>NZ_AP025524.1:0-4800000 GCF_022179425.1 Mycobacterium sp. 20KCMC460
GGTGATGTCCCAGGAGCGGTGTAAAAGGGGCGTCACGTAGGCTCCCTGTTTTGCGTTGGTGATTTTATGCGATCGCTGACGAATTGGATGCCGCCACGGCGAGCATGTCTTGGTCTTACTTCAGATCGCCTCAATGCTCACTGACGCCGGTTTCGGATTGCCGGTCGAATCCGTTGCAGCAGTTGGAAGTCCCGTCGGTGGCAAGTCGACCGTTGTGTCCGACAGACCGTGCATCCGATCACCCCGGCGCGATGGAAAGGAATCACCGGAATCATCGAGGTTTTAACCCTGTGCTGCTGATGGCTCGTGAATAGATACTCGATCGGACCGCCCACTCCTCGAACGGGAGGACATCTTTGACCACGACCGTGCCCCAAGGCCGTCAACTGCACCTCGCTGGGTTTTTCTCGGCTGGCAACGTGACCCACGCCCACGGTGCGTGGCGTCACGTGGGCGCTACGAATGGCTTTCTCAGCGGTGAGTATTACAAGCGGATCGCTCGGACGTTGGAACGCGGGAAGTTCGATTTGTTGTTTTTGCCGGACGGTTTGGCGATCGAAGACAGTTACGGTCGGGATCTTCAGACCGGCGTCGGCCTGGGCGGTCAAGGCGCGATCGCCCTGGAACCGACCAGCTGTTGTTGCAACAATGGCCGCGGCGACCGACAGATTGGGTTTGGGCGCGACGGTTTCCACGACGTACTACCCGCCCTACCACGTCGCGCGGATCTTCGCGACGCTGGACCATCTGTCGGATGGCCGGGTGTCCTGGAATGTGGTGACGTCGCTTAACGACTCGGAGGCGCGCAATTTCGGGGTCGACAAGCACCTAGAACACGATATCCGCTACGACCGTGCCGACGAGTTCCTTGAGGTCGTGAAGAAGCTGTGGAACTCCTGGGGCGACGATGCTCTGCTGTTGGACAAGGCGGGCGGGCGGTTTGCCGACCCGAAAAAGGTCCAATACGTTGGGCACCAGGGCAAATGGTTGTCGGTTCGCGGCCCGTTGCAGGTCCCCAGGTCACCGCAGGGCGAGCCGGTTATCCTGCAGGCGGGATTGTCACCGCGCGGTCGGCGCTTCGCCGGGCGGTGGGCCGAAGCGGTGTTTAGTATCTCGCCGAATCTGGACATCATGCGTGCGACCTATCAGGACCTCAAGGCGAATGTGGCCGCCGCTGGCCGCGATCCGGACCAGACGAAGGTTTTCACGGCGATCATGCCGGTCCTCGGAGAGACTGCGGCCATCGCCCGAGACCGGCTGGAATACATCAACTCGCTGGTGCATCCTGAGGTCGGTCTGTCGACCCTGTCGAGTCATAGCGGGATTGATCTCTCGGCGTATCCGTTGGACACCAAGTACGCCGATATCGTGGCCGACCTTGGTGACCGGCATGTGCCGACCATGTTGCAGATGTTTTCCGCGACCGCTGGCGGCAGCGACTTGTCGCTCGGGGAACTGGGACGGCGATACGGGACCAACGTCGGGTTCGTGCCGCAGTGGGCGGGAACAGCCGAGCACATCGCCGAGCAACTCGTCAGCCATTTCGAGGCTGGTGCCGCAGACGGGTTCATCATCTCTGCGGCCTATCTGCCCGGCGTCTACGACGAGTTCGTTGATCAGGTGGTGCCGTTGCTGCAGGAGCGCGGAGTGTTCCGCACCGAGTACGAGGGAACTACCTTGCGCGAGCATCTCGGGTTGAGCCGCCCCACCGGTAGGAGCGTGCAATGACCACGACTCCGGTCGAGCGTGATGTCCTGGCCTACAGTAACTGCCCGGTTCCCAATGCGCTGCTGACCGCCTTGGAAGCGGGTTTGTTGGCGCAGGAGGGTATCGCCCTGGAAGGTGTTGAGCGGCGCCCAGGGCGCTTTACACTTCACCTACGACCATCCCGCCTACACCAGGTTCGGTGGGGAGATCCGCCGTTAGTCAGCGAGGGGCTGCGGGCACCGGGGCGTACCCGCCTGCTGGGCGTCACCCGCTTCGCCGGGCCTCAGGGCTTTTACGTGTGCGCGGACAGTCCGGTGCGGTCGCCCGCCGAGTTGGCGGGCCGCCGGGTCGGGGTCTCGGCGGCGGCGATTCGCATCTTGCGCCGCGAGCTGGGTGACTATCGCCAGCTCGACCCGTGGCGGCAGACATTGATCGCCCTGGGCACCTGGGAGGCTCGGGGCCTGCTGTCCACGCTGGAGCGCGGCGGTGTGAAACTGGGCGATGTCGACCTGGTCGCCATCGAGACTCCCGGCGTGGATCTGCCCGCGGACCGGTTGAGCGCCGCCACCAGCGTCAAGGGCGCCGATCTGTTCCCCGCGGTGGCCCACCACCAAGCCGGCGTCCTAGACGCTGGCACAGTCGACGCGCTGTTCAGCTGGTTGCCGTGGGCTGCCGAACTGGAAGATCTCTACGGCGCTCGTGTACTGGCCGACCTCAGCGGCGACCAACGCAACCTATACGCCAGCGTCTGGACGGTCAGCGCGCAGCTGGTCGAGACCCACCCCGATCTGGTGCAGCGGCTCGTCGACGCCGCGGTGCGCGCTGGCCAGTGGTCCCGTCACCACCACGACGAGGTGGTGACAATCCATGCCGCCAACCTCGGCGTGGCGCCCGCGGCGATCGACCGAGGATTCGGCCCCGACTTCGCTGAGCACCTAGTGCCACGCCTGGACGAATCCGCCATCAACCTGCTGGACCAGACACAGCGGTTCCTCCTCGACAACGACCTGATCGATCACCCGGTCGATCTTGAGCAATGGGCCGCACCGGAGTTCTTAGCCGCAAGCCTGAACCGATCGACACCAGGAAACGGATCATGACACTGACGACCAACACCGCGAAGCCCCGGCCAGCCGACCTCGCCGACCCCGTTGCCGTAGCGCGTGATCTGGCCCGGACATGGCAGGACGGCCTCATCGAGCGCGACCGTGCCGGCGGATCGGCCACCACCGAACGCGAGGACCTGCGCGCCAGCGGCCTACTGTCGCTGGCAGTTCCGCAACGGTTCGGGGGATGGGGTGCTGACTGGCCCACCATCTTCGAGGTGATCCGCGAGATCGCCAAAGTAGACGGCTCCTTGGGTCATCTGTTCGGGTACCACACCGTGTGCATCGCGTTCATCGAGCTCTTGGGGTCGAGCGAACAGACGGAGCACGTCTACCGCCAGGTGGCGCAACACAACTGGTGGGCCGGCAACGCATCCAGCGAGAACAACAGCCACGTGCTGGACTGGAAGGTCCGTGCCACACCCCACGAAGACGGAAGCTACCGATTTGAAGGCACCAAGCACTTCACCAGCGGCGCCACGGATTCAGACCTGCTGCTCGTCTTTGGAGTAGTTCAAGACGCGTCAGCGCAGCAGGGATCGATCATCACCGCGGTGATCCCGACCGACCGAGCCGGCGTCACAGTCAACGACGACTGGGACGCCCTGGGCATGCGTCGCACCGACAGTGGCACCGTGGAGTTTCACGACGTGGAGGTGCGCGCTGACGAGGTTCTCGGGGGCCCCAACGCCATCATCAATGACTTCTTCCAGTTCCAGCCCGCCAGCCTGTTCGGGCCACTGGTCCAGCTGAGCTTCGCCAACGTCTACCTTGGGATCGCGCAGGGGGCGCTCGACGCCGCGCGCGACTACACCCGAACCCAAGCCCGCCCGTGGACACCAGCCGGTGTCACCCAGGCGGTCGAGGATCCCTACGTCGTGCGCGCCTACGGCGAAATGGGCATTGCCTACCAAGGCGCGGACGCCGCCGCGCGAGACGCCGCGCGACTGTTGCAAACCGTCTGGGACAAAGGCCGACAACTGACCGCCGAGGATCGCGGTGAGCTCATGGTCCGCGTGTCCGGCGTTAAGGCGTTGACCTCACAGGTCGCCCTCGACATCACCAGCCGCATCTTCGAGGTCATCGGAGCCCGCGGCACACACCCCCGGTACGGATTCGACCGATTCTGGAGAAACATCCGCACCCATACCCTGCACGACCCGGTCTCCTACAAGATCGCCGAAGTCGGCAACTACATACTCAACGGCCGCTACCCGGTGCCCGGCTTCACGTCATAGCCACGTTCGGGTGGGGAGAAGGCTCGCTCCCCACCTGAAACGAATAGTCGGCCTGTGACAATCGATTCTATGCGGTGGCAGCTGAATCGGTTGGCGCCACGCCGGTTTCGGCGTGAACTCCGAATTCCGTTGCGGGAGTTCGGAAAGTGGGTCATGCAGCGACCTGCGCAGGTTGGCCAGCAGCCGCAGCCCGGCCGGTGTCATGGTGAACCCTCGCCACCCGGCCGAGGCGCGATCGAGCACCGCCCACACCAGCTTCAGACAGGAAACCTCGCCGGGCAGCCGACCGATGACCTTGACCCGGCGGCGGGTCTCACCGAACGTCCGCTCGATGAAATTGGAGTGCCGCACCCGGGTCCAGTGCTCACGCGGGAACCGCAGGTAGGCCGTCAGCGAGTCACGGTCGCTGAGCAGACACCGCACCGCTGCCGGATAGGAGTCGCGCCAACGCCTTTCGAACACGTCGAGCCGCTTCTGCACATACCCGACCGCGTCGGGGCCGGGCTCGATCGTGTCGGGCACCTCGAAGATCGACCAGTAGTCGGCCTTGACCTCCGCTTGGGCGTTCTTGGGCACCTTGGCCAACACGTTTCTGGCGCGATGCACCAGACACCGCTGCCGCAGCGCCGCGCCCATGGTGCGCTCGACCGCGCCGATCAACCCGGCCGCACCGTCGCTGACCACCAGCAGCGGACACGCCAACCCACGCTCACCGAGCCCGGTCAAAAACCCCTCCCACGCGTCACCGGACTCGCTTGAAGCGGCCTCCAGCCCGACGAACACCGGGTTGCCGTCGGTGTCGATACCCCACGCGGCCAGCACCGGGTCGGCCGACGCGTTGGCGTGGTATTTGAAGTGGCTGCCGTCGAGGAACAGGTAATCCAGCTCGATGTCGTCGAGCCGGCGAGCGCTCCAGGCCTCGAACTGGTCGCGGATGTCTTCGCAGATGCGCGACACCGTCGATTTCGACACCGCGGCGGTCTCGCCGAGCGCCTCGGTCAAGGTGGCCTGCACATCGCGTGTCGACAGTCCGCGCACGAACCCGGCGATCACCAGCGACTCCAGCGCGTTGGTCTTCGGTCACCCCCTTACCGAACAACTGGGAGGCGAAGCGCTCGGCGGTGCCGCGCACCTTCGGCCGCTCCAGCGTCACCGGCCGGCGGTGGTTTTCACCGTGGTCGGGCAGTACCCGTTGCGCATCCCGGCGCGGGCGCCCGCACTGCCTGCGGCCCGCTCATAGCGGTCCCGGCCCGAAAACGCGGTCACCTCGGCCTCGATCGCGGCCTGCAACAGCAACCGGGCGCCGAGCACCGCGACCTGCTCGATCGCACCCGCCAGGTCCTCGCCGCCGGCGAACACCTCATCAATTTCTGCCTGCAACCGCTGCGCAGGCGATATCCTCTTCGACACGGACGTGGGTTCCTTCCTTCAGACTTGCTGGTCTTCGAGGGAACCTACGTCCGAACCCTTTTACACCGCTGGAGGGACACAACCTGCCCAGCGGGTCGATCCCTACAAGAACTTCAAGTTCCGGGTCAAGTGGGACGGCGCCTACGTCGCAGGGATCTCGAAGGTCAGCTCGCTGAAGCGGACCACCGAAGTGGTCAAGCACCGCGTGGGCGCCGACCCGAGCACGACCCACAAATCGCCCGGCCGAACCGAATACGAGGCGATCACGCTCGAGCGCGGGGTGACTCACGATCCGGCCTTCGAACTGTGGGCCAACAAGGTGTGGGACTACCAAAACGCACAGGCACTAGACGCCAACCAGGAGGTGTCGCTCGCGGACTTCCGCAAAGACCTGATCATCGACGTGTTCAACGAGGCCGGCCAGAAGGTGATCTCCTACCACGTGTACCGCTGCTGGGTGTCGGAGTACCAGGCGCTGCCGGATCTCGATGCGAACGCCAACGCCGTAGCGATACAGCACCTCAAGCTCGAGAACGAGGGCTGGGATCGAGACCCGGCCGTGGTCGAGCCGAGAGAGCCTTCGTTCGCCGGTTGATGAAGCGAGCTGACGGGGGAACGCGATGGAGACGAGTGCCGCACGCCTGCTCCAAGCATGGGAAGTGGGGGCCGCCGTTGCGCCGTTGGACCGGGCGCCATCGCTGCTGAGAACTCTCGACGCGCTGCCCGCGAGCGTGCCGGTCGATGAGCTGACGGTCGGTCAATGCGACGCCAGGCTCTTCGAGCTGCGCCGGACGGTTTTCGGAGAGACCCTGGATGCCGTCACGACCTGTCCGGCCTGCCAGACCGAGGTCGAATTGAACCTGCCGCTCGGCGAGCTGCAGCCGACCGGCAAGCATTCCGCCACGTCGACGACGGTGCACGCGGACGGGTACACGCTGCGCTGCCGGATTCCCAGGAATGCCGACCTACGCGCGCTCGATCTTCTCCACGGCCGGGCGACGCCCCGCGACCTGCTGGACCGGTGCCTGCTCGAGGCGGCCTCGCCCGCGGGCGACCCGGTCGCCGCACATCAACTGCCGGACGCAACCGTGGCTACCGTCGTCGAGGCGTTGGCCGACAGTGACCCCGGCGCCTGCATCGCCCTTCGGGTGTCCTGCACGTGCGGTAACCAATGGCTCGACGAGCTCGACATCCGCAGCGTGCTCTGGAACGACCTCACGGAATGGGTTGGACGAATGCTCTCCGAGGTGCATCGGCTGGCCCAGGCCTACGGCTGGTCGGAGACCGAGATCTTGGCTATGAGCGGGTGGCGCCGACGGTGGTACCTGGAGGCGCTGGGATGGTGATGCCCTACATCTCGCGGCTGCGCCCGACGACGGGCTTGCGACCCCGGCCGCGGTCGCGGTTCGAACCGCCGCCCGCGCTGCCCATCGACGGGCCTGCGTCGAACGGCCACGCTCTGCTCGGGCCGCCGGCACCGGACATCGAGCCGGTCACTCCGGAGACCGAGTTCGAGCCGGAACAGTGGTCCCCCGCCGAAAGTGATCCGGCGGCAGCCGAACCGGTCGCCGAACCCATGGTTGCCCCCACGAACCCGGCCGTTGAGGGTTCAGCGCTTGTCCGACCCCCGGCCCACGAACCCGATCCGAACCATCACCTGGTGGCACCCTCCGCGAAAACCCTGGAACCGCCACCGCGCCGGCCCGCCGCCGCGCCGGGTGCCAGCGCGGCCGAACCCGTCGCGGTCGCGAACCAACCGGTCAGGGCGCCCGTCGCAGCGGTGCGTCCGCCCGCCACGGCGCCGCCGCACGCCAACGCGGCCGCGCCACCAGATGCCAAGCCTGCGCAGGTTACCGAACCCGCGCCGTCCAACGGATCGCCACCGCCTATCGAACCGCCGCGGCAGTCCCGGCCCGCCGAGGCCCACCGTCCCGCGCCGACACCCCAGCCGTACCCCGGACCACCGGAAGCGGCGCCGACCGAAACAGGGCCAGAGGGGCCGTCCGACAACGTCCCCGCGCTCGCCAGGTGGCAAGGCGATCTCCGCGTCGACCTGGCGACCACCGAACCGCCGCAGCACCAGCGACCGGTGCACGCATCGTTGCCGGCGCCGCCACCGGCAGTGCCGCCGTCCGGTCACCACCCCGCCCACACCGACGTTTCGGTGACGATCGGCCGGATCGAGGTCCGGGCCCCGGCCGCCGACGCCGCACCGACGCCTCGCCAACCAGCCGGGCCGCGACGCCGTCCGCCCACCCTCGACGACTACCTCGCTTCGAGAACCAGGGCGAGAGGTCGCGCGCGATGAGCAACCATGCCGCGATCGCGGCAGTCACGGCGACCCTGACGAACATGCTCCAGTCGGCGGTTTCGGCAGACGAAGCGGTGAGCAGCGGAAAGGTGACCGCCCGGCCGCCTGACCGGGCGCGTCAGGGCGCAGCGGTCAATCAGGTCAACCTGTTTCTCTACCGGACTTCGATCGACGCCGCATGGCGAAACCAGGACCCGCCCGGCATCCGACCCGGTGAAGTGGGGCAGCCGCCGCTGCCGCTGGTGCTTTCCTATCTGATCACCGCCTACGGCGAAAACGACGACGAGATACTGGCCCACCGGCTGCTGGGCATCGCGATGGGCGTGCTGAACGACTGGCCGCTGCTGTCACGATCGCAGATCGCCAGCGCGCTGCCAGCTCCCGGATCGGGTCTGGAGAACCAGGTCGAGCGAATCCGGATCACCCCCGATCCCCGGCCCCAGGACGAGATCTCGCGCATGTGGGTGACATTCGGGACGGGCTACCGGCTCTCCGTCAGCTACGACGCCGCCGTCGTCCTCATCGACAGCACCCGCTCGCCCGTCGCAGCACCGCCCGTGCTCACGCGGGGACGGCAAGACACCGGCCCGGTAGCCGCCGGCTCCCCCTTTCCCCAGCTTCAACTCGCGGTGCCCCCGAACGGCCAGCCGGCGGCCCAGCCCGGCGACGTGCTGACTCTGACCGGCAGTTACCTCGACGCGGTCACCGCGATAGAACTGAGCCATCCGCTGGTCGATCAACCGGTCGCTTTGACGCCGCTGAGCGTCACCCCGGCTGCGGTAACAGTTCAGCTCCCCGATCCGCCGACCCTGCCGGCTGGGATGGCGACGGTCATGGCAACCTTCGACGCCCTGATGGACCAGACACTGTCCCCCGGCGCCGGACCGGTGACGGTTGCCAGCAACGCCGCACCCGTCGCGTTGGCACCCAAGCTGGTCAGTGCCACAGAACCACAGCTCAAGCTGACCAAAGCCGGTACCGGAAGCTTGACCGTGAGCTGCGTTCCCGCTGTGCAGCCGCATCAGAGCGTCGCCCTGATCGTAGGTAGTCAACTGGTGACGCCGGCGCCGATCCAGACGGCCACCGAACAGCTCACGTTCAACCTGCAGGGCTTCTCGGCCGGCACCTACCTGCTCCGCTTGCGGGTCGACTCGGTGGACAGCATCCCCCTGACCGCTCCCGCGGCAGCCGCGAACGGCAACCAGCCGGCGCCCATGCAATTCGATCCCAACCAACAGCTGGTGCTGACATGACCGCGGCGACCGGAGCTCGCGAAACAACGAACGAACCGGCCGACTGGGAAACGACGAACAATGCCTATCTGACCGCGGGACTGGCGTGGACCCGGGACCAGCTCAGCGGCGCTGCCTCGGATGCCGAGGCGTCACCGTGGTGGGAAATCGGCAGCGAGGCGGAGCCTCCGCCGGCGCTCGAGCTGCTGGGAGATCGGCTCGGGTTATCCCGATTCGAACGCCTCGTCCTGATACTCGCCGCCGCCATGGAACTGGACCCGAACACCCCCGCGCGCTGTGCCGACGCGAGCGGAAATCCGCACACCACCTACCCGACGATGGCGTTGGCACTGACAATGCTGCCCGGCGCCACCTGGGATGTCGTGTCGCCGCAACGGCCGCTGCGGTATTGGCGGCTCATCGAATTCGACGAACCCCGCGCCGATGCATTAACCGCCACCCGGTTCCGCATCGACGAGCGCATCGTCAGCTTCATCAAGGGGCTGAACGTGATGGACGAACGGCTCGCGGCGATCGTCTCCCCGGTGCCGATGGAGCTGACGCCGTCCCTGCCGCCGACGCACGAGCGGGCGGTCGCAGACATCATCGTGGCGCTGACCGAGGAGGGCGACGAGCAGCCGCCTGCCGTCCAGTTGGTCGGAGTGGACGCTTCGGTGCGCCGATACCTGGCCGGCACGGCGGCGCAGCGCCTGGGCCGCGATCTGTATGAGATCACGGCCGAACGGGTGCCGACGCACCCGCAGGAACTGTCCGACCTGATCCGGCTGTGGGAACGCGAGACACTCCTGCTGCCGGTGCTGATGTATGCCGACACGGCGGAGGTCTCCCGCGAAAGCTCGATTGGAATCGACGCGCTGTTCGAACGGGTGCGCAGCCACGTCTTGCTCGGCACCCGCGAACCCCGGCCGCTGCGATCACGCCGCCTGCGCGTAATCGACACGCCCCGACCAACCCCGGCCGAACAGCAGGCGTTGTGGCAGGAACTGCTGCCCGACGACACCGAAACGCCGCAGCGGCTGGCCGCCGAGTTCGACCTGAGTCAGCTGGCCATCACCGACGTTGTGCGCCAGTGCGGCCAAAATGGGAGGGGTGCGGCGGGCCTCTGGTCGGCCTGCCGCGCGCAAACCCGGCCGCGATTGGACACACTGGCGCGTCGCGTCGAACCGTCGGCGGGGTGGGATGACCTCGTGCTCCCCGACGCCGAACTCGCCCTGCTGCGACACATCGCCGACCAGGTGCGGGGCCGGGCAACGGTGTTGAGCTCCTGGGGCTTCGGCGAACGGATCACTCGCGGAAGCGCCGTGACAGCGCTGTTCGCCGGCGGCTCGGGCACCGGTAAGACCCTGGCTGCCGAGGTGATCGCCCACGAGCTCGAACTCGACATGTATCGCGTCGACCTCGCGGGAGTGGTGAGCAAGTACATCGGCGAAACCGAGCAAAACCTGCGGCGCGTCTTCGACGCCGCAGAAGAAGGCGGGTCGCTGCTGATGTTC
The DNA here is from genome assembly GCF_022179425.1 of Mycobacterium sp. 20KCMC460. Classification (NCBI taxonomy): domain Bacteria; kingdom Bacillati; phylum Actinomycetota; class Actinomycetes; order Mycobacteriales; family Mycobacteriaceae; genus Mycobacterium; species Mycobacterium sp. 20KCMC460. Next base: position 10,519 of record NZ_AP025524.1, read on the forward strand.
GACGAAGCAGACGCGTTGTTCGGCAAGCGCAGCGAGGTCAAGGACAGCCACGACCGCTACGCCAATATCGAGGTCAGCTACCTGCTGGCGCGGATGGAGGACTACCGCGGGATCGCGATCCTGGCGACCAACCTGCGCCACGCCCTCGACGACGCGTTTCTGCGGCGGCTGCGATTCATCGTCGACTTCCCCTTTCCCTCACCGACCGAGCGGGCCCGCTTGTGGGCGCAGGCGTTTCCCGCCCAGGCACCGGTCGACGAGTTGGACCTCGAGCGCCTCGCCAGGCTCGCCGCCAGCGGCGGAATGATCCGCAACATCGCGATCAACGCAGCGTTCTGCGCGGCAGGACAGGGGACGAGGGTCGGCATGGAACTGGTGCTCGAGATGGCCCGGATCGAGTTCCGCAAACTCGAAAGGCATGTCAACGACGCCGATTTCAGGATCGAGGGAGCACCGGCATGAGGACCGATGTCCGGATCGATCACCTGGTGCTGGACGGGGTCGAATTGTCCCATCGGCAGCGCGACGCCCTCGGGCCGGCGATCGCGCGCGAATTGCGCAGGCTGGCCGACCGGCCAGTAGTTGGCCCGGCGGATCAGGGCGCCGCGGATCGCGGGCGGGACTCGACCGTCATCGAGATCGCACGTCAGGTCGCCGGCAGCGTTCACCGGGCCGTCAGCGCGGTGCGACCGCCGGCGGCAGTGACGCGTTCGGACATTCGCAGGGGACGCCGATGACCACTACCGGCTTCCCGGGGACACCCAAGACGCTGCGCGGCGGCCTGGTGCGAATCGACCCGAACGCGCGGACCCTGCTCGACGTGGTCGTCTTCCAATACAACCCGGACACGCTCACCCGGACGCTTCAGCCACGGGCGATCGGCGGCGAGCCCGGAGATCGACTCGAGGTGCTCCGATTCATCGGTCCCCCGCACGAGACCATCAAATTCGACGCCGAGATCGATGCGACCGACCAGCTGGAGAATCCGGCTGACAGCGCAAACCAGCCGGTCGTCACCTACGGGTTGCTGCCGGCGCTGGCGGTGCTCGAGCGGCTGGTGACACCCAGCGTCGCCGAACTCCTGGCGACCGACGCCCTGTTCGACAGCGGCACGCTCGAGGTCTCGCCGATGGAGGCGCCGCTGGTGCTGCTCGTCTGGGGAGTCAAACGAGTCGTGCCCGTGTTGGTGAGCAACCTGTCGTTCACCGAAGAAGCCTTCGACACCAAGCTGAGGCCCATCCGGGTCAAGGCCAGCATCGAATGCAAGGTCCTGACCAGCAGCGATCTTCCGCTGCAGCACGTCGGCGGAAACCTCTATATCGCCTACCGGCAGGCGGTGGAACAGCTGGCCGCGATGGTGACCAGCTCCGACGTTCGCCCCCTCGGATTGGAACACCTGCCATGAGCGTCAGCCGTTACGCGAATGTTGGGCAGGCGGTGTGGACCGCGCCCGACGGCTCTGAAGTCCCTTACCTACTGCGGCGGCTGCTGCCCGCGCTGGGATCCCTGCCGGCAGGCGGCGAGCACCGGGTCCGCCCCGGCGAACGGATCGATACGATCGCGAACTCCGCGCTCGGGGACGCGACCCTGTCGTGGCTCCTCGGCGACGCCAACCTCGCCACTCGCCCCACCTTGCTCGCAACCCCGGGCCGGCTCCTGGCGATACCGCCGCGGGGCGGCGCGCAAGGAGCCTCAGGTGCCCAGTGAGCTGACGCTGAGTCTCATGGTGGGCATGGGACTGGATCCCGCGCCCCGCGCGGTGATGGAGGCGCTTACCGACGTCAGCGTGTCCGTCGGCGCCGGCGGGTCCACTCCCAGCGGTTTCGATCTCAAGTTCGCCACCAGCAAGCTCTCGCCGATCACCACCCAGCTGCTGCCGACCGGCTATTTCGACCCGCCCACCCGCATTGTCATCGCGGCGACCCTGTCGGGGTCGACGACCGTTCTGATGGACGGCGTCATCACCCAGCAGGACGTGGTGCCCAGCGACGAAGCGGGCAAATCGGTGCTCTCACTCAAGGGCGAGGACCTGACCCGGATGATGGACGTGATCGACTTCAGTTCGATGATCGCCTACCCGGCGATGCCGGCCGAGGCGCGAGTCGCGCTCATCTTGGCCAAGTACCTGCCCGTCTACGGAATCGTTCCGCTTGTCCTGCCCAGCGTGCTGATCAACGTTCCGCTGCCCAACGAGACCGTCCCCCAGCAAAGCGGAACGGATCTGCAGTACATCAACACGCTGGCAGAGCAGGTGGGCTACACGTTCTATCTGCAGCCGGGTCCGGCGCCCGGGATGAGCATGGCCTACTGGGGACCCAAATTGCAGATGGCGATACCGTTCCTGGCCACGCCGCCGCCACTGGCGATCGACTGGGACGGACGCAGCAACGTCGAATCCCTGCAGTTCTCGTTCGACGGCTTCAAGAAGACGCGTTTCTTCGTGTGGGTTCAACTCCCCGACGTCCCGGTCCCCCTGCCGATTCCGGTCCCGGATGTGACGCCGCTCAGCCCTCCACTCGGGCAGAAGGATCCGCTCCCGCTAAAGGTGACACCGCTCAGCGGGCTATCGGGCTACAACCCGATTCAGGCGGCAGCCATCGCACTGGCGAAGACGGCCGACTCGGCCAACGTGGTCACTGGGCAAGGGACCCTCGACGTGTTGCGGTACGGGTCGATCCTGCCGGCACGGACGGTGGTTCAGGTGCAGGGGGCCGGAATCACCTTCGACGGAGAGTATTTCGTCTCCACCGTCACTCACACGATCAAGCCGGGCTCCTACAAGCAGAACTTCACCATGCAGCGCAACCGGCTGGTCGGCGGGAATTCCGCTGATCCGGCGAGTTATGGCCTCGGCCAACAACTCCCGGCATTTTCCAGTTCGGCGGCAACGGCCACGCCCGCGTTGCCTAGCCCAGGCCCGGCCCTGCCGGTTCCGGCGCCCGCCGGGCCGGCCGTTCCCGTGAACACCGGTGCTAGCACCGCGTCGTCCCTGCCGGCCTCACCGGCCGGCTGATCGATCGGAGAGCCCATGCCCGACAACAGTGTTTCTGGCGCCGTCCACCACACCACCATCGATCCGGACACGGCGCGGGAGCAGGACCCCGAACCGCCGGTGGCCAAGCGGTATTGGGGCAAATACCGCGGCACCGTGCTGGACAACGTCGACGTCCCACCGTCCGGGCGCCTGCTGGTCCGCGTGCCCGGAATCGTCACGGCCAACTGGGCCATGCCGTGCGTTCCGATCACCGACGTGCTGATGGGCACCTACCTGCGGCCGCGCATCGGCGCCAACGTGTGGATCGAGTTCGAACGCGGCGACGCGGACAAGCCGATCTGGGTCGGCTGTTACTGGGGTGACGGCGAAATCCCCACCATGGCCGAGGAATACAACGCCTACCCCGAAGTCACCGCGATCAGCATCGAGAGCGCCACCGCCGGAATATCGATCGCCGACGAGCCGATCCTCGGCGGCGGCGATACCCCCGGCTGCGTCAACATCATCGCCGGCAAGGGCGCGGTGGCCATCGCACTGACGCCGGGCAGCATCGACATCACCGCACCCGAGGTGACGATCACCACCGCCAGCTTCAACGTGATCACCGCCACCGGGACGTTCTCGGTCGAATGAGCACAGTCAACGTCGCCTTCCCCTACGGTCTGGATGGCCGTGGCCGAACGGCCACAGCGAGCTACGGCGACCACGTCGAGCAAATGCTCTTGCTGCTCCTGCTCACCCGCCCGGGAGAACGCGTCAACCAGCCCACGTTCGGCTGCGGACTGCTCGATCAGGTGTTCTCCCCGAACTCCCCGGAAATCGCCGCCGCACTGAACGTGACAATCGCGGCGGCGATCAACCTCTGGCTGCAAGACGTGCTGTCGGTGACTTCGCTTGGCGTGAGCAGCCAGGATGGCGTGCTGAGCGTGAACATCGGCTACGTCGTGCTGGCCACCGGCGCTGCGACCAACCTGACGCTGGCCGTCCCGGGGGGGCCATGAGCACCGAAATGCGGTGGGGCGACCTGGTGGTCAGCGGTGACGCGCGGCGGCGCACGCTGCATGAACGCCACGCCAACGGCCTGGACGGGGTGGAAGTCCACGACGGCGGCCGTCGGCTGCTCGTGTACTTCTTCGAGCACGCGCCGAGGGGGCTGCAAGCGGGCAACATCAGGATCGAGGCCCCCCGGGGCGCCCGGCCGGTGCGGGCGGTCGAGGTGCGCCGCGCCGAGGAGGCCGGGGGCGACCTCGAAGACCGCCTGATCGTCGAACTCGACCACGCCGGCACGGCAGGCCCTTACCTGCTCCGGGTCGTCGAACGCGGGCCGGACGGGGCGCCGGGCTCAAGAACACATCACGGCATCGACCCGCGCTACGCACAGGTGCGGTTCGTCTTCGACGTCGACGAACCGCGGCCGCCGGTCCACCGGGGGCCGGGCGGCGGGCCCTTCTCCGACAACGCGGTGTCCTACCTCTACCGCGACTACGCGGGGCTGCGACAGCTCATGCTCGACAGACTCGCGGTCACCCTGCCCGAGTGGAGCGAGCAGCACGAGCCCGATATCTGGATCACCCTGGTCGAGCTGCTCGCTTACATCGGCGACGACCTGAGTTACTACCAGGACGCCGTGGCCACCGAGGCCTACCTGCAAACCGCCCGCAACCGGATCTCGGTGCGCCGACACGGCCGCTTCGTCGGCTACCGCCTGCACGAGGGTTGCAGCGCCAGGGGCTGGGTGTGTATCCGCGTGAGTACGCCGGTCTCCTTGCCGCTGACCGATATTCGTTTCGCCGCGGCGGGGGTCCTCAGCGACGACGGCCCGCCGGTGCTGAATGCGGACACGCTGCCCCCGGACGTTCTGGCGTCCTTCCCCCAATACAGCCCGGTGTCCGTCCAGCCAGGTGCGCAAGGGCCGCCGGCAGTCGCCGAGCTGCTACCCGCCCACAACACGATCGACTTTTGGAGCTGGGGCGAGGACGACAGTCACCTGGCCGCGGGCGCGACCAGCGCCGTACTGGTGGACGGGCAGGATTCCCGCGCCGCGCCAAAGGTCACCAAACGCCCACCGCAGCGGACCTTGCAACTGCATGCGGGCGACGTGCTGGTCCTCGAACAGACCAAAGACCCAGACACCGGCGGGGTGGGGCCCGCAGATCCCGCCCTGCGCCAAGCGGTCCGCCTCACCGGAACGCAGCTATTGACCGACCCGCTGTTCGATCAGCCATTGCTGGAAGTGCAGTGGGCCGCCGAGGATGCGCTCCGCTTCGACCTTGCCGTGACGGCAGCGGGCCACCTCTGCGGCCAGGCTTCGGGCAACGTGGTGTTGGTGGCCAACGGAGTGGCTGCCGCGGATCCACTCGATCCGTCCGCGCCGGCACTTTCCCGGCCAGGGCTGAGCTACGCGACACCATTCCCCGACCCGCGGACCGTCGGCCGCCACCAAGCCCGCCGGCTGCATTCCATCTACCACCGTTGGCGCGAGCAAATCGCGCATTGGCGCACCCAGGCCGACCACGGCACCCCGCTATCCACCGAACACCTGGAGATGCTGGCCCTGCAGGTTGGTGACGACGCGCTGGAGCGGCTCGGGCTCGGCGCCACCCGCCGCGGACTCCGCAAAGACATCCGGGCCGAGCTCGACGCCGACGCGCTCACCGAGTTACTCGCACGCGCCGACCGCCTGCTGGCGGGCCGCCGCCGGAGGCTGGACTATCTGGCCCGGGTCGCGGCGGGCACCGGCCCACTCGACGCGGTGCTGATCGACGAGCTCCAGCAGGATTGGGGGACGGAGCTGACGGCAGCGCTCGCGCCGGGGCAACCCGGCTCCTGGGGACCCGCCGCGACGGCGATTTCGCAGGACCCGCGCGCAGCGCTGCCGATACTCCAACTCACCGATGGCGCGGGCAACAGCTGGCGCCCGGTACTGGACCTGATCGGCGCCGCACCGACGGATCGAGTCTTTGTCGCCGAAGTGAACGACGAGGGAATCGCCCAGCTGCGGATCAACAACCCGCCGGCTGCGGCCGGGTCGCTATCCGGGGCGTATTGGGTGGGCAACGGCGCGGCGGGCAACGTCGAGACCGAGGCGATCAACGCGTTGGTCTGGGTGCCCGGCGAGCAGGCCGGCTCCGTCAAACCGCCCGCATTGAGCGGCATATCGGTGATCCGCAACCCTCTTGCAGTCGTCGGCGGAATCGAGGCCGAGAACGTCGCAGCCGCAAAGCTGGCGATCCCCGGTTGCTTCGCCGTCGGGCAGCAGCGGGCCCTCACCGCGGACGATTACGCGGCGCTGGCCGCCGCGCTGCCCGGGGTCCGGCGTGGCGCAGCCGAATTACGCTTCACCGGTTCGACGGTCGTGGTCGATGTGGCCGTCCAGCCCGACTTGGGCGAGGACCCTTCCGACGAGCTGCTCGCCGAGGTGCGCAGGTCGCTTGCGGCGGTGCGCCGGATCGGCCAGCAGGTACGAGTGCTGGCGCCGCACTATCGGCCAGTGGCCGTGGAACTCGAGGTCGGCCTCGGCCGCGGTGCGATCCGACGCGACGTTGCTCACCACCTCGCGCGGCTGCTCTCCGGCGGCTGGCTGCACGACGGTACGCCGGCGTTGTTCAACCCGGCGAAGATGGGCTTCGCCGCGCCCGTGTACTCCAGCCCGATACTGGCCGCCGTCGGCGCCGTCGCCGGCGTCGACTCGGTGACGCTCACCCGGTTCGGGTTCCTGGACCAGCCGGCCGCGAGCGGATCCGCGACGCCGGCTTCGCCGCTGCAACTCGGGGCGCTGCAGATCGCGCGCCTGGACAACGATCCCACCCGACCGGAGCACGGCTACGCGCTGGTTTCGCTGGAGGGCGGACGATGACCGGCGCCTTTGTCCCTCCGCACAACTCGGCCCGCCGCGCCGCGCTGTTCGAGCAGCTGATCGTCGCGTTGACGTCCAGCGACACACCGGCGTTGGGTCTCCAGACCCGCGTCCCGGACGACCCCACCATCGCACTGCTGGACGCCTGGGCAACCGTCGGCGACGTGCTCGGCTTCTATTCGGACCGGATCGCCGATGAGGGGTACCTGTCTTCCGCTGTCCAGTCGGGTTCGATCCTGGCCATGGCCAACCTCGTCGGTTACCAACCGGTACCGAGCCTGGCCGCGCAGGTGCACATGGCCTACACGCTGGCCCCTGATGCGGCCGACGGCGCGGTCCAGTTCAGCCCCGGTCTGCTGTTCCAATCGGTGCCCGGTCCGGGTCAGCAACCGCAGACCTTCGAATCCGCCACCAAGCTGACCGCACGGCCCAGTTGGAACCTGCTGACGGTCAAAACCGGCCAACCGGTTCAACCCACCGACACCTCGCTGGTGGTTGACAGCACCACCGCGAAGCTGGGCCCCAACAGCGTGCTCTTGCTGCAGGCCGGCACCGGCCAGTACCCGGTCGCCGTCCAGTCCGCCACGGTTGACTACACGGCCAAGGTCACCAATGTGACGCTGCAGCAATCGGCGATCCCGCCGCCGAAGGATCGGGCCGACAGTGTTGCGGCGGGTTCTTCGCAGGAGGTTCAGCCGCCTGCCAACACGACGGCCGCGATAGACGCTCTGCTCACTGACGGCCTCAGCAAGCCGGTACGAGCACCCAGCTCGTCGTACCCGCAGCCCCAGACATCGGGCAACGGCGCTCGAACACCCGCGTTCAGCACCGGCTCCGACAGCGTGCCGCGGCTGCTGGCGGCCCTGCAGCCGTCCATCGCCCCAACGCTGTATGCCGCGCTCGGCTCCACCACCATTGGATCAGCGCCGGTGACGGGCGCATCGGTCATGGCGGTCGCGGCGGCCCCGTTCGGCGGCGCCGCCCCTCCGCAGCCCATCTTCAATGCCGGCGGCCAGCCGTCCGGCAGCCGCGACTGGCCGCTCGGCGATACCTTCGACCTGCAGTTCAGTGTCACCGCGGCGGACTTTCTGCTTTTGCACCAGGCCGCGTTGGAGGCGCTGGGCATCAGGTTGGATCCCGCCCGGGCCGGCCTACTGCAACGCATACTCGGACGCATCGAACAGGATCGGACAACCGAATATCCAGTCCTGGACGTGCAATGCAGTGCCGGGACGTTCACCAGCCAGGCCACGATCACCGTCAACCCGCGCGCCTTCCCACCGTCGCCCGCCACCCCAACGCCGGCCTCTTTCGGCGCAGTCACGCTCTCGACAAACCCGGACCGCACGATTGCACTGGCCTACGCCGGCTACACGACGGCCGACCCGGCTTCGACACCCACACCCCCGCCGACGCCCGCGCTGACCGTGAACCTCGGTCTCAATCCCACCACCGGCGCGGTCACCCTGGCATTCACCGGCGGCCCGAACCAAGGCTCGTTGATCTGGGATCCCGCCGTGAACACCGTGTTCAACGGGCAGGTCGGGAACGCGCAAGTGACGATCGCCTGGTCGACCCCCACCGACGCGCCGCACTCGATCGCTCTCTCCATCGCGACGCCGCTGCCGCCGGCCGACCCGACGCTGCTGCTGCTTGACGGGAACTACCCGGGAATCACCGCGGGCAGCTCGGTGCTGATCCACCAAGCGGAGACCGACATCTCGGTCGCCACGATCGCGCAGGTCCAGTCGGCTGACACGGTGTCCGTGAGTGGCTTCGGGATCACCGGCAAGGTCACGCAACTGAAGCTGGACAGGGCCTGGCTCGACAGCGGAGCCGTACTTCAATCCGCACTGCGGCCGGTGACCGTTTACGCACAGCCGACCGTGCTGCCGCTACAGCCGGCGCCGGTGACCGACGACGTGGCCGGTGTTTCGATCGACCTCGGCGGCCTGGTCGCCGGCATGGATCCGGGCCGCCTGATCGCCGTGACCGGCACCCGCACCGATGTGCCGGGCGCGTCGGTTCCGGGCGGCGAGATCGCGACGGTCGCGTCGGTGTCGATGACCGCCGACGCCGGCGGCGCGCCCTACAGCACCCTGAACCTGGCGCAGCCGCTGGCCTTTAGCTATCAGCGCGCCACCGTGCAGGTCTACGGCAATGTAGTCTGCGCCCACCAGGGCGCGACGATCAAACAAGTGCTGGGTAGCGGCCAACCCGCGCAGGTGCCGCAGAGCTTCACGCTGTCAGCCGGGCCGCTGCTCGCCGACCCCGCGTCGTCGGTATCCGGCTACCGCTCCACCCTGTCCGTGACCGTGGACGGGGTGGGCTACGCCCAGGTCAACCGCGTCGACGACAACACGTCGGCGCAGGCTTTCGTGGCGAGAACCAATGCGTCGGGGCAAACCACGGTCGTGTTCCCGTCGCCGCTTCCGCCCGGCACCGGAAACGTCAACGCCACCTACCGGACCGGTGACGGCAGTCAGGGCAATGTGCCTTCCGGCCAGATAACGCAGCTGCTCAGCCGCCCGGCAAGCCTGAAGGGCGTCACCAACCCGTTGCCGGCCGTGGGTGGCACCGGCGGCGACGACCAAGACTCCGTGCGGGCCGCGGCGCCGTCGGGCCTGAGCTCGCTCGGGCGTGTTGTGACCGTCGGTGACTACGCCGCGCTGGCCGGGTCGGTTGCCGGCGTCGGCAAAGCCAGCGCCGCCCTGACCCCAGCCGGGGTGGTGGTCACGATCGCCGGGACCGATCCGACAGCACTGAGCCCGCAAGGGGGGCTGTGTGCTGGTGTCGCCGCCGTCCTCGCCGCGGCCGGCGACCCGATGGTGCCGGTGCGGGTGCTGCCGGCCGATGTATACCTGATAGCCCTGAGTGCCAACGTGGTCGACGATCCAGCCGCCAATTGGGAGGACACCGTGACCGCGGTGCAGGGAGGCCTGCAGACGAGGTTCGGCTACGCTCGACAGAACCTTGGCCAGGACGTCGCGGTCAGCGATCTACTAGCCGCGGCGCACACCGCCCCGGGCGTGCTGTCGATCACGATCACCGGGCTGGCACTGGTGCCCGCGACGGCCTCTGCAACGGACCTGTCCAGGAAGCTGCCGACGCTGCTCACCCAGCCGGTGCCGGCGGTGGCCACGCTTGCCGCCGTCGCGGCTCAGTGGGGACTACCAACCACCCCCGGCGCGCCGACGCCGGCCGCGGTCGCTTACATCTCCGATGCGGTTCCCGGCATCGTGACCCTGAACGAGCAGACATCGTGAGCACCGACCGACAGAGCACACCCGTGTCGCTGTACAACCTGCTGCCCGCGATCTATCGGATGCGCGACGCGCAACAACAGGACACGCCGCTACTGGCCCTGCTGACCGCGATCGCCGGACAGGTCGACCAATTCGACGCCGACATCGGGCAGCTCTACGACAACTGGTTCGTCGAGACCTGTCAGCCCGAGTTGCTGCCCTATTTCGCACAATTGGTCGCGCTGTCACTCGGGCCGAGCTTGCCGACGAGCGCTTCAGACGCCGGCGCCGACGCCGTCTGGCGCCGCGCCCAGGTCGCTGACGCACTCACCGACCGCAGACGTAAGGGCTCCTACTCGGTGTTGCAGGACTTGGCGAGGCAGGCGACCGGCTGGCCCGCGCTGGCGGTCGAGCTGCGCCAAGTCGCGCTGGCCACCCAGTCGGTACGGATGCCCGGCGTCGGGCGGCGGCGGCTGGTCGACTTGGGTGATTCGCAGGCTCTTGAGGTGTTGGGGACGCCGGCCTCGGACGCGGCGCCGATCGCCGACCTGCGCCGCCTGTCGTCGCACCGGACACCCGGCACCGTCGATCCGTCGGGTGTGGCGGTGTGGTTGTGGCGACTGGTTCCCGACCGGGTGAGCCAGGCCCCGGCCGCGAACGACGGCGAGGAACACCGCTTCACGTTCGACCAGCTCGGGAGAGCTCTTCCGCTCGCCGTGGTTCCGGTCAGCGCCCCCCACTGCCCACCTGCTACGGAGTTCGACGTGGCCACGACCATCACCCGGCGCGCCCTCGAGCTGCGCCTGGACGACTACTACGGACCCGCGCGCAGCATCTGCCTGTATCGCGGCGGCCAGGCCGTACCCCGCTCACAGATCCTCGTCGCCGACCTGAGCCGCTGGCACGAGCGAACACCGGACGGCCACGTCACCATCGACCCGCTCCTGGGCCGAATCGCGTTCCCGGCCCGGCGCCCACCGGACGAGGCGATCTCGGTGACGTACGCGCACCTCGGCATCGGAGCGATCGGCGGTGGCAGCTACCAGCGCCCGCTCGCAGCGACCGCGGACTATCAGGTCGGCCCTGGGCACCACGCCAGCATCGAGAACGCGTTGCGGGCCTGGCATGCGGCCAACAAGAGCGGGAAAAAGCCCTACGCGGTAATCGAAATCAACGACGACGGCGTATACCGCGAGCACCTCGACATCAGGCTCGCCGCCGGCGAGCGATTGCAGATCCGGGCCGCGCAGGGACGCCGCCCCGTGATCATCCCCGTCGAGGCCGGCGGTGGCCGCGCCGACCGGTTCCGGGTGCGGGGCATCGACGATCCCGGCGCCGCCGATCTGCCGCACTTCTCGCTCGACGGTGTGTGGGTGGCGCGTCATTCGCTCGACCTCTACGGCAGCTTCGATAGCGTGGCTCTGCGCCACTGCACGCTGGTACCGGCGGGCAGCCTGGCCGACGTGGAAGCGCCCGACCAGCGCGAGCTGCCCAGCCTGATCGTGCACGGCGCGCCGTGCCCGCTGTCGATCTCGTCGTCTGTCGTCGGCAAGATCCGCGTCGAAAGCCCCGAGACCGGGTTCGACCCGCTACCACTGAGCGTTTGCGATTCGGTGCTCGACGCGTCGGGCCGGCACAGGTGCGCCGTGCTGGGGGCCGACGATCGGCCGGCCTGGGTGCGCCTGTCGCTCTCCCGGGTGACCGTCCTGGGAGGCGCCGACGTGCACAGCGTCGGGCTCGTCGAGGACTCGATTATCACCGGCGCCCTGGACTGCGAGCGGCGCCAGAGCGGGAAGGTGTCCAGCTGCTACATCGCGCCGGGCTCCCGCACCCCCAAGCGCATGAATTGCCAACCCGACACGGCGCTCGCCCGCGCGAAGCTCTCCGGGTTGGCAGTCCATCAGCGCCTGCGGCGGGCGGCCCGCATCGTCGAGCGCCTGGTGCCGCGCTTCGATGCCGTCCAGTTCGGCCAGGCCGCCTACGCGCGGCTCGCCGAGAGCGCGGCTCAGGAGCTCACGCACGGCGCTCACGACGAAGGCGAGCTCGGGGCGTACCACGACCTGTGGCAGCGGCAGCGAGTTGCCGACCTGCGGTGCCAGTTAGAACAGTTCACTCCCGTCGGAGTCGACATCGACCTCCGCTTTGCGACCTGAAGGAAGACTCATGTACGGCGATTTCTCAAGGCTGCCAGTCGGTTTCGCGGACCCGTTCTCCAGCGTGTTGGCCCAGCAGGGCCGGCTGCTGCTCGACGCGGAACTCAACGAGCAGAACGCGATCCTGCTGGACTACCTGCGCGACCTGACCACCGACCTGATCGGCCCCTTCGGTGGCCCCGCGCACCGGGCCGGCTTCTCGGTCGAGCCGGTTATCGAGGACGGCACGCTCCGGGCCGTGCGGCTCGGACGCGGGCATTACTACGTTTACGGTCTGCGCTGTCAGGCTCCGGCGCCCTACCAATACGCCGAAGAGGAGCTGCCGATCGGCGAGCACGAACCGCCCGCCGTCATCTTTCTGGTGGTCTGGGAACAGTCGGTCAGCGCGCTGCAAGTACCCGAGCTCATCGACCCCGCGCTCAGTGCCAGCGTGCCGGACACGACGCGACGCAGCCAGGTGAAGTGGCGGCCGCTGGCCCGGCGCAAACTGCCGGTCGGCGACACCGACCTTACGGAACTCAAGCCAGACCAGATCATCCGCGCCTTCCACGAGTTCAATGCCAACCCGACCCACAAGCCGAGGCTGGGCGCTCGAGCCCACGCAGGCGGTGAGACCCGGCCGGGGCCAGCCACCGCCGCGACACCTTGGGGTTACCGCGGCGTCGAGAATCAGCTCTACCGCGTCGAGGTGCACCGTGGCGGTGACGCCGAGGAGGCGACCTTCAAGTGGTCGCGGGACAACGGCAGCGTCGAGTTCGGCATCGAGGAGCTGAGCGAACCCGACGGCGACGTACGCACCGCCATCCTGCAACGTGTCTGGTACGACGCACGGCAGGGTCTGGCGGTCGGGGACTGGGTGGAACTGGTCGACGACCACTGGGCGCCGGTAGGCACGGCGCCCGCATTGATGCAGGTACAGGGCGTCAGCCTGGCAACACGACAGGTCATGCTGTACGACACCGAAAAGAATCGTGCGGTCAACTCCACACTGCACCCGATCCTTCGCCGCTGGGACCAGCAACCCGACACCGAGGCGCCGGGCCACGGGATTCCGGTGCGGCTGGCCCAGCACGAATGGTTCGACCTCGAAGACGGGGTGCAGATCACGTTCGAGGCGCCCGAAGCCCAGTACGAGCGGGGGGATTACTGGACGATCCCCGCGCGAACGGCCACCGGCGGCGTCCTCTGGCCGCAGTCACGGGACAGTTCGCCCGCTCCCCTGGCGTTGCCCCCCGAAGGACCCACCCGGTATTTGGCGCCGCTGGCCTTGCTCCCGCAGCCGCCGGGTAAACCGGTCGAACTTCGAGTGCTGTTCGGATATCGGGTCCGCGAACCCGAAACGGGTTCGGAAACAGCCGTATCCCCGATGCCGCGGCAGCGACAGGCCGACGAGATAGCGACCACCGCCGTCCAGGCTGTGACCATTCGATTCTCATTGCGGTCCGTCTCGACGCTCGACCCGGGCACTATCCACCCGATCTTGGACGGGACAACCATCGGCCGGGCGGCCGACGCAGGAATCCACATTGACCATCCCGACATTTCACGCCACCACGTTGCCTTCAATATCGCCGACGGGATCCTGTCCGTCATGGACCTCGGCTCCACCAACGGCACCGAGGTCAACGGCCACGAGCTCGCGCCGAGAGTGCCGGTGCCGCTGTCGCCCGGCGACCTGATCCAGGTCGGCTCCCCCGAGCTGCAGTTCCGGGTGGAGGCGGCTTAAGTTGACGGACGGCGTGTTACGGAACCGTGGCTACGGTGGTCTGCCCCGGGTTCACCACCGCGATCGTGCCGGCCCAGGCGCACTGGCAGGTGGCCATCTCGTCGAAGACGGGGTCTCCGCAGACGGCGGCCGCTTGGGGCGGGGTCCATGGGTCCGCCGTGGCTGGGACGCAGGGGGCCGGGGTGAACGCACCGGCCTTGGCGGCGGTGGCGGCTATCACCGCCGGATTGGTCGGCGAGTTGCACATCCCGAAGGTCGGGATGTTGGTAAGCGGCAGGACGTCGGTGACAGTGGCGAGTTGGATGCCCGGCACCGGCGCGGAGGCGACGTGCGGCGGGCCCGGCGTCACGGTGAGAATCGACGGAGCGACTCCCATGTCGCACATTATTTGGGCGCCATTGGCGACGAGAATTGCCATGTGTTAATAGTTTCAGAACGACAGACGGTATTCAACAAATTTCCCCCTAATTCGGCCGATTTTGTCCCCAGCCGCCGCGATCAGCTTCGTGGCGAATCAATGGTTGAGTGCAGTGGCACCAAACTAGAATGCCGATAAAATAAATGAGGGACAACCAACATGACACGAGCTTTTAAAGCCGAACCGGCGTCGGCGCAGCCGACTCATCCACTTCGTGCTGTCGAAAAGATGCGATCTAGCCCAGGATTTGCGCTTGACCGCGACCTTCGGAACCGCATGGAGCATCGGTACGGCCGTGACTTCAGCAAAGTACGGCTACATGCTGACACTGCGGCAGCCGAGTCGGCGCATGCCATTCATGCTCGCGCGTACACGGTCGGACAACACATTGCCTTCGGCGCCGGGCAGTTTGCCCCTCATAACTCCGACGGCTTAAGGCTAATCACCCACGAACTCGCGCATGTGGTTCAGCAGACCGGATCAGACACGGCAGAGCCAGTCAAGCTGGACAATCCGGCTCACGCAGTCGAACGCGACGCGGAACGCGGCGCCGAGAGCGGTCGTGTCGCGGAGCGCACTCAGTCGAACGTTGTCCACCGCTCCTTCATCGGTTCATTACTTGGTGGGGTCGCCGGTGCGGGCGCGGGCGCTGCGTTAGGCGGACTGGTGGGTGGCCCTATCGGTGCCATCGTTGGGGGTTTCGTCGGCATGGTGGGTGGCGCTATCGCGGGCAATGCCGCCACAACAAAGGAACGTGCGTTAACTACTGACGAGATCAATTACGCAAAAGAGATTTTCGTCAACAGTCTCGACTACTCCAAGATTCGAATCACACGAGACAGTATGTATGCGACGGGAGCACCGCGAACGATCGGTAATACTATTCACTTAAAATCTAGCTGGGGACATTTCAAAGGAGATGGCCTGGAGCTTACAGAGGAGGGCCGGACAACTCTGATCCACGAAATGACACATGCTTGGCAATTCCAAAATGGCGGCCTAGCCTACATACCCCAAAGCGTGATTGCTCAAATCAAGGCTGCGTTGAAGGGTGGCGACCGAGGCGGAGCTTATGATTGGCGAGCGGCGCATAAAGAGAAGTTGCCATGGAGCAAATGGAACCCTGAACAACAGGCTAGCGCAGTCGAGGACTACAACAAGCTGCTCAGGGCAAGCAAAGACAAAACAGCAACACCTGACCAGATTGCCGAACTCGCCGTGCTCTCAACTTACGTGCGCTACGTCGTCAACCGGCAAGGAGCGCCTTCATGGTAAAGCGAACTATTCACAAGGTCAGGCTATTCTAATAGTATTACTGAATATTGCACGCAATCTCGTGAAATCGAAATCGGAATCGCTGAATAAATCTGCATAGTCGACCGGCGCCTTGATTCACGGCAAAGAGATCTCGCCATCTTCCCAGAAGCGAATTGCCCGTGCGATCTCATCGCACTCCGAACCAGGATCATCTCTATAACATTCACCGTACTTAAGCATCGCGATTAGGTTCAAGTACGTCACAATCGCCTCTCGTTCCCTGAGCGTGAACTGCGCCGCCCGCGTAAGAAAATATTCGTCATCGACCGGCAACGCAGGCGGAAAAAGTTCGAATAAGACGAAGCTCACGATATCGTTGTTATCGAAGCAAAAATTGTGTTCTGAGCTTGCTGGCTCATTGCTGAAATCCAGATCCGCGGCAGGCGTAAGACTAGCCAACATATAGGCAGGCATATAATAGCGAAACGCCTGACTGGTAAATAGAGGCAATGAATCGGCGAAATTCCCGATCATGTCCACTGAGACCTCTTGCCAACTCTTACCTCTGAAGTTCTCAGCAATCTGATCGCACTCTGGATCCTCACCTGGCTTGGCGACAACCAATATGTCGTCGCCCGGATAGGGCGTCTCGGCAAACGCCTCACGGATCGTCGCCATCGCGGACGAGTGCGCCTCAGTCACGTCGTCTCATGGTGTGGTCAGCTTCTTCTTTGCGAGCTCTTCGCATTCATGGAGCATCCTATAGAGAGCGCCGATCTGTTTCATATGTCCGTGGTAGTTTTTATCACCTTTCTGCCAACAATTCCACTGATATTTCTCCCGCGCAGAAATGCAATCATAGAGCTTTGCTATTTTCTCAATCATTGCCTCATGCGTATCTGTCTTCAAGCAGCTGAACTTACCTCGGTTCTTGCACGCTTTTTCCACCTGGCGATACAGGTCTGCCTGCACCGCCTCAGTGCACTTCTTGCTTCGTTGCCGCGGTACCGGCGCAGGGACTGGCGGCGCGCTCGGCGCGTGCGAGGTTCCAGGGTCGACATGTTCTCGCTCGCCCGCTATCGGAGGTTGCGGCGCGGAATGTTCCGCAGGCGGCGCATTTGGACCCGGGGCACCCGGTTGCGCCTCAATCCACTTCCTCAAAGTCTCAGCATCCGCGTCGTTGTGGCCGGGAATCTGAGGCATCCCGGTCGTCGGTCCGCCCGGCAATTGCGGGGATTGCAGAGGGCCCTGCGGACCAGGCGCTCGCGGCTGATGGCATCCGCCGATACAAACCTGGAGCGGATCCGGCAAGACCACGAATCCGTGCCGTTGTAGTGCCACTTGAAACGTTGCAAAGCCGATCAGATCCACTGCGGCGAGTATTACGTAGACACCTAGCGCCACCGGAATCGCGACTGCACCAATTCGTGCCGCCGCCGCTTCGGCTTCTCGCGCTGCCTGCTCTTCTGCAACCCGCGCAGCTTGAGATGCCCAGCGTTCAGTCGCTTTGGCTGCCGCCGACTGTGCCGGCGGCGCCGCGGCTGGAGGTGCTGTCGCTGGACTCGCACCAGCCCCGCCGGGTGCTAGGGCGGGCGCAGTCGCGGCAGCGAATCCCGCCGCGGGCGCGGTTCCCCCGGCGCTTCCTGCATCGCTTCCGCGCTCGCCCGCTTTTCCCGACTCTTCACCGAGTCCCGCCTTCAATCGCCCCGTGCGATATGCGGTGTAGGCCTCCGCCGAGGTTAGGAGCTTCTGACAGCTACCCTGCCGACATCTCCGCAACGCGTTCGCGGCCTCAATCATGCCCATACGTCGATATGTCGCTTCCAGTTCCGGCGACCACTTTTCGAATGGGACACCGGGCGGCCCAGTCGTAAAATTCGAATCGTGGACGCCACCGGTCGGCTGGCGTTGCACCCTTACGCCGGTGCGACCGGCCGACATCCGTCCGCCGCCCATGGGGCGCGCGCTCCCCTGCTGCACCGTATGTGCCAGCTCATGTGCGAGCAGGCGCCTACCGCTCTGCGTGCTGACGGAAAATTGATCTTGACCAAATACAACATGCGGGCCCACCGTGTACGCGAGTGCTCGTATCGATCGCGCGGACTCTGCGGCTCTTGTGTCCGCATGAATCCGTACTCGGGAGAAGTCACACCCAAACCGTTCTTCGAAGTCCCCGCGTGCAGCCCCTTCTAGCGGGACGCCAGGCGATTGCAGGACATCTTGGACGGCTGGCGAGATATCCAGGCTTCCGGTTGTGCTTCCAGACATCGCTTTGCGCGCAATTTTCTTTTCTTCTTCGTTCCGTTCACACGACGCGCACTTGTGATGCAGTTGCCCCTGGGTCTGGTCTTCCTGCTCGCATGATGCGCACTTTCGTTGAATGCCTGCAGCACCTAACTGCGCTGAGACTCGATGTCCGACATTCCGCACTCCGTGCCCATGCAGGGCCTCGTCAGCCATTTGATCTGCTTCCCGCTCCTGCGGATCGTCTATCGGCCCGATTTCAAGCTTTGCTTGTAGGGGGACCGAAGACCAGGAGCCCGAGCTAGATACCCAGCCTCTAGCGAAAGACGGATTGCTGTCGAACAAAAGTGTGTGAAGGCCGTCAGAGGCGGCGGCAGGAACTCCGCCCAGATGTCGATCCTTATCAGCAAAGCCCACGTTTACGGCGGGATTCTGCTCCCGGAGTTCACCGTCGGGCGCGGCGGATCGTAAATCCCGCGCTCCGGTCCTTCGATCCCTGGACTGTCCAAATCGCGTCGGACCACCGAGTGGGGGGATTTTGGGCTCCGCTAGGAACTCGGCAAACATCGATTCTCCCGCCCCCCTACTCGACGTGGAATTAGCATCGAAATGGCGCTCGACGCCGCACATCTCACCTTAGTCGCAATGATCCGCAGAGTCACTAGGGGTGAGCGGCTAGATCACGGTCGCCTGTCAGCCAGCGGCACGTAAGACGTCGAGCCAGATCGGCGTAACTGACCAGCCGCGGCAGAAACCAACGGCGACGAAATCGATGGTAGGCGTTTGGGACGCTTTGCGAGAGGTTTCGGAACCGTACGCCTGCTGGGTATTCTATGTTGTAGTCGAATAGTCAATTTCTCGACGCAACCGAGTCAATTTAATGGACGGTAGAACCCTGAATTAAGTGTGCTAAACAGGTAATTTTATTTTAGCCAATCCGGATTGCAAAGATCCGCGTCGGCTGCCCGGAATCCAGCCTTGTCGCCGGATGACGGACACCTGCGAGAGCAGCGCGGCCAGCGACCGGGAGCAACGCGGGACATCACAGCACCTTGACAGGCGCATGGGCGAAAATCGCGGGACTACCGCGCGCGTCGACCCGCCTGCGGGCTCAAGGACCGTAGCCACCTCCCCCTGCCATTTTGGCGCCCGACCCAAGCGCGGTAGAGTGCAGGGCGTGCAGCGGGTGCTCCTTCTCGGACGCCGCGACGGGGTCTGATCCAGACCGGCTTCCCGTCGCGGGTGTTCGCGATGCGCCGGTCTGAGGTTCACTCTTAAAACCCCAGGAGCACAATCGTGACTACCAATCCAGACGCTTACGTCTCAGCTCGCACCGTCATCAAGCCCGCGGGACCCCCGCGACCCGGCCAGCCCTCGTGGAACCCCCAGCGCGGCAGCGCGATGCCGGTCAACAGGTATCGGCCGTTCGCCGAAGAAGTCGAACCCATCCGGCTGCCCGACCGGACCTGGCCCGACCGGGTCATCGAGCACGCGCCACTGTGGTGCGCGGTCGACCTGCGCGACGGCAACCAGGCGCTGATCGACCCGATGAGCCCGGCCCGCAAACGCCGCATGTTCGACCTGCTGGTCGGGATGGGCTACAAGGAGATCGAGGTCGGCTTCCCCTCGGCCAGCCAGACCGACTACGACTTCGTCCGCGAGATCATCACCGACGGCGCGATCCCCGACGATGTCACCATCCAGGTGCTGACCCAGTGCCGGCCCGAACTGATCGAGCGCACCTTCCAGGCGTGCGACGGAGCGCCGCAGGCAATCGTGCACTTCTACAACTCGACGTCGATCCTGCAGCGCCGGGTCGTCTTCCGCGCCGACCGCGCGGCAGTGCAGAAGATCGCCACCGACGGCGCCCGCATGTGCGTCGAGGAGGCCGTCAAGCATCCGGGCACCCGGTGGCGCTTCGAATACTCCCCGGAGTCCTACACCGGCACCGAGCTGGAATACGCCCGTGACGTGTGCAATGCGGTGGGCGAAGTCATCCAGCCGACCCCGGACAACCCGATCATCTTCAACCTGCCCGCCACCGTGGAGATGGCGACGCCCAACGTCTACGCCGACTCGATCGAGTGGATGAGCCGCAACCTGGCCAACCGCCAGTCCGTGATCCTGAGCCTGCATCCGCACAACGACCGCGGAACCGCCGTCGCCGCAGCCGAATTGGGTTACCAGGCCGGCGCCGACCGGATCGAGGGTTGCCTGTTCGGCAACGGCGAACGCACCGGCAACGTCTGCCTGGTGACGCTGGGGCTGAACCTGTTCTCCCGCGGGGTGGACCCGCAGATCGACTTCTCCAACATCGACGAGATCCGCCGCACAGTGGAGTACTGCAACCAGCTGCCGGTGCACGAACGCCACCCCTACGGCGGTGACCTGGTCTACACCGCGTTCTCCGGCAGCCACCAGGACGCCATCAACAAGGGCCTGGACCAGATGAAGATCGATGCGGACGCTGCCGACGCCGACGTCGAGGACATTCTCTGGCAGGTGCCGTACCTGCCGATCGATCCCAAAGACGTCGGGCGCACCTACGAGGCGGTAATTCGGGTCAACTCGCAGTCCGGCAAAGGCGGGGTGGCCTACATCATGAAGGCGGATCACGGCCTGGCCCTGCCGCGGCGACTGCAGATCGAGTTCTCGCAGGTGATCCAGAAGATGGCCGACGGTGATGGCGGCGAAGTCTCGCCCAAGGAAATGTGGGAGGCCTTCGCCGAGGAGTACCTGGCCCCGATCCGGCCGCTGGAGCGCATCAAGCAGCGGGTCGACGCCTCCGAGGAAGACACCGGCAGCACCAGCATCGCCGCGACGGTCAAGATCGACGGGGTGGAGACGGAGATCAGCGGCACCGGCAACGGGCCGTTGGCGGCGTTCGTCGACGCGCTGAGCACCGTCGGATTCGACGTGGCGGTGCTGGACTACAGCGAACACGCGATGAGCTCGGGCGACGACGCCCAGGCGGCTGCCTATGTGGAGGCTTCGGTTACGGGTCGAGGCACATCAGGCCCATCAGGCCCCGCGGACGGGAAGACGGTGTGGGGTGTCGGTATCGCTCCGTCGATCACCACCGCCTCGCTGCGCGCTGTGGTGTCGGCGGTGAACCGCGCCCTGCGCTAGTCCTGCGCGGCGGGGCAAACCCGGCCCTCAGGGGTGCAGGGTCAAGGGCCGGGCTTGCGGTACTTTAAGACACAAGTTGAATAGCCCCAATGTCTTTGGCGCAAACGTCAATTCGCGACGGGCCTGGAACTGGGTTACGTCAGAACAGGACAAACTGCTCGTCGGCCGTCGTGACGTCGGCGAACTGTTCCATGCTGCGGCCACCGACGACGGAACTCACTCCGTCCATGAACTGCGCGTCAGAAACCACCGGAACACCCAGCTGGCGCGCGTGGTAACCCTTGCCCTGCACGGGTGCGTCGTCGTTGCAGACCACCAGCGAGGTCGCGTTGTCGACGTCGTCGCTGTAGGCCAGGCCGGCGTGCAACATCCGCTCGACGAGTTCTTCGTGGGTCCGGCGCACCTCGGTGGCCAGCGCCACCCGCATGCCCTGCACCAGCGGCCGGCCCGAGACGTAGCGACCCGGGTTCAGATACGGGCAGGGCATCCGGGCGGCCAGGGCCTTCAGCGGCCGCAGCTCGTCGTGGGTCACCCGGCCGTTGGGCCAGCGGCTGCGGGTCACCGGGTGCACCGGCAGCCAGATGTCGCGGTCACGGGCTCGCTGCAACGCCGACGCCAGCACGCCGGTCAACACCATCGCGTCGTCGAACGCGTCGTGCGGACGTTCCTGGGTGACACCCCAATGCGCTGCCAGCGTCTCCAGCCGCAGGTTCTCGACGCCGAGGTCCAGGCGCCGAGCCAACTCCACCGTGCACATCACCGAGTCCACCGGCAGCACGGCCCGCGCCATCTCCGCCTCGGCCGCCAGGAACGAGTAGTCGAAGGCGACGTTGTGTGCCACCAGCGTCCGGCCGCGCAGCACCTCGATCACGTCGTCGACGATCTCGGCGAACTGCGGCTGGTCCTCGAGCATCGCGGCCGTCAGCCCGTGCACGTGCGTGGGCCCCGGGTCCACACCCGGATTGAGCAGGCTGACCACGGACTGCTCCACCCGGCCGTCGGCGTCGAGGCCCAGCGCGGCGATGCTGAGGATCCGCGCTTGACCCGGACGGAAGCCCGAGGTCTCGACATCGATGACGGCCCATCCCCCGTCCGGCTCCCGTGCGGGCCGGCCCCAGGAAATCCGGTGCATGGCTTGAGAATGGCACGTCCGACCGACATCGCCGACAACGCGGCGCGCCGTGTCGGGCTCTAAACTTCCCGGGGTGATCACCGCGCGCGCACGTCTGGCCCTGGCCGCCGGCGCGAGCGCGCGCTGGGCGTCGCGGGTCACCGGTCGCGGTGCGGGGGCCATGATCGGCGGCCTGGTGGCGATGAGCCTGGATCGCTCGGTGCTGCGCCAGTTGGGAGCCGGCCGGCGCACCGTCATCGTCACCGGCACCAACGGCAAGTCGACCACCACCCGGATGACCGCGGCGGCCCTGGCAACCCTGGGGCCAGTAGCCACCAACGCCGAAGGCGCCAACATGGACGCCGGGCTGGTGGCCGCGCTGGCCGCAAACCGGCGGGCCGTACTGGCCGCCCTGGAAGTGGACGAAATGCACGTCCCGCACGTTTCGGATGCGGTCGAGCCGACGGCCATCGTGCTGCTGAATCTGTCGCGCGACCAATTGGACCGGGTCGGTGAGATCAACGTCATCGAGCGGGCCCTGCGCGCCGGCCTGGCCCGACATCCGGACGCGATCATCGTGGCCAACTGCGACGACGTGCTGATGGCCTCGGCCGCCTACGACAGCCCGAATGTGGTGTGGGTGGCCGCCGGCGGATCGTGGGCCAACGACTCGGTCAGCTGCCCACGCAGCGGTGAAGTGATCGTGCGGGAAAACGGGCACTGGTACTCCACCGGCGCCGATTTCAAGCGGCCCAGCCCGCACTGGTGGTTCGACCCGGAGGACGGCGGGAAGCTGTACGGACCCGACGGGCTGACCCTGCCGATGCGGCTGGCACTGCCCGGAACGGTCAACCGCGGCAACGCCGCCCAAGCGGTCGCCGCCGCCGTCGCATTGGGCGCCGACCCCACCAAAGCCGTGGCCGCGGTGGCCGGCGTCGACGAGGTGGCGGGGCGGTACCGCACTGTTCAGGTCGGCGCCCATCGGGTGCGGATGCTGCTGGCCAAGAACCCGGCCGGTTGGCAGGAAGCGCTGTCGATGGTGGACAAGCATGCCGACGGCGTGGTGATCGCGGTCAACGGGCAGGTGCCCGACGGGGAAGACCTGTCCTGGCTGTGGGATGTCCGGTTCGAGCATTTCGAGGAGACCCGCGTCGTCGCCGCCGGTGAGCGCGGCACCGACCTCGCGGTGCGGCTCGGGTACGCCGGCGTCGAACACACCCTGGTGCACGACACGCTTGCGGCCATCGCGTCCTGCCCGCCCGGGCGGGTCGAGGTGGTCGCCAACTACACCGCGTTCCTGCAGCTGAACCGCCGGTTGGCCCGTCATGGCTGACTCGACCGTTCGCATCGGGCTGGTGCTGCCCGACGTGATGGGCACTTACGGCGACGGCGGTAACGCCGTGGTGTTACGTCAGCGGTTATTGCTGCGCGGCATCCCCGCCGAGATCGTCGAGATCACCCTGGCCGATCCGGTGCCCGACTCGCTGGACCTCTACACGCTGGGCGGCGCCGAGGACTACGCGCAACGGCTGGCCACCCGGCACCTGATCCGCTACCCGGGCCTGCAGAAAGCGGCCGGACGCGGTGCCCCGGTGCTGGCGATCTGCGCGGCCGTCCAGGTGCTCGGGCACTGGTATGAGACGTCGTCGGGAGAACGGGTGGACGGTGTCGGGATGCTGGACGCCACCACCTCGCCGCAACACCAGCGGACTATCGGCGAATTGTTGTCCAGGCCCTTGCTATCCGGACTGACCCAGCAGCTGACCGGTTTCGAGAACCACCGCGGTGGCACGGTGCTGGGTCCCGCGGCCGCCCCGCTGGCCGCCGTCACCAAGGGCGCCGGTAACCGGGCCGGCGACGGCTACGACGGCGTGGTCCAGGGCAGCGTGGTGGCTACCTACATGCACGGGCCATGTCTGGCCCGTAATCCGGAGCTGGCCGACCTACTGCTCTCCCACGCAGTCGGCGAGCTGACGCCGCTGGAACTGCCCGAGGTGGAACTGCTGCGTCGCGAACGGCTAGCCGCGCGTTAGCCAGAGCAGTACCTTCAGCTGATGAGTGTTGCCGCCGCGACGCGACGCGGGTCCGCGCTGGGCGCGGCCGCGTGCTGCCTACTGGTCGTATTCGCCGGCACCGCGCAGGCCGACCCGAAAGCCAAACCCGGCGGCATGCACGGCGACCCGGTCGCCGCCGCACCCTACTGGCGTTATCAGAAGCAGGACCTCGACTGTGGGGAGATGGCGGTGGCCGACGTCATCGGCCAACTCACCGGCAACCTTCCCTCCGAGGAGGAGATCACTGCGGCGGCCGAAAACATCCCCAGCACAAGCCATTCCGGGCCGATCTACACACCCACGACCAGAACCAGCAACCACGACCTGCCGGTGCTGCTGGCGCACTACGGGATCAAGTCCGACGGGTCCGAAACCAACCTGGTCGCCGTGGAGCGGGCGCTGGATCAGGGACGGAAGGCGATCGTCGGAGTCAACGACAAGATCCTGTGGGACGAAGGCGGTAACCGCACCAAGGAGAACCACTTCGTCGTCGTCACCGGAATCGACACCGACGCCGCCGTGGTGCACCTCAACGACAGCGGCATCAAGGCCGGCCGCGACGAGCAGGTCTCCCTGGACACCTTCGAAGCGGCGTGGGCCACCAGCGGCCACTTCGCCGTCATCACCCGATAGACAGGGCGTCAGACCATGGCGCGGCGACCGGTGAGCGCCCTACCCAAGGTCAATTCGTCGGCGAACTCCAAATCACCACCCATCGGCAGCCCGGACGCGATCCGCGAGACGGTCAGGCCCGGGATGTCGCGCAGCATCCGCACCAGATAGGTGGCCGTCGCTTCGCCCTCGGTGTTGGGGTCGGTGGCGATGATCACCTCGGTGATGTCGACGTCGTCGACCCGCTCGCCGATGCGGGTCAGCAGCTCGCGGATGCGCAGCTGCTCGGGACCGATCCCCGACAACGGATCCAGCGCCCCACCCAACACGTGGTAGCGGCCGCGGAATTCGCGGGTGCGTTCGACCGCCTGGATGTCCTTGGGCTCCTCGACCACGCACACCAGCGAGCCATCCCGGCGCGGGTCGGCGCAGATCCGGCACCGCTCGTCGTCGGACACGTTGCCGCAGACCGCGCAGAACCGCACCCCGTCGCGAACCTTGCCCAAGACGGCCGTCAGGCGATCGATGTCCGGCGGTTCCACCGACAGCAGATGAAAGGCGATGCGCTGCGCGCTCTTGGGTCCGATGCCCGGCAGTTTGCCGAGTTCGTCGATCAGATCCTGAACGGGCCCCTCAAACATGCAGTCAGACACCCGGCACTTGGGGCGGCGGCGGCCCCGGCGGCGTGGGAGCGGCGGGCGGGCGCATGCCGCCGGCCAGCGCACCCAGCCGTTCCTGGGCCATCCGGGTGACCTGCTTGGAGGCGTCGCCCATCGCACCGACGATGAGATCCTGCAGGGTTTCGATGTCGCTGGGGTCGACCACCTTGGGATCGATCTTCACGGCGATAACCTCACCGCTGCCTTTGACGACGACCTGGACCAGCCCGCCGCCGGCTTGACCGTGCACCTCGGAGTTTGCCAGCTGCTGCTGGGCCTCGAGCAGTTTCTGCTGCATCTGCTGCGCCTGCGCCAGCAGCTGCGACATATCGCCTCCGGGTTGCATGACAGTCCCCTCGCATCTTGGTCTCGAGTTGGTTTCGCCTGCGGGTGTCGGGCGATTTGAAACATTCAGCCTAGTCCGAGCGGAGTTACGTTGACGCGGTGGACGTCAGACTGAGCCTCCGTGTCGGGATCGCCGTACTGCTGGGGGCGCTGTCCGCCGGTCTCACACCGTTGCACCCCACCGCCACGGCCGCCCCCGGCAGCCTCGCCGGCATGGTGGTATTCATCGATCCGGGTCACAACGGCGCCAACGACGCGTCCATCTCGCGTCAGGTGCCGACCGGACGGGGCGGCACCAAGGACTGCCAGGCCAGCGGCACCTCGACCAACAGCGGATACCCGGAACACACCTTTACCTGGGACACCGCGCTGCGACTGCGGGCCGCGTTGAACGCGCTCGGTGTGCGGACCGCGATGTCCCGCGGCAACGACAACGCGCTGGGTCCCTGCGTGGACGAGCGCGCCAACATGGCCAATGCGTTGCACCCCAACGCGATCGTCAGCCTGCACGGCGACGGTGGGCCGGCGTCCGGGCGGGGATTTCACGTCAACTACTCCTCGCCGCCGCTGAACGCGGCTCAGGCCGGGCCGTCGGTGCAGTTCGCCCGCGTGATGCGCGATCAGCTGCAGGCCTCGGGCCTGACCCCGGCCACCTACATCGGCCAAGGCGGGCTGTACGGACGCTCGGATCTGGCCGGCCTGAACCTGGCGCAGTACCCGTCGATTCTCGTCGAGCTGGGCAACATGAAGAACCCGGCGGACTCGGCGCTGATGGAGTCGGCCGAAGGCCGGCAGAAATACGCCGACGCGCTGGTCCGCGGCGTCGCCGGCTTCCTGGCCTCGCAGGGCCAGGCGCGTTAGCCGGGCTGGCCTTCCAGCCGGCTCTTGAGGTTGCTCAGCGTCTCGGCCTGAATCTTCTTCAGCCCCAGCGGCGCGAACGTCTTCTCGAAGAAG
Organism: Mycobacterium sp. 20KCMC460; assembly: GCF_022179425.1. Classification (NCBI taxonomy): domain Bacteria; kingdom Bacillati; phylum Actinomycetota; class Actinomycetes; order Mycobacteriales; family Mycobacteriaceae; genus Mycobacterium; species Mycobacterium sp. 20KCMC460. Next base: position 37,277 of record NZ_AP025524.1, read on the forward strand.
CCTTTGACGCCGCCGGCACCGGTCCAGGTGGTGGTGACGGTGACGCTGGCCCCGGGCCCGGCCGGGGCCACCGTCCAGTTGATGACCATCGACGAGTTCTGGTCCTTCTCGATGACGGTGTGGCCGGCGACGTCCACGTCCACCTGGACGTTGCGCACCCGCGACTCGGTTGCTTGCAGCCGCCACTTGGCGACCGTGCCCTTTCCCTGGCCGCCCTGCAGCACCTGGTACTCGCTGTACTGCGAGGGAAGAATCGCCGGGCGGACGTTCTGGTAGTCGGCCAACGCGGCGAGCACGGCCTCGGGCTCGGCGTTGATCAGGATCGTGCTGGCTGCCCTCACCTGTCCCATCAGGTGCACTCCTCTTTTCTGGTCGTGTCGTGTGTCCGGACCACGATATCGGTGCTAACCGTCGATGCGGCGCGCGCCCAATTCGTTCTGCAACAGCTCCAATGCGACCTCCTCGGGGTCGCGTCGCGGCTCGGACGGGTCGCTGCGACCGACCTCGGCGAGCATGCTCTCTTCGTCCTCGTCCGGTACGGCGACCACCGCGGGTGCCGGCTCCTCGACCGTGGGCGGTGGCGCGATCTCGGCCGCCGCCGGCGGACCGGTCTCACAGCGCACCCGCCAATTCACGCCCAGGGCATCCTTGAGCGCCTCGACGATCACGTCGGCATTGCGCTGTTCGGACAGCCGTTTGGCCAGCGGCGCCGCTTCGTGGGTCAGCACCAACGTGTCGCCTTCGACCCTCAACACTGTGGCTCCCGAGAGCATCACCGCGGTGGTTCGGCTGCGCTCGCGCACCTTGTCGCGGACGGTCGGCCACATGCTGCGCACCGCGGCGGCATTGGGCTCACCCGGCGCCGCGGCCGGGTTCGCGGTTGCCGGGGCCGGGGCAGGTTTGGGTTCGGGCGCGGGTGGTGGTGGCGCGGTGGGCGGCGGCGGCGTTGCGGCCTGCGGCGGGGCGGGCGGCGCTGAGGTGGGCCGTTGTGTCGGGGGCTGTTGAGCGGCGACAGAGCGCCGGACGGGCGCGGGACGGGTCGGCGGCACATACGCGGGCACGCTGGGCTCCGCGGCACCGTCGGCGGCCGGAATCGACATCGCCAACCGCGTCTCGATGCGTTCGACACGCTGCAGCAACGCCGACTCGGTGTCCGTGGCCGACGGCAACAACAGCCGCGCGCACACCACCTCCAACAGCAGCCGCGGCGCCGTCGCGCCGCGCATCTCACCCAGGCCGGCCTGGACGACCTCGGCGTAGCGGGTCAGCGTCGCCGGCCCCAGCCGGGCCGCCTGCTCGCGCATCCGGTCCAGCACGTCCTCGGGCGCGTCGACCACACCGCGCGACACCGCATCGGGAACCGCCTGCAGCAGGATGAGGTCGCGGAAACGCTCCAGCAGGTCGGTGGCGAACCGCCGGGGGTCGTGCCCGGCGTCGATCACCGATTCGACGGCTCCGAAAAGCGCCGCAGCGTCCCCGGCGGCGAGTGCGTCGACGGCGTCGTCGATCAGCGCGACGTCGGTGGCGCCGAGCAGTCCCAGGGCCCGCTGGTAGCTGACCCGGCCGCCGTCCGATCCGGCTACCAACTGATCCAGCACCGACAGGGTGTCGCGGGGCGAGCCCCCGCCGGCGCGGATGACCAGTGGGTAGACCGCGTCGTCGACGACGACGCCTTCCTGCTCGCAGATCCGCCCGATGAGGCCCCGCATGGTGCGCGGCGGCAGCAGGCGGAACGGGTAGTGATGGGTGCGGGATCGGATGGTGGGCAGCACCTTCTCCGGCTCGGTGGTGGCGAAGATGAAGATGAGGTGTTCGGGCGGCTCCTCGACGATCTTGAGCAACGCGTTGAAGCCCGCCGTGGTCACCATGTGCGCCTCGTCGACGATGAACACCCGATAGCGGGACTGGGCCGGCGCATAGAAGGCGCGGTCGCGCAGTTCGCGGGTGTCGTCGACGCCGCCGTGGCTGGCGGCGTCCAGCTCGACCACGTCGATGCTGCCGGGGGCATTGGGGGCCAGCGCCTGACAGGAATCGCAGACACCGCAGGGGGTCGGCGTCGGGCCTTCGGCGCAGTTCAGCGACCGGGCCAGGATCCGCGCCGAGGACGTCTTGCCGCAGCCCCGCGGGCCGGAGAACAGGTAGGCGTGGTTGATCCGGCCCGCTTGCAGGGCCACCGACAACGGCTCGGTGACGTGCTCCTGCCCCACCACCTCGGCGAAGGTTGCCGGTCGATACTTGCGGTAGAGAGCCACGGTGAGCAGGCTACCCAGCCTGTCCGACGATGCGCGCCCGCAGGGCGCGAGGAGGAGGCGGGCAATCCGGCACAGCCTGTCCGACGATGCGCGCCCGCAGGGCGCGAGGAGGAGGCGGGCAATCCGGCACAGCCTGTCCGACGATGCGCGCCCGCAGGGCGCGAGGAGGAGGCGGAGAGCGGGTCGCCAGGCAGTGTGAGAATACCGACCCTTCCGGCCCGCCAGATTGAAATCCGGCCGGTCCGTCAACCCAACCTGTGACAAGACTGCGAAAGGCGAGCCTGACGATGCCGGACGACGTCCGCCCAGGCCGTCGATAAAGGAGCCGTTGATGACGCGTCACGCTGCTGGTTACATAGGCGAACGGGCATTGGTTGTCACACGAAAGGCTTCGAGTAAGGGGTTCATCAGATGATCGGCGGCGAGGTGCCGGGCCGCCCCTCGGCGCTGGAGAGCGACGAACTCGTTCCGGTCGGGACGCCCATCGACCTGGAGAATTGTGCGCGGGAACCGATCCACATTCCCGGCCACATCCAGCCACGCGGGGTGCTTGCGGTGGTTCGCGAGCCCGGATTCGAGCTGCGCCAAGTCAGCGCCAACGTCGGCGAGCTGCTGGGTCGGTCCGTCGACGACGTGTTGGGAAAACACCTGTCCGCGCTGATCGGCGTCGAGCAGGCCGCACGGATCGAACACGCGGCGGCGGCTTTCGGCGACCTGCGGCAACGCAATCCTCTCGAGTGCCAGATCTACGTCGACGGCGAGCCGCGGGCATTCGACGCCATCCTGCGCCGGGAACCGGACGGGATACTGCTGGTCGAGCTGGAAATCGCCTACGGCGAGCGGCCTTTCTCCTTTCCGAACACTTACCAGGCGGTGCGCAGCTCCATCGAGGATCTGAACGGCGCCGCCACCCTGGCCGAGCTCTACGACACCACCGCCCGCGCGGTCCGCGACCTCACCGGCTTCGACCGCGTGATGGTGTATCGCTACGACCAGGACTACAACGGCGAGGTGGTCGCCGAGTCCAAGCGCGACGACCTCAACTCCTTTCTCGGGTTGCACTACCCGTCCACCGACATCCCCGCGCAGGCCCGCGCGCTGTACGAGAAGAACTGGATCCGGCTGATCTCCGACGTCGACTACACGCCGACTCCGCTGGTGCCGGCGGTGGATCCAGACAGTGGCCAGCCACTGGACCTGACCTACGCGACGCTGCGGGCCGTCTCACCCATCCACATCGAATACCTGCAGAACATGGGCGTGCACGCGTCGATGTCGATCTCGCTGCTGCGCCACGGCCGGTTGTGGGGCCTGATCGCCTGCCATCACTATGCGGGCCCGCACCTGCCGCCGTTCGGCACCCGGGCGGCGGCCGAATTCCTGGGTTCCACCTTGTCGCTGCGGCTGGTCGATCGGTTCGAGGACGACCAGTTGCACAAGCGGCTGGCCGCCCAAGCGGTGCTCACCAAGATCATCGCCGCCACCCTGGACGACGGCGAGCCGCTGCCGTCGGCCCTGCTCGGTGCGCCAAATCTGCTGGACCTGATTCCTGCCGAAGGCGTCGTCGTCAACATCCAGGGCGACCGTCGGGAGCGCGGCACGGTGCCGCCGCCGGACGTGGTGGCCATGGTCGCCGCCTGGGCCCGCGGCGCGGGCGAAGAGATCGCCAGCAGCGAAAACCTGGTGACCGATCTGCCCGCCCTGGACCTCGACCCGCAGTTGGCCGCCGGCGCGCTCGCGCTGAACCTGCCCGACGGGCAGTACGCCATCTGGTTCCGCCGCGAGGTGCTGCGTTCGGTGGACTGGGGCGGCGACCCGTACAACAAGGCGATCGCGGTCAACGAAGGCGATTCGGTGCGGCTGAGTCCGCGCAAGTCGTTCGAGCGCTGGCGCGAGATCGTGCACCAGCGCAGTGATCCGTGGACGCTCAGCGAAACCGAATCCGCGGAGACGCTGCGACGTCACCTGGTGGAGTCGCTGTACCGCCGCACCCGGGGTGCGTTGCGGATGGCCGAAACGCTGCAGCGCAGTTTGCTGCCCGAGTCCATACCGCGACTGGACAGCTGGCACCTGTCGGCGCACTACGAGCCGGCCGCGGGCGACAACGTCGGCGGCGACTGGTACGACGCATTCCAACTGCGGGACGGCCGCTTGGTCCTGCTGCTGGGCGATGTCGCCGGTCACGGCGTCGCGGCCGCGGGAATCATGGCGCAGTTGCGCAACGCCCTGCGGGCTCAGCTGTTTGCCGGCGCCGCACCCGCCGAGGCGCTCAACCAGCTCAACGACTTCTGCGTGCACATGCTGCCCAGCGCGTTCGCCACCGTTATCGCCGCCCGCATCGATTTGGGCTCGGGCCAGGTGGAGGCCGCATCCGCCGGCCACCTGATGCCGTATCTGACCGACGCCGCATCGGCAGCCACCCAGGCCCCGATCCGGATTTCGCCGCCGATCGGGATCCGGGGCGTGACCTACACGCCGAGCACGTTCGTGGTCGCGCCCGGACACGGGCTGGTGATGTACTCCGACGGGCTGGTGGAGCGCCGCCGCAAGTCGATCGACGACGGTCTCGACCGGTTGGCCGAGACCCTCAGCCGCGTCGGCAATGCGTCCGCCACCCGGATCTGGCGGGCGATGTCGACGGTGTTGGGCAACACCGACGATGACGTCGCCATCGTCAGCCTGCGCCGCCCCTGATCAGCCGCTGATCACCGATACCGAACCGGTCGTGTAGTTGGTGACGTACACCACGCCGGTAAGGGGGTCTACCGCCACGCCGTACGGCGTGGTACCGACCGGGATGGTGGCGCTGACGGTGTTGGTACTGGGGTTGATCACCGACACCGTGCCGTCGACGGCGTTGGTGACGAAGACGTAGCCATTGGTCTGATTCGCCGCGACCGCGAACGGCCCAGTACCCACTCCCACGGTGCCGGTGACGGTGTTGGTCGACGTGTCGATCACCGACACGGTTCCGCTGCGGCTATTGGCGACATAGACATTGCTGTCCGGGCCGACGGCAATTCCGCGCGGTGCGTCGCCGACATCAATGGGTGACCCGGTGACGAAGTTGGTGTTCGGGTTGATCACCGACACGGTGTCGCTGTTGTAGTTGGTGACGTACACGTTTCCGCCCGGGTTGGCCGCGATCCCGGTCGGGCCGTCGCCGACCGGGATGCTCGGTACGGCGACGGTGTTGGTGGCCGGGTTGATCACCGTCACTGTGTCGCTGGTGTAGTTGGTGACGTAAATGCTGCCGCCCGGGTTGGCGGCGACGCCCAACGGATCGGTGCCGACGGCGATGGGTGACCCGGTGACGGTGTTGCTGGGGGCGTAGATCACCGATACCGTGTCGCTGCCCAAGTTGGTCACGTAGAGATTGCCGGTCTGACTGACGGCTATCCCGTAGGGCAGGTTACCGACGGCGATGACCCCGTTGATGCTGTTGGTGGCGGGGTCGAGGATCGAGACGTTGCCACTACCGGAATTGACGACATACACGTTGCCGCCCGGGTTCACCACCACCCCGTATGGGCGGTCGAAGCCGTAGACGGTGGTCACGGTGCCGCCGGAACCACCGGCGCCGCCGACGCCGCCGGCCCCACCGGTCTGGCCGAGCGCGGCACTGCCGGCGCCGCCCGCGGTGCCCGGAGCGCTGAAGCCGGCGAGCGCGGCGCCACCGGTGGCTCCGGTTCCACCGCCACCACCCGCACCACCGATACCCGCGGCACCCGCGTGTCCGGTGGAACCCAAGAAGCCGGTCCCGAAGATACCGGCGGCACCCCCGGCGCCACCGAGGCCGCCGTTGCCGCCGGCCCCACCGGTGCCGCCAGAACCACCGGCGACGCCCCAGCTGATGCTGGCCGCGCCGTTGCCGCCGACGCCGCCGGTACCGCCGTCACCGCCCAATCCGCCGGCCCCGCCGTGACCGAACAACCCCCAACTGGCCCCGCCCGCGCCGCCGCGGCCACCCGCGCCACCGGCGAAACCGGTGTCGCCGGAGGCGCCGTTGACGCCCGAGGCAGCTACGGTGAGGCTCGCCGCCCCCGAGCCGCCGGCTCCGCCGTGTCCGCCGATCCCGAACAGCAGCGAGCGCCCGGCACCCCCGGCACCGCCTGCGCCCCCGGCACCGCCGGCTCCCGTCGTGCTGTCCGCCCCGTTTCCGCCGATACCGCCGGCCCCGCCGGCCCCGCTCCACCAGCCGCCGGCTCCCCCGGCCCCGCCGGCGCCGCCGGCCCCACCGTTGACGCCGTTTCCGCCTGCTCCCCCGGCGCCACCGCGCCCGAGCAGCCCCGCCGATCCGCCCTTACCGCCGGCCTGCCCAGCCCCGCCCGAACCGCCGGCACCACCGTTGCCCCACAAGAAGCCGCCGTCGCCACCGGCCTGCCCAGTGCCCGCGGCGCCGTCGGCTCCGTTACCGATCAACGGGCGCCCAAACAACCACTCCGTCGGCGCATTGATCACGTCCAGCAACGTCTGCAACGGCGCCACGGCGGCCGCCTCGGCCCCGGCATACGCGCCGGCACTCGAGTTCAGCGCTTGCACGAAGCGTTCGTGTGCCAGACCCACTTGCGCACCGACGGTCTGGAACTCCTGCCCGAATTCGCTGAACCAAGTCGACACCGCGGCCGACACCTCGTCGGCAGCCGCCGGCAGCACACTGATCGTGGCCGGAGCCACCGACGCCGCCGCCGACCTCACCGCCGAACCGATCTTGGCGGCGTCCGCCGACGCCGCAGCCAGCACATCCGTATCGACAACCAAGAATGAAGACACCAATATCTCCTAACTACGCCCGATGACAGCAAACTTCAAAAACAACAGCAACTGCGCTCCGCGCGTCAGCGGCCAGCCCCAGCACCCTGTCGCGCCTCCTCTCCGGGACGAACCGGCAAACTTTAAGTCAGGTCATGCGCTGATCACCGAGACGGTGCCGCTCTGGAAGTTGGCGACGTAGACCGCCCCGGTCACCGGGTCGATGGCCACGCCGTACGGCGACGAACCAACCGGGATGGTTGCGGTGACGGTGTTGGTGGTCGGGTTGATCACCGAGACCGTGCCGTCCGCTAGGCGGTTGGTGACGAAGACGTAGTCGCTGGTCGGACTGACCGCCACCCCGTAGGGAGAACTCCCAGCGGCGACGGTGCCGGTGACGGTGTTGGTGGCGGGGTCGATCACCGAGACCGTGCCGCTGGCGGTGTTGGTGACGTAGACATTGCCGCCCGGATTGACCGCGACGCCGTACGGACCGTCGCCGACGCCGATCGGCGATCCGGTGACGGTGTTGGTGGCCGGGTTGATCACCGACACCGTGTCGCTGCCGTAGTTGGCGACGTACACGTTGCCGCCCGGATCGACCGCCACTCCATAGGGGGCCTGGCCGACCCCGATGCCGGTCACCGTGTTGGTGGCGGGGTTGATCACCGATACCGAGTTGCCGGAGGCGTTCGTGACGTAGACGTCGCCACCCGGGTTGACCGCCACCCCGTAGGGAGTCTGCCCGACTCCGATGCCGCCGGTGACGGTGTTGGTGACGGGGTCGATCACCGCGACCGAGTTGCTGTTGGGGTTGGTGACATAGATATTGCCACCGGGATTGACCGCGATACCTGTCGGATTTGCGACGGGAATGCTGGCGACGACCGTGTTGGTCACCGGATCGATCACCGACACCGCGGCGCCGTTGGGGTTGGTGACGTAGACGTAGCCGCCCGGGTCGAGCGCGACGCCGTACGGGGAGTTCAGGCCCGAGATGGTGGTCACCGTGCCGCCGGAGCCGCCGGTTCCGCCTACACCTCCGGCCCCGCCGGACACCCCGACGGCGGCGCTGCCGGTGCCGCCAGCAGCGCCGAAAGCGTTGAAGCCGGCCGTCGCGGCGCCACCCAGGCCCCCGGTGCCACCAGAACCGCCGGTACCACCCACACCGGCGGCACCGGTATGCCCGGTGGCGCCCAGGAAGCCCGTCCCGAAGAGACCCGCCGAGCCACCGGCACCGCCTGCCCCGGCGTTGCCGCCGGCGCCCCCGATTCCACCGGTCCCGCCGACCACACCCCAGGTCGTGCTGGCCGCGCCGGTTCCACCGACACCACCCACCCCGCCGTCGCCGCCGGCGCCACCGGAACCGCCGACACTGAACAGACCCCAACTTGTCCCGCCGGCACCGCCCCGGCCGCCGGCCCCGCCGGTGTATCCGGCGGCACCGGTGGCGCCCGCCGCCAAACTCGATCCGCCGTCACCACCGGCTCCGCCGGCGCCGCCGGGTCCCCAGAACACCGCCCGCCCGACACCTCCGGCGCCACCGGCACCACCCGCGCCCCCGGCACCGGTCGTGCTGTCCGCGCCGATCCCACCGACACCACCGGCTCCGCCGCGACCGGCCCACCAGCCGCCGGCTCCGCCCGACCCGCCAGCCCCCGCGGCGCCACCGTTGAGACCATCTCCGCCGGCTCCGCCGGCACCGCCACGCCCGAGCAGCCCCGCGGATCCACCCTTGCCACCGGCTTGCCCGGCCCCGCCCGAACCACCGGCACCACCGTTACCCCACAGGAAGCCGCCGTCCCCTCCGGCCTGCCCGGTGCCCGCGGCGCCGTCGGCTCCGTTGCCGATCAATGGGCGCCCGAACAACCACTCCGTCGGCGCGTTGATCACATCCAGCGCGGTTTGCAACGGCGCCACGTTGACCGCCTCGGCACCGGCATATGCCGCCGCACTCGCGGACATGGTGCTCACGAACCGTTCGTGCGCCAGCCCCACCTGCGCGTCCAGTGTCTGGAACTCCCGGGCGAAGTCGCCGAAGAAGTTCGACACCGCCGCCGACACCTCGTCGGCGGCCGCCGGCACCAAGCCCACCGTGGCCGGCGCCGCCGATGCTGCCGCCGACCTGACCGCAGCACCGATACCGGCCAACTTCGCCGACACCGCCTCCAGCGCCTCCGGAGCTGCAACCACATGCGACGACACGAAGGCCTCCCGACCAGAACTCGACGGCACCGAACCTCGGCGCTCAGCAACCGATCGCCGCACTCCAAAAACCGGATTTCGACGGCTCTCAGGACCCGGATACGGCGCAGACTGAAATTAACTCAGCGCACTGTCGGGTGCTCTGGTAACAGACCAAAAGCCTTGCGCTACTTTGAAATTCCCACCAATAGGGGGATCAGGCATCCACCGATAGGGGGAGCCGTGGTCAGGCGCTCCCCGCGTTGAGCGGACCGCTGCGCCGACGCGCGGATCTACCTGTCGAGCAACGACTCGGTGGCGGCCAGCAGCGCGCAGGTCGACAGCCCGTCGACGGCGTCGCGCAGGTCCGGCAGCGACGGGAACGACGGCGCGATCCGGATGTTCTTGTCGTCCGGGTCCTTGCGGTACGGGAAGGACGCACCTGCTTCGGTGACCGCGATACCTGCGTCCTTGGCCAGCGCGACCGTGCGACGCGCAGTACCCGGCATGACGTCGAGGCTGACGAAGTAACCGCCCTTGGGGTCGGTCCACGAGGCGATCTTGGACTCCCCGAGCCGCTGTTCCAGAATCTCGGCCACCAGCGCGAATTTCGGCGCCAGGATCTGCTGGTGCCGCTGCATGTGCAACCGGACGCCGTCGGCGTCGCCGAAGAAGCGCAGGTGCCGCAACTGGTTGACCTTGTCCGGGCCGATCGACTTCTTCGCGGCGTACTGCAGGTACCAGGCGATGTTGCCCAGCGATCCGCCGAAGAAGCTCACACCGGCACCGGCGAAGGTGATCTTCGAGGTGGAGGCGAAGATGTAGGGCCGGTTGGGGTTGCCGGCCTTGGTGGCCAGTCCCAGTACGTCGACCTGACGGATGAACTCGTGGGTCAACGTGTGCACCGCGTACGCGTTGTCCCAGAACAGCCGGAAGTCGGGGGCCGCCGTCTGCATCTGCACCAGGCGGCGCACGGTCTCCCACGAGTAGGTGATCCCGGTCGGATTGCCGAACACCGGCACCGTCCACATGCCTTTGATCGCCGGGTCGGCGGCGACCAGTTCTTCGATCAGGCCGACGTCGGGGCCGTCCTCGAGCATCGGGATCGGGATCATCTCGATGCCCAGCGTCTCGGTGATGGCGAAGTGCCGGTCGTAGCCGGGTACCGGGCACAGGAACTTGACGGCAGGTTCTTTGATCCAGGGCCGCGGCGAGTCGACGCCGCCGTGCAGCATCGAGAAGGTGACGACGTCGTGCATGAACTCCAGGCTGGCGTTGTTGCCGGCGATCAGGTTCTGCACGGGTAGGCCCAGCAGCTCGGCGAAGATCGCCCGCAGGCCGGGCAGGCCGTGCAGGCCGCCGTAGTTGCGGGTGTCGGTACCCTCCGGGTCCCTGTAGCTGTCCTTGGATTCGTCGCCGGGCAGGCTCAGCAGCTGGTTGGACAGGTCGAGCTGCTCGGGTGCCGGCTTTCCGCGGGTGAGGTCCAGCGCGAGCTTCTTGGCTTGCAGTGCCGCGTACTCCTGCTGGTGGCGGGCATGCACCCCGGACAGTTCGTCAGGGCTGAGGGACTCGAACGACACCATGCGGCCCTTTCGCCGTCAGAAACGAAATCAGACGTGATCTCACAGAGGGGACCCCGCGCACCCGACAGAGTCCATTGACCCTTGCTGCCTTCCGGCCCTGGGGGAGTTCACAGGATAGACGCCGCGCGGGGTCCATCGGCGAGTGTAATACCTGCGATCGGACGCCTCGGCGACGGCTTGGAGAGGCCGGTCGGCAGGTCCAAGGGACACTCGACTCCGTTCAGCCGCTACCATGACCACGGAGGATTCGCCTAGTGGCCTATGGCGCTCGCCTGGAACGCGGGTTGGGTTAACAGCCCTCGCGGGTTCAAATCCCGCATCCTCCGCCAAACGGTCCGCCGTGTGACCAGGGACGATACCGGTCCCGGTCGACTTCCGCGGCCTGAGCAGACCAGCCTGAGGAGGGGTATGGGGCGCAAAGTCGCCATGCTGTGGCACGCGTCGTTCACGATCGGCGCCGGCGTCCTCTACTTCTATTTCGTACTGCCCCGATGGCCCGAACTGGTGGGCGACACCAGTCAGGGGCTGGGGATGGCGCTGCGCATCGTCGCAGGCGTGCTGATCGGGTTGGCCGCGCTGCCGGTGGTGTTCACCCTGTTACGCACCCGCAAGCCCGAACTGGGCACACCGCAGTTGGCACTCACGATCCGAACCTGGTCGATCGTGGCGCATGTCACCGCCGCAGTCCTGATCGTGGGCACCGCGATCAGCGAGAACTGGCTCAGCCTCGACAAAGCCGGCCAGTGGTTGTTCGCGATCTACGGCGCTGCCGCCGCGATCGCGGTGCTGGGCTTCTTCGCGTTCTACCTGTCGTTCGTCGCCGAGCTTCCGCCGCCTCCGCCGAAACCGATCAAGCCGAAGAAAGACAAGAAGGAAAAGAAGCGCGGCCTGCGCGGGAAGAAGCGCGGCGCGGTCGGCGAGTCCGACGATCACGTCGCTGACGACGAAGACGAAGACGACGAGGACGAGGTTGCCGACGCCGAGGACGACGGCGTCGAGGCAGCCGAGGCCGAGGAAGACGCCGAGACCGTCGCGGCGAAGACCGAGACCAGCCAGACCGTCCCGGCTGACACCGAGGTGGCCCCCGCGGGCGTCAACCTGGAAAAGGACGAGAGCCCCGAGCCGGAAACGGTCGCCGACGAGGACACCGAGGCCGCCACGGCGGAAACCGTCGAGGCACCGGTGCCCGACTCGTCCGGGCAACCGCGGCTACGCAACCGCCGTCCGACCGGCAAAACCTCCCATCGCCGCCGGCGCACCCGGGGTGGCGTCGCGGTCGACGAATAACTCCTCGGCCCTCAGACCAAAACCACCGGGATATCGGTGTTCTCGTCGGTGTGGTAGCTCGCGCACACCCGGTGGTAGCCGTCGGCGATCTGCAGCGGGACACCTTTGGTGTAATCGCCGCGCACCAGCAGGATCGGCGAGAGCGGCTGACCCTTCTTGATCTTGGCCAGATCCGCGGCGACGTGCGGATTTTCCTCGGGCAGCAGCCGTAACCGCGCGGCCCGCAGGATGTCCTTGGCCTTCTTGTGCACGATGCTCGCAGCGCGCAGCTTGTCCGTCACGTCGTTGACGGTGTGCATGTCGGCGAGCAGGGCGAGATAGTCGGCGGCGGCTGGAAAGTCGTGGTCCTCGGGCTGTTTGAGCCACTTCACACTTGACATGCCGCCACCATAATTGGGATCGGTAGCGAGCGCGGCGGTCTGTACTTCTGCCATGACGACGCCAACGGGGCGGCGCATGACGGAAGGAAGTTCGATGAATCGTGTTATCGCGGCTGCGATCGGCACCCTTGGCTGCGCGACGGTGCTGGTGGGGTGTTCCAGCGGCGGCCACACGGCCGGCCCGGCGTCCAACGGCCCGGCATCGAGTATTTCCGCCGGCGGCGGCGCCACCGAGGTCAAAGTGGGCGGCACCGACCTGGCCGGGGTCAACCCGTCGTCGGTGACCTGCGTCAAACAGGGCGGCAAGATCAACATCGGCAGCGGGGCCACCAACGGCCAGCAACAGGCACTGGCGGTGGTGATGACCGACGCGAACCCGCCCACGGTCGACTCGCTGGCTCTGGTCGTGGACGGCAATGCCCTGTCGGTGGCCGACAACATGGGCAGCAAGGTCGGCTCGGCCAAGGTCGCGGTGGAGGGCAAGACCTACACCATCACCGGGCAGGCGCAGGGCGCGGACCTGAGAAACCCGCTGGCGGGCATGATCACCAAAGACTTCAGTATCAAGGTGACCTGCGGCTGATGAGGGGTGATCCGGCGCGGCGGGCATACAGTCGATGCCCGCCGCGCCGGACTTATGATGCAGCCGTGTCGATCCGCGACGAGCTGGAGCGCGCGCGGGACTTGGCGTGCGCCGCCGACGAGGATTCGGCGCGGGATCTGCTGTTGTCGCTGATGCCGCTCATCGAGCACGAAGATCGCGACGATCTGCTGTTGGAGGTCTTCGCCCAGCTCGGTGAGATCTACCTGGTTCGGGGCGCGAATGACGGTGTGCGCGAATGCATTCGGCGCATCTTGGGGCCGCTGGCGATCTATCGTGGGATCCTCGCCGGCACCCGGCCGGACGCTGCCGCCCTGGTGCAGATGCCGGGTCCCGCGATCGCGCACCTGGTGCAGCGCTATTCCCGGCGAGCAGGACTTCTCCGGGTCGGGTTGGCCGCGGCGCAGGGCGATCACGAGGGCGCCGCAACCGCTCTGGCCGACCTGGACGACGGCGACGATACTTTCGCCGATCTGGCCGACGAGCACGGTCTGCTCTTGCTGCACGCCCGGACGCTGTGCGCTGTCGCGCTGTGCGACGACGACCTGCAGGTGCGGTCGGTCCCCCTCTGGGACCAGGTGCTCGAGGCGTTGAACCGCGGCTTCGGCAGCTCGATATATGCCGAACATCTCTGGGTTTCGGCGGCCACCGGCTACGGCAGATTCTGCGTCGAGACGGGACGGCTGGCCGAAGCCGAACCATGGCTGCGGCGCGCCGGCGCGCGGGCGAACGCCAACGGGTGGGAACTCGACAGTGCCCGAACGCAATTGGAGCGCGCGGCGGCGGGCTGGTCGCTGGGCGATCACACCGCCACCGAGCGGCTGGTGTCGGAGGCCTATCCGGTGATCGCCCGGTACGCGCGTGCTCACGATGTGTCGCGCTGCTGGCTGTATCTGGGCCTCACCCGATTGGCCGCGGGTGCGCTGGAAGCCGCCGACGAGTGCTGGGAACACGCCGAGCGGCACTGGCGCGAGCTCGGCAAGCCGTTGCACCTGCACCGTATCCTGTTGCAGCGCAGCTGGATCGCGATATTCCGGGGTCGCTTCGCCGAGGCGGTCGAGCTGATCGCGCAGGCCCGGGAGTTGCTGGACTCGTCGCCACGCAGTAGCTGGCTGCAGTACGCGCTGCTGGACAATCACCTTGGGGTGGTGTGGCGGGCCGATGCGCTGGCGGACATGGGTTTCGACGGCTCGGGCGATCCCGACGAGACACTGCGACAAACCGAGGCACGCCAGGCCACGTCGCTGGGACTGCTGCACGGCGAGGTCGGCACCCCCGAGCACCGGCGGGCGATGACCAAGCTCGAGCGGGCCGCCGACCTCAAGGTTCCCGCCGCGCTGGCCGTCGACTCGGTTCGCTACTCGATCGCCCACGCCGATGCGAGAAGCTCGTGGGCGCAACGCGTCTCGGCGCCGGTACTGGCCGGCGCGTTCGCCGTCGCGTGGGAGTGGGAGAACTCCGAACTGGTCGCCGAACTGGTCGAGTACCACAGTGCCCGAGGAACTTTCGTTGATCAGCCACGCCGTGCGGCCATCGCCGACTGGGAGGCGACGGCGACCCCACCGGCATTCGTCGACATCGGCGACGGACCCGCCTCGGGTCCGCTTTCGCTGACCCGGCTGGGCCCGCTGCCCGCGCTGCGGATGCAGCCCGACGCGCAGCCGATCCTGGGCAGGTATCGCGCGCTGGCGCACCAGCGGTACGGCCGGGAGGTCACGGCCGCCGGGCCGGCCTGGTGCACCTGGCCGTGACCGAGATGCTGATCCTGCGCTACGCCGACGTGGGGATCGCCACCTACGCCAGCTTGCGAGTCGTCGGCCGGCCGCCGGTGACCTGGGTGGTGGAGGAACCGATTCTGTTGGCGGCCTTGCAGGAAATCACCGATGCACTGCCCGAGCCCGTCGGGTCCGAAGGCCGTCGCGAGGCGATCGCACGGGCGCTCACCCGGGGACCTTTCGCCACACCGGATTCCGAGCTCACCGTCGCCTACATCCTCGGTGTGCTGCTGATCGCCACTGCCGGCTGGCAGCTGCTGTGGGAGTGCCTGACAGGGTCGACGGGACCGCGCCCGACGCTGTTCGTCTCGCCCAGCGCGCGGCTGGCCCGGGTGCCCTGGGGTCAACTCGCCTTACCGAAATCCGGGCCCACCGACCAGGAATTGGTGCGCGCCCGGCAGGAAGCCATCACCGCCGCCGGCCGGGGCGCAGCCCGAATCCCCTGGCAACTGGCCGATATCGACGCGCATACCGACGGCTTCCGGTTGATGGAATTGGTCGACGTGCTGCTGGCTGTGCCCCAGCACATCGTGCACACACCGCGCGCGGCAGTGACATGGCAGTCCCGTCGGGATCGCCCACCGCTGCTGATACTGGATCCTCGGGTGCCGGGCCAGCGTCCCGACTCGGCCCTGGGTTCGGTGCTGGGCAGGCCTTCGCAGCAGACTCCGCTGGCCCGCTACTACGGCGACATGATGGGCCGGCGGACCGTGTTGCCGGACGCCGACGCCGCGGTCGAGCTGTTCCGCCGCCAAGACGCCGACCGCCGCTGGCTGGCGGAAATGCTTGCGCAACAACCAAGTCGGCTCCTCTATGTCGGGCACGCCAGCTCAGCCGATGGCGAGGCGGGTCACGCCGAACGGGCCGCGCTGCACTTGGCGTGTTCGGCGGCGATGCCCGGGAACGCCGCGCCGATCGGCGACCACCGGCCGTTGACGGCGTCGGACCTGATGGCGGCCAGGACGCCGATGCCGCCGCGAGTGGCGCTGTTGGCCTGCGCGTCCGGTGGTGACTATCAGTTCGACGAGGCGACGGGTCTGGTGGCCGCGATGATCCTCGGCGGGGCACAGTTGGTGACCGCCACGCTGTGGTCGCTGCCCACCACCGCCGCCTACCGGCAATTCGGCTCTGGGGCGGACGATTCCGCCGATCCGATGGCCGAGTTGGTGACGGCCGTGGACAGCGCGCATCAGGAAGACGATGCGGGGTGTGCCGTGAACCGTTGGCAGCGTGCGCAAATGCGGCGCTGGCGGGACGGCGATGTCACCGCCAGTCCGTTGTTCTGGGGTGCGTTGGTGACGTTCGCCGTGGATGGTGCGCGGTGAGTCAATATCCTGGGTCCATGAGCGCCGATCCGCAGGCGCCGGCCTCCGCCGGTGTGGGACAGCCTCGCCGCGCGGTGATCGAGCAGGCGTGGCGTGCGATCGGGTCCGGGGTCGAGGTGCTCAGTGCCGACGACGGTGGCCCGCTGACCCGGACCCTCAAACGCATCATCGACCCACTGGTGCTGCGCCTACGGTCCAACCCGCAGTATTCGGCACCGGTCGTCGCGGCCGACGCGGCCGCCGCAATGAGCAGCCTCATTGCCCAGAATGCAGACCAATTGCGTTGCACCGCAGCTTGGTTCGACTTACTGAAGGCCGAGCGCCGCCGGTTGCGGATCCGCAGCGGCAACGCTCAGGAGCTGTACTTCCAGGTGTGTTTCGAGCTCGCGGTGACCAAGGGTGCGCCGACGCCTCATGATCGTCAGACCGCCGCCGAGGTGCTGGGCGAGATCCACCGGGGCCGGGACCGCACCGCGATCGAGGTGCTCAACGACTACATCGCCGACGCCGAAGTCGTCGCTGCGCTCACGTCCCAGCTGCACCGCAGCTGGCGGGATGTGCGGGCCGAAGATCTGGTGCTCGAACCGTTTCTGGCCGAACTGCGGACCGTGCTCGGCCTCGCGCACGGACACAACGCGGCCACCGCACGCCAGCGGGTCTGGTCGGCGATGGTGGTCGACACCACGCCATACAACCTGGGTGCACTGGCCCACGGGGCAACCGCCGAGCTGCCGTGGTCGATAGTTGCGCTGGGTCTGAGTTCGGTTGCGCCGCAACGACCACCGCAGATCACCGGAGAATCCGACGGCGATCGGCCGTTGGACCGGACCGTGCTGGACCGGGTACGCGCCACCTTGCGGCGCGCCCTGGACCGCGACGCGCTGCCCGACATCCCGATGCTGTGCGCCGAGGAGGTCGACCGCTCCTGCGCGCCCTGGGGTCTGCTCGGCGAGGACAAGCAGGCCACGCTGGTGGCCGGCATCGAGGTGGCCGTCGAGCTCGCGCCGCTGGACCGCGCCGTCACCAACCGGTACGCGCTGGCCGCCCGGATCCAGGCCCGGCTGCGCAAGGAGGCCTACGTTCTGCACGCGCGACGGTATCTCGCCGACGGCGGACCGATTCATCCGCGCCAGCAACAGGTGGTTGACGAGCTGGCCGCATTCGCCCAGCCCTACCTGAGCCGGCTGTGGGCACGGCTGCACGGGCGCGACGTCTGGCAGGAGCCCTGCGACGACGTCGAAGACGTCCGTACGCTGCTGGACGGCGTGGCCCGATCGGTGAGCCTGGACCATCGCCAGCGCATCAAGTCGATGCTGGAACTGCAGGCGGCCGGATGAGACTGGTCAACGAGCCCGCACCGCCCTCGCCGCTGGTCGCGGCCCTGGAAGTCGCCGGGGCCGTGCTGGTCTGGACCGTGACGGACCCGGCGGATGACGTGCAGGTCGCGTTCACCGATCCGGATCGGGCGGACTGGCTGTGGCGTCTGGTAGGAACCGAGGGGCATCTGGCGATCGCGTCGGGCGCGGACGTCGGCGGCGTCGACGTGGTGCCCGGGTCACTGGCGCCGCTGCACAGACTGGCGGTCGGACATTGGTTGCGGCGATGGTGGCCAGCGAGCCGGCGCGACGGCATCCCGGGTCTCGATGCGGCGCTGCTGGACGTCGAGGTGGCGCTGCTGACCGTCGCCGCGCAGGCCTTTTTCTCCGACGACACCCTGGACTCCGACGTGGCCGGGTTGCTCGCCCCGCACGCGGTGACCCTGATCGCCCTGCTGGGTTCCGGCGATCGCCGGGTACGGGAGCTGGTGCGGGCGGGTGCCGAGCTGGCCGAGGAGATCGGTGTCGACGGTATCGGTTGGGCGGAACTGTTTGCGGCCGTCGATGATTCAGCCTCGGCACCGGCGTTACAGCAACGGCGTCGGGACGACTACGCGCTGGCCGCGGGCTCCGACGCCGGCCCGGGGATCGCGGCGGCGATCGGCCGCGGCGTCGCCTCGATCAACTGGGCCGCGGTGCCGCCGGGCATCTTCGACGCGGCCGAGGACACCGTCGACTGGCGCGTCACCGCAGCGGGTCCGACGGTGATCGCCGAAGTCCGCGCCGCCCTCATCGGCCCGCACCCGGCGACCGACATCACGGTGCGGGTGCGGTCCGGGAACGTGACCGGCACCGCCGCCCTGGACGCCCGGGGCCGCGCCGCTGTCGCGCTCTTCGACCGCCGGCAGCACGCGTTGACCGAATCGGAGGCCTGGGATCACGACTGGCCGTCGACATCGGTGGTCGTCGGCGCCGACGTCAGCGAACCGCGGGAAATCCGGGACCGGATCCGCCGCTGGGTCCGAGCGCGGTTGGACGAACCGCCGCAGGACGCGTTCCTGGCCGAGATTCTGGCGGCCGAATCCTCTTACTGAGCGCGGTGCGCTTGCCTATGCTGAGCGAGTGCCCAACAAATATCGCGTCGTGCAATGGACCACCGGAAACGTCGGCAAGAGCTCGTTACAGTCGCTCGCCGCCAACCCCCAGTTCGAACTGGTGGGATGCTACGCCTGGTCCCCGGAGAAGGCCGGTCGCGATGCCGGCGAACTGGTCGGCATCGAGCCACTCGGGGTGACCGCCACCAACGACGTCGAGGAACTGCTGGCCCTCAAACCCGACTGCGTGGTCTACAACCCGATGTGGATCGACGTCGACGAGCTGGTCCGGATCCTTTCCGCAGGCGTGAATGTGGTGACGACGGCGTCGTTCATCACCGGGCACAACCTGGGCGCCGGCCGCGACCGCATCCTCGAGGCCTGCGAGAAGGGCGGTTCGACGATGTTCGGGTCCGGCGTGAGTCCGGGCTTCGCCGAGCTGCTGGCCATCGTGTCGGCGATGGTGTGTAACCGGGTCGACAAGATCACCGTCAACGAGGCCGCCGACACCACCTTCTACGACTCGCCGGACACCGAGAAGCCGGTCGGGTTCGGTCAGCCGATCGACAACCCCGACCTGCCCCAGATGGCGCAGAAAGGGACAGCGATCTTCGGCGAGGCGGTCCGGCTGGTCGCCGACGCGCTCGGCGTCGAACTCGACGAGGTGCGCTGTGTCGCCGAATTCGCCCAAACCACCGAGGACCTCGCGATGGAATCGTGGACCATCAACGCCGGATGCGTTGCGGGCGTGTACATCAGCTGGCAGGGCATCGTGGGCGGCAACACCGTCGTCGACCTCAACGTGCGGTGGCGCAAGGGTCAGACCCTGGAGCCGGACTGGAAGATCGACGGCGACGGCTGGGTGATCCAGGTCGACGGCCAGCCGACGGTGACCACCAAGGTCGGCTTCCTGCCGCCGCCGTATTTCCAGGCCACCACGCTCGCCGAGTTCATGGCGCTGGGGCACATCATGACGGCGATGCCCGCGATCAACGCGATCCCGGCTGTGGTCGCCGCCGCCCCGGGTATCGCCACCTACGCCGACCTGCCGCTCACCCTGCCCCGCGGGACGGTGCCAACCAGCTAGCCGCCAGCAGCCTTGCCCTCGCCTGAATGAAGCTATCGGCCTGCGGGTATGCAGCAGAACATGGCTGCAAACAGGGCAGGGAACAGGTTGAGCAACACGGCGCAGTACTGGGGCGGCCGGGCGAAGGAAACCGTCGGCCGACTCACCGGTGACCGGCGCACCGAGTACGAGGGCAGACTCGACCAGGTCAAAGCGAACGTCAAAGACGCCGGGAACCGCGTCGCGCACTCGTTCCGCCGGCGGCGGCGAAGTTTTTGATCCGCCCGTGATCGGGTACTCGGGCTGAGTCCACGAACGCGACCAACAAGGAGCGACATGAGCGGCGAAGACAAAGCGAAGAACAAGATCGAGGACCTGGGCGGTCGCGCCAAGGAGGCCGTCGGCAAGGTCACCGGCGACCGCGACACCGAGAACGAGGGTCGCGTCGACCAGGCCAAGTCGAGCCTCAAAGACGCCGGCGAGAAGATCAAGGACGCATTCAAGAAGTAAATCGCGGCCCAATCACCGGCTGTCCCGCGCGAGCACAACGTTAAGTCTCTCTCGCGCGGGACGGTCCGTGGCCGAACATATTTCGCGCAGCGCGCAGGACAGGTACACCTCATGAACAGCACTACACCGATTCGCCGCATCGCCGCGGGCATCGGCGTCACCGCAGTGCTCGGCGCTTTCGCGTTGCTGTTCGAGCCCGCTCCAGAGGCCGGCGCCGCGCCGTGCCCGGATGTCGAAGTGATCTTCGCCCGCGGCAGCGGCGAGCCACCGGGCCTCGGCAGCGTCGGCGGCCCCTTCGTCGATGCGCTTCGCGCGCAGCTCGGCGGGCGGTCGCTCGGGGTGTATCCGGTCAACTATCCGGCCAGCACCGACTTCGCCAGCCCGCAGTTCGCGTCGTCGGTGATCGACGGAATTCGGGATGCCGGCAGCCATGTCCAGTCGACGGCAACGAATTGTCCCAACACCAAGCAGATTCTGGGCGGCTACTCCCAGGGCGCGGCCTTGGCCGGTTACGTCACCGCGGCCGCCGTGCCGCCCGGAGTTCCGGCCGCCGCGGTACCTCAACCGCTGTCCCCGGACGTCGCGAATCACGTTGCCGCCGTAGCACTATTCGGGACACCCTCGTCGGAGTTCCTCGATCAGTACGGCGCACCCCAGATCGTCATCGGGCCCGCTTACCAGGCCAAGACCATCGAGCTGTGCGCCGACGGGGACAATATCTGCGCGGGCGGCGGCACCACTCCCACCGTGGCGCACACGTTGTACGCCGTCAACGGAATGGCCGGGCAGGCAGCGGATTTCGCGGCCGCCCACCTATAGGGGCCTAGTTCGGTTCGCTAGTCGGGTTCGTCGTCGTCTTGCGGCGGCGGCAGCGGGGGCGAGTTCTTCAACCAATTCCGCAATCGGAACAGCCCGTTGATGACGATGCCCAGGCCCAACAAGACCAGAGCCCCCACGATTATTGCTGTGGTCACTGCTCCATGGTGGCAGGTTCAGCCGGGGACTTATGTCAGGCCGGGGAAACCTCGAGGCCGACGTGTACTTTGTCGATTCCGCCGCGGACGATCGAGTGTGCATAGAACCACCAGGCGTGGTACCAGTAGCGCCGCAGCACCGCGTGGTAAACCCGCCTCGTTTCGGACTTCGGCAGGATACGCGCGACGCCCGCCACGGCCTCACTCTTCGGGCTGCCCAGGCCGCCGCTCTTGGCGATGGTCACCCGCGGCGTGTTGCGAATCCGCTTGACTTTCCAGGAATCGTCGTCGGTGATGACCAGCAGGCGGTCCCCCTCGGGCACCCCCCAGATGGCGGTCGGCTTGGGGCGGCCGTCCTTGGTGAATGTCGTCAACAGCAGGTATTTGGACTTGATCACGTCTTGGAAGCTGACGGCCACGGCGGGTGTTCCTCCTGGAATAGAAAGTTCAGAAAGTGAACTACCCAACGGGTGATTCGCGGAAACCCAAGCCCGATGTGGCCGAGGGCACAAGCCGATTGCAGAATGCAAGCATGCATGTTCTGATCACCGGAGGCACGGGGTTCGTCGGCGGCTGGACCGCCAAAGCCATCGCCGACGCCGGGCATTCCGTCCGGTTCCTGGTGCGCAAGCCCGAACGTCTGAAGACTTCGGTCGCCGCACTGGGGGTGGATACCTCCGACTACGTCATCGGTGACATCAAGGACGGCGAGTCGGTGCGTAAGGCACTCGAAGGCTGCGACGCCGTCGTGCACAGCGCCGCCCTGGTGGCCACCGACCCACGGCAGACCCCACAGATGCTGGCCACCAACATGGAGGGGGCCCGCAACGTGCTGGGGCAGGCCGTCCAGCTGGGCCTGGACCCGGTGGTGCACGTGTCGAGCTTCACCGCCCTGTTCCATCCGAACCTGCCGACGCTCACCGCCGACCTGCCGGTGGTCGGCGGAACCGACGGCTACGGAACCTCCAAGGCCCAGGTCGAGATCTACGCCCGCGGCCTGCAGGACGCCGGCGCGCCGGTCAACATCACCTATCCCGGCATGGTGCTGGGACCGCCGGTGGGTGACCAGTTCGGCGAGGCCGGCGAAGGGGTCCGAGCGGCGCTGCAGATGCACACCATTCCCGGCCGCAGCGCCGCCTGGACGGTGGTAGACGTGCGTGACGTGGCAGCGCTGCACGCGGCCCTGCTGGAGCCCGGTCGCGGACCGCGCCGCTATATGGCCGGAGGTGAGCGGGTCGCGGTGGCGGATCTGGCGAAGATGCTGGGCGACGCCGCCGGCACCCCGATGATCTCGGTTCCGGTTCCCGACTCCGTATTGCGGGCTGCTGGAACGCTTTTGGATTTTGTGGGACCGTATCTGCCGTTCGACAACCCGTTCACCGCCGCCGGCATGCAGTACTACACCCAGATGCCGCAATCCGACGACTCGCCCGCCGAACGTGATCTCGGGATCACTTTCCGCGACGCCCGCACCACCATCGCGGATACGGTCGCGGCGCTGCGCGACGCCTGACCGAACCGACCGGGGTCAAGGCACGGTGCGGGGTCAGGAACCCCGGGGATGCTCGCTGACCAGGCTCAGGTAGCGCATCGCCGGCGGTGGATCTGTATGGACCACAACGGGTCTGGACATTTTCCCGGAGTCCAGGGCGGCGCGCAGCGTGGTGCGGGCGGTCTCGACGTCGGTGTCGATCTCGTAGAGGGTGATGAAGGACTCGCCGTCGGTCTGCCAGCGCCGCGCCGACACGAACCCGTCGACGGCGAGCATCTCGGGAATGTGGACCTCGTCGTGCCAGCGGTGGTATTCGTCGACCACATCCGATGAGGCGGGCTTGCTTTCGACGAAAAGTAGGGACTTGGTCACTGCGGTTCCCTTCGGGCTATTGGATCGGCTCGTCACCGAGAACGGTGGTGCGCAGCATCTCGCGCGGTGAATCGGGGTCGTAGGGAGCCGCCCGGTGCAGCACCCCGCGGTTGTCCCAGATCACGGTGTCGCCGACGGACCAGTTGTGGCTGTACACCCGCTCCGGCACGGTCGCCCGGTCCAGCAGCTCGGCCAGCAACGCGCGGCCCTGGTCCGGATCCATGCCCACCACGTAGTCGGCAGAAGCGCCCAGTACCAACGACTTCCGGCCACTGCGATGGGTCCACACCAGAGGGTGCTCGTGAGTGGGCCGGGATCGCCAGCGCGCCAGCTGTTCGGGGGTCGGGTCGGGGGTGACGCGCCGTTGCGAGGCTTCCAGCGAGTGCACCACCCGCAGCGTCCCGTAGCGCTGCTTCTCTTCGTCGGTCAGCGCGTCGTAGGCCGCATAGGAGTTCGCGAATTCCGTTTCGCCGCCCCGTTCGGCGACCTGCACCGCCGACAGCACGGTGGCTTTCTGCGGGCACTCGTCTCCGGTGGGCGTGCAGCCGTCGATGTGCCAGTCGAAGGTGGCCTTCAAATAGGCCGCCGAGGAATTTTTCGACCGGTCCAGCGTGATCGGGTAGATCCCGGCCACCGGATGGTGCCCGTCGGAGGAGTGGTCGACCTCACCGAGGCGGCGGCAGAAGGCGACCTGAGTCTCCGGGTCGAGCCCCAGGTTGCGAAACACCAGAACTCCGTTGTCTTCCAACGCATCCAAAATGGCCGCGCCGAGTGCGTCGTCAGTCAGCCGGTCCGGATTCAGGCCGGTGACCTCGGCGCCGACCGAATCGCTGAGCTTGGTGATGGTGAGCAGACTCATTGTTTTTTCCTTGCACTCTCGTTACGGCCACGGTTCGCCGGTGCGGTTCATCACGGCGTCGGCGGCATCGGTCGGGGCGGGCTGGTGCATGATCTCCACCGCCATGGCGACCATGATCAGCGAATAGATCAGGTGCAGCAGGTTGAGCGCGTCGTCGGGCAGGTTGTCCAGCTCGAACTTGTCGCAGTACTCGATGGCTTCTTCCAGGCGCGGCAGAAATGCGTCGTGGAACCGGTGCATCTCGGCCATGGTGCTGGCCAGCCGCTGGTTCCAGCGTTCGGTTTCGGTTGCCAGGCACCAGGTTTGGGCATACTCCTCGAACTCGGCGAAAGCGCTGGGCAGCAATGCATCCGACATGGTCACACCCCCGCCGGCTGCCGCTCGCGGCGGTAGGCCTCGACCCAGTCGACCACCACCTTGTGCAGGTGGCGCACCAGGATCTCCTGGTCGTTGAGCGGGAAGTCCTCGACGATCCCGTATTCCAGCGCGGCCTGGGTGCCGCCGAGCATGCCGGCGTCCTGCAGCGCAAATTCCTTGAGCACCACCGAGGCAACCTCGTGTTCGATCCGTTCGCGCACGGTGCGCGCCGGGTGGAAGTAGGTGTAGGCCTCGAAGCGGTGGGTGTTGTAGGAGGTCGGCCAGTAGCGGTAGAGCAGATACCAGCCGCCGTAGATCAGGATCTCGGTGTTGGGGAAGATCTGGAAGTTGCTGATCCCCCACGGCTCGATGCCGCCCGGGTTCAGACCCGCCGGTAGTTCGCCGATATCCGGCGTGCGCCACGGACCGACCAGACCGCTCTTGGTGGCCCGCTCGATCGGATACATGTAGTCGGGCGGCAGCAGCCAGCGCCGCCGCCCGGCCGTCGAGACCAGCCGGTGCGGACCGTCGAGTTGGAAATGGCCGCAGGTGAATCCGGCGTTGGGGTCACGCACCTCCGGCGGCACCTGCTGCGGGTGCAGCGACGGCACGTGATAGTACTCCTGGAACGCGTCGGCGAAGATCTTCCAGTTGCTGTTGTTGTGCGCGACCCATTCGTAGCGTTCGGTCAGCTTGTCGAACGGGTAGCCGTCCAGCCCGGTGACCATCGGGCCGAGGAACTCGCGCAGGCTCTGTCGCGGCTCGGGATCGAAGTTGACGAAGACGAACCCATTCCACACGTCGCAGTGCACCGGGGCCAGTCCGTGCCGGGCCGGGTCGAGGTCGAAGAACTCCGCGGACTGTTGCACATAGGTGAGCGCGCCGTCCAGGCCGTAGCGCCAGCCGTGGTACTTGCAGGTGAACTGCCGGCAGGTGCCGCGTGTCTCTTCGTGCGGAAAGTCGTTCCACACCAGTTTGTTTCCGCGATGCCGACAGACGTTGTAGAAGGCCCGGATCTGCTCGTCGCGGCCCTTGACCAGGATGATGGAGACGCGGGCGACCTCGATCTCCTTGGTCAGATAGCTACCGGCCCGCGGCAGCTCCTCGACGCGGGCCACGTTCAGCCACGCCCGCTTGAAGACCGCCTCACGTTCCAGCTCGTAGAATTCGGGCGACGTGGAATCGGCGAAAGAGACCGGCCCCGTGCCCAATTCGGGATAGTGCTCGGTCCAGGAACCCTCGGCCGGCCTGCCCTCTCGCGTCATTGGTGAACCTCCCTCACATCACCGCTCCGCCGTTGACACCCAGCACCTGGCCGGTGATGAAACCCGCTGCCTCCGAGCACAGAAACCCGACTGCCGCGGCGATATCGGCGCCGGTGCCCAGGTGACCGACCGGGATGTTGGCGGCGATCTCTTCGTTGGACTTCAGATACCCCGCCGCCTGCGCATTGTGCTGCATCGGGGTCTCGATGCCCGACGGCGGAATGTTGTTGACGGTGATTCCGTGCGCGGCGTATTCGCGGGCCAGCGATTTGGTCAGGGTGATCACCGCGCCCTTGGACGCCGCGTAGTGCGCGGCGAAGGGTGAGCCGCGCTGGGCGCTGGACGACGAGATCATCACGATGCGGCCCCATTTCGCGGCCACCATGTCCGGCAGGGCGACCTGACAGCAGTGGAAGGTGCCGGTCAGGTTGACGTCGACGATCCGGTTCCAGGACTCGGTGCTGATCTCCGCGAACGGGGAGAAGCCGAACATGCCCGCACTGGTGACCAGAATCGACACGGGCCCGAGTTCGGCACGCACGTGGGCGAAGGCCCGTTCGACAGCGGCGCGGTCGGTGACGTCGGCGCCGACACCGACGGCGGTGATCTCCTGCGCCCGAAGCGCATCGGTGACGCGTTGCGCCGCAACCTCGTCGATGTCCAGGACGGCGACCTGGTGCCCGAGTCGGCCAAGCTCGTGGCACGTCGCCTCACCCATGCCCGAGGCGCCGCCGGTCACCACGGCCACCCGGCTCATTCGTACACCACCCGAACCGTACGGGTGGTGGGCAGGGACTGGCAGGTGAGCACCCAGCCCTCCGCCACCTCGTCGTCGTCGAGCGCGTCGTTGTTGATCATCCGGGCGCAGCCCTCGGTCAATCGCGCCATACACGTTCCGCAGGAACCGATCTCGCAGGATGAGGGGGCGTTCAGCCCCGCCATCCGGGCGGTCTGCAGCAGGGTGTCGCCGGCGGCGTAGGCCACAGTGGTCGAGCGCCGATTCAGCTCGATGGTCACCGTCTCGGTGGCCACCTCGTCGGCGACGGCGGGCGGGGATTCATGCATCACCATCACAATATCAACTACTTGTCATCAGTATCAAGTACTAGATACACCGGGTGCCTCATCCCTCATTCCTCGACGTGGTCTTCGAAGAGTTGGTTACCGGTGCCCTTCTCCACCACCCGGGCCAGCAGTTCGCGCAACGTTTCCTTCTCTTCGGCGCTCAGCACGCCGAACACCTCCTCGTGAGCGGCCACCGCGTCGGCGAACACCGCCGCCACCACTTTGCGTCCGTCTTCGGTCAGATACGCGTGCAGAATGCGCTTGTGCGCCGGGTCGGGTTTACGCTGCACCAAGCCGCGCCGTTCCAGGGCGGTGAGAGCCAGCTGCACGCCCTGCGGGGTGATCAACAGCCGTCGGGCCAATTCGGCGCCGGACAGGCCCGGCTCGTTCGAAAGTTGGCGCAGCACACCGACTTGCGCGGTGCTGACACCGTGGCTGCTGATGGCGTCGTTCACGGTGGTCAGCGAGTAGTAGAAGGCCTGCTTGAGCAGCCACAGGATGTTCTCGGTGAGTTCCATAGCCGTCTCCCGCTCAGGCCGCCGGCGTCTTGTAGATCTGCCCGTCCTTCATGACGAACGAAACCTGTTGCGTGACACCGATATCGCGCGAGGGGTCGCCGGGCACCGCGATCACGTCGGCCAGGTAGCCCGGCGCCAAACGGCCCGATTCGTGGTCTGCTTCGACGAGTTCGGCGGCCACTACCGTGGCGGCGCGAATCGCCTGCATCGGTGTCATGCCGCGGGTCACCAGCGCCCCGAGTTCCTTGGCGTTCTGGCCATGCGGGATCGCCGGCGCGTCGGTGCCGCAGGCGATCCGCACCCCGGCGGCAATCGCCTTGGGCAGCATGGTTTTTGCCCGGGGAAACACGTCTTCGGCCTTCTTGCGCAGTTCGGGCGCGATCCGGTCGATGGCCATCGCCTCGGTCAGGTAGGTGGTGGAGACCAGGAAGGTCCCGTGGTCGGCCATCATCTGGATGGTGTCGTCGGAGGCCAGGAAGCCGTGCTCGATGCAGTCGATGCCGGCGCGGATGCACGCCCGGATGGCGGTGTCGCCGACCGCGTGGGCGGCCACCCGGACGCCCGCGCGGTGGGCCTCGTCGGCGATCGCGGCGAACTCGGCGTCGGAGTACTGCTGGGCGCCCGGCGCGGTGCTGTGCGACATCACCCCGCCGGACGCGGAGACCTTGATCAACTTGGCGCCGTGCCTGATTTGGTAACGCACACAGGCGATTACGTCGGGAACGCCGTTGGCGATACCCTCGGCGATGGATAACGGCATGATCCCGGGCGCCAAGCGCTGGAAGACCGTCGGGTCAAGGTGCCCGCCGTAGGGCGTGACGGCGTGCCCGGCCGGATAGATGCGCGGGCCGGTGTGCCAGCCCTGCTCGACAGCGCGCTGCAGTGCGACGTCGAGCAGGTAGCCGCCGGTCTTGACCATCAGCCCGAGGTTGCGCACCGTGGTGAAACCGGCATCCAGGGTGGTGCGCGCGTTGACCGCGGCGCGCAGCGTGCGGTATGCCGGGTCGTCCTGCACACCGTGCATCGGGGCGGGCAGGCCCTCAGGTCCGCCCGGGCCGCCGATGAACAGGTTGAGTTCCATGTCCATCAACCCCGGCAGCAACGTAACGTCGCCGAGATCGATGACGGAAGCCGAAGCTGGCAGCGGCCCTTCGGGATTGACGTCGGTGATCCGGTTGCCATCCACCACCACCACGGCGGATTCGCGCACCACGCCGGCGTCCACGTCGGCCCAGCGCGCCGCCTTCAGGACGGTGGTCACGGGAACGGCTCGGACACACAGTCCAGGGTGGAAGCACCGGAGTCGGGTACCCGGGGCTGTTTCCAGCACTCCACCGGGAACGACACCATGATCATCGAATACAGCAGGTGCATCAGGTTCAGCACGTCTTCGGGCAGATCGTCGAGTGGGAACTTGTCGCAGTAGGCCAGGGCCTCTTCGGCGCGTGGCGTGATCGCGTCGTAGAACGCCTTCATCTCGACCATCGAGCTGGCCAGCCGCTTGGCGTAGCGCTGCGGTTCGGTGGGTAGACACCAGTCGGCGAACGGTTCCAGGTCGGCGAATTCGGTTGGCAGCACGGCAGACATCGGAGTCACACTCTCGCGGGGTCGGTGCGCTGGTACTCGTCGATCCACGCCGCGGTCTCCTTGTGCAGGTGGCGCAGCAGGATCTCCTGGTCGTTGAGCACGAAGTCGTCGACCACCCGCGACTCGATCATGCTCTGGGTGGCCTCCAGCGTGTTGGCGTCCTGCAGGCCGTACTCCTTGAACGACACCGCCGCGAGTTCCTGGGCGACCCGCTCGCGGGGAGTCCGCGGCTGCGGGAAATACAGGGTGCCCTCGAAGATGTGACTGTTGTAGGACGTCGGCCAGTAGTGGTAGGTCAGATACCAGCCCTGGCCCCAGAACAGGATGACGAAGTTCGGGAACAACTGGAACGAATCCAGGCCCCACGGATCGCATTTCGCCGGATTCAGCCCGGGCGGCATTGGGCCCAGGTCCGGCTTGTCCCACGGCCCGAACAGGCCGCTCTGGCAGATGTCCTCGATCGGCTTGCGCATCTCCGCCGACATCTCCCAGGCCCGCACACCCGAGGTGCTGACCAATCGGTGCGGGCCCTCCAACCGGTAGTGCGGGGCCTCGAACCCGGCCTCGGCGGCCGCCTTCGAGTACGCGGTCGGCGACTGGTTCGCGTGCAGTACCGGCGCGTGATAGAACTCCTGGAACGCGTCCATGTAGAGCTTCCAGTTCGCCTTCACCTCGGAGCGGTAGTACCAGCGCGAGGTCATCAGGTCGAACGGATATCCCTCCAGTGCGGTCACCATCGGGCCCAGGAATTCCCGCAGCGTCTGTTCCGGCTGCTTGGCGAAGTTGACGAAGATGAAGCCTTCCCAGACGTCGCAGTGCACCGGCACCAGGCCGTAACGGCTCTTGTCGAGGTCGAAGAACTCGCCCTCCTGCTGCACGAACGTCAGGTTCCCGTCCAGGTCGTAGCGCCACGCGTGGTACTTGCAGGTGAACTGGCGGCACGTGCCGCTGGTCTCCTCGAGCGGCATGTCGTTCCACACCAGTTTGTTGCCGCGATGCCGGCACACGTTGTGGAACGCGTTGATCTGTCCAGATGCGTTGCGCACCAGAATGATCGAGGTGTTGACGACCTTCAGTTCCTTGGTGAAATAGCTGCCCTTGCGTGGAAGCTGTTGCACGCGGCCGACATTGAGCCAAGCGCGTTTGAAGATCGCGGCGCGCTCCAACTCGTAGATCTGCGGGCTGATCGAGTCCTCATAGGACACCGGCCCGGTGCCCAGTTCGGGATAGTGCTGCGTCCAGCTGCCTTCCGGCGGCTTGGGAAATCGGGGCATAACGGCTCCTGTCTTCCGTCAGGGCCGACGGTATATGCTCAATACCCGAATCGCAAGTAGTTGATACTGGAAGGCGGCCGATGGGATCGCAGGTTTTCGAAGTCATCTCTCCGCACACCGAGCAGCCGATCGCCGAAGTCACCGCGGCCAGCGCCGCCGACGTCGACGCCGCGATCGCTGCCGCGCGCGCGGCCTTCGACTCCTGGGGACGCGGCGCACCCGCCGATCGCATTGCCGCGATCCGGCGGTTGGCTGACGTGTACGACGAGCGGCGCAAGGAGATGGCCCAGACCATCAGCGCCGAGATAGGCGCTCCGATCACCTTCGCCCAGCGTGCGCAGGTGGGCCTGCCCGCGATGATGATGCGTGCGTTCTGCGACCTGGCCGAGCGCCACCCGTGGCAGGAGAACCGGCGCGGCTTCTTCGGCACCGACGTCCAGGTGCGCAAGGAACCGGTCGGCGTCGTCGGCGCCGTCGTGCCGTGGAACATGCCACAGTTCCTGATCGTCACCAAGCTGGTGCCCGCGCTGCTGGCCGGCTGCACGGTGGTGCTCAAACCGGCGCCCGAATCACCTTTGGATGCCTTGCTTTTGGCCGAGATGTTGGCGAGTGTGGGCCTGCCGGAGGGTGTGGTCACGCTGGTATTGGGCGGCCGCGATGTCGGCGAAGCCCTGGTCAGCCACCCCGGCTTGGACAAGGTGTCGTTCACCGGTTCCACGGCGGCCGGACGCGCGGTGGCAGCCGCATGTGCGCCCAACCTGACCAAGGTCAGCCTCGAACTCGGCGGCAAGTCCGCGGCCGTCGTCCTCGACGACGCCGCCCCGGAGCAGGTCGCCGCGGGCGTACGATCGGCCAGCCTGTCCAACAGCGGGCAGATCTGCAACGCGCTGACCCGCGTGCTGGTGCCGCAGCAGCGCCACGACGAGTACGTCGACGCGCTGGCCGCCGAGATGGGAGCGCTGCGGGTCGGCGACCCCGCCGAAAAGGACACCCAGCTCGGCCCGCTGGTCTCCCAGCGCCAGCAGAGCCGGGTGCGCGGGTACATCGAAATCGGGCAACGGGAGGGTGCGCGAATGGTGCTGGGCGGCACCGAGATGCCCGACGGCGTGGACCGCGGCTGGTACGTCAAGCCAACTCTTTTCGCGGGCGCCGACAACGCGATGCGCATCGCGCGTGAGGAGATCTTCGGTCCCGTCATCACCGTTATCCCATACCGCGACGAGGACGACGCGGTGGCCATCGCCAACGACTCCGACTACGGCTTGGCCGGCTCGGTGTGGACCGGTGACACCGATCGCGCGCTGGCGATCGCCGGCCGCATCCGCACCGGGACGCTAGGCATTAACCAGGGCTACACAATGGACCCGTTCGCGCCGTTCGGTGGTGTGAAGGGCAGCGGGTACGGGCGTGAGCTGGGTCCTGAGGGGTTGGACTCGTACCTGGAGACCAAGTCGATCGCTGTTGCGCCGGGAGGCTGAGCGGGGTCGGGTGTGAAGCGGTAGCGTCGGGTGTGAAGCCGGGGCGTTGGGCATGAAGCCTGGGCGTTGGGTGTGAACCCTGGGCGCGAAAACCACGAAAATCCCGCCACCACAACACTTTCAACGCCCAAACTTCACACTCAACGCCACAGCTTCACACGCGAGACCTCAGCCGGGAAAAACCAGGCCCTAGCGCCGCGGAACCGCGCCGCTGCGCGTGAAGCTGGGCGTTGCGCGTGAAACCTGGGCGCTGCGCGTGAAACCTGGGCGTTGGGCGTGAACCCTGGGCGTTGGGTGTGAAACCTGGGTGCGAAAACCGCGAAAATCCCGCCACCACAACACTTTCAACGCCCAAACTTCACACTCAACGCCACAGCTTCACACGCGACACCTCAGCCGGGAAAAACCAGGCCCTAGCGCCGCGGAACCGCGCCGCTGCGCGTGAAGCTGGGCGTTGCGCGTGAAACCTGGGCGCTGCGCGTGAAACCTGGGCGTTGGGCGTGAACCCTGGGCGTTGGGTGTGAAACCTGGGTGCGAAAACCGCGAAAATCCCGCCACCACAACATTTTCAACGCCCAAACTTCACACTCAACGCCACAGCTTCACACGCGACACCTCAGCCGCGTAAAACCACGCCCTAGCGCCGCGGAACCGCGCCGCTGCGCGTGAAGCTGGGCGTTGCGCGTGAAGCCTGGGCGCTTGGTGTGAAGCCTGGGCGTTGGGTGTGAAACCTGGGCGTTGGGCGTGAACCCTGGGCGCGAAAACCGTGAAAATCCCGCCACCACAACACTTTCAACGCCCAAACTTCACACTCAACGCCACAGCTTCACACGCGGCCACACCTCAGCGGAACGCCCAGCAGGACCAAAACGCCCTTCAGGACTTCTTCTTCAAGTCCGTATCCCGGCTCGGCTGCACTCGTTTCGGCTCCCCCGGCATCTTCGGGTAGTTCGGCGGATACGGCATATCCCCCAACCCGCGCTGCTCGTCGGCAGCCACCATCTCCAACAGCGGCGCCAGCGATTGCGCCTCCTCGTCCATCCCGGCCCACGGGTCCGCCCGCGCGGCAATCAGATCGGGCACCGTGGCCATGGTGTAGTCGTCAGGGTCCGCATCCGCGAGTTCGTCCCAGCTCAGCGGCATCGAGACCGTCGCGATCGGGGTGCGCCGCACCGAATACGGCGACGCCATGGTGCGGTCACGGGCATTCTGGTTGAAGTCGATGAAAATGCGCTGTCCGCGCTCTTCCTTCCACCAAGACGTCGTCACCGCCTCCGGCGCGCGCCGCTCTACCTCGCGGGCCAGCGCGATACCGGCGCGACGCACCGCGATAAAGTCCCAGTCGGTGGCGATCCGCAGATAGACGTGCACCCCGCGACCGCCCGAGGTTTTGGCGTAGCCCACCAGACCGAGTTCGTCGAGCAGCGGCCGCAGCACCTCGACGGCAACCGTGCGAGCCTCGAGGAAGCCGGTGCCGGGCTGCGGGTCCAGGTCGATGCGCAACTCGTCGGGATGGTCGGTATCCGGGCAGCGCACCTGCCACGGGTGTAGCGTGACGGTGCCCATCTGCGCCGCCCACACGATCGCCGCCGGGTGCGTCACCTTCAGCGCGTCGGCGGTACGTCCCGACGGGAAGGTGATCCGGCACGTTTCCAGGTAGTCGGGGTGATGCTGCGGCACCCGCTTCTGGTAGATCTCCTCGCCGTCGATGCCGTCGGGGAACCGCTGCAGATGGGTGGGCCGGTCCCGCAGGGCGGTCAGCATCGGGCCGGCACCGACCGTCGCGTAGTAGTCGATCAGCCGGCCTTTGGTGCCGTCGGTC
This sequence comes from Mycobacterium sp. 20KCMC460, assembly GCF_022179425.1. Lineage (NCBI taxonomy): Bacteria > Bacillati > Actinomycetota > Actinomycetes > Mycobacteriales > Mycobacteriaceae > Mycobacterium > Mycobacterium sp. 20KCMC460. The sequence goes on from NZ_AP025524.1 coordinate 70,465, forward strand.
GCCAGCGCGGGAAAGTACACCTTGTCCCGGTTGGTCACCCGCACGGCGATGCCGTCGACGTCGAGTTCTTCTGCTTTGGCAGCCATGTCTGGCTACCAGCATGCCGCACGACACAATGATCCAATGGATTTACCTGTCATGCCGCCCGTGTCGCCGATGCTGGCCAAGCCGGTCAAGACGATCCCGAACGACGCCTCCTACGAACCCAAATGGGATGGGTTCCGCTCCATCTGCTTTCGCGACGGCGACGAGGTGGAACTGGGCAGCCGCAACGAACGGCCGATGACGCGGTACTTTCCCGAACTGGTCGCCGCGGTCAAAAGCGAGTTGCCGCCCCGCTGCGTGATCGACGGGGAGATCGTGATTGCCACCGCGCACGGCCTGGATTTCGAAGCGCTGCAACAACGTATCCATCCCGCCGACTCGCGGGTGCGGATGCTGGCCGAGCAGACCCCGGCGTCGTTCATCGCGTTCGACCTACTCGCCCTGGACGACGAGGACTACACCGGGCGCCCGTTCACCGAGCGGCGCGCGGCGCTGGTCGAGGCGCTGACGGGCTCGGGACCGTCGTTTCACGTGACCCCGGCGACCACCGATCCCGCAGTCGCGCAACGCTGGTTCGACGAGTTCGAGGGCGCCGGCCTCGACGGGGTGATCGCCAAGCCGTTGAGCGTCACCTACCAGCCGGACAAACGGGTGATGTTCAAGGTCAAGCACGAACGCACCGCCGACTGCGTGGTCGCCGGTTATCGCGTACACAAATCGGGCGCCGACGCGATCGGGTCGCTGCTGCTGGGGCTCTATCAGCCGGACGGTCAACTCGCCTCGGTCGGGGTGATCGGCGCCTTCCCGATGGCCGAACGCAGACGGCTGTTCGCCGAATTACAGCCGCTGGTCACCGAGTTCGACCAGCATCCGTGGAACTGGGCCGCGCACGAATCCGGCGAACGCACGCCACGCAAGAACGAGGGCTCACGCTGGAACGCGGGCAAGGATTTGTCGTTCGTGCCGTTGCGACCGGAGCGGGTGGTCGAGGTCCGCTACGACCACATGGAGGGCGTGAGATTCCGCCACACCGCCCAATTCAACCGATGGCGCCCCGACCGCGAACCGCGCTCGTGCACCTACGCGCAGCTGGACCAGCCGGTCACTTTCAGCTTGGGCGACATCGTGCCCGGGCTTTTGCGGAAAGACACGTGATGGGCGGTGGAATGGCGCGGCCGCCGCGGAGATTACGTGGCGCAGCCTTAAGATGTCGTGATGCTGCACGTATGTTCACTGTTCGTTGCACGCACCGCCGCGTTCGACGAATATGGCGCGATCAACGCCACCTCCATTCCCATGGCGTGGTTTCAGGTCGACCAAATGCCGTTATGGGCAAAGGTTCCGGTGGTTCTGGTAGTGCATGCGCCGGCCGGTGGCGACTACGACCCGGATCTGCACGTGGTGTGCAAGGATCCGGCCGGCAAAGCGTTGGGATCGCTGCGCGCAGCCTGGCATTGGCCTGATGACGGAAAGCTGCCGTCGAAGTACCGGTGTTTCACCCAGGAGCTCGCATTTCAGGTGGAAACCGAAGGTGAATACACCATTGGCGCCTATTACGACGCCGACGGCAAATTCGAGTTGTCCACACCCGTCCCGATGTCGATCGTGCTGGCCGAAAAGAACCCCGAAAACGACGTCGACGACGACGACGAAGCCGCACTTTGAATTGATTCGACCGGTATTGCCAACGCCGGGTTTTCGCCAACCTCGCCCCGTTAAGCTGTCGTGATGCACGTAGCCGCACTACTCGTGGCGGGTTCCGCCAACATCGACGATTCCGCTATCGACGCCACCCGTCTGCCGACGACCAGTTACGACATCAACCAGGTTCCGATCTGGCTGACGGTCCCGCTGGTGCTGGTCGTGCACGCACCGGCCGGTGGCGATTTCGACCCGGAGCTGTTCGTCGTCGCGAAGGATCCCGGCGGGTCGATTCGCGGCACCCTGCGCTCTGCCTGGCAATGGCCGGACGAGGAGAACAAGGCGTCGAAGTATCGCTGCTTCACCCCGCAGCTCTCATTCGCGATCGAGACCACCGGTGAATTCACGATCGGCGTCTACCACGATGCGGAAGCCACCCGTCCCATCGCCACACCCATACCGCTGATGATCAACCTGGCCGGCGGGCGTCCGGGCCGCAACGGCAACTAGACCGCGACCGTCAGCGTCGACAGACCGCGCAGGGTGAGGTTCGGCTTGTACAGCGGTTCGCCGGCCAGTCGCGCGCCGGGAAAGCGTGCCGTCACCGCCGACAACGCCGCACTGGCTTCCAACCGGGCCAGCGGCGCACCCAGGCAGTAGTGGGCGCCGCGGCCAAAACCCAAGTGCCGCAACCCAACACGATCCGGATCGAAGACGTCGGGGCGCTCGAATTCGGCGGGATCACGGTGCGCTGCGGCCACCAGCAGCGTCATCATGTCCCCTTTGGCCACGTTGGTTCCGCCAATTGTCATGTCGTCCAACGCGATTCGGCTGAGTTGTTGCACCGGCGGATCGTAGCGCAGCGTCTCCTCCACCACGGCCGACGCCCGGGATGGGTCCTGGCTCAACGCCGTCCATTGCCGGCGGTCGCGCAGCATCGCCAGGATCGCGTTGCCGATCAGGTTCACCGTGGTCTCGTGCCCGGCGACCAGCAACAGCAGACAGGTCGAGACGATCTCCTCTTCGGTCAACTGATCGCCGGAGTCGTTGACCGCCACCAACCCCGACATCAGGTCGTCGCCGGGGTCGCGGCGCCGCAGCGCGATGAGGCTGTGCAGATATTCGCGCAGGCTCGCGCCGGCATCGAGGGCGTTGCTGATGTCGTCGGCCTCGCTGTCGGCGAAGAACGGGTCCAGTGACTTCGCCAGCACCGCCGACGCCCGGCTGAACTTCGGCTCGTCGTGCAGCGGCACGCCGAGCAACCGGCAGATCACCGCGACCGGCAGCGGGTAGGCGAAGTCCGCGACCACGTCGAAGCTGCCCTTCTCGGCGATCCGGCCCAGCAGTCCGTCCACCAGCGCACCGATCTCGGGTTGCAGCGCGTTGACCACCCTCGGCGCGAACGCCTTGCTGACGAGTTTGCGCAGCCGGGTGTGGTCGGGCGGGTCGAGAAACAGAAATCCCGGCGGCGTCTCCCGGCGTAGCGTCTGGTCGGCCTCGATCATCCGCTGCGCCGCGGTCGACTTGGAATGGTCACTGCTCGACGACGGATGCCGCAGCACGTCGTCGCAGTCGCGGTACGACGAGAACATGACGAAGCTGCCGCCCGGCAGCTCGACCGGGCCGAGATCGCGCAGCTGCGCGCACACCGGGTAGGGGTCAGGCCGGCTCGCCGGGTCCAGCAGCCGCAGCAACAGCGCCTGCGGGTCTTGCGCGGTGGACTGGGCTGGCGTCGGCGGCATGGGCCCCATTGTGCCCGTGTCGAGCGCGAGCCCAATGGCCCCGGCACTACTCCGCTGCGTCAAGGTGCGCCATCAGGCGGTCCAGGAACTCGCGCTGGCCCTTGAGCAGCTTGATCCGGGCCTGCGCCACCGGGAACCAGCCGACTCGGTCGACTTCGGGGAACTGCCGAATCTTGCCCGACCCGCGCGGCCACTCCAGCTCGAAGGTGTTGCTGCGCGCGTCGGTGACGTCGAGATCACCGGCGACGGCGAACGCGGTGACGATCTTGCCGCCGGACTGCTGCACCGCGCCGAGGTCGATGCGTGCCCCGGCCGGGACCGGCAGCCCGAGCTCCTCGCCGAACTCGCGTTGCGCGGCCGCCCACACGTCGTCGCCGTCGGTGTACTCGCCTTTCGGGATCGACCAGGCGCCGTCGTCCTTGCGCGCCCAGAACGGACCACCCGGATGAGCGATCAGGACCTCGACGACACCGCAGCGTGTCCGGTACAGCAGCAAACCCGCGCTGAGCCGCGGCATCAGGCTCCCACGGCCTGCTCCAGGTCCTTCAGCGACGACTCCAGATGGGCGAGCAACCGTTGCAGGTGCGGCACGCTGCGCCGGCAGCCGACCAGCCCGAAGTCCAGGTTGCCGGCGTTGTTGACCAGCGTGATGTTCAGCGCCTGGCCGTCCGGGATGTTGGACAGCGGGTAGCTGCCGTCCAGCCGCGCCCCGCCGTAGTAGAGCGGGTCCGCCGTCCCGGGCACGTTGGAGATGACGATGTTGAACGGCGGCGGCACCGCCGAGAGGAACCCCGGCACACCGGACAACAGCAACGGCGCCATGTTCAGCGCCGACAACGCCAGCACCTCATACGACGGCAGGTCGGCGAGCACTTTCTTGTTGCGGCGCATCGACTCGGCGATGATCTCGATCCGCTTCGCCGGGTCTTCGACATCGGTGGCCAAGTTGCACAGGATGCTGCCGACCTTGTTGCCGCCGCTGTCGGCGTCGGCCTCCGAACGCAGGCTCACCGGCACCATCGCCACCAGCGGCGTGTCGGGCAGTGCGTGCTGCTCGAGCAGGTAGTAACGCAGCGCACCTGCGCACATCGCCAGCACGGCGTCGTTGACCGTCACACCGGCGGCCTGCTTGACGCTCTTGACCCGGTCCAGTGACCAGGACTGTGCCGCGCACCGCCGCGCTCCTCCGACCTTCACGTTGAGCATGGTGTGCGGCGCGGCGAACGGCAGCGTCAACTGCTGTTCCAGCAGTGCCGCGCGGGCCAGCTTCAACGTCGAAGGGCCAACTCCCGCAAGCCCTTTGAGGGACCCCGCCAGTTTCATCAGTGAGTTCAGCGGGTTTGAGCCTCCTTCGGAGGGGGCTGCCGGTTTCGGCGGCCGCGGCAAACTCCACATCGCTTTGACTTCGGTGTCGTGCGGGTCGGTGGACAGCGTGCGCTGCATCAGCTTGACCGCCGAGACACCGTCGATCAGCGCATGGTGCATCTTGGTGTACAGCGCGAACCGGCCGTCCTGCAGGCCCTCGATCACGTACGCCTCCCATAGCGGGCGGTGCCGGTCGAGCAGGGCGGTGTGCACCCGCGAGGTCAGCTCCAGCAAGTCGCGGACCCGTCCCGGCGACGGCAGCGCCGAGCGCCGCACGTGGTAGTCGACGTCGACTTCGTCGTCGTAAGCCCAAGCGAGAGTGGCGATTCCACCCGCGATCTTCGCGGGGTGCTTCCGGAAAGTCGGCTGAAATTCGTCGTTGGCGATCAGCGCCTCGTAGAACTCCCGGACGAACTGCGGTCCGGCTCCCTCCGGAGGCTCGAACAGCGACAGGCCACCGACGTGCAAGGGATGCTCCCGCGATTCGCTGAACAGAAACATCGAGTCGGTGGGCACCATGAGTTCCATCCGGCCATTACACCCCGAGAATGCCCCGGACGTAATAGCCCTGCACGAACCGATGACCTCGGCGGCCTGAGTCCCCGCGTGAGAGTGAACGTCACGACGCGCCGTAAACCCGTCGCAGAAATCGCGCTCGGCCGGGGGTGCTCACCAAACGATCGCCTTGCCGCCCTGATTGGATTGCCGCTATGTCCAAGCGTGTCAGCCCCCTGAGCGTTCTGACCGTCGTCGCCGCTCTGGGCAACGCGGCCGTCGGCGGCCTGTTCTTTGCTTTCTCCGCCTTCGTCATGCGCGGCCTGGACCGGATCAACCCGGTGGACGCGGTTGTCGCGATGCGTGCCATAAATGCTGCCGCACAAGCGAATCCACCATTCTTGACGCTGTTCTTCGGGGCGGCTGTCACTGCACTGGCGGTCGGCATCGTCGCGGTGACACAGCTGGCGCGCCGCGGCAGCGGCTACCTGCTGGCCGGCGCGGTGCTGGCCGTCGTCGCGCTCGTCGTCACCGCCGCATGCAACGTGCCGCTCAACGAACAGCTGGACAAGGTCCGGCTCGCGACGGATGCCGCGCCGGCGTGGCATGCCTACTCCGGGCCGTGGACGGCGTGGAACCATGTGCGCACCATCTGCCCCCTGCTCGGCGCGGCGCTGCTGGGTGTGGGTCTGCTGCGCCGCTGATCAGGGCACCTGATCCAGTAGGTTCACAGCAGACCACAAGGAGACGATGCGACGTGAGCGATGGATCCGCCGAAGACGGCATTCCGGCGCGGGTGGTGCACAAAGCGAGCACCACGCTGATCGCCGCGGCACGAAGGTGGGCCTGGACCAACCCGGCGGTGCCGATCGGACTGGCCAGCCTGGCGCTGGCGGGCTACCTCGTACATCGGGTGGGCGGACACCGGCGCTTGGGCAACGCGCTGGACTCCACGGTCGTCACCGCGGGCGACGTGCTCGACCCCGATCCCACCGACACCGCCTCGCTGCGCCACCCGGTGCGCCGGGCCGGCCACGCAATCATCGACCGGCTCACCCGCGGCGCGGCCGCCCGCCGCTCAGCGCCGCGTTAGTTAGGGTCAGCTAACTACATCGGCGGGGGCGTCGGTACGCTCGGTCTGTGCCGCAAGAAAACCCCACTACTTCCGATGAATCGGCCGGCGCCGGGTTCGACGCCCCGAAAAGCCTGCGCGAATACGCGCAGACGACCGTGATCAACACCGTGCCGCCGGTATTGGCGTACTACGGCCTGCGTATGTTCGGCGTCACGCCGTACCTGGCCCTGGTGGGTGCGATCGTCGTCGCCACCCTGCAGGGCCTGTCCACCGTGGTGCGCAAACGCAAGATCGAATTCGTCAACGTGGCCGTGCTGGTCTGCGCCGCCGTCTCGCTGGCCGTCGCGTTCACCACCAAGAACCCGCGCATCGTGCAGGTCACCGAACTCATCCCGGCCACCTTCCTGGTCTGGTCGGTGGTGGCCAGCGGCGTGGTGCGCAAGCCCACCTCCAAGATGATCACCGGCGCCATCGCGCCCGGCCTCGCCGACGCGGCACTGCCGCAACGGGGCTGGACCGATCAGGACATCCGCGACTGGCACCGCCTGCACACCCGGCTGTGCGTGCGCCTCGGGCTGATCTGCGGCATGTTCCCGGTCGCCGCGGTCGCGTGCATCTTCACGCTGCCCGTCGACATCTCGCAGATCCTGATCGTGACGGTCGGTCCGACGCTGCTGGTGGTCTGCATCGCGAGCGCCACTACCCTGCTGCGCAGGTTCGTCCGTCGCACCGACGAGGCGGCAGCCGATCGCGCCGCTGCGGTCACCCGACGGGCGTAGCTCCCGAGCTGGACAGGGTGAATCCTCGACCCGAGGCGACCGTGCAGGTGACACCGTTGGATTCGGAGCGGCAGGTGAAGGGGCCGACCGCGGCGGATTGACCGTAAGCCAGCGTCGGGGTGCCTTGGCCCGAATTACCCAGGCAGGTCTCCCCCGAGCAGCTCTTGAACGACCCGTCGGTGCTCAGGCGCACCGACAGCGGCGGCGAGTTGGTTTGGCAGTACGTTTCGTCGGGGATGCCGCTACCCCGCTGGTAGCTCAGTTCGCAGCCGATGTTGCGGCTCGGCGACAGGAATGAACACCACGTACTGGTGCAGACCGGGTTGTCCGCGGCCGCCGTGGGCATCCCCGTCCACCCAGCCGTGACTAGGGCAGCTGCTACTGCGATTGCTGTCTTACGCACCGCAGAATTATCGGATTTTTCTCGTCTCCGGGACGCATGTTTCGGAGATTTCCGCGCATTCGTTGACAGTCGCTGTCATAAGGTCATACGTTGCCAGCCGGCATACCACTCATCCCACCGGAAGGTGACCCATGACCCCCACACCGTCCACATTTCGCGTCATCCAGTGGGCGACCGGGGGTGTCGGAAAAGCCGCCGTGGAATGCGTGCTGAACCATCCGCAACTCGAACTGGCCGGCTGTTGGGTGCACTCCGCGGACAAGAACGGCCGCGACGTCGGCGAGATCGTCGGCATCGACCCCATCGGCGTCACCGCCACCACCGACGTCGACGAGATCCTGGCCCTGGCTGCCGACTGCGTCGTCTACAGCCCACTGATCCCCAACGACGACGAAGTGATCGCGATCCTGCGGTCCGGCAAGAACGTGGTCACTCCGGTCGGCTGGGTCTATCCGGACCTCAGCCACCCGCGCCATCGGGCCGTCGCCGACGCCGCGCTGCAGGCCGGTGTGACGCTGCACGGGTCGGGAATCCACCCCGGCGGCATCACCGAACGCTTCCCGCTGATGGTCTCGGGGCTGTCATCGGCGGTCACCCATGTGCGCGCCGAAGAGTTCTCCGACATCCGCACCTACAACGCGCCGGACGTGGTCCGTCACATCATGGGCTTCGGCGGCACACCCGAAGAGGCGGTGCAGGGGCCGATGGCGGCGCTGCTGGAACAGGGATTCCAGATGTCGGTGCGAATGATCGCCGACCACATGGGATTTCGCATCGATCCCGAGATCAGGACGATCCAGGACATTGCGGTGGCAACCGCGGACATCGACTACGAGCCCTTCCCCATCACCGCGGGAACCGTGGCCGCGCGCCGCTTCCGCTGGCAGGCGGTCATCAACGGCGAACCCGTCATCACCGCTGCGGTCAACTGGCTGATGGGCGAGGACAACCTGGAGCCCGCCTGGAACTTCGGCGACGCAGGCGAACGGTTCGAGGTCGAGATCACCGGCGACCCCACGGTGCACCTCACTTTCAAAGGGCTGCAACCCCAGACCGTGGCCGACGGGCTCGTCCGCAACCCCGGCGTGGTGGCCACGGCCAACCACTGCGTCAACGCCATCCCCGACGTGTGCGCGGCCGCGCCGGGCATCAAGACCTACCTGGATCTGCCGTTGTTCGCCGGACGTCCGGCGCCCCACCTCACGGGTGGCGCCTTGTGACCGTGCTCGGCGACGTGTCGTTCTGCCACTTGGTCATCGGGGTCACTGACATCGACCGCGCCCTGGAATTCTACCGGGATCTGCTCGGTCTCGACGTGGTGTTCGACAACACCATCTCCGGTGAACCCTTCGACACCGTCCTGCACGCCACCCGCAAGCAGGAGGGCCGCGTGGTCGGCGGCTTGCTGGGCGGGCTGATGATCGAACTGCTCTCGTTGACCACCGCCGCGCCCGAGCGCAAGCCGTCGCGGCCCGGTATCACTGGGATCCACAACTTGTCGCTGTCGGTCACGGACCTGGACGACACGCACCTCCGGATCACCGCGGCCGGCTACACCCCCGATCAGCAGCCGTTCGAAATCAGCGGCGTACGAATGTTTTTCGTCAAGGATCCGGCCGGCACCCCGGTCGAGTTCATCGAACTGCCCGGCGGGGCTCGCAGCACCTACGAACTGCACCGTGGGGTGCCGCTGCGACTGGGGCCGGCCCGATGAGCTACTCGCACCCGGACTCGCTGCGGGGGCAGGTCGCCGTCGTGACCGGTGCCGCCCAGGGCGTCGGAAGGGGCGTCACCGCCGCGCTGCTGGAGCGCGGAGCTTCGGTGCTGCTGGTCGACATCCAGGAGGCGAAGCTCGGTGCCACCGCCGACGAATTGCGGACAGAATTCGGTGCAGCGCAACGTCTCTCGACACTCACAGCCGATCTGCGCCACCCCGAGAGCGCGCGGCGCATCGTGGCCGCGGCGGTGGACGCGTTCGGCACCGTGCACGGACTGGTCAACAACGCGATCGCCACCAACGAGCCCAAGGCGTTCGTCGACATCACCGTCGAAGACCTGGCGCTCGGTTACGACGTCGGTCCGCGGGCGACGTTTCTGCTCATGCAAGCCGTGCACCCGTTGCTGGTGGCTGCCGGCGGCGGCTCGATCGTCAACCTGGGCTCGGGGACCGGTACCGGCGGTGAACCCAAGTGGGGTGGCTACGCCGCGGCCAAGGAAGGGATCCGCGGCTTGTCGAAAGTGGCTGCGCTGGAATGGGGCCGCGACAACATCCGGGTCAACGTGATCTGCCCCTTCGCCGAATCGGACGGCGTCAAATTCTGGAAGCAGTTCGCACCCGAGGACTATGCGAAGGCGGTGGGTCGGGTCCCGATGAAGCGGATCGGCGATGTACGGACCGACGTCGGGGCGCTGGTCGCGTTCCTACTGAGCTCCGACGCGACGTTCATCACCGGCCAGACCATTCACGTCGACGGCGGAATCGGCAGCTTCCGGTGACGGTGCCCGGGGAGTCGCTGCGCGATCGGCAGCGCGCCCAGATCCGCGCCGATATCCGGCGGGCGGCCTTCCGGCTATTCGCCCAGCGCGGCTACCACACCGTGACGACTGACGAAATCGCGGCTGCCGCTGGTGTTTCCCAGCGCACGTTGTTTCGGCATGTGACCACCAAGGAAGAGCTGCTGCTGGCACCGGCACGGCACGGCGGCGCCGAGGTGGTGAGCCTGCTCGAACAACGCCCGGCGCAGGAATCGCCGGACGTCGCGTTGGCCAATGCGATCGTCGCACGCACCCGCTCGTTCGGCGAGACCGACACCGAGGAGTGGCGGGCAGCGTTGCTGGTGGCCCCGGATCTGTTGGACCGGTTGAACTTTCATACCGCCGCCGACCGGCAGCGGGCGACGGTCAGCACCGCAGCGCGGATGGGCGTGGATCCCGACGCCGACGTCCGGCCAGGCCTGTTGGTGCACTTGAGCTTCGCCGCCGCCGATTTCGGTTTCCAGCGCTGGGTCCGGCAGAACTCGGCGCAGCAACCGCTGGATCGGTGCGTGGCCGAGGCGCTGGAAGCATTGCGCAGCTCCCGCTGGAGTTCCGGTCGCGGTTGACCCGTTACCGCAGCGCTTCCGGGTTGGCGATCCGCACGGGTGTCCCGTACAGCCAGGCGACCACGGCTTCGACGGTGTCGGAGTAGAACGCGCCCAGCATTTCCCGGGTGACATAGCCGAGATGCGGCGACAGCGTCACATTCGGCAGATGACGCAACGGATGGTCGGCCGGAAGCGGTTCGGCGTCGAACACGTCCAGTCCCGCCCCGGCGATCCGGCCGCCCCTCAGCGTTTCGATCAGCGCCGTCTCGTCGACAATCGGCCCGCGAGAAGTGTTGACCAGAAACGCGGTTGGCTTCATCGACATCAGTTCCGGCCGGCCGACCAACCCGTGGGTGCGCTCGGAGAGTACGACGTGGATGGACACCACGTCGGACTGTTCGAACAAGGCTTCCTTGGCGACCCAGCGCGCGCCCACCTCCGCCGCGGCCGCCTCGGTGAGGTTCTGGCTCCACGAAATCACCGGCATGCCAAAGGCTTTCGCGTAGCCGGCCATCCGGCTGCCGACCCTGCCCAGCCCGAGCAGACCCAGGGTCTTGCCGGATAAGGTCGTCCCGATGGTGGACTGCCATCCTCCCTCGCGCATCCGGCGGTGTTCTTCGGCCAGATTGCGCACCGTGGCGATCATCAGACCCCACGCCAGCTCCGGAGTGGCGTCGCGGACCGCACGGAAGCGGGGGTGGGTGAAGTTCGAGTGGGCGACCAGCACGTGGTGCTCCGTGGCGGCGGCCAGGTCCAGATTGGGCAGGCTGCGGCCGACGATGGTGATCAGCTTGAGGTTCGGCAACCGGGCGATGAGGCTGCGCGGAAACGCCATGCGCTCACGCATCGTGCATGCCACGTCGAACGGCGCCAGCGCCTCGGCCGCCTCGTCTTCGGACAGATGCCGATCGAAGACGGTGATGTCACAACGTTTTTGCACCGGCGACCAGTCGGCCAGCTCGAGGGCCATGCGCGCGTAGTCGTCCAGTATCGCCACCCGGGCGGTGCGCTCACCCATCCGATCCCCTAGTGCACGGCGGTGGGGTTGGCAGCACGCTGGGGTCCGGCGTAATGGCGCCACGCTTCCCACGTCGCGCTGTAGAGTCCGTCGACCACCCGAGGTTCCGGACGATCGATGACGACGGCGGCTTTGTCGTCGTTGTACGCCGGCCAACCAGCCGCACCGGTCCGAGCGAACTCGATCCAGTGCTGCCGTACCCAGTCGCCCAGCGCCCGGTATTCGCGGCGCTCACCGGTGGTGAACGGTTGCGTCGCGGGCATGTCGAACCCGAACACCAGCGGAATGTCGGTGGCGTGAATGGCGCCCATGCCTATCCAGCGCAACAGCGGCGGGGCGTAGTCCATTCGGTACAGGTAGGTCGGCGCGTGCCGAGCATGGGCCTCCGCCGCGGCGATCATCGGTCGCACGAAGAAGCAATCGGTGGCCAGCTTGGTCAGCGTTCTGCCGCTTGGGTAGTCCGGATAGTGCCGCAGGACCTCGTCTTTCGCGGCCGGGTCGGTGGCGGCGAACATGCGTTCCACCCGCTGAGGGGTGGTCGGGAACAGATCGACGAACCGCCGGACCGGTCCCCAGCCCGCGTGCCCCATCTCGTTGCGCATCGAGCCGATGAGCAGCGGGACGCGGTGCGCGTGACCGGCCGCCAGCGCCGCCGTCGGGTCCTGCGGCAGCAGATCTCCGTCGATCACCGGGGCCAGCGACATCTGGCAGGGAACCTCGCGCGCGATACGTAGCATCACCCGGATCGCCGTCCCCGCAATCGCTTTGGCCGGCGCCGTGCGCAGGGCATCCGCGGCGTTCTCGGGATCGATGCCGAGCGCCTCGACAATCCGGCGGGCGGTTTCGGCGGCCTGGTCCCGGGTGCGCACCGCATCGGGTACCGGGCTCTGCGCGATCGCGCGGTGGAACAGTCCCTTGGTGGCGGGCATCACCAGGTGGTTGAGAACGGCGCTGGCACCGGCGGACTGCCCCCACACGGTGACGTTCTCCGGGTCGCCACCGAACGCCGCGATGTTGCGCCGCACCCACTGCAGCGCGGCGATCTGGTCGCGCAGGCCGACATTGGATTCGAAATCCGCCGAGTACCGGGAGAAGTCGACGAATCCCAGGCCGCCGAGCCGGTAGTTGATCGTGACGAGCACGATCCCGAACCGGCGCACCAGCGGCTCGGGATTGTGGACCGGCAACGCGGAGCTGCCCTCGAAGAACCCGCCGCCGTGGATGAATACCAGCACCGGCCGGGGTGGTCCGTCTCCGGCGGGCGCGCAGACGTTGAGCGTCAGGCAGTCCTCGTCCTGCAGCTGCCGCTTCACGATGCCCAGCGGCGAGCTGAACAGGTGCGAATGTGCGGCGTTACCGAATTCGGTCGCGTCCCGCACGCCGCCCCACGGCGTGACGGGCTGCGGGGCACGAAACCGCAGCGGCCCGACGGGCGGCGCCGCGTACGGGATCGAACGCCAGACGTCGACGTCGCGGTGCCGCCGGCCGCGCACGGCGCCGGACTCCACGTCGACCCTGGTCACCGCTTCAGGTTACGTTGACGCTGCGCCCACGGCGCACGCCACTCGAACTTTCCCGCCCTGGACGCAGAGTCAACCGCCAGAGTTCGCGCATAGCGCGGCGCGCGCCAGCGTCTGCTCGGCCATCTTCACGTGCGCTGCGTCCACCAGCACGCCGTTCACCCCGACCGCACCCCGGCCGTTCGACTCCGCTTCCCGGTACGCCGCGACATTGCGTTGCGCCAAGGCGATCTCGTCGGCGGTGGGCGCATACACCTCGTTGGCGACCGGTACCTGCCCGGGATGAATCGCCCACTTGCCGGTGTATCCCATCAGCGACGCCCGGCGTGCATCGCGCTCGTAACCGGTCAGATCGCGAAAGTCGGGGTAGGGCGCGTCGATCGCTTCGATACCGGCGATGCGCGCCGCGACGATCACCTTGCTACGCGCGTACTGCCAGAAATCGCCGGGGTAGTCGCCGAGCGGGACGAAGTTGGTGTCCACCCGGGCGCCCTGGGACAGCGAGAAGTCGCCGACCCCGAAGATCAGCGCGTCCAGCCGCGGGCTGGCGGCCGCGATGGCTTCGGCGTTGGCCAGGCCCTCGACCTCCTCGATCAGCACCTCGAGCCGAATCTGCCTGTCGAGTAACAGTTTTGCTTCAAGCTGGGTGAGCAGCACGTCCACCCACCACACGTCGCGGGCGGTGCGCGCCTTGGGGATGATGACGGTGTCCAGGTTGGCGCCGGCCTTGGTCACCACCTCGATCAGGTCGTCGTGACACCAGGGGGTGTCCAGGCCGTTGATCCGGATCGCGCGAGCCGTGCGGCCCCAATCGATCTCGTTGAGCGCTGCGATCGCCTTGGATCGAGCCGACTCCTTGCAGGCCACAGGCACCGCATCCTCGAGGTCGAGAAACACCAGGTCGGCGCCGCAGCCGGCGGCCTTGTCGAACATGTCGTCGTTGCTCGCGGGTACCGCCAGCTCGGAACGGCGCAGTGTCACTTGTTCTCCTCCCTCACAGCACACCGTTGGCGTGCAGATCGTCAATCTCGTTGCGGCTCAGCCCGAGTAGTTCGCCGTACACCTCGTCGTTGTGCTCGCCGAGGCGTGGGCCCAGCTGCCGTACCGCGCCGGGGGCCGCGGAGAACCGGGGCACCGGCGCCTGTACCGTCACCGGCCCTAGTTCGGTGTCGTCGACCGAGACGAACACGCCCCGGTGGGCAAGCTGCTCGTCGCGCACCAGATCGGTGATGTCGTAGACGGGTGCGGCGGCCACCTCGTGCGCTTCGAACACCTCCATCGCCTGCGAAAGTGTCTTACCGGCAACCCAATCCGCCACCACCGCGTCGACCTCGCGGGCGCGGGCGAGTCTGCGCTGCGGATCGGAGAAGTCGGCGTCGTGCACCAGGTCGTCGCGTCCGATCGCCCGGAACACCCGAAGGGCCAGCGCCGGCGAGCTTCCCGACATCGCCAGCCAGCGGCCGTCGGCGGTGCGATAGGTGTTGCGCGGCGCGGAGATGTCCCAGCGGTTGCCGGACCGCTCGGGCACCAGGCCGAGTTGGTCGTAGCCCAGCAGCGTCTGCTCCAGCAATCGGGCCAGCGGATCGATGAGGTTGACGTCGATCAATTGGCCCGGCCCACCGTGTACGTCGCGGTGGTACAGCGCCATCATCACCGCGTATGCGGCATTCAGCGATGCGACCCCGTCGGCCAGCATGAACGGCGGCAGCGTCGGCGGCCCGCCGGCCTGGCCGGTGATGTGGGCGAAGCCGCTCATCGCCTCGCCCAGAGTGCCGAACCCGGGCCGCTCGCTCTTGGGCCCGGTCAACCCGTATCCGGTGATGTGCAGCATGACGATTCGGTCGTTGACCCCGCGCAGGCTCTGATAGTCCAGCCCCCACTTGCGCAACGTCTGTGGCCGGGTGTTGAAGATCGCGACGTCGGCGTGCCGCACCAGTCGGCGCACCAGCTCCTGGCCGGCGCTGCAGCGCAGGTCCAGCGTGATCGATTTCTTGTTGCGCGAGATGGACTTCCACATCAGGCCGACGCCGTCGCGCTGGTTGCCCCAGGAGCGGATGGGGTCGCCGTTACGCGGGTCCTCCACCTTGATCACCTCGGCGCCGAACTCGCCCAGATAGGTGGCGACCAGCGGCGCGGCCGCCAAGGTGGCCAGGTCGAGCACCCGCAGGCCGTCAAGCATTGGCGCCGACGGGTCGTTGCAACCCGAGGTGACCCCGCAGCGTCGACGACTCGTACGCGCTACGGAACAACCCGCGTCGTTGCAGCTCCGGAACCACCATCCGTACCACGTCCTCGAACGCGCCGGGCAGATGCGTTGCGGCCAAGACGAATCCGTCGCAGGCACCGCTTTCGAACCAGTCGGCCATCTGGTCGGCGACCTGCTCACCGGTGCCGACGAACCGCGGCCCCTGCAGCAAGGTGGCGCGGTGGCCGGCGAGATCGCGCACCGTGACCGTGTCGCCGCCGATATGCGTGCGCAGATTCTGCACCAGGCCCCGGATTCCCGAGACCGATGCGATCAGATCGTCGGTAACCGGATCGTCCAGATCGTGTTGAGCGAAGTCGTAATTCATCAACTCCGACAACAGGGTGAGCGAGGCCATCGGGTGCACCAGGTCGTTGAGGAACATCGCCTCGCGGTCCTTGGCGTGCGACTCCGATTCCCCCACCACCGCGTAGGCCATCGGGCAGATACGGACCGCGCCCGGATCGCGTCCGGCAGCGGCGATGCGGTCCTTCTGGTCGGCGTAGTGGCTGCAGGCCACTTCGATTCCCGGGTCGCCGGTGAAGATCAATTCCGCCCAGCGCGAGGCGAATTCGCGCCCGCGGCCCGAAGAGCCGGCCTGAATGATGACCGGCCGTCCCTGCGGGGAGCGGGGCACCGTCAGGGGCCCGCGCGCCGCGAAGTACTGCCCGACGTGGCCTAGCTCGTGCACCTTTGCCGGATCGGCGTAGTGACCCGTCGCGCGGTCGTGCAGTACGGCGTCGTCCTCCCAGGTGTCCCAGAGTCCGGTGACCACGTCCATGAATTCGTCGGCACGGTCGTAGCGTTCGTCGTGACCGAGGTGGGCCTCGACGCCGAAGTTCTGCGCCTCGCTGTCGTTGACCGAGGTGACGACGTTCCAGGCGGCCCGCCCGGCCGACAGGTGGTCCAGCGACGCGAAGGTGCGGGCGACGTGGAACGGCGCATAGTAGGTGGTCGAATAGGTGGCGCCGAGTCCGATGTGCGAGGTCGCCTGGGCCAGTATCCCCAGCACCACGCCCAGGTCCAGCTTGACCGGCCGGGCACCGTACTGGACGGCCTCGGCCACCGAGTTGCCGTATACCCCGGGCATCGCCAACCGGTCGTCGAAGAACATCAGGTCGAAGCAGCCTTCTTCGAGCTGACGGCCGATCTTGGCGTAGTAGGACGCGTCGAGGTACCGGTGCTCGGTCGCGGGGTGTCGCCAGGATCCGGCGTACACCGAAGTGCTGCCCGCCTGCATGAAGGCGACGAGGGACATCTTGTCGGTTCGCATGGTTCGGAAATCTAACACCTGATATTTCAGATTTCAAATGTTAGATTCTCGATTTGATATGCTGCCTCGATGGCAGCGATCGACATCTCCGGCACCGTGCGCGAGCGCGCCGCCCGGGAACTGCGTGACCGCATCCTGACCGGCACCATCCCCGCCGGGGCGCGTCTGGACCTCGACGCCATCACCGAGGAATTCGCCACCAGTCGCACCCCGGTGCGCGAAGCCCTGCTTGAGCTGTCTTTCGAGGGCCTGGTCCGCGTCGCGCCGCGCAGCGGAGTCACGGTGATCGGGATCAGCCCGGAAGACGTGCTGGACAGCTTCACCATCCTGGGGGTGCTGACCGGCCAGGCGGCGGCCTGGGCCGCCCAGCGCGTGGAACCGGACGAGTTGGCGATGCTGCGCGAACTGGCCGCCGACGTCGCGTCGAGGTCCGGTGACGACAGCATCGGCGAGGCGAACTGGCACTTCCACCAGAAGATCCACCGGGCCGCGCACTCGCCCCGGCTGATGGCCCAGATCAAACAGGCGGCGCGGGTGGTGCCCACCAACTTCCTGACGCTGTTCCCCGACCACGAGAAGCACTCACTCGATGACCACGAGGCGCTGCTCGACGCGTTCGCCGACAAGGACGCCGAGCGTGCCCGCGCCATCGCCGAACGGCATGTGCTGGATGCCGGGCGCTCCCTGGCGGAGTGGCTGGAACAGCGCGGCTGAGCCCGCGTCCAGCGGCGCTGATGTAGCACAAGACGTGCTACGTTGGCTGGATGGAGGTCATCGGGGTCCGTGAACTGCGACAACATGCATCGCGGTACCTCGCGCGGGTCGAGGCCGGCGAGGAGCTGGGCGTTGCCAATCACGGGCGCCTGGTTGCCCGCCTCGTACCGGTTGCGCAAGCGACGCGGTCCCGCACCGCCCTGATAGATGCGGGACTGCTACTCCCGGCCCGCAGCCCGGAAAATCTGTACGACCCCGCCGGCACATCGCCGCCGAGCGAAAAGCGCACACTGTCGGACGTTCTCGAAGAAATGCGCGACGAGCAGTGATCTACCTGGACACCTCGGCCCTGACGAAACTGCTCATCGCCGAGGCTGAGACGGCTGCACTGCGAGCGTGGCTCAACGCCCAGCACGAGCGGGGCGAGCACGCAGCGACCAGCACGCTGGGCCGCATCGAGTTGATGCGAGCCGTTTACAGGTACGCAGCGACTGAGTACGTCGGGCGGGCCCGCTATCTGCTGGACGGCCTTGACATGGTCACGCTCAGCGCACCTGTGTTGACCGCAGCGGAGACCATCGGTCCGCCTACGCTGCGTTCGCTCGACGCGATCCACCTGGCGGCTGCTGCGCAACTCAAGCAGGAGCTGACGGCTTTCGTCACTTACGACCGGCGTTTGTTGGCGGGCTGCCACGACGTCGGGATTCCGGCGATATCGCCCGGCTCATGAAAGTTGTTGCGGGGCGGCAACGGTATGGCTAAGGTATGGCTAACATCAGCGAAATCCGTTGTGCAGAACCGGTATACCGCAAGCGCAGTCATCCAAAGACCACATTCGTCCAGCGGCGGCTCAAAAGCCTCGGATAGCCGACGGATTCTCGGGTTGAACTTTTCTCCCCCGATCGGGGGAGAAAACCCGCCCGCGCAATCGTCGGCATGGAACCCAAACCTGGCCCCAAGATTCTCAAAGACGTTGCTGATAAGCACTTTTCGGCAACAACATGACGAGCTGCCAGCCGGGGGACCGGGTGCAAACGGGCGTTGCCACGGCCCTACGAAGACCCGTGACAGCCGGTCAGATCTGGTTAATATCGCCTTCCACGGTACCGACGAGGGCAAGGCTGCAGCTCGTGAGTCAAGGATTCGCACAGGTCATCACCGCCGGCGAACGCGCGGGCAACCCGGTCCAGATGCGGCGCCGGCGCCTGGGCTCGATGAGCTTCGACGAGCTGGAACTCGACTCCGAAATCCGCTACCGGATGGCACCGTTGGACCGGATCGTCTTGACCCGGGTTCGCACCGGCTATTTGGAGCTGGACCGGGCCGGCGGTCAGACCGAAGTCCTGACACCCCAGGACCAGGTGGTCGCCCTGCCCACCGAGGACCTGACGGTGGGGATGCGGGGCAGCTACGAGATGGTGACGTTCCAGACTGCGGATCTGACCAAGGTGGCCGTCAGGTGCGCCGCGGACGGTGAACCCGTTCGATTGCTGTCCAGCCGCCCGGTGTCGGCGGCGACCGCCCGGCAACTCAGCTCGCTGATCGACTATCTACGCGACCACGTGCTCAGCCAGCCCGAGGCGTGCGATTCACCGGCGATCGCCAGCAACGCCGCGGCACTGCTGGCCGCCTGCGTGCTGAACACCTTTCCCAGCAATGTGTCGGCCAAGGCCGACCCGCTCGACCCGATCAAGTCCAGCCTGGTGCGCCGCGCCGTGGCGTTCATCGACGAGCGCGCGGACACCGACCTGTCCCTCGACGACATCGCCGCCGCCATCCACGTGACGCCGCGCGGGCTGCAGCACATGTTCCGTCGCCAGCTGGGCTGCACGCCGATCGGCTATCTGCGCCGGGTTCGCCTCAGTCGCGCGCACGAGGAACTGTCGGACGCCGATCCCGCGACCGTCTCGGTATCGGCGGTCGCCGCACGCTGGGGATTCGCTCATGGCGGGCGGTTCGCGGCCTACTACCGGCAGCATTACGGTCAGCACCCGCGCGTGACGCTGCACGGCCAATCGTCTAAGTAAGACTCCCGCATCCGGGGGCGCCGGCCGAACCAGGCGCGCGCCTGCCCCCGCTTGTCCCGCCGCTCCTCATCGTCCTCTGGTCAGCCCGGCCGCAAAGGTATTGACGAGTTCGTTGATGATGTCGGCCTCGCTGCGGCCGGCGGTCGCCTCTTCGTTCAGGGCCAGGGCCGTGACCGCAGCGAACACGATCCGCACCGCGATATGCGGGTCGTAGCCGTAACCGTGCCGCCGTGCGATCTCGGCCGTCAGCTGCTCAAGGCGGTCCAGCACCGGGGTTACGTGTGCACCGAACGGATCGGTGCTCAGTGCGCGGAACAATGCCCGGTTGGTGCGTACCAGAGTCCACAACCCCTCGACGTAGACCCGCATCATCTGGTGAGGTTCGTCGCCCAACGCGACCACGTGCTGCCATTCGACCAGCTGCTGCTCGGCCAGCGCCTCGAAGGGCTGCAACACCGCGGCGGCGAACAGCTGCTGTTTGGACGCGAAGTGGTTGAACAGAAGTTGTTCGGTGACGGTCGCCCGCTCGGCGATCTCCCGGGTCGTCGCGTGGAAACCTTTGGCCGCGAACATCTCTCGTGCGGCATCGAGCATCAGCACCTTGACCTCGGACGCGGACCTGCGGCGGCGGACATTATTGGTATGCGCCATCTTGAAATTCCCAACCATGCTGCAATAGAGTGCTTACTCTACAGCCCGTCGTCGAATCGAGCAGGCAATGACGAATGTCGAGGTAGCCCTCAACTATTGGCCGAGCCGCTATCTGCCGCCCCAGGCCGGCGCTGACTTCGCCAAGCAGATCGAGGCGAGCGGCGTCGTCGACTGGTTCCAGACCTGGGACCAACTGGTCAGCTTCTTTCCGCAGGCGCTGTGGCGTCCGGATGTCACTCCCATGGCCAACCTCAGCGCCGACTGCGACTCGTACTACAACGCTGCAATGGTCGCATTGTTGGCTGCCGCCGCGACGAACACGCTGAACATCACGACCACCCTGGACGCGGTGCGCAACGGTCCCGCGGAACTGCTACAACAAATTCTCACGCTCTCGTCCGCGACGCCGGCCAAGGTGGCGCTCCAGTTGGCCGCGGGCGAGCTCAAGCAATGTAAGCCGTTCGGCTGGAAGCGATCCCAGGGCCTATCCCGGATGGAGGACATCTTCGCCATCGTGCGCAAACTGCTGTCCACCGATGGGCTGATCAGCCACGAGGGCAACCATTGGAACTACTCGGGCGCATGGATCGGCGCCCACTTCCCCAAGGTCCCCGAGATCTGGGCCCTCGGCGGCGGCCCCCAGCTGATTGACATCGCGACCACCCACGCCGACGGTTTCATCAGCATGGTGCCCAGCGCATTCAGCACACCGGAACAATGGGGAGAGCAAGTCGCCCAGATCGACGCTCAGCTGGAGCGCAAGGACCGCGACCCAGAGAAGTTCACCAACGGCTTCTGGCCGTTCGTCATCGCATACCGCAGCGACGACGAACGCGAACGCCTGCTCAACAGTCCGATCACCAAGTGGATGGCCGCGGTGTTCGGGCGACTGCACCACGGGGCCTGGCGCGACGAGGGCGAGCAGCTGATCTTCGAGGAGAACTGGCACTACGCGCTCAAAATGCTGCCGCACCAGATGAGCGCGGCCGAGGTCGATGAGATCGTCGCCTCGGTAACGCCGTCCATGATCGAGAAGTCCTACATCATCGGCACCCCGGACGAGGTGGCCGCCGAACTCCAGAAGTACGTCGATGCGGGCGCCGACTACATCGCACCGAGCGACCTCGCTCCGGCGATTTTGCAGGCCGAGGAACAACCTCGCGCGCTCGAGACAATCCTGCAGGTCTGCGCTTGCCTCAAGGGTGCGGAACTACCCGCTGCGTCCTGAGGATCGCCGCCGCGCCGTCCGTCAGGGCGTGCCGTGCGAGCCGGGTGCGCCGCTGCTGCCGGTTCCGCCGCCCGCGCCGGGCAGCCCACCGGTACCGCCGTGCGCATTGGCCATGTTCGGCGCCGTCGCGTCACCGCCGTTACCGCCGTTACCACCGGCGCCGTCCTGCGGGCCGCCGGCACCGCCATCACCGCCGTCGCCGGCGACGACCTGCGCAGTGGAGGCTGCATTGGTGGCTTTGGCATCACCACCGCGGCCACCGTTTCCACCGGTCCCGACGGAGTCCCCGGCGCCGCCGTCGCCGCCGTGGCCGGCGGTGACTGTGCCGAGTCCGTTGCTGTTCGCGGTACCGCCGTCGCCACCGGCCCCGCCCGACCCGTTCTGTGACTCAACAGGGCCGTTCGGGGCGCCGGTGCCGCCGTGCCCGCCGTCGCCGGCGCTGGCTGCCGCCGCGGACGCGGTGTTGTCGACCGTTGCGTTGCCGCCGTGGCCGCCGGCGCCGCCGCGACCGTAATCGGTTGCCGCACCGCCATTTCCACCGTCGCCGCCGGTAGCGCTGCCGGTGCCGAACGCGTGTGCGTCGCCACCCGTCCCGCCGGCGCCGGCGTTCGCGATGTAGTTGACCCGCAGTTCGCCACCGTCGCCGCCGTCGCCTCCGGTCGCCGAACCGCTGCCGTAATTGACGGCATCGCCGCCGGTTCCGCCGTGTGCATAGAGACCGCCCAAGAAGGAAAGGCCGCCGGTGCCCCCGTTACCGCCGACGGCATCGGCGGATGCGCCCGACGCCACGACCAACGCCTTCCCGCCCACACCGCCGGCCCCCCCGCCGCTACCTGCTCCGCCGGTGCCGCCGGCCCCACCGACCACCCGCCCGGTAGCGGCGGTATTCACGGAGTCGGCGGAGCCGCCGTCGCCGCCCTTGCCTCCGAATCCGCCGGCATTCCCGCCGTCCCCGCCGGCTCCACCCGTGGTCGCGCCGGTACCCGCGTTGAAGGCGTCGCCCCCGCGGCCGCCGTCGGCGGCGTAGTTTGCGCCGCCACCGCCGTGGCCGCCAGCCCCACCGGTGGCGCTACCGGTGCCGGCGCTGTCGTTGATGTTGGCGTTGCCGCCCACCCCGCCGAAGCCGTCGCCGTCGTTGCCGCCGCTACCGCCGTTGCCACCGTTGCCGCCGGTGGCATTCAGGGTGCCGGCACCGATCGAGTTGCCCCCGCGACCCCCGGTGCCGGGGGTGCTGGTTTCGTCGTAGCCGACGCTGCCGCCGTTGCCGCCGTTGCCACCGACGCCGCCGAGGCCGGCGTTCCCCCCGTCGCCACCTTTGCCGCCGGTGCTGCCCGGGGTGATCTGGTCGCTGTAGCCGTTGCCACCGTTGCCGCCGTTGCCACCGGCCAGTTGGGTGCCCGCTCGCCCGTCCGCGCCCTGGTGGGCGCCGGCACCACCGACGCCACCGGCGCCCACCGCGCCGGGATTGCCGCCGTCGCCACCGCGCGCGCCGTTGCGGGCGCTCGCATTGCCATCGCCACCGTTGCCCCCGTTGCCACCGGCCCCGGAGTTGCCGCCGGCGCCACCGGCACCGCCGTCGCCGGTGGCGCCGTGATGGCTCAGCAGCCAGCCGCCCTCGCCGCCGGCGCCGCCGGATCCACCGTTGCCGCCCGTCGCGCCGTCGCCACCCAGGCCGCCGCTGCCTCCGGCGCCGCCGGCGTTGGGGTTGGTGTAGCCGAGCCCGCCGGCCCCACCGGAGCCTCCCGTTCCACCGACGCCGCCGACGCCACCCGCGCCGCCGTGGCCCCACAGGCCACCGCCGTTGCCGCCCCGGCCGCCACTGCCACCGTTACCGGCGGCGGTGCCATCGCCACCGGTGCCACCGACAGCCGTGGTGGAGCCGTCCGTGCCGACCAGGCCTTCCGCGCCACTGCCGCCGGCGCCGCCGATGCCACCGGTGCCGCCGCTGCCCAGCAGCGCGCCGCCGTGACCCCCGGCTCCGCCATTTCCGCCGTTGAGGCCGACCGCTCCGGTGCCGCCGATGCCGCCGGTTCCGCCCTTACCGAACAGGGTCGCCGACCCACCCGCACCACCTACCGCGTTCAGCCCGCCCGCGCCGCCGGCACCGCCATTGCCATACAGCCAGCCCCCCGACCCACCACGACCGCCAGCAGCCCCCGAACCCCCGCCCCACCAGCCCCACCATGACCGATCAACCCCGCCGACCCACCAGCCCCACCGGCCTGACCCGCCGCACCCGAACCACCACTACCGCCATTGCCCCACAACAAACCCCCATCCCCACCCGCCTGACCCGACCCCGCCGCACCATTGGCCCCATTACCGATCAACGGCCGACCCAACAAATACTCCGTCGGCGCATTGATCAACCCAAACGGCTCCCACCCCGCCAACAACCCCAGATTCAGCGCCTCCGCCGACCCGTACGCACCACCAGCACCGGCCAACGACTCCACGAACTGCGCATGAAACGCCGCCGCCCGCGCACTAACCTCCTGAAACTGCCGCCCATGCCCAGAAAACAACTCCGCAATCGCCGCCGACACCTCATCCCCGCAGCCACCGCGATCCGCGTCGTCGACACCGCCGCACTCGACCCCGCCTGCTCCAACGCCGACCCGATACCGGCCACATCCGCCGCCGCCGACGCCAACAACTCCGAACCCACCACGACAAACGACATTTCGAACCTCCAGACCCGCAGCGGACGAATATCCGGTTTTGCGTAAATGCTCGCTGGCGTCAGTCAACCAACGAGCATTTGCGTGTGGCGCTTTATCGATCGCGACGCTCTGCCCCGGGATAAATCTCGTCGCTTCGCGGATATTGCAATTTCTGGTATGCCGGATTTATTGGAATCCCATTTCAGATACACCGAATCCCGGGGCCATAATTCACTGTTGGGTCGCGGTGACATGGCTCCCGGGATTCGGGTCCGTCGGCTGGGGCGCCGACGGTAATCGTCCTGCCGCTACGGCGTGCCGTCGGTGCCGGGTACGCCGCTGCTTCCGGTTCCGCCGCCTGCCCCGGCGCTGCCACCGGTGCCGCCCTCTTTGTGGGTACCGCTGGGGCCTGTCGCATTGGCGCCGTTGCCGCCGTTGCCGCCGGGTCCGTTCACCGGCCCGCCGGCGCCGCCGTCGCCCCCGTCACCAGCGATGATGTTGGCTGTGGACGACGTGTTGGTGGCACTGGCACCGCCGCCGTTGCCGCCGTTCCCGCCTTTGCCGGCCGCGCCTCCGGCGCCGGCGTCACCGCCGTCGCCGCCGGTGACGTTGCCGAGTCCGGTGCTGGATGCGCTACCGCCTTGACCACCGTTGCCGCCCCAGCCGGCCTGCGATTGAAAGGCGCCGTTCGTGCCGCCCGGACCACCGGAACCGCCGTGGCCGCCGGTGGCTGCCGCCTTGGAAGTGGCATTGCTGACCGTCGCGGTGCCACCGTTCCCGCCGTCGCCGCCGCGCCCGTAGTTGATGCCCTGGCCGCCGTTGCCGCCGTCACCGGCGACGGCATTACCCGTGCCGTATGCGGTGGCGTTGCCGCCCACACCGCCGTCACCACCGTCGGCGATGTTGGTGGTGTTGAGTACGCCGCCGTCGCCGCCTCGTCCGCCGATGGCGTTCCCGCTGCCGTAGTTGATCGCGGCGCCGCCCTTCCCGCCGACGGCAGAAGAGGCGTTGTTCGAGGAGGTGCCGCCGGTGCCGCCGTGACCGCCGACGGCATCGGCAGTGTTGGCGATTCCGCTGACGAGCGCCTGACCGCCGACGCCGCCGGTGCCGCCGATCGCGCCAGTACCGCCGTTTCCGCCGGTCCCGCCCAGGACGGTGCCGGCGGGGCCGGTGGTCGCACCGTTGGCCGAACCTCCCTGGCCGCCGCGGCCGCCGTTGGTGATCCCGTTCCCGCCGTCGCCGCCGTTGCCAGCGGTGGTGGTGCCGCTACCGGCGTTGTACGCGTCGCCGCCATCGCCGGCGTTGCCGGCCACGTTGCCGCCGTTGCCGCCGCGCCCGCCGGCACCCGCCGTCACGTTGCCGGTGCCGCCGGGGTCGGTGACCTGTGCGTTTCCGCCTTTACCACCGACACCGGCCTCGTTGGCGCCGCCGGCGCTGCCGCCGTTTCCGCCTTTACCGCCGGTGGCGCCGAGCGAACCCGAGCCGAACGAGTTGCCGCCGTCGCCGCCCTTGCCGGCGTTGCCGTTGTTGCCGTTCGACCCGACGCTGCCGCCGTCGCCACCGTTGCCGCCGACGCCGCCGAGTCCGGCGTTGCCGCCACGGCCGCCGTCGCCGGCGTCGAAGTTGGCCAAGTTCAGGTCGCTGTAGCCGTTGCCGCCGTTGCCGCCGTTGCCACCGGCCAATTGGGCGCCGGAGAGCCCGTCGGCTCCCACGTGTGCGCCGATGCCGCCGGCCGCCCCGCCAATTCCACCGATACCGGCCGCACCGGGATTGGCGCCGTCGCCGCCCCGTCCGCCCAGCCCGCCGTTGGGGCTGCCCGCGGTGCCGTTGCTTCCGTTGCCGCCGCTGCCGCCTGCCCCGGCATTGCCGCCGGTCCCGCCGGCGCCACCATTACCGTTGGCGCCATCTGGGCTCAACAGCCAGCCGCCCTTGCCGCCGGCGCCGCCGGCGCCGCCATTGCCGCCGGCCGCGCCGTTTCCACCCAGGCCGCCATTGCCGCCGGTTTTACCGCCGACGGTGGGCTCGGTGAAACCGGTGCCACCGGCCCCGCCCGAACCACCGGTACCGCCGACGCCGCCGTCACCGCCCATGCCGCCGTGTCCCCACAGCAAGCCGCCGTCACCGCCTCGGCCGCCGATGCCGCCGTCGCCGGCGGCGGTGCCGTCTGTCCCGGCGGCGCCGGTCGGGTTCTGTGGCGAGCCGCCCTTGCCGTTCACACCGTTGATTCCGTCGCCGCCCGCGCCACCGACGCCACCGTTGCCGCCGCCGCCCAGCAGTGTGCCGCCATCACCACCGGTACCGCCGTGGCCGCCGACGCCCTGCGCACCGCCGATCCCGCCGGCGCCACCGTCGCCGCCGTGACCCCAGATCCAGCCGCCTCGCCCGCCGGTGCCGCCGTCCCCGCCGTTGAGCAGACTGCTGGCCGCGGCGCCGCCGGCACCGCCGGCGCCGCCTGATCCGAGCAGGTATCCGCCGTTGCCGCCGGTTCCGCCGCCCGCTCCGGTGCCGCCGATGCCGCCGGTTCCGCCCTTACCGAACAGGGTCGCCGACCCACCCGCACCACCTACCGCGTTCAGCCCGCCCGCGCCGCCGGCACCGCCATTGCCATACAGCCAGCCCCCCGACCCACCACGACCGCCAGCAGCCCCCGAACCCCCGCCCCACCAGCCCCACCATGACCGATCAACCCCGCCGACCCACCAGCCCCACCGGCCTGACCCGCCGCACCCGAACCACCACTACCGCCATTGCCCCACAACAAACCCCCATCCCCACCCGCCTGACCCGACCCCGCCGCACCATTGGCCCCATTACCGATCAACGGCCGACCCAACAAATACTCCGTCGGCGCATTGATCAACCCAAACGGCTCCCACCCCGCCAACAACCCCAGATTCAGCGCCTCCGCCGACCCGTACGCACCACCAGCACCGGCCAACGACTCCACGAACTGCGCATGAAACGCCGCCGCCCGCGCACTCACCTCCTGAAACTGCCGCCCATGCCCAGAAAACAACTCCGCAATCGCCGCCGACACCTCATCCCCCGCAGCCACCGCGATCCGCGTCGTCGACACCGCCGCACTCGACCCCGCCTGCTCCAACGCCGACCCGATACCGGCCACATCCGCCGCCGCCGACGCCAACAACTCCGAACCCACCACGACAAACGACATTTCGAACCTTCCCGCAGAGTCCAACAAGATCCGGTGCGCTGTTACTCGACCCATCCCATTCACGACGCCGAGCCGAGAGGCGTTAACCCGATTGCGTACCTGAATGCGAAGTGAAGCAATGAACCCGGCGGGCGCGGTGAGTTATTGGCGATGCAATACCGCGGTCGGACAAACATCGTCGTTCTCTGGATAAGCATTTAAATTCTCGGTTGTTGCCCGCGGAATTCAATTCTGGAACTCATTTACGAATTCCACGGCGGACGGAGCCGCGGCGGAGCGTTGCGCCAGCGTGGTCAGGGGCGACACAGGTAGCGTCACCGCACGCGCCGGGCGGTGTGGCTTGAGTATTTTCGTAAGGTGCCCGAGACCCCCGCGCAGTACCTCCGGTCGGCTGACGCGCCCAGGCCGCGCACGCTCATCGACATCATCAACGAGACAGCCGCGCGCTATCCGGATGCCGCCGCGATCGACGACGGCGAGGTGCAGCTCACCTACCGCGAACTGCTCGAGGACATGGCCGAAAGTGTGCGCTGGCTGGCCGCCCGGGGCATCGGCCGCGGCGACCGCATCGGCGTCCGGATGCCCTCAGGCAGCTATTCGCTGTACGTGGCGATCCTGTCGGTGCTGGCCGCGGGCGCCGCGTACGTCCCGGTAGACGCCGACGATCCCGACGAGCGGGCCGAGCTGGTCTTCAGCGAGGCCAATGTCGTCGCCGTGATTACCGAGAATGGCATCGAACGCACCCTGGGCGCCTCCCGCGGCTGGCGAGCCGGGGCGCCGCTGGCCCGCGACGACGCGTGGATCATCTTCACCTCCGGTTCCACCGGCACTCCCAAGGGGGTGGCCGTCACGCACCGCAGTGCCGCCGCGTTCGTCGACGCCGAGGCCCGACTGTTCTTGCAGGACAATCCGATCGGACCGGGCGACCGAGTACTGGCCGGGCTGTCGGTGGCGTTCGACGCGTCGTGCGAGGAGATGTGGCTGGCGTGGCGGCACGGCGCCTGCCTGGTCCCCGCGCCGCGGTCGCTGGTGCGCAGCGGAATGGACCTGGGCCCCTGGCTGGTGACCCGCGACGTGACTGTGGTGTCCACGGTGCCGTCGCTGGCCTCGCTGTGGCCCGCCGAAGCGCTGGAAGCGGTGCGGCTGTTGATCTTCGGTGGTGAGGCGTGTCCGCCCGAGCTTGCCGAGCGGTTAGCGGTGGAGGGACGTGAGGTGTGGAACACCTACGGTCCCACCGAGGCCACCGTCGTCGCCTGCGCCGCCCGGTTGGACGGTTCGCAGGTGAGCATCGGACTGCCGTTGGTGGGCTGGGATCTGGCCGTCGTCGATGACCAGTGCGAGCCGGTCGACTACGGGGTGACCGGCGAGTTGGTGATCGGCGGGGTGGGGCTGGCGCGCTATCTGGACGAGGACAAAGACGCCGAAAAGTACGCGGCGATGCCGACATTGGGGTGGCCGCGAGCGTATCGCAGCGGTGACCTGGTCCGTCTCGAGCGCGACGGCCTGTACTTCTGCGGCCGCCGCGACGACCAGGTGAAGGTCGGCGGGCGGCGCATCGAGCTCGGCGAGGTGGACGCGGCGCTGGTGAACCTGCCGGGGGTCAGCGGCGCCGCGGCCGCGGTGCGGCGCACCGGGGCCGGCGCCCCGGTGCTGGTCGGGTATCTGGTGAGCGCGGACCCGGACTTCGATATCGCCAAGGCGCGCAACCAACTTGCCGAGCATCTGCCCGCCGCCCTGGTGCCCCGACTGGTCCGCGTCGAGGCGCTGCCCACCCGTACCTCGGGCAAGGTGGACCGTGATGCGTTACCGTGGCCGCCACCGGGCGGCACCGACGAGACCCCGGAACTGGCCGGCACCGCCGGCGTGCTGGCCGGGTTGTGGCGGGACCTACTGGGCGCGGAAGTGGTTGGCCCGCAAGCAGATTTCTTCGCGCTCGGCGGTGGTTCGCTGGCCGCCGCGCAACTGGTCGCCACGTTGCGGCGACAGTACCCACAGATCACCGTCGCCGACCTCTACGACCATCCGCGGCTGGGATCGCTCGCCGGTTTCCTCGACGAACAGGAGGCGCCGCCGCAGGTCACCGAGCGGGTGGTAGTGCCGGTCCCCCGCCGCACCCAGGCGACCCAGCTGCTGTTGGCACTGCCGTTGGCGACCTTGGCTGCCTTGCAATGGGTTACCTGGCTGGCATTGGGGAACAACCTCGCCCGTGCGCTGCATGTAGTGCCGTGGACGGTCGCGGTGAACTGGTGGCTGGTGGTCGCCGCGTTCGTCCTGTTCGTCACGCCACTGGGCAGGATGGGCAGCGCAGTGCTCTGCGCCCGCCTGCTGTTGCGCGGCGTCAAGCCCGGCAGCTACCCGCGCGGGGGTTCGGTGCATCTGCGGGTCTGGTTCACCGAGCGGCTCGCCGCGGCCAGCGGGGCCGAAAACCTTGCGGGCGCACCGTGGCTCGTCTACTACGCACGCGCGCTGGGAGCCGAGATCGGCAAGGGCGTGGACCTGCACTCGATGCCGCCGGTGACCGGTCTGCTCAAGGTCGGGCAGCGCAGCGCGATCGAACCCGAGGTGGACCTGTGTGGGCATTGGGTCGACGGGGACATGTTCCACGTCGGGGCCATCACCATTGGCAACGACGCGACCATCGGCGCCCGGACCACGCTGCTGCCCGGCGCGGTCGTCGGCAAGAACGCCGACGTGGCACCGGGTTCGGGTGTGGTCGACAAGATCAAGAACGGGCAGTACTGGAAGGGTTCTCCGGCCGCGAAGTCCGGCCGGGTCAAGCACCCGTGGCCCGACGAGCGGCCACCGTCGCGCTCCTACTGGGTGGCCGGGTACGGGGTGACGTCGATGGTGTTGGCCGGCCTACCGCTGCTGGCCGCGGCCGCGGGGCTGGCCGTCATCGGGTTGGCGGTGCACCGTACGCGCAGCCTGGCACAGGCCGTGTTGCCGGCCCTGGTGTGGACACCGGTGGCCACCCTGGTCGCGGTGGCCGTGTACGCGGCGGCGACAGCGGTTGCGGTGCGGGCGTTGTCGATCGGGCTGCGCGAGGGATATCACCCGGTGCGCAGCCGGGCCGGCTGGCAGCTGTGGACCACCGAACGGCTGATGGACGCCGCCCGCAATTACCTGTTCCCGCTGTATGCCAGCCTGCTGACCCCGATCTGGTTGCGCATCCTGGGCGCGCGGGTCGGGCGCGGCACCGAGATCTCCACGGTGTTGCTCACACCCAAGTTCGCCGTCATCGAGGACGGCGCGTTCCTGGCCGACGACACCATGGTCGCGTCGTATGAGCTTGGCGGCGGCTGGATCTACGCTGCCGAGACCACGGTCGGGCGGCGCGCCTTCCTGGGTAACTCGGGCATCACCCAGCCGGGCCGTCGGGTGCCCGACGACGGGCTGGTCGCGGTGCTGTCGGCGACGCCGCCGAAGGCCAAACGGGGCTCGTCCTGGCTGGGCAGTCCGCCGATGCGACTGCGCCGCCGTCCCGCCGAGGCCGACGAGGAGACCACCTACGCTCCGCCGACCCGGTTGAAGCTGATGCGGGCCGTGGTGGAGACCTGCCGGTTGGTGCCGATGATGGTCACCGCCGCCATCGGGCTGGCGATGTTGGGCGGGCTGCAGTACCTGGCGGGCTTCGGGATCGGGTGGGCCGCGCTGGGCGGAGGGTTGGTGTTGCTGGCCGCGGGTGTGCTGGCCGGGGTGGTGACGGTGGCGGCCAAATGGTTGCTGGTGGGCCGGATCCGCGCGAGCGAGTACCCGCTGTGGTCGTCGTTCGTCTGGCGCAACGAGCTCGCCGACACATTCGTGGAAACCGTTGCGGCGCCCTGGTTTGCGCGCGCAGCGGCCGGTACGCCGGTGCTGAACCTGTGGCTGCGCGGGCTGGGGGCGGACATCGGCCGCGGGGTCTGGTGTGAGACCTATTGGCTTCCCGAAGCCGACCTGGTCACTCTCGGTGCGGGCAGCACCGTCAACCGCGGCTGTGTGGTGCAGACCCATCTGTTCCACGACCGGATCATGCGGATGGACACCGTCGTGCTCGAGCCCGGCTCCACGCTGGGCCCGCACTGCGTCGCGCTGCCCGCGGCCCGGCTTGGCGCCGGAGCTTCGGTGGGGCCCGCCTCGCTGGTGGTGCGCGGCGACGAGGTGCCGGGATCGACGCGCTGGCAAGGTAATCCGGTACGGCCATGGAAACCGGCCCGTAATCCGGGCCGGAAGAAGGGCAAGAACACCGAAGCCGAAGGCACCGCGGCGTGAAGACCGCGGCCAAGAAAGCCTCGAAGAACGGGGCGCTCGATTCGTACCTGCCACAGAACGGCAACTTCGGCTACTCGGTGTCGCGCTACGAACTGGATCTGCAGTACAAGGTCGGCATCAACCGGTTGTCCGGCACCGCGACGATCACCGCGGTCACGCTCACCGAATTGCAGGTGTTCACCCTGGATCTGTCCAGTGTGCTGGCGGTCTCGAAGGTCTCGGTGAACGGTAAGCGCGCCGAGCGGTTCAGTTGCCGCGCCGGCAAATTGCGCATCACGTTGTCGTCGAAGCTGGCGACCGGCGCGGCGATGTCGATCGTCGTGCGCTACAGCGGCCACCCGAAGCCATTCCGAACGCTGTGGGGCGAAGTCGGTTTCGAGGAGCTGACCGACGGCGCACTGGTGGCCGGGCAGCCCAACGGCGCCGCCTCGTGGTTCCCCTGCAACGACCATCCCAGTGCCAAGGCCGCCTTCCGCATCCAGGTCAGCGCCGAAAGTGCTTATCGGGTGGTGGCCAACGGCAAGCTGGTGTCGCGTCGGGTGCGGGCGTCGCAGACCGTCTGGACCTACGAACAACCCGAGCCCACCTCGACTTACCTGGTCACACTGCAGATCGGTGTGTACGAGCCGGCCCGGCTGGCCAGGACGCCGGTGACCATCCGAGCGGCCCTGCCCGAACGGCTGAAGAAGAACTTCGACCACGACTTCGGCGAGCAGCCGCAGATGATGAAGTTGTTCGTCGAGCTGTTCGGGCCGTACCCGCTGGCCAACGGCTATACGGTGGTGGTCACCGACGATCCGCTGGAGATTCCGCTTGAGGCACAAGGTATTTCGATCTTCGGTGCCAATCATTGCGACGGCAGCGGAGACAGCGAGCGGCTGATCGCCCACGAGTTGGCGCACCAGTGGTTCGGCAATTCGGTGACCGCGCGGCGGTGGCGCGACATCTGGCTGCACGAGGGCTTCGCCTGCTACGCCGAGTGGTTGTGGTCCGAGCACAGCGGCGGACCCAGCGCCGGGGAGCTGGCCGCCGAGTACCACGAGGAGCTTCGCGGTCAGCCGCAGGACCTGCTGCTCACCGATCCGGGACCCCGGCGCATGTTCGACGACCGGCTGTACAAGCGGGGCGCCCTGACCCTGCACACGCTGCGCGGACGACTGGGCGACGTGAAGTTCTTTGCGCTGCTGAAGGATTGGACATCGCGGTATCGGCACTCGACCGCCAGCACCGACGACTTCACCGGCCTGGCGGCCAACTACAGCGACGAGTCGCTGCGGCCGTTGTGGGATGCGTGGCTGTATTCGACCGCGCTGCCCTGAGCCTTCGCGAACGGTTCGTATCCGGTCGCTGCGGCCTTCGCGCGGCAGCGGTCGATGAACTGCTGGTGGGTGTCAGCGTCGCCGTGTGCTCGGGCCAGTAGGCCCCGCAGCCGCAGCACGGTGAGTTGGTCGATGACGCAACCGGGTTCGGGTGAGGCTGCGGCCAAGCGATCGACGGTGGCCTGCGCCTCGGCCAGATCGCCATCGGCACGCCGCTGCGCCAGTGCTTCGACGAGGACGTCGGCCGCCAGCCAAGCCCAGAACATCTCGCTCGTCTCGAGGTCGTTGTCGAAGACGGATCGAGCCAGCTCGACCGCTCCGTCGAGGTCACCGGTGCGGGCCAACTCTCGGGCCAGCTGAGGGTCGACAATCGGGACCGCAACGCGGGGAAACCGCCCGATTTCCGCGGATTCGCGGGTGCGACGCAACAGCTCAAGTCCTTCATCGCGGGTGTGATCACCGTGGCGAATTAGCACGCCGCCGTGCGTCATCTGGGCAAGCCCCAAAATGAAGTCGTCACCCGTCTGCTCGGCGATCCGCAACGCCAGGGCCGTCTCGGTTAACGCGGTCGCATCCGCGGCGATAGCTCCGGCGGGGATGGCGCCGATGTATTTCCACATGATCGCGGCGACGTGGCTGGTCGGATCGATCGGGGCCGCCATCGTGATGGCCACGTCGGCGTCGGATTGCCATCCGTCGATGCCGAGTCGCATCATTGCCAACGCTTTCATCCCGATCGCCAGGGCGAGCGGCGAACCGAATACGAGATCGCCCAGAGTAGGTTTCCCCTCGGCAAGATCGACTATTCGTTGGGAGACGTGGAGTGCTTTACTGACCTCTCCGACCTCCGAGTACGCGTATGCCGCTCCGTTGAGCAGGGCGACGGCCAGGGTGCTATCCCCGATCGAATCGATCAAATCGATGAATTCCGAAGCCATTGCGGCGGCATCGCCCGGTCGTCCATTGGTTGCGAGCACCATCATCGGGCCGTACATACCGATAGCCAATGACTCCTTGGCACCAGCCGCCGTGCACAGATCCCGAAGTTCCTCGAATCCCGTCTCATTGAAACCGATACCGGCGATAAATGAGCTGGCGCACAACATGGTTCGGGGCTCGATCTGCATCCGCACCTGGTCCGGGTCAGTGCGCGGCAGTTGATCGGCGACACGGCGGGCGCGTTGCCAGCTCGCCCGGGCTGCGGCGCGGTCGCGATGATTGGACCACGCGGCAGCACGCATGTGCCAGCCGAACGCGGTCCGCTGATCCCCGGCGGCTTCCAGGTGCTCGGCGATCAGGGCAGCATTCTCATCGCTGCCGGGATCGCGTGCTTCGATGACTGCGGCCACCCGCCGGTGCAATTCGGCGCGCCCGGCCTTGAGTTGCGACTCGTAGGCGACCGTGCGAATGAGCGGGTGCCCGAATGCGTATTCCGCGTACGGAGTGAACCGCACCTGGTCGATCAGTTCGGCCCGCAGTAACTTGTCGAGCACCGGCTCGACGCCGAGCGCGGTGAGCAGGTCGGGGGTGAAGCGCGACCCGATGACTGCCGCGGCATTGATCGCCCGCTTGGCGCCGGCGTCCAACCGGTCGATACGGGCGGCGATGGTGGCCTGAAGGGTGGCCGGGAGGCTGACGGCGGCGGTTTCGTCGCGGCATTCGTAACCTCCACGGTCACCCCGGATTACGTTGCGCTCGGCCAGGTCCCGGATGATCTCTTCGGCGAAGAACGGATTGCCGGCGGCCTGCTCCGCGATCTGACGCGCCAGACTGCTCAGCGACGGGTGCGCCCCCAACAACTCACCGATCAACGCCAGCGTGTGCGCGGAGTTCAGCGGCGCCAACGCGATCGTCTGCCCGCCGGTGGTTCGGGACAGTGCGCCGCGGTATTCGGGCCGATAGGTGATCAGCACCAGCGAGTGGGTCTGCGGCACCACGGTTACGAAGTCGGCGAGCATCGCCTCGCTGGCTTCGTCGATCCAATGCGCGTCCTCGACCACGAAGATTGCCGGCGTGCTGCGGGCCAGCGCGGCGGCGTTGAACATCGCTCCCAGCCGTCTACGGCGCGCGTCGGAGGTGATGGCAGGAAGTGCGACGGCGGGATCGGCGACCCTCAGCAGATCGTCCAGCAACAGCAGATCTTCGGCGTCCGCCTCGGGTATCCGGACACGGGTACGTTCCCGGGCCACCTCGGGGGTGACGTCGTTGATCCCGAAGACCGATCGCAGCAACCGCTCAACCACATGGAAGGGCACGTCGCGGGTGTGTGATTCGCAGTAGGTGCTGAACACTTCGAGACCGGCGGACGTGGCGCGCTGCACTGCTTCGGCGACAGTTCGGCTCTTGCCGATTCCCGGCGGGCCGACCACCGCTGCCACACAACCGTTTCCCCCGATCGCCTGCTCCAATATCCCGCCGATGGTGTTCAGCTCCCAAGTGCGCCCAACCAGGGTCGACTCCCGCCGCGGCGATACGAACCGGCCGGAAGGCATGGCCAGCAGTCGACGCGCGGGCACTGGGGCTTGCGAGCCTTTGATATGCACTAGTTCGGGTTCGCCGAGCACCGCGAGGTTCTCGACCAGCTTGGCGGTGGACTCGCCGAGCATCACCCCACCCGGCGCGGCCGCGGACTCCATCCGCTGGGCCATCCCGACCTGCTCGCCTACCGCGGTATAACCCGAAGGGCCAGAACCTATTTCACCGGCGATCACTTGGCCGGAGTTGAGGCCCACCCGTAGCCGCAACGGGGGGCCGAGGCCGGTGTCAAGGTGTGCGACTTCGCCCTGGATGTCCAACGCCGCCAGACAAGCCCGCCGGGCGTGGTCCTCCAGCGCGACCGGCGCCCCGAATACCGCCATGATCCCGTCGCCGGTGAACTTGTCGACGGTGCCGCCATAGCGCTGCACAGCAGCCGCAGAACGGGTGAACACCTGCGCCATCAGGTCGCGCAGTCCTTCGGGTCCCAACGCCGCCGCGAGTCGCATTGACCCCACCACGTCTGCGAACAGCACCGTCACCTGCTTGTACTCTGCACGTTCGGAGTCTGGCTGCACCGCGGTGCCGCAGCCGTCGCAGAACCTGGCGCCGTCCCGAAGGGCGAGACCACATGCCCGGCAAGACCGTTGGGACATCTCAGAGATTTGCGATGTCGTCAGGCACGTCCACCGCGTGTTGCTGAAGCACCTCGAGCGGCACCACGTCCAGCGTGCGCTGATGGGTGGAGGCCAGCACCACGGGAGCGGCGCAGCCATCCTGGTGGGCGCGCAGCCAGTTCCGCGCGGTGACGCACCAGCGGTCGCCGGGCAGCAACCCGGGGAACCGGTACAGGGGCACCGGGGTGGACAGGTCGTTGCCGATGGAGCGCTGGTGCTCGAGGAACTGCGCGGTCACCACGGCACAGATGGTGTGCAGGCCGCGGTCCTCCTCCCCGGTGGCACAACAGCCGTCCCGATAGAAGCCGGTCATCGGCTCGGTGCCGCACGGTTCCAGCGGGCCGCCTAGCACGTTGCGATCGGGCATTGGCTCAGTATTGCGCTTCCGGCCCGCGGATGGCGGGCAAATCTCTCTGCGCACGGGTCGCGGTGGAGTCGTAACACCGCCGGGGTAGGTTCAGCGGCGTGATACTAACGGGCGCCTTCCTGGCCGACGCGGCTGCCGTCGTCGACAACAAACTCAACGTGTCGGGCGGCGTGCTGTCCCGATTCGGGCTCGGGCCCGACCGCTCGGCCCGATTCGTCTTGGTGGTGCTGACGCAGGCCGAACCCGGCAACACCGACCGGCAGATCAAGATCGAGATGCGCCCGCCCAACGACGACGAGCCGATCAAGCTGGAGTTCGAGGTGCCGGAGGCGGCTGTCGCCGAGTTCCCCGGGTTCGCGTTCTTCGAGCTGCAGCTGCAGCTGCCGACCGACGGCCGCTGGGTGATGGTGGTGACCGGCGGTACCGGAGCGATTTCGCTGCCGGTGCTGGTCAGCGAGATGCCGCAGCCGTCCGGGTTGAGCCTCTGAACTGGGCAGCTGGGCGGCTGGGACTCAAGCCTTCATAGCGCGAACGTCCCCAAAATGTCGGTATTCGACGCGGGGAACCGTACATTTGAGGCCGCTCGCCGGAAGATAGTTGCGGGCGGGCGCCGGGGCGCCGTAGGTGACCGCCTCCCGCCGGATGTGGTCGCCGAGTTCGGCCCAGGCGCGGTCGGGGTCCCGTGTAGGTAGATCATTCCGCGGTTGACCGGTCGGGGCATGACGACGAGCGGCTTGGTGCCGCCCTCGGCGCACAGCTGGTAGCGGGCCGCGACCTCGGGCAGGTGATCGGCCAGACCGAGCGGCAGCCCGAACCGCGCCGCACGCCGCGCGGTGGCCAACGACCCGCCGCCCACATAGAGCGGCTGATGCGGCCGGGTCCAGGTGCCGATGTCCGCCCAGAACGCCAGCATCTGTTCGACCAGGTTGTCCATCAGCTTGCCGCGCCGGCTGAATTCGACTCCCAGCAACCTCAGTACGGTGAGCAACATGGCTACGAGTTTCTTGCCACCTGCTGGGTGAGCCAGGCGGTTTCCCAGAAGTTGGTGCTGTCGGCCAGCAGGTGCTCGTGTGCGGTCTTGAGCACTTCGCGCGCGGCGGGTTGGTCGGCGACCAGTTCGGCGAGGTGGATGGCGTGCAGCGGACGGCCGGCCGCCAAGTGGCCCCGGGCGCGGTCGACGAGCGCATCAGCGCCGGCCAGTTCGACGACGTCGGCGGCCACCGCGCCGAACCCTACCGGATACAGTTCGGTGGTGCAGCGGTGATGGAACCAGCCCGAGTAGTTCTCCCAGATGGCCCGCACGTCCCAGGCGACCTTGCCGTAGCCTTGTCCCACTTCGTATTCCGCGGGCAGGGCGATCTCCCGCATCAACGTTTCGACGTCCTTGCCGCCGTTCATTCCGGCGACGGTCTGGTCGTGCACATACTGGATCGCGTCGCGCAATCGAGTGAGTTCCGCCTCGATCAGCTCGGCGCCGGCGATCGGCTCGAAGTGGCCGGTGACGAGCAGGTCCGGCTTCAGATCACGCACCCGCTCGACCGAGGCGATCGTCGTCAAGGCATCTCGGTAGCGGTCACCGCGCATGGTGACCAGGTTCGGAATATGCCCGAACAGTGGACCGAACGTGTTGCCGCACAGGCAGATTCGCTCCTCAGGTAGCCACACCACCAGCGAGTCGGTGGTCTCGCCCCCGGGCACCGAGATGAGCTCCAGCCGTCGTCCCCCGACCTGCAGGGTCAGCGTGTCGTCGAAGTCGAGATCGACCGCGGGAACGCTCTGCGGGGGCAGCCGTTTGGTGCCGAGCCGGCGTTGGATGGCTGGGATTCCGGCGGCCAGGGTGTCTTGGAACGCGAACGCGCTGCGACTGGCCCGGTACGGGATGAGGCGTTCGTTGTCGTCACGCCACAGCGTCCAGTTCGCCTGCGCGACAACGACTGTGTCGGGATCGCGGACGCTGTCCAGGCCGCCGACGTGGTCGACGTGGCCTTGCGTGAAGATGATGTAGCGCACCGGCGCGGTGTCGACGGCGTCGAAGTTGGCGCGGTGCACCGGCCCTTCGAATCCCATCCCGGTGTTGACGATCACCCGTCCGTCGTCGGTGGTCAGCAGGTATGAGTTGGAAAGCCCGGGCGAGCACCACAACCCGGGGGCGATCGGTTCGGCGCGTTCGGCGGCGGCCGGGCGCATCTGGTCGGCGCCTGGGCGACTGCGGTAGACGGGCTCGAAGTTCACTGTCTCTCCCTCATTCGGCACGAACGTCGAACCTGTCGAAGTAGAAACCGAATCGTGTGCGCACCTCTTCGGCGCTGACACCGAAATGCCGTTGCAGGTCATAGCGGATGCGGCCGTGCTTGCCGCGTGGGTTGGCGTCAAGGTATCCCTGGAAGCAGCGAGCGGCCTGGTCGGTCAATTCGACACCGCTGCGACGGTAAAGCTCGGTCAGTAGCTGCATTTCGTTGCCGTTGAGGTGATGGAATCCGACGTCGATGCTGCGTTCGGCGGGGACCAGGTCGCGGTCCCGCACGCAGGCACTGAGCAACCGGTGCACCCGGTCGGTCCAATAGTCCAGCAGCCAATCCGGGTCAATACTGTTGCGGCGCAGACGATCCGAGTACGCCATCATGGTGATCGCCGACTGGATCACCGCAGCGGGATCGCGGTGGGTGAAGGCGACGGTGGCGTCGGGGAATGTCGCCAGCAGCGGTCCGAGTTGCTCACTGTGTTGCGGGCTTTTGAGCACCCAGGTCCGCGGGCCACGCAGAAACGTCAAGGCCTGCAACACTTTGCGTAGATACGCATAGTGATGGTGCTGATCCAGACCCAGGTAGTAATCGCGCCAACTCGGCACCCGCGCATGCCATTCCAGCACATAGGAAGCCAGATCCAGGTCCAGGACCTCGACCTCCTCCTCGATGGCCTCGGGGAACCGGTCGTGCATGGCCGCCACCAGCGGCGCGCTGGCCATCAGCGCGTCGTGTTCCTGTCTGGTCCGCGTGTAGCGCGGGTCCACGCCGCAGGCGTCCGGCCCGTGGCCGCGAGCCGGTATCGGATCCTGGCTCTCCCAGTACGGCAGCGCACGCCGGCGCGGGTCGGCGGCGATCAGGTTGACCAGGTGCGTGGTGCCCGATCGCGGCATCCCGACCACGATGAACGGCTTCTCGATCGGGATCGACTCGATCTCCGGGTAGCGCTTGACCAGATCGGTCAACGACAGCCGGTTGCGCAACAGGCGCACCACCCGCTGGCGCAGCGTGGAGCGGGTGAGTTGGCGCAGGCCATCGTCGGCCTCGATCGCGGCGACGTGCGCGCTCAACCGGTCGGTGAAACCGTCGGTGTCGTCCAGATCGTCCGCCCCGGCCTGAGCGCGTGCCTCGGCGAGCATCGCGTCGACGTCGAACGTAACGGGCCTGGACTCGGTGAACTCCAGGATCTGACGCTGGGTCTCGGTCAGCTGGGGCGAGGTCAGGTCACTCAGGTCGATGTGGTCCACAAGATCCACGCTGCTGACCTCCGTTGGCCGTCTTGCCGCTCGTCGCCGCCCGTCGAATATATGCCGCGACCCACCTGCGCTGGCGGGCAGCGCAACGGTAGGTTCAGCGGGTGATAGTCGGGGCCTTCCTGGCCGAGGCCGCAGCGGCGGTGGACAACAAGCTCAACGTGTCGGGCGGGGTGCTGCTGCGGTTCGCCGTCGAGGAAGATCGGCTGGCGCAGTTCCTGCTGGTGGTGCTCACCCAGGCGGAGACCGGAAGCCCGGATCGGCGGGTCGAAGTCGAAATCCGCCCGCCCACCGACGAGGAGTCCCTGACCATCGAGTTCGAACTGCCCGAGGCCGCCACCACAGCCGAGCTCGGGTTCGCCATCTTCCCCGTCGAAGTGACCCTGCCGGTCAACGGGCGCTGGGTGCTGATGGTGACCGGCGGCGCGGGCATGATCTCGCTTCCGCTGATCGTCAGCGGATGACGGCGGCATAACGATTTTCCACCTCACTTGTCGCGGTCCGGTACGCCGCGCGTGAGGGGTCGCCGACCGAAACTACCGTCGCGTCGTGCACCGTCGAACCGCCCTCAAGCTGCCGCTGGCGCTGGCCGTGGGCACGGCGCTGATCGGTGCACCGCGCGCCGGCGCCGACGCGGGCCGGTGGCCGGCCGACCGTGCCCACAACTGGTATCAGGCGCAGGGTTGGCTCGTCGGGTGCAACTACACGACCTCGACGGCGATCAATCAGCTCGAGATGTTTCAGGCCGGCACCTACGATCCCGCCCGCATCGACCGCGAGCTGGGCGCTGCGCGCTTCCACGGGTTCAACACGGTGCGGGTGTTCCTGCACGACCAGCTGTGGGCTCAGGACCGGCAAGGCTTCCAGTCCCGGTTGGCGCAGTTCGTCGGTATCACCGCACAGCACGGCATCAAGCCGCTGTTCGTCTTGTTCGACTCCTGCTGGGACCCGTTTCCGCGGATCGGCCGCCAGCGGGCGCCCCGACCGGGGGTGCACAACTCCGGGTGGGTGCAAAGCCCCGGCGCCGAGCACATCGACGACGCCCGCTACGCCGGTGTGCTGCGCGACTACGTCACCGGGGTGCTGAGCCAGTTCCGCAACGACGACCGGGTGCTGGGCTGGGATCTGTGGAACGAGCCCGACAACCCGGCCCGCGAGTACCGCAAAGTGGAGCGCAAGGACAAGCTGGACAAGGTCGCCGCGCTGCTGCCCCAGGTGTTCGGCTGGGCGCGCTCCGTCGATCCGGCGCAACCACTGACAAGTGGTGTGTGGCAAGGCAATTGGGGTGATCCCGGGAGCCGCAGCGCGATCGCCGGCATCCAGCTGGACAACTCCGACGTGATCACGTTCCACAACTACGGACCGCCCGCCCAGTTCGAAGGCCGGATCAACGAGCTGGAGCCGCTGGGGCGGCCGATCATCTGCACCGAGTACCTGGCGCGATCGCTGGGCAGCACGGTGGAGGGCATCCTGCCGATCGCCCGGCGACACAACGTCGGCGCCTTGAACTGGGGCCTGGTGGCGGGCAAGACCCAGACGTATCTGCCGTGGAGCTCGTGGGACCGCCCGGTCACCACAGCGCCGAAACCGTGGTTCGCCGACCTGCTGCAGCCGACCGGCCAGCCGTTCGCCGACGGCGAGGTGCAGACGATCAAGAAGCTGGTCAGCGGGCAGAAACCGGACTGAACCCGGGCCGGACGGCTCAGTCCTTGCGGAGCAGCGCGACCAGGAAGTCCGAGTCGTCGGCCAACGGGCGCAGATCCCAGGTGGACAACAACAGCTCGGGCACCAACCCGGCGCGCGGAACGTCGTCGAAAAACTGTCCGAACTCGTAGCCGCGACCGGCGCCGAAACCGATGACGACCCGCCCGTCCGCGCCCAGATGGCGGCGCAGCCGGCGCAGTACTTCGACTCGGGTGCTCGGAGCGAGGAAGGTCATGACGTTGCCGGCCGACACGATCACGTCGAAGGGTTCGCTGATGCCACGGGCGGGTAGGTCGAGTTCGGCCAGATCGCCGACCAGCCAGCGTGGCCCGGGATGGTCCTGCTCGGCCGCCGCGATGAGGACGGGATCGACGTCGACGCCGACCACATCGTGACCGGCGGCGGCCAGATATCCGCCCACTCGGCCCGGACCGCACCCGGCATCGAGGATGCGGGCACCGCGAGGTGCCACCGCGTCCACCAGGCGTGCCTCGCCGTCCAGGTCCTCACCGGCGCGGGCCTTCGAACGGAAACGCTCCACATACCAGTGCGAATGCTGGGGATCGGCGCTGACCCTCTGCATCCAGAGGCTCTGCTCGACCATGACCTCATTCTTGTAGACGGCCTAATACCTGTCGCACCGCGAGTGCTACCCGACTGCGAAGGTCGGGGCTAGCAATCGCAGCCCGGTCGCATTCGCGGGCAAAAAGTTGGCGGTGGCGGAGGGATTTGAACCCTCGGACGGTTTTAGCCGTCACACGCTTTCGAGGCGTGCTCCTTAGGCCGCTCGGACACGCCACCGCCGAGCAGCTTACCGAACCACACGCCCATCACCCCAATCGCTGACGGGCGAAGAACTCTTCCAGGGGCGCCGCGCACTCTGCAGCGAGCACTCCGCCGCGCACCTCGGGGCGGTGATTGAGCCGCCGGTCCCGCACCACATCCCACAGCGACCCCACCGCACCGGTCTTGGGCTCCCACGCCCCGAACACCAGCCGGGCCACCCGGGCCAGCACCAACGCCCCAGCGCACATGGTGCACGGCTCGACCGTCACCGCCAGCGTCGCACCTTCCAGACGCCACCCGTCGCCCAGAGCCGAGGCCGCCGCCCGCAGCGCCAGAATCTCGGCATGCGCGGTGGGGTCACCCAACAACTCGCGGGCATTGACCGCCCGCGCCAGCTCGGTGCCGTCGGCCCCCACGACAACCGCGCCGATCGGCACGTCCCGCGGGCCGGCCGTCCCGGCCACCACCAACGCGGCACGGATCAGATCCTCGTCGGAAACGGACAGACTCACCGACCCCGACTGATGGCGGCGACCCGCAGCACCCGGCTCCGCCGCGCTTGCGGTCACCGACCCCGACTGATGGCGGCGACCCGCAGCACCCGGCTCCGCCGCGCTTGCGGTCACCGACCGAGGCGGTCGATCACCGCCGACAACTGCTCGGCGAAGCCCATCTCCCGGGCAATCCGGCCCAGCTGCTCGTCGGCGTAGAGGTCGGTCTCGTCGAGGATCACGCTGAGCACTGCCTCGGGCAGCCCTATGTCGGACAGCAGCCCCAGGTCGCCTTCCTCGAACGG
Organism: Mycobacterium sp. 20KCMC460; assembly: GCF_022179425.1. Classification (NCBI taxonomy): domain Bacteria; kingdom Bacillati; phylum Actinomycetota; class Actinomycetes; order Mycobacteriales; family Mycobacteriaceae; genus Mycobacterium; species Mycobacterium sp. 20KCMC460. The sequence goes on from NZ_AP025524.1 coordinate 113,478, forward strand.
GTCGGAATCCTCCAGGTCCTCGGGATCGATCTCGGCGTCCAGGCTGTCCAGCACCTCGGCGGCGATGTCGTAGTCCAGCGCCGCGGTGGCGTCCGACAACAGCAGCCGGGTCCGGGCAGGCGCGGGTCGCACGATGACGAAGAACTCGTCGTCGATATCGAGTAACCCGAAGACCGCGCCGGCGCTGCGCAGCTCGCGCAACTCGGTTTCGGCGGCCGAAAGGCTGGTCAGCGCCTTGGCGCCCATCGGCGCACAGCGCCACTGACCCTCTTCACGTACCACCGCAACGCCGAAGCCGTCCGGAGTGTCCGCGGACGGGCCTGTTGCTGAAGCCCGTTGTGCGCCCATGGGCGCCTACGCTAGTCCCTGACCTGGCCCGTGGCCAGACGAAGCCGGGACGGGCGTCCCACCGCAACCGTGCCTGTGCCACCCTTGATCCTGTGAGTAGTCCACCGGTGTGCGTACTCGGTCTGGGCCTGATCGGGGGATCGATTGTGCGGGCGGCGGCGAGCGCCGGCCGCGAAGTTTTCGGCTACAACCGTTCGGTGGAGGGTGCTGCGGGCGCCCGGGCCGACGGGTTCGACGCCACCACCGACCTCGGCGAGGCGTTGGCCCGTGCCGCCGACCGCGACGCCCTGATCGTGCTGGCCGTCCCGATGCCCGCCCTGCCGCACCTGCTCGGCCACGTCCGGGAGGCCGCGCCCGACTGCCCGTTGACCGACGTCACCAGCGTCAAGACGGCGGTGCTTACGGCGGTGACCGAGGCCGGCCTGCTGGACCGGTTCGTCGGCGGACATCCGATGACCGGCACCGCGCACTCGGGATGGGCCGCCGGCCACGGCGGGCTGTTCAACCGGGCGCCCTGGGTGGTCAGCGTCGACGACCACGTCGATCCCGAGGTGTGGTCGATGGTGACGGCGCTCGCGCTGGACTGCGGGGCGCACGTGGTGCCGGCCCGGTCCGACGAGCACGACGCCGCCGCGGCCGCGATCTCACACCTGCCTCATCTGCTGGCCGAGGCGCTGGCCATCACCGCCAGCGAAGTCCCGCTGGCATTTGCGCTGGCCGCAGGGTCTTTTCGGGATGCCACCCGGGTCGCAGGCACCGCCCCGGACCTGGTGCGCGCGATGTGCGAGGGCAACGCCGACCAGTTGGTGCCCGCCACCGACCGGATCATCGAGCTGCTCTCCCGCGCCCGCGACTCGCTAGCCGCCAACGGCTCGGTCGCCGACCTGGTCGACGAGGGCCACGCCGCGCGCACCCGCTACGAACGCTTCCCGCGCCACGACATCGTCGCCGTCGTCGTCGGCGCGGAGAACTGGCGCCAGCAACTGGCCGCCGCCGGCCGGGCCGGCGGAGTGATCAGATCCGCTCCGCCAACCCTGGGTAATCCACGATGAACCCGTCGGCGTCGACCGTCACCGTCGTGTCCGCCACCGGCGAGCGCAGCTTGATCCCGTCCAAGCGGCCCTCGCTGCTGTAGCTGACGGTGGCCGCGTCCACCGACATGTCCGGCACGTTCACATAGACCATCGGCAGAGTGATCACCTCGGCCCGTTCGTGAATACCGAGTCGCCGGATAGGCAGCGCGTTGAAGAACGGGCTGAACACCAGATCGACGTCGAGGGCGCCGTTGTACCCCGCGCGCCGCTGTCCCTGGTGGTCGGTGATCAACCACATGTTCTCTTCGTCGCGGGCGATGGCAAGCTGGCGTTCCCGCTCGGCCAGTGTGACGGTCAACCCGAACCGCTTGGTGGCGCCGGACTCGTCGGTCTGCAGTTCGTAGAAAGCACCGAACGCCGGGTTGGTCGCGGTGGCTGCCGCGACGATGCGGCCGTTGGCCTTGATTCGCTTGCCTGACAACTGGATTCGTACGGATTCCATGCGTGATACGTCCTGGGCGCGCCAGGTCAACATCTGTGGCCAGACGCTTGGACTCGAATCAGAAGGGGCTGCGTTCACACGTCTACCGTAAGACGTGTCCGGCCGCTGCGGCGGATTAGGCGGGAACTGTGATGTTAGGTACCTGTCCGGTCCTGCTCAGCCGTCCCGATCCGGGTGCCGCCGCCCACACCGCCGACGCCAGCAGCCCGTCCAGAATCAGCGCCAGCCCGGTCACCATCAGCGCACCGACCAACGCGGAAGCGAACTGTCGTTCCTTGATCCCGTCGATCAAATAGCGGCCCAATCCGCCGAGGCTGGCGTAGGCGGCCACCGTCGCGGTGGCGACCACCTGCAACGTCGCGTTGCGCAGGCCGCCCAGGATCAGCGGCAACGCGTTGGGCAGCTCGACGCGCAGCAGCACCTGCGGTTCGGTCATGCCCATCGCGCGGACCGCATCGACCACCAGCCGATCCACGCTGGCGATGCCGGCATAGGTCCCGGCCAGCAGCGACGGGATTCCCAGCAGCATCAGCGCGGCAATCGGCGGGCCCAGGCCGAGCCCGAAGATCAGCACGCCGAGCAGCAGCACCCCCAGGGTTGGCAGCGCACGCAGGCCGTTGACCGCGCCCACCACCAGCACCTGACCGCGACCGGTGTGCCCGATGACCAGCCCGAGCGGGACGGCTATCAGCGCCGAGGCGGCCACCGCCAGCGCGGTGTACTCCAGATGCTCACCGATCCGGGCGGCCAGTCCGGCGGGACCGGCCCAGTTGGCGGCGGTGGTCAGGAAGGACAGCGCTTGTCCGATGAAGCTCATCGGGCGCCGCCCACCAACGGCGTCGTGATGCCCCGGCTGCGCTCCCACGGCGTGAGCAACCGCCCGGTCAGGTTCAGCGCGGTGTCGATCACCACCGCGAGCAGGAACATCGCAATGATGCCGGCCACGATCTGGTCGCTCTTATTCATCTGGAATCCGGCGGTGAACCAGCTACCCAGGCCGCCGATACCGATGACCGAACCCACCGACACCATCGCGATGTTGGTCGCCACGACCACCCGCAATCCCGCCACCAGCACCGGGACCGACAGCGGCAGTTCGACTTTCACCATCCGGACCAGCGGCGAGTAGCCGAGCGCGACCGCCGCGTCGCGCACCGCGCCGGGCACCGCATCCAGAGCTTCCAGCACCGCGCGCACCATCAGCGCCGCGGTGTAGGCGCTCAGTGCGACCATCACGTTGGCTTCGTCGAGGATGCGGGTGCCGATGATCATCGGCAGCACCACGAACAGCGCCAGCGACGGAATGGTGAACACCACGCTGGCGGCAGCCGTGGTCAGCCGGCGCAGCGCCGGAGTGCGCTGCACCGCCACCCCGAGGGGCAGCGCCACCGCCAGCCCGATCAGCACCGGCACCAGCGACAGCCGCAGGTGCACCACGGTCAGCGCCCACGCGGTACCTAAATGGGTCAGCAGGTAGTGCATCAGTCCGGCTCGCTCCTGCGGCGCGCTTCGACCGCGGCCAGCACGTCGGCGGCCCGCACCCCGCCGACGACCTTTTCCGCGCGGTCGACGGCGACACCCACCGACGACGGCGAGGCCAGCGCCGCATCCAACGCCTGGCTCAGGTTGCCGTCCACGTGGAAGACCGACCCGACCGACGTCATCGCCTCCGACAGCGGTAGCCCGGCGCGGTGGTGGCGCAGCGCGTCGGCGTCGATCCAGCCCACCGGCGCGCCGCCGTCGTCGACCACCAGCGCCCAGCCGGCGGGGGGTTCGGCGGCGGCCAGGCCGGTGGCCGGGATCTGCGCGATGTCGTGCATGGGCAGGGCGGCCGCGCTCAACAGTTGCAGCCATCGGTAGCCGCGGCCCAGCCCGATGAACTTCGAGACGAACTCGTTGGCCGGGCGGGACAGCAGCCGCGCCGGGTCGTCGTACTGCTGCAGCACGCCGCCCGCCCCGAACACCGCCACCCGGTCGGCCAGCCGCAAGGCTTCGTCGATGTCATGCGTGACGAACACCACGGTCTTGCGTAATTCGCCTTGCAGACGCAGGATTTCGTTCTGCAACGTGTGCCGCACCACCGGGTCGACGGCCGAGAACGGCTCGTCCATCAACAGGATCGGCGGGTCGGCGGCCAGCGCCCGGGCCACCCCGACCCGTTGCTGTTCACCGCCGGACAGTTGCCTCGGATAGCGATTCGCCAGCTTGGGGTCCAGGCCCACCCGTTCGAGCACCTGGTAGGCGGCTTTGCGGGCGGCGCGCCGGGACTGGCCGTTGAGCACGGGAACCGTTGCGACATTGTCGATCACCCGCTGATGGGGCATCAGCCCCGCGTTCTGGATCACGTAGCCGATGCCGCGGCGCAACCGCACCGGGTTGACGGTCGCAACGTCGGCACCGTTTACGACGACACGGCCCGAGGTGGGGTCGACCATCCGGTTGATCATCCGCAGCGCGGTGGTCTTACCACAGCCCGACGATCCGACGAACACGGTCAACTTGCCTTCGGGCACTTCGAGATTCAAGTTGTCGACGGCGGTGGCGCCACCGTCGAACACCTTGCTGACACTCTCGAACCGGATCATGGCGCTACCCGACCGGATGGTCGAAACCGTTGTCGTGCAACCATTTCCGGGCCGCCTGGTCGGGGTCGAGGCCGCCGTTGCCGGACACCGCGACGTTGAGTTCGGCGATGCCGTTCGTGGTCAACTTGGCCGACACCGCGTCCAGCACATCCTTGAGCCGGTCGGACTTCTTCTGGGAATTCACCAGCGGCACAATGTTGCCGGCCAGGAAATTGTGGTCCGGATCCTCGAGCACCACAAGGTGATTCTGCAGCACCGCCGGCGCGGTGCTGAAGATGTTGGCGGCGGTCACATTTCCCTCGATCAGTGCGCGCACCGTCACCGGGCCACCGCCGTCGTTGATGGGGACGAAATTGCCCGGGCTGATATCGAGGCCGTACTTCTGCTTGAGGCCCGGCAGTCCCGACGGTCGGGTCGCGAACGCCGACGGCGCCGCGAAGCGCACTTCGGCGGAGTGCGCGGCCAGATCGGCGATGGTCTTCAGTCCCCACTTGGCTGCGGTCGCCGCGGTGACCGTGACGGTGTCGGTGTCGGAGGCCGGCGCAGGCGCCAGCAGCGACAGATCGCCCGGGAGACGTTTGTAGAGCGCCAATTCCACGTCGTCGAGCAGGGTAGCGGTGGCGGTGGGCTCGAAATAGAGCAGCAGGTTGCCGATGTACTCCGGCACCAGATCCACGGAATGATCTTTGAGCGCCGGGATGTACGTCTCGCGGCTACCGATCCCCATCCGCCGGCCGACTTCGAACCCGTTGGCCTGCAAGGCCTGTGCGTAGATTTCGGCGACGATCTGCGACTCCGGGAAGTCGCCGGACCCGACCACGATGGACTTCGGGCCGCCCGCCCCCGAGCCGAACGGATCGGGATTGCTGCACGCGGCGAGTAGGCACACCGCCGCCGCCCACCCTGCCGCGGCGAAACCCACGCGCCGCAGCATTCTCACCTTGCCGACACTAACCGTTTCCGTTGCCCGGACAACGCTTCCTGCGAGTTTCCCGCGTGGTTTGGTTTCAATCCGCTCAGGATGGGAGAAAGATAGACCTATGAGCAGCAATCCCCCAGGCGTGCCGTCCGAACGGCCGGCGCCCGATCAGTCGCCTGCGCTTAATCCCGAAGAGCGATCCCGTCCGATCCCCAAGGACAGGGCATCCACGTTCACCCGCGCCGGTGCGCTCTGGGCGTCGCTGATCATGGGTTTCCTGGTGCTGATCCTGCTGCTGATCTTCGTCACCCAGAACCTGGACCCGGTCAAGCTGTCCTTCCTGGGTTGGCAGTGGACGACGCCGCTGGGGGTGGGGATGCTGGTCGCCGCCATCGGTGGCGGGCTGATCACCTTCGCGGTGGGCACCGCGCGCATCGTTCAGCTGCGCCGCGCGGCCAAGAAGAACCTCACCGCCGCGGTGCGCTGACCCGAGCTCAGCTCAGCTTGGCGATCTCGCCGAGTCCGCGGGAGATCAACGGCGCCACCACCTCGGGCACGTCGTCGGAGTTTTCGGCCTTGCCGTCGGCCTGCGCCGACATCCGTCTGCGGAAGTCGATGCCCGCCGCGATGATCGCCAACTTGAAGTACGCCAGCGCCATGTAGAACTCCCACGGCCCCAGCGAGTGCCCGGAGACCAACGAGTACCGGTCGGCCAATTCGTCGGCGGACGGCAGCAGCGGCGACGTCCAGGCCGCTTGGGTGTCGATGATCAGGTCCAGCGCGGGATCGCGGTAGACGCACATCAGCGCCGCGTCGCTGATCGGGTCGCCCAGCGTCGAGAGCTCCCAGTCCACGACGGCCCGCACGATGGTCGGGTCTTCGGCGTCCAGGATGGTGTTGTCGATGCGGTAGTCGCCGTGCACGATCGAGGTCCGGCTCTGCTTCGGAATGGCCTGCTGCAGCGCCGAATGCAAGCGGGCCACGTCGCCGTCGCGGCGGTCGTCGGGCAACCGCACCAGCTCCCACTGCGAGCCCCACCGCCGCACCTGGCGTTCCAGGTAGCCGGTGGGTTTGCCGAAGTCGCCCAGCCCGACCGACTCCGGGTCGATGCTGTGCAGATCGACGAGCACCCGGATCAACGCGTCGACGCAGCCGTCGATGGCGCGCCGGCCCAGCGATTCCAGCTGGGCGCGCCGGCGCACCACCTGCCCGGCGACGAACTCGACGATCTGAAACGGCCCGCCCAGCACGGAGTCGTCCTCGCACAGCGCGATCGCGCGCGCCACCGGAACCGGGGTGTTTTGCAGCGCGGCCACCACTTTGTATTCGCGGCTCATGTCGTGCGCCGACGGCGTTAGCCCGTGCAGCGGCGGGCGCCGGACCAGCCAGCTGGTCGCGTCGTCGTAGACGCGGAAGGTCAGATTCGAACGGCCACCGGAAATGAACTCGCCGCGCAGTTCGCCGTCGCGGTCGATACCCAGCGAACGCAGATACCCGTCCAGCGCGGCCAGGTCCAGGCCGTCAAGTCGGTCCACCGAAGTCACCGCACTTGTTTACCACCGCGGGGTTCGAGCTGTACTACCACCTTTGGATTTGTTCGCTCCTCCTCAAGCCGCTACGCGGCTCGCATCGTCGACTCACCCCTTTGAATTTGTTCGCTCCTCCTCAAGCCGCTACGCGGCTCGCATCGTCGACTCACCCCTACCGAATCTGTTCGCTCCTCCTCAAGCCGCTACGCGGCTCGCATCGTCGACTCACCCCTACCGAATCTGTTCGCTCCTCCTCAAGCCGCTACGCGGCTCGCATCGTCGACTCATCACCGCTGGTTTCTCGGCAGCAGATCCCACACATGCTCGGTGCCGTTAACACTCGCCACCGTGCCCTGCCCCTCCCGGGAGAACAACAGCCGCGTCACCGACGTGTAGTCGATGGGAAACGACAGCAACCGGGCGGTGCCCAGCATCTCGTGCAACACCACGTTGATCACTCCGCCGTGGCTGAACGCCGCGATCGTCTCATCGGGCTCGGCGCTGGCGACCAGATCGTCGACGGCGGCCCGCACCCGGGCGCGGAATGCGTCCTCGTCCACCGCGCTGGGCAGATGCCCCTGCGCCATCCGCGCCCATTCCTCGGGGAACTCGGTCTTGATCTGCTCGACCGGTATGTAGGAGTGCAGATCGCGGTCGTATTCGGCGAACCGGTCGTCGATCTCGATGGGCAGCCCGTGGTGCTGCGCCACCGGTTCGGCGGTCTGGATGGCGCGCTTTTGGGGGCTGGAGACCACTCGGGAGATGGGAAACCGAGACAGCGCGTCGGGCAGGCGGGCGACCTGCTCGAAGCCCGTCTCCGACAGATGCGGGTCGGCGCCCTCGCCAGGTTCGCTGCGCAGCGGCAACGCGTGCCGGACCAGAAGCAGTTGCATGCGGCAAGCCTCGCATGGCGCCAATCCGGCCCTCCCAACACCGTGGAGAATGCTATTCTCCGCATGGAGAGTGAGGTGTGCGACCATGACCGATGCGCGACCGGCACCGAGGGGGATCCAGCTTGACTGCGGCGCACTCGGTCGGTGGCTCGACTCGGAGGGCGCTCCCGGCCAGGGTGAGGAGCCCGTTCTCGAGCAGCTCAGCGGCGGATCGCAGAACACGCTGTACCTGGTCCGGCGCGGACCGGAACGCATGGTGCTGCGGATGCCCGGCCCCCGCGCCGACGCCGCCCGCATCAACGGGCTGCTGCGCGAGATCCGGCTGGTCCGGGCGCTGTCCGGCACCGACGTTCCACACGCGGAGTTGATCGCGGCCGACGAGACCGGCTCGGTGCTGGGCCTGCCGTTCTACGTGATGACCGCCATCGACGGGTGGAGCCCGATGGACGGCGGCTGGGCTGAGCCGTTCGACACCGATCTGTCCGCCCGTCGTGAACTGGCGTTCCAGCTTGTCGAAGGCGCCGCCAAACTCGGCCGGGTGGACTGGCGCGCCCAGGGTCTCGAGGGCTTCGGTCGCCCGGACGGTTTCCACGACCGGCAGGTGGACCGGTGGCTGGCATTCCTGGACGCTTACAAAGTGCGTGAGTTGCCCGGACTGGACGAGGCCGCCGACTGGCTGCGCCGCAATCGTCCGGCGCGCTATAAGCCGGGCATCATGCACGGTGACTACCAGTTCGCCAATGTGATGTTCGCCCACGGAGCCCCGGCACGACTGGCCGCGATCGTGGACTGGGAGATGACCACCGTCGGCGATCCGCTGCTCGACCTGGCGTGGTCGCTGCTGGGTTACGACGGGGAAGAACCGCGCGCCGATGGCTTCTATCTGGACATGGCCGGCATGCCCAAGCGCAGCGAATTGCTGGACCACTACGAGAAACTCAGCGGACTGTCCACCGAGAACATCGACTACTACCTGGTATTGGCCAACTGGAAGCTGGGCATCGTGCTGGAGAAAACGTATGCTGCCGGCGTGCGCACCGGCAGAGTCGATCCGAAGATCAAGGACGCGTTCGCAGCGATGATCCCGCAGTTGATTGCCACCGCGGCCGAGATGGCCCGCTCGCTGCCGGCCAAGGCCCGTTGAAATGGGTTACGCCGAGCAACTTTTCGACCTGACCGACCGAGTGGTGCTGATCACCGGCGGCAGCCGAGGGCTGGGCCGCGAGGTCGCTTTCGGTGCGGCCCGCTGCGGTGCGGACGTGGTGATCGCCAGCCGCAACCTGGACAACTGCGTGGCCGTCGCCAACGAGATCGAGTCCGAGACCGGCCGCACCGCAATGCCATACCAGGTGCACGTGGGCCGGTGGGATCAGCTCGACGGGCTGGTCGAGGCGAGCTATGACGCGTTCGGCAAGGTCGACGTCCTGGTCAACAACGCCGGCATGTCGCCGTTGTACGACAAGCTCACCGACGTCACCGAGAAGCTGTTCGATTCGGTGCTCAACCTCAATCTCAAAGGGCCGTTTCGGCTTTCGGCGCTGGTCGGTGAGCGGATGGTGGCTGCCGGGCGCGGCTCGATCATCAACGTAAGCACCGCCGGATCGCTGCGACCGACGCCCGACATCATTCCGTATGCGTGCGCGAAAGCCGGGTTGAATGCGATGACCGAGGCGTTGGCGAAGGCGTTCGGGCCGGCGGTGCGGGTCAATACACTGATGGCCGGACCCTTCCTCACCGACGTCAGCAAAGCCTGGAATCTCGACCAGGCCACCCGAAATCCGTTCGAACACCTGTCGCTCAAGCGCGCCGGCAATCCGTCCGAAATCGTCGGCGCTGCATTGTTTCTGGCGTCGGACGCATCCAGTTTCACCACCGGCTCGATCCTGCGAGCCGACGGCGGCATCCCCTAACGAGAGGAACGATCGATGGCGTGGGATTTCTCTACCGAACCGGAGTTCGAGAAGAAGCTGCAGTGGGTGCGCCAGTTCGTCCGTGCGGAAGTCGAGCCGCTCGAGGTGCTGTTCCCCGGCTGTGAGTTCCTGCCGCTGGACGACGAACGCCGCCGCATCGTCGACCCGCTCAAACAGCAAGTCCGCGACCAGGGCCTGTGGGCGCCGCACTTGGGACCCGAACTGGGAGGGCAGGGCTTCGGTGCCGTCAAGCTGACGCTGATCAACGAGATCTTGGGCCGTAGTCCTTGGGCGCCAATAGTATTCGGAACGCAAGCACCCGATACCGGCAACGCCGAGATCCTCGCCCGCTTCGGCACCCAGCAACAGAAGGACCGCTACCTGGACGGACTGCTGTCCGGTGAGATCTTCTCCTGCTTCTCGATGACCGAGCCGCAGGGCGGAGCCGATCCGCGGGTGTTCACCACGCGTGCGGTGCGCGACGGCGACGACTGGGTGATCAACGGCCGAAAGTTCTTCTCCTCCAACGCTTCGATCGCATCGTTCTTCATCGTCGTGGCGATCACCGATCCCGACGTGCCCGTGCACCACGGCGCATCGACCTTCCTGATCCCGGCCGGGACACCGGGTCTCACCATCGAAGCCAACCATCACCTGGTCGGTGCGGACCCCCACGAGCCGGGACACTCGCTGGTCCGTTACGACGACGTCCGGGTAGGACCGGACGCGCTGCTGGGCGAGGCCGGCCAAGGATTCCTGATCCTGCAAACCCGGTTGGCGGGTGGCCGGCTACACCACGCGATGCGCTCGCTCGGGGTGGCGCAGCGGGCCGTCGAGATGATGTCGCGGCGTGCGAAAAGCCGCTTCACCCAAGGCGGTTTGCTGGCCGAGAAGCAGATGGTGCAGGAGTTCATCGCCGACTCTTACACCGAGTTGACACCGTTCCGACTGACCGTGCTGCACGCCGCGTGGCTGATCGACAACGGCGATGAACGTGCCGCCCGCGCCGAGATCGCCACCTGCAAGATCCTGGCATCCCAGGTGCTCAAATCCATTGGTATGCGCGCGATACAGGTCCACGGCGCGCTGGGGCTCAGCGACCAGCTGCCACTGGTCAACACCCTGCTGGGTGGTATCGCGCTGGGCCTGGCCGACGGTCCCACCGAGGCGCACAAGGTCAACCTGGCTCGGATGCTGCTCAAGGGCTACCAGGCCGAGGAAGGCGAGTGGCCCAGCGAGATGCTGGATGTCCGCCGTGAAGCGGCCCGCAAGAAATACGCCGGACTGGTGGATCGCGTTCCGGCGCTGCCTGATTCGCCGTGAACGGCAGGGTCGCCGCGGCCGTCGGGCGGGCGCTCGACGACCGGCAGCGCGGCGCCACCGAGGAGGTGGAACGCATCCTTAACGCCGCGGTGCGGGTGATGGAGCGGGTGGCCCCCGAGCCGCCGCGGGTCAGCGACATCGTGGCCGAGGCCGGCTCGTCGAACAAGGCGTTCTACCGGTACTTCGCCGGAAAAGACGATCTGATCCTGGCCGTGATGGAGCGCGGAGTCGCAATCGTGGTGTCCTACCTCGAACATCAGATGGCCAAGGAGTCTCGGCCCCAAGACAAAGTTGCCCGCTGGATCGAGGGTGCGCTGGCTCAGGTCGCCGACCCGCACCTGCTCAGCATGAGCCGTGCGGTGGCCGGGCAGATGTCGAATTGGCATGTCGCCGACCAGGAAATGATGCAGCCGATGCGGGGGTTGTTGGTCGAACCGGTGACGGCGCTCGGCAGCGCCGATGTCGAACGTGACGTGGCGGCGGTCTACGGTTGCACGGTGGCGATGATGCGGCGTTATGTGGGCTCAGGTGATCGGCCGGGTCCTGACGACATCGGCCACCTGGTGCGGTTCTGTCTGCTGGGTCTGGGAGTGAATTGATGCGCGCAATCGTCTGCAACGCCTACGGTCCCCCGGAGGATCTGGTGCTCACCGAGGTGGCCGACCCGGTACCGGCGCCCGGGCAGGTGCTGGTGCGGGTGCACGCCGCGGCGGTTAACTTTCCCGACGTGCTGTTCGTCGCCGGCAAGTACCAGGTCAAGATTCCGCCGCCGTTCATACCCGGCAACGAGATCGCCGGCGAGGTGGTGGCCGTCGGCGAAGGCGCGACGTTCGACGTGGGCCAGCGGGTGTTCGGCACGACGTACGGCGCGTTCGCCGAACTCGCGCTGCTCGACGGGTCGGTCGCAGATGTGGTCCCCGACGGCGTCGACTTCGGGTCGGCCGCTGCATTCGGCGTGACCTACCGCACCGCCTATCACGCCCTGCGCTCGGTGGCCGAAGTCAAGGCGGGTGACTGGGTCGTGGTGCTCGGCGCGGCCGGCGGGGTGGGCCTGGCCGCGGTGGACCTGGCCGTGGCGATGGGCGCACACGTGCTGGCCGCGGCGTCCAGCCCGGAGAAGCTGCAACTGTGTCGGGAGCGTGGCGCGCAGGCCACCGTGGATTACGACAACGAGGACCTCAAGCTGCGTATCCGCGAACTCACCGAAGATCGGGCCCGCGTGGTGCTCGACCCGGTCGGCGGATCCTATGCCGAACCGGCGCTGCGCGGGCTGGCCCGCGGCGGCATCTTCGTCACCCTCGGCTACGCCGCGGGAACAATCCCGGCGATTCCGCTGAATCTGGTGATGCTCAAGGACATTACGGTCCGCGGCATGGAGATCCGCACCTTCCTCAGCGACTACCCCGACGAATGCGTCCGCGACCTGGCCGAGCTGTCAAAGATGTTCGCCGACGGCAAGATTCGGCCGTACATCGGCGCCCGCTTCCCGTTGGCGCAGACCGCGGCCGCGTTGCGTTACGTCGCGGACCGGAAGGTGCTGGGCAAGGTCATCATCGACGTCGCCTGACCGCGCAGCAAGCGGACTAGGGCGTGACGATGTTGAAGTCGGGGTCGGGCGCATCGAGCACCGCGATCAGGGACTGCAGCGCCGACCGGTCGCCCGAGAGCTCCAGCCCCGGTGAGTCGAAATCACCGATCGCCACCAGCAACAGCCGAACCTTGTTGGCCAGCTTGATCGTAACGGTGGCGGTGGCCGGGTCGGCGGGGACGCGGCGATGCACCAGCACGCCGTTGCGCAGGGCCAGACGGTAGTTGGTGTCCACATCGGTGAACGTGACGTCGATGGTGACGTCGAGATCCCAGCTGCGGGGACCGTTCACCCGGATGGCCAGGCTGTCGAACACCTGCTCGGGCGTCAGCTGCGCCAGCAACGTCGGCGACGTGACGCTGGTGGCGGTGCCGAAGTTGCCGATCCGTAGTTCGGTGGCGCCGCTGAGGAAGAAGTTGCGCCAGGTCGCGTTCTCGGCGCCATAGCCCAGTTGTTCCAGGGTGTCCGCATACAGCCGACGGGCCTCGCCGTGCTGCTCGTCGGTGAACATCGCGTGGTCGAGCAGTGTTGCCGCCCAACGGAAATCACCTTCGTCGAACGCGCCTTGGGCGAGTTCGACCACACGGTCCAGGCCGCCGATGGCCTCGACATAGCGGGGCCCCAGCGCCTCGGGCGGGTGCGGCCAGAGCCGGCCCGGGTTGCCGTCGAACCAGCCCATGTAGCGTTGGTAGACCGCTTTGACGTTGTGGCTCACCGAACCGTAGTAGCCGCGGGCATGCCAAGCTTGGTCCAAAGCCGGTGGCATTTCGAATATTTCGGCGATCTCAACGCCCGTGTAGCCCTGGTTGAGCAGCCGCAACGTCTGGTCGTGCAGGTAGGCGTAGAGATCCCGTTGCAGCGAGAGGAATTCGACGATGCGGTCGCGGCCCCACGTCGGCCAGTGATGGGAGGCGAACACCACGTCGGCGCGGTCGGCGAAGGTGTCGATGGCCTCGGTGAGATACCCCGCCCAGGCATGCGGATCGCGGACCAGCGCTCCACGCAGCGTCAACAGGTTGTGCAGGTTGTGGGTGGCGTTCTCGGCCATGCACAGAGCGCGGAATTGCGGGAAATAGAAGTGCATTTCGGCGGGCGCCTCGGTGCCCGGTGCCATCTGGAACTCGATCTGCACGCCGTCGATGGTGTGCGTCTCCCCCGTCGACCGGATGTCTACCGTGGGCACGATCAGGGCCACCTCCCCGGTCGAGGCAACCTGACCGAGACCGCTTCCCACCTGCCCCTGCGGGCCGCGGTCCAACAGCGCCCCGTACATGTAGGTGGCGCGGCGCGTCATGGCCGGACCCGCGTACACGTTCTCCTGGACCGCGTGCGCCGTGAAGCCCTCCGGAGCCAGCACTGCGACCTTGCCGGCATCGACGTCGGCCTGTGAGGTGACCCCCAGTACGCCACCGAAGTGGTCGACGTGGCTGTGGGTGTAGATGACCGCGACGACGGGACGTTGCCCGCCTCGGTGGGTCCGGTACAACTGCAGCGCCGCGGCGGCGGTCTCGGTGGACACCAGGGGGTCGATGACGATGACGCCGGTGTCGCCCTCGACGAAGCTGATGTTGGAGATATCCAGACCGCGGACCTGGTAGATGCCCGGAACCACTTCGTAGAGGCCTTGCTTGGCCGCCAGTGTGGACTGGCGCCACAGGCTGGGGTGCACCGACGTGGGCGCCGGGCCGGTGAGGAATGCGTACAGGTCGTTGTCCCACACCACCCGGCCGTCGGCCGCCTTGACGACGCATGGGGACAGGGCGGCGATGAAGCCGCGGTCGGCGTCGTCGAAGTCTCTGGTGTCGTGCACCGGCAGCGAATGATTTGCGTGTGCTGACTCGATGACCTCGGAAGGCGATTTGTGCTCCACTGCCAATACCTTGCCACCATTGCGGTCCGCCGAGTTAACGAACTATCGAGGAATTTTCCGCGGTTCCTGGACCCCGGGTCCGGTTCAGTCGCATACTGCCGGGGCGGTCCTCAACGACGACGGATCGTTTCCTCGGGCAAAGGAGCACAGGTGAAGCGTGGACTGACGGTTGCAGCAGCTGCAGCGGCCATTGTGGCGGCGGGTCTTTCGGGCTGTTCGAGCAACAACAAGCCGGCAACGAGCAGCGGCTCCTCCAGCGCGGCCCCCGGCGGGGGCAGCGGCACCTCCGCGTCGAAGGTCCTCATCGACGGCCAGGACCAGCACGTCAGCGGAACCACCCTGTGCACCACGGTCGGCGGCACCGTCAACATCGCGATCGGCGGACAGGCGACCGGGATCGGCGCGGTGCTCTCCGACGCCAATCCGCCCGAGGTCAAGTCGGTTGCGCTCGGCAACGTCAACGGCGTCTCGCTGGCCTACGCCCCCGGAACGCCCGATGCCAAGGCAGAAGCGACCAAGAACGGCAGCAGCTACAAGATCAGCGGCACTGCCACCGGGGCGGACATGGCCAATCCGACGGCGATCGTGAAGAAGTCGTTCGAAATCGACGTCACCTGCCCCTGAGGCTAATTCACCGACGGGTTCTCGGGCGGTGCGGTTGCCCACCCGTTCACGGGCAACCGCACCGCGAACTCGGTATTGCCGGGTGAGCTGTGCACCGTGATCGTCCCGTTGTGGGCGCGGACGACGGCGGAGACGATCGCCAGGCCCAGCCCGGTGCTGCCGCCTTTGCGTGACCGCGAGGTGTCGCCGCGCACGAACCGCTCGAAAACCTCCGACTGCTGCGCCGCCGGAATGCCGGGGCCGTTGTCGACGACCTGCAGCAGCGCATGCGTCGGCTCGGCGGTCAGCCGGGTGGTGACCACGGTGCCCGCGCCGGTGTGCACCCGGGCGTTGGCCAGCAGATTGGCCATCACCTGGCGCAGCCGGGCCTCGTCGCCGACCACCACCACCGGCTCGGCCGGCAGATCGAGCTCCCACTCGTGGTCCGGCCCAGCGATATGGGCGTCGCTGACCGCGTCGACGGCCAGCCGGGACAGATCCACCGGTTCCCGCTCCAACGGACGTCCCGAGTCGAGCCGGGCCAGCAGCAGCAGGTCCTCGACGAGTCGGGTGATGCGCTCGGTCTCCGAGGACACCCGGCTCATGGCGTGCGCCACCGCTTCCCGGTCGTCACCCATGCGTTGGGCCAGTTCGGTGTAGCCGCGGATGGCGGCCAGCGGAGTACGCAGTTCGTGGCTGGCGTCGGCGACGAACTGGCGGACCCGGGTCTCGCTGGCCTGTCGCGTGGACAGCGCCGCGGAGATGTGGTCGAGCATCCGATTGAGGGCCGAACCGAGTTGTCCCACTTCGGTATTGGGGTTGGCGTCGGTTTCGGAGACGCGTACCGGCAGTTCCACCTCGCCGCGGTCCAACGGCAATTCGACGACCTTGGTCGCGGTCTGCGCGACCCGGCGCAGCGGCGCCAGCGCACGCCGGATGATCACCACGCCGGCCGTGGTCGCCGCCGCCAGCGCGATCAAAGTGAGGATGCCGAAGATGACCAGCATGCGCAGCATGGTGGCGTCGATGTTGGACATCGACAGGCCGGTGACGATCAGGTCCTGCTGGTTGCGGCTCGGCGCGGCCATCACCCGGTAGCGGCCCAGACCGTCGAGGTTCAACGTCACCGGAGAGCGGGTGCCGGCGATCCGTTCCAGCTGCTGCTGGGCGGTCGGCGTCAACGCGGCCCGGGCACCACTGCTGGTCAGATAACCGGAGTCGACGGTCTTGCCGTCAGTAACCACGGCTGCGACCATGCCGGCCGGCTGGCCCGGAGCGTCCAGAAACCTGGGGCCGGGACCGCTCTTGACCGCGCGTGATTCGTGCCGGCGCGGCGGGTCGGGATACATCAGCGACGACCGGTAGGACGTTCCGCTCAATTGGCTGTCGAGTTGAGCCAGCAGGTGGTGGCGCAAAGCCAATTCGGTGGCCGCGGTGATTCCCACGCAGACGATCGCCAGCACGGCGACCTGCCCAACCAGGAGCCGCACACGAAGCGACCAGACTCCCGGCCTCCTAGCGCGCCGGCTTGAGGACATAGCCTGCGCCGCGCAGCGTGTGGATCATGGGTTCGCGTCCGTTGTCGATTTTCTTGCGCAGGTAGGAGATGTAGAGCTCGACGATGTTGGACCGGCCGCCGAAGTCGTAGCTCCATACCCGGTCCAGAATCTGAGCCTTGCTCAGCACCCGCTTGGCGTTGCGCATCATGAACCGCAGCAACTCGAATTCGGTGGAGGTCAACGAGATCGGTTCGCCGGCGCGGGTCACCTCGTGGCTGTCCTCGTCGAGGACGAGGTCGCCGACGACCAGCTGCGCGCCGCTGTCGACGGTGGTCACCCCGGTGCGCCGCAGCAACGCACGCAGCCGCAGCACAACTTCTTCGATGCTGAAGGGTTTAGTGACGTAATCGTCCCCGCCGGCGGTCAACCCCGCGATGCGGTCTTCCACCGCGTCCTTGGCCGTCAACAGCAGCACCGGCAGCCGTGGGTTTTCCTGCCGCAGTTTCTGCAGCACATCGAGGCCGCTCATGTCGGGCAACATCACGTCGAGAACGACCACGTCGGGCCGTTCGGCCCGCGCGGTGGCAATCGCCGATGAGCCGTCACCGGCCGTCGCGATATTCCAGCCTTCGTAACGCAAGGCCATCGACACCATTTCCGCGAGGACGGGTTCGTCGTCGACCACCAGCACGGTGACCGGTTGGCCGTCCGCGCGGCACATCACTACCCGCTCGACCGAAGTTTTTGGAGACGCCACGCGATCCAGTATCCGGGTATTCCCTTAGGCCGAGGCTATGGCGTTGCTGTGTGGCTGCTATGAAACGGTCGCGTGACCGCATTGCGATCACGCGACCGTTTCATGGTGGGTCGTTTAATACCAGTAGCGCCGGCCGGCCACCGGGCGGCCGATGGAGCCCATGGCCCACATCACCGCACCGACGACGAGCAGCACCACGCCGAGCACCGTCAAAAGATGGACGCCGAAAACGAATCCGAGGATGAGCAGGAGTGCACCGACGAGAATCATTGTGATTTTCCTTTACCTAGCAGGGATGAGTTCGATTGAATGCATTGCGCTGGGTTGCGGCAGGCGTGGTGCGTGGCAATCCTTTACCTTCGGATTCACGCCCATGTAATTCAGTGGCCCGGCAATGACCGTCACCGCAACGGTTCCCAGTGAGGCACAACTGGTTTCCTCACCTTTGAAATAGTCGCGCTGCCAGGCTGCGAGGATCCCTATGAGCAGCCACACCAGCACAATTGCGCCCAGAATTCCGCGACCGCGAACCATAGTTTCCTCCGTTGTCCCGATACAATTCCCGTGCCGAGAGCTTTGCCCGTTGCACTCGTACCTAAACCTGGACTGCGCGTAGAATCTGCGGTGCCGACCCACGACGTCGGCCCGGAACACCAGACGGCGCGCGCATTCGACGCGCCGGAGAACTTGTACGCCCGAGCCGCTGCCGGTACCTCCCCGCTGGCGCGAGCGCCGGTCTTGTCTCGGTAGCATGGTGCGACAACCATTGCGGCAAAGGGGGATAACGGCACCGTGACCGACACGTTGTTCGCGGATGTCTCGGAATACCAAGTGCCCGTGGATGACTCGTATCCGTACCAGGTGCTCTCGATTCGCGTCAGTGACGGCACCTACGTCGACCACAACTTCGCGCGCAACTACGCCTGGATGCGCACCGCGTTGGACAGTGGCCGGCTGGCGTTCGGCATCGTCTACACCTACGTGCGCCCGAATTGGCAGGCCACCGCCGATACGGTGCGTTCGGCAATCGACGCACAAGGCGGATTGCACCCGCGGGTGGCCCTGATGCTCGACGTCGAATCGGGCGGCAACCCGGCCGGCGACGGGTCGGGCTGGATCAACCCGCTGTACTGGAACCTGGCGGACTACGCCGGCTCGGCAGCGCGAATCATCGGCTACGCCAACGCCTATGACTTCTACAACATGTGGCGGGTGCGCCCAGATGGGTTGCGGTTGGTGGCCGCCGGATACGGCTCCAACCCCAACCTGCCCGGCCAGGTGGCCCACCAGTACACCGACGGTTCGGGCTACAGCCCGAATCTGCCCCAGGGCGCGCTGCCATTCGGCCGGTGCGACATGAATTCCGCCGACGGGCTGACACCGCAACAATTCGCCGCCGCGTGCGGCATCACCGCGAACGGAGGACCGCTGATGGCGCTCAGCGACGAGGAACAGACGGAGTTGCTGACCAAGGTGCGCGAGATCTGGGATCAGCTGCGCGGACCCGGGGGCGCGGGCTGGCCACAGCTGGGCCAAAACAGCCAGGGCCAGAATCTCACCCCTGTCGACGCGATCGCGGAAATCAAAAAGGACGTGCAGAGCCCTCGACCCTCGAGCTGAAATATGTTGGCGGACAACGGTTTTCAATAATCAAACAGCTGGGCGGGACGTCCGCTGATGGTGACGCCGCGCTTACGGACGCTGGGCGGACACAAAAAGGGTTGGCGGCAGCGAGTTTTCCCGCTCACCACCGGCGTCGCGGCCATATCGGGCCAGCAACTCCGCGAAGGTCTGCGCCGACACCTGCCAGCCACGCTCCCGCAACCAGTCGGCCAGCGGGGTGCGCTCCTCGGCGTACCAGAGGTCGTCGGGGTCCTCGACCTCGACATTGGCCAGTTGCGCGGCCACCGCACGCATCCGTCGCATGTCCGCACGCTGCCGTCGTACCAGCTCGGGATCCAGGAAGCCTTCGCCGGGAACGTTCGAGGCCAACCAGCTGCCCGACGGGCTGAGCGCGTCGATGCGCTCGAACAACAGGTCCTGAGCCTGGGCGGGTAGGTACCGCACCAAGCCCTCGGCCGACCAAGCTGACGGCTTGGACGCATCAAACCCGGCCTCCTGCAATGCCTTTGGCCAATCCTGGCGCAGGTCCACCGGAATGCTCACCAGCTGCGACGTGGGCTGGGCGCCATGCCGGCGCAAGGTGGTGGCCTTGAAGTCCAGGACGCGCGGCTGGTCCAGTTCGTATACGACGGTGCCGTCCGGCCAGGGGAGCCGCCAGGCCCGCGAGTCCAGCCCCGATGCCAGTATCACCACCTGCCGAACACCGGCATCGGCGGCGCCGAGGAAGAACTCGTCGAAGAACGCGGTGCGCGTCGCCATGAAGTCGACCATCAACCGCACCCGCGCAACCACTTCCGGTTCCACCTCGGCCGCACCGGACAGCAACTCCGGGTTGGCGTAGACGCTCCACACCCCTTCGCCCGCGGCATCCAGGAACACCCGCGCGAACGGGTCTCGGATCAGCGGGTCGTCGCTCTCGGTTTCGACGGCGCGGGCGGCGGCCACACCCAGAGCGGTGGCGCCGACACTTTCGGTGATGTCCCAGGAATCGTTGTCGGTACGCGGCATGCCGCCCATTCTTCCAGCCGACCTGAGTGGCAAACGCCCTTCAAGAGTCCCCTACGCTTTTTGCCAGACGGTAGACAGGTTGCATAGGAGCAGCATGACTCACACGCCGGTGTCCGCCCAGCGGGACGGGATGATCTGGGCGCAGACCCCGCGGGCCACATCATGACGTCGGTCGACCTGGACGCGGTGGCTCGGTGGATGTCGACCCAGGGGCTCGGCGAAGGCCCGCTGCAGGATGTCACCGCCATCACCGGCGGCACCCAGAACGTGATGCTGCGCTTCACCCGATCCGGCCGCTCCTACGTGCTGCGCCGTGGGCCGCGCCATCTGCGTGCCCGCAGCAACAGCGTGATCCTGCGCGAGACCAGGGTCCTGGCGGCGCTGGCCGATTCCGATGTGCCGCATCCACACCTGATTGCCAGCTGCGACGACACCAGCGTGCTGGGCGACGCTGTGTTCTACCTGATGGAGCCGATCGAGGGCTTCAACGCCGGCGAAGGCCTGCCGCCGCTGCACGCGGGCAATGCCGAGGTCCGGCACGGCATGGGGCTGTCGATGGCCGACGCGCTGGCCAAGCTGGGCGCCGTCGACCACGTCGCGGTCGGCCTCGCCGACTACGGCAAACCCGAAGGCTTCCTGGAACGCCAAGTGCCGCGCTGGCTTTCGGAGCTGGAGTCCTACCAGGAGTACGACGGCTACCCCGGGCCGGACATCCCCGGCATCGAGGAGGTTGCGGGCTGGCTGGAGCGCAACCGGCCAACGAGCTGGAAGCCCGGCATCATGCACGGCGACTACCACGCCGCCAACGTGATGTTCTCCCGCACCGGCCCGGAAGTGGTCGCCATCTGCGACTGGGAGATGTCCACCATCGGGGACCCGCTGCTGGACCTGGGCTGGCTACTGGCCACCTGGCGCCAGGACGACGGGTCCTCGGTGTTCAGTCACGCCCTCGGCGGCACCGACGGGCTGGCCAGCACCGACGAACTGCTGGCGCGTTATGCGGAGAACACCACCCGGGATCTGTCGCACATCGACTGGTACACCGTGCTGGCCTGCTTCAAGCTGGGCATCGTGATCGAAGGAACCCTGGCGCGGGCCTGCGCCGGCAAAGCCGAAAAGGAAGTCGGCGACCAGCTGCACGCGGCCACCGTGCACTTGTTCGAGCGGGCTCTGCGGCTGATCGAGACGAGGTAGCGCTGGCTGCTGAGATAATCGGCCGATGACCTCCGAACGCTCCCCCGGCGATCCGACACCCCGCGTTACGCGCGAGGAGCAGGAGCGCTACAGCGACGAGGATGAAATGCGTTCGGCGCAGGACGAGCAACGCTTACGCGACGAGGCGCCACCACACCATCGGTGATCCCGGCAGCTGCTTTGGCCCTGCGACCTGCTGCGGGGCTCGCGTGAAATGTGGGCGGAAATCAGGCGGCAGAACCGCCCTGCGTTCACGCGGGGGAAGTGGAAAAAGCGCGCCCGAAGGGATTCGAACCCCTAACCTTCTGATCCGTAGTCAGATGCTCTATCCGTTGAGCTACGGGCGCCGGTCTTAAGTTGTCCTGCTGGTGTTGCGTGGCGGAGGCGAGAGGATTTGAACCTCCGGTTCCCTTTGAGGGGAACAACTCATTAGCAGTGAGCCCCATTCGGCCGCTCTGGCACGCCTCCTTGGCCTCCCTGAGGGTACCCGACCGAGGAACCCGGAACCGCCGGAGGCATAGCGTACACAGCCGCGACATATGCTGTCGAAGTGACCGCCCGCCTGCGGCCCGCGCTGGCCGGGCTTCCCGTGTACGTGCCGGGCAAGACCGTCCCCGGCGCCATCAAACTGGCCAGCAACGAAACGGTGTTCGGACCGTTGCCCAGCGTCCGCGCGGCCATCGAGAACGCCACCGAGCTGATCAACCGTTACCCCGACAACGGGTGCGTACAACTCAAGGCGGCGCTGGCCCGGCATCTCGGCCCCGAGTTCGCACCCGAGCACGTCGCGGTGGGCTGCGGATCGGTGAGCCTGTGCCAGCAGCTGGTGCAGATCTCCGCGTCGGCCGGCGACGAGGTGGTCTTCGGGTGGCGCAGCTTCGAGCTGTACCCGCCGCAGGTCCAGGTCGCCGGCGCCATCCCGGTCCAGATCCCCCTGACCGAGCACACCTTCGACCTCGACGCGATGCTGGCCGCCGTCACCGACCGCACCCGGCTGATCTTCGTGTGCAATCCCAACAACCCGACGTCGACCGTCGTCGACCCGGACGCGCTGACCCGCTTCGTGGAGGCGGTGCCGCCACACATCCTGATCGCCATCGACGAGGCCTACGTCGAATACATCCGCGACGGCATGGCACCGGACAGCCTCGGGCTGGTCCGCGCCCACGACAACGTCGTGGTGCTGCGCACCTTCTCCAAGGCCTACGGACTGGCGGGACTGCGGGTCGGTTACGCGGTCGGCCACCCCGACGTGATCACCGCCCTGGACCAGGTCTACGTCCCGTTCACCGCGACCAGCGTCTCGCAGGCCGCGGCCATCGCGTCACTGGAAGCCGCCGACGAACTGCTGGCCCGCACCAACACAGTCGTCGCCGAACGCGAGCGGGTCAGCACGGCACTGCGCGAGGCGGGTTTCCAACTACCGTCGTCGCAGGCCAACTTCGCCTGGCTGCCATTGGGCGCGCGCACCCGGGACTTCGTGGAGCAGGCCGCCGACGCGCTGATCATCGTCCGCCCGTACGGCACCGACGGTGTCCGGGTCACCGTGACGGCGGCCACCGAGGAAAACGACGCCCTGCTGCGGTTCGCCCGCAGCTGGATCAGAGGAGAAAACAGATGAGCGTGGCGCGTAAGCAGTTCGAGGACTTCAAGGAACGCACCGGCGCGATCCCGGACGCCGAGCTCGACGACTTCTGGGCGACGCTGCAGCCCGCGACGATCGACGGCATGCTCGGTGAGTGGAAGGGCGGCGAGTTCGTCACCGGCCACCCCATGAACGGACAGCTGGAGAAGTCCCGCTGGTACGGCAAGACGTTCAAGTCCGTCTTCGACGTGCAGCCGCTGGTGTGCCTGGACGACGACGGCAACAAGTTCTCCAACGTCCCGCTGGGCAAAGGCGAAGCCAGCCTGTGGCTGGAGGAATTCCGCGGCGAAATCACCGCGACGATGGTCTATGACGGCCAACCGGTGCACGACCACTTCAAGAAGGTCGACGACACCGCGGTGCTGGGCATCATGAACGGCAAGGGCGTCGTGCACGACGGCCGGTACTTCTACTTCTATCTCGAGCGGGTATAGCGGGCCGGGCCGCCCCCTCGCCGAACGTCACGCCAGCGTGACGCTGGGCGCCGACGGTTGCGGCAGCGTGACGCTCGACGCCCGGTCGTAGTCGGAGCATGGCGTCTGCTTGGACCTGTCGTCGCGGCCGATGGGATGAACCACTTGCGCAGCACCGCAAGGGTGGCTTCGGCGCTGGCCAGCTCGTCGGTGGGCGGAGAATCCGGTCCGGGTCGCAAGTCCGAGGGCATACTCGCCACGCTACGGTCTGACGCATGGGCGCAACATACGAATCGGTCACGGTCGAGATCAAGGATCACGTCGCGCAGGTGACGCTGATCGGTCCGGGCAAGGGCAACGCCATGGGACCCGCTTTCTGGGCGGAGATGCCCGACGTTTTCGCCACGCTGGACGCCGACCGGGAGGTGCGCGCCATCGTGATCGCCGGCTCGGGTAAGAACTTCAGCTACGGCCTGGACCTGCCCGCGATGGGCGGTACCTTCGCGCCGCTGATGGCCGACAACGCGCTGGCCCGCGCCCGCACCGACTTCCACACCGAACTGCGGCGCATGCAGGGCGCCATCACCGCGGTCGCCGACTGCCGCACCCCGACCATCGCCGCCGTGCAGGGTTGGTGCATCGGCGGTGGGGTCGACCTGATCTCCGCCGTCGACATCCGCTACGCCAGCGCCGACGCCAAGTTCTCCGTCCGTGAGGTCCGCTTGGCCATCGTCGCCGACGTCGGCAGTCTGGCCCGGCTGCCGTTGATCCTCAACGACGGGCATCTGCGCGAACTCGCGCTGACCGGCAAAGACATCGACGCCGCCCGCGCCGAGAAGATCGGCCTGGTCAACGACGTGTTCGAGGACGCGGAAGCCGCCCTTGCCGCCGCCCACGCCACCGCCGCCGAGATCGCCGCCAACCCGCCGCTGGCCGTCTACGGCGTCAAGGACGTCCTCGACCAGCAACGCATCGCGGCGGTATCGGAGAGCCTGCGCTACGTCGCCGCGTGGAACTCCGCGTTCCTGCCGTCCAAGGACCTTTCCGAAGCCATCGCGGCCACCTTCCAGAAGCGCCCGCCACGGTTCACCGGCGAGTAGCGCACGTACCCTCGGGTTTGATGACTCCCGACGGCAAGATTCGCGTTCCCGCCGACCTGGACGCCGTGACGGCGACCGCTGACGAAGACCATTCCGAGGTCGACAGCGCCGCCGTCGAACGGATCTGGCAGGCCGCCCGGCACTGGTATCAGGGCGGCATGCACCCCGCCATCCAGCTGTGCATCCGCCGCAACGGCAAGGTGGTGCTCAACCGCGCCATCGGGCACGGCTGGGGCAACGCGCCGACCGACCAACCCGACGCGGAGAAAGTCCCCGTCACCACCGGCACCCCGTTCTGCGTGTACTCGGCGGCCAAGGGGATCACCGCGACCGTCATCCACATGCTCGTCGAGCGCGGCGTATTCGCCCTCGACGACCGGGTCTGCGAGTACATCCCCAGCTACACCAGCCACGGCAAGGACCGGACCACCATCCGGCACGTACTGACCCACAGTGCGGGCGTCCCGTTCCCCACCGGGCCCAAGCCCGATCTGCGCCGCGCCGACGACCACGAGTACGCCCAGGAGCAGCTCGGCAAACTGCGGCCGCTGTACCGCCCCGGCCTGGTGCACATCTATCACGCACTGACCTGGGGCCCGCTCATGCGCGAGATCGTCTACGCCGCGGCCGGCAAAGACATCCGCGAGATCCTGGCGACCGAGATCCTGGACCCGCTGAATTTCCGGTGGACCAACTTCGGCGTGGCCCCGCAGGACGTCCCGTTGGTCGCCCCCAGCCACCCCACCGGCCGACCGCTGCCGCCGGTGATCGCGGCCCTCTTCCGCAAGGCGATCGGCGGCACCGTGCACGAGATCATCCCGTACACCAACACCCCGGCGTTCCTGACCACCGTGGTGCCCTCGTCCAACACCATCTCCACCGCCGACGAACTGTCGCGTTTTGCCGAAATCTGGCGCCGCGGAGGCGAACTCGACGGCGTGCGCATCATGAGCCCGGAGCGCATGTACGGGGCGGTGCAGGAATCCCGACGGCTGCGGCCGGACTTCGCGGTGGGGCTGCAACCCGCCCGCTGGGGCACCGGGTACATGCTCGGCACCAAACGGTTCGGTCCGTTCGGGCGCAACGCCCCGGCGGCGTTCGGCAACCTGGGCCTGGCCAACATCGCGATCTGGGCCGACCCGCAGCGCGGTCTGGCAGCGGGCCTGATCAGCAGCGGCAAGCCGGGGCGCGACCCGGAGCTCAAGCGCTACACCGCCCTGATGGACACCATCGCCGCCGAGATGACGGTCTAACGCGAACGTTTGTTCACCGGCGTGCGGGGTACCCCTGTCCGTCATGCACGCCGTCCGGTTCCGTGAACTGCTGGAAAGCAGCGGTCCGTTCGTGTCGGTGTATTACGAGGAATCGGTCGGTTTGGGCAACGGTGCCGGGGCCATTCAGCTCGACCACCGTTGGCAGGGACTGCGCGAGCGGTTGGAACGGCTCGGCGCCGACAAATCGATGACCGACGCGATCAAGCGGGCCGTCCTGCGATGGAACCGGCCGGCCATCCGTCGGGGCGGCCGCGCGGTGGTCGTCGGGCCCGAGGGCGTCTTGTTCAACGAGGTGTTGCTGCGTCCGACCGATTCGACGGTGGTACGCGTCTCGGAGCTGCCCTACATCGTCCCGATTCTCGCGCACGGACTGGAGAACCCGAACTATCTGCTGGCGATGGTCGACGCCACCGGCGCCGATATCAGCGCTTACCTCGGCGGCGAACTGCACTCCGAATCCGTCGACGGCGCACTGGGCCGGGTGGCGGCGCGGCTGACCAAGCTGCTGGACGAAACCCTGGCCGGCACCACGTTTGTAGCCGGCACCACCGAGGCGCGGGCGAACCTGATGGCCGCACTGCCGACATCGGTGTGCGGACAGGTGGTGTCGCTGCCGATCTGCGCACCTCGCGGTGAGTATGACTTCGACGAGCTCAAGTGGGCTGCCGAGGCGTGGTTTCTGGACCGCCAGCTCAGCGCGGTCGACGACGCCGTGGTGCGTTTCGATGCCGAGGCCGGCCGCCGCTCCGGGCGTGCCGTGCAGGGTTTGGGTGCGGTGTGCTCGGCGTTGCGGCAGGGAACAATCGACACATTGATCGTCGGCGACATCGGCGATGCGGTCGTGGTGGCCGACGAAGGAATGACCACCGTCGCCCCTCGCGGCGACGACCGGGAGCTGGGTTCCGGACGGGTGATGCGGGCCGACGAGGCGCTGCCGCTGTTCGCGATATCGGCCGGGGCGTCGCTGGTGCGCACCGACGAGCGGATCGCCCCGACCGACGGAATAGCCGCGGTGCTGCGTCACACTCCGAGTAGCTGAGGATTGGCGAACCAGCCTGCCATCAGATCGCGGTCGCCGGCATGGGGGTAGTCGTCGTCGGGCAGCGGCACCACGTCATGCTGCTCCAGCCAGTCGACGGGGTCGGCTTCCAGCGTCATCGAATCCATCGTTTTCTGGCCCCTCTCCTCGGATCTCTCAGTTGTCAGGTCAGCAGAACATGTTGGGGACGGGCCGCCCGCCCCGGGATGAGTCGCCCAACCTGGGCATCGGCGTGGTCGTCACCGCTGCAGGTGCCGACAGCGCCCACGATGTGGCCCGGGTGGCGAGCTGGCCCACTCGACTCGTTGGTGATGACATCACCTCCCTTCCTGCTCAACGTGGTCACCGGCGGGTGCCGGAGGGCTGCGTTGCACGGCATCGATTCGATGCGCCGGCCCGTGCCGCGGGTACGCCGGCAGCCGCCAAGACCGACCGGCAGACTTGGGCACGGCGAGGGCGCATCCGGTCGCCGGTGGTGCCGGTGGCCGACACCGCAGACGGCGGGCCGCCGCCCGCAGGATCGCGTCGACCTCGGCGATCAGCGCGATCACCGATGCGTCATCGGTGACCAGCGGCACCGTCTGCGGCGCCGGCGCCTCGACGGCTGCGCGTGACACTTCCCGCACCGCCCCCGTGCTGCACTGCGACATCACTGACCCAGCTTCTGTCGGCGGCCGCTCAAGCGCTGAGCGCGTGCTGGTTCTGGTTGTGGCTGATGGTGATTTTGCGGGGCTTGGCCTTCTCGGCCACCGGGATGCGCAACCGCAGCACTCCGGCGTCATAGGAGGCTTCGATGCGGTCGGTGTCCAGATTCTCGCCGAGCACCAACTGCCGGGAGAACACCCCTCGCGGCCGTTCGGTGGCCAGCATTTCCTTGCTCGAATCCACGTCTGGACGCTCGGCCCGAACGGTCACCACGTTGCGCTCGATATCCAGATCCAGCGAGTCGACGTTGATGCCGGGCAAGTCGAACTCGACGACGAACTGCTCGCCCTCGCGCCAGGCGTCCATCGGCATCACCGCCGGCCGCGCCGCGGTGCCCAGAACCTGCTGAGTGAAGCGATCGAGATCGCGGAACGGATCGCTACGCACCAACATGGTCGCCACCTCCAACACTCCAATCATCAATCGTTGTGGACAGGAAATCTATGTCTGACGACACACTTTTTATATAGCGCGACATGGAGGATTTGGCAAGTGTCTGCGACAAGATTTTAGCCGCCCGGCGGAGGCGAACGGGCGCTCCCGGGGAACTCGCGCTGCGGTGGCGGAGGGATTTGAACCCCCGGACGGTGTTAGCCGTCTCTCGCTTTCAAGGCGAGTGCATTAGGCCGCTCTGCCACGCCACCGCTGCTAAGGGTAACGGTGCTTGTAGCGTGACCCTCATGCGTGCCATCGTCGCCGAATCCGCCGAACAACTTCGCTGGCAGGACGTCCCCGACGTATCCGCCGGCCCGGGTGAGGTCTTGGTCAAAGTTGCCGCCGCCGGCGTCAACCGCGCCGACGTGCTGCAAGCCGCCGGCAAGTACCCGCCCCCGCCGGGCGCCAGCGAGATCATCGGCATGGAGGTCAGCGGTACCATCGCCGAAGTCGGCGCGGATGTCACCAATTGGTCTGTCGGACAAGAGGTTTGCGCATTACTGGCTGGCGGGGGTTACGCCGAGTACGTCGCCGTGCCCGCCGGGCAGGTGCTGCCGATTCCCGCCCCGGTCGACCTCGTCGACGCGGCCGGAATCCCCGAGGTGGCCTGCACGGTGTGGTCGAACCTGGTGATGACCGCCCACCTCGGCCCGGGCCAGCTGGTGCTGCTGCACGGCGGCGGCAGCGGGATCGGCACCCACGGGATCCAGGTGGCTCGCGCGCTCGGCGCCCGGGTTGCCGTCACCGCCGGGTCGGCAGAGAAGCTGCAATTCTGCCGCGACCTGGGCGCTCAGATCACCATCTCGTACAAGGACGAAGACTTCGTCGCGCGAATCAGAGAAGAAACCAACGGCGGTGGCGCGGACGTAATCCTGGACATCATGGGCGCGGCCTACCTGGACCGCAATATCGATGCACTGGCCACCGACGGGCAGCTGATCGTGATCGGCATGCAGGGCGGCGTCAAGGCCGAACTCAACCTGGGCAAGTTGCTGGCGAAGCGGGCGCGCGTAATCGGCACCACGCTGCGCGGCCGGCCGGTGAGTGGGCCCAACAGCAAAAGCGCCGTCGCCGAGGCGGTCACTACATCGGTCTGGCCGATGTTCGCCAGCGGGGCCGTCCGACCGATCATCGGCGCCCGGTTACCCATCCAGCAGGCCGCGGAGGCGCACCGGTTGCTGGTTTCGGGCGAGGTCACCGGAAAGGTCGTATTGACCGTCTGAGTTGCAGCGTCACGCCCCGCCCCATGGTCTAGTCGGCGCTCTTGCGTGCGATCACCGGGAACACCGTCGCCGTGCCGTGCCGGCCCTTGATCTCGACGCTTTCGCTTGGGCCCCAAGTGAACTGGTCTGCGACGGCGGCTTGCACGCCGCTGGCCGCCAACACCGGAGCGCGCCCTTGACGCCCCGCCATCGACGCCAGCCGGAATGCCACGTTGGTCGCATCACCGATCACCGCATCGGCCGACCTGGTCATCGCGGCCAGTGCGGCCACCCCCTGCACCACACCCCAGCCCATCCGGATCGGCCCGCCGTCCGGGCTGCGCAACGGCCACCCGGGCGCGAGCTCCTCGACAAGTCGATTCGCGGCCAACGCGAAATCAACGGCCAGCTCGGCGGCGTCCGGAAACCGGCGCACCTCCCAGACCGCGAACAGCGCGTCGCCGGCATAGTGGCTGAGCGTGCCCCGATGAGCGCGCAGCACACCACCCACCTGGCGCCAGAGCATGTACAGGCTGTGCGCCATGACCCCCTCGTCGGTCACCTGCGAAATCGTCGAGTAGTTGACGATGTCACCGACCACCATCACCATCGCGGATTTGCCGATCCGCGCCAGCGTGCTCTTCACCACCCGTTTCGGGATGCCGTTGAAGCGCTCCGCGCGGAATTTCAGCACCACGTCGCCGATCTGGATCTCGTCGCCGGGCCGGATCAGCAACGCCACCGCCCGTTCCAGCCGCACCCCGTTGAGCAAGGTGCCGTTGCTGCTGGTGTCGATCACGAAGGCCTGATCGGCTTCGGCGTGCAGCCGGATCTCGAGATGCGTGCGCGAGATCTCGGGATCGGGTATGACCAGCCGACGCGACGCCCTGATTCCCGCGCATTCGCGTCCGACGAACAGCTGATCGAAAATCGGGACGGTGCGCGTGCAGACATCGCCGTCCATCATGTCCAGGTAGCCCAACGGTTCCCGAATTTGCCCGCCGGTCAACCGGTCCGTCGCAATCATCGCCTCGCTGCTACCCGTCGCCGCTAGTGGCATCCGCAATATTGTCAGCATGCGCCCGCCGGTGCCAGTTCGAAACGGCGCCTCTCCGATTTCGGATCGGGTGACCCGGCGTATCCGCAAGTTACCCGGTGCGGTCCGTTTATCTGTAGTTCTGGTGTTTTCTGTGTGAAAATCGTCGGCAGCAAACGTGTGGTCCGGCGGTCCTGTGCAGTGCCGCCCTGACACCAGCCGCCGCCGCAGGAGGGAACAACAGTCGGACACCTCCGCTGGGAGCCGCACGAAAGCGCTTACACCCCAAGCAATTTCACAGTTGTACGCGGTGAGGAAAGGGACGCTGATGGACGAGGTCGCGTTCGGGCGCTACCGGCTGCTATCAGTCATCGGTCAGGGCGGCATGGGCACCGTCTACCGGGCTCACGACACGCTGATGAATCGCGATGTCGCGATCAAGGTGCTGCCCACCGCACTCGGCGACCGGGCCGATTACCGGGAGCGCTTCCGGCGCGAGGCCCACACCGCAGCCAGGTTGACCGAACCGCACATCATCCCGATTCACGAGTCCGGCGAAATCGACGGACAGTTGTACCTCGTGATGCCGATCGTCGAGGGCATCGACTTAGGGCAGTTGTTGCGACGCGACGGGCCGATGAGCGCGCAAGAGGCGGTGCATGTCATCGAGCAGTTGGCCAGTGCACTGGACGCGGCCCATGCCGTCGGATTGGTGCACCGCGACATCAAGCCGTCCAACGCCCTGGTGACCGGACGCAACTTCGTCTACCTGATCGACTTCGGCATCGCCCACGATGCGGCGGCGACGAAGCTGACCTCCACCGGCATGATCGTGGGCACCATGGCCTACATGGCACCGGAACGCTTCCTCGCCGGGACCGCCGGGCCCAGCTCCGATGTCTACGCCCTGACGTGTGTGCTGCACGAATGCCTCACCGGCGAACACCCTTTCCCCGGCGAAAGTATGGAGCAACAGATCGCCGGGCACCTGTCCTTGGATCCGCCCCGTCCCAGCGCGCAGCGCGCGCAGGTACCCGCTGGATTCGACGAGGTGATCTCCCGTGGCATGGCCAAGAAACCCGAGGACCGCTACGCCTCCGCGGTCGAACTGGCCGATGCGGCACGAGACGCCCTGATCGCGCCTGCCGTTCCCGCTCATGCCGCCGCCTCGGCGCCCACCGCTGTTGCCAACCCCGACGTTCCGACGACGCCGTACCGCCCGCGTCCCTATGCGCAGCAGCGTTCGGCGCGGTCCCCGCACGCCACTCCGCTGCTGCCGCGCTCTACGCCGCCCACTGGACGAAAGCGCTGGCTCTTGATCGGCGCCGGAGCTTTGGCGGTAGTTGTCACGCTCGCAATCATGGCTGTGAATTTCGGATCGAAGAAAGCGGGCACCACCGCCGCGACCTCGACCGCCACTCCGACCTCCGCGGCCAGTCCCGCGACCGGCCCAGCCGGCCCGAGCGGCCCGCCGCTCGTCGGCGAGGCCGACCTGCAGGGCCTGCTGCTGTCTCCCGATCAAATGGACACCGCGCTGGGCGCCACCGGACTGCGGGTCGACGGGCCGAAATATCCGACATCGACCTACGACGACAACGACACGGTGTCGGATAAGGCCTGCCTGCCCATGGTGAGCCCGGGAGAAAGCGAGGCCTACTCGGGCAGTGGCTGGAACGCGTTGTACGGACAAGAACTGGAGACACCGGGGAGCACAGCAGACTTCTACGGTATCCAGCTGGTGGTGTCATTTCCATCGGTGCAACAAGCCAAAGCGTTCTTCACCACTTCGTTTCAGCGCTGGTCGACCTGCTCGAACCGACAGTTCACCAAAACCGTTGCCGGCAAACCTGATCAGGTGTGGACCGTCGGGTCCGTCTCCAACGTGAATGGCATGCTGAGTGTGGGCAAAACCCTCAGCGGCCGCAACGCTGCCGAGCATTGGCTTTGGACGACCTGTCAGCGCGCGCTGACTGTGGCCGACAACGTGGCCATCGACGTAGTGGCGTGCAGTTTGCAGCATTCGGTCTCCGCGGTCAACGTCGCCCAGCAGATCGCCGCCAAGGTGCCGGCCGTCTGACTCGCGAATGTAACGTCACCGCGAATCGCCGCGCCGATCTCGCGGGCGGCTCAGCCCAACGAGGCCAACGCGCGTACCAGCTGGTCGACCTCGGCCATCGTCGAGTAGTGCGCCAACCCGACCGTTACCGCACCGCCGATGTCGTTGACGCCCAGCACGTCGAGCACCCGGGAACCGGCATTGGCGATCGCCAGCACCCCGTTGTCCGCCAACCGCTGCACCACCCGGTCGGCGGGCACGTCGTTGACCGCGAAGCTGACCACCGGGATCCGCGCCTCGGGCCGGCCCAGCAAAATCACCAACGGCAGCGACCGCAGCGAGGACATCAGATAGTCGTAGATCCGGTTGAGGTAGGACGACGCCGAATGCATCGACACCGACAACCGTTCGCGCCTGCTACCGCGGGCCGACTCGTCCAGCGACGCCAAGTATTCGATGCTGGCCACCACACCGCCCAGCAGACCGAACTGATGCACGCCCAACTCCAGCCGGGCCGGGCCGGTCGCGTACGGATTGGTCGACACCGACCCGAAGGGGTTCAACAACGCCGGGTCGCGGAACACCATCGCACCGATCGGCGGTCCGCCCCAGGCCACCGCGTTCACAGTCACCACGTCGGCGTCGGTTTCCTTCAGATCGAACAACCGGTAGGGTGCCGCCGCGGAATGGTCGACCACCACCAGTCCGCCGACGTCGTGCACGAGTTTGGTCATTGCCCGCAGGTCGGTGACGGCGCCCAACGTCCCCGACGCCGACGTCACCGCGACCAACCGGGTGGACTTGCCGATCAGGCTCTCCCACTGCCAGGTAGGCAGCTCACCGGTCTCGATATCGACCTCGGCCCACTTGACTTTCGCACCGTACAGATGCGCCGCGCGCAGCCACGGCGCGATGTTCGCCTCGTCGTCCAGCCGGCTGACGACCACCTCGTAACCCAAACCGGCCCGCGCGGACGACGCCTCGGCCAGCGACGACAACAGCACCGCCCGGTCGGAGCCCAACACCACGCCGGCCGGGTCGGCGTTGACCAGGTCGGCCACCGCCTCGCGGGCCGCCTCCAGCAGCGCGGCGCTGCGCCGCGCCGACGGATGGGCGCCGACCATGCTGGCCCCGGACCGCCGGAAAGCCGTCGACACCGTGGTCGCGACGGAATCGGGGATCAGCATGCCGGCCGGTGCATCGAAGTGCACCCATCCGTCACCAAGCGACGGATGCAGTCCACGCACCCGGGCGACGTCGTAGGCCATGCCAGCCACCTTAGAACTCTCCAGAGCACTCGCCATTTTGTAGACGGGTAGACGGTAGCGGGTGCGCCGGAGACGTTCCAGCCGTTACGGCCTCCCGAGCGAGGGCACCCGGGCAGCCATACTAGTCGAGTGAGCTTGTGCTTCGGAACGCTGATCGCATTGATCCTGCTGATCGCGCCGGGGGCCATCGTCGCACGTATCACGCAGTTGAGCTGGCCGATCTCGATCGCGGTCGGCCCTCCGCTGACGTACGGCGTGGTGGCTTTGGCGATCATCCCCTACGGCGCGGTCGGCATCCCGTGGAACGGCTGGACGGCGCTGGCCGCATTCGCGGTCGTCTGCGTGTTGGCGACGGCCTGGACCCTGCTGCTCGCCCGGTTCCGCGACCGGCAGGCCGAGGCCCACGGCATGCGCCCGGGACCCGGTCTGGTGGTGGCCGCCGGCGTGCTGCTCGGTGCCGGGCTGATCGGCTGGGCCGCGTTCGCCGGCATCCCGCACTGGCAGTCGATCCCCAGCACCTGGGACGCGGTCTGGCACGCCAACGAGGTGCGCTGGATTCTGGACACCGGCCAAGCGTCCTCCACCCACATGGGTGAGCTGCGCAACGTCGAAACCCATGCGCTGCTCTACTACCCGTCGGTGTTTCACGCGCTAACGGCGGTCTTCTGCCAGCTCACCGGGGCGGCGGCCACCACCGGTTACACGCTGTCCTCGGTGGCGGTCGCGGTCTGGCTGTTCCCGGTCAGCGCCGCCGTACTGGCGTGGCGCGCGCTGCGCACCCACACCACCGAGTGGCGCACCGCGGCGGTCGCGGCCACCGCGGCGGCATTGTCGGCGTCCTTCACCGCGGTGCCCTACGTGGAATTCGACACCGCCGCCATGCCGAACCTGGCGGCCTACGGGGTCGCCATCCCGGTGATGGCGTTGATCGCCTCGACGCTGGGGCACCGGGACCGTATCCCGGTTGCCATCCTGGCCTTAGTCGGCGTGTTCTCCGTGCACATCACCGGAGGGATCATCGTGCTGCTGTTGCTCGGCGGCTGGTGGCTGTTCGAAGTGTTCTGGCACCCGGTACGCAGCCGGCTGGCCGACCTGCTGACGCTGAGCGGCGTGGGCGTGGCTTCCGGGCTGATCCTGCTGCCGCAGTTCCTGTGCGTCACGCAGCAGGAGGACATCATCGCCGGGCACTCGTTCTTGACCTACCTGAGCATGCGGCACGGCCTGTTCGACGCCGTGTTCATGCACTCCCGGCATCTCAACGACTTCCCTTATCAGTGGGGGCTGAGTCTGCTGTGCGCGATCGGCGGATTCATCATGCTGGTCAAAAAGATCTGGTGGCCGCTGGCGGTGTGGCTGACGCTGATCGTGATCAACGTCGACGCGGGCACGCCACTGTGGGGTCCGTTCGGAAGGGTCGCCGGGTTGTTCGGCGAGTTCTTCTACAAAGACCCACGCCGCATCGCCGCCGCCACGACCCCGCTGTTCAACCTGATGGCGGCCGTCGCGCTGGTCACCCTGGTCGCCGGGGCGGTGGCGCTGGCCAAGCGATTCGTCCAGCCCCGAAAGGCCATGCCGTCCCGGTTCTGGGCCGGCGCCACCGCGGCGCTGCTGGTCGGCATCACCGTGGCCACCGCGTGGCACTACTTTCCCCGGCACCGGTTCCTGTTCGGCGACAAGTACGACCAGGTGATGATCAATCAGCAGGACCTGGACGCGATGGCGTACCTGGCTCAGCTGCCAGGTGCCCGCGACACCCTGATCGGCGACTCCAACGTCGACGGCACGGCGTGGATGTACGCGGTAGCCGGGCTGCACCCGCTCTGGACGCACTACGACTATCCGGTCCAGATGGGTCCGGGCTACCACCGCTACATCTTCTGGGCGTTTGCCCGCAAGGGCGACAGCGATCCGCGCGTTCCCGAGGCGATCAAGGCGCTCAACATCCGTTATGTCCTGGCCAGCGGTCCGACGGTGCGGGGGTTCAAGATTCCCGACGGGTTAGTCTCACTGGACAAGTCGCCTTACTGGACGATGATCTACGACAACGGCGGCGCCCAGATCTACGAATGGCACGGCTACGCGCCGCCACGCTCTTGACAGACGCAGCACGAGGACGGTGATTGGGTTGAGTGACGGACACGGCGAGCCCGATGTCGACGACGTCGAGGTAATCGGCGGCGGCGTCGATCCGCGCCTGATGGCGATCCGGCAAGCCGAGGACGACGACTCCGACGAGCAATCGCTGACCGACCTGGTCGAGCAGCCGGCCAAGGTGATGCGGATCGGCACCATGATCAAGCAGCTGCTCGAGGAGGTCCGCGCCGCACCGCTGGATGACGCCAGCCGCACCCGGCTGCGCGACATCCACGCCAAGAGCATCAAAGAACTCGAAGACGGCCTGGCGCCGGAGCTGCGCGAAGAACTGGAACGGCTGACCCTGCCGTTCAACGAGGAAGCGGCTCCGTCCGACGCGGAGCTGCGGATCGCGCAGGCGCAGCTGGTGGGCTGGCTGGAGGGGTTGTTCCACGGCATTCAGACCGCGCTGTTCGCCCAGCAGATGGCCGCCCGCGCACAACTCGAGCAGATGCGCCAGGGCGCGCTGCCGCCCGGGGTGAGCAGGCCCGGTCACGGGGGCCACGGTGCCCACGGAACCGGACAGTATCTGTAAGCCGTGTCCAGCGGTCCGCACATCGAAACCCGCGACGCGTGGGTGGAGTTTCCCATCTTCGACGCCAAGTCCCGCTCTTTGAAAAAAGCGTTCCTGGGCAAGGCGGGCGGCGCAATCGGGCGCAACGCCTCCAACGTCGTGGTCATCGAGGCGCTGCGGGACATCACCATGTCGCTGGAGCTCGGTGATCGGGTGGGCCTGGTCGGGCACAACGGCGCCGGGAAATCGACACTGCTGCGGCTACTTTCGGGCATCTACGAGCCGACCCGCGGCTGGGCGAAGGTGACCGGCCGGGTGGCTCCGGTCTTCGACCTGGGCATCGGCATGGACCCGGAGATCTCCGGTTACGAGAACATCATCATCCGCGGACTGTTCCTGGGGCAGACCCGCAAGCAGATGCTGGCCAAGGTCGACGAGATCGCCGAGTTCACCGAGCTGGGCGACTACCTGTCGATGCCGCTGCGCACCTATTCCACCGGCATGCGGGTGCGGCTGGCGATGGGAGTGGTGACCAGCATCGACCCGGAGATCCTACTGCTCGACGAGGGCATCGGCGCGGTGGACGCCGAGTTCCTCAAGAAGGCGCAGTCGCGGCTGCAAAGCCTGGTCGAGCGATCCGGAATCCTGGTGTTCGCAAGCCATTCCAACGAATTCCTGGCCCGGCTGTGCAAAACGGCGATGTGGATCGACCACGGCGTCATCAAGCAACGCGGTGAGATCGAGGACGTGGTGCGCGCCTACGAAGGTGAGGACGCCGCCCGGCACGTGCGTGAAGTCCTGGCCGAGACACGGCGCGACAACCTGACCCAAAGAGCTTCTGGCGGTGAGTGATTCCGTCTTCGCCGTGGTGGTCACGCACCGGCGCCCCGAGGAACTCGCACGCTCGCTGGACGTGCTGTGCAGCCAGACGCGGCCGCCGGACAAGCTGATCGTCATCGACAACGACAACTCCGGCGACACCCGGGTGCACGCCCTGGTGACCGGGCAGCAGATCCCGCAGATCTACCTCAACTCACGCCGAAACCTCGGTGGTGCAGGCGGTTTCGCGTTGGGCATGCTGCTGGCACTGGCCCACGGCGCCGACTGGATATGGCTGGCCGACGACGACGGTTACGCACAGGGCACCGAGGTGCTGGAGACCCTGCTGGCGTGCGCCGAGAAGTACGGCTTGGCCGAGGTGTCACCGATGGTGTGCAACATCGACGACCCCGAGCTGCTGGCTTTCCCGCTGCGCCGCGGACTGGTATGGCGCAGGCGGGCAAGCGAATTGCGTACCGAACCCGGCCAAGACCTGCTGC
The DNA here is from genome assembly GCF_022179425.1 of Mycobacterium sp. 20KCMC460. NCBI lineage: Bacteria > Bacillati > Actinomycetota > Actinomycetes > Mycobacteriales > Mycobacteriaceae > Mycobacterium > Mycobacterium sp. 20KCMC460. The sequence continues at coordinate 150,802 of NZ_AP025524.1, forward strand.
CCGGCATCGCGTCGCTGTTCAACGGCGCCCTGTTCCGGGCGTCGACGCTGGACGCGGTCGGCGTGCCGGACCTGCGGTTGTTCATCCGCGGCGACGAGGTGGAGCTGCACCGCCGGCTGGTGCGATCCGGGTTGCCGTTCGGCACCTGCCTGGACGCGGTCTACCTACACCCTTGCGGCAGTGCGGAATTCAAGCCTATCCTCGGCGGCCGCATGCACACTCAATACCCCGACGACCCCAAGAAGCGGTTCTACACCTATCGCAACCGCGGCTACGTACTGTCCCAGCCCGGGCTGCGCAAGCTGTTGCCGCAAGAATGGGTGCGGTTCGCCTGGTTCTTCCTGGTGACCCGCCGTGACCCCCGGGGCCTGATGGAGTGGTTCCGGCTGCGCCGGCTGGGACGACGTGAGCAGTTCGGAGCGCCGGGAGGTTCGGCATGACATTCATCGACGCCGCCGCGCAGTCCAAGACGTTCGGCCGGGCCCGCGGCGATCTGGTCGACGGCTTCCACCGCCGCGAATTGTGGCTGCACCTGGGTTGGCAGGACATCAAACAGCGGTATCGCCGTTCGGTGCTGGGCCCGTTCTGGATCACCATCGCCACCGGCACCACCGCGGTGGCGATGGGCGGGCTGTACTCCAAGCTGTTCCACCTCGACCTGTCGGTGCACCTGCCGTATGTCACGCTCGGGCTGATCATCTGGAATCTGATCAACGCCGCCATCCTGGAAGGCGCCGACGTGTTCGTCGCCAACGAGGGCCTGATCAAGCAACTGCCGACACCGCTGAGCGTGCACGTGTACCGGCTGGTGTGGCGGCAGATGATCCTGTTCGCGCACAACATCGTGATCTACGTAGTGGTCGCGATCATCTTCCCCAAGCCCTGGTCATGGGCGGACCTGTCGGTGTTGCCCGCGCTGGCGCTGATCATGCTCAACTGCGTGTGGGTGTCGCTGTGCTTCGGCATCCTGGCGACCCGCTACCGCGACATCGGCCCGCTGCTCAATTCGGTTGTGCAGCTGCTGTTCTTCATGACGCCGATCATCTGGAACGACAGCACGCTGCGGCAGCAGGGCGCGGGCGGCTGGTCGAAGATCGTCGAACTCAACCCGCTGCTGCACTACCTCGACATTGTGCGGGCCCCGCTGCTGGGGGCACCTCAGGAGCTGCGGCACTGGGCGGTGGTGCTGGCGCTGACGTTGATCGGCTGGGCGTTGGCGGCGGTGGCGATGCGCCAGTACCGGGCCCGCGTGCCCTACTGGGTGTAAGCGATGAACGATTCCCGCCCCGACAAAGTCGACGCCAGCATGCTCACCGGCGTCTCGGAGACAGCGCTGTTGACCCTCAATGGCCGTGCCTACCAGGCCGGCCACCCCGAGGCGATCATCGACGATCCGATGGCCATCAAGCTCGTCGAATCCATCGACTACGACTTCGCGAAATTCGGCCGCAAGGGCCAGGAGATGGCGTTGCGGTCGCTGGCGGTCGACAAGTGCGCGCGGGCCTACCTCGCCGAGCACCCCCGGGCCACCGTCGTGGCCCTGGCCGAAGGCTTTCAGACCAGCTTCTGGCGGCTCGACGCGGCACTGCCGGATGCCCAGTTCCGGTGGGTGTCAATCGACCTGCCGCCGGTGATCGAACTGCGGCGGCGACTACTGCCGCATTCGCCGAGGATCACCGAGATAGCGCAGTCCGCCCTGGACTACAGCTGGATGGACCACATCGACACCGGCGAGGGCGTGTTCATCACCGCGGAGGGGCTGCTGATGTACCTGCAACCCGACGAGGCACTGGGACTTATCGCGGCGTGTGCCGAACGGTTCCCCGGCGGTCAGATGTTCTTCGACCTGCCGCCCACCATCGTGAAAAAGGTTGCGCGCAAGGGCATGCGCTCGTCGCGGCATTACCGGGTGCCACCGATGCCGTTCAGCCTCTCGCCGGGTCAGCTGGCGGATCTGGCTCGAACCGTTCCCGGCATCCGCGCGGTGCACGACATACCGATGCCCAACGGGCGGGGCTGGTTTTTCGGCTCGGTGTACCCCGCGCTCTGGCAGTTCGGGCCGATCAGACCGTTCCGCGGGGCCTACACGGTGCTCGAATTCGGTTGAGGCTTCCGCAGTGATGGGGACTTCGACGGAGAGCAGATCTGCGCGATTCGCCGACGTTTAGCCAGGGAAAGACCAGGAATATCCACTATCGGCAAATTCCGAACACCCTGTCGCTGAGCAGCTTACGCTCCACCAACATTGGAGCGGGTAGGTATCTAGGTCGTCTCCGACAACTGCATCGACGCAACTGCCGGAAATTCCCGCATGGCCACCGGACCGAACGAAAGGACATCGGCGATGAGGGACGTCTACATCACGGCGTGCGGCGCGGCTCTTCCCAACAGCCCAGTGGACAACGAATCCATGGAACGGATCATCGGATACGTCGGAGGTCGACCGTCTCCGCTGCGCACCAGGATTCTGAACAGCAACGGAATCACCTCCCGGCACTACGCCATCGACCCCGTCACAAGGGAATTCACCCATTCGAACGCCGAGCTGACCGCCGAGGCGATCCGCAACCTCGAGCAAGACGGGGTGGATATCGACACCATGCAGGCGCTGGCATGCGGCACGTCGACGCCTGATCAGCTGATGCCCGGCCACGCGTTGATGACGCAGGGTCTGCTTGGCGTCTCCGACATTCCGGCGGTGACCACCACCGGGCTCTGCCTCGCCGGACTCACCGCCTGGGAATTCGCCTGGCTCAGTGTGGCCAGCGGCCGCTACGACAACGCGGTGGCCAGCGCATCGGAGATCTACTCGGCAGTGATGGCCGCAGAAACATTCTCCCGGGAAGCCGAACACACCACCATCGATCCAGAGATCGGGTTGGCCATCGCTTTCGAACGCGACTTCCTGCGGTGGATGTTGTCAGACGGCGCCGGGGCGATATGGCTGTCCGCCGAGCCACGAACTGACGAGCTCAGTCTGCGCATCGACTGGCTGGAGACCATCTCCTATGCGGGCGAGATGCCCTTGTGCATGCACCGCGGATTGAAGGTCAACGAAGACGGCAGCACGACGGGCTGGCCGCAACTGCCGTTCGATACCGCGCTTAACGACGGGGTGTTCTCGCTGCAGCAGAACGTGCGCCTGCTCAACAAGAACATCGTCTACTACACGCTGGAAAAGCCGCTGGCGAAGTTGATGGTCAAGCACGGACTCAGTGCGGACAAGATCGATTACGTCCTGCCGCACTACTCCTCGATGTACTTCCACGAGCGATCGGTAGCCGGTCTGAAGCGAATCGGCCTGGACGTCGACGAGCGCAAGTGGTTCACCAATCTGACCTACAAGGGCAACACCGGCTCGGCCTCGATCCTGTTGATGCTCGAGGAGCTGTACCACTCGGGACGTTTGAAGGAAGGCGACCGGATAGTCTGCGCCGTCCCGGAAAGCGGTCGATTCTCAACGGGTTTCGCTCACCTCACGGTGGTCTAGCCCATGAATCCGGATCAGACTCAGGAGCTGGCCGACTGGCTGTTGAGTAAGGTCAGCCGATACCTCAACGTGGCTCCGGACACCATCGATTTCGACGTACCGCTGGCAGACTTCGGCATCGACTCGGCGATGAGTTTGTCGCTCTGTGCCGACCTGCAGCGCGAGCGCGGGGTACAGGTCGACACCACCATCGTCTACGACTACCCGACGATCAACGCGATGGCGGAATACCTGTCCGGCCAGGGTGAACCGTGACCGCGATCGCCGTCGTCGGCATCGACTGCCGCTTCCCGGGGGCACCGGACAAGGACGCCTACTGGCGGTTGCTGACCGAGGCCACGGTCACCGACACCGATGTCCCCGCGCAGCGGTGGGACGTCGAAACCTACTACCACCCACGCGGAGTCGCGGGCTCGATGAATACCCGGCGCGGCCACTTCCTGGACGACGTCGACGCCTTCGATCACGAGTTCTTCGGCATCACTCCGGTCGAGGCGGCCGTCCTCGATCCACAACAACGGCTGCTGCTGCAGACGTCGTACCGCGCCCTCGAAGACGCCGGGATCGACCCCAAGTTGTTGTCGGGGACAGCGACCGGAGTCTTCGTCGGCGTCATGTCCAGTGAGTGGAGCAGCTGCCAGATGCTCGATCTCGAGCGGATATCGGCGTTTCACGGCTCCGGCAGCGGCTATTTCATGCTGGCCAACCGAATCTCCTACCACTTGAACCTGGCCGGGCCGAGCATGGCGATCGACACCGCGTGCTCGTCGTCGTTGGTAGCGGTGCACCAGGGATGCGCGGCGCTGCGCGCAGCAGAAGTCGACACTGCGATTGTTGCCGGCACGAATCTGCTTCTCACACCCGCGCTTTCGGTGTTCTACACGCAGGCCGGACTCTCGGCTTCCGATGGGCGGTGCAAACCGTTCTGCCAGGGCGCCGACGGTATCGGGCGCGGTGAGGGTGTCGGCGCGGTGGTGCTGCGCCGATTGGACGACGCGATCGCGGCGGGCCAGCAGATCTATGCGGTGATACGCGGTTCGGCGGTCAACCACGACGGTCGCAGCAACGGCATCACCGCTCCCAACCGGTCGGCCCAAGTCGCGCTGATGCGTCAAGCACTGGCCCGTGCCGGGGTACAAGCCCATCATCTCGCCTTCGTCGAAGCCCACGGCACCGGAACGGTGTTGGGTGACATGATCGAAGCCAACGCGCTCGGTGACCTGCACCGGTCGCGGGTCGACGGGCCCTGCCTGCTGGGGTCGGTCAAGGGAAACATCGGGCACACCGAGGGCGCCGCCGGTATCGCCTCGTTCATCAAAGCCTGCCTGGCGCTGCATTTCCGGGTGCTGCCGCCGACCGTGATTGCCGGACAAGCCAATCCAGGACTGCGGCTCGAGTCACAGGGCCTGACCCTGGCCGCCACGGCATCCGACCTGCCCGCCCAGGGGGCACTGGGCGGGGTCAGTTCCTTCGGTCTTGGCGGCAGCAACGCCCACGTGGTGCTGGAATCCGCGTCTGCGACCACTGCGACCGCCGGTGCCCCGACGGGTGTGTTGACACTGTCGGCACCGAACGAACGGGGATTGCGGCGCAACGCAGCCGTCTTCGCCGACGCCATGGCCGGCGTGGATTCGCAGCACATTGCCGCGTGGTGTCGTGCCAGCAACATTGTGAAACGGTCGCACCGACATCGGCTGGCCCTGGCCGGCGACCGGGACGCCCTGTTGGCGGGGCTGGCCGGCTATCTCGCCGGAGATCGCGATGAACTCGGCTCGGCGGCGCCGGTCCGCAAAGGCCCCGCCGAAATTGGATTGTTGTGCTCCGGGCAAGGTGCGCAGTTCCCAGGGATGACGCTGCCGCTCTACCGCTCCCATGCCGGCTACCGGAATCAGCTCGACGCCGTGTGCGCGGTGCTCGATCACCACCTGTGTGCGCCGCTGCTGCCCGCCATCTTCGGCGAACACGGCAACCTCGACGACACCGGCACAGCACAGCCGGCCTTGTTCGCGGTCTCCTACGCATTGGGAAAGTCTCTGCTGCTCAGCGGAATCAGCCCGGTGTTCGGGATCGGGCACAGCGTTGGCGAGATCGCACTTGCGTGTCTTGCCGGGGTGTTCTCCGTCGCCGACGCGGCCAGGATGGTGGTGACCCGCGGCGCACTGATGGGTTCGCTGCCACCGGGTGGGGCCATGATCGCAGTGGATCTGCCGGCAGCCCAGGCACAGGCGTTGGCCGACGCCGAGCCGGACTGTGCGGTTGCCGCGGTGAACGGTCCGCGTTCGGTGGTGATCTCCGGTCCGGCGCAGTCCCTGGACACCATCGCCGCAGCGGTCCGCCGCCAGGGCGGGCGAGCACGGAAGCTGGTGGTATCGCATGCTTTTCACTCTCCGCTGATGCGACCCATGGTCGCGGAGTTCCGTCGGGAGATCGCCGGCATTCGTCTGAGCCCGGCAGAATTTCCGATCGTGTCCACCGTTACCGGAGCATTGGTGGAGGGCCAGGAAATGGATGCCGACTACTGGGCTCGACAGATCTGCGACCCGGTCCGGTTCGCCGACGCGTGCGAGATTGCCACCCGCAGCTTCCGGGCTCGCTACATCGCCGAGGCCGGGCCGCGGGCCACGCTACTCACGCTGGCCCGTCAGTCCGGCGTGACCGCTGGTTCTTTGACGCCGTGCAACGGACCGGATTCGCGCGGCCACGAGTTGGTGGAAGTGGCGGCGACTCTGCTGCGCGACGGGTATCCCGTTGAGCTGTCGCATATCTACGGCCATTCCGCCGAGCCGCCCGGGCGAATCCCGCCCTACGAGTTCGACGATGGCCCTCGATTTTGGTCTGACGGCCAGACCACACTCGTACCGGAGCGACGCGCAACCGAAACCCCGCCGCCGGACTCAGCGGATGTGGCGACCGACATCCTCTCCCTGATCGCGGCGATCGGTGGCCTTCCGCTGAGCACTGTCACTCGGTCGAGCCGCCTCGGTGAAGACCTCGGCTACGACTCGCTGCTGCAACTGCGGTTGTTCGAGCAGATGCGCCGAAATTACCCGCAGTTGGCGCTGCAGGACAGCGCCGATCTGCCGGCCGACATCGCTACCGTCGGTGATTTGGTCGACTTGGTGGCCAGGCGCCTCGAGTTGGCGAGTACCAACCCATGACCGCCCTCGAACTCGTGTGTTTCCCGCACGCCGGCGGTGGCGCCGCGTCATTCAACTCGCTGCGCCGCGACCTCTCGTCGGTCGGCGCGAATGTCAACGTCACCACCGTAGAGCTTCCCGGACGTGGCGAGCGTTCTCACCAACAGAGGTTCGTCGACGTCCGCGCTTGCGCACGGTCGCTGGCCGAACAACTCGCCGACAAGCTGTGCGGTCCGCATGTGCTGCTCGGCCACAGTATGGGTGGCTTGCTCGCTTATCTGGTTGCACGGCAACGTATCGCCGAGGACTTGCGGCCCCCTGAGGCGGTAATCGTGGTGGCGGCAGCCGCGCCGCACTGCAACAGTCACCTGCGCGACGTCGATGCCATGCATGACCAAGATCTGGCGACCGAGTTGGTCAGCTGTGGCGGGCTGCCTGCCGAGGTGCTGACGCGACCGGAATGGCTGGACATTTTGATACCCGTCATCCGCGACGATCTTGCGCTGTGCCGGTCCTATCGCCCCGCCGCCGAAGCACCGCTGCCCTGTGCTCTGCACATCTTCGGCGCCCATTACGACCCGCTGGTGCCGATCGAGGCGCTGGAGGCCTGGTCGGATTATTCGCTACGGCCGCAGCCGGTCCGGTTGTTCGCCGGCAGTCACTTCCTCTTCCGGCCGGCCAATCCCGAACGGGTGTCCGCCGTTCGGGACATCACCGAGAACGCCTTGGGTGGAAGGGAATTGGTGTCATGAGTGTGCTGGTCGACAGCATTCTCGCCGCTGCCCGCGGCACCCGGTGGGCGCTGACCGTCGGTACCGTTGCCGAGCCGCACCACATCCCATGGAGCGAGGTGCACCGGGCAGCGGCCGGCATGTCGACCGCGCTGGCCGACAAGGGAATCGGGCACGGCGATACCGTCGCGGTATTGGCCGGCGACGCCGCTGACGTAGCACCGCTGGCGCAGGCGCTCTGGATCCGCGGCGCAGCGCTGACCATGCTGCAACAACCCACCCCGCGGATGGACCTTGGCGTCTGGCTCGCAGACACCCTGCGGGCGCTCGAGATGCTCCGGGTCGCCGGCGTGGTCGTGGGTGTGCCGTTCGAGATGGCCGCGCCGCCACTGGCCGAGCAGGGGTTGCCGGTGTGGAGCGTCGATTCCCTTCGCGAAGCAGGCCCGATCGCCCTGGTGCAAGCCGACGAAGCCGATATAGCGTTGCGGCAGTTGACATCCGGTTCCACCGGAATCCCGAAGGCCGTCGAGATCAGTCACGGCAACCTGGCCGCCAACATCGATTCGACCGGCCGGGCGACCGGCGCCACCAGCGACAGCATTGCCGTCAGTTGGCTGCCGCTCTGCCACGACATGGGGATGATCGGATTCATCTGCATGCCAATGGTATACGGCGCCCAGGCGGTAGTATTGCGCACCGAGGAGTTCCTGCGCCGGCCGATCGTGTGGGCCGAGATGATCACCAGGTTCGGGGCGACGATCACCGCGGGCCCCAATTTCGCCTACTCGGTGCTGGCCCGGATGTTGGAGCGCTGCGAACCACCAACCATCGACCTGTCGTCGCTGCGTGTCGCGATCAACGGGGCCGAACCCATCGATCACCGCGACCTGGAGCACTTTCAATCGGTTGGCGCCCGGTTCGGCCTGGGCCCCGGGGTGCTCACCCCGTTCTACGGGCTGGCCGAAGCGACCGTGACGGTGTCCGCGGGAGTGTTCGGTGTGCCGCCCGTGGTGGACCACGTGTCGCGCGCACGCATGGCGGCGGCCGACGTCGCCGAACCTGTGGCACCCGATTCGCCCGACGGCCAACCGGTGGTCTGTGTGGGACGGCCCGTGCACGACATGCGGGTGCGCGTCACCAAAGACGGAAACATCTTGGGCAGCAGGGAGATTGGTGCGATCGAAGTTGCCGGCCCGTCGGTCGCCCGCAGCTATCTGACCACCGACGGCACCGTGATGCTGGCGGACGAAGACGGGTGGGTCGACACCGGCGATCTCGGTTACCTGGACGAGCAGGACCGCCTCTATATCTGCGGCCGCAGCAAGGACCTGATCGTGCTGGCAGGGCGCAACCTCTACCCACACGACATCGAACGTGCCGCCGCGGGCGTCGAAGGCGTGCGCAAGGGGTGCGTGGTGGCCTTGCGCATCGACACCGACCGTGAGGGTTTCGCGGTACTGGCCGAGGTATACGACCGCTACGGCGAGCAGGACCGGATGCGGCTGCGCCGTGAGATCGCAGCCCGGGTCAGCAGCCACGTCGGCCACGTGCCACGTGAGGTGAAGCTGCTCACGCCGGGGAGTCTGCCCAAGACAACGTCGGGAAAGCTGCGGCGCAGCCATGCGCGCGCGCTACTGGGGTGACGTTGCCCCGCAACGGGATTCGCGGCCGGCTACCACCCGGCCGTCCAGGCTGTCGCAGCGGATATCCCAAAAGGCCCACCGATATCCACTTCACGACAACGCGAACATGGCTGTACCCGAACCGGTTACGATCCGCCCCGTTGTTGCGGGTCGGCAAACAGCTCGATAGGAGATCCCCGTGTCCTACTTAAGCACTGTTCCGGAAGCGTTGACTTGCGCCGTCTCCGAATTGGCCGGCATCGGTTCGGCAATTCAGACTGCCAATGCAGCCGCCGCCGGCCCCACCACCCGCGTGCTGACCGCGACCGCCGACGAAGTGTCCGAAGCGGTCGCGGCGCTGTTCGGCGCACACGCTCAGAGCTATCAATCACTGAGCCTGCAGGCCACGGCGTTTCACGAGCAGTTCGTGCGGGCGCTCAACGCGGCCGGCAACTCCTACGCACAGGCCGAAGCGGCCAACGCCGCGCCGCTGCAACTGGCCCTGGACGTGATCAACGCACCCACCCAGGCGCTCCTCGGCCGGCCCTTGATCGGTAATGGCGCCGCCGGCACAACGGTCAACGGCGTCGGTCAAGCCGGCGGTGCCGGCGGAATCTTGTGGGGCAACGGCGGAGCGGGCGGGGTTAGTACGGCCGCAGGCGCAGCCGGCGGATCCGGCGGTAGTGCCGGCCTGTTCGGCAACGGCGGGGTCGGCGGTCAGGGCGGGCGCGGTGCAGCGGGCGGGTCCGGCGGGACCGGCGGACTGCTCTACGGGGATGGCGGCACTGGGGGTACCGGCGGCGCCGCCCTGGCCGGATTCAACGGCGGTCAGGCGGGGAGCGGCGGTACCGGCGGCAACGCCATCGTGTTCGGCAACGGCGGGTACGGCGGTCAGGGAGGCGTCGGGCTCAACGGAACCAACGGGGTGAACCCCACTCCCACCGGGGCGGCGGCAGCGACCGGAACGTTCGGCTCGAACAATTCCGGAACCGGGTCGGAGCTGGTCGCCGGTGGGGGTACCGGCGGCGTGGGCGCGACCGGTGGTCCCGGCGTCGCGGGCGGCACCGGCGGGATGGGCGGCCAGGGCGTCGCCACCGGCACCGCGGCCGGTGGGGACGTCCTGTTCGCTGCGGGCGGCGCAGGCGGCAATGGGGGTATTGCCGGCGCCGGCGCCGCCGGAGGCACCGGCGGCGAGGGCGGCCTCGGCTACACCATCGACCCGAGCGGCACCGGCTCCTTCACCGGGGCAGCCGGCGGTCAAGGCGGACTCGGCGCCCCGGGCGGACAGTACGGCGGCAGAGGCGGTGACGGTGGCGCCGGTGGCAACGCGACGGCGCAAGCGAACTTCGCCACCTACACATACGGTGGTCCCGGCGGCGACGCCGGCTTCGGGGGCACCGGGATGGCGGGCAGTGCCGGTGGCATCGGAGGCACCGGCGGCAACGGCGGCCACGCCGGCCTGCTGATCGGCAACGGTGGCGGCGGCGGTGCAGGCGGCTTCGGTGGCGCCGGCGGATCGGGCGACTTCGGCGGCGACGGCGGCAATGGTGGCCACGGAGGTGCCGCCAGCGTCGGGGTCACCGGAAGCACCGCCACGGCCGGCGATGGCGGCGACGGCGGTGACGGCGGCGCCGGTGGTGCCGGCGGAGCAGGGGGCGCCGGGGGCGCTGGGGGTCAGGGCGGCGGCGCTGGACTGCTCGCCGGCAACGGCGGTGCCGGCGGACCCGGAGGCGCCGGAGGGACCGGAGGCGGCGGCGGACTCGGTGGTGACGGCGGCAACGGCGGCGCCGTCGGCAGTAGCGGCACCGGCCAAATCGGCGGCGCTGGCGGATCCTCCGGCGCCGGCGGAGTCGGCGGCGAGGCAGGCGCCGCGGGAAGCGGGGGCAGTGGCGGCGCCGGTGGCGCGCTGATTGGCAGCACCGGCGTGAGCGGTCACCTCGGCGCGACAGGTCAGATCGGCGCCGACGGCCTAGCTGGATCACCGGGCCGCCAAGGCTAAGCCCAGCCCCGCTCGCCGATGGTCCGGGCGGTTTATTCCGGTAGCCGGAAAATGCCGAAGAATATCCGCTTTCCGAATACCCCGAACATGTTGTCGCCGTGGCGATTACGCTGCGGCCACGTGTTGCACGGTGGGCAATACGAGTCGGATGGGAGCTGCAGTTGTCCTATTTAGTCGCTGTCCCGGAAGCATTGGCCTCGGCGGCCGGCACGGTGGCCGAGATCGGTTCGGCCGTACGTGCCGCCAGTACCGCAGCGGCGCACCCGACCACCACGGTGCTGGCCGCGGCCGCCGACGAGGTGTCCACGCAGATCGCCGCACTCTTCGAGCAGCATGCTCAGAGCTACCAGGCGATCAGCGCCCAGGCGGCCACCTTTCACGAGCAGTTCCTGCAGGCCCTGAACGCTGCCGGAAGCTCCTACGCCTCGGCCGAGGCGGCCAACGCGGCGCCGCTGCAGACAGCCGAACACACTGTGCTCGACGTGATCAACGCCCCGACCCGGGCGTTGCTGGGCCGCCCGCTGGTCGGCAACGGCACCGACGGCAGTTCGCCGGGCCAGGCCGGCGGCGCGGGCGGGTTGTTGATCGGCAACGGCGGCAACGGAGCTGCCGGTGCGACCGGCCAGGCCGGTGGCGCGGGCGGTTCGGCGGGCCTGCTGGGTCGGGGCGGTAACGGCGGCACCGGCGGCGCCGGAGCGGTCGGCGGCAACGGCGGCAACGGCGGCCTGCTGTTCGGCAGCGGTGGCACCGGCGGTACGGGCGGCACCGGCGCGGCCGGCGGCATCGGCGGCAACGCGCTGCTGTTCGGCAACGGCGGCGCGGGCGGCGTCGGAGGCAATGCGGCGGCAGCTGTCAACGGTGGTCATGCCGGCGCCGGCGGCGACGGTGGTGCGGCCGGGTTGTGGGGCAACGGCGGATCCGGCGGGGCCGGCGGCCATGGCCTGGCCGGGGCAGACGGAGTCAATCCCGGCAGCAACGGCGCTTCGGCAGGCGCCGGGACCGCGGGCGCGTCGCAAACCGTGTCAGATGGTCAATCCGACACCCGAGCTTTCGGCGCCGACGGGCAGCGGGGCGGCACCGGTGGTACGGGGTGGGCCGGCGGCACCGGCGGGCAGGGCGGCAACGCATCGGCCACCAACACCGATCCCGTCGGGGCTTACGTCCGTGCCGACGGCGGCCAGGGGGGCGCCGGCGGTACCGCCGGAACCGGCGGCGCCGGCGGGACCGGCGGAGCCGGCGGGAATGCGACCGCCGTCAGCAGCAATACCACGAGCCACTCCAATTCGATTACTGCCACGGCCGGGAACGGCGGCAACGGTGCTGCCGGCGGGAGCGATGGCGGCAGCGGCGGGACCGGCGGAGCCGGCGGTAACGCAACCACCTCCACCTGGCAGTACGACAACAACACCGCGTACGGCGGCAACGGCGGCAAGGGCGGTGACGGGGGCATCGGCACCACCGGCGGAACCGGCGGCAGCGGCGGAGCCGGCGGCAACGGTGGCCGTGGCGGACTCTTGTTCGGCGATGGCGGCAACGGCGGCGCGGGAGGAACGGGAGGCACTGGCGGGCACGGGGCCATCGGTGGCACCGGTGGTAACGGGGGCAACGGCGGCACCAGCAACAGCGTGGACGCCGGCGACGGTGGCGACGCGGGCCGGGGCGGCACCGGCGGCACCGGCGGCACCGGCGGCACCGGCGGGGCCGGCGGCAACGGCGGCGCCGGCGGGTTGCTCTCGGGCCACGGCGGCACCGGCGGGGCCGGCGGATCGGCCGGCGACGGCGGCACCGGCGGGATCGGCGGCACCGGCGGTCATGGCGGCAACTCGGGCGGCACCGGTGGCGTCGCCGGTGCGTCAGCCGACGGCGGCGACGGTGGTGACGGTGGGGCGGCCGGAACGGCGGGCAGTGCCGGCAGCGGCGGCACCGGCGGCGTGCTGGGCTCGGCCGGATCCGGCGGCGCACTGGGTGGAGCCGGTTCGTCGGGCAGCCAGGGCGGCAACGGCGCGCACGGGTAGCACCTGCCCGTATCAAGGATCCGCCAAGAATCCTTTGAGGATCCGTCGAGAATTTCTCCAGGATCCGGCCCGAGGCTGGGTCCCATGCTTCGCCACGACAACGGCTCCGCGCTGGCGGTCGCCACGGTCCTGCAGTTCCCCGTCGGCCGCCGGACCGCACTCGAACTATTGCGGCCGATCCGCTTTCAGTCGCTCTGCGAGGAGCACCTGCTGCCGTTTCACGGCGCGGTGCACATCGGTTACCTCCCCGGTGAAAAGCGGTTCAGACAACCAGAATTCGAGCGAGCTGTAGCAGCCTGCTCGGGCGGCATCCAGATCCAGCAACCGATGACCACCCGGATCGGTCTCTGGCTGCACCACCAACTCGCCCCACGAGGGGTGGGCGTGCTGGTGGAGGGTGCCTACGCCTGCGCTGCGGCGGCCGGCGGCACCCGTACGGCCGGGCCCGCCAGCACCCTGGCGTTCTACGGCGCACTGCGGCACAACGTCGAGTTGCAGCGCGAATTCCTCACCCGGACAAGGCAGGAACTCGTCCGGATAGGTGAGGGGTGACTCTCGGCGGCGCCCGCGGGGACGGATCGAAACCTGCCGCGACTCGACTCCGAGCACCCCGAAGGAGCATCATGCGATCGTGAGCGCCTCGGTCATCGGTTGCGTGGGGACCGTGATAGTGCCGACCCGCGGCGCGGATGGTGCCGGCGAGGTCTTGCTGACGGTACGCGGCACCAAAGAGGCGTTCCTGGCCCGCTCCGACCGACCGCTGGCGAAAGGGACCACGGTGCTGGTGGTCCAAACCCACGGTCCCCGAACGGTCTTCGTCGAACCTTGGCACGACCCAACACACTCTTAGTCAGAAACGAAAACACAAGGAGTACAACAATGCTCGGTTACAGGGTGCCCGCTCCGGACGAGGCGATGCTGATCTCGGGCGGCAAAGCAAAGGGCAACGCGCCCTTCCGGGTCGTCACCGGCCATGGCGCGTTCGTGGTGCCGTTCTTCCGCAAGGCCGCGTTCCTGACGCTGGCCATGTGCGAGGCCGAGGTCGCCGAGAAGTGCGTCACCCAGCAGGGCATCACGCTCAATGTGCGGGCCGTCATCGCGTTCAAGGTCGGCAACGACCCGGAGAGCATCATCGCCGCGGCGCAGCGCTTCCTGTCCGAACAGGATCAGATGCAGGTGCTCACCGGGCGGATCTTCGCCGGCCATCTGCGCTCGATCATCGGCTCGATGACCGTCGAGCAGATCATCCGGGAACGTCAGAAGCTGGCCACCGAGGTACTCGACGGCTCCAAGGAAGAAATGGCCCGCATCGGCCTGAGCGTCGATGCGCTGCAGATCCAGTCCATCGACGACGACGGGCTGGGCTACATCAAGGCGATGTCGGCGCCGCACAACGCGGCCGTGCAGCAGCAGGCGCAGATCGCCCAGGCCCAGGCCAACCAGAAGGCCGCCGAAGCCGAACAGGAGTCGCAACGCAAGCAGGCCGAATTCGCCCGGGAGACCGCGATAGTCAAGGCGCAGTACAAGGCCGAGGTCGACAAGGCCCAGGCGGAAGCCGCGCAGGCCGGCCCGCTGGCCGAGGCGGAGGCGCAGCGCGAGGTGCTGGCAATGCGCACCGAACTGGCCGAGCGGGCTGCCGAACTGCGCCAGCAGGAACTGGTCGCCGAGGTGGTCAAGCCCGCCGAAGCCGAAGCCGAGCGGGTCCGGATCCTGGCCGTCGCCGACGCCGAGAAGATGCGCATCCAGGCCGAGGCGGCGGCGTCGCACAACCGCGTCGCGCTGGACCGGATGATCATCGACCAACTGCCCGAAATCGTGGACAAGGCGGCGCGCGGCCTGGCCGGCTCCAACTTGACCGTGCTCAACGGCGCCGAGGGCATCAGCCAGGTGACCAGCGGACTGGTCTCGCAAGGCCTGGCGATTTTCGACGCGGTGCGCAACGGGCTGGGCCAGTACGACGAGGACGCGGGCGAGGTTGTCCCTTTCAACAGCAAAGACGCCACGTGAAAGTGCTTTGAGGTCGCTTACGCCGGGGTAAACGAGGACGAAATACCCGTGACGGCCGGGTTCGTTGTGGTGTATCACTGTAAGCCACGAATCCGGTTCGATGGCCCCAGGAAAGGTCGGCGCAGGTGAGCGAGGAAGCCCAGGCAACGGACTTGGCGGCTGCAGCGCGGGAGAACCTCGCCGCCGAGCTGGAGCGGCTCAAGCAGCGGCACGACCGGCTGGAGGTCGAGGTCAAGAACGACCGGGGCATGGTCGGCGACCACGGCGACGCCGCCGAGGCCATCCAGCGCGCCGACGAACTTGCCGTGCTCGCCGAACGCATCAACGAGCTGGACCGACGGTTGAAGGCCGGCCCGGCCGGCACGGAGGCCTCCGAGGACGAGCTGCCCGGCGGCACCGAGGTGACGCTGCGGTTCGCCGACGGCGAGGTGGTCACCATGCACGTGATCTCCATCGTCGAGGAAACCCCGGTGGGCCACGAGTCCGAGACGCTGACCGCCCGCAGCCCGCTGGGCCAGGCGCTGGCCGGACATCAGGCCGGCGACACCGTGACCTATTCGACCCCGCAGGGACCGGCGCAGGTCGAGCTGATCTCGGTGAAGCTGCCCTCCTAACTTCGACGCGGTACTTTGACGCGATGATCCCGCCCGAGCCCGATGCCGCGCCCGCCGATCAGGATCAGCACCAGCACCTGCACCTGACCACCCAGGCACTGCGCTTCCTGATCACCGGCGGGTTCGCCGCCATCGTGGACTTCAGCGTGTACGTGGCGCTCTACAAGGGTGCGAGCCTGCAGGTCGACCTGTCGAAGTTCATCAGCGTCGTCATCGGCACCATCACCGCCTACCTAATCAACCGGCGCTGGACGTTCCAGGCGGCGCCGAGTCGCGCCCGGTTCGCCGCCGTCATGGCGCTCTACGGAGTCACCTTCGCCGTCCAGGTGGGCCTCAACCACCTGTCCCTGGCGTTGCTGCACTACCGCAGCTGGGCCATCCCCGTCGCATTCGTGATCGCGCAGGGCGTGGCCACGGTGATCAATTTCGTCGTGCAGCGAACCGTGATCTTCCGCGTCCGCTGAGCCGCTGCCAGGAGGCGGTACCCTCTTTGACGATGTTCAGCGCTGATATTCCGACCACCCCGACCCGGCTCATGGGCTTCGGCCGGACCGCCCCATCGGTGGCCCAGGTGTTGTCCACCCCCGACGTCGAGGTGATCGCCAAGGCGGTGGCCCAGGTGGCCGACTCCCCCGGCCGGGGCGTGATCGCCCGCGGTCTGGGGCGCTCGTACGGCGACAACGCCCAGAACGGCGGCGGCCTGGTGATCGACATGACGCCGCTGAACCGCATTCATTCGATCAGCGCCCAGACCTGCCTGGCCGACGTCGACAGCGGGGTGAGCCTCGATCAGCTGATGAAGGCGGCGCTGCCGTTCGGGTTGTGGGTGCCGGTGCTGCCGGGCACCCGCCAGGTCACCGTCGGCGGCGCGATCGGCTGCGACATCCACGGCAAAAACCACCACAGCGCGGGCAGCTTCGGCAACCACGTCCGGTCGATGGACCTGCTGCTGGCCGACGGCTCGGTGCGCACCATCACCCCCGACGGCGAAGATGCCGAACTGTTCTGGGCCACCGTCGGGGGCAACGGGCTGACCGGCATCGTGCTGCGCGCCACCATCGCGATGACCCCTACCGAGACGGCGTACTTCATCGCCGACGGCGTCGCCACCCACGATCTCGACGAAACCGTCGCCGTCCACCTCGACGGCAGCGAGGAAAAGTACACCTACTCCAGTGCCTGGTTCGACCTGATCAGCCCGCCACCGAAACTGGGGCGCGCCTCGGTCAGCCGCGGCAGCCTGGCGCGACTGGACCAGCTGCCCGACAAGCTGGCCAAGAACCCGCTCAAATTCGATGCGCCGCAACTGTTGAAGGTGCCCAACGCATTTCCCGTCAGCGCGATGAACAAGTTGTCGTTCATGGCGATCGGCGAGGTCTACTACCGGCTGGGTGGTAACTACACCGGCAAGATCATGAATCTGTCCCAGTTCTACCACATGCTCGACCTGGTCAGCGGATGGAATTATGCTTACGGCCCAGCCGGTTTCGCCCAGCATCAGTTCCTGGTCCCGCCGGACGCGATGGACGAATTCAAGGCCATCATCCGATGGATCCAGACCCAAGGCCACTATTCGGCCCTCAACGTCTTCAAGCTTTTCGGCCCGGGAAACGTTGCGCCGCTGAGCTTCCCGATGGCCGGTTGGAATGTCGCGATGGACTTCCCGGTCAAGGCCGGCGTCAACGAGTTCCTCAACGAACTCGATCGACGAGTCCTGCAGTTCGGTGGCCGCGTCTACACCGCCAAGGACTCTCGGGTCAGTGCCGAGAATTTCCACGCCATGTATCCGCGCATAGACGAGTGGATCGCCTTGCGCCGCAAGGTAGATCCCGCCGGGGTGTTCGCCTCCGACATGGCCCGACGTTTGGAGCTGCTCTAGATGGTGCTGGACGCTGTCGGTAATCCTCAGTCCATCCTGTTACTCGGAGGCACTTCCGAGATCGGGCTGGCCATCTGCGAGCGGTACTTGCAGAACGCCCGCGCTCGAATCGTGCTGGCCGACTTACCCGACCACCCCCGCAAGGCCGATGCGATCGCCGCCATGCAGGCCGCCGGCGCCAAGACCGTCGAGTGGATCGACTTCGACGCCCTCCGGTCCGACGCCCACCCGGCGGTGATCGAACAAGCCTTCGCCGGCGGCGACATCGACGTCGCTATCGTCGCGTTCGGTGTCCTCGGTGACGCCGAGGAGCTGTGGCAGAACCAGCGTAAGGCCGTGCAGGCGGCCGAAATCAATTACACCGCAGCGGTTTCGGTGGGCGTGCTGCTGGGCGAGAAGATGCGCGCCCAGGGCTTCGGCCAGATCATCGCGATGAGCAGCGCCGCGGGTGAACGGGTGCGGCGGTCCAACTTCGTCTACGGTTCCACCAAGGCCGGTCTGGACGGCTTCTACCTCGGGCTCGGGGAGGCGCTGCGCGAGTTCGGGGTTCACGTGCTGGTGATCCGGCCCGGCCAGGTCCGCACCTCGACGACGATCGCGCACTGGAAGGCGACCGGCGCCAAAGAAGCCCCGCTGACCGTCGACAAGGAGTACGTAGCCGACCTCGCGGTGACCGCGGCCGCCAAAGGTAAGGAATTGGTTTGGGCACCAGCAACATTCCGTTACGTGATGATGGTGTTGCGACACGTCCCGCGGAAGATCTTCCGCAGGCTGCCCATCTGACCATGCGCAACGCGCTGGCCACGCTGGGCCAGATGGCGGTGGCCGCACTGGTGGCCACCGCGGTCGCGGTGGTGTCGCTGACCGCGATCTCGCGGGTCCAGTGGCCGGCCTACCCGTCGTCCAACCAGTTGCATGCGCTGACCACCGTCGGCCAGGTGGGTTGCCTGGCCGGGCTGCTGGCCGTCGGCCTGGTGTGGCGGCACAGTCGCTGGCGGCGGCTGGCCCAACTGGGTGGGCTGGTGTTCGTCTCCGCGTTCACCGTCGTGACCCTGGGCATGCCGTTGGGGGCTACCAAGCTTTATCTGTTCGGCATCTCGGTGGACCAGCAGTTCCGCACCGAATACCTGACCCGCCTGGCCGACAGCCCCGCCCTGCGCGACATGACCTATCAGGGGCTGCCGCCGTTCTACCCGCCGGGCTGGTTCTGGATCGGCGGGCGCGCCGCGGCGCTGACCGGGACCCCGGCCTGGGAGATGTTCAAGCCATGGGCGATCACCTCGATCACGGTGGCCGTTGCGGCGGCGCTGGTGCTGTGGTGGCAGCTGATCCGCTTCGAGTACGCGCTGCTGGTCACCACCGCGACCGCCGCGGTGACGCTGGCCTACAGCTCGCCGGAGCCCTACGCCGCGATGATCACGGTGCTGCTGCCGCCGGTGTTCGTGCTGACGTGGTCGGGTCTGCTGGCGGGCACGCGACCAAGTCCCCTCGCCGAACGTCACGCCAGCGTGACGGCCGAGGCCGAGCGTCACGCCAGCGTGGCGGTCGGCGAAAACGCGGTGGGGCGTCACGCCAGCGTGACGGCCGAGGCCGAGCGTCACGCCAGCGTGGCGGTCGGCGAAAACGCGGTGGGGCGTCACGCCAGCGTGACGGCCGAGGCCGAGCGTCACGCCAGCGTGGCGGTCGGCGAAAACGCGGTGGGGCGTTCGGGCTGGGCGGCAATCGTCGGCGCCGGATTGTTTCTGGGCTTCGCGGCGAACTGGTACACGCTGCTGTTCGGCTTCAGCGCGTTCACCGTGACATTGATGGCGCTCGGCCTGGCCGCGGCGCGCTGGCGGGCCCACGGCTTCGCGGCGGCACTGGATCCGCTGCGCCGGCTGGCGGTCATCGGCCTCATCGCGGCGGCGATCGCCGCCACCACCTGGCTGCCCTACCTGCTGCGAACCTTGAGCTCCCCGATCAGCAATTCCGGTAGCGCCTTCCACTATCTGCCCGCCGACGGCGCCCAGCTCACCTTCCCGATGCTGCAGTTCTCGCTGCTGGGCGCGATCTGCCTGCTCGGCACGCTGTGGCTGGTGATCCGGGCGCGCTCGTCGGTACGGGCCGGCGGGCTGGCCATCGGTGTGGCCGCCGTCTACCTCTGGTCGCTGCTGTCGATGCTGACGACGCTGGCGCGCACCACGCTGTTGTCGTTCCGGTTGCAGCCGACGCTGAGCGTGCTGTTGGTGGCCGCCGGAGTGTTCGGCTTCATCGAAGCCGTCCACGCACTCGTTCCGCGCAGCCGCGCCGTCTTCCCGGTGGCAGCGGCCGTCGGCCTCACCGGTGCCATCGCCTTCAGCCAGGACATTCCCGACGTGCTGCGACCCGACCTCACCATCGCCTACACCGACACCGGCGGCGACGGGCAACGCGGCGACCGGCGTCCGCCCGGCTCGGAGAAGTACTACCCGGCCGTCGACGCCGCCATCCGGAAGGTGACCGGCAGGCCCCGCGACCAGACCGTGGTGCTCACCGCCGACTACAGCTTCCTGTCGTTCTACCCGTACTGGGGTTTCCAAGGCTTGACGTCGCACTACGCCAACCCGCTGGCCCAGTTCGACAAGCGGGCCGCCCAGATCGAGAGCTGGACGCAACTCAAAACCGCCGACGAGTTGATCCACGCGCTGGACAACCTGCCGTGGCCGCCGCCGACCGTCTTCCTGATGCGCCGCGGCGCGAACAACACCTACACCCTGCGGCTGGCCGAGGACGTCTACCCCAACCAGCCCAACGTCCGGCGCTACACGGTGGACTTCAAGGCGGCCCTGTTCGCCGACCCGCGCTTCGCCGTCGAGACCATCGGCCCCTTCGTGGTGGCCGTCCGCAAGCCGGGCGCCTGATGGCGACCGAAGCCTCGCCCCAGGCGGTCAACGAATTACCATCTACCTCCGTGAGCGACGCGGGAGCTAACTACCGGCTCGCCCGGCTCGTCGCCGTCGTCGCCGGTCTGCTGGGGACGATTCTTGCGCTGGCCACGCCGTTGCTGCCGGTCCGGCAGACCACCGCCCAGCTCAACTGGCCGCAGAACGGCACCTTCGGCAGCGTCGAAGCGCCGCTGATCTCCTATGTGGCCACCGACCTGAACATCAGCGTGCCCTGTCAGGCCGCGGCCGGGCTGGCCGGACCGCAGAACGCGGCCAAGACGGTGTTGCTGTCCACGGTGCCCAAGCAGGCGCCGAAGGCCATCGACCGCGGATTGCTGTTGCAGCGGGTCAACGAGGACCTGGTGCTGATCGTGCGCAACGTCCCGGTGGTCACGGCCCCGATGAGCGAGGTGCTGGGGCCGTCCTGCCAGCGCCTGACGTTCACCGCGCACGCCGACCGGGTGACCGGCGAATTCGTCGGGCTCAAACAGGGCCCCACCACCGAACACCCCGGGGAGCCGCTGCGCGGCGAGAAGAGCGGCTACGACTTCCGGCCGCAGATCGTGGGCGTGTTCACCGACCTGTCCGGGCCGGCGCCGCCGGGCCTGAGCTTCTCGGCGACCGTCGACAGCCGCTACTCCAGCAGCCCCACCACGCTGAAGATGGCCGCGATGATCCTCGGCCTGGTGCTGACGGCGGCCTCGCTGGTCGCGCTGCACGTGCTGGACACCGCCGACGGCACCCGGCACCGGCGGTTCCTGCCGTCGCGCTGGTGGTCGGTCGGCGGGCTGGACGCATTGGTGATCGCGGTGCTCACCTGGTGGCACTTCGTCGGCGCGAACACCTCCGACGACGGCTACATCCTGACCATGGCCCGGGTGTCCGAGCACGCCGGATACATGGCCAACTACTACCGCTGGTTCGGCACCCCCGAGGCGCCGTTCGGCTGGTACTACGACCTGCTGGCGCTGTGGGCGCACGTCAGCACCGCCAGCGTCTGGATGCGACTGCCCACTCTGGCGATGGCGCTGACCTGCTGGTGGGTGATCAGCCGGGAGGTCATCCCGCGGCTGGGTTACGCCGTCAAGAAGAGCCGCGCCGCGGCATGGACGGCGGCGGGCATGTTCCTGGCGGTGTGGCTGCCGCTGGACAACGGGCTGCGTCCCGAGCCGATCATCGCCCTGGGCATCCTGCTGACCTGGTGCTCGATCGAACGCGCCGTGGCCACCAGCCGGCTGTTGCCGGTCGCGATGGCCTGCATCATCGGTGCCCTGACGCTGTTCTCCGGGCCGACCGGCATCGCCTCCATCGGCGCGCTGCTGGTCGCGATCGGCCCGCTGCGCACCATCCTGCACCGGCGCTCCAAACGGTTCGGCATCGTGGCGCTGGTCTCCCCGATCCTGGCCGCCGCCACCGTCACCGCGATCCTGATCTTCCGCGACCAGACGCTGGCCGGCGAGGCGCAGGCGAGCATGCTCAAGCGGGCCGTGGGTCCCAGCCTGAAATGGTTCGACGAGCACATCCGCTACGAACGGTTGTTCATGCCCAGCCCGGACGGGTCGGTGGCGCGCCGCTTCGCGGTGCTGGCATTGCTCCTCGCGCTGGCGGTCGCGGTGGCGATGTCGTTGCGCAAGGGGCGGATTCCGGGCACCGCGGCCGGACCGAGCCGCCGCATCATCGGCATCACCATCATCTCGTTCCTGGCGATGATGTTCACCCCCACCAAGTGGACGCACCACTTCGGGGTGTTCGCCGGGCTGGCCGGTTCGCTGGGCGCGCTGGCCGCGGTGGCGGTGACGGAGGCGGCGATGCGGTCCCGGCGCAACCGCACCGTGTTCGCGGCCGCGGTGATCTTCGTGATGGCGATGTCGTTCGCCAGCGTCAACGGCTGGTGGTACGTGTCGAATTTCGGTGTGCCCTGGTCGAATTCGTTCCCGAAGTGGCGGTGGTCGCTGACCACGGCCCTGCTCGAACTCACCGTCGTGGTGCTGCTGATCGCCGCCTGGTTCCACTTCGTCGCCGACAACGACGACGGGCCCCCCAAGACGCGCTTCGGCGCCCGCATTACCCGGATTCTGCAGTCGCCGTTGGCAATCGCCACCTGGCTGCTGGTGCTGATGGAGGTCGCGTCGCTGACGATGGCGATGATCTCCCAATACCCGGCGTGGTCGGTGGGCCGGTCCAACCTACAGGCGCTCACCGGCAAGACCTGCGGGCTGGCCGAGGACGTGCTGGTCGAGCTTGACCCCGACGCGGGCATGCTGGCGCCGGTGTCCGCCCCGGTGGGCGAGGCCCTGGGTGCGGGACTGTCGGAAGCGTTCACGCCCAACGGGATTCCCGCCGACGTGTCCGCCGACCCGGTGATGGAGCGCCCCGGTGACCGCAGCTTCGTCAACGACGACGGAATGATCACCGGCACCGAGGCCGGCACCGAAGGCGGTACCACCGCTGCGCCCGGAATCAACGGCTCGCGCGCCCGGTTGCCGTTCAACCTGGATCCGGCTCGGGTGCCGGTGCTGGGGAGCTGGCGATCGGGCATCCAGGTGCCGGCGATGTTGCGGTCCGGCTGGTACCGGTTGCCCGCGAGTGGTGAGCGGAAGAACACACCGTTGTTGGTGGTCACCGCGGCCGGCCGGTTCGACGCGCGGGAGGTCCAGGTGCAGTGGGCCACCGACGACGAGGCGGCAGCCGGAAAACACAGCGGCGCAATGTCGTTCGCCGACGTCGGAGCATCCCCGGCGTGGCGCAACCTGCGGGTTGCGTTGTCCGCGATCCCCGACACGGCGACGCAGATCCGATTGGTGGCCGACGACAACGACCTGGCGCCGCAGCACTGGATCGGCCTGACGCCGCCGCGGATTCCCAAACTGCGGACCTTGCAGGACGTGGTGGGCTCCAAGGATCCCGTCTTTCTCGATTGGCTGGTGGGGCTGGCGTTCCCCTGTCAGCGCCCGTTCGGCCATCAGAACGGTGTGGTCGAGCCGCCCAAGTGGCGCATCCTGCCGGACCGCTTCGGCGCCGAGGCCAACTCACCGGTGATGGACAACCTCGGCGGCGGGCCGCTGGGCATCACCGAACTGCTGGTGCACGCGACCACGGTGGCCAGCTACCTGAAGGACGATTGGTCTCGGGATTGGGGTGCGCTGCAACGCTTTACGCCCTACTACCCCGACGCGGTGCCGGCCCGACTGGAGCTGGGCACGGTGACCCGCAGCGGACTGTGGAATCCGGCGCCGCTGCGCAAGAGCTGAGCGCGTATCACGCCATCGCGTTGTCCGGGGTGCCCGTCGATTCCGAACGGTGGCGTTGGTGAACTTTGAGGTTTGCACCGCCAGCCCGCTTCGCCTCGTACATAGCAGCATCGGCTTGCCGCAGCAGGTCGTCGAGGGAGAAGTACGGGTCGTCGACGGAGTGCGAAGCGACGCCGATGCTCGCAGTCAACGTGACCGTGTCGATGCGGGTGAACGTCAACGCCGACAGTCGGTTCAGCAGGTCGCCTGAGCCGTTCGTCTCGTTGCGAAAGACCACCAGCACCAGTTCGTCGCCACCGATGCGCGCGGTGATCTCCTCGGGGCACGCGATCGCCCGTAGCTTGACTGCCATCGCGATCAGGGCGGCATCGCCGACCGGATGCCCGTGGACATCGTTGAGCATCTTGAACCGGTCGATGTCGCACACCGCGATGACCACGGTAGTGCCTGGCCGCTGCCGCCGGATCGCGACCTCGAATGAGGCGTTCAGTCCGCGCCGGTTGCGCAGCCTGGTCAACGGGTCGTAGTGCGCGGAGCGGGCGGTTCGCCGGATCGCGCGCCGACCACCTTCGATCAGCGCCAGGCCCGCCAGCGGCACGGCGACCACCCAGGTCAGCGCGGGCATGAAATAGATGAACAAACCGAACGCACTGGCGTGGTCGACCAGCACCGCCCACGCGGTGATGCCCACGATCACCAAGGCGCCGAACGCGCAGTGCCAGGAGATCGTTTCCGCGCCCAGCAGGAAGGCGGCGAACACACCGACCAGGCCCAGATACAACGTCGCGCACAGTCGCGAGTCCGGCGTCGCCATCGTCGCGGCAGTCGCGGCGATGCCGACATCTCCCCACACGACGAAGGCCAGCGCGTAGCGGTACCTCGGCCATGGGCCGAGCAACCACACCATTCCGTAGATGACGCCGGTGCAGGCGATTCCGATCTGGACCCAGCGGGCCACTGGCCCCGCCGGGCCGCTCGGGTGAAACTGGACCGCGATAAGCAGCGCCGTCAAACCGAAGCAGCACGCCGCGGCGACCGCGCCGAACGCGCGCACCAAGCGTCCTTCGCGCAGCGCCTGCGTCGCGAAACGATATTCGCTCCTGCCCACATCGGCCCCCACGGTGCTGTTGAATTCATCCGGACGACAACCACCGGATGTCGAATGATAATTGCACGTCAACGGCAGTCATCGTCGATCATCTACTGGTCTCTACCGACGGACATCCCGAAGCTGTCCCGATATTCGGCAATCGAGTGCCGGATGCGTACCCCGTCTCGTCCTCGCGCCCGCTACGCGGCCCCGCATCCTCAACGGACTTAACCCGAATTGTCCGCCTCGTCCTCGCGCCCGCTACGCGGCCCCGCATCCTCAACGGACTTAACCCGAATTGTCCGCCTCGTCCTCGCGCCCGCTACGCGGCCCCGCATCCTCAACGGACTTAACCCCGTCGCCTACGATCGAGCCTCGTGTCCCCCGACGGTAATGAGCGATCCCACCGGGTCGCCCGCTTACTAGCCGTCGTGTCCGGGATCGCCGGCCTGCTGTTGTGCCTGCTGGTCCCGCTGCTCCCGGTGCGCCAGACCACCGCAACCATCTTCTGGCCGCAGGGCGCCGACGCGGACGGCAACATCAGCCAGATCACCGCGCCACTGGTGTCCGGGGCACCGCGGTCGCTGGACATCTCCCTGCCGTGCTCGGCGATCGCGACCCTGCCCGCCGACGGCGGCCTGGTGCTGTCCACCCTGCCCACCGACGGCTTCGAAACCGGCAAGCACGGCCTGTTCGTCAGGGCGAACAAGGACAGCGTGGTCGTCGCGTTCCGCGACACAGTGGCGGCGGCCGCACCCCGTGCCGCGATCGCAGCCGGCACCTGCCAACGGCTGCACGTCTGGGCCGACGCGGGTGGCGCCGGCGCGGACTTCGAAGGCATCCCCAACGCCGCCGGCAAGCTCTCGCCCGAGAAAAAGCCGCAGGTCGGCGGCATCTTCACCGACCTGAAGGTGCGCGCCCAGCCCGGGCTGTCGGCACGGGTCGACGTCGACACCCGGTTCATCCTCGCGCCCACCACCCTCAAGACCCTCGCGATGGGCCTGGGCGTACTGGCGATCCTGGTGGCCATCGGCGCGCTGGGAGCGCTGGACCGGCTGAGCCGCGGCGAACAAGTGCGCAACTGGCGATCGCCCATCGCCTGGCTGGCCCGCTACCGTCCCCGGCTGCACCGATCCAGGATCTGGCGGGTCGGCCTGGCCACCTGGCTCGCCGATGCCGGAGTGATCGCGACGCTGCTGGGCTGGCACGTCATCGGCGCCATCTCCTCCGACGACGGCTACAACCTGACCATCGCCCGGGTCGCACCCAAAGCCGGATACGTCGCCAACTACTACCGCTACTTCGGCACTACGGACGCACCCTTCGACTGGTACCTGAGCGTGCTGGCCAAGATGGCCGCGGTGAGCACGGCCGGCGTATGGATGCGGCTGCCCGCCACCCTGGCCGGGATCGCGTGCTGGCTGATCATCAGCCGCTGCGTACTGCGCCGGCTGGGTCCGGGAGTCAATGGCCTGGCGGCCAACCGCGTCGCGGTGTGGACGGCGGGCGCGGTGTTCGTGGCCGCCTGGCTGCCGTTCAACAACGGTCTGCGTCCCGAACCGCTGATCGCGCTGGGCGTGCTGGCCACCTGGATGATGGTGGAGCGCTCGATCGCGCTGGCCAGGCTGGCCGCCGCGGCGGTCGCCATCATCGTCGCCGTGTTCACCGTGACGCTGGCCCCGCAAGGACTGATCGCGGTCGCGCCGCTGCTGACCGGCGCGCGCGCCATCGCCCAGACGATCCGGCGCCGGCGCCCCACCGACGGGGTGCTCGCGCCGCTCGCGGTACTGGCGGCGTCGGGATCGCTCATCTTCGTGGTGGTGTTCCGCTCCCAGACCCTGGCCACCGTCGCCGAATCGGCCCGCATCAAGTACACGGTCGGCCCGACCATCGCCTGGTACCAGGATTTCCTGCGCTACTACTTCCTCACCGTGGAGAGCAACGCCGACGGCTCGATGGCGCGCCGGTTCGCCGCGCTGATCCTGCTGTTGTGCATGTTCGGGATGCTGTTCGTGCTGCTGCGCCGCGGCCGGGTGCCCGGACTGGCCACCGGGCCGGCCTGGCGGCTGATCGGTACCACCGCGATCGGCCTGCTGCTGCTGACGTTCACCCCGACCAAGTGGGCGATCCAATTCGGCATCTTCGCCGGACTGGCCGGTGCGCTGGGCGCGGTCACCGGCTTCAGCGTGGCCCGGATCGGCCTGCACAGCCGACGCAACCTGGCGCTCTACGTCACCGCGCTGCTGTTCGTGCTGGCCTGGGCCACCTCCGGGATCAACGGCTGGTTCTACGTCGGCAACTACGGTGTCCCCTGGTACGACATCCAGCCCGTGGTCGCCAGCCACCCGGTGACGTCGATGTTCCTGATGCTGTCGATCCTCACCGGACTTCTGGCCGCCTGGTACCACTTCCGGATGGACTACGCCGGCCACACCGAGGTCAAGAACAACCGGCGCAACCGGGTACTGGCCTCCACCCCCCTGCTGGTGGTGGCGGTGATCATGGTGCTGGGCGAGGTCGGCTCGATGGCCAAGGGCGCGGTGTTCCGCTACCCGCTGTACACCACGGGCAAGGCCAACCTGCGCGCCATCGAATCCGGCCTGTCACCCAACAGCTGCGCGATGGCCGACGACGTGCTGGCCGAACCCGACTCCAATGCCGGGATGCTGCAACCGGTTCCGGGTCAGCAGTTCGGCCCGGACGGCCCGCTCGGCGGCGTCAACCCGGTCGGCTTCAAGCCCGAGGGCGTCGGGGAGAACCTGCAGTCCGATCCCGTCATCAGCAAACCCGGCGTGGTCAACTCAGACGCCTCCCCCAACAAGCCCAACGCCGCCATCACCGACTCCGCCGGAACCGCCGGTGGCAAAGGCCCGGTCGGTGTGAACGGCTCGCACGCGGCGCTGCCGTTCGGGCTGGACCCCGCCCGCACACCGGTGATGGGCAGCTACGGCGAGAACGCCCTGGCCGCGCGGGCCACCTCGGCCTGGTACCAGTTGCCGCCGCGGCGACCGGACCGGCCGCTGGTGGTGGTCTCGGCCGCGGGCGCCATCTGGTCCTACAAGGAGGACGGCGACTTCATGTACGGCCAGTCGCTGAAACTGCAGTGGGGTGTGGCCAAACCCGACGGCAGCATTGCGCCGCTCGGCGAGGTGTTCCCGATCGACCTCGGTCCGCAACCCGCGTGGCGCAACCTGCGGTTCCCGTTCCTGTGGGCCCCGCCGGAGGCCAACGTGGCCCGCATCGTCGCCTACGACCCGAACCTGAGCTCCGAGCAGTGGTTCGCCTTCACCCCGCCGCGGGTACCGGAGCTCGAGCCGCTGCAGCAGCTGATCGGGTCGCAGAACCCGGTCCTGATGGACATCGCGACCGCCGCGAACTTCCCGTGCCAGCGGCCGTTCACCGAGCATCTCGGCATCGCCGAACTGCCGCAGTACCGGATCCTGCCCGACCACAAGCAGACCGCGGTGTCGTCGAACCTGTGGCAGTCGGCGGGCACCGGTGGGCCGTTCATGTTCACCCAGGCCCTGCTGTGGACGTCGACGATCTCGACGTACCTGTCGGGCGACTGGTATCGCGACTGGGGTTCGGTCGAGCAGTACCACCGGCTGGTGCCGGCCGACAAAGCGCCGGAGGCAACCGTGAACCAAGGCGTGGTGACCGTGCCCGGCTGGAGCCGGCAAGGACCGATCCGGGCGCTGCCATGACGACCAGCGAGGACACCGGCGCGGTTTCCGGCGCGAGCAGTCGCAAAAGCCCCCTAGATGGCGCTGATCCGGGGGCCTTTGCGTCTACTCGCGCAACGAGGTGGGTCGCCACCATCGCTGGGCTGGTCGGATTCCTGCTGTCTGTCGCCACGCCGCTGCTGCCGGTCGTGCAGACCACCGCCATGCTGAACTGGCCGCAGAACGGCCAGCTGAACAGCGTGACCTCGCCGCTGATCTCACTGACACCGGTGGACTTCAAGGCGTCGGTGCCGTGCAGCATCGAACGGGACATGCCCGCCGACGGCGGCGTCATCTTGGGCACCGCACCCAAGCAAGGCAAGGACGCCAACCTCAACGCGCTGTTCGTCGTCGTCAGCGCCAAGCGCGTCGACGTCACCGACCGCAACGTGGTGATCCTGTCGGTGCCGCGTGAACTGATGCGCTCCCCGAACTGCGAACGCATCGACGTCACCTCCACCCATGCCGGCACCTTCGCCGAATTCGTCGGGCTCAAGGACCCCCGTGGCGCCCCGCTACGCAGCGGCTTCCCCGACCCCAACCTGCGCCCGCAGATCGTCGGGGTGTTCACCGACCTCACCGGGCCCGCACCGCCCCAGCTCAAGCTCTCGGCGACCGTAGACACCCGCTTCTCCACCACCCCGACCACGCTGAAGCTGCTGGCCATGGTCGGCGCGATCGTGTCCACCGCCATCGCCCTGATCGCGCTGTGGCGGCTCGACCAGCTCGACGGTCACCGGATGCGGCGCTGGATCCCGGCCAACTGGCGCAAATTCACCCTGCTGGACGGCGTGATGATCGTCGCGTTCCTGCTCTGGCACGTGATCGGGGCCAACTCGTCGGACGACGGCTACATCCTGGGCATGGCGCGGGTGGCCGACCACGCCGGCTACATGTCCAACTACTTCCGCTGGTTCGGCAGTCCCGAGGACCCGTTCGGCTGGTACTACAACCTGCTGGCCCTGATGACCCACGTCAGCGACGCCAGCATCTGGATGCGGCTGCCCGACCTGTTCGCCGGGCTGGTGTGCTGGTTGCTGCTGTCGCGGGAGGTGCTGCCCCGACTCGGCCCCGCAGTGACGGCCAGCAAGCCCGCCAACTGGGCCGCGGCGATGGTGCTGCTGACCGCGTGGATGCCGTTCAACAACGGGCTGCGGCCCGAGGGGATCATCGCGCTCGGCTCGCTGGTGACCTACGTGCTGATCGAGCGGTCGATGCGCTACAGCCGCCTGACGCCGGCGGCGCTGGCCATCATCACCGCGGCGTTCACCCTGGGTGTGCAGCCGACCGGCCTGATCGCGGTGGCCGCGCTGGTGGCCGGTGGCCGCCCGATCCTGCGGATCCTGGTCAAACGCCGTCGCATGGTCGGCGGCACGCTGCCGCTGCTGTCGCCGTTGCTGGCCGCCGGCACGGTGATCCTGACCGTGGTGTTCGCCGACCAGACGTTGTCGACGGTGTTGGAGGCCACCAGAGTTCGCAGCAAGATCGGGCCCAGCCAGGCCTGGTACACCGAGAACCTGCGCTACTACTACCTGTTCCTACCCACCGTCGACGGATCGCTGTCGCGCCGGTTCGGATTCTTGATCGCCGCGTTGTGCCTTTTCACCGGGGTGTTCATCATGTTGCGGCGCAAGCGGATTCCCGGCGTGGCCCGCGGGCCCGCGTGGCGGCTGATGGGCGTCATATTCGGCACCATGTTCTTCCTGATGTTCGCCCCCACCAAGTGGGTGCACCACTTCGGCCTGTTCGCCGCGGTGGGCGCCGCGATGGCCGCGTTGACCACGGTGCTGGTGTCGCCGGCGGTGCTGCGCTGGTCGCGCAACCGGATGGCTTTCCTGGCGGCGGTGTTGTTTGTGGTGGCCCTGTGCTTCGCCACCACCAACGGCTGGTGGTACGTGTCCAGCTACGGGGTGCCGTTCAACAGCACGATGCCCAAGATCGCCGGAATCACGGTCAGCACAATGTTTTTCGTGCTGTTCACGCTGGCTGCGGTGTACGCCGCGTGGCTGCACTTCGCCCCGCGCGGCAGCGGGGAGGGGCGGATCACCACCTGGCTCACCACGGCGCCGGTGGCGCTGGCGGCCGGGTTCATGGCGCTGGTTTTCGTCGCCTCGATGGGGATCGGCATCGTGCGGCAGTACCCCACCTACTCCAATGGCTGGTCGAACCTGCGGGCGTTCACCGGCGGCTGCGGCCTGGCCGACGACGTGCTGGTCGAGCCGGACCCCAACGACGGCTTCATGGCGCCACTGCCGGGCGACTACGGTCCGCTCGGTCCGCTGGGCGGGTCCAACCCGGTCGGCTTCTCCCCGAACGGGGTGCCGGAGCACACCGTCGCCGAGGCGATGGTGATGAAGCCGAACCAGCCCGGCACCGACTACGACTGGGATGCGCCGACCAAGCTGAAAGCCCCTGGCGTCAACGGATCGACGGTGCCGCTGCCGTATCAGCTCGACCCGGCGCGGGTGCCGCTGGCCGGCACCTACACCACCGGCGCCCAGCAACAGAGCCGGCTGGCCTCGGCCTGGTACACGCTGCCCAAGGCCGACGACGGGCATCCGCTGGTGGTGATCACCGCGGCGGGCAAGATCACCGGCAACAGCGTGCTGCACCACTACACCACCGGCCAGACGGTGGTATTGGAGTACGCCCGGCCCGGCGCCGGTCCGCTGGTGCCCGCCGGGCGCTTGATCCCCGACGACCTGTACGGGGAACAGCCCAAGGCGTGGCGCAACCTACGGTTCGCTCGCGACAAGATGCCGGCCGACGCCGTCGCCGTGCGGGTGGTGGCCGAAGACTTGTCGCTGACGCCGGAGGACTGGATCGCGATCACCCCGCCGCGGGTGCCCGAACTGCGGTCGCTGCAGGAGTACGTCGGGTCCACTCAGCCGGTGCTGCTGGACTGGGCGGTCGGGCTGGCCTTCCCGTGCCAGCGGCCGATGCTGCACACCAACGGCGTCACCGAGATCCCGCGGTTCCGCATCACACCGGACTACTCGGCCAAGAAGCTGGACACCGACACTTGGGAGGACGGCGTCAACGGCGGCCTGCTCGGGATCACCGACCTGCTGCTGCGTGCGCACGTGATGGCCACGTACCTGTCGCGGGACTGGGCGCGGGATTGGGGGTCGCTGCGCAAGTTCGACACGCTGGTCGACGCCCCGCCCGCCCGGCTGGATCTGGGCGAGGCCACTCGCAGCGGACTCTGGTCACCGGGGCAGATCCGCATCAAGCCCTAGGCAGGAACACGGTCCGCGGGCCGGCGCCGGTGTCGGCCCAGTTCCGCTCAACCTCGCTGAGTGGGACGGGGCGGGCCGCGATCTGCAACGCACCGGAGCAGACCGGCGTGATCAGCTCGGGCAACTCCGCTAGGAAATCGGCGTCCGGTATGGAGCCGAACCCGCTGCCGACAATCTCAAACGGCCGCTTGCGCAGCACTGCCGCCGCAACGGCGGCCTCGGTGCCGGCCATCCCGCCGATCTGGACCCACCGCAGCGGCTGGTCGGGGTCGGCTCGGTGGACGGCAAGCGCGGTCATGACCTGCGCGGCGACCTCTCCCCACAGGTAGTCCAGCACGACGTCGACGGAGTCCGCGGCGGCGGCGATGTCGGCGGCGGACCGTTCGGCGCCGAGCGCAATGGTGGCGTCGGCGCCCAGCCGGGCGGCCTCGGCGAGCCGGTCCGGGTTGCGGCCCGCCCCGACCACCCGGCTCGCACCCAGCAGCTTGGCGACCTGCACGGCCATCAGGCCCGAGGACCCGGTGGCGCCGAGCACCAACACGCTGTTCCCGGCGGCGAAGGCGCTGCGTCGGCGCAGCGCCATCCATGCCGACATGGCCGGGTTCGTCGCGGCCGCGACCTGGACGGCGTCGGCGCCGGCGGGCAGTTCGAAGCTGCGGCGCGGGTCGATCACCGCCCGCTGGGCCATCGCCCCGTCGGCCACGAAATAGCGCAGCGAGCCGTCCGGCATCCGCGCGACACCGTCGGCGCCGGCCACCTGCGGCAGCACCGCGGTGCTGCTGTAGTGCAGGCCGGCCGCTTTGGCGCGGACCAGCTGGTGCAGCCCCGCTGCGACGACGTCGACGACTATTTCGCCGTCGCGCTTGGGCACGGGGTCGGGCACCTCGAGGTAGCCCGGCGGGGCATCGAAGCTGGTGACAACGGCAGCATGCACGGCAAGCTCCTTCAATTCAGTTCGATGAGCGGCGGCCGCTAGCGGGGCCGCGGCAGCGGCGGCGTCTGGTTCAGCACGGCGCCGCCGCCGTCCAGCGCCTGCACTTGGTAGTACCCGTCCGGCTTGTCCCGCAACGGAATTGGCGTGTCATAGCCCGACCAGTCGACAGTGGCCACCTCCGTCATCGCGTTGCTCAGCGTGCCGTGCAGCAGCCGCCACCGGGCCACCGTGGTGGCGCCGTTCCAGCTGGCGCGAATGCCGTTGTCGGTGAACATTAGTTGCGGCGGCAACACCGGGTCGCCCGTCCATTCGTCGAGGAACGCGCGATAGGTGCCGTCGGTCAGGGTGGCGTCGTAGAGCATGTCGCCGTCGGCGGCGAATTCGGCGATGTGCCCGGCGGTGCCCCAGCCGGAAAACGCGGTGCCGCCGGGAAGTTGCTGCAGGTTGCCCATCGCGCCCGCGCTCAGGTTGCCGGGGTGTGGCTGCGCGCGCACCAGGGTGGCGGTGCGGGCGGCGAAATCCAGTCGGATCCATTTCAGCCGGGTGGGGACGGATCCGCCGCCGGGTTGGGCACGGCTGCCTTCGAAATGGTTGTCGAACACCGTCAGCGTGGTGGGGTCCGGCATCTCGGCGTCGTGCTGGAACGCGAACTCGACACCGTCGCCGAGCTCGAATGTCGAGTGCTTGCCGCCCAGCTGCCAGTTGATCGCGCCGCTGCGCGGGTCGATGTTGAACACCGTGGACACCGCCCGCAGGCTGATCAGCAAGTTGCCCGCGGGGTCCAGCGCGATCGAGTTCATGTGGTACGGGTCGAACACCTCGCCCGGGGCGTGCTTCTCCGGCGAGTCCGCCACCGGCACATGGCTGAGCGCATCCCACTGGAACAGTGTTTTGCGCGTCGCCACGTCGACCACTGTGGCGATACAGTTGAAGATCCGGCCGTCTTTGGGGCCGCCGACAGCGGTGAGGTCGGTTGTCACCTCCTGGTAGGCGGTGATTAGGGCGTGCCCATCGGGGGTGAGCCGGAACTCGTGGATGTCCGAGGACAGGTCGCCGCCGGGAGTCAGGGTGGTGAGCACGTTGTAGTGCTGGTCGGCGATGCAGTTGAAGCCGATGCCGTGGCTGCCCATCCGCAGGCCCTGCCACCAGGTGAGCACCGGCCTGCCCTGATAGGTCTGCACGCGTAGGTTGCCGCCGACCTGGCCGGGCGGCAGTTCGCGCTGCCACACCACCCGGCCGGCCTTGTCGGCGATCACCAGGACCGAGACGCCGCCGCCTGCGGTGGGATTGGCCGCCGAGGTGCCGGAGACGAAGAACACGTAGCCGGGTGCGCCGCCGGGTTTGTCGACGTTGACGGTGTAGCCCAACGACTGCGCTGACACCGCGTTGTTGCCGGGCGGGGGCGGCGGCGAGGGTGCATTGGGCGCCGGTTTGTGGTCGGTCGAACTGCACGCCACCGCCGTTGCCGCCAAGGCGCCACCGGCCAGCATTCCGAATCGTCGCCTCGATATCCCGTTGGGCACCTGGCCATTACATCAGGCGGCGCTGGGTGCCCGGATGAAACACTGAGCTGCATGGTCTCGACGCGGCTGGGCATCGCCATGCTGGTGGGGTGCGTGTGCGTCGGATGCGCGGCGGCGCCGCCGGCGGGGCCCGGATCGGCGTCGCGACCGCGGTACGTCGCGATGGGTGATTCCTTCGCGGCCGCGCCTGGCGTGCCGGAGCGGGCCGCGCCCAGAAATTGCCACAAATCGACCAACAACTATCCGGCCATACTGGCGCGGCGCCTGGCGGCCACCACATTCCGCGACGTGACCTGCAGCGGCGCGACCACCGACGACATCTACAGTCGCGCTCAGCAGACTGGCGACGGCCTGGTGCCGCGACAACTCGACGCGCTCGACGCAACCACGGAACTGATCACGATCACAGTCGGCGCCAATGACGTCGGACTGGCCGCCGACGCCGAATCCTGCGAGGTCAAAGGCTCGAATCCGAGGCCCTGCAGCGAAAAACTCGTCGTCGATCAGGTCGACAGCGTCTCCCGGCTGATCTCCGAGCAGGCGCCGGTATGGGCCGCGATGCTCGACGAGGTCCGCGCGCGGGCGCCGCACGCCCGAATCATCGTGGTGGGATACGGGCTGTTCTTACGGACCGACGGCTGTTACCCCGAGCAGCCGATCCTGCCGGCCGACGCCAATTATCTGCAGGCGAAGATCGATGAGCTCGACGATCGGCAACGGCAGCTCGCGACGCAAAAGGGCGTCGAATTCTTCGACACCCGTGCGATGTCGCGGGACCACGACATGTGCGCACCGCCCGCGGAGCGATATGTGGAGGGCTATGCCACCAGGAATCGTGCGGTGCCACTGCATCCGACCGCATTGGGCGCGGCGGCCATTGGCAACGCGCTGACCGATTATTTGGTGCTCTCGGAGAACAGGTGACGCGTAAAAGCGGCGCCAGTTGTGCCGAAAGCTCCCGCTCAACAGCGCTTTTCGCGACGTCGAACAGGTCGAGGCCGATGGCCGGATATTGACGTCCACTTGAATTCGTAATCCCGCATCGGAACGCAATCAAGATCAAATTGGTACTTAACCGAACAAACGGTCAATGCGGACGGGAACCGAATGTTTGGTTTCTTCGAATCGGGTCAATAGAAGAATCGCCATCAGTGCGCAATCAGAGATGGGTAGGCCAATGCGTGCGATTCATCTGGGAATACCGGCAGCGACAATCACCGTGCTCACCGCTTCGACGCTGCTCCTCGGAACGGGCGCGGCCGGCGCCACCGGAACGATACCGATCTACGCCGCGCTCCGAAACTGCGACTTCAGCCGAGTCCAGACCTCCGTGGAGGTGCCGCATCCCAACATGGGTCACGGCACCGCCCAGTTCACCAGTACCGGATCGAGCATCGCCGCCCACGTCCAACTGGTCGTCGCCGGCGAACCCGGCCACCACTTCGACGTCGGCCTGATCCAGGAACCGTTGCCGTCGTCGGCGAGCTGCGGTCCCGGCGCCCCGGGCAGCACATTCACCGGTGCGGACACCGATGGGAGCGGCCAGCTGGACGTCACCCTGCAAGCGCCGATTCGGCAGGGCGCGACCGGCGCCTGGGTCGTGGTCGAGTCGCCCAACCCGCACAACAACGCCCCAGCCGAGTTCTACTCCACCGAATACTTGGCGCCCGTATAAGCCGAAACGATCCGGCGTAGCGTCAGGTCCATGACGGAGTACGCCCCCGAGTCCGTGGATCGGCTACCGTTCTCGACGCCGGACAAGTCGCAGCGCTACCGAACCGAAAACTACAGCGGCGCAACGGGTCTCAACTGGTACCTGAGCGACCCCACGCTGCAGTTCACCATGGCCTACTATTTGCAGCCCGACGAGTTGGCCGTCGCGGAGCCACACCTGGCCGACATCGGCGCGCTGATGGGCGGTCCGGTCACCCGCTGGGCCGACGAGACCGACCGCAACCCGCCCCGGCTGGAACGCTACGACCGGTGGGGCCACGACGTCAGCCGCGTCGTGTTGCCGGAGTCGTTCATCCAGTCAAAGCGCGCGGTGCTCGATGCGCAGCAGACGTTGCGCACCGCGATGCGGGACGCGGGTTTTCGTTCGACGCTGGCGCTGTTCGCGGCCAACTACCTGCTGGACGAGGCCGACATCGGGATGGCCTGCGCGCTGGGTACCGGCGGCGGCATGGTGCAGTCGCTGGTGGCCGCCTACGCACCGCCGGACGTGCGGGAGCATGTGCTGGCCAAGTTCGAGTCCGGGGAGTGGGCGGGCGAGACCGCCCAGCTGCTCACCGAGCGCACCGGCGGCTCGGATCTGGGTGCGCTGGAGACGACGGCCACGCCCAACGGCGACTCGTGGCTGCTCAACGGCTTCAAGTGGTTCGCCTCCAACTGCGCCGGCGAGGCGTTCGTGGTGTTGGCCAAACCCGAAGGCGCCCCGGATTCCAGCCGGGGCGTCGCCAACTTCCTGGTGCTGCGGACTCGCCGGGACGGCACCCGCAACGGGGTGCGGGTGCGCCGGCTCAAGGACAAACTTGGCACCCGCTCGGTGGCGTCGGGCGAG
Source organism: Mycobacterium sp. 20KCMC460 (assembly GCF_022179425.1). NCBI lineage: Bacteria > Bacillati > Actinomycetota > Actinomycetes > Mycobacteriales > Mycobacteriaceae > Mycobacterium > Mycobacterium sp. 20KCMC460. The sequence continues at coordinate 187,518 of NZ_AP025524.1, forward strand.
GTGGAGTTCGCCGACGCCGAAGCCTTCCTGCTGTCCGAGGAGCCCTCGGCGGACGCGGGCCCGTCCGACGGCAAGGGCCTGGGCCGGATGATGGAACTGACCAACGCCGCACGACTTGGAATCGCGCTGTTCGCGCTCGGCAACGCGCGCCGGGCTCTGGTCGAATCGCTGTGCTACGCCCGACAGCGCCAGGCGTTCGGCGGTCCGCTGATCGACAAGCCGCTGATCCGCCGCAAGCTGGCCGAGATGATCGTCGACGTCGAAGCGGCCCAAGCACTGGTGTTCGACGGCACCGGCGCTCTCAACCATCGCCAGCCGCGCAACCTGCGCCAGCGCATCGCGGTGCCGGTCACCAAGCTGCGGGTGGCCCGGCTGGGCATTACTGCTGCCTCTGACGCGATCGAGATTCACGGTGGGAACGGGTATATCGAAACCTGGCCGGTGGCAAGGCTGTTGCGTGATGCGCAGGTCAATACCATCTGGGAGGGCCCGGACAACATCCTGTGCCTGGACGTGCGGCGAGGTATCGAGAAGGTCCGTGCACACGAGACGCTGCTGGCCCGGCTCCGCGATGCGGTGTCGGTTTCCGACGACGACACCACCACCGGTCTGGTCGCCGAGCGGATCGACGATCTGGACGCGGCCGTGACCGCCTGGGAGAAGCTGGACGACGGAGTGGCCGAAGCACGGCTGTTCCCGCTGGCCCAGTTCATGGGCGACGTGTACGCCGGCGCGCTGCTCACCGAGCAGGCAGCCTGGGAGCGCGACGTCCGCGGCGACGAGCGCAAGGCGCTGGTGGCGCGGCTGTATGCGCAGCGCTACCTCGCCGACCGGGGGCGGTTGCGCGGGATCGACGCCCACGACGACGAAGCGCTGGAGCGGTTCGACGAACTCGCCGACGGCGCGCTGCTCCAGTAACCCCGCCCGACTGTGCCCGGCACGGCGCTCAATCGGCGTGTCGCGCAGCCTAATTCACACTCGCGGAAGGCGGAAGAAGCGGAAGACGCAGGGGCTAGATCGGGATCAGGCCATGCTTACGCGCCAGCCGGGCCCAGTTCTGCTTGTCACGCAGCAGGTGCAGCGACCGGCGCAGCAGCAACCGCGTCTGGTGCGGGTCGATCACCGCGTCGATGAATCCGCGCTCGGCGGCGGTCCACGGGATCGCCATGTTGAGGTTGTAGCCCTCGATGAAGTCCTTCTTGATCTGCTGCGCCTCGGGCGTGGTGGGGTCGGGGAAGCGCTTCATCAGCAGCTGCGCGGCCCCCTCGGCCCCGATCACCGCGATGCGCGCAGTGGGCCACGCGTAGTTGAAGTCGGCGGTGAGCTGGCGCGAGCCCATCACCGCGTACGCGCCGCCGTAGGACTTGCGGATCGTGATGGTCACCTTCGGTACGTCGGCCTCCACCACGGAGTACAGGAACCGGCCGCCGCGCTTGATGATGCCGCGCTTCTCCTCCTCGGCGCCCGGCAGGAACCCCGGGGTGTCCACCACGAACACCAGCGGCAGCTGGAACGAATCGCAGAATCTGATAAAGCGTGCTGCCTTGTCCGAAGCCTCGTTGTCGATCGCGCCGGACAAGTGCATGGGCTGGTTGGCGATCACACCGATCGGGCGCCCGTCCACCCGGGCGAACCCGGTGATGATGGCCGGCCCGTGCTGCGCGGCGACATCCAGGAAGTCCCCGTCGTCGAATATCCGCAACAGGATCTCGTGCATGTCGTAGGCCATGTTGTCCGAGTCCGGCACGATCGCGTCGAGCTCGAGGTCGGTCGAGGTGACCTCCGGTTCCAGTCCGGGGTTGATCACCGGCGGATTGTCGAAGCAGTTCGACGGCAGGAACGACAGGAAGTCCCGCACGTACTGGAACGCCTCGGCCTCGGAGTTGACGACCTGGTGGATGTTGCCGTAGCGGGCCTGAGTGTCCGAGCCGCCGAGCTCGTCGAGGGTGACGTCCTCGCCGGTGACCTCCCGGATCACGTCAGGCCCCGTCACGAAGAAGTAGCCCTGGTCGCGCACCGAGATCAGCAGATCGTCCTGGATCGGCGAATACACTGCTCCCCCAGCGCATTTGCCGAAGATCAGGGAGATCTGCGGCACCACGCCGGACAACGCCTCATGACGCTGGCCCAACTCGGCGTACCACGCCAGCGAGGTGACCGCGTCCTGGATCCGGGCGCCACCCGAGTCCTGGATACCGATGATCGGGCAACCGACCATTGCGCACCACTCCATCAGGCGCGCGACCTTGCGGCCGAACATCTCCCCGACGGTGCCCTGGAACACGGTCTGGTCGTGCGAGAACACCCCGACCGGGCGCCCGTCGATCAGGCCGTGGCCGGTGACCACGCCGTCGCCGTACAGCGCGTTCGGGTCGCCCGGGGTCTTGCACAGCGCACCGATCTCGAAGAAGGTGCCGGGGTCCAGCAGCGAGTGCACTCGGGCGCGGGCGCTCGGAATGCCCTTCTTCGCGCGCTTGGCGGCGGCCTTCTCGCCCCCGGGCTCCTTGGCCAGCTCCAGGCGTTCGCGAAGCTCGGCCAGCTTCTCCGCGGTGGAATGGATGACGGGGGCCGGGCCTGCTTCGGTCACTTGGCTACCTAACTCGTCCGTGCGGCGTCGATGTTCTCCAAGGCGCGGCTCATGTGTTCGCCGACCTTGGCGATGATCGGCTCGTCGATGGCCTGGATGTGCTCGCCACCGATCGGCACGACCTCGAGGTCGGAAACGTACTCGCCCCAGCCGCCGTCCGGTTTGCGGATGGCATACCGCGGCTCGAACATGATCGCGTCGTCATGGTAGCGATCGGCCATGTAGAGCGTGACATGCCCATCGAACGGCTGGATCTCAGCGGTGTCGATCGCCCGGTTGTCCAGGTACGACGTGCGCTGGTGCTCGATGATGCCGGCCGGGATCTGCACCCCGCTCTGACTGACCGCGTCGAGCACGAACCGGACCTGACCCTCGTCGTCGAGCTCCTCGAGCTGCTCGTAGGGGATCGCCGGCACGGTAACGTTGAATGTCTTCTCGGCGAACTTGGCGTAGCGGTCCCAGCGTTTGCGGACCTCTTCCTTGGTCTGCGGGATTTCCTCACCGGCGCGCACCGCGTCGATCAGGCCGACGAATCGGACGTCCTTGCCGAGCCGCTTGAGGCCGATCGCGCAGGCGTAGGCCAGCACCCCGCCCAGCGACCAGCCCACCAGGATGTAGGGCCCGTCGCCCTGCATCTCGATCAGCTTCGGTACGTACTGCTCGGCACGCTCTTCGATCGACCCCTCGACTCGTTCGAAGCCGTACATCGGGGTGTCGGCCGGGAGCCGGGCCAGCAGCGGCTCGTAGACCACCGTGGAACCGCCGGCCGGGTGGAACACGAAGACGGGCGGCTTGGTGCTGCCTTCGGGACGCGCGCGCAAGGTGCGCACGAACCCGTCGATCACCCCGGCCTCCAGGTAGCCGCGCACCTTGTCGGCCAGCTCCTCGATGTTGTGCGAGCTCTGCACGTCTTCGACGGTGATCGGGCCTTCGGCGCGCTCGGACAGCCGTTGCGCCATCCTGGCCGCCTTCTCGTCGTCCAGCTTGGGCAGCGGGTTGAAGATGCCGCCCGCCGACTTTCCGGTGATGATCGCCCAGGTGGCGAAGACGACGCGCTCGGCCGCGTCGCGCGGAGGCACGTCGGAGTTCAGCGCCTTGGCGACGGCCTCTTGGTTGAGTGCCTCGGCAGCGCCCTTGAGGTCCGCCGACTTGGGCTGCTCGCCCTGGGAGCCGTTGGCGCCGTTGGCGCCGTTGGCGCCGTTGCTGCCGTTGGCTGCCGGTCCGGCGGGGTTCGTCGGCGGCGGCGGGATCGGCACGTCCGACGGCGGCGGCACGGCAGGTGCTGCAGGTCCGGCGGGTTCAACCGGGGCCTCGGTCCCGGCGGTCGCGGCGGTCGCGGCGGCCGGCTCGGCCGGAGCCGTCTCGGGCACCTTGCCGTGCAGCAATTCCGCCTGCATCCGGGCGATGTCCTCGGCCGTCTGCGTCTTCTGGTGCTCATGCAGCGCCTCGACCTCGTCGCGGTGCTCGATCGCGTACTCGATGAGCTTCTCGACGTTGTACAGGTTGGCGTCGCGCACCGCGGTCAGCTGGATCGGCGGCAGGTCGAAGTCGTACTCGACGCGGTTCTTGATCCGCACCGCCATCAGCGAGTCCAGGCCGAGCTCGATCAGCGGCACCTCCCACGGCAGGTCCTCGGGCTCGTAGCCCATCGCCGCACCGACGATGGCGCCCAGGCGTTCGGCGATAGTCTCGCCGGACTCCGGCGACCATCGGCCCATTCCGGCCGGCATGTACCGCGTGGTCAGGCTGTCCGTCAGCGTCTCGGCGTCGTCATCGGCCTCCGGCGGCGCCGCGGCGACATCCGGTAGGGCCTGCGCGGATGCGACCGCCGTTGCGGCCCCGATGGCGGCCGGCAGCACCGCCGCTTCGGTACCGCCCCGGGTCACCAGCGCGTCGTAAACCAGCGTGAACGACTCCTCGATGCGGGCGTGGACCTGCACCGCGGCGCCACCGGGGTGGCGCGTCAAGGTCGTCACCAGCCGGGCGCCCAGGCCGGGTACCGCGCGCTGCTCGGCGGCGGTCAGCACGGCGTCGGGCAGCACCGTCGTCGCGGCGGAGCGCACCAGGGCGGCAAGGTCGGTCTTCTCCCGGGGGGCGTACTCCCACACGTGCCGGCCGTCGGGCAGCGCGACGTGGTTACCGGGCATCAACACCGAGCTGTCGCCGGCGAAGTGCGCGTCGAGCCAGTGCTCCTTGCGCTTGAAGCGGGTCGGCGGGATGTTCGCGTAATCGTCCGGCCCGTTGGCGCGGGTGAACAGCGTCCGCACGTCCAGGTCGTGGCCGTACACGTAGAGCTGGGCCATCGTCGAGATCATCGACTCGACTTCGTCCTGCTTGCGGGCCAGCGTCGCGATCAGCTGGGCGTCGTGCAGACCCGCGTCGGCGGTGGTCAAGCCGACCTGCATCAGGGCCACCGGGTTGGGCGCCAGCTCCAGGAATGTGGTGTAGCCGCTGTCCACCGCGTTGCGGATGCCGTGGGTGAAGTAGACCGAGTGCCGCATCCCCTTCATCCAGTACTCGACGTCGTGGATGGGGTCGCTGCCGGGCTTGACGAAGGTGCCTTCGTGCACGGTCGAGAAGATCCCGATCTGCGGCCGCAGCGGCTTGATGCCCTGCAGTTCGGCGGAGAACTCGCCGAGCAGCGGATCCATCTGCGAAGTGTGGCCGGCGCCCTTGGTCTGCAGCTTGCGGGCGAACTTGCCCTCGGACTCCGCGCGGGCGACGATCGCGTCGATCTGCTCGGGCGGCCCGCCGATCACGGTCTGGCTCGGCGCGGCGTAGACGCACACCTCCAGGTCGGGGAAGTCACCGAACACCGTCTTGAGTTCGTCGGCGGAGTACTCGACGATCGCCATGAACCGGATGTACTCGCCGAACAGCATCGCCTCGCCCTCGCCCATCAGGTGCGAGCGCGAGCAGATCACCCGGGTGGCGTCCGGCAGCGACAATCCGCCGGCGAAGTACGCCGACGCGGGCTCGCCCAGTGACTGGCCGATCACCGCGGCGGGTTTGGCGCCGTGGTGCTTGAGCAGCTCACCCAGCGCGATCTGGATCGCGAAGATGGTGACGTTGCTGGTTTCGATGCCGTACTCGTGCGAGTCGTCCAGGATCAGCTCGAGCACCGAGTAGCCGCGCTCGTCCTGGATCAGCGCGTCGACCTTCTCGATCCACTCGGCGAAAACCTCGTTGCGCAGGTACAGGCTCTTGGCCATCTTGCGGTGCTGCGCACCGAAACCGGCCATCACCCAGACCGGGCCGCTGGTTACCGGGCCGTCGACGCTGAACACGTTCGGTCGCTGCTTGCCCTCGGCGACCGCACGCAGACCCTTGACGGCTTCTTCGTGGTTGTGCGCCAGCACCACCGCGCGGGAGCGGCCGTGGTTGCGCCGCGACAGGGCGCGCCCGATCGACTCCAGCGACGACGACTGCCCCTCGGGGCTTTCCATCCAGTCGGCCAGCTCGGCGGCCGCCGCCTTCTTGCGGGAGGTCAGGAACGCCGACACCACCAACGGGATCAGCGGTTCTGAATGTTCTTGTGCCGCAAGCTCTTCCAGAGCAGCAGCCTTGAGGGCCAGCGCTTCTTCGGTGACACCGGGCAGCTCGTATGCCGACTCCGCGACAGGCACGGCGCCGTCGGCGATGATCTCGCCGTACTCGTCGAACCGCAGCGAGTGTCCTTCGCCTTCGGTCAGCTCGCCGCCGGCGGAGACCACCGCGGCCTGCGGCGTCGTCTCCACCTCGACCGCACGCTCCACCACGTCGCGCGGCAGCACCTCCCGCACCACCACGTGCGCGTTGGCCCCGCCGAAGCCGAAGCTGGACACCCCGGCCAGCGCGTAGCCGCCGTACCGCGGCCAGTCGGTCGGCTCGGTGATGACCTTCAGCCGCATCGCGTCGAAGTCGATGTAGGGGCTGGGGCCGGCGAAGTTGATCGACGGCGGCAGCTTGTCGTGCTGCAGGGCGAGCACCACCTTGGCCATGCTGGCCACCCCGGCGGCCGACTCGGTGTGCCCGATGTTGGTCTTGATCGCACCCAGCAGCGCGGGCCGATCGGCGGGACGGCCCTTGCCGACGACGCGGCCCAGCGCCTCGGCCTCGATCGGGTCACCCAGGATGGTGCCGGTGCCGTGCGCCTCGATGTAATCGACGGTGCGCGGGTCGATCCCGGCGTCCTTGTAGGCGCGGCGCAGCACGTCGGCCTGCGCGTCCTGATTGGGGGCGATCAGGCCGTTGGAGCGGCCGTCGTGGTTGACGGCGCTGCCGGCGATCACGGCCAGGATCTGGTCGCCGTCGCGGCGGGCGTCGTCGACCCGCTTGAGCACCAGCATCCCGGCTCCCTCGGAGCGGGTGTACCCGTCGGCGTCCGAGGAGAACGACTTGATCCGGCCGTCGGGTGCCAGCACCGCGCCGATCTCGTCGAACCCGAGTGTCACCGCCGGCGTGATCAACGCGTTGACGCCGCCGGCCACCGCCACGTCGGCCTCGCCGTTGCGCAGCGCCTGCACGGCCTGGTGGATGGCGACCAGTGAACTCGAGCACGCGGTGTCGACCATCACCGACGGGCCGCGGAAGTCGTAGAAGTAGGACACCCGGTTGGCGATGATCGCTCCGGAATTACCCGTGATCGCGTACGGGTGGGCCACGCTCGGGTCCGAGATGGCCAGGAAGCCGTAGTCGTTGTTGGTGACGCCGACGAACACGCCGACGGACTCACCGCGCAGGCTGGACGCCGGAATGCGGGCGTTCTCCAGCGCCTCCCAGGTCAGCTCCAGCGCCATCCGCTGCTGCGGGTCGATGTTGTCGGCCTCGGTCTTGGCCACCGCGAAGAACTCCGAGTCGAAGCCCTTGATGTCCTTCAGATAACCGCCGCGGGTACGCGCCTTGGCCACGCGTTCGGCCAGCCGCGGCTCAACCAGGAACTCCGACCAGCGCCCGTCCGGCAGATCGGTGATGGCGTCGCGGCCCTCCATCAGCGCCTGCCACGTCTCCTCCGGGGAGTTCATGTCACCCGGCAGCCGGGTGGACAGGCCCACCACCGCGATGTCGACCCGCTCGGCGGGGCCGTTGCGCGACCAATCCACCGCCTCGGCGTCGGCGTCCTCCGGCTGTTCGGGCTCGCCCTCGATGATCCGGGTCGCCAGCGACTCGATGGTCGGATGCTGGAACGCCACCGCGACCGACAGCGTGACGCCGGTCAGGTCCTCGATGTCGGCGGCCATCGCCACCGCGTCGCGCGAGGCCAGGCCCAGTTCCACCATCGGCACCGACTCGTCGATCGAGTCCGGCGACTTCCCGACGGCCTTGCCCACCCACTCGCGCAGCCATCGACGCATCTCGGGGACCGTGGTGATGGCCCCGGTGGCGCCCTCGTTGCTTGTCGTTGTGGCGGGCAGGTTCTCCTGGGAATTCTCGATCTCAGACTTCTCGATCTCAGACATAGTTACCTGTTCAGTCCTGTTTCAGGCCGGGGTCGGCCGATCCTAGGTGGCGAAGGCGGTCGGCGAGCTGATGCCGCTGCGCAGACTGCCGTCGATGTAGGCGGTCCGGCAGGCGCGGCGGCCGATCTTGCCGCTGGAGGTGCGGGGAATCGAGCCGGCCTGCACCAGCAGCACGTCGCGCACCGTCACCCCGTGCCCCACGGCGATCGCCGCCCGGATGTCGTCGGCAATCGGCTGGTATTCCAGCTTGTGCGCCCCGGCGGCCCGCTCGGCGACGATCACCAGTTGTTCGGAGGTGTCCTCGGGGTCGGCGGCCAGGCCGGCGTGCGGGTCGTCGAACACCTTCTGCGGCAGCTGGTTGGCAGGCACCGAGAAGGCCGCGACGTAACCGACCCGCAACGCCTTGCTGGCCTCCTGCGCGGTGAACTCGAGGTCCTGCGGGTAGTGGTTGCGGCCGTCGATGATGACCAGGTCCTTGATCCGGCCCGCGATGTAGAGGTGGCCGTTGTGGTAGGTGCCGAAGTCACCGGTGCGCACCCACATCCCGTCGTCCGGTGCTCCCTCGGCGTGCGACTCGGCGACCCGGGACTTCAGGATGTTCTTGAAGACGTGGTTGGTCTCTTCCTCTTTGCCCCAGTAGCCGACGCCGAGATTGTTGCCGTGCAGCCAGATCTCGCCGATCTGCCCGTCGGGCAGCTCGCTGGCCGAGTCGGGGTCGACGATGACCGCCCACTCGTCGACGCCGACCTTGCCGGCGGAGACCTGTGCGACGGCGTTGGGTGCGTCGGCGGCCACCTCGACGAAGTGCTGTTTGTTCAGTTCGTCCCGGTCGACGTGGATGATCCGGGGCTCTTCGTCCATCGGCGTGGTCGAGACGAACAGGGTCGCCTCCGCCAGCCCGTAGGACGGCTTGACCGCGGTGGGCTTGAGGCCGTAGGGCTCGAATGCCTTGAAGAACTTGCGCATCGAGGCCGGCGACACCGGCTCGCTGCCGTTGAGGATGCCCTTGACGTTGCTCAGGTCCAACGGCGGCTCGCCGTCCTTGGGCACCCCGCGCACCGCGGCGTGCTCGAACGCGAAGTTGGGCGCGGCCGAGTACACACCGCCGGTCTCGCCGGGCTTGCGGGCGAGTTCGCGGATCCAGCGGCCGGGCCGGCGGACGAACGCCGCGGGAGTCATGAAGGTGAAGCTCTGACCGAGCACCGGGGCGCACAGCGCGGTGATCAGGCCCATGTCGTGGAAGAACGGCAGCCAGCTCAGGCCGCGGTCGCCTTCGTTGCCTTCCAGCGCGACCAGCGTCTGCAGCACGTTCGTGGGCAGGTTCAGGTGGGTGATCTGCACGCCGGTCGGGGTGCGGGTGGAGCCGGAGGTGTACTGCAGGTAGGCGATGGTGTTCTCGTCGGCGACCGTTTCCTGCCAGGTGGAGGCGACCTCGTTGGGTACCGCGTCGACCGCGATCACCCGCGGCCGCTCCTTGACCGACCGGGCGCGGATGAACTTGCGCACCCCTTCGGCGGATTCGGTGGTGGTCAGGATCGTCGACGGGGTGCAGTCGTCGAGCACCGCGTGCAGACGGCCGACGTGGCCGGGTTCGGCGGGGTCGAACAGCGGCACCGCGATCCGGCCCGAGTACAGCGCTCCGAAGAACGAGATCAGGTAGTCCAGGTTCTGCGGGCACAGGATGGCGATGCGGTCGCCGGGCTGGGTGACCTGCTGCAGTCGGGCGCCCACGGCACGGTTGCGGGCGCTGAACTCCGACCAGAGGATGTCGCGTTCGATGCCGTCGCGCTCGGTGGAGTAGTCCAGGAACCGGTACGCCAGCTTCTGGCCACGAACCTTCGCCCACTTCTCGACGTGCCGGACCAAGTTGGTGTTCTGCGGGAACTTGATCTTGCCGTTGACAACGAACGGGTTGTGGTAGGCCATGCGCCCTCTCCTGTTACGAACTTCGCTGGTTTTCGGGCCGCACCTGGGCGGGTATTCCCGACTTGGTCAGCCCACGCCGACCGCAAATCCGCGCGCAACCCGACACCGACCCGTTCCCGGCTGGAACTTGTCGCTGTCGGCTTCGACGCGCGCGGGTCAACCACATGCTCTTAATTTTCTCTTAATGTTAAGGGCCGCTGGGCGGCAAACCAAATCACAAGGTACGCCTCATCGCAGCCGCAACCGCCGCACCAACCCGCTGTGTCCGGCGAAGTCACCCATGTTTGGGGTGCGGGGCCTTCTCCAACACCCCATGTGCCCAGTTCAACGTCCACTGGGTGGCCGACTGGCCGTCCGAGCTCCAGAAATCGGTTGTGGCATACATCGCATGAACCGGCTGCCCCGCGCCACCGGCGAGGGTGTTCAACGTGGTGGGCAGATTGGCCGGGCTGAACGCCTCCTTGGGCGCCGCGCAGATCAGGTCGCCCTCGGCGCAGATCTCGTTGGTGCGGGCGTCCAGCGCGCCGAATCCACCCGGCCGCGCGCCGGTCATGGTCAGGCCGAGCCCGGCCAGCACCGGTACCTCGTGCAGGGTCACCTCCGCGCCCACCCCGGGCGGAGTCGGCGGGATGTTGTTGCCCACTCCACCTTCGCGGCGGCCGTCGGCGATCAAGGTCACCCCGAGCACCAGATCCTCGTCGACGGGTCCGCGGCCGTTGCCGATGTCGCTGGCGACGTCGCCGGCGATGACCGCGCCCTGCGAGAACCCGATGATCACGTAGCTGGTCAGCGGGCACTTGTTGTTCATGTCGGTGATGGCCTTGACGGTCGCGCGGGTGCCTTCGGCGCGGCTGTCGTTGTAGGTCATCTGGTCGTCAGCGCTCAGCGGGTTCCGGAACTGCGCCGTGTAGGGCACGGTGTAGGTCTGCACCCTGGCCTGGTCGAATTGCTGCCGGATCGGCCCGGTCACGTTGAGCAGCAACGCCTTCGGAAACTGCACCGGGTTCAGCGGGTCGTCGGTGGGCCAAGATTCCCAGGTGCCCGGTACCGACACCAGCTGCACATCGGGGCAGGACGCGTCCTGCGAAGCGGGCCGCGGTTTCTTGTGTTGGGAGCTCGGCGACGGACCCGGCGGCAGTATGCCCGGCGGCACCGCGCTGGGCGCGGTGTTGTTGTTACGCAACAACGTCACCGCGGCGATGATGACCATCGTCACCGCCAAGGCCATCGAGGCGGCTGCCAACCAGGCCAGACGTCGTTGGCGTTTGCGGCGGGTGGTGTTGGCCATGCTCTCCTGCTAACACAGTCCGGTAGGAGCCCGGAGGTCCCTGGTGAATGGGCTGGGCGACAAGCGCACCGTCGCGCCCTGACTCACCCCGCGCAGCCAGGCCTCGGAATCATGGACCCGCTACTGCGCTCTCTACACGGTACCGGCCCGTGTCCGCGCACCATCCGCGCGCCTTACCGGACGATCGGGCCGCCGATCAGCGGATGGCGCCGACGATGTCCCCGGACATGGCGCCCAGCTGGCCCGCCCACGAGCCCCAGCCGTTGTCGCCGCCGCCCGGGAAATCGAAGTGGCCGTTGTGGCCACCGACCTCCCGATAGTGCTGGTAGAACATCCGGGCGTTGCCCATCGCCGAATCCCCGGCGCCCAGCATGGCGGCGGGATTGCTGGCCGCACCGGTGGTCGGGCTCCAGACCCAGACGCGGGTGTTGTTCTGCGCCAGCAGCGCCTCGTGCACAAACGGGTCGTGCCATTTCCACCGGCCCAGCTGTGGGGCTCCCCACATGCCGGCGCCGTCCACCCCACCGAACTGCTGCAGGCCGGCCATGATCGCGCCGTTGGTGGAGGTCTCCGACGGGTACAGGAAGCCGGACAACGAGCCGGCGAAACCGAAGCGGTCGGGGTGAAACGTGGCCAGCGCCATCGCGGCGTAGCCGCCCTGCGAGGCGCCGACGACGCCGTGTCCACCCGGGGCCAGACCCTTGTTGGCGGCCAGCCAGTCGGGCAGCTCGCTGGACAGGAAGGTGTCCCACTGCTTGCTGCCGTCCTGCTCCCAGTTGGTGTACATGCTGAACGCACCCCCGGCCGGGGCGACCACCGAGATCCCCTTGCCGGCCAAGGTGTTCATCGCGTTGCCCGCGGTGACCCAGTTGCTGACGTCGGGGGCGGCGTCGGCGGCGTCCAGCAGGTACACCGCGTGCGGCCCGCCCGCCAGGAACGCCACCGGGATGTCGCGGCCCATCGCGGCCGAGGGCACCATCAGGGTTTCGTACGGGGCTGCCTTCGCGGTGCCGGTCGACCCCGACGGGATTCCCGCGATCGCGCCCAACGTGATCGACAGCACGCCGACGCAGAGCAGTCGCAGCAGCACGGACAGACCCCTCATGTGCACCTCCATCGTGTCCGGCTACCGCCCCGGTGACAGGCCCCCGGTAACACCTGGCCCGGAAAGTAGCTAACCACACCGGTATCGGCGGGATAAAGAGGAGCTCACGAGCTGATAACAACGGCGGCGACCCGATATGGGTCGCCGCCGTCGTTTGAGTTGCGTCAGTAACGCCTAGTGGTGACCTAGGTGCCCTGGCCGGCCGCCGGAGCGGGAGCGGCGGTGGCAGGCCCGGCGCCGGGGGTGGCCCCCAGCGTCGCCTGCAGGTCGCCCTTCATCGCGTTCAGCTGCTGGCCCCAGTACTCCCAGCTGTGTGTGCCGTTGGCGTCGAAGTTGAACACCGCGTTGTGTCCGCCGGCAGCGTTGTAGGCCGTCTGGAACTTGATGTTGCTGTCGCGGACGAAGCCCTCCAGGAACTTCGCGGGCAGGTTGTCGCCACCCAGCTCGGACGGCTTGCCGTTACCGCAGTACACCCAGATGCGGGTGTTGTTGGCGACCAGCTGGCCCACCTGCAGCGTCGGGTCGTTGCGCTGCCAGGCCGGGTCGCTCGTCGGGCCCCACATGTCGTCCTTCTTGTAGCCACCGGCATCGCCCATGGCCAGGCCGATCAGCGACGGGCCCATCCCCTGCGAGGGGTCCAGCAGCGCCGACAGCGAGCCGGCGTAGACGAACTGGCTGGGGTGGAAGGCGGCCAGGATCAGCGCGGACGAACCGGCCATCGACAGGCCCACCGCAGCGCTACCGGTCGGCTTGACCGACTTGTTGGCCGCCAGGTACGCGGGCAGCTCGCTGGTCAGGAAGGTCTCCCACTTGTAGGTGGTGCAACCCGCCTTACCGCAGGCCGGCTTGTACCAGTCGGAGTAGAAGCTGGATTGCCCGCCGACCGGCATCACGACCGCCAGGCCGGACTGCAGGTACCACTCGAACGCCGGGGTGTTGATGTCCCAGCCGTTGAAGTCGTCCTGGGCGCGCATGCCGTCGAGCAGGTACAGAGCCGGCGCGTTGGCGCCACCGCTCTGGAACTGGATCTTGATGTCGCGGCCCATCGCCGCGGACGGCACCTGCAGATATTCCACCGGCAGGCCCGGCCGCGAGAACGCACCCGCGGTCGCCGAGCCGCCAGTGACATTCAAGACACCGACCAGACCCGACAGCAGGACCGCTGCTGCGGCGCCCACCATGAGTCGGCGCGGCATACCTGTCACGGCGCCACGAAACCTGTCAACAAGCTTCATCCTTGCTTCCTCATCCTCATCCTTTGTGGGCACATCCTTACGCATCGCTGTGCTTGGGGGCATGTCCCGAATTGGGTCAGACTGCACGCACGCGGCGCTGCAGTGCTCGTTCAGTGAACCACACGTTGCGGCACCCGCTCTCCCCCGGGACGTCGCCGGCGGCGCGATCGGACCCGGTTCGGGTCTTATTGACGCTGCTGAAACCGGGTCCTGGAACGGTATTTATGCATGTGCCGACAGTCGGTGGGGCGCTGGTAACGGGTCAGATGTGAAGTTGCTGGCAGTCCCGGGCCGAGTGCTGTGGAAACCGTTTCTGGTACGGGTGAAAAAAATTTCGGCGGAAGACGCCGGGGGTTCGCCTTCAGTCGCGGGGCGGGGTGGGCGGTAACCGCGGAACCTCGAGCCCACATTTGATCAGCTCGTTGAGCGGAATCCGGTCGATCCGGTACTGGGTGAACTCGTAGGCGTGCAGCACGTTGGACACGAACCGGCGCATGGTCAACGGTGCGCGAACCGAGTTGAGCACCGCCTGGGTGGCGGGGCATTTCAGGGCCGCCTCCGCCTCGGCCACCCACTGCTGGTCGAGGTAGGCCGGGATGCCCGGCGGCCATTTCACCCACGGTCCGTCGGCCACCACCCAGTCGGGGAACAGGTTCTTGTCGTGGCCGATCCGGCCGTGTTTCAACCGTTCGGTGTGCGCGGCCAGCGGATTCGCCAGGCCGATCTGGTCGATCACCCGGACATTGAGGCCCACGTTCATGCCCACCATGCCCAGGTTGGTGAAGAACACCGTGTGCTGCGGCTTGAGGTCGGCCGGGATGCCCGGGGCGCTGCCCGGCGGGATCATCGGCACCAGGTCCCACTGGGTGTAGTTGCCCGACGGCAGCAGCAGGGCGCCCTGCGGGGTGTTGTCCAGGGCCACCAGCACGGCGGCCATCCGCGGGTAGTCCAGGTAGTCGGCGGCGGTCAGCGGATGCGCCCGGCCGGTGGCCTGGGCATAGAAGCGGCGTTCGTCGACGATTCCGGTGTAGGTGACATGCGTGGCGTCGTCGCCCATGCCCGGCGAATTCGCCGCCCACAACGACCATCCCGCGACGCCGAGCCACAGCGCGCTGACCGCGCCGGCCAGCCAGTAACCGGTCTCGCGGCTGACGTCTTTCCCGTCCGGGATCAGCACCGGGATCACGGCGACCGGCGCCAGCAAACAGAACAACGGCACCAGCAGCACCCGCCCGTGCATGAAGTCGCCGCCCTGACGGATCCAGTAAAGGGCCTGCAACAGTCCGCTGACCAGCATCCACAGCACCACCGCCGTCGGGCTCTGCACCGACCGGGCCACCCGACCGTAGTCGGGCGCCAGCGCGGGACGCAGGAATGCCGGCCGCCGGCGCATCAGCATCAGCACGATTCCCAGCGGCACCAGCAGCACGAGCGGCACCCACAGCAGGTACGGCTGGTTGAAGTTGGACAGGTAGATTAACCCCTGCGACCACTTGTCGCCCCCGGCGTCCTTGGCCAAGGCGGTACCGGGCACCAGCAGGCCGTAGTAACCCATCCGGAAGATCTGGTAGGCGACCGGCAGCAGGCCACCGGCCAGCACGATCAGCGCCCGCCGTCGCCAGTTGCGCGCCGCGATCAGCATCATCACCAGCGCGGCCCCGCCGATCAGCGCCAGCTCCGGGCGCACCAACACGCTGCAGCCCGCGACGAACGCCAGCGCGACGATGAACGCCCGGTTTTCCGGACGGACCCGCAGCGGCTGCGCCCAGCAAACCATCATCCACCAGAGCAGACCCAGATAGGCCAGCGCCAGCCCGCTTTCCAGGCCCGAGGTGGCGAAGTCGCGCGCGGGCGGCACCGCGATGTAGACCAACACGCCGGCGGGCAGCATGACGGCACGGCGGCTGCGCAGGCTGGGTGCGTACAACCGACCGGTGCCCAGCATCAGCAGCACCACACCGAGCACCGACAACGTCAGGGCGACCGCCAGTGCCACATATTCCAACCGCAGCGGCCCACCCACCCAACTGCCGACGTAGAGCAGGTAGGTCCAGATGGTGGAGGTGTTGGCCTCCACCCGCTCACCGGCGTTGAACACCGGCCCGTTGCCGGCCAACAGGTTGCGTACGGTGCGCAGCACGATCAGCCCGTCGTCGGCGATCCAGCGGCGTTGCCAGGCACCCCAGCCGAACAGCGCCGCGACGACGACCACGCTGACCCACAGGCTGACGCGGGTCGTCGTTCCGTAGGGGAACACCGGCCACTTGATCCGACGGACCGCCGGTCGGCGGGTCCCTACCTGCAGTGCCGCCGCTTGCAGCGCCCTGAATCGTTGACTAGCCGAAAGCAACAGCAGCACCCACTGTTGCGATCCACGCCAGCGCCAGCAGTTGCAGCACCCGGTCGCGCAGCGCGATGTCCTCGGGCTCCCCGGCCAGCCCGCCGTCGACGTCCACGGCGTAGCGCAGGATCGCGATGGTGAACGGGATCATCGACACCGCGTACCAGGATCCCTTGTCGCCGTCGCGCTCGAACGCCCACAGCCCGTAGCACAACACCACCGCGGTGGCCGACATCGTCCAGACGAACCGCAGGTAGGTGCTGGTGTAGCTTTCCAGCGACTTGCGGATCTGGGCGCCGGTGCGCTCGGCCAGTTGCAGCTCGGCGTAGCGCTTACCGGCCACCATGAACAACGACCCGAAGGCCGCCGTCAGCAGAAACCATTGGGACAGATGGGTGTTGGTGGCCGCGCCGCCGGCGATGGCGCGGATCAGATAGGCCGACGACACGATGCAGACGTCGAGCACCGCCTGATGTTTGAGCCCGAAGCAGTAGGCCAGCTGCATGACGAGATAAACCGCCATCACCACCGCCAGGTTCGGTGTCAACCACCACGAAATACCCAGCGAAGCCGAGCCCAGCAGCACCGCCAGCAGATACGCCAGCCATTCGGGTACCACCCCGGCGGCGATCGGGCGGTACTTCTTGGTGGGATGCTCCCGATCGGCCTCGACGTCGCGGACGTCGTTGACGAGGTATATCGCCGACGCCGCCAGGCTGAACACGGCGAAGGCGACCGCGACCTCGGTCGCCAGCTTGGCGAAGTCGTATTGGCTGCCGCGGCCGGCGGCGGCCAGCGGCGCGGCCAGCACCAGCACGTTCTTCACCCACTGCCGCGGGCGGATCGCCTTGATCAACCCGGTCACCAGGTTGGTCGGCGGTCCGGGCACCTTGGCGGGCTTCTCGTTGGCCGGCTTCTCGGCCCGTTCGACCACGTCGCCACTCATCGCGTCCACCCCTTTCGGGCTGCGCCGTCCACCCGGACGGCTATCGCGGCCACACCCGCGCCCAGCGCGATCCCGGCCGCCACATCGCTGGGGTAGTGCACGCCCAGCAGGATCCGGGACAACGCCATGGGTGGAATCAGCGCCACGGGCAGGGGGCTGCCGGTGGCCCTGCTCATCAAGAGGGCCGCGGCCGTCGTGGAGGTGGCATGCGCCGACGGGAAACTGAGCTGGCTGGGGGTGCCGACGTTGACCTCTACCGCCCGATGGTGGGGCCGTTTCCGGCGCACCACGCGTTTGACCACCACGGCCGCCGCGTGGGCGGCGAACGCACCCGCACCTGCCACCAGCCACTCCCGGCGCCGCCGCGGCCACAGCAGCGCGCCCAGCAGGGCCACCGCGAGCCAGCCGATGCTGTGCTCACCGAAATGGGACAGCGCGCGCGCCACGGTCAGCGCCCCCGGCCGATCGGCCAGCGCGGCTTGGACGGCCACCATCGCGGCGACTTCGCCGGACGGCGGTTCCTCCGCCGGGAGTGCGTCAGCCATGTCGGGGCTCGTGAGTTGCCGCTCTGGCGGCCGGCTCGGGGCACTTGTCGCTTTCGGGGCGCAGTACCGTCTCCCACTTCTGCTGGCTGGACAGCACCGGCAGCGCCTGCCGGTACACCCTTCGCATCTCGTCGAAGCGGCGCGCCAGTTGCCGCTGCCGACGCAACGACTGGGTCAGCAACGTGAACATCTTGGCCCGGTCGCGCTGGCGGTAGACGACGCCGCACCCGTCGGCGGTCGTGACGGTCACGCCGTCGACCGTGCACAACCGGAACCAGCGCGCGTCCTGGGTCGGCACGTTGTACTCCGGACGTTCGTGGTGCGCCGGATTGGTGGGCTTGAGGTTGTGCAACACACCGCGGGCCAGCCGGTAGCTGATCACCAGCGGGTTGACCGGCGGCTTCATCACTTTGTTCTTGTGCAGCGGCGCCGGGAGTTCGCTGGCCGCCGGCAGCACCACCGCGTCCGGGTAGGCCTTGCGCAGGCGATGCACTTCCGGCAGCGCCGATTCCAGGATGGAGAAGATGTGCTCCGGCCCGGCCAGGAAGTCGTCGATCGCCCGGTTCTGGATCTCTACCGTCGAATACTCAAGGCAGGCAAGGTGTTTCAGTGTCGCCCGGAGGTGGCTGCGGACCAGGCCGGAGACGTCACCGTCCCAGTGCATCGCGGCGACCACCAGGCGATTGCGCAAGTGGAAGTACGCCTGCCAGTCGATGGCGTCGTCCTTATCACTCCACGCCATGTGCCAGATCGCGGCACCGGGCAACGTGACGGTGGGGTAGCCGTGCTCGGCGGCCCGCAGCCCGTAGTCGGCGTCGTCCCACTTGATGAACAGCGGCAACGGCTGACCCAGCTCCTCGGCGACCTGCCGGGGGATCATGCAGGTCCACCAGCCGTTGTAGTCGACGTCGATGCGCCGGTGCAGCAGCTTGCTCTTGTCCTCTTTGTCGCTCAGCGGATATTCGGCGAAGTCGTGGTCGTACTCGGCGTGCGCCGCCGCCGTCCACATGAAGTTCGACCGATCCACCACCTCGCCCATGATGTGCAGGTGGGACGGCTCCTGCAGGTTGAGCATCTGCCCGCCCACCAGCATCGGGGTCTTGGCGAACCGGCTCATCGCCAGCACCCGCAGGATCGAGTCCGGTTCGATGCGGATGTCGTCGTCCATGAACAGGATCTGTTGGCAGTCGGTGTTTTTCAGCGCCTCGTACATCACCCGGCTGTAGCCGCCGGAACCGCCGAGGTTGGGCTGGTCGTGCAGGGACAGCCGGTCGCCCAGCCGCGCGGCGGCGGCCGGGAAGTCCGGGTGGTCGCGCACCTTCCGGGTGCCCTGGTCCGGCACGATCACCGCGCCGATCACCTCGTCGACCAGCGGGTCGGCGGTGAGTTCGCGCAGCGCGTTGGCGCAGTCGGCGGGGCGGTTGAACGTCGGGATGCCCACGGCGATGTTCGCGGTGCCCGGAGCCGGGATCGGCGCGTACCACCCGCCGCCCAGCAGGGTCACCTTGCTGTCGGTGGTGACGTCGAACCAGATCCAGCCGCCGTCCTCGAACGGACCCAGGCCCACCTCGATCTCGAGGGTCTCCGGGGCGTCCTCGGTACCGGCGAAGCCGCGGCCCTCGACGAAGATGCGGGCACCGGTGGCCTTGGTCCGGTACAGGTCGACGCGACCGGAGCCGGTCAGCTCGACGCGCAGCACCACCGAGGTGCAGATCGACCAACGCCGCCAGTAGCTGGCCGGGAAGGCGTTGAAGTAGGTCGCGAACGACACCTCGGACTCGGCGCCGATCTGCAGCGACGTACGGGTGGTCGCGTGCGCACGCCGCGCGTTGGTGGTCGACTCCTCGAGGTACAACTTGCGCACGTCCAGGGGTTCGCCGGGACGCGGCAGGATGATGCGGGACAGCAAGCTGACGGCGGTCATTCCGGGGCTCCCACGAGCGGAACGCCGTCCCTGAGGTGCGGCGCGAGGACGTTGTCGTACATGCTCAAAGCGCTGGCGATGGCCATATGCATATCCAGGTACTGGTAGGTGCCCAAGCGCCCGCCGAACAGCACCTTCGCTGCCGCGGTCTCGGACTTCGCCCTGGCCCGATAGGCGGCCAACAGGGCGCGGTCGGCCTCGGTGTTGATCGGATAGTAGGGCTCGTCGTCGTCTTCGGCGAACCTGGAGTATTCGCGCATGATCACCGTCTTGTCGGTCGGGTAGTCACGCTCGGGGTGGAAGTGGCGGAACTCGTGGATGCGGGTGTACGGGACGTCCGCGTCGTTGTAGTTCATCACCGGGGTGCCTTGAAAGTCCCCGCAGTCGCCGAGCACCTCGAGCTCGAAGTCCAGCGTGCGCCATCCGAGCCGGCCTTCGGCGTAGTCGAAGTAGCGGTCCAGCGGGCCGGTGTACACCACCGGGGCGTCCGGGCTGGCCGCGCGCAGTTCGTCGCGCACGTCGAACCAGTCGGTGTCCAGCCTGACCTCGATGCGCTCGTCGGCGGCCATATTCTGCAGCCAGGCGGTGTAGCCGTCGACCGGCAGGCCCTCATAGGTGTCGTTGAAGTACCGGTTGTCGAAGGTGTAGCGCACCGGCAGCCGGGTGATGTTGGCCGCGGGGAGTTCCTTGGGGTCGGTCTGCCACTGCTTGGCCGTGTAGTGCTTCACGAACGCCTCGTAGAGCGGCCGGCCGATCAGCGAAATCGCCTTCTCTTCGAAGTTCTGCGCCTCGGCGCTGTTGATCTCGGCGGCCTGCTCGGCGATCAGCTTGCGCGCTTCCGCCGGGGAGTAGTAGCGGCCGAAGAACTGCGCCACCAGGCCCAGACCCATCGGGAACTGGTAGGCCTGCCCGTTGTGCATGGCGAACACCCGGTGCTGGTAGCCGGTGAAGTCGGTGAACTGCTGCACGTAGTCCCACACCTTCTTATTGGAGGTGTGGAAAAGGTGCGCCCCGTACTTGTGCACCTCGATCCCGGTCTGCGGCTCCGGTTCGGAGTAGGCGTTACCGCCGAGGTGCGGGCGCCGCTCCACGACGAGGACGCGCTTGTCGAGCTGGGTAGCCACGCGCTCGGCGATCGTCAGGCCGAAAAATCCGGAGCCGACGACGAAGAGGTCGAAACGAACGTGGGGGTCGAAACGAGCGGTCATCGGTTGCCTAGGGTATCCGACCTCGCCGCCGAAACCCGATTAGGCGGGTCGCGCGGGGCCGGGTTTTAGCAGGTGCGAGAGGACCGGATCCCAATATGTCGGTGCAACGTCACACCTGTGAACCACTCCCCTCACGATTCGGTCTCGCCACACTAGTCACACCAATCTCACTCGTACCATCAGTCATGTGGGTCTCGCGCCCACACCCGAGTAGTCCAGATTGAGGAGACTTTCGTGCCGAACCGACGCCGACGCAAGCTGTCGACAGCCATGAGCGCGGTCGCCGCCCTGGCAGTCGCAAGTCCGTGCGCTTACTTTCTCGTTTACGACTCGACCGCAGACACCAAACCCGTGGAGCACCACGAGTTCAAACGGGCGGCCAGCGTCGCCGACCTGCCGAACGAGTTGATCTCCGCCCTGTCGCAGGGGCTCTCGCAGTTCGGGGTCAACCTGCCGCCGGTTCCCGCCCTGGGCGGTACCAGCGCGAGCACCGGGTTGGGCACGACCGGCCTGGGCACCACCCCGAGCTTGGCCAGCCCCGGCCTCGGCGGCACCGGCTTGGGCACCACTCCGGGCCTGACCCCGTCCGTGCCCGGAGCGCTGACGTCGCCGGGCACCGCGTTGTCCCCGACGGGTGCCGGCGCGAATCCCGCGCTCAGCAATCCCGGACTCACCAGTCCGACGGGGGTGACTCCCGGAACGGCCGGGCTGACTCCGGCCGCCGGCACCGGCGAGGTTCCGATCACCGCCCCCGCCGGCTTGGACCCGGGCGCCGACGGCACCTACCCGATCCTGGGCGACACGTCCGGCCTCGGCGGCGGTGGCGGCACCGGATTGTCGCCGGTGGCGGCCGGGTCTGGCAGCGGCGGCGGCGGTGGCGGCGGACTGGTCAGCGACCTGATGCAGGCCGCCAACCAGCTGGGCGCCAGCCAGGCGATCGACCTGCTCAAGGGGCTGATCATGCCGGCGATCATGCAGGGCGTCCAAGGCGGGGCCGCGGGTGCTCCGGGCGCTGCTGCCGGCGCTACGCCCGCGCTCCCATCGATACCCGGAATCCCCGCCGCGGCGGCTCTGCCTGGTGCCGCGGCAGCCGTGCCTGGCGCGGCGGGAGCCCTGCCCGGCGCGGCGGCGGCCCTGCCCGGCGCGGCGGCGGCAATCCCGGGGGCGGCTGGGGCGGTGCCCGGCGCTGCCGCGGCAATCCCTGGTGCGGCGGCGGCCATCCCGGCTGCCACGGCGGCTGCCACCGAGGTGCCACCCGTCTAACCGGCACGAAAGCCTGTCACCTGACGGCACCGCAGAGTCACGCATCGGCCCCCGCAACCGGCCGGCGAACATTCTCTGCGGTGTCGTCGACGGGTTTCCAGGAGATTTCGGGCATTCGGGTCGTGTCGTCACACCAGAAACATTCGACACACACGTAACATCGCCTCGTGTCCAGCAGTCGCGCCCCGACGACGCTGCTCACCGCTTTCGTCGCGACGGTGGTGATCATCTCGTGGCTGCTGGTGCACCCGGGCTCCGCCACGCATCCGGTGTCGCCTGGCGGTGAAACCGAACTCGCCGAGCAGCCGCTGGTCGGCCTCGGCGGCGGGGTGACAGTCCGTGAACTGTCCCAAGCCACGCCGTTCTCCCTGGTCGCGCTCACCGGTGATCTGGCGGGGACGTCTGCCCGGGTCCGCGCGAGAAGGCCGGACGGTTCGTGGGGGCCGTGGTATCAGACCGAATACCAGACCTCGGCGCCCGACCCGGTCGGCGCGGGGACAGGCACGGCGTCGAAAGACCCGCGCAGCACCGAACCGGTGTTCGTCGGGACGACGACGTCGGTGCAGATTGCCGTCACGCGGCCACTGAATGCGCCGGTGACCCAGGCGCCGCCGGCGCCACCGGCGCACAGCGATCTCGGATACCGGCCCGCCTCCAAGGAACAGGCGTTCGGGCAGAACCTCAACGCGATACTCATCTCGCCGCCACGGGCGCCCGTCGAGACGCATTGGACACCGCCGGCCGGTGTCACCATGCCGGGCCAGGCGCCGCCCATCATCAGCCGAGCGGAGTGGGGCGCCGACGAATCGCTGCGCTGCGGCAGTCCGCAGTACGACCGCGCGGTCCGGGCCGGGGTGGTGCACCACACCGCCGGCAGCAACGACTACTCACCGCTGGAATCGGCCGGGATCGTCAAGGCGATCTACACCTATCACAGCAAAACCCTGGGCTGGTGCGACATCGCATACAACGCGCTGGTGGACAAGTACGGCCAGGTGTTCGAGGGCAGCTCCGGCGGGCTCACCAAACCGGTCGAGGCGTTCCATACCGGCGGGTTCAACCGCGAAACCTGGGGCGTGGCGATGATCGGCAACTTCGACGACGTACCGCCCACGCCGATCCAATTGCGCACCGTAGGGCGGCTGCTCGGATGGCGGCTCGGCATGGCCGACGTCGACCCACGCGGCACGGTGGAACTCGAGTCGGCGGGCAGCTCCTACACCGTCTACCCGGCCGGCGCGATCGCGAAGCTGCCTGCCATCTTCACCCACCGCGACGTCGGGAACACCGACTGCCCGGGCAATGCCGCGTACGCGCTGATGGACGAAATCCGGGACATTGCAGCACATTTCAACGACCCGCCGGAGGAACTGATCAGAGCGCTGGAGGGCGGCGCGATCTATAAGCACTGGCAGGAAATGGGCGGCATGAGCAGTGTGCTCGGGGCTCCGACGTCCCCGGAGGGCGACGGGGCGAACGGATCGCGGTTCGTCACGTTCGCCAAGGGTGCGATGTACTGGTCGCCGGCCACCGGGGTGCAGCCGATCACCGGCGCGATCTACGAGGCGTGGGCGTCGCAGAGCTACGAGCACGGCCCGCTGGGGCTGCCGACCAGCGCGGAGATCCAGGAGCCCCTGCAGGCCACGCAGAATTTTCAGCACGGAACACTGAACTTCGAGCGCCTCACCGGGAACATCACCCAGGTGCTGGACGGGATCGCCACGCCGCTGTCGACACAACCGCCGAGCGGCCCGAACGTACCGCCCGAACACTTCTCCATGCCGGCGCACCCGCCCAACTAGTCTGACGGTGGCAACCCGCCGCCACTAGTCTGATCGGGTGCAGGCCACCCCTTACCTGACGATCGATCTGGATCAGGTGCGGGCGAATCTGCGCGATTTGCGACTCGCGCTGCCCGATGCGCGGATTCGCTACGCCGTCAAGGCGAATCCGGCGGCACCGATCCTGCGGCTGCTCGCGGAGTGCGGCGCGGACTTCGACGTCGCGTCGATCGGCGAGGTCGACGCGTGCATTGCGGCCGGTATCGACGGCGCGCGGTTGGCGTTCGGCAACACGATCAAGACGGCTGCCGCCGTGGCGGCGGCGTACTCCCATGGCGTGCGGCTGTTCAGCTTCGACACCCCAGACGGCGTGGATGTGATCGCCGCGAACGCACCGGGTTCGCGGGTGGAATGCCGCATCGCTGCGCCGGTTCCGTCGTCGGTGACGCCGTTCGGGGACAAGTTCGGCTGCTCGCCCGACGACGCCGTCGGCCTGTTGAGGCGCGCCAGGTCGGCGGGGCTGATTGCGGACGGGGTCAGCTTTCATGTGGGTTCCCAGCAATTGGACGTCAGTGCCTGGGAGATCGGTATCCGTTGTGCGGCAGCGATATTCGATGCTGTCGACGGACTCATCGTCGTCAATGCGGGCGGCGGCATACCGCTCCCCTATGCGGGTGCGGCCCCTTCCCTCGAGGCGATCGCCGACACCGTGACGGCTGCGCTGACGCGCTATTTCGGTTCCAGCGCACCGCAACTCGTGCTGGAGCCGGGCCGCGCGATCGTAGGCTCGGCCGGCACCATCGACTGCGCAGTCGTGTCGGTGCGCACCGCTACTGACGGCCGACGCTGGGTCTACCTCGACATCGGGCGTTACAGCGGCCTGGCTGAGACCGAGAACGAGTACATCCGGTACCGATTGCAGACCCCGCGTGCCGCCGACGCGGTTGCCGACGCCGTGGTCGCGGGACCCACCTGCGACGGCGACGACGTGCTCTATCGAAGTTATCCGCTTCCGGTCACACTGCGCGCGGGCGATCGCATCCGTATCGCGGATGCGGGTGCCTACACCGCCAGCTATGCGTCCGTCGACTTCAACGGATTTGTGCCACTACCAACCGTTTTCATTCCTCCTGTCGTTCCGGCCGTGCGAACCATCGTTGAGCCGCTGGCACCGGGACTGTCTCGGAGCTGGCTCGTTTCGGAAGTGATCTGCGAGGCGCGCACCGACTTTCAGCATCTGGTGATCGGTCGCACCGGGCAGGGTGTCGCGTTGTTCAGCGACGACGAGCGCCAAAGCACCGAATTCAGCCAGCTCGTCTACCACGAGGCACTGCTCGTGCCGGCGCTGCTGTTGGCCGACAAAATCGAACACGTGCTTGTCATCGGCTCCGGCGAGGGTGTGGTGAGCCAGATGGCGGTAGCCGCGGGCGCCAAGCGCGTCGATCACGTCGACATCGACGCCGACGCTGTCCGGCTGTGCGCACAGCACCTGCCTTATGGATACACCGCCGATGAGTTGCTCAGGGCGGAACAAGGGTTCGGTGCAATCCAGGTCTATTACGGTGACGGATGGGACTTCGTGGAGCGGGTCGCTGCCGGAGCACCCGATACCGGACACTACGACATCGTGGTCGTCGACCTGCCCGACGAACGCATCGAGTCTGCGCAGCACAACCGCCTGTACGACACCGGCTTTCTGCGGCGCTGCCGCCGTATTGGTCAGGTGGTGGTGGGCCAGGCCGGCTGCCCGACGTTGTGGCGCAACGAGACATTGCGGTCATCTTTGCGCCGCTTCGATGAAACCTTCGACACGGTAGTTTATTTCGGCAGTGACGAGCACGAGTGGGCCTTTCTGTCCGGCTTGTCGGGCCGCGTCGCAGACGCGGAAGCCAGCGCGGTGGGCACAATGTCAGCCAGGCTGCACACGCTGGCCTACCGGCCGCGCACCATCGACGCCGCCTCATTGGTGGCGGGCACCATCCCGCCGAAGTCGTTGCGTACCTAGGGATCGTCGTTGTCTTCGTCGGGGGCGAAGAGTCGTTCGGGGTGGTGGATGGTGTTGATGCGTGGTTGGCCTCGGTCGTGGTGTGCCGGGGGTAGCCATTCGATGAGGCCGCGGTGGTTGGTGCGGGTGGTCCAGCCTTTGTCGGCGAGGCGGTTGTGGATGCCGCAGGCCAGGGCGAGGTTGGTGATGTGGGTGCTCAGGCAGGTGTGCCAGGCGGTGAGGTGATGGACCTCGGTGTGATACGCCGCAGCGGTGCAGCCGGGTCGGGTGCAGCCGCGATCGCGGGCATACAGCAGGAGGCGTTGGGCGCGGTTGGCCAGCCGTTTGGTGTGGTAGAGGGCCAGGGGTGTGGCGCCGTCGAACAGGGCGAGGTAGGGGTGCGCGGCGCCCGACCAGCGGATCACATCGGACATCGGCACTAGACTGCCGCCGCCGGTGCGGGCTGTGCCGGTGCCGGCTTCCAGTTCGGCCAGGGTGGTGGTGACCACGATGGTGACGGGCAGCCCGTGGTGGCGGCCCAGGTCCCCGGAGGCCAGTAGCGCCATCAGCCCGGCGTGCAGGCCGTCGTGGCGGCGTTGGGTGGTGCCGCGGGTGTCGCGGCGGACCGCTTTGGGGTCCGGCTCGTCCTCGTCGATGTGGGGCAGGTGGTCCTCGGGGTTGGCGATGCCGGGGGCGGCCAGTTTGGCCCAGGCGGCTTCCAGGGCGGCGCGCAGGGCGGGGGTGATCCAGCCGGTGAGTTTGGACATGCCGTCGGGGTCTTGTTTGCCCAGACTCAGGCCGCGCTTGCGGGCGCGTTCGTCGTCGGAGAATTCCCCGTCGGGGTGCAGGTAGGCCAGCAGCGTGAGGGCGTAGTCCTTGAGTTGGTCGGGGCGCATGGCGGCGGCTTTGCCAGCCAGGTCGGCTTCGGCCTGTTCCCGGGTGCCGGCATCCACTTCCGTCGGTAAGTGTTTGACGAAGTCGCGGATCTCGTTCACGTGGCCGCTACCGATACGGCCGCGGCGTTGGGCGGCGGCGGTGGCCTCCAACCGCGGCGCCAACGGCTCCCCCGTCAGCGACACCCGCTCGCCCAGGTCGGCGGCGTCGGCGATCCGCCGGCCAGCCTCCGAAGTCGTGATCCGCAGCCGATCGGCCAGCGCGTTACGCAGGGTGTCACCCAACTCCTCCTTGCTCACCGCGGCGAGCTGATTCAACAACTGATGCTGCGGCACCGGCAGCCGCCGCACCACCGTCTCCAAGCGCTCCAGGATCGCCATCCGCTCCGGGGTGCTCAGCACCTCAAACCGCAACTCACACACCCGCTCGACCGCCGCATCGAGCACGTCGAGAACCTCGACGATCTCCGCACGCGTGCTGGCTGTCATACCCCGGATTCTACGAACACCCACCGACAACCCGCGTCCCGCAAGGACGCTGAAGACGCAGCAGGGCAAGAACTTTCGAGAATGGAACCAAACACAGTCCCGGTGCGTCTAATGCCTTTGGGCACCTGTAGTGCGCGCGAGGGTCTTCGACTTACTCCACTTGGCCAATCATGGGGGTCGCATTAAACGGTGGCGTGACGACGGCGGCAACGGCTAACCCGTCACGCCCTGAATTCCTCAATCCCCGTCATCGGCCGCCCGTTGCGTCATACGCTCACGAGGAGCAGCTCGGTGATCCAAGGGGAGGAAATCGACTATGTCGTTTGTGGCTACCGCGCCGGACTTACTGACCACCGCGGCCAAGGATCTAACCGATATCGGCTCGACGCTGCGGGAGGCGACGACAGTCGCCTCGGCCCCTACCACCGCTCTCGCGGCGGCGGCCGCCGATGAGGTGTCGGACGCCGTCTCGCAGCTGTTCGCCAGCTTCGGCCGGGAGTTCCAAGCGGTCAACACCCAGGCGGCAGCCTTCCATGCCGAGTTCGTGCAGCTATTGAGTGGCAGCGCCGCGCAGTATCTGAATGCTGAGATCACCAATGCTGCAACGACTTTAGCTAACACACCGGTCCAATCCCTGCTGGCGGGCGGCCCGGCAGCCACGACAGTGCCGGGTGGCGCCTACGGGCAACTGGTCATTAACACGGCCACCAACCTGCAGACCCTCGGGAATGCTTGGTCTGCTGACCCCTTCCCGCTGCTGCGTCAGATCGTCGTCAATCAACAGGGCTACGCCAAGCAGATCGGGGCGACGTTCGCCGCCGCCATCCAGAGCTTTCCTGCCAACCTGGCGAACTTACCAGCCGGCATAGAGGCCTCCGTTCAACAGCTGATCACCTTCCCCGCGGCGTCTTACATCCAACAATTCGTCGCGACGCAACTCGGTTTCGCTCAGACGGCCGCGACAGCGGCTAACCACGGAATCACCGGCCTGGTGGCTGGGCTGCCGGCGTTCGGGACGGGATTGCAGACCACGTTTCAGACGCTGCTGACGGGCAATTACACCGGCGCCCTGGACGATCTGGGTCGGGCCTTCGCGAATCTACTGGTCACTGGAATCTACCCCGGTCCGGTCACCGTTATCGTTGACCTCACGCATCTTACGCTGACAGCTTCCCTCTACCCGAAACTGCTTGGCCCACTTGGCGATTTGTTCACCATCATGAACCTCCCCGGCCAAGAGGCACAGTATCTCACCAACCTGATGCCCCCCTCAATCCTGCGTCAGATGTCGCAGAACTTCACCAACGCAGTCAATACCCTTACGCTACCTAGCATTTCAGTGCTCCTCACGCAGCCGTTGACCGCAACAGGAAGTCTGGCCGCCAACTTCGGGATACCG
Source organism: Mycobacterium sp. 20KCMC460 (assembly GCF_022179425.1). Lineage (NCBI taxonomy): Bacteria > Bacillati > Actinomycetota > Actinomycetes > Mycobacteriales > Mycobacteriaceae > Mycobacterium > Mycobacterium sp. 20KCMC460. The sequence goes on from NZ_AP025524.1 coordinate 215,870, forward strand.
TTGGCCCTGACCTATGCGGCGGCCGGCGCACCGTTCTCGGCCTTGAACGCGCTGGCGACCAGCGCCGAAACAATCGGACACGCTGTGTCGACCGGCAACCCACTAGGAGCCGTCGCTGCCGTAATCGATGCTCCGGCCAATGCGCTGAACGGATTTCTCAACGGTGACAATGCTTTTGATACCCTGATTCAGGTTCCGACCAACCTCCCGGTCGGGTACCCCCAGGACGTGACGATCACGCTGCACCTGCCCGTCGACGGTATTCTCGTTCCACCCCAGCCTGTGACGGCAACCGTGGACCCCCATCTGCCACAATTCGTCAGTCCATTTGACGTGACCATCCTCGGCACGCCGTTCCCGGGCTTGGTGCCGTTGCTGGTCAATTACCTGCCCCAACAGCTCGCCGCCGCAATCACGCCCGCGTAACCGTTTCAGCAGCGACCAGACGCCACTCAGAGAATCGCTACCGCCACCACGATGCCGAGTGCGAACTGCGCCGCCGCCACCATGAGCGCGTCGTAACTGAACTCCTCGGCGTAGAACAGCCTGTCCATATCGATGCCGAGCGCAACCGTCGCGATCCGCATCATCACTACCTGGGCGACGATCCCGACCAGCCCGAAGATCGCCGAACCGGCCAAGCCCTCCAACAGTTTTCCCGAAGACGAGTAGATCGCCAGCACCACTATCAGAGCCATGCTGATCATCCCGGCGGCCGCGACGATGATGGCATTCGGCTTGCCGGCCTCGACCATCTTGCGCAGTGGGCCCGGTGTGGTCAGGTCGATGGCGTAGAACCCGACCAGCATCAGCACCAGCCCGACGATCGCATACAGCACGATGGCGCCCGCGCCACGACCGAGCACGGCCATATAGCCGGCGTCCCAATAGCCGGAATTGGCTGCGACAGTGGATGTCGTCATCGAAGACCAACTTTCTTTTCGGTTACTTGAGTGGGATCCGGTGCGGGACGAATGCCGCGCCGTCGTCGGTGATGAGTCCGGCCGTCTCGCGGATGCCGAGTCCCGCCGAGGTATCCCCGACCACCCACGCGCCCAGTGCGGGACGCATGCCGTCGAATTCCGGTAGCGGGTCCAGTAATTGGTAGACGAAGCCCTCTTCGCCGTAGAAACCGCCGGTGGCGGTCTCCAGGCCGGCGCCTACGACGGTGACGTTGGCGCCTTCCCGGCCCAACTTGGGTTTACGCACATATTCGGTGAGTTCGTGCGGATCGTCGAGATAAGCCGGTAGCAGGTTCGGGTGTCCTGGATACATTTCCCACAGCACCGCCAGAATCGCCTTGTTCGACAACAGCGTCTTCCACAGTGGCTCGATCCACATCGTCTGCGGCAGAGTGGATACCACGCTCTTACCGAATTGGTCATCGAGCACCCATTCCCACGGATGCAGCTTGAAGATCGCCTGGATCGGGTCCTCTTCGAGGTCCACGAACCGCTGCAGTGCGGAGTCCCATCCCACGTCCTCGATGAGCAGCCCGACGGTCGCAAACCCGGCTTCCGCCGCGGTCTCCTGCAGGTAGGTTGTGGTGATCTGATCCTCGCCGGTGGTCTCCACTCCGGACCAGGCGAAATGTAACTCGTTGCTGGGCAATATATTACGGACCACTTTCCAGCGATCGACCAGCTGCTCGTGCAACGAGTTCCACTGGTCGTCGTCGGGAAACTTATCTTTGAGCCAATACCATTGCACGATGGCGGCTTCCAGCAGCGTCGTCGGCGTATCGGCGTTGTACTCGAGCAGCACCGCAGGTCGTTTCCCGTCGTAACGTAAATCGAAGCGGCCGTACACATGTGGGTCCGAACGGCGCCACGACTCGGCGATGTGTGGCCAACTCCATTCCGGCAGACCAAAATCGGCGTATCGCTCCATCAGGACGATCTGCTCGACCGCGTTCAGGCACATCGAGTGCAGCAGCTCGACGTCGGCTTCCAGTGCCAGGATTTCGTCCATCTCGAACTCGTAGTAGACCGATTCGTCCCAGTACGGGCGGGCAGCACCGGTCGCGTCGCGCGCGGGTGTCCCGTAGACAAGTCCTTGCGATTCGACGATCGCCGGCCAGTTCGGCCGCGGCTGTGTCCGGCCACGTTTCACGAGCCGCCGCTCCCGCCCTTGCCTCCGCTGCCACCCTTGCCCCCGCTGCCACCCAACCCACCGCGCTGAATGGTGGTGCCCGACTTGGTGGTGACGGTGGCCCCCTTGGGGATCGAGGTTGAGCCGCCAATCGGCCGCTGGCCGACCGACCCGGAACTGCCGTAGTAGTAACGGTATTGGTGCCCGCCCCAGAAGAAGAATCCGTTCAGGCCCGGAGTGTGCCCGGTGCAATAACTGTCGGGGACGATCACCGGCTGACCGCTCGGGTCGTCCTGGACGCACTGCGCGGTGACGTGCTCGGGCGACAGCAACCAATACCCGACGCCCGCGACCAGACCGACCACCCCGACAGCGGCGGCGGAACCCATCAGGATGCGCTTCTGCCTCTTGCGTTTGGCCTCGGCGGCCAACCGCGCCTCCTCGGCCTCGCGCTGCTGATCCTCGTACTTCTGCCGAGCACGCAGCTCGGCCGGAGTGGGTGGTCGCGGCTTGGTGGTGGCCGCGTCCTGAAAATGGACGCTGCCGACGGGTTTGGTGGGCACGTCCGGCTTCGGCGGCTCGCTCGGCTGCAAAGGCCCGCCCGGCTGCAAAGGTTCGCTCGGCTGCAAAGACCCGCTCGGCTGCAAAGACCCGGTGCCCTCATCGTCCGGGTCGGCCTTCCCGTGCGGCATCACCCTGGGCGGCGGATCAGCCTTACCGGGTCCGCTCTTGTCGGGCCGGTTCGCCCCGAACGCACCCCGGCGGGGCCCACTTGGCGTGGCTCCGCCGTCCTCAGCGTCCTCAGGCGAACCTGGATCTGACCCCACTACCTGTCCTCCGGCCCATTCCGGTCGCAATCCGGCCGATACGCGAACACGCGGGCAGTCTCCCACATCTCGGGAGCAAAATCGTCAAGTCCACCAACGCTCGAGCACGCGCGCCACACCGTCTTCGCTGTTGGGGGCCGTCACTTCGTCGGCGGCGGCCCGCGCGTCGGGGTGCGCGTTGCCCATCGCCACCCCCAAACCCGCCTTCAGCAGCATCGGGATGTCGTTGGGCATGTCGCCGAAGGTGACCGCATCGGCGATGTCGAGTCCCAGCGGTTCGGCGACCTCGCTCAGCCCGCTGGCCTTGCTGATGCCGCGCGGCACGATCTCGAGCAAACCGTTGTTGGTGGAGTACGTCAGGTCACCCTCATCGCCGATGTGTCCGGCCATCGCGGCCGCCATTTCCGCGCTGGACGCGCCGGCCATGCGGATCAGCAGCTTGATCGCCGGCGCGCTGAGCAGGTCCTCGAAAGACACCTCGGTGTTGTCCGGGTTGAGCCAGGCGTGTTCGTAACCCGGCGAGCTGACGAACTGCGGGGTCGCCGAGTCGTGCGCGCGTTCCCCGATCCGCTCGACCGCCAACCCGGCACCCGGAATGACGCGCCGGGTGATGTCGGCCAGCGCAGCCAGCGTCTCGACGGACAGCGTGCGCGCGGCGACCACCCGGTCGTGCTGGGGGTCGTAGATGACGGCGCCATTGGCACAGACCGCCATCGGGGCGAACCCAAGGGCCTCGACGACCGGTCGGACCCAGCGCGGCGGACGGCCCGTGGCCAGCACGAACTGTGCACCGTCGGCGACCGCGGCCAGCACCGCCGCGCGGGTACGCGGGGTGAGGGTCTCGTCCTCGTTGAACAGGGTGCCGTCGACGTCGCACCCGATGAGCGCAGGCTTACGGCCGGCGGGTGTCGTCAGCTTGGTCCGCCCTTTTTCGGATTTTTCGAGGTGACGCCGTCGTAGCCGAGCTTTTGTGCGCGCTCGGCCAACTCGGCGATCCGGAACTCTTTGGACTCGTCCGGGGTCGGCGCGCTGCCGCCCAAGCGCCGCGGTACCCAGTACTCACCCTCCGGATGCGGATACTGCTCCTGCACCCAGTGCAGCATCGCCTCCATCGCCTGCCGCAGTACGGCGTTGAACTCCTCGGGAGTCCCCTGCGGCCACAGCGGCCGGCCGATCGCGGCGGTGATCGGCACCTTGCTGCGGAACAGCTTCTTCGGGTGGTCTTTGGGCCAGATCCGGTGCGCACCCCAGACGATCATCGGGATGATCGGCACTTGCGCCTCGATCGCCATCCGGGCCGCCCCGGTCTTGAATTCGCGGAGTTCGAAACTGCGGCTGATGGTCGCCTCCGGGTGGACTCCGACGAGTTCGCCCTCACGCAGGCGTTGCACCGCCACCGCATAGGCCTCGGCGCCCATGGTCCGATCCACCGGGATGAGCTGAATGTGCTTGATCACGTAGTTGACGGCTTTCACGTCCGCCATCTCGGCTTTGATCATGAACCGCAGTCGCCTCTTGCGCTCCTTGGCGGCCAGCGACGCGGGAATCCAGTCCACGTAACTCGTGTGGTTGAGCGCGATGATCGCCCCGCCGCGCTCGGGAATGTTTTCCAGACCCTGATAGGTGATCTTGTTGCCGTTCAACGCCACGACGGACGGAACGAGATATTCCAGCATTCGGAAGACCGGCTCAGCCATTGCTCGACTCTCCTTCTACCCCTAACTCGACCGATGCGGTGCCCGACCGGCGGCCCTCGCCGCGGTCTCCTCAGCGTCCATCTGCGCAGCCTCCTCCAGCGTCGGCGCGGAACCGCCGAGACGGCACGGCACCCAATTTTCACCGGCGGGATGAGGATAGTTCTGCTGGACTTGGTGCAGCAGCGAAGTCATCGCGTCGTGCAGCTGTTGGTTCGTCACCGTGACGTCGGGATCGGGCAGCAGCGGCCGACCTATCGCGACGGTGATCGGCACCTTGTGGTGGCCGATGCGTCGCGGCAGGCCCTTGGTCCAGATGCGTTGGGAACCCCAGACGATCACCGGCACTATCGGCACGCCGGCTTCGACGGACATCCGGGCGGCGCCGGTCTTGAAGTCTTTGAGCTCGAAGCTGCGGCTGATCGTGGCTTCCGGGAAGACGGCGACCGCCTCTCCCTCCCGCAGTCGCTCGACCGCGGCGGCATACGCGCCGGCGCCGGCGCTGCGGTCGACCGGAATCGCCCGGTTGTGTTTCATCATGAAGTTGACGATCTTCACCTGCTGCATCTCGACCTTGACCATGGGCCGCACCCGTCGGCCCCCCGGCCGGCGAAATGCCAGCGCGGCCAGTGCCCAGTCGATATAGCTGGTGTGGTTGATCGCGACCACGCAGCCGCCGTGGGCCGGGATGTTCTCCTCGCCGAGGTAGGTGACGCGGCTTCCGGTGAGACGGAGAAACATCCTCGAGACGAACTCACTGGCGCGGTAGACGGGTTCGGCCACGGGTCACTGCTCCGGTGATCTGGTGGGATGTGCCCGCTCGGCTCGCAACGCCGCTTTCTGCGCTGCTTCCTCGGCGTCCAGCTGCGCCGCCTCGGCCAGCGAGGGGGCACCGCCGCCCAGCCGGCGCGGCACCCAGAATTCGCCGGCCGGGTGTGGCCCGTACTGCTCTTGCGCGCGGATCAGCAAATGCTGCATCCGGGAACGCAGCAGGCTGTTGAGTTCGGCGACGGGCAGTGTCGGGGCGATCGGCTCGCCGACGATGATCTGGATCGGCACCTTGGGTCGGTAGATCTTCTTGGGGTGATCCTTCGTCCAGATCCGCTGCGCGCCCCAGACGATGTGCGGGACGATGGGCACCCCGGCGTCGACGGCCATCCGCGCGGCCCCGGACTTGAATTCCTTGATCTCGAAGCTGCGACTGATCGTCGCTTCCGGGTAGACGCCGACCAGTTCACCGGCCTTGAGGTTCTCCACGGCAGCGCTGTAGGAAGCCGCCCCGCTGTCGCGGTCCACCGGAATATGCCGGAAAGCGCGCATCAGCGGCCCGGTTATCTTGTGATCGAATACCTCTTGCTTGGCCATGAACCGCACCTTGCGACCGAGGCCCTGGCGGTAGGCCGGCAGACCCGCCAGCATGAAGTCCAAATAGCCGGTGTGGTTGATTGCGACCACGGCGCCGCCGCTGGTCGGCAGGTTCTCCACGCCGGTCACCGAGATCTTGAGGCCCTGCAGGCGAAAGATCATCCGGGCGAGCGTGATGGCAGTGCCGTATGCGGGTTCCACAGCAATTCAGCCTAGTGCTCCAACCCGACGAGCGGCCCAAGTGGCAAAGAAAGGCGGAGTGAAGCGCTGGTGTATCCCGAGTCCCCGCGTCCGTTCGACTGGTCGGTGCAGACCCGGTTGCCCCTCCTGCATCCCGCGCACCGGGCGAACCTGCCGGAGCCGCCGCCGGTCGATCGGCTGGTGGTCTGTCACGGCGACGCGTGCGCTCCCAACACCTTGATCGACGACGTCGGTCGCTATTGCCGGCAGGTGGACCTAGGCGAGCCCGGGGTGGCCGACCGGCGGGCCGATCTGGCGGTGGCAACGCTGTCGTTGGGCTGGAACTTTCCCGGCCGCGATTGGGAGCCGGACTTCTTCGCCGCCTACGGTGTGGACCCCGACCCGCTGCGGATCGACTACTACCGGCGGCTGTGCCAGGACCCTGACCTCTGAACCAAGCTAAGCTCAGGGCTGGTATTACAGCCACCCGGATGGCTGAACGAAAGGTATTTGTGCAGGTCACCAGCGTCGGCCACGCCGGCTTTCTGATCCAGACCGCCGCGGGCAGCATTCTGTGCGACCCGTGGGTCAACCCCGCCTACTTCGCCTCGTGGGTGCCGTTCCCGGACAACCGCGAGCTGGACTGGGACGCCCTCGGCGACTGCGACTACCTCTACGTCTCGCACCTGCACAAGGACCACTTCGACGCCAAGCTGCTGGCCGAGCACGTCAACAAGGATGCACTGGTGCTGCTGCCCGACTTCCCGGTGCCCGACCTGCGCCACGAGTTCGAGAAGCTGGGGTTTCACCGGTTCTTCGAAACCACCGACTCCGTCCGGCACCGGGTGTCGGGGCCCAAGGGCGACCTCGACGTGATGATCATCGCGCTGCGCGCGCCCGCCGACGGCCCGATCGGCGACTCGGCGCTGGTGGTGTCCGACGGCGAGACCACCCTGTTCAACATGAACGACGCGCGACCTGTCGATCTGGACGTGCTGGCCGCCGATTTCGGCGCGATCGACGTGCACCTGCTGCAGTATTCGGGCGCGATCTGGTACCCGATGGTCTACGACATGCCGGCCCGCGCCAAAGAGGCGTTCGGTATCCAGAAGCGGCAGCGACAGATGGACCGCGCCCGCCAGTACATCGCCCAGGTGGGTGCGACGTGGGTGGTGCCGTCGGCCGGGCCGCCCTGTTTCCTGGACGCCGAGTTGCGGCACCTCAACGACGACCACGGCGACCCGGCCAACATCTTCCCCGACCAGCTGGTGTTCCTGGACCAGATGCGCAGCCACGCACACGACGGTGACCGGTCCAAAGGCCTGTTGATGATCCCGGGGTCGGTCGCCGACTTCACGGGCTCGACGCTGAATTCGCTGCACCACCCGCTGCCCACCGAGCAGGTCGAGGCTATCTTCACCACCGGTAAAGCCGCTTACATCGAGGACTTCGCGCAGCGGATGGCGCCGGTGCTGGCCGCCGAGAAGGCCACCTGGGCCCCCGCTACCGGCGAACCGCTGCTGGAGCCGTTGCGCGCCTTGTTCGAGCCGATCATGCTGCAGAGCGACGAGATCTGCGACGGCATCGGATACCCGGTGGAGTTGGTCATCGGCCCCGAAACAGTGGTCCTGGACTTTCCGAAACGTGCTGTGCGGGAAAGCATTCCCGACGAGAAGTTCCGCTACGGGTTCGCGATCGAGCCAGAGCTGGTGCGTACGGTGCTGCGCGACAAGGAGCCGGACTGGGTCAACACCATCTTCCTGTCGACTCGTTTCCGGGCCTGGCGCGTCGGCGGTTACAACGAATACCTGTACACCTTCTTCAAGTGCCTGACCGACGAGCGCATCGCCTACGCCGACGGCTGGTTCGCCGAATCGCACGACGATTCCGCGTCGATCACGTTGGACGGGTGGCAGATTCAGCGTCGCTGTCCGCACTTGAAAGCGGACTTGTCCAAATTCGGTGTGATCGAAGGTAATACGCTGACCTGCAATCTGCACGGCTGGCAGTGGCGCCTCGACGACGGCCGCTGCCTGACCACCCGGGGGCACGAGCTGCGGAGCTGCCGGGCATGAGCACGATGGCCGACCTGTGTTACGACGACGGCGTCGTCCAGTTGGACCGCGCGGCTCTGACGTTGCGCCGCTACCACTTTCCGTCCGGCACGGCGAAGGTGATCGGTTTGGACCAGATCCGTTCGTACAAGGCCGAAGACCTCGGCCTGTTCACCTGCCGGTTCAACATCTGGGGCAGCCCGGACCTGCGCCGCTGGCTACCGCTGGATCTCTACCGTCCGCTCAAGTCGACGCTGATCACCCTCGACATTCCCGGGTCGAAGCCCGCATTCACTCCGGCGCGGCCCGAGGAGTTCCTGGCCTGTCTGGACGAACTGCTGGCCGCCCGCGGTTGATTTCCCGTGGCCGGCCGGCTCGGCTCGCGTGAGCACAGGGCGATTTCCGGGCCCGATTTCCGCCCACATTTCACGCGAGGCGTGAGCTCGACGCCGGGGCGGCTAGCGGTCTTCCAGCGCGGCCCGTCCGGCGTTGTAGCCGGGCGTGAAGGTGATTCCCGGGCCACCGTGGCAGCCGGCACTGCCCAGGTACAGCCCTTTGATGGGAAGTGGTTGGCCGATATAGCCTTTGGGCCCCGGGCGGTTCTGTCCGATCTGGTCGGAGTGCAGCAGTCCGTGGCAGTAGTCGCCGCCCGGCGCCCCGAACATCACCCCCATGTGCTTGGGCGTGAACGTGGTGTGCCGGATGATGCTGCGCTCGAAATTCGGTGCCAGGCGGGTGATCTTGTCGATCACCCGTTGGCCCATCTCGACCTTGGCGGCACCGTAGCGGCCCTCCTCGTCCATGTTCCCTTCGACCGGGAACCACAGCGCGAAGGCCGACGCCGCGTGCTTGCCGGGTGGGGCGAGGGCGGGATCGTGCACCGACGGGATCTGCAGCACCAGCGTCGGGTCGGCCGGAACGACGCCGCGGCGGCAGTCCTCCCACTGCTGCTGGACCTCTTCGGGTGTGCAGAAGATGCCGATTGAGGCCTGCAACGTCGGGTCGTTCAGCGCCTCGTACGGTGCCGCGAACTCCGGTGCTTCGGACAGCGCGAAGTGCATCTGCAGGTAGCTGCCGCGGTGGTCGGTGCGTGCGTAGCGGTCCCGGACGTCGGCGGGCAGCACCGACGGATCGATCAGGTCGTTGACGGTGACGTCGGGTGCGACGGCGGAGACGACGATCGGGGCGTGCAGTGTCTCACCCGATTCCAGGCGTACCCCGCTCACTCGGTTGTCGGCGACCAGGATCTCGGTTACCTTGGCGCGCAACCGAACTTCGCCGCCGCTACCCTGCAGTACTTCGGTGAGATGGGCGGTGAGCGCGCCGATCCCGCCGCGCAGTTTCTTCATCTGCACGAAGTCGCCCTCGGGGATGCCGAGCCCGAAGGCCAGCGCGGCGGCGCTGCCCGGCGTGGACGGACCGCGGTAGAGGGTGTTGACGGCCAGCATCGTCATCGATCCGCGGATGGCGCCGTGCTTTTCGCGGTCCGGGAAGTAGCGGTCGAGGACGTCGGTGACCGATCCGAATAGCATGTCGTCGATCGCGGAGCGCTCGAATTCGTTTGTGGCACAGGCATACATCTGGTCGAATGTCTTGGGCAACGTGCCCGCCTCGAAGCGGCCCAGCGCCCGCGTCGGCGCCTGCGCCCACATCAGCAGCCCACCCATGCCGGCGACGGCGTCGGCCCCGTGCACCTCGTTGAGGTGGGCGAACATCTTCATCGGGTCGGAGTACTGGACCAGCGGGTCGTCGCCGACGCCGCGCAGCGCAACCGACATCACCTCCAGGTCCACCGTCGGCAGTGCGTCCAGGCCCAGTTCGCTGATCACCTCCAGCGAGGTGGGGAACTGCACCGAGCCGGCGATCTCGAACTGGTAGCCGTCGAACAGTTCCACGGTGGAAGCCATGCCCCCGGCGTAGAGCTTGCCGTCCAGGCACACCGTCGCAAGCCCGGCCCGCTGCAGCAACACCGCCGCGGTCAGTCCGTTGTGCCCGGCGCCGATGACGATCGCGTCGTACTGAGATTCAGACATACCGACCTCCCGTGAGGGAGGCTCGCACGCGGTCGAAGTTTTGTCAATTATGACGAAACTGCGGTGCACCAGGTCCCGGCGACGCCGGCTCGCAGCGACTCCAGCGCCAACTGGCACACCCGCGCCAGTTCGCCCAGCGATCGGTCCGCTCCCAACATCCACACCTCCATTGCGCCGAACACCGCGGCCGCGATGCTCCGCGCGATCACCGCGGTGCGCACCCGGGCATCCGGCGTCTGCTCGGCCGGGCTACGGCGCCGCAGCTGCGCGGCGATGGCGTCGGCGAAGTCGGCCTGCACGTCCTGCATGTGCCGCACGATGCGGCTGGGGTCCAGCTCGCCGCCGCGCAGCGCCGCGACCTTGGTCACCGCCTCGACGTCGTAGGGAAAGGCGAAGATCGCGGTCTGCACCGAATCGATGATCGGCTCGTCGGCGGGCCGGGCGTCCAGCGCCGCGCGAAACCAGTTCAGGCCGGTGTAGTCGGCGAACAGCAGATCGTGCTTGGACCGGAAGTGCCGGTAGAAGGTGCGCAGCGACACCCCGGCATCGGCGGCGATCTGCTCGGCCGAGGTCTCCTCGACACCCTGGGCCAGGAACCGGGCCAGCGCGGCTTGGCACAGCGCGTCCCGGGTGCGTTCGCTTCGCACCGTCTGCGCGGGCCTGACCATGGCAGACAACGTACCCCAGGACCGTCGCGGCGCCTTCCGCCGGTTATGACAATATTGACAAAACTTTGGCGCCGGGGTGAGACTTCGGCCATGGTCTCGCTGCTCGCTCACGCCGTCCTCGGTATCGCCGTGATCGTCTGGATCGTCCGCTCGAACCCGGCGGTCTACGCCAAACCGGCGGAGGGGCCGATGTTCTCGCCGCTGGAAGTCGTCTACTACGTGGTGGGCATCGCCTCGATCGCGCTGGGCTGGTACTTCAACATCCGCTTCGTGCAGGGGTACGCCCCGCACGGAATCAGCGGGACGCACAACCCGATCTGGGGGCCCGGCAGCTGGACGCAGTACATCCAGTTGATGTTCGTCAATCCCGCGGCGGGCTCGGCCGGCCAGGACTACACCATCGCCAATGTCATTCTGCTGCCCCTGTTTTCAATCACGGACGGCTATCGCCGCGGGTTCAAGCGGCCGTGGCTGTTCTTCGTCAGCAGCCTGTTCACCAGCTTCGCGTTCGCCTTCGCGTTCTACTTCGCCACCATCGAGCGTCAGCGTCGCCACGAGCGGGCCCGGGCAGCGGTGCACGCCTAAGGTTCCAGCACCTCGGCGCCCACGAACGGCACCAGCGCGGCCGGCACCCGCACGCTGCCGTCGGGCTGCTGGTGGTTCTCCAGCACGGCGACCAGCCATCGGGTGGTGCCCAACGTGCCGTTCAGGGTCGCCGCAACCTGCGGTTTGCCGTTATCGTCTCGATACCGGGTGGAAAGCCGGCGGGCTTGGAACGTGGTGCAGTTCGACGTCGACGTCAGCTCGCGGTAGGTCTGCTGGGTGGGCACCCACGCCTCGCAGTCGAACTTGCGGGCGGCCGAGGAGCCCAAGTCGCCGGCGGCCACGTCGATCACCCGGTAGGGCACCTCGATCAGGGCCAGCATTTGGCGCTGCCAGCCCAGCAGCCGCTGATGTTCGGCCTCGGCCTCCTCGGGGCGGCAGTAGACGAAGCCTTCGACCTTGTCGAACTGATGCACCCGGATGATGCCGCGGGTGTCCTTGCCGTAGCTGCCGGCCTCGCGCCGGAAGCACGACGACCAGCCCGCGTAGCGCAGCGGACCGGCGGACAGGTCCAGGATCTCCCCCGAGTGGTATCCGGCCAGCGGCACCTCCGAGGTGCCCACCAGGTAGAGGTCGTCGGCTTCGAGTCGGTACACCTCGTCGGCGTGCGCGCCCAGGAAGCCGGTGCCGCTCATCACCTCGGGACGGACCAGCACCGGCGGGATCATCGGGACGAAACCGTTCTCGACGGCCACTCGCAGCGCCAGCTGCAGCAGGCCGAGCTGCAACAAAGCACCGCGGCCGGTCAGGAAGTAGAACCGCGATCCCGACACTTTGGCGCCGCGCTGCATGTCGATCAGGCCCAGCGACTCACCGAGTTCGAGGTGGTCCTTGGGCGCGGTCAGCGCTGGTGGTTCACCCACCACGTCCAGGACTGCGTAGTCGTCTTCACCGCCGGCCGGGACGCCGTCGATGATGACGTTGGAGATGGCCAGGTGCGCGGCGGTGAAGGCCGCCTCCGCGGCTACCTGATCGGCCTCGGCGGCCTTGACCTGCTCGGCGAGCTCCTTGGCGCGCTGCAGCAACGCCGGGCGCTGCTCCGGCGAGGCCTTCCCGACGGATTTGCTGGCGGTCTTCTGTTCGGCGCGCAACGAATCCGCCGCCGAGATCGCAGCGCGGCGCGCGGCGTCGGCGCTCAACAGGGCGTCCACGGCTGCGGGGTCTTCGCCGCGGCTGAGTTGGGAACGCCGCACGGCGTCGGGGTCTTCCCGGAGCAGCTTCAGGTCGATCACGGCCGCAAGACTACTTTTGCGTCGCCGGACGGGTCGCGGCAGCCAGACCACTCCGTCCCCGGTATCACATCTGCAACATTGGTAACACCGCTGGTCGGGTGCTGTCAGAATGGAGCCGATGTTGGACGCGCCGGAGAAAGATCCGAAACCCGAGCACCCCGCCGACGGCGAGGTCGACGAGTCGACGACGGCCGTCGAGGGATCGGCGCTGGTTGACGCTCCCGACTCACTCGCCGGTGAGCCAGGTGAGCCAGGTGAGCCCGGCGAGCCCGGCGAGGCCGATGAACCGGAGGAATCGCATGACGAATCCGCCGAGGCTGCACCGACGACTCCGGGTTCGCCCGGGTTCCGCTGGCCGCGCGCTCTGCAGGCCTCGGCAACCAGGCGGGCCCTGCTGCTCATCGCCCTGGGCGCGCTGCTGATCGCGGGCCTGCTCACCGCGCTACCGGACTTCGGCGCCGGACCGGATCGGCTGGCCGGTTACCTCAACAGCGACCCGGTACCCAGCACCGGCTCCAAGACCAACAGCGCCTTCAGCCGCGCCAACAGTGGTGACTGCCTGAACTGGCCGGACGGCACACCGGAATCCGCCAGCATCGTCAACTGCGCCGAGGACCACCGCTTCGAGGTCGCCGAGGCGGTGGACCTGCAGACCTTCCCCGGCTCGGAGTACGGACCCACCGCCGCTCCCCCCTCCCCGGCCCGCATCCAGCAGATCAACACCGAGCAGTGCGAGCCCGCCGTCCGTCGCTACCTGGGCACCAAGTTCGACCCCAACAGCAAGTTCACCGTCAGCATGCTGTGGTCGGGCGATCATGCCTGGCACCAGGGCGGTGAGCGCCGGATGCTGTGCGGCCTGCAGTTGCCGGGGCCGAACAACCAGCAGGTCGCCTTCAAGGGCAAGGTCGCCGACATCGACCAGTCCAAGGTCTGGCCGGCCGGCACCTGCCTGGGCATCGATCCGGCGACCAACCAGCCCGTCGACGTTCCGGTCGACTGCGGGGCGCCGCACGCGATGGAAGTCACCGGCACCGTCAACCTGGCCGAGAAGTTTCCCAACGGGTTCCCTGCCGAGGCGGATCAGGACGGCTTCATCAAGGACGCCTGCACCAAGATGACCGACGCCTACCTGGCGCCGATCAAGCTGCGCACCACCACGCTGACCCTGATCTACCCGACGGTGTCGTTGCCCAGCTGGGCGGCGGGCAGCCGCGAGGTCGCGTGCAGTATCGGCGCGACGCTGGGTAACGGGGGCTGGGCCACGCTGGTCAACAGCGCGAAGGGGCCGTTGCTGATCAACGGCCAGCAGCCGGTGCCGCCGCCCGACATTCCCGAGGAGCGGCTGAACATTCCGCAGCTGCCGGTTCAGCTGCCCACCCAACAACCCTCGGCTCCCGCCCCGCAGCAGACCCCCACCGCTCCACCGGGCAACCAGCATCTGCCCAACCAGCAGCCGGTGGTGACTCCCACCCGGGAACCGTCCTCGCCCGCCCCCCAGGCCCCGGCCGCCCCGCCTGTGCAGGGGCCCCCTGGCGGTGGCGCTCCGGCGCCGGCGCCGGCGCCGGAAGGTCCAGCGCCCGGCGAACCCCCGGCCTAGCGCCATGGCCGTGCCGATGGACCCGCAGCGCTTCGACGAACTGGTCTCCGACGCACTCGACCAGATCCCCTCCGAGCTGACCGCGGCCATGGACAACGTCGTGGTACTCGTTGCCGACCGCCATCCCGACGACGACGAGCTGCTCGGCCTGTACGAAGGGGTGGCGTTGACCGAGCGCGACTCCGACTATGCCGGGGCGCTGCCGGACGCGATCACGATCTACCGCGACGCCCTGCTGGATGTCTGCGGGTCCGAGGACGAGGTGGTGGAGCAGGTGGCGATCACGGTGATCCACGAGATCGCCCACCACTTCGGCATCGACGACGGCAAGCTCGACGAACTGGGCTGGGGCTGATCATTTCCGGCCCGCAGCGGTCAATTCCGGCCCCCAACGGCGGGGCAGCTCGGATTTGTCGGCGCCCGGTGTTATGAACGGGTTATGAGCACAGGCTGCCGCGACTGCCGGGCAGGTTTTGACCACTGCCACGGCACCATGATCGTTCATTCGCTGAGCAGGCCGGAATGCACGGAGCCCGACTGCGCGGTTCCTGAGTTGTTCACGCACGCGTTCGTCATCGACTGCGACGTGGTCGGGTGCGAGTGCGCGCAGGCGGACGGCGAAGCGGGCTGGTCAGCCCATCGGGTCGGTGCCTAACGCGACGGCATCTTCGACCGGTGTGATGGCCGGTTCGGGGTAGAAGGGCGGGGTGAGCGCACCCCAGTGCACGCAGCTCCACCGCCCGTCGGTGGTCGGCGCCAGCACCACCGACTCGGCGTTGTTCAGCGGGTTGTCGAGCACGAAGGTGCCGTCCACGCCGGCCAGCACCGCCGAGGCCAGCCGGATCGCCGCGCCGTGGCTGACCACCACGATGTCGCCGTCCCATGCGGGGTCGTCGAGGTAGCGCATCCGCAGGTCGGTGAGCACCGGCACGTATCGATCCAGCACCTCCTGCGCGGACTCGCCACCGGGTAGCGGGATGCTCAGCTCGCCGAGATGCCAGCGCTTGTAGATGGCGTTGAATTCGGCGACCGCTTCGTCGTCGCTGCGATTCTCCAGCTCGCCCACCTGGACCTCGTGAATCCCGGCCAGCTCCCGGGCCGCCACACCGAGCTCCGCCCCGATCACCGCCGCCGTCTCCGACGCCCGGATGGCCACCGAGTGCGCCAGGACGGCGGGCTTGCGCCGCGGCCCCAGTTGGCGTTGCGCGAAGGTTCGCGCCTGGTCGCGGCCCAGCGGAGTCAGCGCCGCCCCCGGCGGCACGGTGTCCAATCTGCGTTCGACGTTGCCGAACGACTGCCCGTGTCGCACTAACACCAATCGTCCGCTCATCGCGGCCCCTCCCCCCGTCCGTCGCGCAGCCGTGCCAGCCAGCGCGACGCCTCCTCCGACACCGGAGGTAACGCGCCCGCGGGCTGGCCGGTCGGCCAGGAACCCAGGTAACGCACGTCGGCACAACGACGGTGCAGCGCCTTGAGTGCCTCGGCGACGGCGTCGTCGTCGATGTGCCCTACACAGTCGACGAAGAACATGTAGGTGCCCAAACCGGTCCGGGTCGGTCTGGATTCGATTCGGGTCAGGTCGATACCGCGGATTCCGAATTCGGTGAGTACCAGCAGTAGTGCACCGGGTGCGTTTTCGATGCGCAGCACTACCGACGTGCGGTCGGCGCCGGTCCGGGCCGGCGGGGGGCCGGGCGGGCCGATCAGCACGAATCGGGTGCGCGCACCGGATTCGTCCACCACCCCTTCGGCGAGCGCCGGCAGCGCGTAGTGGGCGGCGGCCAGCGGTGACGTCACCGCTGCGTCGACACGCCCGTCGGCCACCTGCCGCGCCGCGTCGGCGTTGGAGTAGGCCGGGCACAGCTGCACCCCGGGTAACTGCGCGTTGAGCCACTGCCGCACTTGCGCCGCGGCCACCGGGAACGCGGCCACGGTGCGCACGTCGGTGACGGCGCGACCGGGTTGCGCGACGATGCTGAATGCCACGTCCAGCGTCGTCTCGGCGAATATCTGCAGCGGCGAGCCGATGGCCAGGCTGTCCAGGGTGGAAGCCAGCGATCCGTCGATCGAGTTCTCGATGGGCGCGCACGCAAATTCCGCGGCACCGGTTCGCACCGCGTCCAGGGCCGCCGGCGTGCTCTCCACCGACAGTCGGTCCACCGCGCCGTCGTTGGGAACCAGTCCGGCGTCGGCGATTTGAAGCAGCGCGGCCTCGGTGAAGGTCCCTGCCGGGCCGAGGTATGCGATGCGGGTCACACGCACAACCCTAACGGCGCACCTCCACACGGACGCGCCTCTTGCGACCTAGCCTAGCCTAAGTTACGTTAGGCTTACCTAAAAAGCTGGAGGTAATCGTGCTACCGGTCACATATCCGACGCCGACGACAGCCGAGCGTATCCGCAGCGCGTGCGCGCGAGCGGGCGGCGCCCTGCTGGCGGTCGAGAGCGCCGACCCGGTGGCCACCCCCGTACACCACCTGCTCTACGACGGCACCTTCGCGGTTGCGGTGCCCAGCGCAACAACGACCAGTGACATCGATTGCGGATCGCAGGCGCTGCTGGAGCTCACCGACTATGCGCCGCTGCCGGTGCGCGAGCCGGTCCGCTCCCTGGTGTGGGTGCGCGGCCGGCTGCACCGGGTTCCGCCCGGAGCGGTGGCCAAGTTGCTCGACCTGATCGCCACCGAGAACCCCGACCCGGCGTTGCTGCAGGTCGACACCCCGCGATCCGGGCCGGCCCGCGACGACGAGACGCGGTACACGCTGCTGCGGCTCGCGATCGACTCCGTGGTGGTGACCGACGCGACCGGCGCCGAACCGGTCAGTGTCGGCGACCTGCTCGCGGCGCGGCCCGACCCCTTCTGCGAGATCGAGTCGACGCTGCTGTGGCACCTGGCCACCGCCCACAACGACGTGGTGGCGCGGCTGGTCTCGCGGCTGCCGGCACCGCTGCGCCGCGGACAGGTACGTCCGCTGGGCCTGGACCGCTACGGGGTGCGGTTCCGCGTCGAGGCGAACGACGGTGACCGTGACATCCGGCTGCCGTTCCATAAGCCGGTCGACGACATGAATGGCCTCAGCCAGGCCATCCGGGTGCTGATGGGTTGCCCGTTCGTCAACGGCCTGCGCGCGCGTCCGTAATCGCACGTCATCGGCTACCCGTGTGGTGGTCCACCACGTAAATTGACCGGGTGGACGGCGAGCGGTCACCGCGACGACGGCCGGAGGCCGGTCGGTCTCGACGGCCGGTGCCGCGCCCGGTCCCGGAACCGCCGCCGGTGTTGCGCCGCCCGAACCGACCGCCGGCCGGAGCAGCCTTCGCCGCCGAGCCGACGGCACCGCTGCGGTCCCCGCCGGCGCAGCCCAGCCCCGCACCACCGGCCCGGCCCGTCGCCCCGCGGCCACGCCGTCACCGCGGCAGCCGCCGTCGGCTGCGCACACTGGCGCTGAGCCTGGTGGTCGTGCTGCTGCTGGCCGCGGCCGGCCTCCTGGGCCTGACGCTGTGGTTCGATTCGGTCATGCACCGCGCGACGGTGCTGGCCGACTATCCGGATCGGCCGGCCCCCGGCCGCGGCACCACCTGGCTGCTGGTGGGCTCCGACAACCGCCAGGACTTGTCCGCCGCGCAACAGGAAGAGCTGTCCACCGGCGGCGACGTCGGGTCCGCCCGCACCGACACGATCCTGCTGGTCCACCTCCCCGGGTTCGGGTCGGCCACCCCGACCACGCTGGTGTCGATACCGCGAGATTCCTATGTGCCGATCCCCGGCCACGGCCGCGACAAGATCAACGCCGCGTTCGCCCTCGGTGGGGCGCCGCTGCTGGCGCAGACGGTCGAGCAGGCCACCGGGTTGCGTCTCGACCACTACGCCGAGGTCGGATTCGGCGGCTTCGCCGTGCTGGTCGACGCCCTGGGCGGCGTCACGGTGTGCCCGGCCGAGCCGATCCACGATCCGCTGGCGGGACTGGATCTGGCCGCCGGCTGTCAGCAGTTGGATGGTCGCCGGGCGCTGGGCTATGTCCGGACCCGGGCCACGCCGCGGGCGGACCTGGACCGCATGGTCCACCAGCGACAGTTCATGTCGGCGCTGCTGAGTCGCGCCACCAGCCCGGCGGTGTGGCTCAACCCGTGGCGCTGGTATTCGGTGCCGCATGCCGCGGCCGCCGCGCTGACGGTGGACCGCGGGGTGCGCGCCTGGGACCTGGCCCAACTGGGTTGGGCGCTGCGCGGTCACCCCACCGCCCTGACCGTGCCGATCGGCGAGTTCACCGACAACGGCGCCGGTTCGGTGGTGGTCTGGAATCACGATGCGGCCCGCGCGCTGTTCGAGGCGATTGCCGCCGACGCACCGGTTCCGGCCGCCGCGATGGACGAACAGCCGTAACCGGCAAATGGCCGGGCAATTGGACGGATAGCTTAGGTAATCCTTCGGCGATCTTTCGCCCGCCCGGCTGGGCCAAGGGAGAATATGATTATTGTGGGCCAACAGTTAGGAAACCCTTTCCTGAGTAAGTGATACCTTCGTTGCTGATGCCCCGTGAACTGGGATAACCTGCGCCCATGACCGATTACGACGGAACGAAGACAAAATTCCATGCACTAATGCAGGAACAGATTTTCAACGAATTCACCGCCGCCCAGCAATATGTTGCCATTGCCGTTTATTTCGACAGCGAGGATCTTCCGCAATTGGCGAAGCACTTTTACGCTCAAGCGGTCGAGGAGCGCAACCACGCGATGATGCTGGTGCAGCACCTGCTCGACCGCGACCTACGGGTGGAGATCCCGGGAGTGGACGCGGTACGCAATCAGTTCGACCGACCGCGGGAGGCGCTGGCGCTGGCGCTGGATCTGGAGCGAGTCGTCACCGACCAGGTCAGCCGGATGACCGCGGTGGCTCGCGACGAGGGTGACTACCTGGGCGAGCAGTTCATGCAGTGGTTCCTCAAGGAGCAGATCGAGGAGGTCGCGCTGATGTCCACCCTGGTTCGCGTCGCCGATCGGGCCGGCGCCAACCTGTTCGAACTGGAGAACTTCGTGGCACGCGAGGTGCCCACTGCTCCGGCCGGACCGGGCGCGCCGCCCGCCGCCGGGGGCACCCCGTAGCGCCTCAGCCGTTCTCCAACCACGCCTTGGTGCGGCCGGGGTGGTTGGTGGCGATCCACGCCACCCCGACTTCGCGGCAGAAGTCGACGTCGTCGTACTCGTCGACGGTCCAGCAGTACACCGACCGGCCCTGGGCCGCCGAGCGGTCCACGAGTTGCGGGTAGTCGCGCAGCGCCGCCAGCGAGGGTCCCACCGCGGTGGCGCCGACCGCAGTGGCCGCGCTGCTGGTCAAGTACCGTCCGGTCTTGCCGAGCAGCACGGTCGGCAGCATCGGGGCTGCGCGCCGGATCCGCCATACCGCGGCTGCGGAGAAGGACATCACGACCGCGCGCGATCGATCCGCGGAGGCCGGGGCGGCGATACCGAACCGGTGCAGCAGCGCCAGCAGCTTGCTTTCCACCAGGGAGCCGTAGCGCACCGGGTGCTTGGTCTCGATGAAGATCTTCACCGGCCGGTTCCAGTCGAGAACCAGCGCTACCAGCGCGTCCAGGGTCAACAGGCGGGTGTCTCCGTGGGTCCCGTCGGCCCGCCAGCTGGCGTGCCAGGCGCCGTACTCCAGCTCGTGCAGCTCGGCCAGCGTCGCGGTGCTGACCAGGCCCTCGCCGGTCGAGGTCCGGTCCAGCCGGCGATCGTGCACGCAGACCAGGTGACCGTCGCGGGTCAGGCGCACGTCGCATTCCACGCCGTCGGCGCCTTCTTTGAGAGCCACGTCGTAAGCCGCCAGGGTGTGTTCCGGCCGGGCTGACGACGCGCCACGGTGGGCAACCACGAAAGGGTGCCCGGCGAGGACCTCATCCGCCCGCGTCATACGCCTATGCTGCCGGTTCCTGTCCCTCCAGCTCAACCGCAGCGACCGGCGCGGGGCTGGTCTGCTGGTCCGGCTCGACGACGAGCCACCGGTGGGCGGGCCGCTGGACCGGCTTGCGTTCGAATCCTTCGAAGACCCGCGCGACGGCGGCCACGGTGAGTGCGGCGACCAGGTACCCGAGCACCACCATGACGGTGTTGTTGGCGATGCCCTGCGCGTCGGTGGATAAGCAGGTGAGAATCCCGAAAAGCGAGATCAGGTAGCTGACGACCCACGCGAGCCACCAGATGGTGACTTGTTTGCGCACCCGCTCGTAGTTGTCTTCGACGAGCGCCAGCTCGATGACGTAGACCGGCGCCATCACCAGGTTGGCGAACGGCAACAGGCACCCGGCCCACAACCGGCGCACCGAGCGATGCTCGGGCAGCCCGTGGTACTCGAAAGCTGCAGCCCGCCGGCAGATCAGCCATTGGATGAGGGCGACGAAGCAGGCCAGCAGCGCCACCATCGCCGCCACGCTGGCCGCGATGCCCAGCCAGTCGGCGGCGAAAGCGACCAGCGGGTTCAACAGCGTGTTGCGGTTGTAGATCAGCAGCCCGTAGCGCACCGCGTACACCAACGCGGCGCCGCAGAGCACCAGCTGAGCTGCGAACATCAACACGCGCACCAATTCCGGGCGCGGCCCGGCCTTCGCCGGGGTAACTCCGGACGCCGGCACCGCCTGCGGAACCCGATCGACCAGTCCCCAGCGGGGGATGACGCTGTACCGCGGCGTCGGGCCCAGCGGCCGCCGCGGCCGACGCCGCGGCGGTGCGGCTCCGGGACGAACCGCTATCCAACGGAAGCCCGGCGGCAGCCGAGGCGCCTCGCGCGGAGTAGGCGCAGCGGGCGGACGCCACCGGGGGTCACCCGGGGGCACGTCCGGCAGCGGCGCCATCAGGGCACCCCGGCAGCGGGGACACCACATGCGCTGTCGCTCGCGAACGTTCCATCGAGTGCCGCACTGGGAGCACACCTGGATCACCGCACCAGGGTAACCGCGGCGATGGCGGCCGGCGTGCAGCATCCGCGAGAGTGTGGTTGCACCCTGAACGCGCCGTGCGCCGGCTCGCGCCATAAGTGACGTAGGCCACAGCTACCAAGACCTATCCACAATTTCCACAGGTTTATCCACAACGTGGCGAGGCGGTGCAGACAGCTTCTATCGGCCAGGTTCGACGTGAGCTGTGGATAACATTGCGATAACGGCCGGACCCATCGACAGGTTCACGGCTCGTCCGAGCGAAATTCGCTAAGAGGCGGAACCGTTCACTTGTACCCCCTGCGGTCGGCGGCCAAACATTCGCATCAGCAACGAATTTGGCCGCCGACCCGCCGCCGTGGGCATTACGGATCACGAGGATTTTTCATGCCGCGCAGTGCGCGCTATGATCGCGGACACACGTTCGGTTGTGACTCAACTCACTGAAAACGATGCGCACAGCGAAGAACATGCAGGTGGAAGGCATTTAGATGGCCACACATTCGTTCGGCCCGGGATCGACGCAGTCGAGCTCGTACTCGGGGTCGCCCGCCTGGAATCACGCGTACGTCATCGCCGCCTTGCGCGCGGGCCTTATCGCGCTGGCCTTGCTGGCCGTGCTGGCGCTGATCGCGCTGTCTTGATTCCCGATTGATCGCCGGGCAGGGTACTCGAGCCCAACAACCCTCGGGGTCATCCTTGCGGCATGAGCGGTGATGGAGCAGGGTTGAATAGGTCATGCCGCCGCGTGGCGGGACCCCGCGAACGATGCGTCAGACGATCCGCTCATCAAAGGAAGGAATGCCGTGGCTGAATACACCCTGCCCGACTTGGACTGGGACTACGCAGCACTGGAACCGCACATTTCCGGTCAGATCAACGAGATCCACCACAGCAAGCACCACGCCACCTACGTCAAAGGCCTGAACGACGCAGTCGCCAAGCTCGAGGAAGCTCGCGCCAAGGACGATCACTCCGCGATCTTCCTGAACGAGAAGAACCTGGCTTTCCACCTCGGTGGTCACGTCAACCACTCCATCTGGTGGAAGAACCTCTCGCCGAACGGTGGCGACAAGCCCACCGGCGACCTCGCCGCCGCGATCGACGACCAGTTCGGTTCGTTCGACAAGTTCCGCGCCCAGTTCAGCGCCGCGGCCAACGGTTTGCAGGGCTCGGGCTGGGCGGTGCTGGGCTACGACACGTTGGGCGACAAGCTGCTGACGTTCCAGCTCTACGATCAGCAGGCCAACGTTCCGCTCGGCATCATCCCGCTGCTGCAGGTCGACATGTGGGAGCACGCTTTCTATCTGCAGTACAAGAACGTCAAAGCCGACTACGTCAAGGCGTTCTGGAACGTGGTCAACTGGGCCGACGTTCAGGACCGTTATGCGGCTGCCACATCGAAGACCTCGGGCCTGATCTTCCCCTGATCTTCGCCGCACTCGACTGGGGCGTCGCGCTGGTTTGCGCGGCGCCCTTGTCGTTGGCGGACTTTCGGTGTTGCGGTTGCTTTCCCAGCAGTCGTCGTGTCGAGTTGCGTGCCGCCAAATCCCCGCGCATTCTTGGTTATTCAAGCTAGATTTACCTTTTGGCAATTCGAGCTACCAGCGTGGTTACTTCGGATGGAGGCGGTTCGGAGGGCGAGATGGATGCCGGCTCAGGTAGACCTATTGGGGTTGCTCCCTTTCATTCTCGTGGGGCCCTGAAGGGATTCGTGATCTCTGGGCGCTGGCCCGATTCCACCAAGGAATGGGCCCAACTGTTGATGGTCGCCGTCCGGGTCGCTTCGCTGCCCGGATTGCTCTCCACCACAACGGTATTCGGTGCCCGCGAGGAACTGCCCGACGAACCGCAGCCCGACACAGTCGGGTTGGTGCTCGCCGAGGGCACGGTGTTCGGCGATCAGGCGATTCAACCGGGTTACTTCGCGGAGCATCAGCCTCCCGCGCTGCTGATGCTGCATCCGCCGTCCGAGACGATGCCGTCGTTGCCGGAGTGCACGGGTGCGGCGTCGGGATGTGTGCTGCTGCCCGGACTGCCGTATCTGGGTTTGGAGCACCGGGCCGCGTGGGTGGAGGCCGAGGCCGACGGAACCATCACCTCGATGGTGAGCCGGGTCGGTGTCGACCCGATCAGCCACCCGGACACCGCGATCCTGGCGATGCTGCTGGCCGCTTGACGGCCGCGGTGTTCTCGCGGGGCGCGCCGGCACCCGGGCTCCGCCGTGATCGGGGGTCTGCTGACGGTGCGCAGAGCACTCGGAACGGCGGCGCACGGTAGCTCGGCGGGGCCGCGGCGCAAACTCGACAGCGCGGCGCGGGGCGGCTGGACTACGTAGTCGGTGGGGTCGCAGGCCGCCCGCTGCGAGCGATGCGGCCGGGGGTCCTAGAGGTCCCGGCGCGCATTCGGTACAGCCCGCGTTGCGGGCCGCCGGACGGGTCCGCCAGAGGCGGCGCAGGTCAACCACAGTGGCCTCGGCGGCACCGGGCAGCAAAGTGGGTATTTGCGGCTTCCGCTCCATCGACTGGTTGCCCGAGGCGGAGCGATCGCGTCCATCGTGGCTCCGCTGACTTATTCGTCAATTCGGCTGACCGCGGGTCATCGCGTCCGTTCCGGGGGTGTATTCTGCGGATAACCTGTGAATCCGGCCAATTTGTGGACACCCGGTCATATCATTTGAATGCTCAGCGGGGACGCCCCGCGCAGGCGCCCGCAGCCCTGGTACCGAATACGCGCAGGTTTGCAATTGGTTGTGGACGACGGAAGTCGCTACCATGATCAGCAAATAACTAGGAATACCCGTTTGATCTTATTGCCCGGTGGAGGTCATATCGATGAGCACGACGTTCGCTGCCCGCCTGAACCGCCTGTTCGACACGGTTTATCCGCCCGGCCGGGGCCCGCACACGTCCGCGGAGGTGATCGCCGCGCTCAAGGCGGAGGGCATCACGATGTCGGCGCCCTACCTGTCGCAGCTACGTTCCGGCAACCGCACGAACCCGTCGTCGGCGACCATGACCGCGCTCGCCAACTTCTTCCGCATCAAGCCGTCCTACTTCACCGACGACGAGTACTACGAGAAGCTCGACAAGGAGTTGCAGTTCCACGCCACGGTGCGCGACAACGGGGTGCGCCGCATCGCGACCCGGGTGCACGGTCTGTCGGAGGAGGCGCAGCAAAAGGTGCTCGACCTCGTCGACGAGTTGCGCCGCACCGAAGGGATCGACTCCTGACCTGACGGACCGCCGTCGGCGTCGCCGGATTAGGGTTGGCGCAGCGCTCGCGCACGCGCACGCGATAGTCCACGAGAGACCGGGAGGCGGCGGGGAATGGGCCTGTTCCGCAAGCGAAAGAGCCGCGCGACCCGTCGCGCCGAAGCCCGCGCGATCAAGGCCCGCGCCAAGCTCGAGGCCCGGCTGTCGGCCAAGAACGAGAGACGCCGCATCAAGTCCGCCCAGAAGGCCGCCGACAAGGCGTTCAAGGCGCAACTCAAGGCACAGAAGGACAGCGACCGCGCCGCGCTGAAGGTCGCCGAGACCGAACTCAAAGCGGCGCGGGAGGGCAAGTTGCTCTCGCCCACGCGTATCCGCCGGGCGTTGACGGTGTCGCGGCTGCTGGCTCCGGTGCTGACGCCGTTGATCTACCGGGCGGCCGTCACCGCCCGCGGGTTGATCGATCAGCGGCGTGCCGATCAGCTGGGTGTCCCGTTGACCCAGATCGGGCAGTTCTCCGGCCACGGCGCCCGGCTGTCGGCGCGCATCGCCGGCGCCGAGCAGTCGCTGCGCACGGTGCAGGAAAAGAAGCCGAAGGACCCGGAGACCAAGGAGTTCGTCACCGCGATCAGCGCGCGGCTGGCCGATCTGTCGGCGGCCGTCACCGCCGCGGAGAACATGCCCACCCAGCGGCGCCGGGGCGCCCACGCCGCCATCTCCTCGCAACTCGACGGCATCGAGGGTGACCTGTTGGCCCGCCTCGGGCTCGGCTGACCGCCATGTCAGGACGTGGTTTCGAGGCGAAGGCGCAACTGCGGCGGCTGATCGTGCGGATGGGCCTGCTGTCGGCCGTCCTGGTCGGGTGCGCGGTCCTGACGGCCGGTGTGGCCTCGGCCTACGCCGCCGCGCCGCACGAACCGGATCCCAACCCGCCCGTATGGCCGTTTGTGGTCGGGGCGGTTGCCGCCGTCGCGGTTGTGGCGATCTGGCAGGTACGGCGCAGGCCGTAGCCGGCCCGGACCCGGCTGGCATGATGGGACCCGGGGTGTTCAGCGACCTCGTAGGCAACGATTGAGAGCTGTAAAGGAGCGGCCGCATGGCAGACCCGCAGGATCGACCCGACAGCGAACGAGCCGCAGACCCGCCGGCCAGGAAGCAGCCCCCCAAGAAGGCACCCGAAAAGGCGGCCAAGGCGCCCGCCGCCAAGGCACCCGCTGCGAAAGCACCCGCTAAGAAGGCTCCGGCGAAGAAGGCCCCCGCGAAGAAAGCGGCGGCCAAGAAGGCACCCGCCAAGAAGGTCGAGCCCGCACCGGCACCCGTCCAGGCGCCGGCCGCCGTCGACAAGCCTGCCGACCTGCAGCAGCACGCCGAAACCAATGGACAGCTCGAGGCCGCGAAAGATGTTGCGGCACAGGCGAAGTCGACTGTGGAGAAGGCGCAGAACCCGCTGCCCGCCGAGGAACCCGAGGCTTCGCCGCTGCAGTCGCCGCTGCCGTGGGTGGTTGCCGTCACGCTCAGTCTGCTGGCCATGCTGCTGATCCGGCAGTTGCGCCGTCGCTGACCATGACCGTCTCGTTCCGCCCGACGGCCGATCTGGTCGACGACATCGGCCCTGACGTGCGCAGCTGCGACCTGCAGTTCCGTCAGTTCGGGGGCCGCTCGCAGTTCGCCGGGCCGATCACCACGGTCCGCTGTTTCCAGGACAATGCCCTGCTGAAGTCGATTCTGTCCCAGCCGGGCTCCGGTGGAGTGCTGGTGGTCGACGGCGACGGTTCGCTACATACGGCGCTGGTCGGTGACCTGATCGCGGAACTGGGCCGCTCCAACGGGTGGGTAGGCCTGATCGTCAACGGCGCGGTGCGCGACTCCGCGGTGTTGCGCGGCATCGACATCGGCATCAAAGCGCTGGGCACCAATCCCCGCAAGAGCACCAAGACCGGCGCCGGACAGCGGGACGTCGAGATCACCTTGGGTGGTGTCACTTTCACGCCGGGCGACATCGCCTACAGCGACGACGACGGCATCGTCGTGGTCACCGCGGATAACTAAACTGCTACCGCCGCAGGCTTTTTGGCGAAGCGCAGCCCCTCGTCGTCGATCTTGCCGCGCCGGATGAGGTGGATGTCGCGCAGATAGTTCTGGTTGAGCCGCCACGGGGTCCGCGAGCCCTGTTTGGGCAATTCGTCCAAAGACCGCAACACGTAGCCCGGGGTGAACTCCATGAAGGGCCGTTCCTCGACATCGGCCGCGGGCTCCTCGACCACGACGGAGTCGAAACCGTTGTCGTCCATGTAATTGAGCAGGCGGCAGGCGAATTCCGACACCAGGTCGGCCTTCAGGGTCCATGACGCGTTGGTGTACCCGACCGTGTAGATCATGTTGGGCAGACCGGACAGCATCATGCCTTTGTAGGCCGTCGTCTTGCTCAGGTCTACAGGCCCGCCGTCGACACTGGTGGTCGCGCCGCCGAACAGCTGCAGGTTCAATCCCGTTGCGGTGACGATGATGTCGGCCGGCAACTCGGTGCCCGAGTTCAGCCGGATACCGGTCGCGGTGAATCGGTCGATGGTGTCGGTGACCATCTCGGCCTTGCCGTGCCTGATCGCCCGGAACAGGTCGCCGTTGGGAACCAGGCACAACCGCTGGTCCCAGGGACTGTAGTGCGGGCCGAAATGCTTTCGTACGTCGTAGCCTTCGGGCAGCTGACGCTGGGCCCAGCCCATCAGGGTCTTGCGCATGCGCCGCGGCCATTTCTTGCAAGCGCCGTACACGGCCGCCTGTTGCATCACGTTCTTCCACCGGATCGCGGTGTATGCCGCCTTTTCCGGCAGGACGCGGTTCAGCCGGTCGGCGATGGGATCTTTTTGTGGCTGCGACACGATATAGGTGGGTGAGCGCTGCAACATGGTGACGTGCTTGGCGCCCGAATTCGCCAGTGCGGGAACCAGAGTAACGGCGGTGGCGCCGCTGCCGATCACGACGACGTTCTTGTCCTGGTAGTCGAGATCCTCGGGCCAGTGCTGCGGGTGGATGATCGGGCCGGTGAAGTCCTCGGATCCGGGGAACTTGGGCGAATAACCTTCGTCGTAGTTGTAGTAGCCGCTGCACAGGAACAGAAACGAGCAGATGATGGTGGCGGGCGTGCCGTCGTTGTCGATCTGCAGGGTCCAGCGGTTCTCGGTGCTCGACCAGTCCGCACCAGTGACCTTGTGGCGGTAGCGGACGTGCTTGTCGATGCCGTACATGGCGGCGGTGCTCTTGACGTACTCGAGGATCGGCTTGCCGTCGGCGATGGCCTGGCGCTCGGTCCAGGGACGGAACCGGAAGCCGAGGGTGTACATGTCGGAGTCCGAGCGGATGCCCGGGTAGCGGAACAGGTCCCAGGTGCCGCCCATGTCGGCACGCTTTTCCAGGATGGCGTAGCTCTTGGTCGGGCAGCGGTCCTGCAGGTGCCAGGCCGCGCTCACCCCCGAGATGCCGGCGCCCACGATCACAACGTCCAGGTGCTCAGTCATGCAGCCACGCTATCAACGGTGTGGCCTTCGCTATGGAGAGTCGCCGCAGCTGTCGTACCGGCATGCGAACATTTGTTCGTGCGCGGTGAGGCATCGATCCTGCACGCGGATCTGGACTCGTTCTACGCCTCCGTCGAACAGCGGGACGACCCTGGCTTGAGGGGCCGTCCGGTCATCGTCGGTGGCGGGGTGGTGCTGGCCGCCAGCTACGAAGCCAAGGCCTTCGGCGTGCGTACCGCGATGGGCGGCGCCCAGGCGCGGCGGTTGTGCCCCTCGGCGGTGGTGGTACCGCCGCGGATGCGGGCCTACTCCAAGGCCAGTGACGACGTCTTCGAGGTGTTCCGCGACTGCACCCCGCTGGTGGAGCCGCTCTCGGTGGACGAGGCCTTCCTCGACGTCAGCGGGCTGGGCCGGGTGTCCGGCACGCCGGTGCAGGTCGCCACGCGGCTACGCGCCGAGGTGCGCAGGCGGGTCGGCCTGCCGATCACCGTCGGCGTCGCGCGCACCAAGTTCCTGGCGAAGGTGGCCAGTCAGGAGGCCAAGCCGGACGGGCTGCTGCTGGTCCCACCCGACGGCGAGCTGGCCTTCCTGCACCCGCTGCCGGTCCGCCGGCTGTGGGGCGTCGGCGCGGTGACGGCCGAGAAGCTGCGCGCGCACGGCATCACCACGGTCGCGCAGGTCGCCGAGCTGACCGAGTCGACGCTGGCCTCGCTGGTCGGCCACGCGATGGGGCATCAGCTGTACGCCCTGTCGCGCAATATCGACAACCGCCGGGTGCACACCGGGGTGCGACGGCGATCGGTCGGTGCCCAACGGGCGCTCGGCCGCGCCGGCAGCTCCATGTCGGCGGCCGAGGTCGACGCGGTGGTGGTCAACCTCGTCGACCGGATCACCGGCCGGATGCGGGCTGCCGGGCGCACCGGACGCACCGTGGTGCTGCGGCTGCGGTTCGACGATTTCACCCGGGCGACCAGGTCCCAGACAATGCCGTGGGCCACGTCGTCGACGCAGCCGATCCTGACCACGGCTCGCCGTCTCGTTGCGGCGGCGGCGCCGCTGATCGCCGAAAAGGGTCTGACGCTAATCGGTTTCGCGGTGTCGGGTATCGACCGCAGCGGGGCCCAGCAGCTGGCGTTGCCGTTCGACGCAGAATCACCGGCGGTCGACGCCGCCATGGACGAGGTGCATCGCCGCTACGGGAGGTCCGCCTTGACCCGGGCGGTGCTGGTCGGTCGTGACCCGGGATTGGAGGTGCCGCACCTAGCCGACTAGCTGCCCGACGCGGCCCACCCCAGCAACTTCTCGGCCGGCCAGGTGTTGACGATCCGGTCCACCTCGATCCCGGCGTCCAGCGCGCGCTGCGCACCGTAGCCGAGGAAGTCGAGCTGACCGGGCGCGTGCGCGTCGGTGTCGATGCTGAATACGCAGCCGATGTCGCGGGCGAGTTCGAGCAGCCGTGTCGGCGGGTCCCGGCGCTCGGGACGAGAATTGATCTCGACCGCGGTGCCGTGGTCGCGGCAGGCGGTGAACACCTGCTCGGCATCGAATTTCGATTCCGGCCGGATCCCGCGGCCCCCTGAGACCAGCCGGCCGGTGCAGTGCCCCAGCACGTCGGCCTGCCCGCCCGAGACCGCGCGCAGCATGCGACGGGTCATCGCCGCGGCGTCCATCGAGAGCTTGGAGTGCACGCTGGCCACCACGATGTCGAGGCGGTCGAGCAGTTCGGGCTCCTGGTCCAGGCTGCCGTCGTCGAGGATGTCGACCTCGATGCCGGTCAGGATGCGCATCGGCGCGAACCGGTCCCGCAGCTCGTCGATGACGTCGAGCTGTTTGCGCAGCCGGTCCGGCGACAAGCCGTTGGCGATGGTCAGCCGTGGCGAATGGTCGGTGAGCGCGCAGTACTCGTGCCCCAGCGCGGCCGCGGTGGCCATCATCTCCTCGATCGGCGCCGATCCGTCCGACCAGTTGGAGTGCAGGTGCAGATCACCGCGCAACGCCGCACGGATCGCTCCCCCACCAAGATCCTTTGCCGCGGAACGCAATTCGATCAGCTGGTCGGGTTCCTGGCCCGCCCAGGCCTGCGCGATCACCTTGGCGGTCTTGGGGCCTATCCCCGGGATCGACTGCCAGCTGTTGGCCTGGCCGTGCCTTTCCCGAGCTTCGTCGTCGAGACGTTCGATGATGTCCGCGGCGTTGCGGTAGGCCATTACCCGCCGGGAGTCCTGCCGCTCCCGGTCTTTGTAGTAGGCGATCTGACGCAGCGCGGCCACCGGATCCATCAGAGCAACTGCCCCGCGACGAACCCGGCCAGCACCACCGCGAATCCGCCCATCTCGCACAAAATCAGCAGCACCATGAAGAGGCCGGTGCCGCGCACCGGCGGGTCGAATTGGTTCTCGGTGTCGCGGCGCGCCCCGTGCACGATGTAGCCGACGATGGCGGCGACGAAGAAGAACACCGCCGCGCCCGTCGCCACCAGGTTCACCCACACCGGCCACGCGCTCAGTTCGACGAATACCGCGAACAGCGCCGTCGCGAACGAGTACAGCAGCGCCGCCCGGTGCGCGATGTCGACGTAGACGTGCGCGCGGTGGTCGTCGGCAATCATGATCTGGCGGTACTTCCACACCCCGAGGCCCAGGGCCAGCAGGAAGATCAACCCGGCCGCCAGCAGGGTGATTTTGGTGTCGATTCCGAGTGCCATCGTTGTACCGAGTCTAGGTGGCGCGACTACGGTCGAAATCATGCGATTCGCGTTCAAGACCTCACCGCAGAACACCACCTGGGCCGACATGCTGGCGGTCTGGCAGGCCGCCGACGACATCGACGTCTTCGAGTCGGGCTGGACGTTCGACCACTTCTACCCGATATTCAGCGACTCCACCGGCCCCTGCCTGGAAGGCTGGACCACATTGACGGCACTGGCCCAAGCCACCAAGAGGCTGCGGCTGGGCACCCTGGTCACCGGCATCCACTACCGGCATCCCGCGGTGCTGGCCAACATGGCCGCCACGCTGGACGTGATCTCGGGCGGGCGCCTCGAGTTGGGCATCGGCGCGGGCTGGAACGAGGAGGAATCCGGCGCCTACGGCATCGAGCTGGGCAGCGTCCGGGAACGTTTCGACCGGTTCGAGGAGGCCTGCCAGGTGCTGATCGGCCTGCTCAGCCAGGAGACGACCAGCTTTGACGGCAAGTTCTACCAACTCAAGGACGCCCGCAACGAACCCAAGGGCCCGCAGCGCCCGCACCCGCCGATCGTGATCGGCGGCAGCGGCGAAAAGCGCACGCTACCGATCACCGCGCGGTATGCGCAGCACTGGAACTTCGCCGGCGGCACGGCTGAGGAGTTTGCCCGCAAGCGCGACGTGCTGCACGCCCGCTGCGCCGACATCGGGCGCGACCCGAAGGAGATCACGCTCTCAGCCCATCTGGGCCTAGGACCGGACCGCAATTACGCGCAGCTCATCGAGAACGCGGCCGCGCTGGGGGCCGAGGGGCTGGACTTGGGGATCGTCTACCTCGCTCCGCCGCACGACCCTGCCGTGTTGGAGCCGGTTGCCGAGGCGATCCGGGAATCGGGGCTTCTCACGAGTTGAAGCTGCGGGTCGTCCGCGAACGCTCAGCGACGTCCCGATCGGCGTAGAGCAAACCTTTGCCGCGCTGGTCGCAGCTCCGGCGAGCGATCAGAAAGCGAACCGCAGCAAGTCCTCGGCCGTGACCAGGCGCTCGTGCTTGGCGGGAAACTCGCGGCTCTTCACCGGGTGCCGAACCAACGACCAGGCGATTCGCCCCATACGGGTCCGGGGAACTGGGTTCATGTGCACAGTGAACACTCCTGCGATCGTTCAACACAACCAGGCTTCGAGGCGACGCTGCTGCACCTCCGGTGTGATGAAGCCCACAGGCAGTTATTAGACACCCATCTGCTGGCAAACTGTCGGCGGCGCGCCGACCGAATATAAAATGTTTCGGATGTGACTGGTGTGGTTACGTGAGCGGGGCTGCCGTCGGCTTGATCGGGGCCGGCAATGCGGTGGAACCCATCAAGAACCGGTCCACACCCGCAGCCGCGGCACGGCCCTCGGCGATCGCCCACACGATCAGCGACTGCCCGCGCCCCATGTCGCCGGCGACGAACACGCCGGGCACCGAGGTGTCGAAGTCGTCGCCGCGGGCGACATTGCCGCGCTCGGTGAGCTTGACCCCGAGCTCGGTGAGCAGGCCTTCCTTCTCCGGTCCGACGAAGCCCATCGCCAGCAACACCAGATCGGCGGGCAGCTCGAAGTCGGTGCCCTCGACCTTGACGAACTTGCCGTCCTGCATGGTCACCTCGTGCGCCTTGAGCGCCGTGACGTGGCCGTCCGCACCGATGAACTCCTCGGTGTTCACCGAGAAAACGCGCTCGCCGCCTTCCTCATGCGCCGAGGAGACCCGGTACATCAACGGATACGTCGGCCACGGCGTCGAACTGGCGCGGGTTTCCGGCGGGCGCGGCATGATCTCGAACTGGTGAATGCTCGCCGCGCGCTGGCGGTGCGCGGTGCCCAGGCAGTCGGCGCCGGTGTCACCGCCACCGATGATGATGACGTGCTTGCCCTCGGCCGTAATCGGCGGCGGACCGTCCAGATCGCCGGCCGCAAAGCGGTTGCCCCACGGCAGATACTCCATCGCCTGATGGATGCCGTCCAGGTCGCGCCCCGGCACCGGCAGGTCGCGCCACGCGGTGGCACCCCCGGCCAGCACGACGGCGTCGTAGTCGGACAGCAGCTGCTCGGCGGTGATGTCCACCCCGACGTTGACGCCCGGCCGGAACTCGGTGCCCTCGGCCGCCATCTGCTCCAGCCGACGGTCCAGGACGCGCTTCTCCATCTTGAACTCGGGGATGCCGTAGCGCAGCAGGCCGCCGATGCGGTCTTCGCGCTCGAACACGGTGACCTTGTGCCCGGCCCGGGTAAGTTGTTGCGCCGCAGCCAGACCGGCCGGGCCCGACCCCACCACCGCCACGGACTTGCCGGTCTCGCAGTGCGGCGGCACCGGTGTCACCCAGCCCTCGTCGAAAGCCCGGTCGATGATCTCCAGCTCGATCTGCTTGATCGTCACCGGGTCCTGGTTGATGCCCAGCACGCAGGCCGGTTCGCACGGCGCCGGACACAGCCGTCCGGTGAAGTCGGGGAAGTTGTTGGTTGCGTGCAACCGCTCGATCGCATCGCGGAAGTGGCCGCGTCGCACCAGGTCGTTCCATTCCGGGATCAGGTTGCCCAGCGGACAGCCGTTGTGACAGAACGGAATCCCGCAGTCCATGCAGCGGGTGGCCTGCTCCCGCAACGTCTCGGTCTCGAATTCCTCGTAGACCTCTTTCCAGTCCTTCAACCGCAGCGGAACGGGCCGCCGCTTGGGCAGCTCGCGGTGCGTGTACTTCAGGAAGCCGGTCGGGTCAGCCATGAGCGGCCGCCATGATCGCCTTGTCGACATCGGTGCCGTTGCGTTCGGCTTCGGCGATGGCCTCCAGCACCTTGCGGTAGTCCCGTGGCATCACCTTCACGAAATGCCGCTGCTGGATCCGCCAGTCGGCCAGAATGCGTTGTCCGACAGCCGAATCGGTGGCGTCGACGTGCGCCTGGATGATGCCGTGCAAAAACTCCACGTCCTCTTCGTCGAGAGCCTCGGGGTCCACCATCTCGGTGTTGAGGTTGTCGGGCAGTTTCTCGTCCGGGTCGTAGACATAGGCCACGCCACCGGACATGCCGGCGGCGAAGTTGCGGCCGGTGCGGCCCAGGATCACCACCCGGCCGCCGGTCATGTATTCGCACCCGTGGTCGCCAACCCCTTCCACGACGGCGTGGGCGCCGGAGTTACGCACCGCGAACCGCTCGCCGACCACGCCGCGCAGGTACACCTCACCGCTGGTGGCGCCGAACAGGATCACGTTGCCCCCGATGATGTTGTCCTCGGCGACATAGCCTTCCGGGGCGTTGTCGGAAGGCCGCACCACGATCCGGCCACCGGACAGCCCCTTGCCGACGTAGTCGTTGGCGTCGCCGTAGATCCGCAACGTGATTCCCTTCGGCACGAAGGCGCCGAAGCTGTTGCCGGCCGATCCTTCGAACGTGATGTCGATGGTGCCGTCCGGCAACCCTTGGCCGCCATAGGCTTTGGTCACCTCATGGCCGAGCATGGTGCCGACCGTGCGGTTGACGTTGCTGATGTTCGTCGAGAACCGAACCGGCTTCTGGGAATCCAGCGCCTCCCGGCTCATCACGATCAGCTGCTGGTCGAGCGCCTTGTCCAGGCCGTGGTCCTGCCGGGAGCTGCAGTACAGGTCCTGGTTCATGAAGGCCGACTCGGCCTCGTGCAGAACCGGAGTCAGGTCCAGCCGGTGTGCCTTCCACAGCGCCCGGGCCAGGGTGGTGTCCAGCGCCCCGGCTTGGCCGACCGCTTCGTTGATGGTGCGGAAGCCCAACTGCGCCATGTATTCCCGCACTTCTTCGGCGATGAACATGAAGAAGTTCTCCACGAACTCCGGCTTGCCGGTGAACCGCTCCCGCAGCAGCGGGTTCTGGGTGGCGACCCCGACCGGGCAGGTGTCCAGGTGGCAGACCCGCATCATGATGCAGCCGGCCACCACCAACGGCGCGGTGGCGAAACCGAATTCCTCGGCGCCGAGCAGCGTCGCGATCATCACATCTCGCCCGGTCTTGAGCTGGCCGTCCACCTGGACGACGATGCGGTCGCGTAAACCGTTGAGCAACAACGTCTGCTGTGTCTCGGCCAGACCCAGCTCCCACGGCGCTCCCGCGTGCTTCATCGACGTCAGCGGGGTGGCCCCGGTGCCGCCGTCGTGACCGGAGATCAGCACCACGTCGGCGTGCGCCTTGGAGACGCCGGCCGCCACGGTGCCGACCCCGTTCTCCGACACCAGCTTCACGTGCACCCGCGCGGACGGGTTGGCGTTCTTCAGGTCGTGGATCAGCTGCG
This sequence comes from Mycobacterium sp. 20KCMC460, assembly GCF_022179425.1. Lineage (NCBI taxonomy): Bacteria > Bacillati > Actinomycetota > Actinomycetes > Mycobacteriales > Mycobacteriaceae > Mycobacterium > Mycobacterium sp. 20KCMC460. Next base: position 250,851 of record NZ_AP025524.1, read on the forward strand.
CGAGATCCTCGATCGAGTAGATGTCGTGGTGCGGTGGCGGCGAGATCAGGCCGACGCCGGGGGTGGAGTGCCGCACCGAAGCGACCCACGGGTACACCTTGTGCCCTGGAAGCTGGCCGCCCTCACCGGGTTTGGCGCCCTGGGCCATCTTGATCTGGATATCGGTGCAATTGGTCAGGTAGTGCGACGTGACGCCGAACCGGCCGGAGGCCACCTGCTTGATAGCGCTGCGCCGCCAGTCGCCGTTGGGGTCCGCGTCGAAACGCTTGACGTCCTCCCCGCCCTCGCCGCTGTTGGATCGGGCGCCGAGGCGGTTCATCGCGATCGCGAGCGTCTCGTGCGCCTCGGCGGAGATGGAGCCGTAGCTCATCGCCCCGGTGGAGAACCGCTTGACGATCTCACTGGCCGGTTCGACCTCCTCGATCGGCACCGGAGGACGCACGCCCGCACGGAATTTCAGCAATCCGCGCAGCGACGCCATCCGCTCGGTCTGGTCGTCGACCAGCCGGGTGTACTCCTTGAAGATCGAGTACTGGCCGGTGCGGGTGGAGTGCTGCAGCTTGAACACGGTCTGCGGGTTGAATAGGTGGTACTCGCCCTCGCGGCGCCACTGGTACTCCCCGCCCACCTCGAGTTCGCGGTGCGCCCGCTCGTCCGGCCGGTCCAGATACGCCAGCCCGTGCCGCGCAGCGACGTCGGCGGCGATGTCGTCCAACGTGATACCGCCGGTCGGACAGGACAATCCGGTGAAGTATTCGTCGAGCACATCTTCGGAGATCCCGACCGCCTGGAACAGTTGTGCCCCGGTGTAGGACGCCAACGTCGAGATGCCCATCTTGGACATCACCTTGAGCACGCCCTTGCCGGCGGCCTTGACGAAGTTGTTCAGCGCCTTGCTGCGCTCGATGCCGTCGATGACGCCCCGGTCGATCATGTCGTCGATCGACTCGAACACCAGGTAAGGGTTGATGGCGGCGGCACCGCAGCCGACCAGCATGGCCATGTGGTGCACCTCGCGGGCGTCGCCGGTTTCGACGACGAGTCCCGCGTGCGTGCGGGTCCGATCCCGGACCAGGTGGTGGTGCACACCGGCCACCGCCAGCAGCGACGGGATCGGCGCCATCGTCTCGTCGGAGTTGCGGTCGGACAGGATGATGACCCGGGCGCCGTCGGCGATTGCCGCCGAAGCCTGCGCGCGCACGTCGTCCATCGCGGCCGCCAACCCGGCGCCACCCTCGGCGACCGGGTACAGACAACGAATCACCTTGGACCGCATGCCGTGTGGCCGGCCGTTGACCTCGTCGTCGGGGTTGAGGTTGATCAGCTTGGCCAACTCGAAGTTGCGCAGGATCGGCTGCATCAGTGAGATCTGGTGACAGGAATACTCGTCCGGGCTGAGCAGGTCGCGCTCCCCGCCGGTGGTGCCCTGCAGGCTGGTCACCACCTCTTCGCGGATGGCGTCCAGCGGCGGGTTGGTCACCTGGGCGAACAGCTGCTGGAAGTAGTCGTAAAGCATCCGCGGACGCTTCGACAGCACCGCGATCGGGGTGTCGGTGCCCATCGACCCGATGGGTTCGGCGCCGGTGCGGGCCATCGGAGCCACCAGCAGATTGAGCTCCTCGTAGGTGTAGCCGAAGGTCTGTTGCCGCACGACCAGCCGGTGGTGCGGCATCCGCACGTACTTGTTCGCCGGCAGCTTGTCGATCGGGACCAGTCCCTTGTCGAGCCACTCCTGATACGGGTGCTCGGCGGCCAGTTCCGTTTTGATCTCCTCGTCGGAGACGATCCGCCCCTGGGTGGTGTCCACCAGGAACATCCGGCCCGGCTGCAGGCGCATCCGCTTGACCACCTTGGCCGGGTCGAGGTCCAGCACACCGGCCTCCGACGCCATCACCACCAGGCCGTCGTCGGTGACCCAGATCCGCGACGGGCGCAGACCGTTGCGGTCCAACACGGCGCCCACGATGGTTCCGTCGGTGAAGGTGATCGACGCGGGCCCGTCCCACGGCTCCATCAGCGACGCGTGGTACTGGTAGAACGCCCGCAGTGCCGGGTCCATCGACTCGTGGCGTTCCCACGCCTCGGGGATCATCATCAGCACCGCGTGGGCCAGGCTGCGACCGCCCAGATGCAACAGTTCGACCACTTCGTCGAAGCGGGCGGTGTCGGAGGCCCCGGGGGTACAGATCGGGAACAACTTCTCCACGTCGGCCTGCGAACCGAAGACGTCGGTCTCGATCAGCGCTTCCCGGGCGCGCATCCAGTTCTCATTGCCGGTGACGGTGTTGATCTCGCCGTTGTGCGCCACTCGCCGGAACGGGTGCGCCAGCGGCCAGGACGGGAACGTGTTGGTGGAGAACCGGGAGTGCACGATACCCAGCGCACTGTTGATGCGGTTGTCCTGCAGATCGAGATAGAACGCCTTGAGCTGCGGGGTGGTCAGCATGCCCTTGTAGACGAAGGTCTGCCCGGACAGGCTGGGGAAGTACACCGTCTCTCGGCCCGGCCCGTCCTGCCCGGGCCCCTTGGTGCCCAGTTCGTGCTCGGCCCGCTTGCGCACGATGTACGCGCGGCGCTCCAGCGTCATGCCGGAGGCGCCCGTCATGAAGACCTGACGGAAGGTGGGCATCGCGTCGCGGGACAGGGCGCCCAGCGACGAGTCGTCGGTCGGCACGTTGCGCCAGCCGAGCACCTGCAGGCCCTCGGATTCGGCGATCTTCTCCACCGAAGCGCACGCGGCGGCGGCGTCCTTGGCCGATTGCGGCAGGAAGGCGATACCGGTCGCGTAGCTGCCGGCCTCGGGCAGGTCGAAGTCCACGACGGCGCGCAGGAACTCGTCCGGCACCTGGATCAGGATGCCCGCGCCGTCCCCACTGCGCGGTTCGGCGCCGGCAGCGCCACGATGTTCGAGGTTGAGCAGGGCGGTGATCGCCTTGTCCACAATGTCGCGGCTGCGCCGGCCGTGCATGTCCACGACCATGGCGACCCCGCACGAATCATGTTCGTATACGGGGTTGTAAAGCCCGACGCGCTTGGGCGCCATACCCACCTAACCCTTCAACAGACTCACTGCACCGCCGCTCTTGCGGATCGACTTTCCTGACCGAGGGGAACCACACCCGGAGGTTGCGGGCCGAGACCCCCTCGGTCTCGTCGATAGGCTGACCGCCAAGCGGAGATGATCCGGTCAGGACTTCGTCCGTGCAGCTTTGAACGGTGACCCTGTACCTGGTTTCGACAAGTCTTCAAACGATATGACAAAAACCGCCTGACATGCCAACTTACCCATACTATCTTGCGAACTGGCGGCCTCGTAAATTCGCTGTTACCAGCGTTTGACGGCCGCGCGACAGGGCATCCGAGCGGCTGAAATCCCGTCCTGCCGATGCGCCGGCCGCGCTGGGCCGAGTCTCGGCTTCGGCGGCGACACCGGTTAGCTGGAGACGGTCCGAACACCCCGCCTGGGGACCCGCGCGCCTGCCACACCCGCAACAAGGTGCCCGATAAGGCGTGGCAGCCAGGTGCGCGCGATCTCTTCCCGGCGGGGCCGAGGGCAGGTCGGCACGCCGGAAATCGTGCCCCCACGAGTTTGCGCAGCGCCGCAGGGCGCACCGCTGCGGCGCTGCGCTGTGCCCAAGCTGAATCGGCCGCGTTCGGTGCGACCGGCGGTTGCCCGATACTGGACTTGCGCGTCGCGTGCTGGCCGACAGACCGTGGGGTTCGTCACCGGAAGAACTTTGCGAGGTCAGTCACAGGCGCGACGATCCGCCGCCGTCGCACCGAGGAGCCCATGAACGAGCCCCAGGAATTCCTGCGTAATCGAGTGCGGGCCGATCAACCGGCGACCCCGCATCCGCCGGTTCCACGGCGGGAGGCCGCGCGACCGGTCCCGGCACCGGGTTTTTCGCCGCCACCCACTCCGGTCCGGCCTGCGCAGCCGGCGCCCCGCCCGGCCCCACCGCCGCCGGCCCCACCGCCGCCGAGCGGGGACGCGCCACCGCCGCCACCACCCCCAACCGAGGCAACGTCAGCCTCAACGGACGAGACTAAAACACCTCCCGCGCCACCGCGCGTGGACCAGCCACCCCGCCCGGCGCCACCGCACCAGCAGGAACCCCCGGCCCCGCAGTTCGTGCCGCCACCGGCACCGGAGGCACCGAAACCGCCCGCCGCACCGCACTCCGAGCCGGCCCCGAGGCCCCCACTTCCGCCTGCGTCGTCGCACCCGATGCCGGCTCCGCCGTTGGCACCGCCGCACGGCGGCGCGCCGGCACCCGCGCCACAGCACCGCCCGCCGGCCCCGCCCTACCGTCCGGCGGCCGCGCCGCCGCCGTCGCCGAGCCTGCCGGCGTCCTCGTCGGCGCCCCCGCGGCCGAGTTCATGGCAGGGCACCGGCGCGGGCCCGGTGCGCACCGCATCCCAGCCGACCGAGCGCGGCTGGCGGCGCATGGTGCGGGTGGCCACGTTCGGGCTCGTCACGCCCGGCCCGTCCGCCGCGCAACGGGACATCGCGCAGTTCGAAGCGGCAATCCGCACCGCCCTGCACGGCAATCACAAAGTCGGCGTCCTGGGCAAAGGCGGCGTCGGGAAGACGTCGGTGGCCGCCAGCGTCGGCTCGATCCTTGCCGAGCTGCGCCAGCAGGATCGCGTCGTCGCCATCGACGCCGACACCGCTTTCGGCCGGCTGAGCAGCCGCATCGACCCCCGCACCACCGGCTCGTTCTGGGAACTCACCGCGGACAAGAACCTGCAGTCGTTCGCGGACATGACCGCTCGGGTGGGCCGCAACGCGGCCGGTCTCTACGTCTTGGGCGGTGAGCCGGTTTCGGGTCCGCGCCGGGTGCTCGATCCGGCGGTCTACCGGGAAGCCGCCCTGCGCCTGGATCGCCACTTCGCGATCTCGGTGATCGACTGCGGATCCACGATGGATGCGGCGGTCACGCAGGAAGTGCTGCGCGACCTCGACGCATTGATCGTGGTGTCCTCGCCGTGGGCGGACGGGGCCGCCGCCGCGGCCAAGACCGTGGAATGGCTGGCGGATCACGACCTGCGCCACCTGCTGCACCGCAGCGTGGTGGTGCTCAACGACTCCGACGGCCACGCCGACAAGCGCACCCGGTCGTTGCTGGCACGCGAGTTCGTCGATCACGGCCAGCCGGTGGTGGAGGTGCCCTTCGATCCCCACCTGCGGCCCGGCGGCGTCATCGACGTCACCAACGAGATGGCGCCGGCGACGCGACTGAAATTTCTGCAAGTCGCCGCCACCATCACCGGCTACTTCGCCTCGCGGGCCGACGCCGGGCGGGAACGACCCGGCGCCTGACCACGCGAAGCTGACGAATCGAGCAGCCGCCGACGGCGCGAGAAGACATCCAATCTCTCACGCCGCCAACGTATTTCGCAGTTTCCGTTACCCCGGCCGCTGGACGCCGCCCGGCGGGCACCGGGTCATGCCGATTGGGCGGTCACCCGCTCACGAACCGCGAGCCCGTTGCGCTCGGCCAGCGAACGCAGCTGGTTGAGCGCGAAGGTCCGGGCACGGCCCGAGTCGGGGATCACCACACCGGCCCACAGGCCTTCGGCGCCGGGTAGTTCCACCGCTTCCTTGGCGCACAGCCAACGGCGGGGGCACGCCCGGCACAGCGTCTTGGCCTCCGCGTCGGGAGTCGTCGTCCAACGGTCGGGGTCTTGGGTGCACACGCCGAGCTGCGGGACCTCATACAGAGTCGTAGCAGTCATGTCTTTACGTTCCTCCAAAAACGTTGCGGGTTGTGCCCCTCCGGTTCAGAAGGTTATAGCACCAACCGTTGCAGTGCAACAGTTCATTTCCATGACACCGGCTGGGCGCTATGACTTTGCCAAAAGGTCGCAGACCGTAGCGGCCAAACCTTCGGTTACCTGGGGGATTTGCTGTCAATTAGCTGTAAAACCCCTGCTGATCGGCTGTCCAACGACTAGCAGGAGGCCGGGGAGCGGTTCTGGTAACTGCCGCTGGCGCGGCGATAACCGTAGCGTTGAGCACGTTCCGGTTCATTCGGAGCGGGTCCGCATCACGTCGGGAAAGTGTAGCGAAGGTATAGCAATAGGCGGGTGCAACGGTTACGCTGTTGGTCAGCGGTACACGCTTGCGGTCCGCACCGATTGCCGCCGAATGCCGACGAGGAAGCTGCAGATGCCCAACGCCCAATCGACCGTGGGGCCAGCCGCGCTGGCCGCGTTCGGGGGCGTCAGGCCGGCCGCGCCCGGCGTCATCCAGGTTGGCGGCCCGTCGCGGGCAACCCGAGCGACCACCCGAGCCGACCTTCGAGTCGCGTCCCGCGAGGGTCCGCGGCACATCGTCGCACCGCGCGACGGCTCGGTCACCGTCAGCGACAACCCCGACATCGGCGAACCAACTGGAGGCAAGGCGTTGACGTTCGAAGCCGTCAGGCCGGCGAATTCGCCCGAAGAGCACACGCGCGCGGGTCAGGCCGAGCAGCCGACCGACTCCGCGGACGACCACACCAACGGCCTCGATCCCGGCCTGGTCCGGGCCGGCGCGGCCGCCGCGGCGCGGCGGCGGGAACTCGACATCAGCCAGCGCAGCCTCGCGGCCGACGGAATCATCAACGCCGGCGCGCTGATCTCCTTCGAGAAAGGCCGCAGCTGGCCCCGCGAACGCACTCGGGCCAAGCTCGAGGAAGTGCTGCAGTGGCCCGCTGGAACCATCGCGCGGATCCGCGACGGGGCACAACCGGCGCACCAGTCCGCACCCCATCCGGCGCCGCAACCGGTGCCCGACGCCGCCCCCGAATCAGCGCCGCCCGCACAGGGTCCGGCATCGTTGATCGCCCAGGCCGTGGCCGCCGCGGTGGACACGTGCAGCCTGGCGATCGCGGCACTGCCCTCGCCCCAGGATCCCGAGTTCACCGAGCGCGCGGCGCCGATCCTCGCCGATTTACGGCAACTCGAAGGCATCGCCGTTCAGGCCACCCGCATCAGCCGTATCACTCCGGAATTGATCAAGGCGATGGGTGCGGTGCGCCGATATCACGACCAATTGATGACGCTGGGCGCAACGGCACCCGGCGCCACACTGGCGCAGCGGCTGTATGCAGCGCGCCGGCGCGCCAATCTTTCTACTTCGGAGACGGCACAAGCGGCCGGAGTCACCGAGGAAATGATCGTTCGCGCCGAAGCCGAAGAACCTTTACCGGCCGAGACCGCCGCGGCGATCGAAACGCTTATCAGCCAAATCAATTGAGCTGCCCTCCGGTGCCGCGGCGCGCTCTCGCGGCACCGAGGCTGCTCGACGGATGGCGCGCCGACAATACCGCCAAGCCCAGCCCGGCCGATTCCGCATACGCCCGAAAAGCACGGCGCAGCCTGAAAATTCGTGCATCTAGCCCTGCCACCACGCTGTTAAGCTCGTCCTACGGTGCGAAGGTGCATAACGAAAACGAGACCGTGCACTCCAACAAGCCAACGTGAGGAACTCTGCAAATGTCGGGTAGCGCGATATGCAAGACCACCAGTAACTTCATTTACACTCAACTGTTTTTACTGGGCGACGGCATTCCCGACCCGGGCGACGTTTTCAACGCAGGTTCGGCGCTGTTCAAAGGAGTGGCCGACAAGATCGGTTTGGCCATTCCGGGCACCAACTGGATCGGTGACGCGGCCACCGCCTATTTGAATCAGAACACCGCCCAACAACTTCGCGCGAAGTTGATGGGTGAGATCGACGGTCTGACCGGCAACCTGATCTCCAATCAGGCCGAGCACGTGGAAAGCACCCGCAAAGTACTGCGCGCCATGAAGAGCATGGTCGACGGCGTGTACAAAGCCTGCAAGTGGTGCGAGGACAACCTCTGGATCGTCGGTGACGCCATCTCGGTGGCGATGGCGATCCCGGCGTGCGGGTTGGCGATGACTGTCGTCGGCGGCGCCCTGCTGTACCTGACGATCATGACCGCCATGAACGCGTTCAACATGATCGGGCTCGGCGGCCGGCTGCTCGACATCTTGACGAACCTGCCCAGCCTGGCCGGGCTGATCCCCGACATCATCGGCGACATCATCGACACCGTCTGGCCGCCCAAGCTGCCCGACATCCCGATCCCCGGCCTGCCCGACATCCCCGGCCTGCCTGACTTCACCTGGCCGCCCCAGGTCGGCGTCCCCGACTTCACCCTGCCGATACCCGGCCTGCCCGAGTTCCAGTGGCCGTCCATCCCGGGCCTGCCCGACTTCGGCGGCAGCCTGCCCGACCTGGGCGGCCTCATCCCCGGCTTCCCCAGCCTGCCCGGGTTGCCCGGCATCCCCGACCTATTCCCCGGGCTACCCGGACTCGGCGATCTATTCCCCGGCGTCGGCAACATGGCAAAACTGCCCACCTGGACCGAATTGGCCGCGCTACCGGACTTTTTGGGTGGTTTCGCCGGTCTGCCGGCGTTGAGCTTCAGCAATCTGCTCAGCTTCGCCCAGCTACCGGGCGTCGGGCAGGTCACGTCCACGATGGGCCAGCTGCAACAACTCATGGCGGCCGGCGGCGGTCCCGGCCAACTGGGCAGCATGGCCGGCCAACAGGCCCAGATGATTTCCGCCCAGGCCCAACAAGGCAGCCAGCAGGACGACTCGGACGACGAGCAGGCGGGTGCGGCCGCCGGAATCGCCGGCGCCGAACGCGCGCCCGTCGACGCGGGAACCGGTGGCGGACAGAGTCCGCCGGGAACCGTGCTCTAAGACTCGGCAATCGGCCTGTAACCAGCCAAAACCATAGCAAGCCAAAGCCATAGCGAGTAGAACCTTAACCGTAGAGGAGGGTTTTCCCATGTCAGGAGTTCTCGGCGTCGTGCCTTCGTTCCTGAAGGTGCTGTCGGGTATGCAGACCGACATCGCAGGCCAATTCCAGACCGCCACCAGTTCGGTCACCGGGATCAGCGGGCGAGTCTCGATGACCCATGGTTCGTTCACGTCGAAGTTCAACAACGCGCTGCGCGACGTGGAGACCAACCGTGCCAACACCGGTAAGGGGGTGCAGGCCGTCAGCAACGGGTTGGCCACCAACCTGCTCTCGGCCGCCAGCGCCTACCTCAAGGCCGACGAAGGTCTGGCCGGCGTCATCGACAAGATCTTCGGCTGATCATGGCCGGTCCGCTCGCTTCCGGCCGCGCGGGCCTGTACGACGACGTCGTCGGGGTCGAGTTGACCATCGACGGCATGCTGGTGATCGCCGATCGACTGCACCTGGTCGATTTCCCTGTTGCACTGGGGATCCGGCCCAACATCCCGCAAGAGGATCTGCGCGCTGTCGTATGGGACCAGGTGCAACGCGATCTCACCGGGCAGGGCGTGCTGGACCACAACGGCCTGCCGCATCCGGCTGTCGCCGCCATGGTCGACACGATCAGCAGGGCCGACCGCACCCTGGAGTGCCGCTGGTGGCGACGCGACCGGGGCGTGATGGTGCGATTCGTGGTGTGCCGCAGGGGCGAAACCCACGTGGTCGCGGCCCGCGACGACGACCTGCTGGTGTTGCAGCTGGTCGCTGCCCAGGTCGGTCTGGCGGGAATGCTGACGACCGTGCTGGGGCCGGCCGATCCGGCCAACGTCGAACCGCTGACGGGGCTGGCCCACGAGTTGGCCGAGTGCACCACGGCCGCGCAGCTGACTCGGCACGGCGTCGCGCCCGCCCAGGCCCGCATCTTCAGCGAGATCGTCAGCAACCCGACCGGTTGGGTGGAGATCGTGGCCAGCCAACGCAATCCCGGCGGCACCACCGCCACCACCCCGGCGGCCGCGGGTGTGCTCGACTCCGAGCACGGCCGGCTGGTGTCGCTCCCGCGGCGCGTGGGTGGCGAACTGTACGGGAGTTTCCTCGCCGGCACGCAACAGAATCTGCAGCGGGCGCTGGACAGCCTGGTCGAGCTGTTACCGGCCGGCTCTTGGTACGACCACGCCGAAGCCGCCGCATCAGGCTGACACACTTTTCGCCAGCCACGAGTTCAGAAAGGGGCGCCACAGTGGACCTGCCCGGGAACGACTACGACACCGACGATCTCGGTGCGCTGGATTTCTCCGGCGGCAGCGCCGCCGAGGAATCGTCGCTGGACGCGCTCAGCGACTATGCACCGCCCGTCGGGGACACCGAATCCGGTGACAGTGGAACGGAACTGGACGCCCTTGCCGGTCTGACGGAACACCAGGACGAGCCCGACCTTGCGTTGTTCACGGTGACCAACCCGCAGGGTTCGGTGTCGGTGACGGCGCTGATGGACGGACGCGTCCAGCACATCACCGTGACCGACAAAGCCTCGAGCATGTCCGAGTCCGCGTTATCGGAGGAGATCTTCGTGATCGCCGACCTGGCTCGGCAGAAGGCCCGGGCCGCCCAGCACACGTTCATGGTGGAGAACATGAGCGAGATGACCGGTGACGGCGACGCGCAGAACAACCTGCTGCACGAGTTCGTCGGGATGACGCTGAACCTGCCGACCCCGGAAGAGGCGGCGGCCCGCGAGGCCGAGGTCTTCGCCACCCGCTACGAGGTGGACTACACCGCCCGGTACAACGGTGATCAATGACTGATCGCCTGGCCGGTCTGTTCGACAGTGCCGTCGGCATGCTGCCGTTGTCGGAGGCACGTTCACTCGATTTGTTCACCGAGATCACCGATTACGACGAGTCAGCGTGTGACGCCTGGGTGGGCCGGATCCGGTGCGGCGACACCGACCGGGTGACGCTGTTCCGGGCCTGGTACTCGCGCCGCAACTTCGGCCAACTTTCGGGGTCCGCACAGATCTCGATGAGTGCGGTGAACGCACGGGTCGCCATCGGCGGGCTCTACGGCGACATCACCTACCCGGTCACGTCCCCGCTCGCCGTCACCATGGGATTCGCGGCATCCGAAGCGGCCCAAGGTAATTACGCCGACGCGCTGGAGGCCCTCGACGCGATGGCGCCAGGAGCGGCGGGCGGGTCCGAGCACCTGGTGTCCTGGCTCAAGGCGGTGATCTACGGCGCCGCCGAACGCTGGACCGACGTGATCGACCAAGTCAAGGGCGCCGGCAAGTGGCCGGACAAGTTCCTCACCGGCGCCGCCGGGGTCGCGCACGGGGTGGCCGCAGCCAACCTGGGCCTGTTCACCGAGGCCGAGCGGCGGCTCACCGAGGCCAACGACTCGCCCGCCGGGGAGGCATGCGCGCAGGCCATCGCGTGGTTTTTGGCGATGGCGCGGCGCAGCCAGGGCAACGAAGACGCGGCAGTGGCGCTGCTGGAGTGGCTGCAGACCACCCATCCGGACCCCAAAGTGGCTGCAGCACTGAAAGATCCGACCTACCGGCTGAAGACGACGACGGCCGAGCAGATTGCCTCCCGCGCGGATCCGTGGGATCCGGGCAGTGTGGTGACCGACAACTCCGGCCGCGAGCGGCTGCTGGCCGAAGCCCAGGCCGAACTGGATCGCCAGATCGGCCTGTCCCGGGTCAAGACGCAGATCGAGCGCTACCGGGCGGCAACCCTGATGGCCCGGGTGCGCGCCGCCAAGGGCATGAAGGTGGCGCAACCCAGCAAGCACATGATCTTCACCGGCCCACCCGGCACCGGCAAGACGACGATCGCGCGGGTGGTGGCCAACATTCTGGCCGGACTGGGGGTCATCTCCGAACCGAAGCTCGTGGAGACCTCCCGCAAGGACTTCGTCGCGGAATACGAGGGGCAGTCAGCGGTCAAGACCGCCAAGACGATCGACCAGGCTCTGGGCGGTGTGCTGTTTATCGACGAGGCGTATGCGCTGGTTCAGGAGCGCGATGGCCGCACCGACCCGTTCGGCCAGGAGGCGCTGGACACCCTGCTGGCCCGGATGGAGAACGACCGCGACCGACTGGTGGTGATCATCGCCGGATACAGCAACGACATCGACCGGCTGCTGGAGACCAACGAAGGGCTCCGTTCGCGCTTCGCCACCCGGATCGAATTCGACACCTACAGCCCCGACGAACTCCTCGAGATCGCCAAAGTCATTGCCAAAGACAATGACTCGATGTTGAGTCCCGAAGCCGCCGACGAATTCCTCAACGCGGCCAAGGAACTGCACGACCGCACCCTGCGCGGCCGGCCGGCCCTCGACATCGCCGGGAACGGCCGTTACGCAAGGCAATTGGTCGAGGCCGCCGAGCAGTGCCGGGACATGCGGCTGGCGCAGGGCCTCGACATCGAATCGTTGGATGTGGACCGACTACAGGAGATCAACGGCACGGACATGGCCGAGGCAATCGCCACGGTGCATGCCCACCTCAACACGAGAGAGTAAGACATGGGGCTTCGCCTGACCACCAAGGTCCAGGTCAGCGGCTGGCGCTTCCTGCTCCGCCGCGTCGAGCACGCGATCGTGCGGCGCGACACCCGCATGTTCGACGATCCGTTGCAGTTCTACAGCCGGTCGGTATGGCTGGGCGTCGTGATCGCGGTGGTGATCCTGGTGGGCGCGGGTCTGCTGGCGTACTTCAAACCTCAGGGAAAGCTCGGCAACACCACCCTGTTGACCGACCGGAGCACCAACGAGCTGTACGTGATCGTCTCGGGGCATATGCACCCGGTCTACAACCTGACCTCGGCGCGGCTGGTGCTGGGCAGCCCGGCCAACCCCGCCGCCGTGAAGTCCTCCGAACTGAGCAAGATGACGCTGGGCCAGACCCTGGGCATCCCCGGCGCGCCCTATGCGACACCGGTGTCCGGCGGCAACAACTCGGTGTGGACGTTGTGCGACACCGTGTCCCGCGCTGACAGTGCCGCGCCGGTGGTGCAGACCTCGGTGATCGCGATGCCGTTGCAGATCGATCCCACCGTGGACCCGGTCGACTCGAACGAGGCCCTGCTGGCGACCTACCAGGGCCAGCAGTGGATTATCACCGAAAAGGGCCGCCACGCAATCGATCTCAACGACCGCGCACTCACCTCCGCGATGGGGATACCGGTCGACGCCAAGGCCGTGCCCATCTCCGAGGGGATGTTCAACGCGCTGCCCAGCCAAGGCAATTGGCAGCTGCCACCGATCCCGGACGCGGGCGCGCCCAACACCCTGGGGTTGCCCGACGAATTGGTGATCGGCTCGGTGTTCCTGATCCACGCGGAGAAAGGACCGCACTACTACGTGGTGCTGCCCGACGGCATTGCCATGGTGAACTCCACCACCGCGGCGGCACTGCGCGCCACCCAGTCCCACGGACTCATCGCTCCCCCGGCGGTGGTACCCAGCGTCGTGGTGAGAATCCCCGAGCGCGTCTATCCCTCACCGCTTCCCGACGAACAACTCAAGATCCTGGCCCGGCCCGCCGAACCCACGCTGTGCTGGGCCTGGGAACGCGCCTCCGGGGACCAGGCACCCAAACAGACGGTGCTCTCCGGTCGGCATCTGCCGATATCGCCGTCCCTGATGAACACCGGGATCAAGCAGATTCAGGGAACCGCAACGATTTACATCGACGGCGGCAGGTTCGTACGGCTGCAGTCACCGGATCCGCGGTTCGGCGAATCGATGTACTACATCGACCCCGAAGGGGTGCGGTACGGAGTGCCCAACGCCGACGCGGCGAAGGCCCTCGGCCTGAGTTCGCCGAAAACCGCTCCCTGGGAGATCATTCGGCTGCTGGTGGACGGTCCGGTGCTGTCGAAGGAGGCCGCGATGCTCGAACACGAAACCTTGCCCGCCGACCCGACCCCCCGGAAAGTACCGGCCGGCACGCCCGGTGTCCCCCAGTGAGGACCGACATTTCATGACGACCAAGAAGTTCACCCCGACCATCACCCGCGGCCCCCGGCTGACCCCCGGCGAGATCAGCCTCACCCCGCCCGACGACCTCGGCGTCGACATCCCGCCGTCGGGCGTGCAGAAGGCGCTGCCCTACGTGATGGGCGGCTGCATGGTCGGCATGATCGCGATCATGCTGGTCGGCGGCACCAAGCAACTGTCGCCCTACATGCTGATGATGCCGCTGATGATGATCATGATGATGGTCGGCGGGATGGCCGGCGGCACCGGCGGTGGCGGCAAGAAGGTGCCGGAGATCAACGCCGACCGCAAGGAATACCTACGTTATCTCGCGGGGTTGCGCGGCCGGGTCACCTCCTCGGCCACCTCGCAAGTGGCGTTCTTCTCCTACCACGCACCACATCCCGACGACCTGCTGTCGATCGTCGGCACCCAGCGGCAGTGGTCCCGGCCGGCCAACAGTGACTTTTACGCGGCCACCCGGATCGGGATCGGGGACCAGCCGGCGGTGGACCGGTTGCTGAAACCGGCCGTCGGCGGCGAACTGGCGGCGGCCAGCGCGGCGCCGCAACCGTACCTGGAGCCGGTGAGCCACATGTGGGTGGTGAAGTTCCTGCGCACCCACGGTCTGATTCACGACTGCCCGAAACTGCTGCAGCTGCGCACCTTTCCGACCATCGCCCTGGGCGGCGAGCGGCCCGGCGCGGACCGGTTGCTCACCGCCATGATCTGCCACCTGGCCGTGTTCCATCCGCCGGATCTGCTGCAGATCCGGGTCCTCACCGACGACCCGGACGATCCCGACTGGTCCTGGCTGAAATGGCTGCCGCACGTTGCGCATCAGACCGAGACCGACGCCGCCGGACCGGTCCGGCTGATCTACACCCGCCCGGACGGCCTGGCCGACCTGGCCGCCCGCGGCCCGCACGCCCCCGATACGTTGCCGACCGAACCGTACGTCGTCGTCGTCGACCTCACCGGCGGTAAGGCCGGATTCCCGCCCGACGGCCGCGCCGGGGTCACGGTGATCACGCTGGGCAACCACCGCGGCTCGGCCTACCGCATCCGGGTCGCCGAGAACGGCTCAGCCGACGACCGGCTGCCCGGCCAGCAGTTCCGCTTGGTGGTCTCGGCCGCCGACGGCATGTCACCCGCGGAGGCGACCCGGCTGGCCCGCAAGTTGGCCGGCTGGTCGATCACCGGCACCATTCTCGACCGGACGCAACGGGTGCAGAAGAAGGTCGCCAGCGAGTGGCACCAACTGGTGGGCGCCAAGAGTGTCGAGGAGGTGACACCGGCCCGCTGGCGGATGTACACCGACACCGACCGGGACCGCCTCAGGATCCCATTCGGCCACGAGCTCAAGACCGGCAACGTGATGTACCTCGACATCAAGGAGGGCGCCGAGTTCGGCGCCGGTCCGCACGGTATGCTGATCGGTACCACCGGGTCGGGCAAGTCGGAATTCCTGCGCACCCTGATCCTCTCGCTGGTCGCGATGACCCACCCCGATCAGGTGAACCTGCTGCTCACCGACTTCAAGGGCGGGTCCACTTTCCTTGGTATGGAAAAGCTTCCGCATACCGCCGCCGTCGTCACCAACATGGCCGAGGAAGCCGAGCTGGTGAGCCGAATGGGTGAGGTGTTGACCGGCGAACTGGACCGCCGGCAGAACATCCTGCGGCAGGCCGGCATGCAGGTGGGCGCGGCCGGCGCACTCTCCGGCGTCGCCGAATACGAGAAGTACCGGGAGCGTGGCGCCGACTTGCCGCCGCTGCCAACGCTTTTCGTGGTGGTCGACGAGTTCGCCGAGTTGCTGCAGAGCCATCCGGACTTCATCGGCCTGTTCGACCGGATCTGCCGGGTGGGCCGTTCACTGCGGGTGCACCTGCTGCTGGCCACCCAGTCGCTGCAAACCGGCGGGGTGCGCATAGACAAACTGGAACCCAACCTGACGTATCGAATCGCGCTGCGCACCACCAGCTCTCATGAGTCCAAGGCGGTGATAGGAACACCGGAGGCGCAGTACATCACCAACAAGGAGAGCGGCGTCGGGTTCCTGCGGGTCGGCATGGAGGATCCGGTGAAGTTCAGCACCTTCTACACCGGTACCCCGTACCTTCCGCCGGTGGTCTCCGACACCGACGGCGACGGTGGGCGCGGCGGTCCGCCGGCCGCCAGGCAGGCCGTGAGGATCCACCGATTCACCGCCGCCCCGGTGACCGAGGAGGCGTTGACGTCATGACCGAGACTGCCGAACCGCGCGCGCTGCGCGAGGTGATACTCGACCAGCTGGGCACCGGCGAGTCCCGCGCATACAAGATGTGGCTGCCGCCGCTGGCCGACCCGACGCCGCTGAACGAACTGATCGCCCGGGATCGACGGCGCCCGTTGCGATTCGCCCTGGGCATCATGGACGAACCGCGGCGGCACCTGCAGGAGACATGGGGTGTAGACGTGTCCGGCGCGGGCGGCAACATCGGCATCGGCGGTGCGCCGCAGACCGGAAAGTCAACGCTGCTACAGACATTGGTGATGTCGGCGGCCGCCACCCACTCCCCGCGCAACGTGCAGTTCTACTGCATCGACCTCGGTGGCGGCGGTTTGATCTATCTGGAGAACCTGCCGCACGTCGGCGGGGTGGCGAACCGCTCCGAGCCCGACAAAGTGCATCGCGTGGTCGCCGAGATGCAGGCGGTGATGCGGCAACGCGAGCAACTGTTCAAAGAGCACCGGGTCGGCTCGATCGCGACGTACCGGCAACTGCGCGACGACCCGAACCAGCCTGTCGCGGCCGATCCCTACGGTGACGTGTTCCTGATCATCGACGGGTGGCCCGGTTTCGTCAGCGAGTTCTCCGAACTGGAAGCGCCGGTGCAGGATCTGGCCGCGCAGGGCCTCGCGTTCGGCGTCCACGTCATCATCTCCACACCGCGGTGGACGGAGCTGAAGTCACGCGTGCGCGACTACCTGGGCACCAAGATCGAGTTCCGGCTCGGCGACGTCAACGAGACGCAGATCGACCGGATCACCCGGGAGATCCCGGCGAACCGGCCCGGCCGGGCGGTGTCGATGGAAAAGCACCACCTGATGATCGGCGTCCCCAGGTTCGACGGCGTGCACAGCACCGACAATCTGGTGGAGGCGATGACGGCCGGCGTGGCCCAGATCGCGGCCCAGACCACCGAGCAGGCGCCGCCGGTCCGGATGCTGCCCGCGCGGATCCACCTCTACGAACTCGATCCCAACCCGCCCGGACCCGACGCGGATTACCGCACCCGGTGGGAAATTCCGATCGGATTGCGCGAGTCCGATCTGACGCCGGCCTACAGCCACATGCACACCAACCCGCACCTGTTGATCTTCGGGGCGGCCAAGTCGGGCAAGACCACCATCGCGCACGCCGTCGCCCGCGCCATCTGTGCTCGCAACAGTCCGCAGCAGGTGCGCTTCATGCTGGCCGACTACCGCTCCGGCCTGCTCGACGCGGTCCCGCAGTCGCATCTGCTGCAGGCCGGTGCGATCAACCGCAACAGTGCGAGCCTGGACGAGGCGATTCAGGCGCTGGCGGTGAACCTGAAAAAGCGCCTGCCCCCGACCGATCTGACGACACAACAATTGCGTTCTCGATCGTGGTGGAGTGGATTCGACGTGGTGTTGCTTGTCGACGACTGGCACATGATTGTCGGCGCGGCCAGCGGCATGCCGCCAATGGCGCCGTTGGCCCCGTTGTTGCCGGCAGCCGCGGATATCGGATTACACATCATTGTCACCTGTCAGATGAGCCAGGCCTACAAGGCCACGATGGACAAGTTCGTCGGGGCCGCGTTCGGGTCGGGCGCACCGACGATGTTCCTCTCCGGCGAGAAACAGGAGTTTCCCTCCAGCGAGTTCAAGGTCAAACGTCGGCCACCTGGCCAGGCATTTCTCGTCTCTCCCGACGGAAAGGAGGTGATCCAGGCCCCGTACATCGAGCCCCCCGACGAGCTCGCAGAATAAGTGTTCGGAGCACCCCCGGACCCCGGTTAGGATTATTTCGACACCGACGAACCGGGTTCTCGCCGACACCGAGAAATCGAGCTACGACAGTCACCGACCGCCGGATTCGTGTAGGGCGATAACGACGACGTTCAGGCCCGGGAAACCATTTCCTCATTGCATAACTGAACAAATTGGAATGGCGCCTGCGTTTTCGCCGATTACCGACAAAATCGAGCCGGAAGGGAGTTGATCACCATGCTGTGGCACGCAATGCCGCCGGAATTGAACACCGCTCGGCTGATGGCCGGTGCCGGACCGGCACCGATGCTGGCTGCCGCCGCGGGATGGGAATCCCTGGCCGCCGCCCTGGACGCTCAAGCCGTCGAACTGACCGCGCGGCTGAACTCCCTGGGCGAAGCCTGGACCGGCGGCGGCAGCGACAAGGCGATCTCGTCCGCGCTGCCGATGGTGACGTGGCTGCAGACCGCCTCGGCGCAGGCCAAGACGCGCGGCATGCAAGCTGCCGCCCAAGCCGCCGCCTACACCCAGGCGATGGCGACCACACCGTCGCTGCCCGAGATCGCGGCCAACCACATCACCACCGCGGTGCTGTGCGCCACCAATTTCCTTGGCATCAACACCATTCCGATCGCGTTGAACGAGATCGACTACTTCGTCCGGATGTGGACCCAGGCAGCCGTGGCGATGGACATCTATCAGGCCGAGACGCTGGTCAACACGATGTTCGACAAGATCGAGCCGATGGCGGCCATCCTCGACCCGGGGATGAGCCAGAGCATGGCGTCGAGCCCGCTGATCGGTATGCCGGCCCAGCTCGGCGCGCTGACCCCGGAGACGGTGCAGGCCACCGCCGGGCAGGTCGCCGAACTCAGCGGCCCCATGCAGCAGCTCGCCCAGCCGGCGCAGCAGATGACCTCGATGTTCAGCCAGCTGGGCAGCAACTCGGGCGGCACCGGTACCGGACTGGGCGACGACGAAGCCCAGCTGGGTCTACTCGGGGCCAGCCCGCTGTCCAACCACCCGCTTGCGGGCGGCTCGGGCGCGAGTGTCGGCGCGGGATTGCTACGCGGGGAAGCAATCCCGGGCGCCGGCGGCACGTTGGCCCGCACACCGCTGATGACCGGGCTGATCGACAAGCCGGCCGGTCCGGCGGTGCTGCCGGCGGCCGCAGCCGGGGAATCGGCGACGGGTGGCACCGCCCCGGTCGGTACCGGCGCGCTGGGTCAGGGCGCACCAGGCGGCGGCACCCGGGCGGCGCTCGCCGTTCCGGCCGCAGCGGCCGACGAGCACGACGAACCAGAAGAAGACCTGTGGGACGACGATGACGACTGGTGATCCCCACAGCCACCGCAGACTTCCCGGTCAACCGGGCCGGAAGACTTGCCAACCGATGGCGAGGAATGGAAAGAGAGAAAGAAGTCCAGCATGGCAGAGATGAAGACTGATGCCGCTGCCCTCGCGCAAGAGGCAGGTAACTTCGAGCGGATCTCGGCCGACCTGAAGACCCAGATCGACCAGGTCGAGTCCACCGCAGCGTCGCTGCAGGGTCAGTGGCAGGGTGCCGCCGGTCAGGCCGCCCAGGCCGCCGTGGTGCGGTTCCAGGAAGCCGCCAACAAGCAAAAAGCCGAACTCGACGAGATTTCGACGAATATCCGTCAGGCCGGCGTCCAATACCAGCGGGCCGACGAGGAGCAGCAGCAAGCACTGTCCTCGCAAATGGGCTTCTGATCAGTTTCCTCAAATCCCCCAAATACCACCAAGAAAAACGGAGCAACGACATGACAGAACAGCAGTGGAATTTCGCGGGTATCGAGGCCGCGGCCAGCACCATCCAGGGAAATGTCACGAGCATTCACTCCCTGCTCGACGAGGGCAAGCAGTCCCTGACCAAGCTCGCCGCGGCATGGGGCGGCAGTGGTTCGGAGGCCTACCAGGGCGTTCAGCAGAAGTGGGACGCCACCGCCCAGGACCTCAACAACGCGCTGCAGAACCTGGCCCGCACGATCAGCGAGGCCGGTCAGGCCATGCAGTCGACCGAGGGCAACGTGACGGGGATGTTCGCGTAACAAAACCCCTTTGTACGCGTAGACTCTCGAGGCACGAGATCGGGCGAGTTCAACCCAGTTCGGGGGATCTCGCCCCTTCTCGTGCTTAATACGTTCTGGCGAAATTCCGAGAGGTTCTGATGCCGGCCGACTATGACGCGCTCTTTCGGCCCGCCGCGGATTCCGATTTGCGCGAAGATGACGCCGGGCAAACTTTTTTCGACCCGAATGCCTTGGCCGGGGTCGTACCCGAAAATGGCCGGAGTACGCCCACCCCGCCACCGGTCGACTGGTCACAGCCACCAGCGCCGGTGGCGTTGGCGCCCGCGCCTCCCGCGCCTCCCGCGCCTCCCGCACCGCCGCCCGCCGCTCCCGCACCGCCCGCGGCTCCCCTACCGCCTTCCGCGCCTCCCGAACCGGCGCCCGCATCTGCCGAACCACCCTCCGCGGCAACGGAGCCGGCGCCGGTCAGCGGGCCAGCCGCGGGGTCGAAATCACCACTTCCGCCGATGCCCATCGGTGGACCGCCACCACCGCCGCCGCCCGCGCTGCCGCAGTACGAGCCCGAACCACCGCCCGTGGCGCCGCCCGCAGCCGAGCCGCCACGACAAGATGCGGAGCCTGCCGGCGAAGCCGCGCCCGCCGAGCAACAGCCCGCGCAAGCCGAACCACCTCGCCCGCAACAGATCTCGGCCGCAACACCTGCACCACCGCAAGCGCCGTCAGCGGCCCCGGCGCCCCCGGTTCGGCCCCCGGCCCCCAAGGCGCCGTCAGCCCCCTCCCCCACCAATGGCGCGCCGCCGCACCGCGCCGCCCCGACCGGACCGCCGCCGGTCCGGTGGGATCGTCCGGCGCCGCCTCCGGTGCCGCCGAGCGAGCGCACCCAGACCGCGTCCGGCGACATCCCCAACCGGCGGGTGCGGCTGGGCCCGACACAGCAGCCCGCACCGCACCCCACCGAGGCGCACCCACCCGAGACGCCGCCGGTTGAGGCGCCCCGAACCACCGAGCCGCCGCGGCGGGCGCGGCGCGGACACCGCTATCTGCCGGACCCGGATTCCGGCGAACCAGACCCGGGGGGCGGCCCCTACTTCCGCGTCCCGATGCCCGAAAACCAGGTCGGGCAGGCACGCCCAGTCGCGCCCGAACCGCCGACTGTACCGTTCCAGCTCAACCAAGCCGCACCTGCCGCGCGGGCACCCAAGCCCCCGGCGACCCGGCCCCGACCCGACTCGCAGCCTCCCGGCGAACGACGCAGTGCGGCACCGAAACCCCCTCCGGTCCGGCCGGCGCCACCGAGCCCGGCGCCGTCGGCGTCCACCCCCGCTGCACCGGCTGCACAGGCCACCGCACCGGCGCCCACCGCTGCACCACAGCCGCAGCCACCGGCACCGGCCGGCCCCAAGCCCATCCCCCAACGGGGTTGGCGCCGTGGCCTTTACCGGCTCACCCGGATCAACCCCGGCCTGTCCCGGGACGAGAAGTACGAACTGAGCCTGCGTACCCGGATTCGCCGTCAGCCGCGTGGTTCGTACCAGATCGGGATGCTCGGCCTCAAGGGCGGCGTCGGCAAGACCACCACCACGGTCACGCTGGGCACCATGCTCGCGCAGGTGCGCGGCGACCGCATCCTGGGGCTGGACGCGGATCCCGGCTGCGGAAACCTCGCCGAGCGCGCGGGCCGCACCTCGCCGTCGTCCATCGCCGACCTGGTGGCCGACAAGAACGTGTCGCACTACAACGACGTCCGCGCACACATCAGTGTGAACTCCGACAACCTCGAGATACTGCCGACTGCGGAGTACGCCACCGCCGCGCGCGGGCTGAGCGGCGAGGACCTGCGCCTCGCGGTCGACACCGTGTCGAAGTTCTACAACCTGGTGCTCGCCGACTGCGGCCCAGGCCTGTTCGACCCGGTGACCCGAGGCGTGCTGGAGACGGCGTCGGCCATCGTGATCGTGACCAACGTGTCGGTGGACAGCGCCCGGCAGGCCGAGAGTGCCCTGAAGTGGTTGCGCCACAACGGTTATCAAGATCTGCTCGATCGTGTGGTGGTGGTCGTCAACCACGTCGCGGTCGGCGAGACCAACGTCGCGGAGAAGCAGTTGGTGCGCCAGTTCCAACAACTGGTACGGCCCGACCGGGTGGTACTGCTGCCGTGGGACAAGCACATCGCGACCGGGTCCGAAATTCAACTCGACCAACTCGACCCCGACTACAAGCGCCGGGTCCTCGAACTGGCCGCGGCTCTGTCCGACGACTTCGAAAGGGCGGGACGTCGTTGAGCGCACCTACTGCCACTGCCGGTACCAGCACGGCGGGCGCGACGCCCGCACGACCCGCCACCACTCGGGTGACCGTGCTGACCGGACGGCGGATGACGGATCTGGTGTTGCCCGCGGCCACACCAATGTCCACCTACATCGACGAGACCGTCGCGGTGCTCGCCGAGCTGCTGGAGGACACCCCGCCCGACATCCTGGCCGGCTTCGACTTCGCCGCACAGGGCGTCTGGACTTTCGCCAGGCCGGGAGCACCGCCGCTGAAACTCGACCAGTCCCTGGACGAGGCAGGAGTCGTCGACGGATCGTTGCTGACCCTGGTGGCCGCGAGCCGGACCGAACGGTACCGACCGCTCGTCGAAGACGTCATCGACGCGATCGCGGTGCTGGACGAGTCCCCTGAGTTCGACCGGCCGGCCGTGGACCGGTTCATCGGGGTGGCGATTCCGATCCTGGCGGTGCCGATCACTCTGGCGGCCATGCGGGCGTGGTGGCTGACCGGCCGCAGCTGGTACTGGGCACTGGCGCTGGGCTTGGTCGGAATCGCCGTTCTGGCAGGATCTTTCGTGGCCAACCGCTTTTACCGCAAGGCCGAGTTCGCCGAGTGCCTACTGATGGCATCGGTGCCGTTGATCGCGGCCGCGGCGGCGATCGCCGTGCCGCTGCCCCGCGGGGTGAGCGCGCTGGGCGCGCCGCAGCTCGCCGCCGCTGCCACCGCGGTGCTGCTCGTCACCTTGTTGGTGCGTGGCGGGCCGAGGCGACGCCACGAGTTGTCCTCGTTTGCCGTGATAGCCGCGATCGCGCTGCTCGGTGCCGCGATCGCGTACGGATACGGCTACCAGCGCTGGGTCCCGGCCTGTGCGATCGCCTTCGGCCTGTTCGTCATCACCACCGCGGCCAAATTGACGGTCGCCGTGGCCCGGATCGCGTTGCCGCCCATACCCGTTCCGGGCGAGACCGTGGACAACGAAGAACTGCTCGATCCGGTCGCCACCGACGAGACGACCACCAGCGAGACCCCCACCTGGCAGGCGATCATCGCGTCGGTGCCCAACTCGGCGGCCCGGCTCACCGAGCGCAGCAAACTGGCCAAGCAACTGCTGATCGGCTTCGTAACAGCGGGTGCGCTGATTCTGGCCAGCGGCGCGGTTGCGGTGGTGGCACGAGGGCACTTTTTCGTCCACACCCTGGTGATCGCCGCGCTGCTGATGGTGCTCTGCGGCTTCCGTTCCCGGCTATACGCCGACCGCTGGTGTGCCTGGGCATTGCTGGCCGCGACTGTCGGCATCCCGACCGGGGTCACCGTCAAGCTGAGTCTCTGGTACCCGCAGTGGGCCGCGTTGATCCTGGGCGGTTACCTCGCGCTGGTGGTCATTTCTCTGGTGGTGACCGGCGCGACGGCGCCGGTGCGGCGCGTTTCGCCAGTGGCCAAACGGATTTCGGAGCTGATCGACGGCGCTGTGGTCGCCTCCGTCATCCCGCTGCTGCTGTGGGTGACCGGTGTCTACGACATGGTGCGCAATCTGCGGTTCTGAACCGGCCGGGTCAGACCGGGCCGGCGGCACCACCTGATGCGGGTGTACCGGCAGCAGCCGCCGTGTCCGCCACCGGGGCGCTGACCAACGTAGCCGAACCCGCCGCGGCACGATCGGCCGACTGCGTTTCGTCGTCGCCGTCGTCGTCCTGGTTCTCGCCGTCGGGCTTGTTGTCACTGGCCAGCTGGGCCGGCGAACCGCCGCCCTGCGACGCTTGCGACGCGGCCTGCTGCACGCTCTGCCCCACCTGCTGGCCCATCGGGGTCAGCTGCTGACCCAGCGGCGCCAGCTGAACCAGCTGCGGCACGGTCGCCTGCAGGTGCGGGGTCACCGCCGCGACCTGCCCGCTGACCGCCTCAGCGAACTGTTGGCCAACTCCGGCCACGGCCGCGGTGCCACCGGCCGCACCCGGCAGTTGTCCGGGCGCGCTCGCCGGCCCGCCCAGCGTTGCCGCACCGAGCGTGCCCGCGTCCGTCTGACCCGACGCGGCCGCCATGGCGCCCAGCGTCGGTGCGGCGCCGTCGAACCCGTCCTGCGACAGCGCTTGGCCCAGCGACTGGTCGGCTTTGGTGTAGATATCCGCTGCGGCGATCATGCGTCCGGCGGTCCGTCGCAATGCTGCGGTGACACCGGGCAGGCCGTCGGAGACCAGGGACTCGATGCCCGGCATCGTCTCGTTGATCGCCGCCGACACCGCGTCCGTCCCGGCCACCTGCATCGGGGCGGGCGGAGCGGGGAAAACGAGTTCGGAGAGTTTGCTCGCCGCAGCGGTGAGACGGGTGGGATCGACAGCCAGTGGTTCAGCCATCACAACATCCCCTCGGTGCGAGCCCCATTCGACGAATTTTACCGGACCTGACGCGCCCTTCCCGCGCCAATTCTGTTGCCGAACCCGTCTTCAGCAGGTTCCGGTCAGGGCACTGTCGAGCAGCGCGGCGACGCACCGCCAGTACAGGAAGTCCTCGACGGCCAGGCGCTGGGGTTGCCCGCCCGCCGCACCGTAAGCGCGGTGCAGCGCGAGTTCGCGACAGTGCGTGGCGTAAGCGAAAAATGCTCGCAAATGCGCGATTTCGCGACCGGTGGCGGTGCTGGTCATCGGCTTCATCAGATCGAACCAGAGCATGTGCCGCTCGTCGTCGGGTGTCTTCTCGTCGGCCGGGGCCGGCGGCAACAGGTCCAGCAGGTGCAGGTCGTCGGTTTCCTGCAATTGGGCCGCCGACGACGGGTCGACCACCTCGAGCCGGGACCGGCCGACCATCTTTCCGCTGTCCGGGATGTCGTCGTCTTCCAGGACGATCTTGGCCACGCCCGGATCGGAATTCGCCAGTTGCTCCGCGGTTCCGATCACCGCGCGCAGCTCAAGGTCGTGGAAGGCGGCCCAGCCCTGCACCGCCAGCACGGGATAGGTTGCGGTGCGCGCCTTTTCGTCGGCGGGAAGGGCGCGGTCGGCGGTTGCCATGAAGACCTTGGCGGGCAGCTGGACTTCCTCGGGGATGTAGGCCAGCCCGTAGCTGTTGGCCACCACGATCTCGCCGTCGGTGGTCACCGCGGTGATCCAGAAGAACCCGTAGTCGTCGTCACCGCCGCTGTCGCGTGCGTTGAGTGCCGCGGCGACCCGTCGAGCCAGCCGCAGCGGGTCCTTCTTGGCGCCGCGGGCGCCGACGGCCGCGGCAACGGCATCGCGTGCCGCGCGAGCCGCCGAGACGGGCACCGACGGCAACGCCGTCACGTCGTCGGACGGCTTCTTCTTGTCGGTGTCCTCGCTTGGGGGCGCCGGACGTGCCGGCGGCGCGGTCCGCGCTCCCGCCGCGCGGGTCGACGTGGCGACCGGAGCCTTGCCCGCCTGGGGGGCGCGCCCGCCCGCGGCGCGGGTTCCGGCCGCCGCGGCGGCACCGGTGCCCTGGTTCGTGGCCGCAGCCGTGGGTGCGCCGCCAACTCCGGGCGACGAACCTCGCATCGGCGCCGCCATACCGGTGGCGGCCGCGGGTGTCATGGCCGGGGACGCGTCGTCGCTGCGGTGTGCGGGTCCGGAGGAGCCCGCGGGCTGTTCGGTACGGCCGGGCGAAAGGTCGTTCGCTGCAGCCGGTTTCACGTGTACGGGCTCGGTGCTCGGCGTACCCGATGGGCCCGGCGTCGGGGATGCACCGGGGCCCGCGGGCAGCGACGGCTGATTCGGCGATGGGTTCGTCGGCGACGGGCTGGGGGTCGGGTGCGACGGGCTGACCGGTGCCGGCGACGGGGTGGGCTTCGGGCTCGGATTGACCGGCGTCGCAGGGGCGATCGGAGTCACCGGCGTCGCAGGGGCGACCGGACGATCCGGGTGCGGCTGGGCCGGGGTGACCGGTGTGACCGGCGGGCTCGGAATCACCGGCGTGACCGGGATGACCGGGGTTACCGGGGCGCCAGGGTTCACCGGGTCGTAAGGGTTCGCCGGCGTCGGCTCGAACGGCGTCGGGGTCACCGGCGGCACCGGAGTGCCCGGCCCGACCGGCTGGTAGGGATTGGCCGGTGTCGGCTCGAACGGAGTGGGCACCGGGGCGACCGGGCTGGGCACGCCAGGCGACGGAACCACCAGGGTCGGCACGTCCGGGGCCGGGGGCATCACCTGGTGCAGCAGATCCTGCAGCGCATTGTGCGGCGGTCTCCAGTCCTTGGAGGCCAGAACCTGTTCGGCGGTTTCGGCGACCAAACTGCTGTTGGCCTCGTGCGTCGCCCGGACCACCGCGTTGATGGCGGCGACGCGCGCTTCGGCTTGGAGTTCCGGATCGTGCTCCAGGATGGATATCTCGCGCTGAGCACCGTCCACGTTGTTGCCGATCTCGGCCTTCGCCGCAGCGATCAATCCGGCGATGTGCCGGTGCCAGGTGATGACGGTGGCCAGGTAATCCTGCAGCGTGCTCAGCTCGGTCAGATTGGTGCCGAGTGCGCCGTTGGCCGCGTTGGCCGCACCACCCGACCAGACGCCGCCGTCGAAGACCTCGACCTGTTGACGACGGGCCGCGTCCATGACATCGGTGACCTTGCGCAGCATCCGGTTGTACTCCTGCGCGCGGTCGTAGAACGTGTCCTCGTCAGCCTGCGGCCAGGCGCCCGGTTCGAGCATCTGACCGGCGTACTCGCCCGTCGGTCGCGGAATGCCCATCACCTGCTCTCCTCTCGCCGATCGTGAATCTCACTACGCGACACGCTGATTCGCCGTCGGGTGATTCACACTCGGCGGCGATAAGGAAGTTGTTTCAGGCGTTGCTCGCCCTGCTCATCGCTTCGAGTGCGGCGGTCAATTGCTCCCCCGCGGCGGCGTTGTACTCGCTGGCCGCCGCCTGCGCGTTCTGCAGTGCCTCGTTGACCCGCGCGCCGACCGCCTCGGCCCCCAGTTCCCGGATCAGGCCGTCATTGATACGCACGCCGGTCAGCCACTGGTGCCCGTTGATCGTCACCTCAACCGTCTCGGCCGCGTCCTTACCGCGGAACGCACCGGCGTTCATCTGGTTGAGGGTGCCTTCGAGGGCCTGCTGGAATCGTGCCGCCAGCGCCAACGCCGCCGCGACGTGCGGCTCCATCTCCATGTCGGTCACTTCGACTCCTTGCTGTCCTGCCGGCGACGTTGACCGATGACGGCCTCGGTCCATTCCCGGTCCTCGGTGTAGAGCGCCTCGTCATCCTGTTGTGCGCCTTTGGTTTTGGACCCGCCCCCGCCCTGGCCATGGGCGCCCATCGGCATTCCCATACCGCCGCCGCCCGGGCCGGCGCCCCGGCCGGCACCGGCCTGTCCGGCACCGCCGATGTCGCCCGCGCCGGCCGGCCGCACCGACTCACCCGCGACGCCGGCGCCGCCCGCCTCCGCCAACGGCATCGACGGCATTCCGCCGCCACCGCCGCCACCGAGCGACATCGGTTTCATGCCAGGCTCTTTCGGCAGACTCGCCGCCGCGTCCCGGCCGGCCGCCGACAACTCGGCACCAACGCCGGACGGCATGCCACCGCCGGCACCGCCACCGGTCATCGGCATCATCGGCGCCTGCATTGGCGAACCCGAACCCCCGCCGGCCATACTCGCCGCCTGCATCACCTGGGTGGGGATCAGACCCGGGGTCTGCGCCGGAGGCGGCGGGTCGATCTTGATCGCGGCCGGCGGCTTCGGCGGGTTCACCGCTTCCAGTTGAGCCTTGTTCGTGTACTCGTTGAGCACCTGCTCGGACTTGGACTGGTACTCGGCGTAGAGCTTGATCGCCTGATCCTTGTAGGCCGGATCCTTCGACAGCTCTTCGAGTTTGGTGATGTCGGCCAGCGTCGGGTGCGAGCGCCTGGCCCACAACTGCAGCTGCGCCAGGTAGGTGCCCTGCTTGCCCAGCGCGGTCGCCAGCTTGGCCATGTGGGTGATCCACTCGCGCTGCTGGTCCAGCGAGGCCTCACACGCGGTGGCCGCGTCGCCCGTCCAGTTCTCGAAGATGCGGAACCGCTTGACATCTGCCTGCAAAGCGAAGCTCAGCTGGTTCCATCCGTCGGCGAACGCCGCCAACGACGCGCCCTGGTCGCCCGATTCCAGTTTCGTTGCGGCAGCCTTCAAATCGGTGAACCCGTCGTCGCCGGCGGCAGCGACCTGCTGGGTGTCCTGCAGGCCCGCGGAGTTGTCGCCGCCGACGCCGCCGGCCGATTCGCCGGACACCTCGCCGCCGTCGTTGTTCAGCGCCGTCGCGCCTTCCTCGTCGACGTCACCGTAGGCCTTGGCCGCGTTGCGCAGGGACGTCGCCAGCCGCTGACGCTCCCGCACCCCGGCAGCCAAAAAGTCCCGCATGTTCTGGGCGGACAACCGCAGCTGCTCGGCGGCGTTCTTCGCCGCCGTCAGGCCGCACGGCGCCGCGGGGACGTCGGCCGGTGGCGTGGCCATCGGGGCTTCCACCTCGTCGGCCCGCGACAGGATTTCCTGCTGGTCCACCGTCACGGTCTGCGGCTGAGTCATATCGGATAGTCCTCCTTAATGCTCTAACCATTATCGTCGCCGCACGACGGGCTCCCCGCACCAAAATCGGCCGGATAGGTCGACCACTACTTGGGCAGGGCCAGCGCGAACCGGCTCTCCTCGGGCGGCGACACCCGCCTGATCGGCAGCTCCCGGTGCCGTGGGGTGCGGACCAGGTTGTGCCGCAGCACCACCTTGTCGACGCCGGGATGCGGGCCCAGGTACGTCGTCGCGTTCGGCCACGCGACCTTGGCTTCGGAGCCCACCTGCGCGCCGACCAGCCGGGCGAATTCCTCGAAATGCGCGCCGACGGTCACCGTCGCGCCCGCCGCCGCCGCGCGCACCACGAATTGCGTAAATGCTTGTGCGTCACCAAGATTAAGGCTCACGTCGACGTCGTCGAACGGCAGGTAGACCGGGCAGCGGTGCACCGTCTCGCCGACCAGCACACCGGCCGACCCGATAGGGATCTGACAGTGCCGGTTGGTGACCAGATCCTGGCCCGTCAGCGCCGGCCGCTGCCCGCCGAACAGCCGGGTGAAGCCGCGCGGCGTCTTGGGTTTACCGGCCGTGGTGAGCAGCACGGTGGCCTGCGGCGGCTCGCCGGGCCGGATCCGGACCCGGGTGACGGTGTGATCGGCGCGCGCCGACCACCACTGGTCGGGACCGCCCAGCGCGGTATACGCGGCGGTGTAGGAGTCGCGGCCTTTGATCATCGACCACTTCTCCCGCACGAAGCCGATGTCGATCGCGTGGTCGTAGTCGTCGAAACTGCGTCCGCATACCGCGTCGACGCCGTGGCTGGCCAGGTCGTCCGCGATGCGCGTCGCCGAGGCCACCAGATACCGGGCCAGCCCGGCGACGCCCTCGTCGCGGCGCTGTGCCGCGCGGCGGGTGCGTTCGGGGTCGGCGCGCAGCATGATCCAGGTCCGGCGGTTCGCCGGGGCCGGATCGGCGCCGATCACCCGCTGGTACAGGCTCACCACGTCCGGCGCGGCGGTGCGGCCCACCCGGAAACCGGCCGAGACCACGTCGGCTTCCATCTCGGGGCAGTGCACCTCCAGCAGCTGTTCGAGCAGCCTGGTGTCCAGCACGTCGTCGGTGTGGGCCACCCCGTCGACGATCACCGTCGGCGTGAACGGCCGCGGCCTGAGTTCGATCACCGCGATCAGGTGATCGCGGCGCCAGCGCACCGCGACGTGATCGCCGGGCTTGACGGTGGCTCCGACTTCCGGCTCGGACGGCACGTCGGGCGGCTTGCGCCGTCGGCGCAGCCACGCGAACACGGTCGCCACCCAGCCGGTGAGCCGGCGGTCGAAGAAGGTGACGAATACGACGACGGCACCGACCGCGACCAGGACGATGCCCACCCACCAGTACCGCGTCGGGGCGAACACCAGGGTGGCCAGCGGGGCCAGCACCGTCAGGACAACCGTGTGGCCGGTGGTGAACCGCAGCCGGACCGGGTTTCTCATCGGCGCCTCAGTGCCCGCGCCGTCAGCGCGCCGAAGACCAACGCCAGCAGCAGTCCGCCGACGGCCAGCGTCACCGCCGTGATGGGCCGGCGATCGGGCGCCGGCACGGGGGCCGGCGACGGCAGGCGCCGGACGTTGTACGGGATGGTCGCCGGGCCGGGCGCGATGTCCCACGTCAAGGCCGCGACGGCGTTCACGACACCGGCGCCGACCAGGTCATCGACCCCACCGCCGGGATGCCGTGCGGTCGCGGTGATCCGGTTGATGATCTGCACCGCGGTCAGCGCGGGAAACCGCTGCCGCAGCAGCGCCGCCAGACCGGAAACGTAGGCCGCGGCGAAGGAGGTACCGGCGATGGGAACCGGACCCTCCTTACCCTGCAGGGCGTTCACGGGGTCGCCGCGGTCACCGAGCGCGACGATGCTCTCCGCCGGTGCGGCCACCCCGACCCACGGGCCGTGCATGGAAAACGTGCTCGGCACCCCGCTCTCGCCGATCCCGCCGACGGGCAGCACCAGCGGCGCATACCAGGCCGGTGTCACGACGGTCTGCACCTTGTTCCAGCCACGCGAATCAGTGGGCGTCGCGGCGTCGGGCAACGGATTCTGCGCGCAGTCGCCACCGGTGTTGCCGGCCGCGACGACGATCACCGCCCCCTTCACATTGGCGGCGTAGTCGATGGCGGCACCCAGACTCGCCTCGTCGATCGGCTTGCTCACCTTGTAGCAGGCGGCTTCGCTGATGTTGATCACCCCGGCGCCCAGATTCGCCGCGTGCACCACCGCCCGAGCCAGGCTGCGGATCGACCCGGCCGCCGGGGTGGAGTTGGGATCGTTCGGATTCGCTTGGGCGCCAACGGGTTCGAAGGCCTCCGAGGTTTGCCGTATCGAGAGCAGCCGTACGTCGGGGGCGACGCCCACGTACCCGTCGGTGGGCGCGGGCCGACCGCCGATGATGGCCGCGGTCAGCGTCCCGTGCGCGTCGCAGTCCGATAATCCGTCGCCGGCCTGCGCTACGAAATCGCCGCCGGGCTCGGCCGGCACCCGCGCAGACGCGGCGACGCCGGTGTCGATCACCGCGACCGTCACCCCGGCTCCGGTGGCGAACTTGTGGGCTTCGGTGACCCCGACGTAGGAGTTGCCCCACGGCGGGTCGTGGAACGTGGAGTCGGGGAACACCGTCGCCGAGGTGCACTGCACCCGCTGCTCGGTCGGCTGGTCGGGACCGGTCACGTCCGGCGGCAGCGCGCCGGGATCGATAGCGGGCGGGGTGATTGCCATGGCGGACGGTGCGGTCAGCGGCGCCATCGTCAAGGCCAGCGCCACCGTCGTCGACAAGATCCGGTGCACCCCCGAATCACTCCGTTCATCGAGTCAGTACGGCCTGGCAATCCTGGGAGCAGTTTAGACGTAACGGGTGCGTAAACGGTGCTATTCGGATCGGGGCTTGGCGGCGCGTGTGTCCCGTCGCCCAGGCTGCGGAACACGCCGATTTGCGGCCTGAATTTCCGATAGCTCGCCAAGTGCCGGTGCGCTGGCCGATCCGGCCGGCCGGGCGTTACATAGCTCACCACTATTGTAAATACGGTACTTGCTACGATTGGGCTCGATTCCCGACAGAAAGCTCGAGGTTTGTTCATGGCCACACCCGTTATCGTCGGCGCCGTTCGGACCGCGATCGGTCGTTCGTTCAAGGGCACGCTCGTCAACACCCCGCCCGAGACGCTGATCACCGCGGTATTGCCCGAGGTGGTGCGCCGCTCCGGGGTGGACCCCGCCGCGATCGACGACATCATCTTCGCCGAATCACATTACGGCGGTGGTGATTTGGCGCGTTACGCGGCGACGGCCACCGGACTCGAGCACGTGCCCGGCCAGTCGGTGAACCGGCACTGCGCGGGCAGCCTGACCGCGATCGGCAACGCCGCGGCGCAGATCGGTTCCGGCATGGAGCGGGTGCTGATCGCCGGCGGCGTGCAGTCGCTGTCGATGACGCCGCTGACCAACTGGCGTATTCCCGGCCCGGAGCTGAAGTTCGAAGAGCGCTGGATGCCGCCCACCCATGTCGAGACCCCGGACGCACCGGCCAAGGACATGTCGATCACCGTCGGATGGAACACCGCGCAGTCGGTCGGCATCACCCGCGAAGAGATGGATGCCTGGGCGGCCCGCTCGCACCAGCGCGCCGTGGCAGCCCAGGACGCCGGCAAGTTCGCCGAGGAGATCCTGCCGCTGAAGATCACCCAGTTCGACGGCTCGGTGGTCGACTTCTCCGTTGACGAGCACCCGCGCCGCGACACCACGGTGGAGAAGCTGGCCGGCCTGAAGGTGCTGCACCCCGAGATCGAGGGCT
Source organism: Mycobacterium sp. 20KCMC460 (assembly GCF_022179425.1). Taxonomy (NCBI): domain Bacteria; kingdom Bacillati; phylum Actinomycetota; class Actinomycetes; order Mycobacteriales; family Mycobacteriaceae; genus Mycobacterium; species Mycobacterium sp. 20KCMC460. The sequence continues at coordinate 283,252 of NZ_AP025524.1, forward strand.
TCTCGATCACCGCGGGCAACAGCAGCGGCACCAACGACGCGGCCGCCGCGGTCGCCCTGGTGGACGCCGATTACGCCGCCGCCGAGGGGTTGAACGTGATGGGCAGGGTCCGGGCCTGGGCCGCCGCCGGGGTACCGCCGCGCGACTGCGGGCTGGGCGCGGTCAAGGTGATCGGCAAGGTGCTGCAGCGGGCCGGCCTGTCGGTCGGGGACGTGGCGCTGTGGGAGATCAACGAGGCGTTCGCCTCGGTGCCCATCGCCGCGTGCCGCGAGTACGGCATCGACGAGGAGCTGGTGAACTTCTCCGGCAGCGGTTGCAGCCTGGGCCACCCGATCGCCGCCTCGGGCGCGCGGATGGTGACCACGCTGACCTATGAATTGGCAAGGCGCGGAGGCGGTATCGGGGTCGCGGCCATGTGCGCAGGCGGCGGTCAGGGCGGGGCGGTCGTCATCGAGGTGTGATCACCGCGTTCAGTTGCTGGTGGGAGCTCTGCCCTGAGCCGGGTAGCGTTCTACCGTGGGCTTGAACATCAAGAGTGACCGCACTGTGGCGCTGGTGCGTGAGCTCGCCAGCCATGCCGGCACCAACCAGACCGCGGTGATCCAGGACGCTGTCGCGCGCCGGCTCGCCGACGGTTAGACCATGCTGAGTCCCGGAACGGTAGTGGCGGGATACCGCATCGAGCGGCTGCTGGGCTCCGGCGGCATGGGCGAGGTGTACCAGGCCGCCCATCCGAATCTGCCGCGGTTCGACGCGCTCAAGGTCCTCAACGCGCAACTGTCCCAGGACCCCGATTTCCGGGTCCGCTTCCTGCGCGAGGCCGACGTCGCCGCCCGGCTGGACCATCCCAACATCGTCTCGATCTACAACCGCGGCCAGACCGAGCAGGGCCAGCTGTGGATCGCGATGCAGTTCGTCGACGGCACCGACGCCGACCGCGCCCTGGAATCCGGTGCGATGACCCCGGCCCGCGCGGTGCACATCGTCGGCGAGGTCGCCAAGGCGCTCGACCACGCGCACGGCCAGGGCGTGGTGCACCGCGACGTCAAGCCCGCCAACTTCCTGCTGTCCGGACCGACGGGTCCCGACGAGCGGGTGTTGTTGGGGGACTTCGGAATTGCGCGCGCCCTGGGCGATGCCGGGTTGACGGTCACCGGTTCGGTGGTGGCCACGCTGTCCTACGCGGCACCGGAATTACTCAGCGGCCAGCCGTTCGACGGTCGCGCGGACCTGTACTCGCTGGGGTGCGCGCTGTTCCGGTTGCTGACGGGCAAGGCGCCGTTCTGTTGGGCCCAGGGCTTGCCCGCGCTGGTGGGCGCACACCTGCAGGCCCCGCCACCGCGGGTCACCGAATGGGCGCCGGGGTTGCCGCCGCGCCTGGACGCGGTGATCGCCACCGCGATGGCCAAGGACCCCGCACAGCGGTTCGCGTCGGCGCGGGAGCTGGCGGCAGCCGCCGCGGACGCCCTTGCCGAACAGTCGACCTCGACAACCGCTCCGTGGCAACCGATCTCGAGCAACCAGGTCAGTGACTACTCGACCCCGGCGCCGGCGTGGTGGCAGCCGGGCCAGGACCGCACCCTGGCGGCCACACCCGCACCGGCCGCGCCGCCCGCGCCACCCCCGCCGGGTTGGCCGACGCCGGCGCCTGCGCCTGCCCCGCGCCGTCGCCGGGGCCGGATCGCCGCCGCGATAGTGGCGGCGGCCGCAGCGACAGCCGTGATCGCTACGGTGGCGGTGCTGACCGTGCGCTCGCCGTCGCACCCACCCGCATCGGCACCCCCGTCGACCACATCGGTGACCAGCGGCGCTGCGACCACCACGACGGCCAATGGTCCGGTGCCACCGGTGATCGCTTCCGAGCTACCCGGATTCCTGCTCCCCGCCGACCAGATCAAAACCATAATGGGCACTGCCGCAATGCAAGTCGTCGAATCCGACGCCGATTCGTGGGCCAACGCCTCGTCCTACATTTCCGACCAGGACTGCGTCGGGCCCTACCAGCCTGCCGACTTGGCCGCCTACAACAACTCCGAAGCCAAAGGATCGCAACGCCAGTTCCTGACCAACCCCGCCGGGGGGGCCGACGTCCAGCAGGCCGTCATCGTCTTTCCCAGCGCCGACGCCGCGCAGAAAGCTCTCGCCGCGCAGCATCCGGTGTGGGCGGCGTGCGCGGGGCGCACCTTCACCGTCACGCTGCCAAACGAGAGTCCGCACCGGTGGAGTTTCGGTGCGTTGAGCAACCCGGACGGCGGCCTGGCGATCACCACCGCTCGCGAGGGGCACCACTACGTCGGTTGCCAGCGCGCGCTGACCGCGGCCAACAACGTGCTGGTCGACGTCGGTGCCTGCAGCATGAGCACCGACCACCACGGCGTCGCCATCCTGGAGGCGATTTTGGCGAAGATCCCGCACTAAAGTCGGGTGCGATGAGCATGCTGAGCCCCGGGTCCATGGTGGCCGGGTACCGGGTCGAGCGGGTACTGGGCACCGGCGGCATGGGCGAGGTGTACCTGGTCGCCGATCCGAATCTGCCCAGACATGCCGCGCTCAAGGTTCTTCCCGTCGCGCTGTCCGGCAACCCGGAGTTCCGCGCCCGGTTCCTGCGGGAGGCCGATATCGCGGCGCGGCTGGATCATCCGAACATCGTGTCGATCTACGACCGCGGCCAAACCGAGCACGGCCAGCTGTGGATCGCGATGCAGTTCGTCGACGGCACCGACGCCGCGCACGCGCTGCGGGCCGGCACCATGACCCCGGCGCGGGCGGTGCACATCGTCGGTGAGGTCGCCAAAGCGCTGGACTACGCGCATCAGCGCGGCGTGGTGCACCGCGACGTCAAGCCCGCCAACTTCCTGCTGTCCGGTCCGGCTGGTCCCGACGAACGAGTGTTGCTGGCGGACTTCGGTATTGCCCGCGCGCTGGGTGAGACGGGATTGACCGGCACCGGTGCGGGGATGGTGACGTTGTCGTATGCGGCGCCGGAGGTGATCGCCGGCGGACACGTCGACGCCCGTGCCGACCTGTATTCGCTGGGCTGCAGCCTGTTTCAATTGCTGTGTGGGACACCGCCTTTCGCCAGGGACGGTGGTGTTGCCGCGGTGGTGGCCGCGCATCTGCACGCGCCGCCGCCGCGGGTCGGCGAGCGGGTGCCCGGCCTGCCGCCGGAGCTGGATGCGGTGATCGCGACGGCGTTGGCCAAGGACCCCGCGCAGCGTTTCGGCTCGGCGCGGCAGTTGGCCGCCGCGGCCGCGGCTGCACTGTATCCGGCTGCGCCGGTGGCTCATCCGGCGCCGCGGCCACCGCTGCCCGCCCGCCCCCACCGTTGCCCGCCCCGCCCCCACCGTTGCCTGCCCCCGACCCGGGGCGGCGCGGCCGCATCGTCGCCGCGGCCGCCGGTCTCACCGTGATGGTCGCCGCGGTGGCCCTGGCGGTGACCATGATCATTCGCTCCCCGGCGCCGCGCTCGGCCGCCCCGCCCTCTTCGGCCGCGCCGACATCGTCACCGGCCAGCACGTCCGCGACACCCACCATGGCGCCACCGGCGGCGGTGTCGCTGCTCCCGCAATTCCTGTTGCCGCCCGAGCAGATCGCCGGCCTGCTGGGCGTCGCCGCGATGAAGGTGTCCGACTCGTCGTCGCACGGGTTCACCGACAACACGCAGTTCGTGTCGGACAAGGAGTGCACCGGCCCGTACTCCCCCGGCGACCTGGGTGCCTTCGGCCGCTCGGGGTCGATCGGTTCGCAACTACAGTTGCTGACCAACCCCGATGGCCCCAACGCCGTGGAGCAGGCCGTCATCGCCTTTCCCAGCGCCAGCGCGGCCCAGCAGGTGCTCGCCGCCCAACAGCGGCAATGGCAGGCGTGCTCGGGACGCACGTTCACCGTCACCACCCCCAGCGAGACACCGTCGGACTGGACTTTCGGCCCGCTGACCACGTCCGGCGGGACGCTGGTGATGAGTTTCGTTGCCCGGCTGCGTAGTTCGGTCAGTTGCCAGCGGACGATGGCCGTTCGCAACAACGTCATCATCGACATCGCGGTCAACGGGTTGAACGTCGGCAACCACGGGGTCGACGTGCTCAACGCGATCGCGGCGAAGATACCCGGGTGATCAAAGCGCTATCGGCACATGCTTTTCCGCACACGCATCGCGCACGGCGGTGATCACGTCGGCGGCGCGTAGCGTCTGTAGGTCGTCGACCGTCACCGAGCCCTTCGCGCTGCGGTGCTGCGCGGCCACCCGCGAATCCCGCAGCCGCTCGGCACGTTCCACCACATTGCGGGCGAACCGGCCGTTGTGCATCACGTCGATGCCGTGCGTGCCGTCCGGGGCGTGGTACTCGCCCAGCACCGTGCACGCCGCGTTCAGCGCCGCTGCGGCCTCGGGTGCGATCACCGTGGCGCGCGGATCGCCGTAGCGCACCGCAATCTCGACCAACTCGTCCGGGGTGTAGGACTCGAAGCGCAGCTTGCGGTTGAAGCGACCGGCCAAACCCGGGTTCACGGTGAGGAATTCGTCGACTTCCTTCTCGTATCCCGCGCCGATGAAGCAGAAGTCGAACCGGTGCACCTCCAGCGCCACCAGCAACTGATTGACCGCCTCCATGCCGATCATGTCCGGCCGCCCGTCCTGGTGTCGCTCCACCAGCGAGTAGAACTCGTCCATGAACAGGATGCGGCCCAGCGACCGGTTGATCAGTTCGTTGGTCTTGGGTCCCGACGCCCCGATGTGCTCGCCGCAGAAGTCGGCCCGCTTGACCTCGACGATCTCGGGGTGCCGGACGATCCCGAGCCCGGCATAGATCTTGCCCAAAGCCGCCGCGGTGGTGGTCTTTCCGGTCCCGGGGGGTCCCACCAACAGCATGTGGTTGGTTTGATTGGCCACCGGCAGCCCGGCCGCAAGGCGCAGGGCGCGAACCTCGATCTGATCCTCGAGCTCCGCCACCGCCCGTTTCACATCGGCCAGCCCGACCTGGTTGTCCAGTAACGCGCGCCCCTCTGCCAGCAGCTCGTTGCGTCGCTCCTCGTTCTCGGCTTCGGTGCGCTGCTTCGCCGAGCGCTGGGTGCTGACGTCCCATTTGTCCGTCCGGGTCGCGATGACATCCTCTTCGGTGATCACCAGTTGCAAGCCCGGATCAGCCAACGCCTGCTTGGCCGCCTCCATCAGCGCGCCGTTGATGGTCGCGCGGGACAACCACACCTGCGCCTGCTGCTCCTCGCCTAGCTGACGGTGTGCCATGCCACGCACGTAGGCCAAATCTGCTGCGATCAAGGGGAACTCGGCGGCATCGATCGCTGCGGAGGTCAGTTGCCGGCGAGCCTGCGTCGGACTGGGATGGTTGGCCCGCACCTCGACGCGATCCGCCCACTCCAGCGCGACCCGCGCCTGCCCCAGGTGCGCCGCCGCGTGCGCGGCCAGCGCACAGGTCGCCGCCGTGACGGCCGACATGATGATGGCCTGCGGCGGCAAGATCGCCGCCGCGACCGAGATCACGTCCGGCCAGCGTTGCGTCGCGAACATCAGGTACGCCTCGAGATGTTGCTGCCACTGATGGTTCTCCCACGCATCCAGCAGAGCCGAATCCGCCAGCAGCGCTGCGGCTTTCTGATACTGCCGGTCGTCGATGAGGGCACTGGCCAGCGCCAGACCGGCGTGCGAGGCTTCGGTCACCGAGATCGACAGGTACGGGCCCGCTTTGACGGGTGCCGACAGCCGCACCCCGATCCGGTTCGTCTCCCGATGCAACCGGGGCCCGTATTCGTAGAGCTGTTGCACCGTCGGCAGGGACTCGTCACCTGCCGCGATCAGGCCTAGCCACGCATCGGCCATCGCGGGATCGATCTCGGTGGCTTCCCGGAAACGCGCTCTGGCACCGGCCAGGTCGTTGTCCAGCAACGCCATCGCTTGGTCGAAGCGTTTGCGGGCGGCGGCGGTGCTGGTGCTGCTGGTCATGGCGCATCCACTGGTTCGAGTTCGCCACTGCGCAGGACGGTCGGCTCGGACGACACGTAGCGATTCTCGGCGCGAAACAATTCGATCTCCACGGTATGGGTCCGGCCGCCGGCGGACACCTCGACGGTCGCCGGCCCGGTCTGCGTGATCAGGACGCTGGCGAAACCCCGGTAGGCTGCGTCTCGGTCGCCGACCGAGACCACGGTGTTCGGGCGCGGCGACGGCGTCACGGTCCCGTCCACGACACTGACGGTGGTTCCGGCCACCGGTTTGGCCGCGTCGGTGACGGCAACATCGGGCATGCGAACACTGGTCCAGCGTCCGGGGTTTCGGGTATGCACCGTGATCCGCTCGCCAGCGCCCGCCAAGCGCACCACGATGCGCTTGGCCAGTGCATCCTCGGCGGCGATGTGCACGCGGCTGAACTCCCCCGGATCATCCAGCGGCAACAACATCCGATCGCCCGCGCCGACCTTGCCCAGCAGCACTCCGGACGGGCCGACGGGTATCACGACGGGACCGGTCAGCACGCCGTGGGCGACACCGCGCAACACCGGTAGCGGGCCACACAGGCTGGCCGCTACGGCGTTCGCCTGCTCTCCGGGCAAGGTCTGCAACATCGTGCTCGGCGGGGCGGTCGGTGGTTGTGCGGTTCGGGCCGTCAGCGTCGCGGCGACACCGCCATCTGCGAAAAGCGTGATGTTCTGCGTGATTCCGTCAGCCCGCAGCATCCAAGCCTGGGCCAGCGCGGCAGTGGTGATGTCGGCGGGCCGGTAGGAGTAGCTGGTCAGCCAGCCCGCGTCGGCACGCACTGAGCGCCACCGGCGATTCGCGGCGTCCAGGGCCGAACGTCCCAGCCGCCGTTCGAGTTCGACGATGTCGGTCGCAGTCGCCACCTTGGCCCGGATTCCGTGCTGGCGCATCACCGCGGCGATCCGCTGCGCGACGGCCAGGGTCGCGGTGCCGATCGAGGAACGGCATTGCAGCGCCTCCACATTGGCCAGTGCGGCCACCCGCACGATCACCCAGGTCTCGCGCTGCCCGGCGTACGGAGGAGTGCCGATCAGTGTGTCGTACACCCGCGGGTAGTCCCCGGTGCTACGTCGTCGGGCACCGGTAGTGACGACACTCAGCGAATGGACCACAAGGCCCAGGCTCTGCCGCATCAGCGGCCGCAAAGCGGCGATGTCGACGGTGTTTTCGGTCCGAGTCGAGGTGGAGCCGGTGAACAGGGTCGCGACGTGCGGCTTGCCGAGCAGTTGTACTGCGGCCACCGCGACCCCATCTTGATATCGCACTCCGCCACCGGCGCGGTCGTTGGCAACCGTCAGCGGATCGACCAAGGTGATCGGCCGGTGACGCCGCCCCCACAACAGCAGCCATTCCCAGCCCGTCCGGCCTCGCCAACGCAGCAGACACAAAGCCGCCACGAACGCCGAAACCGCTGTGGCACAAAGGTATCCATCGATCGCCAATCCGGTCAGGAAGGCAGTGAACACAGCGGCGATGATGGTCAGCCGCTTGGTCGCCGTCATCGTTCCCGCCGCACTCGAGCGATCAGGGCCACACCGGCGGTGACCGCCAGGACCACGCCGGCGAAGACCAGTGCGGCGCTGCGGGCACGGTGATCCGGTGGTGCCGGCGGCGCGGTGGGTGTGATGACCCGGCTGTGCGCCCCCGGCGCGAGCCGATCCCCCACCGGCACGTCGAAGGTCAATGCAGCCACCGGATCGACGACGCCGTAACCGACTTGGTTGTCCACGCCGCGCGGCGGGTTGTGCGCGGTCTGCAGGATCCGATTGATGATCTGGTGCGCCGACAGGGTGGGGTACTTGGCGCGCACCAACGCGGCGACACCGCTGACATAGGCGGCCGAGAAGCTGGTGCCCCAGATGGGCATGTTCTTCTCGCCCGGATGAATCGGCGGGTAGGCGTTGACCGGGCCACCGGTTTGCGGGGACAACCCCATGATGCCCACGCCCGGCGCGGCGGCAGCCACCCACGGCCCGGCGAGGCTTTTGCTGATCGGCGCCCCGGTATTGTCCACCGCCCCAACAGATAAGACGTAATCGGAGAACCAGGAGGGAGACGAGACCGTCTTCACCTGATGCCAGTCCCGCGGATCCGAGGCGTCCAACGGGTCGAAGGAGGGGTTCTGTGCGCAGCCGTCCTCGCTGTCGTTGCCGGCGGCGGCGACGATCACTGCGTCCTTGACCGTGGCCGCATACCAGACGGCCGCGCCGATGGCGGCCTGGTCCAGCGGATCGGCGGCCGAAACACACGATGTCACACTGATATTGATCACCTTTGCGCCCATGTTGGCGGCGTGCACGATGGCGGTAGCCAGGGATGCGATCGACCCGGCCTTCTTGCGGACCTCCGAATCACCGGGGCCGGGGTTCACCGGTTCGAACGCCCGGGAGGACTGGCGGATGGAGATGATCACCGCGTGCGGCGCGACGCCCACCACCCCGTCGGGTGCCCCCGGCGCCGGACCCGGAACCTCGGGAACGTCGGCGGGCCCGGTGCCGGGATCCCCTGGACCGCTGGACGGTTCGTCGGACGGCGGGGGCGGGGGTGGTGCCGGCTTGGTCTCGGTGACCGTCACCGGGGTGGGCGGCGGCGGGGGTGCCGGTGGCGGCGGGGCACCGCCGGGCGGGGGCGCCGCGGACTCGACCGGTGCCGGGCCGGCCGGCGGTGGGAAGGCCGGGGCACTCGGCATCGGCGCCGGCATCGGACTGCCTTGCGGCGCAGCACCTATCAGTGACGCCACGATGGTGCCGTGCGCGTCGCAGTCCATCAGCCCGTCACCGCTCATGATGTAGTCCCCACCCGGCACCACCCGTAGCCGGGGGCTGGGGTTGATGCCGGTGTCGATGATCGCCACCGGTACCCCGTTGCCGGTCGAGTACTGCCAGGCCTTGCCGATGTTGAGCATGGTGAAACCGGGCGCGGTGACGGCCACGTTGGGATCGGCGATGGTGATGGTGCGCGCGCACATGTTGCTCTGCCGCATCGGCTGGTCCGGCCCCGGTCTACCGTCCGGCGGGACCCGGGCGGGATCGATGGTGGGCTGCGGAATCGCCAGCGCCACAGGCACGTTAGCCGACAACGCCACCGCCAAGGTGACCAGCGTCAGCACCAACAGCCGTCCGCCGATGGAACTCATCGCATCCGCACCCAGGTGAACAGCCCGCCAATCCACGCTGCCAGCGGCAACGCGGCGATGATGGCCACGATCTCCAGCCATTCGGCTGCCATCCGCACCAGCGGGGTGAACCTGGTGACGGGCACCAACAGCGCCGCCAACAGTCCCGCGCCGGCGAATGCCGAGAGCAGCACCGCCGCACCCAGCACTGCCTGCCCGTGGGAAGCCGGTTCGTGCACAACGTATTTGATGACGCCGGCACAAGTGGCCACCGCGGCGCCGCAGACCAAGGCGACCGCTTGGCGCTTGTCGGCGAAGGCCCGGCCCCGGCTGATGAAGATCACCACGAACAGCCCACACAGCACCGCGGCCGCAGTGGCACGGTCGCGGCCGGGCATCAAGGTGGCCCATACCGCTGCCGGCAGCGCCGCGGCGGCACCCACGCAGATCCCGGTCAGCACACTGTTGGCACGTATCGCCGCCCGGGCGATCTGCGCCCCACGGGCGGTGGTGTCGGGATTGACATCCTCCGCGCCACCCTCCGTGCCGTCGCTCACCGGGGAGACGGCGTCGACCGGCATACCGTCCGCGCGCCGGAACAGATCGCGCCCGGTGATCGAGCCGAAGTACGGCGGCCGGATGCGGGCGGCCCACAGCGAGATGGTCGGGGCCATCGTCAGAACCAGCAGCAGGGCTACGAGGGTGCACATGCCCAGCCACTGAGCCGGAATCGGCCACCACATCCGCGGCGCGGCCACACTCGCCCCAAGTGCGCACCAGGTCACCACCGCCGCTGCCGCATCGACATGGCGCCGGGTCGCCGTCGCGAGGCCGCACGTCAGCACCCCGACCGCCAGCACCGCGATGAAGACGTGGGCCGACCCGAGCCTGCCGGGCGCGGCAGCGCCCAGGCTGACCGCGATCAGCGGCACGGCCAGCCAGCCGAACCCGTCGAGCATGTCGACCCGGCGCGGCCACCACCGCCACACCGCCACCGCCGTGCTGCCCAGGACCAGCCCCGTCCCGCCGGAAACCAGCGCAGCCAGCAGCGAGTCGGATGAGATCCGCTGCCGCACCACTAATCCGAGAATCGTGACGGCGACCATCGCGACGATCGCCAGCGCGGTATGGGCGGCCGTCTGCACGGTGACGGGTTCGAAGAGTTTCTTGCCCACCCGTGCCAGACCGGTGGACAGCGACTCGTATTGCGGCTCGAACGACTCCCCCTCGGTCGCGGGTACCAGCGTGAGGGTGGCGCCGTCCTCCACGCCGAGTTCGTCCAGCGTCTTTGTGACGTCCAGGCGGACCCCGTTGGCTTTGTGGAGTTCGTATCCGACGCCGGATTCGAGCCCCGGCAAGCCACGGCGCCTGAGTTCGTCGTTGACGAGTTCGACGACGTTGTCGACGAAGACCTCGATCGGCACCGAGGCCGGGTACACCTGCGAGAGCAGGTGTTCGCCGCAGACCACGGCGACCGCGCACCGCGCCGGGAACGAGACCTTGCCAACCAGCGACGTCATTTAGCGAGGCCTGTCGGCGTCCGGAATGTACTTGTCGGCCAGCGCCGCCGCGATCTCGAACAGTCGCAGCCGCGATTTCTTTTTCAGTTCGTGGCGGGTATCGATGATGCCGCCCTTGGCGAGATACGGGTCATAGGGCATGAATTCGACTGTTGCACCGGATTGCTGGAACCGCTCGGTCAGGTATGCCAGGGCGTCGGCGTCGTACTGGTCGCGGCTGTCGTTAAGGATCACCGTGCTGCGCGACACCAGTTCGTGGTATCCCATCGACCGCAGCAGATCGATGGCGCGCGTCACCGGCAGCGACGTGTCGGCGGTCAGCCCGGAGACGAACACCAGCGCGTCGCAGGCATCGAGCACCGCCTTCATCACCGGGTGTTCGATGTCGTCGGATGTGTCCACGACGATCACGGTGTGGGTTCGGCGCAGCCGCGACAGCACCCCGGTGAACATGGACGGAACTAGCGGCCGGGGCTGATCCGAGGCCCGGTTACCCGCCAATACATCGAGGCCGATGCTGTTCTGCCCCAGATGTTCTCGGATATCCGCGTAACCTTGCACGTCGGTGTCGTTGAGCACCGCCGAATAGTCGCCCGGCGGGGATTCGTCGATGCGTCCGGCCAACGTCCCGAATCCGGGAGCGGCGTCGATCGCAACGACGTTGTCGGGTCGGCATTCTCGGAACACACCTCCGATGCACGCCGTCATCGTGGTCTTGCCGACGCCGCCCTTACCCGAGACCACCCCGATCACGTACTGCTTACGGATGTGGCGTCTGATCCGGGCCTGCAGCTCCCGATAGTGTCGCTCAGCCGGTGACTCACCGAGGTTAATCGTCTGAAACGAGATGTTGTACAAGAACTTTCGCCATCCCGAACCGGGCGGGATCTTCCGCGGCGCCACCATGTCAGAAATCCGCAGTGTGCCCGACACCGACTCTTGGTGCACGAAGCGCCCAGCGGGCACGTCCCGTTGGGTCATCCCCGACTGCTCGGCATTGGGGCCGGCATTCCACGAGTTCGTCACGACACGTCTTCCGACACTTTGAGTTACACCTCTCGACTACACAACTTTGCGGTACGAAAACCATTCCTGTTCGGCGGGCAGGCGCCGCATCATGCGGTTGATCGCGCCGGCGATATTGCCGATGGTGCCGGGCGCGATGATCATCCACTTTCGGCCGGCGGAGTCGACGTCCTCGGCGACCAGCCGCCCTTCGGGAGTGTCGATGACCGTTACCGCACCGGCTTCGACGTGCGTGCGCAACGATCTGCCGGTGGCCACTCCGGTCTGCACGGCCACAATCGAGGCTTGCGCCGACCGCCTGGGGTCGGCGGCCAGCGTCAGCAACCGCACCTGGTCGGACTCGAGCCCCTGACTGCCGATGAACGCGTCGAGTTCGGACCGGCTGACCGACGCCGCGCGCAGGGCCTCGGCAGCGAGTGTGACGGGCCGCAGCGTGGCCGGCGCGTGCTGGCCGCACCACCGTTCGATCTGTGCACGGATCACATTGCCGGCCGATCCCTCCGCGCTGGAGGTGCCCGCGGCGCTGATGCGAATCAAGTCTGCGGAGCGTTCCAGGGCGACCCACCACTGCGCGAAACGCGCGAGCAGCGCCCGCGCGGGCTCCTCATCGCCGGGTCCGCGCAGCTGCACGAACAGCCCGATGTCTCGGCGCGCCAGCACCGTCAGCCATTCCAGCACGATGCCGTCGACCGCTCCGGATTCGTCGACAACCCCGGCGGCGCGCAACTCTGCGGTGACGGGGTGCCGCAGCGCCAGACTCCTGGGTTCCACACTGGGCAGCAGCGGTCGCAACCCCAACTCGGGGGCGACGGTTTCGATGCCGGTAAGGACCTGTAGGGCCCACAGCCCGTCGACGGTGGTGGTTAACACGGTGTTCCTCGACATAGGCCCGGGGCGCACGCGTCGCATGCGCCCCGGCCCGATCAAAGTGGCTAGGTGAAGAGGTTGCCCATCTGGGCGTCGGTGGCCTGGGCCATCTCGTCGACGCTGTGCACAGTGTGGGCGTGCCGGCTGACGGTCTGAATCAGATCTTCCAGCCCGTGCAGCATCTGCTGCTGCGCGTCGAAAAACGCGGTAGCGCCGTGGCCTTGAAAGAAGTCCCCCAGGGCCTGAGTCAGGTTGAGGACGTCGCTGTGGATTTCCATCAGCTGCGCGGCCTGGGCCCCGACCTCGCCGGCGAACCCGACGACCGCTCCGTGGTTGTAGACGATGTGATCTGCCATGAACGTTCCTAACTTGTGGTCAGTGGAATGGGTGAACAGCGATTCGGGCTAGACCGCTTGGGTCCCGCCGCCGAACACACCGTTGAGGTTGTGCGCCGCATCGGCCTCGTGGTTCTCCATCAGCACCGCCGCTTGACCCAACCCGTGCGCGAGCCGTTGACCGCCCGTCATGATCTGTTGGAGGTCGTGATGGATCTGACCGGCAGTATTCAGCGAGGTGTTTCCCGCGTCGCCTGCCCAGCCGGTGGCGCTGATGATGTTCTCGTGCCCGCTCAGGTACTGGTTGGCGATCGCGGCGGCTTCTTGCAACCGCGTTTCGATCCGCTGCTGGGTGCTGCGCAGCAGCTCTGGAGTGACAACTGTTGCGTTTGCCATACTGAAATCTCCCTCGAATATTTGCTTTCGCCGAAGCCGGATCTGCGTAAAGCTAGATCAGCTTGCCCCCGACTGTCACTTCACCCACATGACCACTGCACATAGGTGGAACAGGCTGTTTAGTGGACAACAGAATTCTCCGCGTGTCAAACGATGGACGGCCGCCCCACTCCGGATAGCCGAGGTCACCCCGGCCCCGCTTCCGGCCGGGGTGGGCTGACAATTAGCTGGTGGCCTTTTCTCGGCAGACTCACACGGCTGCGGCGCCGTCGGCTGACCCGTCGCCGTCGGAATCGGAAAGCCGGATATCCCAGCGTCCGTCACCGTCGGTGTCGACGTATCCGGTGACTCCTGCGGGACCGGTGCACACCACCTGATCGGCAAGTCCGTCGCCGTCGCTGTCGACCAGTCGGTCATTCGGTTCGCCCTGTCCGTCGAAGTCGACGAGCGGCCCGCCGGAATGCTCCACACCGTCAAGGCCGAACCACCGCACCTGCCGGTCCACGGCGACCGTCCACGTCCCGGACCCGTCGTCGACGAAGTAGCTCTCCGGGATGCCGTCGTTGTCGACGTCCAGGACGGCGTGGTCGGCGGTCCCGTCATGGTCGAGGTCCAGCAGCGCGTCGTCGCGCAGTCCGTCACCGTCCAGATCCAGCCCGACGGCGTCGAACGTGCCGTCGCCGTCCAGATCGAGGTCGGACGGACGATTCCAGATCGAGGCGGTGCCGTCCGCACCGCTCACGCAGTACTCCATGCACGGTTGGACGCAGACCCGGCGCGGCGGGTTCCGGTGACCTTCAGTCGCCCCGGTTCTGCCACCACGCCAGCAGTTCGGCGGTGGCCTCCTCGCGGGACAGCGGCCCCCGATCCAGCCGCAGCTCCTTGAGGTACTTCCACGCCTGGCCCACCTGGGGACCGGCCGGGATGTCGAGCAGCCGCATGATCTCGTTGCCGTCCAGATCCGGACGCACCCGGTCCAGGTCCTCCTGGGCGGCCAGTTCGGCGATCCGCTCCTCCAGCCGGTCATAGGACGCGCGCAGCCGCGCGGCCCGGCGCTTGTTGCGGGTGGTGCAGTCGGCACGCACCAGCTTGTGCAGCCGCGGCAGCAGCGGTCCGGCGTCGGTGACGTAGCGGCGCACCGCGGAGTCGGTCCACTTGCCTTCCCCGTAGCCGTGGAACCGCAGGTGCAGATACACCAGCTGGGACACGTCGTCGACCATCTGCTTGGAGTACTTCAGCGCCCGCATCCGCTTGCGGACCATCTTGGCGCCGACCACCTCGTGGTGGTGGAAGCTCACCCCGCCGTTGGGTTCGTGGCGGCGGGTGGCGGGCTTGCCGATGTCGTGCAGCAGCGCGGCCCAGCGCAGCACCAGATCGGGGCCCTCGTCCTCGAGTTCGATGGCCTGGCGCAGCACGGTCAGCGAGTGCTGGTAGACGTCTTTGTGCTGGTGGTGCTCGTCGATGGCCATCTGCATGCCGCCGACCTCGGGCAGCACCACCGCGCCCATCCCGGACTGCACCAGCAGGTCGATGCCGGCCACCGGGTGCGCGCCGAGCAGCATCTTGTCCAGCTCGACGGCCACCCGTTCGACGCTGATCCGCCCCAGCTGCGGCGCCATCGCCTCCAGCGCGGTCAACACCCGCGGAGCGACGGTGAAGCCGAGCTGGGAGACGAACCGGGCGGCGCGCAGCATCCGCAGCGGATCGTCGCCGAAGGACACCTCCGGGGCCGACGGAGTGTCGAGCACCTTGGCGCGCAGCGCGGCCAGGCCACCGAGCGGGTCCAGGAATTCCCCCGCCCCGGCCGCGGTGACGCGCACCGCCATCGCGTTGACGGTGAAATCGCGGCGCACCAGGTCGTCCTCGAGGCGGTCCCCGAACCGCACGTCCGGGTGGCGCGACACGTGGTCGTAGGTGTCGGCGCGGAACGTGGTGATCTCCAGGCGGTGCTCGCCCCTGCCCACCCCGACGGTGCCGTACTGGATACCGGTGTCCCACAGCGCATCGGCCAGCGGCCGCACGATCTGCTGGATCTGGTCGGGGCGCGCGTCGGTGGTGAAGTCCAGGTCCGGGCTGAGCCGGCCCAGCAGCGCGTCCCGCACCGAGCCGCCGACCAGGTACAGCTCGTGCCCGGCGGCGGCGAACGCGGCGCCGAACTCGCCGAGCAGGCCGGCGTACCGGTGCAGTGCGACCGCGGCCGCGGTCAGCAGATCAGCATCCTGGACGGGTTCCACCACGGTCGGTGAGCCTAATAGCAATGCTTCGGTGACTCAGCCCACGTGCGACGGCAGCGGCGGGGCGTCGAGTGTGCAATGGCGGCGCCCAACGTGAACCGACGGCCTTGCGTGTGAAGCTGGGGCGTTGCGCGGGTAGCCAGGGCGGGAAAATTGCCCGGATCCCGCCCTACGTTCACGCTCCGCGCCGTGTGCTCACACTCAACGCCATCGGTTCACCCTGAACAACGAGGCGGTAGAGCGCCCAGACGCTCACGAGCGGGCCGACCCCCGACGAGCGGGCGTTCTGTGGCGTAAGCGATGCACGCGACTAAAGTGACCAAAGGTGTCAACGGACGGCGAGTGCGTCCGGTACACCAGCCCCAGCCAGCTAATATCGCTTGAATGTCGGACGGCGAACAAGCCAAACCACGTCGACGCCGGGGCCGGCGTCGCGGTCGTGGCGCGGGACGTTCGGCGGATCAGAAGCCCAACGGCCAGTCGGCCGACACTGCGCCCACCGCCCCCGCTGCCCCCACCACCCCCAACCCGGCCACCGCCGCCAAACGCCGGGTGCGCCGCAGCCCCGACCGCATGCGGACCGTGCACGAGACCTCGGCCGGCGGACTGGTCATCGACGGAATCGACGGTCCGCGCGACGAACAGGTCGCGGCGTTGATCGGCCGGGTCGACCGGCGCGGCAGGATGCTCTGGTCGCTGCCCAAAGGCCACATCGAACTCGGCGAGACCGCTGAGCAGACCGCCATCCGCGAAGTCGCCGAAGAGACCGGCATCCGCGGCAGCGTCCTGGCCGCACTGGGACGCATCGACTACTGGTTCGTCACCGACGGCCGACGGGTGCACAAGACCGTGCACCATTACCTGATGCGGTTCTTGGGTGGGGAGCTCTGCGACGAAGACCTGGAGGTCGCCGAGGTGGCGTGGGTGCCGATCCAGGAGCTGCCGTCGCGGCTGGCCTACGCCGACGAACGCAAACTGGCCGAGGTGGCCGACGAACTGATCGACAAGCTGCAGAGCGACGGCGAGGAGGCGTTGCCGCCGCTGCCGCCGAGCGCGCCGCGCCGCCGCCCGCAGACCCATTCCCGCACCCGGCACGCCCACGACTCCGCATCCCGGAAGAACGGTAACGGGCAGGGGCCGTGACCGGGCCGCGACTTCGACGGGCCCCGGCCAGGGCCGAAGCCAACGCCAAGGTGGGCCGCCTCGCCGCAGTGATCGGCATCGTGGCCGGCTTCGCCACGATGCTGACCGGCAGTCCGCCGCACGCGAACGCCGGCGAACCCACCGCCACACCCTTCGTGCAGGTCCGGATCGACCAGGTGACACCCGACGTCGTCACCACCACCAGCGACCCCGTCGTCACCGTCAGCGGAATGGTGACCAACATCGGCGACCGACCGGTGCACGACGTGATGGTCCGGCTCGAGCACGCCGGCGCCGTCACCTCGTCCACCGCGCTGCGGACCTCGCTGGACGGCGGCACCGACCAGTACGAGCCGGCCGCCGAATTTCTCACCGTCGCCCCCGAACTGCAGCGCGGACAGCAAGCCGGGTTCACCCTGTCCGCCCCGCTGCGCTCGCTGACCAAACAATCGCTGACCATCGACCAGCCCGGCATCTACCCGATGCTGGTCAACGTCAACGGGACCCCCGACTACGGCGCGCCGGCCCGCCTGGACAACGCCCGCTTCCTGCTGCCGGTGGTGGGCGTACCCCCAGACAAACCGGCGGGCATCGACGCGGCTGTGGCGCCGGAAACCCGCACTCCGGTGTGGATGACGATGCTGTGGCCGCTGGCCGACCGGCCCCGGCTGGCGCCCGGGGTGCCCGGCGGCACCATCCCGGTGCGGCTGGTCGACGACGAGCTGGCCAACTCGCTGGCCAACGGCGGGCGGCTGGACACCCTGCTGTCCGCGGCCGAGCTGGCCACCAGCCGTGACGTCGACCCCGACGGCGCGGTCGGGCGGGCGCTGTGCCTGGCCGTCGACCCCGACCTGCTCGTCACCGTGAACGCGATGACCGCCGGCTATGTGGTTTCCAACTCCCCCGACGGGCCCGCGCAACAACCCGGCACGCCGACCCACCCGGGCACCGGCCAGGCCGCGGCAGGCCTCTGGTTGAACCGGTTACGCGCGCTGGCACACCGCACCTGTGTGGTGCCGCTGCCCTACGCCCAGGCCGACCTGGACGCCCTGCAGCGGGTCAACGATCCGGGGCTGAACACCGCGGCCACCGCCGCGACCGGCGACATCGTCGACCGCATCCTGGACGTCGCCTCGGTGCGCGGCACCGCCCTGCTCTCCGACGGCCCGCTGACCAGCCGGGCGGTGACCCTGCTGGACGCCAACGACAGCACGGTCGCGGTCGCGGCCGCCGAAGCACCCGGTCAGGACGCCGACACCGCCTCCGGCAGCGCCGACATCTCGCCCCGCCGGCTGTCGACGCGGGTGGTGACCGCCCCGTTCGACCCGGCCATCGGCGCCGCGCTGGCCGGCGCGGGAACCAACCCGATCGTGCCCACCTACCTGGACTCGTCGCTGTCGGTGCGCGTCACTCACGACTCGGCCACGGCGCGGCGCCAGGACGCGCTGGGCGCCATGCTCTGGCGCGGGGTCGCACCCGATGCCGCGCCCCGCACTCAGATCCTGCTGCCGCCGGCGTCGTGGACCTTGCAGGGCGACGACGCGCAGTCGATTCTGACCGCGCTGGCCACCACAATCCACTCCGGGCTGGCGGTGCCGCGCCCGCTGCCCGCGGTGATCGCCGACGCGGCGGCACACACCGAGCTGCCCAGCCCGCCGGGCGCCTACCCGTCGGTGCGGGGCCGGTTCACCGACGAGGTCACCGGCCAGATCACCGACCAGGTCGGCCGGGTGTGGAAGCTGACCACGGCATTGATGACCGATGATCGCACCGGGCTGACCGGCGCGCAGTACACCGCGCCGCTTCGCGAGGACATGCTGCGCGCACTGAGCCAGGCAGTGCCCCCGGACACCCGCAACGGGCTGGCGCAGCAGCGGTTGAGCGTGGTCGGCACCACCGTCAACGACTTCTTCCGCTCGGTGACGATCGTCAACCCCGGCGGCTCCTACACCCTGGCCACCGAGCACAGCCCGTTGCCGCTGGCCCTGCACAACGGCCTGGCCGTGCCGATCCGGGTCCGGCTGCAGGTCAACGCGCCACCCGGGATGACGGTCTCCGACGTCGGCGAGATCGAACTGCCGCCGGGATACCTGCCGCTGCGGGTGCCGATCGAGGTCAACTTCACCCAGCGCGTCGCCATCGACGTCGGACTGCGCACCCCGGACGGGACGGCGCTCGGCGAGCCGGTGCGGTTGTCCGTCCATTCCAACGCGTACGGCAAGGTGCTGTTCGCGATCACGCTGACGGCGGCGGCGGTGCTGGTGTTGTTGGCCGGGCGGCGGCTGTGGCACCGCTTCCGCGGCCAGCCCGACCCCGCCGACCTCGACCGCCCCGATCCGCCGTCCGCCGGGCACGGCCGGGCACCCGAGCAGCCCCGCGCCATCTCCGGTCGGGTTCACGAAGAGCATCGCGTATGACCCCCGCACCCCGGCAGGTGCAACCATCGCAGTCGCCGCCGCAGCGGCCGCCGCTGTCGCAACCGAGGTCTGCGGTGCCACCACCGGGCCTACCGCCGCGGCCCGGCTGGACCCCGCACCAGCCGCCCCGCCCCGCCCCGCGCCGCCCGCGCCGCGCCGAACTGTCCGACGCCGCGCTGGTCAAACGCTCCTGGGGGATGGCGTTCGCGACGCTGATCAGCCGGCTCACCGGCTTCGCCCGGATCGTGCTGCTGGCCGCGATCCTGGGTGCGGCGCTGTCCAGTTCGTTCTCGGTGGCCAACCAGCTGCCCAACCTGGTGGCCGCGCTGGTGCTGGAGGCCACGTTCACCGCCATCTTCGTGCCGGTGCTGGCCCGCGCCGAGCAGGACGACGCCGACGGCGGCGCGGCCTTCGTGCGCCGGCTGGTCACCCTGGCCACCGCCCTGCTGATCGTGGCCACCGCGCTGTCGGTGGCCGCCGCGCCGCTGCTGGTGCGGCTGATGCTGGGCCGCACCCCGGAGGTCAACGAGCCGCTGACCACCGCGTTCGCCTACCTGCTGCTGCCGCAGGTGCTGGTGTACGGCCTGTCCTCGGTGTTCATGGCGATCCTGAACACCCGCAACGTGTTCGGGCCGCCGGCCTGGGCGCCCGTCGTCAACAACATCGTGGCCATTGCGACCCTGGGCGTTTATCTGGCGGTGCCGGGCGAGCTGTCCGTGGATCCGGTGCAGATGGGCAATCCCAAGCTGCTGGTGCTGGGGATCGGCACCACCCTGGGGGTGTTCGCGCAGACGGCGGTGCTGCTGGTGGCGATCGGCCGCGAACGCATCAGCCTGCGCCCGCTGTGGGGCATCGACGAGCGGCTCAAACGCTTCGGCACCATGGCCGCCGCGATGGTGCTGTACGTGCTGATCAGCCAGCTGGGTTTGGTGATCGGCAACCAGATCGCCAGCACGGCGGCCGCCTCCGGCCCGGCGATCTACAACTACACCTGGCTGGTGCTGATGCTGCCGTTCGGGATGATCGGCGTGACGGTGCTGACCGTGGTGATGCCGCGGCTGAGCCGTAACGCCGCGGCCGACGACATCCCGGCGGTGCTGGCCGATCTGTCGCTGGCCACCCGACTGACCATGATCACCCTGATCCCCGCGGTGGCGTTCATGACCGTCGGCGGCCCGGCGATGGGCAGCGCGTTGTTCGCCTACGGGCATTTCGGCCAGGTCGACGCCGGATACCTGGGCGCGGCGATCGCGCTGTCCGCGTTCACGCTGATCCCCTACGCGCTGGTGCTGCTGCAGTTGCGGGTGTTCTACGCCCGCGAACAACCGTGGACACCGATCGTGGTCATCGTGGTGATCACCTCGGTCAAGGTCGCCGGCTCGATCGCCGCGCCGCATCTGACGTCCAACAAGCAGCTGGTGGCCGGATATCTGGGGACCGCCAACGGCCTGGGATTCCTGGCCGGCGCGGTGGTCGGGCACCTGCTGCTGCGGCGCAGCCTGCTCCCCAAGGGCGGCCGGTTGATCGGCCTCGGCGAGGTGCGCACCATCCTGGTGACCATCGCGGCCTCCCTGCTGGCCGGCCTGATCGCGCACGTCGCCGACCGGCTGCTGGGGATCGACCGGTTGACCGCCCACGGCGGCATCGGGTCGCTGCTGCGCCTGGCGGTGCTGGCGGTGATCATGGTGCCGATCCTGGCCGGGGTGCTGCTCGGCGCGCAGGTCCCCGAGGCACGCGCGGCCCTCGACGTGATCCGGCGCCGGCTGGGCACCCCGGATCGGGGGGCGGCCCCGCGCAGCACGACGGTTTCGTCCGGGCGGGCCCCGGTCACGTACCCTGAGCAAAGAAATGCGGCCCTGCCGGGCGATAACGCGGTCCGGGAGCCCATCCGGCGCGAACCCCCGGCGACCAGGGCCGGGCTAGCGAAAGGACCGGAGGTGACCGACCGCACACCGGACAGCGCCTCGTCCCCCCGCAGCGCCCAGGCGGGACAGGACCGGCCGCGGGCCGACGACTTCCAGCCCGACATCCCGCCCGCCGCGCACCGGGCTCCGTCGCGCGAGCAGGTCAACGGGGACGCCGCCGAAGCGCGAGCCGCGCTGCCGTTCGACGCTCCCCGCGAACGCGGACCCGAACCAGCGCCAGACGACGCCAACCTGGTTCCCGGCGCCCGCATCGCCAATGGCCGCTACCGGTTGCTGATCTCACACGGGGGCACGCCGCCCCTGCAGTTCTGGCAGGCGATGGACACCGCTTTGCACCGGCAGGTCGCACTCACCTTCGTCGACCCCGAGGGCGCCCTGCCCGAAGACGTCGTGCAGGAGATCCTGTCCCGCACGCTGCGGCTGAGCCGCATCGACAAGCCCGGCATCGCCCGGATACTCGACGTCGTCCACACCGGCTCCGGCGGGCTGGTGGTCGCCGAGTGGATCCGCGGCGGCTCTCTGCAGGAGGTCGCCGACACGTCGCCGTCCCCGGTGGGGGCGATCCGGGCCATGCAGTCGCTGGCCGCCGCCGCCGACGCCGCCCACCGCGCCGGTGTCGCGCTGTCCATCGACCACCCCAGCCGGGTTCGCCTCAGCATCGACGGCGACGTGGTGCTGGCCTTCCCGGCGACCATGCCCGACGCCAACCCGCAGGACGACATCCGCGGAATCGGCGCCTCGCTGTACGCCCTGCTGGTCAACCGGTGGCCGCTGCCGGAGACCGGGGCACGCAGCGGATTGGCGCCGGCCGAACGGGATGCGAACGGGCAGGCCGTCGAACCGACCGTCGTGGACCGCGACATCCCGTTCCAGATTTCCGCGGTCGCCGTTCGATCCGTTCAGGAAGACGGCGGAATACGAAGCGCCTCAACACTTTTGAACCTGCTGCAGCAGGCGACAGCGGTGGCCGATCGCACCGAGGTGCTCAGCCCGATCGCCGAACCACCCGCCCCGGCGTCGCCGCGCCGGTCCACCGGGCGGGGCGACGAAACCTACTCGCGGCGCCGCCGCAACCTGCTGATCGGCCTGGGTGCGGGCGCGATCGTCCTGGTGGTGGCGCTGGTGGTGCTCGCCTCGGTGGTCAGCAAGATCTTCGGCGACGTCGGCAACGGACTCAAGGGCGAGCAGCTGGGCTTGAACAACAACCCGCCGTCGTCGGCAACGGAGACACCCGGCCCCACCGCACCGTCGGGCAGCACGGTCAAGCCCACCAAAGTCACCGTCTTCTCCCCAGGCGGCGACGCCGACAACCCCGGTGACGCAGCCAACGCGATCGACGGCAATCCGGCCACCTCCTGGCAGACCGACACCTACACCGACCCGGTGCCGTTCCCCGGCTTCAAGAGCGGCGTCGGACTGCTGCTGCAGCTGCCCAAGCCGACGGTGGTCGGCGCGGTCACCATCGACATCTCCAGCACCGGCACCAAGGTGGAGATCCGCTCGTCGTCGTCGCCGAACCCGTCGCGGCTGGAAGACACCACCGTGCTGACCCCGGCCACCGCGCTCAAAGCCGGCCACAACACGATTGCGGTCAAAGCGTCCGCACCGACGTCGAACCTGCTGGTGTGGATTTCCACCCTGGGCACCACCGACGGCAAGAGCCGCGCCGACATCTCCGAGATCACCATCCAAGCCGCTTCCTGAAGTGCTCGGCGTGCGCCGATTGGTTACTGTCCGGCGGTGGCATTCCGGCAGGGCGCGCGGCGGCGCAGCGACGCCGAACTGCTGACCGCGCACGCGGCCGGCGACCGCCACGCCTTCGCTGAACTGTTCGCCCGCCACCACCGACCGCTGTACCGGTTGGCGCGGCTGACCAGCCTCAACGCCGAGGACGCTGACGACGCGCTGCAGGAGGCGATGCTGTCTGCGCACCGCGGTGCCGGCTCGTTCCGTCATGACGCGCAGGTCGGTTCGTGGTTGCACCGCATCGTGCTCAACGCCTGCCTGGACCGGATACGCCGCAGCAAAGCGCGGCCGGCGGTCCCGCTGCGCGAGGACTACCCGGCCGCCGACCGCACGGCGCAGGCCGACACCGCGATCGTCGTGCAGCGGGCACTGATGCGGCTGCCGATCGAGCAGCGGGCCGCGGTGGTCGCCGTCGACATGCACGGCTACTCGGTCGCCGAGACCGCCGCGCTGCTGGGAGTGGCCGAAGGCACCGTCAAGAGCCGGTGCTCGCGCGCGCGGGCACGGTTGGCCCGGTTGCTGGGATACCTGGACGCCGGCGCGCCGGGCCTGCCGGGCAGTGCCGGCGCCGAACCGAGCATGACGCACACTGGGGCGGATGAGTCCCGCCGAGAATCACGCCGATCCGGAACCGCCGCCGACGGTTGAGCAGCTCGCCGACCTGCAGGCCGGACTGCTCGACGACGACACCGCCGCGGCCGTCCGCGCCCGGATCCGCACCGACCCGCAGGCCGCCGCGTCGCTGCAGGCGCTGCAGCAGGTGCAGCGCGACCTCGCCGCACTGGCCGCCGCGCCCGCGCCCGAGGCTCCCCCGCAGGTTGTCGGCGACATCTCCGCTGCGCTGCGCGCCCCCCGTGCCGCACACGCGTTGCGGCCACCGATGCGTCCTCTCCGACTCGTCGCCGGCGTGCTCGGTTGCGCCGCCGTGCTGGCCGCCATCGGCGTGGGCACCGCCGCGCTGCTGCGGTCGCCCTCCTCCGATTCGCGAACCGAACCGACCGCGAACCACATCACCGTCTCCACGCCCGTCCCGGTGATTCCGCTGTCGGACCCGGAGATCATCGCCTTGACGCACCGCCCACCGGACTTCGGCGCGCTGGGCAACCCCGCGCAACGCGCGTCGTGCCTGGGTGGGCTGGGCTACCCGGCGGCCACCGAGATCCTGGGAGCGCAACCGGTCGAGGTCAATGCCCGCCCGGGGGTGCTGCTGGTCATGCCCGGCGACACGCCAGACACCGTGACCGCCTACGCGGTGGCATTGAACTGCAGCGCCGCCGACACCGGGCTGCTGGCCACCACCACCATTCCGCGTGCCTGACCGGTTGCGCCGGGTGTCGCGTGCGATGGCCGGGAACACCACTGCCTAGGCTGGCGTTCGTAGACTTTGCAGATCCATCTCGACATCGAAGATTCAGGCCCCGCCCGCGAAAGGCCCGCATGCCCGCTTCAGACACCATCCACGACGTGATCATCATCGGTTCCGGTCCCGCCGGCTACACCGCGGCTCTGTACACCGCGCGTGCTCAGCTCAAGCCGCTGGTCTTCGAGGGGACCTCGTTCGGGGGGGCGCTGATGACCACGACCGAAGTGGAGAACTACCCGGGTTTCCGGGACGGCATCACCGGCCCGGAGTTGATGGATCAGATGCGCGAGCAGGCCCTGCGCTTCGGCGCCGACCTGCGGATGGAAGACGTCGAATCGGTGTCGCTGCGCGGCCCGGTCAAATCCGTGGTCACCGCCGAAGGCGAGACGTTCCGGGCCCGCGCGGTGATCCTGGCGATGGGCGCCGCGGCCCGCTACCTGCAGGTACCCGGCGAGCAGGAATTGCTGGGCCGCGGGGTGAGTTCGTGTGCCACTTGCGACGGCTTCTTCTTCCGCGACCAGGACATCGCCGTGATCGGCGGCGGCGACTCCGCGATGGAAGAGGCCACCTTCCTGACCCGCTTCGCCCGCAGCGTCACCCTGGTGCACCGGCGCGAGGAATTCCGCGCGTCGAAGATCATGCTCGAGCGCGCGCAGACCAACGACAAGATCACCATCCTCACCAACAAGGCCGTGCTCGGTGTCGACGGCGACACGACGGTTACCGGGCTGCGGCTGCAGGACACCGTGACCGGCGAAACGTCCACGCTGCCGGTGACCGGTGTGTTCGTGGCGATCGGCCACGAACCGCGCTCGGCTCTGGTGCGCGATGCCGTCGACGTCGATCCGGACGGCTACGTGCTGGTCCGGGGCCGCACCACCAGTACCTCGCTGGAAGGTGTGTTCGCGGCCGGGGACCTGGTGGACCGCACCTACCGGCAGGCGGTCACCGCCGCCGGCAGCGGCTGCGCCGCCGCGATCGACGCCGAACGCTGGCTCGCCGAGCACGAAGCGGCGGGAGAGGCCGACAGTACCGACACCCTGATTGGAGCAAAGCGATGAGCGACGCCGAAAAGTCGGGAACCATCGAGGTTTCCGACGCCTCCTTCCCCACCGACGTGTTGTCCAGCGACAAGCCGGTGCTGGTGGACTTCTGGGCCACCTGGTGCGGGCCGTGCAAGATGGTGGCCCCGGTGCTCGAGGAGATCGCCACCGAGCGGTCGGCGCAACTGACGGTGGCCAAGCTGGACGTGGACGCCAACCCCGAGACGGCGCGTGATTTCCAGGTGGTGTCGATCCCCACCATGATCCTGTTCAAAGACGGTGAACCGGTGAAGCGGATCGTCGGCGCCAAGGGCAAGGCGGCGCTGCTGCGCGAGTTGTCCGACGCTGTTCCGGGCCTGGGATAGCCCGGCCCCGGTCCACCCCGCGCCCGGCCCCGATGGCCGCGCGTTTTTGCAGAAACAAGCCCCCGACTGGCCTGGGGTTTTCCCGATCCGGCCGAGGATCTGCGACAATACGAGTTAATTGCGCTGCTTTTGGCGGCGATGTCAATTAGTCCCGGAGGACCCTTGGTATGCCGAGTCCGCGCCGCGAAGACGGCGACGCGCTGCGCTGTGGGGACCGCGGCGCAGCTGTCACCGAAATCCGGGCGGCGCTGGCCGCGCTGGGAATGCTGGACGGCTCCGACGAGGATCTGACCACCGGTCGGCACGTCGCGGTCGAGGTGTTCGACGAAGAGCTCGACCATGCGGTCCGCGCCTTCCAGCAGCATCGCGGACTGTTGGTGGACGGGATCGTCGGCGAGGCCACCTACCGCGCGTTGAAGGAAGCCTCCTACCGCCTCGGCGCGCGCACCCTGTACCACCAGTTCGGTGCCCCGCTGTACGGGGACGACGTCGCCACCCTGCAGGCCCGCCTGCAGGACCTCGGGTTCTACACAGGTTTGGTGGACGGGCATTTCGGCTTGCAGACCCACAACGCGCTGATGTCCTACCAACGCGAGTACGGCATGGCCGCCGACGGGATATGCGGCCCAGAAACGTTGCGCTCCTTGTATTTTCTCAGCTCACGCGTCAGCGGCGGTTCGCCGCACGCGATCCGCGAGGAGGAGCTGGTGCGCCGCTCGGGGCCCAAGCTGTCGGGCAAGCGCATCATCATCGATCCGGGCCGCGGCGGCAACGACCACGGTCTGATCACCTACGGCCCGGCCGGACCGATCAGCGAAGCAGACGTGCTGTGGGACTTGGCAAGTCGCCTCGAAGGTCGGATGACAGCCATCGGCATGGAGACGTTCCGGTCTCGGCCGCACGACCACAGCCCGTCGGATGCCGAGCGCGCCGCGATCGCCAATTCCGTTGGCGCCGACCTGATGATCAGCCTGCGTTGTGAAACCCAGGCCAGCCCTTCGGCCAACGGCGTGGCCTCGTTCCACTTCGGCAACTCGCACGGCTCGGTATCCACCATCGGCCGCAATCTCGCCGACTTCATTCAGCGAGAAGTGGTGGCCCGCACCGGATTACGGGACTGCCGGGTGCACGGCCGGACGTGGGATCTGTTGCGGCTCACCAGGATGCCCACCGTGCAGGTCGATGTCGGTTACATCACCAATCCCCGCGACCGCGAAATGCTGATCACCACCCAGACGCGTGACGCGATCGCCGAGGGAATTCTGGCCGCGGTCAAAAGGCTCTACCTGCTGGGCAAGAACGACCGGCCCACCGGTACGTTCACGTTTGCCGAGCTGTTGGCGCACGAACTGTCCGTCGAGCGGGCGAGCCGCATCACCGGCTCCTGACCCCTGCTAGTCCGAGGGGTTTTCGCACTCCTGCGGCGCGCGTAGCACGTTGCCCGTCGCACTCCCCGCCGATGCCGCGCCGACCGGTTGCTCGAGCTGAGCGTTTTCCAGCAGCCGCTCCAGCGCCGCCTCGACTTCGGCCTTCCAGCCCAGCCCCTTGTCCAGCTCCAGCCGCAGCCGCGGGAAGTACGGGTGCGGTGCCACCACCACGAATCCGACGTCGATCAGGAAGTCCGCGTCGATGATGCAGTTCTCGACGGAGCAGTCGTTGAGCGCTTCGAGCACCGGCCGGATGTCCTCGTCGATCGGCTCGCGCAGCTCAGTGGCCGCCTCGGTTCTACCGAAGGCCTCGAGGGCACGCACACCACGACGCACCAGTTCGTCGATGACCCCGGTGATCAGCTGGTCCGGGAGGTCACCCATGACGTCGGCGTGGGCCTGGCCACGCTCGATGCCCATCGACGTCAGCAGCACCGCGTCGGCCGATACCGGCGCGGTGGGAAATCGGTGCGCGCGGGGCACCGCTCGCGGCGGGGCGTAGAGGACGTAGCCGACCACCGGCGGTTCGGCTTGGCTGCGCTCGTCGGGGATCGCGGTAGCGACCTGCCCGCACGAACCCCACTCCAGCATCACCATGGACAGCCACGCTTCTTTTTCGAATTCGGGGTCGGCCAAGTGGTCGTCTTTGCCCAGGGTCGCCGGATCGACTTCCCAGAAGACGCAGCGGCGCGCATGCTTGGGGAGTTGCTCGAAGGCTTCGAGCCGCAGCGCTGAAATCCGAGCTGACACTAGTCTCCTGGCCTCCGTGCGATGCTCAAGACCCTCAAACCCATAAGCCCCACTCCTGTGCGGGCCGGTCCGGCTCGCGTCGTCGCAAGGCCCGCGGTCCGCGGCGTCTCGCGCTGTTGCACTGCGATCCCCCGGCGACCACTTGCTCCGGGCTGTACACCGGAGGTGCGCCGGCAACCCTTCCAGGATAGGGAGTCGGTGCGGATCGGGCCAGTGGTGGCCCGCCCACCACGCAGGGCATGGCGAGTGAGCCGCCCACCACAGCCGGGCACCGCCGGGATCGCCGTGCGGCAAGGCCGGCGATTCCCGAAATAGGTTGCTGCATAACGGATCTGCTGTAGGTGCGGTCGCCTGACAGGGGCAGTCCCACGGCGCGACGTCGGCTTGGTGTCACAGTGACGTAATTACACGATGTGGTGGGTCGTGCCAGTTCAGCCTTGCTTCGCGGTCATCAGGTCGATGATCCGCTGCAGATCGTCGACGGAGCCGAACTCGACGACGATCTTGCCCTTCCGTTTGCCGAGTGCGACCGTGACCCGGGTGTCGAAGGCGTTCGACAGCCGCTCAGCAACGTCCTGCAGTCCTGGCATCTGAATCGGTTTGCGACGCGGCTGGGTCGGCGTGGCACCGTCACCGCGGTTGGCCAGCGTGACCGCCTCTTCGGTGGCACGCACCGAAAGACCTTCCGCCACGATCCGGCTCGCGAGTTCCTCCTGCGCGTCCGGCCCCGACTCCAGCGACAGCAAGGCGCGAGCATGCCCCGCGGACAGCACCCCCGCGGCGACCCGCCGCTGCACCGGGATCGGCAACTTGAGCAACCGGATCATGTTGGTGATCAACGGTCGCGACCGGCCGATGCGGGCGGCCAGTTCGTCGTGGGTGACACCGAACTCGTCCAACAATTGCTGATAGGCCGCCGCCTCTTCCAACGGGTTCAGCTGCACCCGGTGAATGTTTTCCAGCAATGCGTCGCGCAACAGGTTGTCGTCACCGGTCTCGCGCACGATGGCGGGCAGGGTGGCCAGGCCGGCAGCTTGCGCCGCCCGCCACCGCCGCTCCCCCATCACGATCTGGTAATGCGCGCCGCTCGCCGAAGCCGGCACCGCGCGCACCACGATCGGCTGCAACAAGCCGAACTCGCGGATCGAGTGCACCAGTTCGGAGAGGGCTTCGTCGTCGAACACCTGCCGGGGCTGCCGCGGGTTGGGCTCGATGTCCGACGGCGCGATCTCGCGGTACACCGCGCCCATCGCGGTGGCGTCGGGCAGCGGCCCGCCGATCACCACGTCGGCGGCCGCGGACCCCATCCGCGGCCCGAAGCTCGACGGTCCCGAATCACCTTCAGCTGGGCCGGTCGGAATCAACGACGCCAAGCCGCGGCCGAGGCCGCCTTTCCTGCGCGACGGGTTCGTCATTCGTCATTCCCTCCCGGCTGGTCGATCGCGCTGCGCTAGCTCGCGGCTGGCGTCGAGGTAACTCATCGCGCCACGCGAACCGGGATCGTAATCGATGATGGTCATGCTGTAGCCCGGCGCCTCCGAGACTTTGACGCTGCGCGGGATCACGGTGCGCAACACCTTGTCGCCGAAGTACCGGCGGACTTCTTCGGCCACCTGATCGGCGAGCTTGGTCCGGCCGTCGTACATGGTGAGGACGACGGTGGTGACGTCGAGCTGCGGGTTGAGATGTGCCTTCACCATCTCGATATTGCGCATCAACTGGGAGACGCCTTCGAGGGCGTAGTACTCGCATTGAATGGGGATCAGCACCTCGGGTGCGGCCACCAAGGCATTGATGGTGAGCAACCCCAGCGACGGCGGGCAGTCCACGAAGACGTAGTCGAAGTCGAACTCATCCAGCTCGGCCAACGCGTTGCGCAGTCGATTCTCCCGCGCAACCATGCTGACCAATTCGATCTCGGCACCCGCCAGGTCGATGGTGGCGGGCACACAGAACAGGCGCTCGCTGTGGGGGCTGCGCCGCAGCGCTTCCCGCAGTGGCACCTCGCCGATCAGCACTTCGTACGAGGATGGCGTGCCGGATTGGCGGTCGGTGATGCCCAGCGCGGTGCTGGCATTACCCTGCGGATCGAGATCGATGACGAGAGCCTTGAGACCCTGGACGGCGAGGGCCGCGGCGAGGTTGACCGCTGTCGTGGTTTTACCCACCCCGCCTTTCTGGTTGGCGACGGTGAAAACCCGGCGCTGACGGGGCCGCGGTAGCGGTGCGTAGGTGGTGTGCAGGACTCGCATCGCTCGTTCGGCGGCAGCACCGATAGGGGTGTCGAAGTCGGTCGATGTTTCACGTGAAACATTCACGGAGGGATTGTGCTCCTCCGTCGGCGGACCCGCCAACTCGGGGGTGGTCGCCGCGCGCCCCGCACCCGGATCAACCGCCGCCGCAGCGGGGGCCGTTGACGGCGCCGCCTCGGCTCGCGCCGGCCTCGGGACGGTAGTCGGTTCGGCGGGGGGTTCGCCGCGGTTGGCGCTGCGGCCGAATCTCATGTTGCTGCCCTTTTCGCCGACGGCTTCCGCCGCGTGGTTGCGCCACGCCGCGCCGTTACGACGGTGGTGGGCTGCCGCAGCAGGGTCGCTCCACATGTCACCACCCTGACATCGACTGCACCCAGCGAGGCCATCACACGCCGATGTTCCCGGACTTCGTCCGGTGCCCGCTCCCCTTTGATCGCGACCATCAACCCGTCTTGTCTTAGCAACGGCATACTCCACTTCGTCAGTTTGTCCAGCGGGGCGACTGCTCGGGAGACCACCGCATCGGTGTCGCCGAGTTGCTTTCGGATCCCTGGTTCCTCGGCTCGACCGCGCACCACCTCCACCGGCAGCTCAAGCTCAGCGACCACCTCCCGAAGGAATTCGCTGCGTCGCAGTAGCGGCTCCACCAGCACGACACGTAGGTCCGGTCGGGCCATCGCCAACGGCAACCCGGGAAGGCCGGCGCCGCTGCCGATGTCGACGACGGTTGCGGCGTGATCCAACAGTTCTCCGATCACCGCGCTGTTGAACAGATGCCGCTCCCACAACCGGTCGACTTCGCGGGGCCCGAGAAGTCCGCGTTCCACCCCCGCGGCCGCCAAGATCTCCGCGTACCGCCGGGCCTGGCCGATCCGGGAGCCGAAGATCGCCGCGGCGGTGTCCGGGCTGTCCGGATCAAGTTCGGTAGGTCGGTGCGGATCGAGATGTTTCACGTGAAACATTCCTCCGTTCTCCGCACGCCCGATCCGCTTCGCCGACTCGATCGCGTCAGAACTACATGCCTGTAACTCCGATGGTCACCGCGCGATCACGGTTGACAGTCGAGTCAGTCACGCAAGACGACGACGCGGCGTGACGGCTCCGCGCCCTCGCTCTCGCTGTGCACGCCGGCGACCGCAGCGACGGCGTCGTGCACGATCTTGCGCTCGAACGGCGTCATCGGCGACAACGCTTCGCGCTCGCCCGTCTCGGCCACCCGCCGCGCCACCTTGTCGCCGAGCGCCGCCAGCTCTTCACGGCGCCGACGACGCCAGCTCGCAATGTCCAGCATCAGCCGGCTGCGCACTCCGGTCTTCTGATGCACCGCCAGCCGGGTCAGCTCCTGCAGTGCGTCGAGAACCTCTCCCCCACGGCCGACCAACTTGTTGAGGTCATCGCTGCCGTCGATGCTCACGACGGCCCGGTTGCCCTCGACATCCAGGTCGATGTCGCCGTCGAAATCCAGTAGATCCAACAGCTCTTCCAGGTAGTCGCCGGCAATCTCACCCTCGGCTACCAGACGCTCTTCCAGGTCGTCACCCTCGCCGACGGATTCCGCTGGGGAGTCGGTCTGCTCGTCTTGGGTGTCGGTGTCGAGTTCGGTGGTGTCCGCTTCCGTCATCGCTTTCTTTCCCCTCATCCAGGAATTGGTGGTCACACGGCGTTACGCCGCGAGGTCTTCCTCGGTACTACTCGGCCCGCCCGGCGGCGTAGGACTCAGCTGGTCCGCGGGCGGCAGCCCTATCGTTTGCGCTTCTTCGGCCGTGCTCCCGGCCGCGGTGCACGACCCGGACCGCTGCTGTTGCGCGCGGCCGGATTCGGCTTGGTGGACTGGCTGGGCGAGGATTCCTCGGCATCGGCAGACCCCGACTCGGCCGTCGGATCGCTCTCCGCGACCGGCGTCGACTTGGCCGAGCGGATGGGTTTGGCGCCCGGGGCGGGCGCGTTGGCCGCCCGACGTTCGAGCACTTCCTGCTTCTTCGCCTCGTCCTCTTTCTCGATCATCCCGAACACGTAGTGCTGCTGACCGAACGTCCAGATGTTGTTGGAGAACCAGTACAAGATGATGGCCAGCGGCATCGGGAAGAAGATCGGACCGATCAATACGCCGAGCGGAAACACGTAGAGCGCCAGCTTGTTCATCATCGCCGTCTGGGGGTTGGCCGCCGCCTCCGCGCTCTGCCGTGCCACCGACGCACGGCTGTTGAGGTAAGTGGCGATACCGGCCAGGATCATCACCGGCAGGCTCACCGCAATCAACATGCCCCGGTCGAAGTGGCTGAACGCGTCCAGCCCGGTGGTCTGCCTGATTGCCGCCCCGATCGGCGCCCCGAACAGGTTGGCGTCCAGGAAGTTCCCCACGTCCTTGGCGCTGAACACGTAGTTACCCAGACTCCGGTTCTGCTCCACCGACAGCCCCATCCGCCCGATGCCCGACTGGGTCCGGTTGAACGACATCAGCACGTGGTAGAGACCGATGAACACCGGCAACTGGGCCAGCATCGGCAGGCAGCCCAGGATCGGGTTGAACCCGTGCTCGCGCTGCAGCTTCTGCATCTCCATCGCCATCCGCTGCCGGTCCTTGCCGTACTTCTTCTGCAGGGCCTTGATCTGCGGTTGCAGTTCCTGCATCTGGCGGGTGGTCCGGATCTGTTTGACGAACGGTTTGTACAGCAGCGCACGCAGGGTGAAGACCAGAAACATCACCGACAGCGCCCAGGCGAAGAAGTTCTTCGGGCCCAGCAAGAACGCGAACGCCTTGTACCAGACCCACATGATCGCCGATACCGGGTAGTAGACGAAGTCGAGACTGAAGAAATCAAACAAACGATTCACTCTCCCCTTGAGGTGCCGCGCTTCGGTTTCCGTCCGCGGCTTCATCGACGACATCGGCGTGCCGGCTGCACTCGTGACGCTCCGGGATCGGATCCCAGCCGCCGCGATGCCAGGGACCGCACTTGGCCAGTCTGGCCACCGTCAGCCAGCCGCCGCGAACTAGGCCGTACTCACTGAGCGCATCAACCGCGTATTGGCTACAGGTGGGAACGAACCGGCACGATGCCGGCCGCAGCGGCGACACCATGTGCCGGTACAGCTGGATCAGATAAATGACCGCCCGCACCGCCGCGGATCCCACCCGACCCAGGAAGCGCGCCGGCGGTGTTGCCGTGACAGTCATCGGCCGGTGCCCGCCAGCTCGAAAGCTCTACGTAGCCCGCTGCGCACCTGTTGCTCCAGCCGGGCCGACGAGACGTTCCGGCTACTCGGCAAGGCGCGAATCACCACCTGGTCAAGTGGATCCAGACTTCCCAGCATCGGGCGCGCCACATGGCGCAGCCGCCTGGCCACCCGATGCCGCTCGACCGCAGAGCCCACCCGCTTGGCCACGATCAGCCCTACCCGGGGCCCGCGGTCGCGGTCCGGATCCAGGCCGTGCGGGGGCGCGCTGCTGCGCCGGAAATGCACGACGAGGTCCGGCTGCACCGAACGCATGCCGTACTTCACCGTCGCGTCAAATTCCGTCGACCGCCTCATGCGGTTGCGTGCGGAAAGCACCGCTGGAAGACCCGATCTTGCGATCAGGCAGTTAAAGAGCGGCGACCCTTGCTGCGCCGGTTCGACACGATGGCCCGTCCGGCGCGGGTGCGCATCCGCAGCCGGAAGCCGTGAACCCGGGCTCGCCGCCGGTTATTCGGCTGGAAGGTCCGCTTGCCCTTGGCCACCGCGTTCTCCTCGCTGTGTTCGGCATAACCATCCGCCCGCTGATGCTTGGCAGCTCGTCGGGCGGAGAGTGTCTCGCTTACTGGCCGGCGCGGTCCCCGGACCTCTGGTCCCGGTCGCAGCCGTATCGCCGACTTTCGGGCGACTGTTTGAGGGTACTGACCACATGTGTCCTGGTCAAACCTCGGCCGTCACAGCAGACCCAGGACCGCCGCCCGCATCCGCCCGTTCGACACACCTGCGGATCGTTCCTATCGACCAGAATTATCAAGAACGCCACCGGAACCCAAAGAACTGTTGGCAGCCGGAACGAAAACTGTTAGCTTCGGGCGGAGTAGTTCCAAGCCGGGGCGGATTTGAAACTCTGTCGACATGAAGCGAGGACGGCGGATCGACCAACTGGTCGGACCACCTTGACGGTTGTCCCCAGTTCCGAAGGATCGCAACCTGCGGCGGCAGCGGTTGCGGTATGTTATCGACCGTCCTTCCACATCTGTGGATAACCATGTGGACAGGTGTTACTCACCACCTCAAGATGTACCTCGACCGTCGAACCAGGAGATGCGTCGTTGACTGATGACCCCGGTTCCGGATTCGCCACGGTGTGGAATGCGGTCGTCACCGAACTCAACGGTGACTCCGGCAACGGGTCCACTCCGGCCACTCCCCTGACACCTCAGCAAAAGGCTTGGCTCAAGCTGGTTCAGCCCCTGACCATCGTCGAGGGGTTTGCGCTGCTGTCGGTGCCCAGCGTGTTCGTCCAGAACGAGATCGAGCGCCACCTGCGCAACCCGATCACCGAAGCGCTCAGTCGGCGGCTGCAACAGCAGATTCAACTCGGCGTTCGGATCGCCCCGCCGCCGGCCGACGACGAGGTGCCCGCCCAGCCTGATGCCGCGGCGGCCGAGGACGATCCGGAACCGACCGACGACGACCCGAACGGTACCGCCGAGGGCACCCAAACCTGGCCGACGTACTTCACCGACCGCCCGCACACCACCGACAACTCGGCGTCCGGCGGCACCAGCCTCAACCGGCGCTACACGTTCGACACCTTTGTCATCGGCTCCTCCAACCGGTTCGCGCACGCAGCGACCCTGGCCATCGCCGAGGCACCCGCCCGTGCCTACAACCCGCTGTTCATCTGGGGCGAGTCGGGTTTGGGGAAAACCCATCTGCTGCATGCGGCCGGAAACTACGCGCAACGACTGTTCCCCGGCATGCGGGTCAAGTACGTCTCCACCGAGGAATTCACCAACGACTTCATCAACTCGCTGCGCGACGACCGCAAGGTGTCGTTCAAACGCAGCTACCGGGATGTCGACGTGCTGCTGGTCGACGACATCCAGTTCATCGAGGGCAAGGACGGCATCCAGGAAGAGTTCTTCCACACCTTCAACACACTGCACAACGCCAACAAGCAGATCGTCATCTCGTCCGACCGTCCCCCCAAGCAGCTGGCCACCCTCGAAGACCGGCTGCGGACGCGATTCGAGTGGGGCCTGATCACCGATGTGCAGCCACCGGACCTGGAGACCCGGATCGCGATCCTGCGCAAGAAAGCACAAGTCGAACGGTTGGCCGTGCCCGACGATGTGCTCGAGCTGATTGCAAGCAGCATCGAACGCAATATCCGTGAACTCGAAGGCGCCCTGATCCGGGTCACCGCGTTCGCCTCGTTGAACAAGACACCGATCGACAAGGCCCTGGCCGAAATCGTGCTGCGCGACCTGATCGCCGATGCCAGCGGCATGCAAATCAGTGCGGCGACCATCATGGCGGCCACCGCCGAGTACTTCGACACCACGGTCGAGGAACTGCGCGGCCCCGGCAAAGCCCGGCCCTTGGCGCAGTCCCGGCAGATCGCGATGTACCTGTGCCGTGAGCTCACCGACTTGTCGCTGCCCAAGATCGGCCAGGCCTTCGGCCGCGACCACACCACGGTGATGTACGCGGAGAAGAAGATTCGCGGCGAAATGGCTCAACGCCGTGAGATCTTCGACAACGTCAAGGAACTCACCACTCGGATCCGGCAGCGTTCCAAGCGCTGAATCGGGCTCGACCGCGGGCCAGCGGCCGTGCAGGCAGCGGTTCCCGCGCAATTTTTTCCCAAAAACTTCTCTACCTCGAGTCACACCAGCAACACCGACGTGGTGTGGGTAGACCTGTGCACAACCTACTCAAACTGCGGTGCACTACTGCGCTGCCGGTGCACACCGGTGATTCATCCCCACTGCTCCACCGCGGATTACACAACTCCGGTCGCCGTCATCCACACCCGCCCCGGCCCGCTAGCTGCGGTTAGACGCGGCTGTCCCCAGATTGCACATCCCCTATTACTGATATTGAAATATCTTCCTCGATTCTCTTTTGAAGTAGTGGCTTGGGGACATCCCGTCGCGGTGGCCTCGCCGACCCCTCTGCGGGCGGGTCTGTCGGGGTTGTCGATTAGCTTTCAAGTTGGCTCGAGAAGCTCTACGGTTGTTCTTCGACTGCTGTTGCGGCCGTCGCGGCGGATGGGTCCGCCGGCGGCGCTCGCCACGGCGAGTCCCCACCGCCGGCGGGGGAGCCGGCCCTGAATTTCGAGTTTCACTGTTAGGTGAAGGGACGCAATGGACGCGGCTACAACACGGGCGGTCACCGATCTGAGGTTTCGTCTGGTTCGGGAGTCCTTTGCCGAGGCGGTGTCGTGGGTGGCCAAGAGCCTGCCGTCGCGACCCACCGTGCCGGTGCTTTCCGGGGTTCTGCTGACCGGCTCCGACGACGGGCTGACGATCTCCGGATTCGACTACGAGGTGTCCTCCGAGGTTCAGGTTCCGGCTGAGATAGCTTCTCCGGGAAGCGTTTTGGTGTCAGGGAAATTGTTGTCCGACATCACCCGGGCGTTGCCGAACAAGCCGGTGGACTTTTACGTCGACGGTAACCGGGTGGCGCTGACCTGCGGTAGTGCCCGATTCTCACTGCCGACGATGGCGGTGGAGGATTACCCGACGCTGCCGGCGCTGCCCGACGAGACCGGGACGCTGCCCGCCGAACTGTTCGCCGAGGCGATCGGCCAGGTCGCAATCGCCGCCGGGCGTGACGACACACTGCCCATGCTGACCGGCATT
This sequence comes from Mycobacterium sp. 20KCMC460, assembly GCF_022179425.1. Taxonomy (NCBI): domain Bacteria; kingdom Bacillati; phylum Actinomycetota; class Actinomycetes; order Mycobacteriales; family Mycobacteriaceae; genus Mycobacterium; species Mycobacterium sp. 20KCMC460. Next base: position 319,995 of record NZ_AP025524.1, read on the forward strand.
CGCGTCGAGATCTCCGGGGAGACGGTGGTTTTGGCCGCCACCGACCGGTTTCGGCTGGCGGTGCGGGAGCTGACCTGGACGGCGCTGTCCCCCGACATCGAAGCCTCGGTTCTGGTGCCGGCCAAGACGCTGGCCGAGGCGGCCAAAGCCGGTACGGACGGCTCGGACGTGCGGCTGTCGCTGGGGTCGGGATCGGGCGTCGGCAAAGACGGCCTGCTGGGCATCAGCGGCAACGGCAAGCGCAGCACTACCCGGTTGCTGGATGCCGAATTCCCGAAGTTCCGCCAGCTGCTGCCGGCCGAACACACGGCGGTGGCCACCATCAACGTGGCCGAACTAACCGAGGCGATCAAACTGGTCGCGCTGGTGGCCGATCGTGGCGCGCAGATCCGGATGGAATTCTCCGACGGCATGCTGCGGCTGTCGGCCGGCGCCGACGACGTCGGCCGCGCCGAGGAGGACCTGGCCGTCGACTATGCCGGCGAGCCGTTGACGATCGCATTCAACCCGAACTATCTGACCGACGGTCTGGGGTCACTGCATTCCGAGCGGGTGTCGTTCGGGTTCACCACGCCGGGCAAGCCGGCACTGTTGCGCCCGGCTTCGGCCGATGACGAGGTGCCCACCGGCAACGGGCCGTTCCCCGCCGTCGCCACGGATTACGTGTACCTGTTGATGCCGGTGCGGCTGCCCGGCTGATCGCTGCAACGCGCACGTGTACGTCCGGCATCTGGGCTTGCGTGATTTCCGGTCGTGGCAGCAGGTGGACCTCGACCTGAGCCCGGGCCGCACCGTCTTCGTCGGGCGCAATGGGTACGGCAAGACGAATCTGCTTGAAGCGCTGTGGTATTCGACCACCTTGTCGTCACATCGGGTCGGCACCGACGCGCCCTTGATCAGGGTCGGCGCCGACCGTGCCGTGGTGTCGACCATCGTGGTGAACGAGGGCAGGGAATGTGCCGTCGACCTTGAGATCGCTGCCGGCCGGGCCAACAAGGCCAGACTCAACCGGTCGCCGGTACGCAGCACCCGCGAGATCGTCGGGGTGCTGCGGGCAGTGTTGTTCGCCCCGGAGGACCTGTCGCTGGTGCGCGGCGACCCCGCCGACCGGCGCCGGTATCTGGACGAATTGGCCACGGTGCGGCGTCCGTTGCTGGCCGGTGTGCGCGCCGACTACGACAAAGTGTTACGGCAGCGCACCGCGTTGCTGAAGTCGTTGTCGGGGGCCCGATTTCGCGGTGACCGCGGTGCGCTGGACACGCTGGAGGTGTGGGACAGCAGACTGGCCGAGCATGGCGCGCAGTTGATGTCGGCACGGATCGCGCTGGCCGACGAGCTGGCCCCGCAGGTGCAGAAGGCCTACGAGCTGCTGGCTCCCGAATCACGTTCTGCTGCAATCACTTACCGTGCGAGCATCGATTCGGTGGTGCCTGATGCCGCGGGGGTGGCAGATCCGCAGACTCTGGAAGTGGCGTTGTTGACGGCGCTGGCTGCACGTCGGGACGCCGAGTTGGAGCGCGGGGTGTGTCTGGTCGGACCGCACCGCGACGATCTGGAGTTGCGGCTGGGCGATCAACCCGCCAAGGGGTTCGCCAGTCACGGCGAATCATGGTCGTTCGCGGTGGCGCTGCGGCTGGCGGCCTACGAGTTGTTGCGGGCCGAGGGCAGCGACCCGGTGCTGTTGCTCGACGACGTGTTCGCCGAGCTCGACGTCAAACGCCGGTCGGCGCTGGCGGCGGTCGCCGAATCCGCCGAGCAGGTGTTGGTGACCGCGGCGGTGCCCGAAGACATTCCCGACGGCTGGGACGCCAAGCAGATGTACGTCGAATTGCGCGACGGCGAGACCGGTTCGGTGTCGGAGGTGGTGTGGTGAGTGCAGAGCCGGACGAGCAAGACGCGGTAAACCAGCGCGGCATCGACCTGGTGCGGCGAACTCTCGAGGAAGCGCGGGCCGCGGCCCGTGAACGCGGCCAGGACGCGGGACTGGGACGTGCGTCGCCGTTGGCGCCGCGGCGCCGGGTCGCCGGATCGCGGCGGCGATGGTCGGGGCCGGGTCCGGACGCTCGCGACCCGCAGCCATTGGGGCGGTTGGCTCGGGATCTGGCCAAGCAGCGCGGGTGGACATCGCAGGTCGCCGAGGGCGCGGTGTTCGGTCAGTGGAATACGGTGGTCGGTCACCAGATCGCCGATCATGCGACCCCGACCGCTTTGAACGACGGGGTGCTCAGTGTGACGGCGGAGTCGACGGCCTGGGCCACCCAGTTGCGGCTGATGCAGAGTCAGCTGTTGGCCAAGATCGCGGCGGCGGTCGGCAACGGGGTGGTGACGTCGCTGAAAATCACCGGCCCGGCCCGGCCGTCGTGGCGTAAAGGACAGAAGTATTCCGGGGGTCGGGGGCCGCGCGACACCTATGGATAGCGGGCGCCCAACCGGCGTGACGAGGGCACTCCTGACGCCGCCTCAGAGCCGCCAGAAATTCACAGACCCGCATCTGGAACGTCGGGACGCATCCCCAGCGAAGAAATTGAGCGCACGGCGCAATCAGATGGGTGGAAACGCACCCACAAAATCGGTCCTGACGGTGGTTCACGGTAGACTGACATGATGCGACCGCTGCGGTGACGGAACCGCTCGCATGCAACCCCAAGGAGAGCATTCCGACCGTGGCTGCCCAGAAGAAGAAGGCGCAAGACGAATACGGCGCGTCGGCGATCACCGTTCTCGAAGGCCTCGAGGCCGTCCGCAAACGCCCAGGCATGTACATCGGGTCCACCGGCGAGCGAGGTCTGCACCACCTCGTGTGGGAAGTGGTGGACAACTCGGTGGACGAGGCGATGGCCGGTTACGCCACCCAGGTGGACGTGAAACTGCGCGACGATGGCAGCGTCGAGGTCGCCGACAACGGCCGCGGTATCCCGGTGGCCATGCACGCTACCGGAGCGCCCACCGTCGACGTCGTCATGACCCAGCTACACGCCGGCGGCAAGTTCGGCGGCGAGAACAGCGGCTACAACGTCAGCGGTGGTCTGCACGGCGTCGGTGTGTCGGTGGTCAACGCGCTGTCCACCCGCCTGGAAGTCGACATCAAACGCGACGGCTACGAATGGTCGCAGCACTACGACCGCGCCGTGCCGGGCACCCTCAAACAGGGTGAGGCCACCCGTAAGACCGGCACCACGATCCGGTTCTGGGCTGACCCCGACATCTTCGAGACCACCGAGTACGACTTCGAGACCGTTGCGCGCCGGCTGCAGGAGATGGCCTTCCTGAATAAGGGCCTGACCATCAACCTCACCGACGAACGCGTCACCCAGGAAGAGGTGGTCGACGAGGTCGTCAGCGACACCGCCGAAGCACCCAAGTCGGCCGAAGAGAAGAAAGCGGAATCGGCTGGGCCACAAAAGGTCAAGCACCGCACCTTCCACTACCCCGGCGGCCTGATCGACTTCGTCAAACACATCAACCGGACCAAGAGCCCGATCCAGCAGAGCGTCATCGCTTTCGAGGGCAAAGGTGAGGGCCACGAAGTCGAGATCGCGATGCAGTGGAACAGCGGCTACTCCGAATCGGTGCACACCTTCGCCAACACCATCAACACCCATGAGGGCGGCACCCACGAAGAGGGCTTCCGCAGCGCGCTGACCTCGGTGGTGAACAAATACGCCAAAGACAAGAAGCTGCTCAAAGACAAGGACCCCAACCTCACCGGCGACGACATCCGCGAAGGCCTGGCCGCGGTCATCTCGGTGAAGGTGGCCGAGCCGCAGTTCGAGGGCCAGACCAAGACCAAGCTGGGCAACACCGAGGTCAAATCGTTCGTCCAGAAGGTCTGCAACGAACAGTTGACACACTGGTTCGAGGCCAACCCGTCGGAAGCGAAAACCGTTGTCAACAAGGCGGTTTCGTCTGCACAGGCCCGGATCGCGGCGCGCAAGGCCCGAGAACTGGTGCGCCGCAAGAGCGCAACCGATCTGGGTGGTCTGCCCGGCAAGCTCGCCGACTGCCGCTCGACGGATCCGCGCAAGTCCGAACTGTATGTGGTGGAGGGCGACTCGGCCGGCGGCTCGGCCAAGAGCGGCCGCGACTCGATGTTCCAGGCGATCCTGCCGCTGCGCGGCAAGATCATCAACGTCGAGAAGGCCCGCATCGACCGGGTGCTGAAGAACACCGAAGTTCAGGCCATCATCACCGCGTTGGGCACCGGCATCCACGACGAGTTCGATCTGACCAAGCTGCGCTACCACAAGATCGTGCTGATGGCCGACGCCGACGTTGACGGCCAACACATTTCGACGCTGCTGCTGACCTTGCTGTTCCGGTTCATGCGCCCGCTGATCGAGAACGGGCACGTGTTCCTGGCCCAGCCGCCGCTGTACAAGTTGAAGTGGCAGCGCAGCGACCCCGAATTCGCCTACTCCGACCGCGAGCGTGACGGTCTGCTGGAGGCCGGGCTGAAGTCCGGCAAGAAGATCAACAAAGAAGATGGGATTCAGCGCTACAAGGGTCTGGGCGAGATGGACGCCAAGGAGCTGTGGGAAACCACCATGGACCCCAGCGTGCGGGTGTTGCGCCAGGTCACCCTCGACGACGCCGCGGCGGCCGACGAACTGTTCTCCATCCTGATGGGCGAGGACGTGGATGCGCGTCGCAGCTTCATCACCCGCAATGCCAAGGACGTCCGTTTCCTGGACGTCTAAAACCGGTTGGCGTTCAACGACAAACGAGGACCACATGACAGACACCACGCTGCCGCCGGGTGGCGAAGCCGGCGACCGCATCGAACCGGTCGACATTCAGCAGGAGATGCAGCGCAGCTACATCGACTACGCGATGAGCGTGATCGTAGGCCGCGCCCTGCCGGAGGTGCGCGACGGCCTCAAACCGGTGCACCGCCGGGTGCTGTATGCGATGTACGACTCGGGATTCCGCCCGGACCGCAGCCACGCCAAGTCGGCGCGTTCGGTGGCCGAGACGATGGGCAACTACCACCCGCACGGTGACGCGTCGATCTACGACACCCTGGTGCGCATGGCGCAGCCGTGGTCGCTGCGCTACCCACTGGTCGACGGGCAGGGCAACTTCGGTTCGCCGGGCAATGATCCGCCGGCGGCGATGAGGTACTGCGTCACCGGAGATACGATGGTCTGGCTGCCCGAGGGCCGCGCTATCCGAATCTGCGATGTAGTCCCGGGCGCTAAACCCAATAGTGACAACGTCATCGAGTTGAAGGTGCTCGATCGGCACGGAAACCCCGTGATTGCAGATCGGTTGTTTCACTCGGGTCAACATCCGACATTCCGGGTGCGCACGCAGGGCGGGCACGAAGTCACCGGAACCGCGAATCACCCGCTGCTATGCCTGGTCGATCTTCGCGGTGTGCCGACACTGCTGTGGAAGCTGATCGAGGAGATTCGACCCGGCGACTACGTGGTGCTGAGCTCCGAGCGTGGGGGCCATGCACGTTTCGCTCGGGCGAAAACCCGCGTAGTCCCCACTGTCGAGGAGGTGCCTGGCCTCGCCGAATTCCTCCGGAACTACGCGGACGATCCCGATGCGTCCGCTATCGCAACCGATCTCACCGACGGTCGCTTCTACTACACCAAAGTCGCCTCTGTCACCGAAGCCGGCTCCCAACCGGTGTACAGCCTCCGCGTCGACACGCAGGACCACGCTTTCATCACCAACGGATTCGTCAGCCATAACACCGAGGCCAGGCTCACCCCGCTGGCCATGGAGATGCTGCGTGAAATCGACGAGGAGACAGTCGATTTCATCCCCAACTACGACGGCCGGGTGCAAGAGCCGACCGTGCTGCCCAGCCGGTTCCCCAACCTGCTCGCCAACGGATCCGGCGGCATCGCGGTCGGCATGGCCACCAACATCCCGCCGCACAACCTGCGCGAGCTGGCCGAGGCGGTGTTCTGGTGCCTGGACAACCACGACGCCGACGAAGAGGCGACGCTGGAAGCGGTCATGGAACGGGTCAAGGGCCCCGACTTCCCCACCTCCGGTCTGATCGTCGGATCCCAGGGCATCTCCGATGCCTACAAGACCGGCCGCGGTTCCATCCGGATGCGCGGAGTCGTTGAGGTAGAAGAAGATTCGCGCGGCCGCACCTCGCTGGTGATCACCGAGCTGCCGTATCAGGTCAACCACGACAACTTCATCACCTCGATCGCCGAACAGGTCCGCGACGGCCGGTTGGCCGGCATCTCCAACATCGAGGACCAGTCCAGCGACCGGGTCGGTCTGCGCATCGTCGTCGAACTCAAGCGCGACGCGGTGGCCAAGGTGGTGCTGAACAACCTGTACAAGCACACCCAGCTGCAGACCAGCTTCGGTGCCAACATGCTGTCCATCGTCGACGGGGTGCCACGCACGCTGCGGCTGGACCAGATGATCCGCTACTACGTCGAACACCAACTCGACGTGATCATCCGGCGCACCACCTATCGGTTGCGAAAAGCCAACGAGCGGGCCCACATTCTGCGCGGCCTGGTCAAAGCGCTCGACGCGCTCGACGAGGTGATCGCGCTGATCCGCGCCTCGCAGACCGTCGACATCGCCCGCCAAGGCCTGATCGAATTGCTCGACATCGACGAGATCCAGGCACAGGCGATCCTGGACATGCAGCTGCGCCGCCTGGCAGCCCTGGAGCGGCAGCGCATCGTCGACGACCTGGCCAAGATCGAAGCCGAAATCGCTGACCTGGAAGACATTCTCGCCAAACCCGAGCGACAGCGCGGCATCGTTCGCGACGAACTCGGCGAGATCGTCGAAAAGCACGGCGACGACCGTCGCACCCGGATCATCGCCGCCGACGGCGACGTCAGCGACGAAGACCTGATCGCCCGCGAGGACGTCGTGGTCACCATCACCGAGACCGGCTACGCCAAACGCACCAAGACCGACCTGTACCGCAGCCAAAAGCGCGGCGGCAAAGGCGTGCAGGGCGCCGGGCTCAAACAGGACGACATCGTGCGGCACTTCTTCGTCTGCTCGACCCACGACTGGATCCTGTTCTTCACCACCCAAGGCCGGGTGTACCGGGCCAAGGCCTACGAACTGCCCGAGGCCTCCCGCACCGCGCGCGGCCAGCATGTGGCGAACCTGCTGGCGTTCCAGCCCGAGGAGCGCATCGCGCAGGTGATCCAGATCAAGAGTTACGAGGACGCGCCGTATCTGGTGCTGGCCACCCAGAACGGGCTGGTGAAGAAATCCAAGCTGACCGATTTCGACTCCAACCGCTCGGGCGGAATTGTCGCCATCAATCTGCGCGGCGAAGACGAACTGGTGGGTGCCGTGCTGTGCTCGGCCGAGGAAGACCTGCTGCTGGTGTCGGCTAACGGCCAGTCCATCAGGTTCTCGGCCACCGACGAGGCGCTGCGGCCGATGGGCCGCGCCACTTCCGGGGTGCAGGGCATGCGGTTCAACGCCGACGACCGGCTGCTGTCGCTGAACGTGGTGCGGGAAGGCACCTATCTGTTGGTGGCCACCTCCGGTGGATATGCCAAGCGCACCGGGATCGAGGAGTATCCGGTACAGGGCCGCGGCGGCAAGGGTGTGCTCACCGTCATGTACGACCGCCGGCGCGGCCGGCTGGTCGGCGCGTTGATCGTCGACGACGACAGTGAGCTCTACGCGATCACCTCCGGTGGTGGGGTGATCCGGACCGCGGCGCGTCAGGTTCGCAAAGCGGGTCGGCAGACCAAGGGTGTTCGCCTGATGAACCTCGGCGAAGGCGACACCTTGCTGGCGATCGCCCGCAACGCCGAGGAAAGCGCCACCGACGACGTGGACGTGACCGGTGAAGACGGCGAGGAATCGAGTAGCTAGCGGGCGGGGGTCGGCTTACGGCGAACCCGGCATAGACTCAGCTACTTGAGCAGAACATGTGAGGAGTCGGGGTGAGTTCACCGAACGAGCCGGGCGCGCCCAGTCCGGGTGACAACCCGAACGGCGACGGGGCAGCAGAACGCGCCGGCGCACACCGGGCCGCGACCGGGCGGGCGCCGGATGCCGCGGACTCGCCGCCCTGGCAGCGCGGGGCCGCCAGGACCACCTCGCAGTCCGGGCCGCGACCGGCGGCTGATCCACCCACCGACGTCCGCACCCCCACCAGCTCGGAGGCTCGTCTGAACCGCTTCATCTCGGGTGGTTCGACGCCCACCCCCACCCCGGCAAACCCGTCGAAGGAGCCGCCGGCGGCGCGCGCCGACAATACGCCCGCGGAGGCGTACGCCAGCGAGCTGCCCGACCTGTCCGGGCCGATTCCGCGGCCGACGCAGCGTAAGTCCACCCCCGAACGCAGCGCGGACACCGCGACTTCGTCGGGCCGCACGGCCGGGGAGGCGCGGGAATCCCGCGCGGTGGCTGTCGGGTCCCGGCGGGGCCGGGGGCCGGTGCGCGCCAGCATGCAGATCCGGCGCATCGATCCGTGGAGCACCCTGAAGGTGTCGCTGCTGCTGTCGGTGGCGCTGTTCTTCGTCTGGATGATCGCGGTGGCCTTCCTCTACCTGGTACTCGGCGGCATGGGAGTGTGGTCCAAGCTGAACAGCAACGTCGGGGACCTGCTGAACAACACCAGCGGTAGCAGCGGCGAACTGGTGTCCAGCGGCACCATCTTCGGCGGGGCGGTGCTGATCGGGTTGGTCAACATCGTGTTGATGACGGCGATGGCCACCATCGCCGCGTTCGTCTACAACCTCACGACAGATCTGATCGGCGGTATTGAGGTGACGTTGGCGGATCGGGACTAAAGAGCCGAGCGGGACGGGTTCGATGGTGGCGACCCGCTGCGCCCGGCCGAGACGCGCTTGCGATCACCACGGCGTTTTGGGAGTCGGGCGGCCGGTGGGGTAATCTCGTCGCTCGTCCGTATGCGCAGTTACGGGCCTATAGCTCAGGCGGTTAGAGCGCTTCGCTGATAACGAAGAGGTCGGAGGTTCGAGTCCTCCTAGGCCCACGATCATGTTCTCGACACGACGTCATTTGAAATGGGTATTGCCGCTGGCGGCGGCCCTGGGCGCGGCGGCCGTAGTGCGGTCGCGGCGCGACGTCGAGGTCTGGCACGTGGCGCCCGATCCATCCTCTGGTCAGGCCTCTGACCCCCAGGGGCCTTAGCTCAGTTGGTAGAGCACCGCCTTTGCAAGGCGGGTGTCAGGGGTTCGATTCCCCTAGGCTCCACTTTGTGATGAGTCGGGTCATGGGTTACACATGAGTCGCGTCATCGGTTACAGATTCCCCGGCCATCGGCCGGGGTTTTTGTTTTGGTTGCGCCAGTAGTTTTTGGTGGCTTCGATGTGGTGGCTGCTGAGGACGTGGTGGCCGGTTTTGCTGATCACGGTGACGGTGTTGGTGGTGACGAGGATCAGTACCGGGGTGCCGGCGTGGGGGCGGCCGACGCCGAGGTGGTGTAGGCGGCTGCCGTGGCGCAGGGTGAGTTTGCCGAATTGGTCGATGGTGTCGTGGCGAATGCGTAAGTGGGTGTGGGGGTTGTGTTTGTACCTCGCGTGGGCTCAGCTGTGGTGCGCCGTACTGGATGCGGCGCAGTCCAGGCTTGGTTGAGCATCCCCGATGTCATCGACTGCCTCGCCGCCCCGTGGCCAGCGAGACAGGTAGCCAGCCTGAAGCGGCGAGTCTCTCTGGCGCGTCCGCAGCCGTGCGACGGCGTACGGCGAGGTCCGTTTCCGGATCTACCAAGCAGACTACGACGCCGCGATTGCCGTGTTACGTAATGCCATGGGCGAGAAGAACTTTAGGAGCGTGACACCATCGTCCTTTGCGAGATCAGCGGTCTGGCGATCGCGCTAGATTGATCGTCTGCGACGACGCCTTACCGTGCGGTTCACGCCGAGATTTGCGGGCGCAGTCCCAAGTCTGAACCTAGATCGCAATCGCCTGGTTCCACTCAGCCACTGTCAGAGCGTCCCGGCAAATCCGGATAGTCCGAACAGCGCCCCGGCGGCGCCGGGAGCGCCTGGGACGCCCAAAATCTCGCCGTTGGGGAGCCCGGGGTTGCCGCCGTTGCCACCCGCCCCGATCAGCACGGCGTCGCCCCCGTCCCCGCCACGTCCGCCGACGGACGAGATGATGTACCCGTCGCCTCCTTGCCCACCGTTGCCGCCGTCACCGATCAGCGCGGCGTGCCCCCCGTGCCCACCGGCCCCACCGGGAGCGCCCAAGCCGACACCAGCGTTTCCGCCGCCGCCTCCTCCGGTGCCGCCGGTGCCGCCCGAGCCTAATAACCCGCGAGCATTGCCACCTGCTCCGCCGGTGCCTCCGGCGTTACTGGCGCTACCTCCGGCCGAGCCGCCGGAGCCGCCGGAGCCGCCGGACCCGATCACCATGGCGGAGTCGCCGCCAGCCCCGCCGGCCCCGCCGGTTTTGCCGTCCCCGCCCGTGCCGCCCGTGCCGCCCGTGCCGAAAAACCCATTGCCGTTTCCGCCGTCCCCGCCTTGACCGCCGAAATTGACGCCATGGCCGCCGGTGCCACCACTGCCACCATTGCCGGACAGCAAGCCACCGGCTCCGCCGTGACCGCCGCTTCCGCCTACCAGCGCCCCGCCGGCACCGCCTGCACCACCCGCACCGCCGGCGCCCAATAGCAAAGCCTGGCCGCCCGCGCCGCCGGCGCCGCCCGCACCGGTCCCTGGTACGCCACCGACGCCGAAGCCGCCGGCGCCGCCGATCCCGCCCGTCCCAAACAGCACGCCGCCGCTGCCGCCGGCGCCGCCGGCGCCGCCGTTCAAGTAGCTGGTCCCACCGTGGCCGCCAGCTCCGCCGGCGCCGAACAGCCCGGCTGCGCCGCCAATCCCGCCCGTCCCCCCGACGCCGGCGTCTGTGGCCCCACCCGCACCCCCAGCGCCCGGGTGTCCCCACAACAGTCCGGCGGCCCCGCCGTTACCGCCGGTACCACCGTTCGGGTTGGGATGCGCGCCGCCGCCTGTTGTCCCGGAGCCGCCGTCGCCGCCGTTGCCGAACAACCACCCACCGGCCCCGCCGTCCTGTCCGGTACCCGGCGCACCGTTAACGCCGTTGCCGATCAGCGGGCGTCCGGTGACCGTCAAAAATGGCGAATTGACCGCGCCCAGCACGCCCTGCTCGATAATTTGCAGGGGTGAGGCACTGGCGGCCTCGGCCTGCGAATACGCGGTGGCCGCCCCGCTCAACGCCACGACGAAGCGGTCGTGGAGGGCCGCCGCGAGCGCAGCTAATCTCTGATAAGCCAGGGCGTAGTCGGAGAACAGCGCCGCGACCGCGGCCGACACCTCATCAGCCGCCGCGACTGCCACCACGCCGGTCGGGGCGGCCGCGGCGGCGTTCGCAGCGCTTAATGCGGACCCAACACCTGCCAGATCGGAGGCCGCCCAAGCGCACACGTCCGGAGTCGCCATTACATACGACATCAATGCCCCCTGATGCTTTACATCCGTCGCTGCATCGGTTTCCGCAAATTAACAGACCGCGAAGGAATGCATAGGCGATTGACGCGAATATTTGTCTGGCTTCCCGCACTTGTTATCCAGTTGGAGCGGAAGGCGGTTGGGCACGCTGTGCACGCGCGAGAGCGCGTTCGATGAGCGGCGGCCGGCAGGCCGACGCGCTCGACTGACTCAGCCGCACATCACCGCCGAACAGGGCCGGTATCGCGACGAAGCACGCAGGTACGCAGCGGAACTCGACGAGGCCGGCACACCGATCGAATACTTACGAAGTCCCGGTGTCGACCACGGCAACAACTGCATCAGCGATGCCATGGACGCGACCCGGCACACCTACGCTCGAACAGCTCGGTCACGTTTCGCACGGCCACCCGGCAGTGTGGTTTTCCAGCCGCAGGTCAGACCATTTCCTTTCAGATGTGCGTAGGGCTCGAGTCTGGACCCACCGGCTCCACAGCGTAAAAGCGCAGTTCAGTACACGTAGTTCTCGCCGCTGGCTCGCACGGTGACGTCGCTGATGTTGATTCCCCACGGCTGGTCGATGACGTGGATCACGGCGTCCGTCAGATCATCCGGGTTGATCAGCCAGTACTCGATCGAGTCCACATCGGTCTGTTCGGGACGAAGCCCCTCCCCCTGCAGTTTGGCGAGGTTGTCGAAGAACTGGCCGCCGCGTTGGGCGGTGATGCCGCTGATCGCGGTGGGGTTGACGATCCAGCTGGCCAAGTTGGTGCCCAGCACGCCGGTTGGCTTGATCGTGGAGACCTTGATCTTGCCCTGCGCCTCGACCCGCAGCGAATCCGAGAGCGCATCCACCGCCGCCTTGGTCGCGCTGTAGACGCCGGCGCCTTCGATGCCGGCGTTGCCGTAGATGGACGAGATGTTGACCACCTGGCCGCGGCCTTGCGCGATCATCGTGTCGTAGACGGCCAGGATGCCGTTGAGCACACCCTTGATGTTGATGTCGATCGCCAGGTGCCACTTCTCCCAGGCACGTTCGTGGTCGGCGAAGAAAGCCAGCGGCATCACGCCCGCGTTGTTCACGATCACGTCGATGGCGCCGTAGGTGTCGACAGCGTGCTCGGCGACCGCCTTGACCTGGGTCAGGTCGGTGACGTCGGCGACCCGTTCGGAGCCCTCGAAGCCGGCGGCCCGGATGCCGTCGAAAACCTCGCCCAAGCTCTCCGGATTGACGTCCATGCCAACAACTTTCGCCCCGCCGGCGGCGCACTTCTCGGCGATCAACCTGCCGAAGCCGCTGGCAGCGCCGGTGACGATGACGACCTTGTCCGTCAAGTACTGCGACATGTCTTGCCCACCCGTCCCGTCGGCCGATAGTGCGTTCCGCACGACTTACATGTCACACGATGTCCGGAACGACGAAACGAGCAGGCCCGAAAAATCAGCTCCCCAGCGGGCGGTAGAACACCAAACCGTTGCCCTTGTTGTCGTAGACCACGGCGCGCCGTTCGTGTGCGTCGTCGTAGGGGGCCTTCACGATGCCGCCGCCACTGGCCTCGGCGGCCTTCGCGGCGGCGTCGACGTCGGCGGTCTTGATCCCGACGACCACCTGCCCGGGGATGGGATGGTCCACCGCGGTCGCCAGCGCCAAGGTGACCGATCCGGCGTCGAGTGCCGCGAAGTGGACGCCGTCGCGGAATTTCACTGTCATGCCCAGGGTTTCGTAGAACCGGATCGACTCCTCCAAGTCGTCGGTCGACAAGATGATCATTCGTACGTCGTGTTCGCTCATTAATGCCTCCTTGGAGACCCATGCTGTATTGGTCCGCAAGGTCGGACTAGGGCCGAGTGTCACTTCGTCAGCCGGGCGACGAAACAAGCGCAGATGTGAAACCGCCGCTTATCGTTGCGACGGCCGAACACCGAACTCGTCGAGCGACCCAATTGACTTGGCGCACAGGGAGTTACATTCGGACACGGTGCGCGAACCGCCGGTGCGGACGTCGAGGAGAGCAGGCCCAACTGCCTCGATCAGGGCCGCGGCTGCACGTCGACGCTCGGCGGACGGGGCGAGGGCTCGGGGCGCGACGAACGGCGCACGATGCTGAACGCGACGGCGCCGCCTGCCAGCACCACCACGGTCGCGCCGGCGATCACCCACGGCTTCTTGCTGCGCCGCTGGTTACGGCGGGCATCCTGCAACAGCTGCGGCAAGCTGGCGACCACTTCCTGCGCCGCGGCCAACTCCTGGCCGATGGTCTCCTGTGCGGCGGCGATCTCCTTGGCCAACTGGCCTTCCCGATACCGCCGGCGGACCTCGGTCGCGGCCGAGTGCGCCGATTGGACGCCGAGTCCGACAACGCCGCGGGTGACGTCCACTGGCCCCACTGCCGAGTAGGTTAGGCCCCGCGTCAGTCGCTCGCGTGGGGTCAACCGGTCTTCCGCGGTTCGGCTCATCTGCTGCCGCCCTTTCTGTGTACTGCTCAAAGTCCTACGCAGTCCTATCAGTTAGCGAGCGTTCGAGCTAGTACCTGCGCGACCGATGCCCGAAAGGGATGCCGCGGGTGCACCGGCTGCGGGTCGAATGCGGGGTGATGGCAGACTGTGATCCCGTGACCAACAGCCCGATTCAGACCGCCACCGCAACGCTGCACACCAACCGGGGAGACGTCAAGGTCGCCTTGTTCGGCAACCACGCGCCCAAGACCGTCGCCAACTTCGTCGGACTGGCGCAGGGCACCAAGGAGTACTCGACGCAGAACGCCTCGGGCGGTCCGTCGGGACCGTTTTACGACGGCGCGGTCTTCCACCGGGTGATCGGCGGCTTCATGATCCAGGGCGGTGACCCGACCGGCACCGGCCGCGGCGGCCCGGGCTACAAGTTCGCCGACGAGTTCCACCCCGAGCTGCAGTTCGACCGTCCTTACCTGCTGGCGATGGCGAATGCCGGGCCCGGCACCAACGGCTCGCAGTTCTTCATCACCGTCGGTCCGACCCCGCACCTGAACCGGCGCCACACCATCTTCGGTGAGGTCATCGACCCCGATTCGCAGCGTGTGGTCGACACCATCGCCACCACGGCCACCGACGGCAACGACCGTCCGCTCGAGCCGGTTGTCATCGAGTCGATCACCATCTCCTGACTCGCGGAAACTAACGCCGGCCGGCGTAGCCGGCGTCTGTGAGGGCGTCAAGCACCTCCAACGGATCTGTTCCCAGGTCCCAGCGGGACAACACGATCAACCCGCCGCCCACCGTTTCGATCTCGAGCAGGCGGACCCGGCGGCCGTGCCGGCGGAATTCGGAGATCCGGATTATCGCGATCGAATCGCGGCGCAATAGCTGGGTGCGGAACCAGCCGCGCAGCGCCAGCCCCTCGTCGGTGATTGCCAGCTTCGGCCGGGCACGCCACGACGCCCCGGCAAACAAGATCAGCCCCGCCGCCGCGATCCCGGCGATCACCCGCCCCGGCGGGTCTGTGACCAGCGTCACAGCAGCGATAGCCATCATCACGCCGCCGAGTCCACAACCAGCGATTCCAGCCGTGCGCGGCGCCCACTCAGTTTGCTGCATGTTCTACCTGGGCCCTCTCACCACCATGGATACGGTTATCCACAGCAGCTATCAACAGTGGGGATGAATCACACGCTTGTGATTGGGTGACCGAAAGGTTGCTGCCGGGCTAACAAAACGCCCCGAAATGAATACACACCGTCGCGTGGATCCCCGGCGGGAGCTCCTCAGTGCCACCGCATCGTGAGCAACAACCCGGTGATCATGAAAGCAAACGCGATCGCGTAGTTCAGCGGACCGAGTTCGGTCATCCAGTGCAGGGCCGCCGGGGCCTGCTGACTCATCGCGCCAAGCTGGAACACCATCAGCCAGATCAGGCCGATCAGCATCAGGCCGATGAACAGCGCGACGAACCACGCGCTCGACGGCCCGACCTTCACCTTCACCGGCGTGCGGCTCACGGCGCTGACGGTGAAGTCGTTCTTCTTGCGGACCTTGGACTTCGGCATTTACGACCTCTGGGTATCAAGCGGGTGGTATCGAAACGAGCGGTACATGCAACGATTACCGTTACGGCTGCGGGCACAACTTGGCTACGAGACTAGCCCACCCAGCGCAGACGTCGAGAAACCCGCCGGGAAACAGGAGACGGCTTGTCCGATCAGACGGACCCCCAGACGACCGGGCCGCGGCGTTCGCCGTGGCGCTTCGGGGTGCCGGTGGTGTGTCTGCTCGCCGGGTTGCTGTTGGCGGCGACCCACGGGGTCTCCGGTGGGGCCGAGATCCGCCGCAGCGACGCACCGCGACTGGTCGACCTGGTGCGCGAGACGCGGTCTTCGGTGAGCCGGCTGGACGCCGAGCGCGCGGCGCTGAGCCACAAGATCGACACCGCACACGGCAGGTCGTCATCCGCGGCGTTGCAGGCCATGCTCAAACGGGCGGCCGAGCTGGCTGGTGAAGCCGACATGAACCCGGTGCACGGCCCGGGCCTGGTGGTCGTCCTCAACGACGCCCAGCGCGACGCCAACGGCCGTTTCCCCCGCGACGCCACCCCCGACGACCTGGTGGTGCACCAGCAGGACATCGACGGTGTCCTCAACGCGCTGTGGAGTGCCGGCGCCGAAGCGATCCAGATGCAGGACCAGCGCATCATCGCCACCTCGGTGGTCCGCTGCGTCGGCAACACGCTGCTGCTGAACGGGCGCACCTACAGCCCGCCGTACACCATCACCGCCATCGGAAACGCGACCGCCATGCAGAGCGCGCTCACCGCGGCGCCGCTGGTGACCTTGTACAAGCAGTACGTGATCCGCTTCGGGCTCGGCTACCGGGAAGAAGTCAAATCCGACGTCGCGGTCGTCGGGCACGCCGAACCGGTGCGACTGCATTACGCGCAGCCGATGGGACCGATCGGTTACTGACCGCAACCACGGCGGCCCGGACGGTACCCTGTCACGATGCGGATCCTGGTCGTCGACAACTACGACAGCTTCGTGTTCAACCTGGTCCAGTACCTGGGCCAGCTGGGCGTCGAGGCCACCGTCTGGCGCAATGACGACTCCCGCCTCTCCGACGCCGAGGAGGTCGCCGCCCAGTTCGACGGTGTCCTGCTCAGCCCGGGCCCGGGCACGCCGGAACGTGCCGGGGCTTCGATCAGCCTGGTGCGCGCGTGCGCCGCGAGCGGCACCCCGCTGCTCGGTGTATGCCTGGGGCACCAGGCCATCGGTGTGGCGTTCGGCGCCACCGTGGACCGCGCTCCGGAGTTGCTGCACGGCAAGACCAGCAGCGTGTATCACACCAATGTTGGTGTGCTGCAAGGCCTTCCGGATCCCTTCACGGCCACCAGATACCACTCGCTGACCATTCTGCCGGAGTCGCTGCCGGCCCAGCTCGACGCCATCGCGCACACCCGCAGCGGCGTGATCATGGCCGTACGGCACACCGAGTTGCCCATCCACGGCGTCCAATTCCACCCGGAGTCGATCCTGACCGAGGGCGGCCACCGGATGCTGGCCAACTGGCTCAGCTACTGCGGCTGGGCGCGCGACGACACCCTGGTGCGCCGACTGGAGAACGAAGTCCTCACCGCTATACGCCCGCACTTTCCCGGCGAGACGGGTGACGCGGCGGGGACTACTGACCGAACTTCAGCGTGATCACGCCGTCCCGGTTCACGCCGTTGCCGGCCGCCGGGCTCTGAAAGACGATCTTGTTGTGCTGGGCGCCCCCGGCATCCACGTCGGGCCCCTTGTCCAGAACCCCGGTCCAGCCCAGTGCGCGCAACCGCGGTTCGGCGTCCGTCCAGAACATGCCCGACAGGTCGGGCATCACGAACTGGTTGCCCTTGGACACCTGCAATTCGATCACCGAATCGACCGGAACGGTGGTCCCCGCGGGCGGGTTGGTGGCGATCACGTCGCCGGCGGTGCGTGTGCTGTCCACCGACGCCTGGCTGAATCGCGAAAAGCCGTACACGGTCAGGTTTTTCTGCGCCATGTCCACCGTCTGGCCCGCGACGTCCGGAATCTGCTTGGTCTCCGGCCCCGACCCCACGATGATCGTGATCACGTTGGTGATCGCCGACGTCTGGTTGGCCGGCGGGTTCGTCCCGGTCACCTTGCCCGCCATCTCCGGGCTGGACGGCGCGCTGGACTGCTTGAACTTGGTGAACCCGGCGGCGCTGAGTTTCTTGACCGCCTCGGCGTAGGTCAGTGACGAAACGTCGGGCAGCTCGCGCTGCTCGGGCCCGGTGGACACGTTGATGGTGATCTCGTCACCGGCCGGGACCGACGCACTGGCCGTCGGGTCGGTGCCGATGACGTGATCGGGCTGGATGCCGGAGTCCGGCTTCTGCTGGGTGCGCGTCTTGAAGCCCTTGTTCTGCAGCGAGGCGATCGCGTCGGCGGCCGTCTGGCCGCGCACGTCGGGAACCTGCACCTTGCGGGTGTTGCCGCCGAACGTGTTGATCGCGATCGTCACGATCACCGTCAGCACCGCCAGCACCGCGACCACAGCCACCCAGCGGCCGACTGAGGCGGCCCCCCGATTGTCGGAGTCGTCGAAACGCTGCCTGGGCAGCGGGTCGGTGCGGGGACCACCGTGGCCCGGGCCGCCGGACGACAGCATCGACCTGCGCTCGGCGCCGGTCAGCACCTTGGGCGCCTCCGGCGTCTCGCCGTTGTGGACCCGCACCAGGTCGGCGCGCATCTCCGCGGCGGTCTGATACCGGTTCTCCGGATTCTTGGCCAGCGCCTTGAGTACCACGGCATCGAGGTCCGGGGAGATCCCCTCGTGCCGTTCGGACGGCGGAACGGGGTCTTCCCGGACATGCTGGTAGGCGACCGACACCGGCGTGTCACCGGTGAAAGGCGGCTCCCCGGTGAGCATCTCGTACAACACGCAGCCCAGCGAATACACGTCGGAGCGGGCATCCACGGAGTCGCCGCGAGCCTGCTCGGGCGAAAGGTATTGCGCGGTGCCGATCACTGCCGCGGTCTGGGTGACGCTGTTGCCGCTGTCGGCGATCGCGCGGGCGATGCCGAAGTCCATCACCTTGACCGCGTTGGTCGAGCTGATCATGATGTTCGCCGGCTTGACGTCGCGGTGGATGATCCCGTTCTGGTGGCTGAAGTTCAGCGCCTGGCAGGCGTCGGCGATCACCTCGATGGCGCGCTTGGGTGTCATCGGGCCGTCGGTGTGCACGATGTCGCGCAACGTGACGCCGTCGACGTACTCCATCACGATGTAGGGCAGCGGTCCGGCGGGGGTCTCGGCCTCGCCGGTGTCGTAGACCGCGACGATCGCGGGGTGGTTGAGCGCCGCCGCGTTCTGCGCTTCCCGACGGAACCGCAGGTAGAAGCTGGGGTCGCGGGCCAGGTCGGCGCGCAGCACCTTGACCGCGACGTCGCGGTGCAGCCGGGTGTCGCGGGCGAGGTGAACTTCGGACATGCCCCCGAAGCCGAGGATGTCGCCCAGTTCATAACGGTCGGACAGATGCCGAGGGGTGGTCATCGTGTTGTCTCGTATCGGGCCAGCACCCCAGGAGTACCCGTTTCACCGCGATCCGTCCAATTGACCCGCAGGCCGGGTGCAGCACCGGAGTCGTCGATGCTGACCTGTCCGCTTCCGGTGTTCGGGACGGTCCGCGGCGTCTCCTGACTGTTGCCGTTGCCCGACTTCATCACGATGAGCACCGCGATGATGATCGCCAGTGCCCCGAGCACGCCGGCAGCCCACAACAACGCCCGCTGACCCGAGGAGAACGTGCGCCGGGCCGGTGGGGGGCGGCGACTCGAAGTCTGGGCTGAGCGGCGGGGCGCGGTGGTCCGGGCGACCGGGGTCGGTGCAATCCGCGCCGGGGTGGCCGACGGGATCGCCGCGGGCGCGGCCCGGCCGGCCGGCGGTGACTGGCTGGGTCGCGGCGGTCGGCGGCCGGCCCGCACCGCGGCCACCGCGTCGGCGAACGGTCCCCCGCTGCGATAGCGCTGGCTGGGATTCTTCACCAGCGTGATCTCGATGAGCTCGCGGACGTTGGGCGGCAGGTCGGCGGGCAGCGGGGGCGGCGGCTCCTTGATGTGCTTCATTGCCACCGTCAGGGCGCCGTCCCCGGTGAACGGCCGCTTGCCCGACACCACCTCGTAGCCGACCACGCCCAGGGCGTAGACGTCGCTGGCCGGCGTCGCGTCGTGGCCCAGGGCCTGCTCGGGTGCGATGTACTGGGCCGTGCCCATCACCATCCCGGTCTGGGTCACCGGTGCCGCGTCGACGGCCTTGGCGATACCGAAGTCGGTGATCTTGACCTGACCGGTGGGGGTGATCAGGATGTTGCCCGGTTTGACGTCGCGGTGCACCAGGCCGGCGGCGTGCGCAACCTGCAGTGCGCGGCCGGTCTGCTCGAGCATGTCCAGCGCGTGCCGCAGCGACAGCCGACCGGTGCGTTTGAGCACCGAGTTCAGCGGTTCCCCGTTGACCAGCTCCATCACCAGATACGCGGTGCGGCCTTCGCCGTCCAGTGCGCTTTCGCCGTAGTCGTGCACTTGGGCGATGCCGGGGTGGTTGAGCATGGCGGTGGTGCGGGCTTCGGCCCGGAACCGCTCGATGAACTCGGGGTCCTGGGAGAACTCCTGCTTGAGCACTTTGACGGCGACGCGCCGGCCCAGGCGGTTGTCCACCGCCTCCCAGACCTGGCCCATCCCACCGGTGGCGATGAGCCGCTGCAGCCGGTAGCGGCCGGACAGCGTCACCCCGACGCGGGGACTCATGCTGTGCCTCCCGCTCGCTCCGGTCGCGCGTTGCTCACGCGCACTTGCCTGCGGCGACTCATGGTCCCCCTTGCAACGCAGCTTCGATCACTGCCCGCCCGATCGGCGCCGCCAGCGCGCCACCGGTCGCGGACAGGCGATCGGCCCCGTTCTCCACCAGCACCGCCACGGCGATCTTGGGGCCCTGCGCGGGGGCGAAGGCGATGTACCACGCGTGTGGTGGCGTGTGCCGCGGATCGGTGCCATGCTCCGCGGTACCTGTCTTGGATGCGATCTGCACGCCGGGGATGGCCCCTTTCTGCTGCGCGTTCTTTTCGGCGCCGACCATTAGCTCTGTTAGCTTAGCGGCGACCTGCGGCGACACCACGCGGCGCTGCTGATAGGGGGCGGTGGAACTGATATTGGCCAGGTCGGGCCCCTTGAGACTTTCCACCAGGTAGGGGCGCATCAGCACGCCGCCGTTGGCGATCGTCGCGGCCACCTCGGCGTTCTGCAGCGGGGTCAGTGCGACGTCCTTCTGGCCGATACTGGTCATCCCGAGCGCGGCGGCGTCGGAGATCGGTCCGACGGTGGATTCGGCGACCTGAAGCGGAAGCGGGTCGGGTGTGTCGTCCAGGCCGAAGGCGCGCGCCATGTTGCGCAGCGCGTCGGTGCCGGTGAGCAGACCAAGCTGGACGAACGCGGTATTGCACGACTTGGCGAACGCTTCACTCAGCGGCACGGTGGGTTCGGGGCCGCACGGGGTATCGCCGAAGTTCTCCAGCATGGCCGTGCTGTTGGGCAGCGGAATCCTGGCGGCCGAGGTCAGCTGCTGGTTCTCGTTGGCGCCGGCGGCCAGTGCGGCGGCGGTGGTGATGACCTTGAAGGTGGAGCCGGGTGGATACGTCTCGGAGATCGCCCGGTTGATCAGCGGCGAGTCGGGGCTGTCCCGCAGCGTTTGCCAGGCCTGGGCCTGCACGTCGGGATTGTGCGAGGCCAGCAGGTTGGGGTCATACGACGGCGACGAGACCAGCGCCAGGATCTTGCCTGTCGACGGTTCCAGCGCCACGACGGCGCCTCGGCAGGGCGAAGCGCCGCAGCCTTCCTGCATCGCGTCCCACGCGGCCTGCTGGATGCGCGGGTTGATGGTGGTGTCCACGTTTCCGCCGCGCGGGTCCCGCCCGGTGAAGAAGTCGGCCAACCGCCGGCCGAACAGGCGCTCATCGGAGCCGTTGAGCAGCAGGTCCTCGGCCCGCTCCAGCCCGGTACTGGAATAGCGCAGCGAGTAGAACCCGGTCACCGGGGCGTAGACGGCGGGGTTCGGGTACACCCGCAGGAACCGGAACCGGCTGTCGGTGGCCACCGAATAGGCCAGCAGTTGGCCGCCGGCGATGATCTGACCGCGCTGGCGTGAGTACTCGTCGAGCAGCACCCGCTGGTTGCGCGGGTCGGCGCGCAGTCCGTCGGCGGTGAAGACCTGCGTCATGGTGGCGTTGAGCAGGAGCAGCACGATCAACGCCATCACGGTCATCGAGATCCGGCGCAGCGAGGTGTTCATACGCGCTCGATCACCTCGGTGCTGGCCGCGGCTATCGGCGACTTCTTCTTGCGGGGACGGGGGCGCAGCGGACGCCGGGCGCCGTCGGAGATTCGGGCCAGGATAGCCAGCAGCACATAGTTGGCCAGCAGCGATGACCCGCCATAGGAGAGCCACGGCGTGGTCAGGCCGGTCAGCGGGATCAGCTTGGTCACCCCGCCGACGACGATGAACAGCTGAATGGCCAGCGTCGAGGCCAAGCCCGCGGCCAGCAGCTTGCCGAAGCTGTCGCGAGTGGCGATCGCCGTGCGCATCCCGCGGATGATGACGATGGTGTACAGCATCAGGATGCTGGCCAGGCCCACCAGCCCCAGTTCCTCGCCGAACGCGGCGGTGATGAAGTCGGTCGACGCCGCGGGCACGGTGTCGGGCTGGCCGTTACCCAGTCCGGTCCCGAAGATGCCGCCGGTGGCGAAGCTGAATAGCGCCTGCACCATCTGGTAGCCGTTGCCGTCGGGGTCGGCGAACGGGTCCAGCCATGTCTGCACCCGGACGCGAACGTGCTCGAATGAGTAGTAGGCGGCCACACTGCCCATCGCGAACAGCACCATCCCCAGCACCACCCAGCTGAACCGCTGGGTGGCCAGGTACACCACCACCAGAAACGACGAGTACAGCAGCAGCGAAGTGCCGAGGTCCTTCTCGAAGACCATCACCGCCACCGAGATCACCCACGCCGCCAGCAGCGGCGCGAGGTCCCGAGGGCGCGGCAGCGTCATGCCCATCAGATGCTTGCCGGCACTGGTGAACAGATTGCGTTTGGCCACCAATACAGCCGAGAAGAAGATCAGCAACAGAATCTTGGAGAATTCCGCCGGCTGAATGGAGAAGCCGTGCAGGCGAATCCAGATTTTCGCGCCGTTCTGCTCGGACAGCGACCTGGGTAGCAACGCGGGGATGACCAGCAGCACCAGACCCGTCAACCCACAGATGTAGCCGTAGCGCGCGAGTTGACGATGATCCTTGAGCAGGGAGACCACGAACGCGAACGACACCACACCGAGCAGGGTCCACAGCATCTGCTGATTGGCGCTGGGGTGGCCGCGGCGGCCGATCTCCTTGTCCACCAAATCCAGGCGGTGAATCATCACCAGGCCCAGGCCGTTGAGCAATGCGACCACCGGCAGCAGCAGCGGATCGGCGTAGGGCGCGAAGCGCCGCAACGCCAGGTGGGCGAGGATGAACAGCGTCAGGAAACCCAGCCCGTAGGTGGCCAGGTCCCAGTGCAGGCCCCGCTCTTGGTTGGCCTCCACGATCATCAGCGCGGCGACGGTGATGAAGGCGGCGAAAACGAGCAGCAACAACTCGGCGTTGCGCCGGGTCGGTAGCGGAGGAGTCACCGCAACCGGTGCGGGCAGTTCCGTCGTTGTCATGCCGCTGTCCGGCAGTCCACGCCTGGTTTTTGTGCGGGTTGGATGGTCTCGGTCGCTACGGGCGGGGCAGAGGTTGTGGTCGGGCTGTTGCTGGAAGACGCGGAGGCGGTCGTGGTTGGGGTGGTCGCTGTACCGGGCGTGGTCGCGGTCGTCGACGGGGTGCTGGTTGCGGTCGGCGCCGGGGTGTTGCTGTCGGGGATGCCGGTGCTGTTCGTGGACGGCGCCGATGGTTCGGTCGGCGAGGTGGTGCCCGACTGGCAGATCGGCAACAGGCCCGAAGCGGCCAACTTGTGCAGCTGGCTACGCGCGTCGTCCAGCGTGCCGGACGGCAGCCCGGACTGCACCGCGGCCCGCTCGGATTGGCGGAGATCCTGCAGTTTCAGCGGCCGGCAACCGGGGCTGCCGGGCGCGGCCTCGGTCACCTGGTTCTGTGTGTTGACGCAGCCCACCAGGTGCACCTCGTGCATGGAGACGCCCAGCAGCGAGCCCTGCACACCGCGCATGATCGCGACCGAGCCGTTGTCGGCGGCGACGTAGTAGTTGTCTCGGATGATCATCTGGCCGACGAACAGGCCCGCCAGCACCAGCAGCGCCACCAGGGTGGCGACCAGGAACAGCCGGCGCCGCGGCCACCGCGGCTTCTTGGGTGGCTCCTCTTGGGGCGCAACACGTTTGGCGACCTCTTTGCGTGGCCTGATCGCCGACGCGCGGCCGGCCGCGGTGTTGGGCAGCGTCAGCTGGTCGTCGTCGTTGTCACCGGACACCGCGCCGGCCAGTATCGGCTGGGTTTGCCCGATCTCGTCGTCGACGACGTCGGCGACCACGACGGTGACGTTGTCCGGGCCGCCACCGCGCAGCGCCAGCTCGATCAGCCGGTAGGCGCTTTCCGCGACGTCGGGGATCTGCAGTGCCTCGGCGATGGTCTCGTTGCTGACGGGGTCGGAAAGTCCGTCGGAACACAGCAGGTAGCGGTCGCCGGCGCGCGCCTCCCGCATCGTCAGCGTCGGCTCCACCTCATGGCCGGTCAGCGCGCGCATGATCAACGAGCGCTGCGGGTGGCTGTGCGCCTCCTCGGCGGTGATGCGGCCTTCGTCGACCAGCGTCTGGACGAACGTGTCGTCCTTGGTGATCTGCGTGAGCTCGCCGTCGCGGAACAGGTAGCCTCGCGAGTCCCCGATATGCGCCAGGCCGATGCGGTCGCCGGCGAACAGGATCGCGGTCAGGGTGGTCCCCATGCCCTCGAGGTCGGGTTCCATCTCCACCTGTGCGGCGATCGCGGAGTTGCCTTCGCGCACCGCCGCGTCCAGCTTGGCCAGCAGGTCGCCGCCGGGTTCGTCGTAGTCCAGCGGAGCCAACGCCCCGACCACCAACTGCGAGGCCACCTCGCCGGCGGCGTGGCCGCCCATGCCGTCGGCCAGGGCCAACAGTCGCGCTCCGGCATAGACCGAGTCTTCGTTGTTGGAGCGCACCAGGCCGCGATCGCTGCGGGCGGCGTAGCGCAGGACTAATGTCACGGGCGCCACTCCTCGACCCCGCCCCGCAAGCTCACCGAGCCGGCGTCTTCGTCGTCTGCGCGGGTCGCGGGCGCAACTCCGACCCCGCCCCGCAAGCTCACCGAGCCGGCGTCTTCGTCGTCTGCGCGGGTCACGGGCGCAACTCGATTGCCGTCTTGCCGATCCGAACCGGCGTACCTATGGGAACTCGTACCGCAGTCGTCACCTTCGCCCTGTCAAGGTAAGTGCCGTTCGTCGAACCTAGGTCTTCCACATACCATTCCGAACCACGTTGAGACAGCCTGGCATGCCGAGTCGATGCGTAATCGTCAGTCAACACCAGGGTCGAGTCGTCCGCCCGGCCGATCAGTACCGGTTGGCCGCTGAGCGTGATCCGGGCGCCCGCCAGCGCCCCCTCGGTCACCACCAGGTAGCGCACCGAGTCACGGCGTTGCCGCGACGGCAGCAGATTGCCACGCAACGCCAACCCGCGCCGCACCATGACCGCACCCGTCGGCGCGTAGATGTCGGTGCGCAGGATCCGCAGCACTGACCAGATGAACAACCACAACAGCATCAGGAACCCGGCACGCGTCAGTTGCAGAACCAAACCCTGCATCTGGCGGTCCTTTCCGTCCCGGCGTTACCTACCCCGTGCCCGCGCTACCGAGCACCTCGGCAAAGTCACAATACTGGGACGACGGCCCGGGTGGGGTCAGTGGATGCGAACGATGATCTCGGAGTGACCCAGCCGGATCACGTCGCCGTCGGCCAGCTGCCATTCCTGGACCGGCGCATTGTTGACCGTGGTGCCGTTCGTCGAGTTCAAGTCCGAGAGCAGCGCCACCTGACCGTCCCAGCGAATCTCCAGATGCCGGCGCGACACGCCCGTGTCGGGCAGCCGGAACTGGGCGTCCTGGCCACGCCCGACAATGTTGGAGCCGTCGCGCAACTGGTAGGTACGCCCGCTGCCGTCGTCGAGCTGCAGGGTGACCTGCGCTCCGGCCTGCCCGTAGCCGCCCTGACCATAGCCGCCGTAGCCACCACCCTGCCCGTAGTCCGGGGCGGGCTGACCGTAGTCGGGTGCCGGCGGCTGTCCGTAGTCGTAGTCCGAGCGCGCGGCGGGCTCGCCGTAGCCACCCGGCGCCGGCGCGTAGCCACCGCCCTGCGGGGCTTCGGCGTATTGGGTGTATTCGTTGGCGCCGTACTCCTGGCGGCTGTAGCCGCCCTGGCCGTACCCGCCCTGGTCCTGGCCGTAGCCGCCCTGCTCGGGGTATGACGGCCGCTGCGGTTCCGCCGGGGCCGGTGGGGCACCGTAGCCGCCCGCGTCCTGGCGTGCGGGCTCACGCCCGTAGTCGCCGTAGCCGCCGGGTGCAGCCGGCGGCTGGCCCTGACCGTAACCGCCCTGCTGGTAGCCCTGCTCCTGGCCGTATCCGCCCGGAGCGCCGTACCCGCCGCCGGGCGGACCCGGAGGTGCTGCGGGCGGAGCGTCGTGAGTCGGCGCGTAGCCACCCGGGGCCTCGCCGTAACCACCCTGGCCGTACCCGCCCTGTTCGCCGTAGCCGCCTTGGCCATAACCACCCTGCGGCTGGTCGTAACCGCCCTGGTGTTGGCCGTAACCGCCCTGCTCCGGGTAGCCGCCCTGGCCGTAGCCGCCTTGCCCGTACCCGCCCTGTTCGCCGTAGCCGGCCTGGCCGTAGCCACCTTGCGGTTGGTCGTAGCCGCCCTGGCCGTAGCCGCCCTGCGGCGGCGGGTAACCCTGCTGGGGCGGGTAGCCGCCCTGCTCCGGCGGGTAACCGCCGCGCGGGTCCTCCTGGCGTCCGTAGCGGTCGTCGTAGTACTCGTCGGGCCGCCCCTGACCGCGGTAATTCGGATTGTCAGTCATCGGTCGTACTCCTGGTTCTGCGCCAAACGCATGATTCGATTGTGGCCGGGCGGCATCGGAAGCCGTCGGGCGGGGCTCGACGTCGGGGTTGACAGCACCGCGGGCGCGGAACTGGCCGGTATGCAGGTTCGAGGATTCCTCGAACCGTACGACCACTTCACCATACGTTTGCCACCCCTGTTCCTGGATATAGTCCGCCAAGTACCGAGCAAAAGCGCTCGACGTCAGGTCCGGATCGGCGCCCAACTTCTCCGAGTCGTGCACACTGAGGGTAATGATGTATTCGTTGGGTGCCAAAAGGCGATTGCCCTGCAAGGACTGCACGCCGTCGTCGGCTTCACGCCGCAGCATCGCTTCGACTTCCTCCGGCAGGATCGATCCGCCGAAGACCCGGGCAAACGCGTCACCGACCGTCGCCTCGAGTTTGCGCTCGATGCGCTGAACCAGCCCACGTCGGCTACCCATCTGTGCGCGCTCGCCTCACTACTGTGCTGGGAAATTCTCGGCGGAGGGTAATCGACTCGGCCGTTGGTCGGATTGCTGAGTAATCGTATCGGGACACACCGATTCGCCGGCACCGTGAGAATGCTGAGAATCGCATCGATACTGATCAGAGACCTCGGCGTGGCTGGTGTGATGCGCCTGGACGGCGCGGCCCGGGTGCGCGGTTGGGGTTGGCGGCGACTACAGTGATATGGTCCTGCGGTTGTTTCGGGCGAGTGGCGGAATGGCAGACGCGCTGGCTTCAGGTGCCAGTGTCCTTCGGGACGTGGGGGTTCAAGTCCCCCTTCGCCCACATTGAGGAGTTCTACGAACTCCAGGCGCTAAGGTCACGAACCAGAAATGGTTCGTGACCTTTGTGTTTGGTGGGTGCGATCCAGCGTGGCGGGATGTCGTCGCGAGTGGGGACCGGCGTTCGCAGTTCCCCGTTGAATGATCGCCTCAAGGACGGCAACGCGGGGGCGTGTCCGGGGACGGCGTGCTCCTGGCGCGTCTCTGCGCCGTCAACCGCTGTGCGGAGGAGTTGAGGGCCGAGTACAAGGGTGAAGACGCCCGGCCCGGCGCTCACCGCGCCCGCGGAACTCGAAATGTGGAGATCCTGGCCCGGAAGCGACTTCTTCGTACTCCATGGAGGTAGGCGTCGGGACTGCCATACATTCCTACCGACGACTACCGAGGGAGCCACCGCGTTGAATATCGATCCCGCCGCCACCGCTTGGCTGCTGGCCAGCACCGCACTCGTGCTGCTGATGACGCCCGGGCTGGCGATCTTCTACGGCGGCATGATGCGCACCACCGGCGTGCTCAACATGATCATGATGAGCTTCATCTCCATTCCGCTGGTCACGGTGGCGTGGCTGCTGGTGGGCTACAGCCTGGCGTTCTCCGGCGGCGGTCTCGGCGGGTTTCTGGGCGGCCTGTCGCATGCGGGGATGGCCGGGATCGGCCCGTCGACCCTGCACGGGCAGGTGCCCGAACTGCTCTACGCCACGTTCCAGTTGACCTTCGCGATCATCACCGCCGCCCTGGTCAGCGGCGCCATCGCCGACCGCGCCAAGTTCGCGGCCTGGCTGTTGTTCGTGCCGGTGTGGACGATCGTGGTGTATTCCGTTGTCGCGCACTGGGTTTGGGCACCGACGGGCTGGCTGGCCAAGATGGGCGTGCTGGACTACGCCGGTGGCCTGGTGGTCGAGATCGTCTCGGGTTCCTCGGCGCTGGCGCTGGCGCTGGTGCTGGGCCCGCGTATCGGGTTCAAGGTGGAGGCGATGCGGCCGCACAATCTGCCTCTCGTGCTGCTCGGGGTGGGCCTGCTGTGGTTCGGCTGGTTCGGGTTCAACGCCGGTTCGGCGCTGGCCGCCGACGGGCTGGCCGCGGCGATCTTCCTCAACACGTTGGTCGCCGGCTGTCTGGGCATGTTGGGCTGGCTGGCGGTGGAACAGTTCCGGGACGGTAAGCCGACCACTTTCGGTGCCGCGTCGGGCGTGGTCGCCGGCCTGGTGGCGATCACGCCGTCGTGCGGCACGGTGAATACCCTGGGTGCCGCCGTCGTCGGGCTGGTGGCCGGAGTCGTGTGCTCGTACGCGATCCTGGTGAAGTTCAAGCTCAACTACGACGACTCGCTGGACGTGGTGGGCGTGCACTTCGTCGGCGGCGTGGTCGGGGTTTCCCTGATCGGGCTGTTGGCCACCGCGGTGATGACCGGCGGCCCGCGTGGCCTCCTGTACGGCGGCGGCCTGGGCCAGCTCAGCAAGCAGTCCCTGGCGATGGTGGTGGTCGCCCTCTATGCCTTCGGGGTGAGTTTCGTGCTGGCCAAGCTGATCGACCGGTTCGTGGGGTTCCGGCTCAGTGCCGCCGACGAGAAGAACGGCATCGATCTGACCCAGCACGCCGAGACCGCTTACCCGGAGGGTGTTTACGGGCATCAGGCGCCGCGCCATTCCGCTTCGTTCGGGGATCGGGACGAGTCCCGGCCGCGGTCCATCGACGACGAGGACGAGTGAGCGCGGCCGTCGGTAATCTGGCGACGTGACCAGCCAGAAAGTAGCCGGCGGCGTCGTCCACGAACTCCCCTCCGACCTGCGGCAGGCGCTGATCGGCAACAGCGCCGCGCTGGAGCTCTGGAACGACATCACCCCGCTGGCGCGCAACGAGTTCATCTGCTGGGTCGAGGACGCCAAGCAAGCCAAGACCCGGGAGCGCCGCATCCGCCGCACCCAGGAGGAGCTCGAGGAGGGCAAGCGCCGGCCCTGCTGCTGGCCGGGGTGTAAGCACCGCGAGCGCAACGGCAGGTAGCGCGGCGCCGAGGACGCCGCATTGCTGCTATCGCCGAACGCCCGCTACTGTGCAGGTTAGGCGAACCTAATTCGGCAGCCACCCCTGCTCGCCGATCCGGGTATCCGCCTATTGCGTCGATCGCTGCGGCGGTGACGTACGGGGAGGAATGGGTTCCGATGACGCTAGGTGTCTCAAGGGGGGACTGACGGGATGACGGCTCCGATCTGGATGGCCTCGCCGCCCGAGGTGCACTCCGCGTTGCTGTCCGCCGGCCCGGGTCCGGGTGCGCTGCTGGCCGCGGCGGGCGCGTGGCAGGCGCTCGCCGCCGAATACGAGTCGGCGGCGGCCGAGTTGATCGGCGTACTGGGTGCGGTTCAGTCCGGGTCCTGGCAGGGGCCGTCCGCCGCCGAGTACGTCGCCGCGCACGCCCCCTACCTGGGCTGGTTGACCGGCGCGCAGGCTAAGAGCCTGGCCGCGGCCGCCCAGCAGGAGACCGCCGCGGCGGCCTACACGACGGCGCTGGCGATGATGCCGACGCTGCCGGAGTTGGCCGCCAACCACATCGTGCACGGGGTGCTGGTCGGCACGAATTTCTTCGGCATCAACACCATTCCGATCGCCCTGAACGAGGCCGACTACGTCCGGATGTGGATCCAGGCGGCCACCACCATGGGTACCTATCAAGCCGTGACGACGACGGCGGCGGCAGCGGTGCCGACCACCGCACCGGCCCCCACCGTGGTCAAGGCCGACATGGCAAGCCTCGCCGCGGAGCCCAGCCAGCTGGCCGCGGCCGCGCCGGCCGCCGACTCGGGCAGCCAGCTCAACCTGGCCGACCTCATCACCCAGCTGCTGCAGGGTTACCTGAATTATGTGCAGCAGCTGTTCGCGCCGATCACGAACTTCCTGCAGAACCCGGTCGGCAACACCATCCAGCTGATCACCGACTTCCTGACGAACCCGTCGCAGGCTCTGGTGACCTGGGGGCCGTTCCTGTTCGCCGTCGCCTACCAGGCCTTCTCCTGGGTCGGGGCATCGCTGACCTACCCCCAGCTGCTGCTGGATCCGCTGCTGGCGATCACCTTGGGCGTGGTGATCGGCGTCGGGTACCAGTACCTGCAGCAGCTGCCGGCCGACGTACCCGTCGGCGATGAGCCGGCGGTCTCAGCGGCACCGGCGGCCACCTCGCACTCCTCGAACTATCCGCTGGCCACCCTCGCGCCCACTGTCGCCGGCCCGGCCGGCGCCCCGGTCACCACCGCCGCCGGCAGTGCCGGCGCCGCGCCCGCGTCGGCCGCTCCGGCCGCCACCGTGCCCGCTATCCCCTACGCCGTCGCCGGCATCGGACCCGACGAGGGGTTCTCCCCCACCTTCCGGGACCGCACCGGCGTGAAGGCCCCGGCAGAGGGAATCCCGGCGGCCGCAGCGGGGGTGTCAGCGCGGGAGAAGCGACGCTCCCGACGTCGGCGCGCCGCCACCATGCCCGAGCACCAGTACGCCGACGAGTACCTGGACTACGACCCCGGCGCCGATACCCCGCCGGAGGAACCGGTGATCGCCGCGTCGACTCGCGGCGCGGGCGCGATGGGATTCGGCGGCACCGTCGCCACCGACGCCGCCGACGCCGCCGGCCTGATCACGTTGGACGGCGACGAATACGGCAGCGGGCCCGCCATGCCGATGCTGCCGACCAGCTGGGATGAGCGCGGGTAGACCCGGCGGTCAGTGGCTGCCGTGGGTTTTCGCCCAGCCGGTGACTTCGGCCGTGGCGGGGTCGGTGATGTCGTTGTACTCGGGATGCTTCTTGAGCACGGTGACCACCATGGAACACACCGGCACGATGCGCTTGCCGTCGGCGCGGGTGGCCTGCAGCGCTTCCTCCACCAGGATGGTCGCCAGCCCGCGTCCGCCGAAATCCGGGTCGATCTCGGTGTGGTGGAAGATGCGTTGCTCGCCGCGGTCGGCGAACTCCGCGAAGCCCACGGTCTGGCCGGCGACGGCGATGCTGTACCTGTCGTTCTGTGCGGTGACGGTGGTGACCGCGCCCGTCTTGTCGGTTGTCATCTTCGCTCCTCTGATTGGGCAGCCGGTCGGGGCAGCAGCCGCGTGGTGGGCAGGGGCGGTCCCGGCAGGCGGGTGACCGCACCCCGGTAACCCGTGACGGCACCGAAGCGGTCCCAGCCGGGCCCGTCGTTGCCGTCCTGCCACAACTGACGATAGGTGACGATGTCGTCGTGGTTGCGACCGACGAAGTTCCACCACATCACCAGCTGTTCGCCGAACGGGACGCCGCCCAGCAGCAGCACTCGCGCCGGCCCGTCCCCCGCGTTGCGCACGTGTAGCGTGCGATGGCCCGGCCCCTGGTATCCCAGCTCGGCGACCGCCAGCGCGACCCCGCACAGTTCTACCGGACCCGCGTCGCACAGCACCCCGTGCTCGAAGGCCGGGTCGACGTCGAGTTCTATCGCGGCCCGTGGCTCGAGGTCAAGCTGTGCGCCCAGCAGCGGCGTGAAAGTCGTTACCGGCGAACGGCTTCCGGCCAGCTCACCGAGGAACACCCGGAGCTGCGCGTGTGGCCGCGAAACCGTTTCGGGCCGGTGGTGCGCGAAGTCGCGTCCGGTGTCGCGCGCCGAATCGGGCAGTGCCACCCACAGCTGGGCGCCGTGCAGCACCCGGCCCGGGGTGGACACCTCGGAATGGCAGATGCCCGCACCCGCGGTCATCAGGTTCAGCTCGCCGGGGTGCACCATCGCGTGGACGCCGGCGCTGTCGCGATGCTCGACTTCGCCGTCGAACAGCCAACTCACCGTTTGCAGTCCGGTGTGCGGGTGCGGCGGGACGTCCATCTGCGTGGTGGCGGGGCCGTAGTGGTCGATGAAGCACCACGCCCCGATCAGGGACCGCTGCCGCTGTGGCAGGGTGCGCTGTACCCGGATGGCCCGCGGACCACCCAGCGGGACTTCCCGCGGGTGCAGCACCTCGGTGGTGGAGGTCGTCGGCGAAGCGCCGCAAGCGACTTCGGGCGGCGCAGCCTCCAGGTTGCTCACCTTCGCGACCTTACTCGCGGGCGGTGTCAGCGCCCCGGTGGGCGCAGCGCCTTCATCGCGACCCGCATGAACGGCTCGGGCACCCGATCCTTCAGCGATAGCGCGGCATCGGCGGCGCGCGATCGCAGCGGCGTTCCGCGGCCGAACACCCGATTCAGCGGCCCCCCGCTCGGTTCGAGCGAGACGTGCAGCGGCGGAGTGTCGACGTTCGACCCCAGCGCGTTGGCTATCACCATCCGCTGGATCTCGCTGGTACCTTCAAAGATGGTGTACAGCTTGGCATCCCGATACCATTTCTCCACCGGATGATCGGTGATGTAGCCCCAGCCGCCCATCGTCTGGATGGCGCGTTCGGTGGCGCGGACCGCGACCTCGCTGGCGGCCATCTTCGACATCGACCCCTCACCCCGTTCGAAGGGGACCCCGTTGGCCGCCATCCAGGATGCCCGCCATGTCAGCAGCCGAGCGGCGTCGATCTGAGTTGCCAACTCCGCCAAGGGAAATGCGATGCCCTGGTTGTCGATGATGGGACCGCCGAACGCTTCCCGTTCGGTGGCGTAGGCGGTCGCGTATTCCAGTGCGGCGCGGGCGATTCCGATCGCCTGCGCGGCGACCATCGGCCGGGTCTGTTCAAACGTGCCGAGTGTGGCCGAACCGGACTTCTTGCCGCCCGCGACCACTTCCCGCGCCTTGGCCAGCTTGTGCTCCAGCTTGTCCTGGCCGCCGAGCAGGTTGGCGCCGGGAACGCGCACCCCGTTGAACTTCAGTTCGGCGGTGTGCGACGCGCGGCAGCCCAGCTTGTCGAGCTTGCGCACCAACTCCAGCCCCGGGGTGCCGCCGGGCACCACGAACAGCGCCTGACCGCGGTGGCCGAGTTCCTGGTCGACGACCGCGTTGACGACGTGGACGTTGGCGATGCCCCCGTTACCGATCCACATTTTGTGGCCGTCGATGATCCAGTCGTCGCCGTCGCGGCGTGCCGTGGTGCGCAGGTTGCGAACGTCGCTGCCGCCTTCGGGTTCAGAAATCGCCAGCGCGGCGAGCTTGATATCGCCTGGCGTTCCGAAACATTCAGGTGCCCACTCCAGCATCTGCTCGGGGGAGGCGGCCTGACCGATCGCCGACAGCGCCAACGCCGGCATGACGATCGCCAGGCCGATTCCCGCGCAACCCCAGAACAGCTCCTCCATGAACATCGGCAGCGAGATGCCGGTCGGGTCCCCGATCAGATCCCGGTAGAACAACGGACTGTAGAAGCCGCGCTGTGCGGCCTCCTCTAGCACCGGCCAGGGGAACTCCTGGCGCTGGTCGTACTCGAGCGCGACGGGCCGGATCACTTCTTCGGCGAACTCGTGGGTGCGCCGGGCCAAGTCGTGCTGGGCTGCTGTAGGAGTCAGGTCGAAGGTCATGGGTATGCCTTTGCGTTCGCTGCCTCGGCCCGAGCGGGGGCCACCAACGACCCCCGTATACCCGGCGTGCGGTCGCGCAATCCGCGGTCGGCGCTCAGGCGGCGGTGCGGGGACCCAGCCGGGCGGCGGGCAGGTGCAGCACCACCGCATTGACGGCCACGGTGTTGCTTTCGTGGCGGGCCAGCAGCGCGGCGTTCTCGGGCAGTTGCCGGGCATTGATCTCGCCGGCGGCGATGCGCCGCAATTCCTCGTGGGCCTGCGCGAGCTGTTCGCGTTTGCGGTACTGGCCGCCGGGTAGCTTCACGCCGGCCCAGACCCCGTACTCCTCGCGATGTGTGATTGCCCGCTGCGCGCACAGTCGCTGCTGAGCCAGTGGGCACCGACGCAGGCATTGAATCCGCGCCTCGGTGGCCGACCGCTCGTAGGCGCGCGCCTTAGCCGCGCCGTCGCCGCCGTCGTCGTCGGGATAGCCGAACCAGAGTTCTGGGTTGGATGCGCAGGGGTTTGCCATGTGTGGAGCTCCTTTCCAACGAAACGTATGCGGAATCGTATACACACCAGGCTGCTTCCGACAAGAGAAACGAGATAAAAACGTATATAACAAGAGTGGTCGGGCGGGCTGTGTAATATCCGCCGTATGGCCGGAGCCAGCCGTGAGCCGTGAGTCGGCCGGCGCGGCCATGCGCGCGTTGCGCGAGTCGCGGGACTGGTCGCTCGCGGACCTCGCGGCAGCCACCGGGGTGAGCATCATGGGGCTCAGCTACCTCGAGCGGGGCGCCCGCAAGCCCCACAAAAGCACAGTTCAAAAAGTCGAAAACGGCTTGGGCCTGCCTCCGGGCACCTACTCGCGCCTGTTGGTCGCCGCCGATCCCGACGCGGAGCTGGCGCGCCTGCTCGCAGCGCAGCCGCCCGAAACCGGTGTCGCGCGGCGGGCCGGACCGGTCGTCGTGGACCGCCACGACGACACCGATGTGCTGGAGGGATACGCCGAAGCGCAGCTGGAGACGCTCAGGTCCGTCATCGATCGTCTGCCGGCGAAGACATCAAACGAATATGAGACGTATATTCTGTCTGTGATCGCTCAATGTGTGAAGGCGGAGATGCTGGCCGCCAGCTCGTGGCGGGTCGCGGTGAACGCCGGCGCCGACTCGGCCGGTCGCCTGATGGAGCACCTGCAAGCGCTTGAAGCGACGCGCAGCGCGCTGCTGGAGCGCATGCCGGGGAGTCTGAGTGCGCGCTTCGACCGGGCCTGTGCGCGGTCTTCGCTGCCGGACGCTGTTATCGCGGCCCTGCTCGGTGTCGGTGGTGACGAGGTGTGGGACATCCGCAACCGGGGTGTCATCCCGCCGGGAGCGATGCCGCGGGTGCGCGCCTTCACCGAGGCGATGGAAGGCGAGCCCGTGGGTGACGCAGAGGACGACCGGTGAGTTACCTCGAACTGCAGGCACTGACCCGCGCCCACGAACTGTTCGGCGGCTCCGGCCCGGCAGCCGGCCTGGATGCGAATACCGCGCAGTTCCACGACGCGTCGAATCCCGCTGTGGCACAACATCATTATGAACGTGCGGCGACTCGCGCCCAGGCCGCCCTGACGTCGTCGGCGCAAACGGATGCGGCGGCGACCGCGGTGCTCGCCGGTGCCCATCGAGATCGGGCCGCCGCGCGCGAACTCACCGGCGCCGTGCTCGGTGAAGCTCGGGCCGATGCCGCGACGACACCTCTGACGCCGCTGGCCCAACGTGAAGCGATGCGTCGCCGGGTGGCGCGGTTGCGCGCGCAACGCGCGCACGTCGCCGCCGCGCGGAGCCGGTCGCGGCGACACGCCGCCGCCCTGCGCGCGCTGCGCTATCGGATGACGCACCACGGCGGCGGTCGTCGACTGCCCTTGCCGAGTGGGCGCGCCGGGCTCGCGGTGCGTGCCGCCCTGTCCCGGCTGGGCCGCCCGTATGTCTGGGGTGCCACCGGGCCGGATCAGTTCGACTGCTCCGGGCTGGTCCAGTGGGCTTACGCGCAGGCCGGCGTGCACCTCGACCGCACTACATACCAGCAGATCAACGATGGCGTCCCGGTGCCGCGGTCGCAGGTGCGTCCCGGCGACCTGGTGTTTCCGCATGCCGGTCACGTGCAGTTGGCGATCGGCAACAACCTGGTGGTCGAGGCGCCTTATTCAGGTGCCTCGGTGCGGATCAGCCCGCTGGGCGGCAACGTGCAGATTCGGCGGCCACTGTGAGACGCCGCCGGCGCCCAGTCGGCTGGGCAGGATGAGAAGGTTGAAGCCATGTCGGACCAAGCCGGGTCTTCGGTAGCGGCCATCCAGCAGCGCCAGGCGGTGCTGGCCCGAAAGCACAGCGTGATCGCCGACGCCGACCGGAAGTTGGCTGAGGTCCTGGCCGGCGCCCACGAGACGATGCGCGACAGCGTCCGTCGGCTCGAGACAATCGCCGCCGAAATCGAGCACGCGGTTTCACAGCAGGACGAATCGGCGCTCGACACACCGATGGGTGCGCGCGAATTCCAGCGGTTCCTGGTCGCAAAGCAACGTGAGATCGCCGCAGTGGTGGCCGGGGCACGTGCGGTCAGCCGCGCGAATAGCGTTGTGCTGCAAAGCTTGCAGGATCAGTACTCGGTTCGAACCGGGTGAATTGCCCGGCTGGGTGCGCCTAGGTACTGTTCGGCGGCATGGCGACCGACCAGGACGTCTTCGCTGCGATGCAGCTCATCGCGGCCCGCACCGGCGACCCCAAGGCGTGGCAGGCCGGGCTCACCGCGCAGGAGGTGATCGACTTCCTCAGCCCCGCGACGCCCGGGCAGGTACGCGACGCACTTCTGGACCGGATCCGCCGGCAGCATCCGGACGTGTTCGACCCGGCAGGCGCGCCGCTACCGGACCGGGTGCCCGCACCGCCACGGTCCCCGGCCCCGCCGGACCACGCGGACGGCGACGCCGCCAAAGCCATCGCCGAGGCGGAAGCCGCGCTGGCGCACCAGAATTCGATGACGTCCCAACTGGACCTGCAAGTCGTCACGGCCATTCTCAACGCGCACCTGACGAACGCCGAAGGCAACGACACGCTGGCATCGCTGCAGCGGGAGATCGAGACCGCCGTAGCCACCCGCTCGGACCTGGACACCCCGGCCGGCGCGCGCGATTTCCAGCGGTTCCTGATCGGCAAACTCAGGGACATCCGCGCCGTGGTCGCGACCGCGGGCCTCGACGACACCTCGAAATCAGCCCTGATGGCAGCTTGGACGTCGCTATACAACGCATCGAAGGACGAACCCCCGCGCGACCGGGTGGCCGCGGCGCCCGCGCCCGCGGGTAGCGGTGGCGCCAGCGGCGGAGGCCAACAGCCGGCGCCGGCCCCCTCCGGCTCCGGATCAGACCCGCTGCTGGACTCGCTGCTGCTGGACGACCCGGGCCTGGCGGGAGCGCCGATGCAGGAACCTGCCGCGATGCCGGCGGCAAGTTCCGGCGCCGGCTCCCCTCCGTCCAGTGCGGCGGCGCCCGGCGCCGGAGCGGGCCTGCCCAGCTGGGGCTCGCCCAGCGGCTTGTCCCTGCCCGGACTGTCGGGAGCAGGGACCGGACGCGATGGCGGTGCGCTCGGCGACGGGCTTTTCGACGAGGAATCCGACCGGCATGAGCGCAAACCGACCGACGCGGGCTCGAAGAAAGACGACACCGACCACGATGCCGACCACGAGGCGGATCACCAAGACGATCCCCAGCACCAGCCTGAGGCCGAACAGCCCGAAACGCCGCCGGCTGGCCCGACGACGGTGACGCTGCCCAACGGTGAGACGGTGACCGCCGCCAGCCCGCAGCTCGCCGCGGCCATCAAGGCCGCCGCGGGGGGAACGCCGATCCCCGACGCCTTTCAGCAGCAGGGAATCAGCATCCCGCAGCCGGGTACTGCGGTCGCCCACCCCGTCGACCCGGCCCAGCTCACACCGGGTGACATCGGCATCTTCACCGACCGGCACGCCCTTGCCCTGGGCCGCAGCAAGGCGCTGCTGGACGGCCAGATTCAGCAGGTTTCCACCGTGACCGGACCCAGCTTCCTAGGCTGGGAGCATCCGCCGGCGCCGGAGGCGCACGCAGCAGGTGCCCCGCCGCCCGCCGGCGATGTCCCGACGCCCACCCGGCCGTCGGCGATGCTGACCGGCTAGCCACCAACGAAGAGGAAAGCCCGCCGCCCGCCGGGCCGGCGACCAGCAGAGGAGGAGCCGATGGCCGAACGGATTCATGTGGTGCCCGCGCACTTGCGGGAAGCCGCGGCCCGTCACCAACAGACCTCCGATCATCTGCGGACCATCCCGTCCTCACACGCCGCCATCCAACAGAGCCTGGACTCGCTCGGCCCGATCTTCTCCGAGCTCCGGGAGGCGGGACGCGAACTGCTCGAGCAGCGACGCCGCTGCTACGAACAGCAGGCCGACGACCACGCCGACATCGCCCAGCACCTCGAGATCTCGGCCGCGACGTGGGAGCGGCACGAACAAGACGCGGCGGGCATGCTCGGCGGCATCGTCGACGGTGACCGATGACGGGTCCTGCATGACCGACGCCAATCCCGCTTTCGACACAGTGCACCCCAGCGGGCACATCCTGGTTCGGTCCTGCCGCGGCGGATACCTGCACAGCGTCGCGTTGAGCGAGGCGGCCATGGAGACCGACGCCGAGACGCTGGCCGAAGGAATCCTGCTGACCGCCGACGTGTCATGCCTGAAGGCGTTGCTGGAAGTGCGCGACGAGATCATCGCGGCCGGGCACACGCCGTCGGCGGAAGTTCCCTCCGCCGCCGAACTCGACGCCGCAATCGAGAAGCTGCTGGCGCACCAGCTGCACCGCCGATCGACGACGAGCTAGAGCAACCAGGTTCGTGCGCTCTCGGGATCCGGCGCGATATCGAGCGGGGGCTCAATCGGGTTGTCGCCGAACAACTCTCGTGCCCGGCCGAGCAGCGCGCGCACCTCGTCGAGTTGCTGCTGCAACCCAGAATCGGCCATGAAGATACGGTACTTCGACCACCCCGCCGGCACAATTCACCGTGTGCATCCGCGGCAACGAAGACTCTGCAGCTACCGCTACGCTTAGCCGGTGGGGATCTTCGGTCGGGTGACGGCGCGCCAGCGCCTGCGCCGGGCAACCGCGGAATCGCTCACGGTGCCCACGTTCAGCGGCCCGCCGGACTGCACCCCCTGGGTCATCGGCGAGTTGTGGCCGCCGGAGTTGTCGCACGCTACGCGCGAAACCGCGCCGCTCGCAACGTATCTCAAGGCGGACCTACAACGGATAGCTGACAACGCAAACGCCGACCTCAGATCCATCGGGCGGGTGGGAATGACCTTCGTGGAGCGCCGCGAGGCGGAAGCCCGAGTGATCGACGAAGCCCGTGCCCTGGCGCAGCGACGAGTCGAGTCGACCTTGCGTCAGCTACGCGACGCGACGGGGCGCGCGACCACCGACGGCTCGTTTTCCCTAGCGGCCGGCGACACCGATATCGACAAGACCGGGGTCATCCCGGCGGTCCGCGACGAGCCGGCCGTCGACACCGACAGCAGCCGGGTTCCGCCACCCATGCAGGACCGGCCCGCAGCCGCGGCGCCGGCGCACCCTGAGGCGCCGCCCCGGGCCCCCGCGTCCGCTGACGCGAAGCAGCCGACCGAGCACACGCTGCGGGGTGTGCTGGCCTTCGTAGCCCGTCAGGAGCCCCGGCTGGGCTGGGCGGTCGGCGAGCGTGCGGACGGGACGACAGTCCTGGTCACCGACCTCGCGCACGGCTGGATCCCGCCGGGGATCGCCGTCCCCGAAGGAGTACGACTGCTCGACCCGGACCGTCGCCGCGGACGCGCTGTGGAATTGCTGGGCGCCACGACGCGGGCGCTGGCCTACGCACCGGGCGATGCGTCCACATTGTCCTCCGACGTGCCCGCCACCCCGCCGTCGCTGCAGCCATTCCAGTTGCCGCCGGTCGATGACCTGGGCTGGGAGCTCGGCGCCGCCACGCACTGGCGGGACGGCCTGCCACGGCTGGTGAATACGCTGGCCAAGGCAGCCGCCGCCGGTGCCGATCTGGTCGATCAAGAAGTCGATTTGCTGCGCGTGCACCTGGACACCGTCCGCTACCAGCTGCTGGGCCAGTATCCCGAGCCCGATCCGGCCCAGCTGCTCAACTGCATGTTGTTGGCCGCCACCGAACGAAGCGTCGCCGGGGACGCCATTTCGGCGAACTATCACTTCGCCTGGTTCCGGAAATTGACCGGGCCGAAGACCGGTGAATAGGCCCAATCGTTGAATTGACGCTGGTCGGGGCCATCGACATACTGGCCTGGTGTCGGGGTCGGGTCGTCGCGGCGAGCTCAGCAACCGCAGTGCCGCAGACGACCAGGCCCTCGTCGAATCGGTTCTTCGTGAACTGAGCGAAGCGGCCGACAGGTGGGAGGCACTTGTCGCGCAGGCCGAGACCGTCACGTACAGCGTGGACTTGGGGGACGTCTTCGCTGTCGCGAATGCCGACGGTCGATTGCTCGAGTTGACGTTGCATCCGGACGTGATGGACGGCTACGCCCACAGCGAGCTGGCCGACCGACTCAACCTCGCGATCGCAGCGTTGCGCGAAGAGGCCGAAGCCGACAACCAGGCACGGTACGGCGGCCGGCTGCAGTGAAGCCCCGAAGGAGAAAGACCAGTGCCACTCAACCTGTCCAACCGGGACCAGAATTCGGGGCATCTGTTCTACAACAGACGATTACGTGCCGCGATCACCCGGTTCTCGGTGCGCATGAAGCACGACGACCGCAAACAGCAAGCCGCAGTTGCGTTGTCGATGGTGCTCGTGCTGCTCGGGGTGGGCTGGATGGCGCTGCTGCACATCATGAAACCGGCCGGCTTGGTCGCGCAGTCCGCGGTGGTCGGAAACCGTGACACCGGAGCGGTTTACGCCCGTATCAACGGCCGCCTCTACCCCGCCCTGAACCTGACTTCGGCTCGTCTGGCCGTCGGCAACGCCGCGTCGCCCACCTGGGTGACCGCCGCGGAGATCGCCAAGTACCCGACCGGTCCCATGGTCGGCATCCCAGGCGTGCCGGACAGCCTGCCGGTGACCGCCGGCACGGTGTCGGCGTGGGCGGTCTGCGACACGGTGCCCGGCGGGCGCAGCAGCGCAATGTCTCCGGTGGTGACCGCCATCGCGGGCCCGCTCGCACCGCAGGGCAGGGCCGCCGCGATGGGGCCGATGCAGGCCGTCCTGGCGACCCATAAGGGCGCCACCTACGTGATCTGGGGAGGGCAGCGGTCCCGCATCGACCCGACCGACCGGTCGGTGACGTTCAACCTTGGTCTGGACGCCGGGGTGACGTATCCGGTCGAGATGTCCAACGCGCTCTTCGATGCCCTGCCGTCGACCGAACCCATTGTGCTGCCCGAGATTCCAGAGTCCGGATCGCCTTCGCGCTGGCTGGACGGCAACAAGGTGGGCACCGTGCTGGAATCCCGTGACGCCGGTGGGGCGGTCAACGGCTTCTACGTGCTGCTGCCGGGCGGGGTGCAGAAGATCAGTGCCTTCGTGGCCGACCTGTTGCGCACCGGGGATTCGCACGGTTCGGCCACACCCACCCTGGTCGCCCCGGACAAGCTGGTCCACATCCCGGTGGTCGACGTCCTCAACGTCGACTACTACCCGCCCGGCAAACTGAACTTCGTTGACAAGACGGCGAATCCGACGACCTGCGTCGGATGGGAGAAGCAGTCCACCGACCCGCAGGCCCGGATCACCGTCTACACCGGCAGGGGATTGCCGGTTCCGATCGGCATGGACTCCCGCCTGGTGCGCCTGGTCCGCGACGACCGCAGTCCCGAATCGGCGGAGGCGAACCAGACGTTGACGATGCCGGGTGCGGCGAACTTCGTCGCCACGACGAGCGGGGTGGCCACGGCCGGCAGCCGGGAGAGCCTGTACTGGCTTTCACCCCAAGGTGTTCGGTTCGGCATCGAATCCGATCCGCGGACCTTGCAGGCACTGGGTCTGGATCCGCGGCTGGCGCTGCAGGCGCCGTGGCCACTGCTGCGGACCTTTGCGCCCGGGCCGGCGATCAGTCGGGACGCGGCGCTGGTTGCGCGCGACGCCGTAGCGGGCGGTGGTGCGGTCGCCGCAATTCCCGATTCCGGGGAGACCGGGGGTTAGTCATGTCGAAACGAGGCTTCGTGCGCGGAAAGCGCACCCCACCACCGAATGTCCCGCCGGTACGGGTCGCGGTTGCCGCGCCGCTGGCACTGCCCGAACGCGAGCCGCGCAACATCCTGCTGATGATCGCGCTGCCCGCCCTGCTGATCGGGATCGTCGGCACCCTGGTGGTGATGTACGCGTCCGGGGTGCGGTCGCTGCAGTCGGGGTTCTTCCCGATGATCGGCCTGGTCGGCTTCGGTGCGCTGATGTTCGGCGGCCGGTTCGGTCGCGGCCGCCGAATCAGTTGGGGCGAACAGGAAAAGCTGCGCCGCAGCTACCTGCGTCAGCTCGATGAGGACCGCGAGGAAGTGCAACGCGCGGCGGGCGAACAACGTCGCAGTCAGCTATTCGTGCACGCCGATCCGCAGCACCTCGACACCGTGATCGGCGGCCCGCGGATGTGGGAACGGCGCCCCAGCGATTCGGACTTCCTCGACGTGCGGCTCGGTATCGGGGTGCAGCAGGCCAGCGAATCCGCGGTTTCGTTGCAGTGGCCCGACGTGCCGGTCGGTGAGGAGCTCGAGCCGGTAACCGGCGGAGCACTAAGGGATTTCATCCTGGAACAGAGCAAGATCCGCGGTATCGGCAAGGTACTGAACCTACGGTCCAAGCCGGGGTTCAGCTTCATCGCCGACGATCCGGCCGAACTGCATGGTCTGGTGCGGGCGGTATTGTGCTCGCTGGCCGTCTACCACAGCCCGCACGATGTCAAGCTGATGGTGGTCACCCGTCATCCCGAACTGTGGCAATGGCTGGTGTGGTTGCCGCAC
This sequence comes from Mycobacterium sp. 20KCMC460, assembly GCF_022179425.1. Classification (NCBI taxonomy): domain Bacteria; kingdom Bacillati; phylum Actinomycetota; class Actinomycetes; order Mycobacteriales; family Mycobacteriaceae; genus Mycobacterium; species Mycobacterium sp. 20KCMC460. The sequence goes on from NZ_AP025524.1 coordinate 362,727, forward strand.
AACCAACATGACGAGATGTTCGATGCGTGCGGTCTGCGCCGCCTGGTGTTCGCATCCCCCACCGAACTCGAAGAGGCGCTCGACGCCGAGCTGCACCGCAAGGGCCGTGGACCCTGGATGCCGCCGGTGGGAAGCAGCCCGACGTCCATGCCGTCACCGATCGAGTCGGCTTCCGGCGCAGCGCTGGGTCCGCACTGGGTCATCGTGGACGACAACGTGGGTACCCCCGAGCAGTGGGAGGGGGTCACCGGTCAGAAGGGCATGGCCGGCATCACCGTGCTGCGGCTGGCCACTCGAGTCGGTGTGGGTGTCGGATTCACCGATCCGGCGCAACGGTTTTCGTTGCGCGAAGGCAGGCTCGTACATCGAGACACCTTCTATGCGGTGGCCGATATGCTCGCCGACACCACCGCGAACCGCTATGCGCGGGCGCTGGCCCGATGGTCGCCGATGAGCCCGGGCGAGCTGTCCGAGACGGATAGCCAGGGTGGGGAATTGTTGCGCGCACTGGGCATCAACGACCCACGCGAACTCGACGTCGACAAACTGTGGGCCGAAAGCCGGGGACGGGGCGACCCGAACTGGGCGATGGTGCCCGTCGGCGTCAAGCAGAGCGGTGAACTGCAACATGTGATCCTGCGAGCGAAAGACTTCGGCGGCTACGGTTTTCACTCGGTGGTGATCGGCACGTCCGGGTCCGGCAAGTCCGAATACTTCTTGTCGCTGTGCAGCGGGATCGCGCTGACGCACGCACCGGACACGTTCATCGTCATCTTCGTGGACATGAAGTTCGAATCGGCCGCCCAAGACCTGCAAGGGTTTCCGCACGTAGCCGGGTCACTGTCGAATCTAGGCAAGGATGACCGGCACCTGGCCGAACGAATGCGCAAGGCGATCAACGGCGAGATCGCCCGTCGTTACCGGCTTTTCAAGAATGCCGGTGCACGCGACGCCAACGAGTACGAGGAGATGCGGCTGGCCGGGCGTGACCTGGAACCCGTCCCGATCCTGCTGGTGATCATCGACGAGTACCTCGAACTGTTCATCCACCACCCGGAGTGGATCGACCTGGTGATCCACATCGGGCAGGAAGGCCGCGGCTGTAACGTTTTCTTCACCCTCGGCGGGCAGCGGCTGGATCTGTCGTCGTTGAGTAAAGTGAAGAGCAACATCGCTTTTCGGGTGGCACTGCGCGCCGAGACGGCTGAGGACTCCCGCGATGTGATCGGCAGCGATGCGGCTCTGCACCTGCCGTCCCAGGAGAACGGCTACGGTCTGCTGAAAGTAGGGCCGCGCGATCTCGAGCAGTTCCGCTGCTTTTATGTGTCGGCCCCGTTCGTGGTGCCGAAGCGGTCGGTCAACGTGGATACGACGGTGGCCATGAGCTTTTCCCAACCGCGCGCATACACCTCGGCGTTTCAGCCGTTGAGCGAGTCCGACAGCGCCGCCCTGGCGGTGGCCGACCAGCCGGAGGAACCCGACGAGTTCTTGTTCCACTCCGACGGGTTCCGTAAGAAAAAGCTGGTCGACGTGATCCGGGAGTCGCTGGTCTCGTTGCCCGCGCGGCCACCACACCAAATCTGGCTGCCTCCATTGGAAGTCAGCGAGACGGTGGATGCGCTGGTGGCGCGGTGGCGTGGCCGGCGGTGGGATGACGGTTACGGTCAGAACCCCGGTCTGGTGTTCCCGATAGGCATCGTGGACATTCCCGAGGAGCACGATCAACGGGTGCACGCGATCAACGCCGAGATGGACAACGTGATGGTGGTGGCGACGGCCCAGCGCGGCAAGTCCACGACGTTGATGACGCTGATGGCGTCAGCGGCACTGATGTACCGTCCGGAACGGGTGACGTTCTTCTGCATCGGTGCGTCGCTGTTCCCGGTCGAAGATCTGCCGCATGTGGCCTCGGTCGTCAGTCCGACTGATCGAGAAGGGGTTTCGCGCACCATCGCCTCCATCGAGGGGTTGGTGATGGCCCGCGAGGCATCGTTCAAGAGGTACCAGATTGACATCTCCGAATTCCGGGAGCGGCGGTTCGGCAGCGACCCCGCGGGTGGTACCGATCCGGACGACAAGTTCGGGGATGTGTTCCTGGTCATCGACAACTTCAGCGATCTCTACGACAAGGACGCCGCGATGGGCGAGCGGGCCATCGCGATCGCGCGCCAGGGCTTGTCCTACGGGGTACACGTGATGACCACCGCGACCGCGTGGCTGGTGGGCCAGAAGCAGCAGCTGGTCAACGTCTCCAACGCACGGATCCAGCTGCGGCTGAGCAACCCGGACGAAACCCAGATGGGTGAGGGGTTCGAGCGGAAGAAGGCCGCGCGCAACACGTTGGACCGACCCGGCTTCGGTTTGACCAGGGACGGGCACGAACTGCTGGTCGGGGTGCCGGAGGTGATCGGGGCCGACGGCCGGCGGGTGGCAACGCGTGACATCGGCGCGCTCATCGCGCAACTGACCGGCGCCGGCCGGGTGGAGAGCCTGGCCCGGCTGCCGGCACGGATCCCGCTGGCCGAGGTGGCTGCGGCCTTCGCGGGCACCCCGGGCCACGCCGATCCGCTCAACATCCCCTTCGCGATCGGGGAGACCGCCCTGCAGCCCGCCGCGTTGCCCACCCGCGTGCTGCCGCACATGCTGGTGGTTGGACGCCAATCATGCGGAAAGACAACTACATTGGCGACTTTCGGGCAGATGATCGTGGCTCGTTGCACGCCCGAAGAGGCGCAGATCACGATCATCGATCCCAAGACGTCACTGATCGGCAAGATCCAGGGCGAGCACGTGCGGGCCTACGCCTACACCGCCGACGACATCGACACCGTGCTCGCCGAGTTGACGCAGGCGCTGCGCGACCGGCTGCCCCCGTCCGGGCTCAGCCAGGAGGAGCTGCTGCGCCGCCGCAGCTGGGACGGTCCGCACCACTTCGTCCTGATCGACGACGAACAGGAGCTGCGGCCGCACGGTGTGGTCGGCAAGGCCGCCGCCACTGCGCCGCTGTGGGCGCTGATCGAACGCGGCCGGGAGATCGGCCTGCATGTCATAGCGTCGCGGCTGCCCGGGAACTGGGCAGGTGTCTCGGTTACCAGCCCGTTCCTGCAGAAGATGACGGGCTCGCGGGCACCCGTGCTGTTCATGGATAACGATCCCGCAGCGGTGAAGGTGTTCGGCAGGACAAGTGCCCAGCAGCTGCCGCCCGGGCGCGGCCTGCTGGTCACCAGCGACGGCGTGATGGAAGGTGTGCTGGTCGCCGACCCCCAGACGTGAATCGACAGGTGGCGCAGGTCACCTTAGACTCAGCGCAACTCCGCGCCGGCCCACAGTTCGGGCCTGGTGCGCGACCGATTTGGGAGGTACGCATGGGTGGGTTGTTCGACATGGTTCCGGGGGCTGTCGACTTGTCGGCGGCAGCGGAAGCGGGCATCAGCGAGGAGATGGCGGCTACGACGGCGGCCGGCGCGGCCGCGCTGACCGGGGTGCTGCCGATGGCGATGGACGCCGATTCGATCGAGTTCGCGACCGCGTTGAACGCCGCCGGCGCCGCCTACCTGGCGACGGCCGCCGAGCACGTCGGGCAGCGGGCCGGGTTCTCCGGGGCGCAGGGTCTGGCGTCGGCCACTGCCGTCGCCGCGGAGGGCTGCAACGCGGGCGCCGTCGGACTCTAGGCGAGCGAATGGCCGACCCCAGGTGGACTGGCCCACCCGAAGTCGTCGCGGCGATCTTCGAGGCGGGATCGCCCGCGTCCGTCGTTGCCAACAATGTGGTCTGGGTGACCGAGACAGCGAACAACGAGCTGTCGGCCGGACTCTCGCAGATCAACACGCTGATCACCGCGGGGCAATGGCAGGGCGTGAGTTCGTTGGCGTCGACGGTCGCGGCGACCGGCCTCAACGCCGGACTGCAGACGCTGGTGGGCTGGACCGCCGAAAAGATCAACGTCACCCAGGCCGCCGTCGACGCCTTCATGATCGCGCGCTCCACGGTGATCCCGTCGGTGGTCTGCCAGACCAACCGCGACGAGTGGAGCGTGCTGAACGCCACCAACTTCTTCGGCCAGAACACCCCGGGGATCGTCGAGCGCGATCTGGAGTACTTCGGTGAACACTGGCCGCACAACTCGCGGGCCGGCTGGACCTACAGCGGAGCGCTGACCGCTCTGATCGCGCTGCTGACCGTGCCGCCGCCGGTCGCGCCGATGGGCGCCTCCCCGGCCGCGCCCGCCGCGGCGGCCGAGGCGGTCGCGCAGGCCGCTGCTCAAACCGGCATGCGCGACGCGGTCCAAGCGTCGACGCAGGTCGCGCAGACCGCCGGACAGAGCGCCTCCTCCCCCGCCGAGGCGACCGGCCAGCTCAGCTCGCTCATGCAGGAGCCGATGCAGATGGTGTCCGGTGTCACCGGGCCGCTTAAGGAGATGGCGCAGGCGCCGATGCAGGCGATGCAAGGTTTGTCGAGCATGCCGCAGAGCCTGATGCAGTCTCTGGGCGGCATGTTCCCGTCCACCGGCGCGCCGAACGCAGCCGTGGCCGCCGCCGAGCCCGTAGTGGCCGCGGGAGGAGTCGCTGGTGGCGTCGGGGGCGGCGGGGCGTCGCTGGGCGGTGGCGCCGGCGGGTTTCCGGGTGCCGGGCTGACCAGTTACACGAGGCCCACGAGCAGCTTCGAAACCGAAGGTGGTCGGCCGGCCAGTCTGCGCGCCGGCCTGCTCAACGCCGCCGAAGTGCGCGGGCCGACGACCTCGACCGGCGGAGCTCCGATGCCGATGACGCCGGCGGGAATGCTGGCCCGCGGAGCAACCGGCGGAGAGGCCGAGAAGGACGTGGCGCGCGCCCGCGTCGTCGTCGCAGGGAATCCGGCCGAGCCGCGCTGACTGGGTCCGCTGGGTAACCGGGCTGCGACGTCGAACGCCGCAATCTCAGCCAGTGGCCCTCGCGGGTTACTTAAGAGCGCCCAACCCCGGGTGGACCCGCGAACGCCTGCGCGATTCCCAGCCAGCGTTGCGCGTCCTCCCCCACCGCGGTCACGTCCAAAGCGCTCAGCGGCCGCCGCTGGGTGACCAGGAAGCAGAAGTCCTCCGCCGAACCGGTCACGCGCTGCGCGGCGTCCTCTGGCCCCCAGGTCCAGGTGTCGCCGCCCGGCCCCCGCAGCTCGACGTAGAACGGCTCGCTCGGCGGCGTCAGGTCGTTGACGGCGTAGGCGTAGTCGCGGGCCCGCACCCCGATGTGGGCGATCGACCGCAACCGGTCGGTGGGTTTCCGGGTGACCCCCAGCGCATCCGCGACGTCGAGACCGTGCGCCCAGGTCTCCATCAGCCGCGCGGTGGCCATCGAGGTCGCGCTCATCGGCGGCCCGAACCAGGGCAGCTTGCGCCCGTCGGGAACCTGCAGCAGCTCGGCGTGTAATCGGCCGCGGGTGTCGCGCCAGTCGGCGAGCAACTCCGGCGGCGGCACAGCCGCGAGCTCCTCGGCGCCCGCGTCCACGAAACCGAGCGGATCGGCGGCGGCCCCGGCCAGCACCTCGGCGAAGCCGCTTTCGTCGGTGATCGAGAGCAGCGAAACCCGGTCGGTCCACAGCAGGTGGCCGATCTGGTGTGCGATGGTCCAGCCCGGCGCGGGCGTCGGCTCGGCCCAGCGCTGCGCCGCCAGCGGTGCCACCAGGGCGTCGAGCTCGTCGCTCTCGGCGCGCAAGTCGGCGACGAACGGTCCGGGACCTGCCATCAGAACCTCCTCAAACCACTGCCGCGCGCCGGCGTCGCCGGCCGACGACGCTGTGCACCAGCAAACCGATCAGATAAATCACCGAGCCGAACAACACGAACATCGGGGCGCGCCCGTCGGCGGGGATGAACGCCGCGGCCACCGTGACGGCGGCGATGAACGACACCCAGAACAAGGCGTCCTGCACCGCGAACACGTGCCCGCGCAGCGCGTCGTCGACGTCGATCTGCATCGCCGAGTCCGCGCACAACTTGACCACCTGCCCCGCCGCCCCTAATAGAAATCCGCAGGCCACCATGACCGGCAGCAGCAGCGTCGCCCCGCCTGTCTGGATGACCGCGGCGGCCACCAACGCGCCATTGGCGGTGGTGTAGCGCCCCCATCGCCGGACCAGGACCGGTGTCAGCACATTGGACAGGAAGGCTCCCAGTCCGGTGGCAGCGAAGAACAGCAGCGCGGTGCCCAAGCCCTCGACGTCGGCGTCCTTCATGTGGTGGACCAACAGCAGGATCACCAGCGAGTTGATGCCGACGACCATGCGGTGCGAGGCCAGGCCGGACAGCGCGGCGGCCACCGTGGGGCGCTGCGCGACCGTCCGCACGCCGTGCAACCAGCCGGTGACCACGGCGTAGACGGCCGAGCCGTGGATCGCGCGCTTGGTGTGGTCGGGGCCCAGTACTTGCGGGGCAAACCGCAGCGACAGCAGCAACGCCAACGACACCGGAATCAGCGCGGTGAAAATGACGACCGCGGCGCCCTGATCACCGCCGCCGCCGAGCCAGCGGGGCAGCAACATGAAATTGGCACCCAAAAATGCAGCGAAGGCGCCCGATGCGGTCGCCACCGAGTTCATCGTGACCACACTGTCGCGCGGCACCACATGCGGCAGCGACGCCGACATGCAGGCTGCCACAAACCGCGCTAAACCGTTGGCCAACAGGGCAACGCACAACAGGACGATGTCTCCGGCACCGACCGCCAGGATGGTGCCGATCGCGACGATGAAGCACAGCCGCGCGACATTCGCGCCGACCAGCACCAGCCGCCGATCCCACCGGTCCATCAGCGCACCGGCAAACGGACCCAGCAGGGAGTAGGGCAGGAACAGCACCGCGAACGCGCGCGCGATCGCCATCGGGTCGGCGGCTCGGTCGGGGTTGAACAGCAACGCGCCCGCCAGGCCGGCCTGGAAGAGTCCGTCGCCGAACTGGCTGGCCATGCGCAGTTGCAGCAGTCGCCAGAAATCGGGCAGCGCGTGCACCGACCGCCACAGTTCGACGGGTGCACTTGCCTGCATCCGGGTGCGAATCACTGAACCCACTTCCACCATCGGCACAGGCAAGGCTGGAGGGGGTCTGCGCCGTCTCAATACAGTACAAATCTTCGCCGACGGCGGTTGTTTGCATGGGGGATCTGGCGGCGGGTGCGATGATGTTCTGGTGGCGCAGCACGAAGATCCTGAGGACTATGCCGCTCCGGCCGCCCATCGGGTGCGGGCGGGCACCCTACTGCTGGCCAATACCGACCTGCTGGAGCCGACGTTCCGGCGCAGCGTGATCTACATCGTGGAGCACAACGAGGGCGGCACGCTGGGCGTGGTGCTCAACCGGTCCAGCGAGACCGCGGTCTACAACGTGCTGCCGCAGTGGGCCAAGCTCGCGGCCAAGCCCAAGACGATGTTCATCGGCGGACCGGTCAAACGTGACGCCGCGTTGTGCCTGGCCGTGCTGCGGGTCGGCGCCGAGCCCGACGGGGTGCCGGGCCTGCGGCATGTGGCCGGTCGGATGGTGATGGTCGACCTGGACGCCGACCCCGACCTGATCGCGCCGGTGGTCGAAGGGGTGCGGATCTTCGCCGGCTACTCCGGCTGGACCATCGGCCAGCTCGAAGGCGAGATCGAGCGCGACGACTGGATTGTGTTGTCGGCGTTGCCCTCTGATGTCCTGACGCCGCCGCGCTCCGACCTGTGGGGACAGGTGTTGCGCCGCCAGCCGCTGCCGCTGTCGCTGTTGGCGACGCATCCGATCGACCTCAGCCGCAACTAGTCGCCGTCGCCGTCGTCGGCAAAGGCGAAGTCAGCCTAGTGACACGACAGCGTGCAGCCGGCGCAGCTGCCTCCGCAAGCCTCGGCGCCGACGTTGGCGGCCTCACGGCGTAGCGCGAACCGCGCGCTCTGCAGCGACCCGGTGGCCAAGGTGCCCACTGCGCCCGCGATGCAGACGATCACCACCACCAGTGCGGTGTGCGGGGACGCCGCCAGCGCCACCACTCCCCCGGCGGCCAGCATCACCGCAGCCGCCAGCTGAGTCGGCGCCATGGCCCGCAACGCCAGGCGGGTGGGGTCGGCGGCGGGAGCATGAGCCAGAGACCGGATCCCGAACGCGGCGACGGCTATCGCCGCACACACGCACAGCACGCCCGCGATAAGCATGCGCTCACAATACGAGCCCGGCATCGATCGCGCGCGCCGGGCTCCACCGGCTGTGGATCAGCGCGACGGAGCCACTGGCACCAACGGCGGCAGCTGGGCGGGGCTGGTATTCGGCGCCGCCGCACGCCCCTGGCCCGCCAGGGCCCGGGGTGCCGGTTGCAACGCCTGGACGGGAGCCGGTGCCGGCGGCTGGGCCGGCGCTTGCGGCGCGGTGACGGCGGGCGCCTGCGGCACGGCCGCAGGCGCTGGTGATGCGGCGGCAGGGGCCTGGGGCGCTGCCGCGGGTCCCCGCGCCGGGGCCTGAGCGGCCGGTGGGGCCTGAGGAGCCGGAGCCTGCGCAGCACCGGGAGCGCTCACCCGGAACCCACTGATGATCGCGTCGGTGGCGGGCCCGTCGGCGACGGCCTGCGACGCGGCGGTGGTCACCGCGAACGAAACCAGGTACTTATCGGATCCGGAGGTGGCGATGACGTGGCGGCGTGAGGTGTTCAGCGTCATGTCGTTCTCGCGGTAGGTGCCCTCGATGACCGACGACGGGAAGGTCCCCATCGGGGACTGCGACGCGTTGGTGGTCTGCCAGGCCAGTAGCCGCTGACTGTCGACGAAGCCGTGCGTGATCGCCTCCGCCGGGTCGAAGTCGCCGACCAGCTTATATACCACTACCTGCGCATTCGACGTGTAGACGCTGTTGCCGCCGACTCGGTCGGCGATCACCACGAACGCATCGGGGACATTCGGGTCGGGCACCTGGGTCCAGCGCGGCGGCATCGGCACCGTGATGTCGAGCGCCTTGAAGCCCAGCGGGCGCTGCGCCTCGAGCTTGACACCCTTGCCTTCCAGGTACTCGCGCAGCGTGCCGGTGACGGCGGGGACGCCCACCGGCGCCACCGGCGCCGCTGCCGGGATCGGGGAGGCGACCGGCGCCGGAACTGCAGCGGGCGCCGGGGCGAGTCTGTTGCTGCTGACGCCGCCGGGGAACACCGCCGCATTCTGTCCGGGCGGGGCCGTTTGCTGCATCGGGCTCGGAATCGCCGGCTGGGGTGCCATCGGCTCGGCCGATGCCGTCCCGCCGGCCACCATCACGACTCCGACGACGCCGGCGGCCACCCCACCGGCGAATGTTCGCCAGCTGCGCGCAATCTGAATCATCCTCGGTTTCCCTCCGGAGTAGCCCGGGCGACACCGCCCGCCCTAGTGGCTGTATGTAACCACTGCTCAGACACCCCGACCACGCCTGAAACACAGCTGGGATGAACCTCTGATCGGTGTGCAATGCAACCGAGACCAACCCGTGGCCGGCCGATCCGGGCAGGTCGCCGCGGGCGGCCCTTATACCCTGTTGGGCGTGACCGAATCGTCTCCCGCCAAAGACACCGACGCGCCGCGGTACCGCTACACCGCCGAGCTCGCGGCCGGGCTGGAACGCACCTGGCAGGAGAACTGGGCCAGGTCCGGGACCTTCAACGTGCCCAACCCGGTCGGCTCACTCGCCCCAGCGGACGGCTCGGCCGTTCCGCAGGACAAGCTCTTCGTGCAGGACATGTTCCCCTACCCGTCGGGCGAGGGGCTGCACGTCGGTCACCCGCTGGGCTACATCGCCACCGACGTCTACGCCCGCTACTACCGGATGCTTGGACGTAACGTGTTGCACGCGTTGGGTTTCGACGCGTTCGGGTTACCCGCCGAGCAGTTCGCGGTGCAGACCGGCACCCACCCGCGCACCCGCACCGAGGCCAACGTCGTCAATTTCAGGCGCCAGTTGGGCCGGTTGGGGCTGGGCCATGACAGCCGGCGCAGCTTCTCCACCACCGACGTCGACTTCTACAAGTGGACGCAGTGGATCTTCCTGCAGATCTACAACGCCTGGTTCGACAAGGCCGCCAACAAGGCCCGTCCGATCGCCGAGTTGATAGCCGAATTCGACTCCGGAACACGAGGTCTGGACGACGGACGCGACTGGTCGGAGTTGTCGGCGGGGGAGCGGGCCGACGTGGTCGACGCCCACCGGTTGGTCTACCGGGCCGACTCGATGGTCAACTGGTGTCCCGGTCTGGGCACGGTGCTGGCCAACGAAGAGGTGACCGCCGACGGCCGCAGCGACCGCGGGAACTTCCCGGTGTTCCGAAAGCGGTTGCGGCAGTGGATGATGCGAATCACCGCCTATTCCGACCGGCTGTTGGACGACCTGGATGTGCTGGACTGGCCGGAGAAGGTCAAGACCATGCAGCGCAACTGGATCGGCCGTTCGACCGGCGCGGCTGCACTGTTTTCGGCCACTGCCGCCGACGGGACGGCGCGGGAGATCGAAGTCTTCACCACCCGGCCCGACACTCTGTTCGGGGCCACCTACCTGGTGCTGGCCCCCGAACATGACCTGGTCGACGAGTTGGTGGCCGCGTCGTGGCCGGATTCGGTGGACCCGACCTGGACGTACGGCGCCGGTACGCCGGCAGAGGCCGTCGCCGCCTACCGGCGCGCCATCGCGGCCAAGTCCGATTTGGAGCGACAGGAGAACAAGGAGAAGACCGGCGTCTTCCTGGGCAGCTACGCCGTGAACCCGGCCAACGGCAAGCCGGTCCCGATCTTCATCGCCGACTACGTGCTGGTCGGTTACGGAACCGGGGCAATCATGGCGGTCCCGGGTCACGATCAGCGGGACTGGGACTTCGCCACGGCATTTGGTCTGCCGATCGTCGAAGTCATTGCCGGCGGCGATATTTCGCAGTCGGCGCATTCCGGCGACGGCGTGCTGGTCAACTCCGGCTACCTCGACGGCATGAACGTGGCCGACGCCAAGCAGGCCATCACGGTCCGGTTGGAGGCCGAGGGCAGCGGCCGGGCCCGCGTCGAATTCAAGTTGCGGGACTGGCTTTTCGCGCGCCAACGGTATTGGGGCGAGCCGTTCCCGATCGTCTACGACAGCGACGGGCGTCCGCACCCTCTGGACGAGGCTGCGCTGCCGGTCGAACTGCCGGACGTGCCGGACTATTCGCCGGTGTTGTTCGACCCCGACGATGCCGACAGCGAGCCCTCGCCACCGCTGAACAAGGCGACCGACTGGGTGCACGTCGAGCTGGATCTCGGTGACGGGCTGCAGTCCTACACTCGCGACACCAACGTGATGCCGCAGTGGGCGGGCAGCTCCTGGTACGAGCTGCGCTACACCGACCCGCAAAATTCGGAACGGTTCTGCGCCAAGGAAAATGAGGCTTACTGGATGGGTCCGCGGCCGGCCGAGCACGGCCCGGACGATCCCGGCGGGGTGGACCTTTACGTCGGCGGTGCCGAGCACGCGGTGCTGCACCTGTTGTATTGCCGGTTCTGGCACAAGGTTCTCTACGATCTGGGTCACGTCAGCTCACGCGAGCCCTACCGACGGCTGGTCAACCAGGGCTACATCCAGGCTTTCGCCTACACCGATGCGCGGGGGTCCTACGTGCCGGCCGCCGAGGTGGTCGAACGCGACGGCGCATTCTTCTATCCCGGGCCCCAGGGTGAAATTGAGGTCTTTCAGGAATTCGGGAAGATAGGTAAAAGCCTGAAGAATTCGGTGTCGCCCGACGAGATCTGCGACGCGTACGGCGCCGACACCCTGCGGGTCTACGAAATGTCGATGGGCCCGCTGGACGCCTCCCGGCCATGGGCCACCAAGGACGTCGTCGGCGCGTACCGGTTCCTGCAGCGGGTGTGGCGGCTGGTGATCGACGAGGACACCGGTGAGTTGCGGGTGGTGGACGGCGAGCCGGATCCCGAGACACTGCGCGCGTTGCACCGCACGATTGCGGGTGTCTCCGAAGACTATGCGGCACTGCGCAATAACACCGCCGGCGCCAAGCTGATCGAGTACACCAATCACCTGACCAAGCAGCACCGCGACGGCGTTCCCCGGGCGGCGGTGGAGCCCCTGGTGTTGATGCTGGCCCCGCTGGCCCCGCACCTGGCCGAGGAGTTGTGGGCGCGGATGGGGCACTCGAAGTCGCTGGCGCACGGGCCGTTCCCGGTGGCCGATCCGGCTTATCTGGTCGAAGACACGGTCGAGTACCCGGTTCAGGTGAACGGCAAGGTCCGCGGGCGGGTGGTGGTGGCGGCCGACGCGGACAACGACGCCGTGCAGGCTGCCGCGCTGGCCGACGAGAAGGTGCTCGCCTTCCTGGCCGGCGCCGCGCCGCGCAAGGTGATCGTGGTGCCCGGCCGGATGGTTAACCTGGTTGTCTGACCCCGGTCGGTGCGGGACGCAGGGCTTTCCCGCGTCGACGGTGCGGGCAACGGCGTTGGCAGTGAAAGCGGGGCGTTGGAAGTGAAGCCAGGGCGGGAAAAGAGCCCAAAACCCGCCATAGCCTCACACGCAAAGCCGTAGCCTCACACGCAAAGCCGTAGCCTCACAAGCAAAGCCGTAGCTTCACGCCCAAAGCCGTAGCCTCACACGCAAAGCCGTAGCTTCACGCCCAAATCCGTAGCCGCACACCCCAACCCAAAGTGGACCGCACCAGACTTAGTGCTCACCGGCCATTGTCAGCGCGGCCGGATGACCACCTCGTGCACCTGAGCGTCCGGGGGAGTGGCCACCACATCGGCCACCACCTGCGCGACCGTTTCCGGGCGGAGGAACTTCGCCGCGTCGTACTCGCCGCCCTCGTACGCGACCAGTTCGCGCTGCATCTCGGTGTCCACCCGCCCCGGGTGGATCGAGGTCACCGACAGGGCCGGTTCGTCGGCACGCAGCGAGTCGGCGAAGGCGCGCAGCGCGAATTTGCTCGCCGAGTAGGACGCCATGCCGGGGGAGACGTTGCGGCCGGACCCGGAGTTGATGAACACCACGTGGCCCCGAACCTGGCGCAGCGCCGGCAATAATGTCAACGTAAGCGCAACCGCGCCAAAGACATTCACGCTGAACGTGGCACGCCACTCGTCGACGTGGGACTCGGCCACCCGGCCCGGGATGGCGACACCGGCGTTGTGCACCAGCACGTCGAGTTCGTCGATCACCTCGCAACTGGCTTCGATCGAGTCGGTGTCGACCAGGTCCAACGGAAAGGTGGTGGCGCCCAGTCGTTCGGCGACCGCATCGAGCCGGGAGGACGGTCGACCGGCCAACAACAGGGTGTGGGTGGGCGCCAGCGCGGCGGCAATGGCCGAGCCGATACCGCCGCCGGCGCCGGTGATCAAAGCGGTGGGCATGATTTCAGGCGTTACCGGTTCTGTTGCCAAGCAAACGCTTTCACGCCTGCGGCACCGCGGCATTAGCGGGGGGACTGGCGGTCGCGCTACCGGCGGACTCGCCCGCGCCCAGCCGGTCCAGCGGTGCCAGCGCCTGCGTCAGGACTTCGAGGTCCGCATCGGAGAGCTGGCTGAGCATTGCGGCCAGCGAGGCGTGCCGATTCGCCAGTGACTCGGCGTGCACGGCCCGTCCCTGCGGGGTGATGTCGACCAGCACCGCCCGCAGGTCCGAGGGATCCCGCGAACGCTTCACCAGCCCGATCTTCTCCAGGCGGCGGATCGCCACCGTGGTGGTGGGGGTGCGCACCCGCTCGTGGGCGGCCAGGTCCGTCATCCGGATCGGACCGCGGTCGAGCAGGGTGACCAGGATCGACAGCTGCGCCAGCGTCAGTTCACCGGTCACCGCGCCCCCGGCGGGGTCGCCGCGGCGCAGGATGGTGAACAGCTTGGACAGCGAGCGATGCAACCCCTCCGCGAGCTCCGTGAGCGCCGCGGGGTTGGGTTCGCTGTCCGACATAAATCGGGAGTCTAACCCGACTCGCGTGCGGTTGATCACACTGTGTGATCCGGGCGAGCCAGCCCTTTCACAGCACCTGGGAGAGGAATCGCTGCAGCCGTTCGGTCTGGGCGGCTTCGAAGATCTGACCGGGTGGCCCGAACTCCACCACTTTGCCGTGATCCATGAACACCACGGAATCCGATGCCGAACGCGCGAAGCCCATTTCGTGGGTGACCACCACCATCGTCATGCCGTCGGCGCCGAGTTCGGCGATCAGTGCCAGGATTCCTTTGACCAGCTCAGGGTCCAGAGCCGAGGTCGCCTCGTCGAAGAACATCACCTGCGGGGCCATGGCCAGCGCCCGGGCGATCGCCACACGTTGCTGCTGACCCCCGGACAACGCGCTGGGCCGGGTCCCGGCCTTGGCTTTGAGGCCGACCCGGTCCAGGTGGTGCAGCGCCAGCTCCCGGGCCGCTTCGGCGGACAACCGGCGCAGCCTGCGCGGCGCCAGCGCGACGTTGTCCAGCACGGTGCGGTGCGGGAAGAGGTTGAAGTGCTGGAACACCATGCCGATGCGCTGGCGTAGCTGGTCGGGGTCGTCACCGAGCACCGATCTGCCGTCCAGCAGGATGTCGCCGCTGTCGGGCTCGTGCAGCCGGTTCAACGTGCGCAGCAGTGTCGATTTGCCCGATCCGGAAGGTCCGATGATCGCGGCCGTGGTCCCGGCCGGCACCTCGAGGGTGACTCCGCGCAGCACCGCGTTGCCGGCCAGGGTCTGGTGAATGTCCTTGGCCGCCAGCGAAACCGGTGCGGAACTGCCGTCGGGAACGGTCACGTCATCTCCGGCCCGATGGTCGAGGTGACCACTTCGGCGGGGTCCTCCGGCTCAAGCTTGGCGCGGCCACGCCTGAGCCGGGCGTCGATGAAGTTCACCAGATGCGTCAACGGGACGGTCAGGATCAGGTAGAAGATCCCCGCGGCCACCAGCGGGGACAGGTTTCCGGTCTGTGCGTTGAGGTCGCGGCCCACCTGGAACAGCTCGCGCTGGTTGGCGATCAGGCCCAGGAAGTACACCAGGGCGGAGGCCTTCAACAGCGCGATGAACTGATTGACCAACGCCGGCAGCACCCGTCGTATCCCTTGCGGCACCACCACCAGCCGCATCGCGGCCGAGTAACTGAAACCCAGTGCACGAGCGGCCTCGAGCTGTCCGGGATCCACGCTTTGGATCCCGGACCGCAGGATCTCCCCGACGTAGGCCCCGGTCATCAACCCCAGCGCGGCGATTCCCAGCGGATAGGGATTGTTGTTGGTCAACCCGCCCACCACCGGTCCCACACCGAGCCCGATGATCAGGATGATCACCACCTCGGGCAGGCCGCGGAAGATGTCGGTGTACACCCGGGCCGGCCAGCGCAGCCAGCGGCGCCGCGAGATGCCCGCGATCGCCAGCACCATGCCGATCACCAGTCCGATCACGGCGGCGCTGCCGGTCAGAATCAGCGTGTTGGGCAACCCGGTGCGCACCAGGGTCGGGATCACTTGCCGGTAGATGTCCCAGTCCAGGAAGGATTCGCCCAACTGCGCCAGTGTGGACTTGGGGGCGGCCGGGTGCACCGGTTTGCGGTGATGCTGGGCAGCGATTGCGGCGAAGTCGGGCAGCTTTGGCGCCGCGGCGGCTTTCGACCCCGGTTTCCACCCCGGCGGCAGCGTGCGCGGCACCCACTTGCTGTACAGATCGGCCCAGGTGCCGTCGGCGATGACGGCGTCCAGGCCCGAGTTCAGTGCGTCGACCAGCGGCTGGTTGTCCCGTGCGACGGCATATGCCACGAAATCGTCGGTGCCGAAGGTGTTCGCGACGATCACCGCCGGGTCGGTGGAGTGGATGGCGCTGGACGCCTGATTCGCCGGCGCCACCCAGGCGTCGAGCTGGTGGGTTTTCAAGCTGGCGTAGACGGTGGCGAAGTCGGGATATTTCACCGGCTGCAGGTGCAGGGTTTCGACGACGTAGTACTCCTCGACGGTGCCCTGGACGACGCCGATCCGCTGGCCCGCGGCCAGGTCGCCGAAGTCCTTGATGGGCGAACCGGGTGGCACCACCAACGAATAGAAACCGAAGTCGTAGCCGTTGGTGAAGGCGACCGTGTGCCGACGGGCGTCGGTGGCCTTGACCGACGAGGAGCCGACATCGAAGCGGCGCGAGGCCACCTGGGCGAGCAGCCCGGAGAAGTCCGTTCCGACGAATTGCACGTGCAGACCCAGCTTGGCGGCGATGGCGCGCAGCAACTCGTTGTCGAACCCGGTGAACCGGCCGGTGGCGTTGATGCAGGTGCTGGGCGGCGCGTCAGAGAGGGTGCCCACCACCAGCGTGCCGGGAGTGCCGAGGCCGAGTTCGGCGGTGTTGATCGCACGCAGCGGCACCACGCCGGGGGTGGTCTGGGTGTCCGGGTCGGCGTCGTCACCGCCGCGGGATGCGAGGTCGTCGGGCAGGACGGTGGCGCTTTCCACGCCGGGCGGGGCGCATTGATTACGGTCCGCGGCGGCGGGGGCGGCGCCGGCCAGGCCGGCCACGATCAGGATGGTCGCGACTATCCCGAACAGCTTCGCGCCGCGGTAGGCGGGAGCATCGACGCGAGAACTCATCACCGCCACCGTATCGAGTGGCGGCAACTCCGGTCAGGGCACCAGCGAAGTCCGTTCGGCGACCAGGGTTTCCGGCACGATCGTTTCGTCGGCGATGACGACCCGCAGTGGACCGAACACGCCGCGCCGGCGCAGTTCGGCGATCATCGTCTCGGCCATCAGCGCCGACCGGCCCAGGCATGCGGCCCGCGCCGCTTCCGGGTCGCGGCGCTGGATCGCGGCGTTCTCGTCCTCGTAGAACGGCAGGATGTCCTCGCGGGTGTCCTGGTAGGTCATGAAGAAGACCCGGGGGATGAGGTTCTGCGAGGCGCGGATGGTGGCGTGCAGGCGGGGCCCGGCGTACTCGTCGTTGACCATTCTGCGGTACTCCCAGGCGACCTCGGCGAAGTTCCGCGGGTCTCTGGCGGCGCGCAGCGAGCGCATCAGCATGTCGAGTTCGGTCAGGATGCGTGCGGTCGGGTTGGCTGCCGCCCGCGCGGACGCGATGCCGTTGAGCAGGCCGTCGAGTTCGTGGTGTTCCAGGACGGTGGCCTCGTCGAACCGCTCGACGAACGCGCCCCGGTGGTAGCGGGTGGAGACGATGCCGTCGTGTTCGAGTTGTACCAGCGCCTCTTGGATGGGGACCCGGCTGACGCCCAGGCCGTGCGCGATTTCGTTGCGGTCGACGCGGTCGCCGCCGCGCAATTTGCCGGTCAGCACCAGGTTGAGGACGTGGGTGACAACCTGGTCCTTCTCCTTGATCCCATATTTCTTAGGCATCAGTTCTGACGTCACTTTCGCCCCCCGAAAGGCTACTGGCGCCGACAGTTAACCATGACTTCGCGCGTCGGATGCAATGTTTTGCCGAGGAAACGCATCTAGCGTGCGTTATCGCGCCATCGGCAGAGGGTTTGGGCATCCGTCAGGTCATAGTCGGGGCCATCGCAGCCCACCGTCAGCAACGTGACGCCCAAGGCGGTCAGGGCTTCGGCGTTGGCGATCAGGTCGGCTCCGTGGCCGGCCGACGCCGAACGTTCGATTGTCGCGGGGTCCCGCCCGACGGCTTCGCAGTGGCCGCTCAGCACTTGGGCTTTGGCGGGGAACTCGTCGGCGGAGGCGAAGCTGTGCCAAATGTCGGCGTGCTCGGCGACCAGCCGCAGGGTCTTGCGTTCGCCGCCGCCGCCGATCAGCACGGGGATGTCGCGGGTCGGCGCCGGGTTCAGCTTGGCCAGCCGCGACTTGATCCGCGGCATCGCCTCGGCCAGGTCGTCGAGTCGGCTGCCGGCGGTCCCGAACTCGTAGCCGTACTCGTCGTAGTCCTTCTGCTTCCATCCCGAGCCGATGCCCAGGATGAGTCGCCCATCGGAGATGTGGTCGACGGTGCGGGCCATGTCGGCGAGCAGCTCGGGGTTGCGGTAGGAGTTGCAGGTCACCAGGGCGCCGATCTGGATGCGCGAAGTCTGCTCGGCCCAGGCGCCAAGCATGGTCCAGCATTCGAAGTGGGCGCCGTCGGGGTCGCCGTAGAGCGGGAAGAAGTGGTCCCAGTTGAAGGCGACGTCGACGCCGATGTCCTCGCAGCGCCGCACGGCGTCGCGGATCTGGCTGTATTGCGGGGCGTGCTGGGGTTGCAGCTGTACGCCGACGCGGATCGGAAAATCGGGGAGCACGGGGGAGGTCATAGTGACCACCGTAGGCGCTAGCCTCCGTCGATCACCTTCCGCACGAGGTCGATCAGGGCGCGCGGCTGGTCGCTCTGCACCGAGTGGCCCGAGTTTTCGACGACGTGGGAGCCGCGGAATTTCGTTGCGCGCCTGGCTAATTCGCTGACGTCGTCGTCGTTGACGAAGCCGGAGGTGCCGCCGCGCACCAGGGTCACCGGGGCTGACAGGGCATCGACGTCGTCCCACAGGCTGTCGAAGTCGGGGAACTTGCGGATGGTGTCGTAGCGCCAGGTCCAGTTGCCGTTGTCCAGCCGGCGCGAGTTGTGGAACACGCCGCGACGCAACGCCTTGACCTCGCGGTGCGGGGCGGCGGCGACGGTCAGGTCCAGCATCGCCTGGAAGCTGGGGAACTCCCGCTCACCGGCCATCAGTTCCACCGTGCCGCGCTGTTCCTTGGTCATCTCGGAGTGCCGTGCCAGCGCCGAGGGGGTGACGTCGACGAGCACCAACTCGTCCACCAGTTCGGGCGCCAACGCGCCGAGCCGAATGGCGGTCAGGCCGCCCAGCGACATCCCGACCACCAACTGCGCGGTCGGTGCCAGCTCCCGCAGCACCGGCACCAGGGCGTCGGCATTGTGCTGCGGCGAGTAGTCGCCGTCCTCGCGCCACGCCGAATGCCCGTGCCCGGGCAGATCGACGGCCAGCGCCGGTACACCCAGCCCGACGATCACGGTGTCCCACGTGTGCGCGTTCTGTCCGCCACCGTGCAGGAAGATCACCCGCGGATCGGAGCCACCCCAGCGCAGCGCGCTGATGCCGCCCGAATTCACCCGCTCGACGGCCGGTAGGGGACCCGAAACGCCGGCTTGCTCGGCGTTTTCGGAGAGCAGGTCGAACTCGGAGAGCCCGGTCAATCCATCATCAGGGTGATCGCTCACCCCTGCGACATTACGATGCCCGCTCAGGCGGGCCAGGGCCGGTCAGCCCCCGATGATGAACTCTTCGAGCTGAGTGCGCGCGACGTCGTCGGGCAGCTGCTCGGGCGGGCTCTTCATCAGGTACGCCGACGCCGGCAGCACCGGGCCGCCGATGCCGCGGTCCTTGGCGATCTTGGCCGCCCGCACCGCGTCGATGATGATGCCGGCGGAGTTCGGCGAGTCCCACACCTCGAGCTTGTACTCCAGGTTCAGCGGCACGTCGCCGAAGGCGCGGCCTTCCAGGCGCACGTATGCCCATTTGCGGTCGTCGAGCCAGGCGACGTGGTCGGACGGGCCGATGTGGACGTTCTTGTCCTCGACCTTGCCGGCGAGCGATCCGGTGAGGTTGGACGTCACGGCCTGGGTCTTGGAGACCTTCTTGGATTCCAGCCGCTCCCGCTCCAGCATGTTCTTGAAGTCCATGTTGCCGCCGACGTTGAGCTGGTAGGTGCGGTCCAGCGTGACGCCGCGGTCCTCGAACAGCTTGGCCATCACCCGGTGGGTGATGGTGGCCCCGACCTGGCTCTTGATGTCGTCGCCGATGATCGGGACGCCGGCATCCTTGAACTTCTTGGCCCACACCGGGTCGGAGGCGATGAACACCGGCAGCGCGTTGACGAACGCCACGCCGGCGTCGATGGCGCACTGGGCGTAGAACTTGTCGGCCTCCTCGGAGCCCACCGGTAGGTAGGACACCAGCACGTCGACCTTGTTGTCCTTGAGCACCTTGACCACGTCGACCGGCTCGTCGTCGGAGAGTTCGATGGTGTCGGCGTAGTACTTGCCGATGCCGTCGAGGGTCGGGCCGCGCTGCACCACCACGTTGGTGGGGGGCACGTCGGCGATCTTGATGGTGTTGTTCTCCGAGGCGTAGATCGCGTCGGACAGGTCGAAGCCCACCTTCTTGGCGTCCACGTCGAAGGCGGCCACGAACTTGACGTCGCGGACGTGGTACGGGCCGAACCGGACGTGCATCAGGCCGGGGACCGAGGCGGTGTCGTCGGCGTTGTAGTAGTACTCGACGCCCTGAACCAGCGAGGACGCGCAGTTTCCGACGCCGACGATGGCGACTCGTACCTCAGACGCCTGGGGCGCGTTCTGCTCACTCATTTGGGCGTTCTCCTAACCTTTCGAACTCTTCGTTCTTGAATGTGCGTTGTCGTGCGCGGTTGGTCGTGCGGGGTGGTTACGTCTGTTCGACGGGATTGGGTGCCGCCCGTTCGGCGGCGATGAGCTCGTTGAGCCACTTGACCTCGCGCTCGCTGGACTCGAGCCCGAGTTGATGCAGTTGACGGGTGTAGCGATCGAACGAGCTACTGGCCCGTGCCACCGCTTCGCGCAGACCTTCGCGGCGTTCCTCGACCTGGCGGCGGCGGCCTTCCAGGATGCGCATCCGCGCTTCGGCCGGCGTGCGATTGAAAAATGCCAGGTGCACGCCGAAGCCGTCGTCGGTGTAGTTGTGCGGGCCGGTGTCGGCGACCAGCTCGCTGAAGCGACGGCGGCCCTCGTCGGTCAGTTGGTAGACCCGGCGGGCCCGGCGTACCGGCATCCCGGCCGGTGCGGCGTTCTCGGCGATCAGGCCGTCGGCCTGCATGCGCCGCAGCGCTGGGTACAACGAACCGTAGGAGAATGCGCGGAAGGCGCCGAGGAGGCCGGTCAGCCGCTTGCGCAGCTCGTAGCCATGCATCGGCGACTCGATCAGCAGGCCCAGAATCGCGAGTTCCAGCAACGAGTCACCTCCTTCTGCGTGGCTTGACCGTTCGGCCGATACTTCGGGCGTTACGAAGCTTCGACGCCTCGCGTCATAGTATCGCCCCGATATATTAGCGACAACTCAACCGTCTGTTAGTGCTCTGTTCGTCACACGGAAGCTTTGCTGCGGCCGACCCGTTCAGCTGACGTAGTTGACCTGTTTGACGGTGCCGTCGCCGGCCAACGCGATGTAGCCGCTGCCGTAATCGCTGGACACGTAGATGGTCAGCGTCAGGCCACCGGGCGCGGTTGGGTCTTTGCCCGGTTCCACGATCAGGTAGCTGCTCTTGACGTCGGATTGCTTGATGCCGACGGTCTCCGGGGCCCCGCGCATGACGCCGACCACCGCCTTGACGTCGAATTTGCCCAGGTCGACCAGCTCGGTGTCGGTGCTGCTCTTGGCCGAGGTGCTGGGGTCGCCCCAGCCGCCGCGGTAGGTGTAGTTGAGCACCCGACGGTCGTCGGCGGGGTCTTTGCGTTCGAACGAGGCGTAGGTCGGGTAGATCACCAAGCGGTAGCCCAGGGTGTCGCCGAAGCGCTTGCGCGTCTGCTCCATCAGTCCGGTGAGACCACCAAGGGAGTGCAGTTGTCTGGGTGGGGTGAGCACCACCGGCGCGACGCCGTCGGACTTGGCGCCGGGATCGGAGGTGAAGTCCAGCGGTGAGGTGGTGTTGCCGTAGAGACCCCAGCCGATGCCGATGCCCAGCAGCACCGTCACCCCGAGTGCGGCCGCGGCCAAGCCCAGTCCCGGCCGCGGGCTGCGTAGCTTGGTCGCCGGCGTCTTGACCAGCGTGCTGTGGAATTGCAGATCGGTCACCAGGCGCTGTAACTCGCCCAGCGTCACGGCCTGGGTTGCCGAACTGACGCGCTCTCGGTGTTCCTCCGCGGAGATCTCACCGTCGGCCAGGGCGTTGTCGAGAATCTGGCACGTCTCTTGCCGGTCAGTGTCTTTTGCTCGGGTCGAAGTCGAACCGGACCATATCGCCACGGACTGATCGTAGGAGTCCGGTACCCGACTCGCCGCAAGCGCACGACAACAGACTGTGTTGCATATCGGCGCCGGGGAGGGGGACGTACTCTGGTCAGCGTGCGACTGCAGCGACAGGTGGTGGATTACGCGCTTCGGCGGCGCTCGCTGCTGGCCGAGGTGTACTCCGGGCGTACCGGAGTGTCCGAGGTCTGCGACGCCAACCCGTATTTGCTGCGCGCGGCCAAGTTTCACGGGAAACAAAGCCAGGTCATGTGCCCGATCTGCCGCAAGGAGCAGCTGACGCTGGTGTCCTGGGTTTTCGGCGAGCATCTGGGTGCGGTGTCAGGGTCGGCGCGCACCGCCGAAGAGCTGGTCTTGCTGGCCACTCGCTTCTCCGAGTTTGCTGTACATGTGGTGGAGGTGTGCCGCACGTGCAGCTGGAATCACCTGGTCAAGTCCTACGTGCTCGGTGCGCCACGCCCCGCGCAACCGCCGAGGAAATCCCGCACTGCCAGTGAGTAACGACGGACGCCATCACCAGTCGTCCAGCGACACCCCGGACGAGCCGACGACTGAAGGCGGCAAGCATTCCGGCGGCGACGGTCCGGGGGCAGCGGGAGTAACGGGGGCGACGGGTGCCCGCTCGGTACCGCGCCGCGCGGTACCGCCCGACGACCGGTTGACGACGATCATTCCGGCCGTGCCCGACGAGCGGACGTCCCGGCACGCGGACCCCATCGAGGAGGTCAAGGCCGCGCTGGACAACCCGCCCCAGCCCGACCATCTCGACCAGGTCAAGGCCGCGCTGGAGTCGCCGTCGTCCCGCGCCGGGCGACGATATGGCGCCGCCGACCGGCGCCCACCGGGCGGGCCTCCACCGTCGGGTCCGACGGGGCCCGCGGGCGGACCGGCGGGTCGGCCGCGGCCGAGGTGGAGCGAGCAGATCAACTGGCGGTGGGTCCGCCGATCGCTGTACCTCAGCGCGGCAGTGCTGATCCTGCTGCCGATCGTCACTTTCACCATGGCGTACTTCATCGTCGAGGTGCCCCGGCCCGGGGACATCCGCACCAACCAGGTGTCCACCATCCTGGCCAGCGACGGTAGCGAGATCGCCAAAATCGTTCCGCCCGAAGGTAATCGGGTCGACGTGAACCTCAGCCAGGTGCCGGTGCACGTGCGTCAGGCGGTGATCGCCGCCGAGGACCGCGGCTTCTATTCCAATCCCGGCTTCTCGTTCAGCGGCTTCGCCCGGGCGGCGCGCAACAACCTGTTCGGCGGTGACCTGCAGGGCGGCTCGACGATCACCCAGCAGTACGTCAAGAACGCCTTGGTCGGCTCGGCGCAACACGGGCTGAGCGGAATGATGCGCAAGGCCAAAGAGCTCGTGATCGCCACCAAGATGGCGGGGGAGTGGTCCAAAGACGATGTGCTGCAGGCTTATCTGAACATCATCTATTTCGGGCGCGGCGCCTACGGCATCTCGGCGGCGTCCAAGGCCTACTTCGACAAACCCGTGGAACAGCTCACCGTGTCCGAAGGCGCGCTGCTGGCCGCCCTGATCCGGCGACCGTCCACGCTGGACCCGGCCGTGGATCCCGACGGCGCACTGGCCCGCTGGAACTGGGTGCTCGACGGCATGGTGGAGACCAAGGCGCTGTCCGCCGGCGACCGCGCCAAACAGGTGTTCCCCCCCACCGTGTCGCCGGACCAGGCACGTGCCGCCAATCAGCCGACCGGACCGAACGGGTTGATCGAACGTCAGGTCACCAAGGAACTGATGGATCTGTTCAACATCGATGAACAGACGCTGAACACCCAGGGACTGCAGGTCACCACCACTATCGATCCGCAGGCGCAGCAGGCCGCGGAGAAGGCCGTCGCCAAATACCTCGAGGGCGAGGATCCTCAGATGCGGGCGGCGGTGGTGTCGATCGACCCGCACACCGGCGCGGTGAAGGCCTACTACGGCGGGTCCAACGCTCAGGGCTTCGACTTCGCGCAGGCGGGGTTGCAGACCGGGTCGTCGTTCAAGGTGTTCGCCTTGGTCGCCGCGCTGGAGCAGGGCATCGGGCTGGGCTACCAGGTGGACAGCTCGCCGTTGACCGTCGACGGCATCAAGATCACCAACGTCGAGGGTGAAAGCTGCGGGACCTGCAATCTGGCCCAGGCGCTGAAGATGTCGCTGAACACGTCGTACTACCGGTTGATGCTCAAGCTCAAAGGCGGCCCGCAGGCGGTGGCCGACGCCGCGCACCAGGCCGGTATCGCCCAGAGCTTCCCCGGCGTGTCGCACACGCTGTCCGAAGACGGTAACGGCGGCCCGCCCAACAACGGAATCGTGTTGGGGCAGTACCAGACCCGGGTGATCGACATGGCCAGCGCCTACGCCACGCTGGCCGCGTCGGGCGTCTACCACCGGCCGCACTTCGTGCAGAAGGTGGTCAATGCCGAGGGCCAGGTCCTCTTCGACGCCGGCACCGCCGCCAACGGCGGTGAGGAACGCATCCCGAAGGCGGTGGCCGACAACGTGACTGCCGCGATGCAGCCGATCGCCGGGTACTCCCGCGGCCACAACCTGGCCGGGGGGCGGCCGTCGGCGGCCAAGACCGGGACCACGCAGTTGGGGGACACCACTTCGAACAAGGACGCGTGGATGGTCGGGTACACGCCGTCGCTGGCGACGGCGGTGTGGGTGGGCACCGTCAAGGGTGACCAGCCGCTGGTGACCGCGTCGGGCGGAGCCGTCTACGGCTCGGGTCTGCCGTCGGACATCTGGAAGGCGACGATGGACGGCGCGCTGAAAGGCACCCAGAACGAGACCTTCCCCAAGCCCACCGAGATCGGCGGATATGCGGGGGTGCCCGCACCGCCGCCGCCCCCGCCGGCCCCACCCTCGGAGACCGTGATCCAACCCACCGTGGAGGTGGCACCGGGGATCACCGTCCCGGTCGGCCCGCCCACCACGATCACGCTGGCGCCGCCGGCCCCCGGTGGCCCGCCTGCGCCAGGGGTTCCAGCGCCGGGTGCGCCGGGTGCGCCGGGCGGTGGGCCGCCCGCCGACGTGCCCAACCCGCCGTGACCCGTCCTGAGGTCACGGCGTCGACGCAGCGCGCCGAGATTTCGCCACAACCGCTGGCCGCCGACCGGCGTAGCGCCGACAGCCGCGATTGCCCGAGCCGCAACGACGTGCTGGGTGCCGCGCTGGCCGGCCTGATCGGCGGTCCGGTGGGCCGGCACGCGATGATCGGCCGCACCCGGTTCATGACGCCGCTGCGGGTGATGATCGCCATCGCCCTGGTGTTTCTGGCACTGGGTTGGTCGACGAAGGCGGCGTGCCTGCAGAGCACCGGTAAGGGATCCGGGGATCAGCGGGTGGCCAACTGGGACAACCAACGTGCCTATTACGAGTTGTGCTATTCCGACACGGTTCCGCTGTACGGAGCGGAGCTGCTGAGTCAGGGCAAGTTTCCCTATAAATCCAGCTGGACCGAGACCGACAGCAACGGTGCCCCGCAGATCCGCTACGACGGCAAGGTCGCGGTGCGCTACATGGAATATCCGGTGGTGACCGGGGTGTACCAGTATCTTTCGATGGCGCTGGCCAAGACCTACACGGCGGTGAGCAAGGTTGCACCGCTGCCGGTGGTCGCCGAAGTGGTGATGTTTTTCAACTTCTCCGCACTCGGCTTGGCGCTGGCCTGGCTGGCCACCGTGTGGGCGACCTCAGGGCTGGCCGGACGCCGGATCTGGGACGCGGCCCTGGTCTCCGCCTCACCCCTGGTGATCTTTCAGATCTTCACCAATTTCGACGCGCTGGCAACGGCTTTCGCGATGGGCGGGTTGCTGGCCTGGGCGCGCCGAAAACCCTGGCTCGCCGGCGTGTTGATCGGGCTGGGCGCCGCGGCCAAGCTTTATCCGTTGCTGTTTCTGGGCCCACTGCTGGTGCTGGGGATCAGGTCCGGGCGCCTCGGCGGCGTGGCGCGCACCGCGGGCGCCGCTGCGGCGACCTGGCTGGCGGTGAATCTGCCCGTGCTGGTGCTCTATCCGCGCGGCTGGTCAGAGTTCTTCCGGCTCAACACCCGTCGCGGTGACGACATGGACTCGCTGTTCAACGTCGTCAAGTCGTTCACCGGTTGGCGCGGTTTCGACTCGTCGCTAGGTTTCTGGGAGCCGCCCACCGTACTGAATGCCGTAGTCACGGTGCTTTTCGCGTTGGCATGTGCGGCAATCGCCTACATCGCCTGCACGGCGCCGCAACGGCCGCGGGTGGCGCAACTGGTCTTCTTGGTGGTGGCGGCATTCCTGCTCACCAATAAGGTGTGGAGCCCGCAGTTCTCGCTGTGGCTGGTGCCGTTGGCCGTCCTGGCGTTGCCGCACCGCCGAGTTCTGTTGGCGTGGATGACGATCGACGCGCTCGTCTGGGTGCCGCGGATGTACTACTTGTACGGCAACGCCAGCCGGTCGCTGCCGGAGCAATGGTTCACCGCCACGGTGCTGCTTCGTGACATCGCGGTAATGACCTTGTGCGCCTTGGTTATTCGGCAGATTTATCGACCTGACGAAGACCTGGTGCGCTGGCACGGCCGGGTCGACGACCCCGCCGGGGGGATTTACGACCGGGCACCCGATGCGATGCCCGAGTGGCTGCGCCGCCGGCCGCAGCCCGACGCGGCGACACCGCTTGCAGCTGCCGGGACAGGTAGCTGATGCGGGTCGCCATTCCGGTGTTCCCGCGGTTCACGGCGCTGGATGCGATCGGGCCATACGAAGTGCTGCAACGCATCCCGTCGGTCGACGTGGTGTTCGTCGGGCACGAGCGCGGTGAGGTCCGCACCGAGAACAACATGCTCGGTGTCAGACTGCGACGCCACCTTCGACGAGGTCGCCACGCCCGACGTGGTGGTGGTTCCCGGGGGCATCGGGACCCGCGCACTCATCGGCGATGAAACCCTATGTGGCTGGCTGCAATCCGTGCATCCGGGAACCCGGTTCACCACCTCGGTGTGCACCGGCGCGCTGCTGCTGGCGAGTGCCGGGCTGCTGGACGGGCTCACCGCAACCACGCATTGGCGGGCGGTCGAGGAACTCAACGCGCTGGGGGCGCGGTACGTGCCGGAGCGGGTTGTCGAGCATCCGGCGCACCGCGTCATCACCGCGGCGGGTGTATCCAGCGGTATCGACATGGCGCTGCGGCTGGTCGAGCTGCTGGTCGACCGGGAGGCCGCCCAAGCCGCCCAGCTGCTGATCGAGTACGACCCGCAGCCGCCGTTCGATACCGGCGCGTGGGCCAAAGCCGACCCGGCGACGCAGGCCCGGGCCGCGGAGTTCGCTCGCGCCCGGAAGTGAATTTCCAGCTCAGCCCGGCGTCCGGTACCCTAGGGCGGTTGCCGACGCAGGCGACCCTCCTGCCACGGAACGTCCGTGGCCGCCCAGACCAGAGGAGGTGATGAGGTCCCTATGCGTCCATACGAAATCATGGTCATCCTCGACCCCACGCTCGACGAGCGCACCGTTGCCCCGTCGCTGGAGACGTTCCTGAACGTCGTCCGCAAAGACGGTGGAACGGTGGACAAAGTCGACATCTGGGGCCGGCGGCGGCTGGCTTACGAGATCGCCAAGCACGCCGAAGGCATCTATGTGGTGATCGACTTGAAGGCCGCGCCCGCGACGGTCTCCGAACTCGACCGCCAGCTGAGCCTGAACGAGTCGGTGTTGCGCACCAAGGTGATGCGCACCGACAAGCACTAGCCGGCCTGTCGGGGCTGTTGCCTACGCTCGTTCCCAAACCCACCCACCAGGCGGACCCAGGAGGCAATCATGGCTGGTGACACGACCATTACCGTCGTCGGAAACCTCACCGCCGACCCCGAATTGCGGTTCACCCCATCGGGTGCGGCCGTGGCGAACTTCACGGTCGCGTCCACGCCGCGCATCTACGACCGGCAGAGCGGGGAGTGGAAGGACGGCGAGGCGCTGTTCCTGCGGTGCAACATCTGGCGGGAGGCCGCCGAGAACGTGGCCGAGAGCCTGACCCGCGGGGCGCGCGTGATCGTCACCGGACGGCTCAAGCAACGGTCTTTCGAAACCCGCGAAGGTGAGAAGCGCACCGTGGTCGAGGTCGAGGTCGACGAGATCGGCCCGTCGCTGAAGTACGCGACCGCCAAGGTCAACAAGGCCAGCCGCAGCGGCGGCGGTGGCGGCGGCTTCGGCGGGGGAGGCGGCGGCGGATCCCGGCAGTCGGCACCGGCACAGTCCGGCGGATCCGGCGACGACCCGTGGGGCAGCGCCCCGGCATCGGGTTCGTTCGGCGGCGGCGACGACGAACCACCTTTCTGACTTAGAGAACTTCAGAGCACGAGAACGGAAGAAACACACTCATGGCCAAGTCCACCAAGCGGCGCCCGGCTCCGGAGAAGCCGGTCAAGGCACGCAAATGCGTCTTCTGCGCCAAGAAGGACCAGAACATCGACTATAAGGACACCGCGCTGCTGCGGACCTACATCAGTGAGCGCGGCAAGATCCGGGCCCGCCGGGTCACCGGCAACTGCGTGCAGCACCAGCGGGACATCGCAGTCGCGGTGAAGAACGCCCGCGAGGTCGCGCTGCTGCCCTTCACCTCCTCGACGCGGTAACCACCGCGCACAACGAAAGAACGCAAACGATGAAGCTGATTCTGACGGCTGACGTCGACCATCTCGGTTCCGTCGGCGACACGGTCGAAGTCAAGGACGGGTATGGCCGTAACTTCCTGTTGCCGCGTGGTCTGGCGATCGTCGCCTCCCGCGGCGCGCAGCGCCAGGCCGACGACATTCGCCGGGCACGCGAGACCAAGACGGTCCGCGACCGCGAACACGCCAACGAGATCAAGACGGCTATCGAGGCGCTCGGTCCGGTGTCGTTGCCGGTGAAGACGGCAGCCGACAGCGGCAAGCTGTTCGGCTCGGTCACCGCCGGCGACATCGTCACCGCCATCAAGAAGGCGGGCGGCCCCAACCTGGACAAGCGGATCGTGCGGCTGCCCAAGGCGCACATCAAGTCGGTTGGCACCCACCCGGTGGTCGTGCACCTGCACCCGGAGATCGACGTCGAGGTCTCCGTCGACGTGGTGGCGCAGGCCTAACCCGGCCAACCTTCGCACCTGCCCGGCGTGACCGAATGGGACGCGCCGGGCTTCGTGCTGCCGTGGGTTATCTGCGGAACCTGCGGGAGCGGGCTTCGCGCTGGCGGGACCCTGGCGAACAAATCCAGCGGTGTTTGCGCGGCCGCGGCGTAACCCGCGCTTTACCCGTCGAAAATGTCGGTGAAAACCAACACGCCCGGCGCGATAACCTGGCCCGACACGCCGATGAGATTGTTGTCCACACGGTAGAACTGGCGTGATATGGCTGGTAGCAGCACTGATACCGGCATAACCCGCAATACTCCACAGGTTCTCCACAGTCCGCTCAACACTGTCGTCGTCGGCTATGCACACCCGGTCCACAGCCTCATCAACAGGCCCCCTTTGCCGGGCCGCCAGCAACGTTTACCTTCATGCAGGCGCATTGGCGATGAGCATTACCGGGGGTTGGGTGTCGGTGCTTTGACCTACGCTCTGAATGCAGTTTATCGAATGTATGTTCGGTGCTTGAGTCGGAGGAGGTGAAGGCCCATGGCTGTCGTTGACGATCTGCCGCATCCGGGGATGGATTCTCCGCCGCCCAGCGAGGACTACGGTCGTCAGCCTCCGCAGGATCTCGCCGCGGAGCAGTCCGTGCTGGGCGGGATGCTGCTGAGCAAGGACGCCGTCGCCGACGTCCTGGAGCGGTTGCGGCCCGGCGACTTCTACCGTCCGGCACATCAGAACGTCTACGACGCGATCCTGGACCTGTACGGGCGGGGAGAGCCCGCCGACCCGGTGACCGTGGCCGCCGAACTCGACCGGCGCGGCCTGCTGCGCCGTATCGGCGGGGCGCCCTATCTGCACACCCTGATCTCGACGGTGCCGACGGCGGCCAACGCCGGGTACTACGCCGGCATCGTCGCCGAGAAGGCGCTGTTGCGCCGGCTGGTCGAGGCCGGAACCCGGGTGGTGCAGTACGGCTACGCCGGCGCCGACGGCGCGGACGTGGCCGAGATCGTCGACCGCGCCCAGGCCGAGATCTACGAGGTCGCCGATCGACGGACCTCCGAAGATTTTGTGGCTCTTGAGGATCTACTGCAGCCGACGATGGACGAGATCGACGCCATCGCGTCCAACGGCGGTATTTCGCGCGGCGTGCCGACCGGCTTCACCGAACTCGACGAGGTGACCAACGGGCTGCACCCGGGGCAGATGATCATCGTCGCCGCGCGTCCGGGGGTGGGGAAGTCCACCCTGGGACTGGACTTCATGCGGTCGTGCTCGATCAAGCACCGGATGGCCAGCGTCATCTTCTCGCTGGAGATGAGCAAGTCCGAGATCGTGATGCGGCTGCTGTCGGCGGAGGCGAAGATCAAACTTGCCGACATGCGTTCGGGCCGGATGAGCGACGACGACTGGACCCGACTGGCGCGGCGGATGAGCGAGATCAGCGAGGCCCCGCTGTATATCGACGATTCGCCGAATCTGACCATGATGGAGATCCGCGCCAAGGCCCGCCGGTTGCGGCAGAAGGCGAACTTGAAACTGGTGGTCGTCGACTACCTGCAGTTGATGACCTCGGGCAAGAAACACGAGTCGCGCCAGGTCGAGGTGTCCGAGTTCTCAAGGCATCTCAAGCTTTTGGCGAAAGAACTCGAAGTTCCGGTGGTTGCGATTAGTCAGTTGAATCGCGGTCCCGAACAGAGGACGGACAAAAAACCAATGTTGTCCGATCTTCGCGAATCGGGTTCGCTGGAACAAGATGCCGATATGGTAATTCTGCTAAATCGACCTGATGCATTTGATCGCGACGATCCACGCGGCGGGGAAGCGGATTTCATTCTCGCCAAACACCGTAACGGCCCGACCAAGACGGTGACGGTTGCGCACCAGCTGCACCTGTCGCGGTTCTCCAACATGGCGAGGTAGTTCTGGGCCGCGCCGGCCGGGTGCAGCTTCCGCTTTTGGTGGCTCAAGGATGCCGGACCCGCCGGAAAGTCTTTAGCTCAGCCAGTCTTTCGTTGACGGTGCCGACCGGAAGTGCACGCTGAAGGGCTGCGGTGGGTTCTTTCACCGCGCGCAGCAAGCGATGAAGAGTCCCGTGCACTGAGGGGCACGTGACGTGAAAGGTCGGCCGGTGGCTACCTGATTTGGAGCTTCCGAGCGCCATGGCTATTCCGAAGCCACCCGGACCCCATCGGAGCAATGAGCAGGTCCAGGCGGCGTCCCTGCGGCGGGCACGACTACGCCTGACCCAAACTCGGCCGGTAATCAGCCGCCTCGGCCTCGGCAGCAAGCAATGCGCCCAGCTCACCCTCCTGCTGGGCAACAAACACACCGATCACCTGCCGGCATACCTCCGGAACGCTCACCCCACGCATATCCGCAATACGTTTCAGCCTGACCAGCATTGACGTGGACAGGTGAAACTGCACAGTGAACTGACCGCACGAACCATCCTCAGGCGGCAACCCCGGACCCACCACCACAGGTTCATCCACCCGGTATTCGCCTACCTCAGCACCCCGAGCTCGCTCAACAACCCCACCACTAGCGCCGCCACCAACGCCGTCAGCCGGGTCCCGGAACTCCTCATGACTGAACAAACCCATTCTGCCCACGCTAGACCTCAAAGAATTCCCAGGCCGCCAACTAATCGACCTCGTTCGACAAGCGGCGCTGAATTCGTAGAGAGGTTGCGGTCGGGGCTCAGTC
Source organism: Mycobacterium sp. 20KCMC460 (assembly GCF_022179425.1). Classification (NCBI taxonomy): domain Bacteria; kingdom Bacillati; phylum Actinomycetota; class Actinomycetes; order Mycobacteriales; family Mycobacteriaceae; genus Mycobacterium; species Mycobacterium sp. 20KCMC460. The sequence goes on from NZ_AP025524.1 coordinate 394,390, forward strand.
CGGCTGGGAGGGGGCCTTGACCCAGCCGGCGACGACGGCGAGGCGGCTGAGCCGGTGCACGGCGATGAAGCATGGGACGAACGGTCGGAGACTATACGAACGTAGACTTTGGTGGCGGCGAGACGGCATCGTGGAGGCTATCCGCTGCCTGCGTGTAGCTCGAAGATCGGCTATCAAGGCAAAGACTCAGTGCATCAACGAGATTCGCGGACAGCTGATTACCGTTCCCCTGGATTTGCGTGAACAGATGAAACGAGCCGCCACCTGGCTCTCAAATGTGACCGTCGTCGGCTGCTCACTCGCGAGCTGCCTGGCCCTGCGCGCCGCCGCCTTCGATCAGCGGATCGCTCGGGTCATCTGCTATGACATCCTGCCCAGTGTGTTCGAGTCTGTCCTGCACGCTGCACCCCGAAGGCGCCGATCCCGGAGTCATCCACAGCAAACAACGCGTTGTGGACATCGTGCGCAGCTGGCCCGACCAAACCGAAATCGCCGTTCCGGGAACGCATTTCCTCCAGGAGGACAGCGCAGACGAGATCGGCACGGCCATCGCTTCTTTCGTGCGGAAGATCCGGCCGGGTTGACGGCCGGCAGCCCGGCAGCGCCGCAAGTATCGCCGCGCTACTTCGCCAGGAGGGGTGTCTTTGCCTCAGGTTCGACCGCCTCTTGTCGGGAGATGGCTTTGAACAACAGCACCGCCATCGCGACGATCCACACGAAGAACGTGACTACCGGAGACCAGAACGCCAGCAGACCATTCCACGAGAACGGGCCGGAGCGGAACAGGAAGGCCAGGGCTCCGGGCTCGAACATGAGCGCCGTCCAGGCGGTGTAGTAGCCGAACCAGCGCGGGAATGGTGAGTAGAGCACCCGGTTGGGGATCAGACAGACCACTGCGATCGCCACCCACATGTAGATGTAGTACTGGTCGGTCGTGACGAAGGTCAGCATGGCCAGTTCGTGCATGAGTGCGGTGATATCGGGCGCTCGGTCGGGGGTGAAGGCCGCGACTCCCCAAAAGATCGGCGGGAGCACCAGCGGAATCGACATCAAACATCCGCCCGCGATTGCCAGGGTGGACCAGATCGGTCGGCCGGCCTCGTGGCGGGCAATCTGGATGCCCACGACGATGGAGATCGGCACCATGAAGCCGCTGGTCCAGCTGGCGACCGTGGCGCCTACCTTGATCGTCGTGCTGTGTTCGCGATAAAACTGGGCGATCTGCTCCGGCGGCCATTTCGCCGAGGGCGGCGGCATCATGTGGAACAGGCGCCACCATGCCAGCCCGTAGATCAGGGTGAAGGTCAGTCCCCACCACAGCAAAATCCGTTGTGCGCGTTCGGATACCACCGCGTCGGCTCCCGTTCAGCTCGCCGGCATCGTTGAAGAACCTGAAGTAACCTGATGCGTCTCGCAACCATCGGGCCACACCAGAGCGCACCTCGGCCTCATCCGCCCGACGATCCCCTGACCGCAACTACCCATCCAAGGAGTCCTTCCACCGGTGCATCTGGTGAAGGACACACTACAAGAATCTGGGACGCTGTGTCACTATAGCGAGTGTGTCTATTGCATCGGCACATCATTCGAGTGGACGTCTCTGCAGCGGGCTGCATGGCCGTTGGACGGCCACCAAGGGGGCTGTATAGCGAGCGGCGCGAAGTGGTCATTGACCGGGAAGGGCTCAGATGAATTACGTCAACAACAAGGTGTGTGCGGTGGCCGGGCCGCTGTGTGCGATCGGCTGGATCGTGGGCCTGCTGGTGTTCGCCAAGTTCCTTCCGCCACCGAGCGGCAACACGGGCCCCGTGGAGATTGCGCAGTTCTACGCCCACAACGTCACGGGCATCCGCACCGGCATGATTCTGGTGCTGTTCTCGGGTATTTGCTACCAGCCGTGGGTGTGCGCGATCTCGGTTCAGATGAAGCGGATGGAGGGTGCCACGGCGCCGATGACCCTCGTCCAGTTCGGTCTCGGTACCCTCTTCGTGCTGCTGTTTCAGCTGGCAGCCATCTTCTGGCAGGTCGCTGCCTACCGCCCGTTGGAGAACCCCGAAATCACCCAGCGCTTCAACGATCTGGGCTGGATGATGTTCCTCATCTCCGTTCCGGTGGTGACAATCCAGGGCGTCGCGATCAGCCTGGCGATCTTCGGCGACAAACGCGAGGAACCGATTCTCCCGCGCTGGTTCGCCTGGATGAACCTGTGGGCTCAGTTGGTCTTCCTGCCGGGAACGGTCATCCCGTACTTCAAAGACGGCCCGCTCGCCTGGAACGGTGTCATCTCCTTCTGGGTACCGGCCGTCATCTACACAATCTGGATGCTCACGCTAACCAAGTTGCTGCTGAACGCGGTCAACAGGCAACGAGCCGAGGAACTCGCCGATCAGCAATGCGCCACCGCCGTCACCGATCACGCAGCCCAGATCGATCAACTGCGGCAAGAGATCTCCGCGCTGCGCGCCGAGCACGACCTTCTCGCCGGACGAGCGCAACTCAGCCGCACGTCCGTCTAGGCCCGTCGTTCCATCGACGGAGCCTGCCGTCAGTAGACCTACGCAGAAGGAAACATCCATGGTGAGCAACACCGAGGCTCGCACGGCCGACGCCGTACCGCCAGCACCGAACAAGAGTTGGCGGACCCCTGCAGAAGGCGGCGTCTGGATCTTCATATTCGGCGACATGTCGGTATTCGCAGTATTTTTCGTGCTTTACCTGCTGGTGCGCTTCGACAACCCGGCGCAGGCCGCTCTTGATCAGGCCGCGCTGAACAAAAACTTTGGCGCGATCAACACCGTGTTACTACTGGTCAGTTCGCTGTTCGTCGTCCTCGCCGCGCGCGCGGTGCGATCCGGAACCCAAAGTCGTCACGCCCCGAAATTCATTGTCGGAGCGTCTATTTGCGGCGCCGGATTTCTGGTCATCAAAATTGTGGAATACACGGAGAAGGTGCAACATGGCATCACGCCGTACACCAGCAACTTCTTCATGTACTACTACGTGCTGACCGGTCTACATGCCTTTCATCTCCTGATCGGCCTGGCCGTCTTGACCGGTTTGTTCAAACTCACACGCCAGCCCGACATGGGTGCGAAAAACTATTCGTTGTTCGAGAGCGGCGCTTGCTTCTGGCACATGGTCGATCTTCTCTGGATTGTCCTATTTCCGTTGATCTTCTTGGTGAGGTGACCCGATGACCTACATCCCCCACGACGTCGAGGCCCGGACGCCGGCAGACCTGCTGAAATCGTCGGCGACAGTCGTTTGGTGCTTTTTGATTTTCGCAACCCTGGTCTCGTGGGCCATGGGAACCCAGCACGGGTTCATCGACAGTAACAAGATCAACAGCGTCGTTATCTTGATGATCGCGTTCGTCAAAGTCCGTTTTATCGGCCTGTACTTCATGGAGCTCAATAATGCGCCGCCGAGACTTCGAATCATTCTGGAAGCGTGGTGTGCAATTGTCTGTGCCGCCACGATCGGCTGCTACCTCGCGGCCTGACTCAGCTAGTTCTGCGCCAGAAAGTCCGACCACCCAGCGCATTGCGCCCCTCCGAAAATCTGTTGAGGGTGCCTCCACCGAAGTGTTCAGCAAAAGCACTGCGGCACAAGCACCAGCGGATAAGTTGATACGGCGTGCCATTACCGGCGTTGGGTCTAGTCTGGCAAGACGATGACCGACTTGCGAGCCCGCAAAAAGGCAGCCCTGAGCGCCACGATCGTGCGGCGGGCTGTTGAGCTTATCGTCGACCGGGGTTACGACGCCGTAGGCGCCGAAGAGATCGCGGCGGCGTCGATGTGCTCCCGAAGCACGCTCAACCGGTACTTCGGCACCAAAGAAGACATCCTGTTCGGCGCGGCTCCAGAGGTGATCGCCGGTCTACGTGAGGCCCTCGACGCCGCTCCTGCGATCGGCGACCGATGGCAGGTGGCCCGCGCCGCGGTCATCTTCCAACTGGAGCGGTTCTTCGAAACCTTCGAGCCGGACCTGCGCGTGACCTGTATGCGCCTCTGGTTCACCGAACCCGCGCTGCGGCGCCGCTACCTGGAGATCGCCCACGAATTCGAAGATGCCCTCAAGCGGTACTTCGCCCAGGGGCTACCTGACGATCCGATAGCCCACCTGCGCGTCCAGGTCCAGGCATCGTGCATGGTATCCGCGCTGCGAGCGGTGCTGCATGCCACGATCGAGTCGGGTGAGTCCATCGGGACGCTTGCGGATATCGCATTCAGCATGGTCGAAACCGGCCCAACCGGTTTCGAGGACATTGTGCCGCCCGCCGCAGCACGCGGGTAGGCACCGCCGGACGGGCTGCTGCGGGGATCGACAGGGGTATCGCGGTCACGAACGCTTTCGACGTCAAACGCAAACCTCCAAGGAAGGCAGGTCTCATGGACAGAACAACCGAGCGTTGGTGTGTCTACTCCGGTCCGCTGTTGATGATCATTTTCGGCATCGGGTTCTGGGCAGTGGGCGGGCTGGTACCGCCCCCGTCGCCGAACCAGACCGCACAACAACTCGCTGCCTTCTATGCCGACAACGCATTTCGGATCAGGCTCGGCCTGATCATCTCGATGCTGGCGGCCGGACTGACGTTCCCGTTCACCGTCGTGGCTATGACAGTTTGATTCAGGACCGGTGTGACGGCCTGATTCAGGACCACCTTCTTTCAGACCGGTGTGTTGTGACGGTTTGATTCAGGACCACCCTCGACGGTTGGCGTGTCGATTATTGGCTCGCTGTCGGAGGGTTCCGGATGGGAAGTCGTGTGGAGCTGTTCGCCCAGATACGTAGGGACGCCCGGGTCGAGGGTTTGGGTATTCGGGCGCTTGCTCGTAAGTACAAGGTTGGCCGGGATACGGTCCGGCACGCGTTGGCGAATCCGGAGCCGCCGAGGCGGAAGACACCGGTGCGGGAGTCGCCGAAACTGGGCCCGCTCAAACCTGCGATTGATGCGATGCTGCGGACCGATCTGGATGCGCCCCGCAAGCAACGCCACACTGCGACAAGGATTTGCAATCGTCTGGCCGATGAACACGGCGTTGAGGATGTGTCGTATTCGTCGGTGCGTGACTATGTCCGGGTCCGTCGTGCGGAGATCATCGCCGAGTCCGGTAAGCAGGCGCAGGAAGCGTTCGTGCCGCAGGAACACCCGCCCGGCGCTGAAGCTGAGGTTGATTTCGGCGAGGTTCACGTCATCCTCGCTGGTGTCAGAACCCGCTGCTACATGTTCGTTTTCCGAATGTCGATGTCCGGCAAGGCAGTCCATCGGGTGTATGCGACTCAGTCGCAGGAGGCGTTCCTCGAAGGCCACATCGAAGCATTCGACGTGATCGGCGGCATCCCGGTGCGCCATATCCGCTACGACAACTTGAAGTCTGCGGTCACCTCGGTGGTGTTCGGCCGCGGTCGGGGCAGGGTCGAGAACGACCGGTGGGTGCTGTTCAGATCGTTCTACGGGTTCGACCCGTTCTACTGCCAGCCGGGAGTGAAAGGCGCCCACGAGAAAGGCGGAGTCGAGGGCGAGATCGGACGTTTCCGCCGCACCTGGCTCACGCCCATGCCGGAAGTGGACTCGCTGTCAGAGCTCAACGACTACATCCGCCGCTGCGAAGCACGTGAGGATCATCGGCGGGTCACCGGCCGGCTGCACGCCGTGGGCCAGGACTTCCAGACCGAACGAGAACATCTCGCCGCTCTGCCTGCCGAGCGGTTCGACCCGGGGCTGGTGCTGCATCCACGGGTGGACCGGTCGGCGCTGATCACGGCGCGGTCGGCGAAGTACTCGGTTCCCGCCCGGTTGATCGGACGCAAAGTCAGGGTGTCGCTGCGGGCCTCGGAGTTGGTCGTCTTCGACGGCCGCACTATCGCCGCACGCCATGAACGCGTCACGACCCGCAACGGGCAATCGATCAACCTCGACCACTATCTGGAGGTGTTGCACTGCAAACCCGGCGCGTTGCCCGGCTCCACCGCGCTTGCTCAGGCCCGCGCCGCCGGCACTTTCACCGCAGCGCACGAGGCGTTCTGGCAGCAGGCCCGCCGCGTCGACGGCGATGCTGGCGGGACTCGCTCGCTAATCGACGTGCTGCTGCTGCACCGCAGCATGCGCGCTACCGATGTGATCGCCGGGATCCACGCCGCCCTGTCGGTCGGTGCCGTTTCAGCGGATGTGGTCGCGGTCGAAGCACGCCTGCATGCCGCCGGTGGTGGTCTCGAATCAGACCGTCACGCCGGTAACCATGCCAATACCGTCGATTACCGGGTCGTCAGTCTGACCCAGCGCCGCCTGGCTGATCCAGCGACCGTGATCGCCGGCCTGCCACCGACACCCGGCCGCTGCCTGACGTCGCGGCCTACGACGAGCTGCTCCAACGCAGACCCCCAACACCGCCACCCGGTGACGGAATGGAAGGAACGACTGGATCATGAGCACGGCCACGAAAGTCACCAACACCCTGCGCCGCCAACGCGGGATGACCCCACAAGCGGCCCAAGCCGCCGTCGATTCCGCATGCCGACGCCTGCGGTTGCCGACCGTGCGTGCGGTGATCGACGAAGCAGTGAAAGTCGCCGAGCGTGAACAGCTCACCTACCACGGCTTCCTCGCCGAACTGCTCCTGGCCGAATGCGATGACCGGGACCGCCGATCCACCTTGCGGCGAGTCGCAGCGGCCGGGTTTCCACGTCAGAAATGGTTCGGCGACTTCGATTTCGACGCCAACCCAAACATCAACGCCGCCACCGTACATACCGTCGCCCAAGGCGATTGGATACGCCGAGGCGACCCGCTCTGCCTGATCGGCGACTCGGGCACCGGCAAGTCCCACCTGCTCATTGGTGTGGGCACCGCCGCCGCCGAGCAAGGCTTCCGCGTCCGCTACACACTGGCGACCAAACTGGTCAACGAACTCGTCGAGGCCGCCGATGAAAAGCAACTCGCCCGCACGATCGCCCGCTACGGCCGCGTCGATCTTTTATGTATCGACGAACTCGGCTACATGGAACTCGACCGCCGGGGCGCGGAGTTGCTGTTCCAAGTACTCACTGAACGCGAGGAAAAGGCGTCAGTAGCCATCGCATCCAACGAGAGTTTCTCCGGCTGGACCAAAACCTTCACCGACCCCGACTCTGCGCCGCGATCGTCGACCGACTCACCTTCCACGGCACCATCATCGAAACCGGCACCACCTCATACCGGCTCAGCCATACCCGCGGTAGCAGCTCGCGATCACAGCCTACGAAGACGCCTGAGCCACCACCTCCTCGCCGAGGTGGTCCCGAATCAAGCCGTCACAGTGGTCCTGAGTCAGGTTGACATAGAGACCGTCGCGATCTTCATGCAGATGAAGCGCATCGAGGGCGGTATCGGTCCGCTGGGATGCACGCAGCTGGTGACCGGCCTGCTCAACGGGCCGCTGTTCATTCTGCCGATGATCACCTTGTCGGCGGCCACTTTTCGGGCCGGTGCCACGGACCCGTCAGCGACGCAGAGCCTCAGTGACCTGGGCTGGCTGGCCTTCGTCGGCATCCCAGCCCCCGCCATTGTGCAGCTGACTTCGATTGCGATCGCCGCGTTCCGCGATCACAGCGAGCGACCGATCTTCGCGCGGTGGGTCGCCTACTTCAACATCTGGTGCGCACTGTCTTTCCTCTTCGGGGTTCTGGTAATCGTCTTCAAGACCGGGCCGTTCGCGTGGAACGGCATCATCGCTTTCTGGATCCCGCTGACGATCTTCGGCACCTGGTTCTTCGTGATGGCCTGGGTGATGCTGCACGAGCTCAGGCAACAACACAGTGGAGACGGCCGGGCAACCCTGGACGAGATCAGCACCTAACCGATCCGCATCGCTATCGCGGGGCGAGTTCGCTCATTGCGGCGCCCCGAGTGCGCCGTCCACCAGCGCTGTCGCCAAGGCGCCGTATGGCGGCAGGAACGCCTCCATTACTCCGCCTTCCCCGCGCACGACAACGCCACGGGCATTGGAGAATTCGCGGAAACCGTCGATTCCGTGGTGGCGTCCCATCCCGCTGCTGCCGACCCCGCCGAACCCAAGTGGCGCAAGCGCTCCCTGGAGTCCGCACGCGTTGACGCAGGCGCCGCCTGATACCGTGCGAACCAACACGTCTTGCGTGGCCGCCTCGTCGTGACCGAACACGTACAGCCCGAGCGGCCGTTCCCCTCTGTTGATGTAATCGATCGCCTCTGCGATGTCGTCGTAGGGTTTGACGGGCAGGATCGGCCCGAAGATCTCTTCCCGCATCAGGCCTAACGACTCAGCGGGATCAACCACGATGACCATGGGCATCCTGCGGGTCCGCGGATCGAGGCGGTCCTCCCCGAGCGGCACGACTTCGCAACCGCTGCGCCGCGCTTCGTCAAGCAGGTTCTGCAACCGCTCCAGATGGCCTTGGGTGATGATCCCGGTGCAGTCGTCGCTGCCGGCATAGTCGGGGGTGTGGGTTCGGTAGTGTTGCTTGGCCAGCGAGATGAACTCGCTCAGTCGATCACGCGGCACCAGGCAGTAGTCGGGCGCGATACACATCTGGCCGTTCTTCATCATCTTGGTGCCGACGATGTTGGCCACGGCTGGCGCGTCGACACCGTCGTCAAGCAGGACCGCGGGACTTTTGCCCCCGAGTTCGAGGGTTACCGGAGTCAGGTTTTCCGCGGCTGCGCAAGCGACCGCGCGCCCGACCGACGTACTTCCCGTGTAGAGCAAGTGGTTCCAAGGCAACGTCGGGAAGACCTTGGCCAGCTCGAGGTTACCGGTGACGACGCTGAGCAGATCGGCGTCGAAGGTCGATGACACCATTTCATGAAGCAACTCCGAGCAATTCGGGGTGAGCTCAGATGGTTTGATAATTGCCCGATTTCCGGCCGCCAGCATATCGACCACTGGGCCCAGCGAGAGGTCGAAAGGGAAGTTCCACGGCGAGATGATGCCGATAACGCCCTTCGGCTGGTAGTGAATGCCCGCCCAACTAGTGCCGTGCAGTTCGGGGTCGGTCTCGCGTAGGGATGGCTGCATCCAGGCCTCGAGATTCTCGATAGCGAACTGCGCACGGCCCGCCGTTGAGAGCACCTCGGCGAGGTCCGCCAGCGCTGCGGGGTGCACCGCGAAATCAGCTTGCAGCGCTTGCCGAATCCTGTTGCGATTGGCGATCACCATTCCTGCCAGCGCCTGCAGGCGTTCGATCCGGCTGTCAACGCTCGGAAAGCTGTCGGTCCGGAATGCCGCCCGTTGGGCGGCGAAGTCCTTCCGCAATGCTGCGATCGCCGCCGCGTCGTCCGTGGCGTTCTTTGGGGTCGCTATTGTCGCCATTTCTCCTCCTCGTCGAAGTTTCGGCGGTCACCCACGGCACCGGTTGCCGCGTATAGCGCCTCGATGGTGGCGGCGTGCTTTTCGGCGATCCGCCGCCGTCGCAGTTTCATGGTCGGAGTGAGCTCATCGCCACCCGGAACCCACGGAGAATCCATGATGGCGAAGCGCTTGATCTGCTCGACCCTCGACAGCCGCGCATTGCCGCGCGCAATTGCCGACTGCACTTCGTCGTTGAGGGTCGCCCTGGACCGTTCACCGATTTCCTCAGGGTCCAGACAGATCAGCGCGATGTTGTAGGGCCTGCCGTCTCCGATGGCGACGACCTGTGCGATCAGCGGACATCCGGACTTGATTGCCGATTCGATGTTGGCGGGGGACATGTTCTTGCCCGCGGCGTTGATGATGAGATCCTTCTTGCGGTCCACAATGCGAAGCTCGCCGTCGACCAACTGGCCGATATCACCGCTCCTGAAGAATCCGTCCCGTGTGTAGCAGGCCGCAGTCGCCTCAGGCTGATTACGGTATCCGCTCATCAAGAGGCGGCCGCGGACGAGGATCTCGCCGTCATCAGCGATCTTGATCTCGACACCTTGCAGCGCAGGACCCGCGCTACCAATCGTGATTCTGCGCCGTGGATCGGGCGCCGAACAGACGATCCCTTCGGAGAACCCGTATATCTCGGCGAGCGGAACACCGAGTGCGTGGAAAAACGCGACGACGTCGGCGGCGATGGGTGCTGCGCCGACCTGAGCGCAGCGCACGCGATCGAGTCCGACCGCGCGACGGACCGGTGCGAGGACCGCATCGGCATCGGCGACCGTGTGGGCAGGTTTTTCGGGCACCGTTTCGTCGTTCAACATGTGGCGGGCCCTCGCGAAGGCGACCACTAAAGCCTCGTTGACCGAGTCACGCTCGCTACCGTCCAACGATGCGATGAAATTCTGAACACTGGCCTGAAGCTTCTCCCATACTCTCGGCACTCCGAAGAACCATGTCGGGTGAACGGCTGCGACGACCTCGTTGATCCGGCGCGGGTCCGCGCATATCGTGACTTCATCGCCGAAAACGATGGCTCCGTAGTAGGTGGCGCACCGCGCCGCGATATGGGCCATCGGTAGCCAGCAGATGGTGTGGCCCCGATCGCCGAGTCCGGTTCGTTCGGCCATCGCAGCCACCGCTGCGAGCACCGAACGATGAGTTAGCTCAACCCCTTTGGGTGGACCTGTGGTTCCCGAGGTGTAGATGATGGTCGCGATCTCATCCGGGCTTCCCGGATGTACGTCCTGAAGCGGTGTGGTCTCCGACATCCGCTGAAACGCTGCGTCTTCGATGACGACGGTGGGACCCGCGAAATTCTTTGCCGTCTCGACGAGTGCACGTTCGGTGACGAGCACCTTGGCGTCGGCGTCGGCGAGCAGGTAGTCGATCTGTTCAGGTGCCGATGTCGGGTAGACCGAAACGGGTACGGCTCCCAACATCAGTGCCGCGAGATCTGCCAGGTAAAACTCGGACCGGTTGAACAAGAGCAGTGCCACGGTGTCGCCCCTACCGACCCCGAGGTCGCGAAACCCGGCAGCGAGTCGCCGCGCGCGATTGTCGCAGTCGGCCCATGTGAGGTCCCCGCGATCACCAAATATTCTCAGCGCCAAGTCATCTCGGTGCCGTGAGACCGTCGCGCCGAACGCATCAAGCAGGGTCATGTGCACGCTCGTCACGCCGGGCTTCGAACCTCCCAAGTGACAGGAAGCACGTCATAGCCGCGGGTCGCGATGCTCGGATGGCGTATCGCCGCTTTGCGTTCGACGTGCACCCGGCCCAGTGTTTCCAGAAAGGTCTGCAGCATGATCGGCAGCTGCAGCTGCGCAAGGTGCACGCCCAGGCAGCGGTGGCGCCCAGCGCCGAAGGACATGAAAGCGTTCATGTCGTTGGTCGGCCCGCGGTCGAAACGGATCGCGTCGGGATCGGAGAACTTCCCGGCATCGCGATTCGACCCGCCGTTGCAGATCATCACGGTCTCGCCCGCGCGAATCAGTTGTCCGCCCAGCTCAACGTCCTCGCGAGCTGTTCGGCCCATGAACTGTGACGTGGAGTCATAGCGGTACAACTCGCGCGCCAATATTCCAACGCGCCCCGGAATATCTTGCAGCACATACTCATAGGCCTCTGGATTCGCATCGAGTGCGGCGACCATATTGGTGAACTGGTACTTCTGGGTGTCCTGTCCTGCGAAGTAGAGCAAGCTGAGGTTGTTGACGAGTTGCGATTCGCTCATCGGCTCGGGGTCCGCATCATTGGCCTGGATGACCGCGCTGATGAAATCCTCACCGGGGCTCTCGCGGCGATGTGCAACCAGGTCGGTGAAGTACGACTCCAGTCCTACGATCGCGTCATTCGAGCGGGACAATTGCTCATCGGTCATCGGCGACACTTCGAGCACCGGCGCGAAGTCGTACACCCACTGCGCCACTTGGGCGTAGTCATCGCGCGGCACGTTGAGAAGCGCCCCGATGGTGGCCAGCGGGATCTCACGGGAGAAATCGGCGACGACGTCGGCTCTTCTACTCGGGTACAGCGCATCGAGTCGATCCCGGCACAATTGCTCGATCATCGGTGCAAGACCCTGGATCCGGGCCGATGTGAACGGCGCGCGAAACACGCGACGCAGCCTGGTGTGCAAGGGCGCGTCGTTGCACACCAGCATGCTCATCGCGATCTTGAAATACGGCTCCTCGACGACAGCGGGGCCCTGACGATTGATCTGATACTGGGCGAACGACACGGCCAGCCGGTCGTCGGAAAACGCCGTCTTGACATCGTCGAATCTCGTTACGAGCCAAGCATTCATCTCCTTGACGAAGAGCACGGGTTCCAACTCGCGCAGCCGAGCGTATGTCGGATAGGGATCGACGATGTGCTCCCAGGTGAGCAACTTTGCCGCGATCGCAACAGCCTCAGGGTGCGGCGGTCGGTTGTCCACCGCGCGAGCCGAAAGGGATGCGTTGCTCATCGGAGTTCCTCTCGGGCATCGTCTGATGTGGGTCGGGAAGTTCTGAGATCGTTTGCGTTCGTGGCGAGTTCGCGCCAGAACGCGATAAAGGCCCGCTCGAAGGCTTGGCCGGCCTTGAGTGTTGCCAATGCGTGCCCATGTTCGGGCCAGTTGCGGTAGCGGTTCTCGAGGTCGCTGAAAAAGGCCAGCCTGCTCTTGCGGACCAGCAGCTGCTCTTCGGCCATCCGTTGCACACTCGCGCCGTCGACGAGGCTGCCGAAGTGCAGCTTCAGCAGTGCTTCATCGCGCAATTCGGGCGCCTGACTGGCGGGTTCCTCGATCCAACTCCGCAACGCAGCAGTCCCGTCTTCGGTGATCTCGAAGAATTGCCTTCTGCGCCCGTCAGTTTCGGTATGTGAGGTCAGCAAGCCCAGCGCTTCGAGTCGCTTGGGTTCGCGATAGAGGACGGCGTGGGGGAGCGGCCAGAAATACCCGATGGAGCCTGATACGTAACTCTTGAGTTGGTATGACGTTGTCGGCCCGCGGACCGCAACGATGCCGAGGACGATGTAAGACGCGTGTGAAATCCTCGGGTCGGACCCCTCGTTAGCGTCAGCGCCAAGAATATGCACCGTATCAATGATACGGTGTCGAACATCATATTCCTAGGGGTGTTATTGCACCGAAGGACCTGATCACCGGCACGCTCGACGCCATAGACGTCGCGATCCATATCGTCGCTGGGCGTGTAAGTACTCCGTGTGGCAAACCGCAGCGCCTCCCGGCTGCTCAACCGGGCAGGTTTGCCGCCGTTGGCCTTCCGCGTTCCAGGATCACGACCACGCCGGTGGAGCCGTCGACACGCACCAAGTCGCCGTCCCGGAGGTCCCGTGTGCCCGAGCTGGTGCCGATCACGCAGGGCACACCGAGTTCGCGCGCGACGATCGCGCCGTGGGAGACGGCGGCGCCGATGTCGATCACGACTGCCGCGGCGACAGTCATCAACGAGACCCAGCTGGGATCGGTGGTCGGGCAGACCAAGATGTCGCCGTTGTCGATGTCGACATCGTCGGCGGAATCCAGCACCACGCGAACCCGGCCTTCGACGATGCCCGGGCTCGCACCGAGCCCGGTTACCTCGCTGACGTCCCTGAGTTCGAGGGCGCCCAGGGGAATTTCGGCCGGCGTGCCCAGCCAGGTTTCTGGAAGTGCGACCTGCAGCAGTTGGGTCCGTAGTGCCCGCCGCCGTGCTACCAGATCGGTTGTCTCGCCGGGATCGCGCCGGCGGACCTCGGTGAGTTCGTCTGAGAAGAAGTAGAAGGCATCGTCGGGATCGGTGAGCGTTCCCGCTGTGACCAGCTCGCTGCCCAGGGCACGAGCGGCGGCGCGGCCACAGTCGATCGCCAACAGTGTGGATGCCTTGTTGCCCTGGATGGCCCGCGAGGCCGCCGGCGCCAGCCGGATCGCCAGCCGTGCGGCGGGGCGCCGGTGCGCTGGCAGATCTCTCAGGATGCTGGCCACCGTACGGTCACGCTCGGCGACCGCGCGGGCGCGACGCTGTGCGGGTGGTTCGGACTGCGCGATGGCGCCCAACAGTCGCTCCAGCGGGCGCCGGTCCTCCCGCCACACTCGGGCCGCCGGATCTCCGGAATTCGGACCCTGATACCCGTGGTCGACCAGAAACCGATCAAGCGACATTCGTTCCGTAGCAACGAGATAAAGATCGTCGGCGATGCGGGCCTCATCGGTGCCCGCAGCTCCGGCCAGCAGCGTGCTCATAGCGTTCTGCTGGCCCGTGAGCTCGCAGATCGAGGTCAGCTGAGCCGAGACTGCCTGGATCAACATCCGCATCCACATTTGCAGTTCCATCGCGAAGGTGAACCGTGCCAGCGATTCGGCGAGCACTTCTTCGGGTTGCAGCCCGACCCGCAGCTGGTCTCCGTCGACGACGGTGCGCCACCAATTCTCGATCGAGCTTCGGGTTTGGCCGGGGATGCCGCGGCCGGTCATCAGGATCCTGGGCACGCGCGCCAATACCGACGGAATCCGGCTCAGGTCGTTGACGTCAACGAAGTCCTTCCGTGCTGAACCCAGCAGGTCACGCTCGACGTCCTCACCCTTGACGCCGGGAAGCGCCGCGAAGGTCCGGCGTGCGACGTCGACGTTGGCGGCGAGCCGCCCCCGAAACGATCCTATGAGGCGCTCGCTGGCCGAGACGGGAAGGACAGCCCCCCGCGCCGACACCATCCCCAGGTCGTACAGTCCGCGCCGCAGGCCCACCTCGGTCGCATACGTGTAGTAGCTGGCCGACAAGGGCCGCATCACGCCGGGCATCACTTCAGACGCATTGACGGTGGTCCAGAGCACCTCGGGCGCCGAAACGCACGTCAAGCCCTCGTCCACATTGCCGCTTCTCGCCTGCGCCTCGGTCGGCCCGATGATCTTGTCGTTCATGCCCGCTCCTTCGCGCCGCTACGGTCGATTCGTACGATAGTGATAACGATCGGTCACGTCGATGGGGTAACTGTGGGGATTTTCCTCAGCAACAAGCGGCTCTGTTCAGGCTGCACCCAGATCGGCTAATGTCAACGAACGTTCATCATGCAACTGGTTCTCAGGGGACTTCCGTGATCCCGGCTCGCTGGGGTCACACGCTAAGGGCCTGCTCGCTAAGTCGAGCAAGCGCATTCGCAACCTGCATCGACTTGGGAATCAGGGAGGAGTAGCACAGCCGTGGATCTGAACACCGTGCCGCGAACCGGAGTGCCGGGGTGGAGCGAAACCCGTTGGAACGGCAGCTGGAATCCCGCCGAAGGAGTCGGCATCTATCTGCATGTCGGCCGGTACCGGCACGATCTGGATTACTGGTGGGCACAGATCGTCACCTATCTTCCGGACGGCCGGCTGACCGTCGACCGGCGCTGGGGCCGCAACACCAATGAGGCTGGGCTCACCCTGCAAGATTTCGACTTGACGATGACCGAGACGGGCTGGACCTGTTCCTATGACAGCGTTGCGCAAGTCACCACCACCGCAAGGCTTGCGACGGGTGTGCGAGGCAGTTCGGCGCCAGTTGTGCGGGTGTGCTTCGATGTCGAGGCGGTCGGACGCCACCGCGAATGGGATATGTATGCGGGTCGCGATGCGATCGGAGAGATCGCCGGTGATATGCACATCCAGCAGAGCTTTTCCACCACCGGAACGCTTCGGGCCGGCGACGAGCATTACCGGTTGGACGGTATCGGCTTCAAAGATCACTCGGCCGGATCCAGAATTATCGACGGTTGGTATCGCCACCACTACCTGATGCTGGTGGCCGACTCCTGGACGGCTCACATGCTCACGATGATGCCGGGACCAGGAGCGAAATCCTCGTTGGGAGTGCTGATGCGGGATGGCATCGACACCGCCATAACCGGATTCGATATGCCCGAGTTGGCAGATTCCGCGGGCGGACCTGTTCACGGGCCCGTGGTGTTCGAGCTGGCCACTGGCGAGCGCCACGAGTTCGATTCCGAGCTCATCCATGCGATGCCGGTGACGATCACGGAGGACAACGACAACCTCAATGGGATCGACTGGGAGAACAGTGGCGATCCCATTGTGCTCATCGAGGGCAAAGGCCGGCTGACTGGCTCGGACGGCTCAGTGGTTTACGGCTTCCACGAACGGTCGGCGCGGCGCAGCCTGGTGGCGCGACCCCATCCGTAAAGCGTTTTGCTGTAAGGCTTTTGCAACCAATGAATCCAGTTCTCCGAGATGTCTTTAGCGTGCACACCATGCCTACGGGAGCTCCGTCACGACGCAGCGCGCCCGTATTCGTCGCGGGCGCAAAGTGTTCCAGCCCCGAGGCCGCCTGTTGCCTCGCAGGTGTAAGCCTCGTGGTGTGGAGGCGCGCGACCACGTCGGAGCCCAACCGGTTCCACTCATTGCTCAGCAATTACCACGGCCCATGGAGATGTCATGCCATCGACGATCGTCGACCCAGTACACGACTGCATTCAGCAAGATCCCGGCGCGCCCGGGTGGAGCGAAAATCTTGTCATCCAAGCTCATGACACGTGCTCGGACGTCTCGGTCTGGGCGCACTGGAGCCGGATCCCGGGGTCGTCCCACATCTGGGAGGGGGTCCTTGCGGTCTATTTGGAAAAGAGCCAGTTGCTGGTGAGCCGGACCTTCGGACCCTCAGCGTACGAACAAACGGCGTCCAGCGGCCCGCTGTCGTTCGAATGCGTTACGCCGGCCGAAGCGTGGCGGATGCGGTTCGACGGCATGGCCCGTCGGACCTGCAGTCAGAGCGTGTCAGCCGCAGCGCTGTCAGACGACGTTTTCGAACGGCTGTCCGTGGACCTCGACTTCGTTGGTGTGCACCCTATCTGGAGCGCCCACGGAAGCATGGAAGAACAGAGCTGGGCAACCGCCCACCTCGAACAAGGGGGACGCATCCGCGGTCAAGTGACCGTTGCCGGCCATCAAGTCGAGATCAACACGACGGGATTCCGCGACCACTCATACGGCCCACGGAACTACCGTGGCATGGCCGGAAACACCTGGTGCACAGCCATCTTCCCGAGCGGACGGGCTATTCTGGGCCTCAACGTGTGGCAGACCGCGGGTCCGGGGCTGGCTGTGGGGTTCGTCTGGGACGGTACTCAGATGCACGACGCCACTGAGGTGAGATTGCCCCAACTCCGCAGCACCGACGGCGAACCCGCCGCATTTGTCGCTGAGATCGCTACATCCTCTGGAACCGAACGTATTGCGGTTAAACAAACCCACCGCATGACCTGGACACTGAACGAGCCCGTCGGCATGACGGCGGGAGCCCTCAACGACACTGACGCAATCCGTGTCGTCGAGAGTCCGGCCACCATCACCTGGGGAGACGAGACCGCAGGTGGCTGGATTGAAAAAACTCTGCGGCCAAGCCAATTCGGCTAGAACCGACTTTGCGGCCGGCGTGTCAAGCGGCCGGCTCGATTCGTGCGTTCAATCCATCCCGTGCCGCGCTCGCCGTTCCATTGCACGACGGTCGGGCCTTCGACGTTGATGGTGTTGCGGTCGTCGGTCCAGCTGGTGCCCAAGGGCATTTCGAGTGGGTGCGCAAGATGGAACGACATCGCGTGCTGCATCGTGACATCGATGGACATGGGACCGAGTTCGCTGTCGAGTTCCACGGTGAACGACCGGGGCGATCCTGCCGGGTCGTCGAGACCCGGTGTTCTTGTCGGTGAAGCGGGAAGCATCTTGCCGTCTTCGACGACGAAGCCGAATCGTGCATGCTCGGGGCCGTGGTCGCTGTCGTGCCAGGCCTCGAGCACCAGAAATACCCTGCCGCTGGGGAAAAACCCGTAGCACCAGGCGTGCCGGTCCAGAGTCAGGTAGTTGCGCCGCCCCCAGGTGTGGTCCCGGAACGCAAGGCAGTCAACGTGAATGGCCTCGGCCGCGTCGATCACGATATCTCCGGTGACGCGCCCACCCTGCTCCAGGTGGCCGTCGCCCCAGTCCTGGTTGTCCATCGCGGCGCCCGCACTGAAGGTGCCGAATACTCCTTCGAAGACCAGATCGGCTTCGAGCGACACGGTCGGGCCATCCGGGACTAGCGCGCTCGCCGCGATGTCGGTGGTGGTCTTGGTGGCATGTCCGCTGAACCTGGCGTGCCAGCGCTGCAAGGGTTGCTCGACGGTGAAGGAGCAGTTGCCCGAGCTCGCGACGTCGTGGTTGTTGCCGTGGGCGCCGAACTCCCTGCGGCACAATATCTCTCCGCCGGGTCGGTAGATCACCACCAGTCCCTCCCAGCGATTGGGATCGGTGTGCATGCGGCTCCAGTGCCAGTAGAACGCGTGGTCACTGGCCTGGTCGTATCCCATCATGATGAGGTTTTCGCTGTACTCGGCGGTCAGCGGGTCCGGGAGATGGAGCTGATCACGCTGAACGTCGGTCTCGATCATCGGGCGACCTCTGCCATTTCTTTGGAATCGAGTTGTCCGTCCTGGATTTCGAGGTGGACTCGTCCCGTATCGCCGTCGACGGTGATCAATGCTCCGTCGGGGATCAGTTCGGTCGCGCCGGCGATCTGCACTGCGGGAAAACCGTATTCGCGAGCCAGCAGCGATCCGTGCGCGAGCATTCCACCCGTCTCCAGCACGATGCCGGAGATAACGAGAAATACCGGAGTCCAGCCGGGATCGGTGTGGTTGGTGACCAAGATGTCGCCCTTCTGGACCCGGCCGATCTCCTCTACGCCGTGCAGGACGCGGGCCCGGCCCGTGATGGTGCCGTGGCTGGTGCCGATACCCGTCAGATCGTCATCGGCGTTGTCGCCGCTCATCGTCACCGGCTTGCCCGCTTGCAGGTAGGTGGGCAGCTTGGCCTCCCGCGCGACGAAGCGGTCGAAGTCACGCATCCGCCCGGCGATTTTCGCCTTGGTCAACGGCGTCGCCTCGTTGCGCCGCAACACCTCGTAAAGTTCGCTGCGGCTGAGGAATTGGAAGTCGCGATCGGTGGTGAAGATGCCGCGCTCGGAAAGCCTGCGCCCGATCTCGAGGAATGCGCGCTTGGCCGAGTACGTCGAGCGGTCGATGTAGTATCTCTCGTCGTCACGCACGATCAGGAATTTCAGCAGCCAGTCGTGGATGAGCTTGAACAGTTCGGCCCGGAGAAACCCGAACGGGCGTTTCTTGATGTTGTCGACGACTTCGTCGAGCACCGCATCGCGGCGGGCGTTGACACGTTGTTCGTTGCCTTCGGGATCGAGCGCCTCCGGGCTGGACAGCATCGTCTGCCACGCCCGGTAATCCATCGCTGGATCTTCGAGTCGGCGCGGATAGTAGATGTCGCGTTCGGCATGCCCGCGGTGTGCGTTAGCTTGCGCGAACACTCGGTATCGCTGCAGAAAGTCCCGCCCCGCCGCGGAGTTCTCTAATGCGACGAAGAAATCGTTTCCCGGGTTGTCGTCGAAAAGTGCTCGCAGGTCAGTTGATTCACGGATCTCCTCGGCGAAGGCGAGGAGATCGATGTTCTCCTGCAGCGTCGCCGTCCGGCGGGCGGCACCGGAGAGCAGTTCGCCGAACGCCAGGGGGTTGTCTCCGGTGTACCAGTGCGCGAGCATCCAGCCGAGAAAAGAGAATGCGTCTCTGGCATAGAGGTAGTAGCCGGCCCAAAGCTGTTCGGCGAAAGAGAATTCCAGCTCGAGGAGCTCTTCGACATGGCGCTCGAGCGCGCGATCGGACAGCCTGCGCAGTTGTTCGTCGGGCAACCCCGACGCTTCCTCGACGCGGTTGTAAAACCAATCGTCGAAGGTCTTGAGGAACGCATACGGTGTGTTGGCCGGGTCGCCCGCAGCGGTGATCCGGGCGTGCATCTTCAGATACCGGGCGATGCTGAACGGCGAGGACAGGATCTCTCCGTGCCAGGTGGGTGGCACGTGGTTGAGCACGTTGGGTCCGGGCCGGAAAGCCGGGAACACTGTGTGTTCGATGATGGCTCGTTCGAGACCGCTGTTGAAGTAGGCCTCGGCCTTGTGGAATTTGAACATTCGGCCCTGTTTCATCTCTGGTATGCCCCAGAGGTCGGCGCAGCGGGAGTAGGCACGGGTGAACATCTCGGCGCGCCATGAATAGAACAGCGGTGTCACCGCGCCGGTCCACTGTTCGTCGGCCCAGGTACGGGTCCAGATTGCGTCGGGGCGGTCGGGCAGCTTCTGCCAGTCGTCGACGTGGCTGTCCCATGAAAGGTCAACCCCGGTGACCGGCCGCGACTGGAGGAGGTAGAACCGGCCTCCCGCCATCGCCCACTCGATGTCCTGAGGTATTGCGTGGTAAGCGGTCTCGACGCGCCTACCGAGCGCCCCGAGTTCAGCGAGCTCATGGTCGGTCAGGGTGAACCGGTTACGGTCCTCGGCGGCGGTCTCGCGACTGACGGTGCCGTGCGCGGCGTCGGGATCGCGCACGATCGTGACTTCCTTGTCGCCGAGGGTGCGTTCTACTGGTTCCAGTGTTTCGCTGTCGAGTACCCAGCAATCCGGGGTGACGATGCCGGCCACCACGCTCTCACCCAGTCCCCAGTTGGCGTTGATCACCATCTGTTCGGTATCCGCTGTCAGGGGATTGGCGGTGAACAGCACACCGGCGACCTCGGATTCGACCATCTCCTGGATCACGACGGCGATTCTGGCGCTGCCATGATCGATGCCCGCGCGGTGACGGTAGTGGGTCGCGCGGGCGGTCCACATCGATGCCCAGCACCGTTTGACGGCGTCGATCACCGCCTCGGCGCCACGGATGTCCAGATAGGTGTCGTGCAGTCCGGCGAAAGACGTGCCGGCCAGGTCCTCGGCGGTCCCCGACGACCGAACCGCCACATAGCTGTCCACCGGCAGCTGCCCGTAGCAGTCGGCGATCTCGGCAGCCAGCTCGGCGGGCATCGAAGCCTCGATGATGGCGCCGCGGATGTGTGCGGTGGTCTGCTCGAAGGCCGCCGCGTCGTCGTAGTCGGCTTCGGCCAGCACGGTGGCGATGCGGTGCTGCAGCCCGGACTGCTCGATAAACGTGCTGTAGGCGTTCGTGGTGACGACGAGGCCCTCGGGCACGGGGAAGCCCGCCCGGCTCAGGGCGGCGAGGTTGGCCCCCTTGCCGCCGGTGTGTTCCGCGCGTTGGGCGCGGGAGTCATTGAGCGCCAGCACATTGCTCACGGCAGTCATCCATTCCGCTCGGCGTTGAGACATGGTCCGGCGTTTAACTTACATTATGGCCTTACATACTGTCTCGAGTTCAGGACAGTATGTAAGGTCGAGACGTCAGACGCCGGTTGACAGGGAGGTTGCAATGGCGGAAACCAGTGGTTCAGGACCGGTGTTCGTCGTCGGCGCCGGCCCGTCGGGGCTGGCCGCCGCACACCGGCTCACCGCCAAGGGCCACCCGGTCGTGGTGCTCGAGCGACGCGATCGGGTGGGCGGACAGCTGCTCACCGTCAAGCAGGACGGCTTCCTGATGGAGACCGGCGCCACCGTGCTTCCCGAGGCGTACTTGGCGGTGATGCGGTTGGTCGACGAGATCGGCATGCGGGGCGAGCTGATCCCGTCAAACTCGCTGATGGGCTTTGTTCGCGACCGGACGCTGCACTTGCTGCGGGCCGACAACCTGGCGCTGGACGCCGCCCGTACCAAGCTCTTGTCCACCCGCGCCAAGCTCCAGGTCGGCAAGCTGGCGATCGATGCGCTGCGGATCGGTAAACTGCTTAGCTACGAGGATCTTTCGATTGCCAGCGCCTACGATCGCGAGACGCCTGCAGCCTACGCCGCCCGTCGCGGGATCAGCGGCGAACTGTACGACTACTTGATCGAACCGACGGTGCGAGCGGGCGCCGGCGTGCCCGGCGACGTCATCTCGGTCGTCGAATTTTTCTTTCTCTGGCAGAAGGTGCTCGGGACCAAGCTCTTTGCCTTTCGCGACGGGTACACGTCGTTCATGCAGCGGCTGGCCGCGCCGTTGGACGTCCGCCTCGGGGTCACCGTCGAGGAAATCGTCGAGCGCCCCGAGGACGTCGAGATCACCTGGAGCGGCCCCGACGGACAGCACACCGAGACCGGGGCGGGCGCGATCGTCAGTTCGATGGGCAACGAAGTCCCCGACTTGCTTCCCCAGCTTGAGTCCGATCGGGCTGCGTTCCTCAAGAACCTGCGCTACACGTCGTGCATCAACATCAACGTCGGGCTGTCGCGGCCGCCCGCCGGCATGCCGGCATCCTTCGTGGTTTTCCCCCGACCGTCTTCGGATGCACTGTTCGCGATCATCGCCGAGCACAATAAGGCGCCGGGTCGTACACGGCCTGGCAAGGGCCTGATCGGACTGTATTCGATGAACGAATGGGCCGTCGAACATGCCGACGACGATGACGACGCCGTCCTCGCGGGGCTGTTGCGGGATGCTGAACCGCTGATGCCCGGCGTCACCAACGACATCGAATTCGTCCGGGTCAACCGGTGGTACCCGGTTCTGGTCTATAGCCACCCGGGCCTCTACCGCGAGCTCGGCCACTTCTATGCCACGCGGCGCCGGGGAAGCCGGATCCATCTTGCCGGCTCCTACAACTCGTCGGGCAACGTCAACACCGCCGTCGCCGCCGGTGAGCGCGCCGCCAGGGAACTTGCCGACGCACTCGCGACGGCGTCGCACCGCGCGACCGCGCCGTCGCGCCGCCGCGTGGCCGGCTGCTGATGAGCGCACCGGCGCAACCGGTATCAGAGCCGAGCGGCTTGCATACTATGTGGACGATGCCCCGAGACCAGCACGCCAGCACCACCCGGCAGCAACGGCCCGGGCAGCGCCGGCGGGATGAGCGCCGTCGTGCGATCGTCGCCAGGCTCTCCCCGGCGTTGGAGGATCTCCTCGCGGAGGGCGCGGTGTATTCCGACCTCAGCGTCGCTGCGTTGAGTCGCGCGGCGGATATGTCGCGGTCGCGGTTCTATGTCTACTTCGAAGACACCGGAGATCTGCTGCGCGCGTTGACCGAGGACGCTGTCGTCGAACTTTTCGAAGCCACGCTCGCGTGGTGGACGCTGCACCCGGACGGGACATGGGATCAGCTGCGCACGGTCACCGAGCGCATCTTCGCCACCTACCAGCGCCACCGGCATCTGCTACGGGCCATCGAACAGGTGGCCACCCACGATTCCGGTGTCCGCCAACACTTTTCGGCACTATTCACAAACGCGCTCGAAGGGTACGCGGCAGAACTTGCTGCAGGGCAGACGCGGGGAAGTCTCGACCCGACGCTCGAGTCCCGCCGAACCGCAGGCCTTCTGGCGTCGATGACTCAGAGCGGGCTTTACGAACTCACCGCGACCGGGCAGTTGGACAATCCGGACAGGTGGGTCGACAGCCTCACGACCATTGTCTGGAACACCCTGTACGCACCCACCCACGAGCCCGCGCGATGTGATGTCCCCGACCACGCGTAGCAGACAGAGCGACCGCGAGGCGCGGCGCGGCGCGACCCGCGACAAGATGCGGCGGGCCTTTGTGGGATTGCACGACGCCGGAATGCATTACACCGAGGTCAGCGTCGACAAGCTGAGCGCTGCAGCTGATCTCACCCGGACCACCTTCTACGTCTATTTCGACGACAAGGTCGATCTGCTGTTGGCCTGGCTTGAGGACGCTCGTGCGGCGGCGGGTTCGGCGCCGGTCGGGTGGACGGTGCGCGAACGAGCCCCCACCCGGGCCGAGCTACGCCAGGATGTTGCCGCCGCCCTGGCGCGGTACCGTCCGCACGCGGCCGTGTTGGCCGCGGCGCGCGACACCGCGTTGTTCGAGCCGCGGGCCGACGCCGCCTATCGGGCATTCGTCCGCAACAGCATCGACGACCTCGCCGATCACATCGAGCGCGGACAGCGCGGCGGCTGGGTCCACCCGGATTTGCCGGCGACCGAGATCGCGACGTGGCTGGCCAGCATGGTGCACCGAACCCTTTCTGCCACTCCGCCTCTCGACGATGACGCATACACGGAACGTCTCGATGACTATACCGATATCTTTTGGAACACCCTCTATCGCGGTGTTGCGGGCGCTCACGCGGCGGATGGCTCGCCGTGAGCGCATCGCCTATGCCGAGGTCGTATTCAAGCGCTGACGGTATTCGAGCCTGCCGGGACCTCGCGACTGAGATTGCGAAATCCGTAGCAGGTGACGATGACCATCCAGGCGAAGAAGCTCGCCAGCGGAATGTAGAGGGCCAGGGGACCGTTCCACGCGATCGGACCACTATGGAAGAACACCATAAAGCCTGCCGGCAGGTAGGAGATCGCATTCCACAGGCTGAAATAGCCTACCCAGCGGGGGAATACGGGATCCCTGCCCGAGTCGAGCAGTACCGCCAGGCCCACCGCCAGCACCCAAATGGTGAACGGGAAATACGGCCATACGATCAGGAAATACGCGATGTCGTTGAGTGCACGCACGATGTCCGGTGGCACGTCCCCGGGCCGGAATGCCGGGATAGCCCAAAACATGCACATGAACACGATGATCGTGGTGGAGATCGCGGCACAGGCAATCTGCAGGTAGCACAGAGTCTGCGATCGACCGCCGAACCGGCGCGTCTGGACGGCTACCGCGATCCCCCATGGCGTCAACATCGACAGGCTGATCATCGCGATCATCGCACCCCAGCGAATCCGTGTCGCATGCTCGGCGTACTGCGCGGCGACTTGCATGGCAGTGTCGCCGGGAGTGATGAAGGGCGGAACGAAGTGCCCAATGGGAATAGCTCCAATCGCGAAGCCGATCAAAGTCGCCGGCCCGGCAATCAGGAACAGTCGCTGGGCAATCGTCTCAACCCGGGACTCCCGCTCGGTAGGCATCGTTAACACCATCGCTATCACCTTTTCCCTCGAAGTCCTGAATATATCAGCGAAATGCCTGTTTTCACCCGGCTAAGACAGCGGTAACATGTCAGCTTAGTTCATGAACCATCGTTTACATTTGGTGATTGTTCAAACCCGCGCCAACCCCTATCGGGATGCGAAGCCGTGACCGACAAAGAAAGCCGATGGCCATGTCAGCGATTGAGACAAGCATCCCCATAACGGTCGACCGCCATCTTTCTCCTGTCGCGTTCGGTCAGATGGCACAGGCGATCGCGGCAAGCGGCAGCGTCGACTATTTCCAGGTGTGGGACCAATTGACATCCTGGTATCCGCAGGGGCTGTGGACGCCGGAGAACACGCCGCTGGCAGCGATCATGCCGGATTGCGACAGCTTTCCGGACATGTGGACGATGGCCGGCTACGCCTCGGCGCTGGCCCCGGAGCTAGGGATCGTGCTGTCGACCGATTCGATTCGGCGCGGACCGGCCGAACTGGCCCAGTCGATGCTCACCCTGGCAGACCTCACCGGCGGCCGCACGATCGTGCAGATTGGAGCCGGAGAAGTCAAGCAAACCAAACCATTTGGCTGGAAACGCGCGCAAGGCATCGATCGGCTCGAAGATATCTACCGCATCTTCGACGCGCTGATGACCACTGACGGCCCGGTTACCTTCCAAGGACACCACACCACCCTTACCGATGCCTGGATTGGAACCGCCAAGGCCAACCGTCCTCAGATCTGGGGTCTGGGCGGGGGACCTCGCATCATCGACCTGGCAACCAGCTACGGCGACGGTTTCTGCACGATGTGCCCGTTCGTATGGAGTTCTCCGGAGAAGTTCGCCGAGGAGCGCGACACGATGCGGACACAGCTGGAGCGAAAGGGCCGGGACCCCGACACCTTCAGATTCGGTGTGTGGGCGACCATGCTGCTGCACGAGGACCCCAACGTCGTCGATCGCGCGCTGGACAACAAACTGACCCGCTGGCTCACTGCCATCGCAGGCCGCGTCAATCAATCCGATTGGGAAAAAGAGGGGATCGAGCCGCCGATGCCGCGAGACTGGCATTATGCGATGAAAATGCTGCCCCTGTCGATGGGCAGAGCCGAGGTCGAGGAATGGGCGGGCCGCGCGACCCGCGAGATGACCGAAAAGTCGTACTTCTACGGCTCGCCGGCCGAGGCCGCCGCTCAGTTCCGCCCGTTCATCGACGCTGGAGTCGACTTCGTGGGAATCCTGGATATGGCCGCGTTCGTGCTGGAACCTGACGAACTCCCCGCGGCGCTGGGCCGCAGTATCGCGGTGAGCAGCTATCTCAAGGGCTTCCGGCACGCGCAGCCATAGCCAGAATCTCCGCCGCGTCGTCGGTGATCGACCAAACAGCAACCGGGAGAGAGCAAATGAGTAAGGCTCTGCACGTCAACCTCCCGATCGTCTACAGTCGTCACCTGCCGATCGCGGCGGCAATTGACACCGCTCGAGCCATCCAAGCCAGCGGAGTCATCGACTCTCTCACGGTGTGGGACCAGATGACCTTCTTCGCCCCGCCCGCATTGTGGCGACCCGACAACTCACCACTGTCAGCAGTGATGCCGGATATCGACTCCTTCCCCGACCCCTACGTTGTCTTGGCGCAACTCGCCACCGCGGTACCAGGATTCGGTTTGGTCACCACGAGCGACGCAGTACGACGTGGCCCCGCGGAATTCACTCAGACTCTGATGACCCTGGCCGATGTGAGCGCCGGCCCCACCATGGTGCAGATGGGCGCAGGTGAATTGAAGCAATGTAAGCCATTCGGCCACAGGCGCTCTCAAGGCGCTAAGCGTCTCGAAGACGTGTTCCGGATCTTTCGAAAGTTCATGGACGACGTCGATCCGATCGATCACGAGGGCAACCACTGGAACCTGCAACAGGCATGGCTCGGTCGCGCTCGACCCGCTATTCGGCCCCAGCTGTGGGCGCTCGGCGGTGGTCCGCGTCTGATTGACACCGCGACGCGCTACGGCGACGGATTCTGTACCGCGGCGCCATTCGTGTGGGCCAATCCCGACCAGGCCGCCGAACAGATCGCGGCGATGAAGCGGACGCTGACAACACTGGGGCGCGATCCCGAGACGTTTGGTTTCGGCCTGTGGTGGATCTGCCTGATGAACGAGGATTCGACGGCAATCGACACCGCGATGCGCAACGACTACATCCGCTGGATCTCGGCGACCATGGGCCGATTCCACGCCGGGGCCTGGCACGCCGAAGGCCTCGATCCGCCGCTGGGTGAGACATGGCACTATGCGACCGACATGCTGCCGCTGACTTACTCGAAGTCCGAAACCGACACCGTCCTGGCGACCGCCACCCCCGAGATTGTGCGCAAATCCTGGCACCACGGCAGTTCGCAGGAGATGGCCGACGTCATCGCGCCCTACATCGACGCCGGTGTCAACTTCGTCCAGATCGTCGACTTCTTCCCGCTTACCCGACCGGCAGACGAAGCACCCGAAGGGCTGCGGCGCGCATTCGAACTCGCGGCACTGATCAAGGGGGCGACCTCGGCGTCACAAATGTGAGACGTGTTCGCTGAAAATTCTTAGTCTTGTCAGCGCACGGATGACGCGTGCGGGAACCCTTTGTGTTTCCTCGGTTTCCGGGGCATCGCACGGGCATTCTCTCGACCACCGTCACCCAGGACGTTGGACGAGCCCGCCGCCGAGATCGACCTGCCTCGTCGCGAACGGTGAGGCCGTCTCTCGCTACGGCTGACGCCGCATGAAGTGCCGGATATAGTCGGCGCCTTGCACTTCCTGGAAATCGCCGTAGGACACGCGACCGTCAAGTTCCCAGCGCGCCAGGCAGTACGCCGCGTCGAAGTTCTGCCAGGTACGCCAATTTCCACCCGCAAGGATCTCTGCGGTGAGGTGGTAATCGCGTCCGCGTGCGTCCACGAATGCGAGCTCGGCGGAAGTCGGAAGCAACGAATCAGCATCGCGACGTGTCCGCTTTCGTGTCACTGATGCGATCGCGACGAGTTCATCGTCTCGCCAAACCCAGCCATTGATAAGGCTGCCTTCGACCGGGCGCGACAAGGTGCCCTCCCATTCGGGGTTGGTGTCAGGTGTGTCCAATGCCGTGCACGCAAAGACAAGGTCTTCGCCGAAGACGCAGTTCATCCACGGGAACGGGGCAAAGGGCTGGACATTCTCGGGTCGCACGGCACCCCACGACCGATCGCGGACATTGAAGCATTCGACGGGGTGTTCTTCACCCGCCAGGGTCACCGTCCCCGTGGCGCGCATCCCTTGTTCGAAGTGCAGCCCGCCCTTGGTGAGTGCGGGCGGCATCAGCGCTTCGAATTCGATGTCGATGTGGTTGCCGCGTCGGTCATCGGTGTAGCGAACCCGGTGCCGTTTAAGGGGTTCGATGACACTGGTGCGGTAGCCGTTGCTGAGGTGGACGTCGTGCAAGTCCCGGGTAAGGCAACGATCGTTCTCGTAGGTGACGAAGTCGAAGATCTCCGACTGAAAACTGTGGCGCACAAACCCTTGAACCACCCACGCTCCACCAAGAACCACACCGAGATGGGGATGGTGCCAGAGGTAGAGCAGGCCATAGATCCGTTTCTCCGGGATATTGAAGCCGAAATACTGCGTTTCCGAGACCGAGTCACCTTCGACCAGTGCGTTGGCCTCGGGATGGAGAAAGTCGTCGGCAGCCGTGGGCTTGAAGAAGATCGAGTCGTGAGTCTCCCACCACGGCGTCTGCTGGTTATCTACTGTCATGCAGCATCCCTCCTGCTGGTGATCTCGCTCCATCGACGGCCCAAAAACGTTAACGAGCGTTTCTGCCAAAAGAAATATACGCGGTCGAAATGCGGTAAGACATAGTTGTGGACTGCTATAACGATCCCGCCGACGATCTGACGTGGACGACGTCGAACTTCGCGGAAGTCATTCCGGGCGTGCAGACTCCCCTCAGCGCATCGATGTGGAGCCAGACTGTTGACCGTTCCACCCGCGAGACCATGTTCCGGATCGGGGTCATCACCGCCGCCGAGCGTGACGGCGCCCTGCCGCCCCCACTGCAGTCACCAGTACTGCGAAAGTTCTACGGCCGAGTCGCAGTGCAGGTGGGCATTTTTACCGTGATCGGCGACCGCCTTCCCGGGGCCACCGGTGAGGGAGCCGTTGCCGCCATCTTGGGCCGGACGCCGGAAGGGATGGTGTATCACCCGACTCGGTCGCGGTACCCGATGGTGGCAGTCCGGGTACCGTACCTGGCGGCCACCATGGCCGGGCGCATTCGACGAGTCAACAAGACCACCAAGCAGTGGTATCTGGGCGAGTGCGCGCGAATTCCTGAGCTCCCATTGCGGGACGCATTCGCGGCGTTCCGGTTGGCTTGGAAGCGATTTGACCAGGCCGTGGCTTTACAGGCGATGGCGACGCTGGCCGTTGTCCAACCGCTGTATGAAGCCGTCGAGGCGATGATCGAACGCACGGGAGTCGGTGACATCGGAACCTTCAGCGGATCAGGGGCTCCGGAGGTTGCCGGCCTTATCGGCAGTATATGGAAGGCCTCACGCGGCGACGTCGATGTCAAGGAAGTGCAACGGGACTATGGTTATCACGGCCCCGCCGAGGGCGAACTCCAAAGCCGCACATGGCGTGAGGATCCTAGTCCGCTCTTCGCGCTCGTCGAGCGGTACGCTCTACTCGATGCCGACTCAGACCCAGAGGTCGCGGACGCGGTCCATCGTGGGCGTCGAGCCACGCTGACCCGTGAGCTTGTCCGGAAGTATCCGCTACTGAAACAACCCGCCATAGCAGCGATCCTGTGGTTGGCGGCGCGACGTATTCCGTTGCGGGGCGCAGCAAAAGAGAGCCTTCTGATGTCGTTCGACGTGGCGCGAGCCGCCGCGCGCCGTATCGGTGCATGCCTCGCTGAGCGCGGCGACATCAAGAGTCCCGACGACGTCTTCTTCCTCACCACCGATGAGCTTCTCGGTCGCATCCCGTCGAACGCCAGGCACCTTGTCGCCGAACGCCGCGCCCAAAGGGCGCTGTACCAGACGTATCCCGCACCACCGTCGCATTGGACGGGATCTCCGCCGGAAGTCGAAAACGCCGAGCCGCCTCAAGAGAGCTCGAGCGTCCAGGGGATTGGCGTGAGTCCCGGTGTAGTGGTCGGCAGCGCCCGTCTTCTGACCAGTCCGGATTTTGACGACGTCGAGCCGGGAGAAATTCTGGTCGCGACGTTCACCGATCCCGGCTGGGCATCGGTGATGTTCATATCGGCCGCACTGGTCGTCGACATCGGTGGAGCGCTCAGTCACGCCGCAGTTGTGGCACGGGAACTAGGCCTGCCGTGCGTAGTCAATACGCAAAACGGTACGACCCATATCCGGACCGGGGACGAGATCAGGGTCGACGGTGGCAGGGGGACAGTAGAGATCCTGCGCCGAGCTGGCGTGTGACGCGCCCAAGGCTACTAACGATAAAGCCTTGTGGGGAAACGGGTTCCGAGGCTTCGACCGATAGAGTGGGCCCGACATGAGGGTAGTCTTGCTCGATATTACGGGCGGGTCATCGAGCCTGCCGATGGTGGTCGCGCAGCAGTTCTGCCGCCGATAACCGGCCAGGCAAGCCGGTCATGCCGAATCCCGGATGCGACCCGGACCCGCCCAAGTAGAGTCGTTCAACCGGGGTGCGGTAGCCGCCGAGTCCGCGTGCCGGGCGCAGTGGGCCCAAGCGATGCGGTAAGTAGTCGACATGCATCACCGTGGAGCCCAGCGAAGCGTTGACCCGACGGGCCATCTCGGGAGGAGATTGCATGCAGCGGCCGATCTCAAGGTCCTCGATTCCGTCGAAGAACTCTGCGGCCTTGGCGACGATCCGATCAGAGGCCTTCAACTCCAACGTTTCCCACCCAGACACCGGGTTCACCGGAGTGATCGGTGCATAGAGGTAAAGGGTGTCCTGGCCCTCGGGTGCCAGCGACGGGTCCGCTTGGCTGGCGATGCAGGTGAACATGTGGATGTCGTCATCGGGGAACTGCCCAAGCCGGCAAATTTCGGCCGACCGCGCCACCGACTCCAGGCTGTCAGCGATCAGCTGCGCAGGCAGCCGCACATCGAAATCATCACGACCACTTCGTTTTCGGGTCTTCTGGTGGCGGTCGAGGCGCAAGCGCCCACGCAGCGCGATGTCGACCTTCGACGCGCTCGCGCCGTCGGCAGAGGTGGGGATGTGGTCCACCCGGGCTTGGGTGACCCGGTCGAGTGCACCGGCCGGCAGCAACCGCCCGAGCGTCTGCACCGGGTCACAACTGGCGATCACCCCAACCCTAGCCCCGAACTGGCGGCCATCGGCTAACCGCACCCCGGTGGCGCGCCCGCCGGAGATAATGATCTCGCGCACAGGGGAATTAGTGGCCGCGGTACCGCCCGCGTCGCGCAGGTTGTTCAGCAGGGCCGCGATGAGCGTGTACGTGCCGCCGACCGGCCTGCGCGTGCCGAAGCGGTGGGGGAAGCCGGGGGCCATCAACGCGATCGCGCTGCCGTTGGTGTTGATCGGACCGACACAGGTCGCCGAGAGCTGAGCCAGCGCGCTGCGCACGATCGGGTGCGAGAACCGCTCAGCCAATGCTTGGGCGGCCGAATCGACAGCGAACCAAGCTGTTTGGGGCAGTCGTCGGGCACCTTTAGCGGCCTTTCCCGCCACGGCCAGGAGCGTCTTGAACCCCGGCCGGTGTGGGTTGGAGCGCATGATCGGAAGTGCGATGTCCAGGAGTGCGTCGACGGTGCGGATCAGCTCGAGGTAGGCATCGGCGTCGGCGGGCGAGAACACCCGGATCTCCTCGGCCGTGCGGCGGGCGTCCTTCCAGAACGCGAGAGTGGCGCCGTCGGGATGCAGATAGACGTAGGACGGATCGATATAGACGTCGCGGTAGCCGAATCGGCGCAGCTCCAGCTCGTCCACCAGCCCGCCTGCGGTGAGAAAGATGTCGTCGACGGCGTAGGGGCTGATGCGGTGATTCGGAGCGGACTCAACCAGACGGAGCGTCGTCGACTGGCCGCCGAAGGTGGCGCCGGCTTCCACGACATGCACGTCGAGTCCCGCGCGCGCGAGCTTGCATGCCGCGGTCAACCCATTGTGCCCCGCGCCGATCACTATCACGTCGTGGAAATCGGACACCATACCTCCGGTGCTCGAGACCGATGAGCTGTCGTCCCGATTGACAGTGGCTACTTTCAATGAGAATGACAGTGCGTACTTCGGGCGTCAAGGCGCAGGTGTCAAGGGGTCGCATACTGAGGTATGCCCGCACCACCCCCAACGGCAACGCAAGGTCCCGGCCGACCCACCAGTGCACAACTGCGGCAGGCGATCTTGGCCGCTGCGCAGGAGTTGTTCGCCCTCCAGGGCTATGAGGCCACCAGCACCCGGCAGATCGCTGAGCGTGCCGGAACCACCTCCACCACTTTGTTTCGCCACTTTGGCAGTAAGGCGACGCTGTATGGACGCGTGGTCCGGGGCGATCAACCCGAGGCCGCGGCGCCGGCGCGTCGAGGGCGCCGCAGCGAAAGTGAGACACGCGCGTTGCTCGTCGCAGCTGCGACGGAGCTTTTCTCCACCCAGGGTTACGCCCGGACCAGCACCAGCCAGATCGCCGAGCGCGCCGGGGTTGCGGAGATCATGCTTTTCCGTCACTTCGAAACCAAGGCGAACTTGTTCCGTGTGGCTATCTTCGACCCGTTAGGCGCGTTGGTCCGCCGCTACGCGGAGCAGTGGAATACCGAGGATTTGCCGGGGCTGTCGCACCTGGTCAGTGACGAGTTCGTCGACGAGTTCTACCGGTCGATGATCGAGCATCGAGGCGCTCTGATGACGCTCTTCACCACCCGAATACACGACGATTCGGACATGACTTCAGGCACCGATCAGCAGGCAGCCATGACCGAGATACTCGGCCCGCTGGAACGCGCGATCCGTCGCGAGGTTGATCCCTCGCGCCACCCGAACGTTGACGTAACGATCGCAACTCGGCTCACCATCGCCATGATCGGCGGGACGGTCTTCTTTAAGGACTGGCTGTTTCCCAACAACTTGAACCTGAGCGACGCCCAGATCATCGGGGAGATGAAGGGCTACATTCGCGCGGCCATCGCTCGCGACTGAAGGGATCCGCTTCACAAAAGGCACGTCCGGCAGCAGGCTGGCAGCAGAGCAGCCGCGCTTGCGCGAGGAAGGGAGTTTGCATGCGCTACATCGCCTTGGAGGAAGCCTTCTACATCCCCGAACTCGGCGAGCGCCAACCGATGCCGGATGGCGGAGTCCCCCAGCTGCCCTGCCGATGGAACTCCGATGCCGCCACGCGGTTCGCCGCCCGATTGCCCGACTTCACGGAGTACCGGTTGCCGGAGATGGACGAGGCGGGCATCGACGTCCAGGTCCTGTCGCTGACGGTTCCGGGCCTGCAGGTCGACATCGAGCCCGAACTAGCCTGTAGCAACGCACGATTCGTCAACGAGTACACCGCGCAAGTCGTCGCGAAGAACCCGGACCGGTTCCAGGGTTTCGCCGTGCTGCCGCTGCAAGACCCGGCAGCCGCGGCCGCGGAACTCGAACGCGCGGTGCATGAGCTCGGTCTATGCGGAGCGCTGGTCAACGACTGCATCTACGGCCCGGGCGGGCGCTATCTCGACGCGCCGGAATACGACGAGGTGTGGTCGGCGCTGGAATCGCTGCAGGTTCCGATTTACTTGCACCCGGGAGCACCGCCGGCCGACCGGTGGCAGGTGCTGCAGGGGCGACCGGAATTGTATGGGGCGACGTGGAGTTGGGCCGCCGAGGTGAGCGGCCACGCGCTACGCCTCGTCTTCGGTGGCGTGTTCGACCGGCATCCGCGGGCAATGCTGATCCTGGGGCACATGGGCGAATTCTTGCCGTTTCAGCGGAGCAGGCTCGATTCGCGCTACCACACGTTGAACCCGCCGGAGAAGATCAAGCGCCCGCCGTCGGCCTACCTGGGCACCAACGTGGTGTTCACCAACAGCGGCGTGTTCTCGCCGGCGACCCTGCTGGG
The DNA here is from genome assembly GCF_022179425.1 of Mycobacterium sp. 20KCMC460. NCBI lineage: Bacteria > Bacillati > Actinomycetota > Actinomycetes > Mycobacteriales > Mycobacteriaceae > Mycobacterium > Mycobacterium sp. 20KCMC460. Next base: position 428,153 of record NZ_AP025524.1, read on the forward strand.
CGCGGTGCTGGAGGTCGGGGCGGATGCGGTCATGTTCTCCGTGGACTATCCGTACGAATCGTCGTATGAGGCCGTCGCGGGGTTCGAGCGCACCACCCTGCCCGACGTGGACCGGGAAAAGGTCGCCCACGGAAACGCCGAACGCCTGCTGCGGATTTGACTTTGGGGAGCCACGAACCCGAGCGGGGATCTCAGGGAGCCGAGGGGTAGCCGACGGATTGCGCGAACAGGACCCGTTGCTCTGCTTTCAGTCGCAGGCTGCGGGTCAGGCTTTCCCTGTCACAGTTGTGAAACCAGGCCGCGAGGCCGTGGGCGGCGGCGAACAGGTACACATTGCCGGCGATGAGTCCGGTGTCGACGTAGTAGTACGACTTCTGGACATCCGGATCGTGTAGCCCCGGCTCATCGAATCCGGAGGTGTGCTCCAACCGGTCAAGGTCGACGACGTAGATCAATTGAACGGGGGCGATGGGAATGTCCATGAGCTCTCGCTGCACGGGCAATATCGCGCTGCCGCGCAGATCGCCGTCATTGACGAGTATCAGGCGACAGTTCGGGGCGTCATACAGATAGGTTCCGCCTGGCAGCGCGACGTAGAGATCGATTTCCTGGGAGTTGCTGGCCGAGCCTGCCGTTCGACCTGACGTCGTTCCGAACGGGCCGGCATCGCGATTCACCCCGAACGCCGACCACAGCAAGTCGGAGAGCATCTGTGTAGACAGCTGCGCTGTCGGATCGATGTCCCGGATCGTCTGTCGTTGCTGGAACATGGCGACAATCCGATCGTCGGGGTCACGTGCCGGCGCGGGCAGGTGCACATCCCGATCCCTGGGCGCGTCATCAGTCATTTGTGGTCCCCCAGTTCGTGGGTGCAAAGGTGAACACCGAAGAGTCGTCGCGTTCGAATTGAGTTGCTGACAAACATGTTTCGCAAATCGATCATGCGACAGGCGGGTAATGTCCGCGCGCCGATAGGCGATCGTGACACCATATTAGAGTACCCGTACATAGACATATCCCGCCGCTGGGGTGGCACGATTCACGAATGGGCCGACCAACTCCGCGCCACGTCTCCTGGCTGGAGCGCTGATGAGTCCTCGGAAGCCGACTGGCACTGCCCATGAGGTATCCCCGCCGGTCGGTGAACTTGCCGATTTGGATGCGGTGGTGGACGCAGCCCTGGAAGCCGCCGCTGAGCTCGGCAGAGATGTCGCCGACGTCCCCATCATGGTGATCGCCCGTCACGCAGGTGTTTCACGTAGCACCCTGTTGAGAAGGCTGGGCGGGTCCCGGGCTGCCCTCGATGACGCGGTGCGCGCGCGAGGTGTGGACCCGGGAGGCGCCCCGCCGGTGCGGGTCAGAGCGCTCGATGCGGCCGCCGCTTTGATTGCGGAAAATGGACTGGGCGCAGCCACGTTCGAAGCCATTGCCGAACGTGCGGAATGCTCAATCCCAAGCCTCTACGTCAATTTCGGCACGCGTGACGGTCTGTTACGCGCCATCTTCGAGCGGCACAGTCCCCTGGGAGAGATCGAGGATTTCCTTGCCGAGGGCACCGAGGATCTGCGGGCCACTGTTCGACGTCTCTACGGATTGATGGCACAGGTGTTCAGCCGCCAGCCCCAGGTGGCGCCGGCAATGTTCGCCGATGCCTTCGTGAGGCCGAACAGCCCGGTGGCGCGTTCACTGGTCACCTATACGGCACCGCGCGTGGCGGGCGTCTTAGGCCAGTGGCTGTCGAACGAGGTTGGCAGGGGACGAATTAGAGATATTCCCGTGCCGCTGTTGATTCAACAACTGTTGGCGCCCATCACGATTCATATGTTTCTGCGCCCGACCGGACACCCGGTTCCCGCTGCTGAACTCCCCGATATCGATGCCGTCTGTGACGTCTTCACGGATATCTTTCTGCGAGGGGTCGCCCCGACCGTTAAGTAGCGTCAGAACTTCGGGGTCGGCGAACCGAGTACTTCTGGGCCTGCCGGAATCAGCTGGCCGATCCGGGCGAACTGCCATCGCCCAGCTCCGGGGAGGCCGGCACCGGCTGGGCGCCGTAGCGGCCCATCTGGTGTGCGGTGAATTTGTATGGGCTGTTCTTGTCCGCGTTGGAGATGTTGGGGAACGCGACGCCGGCGCCGAAGAAGAACACCAGGACGCCCGCCGTCTTGCGCCAGTCGCTCCGGGAGATGGGGCCTTGCTTGCGCAGAGCGGACAGATAGGTGATGCCGATCGGCAGGTGCAGCAGCGCCGCGGTCAGCGCACCGGGACTGTACTTGGTGCCGATCATCCGCGGCATTACAACGGCATGACCGAAGGCCTGGGCGATGCCGAGTAACACGGGCGGCAATCCCAGCCACTTGACTTTCGGGAACAGCATCGCCGGGACATAGAGGGCGCGGAACGCGATGTTGGCGCACATCGCCGAATGCGGGTTGAACGGGTAGTTGTCGGGTTGATCACTCTTGAAGATGGCGACGTTGACCATGCCCGGAAACCAGCCCGGGTCGACGTACTCCTCGTATTGGTGGGCGCACATCGTCATCGCGTTCATCACCGACAGCGCGCGCAGGTTCGTCTGCGTCCGGCGCCCGATGAGCAGACTGGCCCCGCCCAGGGCCATCGCCTGGACAGCCGCGACCCGAGGCCATTCTCGGCGGTAACGGTCGATAAGTTTTGTACTCACCCATCGGCTCCACTTCTGTTGTGGCGTGAGACCGTTGCTCAGCCGCCCCCAATCCGGCACGAATATATAGCTACCATCTAAGAACGTATCATTCGCGGCGGTCGAGGGCCAGGATTTGCGTCGCGAGGTACCGGCCCGGCAAAGCGCCGGAGCCCCAGGGTGTTCGATGACGCGCCGCTACGGCGCACCTTTGATCACGCGCTGTGCAGCCACATTCGGCAGGTGACGTACGGCGAGCTCGTAATCGGCGTCGTCATGCAGAACGACTAAACCTCGCTCCGCGGCTGTCGCGCAGACAAGTAGGTCGGCGACCGATAGTGCTCGCACCACCCCGGCGCTGGCGAGCCGGTACTGAGCCGACTCGATCCATCGCCATACCGACTTCGGCACCGGTACGTCTGGGCACAGGTCGCGGAACGCCTGGTTCATTTGGTCGAATTCGTCGACATTTCGAGCGGATCGGCGGAACTCAGCGCGCTGCGGTTCGCACGATCCGATGGCTCCGCTCAGCAGGGCCGCGGTCCAAGCCTCGGTCAACTCGGGTTGTCGTTGAATCCGCCAGATGGCCGACGAATCGGCGAGGAAGCGGATCAACCACCCACGGCCTTTTCGTCGGTGCGCGCGGCACGCCAGCCGTCATAATCCCAGTCCTCGGCATGTTTGCGGGATCGGGCAAGTGCCTCGATGCGCCGGAAGCGGTCGACGTAATCACGTAGCGCGAGGTTGACCGCGTCTTTCTTGGTCCGCACACCCGCAAGGCGCATGACCTCCTCGAGAGCCTCGTCATCGAGGTCAATTTGCGTGACTGTCACGAGGACCCCTTCGGATGTGGCTTATGTACACCGATGGCATACATTACCAACATTACGCTCAGCGTCCCCGCGAGCCGTTGAAGCTCTGCGTGGGCGTCCGCGCTTTGAGGAGGCTACGTCAGGCTCGAAGCCGCGACCGCGTCGTGCAAACCGCGGGTCGCCAACGCATCAGCCAACTCGTTGTCGGCGACGCCCGAATGTCCCCTCACCCAGAACCACTCGACTTGGTGTCTCGCACAGGCGATTTGGAGCCGCTGCCAGAGGTCGACGTTCTTCACCGGCTGCTTCGCCGCGGTCTGCCAGCCGTTGCGCTGCCACCCGAGCACCCACTTGGTGATGCCGTTGCGGACGTAGGTGCTATCCGTGTACAGGTGCACGACGACGGGTCGGGTGAGCGCTTCGAGCGCCATGATCGGCGCGGTCAGCTCCATCCGATTGTTGCTCGTCGGACCCGGCTCGCCACCGCACATCTCTCGAACGTGCTCCCGCTGACGCAACACCGCTCCCCAGCCGCCGGGCCCGGGATTGGGACGACAACCACCGTCGGTGTGGATGACTACGGGGTCGATGGTCACTGGCTCAGTCTGCACCGTGGTCGTCGGAACACGCGAAGGTCGTCGGAGTGTCGTGAGTTTGAGGTCAACGGCGATGTCTAAAGCCCGATGAATCTTTCTGGGCTGGTGCGTGACTGGCCGGCACCCGAAGCCAGTCGGAGCTTCTCGGCTGCGCCGATGCGCTTCGACGTCGCACGCGACCCGAACAAACATGTGTCCTTCGGCCACGGTGTGCACTTCTGTCTGGGCGCGTCGTTGGCCCGGATGGAAATCAACAGCTTCTTCAGCGAACTGATCCCGCGGATCGAGTCCATCGAACTGGCGGGGGAACCCGAACTCGTCGCTAGCACCTTCGTGGGTGGAGTCAAGCACCTTCCGATCAGGTGCAAGCTGAGATGACCGGGCCGAATTCCCCTGCCAAATAGGCGGATCGGCACGCCTTCCGGGCAATCTTCCCACTGGTGGTGCGGGGAATCGCCCCCGCCGGCACGAGTCGGAGGTCGGTGATGCGCAACCGGTGCAGGCGGGACACCGCAGCGCGGACGTCGTCGGCGACAGCGTCGGTCTGTCGCGCCCGTATTGCCCGCTCTGCGACGACGATCAATTGCTCACCGGATTCGGGTGCGGGCACGGTGAAGGCGGCGACATATCCGGACCGGATCGCCGACGAAGCTTGGGCCGCAGTGGTTTCGATGTCGTGCGGGTAGTGGTTGACTCCGTCGACGATGACGAGATCCTTGATCCGGCCAGTGATGTAGAGCCGGCCGTCGACGTAGACGCCGAGATCGCCGGTCGCCAGCCATTGCCCGTTGTCGGGGACGCCTTCGGCGTGGCTGCCTGTCTCGAGCCGGATCTGCAGCTTGTTGCCGAAGGTGCGGTCGGACTCTTCTTCCCGGCCCCAGTAGCCACGGCCGATGTTGTTGCCGTGCAACCAGATTTCACCGACCATCCGGTCGGGTTGTTCGGCACCTCGTTCGGAGTCGACAATCGTTACCCACTGGTCGGGTACTGGGGTTCCGCAGGACACGTAGGCGACGGCATTCGGATGGTCCGCCGGTACGGTCACCGCGTGTCCGGCAGCGAGTTGGGTGCGGTCGAAATGCAGCGCGATGGCACGTTCGCCGGGAGCGATGCTGGCCACCGACAAGGTCGCCTCCGCCATCCCGTACGACGGCTTGATGGTGGTCTCCTGCAGCCCGTAGGGCGCGAAGGCCGCATTGAATTGCTCGATTGCCGCCAGCGACACCGGTTCGGAGCCGTTGAGCAGACCGACGACATTGCTCAGGTCGATCTGCTCGCCGGCGGGCGGCAGCCCGCGCTCGGCGGCCAGGCTGAACGCGAAATTCGGTGCGGCCGCGAATGTCCGGCCGTGCCGGGCCTCGCTCGCGAGCTGTTTGATCCACCGGTAGGGGCGGCGCACGAACGCCATCGGGTCCATCAGGGTGATGTGACCACCGCACAGCATGGGAAACATGATCATCACCAGTCCCATGTCGTGGTACAGCGGCAGCCAACTGACGCTGCGAATGCCGGGGTCCAGCCCGCCGGCCAGGATCATCTGCACGACGTTGGTGCATACCGCGCGATGGGTGATCTCGACACCCGCGGGGATACGGGTGGAGCCGGAGGTGTACTGCAGGTAGGCGATGTCGGCAGCGTTACGCCGTGGTTCCCTGAAATACGTTGCAAGCGAGGCCGGTACCGCATCGACAGCGATCAGGCGGGGTCGGTGCGCACGGGGCAGGGTTTGTGTAAAGCGCCGCACTGACTCAGCGGCAGCCGAGGTCGTGAGGATCACGGCGGGTCGGGCATCGGCCAAGACCGCCCCGAGGCGTTCGGCGTGCCCGGCGAGGGTCGGCGCGAACAGTGGCACGGATATGGTTCCCGCGTGGACCGCGGCGAAGAAAGCGGTGACGTAGTCCAGTCCCTGCGGAGCAAGGATGGCGACCCGGTCACCGGGTTCGGCAATTTGTTGCAGCCGGGCTGCGATCGCGCGCACCGCGGTCGCGAACCCCATCCAGCTCAGCTCTACCGCGACACCGTCCGTATCGCGGCGGTAGTCGATGAACCGATAAGCCGGCCGACCCTGGCAGGCGGCGGCGTTGCGGTCGAGGAACGAGGTCAGCGTGACATCGTCGGGAACGGTGATCCCGTCCGGACCAAGATACGGCGCCAGCGGTGACAAGTCATCGGAGATGTTGCTGCACAATAGGTCCCGACCCATCTGGGCAACATTAGTAGTTGTACTAAGTAGATGTCGTGTCGTGAGGCTATGGCAATGCTCACGACTGAAAGTCAGATGTTGTCCCCGTCACACCCGGCACTCGCCCTGTCGGGTCTAGTCGCCGTTTCCGCGCGGTCTAGGTTGCGGCGACGTCTTTTGCCGCGGAGGTCGCCCTATCGTTGGTCTGCACGGGCCGGCGGCCGCGCAGTTCTCCGGCAGCGAGCATTCTACGGAGCACCTTCTTATCGAACTTGCCAACGCTGGTTTTGGGGATCTCAGCGATGTAGGCGTATTCGTCGGGCAGCTGCCAATTGGCGAACGACATCTGGATGTGGGCGTTGAGTGCTTCGGGGCTGGGTAAATCGCCGGCGGCCACGACCACACAGGGCAGGGGCCGTTCGGTCCAGCGTTCGTCGGGTTTGGCGATCACCGCGGCTTCGAGCACCGCGGGATGGGACATCAGCGAATTCTCCATCTCGATCGAGGAGATCCATTCCCCACCGGATTTGATGATGTCTTTGACACGGTCGGTGATCTGAATGTAGCCCAGCGAATCGATCGTCGCCACGTCGCCGGTGCGCAGCCAACCGTCGCGGAACTTGTCCTCGGTGGCCGAATCGTCACGGTAATAACCAGACGCTATCCAAGGCCCTGCAAGTTCCAGCTCGCCGGATTGTTCTCCATCCCAGGGCAATTCAGACCCTTCGGCGTCCACGATGCGCGCCTCCACCAGCGGGCTGATGCGACCGGTCTTGGCCCGATAGCGCCACTTCTCCTCGCCGGTGACGCCGGCGGGGGCTTCGGCCATCGCGACCAGCGGGCTGGTTTCGGTCATCCCGAACCCCTGGACCAGTGGTGTGCCGAACGTCTCCTCGAAGCGCTGCATCAACGACAGTGGCACGGCCGCACCGCCGCACACGACGCGGCGGAGACTGGCCAGGACCGCGGGTTGCGATGTCGCTTTGCGCAGCAGGTCATTCCAGATAGTGGGAACTGCGGCGGCGAACGTGACCTGCTCATCGGCGATGAGCCGCATCAACGGTTCCGCCTGCAGAAACCGTCCCGGCAGGATGAGCGAGGCGCCAAGCATTGCGCACGTATAGGGTAAGCCCCACGCGTTGGCGTGAAACATCGGCACGACTGGCAATACCCGATCGGTGGACCGCACGTCGAGGGTGTCGGTCAGACCTTCGGCCAACGCGTGCAGCACGGTCGAACGGTGACCGTAGAGAACACCTTTCGGGTTGCCGGTGGTCCCGCTCGTGTAGCACAGACTCGCCGCCGCGTTACCATCGATAGCCGGGTAGTCGAAGCCCTCGGACTCCTGCGCAAGCAGATCTTCGTAAAGCACCGCATTGGGCAGCCTTTCGGTGCCTGTGCTACCGATGATGACGAAACGCTTCACCCCGCCGATGGCGGGAAGGATCCTTTCGAGTTGTGCGATGAGCGACTCGTCAACGAGAACTACCCGGTCCTCGGCGTGGTTGATGATGTAGACCAGCTGGTCATCGGAGAGCCGAATGTTCAACGTATGCAGAATCGATCCCATGCACGGGACCGCAAGGTAGGCCTCCAGGTGCTGTTGGTTGTTCCAGGCGAAGGTGGCGACGCGATCTCCGGCACGCACGCCGAGTCGGTGCAGCGCGGCGGCCAGTTTGTCGGCGCGGCGTGCCACCTCGCCGTAGCTGACGTGCTCAGTGCTGCCTTCGACGTCGAGGAGGGTCACCACCTCGACCCGTGAGTGCATCGTACGCATCCGCCGCAGGGCGTGTTGCAGTGTCAGCTTGAATTCGTTTTGGACTAGCGATTGCACCACGGGGTTCCTCGTTCCACGCGAAAGCCGATGTTGTGCCTGGGATCACCGCAGGACAGTCTGGCTGCCGGCATGACAAGGCAAGCGTCCATGTCCGTCCACGCTAGAAACTGCCGCGCGCCGCGGCGATCTCCCATTCGCCGTAATCACCTACGCCGACTGGGTTGTCGGTATCGAAGCGGCGCCGTCCCGCCGGTAGCGTCCGCGTTGATCGGCCCCAAGGTTTGAGGGGGAATCGCCGCAACCCGTCTGGAGGAAGACGATTGAATACTGCCGACCAGATCGATATCCCACCCGAGACACGGTTCATCGACGTAGACGGCCACCACGTGCGGGTGTCGGTGCGCCCGGGATCGTCGCAGCGTCCACCGCTGCTGTTGCTCAACGGTCTGGGAGTCAGCATGGAAGGGTTGCAGCCCTTCGTCGATGCGCTGAGAGCGGAGACAACGGTGATCCGCATCGACGTTCCCGGCATTGGGGAATCACCCGCCCCGACACTGCCCTACCGTTTGTGCCAGGTAGCCCGATTGACCAGTCACGCGCTGGACGCGCTCGACGTCGATGACGTCGACGTACTCGGGGTGTCCTGGGGCGGGGCGCTGGCCCAGCAGTTCGCCTTCCAGCACCCGCGCCGCTGCCGGCGACTGATCCTGGTCAGTACCGCGGCGGGCGCACTGATCCCGGGCCGCCTCCAGGTGGTCCGCGAGATGCTGACCCGGCGCCGCTTCGACGACCCCGAGCACGCCCGCAGTGTCGCTCCAATCATCTACGGCGGCAAAGCCCGTGAGGGAACACAAACACCCTCGCTGTTCAACCACATGCGAAGCGGCCGCCGCGGGTTGTTCTACCAACAGCTGGCCGTGCTGGGCTGGACCAGCATCCCGTTCTCGCGGCTGATCCGCCAGCCTTCGCTGATTCTGACCGGCGACGACGACCCGGTCATCCCTCCGCTGAACGGCAAGCTGTTGAAGGCGCTCATCCCGCACGCCCGACTGCACATCTTCCACGACGGCCACCTCGGATTGCTCACCAGCGCCGAGGAATTGGCGCCGATAGTGGAGGACTTCCTGGATCAGCCGTAGCTACAGGAAACCCCCGTTCGGGGTATGGAACTCCTTCCTGCGATGTCTTGTCAGGTCAGCCGGCCCAGCGCAGGCTCAGAGCGTGCCGTGAAACAACCAGTGGGGAGGAGTTGACTTGAGCCAAGTTCCGCAAATGCAGGAACATACCGTCGAGCTGGTCGTCACCGCGCGCCAGGAGCTTGCCGACGACGTGATCGGCCTAATTCTCGAGAACCCCTCCGGCGATGAACTCCCGGACTGGAACCCCGGCGCCCACATCGACCTGTTACTGACCGACGAGTTGGTGCGGCAGTACTCGCTGTGCTCGAGCCCCACCGAGCGGTACCGGTGGAAAGTCGGTGTGCTACTGGACCCGAACGGCCGCGGTGGTTCCAAACACGTGCACCACGAACTGTTGGTGGGCAGTAAGATTCGGGTTCGCGGGCCGCGCAACAACTTTGCGCTGGTGCGTGCAACCCGGTATCAGTTCATCGCGGGTGGAATCGGGATCACACCGATCATTCCGATGATCGAAGCAGCAGAAGCCGAGGGTGCTGACTGGCACCTGTTATACGGCGGGCGGAGCCGATCATCGATTGCGTTTTCTGCCGAGCTGTCCGAATACGCTGACCGGGTGACGATCTGGCCGCAAGATGAGCGCGGCCTGCTCGACCTCGACAGTGTATTGGGCAGCCCACGCGACGACACCCAGGTGTACTGCTGCGGGCCTGAAGGGTTGCTCAATGCTGTCGAACAGGTCTGTGCGGCTTGGCCGAAAGGGGCACTGCATGTCGAGCGCTTCGCGGCCAAGTCGCCCGTTGTAGGTTCCTCGGCGACCGCGCTGGACGACTTCGAGGTTGTCTGCCAGCGCTCGGGTGTCACCATCGAGGTCGGGCCCGACGATTCCATCCTGGATTCGTTGCGGGACAACGGGATCAGCATGCTCGCCTCATGCATGGAGGGTATCTGCGGGACATGCGAGACCGCGGTCTTGGAGGGCGAGCCCGATCACCGCGACTCGGTACTCAGCGATGACGAGAAGGCGGAAAACGATTGCATGATGGTATGTGTTTCACGGTCGCGGTCCCCACGTCTGGTGCTCGACCTGTGATCCCCAACTACCCGCGCGACTGCTGGTACGTAGCCGCCACCGGTGACGAGATCACCCGCGAGCCATTCGGACGGCGCCTGCTGAACATTCCAATTGTGTTGTATCGCTTGAAATCAGGTCAGGTCGTAGCCCTAGACGATGCGTGTGGACACCGCGGCTACCCGCTGTCGCGGGGACGGGTCGACGGCGATCACATCGCCTGCGGCTATCACGGCATCCGCTACGACGCAGCGGGTGTGTGTGTCCAGGTTCCCTCGCAGCCCCGAGCCCCCTACGGGGCGTGCGTGCGGCACTACCCGGTGCGTGAAATCGGCCCGTTCGTCTGGATCTGGCTGGGAGAACCCAGACGCGCGCAGAACCGCGCCGTGCCGGCGCTACCGTGGCTGACCGAACCCGGCTGGGATACCTCGGGGACGTCGTTGCGAGTCAACGCCAACTACATGCTGGTCCACGAGCACTACCTCGACCTCACACACATCCTGTGGGTGCATCCCCGGGAAACCCCGCCTGACCTCGCTGCGGTACCCGCGCTCGATGAGATCCGGGTGTCGGAAACCTCGGTCACCTTCGCCCGCGCGATGCCGGTGGCCCCGTTGGCCGACTGGGAAGCCACCGCCACGTCGCTGCCACGTGACACCGTCTACCGGCGCCGCCATCACGGCACCTTTGTCTCTCCGGCCGTGCTGGCCGAGGGATGGGACATCTACGGCCCCGGCGACCAAATGTTCCGGCACAGCCGCATTCAGGCTGTCACGCCAGAGACGCCGACCAGCACCCATCTGTTCTGGCGCTTCGCCCGTGATTACCGCCTCGGCGACGCCGGGGTACGCCAGTATCTGCACACGGTGTTCGAACGCGTCCTGCGGGTCGACGTCGGCGTCCTGGAGACAATCGAAGCCAACGTCGGATATCTTGGCTCCACCAATGGATTCCGGGTGTCGGCCGATGCCGGAGTTCTCAAGGTGCGGCGCATTGTCGCATCGCTGATCGACCAGGAGAACCCGGCTCTGTCGGCGGCCAACGCGGTGACGGGGCAACCGTGCGCGCCCTGACCGAGCTACTGTCACCGCGGCTGCTGGCCGGTACCGCCGCGTTCGTCACCGGCGGCGGTAGTGGCATCAACCTATCGATCGCACGATCCTTTGCCCAGGTCGGCGCCGACGTTGCGATCTGCGGTCGCACCGAGCAACGACTGCATGACGCCGCCGAGGAACTGCGGTCATGGGGCGGGCGGGTCTGCACAGCGGTCGCGGATGTGCGCGACCCCGACGCTGTGGCCGCAGCGGTCACCCATGCCGCCAACGAGATCGGGCCGCTCACCACGGTGGTGGCCGGCGCCGCCGGCAACTTCCTGGCGCCCGCAGAGAGTGTGTCAAGCAATGGATTTCGAGCTGTTGTCGATATCGATCTGCTCGGCTCCTTTCACACCGCGCATGCCGCGTTCGACCAACTCAAACAGACCCGCGGCAGCGTGCTGTTCATCTCGGCCGGCCAATCCGACTGCGCGTACCTCTATCAGGCGCATGTGGGGGCTGCCAAGGCCGGCATCGACAGCCTGATGCGCCACCTGGCCGTCGAATGGGGTCCGCACGGTATCCGCAGCAACTCGATCGTGCCCGGCCCGATCGAGGGAACCGAGGGGATGAAGCGGCTGGCCGCGCAGGTGGGTCGCCAGGCCTGGACCGACGGAATCGCGTTAGGCCGCTTCGGAAGCCCCGAAGAAGTGGCCGCGATGGCCGTCGTGCTGGCATCACCGCTGGCGTCGTTCGTGACCGGGGCGCGCATCGTCGTCGACGGCGGACTTGCGCTGGCGGGCTCAGGAATCGTCAACCGCGCCACAGCCGCTGCCCTGAGCAAGAACGCCGAGCAGGACCAGCTGTGATCGCGCCCGTCGACTCCGACCGATCTGTCCCGGGACACCCCCAACGAGAGATGTGCTTGCCCCAACCGCTGGATCGTCAAGCCTTTTGCCCGGTGGAAACCTAGCAGCCATGAGCAGCATCGCCGAGCACCCGTCGATCGTCAGCGACCCCGACCTCGACCTGTCTTCTCGATCATTCTGGGCACAGGACTTCGAAGAACGCGACAAGGCGTTTTCACGGTTGCGCAGCCAGCCGTCGTTGTCCTATCACCGGCCGTACGAGTCCACCCTGCTACCCCCCGATGAAGACACACCTGGGTTCTGGTCGGTAACCCGGCACGCCGATTGCCGCTATGTCTCACGCAATCCCAAACTCTTCTGCTCGGGCAAGGGCGTGCTGATGGAAGACATGCCCGAAATCGTCATCACCGCCACCGCCTCCTTCCTGGTGATGGACGGTGAACAACACCGCAAGATGCGCGGCATCGTCGAGCAGGCCTTCACCCCCCGCAACGTCCGCAAACTCAGCGAGTGGGTGACCCAACACGCCCGCGACCGCCTCGACGAAATCATCGACCGCGGCGAAGGCGACTTCTCCGAGGATTACGCCAAATACGTGCCCGGCCGCATCTTTGCGCATTTCTTCGGGCTCGACCGCGACAGCGAAGAGCAACACGTCGTCATGGAAGCGGCCGAGCGGATGCTGGCCTGGGACGACCCCCGCATGGCATTGGGCCGCGACGCCTTGACGACCCACGCCGAGGAATCGGAACGCATTCAAGAGATCGCGCTCAAGCAGGCCGAAAAGCGACTCAAGGATCCCCAGGATGACCTGATCAGCTGGGTGGTGAACGCGGAGTTCGAAGGTCAACGACTCGACGAGTGGGAGATCGGGGCATTCTTTTCGCTGCTGGGTTCGGCCGCGAATGACACCACCCGGCACTCGATTGCCCATGCGGTGCGGCTGTTTTCGCAGTTCCCGGAGCAACGCGCCCTGCTGTTGGAAGACGTGGCCGGCCGGGCAGGCACCGCCACCGAGGAGATCATCCGCTACGCCAGCCCGGTAATGCACTTCCGGCGCACCGCCACCGAGGACACCCGCATCGGTGACACCGAGGTCAAAGCCGGCGAGCACCTGGTGATGTGGTACTGCTCGGCCAACCGTGACGCCGCCCACTTCGACGAGCCCGCCAGGTTCGACATCCTGCGCAGTCCGAACGACCACATGGGGTTCGGTGCCGGTGGGCCGCACTTCTGCCTGGGCAACGCCCTGGGCCGGCAGATGCTGCGCTCGGTGCTCACCGAAATCTACACGCGCATACCGGATATCGAGCTGACCGGCGAGCCGGACTACCAGGTCAACAACTTCATCCACGGTGTGCACTCGTTGCCGGTGCGCTGGACTCCGCCCACCCGCTGACGCTCGTCCCCAGAATTCGAAAACCATTGCAGCACTGATCCTTCGAGGAGGAAATTATGTCCTACTACGCCAGCGCCGAGGAGATCTACAAGTATCTAGGGGGCGTCTTTCGTGCCGCCAATGACACCGAAGTCGGCCCGAAGCTCAAAGCCGCCGATATCGACCTGCAGGTCTACTACACTGATCCCGACGCTGCGATGACGGTGCGCCTGCGTGAACCGACGATCGAAGTCACCGACGGTGGAGACAATCCCGAAGCCGACGTGAAGCTGTACATGCCCGCTGACATCGGCAACAAGTTCTGGCGCGGCGAATACAACCTCGGAGTGGGTCTGGCCAAGGGCCAAGTGAAGGCCAAGGGGCCGGTCAACAAGATTCTGAAGTTGGTCCCGTTGACCAAGCCGCTGTTCCCGGTGTACCGCGAGCTAGTAGCCGAGAAGGACGCCGTCTAGCGACGCGGCCGTGACGCGAAGGGAAACCCGTTGACTCACACCGCATCGCAGATCCCGACAGTCGACCGGCCCATTGCACCCCACGCCGCGCGCGCAGCTGTGCTACGGGCCGAAGGTGAACCACTCTCGGTCGAAGACGTGCAGCTGGCCGAATTGGCCGAAGACGAAATCCTGGTCCGCGTCGCCGGCGTCGGGGTGTGCCACACCGACATTTCCGCCGCCGAAGGGATGGTGCCGCTGCCGCTGCCGGCGGTCCTGGGTCACGAGGGAGCCGGCGTCGTCGTCGACGTCGGGTCCGCGGTCACCACCGTGACTGTCGGCGACCACGTCGTGCTGAGCTTCGCCTACTGCGACGAGTGCGATACGTGTCGGAACAAGACACCGGCCTACTGCGACCTGTTCGCACCGCTGAACTATTTCGGCGAGCGTCTCGACGGCACCGTCACCCTGCATGCCGTCGACGAGGACATCCACGGCAATTGGTTCGGTCAGTCATCGTTCGCCAGCCTGGCCATCGCCAGTGCCCGCAACGCGGTCAAGGTTCCCGCCGATTTACCGCTGCAGCTACTCGGCCCGCTGGGTTGCGGTCTGCAGACCGGCGCAGGAGCCGTGCTGAACGTGTTGCGGCCGGCAGCCGGGGAGAGCCTGGCGGTGTTCGGGCTCGGCGCGGTCGGCCTGTCGGCGATCATGGCCGGCAAGGCGGTGGGCTGCGATCCGCTGATTGCCATCGACATCAACGACTCTCGGCTACAGACCGCGCGCGAGCTGGGCGCCACACACACCTTCAACCCGACCGCCAGCCAGGATTTGGTCTGGGACGTGATGAACATCGTCTCCACCGGGGTGGACTGCTCGCTTGATGCGGTCGGCTCCAACACCGTCATCCGCCAAGCACTGGAAATCCTGCGCTCCCCGGGTCACTGCGCAACTGTCGGATTCCACGGCCTGCAGCACGACATCACCATCGACCAGGGCCACCTGCTGCTCGGAAGACGGCTCTCGGGCGTCATCGAAGGCGACGCGGACCCGCAGAAATTCCTCCCCGAGCTGATCGAACTCTATCGAGACGGGAAGTTCCCGTTCGACCGGCTGATCACCACGTTCTCTCTCGACCGGATCAACGAAGCCATCGAGGCGTCCAAGCGTGGCGAGGCGATCAAACCGGTCGTGATCTTCGACTGAGCAAGTGGCACCGGAATACTCGATCGCGGTGTGCGGTCGATCGCTCCCCAATCTGCGCCCCGACGGCCCGGCCGGCGCCAGCCTGAGCGCTCCGCATGGGCTGTGACCATCTTCCAGTACCGGCCCCAGAATTTAGAATCCGCTTACATGTTCAAGTGATGGCCGTCTCTTTAACGTCGATGGTGTGACTACCGCGACTGTTCAAACCGACCGGCGGTCCACGGGACCAGCCACGGTCCGCCACCGTCCGACCCGCCTTCCCGATGCCGGCGAGTGGTCGGTGGTCGGCGATCCGCTCCGCGACTCCGTACTGCGGGAAAGGGTGATGGCGGTGTTGAGCCGGGTGGCCGAGCTGCCGGGCGCCGGCGCCCTTTCTTCTGTCGGCGACGGCCGCGACTTCGTGCGGGTCCGTTGCGCACTGGACACCGCTTACGACCTGCTGACAAAGCGCAGCACCGTGGGCACCGCGCCGGCGCCCCGCCCGCAGGACACCCGCTTCGTCGGTCTGCTGGGCGAGATCGGCCAGTTGCGCGTCGACGTGGCCCTGGCCCACGCGGCCCAGCGCAACGCTCGCTACGCCGCGGTGCGCAACGCGCTGTCGCGGCTTCGCGGCGTGGACTCCGTCGAGCAGATGCTCGACCGGGCACCGGCCGAGTTGTGTCGGTGTGGATTCGACCGCGCCATCGTCTCCCGGGTCGAGGAGTCGACGTGGTGGGTAGAGGCCGTACACGTCAAGGCCGACCCAGAATGGGCCAGCGATATCGTCCGGGCGGCGCGCGAGCACCCGATGCAGATCGATCACCCGCTCATCGAGAGCGAGATCATGCGCCGGCGCGCGCCGGTGCTGGTGTCCGACGCTCAGCAGGACCGGCGGACCAATCCGGCGATCGGGCAAGCCTCGCTGTCGCGGTCCTACGTCGCGGCGCCGATCATGCCGGATGGGCGGATCATCGGCCTACTGCACGCGGACTGCTATAACAGCCGCCGCCACGTCGACGAAGAAGACATGGCAGTGCTGTGGCTGTTCGCCGAGGGTTTCGGTTACGCCTTCCAGCGCACGGCACTCAGTGAGCGGCTACGCGCGGCGCGTAATGAGATTCAACGCATGGCGCGTGACATTGCGAACTCTGCCGACGAATTGTGCACCTCGCAAACAGTGCTCGGGCGACGGCAAGTGCACGATGAGAAGGCGGCGGCTGCGCCGGTGGCGGCGTCTTTGGCCGCCGATTCCGGCATCGAGACACTGCTGTCGCGGCGCGAGATCGAAGTGGTGTCCTTGATGGCCCAAGGCAAGAGCAACGGTTCGATCGCCACCCATCTGGTGATCTCGGAGGGCACGGTCAAGACGCACGTGAAGCACATCCTGCGCAAGCTCAAAGCGTCCAATCGCGCCGAGGCGGTGTTTCGCTACATGCGGATGGCCGCGGTGCACGGGGCGCCTCCGGCGATGCATCGCCGGCCGACAAGCATTGTGCCCTAGCGGATCCCGATAACCGCGTTCGACAACACCGCGGTGCCTCGCTGTTGGCACACCGCGTCGATCAACACCGCGTCGTCGAGTCGCCACATCCGCACCACAATCGTCTCGCCGGGATACACCACCCCGGCGAAGCGGGCGCGGTAACTGGCGACGCGGCTGACATCGCCGCCCAGGACCTCGTCGACGACCGCCTTGCACACGATCCCGTAGCTGCACAAGCCGTGCAGAATAGGTCGATCGAAACCGCCCCGGCCGGCAAATTCGGGATCGGCGTGAATCGGGTTCAGATCCCCGGAAAGCCGGTACAGCAGAGCCTGCTGAGGTAATGTCGCACAAGCTATTTCGGCATCCGGAGCGCCGGCTGGGGTGGCAGCCGGCGGCGGCGCCGGACGCGACGATGCCCGCCCGAACCCGCCTTCGCCGCGCATGAACGCACTGAACCGGTTGGTGACCAAGGGCTGACCGCTGGCCGCATCGGCGGTGACGGCCTCGAGCACCACCAGTGCGCCGCTGCCCTTATCAGAGATGTCGCAGATGGTGGCCGAGGTGCACACGTCCGCTTCGGCCGGCAGCGTTTGGTGGATCTCCAAATCCTGTTCACCGTGCAGCAATTCAGCCAAGTCGACCTGTATGCCGGGCACAGCGAGCAGGTCGGGCAGCATCGGCACCGCCGGGATCACCCCGTAGGAGGGCAGCACGCGGAGCCGTCCCTCGTAGGTGTAGGCCAACTCGGCGGGATCGGTGGGTACCGACCCGGCTCCCAGCCCCAGGTGATAGAGGATGACATCGGTGGCACTCCACGAGCTGCGCCGCTGCGGCAGCACGGCCCCGAGCGCTTTGTCGACGTCGATCGGCATCGGGGTCAGCCTGGTGACTGCGTGAGCACGTACTTGCCCGGGGCCGGTATTAAGGATCGAAAGTCTCTGTTGCCCAGTTGTTTTGGAGCCTTTACTGTCCGGCCGGCACGCTCCGCAAGCCATGGTGCCCAGTCTTGCCACCAGGTGCCCTGGTGCATCTCAGCGGAGCGCAGCCATTCCTCCGGCGTGGCACAGGATTCGTCGCCGATGCGGTAGGAGGATTTGGGATTGCCCGGTGGGTGGATGACCGCGGCGATATGGCCGCTGGTCGACAACGCGAACCGGGTGTCACCGCCCAACATCGCCACGCTGCGATAGCAACTCGGCCACGGCGTCAGGTGGTCGGTTTCGCCGCCGGCGACGTAGCTGTCGCAGGTTATCTGGGCGAGGTCGATGGGTGTGCCCAACACGTTCAGAGCGCCCGGGGTGACCAGGGGGTTGGACATGCCGATGTCCATCAGATCGGCGTGCAGCGCCGCAGGCATGTTCATCGAATCCTGGTTCCAGAAAAGAAGATCGAACGCCGGTGGCTTATTGCCCAGGTAGTAATTGTTGACGAAGTTGTTCCAGATCATCTCGTTGGGCCGCAACCAGGCGAACGTGCGCGCCAACTCGGTGCCCGCGAGATAACCCTTGCGCCGCACCTTGGCCTTGGCGGCCTCGGCCACGTCGGGGGATGCCACCGACAGGACCGGCCCGCCGCGGCGCACGTCGAGTACGGTCACCATCAGGCTCAGCGTTGCGACGTGATCGATCTTGCCGAGCGCGGCCAGATGCGCCACAGCGGTGGTGGTGGCGACCCCGCCGGCGCAGAAGCCCACTACGTGCACGGCGTCGGCGCCAGTGATCGCGCGAGTGGTCTCTATGGCTTCGACGATGGATTCCAGATAGTCCTCCAAGCTCCAATTCGCGTCCTCGCGAGTCGGATTCGCCCAAGACAGCGCGAACGGCTGCAGTCGGTGATCGCCGAGAAATTCGACCATGCTCTTGCCCGGTGACAGGTCGACGACGTAGAACTTGCTGATCATCGG
Source organism: Mycobacterium sp. 20KCMC460 (assembly GCF_022179425.1). Classification (NCBI taxonomy): domain Bacteria; kingdom Bacillati; phylum Actinomycetota; class Actinomycetes; order Mycobacteriales; family Mycobacteriaceae; genus Mycobacterium; species Mycobacterium sp. 20KCMC460. The sequence goes on from NZ_AP025524.1 coordinate 446,694, forward strand.
TGGGATCAGCAACACCGGGGTGGCATACACTTCGTCGACGCGGGACCGGTATTGAATCAGCTCGAAGCGTTCTTCGCGGCGCACCACCGCTCCCGGTGAGCAGGCCAGCGTGTCACCCACCCGAAATGGGGACTTGTCGACGTTGGCCGGCAACTTGAGCGGAGATCGCGCGTCGCGCACCGCCGCGCGCGCACCTTGCACAAAATTCTCGCCACCGCGGTCGATGGTCGTCTTCCAGACCGTCGGGTTGGTCAGCGGAAAGTTGGTCGGCGCCAGCGCGTCGAGCACATTGTCGACGACCAGCCGCAGGCGTTCCCGGTCCGCCCAGTCCAGCTCGGGCTCGTCGGCGAGGGTCCGGGCAAAGTCGCTGATGCTGAGATAACTCTGACAGAGTCGGCGGAACAACCAACTCTGCGTCCAGGCGGGGTCCCGGAACCGCGAGTCGCCTTTGGCGGGCGTCCGCCCGGATTGGCCGGTGAGGATTCTGGCCAGATCGCCGACCATCGTCGCGGTGTGCCCAGCGAGGCGACCCGGTCGTGTCGCGAGGCCACCCAGCGCCTTGACGAACTCCGATCCGGGGATGAAGCGGTTGTCCGCGCTGGCCGCTTCGGCCATCAACTGGTCGAGGCCGACGTTTTGGACCTGACCGGCCTTGTCCGTGATCTGCGGCCGCTGCGCGCGCGATTGCTTGACGCGGTCTGCCGGTGGCGATGGGGCCGCCGGCTGTGTCGGGGCCGGCTTGCGCTTCACGGCACCGTTGCCGTTGCGTGACGTGGTCTTCGACGCGGCGGACGTGACGGTAGAGGTGTCGGCGTTCATGACATCACGCTATGAGGGCCGCGTGACACCGGGAACCTCCCATTCGCGGTAACTGTGTCTCCCGACCGGGTATCGGCGTCGCCGCGTGGTCCGCTCCAGTGAAACGGTGGCGAGGTGACGCGCCAGTGACATCGAAATACGTTGCTGTTCTGGCTATTCCGACATACGCAGCTCAGCCGGCGGTTATCGTAGCCGCGAACTGCTGCTCGCCGCGGGCTCCCTTGCGGACATGCCCGCGACAGACATCGAAAGGATCCCAGCCGGGGCCGTGCTCCGGCAGCGACGCCCGATCGCTGATAACTTCGCCGGCCCAAAACGCCTTCAGCAGGTCGCGCCCGAGTACGTGTGATGCGGTGCCGACACCGCCGCGCATGGTGAACGCAATGCCGTAGAGATACACCGTGGACGCCCCCGCCAGGAAGAGACCGTCGATTTCGGTGCGGACCGACAGCCGCCGCCCCGGTCCGATCTGATCCTTCGCATTCTCAGGGCCGTAGGGCATCCGGGAGAGCGTAAAACGCTCGTGCGACAAGGGAGTTGCCGATTCCTGCCAGACGATGTGACCCGTCAACTCCGGCAATGTGTCGAGTACCCGGTCCATGACCGAGGCCTCGATTTCGGCCTTGCGCTGAATGTACGTGGGTGAACCTTTGTAGGACGGCCCCGCCATCGGGTCGCCACCGCCCCAGAACTCGTATTCCGCGGGCACGGCGGTAAAGGCTTCGATACTGCTGTGGCCCGGAATGCCGAAATGCTTGCGCCCCTGTGTTTTCAGCGTCGGTGAACTGATCGCCAGCCAGCCCCGCGGATCCCACTGTCCGTGGTCGAGCATGTCGTAGGTGGTCTGGACGTCGTAGCGGCCGTGCAGGATGTAGTTGGTCGCCGGGCGCGTCGCGGCGATATCGATGTCGGCGGCGATGTAGGTCGAGAAGATCGAGTGGGGGCGACGGAACGCGCGGATTCGGTCCACGGTGCGGCGGCGTAGGTGTTCGGGCCCAACCAGATCCAGGAAGGTCCGGTGGGCGTCGGCGTTGCTGATCACGATGTCGGTGCCGATGGCCTCGCCGTCGGTCAAGGTGACCCCGGTGACGCGACCGGCTTGGATGTCGATCGAACGCACCCGCGCTTTGGTCCGGATCGTGCCGCCATGGCTCAGTATCACCTCGGCCAGATTGGCTGCCAGAACCTGGCCGCCCTGGGTCGGGAAGTAGGCGCCGGCCTTGAAGTAGTGCCGCAGCAGGGCCGCGACCAACAACGCCGGAGTCCGAGACGGTGGCGTGTTATGCAGATGAATCAGCGACAGCAGGGCGGTACGGGCCTTCGGGCTCAGTCGATGGCGGTCGAACATGCGCCCGATCGGCTGCTCCAGGGCCCGCACGATGACGGCCAGCTCCCGGGGGCGCCGAGCCAACGGCAGCACGACACGCACTGAGTGGGGCACATCGTTGATCCGGTCCGCCCCTTCGCCGATGAGGCGTAGTTCCGCCACGCAGTTACGTAGTCCGGTGGCGTCGGCCGGAAATGTCTGCGCCAGGTTGTCGGCGAACCCGTCCCAGTTGGTCGGCACTCGGAAGGTGTGTTCAGGCAGTACGACGGTGTCCATGCCGTCGTCGTCGAGCCGGGACCACTCGATGCGGTCCTCGACTCCCAAACCGCGGAGCACGGTGGGGATCAAGCTGTCCGAACCGGGCACGCATCCCCCGACGTAGTGGACGCCACAGTCGAACTCCCACTTGCCCTTTCGCCGGAACACCTGCGAGCATCCGCCGAGGATCTCGTGCTGTTCGAGCACGAGCACGGATTTGCCCGAAGCCGCCAGGCACGCGGCGCTGACCAGCCCGCCCAGCCCCGACCCGATCACGATGATCTCGTACCGCTGCGGGCCGACTGGGTGACCGGCCCGGGCGGCGCTGACGAGGTCGGGTATCCGCGTGTGCTTACGGCGTGGACGGTTCTCGAGGTGTCCGGCCCGTCGCTCATCGAGGTCGATTGCACGCCACCCGTGCAGGTCTACCACCGCGCTCGCGCGCTCCCGTACCCGTGCGTCGAGTGTGGCACGGTCGAGTGAGCGCTGCGTGGGCAGCAGGCCGGCGGCGGCATCGTCCAGGAGCGCGCGCACGGTGTCACGGGCGCACTTCTTGTTGGTCCCGATCACCCCGGTCGGACCGCGCTTGATCCAGCCGGTTGCGTAGCTGCCTGGGCATCCCCGGATACGGCCGTCAAGGTGCGCTAAGACCCCGCGAACCTCGTCGAAAGGTAACCCCGGAACCGGACTTCCCCGGTAACCGATGGACCTGATCACCAGGCCGGCCGGAATCACGTCGGACACGCCGGCCAGATCGAGATTCCGTGTGCCTGAGGCGGTATCGACCAGGCCGGTGCGCGCCCACCGCAGACCTTGCACCTTCTCGCTGCCCTCGATGGCGATCGGCGTGGTCAGGAAGCGCAGCGCGATCCTTCGGCCCCCGCCGGCACTGGGATTGGACGCGTAGCTGACCAGAGCGTCGTGTTTGCGGCGCGCGAGCCCGGGCGGCGATCCAGCCAGGGCCAACTCGGCGGCGTCGACGGCGATCCCGATTCCTTCCAACTGGCCCAGTTCCTCCAATTCGGCGCAGCCGAACGCTGCATGGAGGTGACTGCGCCGACCCACGACCACGACCTCGCGAATACGGCTGCGTTCCAGGGCCTTCAGCGCGTGATCGGCAATATCGGTGCGCCGCAGAATTTCTGGGTCGTGAGCGAGGATGCGCGCCACATCGAGTGCGACGTTGCCGTTACCGATGACGATCGCGCGCTCGGCGCTGAGATCGACTGCCAGATCGGCATGGTCGGGATGTCCGTTGTACCAGCCGACGAACTGCCGGGCGGACACGCAGCCGGTCAGATCCGCGCCCGGAATGTCCAGAACAGGGTCGTCACTGGCGCCGACCGCATAAATGACCGCGTCGTACCAGTCCGACAGCTCGCCGGCACTGACGTCACGGCCGACCTCGACATTGCCGAAATACCTGAATTCCGGACGGCGAGTGAGTGATTCGAACAACTGTCCCATCAACTTCTTTTCCGGATGGTCAGGAGCGACGCCCCCGCGAATCAGTCCGTAAGGAGTCGGCAGCCGTTCGAACATGTCGACCTCGATGGCACGGTCGGTCAGCAGTGCCACCCGACCGTCGGCGTACGTGCCGTCGCCGGCTCCGAGCAAATGTCTGGCAGCGTAGGTTCCGGCCGGGCCGGCTCCCACCACCGCGACACGCAGTGTAGAAGTCTCAACCATTTTCGCCCCGACCGAAGTAGTCCCGATTGACGCCGACGTAATGCCGCCACCGGTCGGGGATCCGCTCGGCGTCGAACACGGCGTCGACCGGGCATGCTTCAACGCACGCAGCACAGTCGATGCACGAACGGGAATCGATGTACAGCTGCTCGGCGCGATCGAACTCTGGTTCGTCGGGAGTGGGGCGAATGCATCCCACCGGGCAGGCTTCCAGGCACGAATAGTCCGCGACGCAGGGTGCCGCTATGACGAACGCCACGACCACCTCACTCCGAGTCGGCAAGTCGATACTCAGTTCATCGCGGAGGTTGCCGTGAAGCTATCTCCCGAAAGGGATGACTAGCTCCCCAGTTCGGCGCTCGTATCAATCAGCCCAGAATTCTTCGAGCAGCTCCGCGACCTGCCGGGGTTTTCCGCGATTGTCGGCCGCGATGTGACCGATCCCCTTGAGCTCGACGCGCCTGGCCTCGGGCAGCCGCCGCATCAACGCGTCGAGTCCGCGATGGAGCGCGATGGCGCTCTTCTCCCCGCCCAGCAGCAGCACCTGCGCGCGCAATTCCTCGATTCGGGGGTTCACCAATTCCACCGACTGCAACGTCGCGATTCCATCCAAGCGCATCGTGGGTATCAGGTCGCGAAGGGAAATATCTGCCGGCCCTGAGGTTCTCGCATCGACGGCGAGCGCAATCCGCAACACGCCGGTGAGCAACCAGGTCGGCAGCCGCTGCACCGGTGAACGGTCGCCGGTCCCTTTCAGCACGGCGACTACCGCCGCCGCCGGGCCCGAATCAGTCAAAGCCGCTTCGAATTTCGGCAGCCAGGCCGCAGGCTCGGCACCATCGATGGTCAATGGCGGCTCGTACAGCGCGAGCTTGTCCACCTCGCCGTACTGAATGGCCGTGTAGAGCGCGATGATTGCACCCGAACTCAAGCCGAATACCCGGCGGGCTCCGACCGCCCGCAACAACGCTTCCAGATCCTCACCTTCGCGTGCCAGCCCGTAGTCTGCGCCCGCCGGCACGTCCGGCCTTCGACCGCGCCGGTCCGGCACGTACACGGTGAAGCGGGAGCTCAGCATCTCGGCGAGCCGCTGAAAACTCTGCGCGGCCTGAATTCCGCCGTGCACCAGAACCACCGGTGGACCGCCGTCACCGACTATGCGGTGTTCGACCATCGTTCCGTCGGCTGATTGCACGGTGCCGTTCCGAAAGCTCATAAGAAACTCCTTCCGTCAGAGCCGCAACAACGCTTCGACGTTGCGGTGCGCGATGTCGTGCTGTTGCTGCTCGGAAAGCCGGGACTCCACCAGGAATTCGGTGACATTGTCACGCTTGACGTAGGGGAAGTCCTCGGAGTAGACGATCCGCTCGGCGCCCAGTGCGGCGACCACATGGTCAAGCTGATGCTGACTGAACATTCCCGACGGGGTGACCCAGATCTGCTCTCGGTAGTAATCGCTGACGTTGCGGTCATGGCCCGGGCGCACCAGTGCGAAGGTCTCGTCGAGCCGCTCGAGCCAAAATGCCATCACCTCCCCCCAGTGGCCACTGAGCAGCTTCAAGCCCGGATGACGGTCTAATGCGCCGGACAGAATGAGTCGCACGACGTGGATGCCGGCTTCGGCGTGCCACCCGAACGCGGGCCCGGAGAACATCACCCCGGTGGCGGCGGTCCAGTCGCCGAAGTAGTAGGGCCGCGATACCTGCGGGTGCGGCAGCCCGGGGTGGACGTAGATCGGCAGGTCCAGTGCCTCGGCCGCCGCGAGGATCGGATCGAAGCGCGCGTCGTCGAGGAAGAGTCCCTCGAATGTTCCGGCGATCAACGTTCCGACGAACCCGAGGTCGCCGACGCAGCGGCGTAGTTCCTCGGCTGCTGCGGCGGGGTCGTAGAGTGGCAGGGTGGCGAAGCCACGGAACCGGTCGGGGTGTTCGGAAATTTGTTGTGCCAGGTCATCGTTCACCTCGCGGCACAGATCAACCGACTCGGGCGCGGCCAAAGTGCTGGGACTGCCGTTGCCGTGCGAGACGACCTGTACATCGATGCCCACGGCATCCATATGCGCCAACCGATGCCCACCCAGACGGGTAGCGGCGTCGCGGTCGTCGTTGAATAGAGAACCGAACGCGGCGAGCTCCTCCAGGGGAAGACCGCTGGGCGGGCCACCCAGCTCCAGCACCCGGCGGCTCACCTCGGGATGCTCGAAGTGTTCCTCGACGGTGATGATTCGCATTCGTTGAGCTCCTTCGCCGTTCCCGCTGCGATAGGAACCAACGTAGCGCGGGCGTCATGGACGGCAGGGGGCGATCCCGCGGCGCGACGCCGCGAGGCCACCACCCCCGATGGGTCTACCCGAACATCTCTATCGGGTGATAGTCAGCACCTGCACCGACACGCTTGACTCGACCTGACCGAGTCGAAGGAGTGACCGTGGCAGCCGACGTCAGGCACTACGCAATGTTCATCAACGGAAAACACGTCGACTCCGACGATGTCGACGACATCTGCGACCCTGCGACCGAGGAAGTCGCCGCGACAATCGCCCGTGGGACTCCCGAGCATGTGGATGCGGCCGTACAAGCGGCACGCGAGGCCTTCGAGTCGGGCTCCTGGTCGCGTATGTCGCCGACCGACCGCTCGGCCGTGCTGGCGAAGATCGCAGATCGGCTCGGCGAGGAACTCGACGACCTCGTCGCATTGGAAATCCACGCCAACGGCGCAACCGTACGGCAGGCGACCGGCTTCCACATCGGCTACGCCGCGTCCCACCTGCTGTACTTCGCCGAGCTGGCCGCTAACTATCAGTGGGAACGCCAGGTGCCGACCCAGGCCTACCCGACTTTGTCGACGAACGTGATACGCCGCGAACCACTCGGCGTCTGCGCCGCAATCGTGCCGTGGAACTTCCCTCTGCTGCTCGGTATCTGGAAGATCGGACCCGCGCTTGCCGCCGGCAACTCGGTGGTAGTCAAACCGGATGAGAAGACGCCGCTGACATTGCTGCGCCTTTGCGAGATCGCACAGGAATGCGGTGTTCCCGACGGCGTACTCAATCTGGTCACAGGTCCCGGGCCGACGGTCGGTGCCCGGCTGGCCGAGCACCCCGATGTCGACAAGGTGGCGTTCACCGGGTCCACCGCTGTCGGCCGCGAGATCATGCGACTCGCCGCGGGAACGGTCAAGAAAGTCTCCCTCGAACTGGGTGGCAAGGGCGCCCAAATCTTGTTGGAAGACGCCGATCTGGATGTCGCGATCGACGGTGCATTGTTCGGCTGCATGCTTTATTCCGGCCAGATCTGTGAGTCTGGGACGCGGCTGCTGGTACCGGACGACATGTACGACCTCGTGGTGGACCGGCTGGTCGACCGGGCCTCGTCGTTGAAGCTGGGCGACACGACCGACTTCGACACCGATGTGGGACCGGTCATTTCGGCCAGGCAGCGCGACCGGGTGCTCGGATTCCTCGACAGCGCGCGACGTGACGGTGCGAAAGTTGTTCTAGGAGGCGGTGTCCCCGACGGGGACCGCTTCCGCAAAGGCTACTGGATCGAACCCACCATCGTCAGCGAAGTGCGCAACGACATGGAGATAGCTCGCGAAGAGATCTTCGGTCCGGTGCTGTGCGTGTTGCGCTACACCGACGAAGACGACGCGATCCGCCAGGCCAACGACTCCCAGTACGGGTTGAGCGCCGGAGTGTGGAGCACCGACTACGAGCGTGCCGTCGAGATCGCCGGACGCCTTCGCGCAGGAACGATCTGGATCAACAACTGGCATCAGATAGATCCCGCACTACCGTTCGGGGGTTACAAGCAGAGCGGACTGGGTCGCGAACTCGGTGAGCAGTCGCTGGATGAATACACCGAAACCAAGCACGTGCACCTAGATCTCACGCAGAAAGTCGAACGCCACATTTTCGACGCATTGCTGTCCGAGCCGCTTCGGAAGTAAGCAGACCGCAATGACACGTCGCCGTCGGCTATCACTGCCGCGCCACCGTTCACCCGACCGAGTGACCTGAGACTGAGGGAGCAAACGTGGCATCCGCGCTTTGTCGTTCTGCCATCGGCGAGCTTCACGCCAACGGCGACAACGGGTTCCAGACGGAAGCCGGGTCATGCTGTTGAGCGTCGCTCCGGTCGCCAAGCCGGTCCGCGCACTGGGCGGATTCTTCGGCATGACGCTGGATGTCTTCGTGGAACTGTTCACCTCGCCACTGGCGTGGCGAGAATACCTTTTTCAGTCGTGGTTCGTGGCGCGAGTATCGGTGTTGCCGGCCGTCCTGATGATCATTCCCTACGCACTGATCAACACCTTCATCTTCAACATCTTGCTGAGCGAGTTCGGTGCCGCCGACTTCTCCGGAGCCGGTGCGGCATTCTTCAACGTGAATCAGATCGGACCGCTGGTAACGGTATTGGTGACTGCCGGCGCCAGCGCCACCGCGATGTGTGCCGACCTCGGCGCCCGCACCATCCGGGAAGAACTCGATGCGCAGCGGGTCATGGGTATCGACCCCATTCAGTCCCTGGTGATTCCGCGGGTGCTGGCCGCGACGACGGTGTCCGTGGCGCTGATGGGACTTGTGGTGCTCGTCGGAATGGTGGCCTCGTTCCTGTTCTGCGTGTTCGCGCTACACGTGTCAGCCGGCGTCTTCGTCGCGGGCATGACGGTGGTGACCGGACTCGGCGACGTAGTGGTCTCCGTCGTCAAGGCATTTCTGTTCGGCCTCGGCTCGGGCCTGATCGCTTGCTACAAGGGAATTTCAGTCGGTGGCGGCCCGGCCGGCGTCGGTAATGCGGTCAACGAAACCGTGGTGTTCTCCTTCATGGTGCTGTTCACCATCAACATCATCGTCACTGCGGTCGGCGTCCAATTCACGTTGCGATGAGGCAGGACGAGACATGACACATTCGTCGACCGGACCAAGCCCAGCGGCACGATTTCCGCGCGTGGCGCGGGCGGCGGACAAACTCGTCGGTGAGTGGGACCGCGTCGGTGACCAAACTCGCTTCTACGTCCTCACACTCGCCCGCATCCCGGACGCGGTTCTGCACTATCGGCCGGAGTTGTTGCGTTTGATTGCCCAAATGGGTTTGGGGTCAGGGGCTCTCGCGGCAGTCGGTGGGACGGTCGTCATCGTCGGATTCATGACGATGACCACCGGTGCGGTGGTGGCCGCGCAGGGCTACACGCAGTTCCAATCGGTGGGAGTCGAGGCCTTCACCGGTTTCGCCTCGGCCTTCTTCATCCCCCGGCTGATCGTGCCCGGTACGGCCCAGGTGACGCTGACCGCCACCGTCGGCGCCGGTGCCACCGCCCAGATGGGTGCCATGAAGATCAACGAGGAAATCGACGCGCTGGAGGTCATCGGAATCCGCAGTGTCACATATCTGGCCGCAACTCGGGTGGTCGCCGGAACCGTCGTGGTGATCCCGCTGTATGCCGTGGCGCTGATGACGGGCTTCCTGGCCGCGCGGTTCGGCACCACGGCCATCTACGGACAGGCGGTGGGCGTGTACGACCATTACTTCAACACGTTCCTCAACACCACCGACCTGGTGTGGTCCTTCCTGCAGACCATCCTGATGATCGTCGTCGTGATGCTGGTGTGCACCTACTACGGCTACACCGCCGGGGGCGGTCCCGCCGGGGTGGGGGAGGCCGTCGGTCGCGCGGTACGTGCCTCGATGGTCGTCGGCGCCATTGTGTTGGTGGCCGTCACCCTTGCCGTGTACGGGCAGTCTGGCAACTTCCATCTGGCGGGATGACGGCATGAACCCCCTGCACAGAGAGCAACGCATCCCCACCCGTTGGTGGCCGTTGTTCCTGCTGCTCCTGGTCGCGGTCCTGGCCTTGTCGACTGCGGCAGCATTTCGCGGCACGTTCCGCTCGGTGGTGCCGGTGACCCTCGCTTCTGACCGCTCGGGATTGGTGCTGGAGACGGGCGCGAAGGTGAAACTGCGTGGCGTCGAGGTTGGCCGGGTCAGCCAGATCAGCGGGGGTGGGCAGGGTGGTGCTCGGATAAAGCTGGATATCGACTCGGATCAGATCCGTTACATCCCAGCGAATGTCGAGGCCAAGATCGCGGTCACCACCGTATTCGGCGCCAAATTCGTCGAGCTCGTCTATCCGGAACACCCCAGCGCACAACGGTTGCGGGGCGGCGCTGTGCTGCGGTCCACCAACGTCACGACGGAAGTCAACACCGTTTTCGAGAACGTCGTCGAACTGCTCAAAATGGTGGACCCGGTCAAGCTCAACGCAGTTCTGACCGCCGTGGCCGACGCGGTGCGCGGCAGAGGTGAACGGATCGGCCGGGCCACCACGGACCTCACCGAGGTGCTCACCGCGCTCAATGCCCGAAAGGACCTGTTCCGGGCCGACCTCAGGGCCTTGCAGGCCGGCAGCGACACCTACACCGCTGCGGCGAAGAACATCGTCTCCATCCTCGATGCGGCTGCCACCACCAGCACCACCGTGGTGGACCACAAAGCGGACCTGGACCGGTTGCTGCTCAACACCATTGGCTTCACGAAGGACGGCACCACCCTGTTGGCCACCAGTAAGGACAACCTGATCGGCGTGATCGACAGCCTCGAGCCGACCACGCGACTGCTCGAGATGTACAGCCCCAGCTACGCGTGCACACTGCAGGGCGCGCAATGGGTCATCGACAACGGCAAGGGCATTTTCGGTGGGAACGGGCGAAGCTTCGTCGTCGACGTCGCTCTGCTGCTGGGCAACGACCCGTACATGTATCCCGACAACTTGCCGACCGTCGCCGCCAAGGGCGGACCCGGCGGAAGGCCAGGATGCGGATCCCTGCCCGACGCAACCAAGAACTTCCCGGTGCGCCAATTGATCACCAATACCGGGTGGGGCACCGGGCTCGACATCCGCCCGAATCCGGGCATCGGACGACCCTGCTGGGCCAATTACTTTCCCGTCACCCGGGGCATACCGGAGCCGCCGAGCATCCGTCAGTGTCTCCCAGGACCGGCGCCGGGGCCCGAACCCTATCCGGGAGCCCCGCCCTACGGGGCTGCGCTGTACGGGCCCGGAGGCGTTCCGTTGTGGCCCGGAGTTCCGCCCGCGGATGCCGCCGCGGCCCCCGGATCGGGCGGTGCGTCGTGATGCCACACGTCTCGCGCGACACAGGAGGACGCCCGTGACCAAGAATCTCACCGGAACCGTCTGGCGCCTGGGGATTTTCATGATGGTCTGTGCACTGGCCCTGGCCGCGACGGTGGTGGTGTTCGCGCAGCTCCGGTTCGGCGCACGCGCGCAAACGTACACAGCCCAGTTCACCAATGTGTCCGGGCTGCGGGCCGGCGACATGGTCCGGGTGGCCGGCGTCGAGGTCGGCAAGGTCAAGGCGATCGCCGTCAATCGCGACGCCACAGTTCGCGTCGAGTTCAGTGCCGACCGGGCCGCGACGCTGACGGAGGGCACTCGCGCCGAAGTCCGTTATGACGACCTCATCGGCGGACGCTACCTGGCGCTGGTGCCAGGCTCAGGCAACCCGAAAGTGCTCCGGCCCGGCCAAACGATCCCCCTGGACCGCACTCAGCCGGCGCTGGACCTCGATTCGGTGACCGGTGGTTTCCGGCCACTCTTCCGCGCGCTGAGTCCGCAGCAGATCAACGACCTCAGCGGCCAACTGCTGCAGGCCTTTCAAGGCCAGGGCCCCGCTATCGGCTCCTTCCTCAGTGAAGCCGCCGCGGTCACCAACACCCTGGCCGATCGAGACGTGTTGATCGGCCAGGTGGTCAACAACCTCAACGCGGTCCTTGGTTCGCTGGGCCGGCAAAGTGGACAACTGGACCGGGCCGTGACCAACCTGGCGGACCTCGTCCATGCCCTCGCGGAACGCAAGTCGGACATCGTCAACGCCGTCGCCTACACCAACGCAGCCACCGGATCGGTTGCCGAACTGCTGCACCAGATCCGGCCGCCGACCCGACAGGTGCTACGCGAAACCGACCGCGTCGCAGCTAATGTGCTGCGCGACCACGAGTATTTCGATCAAATACTCAACACGCTGCCGGACAGCTACCGGATGCTCAACCGCCAAGGTATCTACGGCGACTATTTCAGCTTCTACTTCTGCGACGTCGTGCTCAAGCTGAACGGCAAAGGCGGCCAACCGGTCTACGTCAAGGTCGCGGGACAGAGCAGCGGGCGGTGCACACCAAGATGAGGATGAAAAAGCCTTTCTCGCAACGAAACCCGTTGGTGCTCGGCGCCCTCGGCATGCTAGTGGTCGTTGCGATCACCGCCGCCGCGTTGGGCAACCAGATGCTGCCGGTAGTCAAGCAGAGCAACGACTACGCGGCGTATTTCGTTGACGCAGGAGGATTGTTCGAAGGCGCGATCGTGCAGATCTCAGGCTTTCCGGTAGGGAAGGTCTCCTCGATCACGCTGCGGGACAACGGTGTTCTCGTCGGCTTCGATGTACCCAAAGACATCCACATGGGTGACCGAAGCGAGGCTGCGATTCGGACCAAGGGACTGCTGGGCACCAAGGAACTCGATGTCACACCACGCGGCGACGGCGAGCTCACCGAGCCGATTCCCATGCAAAGGACGACCTCGCCGTACCAGTTGCCCGAGGCGCTCGGCGACCTCGCCACCACGATCAGCGGCCTGAATACCAACCAGTTGTCCGACTCGCTGGCCACCCTGGCCCAGACGTTCTCCGACACACCACCGCAGCTGCGGGAGGCCGTACAGGGTGTCGCGCGGTTCGCCGGAACCCTGAACAACCGCGACAAGCAACTACGCAACCTGCTGGAGAACGCCGCCAAAGCCACCGGTGTGCTGGCCAGACGAACGGACCGGATTGTCAGCCTTGTCCGCGACACCAATGCGCTGCTCGCCCAGTTGCGTACGCAAAGCGCCGCGCTGGATCAGCTGGCCGGCCACATCTCCACGCTGGCAACGCAATTGAAGGCGTTCATCGCCGAGAACCGCCAGCAGTTAAAACCAGCGCTGGACAAGCTCAACGGTGTCCTGACCATCGTCGACAATCGCAAGGATCGAATCAAGGAAGCGATCAAGGGGCTGAGTACCTACTCCATGTCGCTGGGTGAAACGATCTCCTCGGGGCCGTTCTTCAAGGCCTACGTCGTGAACTTGCTGCCCGGCCAATTCGTCCAGCCCTTCGTCGACGCCGCATTCTCCGATCTGGGACTGGACCCAGCGACGTTGGCGCCATCTCGGCAGAGCGATCCACAGACCGGTCAGCCTGCCACACCGCCCCTGCCGGTGCCCTACCCGCGCACCGGCCAGGGAGGTGAGCCGCGCCGCACCCTGCCCGACGCCATCACCGGCAACCCCGGCGATCAGGGCTGCGGGCCGCCCGGATTGGCATTGCCCGGCCCCACCGGGTGTTACCCCTACGTCGAGCCGCTGCCGGCGCCGCCGCCGGGCGGGCCGCCTCCGGGGCCGCCCGGCCCGGCCCCGACCCAAGCCGCTGCACCTACCGGAGCCCAACCGTGACAGAACGAATCCGCGGCGCGCGGCCCATGTTGGTGACGGTACTGGTCGGTCTGTTGATCGCCGGGGTGGTGCTGGTGATCGACATCGGCGACCACACCGCGAAGACGATCGTGGTCGGATACTTCGACAACAGCACCGGCCTGTTCGTCGGTGACGACGTCCGCATTCGAGGGGTCCCGGTCGGGAAGGTGGACAAGATCGAACCAGAACCACTGCGCACCAAGATCACCTTCTGGTTCGACCGTAAGTACAAGGTCCCGGCCGACGCCCACGCGGTGATCTTGTCTCCGCAGCTGGTGACCGGCCGCGCCATCCAGCTCACCCCGCCCTACGCAGGCGGGCCGGTGATGCGCAGTACGACGGTCATCCCCCAGGACCGCACCGCGGTACCGGTGGAGTGGGACGCCATTCGCTCGCAGTTGGAGCGCTTGACCGACATGCTGCAACCCACCGAGCCCGGGGGAGTCAGCACGCTCGGTGCGTTGATCAACACCGCGGCCGACAACCTGCGCGGTCAGGGACCCGCCATCCGGGAGACGGTCATCAAGTTGTCGCAGACGGTGTCCGCGCTGGGCGATCACAGCAAGGACATCTTCGGCAGCATCAAGAATCTCTCGACGCTGGTCACCGCACTTCAGGACAGCGGGCATCTGCTGCGCCAGCTCAATGTCAACCTGGCACAGGTATTGGGCGCGTTGGCCGATGACCCGACCGCAGTAGGACAGGCTGTGCATGATCTGGCCGCGGTGGTAGACGATGTACAGAGCTTCGTCGCAGAAAACCGGGAACCGATCGGCGTTGCCACAGAAAGGCTTACGTCGATCTCCAACGCCGTAACGGCCAGCCTCGAAGATCTCAAGCAGACGCTGCACAGCATCCCCACCGTGATGGCCGATTTCAACAACATCTACGAACCTGCCAACGGATCGCTCACCGGTGAACTGATGATCAACAACTTCGCGAATCCGATCCAGTTCCTCTGCGGCGCAATCCAGGCGGCCTCCCGGCTGGGGGCCGAACAGGCCTCGAAGCTGTGTGTGCAATATCTGGCGCCCATCGTGAAGAACCGGCAGTACAACTTCCCGCCCCTGGGTGAGGACCTACTGGTCGGAGCGCAGGCGCGGCCTAACGAGGTGACCTACAGCGAGGACTGGATGCGACCGGATTTCGTTTCACCAGAACCGATTTCGCCTCCGTCGAATTCGCACGCGCCCGCAACCGCCGGCTTGCCGGCCGAGGCGCCCCCCGCCCCGCCGACCTTCACCGATCCTGCCGCCGGCCTGGCCGGTTTGATGGCTCCCCCACGAGGAGGCTCATGAAAATGCCTCCGTGGCAACGTATCGCGGCCGGGATCCTGAGCGTCGCGGCGATCGCCATGACATCGGGCTGTGGCTGGCGCGGCGTGAACTCGTTGCCGCTGCCCGGCACCGAGGGCAACGGCCCCGGGGCCTACGACGTGCAAGCGCAAATGCCCGATGTGAGTAACGTCCAACCGAATTCGCGAGTCCGGGTGGGCGACGTGACGGTGGGTCACGTTTCGAGGATCGAACTACAGGGCGAACACGCGCTGGTCACCATGCGGCTCAACGGTGACGTAGTGCTACCGGCCAACGCGACGGTGAAGATCGGCATGACCACCATCTTCGGTTCCCTGCACCTCGAACTGGCCCCACCCACCGACCAGCCGTCCCAAGGACGGCTGCACGCGGGCTCGGTGATCCCGTTGTCGCGTGCCGGCGCCTACCCGACTCCCGAACAGACGCTCGCCGCGCTGTCACTGGTGTTGAATGGCGGCGGGGTGGGCCAGGTGGGCGACATCACCGAAGCGCTCAGCACGGCCTTTCGCGGGCGTCAGGGTGATCTACGCAACCTTGTGCAGCAATCGAACACCTTCGCCACGAACCTCAACCAGCAGAGCGCCGACATCATTGCGGCCACCGACAGTCTCAACAATCTGGTCGGAACCTTCGCCGAACAGCAACCGGTGCTCGACCGAGCGGTCGCCACCATTCCCGACGCGTTGGCCGTACTCAACGACCAACGCGGCAACTTGGTCGAAGCCGCCGGCCAACTCGGCAAGTTCAGCGCCCTGACCACCCTGACCGTCAATGAGAGCAAGCAGAATCTCGTCGCAGAACTGCAGCAACTCGGTCCGGTACTGGAGGCATTGGCCAATGCGGGACCGAGTTTGACCAAATCGCTTGGCCTGATTCCCACTTACCCGTTTCCCAACGCCGACATCGCAAAGTGGCAGCGCGGCGACTACGCGAACCTGACCGCGGTGATCGACCTGACCCTCAGCCGCCTCGACGCCGGCCTGTTCACCGGTACGCGGTGGGAGTGCCACCTGACCTGGCTGGAGTTGCAGTGGGGCCGCACCATCGGGCAGTTCCCCAGTCCGTGCATGGCAGGCGGTCCGGGCAACGTCAGCAATCCGCTCACCGCGCCCTATCACGTGGACCAGGGGCGATGACGTGCACTTGAATCGACAAGCACGGATTCAGCTGGCCATCTTCACAGTGGTAGCGCTCGTCGCGCTGGCGCTGATGACCGTGCATTACATGAAGCTACCGGCCAAACTGTTCGGCATCGGGCACTACAAGATCACCATGCAACTACCGGTCACCGGGGGGCTGTACGCCAGTAGCAACGTCACCTACCGGGGAATGGAAGTGGGGCGGGTGGAGTCAGTGCACCTCACCGATTCCGGGGTGGTCGCGTCGCTGTCGTTGCGGTCCGGAATCGACATACCCAGTGACTTGCGGGCCGAAGTGCACAGCCAGTCGGCGATTGGCGAACAGTACGTGGAGTTGTTGCCGCGCAGCAGTTCTGCGCGACCACTGCGGGACGGCGACGTGATCGCACTGCAGGACACCTCGGTGCCGCGCGATATCAACACTCTGCTCGACAGCCTCAAGACCGGACTGCAAGCAGTGCCTCGGGCCAACTTGCGCACCGTCGTCGACGAGTCCTACGCCGCCGTCGGAGGACTCGGGCCCGAGCTGACCAAGATCGTCCAAGGTGGCACCGACCTGTCCATCGAGGCCCGCGAGAATCTGGATCCTCTTCTCGCGCTGCTCGACAACGCCAAACCCGTGCTGGACTCGCAGACCCAAAGCTCGGGAGCAATCCAGGACTGGGCCGCGCACCTGGCCACCGTGACGCGCGAGCTGCAGACCCATGACAGCGATGTAGCCGTCGTAATCGACCGGACCGCACCGGCATTGGCCGAGGCGCGCCAGCTAGTCGACCGGCTCCAGCCCACCATCCCGATCCTGATGGCCAACCTGCTCAGCGTCGGCAAAGTTGGACTGGCCTACCACAACGATCTCGAGCAGATCCTGGTGCTGCTGCCGCAACTGGTGTCCATCGAGCAGGGCTCGCTGGCCGCGAATGTCAACACCAAACAGGCGTACCAGGGTGCTTACCTGAGTTTCAACCTCAACCTCAATTTGCCGCCTCCGTGCACCACCGGATACCTGCCGGCGCAGCAGCGCCGGAGCGCGGCCCTCACCGACTACCCGGATCGCGTCCCCGGAGATCTGTATTGCCGTGTGCCGCAGGACTCCCCGTTGGGCGTGCGCGGTGCCCGCAACACCCCGTGCGAGACGGTGCCGGGCAAGCGCGCGGCGACGGTCAGAGAATGCGAAAGTGACCGGCAATACGTGCCGCTCAACGACGGATTCAACTGGAAGGGCGATCCGAACGCCACCTACAGCGGGCAGGGCGTGCCCGAGCTGCGGCCGGGCCAGCCGACACCGCCGCCCATCGCCGTCGCCTACTACGACCCCGCAACCGGCGCCTATGTCGGTCCCGACGGAAATCTGTATCAACAATCCGACCTCGCCCAAACCGCGCCGAAGGACAAGACATGGCAAACGATGCTGCTTCCGCCGGGATCATGACGCTGACCGCGGACGCCGAGGACAGTGCACTCGACGACTACGTCGCCGAGGAAGACACGAATGACGTTGAGCCACCGGCGTTCAGCGGTAGACCGTTTCGACGACGACGGCACCCGGTGGCTTTCGGAGTGGTCGCCGTTGTGGCCTTGTCCTTGCTGGTCGGCTGGCTGGGATGGCAGAACTGGCAGGCTCGGCACGCGCAGCAGGCACGCGCCCGGTATCTACAGACCGCCCGGCAGGCGGCACTGAATCTCACCACCATCGACTGGCAACACGTCGACGCCGACGTGCGCCGCATCATGGACAACTCGACCGGGGAGTTCCAGGACGAGTTCGCACAACGGTCGGCGCCGTTCATCGAAGTGGTGAAGCAGGCCAAGTCGTCGTCGGTGGGCACGGTGACCGAAGCCGCGATGGAGTCCCAGACGGCGGAGGCGGCCAAAGTGATCGTCGCCGCGTCGGTCAAGACGTCCGATGCCAACGGGACTGAACCGGTTCCCCGTGCGTGGCGGATGCGCATCTCGATCCAGCGGATCGGCGACCAGTTCAAAATCTCGAGGGTGGAGTTTGTGCCATGACACTGGTGAAATCTGTTGAGCCCGAGGCCGACGACGAAACCGTCGATGTCGAAACGGCCCAGCCTGAAGATCGGGCGCGGCGGCGAAGGCGGCGCCGGCCTGGGTGGAAGACGACGGTGACCTACGCGGTACTACCCGCGCTGACGATGCTGCTGGCTGTCGGCGCGGGATACCTGAAATGGCAGACCGGCGTTACGGTGCAAGACCAAGCCGCCCAATCCGAAGCGGTCCGTGCGGCCACCGACGGGACGGTCGCGATCCTGTCGTATCGCCCAGAGACGGTGCAAAAGGACCTCGACGCCGCCCGCAGCCGGTTGACGGGCCAGTTCCTCGATGCGTACACCTCGCTGACCCGTGCGGTGGTCATCCCCGGCGCTCAGCAGAAGCAGATCGCTGCCACGGCGACTGTTCCCGCCGCCGCTCCGGTGTCGGCCACGGCAACGCACGCCGTCGTGCTGGTATTCGTCAACCAGACCGTCACCGTGGGTGACAACACGCCCGCCACCTCGGCCTCCCGTGTCCGGGTAATCCTCGACAAGGACGACAACCATTGGCTCATATCGCATTTCGACCCGCTGTGACGCTGACAGCCCCTCGAAGGATACGAAGGATCAGGATGTCGAGCCGGACACTGGCGACCGTGGCAACCGTCTGCATCCTCGCCTCTGTAGCGCCATGCGCGCGCGCCGACGACGACAACAACACATTGGTACCGAACAACAAGCGCCTCAACGACGGTGTCGTCGCCAACGTCTTCACCGTGCAGCACCAAGCCGGCTGCACCAACGACGTAAAGATCGATAAACGGCTGCAACTTGCTGCGCAGTGGCACACTGACGACGTACTGCACAACCGCGATCTGGACGGCGACATCGGTTCGGACGGGTCCACCGCGCAGTCGCGGGCCAATGCCGCCGGGTACCGCGGTGCGGTGGCGCAAACGGTCGCGATCGTTCCCGCCTTGGCCATCAACGGAGTTCAGGTCATCGACCAGTGGTACTACGACCCGATCGACTACGCAGTGATGTCCGACTGCGCCTACACGCAGATAGGCGTCTGGTCGGCGAACAGTCTGGACCGCAGCGTGCTGGTGGCCGTCTATGGAGCGCCCCGGTGAGCTGACGCCTTTGCCCGGCACGGGGGAAGGCCGCGGAATGGGGACGGGCGCGAACGACTGCGTGTTACGGTCGCCTGGTTGGGGCGCCCGACTGGGAGGCGTAATTGGTCCAAGACCTCGCGCGTATGGCAGCGCAGGAGGCGGCCGCGGTAGCGGCGGCCGTCGATGTTGCGGATCTGGCCGAGCGCATCGGTTTGCGCGCGGTCGAGGTGATCGCCGAATTGCATGTCCCCGGGGATAAGCCCCTGGTGCAGCTGACCATCGAAGCCGCGCTGAGCAACGTGCATGCGGTACTGCGCGGCTTCTCCGCCGCGGAGTTGGCGGCGGCCGCCCAGCCCCCCGAACCCACCCTGCGTTGGGTGTCGACACTGGCCCAGCGCGGCATCTCGGTAGCCGCGATCCCACGCTGCTACGTGATCGGACTCGGGCTGTGCGATGCGGCGCTCCGCGAAGCAGTACGCCGCTCGGATGCTCCCGAGAAGGTCAAGTGGCAGCTGGCAACCTCAGCCTCGCAGTACCTGTTCGGTTTTTGCGAGAAAGTGTCGGGTGACCTCGTCGACTACTACGAGCGCGAACGGGAGTTGTGGGTGCGTGGCGCGGACTCGGTGCGCGCCGAACTGGTGATGGCGATCGTGTCCGGCCGTCCCGTCGACCTGCACGCGACCAGCGCGGCGCTCGGGTACAACCTCGACCGGGCCCACGTCGCCGTGGTGGTGTGGAGCGACCCACTCAGCCAGGACAAGCCGCCACTGCAGGCGCTCAAACGCGCCGCGGCCGAGATTGCGCACCACCTCAACGGCATGGAGTTGCTTGCTGTCCCCGGCGGCGCATCCGTTGTGTGGGCGTGGATCAGCGGCCCGAATGTCACTGATCGCTCGCCCGTGGAGTTGTCGGTGGATGCCCCGTTGATGGCCGCGGTCGGCGGAGTCGCCCACGGGCTGGACGGCTTCGTCCGGTCCCACCGGCAGGCGTGCGACGGTCTACGCATGGGTGCGGTGTTGTCTCGCCCCGCAGGCTCGGTCACTGTATACCGAGACGTCGCGCTCGACGCGCTGCTGACACAGGATCTGGCTGCGGCGGGGTTGTTCGTCCGGGACGAGCTCGGAGAACTCGGCTCGGACTCCGAGCGCAGTCGCCGGCTCCGCACGACGCTGACCGCGTTCTTCGAGGAAGGCCAGAGCTGGGGGCGAACCGCTGAGCGTCTGGGTGTGCATCAGAACACGGTGATGTACCGGGTGGCGCAGGCCAAAGACCTGCTCGGACGTCAGCTGACCGAACGCCGATTGGAGTTGGAGGTGGCGCTGCGCCTGGCCGAGGCCGAGGCCAATCTGAGCCCGGGCGCGCTGGCCAGTGCGGGGTTACCCGAGCCGCAGCGGTCGGTGAACGGCCTGTGATCTGACTCCGGGGGGGCTGGATCTCATTCCGCCGTAATGGAATTCGCGGTCCAGATCGACGGCGTACAGGGCGCGGCTGCCCGACCGCTCAGCGAAAGCGGACGTTCATCGTCGCCAGGCCGAAGATCTTTCTGCCGCCGGACTTCGCGCCGAGGATGATGACCCCTTCGCGCGTGGCCGGATCCAATGCCTTGACGCGCCCGCTGAATTCGATGTCGCAGCCCTCGGCGGCCGACACTATCGCGGGCTGCGACAACCGCACCGCGTAGCGGGTGACCGCGCCCGGGTCGCCCGACCACGCGGAGTGAAAGCCGGCGCCCAAACCCATCGTGAGCATCCCGTGGGCGATGACGTCGGGCAGCCCAGCCAGTTTGGCGAGTTGTTCGTCCCAGTGAATCGGGTTGGCGTCGCCGGCGACGCCGGCGTAATTCACCAGGTCGCCACGCGACAGCCGGGTGTGGTGCGCCGGCAGCTCGTCGCCGACTGCGAGATCGTCGAAATTGCGGCTGCCGGGTCTGCGGGCGCTGTCCTCGGCGATGCGTACCTCGCCCTGCGGGCGCACCGTCTTCACGTAGGCGGCGTTGGTTTCACCGATGTCGAGAATGTTGAAGTCGTGCATCATCGCGTTCTGCACGGCCTCCTTGGTGGTCGCACCGATGTCCTCGGCGGTGACCCCGACCACGGTGGTGTGCAGGGTGTGCACGCGCTCGCCGGCGGCGTCGGTGAAGGTGTTGGTCACGGTGATCAGGTCCCTGCCGGCGACCCTGCGTACCGAGGTCAGTTCGACGTCGACCACCAGTTCGTCGCCCTCGACGATCGGACGGTGTTGCTCGAAGACCTCTTCGGTCTGCACATAGGTGTCGTAACCGATGACCACCGATTCGAACATGCGGCGATTGCAGGCCATGCCCGGCGCCGAGGTGAACGTTATCGGCGCCACCAACCCCGAATAGCCCAGCTCCGCGGCGGCGCCGGCGTCCCAGTGCGCGGGGTGGTAGTCCTGTACCGCACGGGCGTACTCACGTACCTTTTCCCGGCCTACCAAGTACGTGCCGTCCATCTGGTAGTGGTGGCCGACCCGTTCTTCGAGGACGGACGCTTCTGCTGCTGCGGTCATGGATTGTCCAACTTTTCTATCGGCCTGTTCACTGTGCACGGCTGGGGCCGACCACAGCACAGTAACGCGCGGGACCGTTGGTGCTGCTTTCCGCCGCGGATGACGCAGCCGTGAGATGGAAATCGGGCGCCGTCGCGAACAGTTCGATGTGGACCAGGGCCAGGCCGTTCGCCCGGCTTCGGTTGCGTTCGTGTGGGGAGTCGGACCGCTTCGCGCCGGCAAACTCATCGCCGACGGCATAGCCCGGCAGATGAACGGGTAGAACGGTAAACGCCGTCACATCAACGCAGATGCCACGAGGGAGCGCCACCATGCAGTCAGTCAGCGGACTCAATGTCCTGGTCACCGGCGCCGCCATGGGCCTTGGCAAGTTGTTCGCCACCTACGCCGTCAAGGAAGGCGCAGCGTCGGTAGTGCTGTGGGACGCCAACGAGGCCGCGCTGAAGGACACCGCGGCAGAGCTGGAAGCGGCCGGCGGCACGATCCATTACGAGATCGTGGACGTGACGTCGCAGGAACGGGTCGCCGAGGCCGCAGAGCAGGCGCGTAGGACCGTCGGCACGGTGCAGGTGCTGTTCAACAATGCCGGCATCGTGCGCGGCAACGGGTACTTCTGGGAGAACGAGCCGCGCGACTTCATGCCCACGATGGAGGTCAACTCCATCGGCCCGATGCTGGTCGCCCGGGAGTTCCTGCCGGCGATGATCGAGTCCGGTACCGACTGTCGCCTGGTCAACATCGCGTCCTCGGCCGGCCTCAACGCCATCCCCCGCATGGCGGCCTACGCCGCGTCCAAGTGGGCGGCGATCGGCTTCTCCGACTCTGTGCGCCTCGAGCTCGAACAAGCGGGCCACGACCGGGTCAAGGTCACCACCGTCTGCCCCACCTACATCAACACTGGCATGTTCGACGGCGCCAAGGGAATCCTGTTCACGCCGATGCTCGAGCAGGAGGACGTCGTCGACCAGACGTGGGCGGCGATGCTGAAGGGCGATCCGTTCGTCGTCATCCCGTGGACCTCGAAGTTGAACAAGGTGCTCAGCGCGGTGCTGCCGATCCGGGCGCGGGACGCCTACCTGCGGCGGGTTGGCGTCTACAACTCCATGGACGAGTTCACCGGGCACTGAAGTTTGCCGGGCGAATCGCCGGGCTAATCAGCGATTCCACGTACACCCCGGTGCCCAGGAGGTCCGATGCTTCACCAACTCGTATTGGCTGCCCAGGACAATCCCCAGGCGGCGGGTTTCATCCTCAAAGGCATCAAGGGCATCTTCGTGGCCATCGGCAGCGTGATCGCCGCGATTGTCGTCGCCCTGATCGCCGGCATGAAGGGGCGCAATCCGCTCGGCTGGGGGCTCCTGGGGCTGTTCTTCAGCATCCTGACGTTGATCGTGATCATCGTCATTCCCAGCAAGAAGAGTTAGCGCCGGCCCCGCCGGTAACCGCTGAGCAGCGATTACGCCGTTCCGTTACCAATTCTTGACGTTCGGCACTATTTTGCTTTCGTGATGTTCTCAGCTGCCGGGGCTCTCGCCCGTACCTTCGTTCCGTTGCTGGCCGTTGCGGCCCTTGTCGTAGGCATCGAGTCGGTGCACAGCGCGCCGGCGATGCGGTTGGTCGATTCCGGGAACCCGTTGGCCGGTCAGCCCTTCTATGTCGACCCCGCCTCGGCGGCCATGTCGGCGCACAACGCCAATCCGGGTAGCGCACAGCTGGCCGCGATAGCCGGGACGCCCCAGGCTTACTGGCTTGACCAGGCGTTCCCGGCCGGTTCGGTCGGTGGCAGGGTCGCCAGCTACGCCGGGGCGGCGCAGGCCGCCGGCAGCATGCCGATCTTCGCCCTCTACGCCCTGCCGCACCGCGACTGCGGAAGTTACGCGGCTGGCGGGTTCTCGTCGGGCGCGGACTACCGCGCCTGGATCGACAGCATCTCCTCGGGCCTGGGTGGCTCACCCGCGGCGGTCATCATCGAACCCGACGCCCTGGACATGGCCGACTGCCTCTCGGCCGACCAGCGCCAGGAGCGCTTCGATCTGATCCGCTACGCGGTCGACACGCTGACCCGCGACCCGGCCGCCGCCGTGTACGTCGACGGTGGCCACTCGCGCTGGCTGAGCGCCGAGGAGATCGCCAACCGGCTCAACCAGGTCGACGTGGGCCGCGCGCGCGGCTTCAGCCTCAACGTCTCGAACTTCTTCACCACCGATGAGGAAATCGGCTACGGCGAGGCGATCTCGGGCATGACGAACGGCGCGCACTACGTCATCGACACCGGGCGCAACGGAGCCGGCGCCGCCGGTGATTCCGCCGCCAACTGGTGCAACCCCAGCGGCCGGGCGCTGGGCACCCCGCCCACCACGGCGACCGCGGGCGCCCACGCCGACGCCTACCTGTGGATCAAGCGTCCCGGTGAGTCCGACGGATCCTGCAACGGCGGCCCCTCGGCGGGCCACTTCGTCAGCCAGTACGCCATCGAGCTGGGCCAGAACGCCGGGCAGTAGGTACCCGCTGACGTCCCCGCAGCCGGACATCGATCTCACCGACGGACGTTTCTACGCCGACGGCGGGGCGCGTCGCGCGTATCGCTGGATGCGCCAGAACCGACCGGTATTCCGGGACCGCAACGGGCTGGCCGCGGCGGCAACCTACCGGGCGGTGATCGAGGCCGAACGGGACCCGGGGCTGTTCTCCAATGCCGGCGGTATCCGGCCGCACACTCCACCGCTGCTGCACATGATCGATATGGACGATCCCGCTCATCTACTGCGCCGCAAGCTCGTCAATCACGGATTCACCCGGAAACGTGTTGCCGCACAAGTTGATTCGATTCAAGCAATGTGTGATGCGCTGGTCGACGCGGTCTGCGAGCGCGGCACGTGCGACTTCGTGGCAGACATCGCCGCACCGCTGCCGATGGCGGTGATCGGCGACATGCTCGGCGTGGCGCCCGCGGAGCGCGACATGTTCCTGGCCTGGTCCGACGACATGGTGGTGGCGTTGAG
The DNA here is from genome assembly GCF_022179425.1 of Mycobacterium sp. 20KCMC460. NCBI lineage: Bacteria > Bacillati > Actinomycetota > Actinomycetes > Mycobacteriales > Mycobacteriaceae > Mycobacterium > Mycobacterium sp. 20KCMC460. The sequence continues at coordinate 471,401 of NZ_AP025524.1, forward strand.
TTCGACGGCGTCACCGGAACTGCTGGCCCGTTCGGTGGCCTCGCTGACCGCCTACAACGAGCACATGCACGCACTGATCGGTCAGCGCCGCAGCAATCCCGGCGACGACCTGGTCAGCGTTCTGGTGGCGGCCGAGGTCGACGGGCGCCGGCTGTCCGACGACGAGATCGCCGCCGAAACCCTGCTGATCCTCATCGGCGGGGACGAGACCACCCGGCACACATTGTCCGGCGGGGTTGCCGCGCTGCTGCAGCGGCCCGAGCAGTGGGAAGCGCTGCGCGCCGACCCCAAGCTGCTCGGCGGCGCGATCGAAGAGATGCTGCGCTGGACGTCGCCGGTGAAGAACATGTGCCGAATCCTGACCGCGGACACCGACTTTCACGGCACCCGGTTGCACGCCGGGGAGAAGATCATGCTGCTGTTCGAGTCGGCAAACTTCGACGAAGCGGTTTTCGTGGCGCCCGACGATTTCGATATCCACCGAAACCCGAACAACCACTTGGCATTCGGCTTCGGCACCCATTTCTGCCTGGGCAATCAGCTTGCTCGAATGGAGCTGACCACCATGGTCGGCACCATCCTGCGCCGCCTGCCGGATTTGTCCCTGCCGGACGGTGCGCAGCTCCCGCTGCGCCCGGCGAACTTCGTGAGCGGGCTCGAGTCGATGCCGGTCACCTTCTCACCTGTGTTCGCCTGAGCAACCTCGCCGCGGGCATGTGGTAAGGCTTAACCCACCATGGCCGGCAGAAGCGCACGTCGTACCAACGCACAGCGGCTCGGTGGTGTGCTCGAGAAGGTCACCAGGCAAAGTGGGCACCTCGCGCCCACACCGGACTACGGATCCTGGGTGCTGGGTCGCGTCTCCGACAGCCCGCGCCGTCGCCGGATCCGCATCCAGGTGGTGCTCACCACGTTCGTGTTGATCGCCAACCTGATCGGGATCGGGGTCGCGCTGCTCGTCGTGACGGTGATCTTCCCGTCGCCCAGCGTTTTCGACCACCGGGTCTGGTGGATCACGTTCGTGGTCGCGCCGGCCTACATCGCCACCGCGCTGCTGGTCGGCGTGATCTGGGCTACTAATCGAGTGATGAACAACGTCCGTTGGTCGATCGAGCAGCGCGAGCCCACCGTGGAAGACCAGCGCAACACGTTTTTCGCGCCCTGGCATTTGACGCGGGTGCTGCTGATCTTGTGGAGCGTGGGGGCGGCGCTGCTCACCTTGCTGCACGGTCTGGTGGATGCCGAGTACGTTCCGAAGGTCCTGATCGGGGTCAGCTTCAGCGGGATCGTGGTGTCCGGCAGCTGCTATCTGTTCACCGAGTTCGCCCTCCGTCCGGTGGCCGCCCAGGCGCTCGAGGTCGGGCCGCCGCCGCGCCGGCTTGCCCCCGGAATCATGGGACGCACGCTGCTGGTGTGGGCGGTCGGTTCGGGCGTCCCGGTACTCGGCATTCTGCTCGCCGGGGTGCTGACGCTGACGCTGCGCAACCTCACGCCCACGCAGTTCGCCGTTGCAGTGGTGGTGTTGGCGATCTTCGCGCTGGTATTCGGGTTCATCCTGATATGGCTGCTGTCCTGGTTCACCGCGACCCCGGTGCGGGTGGTCCGGGAGGCGTTGCAGCGGGTGGAGCGCGGCGATCTCGACACCGACCTGGTGGTCTTCGATGGCACCGAATTGGGCCAGCTGCAGCGCGGCTTCAACCGGATGGTGCACGGCTTGCGCGAGCGCGAACGGGTGCGGGACCTGTTCGGGCGGCACGTGGGTCGCGAGGTCGCAGCGCTGGCCGAACAGGAACAGCCCGAGCTCGGCGGCGAGGAGCGGCATGCGGCGGTCGTCTTCGTCGACATCATCGGTTCCACGAAGATGGCCAATTCTCGGCCGCCGAAAGAGATCGTCGCGATCCTCAACCGCTTCTTCGACGTCGTGGTCGACGAGGTCGAGAAACACCACGGAATGGTCAACAAGTTCGAGGGCGACGCGGCGCTGGCCATCTTCGGTGCCCCCCTCTCACTGGAAAACCCTGACGCGGAAGCGCTTTCGGCGGCCCGCGCGATGTCCGCGCGGCTTCGCGACGAAGTGACCGAGTGCGAAGCGGGCATCGGAGTGTCCTCCGGTGTGGTGGTGGCCGGCAACGTCGGCGCCAAGGAGCGCTTCGAGTACACGGTCATCGGCGGGCCGGTGAACGCCGCGGCCCGGCTGTGCGAGCTGGCCAAGGAGGTGCCCGGCCGGCTAGTGGCCACGGCGAGCACGGTCGAACGGGCCGGCGAACCGGAAAGCGGCCGTTGGGAATTGGGGGACTCCACCACTCTTCGCGGCTTCGACGGGCCCACCCAGCTCGCCGTACCGGCTGATTAGACCCAGTCAGACCGGACGTCGCCGTCGACGTAGAGCCAACGACCCTTTTCCCGGGTGAACCTGCTGCGCTCGCGCATGATGTGCCGTTTGCCGCGGTGAACGTACTGAGCACGAAACTCGACAACGCCGTTGGTGTCGTCGCGGGTACCGGCCTCGGTGTCGACGATCTGCAGCCGCCGCCAGGCGACGTCGCTGTCCAGCTCGACCCGTCGCGGCCGCGTGCTCGGATGCCAGGTCGCCAGCAGGTAGCTTTCGTCGCCGACCGCGAACGCGGTGAAGCGCGAACGCATCAGAGCCAGGGCGGTTTCGGCGGCACGTTCGCCGCGGTGCAGTGGCCGGCAGCATTCGAAGTAGCCGGCACCCGAGCCACAGGGACAAGGTCCGTCGTCGGGCGCCCCCTGGTCCATCGGGCAATTCTCTCAGCCCCGACGATCCCGTTCCGCCGCGAGTGCCACGGCGCCGCCTATCGGCCGAGGCCGCAGCTGCGCTAAGCGCTGCAGTCGGTGAGTACCGGCGGGGAGAACGTCACCGAACCCACACCGCCGAGCGTCATACCGTTGTCCGCCAGAGTCATCGTGGTGGTGTACGGGCACGTCTGAATTCCCGTCAGCCCGGTCAGGAATTGGACTTCGTAGGCGTAGAGGAATGAACGCACCAGCTGATTCGGGTCCCACGGCACGTCCAGCGCGAACCCGAGGGATGACGCCGATCTCGCCCCGAGTATCCGCGGGCCTACCTCGCCGATGCCCGGTGTCAGTAAGAAGGGGCTGCCGTCGAGCTTGGTTCCCGACACGCTGGTGCTACGAATCCGGTATCCGGTCGCACCCGAGGGAACCAGCGGGCCACGCGAGATCCTGGTGCTGAACAGGATCGAGTAGTTGGTACCGCCCGCGATCGCGGTCGTGCTGAAGCTGGTCGACGTGAATTGCTGGGGCAGTTGCGCCGCGCAATTACCGACCATGCCGGACGGATCGCTGCACTCGGCGGGCTCCGCTGTTGCGACCGGCGCGACGATCGCGGCGCCCAGAACGGGTACCGACAGCACGGCCCCGCGCACGAATGCGCGACGGGAAACGGCGCGCCCGGAAATCCTTATCAAGGCAGCCTCCCATGGGTTCGGGCGGATCGGCGCCCACCGACGCGACGTGCCGCCATACCGAGAACCTACGCGCACCGGGCGCATCGCTCGACCGCACTGCGGGCAGGGACAAGAAGGGCACCGGCCGAGGCCCGAAAGACCGTGGGCTACGCTTCGCCGATAATCCGCCGCTACGACGCCTAGGCCGGTAACCCATGGATCTGCAGTGGTCAACGGACGAGCTGGACTTCCAGGCCGAGGTCCGGGCCTTCCTCGCCGAAAAGCTGACCCCCGAACTCCGCCGCGCGGGGCGACTGATGACCAGCGTCTACGCCGACCACGAGGCGAGCATGGCGTGGCAGGCGATCCTGCACGAGCGCGGCTGGGCGGCCCCGGCGTGGCCCGTCGAGTTCGGGGGCTGCGACTGGACCCTGACGCAGCACTACATCTTCAGCAGGGAGTCGACGCTGGCGGGTGCGCCGTCGCTGTCCCCGATGGGCATCCGGATGGTCGCGCACGCGATCATCCGGTTCGGCACCGATGCGCAGAAAGAGTATTTCCTGCCGCGGATCCTGACCGGCGAGGTCTTCTTCTGCCAGGGCTACTCCGAACCGGAGGCCGGCTCGGACCTGGCCGCCCTGTCGATGGCCGCCGTCTCCGACGGCGACGACCTGGTGTGCACCGGCGGCAAGATCTGGACAACCCATGCCAGGGAAGCGAATTGGATGTTCGCGCTGGTGCGTACCTCCCGGACGGGCAAGAAACAGCAGGGCATCACCTTCGTGCTCATCGACATGACCTCGCCCGGGATCGAGATTCGCCCGCTGGTGATGACCTCGGGCGAAGAGGTGCAGAACCAGGTGTTCTTCGACGAGGTCCGGGTGCCCAAGGCCAACGTCCTCGGGGAGATCGACGACGGCTGGACGGTCGCCAAGTACCTGTTGGAATTCGAGCGCGGCGGTGGCGCGGTGTCGCCCGCTCTGCAAGTGCTGGCCGAGGAGATCGGCACGGTGGCGGCGAGCCAGCCCGGACCCGGCGGCGGGCGGCTGGCCGACGATCCGGCGTTCGCGCACAAGTTGGCCGATGCGCGGATCCGCGCGGAAGTATTGGAGATCCTCGAATACCGGGTGCTGGCCGCGGTGGCGCAGGGGGGCAACCCGGGAGCGTCGTCGTCGATGCTCAAGGTGCTCGGTACCGAACTGAGCCAGGCGCTCACCGAACTGGCACTGGAGGCGGCCGGCCCGTGGGGTCGCGCCTATCAGCCGCACGTCACCGTGCCCGGCGGCCCCGTCACCGAATTCGAGCCGCCCGCCGACGGTTACGCCTGCGGCGAGCCGTGGCAGGCGGTGGCGCCGCTGCGGTACTTCAACGACCGTGCCGGGTCAATCTATGCCGGCAGCAACGAAATTCAGCGAAATATTCTCGCCAAAGCGGCACTGGGGCTGTAAATGGACTTCAATCTGAGCGAAGAGCAGGACCTGCTGCGCGATGGGCTGGGAAAGTTTCTCGCCGTGCGTTACGACCTGGAGAAGAGTCGCGCCGCGGCGAAGACCGGCGTCGGGTGGCAGCCCGAGATCTGGCGCGGTCTGGCCACCGAACTGGGCATCCTGGGGGCCACCCTTCCCGAGGATGTCGGCGGAATCGGTGGCGGCCCAATCGAACTCATGATCATCGCCGAGTCGCTGGGACACGCGTTGGTGATCGAACCGTACGTCGACACCGTCGTGGTCTGCGGTGGGTTGCTGCACCGCGCCGGCGGGGCGGCGGCGACTGAACTGCTGGGCAGGATCATCGACGGTACCGCGATCGTCGCACTGGCGGCCGCGGAGCCGGAGTCGGGCGACCGCTGGCAGGACGTGTCGACCCAGGCGGCACCCGACGGCGATGGTTGGCTGGTGAACGGCCGTAAGCTGATGGTCATGGCCGCTCCACTGGCCACCCACCTGCTGGTCACCGCGCGCAACCCGGACGACAATTCAATCTCGTTGTTCCGCACCGAAATCAATGCCCCGGGCATCGAAATCCATCCGTACCGCACCATCGACGACCGGCGTGCCGCCGACATCACGTTCAACGACGTGCGACTGTCGGGCGCGGCGCTGCTGGGCGATGCGGGCCAGGCGTGGCCCTCGCTGAGCCGGGCGCGTGACGAGGGCGCCGCGGCGGTCTGCGCCGAAGCGGTGGGATGTATGCGAAAAGTGCTGGCGGACACCGTCGAATATTGCAAGCAGCGCCAGCAGTTCGGGCAGCCGATCGGCAGCTTCCAGGTGCTGCAGCATCGCATGGTGGACATGTACATGGAACTCGAGCAGGCCGTCGCCGCGGTTTATCTCGCGGTACTCAAACTCGACGCCGACGAGGCGACCCGCGCCCGCGCGGTGTCGGCCGCCAAAGCGACCGTCGGCCGGGCCGCGCGGTTCATCGGCCAGCAGGCGGTGCAGCTGCACGGCGGCATGGGGATGACCGAGGAGTTGGCCATCGGCCACTACTTCAAGCGGCTCACCGCGATGCAGTACGAATTCGGCAGCACCGCCCAGCACATCGCGCGATACGCCGAGCTGACCCGAGCCTAGGACCTGGGCGTCCGAAATGCCGGAACCAGCTCGCCCGCAGCGGGTTTCGCTGCTGGGCAGGCAACTGACGGTGCTTGTCTCGACGTTCTACCGGCTGCTGCCGGGCCGGTTGTCGGACGCGGCGGCAGCCGTCACGGCTCGCTTTCTGTATTGGAAGGGGCACGCCCTGCATTCGCAGGTGCTGCAGGACTTCCGCGACAACGTCGACCCCACCGCGCAGCTCTCGTCGCGCAAATGGCACCCGGTCCGGGCCATGTATCGCGCCGTGGTCCGCAATGCCGCCGACGGCATCTGGTTCGTCACCGCATCGCACACGGCGGTGCTGCGCCGCTTCCGGCTCACCGACATCGGCCCCATCGCCAACGCCCTGGAGGTGGGGCGGCAGTCCGGCGTCGGCGTGATCGTCGCCTTCCCGCATCTGGGTTCCTACGCGGCGCTGCCGGTGGTGCTGGCTATCAACGGCGTGCCGACGACCGTGGTGGCGAACCGGCAGCCCGGGTTGATGCAGTGGGTGATCGACCGCGGGGCGCACAAGGCGGGTTTGGAGTTGGTTGCCGTCGACCGCGAGAAGGGCGCCAGTATCACCGCCGAACTGGAGGCCGCGATCCGGCGGGGTCGCGTCGTGGTGATCGCCGGTGACTACTTTCGCTCCCGCGACGAGGCCAGCAAAGGTGTCGAGGTGAACCTGGCCGGCACCCGCCGAACCGTCGGCGCCGGACCGGCGCTGCTGGCGCTGCGGACCGGTGCGCCGATCGTGCCCGGCACGGTGCTGCAGGACGGTTCGCGTCGCGAACCGGTACTGGGGCAGCCGATCTTCGCCGGCGGCCCGATCGGCCGCGACGACCCGCGGCTGGGCGACCTGGTGCAGGTGACGTCGCAGCGCATCGCCGACGCGATGGCGCAGTTCATCAAGCGCGCTCCGGATCAGTGGGTGATGCCCGGTGGGCTGGTGTCGAACTCGATGGGCCGCCGGCCGCACCGCCCCGCTGCGTGAGAAGGCCAACCCCTGCTGCGTCGAGCGGCCCCATATTGCCGGTCGAGGGGGGGTTCGAGCGCACATTTGAGGACGCTCGGCCGAACCCCACGGCTCAGCGCGTGCTTTCGTCCGCGATCTCGTCGTGCGATTGCTGGGAACCCGGCGCGGCCGGGTCGTCACCCTGGTGCTCCAGCAATTCCTCCTGCTCCCGCTGCTCGGGGGTTGCCTCCCGGGCGTCCTTGGGCACCGGCGCCGGGCTGCCGTCTGACTGCTTATCCATGCGAGACCTCCTCGGGGCACTGGAAACGCTCCGGAACCAAATGCCCGAATAACAGCATGCGAAACGGGCTCGCGATCGCGGCGGCATTACGGTCGGAGGATGGACTTCGACGAGTATCGCGGCTACGACGCCACCGGACTGGCCGAACTCGTCGCCGACAAGCAGGTGACCGCGGCCGAACTGCTCACCCTGGCCAAAGAGCGCGCCGAAGCGGTGAACCCCCGGATCAACGCGATCGTGCGCGACATCGAGGCCGATCCCGCCGATCCGCGCACCGGTCCGTTCGCCGGCGTGCCCTTCCTGATCAAGGACCTCGCCCAGGACTATGCCGGGTTGCCCACGTCGCAGGGATCGCGCGCGCTGCAGTCGACGCCGGTGGCGCAACACGCGACCGTCGTCCGCCGCTGGATCGACGCCGGGCTGGTCATCTTCGGCAAGACCAACCTGCCGGAATTCGGCGCGAAGGCGATCACCGAACCCGTGGCGTGGGGGCCGGCGCGCAACCCGTGGAACCTCAACCGCACCCCGGGCGGCTCGTCGGGCGGGTCGGCCGCCGCGGTCGCCGCCGGCATCGTGCCGTGCGCGGGCGCCAACGACGGCGGCGGGTCGATCCGCATTCCGGCGGCCTGCTGCGGGCTGGTGGGTCTCAAACCGGGCCGGGGCCTGACCCCGTTGGGTCCGGCGAGCGGCGAGATGATGCACGGCGCCGCCGTGCAGGGCGTGGTATCCCGGACCGTGCGCGACACCGCGTCGATGCTCGATGTCATCTGCGGCGGCGAGCCGTCTGGTCCGTACCAGCCGGCCGCGCCCGCCGCGCCGTTCGCGTCGTGTGTGGGCGAGGATCCGGGCAGGCTGCGCATCGGGGTTCGGGTACCGTCGGCGATCAATGCCAAACCGCATCCGGAAGCGTTCGCGGCTGTCGAGGCGGCGGTGGGTGCGCTGTCCGAACTCGGCCACCACGTCGACGAACTACCGCAGGCGCCCTTCGACGACGCCGCCCTGGCCCGCGACTTCCTGCTCACCTGGTTCGTCTACCTGGCTTGGGACGTCGATCAGGCCAAGCGGCTGACCGGCGCCGGCGACGAGGCGTTCGAGCGCGACACGCTGATCATGGCGGCGCTGGGCCGCGCCACCAGCAGCGTCGATTATGTGGACGCGGTCGAGCGCCGCCACGAGCACACCCGCCGGCTCACCGACTTCTTCGAGTCCTACGACCTGCTGTTGACACCCACGTTGGCGACGCCACCGCCCGCGATCGGTGAATTCGATCTGCCGATCGCCCTGCAGCGGGCCTCGGACGTACTGATCAAGACCAGAACCGCCAGGCTGCTGCGCTACACCAAGATCATCGACGACATGGTCGAGCAGAATCTCGGCTGGGTCCCGTACACGCAGCTGGCGAATCTCACTGGGCGTCCGGCGGTCTCGCTCCCGCTGCACTGGACCACCGACTCGCTGCCACTGGGTGTGCAGTTCGTGGCCCCGTTGGGTGGCGAGTCGCTGCTGATCCGGCTGGCGGCTCAACTCGAGCAGGCCGTCCCGTGGGCTGAGCGGTCTGCGCCGATCTGAGAACGGTTACGCCTCCGTGGCCGATGCGATATCGGCGTTAAGTTCAGGTTCGCCGTCGACGGGGTATGTCTCCGAAATGCGTTCGCTGGGGGCAGTCATGGGCGAAGTCCGCGAGATGAATTGTGTCGGCGCCGCCGACGCCACCACCGCGGGCAAGTTGCGCCGGGACCTGCAGCGGTGGCTATCGGACGTGATCGACGAATCGGCCGAAGTCACCGACATTGTGCTGAGCGTCAACGAAGCGTTGGCCAACTGTGTCGAGCATGCCTACCGCACCCACGACCGGGTGGGCCAGATCAGGATGCAAGCCAGCTACGACCCCTCGGTGCGGCAGCTGCGTATCTGCGTCAGCGACCGCGGGACTTGGCGCCCCCCGGTATCGCGGCCCCGCACTGACGCCATGGCGTCGCGCGGCATCACGCTGATGCACGCCCTCGCCGAGCGGTGCACCATCAACGTGTGCCCGGAGGGAACGACGGTGTGCATGGATTACGCCCCGCGCGCTGGAACGGACACCTCGGACGGCTAGCCGGCCCGGCGCGAGCGGTAGCCGGGAAGCTCGCGTGTCGGGTCGGTGATTCAGTGTTTGAACTAAACCTGGTTGTGACCGATTAGTCTGCTACCGATGGCGTCGGTAGCGGCGCCATGCGAAGCGACGCTTCGTCCTCGACCTCGGTGGTAGCGATTAAGAGTCAGCAGTGACTACGGTTTTCAGCCGGTGGCGGCGGGGTGATCAGTTCGACTGGCTGTCCGGCTACCTGGCCACGCGCGGGATCAGCGGCGCCACCCGGGCCGTGATGGCGTTCATCGCGGCCTCGATGGTGTTGTGCCTGGTCGCGCTGCTGGTCGGTTCGGACGGTCCGCGGGGGCAAGTGCCGGTCACGATGACATGGATCGCCGTCGCCGCCGGGGTAGGAGGGGCGCTGCTGTGGGTCTGGCGCTGGCCGAACCGCGCGCAGTCGATCATCTTCGCGGTCGCCTGTAACAGCGCGGTCGCGTTGGCCTGCCTGGCCCACCCGAATCCGCTGGCCGCGCTGATCGGGTGCATCGCCTTTGCGACCTTCGGCGCCTATATAGCGTTCTTCCACACCACGGCGTTCGTGCTGTACAACTTCGCGGTGGCCGCCGGCGTCGGGGTCTACGAGGCGAGTCGGCTGGCCCGGTCGGGGCACTTGGCGCTGGCCGGGGTCGACCTGTGGCTGGTGCTCGAGGTCAACATCGCCCTGCCCTTGGCGATCGGCATCCTGGTCCGCGCCTTGGCGGGCGACCTGCTGCGCGCGGACCGCGATCCACTGACCGGCCTGCTGAACCGGCGGGCGTTTCAGCACCACGCCCTGGGCATGATGCTGGCGCATCGCGGCCTCGACGGCCACCTGGTGGTGCTGGTGATCGACCTGGACAACTTCAAGGGGCTCAACGACCGGCGCGGCCACGCTGCCGGCGACAACGCCCTGGTCCAGGTAGCTCAGGCCCTGCTGGCCGCCGCCGACGGGCAGGCGGTGGTGGCGCGCAGCGGCGGCGAGGAGTTCCTGGTGGCCGGCACGTCGGTGGTATGCAACGCCGAGTACCTGGCGGAGCGCATGTGCAAAGCCATCGAAGCCTCGGCCGCAGGGGTGACGGCCAGCATCGGCACCGCCTGCACGCAGCTCGACCACACCCCGCCCGGTGACCAGCAGACACTGCTGGACGCATTGGTCAGTGCCTCCGACGCCGCCATGTACCAGGCGAAGCGTCGCGGCGGCAATCAGGTGCACCACCATCAAGTGTGTTGAACACCGGCGCCCCGTGCCCGCGGCCGGATGGTTGTGCGCTGCGGTGCCGCGGGCATGTGCGACGATCGCATGCGTGGCTGACACTGTCGTCGAGATGATGAACGCGGGTTTGGAATCGACCATTCCGATCGCCGCCCGAATGGGCTTGCGGGTGGTCGAGGCCCGGCGCGGTTTCGCCGCGGCCAGTGTTCCGGCGGAGGGCAACGGTAACCACTTCGGGGTGATATACGCCGGTGTCCAGTTCACCGTCGCCGAAATCCTCGGCGGCATCATCGCTTTGACGAGTTTCGACGCGAGCAAGTACTACCCGCTGGTGAAGAACGTCGACATCAAGTTCGTCGGCATGGCCACCAGCGAATTGCGCGCTGAAGCGACGATCGACGACGAGACGATCGCGCGGGTGGAGGCCGAGGCCGCCGATCGGGGCAAGGCCGATTACACCCTCGATGCGGTGGTCACCGACGCCGCGGGCAACGTCGTCGCCACCACCCACGGTCTGTATCAGCTTCGCGCACAACGTAATTGACGTCGGTTGGCTAGCGGGACGCGGTGCTGCCCAGGTGATCGTCCACGCACCGGATGAAGGCCTGGCAGGCGACCGAGCGGAGCTGAAGTTGCGGGGCCACCAGATGTACCTGGCGGTGCATGTCGGCGCCCGCCACCGGCCGCAGTGCCAATGCCGGATCGGCGCCCGCCCGACTGCGGGCCACCGATTCGGGTAGCAGGGCCACCCCCAGGCCGTTGCGGACGAATTGAATCACCTCGTCCACGCGGGTGACCTCGAAGGCCACTCGGCGGGGAACGCCGGCGAAGCCGCGATCCGTCTCGTGGCGAAGTCCGTACCCGGGCGGAAAATCGATGAACGGTAACCCGGCCAGATCGACCACAGCTACCGACGGATGGTTGGTCAGCGGGTGACGAGCGGGAAGCACCGCGACCAGAGATTCGCTGAACAGGTGAGTGAAGGTCAGCCGGTCGTGGGCCCGGGAAACGTTGGCGCCCACGATCGCCACGTCGAGTGTGCGCTCCCTGACCGCCTTCACCAGTACGTCGCTGCCCCCGCTGCGCAGCGTCACGCTCACGTCGGGGAAGCGGGCGTGAAAGTTCGCCATCAGCGCCGCCACATCGAGGCCCTCCGACGGAACCTCCATCATCCCGACGGTGAGTCGGCCGACAACTGTGCCGCGCAGCGCTTGCGCGTCGAACGTGATCTGGTCGATGCCGGCCACGACTCGATGCAGCAGCGGCAGCAGCGACTCGCCGGCGAGCGTGAGTGACACCGTCCGTGTCGTCCGCTCGAACAACTGCACGCCGAGTTCTTGCTCGAGGCGGCGCACCTGCTGACTGAGCGCGGACTGGACGACGAACATCTTCTCGGCCGCCTTGGTGAAGCTCTTGGCCTCCGCGAGAGCGACGGCGTACCGCAACTGTTGCAGATTCACAACTCATCACCACACATGATGAATCAGATCATATCTATTCGTTGGACTCCTAGGTGGCCGGTCGAGCAGGATGGGTCCATGTCAGGGCACGGCCGGGAAGTGGAGTTACGCGCGCAACACCCGTTGGCTGCCCACGATTGCTCCGTGGCAGCCGTGCGCGACGCAATCACGGCGGAGTTCGACACGTTGCCGTTTCTCGGCGAGCTGGAGTGTTCACATCAGCGGGTCGTCGCCGGTTCGGTCGCCGAGATCGTCTTCACCTACACCGTCGGACGTTCCGGAATCGCGGACAGCGGCTGGCTCAAGTTGTGTTTCCGCTACTACTCCGACTGGGATCTACAGACGTCCGAGCCCGACGGCCGCGATTACGCGTCGGCCCGGCTGGTGCACCGGTCACTGATCGGCGGGGCCTCGGCGGACGGAGCGGCCACCGTCCAGCAGTTGCAGACCCGCTACGACGTGAAGGGCGGGGAACGGCCGTTCCAGAAGTCGTTGCTGATTCATGCGGTCGACGGCTACCTGCGGCCGGGCGATGTAGTCGAAATCCGTTGGGGAGATCGCCGTTTCGGCGGCCCGGGCACCCGCGTGCAGACGTTCGTCGAAGACGCGTTCGAGGTGCAGCTCTTCGTCGATCCGCTGGGCACCTCACGCATGGCCCGCGCGGCGGTCAACCGGATCGCCGTCGTACCCGGCGAGCCCCATCACCTCGTCGTGCACGGTCCACGGTTGGTGCGCCGCGGCACGACGTCGGTCCAGCTGCACGCCCACCTGGAAGACCGGTGGGGCAATGCGTGCAACGGGATCGCCGCCACTGTGCGTGCCAGTCGGGACGGCACTCTGCTTGCCGACGGACCCACTGCGGCGACCGGCTGGGCCCGTGCTCGCCTTGAGATCCCCGCTGTCCCCGGCGTCGTCGAGGTCGTCGCCGAAACCGGGGACGCGGTGCTCAGCGAATCGACGAGGATCGACGTCGTCGACGACTTTCCCGGTTCGCGCGCGTACTTCTGCGACCTGCACGTGCATTCCAACGACACCGTCGGCACCCAGGACACCGACTGGAACCTCAGGTACGGACGCGATATCGGGGCGCTCGACGTGCTGGGCTATACCGCCAACGACTTCCAGATCACCGACGAGTCGTGGTTCGACGTGGTGGCCGCGTGCAGATCGGCTTCCCAGGACGGCACTTTCGTGTGCTTTCCCGGCGTCGAGTGGTGTGGAACCGCCGGCGCCGGTGGTGATCACAACGTTGTCTTCCTCGGCGAGGACACCACCTTGGCGCGCTCGCTGGAATGGCATCAAGGGATGACGGGCAACGCCCCCACTCCGCAAACCTGGCCGGTGACCGAGTTGTTCGCCGCCTACGAAAAGGACCCCGAGTCGTATCTGTTGATCCCGCACGTCGGCGGTCGTCGCGCCATCCTCGATTGGCATCACCCTGATTTGGAACGCCTCATCGAGGTCCATTCGACGTGGGGCAGCAGCCCCTGGTTCCTCCAGGACGCCCTGGCGCGAGGTCTTCGGCTCGGTGCCAGCGCGGCCAGTGACGAGCACCGCGGCAGGCCCGGTGGCGGTGCACCAGGAGCCAACATATTCGGCGGCTTCGGCGGCCTGACCGGCGTGCTGGCTCCCACGCTGACGGCGGGTGACGTCGGTCGTGGGCTGCGGGCGCGACGCACCTGGGCTACCACCGGTGTTCGGGCGGTCGGGCTGCTGCGCAGCGGGGGACACTGGATGGGCGACGAAATCCATTGTGACACTGATGAATTGACCGCCGGTTATGCGCTGTACGGCACCACGGGGTGGGACGAGCTGACACTGTACGACAGCACCGGAGCGGTGTGGCGCCGCGATTTCCACACCGAGGCAGGTTTGTCGGAAAACCTGGTCAGAATCCGCTGGGGGGGTGCTCGGCACCGCGACCGGTACCGGTGGGCGAGCTGGCACGGCGGCATCTCGATCGCGGGAACCGCCGTGCACGATATAACGCCTTGGGCCGCAACGCATCCCGAGCAGACCATCGAGGTTGCCGGGAATACCGCCGAATGGCGGACCATGACCTATGGTTCCGACATCGGCATCGTGGTCCGACTCGACGACCTGCGCCGCGCGCGTTTGCAACTGGAAACGACGGTAGTGGAGGACAACCTGACCGCAGGCGTCGAACTCAGTGGCGCCGACCTGATCGCCGAGGGATCTCGCGACCTGACGGTGGGCGGACTCAACCTGCGGATCCGTTTCGAACGTGTCGCCGAACCCACTTCGCTACCGGACACTGTCGTCGGCGAGCTGAAGCTGCAGCTTCCACTGGGCAACAGCGCCGTGTATGCGCACGCACGTCAATTCGACGGACATCAAGTGTGGACCAGTCCGTTGTTCGTGACCCGTGCCGGTGAGAAGGCGCGTTGATCCGGCGCACTCTGACCCGTCGGCTGCATATCGACCTGCAGCGTGTGACGTGCGCGGCCTGTACCGCGCCGACGCCGCGCAGCTGACCACTTTCCCCTCAGATCGCTTCGACCTGCCGAGCGGCGGCGCCACCGCCGATCTCCGCATCCCATTAGGAACCCCATGGCACACCATCGATTCATCATCAAGGCGCTGGCCGCCGCGGTCCTGCTGACCACGATCGGCCTCTCGGACGGATGCTCCCGCGCATCCAACTCCTCGTCCTCGGGCTTGCCGTTACGCCTGGGATATCTGACGCGGATCACGCACGCGTCCGCGCTGGTCGGCATCACCGACGGACTGTTCGCCACCGAACTCGGGCCCAAAGTCAAGCTCTCCACCCAGCCGTTCAGCCAGGGCACCGAGGAGGTGACTGCACTGCTGTCCGGACAGCTCGACGCGGCGTACATCGGGCCCAATCCCGTGTTCAACGCCTGGCAGCGATCCGGCGGCACGGCGATCAAGATCGTGTCCGGCGCGGCCAGCGGCGGCACGTCGATGGTCGTCAAGCCCGGCATCAACTCCGCTCAGGACCTGCGCGGCAGGACGGTCGCCGACCCCGCGCTCGGCGGAACCCAGGACGTCAGCCTGCGGGACTGGCTGGCAAGAAACGGTTTGAACGTCAATACCCAAGGCGGAGGGGATGTTTCGATCAAGCCGACCAGCCCCGAATCGGCCATAGTGCAGCAGTTCGTCTCCAACCAGATCGCCGGCGCCATCGACTCGGCACCGTTCGACGTGCAGCTGATCAAGGCCGGCGGGGTGCGACTGTGGTCGGATCCCAACACCATCACGGTGCTGGTGGTACGCCAAGACTTTCTGGCTGCGCACCCGGACGCCGTTGCCGCGCTACTGCGTGCGCAGGTGCAGGCCAACGACAGGATCGCGCGTGATCCGGCGGCGGCCGCGCGGTCGGCCAACACCGCGTTGACCCAATCGCTGGGCAAGGGGCTGGAGCCCGACGTGTTGACCGCGTCGTTCCAGGAGACGACGTTCACCAACGACCCGGGCATGGCCTCGCTGCGCGACCAGGTCAACAAAGCGGTGGCGATCGGCTTACTCAAGCCGCTGGACATCAACGGCTTGTTCGACCAGGGGCCACTCAACGCGGTGCTCGCCGCATCCGGCCGGCCCCAGGTCGCCACATGAACCGGCTCTCTCACCGCACCGGTCTGGCCGTGGTCGAGTCCGCATCCCCGCCCGCCGTGCAGTTGCTCGACGTCACCAAGGGATACCGAACGGGTTCATCGGCGACGCTGGCCCTCGATCGGATCTCACTGTTGGTGCGCAGCGGCGAATTCCTCTGTGTCGTCGGGGCATCCGGCTGCGGCAAGAGCACCCTGCTTTCGCTGATCGCTGGTCTGGACCAGCCGTCGGGCGGGCAGATCGCCACCCGGGGGCGCCGGGTGGCGCTGATGTTTCAGGAACCGGCGCTGTTTCCCTGGCTGACCGCGGCCGGCAATGTCGAGCTGGTGTTGCGCGCGCGCAATCAGCCACGCGCACAACGTAAACAACGAGTGGCGCAACTGCTGGCGACGGTGGGGCTCAGCGACTTCGCCAGGAGCCGACCGCATCAACTGTCCGGCGGGATGCGGCAGCGCGTTGCCCTGGCCCGCGCGCTGGCCCAGGACGCGGATGTGCTCTTGATGGACGAGCCGTTCGGAGCGTTGGATGCGCTGACCCGCGACCGGCTGCACGCGGAACTCGAACACATTGTCGCAGCAAGGGGTCTGACTGTTGTCTTCGTCACGCACAACGTTCGGGAGGCGGTGCGGCTGGCCGATCGGGTGGTGGTGCTCAGTGCAAGACCGGGGCGCATTGTGGCGGAGTTCGAGGTCCCGGTGACACGACCGCGCGAGATCAACACCGCAGCGGTCGCCGAACTCGCTGCACGAATCACCGCACGGCTTCGCGAGGAAGGAGAAAGCTCCGATGGTTGACGCGATGACGCGTGGACATGCCGCAGCGGTGTACGCGTTGCAGGGCAATTGGTTTCGCGGAATGATGTCGTCGCTGCGCGCTAAATTGCTTGCCGTCGCGCTGATTTTGGTGACGTGGCAGATCCTTTACCTCAGCGGCTGGAAATCGCCGGTCGTACTTCCCGGCCCGGCGGCGGTGGTGGCGAACCTGTGCCAGCAGGTGCAGGAACCCCTGCTGTGGCAGGCTGTCTGGACGACGCTGAACCGGGCGCTGCTCGGATTCGGCCTGGCCCTGCTGATCGGAGCAATTGCCGGAGCTCTGGTTGCACGAAATGGTCTGCTGCGGGCCGCGCTCGGCCCGATCATCACCGGCTTGCAGACCATGCCCGCGATCGCGTGGTTCCCCTTCGCCATCATCTTCTTCGGGCTGAACACGTCGGCGATCCTGTTCGTGATCGTCATCGGCGCGGCCCCCTCGGTCGCCATCGGCGTGATGGCCGGCGCCGATCACATCCCGCCGTTGCTGCTGCGTGCCGCCAAGACGATGGAACTGACCGGCGTCGCGCTGTACCGGCACGTGATCGTGCCCGCCTCACTGCCCATGTTCGTCAGCGGACTTCGACAAGGGTGGGCATTCGCGTGGCGCAGCCTGATGGCCGGTGAGCTGGTGGTGCTGGTGAGCAACACCGCCTCGATCGGCGTGCTGCTGGAGAATGCCCAGAACATGGCCGACATGCCGGCGGCGATCGCAATCATGATCGTCATCCTGCTGATCGGCATCGTGATGGATTCCGCCTTCGGCGCCGCCGACCGGCTGATCCGTCGCCGCTGGGGACTGCTGGTGACCGAGCATGGCTGACCCATTCCGGATCTGGGCGTTCGGCGATGCCCATGTGGGAACGGACAAGGCCCACGGCAGAGCGAGCTTGGCCGAGGCGATCTCGCAGTCCGAGTACGGCGGCAACGAAGGTGGGCCGCCGTTCGACTGGGACATCGCGATCGACGTCGGTGACATGTCGGGGGCGCATCATCAGCTACCCGACGATGCCGAAGGTCGGGAGTTGCGCAGGCAGTTCGCGGTCCTGCGGCGCCACCGCCGCGAGGACATCTACAGTGTGTGCGGCAACCACGACCGCAGCGGACTCGACGAACCCGAAGCCTGGTGGTGGCGCAAATGGGTGGATCCATTGGGCGAGCACACCGAATTTTCCGGGGTCGACCCGCGGGCGCGACGCTACCCCGTCCAGGGTGCCTGGCAGCACTACTCGTTTCGCGTCGGCAATCTGCTGTTTCTGATGCTCAGCGACCGCAACGAACCCACCCAGACCGTTGGACGCGGAACTCTGGGCGGCAATCCCGGCGGCGTGGTCAGCGGCGAGACGTTCCGTTGGTGGAAGCGCATGGTGCTGACCAATCCCGACGCGATCGTCGTCACCGTGCACCACTACGTCCTGAAGGACACCACGGTCGCGTCCGGCGAATGGGAAGGAGTGCGCAAGGGACCCGAGGGACGGTGGCGCGAGCACTACCACCGCCCTTTCGAGCAGGGCACCCCACAGGGGGCCTCGTATCTGTATTGGGTTGACAGCCGGCCGGATTCCGGGGTGTTCGAGCGTTTTCTCGCCGAACACCCAGGCCGGGTGGCGTTATGGATCGCCGGACACACCCATACCAATCCCGACGACGACTTCGGTGGCAAGACCCACATCGAACGGCGTTGGGGGACCTGGTTTGTCAACGCGGCTTCGCTGAGCCGCCACCACATGCCGATCACCACGCTGCCGTTGAGCAGACGGTTGACCTTTGTCCCCGGAAGTCGTGAGGTGCGCATCCAGTGCTATCTGCACACCAGCCAGTACGCTCCGCAGGGGTGGTATCCGAAGGCGGAGAAGACCGTCACGCTCAGCACCGAATTCGCCGGACCCGTCGCCGAACCCGTCGCAGGTGCACTGCGCTGAGTCATGATTGACCCGTGCCGGTACGGAAGCTGCGTGACGTCCTGGGTGTCGGTGACTTCGAGCGAACCTTCGAAACGGAGTTGGCCGCACGGTATGAAATCGTGAGGCTGCCCGGCGGAGAACACCGGGCCGCGTATCTGGCCGAGCATGGCCCCGGCGTTCGCGTCGCGCTGACTTCCGGTCCCCCGGGCCTGGATGCCGACACCATGGCCGCGCTGCCCGATCTCGAGGTGATCGTCAACAACGGCGCCGGGGTGGATGCCATCGATCTGGAGGCGGCTCGCCGCCTCGGCATCGGCGTGAGCAACACCCCAGACGTGCTGTCCGACACCGTCGCCGATACCGCGCTGGGCCTGATCCTGATGGCGCTGCGCCGGTTCGGTGCCGCCGACCGGTACGTGCGGGCGGGCCGTTGGGCCGCCGAGGGCCCCTTCCCGTACGCGCGGGACGTCAGCGGGGTCCGAATCGGAATCCTCGGCCTGGGCCGTATCGGCTCGGCCATCGCGACCAGGCTGGCCGGATTCGGTTGCGCCATCGGGTATCACAATCGCCATCGGATCGACGGGTCGGCGTACCGGTATGCCGATTCCCCGGCGCAGTTGGCGCAGTGGGCCGACGTGCTGGTGGTTGCCACCACCGGCGGTCACGGCAACCGCAACCTGGTGGACCGCGCCGTCCTGGACGCGTTGGGCCCCGAGGGCTACCTGGTCAACATCGCCCGCGGCAGCGTCGTCGACGAGGACGCGTTGGTGGAACGGCTGACCAGCGGCCGACTGGCCGGCGCCGGACTCGACGTCTTCGCCGACGAACCCAACGTGCCGCCCGAATTGCTCGACTTGGACAACGTGGTGCTGTTTCCGCACATCGGTAGCGCCACCGCAGAGACCCGGAAAGCGATGGCACTGCTGGCAATCCGCAACCTGGACAGCTACCTGGAAACCGGTGAGCTGGTGACGCCGGTGCTACCGCCACGTCGGTGAGCACGCTTGCCCGAGCCCATCTATGGGTACCCGCCGGGCGAGAACGGATTCGCGGAGGGACGAGATGTCGATATCGGCGGACTGTCCGAAGCGAATGACATTCGGACCCTGCGGCGGCGTGCGACCCGACGGCCAATGCGAAATGCGGGCTGGCGACTGCGCATTCGAGGACGTGGTGCCGTGGACGGGCCCGGTGCCGCGCGCCCGACGCCGTGCGGACGCGGTGCGTGCCCCGTTGATTCTCACCGATTTCAGTTGCACCCCGTTCGATCGCGACGACATCGCCGCGACCGCCGCGCTGCTGGCGCCCGCGTGCGACGCGGTGCTGGTCGGGGAGCATCAGAACAAACCGGATTTTCCGCCGACCCTGATGGGCTCTTTGCTGCTCGACGCCGGCGTGTCTCCGTGGATCACTTTGTCCTGCCGCGATCGCAACCGAGTGGTCCTCGAGCAGGAGCTGAAAGGGTTGCGCAGCATCGGGGTTGACACGGTGCTGTGCGTGACCGGCGACGGACGCGGCTACGACGTACGACCGGACGTCACCCAGACATTCGATCTCGACGGGCCGCGGTTGGTTGCGCTGGCCGCCTCGGTCGGCATGATCGCCGCGGTGCCCGAGACGCCGACGGCTCCGCCCGTTCCGCAGCGACCGGCCCGGCTGGTGCACAAGCAGCGGGCCGGAGCCGACGTGGCGGTGCTCAACCATGTTCCGTACCCGGACATGATCGCCGAGTTCATGAAGTCGGCCCGCTCGGCGGGGCTGTCGATTCCAGTGATCGCGGCCGTGGCGGTGTTCACCGACAGCGTTTCAGCGGCCGTGTTGGAAGGCCTGCCCGGCCTGCGGCTCGACCAATCGGTGACCAGGCAGGTGCTCAACGCCGCCGATCCGGTGGCCGCGGGAATCGCCGCCGCGGTCGAGGAGGCGCGGGCACTGTTGGCCATCGAGGGTGTCGAGGGCGTCAACGTTTCCGGGTTGGCGTCGTCGTCGGGTGCCCGGGTGGGCGCCGAGATCAAGGCGGAGGTCGGCAGGCGAATCAGGGAGGAGGTGGCGTGACCGAGGCGATGGCGGCCGAGTTCGACACGGTCGCGGAATGGACAGCGCAGGTGGCGGTGGATCTCGGACCCGACCACTACGTGCCCGCGGGTTGCCGGGGAAGCGGGAGTCCCGCCGCACTAAATTGGCTGCTCGAGCACATGCGGCTGCCTGCGGACGGGATGCTGCTGGACTCCGGCGCGGGGGTGGGAGGACCCGCGGCCTACGCCGCGCGTGCCCGCTCGCTGCGCCCCGTGCTCGTCGAACCGGAAGCCGGAGCCTGCCGCGCGGCCAAGCGGCTGTTCGGCTACCCGGTGGTGCGCGCCTCCGGATCGGCGCTGCCGATGGCCGACTCGAGCGTGGATGCCGCCTGGTCGCTGGGGGTGCTGTGTACGACGGCCGATCAACTCGATTTCCTCGTCGAGTTGCGCCGCGTGGTCCGGCCGGCCGGGCCGATTGGATTGCTCACCTTCGTCGCCCGCCGGGAATTGCCGGATGGGCAACTCGACGGCAACTACTTTCCGACCGCAGACCGGCTGCGCGAACTCGCCGACAACGCTTCGCTGCGCATCGAGCAATGGCTGACCACGGCGGACCTGCCCGCCATTCCCGACGGCTGGAACGACCGCGTCGACACCGTCACCAGTGTGCTCGGCGAGCGGTACGGGCATACCGAAGCGTGGCAGCTCGCCGAGCGGCAGAGCTCGGCGATCGGCGGGCTGCTCGAAGACGGGTCCCTGACCGGCGAACTGCTGGTGCTGCGTCGCCGGTGAGTGTCACAGCCGACCGAGCAGTTCGGCTTTCTTCGCGGCGAACTCCTCGTCGGACAGGATTCCCCGTTGGTGCAGCCCGGCGAGGGATTCGATCGCCGCGACGATGGCGCCGGGATCGGTGCCCGACGCGGTCGCGGGGGACTGCTGCGGTGGCGCGGTTTGGGGCGCCGGGGCGGGGGAGGCGTGCCGGGGAGCCGCCGGGGCGGCATGGGCCGCCTGGGCGGCGGGGGCAGCGGGGGCAGCCGTCGGCGTCTCGGCCACCTGCTGCGCACCGAGTTCACGCAGACTCGACACGTCGAAGGTGCCGAATTGGCTGGTGAACTGCACCGTGCCGGTGCCACGCCCCTGCTGTTGTTGCACACCGGTGATCTGGTGGTCACCAGTGTCGAAAACCCTTACCGCGCCGTTGATTTGGATGGCCAGACGCCTGGTGTTCGGGAACACCGCGTACCTGGTGTCGTTCTGCCCGCCGGCCGAACTGGGCACGCCCAGGTCCGCCGGCCACCAGTTCGACGAGGTGAACCCGGCCTGGGCGCCCGTGGCTGAGCCACGAAACACGGTGGTGGTGGCGATCAGCTGGGACAGCTCGTTGCACAGCGCGTCGACGCGCGCTTTGAGCGCGTTGTCGAACATGTTGCCCACCATCGTCATCCCGCCCCGCATCCACTGCCCGGTCCCGCCGAGCTCGGGGATGGAGAACTGTGCCATGGTGCCGCCGCCGGTGTGGATGGCGAACAGCATGGCCAGCACCGCTTCGCGGGACAGTCCGTGGCGCTGGGCGATCTCGGTGATGGCGCTTTCGGCTTCCGGGGTGACCGTTGCCTGCATAATCGTGAATCTTTCGTCTTCGTGCGTGGTCGGGGATTCGCTGTGAAGCCTAGATACCCATTTCGCTGACCGCACACGCCACCGAACTCAGACGGCTGATTTCTCCAGCACATGGACGCCGCAGGCCGAGCCGAGGCCGATCACGTGGGCCAGTCCGACCTTGGCGTTCTCGATCTGGCGGTCGCCGGCCTCACCACGCAGGTGGTGACAAACCTCCCAGATGTTGGCGATACCGGTAGCCGCGATCGGGTGACCTTTGGACTGCAGACCACCGGAGACGTTCACCGGCGTCGAGCCGTCGCGCCAGGTGGCGCCGGACTCGAAAAACGCTGCGGCGCCACCCTCTTCGCACAACATCAGGTTGTCGTAGTGCACCAGCTCGGCGGTGGCGAAGCAGTCGTGCAACTCCACCAGGTCCAAGTCCTCGGGGCCGATACCGGCCTGTTCGTAGGCGGTTTTGGCGGCGTTGCGGGTCAGCGTGTTGACGTTGGGCAGCACCTGGCAGCCCGGTTCGTAGGGGTCGGTGGTCAGCACCGACGCGGACACCTTCACCGCGCGGCGGCGCTGTTCGAGCGACAGCGACTTCAGCGTCTCCCCGTTGCACACGATCGCGGCCGCGGCGCCGTCGCAGTTGGCCGAGCACATCGCCCGGGTGTTCGGATAGGCGATCATCACGTCGTTCATGATCTGCTCGAGGGTGAACCGTTTCTGGTATGCCGCAAGCGGATTCAGCGTCGAGTGGGCGTGGTTCTTCTCGCTGATCCTGGCGAACAGTTCGAAACTGGTGCCGCCGTACTTGTGGCCGTACTCGGTGCCGATCTGGGCGAACACCCCGGGCATCGCCTCGGTGCCGATCCGCCCGTCCACGGGTGCGACCGCGCCATAACGGCCCTTGGGCGCCCAAACGTCGGAGTCTGCCTTTTTCGCCCCGCCCGCGCCGAGCAGGCCGGCGCCGGAGAGCTTCTCCACGCCGACGGCCATGCCGTAGGTGACCTCGCCGGCTTTGACGGCCATGATGGCGGTCCGCAGCGCGGTCGCCCCCGTCGCGCACGCGTTGGCCACGTTGTACACCGGGATGCCGGTCTGGCCTATCTGTTTCTGCAGCTGTTGACCGATCCCGGCGTTGGCCGCCATCAGGTTGCCGGCCGCCAGCACGCCGATGTCGGCCATGGTCAGGCCGGCATCGGCGAGCGCCCCGGTGGCGGCCTGTGCCGCAAGGTCGACGGTGTCCAGATCCGGGTGCTTTCCGAACTTGGTCATCGTGATTCCGAGGATCCAGATTTCGTCGCTGGCGCCCATCATCGCTCCTTCGTCAGATGTCGAGATCTATGCGGGCTCGAACCCGAAGCCGATCGCCTCGGTGCCCGCGGAATCGGTGCCGACCGGATAGGTGGTCAGGCGCACCTTCATCCCGTCGCGGACATGCTGGGGATCGGGTTCGACGTTCACCAGGTTGGCGCGGACCTGCGTCCCGTCGCAGTCCACGACGGACGCGACGAAGGGCGTGGGGATCCCCGGGGCGGCGAAGGTGACGATGGTGAAAGTCCGTACCGTGCCCTCGGTTGCGACCGGGACGGTCTTGAACTCGTTCTTGAAGCAGCCGGCGCAGGCATTGCGGCGGTCGAAGTACCGGGCGCCACAGCCGGCGCATTCCTGTGCGACGAGATGAGGCTCGCCCTCGTCGAGCACCAGATAGTCGACCAGCGGGATTTGTGTAGCCATGAAAACCTCCGTCAACGTCCCGGGTCGACCGTGCCGGTCATTCGCCCGAATGCAGCGTACAAATCGTTGCGACCAGCGATACCGGCGCCCCGGGACGCCACTCCGACGCGACTGGACGAATTGCATAAAGCGTCTAGTCATGCTGTATAATCAGCGGGAATCGCGTGTGTGGCGCGGACCAGTCGCGACGATCCGTGGGATCCGAACGCTTACCGGAACGCGAGAGGCTGGGGATGGATGACAACGTGGCACGGGCCGGCGTCTTCCACGGGATCGACCGTGATGTCCTGGCTGAACTCGACAAATCGCTGCCGTGGGTGACGTTCGCCCGGCGACAGACGATCTTCGTGGAAGGTCAGGCGGGCGACTGCCTGTACATCATCGCCGAGGGCAAGGTGAAGATCGGCTGCAAGGGCCGCGACGGCCGTCAGACCCTCATCACCCTGCTGGGCCCGTCGGACATGCTCGGTGAACTGTCGATCTTCGACCCGGCGCCGCGATCCTCCACCGCCGTAGCCCTGACCCGGGTGCGCGCCGTCGTCATGGCGGGCGACACGCTACGGGCGTGGGTCGGGGAGCGTCCGGAGATCGCCGACCAACTGCTGCGACTGCTGGCCCGCCGGATACGGCGAACCAACGATATCGTCTCGGATCTGGTCTTCAACGACGTACCGGGGCGGGTGGCGCAGCAATTGCTGTTGCTGACAAAGCGATTCGGTGTCCGCGCCGGAACTTCCTGGCGGGTCGACCACGGGCTGTCCCAGGAGGAGATCGCCCAGCTGGCCGGCACATCACGCGAGACGGCGAACAAGGCCCTGACGGATTTCGTCGAGTCGGGTTGGATCACGATCGAGAGCAAGTCCGTCCTGATCCACGATTTCGAGCAACTGGCCGCCCGGGCGAGCAGCACCGTCTCGCCGGTGCGCGGTGCTTGAGGCGAACCGGGCGAGCGCCGTTAAGTCTTGACCGCCGTCAGGTAGCCCGAAGCCTCGCCGAATGACGCAAGATCGTCGTCGGGAACCGTGAAACCCTCTGCGGCATAAGCCTGTTCGGTGGTTTTGACAGTCACCCGCCAGCCGTGCCCGGTGAGGTAGTCGGCGGCCGTGTTGCGGTCACCGGTGTAGAACAGCGAGGCCAGATCGATGTTCGAGCCGATCCGCCGCGAGCGCTCGGTGAGCTTATCGGCCCAGTTCGGCGCGATCCGGCTGAAGTCCATGTGCTCGGTTGCCAGCCGGCTGCCGGGCGCCGACAACGCGGAAACGTTGTCGAACAAGCGATCCTGCGCCTCGGCGGGCAGATAGACCAGCAGGCCCTCGGCGATCCAAGCCGTCGGCCGGCCGGTGTCGAATCCCGCTTCCCGCAAGGCCGACGGCCAGTCTTCGCGCAGATCGATCGCCACCGTGGTGCGCAGCGCGGCGGGTTCCGCACCGAGGTCGGCCAGCGTGCGGGTCTTGAATTCGACGACCTCGGGCTGGTCGATCTCGTACACGGCGGTGCCGGCCGGCCACGGCAGTCGATAGGCTCGCGTATCCAGGCCGGAGGCCAGGATCACCACCTGCCGGACTCCGGCCTGGGTCGCCTCGATGAAGAAGTCGTCGAAAAACCGGGTGCGGACGGTGATCTGTTCGGTTATCGCCGTCCGATTCAGCAGCGGATCGTCGGCGCCGTCGATCTCTCCGTCGACAAGCTTGACGAACGTGTCGACGCCTACCGCGCGCACCAGCGGGGCAGCCCACGGGTCGTTCAGCAGTGGCTGTGGGCCCTGCGATGCGATGGCACGCGATGCGGCGACCGCCGTCGCGGTGGCGCCCACGCTCGATGCCAGATCCCAGGTGTCGTTGTCAGTTCGGGCCATGATCCCACCCCTCTCGCGGACAGTACCGCTTAGTTAGCTCATTTAACTTCTCTTTCCACCCTACGCCGGTGTGCGCCGGCGCGTGGTCTGGTGCCAAGGTGGTCAGGTAGACAAGGCACACAGGGAAGGCTTGCAGTGACGTCCAATCTGTTGTCCCGGCGCGATCTCGAGTTCCTGCTCTTCGAATGGCTGGCAGTGGAGAACCTGACCACCCGGGACCGCTTCACCGAGCATTCCCCGCAGACGTTCGACGCGCTGCTCGACCTCTGCGAAGACCTGGCGACCCGCTACTTCGCGCCGCACAACAAGAAGAACGACGCCAACGAGCCCACGTTCGACGGCGAACGGGTCACCGTCATACCCGAGGTGCAGCAGGCGCTGGAGGCCTTCGCCAAGGCCGACCTGCTGGCCATGAGCATGGATCATGCGCTGGACGGATGGCAGCTGCCGACGGTCGTCGCCGGGGCCGGGCTGGCGTTCTTTCACGCGGCGAACGTGGCGACGGCCGGGTACGTGCTGCTCAGCCTGGCCAACGCGAACCTGTTGGCGCACTACGGCACCGCGGACCAGATCGAGCGGTTCGTCAAGCCGACGCTGACCGGCCGCTTCACCGGAACCATGTGTCTGTCCGAGCCGCAGGCGGGTTCGTCGCTGGCCGACATCACCACCCGCGCCGAACCGCAGGACGACGGCAGCTATCGCCTGTTCGGCGCCAAGATGTGGATCTCCGGTGGAGATCACGAACTCTCGGAGAACATCGTGCATCTGGTGTTGGCCAAGATTGCCGGTGCACCACCCGGGACCCGAGGAATCTCGTTGTTCATCGTTCCGAAATTCCTTGTCGGCGAAGATGGTTCGGTCGGTGAGCGCAACGACGTCGTACTCGCCGGACTGAACCACAAGATGGGCTTTCGCGGCATCACCAACACCGCGCTGAACTTCGGCGAGGGCCGTCATCAACCCGGCGGTCGACCGGGAGCAGTGGGTTACCTTGTCGGGCAAGAACATCGCGGCTTGACCTACATGTTCCACATGATGAACGAGGCACGGCTCGGCGTCGGGCTGGGTGCGATCGCCCTGGGTTACACCGGGTATCTGAAGGCGCTGCGGTACGCGCGGGAGCGTCCACAGGGCCGGCCGGTGACCGCGAAGGACCCGGCACTGCCGCAGGTGCCGATCATCGATCATCCCGATGTCAAACGAATGTTGTTGGCGCAGAAGTCTTATGTGGAAGGGGCGCTCGCGCTGGCACTCTACTGTGCCCGCCTGGTAGACGTGCAGGCCAGCCCGGAATCGGGGGCCGAGTCCGAAGCTGCGGGGCTGCTGCTGGACATCCTGACCCCGGTGGCCAAGAGTTGGCCCTCACAGTGGTGCCTGGAAGCCAACAACCTGGCGATCCAGGTACACGGCGGGTACGGATACACCCGCGAGTACGACGTAGAGCAGCACTACCGGGACAACCGCCTCAACCCGATCCACGAAGGCACCCACGGCATTCAGAGCCTGGACCTACTGGGCCGCAAGGTAACTCAGCACGGCGGCGCCAGTCTGGTGGAGCTGACGAAGGTCGTTTCCGCGACGGTGGCCAGCGCGGCCGCGCTGGCCGGCGAGGCGGCCGACCTGGCGACGCAACTCGACCGGGCCTGGCAGCGCCTGGTGGACGTCACCGCGTCGATGTTCGCAGCGGGCGATGTGGAAGCGGCCCTGGCCAACAGTGCGGTCTACCTCGAAGCCTTCGGGCATCTCGTCATCGCCTGGACCTGGCTCGAACAGCTGGTTGCCGCGCACGGTCGTGACGGCGACTTCTACGAAGGCAAGCGGCAGGCGGCCCGCTACTTCTTCCGCTACGAATTGCCCAGAACCGGGCCGCAACTGGACCTGCTGGCCAGTCTGGATCGCACCACGCTGGAGATGCGGGACGCCTGGTTCTGAGGTCAGGATGAGCAGCATGTCGAACGGATTCGACGTACGCGGCCGCGAGCTGCGCGCCGGCGAACTCGCCGCTTGGCTGTCCGAACACAGTCTGGGTAATCGATTCGGCCTGGATGTGCTGGGCAGCACGCCGAACCACGACTCTGAAGCCGTCGCGCTGGCGATCGTCGCCGCCGACGGCGAGGGCCGCTACATCGAGGTCAGCACGCTGACCCCCGATGACGAGGCAGCGCTGTCGTCGTGGCTGGCCGATCTGGGGCCACCGAAGGCCGTGCACGACGTCAAGGCGGCGATGCACGCGCTGGCCGGCCGCGGGTGGACGCTGCGCGGTGTCACCTCGGACACCATGCTGGCGGCGCACCTGCTCCATCCGGAGCGCCGTGGCCCGGCGCTCAACGACCTGCTGATGCGCCACATGCGCTGCGCCTTGCCCGCCGCGGCGGCCGAACCGGACCGTTCGGATGCCGGCCCGCCCGAGGCGTTGATCCTGCGGACCTGCGCCGTGCTCGACCTCGCCGACGTGCTGGACGAGGAGTTGGCGCGTATCGACTCGTCCGCACTGCTGGGCCGGGTCGCACTGCCGGTACAGCGGGTACTGGCCGGTATGGAGCGCACCGGCATCGCGGTGGATCACGCCTCGCTGGCCCGCGGCGCAGCGGCCATGCCGCCGAATTCGGTTGCCCCCGATGGTCGTATCCATGCCACGTTCGATCAGACCGGCACGGTCACCGGCGCCGTCACGTCGACCGACCCCGACCTGCGCGCCGTCACCCGCGAGGCGTTGGTACCCGGACCCGGGTATGCCGAACTGATGAGCGCCGGCTACCGCGAACTCGAGAGCCGCATCATCGGCCAGCTGAGCGGGGGTGCGGACGATCAGGCCGACCAGGCGCGCGAGGCGGGTTACGCCGCCACGCTACTGGGCCGCAGGCGCTACCTGCCCGACCTAAACAGCCGCGACCCCGCGGCACGGCAGGCCGCCGAACGCGACGCGCTGGCGATGGTCGTCCAGGGCAGCGCGGCCGACATCGTCAACACCGCGATGGTCGACATCGACGAGGCGCTCACCGCCATGGGCCTGAGTTCCCGCCTGCTGCTGCAGGTGGACCAAACACTGGTCTTCGAGGTCGCCGACGGCGAGCGTGACGCACTGACCGAGCATGTCCGCGAATGTCTGGCCGGGTCGTACTCTTTCGATGCGCCGCTTGATGTTTCGATCGGATGCGGATTGACCTGGGCCGCCGCTGATTCCGGCAGGTTGGCGAGGTAATCCCCCGCACTTTCAACCTATACC
Organism: Mycobacterium sp. 20KCMC460; assembly: GCF_022179425.1. Classification (NCBI taxonomy): domain Bacteria; kingdom Bacillati; phylum Actinomycetota; class Actinomycetes; order Mycobacteriales; family Mycobacteriaceae; genus Mycobacterium; species Mycobacterium sp. 20KCMC460. The sequence goes on from NZ_AP025524.1 coordinate 500,186, forward strand.
GCAGGTGGGGGCTTGCGGCAAGACCCGGTTGATAATGCAAACTCGCTGGCCGAGAGCAGAACTGAAGCAACCGGGGGGTTGAAGAATGCGAGTTTGGCAGCACCGGGGTCGAGCGTGCGACCACGCGGTGATCATTGTCGGAGCGGGTCCGACCGGGCTGATGCTGGCCGGTGAACTGGCATTGGCCGGTGTGGATGTCGCCGTTGTCGAACGACGTGCAAACCAGGAGTTGGTTGAATCGCGGGCGGGCGGCTTGCATTCGCGCAGCTTGGAGATCCTGGATCAGCGCGGCATCGTCGACCGGTTTCTCAGCGTCGGCCAGGTATCCCAACTGGCTGGGTACGCGCAGATTCGCCTGGAAATCGGCGATTTACCAACTCCGCATCCGTATGGGCTTGCATTGTGGCAGCGGGAGATCGAGCGCATCCTCGCCGAATGGGTGGATGAGCTCGCGGTACCGATCCGGCGTGGCAGCGACGTGACCGGTGTCGCCCAGCACGGCACCGGGGTCGACGTTCGACTATGCGATGGAACCATGCTGCGTGCGCAGTACGTCGTAGGGTGCGATGGCGGTCGCAGTGCGATTCGCCGCGCCGCCGGAATCGAGTTTCCGGGTTGGGACCCGACGACGAGCTACCTGATCGCCGAGGCCGAGCTGGCCCCTGGTGCCCAACCGCCGTGGGGTATCCACCGCGACGCGCTGGGCATCCACGCGTTGAGCCGCACCGGCGACGCGGGACCCGCGCGGATCATGGTGACGGAGCCCAGGATCGGTGCTTCCTCCGGGCCGACCCTTGCTGACCTGCGCGAGGGCCTGGTGGCGGTGTTCGGCTCAGATTACGGAATCCACAGCATCCGTTGGATTTCCAGATTCAGCGACCTGGCCCGGCAGGCTGCGGCATACCGCGACGAGCGAATTCTGTTGGCCGGAGACGCCGCGCACGTGCACCATCCGATCGGCGGGCAGGGCCTCAACACTGGTCTGCAGGACGCCGTGAACCTGGGCTGGAAGCTGGCCCAGGTGGTCAACGGGGTGGCCTCCGATACGCTGCTGGATACCTATCACAGCGAACGGCATCCGGTAGCGGCGCGGGTGCTGCGCAACGCGGTGGCGCAGATGGCATTGCTACGCCAAGACGACCGCACCCGCGCCGTGTACGACACCGTGTCCGACCTGCTCTCAATCGACCAGGCCCGCAAACAATTCGGCGCGATGATGTCAGGACTCGACATACGCTACGACCTCGGCGAGGGGCACCCGCTGCTGGGCCGGCGCATGCCCGACCTCGAATTGCGCACCGGCGGCGGCCGAACGCGGCTCTTCACGCTGCTACACGACGCGCGGCCGGTCCTGCTCAACCTGGGCGACCCGGGCGAGGTCGGCCAAGCGTCGCATCGCGTGCGGCTGGTACACGCGAAAAGCGATGTAAATTGCGAACTTCCGGTGCTCGGCAGGGTCGAGTCACCCACCGCCGTACTGATCCGTCCCGACGGACACGTCGCCTGGGTGGGTATGGGCTCCGATCGCGGTCTGGTGGCCGCAGTCAGCCGTTGGTTCGGGACGGGCTAACCGGCGCCCATCTGATCGAGCACCGCGACCTCGACGGGCACCCCGGTCAGCCAGGACATGCCGGCCAGTGCCTCGAGGTCCGCGGGGTTGCTGGACGTCAGTTGGTTGACGTTGGCACCGCCGGCCCGGTTGGCCAATTGCCAGCTGCCGGTGCCCTTGTGGCCCCAGCCGTGGGGCACGGCGACGGTGCCGGGGACGAGGTCGGTGGTCACGGTGACCGCGATGGCGATCTGCCCGAAAGGCGAACGCACCGTCACGGTGTCGCCCTCGCCGATCCCCCGCCGCGCCGCGTCGTCGGCGTGCATGAGCGCCCGCTGAGACCGGTTGCCGCGCATCAGCAGTGGCGAGTTGTGCAGCCACGAATTCTCCGAGCGGGATTCGCGCATCCCGATGAGCCGCAGCGGGTAGTCCGGCGACCAGGTACGCCGCGACATCGCGACCAGCTCGGATTCGACGTCGTTGTGGTGCAGACGTATTCGGCCGTTACCGTATGCCACCACCTCGTTGAGCACGCCGGTGCGCAGGTGCGGTGCCACGACCACCCCGTGGGGATGCCGCTCGGCGAGGCGCCGGAAAGTCAGGCCACTGCGGCGAAGGCCGAACCTGTTCCCGCCTTCGGACATCCGAATCATCATGTCGACAACCGGTCGTGGCTGCATCTGCCTGCCCACGGCGGCCAGCGTGCGCCGCAGCGTGGACAGTGCGGCGAAGGCGGGGGTGCGGGCCGGTATCCGGCTGATCAGGTCGGTGATGATGTCCCATTCGGTACGGGCCTGACCCACCGGTTCGACTACCGCCTCGGTGACTTGGCGAAACGGTGTGGCCTGGAACGTCTGGAAGGTGAGGGCGAAGTCGTCGCGCTCGTACATGGTGGTGACGGGCAGAACGTAGTCACAGTGTGCGGTCGTCTCGTTGACGTACAAATCGAGGCCGACCATCAAATCCAGCTCGTCGACCGCGCGCTCCAGTTCGTCGCCGTTGGGCACCGACAACACCGGGTTACCCGCTCCGACGAACAGCGCGCGGATCTGCCGCGTGCCGGGAGTAGTAATTTCCTTGGCCATCAGCGCAGCCGGTTCCGCCCCGATTGCAGTGCCGAACCCGCCGACACGGGTGCGGTTGCGCTGGTAGGAACGCCGCAGCGACCAGCCCATCAGCTTCAGGCCCCACTTTTGTCCCGGCATGCCCAGGGTGCCGAAGACGCTGCCGCCGGGACGGTCGAGGTTGCCGGCGATCAGGTTGACCGCATCGATGAGGTAGGTAGTGAGCGTGCCCTGCCGGCCCACGCAGGTGCCCAGGCGCCCGTACAACGCAGCCCGCGGTGTGTTCGCCAGTGTCCTGGCCAGGTTTCGCACCGTCGCGGGAGGGATTCCGGTGCGGGACTCAGTTTGTTCGGGGGTGAACGGCGCAGCTTGCGCCCGCAACCAGTCGACGCCGTCGGCCCGAGTGGCGACGTCGTCGGCCAGTCCTTCGGTGAACATCACCTGCAGCAGGGACAGCAACAGGTACGCGTCGGAATCCGGAACGATCCCCAACCATTCGAACTGCGCCGCGGTCTCCGAGCGGCGAGGGTCGACCACGATCACCCGACCACCGCGCTTGACGATGTCGTGCAAGCGGTCATTGATGCGCGGCGCGGTCAGGAAACTACCATGCGACACAATGGGATTCGCGCCCATCAGGACCAGCAGATCGGTGCGCGTCAAGTCGGGGATCGGCACCGACATCGGCGATCCGTAGAGCAACTGGCTGGCGATGAGCCGGCTGCTGGTGTCCTGCGACGACGAGGTGAAGAAGTGGCTGTGCCGGCCGATGCCCTTGATGAACGACATCGCCCCGAACAGATGCGAGTAGCTGAACGCGGCCGGATTGCCCAGGTACCACCCGAACGCCCCGGAACCATGCCGGCGGTGGATCGCTGCCACCCGGGCGGCGATGTCGTCCAGCGCGGTCTCCCATGTCACCGGCTCGAAGCCGGAAGCGGTGCGGCGTAACGGGGTCTGCACGCGGTCGGGGTCGTTGACGACTTCGGTAAAGGCGATGCCCTTCTGGCAGGCGAAGCCGGCGGACAACGGATGCTGTTTGTCGGGTCGCAGCGACACCAGCTTGCCGTCCTCGACCGTGGCCACCATGCCGCACAAGGGTTCGCAGATGCGGCAGAACGTGGGTTTGTGGACGCCCTGGCCAGCCATCCTCGGAATCGTACTGTATGTATTACAGTATTTCCGCTGGTCCCGCCGGGTCCAGCGCCCCGGCGGCCAGCGCGGCCGCGTTGATCTCGACGAGAACCTCACGCAGGTGGTCGAGTTCGGTGAGTTCGACGCCGAGGCGTTCGACGACGGCCGCCGGAACGTGCAGCGCCTGCCGGCGCAGCTCGCGGCCCTGACGGGTCAGCTCCACCTGGGTGGCCCGTTCGTCGGTAGCGCTGCGGGTGCGAGTGATCAGGCCTTGGGCCTGCAGTCGTTTGAGCATCGGCGACAAGGTGGCCGAGTCCATCTGCAGCAGCGCCGCGATGTCTTTGACGGACAGCGGGTTTCCGTCGGACTTGGCGTTGTCCCACAGCGTGAGCATCACCAGGTACTGCGGATGCGTCAGGCCGAGCGGCTCGAGCAGCGGTCGGTACACCGCCAGGACGGCGCGGTTGGTGACCGCCAGCGCAAAGCAGACCTGACGTTCCAGCGACAGCGGGTCGATGTCGGCGACTTTCGCAGCCATGTGGGTGGCCCTTCTCACTGTCAGAACGGGCTGCTGTTCGCCTGCCACTCGGCCGACTCCGGTCGGGGTCCGTAGCGTCGCACGTAGTCCTCGTGAATACGAGCGTCCTTCTCGCGCTTGAGCACATCGACCAGGTTGGGGTCGAGTCCGTGCTGGAGCAACCGGTGCCGCCGCCACACCTTGTTCAACGCGAATGCGATCAGCAGGGCCCAGATGTAGATCGGGACCGTCATCTCCGTGTGTACGTACAGCGACGCCGGCAGGAGCCAGAACGGGGCGAGCACGAAGAGCGGCGGAATCGCCATCCGGATCATGTGACGGCGAACGGCACCCTTGCCGGACAGGTCATTTGCCACCCAATCCCCCATGGAGTCGGGCAGCACCCGCCCGTATGAATACCCGAGGTATTGCCAGAAATTGGGGCGGGCGGAGGCCATGATCGCTCCTGCGGCTCGGTGACGGTGGATACCACTCATTGTATGCCATTAGTTAGGGCACTAACTATATTGCTCGCGTCACATGCCTAGTAGACGTCGCGCAGGTAGCGGTGATCCTTGATCAATTGGTTGACATACGCATGGGCCGCGTCGGTGTCGAGATTGCCGCACCGAGCCACGATGCCGTGCAGCGCCGCGTCGACGTCCTTGGCCATCCGCTCGGCATCGCCGCACACGTAAACATGTGCGCCGTCTTGCAACCAATCGAAGAGTTCAATGGCGTTCTCCCACATACGTTGCTGCACATACATTTTCGGGCAGCCGGCACGGCCCTCGCGGGAGAACGCCAGGTCCAGGCGGGTCAGCGTGCCCGAGTCGCGGAACCCCTCCAGTTCCTCGCCGTAGAGAAAGCTGGTGGCGCGTCGACGATCCCCGAAGAACAGCCACGACCGTCCCGTCGCGCCTGCTGCTTGGCGCTCTTGCAGAAACGCGCGGAATGGGGCGACGCCCGTGCCGGGACCGATCATGATGATCGGCACGTCGCCGGCGGGCAGTCGGAATGTGTGGTTGGGGCGTAGGTGGACTTGCACCTCGCCGCCGCGGTCCGATAGAAACGTCGACGCCACCCCGCCGTACTCGCGATCGGCTAGGTGATAGCGCACGGTGGCCACCGTCAGGTGGATGTGGTCGGGGTGGACCAGTGGGCTGGAAGCGATGGAGTAGTCGCGGAATTGCAGCGGACGCAGGGTGTCGAGGACGTCGTCCACCGACAGCCCGCCGAGCCGGATCAAGTCGAGCACATCCTTGCCGTACCACCACGAACCGGGGATGGGGACGGCATCAGCGCTGAGCGCGACCGCCGCGTCGAGGTCCGGTATGCGCGCGGCCGCCAGCGTGCGCAGCGCCCGCGACGGTGTCCGGATTTCCAGCGCCCCGCCGAGCAGCGCACCGAGCGGTTGGTCGCCGTCGAGAACCGGGTAATCGGCACCGACCCCGAGTTCGGCGAGAATCGCTTTGACCAGGCTGGGATCGTTGGTGGCGTGCACGGCCAGCGAATCGCCTGCGGTGTAAGCGATCTCAGATCCGGTCAGGTCCAGCTCATAGTGGCGGACTTCCTTGTCCGAACCCGGCGCGGTGAGTACCCGGTTGACAACCAGGCGCGCGCTGACGGGTGCATGGCTGCGGTCGCGTCGGCTCGTCTCGACGGCTTCCGAGACTGGCGGCTCGGGTCCGGACACCACCGTGCCGGCGTCCTCGGAGGCCAGCAATTTGACCAGGTCGGCGGTCCACGCGGCGGCGGGTTGCTCGTAGGGACCGTCGATGTCGACGCGTTCGGCCAGTCGGCTTCCGCCCAGGGTCGCGAGGCGCTCGTCGAGCAATCGGCCGGCGTTGCAGAACAATTCGTAGCCGCTGTCGCCCAACGCCAGCACCGCGAACTTCAGATGCTCGAGCCGGTCGGCGTCATCGGCGCTGATGGCCTCCCAGAATAGTGTTGCGTTGTCCGGGAATTCGCCTTCCCCGAAGGTCGAGGTGACCACCACGAAATGGGTGGCGGACTGCAGGTCGCCCACCTCGATCTGGTTGAGTTCGATCGCGGTGACGCCGGTGCCGACTGCGTCCTCGAGCGCCTCGGCGAACGACAGGGCGGCGTCCTCGGCGTTGCCCATGTCGCTGCCGTACCCGATGACGATCGTGAAGTCTGCGGCCATGCCCGGTAGCCTATATTAGGTAAGGCTAACCACACTAGGCCGGGTTACGCCAGGTCGGCGGCTACCTGCTCCAGGGCCTTCAGATGGGCGTCGACGCCGACCAAGCCGGCGCGCATGGTGTTCACCGAGACGTGCGTGGCACCCGCGGCCTGCCACGCGGCGAGGTCGGTGGCCGCCTTATCGCGGTCGCCGGACCAGCTGACCCGGCCCTCCATCCCCAGGTCCGCGGCGGTCCGGCCGGCCGCCGCTGCGGCACGCTCCACCCGTTCCCGCGCCTGGTCGAGCGATGGCCCGGGCTCCAGCATCGGGAACCAGCCGTCCGCGAGCCGCCCGGCGCGCTCGTAGGCGCGATCGCTGGCCGCACCGAACCACACCGGGATGGGTTGCTGGGTGGGCAGCGGCGCCAAGCCGGCGCCGGTGACCGTGTGATACTGACCTTCGAATGTGACCGTTCGTTGCGTCCAGAGCTGTCGCATCAATTCGACCTGCTCCTCCGAGCGCCTGCCGCGGTTGGTGAAACGCTCGCCGAGGGCCTCGTATTCTACTGTATTCCAACCTAATCCGACGCCCAGCCGAAACCTGCCGCCGGTCAGCAAGTCAACCTCGGCCGCCTGCTTGGCCACCAGCGCCGTCTGCCGCTGCGGCAGGATTATGACGCCGGTGACGAGCTCCAGCGAAGTGATCGCGGCCAGATAACCGAAGACGACGAACGGCTCGTGAAATGTCGAGTCGATGTCGTACGGGCCCTGCCAGCCCTGGTGCACCGTTGGGTCGGCGCCCAGCACATGGTCGTAGGCGAGGATGTGGGTGAACCCCAGTTCCTCGACGCGTTGACCATAGGCACGGATAGCGGCCGGATCTCCGCCGAGTTCGGTTTGCGGTAAGACGACTCCAATACGCATTCCGCGTGCAACCTCGTCGCACCGCATATCCTTCCCGCGCAACCCAAGTACCCCCCGCGCAACCTCACTGGGGCGGCCTGCGCGCGAATTGCGGCGCACGTTCGGACCGTAGACCAACCCCGACGGCGTAGGCGGGCACCGCCGACAGCGCCGGAAACCGGCCGAACACCGCGGCGACCGCACGCTGCGCCCGCGGAGATAACTCCGGCACCTCGCCCTTGAGCACGATATTGCTCAGCGCCCGGTGCGCCAGGAGCTGGATGGACTGGGTGACGACCGCCGGCAGGTTGCGCCGGCGCTGCACGGCGGCCAAGTCGGATTCGCGTACCCGATGGGCGGCCAGCGGCGCGGCCAGAATGCCGGCGGCGGCCACCGCGTCGGCCACGGCGAGATTGATGCCGACCCCGCCGGCCGGCGACATGGCGTGGGCTGCGTCTCCGATGCACAGCAATCCGGGCCGGTGCCAACGACGCAGCCGGTTGACCCGGACGTCGAGGATCTTGACGTCGTCCCAGGACTTCAGGGAGTCCGCCGACGCTTCGGGCACGAGCTCGGCGACCTCGGAACGGAAGGTATCCAGTCCGCGGGCGTGCAGCTGCTGCTCCCCGCCTTTAGGTAGGAAGCAGCCCGCCTGGAAGTATCCTTCGCGCGGGATGAGGATCAATGCCCGGCCCGGCGAAACACGCGGTGTCAGTTGGTAATTGATCTCGGCGACGGCGTCGAGCCGAAACCAGCCCACATCGAACGGTACGGCGAATTCCCGGGGAACCAGGCCGGCTTCGCGGCGCACGTCGGAGGTACGGCCATCGCACGCGACCGTCAGATCGGCCCGAAGTTCGCCGTCGCCGTCGGGACCCCGGTAGCGCACACCGGTGACCGTGTTCCCGTCTTTGAGCAGTCCGGTCACCTCGGTGCTCATCCGCAGCGTGAACGACGGCTCGGCTCGACCTGCGTCGGCCAGCAAATTGAGCAGGTCCCACTGCGGAACCAGTGCGATGTATGGATGCGGTTGCCGCAGCCGGCGGAAGTCGACGACCGTGACGGTGCGGCCACCGAAGTCGAAGGCCGCCTTTTCCAGTTTGCTGTGGCGCAGTGCGTCGAATCGGGGAAACAAGCCGAGGTCGTCGAGCAGGCGCAGGGTGACCGGGTGGACGGTGTCGCCACGGAAGTCGCGCAGGAAGTCGGCGTGCTTCTCGAACACGGTGACCTCGATGCCGGCCCGGGCCAGCAGCAGTCCCAGCACCATGCCGGCTGGTCCGCCGCCGGCGATCGCGCAGGTCGTCGTTGCAGTTGGCGTCATGGCTCGTTCCATTTCTCTCGGGTTGCGGCGGCACGGACGAACGCGTCGGCGAATACCTCGCACACCACGTCCAGGTTGGGCAGGTCGATGAGGTCGGTGCGCTCGGCCAGTGGGCGCATGAACAGGTGAATCATCATCGGGGCCATGAGTTGCTGAATCAGCAGCGGCAGCGGCAGATCACGAAGGCGCCCCGCGGCGACTTCGGCGGACAGCCATCCGCCGAGTAGTCCCAGCATGCGCGGAAAGGCATGGCTGGTAAGGGCTTTGACGGCGGGGCTGGACGGGCGTGCGAAGACTTCGGCGAACATGGCGGGCACCACGCGCGGGCGCCGGGCCAGCGCACGGGCCAGCACGGTGTAGAGGCCCAGTACCCTATCGCGCAGGCCGCCTTCGGCCGGCCGGGCGAAGAATTCCTCGAGGTCCGCGACGGGACTGTGCCGCTCGAAGACCGCACGCAGCAGGCCGTCGCGGGTGCCGAAGTTGGCGTAAAGGCTGGGCACTGAGCAATGTGCGCGCAGTGCGATAGCTTCCAAAGTGGCTGCCGCCAAGCCGTTTTCCTCGATGAGCGCCGCGGCTGCGTCCGTGGCGCGAATGCGGATCGGAACGCCGCCGGGGTCCACGCCGCGGCTACGGACGGCCTCGTCCAGTGTGGCGCGCGAACCACCCAACCGGCGCAGCAAGGTGCTGCGCGACATCCCGGCGTGCCGGGCGATTACCGCGACCGGAATGTCGGCGACGCCTTTGCCGAGCTCCTCGGATGCGCGCAGCGCGGCTTCGATCGCGGCCCTGGGAATCGGCGCGGTCGGTTCGGGTTCGCCGCGCATCGTTGCACCCACTCCATCGAATGAAACACAAATATATTGTGCTCTTATTAGAGTATCAGACTTATCTGGTCGGAGGCGCGGGCGTCCGTCGGGCCTATGGTCGGATGGTGACGATCAGCTACGACGATGCGCTGCGCGTGCAGATCCGAGCGCGGTTGGCTCAGCACGACCGGCGCGTGGTGACCGATCCCACCAAGCGGCATGCGGCTGTGGCGGTGGTGCTCGTCGACTCCGAGTTGGGTGAGGACCGGGTGGATCCGGCGCCGGTGGATGATTGGATCGCCGATCGGCCGATGCCCGGCGGGCTGGACGGCCATATGGTCGACGTGGCAGGAGGCGCCTCTTTTCTGTTGTGCCGCCGAACATCTCGGCTGTCGTCGCACGCGGCGCAGTGGGCTCTACCGGGCGGCCGGCTCGATCCCGGTGAGACCGCGATCGATGCGGCGTTGCGCGAATTGGACGAGGAGCTTGGAGTCAGGCTTTCCGAATCGTCGGTATTGGGCCTGCTCGACGACTACCCGACGCGGTCAGGTTACGTGATCACCCCGGTGGTGCTGTGGGGTGGCGGCCGGGTCGAACTGCATCCCGCTCCCGACGAGGTGGTGGCGGTCTACCGGGTGGGTTTGCACCAGTTGCTGCGTGAGGATTCCCCGCGTTTCATCACGATCCCGGAGAGCCCGCGGCCTGTCGTCCAAATCCCGCTCGGCAACGACTTGATCCACGCCCCCACGGGTGCGGTGCTGCTGCAGCTGCGGTGGTTGGGTCTGGAGGGTCGGCACGACCCGGTCGACGAGCTCGAGCAGCCGTTGTTCGCCTGGAAATAGGCGGCGACACCTAGTTTGTCGCTGGTGGTGGTTGGGGTTGGAAGGGTGGGTACCACCACCAGCTGGCGCGTTCGCCGGTGGTTCCGATGCAGGGTTTCACCACAGGTGGTGGAGTGGTGGGGGTCCGGGCCAGCGATCCTGCGGGCAGGGTCGGTGTGGGCGGGGCCGGTCAGGGTGATGACGCCGTGGTGGTGCAGCCGGTGGTGGTACGGGACAGACCACAGCTCCTCACGCTCGATCTCAGCCACGATCTGCACCACCCGCCCATCGATGGCATTGCGCTGCCCGGTCAGCTCCGCCAACTCCTCAAACAACCCCTCCAAACGCTGCGCAGGAGTGACCGCCACAGGCTCAACAAGGGTCGACGAAGACATAACCCCATCAAAACAGGGGGCACCGACAACCAAGGCTGAGCTGCATCTGAGCCGCGCACCAGGTACGTGCCGTGGCCCTCGACGACCAGATCGCCGCTGAACCGCAGGACTTCGCTGACCAGACCGTCGTCCTGGTTCCGGTCTGGTGGCGCAACCCGGTGAGCAATGTGTGCGGTGGGATCTTGACGAACGACCCGAGCTCCCGCGCGGTCCGCCCGGGACGCCTGACCGGGTTGCGGCGGCCCGCGGCAGCACCGCCGACCGGGTGCTGTAGAAACACTTTGTGCAGGCCAACCCGCAGGACGGCGCCTCGACGCGGCGTCGCCGTACTTCGTTCGCGACGAAAACAGTTATGTACCAACGGCAATCGCACGAGGCGGCTGGGGTCCCTCGCTCAGTGGCCACGTCGTCGGTGGACTGCTCGGCTGGGCGGCCGAACGCGCCGTCGACGATCCGCAGTTCCACCCCGCGCGCTTGACCGTCGACCTGCCCCGGCCCACCGTGTTCCAGCCGATCGAGGTGCACACCCGGGTGCTGCAGGATCGCCGCCGGCTGAGACTCATCGAGGCGGTGCTCACCCAGGACGGCAACACTGTGGCACAGGCGAGCGCGCTGTTCTTGAGGCGTGGCCCACAACCGGATGGCGAGGTGTGGTCGATGCCGGTGCAAATGCCGGCGCTGCCTGCCGGAAGAGACGACGTCCAGTCGTTGTTCATCCGCACCTACGGCTGGGGTAGCGAGATTCAGAATCCCGATCCCGGCTGGACGGACGAACTGGGGCCGAAATACACCTGGCTGCAGGAAACCCGACCGCTGCTCGACGCCGAACCGATGACCGCCTTCACACGGGCGGCGATGGCCGGCGACATCACCGCCTCGATCGCCAACTGGGGCAGCAGGGGTTTGCAGTTCATCAACGTCGACTACACCCTCACCTTGAGTCGGCTGCCGCGAGGATCCGAGCTCGGGCTGGCCTCGGTTACGCATTACAGCGAAGACGGCGTAGCCACCGGGTCGACGGTACTCGTCGACCGCGATGGCCCGATCGGCAACGGCGTTTCGATCGCCATCGCCCAGTCCGGCTTTCGCCCAAGCTCCGGACCGGTCGTAGCTTGACGACGATCTTGGCAGGTAACGTCCAAATCAGCTTTGGCGGTGCTGGTTTCGGCGTAGCCGCAGCGCCCGGCCGGCCGCGACGACCGTCGCCAGCACTGCCAGGACGGCAAGCACGGCCGACGCAGCAGACAACCCGATCTCGGTCAGTAGTAGCGGCAATCCGAAGCCAATGTAGGTCACCGCGTAGAAAGCGCCCGTCAGCGCGCCCCGATTGTGTTGTGGCGCTGCGGCTTCCAAGTCGATGAGACCTTCGCGAAGACACAGTCCTGATGCACAGCCGAGCAGCACCAGCAGCGACAATCCCAGAGCCACGGGAATATTCGGCGGTGCCGCGGCCAGAGTGGCGTAGCCGAGCGCGGCAAGCAACGCACCGGCGGTCCCGGCTTGCGGACCCCACCGCCGCCCCCGGGCGACCAACTGACTGATACCGCTCACTCCGTTGGTGATCAAAGCGGCAATCCCGGCCACCATGGTGGCGGCCAGCCCGGTGTGAATCCGAGTGGGAATCGTGACGAAAGCGAGTGTCGCCGAGGCGAACACCCACGGTGCCAGCGGCATCGCCCAGCTCAGCGCCAGGCCGGTGCTCTGGCCTTCGCCCGGTCCGGCGGGGCGGCCGCGCACCGGTCCGGGCGATGCGGAACGACGCAGCGCCAGCGCGACGACGACGATCGCCGTCCCAACCAGGCCGGCGGCCGTTGCGAACGAGACCCCGATCGCGGAGGGGCAAACAGCGGTGATGACACCGGAGACGAAAGGCCCCACCGCGAATCCGGCAATCAACACCGCTCCGGCAACGGCCGCGCCTGGCGGACCGTTCAGATCCGAAGCCCACGCCGTGCACGAGCTCATGGCGAGGCCCACTCCGACACCGACGACGAGGCGTCCCGCCAGCAGCACGTCGGACTGCTGTGACAAGAGCATCGGGATCGTTCCGGCCAGGACGGTTGCCGCCCCCGTCAGCGCGATCGACGGGCGGCCGAACGCATCCGAGGCGCGCCCACCGAGCAGCAAGCCAGGCAGCAGACCTACCGCGTAAATCCCGAATATCGCGTCCAGCAGGGACGCACTGAGGTGTTGCGCGTCGCTGATCGCCGGAATCAAGGCCGCAAAGTGGTTGGCGGCCCAGCCGGTTGCCAGCAGAATAGCCAGCACACCGGCGAATACCTCCGGCTTCCCGCGGGACTGCCTAGGCTGTTCGCCTTCCGGTGCTGATCGAAGCGGAGGCGCGTCGGTGCACACCCCGTTCGATTTCATCGGTCCGTTCCCTCCCTGGTGGCCCTCCGGCGTCCGCCGGTGGAAAGACAGTGCAACTCCAACCGATATTCCCGGTCGAGACCTATCTCACTCAGGCCGGTTGGATTGCAGGCACAACACGGTCCATAGCTGCCACAGGAAGATCGCATATACCGACCCGCGTTCCCAGACGCCGATTGCGGATATGTGCATCGATCCGCCCGCTGCGCCGACCGCGAATACCGATAAGCAGATAAACCCGAGTACGGCAATCACTTTCGATACGACGCGGTAGCCGCCGCGCCGGCGGGCCGGGGCTATCGCGGAGGAACCTGCCAACGTGGCGGCGTTACCGGCGGTCAGGGCCAGCGCCGCGCCTATGCCATGTAAGCCTCCACCGGGGAACGCACCCACCAGGGTGTTGCCGACGGCGTTCGCCGCGGCCAGCGCCAGGAATACGCGAGTCGTGCTGCGACGGAAAGACCCCGAAACGAGTACCGCCCCCAGCAGATAGGCCACGCCCTGCAGATAGAACCCCAGGTGCATCAGGTACGTGAGCGGCCCGTGGGCGCCGAGTTCGCTGATGTAGTTGTCGGCGTAGCTGTAGTGGGGTTGGTACCCGCGCGCGGCGGCCGCTTCGAGTAGCAGGAACCCGGCCACCCCGATCAGCCACACAGCGCCGCCGCAGATCCGCCTCCCGGCGGACAGTTGCGGCGCGGGCCGGCTCAGTTGGCTATCTCCACATGGATGTTCCTGGCCCCCACCACATTTCGCAGTCCGGAGCAGTTCACGCACCCGATACATCCAACACAGTCGGTGCAGCGCACGCACGCAATGCATCCGACACACCGGAGGCACGCGATGCAGCCCAGGCACGCCACGCAGTCGCGGACGGCCACACATATCAAGGCGAGCAGACTGGTGATCACCCCGACGCTTCCCGCGGTGGCCGCCGATGCCGCGACCGCGATACTGCCGGCGGTCGCGACCGAGCCGGCGACCGCGATCGACCCGGCCGCAGTCGTCGAGCCGGCGACCGCGACGCTTCCCCCGACGGCCGCGGACCCGGCGACGGCCGCGCTGTCCTGCACGGCGATCGATCCGACAATGGAATCAGTGTCGTGCGAATCCCAAGGCAGTGCCATGGAAGTCATCATGGCAGTTCGGCAACCGAAGCTGAAGCCCGCGCCGGCCGGTCGCTGCGATATCGACCGTCGGAGTGGGATCATGGGTGCCGGCCCAGGACCTGCCCGGAAAGGTTAGCCACGTGGACCTCGATCGCATCACCCACCCGCTGCGACTGGCGCGCGGCTCGCATCAGCCGGGATCGGCTAAAGGCTGTGCCATGAACGTCATTTCGTTCATCAACGGTGACGAGCAGATCACCGATTTCCCGGCGACCTCGGCCCGCCCGCTGGCCGCGTTCGTACACTTGTGCAACGACCAGCTCGCCGGGCCGGATGGCTACCTGGCGCCGGACGACGCCGTCATAGCCCTGGATCTGGGCTGGCTGACCGTGGGAACCGCGTGTGACGGAGCCGTCGCCGACCGCGTCGTCCGTGCCTGGGTGTCCAAGCTGTTGATGAGCCCGCCTTGGGGCGTGATCCGCTACGCCGGAGGTGCCGCAGCCGAGGTGATCTCCGGGATCGGGGAGTTGCATCGCACGCTGGCGCCGGGTGAGCTGCCCGACATCGCCGTCTGGGACGGCGCCGCCCGCGCCGCGCGCGAGATCAGCGCGTCGATGGCCCCGGGGGCGCAGCGCTACGCCGTTCGGGCCGCATACCAGTCGACGGCGTTGGCCGACACCGACAAGTGGGAGACGCTGGATGCGGTGACCGGTAACGCCTTACGCGCCCACCGGTTGGCCAACCTGGACGGGGGAGCGGACCGGATCGTGGCGGTGACCCGGCACGCCATCCGGTCCTGGCGGCGCCTCGCCGGACTCAGCGTCGTCGGCAACGGCTCCGTCCCGGTTGCGACGGCGGCACGCCGCAAGGGTGCCGCGTGGCAGGTGGCATGACCGCGGTCAGCGGATGGCCAGCCCCGTCAGCGCCCGCGAGATCACCAGACGCTGAATCTCGCTGGTGCCCTCGAAGATGGTGAAAATCTTTGCGTCGCGGTGCATCCGCTCCACGGGGTAGTCCCGGGTGTAGCCGTTGCCGCCGAGAATCTGGATGGCTTCGTCGGTGACGTAGACCGCCGTCTCACTGGCCACCAGTTTGGCCATCGAGCCCTCGGCGGAGTCGAAGTTCTGGTTGTTGCGCGCCATCCATCCTGCCCGCCACACCAGCAGCCGGGCCGCGTCGATGCGGCTCTTCATGTCGGCCAGCTTGAACGCCACGGCCTGGAACTCACCGATCTTGCGGCCGAATTGCTCACGCTGGCAGGCATAGTCGAGCGCGTACTCGTAGGCGGCGCGGGCCACGCCGACGGCCATGGCGCCGACGGTGGGCCGGGTGCGCTCGAAGGTCTTCATGGCCGCCTGACCGCCCGCCGAGGCGCCGGATTTCACTCGCGCGATCCGCTTTTCGAACTTCTCGCGGCCACCGAGAATCGCGTCCTCGGGCAGGCGCACGTTGTCGAGCACGACCTCGGCGGTGTGCGACGCGCGGATGCCGTGCTTTTTGAACTTCTGCCCCTGAGCCAGGCCTTTGGTGTCCGGTCCGATGACGAAGCTGGCCTGGCCGCGGGTGCCGAGCTCCGGATAGACCGAAGCGACCACGATGTGCACGTTGGCGATGCCGCCGTTGGTGGCCCAGGTCTTGGTGCCGTTGAGCACCCACTCGTTGCTGGCCTCGTCGAAGCGGGCACGGGTGCGGATGCCGCCGACGTCGGAGCCGGCGTCAGGCTCCGACGAGCAGAATGCACCGAGCTTGGGTTCGGCCGCGGTACCGAACATCTCGGGCAGCCACTGGCCGAGTTGTTCGGGTGTCCCGTTGCCCGCCAGCGCCGCCGCCGCCAGTCCGGTGCCCATGATGGACAGCGCGATTCCGGCGTCGCCCCAGAACATCTCCTCGAACGCGGTGAGCATGCCCAGTCCGGTCTCTTCGGCGGCCTGCTGGGCGAAGAAGTCCGGGGAATACAGCCCTACCTTGGCGGCCTCCTGGATGACCGGCCACGGCGTTTCCTCGCGCTCGTCCCACTCGGCGGCCGCCGGGCGGATGACGTCGGCGGCGAACTTGTGCACCCAGTCGCGCACCTCGATTACATCGTCGGAGAGCTGCATCGAGAATGTCATCTGTTATCTCCTGAAATAGGTTGGCGTGACGTCGTTTTCGGAGTTCTATATTGTGTGAGCACACTGAGCGTCTGATTGACCCAGGCTTCGAAATAGCGGTCTTCGTCGATGTTGCCGGGTAGTCGCCCGGTGAGCGCTTGCAGCGTCGACGCATAGGACAATGACCCGATGGCGGCGGCCGCGGCCGCTTCGGGATCGGGGATGCAGGTGCGACCGGAGCGATTGGACGCGGCCAGTTCGTCGGCGAACCGCTGGTAGGCGTTGTCGGTGATCACCTGCCAGGTTTTCTCGTCGAGATCGCCGAGCTCCTCAGGTTCGCGCAGCATGACCTTGAGCAGGTCTTCGCTCTGTTTGAGGTTGCTCCAGATCAGCTCTCCTGCGGTGCGCACCGCGTGTTCTACGCTTTCGGGTTCTCTTGCGTCGTACTGCTCGCGTGCGGCAACGACGCTGCTGATGCGGTGCTCGACCGCGGCTTCCAGCAGTTCGCGCTTGGAGCCGAAGTGCTTGTAGAGCGCGCCCGAACCCGGTGCCAGGCCGGCAGCACGTTGAATGTCGGCGACCGACGTCGCCGCATAGCCCTTGGCAGCGAACAACTTCAACGCCTCTGCCAACAGCCGGTCGCGTCCGCGGGCAGCTTCGGCAGGCATGGTGAGAGAGTAATCACTCACCAACGCAGGAGGCAAATTTCGCCGATGTGGGTTGGCACACACTGCCGCGGCCGGCTGCCTACACCGTGCTGGACCGGACACCGCTAGATGTTCACCAGATCACTCGATGGTTCGTCGTTCAACACCGATTGGGCTAGCAGTTCGCCCAGCAGGGGGCCGAACTTCATCAGGTTGCTGCCGACGAACGCGGTCACGGCGCCACGGCGCGTGAGCCGCCAACCGTCACCGCCGGCGTCGAGCCATGATGCGCTCGCGGTGACGCAGTCGACCCGGCTCACCGGGGTCAACGAGGGGAACAATGTTTGCACCACCGCCGGATCCGGCACATCCTGGCCGAAGGCCCAGAGTCCAGTGCTGCCGACCGGCAGTCCGTAACCCTCGGGTGCCGAAAGGCAGGCGGCGCCAACGGCATCGGCGCCTTGATAAGTGAAACGAGTGTGGGGCGCGAACTCGATGCCGAGCGAGCCGAACAGGGCCGTCGTCTGTACCCCGGCGCAGATCAGGATGTGATCGGCACGAAGGAAAGTCCCGTCCGACAACGCCGCTGAGCCGTCGTCGGCGACCGACATGACCTCGTCGCGCCGGATGGTCACCCGCCGCGACAAGGCCACCAAGGCCCGACGGATCCAAAGGCTGCCGCCTAGAGGGTCGAAAATCCCGGTCTGCCAGGGTGCTTGAAGGAACGGTATGCGCGCGGTGATGCCGTCCCGATCGAGCCGGGAAAACGTGGCTCCGGCGGCGGTCATCGCTGCCGCGGTGTCGTCGCAGTCGCCCGCCGCGACGAATCCCTCGGTCCCCAACAAGCGGCCGATGCCGAACTCGGATTCCCATCGCCGCCAGCCGACACGGGCTTCGAGGGCGAGCCGGCACAACGTCGGGCGCCGGTGGGCGATCCGGAAGATCCGGGCCAGCCCCGCCGACTGCTCGGCGAACGGTTCGCCGCGCTCCAACACCACTACATCGACGCCACGTTGGGATAGCGCGTAAGCCGTTGCAAGCCCGCATATTCCGGCACCGACGATAACGATCATCGTTAGAAGAAAAACCCGGCATGCGGTGCGCGGGGCACCGCGAAGAGCCGATCGGCGGCCACCAGTGCCGCGGGTTCGCCGACGTGGGCCAGCCCGGCGACGGCGAGCGCCTGCCAGGGCGTGCCGCCCAGTAGCACCGCGGCGAGCCCGGCCGCGTCGACGTGCAGCTGGGGGCGCTGGTCGGTCGGTTCCGCGCCGTCGGGCGTGACGGCGTAGGTCGCCGAATTATGCTGCAAGATCGGGTCATTGACCGCGATGGTGATCCGGTCGCCGTCGGCGTACCGGCGAGCGGCCAGTGCCGCACGGACATCGACCACGCGCAGCCAGGTTTCGTCGTAGACTGCGGTCACCTTCGCGGCGCGCCGATCGAGCAGCAGCAAGGGCAGCGGATCGTCGAGCGGCAGCATCCAGAACACCACTCGGTCAATAAGATCCAGGCCGAACAGAAACCGCAGCAGGCCCAGGTACGCATCGGCGGTGGGGGCAAAGAAGTCCTCGACCACGATGGTGCGCTGGTCGCTGACGAACCACCTCTCGGTGTTGATCGGGCGGTACCGGGCGAAGCCGGATTCGGCCCCGGGTTCGCCGTGCACCGCCACATACGCAGGCCCCGGAGCCGCCTGGTGGCGCAGGCGCAGGCTGCGCCACCACACGGGTGACCGGTCGACGGTGCCGGGCCGCGACGGACGATTCTGAGAGTAGATGCGCGGCAACACTTCCCAAGCCTCGGCGGGATCGAGCAGTCGCACCGGTCCGCCGGATCCGACGCCGGCACGCAGCGCCGCCCGTGCCGTCACCACCTCCACGCTCTGGGTCGAACTGGCCACGCCGTAGCCGTAGCGCTCGTAGATCGTCGCTTCCGAGGCCCGTAGCGACGCGACCACCTCACCGCGGGCGGCGAAGTCCCGCAGTTGATGCTGCACCAGCTCGGAGGCGATGCCCTGGCGGGTGAACGACGGCAACACCCCGATGTGGGTCACCGCGGCGTGCTCTACGACGGCGCCACCGGGCAGGGTCAGCCCTCCGGAAACGGCGTCGGCGGTGCCGACGAGCCGTCCGTCGACGAACGCGCCGATGGTACGGCCGGGTTCGAGCAGGGTGGTGATCTGGCCGGGCTGCAGGCTCAGCGGCGGGAAGCCGATCATGGCGGTGCGAAACACGTTCGACGCGGCGATCAGATCTTCCTCGGCGTCGAGCACGCGGATGTCGGTGGTCACCCCGCCATCATGACCTGCGTTGCCGGCGGCGCCGGGTCGCGGGGGGACCGCGGTCCGGGCGATTCCGGGCGGGCCTTACGTTGGGAAAGTGGTCGACGGTGTTGATGCTCGCGCGGATCCGGTGTCGGCCGGACGTGTGGGTCGTCCGGCGCCGCTGATCGCCGCGATGTGCCTGGCGGTGCTCACCGTCGCGGTGCTGCAGACCGCGGTGGTTCCCGTGCTCGGCGTGATCGCCCACCAACTGCAGGCCACGCCGACGGCGGTGAGCTGGGTTGTCACCGCCAATCTGCTCAGCGCCGCCGCCGCCACCCCGCTGGTGGGCCGGTTGGCGGACCGCTACAGCAAGAGAGCCGTGCTGCTGGCGGTTCTGGGCGTCGTTCTGGCCGGGTCGTTGCTGGCCGCGGCGACGACCTCGCTTGCGCTGCTGGTGGCCGGCCGGGTGTTGCAGGGCGCCTCGTTTGCGCTCTACCCGGTTGGTGTAGCGATTCTGCGCGCCGAGTTCCCCGAGCCGGTGGTGGTGCGAGCGCTCGCGGTGCTTTCGGCGACGCTCGGGTTCGGCGGCGGGATGGGGCTGGTGGTGACGGGGCTGCTGATGTCCGGCAACGCGGGCTACCACCGGGTGTTCTGGCTGGCAACGGTGTTCGTCGTGGTGGTCATCGGTGCGGTGGCCGCATTGGTTCCCGGCCGGCCGGGTGCGGGGGACGGCTCCATCGACTGGCTGGGCGCGGCGGGCCTGGCCGCTGGACTCACCGGCGTGATCCTGGTGGTGACACAGGGCAGTCACTGGGGGTGGTTCGCCCCGCGCACGATCGTGGTGGCATCGGCGGGACTCGCCATCCTGGTGGCGTGGTGGCAGTGGGAACGCCGTCGGCGCCACCCGCTGGTGTCCACCGCGATGCTGACCCGACGGACGATGCTGCTGACGAACTTGTCGACCGTTCTTGTCGGAGTCGGCCTGTACATTTCGTTCCTGGGCTTGACGCAGTTCGTTCAGATGTCGCGCGCGGCGGCGGGTTACGGCTTCTCGGCGACGGTGCTGTACTCCAGCGTCGTGTTCCTGCTGCCCGGAGCGCTGGCCGGGATGGTGATGGCCACCGCCAGCGGCCGCTTCATCGACCGCTTCGGTGCGCAGTCGGTCCTGGTCGCGGGGGCGGTGGTCGGTGCGCTCGGGTTCGCGTTGCTGGCCATTGCCCACGACGCGAGGTGGCAGGTGATCGTGGCGGGGGTGTGTATGAACGTCTACGTCAGCCTGGCCTACGGTGCGTTGCCTGCCGTCGTCGTCAGCGAGGCAGGACCCGACGAGACCGGGGTTGCCACCGGCATCAACGCGATCGCCCGCACGATCGGCAGTTCGATTGCGGCGGCAATGGTCGCGGGGGTGCTCGCGGCGTCTCACGGACGGCAAGGAATGCCCACCGAGTCGGCGTTCGTGTCGCTGTTCGTCCTGGGGGCGGTGACGGCCGCGGCGGTGGCCGTGCTGATCGCGGTGTCGGGGGTGCGAAGCCGTACGGGTGGGTCTTCGGCCGGTCGCGTGGACGCCCAGGCGCTCAATCACGAGTGGGGCTGATGGCGCGCCTGGTGAGCTTGGTGCCCGGCCTGTACCGATCCGGTCCACCGGGTGAGCGCGGCCGCCCATCCGGGTCACGCGGGTCGCCGGCCGATGCGATGTAGCCGTCCGGCCGGATCGAGATGGACGACGCGACGCTGACCGAATGGTTGCGGCCGGTGCTCGCGCACTACCTGGCCGGCAGCATTCAGCGGAGCTCGAAGTGGGCCGGCTCCGGTTCGGCCAGCATGGCCGTCAGCGTCTTGCGGTCATACGGCCAGAGGTCGACGGTGTTGTTCTCGGTCAGGTACCACGAGTTGCAGCCGGTGCTCCAGACGGTCGGCGTCATCGCTTCTGCCACAGCGGCATTGAACTCGTCGGTGGCATCCTCGGTCACCTCGATCGAGGTCGCCGCGCCGTCGCGCAGCATCTCCAGGAACTGCGCGATGTAGTGGGCGGTTCGTTCCGCCGAATACTGCAGCGAGATCGATCCGGTGGGAGAGTTGGGACCCAGTACCGTGAACAGGTTGGGAAAGCCCGGAATCGCCGTCATCCGGTAGGCCCGCGGGCCGCCGGACCAGGCCTTGTCGATGGTGAGGCCGTCGCGGCCGGTGATTTGAATCGGCCGCATGTAGTTGTGCGTCTGGAATCCGGTGGCCAGTACGATGACGTCGGCCGGCCGCTGACGTCCGTCCGCGGTGCGGATCCCGCTGGGGGTCACCTCGACGATGCGGTCGGTCACCAGCTCGGCATTCTCGGATTGGATTGCACGGTAATAGGTTCCGGACACCACCTGCCGCTTGCACAGTGGCTGGTAGTCGGGGGTTAGCTTGTCCCGCAGCTGCCGGTCGCGGACCTGCAGCCGCAGGGACAGCCGGGCGTAGGCCTGCACCGCGCGGCGCCGCCAGGACGGACGGGTGGTGACGTCGGCGAGGATTCCCGAAACCCAGAGCAGCGCCTGATACATCCGGTCGTGCGCAGTGGGATGACGTTTGAGTGCGGCAGCCAGTAATGCGCTCTGCCGCAACGTCATCGGCGCCCAGAGGATCCATTGTGGCGACCGGACGTAATGCGCGATGGACCGCGCGTCGGGCTGCAGAGCGGACACGATCTGTACGCCGGTGGATCCGGTTCCGATGACGGCGATGCGCTTGCCGTCGGTGTCGATCTCGGGGTCCCACCGTGCGGTGTGCACCACCGGCCCGGCGAATTCGTCGAGACCGGGGATGTCGGGCAAGGCGGGATGGTGCAGCACACCGGTCGCACACACCACGACGTGGGCGTCGATCTGCTCACCGCCAGCCGTGGTCAGGACCCATTGGGCGGTGGGCTCGTTCCATTGCGCGGCAACGACTTCGGTATTCAGCCGGATCCGGTCACCCAGCCCGAGGGTGTCCACCACGTCGCGGTGGTAACGCTGGATGTCGGCGCCGTCCGCCCAGATGTGAGACCAGTCCGGCTTGGGGGCGAAACCGAATTGGTAGATCTGGGAAGGTACGTCGCAGGTCAGGCCCGGGTATCGGTTCCAGTGCCAGACGCCCCCGACGTCGGAGGCCTTCTCCAGCACCGTGACGTCGGTGAAGCTGCGTTGGGTGAACACGTGCAGCGCGGTGATGCCGGCGAGCCCGGCGCCGATGATCACCACCCGCGGCATGTTTGTCATTGTCGCAGTGTTGACACGCGCCGATCCAAGATGGTCAACGCGCGCTCGGCCCAGCGCACGTTTTCCTGCTCGAACGATATTCCGCGCAGCAACGTCAGATAGGGGCCGATTCGCTCGGCGTGCTGCAGGTGGTCCTCTTCGGTGCGGTCGCCCAAGATGCGGGTGCGTAACCGCTCGTAGCGTTCGAGCTTGGCGGTGGACCACGCCAGGCGTTCGGCGATGAACTCGCGCACGGCCATGGTGCTGCCCGCGTCGGCGGCCTGCACCTTGACCAGCAGCTCGTCACGCATCACCAGGGGTTTGGGCGGGCGCGCGGTGAACTCGTCGATTGCGCGGTGGCCGGCGTCGGTCAGGGAGTACATCCGCTTGTTCGGGCGACGATCCTGCTGGACGAGGCGGGCTCGGATCAAACCCTGCTCGGCGAGCCGATCGAGCTCGCGGTAGAGCTGCTGCGGAGTGGCCATCCAGAAGTTGGCGACCGAGGCACCGAAGTCCTTGGCCAGGTCGTATCCCGAGGACTCACCCTCCAGGAGTGCGGCCAGCACGGCATCGCGCAACGACATCCAGGGATCGTACAACGAAGCACCTATTCAAAAAAGTGATTATTACCGCATGGACATATGGACCGTCGGCCTCTAGCGTCTGAGCTTGTTATTCATTGAGTTGACTACGCGAGGTTTCTTGTGACTTCTGAGCACCCATTCCGCAAGGCGGTCGAGTCCGGCGAATCGGCGGCCATCGAGGCGTTGCTGGCCGACGACATCGTTTTCACCAGCCCCGTGGCTTTCAAGCCGTATGTCGGCAAGCCGATCACTGCGGCGCTGCTGCGCGGCGTGGTGCGGGTCTTCGAGGACTTCCACTACGTGCGTGAAATCGGCGACGGCAACGGACGCGACCACGCCCTGATCTTCGAGACCGGGTTGGTTGGAGTGCCGGGCGTGCGCGTCACCGGCTGCGACTTCCTGCACTTCAACGACGACGGCCTCATCGACGACCTGATGGTGATGGTTCGCCCGCTGTCCGGCGCGAAGGCGCTTGCCGAAGCGATGGGCGCGCAGTTCGGACGGATCGAGCAGGAGGCGATCGAGATCGCCGCCACCCTGGGAGCCTGATCATGCGAATCGGACTGGCCATCAACTACGCGGGTGGCTTCAAGGAGGTGGCCGCCGAAGTGGCCGACCTCGAGCGGGCCGGCCTGGACATCGTATTCGTCCCGGAGGCCTATTCGTTCGACGCGGTGAGCGCGCTCGGTTACCTCGCCGCAAGTACCGAACGGGTCGGCTTGGCGTCGGGCATCTTGCAGCTCTTCACCCGCACGCCCACCCTGACCGCCATGACTGCGGCGGGCATCGACTACGTCTCCGGTGGCCGATTCACCCTGGGGCTGGGCGCTTCCGGGCCGCAGGTCATCGAGGGCTTCCACGGCGTGCCGTACGACGCGCCGATCGCCCGGACTCGCGAGGTCGTCGAGATCTGCCGTCAGGTCTGGCGGCGCGACACCGTGCAATATCAGGGCGACCACTACACGATTCCGCTACCCGCCGAGCGGGGAACCGGCCTCGGAAAGCCGCTCAAGTTGATCAATCACCCTGTCCGGGAACGTATTCCGGTGCTGATCGCCGCGCTGGGACCCAAGAACGTCGAGCTGGCCGCCGAGATTGCCGAGGGCTGGCAACCGATCTTCTTCCTGCCGGAGAAGGCGCAAGACGTGTGGGGCGACGCGCTCGCCGCCGGTCAAGCCAAGCGTGACCCCGCCCTGGGCCAGCTTGAGGTGTTCGCCGGGCCGGCGCTGGCGATCGGCGAAAACGTCGAGTCGCTACGCGAATTCGTCAAGCCACACCTGGCCCTCTATATCGGGGGCATGGGCGCCAAGGGCAAGAACTTCTATCACACCCTGGCCACCAGGTACGGCTACGCGGCGCAGGCCGACCGGATCCAGGAGCTGTACCTGGCCGGTGACAAGGAGGCTGCTGCCAAGGCGGTGCCAGACGAGCTGGTGCGCGACGTGAACCTGATCGGCACAAGGGAATTCGTCAAGGATCGGGTGGCGGCGTACCGCGCGGCCGGCGTGACCACGCTCAACGTCATGCCGATGGCCGCAACCTCGGGTGAGCGGGTGAAGCTGATCGAGACGTTGCGCGAGTTGGTCGACTGACCGACCGCGGCGGCTAACCCAGCTCGTTGTAGGACTGCCCGAGAAAACGTTCCACCATCGCGCGTTCGGCCGCCGGATCCTTCAGCGGCCAGTACCACAGCGACATGAAGACGTGGATGAGCCACTGGGTGGCCAGCGGGTCGGGGTCCTGTTCGCCGAGCATCTCGGCGGCGAACGCAGCGATCACCGGCGACGTGGTGATCCATTCACTGCCGACCGGCAGCTGGGTCGAGGGAAGCTGCACCAGCGGATAGGACCTCAGCCGTTGCAGCGCAACAATAGTGGCGGTTACCACGCGATCGCGGCCGGTGCGGCCGTCGATGGCTTCGCGCACGGTCTCCAGGACGCGGTTGGCTTGCATGCTGATGACGCCCTCGCGAATCGCCGCCTTACCGCCGGCCCGGCGGTAGATCGTTGCCGGTGAGCAATGGACCTTGGCAGCCAACGCCTCGATGGTGAACGCTTCATAACCCATCCGGCCGATGAGGTCAGCGGCCGCGGCGAGAATCCGTTCGGAACCCGCGTCGTGCCGGTTGCGTCCCAGCAGCCAATCCGCACCCGCCATCACGGACACTCGGCGGCGGTTGGGCGGGGCAACAGAAAGCGTCCAATTTTTCGCACCATGAGAATTTTATACGAGCTTTTCTCGCCGAAACGGCTGTTGGGGATGATCGGGTGAGGAGCCGTATCCGGACCGTCCTGCCGGTCAGTTTTCAACTTCGCGCGCCACTATTGCTGCCGGCGCCGACCTCACTCAACCTGTACGGATGACTGTTCTGGCTGACCCGGGCGCGTTCTTCGGCCCGGCGGCGTTGCAGAATCCCTACCCCCTCTACGAGCGGATGCGCGCCGAAGCCCCGGTGCACCAAATCGGTGACTCCGCCTTCTACGCGGTGTGCGGCTGGGAGGCACTGATCGATGCGGTCAATCGCGTCGAGGACTTCTCCTCCAACCTCTCCGCCACCATGGTGTTCCAAAAAGACGGAACCGTGACCCCGTTTCCGATGATCGAGGCGGGTAGCCCCAGCCACGCGCTGGCCACCGCCGACGATCCGGCGCACGCGATGCACCGCAAAATCCTGCTGCCACACTTGACCGCCAAACGCGTCCGCGTCATCGAGGGATTCACCGACCAGCTTGCCGATCGCTTGTGGGACCGGAATTTTCACGACGGGCGTATCGAATGGATGAGCGCGATGGCCAATCGGCTTCCCATGTTCGTGGTCGCCAACCTGCTCGGCCTGCCCGATGCCGATGTCGACGACCTCATCCGGCTGGGCTTCGCCACCACCACGCTGCTGGATGGTGTCGTGACGCAGGAGCAGCTTGCCGCGGCCGGCGCCGCGGCCTTCGAGCTCTCCCGCTACGTGATGGACCACTTCGAAAAAGCCTGCGACACAAATGAACCCGGTCTGATCCCGGATCTGGCGGCACGTCACGCCGCCGGCGAGCTGGACCAGACGGTGGCGATGGGCATCATGCTCACCCTGTTCAGCGCGGCAGGCGAGTCCACCGCTGCCTTGCTCGGCAGCGCGGTGTGGATTCTCGCCGAACGCCCTGACATCCAGCGGCAGGTCCGCGAGCACCCAGAGCTGCTGAACGCCTTCATCGAGGAGGTGTTGCGCTACGAGCCACCGTTCCGGGGCCACTACCGGCACGTGTGGCGCGACACGACCCTCGGCGGTGTGGCCGTGCCGGCAAACTCACACCTGCTGCTGATGTGGGGTGCGGCCAACCGGGACGCCGCGCAGTTCGATGCGCCGGACGAATTCCGGCTCGACCGCGCCGGCGGCAAGGGCCATGTGTCGTTCGGCAGAGGGACGCACTTTTGCGTCGGCGCGGCACTGGCGCGGATGGAGGCTCGGGTTGTGCTGCGAATGCTGTTGAGTCGCACCGAATTCTTAAACGCAATCGATGTCGGAAACTGGTTGCCCAGCATCCTGGCCCGGCGGCTGGATCGGTTGGAGCTCGCTGTCCGCTGACGTCAGCGACCGGCCAGCTCGGACAGGAATGCGAATCGCTCCCGTAATTCGTTCTCGTCGATCCCGAAGTCGGCCGGTTCGTAGCGGTGGCGGGCCACCTCGGCGCGGTCTGCCGCACGATAGGCGTTGACGAACCCGGCCAGGTCGGCCGGCGGTTCCATGCCGGCGGCGTGATAGATCACTCTGAGGGCTGCCGCCGGATCGCCGATGAACGCGCGGTAGTCGAAGTCGACGAACGTTGCCGCCCGGGCATCGGGGGAGGCGCGGAAATCCGTGGCCCGGCGGAACCACAGTTCGCTCTGGTCGATCTGCTGACGGGCGACGTCGACGGCATCGACATCGTCGCTGTAGGTCGAGCGGTACACCGCGAACAAGCTCGATCCGGACGTCAGCGTCTCGACGATGTCGCGGTGTACCTGCACCACCACCGCCCCCGGGAATGCGGCCACCAGGTGCCGCAGTTCGGCGGTGTGCGCCGGCGCTTTGAGGACGAAGCGACGACTGTCGTGGGTCGCGTTGAGCTGCAGCACTTCCCGATAACGCAGGTAGCTCTGCCCGAGGTTCTGTCCGGCCAGCCAAGCCGCGTAGCTCGGCAGCCGCAACATCGAGGTGAAACCCCAGTTGCGCAGGTCGGTGCCCATTCCCAGCACGCACTCCTCCGGCAGGTCAGGACCCGACGGATGCACGAACGCCATGTCCGGGTTGAGCGTGTGCAGCAGCTGGCTGGCCCCGGCGGTGGGGTAGGGATCGGCGGGCCGTTCGGCGCCGGCGAACAACCACGGCGAGACGAGTTCGGCGGGCAGCGGCGCATGCAGGCGGGGGTCGCTGCCCAGCAGCCGGAACAGAAACGTCGTCCCGGTTCGCCAGCCGCCGACGATGACGATCGGCGGAAGAAGTTGCGTGGCAACCACTTCGGGGTGATCTGCGCGGTACCGGGCGATCGTGGCGCCCGCCACCAGCCGTCCGACGGCCATCTGCTGCACCATGCGGACGCCGACCGCATTGAGACGGGCTTCGTGCTCGGCCGATCCCAGCAACGTCTCCAATCCTGCCTGCCATCCGTCGGCGAACGCGTTGGCATCGCAACGTCGACTGGCCTTTTCGACCACCGTTGCCACCTCGAGGCGGTACCGCTCGGGCTGCGCCGCCCGGTCCTGTTCGGCGGCGGCGTAGATGGCGAGTGCCTCCGGCGTCCGCGGCGTCGGCCGCCAGGTCATTGCCCGGCTCCGAGCTCGTCGATCCGCACCCGGCGGAGCGTGGGAAGCCCCGGCTCGGCGTCGGGCTGCAGGAATCGCAGGACGAACAAACCGAATCGTCGACCTCCGGTGTCGAGCCAGTCATAACCGGCGGCGCGTGGGTCACGGCCGGCGATCGCAAAGCGATACGTGCCGCCGGTGACCGAGCTGGTGGCCGCGGTGCGGGTCACCACCGAGTGGCGGTAGTCCAGCGAATTCAGGAAACGGTTGTACAGCACGATGTTCCAGTGCCGGCAGGTCACCAACGGGCCCTCCGCCACCAGTGCCTCATCCGGCTCCAACTGCCAGGCCCCGCGCAGGTAGTGAATGCCCGGTTCGGTGAACGCCGCCCCGCCCGCCATCGCCGACCAGTGCCGCACACTGTTGGGCTCCTTGAGGTCGGCGTCGACCGCGAAACCGAGCAGCTGTGGTAGTTGGGTGACAAACGCACCGAGCCGCGACAGATCGCGGCCTAAACGGTCTGAAGCAGGTTGCGGCCCTGCCGGTCCGGATCCCAGGGCGGAGATCCGGCACCATCCCGGGTGCACCGGGTCCACGCGATCGTGGATGTAACGCACCCACACCGACGTCGAGCCCTCCGGCAGTGCCAGCCACGCACCGGCCCCGGTGTCGTTGCGGCACAAGGTGATATCGAAGTTGCCGTCCGGGTCCACTTCCAGACCGTCGGTGTCCACCCGCGCTACCGCGGTCGTCTTAGCGATGTCAGTTCCGGCGTAGACGGTGATCGACTGGTACACCGAGTCCGCGACGTTGCCGGTGATCCGGTAGCGACCGTCGTCGCGGAGATCGGTGATCCAGTAGCGGTAGTCCGGGTTGTCCATGAAGAACTTCTGGCGCCAACCGTTGAACGGCATGAGTTCGGGTGCGTCGCGATCGGATTCGATGCGGCCCAGCAGATTGTTCGCCGCCCGCAGCAACGCAAGCCGGGCGTCGGTGCGATCGATGTCGTCGAGCCCGGCGGTGGCCTCGTCGAGTGCCCGCCCCGCCGCGGCCAGCCCGGCCGCCAGGTCTTGCCAGCCGTCGTCGGTCACGAGCGGCCCCGGGCCAGTGCGAAGCGCTTCATCATGAAGTCGAGGAGCTCCGGGGAGAGCAGGTCACCGGCATTCTCGACCCAGCACCAGCTACGTGCCACCTGCTTGCCCGACGAGCTTGCGGTCAGGCGCCCGAAGAAGTGGATGTAGCTGCCCGCGGTGTCGAAGGTGAAC
Organism: Mycobacterium sp. 20KCMC460; assembly: GCF_022179425.1. NCBI lineage: Bacteria > Bacillati > Actinomycetota > Actinomycetes > Mycobacteriales > Mycobacteriaceae > Mycobacterium > Mycobacterium sp. 20KCMC460. The sequence continues at coordinate 529,151 of NZ_AP025524.1, forward strand.
GTGTAGGAGTCCGAGCCGATCGAGGCCGCCAATACGGTCAACTTGCCGTCGGCGGTGAAGGACGGTGTTGCGACGATGTCGTCGTGGACCGTCGTCACATCGGCCTTGAATTGATAGCCGGGCCCGAATGCCCGCCCGCTGCGACCTTGCCAGAAGCAGCCCCCACCCCACTCGCCGTCGTCGTACTCATGTAGCCACGACACCCACATGCCCTGCAGCTTTCGCGCGATCGGCAGTTCCGGATACACCAAACCCGTTGGGCCGTAAGCGTAGTCCTGGTGCAGGTAGCCCGATACCTCGACACCGTCGACGATCCCGTCGGCGACCAGCAGCTCGTGGCGATACCAGGCCTGGTGTTCGATGCCGTCCTGGGACGGCACCCCAACGGTGAAGATGTCGGACACCGGTCGACCGTGCATCTCCCAGCGCCCGCTGGCGTCATACCAGTGAAAGCCGTTGCTATCACGCTCGATTCGGCCGCTGTAGAAGCCCAGGGTCGTCTTGTCTCCGCTGTCCTGGTACTCCAGCGGCTCGAACCAGTCGATCGTCGAGTACTCATCGAACAGGTGCGGCGGATCCCCCTCGAACGACGTCACCAGCTTCTTGAAGCCGGTGATGGGCGACACCACGTGGGTCATCCCGGCCAGAAAGTCGTCGGTGCCGCGCAGACCCCAGTACTGCTGTCCGGACGCGTCGCTGACCACCGCCCCGATCCACATCCCGGCCAAGCCCACGTCGGGGGCCGGCACCCACCCACGCCGGTAATGGTCCAGGGTGGGCGCTTGGGCGCGCACAGTGAAGTCGATTGGATCAGCCATGCGAATCGTCCTTTAGGTGCCCGGTCCCGCTGGATTCACGTCACGGCGACACTAGCGCCGAAGCCGGGCGGGCGCACTAGTCTTCTCATATGGCTCCCAAGAACCGCGTCTCGCGTCTATTTCTGGAATGGCCCGTCGTCCGGCAGTTTCGCTCGGGGGATGTGTTCGGCCGCGGCCCGGCGGTGACCTCCAAGCACACCCGTTCCATCACCCCGCGCACCAGCACCGCCGATCGGGTAGTGCAGAGCGTCTGCCCGTACTGCGCGGTCGGCTGCGGGCAGCGGGTGTACGTCAAGGACGAGCGGGTGGTGCAGATCGAGGGTGACCCCGATTCGCCGATCTCGCGGGGCCGGCTGTGCCCGAAGGGGTCGGCCAGCGAACAGCTGGTCAACTCGCCGGGCCGGCAGATCAAGATGCTCTACCGGGCGCCGCGCGCCACCGAATGGCAGTCGCTGGATGTCGACACCGCCATCGACATGGTGGCCGACCGCTTCGTCGAAGCCCGCCGGCACGCCTGGCAGGACATCGACAAAAAGGGGCACCCGTTGCGGCGCACCATGAAGATCGCCGCACTCGGCGGGGCAACGCTGGACAACGAAGAGAACTACGTCATCAAGAAGCTGTTCACCGCCGCCGGCGCCATCCAGATCGAGAACCAAGCCCGTATTTGACACTCCGCCACAGTTCCCGGTCTGGGAACTTCCTTCGGGCGCGGCGGCGCCACCCAGTCACTGCAGGACATGGCCAATGCGGACTGCATCGTCATCCAGGGCTCGAACATGGCCGAATGCCACCCGGTGGGCTTCCAATGGGTGGAGGAGGCCAAAGCCCGCGGCTGCAAGCTGATTCATGTCGACCCGCGCTTCACCCGGACGTCGGCGTTGTCCGACAAGCACATCCCGATCCGGGCCGGCTCCGACGTGGTGTTGCTGGGCGCCCTGATCAACCATGTGATCAGCAACGACCTGTGGTTCCGGGAGTACGTGCTGGCCTACACCAACGCATCCACACTGATCAACGAAAACTACCGGGACACCGAGGATCTGGGCGGCCTGTTCTCCGGCTTCGACCCCGAGACCGGGCAGTATGACCAGTCCTCCTGGGCCTATGCCAAGCACGAGGACGCCGACCACGAGCACGGCGCCAGCGCCTCCGATCGGGCCGCCGGAGACGCCTACGGCATGGGCGGGCCGCCACTGGCACACGCGCGGGTGATACGCGACGAGACACTGCAGCACCCGCGCACGGTGTTCCAGATTCTCAAACGGCACTACGCCCGCTACACCCCCGAGATGGTGCGCGACGTCTGCGGCATCGGCATCGAGGACTTCGGTTACCTCGCGCGAGCCATCACCGAAAACTCCGGACGTGAGCGCACCACCTGTTTCGCCTACGCCGTGGGCTGGACCCAGCACACGCTCGGAGCCCAATTCATCCGCACCGCAACGATTCTGCAGTTGCTACTGGGTAACGTGGGACGGCCCGGCGGCGGCATCATGGCGTTGCGCGGGCACGCCACCATCCAGGGCTCGACCGACATCCCGACGCTGTTCAACCTGCTGCCGGGCTACCTGCCGATGCCAAAAGCCGGTATTCACAACACGTTGCGCGACTACATCGAGGCCACCGGACCGAAGACGCAGAAGGGCTACTGGGCCAACGCCGACACCTATATCGTGAGCCTGCTCAAGGCGTGGTGGGGCGATGCCGCCACCGAAGACAACGACTGGGCGTTCGACTACCTGCCCCGCCTCGATGGCCCGCACGGCACCTATCAGACGGTCATGTCGATGCTCGAGGACGAGGTGGACGGCTACTTCATCCTGGGCCAGAATCCGGCCGTCGGGTCGGCGCACGGCCGGATGCAGCGCCTGGGCATGTCACACCTCAAGTGGCTGGTGGTGCGCGACCTCAACCTCATCGAATCCGCCACCTGGTGGAAGGACGGACCGGAGATCGCCTCCGGGGAACTGAAGACCGAGGACATCGAGACCGAGGTGTTCTTCTTCCCCGCCGCCACCCATGTCGAGAAGTCCGGGACATTCACCCAGACCCAGCGGGTGGTGCAGTGGCGCCACCAGGCGGTCGAACCGCCCGGCGACTGCCAGAGCGAACTGCAGTTCTTCGTCGAACTCGGAAACCGGATCCGGCAGCGCCTGGCCGGGTCCACCGACGAACGCGACCGCCCGCTGCTAGACCTGACCTGGAACTACCCCGTCGACGAGCACGGCGAACCCGACCCCGAGTCGGTGCTCGCCGAGATCAACGGGTTTCGCGCGGACGGTACCCCGCTGTCGGGATTCACCGAATTGCGTGCCGACGGATCGACGGCCTGCGGCTGCTGGATCTACTCCGGGGTCTATGCCGGCGGCGTCAACAAGGCCGCCCGCCGGGTGCCGCTCGGCGGCCCGAGCCCGATGCAATCCGAATGGGGTTGGGCCTGGCCGGCCGATCGGCGCATCCTCTACAACCGCGCCTCGGCCGACCCGGACGGCAAACCGTGGAGCGAACGCAAGAAGCTGGTGTGGTGGGACGCCGAGCACAGCCGGTGGGTCGGACACGACGTCCCGGACTTCCCCGTCGACCGCGCTCCCGGTTCGCGGCCCGATCCCGACGTCGGCGGACCCGACGGGCTGGCCGGCGACGACCCGTTCATCATGCAAGCCGACGGCAAGGGTTGGCTGTTCGCCCCGAAGGGCATGGTCGACGGCCCGCTGCCCACCCACTACGAACCGCAGGAATCGCCGATCGCCAACGCGCTCTATCCCCAGCAGCAGAGCCCGTCACGAATCCTGTTCCCGCGCAAGGACAATCTGTGGGCTCCGAGTGGCGGCGAACCAGGCTCGCAGGTGTATCCGTACGTGTTCACCACCTACCGGCTCACCGAACATCACACCGCGGGCGGCATGAGCCGCTGGCTGCCCTACCTGTCCGAGCTGCAACCCGAGATGTTCTGCGAGGTCTCCCCGGAGCTGGCCGCCGACCGCGGTTTGCAGCCCTACGGCTGGGCCACCATCATCTCACCGCGCGGCGCGATCGAGGCCAAAGTTCTTGTGACAGAACGAATGACACCCCTGACGATCGGCGGACGCACCATCCACCAGATCGGGTTGCCGTATCACTGGGGCGTGGGCAGCGACGCCGTGGTGAGTGGCGACGGGGCGAACGACCTGCTGGGCGTGACGCTGGATCCGAACGTGCAGATCCAGGAGTCCAAGGCCGGATCCTGCGACATCCGTCCGGGCCGCCGACCCCAGGGCGAGGAACTGCTGCGCCTGATCGAGGAGTACCAGTCGCGTGCGGGCGTGACCGTGGAGACCGATAACGTTCGACTCACCGAGCGCAACCGGGAGGGCTGATGGGTCAACTGGCCGGACCAACCGACCCCACCGGCGATGCTCGATGGCCGGATCCCAAGCCGCGCAAAGGATTCTTCACCGACACCTCGATCTGCATCGGCTGCAAGGCGTGCGAGGTGGCCTGCAAGGAGTGGAATCGCAACCCCCTCGACGGCGACCTGGAGCTGCTCGGCTCCTCCTACGACAACACCGGCCAACTGGGCGCCAGCACCTGGCGGCACGTCGCGTTCATCGAGCAGGGCCGCGAGCGCATCGAGCAGGCGCGCGAATCCGGCCGGGCCCTGGTGGGTCTGGGTATGCCGGCCATGCCGGGCAAGCCGGACCTCACGCCGCCGGACACCCCGGAGTTCCGCTGGCTGATGGCCTCCGACGTCTGTAAGCACTGCACCCATGCCGGGTGTTTGGACGTCTGCCCGACCGGCGCGTTGTTCCGCACCGAGTTCGGCACCGTCGTCGTGCAGCACGACGTCTGCAACGGATGCGGAACGTGCGTGGCAGGGTGCCCGTTCGGGGTGGTCGAGCGCCGCAGCGACGGCACCTACCGAACCCCTGCGCAACGGTCCGGGCAACGCTCGGATCGACCGGCGGAGGAGTTCGTCACGGGCGTCGCGCAGAAATGCACCCTGTGCTACGACCGGCTCCTCGACGATCAGGAACCCGCCTGCGCCAAGACCTGCCCGACGACGTCGATCAAGTTCGGTGACCACGACGGCCTGGTGCAGCAGGCCCGGGAGCGGGTCGCGGCGCTGCACGCCCGCGGGATGACCGAAGCCCGGTTGTACGGCGCCAACGAAAACGACGGCGTCGGCGGCACCGGATCGGTGTTCCTGCTGCTCGACGAGCCCGAGGTGTACGGCCTGCCGCCGGACCCGAGGGTGTGCACCGCCGATCTGCCGCGCATGTTCAACCGGGCCGGTCTGGCCGGGGTCGGGATGGTTGCCGCGGCGGTGCTTGCGTTCTGGAGGGCCCGGTGAGTACGTCTGAGTTCGACAGTCTGCGGCCTCCGGAACCGACCGGCGGGAAACGGCGCCGGCGGGGGCAGGGAAAGCGGCGCCGCGACGAGTCGCTGATGGTCCCCGAGGCAGAGTTCACCTCGTACTACGGGCGCCCGGTGGTCAAGCCCGCGCCGTGGGAACACGAGGTCGCGGCGTACCTGTTCCTGGGCGGAGTGGCCGGTGGGTCCGGCCTGCTGGCGGCCGGCGCCCAACTGACCGGGCGCGCTACGCTGCGCCGCAACGCCCGGCTGTCGGCGCTGGCGGCGGCGGGAATCGGGGCGGCTGCGCTGGTCAAGGACCTCGGCCGGCCCGAACGGTTCGTCAACATGATGCGCACCATCAAGCTCACCTCGCCGATGAGCGTCGGCTCCTGGATTCTGGCTGCCTTCAGTGCCGGCGCCGGTGTGGCCGCCGCCGCCGAGATCGACCGCCTGACGGGCGAGCGCCTGCCGCTGGGTCCGCTGCGGCCAGTGCTGCGGGCGGTCGAAGGCCCTGCCGGGTTGGAAGCAGGATTGTTCGCGCCACCGCTGGCGGCCTACACCGCGGTGTTGCTCGCCGACACCGCGACTCCGACCTGGAACGCCATGCACGAGGACTTGGCGTTTGTGTTCGTCAGCTCGGCCAGCCTGGCCGCGTCCGGACTGGCGATGATCACCACCCCGGTCGCCGAGACCGGCCCGGTGCGCCGGTTGGCCGTGCTCGGCGTGCTCGGCGATGTGGTGGCGATGAGACTGATGGAACGCCGGATGGACCCGGTGGCCGCCGAACCGCTACATCACGGTGGCCCGGGGGCGATGCTGCGGTGGAGCGAGCGCCTAGCCGTTGCGGGTGCCGCGGGCACCCTGCTCGGCGGCCGGAATCGCCTACTCGCGGCTATGTCCGGCGCGGCGCTGATGGCGGCGTCGGCGCTCACCAGATTTGGTGTGTTCGAAGCGGGCAAAGAGTCGGCCCGCGATCCCCGCTACACGATCGAGCCGCAGAAGCGCAGGCTCGCGGCCCGCCGCGCGGCCGGCATCACCGGCGACTCGATCACCACCTCCGGCTGAGTTCCCGAGCGCGGCGGCTAGCGGATCTCGATGCCCTGTCCGCTCGCCGTGTGGCCGATGACCGGATGTCCCGGTAACTCGCCGACCACCAGCAGCCCGCCCGAGGTCTGGGCGTCGGCCAGCAACAGCAGATCGTCCTCGGTGACGCCGGGCGCCGCGCGCAGGTGCGGCCGCACCCAGTCCAGGTTGCGCCTAGTCCCTCCCGAGACGAAGCCGTCGCGCAGCGCGTCGGTGGCGCTGTCGAGCACCGGAACCGCGGCGCGCTCGATGACCGCCCCGACCCGGGAGGCCCGGCACAGCTTGTGCAGATGCCCCAGCAGGCCGAAGCCGGTCACGTCGGTGGCGGCTTTCAACCCCGCCGCCACCGCTGCCTCGGCTGCGTCGCGGTTGAGCCGGGTCATGGTCGCGATGGCTTCGGCGAAGGCTTCGCCGGTTTGCTTGTGCCGGTTGTTGAGCAGCCCGACGCCGATCGGCTTGGTGAGAGTAAGCGGCAGTCCCGGCTCGGCGGCATCGTTGCGCAGCAGCTTGCCGGGATCGGCGACGCCGGTGACGGCCATGCCGTACTTGGGTTCCGGATCGTCGATGGAATGTCCGCCGATCACCGGGCAGCCGGCCTCGGATGCCACCGCCAGTCCGCCGCGCAGCACCTCGGTCATCAGCTGCAGCGGCAGCAGGTCCCGCGGCCAGCCGACCAGGTTGATCGCGACCACCGGGCGGCCGCCCATCGCATAGATGTCCGACAGCGCGTTGGCCGCGGCGATCCTGCCCCAGTCGTAGGCGTCGTCGACGACGGGCGTGAAGAAGTCGGCGGTGGACAGCACGGCAAGATCGCCAACCAGGACGGCGGCCGCGTCGTCTCCGTCGTCCAGCCCGACGAGCACGTCGGGGCCGGCCTGACCGGTCAGGCCCCGGACCGCCTCTTCGAGTTCGCCCGGAGGGATCTTGCAGGCGCAGCCGCCGCCGTGCGCGTAGCCGGTGAGTCGCCTCATCAGCCCGACATTACGGCCACGCCGGCCGGCAGTTGACTCTGCGTCTGCGGCACAAAAGTGCGAGAAGAACCCGCCTTGAGCGCTGAGTCGACGGCGGCCCGGCTAGGTTGGACCCTGGAGGCGTTTGGGTTCCTGGTGGTCCCCCCGGTCTTCAAAACCGGTGAGGCCGAGTATCTCGGTCTGGCGGGTTCGATTCCCGTCCGCCTCCGCGACATTGCCCCGAGGAGGTCGAGACATCAAGTGACACAGCTCGACCCGCGCCGCCTGATTCCCCGCACGGATCAGCTGATGGAACTACCAGCGGTGCAACAAGCGCGAAAACGGCTGGGCGACACCGTCGTACGAACACTTATCCGAGACATCCAGGACCGCGCCCGCCGCGGTGACCTGCCACCGGACCGGGTGCAGGACGCGGTGCTGCAGTCCCTGACCACGCGGGCCACCACCTCGTTGACGCCCGTCCTGAACGCCACCGGCGTCATCGTGCACACCAACCTGGGCCGGGCCCCACTGTCCGTCGGCGCCCTCGAGGCACTCGTCGCGGCCAGCGCCTACGTCGACGTCGAACTCGACCTCGCCACCGGCGCCCGGTCCAAACGCGGCACCGCGACCCGCGAGGCATTGCTCGTCGCCTGCCCGGCCGCCGAGGACGCACTGGTGGTCAACAACGGTGCGGCCGCGCTGGTGCTGGCAACCACCGCCCTGGCTGCGGGTAAAGAGGTGGTGGTCAGTCGCGGGGAGCTGATCGAGATCGGCGCCGGCTTCCGATTGCCCGACCTGATCGCCTCGACCGGGGCCCGGCTGCGCGAAGTCGGTACCACCAATCGCACGCACCTCCCGGACTATGCCGACGCGATCGGCCCGCAGACCGGATGCGTACTCAAGGTGCACCAGAGCAACTTTCGCGTGGCGGGGTTCACCGCCGCAGTGTCCCTCGCTGAACTCCGCACCGTGACCACCGCCCGCCAGGTTCCGTTGATCAGCGACCTGGGCAGCGGTCTGTTGGCGCCGGACCCGGTGCTGCCCGACGAGCCCGACGCCGCCACGGCACTGACCGACGGCGCCGACATCGTCACTGCCAGCGGCGACAAGCTGCTGGGCGGCCCGCAGGCCGGCATCCTGCTGGGCCGGGCCGACGTGGTGGCCCGCCTGGCCCGTCACCCACTGGCCCGGGCCGTCCGCGCCGACAAACTCACCCTGGCCGCGCTCGAGGCGACGGTAAGAGCCGGCACTTCGCCGGTGACCCAGGCTTTGCATGCCGACCCCGCGGCCCTGCGCGCCCGCGCCGAACGATTGGCCGCGGCGGTCGCAGCCCCGGTGGTTCCGCACGACGGCCGGGTCGGCGGCGGCGGCGCGCCGGGTGTGCCGCTGCCGGGCTGGGCGGTCCGGCTGCCCGAGTCGGCGGCCGCAGCGCTGCGCACGGGTCGCCCAGCGGTATTGCCGCGGGTGCACGACGGCGCGTGCCTGCTCGACCTGCGCTGCATACCGGAGTCCGACGACGATCGCCTGTTGGCCGCCGTCCGCGCAGCCCTGGGTGCGGCCCCCTGACCGCGCACGTGGTTGCCACCGCCGGCCATGTGGATCACGGCAAGAGCACCCTGATCCGCGCCCTGACCGGCATGGAACCGGACCGCTGGGAAGAGGAGCGGCGTCGCGGGCTGACCATCGACCTCGGCTTCGCCTGGACCACCCTGCCGTCCGGCCGGGAGGTCGCTTTCGTCGACGTGCCGGGCCACCAGCGATTCCTGGCCAATACGCTGGCTGGCCTCGGGCCGGCACCGGTGGTGTGTTTCGTCGTTGCCGCCGACGAGGGCTGGCAGCAGCAGTCCAGCGACCATCGCGACGCCATCGCTGCCCTGGACATCCGCTACGGCCTGATCGTGGTCACTCGTGCCGACCGGGCGCCCGAGCGCGCCGACGGGGTGCTGGCCCGGACCCGCGAGGAGCTGGCCGAGACAGGATTGCGCGACGCTTCGGGCGTCGTGGTGTCGGCAGTGGACGGTACCGGCCTGGCGGACCTGCGCGTCGCGCTCGACCGGGTGCTCAGCGAAGTCCCTCCACCGGATGCCGCGGCGCGGGTGCGACTGTGGGTGGACCGGGCCTTCACCATCGCCGGTGCCGGAACCGTTGTCACCGGAACGCTCGCCGCCGGGACGCTCACCAGCGGTGAGCGACTGGAAATGCTTGGGATACAACGGAAAACGAGTGTCGCCGTGCGGGGATTGCAGAGCTGCGGGAAACCGTACCCGGTGCTGGAACCGGTGTCCCGGGCCGCCGTGAACCTACGCGGCGTTCCCCGCGACGTGGTTCGGCGCGGGGACGTGCTGCTCACCTCGGATGCCTGGCCGATCACCCGCGCCGTGGACGCGCGACGCACCACCGGCTGCCCGTGGACCGAAGCCCCGACGCAACTCGTGGTCCACGTCGGCACCGCGGCGGTGCCGGGCCGGCTGCGCCCGTTCGGCGACGACCACGGCCGGCTCGCCCTCGACCGGCGACTGCCACTGGTCCTGGGCGACCGGCTGGTATTGCGCGACCCCGGTACCCGTCGGGTACTCGGCGGGGCTTTGGTGCTCGACGCCGATCCGCCGGCACTGCGGCGTCGCGGTGACAGCGCGCGCCGGCAGCAGGCGCTGGCCTTGATGAGCGACAGTGGGGATCTCGCCGCCGAGGTGGCCCGCCGTGGTGTGGTGGCCGTAGCCCATCTGAGCCGGCTGGGACTGCGGACCGATGCGGTGCCGGACGGGGTGACGGTACTGGACGGCTGGTGGGTGGACACCGGCACGTACCAGGCTTGGCAGCAGCGACTGGCTGTCGCCGTCAAGGCGTTGCATGCACGGGATCCGTTGGCGGACGGTCTTTCTCGTGGCGCTGCTCGTGTTTCGCTCGGCCTGCCGGATGAGGCGCTGCTCGACGCGCTGGTACGCGACGCGGGACTCGAACAACGGGCGGGCCACATCCGGGTGCCCGGCGCCGGGGCGGATCTCGGCAACGCCGAGGCGGCGGTGCGCGAGCTGGAGACTCGGCTGCGGGCCGAGCCGTTCCGGGCGCCCGAGGCCTACGAATTGCGGGCGCTCGGCCTGGGTGCCCGTGCGCTGGCCGTCGCCGAGCGAACCGGTCGGATATTACGGTTGCGAGATGGCGTGGTGCTGTTGCCGACGGCGCCCGCGCTGGCGATGCGCGAACTGGCCCGCCTCGAGCAGCCGTTCACCACCAGCCAGGCGCGCCAAGCGTTGGGCACCACCCGTCGGGTGGCGATACCGCTGCTGGAACACCTCGACGCCCGCGGCTGGACACGTCGCCTCGACGCCGGACATCGCGAGGTGGTGCGATAGCCGCGTGCGGGTTTCACCGCAAGGATTATGGTTGGCCTCATGTGTTATGCGGTGCGGTGCCGTGTCTGCGGCAAAACGACGTGGGAAGGCTGCGGCGAGCACGTCGCTGAGGTGCGACGCTCGGTGCCGGCCGACCAGTGGTGCGACGGGCACCCCCCGGCCGAAGATCAGCGGGTGGCTGGCGGCAACACCGCGCGCTAAGAATCGGAAATCCCTGCACTGTCCGCGATTTTGCAGGCCATCCGCACGATGGCATCGATTCGCGTGGTAGTGGGCGTCCCAGCGGCGGCCTTGTTCAGCGGTTCGTCCATGGCGCGACGCATCACACCCTCGGCGATGATCGCCAGCTTCCACAGCCCCAGGACGTGCCAGAACTGTACAGCGGCCGGATCGCGGCCGGTCTCGTCCAGGTACCGGCGGGTCATCTCGGCGCGGTCCGGAAAACCGGGCAGCGTGGTCGGCTCGTAGTCGGCGCTCGTCGTCTCGCCGGGCTCCAACCAGTAGGTGAGCAGGCTGCCCATGTCGGCCAGCGGGTCGCCCAGGGTGGACAGTTCCCAGTCCAGCGTCGCCACCACCTCCCCGGCCACCCGGGAGGTGATCAGATTGCGCAGGTGAAAGTCGCCGTGCACCAGGCTGATTTCACGCTGCTGGGGAACACAGGCCCGTAGCCGGCGGGTGAGATCGTCGAGTTCGGGAACCTCCCGGGTCTTGGAGAGCTCCCACTGACCGGCCCACCGTTTGAGCTGACGCAGGGCGTAGGGCTTGTGGCTGGCCAGATCCTGCAGACCGACCGCCGCGAGGTCCACGGCGTGGATCTTGGCCAGGGTGTGCGGCAGCGACAGCGCGGTCCGCCGCCGCTGCTCGGGGGTCAGCGCTTCGGCGATCTCCTGGGTGTCGATCACCAGCCCGTCGACGAATTCCATCAGCACCAGTGGCACGTCGGTGAACTCCGAATCCGTTGTGACACCGAGTATCCGGGGAACCGGGACGTCCGTCCCGGCCAGTGCGGCGATGATGCGTGCCTCCCGGACCACGTCGTGGGCCGAGGCCAACAGCTGCCCCAGCGGCGGGCGCCGCAACACCCACGACTGACTGGCGTCGTCACTCACCCGGTACGTCAGATTGGACTGGCCCAGTCCGATCCGTTGGAAAGAGAGTCCGCCGGTGACATCGAGATCTAGGGTGTCCAGCCACCGCCGCAGGGCCTCGGCGTCGACACCGGGAACCTGCTCAGGCATGCGGCGTGCGGTACTTGCGTAACTCCTGGCTGGCGATGGTCCGTTTGTGCACCTCGTCGGGGCCGTCCGCGAGCCGCAACGTGCGCAGGTGCGCCCACGCCATCGCCAGCGGGAAGTCGTCGGTGACGCCACCGCCGCCATGCACCTGGATGGCACGGTCGACGATCTTGAGCGCGATGTTCGGGGCAGCCACCTTGATCGCCGCGATCTCGGTGCGGGCCTCCTTGTTGCCGACGGTGTCCATGAGGTACGCGGCTTTGAGGGTGAGTAGCCGGATCATTTCGATGTCGATGCGCGCCTCGGCGATCCAGTCGCGGATGTTGGCGTTGTCGGCGATCGGCTTTCCGAACGTGACTCGCGACTGGGCCCGCCGGCACATCAGTTCCAGTGCGCGTTCGGCCAATCCGATTGCACGCATGCAGTGATGTATGCGTCCCGGACCCAGCCGGGCCTGGCTTATCGCGAAGCCCTCGCCCTCGCCTTTGAGCACGTCCTTGCTGGGCACGCGGACGTCTTCGAAGTCGATTTCGGCGTGCCCCTCGCGGTCCTGGTACCCGAAGACCGACAGGTTGCGCCGCACCGTGACACCGGGTGCGTCGATCGGCACCACCAGCATCGATTGTTGTCGGTGCGGTGCGGCGTCCGGATCGGTCTTGCCCATCACGATAAGCACCTTGCAATTGCGATGCATACCGTTGGACGCGAACCATTTTCGCCCGTTCAGCACAAAGTCGTCACCGTCTCGGACCATCGACATCTCGACGTTGGTGGCGTCCGAACTCGCCACGGCGGGCTCGGTCATGGCGAACGCCGAGCGGATCGTGCCGTCCAGTAACGGCTTGAGGTACTTCTCCTTGTGCTCGTCGCTGCCGAACAGCGTGAACACCTCCATGTTGCCGGTGTCCGGTGCGCTGCAATTGCACGCCTCCGAAGCCAGGTGGCTGCGCCCCATGATCTCGGCCAGCGGGGCGTACTCGAGGTTCGTCAGTCCCGGCCCCCACTCGGGATGTGGGTGAAACAGGTTCCACAGCCCCCGCTTTCGCGCCTCGGCCTTCAATTTCTCCAAAATCGGCGGGTGGTAGTGCGGGTCGCCCGCATCCCGCATCTGCTCGTCGTACACGGCTTCGGCCGGGTACACATGCGAGTCCATGAACTCGCGCAGATCCGACTGATACTTCTGGGCCCGATCGGAGATGTCGAACAGTGACATGAGAACCTCTGCCATCGATAGAAGGTGTCCAGCGCCGCCGGGGTGCAAAGCCGGGTGATCCCTTCCTACACCGACGCGATAATGCGGATACGGGGACCCTGGTGCGCTCAAGTGGTGCCAATGCACACCTGGTACCTCGGCCCTAGTGGATGATCACCCCACGGATGTTCTTGCCGTCACGCAGATCCTGGTAGCCCTGGTTGACATCCTCGAGGGTGTACTTGGTGGTGACGAGCTCGTCGAGCTTGAGCTGCCCGGCATCGTAGAGCCGCAGCAGCCGGACGATGTCGTACTGCGGATTGGCCGATCCGAAAAGCGTTCCCTTGATTGTCTTTTCGGTGAGCGTCAGCATGGCGCCGGAGACGTGAATGGTCGCCTTGGCGGGATCGGCGAGTCCGGTGACGACCACCGCGCCGCCCTTGCCCACCACGTCGAACGCCGCGGAGACGACGTCTTCGTCGACCGTTCCGACCGTGACGATCGCCTGGTCCGCGCCCTGCCCCCAGGACAGTTCGACGACCTTCTCGGCCGCGGCGGCCGCGCTGTCGAAGGCATGGGTGGCACCGAACTTCAGTGCGGTCTCGCGTTTGAAGGCGACCGGGTCGACGACGACGATGTACTTGGCCCCGGCGTGCACCGCACCTTGCACCGCGTTGATGCCGATGCCGCCGATACCGTAGATGACGGTGATGTCGCCGGGGCGAACGTTGCCGGCGTAGGTGGCGCTACCCCAGCCGGTCGGCACCCCGCAGCCCACCAGCACGGCGGTCTCCAAGGGCAGCCAGTCATCGATTTTGACCACCGAGTGCTGCGAGATCGTGGCCTTCTTGGCGAATGTCCCGAGCATGCACATGGCGCCGAATTCCGTTCCACCACTGCGGAATCGGAAGCTGCCGTCCGGCATGCTGCCGTGCAGGATGGTGGCGCCCAGGTCGCAGAGGCTCTGCCTGCCGGTCGAACAGTACCGGCAGGTCCCGCAGCTGGGGATGAAGCTGCACACCACATGATCGCCCGGCTTCACCTTGGTGACGCCCGGGCCGACGTCCTCGATGATGCCGGCTCCTTCGTGCCCACCGACGATGGGGAAACGAGGTGGCAGGTCACCGTCGGTCAGATGCAGGTCCGAATGACACAGTCCGGCCGCGGTGTAGTTGATGAGTACCTCGCCGTCGCGTGGCCCCGCCAAGTCGAGTTCGACGATCTCGAAGGGCTTGCCTGCCTCGAAAAGCACTGCGGCGGTGGTCTTCACTGGAGCCTCCTGCGGCAAGCCGACACAATCAAGTCGACCTGGAGTCGAGTCTGATGCTAGGGCGGCTGGTCGGCCGCTGTCAACGCTTTTGCCGTGTCCGACCCAGTGGACCTACCTCGACCGGCGGGCCGCCCCGACGACGCCCAATCGCGTTGCAAGGCCGTACCTTCCAGGTCGATGCCGGATGAGCATTGACAGTCGCACGCCGCCACGCCTAACTTCGAACGCGAATCGTATTCGAAGCAACAGGAATTCGGCGGTGCGGGTCGCCGAACGGGTGAGGCGCGAGGTGGCTACCCGTCGCCGATGGCAGACGAACCATGGTGTTACTGCGCCGATGGCGGTGGGTGGGAGCAGACGATGAGAGAAGTCATTCCGGCGTGGATGCAGCCGATCTACGACGAGTACCACTTCGCCCCCGCGGTGATCGACGGCGGGCTGCTGCGCTGCTCGGGGATGATCGGCTTCCACCCCGATCTGAGCGTTCCGGACGATCCGACAGTGCAATTCACCCTGGCCTTCGAGAATCTGCGCGGCCTGCTGGCCGAGGCGGGGCTGACGCTTGCCGACGTGACGGAGATGACGACCTACCACGTCGGTCTGCGGGCGCACCTGCATGCTTTCGCCGCGGTCAAGGACACGTTCGTATCCGCACCGTATTCGGCGTGGACAGCGGTCGGCGTCACCGAACTCGCCTCCCCGGGGGCTCTGGTCGAAATTCAGGTCACTGCACGGATGCGCCGCTGACGCAGGCGAAGTCAGCGCTGCGCGTAGTCCTGCAGGTAATTCGTCAGCGCCCGTTCGCCTTCGGCGAGCACAGCGCGGTCGCGACCCGGCCCGGCACGATGTGACAACTCCAGGACGTGGTCCCCGAGTTCGACGGCGATCGTCGTGACCAGCGGATCGGTGCCGGGTTGCAGCAGGCCCCACTCGATCAACGCCGCGTGCAACGCCGACGCGAATTGAGCCCGGCGCTGTTGCGGATCGGCGATCAGGCCGCTGGACCGACTAAGGTAGAACAGCCTGGCCAGCTGCGGATGGGTCTCCAAATACTCGCGGTGGAACTCGAACAGCGCGTGGATCACCTCGCCCAGGCTGCGCGGTGCCAGCGTGGCCAGCACCAGGGCGCCCTCGGCGTCCCGGCGATCGAGTAAGTCGGCCAGGATCTCTTGCAGCATGGCGTCCCGGTTCGGGAAGAACTGGTAGACGGTGGCGACCGGGATACCGGCGCGCTCGGCGATCGCGCGGGTGGTCACCGCCTCCTCACCGCCGGTCTCGAGCAACTCCAAGGCGGCCGACAGCATCCGCGCCACCCGCTGTCGGCTGCGTTCCTGCACCGGCTGGCGGCGGCGGAGGTCGTTGTGGGTCGCCACCAGCTCATCGTCGCATACGTCGAACATGAACATCATTCATGTTAATGTTCCGTTAGGTTTGGCTAACCAATCCGGAAGGGCGTCCGATCATGCTGACCGTCGACCCGCGGCACCGGCACATGACGACGGCCGCAATGCTGGGCGCGGGCGTGCCGGCCGGCATCCTGGTGACGGCCACCTCGTGTCTGTTGGCCGCGCTACGCCCCGGCTTCGATGTCAGGCACCATGCGAACAGCCTTCTGGTGCTTGGTGATTGGGGCTGGGTGCAAACGCTGGACTTCATCGTCTACGGCGTCTTGCTGGTGGCGTTCGGTATAGGTATCGGACGAGCGGTGTGGCCGCAGCGCTCCGGCATCATCGCCGCCGCCGGAATCGCCGTTTACGGCCTGGGTGCCGGTGTCGTCGTCGGATTCAACGCGCCCACGCCCGCTTTCGGGTTCCCACCGGGAAGTACGACCGGCTACCCGGGCTACGACACGGTCGACACGTCCACCAAGATCCACGGCATCGGCGGGATGATCGGATTCCTCGCGGTGACGGTCGCCTGCTTCGCGTTCGCCCGCTACTTCGCCCGAACCGGCCGGCCCGGTTGGTCGGTGTTGTCAGGGTTGGTTGCAACCGCGGTGCTGGCCGTCTGCGCTTACCTCGGCGCCAGTGCGTCCGCAGCTACCGACACGTTCAACTATCTACCGACCTGGGTGGTCAGCGTCATGCTGTGGCTCTACGTGTCGGCGGTTGCGGGCAGATTACTCGCCGACTTCCGCGGTGGTAGGCGATGACAGCGCCGGTCTGGATGGCCTCGCCGCCGGAGGTCCATTCGGCGTTGCTGTACAGCGGGCCCGGGGCCGGTGCGCTGCTCGCCGCGGCGAGCGCATGGACGATGCTCGCTGAGGAATACGCCGGTGCCGCAGCCGACTTGGGTGCGCTACTGGGTTCCGTGCCGGGCTCGGTGTGGCAGGGTTCGACCGCCGAACGGTATCTGGCCGCTCATGTGCCGTATCTGGTCTGGTTGACCGCCCAGAGCCGCGACAGCGCCGAGACCGCCCTCCAGCATGAGGTTGCCGCCGGTGCGTACACGATGGCGTTGGCCGCGATGCCGACTCTGGCCGAGCTGGCCGCCAACCACGTAGTGCACGGAATTCTCTTGGCCACCAACTTCTTCGGCGTCAACACCATTCCGATCGCGCTCAACGAGGCCGACTATGCGCGGATGTGGATTCAGGCCGCGACCGTGATGAGCACGTACCAGGCGGTCACCGAGTCCGCGCTGGCGTCGGTACCGGCCCGGACTCCGGCACCGCAGGTGCTCAGCAACCCAGCGGCCGCGACCAACCCGCTGGCACAGATCTGGAACACCATCGTCGACTTGCTCGAACCCACCTTCCTGACTTTCCCGGCGGGACAGGAGACGATCGAGTTCCTGCGCAACCCGGCCCTGTTCCTTCAGGGGTTCCTGCTCGACTTCGCCGCCAATCCCGTTGTCGCGCTGACCACCTGGGGTCCGACGCTGTTCCTGATCAGCTACAACTTCTGGGGCTGGCCGCTCTGGTGGACGCTGTACGGCATGATTCTGTCCTCGCCGTTGTGGATGGCCGCCGCCGTCGGCCTGGCCGGTCTCAGTGGGTTGGCGGGGTTGGCCGCACTGGGCACCGATCCAGTCCCGGCTGAGGCCGACATCGGCGCCTTGCCTGCAGAAGCCGCGACACAGACCTATCCCGCCGTGGTGAGTGCTGCGGCGGCCCCCGGGCCGGCAACGGGCTCGGGTACCAGCACGGCTCCAGCGTCAGGCGGTGCCGGCACCATCGCCGCCCTCGTAGCGCCCGCCCCAGCGGTGCCGTATGCCGTCGCCGGCATCGATCCCGACGACGGTGTCGGGCCGACCCTGACCGACCGCACGGGCGTGCTGGCACCGGCTCCGCAGCTGGCGGCGGTCACGCCCGCGGCGGCGTCATCGAGCGCGGCGCAGCGGCGCAAGGCCCGTCGTCGCCGCGGCGCGGACGTCAAGGACCGCGGGTACGTCTACGAATTCATGGAGTCCGACGAGCCGACGCACTCCGACCCGCCCGAAGTCGGGATTCGACCCAGCGGACAGGGGGCGGGCACTCCGTTCGGATTCACCGGCACGCAGCCCAGCACCCGAAGCGCCGCGGCAGCCGGAATGGCCTCGCTTGCCGACGACGCTTTCGGAAACGGCCCCACCGAGCCGCTGCTGCCCACGACGTGGCACGGCGAGGCCGAACCGCCGGATTAACGATCCGGTCCCATCACGCGGTGCACGATCCTGACTTCATCGTGTGGTCAGGTCCAGGGCGATGTCGACCAGCATGTCCTCCTGCCCGCCGATCATGCCGCGCCGCCCGGCTTCTTCGAGCAGAGTACGGGCATCGATGTCGTAACGCGCAGCGGCGATTTCGGCGTGCCGAAGGAAGCTGGAGTACACCCCTGCGTACCCGAGGGTGAGTGTCTCGCGGTCGACGCGCACCGGCCGCTCCTGCAACGGGCGGACCAGGTCGTCGGCAGCGTCCTGCAAGGCATGCAGATCACAGTGGTGGTCCCAGCCCATCTTGTCCGCGGCGGCGACGAACACTTCCAGTGGTGCATTGCCGGCGCCGGCCCCCATCCCGGTCAACGAGGCGTCGACGCGGGTGGCGCCGTGCTCAACTGCGACCATCGAATTGGCCACCCCCAGCGATAGATTGTGGTGCGCATGGATGCCGATTTCGGTTGTGGTGGCGATTTTTTGGCGCAGCGCGTCGACGCGCTCGGCGATGCCGCGCATGGTCATGGCCCCGCCGGAGTCGACGACGTAGACGCAGCCGGCACCGTAGCTCTCCATCAGCTTGGCTTGTTCGGCCAGTGCGCTCGGGGTGGTCTGGTGGCTCATCATCAGGAAGCCCGCGGTATCCATACCCAGTTCGCGGGCGGCGCCGATGTGTGGCGCCGAAATGTCGGCCTCGGTGCAGTGCGTGGCGATCCGCACCACGCTGGCACCCGCGCGGTGGGCGTCCCGAAGATCGCGCACGCTACCGATGCCGGGCAGCAGCAGGGTCGCGACCCTCGCGCGCCGCACCACCGACGCCACTGCCTGGATCCATTCCAGGTCGGTGTGCGCGCCGAAGCCGTAGACGCAGCTCGATCCCGCCAGTCCGTCGCCGTGGGCGACCTCGATGGAGTCGACACCGCTCGCGTCGAGGGCAGCGGCGATGGCCACCGCCTGATCGAGGCTGTATTGATGCCGGACGGCGTGCATGCCGTCGCGCAGCGTCACGTCGCTGAGGTAGAGCTGTCCAATCATATTGTGGCTCCGACTGTTCGAGTGTCGTAGCTGGCGAGGCGCTCGGCGGTGGCTTTGGCTGCCGAGGTCATGATGTCCAGGTTGCCGGCGTAGCCGGGCAGATAGTCGCCCGCTCCGGTGACTTGCAGTAGAACCGTCACCCGGGTTCCGACGAACTTGCCGGTCTCGGGAATGCATAGCGGGTGATCGGCGGTGAACGTCTCGAACTGCACGCCCTGGGCCAGCCGGTATCCGGGTACGTAGGCGTTGACGCGTGCCACCGTTTCTACGATCGACGCTTCGATGGCCGCGTTGTCGGTGTCGCCGTCGACCAGGCAGTACACCGTGTTGCGCATCGGGACCGGCGGCTCGGCCGGGTTGAGGATCATGACGGACTTGCCGCGTTGCGCGCCGCCGATGGATTGCAAAGCCGCCGAGGTGGTTTCGATGAATTCGTCCAGGCTGGCCCGGGTGCCGGGTCCGGCGGATCTCGAGGAGATGGACGATACGACCTCGGCATAGGACACGATGCCGTGTCGCGCGATCCCGGCGACGATCGGCACTGTCGCCTGACCACCGCAGGTGACCATGTTCAGGTTGAGTACGTCCAGGTGGTCGTCGAGGTTGACCACCGGCACGCAGTAGGGACCGACGGCTGCCGGGGTGAGGTCGAGCACGCGTACACCGGTCGGTTGCAGCGCGGCCCAGTTGACGCGGTGGCCAGCCGCGGAGGTGGCGTCAAAGACCAATCGGACATCGCCGAACTGAGGCATGGCCAGCAGGCCGTCGATGCCGTCGGAAGTGACCGGCACACCGAGACTTCGGGCGTGGGCCAGCCCGTCGGAATAGGGGTCGATGCCAGCCAGGGCGGCAACCCTCAGGGGCCCGGCGCCTTGCTGGATCTTGAGCAGCAGGTCGGTTCCGATGTTGCCCGATCCGATGATCGCAACCGGCCAGGTGAGGTCATTCATGGCTGCTCCGCATTCGCCTATTGACTCCGTAATGATCGTTACATTACCGTAGGGATCACTACGGAACAAGTGTCCTCGATGACACCGGCGGAGGGGGTCAGCAGTGCGCGATGACGGATCACCGATCACCACGGGAACGGATTGCGACGTGGCGATCGTCGGGTATGGGCCGGTCGGCGCCACCGCCGCCAACCTGCTGGGTCAGCTCGGACTCAAAGTCGTTGTGATCGAACGTGATCCAGACATCTACAACCGGGCCCGCGCCATCTCGACCGACGAAGAAGTGATGCGCGTCTGGCAATCGGTGGGACTCGCCGACCGCTTGCAACAGGACATGCTCGGCAACCGGCCGTTGGCCTTCGTCGATGCGACGGGCGCGCCGTTCTACGAAACCACCATCACCGGTCGCGGATGTGGGCATCCGCCCCAGCAGTTCATCTACCAGCCGGCCGTCGACGAGGTGCTGCGTACGGGCGTGGCACGGTTCGCCGGTGTGCAGGTGCTGCTCGAGCACGAGTGTCTGCGGGTGGCGAACAAGGACGATCACGTCGAGTTGATGCTCGCCGACCTGCGCCGGGATGCCTTCAAGCGGATCCGCGCCACGTATGTGATCGCCGCCGACGGTGGTTCCTCACCCACCCGCGGGCAGCTCGGCGTCGGATACTCCGGAAAGACTTACAGCGAGCGGTGGGTGGTTATCGACACCGAAGTCATCAAGAAGTGGGATGCCCACGACCGCTTGCGGTTTCACTGCAATCCGGCCCGGCCGACCGTGGACTGCCCCACCCCGCTGGGCCACCACCGATGGGAGTACCCCGCCCGAGGCGGTGCAGACGACAAGCAGCTCACCAGCGACGAGGCCGTCTGGCGGGTGCTCAACGAGCAGGGCATCACCGAAGAGCACGTCAAGATCCTGCGCGCGGTGATCTACCGGCACCATGTTCGGGTCGCCGACCGCTGGCGGGTGGGACGGATTTTCCTCGCCGGAGACGCCGCGCATGCGATGCCGCCGTGGATCGGCCAAGGCATGGCCGCGGGAGTGCGGGACGTGGCGAATTTGTGCTGGAAACTCGCGGCGGTACTCCGGGGCCAGGCGTCCGATTCCCTGCTCGATTCCTATGAGACAGAACGCAAACCGCACGTTACCGAGGTGACCCGCCGCGCGGTGCTGATTGGCCGGATCATCACCGAGCGCAACCCGGTGCTGGCCACGATCCGCAACCACCTACTGCGCATCCTCACCAAGTCGGCGGCGATCAGCCGGCAGGGCCAGAAGCTCTACTGGATCCCCGAAGCACACTATGCGGACGGGTTCTTCGCCGGCGCCGGGCACCGGGCGGAGGGCCGCCAGATCATCCAGCCGTGGGTCATCGACGACGCCGGCATGAAGTGTCGCCTCGACGACGTGTTGCAGCGCCGCTGGACGCTGCTGCACGTCGGGGCAGTGCCGACGGGCGCGCAGGCCTGGTTGCAACGCGGTGTGACCGCGATCCCGGTCCGCGACACCACCCTGACGGCCTGGTTTCATCGGCACCGGGCCAGCGCGGCAATCCTGCGTCCGGACGGATTCGTCTACACCGCAGCAGGTTCCGGCACGGCGTTGGCGTCGCCGCCCCCGCGCCTGAACTGTGCCCCACCAGCCGCCGTCGCTACGGCGGCGCCGATCCGCAGGGAGGTTCCCGCGTGAGCACCAACCAGCTCTCCGAACAGACCGTCACCGTCAGCGGCAAGCCGATCTTCTTCGCCGAATCCGGTAGCGGCCCAGTCGTCGTCGCGCTACACGGTGGCGGCCCCGGTGCCTCCGGCGTCTCGAACTATTCCCGCAATATCGACGCGCTCGCCCAGCGGTTCCGGGTGATCGTGCCCGACATGCCCGGCTACGGCCGATCCACCAAGACGCTGGACCAAGGCGATCCGTTCGGCTACCTCGCCGACATGATCCGGGGCCTGCTCGATGAACTCCGACTCCCCACAGCGCATCTGATCGGCAACTCCTACGGGGGCGCGGCCGCGCTGCGGCTCACGCTGGACACCCCGGAGCGGGTCGACAAGCTGGTGCTGATGGGTCCCGGCGGTATCGGAACCACCCGGGGTCTGCCCACCGCGGGATTGAACAGCCTGATGTCGTACTACGGCGGCGAGGGCCCCAGCCGCGAGAAGCTCGCCACCTTCATCCGCACCTACCTTGTCTACCAGGGTGATTCGGTGCCCGAGGAGTTGATCGACCTGCGGTATCAGGCGTCGATCGACCCGGAGGTGGTGGCCAACCCGCCGCTGCGCCGCCCGTCCGGGCCGTTCGCGCTACGCACGCTGTGGCGGATGGATCTGACCCGCGACTCCCGGTTGAAGAACTTGCAGACACCCACGCTGGTGCTGTGGGGCCGCGACGACAAGGTCAACAAACCCGCGGGAGGTCCAATGCTGCTCAACGCCATGCCAAATGCCGAACTGGTGATGACCTCGCACACCGGTCACTGGATGCAATGGGAACGCGCGGAGCTGTTCAACGAGCTGGTTTCCGATTTCCTGCAACCGGATTCGAGGCTCGCCCATGCCTAGCGTATTCGGCTGGGTACGTCTGGGCTACCTCGTAGTGGAAACCGAGAAGTTCGCCGACTGGCGACGGTTCGGCCGTGACGCCATCGGCATGCACCTTGACGAAGTATCTTCCGAAGCAATACTTTTCCGGCTCGACGAGCACCAATGCCGCTTCCTGCTGCAACGCGGACCAGCCGAGGACGTCGTCGTCCTCGGCTGGGAACTCGACGACCACGCCACCTTCGACGAGATCCGCTCGCGCGTGAGTGGGCACGGGGTGCCCGTCACCGACGGCAGCGCGGACGAGGCGGCAGTGCGGGGGGCCGAGCGGCTGGCCCGGTTTCCCGGGCCCAACGGACTGACCCAGGAGATCTTCACCCGCGCCACCGCAGGGCGGACCCCGCCGCAACTGCGTGCGCAATTCGTCACCGGCGCTTCAGGATTGGGCCACGTCGCGCTGACCAGCAAGAAGCCGCACCTGGTCCGAGGCTACTACGACACGGTGTTCGACGCCCGACTCACCGACTTCATCGACGAGACCATCAGCGGGTTGAAGTTCAAGATCCGGTTCCTTCGGGTCAACGAACGTCATCACTCGGTGGCCATCGCGGCGGTGAACCGGTTGCCGCTCAACCCGATCCGCACCCGAGTCCAGCACTGCAACATCCAGGTCGCCGAGCTCGACGACATGCTCGGCTCCTACCAGCGGGTCAAGGAACTCGGCTTCGGTATGGCGCTGGGCGTCGGCCAGCACACCAACGACAAAGAACTGTCCTTCTACGCGCTGACCCCGTCGGGATTCGAATGGGAGGTCGGCTGGAATCCGATCGTCGTCGACGAATCCAGTTGGGAGCCAACCACACATCAAGGCATCAGCATCTGGGGCCACACCCCGGAAGCGCAGACCATCGTGGACCGGCTCGCGCAGTTCAAGGTCGGGGCGCAGTCGTTGCTGCACCGGGAGGACACCGTGCCTGCACTGGCCGGGGCCGGGATACCCGACTGAGTGACGCTGCTACCCGCGAGCGCAAACCCCGCTGCTCGGGTTAGGACCCGAAATCAGCGGCCAGCGTCTTGTTGAGCGTCTCGCTGGGCCGCATCACCGCTGCGGTCTTTTCCGCGTCCGGGTAGTAGTAGCCGCCGATGTCGACCTCGTCGCCCTGGGCTGCGTTGAGTTCGGCGACGATCTTCTCCTCGTTCTCGGCCAGCGCTTCGGCGAGGGGTCCGAAGTGTTTCTTGAGTTCCGGGTCGTCGTCCTGCGCGGCCAGTTCCTGCGCCCAGTACATGGCCAGGTAGAACTGGCTGCCCCGGTTGTCCAGTTCGCCGGTCTTGCGCGACGGGCTCTTGTTCTCATCCAGCAGCTTGCCGATCGCCGCATCGAGCGTCTTGCCCAGGATCTTGGCCCGCTCGTTCTTGGTCTTGATGCCCACGTCCTCGAAACAGGCTCCCAGCGCCAGGAATTCGCCGAGCGAATCCCAGCGCAGGTGGTTCTCCTCGACCAGTTGGTGGACATGTTTGGGCGCCGAACCACCGGCACCCGTCTCGTACATGCCGCCGCCGGCCATCAGCGGAACGATCGACAGCATCTTCGCGCTGGTGCCCAGTTCCAGGATGGGGAACAGGTCCGTGAGGTAGTCACGAAGGATGTTGCCGGTGACCGCGATGGTGTCCTGACCGCGGACCACCCGTTCCATCGTGTACCGCATCGCCCACACCTGGGGCAGGATCTGGATCTCAAGACCCTCGGTGTCGTGGTCCTTGAGGTACTTCTTGACCTTCTTGCGCAACTCGGCCTCGTGCGGCCGCTCGGTGTCCAGCCAAAAGACCGCTGTCATACCGGAGTTGCGGGCGCGGGTGACGGCCAGCTTCACCCAGTCCTGGATCGCCGCGTCGGTGACGATGGGCATCCGCCAGATGTCACCCTCCTCGACGTCCTGGCTCAGCAGCACCTCACCGCTGTCGATGTCGACGATGTTCGCCACCCCGGCTTCCGGGATCTCGAACGTCTTGTCGTGGCTGCCGTACTCCTCGGCCTGCTGCGCCATCAAGCCCACGTTGGGCACGGTGCCCATGGTGGTCGGGTCGAACTGGCCGTGGGTTTTACAGAAGTTGATCATCTCCTGGTAGATCCGGGAGAAGGTGGATTCCGGGTTGACGGCCTTGGTGTCCTTGGTCCGTCCGTCCGCGCCGTACATCTTGCCGCCGAGCCGGATCATGGCGGGCATCGACGCGTCGACGATCACATCGCTGGGTGAGTGGAAGTTCGAGATGCCCTTTGCCGAATCGACCATGGCCAACTCCGGACGATGTTCGTGGCAGGCGTGCAGGTCCCGGATGATCTCGTCGTGCTGCGAGGCGGGCAGCGACTCGATCTTGTTGTAGAGGTCCACCAGGCCGTTGTTCACGTTAACGCCCAGTTCGTCGAACAGTGCCTGGTGCTTTGCGAAGGCGTCCTTGTAGAAGACCTTCACCGCGTGTCCGAACACGATGGGGTGGCTGACCTTCATCATGGTCGCCTTGACGTGCAGTGAGAACATCACGCCGGTCTTGTGCGCGTCCTCGATCTGCTCTTCGTAGAAGTCGCACAGCGCCTTCTTGCTCATGAACATGCTGTCGATGATGTCGCCGTCCCGCAGCGACACCTTCGGCTTGAGCACGATCGTCTGGCCGCTCTTGGTGACCAGTTCCATCCGGACGTCGCGATCCTTGTCCAGCGTCATCGACTTCTCGCCGTGATAGAAGTCGCCGTGCTTCATGGTGGCGACATGGGTGCGCGACGCCATCGACCACTCGCCCATGCTGTGCGGGTGCTTGCGCGCGTACTCTTTGACCGCCTTGGGCGCGCGTCGGTCCGAATTACCTTCCCGCAGAACCGGGTTGACCGCGCTGCCCAGGCAATTGGCGTAGCGCTGCCGGATTTCCTTTTCCTCGTCGGTCTTGGGGTTGCCGGGGAAGTCCGGAATCTTGTAACCCTTGCCCTGCAGCTCCTTGATCGCCGCGAGCAACTGCGGGACCGAGGCGCTGATGTTGGGCAGCTTGATGATGTTGGTGTCGGGTTCCTGGGTCAGCTTGCCCAGTTCGGCCAGGTTGTCCGGGACGCGCTGGTCTTCGTCTAGGTAGTCGGGGAACTGGGCCAGGATGCGGGCCGCGACGGAGATGTCGCTGGTCTTGATCTTGATGCCGGCCGGCTCGGCGAAGGCACGCACGATCGGCAGGAAGGCGTAGGTCGCCAGCAGCGGCGCCTCGTCGGTCAGCGTGTAGATGATGGTCGGCTGCTCGGCGCTCATGCGTGTTCTCCCGGCGTCAGTGTCGGTCAAAATGTGCGGGGCTCAGTTCATCGCCAGCCACACCAGCGACCCTAACGTACGGCGTCGATCGGGGTCCGAGTCAGACGCAGTATTCAAACGCTGTATGCCAAGCTGCCCGTGCGGTAGTTGACTCGACTACCAGCTGGTCGCGCTGACCAGGCCATTCGGCGCGCGGCGTGTGTCCAACCTCACTTCCGGCGACCAGCCGGATATGCGGCGGCCGAGCGAATGGCTCACCGCCGTCGGCGCTGGGCTGCCGGCGCTGTCCCGTCGCGCCGGGCGCACCAGAGAGAATGGGCCGATGCGGTCACCGAACCAACGGGTTGTCATCGGGCGTGTGCTGTTGATCGTGGCGCTGTTGGTGGCGGGGTGCGGCGCGAGGCCCACCACCCCAACGACCGCCCCGGCCGCGCCGGGCGACTTCATCGGCCCGGTCGAGATCGGCAACGGACGGCACCTCTTCCTGGAGTGCCGTGGGCAGGGCACGCCGACCGTCATCCTGGAATCTGGCTACCACAACTCCTCGGATCCGTGGAGTCAGTCCGACGCCGCCGCCCCGGCGACCGGGCCCGCCGTGCTGACCGCGCTGGCCCGCGAACATCGGGTCTGCGCCTATGACCGGCCCGGCACGTTACGCAACACCAGCCCGCTCGCCATCACCGACCGCAGTTCACCGGTACCGATGCCGCGCACCGCGAACGACGTGGTCAGCGACTTGCATACGCTGCTCGACGCGGCGCACGTGCCCGGCCCCTACATTCTGGTCGGCCACTCGCTGGGCGGCCTGTTCGTCCGGCTGTACGCGCAGACCCACCCGGAACAGGTGCGGGCGGTGGTCTTCGTCGACGCGTTCGGCGTAGAGATACCGAGCTTGATGGGGCCCGACTGGCCGGCCTATCGCCAGGACCTGGACCAACCACCGGCCGAACTCACCGATACCAAGTCGTTCGAGACCGTTGACATCGATGCCAGCCTCGCGCAGGTCGCAGCGGCGGCGCCGTTTCCGGCCGTCGCGACAGCCGTACTGACCCGGACCGAGCCGTTCCGGATCCCATCGGACGTCGCACCGGACAAGAGCGAGAAGCTCGAACGGGCCTGGCGTGATGCCGCCGCACGCCTGGTCGAGCTCCGGCCGCAGACCCCACATATCGTGGCGACCGGCAGCGACCACTTCATCCAGGTCCAACAACCCGACCTGGTGGCCGCCGCCGTGGGTCTGGTGATTCAGCGCTCGGCCAGTCGCTGAGCCGCCGCATGCGTGCCGGCGCGGCGGCCGGCGAACACGCAGTCGGCCAGCGACAGCCCGCTGACGTAGGAGTTCGAACAGATCCCGGTCGCGGTACGCCCCGCGCTGAACAGGCCGGGGATCGCCGCACCTGACTCGTCGAGCACCGCTCCGGTGCCTTCATCGACGCGGATTCCCCCCAAGGTCAGCATCGGGGTGGGGTTGAGCAGGTTGGGCCGGATCGAGATGTTCAGCAGGGTGTAGGGCGGTTTGCTGACGCGGCGCACGAAGTCTGCGGGTTTCCCGGCCGGGTCCGCGGCCCCGGTGTCGATGGCGTGGTTGTGCGCTTCGACGGTGGCCACCAGGCCGTCGGGGTCCACACCGGCGCGCTCGGCGACTTCCCGCAGTGACGCGCCCCTGGTCGAGTCGAGCAGCATCATCGCCGCGGACTGGGCCCGCTGAAACCACAAGGGCTGCTTGATCATTTGCCGCCGTGCTTCTTTCAGCAGGGCGGCGTCCACCAGGATCCAGCCCTTCCCGCCGTGGTGTCGCACCATGGCGTGGCCGACGGCCGCGCCGTAACGGCTTTCGTCGATGATGCGCCGC
This sequence comes from Mycobacterium sp. 20KCMC460, assembly GCF_022179425.1. Lineage (NCBI taxonomy): Bacteria > Bacillati > Actinomycetota > Actinomycetes > Mycobacteriales > Mycobacteriaceae > Mycobacterium > Mycobacterium sp. 20KCMC460. The sequence continues at coordinate 556,685 of NZ_AP025524.1, forward strand.
CCACGCTCGTCGACGATGACCGCGCTGATGAAAGCGCTTGGGGGCGTGATGAATCGCCACGCGGAGACGTTGTCCATCCGCTCGGTGACGGCACCGACGCTCTGTGCCAGGGCGATGCCGCTGCCGTCGTCGCCACTGGTGCCCAGCTGCAGGCCGCCGGTGTACTGTGGCGCGAACTGCTGGATCCACTCGGTATTGCCCATATATCCTCCGGCGCAAAGGATCACACCTCGGCGCGCCTCGATGCGCAGCGGCCGCGCGTAGCGGTGCTCCAGCTCCCGGAGTCGCCGCTCGGTCATGTTGCGCAGCGGTGGATAGTAGATACCGGGCTTGGTCGACACCGCCGCCAGTTGTGCATACAACTTCTGGATACGCGGGGGCGCGTCGCGCATCGTCGTGGCGGCCACCCCCACCACCCTGCCGGACGGATCGCGCAGCAGCTCGGTGACCTTGGTGTGCGGGTGGAACCGGACACCAAGGGCAAGTGCGGTTTTCGCCAGCGGTGCATACATCAGTTTGCCGGAGGTGCCGTTGCCCTTCACCCGGTGCCCGCGCTGGACGGGTGGGGTCTTGCTGCGAAAGGCCCCGGCGTTCTCGCTGCCCGAGTGATACAGGTAATAGTGGTTATTCGGATACGACGTCTTGTACGGGCACAGCGTGGAGTCGAACGGTACGCCTCGGTCGCTGAGCCAGCGGATCATGTCGGGGCTGCCGGTTACGAACGACTCCAGCGTCTGCGGGCTGACGGCGTCGCCGACTTCCAGGCGCAGGTAGTCGTGCATCTGCTCGTAGCTGTCGCTGACGCCGGCCTGCTGCTGCACCCAGGTGCCTGCCCCGGCATAGATGATGCCGCCCGAAATCGCAGTCGAGCCACCGCCGTTGGCGCGATCCAGTGCGACCACTTCGGCGCCGGCCTCCCTGGCCGCGATCGCCGCGCAGGTGCCCGCGGCGCCGAAGCCGACCACCACCACATCGGTGGACTCGGCAGATGGCGAATAGCCGGCCATAGCTGTGCCCCAATCGTGTTTGCGGGTAACGACTTTAGCGGCCCGCGGTCTCGCACACGTCGACCACCACCGCGGTGACGTTGTCGGGCCCGCCGGCCGCATTGGCGGCTTCGATCAGCGCCGCGCACGCTTCGGCAGGGTCGGGATGAGTGTCCAGTAGCTGCGCCAGGGAATCGTCGTCGAGAACACCGTGCAAGCCGTCGGTAGACAGCAGGATCCGGTCGCCGGGCGACAGCTCCACCGCGGTGGCGTCGGGTAGTGGCCGCGGATACATCGCCACGTGCCGGGTCACGATGGCACGGGCCGGGTGGCGTTCGGCCTCTTCGGCCGACACCTCACCCGCGTCGATGAGGTCCTGGATCACGCTGTGGTCGCGCGTCAACTGCTGTACCCGCTGGTCGCGGAACAGGTAGGCGCGGCTGTCACCGAGGTGGGCGACCAACGCGCGGGAGCCGGTCACGACCACGGCCACCACCGTGGTGTTGGATCCGGCGGCGCGCGGATCGGTGGCGGCGAAGGCGCGAAAGTCGTCGCAGTATTCGACGAGCGCGCGGCCCAGTGCCTCCGGTTCGGCTCCGTCGTCGGCTGGCTTGAGGTGGCGGGCGACGTACGTCGGCAGCAGCTCGACCACCAGGCGCGCGGCCAGCGCACCGTCGGTGCTGCAGGCGACCCCGTCGGCAACCATGAACAACCCCAGCTCGGGGTCGGCGCCCCAGTGATCCTGGTTGTTGGCGCGCAACCGGCCGACGTCACTGAGGCCGGCGAACCGGACCGTTTCACTCACGGGTACATACTGTCCGCGAACAGACACAAAAGCACCTCATTTCGGCAGGAAGTGGGACTAATCGCCGGCGCCGGACGCGTCGACTCTGCGGGCAGGGCACGGAAGTGCGAGTGCGGACCGCCGCCAGCGCAGTGTCAACCCAGCGGCCCCACGCCCGTGGACTGATGGGACGCTATCCGCCGGTCATCCGCTGCGACTCGGGCAGGTCGAGGTAGCGTTCCAGGTTGCGGTGCATGTTGATCACCCGGCGCTCCTCGTTCGACAGCACCAAGTGGGTCAAGCCGGGCTGGTGCAGACCACGCTGTAGGCCCGGCAGCACCTTGATGTCCTGGGTCAGCACGATGCCGGGTTCGGCTTCGTCGGCCGACATCCGCATGTCGGTCGGCTTGTTGTACCCGGCGCCAGGCGCCATCCGGGTCATCAGGAACATGGTCAACTCACCGTGATCGGGGTCCGGTCCGGGTCGTGAGGTCATGATCGTCAGGTGGTCGGCGTTGACCAGGAACGTCATGTTCGGGAAGACGTTGTACTGGTGCAGCCGGGTGACCCGGTCGGTGTCGGCCCAGTCCAGGTCGACCCCGCGGCCCGCCGCGAACTGCCGGGTGCGTTCGGCGATCAGGTCAGGCACCGTCTGACCCGGCCGACGGTCCGGGGGAAGCGGCGTGCCCTCGGCCGCGCCCATCAGCATGCCCTGGGTGTAAACGTAAGCGTCCCAGACCTCCTCGTCGCTCAACGTGCCTTCGAAGCGCGGACTCGGCACGCCGTAGGGTTGGTCGGATTTGCCGGTGTGCACCCAAATCTGTTGGGGCGCATGAATATCGTCGACACAGCGCAACAACTCGGGATGCAGCGTCTGAATGTGGTAGGTCTCGCTGTAGCCGTCGGCGATGGTCTTCCAGTTCGCTGCGACGTCCACGGTCAACGTCGCATAGCAGCGGAAGTCCTCGATGTGGCACCATGCGATGTCGTCGGGAATCGCGTCCAGGTAGTCGCGCAACGGCATCGCGTCGAGGTCGAGGTTGACGAAGACCATCCCGGCAAAGGTATCCACCTGCGTCGGCAGCAACGGGAATTCGGACAGGTGCAGCGAGCCGAAGCCCTTGCGGTTGGGCACCCGCTTGAGTGTGCCGGCCAGGTCCCAGGTCCAGCCGTGATAGCCGCACTTGAGTTCGCGCAGCCCCGAACCCGAGCCCGCGCACAGCGAGTTGCCGCGATGGCGGCAGGCGTTCTGGAAGGCGCGCAGCTCCCCGTCGTCGCCACGGACTATCAGGACTCCGATTGGGCCGCAACGGTATTCGAAGTAATCGCCGGCGTGCGCGACGTGGTCGACCATGCAGGCCACCTGCCACACCTTGGGCCACATCCGCTCGAACTCGAGGGCAGCGAATGCCGGGGAGTAGTACCGCTCGGCGGGCACCAGGGTCGGTGATGCGGGTGGGGTGCCGATCGCGTCCTTGTGGACGTGGGCGCGGGACGGGTTTCCGGCGAGCGTCATGGCGCTAGCGCGCTCCGCGCACCAACCGGCCCGGACGCGCTCCGGTGTCGACGTCCTTGCGCCTGGTGACGGTGCCGCTGACGATCGTCGCCTCGTAACCGCTGGCCCCCTGCAGGATCCGGCGTCCGCCGGCGGGCAGGTCCCAGGCCATCGCCGCGGGGTGCAGCCTCAGCGCGTTCATGTCGATCACGTTCAGGTCGGCCTTCTTGCCGACCTCGATGGTGCCGCGGTCGGTGAGGCCGAACAGGTGCGCGGTGTCGCGGGACTGCTTGCGGATCACGTACTCCAGCGACAGCTTCTCGCCCCGGCTCCGGTCGCGCGCCCAGTGCGTCAACAGGAAGGTGGGGTAGGAGGCGTCGCAGATCATGCCGCAGTGGGCGCCGCCATCGGACAGGCCGAGCACCCCGGCCGGGTGCAGCATCATCTCGCGGATTGCGTCGTGGTTTCCGTCGGCATAGTTGAACAGCGGCAGCATCAGCATCGCCGTCGCGTCGGACTCCAGCATCAGGTCATACAACGTCGACATCGGGTCCTCGCCGCGGGCGGCGGCGATCGCAGCGACGGTGCGATCGGGAGTGGGCTCGTAGTCCGGCGGGTTGCCCAGCGCGTAGAGCCGCCCCAACGAGTACTGCACCATCGCGAACATGCCGTCGAACAACACCGTCGAGTCGATGGGCAGGTCGTCCTCGGCCAGGATCGCGGCCTTCACCGCGGGTTCGGCCAGCCGCTGGGCCAGCTCCTCCCGGCTGCACTCGGCCTTCAGACGACGGTAGGTGGGCCGGTGCGTGAAGCCGTGGTGGCCCTGGAAGCCGATCATCATGCCGAACGGGCGCGCCGCGATCTGCGGGTACAGCCGGCTGCCCTCGGCATGCGCGGCCGCCGACACGTCCAGCTGCTCGCGCCACAGGTTCGGGTCGGCATCGACCTGGATCAACGCGAACGACACCGGCCGGTCGATTTCGCGGCTGAGCCGCCGCATCCACTCCAGCTCCTTCTTCGGCCCGACGATGTCCTCACCCGCCGCGCCCTGCGGCGCCAGCTCGAACACCGCCTGGCCGCCGGCCGCCATGGCGCGACCCAGCCCGAACAGCTCCTCCTCGGCGGCGAAGGTTCCGGGCACCGGCTCACCGTCCATCGCGGTGTGGGCGATGGTCCGCGACGTGGAGAAGCCGAGCGCCCCCGCTTCGACAGCTTCGCGGACCAGCCGGCTCATCGCCTCGATGTCGTCGGGCGTGGCGGGTTCGTTGCGAGCGCCCCGCTCGCCCATGGCGTAGGCCCGGATTGCGCCGTGGGCCACCTGGCTGCCCACGTCGATGGCGAACTGCTGCTTGCCGATCGTGTCGAGGTACTCGGGGTAGGTCTCCCAGCCCCAGGTGATGCCTTCGGTCAGGGCGGTGCCCGGGATGTCCTCGACACCCTCCATCAGCTTGATCAGCCAGTCCTCGGTGCCGGGCCGGACCGGGGCGAAGCCGACGCCGCAGTTGCCGGTGACCACCGTGGTGACCCCGTGACCGCTGGACGGCTCCAGCAGGCTGTCCCAGCTGACCTGACCGTCGTAGTGGGTATGGATGTCGACGAAACCGGGGGCCACCACCCGGCCGGTCGCGTCGATGGTCTCGGCCGCTGCACCGGCCAACTCCGCAGAGTCCGCGCCCCGGCGCAGGACTTCCACGATCTTGCCGTCCTTGATGCCGAGGTCGGCGCGGAAGCGTTGCGCGCCGGTGCCGTCGACCACGGTGCCACCGACGATTTTCAGGTCGAACATGAATGCCTCCAGGGCAGCAGAGCAGCGGATCAGGGCTGAATGGTTATTACGCTACGGGCGGTAGCGTATGTGTTGACGGTAAGCGCCCGGCTCCGCGTAGTCAATGACGCGCTCAGACCCGCAGGTCACGACACAGTCAGGTGATTCCAGGTCAGGCTTACCCGGGTGCCGTGCGGTGTGCCGTCGATGCGTCCATGGTCCCGTCGACGCCCACCTCGGAGTAGGCGAATTCGGCGGCGTTGGCCAGCGCTTCGCTGACCGCCAGCACCAGATCGCTGAACCGCTCGGCGCCGAGCGTGAAGTGCCGATCCAGCCAATTGCGGAATTCGGTCCGCAACCGGGCCGCGCTGGACGCGTCGGCGGCGACCTGTGCCCGTACGAATCGACACCGGTCATCGTCCGGTGTCGTCACAGCGACGCGCCGATCAACGCGTCCGGCCAGCCTCCATTCGCACCTGGTCAGGCACCCGTGATCCAGTTGAGTGCGCTGTCCAGCGTGCGGTGCAGGGGAAGCACGCTGTCGATTCCCATCAGCTTCAGCGGCCGGCTGGTTGCCGGGCCGTCGGCGACCACCGCCATTCGGGTGGGCGGCTCGAGTTCGGCCTGACCGTTCACCAGCACGCTCATCCCCGCGGACGCCAGGAACTCCACCTTGGTGAGGTCCACGATGAGCGCCGCCGGTTTGGTGCTCAGTGCGGCACGCATCGCCTCGGCCAACTGGGGCGCGCTGAGCATGTCCACTTCGCCCGAGACGGCCAGCACGACAGCACCGTCTGTCTCGCGTTGCTCGACACCGAAGGTCGTTCGGTTGATTGGATCGCCGGGTTGATCGACCATAGCTCTATCTCAAATCCGTCCTTGCGGGGACAACAATAAGTTTTCAGACAACCACGCCAAGTCCGGGGCTGTTGATTCAACCCGCCGAAAACCGCCTGGATCTTGCGCTGCCGGTGCAGCGCTGCGGCAGCCAACAGAAACCAATCCTAGGCCACGCGCGAAAAAACCCCGACGGGCGCCATTCCGGCAGGTAAACATTCTGCCATCAGTTCGCAGCCGCCGCCTTCCGGCCAGGGTGAACCCTTGGCGGTCCTTTCGCTGGTGCGGTTTGTGGGCGTTGGTAGCGTCTACGAATGCTCTTTGCTGCCCTGCGCGATATGCAATGGCGGAAGCGTCGCCTGGTTATCGCCATCGCCAGCACCGGACTGATCTTCGGCATGACGCTCGTATTGACCGGACTCGCGAATGGTTTCCGGGTCGAGGCGCGTCACACCGTCGACTCGCTGGGAGTCGACGCCTTCGTGGTCAGGGAAGGATCGGCCGGACCGTTTCTCGGTTCGACCCCCTTTCCCGACGTCGACCTGGCCCGGGTGCGGTCCGATCCCGGCGTTTCGGCCGCGGCCCCGTTGGGCTGCGTCGGAACGATCATGCGGGAGGGCTCGTCGACGCGGAACGTCACCGCCTTCGGAGCGCCCGAACACGGGCCCGGCATGCCGCAGGTTGCTCAGGGACGGGCGCCGTCGAAGCCGGATGAGGTTGCCGCGTCGAGCACCCTGGGCCGGCATCTAGGCGACACCCTGCAGGTCGGCGCCCACGTCTTGAAGATCGTCGGCATCGTGCCCAATTCGACGGCACTGGCCAAAATCGCGAACATCTTCCTGACCACCGAGGGGCTACAGCAGGTCGCTTACAACGGACTGCCGATGGTCACCTCGATCGGCATCAACGGCACCCCCCGCGCACTGCCGGAGGGGTACCGGACCTACGACCGTGACGGCGCCGTCAACGACCTGATCCGCCCGCTGAAGGTGGCGGTGAACTCGATCACGATCGTGGCGGTCCTGCTCTGGATCGTGGCGGTGCTCATCGTGGGATCGGTGGTGTACCTGTCCGCCCTCGAACGGGTGCGCGATTTCGCGGTGTTCAAGGCGATCGGCACCCCCACCCGGTCGATACTCGCCGGGTTGGCGCTGCAGGCGCTCATCGTGTCGCTGCTCGCGGCGGCAGTCGGCGTCGTGCTGTCGAAGCTGCTGGCGCCGCTGTTCCCGATGGTGGTGGCGGTCCCGGCGCTCGCTTACCTGTTGCTGCCGGTGGTCGCGATCGCGATCGGGCTGCTGGCCAGCCTGGCCGGACTGCGGCGGGTGGTCGCCATCGACCCTGCGCTCGCGTTCGGGGGAGCCTGACTCTTGGCCGACCTCAGCATTCAGAACCTGGTCGTCGAGTACTACCGCGGCGGCTACGCCCTGCGGCCGATCAACGGCTTGAATCTCGACGTGGCATCCGGGTCGCTGGTGATCCTGCTGGGGCCCAGCGGCTGCGGGAAGACGACGCTGTTGTCCTGCCTCGGCGGCATCCTGCGGCCCAAGGCCGGGGCCATCAAATTCGACGGCGTCGACATCACCACTCTCGAGGGCGCGGCGCTGGCGGAGTATCGGCGCGACAAAGTGGGCATCGTCTTCCAGGCGTTCAACCTGGTGCCCAGTCTCACCGCGCTGGAGAACGTGATGGTGCCGTTGCGGGCGGCCGGGATGTCGCGAGCCGCGTCGCGCAAGCGGGCCGTGGAACTGCTGGAACGCGTCAACCTCGGCGACCGGATGAAGCATCGACCGGGCAACCTCAGTGGCGGGCAGCAGCAACGCGTCGCGGTCGCGCGGGCGATCGCACTGGACCCGCCGCTGATCCTGGCCGATGAACCGACTGCGCACCTGGACTTCATCCAGGTCGAGGAAGTCCTGCGACTTATCCGTGAACTCGCCGACGGCGACCGCATTGTGGTGGTCGCTACCCACGACTCCCGGATACTGCCGATGGCCGACCGGGTCATCGAGCTGACTCCGGAGTTCGCCCATTCGAACCGGCCACCGGAGACGTTCGAGCTGAAGGCCGGGGTGGTGCTGTTCGAGCAGAGCACCATGGGTGAGCTGATCTACGTGGTGGCCGAGGGTGAGATCGAGTTGGTGCGCGAATTGGCCGACGGCGGTGAAGAATTCATCAAAGTCGCCGGACCCGGCGAGTACTTCGGTGAAATGGGTGTGCTGTTCCACTTGCCGCGGTCGGCGACCGCGCGTGCCCGTACCGACGCCAAGGTCGTCGGATACACGGTGACAGCGTTCCGGGAGCGTCTGGGTGCGGGCGGCCTGCGTGACCTGATCCAGCACCGCGAACTCGACAGCGACTGAACTCGCGCGGAAACTGCGACGACTCCGAGTTCGTCGCCGCGGACGCGGCTCTCGTACTCCCTTGTGGCTTAGACAATTTGGCTTCGAAGCGCCCGTCGAACAGCAGGTGGACATCGACTTGATGTACGCCAGCCAGCTGTTGTGGCTGCCGCCGGGCAGCATTCATGAAACCGGCCTCATCGTTTCGCCGATACCGGGGCGTCCGACCGGCGCCGCGATGGCGCGGGTCGAGAACGACGCGGTCTTTCTCACTGCCTTCGGCATGTGTGGCAACCATCCGCCGGCTGATCTCGATGGGGTGTACCGGTTCATCGAGGGGATGGTGCCGCCACACCTGCTGGCGGCGCTACGCTGCGGCAAGCCCGTCGGCCCGGTCGCACGCTACCGGTTTCCCTGCAGTCGCTGGCGGCGTTACGACAGGCTGCGCCAGCTGCCCGACGGCCTGCTGGTTGTCGGCGACGCGGTGTGCAGTTTCAACCCGATCTACGCACAGGGCATGACGGTCGCGGCATTGGAGGCATTGGCGCTGCGCGACTGCCTGTCCCAGGGTGAAAACGACCTGCCGCGCAGGTTCTTCCGGGCGGCTGTCAAGCCCATCGGCCAGGCCTGGCAGCTCGCCGTGGGCGGTGACCTCAACCTTCCCGAAGTCCAGGGCAGGCCGCCGGTGATGACGCGGTTGCTCAACGGTTACGTCGACCGCGTCCTGGGTGCGGCGGAAGTCGACGCCGAGGCCTTGCTGCAATTCGTTCGGGTGGCTTGGCTGGTCGACTCACCGGTTAAGCTGTTGCGGCCCAGTATGATTCGTCGATTAGTCAATACAGGCCGGCGGGCTGCGCGGTCAGCGGTGGTGTTGGGCGAAGAACTGCCAGATGGTGTCGGTGGCGTCCAAGGCCGTTGAGGGTTCGGGGAGGCCGAGCCGTTCCAGGCCGCGACCGCGGACACCGCCGGGCCACTGGTGGCCGGCGTCGGCCAACGAGATCAGTTCCACCGTACGGTCTTCGGGGCACTGCGCCGTTTCGGTGGTCACCTCTGCGCTGGTGGTAGAAGTGGGAGCGCCGCAGTTGTCGATGGCGCGCCAGGTGGCGGTCACCGAGGGCACCGGCGGTCCGTCGACGCGGGGAGTCCCGTCGGGCTTCGATGACTTACCCGGCCCGCCCTGGTACGGCACGCTCTGGTCGGCGGTGCCGTGGATCTGCAGCACCGAGGTGGGCCGCGCCTGAGAGCAGTCGGTCATCAAAGTGCCCGCCACGGGTGCGATGGCGGCGAATAAGTCTGTGTCGCAAGCCAATCGGAGATCCATCATGGCGCCATTCGACATGCCGGTGGCATAGATGCGGGTCGCGTCGATGGGCATCTGACGTTGGATCGCCCCGACCACCGCGGTGAGGAAACCCACGTCGTCGAGGTTGTCGCGGGACGGTCCGCCGCAACAGGATCCGGCATTCCATGCCCGGCCCTGACCGTCGGGATAGGCGACCACAAAGTGGCCTTTGTCGGCTTCGGCGTCCCAGTGGTACGCGCGCTCGGCCTGGGCGCCGTTGCCGAACCCGCCGTGCAGCATCAGTACCAACGGCGCCGGACCGGTCAGTCCCGGGGGCCGGTAGAGATTGAACGTTCTGGTGGCGCCGCCGACGTCGATGTTCTGCGAGGACTGCCCGACCGGGATCGTGCCGGACTCCGGTGCCCCGACCGCGTGGCCGCCGTCGAAACACCCGCCCAGTACGAGCACCAGGACGGCAAGAACGACGACATTGAAGACTTTCGTGCACCGCGACGCCATCCGCCCATGGTGGCACCGCGCCCAGAGTTTGACAAGTTACTTGTCAAAATATGGCTGAGTGGCACACTCTTCAGCCATGCGACGTCTTGTGGATGCTCCATGGCAACCGACAGTGCCCGCCCTGGTGCAGCGGCTTGCCGCGGCGGGCGGCCCACGGTTGAGGGCGGCATTTGCGGCCGCTGGACTGGACGGAATCCGACCGGCTCAAGCCGTCGCGCTCGTGCCGCTGGCCGCCGGCGGAATGCATGCCTCCGATCTGGCGGACCGGCTCGGGGTGAGCCGCCAGGCCGTGGCGCAGGCGGTCACCGCGCTTGAGCAGCATGACTACGTCACCCGACTGGCCAACCCGGACGACGCGCGCACCCGCGTCATCGAACTGCGCCCGCGCGGCCGGCAGGCGCTGCGCGTAATGCGTTCCAACGCAATCGAATTGGAGCGGCGCTGGGAGCAGATACTGGGACGGCGCCGACTCGACGAACTGCGCGAGACGATCGAAATGCTGCTGGCCGCGCCGGACTCCGAGGAGCCCGACGCGGCCGCGTCGCCAACCTAGACCTCAGCGGGTGCGCCCGCCCCGGCCAACGCCCGGGCGGCGACCAGTGCGGTCAGCATGACCGACACGCAGATCAGACCCTCGTCCTTGAGGCCCCACTTCACCGCGGCCAATACCGCCGCCCCGGCCACACACAGCAGCACGCCGACCCCGGTGCCGCGCCACGCCGACGTAATGGCCGGTGACCCGTCCCAGCCGGGCAGGGGGTGGTTCTCCAAACCGCGTAGCGCGACGAACAGCACAGCCACCAGGCCGAACACGACGAAGAGCTGCGCGAAAGTCACGGCCAGGAAGTCCGGCTGGGTGGGGTAGCGAGGGTGTCCCAGGCTGTCGAACAACAGATGCACACCCAACAGGGCCGGCATGTGCCACAGGTACAGCGTCATCGCCCCGGAGTTGCCGATCGTGGTCAGCCACCACACCCGTGGCCGCTGTGCCCACCGGTTGATCGCGGGGGCCGCCGCGATCGCCAACGCGCTCAACACGATTGCATGCCCGGCCAGCAGCAGCGACGGGGGACTCATGTTGGCCAGCCGCTGACCTTCGATGCCGACCAGGCTCAGCTCGTAGGGCCCCCACGTCAGCAGCCCGATATCGGCGGCGAACAACGCTGCCGCGATACCCAGCGCGGCGCGACCGGTGATCAGCTGCCGGCGGTAGGCGACGCCGAACATGCCGGGAATCAGCCATGTCGCAAGGTTGAGATAGCCGAGCGGCGCCAGGCCCGACCAATGCAGCCGGACGACGTCGATGACCGCGACCATCGTGTACACCGTCGCGACCGCGGCGGCGAGCCGGACCGGTGTGGTGATCAAGGACAGCGCCGGTATCGCGGCCAGCACCAACACGTACACGCCGAGAAACCACAGCAACTGAATGCTGACGCCGGCGACGATCTTGTAAACCCACAGCGGCGCCACGTGATCCAGCGCGGTCAGTGCGACCGCCCAGAACGCGAGGTAGTAGAAGACCGGACGGAACAACCTGGTGCAGCGCTTCATCAGCCAGCCGCCCCAGTTCATGCCCGGCCGCCAGGACTGTACGCAGGCCGCGGTGCCGGCGAAGAAGAACAACGGCATGATCTGGAAGACCCAGGTCAGCGCCTGGAACACGGTGGAAGTACTGAGCAGGTTGTCCCAGACGAGCAGGCCGCCGCGGATCATGCTGGTCGCCATCACGGTGTGCCCGAGCACCACGCCGACCAGGGCGGTGATGCGGATGACGTCGATGGCGCGGTCGCGGTCGTTCGGGGTGCGTGCTTGCAGGTCGGTGGGGCTGGGAAAGCCCATCGGATTCGGCATTCGACCAGCATCGCCGCTGCCAAGGCCCGTCGGCGTGCGTAGTTCTACGCGTTGCGCCTGCGTATGGCTACCGCAGCCGGTCAGGCCTAGGTCTGATGAGCCAGCGTGAACAATACGTAGGCGCAACACACCAGGAAGTTCAGCGAGACCAGCACCAGGCCCGCGCAGAGCAGGGCGTGCCGGCACCTGCGCTGCAGCCGGTTCACCTTCGCGCTGTGCTTTTCGCGGTTGAACGCGGTGGCTATCAACGCGAAGTTGACGTCGGTCATCTCACGCTCGGCCGCCGGCGACCCGGTGACCAGTTGCTGCAGCCGTCTCGGCGGGATGTCCACGCCGACCAGCGCGAAGTTGCGGCACAGTCGACGCGCCTGCCGGCGGCCGAGATGATGACCTCGCAGTTGCAGCTGCTGCGAGAGTTTCCGTCGTTCGTCACCAAAAGGGTTTGACGGCGTCGTCACAAGCGGGAATTCTATGGCCTTCGTCACGTTTTGTGGGGCCTTAGCGCATTTTCGTGCTAACGCAATTGCTCGGTCGGCACCGCGTAACGCTCCTGGTAGGCGGCGACCCGCTCGCGCACCTCGGCGGCGTTCAGTCCGGTGTCCGACCAGGTGTAGCGTCCGCGCCCGCCGTCACCGGGATGGGCGGCCAGAAATTCCCGCATTCGGTGCTCGGCTGCTGGCTGCAGTTCCCGGCCCAACCGCTGGTAGATCCCGCCGATCGTGGTCCACGGATCCCTGACGAAGTCGGCGTAGTGGACGTCGATCACCTGCTCGGCAGGCACCCGGCCGCTGTCGCGCAGCGCCATCTCGCGGTCCAGGCCCACCACGATCTCCTCGTAGGACTGGGCCGCGCACTCGACGATGTCGGACTCGTCGCTGCCCATCCGGCGCAGGTGATGAGTCAATGCGGCGATCGACGAGATGACGTTGAGCGGGTCGCGGTGGGTCTGCACGATCAACGCGTCCGGATACTCGGCGAGCAGCGCGTCCAGCTGCCACAGATGAGCCGGCGACTTGAGTAGCCACTGCCCTGGTACGCCGGATTGCAAGTGTTGCAAGAAGATCCGGTGGAATCGGTAGGCACCGGCGTGGTCGGCCTCGTACAGCAGCCAGCGAAAGTAACCGGGCAGCCGGTACTGCACCGAATAGATCATGCTGACGAATTCGCTGGCGGTGATGCGGACACACTCCTGGCCCACCAGCGCGCCCATCGGATGAAACGCCAGGAAGCCGGGGATGATCTGCTCGGACAGTTCGAGGCTGGCCTGGGTGGCCGCGATGCGGGGGTCGTCGTGGTAGGTCTCGGGCTGCGGGACCGGACAGGGCGCGTCGACCTCCCAGGTCAGCGGTGGGCGCAGGTCGGGATCCTGGGCGAGCAGATCGTAGAGGATGGTGGTGCCGGTCCGCGGCTGCCCGACGATGAAGATCGGCGCCTCGACCGGGTGGTCGGCGATATCGGGATTCTTTGTGCGCCAATCGATTACATCGAGACGGTTCTTCAGCGCGCGGATCAGGTCGAGGTAGGCGATCTCGACGCCGATGGGCGACAGCCGGGCCTCGTTGACGAGTTCGTCGGCGAGCCGTTCGAGGCCGGACTGCCAGCCGTCGGCACCGAAGTCGTGGTGACCGGTCTCCTCGCAGGCGGTGGCGGTGAGCCGGTCCGGGCTGAAGCGCTCCCGCAGTGTCATCGGCGTCCGGCTCCGTCGAGCACCGACACGGTGACGTCGGGCGGGTTGGGATTGTCCAGCCAGCGCAGCACGACGAATCCGCGATGGCGGCCCCCGGTGTCCAACCAATGACCAAAACCCATGTCGCGCTGGGCGATTGCGATTCGGACGCGGCCGTCCGGGCCGGGCTGGACACCGAGGTTGGTCACCGAACTGTGCCGGTGCTGCGGCTCGAGGCACTCGTGCCACATGCTTTCCAGGGTGACGTTCCAGTACCTGGTGTCCGGCGGTTCGATGTCGAGCACCAGGGCCTGATCCGGCTCCAGGCGATAGGTCCCGATCATGTACAGGTTGTCCGGCGTGGTGTCGGCCGCGCCGAGGTCGGCCGCCTCGGCGGTCAGCAGGGTGTTCGGCTTGTCGAGCAGCTCCGGCTTGATGGTGCGGTGCAGCGTGGTCAGCTTCATCAGTGACCACGCCATCGCGGTGAACTGCTCTGCCAGCGCGTCGTCGGTCAGTGGTGTCAGCGGGTCCGGATCGACGGCCTCGATGCGCAGCGTGGCCCCTTCCTCGCCGTCGCGATCGCCGATGTACTCCCGCACGACGATCGACGACGCGTCCCCGGGGATCTGCAGCCACTGCGCGCCATCGGCGTCCGCGGGCCGCTCGGCGGACAGGACTACCGCGAATTCTCCTGCGGTCACCCGCAATTCGGTGTCGCTGAGATAACCCGACATGCGCCGTGGAGTCAGACCGGTGCCGGCCAGGATCTGCATACCGAGGTAGGCGCTGGTGCCGCGGGTGCCGGTGATCCGGTAGCGGCGGTCGCCCCGGATCATCGCCAGATAGTAGTTCCCGTCGGGGTTGGGGCCGCCGATCATCCGGTTCGGCGAGCACATGTCGAAGAACACCGGGCGACTCGGGTCGGCTTCGACAGCCATCTGGGAGCATAGCGAGGACACCCGCGCGATCACGCGCAGCCCTTCGAGCAGTTCGCGGTCGGTTTCGGCATCCTCGGTCACGATGCCGGTGACGGTGGCGACCATTTCCTGGAAGAACCGCCACGCTTGGGACGCCTGCGGCGCCTGGGCTTGAGTCACAGTCTCATACTTAGACCATGTCCCAGCCGATGGCCAGCGTCCCTACCGCGCTGGACGATTGGCTGGCTCATGGTAGTTCGCTGCCGGAGCGGGTGCGCCGGGGCCTGGCCGCCATCGCGATCCGCTAGCCGGGTGATCGGCCGGCTTACCTAGGGTGTGCTCAGGTGCCGCAATCGGCTGGTGCTGCGATAGGGAGCGGATCTTTCGTTGAGTGCCTTGGTGGCCGAATGCGTCTCGGTCGTGTTGCTGGCAATGGTGTTGCTGGCGGCGGTGATCCGCCCCTTCGGCTGGCCGGAGGCCGTGGTTGCGGTGCCCGCGGCGGCGATTGTGATCGGCGTCGGCGCGGTTTCGGCAGCGGACGCCCGTAGCGAGGTACTCGACCTGGCGCCGGTGGTCGGCTTTTTGGCGGCGGTGCTGGTGCTGTCGCAGGCCTGCGCCGACGAGGGACTGTTCGCCTGGTGCGGAGCCCGGATGGCCCGTGCCGCCGGAGGTGGGTCGCAGCGGTTACTGCTCGCGGTGTTCGCCGTGGCGTCGCTGGTGACGGTGGTGTTCAGCCTGGATGCGACCGTGGTGTTGCTGACGCCGGTGGTGGCGGCCACCGCGACGCAGCTGCGGGTGCGCGCCCGCCCGCATCTGTATGCGTGCGCCCATCTGTCCAACAGTGCCTCGTTGCTGCTGCCGGTTTCGAATCTGACCAATCTGCTGGCGTTGTCGGCCAGCGGCCTGAGCTTCACCCACTTCACGGCGCTGATGGCGCTGCCCTGGATCGCGGCGATCGGCGTCGAATACCTGGTGTTCCGGCGCTATTTCGCGACCGATCTGACCGCCGCGGCGCCTCAACCACCTGGTCCGGACGCGTCCGTGCAAGCCGCCCCGAAGTTCGCGATCGTCACCGTGCTCGCCACCCTGGCCGGCTTCGTGGTCACCTCGGCCGTCGGCGTCAATCCCGCCTGGGCGGCCGCCGCTGGCGCACTGATCCTGACTGCGTACGCGGCCGTGGGTGGTAGGACGAGCCTGCGTGTGGTGATTCATGCCGCGGACCCACCGTTCCTGATCTTCGTGCTCGCACTGGGCGTCGTGGTGCGCGCCGTGATCGACAACGGGCTGCACGACGAGCTGCGCGCAAGGCTGCCGCACCCGACCGGGCTGGCCGGGTTGTTGGCGATCGCGGCGGTGGCCGCGGTGGCGGCCAATGTGGTGAACAACTTGCCCGCGGTGCTGATGCTGGTCCCGCTGGTGGCGACCACAGGTGGTCCGGGGGCGGTGCTGGCCGTGCTGATCGGGGTGAACATCGGTCCCAACCTCACCTACACCGGCTCACTGGCCACCATGTTGTGGCGGCGGGTACTGCATCGGCATCAACAGCCCACCAATCTGGCCGTGTTCACCAAGCTGGGTCTGCTCACCACCCCGGCCGCACTGGTCGCGGCTGTCGCGGCGCTGTGGGTCTCGTTGCAGCTGATCGGTTAGCCGCCGCTAGTGTCTGCCGTCACGGCGCTCACGATGAGGCGGGTGGTCTGTTCGGCACGCCCGCGCGAATACCGTTGTGCATCAGAGAGAATCGGATACACGACGCCACCGATGATGGCGTCGGCCGCCGATTCGGCGGTGCCTTGCTCCACCCCTCCATCGACCAGGCGGTTGCGGACACTGTCGTGCAGTGGCTTGCTGAATCCCTCCCTGAGCCGGACGCCGGTGTCTTCGTGCTCCATTCCGGCGACGGTCAGGGTGCGCAGCATCGCCGCACCCCGGGTGGTGGTGAGGGTCGCGGCGAGCTTGCCCACCCACTCCACGAGGTCGGCGGCCAGGTCGTCGGTGTGTTTCATCGAGGCGAGGATCTTGTCGGCATCTTCGAGGACCACGTCGGCGACCAGTGCGGGCCGGCTGCGCCACCAGCGGTAGATGGTCTGCTTACCCACGCCCGCCCGCGCCGCCACCGCCTCGATGGTCAAGCCGTCGAAGCCGCGCTCCAGCAGCAACTCGCGTGTGGCAGTCACGATTGCCGTGCGCGACTTCTCGCTGCGGCGCCGGGACGCGAGATCGGTTGGCATGCAGTGGTCCTCGTTCGTGTCGTGCCGAGCTGACGCGGGTACCGGGCCCGGGGCCTAGCTTTACAGATCCGGGGGCGCGCCGTAATGTTCCACGAGACGAGACGGTTCGTCTTGTAGGACGAAAGGATAGCAGCCTGTGCGGCCGAAGCCGAGCCCCTTTACTCCGGGCGTGATCCCCGGGCCAGGCGCGTGACTCTCGGGCTGACCGCCGAGCAGCGTGACCTCAGTGCGGCCGTCCGGCAATTCGCGACGCGGCATGCCCCAATCGCCAAGACGCGGGACAATTTCGGGTCCCTCGCCGAAGGCGATCTCCCGGACTGGTGGGATGCGTTGGTCGCCAACGGTTTTCATGCTGTGCACCTGCCGGAGCACCTCGGCGGGCAAGGTGGTCGGCTGGTCGACTGCGCGTGCGTGCTCGAGGCCGCCGCCAAGGCGCTGCTGCCGGGACCCTTGCTGTCCACCGCCGCGGCGGGAGCGGTGGCGCTGCTGGCCGAGCGCACCCCGACCTGCGAATCGCTGCTGCGCGATCTCGCCGCCGGGACACCGGCCGCCGTCGTCCTGCCGGACGGTGCAGACTTCCGTGCCCGTCGGGACGAGGGACGCTGGGTGCTCACCGGCGCATCGGAGGTGACCGAGGGCATCCGCTCGGCGCGGGTGATCCTGGTGGCTGCCCGCACCCAGGACGGGGACATGGTATGGGTGCCGGTCGACCCGGACAAGCCCACAGCCACAATCGAATCCGTACCCGGCACTGATCTCGTCGCGGACGTCGGACGGCTACGGCTCGACCAGTACGTGGCGGCCGAGACGCTCACCGGAGTCCACCCGGACCGTGCCGAATGCGTCGTCACCGGACTGGTGGCCAGCGCCACGGCCGGCATCACGCAGTGGTGTGTCGAGGCGGTTACCGAACACCTGCGCGTCCGTGAGCAGTTCGGCAAGGTGATCGGCACTTTTCAGGCGTTGCAGCACAATGCGGCAATGTTGTTGATCAACAGCGAATTGGCCACGGCAGCGGCCTGGGATGCGGTGCGGGCGGGCGACGAATCGCTGGACCAGCATCGCATCGCCGCGGCCGGTGCGGCGGTGATCGCGATCTCGCCGGTGCCGGACCTCGTACTCGACGCGCTCACGTTGTTCGGCGCGATCGGTTTCACCTGGGAACACGATGTGCACCTGTACTGGCGCCGGGCCATCAGTCTGGCGGGCTCGATCGGCCCGGCGAACCGCTGGGCCAGGCGACTGGGCGGGCTCACGTCTACCCAGCCGCGCGACATGTCGGTCGATCTGGGCGACGCAGACTGCGAGTTCCGGTCCAAGGTTGCCGAAACACTCGACGCCGCACTGCAATTGCGCAACGACAAGCCCGGCCGGCAGGGTGACTACGAATACTTCGAGACCGGCCCGCAACGCACCCTGCTCGCCGAGGCGCGCCTGATCGCACCGCACTGGCCGCAGCCGTGGGGACTCGAAGCCGGCCCGCTGCGGCAGCTCATCATTGACGACGAGTTCGCCAAGCGGCCGGACCTGGTCCGGCCCTCGCTGGGTATCGCCGAGTGGATCCTGCCCTCGATAGTGGCCGCCGGGTCGAAAGAGTTGCAGGAGCGGCTGATACCGCCGACACAGCGCGGCGAACTCGCCTGGTGCCAGCTTTTCAGTGAGCCAGGGGCGGGGTCGGATCTGGCTGCGCTGTCCACCCGCGCCGTCAAGGTTGACGGCGGCTGGAAAGTCAACGGGCACAAGATATGGACGTCGATGGCACACCGGGCGGACTTCGGTGCGCTGCTGGCCCGCACCGACCCGGCGGCCGGCAAGCACCGCGGCATCGGCTATTTCATCCTCGACATGAATACGGCCGGCATCGAGATCCAGCCGATCAAGACCGCCACCGGAGAAGCACATTTCAACGAGGTGTTCCTCACCGAGGTCTTCATACCCGATGACATGTTGCTCGGCGACCCGGTCGGCGGTTGGAGCCTGGCAATCGCCACCATGGCCGAAGAACGCTCGGCGATAAGCGGTTACGTCAAGTTCGACCGTGCCGCCGCACTGCGCAACCTTGCCTGCCAGGACGGGCCCGACCGGGACGACGTGCTACGTGCGCTCGGTGAACTCGACGCCTATACCCACGCGATCAAAGCGCTCGGAGTGCGCGAGACCATCCGGTTGCTGGACGGGCAGGCTTCCGGGCCGGCATCCAGCATCGCCAAGGTCGCGATGAACGAACTGCTGCGCCGCACCTTCGCGGCAACGCTGCAGTTGACCGGTCGGCGGGCGATGGTGACCGACCCCGGGCTGGCCGCCGAACTCAACATCGTCGAGTCCTATCTGCACCTGCCCGCCGAGCTGATCGGCGGCGGAACTCGCGAGATTCAGCTGAACATCATCGCCCAGATGATCCTGGGCCTGCCCCGTAAGTGAGGACACCACAATGGGTTTACGCGGAGAAGCCGCCATCGTCGGATACGTCGAGTTGCCACCCGAGCGACTCAACAAGGCCTCGCCGGCACCATTCGTTCTCGAACAATGGGCCGAACTCGCCGCCGCCGCGCTCGACGACGCGGGCCTGCCGGGCGACGTCGTCAACGGCATCGTGGCATCGCACCTCGCCGAGTCGCAGATCTTCGTACCGTCCACCATCGCCGAATACCTTGGCATGCCGGCACGTTTCGCCGAACTGGTCGACCTCGGGGGTGCCAGCGCCGCCGCGATGGTGTGGCGCGCGGCCGCGGTGATCGAACTCGGGGTGTGCGACGCCGTGCTGTGTGCGCTGCCGGCCCGCTACATCACACCGTCGTCGAAGAAGAAGCCCAGGCCGATGGTGGACGCGATGTTCTTCGGCTCGTCGAGCAACCAATACGGTTCCCCGCAAGCAGAGTTCGAGATTCCCTACGGCAACCTGGGCCAGAACGGGCCGTACGGTCAGGTCGCGCAGCGATACGCCGCGGTCTACGGCTACGACGAACGTGTCATGGCCAAGCTCGTCGTCGACCAACGGGTCAATGCCAACCACACCGAGGGTGCGATCTGGAAAGACAAGCCGCTCACCGTCGAGGATGTCCTTGCCAGCCCGGTCATCGCGGATCCGCTGCATATGCTGGAGATCGTGATGCCGTGCGTCGGGGGAGCCGCCGTCGTCGTCGCCAACGCCGATCTGGCCAGGCGGTGCAAGAACCGCCCGGTGTGGATCAAGGGTTTCGGCGAGAATGTGCCGTTCAAGACGCCCACCTACGCCGAGGATCTGCTCAATACGCCGATGGCCGCCGCTGCCGACACCGCGTTTGCCATGACCGGCCTGAGCCGCGACCAGATGGACATGGTCTCCATCTACGACTGCTACACAATCACCGTGATGCTGTCGCTGGAGGACGCCGGATTCTGCGCGAAGGGAAAGGGTTTGGAGTTCATAGCCACCCACGACCTGACGTTTCGCGGCGATTTCCCGCTCAATACCGCCGGCGGCCAGCTCGGCTTCGGCCAGGCCGGATTGGCCGGCGGCATGCATCACGTGTGTGACGCCACCCGCCAGATCATGGGCCGTGCCGGCGCGGCGCAGGTCGCCGACTGCAACCGCGCGTTCGTGTCGGGCAACGGCGGAATCCTGTCCGAGCAGACGGCGCTCGTCCTCCAAGGAGACTGACAATGAACTTCGACCGGCCGATGCCCGTCAAAACGCCCACCACAGCGCCCTTTTGGGATGCGCTGGCCCAGCATCGCATCGAGATCCAGTACTCGCCGTCGTCGCAGAAGTATGTGTTCTACCCGCGGGTGCGGGCGCCCCGGACACTGGCCGACGACCTGGAATGGCGGGAGATCTCCGGGATGGGGACGTTGTACTCCTACACAGTCGCCCGCCGTCCGGTCAGCCCGCATTTCGCCGGCGCGGTGCCGCAACTGCTCGCAATCGTCGAATGGGATGAGGGCCCAAGGTTTTCCACCGAGATGGTCAACGTCGAACCCGACCAACTGAGCGTGGGCATGCGGGTGCGGCCGGTGTTCTGCGACTACCCCGAGCACGACGTCACGATGCTGCGCTACGAGCCCGCCTGAGGCCCGGCCCCGCGTCTGCTCGCGCAGGGAAGGCTACATCTGCGCCCAGACGATTTTGGTCTGCAGGTAGGTTTCCAGGCCGGCCTTGCCGGACTCGTAGCCCCAGCCGGACTGCTTGTAGCCACCGAATGGCATCGAGTGGTCGAACTGCATCTGGCAGTTGAGCCCGACCGTTCCGGCCTTGAGCCGCTTGGCGATTCGGTGCGCACGGCCCAGGTCGCTGGTCCAGCAGGTGGCCGCCAGCCCGTAGGTGCTGTCGTTGGCCAGGGCAACGGCCTCGTCCTCGGTGTCGAACGGCAGCACCGCCACCACCGGGCCGAAGATCTCCTCCTGGAACAGCCGGCTCGTGGAGGCGACGTTGGTCAGCACGGTCGGGCGGATGAAGTAACCCTTGCGGTCCACCCGTTGCCCACCGGTGACGACCTCGACTCCGTCGGCCCGGCCCTGCTCGAGATAGCCCAAGACCCGGGTGAGCTGCTTCTGGCTGATCAGCGGGCCGATCAGACTGCCCTCGTCCTTGGGGCCGCCCTGCGGCAGGCTGTCGGCGACCTTCGCGAGTTGCTCGACGAACTGCTCGTAGACCCCGCGCTGGACGAAGATGCGCGAACCGCACACACAGGCCTGACCGGAGTGGATGAAGGTGCCGAACGCCGCCATCGGGACGGCCTTGCTCAGGTCGGCGTCGTCGAAGACCACCACCGGCGACTTTCCGCCCAGCTCGAGGGTGACCTTCTTCAAGTTGCTGTCACCGGCGGCGTGCACGATCGCGCGGCCGACCTCGGTGGACCCGGTGAACGCGACCTTCTCGACGTCGGGGTGCGCGGTGATCGCGGCGCCCGCGGTGTGTCCGTAGCCGAGCAACAGATTCGCCACCCCTTCGGGCACGCCGGCCTCGTGCAGGATGTTGTCCAGCACCAGCGCCGACAGCGGGGTCTCCTCGGCCGGCTTGACCACGCTGCTGCAGCCCGCGGCCAGCGACGGCGCAAGCTTGGCGCAGAAATTGAAGACCGGCCCGTTCCACGGGAAGATCAGCCCGACCACGCCGTAGGGCTCTTTGAGCGTGTAGGCGTGCTGGTGCGAGTCGATGCCGGTGAGGCCGCCGGTGTGCACGTCGGCGGCGATGCCCTCGATCTTGGTGCACCACCCGGCGTAGTACCGGAAGAACTCCGAGCCGACCGTCACCGTGCCCCGGGCCTGCAGCGGCGTCATGCCGGCATTGAGTGATTCCAGTTCGGCCAGCAGTTCGGCGTTCTGGTCGATCAGCTCGCCCACCCGCCACAGGATCTTGGCCCGCTCGCTGGGAGGTTTGTCGCGCCACACGCCGGACTCGAACGACTCCCTGGCCCGCGCAACGGCGGCGTCGACGGCCTGGGGGCCGCAGTCTTTGAACTCGGTGACCTGGTCTTCGGTGGCGGGGTCGACGACCGTGATGGTCTCACCGGTGCCGGGGCGCTTGCTGATCTCGTCCAATACCGACTGGAGCGTCATCGGTACTCCTCCTTGAGTAACTGACTCGTCAGACGGGAGGTTATGCGCTTAACCAAAGGATGTCCAGTGCCTCTGCAGCCACCCTGGCGCGTTGGTGAACCGCTTAACCGCGGGCAGCTAAGTCGAGGAACGGACCACGACCCGAGCGATGTCGGTGATATCCGGCGACGGTGGCGCCGGGTAGCCCAACCGCTCGTAGATGGCGGCGATCGCGGCATCGGCGACGGCGCGTGGATCGAACTGCACGCTGGTCAGCGGGGGAGTGCTGACCACGCCCATGGGACTGGCGTCCACGCCGATCACGGCCAGGTCCTGCGGGCACCGAAGCCGTGCCTGGTGGATGCCGTATAGCACCAGGCAGGCGATGTCGTCGCTCTGCGCGCACACCGCGGTCACGCCGTCGCGCACCCAAGCACCCACCACCTCGGCGGCGTTCTCGACGGTGATGGTGGCGACCCGAACCGGCGGCAGGCCGCGGGTCTGTGCCGCGCGGGAGACGCCCTCCAACCAGTAGTCGCCCAGCGGGCGCCACCTGGCGATCCCGCCGTAGGCAAAGGCGATCTGGCGGTGACCGCGCGACACCAGGTGGGCGATCCGCATCTCGCCCACGGCCAGGTGGGGATCGCCGAGCGCGGGCAGGCTGCCGATGTCGATGTGCGGAATTCCCGCCGCCTTGACCGCGGCCGCCGCGGCGTCGCTGAGCGGGAACAGGCTCGCCACCGCGACCGGGTCGAGGTTCTCGATGGCGTCGACCACGTGGTGGTCGTCCTCGGTCTCGAAGATCTGCACCTGCAGCAAACCCAGCCGGGCCAACTCGGTCGTCATCCGACTGCCCGCCTGCATCGGCATGTCGCCTACCGCGACGTACGGGACCACGTAGAGCACCACGCCGCTCTTGCCGCGGGCGAGATTGCGCGCGGCCAGGTTCGGCCGGTAACCGAGTAGCTTCGCGGCGCGGTTGACCGCCTCGCGGGTCTGCGGCGAGATCCGCCGGCCCTCGGCATTGTTGAGCACGTAGCTGACCGTGGCTGTCGAGACGTCCGCCAACCGGGCCACGTCAGCGGTGGTGGGTCGCACACTTGAAGGCCCGGCCATGCCTCATGGTGGCATGCGTGCGGCTTGCGTCCAAGGTCGGCGGCGCATGAGCCGGTCGATGTCCAGTCAGCCCAAGTGTGACTAATAGTCGGTATCGGTGGTCGAAGCTCGACAGGTGACGATGGCCCAGCGTGCCACAGCACTCCTATGGCGGCAGCGGCTTTTCGCAGAGCGAGACGGAAGCGGCGCCCTCCGGGTGGCGTTGACCTATGACTCATGTCAATGTCTACTAGTCCGAGGATCGACGACGATCGGGGAGAGCGCGCAATGAACAAGGACGAGCTGATCCTGATCAGCGTCGACGACCACATCGCCGAACCCGCTGACATGTTCGACGCGCACGTGCCGGAAAGGTACAAACACCTCGCGCCGCGGGTGGTGGTCGAACCCGACGGAGTCCAGCAGTGGTACTACGGCGAGATCCGCGGTCGCAACATGGGTCTCAACGCCGTCGCCGGAAAGCCCCGCGAGATGTACAACGTCGACGCGTCGCGGTACGACGAGATGCGGCCGGGCTGTTTCAACGTCGACGAGCGGGTGCGCGACATGAACGCCGGCGGGCAGTTGGCCGGTCTGAACTTCCCGAACTTCACCGGTTTCTCCGGGCAGGTGCTCAACCAGGGCCCCGACCGCGAGGTGAACCTGGTGATGATCAAGGCCTACAACGACTGGCACATCGACGAGTGGTGCGCGGCCTACCCGGGCCGGTTCATCCCGTGCGGCATCCTGCCGCTCTTCGATGTCGCCGAAGCAGCTAAGGAAGTAAAGCGTCTGGCGGACAAGGGATGTCACGCGGTGACGTTCTCGGAAAATCCAGAAGCGTTGCAAATGCCCAGCATTCACACGAAATACTGGTATCCGCTGTTCGAGGCGGTCTGCGACAACAAGACCGTACTGTGCACCCACGTCGGATCGGCGTCGCGTTCGCCGATGGTGTCGTTGGACGCCCCGGCCAGTGTGATGATGACGGCGTCGTCAATGATGAGCATGTTCACCTTCACCGAACTCATCTGGGCCGAATTCTGGCGCGATTTCCCGGAGTTGAAGTTCTCGCTCACCGAGGGTGATATCGGTTGGATGCCGTACTTCTTATGGCGCGCCGAACACGTCTACCAGCGCCACTCCGGTTGGACGCTGGCCGAATTCCCGCCGGGATACTCCGGACCGGTCGATGTGTTCAAGCGGCACTTCTACACCTGCTTCATCAGCGACAAGGTCGGTGTGCGCAACATGGACTGGTACAACGAGGACATGGTGTGCTGGGAGTCCGACTTCCCGCACTCCGACAGCAACTGGCCGTTCGCACCCGAGGACGTCATCGAGACGATGGGTCATCTCGACGACAGTGTGATCAACAAGATCACCCACCAAAACGCCATGGCCGCATATTCTTTCGACCCCTTCCGGCACGTTCCCAGGGAGCACGCGCGGGCCGGCTATCTGCGCAGCCAGGCAACCGATGTGGACGTGGTGACGCACGTCGGGCACCAGGCCAGCCAACGTGACCGCGACGCGTGGACCCGGATGACGACGTTCGCGTTACAGGCCCAAGGTGTCACCGCGCCGGTGACGGTGGAGGCCGGCGGCATCGCCGGCCGGGCCAGCACCCTGGGCAACTGAGCGTGCCCCTCGAGGCGCCCTTCGCCGGGTGGCGGGTGCTGGAGATGTCCAACGGCATCGCCGCGGCCTACGCCGCCAAGATGTTCACCGACGCGGGTGCCGACGTGGTGAAAGTCGAATCCGCGCAGGGGGATCGGCTGCGCGGATGGTCTGCTGCAGGTGGGCCGCCGGGCGCCTTGTTCGGCTATCTGGCGGCCGGAAAGCGCTCGGTTCTCGATCACGATGAAGCAGCGGTTGTGGCGCTGCTGGCCGGCGCCGACGTGGTGTTCACCGACCTGACCGATGGTTGGACGCTGGACGGGCTGGCCGCGCGAACCGGCCCGTCGGCGGTGGTCGTCGCGGTGACGCCGTTCGGGACGACGGGGCCCTACGTGGACGAACAAGTCGTCGCCAACGAGTTCATCCTGCAAGCCCTGTGCGGGTCGACGGCCGGGCGTGGGTGGCCCGGTGACGAGCCCGTGCAAGCGGGTGGCCGGCTGGGCGAGTGGCTGGCGGGTACCTTCGCCGCGGCGGTCGGCGCCGCGGCCACGCGACATGCCGTCCGCGGTGGGCGCGCAGAAGTGATCGACGTCTCGACCTACGAGGCCATGGCGATTGCGATGGGTGGTTTGCCCGCCATGTCCGCCAGCGTGCTGGGTGCGGATTCGCTGCTGGTGTCACGAAGTCTGGAGTTGCCGTCGATCGTCCCCACCGCCGACGGCATGGTCGGATTCTGCACCATCACCGCGCAGCAGTTCCAGGACTTCCTGGTGCTGATCGAGCGGGAAGACCTGATCGACGACGCCGAACTGGCGACGTTCGACGGCCGAATCGCGCGCCGCGGCGAGTTCCTCGACATGGTCACCAAGTGGACCAGCAGCCGCACCACCCAAGAGATCGTCGAACTGGCGGTGGCGTTCCGAATTCCGGTGGCGCCCATCGCAACCCCGGCCACGCTGCCCGACATCGATCATTTCGTGCAACGGGGCGTCTTCGTCGAGTCCGAACTCGGTGTGCTGCAGCCCCGGGTGCCGTATCGGGGTGAACACCTCACCA
Organism: Mycobacterium sp. 20KCMC460; assembly: GCF_022179425.1. NCBI lineage: Bacteria > Bacillati > Actinomycetota > Actinomycetes > Mycobacteriales > Mycobacteriaceae > Mycobacterium > Mycobacterium sp. 20KCMC460. The sequence goes on from NZ_AP025524.1 coordinate 582,648, forward strand.
CCCGTGCGCCCGGCAGCCCCCCCGATCTGGGCGCCGACACCGGTCGCATCGACTGGCCGCCGCGCCTTGTAGGGCCCGAATCTGTTGATCCCCGGCAACTTCCGCTATCAGACGTCCGCGTGACCGACCTGACTGCGTTCTGGGCCGGACCGGTCGCCACCCAGTTCCTCGGCAGCCTAGGCGCCGACGTCATCAAGGTGGAGGGAGTGCGGCGGCCCGACGGCATGCGATTCTCGGCCGGTCGCCCGCCCGACTGGGACCAATGGTGGGAATGGGGCCCGGTGTTCCTGTGCAGCAACAACAACAAACGTGGCATCAGCGTCGAACTGGGCACCGAGGGCGGGCGGTCCGTGGCGCTGGACCTGATATCGACGAGCGACCTCGTCCTGGAGAACTTCTCGCCGCGGGTGATGGGCAACTTCCGCCTGGAGTGGGACGCGGTGTGTGCCGCCAACCCGCGCGCGGTCATGGTGCGGATGCCGGCCTTCGGGTTGGACGGTCCGTGGCGCGACCGGGTCGGCTTCGCCCAAACCATGGAACAGGCGACCGGCATGGCGTGGATGACCGGGCACGCCGACGGCCCGCCGCTGATTCCGCGCGGGGTCTGCGACCCGATCGCGGGACTGCATGCCGCATTCGCCGCGGTGGCCGGCCTGGTGGTGCGCGACCGCGACGGCATCGGCGTCCACGTGGAGTCCACGATGGTGGAGTCCGCCCTGAACGTCGCCGCGGAGATGCTGGTGGAATACTCGCGCAACGGAATCGAGTTGCGCCGCCAGGGGAATCGTGGCCCCGGAGCCAGCCCACAGGGTGTGTATCGGTGCCAGGGTGAGGACGAGTGGGTCGCGCTGTCAGCCATCGACGATGCCGGCCGCACCGGTCTGGCCCGGCTGATCGGCAGGCCTGAGGCGCATCAGGGCGAAACCTGGTGGCGGGAGCGCGCCGACGAGGTCGATAAGTTGATCGAGGACTGGACGGCGCACCACACCGTTGCGCAGGCGGTGCGGGAGCTGCGCTGCGCCGGGGTTGCCGCGGCGCCGCTGGTCGCGGCGGCCGGGCTGCTCGCCGACCCGCAGCTGCTGGCCCGCGGATTCTGGGAACGGATGGACCATCCCGTCGTGGGCTCGTTTCTTTGCACCGGAATGCCTTTCGAGTTCCTCGGCAGGCCCCGGCGTTGGCTCCGCCGGGTATCGCCGCTCTACGGTCAGCACACGCACGAGGTGTTGTCCGGCCTGGGGTATGGGGCAGGGGATCTGACCCGGCTGTCCGAATCGGGGGTCACCGCCGCCCGGCCGGCGGGACTGTGACGTGGCCGTCACGCTCTGTGTGCCGCCGCGTGCCGGTGAGCTGTGCGCGCCGGTGCGATTCCTGCTGCGCCAGGACTCGGTGGTGATGGAATTGACTGCCCGGCATCGCATTACCAGCGTCGAGTGGGATGAGCGCGAGCGTGCGGTGGCAATGGTCGTGGAGATCACCGACCCGCAGACCGCGCGGCCGGTGGACGTGCGGATCGACGTCGTCGACGCCGGTGCGGGATCCGCCGGAGTCCGGTGCACGACGATCGGGCGGATAACGCGTGACGGAAGGGAATACGACGTCGTGGGAACCTATCTCGGCGTTGTCGCGGACGAAAACTGAAGGAGTGAGATCGGTTTGAGCGCGAACAAGCGCACCGCAGCCATCGTCGGGGTGTACAACACCGCGCAGGGCCGGCGACTGGACGGACATACCAGCCGGGGACTGGCCGTCGAGGCCATCCGGGGGGCACTCGAGGACGCCGGCCTGACCCTCGACGATGTGGACGGAATCAGCGCCAGCCCGCAGTCGACCGCGCTGATCTACGACCTGCGCCTCGGCCCGGCCTGGCAGGGCATGGGCTTCGGTGTCGGCATGATCACCGAGGCGGCCACCGCTATCGAACACGGCATGGCCGATGTCGTGGTGCTCGTCGCCGCGCAGGCCGGGGAATATCGCGACCACGAGGCCACCGCGCCCTGGACGCGGCCGGAGAACGAATTCGTCGCGCCTTGGGGGATGTTCACCACCGCCGAGTTCGCGCTCATCGCCCGCCGCCACATGCACGTCTACGGCACCACGCGGGAGCAACTGTCCACGGTCGCCGCCACCATCCGCAACAACGGCTCACGTAACCCGGAAGCTGTTTACTACCAACGAGGTCCGTTCACCACCGACGACATCACCGCCTCCCGGCTCATCGCCGACCCGTTCCATCTGCTCGATTGTGCGACCACCTCGGAGGGTGGTTGCGCGCTGGTGGTGGCGAACCTGGAGACCGTCGGCGACAAGGCTACGAAATCTCGTCAACCCATCTACATTCTGGGCAGCGGCGCGGACTTCCACGGCCCGTCCTATCAGCACCCGCCGGCCTGGGATCTGGGCGGGCGCCGGCGTGATCACGTGAATGGCGTGGTGGGTCGCCGTGCCGCCGACCGCGCGTTCGCCCACGCCGGCCTGCGCCGCGACGACGTGGACGTACTGGAACTGTATGACCCCTTCTCGTTCGAGATCATTCGTCAACTGGAGGCGTTCGGGTTCTGCGGTGAGGGCGAGGGTGGGCCGTTCGTCGCCGCCGGTCACATTGCCGTCGACGGCAGTCATCCGATCACCACCGACGGCGGAACCATGTCGTTCAGCCATGCCGGGGCCAATCCGCAGATGATGCAGCGCGCGATCCGGGCCGTGCAGCAGTTGCGGGGTGAGGCCGGTGACCTGCAGGTCCCGAACGCACGTATTGCGTTGTGCAGCAACGGGGGAGCCGGAGCACTGTTCACCACCGTCCTGCTACTGGGAGACGAGCCGAGATGAAGTCTGAGAGCATGTTGCGGCCACAGTCCGGGCCGGTGCCGCACGCCAATAGTGCGGTCAGCGGTCCGTTCTGGGCGGGTTGCCGGTCTCACGAGCTGCGCTACCAGCGGTGCGCAGCGTGCGGGCTGGCCAATTTCCCGCCGACCGAACACTGCCGCGAGTGCCTCTCGGCCGAGCTGCAGTGGACACAAAGTGGCGGATCAGGCGAGATCTACAGCTGGACGGTGGTGCACCGGCCCGTCACCGCGGAGTTCGAACCCCCTTACGCACCAGCCATTGTCACCCTGGACGAGGGCTACCAGATGCTGACCAACATCGTCGGAGTCGCACCGGAACAGCTGGCGATCGGGATGCCGGTGACGGTGCAGTTCCACGCCGTCGACGCCGACGTGACGCTGCCGTACTTCCGGCCGTCGGGGTCAACGTGAGCCCGGTCCGCACCGCCGGTGGCCTGCCGGTCACCGCGTACCTGGTGCTGGGCGTGCTGGCGGCCAACGACGAGCAGCTAACCGCCGGTGAGATCAAGATGCGCGCCGAGTTGTCGGTCGGGCACTTCTACTGGTCGCCGTCGGTCAGCCACGTGCGCCGCGAGCTCAGCAAACTGCTGGAAAGATCCATGGTCAGCGAGATCGACACCCGATCGGGCAAGCGGGCCATCACCGTGTACGAGACCACCGACGCCGGCCGGGATGCGTTGCGGCGCTGGGTACAACACTTCCCGGGACAGGACCAGGTCGTCGTCAAACACCCCGTCATCCTGCGAACCTGGCTGGCGCGCGGCGAGGACCCGGACCGGGTGATCGACATGCTGGACCGTCATCTCGAGGCCACCCGGGCCAGGCTGGACGAGGCGCTGTGGTCGCGGGAACGATCCCGCGAAGTCGGCATCGTGGACGATCCCGACCAGCGCTACTCCTTCGCCGTCCTCGACTACGCGATCCGCGGGTTGTACGCGGAAATCTCCAACATCCAGCAGCTGCGCGACGAAATAGCTTCCGGCACAACGCGCGATCCGGTCAAGCGGGTGCGCCGGCCCAAGGGGCAGCTGCGGCGCCGCGGCGGCGCCGGACGTCCGGGCGCCGAGCCTGACCAGACCGCCGTCAACGGCAAGCAGCGCTCCGGTGAAGAACCCCGAGCCGGCTCCGGATAACAACACCAGCACGGGGCCCAGATCACGGGACGGGTCGCCCAGCGCACCGCCGAGCGGGACGGCAGGGTGATTACTGAGGAAATTTTCCTTTGCTGACCGATATCGTAATTCGTGGATGGGGGCGAATCGGCTCTGGTAGCCGCGGGACGGGCTTGGGCTGCGGAGCAAGAGCGTAAGTTTCCGGATTGGGTGGACCGGTTCGGGTGCGCAGACCCCAGCCTCTGGAACTTCGGCAGCGCCTCACTGGATCAGTTGACGTACAACATCTTTCACTGTTACCCCAGCATGCGAGCACTGGATGATTCGGGCAACGCGCAGTTCGTCGAAGGAGCCACCTGGTACCTCGGCGAGATCGTCCGACGCAGCAACCCGCGCACACTGCGCTGGACCGAATCCATTTTCGAGTATTCCGGTGGCCGGTTCATCGTGCAGCCGACGGCCAAAACCCGTGCCGCCGAGTACGTCTCGCCGCAAGCCAGTCTGCGTAATGTCGCGATGTCAGGCGACCCGCTTACCCTGCCCCGCACTTATCGCCCCTACATCGACACTGCGAACCGACCATCGTGGCAGTTCAGCCCGTCCGACATCTACCAACGCGGAACCGGCGTGTGGACCTGGGACTCGGCGACCGAGCGGTGGTTGTCGACCCGCGACCTCTGGCGCAACGGTATAGCCGAACTACTGGCAGTCCTGGCGCCGCGGCTCCCCGGCATCGCACTGGACTACTCACCTGCCTCATTGGCAGCTGTCGAACAATTCGCCTGCACAGATGCCGTGGCGACCGACCCCGCGCTTCGTTCCGCGGTGATCGCTTACCTGGGAGAGAGCCTGCTGCGCACCGGTGACGGCAGGTGGATCTGGGACGACCACCCCGGCTCGATCACCTACGGCTACCCGCTGGTCAAACCCTACCTGGGCGCGGCCGTGTCCCCGGCGCATGTGCTGGAATACGCGCGGACCTGGCCAGATGGGCGAAACTTTGCGCGGTTACACGAAGCCTGGTCGGCCGCGGTCGAGGGCTACCGCGATCGCAATCTGCTACACCTGCTGACCAGGGAATCGACACCCGGTATCGATGGCCCGGATCCGGTTGCACCGGGCGAGGCGTGGGCCGGTCTGCAGCGCGCGCGCTTTCCCGAGTGGATCGAAAGATTCGGCGCCGGCTACGCCTGGGACTTCAGTGAGCAGTCGATGGACAGCCTGGCCGAACTGATCCTGCGGCATTGTCCTACCGGCAGCGCCATCCTCGACAGCGGCGCACCGACTGAGTTTCTGGAGGGAGCGGTCTGGTACCTGGGCGAAACGTTGCACCGGGCTCGGCCGTCACGTTGGGTGCTGACCGATTTTGAGGCGCCGCGACTCGCGCGGTTGAGCATCATGGGGTATGCCAGTGAGGTACATCCGCTGGGTGAGTTCTTGATTCAAACATTGGACGGCGTGGTACGGCCCACCCGGATCTGGTACGGTCCGTCGGCACCGGCCAGTCATCCTGAGAGCTTGCGCTACACCTACAACCTCTGGCGTACCGGCGAAATGCGCTGGCGCATCGACGAATCCGTGAAGAGACGTGAGCGCACGAAGCGCAAGCGGGCGCGTCGAGGTGTCGACGACGCTGATGTGCTCGCCGACTGGCTCGCCGAACGGCAAGCGGCTTTTCCGGGATGGGTGCAGCGGTACGGCGCCCAGCTGCGTTGGGACTTCAGCCCTGCGACGCTGGACGACCTCGAGGGAGTCATCTGGTCGCAGGCGGTGGCACCCGAGGAGTTGCTGCTGGACCCCGCCCGAGAAGACTTTCTGCTCGGTGCCGCCTGGTATCTCGGTGAAGTCGTTCGGCGGCAGAGGAATTCGGCGCGCTGGACTTACCAGCGAGACTTTGCGCCGGAGCCGAGCGTCGAATGGATGAACCCCGGCCCGGGAGTGGTCCTCGCCGGGGTGTACACCGACCTCGATCGACGCGGCGGCATTCTGCAGGGCTGGTATCGGTCCAGACTGGAGACCCTCGCCCGATACGCGGAGACAGACGACGTCGAATCGTAGATCGGCGGAGCTCTGTCGTCGAGCCGACAGCACTGCCCGTGAGATCCGAGCGCGGCGCCGCCGACCGGCTGCGCACGGATTACTTTGCCGCCGCGATACTTCGGCGGGCCAGTTCGGTGGCGATGTCACACGGGTTGGGAAACGGCTTCCTGTTGAACTGGATCGACCATTCGAAGAAGTCGTCCTGGAACTGAATGGCGACGTCGCACAGCCGGGCGCCGAGCCGGTCGGTGGCCACGGCTACAAAGCCGCTGTGCCCGTCGACGGTGATGTTGTCGACCGACGTGCGCGTCAAGTCCTCGTTTCTGCGTTCCCGGCCGATGGGGCTGCCGCGGAACCAGCTGAATGAAAACCACGGACCGCTGATGCTGCCGTTGACCAGCCACTGACAGCCCAGTGAGTTACGGGCGGTGACCACCAGCCCGCCGGTGCCGGTCAACTGGGCCACGGTCTGGTCGCTCACGCCCCCGCATTCGGGGAAGAACGGCCCGTGGACGGCCTGCGTGGTGGTGTGTGAACCTTCCGGCGGCGCCGCCGGGCTGTCGCCGTGTGATCCGCCAGCGCACGCGGTCAGCACGGCGGCCAGGACCGCCGCCGGGATCACGCACCAACGACTCATGTATAGAACTGTGCCATCCATCGCGCGACCGGCGGTACCGCGCCAGAGCTAGGGCGTCTTGAGGAAAACGTCGTTGAGAGTGACGGTTCGGAGATTGCGTGCCCGGATGATGTCGATCAGCTGCGGATAGACATGCGTCACCGGCAAGTGGTTGAGATGCCCGATCACGATGGCCTGCGGAGTGAAGTACTGATCGGCCATCTTCACGATGTATTCCTCGGTGATCAGCGTCGAGTCCGACAGCGATCCCGACCACAGCACGGGCACGGTGTAGCCGAGGTCGGCGGCCACCGCGTCAACGGCCGCGTTGTGCTTGGCATAGGGCGGTCGCCAATACGGTTTGGCGCCAACACCGTAGGTCTTCTTCAGGAAGTCGTCGTTGCGGGTGAGTTGCTTGGCGATGTCGGCCTTGCTCAGCGTGGTCAGGTCGGGATGCGACCAGGTGTGGTTGCCGAGTTCGATCTGTCCGGAATCGACCAGCGGGCGCAGCGCTGCCAGGTTGTCGGTCCAGGAGTCGTACGTCCCGTTGACGAAGAAGGTCAGCCGGATGCCGGTGTCCTTCGCGAACTGGGTGTACGCGGCCACGACTTCGGAGTTGGTGCCGTCGTCGACCGTCAGCGCCAGCAGATCACCGCTGCCGGGGAGCTGGCTCAGTACACCGCCGCCGGGCAGCCGGACCCGGGAACTCGGGGGTGGCGGCGGCAGCAGACCCGCAGCCGTCGGGGCGCGGGGTGGCGCGATCTCCGCGGCGGCGGGCGTCTGGGCGAACGTGCGCGGCTGGGGGTCGACCATGCATCGGGCAAGACCCACGCTGGCCACGGTGGAGACGGCGAGGGATCCCAGGAAGCGGCGCCTGCTCAGTTCAGACATTCGACGGCCACAATCGAGCATGCCTGCGACCCGGTGCGCCACGAAGCAGGCAGACCCGCATTCGGGTTGCCAGGGTTGACACGCGACGACACCACAGCAGCGAACCGTACCATGACCAGCGTCGATAACCCGCGTTGGGAGCGGGCGGGTCGCTTGGCGTCGTCGATTCGGCCACAGCCGGGTGGGTACTCACCTGACGAAACGAGAGGACATGATGACAATCACTGTGGTCGATGCTGGACCCCGCCGAGTCAGCCGGTCTGTCGAAGTGGGCGCGCCTGCGGCCGAACTGTTCGCGATGGCCGCGGATCCGCGCCGCCACAGCGAACTGGACGGATCCGGCACGGTGCGGGACAACGTCACCGCACCCGCGACGCTGGCCGAGGGCTCGAAGTTCTCCACCAAGATGAAGATGCTGGGCCTGCCCTACCGCATCACCAGCACAGTGACCGGCTTCGAGCCGGACAAGCTGGTCGAGTGGCGTCACCCGCTGGGTCACCGGTGGCGGTGGGAATTCCAGTCGCTCTCGCCGACCAGCACCCGGGTGACCGAGACCTTCGACTATTCGGACGCCGGCGCGCTCAAGAACAAGCTCAAGTATTACGAGCGGACGGGCTTCGCGAAGGCCAACGCCCGCGGCATCGAGGCGACGTTGTCCAAGTTGCGCGACCGCTACCCGGCGCCGTCGGATTGATCCCGCCCCGTCTTGGCTCCGCTCTGGGTCGTCCCGAAAGTCCGGGTTGTCCCGAGACGTTCGGTCGTCCCGTGCAGCGCTAGTTTCCGAAACCGACCGGGGCCGGCGGCGGGCCGCCGAGGTGCGCGGCTGCGAATGCAACGCCCTGGTCGATCATCGCGCCGTCATCCGCGTACGAGTTGTGCGCGGCGAAGTTCATGCCCTCCGAGCACACCGGGTCGTCGGTGGCGCACACCTTGAGCGTCTTGGCCTGGTACAGCGGACCGATGGCAACCGGCGGCTGGCCGAGGAACTCCATGGCCCGCACATTGGGCGTGCCGAACAGCACCACCGACGAGACATGGTCGGCGACAGCGGGGTCCAGCGGTTTGGGCACCGTGGTCGGGTCGACTCCGTCGGGAACCTTGGCAGAGGTGACGAAACCCATCACCGCCGCGCCCTGGGAGAAGCCGGACAACACCATCTTCGTTTTCGGGCAGGCCGTCGCCATGGAGTTGACGTGCGCACCGGCATCCCGGATCCCGTCGATGCCGGTCGCCCACTCGTCACTCGCGGGGTAGTTGACGTTGTACACGCCCATGGACTGAGTGCCGATCCGTGGGCGTAACGCGTCGACGAAGGCCTGGCCCGTTGCGCCAAGACCTTCCTCGCCGGTACCCCGCGCATACACCACCTCGACGTCGGGGCAAGGCTCTGCTGACGCGGACGGCATCGGGACTGACAACACTGCCGAACTCACGCCCGCGGCGACGGCGGCCGCGGAACCAATAAACCGAGCGATCATGGATACATATTTTGCCCACCTAACCGCATCCCAAACCACCCCCGGCGCAACGTCGTCGAGAAATTTTTGCCGTAATTTACGTAGCCGTATGGCGGTGATGTGACGAGGCCGACATTCACACCCGCGGCAAGACCTCGTCGATGAGTCGATGCGAGCTGGCCCAGCCCCCGTCGATCGGCAACCCGCCCACCAATGGGTTCATCACGACATCCGTTCGGCCACTCCCGATCTGGTCGATCAGTTGGCTGGGGTGAGGATCTCGATCTGGTTGAGCCGACGCAGTCCCTCGATCGAACCGGCGGGCTGCTCGTTGGGTCTGGGCGCGCCGGCGCGTTTCCACGAGCTGTACTCGGCGGCCTTCGTTCGAGCGGCAATTCGATCGTCGACATCCTCGAGGCGGTGCCCGGCTGACGGCCAGCGCGGTCACCCGGATCGCTCGCCGGGGTGGCTACCTCGACGTGCCCGCGGACGCCGAGCAACGCTACAACGACCGGCTCTCGGCGGATCTGGAACGCACCATCTGGACGCAGTGCACCAGTTACTTCCGCCCCCGAGCGGCCGCATCGTGACGCAGTCTCCCGACACGGAATACGGGCGGCGGGCCGGGCGCGCCTCCGGGCGCGGGATCGGACGCACCGCGCCGGCGCGGCCGCGGACCCGGCGTCAATGATCAGACGATTGGTTGTCGGTGGAAAACCCACCAATAGCGGCGGACCGAATGCATATGATCACCCGACCGATGACGGGGGCTTAGCCGGAAGGTCGTGATGTCGGTTCTGGTGGTGCGCCCGGACGCCTTGATATCGGCGGCGGAGGATCTGACTGCGGTCGGGACCGCGCTGAGCAATGCAAATGCGGCGGCAGCACTCCCCACCACCGGGCTGGTAGCCGCTGCAGCTGACGAGGTCTCGGCGGCGATAACCGCGCTGTTCGCCGGTCACGCCCGTGCATACCAGGCCCTGAGTGCGCAGCTGGAGACGTTTCATCGGCAGTTCACCCAGCAGCTGGTTACGGGCGCTGGCGAGTACGCCGCGGCGGAGGTCGCCGGCGCCAAGCCGCTGGACCAACTGCGGAACCTGGTCAATGCACCGGCGCGAACGCTGTTGGGCCGACCGTTGATCGGTGACGGCGCCGACGGGGTGGCCGGCACCGGGCAGCACGGCGAGCCGGGCGGGCTGCTGTTCGGTAACGGCGGAAGGGGTGGGTCGGGCGCGGTCGGCCGAGCCGGCGGCGACGGTGGCAGCGCTGGGCTGATCGGCCACGGCGGGGCCGGCGGCCAGGCCGGTGCCGCTGCGGACTCCGCCAGTCCCGCGCCGGCCGGTGGTCGGGGTGGCAGTGGCGGCCTGCTGTGGGGCAATGGCGGTGTTGGGGGGCCGGGCGGGTCCGGAGCGATCGGCGGCGTCGGCGGTGCGGGCGGCAACGCTGTCTTGAGCGGTGATGGTGGTGCCGGCGGGACCGGCGGGCCGGGCCAGAGCCCGGGTGCCGGTGGAGCGGGTGGCTCGGGCGGGCAGTTGGCGGGCCACGACGGCGCGCGGGGAGCGACCGGCGCCAAGGTCAACGCGCCCACCAACCCGACGAATCCGACCAACCCGACGAATCCGACCAACCCGACGAATCCGACCAACCCGACGAATCCGACCAACCCGAGCAACCCGTCTAATCCGACGAATCCGACGAATCCGACGAATCCGAGCAACCCGACTGATCCGACCAACCCGACTGATCCGGCCAATCCGACTGATCCGACGAACCCAACCGACCCGTCAAACCTGAATGCCGTTGACGCGGCCAAAGCCGGCCACCTCGATTCCTCCAACGGGGGAGTCATCACCAACAGCGACCTCAAGGAGATCTCGGGAATCGACGCAGGAATCAGGAATCCGAACGTCTACTGGGTGCACAACGATTCCGGGGACACGAACCGCATCTTCGCGGTGGACGCCAAGACAGGTCAGACCTTGGGCACCTACACACTCCAAGGCGCCACCGCAAAGGACTGGGAGGACATCGAAGTCGCGACCGGCGCCGACGGAAAGTCCTATATCTATGTCGGCGATATCGGCGACAACGCGGGATCACGTAGCAACGTCACCATCTATCGTGTGCTCGAACCCGAGGTCACGGGCACGGCGAGCAATCCGACCAACGCGACCCTGACCGGAGTGGACCAGTTACGCCTGATCTATCCCGACGGCAGCAAAATCAACTCCGAGGCGCTGGCTGTCGACCCGCAGACCAACAAGCTGATGGTCATCGAGAAGACCGGCAGCAGTGTCTCCCGGGTTTACGCACCGGAAAGCCAGGTCTGGGTAGCCGCCACCAGCAGCAGCGCCCCCGTCACACCACTGAATCAGGTTGCGACACTGAATACTTCGGGTGCCAGCTCACCCCTGGTCACCAGCGCCGACTTCTCGCCGGACGGTTCACAATTGGCTGTCCGCACCTACGGCGATGTCCTGCTATGGAACCGCGCCGACGGCACCACCGCCTGGTCGCCGTTCAGCAGCACCGCGGTCAGGGGACCCGTTGTTGCTGAGACGCAAGGCGAGGCAATCGCATTCCACAACGACGGGCGGGGCTATGTCACCGTCAGCGAAGGGACCAACCAGACGCTGCACGAGTTCAGCATCAACTGATCGCGTTATCTTCAGACTGATTCTCAACGCTGTCGCGCGCTGCCCTGATCGCTAGCATCGGCAGGTTGCCGAAGGCGCAATGACCGATGAACCAGGGTAGGAGAGTTGCGGTGAGAGGACGCCTGCGTTCGCTGGGTCGTGTTCCGTGGCTCAACGTCCTTGGTGTCGTCGCCGTCGTCGTCGCGGCGAGCGCGATCGCATTCAAGAACTTGCCGGACGACCGGGCCGGGATCCTCAACGTCTCCTACGACCCGACGCGCGAGTTGTATGCGGCGCTCAACCAGGCGTTCGCTGCGCAATACGGGTCGGGAAACGGGTTGGAGATCAAGCAGTCTCACGGCGGATCGGGAAGGCAAGCGCGCAGCGTGATCGACGGTTCGCAAAAGGCCGACGTGGTGTCGCTGGCGTTGAGCAGCGATATCGACACACTGGCCAAGCGCGGCCTGGTGGCAGCAAACTGGCGGCAACGACTCCCCAACAACTCGGTGCCCTACACGTCGACCATCGTCTTCCTGGTCCGGAAGGGAAATCCCAGAGGCGTTCACGACTGGCCGGACCTAATCAATCGTGACGTGGCCGTCGTTTCACCTAATCCGCGTACATCGGGCAATGGCCAGCTGAGTGTGCTGGCGGCATGGGGGTCGGTCACCACCCGCGGCGGCAGCCCCGAGCAGGCAGCCGGGTATCTGCGGACGTTGCTGCAACACGTCGCGGTTTCCGATGCCGGCGCACGGGGGGCCGGCACCAGCTTCGCGGTGCAGCGGATCGGCGACGTGCAGCTGACGTGGGAGAACGAGGCGCTGCGGGAGGTCGCCGCCAACAAAGACGAACTCGAGATCGTTTATCCGCCGGTGAGCATCTTGGCCGAACCGGCCGTTGCGTGGGTCGATGCCAACGTCACCGATCCCAAAGTGGCCTCGTTCACCAAGGACTACCTGCGCTACCTGTTCAGCGACGCCGCACAAGAAGTGATAGCTCAGCAGGGTTACCGCCCGTTCAAGCCGGAAATCCTTGCGCGCCATGCCGACCGACTACCGGCGCTGGCGCTTTTTCCGGTCACGGCGCTGGCCAAGGACTGGGCGGACGCGCGTCAAAAGTTCTTCGGCGACAACGGAATCCTCGACACCATCACGGCGGCGCCGTTTCTCGCCGCGCCGGCGACCTGAGGAAGAGACGGTGCCCAACGTGCTACCGAACTACGGCTGGGTGAAGGGCCGTGCTGATCTGGTCGCGGGGCTGACCGTCGCGGCCATCTCGTTCCCGCAAGCCATCGCCTACGCGCTGATCGCTGGGGTGGACCCCAGATTCGGGGTGTACTCCGCGATCGTAGTGACGACGATCGCGTCGATCTTCGGATCGTCCTCCCACCTGATCAACGGGCCGACGAGTGCCATCTCACTGCTGGTGTTCACCGCGCTGGCTTTCATCGACTCGGAGAATTCCAAGCAACTGTTCGAGGCGTTGTTCCTACTCGGAGTGCTGGTCGGTGCGTTCCAGATCGTGATCGCGGTGCTCAATCTGGGCAACTTGACCCGTTATATCTCGGAGTCGGTCATCATCGGCTTCATGGCGGCTGCGGCATTTCTGCTCGCCGTCGGCCAGCTGGGGAACGCGTTGGGCGTCAAGGACAAAGGCAATGGGCACATGCAGGTGCTCAAGCGCGTGTACCTCACCCTGTTCCACGGCGACGCGGTCAACTACCGTGCCGCGATCATCAGTGTCAGTGCGGTGCTGCTGGCCGTTGTACTGCGAAAGCTGGTGCAGCGCTTCGGGCTCCCGCAGATCGACATGCTCGCCGTGTTGGTCATTACCGGGCTGGTCGCTTACCTGGCCGGCTGGTCTGTACCGGGCGCCGGAGGACGTACCGCGGTGGCGGTAGCGGCCAAGGTGCCGCGCAGCCTGCCCACCCCGCACATTCCCGACGTCAATACCGCTTGGCTGCCCGAATTATCGACAGGAGCATTGGCCATCGCTTTCGTCGGCATTATCGAGGCGCTGTCGATCGCCAAAGCCATTGCGCACCAGACTCAGCAGAAGATCGACTACAACCGCCAGATTATGGCCGAGGGTCTGGCCAACCTCGGCGGCGGCTTCTTCCAAAGCCTGCCCGGCTCGGGGTCGCTGTCCCGGTCGGCGATCAACTACCAGTCGGGCGCCAAGACTCGGTTTTCCGGAATCGTCTCGGCCGCAACGGTTGCGGTGGCATTGCTGTTGTTCGCACCGCTCCTGCGGTATGTTCCGCAGCCGGCGCTGGCTGGGCTGCTGCTGGTCACCGCTGTGCGACTGGTCGACTTCAAACGATTGGTCTACACGTTGAAGGCCTCACGCTATGACGCAGGCCTCGTCATCGTCACCGCGTTCACCGGTATCGCGATCGATCTGGACAAGGCCGTGCTGCTGGGCGTGATTCTGTCGATCCTGCTGTTCGTTCCGCGCGCGGCAAAGCTGAAAGCCTCCGAACTCATCGTCACTCCCGAACGTGTGGTGCGGGAACGCATTCCGGGCGATAAGCCCGACTCCAGCATGGTGATCTACGACCTGGAGGGCGAGCTGTTCTTCGGGGCCGCACCGGAATTGGACCGCCACCTCGGTGAACTCCGGAAACGGATCGAAGCGGACGATCAGGGCAAGGTCGTGATTCTGCGTCTCAAACGGGTAAGGCATCCCGACGTCGTATGCATCGAGCGCATCGAGCATTTCCTGCGTGAACTCACCGAGCACGGAACGACGGTGCTGCTGGCCGGGGTGCGTTCCGACACGCTCACCGTGCTGCACAACGTCGGCTTCGCGCGCTGGTTCCCGGCCGAACACGTCTTCCCCGAGGAGGACAAAGAATTCTCGGCGACGCTCAAAGCGGTGCGCTATGCCCACGCGAAGACGGCGGCCGAGCGCGCCGACCAACGCGGTCTCTACTACCTGGTCTAAGGGTTGCCGGCTTTCACCGCGGCGATGACGCCGCCGTCGACCAGCAGATCGGTGCCCGTGATGAACGTGGCCTCCGGCCCCAGCAGGAAGGCGGTCGCCGCGGCGATGTCGTCGGGAGTGCCGAGCCGACCGGTTGCTGACATGTCGATCATGGCGCGCATCCCGTCGCCGACCGGGGACGCCAGTTCCTCCTGCCCCATCGGGGTGGAGATGATCCCGGGGCTGATCGAGTTGATCCGGGCGCCGCGGCGGCCCCAGTGTGCTGCGGCGGCTCGAACCCGAATATGGTTGGCCTGCTTGGCAATCGGGTAGGCGAAGGCCGATTCGGTGATGCTGTTGATGAAGTCCAGCTCCAGTAGTTGCTCTGGCGGGTTGTGCGCCAACGCTTTTTCGCGCTCCGGGGGCTGCGGCGGGAACATGTGACCGGCCATGCTGGCGATCACCACGCCGGCACCCCCCGGTGCGACGACCTCGCCGAACTCCTGCAGCACCAGCGCGGTGCCGAGTAGGTCGACAGCCATGATCGCCTGGGCGGAGGCTTGGGCCGGAGAGAGTCCGGCGGTGTGTGCCACTTGGGTGAGCGGCCCGAGCGAGGCGGCGAACTCGGCGAGTGCATGCACCGACTCGGCGGAGGAGACGTCGACGGCTCGGCTCTGGACGGCGTAGCCGTCGGCGGCGAGCGCGTTGGCCACCGAGGTCAGGGTCTCTTCGTTGTTGTCGGCCAGCAGGACGGTCTTACCGCTGCCCAGCCGGCGCGCGATCGCCTGACCCATACCGCCCACGCCGATGACGGCCAGAACTTGCCGGTGTTCGCTCATTCCATCTCCTTGCGCCCGTCGAAATATAGGGGCCGCGAGGCTACTTTGGGCGAAGTGTCGACGCGACAACCTTGGAATATCAACATTCATTACAACGCACTCATCGATGCCGAGGTCCCACGCGGTGCCCAACGAGCGCTCGACGTCGGCTGTGGCGACGGGTTCCTGGCCGCTCGGCTGGCTCGGCGGGTACCGCAGGTCACCGCACTGGACGTGGACGGCGCCGTCCTGCAGCGTGCTCAGACCAGGTTCGGAGACGCGCCGGTCACCTGGTTGCAGGGTGACGTGATGACCGCCGAGCTGGCGACGTTCGACGCGGTGGTCTCCAACGCCGCGATGCATCACATCGACGACACCAAGGCAGCGATCGCCCGACTTTCCGGTCTGGTGGCGCCCGGCGGCACACTGGCCGTCGTCACCTTCGTCAGAGTGTCGCTACGCGAACTGTGGTGGCACCTGCCGTCCTGGATCGCCTGTGCCGTCGTCAACCGAGTCAGAGGAAAATGGGAGCACACCGCCCCCATCAAATGGCCGCCGCCGGACAACTTTTCGCAGTTACGCACCCATGTCCGCACGGTACTTCCGCACGCCCGGATCCGGCGACTGCTCTACGGCCGAGTATTGATCACCTGGCGGGCACCGGCCTAATCGCCAACCGCCCATTGCTGCCGCGCTGGCCTGGATCATGAGTTCGACGACCTGTTTGCGTGGCAGCGAACCCATCACCTGCGCGGCGGCGCGCATGGCTTCACCCACAATCCACGTCGGACCGTTGGCCAGATTTTCGAACGCCTCGGCGATCACGTCGTCGACCGCGGCGGCTCCGGGGGGAACATCTGCGGGCGATTCGATCTGCCCTCGGCTGTACTCGAGTTCGCGCAGTGCGGGTGTGTCGGTTTTGCCCAGGATCAGACCCAGCACGTCGACGCCCTTGTCGTGCAGCTCGGCCCACAGCGCCTCGGCGAACACCATATCGAACGCTTTGGACGCGCCGTAGGCAACCATGTTCGGTCCGCCGGCGAGACCGGCCCCCGACCCGAAGATGACGATGCCACCCCGTCCGCGCTCGACCATGGGTCGTGCGAAGTGATGGCACAGCTGCATCGGCACCATGCAGTTGCGGTGCACCATCGTTTCGGCGGCCTCAACCGAATTAGCCAGGAAGGGACGGAAATTCGGGTCTGCCCCCGCGCAGTACACGAGTAGGCCGATCTCCAGCCCGCCGGTTGCCTCGGCGATCACTGATGCCGCGTGCGGTTGCGCGAGATCGACCGCCAACGTCCGGGTCTGCACCGAGGTCGCCGAATTGATCTGCGCGGCAACCTGATCCAATACCTGCTGACGTCGGGCCAGCAGTACCACGTTGACACCGCGTTCGGCCAGGCCGATGGCGAAGGCGGCGCCTACGCCGTCCGAGGCGCCGGCGACCAGGGCCCACGGGCCGTACTTCGCGGCGAAAGTCACCTCCGCGCTACCCGACCGCTACCACGCGCACCGCGGTGAACTGCCGACGGGTGATGCGCCATCCGTCGGCGGTCCGGACCAGTACATCGTCGTAGAACCCGACCGCGTTGACCCCACCCTGATTGTCGGCCGCCATGATGAGACCGTCGATGTAGGTGCGGGCCTCGGCATGATCGCCCTCGATGGTGATGGCGATATTGCTCAGTCGGTGCAGTGTGTACCCGGCCATCGCGTGCGCCGAGTCCATGAACTCGATCACCTCGGTTGCGGTACGCCAGGTGCCGATCTCGCCGTAGTCCACGTCGCATTGGTCGGTGAAGACCGTGCCGAGCAGTTGGTACTCGCGTCGGTCGATGGCGGTCGCGTAGCGCACCAGCAGGTCCGAAATATCTTGTCGATCCTCGCGTTCGGTCATGCGACGGCTCCGTTCGGGTGAACGATGATCCGCGGCGGACCCTCGGATCTGCGGGCCAGTTCCAGTGCGTCGGGGACCTCGTCGAGGGTGATGATCTTGCCGACGCTGGGCAGCGGGTCCAGCCGTCCCGACGCGATCGCATCGAGCGTGCCGTACCAGTCCTGGGGGTGCGGGCCCCCGCCGAACTGGATGGTGACGCCTTGGCGGGTGGCGGTGGTGATGTCCAGCGCGTCACCCGTGTACCAGCCGCCCGCGCAATAGATCCGCGTCCCCATCTCGGCCTCTTCGACGATCCGCTGGATCAGACCGGGGGCACCGACACACTCGAAAACGACTGCGGGACCGGGCAATCCACGCTGCGCGCGCACCTCCCGGAACGCGTCGAACGCCGGCGTGGCGGCGGGGTCGACCACAATGTGCGCGCCGAACCCGGCCCGGGCCAGATCCCGGCGGTCCGCCTTGAAGTCGGTGACGACGATTGGTTCGATGCCCCGACTGGCCAGCGCGGCGACCGCGGAGAGCCCGATTGCGCCGGCCCCGATGACAATCGGAACCTCACCCGGCCGCAGCCGAGCCGACCGCACATAGAACTCGCCGACCGCGAACGCGTCGGTCAGGGCGACGGCGTCGCTGGACACATCGCCGGTCACCGGTTTGGCGGCGGCCTCCGAAACCACCAACAACTCGGCGAAGCTGCCCTGCGCCTCCGGATGCTGGCCGATGATGCGCAGGCCGCCGGCTCCACCCTCCACCAGGCGAACGGGCATCGCCGTCACGCGGGAGCCGACGGCGAAATCATCCGTACAGCCGGGGCCGAATCCGATTACCTCGCCGACAAATTCGTGACCGAGCACGATGTCGCGGTCTGGGTCGTACAGAGACCTGCCGGTCGGATCGTTGATCGCCAGTTCCGGGTGGTCCAGGTAATGCACGTCTGAGGCACAGATCGCGGTGCTCAGCGTCTTGAGCAGCAGTTCGCCGGGCCCGGGCGTGGGATCCGGCGTCGCGCGCACCTGCAACCGGCCGTTCCGCAGCACGACAGCGCGCATTGCCCCAGCTTCCAATATCTCGAATAATCGAGATATATTCTCGACATATCAAGGTCACTGTAGGAACGTCGACGGTGAGGAGTCAAGCCATTCGCGGATCGACTTCGGCGCCCACCGCGCGCGTGCTCGACGTGGTGGAGTTGCTGGCCCGCGCGGGTGACGCGCGACTGCGCTTCTCCGATGTGGTGCGCGAACTCGGTCTCACCCAGGCGACGGCGCACGCAATACTCAAGACGCTGTGCGACCGGGGCTGGGCGAGCCGTGACCCGGTGTCAAAGACCTTCACGTTGGGTCCGGCTCTGGCCGTGGTCGCGGCTCGCACCGACGCGGCGCGGCCCCTGGCGCATGCCGCACGCGCCGCCGTGCTGCGCGTATTGGCGGAGGTGGGGTATGCCGGTTCGGTGGTCGAGCGGTTCGGCGACTCACTGGTGATCACCGCCTTCGAGGGCGATGCCGCCACCGAACCGTCCGGCCTGCCCGGGGACCGGATTCCCTATGCCCCGCCGTTCGGGGTTGCCTTTGCCGCCTGGGACACGCCTGACGGGCAACGCGACTGGATCCGGCGCGGAGCAGGCAGCGACAGCGAACGCGCGCGCCGCCTGGACGGGGTGTTGGCGCGAACCCGCCAACGCGGATTCGACGTGGACTGCACCACACCCGCGCTGGCGCAGGCCGCCCAACTGGTCGGGGAGCTACAGGGCGACGAGATGCCCGCTTCGGTGCGGCAGCTCATGGATCAGCTGCTGGTCGAATTCACCGCCAGCGGAGCTCTTTTCGAAGACAGTGCCGACGACGCGGCACCCTCCGTGGCCACCATCGCGGCACCGGTGTTCGACCACGGCGGACGGGTGGGCCTGATCGTCGCCGTGCACCCGCTGTGCGACCTCAGCCGACGGCAGATCCAGACCGTGGGCAGGCGTCTGGCCGAAGAGGCGGCCCGAATCAGCTACTGAGGTCGCCGATCGCTGCCCGCAGCTTGGCGGCGGCCTGGTCGGCGACTTCCTGCAGGCCGGGTTGGTCGATGGCGCGGACCATCAGCTGCGGGTCCATGGCCTCGACGATCACCCCGCCGTCGGAACCCGCGGTGTCGGCCCGCACCACCACGTTGCACGGCAGCAGCTGGCCGATCTGGCGGTCGACGTCGAGAGCGCGATGCGCGAGCTGCGGGTTGCAGGCGCCGAGGATGGTGTAGTCCTCCATGTCCTCGCCCAGCTTCTGCTTCAGCGTGGCCTTGACGTCGATCCGGGTCAGTACGCCGAAGCCATGCTCGGCGAGGGCGTTGGTGGTCTTTTCGATCGCGTCGTCGAAGGGGACGTGCAGCGTGGTGGTCAAACCCGTTGTCTGCGTGGTCATTGCGAGTGCCTCCTTAGTCAGGCCAGGGCCAGGAAGAGTTTTTCCAGTTCGGCTTCGGTCAGCGGCGCCGAATCGCCGTGTTTTGTCCCGTTGATGCAGTCGCGCAGGCCGGACGCGACGATCTTGAAGCCGGCGCGGTCCAGTGCGCGGGATACCGCCGCGAGCTGTGTGACGACGTCCTTGCAGTTGCGGCCCTGTTCGATCATCGTGATCACGCCCGCCAGCTGCCCCTGCGCCCGGCGCAGGCGGTTGAGCACCGCGGCGATGTTGTCCTCGTCAGCACTCATGTTCCATCTCCATCTCGATGCTCTTCATCCACTTCAACCCAACGTACCCCAGGGGGTATTCCACTGCAACGGGCTCACGCGTGCGTGCGGGGGCGCTGCAACTGGCTGAACTCGGGGGTGGCGGCGAGTATGACGAAGGCGTCGAACAGCGCCCCGCCGGCTTCGGGGGTCGGCACGGCAGTGAGTACCGGGCCGAAGAAGGTATTGCCGTCGATGCTCAGCATCGGGCTCCCGCCCGCCTCGCCGAGGGCGTCCTGGCCGGCCCGATGTGATTGGCGGACGGCGTCGTCCAGTGAGACGTCGGACAACACGCCGACCGTGGTGTGCCCGGCCCCGGCGTCGCGCAGGACGTGTTCGGCAAGCCGGTCGTCCACTGCGGCCGATGCGTCGAAGTACCTTCGGCCGAACGAGAAGTAGGCTTTCGCGAGTCCCTGGCCGCCGAGTTCGGCGCGGATCGCCGCCATCAGCCGACCGACCCGTTGCGAATCGCGCATTCGCGCGCGCTGCTGGGGCGGCAACTCACGGCCTTCGTTCAAGATCGCCAAATTGAGCAGCCGCCAATCGATTCCGAAGCCGGCGCGCTCGGCGACGCCGTCCAGCCAGCGGGCGGTGTTCCAGGAGAAGGGGCACACCGGATCGAGCCACAGGGTCACGTCGTGTCCCATGGTGTCGCGCGTCAACAGCTCCATCTCTGCCTCCCGATGCTGCGGATCGTTATCATCACATTGGCAAATATACCATAGGGGGTATGGTATTACTGCACGGTGCGGACGAAAGGGATATTGCTGTGATCGCGATTCTGAAAAGAGTCTGGGTTCCCCTGGTCGTGGTGGTGGCAGTCGTCTTGGGCACGATGGCCGTACTCCGGCTGCGCGGCGTGTTCGGATCCGACGAGATCTTCGCCAGCACCGGTACCCGCGCCGAAACGATCGTGTCGTTCAACCCCAAGAGGGTGACCTACGAGGTTTACGGGCCGAGCGGAACGACCGGGCGGGTGAGCTACCTGAACAAGATCGCGCAGCCCGAGCAGACGCAATTCACCAGTCTGCCTTGGACATACACGATCACCACGACCATTCCCGCAGTGATCGCCAACGTGCTGGCTCAGGGTGACAGTGACCGCATCGGCTGCCGGATCACCGTCAACGGCGATGTCAAGGACGAACAATCCAGCGTGGGACACCACGCGCAGACGTTCTGTCTGGTGAAGGCAGCATGAGCACCGGCCCCGTCTCGCCGCCGCGTTTCATGCGGGCGGTCCGGGTGTTCGCGCTGCCGATCATCCTGCTCTGGCTCGGCGTCACGATCGCCCTGAATGTTCTGGTGCCGCCGATCGAACGGGTCGCGCGCGAGAACGCGATCTCGATGTCGCCCGCCGACGCGCCATCGGTGATCGCCGCCAAGGCGATCGGCAAGAAGTTCGGCGAATCGGACTCCGACAGCATCGTCATGATCGTCCTGGAAGGCGACACGCAACTCGGCGACCAGGCGCACCGGTATTACGACGGGCTGGTCAAAAGCCTTGGGGCTGAGACCAAGCACGTTCAGCACGTCCAGAACCTGTGGGGCGACCTGATCACCGCGGCCGGGTCGCAGAGCAGCGACGGCAAAGCCGCCTACGTTCAGATCCATATCGCCGGCAACCAAGGCAGTACCTTGGCCAATCAATCCGTCGACGCAGTGCGCAAAATCGTCGACGAATCGCATCCACCCCCAGGTGTCAAAGCCTACGTCACCGGGCCGGCCGCCCTCACCACGGACATGAACGAAGCGGCCGACAAGAGCATGTTCACCATGATGGGCGTGACGGGCCTGGTCATCGTGATCATGCTGGCCCTCGTCTACCGCTCGGTGAGTACCGTGCTGCTGGTCCTGGCCATGGTGGGCGTGGAAATGGGAACGGCCAGAAGCGTTGTCGCCCTGCTCGGAGACCATCATCTGCTCGGTTTCTCGACGTTCGTCGTCGCGATGCTGTCGTCGCTGGCGATCGCCGCCGGGACGGACTACGCGATCTTCCTCGTCGGGCGCTACCAGGAGGCGCGCCAAGCGGGTGAAGACCGGGAAGCCGCCTACTACACCATGTTTCGCGGTACGTATCACGTCATCCTGGGTTCCGGTCTGACGATCGCGGGCGCGACCCTGTGTCTGTATCTGGCGCGGTTGGCGTACTTCAAGGCACTGGGCATACCGTCGGCGCTGGGTCTGCTCGTCGTGATCGCGGGGGCGTTGACCTTCGCGCCCGCGGTGGTCGCCGTCGCAAGCCGGTTCGGCCTGCTCGACCCCAAGCGGGCCATCAAGGTCCGGGGGTGGCGGCGCATTGGAACAGCGGCGGTGCGCTGGCCGGGGCCGATCGCTGCCGCCGCCCTGCTCGTCGCGTTGATTGGTCTGCTCATCGTGCCGACCATGAAGACCAGTTACAACGATCGCTATTACATACCCGGCAATCTCCCGTCGAACGTCGGATACACAGCGGCGGAACGGCATTTCAGCGCGGCCAGGATGAATCCGGACATCCTGATGGTCGAGGGCGACCACGACATGCGCAATCCCGCCGACATGATCGTCCTGGACCGGATCGCCAAGAACATTTTCCGCACCCCGGGCATCGCCCGGATCCAAGGCATCACCAGGCCACTCGGCGGCCCCATCGAACACAGCTCGATCCCGTTCCAGGTCAGCATGCAGTCGATCCCCATCAGCCAGAACCTGCAATTCATGAACGATCGCATGGCCGACATGTTGAAGATGAGCGACGATCTCGGAACCGTGGTGACGTCGATGCAGCGGATGTACGGGCTGATGGATCAGCTGCGCGACACCACCCACCGGATGGACGGCGACCTGGGCGAGGTGAAAGTCACCCTGGACCAGATCCGGGACCACTTCGCGGATTTCGACGATGTGTGGCGGCCGGTGCGCAGCTACTTCTATTGGGAACAGCATTGTTTCGACATCTCGCTCTGCTGGTCGGTCCGCTCGGTGTTCGACGCGCTCGACGGCGTCGACAAATTCAGCCAGAACATGGATGCGGTGCTCAAGGACATGGGCGAGTTCGACACCGTGTTCCCGCAGCTGATCAACCAGCTCCCGCCCATCATCGCGACGGCGAAGTCCATGCAGGCGACCCTGCTCACCCTGCACAGCAGCTTCGCGGGCCTGGTCAAGCAGATGGCGCGGATGACCGAAACAGCAGCCGCGATGGGCGAGGCATTCGACTCCTCGCGCAACGACGACTTCTTCTACCTACCGCCCGAGGCGTTCGACAACCCCGACTTCCAGCGCGGGCTCCGGCTCTTCCTGTCGCCGGACGGCAAAGCCGCCCGCTTCATCGTCATCCACGACGCGGATCCAGCCACCCCCAAAGGGATCTCGGCCGTCGAACCGGAACTCAAGGCCGCCCACGAGGCCGTGAAAGGCACACCGCTGGCCGACGCCAAGTTCTACCTGACCGGAACGGCCGCCATCTACAACGACATTCAGACCGGCTCGAAGTACGACATCCTCATCGTCGGAATCGCAGCTGTCACACTGATATTCATCGTCATGGTGCTCATCACCCGAGCCTTGGTCGCGTCGCTGGTGATCGTCGGGACGGTGCTGTTGTCGCTGGGCGCGGCGTTCGGGTTGTCGGTGCTGGTCTGGCAGCACATCCTCGGACTCGAACTTAACTGGATCGCACCCGTTTTCGGTGTGATCATCCTGCTGGCGGTCGGATCGGACTACAACCTGCTGCTGGTATCGCGCTTCCAGGAGGAGATAGGCGCGGGATTGAAGACCGGCATCATCCGGTCCATGGGCAGCACCGGTGGCGTGGTGACCGCGGCGGGTCTGGTGTTCGCGTTCACCATGGCCTCCATGGTGGCCAGCGACCTGAGCTCCATCGGTCAGGCCGGCAGCACCATGGGTCTGGGACTGTTGTTCGACACGCTGATCGTGCGATCGCTCATGACGCCGTCCATTGCGGCCCTGCTGGGTCGCTGGTTCTGGTGGCCGCAGCGGGTTTTGCCGCGACGGCGGGCCGGCGTCCCCTTGCGCCGTTCGCGGCCGACGTTGAATGATCGGCGCAGCCCGTCTCGGTTGGGCCGTGACCAGGCACCGGAGGAGCGCACGTGGCCAAGACCAAGAACCGCACCCTCAACCGCTGGGAGCTGATCACCTGCGCGCTGACCGGACACGCCACCTATGCCCCGGATGACGAGGCACTGGCCGAGCGTCTGCACGCCAAGACCGAGCTCGGCGAAGTGTGGCGTTGCCTACGGTGCGGTGACTTCGCGCTCGGCGCGCCCCGCGGCCGCGGCAAGCCCGAAGACGCGCCATTGATCATGCGCGGCAAGGCATTACGTCAAGCCATCATCATCCGCGCGCTCAGCATCGAACGCCTGGGCCGCGCCGTGGTACTTGGGCTCGCGGCGTGGGCGGTCTGGACGTTCCGCGGCTCGCGGGGAGCCATCCAAGCAACCCTGGACCGCGACCTGCCGATCTTCCGCGCCGCCGGATTCAAGGTGGACCAGATGTCGGCCATCCACGAGCTGGAGAAGGCATTGGCCGCCAAGCCGTCCACCCTGACGTTGATCACCTGCTTACTGGCGGCCTACGCCGTCCTGCAGGTCGTCGAAGGCGTCGGCCTGTGGCTACTGAAACGCTGGGGTGAATATTTCGCGGTGGTGGCCACCTCGGTGTTCCTGCCCCTGGAGATTCATGACCTGGCCAAGGGGATCACCATGACCCGGATGGTGACCTTCGGCATCAACGTCGCCGCGGTGATCTACCTACTGGTCTCCAAGCGGCTGTTCGGTTTGCGGGGTGGCCGCCGGGCATACGACGAAGAGCGCCATGGCGACCAGCTGCTCGATCTCGAGCGTGCGGCCATGACGGCGGCATGACCGTGTGACGCAACCGGGTGCGCACCTGCACTGTGCGGTATCCCATAACACCGATTCGCGCGGTGTTTACCCGCACGCCGTGTCCAGGTAAAGCGAACCGGCTGAAATACAGCAACGTGATTTAACAAAGGATCGAGCCGTGACCACATTGCAGAACTGGATCAACCAGACTCCCAGCGGCTCCGACCTCGTCGCGCCGATCAAGGCGCGCGCCTGCCACGCCCTGCACACCGTGCTGCGCACCAAGCCGGATCGCCCGGCCGGCGGCGCACGCCTGATGGAGCGTGGCGCCGAGCGCTGCTGACCGGCCGGCGCCGGCTGAGCGCGGATCCTTCGCGGCAACCCAGCTGGGACGGCAAGGGCAACCCCGCCCAGACCGGGCAGCGGGTACATCCTGTCGGCGAACTCTTCGTCGCCACGCTCAGTGCGTGAACTCCATGACGGCGAACATGACTGACATTCCCGCCGCCATCGTCGTCTGAGCCGCGCTGACCAGCCGCTCGCGCCACCCCCGCCGGCGGGATCCCGCCGCAGCATGACGAACCGGCAGCCCCAGGCGAAGGTGGCCAGCAGGAACACGGCGGCCCAGATCCAATTGCCGATATCCAGCCAGGGGGTGCCGGTTGGTTCCCCGGGCATGTCCATTCCCGGCATATCGGGCATATCCGGCGTGTCGTGGCGGGGGAGAACGGCCGGCCGGTCGCCCATCACGTCGTACATCCATACCATCGCCAGCATCTTGAGCACGTGATACGCGCCCGCCACTCGCGCGGCCGGCACGCGGGCAACGAGGACGGTGGTCGCGGCGAACCAGCCCGCTGCTCCCAGAAAGAAGACCTCGACCGCCGTCGCGGGCAGTCGCAGGCCCTGTGGCCAGGCCATCACCGCCATCGCGACGGCGGTCGTGACGTGCAGGCCGTGACCGATCACCGAGACCACCGAGCGTCGGTCGATCACCACCGCGAAACACACCGCGCTGAGCAGGAACAAGCCCGTCATCACCAGACGCAACGGCAGTTCCTGGATCATTTACCGAAGACTATGCGGCCCGGCCGATGGCTACGACTCGCGGTCGTAAGCTGCAAGGGTGCCAACCGACGAGACAAGCGCCGCAGCGCCACCGCCTGAGCAGGTGGAACGACGGGGCTGGCCGCGGCTGGTGGTGCCGGCCGCGGGTTTTGCGGTCGCGGCGATCGCTGTCGCGGCCTACGGGCTGCTCTCCGGCCCGCGTCGGTACGCCGACGCCGGCAATCCCTACCCCGGCGGTTTCGTCAGTGCCGCCGCGCCGGTGGGTTACTTCGTCGCGTCGCTGCTTGCAGCGTTGTGCCTCGGCGCGTTGATCCTGGTGGTGACGACCTCCCGCCCGGAACCGGACGGCTTACTGGACCCGCAGGCTTTCCGTATTCATATTCTGGCAGAACGTGTTTCGCTGTTGTGGACCTTCGCTGCGGCGCTGATGGCCGTGCTGCAGGCCGCACACGACACCGGGGTGGGCGCCGGCGCGCTGCTGGGCAGCGGTGCCCTGTTGGATGCGGTCACCGTGTCCGAGACGGCACGCGCCTGGGTTGTGGTGCTGATCTGCACCCTGCCTATCTCGGTGACACTGCGCTTCACCACCCGCTGGCTTCCGCACGTTGTGCTACTTGTCCCGACGGTGATCGCCGTCGTCGCGCCGGCGGTGACGGGCAATGCCGGGCAAGGACCCGATCATGATTACTCGACCAGCGCGGCCATCGTGCTCGCGGTCGCACTGGCCGCGCTGACGGGCCTGAAGTTGATCGTCGCGCTGACCGGGGCGCCGACCACCCGCCTGCTGGTGCTGCTGCAAACCGCTGCCGGCGCGCTGGCGGTGGGGTACGGGGCGCTGCTGCTCTTCCTGCTGATCCCCGGCTGGTCGTTCGATTCGGACTTCGCCCGACTCGGCCTGTTCGCCGGTGCCGCGGTGACCGGGGTGTGGCTGTCGGACTGTTGGCGGCTGGTCAAGCGGCGCGAGTCGGGGGCAGTGACCAACACGGTGGGCGGGCTGGCGATGACGGCCGCGGTGGCGGCGGTCGCCGCGATGGCCACGCAGGTCGCACCGCGTTTCCTGGCGCACCGGTACACCGGCTGGGATGTGTACCTGGGTTTCGAACTACCGCACCCACCCACCATCGTCGGCGTGCTGACGCTCTGGCGTTTCGACAGCTTCGTCGGGATGGCCGGCGTCGTGCTGGCCGTCGGCTACACGGTGGGGTTCATCCGGCTGCGCCGCCAGGGCAACCACTGGTCGGTGGGCCGGCTGGTTGCGTGGCTCGCCGGCTGCGCATCGTTGGTGATCACCAGCAGCTCAGGGGTGCGGGCTTACGGGTCGGCGATGTTCAGCATGCACATGGCCGAACACATGATCCTCAACATGTTCATCCCGGTCCTGCTGGTCCTCGGTGGACCGGTGACGCTGGCGCTGCGGGTGCTGCCCGCCGCCGGTGACGGCAACCCGCCGGGGCCGCGGGAATGGCTGACCTGGCTGCTGCATTCCCGGGTGACGAACTTTCTCTCCCACCCGATTGTGGCTTTCGTGCTCTTCGTCGGATCGCCCTACATCGTCTACTTCACGCCGTTGTTCGACACATTCGTCCGCTACCACTGGGGCCACGAGTTCATGACGATCCACTTCCTGATCGTCGGATACCTGTTCTACTGGGCGATCATCGGTATCGACCCGGGACCGCGGCGGTTGCCCTACCCGGGCCGGATCGGATTGTTGTTCGCGGTCATGCCTTTTCACGCGTTCTTCGGTGTCGCGCTGATGACTATGACCTCGCCGGTGGGCTCGACCTTCTACCGATCGGTGAATCTGCCATGGTTGTCCTCCATCCTGGAAGACCAGCACCTCGGTGGTGGGATCGCTTGGACCCTGACGGAATTGCCGGTGATCATCGTGATCGTGGCGCTGGTGACCCAATGGGCGCGGCAGGACCGCCGCGCGGCCGCCAGGTCGGACCGGCACGCCGACAGCGACTACGCCGACGATGATCTCGACGCATACAACGCAATGCTGCGGGAACTGTCGCGAATGCGGCGGTGACGGTGTCGCCCGTCAGCCCACTACCGTGAAATTCCCCTCGCCGTCCAGGGCCGCCTGGACCTGATCGCGGGTGAGTTCCACATTGGTCGAAATCCGAACGGTGGAACTGCCTTTGGTGTCCAGGTCGACGCTGACACTCATCACCGGCTTCAGTTCGCTGAGCGCGGTCGTGACGGTGGTCACGCACCCGTCGCAGTGCAGTCCGTCCACGGAAAAAGTCTGTTCGGCCATGATTGGAGCCTACCGGGTGCCAAAATTGCGCAGCCGCAGGCTGTTTGATACCACGAAGAACGACGAGAAGGCCATGGCCGCGCCGGCGATCAACGGATTGAGCAGGCCGGCAGCGGCGATCGGGATGGCCGCGACGTTGTAGCCGAACGCCCAGACCATGTTCATCCGGATGGTGCGCATGGTTGCGCGCGCCAGATCCAACGCCTGCGGGACGATGGTCAGGTCGTCGCGCACCAAGATGACGTCGGCCGCGCCGATCGCGACGTCGGTGCCGCGCCCGATCGCCAACCCCAAATCGGCGCAAGCCAAAGCGGGGCCGTCGTTGATGCCGTCACCCACCATGGCGACCACCCGGCCCGCATCGCGAAGACGCGCAATCTCGGCGACCTTGCCCTCGGGCAGCACCTCGGCGATCGCGGTGTCGATGCCGACACGGGTGGCCACCGCGTTAGCGGCGGCCTGGTTGTCGCCGGTGAGCAGGATGGTTCGCAGCCCGCGCTGGTGCAGCGCCGCGATCGCCTCGGCCGCGGTGTCCTTGACGGTGTCCGCGATGGCCACCGCGGCGCACACCACGCCATCGACTGATACGAAAACCACTGTCTCACCGCGTATCTCGCCCTCACGGCGGGCGGCGTCCAACGTCGCGTCGCAGGGCGCGGCCCGAGTGACCCAGGATGGCTTGCCGACCTCGACGCGGTGGTCGCCGACCACGCCCGAAGCCCCGCACCCGGGCACCGCGGTGAAGTCGCTGACCGATGCGGGATCTGACGCGGCGGCAACGATCGCGGCCGCCACGGCATGCTCGGAGGCGGCTTCGACCGCGGCGGCCAAGGCGAGCACCGACTCGGCGGAGTGGCCCGGAATGACCGTCACGCGACTCACGCTCAGCGCCCCGACCGTCAGGGTGCCGGTCTTGTCGAACACCACGGTGTCGATGCAGCGGATGGCCTCCAGTGCCCGGTACCCCTTGATGAAGATGCCCAGCTGCGCACCTCGCCCGGAAGCCACCATCATCGCGGTCGGCGTCGCCAAACCCAGGGCACACGGGCAGGCGATCACCAGCACGCCGAGCACCACCGAGAAGGCGCGCTCCGGCCCGGCGCCGGCAAATAACCAGGCCGTGCCGGCCAGTAGTGCGATGGCGAACACCACGGGTACGAACACCGCGGCGATGCGGTCGGCGAGCCGCTGAGCGCGGGCCTTCTGTCCCTGCGCCTCTTCGACAAGCCGGACCATCGCCGCGAACGCGGTGTCGGCGCCCACCGCGGTGGCCTTGATGATCAGGCGGCCGTCCAGTACGACGGTGCCACCCAGCACCGGCGCGTCCGGGTGCGCCTGCACCGGCTTGGCCTCGCCGGTCATCGCGCTGGTGTCGACCGCCGCCGACCCGTCGACCACGATGCCGTCCGCGGCGATCGTCTCACCGGGTCGGGTCACGAAGCGCTGCCGCTTCTTGAGCTCCTCGGCCGGGATCACCAGTTCGGCGCCATCGTCCAACAGCACCGTCACGCTCTTGGCGCCCAACTCGGCCAATGCCCGCAGCGCACCGCCGGCCTTGGACTTGGCGCGTGCCTCGAAGTACCGGCCCGCCAGCACGAACACCGTGACACCGGCGGCGACCTCGAGGTAGATCGCGTCGCTGTGCAGGATGGCCTGCCAGATTCCGTGCGTCTCCCGCGCCGGCCTGGGTACCAGGACAGTCGCCAGCGACCAAACGGTGGCTGCGGTGACACCGACCGAGATCAACGTCTCCATCGACGCGGTCCGGTGCCGCGCGTTGCGCAGCGCCACCGAATGGAAGGGCCAGGCCGCCCACGTCACGATCGGCGCGGCCAGCGCGATCAACGCATAGCCCCAGCCGGGGAACCGGGCGCTGGGCACCATCGCGAACATCGTGGACAGGTCGGCGAGCGGTACGAACAACACCGCCGCGACCAGTAGCCGTCGGAGCAGGCTGCGGGCCTGGTCGGCGTCGGGGTCGGCGGAAACGCCGGTGGACTCCCGGTGTGGAGCCGCCTGGTAGCCGGCCTTCTCCACCACCCCGCACAGGTCGTCGACGCCGACGTCGACCGCGTCGATGGTGGCCACCCGGGTGGCGTAATTGACCGACGCGCGCACCCCGGGAACCTTGTTGAGTTTGGTTTCGACCCGGCTGGCGCACGCCGCACACGTCATACCGGAGACGTCGAGGCGGACCCGCTGTACGGAGCGCAGGTCGGAATCCTCCACAACCGGAGTCGCCACAGTCCTCCTCGGCTCTCGTCGTCGATCAGCGCAAACACGCCAAACCAGCCTACAAGCGGCCGGCTACCCGCCCGTCGGGCGTGATCGGTTAGAGGCTGATGATCGGCACCAGGTATCGCGCCGCGTAGTCGCGGACCGCCTGCTGATCGGACGTGTCGAGCCGGTCGGTGGGGAACACGATGATGCCCACCGCTACGCGCAGCAAGATGTCGGCGACGTTGGCCAGGTCGTGGTCGGCCAGCTCGGCGCCGCAGCGGCGCAGGGTATGGGCGATTCCGTCGGCGAACCGGCCGATCGGGAAGGTGTCCGAGCGGGAGAACATGCCGAACAGTTCGGGTTCGCTCTCGGCGATTCGTGAGTACAGGGGTGAATCCGCGATGAGCTGCACACCGAGTGCGAAGGCCTCGACGACCGCTTGCTGCGGGTCAAGCCCGGTGGTGGCCTGGTCCAGGGTGGTGAAGAAGGTCTGACCCTCGCGGCGCACGACGGCCTCGAACAGGTCGTCCTTGGTGGGGAAGCGCCGGTAGATGGTGCTGCGGCTGACGCCGGCGCGAACGGCGACGTCTTCGATGTTGGCTCGTCGCACGCCGTAGGTCTCGAAGACAGACCGCGCGGTGTCCAGGATCACCTGCTCGAGATCGGCGGGCGCGGCGCCCGTTTCTCGAGCCGGCGTCGCTCTCCGGCGCATCGTGGACATGGTTGCCATTGTGGTCCGCTCTGTTTGTGCGACGTTCGTCACGGTCGAGCTCAGCCTGACAGATGGTAAGATGAAACAAAAGTACGAATTTGTTTCTATGATTCAAGGTACGGCTTCGACCCGCCACGAGGAGTTCGTGATGACCGCTGAGCTTGACCTACAGCACGGCGGGCGGCAGCATCAGCCGGCCTGTCGCGCCGACGATGATTTCGAGACCGGTATCCGCGAAGCCGTCCCCATGCTGGTCGACGAGATCGCTGACGCTGCCCCGGTGCTGGGCCCCGATTCGCTGATCTGGAAGTTCTACGGCGACCACCGCACCCAGATCTTCGGCTTCCAGCGGGTCGCGGGCACCGAGAACTGCATCGAACAACTCGGGCAGGGAGTGCTAGACCACTCGGTGATCTTCAGCGACACCCTCGGCCGGGCCAAGCGCACCGCGCCACCGCTGATGAAGACCGTCTACTCCGCTGACCCACACAAGTGGGGCCGCACCGTGCGGGATTTCCACAAGCCGATCAAGGGCACCATCAGCGACGGCTCGCGGTACCACGCACTGAACCCCGAACTGTTCTATTGGGCGCACGCCACTTTCGTGGACCAGGTTCTGTACACGGCGGACATGTTCATCCGCCGGCTCACCCACGCCGAGAAGGAGCAGATCTTCGCCGAGAGCAAGGTCTGGTACGCCCTCTACGGCGTCAGCGACCGGGGCCAGCCGCAGACCTACGACGAATTCGTCGCGTACTGGGACGGCATGCTGGACCGTTTCGTGCCGCACAAGACGGTGTTGTACGGCACCGGCTACCTGCGCAAGGGCATCCCGGGGCCGCGCCGCATCCCCGGCCCCATCTGGAAGGTCTTGTCCGCACCGCTGAACGCCTACGCGCGGCTGGTGATCGTTGGGACCTGCCCGCCGCAGATGCGTGAGGTATGCGAACTGCCGTGGGATGCCAAGAAGGAGAAGCGGTTT
The DNA here is from genome assembly GCF_022179425.1 of Mycobacterium sp. 20KCMC460. NCBI lineage: Bacteria > Bacillati > Actinomycetota > Actinomycetes > Mycobacteriales > Mycobacteriaceae > Mycobacterium > Mycobacterium sp. 20KCMC460. Next base: position 614,667 of record NZ_AP025524.1, read on the forward strand.
CAGCGCTTCGCCGCGGTGATGCGGGCATTGAACCCGCTGATCAACCGGTTGCCGTTGCGCCTTATCTACACGAGCTGGGCCGCCGAAGCCTGGGAACGCACCGGCACCGATCCGCGCAAGATCAACAACAACTGAACGCAGCCGGAACAGCTGAAAGCCCGGTGGCTCACCGATCGGTGATACGACAGGATCGGGCTCATGGCCGATCCCGTTGCTGGCAATGATTTTTCGTTGCTCGAGGTACCCAGGTCGACGCCAGTCGACGACCCCGATGCGTATCTGCGTGCCGCGATCGCCTGGCACTTCGGCGCCGAGACCGGAAGCGCCTTCTGGTTGCACGCGGCGAAAACCCTGGACTTCGACCCGCTGACCGACATCGCGACATTCGCCGATCTGGCGCTGTTCCCCAACCTCGTCAACGAGTTGCGCACCGCGCCGGTCGAGGACCTCATTCCCCGCGGATACGGGTCGCCGCCGCCGGTGCCGCAGATCTTCGAATCGGGCGGCACCACCGGGCCGCCCAAACGCACCGCGCAGCTGCCGGACTGGGTTGAGCAGGTGATCCAATGGCAGACCGAGGATTTCACCGTCGGCGGCTTCGTGGCGGGACGCGGCTTCCTGTGCATGATGCCCAGCGGCCCGCACGGGGTGGGGTTCTTTTCGCGGCTGGTTTCACAGCGACTGGGCTCGGTGTTCCACGCGATCGACATCGATCCGCGCTGGGTTAAGAAACTCACCGCCCGCAACGCCGCCGCCGAGGTGTCGGCTTACCTCGACCATCTGGTCGAGCAGGCCGTCTTCGTGCTGCGGACGCAGCGCGTGGCGAATCTGCACACCACACCACCGCTGCTGGAGGCGATGGCCCGTGACGACAGGGTGGTGGACCTGCTGAACGAGAAGGTTCGTTACCTACTGCTCAGTGGCGCGCACGTGGACCCCGACACCCTCGACGTGCTGCGCGACGTCTTACCCGGCACGGTCATCGCAATGGCGTTCGGCAGCACCATGATTCTGTCGCAGGCGACTACCCGGACTGACAGTGCGGGGCACTTCGTGTTCGACCCACGCTCCCCGTACGTCGCATTCCGTGTGGTGGATCCGGAATCGGGTGCGCAGGTGCCCTACGGGCAGCGGGGTCAGGTGGTGATGAGCCACATCAGCAAGGGCATGTTCATTCCGAACAACCTCGAGCGTGACTGCGCCGTCCGGGTGCCGGGACCCGTTGGGCAAGTGGGTGACTCGCTGTGCGCGGTACAGCCGGTGGCCACCTTCGACGGCGAGGAGGTCATCGAAGGTGTGTACTGACACGCTGCATATCGACGCGCTCGGGATCGACGGCGACTTCCGGACCCGCAACCGCGAGAAGTTGACCTGTGCCGATCCGGTCGTAGAACTGAGCCTGGTTCCACCGCTGTATGTGTCGCGTACCATCAGCGCGCAGCGCAAGACAGCGCCGCTGCCGGCGGGGCAACGCGAAGCGGCACTGGCCGCGGCGGCCGACATTTTCGCCGGCAGTCTGGTCGCGGGTCTGGACTTCGAGTCGTATGTCGGTGCGGCCAGCCGAATTTCGGGTCTACCGGTCGCCGTGGTCCGCGCTGGGGCCCGCGGTGTAGCCGAGGCGGTGGCCTCGGCGTTCGACGCGGTACACCAGGCTCAGCCGGTTGGCGCAGTGGCCGATTGGCATGACGAGCACGCCCGGTCCGGTGGTGCGGTGTGGGTGCGGCGCGGCGAGGTGCTCGCCGTGCACGCCGCCGGCAACGGGCCCGGCGTCCACGGGCTGTGGCCACAAGCGCTGGCGCTGGGCTATCGGGTGGCCATCCGCCCATCACGGCGTGAGCCGCTGACCGCGCATCGACTGGTCAATGCGTTGCGGCAAGCTGGGTTTCGCGCCTGCGATGCGGTGTTCTTGCCCTGCGAACATCGGGGTGCCGACGAGATGATCCGGTCGGCCGACATCGCCATGGTCTATGGCGGTCAGGACGTGGTGGACAGGTACGCCCGCGATCCGACGGTGCTCGTCAACGGACCGGGCCGCACCAAGATCCTGATCACCGCGGACCGTGACTGGGGCGACTACCTGGATGTGATCATCGATTCGATCGCCGGCCTCGGTGGAGTCGCGTGCGTCAACACCACCGCCGTTCTCTGCGAGGGTGACCCGGAACCGCTGGCGCGGGCAATCGCCGACCGGCTGGCCGCGATCCAACCGCTGCCGGCCTTCGACGAACGCGCGATGCTGCCCACCCAGCCCGTCGAGCAGGCGAGGCAGCTGGTCGAGTATCTGGCCGCCAAGGCGGCCGGCACCACCCCGTTACTCGGCGCCGATCAGGTGGTCGCTGCGGTGGGGGACGGTTGTGCGGCATTGCGGCCGGCCGTCCACTTGATGGCGCGGCCCGACGTCGACACGCTCAATGTCGAGCTGCCGTTCCCGTGCGTCTGGGTGGCGCCGTGGTCGCGGGATGATGGCGTCGATCCCCTGCGAAACTCATTGGTGCTCAACCTGATAACCGGAGATCAACAGTTGGTTGACACCCTGGTGGCCGAGCCTACGGTGAGCAATGTCTACCTCGGTCGACACCCGACCCACTATGGCGCACCGGATGTTCCGCATGACGGGTTCTTGGCGGATGGGCTGATGCGCAACAAGGGTTTTGTCCGCGACTGACGGGTCGAGCACTCAGGGCGTGGAAATGTATGGCAGTAACGCCATCTCGCGGGCATTCTTGATTGCGGTCGCGACCTGGCGTTGTTGCTGGGCGGTCAACCCGGTGACGCGCCTGGACCGGATCTTGCCGCGTTCGGAGACGAACAGCCGCAGTGTTTTCGTGTCCTTGTAGTCCACAACGGCGAGGCCGAGGCTCGTCAGCAGGTTCCGTCTCGGCGTCGACGGTTTGACGATGCTACGCGCTGTGCGTTTCGGTCGGTGCGCCATCTACCAACTCGCCTTGCGTACGCCGGGCAACTGTCCCTGATGAGCCAGTTCGCGCACCCGCACCCGAGACAAACCGAACTTGCGCAGGTGGCCCCGGGGTCGCCCGTCGATCGAGTCGCGATTTCGCAACCGCACCGGACTGGCGTCCCGCGGCTGCCGGGCGAGAGCCTGCTGGGCGAGTAACCGCTGCTCCGGGCTGCTGGCCGGTGACCGAATGACTTTCTTGAGCTCTGCTCGCCGTTCGGCGTACCTTGCGACGGTTTCGCGCCGCTGCATGTCCTTGACGATCTTGGATTTCTTCGCCATTCAGCGCTCCTCGCGAAACTCGACGTGCCGGCGCAGCACGGGGTCGTACTTCTTCAGCACCAGGCGATCGGGGTCGTTTCGCCGGTTCTTGCGGGTGATGTAGGTATAGCCGGTTCCCGCGGTCGAACGCAGTTTCACGATCGGACGAATCTCGTTGCGCGCCATCAGATACGCGTTCCCGCCCGGCGCAGCCGCGCGACGACGGCCTCGATGCCGTCGCGATCGATCACCTTGATGCCCTTCGTGCTGACCCGTAACTTCACCCGCCTGTCCTCCGACGGCAAGTAATAGGTTTTCGTCTGCAGATTGGGCGACCAGCGCCGCCGCGTCCTGCGATGTGAATGCGAGACCGCGTTACCGAAACCGACTGTGCGGCCGGTGACTTGACAGCGCGCGGACATGTAGAGCCTCCTGTTTAGACAACCTGCGAATGGCACTGTAGCCTTAATGAAAACGATTTTCAATAAGGGGTGCAGTGATGCGAACTGAGGTGGTGCTGGTGGCCGGCCAGGGTGCTACCGACGATGTGGCGGGCACGCTGTTGCGGCAGCCGGGTACCGCGGTGGTGGAGCACCGTTTCGACGGCCATGTGGTGCGCCGAACCGTCATCACGTTGAACCGCGGCGAACTCACCACGATCGAGGAGGCGCTGGAGTTGGCGCACGGCTGCCTTGCCTGCACTATCCGCAACGATCTGCTGGTGTTGCTGCGCAAGTTGCACCGTCGCTCCAATGTGGACCGCATCGTCGTGCACCTGGCGCCCTGGCTGGAACCCGAACCCGTGTGCTGGGCGATCAACCACGTTCCGGTGCGGGTCGGGCCGGGTTATCCGGACGGCCCGGCGGGCCGCGACGTTCGGATCGGCGGGGTTGTCACGTGCATCGACACGCAGCGGTGGCTGACCCAGTCCCTCGGCGACGAGGGGTTGCCGGACGGACGCACGGTGGCCCAAGCGACCGTCGGCCAGGCAGAGTTCGCCGACTTGTTGGTGCTGACCCAGCCCGAACCCAGCACGCTGGCCGTATTGCGCCGACTGGCCCCGCGCGCGCGGATCACCGTCGGCACCGATCGCGTCGAACTCGCGCTGGCGCACCTCGACGAACATTCACGCCGGGGCCGCAGCGATTCGCCGCATGCACCGCTGCTGGCCGGCCTGCCGCCCTTGAACTCCGAGGGGAGGGTCGCGATCGTCGAGTTCAACGCGCGCCGCCCCTTCCGACCGGAACGGCTGCATGACGCCGTCGACCGACTGCTCGACGGCGTCGTCCGGACCCGCGGGCGGTTGTGGCTGGCGAACCGTCCCGATCACGTCATGTGGCTGGAATCTGCCGGCGGCGGCCTGCGGGTCGCCTCAGCGGGCAAATGGCTGGCCGCCATGGACATCTCGGAGGTCACCGGAGTCGACCCCGAACGGCGCCTGTTCGCAGATCTGATGTGGGAGTTCCACCATGGCGACCGGCACACCGCGATCACCGTGCTGGTCTGCGGCGCAGAGCCCGCTGAGATCACCGCGGCGTTGCAGCACGCCCTGTTGACCGACGCCGAGATGGCCGATCAAGACCAATGGGACGGTTACGACGACCCCTTCGGCGACTGGCATCAAGACCCCTGCCATGAAACTCCGGACGCCGCCGGCGAATTCACCGCCCACCGAAACGGCGGGGAGCAGGCATGAAACCCGGCATCCACCCCGACTGTCACGACGCCACCCGTCCAGTTTGACGTAGCCGGCGCGCCGTCAGGAGCGCGTTCCGAACGCAACTTGGCCGAGACGCTGGACGCGCCCGGTCGGTAGCTGCAATTGTGACCATGGGTCACGAATGGGCATGACGGGTGGAACGCTATCGAAGGACGCGCCGATGAACCTGGTTTTGCAGGCAGTTGACCGGGGTGTCGACAGATTGGCCAACCCGGCGCGGATTTCGGATCCCGACCGGCTGCGCGCAGTCGTCTCCGGCAAGACCGCCCTGGTCACCGGCGCCTCGTACGGCATCGGCGAAGCGACCGCGCGCAAGCTGGCGGCGGCCGGAGCGACCGTGCTGGTGGTGGCCCGCTCGGCTGAGCGCCTCGACGACGTGGCCGCCTCGATCACCGCCGGCGGAGGACAGGCCGTCGTCTATCCCACCGATCTGAGCGACGAGGACGCCGTCGCGCAGCTGGCCAAACAGATCAACGAGAACCACGGGCCGCTGGACGTCGTGGTGAGCAATGCCGGCAAGTCGCTGCGCCGCTCCCTGCACGAGCAGTACGACCGGCCGCACGACTTCCAGCGCACCATCGGGGTGAATTACCTGGGGCCGGTGTGGTTGCTGCTGGGCATCCTGCCGTTGATGCGCGAGGCGGGCCGCGGGCAGATCGTGAACGTGTCGAGTGTCGGCGTGCGCGTGGCTCCCGGGCCGCAGTGGGGGGCCTACCAGGCCTCCAAGGGCGCATTCGATCGCTGGCTGCGTAGCGTCGCGCCGGAACTGCAACTTGACGGCATCGACGTGTCCACCATCTACTTCGCGCTGGTCCGCACCCGGATGATCGAACCCACTCCGCTGCTGAGCCGGTTTCCGGGGCTGACGCCGGACCAGGCCGCCGACGCGGTCGCCCAGGCGATCATCGAGCGGCCCCGCACCAACGAACCGCCTTGGGTCTGGCCGGCCGAACTGGCCTCGGTGCTGCTGGCCGGACCGGCCGAACGGGCCGCCCGGATCTGGTACCGCCGGTTCTTCTCCGCAGCCGAGAGCAAGCAGGACCGGTCATGACCGACAGCGTCGTGGCCACGGCGATCCGCGCGGTGATGTCTTCGGGACTGCTCGGTCCGCCCGGGCCCGCAGCGGCGCTGCGCGTGCTCCGCGAGGCAGCGCGGGGCGGCACCAACCTGTACACCTTGCTCGCAGTCGCAGCGGCCCGATGGCCGGACCGGACGGCGATCATCGACGACGACGGTGTGCTGAGTTACTCTGAGCTGCAAGAGATTACCGAATCGCTCGCCCGCACGCTGCTCGAAGCCGGGGTGAGGGCGGGCAAGCCCGTGGGAATCATGTGCCGCAACGGCCGCAACTTCGTCGCGGCGGTCTTCGCCACCGGCCTGATAGGCGCCGACATCGTATTGGTCAACACCGAGTTCCGCGCCGACGCCCTGGCGGGCGCGCTGGCCGGCCACCAGATCCAGACGATGTTCTGCGACAACGAGTTTCTCGACCAGATCCACCACGCCTCGGATGCGATCACTGCGATCGACCCGTTGCAGGCTAAACCATGCCCCGGGTCGCGCCCCCAGGTGGCGCGTTCGGGCCGCATCGTCCTGTTGACGTCGGGCACCACCGGGGTGCCTAAAGGGGTGCCACGAACGCCGAAGGTCAGCTCGGGTCTGGGCGTCGGCGTCACCATTCTCGAACGCACCGGTCTGCACGTCGGCACCCGAATGGCCATGGCGACACCGATGTTTCACGGTCTGGGATTCGGGATGCTGACGCTGACCGTCAGCCTGGGCGGCACCATCCTGACCCACCGGCGCTTCGACGCCGAAGCCACCCTCGCGCAGGCCTCGCTGCACCGCGCCGACTCGATGAGCGCGGTGCCGATCATGCTGGCGCGGATTCTCGATCTACCGCAACGGGTGCGGGCACGAAACCCGTTGTCCTGCTTGCGGGTGGTCGTTTCCAGCGGTGACCGCCTCGAGCCCGGCCTGGCGCGGCGGTTCATGGACGCCTACGGCGACGTGGTCTACAACCTGTACGGATCGACCGAGGTGGGTATCGGGTCCCTGGCGACGCCGGCGGAGTTGCGGCGGTTCCCCGAAACGGTGGGCCGGCCCGTCGCGGGTTGCCCGGTGCGCATCTTCAGCCGCGCCGGCAGACCCGTCGGGCCGCGTGTCACCGGACGCATATTCGTTGGCGGGGAACTGAATTCGGAAGGCTATTCCGGCGGCGGCACCGAACGCAAAGCCGTCATCGACGGAATGACCAGCACCGGCGACATGGGGTACCTCGACGAAATAGGCCGGCTGTACATCGTCGGACGCGAGGACGACATGGTCGTCTCGGGCGGGGAGAACGTCTATCCCCGCGCGCTGGAGAACGCGCTGGCCGGGCATCCCGACATCGCCGAGAACGCCGTCGTCGGCGTGCCCGACGAGCAGTTCGGCAAACGGTTGGTCGCCTTCGTCGTGCCGCGCTCGGGCAGCGACGTCGACGCTGCGGGGCTACGAGAGTTCTTGAAGGGCAAGGTTTCCCGTTTCGAGCAGCCCCGGGACATCAACATCGTGAGCAGTATCCCGCGCAATCCCGCCGGCAAGGTGATCCGCCGGGAACTGTCCGGCTAGGTCAGTCCGACTCCAATTCCTGCCGCTTCTCGGACTCCAACGCCGGTGTCATCGCGCCGACCGTCTTGGACAACCATTGCGGTGCCAGCACGGAGACCACCGCAGTTCCCGCGGTGGCGCCGATCACGCCCGTCCAGGCAACCGGGCCCAGCGGAGTGCAGCCGAAGAACTGGCTGAGCACCGGCGTCTGGATGATGCCGACCAAGACCCCCGCACTGCCCAACGCGGTCGCCACCACCAGCGGACTGTGTCGGCGAGTCAGCAGCGTCTGCGCCAGCTGCGTGGTCACCAGAGCAGTCAAACCCATTGTCGAGGTACGCCTTTCGGTACCAGGAGTCCAACGCCCGATAGCCCAGGCGGTTGTTGCGCCCGCCGCGGTGACCACGCCGCGGTTGACGATCTGACGCATCAGGGCGTCGCCGAGCGACGGCTTGGGCTGCGTCAGCAACTCACGCTGACGGCTGCGGCGAGCCTCCTCGACCTCCTCTTCGGTGAGGCTCTCGTCCTCTTCGGGGTCCTCGTACTGCGAGGTCACCGCGACCGCGAGGGCGGGGAACATGTCGGTGAGCAGGTTCACCAACAGCAGCTGACGGGTGCCCACCGGCGCCCGGCCCTGGCCGAACGCCGTCCCGATGATGGTGAACAGGACCTCGCCGACGTTGCCGCCGACCAGGATGGTGACGGCGTCGCGCACCCCCGCCCACATGCTGCGACCCTCGACCAGCGCGTCGAGCAGCACGCTCAGATCGTCGTCGGTCAACACGATGTCCGCGGCGCCGCGGGCGGCCGACGAGCCGCGGCCGCTGACCCCGATGCCCACGTCGGCCATCCGGATTGCGGCGGCGTCGTTGGCGCCGTCGCCGACCATCGCGGTGACGCGGCCGGAGCGCTGCAGGGCCGCGACGATCTGCACCTTCTGTTCCGGGCTGACGCGCGCGAACACCTGGACGTCGTCGGCCAGCTTGGCGTGCCCCTCGGCGTCGATGTTGGCGAGCTCCGCGCCGGTCACCACCCGCGCGTCGGCGGGCAGGCCGAGCTGGTTGGCGATCGCCCGGGCGGTGACCGGATGGTCGCCGGTGATCAGCACGACGTTGCGATCGGCGGCCACCAGCTCCTCGATCAGCGGGCGTGACGAATCCCGGGCGGTGTCAGCCAGGCCGACATAGCCGAGCAGTTCCAGGTCGTGGGCGGCGGCGTCGACGTCATCGGCATCGGTGGCCTCGTCGGACGTGTCGTGCATCCAGGTGCGTTGCGCGACGGCGAGCACCCGCAACCCCTGCTCGGCGAGGTTCTGCACCAGCGCGTCGGCGTGCTGCCGGTCGGCCTCGGGATCGTCGAACCGGCAGCGCGGCAACACCACCTCCGGCGCGCCCTTCAGCATCAACAGCGGCGCCTGGTCGGTGCCTGCCTGGGCGCCGATCGAGGCGGCGAAACCGCGGCTGGACTCGAACGGCACCTCGGCGAGGATGGTCCAGTCGGAATCACCGTGGCCGTTGAGCGAATTGGCCGCGTTGATGATCGCTTCGTCGGTGGCGTGGGCGTGTCCCTGCCCGTCCTGCGGCTGAGTGGATGCGCGCGCGGCGGCCTGCAGTAGCGCCAGGGACTGCGGATCGCCGGGCGTGGCGAACGGACCCTCGGGGTCGGCGTCCTTCGGCACGGCGCGCACCACACGCAGCCGGTTCTCGGTGAGAGTGCCGGTCTTGTCGAAACAGATGGTGTCGACCCGGCCCAGCGCCTCGATGGTGCGCGGCGATCGCACCAGCACGCCGCGGGCGGTCAGGCGTTGCGCGGCGGCCAGCTGAGACAGGGTCGCCACCAGCGGCAGCCCCTCCGGGACCGCGGCGACGGCGATCGCGACGCCGTCGGCAACCGCCTGGCGCAGCGAGGAGCGGCGCAACAGCGCCAACCCGGTTACGGTGGCGCCGCCGGCCAGGGTCAGCGGCAGCACCTTGCTGGTCAGCTCGCGTAGCCGCGCCTGCACGCCGGCGGACGTCTCGACGTTGGCGACCGCCGAGATGGCGCGCTGCGCGGCGGTGCCGACGCCGGTGGCCACCACGATCGCGCGCGCCCGCCCCGCGACGATGGTGCTGCCCTCGAACAACATGCTCGCGCGTTCGGGGTCGTTGACCGCGACGGAGTCCACCTGCTTGTCGACGGGCAGCGACTCGCCGGTGAGGAACGACTCGTCGACCTCGAGGTCTTCGGCGACCAGGATCCGGGCGTCGGCCGGCACCACCTCGGGTGCGGCCAGGTCGATGACGTCGCCGGGGCGCAGCTTCTTGGCCGACACGGTGGCGGTGCGGGTGGCGCTGCGGGCGGCTTCCAGCCGGCGCCGCGTGGTGGCCATCGCCGGCACCACTACCCGCCGCACCAGTTGGTCCTGCTCGGCGAACAATTCCGCGGCCGCGGCCTCGGCTCGCAGCCGCTGTACCCCGCCGGTCACCGCGTTGACCGCCATGACGCCGGCCACCAGCAACGCGTCCACATTGCTGCCGACGATCGCCGATGCCGCCGCACCGACCGCCAGGATCGGGGTCAGCGGATCTGCCAGCTCGTGACGGGTGGCCACCGCCAACCGTCCCAGCGCCTGGGCCGGGCCCCGCAGTGGGGCGACCACCGGCTCGTAGGACAGGTCGTCAAGGCGGCGCCGCCAGGTCGGGGTGCCGGGTTCGACCGCCAGCGGGCGCGCACCGCCGGCCAACCGGGAGTACACGATCTCGGGGTCCAGCGCGTGCCAGGCGGTCAACGGCTGCGGGGTCGGATCGGGCAGTCGCAGCACCCGGGCGGCCGACAGCGTGCCGGACAGCAGGGCCGTCGCCCCGGCCGCGTTGACCGGGTTGAGCCAGCGCCGGAAGGTCGCCGGGTTGGCCGATCGGTTGTCCTCGCCGGTGACCAGCAACAGTCCGGCCAGCGTGGTGCCGCCCTGGGCCAGGTGTACGGCGGACTCGGTGGCCGCGCGGGCTACCGGCAGCGCGGACAGGATGCGCACCGCCGCGGCCAGGTCGGTTCCGGTGATGATGTCGGCGGTCCACGGCGTCGCCGCCCGCGGATCGTCGAGTGCGACACCCACGTCGGCGATGGCCAGGGCGGCCAGCGTGTCGGTGGAGGCGAAGTCGCGGTGCAGCGCGGTGATCAGCAGTACCGGCCCGCGGTCCCCGCGCAGCTCGCGCACCACCTTCAGCAGCGGGGTGCCCGGCGGATGCGTGGACCCGACGCTGGCCGAGAGGTCCTCGGTGCCGGCCACATGGCGCAGCACTACCCGGGCGCCGGTGCGGTGCGCGGTCTGCAGCAGCGGGATCGCGTAGGGGTCGACCTCCCACCCGACGTCCACGTGTCCGACCCGCTGGCCGTCGCAAATCAGGTCGGCATGCTCCAAGCCCTGCGCCGGCGCGGCCGACGGACTCTGTGGCCGAAGCCATTTCAATCGTGCACCGGCAGCCGGCAGTTCGTCGGGATCGGGCTCGGGTGGTTCCTCCTCGTGCAGCAGGGCGTCGGCGACCTCGTAGACACGGTCGTCGTCCCAGCCGGGTTCCTCGCCCCACGCGCTCAGCACCGCACGGTGGTCACCGCGCAGCGCGGCGCCGTCGATGACGACCACCTGCACCCGGTCCAGCCGGCGCAGCGCGCCGGGGTCCAGCACCAGCAGTCCGGCGTTGGCCAGGCCCCGGCCGAGCGTGGTGGCGAACGCCTGCCTGCCGAGGTGCGCAGCCTTCGGGACACCGGCCAGGATCGCTTCCGCAGCCTCGGCAGCGCCGCCGCCGGCGAACAGCGCGCCCGCCGCGGCGACCACCGAACCACTTGCCGCCTGGTTCACGTAATTCTCCAGGGGCCCGGCCATCGAGCCCTTCTCGGTGTCGATCGCGGCGTCGATGGCCCCGTCGACGACTACGTGAGAGGCCTCACCCGCCGCCGTCGCCGCCCAGTTGTGCCGCGGCACCTGCTCGTCTCCGGCGGACGAGAGCACCGGGACCACCGGAGCCTGCGGCCGGTCGGGAGAAGCCAGCCCGGGTTCGCGTTCGCGCCAGCGCTGCCGGTGCGCGGCCGCCTCGGAAAGCTGCAGGGTGCGCTGCACGAGATCGATGAGTGGCGTGCCCACCGACTGGCTCAGCCCGTAGGCCAGGGCCGTGGAGCCGCTGAGTGCGAGGTCGGTGCCGACCCGGCCGAGCTTGGACTCGAGAACGGCCACCACCCGCGGTTGATAATTGATCAGCGCCGCCGCGGCCCGCGCGCTGCGCGGCGCCACCGGCAGCCGGGTGAACCATCCGGTCACCGCCGCGCCCACGGCCACCGCGTCCATCGCGGCCACGGTCAGCGGCACCAGGATCGCCAGCGGGTTCGCGGGGTCCGCGAACGGCGCGGCCTGCGGCGCCGACACCGTCTCTGAGCCGGCGAGGTCCGCGGCCACCGCTGCCGCGGTATCGCGTACCTCCTCGAGCACCGCCCCGGTGTCGGCACCCTCGGCGACCTCGATGACCAGCCGACCCAGCGCGCCCTCGACATGCGCCTTCGCCACCCCGTCGATCCGGCGCACCGGCTCCTCCATCACCGCGGCGTATTCGTGCCAACGGGGAAACGGCAGCAGGGGATCGAGATCCAGATGGATACGGCGGCCGCTTTGCCAACGCACGGGCGGGGTGACCGGTTCGAGCGCGGCGTCGGAGGGACGCAGTCCGATCGCCCGCCCGGTGGTTTGGGCGACCGACTGCACCACCGGCCCTACCAGTTCGGTGACGGGGCTGGCCAGCGTCTGCACCGCATCGACCGCGCCCGCTGCGCCGTTCATGCCGGCCTGCAATGCCTGAACCGCCCCACCGGTGAGGGAGCCGACGATGTCGGCCACACCCGGGATCTTCATCCATCACCCTTCGATTAGGTCTACCGCGCCATCCTTCCGGCGCCGCGCGAAGCTGTCCACACGGCCGGTCCACCGGTGTATTACCGGTCGGGTGGCAATCCGAACGTGGGGAACAGCGTCGGTTCCAGAAATACGGTCATCGTGGCCACCCCGGCAACGCCGCCCGTGGCGTGACAGGTGTGGACCTGGATGGAATGGGCTTTCAACATGTTATCTGCGTTGCGTCGGTACTCAGCGACAGCCGGTTGGCCGACGGTTCCGCCTGCGCCGTGAATCCTGCTGCAGTGGCATGTCTGAACACATACCTGCGGCGGGCGACCCAGCAGCGCACCGATGAATTTGGACGGCGAGCCGCATCGATATTGGTGACCAAGTCGTTCGCGTCGCGGGCGCCGCAGCCCGACATTGCGCGTCTCAAGCAGCGGATGGGCCGGACGATGCCCTGGTACACCATCACCGACGGGTTCGACGCCGACTTCGGTGTGCACGAATGCACGGCACCATTTCGTTCATTCACGACGGGCCACGTGTGTTCCGTATTTACTTCGTGAACAATCGGGGCGACGAGGTGTTGGGCAACACCTGGAGCATCCCGGACATGACCGCGCTCGGGCGCCAAGGAGGACTGGAAAGGCTCCCCGCAGCGTTACCAGCAGAGCAAACCGTACGAGTGGTGGGCCTGGCACGACTGGTATGCGAGCACGTCCCGTTGCGCTGGTTCGGTGACGCCGACCCGAACGGACCGAATGACCAACGCCCGCCGCGCAATTGAGGCTCGTGGTTGCCGGACCGGGCTATTCGAAATCCCTACAGGTGTGTGTGGTCTGCCCGGCCGACGTGGTAGCCGGCGGGGAAGGACTTCTCGATGACCTGGAGTTGGTGATCCACTCTGGATTCCAGCTCGAGGACCACGCAGCCGTCACCGACCGTCTTCGACTCGAGAACTATGTACCGCTGGCCCCCGTCGGTGATGGGATCGCCCGAATGCAAATTTTCGACGGGCACCAATTCGGGGGTTCCGTGTGAGTCCACCTTTGTCACAGTAGGTGAACCGGGCTGGCGAGGGAATAGCCACGCGAGCGGGTCGCCGCGGGTAAGAGCGCGGGGTACAGCTACCGGAGCATCCGGCGAAACGTGCCCGGCGTCGGCCGTCCGCACCCATTCGCGCGGGCGCGGTGGATGGCGGCAAGAATGGGTGCGATGAGTGGCGCAATCCCACCGCAGCTGCCCGCCGATGCACCAACGTGTTACCGGCACCCGGACCGCCAGACGTACCTCCGGTGCACCCGCTGTGATCGTCCGATCTGCGGCGATTGCATGCGCAGCGCCGCGGTGGGTCACCAGTGCGTGGACTGCGTGCAGCAGGGCGCGGCCACCGTCCGGGATCCGCGAACCCGCTTCGGTGGCCGGGACCGGGCCGGCGCGCCGGTGGTCACCTATGTGCTGATCGCACTCAACGTGCTGGCGTTCATGGCCGAGTCCGCGTCGATAGAGGTACAGCGCCAACTGAGCCTCTGGCCGCCGGGCGTCGCGGTCTACGGGCAGCTGTACCGCCTGGTGACGTCGGCGTTCATGCATTACGGCCCGGCGCATCTGCTGCTCAATATGTGGGCGCTGTACGTCGTGGGGCCGCCGCTGGAGATGTGGCTGGGCCGGCTGCGGTTCAGCGCACTGTATGCGCTGAGCGGGCTGGGCGGCTCGGTGCTGGTCTATCTGATCTCGCCGCTGAACTCCGCGACCGCGGGGGCGTCGGGCGCATTGTTCGGCCTGTTCGCGGCAACGTTCGTGGTCGCCAAGCGGCTCACTCTGGACGTCCGCTGGGTGGTCGCCGTCATCGTCATCAACCTCGCCTTCACTTTCGTCGTACCGCTGATCAGCTCGCAGCAGATCAGCTGGCAGGGACACCTGGGCGGGTTGGTGACCGGCGGGTTGATCGCCGCCGCCTACGTGTACGCGCCGCGGCACCGACGAGACCTGATTCAGGCTTCAGTGACCGTCTTCGCCCTGGCGGTGTTCGCGGTCTTGATCTGGTGGCGCACCGGGGAACTGTTCACCCAACTCACGGGGGCATGACTGTGGGCTGGTGGACCGCCCACTTCGAGCGGACGCTGACCGAACAGGTGCCCGCCCCGCCCGACCAGGTCCGCGACTACTACGTCGATCTGGACAACATCCGGCTGGTACATCCGCTGATCGTGTCGGTGGAGTTGCTGGACCGCAGTGAAACGCCCGACGGCTACCGGGTCGGCTATCGGGTGGTGGACCGGATTCCGCTGGGGCCGATCACGACGAAGGTCACCTACCGGGCGCGGTTGCACGTTCCGGTCGAAGGCGACGTGCACACCGAGGCCGACCAGTCACCCGGGGTGCGCCTGCGCGGCACGGTGAGCTTCACGCCGATCGACGGCGGCACCCGCATCACCGAACGAATCCGGTTCGCCGCGCCGCGGCCGTTGGCCGCGTTCACCGTTCGCCAGGGGGTCAAGGCGCACGCCAGGATGCTCTACGGGATTCGGCGCCATTTCGAATTGCGTTGAGCTACTGAAGGTTCCACTCCGAGTTCAGCGCCCGATCGGACAGGTACTTCGTCGAACTCCAACCGCCGTCGACCACGATCGTCTGGCCGTTGATGAATTCGCCGCCGGGTGAGCACAGGAAAGCCACCGTGCCGGCGACGTCGTCCACCGTGCCCAACCGCTGATGCGGCGTCATCTCGACGTTGATTCGCCGGAACCGCTCGTCCTGCAGGCGATGCTCGGTCATGGCGGTCTGCACCACCCCGGGAGCTACTGCGTTGCAACGTATTCCCTGCGCACCGTATTGGCAGGCGATGTGGGTGGTCATCGCCGTCAGCCCGCCCTTGGCTGCCGAGTAGGCACCGCCGCGCATGCCGCCCACGACGGCGAACGTCGAGGTGATGTTGACGATGCCAGAACCCGGCCGCAAGTGCGGTAACACCTCACGCACCAGACGGAACGGCGCTCGCAGCATTAAACCCAGGAAATGATCCAGGGATTCGTCGTCGGTCTCGTGCAACGGCTTGGGACTGCCGATGCCTGCGGCGTTGATCAGGAAATCGATTCGGCCCCAACGTTTTAGCGCATCATCGACGATCTGGTGTGGGGCATCGTCGTCGACGAGGTCGACGGCCAGGGTGGCGACTCGGTCGTTCGACCGGGCCAGCTCGGCGAGCTTGTCTTCGTCGCGTCCGGTCGCCAGCACCGCCATGCCCGAATCGGCAAGCTTTGTCACGCAGCCGGATCCGATGCCGCCCGTCGCGCCGGTCACGATAGCTACCTGCATATCACCGCTCCGCTTCCATCAGCGCCGCTTTGATCTGATGCTTGAGTATCTTTCCGGCGTCGTTCTTCGGTAGGTCGTCCCAGATGACGACCTGCTCGGGCGCTTTGAAGCGCGCAACGCCCGCCGCCTCCAGAAAGGTACGCAGGTCGGTGACGTCGGGTCCGGCGCTGCTCGCGGCCACCACCACCGCGCACGCCCGTTCCCCGGTGCGCTCGTCCGGCAGTCCGACGACGGCTATCTCGGCGATCCCCGGATGGGTGACCAGGACGTCCTCGACTTCCTTGGGCGAGATGTTCTCGCCGTTGCGGATGATGATGTCCTTGGCGCGGCCGGTGACCACCAGGTACTCGTCGTCGACCCAGCGCCCCAGGTCGCCGGTGCGGAAGTAGCCGTCGGCGTCGAACGAGTTGTCGTCGTCCTCGGGATGCAGGTAGCCGACCAGCATCTGTGGCCCGCGCAGTCGGATCTCGCCGTCGACGAGCCGGATGTCGGCGATACCGGCCCGGCCGTCGGTGTCGGCCGCGCGGTCCCGATCATCGGGTGATCCGACCGTGGTCACCGGCACTTCGGTTGATCCGTACACCCGTGTCACGGTGGTCGACTCGAAATATGTTGCCGCCCGGCGTATCAGCTGAGGTGAAACGGATGCGCCGCCACAGATGAACACTTTCAGGTCGGGCAGGTTGGTGCCGGCCCGCTGCGCGGCGGCCAGCAGTTGCTCCAGGAAGGGGGTCGCGCCGGCCATATGCGTGCAGCGCTCGGTCCGTATGATCCGCACCGCTTCGTCGGCGTTCCAGCGGTCCATCAGCACCGCGGTGGTGCCGAGCAGCAGCGGCCCCTCGAACGCGTAGATGGAACCGCCGATATGTGCGATCGGCGAGGCCACCAGGAACACGTCGCCCGGCTCGACGAACCAGTGGTCGCGAATCTGGCACATCAACGCGTGAATCGAATTCTGGCTGTGCAGTACCCCTTTGGGCCGGCCGGTGGTTCCCGAGGTGTAGAGGATCATGCGGACGTCGTCGGGCTGCAGGCCGGGCAGCGGCACACTGCCAGACCGCGGCGAGGTCAACGACGCATACCCGAGTTGGCCGTCAAGGCAATCCCCGCGCACCACGACGACATCCGGTGGCGTCGTCAATTCGGCTACAACCCGATGCAGCATCGCGGCGTAGTCGTGGCGGCCGAAGGCCGACGGGATGAACAGCACGCGGCTGTCGGCGTCTTCGAGGATGAACCGCAGCTCGCGCTCGCGCAGCGAGGGCAGGATCGGGTTGGCCACCATCCCGGCCAGGGTGCTGGCCAGGTAGATCACCGCGGCTTCGTGCCAGTTGGGCAGCATGAACGACACCACGCTGCCGGCCGGGATGCGCTCCAGCAGCGCGTCCGCCAAAGCGGTGGCCTGTAGACGCAATTCGGCACAGGTCAGCCGATGATCGGCATCGACCAAGGCGACCCGGCGGGGCGTGTCCTGGGCGGCCGCGCGCAGCGCATCCGCCAAAGTTCCTCTGGCCCAATGTCCTTGGGTATACGCCTGCGACGCCCGCTCGTCGTCCCAGCGGAGCAGACGTCCGCCGACCAGCCTCCGGCCCTCAGCCACGTACCCGTCGCATCGTCATCGAATGCCGGAACCGCGATGCGGGATGGGTGTTGATGGTGACCTGGGCCACCTGGTCGTCGGAGGTGCGGTAGGTGCGCTGCACCTGCAGCGCAGGCGTGCCGGGCGCCACGTCGAGGCCGTCGGCCAGTTCCGCCGCCAGCAGCACCGCGACGATCTCCTGCTGCACCTCGACGATGCTGAGCCCGAACAAGTCCTCGATCAACGGGAAGATCGGCCCCTCGTGGCGTTGTAGCAGCCGGCCGACGGCCGCGAACGCGCGGTTGATGTAGTACTCGGTGCGGCACAGCGGCGGCTCACCGTCATCGGACTGTCGAAACCCGCGCACGGTCAGCCATTGCTCCCCTACGGCCAGCCCCGAGCGTGCCGCCGAGTCGTCGTCGATGGTGACCATCGCGACCGACTCGATCACGAACCGGGTCCCGGTGGCGAACTCCAGCAGGTCGTTGATCGACATGACATGCTGCACATAGGAATCCGACGACGGTCGCGGAACCACCAACGTTCCGGTCCGGGGCCGCGACGACACCAGGTTGTCGTCGCGCAGCCGCCGCAACGCCTCCCGAATCGTGTAGCGGCTCACCTCGAATCGCTCGCACAGCTCATGCTCGGTCGGCAGCTGCGACCCGACCGGATAGACGCCGTCGACGATTTCCTTACGCAGCGTGCGGGCCACCTGCAGATAGCGGTGGTCGACCACCTTGGCTTCCGACGGCGGGGGAGACAACGTTGCGGCCCTTCAGGATTCGCGGCGCAAGGCCAGCAGGCTGCCGTCGCCGTCGGCCGACACGTACAGCGTGCCGTCCGATCCGGCGGCGATTCCGGCGAACGGTCCTTGCGGCCCGGAGAACGGCGGCATGCCGCGCAATGGTTTGGGTGAGATGCCCGGTGGGGCACCGAGCGGCAGGTCCCCGGCGATGGTGGTCCGGACGCCGCTGTCCAGGTCGAAGGCAACGATTTCCTTTGCGCCGGTGTCGACTACGTAGAGCTCGCGGCCCAGCACCAATATCCCTTGCGGTCGCTGCAGCCCGTCGAACGCCACCGTGCCGTCGAGGCTGCGGACCCGGCCGGACTCCGAAACCAGGCACCTTCCGTCGCGGTCGACCGCGACGCCGACCGGATCAGCGAGGCCGGACGCCAACACCTCGACCTGCCCGCCGTGGACTCCCAACACGCGGCCGGCGCCGAGCTCCGCGACATAAGCCGCGCCGTCCGAAGCTACCGCGACCCCGTAGAGCTGGTCGAAACCCGTTGCCAAGATCTGACTTTCGTTGTCGGCGGGCCGGTATCGGGCAACCTCGCCGTTGGAGGTGGTGACGACGAACTCGCCGGGGCCGGTCGCGGTCAGGCCACGCAGGAACCCCGGGTAGCCAGGGCTGAACAGCATTCCGACCGTGCGCAGCGTGCCGTCGGGCTGCAGCGTGTAGAAGAAAGTGCCGTCGGCGACGTAGAGGTTGCCGTCGGGGCCGACGGTCAGGTCCAGCGGCCAGTTCAGTCCGCCTTTGAGGACCGTGCGGTGCTCGCCGCCGACCAGGACTTCGGTGATCTCGCCGGTGAAGTTCGAAACGAACAAGCGGTCGCCCACGAATGTGCAGTTGTCCAGGCCCGGATTGAGATCGGCCAGCACGGCGCGATCGCCGGTGCGGGGATTGATACGCAGCACCTGACCGCTGTGCGCCTGGGTGGAGACGATGTAACCCTCGGCGTCGAACTTCACCGAGTCCGGGACGCCGAGGTCGCCGACGACGCGCTCGGCCGCACCGCCTTCGGGATCGATGCGCCAGATTTCGTTGGCGCCCATCACCGGGAAATACAGCAACCCGTCCGGGCCGACCTCCATGGCGTTGGGCATCGGCACGTTCTCCAGCAGGATGCGTGGCGTGCCGGCGCCGCGGTCGAGTTCCATCAGTCGCCCGCCCGCGCGGCACTCGCCGATGAAAAGCCTGCCCTGGTGGACCGTGATGCCGTTCGCCGACGGCAGGTCGTCGCGAATGACCCGGGTGCGGCCGGCCGCGTCGCGAACGCTGACCCGCCCGTCCATCACCTCGGTGGCGTAGAGGTTGCCGTCCGGGTCAAACGCGACGTCGTCGGGCGCGATGATGTCGCCGCCTTTGGCGCTGACGGTGTCGATCAGGCCGGTCTCGACGTCGAGCGCGCTGATCTGGCTCCCGGTCACCTGGGCGATGTAGATCCGGCCGTCCGGACCGGTGCGGATGCCGTTGGCGCCGAACAGGCGGCTCGGCTCGGTGAGCCGAGTCAGGGTCCAGCCTTCGGCCACGGCCGGCGTGTACGCGACGGGGTAGCGGCCCGGCTGACCGATGGAGTGCGACGATCCGGCTATCACCGGTTGGACGATAGCAATTGCGCTGTGGTCCAGACAATAGTGACGCCGAGATCCTCGGCCGGCCTTGACGCGCAGGCCAGTAGCAGAGAATCATGCTCTCTAATGCGTGCACATCGTTATCATGTCCGGACAAATAGGTGAGTCGAGATCCGTTGGGACTCGCCGGCCGGGTCGTCGTGGTCGCCGGCGCGGCGGGCGGCGGTATCGGCACCACCGTCACCAGGATGGTCGCCGAGGCCGGTGCGACGGTGATCGGGGTGAGCCGCGGCCAGGACAATCTGGACCGGCACCTGCGCCCCTTGGTGGACCAGGGGTTGCCGGTAGTGCCGGTGGCCGCCGATGTGTCCACCGACGACGGCGTCGAGGTGGCGATCGGGGCAGCGCGACGTGCCGAGGGCGAACTGCACGGCCTGGTCAACGTCGCCGGCGGCGCGGACCCGTCGACCTGGATGCCGTCGACGCGGGTGAACCGCAGCGACTGGCGGGATCTGTTCGCCCGCAACCTGGAGACGATGTTCTTCATGAGTCAGGCGGTGGCCGCCGAGCTCAAAAGTCGGCGGCGCCCCGGCTCCATCGTGTCGATCTCGTCGATCAGCGGGATGAACACCGCACCGTTCCATATCGCCTACGGCACGGCCAAGGCCGCGATCGTGGCGGTGACTCGCACCATGGCGGCCGAACTGGCCTGCGACGAAGACGGCGGCGGCGCCATCCGGGTGAACGCGGTCGCGCCCGGGGTCACCGAGACGCCGGCGTCGCGCACCTACACCGACGACGACCCAGAACGGGACCGCCGGGCTATCGCGATGGGCCGGCGGGGCCGCCCCGAGGAAGTCGCCGGCGCGATCCTGTTCCTGCTGTCGGATCTGTCCAGCTATATCACCGGGCAGACGCTGCTGGTCGACGGTGGCCTGAACCTCAAATGGGGACACCTGGGTGCCGACAACACCTCGCTGTTCCTCAAGGACGAGTCGTTCCGGGCGGCGATCAAACGGTGGGACCAGCGCGGTGAAGCCGGGCGCAGCGGGTCGCCACCAGGGGACAGTAGCGGGTCGCAACTATGAGACGAGAAGGGAGACAGCGATGAATGACGATCTGAGCGCCCCCGTCACGATCGGGGTCGACGCCTACATCTCCGAGGAGTATGCCCGCGCCGAACGGGACAAGCTGTGGCGCAAGGTATGGCAGCAGGTGGGCCGGGTCGAAGACCTGCCCAGGGTGGGCAGCTACCTGACCTACGACATTCTCGACGACTCGATCCTGGTGGTCCGCACCGGGACTGACAGTTTCAAGGCGCACCACAACGTGTGCGTACACCGCGGCCGCCGACTGGTAGACACCCCGGCGGGCGCGAAAAATGCTTGCGGGCACAAGAAGTCGTTCGTCTGCGGATTCCACGGCTGGACCTACGACCAGGACGGCAACTGCACCCACATCCCGGAACGACAAGACTGGCAGGGCGCGCTGACCCCGGAGAACACCCACCTGGGCAGGGTCAACGTCGACACCTGGGGCGGCTGGATTTGGATCAACATGGATCCCGCCGCCGAACCGCTGCGCGACTACCTCGAACCCGCGGCCACCATGCTTGACCCGTTCAATCTGGCCGACATGCGCTGCAAATGGCGAAAGTGGCTGCATTTCCAATGCAATTGGAAGGTGGCGATGGAGGCGTTCAACGAGACCTACCACGTCGCCACCACACATCCGCAGTTCAACAAGTTCGGCAACTTCCGCGGCTGGGCCGCAGCGCAGGGCAAGCACAGCAACATCGGATACGACGCGCCGAAGGATCTGGCTGAGACCAAGTCCAAGATCCGGCTGGGCACCGGTGCCGACCCGCGGGTGTCGACGGCCGAAATGCAGCTCTACACATTGGAAGAGACCAACGCGACCACCACCAAGACACTGGTGGACGCGGCGCTGCGGCTGGTCGAGGAGCTGCCCGAGGACGCACCGGCCGACCAGGTGCTCAGCCATTGGCTCGGCTCGGCACGCCGCGACGACGAGGCCCGTGGCGTGATCTGGCCGACCATCGACCCCGAACACCTGGCCGCCAGCGGCACCGCGTGGCAGATCTTCCCGAACTTCCAGATCGGCCAGGGCCTGACCACCGCCCTGTGCTACAGCGCCCGCCCGCACGGCTACAACCCCGACGAGTGCATCTTCGAGGCATCGTGTTACGAGCTTTACCCCAAAGGGGAAGAGCCGCAGACAGAATGGGTGTATGCCCCGCCGGACGATCCGAACTGGCGCAGTGTCCTCCCGCAGGACTTCTCCAACATGGCCGCCGTGCAGCAGGGCATGAAATCGCTGGGCTTCCGGGGCCCCAAACCCAATCCCTACATGGAACGCAGTACCGCCAACCTGCACCGCAACCTCGCCAAGTACATGGGGACCGGCGCCCCGCAGCATCTAGCAACAGAGACGGAGATACAACGATGAAGGTCAATCTTGGCTTCGGAGCCCACAATTCGCACGACTGGGACCGGGTGCTGGCCGAAGACTTCAGCCAGCCGCCGGCCACCCCGGACTGGGAATGCGTGCAGAGCACGCTGGCGATCGCCGATCTGGCCGAACCGCTCGGGTTCGACGGCATCTGGATGCCCGAGCACTGCGGAACCCCGTATGGCATGACGCCCAACCCGATTCAGGCGCTGAGCTACTTTGCCGGACGCACCGAGCGGGTCAGCCTGGGCACCTTCGTCGTGGTCGCACCATGGTGGCATCCGGTGCGCTTGGCGCATCAGATCGCCTACCTCGACATCATCTCCAACGGCCGCTACGACACCATCGGCATCGGCCGCGGCGTGTCCAAGGGGGAGTTCGACGCCGTCGGCGTCCCGCGGGAGGAGAGCCGGCAGCGGTTCAACGAAACCCTGGACATCCTCGAACTCGCCTTCTCGGGCAAGCGATTCTCCTATGACGGTGAGATTTTCAAGGTGCCGGAGATGTCGCTACGGCCCGAGCCGCGCAGCGGCGATCTGTTCTCCCGCATCTACAGTTCGTCGTCGACCGCGGAGTCGCTGGAGATCCTGTCGCGGCGCGGCATGGTCCCGCTGTTCGTGGGCAACAAGCCGATCGAGGACGCCGGCCGGGAAGTGCAGAAGGTCAACACCTTCCGTCAGGAAGAAGGCCTGCCGCCGTGTCAGCCGAAGAACGTGATGTTCATGTACTGCACCCCCGACGCCGATGGCGCGGCGAAGTCCGAGGAGTGGATCTACACGGCCAACCGCGACGTCACCGTTCACTACGGCTTCGCCGACGCGTCGAACTTCAAGGGCGTCAAGGGTTACGAGGCCTATGCCGCTCGGGAGGCCACTGCGACCGCGGTGTTGGCCTCTTCGGTAACCCATGACGCGAAGGGCGCGCCCAAGACGCCCGGCTACCATGCCTCCAACCTGCTGATCGGTACACCCGACGAGATCTTCACCCGAATCAAAGCAGCGCAAGAGGCATGCTCGTTCTCGGAGATGACGATCGTGCCGCAGTTCGGCACCATGCCCTACGACGAGGCGATGGACAGCACCCGGCTGTTCGCCCAGGAGGTGCTGCCGGCCGTGCACCAGATGGCGGCACCGCTGCACCCCGCGGCGCTCCCGGAGAACGCGATCGCATGACCGGGGTACCGGACTGCCCCCCGACCGAGGGG
Organism: Mycobacterium sp. 20KCMC460; assembly: GCF_022179425.1. Classification (NCBI taxonomy): domain Bacteria; kingdom Bacillati; phylum Actinomycetota; class Actinomycetes; order Mycobacteriales; family Mycobacteriaceae; genus Mycobacterium; species Mycobacterium sp. 20KCMC460. The sequence continues at coordinate 637,989 of NZ_AP025524.1, forward strand.
GCCGACGACATCGACGTGGACGCACTGCGGGAGAAGTACCGCCAGGAGCGCGAAAAGCGGCTGCGCCCAGAGGGTTCCAAACAGTACATCGAATTGGTCGACGACTTCGCCGGTTTCTACGAAATCGATCCGCACTCGCCGGACCTGGTCCGCGACCCGATCTCGGCCGACATTGACGTCGCCGTGCTCGGCGGCGGCTTCGGCGGCCTGCTTTGCGGGGCGCATCTGAAGAAGGCCGGCGTGGAGGACGTCCGGATCATCGAGCTCGGCGGCGACTTCGGCGGCGTGTGGTACTGGAACCGCTACCCGGGGTTGCAGTGCGACAACGAATCCTACTGCTATATCCCGCAACTGGAGGAGCTCAACTACATCCCCAGCAAGAAGTTCGCCGACGGCAGTGAGATCTACGAGCACTGCCGCAGAATCGGCAAGCACTACGGCCTCTACGATTCCGCGCTGTTCTCCACCCAGGTACGGGCACTGCGCTGGGACGAGGAGATCAAGCGCTGGCGGGTCAGCACCAACCGCGACGACGACATCAGGGCGCGCTTCGTAGTGGTCGCCTCCGGCCCGTTCCACCGGCCCAAGCTGCCGGGAATCCCGGGCCTGAAAGACTTCCAGGGTCACAGTTTTCACTCGTCGCGCTGGGACTACGGCTACACCGGCGGCGACGCTACCGGCGGACTGACCGGGCTGAGCGACAAGCGCGTCGCGGTGGTGGGCACCGGCGCGACCGCCATCCAGATCGTGCCGTTTCTGGGCGAATACGCCAAGCACCTGTACGTGTTCCAGCGCACACCGTCGTCGGTGGGCGCCCGCAACAACACACCGACCGACCCCGAGTGGGTGAAGACGCTCAAGCCCGGCTGGCAGAAGGAACGGCAACGCAACTTCCACGCCTGGACTTTCGAGGGAATGGCGCTGGGACAGCCGGACCTGGTTTGCGACTTCTGGACCGAACTGGGCCGCAACACCGCCGCCCGGGTGCTGGCCCTGGAGGATCCCGCGTCGATGACCCCGGAGCAGTTCATGGCCATCCGGGAGGAAGAAGACTACAAGGTGATGGAGCGGCTGCGCCGGCGCGTGGCCGAGATCGTCGAGGACCCCGAGACCGCCGAAGCGCTCAAGCCCTACTACCGGTTCCTGTGCAAGCGGCCGTGCACCAACGACGACTACCTGCCCACGTTCAACCGGCCCAACGTGACGCTGGTGGACGTGTCGGGCACCAAGGGTGTCGAGCGGGCGACGCCAAAAGGATTGGTGGCCAACGGTATCGAATACGAGGTCGACTGCATCATCTACGCCAGCGGTTTCGAGATCACCACCGAGATCAGCCGCCGGTATTCGCTGGAGGCGATCGACGGCCGCGACGGCCTGTCCCTCTTCGACTACTGGCGGGACGGCTACAAGACGTTGCACGGCATGACCAGTCGCGGCTTCCCCAACCAGTTCTTCACCGGGTTCACCCAGGTCGGCATCTCGGCGAACATCGCCGCCAACTACGAACTGCAGGGCGAGCACATCGCTTACATCATCGCCGAGGCGCTCAAACGCGGTGCGACGGTCGTGGAACCCAGTCAGGAGGCGCAGGACCAGTGGTGCAAGACGATCAAGGAGACGGCGATCGACAACTCGGCGTTTGACCTGGAGTGCACCCCGGGTTACTACAACAACGAAGGCGGTGGCACCGAGGGCATCCGGTCACACCTGGGCGAGCCGTACGGGCCCGGCTTCTATGCTTTCGGTGACCTGCTCGCCGAATGGCGCGCCACCGGAACGCTGGATGGCCTGATCCTGGAGTCGTGATGACCGAACTCAGATACGACGGTCGCGTCGCCGTGATCACCGGCGCCGGCCGCGGGCTGGGACGTGCCTATGCCCTGATGCTTGCTGCCCGTGGGGCCAAGGTGGTGGTCAACGACACCGGCGGCGCGTTGACCGGAGACGGCCACAATCTCGAGCCCGCACAACAGGTTGTCGACGAAATCTCGGCGGCCGGCGGTGTGGCGGTGGCGTCAACCGAATCGGTGACGACCGCAGCCGGCGGCCAGGCCATCATCGGTGCCGCGCTGGACAACTTCGGGCGCGTCGACATCCTCATTCATAACGCCGGCACCGTGCGACGCGGTTCGTTGAAGGAGATGAGCTACCAGGACTTCGACGCAGTCCTCGACGTCCACCTGCGTGGCGCGTTTCACGTGGTGCGGCCCGCGTTCCCGCTGATGTGCGAGAAAGGGTACGGACGCATCGTGTTGACGTCGTCGATCGGCGGGCTGTACGGCAATCATGAGGTCGCCAATTATGCGGCCGCCAAAGCCGGACTGGTGGGGCTGTCCAACGTGGTGGCGCTCGAGGGCGCCGCCGACGGGGTGCTGTGCAACGTGATCGTACCGTCGGCGGTGACCAGAATGGCTGACGGCATTGACATTTCGGCGTATCCGCCGATGGGAACCGACCTGGTGGCGCCGGTGGTGGGGCTGCTGGCGCACGAGTCCTGCCCGGTCAGCGGGGAGATGCTGATCGCCATCGCCGGTCGGGTGGCACGCGCGGTGATCGCCGAAAGCCCAGGGGTGCAACGCTTGTCGTGGACAATCGAGGACGTTGCCGAACAGCTGTACGCCATCCGCAACCTGGCCGCGCCACTCGTTTTCCCGGTCGTCCCGGACGGGCACGCCGACCATATCCGCTACAGCTTCGAGTCGGCGGCGTGGGCGATGCGGGAAGCGGCGCACAGTGGCTGACTCCGGCTTCGGCCCGCTGGCGGGCGTGCGCGTCGTCGACCTCACCGCGATGGTGATGGGTCCCTACTGCACCCAGATCATGGCCGACATGGGCGCCGACGTCATCAAAATCGAGCCGCCGCAAGGCGATGACACCCGGTACGTCTCGGTCGGGCCGGCCCGCGGAATGAGTGGGGTGTTCGTCAACGTCAACCGCGGCAAGCGCGGCATCACCCTCGATCTGAAGTCCGACGCCGGCCAGACCGCCCTGCGTGCGCTCATCGAGCGCGCCGACGTGTTCATCCACTCCATGCGCGCCAAGGCGATCGCCCGGCTCGGACTCGCCTACGCCGACGTCGCCGCCATCAACCCGGGCATCGTGTACACGAATTGCTACGGCTACAGCCGTCGCGGCCCCAACCGGGATCTGCCCGCCTACGACGACACCATTCAGGCCGCCTGCGGCGTACCCGCCGTGCAGCAGCAGCTGACCGGTGAGGCTAATTTCGCCGGGACGATCCTGGCCGACAAAGTGGCCGGCCTCACCGCCCTGTATGCGACCACGATGGCGTTGTTCCACCGGGAGCGCACGGGTGAGGGGCAAGAAGTCGAGATCGGCATGTTCGAGGCGATGGCGTCGTTCATGCTGGTCGAACACGCCAACGGCGCCGTCTTCGATCCGCCGCTGAGCCCGGCGGTCTACCCGCGCGCGGTGGCGCCCAACCGCCGGCCCTACCGCACCAGCGACGGTTACATCGCGGCGCTGGTCTACAACGACAAGCATTGGGCCGCCTTCGTCGACGCGGTGCGACCGGCGTGGGCCAGTGACCGGTACGCGACCCTGGAAGGGCGTGCCGCGCAGATCGACACCGTGTACGCACTGCTGGGCGAGACGTTCGCACAGCGCACCACCCAGGAATGGCTGGATCTGCTGCGCGAGTTGGAGATACCCGCGTCGGCGCTGTCGAGTCCGGCCGAGCTGCTCGACGACCCGCAACTCGACGCCGTCGGATTCTTCGAGACGGTGGACACACCGAACGGCCCGGTACGGTTCCCCGGTGTGCCGACCTGGTTTTCGCGCACGCCCGGGCGGGTCGCGGGTCCGGCTCCGGAGCTGGGCGCCGACACCGCGGAGGTGCTCGAGCAACTCGGGCTGGCGCCGGTCGATCAGCTACGGGAGTGAACGCGCGCCCGGATGGGCGCGGCGACGATCGTGGTGACCGGCACGACGACGGGAAAGTCGTCGTCGAGCGATTTCTGGCCCAACTCGCGGCTCCCTCGCGTGTCTCCGGGAGATCCGGCGGCCCCGCCCCTAGGCTTGCTGGGATCACGAGGAGGGGCTCGACGTATCGGCATCAAACTCGGCGCCGGACGACAAGTTGGTCAGGGCGCGCGCACAGCGGGCGATGAGCCGGGCGGCAAACAATCCGCACCGGCGTCTCGCCGTCGCTGGGTGGCCCCGGTTCCCCGTACTCGTCGGCGCGCGGTCTGGGACAGCTCGGAGCGGCAGGGTATTCCCGCCCTGGACGGCCTGCGGGCCGTCGCGGTGGCGCTGGTGCTGGTCGGGCACGGCGGCATCCCCGGCGTCGCAGGTGGATTCATCGGCGTCGACATTTTTTTCGTGCTCAGCGGTTTCCTGATCACCTCGCTGCTGCTCGACGAACTCGGGCGCAGCGGACGAATCGACCTGACGGGCTTCTGGATTCGCCGCGCCCGCCGCCTATTGCCGGCCCTGCTGTTGATGGTGCTCGCCGTCGCCGCGGCCCGCGAAGTTCTGCCCTATCAGGCGCTCAACGGGTTGCGGGGGGACGCGATCGCCGCCTTCTGCTGGGTAGCCAACTGGCGGTTCGTTGCGCAGAAGACCGATTACTTCACCCAGGGTGCGCCCTCACCGCTGCAACACACCTGGTCGCTCGGGGTGGAAGAGCAGTACTACATCGTGTGGCCGCTGCTGCTGATCGCGGTGACGCTGCTGCTGGCCGCACGGGCGCGGCGATACTTCGGCAAGACCACGGTGGGCCACGTCCGGTTCAGCGCCTTTGTGATCGCGACCCTCGGCGCGCTGGCGTCGGCGGCGGCCGCCGCCGTCTTCACCTCCGACGCGACCCGCGATCGCATCTACTTCGGCACCGACACGCGAGCGCAGGCGCTGTTGGTCGGGGCGGCGGCTGCGGCGCTGATGGTTCGGGATTGGCCGGCGCTCAATCGCGGCTGGTGCCTGATCCGCAGCCGGTGGGGACGGCGGATCGCCCGAGGGTTACCGATCCTGGGGCTGGCCGCGCTGGCGGCGATCACCCACTACGCATCGGGCAGCGCCGGGGAGTTCCGGCACGGTCTGCTGATCGCGGTTGCCGTCGCGGCCGTCCTGGTGGTCGCGCCGGTGGCGATCGAGCAGCGCGGCGCGGTGGCCCGGCTGCTGGCGTGGCGCCCGCTGGTCTGGCTGGGCACCATCTCGTATGGCGTATATCTGTGGCACTGGCCGATCTTCATGGTGCTCAACGGCGAACGCACCGGCTGGTCGGGGCCGGGACTGTTCGCTGTCCGCTGTGCCGCCACGATCGCGGTGGCCGGTGTCTCGTTCTGGGCGATCGAACAACCCATTCGGCGCTGGCGGCCCGAGCGGGTGCCGCTGTTGCCGTTGGCGGCCGCGACGGTGGCCAGTGCGGCGGCGGCGACCATTCTGGTGATCCCGGTGGGGACCGGCCTGCGCGAGGTCGGCCTGCCGCCCGGGGTGTCCGCGGTCGCGGCGGTGTCGCCGTCGCCGCCGGAGACCCAGGTTCCCGCGCCGGGTCCGCGAGATCCGAATCAGCCGTTCACCGTTTCGGTGTTCGGAGATTCGATCGGCTGGACGATGATGCACTACCTGCCGGCCACCCCGGGCTTCCGGTTCCTCGACCACACCGTCATCGGATGCAGCCTGGTGCGCGGTACTCCGTACAGCTACATCGGCCAGACGCTGGAGCAGCGCGCGGAATGCGACACCTGGCCGAGTCGGTGGGCGGCGCAGATCAGCCGGGACCGTCCGGACGTCGCGCTGCTGGTCATCGGCCGCTGGGAGACCGTCGACCGGGTCAACGAGGGCAAGTGGACGCACATCGGCGACCCGACGTTCGACGGGTATCTCAACTTCGAGCTGAACCGGGCCCTGGACATCGTCGGCTCCACCGGTGTCCGGGTGCTGGTCGCCACCGTCCCGTACAGCCGGGGCGGTGAGAAGCCGGACGGTCGCCTCTATCCCGAGGACCAGCCGGATCGGGTCAACCAGTGGAATGCCATGCTGCGCAACGCGATTAGTCAGCGGCGCAATGTCGGGATCATCGACCTGAACAAGAAGCTGTGCCCGGACGGTGTCTACACCGCCAAGGTCGACGGCATCAAGGTGCGCAGCGACGGCGTCCATTTGACCCCGGAAGGGGTCAAATGGCTGCTGCCGTGGCTCGAGGAGTCGGTGCGCTGATCAGCTGCCGATCCAGCAGCTGAGCTCCATGCTGTCGCTGTCCCGGGCGTTGAAGTTGAAGCTCACGTAGCCGTTCGCCGGGTCGCGAACGTAATCGAGGTAGGGCGCCATGTCCGAGGCGCTGGCATTGTCGGCGACCACCAGCGCGCTTTCGGACAGTCGCGGTTGGAGCAGCTTGATCACCGGAAGGTACAGGTCTTTCCACCCGTCCAGCAGCACGAAATCGACCGGCCCGTCCGAAGTCTTGAGCGTGTCCAGCGCATCGCCTTCCAAAATCGTTATCACGTCGGCTAATCCGGTGTCGGCGAAGGTCCGTTTGGCGGCGGCGATCTTGGTGTCGCTGAGCTCGGTGGTGATCACCTGACCAGAGCCGTTGTCGCGCACCGCAGCCGCCAGATGGATCGCGGAAATGCCGAAGGACATGCCGAATTCGACGACCGTCGCGGGCCGGGTCGCGCGTACCAGCGAGTAGAGCAGCCGGCCGGCGTCGGCAGTCACCGGGATGTAGAACTCACTCATCGCCTCGGTGCGTTCGGCGGCCGTCATCGGCCGGTCGAACTGACCGCGTCGGTCCCGCAACAGCGACATCTGATCCCTGGCGGCGGCGTACATCTTGTCCAGCGTGGAGGCGACCCTAGGGTCTTGCAGAGTGTTGGCCATACCCGCGAGCGTAAGCCTCCGGTTTGACGTGCCCGGATGACGGTGCCACCATGGGTGGTTGCAAGCACCTCGGTAGGTGAGGCGTCTGCGCGGATACAGGCCACTGACCCCGAACGTCGAGAGACGCCCCGGGTCAGGACAGCTCTTCCCGGCTCAAGGGTTGAGCCCAAGTGGCTTCCGGTCGACCAACCGGATACGCCGTGCAGTGCCAAAGCTCCGACGAGAGGGGTGCGGCTCGGCGGCTTTCCGTTTGCCGGGCTGACTCCCCGCTCGTTCAGGTGGATGTGGTGACACCCGCGCGTGTCCTGGCTGCGAGGAGGTGAGGACGAGATGAGTCCCTGCGATAGTCCGATTCACAAATCCGTCTTGTCCCGACCCGGCTCCGGCTTTCCTGCTGCCTGAGTTGGTTGCCGCGCAACCGCTTTCCGCTGCTGCGGCTGGTCGGGTTCTGCACGCAAGGAGTAGACCGATGACCACGATGACCACTACCCAGATGTCCGTTGCGATCGCTCCGCGGGTTCTTCCGCTGCCTCGGCGGTCGGTGCGGCGGCGGCTGACCGACAGCCTGCACGCCGCGCTGAACATGACCGCGCAGCAGCGGGCCGACGCTTACGTGGCGCGGATGCCGATCTCGGTGATCGCAAAATAGGGGCTGCGGTGGCGGGTCGCCGATCCGGCGCCCGCCACCCACCGCTACGAACTCGTCGGCAGCAGCACGATTTTGCCGTGGGTGTGTCGCTGCTCGAGCACCTCGTAAGCATCCGCGACCCGGTCGAGCGGGAAGGTGGCCGCGATGTCGAAGTCGACGGCACCGCTGACCACCAGATTGGCGATCTCGGTGAGCACCGCGGGCGTCGACGCTTCGGCGCTGCCTTCGGTCTTTGCCCCGACTTCGGTGGCTTTCTGCATGGCGATGATGGTGTCGATCCGCTCGGGCGCGACGCCGAGATCCACTGCCAGCTGAACGTATTCGGGTCCGAACAGGTCGATGAACGCATCGATCCCATCGGGCGCAGCCGCCCGCAGTCGCCCGGCCAGCCCGTCGCCGTAGGCGACGGGCGTGACACCATGCGCCCGAAGCCAATCCGCGTTGCCGGGACCCGCGATGCCGAGCACCCGCGCGCCGTGCCGGACCAACAGTTGCACCACGATGCTGCCGACCCCGCCCGCGGCCGCCGAAACCGCCACCGTCTCACCGGGTTGCGCCGCCACGGCGCGGACCGCCGCGTAGGCCGCCGCACCGACGACGTACAGCGATCCCGCGACCGGCCAGCTCATTGCGGCCGGTTTGCGAATCAACTGCCCCACCGGCACGGCCGTATGGGTCGCGTGACTGGACCGTTGCCAGCTGAAGCCCAGAACCTCGTCACCGACCGAGAATTCAGTGACGCCGGTGCCGACGGCGGTGACCACTCCAGCCAGGTCGCTGCCCTCGCCGGACGGAAAGGCCGCCGGGAACATCTCGTGCAGCGCGCCGGAACGGATCGCGGCCTCGCCGGGATTGATTCCGGCGGCGCGGACTTCGACCACGACTTCGCCGGGAGCGGGGGAGGGCATCGGGATCTCGGCGATATACAACACCTCGCGGCCGCCGTAACGGTCGAACCGTACCGCCCTGGCTGTCGTCATGGTGGCCTCCCCTTCGAGTCCCGGCCCGCGGATGTAACGCCACCGCGAAGATCAGCGCTCCCACCCACCGCCCGCTTACCTTCGCGGACAACAGAATTGAGCGGAGACTCAGGCCACCACGTCGATCGGGTCACCGATGCTGACCATGTTGAAGTACCACGCCGCATTGTCCGGGCTCAGGTTGATGCAGCCGTGGCTGACATTGGCGTAGCCCTGCGAATTCACCGACCAGGGTGCGGAGTGTACGTACACCCCGCTCCCGGTGACACGGACGGCGTACTGCGCCGTGATCAGATAGCCGTCGGAGGAGTTGAGCGGGATGCCGATGGTGCGGGAGTCCATCACGACGGTGCGCTCCTTGGACATCGCATTGAAGTTACCGATCGGAGTCGGGCGGCTGGGCTTGCCCATCGACGCCGGCATGGTGCGCAGCACCTCGCCGTTGCGGCTCACGGTGAAGGTGTGCGCCGAGATGCTGGCGACACCCAGCAACTCGTCGCCGGTCTCGTAGCCCTCCGTCAACTCCTGGACACCCACCGAGATGTGTGTGTGAGCCGGCCAGTACCGGTCCGGAATCCACTGCACGGCATTGCCGTCCAGCCACTGAAAGTGACCGGTCATGTTACTCGGGGAACTGACCCGGATGGCGCGCTCGGCGGCGCGGCGGTCGATCACCGGCGCGCTGAAGGTCACCTGCACCGGGGTCGCGACGCCGACCACGGCACCCTGGCCGGGAAACACCGAGGCCACCGCGGGAAGCGGATGCGGTACCGGCACGGCACCGCTGGCGGGGCTGCCGGACGTGGCCACGGCCATCGTCGCGCTGGCGGCCAGAACGAAAAGACAACGAACCGCTCGACGCATTGGTCTTCACCCCTCGGGACGGTGCTGGTGGCAGTGCATAAACCCAATTGCCCATCCTAGTGGTTATCCGTCCGGAAAAGGTCTTGAATAGCGTCCTAGCAAACTTTTCGCGCTGAGCGAAGACGCCCTCGGCAATGGCCGGGTGCCACGGCCGTCCGCTGGCAGAGCGACGCGCCCAGCCCGCCGCCTGGCAAAGGATCAGGTCAGCTCGCCCCCGACGACTTCGTCGACACCGCGGCGCTAGCGGGTGGCCGCGCTGACGGGGTTCAGGCTGCCCAGGTGCCCACTTTCCACCCCCGCCGCCGGGTCTAGGGCGCAGTCGATGAGGCCGGGTCCGTTGGACGCCAGCGCCTCGGTCAACGCCGCTTCCAGTTCGGCCGGCGTGGTCGCGTGATATCCCTTGCCGCCGAAGGCTTCCGCCAGCAGTTCGTGCCGCGCGCCCGCATTGAGCACGGTGGGGGCGGGGTCGGCGGGGTCGGTCTGCGACGCAGTGGTCTCGTCGCCGCGGTAGACGCCGCCGTTGTTGAGGATGACCACAGTGACGGGAAGACGGTAACGGCAGATGGTTTCGATCTCCATGCCGCTGAATCCGAACGCGCTGTCGCCTTCGATGGCCACGACGGGCCGGCCCGTTTCGACGGCGGCGGCGATCGAGTAGCCCAGGCCGATACCCATCACGCCCCACGTACCGGTGTCGAGCCGATGCCGGGGCAACTCGATGTCGACGACGTTGCGGGTCAGGTCCAGTGCGTTGGCTCCCTCGTTGACCACGTATACGTCCGGATTACGTTGCAGCACAGCGCGAATCGCGCCCAACGCATTGTAGAACCGCATCGGGTGCGGGTTTTCGGCCAGCCGTTCGCGCATCTTGGCGTCGTTGCGGGCCTTGCGTTCGGCGAGCTCGTCGGTCCAGGCGGACGAGACCGAGACGCGATGGTCGGCCAGGCCGGCCAACAGCGCCGACAGCACCGAACCGACATCGCCCGCCAGCGGGGCGGCTATCGGTTGGTTGCTGTCGAACTCCGAGGCGGCGATGTCGATCTGGATGAACTTGGTCTCCGCCGACCACTGAGGTGACTCCCCGTGTCCCAGCAGCCAATTCAGTCGAGCTCCCACCAGCAGGACGGTGTCGGCGCGGGCGATCGCCAGCGAGCGGGCGGCGGCGACCGATTGTGGATGCACATCGGGCAGCAGGCCCTTGGCCATCGACATCGGCAGAAACGGTATTCCGGTGGTTTCGACGAACTCCCGAATCACGTTGTCGGCCTGCGCGTATGCGGCGCCTTTGCCCAGCACGATGAGCGGCCGGCGGGCGGCGGCCAGTAGCTGCAGCGCGCGGTCGACCGCCTCGGGCGCGGGCAGCTGGCGGGGGTGGGGGTCGACGATGCGCCATATGGTCTTTGAGCCTTCGGCGGCGTCCATCGCCTGACCCAGCACCTCGCCCGGGATGTCGAGGTAGACCCCGCCGGGCCGGCCGGAGATCGCGGTGCGAACTGCCCGCGCGACGCCGCGGCCGATGTCCTCGACCCGGCCGATCCGGTAAGCCGCCTTGGCGAACGGCCGCGCGGCGCTGAGCTGGTCGATGTCCTGGTAGTCGCCGCGTTGCAGGTCGACCGCGGCGCGCCCGCTGGACCCGGAGAGCTGGATCATCGGAAAGCAGTTCGCGGTCGCGTTGGCCAGGGCGGGCAATCCGTTGAGGAAGCCGGGCCCGGAGGTGGTCAGGCACACTCCCGGTCGGCGGGTGAGGAAGCCCGCGGCCGCGGCGGCGTTGCCGGCCGACGCCTCGTGCCGGAAACCGATATAACGGATCCCCGCGGCCTGAGCGGTGCGCGCCAAATCGGTGATCGGGATGCCGACCAATCCGTAGATGGTGTCGACGTCGTTGGCTTGCAGCGCGTCCACCACGAGGTGAAAACCGTCGGTCTGGCCGGGAGTCGCAGAGTCGGTGGTCATGCCCATCACTGTGGTCTAACCGACCCGCCGGTGTCCAAGTGCGGATCACCGACCATATTGGACAGCGGGTGTCGGCCCCCGGCAGTGTTGCCCTACACGCAGAAGGAGGGCGCAGTGACATCGCCACACACATCCACGCTCGTCGACCTGATCGGAGCCCAGGCCGACCGCGCGCCCGAGGCGCCGGCGCTGGTGGTCACCGCCGACCGGATCGCGATCAGCTATCGCGACCTGATCAGCCTGGTCGGCGACCTGGCCGCGCAGTTGCGGCAGGCCGGTCTGGCGCCCGGCGACCGGGTGGGGTTGCGCTGCGGCAGCAACGCCGAGTTCGTCGTGGCGTTGTTGGGGGCGTTGCGGGCAGGGCTGATCGTGGTCCCGCTGGACCCCGCCCTGCCGGTGGGCGACCAACGTGCCCGCAGCGAGGCCGCGGGGGCGCGGGTGGTGCTGGTGGACACCCGCCCGGATGACGCGAGCGAGCCGGCGGTGCGGTGGTGGCCGGTCACCGTGACCGTCGCCCCGGACGCCGGGGCGCACCGGGTCCGCCTGGACGCGACCGGCGAACCGAACCCGACCGGCTCCGCGCCCGAGGGCCTGCTCCCCGACGACGCGATGATCATGTTCACCGGCGGTACCACCGGGCTGCCCAAGATGGTCCCCTGGACGCACGACAACCTCGTCACCTCGGTGCAGGCCATCGTCGCGGGGTATCAGCTCGGTCCGCGGGATGCGACGGTTGCGGTGATGCCGCTGTATCACGGCCACGGTTTGGTCGCCGCGTTGTTCTCGACGCTGGCGTCGGGCGGCACGGTGTTGTTGCCGGCGCGGGGAAAGTTCTCGGCGCACACGTTCTGGGACGACGTCGACGCGGTCGGTGCGACCTGGTACACCGCCGTACCGACCATCCATCAGATCCTGCTCGAGCGCGCGAGTGCCGAGAAGTCTGGAAGCAGCAGGGCCGCAATGCGTTTCATCCGCAGTTGCAGTGCGCCGCTCACCCCGGAGACGGCCCAGGCGCTGCACGACAGGTTCTCCGCGCAGGTGGTGTGTGCCTTCGGGATGACCGAGTCCACCCACCAGGTCGCCACGACCTTGCCCGATCGTCAGGAAAACCCCGCTGCGACGACCGGTCTCGTCGGCCGGTCGACCGGACCCGAGATTCGCATCGCCGGTGGCGACGGGCAACCGGTGCCGGCAGGCTCGGTCGGCGAGGTATGGCTGCGCGGGGCCACGGTGGTGCGCGGCTATCTCGGCGACCCCGAGATCACCGCGGCGAACTTCACCGACGGCTGGCTGCGCACCGGCGATCTGGGGACGCTGTCCGAAGCCGGCGAGCTGTGCATCCGGGGCCGAATCAAGGAACTCATCAACCGCGGCGGGGAAAAGATCTCGCCGGAGCGGGTCGAGGGCGTGCTGGCCACGCACCCGAACGTCATGGAAGTGGCCGTGTTCGGGGTGCCCCACCCGATGTACGGCGAAGCCGTCGCGGCGGTGTTCGTGCCCCGGGGCTCGGCGCCGAGCCCTGAGGAACTCGCCGAGTTCTGCCGGGACCGGTTGGCGCCGTTCGAGATTCCGGCCACCTTCCGGGCCGTCGACGAACTGCCGCACACCGCCAAGGGGTCACTGGATCGCCGCGCGGTGGCGCGGCAGTTCGGTTGACCCGGCGCCGGCCGTGACGCTGCCCCAGGCGGCCCCCGCGCCCGAGTCGCCGACCCGGTAGGTCTGCACCAGAGTGCCGACCGCGGCAAGCACCACCAACACCGTGATCGCAATGCGCACAGCAGGTTTCACAGCTCGGTCGCGGGCCAGGCGCAACTGCACCACGGCCAGTGCGGTCATGGTGACAGCTAGCGCGCCAACGAAGTAGACCAGAGTCTCGCCGAGTTCGGCGTGCCGGTCGACGGCCGGGGAGGCACCCACCTTGCCGGCCAGCCACTCACCGGAGTTGGTCGTCAGCGGCGTGACGACGAGGGTGATCACCGCCAGCACCAGGGTCAGCCAGATGAACCGCTGCCGCGCCGCCGACCAGACCGCGCACAGGATCGCCAGTATCGCCGCCAGCGGCCCCAGCACCACCACCAGGTGGTTGAGCAGGATGTGGGCCGGGAGTCCGTTGACGGTCGACATGCGTAGGCAGGTTACGCGCTGGCCTTCACCCTGGCCGCGGCCGATTCGGGCATCGGTTCGTAGCGGGCGAACGAGCGGGTGAACGACGCGGCCCCGTGCGCCAGCGAACGCAGGTCGATGGCATACCGGGTCAATTCCACCTGCGGCACGTCGGCATTGATCAGGGTGCGGTCGCCACCGGCGGTCTCGGTGCCCAGCACCCGGCCGCGGCGCCCGGAGAGATCGCCCATCACCGCGCCGACGAAGTCGTCGGGCACCAGCACCGAGATCACGTCGATCGGTTCGAGCAGGACGACCTTCGTCGCGGCCGCCGCCTCGCGCAGCGCCAGCGAACCGGCCATCTGGAACGCGAAGTCGGAGGAGTCGACGCTGTGCGCCTTGCCGTCGAGCAGGGTGACCCGGATGTCGACCATCGGGTAGCCCGCGTGGACACCCTTTTCCATCTGAGCGCGGACGCCTTTTTCCGCGCTGGGGATGAACTGGCGCGGCACCGCGCCCCCGACCACCTTGTCCACAAACTCGAACCCCGACCCTTCCGGCAGCGGTTCCACTTCGATGTCGCACACCGCGTACTGGCCGTGACCGCCGGACTGCTTGACATGACGACCGTGGCCTTTAGCCTTGCCGCCCAGCGTTTCTCGCAGCGGCACCCGCAGCTCGACGGTGTCCACGGCGACGCCGTACCGGTTGGCCAGTGCGTCGAGCACCACCCCGGCGTGCGCCTCCCCCATGCACCACAGCACCACCTGGTGGGTCTCGGGGTTCTGCTCGATGCGCAACGTCGGGTCTTCGGCGGCCAACCGGCCGAGTCCGACCGAGAGCTTGTCCTCGTCGGTCTTGGCGTGCGCCTCGATGGCGATGGGCAGCAACGGTTCCGGCATGGTCCAAGGCTTGAGCACCAACGGTTCGGACTTGTCCGACAGGGTGTCGCCGGTTTCGGCGCGGCTGAGCTTGCCGATGGCGCAGATGTCGCCGGCCACCACGCTGGCGGCCGGGCGCTGTTGCTTGCCCAGCGGGAAGGACAGCACGCCGATGCGTTCGTCCTCGTCGTGGTCGGGGTGGATGTTGCCATGTTCCTGCGACGTGCCGTTGCTGCCGAAGAACGACGAGAAATGGCCCGACACATGGACGGTCGCGTCCGGCTTGATCGTCCCGGAGAACACCCGCACCAGGCTGATCCGGCCGACGTAGGGATCAGAGGTCGTCTTGACCACTTCGGCGAGCAACGGCGCCTCGGTGTCGCAGGTCAACTCGTCGTGCGCGGCGCCCTGCGGGGTGAACACCTCCGGCAACGGGTGCTCGCGCGGCGACGGGAAGCCCCGGGTGGCGACCTCGAGCAGTTCCTGAGTTCCGACGCCGGTGCTGCTGCACACGGGGATCACCGGGAAGAACGACCCCCGCGCGATGGCCTTCTCCAAGTCTTCGATGAGCACCGACTCGTCGATCGCCTCGCCGCCCAGATAACGCTCCATCAACGACTCGTCCTCGGACTCCTCGATGATTCCCTCGATCAGGCTGCCGCGGGCTTCCTCGATCCGGTCGGCCTCGGCCGGGTCCGGCGACGACTCGGTCCGCTTGCCGTCGGCGTAGCTGTACTGCGTTTGCGACAACAACCCGATCAACCCGTTCGAGGTCGGCAGGTATAGGGGTAAAACCTTGTCGCCGAACGCATTCTGCGCCGCTTCGAGTGCCTCGGCGTAGTTGGCGCGGGCATGGTCGAGCTTGGTGATCACCACCGCACGCGGCATCCCGACCTGGCTGCACTCCTGCCACAGCGACTTGGTGGGTTCGTCGACCCCCTCGTTGGCGGCGATGACGAATAGGGCGCAGTCCGCGGCGCGCAACCCGGCCCGCAGCTCGCCGACGAAATCCGCGTAGCCGGGGGTGTCGACCAGGTTGACTTTGACGCCGTCGTGCAGCAGCGACGCCACCGCGACGCCGACCGAGCGTTGCTGGCGGATCTCCGCCTCGTCGAAGTCGCAAACGGTGCTGCCGTCGGTGACCGAGCCTGGCCGCGACAGCACCCCACCCGTTACCAGCAGCGCCTCGACCAGGGTGGTCTTGCCGCCCCCCGAGGGCCCGACCAGAACCACGTTGCGAATGCCGTCCGGGCCGGTGGCGGTGGGAGCCGCGCCCGCGCCCTGGCTAGCACTCACTCTGTCGGCCATGACGTTCCTCCAGTTCTTCCGTGGGCTGTCACCGGCTCGGCGGATGTGGCGTGTGATCCAGCCCACAGGACGCAGTGCCAACTTTTCCCCCAACCGACGCCCAACACAAGGCCCGGGCGCGGGCGGCCTCAGGCATGCCAGCCGGACCAGCGCTGCACGGCGATGGCGATCACCGGGCCGTTAAGCGAAACAGATTGGTACTGAGGATATTTGGCGCGCAGCAGACTGCGCCCGGTGTGTAGTGCGTCGCCGTCTCGCAGCACGACGGCGGTACCGTCGGCGCGGACCCACCACAACCGGGTCCAGTCGTCCTCGTAGTGGTCGACGAGCAAGCTGACCGACGGGTTGTGCTCGATGTTGGTCAGCCGGCGCAGCCGTTGAGTGGTCTTCGGCTTGCCGTCCACCGCGGTGTACAGGGTTTCGGGACCGACCGCGAAGGCCACCGGCACCAGGTGCGGCACGCCGTCGGGGCTGGCTGTAGCCAGCCGCGCGACCCAAGCCCGGGCGAACCAGACCTGCGGGTCGAATTGGTCCACGGTGCCCAGCCTAAAACCACGGCACAGCGGTGATATGGGTCACCATCGGCAACGTCCGATTAGGCCATTGCGGGGCCGGTCGGTTTAGCTTGCGCAATCGGGGAACTCAATTCCCGCCATTACGCGTTACAGCAATTGCCCGATTCGGGGCCTGACCACCGTATTAATGGGTATCTGGATTACGGTGGTGGAGGCAACGCCGCCGTCCGGACCCCATTGGGCTGGGACAATTCAGTTCGTCATCCGACGCAGGAGGTTCACGGGATGAGCAAATTGCGCCACCGTTCACTCGGGTGGTTGGTCGCCGTTCTGGCCCTGGTCGGAATGAGCCTGGCGATTCCGCCGGCTGCAGTGCAGGCCGCGCCGGTCAAGGAGCGTCCCTCGATGCCGCTCGACCCGTCGGCGATGGTTGCTCAGGTGGGCCCGCAAGTGGTCAACATCAACACCAAGTTGGGCTACAACAACGCGGTCGGCGCCGGAACGGGCATCGTCATCGATCCCAACGGCGTCGTGCTGACCAACAACCACGTGATCTCCGGTGCCACCGACATCAGCGCGTTCAGCGTCGGCGACGGCCGCACCTACGGCGTCGACGTGATCGGTTACGACCGCACCCAGGATGTGGCGTTGCTGCAGCTCCGCGGCGCCGGCGGCCTGCCCAGCGCGGCGATCGGCGGCGGCGTGGCCGTCGGCGAACCGGTGGTGGCGATGGGCAACACCGGTGGCCAGGGCGGTACACCGCGCGCGCTGGGCGGAAAGGTGATCGCCACCGGCCAAACCGTGCAGGCCTCGGACGCGTTGACCGGTGCCGCCGAGACGCTCAACGGCCTGATCCAGTTCGACGCGCCGATCCAGCCCGGTGACTCCGGCGGGCCCGTCGTCAACGGCTCCGGCCAGGTCGTCGGAATGAACACCGCGGCGACCGAGAACTTCCAGATGTCCGGCGGCGGCCAGGGCTTCGCCATCCCGATCGGCACGGCGATGAGCGTTGCCAACCAGATCCGCGGCGGCGGGGGATCGCCCACCGTGCACATCGGCCCAACGGCGTTCCTCGGCTTGGGTGTGGTCGACAACAACGGCAACGGCGCACGCGTCCAGCGGGTGGTCGGCAACGCCCCCGCGGCGTCGGTCGGCATCTCGGTCGGCGACGTGATCACCGCGCTGGACAGCACTCCGATCAACTCGGCGACCGCCATGTCCGACGCCCTCAACGGGCACCACCCCGGCGACACCGTCTCGATCAGCTTCACGTCGAAGTCGGGTGTCGCGCGCACCGAGAACGTGACGCTGGCCGAGGGACCACCGGCCTGACGTACGAGTTGCGGCAAGCCAATTCTTTTGGTACTAGCCGTGATTCGGTGTCAGATTCCGCACATGTCGGCATGCGCGATTCTTAACGAGCCGCGTCGGGTACCCGTGGCATCGTGGATTTGATGAACGAGAGAGTTGCCGTCCGGCAGGATCCCGCCCACGATCCCGCGAAGGGCAGTCACGTCGAAGGGGGTGTGGTTGAGCACCCCAACGTCGAGGACTTCGGCAACGCGGCCGCCCTGCCCGCCGACCCGACCTGGTTCAAGCACGCAGTCTTCTACGAGGTGCTGGTTCGGGCATTCTTCGACTCCAATGCCGACGGCTCCGGGGATTTGCGCGGACTGATCGACCGCCTGGACTACCTGCAGTGGCTCGGCGTCGACTGCCTTTGGCTGCCGCCGTTCTACGACTCACCGCTACGTGACGGCGGCTACGACATCCGCGACTTCTACAAGGTGCTGCCCGAGTTCGGCACCGTCGAGGATTTCGTGGCGCTGATCGACGAGGCCCACCAGCGAGGCATCCGGGTCATCACCGACCTGGTGATGAACCACACCTCGGACTCCCACCCGTGGTTCCAGGAGTCCCGGCGGGACCCGGACGGCCCCTACGGCGACTTCTACATGTGGAGCGACACCAGCGAGAAGTACACCGACGCGCGGATCATCTTCGTCGACACCGAGGAGTCGAACTGGACCTTCGACCCGGTGCGCCGCCAGTTCTACTGGCACCGGTTCTTCTCGCACCAGCCGGACCTGAACTACGACAGCCCGGCGGTGCAGGAGGCGATGATCGACGTCATCCGGTTCTGGCTCGGGCTGGGTATCGACGGGTTCCGGCTGGACGCGGTGCCCTACCTGTTTGCGCGGGAGGGAACCAACTGCGAGAACCTGCCCGAGACGCATGCCTTCCTCAAGCGGTGCCGCAAGGTGGTGGACGACGAGTTTCCCGGCCGGGTGCTGCTGGCCGAGGCCAATCAGTGGCCGGCCGACGTGGTCGAGTATTTCGGCGACCCCACCACCGGCGGCGACGAGTGCCACATGGCGTTCCACTTCCCGCTGATGCCGCGCATCTTCATGGCGGTCCGCCGGGAGTCCCGGTTCCCGATCTCGGAGATCCTGGCTCAGACACCCGATATTCCGGATATGGCGCAGTGGGGGATCTTCCTGCGCAACCACGACGAGCTGACGCTGGAGATGGTCAGCGACGAAGAACGCGACTACATGTACGCCGAGTACGCCAAGGACCCGCGGATGAAGGCCAACGTGGGCATCCGCCGCCGACTGGCGCCGCTGCTGGAGAACGACTTCAACCAGATGCGGCTGTTCAACGCGCTGCTGTTGTCGCTGCCCGGCTCGCCGGTGTTGTACTACGGCGACGAGATCGGCATGGGCGACGTCATCTGGCTCGGTGACCGCGACGGTGTCCGGACGCCGATGCAGTGGACACCGGACCGCAACGCCGGGTTCTCCACCGCCAACCCGGGCCGGCTCTACCTGCCGACCAGCCAGGACCCGGTCTACGGCTATCAGGCGGTCAACGTTGAAGCCCAGCGCGACACCTCGACGTCGCTGCTCAACTGGACCCGCACCATGCTTGCGGTGCGCCGGCGCCACGACGCGTTCGCCGTCGGGTCTTTCCACGAGCTGGGCGGGTCCAACCCCTCGGTGCTGGCCTTCGTGCGCGAGGTGGTCCGCGAGGACGACGAGAACGACGTGGTGCTGTGCGTCAACAACCTTTCTCGGTTTCCCCAGCCGATCGAGCTGAACCTGCAGCAATGGAACAACTACACACCCATCGAGCTGACCGGACACGTGGAATTCCCGCGGATCGGGCACCTGCCCTATCTGCTGACCCTGCCGGGGCACGGGTTCTACTGGTTCCAGTTGTCCGCATCCGAGGAGGAGCACCGATGACCCGCTCCGAACGCGCCGGCGACAATGCAGAGCGCAGCGATGAGGAGGAGCGGCGCCATATGACCGCCGGCGACGATGCAGAGCGCAGCGATGAGGAGGAGCGGCGCTATCTGGCCGCCGGGAAGTTGCCCTGGTCGGAGTGGCTCCCGCAGCAACGCTGGTACGCCGGGCGCAACCGGCAGCCCTCGGCCGCCGAGCCGGCGATCGTCGTGCCGCTGCGCGACGACCTGGAACTGGTGTTGCTCGATGTCGCCTACACCGACGGATCCTCCGAGGGCTACCAGATAATCGTCCGTTGGGACACCGCGCCGATCTCGGAGTTCAGCACCCTGGCCACCATCGGCGAGGTCGACCAACACACCGGTTTCGACGCGCTGTACGACGGCGCGGCGCCGCAGTTCCTGCTCTCGCTGATCGACGAATCCGCGGTACGCGCCGCCGACGGCGCCCAAATCAGGTTCATCAGGGAACCGGACGTCGAATTGCCACTGGAGGCCTATCCCCGGGTTTCCGACGCCGAGCAGAGCAACACCAGCGTGATCTTCGACCGCGCGCCCGCGGCCATTTTCAAGGTGTTCCGCCGGGTCAGCGCGGGGATCAACCCCGACATCGAGCTGAACCGGGTGCTTGGCCGCGCCGGCAACCCGCACGTGGCCCGGCTGCTGGGCAGCTACGAGATCGGGGCGCCGGGTGACTCGGCGGATGCGACCTCCCCGCTGGGCATGGTGACCGCGTTCGCCGGCAACGCCGCCGAGGGCTGGGCGATGGCCACCGCCAGCGTCCGCGATCTGTTCGCCGAGGGCGACCTGTACGCCCACGAGGTGGGTGGCGACTTCGCCGGGGAGTCCTACCGGCTCGGTGAAGCTGTGGCCTCGGTGCACGCCACCCTGGCCGAGCACCTGGGCACCTCGCAGGCCCCGTTCCCGCTGGAGCACATGCTGTCGCGACTGTCGGCGTCGGTGGCCGCGGTGCCGGAGCTGAAGGAATACGCGGCGACGGTCCGGGAGCGCCTCGGCAAACTCGCCGACGAGCAGATCACGGTGCAGCGCGTACACGGCGACCTGCACCTGGGGCAGGTGCTGCGCACCCCCGAGACCTGGATACTGATCGACTTCGAGGGCGAGCCGGGGCAACCGCTGAGCGAGCGCCGGGCGCCCGATTCGCCGATGCGCGATGTGGCCGGCGTGCTGCGGTCATTCGAGTACGCCGCGTACGGGCCGCTGGTCGATCAGGCCGCAGACAAGCAACTGGCCGCCCGGGCCCGGGAGTGGGTCGAGCGAAACCGCACCGCATTCTGCGACGGGTACGCCGCCGCCTCCGGTGTCGACCCGCGTGATTCGGCGCTGCTGCTGGGCGCCTACGAACTGGATAAGGCGGTGTACGAGACCGGCTACGAATCCCGGCACCGGCCCACCTGGCTGCCGATTCCGCTGCGCTCGATCGCCCGTCTGACGACCAGCTGACCCGCAGGATTGGCAGCCGCTCGGCAGGCTCTGGAAGCATGCTGCTGTGCAGAAGGAGATCTACGACAGCGAAGCCAGACTGTCCTGGGTGCTGGCCGCGCTGGCCGGGGTGATCGGCGCCACCGCGTTCACCCACTCCGCGGGTTACTTCGTGACGTTCATGACCGGCAACGCCCAGCGCGCGGTGCTGGGCGTGTTCCGCGGCGACGTCTGGCTGTCGATAACCGCAGGCACGTTGCTGCTCTGCTTCCTGACCGGCGTGGTGGTCTCCTCGGTGTGTCGGCGACGGTACTGGGTGGCGCACCCGCACGGTCCGACCGTGTTGACCACGTTTTCGCTGGTATTCGCCACCGGCTTGGACATCGTGCTGGACGGCTGGGACGCAACCCTGCTCGATTTCGTGCCGATCATGTGCGTGGTGTTCGGGATCGGCGCGTTGAACACCTCGTTCGTCAAGGACGGCGAAGTGTCGGTGCCGCTGAGCTATGTGACCGGCACGCTGGTCAAGATGGGCCAGGGCATCGAACGGCACCTGGCCGGCGGAAAGATCGAGGACTGGCTGGGATATTTCCTGCTGCTCGCCAGCTTCATGCTGGGCGCGACCATCGGTGGCGCGGTCAGCCTGGTGGTCAGCGGCACCCAGATGCTGGGTGTCGCGGCCTTCGTCTGCGCGGTGACCACCTGTTACACCTACCTGCACGCCGACCGGCGCGGTCTGCTGGATTAGCTCGGGCGTCGGTTAAAAAACATCGGCAGCAGCGCTGGCCGTTGCGCTGCTGCCGATGTGGCTTGCGGGGGTTAGGTTGCCGGTTGGCCCGGCGCGCCGGGGGCAGCCGGAGCGCCGGGGGCAGCCGGCGCGGGCGGCGGGGGTGTGTTGACCGCATTGAGGACGGCCAGCATGTCGGGCTTCATCGCCATCAGCTGCTGGTTCCAGTAGTTCCAGGAGTGGGTGCCGTTGCTGGGGAACTGGAACACGCCGTTGCGCCCGCCGGTGGCGGCGTAGGTCTGCTGGAACTGCTGGTTGGTGCGCAGCGTGAGGCCCTCGAGGAACTTCGCCGGCATGTTGTCACCGCCGAGGTCGCTGGGGGTGCCGTTGCCGCAGTAGACCCAGATCCGGGTGTTGTTGGCGACCAGCCGCGGAATCTGCACCATGGGGTCGTTGCGCTTCCAGGCCGGGTCGGTGGACGGCCCCCACATGCTGTTGGCGTTGTACCCGCCCGAGTCGGTCATCGCCAGGCCGATCAGCGTCGGCCACCACCCTTCGGACGGGTTCAGGAAGCCCGACAGCGACGCGGCGTAGGGGAACATCTGCGGGTAGTAGGCCGCCAGGATCAGCGCCGAACCGCCCGACATGGAAAGGCCGACGGCCGCGTTGCCGGCCGGTGAGACGCCCTTGTTGGCCTGCAGCCAGGCCGGCATCTCCCGGGTCAGGAAGGTCTCCCACTTGTAGGTGTACCCCTGGCCGTTGCCCTGCGAGGGCTGGTACCAGTCGCTGTAGAAGCTGGACTGGCCGCCCACGGGCATGATCACCGACAGCCCGGAACCGTAGAACTCCTCGAACGCGGGGGTGTTGATGTCCCAGCCGCTGTAGTCGTCCTGGGCGCGCAGGCCGTCGAGCAGGTAGACGGCGTGCGCGCCGCCGCCCTGGAACTGGACCTTGATGTTGCGGCCCATCGACGGTGACGGGATCTGCAGGCTTTCGACCGGCAGGCCCGGCCGGGAGAACGCACTCGCGGGGCTTGTTGCGCCGACCGCGCCGACGAGACCGGCCAGCAAGGCAGCACCCACGGCCGCGATCGTCAGCCTGCGGGGCATGGTTTCGGCGGCGCCACGCAGCTTTCGCATCTCTTTCAAGAACGACATCGCTCCCTACCCATCCCGTAAATTTCGTCTGCCGCTCGGTGCGGTCGAATCTGTTCTGGGCGAGTGAAACACAGTTGGCAGACACAGTCCGGCTGTCGCGGCCGTACCGCCATGTCGCGGTTGGCTAACGATTAGGAATCGGGCAGGACTCCGTACGCGGGTGGTCGCGTTGCGATAACGATTTGCAGCCGAATGCATTTCGGCACAACGCCACCACGTGACTAGCTATGCGACCAGGCGCCGCAACACCTTTGACGCCGTGACGACGCCGATCACCGGCGCAACCAGCAGCACCGCGACGTCCACCAGGTGGAATGGGGTGCCGATCAACAGCGACCGCAGCACATCCACCTCGTAACTCAGTGGGTTGACCTTGCTCAGCGCGTGCAGCCAGCCCGGCATCACATCCACCGGGTAGAGCGCGTTGGACGCGAAGAACAGCGGCATCGTGATCGCCTGGCCGATGCCCATCAGCCGGTCACGGCTGCGCACCAGCCCGGCCAGCGTCATGGACAGGCAGGCGAAGAACGCGGCGCCGAGCATCACGGCGGCCATCGCCGCAAGGATGCGAATCGGGTTGACCGTCAACCCGATTCGCATCAGGTACGCCAGCGCCAGTACACCGACGACCTGGGCCACCGACCGCACTCCGGCGGCGAATGCCTTGCCGGTGATCAGCGCCGACGCGGGCGCCGGCGTCACCATCAGCTTGGCCAACACCCCGGCATCGCGATCCCAGATGATCTGGATGCCATAGAAGATGGAAATGAACAGCGCCGACTGCGCGATGATGCCCGGCGCGAGAAAAGCCAGATAGGAAACGTTTCCGGTGTCGATGACGCGCAGGTGGCTGAACGTGGTTCCGAAGATCAGCAGCCAGAGCGCGGGTTGCACCATCCGGGTCACGAGTTCGGTGCGGTCGTGACGCAGCTTCTGCAGCTCGACGATCGCGAAGGCGCCGACCCGGCTCGCGGTCGCCCGGACCCGGTCGAGTCCGCGC
Organism: Mycobacterium sp. 20KCMC460; assembly: GCF_022179425.1. NCBI lineage: Bacteria > Bacillati > Actinomycetota > Actinomycetes > Mycobacteriales > Mycobacteriaceae > Mycobacterium > Mycobacterium sp. 20KCMC460. The sequence goes on from NZ_AP025524.1 coordinate 661,653, forward strand.
GGGGCGTGGACCAGGTTCATCGGCGGGGTGGCGGCGCGCTCAGCCGACATGGCGTGCTGTCCTTCTGCTGGACCGGATTTCGCGCATGTCCGCCGGCCCGGCGTCCAGTCCTGACGCGGCGTAGTGACGGAATACGTCTTCGAGGGTTGCGGTTGGCGACACGGTGGCCTTCAGCTCATCCGGCGTTCCCACCGCCTGCAGCGCACCGTGGTGCATCAGCGCGACCCGATCACACAGCGCGTCGGCTTCCTCCATGTAGTGGGTGGTCAACAGTACGGTCATGCCGAACATCTCCTGCATGCTCTTGACCTGCGTCCAGACCCCGTCGCGCGCAATCGGATCCAGGCCCACCGTCGGCTCGTCGAGCACCAGCAACGACGGGCGGTTCACCAGCGCTTGTGCCACTTCGAGTCGGCGGACCATGCCGCCGGAGAAGCTCGACGCGAGCTTGTCGGCCACGTCGAGCAGGTCCATGGCGGCCAGCGCCTGCTCCACCCGGTCGGTGCGCTCGGCGCGGGGAACGCCGTACAACCGGGCGAACCACTCCACGTTCTGCCGGCCGGTCAACGCGGTTTCGATCGAAAGTTGTTGCGGCACATAGCCGATATTGCTGCGGATGTCGATGGTCTGCCGCCGCGCATCCATCCCGAAAATGCTCAGTTCGCCGTCCTGGACCGGAGCCAGCGTGGTCAGCACCCGCACCACGGTCGTCTTGCCGGCACCGTTGGGGCCGAGCAGACCCATCGTCTCGCCGGGCTGTACGTCGAAGGTCACGTCGTCGACGGCGAGGTGTTGACCGTAGCGATAGGTCAGGTGCCGGCAGTCGATGGCCGCGGTCATGGCTTTCGTTCCTGCAGCATTTTGGTCATCGTTTCGAGGACCTCCAATCCCTGGGCCAATACCCCGATTTGGTGCTCGTCAAGCTCGTCGAGCAGGTCGGTGAGCACCGCACGCCGCAGGTGCGCCGTCGCGTCCATCACCTGCTGGGCCGACTCGGTGAGCCGTAACCTGCTGACCCGGCGGTCGGCAGGATCGGGGGTACGTTCCAACAGGCCCGCGCAGCACAGTTTGGTCACCAGGGTGGAGGCGGTGTTGGGCACCAGCCCGAGTTCGGCGGCGGCGACGCTGACCGAGACGCCCGGCCGGTGGGAGACCAGCCGCAGCAACTCGGCCTGCGACTCCGACAGCCGCCCGGGTGAGTACCAGGTGCCCACCGCGCGTCGCAGCTGGCGGCGGAACCTGCCCAGGGTCCGCGGAATGTCGGCGGCGAGATCGGTGTGCGTGCTCACTGCCCGCCATAATACCTCTGTAGCCGAGCTATTTATTGATCCTGTGTAGAACGACGTCGGTCAGCGCGCCGTTGTGTGCGGTGGCGGTCACATAGGTGCAGTGCGGCTGCCTGCGGCGATCCGTCGGCGAGCCCGGGTTCAGCAGCCGCAGGCCGGTCTGCGAAGTGGTGTCCCACGGGAGGTGGCTGTGGCCGAAGACCAGCACGTCGGTGTCGGGGTAGAGCCGCGACATGCGCGCGTCGCGACCGGCCGCGGCACCGGTCTCGTGTACCACGGTGAAACGCAGCCCGGCCAGCACCACATCGGCGCGCTCGGGTAGCCGCGCGCGCAACTCGGGGCCGTCGTTGTTGCCCCAGCAGGCCACGAGGCGGCGTGACCTGGCTTCGAGTTCGTCGAGCAGCCCGGGCACCACCCAATCGCCGGCATGGATGACGACGTCGGCGGCAGCGACCTGATCCCACACCTCGGCAGGCAGGTCGCGTGCCCGTTTGGGGACGTGCGTGTCAGCGATTAAGAGCAGCCGCATAAGTTCTATGGATACCCGTACGAGAGGATTGATCCATGCGCACCTTCGAGTCAGTCGCCGACTTCGCCGCCGCGGCGGGCGAGACGCTCGGGCAGAGCGACTGGGTGACGATCAGCCAGGAAGAGGTCAACCTGTTCGCCGACGCGACCGGCGACCACCAGTGGATCCACGTCGACCCGGAGCGAGCCGCCACGGGGCCGTTCGGGACGACCATCGCCCACGGTTTCATGACCTTGTCGCTGCTACCGCGACTGCACCACGAGATCTACACCGTCAACGGCGTCAAGCTGGCGATCAACTACGGCCTCAACAAGGTTCGCTTCCCGTCACCGGTTCCGGTGGGTTCCCGGGTACGCGCGACGAGCTCGCTGGTGAGCGTCGACGACCTCGGTAACGGCGCGGTGCAGGGCATCCTGTCGACCACCATCGAGATCGACGGGGCGGCCAAGCCGGCCTGTGTCGCCGAAAGCATCATTCGCTACGTCACCTAGGGTGGCGAGCCTCAGAACTCGGCGATCGCGTGTTCCAGTCGGGCGGCCAGTCGCGCCTCGGCTTCGGCCTTGCGGGTCGGTATGTGTTGGGACGGGAAAGGCGTTGTCACAGGCTGATATTCGCGCAGCGTGCGGCGGGCCACCGTCATCTTGTGCAGCTCGGTGGCGCCGTCGGCGATGCCCAGCGACTCGGCGGCCACCAGCATCTTGACGAACGGCATCTCGTCGGAGACGCCCAGGGCGCCGTGCAGGTGCAGCGCCCGCTGCGCGACGTCGTGCAGCACCTGCGGCATCGCGACCTTCACCGCCGCGATGTCGCGGCGCACCTTCTGATAGTCGTGGTGCTTGTCGATCAGCCAGGCGGTGCGCAGCACCAGCAGCCGGAACTGCTCGATCTGGATCCAGCTGTCGGCGATTTTCTCCTGGGTCATCTGGAAATCCGACAACCGGCCGTGCCGGGTCTGCCGTGACACCGCGCGCTCGCACATCATGTCGAATGCCCGGCGCGCCAACGCGATTGTGCGCATCGCGTGATGGATGCGGCCCCCGCCGAGGCGGGTCTGGGCGATCATGAACGCCTGTCCCTCGCCGCCGAGCACATGGTCGGCGGGCACCCGGACGTCGCGGTAGCGAACGTAGGCGTGGGTGGCTCGTTTCGACGACTCGGCGCCGACCCCGACATTGCGGATGATCTCGATACCGGGTGTCTCGGCCGGCACGATGAACAGCGACATCTTCTGGTAGGTACGGCCTTCGGGGTTGGTGACCGCCATGACGATGAAGAACGACGCGTGCTTGGCGTTGGTGGAAAACCACTTCTCGCCGTTGATGATCCAATCGTCACCGTCGCGCTTGGCCGAGGTGACGAACAGCCCCGGGTCCGATCCGCCCTGCGGCTCGGTCATCGAATAGCAGGACGTGATCTCGCCGTCCAGCAGCGGCTGCAGGTACCGGGCCTTCTGCTGTTCGGTGCCGAACAGCGCCAGGATCTCGGCGTTGCCCGAATCCGGTGCCTGGCAACCGAACACCGAGGGAGCCCACCGGGAACGGCCCAGGATCTCGTTGAGCAGCGCCAGCTTGACCTGACCGAAACCCTGCCCGCCGAGATCGGGCGTCAGGTGCGCGGCCCACAGGCCCTGCTCCTTCACCCGCTGCTGCAACGGGCGCAGGATCGCCACCATCTCGGCGTTCTGCTTGTCGTACGGGTCGAGTGCCACCAGGTCCAGCGGCTCGAGTTCGCTGACCATGAACTCTTCGACCCAGTCGAGCTTCGCCTGATATTCCGGATCGGTCTCGAAGTCCCACACCTGGTGCCGCCGTTTCCCCGGCGCAACGCCGCGCCGGCATCTCCGATGAAGCTGGTTCAAGCCAGTCCATCGTATGTGCCGGCGCTGCTGGCTCCTTGGCGGCCGCGCACCTACGGTGAGTGAGGTGACCCCGCAAGCGCGTCCGGCGCGCAAATCCGATGTCCGCGAGCTGGGCCAAACCCTGGGCCGGGCGTTCTACGACGATCCGGTGGCGATGTGGATTCTGCCCGACGACGACAAGCGGCGCCGGCACCTGGGTCGCGTGTTCGCCACCATGACCCGTCATCACCATCTGGCCGGTGGTGGCGTCGAAGTGGCCTGCGACGGGCCGGAGATCGGTGCGGCCGCCCTGTGGGATCCGCCGAACCGGTGGCGGGAGTCGGGCCGGGCGCAGCTGGCGCAGATCCCGACGTTCCTGCGGGTGTTCGGCGCTAAATCCGCTCGCGGTCGCGCTGTGCAGGAGCTGATGAAGCGCGCACATCCCGAAGAGCCGCACTGGTACCTCGCGGCGATCGGCAGCGACCCGTCGGTGCGCGGCCAGGGCTTCGGCCAGGTGCTGATGCGATCCCGCCTGCAGCGCTGCGACGCCGAGTACTGTCCGGCCTATCTGGAGTCCTCCAAGCCCGAGAATGTGCCGTATTACCAGCGTTTCGGGTTCCGGGTCACCGGAGAGCTCGAGGTTCCCGACGGCGGGCCCACATTGTGGGCGATGTGGCGTGATCCGCGTTGAGCGGGTTTAGCCGTCAGCGGCCTGGGCAACCAATCGCGCATGGCAACCGGCCCTGACGACACCCTGGACCCGAGTGAGTCCACCGATTCGGACGAGGTGCGCAACGACGACGGCGACATCGTCGTCGACCCGCCCGACGACTGGAGCGAGGCCGACAAGTTCGGCATGACGGCGCGCGAGGAGCGGGAAGGCGAATCGCTGGACCAGAAGCTCGCCGCGGAGGAGCCCGACGAGATTCGGCCCGCTCGCACCGATCCCGACCTGACCGACGAGCTGCCCGGTGGTGTGCACCGGGGCCAGATCGACGGCACCCCCGAGGACGGCAGCTCGCTGTTCACCGTCGTCGACGAATGAGCTAGGTTTCGCTCTTCCACCTCGCGACGCCGATCGCGATCATGCGCAGCTGCTTGACCGCGATCCGGTGGATCTCTTCGAGCGCCTCGGCGCTCTGCGCGTCCTCGATGGCCTCGGCGGTCACGATCATCGCGTTGACGAAAAGGCTTGCCAGCACGTTGAGATCCTCGGTGCTCCATTCGTTGAGCCGCGGGAAGCGGGCCAGGTCGGTGGCCAGTTCGGAGGTGATGAGCCGGATTTCGGTGCGGATGGCGTAGCGCAGCACCGAGAGTCCGGTAGAGCGCTCGCGCGAGATGAAGCGCCAGTGTTCGCGTTGTTCGGCGACGCTGCCGATCAGGATCTCCACCGACGATTCGATCACCCGGTTCGGGTCGAGTTTGCCGGCCCGCGCGCCCCGCAACGTGTCGCGCAGGCTGCGGAACGATTCGTCGATCAGGACCAGCCCGAGTGCCTCCATCGAGTCGAAGTGGCGGTAGAACGCGGCGGGCACGATCCCGGCTTCACGGGTGACCTCGCGCAGGCTCAGGCCGCTGAAGCTGCGCTCGTTGAGCAACTTCAGGGCCGCGGCGATGATGGCCCGCCGGGTGGCTTCCTTGCGTTCTTCGCGTGAGCCCCCGTCGCGGTTCTTCTCCCGGCTGGTGCGCCGCGAGTGTGAGCTAGGAGTACGACTGTTCACTATGTGAACCGTAACACAGAAGGCAAGAAAACCCTTGACCACCTGCACCGACCGATGTCACGGTGTACATATGTTCACTCAAACTTTCACTCGGACGGTCGCGAAGCGAGTCCTGAGTTCAAGCCTGGTCGACGTCCTCACCGGCCCGCACGGCGTCGACCGCTACACCGAGCTTGTCGAGCCGACGTGGACGTCGGGCGACGCCCGCGCCAAGGTGATCGACGTCCGGCGGACGACGCCGCGCAGCGTCACCCTGACGCTGGCCCCGAACGACGCGTTCACCGAACGCCACACCGTCAAAGCCGGGCAGTTCGTCAACGTGACCGTCGAGATCGACGGCCGCATGCACTCCCGGTGCTACTCGCCGGCCAACGTCGAGGGCAGCTCGCAACTCGAGCTGACCATCGGCGTCCACGATGGCGGGCTGGTCTCGACCTACCTGTATGAGCAGGCCCGTCGCGGCATGGTGGTCGGCCTGGACGGCGTCGGAGGCGACTTCGTGTTGCCCGACCAGCGGCCGCGGCGGATCCTGTTCGTCTCCGGCGGCAGCGGCATCACGCCCGTCATGGCGATGCTGCGCACGCTGGTCGCCGAAGGGCACCCCGGCGAGATCGCCTTCGTGCACTACGCCCGGACCGCCGCGGAAGCCTGCTATCGCGACGAGCTGGCGATGATGCCCGGTGTGCGGGTGCTGCACGGCTACACCCGATCCGGTGCCGGCGACCTCGAGGGCCGGTTCGGTGCCGAACACCTGGCCATCGCGATGGACGCACCCGACGCGGTGTTCGTCTGCGGGCCAACCGCTTTGGTCGACGCCGTCCGGGCACAGTGTGCCGCGGCGAACTGTGAAAAGGTGTTCACCGAAAGCTTCACGCCGCCGGTGATCGAAGTGCCGGCCAACCCGACGGGTGGTCGAGTCAGCTTCGGGGACAGCAAGGTGGACGTCGAAGACGACGGCCGGTCGATCCTCGAGCAGGCCGAGTCGGCCGGCTTGGCGCCCAAGAACGGATGCCGGATGGGTATCTGCCACACCTGCACCCGCCGCAAGACCTCCGGCACCGTGCGCAACCTGATCACCGGTGCCGTCTCGACCCAGCCCGACGAGAACGTCCAGATCTGCGTCACCGTGCCCGTCGGTGACGTCGAGATCGCCCTCTGACCACGCCGAATCAAAGGGAGCAAAAGCCATGACACAGAACAAGATCACCCTCACCAAGGAACAAGCCGACGAGTTCGGCCGCGAACTCGACGCCATCAAGGAACGGGTGATGGCCGACCTCGGCGAACAGGATGCGGAGTACATCCGCAAGGTCATCAAGGCGCAACGTGCCCTGGAGGTGGGCGGCCGCGCGCTGCTCTTCCTGCCGCCGGCGTGGCTGTTGGGCACCGGGATGCTGGGCATCGCGAAGATCATGGACAACATGGAGATCGGCCACAACATCATGCACGGCCAGTACGACTGGATGCGTGACCCGACGATCTCCGGCAACGACTTCGAGTGGGACACCGCCTGCCCGGCTGACCAGTGGCGGCACTCGCACAACTACATGCACCACACCCACACCAACATCGTCGGCATGGACCGCGACGTGGGCTACGGCATCCTGCGGATGAGCGAAGACCAGAAGTGGGAGCCGTACTTCCTGGGCAACCCGGTCTACGCGTTCCTGCTGATGGTGCTGTTCCAGTACGGCGTCGCGCTGCACGAGCTGGAAACCGAGCGGATTCGCTCCGGCGAGATCCGGCTGCGCGACAAGAAACAGACGCTCAAGGAGATCTGGGCCAAGACCCGCCGGCAGACCCTCAAGGACTACGTCGCGTTCCCGCTGCTGGCCGGCCCGTTCGCGCCGTTCGTGCTCAGCGGCAACCTGACCGCCAACCTGATGCGCAACGTGTGGTCGTACATGATCATCTTCTGCGGGCACTTTCCGGACGGCACCCAGGAGTTCACCGTCGAGGAGACCAAGGACGAGACCCGCGGCCAGTGGTACTTCCGCCAGGTGCTGGGCTCGGCGAACCTGACCGGCGGCAAGCTCTTCCACCTGCTGTCGGGCAACCTGTCGCACCAGATCGAGCACCACTTATTCCCCGACATGCCGGCCCGCCGCTACGCCGAGATTGCGCCCGAGGTGCAGGAGATCTGCGAGCGGTACGGAATCCCGTACAACAAGGGTCCGTTGCTGCGGCAGTTCGGCACGGTCGTGCGCAAGATCGTCCGGCTCAGTGTCCCGGACTCCTGGCTGCCGAACGCCAAGGCCAAGAAGTCCGGCAGCGTCGAACTGGAGCCGGTCGCTGCATGAAGACCCGCTGACCTACGACATTGACCTACGAAGCCCGGGGCTCGCGTTGTCGAAACCCCGGGCTTCGAGGTCTTTAATGGGTGGGGTGGAGTGGACCGGCGCGCGTTATGCGGACAACCCGACCGTGCAAGCCTCGACATGGATCGACGCCGATCCGCAGCGAGTGTGGGATCTGGTCTCCGACATCGAGCTGATGCCGACCCTGAGCAACGAACTGCAACGCGTCGAATGGCTCGACGGTGTGACCGGCCCGCGGGTCGGCGCCCGTTTCGTCGGCTACAACGAACACGACGCATTCGGCAAGTGGAGCAGCATCTCGCAGATCGTCTCGTGTGACCAACCACGCGAATTCAGTTGGGCGGTAGGCGAACCCGAATGCCCCGCCGCGACCTGGCGGTTCAGCCTGACACCGCAGGACGGCGGCACCACGCTGTCGTACTGGACGCAGCTGGGTCCGGGCCGCTCCGGATTGTCCACCGCGATCGACGCGATGCCCGACAAGGAACAGAAGATCGTGTTCGTGCGGCTGCGCGAGTTCGAAGCCGCCATCGACAAGACCCTGGCCGCGATCAAGAGGCTGGCCGAGCACGGGGTGCGCTGATGCGCACCGCCACGACGGTCGAGCTGTCGGTGGCGCCGGCCGAGACGGTGGAATTCGTGGTCGAGGCCGAAAAGCTGGGCCTGGACGTGTGCTGGGTCGCCGAGGCGTGGGGAGCCGACGCGGTTTCCGCACTGGGCTTCCTGGCGGCGCGCACCGAACGAATGCTGCTCGGCTCGGGCGTGCTGCAGGTCGGCACCCGCTCACCGGTGCTGGTCGCCCAGACCGCTATCACCTTGGCCAACCTGTCGTCGGGTCGGTTCCTGCTCGGCCTGGGCGCCTCGGGTCCGCAGGTGATCGAAGGGCTGCACGGCGTCTCGTTCGCGGGGCCGCTGGCGCGTGTCCGCGAAACCGTCGACATCATCCGCGAGGCGTTCGCGGGCGGCAAAATCTCCTACTCCGGCAAGGAGTTTCAGATACCCCGTCCGGGTGAGGCGAAGCCGATGCGGTTGTCGACCCGCACCGAGCACCCGATCCCGATCTATCTGGCCACCTTGTCACCGGCGATGCTGCGGCTGACCGGGCGGATCGCCGACGGCTGGCTGGGCACCAGTTTCGTGCCCGAAGGCGCCGGGCAGGCATATTTCGCCCACCTCGACGACGGCCTGGCCGCGGCCGGGCGGACCCGCGCGGATATCGACATCTGCCAGGGTGCCGAGGTCGCGTTCGCCCGCGATGAGGACGAACTACGGGGCATGGTCGCGGCACGCAAGACCGAGCTGGCCTTCAGCCTCGGCGGCATGGGGTCGGCGAGCACCAACTACTACAACCGGGCCTACAGCCGGCAGGGTTGGAGCGAGGTCGCCGAAGCGGTGCGGTCGCGTTGGCAGGCCGGCGACCGGTCGGGTGCGACCGCGCTGATCACCGACGAGATGGTATTGGCCACCACGCTGATCGGAACCGAAGCGATGGTGGTTGCGCGCCTTGCGGATTGGCGAGAGGCGGGCGTAAACACGGTGCGGCTGTACCCGGCGGGGGACACGCTCGACGCCAAGCTGGAGACCCTGGGCCGTGCGATCGAGCTGATCCGCGGCTAACGCAGGAGCGCGGCCCGCAGCGTCTGACGCATCCAGTTCTGAAACTGATCCAGTGTGTAACCGCGCCGCGCCACCAGCAGCTCATAACACTCCGGACTGACGATGGCCCATGCTGTGTCGACGGCCTCGCGGCGAGCGATGCCAGCGCGCAGCGCGCCGGCGGGGATGTTTCGCAGTGCTCTGTCGATCGTCGTTCGGCGCAGGGACTGCAACTCGTCCCAGTCGGCGGCAATCTCGGGATCCACCGCCGAGGCGTCCCGGTAGAGCTTCCACCCGATGGCTGCACGGTCGGCGATTTCGGCGACGAGCGCGGCGAGCTCGTCGACAACCTCCCGGGGTGGCTTGCCCGCGAAGCGTTCGACGACTGCACCGGGATCCTGTCCGCCGCCGGTGAGTCTGGACTCCAGGTAGGCACGCAGCAACGATCGCTTGTTGCCCCACGCCAGGTAGAGGGTTTGCACCGTGACACCGGCACGCTCGGCGATCCTGCTCACGGTGGCCGCCTGGTAGCCGCGCGCTTCGAACTCCTCCCCGGCGGCGATCAGCAACCTCCGGCGAGTCTCCTGGCGGGCCATGGCCCCGACCTGCTGTTGCCTGCTCACGGTGGCGGCGTCCTTTTCGACCATGGACACCAGCCTAGCTCATGGATTAGAGTGACCATCAAATGCATTAGAGTGGCACTTAAAAGCATGAAAGCAGAGGCAGAAATGGCAGTCAAAGATCGACCCTGGCGGCGGCCCGGCGAATTCGCCTACGCTCGCGGCAGGATCAAGGCCGCTCTCCGGCCCCCAGTGACCGTGACACCGGCGCCCGCGGACCTGGTCAAGGATCACGACGTCGCGGTTCCGATGGCCGACGGTGTTCGCCTTCGGGTCAACGTCTACCGTCCGGCCGGTGACGGGCCGTTCCCGGTCATCCTGTCCGCGCACCCCTACAACAAGGACGCGCTGCCCAAGAAGACCCGCAACGGCTGGTCGGTCAACGTGCAGTACCGGGTGATGAATCAGCCCGAGCCGCTGAGCTTGTCCAGCGAAACCAATTGGGAGGCGCCCGATCCGGTCTGGTGGACGCAGCACGGATACGCCGTGATCAATGCGGACACCCGGGGCGCGGGCAGCTCCGAGGGCGTGGGGTCGCTGTTCTCCGACCAGGAGGCCGACGACAACTACCAGCTGATCGAGTGGGCCGCATGTCAACCCTGGTGCACCGGCAGCGTGGGCATGCTGGGGGTGTCCTACCTTGCCATGTCGCAATACAAGGTGGCGGCGCTGAATCCGCCGAGCCTGAAGGCGATCTGCCCGTGGGAGGGGTTCGCCGACGCCTACCGGGACTTGATGACGCCCGGGGGTATCCCGGAGAATGGCTTCTCGCGAATCTGGCAGACCGTCACCAAGCGTCGGGCTCGGTTGAGCACCGATTTCGGTAAGCAGCGCCCACAGCACCCCCTGCGCGACGAGTGGTGGTCGTCCATCACACCCGACCTCCCGAAGATCACCGTCCCGATGCTGGTGTGCACCAGCTTTTCCGATAGCAACCTGCACAGCCGCGGATCGATGCGCGCCTTCCAAGAGGCTGGGTCCGCTGATCGCTTTGCCTACACGCACCGCGGGGCGAAATGGGCCGTCTTCTATGGCGAGGACGCGAAGCGAACCCAGCTCGCGTTCTTCGACCGCTACCTGCGCGGACTCGACGTGCCCGAGCCGCCGCGCGTGCGGCTGGAAGTACGCGAGAACCGGACGGACGTGGTCGCGGTGCGCAGCGAAAGCGAGTGGCCGCTCGCCCGCACGCAGTGGCAAGACTTGCACCTCGGCGACGGAGGTGCGCTATCCGAAATCGTTGCCCCCAAGGGCAATGCGACCTTCAGGGCTCGTCGCGGCGCAGTGGCCTTTACCCATGTGTTCTCCGAGGACACCGAGATAACCGGGCCGATGAGCCTGCAGCTGTGGGTATCGGCGCACGGCGCACCCGAGGCCGATGTCTTTGTCGGAGTGGAGAAATGGATCGGTTCGCGCTACGTTCCCTTCGAGGGCTCCTACGGCTATGGCCGCGACCGTGTCGCGTCGGGCCAGCTGCGGCTCTCGCTGCGCGAACCCGACGCGGCGGCGAGCCACCCGTATGAACCCGAGCACACGTTCCGCACCCGCATGCCGCTACAAGCCGACGACGTTGTGGCGGTGCAGATTCCGTTGTCAGCGTCGGCGACATTGTTCCGTGCCGGAGAGTCGCTGCGGTTGGTCATCGCCGGTCGCTACCCCCAACCGCGGAATCCATGGTTCGGGCACTTCCCGGCGCACTACCGGTCGAACCACCGTGGCAGGATCAGCATCCACTGGGGCGGCGAGCGTCAGTCGCTGCTCCGAATTCCGGTTGTCCGCTAAGACACGTCGGTCGGCGCGTCGATCGCCTTCACGAATTGCACCGCCGGCCGCTCCGGCACGCCATCGGCGAGGAACCATCGGAAGGCCAGGTTGCCCTGCGGGTAGCCCAGGGTCGTCAGCGAATTCGGGTGTGCAGTGCGCTCTTTGGCCAACACGACGGTCACCGAGCCGTCGGCGTTGGGTATCGCACTGTGGCAGTTGATCGAACAGCGAATGTCGGGTCCCTCCGACGCGCCGTAGGTGGCCATGAACTGGTTCCACACCACCAGATTCCAGAACCGGCACGCCGGCGGCCGGTGCGTGATCACCAGGGCCTCGTCGTCCTGGAGCACGAAACTGCCGTAGGCATAACACGCGTCGCGCGCCGACCAGCCGAAGTTGGCGTCGGGAACCTGGTAGGGATCGGCGAATTCATTTGCCGTGTAAGCCACTTCGTGCCCCAGCGCATGCTGGTCCTCAGCGCGGGTTCCCACCGCCAGCGGCACGATCGCGAACATGGTGCGCAGCCACGTGGTCACCGCCCGCAGCCGTTGCGCCGTCTCGGCGTCACCGTGCCGGATCGGGTCGGGATCGTCGAGCGCCGCGATGTTCCAGGTGACGGGGCGGCCGGTCGACGGGTCGGCCTGGTAGTCCCGCGTCATCAGTACCGCCGCGTCGGGTGTCGGCGGGAACTCGAAGCTGAAGTTGCCGTCGGCGTCGACGTCGAGGTCGGTGTCGCGGACGATCGAGACGACCCGGTCCGACCAGGCGCCGGGCGAGGGTTCGTTGTAGGCGGTCAGCGAGAAATACACGCTGTCACCCTTGTTGCCGCTGACCCGGTAGCGCCGTTGCGGATCGACCGGGCAGCAGTAGTAGTAGGCGTCGGTGTTGTCACCGCCCCAGCGGCGGTCGCGGCGGAACGGCGTGTTGACGGCGAAGAACTGCGGGCGGCCGGGTTCGGTGAACAAGTAGGTGTCCAGCGCGACGCCCAGCGTGGTGGCCAGCATGCGGTAGCCGTCGGCGATATGGCGGTCGTCGGTGACCGCCTTGTCGCCCTCGAGGAATCCGCGGTCCAGATCGCCGAGGGTGGCCAGCAGCTCTTTCCACGCCGTGGTGGATTCGTGTGTCATGTGCCGATTCCTTTCAGGAGCAATGTGGTGGTGCGATCGACCCAGGCGTCGTCGAGTTCGCTGATGCGGGTGAGTAGGGCGATCAACGTCAGACCGGCGATCGCCTCGGCCAGGTCGGTAGCCGACACGTCGGGGCGCACCTCGCCACGGGCGGCGGCGCTGTGCAGCCGCTCGGCCAGCCCGCCGGCGAAGAGGCCGGCGAATCGTTCCAGCAGCGCCGCATGCAATGTCGGGTCGGCGGCCATCTCGGCGATCAGGCCGGGCAGCGCCGCCGTGGCCGCCGGGGTGGTCAGTACGGCCGTGGTACGCCGCACCATCTCGCGCAGATCATCGGAAAGCGTTCCGGTGTGCGGGATTTCGGTGGCAACGCCGATCGGGAACACCGCCTCGTGCACCAGGTGCGCCTTACTGGGCCAGCGACGGTAAATCGCGGGCTTGCTGGTGCCGGCACGCTCGGCGATCGCCGAGACCAGCAGGCCGGGGTAACCGGTCTCGGCGAGCAGTTCGACCGTGGCGTTGAGCACCGCCGCGTCGATGCGCGGATCGCGGGGCCGACCCAGATCTAGAACCATTACGAAACCCACGGTAACATAAGTCGCCGTGACCCGCCTCGACGATCTGGAGCAGCCCCGGTTCAGCGCCGAGGCACAGCCGATCCTGGACATGATGGCCGGCATGGCCGCGAACTGTCCGCTGGATTCCGCCGCCCTGCACGCCCAAGCCAGCGCCGACACCGGCCTGTCCGACTTCGGCGCCGACGACTACCGCGAACGACTGGACGTCTACCTCGCCGCCCTGCGGGAGATCGACGGCCTGCACGACGCCGGGGTGGTCAACTTCTACGGCCAGCTGCTGCAGCTGCTCAAGAACCGGTTGCTGCTGACCGACCTGATGCGCCGGCACCCCGAGATCGACGACATCGAGCTGCACTCCCCGGTGGTCATCGCCGGCCTGCCGCGCACCGGCACCACCCACCTGCACAACCTGCTGGCGGCGGCGCCCACCTTTCGCACCATGCCGTACTGGGAGAGCAACGAGCCGTTTCCGTTGCCGTCCGAGGCCGGGGTCGAGCCCGATCCGCGGCGGGCCCGCATGGATGTCGCGGTCAGCGTGATCAACCTGGTGATGCCGCATTTCGCGCTGATGCACGAGATGACCACCGACCACGTGCACGAAGAGATCCAGCTGCTGGCCAACGACTTCTCCACCATGCTGTTCGAGACGCTGGGCCACGTGCCGCGCTGGCGGGACTACTACCAGAGCCACGACCAGACCCCGCATTACGAGTACCTGGCGCGCCAACTCAAGGCAATGCAGTTCCTGCGCGGCGGCCGGCGCTGGCTGCTCAAGTCTCCCCAACATCTCGAGCAGGTGCCGGTGCTCGATCGCGTATTCCCGGACAGCATCGTCGTTTTCACCCACCGCGACCCGGTGCCGGTGGCGCTGTCGATGATCGCCATGATCACCTACTCGGCGCGCATGCACCGCTCGCCGGTGCCGGTGCGGCAGATCGCGGACTACTGGATCGACCGCCTCGAGGCGATGCTGGGCGCGCTGGTCCGCGACCGCGACACGATCGGTCACGACCGGTCCATCGACATCCGGTTCGACACCTTCATGGCCGACGAACTCGGTGTCGCCAAACGGGTATACGCGCTGGCCGACGAGCCGTTCGACGACGACGTGCGCAGCGCCGTCGGTGCCTACCTGGCCGGCCACGAGCGGGGCCGGCTGGGCAGCGTCGAGACCTCCTGCGAGATGTTCGGGCTGGACGAAGAAGAACTGCGGGAGCGCTTTGCTCCCTACGTTGAGCGATTCCTGACCTGAGGACTAGGTTTGTCCAGCATGGTCACCATGCCCGAACTCGACGGCGTCGAACACCGCTACGTGGATCTCGGTGGCGGGGTCACCATCCATGTTGCCGACGCCGGTCCCGCCGACGGCCCGGCAGTGATGCTGGTGCACGGCTTTCCGCAGAACTGGTGGGAGTGGCACGCGCTGATCGGACCCCTGGCCGCCGACGGCTACCGTGTGCTCTGCCCCGACCTGCGCGGTGCCGGCTGGAGTTCGGCGCCGAACTCGCAGTACCTCAAGAGCGAGATGGCCGACGACCTGGCCGGCGTGCTGGACGCGTTGGGCATCGACAAGGTCAAGCTCGTCGCGCACGACTGGGGCGGACCTGTCGCGTTCATCATGATGCTGCGCCACCCGGAGAAGGTGACCGGGTTTTTCGGCTGCAACACGGCGGCGCCCTTCGTCAAACGCGATCTCGCGGCGCTGGGCAAGATCTGGCGGTTCTGGTATCAAATTCCAATGTCGTTGCCGCGGATTGGCCCGCGGCTGGTCAGCAGGCCCGGCTCGCTGTTTCTGCGCATCCTCGGGTCGTGGGTGGGCGGCGGCTATACGTTGCCCGACGACGAGGTGCAGATGTACAGCGAGTGCATGAACCAGCCCGGCCACGCCGAGGCCGGATCCCGTTGGTACCGCTCGTTTCAGACCAAGGAGTTGCTGCGCTGGTTGCGCGGCGAATACAGCGACGCCCGCGTCGACGTCCCGGTTCGCTGGCTGACCGGCACCGAGGATCCGGTGATGACCCCAGACGGCACCGACGGATATGAGGATCACATCAGCGATTTCGAGGTCGAGCTGGTTCCCGGTGTCGGTCATTGGATCGTCGATCAGCGGCCGGATCTGGTGCTGGACCGGGTCCGCGCGTTCCTGCTGCTCTAAGGGCGGACCAGGATCCGGATCGGGTTGCCGTCCTGACGCTCCAGCTTCTCGATGCCCTCATGAATGTCTTCGAGGGCTACCACTTCGCTGATGGAACGCGAAAGGTCAAGCCGCCCAAACGAAACCAGCTTGGCCAGGGTCTCGATGTCGACGTTCTGGTAGCCGAGGTGGCCCAGCACCTGTTTGCGGGTCAACCCGAACATGGCGGTCGGGCCGACGGTCGGTGACTCCGCACTCATGCCCACCCCGACCAGCCTGCCGCCGGCCGTCAGTGCGGCCAGCGCCTGCTCGAACGTGGCCTTGAGTCCGACGGCGTCGAACGCGACATCGAGCAACCGGCCGCCGGTGACCTCGGCGAGCTTGTCGGGCAGCGCGTCATCGCGGGTGTCGAACGCATAGTCCGCACCGATCTGCAGCGCCCGCTCCAATACCGCCGGGTTGATGTCCAGCGCGATCACCGGAACGGCCCCAACGAGTTTGGCGAGCTGGACGATATGCGTGCCCACACCGCCGACACCCCACACCCCGACCGATTCCCCGACGGCGACCTTGCCGGTGCGCACCACGGCACCGAACGGGGTGGAGACCGCGTCGGCCAGGATCGCGGCCTGTTCCAACGGAACGTTGTCCGGGACGCGGGTCAGACCCGCCGCCTGGGCCAGCGTGTATTCGGCCCACGCGCCGTCATAAGCGAAGGCCATCAACTGAATTCGCAAACAGTTCACCACGTCGCCGCGACGGCAGTTGGGGCAGCGCTGGCAGGGGCGGCCGGCGGCCACCACCACCCGGTCGCCCTCGGCCCAGCCCGTCACCCCGGGGCCGAGCTCGGCGATGGTGCCGGACGCTTCGTGCCCCTGGGTGACCACCGGCGCCTGGGCGGGAAAGGTTCCGTTGATCAGACTTAAATCCGAGTGGCAGATGCCGCAGAACGCAACCTTGACCAGGACTTCGCCGGGGCCGGGCCGTGGGATCGGAACATCTTCGAGCGCAACGGTTTTGGTGCCAGCATAGAACCGCTCGGCGCGCATGGTGGGCGCCATGGCTATTCGACGCCGATCGTCACTTCGGTGGACTTGACGAACACCGTCGCGGGCTGCCCGACCCGCAGGCCGAGTTCGACCGCGGCATCCTTGGTGATCGAAGAGGTGACGACCTGTTCGCCGCCGTCGAGGCGGACCTTGACGATCGCCATCACGGTGCCCAGGTCGACTTCGGTGATGGTTCCCTTGAGCTGGTTGCGGGTGGATAGGCGCATAGTCGGGCTCCTCCGATGATCGATGATCGGGACCGGTCGAGCCTAACTCCCGGCCTGCTCAGTGCCGGGGGCCCAATAGGGCTATCGAGGCGTCCACAGCCGGCTCGACGATTTCCCTGGGTGGCCTGCCGTCCTCGACGGCGAGGGCGACGAGTTCGCGCAGGCCGCCGACCAGGATTACCGCCAGCGGTTCGGTGAGCGGCGGCAAACCCGCGCGCTGGAAACCCGGGCTGCCGCTGAGACCGACGAGCAGATTGGTCAGCAATTCCAGGCTCTGGCGCTGCACCGGCCGGGCGACCTCGCCCAGGTAGGTGAACTCGCGGATCCAGCTCAACGTGATGGCGGGTCGGGACTCGATGTGACCGACGTAGCCTTCCACCGCCTGACGAATCTGGTGGTGCCAGTCGGCTTCGGGGTCGACTGCGGCCCGGATGTCTTGCGCCATCACCTGGATCTCGACTTGCAGCAGTTCCAGGAAGCACTGCTCCTTGCTCGGGAACTGGTCGTAGAAGGTGCGCTTGGAGGTGCGCGCGTGGCGCACGATGTCGGCCACGGTGGTGGCGCGATATCCGCGCTCCCCGATCGATGCCGCCAGGCCGTCGAGCAGTCGGAGCCTAAATGGGTCGGCGACGGTGCCGTCGGCCAGATCGGCACTGCCAGCCGCGACGGTCACCGGCGCCCCTTCTTGTCAGGTTTGGTACCACAGAGTACCGTACCTGCAATGCCCCGTGGTACGCCGTGGTACCACCGATGGATTCGGGCGGATTGGGAGCGCAGACACTAATGAGCACCGAAGCTGTGAGCGGCGTGGCAACCGCCCCCGCCGTGGCGGACCTCCGGCTGCCCCCGGCGGTCCGGGGGCCAAAGCTGTTGCAGGGCATCGGTTTCACCTTTCCGCGCCGTTGGTTCATGGAGCGCATGACACAGCGGCACGGCCCGGTCTTCATGGTGCGGATTCCGGTCTTCGGGAACGTGGTGGTGGTCGCCGACCCGCAGCTGGCCAAGCAGCTGTTCACCACCAGCCCCGAGGAGCTGGGCAACATCCAGCCCAACTTGAGCCGACTGTTCGGGTCGGGCTCGGTCTTCGCCCTCGACCGCGACGACCACCGTCGCCGCCGCCGCCTGCTGGCACCGCCCTTCCACGGCAAGGCGATGAAGAACTACGAGGCCGTCATCGAAGAGGAGACGTTGCGCGAGACGGCCAACTGGCCCGAAGGCCGGCCGTTCGAGACGCTGCCCTCGATGAACCGCATCACGCTCAACGCGATCCTGCGCGCGATTTTCGGCGCCGACGGAGCCGAACTCGACGAGCTGCGCCGCATCATCCCGCCCTGGGTCACCCTCGGTTCGAAGATGGCGCTGATGCCCCAGACCAAACGTAGCTACGGCCGTTTCAGCCCGTGGGGCCGGATGGCACGGTGGCGGCGACTGTACGACGATGTCATCGACAAGCTGATCGCTGACGAGCGCGCCGATCCGAACTTCGCCGACCGCACCGATGTGCTGGCATTGCTGCTGCGCAGCACGTACGACGACGGTACGGTCATGTCCCGCAAGGACATCGGGGACGAGCTGCTCACCCTGCTGGCCGCCGGTCACGAAACCACGGCGTCGACGTTGGCGTGGGCGTTCGAGCGGCTGACCCGGCACCCCGAGGTGTTGGCGGCGCTGGTCGCGGAGGCCGACGAGGGCGGCAGCGAGCTACGCCAGGCGACCATCTGGGAAGTCCAGCGGGTCGGCAACGTCATCGACTTCGCCGCCCGCAACGTCAACGTCCCGGTGTATCGGCTCGGCGAATGGACCATCCCGCAGGGGTATTCGGTTATGACGTGCATATCGCAGATCCACAAGAACCCGGCAGCGTTTCCCGACCCGGAGCGCTTCGACCCGCGCCGATTCATCGAGTCCAAGCCGTCGTCGTTCGCGTGGATACCGTTCGGCGGCGGCACCCGTCGCTGCGTGGGGGCTGCGTTCGCCAATATGGAGATGGACGTGGTGCTGCGAACCGTGCTGCGCGACTTCACCTTTGAAATCACAGACGCACCGGGTGAACGACCGTACAACCGTGGCGTCGCGTTCGTGCCGAAGAAGGGCGGCCGCGTCGTCGTGCACCGCCGCCGCTGAGTCCTTCGCGTGTGCGGCTACGGCATCGAGCGTGTATTCAGGGCTTTGCGCGTGAAGCTATGGCGTCGAAAGTGTATGTGGGGCGGGAAAATCGCTGAATTCTCGCCGCAGCTTCACTCGTAACGCCACAGCTGCACACCCAAGTCCGTCAGTTCACGCTGGATCTCGGGAAGACAGCGCCTACCGGCTGGCGTCGGCCCGTCGCGGCAGCTTCCACCCTGGCCGCACGAAGTGGCAGGTGTAGCCGTGCGGATAGCGCAGCAGGTAGTCCTGGTGCTCGGGCTCGGCCTCCCAGAAATCCCCGACCGGGCTGACCTCGGTCACCACCTTGCCCGGCCACAGCCCGGAGGCATCGACATCGGCGATGGTGTCCAGCGCGATCCGCTTCTGCTCCTCGTCGGTGTAGAAGATCGCTGATCGGTAGCTGGGGCCGCGGTCGTTGCCCTGCCGGTCCTTGGTGGTCGGGTCGTGGATCTGAAAGAAGAACTCCAGCAGTGTGCGGAAGTCGGTGACGCTCGGGTCGAAGATGATCTCGACGGCCTCGGCGTGCGTCCCGTGGTTGCGATACGTCGCGTTGGGAACGTCGCCACCGCTGTAGCCGACCCGCGTGGACACCACGCCGGGTTGCCTACGGATTAGATCTTGCATGCCCCAGAAGCAGCCGCCGGCGAGAACTGCTCGTTGTGTGCTAGTCATCTGTGGTCCTCTTCGCGCTCGGGAATCGTGGTCCACCTCATCGGCACAGCCAAGCCTAGCCGCGTTTGCGGTCTCGGGTTCGAGAGCTCACGCCCCCGCAGTCGCGGGAGCCAGAGCTGCCACCGTGTTGCGAAACGCGTCTTCGCTCGCGGCCGCCTCCAGCGGAGGTACGTAGGGCGTGTGCAGCACGATGTGGTCGAGCGCTCCTTCGAATTGCGCGATCTGCTCGCGACCTTCCTCGGGGGTTCCGCAGATCGCGAAGGTTTTGACCACGTTTTCTGGAATGTCGTCGAAAGCCGTTACTCCCTCGGTGAGCAGCTTGGTCAGTATCGCGTCGCGTTCCTCGGTGAGCCCCTCGAACTGAACCATCGGATCGGCGCCGGGAAAGCAGATGTAGTTCCCCACCTGAATGCGTGCTCGACGCATTGCCTCCGCACGATCCTCGGACACGCTGCAGATGACGAGCGCGGCGATCTCGACATCGCTGGGCGCGCGTCCGGCCGCCTCGGCGCCGGCCGCCACCTGCGGGCGATAGATCTCGTTGAAGTAGCGCGGAGTAGCCATGTAACCCAGTGCGCCGTCAGCGATCTCACCGGCCAGCCGCAGCATCCGGGGCCGCACGACCGACAGGAAGATCGGGATCTGCGGTCGAACCAGCTGCCGTACGCCCCAGGGGTTGAACGCCGGGCTGGCGGCTTTGTAGAACTTGCCTTCGTAGCTGAACGGCTCGCCGTCGCCGAGGTGCTTCCAGTGCGCCCGCATCACCTCGATGTACTCCCGGATGCGCGGCAGTGGGTGGGTGATGTCGGCGCCGTTGAACACATCGGTCCACATCGCGCCGCCGTTGGCCAGGCCGATGAGTGCGCGACCGTTGGTCAGTTCGTCGAGGTCGGCTGCGGCGTTGGCCATCGCGAACGGGCTGCGACTACAGGCGGTGGCGATGCCGGTCGCATGCCTGATCTGCGTCGTCGATCCCGCGCAGGTGGCGTGAATCATGAAGGGATTGCGGAAGAATTCGTAATCCCACAGCGAATCGAAGCCGGCGGCGTCGGCTATGGCAGCCAATTCGGTGAACTTGCCGTACGGCTGGTTCAGGATCGGCATCGAGATACCAACCTTCATGCTGCGCCTCCATTTCTCGTCATTGAGACGGTGCGTATCTAAAACCGAGCTGGCTCGAACATATCGCAAAGAATGCGACCGAACACGGGGGGCTGGGCTGGGCGCCGGGAGCCGGGGCCGCAGGCTGAGGACGCCGTGCCGGGGGAGGGCGACGCAGCAGCCCGCACCGGGTGCAGCGACGCCCTCGACAAACCTCAGTAGAACATGTTCTAGTTTTGGCGTGAGTAGTCCGGAATTCACCAAAGACGAACTGGCATCGGCCTTCGAGAAGTTCGAACACACCGTCGCCCGCGCGGCCGCGACACACGACTGGGACGCCTGGGTGCAGCACTACACCCCGGACGTCGAATACATCGAGCACGCGATGGGCACCATGCACGGGCGCGACGAGGTCCGCGCCTGGATCGAGCGCACGATGTCGACCTTCCCGGGCAGCTACATGGTGGAATTCCCGTCGCTGTGGTCGGTGATCGACGAGCCCACCGGCCGGGTGATCATGGAACTGGACAACCCGATGCGAGACCCCGGCGACGGCAGCGTGATCACCGCGACCAACATCTCGATCATCACCTATGCCGGTGACGGTCTGTGGCGCCGGCAGGAAGACATCTACAACCCGCTGCGCTTCCTACAGGCCGGGCTGAAATGGTGCAAAAAGGCCCAGGAGTGCGGCAACCTCGACGCCGAGGCCGCGGCCTGGATGAAGCGCAACGGCGGTGGCCGGTGAGCGGCAAGCCCAAGCTGGTCATCGGCGCCAACGGATTCCTGGGCTCCCACGTCACCCGCCTGCTGGTGCGAGACGGCCACCAGGTACGGGTGATGGTGCGCTCAGGCGCCAACACCCGATCCATCGACGACCTGGACGTGACCCGCTTTCACGGTGACGTCTTCGACACCGCGACCGTGCGCGCAGCCATGGACGGCGTTGACGACGTCTACTACTGCGTCGTTGACACCCGGGCGTGGCTGCAGGACCCGGCTCCGCTGTTCCGCACCAACGTCGAAGGGCTGCGCAACGTCCTGGATGTCGCCAAAGACGTCGCGAAAGACGGTGGGCTGCATCGATTTGTCTTCACCAGCACCTACGCGACGGTGGACCGCCGGCGCGGACACGTGGCCACCGAGGAAGACCGGATCCCGCCGCAGCGCCGGGTGAGTCCGTACGTGCGGTCCCGGGTGCAGGCCGAGGATCTGGTGCTGCGCTACGTCGCCGAACACGGCTTGCCCGCGGTGGCGATGTGCGTGTCGACGACCTACGGCGCCGGCGACTGGGGCCGCACCCCGCACGGCGCCTTCATCGCCGGCGCGGTCTTCGGCAAGCTGCCGTTCCTGATGCAGGGCATCCAGCTGGAGGTGGTGGGAGTCGACGACGCGGCGCGGGCAATGATCCTGGCTGCCGAGCGCGGTCGTAACGGTGAGAAGTACCTGATCTCCGAACGCATGATCCCGTTGACCGAGGTGGTCCGTATCGCGGCCGACGAGGCCGGGATGCCGCCGCCGAAATGGGCCATCCCGGTACCGGCGCTCTACGCCCTGGGCGGGCTGGGCAGCCTGCGCGCCAAGCTCACCGGCAAGGATGCCGAGCTCAGCCTGGAGTCGGTGCGGATGATGCGCGCCGAAGCTCCCGTCGACCACGGCAGGGCGGTACGGGAGCTGGGTTGGCAGCCCCGACCAGTGGAGGAGTCGATACGTGAGGCGGCCCGCTTCTGGGCGGCCATGCGCAAGACCAGCAAGGGTAGCCAGACCGCTCAAACGGAATAGGCTCGCGGCAATGGAACGTGTTCATGTCGACCTGGCCGGACCACCGCAGACCATGCTCGCGACGCTGTACGCCAAAGCTCTCGACGCCGACGCGCCGAAATCGATCCTGCACGACGACTTCGCGAAAGCCGCCGTCGCGCAAATCGATTACGACTGGCGGGCGACCACCATCACTCCACGGCGAGCCCCTTCGGTGGCCGTTCGCACCGCCCACTTCGACACCTGGACGCGCCAGTTTCTGGCCGCACACGAACACGCCACGGTGCTGCACGTCGGCTGCGGCCTGGACGCCCGGGTCTACCGGCTGGACCCCGGACCCGGCGTGCGGTGGTACGACGTGGACTACCCCGACGTCGTCGAACTTCGCAAACGCGTCTACCCCGCTCGCGACGGATACCGGATGCTGGCCGCGTCGGTGACCGAGCCGAGCTGGCTGGCCGAGGTGCCGGCCGACCGCCCCACTCTGTTCCTCGGTGAGGGCCTGACGATGTACCTGACCCAGGACGACGGGCTGGCGCTGCTGCGTCGTGTCGTGGACCGTTTTCCCTCCGGCGAACTGCAGTTCGACTCGTTCAACACGCTCGGGATCCGCACGCAGGTGACCAACGCCGTGGTCCGCCGCTCTGGGTCGACGCTGTACTGGGCGATCGACCGACCGTCGGACATATTGGACGCGGTTGCGGGAACTCGCCTGCTTGCGTGGGAATCAGTTTTCGACAGCGATACGTTCCACCAAGTGGCGCCGGTGGTTCGCTGGTTGGGCCGGGTGATGTCGTTGGTCCCGGCGATGCGGTACATGGCGCAGTATCACCGCTACGCATTCTGAGGAAGAAGGTCGACCATGAGCCACCCGGAAATCAAGGAGCCCAGTGCAGGACACCCGATCACCATCGAACCGACCGCGGCCCGGGTACAGGTCCGCGTCAACGGTGAACTGATCGCCGACACCACCGCGGCGCTGGGTCTGCAGGAGGCCACTTTGCCTCTGGTGCAATACATTCCGCTTGCCGACGTCGCGCAGGACCGGCTCCGCCGCTCCGACACCACCAGTTACTGCCCGTTCAAGGGTGAGGCCAGCTACTACAGCGTCACCACCGCCGCCGGCGACACCGTGCCGGATGCGATCTGGACCTACGAGCAGCCCTACCCCGCGGTCGCCGCGATCGCCGGGCACGTCGCCTTCTATCCGAACAAGGCCGACATCACGGTCGGCTAGGGAAACATCCGCGCGAACGACTGGGTGTCGCTGTATTCGCGCATCGAGGTGATCATGCCGTCCTGGGTGTCGAAAATGCAGACGAACGGGCTTTCGTATTTGTCCCCGGTGGGTCCGACGCCCTCGACCTGACCCTCGATCACCACCGTCTCGCCCTCGTTGACGCACCGCAGCAGGTCGATGTTGACCTCGAACACCTGCTTGCGCCGGTCGTTGGCGCGCCGCATGGCATCCTTGTCCAGCGTCGTGCGGCCGACGATGCTCCAGTAAGTGAAGTCGTCGCGCAGCAGCGCGAACCCCTCGTCGAGGTCTCCGCCCTCGCACAAGCTCTGCAGGAACATCCATGCCAGCTCGGCCTGCGGGTCGTCGAAAGGCGTCATCACCAGGCCATCCTGTAACGGGGCACAGTTGGCGGTCAATCGACGTGCCGTCGAACAAAGGAGACTCGAACCGGTGATCACACGCACCGTCACGTTTCCCGGCGCCGGGGGGTTCGGGCACACGTTGGCTCCGCTGCGCCGCGGCCGCGGCGACCCCTGCTTCCGGGTGCCCGGTGACGGCACGATCTGGCGCACCAGCCTGTTGCCGTCCGGGCCGGTCTCGGCGTGCATCGCCACGGTGTCCCGCGACACGGCACGATGTGCAGCGTGGGGCGACGGTGCGGCGGAATTCGTGGACGCGCTGCCCGCACTGCTGGGCGCTGACGACGACGCGTCCGGTTTCCGGCCGTACCACCCGACGATTGCCGCCGCCCACCGCAAGGTGCCCAACCTGCGGTTGGGTCGCACCGGCCAGGTGCTTGAAGCGCTCATCCCGGCCGTCATCGAGCAGCGGGTGCCGGGTGCCGATGCCTTCCGCTCCTGGCGGGTGTTGGTCACCAAATACGGCACACCGGCGCCCGGCCCGGCTCCGGACGGGATGCGGGTGCCGCCTTCGGCAGACGCGTGGCGGCACATCCCGTCCTGGGAGTTCCATCTCGCCAACGTCGACCCGGGCCGGGCGCAGACGGTGGTCGGCTGTGCGCGGCGGGCGTCGTCGCTGGAACGACTGGCCGCCATGCCGCCCGCCCAGGCTCGTGCGGCGCTGACGTCACTGCCGGGCATCGGGGCGTGGACGGCGGCCGAGACGGCGCAACGGGCTTTCGGGGATGCCGACGCCCTGTCCATCGGCGACTACCACATATGCAAGATGATCGGCTGGACATTGCTGGGTCACCCGGTTGACGACGCGAGAATGGTCGAGTTGCTCGAACCCATGCGTCCGCACCGGCACCGGGTGGTGCGGGTGCTCGAAGCCAGTGGCCTGGCCTACGAACCGCGCCGCGGTCCGCGGCTGCCGGTGCAGCACATTCACCGGCTGTGAGTGGTTAGCGCTCGGGTCATCGGGTACACGCGTCTGAGGACAGTAAGCGACTCTTTAGGGGAAACCGATGACGCAGTTCACCATTCCGGGGCTCACCGACAAGCAGGGCGCACGCCTCGCCGAACTACTGCAGCGCCAGCTGAGCACCTATAACGACCTACACCTGACGCTCAAGCACATTCACTGGAATGTGGTGGGCCCCAACTTCATCGGCGTGCACGAGATGATCGACCCGCAGGTGGAGGCGGTGCGCACGTTCGCCGACGATGTGGCCGAACGCATCGCCGCGTTGGGCGCCTCCCCCAAGGGCACGCCGAACGCCATCATCGAGGACCGGGACTGGGACGACTACTCGGTGGGCCGTGACACCGTCCAGGCCCACCTGGCCGCGCTGGACCTGGTCTACAACGGGGTGATCGAAGATGTTCGCAAGGCCATCGACGAGACCGACGAACTCGACCCGGTGACCCAGGACCTGTTGATCGGCCAGGCGGGTCAGCTGGAGAAGTTCCAGTGGTTCGTCCGGGCGCACTTGGAGAGTTCGGGCGGAAAACTCGACCACGAGGGCTCGACTACGGAAAAGGGTGCCGCGAAGTCGGCGCGCGGAAAAGGCTGATCCGGCGCGGGCCTATCCGGGGTGCCGCTGGTGCGGGAACCCGATCCGGAAAAGCACCGATTCGAACTGGTCTTCGACGTCTTCGACGACTTTTTCGATATACCCGACCGGTGACTTGACGAACTCTGCCGCGCTGGCTTGCACGGCGGCTATCGCCGCCTTCCCGCCGTTGTCGGCGCCTTTATAGGCCCATTCCGCGGCGGTGAGCGCGGCCGCGAATTGTTGCTGCAGCGCGGCCTGGAAGGAACTCAGGGCACCCTGCAACTGCTGGTTGTATTTTCCGAATACCGCCGCGACGGCCGTTGACACCTCGTCCGCGGCGGCCGCAGGGAGGGCGTTGAGATGGGAAGTGGCCTGATTGGCCGCAGTGATGCCGTTGCCGACTTGTTGGACCTGCCCGGCCGCGTCGAGCAGGGCCTGAGGTTCCACGGTGACGTGCGACATGAATATGCCTTCCGCACTTGGTGATTGGTGGAGGGGGATTGGTCGAAGGGTAATTGGTCGAAGTGAGGGGATGTTAGCCGAATTCGGACGCCGAATGCGGCATTTTACGAATCATTTGATTTACGCATGCGTTCGGCCGCGGCGACCTCGCGGTTCAACCGTTGCGCTTCGTAGATGGTGACGTTGGTGCGCGACATCAGCAGCGACGCGATGCCCACCGCGAGAATGGCTCCGGGAACCACGGAGAAAGACCCCGTCATCTCCGCAACCATGATCATGATCGCCAGTGGGGCGCGCGCGACGCTGCCGAAACACGCCATCATGCCGACCACCACGAAAATCCCCGGTTGATCGGGCACTCCGGGTAACGCCGCCAACTCGCCCAGTCGCCACGTGGCGCCCCCGACGAATGCGCCGATCACGATGCCGGGACCGAACAGGCCTCCCGATCCGCCGCTCCCGATGGACAGGCAGGTTGCCACGATCTTGGCGACCGGCAACGCGACGATGACCCACAGCGGGATGGCCAGCAGCGAAGAACGGTCGGCGGCCAGCTGCGCCCAGCCGTAGCCGCTGCTCAGGACCTGGGGGATCGCCAGGCCCAGCAGCCCGACCAGCAGCCCGCCCAGCGCGGGCTTGAGCACCGGGCCGCCCGGCAGGCGGCGCGCCAGCCTCGCCGAGACGTGGAAGGCGCGTGCGTAGAGATATCCGACGGCCGCCGCGATCACACCGATCACCACGAACCACAGCAGGGGCCAGGCCCGCTCGAAGCGGTACTCGGCATCGATGAAACCGAAGAGCGGATCGAAGCCCAGAAACGCACCGAGAATCGCGTACGCCGTTCCGGATGCGATGAACCCGGGCACCAGCGTGCTGTAGTCGAAGTCGTCCCGATAGACGATCGAGCCGGCCAGCACCGCTCCGCCCAGCGGCGCGGCAAAGATGGCGCCGATCCCCGCGCCGATACCGAGTGCCACGGCCACGCGTCCGTCGTCGTCGGACAGATGTAGCCGGCGAGTCAGCAGCGAGGCGAAACCGGCCGAAATTTGCGCGGTGGGACCCTCCCGGCCGCCGGATCCGCCCGAACCGATGGTCAGCGCGCTGGCGACCATCTTCACCAGCACCGCGCGGCCACGGATGGCCCGCGGGTTGGTGTGCACCGCCTCGATGGCTTCGTCGGTGCCGTGTCCGGTGGCTTCCGGGGCCAATCTGGCGACGATGAACGCCGACAGCAGCGCCCCGCCCGTCGTCACCAGCGGTATGGCCCAGGCCCGGACGAACCCGGCTGATCCGTGGCTGCCGCCCTCACCCACCGGGGTAGGGACGTGGTAGCCGGCCAGATCGCCGAGCAGGAACGCACCGGTGTACTTCAGGGCCTGGTAGAAGACGACCGCACCTAAGCCCGAGATAACACCGATTGTGGTGCCCAGCAGCAGCCATTTGGGCAGATAGTTCGCGTTGTGGATGGCGGCGCCGAACCGTCCGCCGGCGGATTCGGGCGGCGCCTCGCCAGGCTGGTCCGCCATGGTCGGCAGGCTATCAGCCGTTTCTGGGCGCCGGTGGCGCGTCGATCACGCCAGAGGAATATTCGGACCGCAGTCCGGTTATACCGGGCAAGCTGGAATAATCAGGAGGTAGAAATGCCCGCTATAACCGCAGACACGCTGAGCCTGCCCCGGGTGGTGCCGGCGGGACCGGCGGACACCGAGCGCCCGGTCCGGTCGGTGACGACCGGCCCCCGCGGCCACGAGGGATTGGGATTTCCGGTGGTCCGGGCCTTCGCCGGGGTGAGCGCCGCTGTGCTGGACCCCTTCGTGCATATGGATCAGATGGGCGAGGTGGACTACGAGCCGGGCGAACCGCGCGGCACCGACTGGCATCCGCACCGCGGCTTCGAGACGGTGACCTACATGATGGACGGGACCTTCGCCCATCAGGACTCGCATGGCGGTGGTGGGCTGATCGCCGACGGCGCAACCCAATGGATGACCGCCGGTTCGGGGGTACTGCACATCGAGACCCCGCCGGCCGAAATGGTGCGCAGCGGCGGCGTTTTCCACGGCATCCAGCTGTGGGTGAACCTGCCGAAGCGAGACAAGTTCGCGCCGCCTCGCTACCAGGCCATCGAGGGCACCGACACCAGGCTGCTGTCCTCCGGGGACGGCGGCGCGCTGGTCCGGATCATCGCCGGGGAGATCGACGGCAACCCCGGTCCGGGCGTCACCCACACCCCGATCACGATGGCCCACGCGACAGTGCAGAGCGGCGCTCGCCTGAACATCCCGTGGCGGCGCGACTTCAACGCCTTGGTGTACGTGCTGTCCGGGGAAGGGGCCGTTGGCCCGGTCGGTCATCCGATCAAGTCAGGGCAGTTGGCCGTCCTCGGCCCAGGCGACCGGATCACCGTGGCGGCGAAATCGGGCCGCGACACCCCCCTGGAGGTGCTGATCCTGGGTGGGCAGCCGATCCGCGAGCCGGTCTTTCACTACGGGCCGTTCGTGATGAACTCCAAGGCCGAAGTGATCGAGGCGCTCGAGGATTATCAAGCGGGCAAATTCGGCAGGATCCCGCCGAACGCGTTAATGCCGCACCGTGGCGGTGGCACACTCTAGGAATGCCGCAAACGGCTAGTCGCGGGCCTGGGCGGCCCCCCGCCGCGAAAGCTGACGAGACGCGCAAGCGCATTGTCGATGCTGCGCGTCAGGTGTTCAGCGAACGCGGCTACGAGGGGGCGACGTTCCAGGCCATCGCGACGCATGCCGATCTGACCCGGCCGGCGATCAACCACTACTTCGCCAGCAAGCGGGCGCTGTACACCGAAGTGGCCGACCGCACCAACGAACTGGTCGTCTGTGCCGGCATCGAGCGCGCGCGGGCCGAGTCGACCCTGATGGGCCGGCTCGGCGCGTTCATCATCGTCGCAATGGAAGTGGACTCCCAGCACCGTGGCACCGCTGCCTTCCTGGCCACCGCGGTGCTCGAGTCGCAGCGCCATCCCGAGTTGCGCCGAGTCGACAACGACGCGGTATGCACCACCCGGGACTTCCTGTGCTCGGCGGTCGGCGAGGCGGTTGCCAGCGGGGAACTCGCACCCGGCGTCGACGTCGGCGCGGTCAGTGAGGCGCTGCTGCTGGTGCTGTGCGGGGTGGGGTTCTATGCCGGCTTCGTGGGCAGCTACCAGGAGATCGAGAACATTCTCGCGACGTTGCGCCAGATGATCGCCGGCGGCTTGTGGAAGTCCAGTCCAGACGCGGCAGCGCCGGGCGCTCGGTGAGCTGCCGCACAAACCGTATAGGTTGCCTAACTTATTAGGTAGCATGGTCCGGACATGACTGATCTGGACTCCCGCGCGCTGCCCTCGTTACGAACCGCCGGCGACAGCTGGCACATCACCGAAAGCGTCGGCGCCACCGCACTGGCGGTGGCCGCGTCGCGCGCCGTGGAGTCGGCCGCAGCCAACCCCCTGGTCCGCGACGAATTCGCGCAGCTGCTGGTGGCCTCCGCCGGCCCGGCCTGGGCACGGCTGGCCGACCCCGCCATCGCCTGGCTCGACGGCGACGAGCACGGACGACGGTTGCACCGGGTCGGCTGCGATTACCAGGCGGTGCGGACCCACTACTTCGACGAGTACTTCAAAGCCGCCGGCCAGGCCGGCATCCGGCAGGTGGTGATTCTGGCCGCCGGCCTGGATTCGCGGGCCTACCGGCTGGAGTGGCCGGCGGGCACGCGCCTGTACGAGATCGACCAGCCCCAGGTGCTGGAATACAAGGCCGAGATCCTGGGTTCGTCCGGCGCGGTTGCCAAGACGGATCGGCACGCGGTCGCGGTAGACCTGCGCGACGACTGGCCGGCCGCGCTGAGCGCCGCTGGTTTCGACCCGGCCCGGCCCACCGCGTGGCTGGCCGAAGGTCTGCTCGCCTACCTGCCCAGCGACGCCCAGGACCGGCTCTTCCAGATGTGTACCGCGCTGAGCGCGCCGGGTAGCCGGATCGCCGTCGAAGCGTTCACCATGGTCGTCGGCGGGAACCGGCAACGCTGGGACCGGATGCGCGACCGGCTCGGTCTGGACGTGAACATCGGCGCCCTCACCTATCACGAGCCGGACCGATCGGATCCGGCGCAATGGCTCACCGACCACGGCTGGCAGGTCGACGCCGTGGCCAACCACCAGGAAATGGCCCGGCTGGGCCGCCCGGTGCCCGAAGACCTGGCCGGCGAGGCCATCACCAGCACCCTGATGCGAGGAGTACGCGAATGAGCACACTGCGCAGCCACGACGACACCTGGGACATCAGGACCAGCGTCGGCACCACCGCCGTGATGGTGGCCGCCGCGCGGGCCGTCGAGACCGAACAGCCCGACGCGCTGATCCGCGACCCATACGCCAAGCTGCTGGTGACCAACGCCAACGCGGGAGTGCTGTGGGAGGCCATGCTCGATCCGGCCGTCGCGGCCAGGGTCGAATCGCTGGACCCCGAGGCCGCCGCCATGGTCCAGCACATGCGCGGTTATCAGGCCGTCCGGACCAATTTCTTCGACACTTTCTTCGCCGACGCCGTCGCCGCCGGAATCCGGCAGGTGGTCATCCTGGCATCCGGCCTGGACTCGCGCGCCTACCGGCTGGACTGGCCGGCCGGGACCACGGTCTTCGAGATCGACCAGCCCCAGGTGCTCGAGTACAAGTCGGCGACCCTGGCCGAAAACGGGGTGGCGCCCTCGGCCGACCGCCGGGCGGTGGCCATCGACCTGCGTCAGGACTGGCCGGCGGCGCTGCGCGAGGCCGGTTTCGATCCGGCGGTTCCGACGGCGTGGCTGGCCGAGGGCCTGCTCATGTACCTGCCCGGCGAGGCGCAGGACCGGTTGTTCACCCAGGTCGGCGAGTTGAGCGCGCCGGGCAGCCGGGTCGCCGCCGAAACCGCCGCCAACCACGCCGACGAGCGCCGCCAGCAGATGAGGGAACGGTTCCGCCGGGTCGCCGAAGAGATCGGCCTGGAGGAGACGATCGACGTGGGCGAACTGATGTACCGCGACGAGAACCGCGCACCGCTGGCCGACTGGCTCAACGAGCACGGTTGGCGGGCCCAGGCGCAGAGCTCGGTCGACGAGATGCAGCGCATGGGCCGCTGGGTGGTCGACGTGCCGATGGCGGGCGACCGGGACGCCTTCTCCGATTTCGTGACGGCCGAGCGGCTGTAGTTCGTCTTTCCCCTTGCCGTCCTATTGCCGGCAAAGCCAGGTGGTTAGGATCGCGTCTATCACCCCTTTGGCGATCGCGCACCACGGCTGCGGGCACCTGGGGGAAGGAAGGACAACGATGACCACCGAATCCCCGCCCGCACCCGCGCAACCGCAGGCTGCCACTGAGTCGAGCAGCGTCGCAGAAACCGTCGCCCGGCTGCGCAAGACCTTCGCTACCGGCCGCACCCGCAGCTACGAGTGGCGCAAACAGCAGTTGCTGGCCCTGGCCAGGCTGGTGGAGGAGAACGAGCCCGCCATCGCCGCCGCGCTGGAAGAGGACCTGGACCGCAACCACGTCGAGGCGTTCATCGCCGACATCGCCACCACCGCGGGTGAGGCCAAGTACGCGGCCAAGAAGCTGAAGAAGTGGATGCGGCGCAAGTATCTGCTGCTGGAAGCCCCGCAGCTGCCCGGGCGCGGCTGGGTGGAGTACGAGCCCTACGGCACCGTGCTGATCATCGGCGCCTGGAACTACCCGTTCTACCTGACCCTGGGTCCGGCGGTGGGCGCGCTGGCCGCTGGAAACGCCGTCATCCTCAAGCCGTCGGAGATCGCCCCGGCTTCCTCGCGCCTGATGGCCGAACTGGTGCCCAAGTACCTGGACCGCGACGCGGTTGCGGTGGTCGAGGGCGACGGCATGGTGAGCCAGGAGCTGATCGCACAGGGCCTGGACCGGGTGATGTTCACCGGCGGCACCGAGATCGGCCGCAAGGTGTACGAGGGCGCGGCGCCGCACCTGACGCCGGTGACGCTGGAACTCGGCGGGAAGAGCCCGGTGGTGGTGGCCGCCGACGGCGACATCGACGTCGCGGCCAAGCGGATCGCCTGGCTGAAGATCCTCAACGCCGGACAGACCTGCGTGGCGCCCGACTATGTGCTGGCCGACGCCTCGATCCGGGACGAGCTCGTCGACAAGATCGGCGCCGCCCTCACCAAATTCCGCTCCCAGGACAACCCGGCCGGGATGCGCATCGTCAACAAGCGGCAGTTCGACCGGCTCAACGGCTACATCGCCGACGCCGAAGCCGACGGCGGTGCCAAGGTCGCCGTCGGTGGCAAGAGTGACCCGGCCAGCCTGCGCATCCAGCCGACCGTGGTCGTCGATCCCGCCCCGGACGGACCGTTGATGCAGAACGAGATCTTCGGACCGTTGCTGCCGGTGCTCACCGTCAAGAACTTCGACGAGGCCGTCGAATTCATCAACGCCCGGCCCAAGCCGCTGTCGGCGTACCTGTTCACCAAGTCCAAGGAAATCCGGGAGCGCTTCATCAAAGAGGTCCCGGCCGGGGGCATGCTGATCAACCACATCGCCTTCCAGGTGTCGACGGTCAAGTTGCCGTTCGGCGGTGTCGGCGCGTCGGGCATGGGCGCCTACCACGGCAAGTGGGGATTCGACGAGTTCAGCCACCGCAAGGCGGTGCTGACCAAACCGACCCGCCCCGACTTCTCCAAGATGATCTACCCGCCCTACACCGATCGCGCCTTCAAGCTGGCCCGAAAACTGTTCTGACCCAACCGATATCGCTGAACGCTTACAGAAAGGAAACTGATGCCCGGATTGCAGGACCGCGTCATCGTGGTGACCGGAGCCGGCGGGGGATTGGGCCGTGAATACGCCCTGACCCTGGCTCGCGAGGGTGCCAGCGTCGTTGTCAACGACCTCGGCGGAGCCCGCGACGGCACCGGCGCCGGCTCGGCGATGGCCGACCATGTCGTCGCCGAGATCCGGGACGGCGGGGGACGGGCAGTCGCCAACTACGACAGCGTCGCCGAAGCCGACGGCGCGGCCAACATCATCAAGACGGCGCTCGACGAGTTCGGTGCGGTCCACGGTGTGGTGAGCAATGCCGGCATCCTGCGCGACGGCACCTTCCACAAGATGACGTCGGAGAACTGGGACGCGGTGCTGAAGGTGCACCTGTACGGCGGGTACAACGTGATCCGCGCGGCGTGGCCGCACTTCCGCGAGCAGAGCTACGGCCGGGTGGTGGTCGCCACCTCCACCAGTGGGCTGTTCGGCAACTTCGGCCAAACCAACTACGGCGCAGCCAAACTCGGGCTGGTCGGCCTGATCAACACACTGGCGCTGGAAGGCGCGAAGTACAACATCCACTCCAACGCGGTCGCCCCGATCGCCGCCACCCGCATGACCGAGGACATCATGCCCAAGGAGGTGCTGGAGAAGCTGACGCCGGAGTTCGTCGCGCCGGTGGTCGCCTACCTGTGCACCGAGGAGAACGCCGACAACGGGTCGGTGTTCGTCGTCGGTGGCGGCAAGGTGCAACGCGTTGCGCTGTTCGGCAACGAGGGCGCCAACTTCGACAAGCCGCCCACCGTGCAGGACGTGGCGGAGCACTGGAGTGAGATCACCGACCTGTCGGCGGCGACAAAAGCTGGCTTCAAGCTGTAACCAATTCAGTGAAAGCCTGTGTGGTTCAAGAGCTTCGCGGCCCGTCCGGCATTGTCTACACCGATGTCGACGACGTACCCGATGGCGGTGGCAACATCGTCATCGAGGTGCGTGCCGCCGGAGTCTGCTTTCCCGATCTGCTCCTGACCAAAGGTAAATACCAGCTCAAGTTGCAGCCGCCGTTCGTGCCCGGCATGGAGACCGCAGGGGTGGTGCGTTCGGCGCCCGTCGACTCGGGTTTCCGTGTGGGCGAACGGGTTTCGGCGTTCGGTGTGCTCGGCTGCTATGCCGAGCAGGTGGCGGTGCCGGTGTCCAACGTGATCCGCAGCCCGGACGAACTCGACGACGCCGAAGCGGTGTCGTTGTTGGTCAACTACAACACCATGTATTTCGCACTGTCCCGGCGCGCGGTGATGCGACCGGGCCAGACGGTGCTGGTGCTCGGCGCCTCCGGCGGGGTGGGCACCGCCGCCGTGCAGATCGCCAAGGCGATGGGAGCCAGCCAGGTGATCGGCGTGGTGCACCGCGAAGCCGCCATCGACTACGTCAAGGCACTCGGCGCCGACCAGGTGGTGCACCTGGCGCCGGGCTGGGTCGAGCAGGTGCTCGCGCACACCAACGGCCGGGGCGTCGACATCGTGGTCGACCCGATCGGCGGCCGGGCGTTCGACGACGCCATCCAGGTGCTGGCCATCGACGGCAAGCTGCTGGTGGTCGGGTTCGCCGCCGGCAGCATCCCCACCCTGACCGTCAACCGGCTGCTGCTGCGCAATATCGGCGTGTTGGGTGTCGCGTGGGGTGAGTACCTCAACAAGGTGCCCGGCTCGGCGGTGCTGTTCTCCTCCGGCCTGAACCAGCTTGTCTCGCTCGGGCTGAAACCGCCTCCGCCGCAACGCTATCCGCTGTCGGAGGCGCGCGCCGCCCTGCAGAGCCTGGACGCCGGCGGGGTGCTCGGCAAGGTCGTGCTGGAGCCCTAGAGCGCTTTCAGCTCGGTGACGATGTCGCTGGCCGCGTGCTCGAACACCCGCACCTCGAACCCGCCGAGCAGCACCGCCAACCCGACGTCGGCCGCAACCGGTTTGCCGAAGGCATTGATCAGCCCGTTGACGGGATCGCCGTTGAGGGCCTGCAGTATCCCGTTGCCGAACAGGTCGATGTTGTAGGCCGGAATGGCGGTCACCACCGCGTTGAGCATGTCGGTGGTGGGCAACGCGGTCGCGTAGGCCGAGGCGGCGACGGCCGAGGCGGTGTAGGCGACGCGCAGGTTGGCGTTTAGCAGTGACTGGACGAAGTTCTGCGGCGACGACAGCGAGTGCTGCGCGCCCGCCAGTACCTGATTGAGCCCGGCGGTGTCGACGGCGGGAATCAGCGCGGTGAAGTCCGAGGGCCTGATAGCTGCGACGTCGCGGGCGAAGTCGGCGATCCCCTGCTGGGCGCCGGCGGCCAGGGCGGACACGATCTGGCCGGCCGGAACCGGTGGGATAACGCCGAATCCGGTGGCGATGTTCGGCGGGTCGGGGGACCAGCCATTCGTGGTGCTGCCATAGCCCAGGTTCACGATCACCCGCATATCGGGCTGGAGCAGGTCCGCCAGCGGGTGGCCGATGACCGGGATGGCGCGCAGCGGAGAGAGGATCGGCAGGTTCTCGGTGGGAATCATGTAGTAGTGCGTCAGGGTGGGGCCGACGGTGTTGGTCAACTCGACGGCCGTGCCGTTCGGTGCCGGCGTCAGTTCCTGGCCCGACAGGAACGGGTAGTGGCCGTGCAGCTCGATGATGCCCAGGAATGCGTTGACATCCGAGACCACGTTGAGCGGGTATTGCGGGAAGTCGCCGAAACCGTCGTATTCGATGGTGAAGATGTTGGTTTTGAACGAGTTGTCCGGCGTCGCGATGCCGAACACGTCCAGCCCCAGGCTCGGCAGGGCCAGTCCCGGGAATCGGGCCAGCAGACCACCGTTGGGGTTGCTGGGGTTGCCGACCAGGGTGAAGTTCAGGGGTATCGAGCTCGGCGTGTTAGTGGGGTCGAGCGCCTTCATCTCCATCGACGCGATGACCGCGCTCTGCGAGTAGCCGAAGACGTTGACCGAGGTGGCATTGAGTTGGCCGAACGCGGCGGTGATCGCGTTGTCCAGGATGGTCAGGCCCCGCGCCGCGGACACGTCGAAGGTCAGGTCCTTGATCCCGGTGAGCGGATACAGCCCTTCGGGGGTGTTGACACCCAGGTTGACTCCGCCGGGGAAGAACGGGTCGATGAACAACGGCGGGATGCCCTGGATGTAGTCCTGGATCGGGATGGGGTATCCGCTGGCGCCCATGACCAACGTGATGGCAGCGGCCGGGGCCGCCGCGGCTCCGCCGAGCAGCGACTTGATCGGCGCGAGAATCGGATTCAGCGCGTTCGACGCGGCGTTGGCGACTTCGGTCTCCAGTAGGCCAGTCCACCGGCGGCCATTGCCCGGGTGAATTCGCTCTGGAATGCCGTCGCCTGGGCGATCACCGCCTGGCATTCCCGGCCGTTTGCGGCGAAGAGATTTGCGATCGCGGTTGACACCTCGTCGGCGGCCGCCGCCGCCAAACCCGTGGTCGGTGCGGACGCGGCCGAGCTCGCCGCACCGATCAGCGCCTGCAGGTCCTCCAGAGAGACTGCCGCCGTTGCGATTACATCGGTGTGCGCGGCGAGGTACGACATCAGAGGATGCCGGTGAGGTCGCCGATCACGGACTCGATCGTGTCGATCGTCACGATGGTCTGGAATCCACCGGCCAGCGTCAGCAGCGCGACGTTTGCGGCGATCGGATTGCCGATCGCGTTGACCACACCCATCGGGTCGCCGTGGACCGCCTGCTGGATGCCGTCCAGGAACAGGTTGAAGTCATACGAGGGCAGCGTGGTCACGATGGTGTTCGCGATGTCGGCGGTGGGCAACAGCAGGGCGTAACCGTCGGCGGTCGCACTGGTGATGGAGTTGACGATGTTGGTGTTCGCCGACCGGAGCGCATCGAAGAAGCTGTCGACCGGCGAGCCGGTGGCGCCCGGCAACGTGAACGGCAGCGACAGGCCACCGCCGGCACCGCTCGGCAGCAGGCCGGTCAGCGACGGCAGCGAGGTGGGAGCCATGGCCCGGAGGTCGCCGACGAATGCTCCCCAGCCCTGGTTGGCCAGGGCGATCTGGTCGCCGATGAAGTTCTGCGGGATCGGCGGGATCAACCCGAACGAGGTCCAGACGTCGGCGTAGGAGGTGGAATAGCCGTAGTGCGGATCACCGTAGCCCCAGTTCACCAGGTAGGTCAGGTTCGGTTCGATCAAGTCTCCCAATGCATTTCCGATCAGCGGGATGGACCGGATCGGCTGCACGAGCGGCAGATGGTCGTAGGTGATCATGTAGTAGTGGTCCAGCCCGTTGGCGGCCGTTGTCGGGGAGACCGGCAACTCGACCATCTTGTAGCCGGGTGCCAGTGCGCCGGTGGTGGCATTGATGATGTTGGGGTAGGTGCCGTGCACGGTCTGGATGCCCAGGAACGCGTTGAGGTCGGCCAGGAAATTGATCGGGTAGCGCGGGAAATCGGTGTATCCGTCGTACTGCAGTGAGAACACGTTGACCGGGTAGCCGGAGTTCGCCGGCGTGGGGCCGTAGAAATCCAGGCCCAAGGCCGGCATGGTCAGCCCCGGGAACCGGGACAGCAGACCGCCGTTGGGGGACATCGGGTTGCCCAGCAGGGTGAAGCTGAGATCACCGGCGTGCGGGCTGCCCGCGGCGATCAGGTTGCGCAACTCGAGCGAGGACAAAATGGCGCTCTGCGAGTAGCCGAGGACCGAGACCTTCTGCCCGGCGGTGATCAGGCCGGTCGGGCTGAACAGCGCGTTGTTCAGCGCCGTCACACCGGTCGCCACCGACTGACTGAGCGGCAGGTCTTTGATCTGGGTGAGCGGATACAAACCCTCTGGGGTGTTCAGCGGAATCGACAGCGCGTTGGCCACCTGGAACTGAATCCACGGCCGCACGCTGGCCATGTACGCCAGTGAGGGTATCGGTGTGCCGCTGCCGGTCATGATCAGTGCCGAGTTGTACACGGTGGCAACGGTCGTCCCGACGGGCATCGTGACGGGAGTCCCGCCGGACGCGACGCTTGCGGCCGGGGCGAACAGCGATTGAATCGGAGCGAGCATCGGCTGCAGCGGCGCCAGCAGCGCCTCGATCGGTGACGCGGCCGCCAGGGCCGCCGCGCCGGCCGCCTCGGCTTCGGCGTAGGCGCCACCAGCAGCTGCCAGCACGCGGTTGAACTCGTCGTGGAATGCCGCCGCCTGGCCGACGACGTCCTGGTATTCCAGACCGAACGCGCGGAACAGCGCTGCCGCGGCCTGGGAGACCTCGTCGGCGGCGGCGGCAGCCAGACCGGTTGTCTGGCCCGCGGCGGCGGCGTTCGCCGAGGCGAGCGCGGTTCGGATTCCGGCCAGGTTCTCGGCGGCGTCGGTGATCAGCTGCGGTTGCGTCGCTAAGTAGGACATCGACGAATTCCTCTCTCGGCCAAGGCCTTTGGGTGCTACACCGCCGTTGCCAAGGACCCGACGACCCAGCGCTGAAGGCCGTCGCGAGGCGCAGCATTGTGAGCGTAGATCGGGTCTGGCCGGTAGGTGAGCGGAATCGCCTGGATAGCGTGGCTAAATTCCTGAGAGTTTCCTGCGGCTCGCGCACGCGTCAGGCGAGCAGGCTTTCGACGGCGCTGACGTTGCTGCTGACCGCCGCCAATATGGTCAGCGCCTCGACACCGCCGGCGATCGTCGCCAGACCCACGTTGGCGGCCAGCGGATACCCGATCGCATTCACCACACTGCCCAGCGCGAGCTGCTGCGCAAAGAGCTGGGCGTCGTATATCGGCATCGCTGTCGCGAGGGAGAGAGCTATGTCGGCCGTGGGCAGCAGGACGGCGTAGTCGGTCGAGATGATCGTCGCGGCCGTGTTGACGATCCGTTCCGGCGACGGGAATCTCGCCGCCGTCGCCAGCAGGTCGCCCGGCGTCGGCGCTGCGAACGACGGCAGGGTGGGCGGATGTGCGGCCAGCGCCTGCAGGTCCACGCTGAAGTCGTGGATACCCTGTTGCGTCCCGGCGACCAGGGCGTTGGTCACCACCTGTGGGGGCACCTCCGGGAACAGGCCGAACGGGGTCGCAACGTCGGCGTAACTCGTCGAGTAGCCGTGGGCCGGGTCTCCGTAGCCCAGGTTGACCAGGGCCTTCAAGTCCGGCTGCAGCAGGTTGGCCAATGGGTTACCGATCACCGGCAGCGCCCGAAGCGGTTCCAGTAGCGGCAGGTTCTGGGTCGGGATTGCATAGTAGGTGGTGTTGCCGGTGTAGCCCGGCGAGGTCGGCAACTGAACCGCATTGTTGACCTGGGCCACGCTGAGGTCGAAATAGGTGGGGTGCACGTAGATGATGCCGGCAAGCGCGTTGAGGTCTGCCAGGAAATTGAGCGGGTACCGCGGGAAGTCGGCGAACCCGTCGTACTCGAGGGTGTAGTTGGCCACCTGGTAGGGCGTGTCCGAGGGTGTCGCGCCGTAGAAATCCAGCCCGAGTGCCGGCAGGGCGAGACCCGGGAACCGCGACAGCATGCCGCCGTTGGGGTTCATCTCGTTGCCGGTCAGCACGAAGTTGAGCATGGACGGGTCGGGCGGGTGGGCCCCGAACAGCGAAGTGCCCGCAGCGAGGTTCCGCATCTCCAGCGAGGCGATGACGGAGCTCTGGGAGATGCCGAACACCGTTACCGGCTGGTTCAGCATGGCGATCTGTTTGTAGAGCGCGCCGTCCAAGATGTTCAGGCCCTCTTGCACCGACGCGTTGAGCGTCATGCTCCGCACTCCGGTCAGCGGATACAGCTCTTCGGGAGTGACAAGGGGAAACGGGACGGTGGGGTGCAGGGCGTCGGGACGGATATAGAGATCGAGAGCGCCGTTGATCAACTTCGGAGTCGGTATCGGAACTCCGGTGCCGCCGATGATTAT
This sequence comes from Mycobacterium sp. 20KCMC460, assembly GCF_022179425.1. NCBI lineage: Bacteria > Bacillati > Actinomycetota > Actinomycetes > Mycobacteriales > Mycobacteriaceae > Mycobacterium > Mycobacterium sp. 20KCMC460. The sequence goes on from NZ_AP025524.1 coordinate 701,419, forward strand.
CGACAGCAGATTGGGCGGGAATGGCGGCAGGCTGACGGCGCCGGGCGCCGGTGCCGACGGCGCTCCCAACAGCCCCGGCAGGCTGTTTGCGATAGCCGTCTCGGCGTTCGCGTAGGCGTTCGCGGCTGCGCCGAGGGACTGCTGGAACTGGTATTGAAATGCCGACGCGTGCGTGAGCACGTCTTGGCACTGCCGGCCGTACGCGCCGAACAGATCGGCGATGGCCGCAGAGACTTCATCGCCCGCCGCTGCCAGCAGGCTCGACGTGGGCCCAGCCGCAGCCGCGCCGGCGGTGCTGAGGGCGGAAGCGATTCCCTCGAGGTCCGCGGCTGCGGTAGCCATGACGTGGGGCTCGTTAACCAGAAACGACATTCCCGCAAATCCTTCCAGGCCCCCGACGATGTTGGCGACAGCGTAGATGGAAGCTCCCGTTGCGTCGGACTATTGCGCTGAATCGTTGACCGCCAAGCGAATTCACTGCGACACGGCAAAGTGCGGCGCCGCGGTCGCTGCGGCGCGCTGCTCAGAAGTGCAGGCTCTGCAGGTCCGCAGCGATCTCCGCGGCCGCCTCGACGACGGCGATGAACTCGATCATGCCGCCCAGTGCCGCCAACCCGGTGGTGGCCGCGAGCGGCAGCTGGATCGCGTCGACAATGTTGCCCTGGGCGAGCTGACTCAAAAACAGGGTCGCGTCGTAGGCGGGCAGCGTGGTGGCGAACGCGGTGGCCAGGTCGGCCGTCGGCAACAGCACCGAGTAGCCGGTGGACACCACCGAGGCCAGCGTGTTGGCGATGTTCATCGGGGTCGCGGGCAGCGACGGCGGTGCCGCGGGCACGTACTGCTGGATCAACGGCGGGAAGGCGGGCGCGGCGATCACCGGCGGCGAGGTGAGCGCCGTCGGTGTCACGGCCAGGAAGTCGTTGATGCCCTGGTGGGTTCCGGCGACCAGGGCGTTGGCGATCACGCCCGGAGGAACGTCGGGGAACAGCCCGAACGGGGTGGGTACGTTGGCCGGGCTGGTGGAGTAGCCGTAGTTCGGGTCGCCGTAGCCGAGGTTGACGAGCACCTTCAGATCCGGTTGCACCAGTGCGGCCAGGGGTTGGCCGATGACGGGGATGGCGCGCACGGGGTCCAGCAGCGGCAGATCCGGGTGGCTGATCATGTACCACTGGTTGTTGGTGGCGCCCTGGGTCGGCAGCAGTGTCGCCGACGAGATCTGGGCCGGCGTCAGGTCGGCGTAGGTGGTGTGCACGGTGAGGATGCCGAACACCGCGTTGAGGTCGGACAGGATGTTCAGCGGGTAGCGCGGGAAGTCGGCGAACCCGTCGTACTCGAGGGTGTAGGTCGTCGTCTGATAGGGCCCGTCCGGGGTGGCACCGTAGAACGGCAGGCCGATCGTGGAGATGTTCAGCCCGGGGATGCGGGCCAGCACGCCACCGTTGGGGTTCATCTCGTTGCCGGTCAGGATGAAGTTGATCAGGCCGGGGTCCGGCATATTCGGGCCCAGCGAGATGTAGTGCTGCATCAGCAGCGACGAGATGATTGCACTCTGTGAGTAGCCGAAGACGGTGACGTGGTTGCCCAGCGCCAGTTGATTGGAGACGGCCGCGTTCAGCACTTCCAGCCCCTGCTGCACGGAGGTGGCCAGTGGCAGGGAGCGGACGCCGGTGATCGGGTAGAGCTGCTCGGGGGTGAACAACCCGGAGACGGGGATGGCCGGCGACAGGAACAGCTCGGTGATGGCGTTGAGGTATTTGGGTGTGGGCATCGGCATTCCGGTGCCGCCCATCACGATCGCCGTGCTGAGCCCCGACGGCGCGCCGACAGCAGGGGTGGTCAGACCGGCCGTCGCGCTCTGCACCAACTGGGCCGTGTTGAGGGCGTCGGCGTCGGCGTAGTACGCCGCGGTGGCACTCAGGCGCTGCACCAGTTGGCCGTAGAGCGCATCGATGCGCGCGCTGATCCCCTGGAATTGCCGGCCGTACTCGCCGAAGAAATCGGCGATCGCCGCCGACACCTCGTCGGCGGCGGCCGTCAGCACCGCGGTCGTGGGCCCCGCCGCGGCCGCGCCGGCCGCGCCGATGGTCGCACCGAGCCCAGCTAATTCGGTTGCCGCAGCTGCCAACTCGGGCGTTTGGGCGAATACGTACGACAAGCGCAATCCCTTCCAGCACCCCGGGTCGAGAATTCCGCCCGGCTGGTATCCGTTGAGGGTAAAGCGATTCCGCCGCGCTGTCCGGCCTTTCGGCCGACCGCGCCGGCTCAGCCCAGCAGGGCGCGCTGCAGCTGCCGCACGTCGGCCTCGGTGACCCCGGAGGCGCGCAGGTAGGCCTCCAGCGACCCGAAGGATTCGTCGATCGCCTGCCAGGACGCCGCCAGGTATTCGGCCCGCACCCCCAGCACCCCGTCGGACAGCCGGGCTTTGGTGAACGTCACGACCTCGGGGGTCAGCTCGACGTCGGGGCGCGCGGCGACCATCTCCATGATCTGATGGCGCAACACCGGCACGGCGGCATTGCTGCGCAGATAGTCGGCGACGATGACGTCACGATCAATGCCCAAGGCCCCCAACACCGTCGCGACCACGAAGCCGGTACGGTCCTTGCCGGCAAAGCAGTGGGTGAGCACCGGGCGTCCGCCGGCCAGCAGTGTGAAGACGCGCTGCACCGCGCGTTGCGCCCCGTTGCGGGTGGGGAATTGGCGGTATTCGTCGATCATGTACTGGACGGCTCTGGCCTCGATGTCTTCGTCGGAGTCCTCCGGCGAGCCTTCGGCAAGGATTTTCTTGAAGGCGGACTCGTGCGGTGCGTCCTGATCAGGCCCGTCGTCCTTCTGGTCGCCCAGGTCGGGTACCGGCAGCAGGTGGATGTCGACGCCGTCGGGCACGCGCCCCGGCCCGCGCCGGGCGACTTCGCGGGCCGCGCGCAGATCGGCGACATCGGTGATGCCCAGCTCGCGCAGTACCGCGCGGCCCTCGTCGTCCAGACCGCTGAGCTCACCGGAGCGGAACAGCCGGCCCGGCCGCACCGCCCCGGCGGTGTCTGCGACGTCGCGAAAGTTCCACCCGCCCGGCAGATCTCGTAATCCGTCAGCCATTGTTGGTGACCGCTGCGGCCAGCGCGGACTGCTCGCGGCCGAGTTCGCTGCGGGCGATGGTCCGCATGTGCACCTCGTCGGGACCGTCGAAGATCCGCATGGCGCGGTGCCAGCCGTACAACCGGGCCAGTGGGGTGTCGTCGCAGATACCCGCGGCGCCGTGCACCTGAATCGCGCGGTCGATGACATCGCAAGCCACCTGCGGGGCTACCGCCTTGATCTGCGACACCAGCAGGTGGGCGGCTTTGTTGCCGTGCTGGTCGATGGTCCACGCAGCCTTCTCGCACAGCAGCCTGGCTTGGTCGATTTCGTTGCGGGACTTGGCAATTGCGTGCTGCACCAGACCCTGGTCGGCCAGTGGGCGACCAAACGCGATGCGGCTGTTGGCCCGATGCGTCATCAACGCCAAAGCCCGCTCGGCGCCGCCGAGAGCCCGCATACAGTGGTGGATGCGGCCCGGCCCCAGCCGCGCCTGGGCGATCGCGAAACCGGAGCCCTCCTCGCCGAGCAGGTTGGTCGCCGGCACCCGGACGTTGTCGAAGTCGATCTCGCAGTGGCCGTGCTGGTCTTGGCGGCCGAACACCGGGGTCGACCGCAGCACGGTCACTCCCGGGGTGTCGATCGGCACCAGGACCATGGACTGCTGCTGGTGGCTGGCCGCCTCGGGATTGGTGCGCCCCATCACGATCAGAATCTTGCAGCGCGGGTCCGCGGCGCCCGAAGTCCACCACTTACGGCCGTTGATCACGTAGTCGGCACCGTCGCGCACGATCGAGGTCTCGATGTTGCGGGCATCGCTGCTGGCTACCGCGGGCTCGGTCATCGAGAAGGCGCTGCGGATCTCGCCGTTGAGCAACGGCTCCAGCCAGTCTTTGCGCTGCTGCTCGGTGGCGAACAGGTGCAGGGTCTCCATGTTGCCGGTGTCCGGCGCCGCGCAGTTCAACGCTTCCGGCGCGATCTCGAGGCTCCACCCGGTCAGCTCCGCCAGCGGCGCGTACTCCAGGTTGGTCAGACCCGACTCGGCGGGCAGGAACAGGTTCCACAAGCCCCGCTCCCTGGCCTTGACCTTGAGCTCCTCGACCACCGGCGGAACCGTGAAGTCGTCCGGCCCGGCCTCGTGCCGGTACCGGTCGTACTCGGCCTCGGCGGGAAAGACGTACTCCGTCATGAAGTCGGACAGTTTCTTGTGGTAGTCGCTGGCTTTAGCCGACATCGCGAAGTCCATGTCCGCCACGATATGACACGCGTTGACCGCCACTTTCGGGCACATCGGACATTTACGCTCTGGTGGTCGCGTTATTGGCGGGGCTGCAAAGTCCCGTAGGGTGTCTGAGCAATCAGATCGGGGTGTGTACCCGGCAAAAACATCAGAAAGTGGATGTACGCGCCATGACAGAAGCGCAGGCAGGACTCGTGAAGGTCGGGGTGGTGGCCGAATCCGGGGCCGACGAGCGGCGCGTTGCGTTGGTACCCAAAGCGGTAGCCGGACTGGTGAACAACGGCCTGGCCGTGGTGGTCGAATCCGGCGCCGGGGAGCGCGCGCTGCTGCCCGACCAGCTCTACATCGATGCCGGCGCCACCATCGGTGACGCCTGGGCGGCCGACATCGTGGTGAAGGTGGCGCCACCGACCGCCGAGGAAGTGGGCAAGCTGCACAGCGGGCAGACGCTGATCGGCTTCCTGGCGCCGCGTAACAAGGACAACTCGATCGGCGCGCTGACGCAGGCCGGTGTGCAGGCCTTCGCCCTGGAGGCGATTCCGCGTATCTCGCGGGCACAGGCGATGGACGCGTTGTCGTCGCAGGGCAACGTCTCCGGTTACAAGGCGGTGCTGCTGGCGGCCTCCGAGTCCACCCGGTTCTTCCCCATGCTGACCACCGCGGCGGGCACCGTGAAGCCGGCCACCGTGCTGGTGCTCGGCGTCGGCGTGGCCGGGCTGCAGGCGCTGGCGACGGCCAAGCGACTGGGTGCCCGCACCACTGGATACGACGTGCGGCCCGAGGTGGCCGACCAGGTGCGCTCGGTGGGCGCGCAGTGGCTGGACATCGGCATCGACGCCGCCGGCGAGGGTGGGTATGCCCGCGAGCTCACCGACGACGAGCGCGCCCAGCAGCAGCAGGCGCTGGAGAAGGCGATCAGCGGCTTCGACGTGGTGATCACCACCGCGCTGGTGCCCGGCCGCCCGGCGCCGCGGTTGGTGACCGCCGCCGCGGTCGAGGCGATGAAGCCGGGCAGCGTGGTGGTGGACCTGGCCGGCGAGACCGGCGGCAACTGCGAGCTCACCGAGCCCGGCCAGACCGTCGTCAAGCACGACGTCACCATCGCCTCGCCGCTGAACCTGCCGGCCACCATGCCCGAGCACGCCAGCGAGCTCTACAGCAAGAACATCACCGCCCTGCTGGATCTGCTGATCAAGGACGGCAAGCTGGCCCCCGACTTCGACGACGAAGTCATCGCGGATTCCTGTGTGACGCGGCCCAAGACGGCCGGAGGAGAGGCGTAGATGTACGACGAGCTGTTGGCCAACCTCGCGATCCTGGTGCTGTCCGGTTTCGTCGGGTTCGCGGTGATCTCCAAGGTGCCCAACACCTTGCACACCCCGCTGATGTCGGGCACCAACGCCATCCACGGCATCGTGGTGCTGGGCGCGCTGGTGGTGTTCGGCGAAGTGGAGCACCCCTCGCTGGCCGTGCAGATCATCCTGTTCGTGGCGGTGGTGTTCGGCACGCTGAACGTCATCGGCGGCTTCATCGTCACCGACCGGATGCTGGGCATGTTCAAGGGCAAGAAGAAGGCCCTGCCCGCGGCGAAATCTGAAGAGGCCGCCAAATGAACTATCTGGTGATCGGCCTCTATATCTTCGCGTTCTCGCTGTTCATCTACGGCTTGATGGGCCTGACGGGTCCGAAAACCGCGGTGCGCGGCAATCTGATCGCTGCGGTCGGGATGGCCATCGCCGTGGCCGCCACGCTGGTCAAGATCCGGCACACCGAGAGCTGGATCTGGATCATCGCCGGGCTGGTGGTGGGTGTGGTGCTGGGCGTGCCGCCGGCGCGGCTGACCAGGATGACCGCGATGCCGCAGCTGGTGGCCTTCTTCAACGGTGTCGGCGGCGGCACGGTCGCGCTCATCGCGCTGGCGGAGTTCATGGAGACCAAGGGCTTCTCGGCGTTCCAGCACGGCGAGTCGCCGACCGTGCACATCGTGGTGGCCTCGCTGTTCGCCGCGATCATCGGGTCGATCTCGTTCTGGGGCTCGATCATCGCGTTCGGCAAGCTGCAGGAGATCATCTCCGGGTCGCCGATCGGGTTCGGCAAACTGCAGCAGCCGGTCAACCTGCTGCTACTGGTCGCCGCGGTCGGGGCCGCGGTTGTCGTCGGCCTGCACGCACATCCGGGCACCGGCGGGGCGTCGCTGTGGTGGATGATCGGCCTGCTCGCCGCGGCCGGCGTGCTGGGCCTGATGGTGGTGCTGCCCATCGGCGGCGCCGACATGCCAGTGGTGATCTCGCTGCTGAATGCGATGACCGGGCTGTCGGCCGCGGCCGCGGGCCTGGCGCTGAACAACACCGCGATGATCGTGGCCGGCATGATCGTCGGCGCCTCCGGTTCCATCCTGACCAACCTGATGGCCAAGGCGATGAACCGGTCCATCCCGGCGATCGTCGCCGGCGGGTTCGGTGGCGGCGGCGTGGCCGTCGGCGGCGGTGACAGCGCAGACAAGACCGTCAAGGCCACCTCGGCCGCCGATGCCGCGATCCAGATGGCCTACGCCAACCAGGTGATCGTGGTGCCGGGTTACGGCCTGGCCGTCGCGCAGGCACAGCACGCCGTCAAGGACATGGCCGCGTTGCTGGAGGCCAAGGGTGTGCCGGTCAAGTACGCGATCCACCCGGTCGCCGGCCGGATGCCCGGGCACATGAACGTGCTGCTGGCCGAGGCCGAGGTCGACTACGACGCGATGAAGGACATGGACGACATCAACGACGAGTTCGCCCGCACCGACGTCGCGATCGTCATCGGCGCCAACGACGTCACCAACCCGGCGGCCCGCAACGACGCGTCCAGCCCGATCTACGGCATGCCGATCCTCAACGTCGACAAGGCCAAGTCGGTGATCGTGCTGAAGCGTTCGATGAATTCCGGGTTCGCCGGCATCGACAACCCGTTGTTCTACGGGGAGGGCACCACGATGCTGTTCGGGGACGCGAAGAAGTCGGTAACTGAGGTCGCCGAGGAACTGAAGGCGCTCTAGACAGGCCAGACAGGCGTTCTAGACGGGCGGGTAGGCCGGCGGCGGGTAGCCGTTGCCGTCCTCGACGCCGCGCAAACCCCAGGTCAGATAGCTGAAGAAGAACTCGATCTCGTCGCTTCCGTCGTAGTCAGGACTCGGGTCCATAAGGCCACCTCTCGTCTGGTGTTCGACTCGCGACTGAATACCCGGGCAAGTCTAGTCCCATCCACGTCGCGGCGACAGGTGGTGCCGCCCGTAAACTGTCCAACCAGTTGATTGGTAAATGCGACGATAGTGAGTAAAGATGCCGTCCGAAAATGGCCTTTCGCGGCGCGAGGAATTGCTGGCTGTTGCCACCAAATTGTTCGCCGCCCGCGGCTACCACGGCACCCGGATGGACGACGTCGCCGACGTGATCGGGCTGAACAAGGCCACCGTCTACCACTACTACGCCAGCAAGTCGCTGATCCTGTTCGACATCTACCGTCAGGCCGCCGAGGGAACGCTGGCCGCCGTACACGACGATCCGTCCTGGACCGCCCGGGAAGCGCTGTACCAGTACACCGTTCGCCTCTTGACGGGCATCGCCGGCAACCCCGAGCGGGCTGCGGTGTACTTCCAGGAGCAGCCCTACATCACCGAGTGGTTCACCACCGAACAGGTCGCCGAGGTGCGCGAGAAGGAAGCCCAGGTCTACGAGCACGTGCATGGGCTGATCGACCGCGGCATCACCAGCGGTGAGTTCTACGAGTGCGACTCGCACGTGCTGGCGCTCGGCTACATCGGCATGACGCTGGGCAGCTACCGCTGGCTGCGCCCGAGCGGGCGGCGCACGGCCAAGGAGATCGCCGCCGAGTTCAGCACGGCGCTGCTGCGGGGGCTGATCCGCGACGAGGCGATCCGCACCACGTCGCCGCTGGGCTGAGGGGGGCCCCGGTCAGTTGAAGATCGGCGGAATGATGTCCAACACGTCGCCCAGTGCGCCGCTGAGCAGCGACACCGCGGTCACCGGCGACTGGCTCAGGCTGGGGCCGAGGTAGAAGTTCAGTCCCGGGTTGGTGGACGGCACCCACGGATAGGCGTCGGGGAAGTGTTCGGGACCCCACCAGCCGGCTTCGACGCCGATCTCCACCGCGGCGCCGTAGGGTCCCTGCCACAGCGACTGGCCCAGGTAGTAGGCGACATTGACCGGGTTGGGGATGTTGATCAGCCCGGCCGGGGTGGGCAGGTTGGCATAGCCGTCGTTGTAGCCGAGGTCGACCATCACCCGCAGCGCCGGCTGCAGCACATCGGCAATGGGCGGGCCGGCGTAGGGGATGTCGCGGATCGGCTGCAGCAGCGGCAGGTTCTGGGTCGGGAACATGTAGTACTGGGTGTGGCCGGTGTACCCGGGTGAGGTCGGCAGTTGGATGGCGGTGCTGGCCGACAGCGTCGGGTACTGGTTGTGCACGTAGAAGTAGCCCATCACCGCGTTGACGTCGGCCAGGACGTTCAGCGGGTACTGCGGAGCGTGGGCGATGCCGTCGTACTGGGCGGTGAAGATCTGGGTGGGGTACGGGTTGTTGGCCGGGGTGGCGCCGTTGAACGTCGCGTCGAGGATGGGGATGTAGAACCCGGGGAAGCGGGACAGCAGACCGCCGTTCGGGTTGTTGCCGGCGGCGGCCATGAGGAAGGACAGCTGGCCCTGGTAGGGCGAACCGGCCGCCATCAGCGCAACGATTTCGTTGTTGATGATCGAGGCGCTCTGCGAATAGCCGAACGCGACGACGTTGTTTCCCAGACCGATCTGCTGGCTGATCGCGCTGTTCAACAGGCTCACGCTCTTGGCGACGGACTGGTTGTAGGTCATGGTGCCCAGGTCTGGGGTGACCGGCCAGAACTGCTCGGGGGTGAACAGTGCCTTGGGAATCCAGCCCGGCAAAAGCTTTTGGATCCACCACTTTTGGATGTCCGCGAGGTACTCGGCGGTGGGCAGCGGATTGTTGGTGCCGCCCATGATCAGCGCGATGTTCTGCCCGGCCGCGGGCAACGCCGCCCCCGAGGCACTCAAAATTCCGCCGGCCGCGTTCGCCAACACGGTGCGCGCGGCGAGCTCGGCCTCGGCGTAGGCGGTCCCGGCGGCCGCGAGTGCCCGGGCGAACTCGCTCTGGAAGGCGTTCGCCTGCCGGACTACCTGCTGGTACTCGGCGCCGAAGTCGTTGAACAGCGCGGTGATTGCCGTCGATACCTCGTCGCCGGCGGCTGCCAATACGCCCGAAGTCGGACCCGCGGCCGCGGTGCTGGCCGCATGGATCGCCGCGGCGATCTCGTCGACATCGGTGGCAGCTGTCGCAAGCGAGTCGGGTGCAATGAGTAGCTGTGACATGGCCCCCTCGCCCCTCCTTCCCCGCAACCACGGGTATCGGGTATCAGAGAGCGTAGAACGGCTGTGGGCCGAATTCAGGCGTTTGGCGAAGCTTTGTTACTCGGGGGTTGGCTGGTCGCCGCACCGGGATCGGTCAGTGCCGCCGCCGGGCCGAAAAAATTATGGACTAGTGTCTAGAAAACTGCAGTGCCGCGGGATGGAGGGACCACTCATGCCAATTCGTGTCGCCCATGTGGGCACCGGAAATGTCGGCGGTCTGGCCCTTGCCGAACTCATCGCCAACCCGGCGTTCGAACTCACCGGGGTGTGCGTGTCCACTCCGGAGAAGGTCGGCAAGGACGCCGCCGAACTGTGCGGGGTCGGTCTCGATGACACCGGCCACGCCGGTGTTCCGACCGGGGTCAAGGCAGTCGACGACCTCGACGTGTTGCTGGCCACCCGACCCGAGTGCATCGTCTACTGCGCGATGGGCGACACCCGGCTGCCCGACGCGATGGCCGATGTGATGCGCATCCTGGCCGCCGGGGTCAACGTCGTCGGATCCTCCCCCGGTCTGTTGCAGTACCCGTGGGGCGTAATGCCCGACAAGTACATCGCGCGGGTGGAAGATGCTGCCCGACAAGGGAAGTCGAGTCTTTTCATCACCGGCGTCGACCCCGGTTTCGCCAACGACCTGATCCCGTTCGCACTGGCCGGCACCTGCCAGCGCATCGAGTCGGTGCGCTGCATGGAGATTCACGACTACGCCAGCTACGACGGCGCCGAGGTGATGCATTACATGGGCTTCGCCCGGCCGCTGGACGAGGTGCCGATGCTGTTGCAGCCGGGCGTGCTGAGCATCGCCTGGGGCACCGCGATCCGGCAGTTGGCCGCCGGCCTGGGCATCGAGGTCGACGAGATCACCGAGTCCTATCAACGGGAGCCGGCGCCCGAAGACTTCGACATCGCCGTCGGCCACGTCGCCAAGGGCACGCTGGCGGCGCTGCAATTCGAGATCCGCGGCATGGTCAAGGGACGCCCGGTCATCGTCATCGAGCACATCACCCGGCTGCGGCCCGACCTGCGGCCCGACTGGCAGCAACCGGCCGCCGGCGGCGGCTCGTACCGCGTCGAGATCACCGGGGAGCCGTCCTACGCGGTGGACATCGTGCCCAAGAGCCGCAAAGGCGACCACAACCACGCGGCGATCGCCGGCGCGGCCGGACGTATCGTCAACTCCATTCCCGCGGTACTAGCCGCGCCGCCCGGTATCCGGACCACGCTGGACCTGCCGCTGGTCACCGGCAAAGGCCTGTACAGCCCCAACGATCTAGTCGCCACGTAACGAGTTCTCGGAAAGGAGCCTGGCCGCATGGAACGACCCGGACGGGTAGAAGGCAAGGTCGCGATCATCAGCGGCGGCGCCCGGGGGATGGGCGCCGAACACGCGCGCCTGCTGGTCGCCGAGGGCGCCAAGGTGGTGATCGGCGACATCCGCGACGACGAGGGCAAGGCGCTGGCCGCCGAGATCGGCGACGCCGCACGCTACGTCCACCTCGACGTCACCCAACTCGATCAGTGGGAGGCCGCGGTCGCGACGGCGGTCGGGGACTTCGGCAAGCTCGACGTGCTGGTCAACAACGCCGGGATCGTCGCCGCCGGGCCGCTGCGCGAATTCCGGATGGACAAGTGGCAGCAGGTGCTCGACGTGAATCTGACCGGCACCTTCCTGGGCATGCGAGTGGCCGTGGACCCGATGACGGCCGCCGGTGGCGGGTCGATCATCAACGTGTCCTCGATCGAGGGGATCCGCGGTGCGCCGATGGTGCATCCCTACGTGGCGTCCAAGTGGGCGGTGCGCGGCATCACCAAGTCGGCGGCCCTGGAGCTGGCGCCGCTCAACATCCGGGTGAACTCGCTGCACCCCGGCTTCATCCGCACCCCCATGACCGCCCACCTACCCGAGGACATGGTCACCATCCCGCTCGGGCGGCCGGCCGAATCGCGGGAAGTGGCCACCTTCGTGGTGTTCCTGGCCAGCGACGAAGCGTCCTATGCGACGGGCAGCGAGTTCATCATGGACGGCGGCCTGGTGACCGACGTGCCGCACAAAGAGTTCTGATGCCGGCGAGCCTCACCGACCAGCTGGCCGAGTTGGTGGGCTCCAAGCACCTCGTCACCGACCCCGACGTCCTGGCCGGGCGCAGCGTCGACCACACCGGCCGGTACCGCGGTCGCGCCAGTGCGCTGGTGCGCCCGGGGTCGGCCGCCGAGGTCGCCGAGGTGCTGCGGACCTGTCGCGACGCCGGGGTTTTCGTGACCGTGCAGGGCGGCCGCACCTCGCTGGTGGCCGGGACGGTTCCCGCACACGACGACGTACTGTTGTCCACCGAACGGCTTTGCGCGGTAGGCGAAGTCGACGTGGTGGAGCGCCGGGTGCGGGTGGGCGCAGGCGCCACACTGGCGGCGGTGCAAGGCGCGGCCGCGGCGGCGGGCCTGGTGTTCGGGGTGGACCTGTCGGCCCGCGACACCGCGACCGTCGGCGGCATGGCATCCACCAACGCCGGGGGACTGCGCACGGTCCGCTACGGCAACATGGGCGAACAGGTGGTCGGGCTGGAGGTGGCGCTGCCCGACGGTTCGGTACTGCGCCGGCACAGCCGGGTGCGCAGCGACAACACCGGCTACGACATGGCGTCGCTGTTCGTCGGCGCCGAAGGCACGCTGGGGGTGATCACCGCGCTGGATCTGCGGCTGCACCCTGTTCCGGCGCACCGGGTGACCGCGGTGTGTGGGTTCGATTCGCTGGACCCGCTGGTGGCGGCCGGTCGGTTGTTCGCCGAGGTGGACGGAATCGCCGCGCTGGAACTGGTCGACGGCCGGGCAGCCGCCCTGAGTCACGAACACCTGGGTGTTCCGCCGCCGGTGGCCGGGGACTGGCTGCTGTTAGTGGAGTTGGCCGCCGACCACGACCAGACCGAGCGGCTGGCCGAGTTGCTCGACGGCGCGCGACTGTGCAGTGAGCCGGCCGTCGGCGTGGATCCGGCTGCGCAGCAACGGTTGTGGCGAGTGCGCGAGTCGCTGGCCGAGGTGTTGGGCGTGTACGGGCCGCCGCTGAAATTCGACGTCTCGCTGCCGTTGGAATCGGTGGGCGAATTCGCTTCTGGTGCCGTGGATTTGGTGGGTAAGCATGTTCCCGACGCGGTGCCGTTGCTGTTCGGCCATATCGGCGAGGGCAACCTGCACCTGAACGTGCTGCGCTGCCCGGTCGAGCGGGAGGCGGCGCTGTACTCCGAGATGATGGAGCTGATCGCCGGGTGCGGCGGCAACGTCAGCTCCGAGCATGGCGTCGGCACTCTCAAGCGGCCATATCTGAGCATGTCCCGGGAGCCCGCCGACATCGCCGCGATGCGCACGGTGAAAGCAGCCTTCGACCCGACGGGGTACCTGAACGCCGCGGTGCTGTTCGACTGAGATTTCTCGGCGCAGCTTCAGTCCGTCGTTTTGATCCCCACCGCATGGCGCAACTGCGCCAGGAACTGCTCGGCGTCGTCACTGCGAACGACGTAGTGCGAGATCGCGATTCGGATCACCGTCGCGGCCTTGACCGCCGCGTTGGGTCCGGGGATCAGCCGCTGCAGACCCGCCCGCATCTCCGGGATCACCCCGGACATCTGCGCGATGACGTGCTCGGGTTCGATGTCGACCATCCGCACGCCCGAATACGAATACTGGTAGTCGACGATGAAACGCATTGCGGCGTCCAGTCTTTCGACGCCCTTGAGCCCGGCGGTGGCCTTGGCCAAGCCCCTTTCGAACACTTCGCGCTCGTAGCGCGAGAACGCCGACATCAGCTCCTCTTTGGAGGCGAACCAGCGATACAGCGTGGGCCGCGACACCTGGGCCTGGGTCGCGACCTCCGACAGGCTGAGCTTGGTCTTGCCGCTGCGGGCCAGGACTTCGGCGGTGGCCGCCAGGATGCGTTGACGGGTTGAGCTGTCGGTGTCGAAGGCGTCGGTCACTTCGGGAGCTTGGCTCATGCGTCCACCTTCGGCTGCTTGGGAGGCCTCGGCGGCCTGGGTCGCACCAGTACCGACTGCTGGATGGCGCCGACCGCACTCTGTTCGTCGAACAGGGTTCCGACCGTGGTACCGATGCCGTCCGGCCCGTAGCTGGTCTCGGCGCGGATGCCGATCCACTCCCCTTCGGGGACCCGGAAGACGTGCACGGCCAGGTCGGTGTTGAGGAACGTCCACTTGCTGATGTCCAGCTTGCTGCCGATGCCGTTGGCGCAGTCGGCCACCGCGAACAACCGTTCCAGCGGGGTCATCGCTTCACCTGCCACCAGGGATGCGGTCGGCTTGATCCACGATTCACCGGGGCCCTGGGTCAGGCGTTCGGTCAGCCACAGCCACTGCAGGCTGTGCACGTAGTTGCGGTCCCAGTTGCGCGCCTTCATGTCCCGGTCGTGCGCCTCGGACCGCGGGCGGGGCATGGGCGCCGACGCATTCGCCGCGGCCGTGGTGTCGATCTGCTGCAGCCGCCAGCCGCTGGCCCGCGCCACCGGCCGGGGTTCGCCGTCGGGTCCGGGTGCCAGCATCTCGGCGGTCACGAGTTCGATCTGCTTGCCGCCACGTTCCAGTCGCGAGCGCACCCACAGGTCACCGTCGGCAGGGACCGGGCCGAGCAGGTCGACCACCACCCGGCTCAGCCGGGTGTCGTCGCGTTGCTCGCAGCGCTCCAGCGCGCGGGTCAACAGCGCCGATACCGGGGCACCGTGCTGGATCGACGACGACCAGGTGCCGCGGGCCAGGTCGGTGGCGCGGAACTTCTCGCCCCTCGGGTCGGCGCTGTCGAGCAGCTCGTAGTACGAGTCGGACAATGCATCCACCTTCACGTGTCAGGGCAAGCCGGCGCCGGGGACCTCGACCCGCACGGCGTCCAGCCTTGCCAGCCGGGTGCCCACCAGGCGTTGGGGATAAGCATCGGTGCTCGACAGCAAAAACAGGGTGCGGCGCTCCGGGCCGCCGAGTGCGCACGCGATCGCCACCCGATCACCCATGTCGATGCGGTCCGTCACTTCGCCGCCGGCGGTGATCCGCTCGAACTGGTGCGCCAGCGTCATCGCCGCCCATACCCCACCGTGGGCGTCGAGCGCGATGCCGTCGGGCGGGCCGTCGAGATTGTCGGCGAAGATCCTGCGGTCGCGCAGCTCGCCGTCGTCTCCGATGGTGAACGCCGTCAGCCGGCGGCCCATCGACTCGGCGACGATCAGGCTGCGGCGGTCTTCGGTGATCACCATGCCGTTGGGAAAATCGAGGTCCTCGGCGACGACGGTGGCGGTGTCGTCGGGGTCCAGCCGGATGATGGTGCCGCCTTCGAAAGCCTGTGATCCGATGTAGGCGCGGCCGGCGTCGTCGATCACCATGTCGCCGAGGCTGGCCGGGGTGAGTCCGGAGAGGTCGGCGACCGGAACGATGGTGTCGCCGTCGTAGTGCAGCACGGTGCGGTCTTCGGCGGAGACGATCAGCAGGCAGCCGTCGGGCCGGAAGCCCAGCCCCGACGGCGAATGGCCGGGCAGCGGCACGGTGGTCAGCGAGCCGCGCATGTCGCAGGTGTGCACGGCCTCGCCGAGCATGTCGGAGAACCAGAGCAGCCCCTCGAACCAGCGCGGCCCCTCGCCGAAGCAAAAGCCGTGGGCCAGCGGCGACGGCGCCAGAGTGCCGTTACAAATCACTGCCAGAGTGTCAGGCACCGCGGGTATTGCTGTCAACGCGCGTTATCTTGTGATGCCATCGGTTAGCTTTACAAACAATGCGCAAAGTGTCACGCTGAGCCGTGAGCTGCCGGAGCGAGGGGTGAGTGCGTTGACGACGGAATCCGAACAGGTGCAGTGGTCGGTCGAGAGCCTGCTGGAACTTTTCGAAGTACAGCCGGCGGGCCCCGACCGCTACACGGCCGAGACCGGGCTGGCCGGACAAGACGGCCGCCAGGTGGTGGAGGGCACCCAGGTGGTGGCGCAGGCGATCGTGGCGGTGGCGAACCGCTTCAGCGGCAAGTCGGTGCGCTCGGCGCACGCCGTGTTCGCCCGCGCCGTCATGGTGGGCCCGCCCATCGAGCTCGTCCTCGACGTGCTCAACGAGGGCCGCTCGACGGCCACCGCCATTGTCTCGGTGCTGCAGAACGGCAAGCGCTGCGTGGTGGTGACCTTGCTGACCGACGTGCCCACCGGCGACGTGATCCGTCACCACCTGACCCGGCCCGACGTGGTGTCACCCGCCGAGGCCAACCCGGCGCACATGCCGATGATCGGCCGGGAGCTGCGGCTGGTCGACGTGGTCGACGTGAACAGCCCCGACGAGGTCGGCCCACCCGAGCTGTACGCGTGGTTGCACTACGACCCCATCCCCGAACGCGACGACCTAGCCAAGGCCCTGATCGCGTATTTCACCGGTCACCTTGGCATTTCGACCACCATGCGGGCGCATCCGGGTATCGGCACCGCGCAGGCGCACCTGACCGTGTCGACCGCGCCGATGTCGATCTTCGTGTCGTTCCACGAACCGGTGCAGTGGGACGGGTGGCTGCTCTACAGCCACGAGAGCACCCAGGTGGGTGCGGGAATGTCCTATGTGCGCGGTGCGGTGCACACCGAGGACGGCGACCTGTTGTGCTCGTTCGCCCAGGAGGCACTGATCCGGCCGCTGCGCACCAGCGACACCTCGATCGAGGCAGCAGCGAGGTTCTGAAATCCTATGCGCTTCACCATCACCCACCCGATGCACAGCCATCCGTACAACCCGGAGCTGGCGGGCGGGGCGGGCATCGCGACGGTGGCGGCGGCGGCCGAGAAGGCTGGTTTCCACGGCTTCGGCTTCACCGATCATCCGGCCCCCTCGCAGCGGTGGCTGGATGCGGGCGGGCATGATTCACTGGATCCGTTTGTCGCGCTTGGCTTTGCGGCGGCTAAGACGTCCACGTTACGGCTGATCCCGAACATCGTGGTGCTGCCCTACCGAAACCCGTTCGTGGTGGCCAAGTCTGGCGCGACGCTGGATCTGCTGTCCGAGGGACGATTCACCCTCGCCGTCGGGGTCGGTTACCTGCGGCGGGAGTTCGCCGCGCTGGGCGTCGACTACGACGAGCGCGCGGCGTTGTTCGAGGAAGCGCTCGAAGTGATCCGGGCGATCTGGACATCCGACGACATCACTTATCAGGGAAAGCATTTCGATGCGCGCGGCATCACCGCGCACCCGCGGCCGGTGAGCCGGCCGCCGATCTGGGTGGGCGGCAACACCACCACGGCGCGGCAGCGGGTCGCTCAGTTCGGTGACGGCTGGTGCCCGTTTCCCGCGCCGGCCGGCTTGGCGCGCACCGCGGGCACCGCGCCGATGGATTCGCTGGAGATCCTTGCCGCGGGCATCGAGGACTTACGGCGGCGCTGCGAGAAGCTGGACCGTGACTGGTCGGCGCTGGACGTGACGTTCACCAACTCCGAGGGTGGTAGCCCCGCGACGGACGACTTTGCCGCGGACACATATCTGGACGGCCTGGAAAAGCTTGCCGCACTGGGCGTTACCTGGGTGTCGGTACACCTGCCCGGCGACAGCCTGGCGCACGTGCTGGAGACCATCGACCGGTTCGGCTCCTCGGTGATCGATGTGATCTGACATGGACTTCTCCCGCGTCGTGCTTTCCGACGACGACCAGGCCTTCTACGCGCAGATGCGCGAGTTCGTCACCGAGCACGTCACCGACGACGTGCGCCGCCGCAATCGCGAGTTCGGTGAGAACTTCGACGAGCAGGTTCACTTGGCGCTCGGTGCGGCCGGCTATCTCGCCGACGACTTCCGGCAGGAATCCGAAGGCGGTTTCAGCGCGGTGCGCCGGCGCATCTTCAATCTGGAGATCGCCCGCGCGCACACGCCGTGGTACCACTGGGGCACCACATCGGTTGTCGCGCATCTAGTTTCGGAATTCGCCGAGCCCGAGCTGGTGAAGCGGGTGCTACCGGGTGTGCTGTCCGGTCACATCCGGCTGTGCCTGGGCTACACCGAGCCCGATGGCGGCTCCGACGTCGCCACCTGCAAGACCCGCGCGACCCGTGACGGCGACGGCTGGATTATCAATGGCTCCAAGATGTTCACCTCGAACGCGCAGAACGCCGCATATGTCTTTCTGTTGACGAACACCGACCCGGACGGACCGAAACACAAGAACCTGACCATGTTCCTGGTGCCACTCGATACGCCGGGCATCGAAATCCAGGGCATCCGCACCCTGGACGGCGACCGCACCAACATCGTCTACTACAGCGACGTGCGGGTCGACGACCTCTACCGCATCGGCGAGGTCAACGGCGGCTGGACGGTGATGCGGGCGGCACTGGATTCCGAGCACGGACTCGTCGAAAAAGATGCCGAGGGCTTGCAGGATGTCGCGGCGATGGCCGGGCACGGCATGCTGATGGCCGAGGCCATCGACGGAGTTGCGGGTGTCGTGGCCGGGGACGACGAGTACGTACAGCATCGACTCGGCCGTTGCTTCGCCCGGGTGGAGGCGGCGCTGTCCACGCCGGGGATGTTCGGACGTGTCGCGATCGGCCAGACCATGCGCGAGGTGTCCGGGGAGTTGATGGAAATCCTGGGCCGGGCGGCGGTGCTGCCCACCGATGCTCCCGGCTCACCCGATGACGGGGCCCTGGAACACGTTGCGCGCCTGGCGTTGCCGATGGGTATCTACGGCGGGTCGCTGGAGGTGTTCCGCAACATGATCGCCCAGCATGAACTTCGGTTGGGGCGGCCCGCCTATGGTTCGGGGAGCTCCGCAGCTACGTAAGCTGCGCGAGCGGCCCCAAATGTACGCCAAAATCGCGGTTTTAGCGGCAATTTGGGGCCGCTCGGGCAGGCTGCGAAGGTGGGCCGACGGTGGGCCGGCCGTGGGCCGGCCCCGCCTCACGACTCGGGAAGCTCGGCCGCTACCTGAACTTTCGTCTCGTCGAAGCTCAGAAAGCCTTTGATGGGCCCGGTTTCGGGCAGCGGGTCTTCGTAGCTCCACGCGATGTCGGTGTGGTGCGACATGGGCGCCCAATACGTGGCGTAGCCCTTGTAGTTGCAGTAACTCGACGTCTCGGTCTTGTGCAACAGATCGGTACGAACATGCTGGGGTGCCACGTAAAGCCTTGGTGGCAGCGCGGTTTCGAACACAACGACCGTGTCGTCGGTGTCTACCAGCGTGATGCCGTCGTCCAGGGTTACCCGTAGCCGTCTGCTGGTCGGGCGGCAGTCGACCCGGTGATACGGATTCGGCGGGTAGTGGACCAGTTTGCGTCCCTCCTCGATCCACGCGTCGACGGCGTCCCACGGCACGTGCACGTACCCGGGGGCCTCGGGTTCCGGCTCGGTTGGAAGGTTCGTGACGAGTTCGGTGGGAAACACGTAGCTGAGCGGACGGCCGGCGCGGTGCACCATGAGCGCCTGCTCGGTGTCGATGACGGTGCGGCCGTCCTTGACGGCCTGGATGCGGCGCGGGTGTGGCTCGATGTAGACGACTTCACTGGGGATCGGGGGAGCGAAGCGTCCGGCAGGATCGACGCTGAGTGGACCGCGGCCGGCTACCAGGCTCACCGAGTCACCTTCGAGACGAACAAAGGCAGTTCACTTCCCTCCACGCGCACTGCTCCGCGCACCCGCGAGCTTATCGGCGTTGCTACGAATGCGTGAGATCAAACGCAGCGCTGATGGCATCGCGGAGACCACCCGGGTAACTGTCCAGAGCCAAAATCCCGATCGAATCATCGGGCAACAGGTCGGCTTCGTCTGCTTCGATTCGAAGAACCTCCTCCGCCGCCCGAGCATCCTGACCAGGCATTGATCTCAGCCGTGAGAGTGCTTGGCGGCACCTCGACGGAAAGAGTTCGACTTCCTCGATGATCGAATCCTGAAAATTGCAGCCTTCGAATACAGTGGACAGCGTCTGGGTACCTTTCCACTTCGTCGCCTTGAAATTGCAGTCGACGAAAGATCCCGGGTCGGTGGAAACATTTCTCAGATTTGCATCCTGAAAATCGCAACCGATGTATTGACTGCCCGGTTTTCGGGCTTCGACCCGAGCCCCGAGCTGTGCCCGCCTGAGGTCGGCGGACACGAACGAGCAGCCCGATAGTCGGGCTGAGTAGGTGCGCAGCGAAGGCGATCGTGCTTGATCGAATACGCAGTTCGTGAATTCAGACTCCAGCAGACGGAACTCGGGCAGAGTTGCGTAGCTCAGGTCGACACGACCCTGATAGTCAGGGTAAGGCGATTCGGCGCGACCCCGCGACAATGCGCCGATTACGGATGCGGTGGTCTCAATGCTCCAGCGCGTTCGTAGTTCTTTATCTTGGCGGGACATACTGAACTCCTCCCCACCCGACTCCACCGCTGTCGCCACGCGTGCAGACCCGGACACCTCGGCCAGTGCGTCGGCCAGCCAGTCAGCCACTCTGCGGGCAGCATCCACGTCCACCGCCGCGTCGAAATCCATCCCCTCAACCTCCCACGTTGAGCCGGTAACGGCCAACGGCATCTTCCAAATGTCCCTTCTATGCGTGCGTTCGGGGGTGCTGGTTAGTGTTCCAGCTATGGCGGGACCGATGGAGGGCTTCAACGTCGTCGAGCTCGGAGTCTGGGTCGCGGGCCCGGCGACGGGTGGCATCCTGGCCGATTGGGGCGCCGACGTCGTCAAGATCGAGCCGCCGACCGGGGATCCCGGCCGGCTGTTCGGGCGGATGCTGGGCTGCGATCTGGGCGTGAACCCGCCGTTCGAGATGGACAACCGGTCCAAGCGCAGCGTCGTGCTGGACCTCACCACCGACGAGGGTCGTCAACACGCGTTCGAATTGCTGGATGGCGCAGACGTTTTCGTCACCAACGTGCGGCCCCGGGCGCTGCGCCGCCTCGGTCTGGACTACGAAACGGTGGCCAAGAGCAACCCGCGACTGGTCTACGGGCTGATCACCGGATACGGCGAAACCGGGCCCGACGCCGATCGCGCCGCCTACGACGTGGCGGCCTTCTGGTCGCGCGGTGGCATCGCGCATCTGCTGACCCGGCCGGGCGACACCCCGCCGTTTCAGCGCGGCGGCATGGGCGACCACTCCGCCGGCATGACACTGGCCGCCGCGGTATGCGCCGCACTGCTTTCCCGCGCACGCACCGGCGCGGGTCAGCTCGTCACCACCTCGCTGTACCGGCAGGGCGCCTACACGATCAGCTTCGACCTCAACACGTACCTACTTACCGGCCAGCCGATCGCGATCGGCCAACGCGAAACCATGGGCAACCCGGTGATGAACAACTACGCCGCCGGCGACGGACGCCGGTTCTGGATCGTCGGGCTGGAGGTGGACCGGCACTGGCCCGCGCTGTGCCGCGTGGTCGGCCGGCCCGACTGGCTCACCGATCCCCGGTACGCCAACGCCCGCTCCCGCGCGGCCAACGCGGTGCAACTCATTGCCGCGCTCGACGAGATCTTCGCGACCAAGACGCTGGACGAATGGGCCGAACTCTTCGCCGAAGAACCGGACTTCTTCTGGTCGCCGATCAACGGCCTCGAGGACATCGTTGCGGACGAGCAGTTTCACGCCGCGGGCGGAATCGTGGACGTTCCCGAGGAGGACTCCGTGGTGCCAATGGTGGCCACCCCCGCGGATTTCCACGGAACTCCCTGGTCGGCACGCTCCCGAGCTCCCGAACTCGGCCAGCACACCGACGAGGTGCTCACCGAACTGGCCTCCCGCCGGACCACCTGAACGGGCGCTAAAGCTTTACAAAATTATGCAAAAGTGTCACGCTGTGCAGTGAGCCGGGGGTCCCGCTTCGCGGGCCTGGTGACAGCCCACGACAAGCGCGACAGGCATAGGTTTGATGGTCACTCAAACGTTCGGCGTCGGCGATCGCCCTAGCAACGGGGCCCCGCGACGCAACCGCGATGATGGACAGGCGCTGCGGCATCGGCTCGAGGTCGTCGCCGCCGACACCGGCGACGTCGTGCAGACTACCGGCGGCTGGTTGTTCGACCGCGTGATGGCGGGATGGCAGGTCAACGTCCTGCTGCCGCGGGGTTGCGCCGCCCGCCCCCTGCAGATTCTCGGCGTGCGGGTATCGGAGCTGGAGTCAGAACTCGACGAGACGGACCTGCGCAGCCACGGCCTGGCCGTCAGCTCCGAGGCGTTCAACGCCGACGACCGCGTCCGCAACAAGGTGCGCAAGGCCCTGGACAAGCGATTCGCCGACGTCGCGCTGTGGGGCGAGCACTGGCCACTGGGGATGACGCGCGGCATGCGCAGAATCGAGTACACCCTTAGCGCGGCGGCCCGGGCGTTCAAGGGTCAGGCGCTGCATGCCGCCGGATTACCCTACGGCGCAGTCGATTCCGTCGAGTCGTTGTTCACCGATTCGGCCTGGCTCGGCTGAGCCGGATGGCGATGAAGAAGTACTACCGCCATACGCTGCTGTACCTGCACGAGACCATCGACCTGGGCTCGGGCCGCAGCGATCGCTTCACCGAGGTGTTCGTCGACACCTATCAGCCGATGATGGAATCGCTTGGCGCCCGGCTGTTCTCGATCTGGGAGACCACCCCGTTCAACGGTCACTGGCCGCAGGTGACGATCATCTGGGAGATCGACGGCTTCTCCGACTACGCGCGGATCGGCGCCGCGCAGTCCCGCGGCGGCAGCCACGAAGCGGCCGCCGGAAAATGGTCGGCGTTCCTGGCCGACATCGGCGCCAACGGGGAGGGCCGAATCATGTACGCCGGGCCGAGCAACAAACCGCTGGCGCAGCTGCGGGAAGCAAATTTCAGTGCCGCGCTGGTGATTCAAGAGATCATGCAAACCAAGCCCGGCCGCCAGGACGACTACATCCGGGAACTGGAGCGGCTTTATGTCCCGTGGTCGGAGAGCACCGGCAAGCACTGGCTGGGTTCGTTCACCACCACTTTCCGATTCAACGAGGTCATCCACTACTGGGCGCTGGAGGGGGGGTGGGAGTGCTTCGCCAACCACTACCCGTCCTGGAAGGACAGCCCGCCGGCCGAGATCGTCACCTGGATGAGCGTGGCGCCCGCATTACGTGACGGCTGGGAAGACTCCATCCTGCAGGCGCTACCGCCGTCGCCATTGCAATGACCGAGTTCCACTACGACCCGTTCGACCCGCAGGTGATGGCCGATCCGCCGGCCTACTACCGCATCCTGCGCGACGAGTACCCGGTGTATTACATGCCGCGCTGGGATACCTACGCGCTGTCCCGATTCGAGGACATCTGGCGGGTGCTGGAAGTCAACGACGGCACCTTCGTGGCCTCCGAGGGGACGCTGCCGCCGGCATCGGTGCTGGCCAAGCACAACGACGGGCCGGTCGCCGATCCGCCGTTGCACCCGTTGCCTTTTCACGCGGTGTTCGACGCGGATCTGTACGGAGAGATCCGGCGCGCGCACTCCCAGCCGTTCCGGCCGCGGTCGGTCACCTCGCTGGAATCCCGGATCCGGGCGCTGGCCAACGAACGTCTCGATTTACTGCTGCCGCGCGGCGAGTTCGACCTCACCCAGGAGTACGGTGGCATCGTCGCAGCGTCGATGGTGTGTGAATTGCTCGGCATCCCATCCGATCTCGCCCCGCAGGTGCTGGCTGCGGTGAACGTCGGCAGCCTGGCCCAGCCCGGCGAAGGCGTCGACACGGCCGAATCGAGGCCCAACTACCTGCAATTCCTGATACCCGTGGTCGAGCGGCACCGAAACGGCGGTGAGCGAGCGCTGCCGATCGTCGACGGACTGCTCGGCTACCACCTGCCGGACGGCAGCGCGCTCAGCGACACCGAGGTCGCCACCCAGATGTTGTGTGTGTTCATCGGCGGCACCGAAACCGTCCCCAAGATCGTGGCGACCGGGCTGTGGGAGCTCAGCCGCCGTCCCGACCAGCTGGCCGCGGTGCGAGCCGATCTCGACGCAAACGTGCAGATCGCCCGGGAGGAGATTCTGCGCTACTGCGCTCCCGCACAATGGTTCGCCCGCACCGCGCGCAAGCCGTTCAGCCTGCACGGCCAAACCATCCAACCCGGACAGCGGGTCATCACGCTGCTGGCCTCGGCCAACCGCGACGAACGGGAATACCCCGACCCCGACGAGTTCATCTGGGACCGGCCGATCAAGCGGTCGCTGGTGTTCGGTCGCGGCCAGCACTTCTGTCTCGGCTTCCACCTGGCGCGGCTGGAAGTTGCGGTTTTGCTGCAGGAATGGCTGCAACGGGTGCCCGACTTCCAGATTCGCGACGACGACGCGGTGCGGTTGCCGTCGAGTTTCCAATGGGGCTGGAACAACATTCCCGTGGAGGTATGACGTGTGGTCCTACCGGATCATCGCCCCCTATGTGTTCGAGAAGACCGAGATCCCCGAGAAGACCGCCGACGATCTGGCGGATCGTCAAGTGCTGCTGCGGTTTCTGGCCGCCGGGGTCTGCGGCAGCGACCTGCCGGGCTTCCGCGGTGCCCAGGGACGACTCCCCGGCGACGACGGTCGCAGCGCAGCCGAGAAGGACGGCTTCCCGATCCACGAGGTCGCCGGCGAGGTGCTCGCCAGCCGGCACCCCGAACACCGGCCCGGCGACCTGGTGGTGGGCTGGGCGTCCGGCTTCGACGGCATGATGGAGCGGGTCATCAGCGACGGGGACGGCCTGGCACCCTACGACCCGTCGCTGACCCCGGCGCAGGCGGTCGGCCTGCAACCACTGGCCTGCGTGTTGTACGCGTGCGAGCAGTTGCCGGAGCTGGCCGGGCGGCACGTCGCGATCATCGGGCAGGGATCGATCGGGTTACTGTTCTCTTACATCGCCAAAGTCGCCGGGGCCAGCAGGGTGACCGGCGTCGATCCGGTTGACCGCGAAAAGCTCTGGCACACATACGGAGTCGACGACGGGGTGCGCGCCACCAGCGACCGGTGGG
This sequence comes from Mycobacterium sp. 20KCMC460, assembly GCF_022179425.1. NCBI lineage: Bacteria > Bacillati > Actinomycetota > Actinomycetes > Mycobacteriales > Mycobacteriaceae > Mycobacterium > Mycobacterium sp. 20KCMC460. The sequence goes on from NZ_AP025524.1 coordinate 726,072, forward strand.
TGAGCCGGCTCGCGCCGGAAGATCGCGCCGACATCGTCATCGAAGCGGTCGGCCACCAGGTGGCCACCCTGGGGCACGCCGTCGAAGCCGCGGCATTCGGCGGCACCGTGTTCTACTTCGGTGTGGCCGACGACGAGTCCTACCCGATCAATATGCGCAGCATGCTGCGCAAGAACCTGACCCTGAAATCCGGTGTGACCCTTGATCGGCGTCGCATGCTGGACCAGGCCGGCAAGTTCGCGGCCGAACATCCGGCGTTGCTCGAGGCCTACCTCACCCACACCTTCGGGGTCGACGACGTGCAGGCCGCGTTCGAGTTGGCCTGCCGGCCCGACCCGCAGCGGGTCAAGATCGCCATCAGCGCATGAGTGTCTTCCAGAGCCGGCCGCAGCGCCCGATCTGGGGTGGCTGGATCACCGGCCCCACCCTGATCGGCCCGGAGGAGTTCGCCGGGGCCGGGTACGACTACGTCGGATTCGACACGCAGCACGGCTATCTCGACGACGCCGATGTCGCAAAGATCCTGCGGCGCCTCGAGAACGTGCCGATCGCCACCGCGGTGCGGCTGCCCAACGCCGACCCGGCGCCGATCGGGCGGGTGCTCGACGCCGGGGCCGACGCCGTCATCATCGCGATGATCGAGTCTCCCGAACAAGCCGCCGCCGCGGTGGCGGCAACCAGATATCCCCCGAACGGGGTACGCAGCTTCGGTCCGCTGCGGGCCGGTCTGGGACATGACCCCGCTGTGCTGGAATCGCGGGCCGGCGTGTTCGCCATGATCGAGACAGCCGCCGCCGCAGCAGATGTCGAGGCCATCTGCGCCGTTCCCGGGCTGACCGGGATCTACGTCGGCCCCGCCGACCTGGCCATCTCGATGGGTGTGGGACCGGTGGGTGCCCTGCGCGATCCGCAGGTGCTCGACGCGATCAAGCGAATCCACCGGGCGACCGCCGCGGCAGGTCTGGTCACCGGCATCCACGGCAGCGCCGGCAAGGCCGGTAATGCGTTGGCCAAGCTGGGTTTTCAGATGATCACCCTGGCGTCGGAGTCGCAGGCGCTGCGCCGCGGAGCCGCCGAACACCTGCGTGAGGCGAGTGCCGAATGACCGACGCCGTCAGCGCGATCCGCGAACTGCTCGCGGAATACGCGTTGGCCCTGGACGCCCACGACACGGCCAAAGCGCTCACGCTGTTCACCGAGGATGCCGAATTCACGGTCTACGGGCGCACATTCGCAGGCCGCAGCGGCATCAGCACGATGTTCCAAGAGGCGCCGCGTGGTTTGCATCTGCTCGGCGCCACCCGCATCGAGGTCGGCGCCGACACCGCGACAGCGAAATCCCAGGTGCTGTTCGTCAACGCCAGCACTCAGCAGCAACGACTCGCGCACTACGAAGACGCGCTGGTGCACCGCGACGGCCGCTGGTTGATTCGCCGACGCCGGTGCCGGTTCGTCACCAGCAGAGGGCTTTCCGACAGTCCGGAGGTGGTCTCGCTGTGAAAGTCGCATTGGTCACGGGCGCCGCCGGCGGACAAGGCTGGGCGATCGTGCAGAAGCTGCGCGGCAGCGGGTATTCGGTGGCCGCCGGTGATCTGCGGTACGACGAACTCGTCGCCGCCACCAGCGAATCGGGCGACGAATCGGTACTGCCCATCGAGCTCGACGTCACCGACCCGGCGCAATGGGAGGCCGCCGTCGCCGTCACCGTCGAACGGTTCGGCGCGCTGAGCACCCTGGTCAACAATGCGGGCCTGCTGCACCGCGCCCCGCTGGCCGAGGAATCGATCGACGACTTCGAAAGTTCTTGGCGGGTCAATTGTTTGGGCGCATTCCTGGGTATGCGTGCCGCACTTCCGCACCTGCGGACGGCCCAGAGCGCGGCGATCGTCAACATCTGTAGCACCGGAGCGATCCGGCCCTTCCCGCAGCACTGTGCGTATGGTTCGGCGAAGTGGGCGCTGCGCGGCCTGACCCAAACCGCCGCCGCAGAACTCGGCCCGGACCGCATCCGCGTCAACGCGGTCTTCCCCGGACCCATCGCCACCCCCATGCTCGACGAAGACATCCAGCAGCGGCTGGCGTCGGTTGCGATGTTCGGCCGCCTCGGCCGGCCCGGCGAGATCGCCGACGCGGTGTCCTTTCTGGTCTCCGACGAGGCTTCCTTCATCACCGGCTCGGAACTGGTGGTCGACGGCGGCCAATGTCTGCAGATCCGCTGAGCGCCGCCGCCAGCAGCTGACTTTCGCCCCTATCAGCGGCACCGGACCGGCTGACATCGTGACAATCGGCTGGATATCAGGTCGCACACGTTGTGGGGGAGATTCGTCGTGAAGATCACCGAGATCCAGGTCGTTCCGTTCGAGACAACCGTCGACCGGATCTCGTTCGGCCAACTTATATCCGATTATCCGGTGGTGCAGACCCTGACCAGGGTGCTCACCGACGAAGGCGTCGAGGGCTGCTACTTCGGTGGTCATTTTCACGGCGACCAGGACGGCCTGCTACCCGGTGACCAGGCCCTGATCAGGGATTTCCTCGGGCCGTTTCTGACCGGCCGGGACCCGCTGGACCGCGCCGAGATATGGCGGCAGCTCTGGGCGGCGAAGCTGCCCGAGAACGTGTGCAGCGTGATCGATCTGGCGTTGTGGGATCTGGCCGGCCGGGCGAGCGGGCTGCCCGTCCACAAGCTGCTCGGCGGTGCGCGCGACAAGGTCAAGGCATACGCCAGCAGCTTCAACAACCTGGGCAGGCCCGAGGACTACGCCGCCCACGCCGCCGAATGCCAGCGTCAGGGGTACCGCGCCTACAAGATCCATCCCTACCACTACTGGAACCCCGCCACCGGTCAGCCGGCGCTGCCGCGACCGTCGTACGTGGACTGGGACATCGAGGCGTGCCGCGCGGTGCGGTCGGCGGTCGGGGACGCGATGGTGCTGATGTTCGACCCGTGGGGTACCTACCACAACTACGCGGATGCGCTGCGGGTCGGGCGCGAGCTGCAACGGCTTGGTTTCTACTGGTACGAACACCCGATGCCGGAAACCCGGGTGGAGTCCTACGTCCGGCTGGCCGGTGAACTCGACATCCCGATCTGTTCGCCCGAGATCGCGGCGGGCGGCATCGAGACGCGAGCGGACTGGATTCTGCGCGGCGCCTCCGACATCAGCCGCATCGACGTGCTGCGCGGCGGGATCACCGGAGTGATGAAGCTGGCCGGGATGTGCGAGGCCGTCGGCATGCGCTGCGAACTGCACATGAGCGGCTTCGGGAATCTCCAAGTGCTCGGCGCGACGAGCGAGGACGTATGCGAATACTACGAACGGGGGCTGCTGGGTCCCGGAGCTCGCTACGAGGCCCCGCCTTACCTCGAGGCCGCTTGCGACCCGCTGGATTCGGCGGGCTTCGTCGCCGTCCCTGCTACACCGGGCCTCGGTTACCAGATCAGATGGGACTACATCGAGGCACATCGCCTACCTGATACACAGGTGGAGGCGGTTGCACCCCTGCATCCGAGATAGGACACCCCGATGACAGAGATCCTCGAGCTGCAAGCGGTCGAACGGCTGCATCCCGCCCTACGCACTGTCGCGGTGACCCGGACAATCTTCACCGCCGAGGCCATTCCGCTGATCCGCGAGTCGATGAATCAGCGCCGCGCCGTCCTCGAACACGACACGGCCGGCGTGGCCGTGGCAGACGCCGTCGCCCATCACGTGCCGGTGCGCATCTACCGCGGCGGCGACCGAACCCGACCGGCGCCGGCGGTGGTGTACTGCCACGCCGGCGGCTTCGCGCTGGGCAACCTCGACACCGACCACCGGCAGTGCATCGAAATCGCCCGTCGGGCAAGGTGTTCGGTGGTGTCGGTGGACTACCGGCTGGCGCCGGAGAATCCCTTCCCGGCCGCCCTGGAGGACGCGGTCACGGTGCTGAACTGGGTGGCCGGCAGCGCGGCGCAACTGGGGGTGGACCCGGCGCGGCTGGCCGTGGCCGGCAGCAGCGCGGGAGCCACCCTGGCCGCCTGCCTGGCCCATGGTGCCGCCGACGGACTGTTGCCCTCGCTGGTGTTCCAGCTGCTGCACCAGCCGGTGCTCGATGATCGGCTCACCGCGTCGCGAACCGAATTCCGCGCCACTCCGGCGTTCGACGGGGAAGCCGCGACGCTGATGTGGCAGCACTACCTGGCCGGGGAGGCGCCCACCGAGCAGGCGGTTCCGGCCAGGCGCGCCGAATTGTCCGGCCTGCCACCGGCATTGGTCACCTGTGCGGAGGTCGACCCATTCCGCGACGAGGCGGTGGACTACGCGCTGCGGCTGCTGCGCGCCGGAGTCGGCACCGGGTTGCACGTGTTTCCCGGCGCCTGCCACGGATTCGACTCGCTGCTGCCGGACTGGGCGCCCAGTCAACGACTGTTCGCGCTGCAGGGTGAGGCCCTGTCGAAGGCCTTCTACCTCTGATCGCCGGGGGGCTGGGGACCGGGCAGGTCCAGCAGCAACCGGGCGCCACCGAGCGGGCTTTCGTGCAGAGACGCCGTGCCGCCGTGCAGTTCGGCCTGCTGCGCCACCAGGGCGAGGCCCAGCCCGGACCCCGAATGTGACGCTGTCGACCCCCGGGAGAACCGGTCGAACACCGTCCGGCGTTCGTGCTCCGGTATCCCGGTGCCGTCGTCGTCGATGGCGATCTGCACCCCGGCGCGGGAACTGACCGCCGAGAGCTGTACCCGGCTGGCGTGACCGTGCTTGACCGCGTTGGCAATCGCGTTGTCCACCGCCAGCCGCAGCCCGGTGGGCAGGCCCAGCATCAGCAGCGTCGGCGAGGGCAGCAGCGACACCGTCAGGTCGGGGTAGATGCGCTCGGCGTCGTGGGCGGCGCGATCCAGCAACTCGGTGATGTCGACCGGCACGAAGTCGTCGGTGGTGATGGTCTGGCCCTGGGCCAGGCGTTCCAGCGCCGACAGCGTGGCCTCGATGCGGCTCTGGGTGCGCAGCACGTCGGCCATCACCTCCTCGCGCTGCTTGGCGGGCAGCTCGAGGGTCGCCAGCACCTCGAGGTTGGTGCGCATCGCGGTCAACGGCGTACGCAGCTCGTGGGAAGCGACCGAGGCGAAGTCGCGCGCGGAGTCCAGCGCGTCCTTGGTGCGCTGCTGTTCGTCGCCGATCCGGGCCAGCATGCCCTCGACGGCTTCGGCGATCTCCACCGCCTCCCACACGCCGCGGACCTGCACCTCGTCCGGCTTGGACTGGGCGTTGATCGCGCGAGCCTGCTGGGCCAGCAGCCGGAAGGGGTTGATCATGATCAGCCACATGACGCTGCCCACCAGGAAGGTGCCGACGATGACGCTGCCGCAGATCAGCAGCACCCGCAGGTGCAGTTGGTCGATCCGATCCTCGGCCTGGGCCAGCGGTGCCCCCAGCGCGACCCGGGCCTGGCCCGCGGTGAAGGTGCGCACCCGATAGGGCACACCGTTGATCGTGGTGGTGGTGTAGCCGACCGGCAGGTCCGGCAGCACGATGCCGCTCGGCACCGACGCGACGTGACCGTCCAGCCGTACCGTGCGGGCCACGCCGTCGACGGGGGCGGGTTGTTCGGCGGCCGGCGGGTCCTGCAGCAGGATGCTGACGTCGCCCAGGCTGCTCACCGAGTCCAGCCGCCGGTCCAGTTGGCTGTACTGGTCGTTGGTGACGCCCACCCACACCCAGGTGCCCAGGATGATGACCAGGGCGATCACCGACATTGCGGCCACGATCACGATGGTGCGCAACGAGACCACCGGTAGCGGCAGCCGCAGCAGCCGGTAGACCCGGTCGTTGATTGTCATCTGCTGGTCTCCCGATCAGAACCTGATGAGTTGACGAACCGCGGTGCCGTCGGCCAGGTGGTCCATCGCGTCGTTGATGTCGTCGAGCCGGATGGTCGAGGACACCAGCGCTTCCACCGGCAGCCGGCCGGACTGCCACAGCGCGACGAACCGGGGGATGTCGCGGCTGGGTACCGCCGACCCGAGATAGCTGCCGATCAGGGACCGCCCTTCGGCGACAAAACCCAACGGCGACAAGCTGATTCGGGCGTCGGGCCGGGGCAGCCCGACGGTGACGGTGCGGCCGCCCGGCGCGGTCAAACCGACGGCCGCCTCCAGCGCGGCGGGATGGCCGACCGCTTCGACCACGACGTCGGCCCGGATCCCGGCCTCGGTGGCCCGCTGCGGCGTGTACACCTCGTGTGCACCCAAACCTGTTGCCGCAGTGAGCTTTTCCTGCAGTGTATCGACGCCGATGACGCGAACGTCGGGATAGGTCAACGCGGTCAGCACCGCCGCCATGCCGACACCGCCCAGCCCGACGACGGCGACCGACTGGCCCGGCCGCGGGTCACCGACGTTGAGCACCGCGCCACCGCCGGTCAGCACCGCACACCCGAGCAGGGCGGCCACCTCGGGGGGCACGTCGGGCGGGACCGGCACCGCGCTGGCCGCATTGACCACCGCGTGCGTGGCGAAACCCGACACACCGAGGTGGTGATGCACCGGATGGCCGGCGCGGGCCAGGCGGATCCCGCCACCGAGCAGGGTCCCGGCGTTGTTGGCGGCGCTACCCGGCCGGCATGGCGTCAGCCCCTGCGTCGCGCAGGCCGGGCAGTGACCGCAGCGCGGCAGGAACACCAGCACCACCCGCTGCCCGACGGACATTCCGGTGACCCCGGCGCCGAGCCGTTCGACGATGCCGGCCGCCTCGTGGCCGAGCAGCATCGGCACCGGCCGCACCCGGTTGCCGTCGACCACCGAAAGATCGGAGTGGCACACTCCGGCGGCCTCGATGCGGACCAGCACCTCGTGCTCGGCCGGTTCGGCCAGCTCCACGTCGGCCACGCTGATGGGCCGGGAGTCCGCGTAGGGCCGCGGCGCACCGATCCGCTCGAGCACCGCGCCCCGGATGTGGAACATGCTGGAATACAACCATGGCCCAGGTTCCGCAGGTTCCGCCGTCACCCGACGACCTCACCAGTGCCGACTTTCCGGTGCAATGGCCGGTGCTGACCCGCTGGGCCGACAACGACATGTTCGGCCACCTCAACAACGCCGTCTACTACCAACTGTTCGACACCGCGATCAACGCCTGGATCGCCACCAGGGCGGGCGTCGACCCGCTGACCATCCCCGAGTTGGGCATCGTCGCGGAGTCGGGCTGCCGCTACTTCGCCGAACTCGGGTTCCCGGACCGCCTGATGGTGGGCCTGGCGGTGACGCGGCTGGGCCGCAGCAGCGTCACCTACCGGCTGGGGGTGTTCAAGGCGGACGCCGCCGCGCAGCCGATTGCGGCGCTGGGGCACTGGGTGCATGTGTACGTCGACCGGGCCAGTCGCCGGCCCGTTCCGATCCCGGACCGGATCCGGTCGCTGCTGACAACGGCGTGTGTCGAGGCCTGAGCGGGCACCAGTATGCTTCGCCAATGCCAGTTTTGAGCAAAACGGTCGAGGTCAGCGCCGATGCCGGGTCGATCATGGGCATCGTGTCCGACATCGAGCGCTACCCGGAGTGGAACGAAGGCGTCAAGGGCGCCTGGGTGCTGGCCCGCTACGACGACGGCCGGGCCAGCCAGGTGCGGCTGGACACCAACGTGAACGGATTCGAAGGCGTCTATATCCACGCCGTGTACTACCCGGGCGAGAACCAGATTCAGACCGTGATGCAGCAGGGCGATCTGTTCACCAAGCAGGAGCAGCTGTTCAGTGTGGTGGCCGCGGGCCCCACCAGCCTGCTGACCGTCGACATCGACGTCGAGCCCAGCATGCCGGTGCCTCCGCCGATGGTGAAGATGCTGATGAACAATGTGCTGGACCAGCTGGCCGCCAACGTCAAGCAGCGTGCCGAGCAGCTGGGCGCCAATTAGCGACGCGGGTCAGGTGTTGAAGATCCCGGTGCGCTCCAGCGCCTCGGTCAGCCGTTGGGCGGCGTCGGTGAACTGCCATACGGTGTGCTCCACCGCGGCCGCAGTGTCGCGGCGGCGCAGCGCGGCGATCAGTTCGCGGTGGCTGTCCACCGCCGCGGTGCCCCATCGCGGGTCCGCAGCGTACATCTGCGCCGGCATGTAGCGCGCGGCGTTCAGCAGGAACCAGGCCAGCTTGATGCGCCCGCTGGCCTGGTTGAACAACCGGTGGAAACCGAACTCCAGCGTCGCGATGGCTTGGGCGTCGCCGGCCTCGACCGCCGAGGCCAGCAGGTCGTTGGTGCGTTCGAGCTCGCCGATCTCGATCTCGGTGATGCGGTCGGTGGCGGTGACGGCCAGTTCGCGGGCGATGGTGGCCTGCAGCCAGAAGATGTCCTTGATGTCTTGCCGGGTCAACGGCAGCACCACGTGGCCGCGATGCGGCTCGAGCTGCACCATCCCCTCGCCCCGCAGCTTCAGCAGGGCTTCGCGGACCGGCGTGATGCTGACCCCGAGCTCGGCGGCGGTCTCGTCGAGCCGGATGAACGTTCCCGGGCGCAGCGTCCCGGACATGATGGCTGCGCGCAGATGGCTGGCGACCTCGTCGGACAACTGGGCCCGGCGCAACGGACGTCCGCGTCGCGGCTTCGACGATGCAGCCGACAGGGGTGCGTTCACGTGGCCTGCCAGGACCTTTCAGCAGCTGATGTGGCTGTTGGTCGGGTAGTTCCCAGGTCTTGTTAAGGGTCTCCGGGACCGTTAATGTGACCCAGACAACACATGTTTTATCAAATATCACTCTGGCGCAAGCGGTGCGCATGTGACGGATGGCAGGGGAGGGGACTAGGTGACCGCGCAGCTGGCCGGGCTCTCGGCCCAAACCCACGCGCACGAGCAGCCTTATCTGGCTCGGCGGCAGAACTGGGTCAACCAGCTGGAGCGGCACGCGATGATGCAGCCGCAGGCCACCGCGCTGAGGTTCTTGGGCAACACCCTGACGTGGGCCGATCTACGGCACCGTGTTGCCACGCTGGCCGGCGCCCTGAGCCGGCGCGGGGTCGGGTTCGGCGACCGGGTGATGATCCTGATGCTCAACCGCCCCGAGTTCGTCGAGTCGGTGCTGGCAGCCAACATGCTCGGCGCGATCGCCGTGCCATTGAACTTTCGGCTCACTCCCAGCGAGATCGCGTTCCTGGTCGAGGACAGCGAAGCACGGGTGATCGTCACCGAGGCGGTGCTGGCGCCAGTGGCTACCGGGGTGCGCCGGATCGCTGGGCTGCTGGAGACGGTGATCGTCGCGGGGACGGCCAACGGCGCCTCCGAGGACAACGTGCTCCCCTATGAAGACCTTATGAATGAGCCGGGCGAGCCGGCCGGGCTGATCGACATCCCCAACGAGTCGCCCGCCCTGATCATGTACACCTCGGGCACCACCGGCCGGCCCAAGGGCGCGGTGCTCACCCACGCCAACCTGACCGGTCAGACCATGACCATGCTCTACACCAGCGGAGTGGACCTCAACAACGACGTCGGCTTCGTCGGAGTACCGCTGTTCCACATCGCCGGCGTCGGCAACCTGCTGACCGGGCTGCTGCTCGGTGTCCCGACGGTGATCTATCCGCTGGGCGCGTTCGATCCCGCGCAGTTGCTCGACGTGCTCGAGGCGGAGCAGGTCACCGGCATCTTCCTGGTTCCCGCCCAGTGGCAGGCGGTCTGCGCCGAGCAGCAGGCCCGGCCGCGCAACCTGCGGCTGCGGGTGATGTCCTGGGGTGCCGCCCCGGCGCCAGATGTGTTGCTGCGCCAGATGTCTGAGATGTTCCCGGGCACCCAGATCCTCGCCGCGTTCGGCCAGACCGAGATGTCGCCGGTCACCTGCATGCTGCTGGGCGACGACGCCATCCGCAAGCGCGGCTCGGTGGGCAAGGTGATCCCGACCGTCGCCGCCCGCGTCGTCGACGACGACATGAACGACGTGCCGATCGGCGAGGTGGGCGAAATCGTCTATCGCGCACCGACATTGATGAGTGGCTACTGGAACAACCCGGAGGCCACCGCGGAGGCGTTCGCCGGCGGCTGGTTCCATTCCGGTGATCTGGTCCGGATGGACTCCGACGGCTACGTCTGGGTGGTCGACCGCAAGAAGGACATGATCATCTCCGGCGGCGAGAACATCTACTGCGCCGAGGTGGAGAACGTCCTGGCCGGTCACCCCCGCATAGTCGAGGTCGCCGTGATCGGTCGCGCCGACGAGCGATGGGGTGAGGTGCCGGTCGCGGTCGTCGCTGTAACGGAAGGCCACCTGCACATCGAAGAGCTAATCGAGTACCTGACCGAGAGGCTCGCGCGGTACAAGCATCCCAAGGCCCTCGAGATCGTCGACGCACTGCCGCGCAACCCCGCCGGGAAGGTGCTCAAAACTGAACTACGAGTTCGCTACGGAGTGCAGGCCGAGACCGAAAGCCCTTCTCCGCCAAATAAATTTGCGACGCGAGAGGGAAGCTGACGGACTGGAAATGTTTGCTAGGTGTTGACGTGACGTCAATTGTTGAGTTGCTATACACAGGTGGCCGACCATCGGGTACATTCCTGTGGTCTCCGTTACTACCTGCCGGTAGGGAGTCGTCGGTCACACACCAAGGGTCGGGGCAAGGAGGAGGCGTGCGACACCATCCGCCGCAGCGCCACAGGCCGAACGGCCCCGCCCACGGGAGGCCCGCGTGACGACCACCTCCCGCCCGCACCTGATCGGTTACGTGCGCGACCAACTCGAAACACCGCTGACAATGGTCGGCGGCTTCTTCCGTATGTGCGTGCTCACCGGCCGGGCGTTGTTCCGCCGGCCATTCCAGTGGCGTGAGCTGATCCTGCAGTGCTGGTTCATCATGCGGGTCGCGTTGCTGCCGACGATCATGGTCTCGATTCCGCTGACCGTGCTGCTGATCTTCACCCTCAACGTGTTGCTGGCCCAGTTCGGCGCCGCCGACCTGTCCGGTGCGGGCGCGGCGATCGGCGCGGTCACCCAGCTGGGTCCGCTGACCACGGTGCTGGTTGTCGCCGGAGCCGGCTCCACCGCCATCTGCGCCGACCTGGGGGCGCGCACCATCCGCGAAGAGATCGACGCGATGGAGGTGCTCGGCATCGACCCGATCCACCGCCTGGTGGTTCCCCGGGTGATCGCGGCGACCGTGGTGGCCACACTGCTCAACGCGCTGGTGATCACCGTCGGTCTGGTCGGCGGCTACCTGTTCGGCGTATATCTGCAGAACGTCTCCGGCGGCGCCTACCTGGCGACGCTGACCACCATCACCGGACTCCCCGAAGTGATCATCGCCATGATCAAGGCGGCGACCTTCGGGCTGATCGCCGGACTGGTCGGTTGCTACCGCGGGCTCACCGTGCGCGGCGGCTCGAAAGGCCTGGGGACCGCGGTGAACGAGACCGTGGTGCTGTGCGTGGTCGCGCTGTACGCGGTCAACGTCATCCTGACCACGATCGGCGTTCGATTCGGGACGGGACACTGACATGTCGACTTCAGCGGTAGTCCGGGCCCGGTTCCCGCGGGCGGTCGCCAACGTCAACCGTTACGCGGGCAGTGTCGGGCGGGGACTGGACGAGACCGGGCACCTCGCCTGGTTCTTTCTGGCCAGCCTGGGCCAGATTCCGCACGCGCTGCACTTCTACCGCAAGGAGACGCTGCGGCTGATCGCCCAGATCGGCATGGGGACCGGCGCGATGGCCGTGGTCGGCGGCACCGCCGCGATCGTCGGGTTCGTGACGCTGTCCGGTAGCTCGCTGGTGGCCATCCAGGGCTTCGCGTCGCTGGGCAACATCGGTGTCGAGGCGTTCACCGGGTTCTTCTCCGCGTTGATCAATGTGCGCATCGCCGGGCCGGTGGTCACCGGCATCGCGCTGGCGGCCACGGTCGGCGCCGGTGCAACCGCCGAGCTGGGCGCGATGCGCATCAGCGAGGAGATCGACGCCCTGGAAGTGATGGGCATCAAGTCGATCTCGTATCTGACGTCGACCCGCATCGTCGCCGGCCTGGTGGTGATCATTCCGCTGTACGCGCTGGCCATGATCATGTCGTTCCTGTCGCCGCAGGTCGTGACGACGCTGCTGTACGGGCAGTCCACCGGCACCTACGAGCACTATTTCCGAACGTTCTTGCGCCCCGATGACGTGTTCTGGTCGTTCCTGGAAGCGATCATCATCGCGGCGATCGTGATGGTGACCCACTGTTACTACGGATTCAACGCGGGCGGTGGTCCCGTCGGCGTCGGTGAGGCAGTCGGCCGATCGATGCGTTTCTCGCTGGTATCGGTCCAGGTAGTGGTCCTGTCCGCGGCGTTGGCGCTGTACGGCGTCAACCCCAACTTCGCACTGACGGTGTAGCGCCATGACTGCTCCGGACAAGGTCATCAAGACCAACAAGATCTCCAGCCCGCCCTACAAGATCGTCGGGATCGGCTCCCTGGTGGTGCTGCTGGTCGCGCTGTCGGTGGTGTACGTGCAGTTCCGGGGCGGCTTCACCAGCAAAGACAAGCTGACCATGTACTCCGACCGCGCCGGGTTGGTGATGGACCCCGGCTCGAAGGTCACCTACAACGGGGTGCAGATCGGCCGGGTCGGCAGCATCGAGGAAGTCACCCGCAACGGCAGGCCGGCCGCGAAATTCACCCTGGAGGTCTATCCGCAGTACCTCGGTCCGCACGGCGTGGTGCCGGAGAACGTCGACGTCCAGATCAAGGCCACCACCGTGTTCGGCGGCAAGTACGTGTCGTTGACGACACCGAAGGACGACCAGGGCAACAACATCGCCCACGGGCACCTGTCGGCCAAGAGCACCATCAACGCCTCGGCGGTGACGACCGAGATCAACACGGTCTTCCAGACGCTGACCGCGATCTCGGAGAAGGTCGACCCGGTCAAGCTCAACCTGACGCTGAGCGCGGCCGCGCAGTCACTGACCGGACTCGGTGACCGGTTCGGGCAGTCGATCGTCAACGGCAACGCGATCCTCGACGACGTCAACCCGCGGATGCCGCAGGCCCGCCGCGACATCCAGCAGCTGGCGGCCCTCGGCGACGTGTACGCGGACTCCGCGCCCGACCTGCTGGACTTCCTGAACAACTCGGTGCCCACCGCCCGTACCATCAACGCCCAGCAGCGCGACCTGGATCAGGCCCTGCTGGCGGCCGCCGGATTCGGCAACAACGGTGCCGACGTGTTCGAACGCGGCGGCCCGTACCTGGCCCGCGGCGCCAAGGACCTGGTGCCTTCGGCTCAGCTGCTGGACACCTACAGCCCGGAGCTGTTCTGCACGCTGCGCAACTACCACGACGCCGAGCCCGTCGTGCGCTCTTTCCTCGGCGGCAACGGCTACTCGCTGAACGCCCACTCCGAGATCCTGTCCGCGCTGGGCATGCTGCTCAACCCGGTCTCGCTGGCGCCCCTGCTGCTCTCCGCGGTCGGCGGCCTGGCGGCGGGCCTAGTCGGTGGGGCGCCCAACCCCTACACCTACCCGGAGAACCTGCCGCGGGTGAACTCGCACGGGGGACCGGGCGGGGCCCCAGGTTGCTGGCAGCAGATCACCCGCAACCTCTGGCCGGCTCCTGAGCTGGTGATGGACACCGGCAACAGCCTGGCGCCGTACAACCACTTGGACACCGGTTCGCCCTACGTGCTCGAGTACGTCTGGGGCCGTCAAGTAGGGGACAACACGATCAACCCATGAAAATCACCGGTACTTTAGTCAAGCTCAGCATCTTCGCGTTCGTGCTGCTGATGTTCAGCGTCATGATCATCATCGTGTTCGGCCAGATCCGCTTCGACCGGACCAACAGCTACTCCGCGGAGTTCAGCAACATCAGCGGCCTGCGGTCCGGCCAGTTCGTCCGGGCCTCCGGGGTGGAGATCGGCAAGGTCAAGGACGTCGAACTGCTCGACGGCGGCAAGCGGGTCCGGGTGAAATTCGACGTCGACCGCTCGATCCCGCTTTACCAGTCCACCACCGCGCAGATCCGATACCTCGACCTGATCGGCAACCGCTACCTCGAGCTGCGCCGCGGCGAGGGCGACGGCGCCGACAAGGTGATGCCGGCCGGCGGGCTCATCCCGCTGTCGCGCACCTCGCCCGCGCTGGACCTCGATGCGCTGATCGGTGGTTTCAAGCCGGTGTTCCGGGCATTGAACCCGGAGAAGGTCAACACCATCGCGTCGTCGCTGATCACGGTGTTCCAGGGCCAGGGCGGCACCATCAACGACATCCTCACCCAGACGGCACAGCTCACCTCGCAGCTCGCCGAGCGTGACCAGGCCATCGGTGAGGTGATCAAGAACCTCAACACCGTTCTGGACACCACCGTCCGGCACCGCAAAGACTTCGACCAGACCGTCAACAACCTCGAGGTGCTGATCACCGGCCTGAAGGACCACGGCGACTCGCTGGCCGGCGGGACGGCGCACATCAGCAACGCCGCCGGCACGGTGGCCGATCTGCTGGCCGAGGACCGCGCGCTGCTGAAGAAGACGGTCAACTACCTCGACGCCGTGCAGCAACCGCTGATCGACCAGAAGCAGCAGTTGAACGACTACCTGCACGCCCTGCCGCCCGCGCTGAACCACATCGGACGTGCCATCGGGTCCTACGGCGACTTCGTGAACTTCTACTCCTGCGACATCAGCCTCCGGATCAATGGTCTGCAGGCCGGTGGCCCGGTCCGCACGGTCCGGCTCTTCCACCAGCCGACGGGGAGGTGCTCGCCGCAATGAGGACTCTCGAACCGCCCAACCGGCTCAAGATCGGTTTGATGGGCATCCTGGTGACGCTGCTGGTCATCGGGGTGGGCCAGAGCTTCACCAGTGTGCCGATGCTGATGGCCAAGCCCAGCTACTACGGCCAGTTCACCGACACCGGCGGCATCAACAAAGGCGACAAGGTGCGCATCGCCGGCATGGACGTCGGCAAGGTCGAGGCCCTGTCCATCGACGGCGACCACATCCTGATGAAGTTCTCGATCGGCACCAACAGCATCGGCACCGAGAGCCGGCTCAACATCCGCACCGACACCCTGCTGGGTAAGAAAGTCCTGGAGATCGAGGCGCGCGGCAATCAGCCGCTGCGGCCCGGCGCCACGCTGCCCCTGGGGCAGAGCACCACGCCGTACCAGATCTACGACGCGTTCCTCGATGTCACCAAGGCCGCCACCGGTTGGGACATCGACACGGTCAAGAAGTCGCTGCATGTGCTGTCGGAGACCATCGACCAGACCTACCCGCAGCTCAGTCCCGCCCTGGAAGGGGTGTCGAACTTCTCCGACACCCTGGGTAAGCGCGACGAGGAGATCAAGCACCTGCTGGCCCAGGCCAACCAGGTGGCCAGCGTGCTCGGTGACCGCAGTGAGCAGGTGGACCGCGCGCTGGTCAACGCCAAGACGCTGCTGGCCGCCTTCAACGAGCGCGGCGCCGCCATCGACGCGCTGCTGAGCAACGTGGCATCGTTCTCCCAACAGGTGCAGGGCCTGATCAACGACAACCCCAACCTCAACCACGTGCTCGAGCAGCTGCGGACCGTCAGCGACCTGCTGGTCGAGCGCAAGCAGGACGTGGCGCAAGGGCTGCAGATGGTCGGCGGCTTCCTGCCGTCGCTGAACGAGGCGATCGGGTCGGGGCCGTTCTTCAAGGTGGTCATCCACAACCTGGTTCCGGGCCAGCTCATCCAGCCGTTCATCGACGCGGCGTTCAAGAAGCGTGGCCTGGATCCCGAAGAGTTCTGGCGCAACGCGGGTCTGCCGGCCTACCGCTTCCCGGACCCCAACGGCACCCGGTTCCCCAACGGCGCGCCGCCGCCGCCTCCACTGGTGCTCGAAGGCACCCCGGAACACCCCGGACCGGCGGTACCACCGGGATCGCCGTGCTCCTACACGCCGGGGCCGGGCGGGATCCCGACTCCGCAGAACCCGCTGCCCTGCATGGGGTTGAGCATCGGACCGTTCGGTGGCCCGGGCTTCCCGGCTCCGCTGGACGTGCAGGCCTCGCCGCCCAACCCGAACGGGGTGCCGCCGGCGCCGGGCCTGCCGATCGCCGGACGACCGGGCCAGGCTCCGCCGGATGCTCCCGGTACACCGGTGCCGATGCCGCCGAACTCGCCGCCGGGATCGCGTACCGAACCGATCGGACCGGCCGGGCCGGTTGCACCGCCATCGACCTTTGCGCCGGGACTGCCTCCCGGTCCGCCGGCCCCGCCGGGGCCCGGCAACCAGTTACCGGCACCGTTCATCACCCCGGGCGGCAACGGTGGTAGCGGCGCCGCGGGAGGTAGCGAGAATTGAGCACCATCTTCGACATCCGCAACATCCGCCTTCCGGTGATGTCCCGGGCGACGATCATCGTCGGGGTGCTGGTGGGCGTGCTGGCGATCGTGGCCGGGCTGGTCGGCTGGAACCTGTACCAGAAGCTGACCAACAACTATGTGGTGGCGTATTTCAGCGCCGCCAACGCGCTCTACCCCGGCGACAAGGTCCAGATCATGGGCCTGAAGGTGGGCCGCATCGACAGCATCGAGCCGGCCGGCGACAAGATGAAGGTGACCTTCCACTACGAGAACCAGTACAAGGTTCCGGCCAACGCCTCGGCGATCATCCTGAACCCCACCCTGGTGGCTTCCCGCGCGATCCAGCTGGAGCCGGCTTACAAGGGCGGTCCGGTGCTGGCCAACAATGCGGTGATTCCACTGGATCGCACCCAGGTGCCGGTGGAATGGGACGAGCTGCGTAACAGCATCACCAACATCATCTCCAAACTAGGCCCCACCGAGGCGCAGCCAACCGGACCGTTCGGCGAGGTCATCAACTCGTTCGCCAACGGGCTGGCCGGCAAGGGCAGGCAGCTGAACTCCACGCTGGACAACCTGTCGAAGGCGTTGACCGCGCTGAACGAAGGCCGCGGCGACTTTTTCGCCGTGGTCAAGAGCCTGGCGCTGTTCGTCAACGCACTGCACCAGGACGACCAGCAGTTCGTGGCGCTGAACCAGAACCTGGCCCAGTTCACCGGGCGGCTGGCCAGCTCGGACCACGCGCTGGCCAACGCGATCGAGCAGCTCGACGGCCTGCTCACCACGATCCGGCCGTTCCTGGACAAGAACCGCGAGGTGCTGACCCACGACGTCAACAACCTGGCCGACGTGACCAACACGCTGCTACAGCCCGACACGCTCAACGGGCTGGAGACGGCGCTGCACATCCTGCCCACCGCCGCGGCCAACGTGAACCAGATCTATCACCCTGCGCACGGTTCGGTGGTTTCCGTCCCCGAGATCACCAGCTTCGCCAACCCGATGCAGTTCATCTGCAGCTCGGTGCAAGCCGGCAGCCGGTTGGGGTATCAGGAGTCCGCGGAACTGTGCGCCGAGTACATGGCGCCCGTGCTGGACGCGATCAAGTTCAACTACTTCCCGTTCGGCTTCAACGGGTTCAGCACCGCCGAGGTACTGCCCAAGATGGTGGCCTACTCCGAGCCCCGGCTGCAGCCGCCGAACGGATATAAGGACACCACCGTGCCGGGCATCTGGGTGCCGGACACCCCGACGTCGCACCGCAACACCCAGCAGGGCTGGATCGTGGCCCCGGGTATG
Organism: Mycobacterium sp. 20KCMC460; assembly: GCF_022179425.1. NCBI lineage: Bacteria > Bacillati > Actinomycetota > Actinomycetes > Mycobacteriales > Mycobacteriaceae > Mycobacterium > Mycobacterium sp. 20KCMC460. The sequence continues at coordinate 743,625 of NZ_AP025524.1, forward strand.
CAGGGCACCCAGGTCGGCCCGATCACGGCCGGCCTGCTGACCCCCGAATCGCTGTCCGAGCTGATGGGTGGACCCGACATCCCGCCGGTCCAATCGACGTTGCAGACGCCGCCGGGACCGCCCAACGCCTACGACGAGAACCCGATCCTGCCACCGATCGGTTTGAACGCGCCGCAGGTGCCGATCCCACCGCCGCCGCCGGGACCTGAGGTGCGACCAGGGCCGGTCGCGCCGACGCCGGGACCCGCGGCACCGGTGGGCGCGCCGTTGCCGGCTGAGGCAGGGGGCGGACAGTGAGGTCGACGAGCGTGGTGAGCCGGCTGCGTCGTGGCGGCTGGCGTGGCATGGTGCTGTTGTGCGCCGCGCTGGTGCTGAGCTCCTGTGGCTGGAAAGGGATCTCCCAAGTGCCGATCCCCGGCGCACCGGGCAGCGGCGAAGGCGCCTACACCGTCTATGCGCAGGTGCCGGACACGCTGGCGATCAACGGCAACAGCAAGGTGATGGTCGCCGACGTCGAAGTGGGTTCGATCCGCAAGATCGAGTTGAAGAACTGGATCGCCACCCTGACGCTCGGCCTGAAGAAGGACGTCAAGCTCCCCAAGAACGCGCTGCTCAAGATCGGCCAGACCAGCTTGCTCGGTTCGCAGCACGTGGAGTTGCTGGCTCCGGAGCACCCGTCGAGCGATCTGCTGCGCAACGGCGACACGATCAAGCTGCAGAACTCGTCCGTCTATCCGAACATCGAGCAGACCCTGGCCGTGGTGTCGCTGATCTTGCGCGGCGGCGGCATCCCCAACCTGGAAGTGCTGCAGAACGAGATCTACGCCATCTTCCACGGCCGGGGCGACCAGATCAGGGGCTTCCTGGGCAAACTCGACACGTTCACCCGGCAGCTCAACGAGCAGCGCAACGACATCACCCATGCCATCGACTCCACCAACCGCCTGCTCAGTTACGTGGGCAACCGCAGCGACGTGCTGGACCGCGTGCTGACCGACTTCCCGCCGCTGCTCAAGCACTTCGCCGACACCAAGAACCTGCTGATCAACGCGGTCGACTCGGTCGGGCGGCTGAGCCAGGTCACCGACCAGTACCTGTCCGAGGCCAAGGGCCCCCTGCACACCAACCTGCAGCTGCTGCAGTGCCCGCTGCGGGAACTGGGCCGTGGGTCGCCGTACCTGATCGGCGCGCTGAAGCTGATCCTGACGCAGCCGTTCGACGTCGACTCGGTTCCGGCGGTGTTCCGCGGTGACTACTTCAACATCAACGCGACCCTGGACGTGACCCTGAGCTCGGTCGACAACGCGGTGCTGACCGGTACCGGCTTCTCCGGCGCCCTGCGTGCCATCGAGCAGTCGTTCGGGCGTGACCCGGAGTCGATGATCCCCGATGTCCGCTACACGTCGAACCCGCTTGACGCGCCGGGCGGGCCGCTGGTGGAAAGGGCGGAGCGAGGCCAATGCTGACCCCTTTCATCAAGCGCCAGCTGATGATGTTCCTGGCCCTGACGGTGGTAGCGCTTTCCGTGCTGGGCATCTACTACCTGCAGATCCCGACCCTGGTCGGGATCGGGCGCTACGAGCTGACCGCCAACCTGCCAGCATCGGGCGGCCTTTACCCGACGGCGAACGTGACCTATCGCGGCATCACGATCGGCAAGGTCACCGAGGTCGAACCGACGGAGTGGGGCGCGCGGGCCAAGCTGAGCATCGACAGCCGCTACAAGATCCCGGTCGACGCCACCGCCAACGTGCACTCGGTGTCGGCGGTCGGTGAGCAGTACCTCGACCTGGTCTCGACGGGCAACCCCGGCAAGTTCTTCTCGTCGGGTCAGACCATCACCAAGGGCACTGTGCCCAGCGAGATCGGGCCGGCACTGGACACCGCCAACCGCGGACTCGCGGTGTTGCCCAGGGAGAAGATTCCGCAGTTGCTCGACGAGACGGCGCAAGCGGTCGGCGGACTGGGTCCGGCGCTGCAGCGGCTGGTGGACGCCACCCAGGCGATCGTCGGCGACTTCCACACGCAGATCAACGACGTCAACGACATCATCCAGAACTCCGGGCCGGTGCTGGACAGTCAGGTCACCTCGGGTAGCGCCATCGCGCGCTGGTCGCACAACCTGAACGTGCTGGCTGCGCAGTCCGCGCAGGAGGACCAGCACCTGCGCAGCGTGCTGACCCAGGCCGCGCCCACGGCCGACCAGGTCAACCAGGTGTTCACCGACGTGCACGACTCGTTGCCGCAGACGCTGGCGAACCTCGAGGTGGTCATCGACCTGCTCAAGCGCTACCACAATGGCCTCGAGCAGGTGCTGGTGTTCCTGCCGCAGGGCGCCTCGATCGCGCAGACGGTGGCCGCCCCCTTCCCGAACCAGGCGGCCCTGGACCTGGCGCTGGCAATCAACCAGCCGCCGCCGTGCCTGACCGGCTTCATTCCGGCCGAGCAGTGGCGCTCATTCGCCGACATCAGCAATCAGCCGCTGCCGGTGGGGACGTACTGCAAGATCCCGATGGACACGCCGGCCAACAGCGTGCGCGGGTCGCGCAACATCCCGTGTGTGGACGTGCCCGGTAAGCGGGCCGCCACGCCGCGCGAGTGCCGCAGCACCAAGCCCTACGAGCCGGCCGGCACCAACCCCTGGTACGGCGACCCCAACCAGCTGCTGTCCTGCCCGGCACCCGGGGCGCGCTGCGACCAGCCGGTCAAGCCGGGTCTGGTGGTTCCGGCGCCCTCCGTCAACAACGGGCTCAACCCGCTGCCCGCCGACAGGTTGCCGCCGGGTGGATTGACCCCCCCACCGAAAAGCGACCCGCTGACGCGGCCCGGTACTGGTTCAGTACAGTGCAACGGACAGCAGCCCAATCCCTGTGTCTACAACCCGGGCGGGCCTCCCTCGGCGGTCTACAGTCCGCAAAGCGGTGAACTGGTGGGGCCCGACGGGGTCAGGTACTCCGTCGAGAACTCGACCAAACTAGGAGACGACGGATGGCAGGAGATGCTGGCGGGAGCCAGCTGAACCCCATCGACGCGGACGATTCGCTGGGCACCCAGGCACAGACCGAGGATACGCAGGAATCCGAGGTCCGAGCCGCGCCGACTGACGCCCAGGCGACGACTGAGGAATCGAAAGATTCCGAAGGCGGAGCCGACCAGACCGGCTCCGAGACGACTGAGGAATCGAAAGATTCCGAAGGCGGAGCCGACCAGACCGGCTCCGAGACGACTGAGGAATCGGAAGATTCCGAAGGCGGAGCCGACCAGACCGGCTCCGAGGCGGCTGAGGAATCGGGAGATTCCGAAGGCGCAGCCGAGGCTGCGGCCGTCGCCGAGCGGGGGCCGTCGCGGGTGGGCAAGGCGTGGCTGATCGGTATCGCTGCCGTCCTGCTCATAGTCACCGGCGGTGTCGCGTTCGGCGGTTACTACGCGCTGCACATGCACCGCGAGATGCAGGATCTGGAGCGCAACAACGCCGTCGCGCTGAAGGCAGCCATCGACTGCGTGGCCGCCACGCAGGCACCCGACATCAACACCATGGCGGCCAGCCAGCAGAAGATCATCGACTGCGGCACCGACCAGTACCGCACCCAGGCCCTGCTCTACAGCAGCATGCTGGTGCAGGCGTACCAGGCCGCCAACGTGCACCTGCAGGTATCGCAGCTGCGCGCCGCCGTCGAGGGCAACAACAGCGACGGATCCGTGAAAGTGCTTGTCGCGCTGCGGGTTACGGTGTCCAATGATCAGACGCAGAATCAGGAGTCCGGGTATCGGCTGCGCGCGACGATGACGCCGACCGAGGGCACCTACAAGATCTCCAAGCTCGAACAGGTGAAGCAGTGACGGTGGTGGTCGAAGCCAGCGAGACCACGGACATGACCCCACAGATCGCCCAGGATTTGCCCGAGAAGGCCTTGGCGCCATGGCGTTTGCGTGCCGCCGCATTGGTTGTCGACGTGCTGCCCGGGGTTGCTGCGGTGACAGCTCTGGCGCTGGCCTCTTTCACGCTCCCGGTATGGAGCGCGTGGTGGTGGGTATGCATGTCGGTGCTGGGCGTGGTGGTGCTGGCGGTGTTGGTCAACCGGTTGCTGCTGCCGTCGATTACCGGGTGGAGCCTGGGCCGCGCCCTGTTCGGCGTCGCCGTGGTACGGCGCGACGGCGGGGAACTCAGCCCGTGGCGGCTGTTGCTGCGCGAGTTGGCGCACCTGCTGGACACCGCAGCGGTGTTGGTGGGTTGGCTTTGGCCGCTTTGGGATTCGGGACGCCGTACGTTCGCCGACATGGTGACCGGCACCGAGGTGCTGCGCGTGGTGCCGCACGAGCAGCCCGAGAAGGTGCGGCAATGGACGGCCGTTGCCCTGCTGGTCGCGGCTTCCATCTGCCTGGACGCGGCGGGCGTGGCCTACCAGATGAGCTACTCGCCGGCGCAGGCCGTCGACCGCACCCGCGCCGAGATATCGAGTCAGGGACCGACGATCGTCGCGCAGATGCTGACCTACGACCCCGCCACACTGCACGACGACTTCGCCCGCGCACTGGCGTTGACCACCGACAAGTACCGTCCGCAGTTGGCCGAAGAGCAACAGAAGGTCCAGAAGCGCAACCCTGTCGTCAACGAATACTGGGTCACCGCCAATTCGATTCTGTCGGCCACGACCGACCGGGCAACGATGCTGCTGTTCATGCAGGGCCGCCGCGGCACCGGGCCCGACGTGCGGTACATCACCGCCACCGTCCGGGTGAAATTCGTCAAAGACCACCAAAACCATTGGCGTGTCGACGAACTGACCCCGGTGACCTCCAAGCTGCAGCCAGGTGCCAAGTGAGTCCGCGCCGCAAGTACGCGCCCGGCGAGCCGGCGCTGCTGACGCCGCAACAGGTGCCCCGTCGGCGCTGGGAACTGCCTGTCGTCGCCGCCTTCACGGGTCTGCTGATGGTCGCGGCGATCGTGGTGTCCACCCTGCTGCTCGTCGACCATCAAGACCGCGACCACACCGCGGAGCGGGAGACGGCAGCGGTCAATTACGTGAAATGGTTCATGACCGGCTTCACATCCCTGGATCCGTTTCACGCCAACGATTACATCGACCGGGTACTGGGCCAGGCGACCGGAGATTTCCACAAGGAGTATGAGGCCAAGGCCAACGAAATCCTGCTGCAGGTCGCTCGTTCGGAGCGCTCCACCGGGACCGTTCTAGAGGCCGGTGTGGAACGGTGGAACGACGACGGCAGCGTCACCGTCCTGGTGGCCACCTCCGTCACCTCCAAATCGCCTGACGGCAAGCAGGTCTTCGAGAACGTCGACCGCTGGTCGGCAACGGCGACGCAGGAAGGAAATCAGTGGAAGATCAGCAACCTGTGGCAGGTGATCTGACCGACCAGACCGGGGACGAGGCGACCCCGGGCGATGTCGACGGCGGGACGGCAGCGGTATCCGACACCGAAGTTGTTGCGGAGGAGCCGGATTCGGACCCGGACTCCGGTGACGCCGAGCAACCGGTCGCGGCGCCGGCCACCGACACTGCGAAGAAGAGCAAGCGGCGCGGCCGCTCCGGCAGGGCTGCCAAGACCGGCGTCAAGAAGGCCAGCCTGAAGAAAGACAAACCCAAGAAGCCCAAGACGCCCAAGAAGAAGTTCGGCCGGCGGGCAGCCGCGGTGGTCGTCGGTCTGGTCGCAACCCTGTTCGTGGGCTCGGCCGCGTTCGCCGGGGCCATGGTGCAGCCGTACCTGTCCGCGACGGCCACCGTCGAGATCAAGGAGAACGTGGCCCGCGCCGCCAAGGACGCGGTCACCGCGTTGTTCAGCTACACACCCGAGGACGTCGACAAGCTGTCCGACCGTGCCGGCCGTTACCTCGGCGGCGATTTCGGCGCCCGATACCGGGCTTTCGTCGAGCCCATCGTGGCGCCCACCAAGCAGACCAAGATCACCACCTCCACGGTGGTGTCGGGCATCGCCGTCGAATCGCTGCAGTTGCCGAACGCGGTGGTGATCGTCTACGCCAACACCACCACCACGACGCCGTTGAAGAAGAACATCCCGACAATGCAGTACAAGTCGCTGCGGCTGCAGATGAAGCGCGAGCACGACAAATGGTTGGTGACGAGCATGAACACCGTCACCTCGCTGGACGTGACGCCCCAGCTGTAGCGGCGACAGGGCTCCGGCGATGGTGGCTGCGTCCCCGGTATCCGAGCGGCTGACCGTCACGGCACTGCTGTTGCTGACGTTCGTCACCGGATTGGCCGACGCCGTTAGCGTGTTGGTGCTGGGCCATGTGTTCGTGGCGAACATGACCGGCAACGTGATCTTCCTGGGCTTCTGGTTCGCCCCGAATTCGAATGTGGACCTGACCGCGGCACTGATCGCGTTCGTCACCTTCGTCGCCGGCACCATCGTGGGGGGCCGGCTGATGCGTCATTTCGGCGACCGGACCCGACCCTGGCTCACGGCGGCGCTGGGCGCCGAGTCGGTGCTGCTCGCGGCGCTGTCCGTGCTGGCCGGTACCGGCGTGTTCGGCTATCACGACAACACCAAGCTGTACCTGATCGGTGGGCTGGCGATCGCCTTCGGTCTGCAGCATTCCACCGCTCGTCAGTTCGGCATCCAGGAGCTCACCACGACGGTGCTGACGTCGACGATCGTGGGCCTCGGGGTGGACAGCCGGCTGGCCGGCGGGATCGGTAGCCGCGAAAAGCTGCGCTACAGCGTGGTGTTCACGATGTGCGGTGGTGCTGTGGTGGGGGCGACGATCACGCGGTTCGCGGTGGCGCCGGTGCTCGGGCTGGCCGCGGTGATCGTGGGCGTCAGCCTGTTGATCTTCCGGTTCGGGCGGGCGTGATCGGTGCCTGATTCTTGGCACACGCGAATCAGCAGAGGTGGCGGTCAAGGGCGGGCGCCGGTGCGCTAGCCCCTTCCGCGAGCGTCCTCATATGCGCGCTAAATCGGGCCTGCGACCGTACATTTGGGGCCGCTCGCCACGATCAGTTGAACGCCAGCCAACTGGGCAGGGCGCGCTCGTGGGAGTCGCACAGCACCTGCCGGGTGTCGCAGGAGCCCTTGGGTGATCCCGCGCCGGCCCACATGCCGCCGGTGTCGCGGCGCAGCACGATCGCCGAGGAGCCGCCCCCGTCGAGCAGAATCGCAGTGTCACTGCCCAGGCCGCGGAACAGGTCCTGGATGTTGTCGGGGGTGTAGCTACCACCCTCGAAGATGTACATCTCGTCCTTCTGCTTGTTGTAGGCCAGCGCCGTGCGGGCCGCGCTGGGGCCGCCGTCGTGCAGCTGGCCGAGGTTGCCCGGTGACAACAGACCGATGCCGGCCACCGCGACGAACTTGGCGTTCTTGTTGAGCAGGTCCGCGATCACCGGGGTGGCGAGGTCGTAGTCTTCTCTTCCCTTGGGGCGCAACACGTATGGCGCGCCACCGACCGGCAGGATCATTGTGGTCAGCGACGTCCAGGATTCGTTGCCGCCGGACAATCCCTGCTTGCCGGGGTAGGCGACGGTGCCGGTGACGGCCTGGTTGGCCCGGCCCTGCCCGTGGGTGTTGTCCACGAAGGCGCCCAGCGGTGAGCTGCACCCGGTTTCGCGCCAGGAGCCGCCCTTCTGACCGCGGACATCGAAGAAGTTGGCATTGATCGCGATCGTCGGCTGACCCATCCGGGCCCATGCCTGCAGCGGCGCGTACACCTCGCTGGCCTGCCACAGTCCCTCGCCGGTGCGGGCGCCCGCATTGTTCTCGCAGCGGGCCTGGTCGCCCTGGTGGGTGTCCACCAGCAGATGTGGCTGCAGCCGGCTGGAGGCCTGCTTGATGATCATCAGGTGGCCGCCGTTGTTCAGCTCGTACGCGCCGCCGGCTCCGTCGACGGCGGGCATCGGGTGACCACCGCCGAAGTTGTAGACCAGGTAGGTGCCTTTGGTGTTGGCGATGGCCTGCTCGAGGAGTTCGCGGGCGTCGGCGGCGCGGGCGACGGGCTGCCCGGTGGTGCTGGCCAGCGCGACGCAGAGCGCCACGGCGGCGCAACTCGCCGTCAGTCTGCGCACGACGGCAACTGGCGTCAGCACGGAAAGCCCTTTCGGCCCGGGGGGAAGCGACCAACCCAGAATCAGTCACATCCGTCACACTGTCAACTTAAGTCACAGCTGCGTGACGGTTCGGCCGCGCCGGAATTACGTTTGCTCGCTTGGGCTTTCGGGAGCGGTGACGGTCCCGGCCTCGACCTCGGTCTGGGTTTCGGCCTCGGTTTGGGTTTCGGCCTCGGCTTGGGGTGCGGGCTCGGCTTGGGGTGCGGGTTCGGTGTCTTTGGCCTTGTCGCGCGACTTCTCCCGGGCCTGATGGGCAGCCTGGTGTTCGGCCGCGATCGCATGTGCGATCGCACCCGGAATCCGGTGGAATCCCTTGCGGTCGTACAGGTGGGTGACGATGCCGCCGAACAACAGCCCGATCACCAAGCCGATCGCCGTCATCGACAGCGCCTGGGACAGGCCGGCATCGCCGTGGCCGTCGAGGTAGAGCAGCGCGCGCACGCCCAGGAACACCTGGTGCATCGGCTCGAACTCGGCCAGCCAGCGGAACAGCGGCGGGACCGCCTCGAGCGGCACCGTCGCACCCGCCGACGGGAGGCCGAGGATCACGAAGATCAGCATGCTGACCAGAAGTCCCATCGACCCGAACACCGCGATCAGCGAGCTCGACGTGACACCCACCGCGGTGATGGCGAACACGCCGTAGAGCCACAGCTGCCCTCCCAGCGTGACGGGCATGCCGAGTTTGTCCGCGATGAGCAGGTAGATGCCCGACGTCAGCAACGCCAGCACCACCATCATCCCCCACTTGATCAGCAGCGTGCGGAACCGCGAGATGCGCACCTGCTCGGCGAACCGGTACACCGGGCCGAATTCTGCTGGTACGTAACCAAGCATCGAGTCGACCAGGGTGCTGACCACGACGCTGCCGGTGAAGCCGGCCAGCAACAGCAGCAGGGCATAGTAGAAGGCCGACAACCCATTTCCGGTGCCATTGGGTAGCGGATTGTAGATGTCGGATTTGATCTCGATCGGACTGTTCAAGGCGAGCACCGCCGCGCCGGCCATCGGCGCGCCACCGGCTTGAGCGATCACATCGGCCGAAAGCCGTTCGCCCATCCTGCTATTCGCGGTCGCAGCGGCGCGGGTCAGGGTTTGTCCGGCGATGCTCGCACCCAACGTGCCCGCCCGCGGGTTGGTCAGCACGGTGATCGTCGGCCGCTCCGCGCGGTTGGCCGTCAACGCGCTCTCGCCGAGGTCGCGCACCTTGAGCGAGAATCCGGGCGGAATCACCATCTCCCCGTACACCTGGGCCCGGTCCAGCTGTTGTTTGGCCTCGGCCTGCGGCAGTACACGAACGTCGAACTTGTCTTTGTCCAGGGCGGAGACCAGGCCGTCGGCGATCATCTTGCCGTAGGGGCCGGCGTCCTGGTTGACCACCGCGATCGGGAAATGCCGCAGGTTGGTGGTCGGGTTGAGGATACCGCCCAGGTAGAGCGCGGACAGTGCGGCCAGGAACGCCGCCGTGATGACGATGGGTGCCAACCAGAACCGCACCGTCCGAAGTGACTTCGTATTCCGGTCGGGTTTGGGGGCGGCGTGGCGGGGCTGAGTGGAAGACATGAGGCTCCTGTCTGTCGAGCTCACTCTAATGTCGGTCAGCCACCCAGCTTCGCGTGCATCTCCCACACCAGTACTTCGGCGGCCTGGCGGGCGGTCAGGCGCCGCGCGCCGGATTCGGTGAGCCGGGCCGCGTCTCCTTCGCTCAGCTCGCCACCGTCTTCGAGGCTCACGCGCCCGCGTGCGACGAATACGTGCAGGTAGGGAGCATCGGGCAGAGTGACGGTGTCGCCTTCGCTCAGCCGCGCCACGTGCAGCGCCGCCGCGCGGTTGTGCAATCGGAGGGCTGCGTCGTGGCCGGGAATGCCGGAGGCGACAGTGACCAAGCCGACGTTGCCCAGCTGATTGTCGATTTCGTCCTGCTGGTAGCTCGGTGTGACCGGCGCCTCGTCGGGAACGACCCACATCTGCACGAAATGCACTGGCTGCGTGACGGACTCATTCGTCTCCGAGTGCAGGATTCCGCTGCCGGCCGACATGCGTTGCGCCAGACCGGGATAGATGACGCCCCGGGTGCCGGTCGAATCCTGATGTGTCAGTTCGCCTTCCAGTACCCAGGTCAGGATCTCCATGTCGCGGTGCTGATGTGTGCCGAACCCCGTGCCGGGGGCGACGATGTCGTCGTTGTTCACCAGCAGCAGGCCGAAGTGGGTGTTGTCCGGATCGTAGTGGTCGCCGAACGAGAAGGAATGCCGCGATTGCAGCCAATCCGTCGTGGTGACGGCCCGGTCGGCCGCTCGCCGGATATCCACGGGCATGGTCTCTACAGTAGTGCGGCGAGCAGGCCCTGGGCGTGCCGCAATGCATCCTCGAGTTCGGGCAGCGACAATTCGGGCGCGCCGCCCAGGTGGATCTCGATCTGGTACTCGGGCTGGCCGTCGCGCCCGAAAATCGGAAGCACGACGAATTCCGTTGTAGGAAGCTCTGTTTCGAGGGAATCGGTCACCGACCGCAGGGTCACCATGGTCATCAGCGTGGTGAGCTGACGGGTGACCGCGGCGGTGGGCTCCAGGGAGGCCAGCACGGTGGCCAGCCGATCGTGCAGCGGCTGGTGGGTGTCGTCGAATCGCCACGCGCCGTAGCCGCGGGCCCGGATGTCGGCGAGCACCCGGCGGTGCTGGGCCACGTCGGTGCCAGCCGGGCGCGGGGTGATTCGGCGTAGCCAGGCGTTCACGAACTCCTCGTCGCGCCAGGCCACCGCGACCAGCCCGAACGGCGGGTCGATGGGGAACCGCTGCCCCACCGCGTGCTCGCCGTCCGTGCCGTGACCGTAGGCGTCGACCGTGGTCAGATGCCGGGCGCCGATCTTGGACATGGAGCAGCCCGCACCGAGGGTGTCGTGCAGGTAGCGCAGCGCCTCGCGGCCGCGGTCCAGCAGCGGGAAGGTGCGTCGCAGGCCGTGCACCAGGCCGAACAGGCCGCTGCCCAGAACGTAGCGGCGGTCGTCGCGGCGGGCCACCCAGGTGCGCCGTTCCAGCTCGGTCAGGATCAGCGCGCAGGTGGAGGTGCTGATGCCGCAGAGCTTGGCCAGCTCGGCCGACGACCGCCCGTCCGGGGCGTCGGCCAGCGCGGTGAGCACTGTCATGACGCGGCTCGTCGGCGGCGACTTGGCGGTTGACGCCCTCACGGATCACTCCCTACCATCCGACCAAAATATAGATATAGCTGTCCTAATATTAGGAGATAATGATGCTGAAGGTGGGGGTGTGGGGCCCGGGGTCGATGGGTGTGATCGCACTGCGCGGAGTCATCGACCATCCGCAACTGCAACTGGTCGACCTGGTGGTGCACAGCGACGCCAAGGCCGGCCGCGACGCGGGCGAGCTCTGCGGGATCGGGCCGGTCGGGGTGGTGGCCACCCAGGACCCCGCTGGGCTGCTGGCCGGCGACGCCGACGTGGTGGTGTATGCGGCGGCGGCCAACCTGCGGCCGCTGGAAGCTGTGCAGGACATGGTGTCGATTCTGCGGGCGGGCAAGAACGTGGTGTCGTGTTCGGTGGTGCCGTTGGTATATCCGGACGCGCCGGATCTCGACGCGCTCACCGAACCGTTGCGGCAGGCGGCGCTGGACGGTGGGGTGTCGTTTCTCACCACAGGGATCGACTCGGGATTCGCCAATGATGTGCTGCCGCTGGTCCTTTCGGGAGTATCGCGGGTCATCGAATCGGTTCGGGTGACCGAGATGTTCAATTACGCAACCTATCCGGACCGCGAGGCGGTGTATGAGATCCTCGGATTCGGCAAGCCGCCAGAGGTCACGCCGTTCGCCGCTACCCCGGGGATCTTCACCTTCGGCTGGGGACCGGTGCTTCACCAGCTGGCGGCCGGGCTCGACGTCAAGATCGACCGCGTGGAGGAGAACGTCGAACGGGTGCCCGCGCCCGAGTCCTTCGACACGCCTACCGGCCACATCGCCGGCGGCACCATCGCGGCGATGCGCTCGACGCTGACCGGATTCGTTGGACAGAAGCCCACTTTCGTACTCGACCACGTGACGCGGATGCGCGACGACATCGCACCGGACTGGCCGCAGCCCCACATCAGCATCGAGCCGAAGGACCTCGGCTACGGCGCGGCATCCGGGCGCGGTCTGTACCGCGTCGAGATCGAGGGTTCACCGAGTATGCGGTGCGAGTTCGAGATGGCCGACGACCACGACCACGATCTGGGCGCTCGGATGGCCGGTGCGTCACGGATGGTGAATGCGATTCCCGCGGTGTGCGCGGCGCGGCCCGGTCTGCTGTCGGCGCTGGACCTGCCGTTGGTCACCGGCGCGGGTCTGGTGCGTTCGGTGTCCGGGCCGTCGCCGGACAGCAGGCTGTTCTAGCCGCGCGGGTAGGTCGCGGCGGCGAGCTGCAGGATCTCGTCGCGGTCGGCGGTGAGGATGAAGCCGGCATCGATCGCGGAGTCGAGTGCGGCGGTGAAACTGCCGAGGTACTCGTCGACGCCGCCGGGGTAGAGCCGGCTCAGGGTGGCCTCGTCGAAGTATTCGCCGGAGCCGAAGATGGCGGCCATGATGTTCTCGCCTGTCTCGCCTGTCTCGCCCGTCTCGGCTGCGCCGGTGGTCCGGGCGACCGGGACATCGACCCAGGGGGTCCGCACCCCGCCCACGGCGATGCCGTTGACATCCAAAACCGGTTCCGGACTGGCGGTTTCGCGCAATTCCAGCGGGGGGCCGGTGGGCGGTGCCGTGCCATCACGGACCCAGCTGTGCAGTGCGGCGAGGGCGGCCTGCACCACGTAGTGGTGCTGCGGTCCGAAGTTGATGTGGTGGTCGAGTTGCTGGCCCATCAGGTTGCTGGTAGGCGCGTAGGCGGCGGCCAGGTCCTCGATCGGAGCGAAACCGGAGTCGATCGGTGCGACCTGGATGGTGTAGTTGTCGGCGTGTGCGGCGCCGGCGATCTCCCAGACCCGCAGCAGATCGTGGTCGGGTTGCCGGGCAGCGTGGTAGCCCAGCAGCTGGGCTCCGAACAGGTCGGTCTCGGTGATGATCGTGAGCAGCGGGACCCGCAGGTCCGGGCTGAACTTGACGGCTTGCGCGGTGCCGGATTCCAGCACCTCGAAGATGGAGCCGCCGTCCAGCGGGGCGGCCGGCCCGAACCGGGAATGCACCAGGAAACCGTCGAAGACCTGCGCCAGCGGGTCGACGGCGTTGATGTAGCTGGTGAGGAACATAGCCGACTGGGATTCACCCAGGGCCACAACATGTTCGGCGCTCAGCCCGCCCAGGATGCCGCCGTCTCGGACAAGCTGGCCGGCCTGGGAGAAGATGTCGTAGGCAAACGCGTCGCCGGGATGACTCAGCTCGCCATACCGATTCGGATTCTGACTCTTCAAGGACATGTCGATGCCGAGCAGGCTCATGCCACCGTCGACACCGACCTTCTGCACCGAAACCATGACGTAGGCGTAGCCGGCGCGCAGCACCTCCCGGTGCGCCATCATCCATACCGCCGGGGCGTCGATGCCGCCGCTGACATTGAGCCATTCGACCAGTGCGGTGCCGTTGAACCTCGTCTGGTCGGTGGGGGTCAGCACCACCACCCGGGTAGTGTATTCGCCTGTCGCCGATGGGTTTACATGCCAACGCCCGTCGGGTCCCAGGTCGCCCTGGGGGCGGTAGGACGAGGCCGTTGCCGACATGAAGAACTCGTTCGCGACATAGCCGACGTCGCCGATGTCGAAGGCGCCCAACAGAAGCAGTGGTTTTCCCGGCACCGGTACCGCGGTGGGTGAAGTCGTCACAACGACTCCGGTAGTCCGAATTTGGCGAACAGCGAACCGTCGAGAAACGCCACCACGTGCGATACCCCGGCGGGCCGGACGTCGAGCACGTGCAGCTGGAACGGCACGTGCCGGTCGCCCATCCGCATGTACATGGCAGCGGCCGGTTGGCCGTTGGCGACCAGCGGGATCATCCGCATGTCGCCGGGCAGCTCGGCGGGGCACTGCTGGTGGATCAGGGTGATGATGTCCCGCGCCCCGCGATACCAGCCGGTGTAGGGCGGCATCTCCCAGATCGCCTCGGCGGTGAACAGCTCCACCAGCCGGTCGATGTCGTAGGCCTCGAACGCGGCGATGTAGCGGGCCAGCATGTCCTGCGCCTCGGCCGAGTCGGGTGCGGACAACCGGTCGTCGCTGCTGGGCCCGACCGTTTCCAGCTGGGAGCGGGCGCGTTGCAGCAGGCTGTTCACCGCGGCGGTGGTGGTGCCGATCGCCTCGGCGACCTCGGCCGCCTTCCACTGCAGCACGTCGCGCAGCAGCAACACCGCGCGCTGCCGCGGCGAGAGGTGCTGTAACGCGGCGACGAACGCCAACCGCACCGACTCCCGGGAGCCGACGATGTCCGAGGGGTCGGATGGGTCGTCCGATTTGCCGGGCAGGGGCTCCAGCCAGGGCACCTCGGCGCGCTCGACCAGCTCGGCCGTCGGGTCCGCGCTGTCGGTGCCCAGTCCCGTCGGCAGCGGCCGGCGTTGCCGACCTTCCAGCGCGGTCAGACAGGTGTTGGTGGCGATCCGGTGCAGCCAGGTGCGCACCGAGGACTTGCCCTCGAACCGGTCGTAGGACTTCCAGGCCCGCAGCAGCGTCTCCTGCACCAGGTCCTCGGCGTCGTGCAGCGAACCGGTCATCCGGTAGCAGTGCGCGAGCAGTTCGCGCCGGTACGGCTCGGCGTGGGTGGCGAAGTCGCCGCCCGGCTTGCCGAGCCGCTCGTTCCGCATGTTTTCAGTGACGACACTCACTCGTCTGAGGTTACGCAGAGCCGCCGACACACGCCGAGTGGCGTTACCGGCGAGCCCGTAAGCTGCACTCGATGACTACCACCCGCACGGAGAGAACATTCGACGGTCTCGGTGGCGCGCGCATCGTCTACGACGTGTGGACACCGGACGTCGCGCCGCGTGCGGTGGTGGTGCTGGCGCACGGCCTCGGCGAGCACGCCCGCCGCTACGACCATGTGGCCCAGCGGTTCGGTGAGGCCGGGCTGGTCACCTACGCGCTGGATCACCGGGGCCACGGCCGCTCGGGCGGCAAGCGGGTGGTGGTGCGCGACATCACCGAATTCACCGCCGACTTCGACACCCTGGTCGGCATCGCCACCCGCGAGCATCCCGGCCTGAAACGCATTGTCCTCGGGCACAGCATGGGCGGCGGGATCGTGTTCGCCTACGGCGTGGAACGGCCGGACAACTACGATTTGATGGTGCTGTCGGGGCCCGCGGTGGCGGCCCAGGACGTGGTGAACCCGGTGGTCGCGTTCGTGGCCAAGGCGCTGGGCGCCCTGGTGCCCGGGCTGCCGGTGCAGGAACTCGACGTCAGCGGCATCTCCCGCGACCCCGCGGTGGTGGCGGCCTACCAGAGCGACCCGCTGGTGTACCACGGCCGGGTGCCGTTCGGGATCGGCCGGGCGTTGCTGCAGGTTGGCGAGACGATGCCGCAGCGGGCGCCGGCGATGACGGCTCCGCTGCTGGTGGTGCATGGCACCGACGACCGGCTGATCCCGATCGCCGGCAGCCGCCGCCTGGCCGAGTGCGTGGGTTCGGCCGACGTCGAGCTCAAGGAGTATCCCGGGCTTTATCACGAGGTATTCAACGAACCCGAGCAGGACCAGGTGCTGCGCGACGTGATCTCATGGATCAACCTGCGCATATGACCGGATTGTCGGACCCCGTGACTAGCTTGGCGTCATGACCGACGACAAGATGCTGTCCCGTATCGCGGCCCTGCTGCGCCAGGCGGAGGGTACCGACAACACCCACGAAGCCGACGCGTTCCTCAGTGCCGCACAGCGGTTGGCGACGGCCGCGTCCATCGACCTGGCGGTGGCGCGTTCGCATTCCTCCAACCGATCCGCCGCGCAGGCTCCCACCCAGCGCATCATCACCATCGGCAACGCGGGCACCCGCGGATTACGCACCTACGTACAGCTTTTCGTGCTCATCGCCGCGGCGAACGACGTGCGCTGCGACATCGCGTCGAACTCGACGTTCCTGTACGCCTACGGGTTCGGCGAGGACATCGACGCCACGCATGCCCTCTACGCCAGCCTGGTGGTGCAGATGGTCCGGGCCTCCGACGCCTACCTGGCCACCGGCGCGCACCGGCCCACGCCGACCATCACCGCCCGGCTCAACTTCCAGCTGGCCTTCGGCGCACGGGTTGGGCAGCGGCTCGCGGAGGCCCGCGAGCAGGCTCGCCAGGAAGTCAGTAAGGACCGGGCCCGTGCGCCGGGAACCGCAATTGCCTTGCGGGACAAGGAACTCGAGTTGCGCGACTTCTACCGCAGCACGTCCAAGGCCCGCGGTAGCTGGCAGGCCAACCGGGCCAGTGCCGGATATTCGTCGGCGGCCCGGCGAGCGGGCGACCGGGCCGGTCGGCGGGCGCGGCTGGGCAACAGTCCCGAGTTACCCGGGGCGCGGACCGCGCTGGGCAGTTGAGTTCGCCGGCGCGTGCGGGTGTGCCGCGGGATGCCCAGCGCGCCAAAGTATATGCGGCCGAAGGGTTTGTCCGGACGATCTTCGATCGGGCCGCCGAGCACGGCTCACCCAGTCTGGAGTTCTTCGGCACGCAGTTGACGCTGCCCCCCGAGGGGCGATTCGCGTCGGTGGAGTCGGTGCAACGCTACGTCGACGGCGTGCTGGCGTTCCCCGCGGTGCGCGAACGGTGGCCCGCCGTGTCGCCGCTGCGGGTCCGGGCACGCCGTGCGGCTACCGCCGCGCACTACGAAAACCGGGACGGCACCGGCGTAATCGCCGTACCGGACCGGGCTACCGCCGACTGGGCGATGCGGGAGTTGGTGGTGCTGCACGAGATTGCGCACCACCTGTGCCAGGAGCCGCCGCCGCACGGTCCGGCGTTCGTGGCGACGATGTGCGAGTTGGCAGAGTCGGTGATGGGGCCCGAAGCCGGTCACGTGCTGCGGGTGGTTTACGCCAAAGAGGGGGTGCGGTGAGCGAATCGGCAGATCCCGACCTGCGGGCCGGCGAGGTCGAAGCGCAGCTGACCGACGACGAACGCTTCGCGATGCTGGTCGGGGTGATGGGGGCCGGCGACATGTGGCCGCTGCACGACGAGCGCATCCCCCCCGGCGTCCCGATGAGCGCCGGCTACGTGCCCGGGGTCGAGCGGCTCGGGGTGCCGGCGCTGCGGATGAGCGACGCCGGATTGGGCGTGACCAACCCCGGCTTCCGCCCGGGCGACACCGCTACGGCGCTGCCGGCCGGACTGGCCCTGGCGTCCAGTTTCAACCCGGCGCTGGCCCGCGCTGCGGGGTCGGTGATCGGCGCCGAGGCGCGCAGCCGCGGATTCAACGTCCAGCTGGCCGGTTCGATGAACCTGGCCCGGGACCCGCGCTGCGGCCGTAACTTCGAATACCTTTCCGAGGACCCGCTTTTGAGTGGTGTGCTGGCCGCCGAGCAGGTCCTCGGTATCCAGCAGCACGGCGTCATCTCGACGGTCAAGCACTTCTCGCTGAACTGCAACGAGACCAACCGGCACTGGCTGGACGCGGTGATCGACCCCGACGCACACCGCGAATCGGATCTGCTGGCTTTCCAGATTGCGATCGAGCGGGGCCGGCCCGGCGCGGTGATGGCCGCCTACAACAAAGTCAACGGTGCCTACTGCGCGGCCAGCAGTGTGCTGCTCGACGAGGTGCTGAAAACCGCCTGGGGGTATCGCGGCTGGGTGATGTCGGACTGGGGTGGCACGCCGAGTTGGGAGTGCGCGCTGGCCGGCCTCGACCAGGAGTGCGGCGCCCAGATCGACGCCTTGCTCTGGCAGGCCGAGACATTCGGCGCCCCGCTGCGCGCCGCGTACGCCGACGGCCGGCTGAGCAGAGACCGGCTGGCGGACATGGTGCGGCGGATCCTGCGCTCGATGTTCGCCGTCGGGATCGACCGGTGGGTCGACGTACCTGAGCCAAATACCAACATGCACAGCGACATTGCCGCCGATATCGCCAGGCAGGGCATCGTGTTGCTGCAGAACCAGGGTGTGCTGCCGCTGCGAGCGGACGCCCGGATCGCCGTCATCGGCGGGTATGCGCATCGTGGTGTGCCGGCCGGGTACGGGTCCAGCACCGTGCTGCCGCCGGGTGGCTATGCCGAGGTGATCCCGATCGGTGGGGCGGGGCTGGAGGCCGGGATGCGGAACCTGTACCTGACGCCGTCGAGCCCGCTCGACGCATTGCGCAAAGTGCTGCCACAGGCGCAGATCGAATTCGACCCCGGCATCAGCCCGGCCGAGGCGGTACCGGTGGCGCGCCGGGCCGACATCGCGATCGTGTTCGCGGTGCGCGCCGAAGGGGAGGGCTTCGACGGCGCCGACCTGTCGCTGCCGTGGGGGCAGGACGCGCTGATCGCCGCGGTGGCCGGCGCCAACCCGAACACGGTAGTGGTGCTACAGACGGGCAACCCGGTCGCGATGCCCTGGCGGGAAGCGGTAAGCGCCGTCGTCCAAGCGTGGTATCCGGGGCAGCAGGGCGGTCAGGCCATCGCGGAAGTACTTGCCGGGCAAGTGAATCCGTCGGGTCGGCTGCCGATCACCTTTCCGGCCGACCTGGACCAGACGCCGCGGCCGCGTTTGCCCGATGCCCCGCCCGGTGCGCCGACGACGATCGACTATTCCGAGGGCGCCGACGTCGGCTACCGCTGGTTCGCGCGTACCGGGCAGGCTCCGCTGTTCGCGTTCGGCCATGGCCTGTCCTACACAAGTTTCGAGTATCGCGAGCTGGACGTCGCCGGCGGCGACACGGTGACCGCCGCGGTCACCGTGGTCAACACCGGGCGGTGCGCCGGAGCCGACGTGCCGCAGCTGTACCTGACCGGCACGCCGGAGGAAAAGTGTCTGCGGCTGCTGGGATTCGCCAGAGTGGAACTCGAACCCGGTCAATCGCGCCGGGTGAGCATCGAATCCGATCCGCGATTGCTGGCCCGCTACCGCCAGGGAAGTTGGCGGATCGCGCCGGGCCGGCACGCGGTGGCCGTCGGCGCGTCGGCGGTGGACCTGAAACTCTCCGCCGAGGTCGAGTTGACCGGGCGTGCGTTCGGGCACTGAGGGGCACGGCCGAACGCACGCCCGGCAAGTTGGGATTACTTGACGGGGACCAGCGCTTCGCCGCAGGTGCAGCGGTACGGCTCGGTGGCACCGGAGCAGTGGCAGGGGACCTCGACCCGGACGCGACAGCCGCAGCCCTCGTGGCCGCAGGTCAGCTCGGTTCCAGCTTCGTGAGTTGTCATTGCATTTCACCTCATCTTCGGGACACAAATCGGAGTGGTAACCTCCGCCTCCGCAGCATATACCCCATAGGGGTACCCGGTAAAGCAATCGAGGCGGATGAGCGGGGATCCGGCCGATCCGGCCCCAAGATGTCAGGCGGAATTTCGCCGTCGTCTTGCGTCGCTAAATTGTCAAGATCGGCGATTTGGTTAGCGTTGACTTATGCCTGAAGAAGCGACCCCACAAGCCGTCGACGCGTTCCTGGACACCACGCTGATCGGTCTGGACCCCGTGCTGGCCGCGGCGGTCGAGGCCAGTGACGCCGCCGGACTGCCGCACATCGCGGTGTCGGCGCAGCAGGGCAAATTTCTGTGTCTGCTGGCCTCGGCCATGGGAGCGCACCGCATTCTCGAACTCGGCACGCTGGGCGGGTACAGCACCATCTGGCTGGCGCGCGGCGCCGGGCCCGAGGGGCGCGTGGTGACGCTGGAATACGACTCACACCGCGCCGAGGTCGCCCGCGCCAACATCGAGCGGGCCGGGCTGGGTGACCGGGTACGGGTGGTGGCGGGCGCCGCGCTGGACACCTTGCCGACGATCACCGACGGCCCGTTCGATCTGGTGTTCATCGACGCTGACAAAGAAAACAACGCCACCTACCTGGAGTGGGCGATCAAGCTCGGGCGCCCCGGCACGGTGATCGTGGTGGACAACGTCATTCGGGGCGGGCACGTGCTGACCGAATCCGACGACGCCCGCGTCGCCGCGACCCGCGGGACGCTGCAGGCGATGGGCGAGCATCCACGGTTGGACGCCGCGGCGCTGCAGACCGTCGGCAGCAAGGGCTGGGACGGGTTCGCGGTGGCGTTGGTGCGCTGAGGAAGCTCAGCCGCAGACAGCGCCACCCGCCGCCGAGCCGACCAGCTTGACGTACTTGGCGAGCACACCGGTTTTGTAACGCGGCGGCGGCGGAGTGAAACCTGTTTGGCGTGCGGCGAATTCGTCGGGATCGGCCAGCACGTCCAGCGTCTGGTTGGCCACGTCGAGCCGGATCCGGTCGCCGTCGCGAAGGAATGCGACCGGCCCCGCGTCGACGGCCTCGGGGGCGATGTGCCCGACGCACAAACCGGTCGTCCCGCCGGAGAACCGCCCGTCGGTCAGCAACAGCACGTCCTTGCCCAGCCCGGCGCCCTTGATCGCGCCGGTGATGGCGAGCATCTCGCGCATCCCTGGCCCGCCCTTGGGGCCTTCGTAACGGATCACCACCGCGTCACCCTTGGTGATGGTGCCGTCCTCGAGCGCGTCCAGCGCGGCCCGCTCGCCGTCGAAAACCCTTGCGGTGCCTTCGAACACATCGGAGTCGAAGCCGGCCGACTTGACCACCGCGCCCTCCGGTGCCAGCGATCCGTGCAGGATGGTGATGCCGCCGGTGGGGTGGATCGGATTGCTCAGCGCGCGCAGCACCTTGCCGTCCGGGTCGGGTGGGGCGATGTCGGCCAGATTCTCCGCGACCGTCCTGCCGGTCACCGTCAGGCAGTCGCCGTGCAGCAGGCCCGCGTCCAGCAGCGCCTTCATCATGACCGGCACCCCGCCGATGTGATCGACATGCGACATCACGTGCCGGCCGAACGGTTTGACGTCGGCCAGGTGCGGCACCTTCGACCCGATCCGGCTGAAGTCCGCCAGCGACAGCTCGACTTCGGCCTCATGCGCAATGGCCAGTAGGTGCAGCACCGCGTTGGTGGAGCCGCCGAACGCCATCACCACCGCGATCGCGTTCTCGAACGCCTCCTTGGTCATGACGTCGCGGGCGGTGATGCCGCGGCGCAGCAGTTCGACGACGGCCTGCCCGCTACGCCGGGCGAACCCGTCCCGACGTCGGTCGGTCGCCGGCGGCGCCGCGCTGCCCGGCAGCGACATACCCAGCGCCTCGGCCGCGCTGGCCATCGTGTTGGCGGTGTACATGCCGCCGCAGGCGCCCTCACCGGGGCAGATGGCGCGTTCGATGGCGTCGACGTCGGCGCGGCTCATCAAACCGCGCGCGCAGGCGCCGACCGCCTCGAAAGCGTCGATGATGGTGACCTCGCGCTCGCTGCCGTCGGACAGTTTGGCCACCCCCGGCAGGATCGAGCCCGCGTAGAGGAACACCGACGCCAGATCCAGCCGGGCGGCCGCCATCAGCATGCCGGGCAGCGACTTGTCGCAGCCGGCCAGCAGCACTGAACCGTCCAGGCGCTCGGCCTGCATCACCGTCTCGACGCTGTCGGCGATCACCTCGCGCGAGACCAGCGAGAAGTGCATGCCCTCGTGACCCATCGAGATGCCGTCGGAGACCGAGATCGTGCCGAACTCCAGCGGGTAGCCGCCGGCCTGGAACACACCCTCCTTGACCGCCTGGGCCAGCCGGTCCAGCGACAGGTTGCACGGCGTGATCTCGTTCCACGACGACGCCACCCCGATCTGCGGCTTGGCGAAGTCTTCGTCGACCATGCCTACGGCGCGCAGCATGCCACGAGCGGCGGCCTTCTCCAGACCGTCGGTGACGTCGCGACTGCGGGGTTTGATGTCGGCTTGATCAGCGGTTGAGGGCATTGTGCAAGTATGCGGTGCACCGTGATCGGTGCCAAAATCGTTTTCGTGCCGTAAGTGATACCCCGACGGGGTATAAAATGGCCGGATGACAGCGCCACATGGATACGCGCAGGAGAAGGACAACTACGCCAAGCGACTGCGGCGTATCGAAGGCCAGGTGCGTGGCATCGCGCGGATGATCGACGAGGACAAGTACTGCATCGACGTCCTCACCCAGATCAGCGCCGTCAACAGCGCCCTGCGGTCGGTGGCGTTGAACCTGCTCGACGAGCACCTGACCCACTGCGTCACCCGTGCCGTGGCCGAAGGCGGACCGGACGCCGACGGCAAGCTCGCCGAAGCCTCCGCGGCCATTGCGAGACTCGTTCGTTCCTGATCTGTGCGGGCGTGTTGAACCGCAATGTCGGCTGATGCCGCTACCTGGTTGCGTACCGTGAGGGCAGCGAATTCGTGCCCTCGAGCTACCGCAGCACCAGGCCGATTGCGTGCCCCACACTTATGACTGCCATGACTGCCGAACCCGGAACCGCCGCCGCACGAACGTGGACGCCACGGATCGCGGTGCAGCTGACGGTGCTGGCGGCGGCCGCTTTCATCTACGTCACCGCCGAGTTGCTCCCGGTCGGCGCGCTGTCGGCGATGGCCAAGAACCTGCACGTCACCGTGGTGTGGGTGGGGACGTTGCTGTCGTGGTACGCGTTCGTCGCCGCCCTGACCACGGTTCCGCTGGTGCGCTGGACCGCGCACTGGCCGCGGCGGCGGGCATTGCTGCTGAGCCTGGTCTGCCTGACCGTCTCGCAACTCGTCTCGGCGCTGGCGCCCAATTTCGCGGTGCTGGCCGCCGGCCGGGTGCTGTGCGCGATCACCCACGGCCTGCTGTGGTCGGTGATCGCCCCGATCGCCACCCGCCTGGTGCCGGCCAGCCACGCCGGACGCGCCACCATGTCGATCTACATCGGGACGAGCCTGGCCCTGGTGATCGGCAGCCCGCTCACCGCAGCCCTGAGCCTGATGTGGGGGTGGCGGCTGGCCGCCGTCTGCATCACCGTCGCGGCCGCCGTCGTCACCGTGGCGGTCCGGCTGGTGCTGCCCGAGATGATGCTGACCGACGACCAGCTGCAATACGTGGGCCCGCGGTCGACGCACCACCGCAATCGGGGGCTGATCATCGTCAGCCTGATCACCATGGTCGGCGTCACCGGGCATTTCGTGTCCTACACCTACATCGTGGAGGTCATCAAGCAGGTGGTCGGCGTGCGCGGACCCAACGTGGCGTGGGTGCTGGCCGCGTACGGCATCGCCGGGGTGCTGGCGGTGGGGATGGTGGCACGGCCGCTGGACCGCCGCCCCAAGGGCGCCATCATCTTCTGCATGGCGGGGCTGACGACGGCCTGTGCCCTGCTCAGCGTGCTGGCGTACGGGTGGCGCGGCTCGGCGCTGACGGTGCTGATGCTCGGGGTGGCGGCGATCGTGTTGTGGGGTGCGACGGCCACCGCGGTGTCGCCGATGCTGCAGGCCGCGGCCATGCGCGCCGGCGCCGACGACCCCGACGGCGCCTCCGGCCTGTACGTGACGGCCTTCCAGGTGGGCATCATGGCCGGTTCGCTGGCGGGCGGCCTGCTGTACGAGCGCAGCGTGGCGATGATGCTCACCGCGTCGGCGGGGTTGATGGGAATCGCGTTGCTGGCGATGACCGTGATTCGGCGGGTGATCGAACCCCCTGCCGAAGACTCCGCGGAGGCAACTTCACAGGACGGCTAACGCCGCAGCTCAGCACCCTGAACCGGGACTCGGGACCGTCACGCCGGGCTCTTCGAATGGCTATTCGGCAATTTCGTTGTGCCACACTGGGCGGAGTCTGAAACCGGAGGGAAAGAAATATGTCGCGCTGGATGAGGGGCTTTTCGAGGAGAAGTCTCTTGGCCATATTGGTGGCCGCTCTCAACGCATGCGGGGTCGCCCTGCTGGTGTTCGGTGCCGGCCCGGCCGTCGCCGACCCGGATGACGCACCCGGCGACCCCGGCCCTGTCGTCGCTCCCGCCGATCCTCCCGCGCCCGAACCGTTCGCGCTGCCGCCGCTGCCCGACCCGTTCGCTCCGCCCCCCGGCGTGCCCGGTGTCCCGGGCCTTCCGGGGGCGCCGGTTGCGGCTCCGGTGGCCGACGGGCCCGCGCCGCCCGGACAGGACAACACCCCGTTCGTGGGTGAGCCGCCCTTCCGGCCGCCGACCTTCAACCCGGTGAACGGTGCGATGGTGGGCGTGGGTAAGCCGATCATCATCAACTTCCAGGTGCCAATCGCCGACCAGGCGATGGCCGAGCGCGCCATCCACATTTCGTCGATCCCGCCGGTGCCGGGCAAGTTCTACTGGCTGACCCCGTCGCAGGTGCGCTGGCGCCCGCTGGCGTTCTGGCCGCCCAACACCGCGGTGAACATCGACGCGGCCGGCACCAAGTCGAGCTTCCGCACCGGAGACTCGCTGATCGCCACCGCCGACGACGCCACCCACCAGATGACGATCACCCGCAACGGGACCGTCGTGCAGACGTTCCCGATGTCGATGGGCATGGCCTCGGGCGGCCACCAGACCGCCAACGGCACCTACTACGTGCTCGAGAAGATGCCGACGGTGGTGATGGATTCCTCGACCTATGGGGTTCCGGTGAACTCGGCCAACGGCTACAAGGTGACCGTGTCGGACGCCGTCCGCTTCGACAACAGCGGCAATTTCGTGCACAGTGCGCCGTGGTCGGTGGGCGATCAGGGCAAGCGCGACGTCAGCCACGGCTGCATCAACCTGAGCCCTTCCAACGCCAAGTGGTTCTTCGACAACTTCGGCAGCGGTGACCCCATCATCGTGAAGAACTCCGTCGGTGTGCCCAAGAACGACGGGTCCAACGACTGGGAGCTGTAGCCGGCTCGGCCTGTTCGGGTTCATTGCGCGCGATTCGTCGTCGTCGAGGGCAGCCTCCCGCACGCTCGCCGGCCGAGGCGGCCGGGCTGGGGTCGGCTTCATGCCGTGCGGTGTGAAGCCTTGTGCTTGGGGTGTGAAGCGTGGGCTTTGGTTGTGAATCAACGGCTTTCAATGTGAGCGTAGGGCGGTATTCCGGACGGATTCCCGCCCTGGCTTCACGCCGAGCGCCCAGGTTTCACGCCCGACGCCCAGGTTTCACGCCCGAAACGAGGGTCGGAGCGGGCCGCCGCCGAAGGTGCGGCGGCAGCAAGGACTCCTAGTTCCAGATGCGGACCCGCCGTTGCGGTTCCAGGAACAGCGCGTCATCCTCGGACACCCCGAACGCCTCGTAGAACGCGTCGACGTTGCGGATCACCCCGTTGCAGCGAAACTCCGGCGGCGAGTGCGGATCCACCGCCAGCCGCCGAATCGCTTCGGCCTCACGGGATTTGGTCCGCCACACCTGCGCCCAGCCGAAGAACACCCGCTGCACGCCGGTCAGGCCGTCGATCACCGGTGCGGGCTCGCCGTTCAGCGACAACTGGTAAGCCAGCAGCGCGATCGACAGCCCACCCAGGTCGCCGATGTTCTCGCCGACGGTGAACGCGCCGTTCACATGATGGCCGCCGTCGAGCTCGCGCGGCGTATACCCCTCGTACTGCTCGATCAGCGCCTTGGTCCGCGCACCGAACTCCGTGCGGTCGTCGTCGGTCCACCAGTCCACCAGGTTGCCGTCGCCGTCGTACTTGGCGCCCTGGTCGTCGAAGCCGTGCCCGATCTCATGCCCGATCACCGCACCGATCCCCCCGTAGTTGGCGGCGTCGTCGGCGTCGGCGTCGAAGAACGGCGGCTGCAGAATCGCTGCGGGGAAAACGATTTCGTTCATGCCCGGGTTGTAGTAGGCGTTGACGGTCTGCGGCGTCATGAACCACTCGTCGCGGTCCACCGGCCCACCGAGCTTGGCCAACTCGCGGTCGTGGTTGACGGCGTAACCGCGCTGGAAGTTGCCGTACAGGTCGTCGCGATCGATGACCAGCGCGGAGTAGTCGCGCCAGGACACCGGGTAGCCCACCTTCGCGGTGAACTTGGCCAGCTTGGTCAGCGCGCGCTCCCGGGTCTGCGGGGTCATCCAGTCCAGGTCGCTGATGCTGATCCGGTACGCCTCCTGCAGGTTCTCCACCAGCTTGTCGATGCGCGCCTTGGCGTCCGGCGGGAAATGCTTTGCAACGTAGAGCTTTCCGACGGCGTCGCCCATCAGCGTCTCGACCAGCGCGACGGCCCGCTTCCAGCGGTCCCGGATCTGCTCGGTGCCGGTCAGCCGCCGACCGTAGAAGTCGAAGTCCGCGTCGACCATCTCTTTGGTCAGCCACGGCGACCGCGCCCGAATCAACCGCCAGCGCGCCCAGGCCTTCCAAACCTCGAAGTCCTCACTGTCCCAAAGCGCGGCGAAGGCGGTGAAGTAATCAGGTTGGCGCACAACCACTTCGGCGACAGCTTCCGGCGTCGTTCCCAGTCCGGCCACCCAGCCGGCCCAGTCGAAACCAGCGCCTTCGGTCTGCAGATCGGCGAACGTGCGCAGATTGTAGGTGAGCTCGGCGTCACGCCGCTTCACCACATCCCAGTGCGCCGCGGCCAGTTTGGTTTCCAGGGCCACGATGCGGGCCGCCGTGTCGGCGTGGTCGTCCGGGCTGCCGCCGAACACCAGGGCGAACATTCGCGCGATGTGTCCCGGATAGGCCGCCAGCACAGCGGCATGCTGCTCGTCGCGGAAGTACGACTCGTCGGGCAGCCCGATCCCGGACTGGCTGACGTGCACCAGGTAGCGGCTCGAATCCTTGGAGTCGGTGTCGACGTAGAGCCCGACGCCGCCGCCCACCCCGGTGCGCTGCAGCGCACCGATGATCGCCGCCAGTGCGGTGCGGTTGGCCGCGCCGTCGATGACGGCCAGTTCGTCGTGCAACGGTTGCAGGCCGCGGTGCTCGACGGTGTCCTCGTCCAGGAAGCTGGCGTAGAGGTCGCCGATGCGCTGCTCGTCGGTGCCGGCTGCCGCGTTGGCCGCGCTGGCCTGAGTGATCAGATCGCGCACCTGCTCCTCGGCCCGGTCGAACAGGGTGCGGAAGGCGCCGTCGGTGGCGCGGTCGGCCGGGATGTCGTACTCGGCCAGCCAGCGGCCGTTCACATGACCGAAAAGGTCGTCCTGGGGGCGGGCGGATGGGTCGACGTAGCTCAGGTCGATGCCCGAGCGGATGGCCTCTACTGTCACCCCGCCATCCTTCCACCTTGTTTCGGGTGCAACGATCGGGCCATGCCTGACCAGGATAAAACCGCGGAGCCGTCGGAGGGCGAACCCGATGAAGCCGTCGAACCCGCCGACGTCGAGGAGGTGGCCGCCAAGGACGACACCGACGTCGAAGACGAGGACGGCGCCGTAGAGGAGGACGTCGACGAGGATGGCGCGATGTTCTCCGGCTACGGCATCGCCTCGACGGTGCTGGGCCTGGTGTCGGTGGCAGCCGTGGTCCTCGCTGTGCTCATCTGGACCACGCATCGCGACGACTCCGGCGAACGCGCCTACCTGACCCGGGTCATGCAAGCAGCCACCGACTGGTCCACCGTGCTGATCAACATGAACACCAGCAACCTCGACGCCAGCCTGCAGCGGCTGCACGAGGGAACGGTCGGCGACCTCAACACCGACTTCGAGGCGGCCATCGGCGACTACCGGAAGCTGGCGCAGAAACTGCAAGCCAAAAGCGCCGGTCAGGTGGCAGCAGTGGCCATCGACACCGTGCACCGCGACCTGGACACCGTGCCCGGCTCACCCCGGCCGGTGGTGACGACCAAGCTGCCCGCATTCGCCAGCCGCACCGACTCGGTGCTCGTCGTCGCGACCTCGGTCGCCGAGAACGCCGGCGGCAAACCGCAAGTGGTGCAGTGGAACCTACGACTGGACGTCTCGCAGATCGACGGCAAGCTGATGATCTCCAAGCTGGAGTCGCTGCGATGAGAAATGCGTGGCGACTCGCGGTCTTCGACATCCTGGCGCCGCTGGCGGCCATCGCCGCGCTGGGCGGCATCGGAGTGGTGCTCGAATGGCCCAAGTGGTGGGTGGCGGTCGGCACGGCGCTGGCCCTGCTGATCGTGCAGGGCGTGCTGGTCAACTTCTGGCTGCTGCGCCGCGACTCGGTCAGCGTGGGAACCGACGACGACGCCCCGGGCCTGCGGCTGGCCGTCGTCTTCCTGGCCACCGCGGCGCTGTGCGCCGCGGTGATCACCGGCTACACCCACTGGACCAGCAAAGACGACGACTTCAAACGGAACTCGGCGGCGGTGGTGCAGGTAGCCACCACGGTGGCCGAAGCCATCTCGTCGCTCTCGCCCGCCGACCCGAACTCCACCATCGACAAGGCCGCGTCGATGATGGTGCCGGAGCAGGCGACCAAGTTCAAAGACGGATTCGGCAAGACCACCGCCGAACTGGTGCAACGCAAGGTGACGGCGCAGGCCGCCACGATGGCCGCCGGCGTCGAGGCGCTGGGGCCGACGGCGGCCAGGGTCGCAGTGGTCATGCGGGTCACCCAGAACGAGCCCGGCAAACCGCCCAGCGCGCAGCCGGTGGCGCTGCTGGTCGCGTTGACCAAGCACGGCAACGACTGGCTGGTCCAGGACGTGGTGCCGCTCAGCGCCCGCTGAGGGCTAGGCGCCGGGCGGACGCTCGTTCTTCACCCGGACGAACCGGTCGGACAGCCGGCGCATCCGGATCATCAACGACGCCGACGGGCTGACACTGCCGTCCAGATAGGCGGCGAGATCGTCGGCGGACACGCCGATCCGCGACGCGAACTCCGGCTGGGCCAAGCCACAGCGGTCCATCAGCAGATTCACGTGGCGGGCCACCTCGGCGCGTTCGTTGGCCTCCAGGTGAGCGCGGGCCCGATCAAGAACCTCCCACAGCGCTTTGGCGATGCCGACCGGGCGGGAACCCCCGAGGATCTCCTCGACCTGACGTGCAGTGCGGCCGTACGGGTCGCGCTTGAGTGCGGCGGCGATGCGCTTCCAGGTACCGATGTCGCCGCTTTGCAGCGCCGAGCGGATGGCCGCGGTGGACCAGAACTCGACCGGCTGCGGGTCGGCACCGGGAACCGCGTCGGGTTGCCGTGCACGTCCCCGGCCGTGCGGAGCGGGCGCGGCTTTTCGCTGGTCGGCAGCCAACGTCACCTCGCCTCCTCCAACATCGCCACAGCCACTGACAGGCAGCGCTGTCTCACTTCCTCCCAGTCTGCCTGCCCATCCGGCTCCGGCTCCACCTCGTCGAGGTCTGACGGGTCCGGATCCGCCAGCCGGCGGACCAGCTCAGTGGCGATCCCGTGCCGCTGCGAACCGGCAGGCTGACAACAGTAATAGTTATCCATCCCGGCCAGCACCGCCGCAACGGCCTCGGGTTCCATCACCTTCACCATGTCTGCGAAATCGGCGTAGTCGCGCCTGCTGTTACGGCTCATGATCAGGTAGCCCTTGAGACGCAGCGCTTCGGCGCCGGTCGGGATCTGCAGGCGGTCGCCGGTGGGTAGCTGAACGTTGGTCGTCTCCACCGGACTGCGCCGCCGGTAGCTCGGACCGCCCCTCGCGCCTTTGCGGTCCAACGCGTCGATGGCCACCGACAACCGGCCGCGCCACAACGTCACCGGGTGCACCGGCCGATCGGTCCACGCCATCGCCTTGGCGATCCCGCTGCGGTAGGCCAGACCGACCCTGCCGACCGGACCCGAGGCCACCGCCAAGGTCTCGGTCTGCACTTCCGCCGATTCCTGATCGGCGCCGGTGCGTTCACAGCCGCTGAAGGCGAACGGGTCGGCAACGCAAATAGTCTCGGGCGCAAGGTGTTTGAACCTTGCCGCCGACTTGATCACCATGCGCAGATCGGCGCTGGGCGCGATCGCCGCGGTGATGTCCTCGGGGATGACGACGACACCGCCGAGGTCGACGTCGGGCAGTGGCCGGTCGAAGTCGACCGACGGCAGGATCCGGCCCAGCCAGCCCGGCAGCCACCAGTTCCACTTGGCGAACATCGCCATCAGCGCCGGCACCAGGACCAATCGCACCACGGTGGCGTCGACGGCGATCGCCACGGCACACGCCACGCCGATCTCGGCGACCAGCGGCATGCCCGCGAACGCGAACCCGCAGAACACCGCGATCATGATGAGCGCGGCGCTGGTGATGGTACGTGCGCTGGTGCTGACACCGTAGGCGACGGCATCCCGGGTATGACCGGTCTGCAGGAACCGCTCCCGGATCCGGGTCAGCAGGAAGATCTCGTAGTCCATGGACAACCCGAACGTCATCGCCAGCACCAGCGGCGGCACCGTGCTGTCGATCGAGGGCAGATGCGGAAAACCCAGCGCCTGAGCCCAGCCCCACTGGAAGATCATCACCAGGGAGCCGTAGGCGGCCGCCACCGACAGCAGCGTCATCAGCACGCCCTTGAGCGCCAGCAGCACCGAGTGCACCGAGATCAGCAGCATCAGGAAAGCGATCAGCGCGACGAAGCCCAGCACCAGCGGCTGCGTCTCGGAGACGCGGCTGTCGAAGTCCTTGATCAGGGCCGTCGAGCCGCCCACCGAGACCTCGACGTCGGCGTTGACGCCGGGCAACTCGTGGCGCATCCAGTCGACGGTGTGCCGGGCCCGCATGTCCTCGGGGTCGACCGACAACACCGCCGACAGCAGCGCGCTGTTCTTGTCCTCGGCGAAGACCGGCGGTGGCACCGAGGCGACGTCGGGGGCCTGCGTCATCTTCTGCCGGACCGCGTTGACCACCGCGGTGTGCTCCGGCGCCGTCGCGTCCCCGTCGGGGAATGCGACCAGGACCTGGATCGGCCCCAGCGCGCCCGGCCCCAGCGCTTGGGCGGCCGCCGCCACGCCGGCCCGGATCTCGTGGGAGGAATCGAACTGGCGCAACAGGCTGTTGCCCAGCACCATCTGCGTCGCCGGCGCCGCCATCACCAGCAGCACGGCCGCGGCCGCCAACGCCGAGATCCACGGTCGGCGCATCACCCAGCCGACCCAGCGGGTCCAGAACCGGGACACCGTGCTCTCCGGCCGTCGCGACCAGTGCAGCAGCACCGACCGCTTGGCCGCGGCCCGGGCGAAGGTGGCCAGCAGCGCCGGCGTCAGGGTGGCCGACGTCAACATCGCGATCGCGACCGCCAGGATCGCGCCGGTGGCCATCGACCTCAGCGCCGGGGTGTTGATCACGTAAATGCCGGTGAGCGAGGCGATGACGGTCATCCCGGACAACACCACCGCCAGCCCGGAGGTGGCCATCGCCGCGTCCACCGCCTCCGGCGCCCGCCGGCCGGTACGCAGTTCCTCCCGGAACCGCATCAGGATGAACAGCGAATAGTCGACGGCCAGCGCGATGCCGAACATGGACACCGTCGACGTCACGAACACCGACATGGTCATGGACATGGACAGCAGATAGACCAGTCCCATGGTGACCACGACCGTGCAGATGCCCAGCGCCAACGGTATCGCCGCGGCCGCCAGCGAGCCGAAGACCGCCAGCAACACGATCAGGATGATCGGCAGGTTCCATTCCTCGGCTTTGGCGATGTCGTGCTTGGTGTTGGCCGCCGCGGCAGCGGACAGGGCGCCCTGGCCGATGACGTAGAGCCGGACCCGACCGTTGGCGGTCTGGCCCGACCGGTCGTCCTGCACGCCGATCCGCTGCCGCAGCTTCTTGGCGACGTCGCTGGTGCCGGGGTTGCGGGCGTCGAGATGCAAGGTGACGACGTAGGGCCGGTCGGGTTGCGGCGGACGCTGGGTGGGGTTGGGCACCTCGGTGACGCCCGGCAACTCGCCGGCGATGCGCTTCAGCTCGGCGACCGCGTCGTCGATGTCCTGGTAGGTGGCGTCGGCGCGGGGCGCGGCCACCAGCGCCAACGGGGAGGCGCCCTGGTCGGGGAATTGCGCGGCCAGCTGGTCGTGCACGGCCAGCGACTGGGATCCGGCAACCTCGAACCCGCCGCCGGTCAGATTGCCCGACTGCGTCATCGCCAGGTACACCGCCGGAACCAACGCGAGCAGCCAGCCTGTGAAAACAAACCAGCGAAACCTGCGCAGGTTGCGGCTCAGCCGCATCATGAACTGCTGGATTTCTCGACTCCCCGTATTTCTTGCGCAGCGCCTGCCCGCGAGCCTACTCCTGGCGTCTAAGCCTGCTTATCGGTTCCTGAGCTGCGAGGACAGCCGATCGACGGGATCGTTGTGAAGTCGTGATCGCGGCTGTGACCTGGGCTGGAACGTGGGCTTCGAAATGGCGAGGCGGTGGACCGGATGGCAGGATGTCGATTGGCCGCGCGGGCGTCAGCGGGCTTGGGCCGGCGGCATCGTGCGAATCCTGTGCGAATCCTGGAGGAGTTATCCGATGAAGCCAATCAGTGCGATCGTCGCCGCGGCGGCCGTGACGGGCGGTTTACTCGGTGCGCCCGCGGCGTCGGCCGCGCCCGATCCCTGCGCGGCCAGCGAAGTGGCCCGCACCGTGGGCACGGTCGCCAAGCAGACCGGCGACTACCTGGACTCGCACCCGGACACCAACCAGGCGTTGACGGCGGCCATGCGGGAGCCCTCCGGGCCTCAGTCGGCCGCGACGCTGAAGGCTTACTTCGAGGCCAACCCGAAGGTTGCGCTGGACCTGCAGGGGCTGGCCAACCCGCTGAACAAACTGGGCACCCAGTGCAAGCTGCCGATCACGCTGCCGCAGGCGCTCAGCCTGATCCAGGCGGCCCAAGGCGGTGGGCTGCCGGGCGGTGGGACTCCGGCGGCGGGGACGCCGGCCAGCCCGCTCGGCGGGGGCGGGCCGCTGCCCGGCCCCAAACCCAACAACGGCTAGACAGCGCCCTCCGGGGGCGGTAGCGGCCCCTGCAACGCCGTCTCCGCCGGATCGTCGAACCTGTCGAAAGTCGGCACCCGGATGCCCGGATCGGTTGGCGGATCGTCTGATTCGATCTTCTCGGTACGGAACATGAAGAAGAACACCACCCAGCCGACCGCAGCGATGAACAACCAGCTGATCAGCCGATAGACCAGCATGGCCGAGATGGCGTTGGGCAACGCCATGCCCGACGACACCAGGCCGGGCACCAGCACCGCCTCCACCACCAGCAGCCCGCCCGGCATCAGCGGGATCGTCCCGACCGCGCGAGCGGCCGCGTACGCGACCGTCAAACCCGCCACCGACGCGTGGTCACCGGCGGCGTACGCGGCAAAGCCCAGGCAGGCGACGTCGGCGACCCAGTTGAACAACGACCAGCTGAACGCCACCCCCAGATCGCGACGGCTCAGGCTCACCGACTCGAGCTGCATCAGGATCTCGCGCCACTTCGCCGCACCGGCGTCGGCGGGCTTGCCGCGGACCGAGTTGACCCACGACAGGACCTTGACGCCGATGCCCTCGATCAGCTCCGGCCGCGACGCCACCGCCTGCGCCAACAGCAGCAGCACCACGAACCCGCCCAGGGTGAACAGCAACGTGAACGGGTTGTTCCTGGCGCCCAGGAAGAATGCGCCGCCCAGCCCGAGCACCGCCAGCCCCACCGCCTGCAGCGCCCCCGACATCACCAGCTGCCACGACGCCACCACCGTCGAGGCGCCCCAGATGCGCTGCTGGCGCAACAGGAACGTCGCCGAGATGACCGGGCCGCCGGGCAACGTGGTACTCAGTGAATTCGCGGCGTAAAACGCCGCCTCCGAACGCATCTGCTTGACGTGCACGCCGGCCGAGGTCAGTAGCGTGCGCTGGATCTGGGCGAAACTGTGCATCGACGCCGCGGCGGCGATCATCGCGGCGACCAGCCACCACCACTTGGCCTCGAACAGGCTAGTCCACGCCTTGGCCAATTGGTCGCGGACCAGCGCGATCTCGACGACGAGCACGATGGCCACCACCGCGAGCACCACCCAGCGCAGCCACCAGTACCTGCCGCGCGGGGCCGCCGCGCTGCTGCGTGCGACCGTGCTCGGCCACCAAGCCACGAGCTTGCGGGCCACGGCGTCCGGTGACATCGAACTAGGGTAACCGCGCGTGCCGCGGTCCCATCGACGCACGTCGCCGACGTGTCGGGGTCGTTCCAGGGTCGTAACCGGATCGTGCCGGGCGGGTTTGCCGGTGCAGCCGGCCGGATAGTCTTGCCGCATGTCTGTCGACGACGACGCGGTGAGCCCACTGGTACGCAAGACCGCGGCCTGGTCGTGGCGGCTGCTGGTCATTGTGGCGGCCGGGGTGGCGCTGCTGTGGGTGGTGGAAAAACTCGAGGTCATCGTCGTTCCGGTGCTGCTCGCGTTGATGTTCAGCGCGTTGCTGATGCCGCTGGTGGACTGGCTGGACAAGCGGGGGGTGCCGCGCGGCGTGGCGGTGACGCTGGTGTTGCTGGCCGGCTTCGCGATTCTGGGCGGCATTCTGACGTTCGTCGTCAGCCAGTTCATCGTCGGGCTGCCCGACCTGGTCACCCAGGTCGAGCACAGCATCGACTCCACCCGCCGATGGTTGATCGAGGGCCCAGCGCACCTGCGTCGCGAACAGATCGACAACGCGGGCAACTCCGCGATCGAGGCGCTGCGCAACAACCAGGCCAAGCTGACCAGCGGTGCGCTGTCCACCGCGGCCACCATCACCGAGCTGGCGACCGGGGCGGTGCTGGTGCTGTTCACCCTGATCTTCTTCCTCTACGGAGGGCGCAACATCTGGGAGTACGTCTCCAAGATCGTGCCCGCGCACGTTCGCGACCGGGTCCACGAGGCCGGCAAGGCCGGATATGGCGCCCTGACCGGATACATCCGCGCCACGTTCCTGGTTGCGCTGACCGACGCCGCCGGGGTGGGTGCGGGGTTGGCGATCATGGGTGTGCCGCTGGCGCTGCCGCTGGCCTCGCTGGTGTTCCTCGGTGCATTCGTGCCACTGATCGGTGCGCTGATCTCCGGGCTGCTGGCGGTCGTGGTCGCTTTGCTGGCCAAGGGCATGGTGTATGCGCTGCTGACCCTGGGCTTGCTGATCGTGGTCAACCAGCTCGAAGCGCATGTGCTGCAGCCGCTGGTGATGGGGCGTGCGGTGTCGATCCATCCGCTGGCTGTGGTGCTGGCCATCTCTACCGGCGGTGTGTTGGCCGGGATCGTCGGGGCTTTGCTGGCTGTGCCGACTGTGGCGTTTTTGAACAACGCTATGCAGGTGCTGCTGGCCAAGGATCCCGAGGCCGAGGCGGAGGAGCAGGCGGAGGGGGAGACCGGCGCGATCGTTGCGGCCCAGCCCGACAAACCCCACGCGGTGGCCGAGGACTGACCTCGCTGCGCCCCGTGCGTGCGCGAGCAGGGGGCGTGAGCGGCCGCAAATGTACGGTCCACGGCGCTTTTGGACGGCATTTTGGGGCCGCTCACGGCGTGGGGGCGCGCAGCGAAGGGACGTCCGCCAGCTCAGATGCGGCGGCCCTCGCGGCGCAACAGATCCTGCGCGGACAGTCCGCCGCCGCCGGTACGCCGACGCCGCCCGGGGTCCACCGCGTTCTCGTCCTGGATGTCGCGCGCCTTGAGTTTCTCGGTGGCGGTATCGGAGTCGTTCTCGGCAGGACGTTGGGCCGGCAGGGCAGCGGTCTTGTCGGCCGGGTCCCCCGGCTCCGGCTTGGTGGCCGAGCGGCCGCCCGCGGCGGGCATCTTGTTGGTCTCGCCCGCGGAGGGCGGCGGAGTGGTCTTGGCCGGCGGAGCGGTCTTCGGCGCCGGAGCGGTCTTGGGCGTCTGAGCCCGCAGCGGCGCGGTCGGCGGGGCGGGTGCCGACGGCGCCGAGGGTGCGGTCGGCGCGGAGGGCGCCGCCGAGGCTGCGGGCCCGTTGCGCGGCGCGCCGCTCTGCGGAGCCGACAGACGCGTCGTCGGAGCGTCCGCCGGCTGACTCGCAGGCTGAGCCCGAACCGGCGCCGGCGGACCTCCCGCGGGGCCGTTGGACGCGGAGCCCAGCTCGGGCCGACCAGCCGGGCGCGGCAGCGGCGCCGGGTGCGTCGGGTCGTGCGGCGCCCGCGGGGTCGCCGCCACCAGCCCGGCCGTCACCGGCGGCCGCGCCTTATTGACCGGTCGCTTGCGTTCGTCGGGCAACTGGATCTCGCCGAGGCCGATGCGGGTCTGCAGGCGCCGCATCCAGCGCGGCGCCCACCAGCAGTCGTCGCCGAGCAGCTTCATCACCGACGGCACCAGGAACATCCGGACCACGGTGGCGTCCAGCAGCAGCGCCGCCATCAGGCCGAATGCCAGGTACTTCATCATCACCAGGTCGGAGAACACGAACGACCCGGCCACCACGGCCAGCACCAGCGCGGCCGCGGTGATCAGCCGCCCGGTGGTCGCGGTGCCGATCCGGATCGACTCCTGGGTGGACATGCCGTTCTCCCGGGCCTCGACCATGCGGGAGACCAGGAACACCTCGTAGTCGGTGGCCAGGCCGTAACCGACCGCCACCACCAGGGCGATGATCACCACCATCAGCGGCGTCGGTGTGAAATTCAGCAGTCCGGCGCCGTGCCCGTCGATGAAGATCCACGTCAAGATCCCCATCGTGGACCCGAGCGTCAACACGCTCATCACCGCCGCCTTGATCGGCAGCACCACCGATCCGAACGCCAGGAACATCAGCAACATGGTGGTGGTGATCAGCACGATCACCATCAGCGGGGCCTTGTCCACCAGGCTGTGAATCGAGTCCTGCTCCAGCGCGGGCGTACCCCCGACAAAGATCTGGATGCCCTTGGGCGGCGTGATCGACCGCAGTTCGGCGAGTTTCCTCGCCGAATCCGCCGGGTTCGTCAACGCGTTCTGCAGCACCCGCACCGACGGGTCCTTCGAGGCCCCCGGCGCCTGCGACCGTTCCTGCCACATGTTGGCCGGGTTGTTGTCCTGCTCGATGAAACCGCTGATCGACATGGCCTTGGCGCGGACATCGGCGATCTGCTGGTCGGTGACCGGCTGATGGTTGGTCGACTGGATCACCAGCGTCAGCGGATTGGTCCGGTAGCCGGGGAAGAGCTGGTCGAAATGCTCCTGAGCTTGGCGTGCCGGGTTGTCCGGTGGCAGGTACTTCTCGCTCATGCCGCCCAGCGACATGTTGCCCAGCGGGATCCACAGCAGGATCATGCCGAAGGCGATCGGGATGGCGAACGCCAGCGGCCGTTTCATCACGAAGTTCGTCAGCTTGCCCCAGAAACCCGCCTCGACCTCTTCGCGGGTCTTGGTCTTCTGCAGCCGGTCGGCCAGCCAGTTCAGGTAAGCCCGCGACACCTTCCAGTTCCGCAGGAACGGCACCCGGAACGCGGTCCGCACCCCCAGCGCGTCGACATGCTTGCCCAGCACACCCAGGCAGGCCGGCAGCAGCGTGATGGACAGGATCGCGGCCAGCGAAACCGCGGTGATCAGGGCGTAGGTCAGCGACTTCACGAAGCCCTGCGGCAACAGCAGCAGGCTGGCGCCCGACGCGGCGATCAGGACCGCCGAGAACACCACCGTCCGGCCGGCCGTCATCACCGTGCGGCGGACGGCGGACTCCGTGTCATACCCCTCGGCGATCTCCTCCCGGAACCTGCTCACCACGAACAGCCCGTAGTCCACCGCGATGCCCAGGCCGATCAGCGACACGACCGGCTGGGCGAAGAAGTGCACCGGCCCGAACATCGCGATCAACCGCAGGATGCCCAGCGAGCCGGCGATGCTCAGGCCGCCGACCATCACCGGTAGGCAGGCCGCGACCGCGCCGCCGAACACCAGGAACAACACCACCGCGACCAGCGGCAGCGCCAGCACCTCCATGCGGCGCTGGTCGGTGGCGATGGTGCCGGTCAGCGCACTGGCGATCGGCTGCAGCCCGGCCAGTTGGACGGTGCCGCCGTCCAGCTTCTGCAGCGCGGGTTCGATGTCTTTGAAGTTGGTCAGGATGGTGTCGTCGTCATCGCCCTTGAGTGGGATGGAAACGAACGTGTAGTGCTTGTCGTCGGTGGCCATGCCCTTGATGACCGGGCTGGTGCTGTC
Source organism: Mycobacterium sp. 20KCMC460 (assembly GCF_022179425.1). Lineage (NCBI taxonomy): Bacteria > Bacillati > Actinomycetota > Actinomycetes > Mycobacteriales > Mycobacteriaceae > Mycobacterium > Mycobacterium sp. 20KCMC460. The sequence continues at coordinate 781,586 of NZ_AP025524.1, forward strand.
CGGGGCGCGCAGGTAGCCGGCCCAGCCGAGCACCTGCTTGGGGTGGTCGGACACAAACTGGTTGAGCTCGTCGGTGATCTTCTTCGACCACGCCGGGTCGTTGACCGTCTTGCCGTCCGGAGCCTTGAAAATGGCCACGATGTGGCCGGTGCGGTCGCGCCCGTAGACCTCGTCGCCCAGGATCGAGGCCTTGACCGACTGGCTGCCCTCGTCGTAGAACCCGCTCTGCGTGACGTGCTTACCGAGGCTGAGCCCGAAAATGCCGCCGCCCAGGCACAGCGCCACCGTGACCCCGATTACGATGTACCGCAGTCGGTACACAGTTCGACCCCACCAGGCGAACACGTATGCTCCTCACCGGATCTGTAGCGACCCACGCATTGAACTGCACTGCTTTTCGATTTTCTCCGACGCTCGCTCCCTATACCCGCGAGGTCAACAGCGAGGACAGCGGCCGGAACGGCTGCAACCATGCTCCCTGCTCGGGTAGCGAATCCAGGCCGATCCGCGGCAGTGGCTCCCGGAAAACACCTGCGATGTCCTCCAGGTCGACGAACTCCAAGCTATCCGACGCTAGCGCCCAACTAGCGTGTTCACGAAATCCAAGCACTTGAACAGGGGTTCCGCCGCGCGCCACCTCCTCCAGCGGCAGCCGGAACGCCTGGCCGTCGGCGGAAGCCACCATCAGCGCCGCCAGACCCTCCCGATACCGCAGCTCGATGTGCTCGAGCATGTCGCGGTCGACGTCGCTGTCCTCGTCGATCTTCGGCTTGGCGAAGACCGCGAAACCGACGTTGCGCAGCGCGTCCACCCACGGGCGCACCACCTCGGCGCTGCCGGGGGCGATATTGGTGAAGACGGTTGCCTCCGGCTCGATCCGGACGTCCGGCTCATCGACCATCCGATTGGCGATCTCGGCGGTGCGGGCCAGCAGCCACCGGCCCAGCGCATCGAAGCGGGGCCGTTCCACGCCCGTCGGACGGCGCCCCAGGATGGAGCCCAGCCCCATGTCGAGATTGGGCGCGTCCCACACCAACAGGACGCGCTTCACCGCCTGCTGGGCCGGGGCCGCCAGGCCGGCCAATCCTTCCTGCACCATGTCACCGGCCGCCAGCATCGGGCGGGCCAGGGCTTCCGACGGTGGGGTTTCATCGGTTTCGGTCAGGCTCATCTGTCTTCGCGCCTCTTCCATACGAACTCGCAGACGCTGCTGCCCGCTTCTTGAGCTTTCGTCTCGTACTTGGTGGTGGGACGGGTCACCGAGATCGGCAACGCTTCGGCGCCGGGGTCGACGCGCACCAGCCGGTGCTCGGCGTCACCGACCGCGGCAATGTGCTCGGCGTAGCCAGGGTGATCGGTGGCCGCGTGCAGCACACCTGCTGGGAGTAGCCGATCCGCGATCAGGGAAACCGTGCCGGTCTGCAGCAACCGGCGCTTGTGGTGGCGCGCTTTGGGCCACGGGTCGGGGAAGAACACCCGGACCCCGGTCAGCGAGGCGGGCGCGATCAGATCCTTGAGCACGTCCACGCCGTTCCCGCGGATCAGGCGGATGTTGGTGACGCCGGCGTTGTCGATCGCGCACAACAGTTGCGCGAGGCCGCGCCGGTAGATCTCCACAGCGATCACGTCGATGTCCGGTTCGGCCTGTGCCATCGCCAGCGTCGAGGTGCCGCTGCCGCAGCCGATCTCCACGACCAGGGGGGCGTCCCGGCCGAACCAGGCACGCGTATCCAGCGGCGCACCGTCGTCGGCCTGCCGTCCGAGCTGCGGAAACAGCCGGTCCCAGGTCTCCCGCTGGGTGTCGGACAACGCCGAACGCCGAGACCGGAAACTGGTGGGCGGCAGATAACCCCAGGGCGTGTCGGGCCGTAACCCCACCCCGGGTTGCGCATGCATTCGTCCATGGTGGCCCATGAACCGCGGATGTAGCCGCCTCTGGTCCGGATTGATACCTAACAGTTGCCTTCGGCTGGTAACGGGGGACACCTGGCTCGCGCGCCGTCGGCGACAATGCCACCATTCGGTGGGGGCTGGCACGGGCCAGGAAGCGTGAACAGGACGAGGAGCAGGGGGCACCAGATTTTCGTCGACGAGCTGACTTTGTTCGCCCGACACGCCGCTGACCAGCGGATAACGGCCATCGCCGATCGAGTCGCCGCGCCGCTGGCGGTGGCCGTCCGCGGCCGTCGAGGCGTGGGCGGCAGCACCGTCGCCCGGGTCCTGGACCGCGCGGGTTCGGGCATCCGGGTGCAAAGCACGGCCGCCGACCTGACCGTCCACGTCCTGGCCGAAGTCGTCAAACCCGAGGACACCCGGGCGCCGCGTCCGTCGCTGGCGGTGCTGAACAAGGCCGACGCAAGCCTGGCCGGCGGTGGGTCCCCCGGCGCGTGGTGCGACAGATTCGCCGAGTTGCTCGGTGCGCCGGTGGTGGCGATGAGCGGGTTGCTCGCCGCCGCGGCGCTGGACGACCTCGACGCGCAGTGCTGGGCGGGTCTGCGGGAGCTGGCCGCCGACCCCGGCGCGTTCGCCGGGCTGGACGGCTCCTTCGACGGTTTTCTGGCCGCGCCGCTCGCGGTGGCGTCGTCGACGCGGGCCCGGTTGCTGCAGAAGCTCGACCTTTTCGGAATCGCTTTGACGGTGGCGGCGCTGCGTCGCGGCGCCGGCCCGGCGCAGGTCCGGGCGTTGTGGTGGCGGGCCAGCGGCGTCGACGCGGTGCTGCGGCAACTGGCGACGTCCGGCGCCGAGGTGCGCTACCGGCGGATGCTGCGCGCGGTCGACGAATTGGAGGCGCTCGCGGTGCGCGACGACGCGGTGGGTGCGTTCCTGTCCCGCGACGACACGGTGACCGCCCGGATGACGACCGCCCTCGACGTCGTCGACGCCAGCGGCCTGGACCCCGGTCCGGACGCTCCGCTGGCACGCGCCGTGCACTGGCAGCGCCGCGCACCGCGCAGTGATCTGCATCGCGCCTGTGCGCGCGACATCACCCGGGGATCGCTGCGACTGTGGTCGCGAACCGGCGCGCTGCCACGTCGGGAGTCGGTGTGACGCGCGACGACCCGGTCGGCCGGGTCGACGCCCTGGTGGGTTCCATCGGGCCGAACCTGACGGCGCCGGTGGTCAACCGCCGGGACGTGGTGCTGGTCACCGGCCCCTGGCTGGCCGGGGTGACCGCGGTGGCCACCGCGCTGCGCCAAGGGCTGCCGCAGCACACCTTCGTCGAGTCGGCCGAGCTGGAATCCGGTGCAGCGCCCAAGGCGGTGGTGTTCGTGGTCTCGGCGGCCGCCCCGCTGACCGATTCCGACTGCGCCCTACTGGACGCCGCCGCCGAGAACACCGACGTGGTGGTGGCCGTGGTCACCAAAATCGACGTGCACTACGCCTGGCGCGACGTGCTGGCCGCCAACCAGGCCAAGCTGGCCGGGCATGCGCCGCGCTACGCCCAGGTGCCGTGGGTCGGAGTGGCCGCCGCGCCGGAAGTGGGTGACCCGCAGGTCGACGACTTGATCGCCGCAGTGCAGGGGCAGCTGGCCGATTCCGACACCGCCCGGCGCAATCGGCTACGGGCCTGGGAATCGCGGCTGCAGAAGGCGGCGCAGCGGTTCGACCGCGACGCCGACGGCGCCGGGCGCCGGGCCCGGGTCGACGCGCTGCGCGAGGAGCGCAGCGCCGCGTTGCGGCAGCGCCGCCAGTCCAGGTCCGAGCGCACGATCACGTTGCGCGGCCAGATCCAGCAGGCCCGGGTCCAGTTGTCGTACTTCGCGCGAAACCGGTGCTCCTCGGTGCGCACCGAGCTGCAGGAGGACATCGCGGGCCTGCCGCGGCGCGCGATGGCCGGGTTCGAGGAGCAGGTGCGGGCGCGGCTGGGTGAGGTCGCCGACGAGGTGGCCGCCGGCGTCGACACCGACCTCGTCGAGGTCGCGCGCCACGTCGGCGTGCCGCTGGAGCTGCCCGCCGCCGAGCGCCCGACCGTCCCGGTGCCGCCGGCCCAGCTGAAATCCCGCCGGCTGGAGACCCGGCTGCTGATGGTGTTCGGGGTGGCGTTCGGGCTGGGTGTCGCGCTGACGCTGAGCCGGGTGGTGGCCGGTCTGGCACCGCGGCTGCACCCGGGCCTGACGGCCGCCGGGATCGCGGTGTGCTTGGCGCTGGGTTTGGCCATGGCGGCGTGGGTGGTGCACATCCGCACCCTGCTGGGTGACCGGGCCGCGCTCGACCGCTGGGTGGGGGAGGCGACGTCGGCGTTGCGGTCGGTGCTGGAGCAGACGGTGGCCAGCCGGGTGGTGCTCGCCGAGTCGCTGCTGAGCACCGAGGTGACCGCCTACGACGAGGTGGAGAACGCGCGGGTGACCGACAAGGTGAGCCTGATCGACGGTGAACTGCGCGAGCACGCCCTGGCCGCGGCGCGTGCCGCCGCCGCGCGCGATCGGGAGATGCCGACGATCCAGGCCGCCCTGGATGCGGTGCGCGCCGAACTCGGCGACCCCGGCCACCCCTTAGCTCCTGAAGCAGCACCCGGCGCCTCCGCCGATTCGACCGCCGCCCCGCGTCCAACCGCAGGTGGTGGCGGATTCTGATCTTCTGAATCGGTCTTGTGAGCAGTCTTATACCTGCCCAGGACTTCCCCCACAAGTGATGCGCGATAACCTGTAACAAAGCGCCATCGCTGTGAGTAGCCACATGCGTTCGTGCCCACGGGACCCTAACAAACCGACAACCGCCGATTACGCAGCAGCAGAATTCAGGAGAGTTCGAATGACCTCAGCAACCATCCCCGGCTTGGATACCGCACCCACCAAACACAAGGGGTTGCTGTCCTGGGTAGAGGAGGTTGCCGAGCTCACCCAACCCGATCGGGTGGTGTTCACCGACGGTTCCGACGAAGAGTTCGCGCGGCTGTCCGAGCAGCTGGTCGAGGCCGGTACGTTCCAGCGCCTGAACCCCGACAAGCACAAGAACTCCTTCCTGGCGCTGTCGGACCCCTCCGACGTGGCCCGCGTGGAGTCGCGCACGTTCATCTGCTCCGAGCGCGAAGTCGACGCCGGCCCCACCAACAACTGGTACGACCCGGCCGAGATGCGGTCGCTGATGACGGACCTGTACCGCGGTTGTATGCGCGGTCGCACCATGTACGTGGTGCCGTTCTGCATGGGCCCGCTGGGCGCCGAGGACCCCAAGCTCGGCGTGGAGATCACCGACTCGGAGTACGTCGTGGTGTCCATGCGCACCATGACCCGGATGGGCAAGGCCGCGCTGGACAAGATCGGGGACGACGGCTTCTTCGTCAAGGCGCTGCACTCGGTGGGTGCTCCGCTGGAAGAGGGCCAGCAGGACGTGCCGTGGCCGTGCAACGACACCAAGTACATCACCCACTTCCCCGAGACCCGCGAGATCTGGAGCTACGGATCGGGCTACGGCGGCAACGCGCTGCTGGGCAAGAAGTGCTACTCGCTGCGGATCGCCTCGGCGATGGCCCACGACGAGGGCTGGCTGGCCGAGCACATGCTGATCCTCAAGCTGATCTCGCCGGAGAACAAGGCGTACTACTTCGCCGCGGCGTTCCCGTCGGCGTGCGGCAAGACCAACCTGGCGATGCTGCAGCCCACCATCCCGGGCTGGCGCGCCGAGACCCTGGGTGACGACATCGCCTGGATGCGATTCGGCAAGGACGGCCGGCTCTACGCCGTCAACCCGGAGTTCGGCTTCTTCGGCGTCGCGCCGGGCACCAACTGGAAGTCCAACCCCAACGCCATGAAGACCATCGAGGGCGGCAACACCGTCTTCACCAACGTGGCGCTGACCGACGACGGCGACGTGTGGTGGGAGGGCCTGGAAGGCGACCCCCAGCACCTGATCGACTGGAAGGGCCGCGACTGGACGCCGGACAACGGCGAGAAGGCCGCGCACCCGAACTCCCGCTACTGCACCCCGATGTCGCAGTGCCCGATCCTGGCCCCGGAGTGGGACGACCCGCAGGGCGTGCCGATCTCGGGCATCCTGTTCGGCGGTCGCCGCAAGACGACGGTCCCGCTGGTCACCGAGGCCCGCGACTGGCAGCACGGCGTGTTCATCGGCGCCACCCTGGGCAGCGAGCAGACCGCCGCCGCCGAGGGCAAGGTCGGCAACGTGCGTCGCGACCCGATGGCGATGCTGCCGTTCCTGGGCTACAACGTCGGCGACTACCTGGGCCACTGGATCAACCTGGGTAAGCAGGCCGACGAGTCCAAGCTGCCGAAGATCTTCTTCGTGAACTGGTTCCGCCGCGGTGACGACGGCCGTTTCCTGTGGCCGGGCTTCGGCGAGAACAGCCGGGTGCTGAAGTGGATCGTGGACCGCATCGAGCACCAGGCCGGCGGCCGGACCACCCCCATCGGCACCGTGCCCTCCGCCGAGGACATGGACCTCGAGGGCCTCGACGTGGACGCTGCCGATGTGGCCGCGGCGCTGGAGGTCAACGCCGACGAGTGGCGCGAGGAGCTGCCGCAGATCGAGGAGTGGCTGGAGTTCGTCGGCGAGAAGCTGCCGACCGGCGTCAAGGACGAGTTCGACGCTTTGAAGGAGCGACTCGCCCAGTAACGCGAGCAGACGTAAAAGAGCCCCCATTGCCGAATGGGGGCTCTTTTCATCTGGCTCGGCCGGGTGGTGAGGGCGGCACGGACCGCTTCAGACGGTTTGCCGGATAATAATGTTCGGCTGGGCGAACTCACCGATCCACGCCTTTGAACTGCGGATCTAAGGTAACCCTGTTTAAGTAACCGGTAGCCGCGCTAAGTTGCCATCGGCTGAGAATCGGGTTACCGTCATAGCTAGCGAAGGGGAGTAGTTCCAGATCGCCGCGCACAGCCGGCGACTGCGGATGGTCGACATACTGGCGATCTAGATCGCCCGGTCATCCACCGGAGAGGTTTTCCGGCGAGCGAGACCTTCGGCCGACAGCACGTCGGTCCGAGGTCTCGCCGCGCGCCGACGGACCAAGGATCGCCAAACGGGAGGATCCACCGGACATGGCCCTACTCGCCAACCGCCGCCGACCCCGGTCGGCCGCCCACACCCTGATCCGCTCACTGCTCATCACCATGCTGTTCATCAGCCCAGCGCTGGTGGCGCGCTTCGGTGGACTGCACCCGACACCGGTGGTCGCCCTGATCAGCTACGGGGCGGCCGTCGTCGCCGCCAGCTTCCTGCTCGCCTGGGCGGCCGAGGCCGCGCAGATCGACGTATCCGGCGGGCTGGCCATCGCGGTGCTCGCCCTGATCGCGGTGCTGCCGGAATACGCCGTCGACCTCTACTACGCGTACACCGCCGGGCACAACGCCGACTACACCCAATACGCGGCCGCCAACATGACGGGATCAAACCGGCTGCTGATGGGGTTGGGCTGGCCGGTCGTCGTCCTGGTCGGCCTCTGGGTGGCGCGCCGGATCGTGCGCAAAGCCGACGGCGTGACCCTCGAACGCGGCAACCGCGTCGAACTCGGGTTCCTGCTGATCGCCGGGGTGGTCGCGTTCGTCGTCCCGGCCACCGGCCACATCCACATCGTGCTCGGCGTCGCGCTGCTGGGCTGGTTCGGGTTCTACCTCTACAAGCTGACCCGCGGTGAGGTCGAAGAGCCGGAGCTGATCGGCACCGCCGCGGCACTGGGCACCCTGCCGCGGCGGGTCCGCCTGACCGTGGTCTGCACGATGTTCGCCTTCGCCGCCGCGGTCATCCTGGCCTGCGCGCAACCATTCGCCGAGAGCATGATCGCCGCGGGTGACCAGCTCGGGATCGACCGGTTCCTGCTGGTCCAGTGGCTGGCGCCGCTGGCCTCAGAGGCGCCGGAGTTCGTGATCGCCATCATCTTCGCCGCCCGCGGCAAGGGCACCGCGGCCATCGCGACGCTGATCTCGTCGAAGGTGAACCAGTGGACGCTGCTGATGGGCTCGCTGCCGATCGCCCACCTGGCCGGCGGGGGCGGGAGCAGCCTGGTCCTGGACGGCCGCCAGGTCGAGGAGATGCTGCTGACCGCGACCCAGACCATGATGGGCGTCGCGCTGATCCTGGCGCTGCGGTTCCACCGCTACACCGCGTGGACGCTGTTGGCGTTGTTCGTCGTGCAGTTCCCGATCACCTCGACCGAGGGCCGGCTGGTGCTCAGCGGCGTCTATGCCGCGGTGGCGGTGGTCGCGCTGGTGGTGAACCGGCACCACATCCTGCCGACGCTGCGCGCGCCGTTCGTCCGTGCCGAGGAGTCTGCAGAGCCGGTTCGCCGGATCGCGCCGGTGCTTGCCCTAAGTTAGTTCGGCTAGCGGCCCGCGAATCCGCGCGTCGTAAAGTTCAGCCATGCAGATTCGCTCGCACGCCCAGGCGCACCCCGACAAGCCCGCGGTGATCCTGCATCCGTCGGGCACGGTGGTGACGTTCGGTGAACTCGAGGCGCGTGCCAACCAATTGGCGCACTACTTTCGCCGAGCCGGGCTGGCCGAGGGCGACGCCGTCGCGATCCTGATGGAGAACAACGCGCACATGCACGTGGTCATGTGGGCGGCCCGGCGCAGCGGGCTGTACTACGTGCCGATCAACACCCACCTGACCGCAGCCGAGGCGGCCTACATCGTCGACAACAGCAACGCCAAGGCCATCGTCGGATCGGCGGCGCTGCGGGAGGTCTGCGCCGGCCTGGGTGAGCACCTGCCCCACGGCCTGCCGGAAGTGCTGCTGATCGCCGACGGCTCGCTTGCGGGCTGGCAGCGTTACCCGGAATGCGTTGCCGGGCAACCGGATACCCCGATCGAGGACGAGATCGAAGGCGACCTGCTGCAGTATTCGTCGGGAACCACCGGCCGGCCCAAAGGTATCAAACGCGAATTGCCGCACGTCCCACCGGAAGACGCGCCGGGCATGATGTCGGCGCTGGTCGATTTCTGGATGGGCCCTGCCGCCGTTTATCTGAGCCCGGCGCCGCTGTACCACACCGCGCCGTCGGTGTGGTCGATGACCGTGCAAGCCGCCGGACTCACCACGGTGGTGATGGCGAAGTTCGACGCCGAGGGCACGCTGGACGCGATCCAGCGCTACGGCGTGACGCACGGTCAGTTCGTGCCGGCCATGTTCGTCCGGATGCTCAAACTGCCTGAGGCCGTGCGCAATTCGTACGACCTGTCCTCGTTGAAGCGGGTCATGCACGCCGCGGCCCCGTGCCCGGTGCTGATCAAGAAGCAGATGATCGAATGGTGGGGGCCGATCGTCGACGAGTACTACGCCTCCTCGGAGGCGATCGGTTCGACGCTGATCAGCGCCGACGAGTGGCTGGCGCATCCGGGCTCGGTAGGCAAATCCATGATCGGCACGGTGCACATCGTGGGCGAGGACGGCAGCGAGTTGCCGCCCGGGCATCCCGGCGAGATCTACTTCGAAGGCGGCTATTCCTTCGAATACCTCAACGACCCGTCGAAAACCCAATCCGCCCGCGACAAGCACGGCTGGATGACCGTCGGCGACATCGGTTACCTCGACGAGGAAGGCTACCTCTATCTCACCGACCGCCGGCACCACATGATCATCTCCGGCGGGGTGAACATCTACCCGCAGGAGACGGAGAACCTGCTCGTCACTCATCCAAAAGTGTTGGACGCCGCGGTTTTCGGTGTTCCGGACGACGAGATGGGGCAGCGGGTGATGGCGGTGGTGCAAACCGTCGACCCCGGCGAGGCCACCGAGGAGTTCGGCGAGGAGTTGCTGGCCTGGTTGCGGGAGAATCTGTCGCATTTCAAGTGCCCACGGTCCATCGCGTTCGAGAAGGCGTTGCCGCGCACCGACACCGGCAAGCTGTATAAGAACGAGTTGGTCGAGAAGTATTCGGTGTGACCGATGCTCCGGGTGGTCGACCTGTCCAACCCGCCGGACGTCGACGTGGGCCGGCCGCCCGGTGTGATCGTGGCGCACGGGTCGGTAGCAGATGAATTCTGGCTCCAGACAGCAACTTTCACGTTGACCGAGCAACCGTGCGCGGATAGGCGGGTCATCACCGTCGGCTCGGTGCGGCGGGCACTCGATGAGCTGACCGCACGGTGTGAGCGGTGGCCGCAGGCCAGTGCGATCTGCGACGACGTGCTGCGCAGCCTCGACCCGGCCGGTCCGGCGACGGCAGGGTTGGTCACCGAATCGCTGGCATATTCCACCCTGCAGGCCGGGCCGGAATTCGCGCGCTGGCTAGCCGAACGCGGCCCGGCTCGGATGCCCGAAACCACCGATCCGGTTGTAGCCCAACGGGACGGGGATATAGTGCGCGTCACCTTCAATCGGCCCGGACGGCACAACGCGTTCTGCACCGATACCCGGGCGGCGCTGCTGGAGGCACTCGCGGTCGCGCAACTGGACACTTCGGTCACCGGAATCGTGTTGAGCGGCAACGGCCCCTCGTTCTGCAGCGGCGGCGATCTCGCCGAATTCGGCAGCTTCGCCGACCCGGCGGGCGCTCATCTGGCCCGCACCCGACACAGCCCAGCCCTGGTGCTCGACGAACTCACCACGCGACTCGGACACGCCTGCCGCGCCGAGGTGCACGGGCAGGTGCTCGGCAGCGGGCTGGAAATGGCCGCATTCTGCGGATGGGTGGTCGCGGCAACGGATTCGGTCTTCGGATTACCGGAGCTGAGCCTGGGCCTGATCCCCGGGGCCGGCGGCACGGTCAGCGTCGCCCGCCGGATCGGGCGTTGGCGCACCGCATATCTGGTGCTCTCCGGTCACACCGTCGGCGCCGAGACGGCCCTGCAGTGGGGTCTGGTGGACGCGATCAGCGCTTGAATTGGTCGCCACCGGCGTTGCCGGGCGCCGAGAGTGAGTCTCGCGACGCAAAACCGGGGCGTGTCGCGTCGTGCGGTTCACTCTCGGGAAGGGGGGTGACGGGGCTGCGTTTGACCCCCCTCGAGCCAGCCTGCCAGCATGTGGCCTTGTGACTAACGGCTACACGGGCATCCGGGCGGGCGGGCCCTACTTCGACGACCTCACAGTGGGCCAGGTGTTCGACTGGGCGCCCTCGGTGACCCTGACCGGCGGTCTGGCCGCCGCGCACCAGGCGATCGTGGGGGACCGGCTGCGGCTGGCCCTGGACGCCGACCTGAGCACCGCGGTGACCGGCGCGCCGGCGGCACTGGCCCATCCGGGGCTGGTGTGCGACGTGGCGATCGGACAGTCCACGCTGGCCACCCAGCGGGTCAAGGCCAACCTGTTCTACCGCGGACTCACCTTCCACCGATTCCCAGTCCTCGGAGACACCCTCTACACCCGCACCGAAGTCGTGGGCCTGCGCGCCAACACCGTGAAGGCGGGCCGCCCGCCCACGGGTCTTGCGGCGCTGCGGATGACCACCATCGACCAGTCCGACCAGCTGGTGCTGGACTTCTACCGCTGCGCGATGCTGCCGGCCAGCCCGGACTGGGTTGCGGGATCCGGCCGCGCCGACGACCTTTCCGGTGTCGGGGCCGATGCCGCCCCGCCGGCGGTGTCGCCGACCGAATCCTGGGACGCCGCGGCATTCCGGCGCCGGGTGCCGGGGCCGCACTTCGACGCCGGGATCGCAGGCGCGGTGCTGCACAGCACCGCCGACGTGGTCGGCAGCGCCGCCGAGCTGGCCCGACTCACGTTGAACGTTGCTGCCACACATCATGATTCGCGGGTGGGTGGGCAACGGCTGGTGTACGGCGGACACACCATCGGGCTGGCGTTCGCGCAGGCCAACCGGCTGCTGCCCAACCTGGTGACCGTGCTGGGCTGGGAGTCCTGCGACCACACCGGGCCGGTACGCGAAGGCGACACCCTGTACAGCGAGTTGCACGTCGAATCCGCTGCAGATGGTGTGCTGGGGCTGCGGTCGCTGGTACACGCCGTCAGCGACGTCGCGGGTGAGCCGGACCGCCAGGTGCTGGACTGGCGTTTCAGCGCGCTGCAGTTCTGAGCTTGCAGAACGACCGCCCGGGCCCGCTGCTGGACCGGGGCGGTCGGACTGCCCGTCTCTAGGTGCCCGGGGTCCCGGCGCTACCGGAACCACCCTGAGTGCCGCCAGTGCCGGTACCGGCGCCGTTGCCGCCTCCGCCGCCGACGCCGGCGGTGCCGCCGCCGCCCCCGGAGCCCGCCGAGCCGTTGCCGCCCGGGTTGCCACCGGGGCCGGCTGCGCCGCCGGTGCCCAGGGTGCCGCCGTCACCGCCGTTGCCGCCGCTCGGGCCCTTGCCGCCGTTGCCGCCGTTGCCGTTGGTGCCGGTGCCGGCGTTGCCGCCCACCCCGCCGGTCTGACCGCCCAGGGTGCTGCCGCCGCTGCCGCCGGCCCCGCCGCTGCTGCCCGCTCCGCCATTGCCGGAGGTCGCGCCGCCGTTGCCGCCGACCGCGCCGTTGCCGCCGTCGCCGCCCTTGCCGCCGGTGCCGCTGTCGCCGCCGTTGCCGCCGTTGGGGTGGCCAACGGTCCCGGTGGCTCCGTTGCCGCCGGTGCCGGGTGCGCCGCCGTCACCGCCCGTGCCCGCAGTGCCGGCCACACCGCCATTACCGGCACCCAGGGCATTGCCGCCGGCGCCCGCGTTGCCTCCGGACCCGCCGTTGCCGCCGGTGCCGCCCGAGCCTCCGGCGCCGTTGTTGACGACGAAGCTGGCGTCTCCGTTTGCGCCGGTGCCGCCCGCGCCGCCGGCGCCGCCCGCCCCGCCGCTACCGCCGGTGCCGCCGTTACCGGAGATCGATCCGCCCAGCCCGCCGGCGCCGCCGTTGCCGCCTGAGCTGCCGGCACCACCGTTGGTGCCGTTGCTGCCGGCGGTCGGGCCGGTGGTGCCTGCGGTACCGGTCGCGCCGCCGCCGCCGTTGCCGCCCTTGCCGCCGTTGCCGACGTTGCCGGCGTTGCCGCCGCCGCCACCGTTGCCGCCGTTGACGCCGGGCGTCGTGGAGGTCCAGCCGTTGCCGCCGGTACCACCGTCGCCGCCGCTGGTGGGTGCGGTGCCGTTGGAGCCGGGGCTCGGGGTGCCCGAGCCGGTGTCGACGGAGCCCGCGTTGCCCGCGGTGCCGCGGTCGCCGCCGTTGCCGCCGTTGCCGCCGTTGGGGTTGGCGGCGCTGACGCCGTTGGCGCCGGTGCCCCCGGTGCCGCCGGCTGCGGCGTTGCCGCCGGAGCCCGCACTACCCGCGGTGCCGACGGTCGATCCGGTGCCGCCGTTGCCGCCGTTACCGCCCGTGCCGCCGCTACCGCCGTTCCCGGCGTTGCCCGCATTGCCGCTGTTGGTGCCGGCCACCCCGGCCGCACCGTCGCCGCCGGCCGCTCCGTTGCCGCCCTTTCCACCGCTGCCGGCATTGCCGCCGGAACCGCTGGCCGCCTGCGTTCCGGTGCCGCCGAGCGTCTTACCGCCGGCGCCGCCATTGCCGCCGCTGCCGCCGCTGCCGCCCTGGCCGCCGCTGCCGCCGGCCTGACCGGTCCCGCCGGCGACCCCGTCGCCGCCGTTACCGCCCTGGGCTCCGGTGCCGCCGTTGCCGCCGACGCCGGCGTTGCCCGAGATCGAGCCACCGTTGCCGCCGTTGCCGCCGACGCCGCCTGAGCCGCCGGCCTGGCCGGCGTTACCGCTGGCTCCCGCGCCGGAGACCGGGGTGGCGTCCGTGCCGGCCACCCCGTTGCCGCCGTTGCCGCCCTTGCCGCCGTTGCCGACGTTGCCGCCGTTGCCGCCGTCACCGCCTGCCGTGCCACTGGCGCCCGGCGTGGTGGGGCTGAAGCCGTTGCCGCCGTCGCCACCGTTGCCGGCCGGCGTGGTCACCGAGGTGCCGGGATTGCCGTTGACACCCGCGCCGACGCCGGCCTTGCCGGTACCGGCGCTGCCGCCGCCGCCTGCGGTGCCGGCGTCGCCGCCGTTCCCACCCCGGGCGCCGGTGCTGGCCGCGCTGGTGGCGTCACCGCCCTTGCCGCCGTTGCCCGGTGTTCCGGCGTTGCCGCCGTCGCCGCCAGACCCGCCGAAGCCCTGGTTGCCCGAGGTGACCGCGCCCGCGTTGCCGCCGGCGCCGCCGTCGCCGCCATTGGCACCGCTGCCGCCGTTGCCGCCGGCTTGGCCGGGGTCGCCGTCGATGCCGTTACCGCCGGTTCCGCCGTTACCGCCGCTGCCGCCCGTGCCGCCGTTGCCGCTGTTACCGGAGATGGTGCCGCCGGCGCCGCCGCTGCCGCCCGCGCCGCCCTTTCCGCCGGCTGTTCCGCTGGTTCCGGAGGCACCGGCGCCGGTGCCGTCGACACCGTTGGTGCCGTCGGCCGCGTTGCCGCCGGATCCGCCTGCGCCACCATTGCCGTAGGTGCCGCCGCTACCGCCGTTGCCGCCGTTGCCGCCGTTGGCGCCTGCGACGGTGCCGCCGGAGGCGTCGTAGCCGTTACCGCCGGCGCCGCCGTTGCCGACTGTGCCCAGTGGCGTTCCGTTGCTGCCGGCGGTGCCATCGGCCGCCGGGTTGGCGCCGTTACCGTCGGTGCCGCCGGTGCCGGTTTGGCCGGCCTTGCCGACGTACGCGGTGCCGCCGTTGCCGCCGTTGCCGCCGTTGGGGTTGGTGACAGTGCCGTTCGCGCCGTTGCCGCCGTTGCCCGGGGTGCCACCGTTGGCGCCGTTACCGGCGTTGCCGCCTGCGCCGCCGGCGCCGACGGTACCGGCGGGTGCCGCTCCGCCCTTGCCGCCGTTGCCGCCGGCGCCGCCGTCGCCGCCCGCACCGCCGTTGCCGCCGTTCTGGGCGCTACCGATGCCGGTGCCGTACTGGTTGACGTCGGTCACGCCGTTGCCGCCACTGACGCCGTTGCCGCCCGCGGTGCCGTCACCGCCGTTGCCGCCGTAGCCGCCGGTGCCGCCGTTGCCGGCTTTCGAGCCGCCGCTGCCGCCGTTGCCGCCGGCGCCGCCGGCGCCGCCGTTATGTCCGGCGGTGCCGCTGCCGCCGGCAGCGGTGGCGTTGCTACCGCTCACCACGGCTGAAGCTCCGCTGCCGCCGTTGCCGCCGTTGCCGCCGCTGCCGTACATCCCGCCGTTGCCGCCGTTGCCGCCGGACCCGCCGCTCTTGCCCGGGGTCAACGCGTTGTAGCCGTTACCGCCCTGGCCGCCGTTGCCGTTCAGGCCGCTGACCGATGTGCCGGGGGTGCCACCGCCGCCGGGGGTCGACCCGGCACCGCCGCTCCCGGCGGGACCGGCGGTGCCGGCATTGCCGCCGTTGCCGCCGTTGCCGCCGTTGCGGTAGGTCTGGGTGCCGTTGGCGCCCGCGCCGCCGTCGCCGGCTGTTCCGGCGTTGCCGCCGTTGCCGCCCTTGCCGCCGGCACCCTGGGCACCCGCGGAGCCGTTGGTGAACCCGCCGCCCGCGCCGCCGTCGCCGCCGTTGCCGCCGCCGCCGCCACTGCCGCCGCTGCCGCCGTTCTGACCGCCGCCGACGCCATTGCCCTGGCCGTAGTCCTGGCCCGCGACACCGTATTTGCCGATCACGCCGTTGCCACCGTTGCCACCGTTGGCGCCGATCCCGCCGGCACCGCCGGTGCCGCCGTTACCGGCTATCGTGCCGCCCTGGCCGCCGGCACCGCCGGTGCCGCCGGAGCCACCCAGCTGGCCGCTCTTGCCGCTGTCGCCGGGGTTGGTGCCGTTGATGCCGTTGTCACCCGCGACGCCGTTGCCGCCGACACCGCCGGTGCCGCCGTTGCCGTACTGCCCGGCGTCGCCGCCCGCCCCGCCGACGCCGCCGCTGGCGCCCGCCGTGGTGGGCGTGTATCCGGCGCCGCCGGTGCCGCCGGCGCCGCCGGCGGTGCTGGTGTTCACGCTGCCGGAGCCACCCTTGGCGCCCGGAGTCGTGCCGGTGCCGCCGTTACCGCCAGTGCCGACCACGGTGATGTCGCCAGGGTTGCCGCCCGTGCCGCCCTTGCCGCCGGTGGTATGGCTGGCGTCGCCGGCCGAGCCGACACCACCATTGCCGCCGAGGCCGGTAGTGCCGCCAGCTCCGCCGTTGCCTCCGTTGCCCACGGTGCCGTTGGTGACCGTTCCGGCGTTGCCACCTTGCCCGCCGGTACCGCCCTTGCCGCCGGTACCGCCGGTACCGCCGTCGGGAGAGTTGAGCGTCCAGGAACCGGCACCGCCGGTGCCGCCGGTGCCCCCGGTTCCACCGGTACCGCCGTTACCGCCGTTGCCGCTGTTGCCGGCCGTCCAACCGCCGTTGCCGCCCTTGCCGCCGTTGCCGCCGACGCCGCCTTGCTGGCCGGTGCCACCGGGACCGCTGGGGAAGTTACCCGTGTTACCGGTGACGCCGGTACCGCCGGTGCCGCCGTTGCCGCCGTTGCCGCCGTTGCCGTAGGCGCCGGCGTCGCCGCCGTCACCGCCGCTGTAGCCCTGCTGGCCGGCGCCTGGGACGCCGAAGGCGTTGCCGCCGTTGCCGCCGTCGCCGCGATGGGTGCCGCCGGCGAGGTTTTGACCGTCGGTGCCGGGCGAGGCGGTTGCGCCTGAACCGGCGCTGCCGGTGCCGGGGGTACCCGCGGCGCCGCCCTTGCCCGGGTTGCCGCCGGCACCGCCGTCGCCGCCGCCGAGGAATCCGTCGCCGCCGGCGCCGCCCTGACCGGCGGTGCCGCCGTTGCCGCCCTTGCCGGCGTTGCCGCCGGTACCGGCCGGGTTGTTCCAGCCGTTGCCGCCGGTGCCGCCGTCGGCGCCGCTGCCGGCGTTGCCGCCCGCCCCGCCGTAACCGTTGTAGATACCGCTCTTGCCGCCGGCGCCGCCGTCACCACCGTTGCCGCCGGTCTGACCGTCGGCCCCGTTGGGGTTCGTCGCGGAATTGCCGTTGCCGCCGTTCGCGCCGGCGACACCATTGCCGCCGTCGCCGCCGTTACCGCCGTTGCCGTAGTCGCCGCCAGCACCGCCGGCGCCGCCCTTGCCGCCGCTGGCGCCGGGTGTCGTCGGGTTGTAGCCGTCGCCGCCGTCGCCGCCGTTGCCGCCGACGCCGGTGGGAGTGCTGCCGGTGTTGCCATTAGCGCCGTTGTTACCGGTGGTCGACCCCGCGCCGCCGGTGCCGCCCGCGCCGCCGCCGGCGCCGACACCGGCGTCGCCACCCTTGCCGCCCTTGCCGCCGTCCGGGTTGGCCTTGGTGCCGTCGGCGCCGCGGCCGCCGTTACCTTCCTGGCCGCCGTTGCCGCCGTCGCCGCCGTTGCCGGCGTTGCCGCCGGCCCCGGTGGTGCTGCCCGCGCCGCCCGTGCCACCGTTGCCGCCGGCTCCGCCGGTGCCGCCGCTACCACCGTTTCCGGCGTCCTGACCGCCGCCGATACCGTTGCCGTACGCGTTGACGTTGGCCACGCCGTTGGCGCCGCCGGCGCCAGTCCCGCCGTCGCCGCCGTCGCCACCGTTGCCGCCCGAGCCCGCTGCGCCGCCGGCGCCCTGGGTGCCGGCGAAGCCGTACAGGCCGGCGGTGCCGCCTGCGCCGCCGGCGCCGCCGTTGCCTCCCGTGCCGCCACCGCCGCCGATGCCACCGTTCTGGCCGCCGCCGGCAGCCTGACCGGTGCCGGAGTATCCGCCTGCGCCGGTGCCGCCGTTTCCGCCATCGCCACCACTGCCGCCGACGCCGCCCTGGCCGCCCTTACCGCCGTTGCCCATCATCGAGCCGGCGTTGCCGCCGACGCCGCCCTGGCCACCCTTGCCGCCGGCCTGGCCCGCGGTGCCGTTGATGTCGTTGGTGGATCCGCTGACGCCGTTGAGGCCGTCGGAACCGTCTGCACCGTTGCCGCCGATACCACCGTCGCCGCCGCTGCCGTAGGTGCCGCCTCTACCGCCGGCGCCACCGGTACCGCCGTCAGCGCCAGGTGTGGAAGGCGTGTATCCGGCCCCACCGTGTCCGCCGTTGCCGGCCGGAGCAGTGGGGATGGCACCGTCGCTGCCGTCGGCGCCGGCTGTGGAGCCGCTACCGCCAGTGCCACCGCCTCCGGCCCTGCCCGGGTTGCCGCCGTTGCCGCCGGCCCCGCCGGTCGTGTAGCTCGCGACGCCCGCCGCGCCGCTGCCGCCGTCACCGGGTGTCCCGGCGTTCCCACCGTTGCCGGCCGCGGCGCCGGCAGCAGTGCTGCCGTTGCTGGCGCCGTTCTGTCCGGCGCCGCCGACGCCGCCGTTGCCGCCGTCCCCGCCGTTGGCGCCGTTGCCGCCGCTGCCGCCGTTCTCGCCGCCGCCGACGCCGTTGCCGTAGAGGGTGGAACCGGACTGTCCGTCGCGACCGGTCCAACCGGTACCACCCGAGCCGCCGTTGCCTCCAACGCCCGCGGCCCCGCCACTACCGCCGTGCTGCCCGGCACCGTAGCCGATGCCGCCCGCACCACCGTTTCCGCCGCTACCGCCGGCCTGACCGTCGGTGCCGTCGTGGTGCGTCGCGGTGCCGTCGACGCCGTTGGCGCCGGCTATACCCTTGCCGCCGGCACCGCCGTCGCCGCCGTTGCCCTGCGATCCGCCGTTACCGCCGGCGCCGCCGTTACCACCGCTGGACCCTGCGGCAGCGGACGTGTAACCCGCGCCGCCCTTACCGCCGTTACCGGCCGAGCCGACAATCGAGGCGCCGGCGCTTCCGGCGTTGCCGGCGGAACCACCGGAGCCGCCAGTGCCGGCCGCACCGGCCGTTCCGCCTAAGCCGGCGGTGCCGACGTTGCCGCCGCTGCCGCCGTTGCCGCCGTGGATGTAAGCGGAGGTACCGTCTGCGCCGTTGCCGCCGTCGCCCGGTCGTCCGGCGTTGCCACCGTTGCTGGCGTTGCCGCCGTTGCCATTGGTGCCTACGCTGCCGGCCGTGCCGCCGTTGGTCGCGCCGGCAGCCCCGCCGCCACCACCGGCCCCGCCGTTACCGCCCTTGCCGCCGTTGCCGCCGTTGCCGCCGTTGTAGCCGCCGCCGTTGTTGCCGGCAGTGTTGTTGACGCCTGAGACACCGTCGGCGCCGCGCGCACCGGCCCCGCCGTTACCTGCGGTTCCGGCCGAGCCGCCGTTGCCCCCGCTGCCGCCACTGCCCGCGGTCCCGGCAGTGCCGCCGGATGCGCCGCCGGCGCCCCCGGCTCCACCCGTGCCGCCGCTGCCGGCGTTGCCGCCGCGCAGGCCGTCCTGGCCGGTGCCGCTGGTGTTCGCGCCGCTGGCGCCCTCCAGGCCGCTGCCGCCGTTGCCGCCGGTGCCGCCGTTGCCGCCCGCGCCGCCGTTCCCGTCGACGGTGCCGGCCGTCGCGGACGCGCTGCGGGTGCCGCCGTTGCCGCCCTGGCCGCCGGTCCCGCCACCCTGACCGTTAGTGCCGTCCGGGCTGGTGGTGCTGGTCCCATCGGTTCCGGCCGCGCCGTTGGCGCCGTTACCGCCGTTGCCGCCGTTGCCGCCGCTGGCGCCGGCGCCGTTGCTGCCGGCCGCGCCGGCGCCGTTGCCGCTGGTGCTGCCGGCGGCGTTGGCGCCCTTGGTTCCGGCCGATCCAACGGTGCCGGCGTTGCCGCCGGCCCCGCCCTTACCGCCGTTGAGGTAGCTGGCGGTGCCATCAGCGCCGCGCCCCCCGACCCCGCCGGCGCCGGCGTTTCCGCCGTTGCCCGCGGTGCCGCCGGTGCCGTTACCGGCCGAGGTGGTGCCATCGCCGTTGAGGCCGCCGGCGCCGGCCTTACCGCCGTTGCCGCCGGTACCGCCGTTACCGCCGTTACCGCCGTTGGAGGCCCCGCCCAGCCCGTTAGCGCCGTTGGTGACCCCGGCGACCCCGTCAGCGCCCCTGGCGCCGTACCCGCCGGCCCCGGCGTTGCCGCCGTTACCGCCGTTAGAACCGATCTGACCGCTGCCGTTGGCTGCTGCCGAGGCGCTGCCGTCACCGTTGAGGCCCTTGGCGCCGCCGGCGCCGCCGGCCGCGCCGTTACCGCCGGCCCCGCCGGCCCCACCCTTACCGCCATCACCGACACCGGTGCCGTAGTTGACCCCGGTGATGCCGTTGGCCCCGGCCGCCCCGGCGCCACCATTGCCCGCGGTCCCGGCCGCCCCACCGTTGCCGCCGGCCCCGCCGGCACCGGTGGTGCCGGTCGCTCCGCCGGCCGCACCGCCCTGGCCGCCGGCCCCGCCGGCGCCACCAGCCCCGGCGTCACCACCCTCTTGCCCGGCATTACCGACACCGTTGGCGGTGGTGCCCGTGGCGTCAGCGCCCTTGACCCCGGAACCACCGGCCCCGCCGACCCCACCGGCGCCGCCGGCGCCGCCGTTGCCGTCCACGGTGCCCACAGTGTTGGCCGCGCTACGCGCCCCACCGGCACCACCCTGGCCGCCGCTCCCGGCGTTCCCGCCGGTCGTACCGCTGTCCCCGGGACTGACCCCGTCGTGACCGGCCGCGCCGTTGGCGCCGTTACCCCCGTTGCCGCCGTTGCCGCCGCTGGCGCCGGCGCCGTTGCTGCCGGCCGCGCCGGCGCCGTTGCCGCTGGTGCTGCCGGCGGCGTTGGCGCCCTTGGTTCCGGCCGATCCAACGGTGCCGGCGTTGCCGCCGGCCCCGCCCTTACCGCCGTTGAGGTAGCTGGCGGTGCCATCAGCGCCGCGCCCCCCGACCCCGCCGGCGCCGGCGTTTCCGCCGTTGCCCGCGGTGCCGCCGGTGCCGTTACCGGCCGAGGTGGTGCCATCACCGTTGAGGCCGCCGGCGCCGGCCTTACCGCCGTTGCCGCCGGTACCGCCGTTACCGCCGTTACCGCCGTTGGAGGCCCCGCCCAGCCCGTTAGCGCCGTTGGTGACCCCGGCGACCCCGTCAGCGCCCCTGGCGCCGTACCCGCCGGCCCCGGCGTTGCCGCCGTTACCGCCGTTAGAACCGATCTGACCGCTGCCGTTGGCTGCTGCCGAGGCGCTGCCGTCACCGTTGAGGCCCTTGGCGCCGCCGGCGCCGCCGGCCGCGCCGTTACCGCCGGCCCGCCGGCCCACCCTTACCGCCATCACCGACACCGGTGCCGTAGTTGACCCCGGTGATGCCGTTGGCCCCGGCCGCCCCGGCGCCACCATTGCCCGCGGTCCCGGCCGCCCCACCGTTGCCGCCGGCCCCGCCGGCACCGGTGGTGCCGGTCGCTCCGCCGGCCGCACCGCCCTGGCCGCCGGCCCCGCCGGCGCCACCAGCCCCGGCGTCACCACCCTTTTGCCCGGCATTACCGACACCGTTGGCGGTGGTGCCCGTGGCGTCAGCGCCCTTGACCCCGGAACCACCGGCCCCGCCGACCCCACCGGCGCCGCCGGCGCCGCCGTTGCCGTCCACGGTGCCCACAGTGTTGGCCGCGCTACGCGCCCCACCGGCACCACCCTGGCCGCCGCTCCCGGCGTTCCCGCCGGTCGTACCGCTGTCCCCGGGACTGACCCCGTCGTGACCGGCCGCGCCATTAGCGCCGTTACCGCCCGCACCACCGTTGCCGCCGCTGGCGCCCAATCCACTGGCCGCCGGACTGGGGCTACCACCCGGTCCGGTCCCCACAGCGCCACCGGCACCGACCGCGCCGGCGTTGCCGCCGGCCCCGCCCTTACCGCCGTTGAGGTAGCTGGCGGTGCCATCAGCACCCCGGCCGCCAGCGGCCCCAGCCCCGGCGTTACCGCCGACACCACCGGCACCGCCGGCGCCCTGGACCGTGCCGTCCGCGCCGCCGCCACCCACGGTGGTGCCTTTCAGACCCGCGGTGCCACCCGTTCCGCCGTTGCCGCCGGTACCGCCGCTGCCGCCGTTGCCGCCGTCCTGACCGCCACCGAGTCCGTTGCCGTACTGGCTGGACCCGGCCACCCCGTCAGCGCCCTTGGCGCCGGCGCCGCCGTAGCCGCCGGCCCCGCCAGCCCCGCCGCTGGAGGCGTTGCCCCCATTACCGTTGGTGCCCACAGAGGCCCCGACCCCGCCGGCGGCGCCGCCGTTACCGCCGTTGCCGCCGTTGGCGCCGGCCCCGCCGTTACCACCGTTCCCGCCGTTTTGGCCGCCGCCGACACCGGTGCCGTAGGCGTTTTGCCCGGCCACCCCGGCCGCGCCGGTGATACCGACTCCGCCCTTGCCGGCAGTGCCCGCGTTACCGCCGCTCCCGGCCGCGCCGCCGTTGCCGGCGCTACCGGCGACCCCGCCGCCGGTCCCGGCGCCACCGGCCGCACCGCCCTGACCGCCGTCACCGCCCCTGCCGCCGGCCCCGGCGCTGCCACCATCCTGGCCGGCTCCGACTCCGTTGCCGTAATTCTGTGCGGACCCGTCATGACCGTCGGCGCCCGAACCGCCCTGACCGCCGGCGCCACCCTTACCGCCGGCACCACCGGTACCACCGTGGGTCTGTGCTCCCGCGGGGGTTTGCGAGCCACTGGCCGTACCACCGGCACCACCCTGACCGCCCCGGCCACCGTCACCGCCGGCGGTTCCGCTGGCGCCAGGCGTAGTACTACTGACACCGCTGGCGCCGTTCGCGCCATTACCGCCGGCACCGCCGTTGCCGCCGTTGGCGCCGAACCCTGGGTTGGCCGTGCCGCCGCCCGCGTTCGCGCCTCCTGCGCCGACCGTGCCGGCATTTCCGCCGGCCCCGCCCTTGCCGCCATCGAGGTAGGAGCTACCGGTGACGCCGTCAGCGCCGCGGCCGCCGTCACCGGCGATCCCGGCGTTGCCGCCCACACCCCCGGACGCGTTGGCGCCGTTGTTGCCGGCCGTGGCGGTGCCGCCGAAGACCTGACCACCGGTGCCGCCGCTACCACCGGCGCCGCCCTGACCGCCGTTGCCCCCGTTGCCGCCGTCCTGACCGCCACCGACACCGTTGCCGTATTGGCTGGACCCGGCCACCCCGTTGGCACCGGTGGCGCCCGCGCCGCCAGCTCCGCCGGCGCCGCCCACACCACCGCCGCTGGCATTGCCGCCGTTCCCGTAGCTGCCGGTGGTACCGCCGGTGCCGCTGCCTGCGGCCCCGCCTTTACCGCCGTTGCCACCGTTGGCGCCTTTACCGCCGTCACCGCCGGTACCGCCACTTTGGCCGCCGCCGACACCGGTGTTGTAAGCGTTCTGGCCAGCGATGCCGTTGGCCCCGGTCGCGCCGGCTCCGCCCTTGCCGGCGGTGCCGGCGTCGCCACCATTGCCGGCGTTGCCGCCGCTACCGGCGTTGCCCGCGACCCCGCCGCCGGTCCCGGCGCCGCCGGCGTCACCGCCGCGGCCGCCATCGCCACCGGCGCCACCGGCGCCTGCGCTGCCGCCGCTTTGTCCGTTGCCGCCCGGCCCGCTCAATGCGTAACCGCTGGCCCCGTCCAGGCCGCTACCGCCCTTGCCGCCGGCACCGCCGTTGCCGCCGGTGCCGCCGGTGCCGCCGTGTGTCTGCACGCCGGCCGCGGTCTGGCTGCCGCTGGCGGTGCCGCCGGCGCCGCCGGCGCCACCCTTGCCGCCGTTGGTTCCGGCGGTGCCGCTGTCGCCGGGGTTGAGGCCGCTGGTGCCGGCGCCACCGTTGGCGCCATTACCGCCGGCGCCGCCGTTGCCGCCGTTGGCACCGAACCCGGCGCTGCCGGCCGCGCCGACCCCGAGGTCAGCGGGATTAGTGCTGCCCGCAGCGTTAGCCCCACCGGCGCCCGCGGTACCCACCGCGCCGGCGTTGCCGCCCTTGCCACCGTTGCCGCCGTCGATGTTGGCGGTGCCGGCCACGCCGTCGGCGCCCTTACCGCCGGTGCCGCCCGCCCCGGCCGCGCCGCCGTTGCCGCCGGTGCCGCCGGTGCCATCGGCGGCGTGAGTGCTACTGCCGCCGTTGAGCCCGCCGGCGCCGGCCTTACCGCCGCCACCGCCGGTGCCGCCGCCGCCGCCGTTACCGGCGTCGGTGCCCGCACCGAGCCCATTGGCCGTGGTGACCCCGGCCTTGCCGTCGACACCATTCGCGCCGGTGCCGCCGGCGCCGGCGTTGCCGCCGTTGCCGCCGTTGGAGCCGGTCGCGCCGTTGCCGTTGGCTGCTGCCGAGGCGCTGCCGTCACCGTTGAGGCCCTTAGCGCCGCCGTTGCCGCCGGCCGCGCCGTTACCGCCGGCCCCACCGTTACCGCCTTTACCGCCGTCACCGACACCGGTGCCGTAGTTGACCCCGGTGATCCCGTTGGCCCCGGCCGCCCCGGCCCCGCCGTTACCCGCGGTCCCGGCCGCCCCACCGTTACCGCCGGCCCCGCCGGCACCGGTCGTGCCGGTCGCTCCACCGGCCGCGCCGCCCTTACCGCCGGCCCCGCCGTTACCACCGGCCCCGGCGCTACCACCGGTCTGCCCGGCGTTACCCACCCCGGCGGCGGTGGTCCCGCTGCCATCAGCACCCTTGACCCCACTACCACCGGCCCCACCGACCCCGCCAGCGCCACCGGCGCCGCCGTTACCGTCCACGGTGCCCGCAGTACCGGCCGCGCTACGCGCCCCACCGGCACCACCATCGCCGCCCTTACCGGCATTCCCGCCGGTCGTACCGCTGTCCCCGGGACTGACCCCGTCGTGACCGGCCGCGCCGTTACCGCCGTTACCGCCCGCACCACCGTTGCCGCCGCTGGCGCCCAATCCACTGGCCGCCGGACTGGGGCTACCACCCGGTCCGGTCCCGACTGCGCCACCGGCTCCGACCGCGCCGGCGTTGCCGCCGGCGCCGCCCTTACCGCCGTCGAGGTAGCTGGTGCTGCCGGCTAGACCATCAGCACCGTGGCCGCCGGCGGCTCCAGCACCGGCGTTACCACCCACACCACCGGCTCCGCCAGCACCCTGGGTGGCGGTGGTGACGCCGTTGCCGTCTTGTCCGGCAGTCCCGCCCGTTCCGCCTTTACCGCCGGTACCGCCGCTACCGCCGTTGCCGCCGTCCTGACCGCCACCGAGCCCGTTGCCGTACTGGCTGGACCCCGCCACCCCGTTGGCGCCGGTGGCACCCGCGCCTCCGGCGCCGCCCGCACCACCTGCGCCACCGCTGCTGGCGTTTCCGCCGTGCCCGTAGTTGCCGGCGCTGCCACCGGCGCCGTTGCCGGCGAGGCCGGCCGCGCCGCCCTTGCCGCCATTGGCGCCGTTACCACCGGCCCCACCGGCCCCGCCGTCCTGACCGCCACCGATACCGGTGCCGTACTCGTTGACACCCGCGACTCCGTTGGAGCCGCTTGCTCCGGCCCCACCCTTACCCGCCGTACCCGCCGAGCCACCGTCGCCGGCGTCACCGCCGCTACCCGCGGTGCCGGCCACTCCGCCACCGGTCCCGGCGCCACCGGCGTCTCCGCCCCTGCCGCCGGCCCCGCCGTCGCCGCCTGCCCCCGCGTTGCCACCGCTCTGTCCGGCGCTGACGCCGTTGCCGTACTGGTTGACCCCGAGCACCCCGTTGTTGCCGTCGAGCCCGCTACCACCGTCACCGCCGGTGCCACCGTCACCGCCGGCGCCGCCGTTACCGCCGTGCGTCTGGACCCCGGCCGAAGTCTGGCTCCCACTGGCAGTACCGCCGCCGCCGCCCGCGCCGCCCTTGCCGCCGATGGTTCCGGCGGTGCCGCTGTCGCCGGGGTTGAGGCCGCTGGTGCCGGCGCCACCGTTGGCGCCATTACCGCCGGCGCCGCCGTTGCCGCCGTTGGCACCGAACCCGGCGCTGCCGGCCGCGCCGACCCCGAGGTCAGCGGGATTAGTGCTGCCCGCAGCGTTAGCCCCACCGGCGCCCGCGGTACCCACCGCGCCGGCGTTGCCGCCCTTGCCACCGTTGCCGCCGTCGATGTTGGCGGTGCCGGCCACGCCGTCGGCGCCCTTACCGCCGGTGCCGCCCGCCCCGGCCGCGCCGCCGTTGCCGCCGGTGCCGCCGGTGCCATCGGCGGCGTGAGTGCTACTGCCGCCGTTGAGCCCGCCGGCGCCGGCCTTACCGCCGCCACCGCCGGTGCCGCCGCCGCCGCCGTTACCGGCGTCGGTGCCCGCACCGAGCCCATTGGCCGTGGTGACCCCGGCCTTGCCGTCGACACCATTCGCGCCGGTGCCGCCGGCGCCGGCGTTGCCGCCGTTGCCGCCGTTGGAGCCGGTCGCGCCGTTGCCGTTGGCTGCTGCCGAGGCGCTGCCGTCACCGTTGAGGCCCTTAGCGCCGCCGTTGCCGCCGGCCGCGCCGTTACCACCGGCCCCACCGGCCCCGCCTTTACCGCCGTCACCGACACCGGTGCCGTAGTTCACCCCGGTGATGCCGTTGGCGCCGTTGGCGCCTGTACCGCCATCACCCGCGGTGCCTGCAGCCCCGCCGTTACCGCCGGCCCCACCGGCCCCGGTGGTGCCAGCACCGCCGCCGTAGGTACCCGCGATGCCGGCCGCGCCGCCTTTACCTCCGCCGCCACCGTTGCCGCCGGCCCCGGCGTTCCCGCCGGTCCCGCCGGAGTTGCCTACCCCTGCTGCGGTCGTGCCGGTCGCATCCGCACCGTCGATGCCGGACCCACCGGCACCACCGACACCACCGCTGCCGCCCGTGCCACCAGTACCGCCGGTGGTGCCGACCCGACCGGCCGCGCCGCCCTTACCGCCGTCGCCGCCCCTGCCGCCGTCAGTTCCACTGGTGCCGCTGGCCCCGGCGCCGACGCCGTCCTTGCCGGCTGTGCCGGCCGCGCCGTCTCCGCCGGCCCCGCCGTTACCGCCGTTGACGCCCGCGCCGTCGTGTCCGCTCGCGCCGTCGGGGCCGATGCCGTTGTGGCCGCCCTGGCCACCCAGTCCGGACAGCCCGGCGTTACCGCCGTCGCCGCCGGTGCTGCCGTCAAGGTGGGCGACGGTGCCGTCGGCGCCGCGACCACCGTCTCCGGCGGCTCCGGCCGCGCCACCGTCGCCACCCGCGCCGTTGGCGCCCGCGGCGGCAGCGTTGCCGATGCCCTTTACCTGACCAGCCGCGCCGCCGGCGCCGCCTTGGCCACCGGTCCCACCGCTACCGCCGTTGCCGCCGGTCTGACCCGCGACACCCGCCGTCGTGCTGTCCTTGCCGTCGACCCCCGCCCCGCCGGCCCCGCCGGTCGCACCGTTGCCGCCGGCCCCGCCCGCCCCGGCGTTACCGCGCACCGAGCCCCCGTTGCCGCCGTAACCACCCGTGCCGCCGTTACCGCCGGCAGTGCCGTCGGTGCCGCTGTCGCCGGGGCTGATACCGGAGGTGCCGGCCTTGCCGACCGCGCCGTTGCCGCCGGCGCCACCCGCCCCGCCGTTGCCGTAATTGCCGCCGTTACCACCGTGGCCGCCGTTGCCGCCACTGGCGCCGGCGACGGTGCCGGTCGATGCGTCATATCCGGCCCCGCCGTTACCGCCGTTGCCACCCGCTCCGGTGACGGTGGTGCCCGCCGCTCCGTGCTGGCCGATGACCGAGCCGTAGCCGCCGGCGCCGCCGCTGGCCGCTCCGGCGCCGTTATTGCCGCCGTTTCCGCCGTTTCCGCCGTTGGGGCTGGCTGCGTTGCCGGCCGCGCCGTTTCCACCGTTACCGCCGAGGCCGCCGGTGCCGCCGGCCCCGCCGTTGCCGCCGCGGCCCATGATTCCGGATTCGCCGAACAGCAGGCCGCCCTTGCCGGCTGCGCCGCCGTTGCCGCCGTTGCCGCCGATGGCCCCGACACCACCGTCGCCGCCGTCTTGGCCGTTACCGCTGGGGAAGGTTCCGTCGGCCCCGTTGGCCCCGGTGGTGCCGATACCACCCTTGCCGCCCATGCCGCCGTTGCCACCGTTGCCGCCGTCGCTGAACAGTAAGCCGCCCCGACCGCCGGCGCCGCCGTTACCACCGTTGCCGCCCGCGATGCCGGTGGTTCCTGCCCCGCCGTTGGCGCCGTTGCCGCCGACGCCGCCGTTGCCGTACAGCCAGCCACCGTTGCCGCCGGCCCCGCCGCCACCGCCGTTGAAGCCGGCGCCGCTGGATCCGCCGCTGCCGCCGACGCCGCCGGTGCCGAGTAGCCAGCCCGCGTTGCCGCCCCGTCCGCCGATGCCGCCGGCGTTGGCGCCGGCCCCGCCGGTTCCACCGGCCCCGCCGGAGCCGTACAGCCCGCCGGTTCCACCGGCGCCGCCGAGGCCGCCGTCGCCGGTGCTGCCGATACCTCCGACGCCGCCGGCGCCGCCCGAACTGCCGGACAGCCAGCCGGCGTCGCCGCCGTCGCCGCCGCTGCCGCCGGTGGAGCCGGTGCCGCCGCCGCCACCGGCGCCACCCGCGCCGGCCAGCAAGCCGCCGTGGCCGCCGTCACCACCGGTACCGGCGTGGCCGCCGACCGAGGGCCCGGCACCGCCGGTGCCGCCGGCCCCACCGTCGCTGATCAGCCAGGCGTCGCCGCCGCGGCCACCGGCCCCGCCGACGCCGGTCGGACTGGTGTTGCCGCCGCCGGCGCCGCCGGTGCCGCCGTCGCCGTATATCCAGCCGCCGCTGCCGCCGGACGCGCCGGCACCACCGCTGGCGCCGGTGCCGCCGGCACCGCCGATACCACCGGTGCCGATCAGCCACGCCCGGCCGCCGGCGCCACCCGCGCCACCGAAGCCGTAGGAATTCAGGTTGGCGCCACCGGCGCCACCGGCGCCACCGGAGCCGTATAGCCATCCACCGTTGCCGCCGGCACCGCCGGCGCCACCGTTGGCGGTGGTCGAGGCACCGCCGGCGCCACCCGCGCCGCCGTTGCCGATCAGGCCGGCATTGCCGCCGGCCCCGCCGGCCTGTCCGGCGGCCCCGCCTGCGCCGGCGCCGCCATTGCCGAATAGCAATCCGCCGGCCTGCCCGGCGCCGCCGGGCGTGGTGGCGTTGGCGCCGTCGCCGATCAGTGGCCGGTTCAGCAGTGTTTCGGTCGGCGCGTTGATGACGTTGAGGACGGCTTGCCCGAGGCCCTGTAAGGGTGCCGCCGCGGCGGCCTCGGCCTGGGCGTAGGAGCCTGCCCCGGCGGACAGGTTCTGCAGGAACTGCGCGTGGAATGCCGCGGCTTGGGCGCTGATCGATTGGTAGGCCGCGCCGTGGCTGCCGAACAGCGCCGCGATGGCGGTCGACACCTCGTCTTGGGCTGCCGCCAGGACGTTGGTCGTGGACGTGACCGCGACGGCGTTGGCCGTCTCCAGCGTCTCGCCGATGGCGGCCAGGTTGGAGGCCGCGGCACTGAGCACGTCGGGGGCTGCGATTAGGTACGACATAGGGAACCGTCCACTACTAGGTCACGACCTCAGAGGTCGTGACGTGTCCCCCGGTCATGCTGATTGGCAGAGCTGATACTTACGATAACTCGACTTGTGTCAAACCAGACTAGCTTTCACTCAAAAAGGGAGAAATTCATCCAAATAGTTTTTACGGACGGGATCTCACCCCAACCGAGATGATCTGCACGGCGGCTTCTGCTATCGGGAGATCGGTTCCGCCGGTTACCCGTGACCACTGGTACCGGATCGCGGGATTAACGGCCTAGTAAGGCCGACATCCACCGGCCAGCCGTGCGCGAACTGGCTGGCACCGTCACCCACTGGCTGCGGAACTTGCCTGGCTGGGTGTCAACCCGCCGGACCGGTTGACCCGTCCTGGCCGAAGAACCCGCCGTGGCCGGCGCCGCCACCGGTTCCGCCGGTTCCGGTGGGCGTCCCCTTGCCACCGGCGCCACCGGCGCCACCGTTACCACCGTTGCCGATGATGGTGGCGCTGCCGCCGTTACCTCCGCCGCCGCCGGGTCCACCGCTCAGGTTGTTCACGTTGTCGCCGCCGGCGCCGCCGGCGCCGCCGCTGCCGCCGCTGCCGAAGATGAATCCGCTGTTGCCGGCCGCACCGCCGTGGCCGCCGGCCGCGCCGACGCCGTTGACGCCACTGCCGGAGCCGCCCGCTCCGCCGCCGCCGCCCGACCCGCCGTCACCGAAGAGGATGAAGTTGCCGGCGCCGTTGCCGCCGGCACCGCCGGCACCGCCAACCGCCGTGGCCGATCCGATCCCACCGGCGCCGCCGTGTCCGCCGAGCGCACCGTTGCCCCAGATGAAGCCGGTGGCGCCGGCGCCGCCGCCCTGGCCACCACTGCCGGCCGCCGAGCCGGTGCCGGCGAGGCCGCCATTGCCGCCGCTGCCGCCTGCGCCGCCGCTGCCGAACAGCCACGCCCGGCCGCCGTTGCCGCCGGCACCGCCGAGGGCTCCGGTGCCCAGCGCGTTGCCGGTTCCACCGGTTCCGCCGCCGCCGCCGTGACCGCCGACGCCCCAGATCCACCCGGCGTCACCGCCGGCACCGCCAGCGCCGCCGGTACCGGAACCGGCGATGGTGACCAGGCCGTTGCCACCGGTGCCACCGGCACCGCCGAAGCCGAACAGAATGCCGGCGGTTCCGCCGTTACCGCCGCTCCAGCCGTTTCCGTCGGCCACCGTGGCCACCCCGTTGCTACCGGTGCCGCCGTGGCCGCCGCTGCCCAGCAGCCACGCTCGGCCGCCGTTACCCCCGTTGCCGGGGACTTCGACGCCGCCGTTGCCGCCGTGTCCGCCGTTGCCGAACAGCAGGCCGCCGTTGGCGCCGGCTCGGCCGGTGCCTCCGTCGCCGCCGTTGCCGATCAGCAGTCCGGCCCGGCCGGCGGTGCCGCCGATGACGCCGTTGCCACCATCACCGCCGCTGCCGAGCAGGTAGGAGTTACCGCCACCGCCGCCGATTCCGTTGCCGATTCCGTTGCCCAGTCCGCTGGAACCGGCGTTACCCCCGTCGCCGCCGCACCCGAGCAGGAATCCGGAGTTGCCGCCGTTGGCGCCGTTGCCGCCGAAGCCGCCGGTGCTGTTGCCGCCGCTGCCGCCGTGGCCGCCGTTGCCGATCAGCCAGGCGTTGCCGGCAGTTCCACCGTTGCCCGCGATCCCGTTGAGGAAGGTGGTCGAGCCGCCGTGGCCGCCGGAGCCGCCGGAGCCGAGCAGGATCCCGGCGTTTGCTCCGGCGCCACCGCCGCCGCCGTCGCCGGACACGCTGTTGCCGCCGCTGCCGCCGTGGCCGCCGCTGCCGAGCAGCCAGGCGTTGCCGCCGGCTCCGCCCGCGCCGCCCGAGCCGCTGCCGCCGAGGTTGGCGCCGCCGTTACCGCCGTGCCCGCCGCCGCCGAGCAGTAGACCGCCGCCGGCTCCTGCCCCGCCGGCCCCGCCGAAGCCGGCCATGCTGTTGCCGCCGGCTCCGCCCCAGCCGCCGAAGCCGAGCAGCCAGGCGGCCCCGCCGGCGCCACCGGCACCGGCATCGGCGCCGACGCTGGATCCGCCGGCTCCGCCCCAGCCGCCGACGCCGACCACAAACGAATTGCCGCCGATGCCGCCCGCGCCACCGGCTCCGGTTCCGCTGGCGTTTCCGCCCGCGCCACCTCCGCCGCCCCAGCCCAGCAGCGCGTTACCACCGTCACCGCCGGCGCCGGCAGCTCCGAGACCTGCGGCGTCGCCACCGTTGCCGCCGTATCCAGCACAGCCGAGCAAGCCGGCGTGGGCGCCGGCCCCGCCGATGCCGCCGGTTCCGGTGAGGCCGGCGTTGCCGCCGCTGCCGCCGGTCCCGCCGCCGCCATAGAGCAGCCCGCCGGCCCCGCCGTTGCCACCGGCGCCGCCATCCGCGCCCACGCTGGATCCACCGGCTCCGCCGGTTCCGCCGTAGCCGAGCAGTCGGGCGGCGCCACCGGCGCCGCCGTGTCCGCCTGCGCCCACACCGCCGGTGCTCGAGCCGCCCAAGCCGCCGGCGCCGCCGTTACCCCACAGCCAGCCGCCGTTGCCACCGGCGCCACCGGACCCTGCTGCCCCGTTCGCCGAGTTGCCGCCGGCGCCGCCGGCACCGCCGTGTCCGATCAGCCCGGCCGATCCGCCGGCGCCACCGTTCTGCCCGGTCCCGCCCGAGCCGCCGCTGCCGCCGTTGCCGTAGATGTAGCCGCCGGGTTGTCCGGCACCGCCCGTTCCGTCGACCCCGTTGGCGCCGTCACCGATCAGGGGGCGACCGAACAGGAAGTTGGTGGGGGCGTTGATCAGGTCGAGCAGCGGCTGCAGGGGGGTTGCGGCCGCGGCTTCTGCGGCCGCGTAGGACTGCGCGCCCGCCGCCATCGCCTGGGTGAACTGCGTGTGGAACGCCGCGGCCTGACCGCTGATGGCCTGGTAAGCCTGCCCGTGGCTGCCGAACAGCGCCGCAATGGCGGTCGACACCTCGTCCTGGGCCGCGGCCAGCAGGCCGGTGGTCGACGCGGCCGCGGCCGCGTTCGCTGTTTCCAGCGACGTGCCGATAACGGCGAGGTTTGACGCCGCGGCGGTCAGCACGTCGGGCGCTGCAATTAAGTACGACATCGGGAACCGTCCACTAACTAGGTCACGACCTCAGAGGTCTTGACATGTCCCCCGGTCATGCTGATTGGCACAAGCCGATACTGACGATAACTCGACTCGGCCCAAAACAGACTAACTTTCACTCAAATAGTGATGAAATCATCCAAACGGTCTCTTGCGGCAGCTCAACCCTGCACCTGATTAGGCCTAGCGCGGGCATCTTCTGCGGCATGGCATCGGTTTCGGTTCTCCCCGAACCGAGTGACGGCGATCGGCCTCCCGGTCACGACAAGCGCCAGGTGAGCACCCTGACGGCGGCCCACCCGCCTGAGTCGTGGCCGATCATGCGCGCAACCATGGAGGAGTGAGTTCGCAGCAGGCCGCCTGGGGCAGTAGTGGGCTGGCCTACCTGACGGGTCGGCCCGACGGCGCCCCCGACTTCTGCCGCGCCGGTGTACTCGAGCGCGCCGCCCGGATTGTCCCCGACGCGGCTGTCCTGCTCGCCGGCCGGGCCGGGTTGCTGGGTCTGACCCGCGGTGGTCGCGTGTCGGCCGGCGGCGCCTCCCGGCTACTGCAGGCCCGTGACGGCTGGTGTGCCATCACGTTGTCCCGCGCCGACGATGTCGCTGTGCTGCCCGCGCTGTTGTGCGAAGACGAGGTGCCCGACGACCCCTGGCCGGTGCTGCAGCGCTGGGTGGCGACGCGGGCGTCGACCGAGATACTCGATCGGGCCGAACTGCTCGACATCCCCGCCGCCGCCCTCGGGGAGGCCGCCGCGGCACCGCCGCGGATTCGCCGGATGGCCCCGCGGGGTCCGGTGCGCAGCACGGCCGGTTTGCTGGTGGCCGATCTGTCCTCGATGTGGGCCGGTCCGCTGTGCGGGTACCTGCTGGCCCGGGCGGGCGCCACCGTCGTGAAGGTGGAAAGCCCTGTCCGGCCCGACGGCACCCGCGCCGGCGACAGCGCCTTCTTCGACTGGATCAACGCGGGCAAGCTGTCCTGCTGCCTGGATTTCGACGGGCACGCCGACGAACTGCGCGCGCTGCTGACGGCCGCCGACGTGGTGATCGAAGCGTCCCGCCCGGACGGGCTGGCGCGCCGCCGGCTCGGCCCCGAGGATCTCGAGCCGCGGCCCGGTCGGGTCTGGCTGCGGATCCGCGGTCACGTTTCACGGCGGCCGGCGTTCGGCGACGACGCCGCCGTGGCCGGCGGTTTGGTCGGCCGCGGTCCGGTGTTCTGCGGCGATGCGATCGCCGACCCGCTGGCCGGGCTGGAAGCATTCGGCGTGGTGTGCGAATCGTTGGAGCGCGGCGGTGGTGAGCTGATCGAGGTGTGCATGGCCGCCGTCGCCGCGACGTACGCCGCGCTGCCCGCCGGCCCGGCGGTCGCGCCGGTCGAGGCGCCCGCGCCGTCTCCACCGCTGGTCGCCGGGAAGGCCGCCGCCTTGGGCGCCGACAACGAGGCGGTGCGCCGCTTGGTCGCGAACCGACGCTGCCCATGTTGATTCAGCGGGCCACGCTGCTGGACGGGTGCGGCGTCGATATCCGGGTCGGCGCGCGGATCGAGGAGGTGGGCCAGCGCTTGGCGCCGCGACGCGGGGAGGGCGTGCTGGACGCCGGCGGCGGCACGGTGCTGCCCGGATTGCACGACCACCACGTGCACCTGCGTTCGGCGGCCTCCGCGCTGGATTCGCTGTCGGTTGGTCCGCCTGCCGTGTTCACCGAAGAGCAACTCCGACAAGCACTTTCGTCTGCGGTGCCCGGGCCGGACGGTTGGATTCGCGCTGTCGGCTATCACGAGTCGGTGGCCGGGGAGCTGAACCGGGCCACCTTGGATGCGGTACTGGCCAACGTTCCGGTGCGCATTCAGCACCGCAGCGGCGCGCTGTGGATGCTCAACTCCGCTGCGCTGGGGCGGGTGGGTCTGGCCGCGCATCCTGACGGGCGGCTGCGCAGCGCGGACCCGTGGTCGGAGGCGCTGCAGCGGCGCGAAACCGATCTCGCCGAACTAAGTCGGCGCATCACCGCGACCGGTGTCACCGGAGTCACCGACGCCACCCCGGATATCGATGCGGCAGAACTGATCTCGCTGATGATGGCGCACCGCAGCGGCGAATTCCGGCCCGGCATCCGGTTGTTGTCGCCGGGCAAGAGGATTCTGCACGACGACGGCCTGGATCTGGATGCGCTGGCTGAGTGGATCGCGCAACGGCACGCGCTGGGGCAGCCGGTCGCCGTGCACTGCGTGACAGCCGCCCAGCTGGTGGTGACGATCGCGGCGTTGCGCGTGGCCGGCAGCCATCCGTTCGATCGGATCGAGCACGCCGCCGTCGTCGCCGACGACAATGTTGCCGACTTGGCCGAGCTGGGTGTCACCGTGGTGACCCAGCCCAACTTCGTCGCCGAGCGGGGGGACCAGTACCTGACCGACGTGCCGGCCCACGAACACGACCAGCTGTGGCGGGTCGCGTCGTTGCTGGATGCTCAGATCCCGGTCGCGTTGTCGACGGACATGCCGTTCGGACACGGCGACCCGTGGGCGGCGATGCGGGCCGCGGTTTCTCGCACCACGCGCAGTGGCGCCGTGTTGAATGCGAGCGAATGTGTCTCGGGGCGAACGGCTTTGACGATGTTTCTGGGCTGGCCGGATCGCCCGGACCGGCCGCGCACGGTGGAGATCGGGGAGCCGGGCGATTTGTGTGTGCTTTCCGAACCGCCCGCGGTGGTGCTGGCAGAACTGGATGCCGGACTGGTGGCGGCCACCGTGATCAGGGGCGAACTCGTCTACTTCGCCATGTGACCGAACAGGGCCGGTCGCAGCGCGTCGCACTGCATCCCGAAAAACTGTTGCGAGACACCGGCTTTGGAGGCCACCAGGTCGAAGCCGTGAAACGCGCCCGGGATCGTCTCGAGTTGGCAGGGCACTCCGGCTTCGGTGAGCCGGCGCGCGTATTCGACGTCTTCGTCGTGAAACAGGTCGTGGGTGCCGACGCCGATCCACGCCGGCGGCAGCCCGCTCAGATCGGTGCGGCGCGCCGGGACTGCGCGAGTGGGGTCGGCGTTGCCCAGATAGGAGGTCCAGCCGAACCGGTTGGCCGCCGGGTCCCACAGCCGGAAGTTCGGGTCGGCCGGCGCCGCGGAGCTGCGGTCGTCGAGCATCGGGTAGACCAGCAGCTGAAAGGCGGGCGTGAGTTCGCCGCGGTCGCGGGCCAGCAGCGCCAGCGCCGCCGCCAGGCCGCCGCCCGCGCTGGCTCCCCCGATGGCGACCCGGTCGCGGTCCACTGCGGGCAACGCGGCCAGCCACTCGAGCACCGCGTAGCAGTCCTCGAGGGGAGCGGGGTAGGGGTGCTCGGGGGCCAGCCGATATTCCACTGACGCCACGGTGATCCCCAGTCTGCTGCTAAAACGCAGGCACAGCTGGTCGTCCTGTTGCGCCGAACCCAGCACGTAGCCGCCGCCGTGGATCCATAGCATCGCCGGGCCCGGCTCGAGCGCCTCGGTGGGCCGGTACAGCCGCGCGCCGGCGCCGGACGGCAGGGTGAGGACCTCGACGTCTTTCGGGGTCCGGCCCAGCCGGGTTTGCAGTCCCATCACGGCACGTATCAGCGGCAACGTGCGGGGGCTGGCCAGCCGCTTCGGGGCAAACCGGGCGATGCGGCGCAGATCGGGGTGGACGTCGGCGTTGGCTGCCATCGGACCAGTATCCAAGTTGCCCGCCGGCGGCTTCTCAAGGGGTGGTCGGCCGCCGTACCTAAGTCCGAATATTGTTCTAAATCAACGTATTTCGATGTGTAAGATGGGTGAAGCCCGCCATGGAAGCTCAAAACTGCTGGGCTGCAACAGGTTTAGATGAAATCACCGGAAGTTTCGGGGTCCGGCCCGCCTGCGCCGAGCCGGAGCGGCTTCAGACCTGGACGGATCCCCACCCGGGATCACCCCAGTAGCAAACACCGAAATGATCCCTGAGCATGCATCGGTCAACCCCCCGGCAAGCCCAGTACAACGAGTTTTCGGACTGGGGGCACGCAACCGCGAGATATTGCTGGGTTATTACCCGTCAGTAGGGGTACGCTCCCCTGCATGACGTCGACTGGACAGTCCAAATCCTGCGTCAAGTGGATGTTGCGGGCTGGTCCCGCGGACTACCTGCTGGCACTGAGTCGCGCGGGGGCAGCGCTGCCGGTCATCGGCAAGCACCTGGAACCGCTGGGCACCGTCACCGCGATGAGCGTGTGGGGGATGCGCTTCGCTCCCGAACTGGTGACCGCCACCGCCAAGGGGCGGTTCGCCCCGGGCAGCGGCGAGGTGCGCCGGCGCGAGCGGGACAGCACCAACGACGTCTCGATCGCGGCGCTGCGCGGAACCGTCTCTCCGGAGGAGCTGGACCTGGAGTGGCCGGCGGCCGACCGCCGGCCACCGTTCTGGGAAGCGCTGCGCCGCAGCAAGTATCTGCACCGCCGCGGCGTGCACTACGGCGACCACCCCGCGCAGACGCTGGATGTGTGGCGGCGTAAGGACCTGCCCGCCGAACCCGCTCCGGTGTTGGTGTTCGTGCCCGGTGGGGCCTGGGTACACGGCAGCACCGTCATGCAGGGCACCGCGCTGATGTCGCGGCTGGCCGAGCAGGGCTGGGTGTGCCTGGCGATCAATTACCGGGTCTCACCGCACAACCGCTGGCCGCGGCACATCACCGACGTCAAGACCGCCATCGCCTGGGCGCGGGCCAATGTCGACAAGTTCGGTGGCGACCGCAGTTTCGTCGCGGTCGCGGGCTGCTCGGCCGGCGGGCACCTGGCCGCGTTGGCCGGCCTCACCGACGACGACCCGGCCCATCAGGCGCGGCTGCCCGAGGGCGCCGACAGCTCGGTCGACGCCGTGGTCGGCATCTACGGCCGGTACTGCTGGGAAGACCGCTCCACGCCCGAGCGGGAACGGTTCGTCCAGTTCCTGGAGCGGGTGGTGGTGCAGCGTTCGATCGACCGCAACCCCGACGTGTTCCGCGACGCCTCTCCGATGGCGCGGGTGCACCGAAATGCGCCGCCGTTCTTGGTGATTCACGGCAGCCGGGACAGTGTGATCCCGGTGGCGCAGGCGCGCAGCTTCGTCGAGCGGCTGCGGTCGGTGTCCGCGTCGCTGGTCAACTATGTGGAGCTGCCCGGCGCCGGTCACGGCTTCGACATGACCGACGGCCCCCGGGCCGGCGCGATGGCCCACGCCACCGCCCTGTTCCTCAACCAGGTGCACCGCACCCGGACACAGTTCGCCAAAGAGGTCATCTGATAACCGGCCGCTTGTAAGGTCGCGCTATGGCTAGGGAACTGCGGTGAAACGGCTCACCGGCTGGGACGCGGTACTGCTGTACAGCGAGACGCCCAATGTGCACATGCACACCGTCAAGGTCGCCGTCATCGAGTTGGACGCGGCCAGGCGGGGATTCACCATCGACGCGTTCCGCGAGGTCATCAAGGGCCGGATGGACAAGCTGGTCCCGCTCGGCTATCAGCTGATCGACGTGCCGTACAAGTTCCACCACCCGATGTGGCGGGAGAACTGCGAGATCGACTTCGAGTATCACGTCCGGCCGTGGCGGGTGCCGGCGCCGGGCGGCCGTCGCGAGCTCGACGGGGCGGTCGGGCAGATCGCCAGCACGCCGCTGGACCGTGCCCGTCCGCTGTGGGAGATGTACTTCGTCGAGGGTCTGGCCAACGACCGGATCGCGGTGGTGCTCAAGATCCATCACGCGCTGGCCGACGGCGTCGCATCGGCGAATCTGATGGCCCACGGCATGGATTTGATGCCGACGCCGCAGTCCGAGTCCTACCAACCCGATCCCGCTCCCACCAAGCGCGAGTTGATGAGCACGGCGTTCGTCGACCACATGCGGCACATCAAGCGGATCCCGGGAACGCTCGCCTACACCGCGCAGGGCATCGGCCGGGTGCGACGCAGTTCGCGCAAGCTGTCACCGGAGCTCACCCGCCCGATCGAGCCACCGCCGTCGTTCATGAACCACATGCTCACCCCGGAACGCAGGTTCGCCACCGCGACGCTGGCGCTGGCCGACGTCAAGGAGACCGGCAAGAAGCTCGGCGCGACGATCAACGACATGGTGCTGGCCATGTCCAGCGGTGCGCTGCGCACCCTGTTGTTGCGCTACGACGGCAAGGCCGAGGCGCTGCTGGCCTCGGTGCCGGTGGCCTACGACTTCTCCCCGGAACGCATCTCCGGCAACCATTTCAGCGGGATGATGGTCACAATTCCGACCGACGTGGACGACCCGCTGAAAAGGGTGCAGGCCGCGCACGACAGTGCGGTCTCGGCCAAGGAGAGCCACCAGTTGCTGGGGCCGGAACTGATCAGCCGGTGGGCCGCGTATTGGCCGCCGCGTGCGACCGAGGCCATGTTCCGGTGGCTGTCCAGCCGCGACGGGCAGAACAAGGTGCTGAACCTGAACATCTCCAACGTCCCGGGTCCCCGCGAGCGCGGCCGGGTGGGCGGCGCGCTGGTCACCGAGATCTATTCGGTGGGCCCGCTGACCGCGGGCAGCGGCTTGAACATCACCGTGTGGAGTTACGTCGACCAGCTCAACATCTCGGTGCTTACCGACGGCGCGACGGTCGATGACCCGCACGAGGTGACCGCGGCGATGATCGCCGACTTCGTCGAAATACGCAGGGCGGCAGGTCTTTCCGAGGAGTTGACGGTGGTCCCGGAGGCGATGGCTCAAGCCTGAGCGGGCTTTACACGCACCGGCCGGTTCGTCACGCGGGGTGGCGGCTAACATCTCCCCTTGTGAGCGACGAAGCTACCGAACCCGAGGTCCTGGTCGAACAGCGTGACCGGATCCTGGTCATCACCATCAACCGTCCCAAGGCCAAGAACGCGGTCAATTCCGCGGTGGCTCATGGGCTCGCCGACGCCATGGACCGACTCGACGGCGACGCCGGCCTGTCGGTGGCCGTCCTGACCGGAGCCGGTGGCTCGTTCTGCGCGGGCATGGACCTCAAGGCCTTCGCCCGCGGCGAGCTGCCCATCGTCGAGGGCCGCGGCATGGGGTTCACCGAGCGTCCGCCGGAGAAGCCACTCATCGCCGCGGTGGAGGGTTACGCGCTGGCCGGTGGCACCGAGCTGGCGCTGGCCACGGATTTGATTGTGGCAGCCAAGGATTCGGCGTTCGGCATCCCGGAGGTCAAGCGCGGCCTGGTGGCCGGCGGCGGGGGACTGCTACGGCTGCCCGAGCGCATCCCGTACGCCATTGCCATGGAGCTGGCGCTGACCGGTGACAACCTGTCCGCCGAACGCGCCCACGAGCTGGGTCTGGTGAACGTGCTCGCCGAACCGGGCGAGGTGCTGGACGCCGCGCTGAAGCTGGCCGAGAAGATCGCCGCCAACGGCCCGCTTGCGGTGGCCGCGAGCAAGAAGATCATCGTGGAGTCCCGCGGTTGGAGCCGCGACACCATGTTCGCCGAGCAGATCAAGATCCTGGGTCCGGTGTTCGCCTCCAACGACGCCAAGGAGGGCGCGATCGCGTTCGCCGAGAAGCGCCCGGCGCGCTGGACCGGCACCTGATCCGACAACACCGGCCGTCGTCGCGCCGTCGGGATTCCTGATCTGCTCACCGCCACACTGGCCGCCGCGCACCGGCTAACGGTGGTTCACTACGACGCCGGCTTGGTCGGGGCCTTCGATCATCGGTGGGTGCTGCCCCGAGGCAGCATCTGAGCATCATCTAGACTAAGTTGCTAGTTACACTATGGCCAGGATTTGTAAAGGGTCGGGGATCCCGGAGGGGATTTGATTTGAGCATTTCGTTGCTGCTCGAGATGGCTGCGTCGAGCAACCCGGACCGCATCGCAGTCGTCACCGACGATCTGCGGCTGACCACCCAGCAGCTCAGTGACCTCGCCGACGGCGGAGCCGGAGTGATCGCCGCCTCGGGCGCCCGGCACGTCGTGTACGTCGGTACCGGCGGCACCATGTTGCCGCTGCTCATTTTCGCCACCGCCCGCGCCGGCCTGGCCTTCACCCCGATCAACTACCGGCTGTCCGGCGAGGGCATCGGGGCCCTGATCGAGCGGCTGCCCGAACCGCTGGTGGTCGTCGACGACCGCTACCGCGACATGGTCGCCGGCTCAGCCAAGCACCTGATGACCTCCGACGAATTCCTGACCGCC
Organism: Mycobacterium sp. 20KCMC460; assembly: GCF_022179425.1. Lineage (NCBI taxonomy): Bacteria > Bacillati > Actinomycetota > Actinomycetes > Mycobacteriales > Mycobacteriaceae > Mycobacterium > Mycobacterium sp. 20KCMC460. The sequence continues at coordinate 821,850 of NZ_AP025524.1, forward strand.
GCCAACACCGCCGAGCCGGCCGCGGAATTTCCCGACCCGGACGCGGTGGCCGTCGTGCTGTTCACCTCGGGCACCACGTCGCAGCCCAAGGCCGTCGAGCTCTCGCACAACAATCTGACCAGTTATGTCACCGGCACCGTCGAATTCGATTCGGCCGCACCGCAAGACGCCGCGCTGATCTGTGTACCGCCGTATCACGTAGCCGGAGTCGGCGCGGCACTGTCCAACCTGTACGCCGGGCGCAAGATGGTCTATCTGCCCAATTTCGATGCGCAGGAATGGGTCCGGTTGATCGAGGCCGAGCACGTCACGACGGCGACCGTGGTGCCGACCATGCTGGACCGCATCGTCACGGTGCTCGAGTCGGGCGAGCATCGGCTGCCGTCGCTGCGCAACCTGGCCTACGGCGGCTCGAAAGTGCCGCTGCCGCTGGTCCGCCGGGCTCTCGAGTTGTTGCCGCATGTGGGTTTCGTCAACGCCTACGGGCTGACCGAGACCAGTTCGACGATCGCCGTGCTGACCCCCGACGACCACCGGGCGGCACACACTGCGGCCGACGCCGCCGCCGCCCGGCGACTGGGATCGGTCGGCCAACCGGTGCCCGGCATTGAGCTGCAGGTCCGTGACGAGGACGGCAACGTGCTGGGGCCGGGGGAGACCGGTGAGCTGTTCGTGCGCGGCGAGCAGGTGTCGGGTCGCTACACCGGGATCGGCTCGGTGCTCGACGAGCAGGGCTGGTTTCCCACCCGGGACATCGCCATGCTGGACGAGGACGGCTTCCTGTTCATCGGCGGACGCAGCGACGACACCATCATCCGCGGCGGGGAGAACATCGCACCCGCCGAGCTGGAAGAGGTGCTGATCGAGCACTCCCATGTCCGCGACGTGGCGGTGGTCGGTGTCGACGATCCGCAGTGGGGCCAGGCGATCGTGGCCGTGGTGGTGCCTGCCGTGGGTATCGACCCCGATCCCGAGGAACTGCGCGAACATGTGCGCAAGAGTTTGCGGGGGTCGCGTACCCCCGACCGAGTAGTGTTTCGCGACGAGCTGCCCACCACCCCGACCGGCAAAGTGCTGCGGCGGGAGATCATCGAGGGGCTGAAGGGACTGCACGCATGATCAAGAACGGAACCCGTCTCGCCAGCCAGGTGTGTGACACCCAGATCATCGTTGTCCGCAGCGCGGACAGCCTCGACGACCTGCGCTGCGGCGGTGCGCCGATGGTGGAGATGGGCGCCGAGCGTTCCGGCGAGCTGGACCCCGCTTTCGCCGACGGCAGCGTGATGGGCAAGCGCTACGTCGACGAGTCGGGTGCCGAGGTGCTGGTCACCAAGCCGGGCGCGGGCTCGTTGAGTGTCGGGGACATCAAGCTGACCCTCAAAGAGGTCAAGCCGCTGCCGGCCAGCGACTGAGAATTACAGCGCGGGTCCGCTAGGCCCGTCTTCCCCGGGGAGGCCCAGGAGCAGCCCGCCGTTGCCACCGGCGCCACCTGCCCCCGTTCCGGACGGTGGGAGCCACCGTCCTTCCGCCGCCGGGTGGGCGGTCGGCTGCATCCTCGCCGCAGATTTCGGGCCGGTAAACGAAGGAATAAATCTAATCTGCCTTCGGATCCGGAAGGTTCGTTTTACGCTCAGCTCAGTGGCACTGACTCTGGGTGGCTCGCAATGAAGCGAGGGAGGCGGACATGTCCTACGTTGTCGCGGCAACGGACCTGCTGGAAGCGGCAGCATCGGATCTGGCAGGAATCCATTCCGTGCTGGGCGAAGCGGCGGCCGCAGCGGTAGTCCCGACTACGGGAGTCGTGCCCGCTGCTGCTGACGAGGTTTCGGCCGCCCTGGCCGCGCTGTTCGGCAACTTCGGCCGGCAATTCCAGATGATGAGTGCTCAGGCGCAGAGCTTCCACGCGCAGTTCGTCGCGATGCTGAACTCCGGCGCCGGCGCCTACATCAGCGCCGAGATCGCCAATGCCGAGCAGGCTATCGCCAACGCGGTGATTGCGCCGGTGCAGTCACTGCTCGCGGGCGCCGGCTCGCTGGGTTCGGCGGCATCCAGCGGCAACGGACTGCTGGGCGGGCTCATCGGGGCGACGAGCGGCAGCGGCACGGTGGGCTCGCTACTCGGCGGTGTGACCAGCAGCACCGGCGGTCTGACCGGCGTCAGCACCGGCCTGGGCACCGGCCTCGGCGGAGTGTTGAGCGGCGTCACCGCGAGTACCGGGGGTCTGGGCGGCCTCACCGCGGGTCTCGGCAGCGTGGGCAGCACCATCAGCAGCGCCGTGGGCGGATTGACCGGGGCCAGCACGGGTTTGGGTGGGCTGCTCGGTGGCGCCACCCCCTTGAGTGGGCTGCTGGGCGGCCTGACCGGCGGCACCGGCAACATCGGGTCGCTGCTGGGCAACCTGGGTGGCGGCTTGAACGGGGTCGTCGCCTCGCTGGGCGGCTCGCTGGGTGCGCTCGGGAACATCGGTTCGGTCACCGGTTTCCTGAATTCGGTCCCCGGCCTGCTGGGCACGGTCAACAACCTCGGTGCGCTCGGGGCCAACCTGCAGACGACGTTGGCCAGCCTGCTGCCCGGGCTGCCGACTTCGCTTACCGGCCTTGAGAATTCGTTGTCCGGTCTGGTGAACTCGCTGCTGCCCAACCTGGTCAACGTCAACTTCGGCAATGCCGGTCCGGTGTTCACCGGCTTGTTCGGGCCCTACAACCAGTTGGTCTACAACACGGTGACCAACCTGCAGGCGCTCGGCGCCGACTGGCTGGCCGACCCCTTCCCGTTCCTGCGCCAGTTCCTGGCTAACCAGGCGGGCTACGGCCAAACCATCCTGACCGCGCTGCAGACCGGAAACTTCGCGCCGGTGTCGGCGATCCCCGGCAAGATCGCGACCAACTTCGGCAACGTGGTGCACACGCTCACCGACATGTCCGTCACGCCGACCATCGAGGTGCTCACCAGTGGTGGCGCGCCGCTGGCGGTGAACAACATGATCGGGTTGCCGCTGGTGGCGGGCGCGGCGGTGATCGGTCCACCGACCGCCGCATTCCAGGCGGCCCAGGCGGCCGGCGCCGCGTTCACCAGTGCGGTGCAGGCCGGCAATGGCGCGGCAGCGTTCGCCGCCGCGTTCGGGTTCCCGGCGACGGTTTTGGACGGCTTTCTCAACGGACATGCCGTCTTCCCGTACTCGCTGAACTTGGGGCAAATCGCCATTCCGGCAGTGAACTTGTTTGGGATAAACCTGCCATCGATTGTCAACGCCACCGCGGTGGCGAATCTCCCGCTCGACGGCTTGCTCGTGCAACCCGGCTACTACCCCATATCGGTGACTCTTTCGACGCTCGCGGCTCCGATCGTGCCGATCACCTCCGTCGATATCGGCGCCGGCGGTACACCCTTCAGCGGACTGCTGCAGCTCCTGATCAACTACGCACCGCAGCAATTGGCCGTGGCGATCGGCGCGCCCACGTCGCCGCCGCCGCTCATCTCGATCCCGATCTGAGGCCGACCCCCGGACGGCACGGGCCGCAGAGGCGGCTACCTTCGGGGCCTCTCACGGCCCCTGCCGACCGTCGGTTCCGGGCACTCCGAGTATCAGGCCTCCGGCGCCGCCGGTACCGCCGGCAGTGTTGAAGCCGCTACCGCCGTTGCCGCCGTTGCCGATGAATTGCGCGTCTCCGCCGTTACCGCCCGCCGCTGTCAGCAGCCCGATGCCACCGGCGCCGCCTGCTCCGCCGCTGCCGATGATGGCCCCGTTGCCGCCCCGGCCACCAGCTCCTCCCTTGGCCGCGGCTTGGCCGCCATCGCCGGCGTCGCCGCCGCTGCCGATCAGGCCAATAGCGTTGCCGCCGGCGCCACCGTTGCCGCCGGTGTTGTCGACGCCGGTGGCTGATTGGCCACCCGTGCCGCCATGACCGCCGTCGCCGAACAGGCTGCCCCCAGTGCCGCCGTTGCCGCCGTTGCCGCCGATGACGCCCAAGGTGTTGGCGGTGGCCGCACCCCCGGCACCACCTGCGCCGCCGTTGCCGACCGCGCCCGCCGCTCCGCCGTTGCCGCCGTTTCCGCCACCCGCGCCGGCCCCGCCGTTGCCGCCGTTGCCGCTCAACATTCCGCCGGCCCCGCCGTTGCCACCGTTGCCCTTGTAGTGGCTCAGGCTGTTAAGGGCGCCCGCGCCGCCGTTGCCACCGTTGCCGCCGTTGCCGTTGATCAGTCCGCCGTGCCCACCGTCGCCGCCGCTGCCGCCGTATCCGCGTTCCAGCGCGCTGCCGCCGTCGCCGCCCGCCCCACCGGTGCCGAACAACCCGCCGGCATCTCCGCCGGCGCCGCCCTGTCCAGCGGCGACGTGACCGGTGCTGTTGAGGTTGACGCCGCCGACACCGCCGGCACCACCGTTGCCGAACAGCAGCCCGCCGGCCCCTCCGGCGCCACCAGCGCCGGGGAAGAAGTTGACGTTGGCGGATGTCCCGCCGGCCCCGCCGGCGCCACCGTGGCCGATCAATCCGGCGGCGCCGCCGTTGCCACCATTGCCGGCCGCGGAAGTGGCGGTCGCGGGTGTGCCGGATCCACCGTTGCCGCCGTTGCCCCACAGCAGGCCGCCGGGGCCCCCGTTTTGCCCGGTGCCCGCAACGCCGTTGGTGCCGTTGCCGATCAGGGGGCGGCCCAACAGTGCCTGGGTGGGTGCGTTGATCGCGGCGAGTATCTGCTGCTGCAGCAGCTGCCACGGGTTGGCGGCGGCCGCGGCATTGGCCGCTTCGGCGGCGGCGTAGGCGCCGCCGGCCGCGTTCAGGGCCTGCACGAATTGTTGGTGAAACACTACGGCTTGGGCGCTCAGCGCCTGGTAGGCCGCCGCGTGCTCGCCGAACAGCGCAGAGATGGCCACCGATATCTCGTCGGCGGCGGCGGCCAGGATGCCCGTGGTCGGTGCCGCCGCGGCCGCTCCGGCCTCGGCGACCGCCTCGCGGAGGGTTGCTAAATCCGTTGCAGCCGTGCCGATCACGTCAGGAATCGCGGAGACGAACATGCTTAACCCCCAGCTTTGCGGCCTGAGTGTGGCCCGTGTGGCCGCAGCGCGGGGCGATCATCCAGCGACGTGATCGCCCTCACAGCTTAACCAGATCCGCAAGGCTTCACAGGGTATTCCCAGTTAATTGTGCGTATCGAGCAACAAACGCGTGTTGCCGGCGGAGATCCAGTCCTCAGACCGGGAGCTTACGGCTGATCGATCTTATTGCGAGCAACGAATTCCCTTGCCTTGACCAGGAATTCGAGTTGTTCCCCGACGTCTCGCAACGGTCCCACGCTGCGCGTGGAGCGGCACAACATGATCGCGCCTTCCAAAGCGGCGATCGACGTCACCGCCAGAGATGCCGCGTCGCGCCCGTCGAAGCCGTCGGCGACGAACGCGCGTGTCATGGCCGCACACCAGCGGCCCAGGATGTCGCCGGCCTCGGTCTTGAGTTCGAGTTCTTCGTCGGCCGAGCCGAGTGCGGCCGCCGCGACGGGGCAGCCGGCGGTGAAGTCACCCTCGGTCAGTTGGCGTTCCCAGTGCTCGACGAATTCGCGGATCAGGGCCCGTGCGCCGCGGTCGGCGGCCCGGTCGATGACGGTGGTGATGGTGTCGCCCGAGTAGCGCAGCGCCTCGGCCAGGATCTGGTTGCGTCCGTCGGGGAAGTGGTAATACACCGACCCGCGCGGCGCGCCGCTGCGGGCGAGCACCGAATCGATGGTGACCCCGGCGGCGCCACGCTCCCGCATCACCTGGGCTGCGCTGACCACCATCTTGTCCCTGGTGCCGCCGCGCTTGGTGGAGACGGATGTCATGCCGCGTGCGAGGGCTCGGGAGTGGATCCGGTGAGTGGGAAGTGCTGCTCGCGCGGACGAAGTCGACTTCGACGCGGCTCGGGAATCTCACGCGTGAAACGGAGGCCGGCGATATTGAACTCGATGACCCACATTGGTCTCTCCTGGCGCTTCGCACAGGCCTGGGACGCGCCTGTGAATATGTTAAGAAGCATATTCGACGGATGGTTAGTAAGCAAACGCTCGCTGGGCACTTGTGATCTAGACCACCTAGGTAATTATGCAATATTGCATAATTCATACCTTTGGGGTTCACTCACCCGTATGACCACGGTGACCCTGGAGCGGGACGGCCACGTCCTGCTGATCGGCCTGAACCGGCCGCACAAGCGCAATTCCTTCAACCGCGAGATGCTGGCCGACCTGTCTCGCGCCTACGCGGTACTGGAATCCGACGACGAGTTGCGCGCCGGTGTGCTGTTCGCCCACGGCGACCATTTCACCGCCGGTCTGGACCTGATCGACGTGGCGCCCGGCATAGCCGCGGGGGAATCCGTTCAGCCCGCGGACGGCCGAGACCCCTTCCGGTTGGACGGCCCCTGGCAGACCCCGTTGATCGCCGTCGCGCACGGTTGGTGCATGACGCTGGGCATCGAACTGCTGCTGGCCGCCGACATCCGCATCGCCGCCGCCGGCACCCGGTTCACCCAGCTGGAGGTGCAGCGCGGCATCTATCCGTTCGGCGGCGCCACGATCCGGCTGCCCCGCGAGGCGGGGTGGGGGAACGCCATGCGCTGGCTGCTCACCGGCGACGAGTTCGACGCCGCCGAGGCTTACCGTCTCGGGCTGGTCCAGGAAGTCGCCGACGACGCGGCGACCGCGCAGGCCCGGGCCCGCGAGATCGCCGCCACCATCGCCGAACGCGCCGCCCCGCTGGGGGTGCGGGCCACGCTGGCCTCGGCGCATCTGGCGCGTACTCGGGGTGAGGCCGCGGCGATCGAACGGCTGCGGCCGGCCGCGGCCGAACTGTTCGCCAGCGCCGATGCCGCCGAGGGTGTGCAGTCGTTCGTCGAGCGCCGACAGGCTAGGTTCCAGGGCCGCTAGGCCCGTTCACCCCGCCGCCAGCCCCCGCTCAGCCGGCCTCGAGTCCCGCCGACTGCGAACTAGACGACGCTCAATCGGCGTGTCGCGCAGCACAATTCACACTCGGCGGCCAGAAACCGGCTACGGCAACCAGAAACGAGTTACTCGACCGTGTAACCCATCGGCATCAGCACGCTCTTCTGCTGGGTGAAGTGCTCGACACCCTCGGGTCCGTTCTCCCGGCCGATGCCCGAGTTCTTGTACCCGCCGAACGGGCAGCACGGGTCGAACGCGTACCAGTTGATCGCGTAGGTCCCGGTGCGGATCTGCTCGGAGATCTTGATGCCGCGCGGCACGTCGGTGGTCCACACGCTGCCGGCCAGGCCGTACACCGAGTCATTGGCGATCTTGATCGCGTCCTCTTCGGTGTCATAAGGGATGATGCTCAGCACCGGCCCGAAGATCTCCTCCTGGGCGATCGTCATCTTGTTGTCGACGTCGGCGAAAACCGTTGGCTGCACAAAGAATCCGTTGTCCAGGCCCTCGGGACGGCCGCCGCCGCAGACCAGCCGCGCGCCTTCCTCGATGCCCTTGGCGATGTAACCCTCGACCCGTTCGCGCTGCTTCTCCGAGATCAGCGAGCCGATCTGGGCGGCCGGGTCCGACGGCGGCCCCACCGGCAGTGCCTGCACGAAAGCGCTTACCGCGTCCACGATTTCGTCGTAGCGCGACCGCGGCGCCAGGATGCGGGTCTGGCCCACGCAGGCCTGTCCGGTGTTCATGATCCCGGAGAACACCATCATCGGGACGGCGGCGGCCAGGTCGACGTCCTCGAGCACGATGGCCGCCGACTTCCCGCCCAGCTCCAGGGTGCACGGCTTGAGCATGTCGGCGGCGCGCTTGCCGATCTCCTTGCCGACCGACGAGCTGCCGGTGAAGGTGAACAGGTCGACATCGGGGTTGGAGGTCAGCGCCTGCCCGGTCTCGATGCCGCCGGGCACCACCGACAGCACGCCCTCGGGCAGCCCGGCGTCGGCGAACACTTCAGCCAAAGCGTTTGTGGTCAAAGGGGTTTCGGCGGCCGGCTTGAGCACCACGGTGCAGCCGGCCAGCAGCGCCGGACCCAGCTTGTTGACCGCCAGGAACAGCGGCACGTTCCACGCCACGATCGCGCCCACCACGCCGATCGGTTCGCGGTGCACGATGGTCTGCCCGTAGGAGCCGTTGCGGATCTCGCGCCACTTGACCTGGTCGACGGCGGGGCCGGCGAAGAAGCTCATCGCCCCCATCGAACCCATCCAGTGCATCGTCTCGATGGTCATCGGCGGCTGCCCGGTCTCGTCGGCGAGCAGCTTGGCGAACAGCTCCTTGCGCTCCTCGAGCAGCTGCTGTGCCTTGGCGAGGACGGCAGCACGCTCCTGGGGCGGCATCGTCGGCCAGGGACCGTTGTCGAACGCGGCGCGCGCCGCGGCGACGGCCGCGTCCACGTCGGCCGGCGCGGCCAACGGCACCTTGCCGACGTACTCGCCGGTGGCCGGGCAGTGCACCTCGATGACCTGGTCGGTCGACGGCTCGACCCACTTGCCGCCGATGAAGAGTTTGTCGTACTCCGTCGTGTCGCTCTTGGTCATATTCCGCGGATCCTCCTCATTGCTCCGCCCTGCATCGTCGCCGGCGGACTCATGCGCGCCACCCTACCCAAGCCGCCGCGAAATTAGAACACGTTGCATTATCGCGGTGAGAGGACCAGCACCAGATTGCTCACCAGGAACTCCCGCAGCAGCGGCACCCACGTCAACCCCCACGCCCAGCGCGGGTGGTAGCGAGGGAAAGTCGCGATCAACGCGCCGGTGCTGGCGGCCCACTCCAGGCCGTCGGCGGCCGACACCGCGAACAACGACGACCCGTAGTTGTTTTTGGCCGGGTGGCCGTGTTTGCGGGCATATCGGGCGGCGGCGCGGGCGCCGCCGAGGTAGTGGGTCATACCCATTTCGTGCCCGCCGAACGGGCCCAGCCACACGGTGTAGGAAAGCACCACCAGCCCGCCCGGCCGGGTCACCCGCAGCATCTCGTTGCCGAGTTGCCACGGCCGCGGCACGTGCTCGGCGACGTTGGACGACAGGCAGATGTCCACCGAGTCGTCGGCGAACGGCAGCGCCATGCCCGACGCCCGGACGAACCTGCCGACCCGGGGCGCCAAATTGGGCCCGGCGGCGTGCATTTCGCCGGGATCGGGCTCCACGCCGAGGTAGCGGACCCCGGCGTCGTCGAACGCCGACGCGAAGTAGCCGGGCCCGCCGCCAACGTCGATCAGCGTGGTCCCGGCCAGGTCCCGGCCGCGCAGCGCCAGCCACAGGTCCCCGACCATGGCGACGGTGTCGGCGGCCAGCGCGCCGTAGAACCGCGCCGGGTCGGGCTGCTCGTAGCGGAATTCCGAGAGCAGTCGCACCGACCGGCGCAGCGTCGCGCGCCGCGCGAAGAGGTCGGTGACCGGCATGCGGAAACCCTACGGCCCGCACCTGCCACTACGCTGGTGACCGATGTCTGACCTGCGCTCCGTCCTGCTGCTGTGCTGGCGCGATACCGGCCACCCGCAGGGCGGTGGCAGCGAGACATATCTGCAGCGCATCGGCGCGCAGTTGGCCGCCGAAGGCGTCGCCGTCACGCTGCGCACCGCCCGGTACCCGGGCGCGCCCCGCACCGAGGTGGTCGACGGGGTGCGCATCAGCCGTGCCGGCGGGCGCTACTCGGTCTACATCTGGGCGTTGCTGGCCATGGCGCTCGCCCGGGTCGGGCTGGGTTCGCTGCGGCACGCCCGGCCCGACGTCGTCGTGGACACCCAGAACGGCCTGCCGTTCCTGGCCCGGCTGGTGTATGGACGACGCTCGGTGGTGCTGGTGCATCACTGTCACCGCGAGCAGTGGCCGGTGGCCGGCCCGGTGCTGTCCCGGGTGGGCTGGTTCGTCGAATCGTTGTTGTCGCCGCGGCTGCACCGGCGCAACCAGTACGTGACGGTGTCGCTGCCGTCGGCGCGCGACCTGGTGACGCTCGGGGTGGACAACGAGCGGATAGCGGTGGTGCGCAACGGCCTCGACGAAGCGCCGCCGCAGACGCTGTCGGCGCCGCGGGCGACCGCGCCACGGGTGGTGGTGCTGTCCCGGCTGGTGCCGCACAAGCAGATCGAGGACGCGCTGGAGTCGGTCGCCGAACTGCGCCCGCGGATCCCGGGTCTGCACCTCGACGTGGTCGGCGACGGCTGGTGGCGCCCGCGGCTGGTCGACTACGTGCACAAGCTGGGTATCGGTGACGCCGTCACCTTCCACGGCCATGTCGACGACGTGACCAAACACCATGTGCTGCAGAGCGCTTGGGTGCAGCTGCTGCCGTCCCGCAAGGAAGGCTGGGGTCTGGCGGTGGTCGAGGCCGGCCAGCATAGCGTGCCCACCATTGGATACCGGTCCTCCGGCGGTCTGTCCGACTCGGTCATCGACGCGGTGACCGGCATCCTGGTCGACCACCGCGGTGAGCTGGTGGACCGGCTGGAGGAGTTGTTGGACGACCAAGTGCTGCGCGATCAGCTCGGCGCCAAGGCACAGGCGCGCAGCGGGGAGTTCTCCTGGCGGCAGAGCGCCGCCGCGATGCGTGCGGTGCTGGAGAAGGTGCAGGCGGGCGAGTACCTCAGCGGTCTGGTCTGAGTAGCCCCCGGCTTCGCCCGCTGCGCCCCGTTGCCGCGTCGCCTGACGTGAGATCAGGGCGGTCTCAAGACCGGTTTTCCGCCCTCATTTCACGCGAGACGAGCGCTCCGACCGCCCCGCCGACGAGCATCAGCAGCCACGCCCAGTGGGCGGCCAGCACGGTGCGACGACGCCCGGCCGGCACACCCGGAGCCGCCCCGCCGATCCGGTATAGCGTCAGATCGCCGTCCCGGTAGACCGGCGACAGCCCCGCCGCGGTCCGCGCAAAGGCGCCCATGTCACCGGGCGTGCCCGACTCGACCACCAGCCACCGCACCCCCGCCGAAGCCAATGCTGACGGCTCGGTTCCAGCCAACAGCGCCTGCTGAACCGCGCGGGCGTGCGAGCCCTCGCCGGGCACGGTGACGCCGGAGATCACCAGGTCGCCGGTGCTCAGCACGTCGGCGCGCACCCAGCGGGGCAGCGGCTCGAGCACCGGCGCCGGGCCCGACCAGGCGAAGCGCCGCATGGTGCCGGCCGGCAACACCGCCACCGGTCCGGGATCGCCGTTGATCCGGCTGGCCACCGCCGTCCAGCCCGGCGGATAGCGCACCGGCGTCACCTTGCCCCACACACCGAACGCCAGGTCGGGCAACGCCAGCAGCAGCGCCACGCAGCACACCGTGGCAGCGACCGCCGGCCGCCAGCGGCGGAGCGTCACCACCGCACCCGCGCCGGCCAGCGCGTAGCCAGGCATCGCCAGCGCCACCCACTTCTGCCCGTCGCGCAGCATCCCGAAGGCCGGTGCCTGTTCGACCAGCGCCCGCAACAGATGCAGGCCCGGGCTGGTGGCCAGCAGCGTCGGCGCCAGCACCGACACCCCGGCCAGCGCCAGCAGCGGCAGCGCCGTACCCCGGCGCAGGACCACGGGCAACCCGGCCGCCACCACCGCGAGCAGTACCAGAGCCGACACCACCGCGAACAGCGTTGTGCGTGACGACGGGACGGCCGATCCGTTCCATATCCCGCCCAGGCTGGCCAGGCTGACCAGGGTGCCCAGCCCCGGTTCGGCGCGCGCGGCGAACACGTCGACGCCGACGGCATCGCCGGCGTTCAGCGACGAGCCCAGCACGGACGCCGTCAGCCACGGCAAAGCGCCCACCACCGCGCAGCCCGTGGCTGCCACCGCGCACAGCCACCGCGGCCGGCCCGACCCCGGGGCGGCCACACACACCAGTGCCACCGCCGCCGCCAGCAGCAGACCGGTCGGCGTCAGCCCGGCCAGCCCAATCCAGCACGCCAGCCCCCAAAATCCGCGGCCCCGCGACCGCAACTGCAGACTGGCCGCAGCCACCCACGGCAGGCACCCGTATCCGACCAGCAAACTCCAATGGCCTTGCAGCAGCCGCTCGGCGACGTAGGGATTCCACACCGCCAGCGTCGCGGCGACGAACTCACCGGGCACACCCGCGTCGGGCAGCACCGACCCGGCCAGTCGCGCCGCCCCCCAGCCGGCCAGCCACAGCCCGAGCAGCAGCAGCGCTTTGACCAGTACTCCGCCGTCGACCAACCCCGACGCCAGCGCCAGCGCGAAATCCTGGGGTGTGGCGCGCGGTGCGGCTGTGAGACCCAACGCGGTGTCGGACAGATAGGAGCGCGGCGTGGAGACCGCGTCCCGCAACAGCAGATAGCCGGGACGCAGCAGCGGCGCGCCCACCAGCAGCGCCAGGGTCAAGGAGTACGCCGGCCGGGCCAGCTCGGCCCGCACCGCGGTCAGTCCCGTTCGGGTGGGCCCGTCGGAGGTTCAGCGGGCGGGCCGGTGGGGCCCGGGTCGCCCGACTCGGCCGTCGGTGAATCCGCCGGCGGTGGCTCGTCGGGCGGTTCGGGTCGCTGCGCCGGTATCTTCTCGGTCACGGCTTCGGCGCCGGGCACCGGCGGTTCCAGGCCGGCGCGGCGCAGGAAGTCGGTGTCGTCGCGGTCCAGGCCGGGATCGGTCAGCGCGCTTTCGGTGCGCAGGCTGAACGACGCCAGCACGCCGCCGCCGATCAGCGCGATCAATCCGATCGCGGTGAGCGTGATGGGCAGCACGCGCGACCATAGCGCCATCCGGTCCCGCTCGTCGCGGGCCGCGTTGACCTGCGATTCCACCGTGTCCGGAGTCGAGGTCACCTTGTAGTCGGCCAGCGTCACCTCGGGCTTGAGCGCGTCGCGCGCGTAGTAGTGGTGGGCCTGGTCGGTTTGCTTGACGATGGTCCCGGATACTGGGTCCACCCAGAAGGTCCGCTTAGCCGTGTAGTAGCGGGTCATGGTGATCTGCTCGCCGGGCTCACCGGGCACGCCCCACATCTGGGCGCTGGTGGTGATCTTGCGGTCTTCTTCGCCGGAGTACAGCGACGGGTACGGGATGGGGGCCACCGGGTTGCCTTCGGAGTTGACCCCGACGGTTTGGGTGAACCGGTATGCGGTCAGCCCGTTGACGTCTTCTTCACCCTCGTATTCGGCGTCGAACGTCTTCTGCGCGATCGCGTCGAAGTACGGGTAGGACTTGCGCTCGGTGTGGATCGGGAAGCGGTAGGACAACCCGCGGTGGGTCAGCGGCGTCGACGTCGGCGGGCTTTCGTCGCCGATGCCGCGCGGCTTCTGCACCGACCCGCCCGGGTGCGAGTCGTCGGAAACCGCCATGGCCGTCTTGCGGTTGAGGGTGACGGTGTCGACGATGGCCAGCAGCAAACCGCTGTCCTTCTGTTTGTCGCTGCGCCGCACCGAGGAGCCGACCTGCAGCGTGACTACTTGGGCGTTGGACGGCAGCTCCACACTGACTTGCTGCTGGGATACCAGCGGCACGTTCTGGTTGACCACCACGTGGTCCCCGGACAGCGACGCCGCATCCAGTGCGGTCCCGTTGCCCTCGCTGATCAGCGTGGCGTCGATGTTCAGCGGGATCTTTTCGATTCTGCTGCTGGTGTAGGCCGACAGCAGTAGCGCGGCGGTCAGCAGCGCGGCTCCGAGTCCGATGGCGCCGCATGCGGCGAAGCGCAACATGACTGCTCGGTTCACGTTGCTGTGACCTCCTTCTGGTCCCTGGACACATCGGTGACTCGGCGGCGCCGGCCCGCTCCGACTGATCGAGCAGCGAGGCAAACCCGTTCGACCCTAACAGCAGAAACTAAGGCGACGTTGTGCGAACCGGCCCGCTTGCCGGGTAGTTCCCCTGTACCCGCTCAGCGGGTGGACATGCACAGGCAGACTGGGACCGTGACCGACGGCGCGCAGGTGGGTGGCACCCGTAGCTTCCTGCCCGCCGTCGAGGGGTTGCGCGCCTGCGCGGCCATGGGCGTGGTGGTCACCCACGTGGCTTTTCAGACCGGGCATTCCAGCGGGGTGGACGGCCGGTTGTTCGGTCGCTTCGACCTGGCGGTGGCGGTGTTCTTCGCGTTGTCGGGTTTTCTGTTGTGGCGCGGACATGCGGCGGCCGCCCGCAACCTGAAGCCGCGGCCGCGTACCGGCCACTACCTGCGGTCGCGGGTGGTGCGCATCATGCCGGCGTATCTGGTGGCGGTGGTGGTGATTCTGACGTTGCTGCCGGAGTCCGACCACGCCAGCCTGACCGTGTGGTTGGCGAACCTGACGCTCACCCAGATCTATGTGCCGCTGACCCTGACCGGCGGGTTGACGCAGATGTGGAGCTTGTCGGTGGAGGTCAGCTTCTATTTGGCGCTGCCGATTCTCGCGTTCGGCGCCCGACGGCTGCCGGTGGGCGCGCGGGCGCCGGTGATCGCTGCGTTGGGTGCGCTGAGCTGGGTCTGGGGGTGGTTGCCGCTGGCGGTGCTGGGCGGCGGCCTGGAGGCCAACCCGCTGAACTGGCCGCCCGCCTATTTTTCCTGGTTCGCGGCGGGCATGTTGCTGGCCGAGTTGGTGTACAGCCCGATCGGCTGGGTGCATCGGCTGTCGAGGCGACGGGTGGCGATGGCCGCGATCGCGCTGGCCGCCTATCTGGTGGCGGCCTCCCCGCTGGCCGGTCCGGCTGGCCTGGTGCCCAGTAGCGCCGCGCAGTTTTCGGTGAAGACGGCGATGGGTGCGCTGGTGGCGTTCGCGCTGGTGGCTCCGTTGGTGCTGGACCGCGCGGGCACGCCGCACCGGTTGTTGGGCAGCACGCTGATGGTGACGTTGGGCCGGTGGTCCTACGGGCTGTTCATCTGGCACCTCGCCGCGCTGGAGATGGTGTTCCCGGTGCTGGGCATCTTCGCGTTCAACGGCCATATGCCCGTGGTGCTGGCGTTGACGCTGGTCTTCGGGTTCGCGCTGGCGGCGGTCAGCTACGCCCTGGTCGAGTCGCCGTGCCGGGGAGCGTTGCGGCGCTGGGAGAAACGCGAGCACAAAGCCGAGCCGACGGATCGGGAAGCCGACGCGATCGCGCCCTGAACCGCTCAGGCGGGGACGACGCCGCGCCGGTCGACGTCGCGCCAGATCGCGATTTCACCGACTCGTTCGGGCGGCCGGCCGAACAGGTCGGCGAAGAACGCGAGCATGGCCGGCCACTGCTGCATCGGCCCGACGATCACGTGCCGGACCCCGGCGTCCCGCAGGTCGGCGGCGACTTGGGCGCGGTCGTCGCCGCGTGCCAGCACCGGGGTACCGCCCTGGATGTCCAGCATGATCGCGAACAGCTGCGTGGGCGGCGGTCCGGTCCTGGTGCTGCCGTCGGGTTGCGGCAGGTATGCGTAGGCCTCGGGCATCCGCAGCCCGTAGTCCGTCTCCGCCGCCCACAGCATCGGGTCGGCCCGGCCCTCGTAGTCGATGAAATACGGTGCGACGAGCACGGTTTCGCCGGCGCCGATATGCCGGCCGGCCCAGGTCCGGAAGAAGACGGGGGTGTAGAACGAGGTCCGCTCCAGCGGGGCGGGCAGGATTAGCAGCAGCGTCGCGCCCACGGCGAGCAGCCACCCCAGGGCGGGTCGCCGGGCCAGGCGGGTGGCCCGCGCCACGACCAGCCCCACGATCACGGCGACGGCCAGCCAGGCGAACAGCGTGAAACGGCCCGGCAGCACGTGTTCGAGCAACGGCAGCTTCCCCAATGGCAGCCACGGCAGCGGGACCGGCACAGCGTCCTTGCCCAGGTGCAGCCGCGGTCCGAGGGACAGCACCAGCAGCACCGTGCCGGTCACGCCGGCGACGCGGATCCGGATGTCGTGCCACTGCCGGACCGCCACCACCACGAGCAGCACCAGCAGCGGCAGCGAGAGGTAGCCGGTGGCCTCGTGGTACATCCCGCTGAAGTGCTGGGATACCCGAGTGGCCGCGCGCGGGGCGATCAGCTGGTACGGCGTCGGGATGACCAGGTTCAGCAGGTCGGTGGAGAACGTGGTGGGGTCCTGTACCGGTGCGGTGATCCGCTGCCGCCCGAAGAACTGGGTGGCCAGCGGCCAGGCCGCCAGCAGCATGAACGTCGCGGTGGCGACCGCGAGTGCGGGCGCCAGCCGGCTCAGCGCCCGGCGGCACCGGTCACCGAGGTGCCCGTCGCGGTGCGCCACGGCCATCACGCCGACCAGCACGGCGGCCGCGACAACGCTGGTGGCGAGCATTTCCGCGGCGATCAGTAGCTGCGCGCAGCTCAGCACTCCGAGCGCCAGACCGGATTGCCAGGCCGGGCGGCGGCGGGTGATAAGCAACTCGTCGATGACGATCAGGAACAGTGGCGGCACCCACGCCGTCGCGAGGTTGAGGTGCAGGGCCGCGTGCGAGGCGACGTACGGCGAAAAGGCATACACCGCGCCGCCCACCGAAGGGCCGAGGCCGTCGCCGGTCCAGCGCCGGATCGCCAGCCGTGCGGTGAGTCCGCTCAGGGCGATGCCGAGCACCATCAGCACGTTGAACCCGAAGATCGGGCCGCCGATCCGGGCCGGCAGCCAGCCGAGCAGCCCAAGCAGCGTCATCGGCGTGTTCCACATCAGGTTCACCCCGGCGGGCGCCCCGATCTGGGTGGTGAAGAACGGATTGAGGCCGTGGCCCAGCGCGTGCGGTGCCCAGCCCAGGTACCAGATGGTTTGTTCCTGATCGCAGCAGCCGCCGGCCCAGCCGGACGTCGGGTCGCGCCAGGCGGCGATGGTCAGCACGACGGCGCCGAGTAGGTAGCAGAGGAACGCGGTGAGTCCGCCGCTCCACCGCCGCCGGGGTGCGACGGCGCCCGGGCTACGCCGGGGCGACGTTGATCACCAGCGCCGTGATGTTGTCCGGCCCGCCGCCGTCCCGCGCGGCCGCGATCAGGGCGGCGCAGGCGTAGCCGGGAGCCGGATTCTCTTCGAGGATCTGGGACAGCTCCGGTTCCCGGACCACGCCGTGCAGGCCGTCGCTGCACAGCAGGATCCGGTCCCCGGCGCTCAGTTCCACCGCGCTGGCGTCGGCCCGCGCCGGCGGTTTCATCCCCATGTACTTGGTCACCACGTTGCGGGCCTTGTGCCGCCCGGTGTCGGCGGCATCGACCTGATTGGCGTCGACCAGCGCCTGGACCAGGGTGTGGTCGCGGGTCAGCCGGGTCAGCTGGCCTGCGCGCCGCAGGTAGGCGCGGCTGTCACCGAGGTGGGCGACCAGTGCGCGGCTGCCCGCGATGACCACCGCCACCAGGGTGCTGTTCGCCCCCGCGTAACGGCTGTCGGTTTGCGCGATGCCGTGCAGGTCGTCGGAGAGTTCGGAGACCGCGCGGCCCAGTCGGTCGGCGGCCTCCGGTTCGTTGCGGTGCTCCGGGGGCAGGTGGTGGGCCACGTAGCCGGGTAGCTTGTCGACCATCGTCTGGGCGGCCAGGGCGCCGTCGCGGCTGCCGCCCACGCCGTCGGCCACCATGAACAGGTACTGGTCGGCGTCGGCGCCCCAGCGGTCCTGGTTGTCCGATCGTTCGCAACCGACGTCGCTGAGTGCGGAGTACTCGAGGGCGTACATGGGTCTATGTTCGCAGCCGCGAGAGCACCTCGTCACGCACCAACGTGCGACGCGCCTTGCCCGCGTCGTCGCGCAGCGGCGTGTCGACGAATTCGACGGTGCGTGGAACCTTGTAGGCGGCCAGTCGTGCGGACACGAATTCCCGCACCGCCGCCGCGTCCAGGACCGACCCGGCCGCGGTGTGCACCAGCGCGTACGGCACCTGTCCCAGGTCGCCGTCCGGGACACCAACAACCAAGCAGGACAACACCTCTGGATGTTCGGACAGCGCGTTCTCGATCTCGGCCGGGTACACGTTGCGGCCCCCGACGGTGAACATGTCGACGCGACGGTCGGACAGGTAGAGGAACCCGTCGGCGTCGAAGTAGCCCAGGTCGCCCAGCGAATCCCAGCCGTCGCGGGTTTTCGCCGAGGTGCCGATGTAGCGGTAGGTCGGCGCGCTGCCGGGGCTGGGCCGCAGGTAGATCTCGCCGACCACTCCGGGCGGGCAGACCCGGCCGTCGTCGTCGAGCACCGTCATCTCGCCGCTGACCACCTGGCCGACCGAGCCCGGGTGGGTCAGCCACTGTTCCCCGGAGATGAAGGTCAGCGCCTGCAGTTCGGTGCCGCCGTAGAGTTCCCAGACCTTCTCGGGCCCCAGCAGGTCGATCCAGGCTTGTTTGACCGCGGGCGGGCAGGGCGCGCCGAGGTGCCAGAACCGCCGGATCGACGACAGGTCGTAGGCGTCCGGGTCGGCGCGGTGGACGGGCAGCAGCCGCTGCATGATGGTCGGCACCGTGGTGAGAAAGGTGACCCGGTAATCGGTGATGGCCCTGAGGAATTGGTGCGGGTCGAAGCGCGGCAGCAGCACCAGGTGGTGGCGCATCAGCAACGCGATGGTCGCGGTGGTGAAGCCGGTGTTGTGGCTCAGCGGCACCGGCACCAGTGTGGTGTCGCCTTCCTGGGCACCCAGCGGGTACCCGATGGCCGGCGGCACCCGGCTGTCGCCGCCGGCCTCGATGAGCTTGGGGCGGCCGGTGCTGCCGCCGGAGGCCAGCGACTTCCACACCGGCGACACCGCTTCGGGCAGCGCTGCATCCGAAAGGGCCGGATCGGGTTCGAAACCTGTTGGCACAGCGCGTATTCGGCCGGTGGGGTCGTCGCGGCCGACCAGCAGCGCGCGCGGCTTGAGTTCCAGCAGGGCAGCCAGTTCCGCATCGGGCAGCCGCGGCGACAGGGGTTGCGGCACCGCACCCAGCTTCCAGCATGCCACCGCCGCCTGTACCCATTCGATGGAGTTGGGCAGCAGGATGGTCACGTAGTCGCCCGTGGTGACTCCGAGTTCGGCGTAGGCGCGGGCCAGCCGGTTGGTCGACGCGTCGAGTTCGCCCCGGGTGATGGTCTTTTGATCGCAGCTGACGGCCGGTTCGTCGGGAGCCAGCGCGGCCAGCTGCGAGATCTGGGTTCCGATCGGCGCGGTCACTGATAGGCGCCCTGCCGGTCGAAGATCCGGCGCGGGTTGTCGACCAGCATGGTGTGGATCTGCTCGTCGGTGACGCCCCGCTTTTTCAACGCGGGCAGCACGTCGTTGTGGATGTGCAGGTAGTGCCAGTTGGGTGCCATCTGCGGCACCAGCGCCTCGGGCAGCGCGTCGAAGTAGCAGTTGGCGTCATGGGAGAGCACCATCTTGTCGGCATGGCCGCGTTCGCACATGGTCGCCACGATGTTCACTCGGTCCTCGAACGGGGAGATCGTGTCGATACCGAACCGGTCCATGCCCAGGTAGGAACCGGCGGAGATGAGCTCCTCGAGGTAGCCGACGTCGGTGCTGTCGCCGGAGTGCCCGATGATCACCCGGGTCAGGTCCACGCCTTCCTCTTCGAAGATGCGTTGCTGATCGAGTCCGCGCCGCAGTCCGGCGTGGGTGTGGGTGGAGATCGGGACACCGGTGCGCTTGTGGGCCTGGGCGACGGCGCGCAGCACCCGCTCGACGCCGGGGGTGAGGCCGGGTTCGTCGGTGGCGCACTTGAGGATTCCGGCCTTGATGCCGGTGTCGGCGATGCCTTCTTCGATGTCGCGCACGAACATGTCGGTCATGATCTCCGGGCCGTCCAGCATGCCGCCGGGCCCTTCGTAGTGGAAGCGGAACGGCACGTCGTTGTAGGTGTACAAGCCGGTCGCCACCACGATGTTCAGCTCGGTTTGGGCGGCCACCCGGGCGATGCGGGGGATGTAGCGGCCCAGCCCGATCACGGTCAGGTCGACGATGGTGTCCACGCCGCGCGATTTGAGTTCGTTGAGTCGGGTGACGGCGTCGGCCACCCGCTGCTCCTCGTCGCCCCAGGCTTCGGGGTAGTTCAGTGCGATCTCGGTGGTCATGATGAACACGTGCTCGTGCATGAGCGTCACGCCGATATCAGCGGTATCGATGGGGCCGCGGGCGGTATTGAGTTCTGACACGTCCTCGATGCTAGGCCGTGCACCCCGTCAGCGGAACGTGCTTTGCGGGGTCATCCGGACCTGCTCCGGATCAGATTTCACCGGGGCGGAGCTGGGTCACCGCGGCGGTGTCACCGGTGTGCAACGAGGTCAGCGCCGCCTCCACCACCGCGCTCGTGGCATACCCGTCGTAGCTCGTGGGACCGTCGACCGAGCGGGTGGCCACACCGCGCAGCCAGGCGGCATCCTGGGCCCGGTAGGCGGCGTCGAAGCGTTCCATCCAGGTGTCCGGCAGTCGCTGTGCGGCCATTGCGCCGGCCACCGCCTGGGTGACCAGTGACGGTGAGCCGAGTGTGAGGCTGCCGCGGTCGGCCACCAGCTCGAGGCCGATGTCGTATTGCATGCCGGGGCCACGGCCGAGTTGCAGCACACCGAGAACGCCCGACTGCGATGTCAGCGTGACGACGACGGTGAGTGTCGCTCCGGAGCCGCCCTCCTTGACCAGGCAGTGAACCGACCTGATCTCGTCACCGGTCAGCCAGCGAAACAGGTCGATGTCGTGGGCGGCCGAACTGTTGACGAGTTGGCGCGCGTCAAAGTTGTTGACGGCCGAGGGATTATAGTGACGTTGCGTGATCAGGACGGGTTCACCGACCCGGCCTGACCGGACGGTGTCGTAGAGGTAGCGATAGTTCGCGTCGTAGCGGCGCATGAAGCCGACCTGCACCAGCCGCCGCCCGGCGACCCGCTCGGCCGCCACCAGTTGCAGTGCTTGCCGGGTCGACACCGTCAGCGGCTTCTCGCAGAACACGTCCAAGCCTCTGGCCAGGCACGCGTCGACGATCCCGTAGTGGGTCTCGTCGGCGGACGCGACGACGACAGCGTCGACGTCGGCAGTGCGTACGCACTCGATCGGGTCTTCGAAGACGGCGACATCGGCCATGCCGCCCGCGGCGCGTTCCACGAAGGGCCGGTGGCTGTCGGCCACGGCAGCGATCTCGGCCCACGGGGCCAGGCCGGTGAAAATCTCCAGGTGGCGCATGCCCATGCTGCCGAGCCCGCACACCGCGAGCCGCACGGGTGCGGCGCTCATGGGCGGCAGGGCCGCTCGCCGGCACCGGCGAGTCGGCCGGGGCCGGCCGGTGCGGCCACGTCGACCCAGGAACCGCGCCGCACCGAGGCGGCGACCGCGGCATGAATCGTCGTCGCCCGTAGCCCGTCGCTGAACGACGGCAGTCCGTCCGGCGCGACACCGGTGCGCACGGCTTCGTAGACGTCGGCGACGAAGAGGTCGAAACAGTCCTGGTAGCCCTGCGGATGGCCGCTGGGCAACAGCGAATATCGGGCGTTGCCGGGATCGAGGACGGCCGCATCCCGGGAGAGCACCGTGTTGCCGCGCAGCCCGCCGACCACCAGGTCGTCGGGATGTTCCTGGTCGAACAGCACCGCCACGTCGCGGCCGTCGAACGAGAACGACAGCTGATTCTTGCGGCCCGGCGAGGTCTGGCTGACGACGACGCTGCCGATTCCACCGAGATCGGTCCGAAAGGCCACGACGGCGCCGTCGTCGGGCCGGACCGCGGTCCCCGAAGCCCTGCCTTCCGTCGCAGCGAGAGCCGTAATCCTATGTCCGGTAACGAATTCCATCAGGTCGCACCAGTGCGAGCCGATGTCGGCGAAGGTCATCGACGCCCCGGTCTGCGACGGGTCGGATCGCCAGCCGGTGGGGTCGGCGGTGGCCATGTAGTCCTGCAGGTAGCTGCCGTGGATCAGCCACACGGGCCGGCCGGCCAGCCGGGAGCGGGCCTCGCGCACCATCGGGTAGAAGCGATAGATGAACGGCACGGCCGCCACAGTCGCGGCCTTGGCCGCCGAGATCGCCAGTGCTGCGGCGTCCTGGACGCTGGTGGCCAGGGGCTTTTCGCAGATCACGTGCTTTCCGCTGGCCAGGGCCGCCATCGCCTGGTCGTGATGCAGGTCGTTGGGGGTGCAGATGTGCACCACGTCGATGTCGTCGGCCGCGAAGATCTGCTCCGCCGTCGCGGCCCGCTCGGCGTTGAGCCGCTCCGCGGCGGCCTGGCTGCGCTGCGCGGTACTGGCGCAGACGGCGGCCAGTGTCCCGCCGGCGCGCTGAACGGCGTGGGCGTGCACCGCGCCGACCATTCCGGCGCCGATCAGCGCGCTGCGCGGGTTGTGGGTCGCGGCCACGGTCGATGTCCTTTGCGTGCGGCGGGGTTGGTGAATTGTAGTGCTCACCGGCGGCGGCACCGCGCTCAATGCCGCTCCCGGGCCGGCACGATCACCGACACCGTGGCGTCGTGGTTGGCGGTGTAGAGGATGTGGGTGTCGGGGTCCACGGCCAGCGCGAAGGTGTCCTTGCCGATCCGAATGACCCCGGCCACCGCGAGGTCGCTCGTGTCGATCACCGACACGCTGTCGTTGTGGTTGGCGGTGTAGACGGTGTGGACGGTCGGGTCGACGGTGACGCCGTACGGACTGTTGCCGACGTGGATGGTGCCGGCCACGCTCCGGTTGTCCAGGTTGATCACGGATACGGCACCCTCGGCCTCCTGGGTGACGTAGGCCCGGTGCGCGGCGAGGTCGAGACCCACACCTCGGGGGTCGTTGCCGACGGGGATGGTTGCGGTGACGGTATGGCTGACGGTGTCGATCGCCGACAGCGTGCCGTCGCTGCTGTTGGCCACGTAGGCGGTCGCGGTGCTGGGGTCGATGGCTATGCCGTACGGATTCTTGCCGACGGGGATGGTTGCGACCACCCGGTGCGTGGCCAGATCGATCGCCGACACGCTGTAGTCCCACATATTGGCGACGTAGGCGACATGGGAGGTCGGGTCCACCGCGATCCCCCACGGGTTGGTGCCGACTTTGACGGTGGCGGTGACGGCGCGGCTGCCGGTGTCGATGAGCGATACCGTGTCGTCGCGGTTGTTGGCGGTGCAGGCCAGGTGCGTCCCCGGGTCGACCGCCACCCACACCGGGCCCTTGCCGACCGGGACGGTGGCAGTCAGGGTGTGACTGGCGGCATCGATGATCGACATGGTGCTGTCGCCGTAGTTGGCGGTGTAGACGGTGTGGTTGGCGGGATCGACGGCGACCGCCTCGGGCCGTGCTCCGACTCCGATGGTGGCGGCGATGCGTGCGATCGGGGTGGTGCCCGCATTCGCGGCGGCGGCCTTGGCAGGTGTCGCCGGTCGATGCTGCAGCCGCGGGATGACCGCACCGGCAACCGCCAGGACGAGGGCGAGCGCGCCGACCAGCGCGGCGATCCTGCGTCGGCGGCGCCGCATCGCGTCGACGGGGGGTAACGGGTTGGCCGGCCCGGATGGCGCGGAAACTGTGTCCGGGTGCTCAGCCGCCAGCGCCTGGGCGGCGGCGGCCGCGAGTGCGCCGGCGCTCGCGTAGCGGTCCTCGCGATCCTTGGCCATGCCGCAGGTGACGACCTCGTCGAACTGGTGCGCAATACCCGGCCGCTGCCGGCTGGGACTCGGGATCGGGGCGGTCAGGTGGGCGGCGATGAGCGCGGCCAGGTCAGCATGCGGAAAAGGCGGAGTACCGGTCAGGCACTCGTAGAGCACACAGGTCAGGGCGTAGACGTCGGTGCGAAGGTCGATTTCCTCGTCGGCGAGCCGCTCCGGGGACATATAGGCGAAGGTGCCCACCGTGTTGCCCGCCGTGGTGAGTTTGGCGTCGGTGGCGGCGTTGGCCAGCCCGAAGTCGACCAGGCAGGCGAAATCATGGCCGGTGAGCAGGATGTTCGCGGGCTTGACGTCGCGGTGGATGATCTGCTCGGCGTGCGCAGCGTCGAGCGCCGAGGCGATCTGGTCGACGATCCGCACCGCGCGGGCCGGCTCCATCGGTCCACTCTCGTCGAGCACGCCCCGCAGATCAGAACCCCGGACCAAGCGCATGTCGATGTAGAGCTGACCGTCGATCTCGCCGTAGTCGTGAATGGGAACCACATGCGGCTCGTTCAGCCTGCCCGCGGTGGACGCCTCGCGGAACAGCCTTTTACGGAAGATCGGGTTGCCCGAGTAGGACGGCGGCAACAGTTTCAGCGCGACGGTGCGGCTTTTTCTGGTGTCGAAAGCTTCGTACACCTCGCCGAAACCGCCGCTGCCCAGCAGCCTGATCAAGCGGTAGTGGCCGAACGTGGCCCCTGTGCCCCACTCCGCCGTCGTGCCGTCATCGGACGGCCCCTCTGCCACCAACCACCTCCCGCGGTCGTGCGCCCTCGCGGGGCAAGTCTAGGCAGGTCGAGCGCGTTTGGCAGGCAGTTCGCGGTGTCCGGACCCGGCGACGGCGCTGCGCACCTACACTCAACCACCGACCTGTCTGACCAAGCTTGCTCGAACCCCGCGGGAGTCACGTCATGCTGCTCGACCCCAACAACCTGCAACGCACGTATCCGGATGCGCGGTCGGCGGAGATCATGCAGGCCACGGTCGATTTCTTCGAGAACCGCGGCAAGGCCAAGCTCAAGCACGACGATCACGAGCGCGTCTGGTACTCGGAGTTCCTCGACCACATCGCCGAGAACCGGATCTTCGCCTCGCTCATGACTCCCGCGGCGTACGGGGCCGACGACTGTCGGTGGGACACCTACCGGATCAGCGAGTTCGCCGAGATCGTCGGCTTCTACGGCCTGAGCTACTGGTACCCCTTCCAGGTGACCGCCCTTGGCCTGGGGCCGATCTGGATGAGCGACAACGAGGACGCCAAACGCAAAGCCGCCGCCCAGCTCGAGCAGGGCGAGGTGTTCGCGTTCGGCCTGTCCGAGCAGGCCCACGGCGCCGACGTCTACCAGACCGACATGATCCTGACGCCTTCGAAAGAGGTAGGGCACGGCTGGGTCGCCAACGGGGAGAAGTACTACATCGGCAACGCCAACGTGGCCCGGATGGTCTCGACGTTCGGCCGCATCGACCACGGGTCGAAGGAACCCGAATACGTCTTCTTCGCCGCCGACTCCCAGCACGACCGGTACGAATGCAGGAAGAACGTAGTGAATTCGCAGAACTACGTGGCGAATTACGCGCTGCACCAATACCCGGTCACCGAGGCGGACCTGCTGCACCGCGGCATGGGTGCCTTTCACGCCGCGCTGAACACGGTCAACGTGTGCAAGTACAACCTGGGCTGGGGCGCGGTCGGCATGTGCACGCACGCCTTCTACGAGGCCATCACCCACGCCGCCAACCGGCAGTTGTACGGCAGCGTCGTCACCGACTTCAGCCATGTCCGGCGGCTGCTCACCGACGCCTACGCGCGGCTGGTCGCCATGCGTCTGGTGTGCACCCGGACGTCGGACTACATGCGCAGCGCCTCGGCCGAAGACCGCCGTTACCTGCTGTACAGCCCGCTCACCAAGGCCAAGGTCACCAGCGAGGGCGAGCGGGTGGTCACCGCACTGTGGGATGTCATCGCGGCCAAGGGCGTGGAGAAGGACACCTTCTTCGAGACCGTCGCCCGCGAGATCGGGCTGCTGCCCCGGCTGGAGGGCACCGTGCACATCAACATCGGGCTGCTGGCCAAGTTCATGCCGAACTTCCTGTTCGCCCCGGATGCCGCGCTGCCGCTGATCGGGCGTCGCGACGACGACGCCGACGACACCTTCCTGTTCGATCAGGGGCCGACCGGCGGCCTGGGCAAGGTGCGGTTCCACGACTGGCGCGCGTCCTTCGACGGCTACGCCCACTTGCCGAATGTCGCGCTGCTGCGCCGCCAGGTCGAGGTGCTGGCCGAGATGCTTGCGTCGGCGACACCAGATGCTGTGCAGCAGAAGGACATTGACTTCGCCTTCGGGGTGGGTCAGATTTTTGCCCTGGTGCCCTACGCGCAGCTGATCCTGGAGGAGGCGGGCATCTCGGGTGTGGACGAGGCGCTGCTGGACGAGATCTTCGGCCTGCTGGTGCGCGACTTCAACAGCTACGCAGTCGAACTCAACGACAAGGCCGCCACCACCGACGAGCAGGCGCGCTTTGCGCTGCGGATGATTCGGCGCCCGGCGCACGACCGCGCCCGCTACGACAAGGTGTGGAAGGAACAGGTGCTGCCGCTCAACGGCGCCTACCAGATGCGGCCCTAATGTGCCTTGACCAGCTCTACCGTTGGGCGCCGAGCGCCGAGCGCCGAGCGCCGGGCGCCGGGCGCCGGGTGCCAGTGCCCAGCGGTCCAGCGGCCAGCGCCTACCGCCCAGCGGCCCCATATGTACGGTCAAAGCCCCGTTTCACCGACATTTTGCGGACTCTCATGCCGGTCGACATCGGCGGATGGTGCGATATGCGGCGCGGCCCGCCACAGCCTTGACTGTGAACCACGTCACAGTAGAATGACCACCGGTCATACCAGTCAGGAGGCCGCATGCCGACAGTGACCTGGGCCCGCGTCGACCCGGCCCGGCGGGCTGCCATCATCGAGGCCGCCGAGGCCGAATTCGGCGCCCACGGCTTCTCCAACGGCAGCCTGAACGTCATCGCCCGTCGGGCCGGCGTCGCCAAGGGCAGCCTGTTCCAATACTTCGCGGACAAGCGCGATCTCTACGCCTTCATCGCCGACGTCGCCAGCCAACGGGTGCGCGTCTTCGTGGAGGAGGTCATCCGCGAAATCGAGCCCAGCCGAACGTTTTTCGAATTCCTCACCGAACTGCTCGACGCCTGGGTCACCTACTACGCCGAGCATCCGCGGGAACGCGCGCTGCACGCCGCGGCCACCCTCGAGGTCGACACCGACGCCCGGATCAGCGTGCGCAATGTCATCCACCGGCACTACCTGGAGGTGCTGCGCCCGCTGGTGACCGAGGCGCTCCGCCGCGGCGACCTGCGGCCCGATTCCGACACCGAGGCATTGCTGTCGCTGCTGCTGATGATCTTCCCGCACCTGGCACTGGCCCCGTATATGCGCGGCCTCGAT
Organism: Mycobacterium sp. 20KCMC460; assembly: GCF_022179425.1. Taxonomy (NCBI): domain Bacteria; kingdom Bacillati; phylum Actinomycetota; class Actinomycetes; order Mycobacteriales; family Mycobacteriaceae; genus Mycobacterium; species Mycobacterium sp. 20KCMC460. Next base: position 848,678 of record NZ_AP025524.1, read on the forward strand.
CCCATTCTCGGCCTCGACGAACCCAACCCCGAACAGCCGGCACTGGCCGTGCGCCGTCTGGTCTCGGTACTGGCTGCCGCGTTCTCACCCGTCCCCAGCCCAGCCCCACTAGACACCAGGAGCGTCACATGACCCGCACCCACACCGGCTCGATGGTGGCCGGCGGCCTCAACTGGGAGAGCTTGCCGCTCAAGCTGTTTGCCGGTGGTAACGCCAAATTCTGGAATCCCGCCGATATCGACTTCTCCCGCGATCGGGCCGACTGGGAGAAGCTCTCCGACGACGAGCGCGATTACACCATCCGGCTGTGCGCGCAATTCATCGCCGGTGAGGAGGCGGTGACCGAGGACATCCAGCCGTTCATGGCCGCGATGCGCGCCGAAGGCCGGATCGGCGACGAGATGTACCTGACGCAGTTCGCGTTCGAGGAGGCCAAGCACGTCCAGGTGTTCCGGATGTGGCTGGACGCCGTCGGGGTCACCAACGACCTGCACGGCTACCTCGACCCGCTGCCCACCTACCGGCAGATCTTCTACGACGAGCTGCCGGACTGCCTGAATGCGCTGACCAAAGACGCGTCCCCGGCCGCGCAGGTACGGGCGTCGGTCACCTACAACCACATCGTGGAAGGCATGCTGGCGCTCACCGGCTACTACGCCTGGAACAAGATCTGCGTGGAGCGTGGCATCCTGCCCGGCATGCAGGAGCTGATCCGGCGCATCGGGGACGACGAGCGGCGCCACATGGCGTGGGGCACCTTCACCTGCCGTCGCCACGTCGCCGCCGACGACGCCAACTGGACGGTCTTCGAATCGCGGATGAACGAGCTCATCCCAATGGCTCTGCGGCTCACCGAGGAGGGGTTCGCCCTCTACGGCGAACATCCGCCGTTCGACCTGTCGCAGGACGAGATGCTGCAGTACTCGATGGACAAGGGCATGCGGCGGTTCGGCACCATCAGCAGCGCCCGCGGCCGCCCGGTCGGTGAGATCGACCTGGACTACTCACCGGTGCAGCTCGAGGACGACTTCGCCGACGAGGACGCCCGGGCGCTGGCCGCGGTTTAGCGCGGGCCGTCAGCCCACCCACACCGTCTTGGCGTTGCAGAACGCCTTGATGCCCAAGCCGGCCAGTTCGCGTCCGTAGCCCGATCGCTTGACGCCGCCGAACCCGAGTTCGGGATAGGACACCGTCATGCCGTTGATGAACACCTGACCGGCTTCGATGTCGTCGATGAAGCGCTCCTGCTCGGCTTCGTCCTGCGTCCACGCGTTGGAGCCCAACCCGAAGCTGGTGGCGTTGGCGATCTCGATGGCCTCGTCGATGTCGGAAACCCGGTACATGGAGGCGACTGGCCCGAACACTTCCTCGGTGTACAGCGCCATGTCCTTGGTGATGTCGGTGATGACGGTCGGCGGGTAGAACCAGCCCGGCCGGTCGGGGCGCTCGCCGCCGAGGCGAACCTTCGCACCGGCGGCGACGGCGTCGTCGACCTGCTTGGCGATCTCGTCGCGGCCGGACTCGGTGGCCAGCGGGCCCACGTCGGTGTCCGGGTCGGTCGGATCGCCGACCTTCAATGCCTGCATCTGCTCGACGAACTTGTCCACGAACTCGTCGTAGATGTCGGTGTGCACGATGAATCTCTTTGCCGCGATGCAGGATTGGCCGTTGTTCTGCACGCGGGCCTTGACTGCGGTCTTGACCGCGTCGTCCAGCGGCGCCGACGGCATCACGATGAACGGGTCGCTGCCGCCGAGTTCGAGCACGGTCGGCTTGATCTCGTCACCGCAGATGGCGGCGACGGCTTGCCCGGCCGGCTCGCTGCCGGTCAGGGTGGCCGCCGCGACGCGCGGGTCCCGCAGGATGCGCTCGACGGCGCTCGAGGAGACGAGCAGCGTCTGGAAACACCCGTCCGGGAATCCGCCGCGGGCGATCACGTCGGACAGATACAACGCCGACTGCGGCACGTTGGAGGCGTGCTTGAGGATGCCGACGTTGCCCGCCATCAGGGCCGGCGCGGCGAACCGCACGGCCTGCCACAGCGGAAAGTTCCACGGCATCACGGCCAGCACTACGCCTAGCGGCTGGTAGCGCACGTAGGCCCGCTTCGCGCCGACCTTCGACGCCTCGGCGGGCTCGTCGGCCAGCAGCTTCTCGGCGTTCTCGGCGTAGTAACGAAAACCCTTGGCGCACTTGAGCGCTTCGGCTTTGGCCGACGCCAGCGTCTTACCCATCTCCAGGGTCATCATGGCCGCGACTTCGTCGGCTTCTTTCTCCAGCAGGTCGGCGGTCGCGTTTGCCCATTCGGCGCGCTGGGCATAGGTGGTCGAATGGCGGTAGTCGAGAAAGCGCTCGTGCGCGCGGGCGATGGCGGCGTCCACTTCGTCGTCGGTGGCCGCGGTGAAGGTTTCGACGGTCTCGCCGGTGGCCGGGTTGATGGTGGCGATGGGCACGCGGGCCCTCCTTCGTTCGGTGGGTTCTCGGAACGTCCACCATCTAGCCTGCCACTATTCTCAGCACCGGGAGGTGGCGGATGAGCACAGCGGCCCAACTGATCGTCAAGTGCCTGGAAAACGAGGGCGTGGAGGTCGTCTTCGGGATTCCGGGGGAGGAGAACATCCGCTTCGTCCAAGCGCTGGCGGCCTCCGACATCCGTTACGTACTCACCCGGCACGAGCAGGCCGCGGCGTTCATGGCCGAGATGTACGGCCGGGTCACCGGGCGTGCCGGAGTGGTGTCGGCGACCCTCGGGCCGGGCGCCATCAACATGCAGCTCGGCGTGGCCGACGCCACCACCAACAGCACCCCGGTGGTCGCGATCTCGGCGCAGGTGGGGCAGGACCGCGAGTTCAAGGAATCCCACCAGTACGTCGACCTGGTGTCGATGTTCGCCCCGATCACCCGTTGGTCGGCGCCGATCCCCACTCCGCACGCCATTCCCGAGATGGTCCGCAAGGCGTTCAAGGTCGCCGAGACCGAGCGCCCGGCCGCGGTGTACCTGGCCGTACCGGAACACATCGACGAGGACGACTCCGATTACGAGCTGAAGCCCTTGCCCCGCAACGTCGTTCGCGCCGATGCGCCGGCCGCCAGGCAGGTGGCCCGCGCGGTCGACATCCTGCGCGAGGCGAAGCGCCCGGTGGTGTTGGCCGGCCACGGCGCCGCCCGCAGCGACGCCACCGCGGCGCTGGTCCGGTTCGCCGAGAAGCTCGGCGTCAAGGTGGCCAACAGTTTTCACGGCAAGGGCGTGATGCCCGACGACCACCCCAACAGCATCGGCACCCTGGGCTTCATGCGGCACGACTACGTCAACTTCGGCTTCGACAACGCCGACGTGGTCATCGCGGTCGGCTACGAGTTGCAGGAGTTCGACCCGGTCCGGATCAACCCGCAGGCCGACAAGAAGATCATCCACATCCACCGCTTCCCGGCCGAGGTCGACGCGCACTACTCGGTGGAGGTCGGCATCATCGGCGACATCAGCGACTCACTCGACGCGGTTGCCGACGCTCTCGAGGGCCACAGTTTCGCCGACGCCGACGTCCCGGGGTCAGGCTTGCTGGCCGAGGAATTCGAGCGGGGACAGAAGGATTCGCGTTTCCCGCTGGCGCCGCAGCGGGTGGTCGCCGACACGCGGGCGGCGCTGGGGCGCTCCGATGTGGTGCTGGTCGACACCGGGGCCACCAAGATGTGGATGGCCCGGCTGTACCCGACGTACGAGCGCAATACCTGTCTGATCTCAAATGGTTTGTCCACTATGGGTTTTGCGCTTCCCGGCGCGTTGGGTGTCAAGCTGGCCAGGCCGCAGGCCAAGGTCCTGGCCGTGGTCGGCGACGGCGCTTTCCTGATGAACTCCCAGGAGATCGAGACCGCGGTCCGGGAGAAGATCCCGCTGGTGGTACTGGTCTGGGAGGACGGCGGATACGGGTTGATCGAGTGGAAGATGGACCTCGAACTCGGCGATCACTACTACGTGAAGTTCGGCAACCCGGACATCGTGAGTTACGCGGAAAGCTTCGGCGCCAAGGGATATCGAATCGGCAACGCCGACGAGTTGTTGCCGACGCTGCGGACGGCGCTGGACGACGACGGGGTGTCGCTGATCGCGTGCCCGGTGGACTATTCGGAGAACCTGCGGTTGACCGACCGGCTCGGGGAGCTGGACGAGACGCTGTAGATCTCTGTGCGCAGGACCCCGGCGGCTTTGTGCACAGTTGGGAGTTTGTCCACAGGGTCGCGCTCGGGGGCGGTGTCGTGTCGTACCCCGGCGATATCATTCGAACATGCTTGCGAACACGCGTGCGGAGATCGTCGAGGTTCTCGACGCGTGCGATGCGGCGGTCGAGCGGTTGTGCGAGTTGCGGTTTGAGGTGCTGAGCACCCCGGAGCGGATGGCGATCCTGGAGCGCTTGGAGACGGTGGTGCGGCGGCTGCCGGTGCCGCAGCATCAGTTGTTGAATCAGCTCGCCGCGGTGAGCAAGGAGGAGTTGGGTGACACCCTGCGTAACGCGCTGGCCGATCGGCTGCGGATCACGACTTCGGAGGCTGGCCGGCGGATCGGCGACGCCGCCGATCTCGGTGAACGGCATGGTTTGACGGGGGAGCCGTTGGCGCCGCGGTTGGAGGCCACCGCCGCCGCCCAACGCCAGGGCCGTATCGGTAGCGGCCACGTGAACGAGATCCGCGACTTCGTCAAACACTTACCGACGGAAGTGGATGCCGGTGCCCGCGAGCAGGCCGAAGCCGACCTGGCCGGCCAAGCCGCCGCCATGCGCCCCGACCAACTCAAGGACTACGCCCTCACGCTGCTGGCCTACCTGCACCCCGACGGGGAATTCTCCGACGACGAACGCGCCCGCAAGCGCGGCCTGAGTCTGGGCAAACAAGACCCCGACGGCATGTCCAAACTCACCGGCTGGATCACCCCCGCCCTGCGCGCCGCCCTGGAAGCCGCCTGGGCCAAACTGGCCGCCCCCGGCATCGCCAACCCCGAGGACCACCTGCCCCACATCGACGAGGGCGAGCCGGACCCCGAAGCGGTCCGCCGCGACACCCGCGGTACCGCTCAGCGTCAGCATGATGGGCTGCACGCCGGGCTGATGGCGCTACTGGCCTCCGGGGACCTCGGGCAGCACCACGGGCTGCCCGTCACCATCGTGGTCACCACCACCCTGGCCGAACTGGAAGCCGGCACCGGCACAGCCCGCACCGGCGGCGGCAGTCTAGTGCCGATGTCCGATGTGATCCGCTGGTCGGGCGCCGCGCACCCCTACCTCGCCCTGTTCGACGGCGCCACACCCCTGGCGCTGTATCACACCAAGCGGCTGGCCAACCGCGCCCAACGCCTGATGCTGTATGCGCGGGATCGCGGCTGCACCCGACCCGGCTGCACCGCTGCGGCGTATCACACCGAGGTCCATCACCTCACCGCCTGGCACACCTGCCTGAGCACCCACATCACCAACCTCGCCCTGGCCTGCGGCATCCACAACCGCCTCGCCGAACACGGCTGGACCACCCGCACCAACCACCGCGGCCTCATCGAATGGCTACCCCCGGCACACCACGACCGGGGCCAACCACGCGTCAACACGATCCACCACCCCGAACGACTCTTCGCCCCCGACGAAGACAACGACGATCCCTAGGTAGGCAAGGACTTGGGTGACGCCTCGGAGGCCACGAATCCGAGGGGTGCATTGGCATGCGTCGGGCCTCCGGTGTGAGCAACACCAGATCCGCTGCGCAACGCGACTGGGCCGCGGTACCCTCTCGGCGATCGCCCGCGTCGGCGTCCCACTGTCGGTCATCGAGGAGGCGGCTTTGTCCCAGGTCGTGGCGGTACCGGACCTGGTGGCGACCGCCGCAGCCGAGTTGGCCGCGACCGGATCGGCGATCGATTCCGCCGGCGCGTCCGCCGCCAAAGCCACCACCTCGCTCTTGACCGCGGCCGCCGACGAGGTGTCGACCGGGGTGGCGGCGTTCTTCGACACGTACGGCCAGCAGTACCAGGCCGCCAGCGCGCAGGTGGCGCAGTTCCATCAGCGGTTCGTGCAGAACCTGGCGTCGGCCGCGACCGCCTACCTGAGCACCGAAATCGGCAGCGCGACAAGCATGCTGGGCGGCGACACCATGACCGGCGCGGCGGCAGCGACCAGGATCACCGTCCCCGGCGCCGGCCCGCTCTACATACCGGATGTCCTGCTGCGGCTGCCCTACCTGGGACAGGTGCTCCTTCAGGGCGGCATTCCCGGACCGGCTTCGGTGTCCCTGCTGCAGGGCTACATCCTGCAGAACACAGCCATCGGGCAGAACTGGTTCTCCGACAGCATCGCCCAAGTGGTCAACTATCCGGCGAGTATGGGCCTGTTGAGCGGCAACTTGTGGGCCCCCTCCGTCAACGATGCCGTCGCCGTCGGGCAGCGGCTGCTGAACGACCAGATCGCCACCGCGGTCGCCGCCTCAGGCGGGTCCCCGGTGCAGATCGCGGGGCTGTCCGAGGGAACGCTCGTCGTCAACCGCGAGTTGGCGTACCTGGCGACCTCGCCGACCGCACCGCCGCCGAGCGCCCTGCAGTTCGCGATGTTCTCCAGCCCCGAAGTCGGCGGCCTGGCCAGCACCTACCTCCCGAATGGCATCACCGTGCCGCTGCTCGGTTACACGTCGCAGAGCCTGGCGAACACGCAGTACAACGTCAGCGTGGTCTTCGGCCAGTACGACGGGTGGAGCAACCCGCCCGACCGGCCCTGGAATCTGCCGGCGGTGGTGAATTCGATGTTCGGCATCCTGTATCAGCACAACCCGGCGGCGCTGACCTCGCTGTCGAACGCGGTCACGTTGTCCAGCGTCACCACTGCGGCGGGCGGCACGGTCACCACGTACATGATCCCCGCACCCACCCTGCCGATGTTGTTGCCGCTGGCGCAGATCGGTGTGCCGCAGCCCATCGTCGGAGGTCTCAACTCCTTGCTCAAGCCGATCGTCGACGCCGGCTACTCGTCACTGACGCCCACTGCCGGGCCGTACTTCTCCCACGGATCGTTGATCGGTTTGCCCACCGCCGCGGACGTGCTGGGCGACCTGCTGACGTGACGAGCGTGGTCGAATGAACCATGCTGTTGCGTCAGCTCGAGTATTTCGTCGCGCTCGCCCAGGAGCGGCACTTCGCGCGGGCCGCGGCCGCCTGCTTCGTGTCGCAGCCGGCTTTGTCGGAGTCGATCCGCAAGCTCGAACAGGAGCTGAAGGTTCCGCTGGTGCGCCGCGGGCAGAAGTTCGAAGGTCTCACCCCCGAAGGTGATCGGCTGGTGCCCTGGGCCAGGCGCATCCTGGCCGATCGCGACGCCCTGAAGCAGGAGGTCGCGGCTCTTCAGACCGGTCTGACCGGAGAGCTGCGGATCGGCGTGGTCCCGGCCGCCTCCACCACGGTCGCCCTGCTCACCGATCCGTTCTGCAGCGCACATCCGCTGGTACGCGTGCAGCTCGAGATGAATCTGCGGTCCGCCCAGATCGTCGAACGCATCCGCCGTTTCGAACTCGACGCCGGTGTCCTTTACCCCGATCAGCAGGACACCGCCGACCTGGTGGTCACCCCGCTGTACGAGGAGACGCCGGTGCTGATCGCCAGCGCCGAGCTGCTGCCCGTCAAAGCCGACGTCATCACCTGGTCGGACGCGGCAACCCTGCCGCTATGCCTGCTGACCCGCGGCATGCGCGGCCGCCGGCTCATCGATGACGCGCTGGCCAGTCAAAACCTAGTGGTGACACCGCAATTGGAAACCGACTCGCTGGCGGCGCTGCTCGCGCACGTGGGCACCGGCCGGTGGGCCAGCATCGTCCCGCAGCCCTGGCTGCGCAGCCTGCGTCCGGCCGCCGACATCAGCGTGCTGCGATTGGAGCAGCCGGCCGTCACCGCATCGATCGCACTCGTCACCAGCAAGGCGGAGCCCGGTTCGGTGCTCGCCCGCGCGTTGGTGCAGATCGCGGCCAACGTGCGATAGGCGCTGCCTATCAGCTGTTCGGAACTGTGTCTTGGACATCGGAGCCGGAGCACGGCGAAACTGAAACCGGTTCTGATACAGCAGGTTAGGAGATCTCCGGTGGCCAAGTGTGTGATGGTGCTATATCCCGATCCCGTCGACGGATACCCACCGCGCTATGCCCGCGACGCCATCCCGGCCATTCACAGCTACCCCGGCGGAAGCACCGTGCCGACCCCGTCGCAAATCGAGTTCACCCCTGGTGAACTACTCGGCTGCGTCTCGGGTGGACTGGGGCTGCGCGAGTTCTTTGAAGCCGCCGGTCACGAGCTGGTGGTGACCTCGGACAAGGAAGGTCCCGACTCGGAGTTCGAACGCGAACTGCCGGACGCCGACATCGTTATCTCCCAGCCGTTTTGGCCGGCGTACCTGACGGCTGAGCGAATCGCCAAGGCGCCCAACCTGAAACTGGCGCTCACCGCCGGAATCGGCTCGGATCACGTGGATCTCGACCTGGCCAAGGAGCGCGGGATCACCGTCGCCGAAGTGACCTACAGCAACAGCATCAGCGTCGCCGAGCATACGGTGCTGCAGATCCTGGCGCTGGTGCGCAACTTCGTCCCCTCGCACCGCTTTGCCGTCGACGGCGGCTGGAACATCGCCGACTGCGTACAACGCGCCTACGACCTGGAAGGCATGGACGTCGGAATCATCGCCGCCGGGCGGATCGGCCGTGCCGTCCTGCGCCGGCTCGCCCCGTTCGACGTCAATCTGCACTACACCGACACCCGCCGGCTGCCGCCCGAGGTCGAGACGGAGCTGAACGTCACCTTCCACCCCGACGTGCAGTCCCTGGTCGGGTCGGTCGACGTGGTGTCGGTGCACTCGCCGCTCTACGCGGACACCCGCGCGATGTTCGACGAGAAACTGCTGGCCTCGATGCGCCGTGGCTCCTACCTCGTCAACACGGCGCGTGCCGAAGAGACTGTCCCGGAAGCGATCGCGGCGGCGCTCCGCAGCGGCCGGCTCGCTGGCTACGCGGGCGACGTGTGGTTCCCGCAGCCGCCGCCCGCCGACCACCCGTGGCGGACCATGCCGAACAACGCGATGACGCCGCACGTGTCGGGCACTACGCTGTCGGCTCAGGCGCGCTACGCCGCGGGCACCCGCGAGATCCTGGAGTGCTGGTTCGGCAGCCGGCCCATCCGGCCCGAGTACCTGATCGTGGACGGCGGGAAGCTCGCCGGTACCGGAGCGTTGTCGTACCAGAAGTGAACCCACACCAGCTAGCGAGGCAGCGATCTCGGCGGCGCATAGCTCCCGATCAGCGTGCGATGCCACCACGCCCGGTCGCGCCGCAGCTCGGTCGGCGTGGTGAACCGGTACTGGTACAGTTGGGCCCGCACGAAATGCGGCGGCGTATCCGGGAAAGGATTGTGCCGCAACAGTTTCAGCGTATCGGCGTCGTTGCGCAGCAGCCGGGTCAGCAACGGCGTCAGCCACGCCAGCGCGTAACCCGGCGAGATCGCGGCGAACCACATCAGCCAATCCAGCCGCAGATGGTACGGCGCGAATTGCCGCGGCAGCCGCCGCACCGAGCCGGGTTTGCCCTTGAATTCGTACTCCCGCCATACGGTTTGGTCGCCAACCGAGGTGTCCGCGGTGCCCTCGACGACCACTTCGTACCGGGTACGGCTGATGCTGCCGAAAGCGCCGTAGGTATTGCACAGATGGAACGCATTGAACGACGCGTTCATTCGCTGCCGCGACGACAGCATGTTGCGGGCCGGCCAGTAGCTCAGCACCAGCATCGCTGCAGCGAGAGCGATCACCAGAACCGCGAACCACGGCGGGGTAGCCGGAAACTCCGGCGTATTGGCCGCCAGTCCCAACCTGGCGAACGTCGACTGGTCGATGGCGCTGAACGCCAGCAGGATGGTCAACCAGTTCAGCCAGGCGAAGTTCCCCGACAGCACCAGCCACAACTGGGTGACGACGATGACCGCCGCGGCCATCCCGGCCACCGGCTGCGGGGCGAACAACCCGAACGGCACCACCAGTTGTGCGAAATGGTTGCCTGCCACCTCGATTCGGTGCAGCGGCTTGGGCAGGTGATGGAAGAACCAGCTCAGCGGTCCCGGCATGGGCTGGGTTTCGTGGTGGTAGTACAGGCAGGTCAGGTCGCGCCAGCAGCGGTCTCCGCGCATCTTGATCAACCCGGCGCCGAACTCGACCCGGAACAGCAGCCAGCGCGCCAGCCACAACGTCAGCACCGGCGGCGCCACCCGTCCACCGCCCAGGAAGACCAGCAAAAATCCGGCTTCCAAAAGCAGTGACTCCCAGCCGAACCCGTACCAGGTCTGGCCCACGTTGACGATCGAGAGGTACAGCACCCACAGCGTCAGCCAGACCAGCATCCCGGCCCACACCGGCACTAACCCCGTCGACCCGGCCGCCACCGCCGCCGCCAGGGCCGCGCCGAACCAGCAGACCGATGCGAAAAACCGGTCGGAATACCGGAACTGGAAGATGCTGGGCGCTTGCCAGAACGATCGCCCGGCCAGATATGCCGGTACCGGCAGCAGGCCGCGCGCCCCGAGCAGCGGCCGGAACTGACGCGCTGCCGCCACGAACGCGATCGCGTAGATCACCGCCACACCGCGCTGCAGGACCAGGCTGCCCAGCCAGTAATCGGGCGCCGAGAACCACGTCATGGCACAACTATTCCTCGTCGTGTTCCCCGTTGCATCCACCATCCTGCGCGGAATCTCCGAATACCACCACCGATGCGGCCAGCACCGCCAGCGAAAGCAGCGCCAGCAGTTGGACATTCGCCCAGTGGCCGGCGTACCCGTGCTCGGAGCGCCAGGGGTGGCGCGACAGCAGCGCCCCAGCCGCGATCAGACCGCCCGCACTCAGCGCCACCATCAGACGCCTGGCTGAACCGAAACGGCGCCGTAATCCCAACACCGCCGCGAAGACCACTGCACCGGCAGCGCCGGAGATCAGCGCGCCGGCTCCCAGCAGCGGTACCACCGCCCAGGGGCCCGGCGCCCACGGAGCCGCGGCGGGGCCGTCGTCCGGGACGCCGCGGCGTCGCCAGAACGCCAGCAACGCCAGCAGCGGCAGTAACGCCAGCCCGAACGCCAGCCCGGCCCGGTATACGGCGTTGGCGGCGAAGGTCAGCGTGATGGTGCCCGGATCGCCGGCGGGCACCAACCAGCCCTGCTGCCACCCGTTCACCGCGATCGGCGTCAGCCGGGTCCCGTTGCTGGTCCGGGCCACCCAGCCGGGGTTGATGCTCTCCGGGATCACCAGCACCCGTGCGGCCGCCGACGCCGGGGCCCGCACTTCGCGCCGGGCCGGACCCCAGGACCCGATTACCGCCGATGTCGTTGCAGCACTTGGCAATTCAGTGCCAGCAGACAGCTGTGCGCCGTCCACCACGAACGCCGGCCCCGGGCTGATCAACAACTCCTGCTGCCCGGGCGGCAGTGCGATCGGATCGGCCTGGCACGGCTGGGCGGCCACCGCCGACCCGTCCAGCAGCGCGCCGACCGTGGTCCGGATCGCGGTGTGCACGAATCGGCCCGCCACCGCGATCACCGGGCCGTGTTCGCAGTCGACGACAATCTCGCGGGCACGGTTGCGCGACGCGTCGGCGGGCGCGATCGGGCTGCCGTCGGCGCCCAGCGCGACGACCTCGGCCAGCCCGGGCGCCTTGAGCTGGTCGAAACCCAGCGCGTTGCGGTCGATGACGTCCTCCCAGTCCAGCAGGCTCACCGTCACCGTGTCGGTGACCCGCGGCTGCAGCGAAAGCGTCTGTCCCCCAACGTCAGTCGTCAACGGTCGTACCTGCGGACCGTCACCCAGGTCGACGGCCACCAGTTTCGGGTGAGCCGGCAACGTGGAACGACTGGCCGTCAGCCGCAACCCGGCCACCTCGGTGGCCCGCGGTAGCGTCAGCGTCAGCGTGGGCGGGCTCTTGTGCTGAACCACTCGCTGCGGCGCAGTCCACGACGTGGCCGGGTCGCCGTCGGTGGCCGCGTACGCCGAGCCCTCGACCTCCACCAGGTCGGAATCGCCACGCGCCCGGGCGGTGTCCGGTTCGGCGATCAGGTCGGCCAGCTTCGGTCCCTGGCGTGGCCGCACCCATACGGTCGGCAGCACCGGTAACGGGGCGGGCACCGTCAGGGTGCGGCTCAGGTTCACCGGCTCTTCGGGGGCCAGCGCCATCGACGCCGCGCAGCGCATGTCGTCGGGACCTGGTGCACAGCCCGGCCTGCCCAGCAGCTCGGCGCCCAGATCCCAACCCGCGACCGCTGCTCCCGGCGGTGGGCCGGGCACCAGCACGGTGTGCCGCAACGCAACCGGGTGCGCGAAACCGGAGGCGTCGTACTGCGTGATCGCCAGGTCGGTGATACCGAACTGCACGCCGGGCGAGCCGTCGTCGGTGGCGGCCGCGGTGATGCGTACCCACGGTGTCTCGCCGAACGGCAACGCGGCGCTCAACGGTTTGCCGGCCTCGTCGAACCGCAACGTGGTGCTGCCGTTGGCGGTTTCCACCACGATGCGGCGGACCTGCGCGCCGACGGCCGTCGCGCTGGGTGTCAGGGTGAGGACGGCGTTGGTCACCGGATGGTCGAAATCCACCCGCAGCCATTGCCCGACCGCAGCCTGCAGCGAGTTGGACACCCACGCGGTGGCCGGGTCGCCGTCGATCGCGGCGGCCGGCGAGGTCGCGGGCGCGACGTCGGGCAGCGCGGTGGCATCCGACGACGAACTGGAGGCCGTGACGCGGCCGCCGGTCCAGCCGCCGTAGACCGTCTGGGCCCCGGGGACGGGATAGTCGGGAACCCGGTTGTAGGTGTGCCGGGCGTCGCCGGGCGCCCGGATCGCCGACGAGTGCAGATCGACTCGGCCGTAGTCGGTTTCCCGGGCCAACGGGGTGTCGGTGACCGTGACCAGCGGGGATTGCAGCCCGGCGGCCTGAGCGTCGGCGTTCATCAGCACCGGCCCCAGCGGCGGGCGGCCCAGCAGCCGTCGTCGCTCGTCCAGACGCAACAGCGCTTCGGGGCCGCCGGTCACCCGTGCCATCCGGTCGGTCTCGGCGAAGTAGGGGCCCACCGCCGCGCCGCCGGCGCCGCCAACGGCATTGACCCGGTAGATCTGCACCGCGGGATACCGCGGCCGCAACCCGCTGTCGTTGACGAACCCGGCCAGTGTGCCGGGGCCCACCGGCCGGCCGAACTCGGCTACCTTGTCCAACCCGGGCGATCCCGCGACCGCGCGGTGCACCAGGATGGGCCGCGCCGACCGGGACGACTCCGGATCCAGGTCGTTGCGCACCACCACGTACGAAATGCCTTGCCGGGCAAGGGTATCGGCCAGACCCGCGGACGGGCGGCCGGCGGCGAACAGGCGCTGCACCGAATCCAGCGCCCGAATTGTCTGCGGCGGGTTCAGCGGGATCGAGTCCCGGACCCCCCACGGTGCGGCACCCAGCACCTGCAGCGGCTCGTCGTGGCTGGTGCCCCACACCTGGGTGGCGAACGGTGCACCCGGCGCCACCAGCACCCGGCCGCTCTGGTGCTCGGTGAGCCAGTCGGCTGCCTGCTGCCAGTAGTCGGGTATCGCGGTGAACGTGCCGGGCGGGGTCAGCCGGCCCGACCAGGCCAGTGACGTGCTCACCAGCAGTGCGGTCAGCGCCACCACTCCGACCGCCACCCGCCGGTCGCGCTCGGGGTGCGCGAAGGCGGCCAGCCACACCGGCCGCGGGGCACTGCCGGGCAGGGGAATGCCGCCCAGCAGCTGGGCCAGTCCCAGCGCCAGCGGGATGCGCACCAGCGGATCCAGCTTGTGTACGTTGCGCAGCGGCGTGCCGCCCGCATCCAGGAACGCCTGCACCTGGTGGGCGATCGGCGAGCCCAGGCCGCCGCTGTAGCCGATGGCCAGCAACACCACCCCGGCCAGCAGCATGCTCACCAGCCGGCCCCGGGCCGGCATCGCCGCGCCGGCCAGCCCGGCCAGCCCGGCCGCCGCGACCAGGCAGGTACCCAGGACCGCGACCGAGCCGGTGACCAGCGGCGCCCCCGCCGTCGCGGTCGGGGCCACGAACGGCGTCCAGCTGTGGGTGCCGCGCAGCACTTCCACCAGCGAGGACCACTGGGTGGTCACCCCGGAGGACTCGATGAAGTCCAGGAACGGCGGGCTCACCCCGCGTAGCTGGCTCAGTGCCACCGCCCACCACAGCACCGCCAAGGCGGTGGCCAGCAGCAACCACCCGCTGTACCGCCACCATCGGCGGTTGGGCCGGTGACAGGCCAGCCAGATCAGCGCGGGCAGACACCCGGCGGCCGTCGCGATCGCGTTCACCGCGCCCATCAGCGCCACCGCCAGCCCGGCCTGGCCGGCCAGCACCCGCACCGAACGCGCGGAACCGCCCCGCAGCGCCAGGATCGTCGGCAACAGCACCCACGGCGCCAGCATCATCGGCAGCGTCTCCGACGAGATGGACCCCAGCGTGGTCAGCACCCGCGGCGACAACGCGAACGCGGCCGCACCCAGCACCCGCGACCCCGGGCTGCCGATCCGCAGCGCCTCGGCGACGCGCAACAGCCCCCAGAAACCGGCGGTCAACAGCAGCGCCCACCACAGCCGCTGGGTCATCCACCCGGGCACGCCGAGCAGGTGGCCGACCAGGAAGAAGCTGCCGTGCGGGAACAGGTAGCCGTAGGCCTGGTTCTGCGACTGGCCGAACGGCAGCTCGCTGTTCCATAGGTTGGCCGCACGCGCCAGGAACCGCAGCGGGTTCGCGGTGAGGTCGAGTTTGGTGTCGGGGGAGACCTGTCCGGGAGCCTGGGCGAAGGTCAAGGCCAGTGCGGCCGCCCCGACGAGCATCAGCCAGCGACGTGAAAGAGCCTCGTGAGAAGTGGAGGCGCCGACCGCCGACCGGCTAGCTGCGGTTGCCGTATTCGACCCGGTTGAGCACCGACGACCCCGGATCGCCCCCGGGCAATGGCGGCTTCGTGTCCTGCTGGATCATCAGGGTCACTCCGAAGACCGCGGCCATCCCCAGCAACATACCGACCACCCCGTACGCCCCGACCGGCGCCAGGATCCGCAGGGCCGAAGTGCTGCGTGCCCCGACTATCGTCGCCGCACCCAGCAGCAGACCCACGCAGACCAGGATGATCCAGATGGTCGGGGACATCGACTTGCTCCTTGGGGTCGCAGAGCTACTCGGCACTGATGGGGGATCGAGAGCAACCTAGCCGCAAACCTAGCAGAAGGGCGGCCGGCCGCGATTCGTCCCGCGGGGCCCGCCGCCCCCCGAACCGGGCGGTGCCGCGACCCGTGACAGCATGTCCGGATGGCATTTTCCCGCCCCCTGGCCGTCGGGCTGGCCTTCTTGGTCACCCTATCGATGCTGGTCGCGGCCTGTGGTCACGGCGGCAAGCGACCCGGGTCCTCGTCGAAGACCTCCCCGCCCAGCTCGTCGGCCGCGCCCTCGCCGTCGACGCCGGCCGCCGCGCCCGGCCCACGGGTGTGCGCCGATCCTAAAGACGTGCCCGCCAAGATCCCGAACCTGCGGGACAAGCTGGCCCAGTTGCTGATGGTCGGAGTGCGCGACGCCGCCGACGCCCGGGCCGTGGTCACCGAGTCCCACGTCGGCGGCATCCTGATCGGCAGTGACACCGACCTGTCCATGCTGCCGGACGGGTTGCGCGACATCGCGAACGCGGCGACACCGCTGCCGTTGGCGGTCGGGGTCGACGAGGAGGGCGGCCGGGTGTCGCGGTTGCGCACGCTGCTGGGCGGCCGTGGGCCGACGGCCCGGAAGATGGGCCAGACGATGTCCACGCAGCAGGTGCACGACCTGGCGCTGGACCGCGGCCGCAAGATGAAGGACCTCGGCATCACCGTCGATTTCGCCCCGGTGGTCGACGTCACCGACGCGCCCGACGAAACCGTGATCGGCGACCGCTCGTTCGGTTCGGATCCGGCCGTGGTGGCCGCGTACGCCGGCGCGTACGCCCAGGGCCTGCGCGAGGCCGGGTTGTTGCCGGTGCTCAAGCATTTCCCCGGTCACGGCCACGGCTCGGGCGACTCGCACACCGGTGAGGTCACCACGCCTCCGCTGAGCGAACTGGTCGGCACCGACCTGGTGCCCTACCGGACGTTGCTGAACCAGAGCCCGGTCGCGGTGATGATCGGACATATGGAGGTGCCCGGCCTTACCGCGGGCGCCCCGGCCAGCCTGAGCGCGCCGGCGGTGACCTTGCTGCGCGTCGGCGAGGGGTACGGCGGGCCCGCGTTCGACGGTCCGATCTTCAGCGACGACCTGTCCAGCATGGCCGCCATCTCCGACCGGTTCGGCGTCACCGAGGCGGTGCTGAAGACGCTGCAGGCCGGACTCGACATCGCATTGTGGGTCACCACCAAAGAGGTGCCCGCCGTGCTGGATCGGCTGGAGCAGGCGGTCAACGCCAACGAATTGCCCGCCGCGACGGTCGACGCCGCACTGGTGCGGGTGGCGGCGATGAAGCGCGTCACGCCGACCTGCGGCGGGTGACTGGCCTAAAGTCGGATCGAGCGGTGAGAGAGGCGTAACCAATGGCAGGTGGTACCAAGCGATTACCGCGTGCTGTTCGCGAGCAGCAGATGCTCGACGCCGCCGTGCAGATGTTCTCGCTGAACGGCTACCACGAGACCTCGATGGACGCCATCGCGGCCGAGGCGCAGATCTCCAAGCCGATGCTCTACCTGTATTACGGCTCCAAGGAAGACTTGTTCGGTGCCTGCTTGAACCGGGAGATGGGCCGGTTCATCGATGGGCTGCGCGCCGACATCGATTTCACCCAAAGTCCGAAAGACTTGCTGCGCAACACTATCAGCGCGTTTCTGCGTTACATCGACGAGAACCGGGCGTCTTGGATCGTGATGTACACCCAGGCCACCAGTTCGCAGGCGTTCGCTCACACGGTGCGGGAGGGGCGCGAGCAGATCATCGAGCTGGTGGCGGGGCTGGTGCGGGCGGGGACCCGCAGTCCTCGTTCGGACACCGAAATCGAGATCATGGCAGTGGCTTTGGTGGGTGCCGGTGAGGCGATCGCAAGCCGGCTCAGCACCGGCGACGTCGACGTCGAGGCCGCCGCGCAGATGATGATCGACCTGTTCTGGGCGGGTCTGCGTGGTGCACCGGCAGACCGGGACGCCGGTCCACACACCGCGACGGGCTAGCCCCGTGCCCCGCCGGAACCTCGACTTCTTCTGCGCGGTAATCATTGTCGGCTTGCTTGCCGGGCTTGCCGGGTTGGCGACGACGATCGTGCTGGAGTCGGTGCAACACCTCATGTACCACTACAGTTTCGGCTCGCTGCTGGACGGCATCACCGGCAGCGGTCCGGCGCGTCGTGTCCTGGCCCCGATGTCCGGCGCCGCGCTGGCCGGCTTGGGGTGGTGGCTGCTGCGGCGGCGCACCGAGGTGCCGCCGCTGGCCGGGACCGTCGCCCGGCACGAACGTATTCCGCGGTTGGCGTGGAGCCTCGATGCGCTGCTCCAGGTGGTGCTGGTCGGCTCCGGAGCATCCCTGGGCCGGGAGGGCGCCCCGCGTCAATTCGCTGCTGTACTGGGCGATTTCGGCACCGGATGGCTCAAGAGGCTGACCCCGGACGATCGGGAGATTCTGCTGGCGTGCGCGGCCGGGGCCGGTTTGGGCGCCGTGTACGCGGTCCCGGCGGCCGGCGCGCTGTTTACGCTGCGAATCCTGCTCAACACCTGGCGGCTGCGGGCGGTGGGCGCGGCGCTGCTCACCTCGAGCCTGGCGGTCGCGGTCGGCTCGCTCGTCACGCACAACCGGCCGGAGCTGGACTGGCCGCGGGCCGACTCGGCTTATCTGCTCAGTGCCCATGCCCTGGCGCTGGCGCCGGTGGCTTTCGCGGTGGGGTGGGCCTTCAGCAAGATCATCGCCGCGGCGCAACCGGCCACGCTCATCCGGTCGTGGGTGTTGATCCCGGGGCTCGCGGCGGCCGGACTGCTGACCGGAGTCTGCTCACACTGGTGGCCGCAGCTGCCCGGCAATGGCAAGAGCATCCTGACGATCAGCCTGGCCAGCGGACTGACCTTGACGTCGGCGGCGGTCCTGCTGGTGCTGAAACCGCTTCTGACGGCGCTGTTTCTGCGAGCCGGGGGCGCCGGCGGCCTGCTCACGCCGTCGTTGGCGACCGGTTCGGCGGCGGGCGCCCTGTTGGTGCTGACGCTGAACGCGGTCGCCGGCACGCACTGGTACGGGCCGGTGAATTCGCTGTGTGGGGCCGCCGGGGTGCTCGCGGTCACGCAGGGTTCACCGGTGTGGGCGGCGATCTTCGTGTGGGAGCTGGCGCACCCGCCGATCCGGATGTTGCTGGCCTTCGCGGTCACCGCGCTCGGGGCGCACGCGATCAAGACATTGGTGCTGGGGCGCAAGCCGCCGCATCCCGACCACCGGTCCGGGTGAGTGCTACACGTCCGCAGGCTGCCGGTTACAGCGGTTCGACGCTGCCCGTCAGGTGCGGGTAGCCCTTCGACAGATTGCGCAACGACAACTTCCAGCCGCGCGAGCCGTCGGAGTCGACCTCGTCGATGTACAACCCGGCGGTAGCCGGCAGCAACACCGGCTTCCCGAACCGCACCGAGTACTGCACCGCGTCCGGGAACCGCGCCTCGATGTTCGCCAATACCGCTGCGGCACTGAACATTCCGTGTGCGATCACGGTCGGGAAACCGAACAGCTTGGCTGCCACCGAGTTGACGTGAATCGGGTTGTGGTCACCGCCCACCGCCGCATAGCGGCGGATCTGCGCGGCGGAGATCTTCAGCACGGTCGGCGGCGGCGGCAGCTTGGGCTGTTTCTGCGGCGGCGGCTTGGGCTCGTCGGACAGGCTGGTGCGCTGCTGGTGCAGGAACGTGGTCACCTGGTGCCAGGCCAGTTCGTTGCCGACACTGACGTCGCTCACCAGATCCACCAACAGTCCCTTGCGGTGCTCGCGCAGGTTCTCCGCATGCACCCGCACACCGACGGTGTCGGTCACCGCGATCGGCCGGTACTGAACGATTTTGTTCTCGGTGTGCACCGATCCCATTGCGGAGAAAGGGAAGTCGAATCCGCTCACCAACGCCATCACCGACGGGAAGGTCAGGGTGAACGGGTAGGTCAGCGGCACGTTGTTGCCGTAGCGCAGCCCGGTGACCGCCGCGTACGCGGCGACGTTGGTGTGGTCCACGGCCAGTTCCTCGACCGTCACCGTGCGTTTCGGCAGCTGGTCGGACCGCGGCAGCACGGGCAACGCCCCGGCCACCGCGCGCAGCATGTTGCGCAATCCGCTTGGCTGACTCATCGCAAATCCTCCTTAATTGTCCGGCTTCTCCTCGGGCCGGTGCGGCCCGCATCGTCGCCGGACACTAGGCGCCGATCATGCCCTGGCCGCAGACCCGAACGACGTTGCCGGTCACCGCGTTCGATGCCGGGCTGGCGAAGTAGGCGATGGTCTCGGCGACGTCCACGGGCTGGCCGCCCTGCAGCAACGAATTGAGCCGGCGGCCGACCTCCCGGGTGGCCAGCGGAATCGCGGCCGTCATCTTGGTCTCGATGAATCCCGGTGCCACCGCGTTGATGGTGATGCCCTTCTCGGCCAGGCTCGGCGCCAGCGCCTGGGTGATGCCGATCATGCCGGCCTTGGTGGTGCCGTAGTTGGTCTGCCCGCGGTTACCGGCGATGCCCGCGATGGACGACAACCCGATCACCCGGCCGCCTTCGCCGATGGTGCCGTTACCCACCAGGCCCTCGGTAAGCCGAAGCGGCGCAAGCAGATTCACGGCGATGACGGCATCCCAGCGGGCGTCGTCCATGTTGGCCAGCAGCTTGTCCCGGGTGATGCCGGCGTTGTTGACCAGAATGTCGGCCTTGCCGCCGTGCTGGTCGCGCAAGTGCTCGGTGATCTTTTCCACCGCGTCGTCGGCGGTCACATCCAGCCACAACGGGGTACCGCCGACCCGGCTGGCGGTTTCGGCCAGCGCATCGGCGGCGGACTCCACGTCGATCGCGACCACCCGGGCGCCGTCGCGGGCGAACACCTCGGCGATGGTCGCTCCGATGCCGCGGGCGGCGCCGGTCACCACCGCCACTTTGCCGTCCAGTGGCTTGTCCCAGTCCGCGGGTGGCGTGGAGTCCTCGGACCCGACGTAGAACACCTGGCCGTCCACGTACGCGGATTTGGCCGACAGTACGAACCGCATGGTCGATTCCAGACCCGTGGCGGCGGGTTTGGCGTCGGGCGCCAGGTAGACCAGGTTCACCGTGGCGCCGTGGCGGACTTCTTTGCCCAGCGAACGGGTGAACCCCTCGAGAGCACGTTGGGCGATCCGTTCCTCGACGCTGGCCGCCGCCTCCGGCGTGGTGCCCACCACCGCGATCCGGGCGCAGTGTTTCAGGTTGCGCAGCAGCGGTGTGAAGAACTTGTGCAGACCCTTCAGCGCGATCGGGGTGGTGATGCCCGTCGCATCGAAGACCAGTCCGCCGAACGAGTCGGCCCAGCGTCCGCCCAGGTTGTTGCCCAGCAGGTCGTAGTCACCGTCCAGGGCCGAGCGCAGTGGCTCGACGACGCGGCCCTCCCCGCCGATCAGCAACGGTCCGGGTAGCGGAGCGTCGCCGACGCTGTACCGGCGCAGCGGCTCGGGCTGCGGCACGCCGAGTTGCTTGGCCAGGAACGATCCGGGGCCGGAGTTGACCACCTGCGAGAACAGATCGGAGGAAACCTTGGTTGCCACTGAGCTTTGCCTTCCGTGGATGGGGACGAACTTACTTGAGAGTAAGAACAGTGGGTAGTATTGCCTGCCGAGGCGGGTACCCCAAAATTAACCCCCGACAAGCGCCGACACACGGAGAGAAAATTGAGCCCTGCAAGTTCCGAGCCGAGACGGCGGGTCGCAGTACTCGGCGGCAACCGCATCCCGTTCGCACGTTCCGATGGCGCCTACGCCGAGGCGTCCAACCAGGACATGTTCACCGCGGCACTCGGCGGCCTGGTCGACCGGTTCAACCTGCGCGGTGAACGGCTGGGCATGGTGGTCGGCGGCGCCGTGCTCAAGCACAGCCGTGATTTCAATCTCATGCGCGAATGCGTGCTGGGTTCCGAGCTGTCGCCCGCCACCCCGGCTTTCGACATTCAGCAGGCTTGTGGCACCGGCCTGCAGGCCGCGATCGTGGCGGCCGACGGTATCGCCGCCGGTCGCTACGACGTGGCCGCCGCCGGCGGGGTGGACACCACCTCCGACCCGCCGATCGGCTTCGGCGACGACCTGCGCCGCACCCTGCTGAGGCTGCGCCGGGCCAAGTCCAATGTGCAGCGGCTCAAGCTGGCCGGCACGCTGCCGGCCAACCTGGGGGTGGAGATCCCGTCGAACAGCGAGCCGCGTACCGGCCTGTCGATGGGCGAGCACGCCGCCATCACCGCCAAGCAGCTGGGCATCAAACGCGTCGACCAGGACGAGCTGGCGGCGGCCAGTCACCGCAACATGGCCGCCGCCTACGACCGCGGCTTCTACGACGATCTGGTGTCGCCTTTCTTGGGTTTGTACCGCGACGACAACCTGCGGCCCGACTCCAGCGCCGAGAAACTGGCCAAGCTGCGCCCGGTGTTCGGCGTCAAGGCCGGCGACGCGACGATGACGGCAGGAAACTCCACCCCGCTGACCGACGGTGCCTCCGTCGCGCTGCTGGCCACCGACGAGTGGGCGGCTGAGCATTCGCTGTCTCCGCTGGCCTACCTGGTGGATGCCGAGACCGCCGCGGTCGACTACGTCAACGGGTACGACGGCCTGCTGATGGCGCCCACTTACGCGGTGCCGCGGCTGCTGGCCCGCAACGGGCTGACCCTGCAGGATTTCGACTTCTACGAGGTCCACGAGGCGTTCGCGTCGGTGGTGCTGGCACACCTGCAGGCCTGGGAGTCCGAGGAGTACTGCAAAGAGCGGCTGGGCCTGGATGCGGCGCTGGGTGCCATCGACCGGTCCAAGCTCAACGTCAACGGGTCCTCGCTGGCCGCTGGGCATCCCTTCGCCGCCACCGGCGGGCGGATCCTGGCGCAGACCGCCAAGCAGCTCGCGGAGAAGAAGAAGGAGCAGGGCGGATCGGGCACGGTGCGTGCGCTGATCTCGGTCTGCGCCGCGGGTGGTCAGGGCGTCGCAGCGATATTGGAAGCCTGACCTGGCGCGCACCTGGCCACCGAGAGATCCTCGCGGAGTGTCTTTCCGATGGTTTGGTACGCGGACAGGTGGGTATCCGTTGCCGCGGATAGCCCCGTGTTGTGGTCTGACCCCCCGACCCCGACGGCAACGCGGGGCAATCCCTAGATCGACCGCCGGTCAGCGGAGACGGGCGAACGAGAAGGGCCGCCGCTGGAGTGAGGGGATCCAGCGGCGGTCTTTTTGCCCTGAGTGCGCCACGCCTTCGCGCGACCCGCGCTCTCCCGCCGGAACTAGCCACCGCCGCTCTCGCGTGAACACGGGGCGGTTCTCCGGCCCGGATTCCGCCCACATTTCACACGAGCCGCTGGCTGACAAAGACTGATGCCCCCGCTTCCGAAGAACGGGGGCACCAGGTATTGCTCAGCGGACTAGAAAGCCGCTTCTTCGAGCTCCATGATTTCGTTGTCCAGCGTCTCGATCACCTCGCGGGTGCTGGTCAGCAGCGGCAGGAAGTTCTTCGCGAAGAACGCGGCGACCGCGATCTTGCCCTCGTAGAAGGACCGCTCCGCGCCGGTCGCACCGGCGTCGAGGGCCTCGATGGCCACCGCCGCGTGACGCTGCAGCAACCAGCCGATGATCAGGTCACCGACGCTCATCAGGAAGCGCACCGAACCCAGGCCCACCTTGTAGAGGCTGGTGACGTCCTCCTGCGCGGCCATCAGGTAGCCGGTCAGCGAGGCGGCCATCGCCTGGACGTCGGTCAGCGCCTTGGCCAGCAGCGCCCGCTCGCTCTTCAGCCGTCCGTTGCCGGATTCGCTGTCGACGAACTTCTGGATCTCGCCGGCCACGTACCCCAGCGCCACACCCTTGTCGCGGATGATCTTGCGGAAGAAGAAGTCCTGCGCCTGGATGGCGGTCGTACCTTCGTACAGCGAGTCGATCTTGGCGTCCCTGATGTACTGCTCGATCGGGTAGTCCTGCAGGAAGCCGGAACCGCCGAAGGTCTGCAGGCTCTCGGTGAGCTTGGCGTACGCCTGCTCCGAGCCCACGCCCTTGACCACCGGCAGCAGCAGGTCATTGACCTTCACCGCGAGGTTCGCGTCCACACCGTGCACGGCCTCGGCGACCGCCGCGTCCTGGAACGTCGCGGTGTAGAGGTACAGCGCCCGCAACCCCTCGGCGTAAGCCTTCTGCGTCATCAGCGACCGGCGCACGTCGGGGTGGTGGGTGATGGTGACCCGCGGTGCGGTCTTGTCGGTCATCTGGGTCAGGTCGGCACCCTGCACGCGCGACTTGGCGTATTCCAGAGCGTTCAGGTAGCCGGTGGACAGGGTGGCGATGGCCTTGGTGCCCACCATCATCCGGGCCTGCTCGATGACCTCGAACATCTGCGCGATGCCGTCGTGCACTTCGCCGACCAGCCAGCCCTTGGCGGGCACGCCGTGCTGGCCCAGGGACAGCTCGCAGGTCGCGGAGACCTTCAGGCCCATCTTGTGCTCGACGTTGGTGACGAAGACGCCGTTACGCTCGCCCGGCTCGCCGGTTTCGAAGTCGATCAGGAACTTCGGCACGAAGAACAGCGACAGACCTTTGGTGCCGGGGCCGGCGCCCTCGGGGCGGGCCAGCACCAGGTGGAAGATGTTTTCGAACATGTCGTCGGAGTCGGCCGAGGTGATGAACCGCTTCACGCCGTCGATGTGCCAGGAGCCGTCCTCCTGCTGTACAGCCTTGGTGCGGCCCGCGCCCACGTCGGAGCCGGCGTCCGGCTCGGTGAGCACCATGGTCGAGCCCCAGCCGCGCTCGGCGGCCAGCACCGCCCACTTCTTCTGCTCCTCGGTGCCGAGGTGGTAGAGGATCTGCGCGAACCCGGCGCCGCCGGCGTACATCCAAACCGCCGGGTTGGCTCCGAGAATGTGCTCGTTGAGGGCCCACATCAACGCCTTGGGCATCGGCATGCCGCCGAGTTCCTCGTCGAGGCCGGCCTTGTCCCATCCGGCGTCGATGACGGCTTTGACGGACTTCTTGAACGACTCCGGCAACGAGACGGAGTGGGTCTTCGGGTCGAACACCGGCGGGTTGCGGTCACCTTCGGTGAAGGAGTCGGCCACCGGCCCCTCGGCGAGGCGGGCCATCTCGGCCAGCATCTCGCGGGCGGTGTCACCGTCGAGGTCGCTGTAGTCGCCTTGACCCAACGCTTTGTCGACGCCAAGTACTTCGAACAGGTTGAATTCCTGGTCGCGGACGTTGCTCTTGTAGTGGCTCACTGAAGGTTCCTCCTCGTTGAGAATGCCACTTGTGGTTGGGTACTAGGACTAAGTTACCCACCAGTAACTCCTTAAAAATATACCCGCCGGTAACTTCGTGCAAGTGGATGTGACGCAGATTCCAACCAACCGGTTGGGTTCTCGCTGATCGTGTTCCTGGCACCCGCTGCCACCTGCGACGATGATGGTGCTCATGACGAATGTGGGGAGCGTCACGGCGCTGCCGACGGTGGATCTGCGCGCCCGGCCAAAGGTGCTGCGCGACGGCCTCCGAGCGGCCGCACACAACGTCGGTTTCTTCTACCTGACCGGCCATGGCGTGCCCGAGGCGCTGGTCGCCAAGGTGTTCGACGCCGCATCGCGGCTCTTCGCGCTGCCGCAGGCCGACAAGGACGCGATTGCGATGGTGCGCAGCCCGCACTTCCGCGGTTACACCCGCCTCGGCGGCGAACTGACCCGCGGCGAGGTCGACTGGCGCGAACAGATCGACATCGGCCCCGAACGCCCGCCGATCGGCGGCCCCGGACGGCCCGACTACTTGTGGTTGCAGGGCCCCAACCAGTGGCCGTCCGCGCTGCCGGAGCTGCCGGGGATCGTCGCGGAATGGGACGCCGCCCTGGCGAAGGTGTCCGGCCACCTGTTGCGGCACTGGGCCGCTTCGCTGGGCGCCCCGGCGGAGCTCTTCGATGCGGCCTTCGCCGAGTCACCGGCGACGCTGATCAAGATCATCCGGTACCCGGCCCACGCCGCGTCTTCGCAAGGTGTCGGCCCGCACAAGGACTCCGGCGTGCTCACGCTGCTGCTGGCCGAGCCGGGTAGCCGCGGTCTGCAGGTGCGGCCGCCCGGCTCGCCGGACTGGGTGGACGTGCCCCCGCTGGAGGGGGCGTTCGTCGTCAATATCGGCGAGCTGCTCGAGTTCGCGACCGGCGGCTACCTGCGCGCGACCGAGCATCGGGTGGACCTCGGCGCGGCGACCGCCGAACGCATCTCGGTGGCGTATTTCTTCAACCCGCGGCTGGATGCCCGGATCCCGGTGCTGGCCTCAGGTGCCGAACGGGCCGCCGCCCAATGGGCGCCGCCGGCCGATCCGTCGGATCCGATCTACGCCGAATACGGCCGCAACGCCTGGAAGAGCCGGTTGCGCGCGCACCCGGATGTGGCTGCCGCGCACGGCTACGCGCCGGGGTAGGCTCCAATGCGAGAATCCCGTTCTCGGCTCGAGGAGCGAATGAAGTCCGGTGAACTCGAACAACAATCTGACGCCGACGTCGCTGCGTGAGGCCTTCGGCCACTTCCCATCCGGTGTCATCGCCATTGCCGCCATTGTCGACGGCGTCCGGGAAGGACTCGCAGCCAGCACCTTCGTGCCGGTCTCGCTGGAGCCGCCGCTGGTGTCCTTCTGCGTGCAGAACACGTCCACCACCTGGCCCAAACTCAAGAGGGCGCCGGCGCTGGGTATCAGCGTGCTGGGGGAGTCGCACGACTCCGCAGCCCGCACGCTGGCGGCCAAGACCGGCGACCGCTTCGCCGGGCTGGAGACGCACGCCAGCGACTCCGGCGCCGTCTTCGTCAAGGGCACCTCGCTGTGGCTGGAGAGTGCGATCGAGCAGATGATCCCGGCCGGCGATCACACCATCGTGGTGCTGCGGGTCAGCGAGGTCACCGTGGACGCCGACGTAGCGCCGATCGTCTTCCACCGCAGCATGTTCCGGCGTCTAGGCGTATAGCGCTGCCTGGCGGCTAGGGTCGTTCGCTCAGTTTCGCCCGGTAACCGGCGATCCGTTGCTCGATTTCGGCGGCGTCATCGGGACGCCCCTCCTTGCGGGCCACCTCGGCGCGCACCGAGAGTTCGCGAATTGCGGTGCGAATGTCGTTGATACTGGTGATTTCTGGCATTTGCGACCTGCCTTTCATATCGCTGGCAGACTTCGACCCCTCCAGGTGTACCCGAAGCTACCGGGCAATAACAGGTCAGCGCCGGAACAGCTTGTTGCCCAGCCAGACCACCGGGTCGTACTTGCGGTCGGCGACCCGTTCTTTCATCGGGATCAACGCGTTGTCGGTGATTTTGATGTGTTCCGGGCACACCTCGGTGCAGCACTTGGTGATGTTGCAGTAGCCCAGGCCGAACTCCTCCTGGGCCTGCTTCTGCCGGTCCACGGTATCCAGCGGGTGCATGTCCAGCTCGGCGACCCGCATCAGGAAACGCGGGCCGGAAAATGCCTGCTTGTTCTCGTCGTGGTCACGGATGACGTGGCAGACGTTCTGGCACAGGAAGCACTCGATGCACTTGCGGAACTCCTGCGACCGCTGCACGTCGACCTGGGCCATCCGGTACTCACCCGGCTGCAGATCCTTCGGCGGCGTGAACGACGGGATCTCGCGGGCCTTCTCGTAGTTGAACGACACGTCGGTCACCAGGTCCCGGATCACCGGGAAGGTCCGGATCGGGGTGACGGTGACGACCTCGTTCTCCTCGAACGTCGACATCCGGGTCATGCACATCAGCCGGGGCTTGCCGTTGATCTCCGCCGAACAGGACCCGCACTTGCCGGCCTTGCAGTTCCACCGCACCGCGAGGTCGGGTGTCTGCGTCTGCTGCAGCCGGTGGATGACGTCGAGCACCACCTCGCCTTCGTTGACCTCGACGGTGAAGTCGGCGAGCTCGCCGCCGTCCTCGTCGCCCCGCCACACCCGCATGCTCGCGTTGTAGGCCATTACGCTCTCCGTTCCGGGTGCTCGGCCAGCTCTTCGTCGGTGTAGTACTTCTCCAGTTCAGAGATCTTGAAGAGTTCCAGCAAGTCCTGCCGCATCGGGATCTGCGGCTCGCGGCTCACGGTGATGTGCTCACCGTTGGAGTTGTCTTCGGCCTCTCTGCACACCAGTAACGTCTTGCGCCAGCCTGAATCCATGCCCGGGTGGTCGTCGCGGGTGTGGCCGCCGCGGCTCTCGGTGCGCTCCAGCGCGGCCCGGGCCACGCATTCGCTGACCATCAGCATGTTGCGCAGGTCGATCGCCAGGTTCCAGCCGGGGTTGTACTCCCGGCCCCCTTCGACCTGGACGTTGCGGTAGCGCGCCCAGAGCTCCTTGAGATGCGTCAGCGCCTTGGTGATCTCGTCCTCTTTACGGATGATCCCGACGAGGTCGTTCATCACGTGCTGCAGGTCGCTGTGCAGCGCGTACGGATTCTCCGGTGCCGAACCGTCCGTCGGCCCGGCGAACGGCTTGAGGGCGAACGCGGCGGCGTCTTCGACGGCTTGGTCGGAGACCGCGGGCCGGCTGCTGAGCGCCCGCACATAGTCGGCGGCGCCCAGGCCGGCGCGGCGGCCGAACACCAGCAGGTCGGACAACGAGTTGCCGCCCAGCCGGTTGGATCCGTGCATGCCGCCGGAACACTCGCCGGCGGCGAACAGCCCGGGGACCTTGGCCGCGCCGGTGTCGGCGTCCACCTCCACGCCGCCCATCACGTAGTGACAGGTGGGACCGACTTCCATCGGCTCCTTGGTGATGTCGACCTCGGCCAGCTCCATGAACTGGTGGTACATCGACGGCAGCCGGCGCTTGATCTCGGCCGGGGTCAGCCGGGACGCGATGTCCAGGTAGACACCGCCGTGCGGGGTCCCGCGACCGGCTTTGACCTCAGAGTTGATGGCGCGGGCCACCTCGTCGCGGGGCAGCAGGTCCGGGGTGCGGCGGGCCGAGTCGTTGTCTTTGAGCCACTGGTCGGCTTCTTCTTCGGTTTCGGCGTACTGGCCTTTGAACACCGGCGGGATGTAGCCGAACATGAACCGGGTGCCTTCGGAGTTCTTGAGCACTCCGCCGTCGCCGCGGACACCTTCGGTGACCAGGATGCCCTTGACGCTGAGCGGCCAGACCATGCCCGTCGGGTGGAACTGGACGAACTCCATGTTGATCAGCGTCGCGCCGGCCCGCAGCGCCAGGGCGTGCCCGTCGCCGGTGTACTCCCAGGAGTTCGACGTGACTTTGAACGACTTGCCGATGCCGCCGGTGGCCAGCACCACCGCGGGCGCCTCGAACAGTACGAAGTTGCCGCTCTCGCGCCAGTAACCGAACGCCCCGGCGATCGCGTCACCGTCCTTGAGCAACTCGGTGATGGTGCATTCGGCGAACACCCGGATGCGGGCCTCGTAGTCGCCGAACTCCGCGTAGTCCTCCTGCTGCAGCGACACGATCTTCTGCTGCATGGTGCGGATCAGCTCCAGGCCGGTGCGGTCACCGACGTGTGCCAGCCGCGGGTAGGTGTGACCGCCGAAGTTGCGCTGGCTGATCCGGCCGTCCTTGGTGCGGTCGAACAGCGCGCCGTAGGTCTCCAGTTCCCAGACCCGGTCGGGGGCTTCCTTGGCGTGCAGCTCGGCCATCCGCCAGTTGTTCAGGAACTTCCCGCCGCGCATGGTGTCGCCGAAGTGGGTCTGCCAGTTGTCTTTCGGGTTGGCGTTGCCCATCGAGGCGGCGCAGCCGCCCTCGGCCATGACGGTGTGGGCTTTGCCGAACAACGACTTGGTGACCACCGCGACCTTCAGGCCACGCTCGCGCGCTTCGATGACAGCACGTAAACCCGCGCCGCCGGCACCGATCACGACTACGTCGTAGGCATGCCGTTCGACCTCAACCATGAAACCTCACTCAGCTTTTGGATATTCGTTCTAGATGTGGCCGAAGGGCTGCTCAGCCAACGAATCTGATGTCGTTGATCGTGCCGCTGGCCACCAACATGATGTAGAAGTCGGTCAGCATCAAAGTGCCGAGCGTGATCCACGCATACATCTTGTGCCGCTCGTTGATCTTGCTCACCTGGGTCCAGATCCAGTACCGCACAGGGTGTTTGGAGAAGTGCTTGAGCCGCCCGCCGGTCACGTGCCGGCACGAGTGGCAGGACAGCGTGTAGACCCACAGCATGATCACATTGCCGAGCAGGATCAGATTGCCCAGGCCGAAACCGAATCCGCTCGGGGAGTGGAACGCGACGATCGCGTCGTAGGTGTTGATCACCGAGATGATGCCGGCGATGTAAAAGAAGTACCGGTGGGTGTTCTGGATGATCAGCGGAAGCCGGGTTTCCCCGGTGTAGTGCACGCGCGGCTCGGCGACGGCGCAGGCGGTGGGCGACTGCCACACCGTGCGGTAGTAGGCGCCGCGGTAGTAGTAGCAGGTCAACCGGAACAACAGTAGGAACGGCAGCGTCATCGCCGCGAAGGGCAGCCACCACACATCCGGCAGGATCTGCGGCCAGAACTCGCTGGCTTCTGCCAGGCAGCCCTTGCTCACGCACGGCGAGTAGAACGGCGTGAGGTAGTGGTAGTCCTTGACGAAGTAGTGGTCCTGCTGGAACGCGCGGGCGGTCGCATAGATCACGAACGCGGCGAAGCCCAGGTTGATCCGTAGCGGCTGTAGCCACCATTTGTCGGTGCGGAGCGTCTTCTGCGCGATGCGGGCGCGGGTTGGTGAAAAGACGCCTGAGTCAGAACGGCTCGCCGTTGGTGCGCTCATCTATTTGTGTTCCTCTTCGAACGGGCTGTAGGTCGAAGGGTACACAGATAAGGCGCCCGCTACTCAGTCGGGCTTGCGGGCTGCTAGCTCGGTCAGGACCGGTGGTGACCCCCGACACCCTCGTCGTCGACATCGCGCCAGAATTCGCTGTCGTACTGGGTGTCCGGAATGACGATCTTGTCGCCGGATTGGTGCACGGTGGCACGGGCGAGGTCCAATTCGGCAACGTCGCTGTCGAGTAATTGGATGTCGCTGAGAATGCGGTCGGCGTCGATCACGATGCGACGCGTCGCCGGGTTGTCCCCGTACCGCGCCTTCAAAGAGCTCACGCAACGCCGCAGGCCGCCCATGAGGTCGTGCAGTTCGGTGAGTTCGGTGGTGGCGGACAATCAATGCTCCCGGTGCTGAAGGTGTTACGGATCACAGTACGGTTTCCCGATACTATCCGCAGTCCCGGCCGGGCGCCCGCCGCCGGGGGCCAGCGGGCGGGCGGCGGTCATTGCTTCCCGGGCCGACGCAGAGTGGCCCCGACACTTGGCGGGGCCACTTGCGTCTGGGGTGGACTACTTGGTGATCGCGATGCGCTGCGGCTGCGATCCCGCGTAGGCACCGGCTACCCGGACGGTGAGTACGCCCGCGTCGTACGACGCCGAGACGGCCTCGCTGGTGACGTGTGCCGGCAGCTGGAACGACCGGCGGAACGACCCGTAACGGATCTCGCGCAGGATGCGTCCGTCCTTGTCCTGCGAGTGCTCGTCGCGGTGTTCGCCGTGGATGACCAGACGCCCCTTCTCCAGCTCGACGTTGACGTCCTTCTCGACGTCCACGCCGGGCAGCTCGAGGCGCACCACCGCGTCATCGCCGTCCTTGACGATCTCGGCGGCGGGGTTGAAACCGCTGGTCGCGGAGGCGGATTCGGGGGCTAGCCAGCTCGCGGAGGCCGGGCCGAAAAAGTCCCGCAGCCACCGGTCGGTGTCCCACGCCGGACGTGACCACAAGGCGAGGTTGCTCATGGATGACTCCTTCATCTTCGTTGTGAATCAGCTGTGTCCGACGCTGAGTTGGTCGGCTACCCGGTTAAACATGAGTCCCCTACGCTTAAGTTCCACCTGGGTGTTCGCCCAAAGCGAACGGATTCACACCGGCAGTCCTCGGCGGTGAGGTCACCGTGACGAGGGCGTCACATTCCACGCGGCTTTCCGCAACATCGCCCTCCTACCGTCGTCCGCATGCCCAGCACTGCCCGTCATGCGATCGTGGTCGGCCACGGCATGGTGGGCCATCGATTCGTCGAAGCCCTGCGTGCCCGCGACAGCGCCGGGTCCTGGCGCATCACGGTGCTGGCCGAGGAGTCCGACGCCGCCTACGACCGCGTCGGGCTGACCTCGTACACCGAGAGCTGGGACCGCAGCCTGCTGGCGCTGCCCGGCAACGACTACGCCGGCGACCAACTGGTACAGCTGCAGTTGAACACCAAAGTAGCCGAGATCAACTGTGCCGCAAAGACTGTCGTCACCGCCAAGGGTGACCGGTACGGTTACGACGCGCTGGTGCTGGCCACCGGGTCCTATGCGTTCGTGCCGCCGGTCAAAGGGCACGATCTCCCGTGCTGCCACGTCTACCGCACCCTCGACGACCTGGACGCCATCCGCGCCGCAGCGAGCCGTGCGGCGGATTCCGGTCGCGCCGGCTTGGTGATCGGCGGCGGCCTGCTTGGGCTGGAAGCGGCTAACGCGTTGCGCCAGTTCGGTTTACCTACGCATGTCGTCGAGATGATGCCGCGGCTGATGGCCCAGCAGATCGACGAGGCCGGCGGCGCGCTGCTGGCCAGGATGATCGGCGAACTCGGCATCGAGATCCACGTCGGGATCGGTACCGAATCGATTGAACCCGTTGACGATTCGTTCGCACAGGT
The DNA here is from genome assembly GCF_022179425.1 of Mycobacterium sp. 20KCMC460. Taxonomy (NCBI): domain Bacteria; kingdom Bacillati; phylum Actinomycetota; class Actinomycetes; order Mycobacteriales; family Mycobacteriaceae; genus Mycobacterium; species Mycobacterium sp. 20KCMC460. Next base: position 880,567 of record NZ_AP025524.1, read on the forward strand.
GCGCCTGTCCGATGGCCAGGTCGTCGACGCCGGAGTGGTGATCTTCGCCGCCGGCATCCGGCCCCGCGACGAGTTGGCTCGCGCCGCCGGTTTGGTGATGGGGGAGCGCGGCGGTGTGCTCACCGACTCCGCTTGTCGCACCAGCGATCCCGCCGTCTACGCAATCGGCGAGGTGGCCGCGATCGAGGGACGGTGTTATGGGCTGGTCGGTCCCGGCTACACCAGCGCCGAGGTGGTGGCCGACCGGTTGCTGGACGGGGCCGCGGAATTCCCCGCAGCCGACCTGTCCACCAAACTCAAGCTGCTCGGCGTCGACGTCGCCAGCTTCGGCGACGCCATGGGCGTCACGCCGAACTGCCTCGAGGTCGTCATCAACGACGCGGTGAACCGCACCTACGCCAAGCTGGTGCTCTCCGACGACGCCAGGACGCTGCTGGGCGGCGTGCTGGTCGGAGACGCATCGAACTACGGGGTGCTGCGACCGATGGTGGGCAGCGAACTACCCGGGGATCCGTTGGCGCTCATCGCACCCGCGGCGGAGGGGGGCGCCGCGCTGGGTATCGGAGCGCTGCCGGACTCCGCGCAGATCTGCTCCTGCAACAACGTCACCAAGGGCGATTTGAAATGTGCCATCGCCGACGGCTGCGCAGACGTGCCCGCGCTGAAGACGTGCACCGCGGCCGGCACCTCGTGCGGGTCCTGCGTACCGCTGCTCAAGCAACTGCTCGAGGCCGAGGGCGTGGAACAGTCCAAGGCGCTGTGCGAGCACTTCAGTCAGTCCCGCGCCGAGCTGTTCCAGATCATCTCGGCCACCGAGATCCGCACCTTCTCCGGCCTGGTGCAACGCTTCGGCTACGGAAAGGGTTGCGACATCTGCAAACCCGTCGTCGCTTCCATCCTGGCTTCCACCGGATCGGAGCACATCCTGGCCGGCGAGCAGGCCTCGCTGCAGGACTCCAACGACCACTTCCTGGCCAATATCCAGAAGAACGGCAGCTACTCGGTGGTGCCGCGGGTGCCCGGTGGCGACATCAAGCCGGAGCATCTGATCCTGATCGGGCAGATCGCCCAGGATTTCGGCCTGTACACCAAGATCACCGGCGGCCAGCGCATCGACATGTTCGGCGCCCGGGTGGACCAGCTGCCGGCGATCTGGAAACGCCTGGTCGATGCGGGCATGGAATCGGGCCACGCCTACGGCAAGGCGCTGCGGACCGTGAAGAGTTGCGTGGGCAGCGACTGGTGCCGCTACGGACAACAGGATTCGGTGCAGCTGGCGATCGACCTGGAACTGCGCTACCGGGGTCTGCGCGCGCCACACAAGATCAAGCTGGGGGTGTCGGGCTGCGCGCGTGAGTGCGCCGAAGCGCGCAGCAAGGACGTGGGAGTCATCGCCACCGAGAAAGGCTGGAACCTCTATGTCGGCGGCAACGGCGGCATGACGCCCAAACATGCCCAGCTGATGGCCAGCGACCTGGACACCGAAACGCTGGTGCGTTACGTCGACCGGTTCCTCATGTACTACATCCGCACCGCGGACCGGTTACAGCGCACCGCACCGTGGCTGGAATCGCTTGGCCTGGAACATGTTCGCGAAGTGGTCTGCGACGACTCGCTGGGTCTGGCCGAGGAGTTCGAGGCGGCCGTGCGGCGCCACGTCGCCAACTACCGATGCGAATGGAAGGGTGTGCTGGAGGACCCGGATAAGCTGTCGCGGTTCGTCTCCTTCGTCAACGCCCCCGATGCCGTCGACGAGACGGTGCAGTTCACCGAACGCGCCGGGCGCAAAGTCCCTGTGCCCCTTGGCCTACCGCGGATCCGTTGAGCAAGGAGAAAATATGAAGACCGCCAATCAGGTGTGGACGACCGCCTGTGACTACGACCACCTGATCCCGGGCCGCGGTGTGGGTGTGCTGCTCGACGACGGCAGCCAGGCCGCGCTGTTTCGCCTCGACGACGGTTCGCTGCACGCGATCGGCAACATCGACCCGTTCTCCGGTGCGGCCGTGCTGTCCCGCGGCCTCGTCGGCGACCGGGGCGGCCGGACCATGGTGCAATCGCCAATCCTCAAGCAGGCCTTCGCACTCGACGACGGCAGCTGCCTGGACGACCCCAGCGTGTCGGTGCCGGTGTACCCGGTGCGGGTGACCGCCGACCGGCGCATCGAGATCGGCCGCCGCGCCGCGCGGATGGCCGCCTGACCCGGGGCCGGTCAGTCGATCTTGCCGACCAGGTAGCGCTGCATCGTCGGGCCGATGGCGTCGACCAGCTGCTCCACCGTCATCGAGTGCATCGGTTCGGAACGCACCCCGTAGCGCATGATGCCGAGCCCCACCAATTGTGACGCGCACAGCGACGCCCGCACCGCCACCTTGTCCGCCCCCAGCATCTTCAGCAGCGGGTTGAACACCGGCCCGATGAACATGGACTGCACGATCTCGGCGGTCTTGGAGAGTCCGGTCGATGCGATGGCGCTGGCGGCAAAGGGACCGCCGCCGGCGGCGTCCCAGGTGGTGATCAGCATGTACAGCGTCCGGCGGCCTACCTGATTGACCGAACCGGTGACGATCCGGTCGATGAATTCCGGTGTGCCGAATGGTAAACGCAGCATCTTCGCTACGTCGTCGAGGAGCCCACGCGAGGGCTCTTCGTTACGGGCCATGTTGCCAGGATTACCTGGATACCGGCAAAGATCAAGCGTCCATGCGTTGCCGGCGGGGCTCTGTCGGCGCGGCGGCCGCGCGGAAACGGTGCGCGACAAGGCGCGCCAATCCGGCGTGGGTGCCCAGCGGAGGTGTCACCAGATCGGCGCCGCAACTGCGTAGCCGGTGCGCAAACAGGCCGTCGGCCAGCAGGTAGGAGGCGATCACCACACGGGCCGCACCCCGGCGGCGCGCGGCGTCCACAGCGTCGCGGATGTGCGGGGTACCGACGGCGGCGAAACCGATGTCGACCCGCGACCCGGTGAACGCCGAGAGCGCCGCGGCGGCGTTGTGCAGGTCGGAGCGGGCCCGGTGATCCGAGGTGCCGGCCGCACCGAGAATCACCGAATCGCCGGGGCGCCAACCGGATTCCAGCAGAACCTGCCCCAATACGGCGGTGATCCGGCAGCCCGGCCCCAGCGCCGGAGCGACCCTGACGTCCGGGTGTCCACTGGCCGCGACATGGGCGGGCAGGTCGGTGCGGACATGGTAACCGCGAGACAGAAACGCCGGCACCACGATTGCGGGTTGACCGTCGTCGGGCAGCTGCGAAAGAACTTCGCTCGGGGTGGGGCCCAGCACGTCGACGAAGGCCACCTGGACGGTGCGGGGCAGCAGTCGGCTCACCCGTGCCGCGAGATCGCCGACCATGGCCACGCCCGACGGGCGTCGGGTGCCGTGCGCCGTCAAGATCAGGTTCATGCGGCGTCGTGTTCGGTGTCCAGGGCCAGCCGGTATCCGCGCTTGACCACCGTCGCGATGATGTTCTTGTCGCCCAGCGCAGTTCGCAGTCGCAGCACCGCGGTGTCCACCGCGTGGGTGTCCGCGCCGTTGCCGGGCAGGACGCGCAGCAACTCGGAGCGTCCGACGACATCGCCTGGGCGATGGGCCAGCGCGCGCAGTATCGCCATACCCGAGGCCGATATCGTCCGGACCGTGCCGTCGACCAGGACGCACGTTCCCCTGATGTCGACTACGTGTCCGGCGGCCTTCACGCTGCACGACCCCAGCGCCGGAAGTTCTTCGGCGATGTGGCGGGCCAAGGCGCCCAACCGCATTCGCGGCGGCGAGGAGGTCGGCACACCGCGTCTGATCAACGGTCGCGACGTCACCGGGCCGACACACATCGCGTGTACGCCGCCGCGCAGGGCGTCCAGCAACTGATCCTCGACGTCCAGCTCGCGGGAGCGTTCCAGCACCGCCGCGGCCGCCGGCGCCGAGGTGAAGCTGACCGCGTCGAACTGACGCCGCGCGATACCGGTCACCAGGCAATCGAAGTCACCGCCCAAAGGGGTTGGCTTCCAGCGGTATACCCGGATCGGCACCACCTCGGCTCCCGCCGCGCACAGCCCGGCGAGGAATTCCGGGAATGGGTCCCAACCGTCGGCCGCGCCGTGCAGTTGGATGGCGATCCGCTTTCCCGACACGCCGGCGTCGAGCAGGTACTCGAAAACCTCTTGTGAGGACTCTGATTCCGGAGACCATTCCTCGCGCAGACCCGCTGCCCGCAGCGCCCCGGTCGCCTTCGGTCCGCGGGAAATGACCCGGGCCCCGGACAGGGCGCCGACGAGCTCGGTGGCCAGTCCCCATCCTTCGGCCGCGGCCACCCAGCCGCGAAAACCGATGCCGGTGTGGGCGATCAAAATGTCTGGTGGGTCGGCGATCAATGCCTCGGTGTTGCTGTGCAGTTCGTCGTCGTCGGGCAGTGCGATCATGCTGATCGCCGGGGCGGCGAAGATCTCGGCGCCGTGCCGGCGCAGCAGCGCACACAGCTCCTCGGCGCGACGGGCCGATGTGACTGCGATCCGATAGCCGGCGAGTGGCACAGACTTGGGCCGGGCCATCTGACTGTTATATGCCGCAGCGATTTCTGAAACGTTAACCGACAATTGCTGCGACATTGCCCTCGCCTGCGTTCCACGTCACATCTCTGCGGCTCCGGAGCGGCCCTGCAGCGGCTTGGACAACCGGATCGGTCCGGCGAGCGGACACCGCGGCCCTGCGAAACATGGCGTAGCTGACCTCCCAGCAGATGGCAGACTCGCGACTGCCTTAATTTGGTTGCGCCACTGTTGGTTTCGATGCTCACATCGGCGGTGGTAGGCAGTCAAGCCAGCAGCCGCGATATCGGCTGCCAGTTGCGTCCCAGTTCTCTGCAAGGTCACTGACAAAGCGACCTGGATCACACGCGGGCGAGTCGGACCGCTGCGCACTCTCATTGCACCCGCCGAAGCGGCGGCGTCCCAGGGGCACGTGCCATCGGGACCCGGACAGCGCGGCGAAATGGCTGCGCCAAAGCTGGTTTCGATGTTCTCGGCAGGTCGGCCCAGCGCGCCTTCCCGCCAATAGGGGGAGAAAATTTCATCCGCAAAATCCTCCAGGCGCGCTAGGGACGCGCCTCGTGCAGCGGGTCAAGGTGGGATGGCGCCTCGGTAACGTCATCCACCCAGCGAAGGGGATCGGGCACGATGTCGTATTTAACTGTTGCCCCTGAAGCACTTTGGTCGGCAGCGGCCGACGTGTCCGGTATCGGTTCCACCGTTCGTTGGGCAAATGCTGAGGCGGCAGCTCGGACGACGGCGCTGCTGCCCGCCGGCGCCGATGAGGTGTCGCTGGCCGTGGCGGCGCTGTTCTCCGGGCATGCCCAGGCGTATCAGCTTGTGTCGACTCGGCTCTCCGCGTTTCACGACCAGTTCGTCGAGGTCCTCGCTTCGAATGCGACCACCTATGCCACCGCCGAGGCGGCCTTCGCGTCGCCATTGCGCCAGCTCCTCGACGTGGTCAACGCGCCCACCGAAGCACTGGTGGGCCGGCCGCTGATCGGCAACGGCGCGGACGCCGCACCGGGCTCGGGGGCCAACGGCGGTGCAGGCGGAATCCTGCTGGGCAACGGCGGCAACGGCGGGTCGGGTGCGGACGGCCGGGCCGGGGGTGGCGGCGGCGCGGCCGGGCTGATCGGCAACGGCGGCAGAGGCGGCACCGGCGGTGCCGGCGCAAACGGCGGCGCGGGTGGCAGCGGCGGATGGCTCTTCGGCCACGGCGGCCGCGGCGGCGACGGCGGGGCCGCGACGTCGATCGCCATGGCTGGTGGTCACGGCGGGGCGGGCGGCAATGCCGGGCTGTGGGGCGCGGGCGGTCGCGGCGGCCACGGCGGGGCTGGCATGGCCGGCGCGAACGCCCACAACCCGGCATCAACCACCGACCCGAACCTGACCGGCGCTTCCGGCCACGATGGTCTCACCGACAAGGCCGGAAATCTCACCGCCGGCGATGGCGCATCCGGTCAACCAGGTGGCGCTGGCGTCAACGGCGGTAGCGGCGGTAGCGGCGGGAACGCCGACGCGACGCAGGGTAAGGAGTTGCCGGCGGCCAGAGCAGTCTCCGGCCGTGGGGGCGACGGCGGTGTTGGAGGTGCTGGCGGGGCCGACGGCGGTGACGGTGGGCAGGCCGGATACGCCCGCGCCCTCGGCGGCGCCGCGATCGCCGGGTCTGGTGGCAGCGGCGGCGTCGGCGGTGTGGGTTTGACCGGGCAGGGCGGTAGCGCCGGCGGCGCCGGCGGCGACGGGGGCCGCGGCGGGTTGCTGGTAGGCAACGGCGGCGACGGTGGCCACGGAGGTATCGGCGGCTTCGGCGGCAGCGGTTCCGCGGGTGGTGCCGGGGGCGCCGGCGGTGGGCACTCGTCCATCGACTCGGCCTCCACGAACGCCGCGTACAGTTCCGCCGGCAACGCCTACGGCGGCAACGGCGGATCCGGTGGCGACGGCGGCGGGGGCGGGCAAGGCGGCGCGGGAGCCGCCGGCGGAGCGGGCGGAAACGGCGGTGTCGGCGGGTGGTTGGTCGGCAATGGCGGGGCCGGCGGGCACGGGGGTGCCGGTGGCGCCGGCGGCGGCGGCGGGTTCGGCGGCAACGGTGGGGACGGCGCTGCGGGCGGCACTGCCGGTAGTCCCGCCGGCGCTGCGGTCGGCGGCTCCGGCGGCGATGGTGGCGATGCCGGTCGTGGTGGCGACGGCGGCAACGGGGGCGAGGGTGGTCGGGCTGGTGCCGGCGCACGCGGCGGGTTGTTCGGCAGGGACGGTGCGGCGGGCAGCGTTGGGGACGGCGGCGCGGGCGGGACCGGCGGTTCGCGGGGTGGCGCGGGCAGCGGCGGGGCCGCCGGCGTGGGGTTGGGACCCAACCCGCACAACGGTTCCGCGGGATCAGACGGCGCCGCCACACCCGAGTTCGATGGGGCCAACGGCACTGACGGCAACGCCGGGGTCAAGCGCGCGTGAATTACACGTACGCCAAACTAGCGGCGGCGCGTACGGTGAGCGGCCTGCGCACGTAGATCAGCCACGTCAGCACCGAGGCGGCGATGTAGAAACCCACGAACGCCCAGAACGCCGAGGTGGCGGTTCCACTGCTCGAATACGATTGGCGGAGCGCGAGATTGACCCCGACGCCGCCGAGCGCGCCGACGGCACCGGCAAGGCCGATCAGGGCGCCGGACATAGAGCGTGACCACAGCCGACGTTCGTTCTCGCTCAACGGGAGTGAGTGGCTGCGAGCCTCGAAGATCGACGGAATCATCTTGTACACCGAGCCGTTGCCGATTCCGGACAAGATGAACAGGGCCACGAATCCCGCGATGTAGCCGATCATCAGTGCGGCCGGCGCGGGCCCGGCGTGCTGCTCACCGAAAGTGCTTACACCGACCAGGATTCCGGCGGCCAGAATCATTCCGCAGAATGCGCCGAGGGTCACCCGGCCGCCGCCCACGCGATCAGCCAACCGGCCGCCGTACACCCTGGACAGTGAACCCAGCAGCGGTCCCAGAAAAGCGATCTGGGCGGCATGTAGCGATGCCTTGGCGGTGCTCTGCCCGCTGGCGACGAAGTTGATCTGCAGCACCTGCCCGAAGGCGAAGGAGAAGCCGATGAACGAACCGAAGGTGCCGATGTAGAGCAGCGCGATCAGCCAGGTGTGCGGCTCGGCCAGCACCGCGCGCATGGTGGTCATCTCGATGCGGTACTGCTGCAGGTTGTCCATGAACACCGCGGCGCCGATACCGGCGACGGCCAGCAGCACCAGGTACACAGCGCAAACCCAATAGGGTTGGCGGTCACCGGCAGTCGCGATCACCAGCAGGCCGACCAGTTGGATCACCGGGACGCCGAGGTTGCCGCCGCCCGCATTCAGTGCCAGCGCCGCCCCCTTGAGTCGTTGCGGGTAGAAGGCGTTGATGTTGGTCATCGAGGAGGCGAAGTTGCCGCCGCCGAGTCCGGCCAGCGCGGCGCAGGCCAAAAACGGCCACAGCGGCAACCCCGGGTTGGCCAGCAGAAAGATGCTGCCGACGGTGGGAATCAGCAGCACCAGCGCGGAGAAGACCGTCCAGTTGCGGCCCCCGAACTTCGCCGTGGCGAACGTGTAGGGGAAGCGCAGGCAGCCGCCGACCAGCGTCGCGGTCGCCCCCAGCAGGAACTTGTCGCCCGCGGAGAAGCCGTACACCGAAGCCGGCATGAACAGCACCATCACCGACCAGGTGGACCAGATCGAGAAGCCCACGTGCTCGGCGGCCACCGACCAGATCAGATTGCGCCGCGCGACGAACTTGTTACCGCCTTCCCACGCCACCTCGTCCTCGGGATCCCAATCGGAAATGGTGTGCGAACGGCGCGCGAGCATGGCGGACAAGGGAGACTCCTAACGGGCTGCTGAAGACCTTGCCGGTGACGCTAGGAATCCTTTGTTGCCCGGGCGCTTCTGCGGGTGACGCCGACTGTGAACTTTCGCTCACCGCAGTACCGGAGGGCCTGTGAGGCCTACGTACCAGACCCTTTACCAGACGTCGCCGTCACGCCAATCGCACATGAGTCCGGCGGAGGTGTCCAGGCTGACGCTCACCGGGAGCACGAACACCGTCCCGTCGTCGTCGGGGGTACGGGTCGGACCGGTGGGTGCGAGCACGGAGGTGGGGCCGAGCCACGGCAGCCAGCCGCGGGCCGAGTACAGGCCCCGCGCGGCGCGGGTGGAGCTCAGCGCACCGAGTTGGTAGGCGCCTCGCATCACTTGTTCGACGCCGTCCAGCAGCGCGTTCACCAGTCCCTTGCGGCGCCAATCTTCGCGCACCGCAACACCTTCGACGTAGCCGCAGCGCAGCGCGCTGTTCTGGTAGACGAGCCGGCGCTGCACCACCGCGGCGTGCGCGATGATCGCCCCGTGATGCCAGATCAGCGCATGCATGCCGCCGAGCGTATGGTCCCAGTCGCTGTCGGTGAAGTCACCGGCGAACGCCTCGGTCAGCATCCGGTGGGTGCGCTGGCGCGTGTCGTTGTCGAGATCGGCGGTGTGTACCAGGCGTGCGGTGTGCACGGTCCTTGTCTACCACCGCTGCGCGCCGGAGTTTCAGACGGGCGTCACGACCGCGGCCGCGCCCAGTGCATCCGCACGTACTGGCCGGGCCGCACCTGGGCCGCCTTGTCGATGTCCTCGTCGATCACTACCCCGATCACGGGGTAGCCGCCGGTGATCGGGTGATCGGGTCCCAGGATCACCGGTAACCCGCTGTGCGGCACCTGGATTGCGCCCCGGGTGGTGCCCTCGCTGGGCAGTTGCCGGTCCGGCCAGCGGTGCACGATGGGGCGCCCCTCCAGTCGCATGCCCACCCGGTCGCTGCGGTCCGAGGCCATCCAGACGGTGTGCACCAGGGCGTCCGGGTCGACGAACCAGTCGTCGCGGGGTCCGGGGATCACCATCAGCTCGACGATGTGTTTTTCGATCGCGGCCACCGGTGCCTGGTCGAGTTCGGGGTACTCGTTGCTGTGTTCGCCGACCGGCACCACGTCGCCGGCCTGCAGCGGTAGCGGTCCGATGGCCGCCATCACGTCGTAGCTACGCGAACCCAGCACCGGCGTCACGCAGATGCCACCGCGCACCGCCAGGTAGCTGCGCAGCCCGGCCCGCGGCGTGCCCAGCGAGATCACCTCACCGTCGCGTACGTGCTGAATGCTGTTGGTGCCGAACATCTTTCCATTGACGGTCGGCTCGGTGTCGGCCCCGGTCACCGCGATGTCGAGGTCGCCGCCGCGCACCCGCGCCGAGAATCCGCCGAACGTCACTTCGACGGTGGCCCGGTCGTCGGGGTTGGCCACCAACCGGTTCGCCAGGGTGTGGGATCGACGGTCGGCGGCCCCGGAGCGGCCGACGCCGAGGTGGGCCAGACCGGCCCGGCCGAGGTCCTGCACCACCGCCAGCGGTCCGGTGCGCAGGATTTCCAGCGTCGTCATCGCGATCGATCCTCCTACGTCGCCCGGAACCGGACCCAGGTGCCGGGCGTGAGCAGCGCCGGATCGGGTTTGTCGATATCCCACAACACCGCGTCGGTGTGGCCGATCAGCCGCCAACCGCCGGGTGATCGGCGCGGATAGACCGCGCTGAATTCGCCGGCCAGACCCACCGCTCCGGTCGGAACCGAGGTTCGCGGTTCGGCGCGGCGCGGCACCCGGAGTCGCTCGTCGCCGCCGATCAGGTAGGCGAACCCCGGCGAGAACCCGCTGAAGCCCACCCGCCAGCGGCTGCTGGTGTGGGCGTTGATCACCTGGGCGGTGCTCAGGCCGGTGAGTTCGGCGACCTCGGCCAGATCCGGTCCGTCGTAGACGACGTCGATGACGACGTCATCCGCGGGGTCGCCAGCATCGGGTTCGGTGGCGGGCACCACCCGTAATTTGCGCAGCCGCCGCCGGGTGGCAGCCTGAAAACGCGGCGCAGCCAGCTTCACCAGTACGGTCATCGAGGCCGGGACGATGTCGACGACACCGGGTAGCCGCGCTGCGTGCAACGCATCGGTCCAGGCCAGAACGTCGGCGGTGCTGTCGCATTGCAGCAGCAACGCGTGGTCGCCGTAGTCGAGTACGGTGCTGGTCACGACCAGGTCCCCCGGGATGTCGGTGATCTCTGTCACACTCATTACTCGACGGTAACTCCGCGAGCGCAAGCGGGCGAGGAACTTTCGAGCACTGCCAGAGCTGCCTTAACGAACGCTCAAGTCCGGGTCGGTCAGCCCAGGATTTTTGCCAGCTGTGGCGGCAGTTGGTCGGCGACCACCGGGTAGCTCAGTGGCGATGCGAAGGCGATCGCGCCGGCCAGGTCCTTGGAGGTGAAGACATGCCGTTTCTGCGCGGTCGCCTGGGAGGCCGCCACCTCGGGATCGGCCAGCAGCGCCTGCTCGTCGTCGGGGCTCTCCGTCGTCCAGATCACCACGTCGGCGGAATCGAGCACCTCCTTGATGTGGTCGCGGGGGATGGCCGCGCGGTGGTCGGTGGCATAGGCGTTGATGCTGTCGGCAACGACGAGACCCATCTGCTCCAGGAATTCGGTCCGCCAGCCCGCCGTCGTCGCGACCACCGTGCCCTGCCACAGCCGGCCCTGCAGCAACAACGCTTTCTTGCCCTTCCAGGACGGGTTCTTCTGGCCGACGTCCTTGAACTTGCTGTCGACCGCGTCGACCAACGACTTCATCTGCGCGGACTGGAACACCGCCTGGCCGATCGTGGTGGCCTGGTCTTTCCACGGCTCGAAGAAGGCGTCGCCGTCGGACTGGGCGATGGTCGGGGCGATGTTGGACAGTTTCTGGTAGGTGTCGGCATCTAGGCCGGCGTTGGTCGCCACGATCAGGTCGGGCTTGAGACCGGCGATCTGGTCGACCTGGATCCCGTTCTCCAAATTGAGCAGAACCGGTTGTGCCGCAGCGAGTTTCGGCTGCGCCCAGGGCCAGACGCCGAAGGGCTGGTCGCCGAACCAGTTGGTCACCGCGATGGGTACCACACCCACGGCGAGCAGATCGTCCTGCTCGGTGTAACCGGCGCTGACCACCCGCTTGGGCGGTTCCTTGACGACGGTCTGACCGAACAGGTGGGTCACCGTCACCGCTCCACCGCCGGGCGATCCCGGCGCCGGCTTGGAGCCCGAACATCCCGCCGTAACCGCCGCAGCGCTTGCGCCGAGCAGTCCCGCGGCCCCGACGACCTGCAAGAACCCCCGCCGACTCCATGCCTGCTGCACAGCAGGAGAGTATCGCGTGTCTTACCGGGCCGTCAGTTACGTGGCCTTACTACTCGGAGGCACGTTTGGGTGAGTAGCCGTGCCAGGGTGAGTAATCGGCGATCAGTTCCTCCTGGGGCGGACGTAGCTCCGGTGGCACATGCTGCAGGTTGACCCGGATCCGGTACCAGATCGAACTGGGCCCGCGCATCCCGTCGACCAGCACGTCGGCCGGATGCAGCCGCTCGGCCGCCGCGGGGTGGCGGCCGCGCCAGGTATCCAACGCGGCCATCGCCTCGTCCTTGGTCTTGGTTCGGGCGACTTCGATGAGCGGCATCGACGACACCCGCCTGCCGTCGGTGCCCTGCCCAGGCTTCCTCGCGCCCCGTGGCGCCTTCTCCGGCGGGCCAAGTTCCTCGGCCAGCGCCAGCAGCCGGTCCAGGCTGCCGGTGGTCGAGTCCATACCCGTCCACGGGTCACCCAGGTTGGCGAACCGGCTCGGCACGGTGGCCAGGGTGAACCGCTCCGGGCGGCAGCCGGCGACCTCGTCCCAGTGCAGCGGTGTGGACACCCGCGCATCCGGGGTGGCCCGCACCGAGTAGGCCGAGGCAACGGTGCGGTCCTTGGCGTTCTGGTTGAAGTCGACGAACACCCCTTCGCGTTCCTCCTTCCACCAGCGGCTCGTCGCCAGCTCGGGGACCCGGCGCTCAACCTCGCGGGCGACCGTTTGCGCCGCCAGTCGCACCTTGCTGAACGGCCAGCGCGGCGCGATCCGGGTGTAGATATGGAAACCGCGTGACCCCGACGTCTTCGGCCACGCGGTCAGCCCGTGATCCTCGAGAACCTCGCGGGCCACCTGGGCCACGTCGACGATGCCCTGCCAAGAGACCCCGGGCATCGGGTCCAGGTCGACCCGCAGCTCGTCGGGGTGGTCGAGGTCGCCGGCCTGGACCGGGTGCGGATTGAGGTCCACGCAGCCCAGGTTGATCACCCAGGCCAGCCCGGCCGCGTCGTGGATGACGGCCTCGTCGGCGGACGTTCCGGACGCGTAGCGCAGGGTGGCGACGTCCACCCAGTCCGGGCGCTTAGCCGGTGCCCGCTTCTGAAAGACCGCCTCCTCGGAGATGCCCTTGACGAAGCGCTTGAGGATCATCGGACGGCCGGCCACCCCGCGCAGCGCCCCCTCGGCCACCGCCAGGTAGTAGCGGATCAGATCGAGCTTGGTGATGCCCGCGTCGGGAAAGACGATCTTGTCGGGGAGGGTGACGGTGACCTCGCGCCCGTCCACGTCCAGCGACACGGGTTTGGTCATGGAAGTCGATGGTAATTACGTGGAAACCACTGGTCGTTTTGCGACCTCCGTCACATATGGTGAGGAACATGCCTAACCTCAGCGACCTGCCCGGCGTCGGAAAAATCCAGCAATACGTTGAACGCGGTGCCGCCGAACTGCACTACGTACGCAAGATCTTCGAGTCGGGCGCGTTCAAGCTGGAGTCGCCGCTCAAGACCGCCACGATGGCCAGCGGCATCCTCAAATGGGGTGAATTCGGCATGTTGCCGGCGCTCAATGCCGCGCGCACCCCGGACCGGGCGGCATGCATCGACGAAGACGGCGAATTCAGCTACCGGGAGCTCGACGAGGCCGCGCACGCGGTGGCCAACGGGCTGATCGAGATGGGCGTCAAGGCCGGGGACGGTGTTGCGATCCTGGCGCGCAACACGCGCTGGTTCTTGATCGCCAACTACGGCGCCGCCCGCGTGGGCGCCCGCATCATCCTGCTCAACAGCGAATTCTCCGGCCCGCAGGTCAAAGAGGTCTCCGAGCGCGAAGGCGCCAAGGTGATCATCTATGACGACGAGTACACCAAGGTCGTCAGCAAAGCCGAGCCCGAACTCGGCAAGCTGCGGGCGCTGGGCACCAACCCGGACAGCGACGAGGACTCGGGCAGCACGGACGAGACCCTTGCCGAGCTGATCGAGCGCAGCAGCAAGGAGCCGGCGCCCAAGGCCGACAAGCACGCCTCGATCATCATTTTGACCAGCGGAACCACCGGCACCCCGAAGGGCGCCAACCGCAGCACTCCGCCGACGCTGGCGCCGGTCGGCGGCATCCTGTCGCATGTTCCGTTCAAGGCGAACGAGATCACCTCGTTGCCGGCGCCCATGTTCCACGCCCTGGGCTATCTGCACGCCACCATCGCGATGTTCTTGGGGTCCACGCTGATCCTGCGCCGTAAGTTCAAGCCGCCGCTGGTGCTCGAGGACCTGGCGAAGTACCAGGCGACGGCGATGGTCGTGGTGCCGGTGATGCTGTCGCGGCTGCTGGACGCGATCGAGAAGATGGACAAGAAGCCCGACCTGTCCCACTTGAAGATCATCTTCGTGTCCGGATCCCAGCTGGGGGCCGAGCTGGCCACCCGTGCGCTGAAGGACTTCGGCCCCGTCATCTACAACATGTACGGCTCGACCGAGATCGCCTTCGCGACCATCGCCCGTCCCGAGGACTTGGAGAAGAACCCGGCGACGGTGGGACCGGTGGTCAAGGGTGTGAAGGTGAAGATTCTCGACGACAACGGTAAGGAGAAGCCGCAGGGCGAGGTCGGGCGGATCTTCGTCGGCAACGCGTTCCCGTTCGAGGGCTACACCGGCGGCGGGCACAAGCAGATCATCGACGGCCTGATGTCGTCGGGCGACGTCGGCTATTTCGACGAGGACGGACTGCTCTACGTCAGCGGCCGCGACGACGAGATGATCGTCTCGGGCGGTGAGAACGTGTTCCCGGCCGAGGTCGAGGACCTGATCAGCGGGCACGAACACGTGGTGGAGGCCACCGCGATCGGTGTCGAGGACAAGGAGTGGGGTCACCGGCTGCGCGCGTTCGTGGTCAAGAAGGAGGGCGCCGACCTCGACGAGGACGCCGTGAAGCACTACGTGCGGGAAAACCTGGCCCGCTACAAGGTGCCGCGGGAAGTGGTCTTCCTCGACGAGCTGCCCCGCAACCCGACCGGAAAGATCCTCAAGCGCGAACTGCGCGATCTGGACGTCGAGGACAAGGACAAAGCCAAGGACGAGGCCAAGAAACTCCAGGCAGAGGAAAAGGGTTCGGACGAGGGCGGGTCCGATTCCGAGGACGCCAAGTCCGAGGTCGCCGACGGCGAGGACTCAGCCGACTCGGAGTAGCCGGCTGCGCTCGTTGCGCTTCGACTCGGAATTCAGCGGCGGGCCTGGATCGCGCGGGTGATCTGGGCCGAGAGTTTGGGATCGACGAGCAACTGCTCGATGAGCGCGTTGATCACTTCTTGGCCGGTCACCCGCGCCACCCCGAGCCGGTCTGCGGCTTCGCGCTGCCAGATGTCCAGAGCCCGGTGGGTGCCCGGCAGCAGGTCGACGGTGCGGCGGGTCCGCTGGGTCCGTGCGGGTGGTTCGCGGCGCCGATGGTCGACGGTCGGCGACTCGCGCAGTGGGGGGACTTGGGGCCGGCGAAAGTTGGCAAACCGCTCCGTCGGCGCGCCGTCCTCGGCCTGCGACTGGTGGGTTGGGTTGATGCTCATGCGACGACCTTCCTGCCCGGGACGAGTCAGTAAGTCAGTGTAAGGGGCCAACCTTGGCATTGTCTGTGCATCATCAGAATAATTTGCTGCTAATCCGATAAAAACGATCTATTGAGACGATTTGTGGTGATGAGATAATGAGCTCAGTAGTTCAGCGAAATAGTAAATACACGGATCAGTACCCCATAATTGGTGGTTAGCAGGCTGCTGAGATCAGTATTGGTGCAGACGTTCAACAAATTTACAGGTCAGATATTTCTATTTCGTATTGTTTGCCAACAGCATTTACGTATACCGTTTTCTTGGTCAGGTGGAAGATCGTGAAAGGGGTCCCCATGAGGTCATTGCGTTCGGTGCGTACCGCGGCAACCGGGGCCATCGGCGCCGGTGTGCTGGCTACCACTCTGCTGTTCGGTGGTCCGCTGTTCGGCGGCACTGCCGTGGCGCAGGCCGCGCCGCCCGGCCCGGCCGTCGTCGCACCGGCTCTGTCCGGTCCGCATGGCGCCGCGGACCTGCCCGAGCGCCCCGGGCACGGCTGGGGCGGGCACGGCGGGGGAGGTCATGGCTGGGGTGGCCACGGTTGGGGCGGCCCTGGCTGGGGCGGCCACGGCTGGGGTGGCCACGGTTTGGGCTGGCGCCACGGCGGCTGGGGCGGCGGCGGTATGGGCCGCGGCGGCTGGTTCCCGGGCGGCTGGTGGGGTCACCGAAACTTGTGGAACTGGTGGTGGTGAACCCGGCTGGGCGACGTCCCGCGGCCTAAGGGTCGCGGGGCAGGCCGAGCAACCGCTCCGCGATGATGTTGAGCTGCACCTCGGAGGTGCCGCCGTAGATCGTGGTGGCGCGGCTGGACAACAGGTAGTCGTTCCACTTGCCTTGCGGCTGTTCGGGATCCGCGATCACGGCGTCGGTGCCGAAGGACGACACCGCGAATTCGGCGTAGCCCTGACCGGTCCGCATCGACAGCAGCTTGGAGATCGCCGCCGACGGCATCGCATCGCCACCGGCCAGCGTCAGCAGGGTGGAACGCAGGTTGAGCACCTTGGCGGCATGGCCTTCGGCGATCAGCTGGCCCGCGCGGTGCCGGGCGACCTGGTCGAACTGTCCGTCCCGGACGAACTCGACGAACGCGGGCAGGCTGGCCAGGAAGTTCAGGTCGCTGCCACCGATTGAAACCCGTTCGGCGGTGAGGGTATTGCGGCTGACCTCCCAGCCCCGGTTCACCTCGCCCAGCACATACTCGTCGGGCACGAACACGTCGTCGAGGTAGACGGTGTTGAAGAACTCCTGCCCGGTGAGTTCCTTGAGCGGCTTGACCGTCACGCCCTCGCTCTTCATGTCGAGCAGGAAATAGGTGATGCCGTTGTGTTTCGGAGCGTTCGGGTCCGTCCTGGCCAGCAGTGCGCCCCACTGCGAGAACTGCGCCGCGGTGGTCCAGATCTTCTGGCCGGTGATGCGCCAGCCGCCGTCCACCCGGGTGGCCTTCGTCGTCAGCCCGGCCAGGTCGGATCCGGCGCCCGGCTCGGAGAACAGTTGGCACCAGACCATTTCGCCGCGGAAGGTGGGGGGCAGGAAGCGCTGCTGCTGTTCCTCGGTGCCGAACGCGACGATGGACGGGATGATCCACGCCGCGATGCCCACCTGTGGCCGCTTGACCCGGCCGGCGGTGAACTCCTGGGCGATGATGACCTGCTCGACCGGCCCCGACGCCCGCCCCCACGGCTTGGGCAGATACGGCAGCACCCAACCCGCCTCGGCGATCGCGACGGTGCGAGCGTCGCGGTCCATCTCCTTCAAGGCGGCGACCTCGGCCCGGATTTCGTCGCGCAGCTGCTCGGTTTCGGGATCTAAGTCGATGTCCACCGCGCGCATGCCGGTGGTGGTCGCGGTGTCCACCACCCGCTGCGGATACTCCGTGCTGCGGCCGAAGGAGGCGGCCAGCATCAGCGCCCGGCGGTAGTACACGTTGGTGTCGTGCTCCCAGGTGAAGCCGATGCCGCCGTGCACCTGGATGCAGTCCTGCGTGCAGCGCTGCGCCGCCGCCGGCGCCAACGTGGCCGCCACCGCCGCCGCGAACTCGATGTGCTCGCTGTCCTCGTCCAGCGCGCGGGCGGCGTCCCACACCGCGGCGGTGGCCCGCTCGGTGTCGGCGACCATCTCCGCGCACTTGTGCTTGATGGCCTGGAATTGCCCGATCGGCCGGCCGAACTGTTCGCGGATTTTGGCGTAACCCGACGCGGTGTCGGTGGCCCAGCGCGCCACACCCACCGCCTCGGCCGACAGCAGTGTCGTCATCAGCGCGTGCGCGGCCGTCATGCTCAGGTTGTCCAGCACCATGTCGTCGCCGACCTCGACGGCGTTGGCGCGCACGTGCGCCACCGGACGCAGCGGGTCGACACTTTGCACCGGCTCGATCTCGAGTTGGTCGGCGCGCAGCACCACCCACTCCTCGCCACTGTCGATGGCCACCGGCAGCACCAGGATCGACGCCTGTGCCGCGGCGGGCACCGCCCGGACTTCGCCGCGGATCACCAGAACCTGGCTGCCTTCCGGCCCCTGGCGGGTGGCGGTCATGGTCGAATCCAGCGCGTAGGCGCCGATGGCCGCCCCCGAGGCCAGTTCGGCGAGTACCTCGGCCTTGGGGTCGTGTGCGGCGATCAATGCGCTGGCGATCGCCGACGGCACGAACGGCCCGGGCACCGCGCCGTAGCCGAATTCGGCCAGCACGATGGCCAGCTCCAAGATGCCGTAGCCCTGGCCGCCAACCGATTCGGCTAGGTGCACGCCTTGCAGTCCCTGGTCGGCAGCGGCCTGCCAGTACGGCGGCGGGTTCTGCACCGGCGTCTCCATCGCCTCGTGCAGCACCTCCGAGGGCGCCACCCGCGCCACCAGGGACCGCACCGAGTCGGCCAGGGCTTGGTGTTCAGGGTTTATCGCGATCGGCATTGGTCGCCTTCCCGTTGCTCTCGAGGCCGTTGCGGCCGGGCACCCTTTAAGCTAACAACCGGTCGGTTGGGGGCCAACGGTGGCCGACGGAGGCCCAGGCTGTCTCCCGGCTTCGGCGAGGCGGTCAGCCCCACCGCTTGCCGATCCACTCGGCGATGATGTCGGCCTGCTCGTCGCGGGCGCCCGGTGTGGTGAAGTAATGATCGGTGTCGACGGCGGCCTGGGACTTGTCGGCGCCGGCCAGCCCGTCGTAGATGCGCTTGGCGTCCGACGGGAAGACGCCGGTGTCGGCCTCGGCGTTGATCACCAGCGCCGGGCAGGTGATGCGGGCCAGGTGCGGCTCGGCCCGGGTCTGCGCGGTGCGCAGGCTCCACATGCCCAGCCAGTTGCGCAGCGTGGTCGCGGCGGCGATACCGCGGGCCGACCGGTTCGCCTGCACCGGCGTGCCGGCGTAGCACGAATTAGCTTGGCGCTTGGTAGGTTCGAGAGTCGGATCGACCATCCGCGGGTCGGCCCAGGTACGCATCACGGTGAACGGCCGATCGGAGAAACCCGCCGCCTTGACCCGTTCGAGCTCCGATTCGGCCCAGTCGGTGATGGCGTGATTGCGGGCCACCTGCGCCGCTCGGTATCGCTGGACGAACTCCGGTGCGTACGGCGGCCGCTGGAAGAACAGATCCAGCTCCGGATCGGTTGCCACGGGGTCGTTTTCGTCGACGACGGCGCCGTCCATCCAGGCGGTCAGCACGTCGGGCCGTCCCGGGTGCGCGGCCGTGGCGACGTAGCCGTCGGCGGCGAGCAGCTCGGTCAACCCGTCGGCGGGCCGCATGCCCGCCAGCGGTGTCACGTTCGGGTCGACCGCTTGGGACTGGTAGGCCGACATCAACGATCCACCACCCGAATTACCCAGCAGAACAACAGTTTCCACGCCGGCGATCTCGCGCAGCCAGCGCACGCCGACCCCGATGTCGACCAGCGCGTGGTCGAGCAGGAAACTACTCTCGAAGCCCCGGAACCGGGTGTTCCAGCCCAGGAACCCGATCTCGCGGTTGGCCAGGTACTCGGCGATGTAGTGCTCGGAGAAGTCGATCTGGTAATGCGTGGCGATCACCGCCACCTTCGGACGATGCCCCGCGGCATGGTGATAGAGGCCCTGGCAGGGATGCCCGCCGGCACCGGCTCGCCCGGCGGTCGGCGACGGCAGCCCGATGAATTCGCGAACGACGTCGGTCAAGAGCGACCCTCCTCGCTGTAAATGGCCCGGTAGTAGATGTTGGCCAGGGTCTGGATGCACGCTTGGTCGTCGGGCTCCGTGGACCGGGTGAGCTGGAGGTAGCAGAACTGGTTGAACATCGCCACGATCGCCTCGGCCATCAGCTGTGGGTCGTCGTCGGGGCAATAACCCTGCGCCTGAGCACGTCTGACCGATTCGGCGATGAAAGAGACTGGGATCGAGCACATCTGGGCCCAGTGTTCGGCGAAGTCGTCGCTGACCATCGCCAGCTGCGAGATGCTGATCACCTCGGCGAGACGGTGCCGGTAGGTGTGCCAGTGCGCGGCGGCGGCCTGGTGCGCACGGTCGCGCTCCGACAGACCGTGCTGGGTCACCGAGACGGCGCGCTGGCCGGCTTCGTCGCGGAAGCGCAGCGCCCATTGGCGCACCATCGCCTCTTTGGAGTCGTAGTAGTTGTAGAACGACGCCGCCGACCGCCCCGCCTCGGCGGCGATATCGGCAATCGTCGTCGCCAGAATCCCCTTGCGTGCGATCACTTTTCGCGCGGCGGCGTCGATTGCGGCCTGGGTGCGCCGGCCACGGTGGGTGGGAAGCCTGGGCAGAGTTTCGGAGTGGTCGGCCGCGCTCGTCATGTCACGCACCTCCCACAAACCTGAATCTGATGTTAGATTCAGGTTTGGATCTTAGGTAGGGAGGCGGGCGATGATCAAGCCGCACAACACCAACACCGAGTTCGAGCTCGGCGGCATCAACCACGTCGCCCTGGTGTGTTCGGACATGGCGCGCACCGTGGACTTCTACAGCAACATCCTGGGTATGCCGCTGATCAAGTCGCTCGATCTGCCCGGGGGTGCGGGTCAGCACTTCTTCTTCGACGCCGGCAACGGCGACTGCGTCGCATTCTTCTGGTTCACCGAGGCCGCCGACCGGGTGCCCGGGATCAGTTCGCCCGGGGCGCTGCCGGGGCTAGGCGACATCACCAGCGCGGTGAGCACGATGAACCATCTCGCCTTCCACGTGCCGGCGGACAAATTCGACGCGTATCGGCAGCGGCTGAAGGACAAGGGGGTGCGGGTCGGCCCGGTGCTCAATCACGACGAGAGCCCTATGCAGGTGGCGGCGACGGTTCATCCCGGCGTCTACGTGCGGTCTTTCTACTTCCAGGATCCCGACGGCATCATGCTTGAGTTCGCTTGCTGGATAAGGGAATTCAATGAAGCCGACACCCCGGCGGTGCCCAAGACCGCGGCCGACCGGCGGCCGCCGGTGGCCGTCGGCCACTAGCCGTCGAGTGTGACAGTCTTCGGGTGTGACACAGCACATCCTGAGCGAAGAGCAGATTGCGGCGCTGTCCCCGGCGCAGCGCAAGGAGCTGATCTCGCGGCTCGAGCAACCGTTGAGCGAGCTGGTCGAACCCGCCGAGCTGGGTCGGCGGCGGCGGATCAACCTCGGGCTGATCGTCAGCGGTTCGATGGCCCTGGTGCCCTGGATCGGGTACCTGTCGATGACGCTGCCCCCCAACTACGTCGCCCACAACTGGCCGGCCACCTGGGTGGGCTTCGACATCCTGCTGGTCGGGTTCATGCTGGCGACTGCCGTGCTGGGTTTCCTGCGCCGGCAGTTGCTGCTGCTGACCGCATTCACCAGCGGGGTGTTGCTGATCTGCGACGCCTGGTTCGACCTGATGACCGCCGGGCCCGACGACGTGTGGCTGTCGGTGGTCACCGCGTTGCTGATCGAGGTGCCGATGGCAATGTTGCTGATCAGCGGTGCGCAGCGCATCATGCGGATCACCCTGATGCGTCGCTGGCTCCTGGATCCGGGGATGCGCCTGTGGCAACTTCCGCTTTTCCCTTGAGGCCGTACAGGCCCGGGCTGGTCAATTCGCTCACCAGCAACGTCAGCTGATCGACCAGTTCGTCGGGCGCCAGCCTGACGCTGCCGTCCAGCCAGGCGCTGATCGCCTGACCTACGCCACCCACCGCGAAGTGCGCGCCCATGTTGAGCCGCTCGTTTGCTGAGATGTGCAGCGCTCCGGCGGCGTACTGCCCGGACAGCACCGCGAACAACGCGGTGGACTCGGCGCGTTTGCGGATCACCATCGGATCGGAGAGTTGGGTGCTGAACACCAGGCGGCCGACCCGGGGATCGTCGGAGATGGTGTTCACGATGTAGGCCATCCCGGCTCGGGTCTGTTCGGCTACCGGCGCGGCCAGCACCGCGGCCTGGGTCTTGCCGGCCAGATCGGCGATGATCCAGTCGAAAACCGCCCCGATGAACTCGTCTTTCTCGGAGAAGTTCTCGTAGAAGTATCTGGTCGCCACGCCGGCTTCCTGACAGATCGCGCGCACCGTGACCGCGGACAAGTCCTTCTGGACCGCGCCGAGTAGCTCGAGGCCGGCCGCGAGCAGCTTTCCGCGGCGTTCGGCGAGGCGCGCTGCGGCGTCCACTCCGCGGTAAGGTCGCGTGCTCGCAGCTGCGTGATCGGAACCCATGGCCCCCATCTTGACAGCACGGGTGGGCACCGACAAACATCTGGAAACGAATGTTAACAGAATTTGCGGACCCGGCAGGGCGAGAAGGGTCGTTGGATGGCAACTCCTGAGATGAGTCAGGACCTGGTTCGGCACGTCGAACGGGCGGTCGCAGAACCGGCCCGATCCGGGCGAACCCGGCGGCTGTGGGGGCCGAGCGTTGACGACGGGATGATGGGGGTCGCGCTACTGGCGGGGCCCGCCAACGTGATCATGCAGCTCGCGCGGCCCGGCGTGGGGTACGGAGTGATGGAGAGTCGCGTCGAAAGCGGACGTATCGACCTGCATCCGATCAAGCGGGCACGCACCACCTTCACCTACCTGGCTGTGGCCACCGCCGGCACCGACGCGCAGAAGGCGGCCTTTCGCCGCGCCGTGAACCGGGCGCATGCGCAAGTCCGTTCCACGCCCGACAGTCCCGTCCAGTACAACGCCTTCGACCCCGAACTGCAGCTCTGGGTTGCCGCCTGCCTCTACAAAGGGGGGGTCGACGTCTACCGGACTTTCGTCGGGGAGCTCAGTGAAGAAGACGCCGAGCGCCACTACCGCGAGGGGATGGCGCTGGGCACCACCCTGCAGGTGCCGCCGGAGATGTGGCCGGCCGACCGCGCCGCGTTCGACCGTTATTGGCAGGAGTCGCTGGCCAAGGTGCACATCGACGACGCCGTCCGTGAGTACCTCTATCCGATTGCGGTCGCGCGGATTAAGCGGCTGCCCCTGCCCGGTTTGCTGACCGTGGTCCCGGAGAGCCTTGCCCTGCTGATCACCAGCGGCTTTCTGCCGCAACGGTTCCGCGACGAGATGGGTTTTCCCTGGGACGAGCGCCGACAACGCCTGTTCGACCAGCTGATGATGGTGGTGCGGATCAAGAACGGGCTGATGCCGCGGTTCGTCCGCCACTTCCCGTTCAACGTGCTGCTGTGGGACCTCGATCGGCGCATCAAGGCCGGTCGACCGCTCATCTGAGTTTCTCCCGGACCTGACGCCGGCAGTCCGGAGAGGACTTGCGCGGCGACGCACAGTGGTGTCGAATAGCTGATAATGAAAATCATTCTCATCTATTCGCGGGGGTGAGCGATGCTGATGTGGATGGCGTCGCCGCCCGAAGTGCATTCGGCGCTGCTCAGTAGCGGCCCGGGCCCGGGCTCGTTGCTGTCGGCCGCGGCCGCCTGGTCGTGGCTGGGCTCCGAGTACACCGAGGTCGCCGACGAACTCGTCACGGTGCTCGGTGCCGTGCAGGGCGGAGCCTGGCAAGGACCGAGCGCCGAACAGTACCTCGCCGCGCACGTCCCCTACCTGGCCTGGCTGACGCAGGCCGGCGCCAACAGCCTGACCGCGGCCGCCCAGCACGAAACCGCCGCCGCCGCTTACACGACGGCGCTGGCCGCCATGCCCACGCTGGCCGAACTGGCCGCCAACCACGCCATCCACGGGGTGCTGGTGGCCACCAACTTTTTCGGGATCAACACCATCCCGATCGCGCTCAACGAGGCCGACTACGCCCGCATGTGGGTTCAGGCGGCCACCGCGATGGCAACCTACGACACCGTATCCGGTGCCGCGCTGGGGGCCACGCCCCAGAGCAGTGCGGCACCGCAGATCGTGCTCGCCGAAGACGACCATGACCATGACGACCATGACCATGAGGAAGAGCACGAAGGCGAGGACGGTCACGAAGACCACGATCACGGGGACCCCACTGCGCTCGACTACCTCGTCGCGGACCTGCTCCGGCTGGTGACAAACGGGCAGATCGACTGGGATCCCCTGGAAGGCACCCTCAACGGCGTGCACATGCACGACTACGCCGATGCGACGCAACCGCTGTGGTGGGTGGCCCGCTCGCTGGAATTCGGCCAGCAGTTCCAGACGTTCGTGCAGCAGCTGTTCACCAATCCCGCCGCGGCGTTCGAGTACCTGGTGGAGCTCGCCGAGTTCGACTGGCCGACCCACGTCGCGCAGGCGCTGCAAGCCGTCGGCCAATCCCCGCAGTTGCTGGCGGTGGCGATCAGCGGAGCCATCGCCAACCTGGGGTCGCTGTCGGGCCTGTCGGGCCTGGCGGGTCTGGGGGCGATCCAGCCCGCGCTGCCGCCCGCGATCGTGCCGCCGGCGGCCGCGGCGCCGACATTGCCTGCGGTCGCGTCCTCGGCCCCCTCCGTCGTCGCATCGGCCGCGCCCGCAGCGCCGGCCACGACGGCGCCGACCATGACCAGTTCGGTCAGCAGCGCCGCCCCGCCCCCGCCCCCGGCTCCAGCTGCGGCCGGGTTCGGCTTCCCATTTCTGGTGGGTGGCGGTCCCGGCGTCGAATTCGGGTCGGGGATGAGTGCCGCCGCCGGCGCCAAACGCTCGGCGTCGGAGCCCGACTCGGCGGCCGCGGCGGCCGCGGCAGAAGCCCGCGCGGCGGCCCGCCGGCGCCGGCGCGGGCGCACCACGCAGCGCGGCCACGGCAACGAGTTCGTGGACATGAACATCGACGTCGACCCGCAGTGGGACGCCCCGGACGCACCCGAACTCGTCGCGGTGGCCTCCGATCGCGGCGCCGGAAACCTCGGTTTTGCCGGCACGGTTCGCAACGAGCCGGCCGCTGACGCCGTCGGGCTGGCGACGCTTGCGGACGATGAATTCGGCAGTGGCCCAACGGTACCCATGCTGCCCCAGTCCTGGGAGACGGACCACCGCTGACCACCCGGCGGACGCGTAGAGTCGGTCGGGTGCGAAGTGAACGTGACACCTGGGACATCACCACGAGCGTCGGTTCGACGGCGCTGTTCGTCGCGACCGCTCGGGCGCTGGAGGCCCAGAAGCCCGAACCGCTGGTGGTCGACCCGTACGCCGAGATGTTCTGTCGCGCCGTCGGTGGCACCTGGGCCGACGTGCTGGACGGAAACGCGCCCGACCACGAGCTGAAGAGCGACGATTTCGGTCAGCACTTCGTCAACTTCCAGGCCGGCCGCACCAAGTACTTCGACGCATATTTCGAGCGTGCCGCGGCGGCCGGTGCCCGGCAGGTGGTGATCCTGGCCGCCGGCCTGGACTCCCGGGCCTACCGGCTGCCGTGGCCGGACGGGACGACGGTATTCGAGCTGGATCAGCCGCAGGTGCTCGAATTCAAGCGGCAGGTGCTGGCCGAGCACGGCGTGCAACCGCGAGCGCAACGACGCGAAATCGCCGTCGACCTGCGCGACGACTGGTCGCAGGCGTTGCAGGACAACGGCTTCGACTCCACCAAGTCTTCCGCCTGGATCGCCGAGGGACTGTTGATCTACCTCCCGGCCGCCGCGGAGGAGCAGCTGTTCACCGGCATCGACGCGCTGGCCGCCCCGGGCAGCCACGTCGCGGTGGAGGACGGCGCCCCGCTTCCGCCGGATGAGTTCGAGGCCAGGATCGCCGAGGAGCGTGCCAACCCGGACCGCGGCCGGCGCCCGTTCTTCCAACTGGTCTACAACGAGCAGTGCGCGCCGGCCGCCGAATGGTTCGGTCAGCACGGCTGGACGGCGATCGGCACGCCGCTCAACGACTACCTGCGCGAGGTGGGCCGGCCGATCCCGGGGCCGGATTCGCAGGCGGCGGCGATGTTCGCCCGCAACACGCTGGTCAGCGCGACCAAACCGTGATGCCGCCGTCCAGGTAGGAGTTTCCTGTGCGGCTGGCAGGAATTCTCGGTGCTCCGGGAACTACCCCAGTGCGGGCACCGACAACTAATACGTGCCGGTCTGGATGGCGTTCCCACCCGAGACCCACTCGGCCCTGCTGAACACCGGGCCGGGTCCTGCCGGGCTGCTCGCGGCCGCGCAGGCCTGGAACTCGCTGAGTTCGGAGTACACCGCGGTGGCCGACGAACTCGCCGCCGTGCTGGCGGCCGTGCAGTCCGGCGCCTGGGACGGTCCGACCGCCGCCCGGTACGCGGCGGCGCACGGGCCCTACCTGGCGTGGTTGCAGCGCTCCGCTGTCACCAGCGCAGCGGCGGCCGCCCGGCACGAGGCTGCCGCGACGGCGTATGTCGCGGCCCTGGCCGCCATGCCGACCCTGGCGGAGTTGGCCGCCAACCACGCGACGCATGCCGCGCTGCTCGCCACGAACTTCTTCGGGATCAACACGATTCCCCTCGCGGTCAACGAGGCCGACTACGTCCGGATGTGGATTCAGGCGGCCGGCACCATGACCGCGTATCAAGCGGCTACCGATGCCACCGGCGCTACCGCGGCGCCGGCGTCGGCGGCCGATCCGGCTCCGCAGATCGAGGCGGCCGACGACGGTGACACCGACGACGGAGACGACGATGGCGGCATCGTCGACAACGACGGCGGCGACCCGACGCAATTGAGTTGGTGGCTGAATCGCGTCACCGAGATCACCGACACCCTGGCCAGGGACATCGAGGAGTTTCCGGAGAATCCGTCGGCTGCCCTCGCGCAGCTGGACAACGACCTGCCGCTGCTGGTGGCCGACGAGATCGGGCATGCGGGCGAGGCGATCAGCACCTTCCCGCAGCTGCAGCTGCTCGTGCCGCTGGCGCTCGGGCTACCGCCGGCCGGTCTCGGCTTGGCCGGCCTGGCCGGTCTGGGCGGGCTGGCCGGGATCGGTGCCGGCAACCCGCCGGCGGCCGTGCCGGTACCGGTGTCACCGGCGGCCGGTCCGCCCGCGACGGCGGTCTCCCCGCTCGGCACGGGTGCCGCAACCCCCGCGCCGGCGCCGACACCGGCGCCGTCCAGCGCGGCGCCGGCCCGCCAGCACGGCGTCCCCGCCCCGCCGCCCCCGGCGCCGCCGGGTGCGGGGCCGGCCGGTTACCCCTATCTGGTCGGCGGGCCGGGAATGGGCGCCGGCTCGACGGCGAAGTCCAGCGCCGGCCGCAAAGCCGCCGAGCCGGATGCAGCCTCTGCACCGGCGGTCGTTACCGCAGCCGCGAAGGAACAGGCCCGCGGGCGCCGGCGCCGCCGGGCGGCCGTGCAGGATCGCGGCCATCGCTTCGAGTACCTGAGCGCCGATCCTGAGCCGGACGCTGCGCCGGTGGCATCGGAGCGGGGCGCGGGACCGCTGGGATTTTCCGGGACGGTCGGCGCCGGGACGGCTGCAGCTGCCGGGTTGGCCGCACTGCCCGGCGACGAGTTCGGATCGGGACCGGTGGTGCCGATGCTGCCGGAGACCTGGCCGCCACCGACACCCGAGGAGCAGAGATGAGCCCCCAAGTTGTTAATGAAAATCATATTCAGTAAGCTGCTGAACCAGTTCGCCCGCAATCGTGGCGAGCCGGAGAAATGCTGGTCAGCCGTGGTCAGGACGGGAGCAATTGTGGCGTACAGCACCCAATTGACCGCCTCGACAGTTAGCTTAGGGAATGCTAACTTCGTGGGGCTAATGACAGGCAAACTTCGCCAATGGCGATCGTGACATCAGGGGACGGCAGGCGCGTGGAACGCGGTGACATAGGCATGCTGGCGGCTCAACCCCGCGCATCCCGACCGGACGGCAGGGTGGACGAAGACGTGATCAGCAGGTTTGCCACCTGCTGCCGCGCCCTGGGCATCGCGGTATACGAGCGGCAGCGCCCCGCCGACCTGGATGCGGCCCGATCCGGCTTCAGCGCACTGACCCGGGTCGCGCACGAACAGTGCGACGCGTGGACCGGTCTGGCCGCTTCCGGCGACACCTCCAAGCGGGTGCTGGAGCAGGTGTCGCGCACCGCGGCCACGGCGGGTGTGCTGCAGCGCCAGGTGGAGCTCAAGCCCGGCGCGCTCGGGTTCCGCTACGACACCGGACTGTATCTGCAGTTCCGGGCCAGTACGCCGGACGACTTCCACCTCGCCTACGCGGCCGCGCTGGCATCCGAGGGGCACTTCGCCGAAGCCAACGACATCGTCACCCGCATCGCCGAACGCCGGCCGAAGTCGCGCGAAGCCCGCTGGATCTCCGTCGTCATCAACTACCGCGCCGAGCGCTGGTCGGACGTCGTCAAGCTACTGACCCCGATCGTCAACGACCCCGACCTCGACGAGGCCTTCGCGCACGCGGTGAAGATCGCCCTGGGCACCTCACTGGCGCGACTGGGCATGTTCGCTCCGGCGTTGTCCTATTTGGAAGAACCCGAGGGGCCCATCGCCGTGGCCGCCGTCGACGGCGCGCTGGCCAAGGCGCTGGCGCTGCGCGCGCACGTGGACGAAGAAGCGGCCAGCGACGTGCTGCACGAGTTGTATGCCGCGAACCCGGAAAACGAAGAAATCGAGCAGGCGCTGTCCGACCCGACCTTCGGGATGGTCACCACCACCGCGGCGCGCATCGAGGCCCGCACCGACCCGTGGAATCGCGACACCGAACCCAGCGACGCCGACTTCGTGGACCCCGGTGCCCGGGAGCGCAAAGCCGCCCTGCTGGCCGAAGCGGAGGTGGCGCTCAACGAGTTCATCGGCCTGGACGAAGTGAAGAACCAGGTATCGCGACTGAAGAGTTCGGTGGCCATGGCGGTGCTGCGACAGCAACGCGGATTGACCGTCGCCCAGCGCACCCACCACCTGGTGTTCGCCGGCCCGCCCGGAACGGGTAAGACCACCATCGCCCGTGTGGTCGCCAAGATCTATTGCGGCCTAGGCCTTTTGAAGCGGGAGAACATCCGTGAAGTGCATCGCGCCGACCTGATCGGCCAGCACATCGGTGAGACCGAGGCCAAGACGAACGCGATCATCGACAGCGCGCTGGACGGTGTGCTGTTCCTGGACGAGGCGTACGCGCTGGTGGCCACCGGCGCCAAAAACGACTTCGGGCTGGTGGCCATCGACACACTGCTGGCGCGCATGGAGAACGACCGCGACCGGCTGGTGGTCATCATCGCCGGGTATCGCGCCGACCTGGACAAGTTCCTCGACACCAACGAGGGTCTGCGGTCCCGGTTCACCCGCAGCATCGACTTCCCGTCCTACCAGCCTTCGGAGCTGACCGAGATCGCGAATCTCATGGCGCAGCAACGGGATAGCGTGTTCGAGCCGGCCGCGCTCGCCGACATGCAGAAGCTGTTCACCCACCTGGCCGAGACCTCGTCACCCGACAGCAACGGCATCGACCGGCGCAGCCTGGACATCGCCGGCAACGGCCGGTTCGTTCGTAACATCGTCGAGCGCTCGGAGGAAGAGCGCGAATTCCGGCTCGATCATTCCGAGCAAGCCGGCACAGGTGAATTCACCGATGAGGAATTGATGACAATCACCGCACAAGACGTCCGCAACACCGTGGCTCCGCTGCTGCGCGGTCTCGGACTTTCGGTGCCCGCATGAGCAAGAACGAGTCCGAAGGGGAGTGGGCGGACGATCGGCGGTCGTTCGCCTCCCGGACCCCGGTCAACGAGAACCCGGACAAGGTGGAGTACCGGCGTGGTTTCGTCACCCGCCACCAGGTGACCGGCTGGCGGTTCGTGATGCGGCGCATCGCCTCCGGAATTGCGTTGCACGACACCAGAATGCTCGTCGAGCCGTTGCGCAGCCAGTCGCGTGCGGTGTTGATGGGGGTGCTGCTGCTGGTCACCGGTCTGCTTGGGTGCTTTGTGTTTTCGTTGATCCGGCCCAACGGGCAGGTCGGCAACAACGTGGTGCTCGCCGATCGGTCCACCGCCGCGCTGTATGTGCGGGTGGGCGACCAGTTGCACCCGGTGCTCAACCTGACCTCCGCCCGGCTGATCGCCGGTCAGCCCGTCAACCCCACGACGGTCAAAAGTGCTGAGCTGGACAAGTTTCCGCGTGGCAACCTGGTCGGAATCCCGGGTGCTCCGGAGCGCATGGTGCAGAGCACCTCGCGCGACGCGGACTGGACGGTATGTGACGGGGTCACCGGGCAACCCGGGCGGGGCGCGCGCAGCACGGGCGTGACGGTGATCGCGGGCCCGCTGCACAGTGACGGCGCCCGGGCGTCCATGGTCAGTTCGAAGCAGGTGATCCTGGTCGACGCCGCCGCATCGGGCGGCGAGGGCACCTGGTTGCTCTGGGAGGGCAAGCGCAGCCGGATCGACCTGGCCGACCGCGCCGTCACCAACGCGCTGGGCCTGGGCACCGACGTGCCCGCGCCACGGCCCATCGCCTCAGGCCTGTTCAATGCCATTCCGGAATCCCCACCCCTGGCGGCGCCGCCCATCCCCAACGCCGGGAACCCGGCCGGCTTCGCGGTGCCCGCGCCGATCGGAGCGGTGGTGGTGTCCTACGCGGTGGACCGGGCCGGAGCGGACAACTTCTACGCGGTGCTGCCGGACGGCCTGCAGCCGATCTCACCGGTGCTGGCGGCGATCCTGCGCAACACCAACTCCTATGGCCTGCAACAGCCTCCGCGGCTGGCTGCCGACGAGATCGCCAAGCTGCCGGTGTCACGACTGCTGGACACCTCGCGCTACCCCGCGCAGCCGGTGACGCTGGTCGACGCCGCCGGAAATCCGGTCACCTGCGCGTCCTGGAGCAAGCCCAACGGTGCGGCGACGAGTTCGCTGACCCTGCTGTCCGGCTCGGCGCTGCCGGTCGCCGAGGGAGTCCGGCCGGTCGAGTTGGTCGGCGGCGGCGCGAAAGTCGCCCTGACGCCCGGCACCGGCTATTTCACCCAGACCGTCGGCGGGGGAGCGGCCGCACCGGCCACCGGATCGCTGTTCTGGGTGTCGGACACCGGCGTGCGCTACGGCATCGACAACGAGTCGGACCGGTCCAGGGGCCAGTCGGGTTCCAACGGACAGGGCAAAGCCGTTGAGGCGCTTGGCCTTACCTCGCCGCCGCTGGCCATACCGTGGTCGATCCTGTCCTTGTTCGCAGCAGGCCCGACGCTGTCGCGCACCGATGCGCTGCTGGCGCATGACGGTTTGCCGCCGGACAGCCGGCCGGGTCGTCCGGTATCCGCCGAAGGGGAGCCCCGATGAGCAGACTGATATTCGAGGCGCGCCGGCGGCTGGCGCCGCCCAGTGCCCGCAAGGGCACCATCACCATCGAGGCGCCACCGGAGCTGCCGCGGGTGATCCCGCCCTCGCTGTTCCGGCGTGCCATGCCGTATCTGATCGGCATCCTGATCGTGGGCATGATCGTCGCCCTGTTCGCCACCGGCATGCGGGTGATCTCGCCGCAGACGCTGTTCTTTCCGTTCGTGTTGCTGTTGGCGGCCACCGCGCTCTACCGCGGCAACGACAACAAGATGCGCACCGAGGAGGTCGACGCCGAACGGGCCGATTATCTGCGTTACCTCTCGGTGGTCCGGGACAACATCCGCGCCCAGGCGGCCGAGCAGCGCACCGCGGCCGAGTGGTCGCACCCGGAGCCCGAGGCGCTGGCCGCGGTGCCGGGGTCCCGACGGCAGTGGGAGCGGGACCCGCATGACCCCGACTTCCTGGTGCTGCGGGCCGGTCGGCACTCCGCACCGCTGACCACCGCGCTGCGGGTCAACGACACCGCCGACGAAATCGATCTGGAACCGGTGTCGCACAGCGCATTACGCAGCCTGCTCGACACGCAGCGCACCGTGCGCGATGTGCCGACCGGAGTCGACCTGACGAAGCTGTCCCGCATCACGGTCATTCCCGGCGCGGGCGCCGGCCAGGCAGAGGTGCGCGGCGCGGTGCGCGCCTGGATCGCCCAGGCGGTGACCTGGCACGATCCGACGGTGCTCGGGGTGGCGCTGGCCAGCCGGGACCTGGAGGGCCGCGACTGGTCCTGGCTGAAATGGCTACCGCACGTCGACATTCCCGGTCAGGTCGACGGCGTCGGCCCGGCCCGCTACCTCACCACCGACCCGGACGACCTGATCGACCTGCTCGGGCCGGCCATCGAGGACCGCCCGGCCTTCACCGGACGGCCGGTGGATGCCTTGCGGCACTTGCTGATCGTGGTGGACGACCCCGGCTACGACCTGAACCTCTCGACGCTGGCGGCCGGGCGCGCCGGCGTCACGGTGCTGCACATCTCGGCCACCCCGCCGAACCGGGAGCAGTACTCGGACCCGGAGAAGCCGATCCTGCAGGTGGCGGGCGGGGCCATTCAGCGTTGGCAGACCGGGGGCTGGCAGCCGTACATCGACGCCGCCGACCAGTTCGGTGCCGACGAGGCCGCGCACCTGGCGCGGCGGCTGTCCCGCTGGGACTCCAACCCCACCCACACCGGGCTGCGCTCGGCGGCCACCCGGGGCGCCAATTTCACCACCCTGCTGGGCATTTCGGACGCATCCCGGCTCGATGTGCCCGCGCTGTGGGCACCACGCAGCCGGGACGAAGAGCTGCGGGTCCCGATCGGCGTCACCGCGACCGGTGAGCCGCTGATGTTCGACCTCAAGGACGAGGCCGAAGGCGGCATGGGGCCGCACGGGCTGATGATCGGTATGACCGGTTCCGGCAAGTCGCAGACCCTGATGTCGATCCTGCTGGCGTTGCTGACCACGCACTCAGCCGACCGGCTGATCGTCATCTACGCCGACTTCAAGGGTGAGGCGGGCGCCGACAGCTTCCGCAACTTCCCGCAGGTCGTCGCGGTCATCTCGAACATGGCCGAGAAGAAGTCGCTGGCCGACCGGTTCGCCGACACGCTGCGCGGCGAGGTGGCCCGGCGCGAGATGCTGTTGCGTGAGGCCGGTCGCCGCGTGCAGGGCAGTGCGTTCAACTCGGTGACCGAGTACGAGGCGGCGCAGGCGGCGGGCCACGATTTGCCGCCCATTCCAACGCTTTTCGTGGTCGCCGACGAGTTCACCCTGATGCTGGCCGATCACCCGGAGTACGCGGAGTTATTCGACTACGTGGCGCGTAAAGGGCGCTCGTTCCGTATCCACATCCTGTTCGCCTCGCAGACGCTGGACGTGGGCAAGATCAAGGACATCGACAAGAACACCTCCTACCGGATCGGTTTGAAGGTGGCCAGCCCCAGTGTGTCCCGCCAGATCATCGGGGTCGAGGATGCCTATCACATCGAATCCGGCAAGGAGCACAAGGGAATCGGGTTCCTGGTGCCCGCACCGGGTGCCACCCCGATCAAGTTCCGGTCCACCTACGTCGACGGTATCTACGAGCCCCCTCAGACTGCGAAAACACTTGTGGTGCAATCTATTCCGGAGCCAAAGCTGTTCACCGCAGCAGCGGTGGAGCCCGATCCGGGCATGGTGATCGCCGGTGGTGAGGAAGACGAGCCGATCGGCCCGCCGCGCAAGCTGATCGCGACCATCGGCGAGCAACTGGCCGGCTACGGACCGCGAGCGCCGCAACTGTGGCTGCCCCCGCTGGACGAACCGATCCCGCTGACCGCGGTGCTGGCCCGCTCCGGGATACAGCCGCGGCAGTGGCGCTGGCCGCTCGGCGAGGTCGACAAGCCGTTCGAGATGCGCCGCGACCCGCTGGTGTTCGACGCCACCTCGGCGGCCGGCAACATGGTCATCCACGGGGGTCCGAAGTCCGGAAAGTCCACTGCGCTGCAGACCTTCATCATGTCGGCGGCCAGCCTGCACTCCCCGCGCGAGGTCACCTTCTACTGCCTGGACTACGGCGGCGGACAGCTGCGTGCGCTGGAAGATCTGGCCCACGTCGGCACGGTGGCCTCGGCGCTGGAGCCCGAGCGCATCCGCCGTACCTTCGGTGAGCTGGAGCAGCTGCTGCTGTACCGCCAGCACCGCGAGGCGTTCCGCGACCGTCCCGGCAACGGCCAGGGTGTCGCGCCGCAGGACGACGGATTCGGCGAGGTGTTCCTGGTCATCGACAACCTGTACGCCTTCAGCCGCGACAACACCGACCAGTTCAACACTCGAAATCCGTTGCTGGCCAAAGTGACCGAACTGGTCAATGTCGGCCTGGCCTACGGCATCCACGTCGTCGTCACCACGCCGAGCTGGCTGGAGGTGCCGCTGGCCATGCGCGACGGGCTAGGGCTGCGTCTCGAGCTCAGGCTGCACGACGCGCGGGACAGCAACGTGCGGGTGGCCGGTGCGCTGCATCGCCCGGCCGAAGCCGTCCCGCACGATCAGCCGGGCCGCGGCCTGACCATGGCCGCCCAGCACTTCCTGTTCGCCGAGCCGCAACTGGAGCAGATCGCCGAGATCAACGCCCGCTACCCGGGCCAGGTCGCGCCGCCGGTCCGGTTGCTGCCCACCAACCTGACACCGGCCGCGGTCGGCGCGCTGTATCGGGGACCCGAGCAGATCGTGATCGGCCAGCGCGAACAGGACCTCGCGCCGGTGGTGCACGACTTCCGCGAGCACCCGTTGCTGATGGTGTTCGGCGACAGCAAGTCGGGTAAGACCACGCTGCTGCGCCACATCATCCGCACCATCCGCGAGAACTCCACCGCCGACCAGGTCGCCTTCACCGTGCTCGACCGGCGACTGCACCTGGTCGACGAACCCCTGTTCCCGGACAACGAGTACACGGCCAACATCGACCGGATCACCCCGGCGATGATCGGCCTGGCCAACCTGATCGAGTCACGCCGGCCGCCGGCCGGTCTGTCGCCCGCCGAACTGTCGCGGTGGACGTACCAGGGCGGCCCCGACAGCCACACCCACTACCTGATCATCGACGACGTCGACCAGGTCCCGGACTCGGCGGCGACCAGCGGTCCGTACGTCGGCCAGCGTCCCTGGACCCCGCTGATCGGGCTGCTCGGTCAGGCCGCCGAGCTGGGGCTGCGGGTGATCGTCACCGGTCGGGCGTCTGGGTCGGCGCACGCGTTGATGACCAACCCGCTGCTGCGCAGGTTCAACGACCTGCAGGCCACCACGTTGATGTTGGCCGGTAACCCGCAGGACAGCGGGAAGATCCGTGGTCAGCGGTTCAGCCGGCTGCCGGCCGGCCGGGCCGTGCTGCTGTCCGACAGCGACGACCCGACGTACCTGCAGTTGGTCAATCCGCTGGTCGGTGCGGCCTCGATTATTGGTGATACGCAACAGGAGGGAAGTCAGTCATGACGTTGCGAGTGGTTCCTGAAGGATTGGCCGCCGCCAGCGCCGCGGTGGAGGCGCTGACGGCCCGGTTGGCCGCCGCGCATGCCAGCGCGGCGCCGCTGATCACCGCGGTGGTACCGCCGGCGGCGGACCCGGTGTCGCTGCAGACCGCCGCCGGGTTCAGCGCGCAGGGCGAGGAGCACGCTGCGGTGGCGGCCCAGGGCGTCGAGGAACTGGGTCGGGCCGGCGTCGGCGTCGGAACGGCCGGAGCCGGCTACGCGGCCGGTGACGCCGCGGCCGCTGCGACCTACGGGATCGCGGGCGGCTGACATGACCTCCCCACTGGGGCCGATCTGGGTTGCTTCGCCGCC
This sequence comes from Mycobacterium sp. 20KCMC460, assembly GCF_022179425.1. Lineage (NCBI taxonomy): Bacteria > Bacillati > Actinomycetota > Actinomycetes > Mycobacteriales > Mycobacteriaceae > Mycobacterium > Mycobacterium sp. 20KCMC460. Next base: position 915,784 of record NZ_AP025524.1, read on the forward strand.
CGAGGTGCATTCGGCGTTGCTGAGCAGCGGGCCGGGTCCGGCGTCGCTCACCGCGGCCGCCGGTGCCTGGAGCGCGCTCAGCGCCGAATATGCTTCGGCTGCAGCAGAACTGGACGGCCTGGTGGGGGCGGTTGGCGCGGGCGCCTGGCAGGGGCCGAGCGCCGAACGGTACGTGGCGGCGCATCAGCCGTACTCGGCGTGGCTGCGACAGTCCAGCGCCGACGCCGCCGGCGTGGCGGCCCAGCACGACGTCGCGGCGACCGCGTACACCGCGGCGCTCGGGGCAATGCCGACGCTGGCGGAGTTGGCCACCAACCACCTGGTGCACGGCATGCTGGTGGCGACGAATTTCTTCGGCATCAACACCATCCCGATCACCCTCAACGAGGCTGACTACCTGCGGATGTGGCTGCAAGCCGCGACCACCATGGCGCTGTACCAGGCGACTGCGGGCGCCGCGCTGGCCTCGGCCCCGCGCAGTACCGCCGCACCGACCGTGCTGAGTCCGGGTGCGCAGGCCACGGATCTGTCGCAGACCGGCGCGGCGGCAGCTGCCGCTGACTCCAACCCGCTGAACAGCATCATCGACGCCATCGTCGCCGCACTCGAGGCATACGTGAAGGCGCTGCCCTACGGCGACGAGCTCTGGTATTTCCTGACGCACCCCGTCGAGCAGATCTCGCAGATGATCGTCGACTTCATCCAGAACCCGTACGCGGCTTTGGTCACCTGGGGCCCGCTGCTTTTCTGGCTCGGGTACCAGGCCTTCTTCCAGCCGGTCGGTTGGGGCACCTGGGGGACCGTGCTCAGCGCGCCGCTGTGGGCGCCACCGCTGTTCGCGGTCGGACTGGCCAGCCTGGCATTTCTCGGACTGATCAACTTCGACACCGTCCCCGATCTGCCCGCGGACGCCGAGGTTTCGGTGCCGCAGCCGCAACCTCGGACCTTCTCGCTCGCCGCACTCGGTGCGCCGGCGCCCGGTCCCGCCGGGGCGCCGGTTTCGGCGACCGGAGCGGGTGCGCCCGCCGGTTCGGCGCCGGCGCCGGCAGTGCCGGCGGCCACCGGGTTGGCCTACGCGGTGGCCGGACCCGACGACTGGGGCCCGGGCCTAGGTCCGACGGTCGGCGGCCGCACCGGCGCCAAGGCGCCCGCCGCGACTGTTCCCGCCTCCGGCGCGGCGGCGGCCAGCAGTGCCGCGGCGCGCGCCAGGCGGCGCCGGCGAGCACCGCTGCACGACCACAGCGACGAATTCGTGAATGCCGACCTGGACGTCGATCCCATCTGGGAGGACGGCGCGCAGGCTTCGGAACGGGGCGCCGGAACGTTCGGGTTCGCCGGCACCATACCCCGAGAGACCCTGTCCCGGGCGGCCGGTCTGACCGCATTGGCCGGCGACGAATTCGGCGGTGGCCCACGGATGCCGATGACGCCGAGCACCTGGGAGCAGGGACGAGAGGAAAGGGGGCCGGAAAGTCAGCGAGACGACTTACCGCGTAACGGTCGGTGATGAAGTTCTGATTCGCAGGAATCGCAAGAAGATTGGAAAGGGAGAATTATGAGTTTGTTGGATGCTCATATTCCGCAGTTGGTGTCGTCGCAGGCGGCGTTCGGCGCCAAGGCGGGGTTGATGCGGCACACGATCGGGCAGGCCGAGCAGGCGGCGATGTCGGCGCAGGCGTTTCACCAGGGTGAGTCCGCGGCGGCGTTTCAGGCGGCGCACGCCCGGTTCGTGGAGGTCGCGGCGCGGGTGAACACGTTGCTGGACATCGCGCAGGCCAACCTCGGTGATGCCGCGGGTACCTATGTGGCTGCCGATGCCGCGGCCGCCTCGACCTACACCGGTTTCTGAGCCGGTCTGTTACCAGGGAGGATCACGCATGTCGCAGATCATGTACAACTACCCGGCGATGCTGGCGCACGCCGGGGACATGGCCGGTTACGCGGGCACGATGACGGGGCTGGGCGCCGACATCTCCGCCGAGCAGGCCGCCTTGCACAGTGCCTGGCAGGGTGACACCGGGTTGACGTATCAGGCCTGGCAGGTGCAGTGGAACCAGGCCATGGAGGATCTGGTGCGGGCGTATCAGTCGATGGCCAGCACCCACGAAGCCAACACGATGGCGATGATGGCCCGCGACCAGGCCGAAGCCGCCAAGTGGGGCGCCTGAGCGCTCAGCCGAGTTGATGGATGTCGATGGACTCCAGGCCCAATGCCGTTGAGCTGACCGTCGATCAGGCGTGGTTCATCGCGGAAACTGTTGGGGCGGGCAGTTTTCCGTGGGTACTCGCGATCACTCCACCGTATCGCGACAGTGCCGAACGAACCGCGTTCTTCGACCGTCAGCGCGACGAGCTGACCCGGATGGGGTTGGTGACGCCGGACGGCGTCATCAACCCGACGGTCGCAGAGTGGATCAAGCTGGTCTGCTTCCCGGACCGCTGGCTCGACCTGCGTTACCTGGGACCCGCCCGTCCCGGCAGCGCGGGCGCCGCGGACATGCTGCGCGGCATCGTCGCGCAACGCGCCGGCGCGGCCGGGCGGGACGCCCGGTCGTTCGCCGGGCCGGCCACCGTGGTCGCGTTGCGCAGCGCGCAGCTGATCACCTTCACCGCGATGGAGATCGACGACCCGCGCGCGCTGGTTCCCGTACTGGGCGTCGGCCTGTCGCAGCGGCCGCCGGCCCGATTCGAGGAATTCAGCATGCCGACCCGGGTCGGCGCACGGGCCGACGAGCGGCTGCGCTCGGGCGCGCCGCTCGCGGAAGTCCTTGACTACCTTGGTATTCCGGCTTCGGCGCGACCGGTGGTGGAGTCGGTGTTCACCGGGCAGCGCAGCTACGTCGAAATCGTCGCGGGTTGCAACTGCGACGGCAGGCACACCACCACCGAGGTGGGCCTGAGTCTGATCGACGCCCCCGCGGGGCGGGTGCTGGTGAGCCCGACCCGCGCGTTCGACGGCGAATGGGTCTCGACGTTCGCCCCCGGCACCCCGTTCGCGACCGCGGTCGCGATCGAACAACTGACCTCCTACCTGCCCGACGGACAGTGGTTCCCCGGCCACCGGTTGTCCCGGGACTTCTCCGCACAGACCACGTAATCCGAACCGACCACATAATCCGAGCCGACCACGTAATCCGAACCGACCACATAAGTAGCCGAATAAGAAAGAGAGCACGATGTTCCAGCAACGGCCCCGACGCCACACCCGGCTTGATTGGGAGGTCCGGTGACGTCCGGGACCGTCATGCCCATTGTCCGCGTCGCCATCCTCGCGGACAGTCGCCTGACGGAGATGGCCCTGCCCGCCGAGTTGCCGCTGCGCGAAATCCTGCCTGCGGTGCAGCGGTTGGTGGTTCCCGCGGCCGGCAACGGTGACGCCGGCGAGACCGGTGCCGCCGCACCACATCTGAGCCTGGCGCCGATCGGGGGTGCGCCGTTCAGCTTGGACGCCAGCCTGGACACCGTCGGCGTGGTCGACGGCGATCTGCTCGCGCTGCAACCGGTGCCCGCGGGCCCGGCCGCGCCGGGCATCGTCGAAGACATCGCAGATGCCGCCATGATCTTCTCCACCTCGCGGCGAAACCCTTGGGGCCCAAGGCATATCCAGCTCGGAGCTCTCGCCGCGGTGATCGGTGTGACGCTGCTGGCCACCGGTCTGGCGGTGGCGCACCGGGTGGCTACCGGCGCCCTGGTCGGCCTGGTCGCGGCCAGTGTTCTAGCCGCGCTGGTCGCGATCATCGGCTTGTTGACCACCGCTCGCTCGCCGCGCACCGGGATCCCCTTGTCCATCACCGCCCTGGCGCCGATCGGGGCCGCCCTGGCCTTGGCGGTGCCCGGCAGGTTCGGCGCCGCACAGGTGCTGCTGGCCGCAGCGGGCGTCGCCGCCTGGTCGCTGGTGGCGCTCATCGTGCCCAGCGCGGAGCGCGAGCGCGCGGCGGCGTTCTTTACCACCTCGGCGGTGGTCGGCGTCGTGATCGCACTGGCTGCCGGTGCCGAATTGCTCTGGCAGCTACCGATTCTCACGCTGGGCTGCGGGCTGATCGTGGCGGCGCTGTTGATCACCATCCAGGCGGCGCAGCTCTCGGCGCTCTGGGCGCGGTTCCCGCTGCCGGTGATCCCGGCGCCGGGTGATCCGACCCCGGCACCGCCGTCGTTGCGGGTGCTCGAAGACCTGCCGCGGCGGGTGCGGATCGGCGACGCGCACCAGAACGGGTTCATCGCCGCCGCCGTGCTGCTCAGCGTGCTGGGTTCGGTGGCCATCGCGTTGCGTCCCGAGACGCTGAGCGTCGCGGGCTGGTATGTGGTCGGCGCCACCTCGCTGGCGGCCACGCTGCGTGCCCGGGTGTGGGATTCGGCCGCCTGCAAGGCGTGGCTGTTGACGCAGCCGTTCCTGGTGGCCGGCGCGTTGCTGGTGTACTACGCCGCGACCGGGCGCTACGTCGGTGCGCTGGTCGCGGTGGCGGTGCTCGCCGTACTGGTGCTGGCGTGGGTGGTGGTGGCACTGAACCCCGGCATCGCGTCGCCGGACAGCTACTCGCTGCCGCTGCGCCGGCTGCTGGGCTTCGTCTCCGCGGGCCTGGACGCATCGCTGATTCCGGTGATGGCGTTTGTGGTCGGATTGTTCACCTGGGTGCTCAATCGATGATGCGTGCCGGATCAGCTTGCCTCGCAGCGGCTTTGGCCTTCTCTCAGGTCGCTCTGCAGGCTGGCGCGGTGGGAACGGCTGCCCGGGCGGCGGCGATCAGTCCGCCGGTGGTGGATGCCGCCGCACCGCCGCCCACCGGCGCTGTCGGACCCGTGGCACCGATGGAACAGCGCGGCCAGTGCAGCGTCTCCGGGGTGATCCCCGGCACCGACGCGGGCGCGCCCACACCCAGCCAGGGCATGCTGAATCTGCCTGCGGCGTGGCAGTTCTCCCGCGGCGAGGGCCAACTGGTGGCCATCATCGACACCGGGATCCGGCCCGGCCCGCGGCTGAACAACGTCGACGCCGGTGGTGACTTCGTGGAGTCCACCGACGGCCTGACCGACTGCGACGGGCACGGCACCCTGGTCGCCGGGATCGTGGCGGGCCAGCCCGCTCCGCCCGGTCAGGAAGACGGGTTCGCCGGCGTCGCGCCGGCCGCGCGGCTGCTGTCCATCCGCGTGACGTCGGCCAAATTCTCACCGCGCACACCCGGCGGTGACCCGGCCACCGCGCGGGCCGCGATCGACATCGAGTCACTGGCCCGGGCCATCGTGCATGCGGCCGACCGCGGTGCCCGGGTGATCAACATCTCCGCCGTCACCTGCCTGCCCGCCGACCGGCCGGTCGACCAGGCCGCACTCGGTGCCGCCATCAAGTACGCCGCGGTGGAAAAGGATGTGGTCATCGTGGCCGCCGCCGGCAACACCGGGCCCACCGGCTCGGTCGCCGGGGGCACCTCCTGTGACTCCAACCCGCTCACCAATCTGAGCCGGCCCGCCGACCCCCGCAACTGGGCGGGTGTCACGTCGGTGTCGGTGCCGTCCTGGTGGCAGCCCTACGTGTTGTCGGTGGCCTCGGTGGGGCCGGACGGCCGACCCTCGAAATTCACCATGGCCGGTCCGTGGGTGGGCATCGCGGCGCCCGGCGAGGGTATCGCCTCGGTGAGCAACGCCGACGGCGGTGGCCTGGCCAACGGGCTACCCGACGACCACCAGCAGCTGATTCCGCTCAGCGGCACCAGCTATGCCGCCGGCTACGTCTCAGGGGTGGCGGCGCTGGTCCGCGCCAAGTACCCGGCGCTACCGGCGACCGAAGTGGTGCGCCGCATCACCGCCACCGCGCAGAACGGCGCACGGGACCCGTCCAACCTGGTCGGCGCCGGAACGGTGGACCCGGTGGCCGCCCTCACCTGGCAATTACCTGCCGCGGCCGGGCCGACGGACAGTCGCGCCACGGTCAAACCCGTCACCGTCCCGCCGCCGCCCGCGGCCAAGGACACCACCCCGCGCAACGTCGCGCTGGCCGGAGCCGGCCTGCTGACCTTGCTCGTCATTCTCACCGCAGCGACGGTGGCGACTGTACGCCGCCGGAAGGAGCCCACCCCGTGAGCCAAACCCTCAGCGGCGTACCGAAACCGGGCGTCGGCCGGATCACCCTGGCCTTGCTGGCCGTGGTGCCCGCGGCAATGGCGTACCCGTGGCAGTCCACCCGGGCATACTGGCTGATCGGCATTGCCGTGGCGGTGCTGATCCTGTTGCTCGGTTGCTGGCGCGGACTGTTCTTCACCACGATCCTGCGCCGTCGGCTGGCCATCGTCGGCCGCGGCGGGCGCCCGGCGCCCGACCCGGATGCCGACACCCGCGGCACGGCCCTGGTGCGGATCGGGGCGGCGCCCTCGGAATCCGACGTGCTGCCCCTGCCGTTGATCGCGGGCTATCTGGACTGCTATGGCATTCGCGCCGACAGTATCCGAATCACCAACCGGGACACCGCATCCGGGCGCCGCGAGACGTGGATCGGCCTGACCGTCTCGGCGGTGGACAACCTGGCCGCGCTGCAGGCACGCTCGTCCCGCATCCCGCTGCACGAGACGGTCGAGGTGGCCGCCCGCCGGTTGGCTGACCACCTGCGCGAGATCGGCTGGGACGCAAGTACCGTCGCGCCCGAGGACGTTCCGGAGCTGCTAACCACCCAGTCCGGCAAGGCGGGCCGCGAGACGTGGCGCGCGGTGCAGCAGGGTTCGTCGGATTATGTTGCGGCATATCGGGTTACCGTGGATTCGGCGCTGGCCGACACGTTGAGCCGGGTACGGTCGCAGCCGGCGCGCGAAATCTGGACGGCACTGGAGATCGCGCCGGGCGATGGCGGCGCGCCCTACACCGTCGCGGCCGCGGCAGCGCTGCGCACCGACGCCGCGCCCGCCGGTTCGGCGCCGACGGCCGGGCTCACCCTGGAACGCGGCAATCAGGGGCCGGCGCTGGCGGCCCTGGACCCGTTGTCCACCCGGCGGCTCGACGGGCACGCCGAGGCGCCCGCGGACCTGCTCGCCAACCTGGACTGGCCCACACCGGCTGCGGGGGCGCACCGCGCGCCCGACAGCGAGGCCGCGACCCAGGTCATCGCGGTGGGGGGAAAGTAGGACCGCAGTCGTACCTGAAACGTCAGTCGTACATGAACTGGTGCAGGAACGGCGTCATCCGGCGCAGGTAATCCAACTGGCTCACATGCAGCACGTGGCTGCCGGGGAACCAGTGCAGCGCGCACCGGTCCCAGTGCTCCCACAACGACACCGCGTGCGACGGCGGCGCCATCCGGTCGCCCAGGCCGGTGATGATCATCCGCCGGTTCTTGGGCAGCAGCGGACGGTAGTTCAGCGGCCCGTGATAGGCCAGCCCGGCCAGCAACTCCTGCCGGCTGATGCCGGTCAAACGCAGTCCCAGGGAGAACAGCGTGCTGGCCGGAAACCACTCTTCGAACAGGTCGCCCGGGGTTACCACCGGACAGTTGGGGATGACCGCCTCGAGGCGATCGTCGACCGATGCCACCAGCGCCGAGGTGTAACCGCCCAGCGACAGACCGGTCAGCGCGATCCGCTCGACACCGGTGCCCTGCAGGTAGTCGATCACCGAACGAAAGTCGTGCACCGCCTGCGCCATCGCCTCGGCGAACACGCTCATGCCCCCGGCGAAATAGCCGTAACCGCTGAAAGGCGAATACCGTTCGGCGCGCTTGCCGTGAAAAGGCAAGGTGTACAACAACACGTCGTAGCCGGAGCGGAAATACCAGGGCAGCGAGAAGAACAGGCCGTTGAACAGATAGGACGAGCCCATGAAACCGTGGATCACGCACAGCGTCGGGCGTGGGCCGTCGTCGTGACGCCAATGCTGTGCGTGCACGATGTTGTTGGCGGACAACGCACTCCACCGCTTACGCAGCGCCGGGTTGACGGCGCGGAAGCTGCTGGGGAACGCGATGTTGTCGATGGCGGCCAACGCGACCCGCTCGATGAGCCGGCTGGGTTGCCGGGTCACGTTCGTGGGCGGCTCCGTGGGCGCCGGGAAGGACTTGCGCGGATCGTGTTCGGCGCCGAGTTCGGCGTAGAACCTGAGGTTGTCGCGCTCGCTGCCGGAGTTGACCCGGCGCACGTTGGCGCTGATCACCGCCGGTGCCACCGTGGTGGCCAGCAGCGAGGACGCCGTGGTACGCAATGCGACGTCGCTGATCGCCGACGCCTCGACAACCAGGCGCTGCCGAATCGACAGCGCCGAGCGCGGTGGCAGACCCTCGGTACCGGCGTCGCCGCCGGGCACGTCGGGAATGGGCAGCGGCGGGGTGATCGGATCGGCCTCGCCGGCCACCTCCGAGGTCTCAGACATCACGCCGATCGTAACTCGCCGCCGACGTCGATCGCAGCAGAAGTGGGTCGGATGCCCGGTATGTCAGCCCCCATTGGTAAGCACCCGGCGGGGTCCGGTAATACGGTTTGTCAAGGTTCGAAAAGGATTCGACAAGGACTTGTCAGGGAAACCGGGTAAGCGCCCGAGGGCCCTGACGACGAGCAGGTGTAGATCAGGAGGATCGAATATGTGGGATCCCGACGTCTACCTGGCCTTTGCCGATCACCGCAGCCGTCCGTTCTACGACCTGATCTCGCGGGTCGGCGCGGACCGGGCGCGCCGCGTGGTCGACCTCGGTTGCGGTCCCGGCCACCTCACCCGGTACCTGTCCAAACGCTGGCCCGGCGCCCGGGTCGAAGCGATCGACAGTTCCCCGGAGATGGTCGCGGCCGCCCATGAGCGGGGTATCGAGGCCACCGTCGGCGACGTGCGCAACTGGAAGCCGCAGCCGGACACCGACGTGGTGGTCAGCAACGCCGCGCTGCACTGGGTGCCCGAGCACTCCGATCTGCTGGTCAAGTGGGTCGAGCAGTTGCCGTCCGGGTCCTGGCTGGCCATCCAGATGCCGGGCAACTTCGAAACGCCGTCGCATGCCGCGGTGCGGGCGCTGGCACGCCGTGAGCCCTACGCAAAGATCATGCGGGACATACCGTTTCGGGTCGGATCGGTGGTCCACCCGCCCAAGCATTACGCCGATCTGCTGATGGACGCCGGCTGCCGGGTGGACGCGTGGGAGACCACCTACCTGCACCAGTTGACCGGCGAGCACCCGGTCCTGGAGTGGATCACCGGTACCGCGCTGGTGCCGGTGCGCGACCGCCTCGACGACGAGAACTGGGAACAGTTCCGCGCCGAACTCATCCCACTGCTGGACGACGCCTACCCGGCCCGGGCGGACGGCACCACCATCTTCCCGTTCCGGCGGGTCTTCATCGTCGCGCAGGTCGGCGGTGGCCGCGGCCCGGACGCTTAGCCGGGGCTGACCTCGTCTTCGATGCCGCGGTCGGTCGCGATGGCCGATCTGCTGGTCGGTGTCGTGTGATGGATCTGTAGATACGTTTCGGTGTAGCGCACCGCGATGCGGGTGCCGGCGAACTCCGACGGGATCACGTCGCCGGTGCGTTGCCGCCAATCATGCAGTCGCACAGCGAGATCGGCGGCAACGGCATCGACTTCCAGGGCGTCCAGGGTGTCCAGCGTGCCGTCGAGCAGGTTGGTGGTCTCGGTCGGGTCGGCACGCAGGTCATACAGTTCGCGCTCGGGCCGCGGCGCCTTGATGAACGGGGCGACGGCCAGCCCGGACGGGCTTTCCTCGATGTCCCACGGCAGGTCCAGCAGTGGCCGCGGCACATAGTTCTCGATGTAGCTGTATTCCTTGGTGCGGATTGCCCGAATCGGGTCGAACGAGTCGTGGTAGGTCTTCGTGGTGTACACGTGGTCGCGAACCGGCTCCGTCGCCTCGGTGGCCAGCAGCGCCTGCGCATGCGAGACGCCGTCGATGTCGTCGGGCACGGCGACGCCGAGCAGGCCCAGCAGTGTCGGCAGCAGGTCGACACCGCTGAACAGCTCGTCGTAGACGCGGGGCGGGCAGGCCAGTTTCGCGGGCGGCCGGATGATCAGCGAGATGCCGGTGCCGGCGTCGTACAGGGTGGATTTCGCGCGGGGGAACGCCGGGCCGTGATCGGTGAAGAACACCACCCAGGTGTTGGCGTCCAGTCCGGTTTCGGCGAGGGTGTCCAGCATGGTGCCGACCGCGGCGTCGGCGGTGGCGATGGATCCGTAGAAGTCGGCGAGGTCGCTGCGCACCTCGGGGGTGTCGGGCAGGTAGTTGGGCAGCTGCACGGCCGAGCTGTCGGCTGGTTCGTACCGGTCGTGCGGGTACGGGCGGTGCGTCTCGAAGAAGCCGGCGGTCAGCAGGAAGGGCTGCCCGGACAGATCGGGTGCGCTGTTGTGCAGCCATTCGCCGACCTTGTCGACCACGTATTCGCAGTACGAGTTCGACACGTCGAATTCGTCGAAGCCCAGACGCTTAGGGTAGGACGTTTCGTGTTGCATCCCGAAAAGTGCTGAATACCAACCTGATTCGTGCAGAATCTGCGGAAGGGTGCGAACGCCGGCGCGGTATTCCCAGCCGTGGTGGGCCAGCCCGATCAGCCCGTTGCCCTGCGGGTAGCGACCGGTGAACAGCGACCCGCGCGACGGCGAGCACAGCGGTGCGGTGGCATGGGCCCGGGTGCACAGGATGCCTTCGGCGGCAAGGCGGTCCAGCCGCGGGCTGGAAACGTCGGGGTGACCGTAGGCGCCCAGGTAGCGCCCCAGGTCGTGCCAGTGCACCAGCAGGATGTTGGTCGGGTCGTCACTCGTTGCCTCAATGCTCACCGTCTGCCACCTCTTTCACCATCCCCCATCGGTTCTCCGATACGAACTCGCTCAGCGGCCGGGCCGCCGCCCAGCCGTCCAATTCCAGCGCGGGCCGGTCCGGGAAGTCGGGCACCGGACCCACGCACAGCACCGCCACCGGCTCGGCACCGACAGGCATTTCCAGCAGGTCGGCCAGCCGCCGCGGATCGAACAGCGACACCCAGCCCATCCCCAAACCCTCCGACCGGGCCGCCAGCCACAGGTTCTGGATCGCGCACGACACCGACGCGAGATCCATCTGCGGCAACGTGCGCCGCCCGAAGACGTGCTGTTCGCGGCCCTCGCACAGCGCCACCACCAGCAGCTCGGCGCACTCCATGATGCCTTCGACCTTCAGCGCCAGGAATTCGTCCCCCCGTGGGCCCAGGGCGGCGGCGGTGAGCTTGCGTTCGGCGTCGACGACGGCGTGAATGCGGCGGCGAAGCTGGTGGTCGGTGATGCGCACGAAGCGCCAGGGCTGCATCAAGCCCACGCTGGGTGCGGCATGGGCCGCTTGCAGTAGACGTGCCAATACCTCCTCGGGGACGTGGCCGTCCGGGCAGAACCGGCGCATGTCCCGTCGTTCGGAGATCACCCGATACACGGCGCGACGTTCCGCTGCGGTGAACGCGTGCTCGGTCACCCGGCCATCGTAGGAACGTGACGGTCAGGGACTGTAGGTGACACCCACCGCCCGGAACACATATTCGGCCGGCACGTCGAAGTGCAGTGATCGCCGCGGCAGCCGAGCCAGCACGTCGGCTCCGATGGTGTCCTTGAAGTGCAGCGAGAGATGGCCGTGGAACCGCTCGTCGACGGCGGCGGTGTCCAGGTCGAGTTGCAGCCCCGTCGCGGAGATCTCGGCGGTGGCGGCTCCGCTGTTCGCCTCGTCCCAGCGCACGTCCACGGCACGCCCGGCGAGCTTGGGCACCACCGAGAGCGTCGCGAGCACCCGCTGCGAGGTGAACGCCAGCGCGCCCACGTAGCTGGCGATGCTGCCCTGGGACCGCAGCCCGGGTATAGCGCCGCTGAACCGCCGGGTGACCGGGATCGATTCGGCGAGATGGATCAACCCCTCTTCCTCGACCTGGCTGCGCAGATCTGCAGGCAATTTGCCGACGCCGAACAACTTCCGAACAATCACCGCCATGACGCCAGTATGGGAGCGTTTCCGCGACGGTGCACCGATTCGGCTCTCGGTGCGCCCATGACCCGCCCTTCGTGGCGGCCGGCCGCCTGGCTGGCCGTCGCCGCGGTCGCGCTGTACGCCGTGTTGTGGGTGGGGCACCGCCAGAACTGGGGCTGGCTGCACGACTTCGACTGGATGCTGTTGACCCCCGCGCATGACATCGGCGTCAAGCACCACGGCTGGGTGCGGTTCTGGTACCTGGTGTCGATCGTGTTGGGGCCCGTCCCGCTGCGGGTGCTCGGGCTGGTGGCGGCCGCGGCCGCGCTGGTGCGGCGACAGCTGCGGCTGGCGCTGCTGGTGCTGCTCGGTGCGGTGCTCAGCGGCCTGGTGACGTGGGTGGCCAAAGGCCTGGCCGGACGGCCGCGGCCGGCGACCGCACTGGTTGCGGCGGCGGAGACGTCGTTCCCGTCCGGGCACGCGCTGGAGGCGACGGCGGGTGTGCTGGCGTTGCTGACCTTTCTGTTGCCGCTGCTGACGGCGCGCTGGCTGCGGACCTCGGCGATGACGGCGGGGGCGCTGAGCGTGTTCACCGTCGGGGTCGCCCGGGTGGCGTTGAATGTGCACCATCCCTCGGACGTGGTCGCCGGTTGGGCGCTGGGCTACGTCTTCTTCATGCTCTGTCTGTGGGTGTTGCACCCCACGCCATCACGGCGGCGTGACGCAATCGGGCCTTAACCTTTACTTGACCCTCAGGTTGGTGCCGCCTGACGATGAAACGATGCGCCGACTGGTAACTCTGTTGTGTGCCTTGGGCAGTGCACTGGTGTGCGCCGTGGGCGCGGCCGCACTCTCGGCGCCGGGGGCCGTAGCCGCCGGCAACCCGTGGTTCGCGAACTCCGTTGGCAATGCGACGCAAGTGGTTTCGGTGGTCTCCACCGGTGGATCGAACGCCAAGATGGACATCTATCAGCGCACCGCGGCCGGCTGGCAGACGCTGAAGACCGGGATTCCCACCCACGTGGGCTCGGCCGGCATGGCGCCGCAGGCCAAGAATGGTTATCCGGCCACCCCGATGGGTGTCTACAGCCTGGACTCCGCATTCGGCACCGCACCCAATCCCGGCGGCGGTCTGCCGTATACCCAAGTCGGACCCAACCATTGGTGGAGCGGCGACGACCACAGTCCCACCTTCAACACCATGCAGGTGTGTCAGAAGTCCCAGTGCCCCTTCAACACCGCGGAAAGCGAGAACCTGCAGATCCCGCAGTACAAGCACGCGGTGGTGATGGGGGTCAACAAGAACAAGGTGCCCGGCGGCGGCGCCGCATTCTTCTTCCACACCACTGACGGCGGCCCCACCGAGGGCTGCGTGGCCATCGACGACGCCACGCTGGTGTCGATCATCAAATGGCTGCGGCCCGGAGCGGTGATCGCGATCGCGAAGTAGGGCTTTCTCAGCCCGTCAGGTCCGCGCGGGCGCGGCCCGGCTTGACGTTGAAATTCAGACCCGCCACCGACATCGTCGCCTCGTAGGTGCGGTCGTAACCGGTTGCGCTGATCCGCCATCCGTCGGAGGTGCGCCGGTACTGGTCCCGGTAGAACGCGGCGCCGATCAGCATGAAGTCGAACTCGGCCACGATGACCCGGTCCTGCAGATACCAGATGCCCGAGGCGGTGTCGCCGCTGACGGTGATCTCCGGGTGCGTCACCCGGTGTTCGGTGACCACGCCGGGGCCCATCGCCGAGCTCAGGTACTCCACCAGGTCCTTGCGGTTGTCGAAGTGCAGTTCCTTGCCCAGCGACGACCCGTAGGCGCCGACGATGTCTTCGGTCATGGTCTCGGCGAAGTCGTCCCAGTGCTTGGTGTCCATCGCGCGCAGGTAGCGGTACTTGACCTGTTTGATCGCTTCGATGTCGGCGATCCGGGCTTGCGCATATTCAAGGCTCACCCAGTCATTGCAGCACACCGAATCGTCGTCGATGCCGCCGGGGAGCAAACTCTGCGCCAACGCCCGACGCGCCCGAAACGTCGCTCGGGGCGGTATGTCAAGAGAGGCGAAGGTACCTTTTTGATGACGACACGGCATCGAGCCGGTACCAATGACATTGGGGCCGAACCGTATTCGGGTGGTCCGCGGCTATGGTTAACGCGCTGGCTACCGACCGCATCGACGAAAGTATTGGCTCTATGTACGACCCGCTGGGGTTGTCGATCGGGACCATGAACTTGGTCGCGGCGGCGAACGGAGGTTCTCCGGTCATCCGTCGTGCCGTGCTCACCCTGTATCCACACTGCGCCCCGAAACTTGTTGCATCCCAGATGACTTCGGATGCAGCCCAGCTCGGTGTTCCGATGACCGGGTTCGTGGAACGGATCGGCGACTCCGTCGCGCTGATCTCACCCGACGGTGCCGCGCACGATCCCGACCTGCTGACGGTCGAGGCGCTGGATGCGATGGTCGTCGCTGCGGGCGCGGACTCCAGTTCCTCGGAGATCGCGATTGCCGTTCCCGCACACTGGAAGCCGGCCACCGTGCAGGCGTTGCGCGATGCGCTTCGAACACACGTCGGCTTCGTCCGCAGCGGGATGCCGCCGCGCCTGGTCACCGACGCGACCGCGGCGTTGACCGCGGTGCGGGCCGAGACCGAGGTCCCGTCCGCAGGGGTGGTGGGCCTGCTGGACTTCGGCGGCTCCGGGACCAGTGTCACGCTGCTGGAGATCAAGGACGTCGACGATGAGGTCGAACCACTCAGCGCCACAATGCGTTACGAGGAATTCTCGGGTAACCAGATCGACCATGAGCTGCTGCTGCACGTGTTCGAAACGGTGGGCCATCAGGACGCCGACCCGACCAGCACCGCCGCGGTCGGTCAACTCAACCGGCTGCGGATCGAGTGCCGCGAGGCCAAGGAGCGGCTGTCCGTGGACGCCGTCACCGAACTGGCGGTTGATCTTTCGGGCACCAGCACCGTCCTGCAGCTCAGCCGGGACAAGCTCGAGGACCTGATCTCCGACCGGCTGACCGGGTTCATCTACGCGTTCGACGACATGCTGGCCCGCAACCACTCCTGCTTCGCCGATCTCGCCGCCCTGGTCACCGTGGGTGGCGGGGCTAGTATTCCGCTTGTGGCCCAGCGTCTTTCGGTGCACACCCGGTTGCCGATCCTGACCGCAACGCAGCCGGTGTGCGCCGCGGCGCAGGGTGCGTTGCTGCTGGCCGCTCGCGGTGAGCTGCTCGACCTGCGGACCCGGGCTTCGATCGGTCTGATGGCCCGCACGGCCGCCGGCATCGACGTGCTGGACCCGCCGGGGGGCGATCTGCTGGTGATCGACCACGATGCGCTCACCGATCGCGAGTTGGCCTGGTCGCAAACCGAATTCCCGGAGATCCCGACACGCTTCGAGGCCGATCCCTACCACGAAGACGGCGCCTGCTTCTCGATGCGGCTAAACCTGATCGACCCGCCCAAGGAGCCGCCGTGGCGACGCTTCCGGGTTTCGCAGGTGCTGATCGGGCTGTGCGCCACGGTGGCCATGACCGCGATCGGAGGCGTGGCGATCACGCTGACCGCCATCGAGCAGCGGCACACCCCCACCAAGGCCCCGACCGCGCCCAGTGTGGCGCCGCCGACGTCGTTGCCCGCCGCCGTGCTGCCCACCGGCGCGCCACCCACCGCCGTGCCCCCCAGCCCGATCGAACCGAGCCCGCTGCCGCCGCCGACCGAGGTGCCCAGTGCTGCGGCGCCGACCAGAGTGGAGACGCCGCAGCCACCCCCGCCGCCACCGCCGCCCCCGACCCAGCAGATGACGACCACGCGACCCGCGCCACCGGTGACCACGACCCGGCCGCCGGTCGCCACGACACCGGTGACCACCCCGCCGCCGGTTGAGTCGCCCACCCCGACGGAGTCGCCGAGCGCTGCGGAGGCGCCGACCACCTCGGAGCCGTCACCGGTGCGGATGACCACCCAGTGGTTGCATGTGCCGTTGATCCCGGTCCCGATCCCGATCCAGGTGCCGGCGAATCAGGCTCCGGCGAATCAGGGCCCGGTCAACCAGTACCCACAGAATCAATACCCGCAGAACCAGTACCCGCAGAATCAGTGGCCCCAGGAGGGTCCGCAGAACCCGTTCGCCGGCGTCGGCAGTCCGTGATCTGCAGTCTGGTCCGCCGGCGGTAGCCGTTCCGTTCGAGCTGCATATGAATCTGCCGTTCCGCCCGTCGTGCGCGAGTAGGGTTTGAGCTGGCAAACTAGATAACGCCAGCTGAACCGTCGACGGTGGACCGCGCGGCACTGGGCATGCCACGACGGACCGCCTAGACCCCGTCAATAGCTCGGACTGGGGTTGGAGGGGTTATGGACATCGTGCTCGGGATATCGATGGAGCCCGCAGCGGTCCGCATGGTGCTGATCGAGGGAGCGAACGCCGACGGCGTGACGGTCGAGGACGACAGCATCGAACTGTCGTCCGGCTCCTCGGGTGCAGGCGGTGCCGTGGCAACGCAGGCGGTCGCCGCGCTGATCGGCACCCAGGAGGGCGCCGCCGAAAGTGGCTACCGGCTCACCTCGACGGGGGTGACCTGGACCGACCCCGGTCAAGTCGGCGCGCTGCGTGCCGAACTGGCGGCCCGCGAGGTCGGCAACGTCATGCTCGTCTCGCCGCTGCTGGCCGCCGCCGCGCTGGCGCAGACCGTCGGATCGGCGCTCCATTACGCGCACCTGGCAATGCTGTTCGTGGAGGCCGAGAGCGCGACGTTGGCGGTGGTCGACGTCGCGGACGGATCCATCGTCGACTTGCATCGGCGGGCGCTGCGTTCGAGCTCGCCGGCTGCGGAGCTGGTGACGATGATCGCCGGGCTCGACGCGCCGGCATCGCGTGCCGACGGCGTGTTTCTGGTGGGATGCGGGGTGGACATCGTCGGCCTCAAGCCGGCCCTCGCGGCCGCGACGTCGTTGGTGGTCAGCGTGGCCGAGGAGCCGGAACTGGCGTTGGCTCGGGGTGCGGCGCTGGCCTCGGCGAATGCGCCCCTGTTCGCGGCGTCGACCGCGGCGCTGGCATATGCCCTGGACCCGGGCACCGGAGAGGTGAACCCGCACGCGCTGACGCCGAGCTACCTGGACGTCTGTGCGGCAGCCGGGGTGGCCGAAAACGCGCTGGCCTACAGCGCCGTGGACGACGACGCGTACACCACAGCCATGACGCCCGGCGCAAGCAGGCGTCGGCCGGTGGTGTTGCTGACCGGCGCCGCGGCCGGGATCGCCGCCGTGGTGGGCGGAATGCTGGTGGTGTCGCTGGCCGGAGATGTCCGACCGACCGCGGCGCAACAGCCGAACCACCCGGAATTCGTTCAGACGCCGGCGGTTCAGGCGCCTGCCACCGAGTTGCCGGCCCAGGTGTTGGGCCCGCCCCCGAATTCGGTGCCGGAAGCCGCGCCGGCGGCCCCGGCGGCCCCGCCGCCGACCCCGATCGCCGCGCCCCCGACCCCGGCCGCCCAGCCGGCCGCGCCGTCCCCGCCGGTGGTAGCGCAGCAACCGCCGCAGACGGTGACCAAACCGGCCCAGGCGCCGGCGAACCTGGCCCCCCGCAGGCAACCCACCCGGCAGGCGCCCGCGCCCGTGCAGACACCCGCGCCGGCGGCCGCGCCGCAGCCGTCGGCACCGCCCGCCGCACCGGCTCCGCCCGCGCCGGCGCCCGCTCCGGCAGCCCCGCCCATGACGATGTACCTGCACTTGCCGTTCGTGTCGATCCCGATTCCGATCAACCCGCCCGCGCCGCCGGCACAGCCCCCACCGCCCGCGCCGGGTCAGTGAGGGCACTTCGTGGCGGATCCACCCGGTCGAGCGCACACTGGCAGTAACGCTTTTTGAGTTGCTAGGAGGTCGCGTGAGCGGCAGTGGATCTTCAGGTGGCGGGTTCGGCTTCGACCCCGACGATTTCGACCGGGTGATCAGGGAAGGCACCGAGGGCCTGCGTGACGCGTTCGAACGGATCGGCCGGTTCGTCGGCGCGCCGGGCGCGCGGCCGGGCTGGTCGGCCATCTTCGAGGACCTCACCCGGCGACCTCGTCCGGAGCCCGAAACCACCGGCGAGGCCGGTGACGGCGTGTGGGCCATCTACACCGTCGACGCCGACGGCGGTGCCCGCGTCGAGCAGGTCTACGCCACCGAACTCGATGCGCTGCGGGCCAACAAGAACAACACCGACCCCAAACGCAAGGTGCGTTTTCTGCCGTACGGGATCGCGGTCAGCGTGCTCGACGACGTGACGGACGATTCAGCCGACACCCCCGAATAGCGTCATTGCGGCCGGCTGCGCGCTTCCGGGTCATCCTGCGGGTTCTACGCAGAGTTGCTCCCACAGACGTCACCCGGGCGAATAGGCTCGCCTGGTGCCCGAACTGCCGAATCGCCAAATCCTGTTGCGCCGCCGCCCTACTGGGCTCGTGCAGCCCGACGACACCGAGTTGGTCACCCGGCCGGCACCGCGGCCCGCGGCCGGGGAAGCGTTGCTGCGCACCACCTACGTGGGTCTGGACGCGGCTGTGCGGACCTGGCTCGATGACCAGCCCAGCTACCTGCCGCCGGTGCAGATAGGTGAGGTGATCCGAGCCGCCGGGATCGGTCAGGTCGTCGAATCCCATTGCGACGCTTACGCTGTCGGGGACATCGTCACCACGCTCACCGGGTTCCAGGAATACGTCATCATCCGGGACGACTTGTTCAGCACACCCATTCCGGGCGAGGACGACCAACTGGCGATCATGTCGGTGTACGGCCCGACGGGTGCCACCGCCTACTTCGGGATGACCGACATCGGCCGGCCGCAGGCCGGGGAGACGGTGGTGGTCTCGGCCGCGGCGGGCGCCACCGGATCGGTGGCCGGGCAGATCGCCAAGATCGCCGGGGCGCGGGTGGTCGGCATCGCCGGTGGGCCGCAGAAGTGCCGGGCTGTGGTGGAGGACTTCGGATTCGACGCGTGCATCGACTACAAGAACGACGACCTGGTGGCCGCGCTCAAGGAACATTGCCCGCGCCGCGTCGACGTCTACTTCGACAACGTGGGCGGACCGATCCTGGACGCGGTGCTCGGCCGGCTGGCCCAGAAGGCCCGGGTGGTGCTGTGCGGCGTGATCTCCAGCTACCTGACCGGCGAGCACCCGGGACCGGCCAACTACGTCAACCTGCTCTCCAAAACCGCACTCATGCAGGGATTCAACGCGCTCGACCAATGGGGCCGTTTCGACGAGGCGTTCGCCAACCTGCGCCAGTGGGAGAGCGAGGGGAGGCTCAAACACCGCCAGACCATCTACGACGGGATCGAGTCGTGCGTCGATGCCCTCAACGGACTGTTCACCGGCGCGAACATCGGCAAGACGCTGGTCAAGCTCAGCGATGCCGGCTGAGGTGCGTTCCGGCACAGGTCAGTAACTACCCGGCTGGCCTGACCTGCTGCTACATCGCGACGCACGGCCTATAGTCCGCGGCGCGCCAATTGGGCTGATATCGTCCCTTGCCATGCCACAGATGGACCGTCGCCAAATGATCATGATGGCGGGTTTCGGCGCACTGGCAGCCGCGATCCCGGCGCCGCTGGCGGGGGCCAGCCCGTCCCGACCGGCCGCGCCTTCCGGCCCAGCCCCAGTGCCGGCCGCCCCGGCCGCGGGCGCCGCGGGGTCGTTCCTATGGCATGACGAGTTCGACGGGCCGGCCGGCTCGGCGCCCGATCCGTCGAAGTGGGCGATCTCCAATTTCCGGACACCGATCCGCAATCCGGTCGACTTCGACCAACCGCAGTTCTGGGGCCAGTACCGGGACAGCCGCCAGAACGTCTTCCTGGACGGCAACTCAAACCTGGTGCTGCGCGCCACCCGGGATCACAGCGGCACCTTCGGCGGTCTGGTACACGGCCTGTGGCGTGGCGGTGTCGGGACCACCTGGGAAGCCCGGATCAAGTTCAACTGCCTCGGCCCCGGCATGTGGCCCGCGTGGTGGCTGTCCAACGACGACCCCGGCCGCAGTGGCGAAATCGACCTCATCGAGTGGTACGGCAACGGCACCTGGCCGTCGGGCACCACGGTGCACGCCAACCCGGACGGCACCGCGTTCGAGACCCACCCGATCGGCGTGGACGGTAACTGGCACAACTGGCGGGTCCGCTGGGACGTCACCGGGATGTACTTCTGGGTCGACTACGCCGACGGCGCAGCCCCGTACTTCTCGGTGCCGGCGACCGGGATCGAGAACCTGGACGAGCCGATCCGGGAGTGGCCGTTCAACGACCCCGACTACACCGTCTTCCCGGTCCTGAACCTGGCGGTCGGCGGGTCCGGCGGCGGTGACCCGGCCGCCGGCAGTTACCCGATGGACATGCTGGTCGACTGGGTGCGCGTCTTCTAGTTCGTCAGGTACGTCTTCTAGTTCGTCAGGTACAGATACCACAGACCGTCGGAACCCTGACGGCAGTCGAAGTGGGTGTAGGCGCCGTCGTTGTGCGTGATCTCGACGTGCGGTCCGTCCACCTGGCAGGCCGCCTGCGTCGCATAACTGCCTTCCACCTGCACTTCGTCGGCGTTGGCCAGGCCGACCGCGGTGGTCATCAACCCGCCGGCTGCCAAGAGTATGCCGGCGGCGACAACGGTTCTCATCGCTGATCTCCCCTCCCTGATCTTGCAGTGCTGAATAGCCCGCGGCGGCCGCGCCGAAACCCTGGGCATCAGTCATGCTCGAACATATGATCGATCAATGGGACGGCTGGCGTCGATCGGTTACAACGGACAACCGCTACGCGGCCCGTTCCGCGTGGTTCGTCCGCCGGTCCCGGTTCTGGTCGACCTGACGGTGCTGTTCCCGCGTGAGCCACACCGCTCGGGCCGCTACCACCCCAACGGACTGCAGCTGCACAAGGTGGTCGAGGGCACACTGAGCTGCTGGGGCATCTGCGAGCAGGGCGACTGGTGGGGGCTGGTGACCTATCCGGTGGAGTTCGGGGCCAGGCGGAAGTCCGTCACCCACTGGGTGCCGGCCTGGACGTTGCGCCGCAAAGCCGATCCGCCGTGAATCGGCATACAGTCGTCTCGTGCCCCACGAGGCCATGACGGAGTTTCTGGTCACGACGACGGTCCACGTGCCCGACGGCACCGCCCCGCAGCAGGTCGCCGAGTTGCGGGCGCGCCAGGCCGCGACCGCACACCGGCTCGCGACGGACGGACATCTGCTGCGGTTGTGGCGCCCACCCGGTCAATGGCGCACGATCGCGTTGTGCTGCGCCGAGGGTGAGGATCAGCTCGAGCGGTTGCTGTCCGCGATGCCGCTGCGGATCTGGGGGACCGACGAGATCACCGCGCTGGGCGTCCAGCCCGACGATCCGGCCGTTACGGGCGTGGTCGGACGGCCGGGCAAGGGCCCGGAATTTCTGGTCACGACGACGGTCACGGTGCCCTCGGACACCCCGGCATCCGCCGTGGAGCACGAGTACGCCCGGGCGCCCGGCCGGGCGCGCGAGCTGGCCGAGCGGGGACATCTGGTGCGGCAGTGGGCCCTTCCCGTGGGGCCGGACGGTCCCCGGACGCTCGGTCTGTGGCGGGCGCGCGACCCCGGCGAGCTGATGGCCATCCTCGAATCGCTACCTCTGTCGGGCTGGATGACGATCGAAACGACGCCGCTGAGCCCCCATCCCGACGACCCGATCCGGCTGCGCTGACCGCCGCGGGCCGCCGGTTAAGGTTGGGCTGATGAACCGGCGGCCCGTGCGACCACTGCGCAGCATCAGACAGATCACCCGCGGGCTGGGTGCCCTCGACCGCGAGTTGTTCGAGGTGGTCGCCGAGTCGCCCACCCCGCTGCTCGACAAGGTGATGCCCCCGTTGACCCGGGCGGCCGACCACTCCAAGCTGTGGTTCGGCATCGCCGCGGTGCTGCTGGCGTCGGGTAAGCACTCCGCGCAGCGGGGCGCCGTCCGCGGTGTGCTGTCGCTCGGCGTCACCAGCTTGTTCGCCAATCAGGTCGCCAAGCGGATCCGCACTCGCCAGCGTCCGCTCTACGACTCGGTGCCGCTGGTCCGGCGGGCCCGCCGCCGGCCCACCTCCAACTCGCTGCCGTCCGGGCACTCGGCCAGCGCCGCCGCGTTCGCGATCGGGGTGGGGCTGGAGAACCCGCCACTGGGGTTCGGGCTGTCGCTGCTGGCCGCTCTGGTCGGGATATCGCGGGTGGCAACCGGTGCGCACTATCCGGGCGACGTGTTGGCCGGGTTCAGCATCGGCGCCGGCATCGCCGTGCTGGGTGGCCGCTTGGTGCCGCCGATCGTGGAGACCTCGCTGCCCAAAACCGAACCGCTTCGGGTGGATACGCCGCAGCGGCCCGACGGTTCGGGTGTGGTCCTGGTGGTGAACCCGGCGTCGGGCAGCGGCACCGGGGCCCGGGTCATCGAGCAGGTGCGGGCCGAGTTGCCGGCGGCCGAGATCGTGGAATTGCAGGCCAGTGACGACGCGACCGAGGTGCTGCGCCGGGCCGCGGAGCGCGCCGAAGTACTCGGGGTCGGCGGCGGCGACGGCACCGTGTCCGCGGCGGCCGCGGTCGCCGTCGAGGCGGGCCTGCCGCTGGCCGTCTTTCCCGCCGGCACGTTCAACCACTTCGCCAAGGACCTCGGTTGCGACACCGTGGCCAAGACGGTGCAGGCGATCCGGCGCGGCAGTGTGGCGTGCGTGGACCTGTTGTGCCTCAACGACAGTCAGATGGTGGTCAACACCGCGAGCATCGGTGCGTACCCGGCGTTCGTGCGGCGCCGGGAGAAGCTGGAGAAGCGCATCGGCAAGCCGCTGGCCGGGTTCTACGCGATGCTGCGCACGCTGCGCAACGAGCGGCCGGTCCGCATCCGCTACGACAACAAGACGCTGCAGACGTCGTTGTTCTTCGTGGGCAATTCCCTTTATCTGCCAACGGGATTCGCGCCGGCTCGGCGCACCCGGATGGACGACGGCCTGATCGACGTGCGGATCCTGGAAACGGGCCGTCGGCTGGCGCGAACCAGGATCATCGCCGCGCTGGCATTCGGGCGGCTGCTGCGCAGCCCGCTCTACCACGAGATGCAGGTGCCGGAGTTCAGCTTCACCGCGGTGGACGGTCCCACCGTCATAGCCCACGACGGGGAGGTGGGCGAGGAGTACACCGAGGCCACCTTTATGTCGAAGTATCGGGTGCTACCGGTGTTTCGGCCGCTGCGTTGAGCGTTGAGCCGCAAGGGAACTCGCTTCCGTGCCGACGGTACGCCGACGGCGGCCGGCCCCAGGCGCCCCGGAAGGCGCGGGTGAACGAGCTGGCGCTGTCGAACCCGACCCGGGTTGCGACCTGCAGCACGCTCAACTCGGGATCGGCGAGCAGCGCGGCGGCTCGCATCAGGCGTGCTTGCCGGGTGTAGTCGCGCCAGGTCATGCCCAGCTCGCGGCTGCACAACCGGCGCAACGAGCGGGGGGACATGCCGGCCTGCCGGGCCGCCTCCTCGATGGTGATGTCGGACAACGCATTACGCGTGTGTCTGAGTGCCGCGCCAAGTTGCGGGTGCGCGGTGGTGGGCAGGCTGAACGGGCTGCGCGTTTCCAGCAGTTCGGTGAGAAGTTCGGCGAAGCAGTGGAAGTATGCATCGGCGAGGGCGTCCGACGACTCGCGGTCGATGGGCCAGCGGCAGGCGTAGAGGATCATCTGCCGGAGCAGCGGCGACACCGCCACGATTCCGGCGGCCGGACGGACGGGGTGCATCAGCGTCGGGTGCAGGAATATCGACACCGAGCGCACCTCGGTGTCGATGGTGCTGACGTGCCCGAGGCCGGCGGGGATCCACGCGGCCTGCCGGTCGGACATGAGGTAGGTGCCTGCGTCGGTCTCGACCTCGAGCATGCCCGCCACGACGTACTCCAACTGGTGCAGGTCGTGGGCGTGCCGTGTGAACGTGATCGGTCGTCCTACGTAGACGAACGCGCCCGCGGCCGGGCGACCACTCGGGCGCATGTCGACGAGCGCCGTGCTGTCCGCTGAGGACAACGATATGGCCATTCGTGCAGAGAAAGTCATGGTGGTGCGATGGTACGACTGGTAGTCATGTCCACACCGTCGTTCACTCCGGCCGCGGGTAATCCGAAGTACACCAAGTACTACGACACGGTCGTCGCACTGCTGACCCGCGAGCAGCGGTGGCGTTCGGCCGCCATCCGGCACCTCGCCCTCAAGCCCGGTCACATCGTCATCGATATCGGTTGTGGCACAGGGTCATTGGCGATCTTGTTGAAGCGGCATCAGCCCGGTGCGCGGGTGATCGGAGTGGACCCCGACCCCGAAGTGCTCGCCATGGCCCGCGAGAAGGTGCGCAAAGCCGGCGTCGAGGTGGAATTCCTGCAGGGCATGGGCGACAAGGCGGCCGAACTCGTCGGCCCCGGCAGCGCCGACAAAGCGGTGTCCAGCCTGGTGTTGCACCAATGCCCGGTGCCCATGAAGGAGGCGATCATCGCCAGCATGTTCGCGGTGTTGCGGCCCGGCGGTGACCTGGTGATCGCCGACTACGGACTGCAGCGCAGCGCCCTGATGCGGTTCGGATTCCGGTTCGTGCAACATGTCGACGGCAAGGCCGACACCCAACCCAACGCCGACGGCATCCTGCCGGAACTGATCGCACAGGCGGGCTTCGTCGACGTCGCCGAACAGGCGGTGATTCCCACGGTGACCGGGTCCTTCTCGATCTACCATGCGCGGCGGCCCGATCAGCCGGCATGATCTAGCCATCCGGTGCCGCCCCGTCGATAATCGGCAAATGTTCTCGATGCCGAGAAGTGGTGTTCGCGGGGTGGGCGCCGCACTGGGGGGAATTGTCGTCGCGGTGTGCCTGGCCGGTCCGGCCGGCGCCGATTATCAGGCGCTCCCGGTGTTCGTGCCGCACCCGTCGGACTGGCAGCCCAACTACACCGTCTTCCCGTACAACCTGTGGCAGAGCCGAGTGACCCCCGAGCAGGTGACCGCCGAGCAGGAGTCCTGCCAGTGGTTCAACGCCCAGTACGGTCAGTTGATGGATCAGGTGGTCGGGTTCCAGCACTTCCTCGGCGACCAGCACGACGTGTGGTCGGCACCCGGCGTGCAGTCCGCCGGTGACGTGGTGATCGCCAACCTCGACCAGTCGGCGGCGTTCCTGGATCCGCGCGCCCACACCCTGTACATCGTCAATTACCCGGACCAGAGCCAGTATTCGCCGCTGTACAACGGCGACTCGTTCTACCACCTCTGGTATCAGCTAACTCAGATCAGCGACAAGATGAAACAGCAGATGGTGTCCGGGGTGATCAACGCCCCCATCGCGCGGGGCAGCGTATACGGCAACACGATTCGGGATTCCGGGGTGTGCGACGGGGCATGAGGTCTGGGAAAGGAGTGCCATGACACGGTGCCGCAAGAAGGTCGCCCTGATGGTTCCGGTGCTGGCGTGGGGTGCGACCCTGGCCGCATCCGCGGCGCACGCCGCGGGGAACTGCACAGTCGCGGGCCCGCAACTGCAAATGCACCAGTCCACCGGCTACGACGTCACAGTCGACGCCAACGGGGCGGCGCTGGGTCCGACGGCGGTGGTGAGCACCGCGGAACAAACCTCGCCGGGCAGTATCACCGGGGGCATCGAGGGCCGCACCGTCGACTTCGTCGTCACCTTTGCCGGCACCAAGGCCTACGTGCACTTCACCGGAACGGTCAGCAACGACGGCACCGCACACGGGACATCGAGTGGCACTGCGGTTCCGCTCAAACTCGATGCCGGCTCCTGGGATTCCACGACTCGGTTCACTTGTTAGCCAGATTGACGATTGCGCTACTCAAACCAGCGAAAATGCGCAAAGATCGTCCTAGCTGAACGCAGTCGGGGTGCGAGTCAAGCTCAGTGGAATGTCTCGTGAAAGGAACCGTCCATGAAATCGCTGCTGCGAATCGCCGCGCCCGGGCTGGCCGCCCTGGCTACCGCCGCCGTCGTGTCGGCCCCGGCCGCTTCGGCGGACCCCAACAGTTTCCTGGACGAGCTGCAGACCAACAACGTGCACCTGCCAGGCAAGACGCCGGCCCAGACGGTCGCCGCGGGCAACCAGGCGTGCAGCGACCTGCGCGGCGGGGCCTCCGTGCTCGACGAGATGAGCAAAGTCGAAAAGCAGTACGGCTTCAACCAGGGCACCCTGTTCGTCAGCGCCGCGACGACCAACCTGTGCCCGGACTTCGCCAACCACTGACCGCCCGGGCTCGGGCCCGCGGTACAGCTCAGCTACGAGTGTGTGCGCAACAGGTGAGCGCCGGCCGTTGCTGCGACGCAACGGCCACGGATCCGCCGGCTACGCGGATTCGGCGACGTGGGCCGGGAAGAACCCGTGCAGCGCGGCGGCCAGCGCAGCGCGTATCGGCGCTCCGGAGACCACCACGTCGACCATCGTCAACGACAGGTGGGTGTGCCCGCGCGCCTGAATCAGCTGTGTGGAAACCCCAGCCGCGGCAAGGGCTTCGGCGTAGGCGATGCCCTCGTCGCGCAGCGGGTCGAATTCTGCGACCACCACGATCGCCGGCGGCAGGCCGGACAGGTCCGCGGCGCGCAGCGGCGCGATCCGCGGGTCGTCCCGGACCTCGGGTTCGGCGTAGTAGTCCAAGAACCACTTCATCAGCCCAGCGGTGAGAACGTATCCCTCACCGTTCTCGATATAGGAGCCGCGGGTCTGGTCGGTGTCGGTGACGGGAGTGAGCAATGCCTGTCCGACGATGCTCGGGCCGCCGGCATCCCGGGCGAGTTGGCAGACCGCGGCCGCGATCCCACCGCCGGCGCTCCATCCGCACACGGCCAGCTGACCCGGGATGCCGCCGAGTTCCGCGGCGTGGTCGGCCACCCACCGCGTCGCCGCCCAGCCGTCCTCGAACGCGGCGGGGAAACGATGCTCCGGGGCGTGCCGGTAGTCGACCGAGACCACCAGCGCGTCGCTGCGCACGCACAGATCCCGGCACAGCGGATCGTCGGAGGTCGCGTCGCCCAGCACCCAACCGCCGCCGTGGAAGTAGACAACGACGGGATGCGGCCCCGGGCTGGCCGGCCGGTACAGGCGGTAAGCCAGGATGCCGCCGGCGCCGGGTAGGGTGCCGTCGACGATCTCACCCACCTGCGGGCCGGGCGGGCGCGCCTGGTTCAACTCGTCCATGACTGCCCGCGTCTGTTCGGCGGGCATCGACTCGAGCGGAGGCATGCCCAGCAGCGCCATCTGGTCGAGCACCATCTGGACATCGGGCTGCAGCCGGCGCACCACGCCGTCGTTGCACTGCGCACCGTCGCGACCGGACAGCCGGAAGCCCAGATAGTCCCGGGCCACCACCTCATCACAGGCCACCCGGTAGAAGTCGACGCCGGCGGCGTAGGCCATGAACGTCCGCGGCTTGCCGGGCACGTTGGCGCCGACGTACCACGAGTTCGCTTGCGGGAAAAGCGTTATCGCTGCGGCGTCGTCAGAATGCTGCATCCAGCCGGCCTCGGCGAGCGGGGTGGGTTCGATCCGGTCGAAGCCATGGTCGCGAAGGTACGTCAGGGCGTCGGCGACGAAGTCGACGTGCTGCTCGATCGAGACCGCCATGTTCGACAGCACCGACGGGCTGTTGGGTCCGGCGATGAGGAACATGTTGGGGAAACCCTCGGTGGTCAGGCCCAGATAGGTGGTGGGGCCCTGTGCCCACTTGTCTTTCAGCGCGATTCCGTCGCGTCCGACGATGTCGATCTTCGCCACGGCGCCGGTGATGGCGTCGAACCCGGTGGCGAACACGATCGCCTCGAAGTCGAAAGACCTCGTAGCCGTGTCGATTCCGGATTCGGTGACGCCCACCAAGGGGTCTTCCCGCAGGTCGACCAGCTGCACGTGCGGCAGATTGAACGTGTCGTAGTAGCCGGTGTCCAGGCACAGCCGCTTGGCGCCGACCGGATAACTGTTGGGGCACAGTGCTTCCGCTGTCTGCGGATCGTGCACGATGCCGCGGATCTTGGCTCGGATGAACTCGGCGAACTCGTTGTTGGCTTCCGGATTGCTCATGCTGTCGCTGTACAGGTTGAGCACCTCCAGCAGTTCGCCGCGCTGCCAGGCGCGTTCGTAGCGCTCTTGGCGCTCCTCGGCGGGCACCGCGATAGACGGCGTGATGGTGCGTTCCAGCGGCACCCCGCCGAAGGAGTATCTGGCCGCCTGCCGGTAGGCGGCCTCGTCGGCCAGCTGGGCGAGCTTTTCGGGGTCGACAGGCCCGTTGTGGGCGGGGATCGAAAAGCAGGGTGTGCGCTGGAAGACGGTCAGCTGGGCGGCCTGCGCGGCGATCAGGGGGATGGACTGGATGCCGGAGGACCCGGTGCCGACCACTCCGACGCGCTTGCCGGTGAAGTCGACGGGCTGGTGCGGCCACCGGCTGGTGAAATACACCTCGCCGGTGAAGTTCTCGACGCCGTCGATGTCGAGTTCCTTGGGCACCGAGAGGCAGCCGGTCGCCACGACGAGGTACCGGCAGCTGATGTCCTCGCCCCGGTCGGTGCGGACGCGGTAGGTGCCGGAGTCGTCGTCCCAGTGCGCCTGCGTAACTCGGGTGTTGAACTGCATGTCGCGGCGAAGGTCGTGCTTGTCGGCGACATGGTTCAGGTACCGCAGGATCTCGGGCTGGGTGGCGTATTTTTCCGACCATTGCCAGTCCCGCGCCCAGTCCGGGTCGAAGCTGAACATGTAGTCGACGCTGGGGATGTCGACGCGGGCGCCCGGATAGCGGTTCCAGTACCACGTGCCGCCGATGTCGTCGCCGGCTTCGAAGATCCGCATCGAATGACCGGCTTGCCGCAGGCGATAGGCGCTGTAGAGGCCCGCGAATCCTGCGCCGACGACCACGACGTCTACATCCACCCCGATGTGGCGTGCATCACTCATGCGCTAATCATTGGCCTTTTGCGACAAATTTGGTAGGGCGATCTGCGCGGCACTTCGCACCGCAGCACGGGTGTGTCGGTGAACGGTCCCGGCCTTGCGTGCCTCGTTTGTGGGTGGTTCTAGGGCATCTTGATCATCGACACGTACATCGCGACCGTGGGGCGATACATGTCGACGTGGTTGAGTTGGCTGCTCATTTCGATGGCGTCGGTGGTCGCGATGAGGATGTGCGCGAATGTCTGCGCAGGGATCAGCAGCGTCCCGCCGAGCCGGTCGATCCCCAGCACGATGAACTTCGCGAGCGACTCGACCACCTGTGCCCGCTTAGCCTCCACCCGAGCCTGCGCGTCGGGATTGCGCAACAGGTAGAGGCTGAATTCCAGACCCAGGGCGGCGTGCTCGGCGCCGCGCTCGCGACTCAGCTGCTGCCAGCGGTCGGCGATCTCGTCGAGTTCCTGCGGGCCGATCTTTTCCGCGGCGGACATCACTTGGGCGAAGTTGTCGAAATAGCGCCGCCAGTATCGGTCGCTGGTCGCCAGAAAAAGGTCTTCCTTGGTCGAGAAGTACTTGTAGACAGCGCCTTTGGAGTAGCCAGCGGCCTTGGCGATGTCGTCGATGGTGGCCGCGATGAAGCCTTTTTCGGCGAAGACCGCCTCGGCGGCATCGAGCAGCAACGAGCGGGTGCGCTCCAGCCGTCGCTCTCGGGTCCAAGCCTCGACCATGCCAGGATCTTGCCACAGTCAGAAAATGACCTATTGGTCAGCTAGTGACTGACTGGTATCTTTTCGGACGGGTGGACACCACAGGGGGTGCCGGCCACGAGTTCGTGAGGGGAGCGGATGGCATGAGCGATCTGTCTCAGAAGAAGAAACTCGCAGTCACCGAGAAACTTGGCAGCGCGGCGGCACTGGCCGTAGGGCCACGGCCGAAAATCCCGCCGGTGCGCATCTGGGCCGCGGTCGGTGGCGCCATCCTGGCCTTTCAGCTGTATGTGTGGATCCGCTGGATCACCGGCCCCAATTTCGAGCGGGTCCCCGCCGGGGCGTCCGAACCGCCCACCTTCATGAAGGTGATCCTGGTGACCTGGACCGGCGTCATCGTCGTCGGCTATCCGCTGGCCATCTACTACTTCATCGTCCGGCCCTGGCGCCGGGAACGCCGAATCACGTTGGACGGCATGCTTTTCGCCTCGTGCGGGCTGTTGTTCTTCCAAGACCCGCTGTTGAACTACTTCAATACCTGGAGCACCTACAACACGTGGATGTGGAACCGCGGATCCTGGGTGCAGGACATCCCGGGCTGGGTGTCGTTCGGGAAACCGGGCGCGATGATGGCCGAACCGTTCCTGATGAACGCGCCGGGATACTCGTTCGTGCTGTTGTGCACGATGCTCGGCTGCTGGATCATGCGCAAAGCCAAACAGCGCTGGCCCAACATCAACACGATCGGCTTGATCGGCGTGGTGATGGTGTGGACGTTCTTCTTCGATCTCGTCATCGAGGGCCTGTTCCTGATGCCGATGGGCCTGTTCACCTATCCCGGTGCCATTCAAGCGCTTTCGATCAACGCAGGCACCTACTACCAGTGGCCGATCTACGAGGGCCTGATGTGGGGTGGCGTGCAGGCCGGGCTGTGCTGCCTGCGCTACTTCACCGACGACCGCGGGCGCACGTTCGTGGAACGGGGACTGGACAACGTCCGCGGCGGCCAGGCGACTCAGCAGTTCACCCGGTTCCTGGCCATCTTCGCCGCCTGTAGCGCGTTCTTCTTCGTGCTCTACAACATTCCCGCGCAATGGTTCGCCATGCACCAAGACCCTTGGCCCCAAGACGTTTTGAAGCGCTCGTACTTCTTGATGGGTATCTGCGGTGCAGACACCGACCGGCCCTGCCCGGATCCCGCCCTGCCGATGCCACTACGAAACTCCGGCTACATCAACAAGGACGGTCAGCTGGTGCTGCCCAACGGTGTTCAGCTCCCGAAATCCATTCCGGTCGAACGGGGTAAGTAGCTTGCCGAACAACCTCTCCGCTGCGGTCCGCTCGCTGTCGGACGCACCGTTCTACCGTGCGGTTGCCGACGAAGTCGAGGTCTTTCAGGCGGCGGCGCGGCGTGGCTTGCCGGTGCTGCTGAAGGGCCCCACCGGATGCGGCAAGACCCGCTTCGTCGAGGCGATGGCCCACCAGCTGGGCCGAGAGCTGATCACGGTCGCCGGCCACGAAGACATGACATCGGCCGACCTGGTGGGCCGATTCCTGCTCAAAGGCGGTGAAACCGTCTGGGTGGACGGCCCTTTGACCCGGGCAGTACGCAGTGGTGCCATCTGCTATCTCGACGAGATCGTGGAAGCCCGCCAGGACACCACGGTGGTAATCCACCCGCTCGCCGACCATCGCCGCGAGTTGCCGGTCGACCGGCTGGGCACGACACTGACCGCCGCGCCGGGGTTCCAGCTGGTCATCTCCTACAATCCGGGCTATCAGAGCGTGTTGAAGAACATCAAAGAATCGACCCGCCAACGATTTATCGCTATCGAGCTGGACTTCCCACCGGCCGAGGTGGAGACCGAAGTGGTGGCCCACGAGGCGGGAATCGAGATGGGCACCGCACGCGCTCTGGTAAGGCTCGGCACCGCCATCCGGGGCCTGGACAACTCGCCGCTACGTGAGGTGTCCTCGACGCGGATGCTCATCCTGGCCGGCGGTCTCGTTGCGGAAGGGCTCAGTCTGCGGAGCGCCGTGCGCTCGGCGGTGGTGCAGGTCCTCACCGACGACCTGGACCTCGGCCGCGCCCTCGACGAACTCGTCGACGCGGTGCTACCGCAGGCGTGAGCGACACCCCGTCGGATGGCGCGGGCCGATTCCGGCTCCTGGCCTCCTACCTTGCGGGCAGATGTATTCAGGTCGCTGAGACAACGGGTCAGCCGGCATATACGGATGGGCACGTCATTTTCGTGTCGGCGGCTGCGTCGCCGTCCGAGCAGCGGCTCGAGGTCCTGGTGCAGGGTGCTCTGCTGGGGGCGGGCAGCCTGGACCCGCAGTGGGTCAAGGGCCTGCGGGCGCGGCCGGGATTGGCGCTGCGCTACCTGGCGCTGGAGGGTCGGCGGGTGCTGGACGAGTTGGCTTGCGCCGTCACGATCGAAGCGGCGCTGGACGTGCCGCCGACCACCTCGACAAGTGCCGAGTCGCTCGAAACAGCCAGGGGTCGCGGCAAAATCCCAGATCCGCCCCGCTGGTTTGGGGTGATCAAGCCGGCCCAACTGATGGGGGCGGCCGTCGGACCCGGCGTGCGGGCGAGTGATCACGAACTGCGATTGGAGTTCGACCTCACCGATGTCCCGGAGGCCCCCGAAGACACCGACGACGCACCGTCGGAACAGAGCAAGATTCTCAAGCTGTTCGACAACCCGCTGTTCAAGTCGCAGGCGCTGTCGGACTATATGCGCAAGCTGCTGGGCAATTCGCGGACACCGGGTAACGACGCACCCGGCGGCGGCCTGCAAGTGCGCGCGACGCGGCGCGCGCGTGCGGTCGGGCCGACGGCGAGGCCCCTGCCGACGCGCATTCGATTCACCGAGGATGAGAAGCCCGGCGCCGCAATCGGAGTCGGTGGGGCGCTGTACCCGGAATGGGACGTCTTCGAGAACAGGTACCGCCCGGACTGGTGTCGTGTCCTGGATTTTCCGCTCACGTTGGCGGCTGACGTGTCCGGTGCGGGCGTCGACCGCGACGACGTGTTACGCCGGCGACTATCCCGAGTCGGGTTGGGCCCCAAAGTCTTGCGTGGCCGCGCCGACGGCGACGATCTCGATATCGAAGCTCTGATCGACCTGTTCGTCGATCTGCGCTCCGGCTACTCACCCCCCGAACACGTCTACCTCGAACGCCGCAAACTCGCCCGCAATCTCGGCGTCCTGATTCTGCTGGACGCCTCCGGTTCGGCCACCGACACCGATCCGGCGGGTCTGGCAGTGCACGAACACCAACGCAAAGCGGCCGCCACCCTGGCCGCCACGTTGGAGGAACTCGGCGACCGGGTCGCCGTGTACGCCTTTCGCTCGCAGGGGCGTCACGCAGTGCAGCTGCCGGTGATCAAGCCGTTCGATCAGCGCTTCGCAGCGATGGGCCGGGCCCGCCTCAACCAGATCGAGCCGTCGGGCTATACCCGGCTGGGTGCGGCCATCCGGGGTGCGGGAGAAATCCTCAAGGCCGAGGCCGGTACGCCGAACCGGCTGTTGCTGGTGCTGTCCGACGGTTATCCCTACGACGACGGGTACGAAGGACGATACGCAGAAGCCGACGCGCACAAGGCACTTGCGGAACTTCGGCTCGACGGTGTTGCCTGCCTGTGCCTTTCGATCGGTGCCGACACCCGCGCCGAGTCGCTGGAGCGGGTCTTCGGATCCGCCAGCCACGCCAGTGCCGCGACCCTGGCGCAACTGAGCCCTCGGATGGACGAACTGTTCCTGTCGTCACTGCGGGAGCTGGCGGCGCCGAAACCCTAGGAGGCCAGGGAATATGAAGGTGTTGGTGACAGGCGCACTGGGCAACGTCGGTTTGTACACGGTGCGTGCGCTGCTGGACGAAGGGCACGACGTCGTCGCATTCGACCTGCCGTCCCGCAGAGCGCGCCGGCTGGCGTCGCGTCTCGCCGACCGGGTGCAGGCGATCTGGGGCGATATCACTGAGCCCGACGAGGTCCGCTCAGCGCTTGGGGGAGTGGACGCGGTAATTCATCTGGCGGCCATCATTCCGCCTGCCTCGGAGCGAATTCCGGACATCGCCCGGCGGGTCAACCTCGACGCGACGTGCCGGTTGATCGAGCTGATGGCGGAGTCGCGCGCCGCCAAACGACTGGTTTTCGCGTCGTCGATCGGAATATTCGGCGACGTCCAGGATCGCGAACCACCCCTTCGCGTCGACACACCGGTACATCCCACCGACGAGTACGGACGCCATAAAGTATTGTGCGAGAAAGCAATTCGGCAGTCCGGATTGCGGTGGAGCATTCTGCGGCTGGCCGCCGTGTCGCCAATTCATCTGCAGGCGCAGGATCCCAGCATCATGTTCGAGTCCAGTCCCAACGCGCGGTTCGAGTTTCTGCACCCCGCCGACGCCGGCACGGCCTTCGCCCGCGCCGTGGCATGCGAAGAAACCGTCGGCAAGACGCTCTACATCGCGGGCGGAACGCAGTGTCGAATGACCTACCACGACTTCATCAATGCCCTGATGACCGCGATCGGGATCGGCCCGCTGCCCGCCGAGGCGTTCGCGCCCGGCGACCCGCCCCGCTTCGCCGGCGACTGGGTGGATACCGAGGAAAGCCAGCGCCTGTTGCGATACCAACAGCGTGGGTTGCGCGAACAACTCGACGACATGAAGAAAGACTTCGGCATCCTGGTGCCGATCATCCGGCTGGTGCGTCCGCTGGCGAATCGCTTTGTTGTCAGCAAATCCGCTTACCTGCAAGAGAATCGGCGCCGGGTCAGGTTATAGCCCGCCAGCCTGCTGGCACTCGCGAAATCTGAAGCCGAGGATTCTTGGGCCTCCGCAACCGTCATCGCAGGTTTCGGCGAACAGATCGGCACGTCTGAGTTTGTGTCCACGGGCGTCGCTCGGTGCTGTGGCTAGGCCACGCACTTCTGGGTGGCGTTGACGTCTCCATAACTCGGACCAACTCTGTCGTTAGTCCGAGTTATATCGATAAGTCGGACTGTCCCTCGGAGCTAATCGGGGTTTCGGGAGCATTGGCGCACCCGCGGTGGACTGCTGCGAAGCCACGTCTGTCGCGGTCGGTGACCTAGCGTCCACGTCGCTGACAGCGCGGTACCCAAACCGGCCGATTCGAACGGACCGAACCGCGCGTTGTCGCTGCTCAGCCGTGGAGCCGATGACGGGAATCGAACCCGCGTATTCAGCTTGGGAAGCCGTTTCTCGGACCGAACGGGTGAGCGATAAACGCTGGTCGGCGGGTTGCAAAGTGTGCGCGAATCCTGCTTCGACCTGCGGTTGCAGTCCGGCTGCGGGCGTTCTCGGTACGGGTCCGTACGACCGCAATACGGGTCCGGTCGGGGGTACAGCCGGGGTACGGGAAGACACGCACGCTGACACGCCGAGTTGTGTCGGTAGCCGCTGGGAGAATGCTGGACGTGAGCGCGTTGTCCGACTTCCTCACCCAGCCCGGCTTCTGGTGGGGTGTGCCGCTGGGGGCGGTCGTCACCGGAGTCATCGCGCCGCTCATCACGGCCCGGTCGGTGCGCGCCAGCGACGCACGCAAGGCGACGCAGGAGCGCGAGATGCTGGCGTTGAAGGCCGAGCAGGATGAGAAGGCTCAGGTGCGCAAGGAGGCGCGGGAAGACCAGGAGTCCAACCGCAAGATCATCCGCGAGACGGCGACGGCCTTCGGCGAGGTGTGCTCAGCGATCCTTGAGAAGGCGATGGACAACAAGAGCATCTTCAACGCCGTAATGGACGCGGCGCTGACGATGGAGGGCATGCCGGACAAGAAGGCTCTCGACAAGATCGAGTATTCGATCGACCTCATGGACGAGACCAAGAAGCTCACTACCGCGTACAACAACCTCCGCGTCGTCGCGCCGGTCTCGCTGCTCAGAAAAGCGACCGCGCTGAACGCGGCCATCATGGCTCTCGTCGGAGCGACGACGATGCCGCTGAAGAAGCCGCCACTAATGAACCAGGCGGGCAAAGCGTTCGATGAGTTCACCAATGCGGTCCGCGCAGAGCTGGGTCTCGACGCCTACACAGCCGAAGATGTTGAGCGGTCGAAAGCTACGTACCTTGACGCGCTGCAAAAGCAGGTGAGCGACTACATCAAGGAGACGCAGGACGAGGCCCGCCGCTTTGGTTTCCTGGAGCCTGGCTCGGTACCAATCACGACGATCCAGGCTGGCGACCTCACAGAGGAGCACGTCGGCAAGTTCGTTGGGTGCCACGATCCCGCCTCGGGGTTCAACTACGGCGCGAAGATTCTGAAGGTCATCCGCGTTGAGGAGGGGAGCCGACCGGGAATGCTCGTCCGCATCCAACACCCGCCGATTCCCGGCGGGAAGCCAGCGCATCAAGAGCGCATGCGGCTCCGGTTTGAACACGAGGTCCAGCTAGTGGACCTGCCGGACCTCAAACGGCCGAACGGGTCTGCCTAAGTTGACCGGTGATAGCGGGTTCGCGCTGCTGGCACCACTACCGCTACCACCGGGGTCATTGGGTAAGGCCTGGGCACAAGGACATCCTTCCAGCTTGCCCACGCTGGGCAAGCCAACTCAGATGACCTGACATACCTTTCGGGTTCCAGATTCGGTGACTAAGTGACGGCCTGTACGAAAGGTTGACTGTCATGCCACGCCCGTATCCGGCCGAGTTCCGTGCCCGCGCGATCGCGCTCGTGCGCGCCGGAAAGCCGCAGAAGCAGACCGCGGACGACCTCGGCATCCATCCCGTGACGTTGTCGAAATGGATCAAACAGGATGACATCGACCGCGGGGTGCGTCCCGGTGTCCCGACGAGCGAATCAACAGAGTTGCGAGCAGCGCGGCGAAGGATCCGCGAGCTGGAAACCGAGTTGGCCATCGTGCGCCAGGCCGCCGCGTTCCTTGGGGAGGACAAGCCCCGCCCAAAAGGATCTATCCGGTGATCGACCGACTGGTCGGCGCCGGGGCGCCTGCGGACCGCTGCTGCGTCATTCTTGGTGTGACACGCCAGAACTACTACAAACACAAGCGAAAACCGACCACAGCCACCCAACTGCGCCGGCAATGGTTGACCGGACTGATCCGCGAGATCCACGTCGCCTCACGGGGCACCTACGGCTATCGCCGCGTCCACGCTGAACTCACCCTCGGTATGGGGATCACGGTCTGCCCCCGCACCGTGTCGGTCCTGATGACCCTCGCCGGCATCTACGGTTTGCCCGGTCCAGTGCGGGTGAAACGGCTGCGCGGGGTGGTCACTGCTGATGATCTGGTCAACCGCAAGTTCCACCGACTCGCACCAAATGAGTTGTGGGTCACCGACATCACGCAACATAGGACCCGGGAAGGATGGCTGTACTGCTGTGCTGTTCTCGACGCGTTCAGCCGCAGGATCGTGGGCTGGTCGATGGATTCGAAGGCTGATGCCACGCTCGTGGTCAACGCATTGGATATGGCCATCCGTAATCGTCGTCCATCTCCCGGTGGAATAGTGCATGCGGATCACGGAACCCAGTTCACCTCTTGGGTTTTCGGCGAGAAGATCCGTTCTGCCGGGCTGGTGCCGTCGTTCGGGACGATCGGTGACGGCCTGGACAACGCGATGATGGAAAGCTTCTGGTCCTCGATGCAGATCGAGCTACTCGACCGCCAGACGTGGAAAACCCGGGTCGAGCTGGCCAACGCGATCTTCGACTACCTGGAGATCTTCCACAACCGTCAACGCCGCCACTCAGCACTCGGCTATCGCACCCCGATCGAGTACGAACTATCCTTCACCAACGACACCCTCACCGCCGTCAGTTAGCCACCGCGACTGGAACCCATTGGGTAGGGCAGGTCAAGATGTCACCTATTCGTGCAGCAGACCCATTCCTATTTCCTGGGGGAGCGTTCAGACCTACTACGTCGGCTACGCGGCGACTCAGCTCTGATCATCGCGGAAGGCCGGGCGAGACCAACGAGCATCCGAGAACACAGGATCAGGTTTGAGACGCTTTGGATTCCGGCCAGGTGCCGTCGCGCCGTTCTCGTTCGCTGCGTGGCCGGGGTCGGCGTCCAATCCCAGTGCGTACGCGAACGGCCCCGACGTCCGATTGACACATCGGTTCATCAATGGAAAGCCTGTGATTCGAACAATTGTGAGGATGTCCCGAGTTCCGTGGAACTTCGGTGGCGGCCCGGTGAACATCAGGCTGCGCTCCCCTGATCATTGTGCTGCACGACGGGTACGACAGTTTTGGCGACCTCGCGCTCGCCCAGGCTGAGCGCCGTGACCTTCGGGACTGAGCGGCTCCACCGGTCGGAGCACCGCAAACCGGAATAGCTCTTCCATTTCCCCAACCTAAATTAGATTAGCTTTGGTTAAATGAACACAATCCTGCCGCGCAGGGTCGTATTGTAGACGAGACGGCTAATCATTCCTAGTCCATCGACGTTGACATATGCGGAGATACTGTCGAATAAATTGCTCACTAGGTTTCCATCACGATCCGGTGCGCTGCTAATACTGCAGCCGTAGATCGTGGTTGGTGTGGTTTGGGCGTGTCTGCGCTGGTCAGGGCGGTGACCGCGGCATTGTTCGGAGTTTGTGAAGACATCTGAATTGGCCGCGGTCGCCGCGGTTCATAGCGTAGACCTGGATCGGTGGTTGTCTGAGTTTTCAGCGGTGATTGATCGGATCGCGCCGCGTTTCGCCCGATATGAGCCGCTGCGTCATGCCGGTGAGCTGATGGCCGGGATGGTCTCTGGGTTGGACAGAAAGAATTGCTGGACCATCGCCGAGCACCGCGGTGCGGCCACCCCCGATGGGCTGCAACACCTGTTGGGACGGGCCAGCTGGGATGCTGATGCCGTGCGCGATGATCTGCGTGATTACGTCATCGACGCCTTCTGTGATCGCGGCGCGATCCTGGTCGTTGACGAGACCGGCGACATCAAGAAAGGCACCCACAGTGTCGGGGTGCAACGCCAATACTCGGGTACGGCTGGGCGTATCGAGAACTCACAAGTCGCGGTGTATCTGACCTACGCCGCCCCGCGTGGACACGCGCTGATCGATCGGGCGCTGTATCTGCCCAAATCGTGGACCCAGGACTCGGATCGCTGCGCTGATGCCGGAATCCCCTCTGATAAGCGGGGTTTCGCTACCAAGCCTGCCCTGGCTATCACGCTGATCGACCGTGCTGTGGCCGCCGAAGTTCCTGCGGCGTGGGTGGCCGGCGACGAAGTTTATGGCGCCGACCCCCAACTGCGGGCGGCCGTTCGCGGCCACCGGCTGGGCTATGTGCTGGGGGTCGCGGCCAACCGACGTGTGCCCACCCACGCCGGTGCGATCCGCGTCGATGCCCTCCCGGCGCTGATACCGGCACACGCCTGGCAGAAACACTCCGCCGGCGATGGAGCCCACGGTCCCCGGCT
The DNA here is from genome assembly GCF_022179425.1 of Mycobacterium sp. 20KCMC460. NCBI lineage: Bacteria > Bacillati > Actinomycetota > Actinomycetes > Mycobacteriales > Mycobacteriaceae > Mycobacterium > Mycobacterium sp. 20KCMC460. Next base: position 954,743 of record NZ_AP025524.1, read on the forward strand.
GTATTCCTGGGCCTGGTTTCGCCTGCTGGCCGAAGACGACACCGATACTGGTGTGCACCATTTGCTGATCCGGCGCAACGACACCACCGGCGAGCACGCCTACCTACGCTGCTACAGCCCCAAACCCGTGCCGCTGCGCGCCCTGGTGCAGGTTGCCGGCCAGCGTTGGCGCATCGAGGAATCCTTCCAAGCAGCCAAAGGCCTGGTTGGAATCGACCAGCACCAGGTCCGGCGCTGGAAATCCTGGCACCGCTGGACCACCCTGGCCATGCTCGCCCACGCCTTCCTGGCCGTGGCCACCGCAATCGAACGCGACACCACACCCACACCCACCGGGCTGATCACGTTGACCGTCAACGAATTCCGCCGACTCTTCGACGCCCTACTACTGACCACAAACCGCACCATCACCAGCCTGCTGGCCTGGTCACGATGGCGACGACAACACCAATACCGAGCCCGCCAATCCCACTACCGACGACGAGAAAACCAATGATCACGATCTACGGCTGCAGTACTAAGGGACGTATCCCAGGCTAATCCTCCGTTGTATGTCCCCGTCGTTTCCATACCGTTGACGACCACGAATGTCGCCGGACCCGAATGAACCTGAAAAAAGGGAAAAGCCACTTCAGGCGGCGGGTACGCTATTCCGTAAAGATCCAAGGCATACGTCAGCGGACTCTGGAGGTCTTGATACCCGACTATCGGATAACTTGACCCAGGACGAGGATGTCCGTCGTTTCCCAGAAGGGTTAATTCATGCACACCCGACAGTGTGAGTATCCACTCCTGATTAGCAATTTGATCCGCAGGTAGTAACGGCGAAGCCGGCACGATGGTCCAGCTTGTCCCGGTCATGGGCACCCCATTCTACTTGAATCGTTACTCGCGCTCGGGTTTCCCAAGGAGTGAAATTTGTCCGACCATGGTGATGCTGTATGCGACTTCAGTAATGATGGACGGCAGTTCCACCGAGATATCTACGTCGATGCCTTGGAAGTTTCGATCTTGATTTGGAAGGAAGGGGGTGAGCCTCCATCCAGTCAGCTTAAAACCATTGTTGGCCTCTACGCCGGTCACAGCTGCGAAAGGTGCCCACATCTTTAGGTTAAGCGCAAGGGTCTGTCCGGCCAAGATCGGACCGCCAAATACGGAGGACAATGGACTATGCAGGTCTGGCACAATTCGCAATGTCTCAGAAATCCACGTCAAGGTCTCGCCATCTCCGCCAAAGCCCACGGAGCATAAGCCGGTAAGAACTACAAGCCATAGCTCGCTCGAATCGCCTGGCCGCTGTCCGCTGTCGGCGGCGGCCGCGGGAACGCCGACCGCAGGAGTAATCAGCCAATTCTGACTAGCAATAGGTACAACAACAGCCATCGCGCCTCCTACCGCCCGAATGCAAAATTTGAACCGCGATTATGCTTGCGCGCGCGGGGTCGACTTTACAGGACAACTATGGAACCCCCCGACGGTGACACGAAACCCAGATGCCTCAAGATGATCAGGACCCTACGGCGACGATGTGTAGCACGGGATCTCACCCCAACAGCGGCGAGATTACATTTCCAGCTGATTCACAGGGCGGAAACTGGTTCGTCGTATGATCGCCCCGGCGTGTTCTCGTTCAAGGTGTAGATGCCGGGACATCGAGATGGGTCGTGTAGTCGGCGAACGGGCGCATCGTGCCGGGGAACGAAATCTTGGGGTGCCGGAAGTACGTGTTGCCGGTGTAGAGCGTGATGCGGCTCCGGGTCGTGTCGAGAGGTTGCCCGTTTGCCGTAATGCGCGCCGGGCCACCTTGATGTCGACCGCGTAAAAGCCACCGGCGAACGCGGGTCCGTTGAGTTCAAGATCGGGATAGCCACGCTCAGTGCCCCGAGTCGCGTTGGCTCCGTCGAGCTTCTCTACTAAGTCAACAAGGGAGCTCACGACCTGAGTTAGGACATTTTGCTTAGTGCCCCGGTTGGGGGATGTTGAGGCTGGCCAGAATTTGTCGCTGGGGCTCGGGGACCTCGGGTGGGAATGTCTCGGTGGTCCCGTTGATGGCGATGGTTGCTGAGCGAAGGGGCCGCAGCTGCTTGATGACGTTGGCGATGGCCAGGCCGGTGCGTTCCTGGATGTTGTGGGCCACGGCCAGGGCGGTGACGACGATCGTGAGGTGGGCTTCGATGGCGTCGCGGGTGCGGTGGAACATCGGTCGGGCGCGAAGGTCGCTCTTGGACATGCGAAATGACCGTTCCACTCGCCACAACTCGTGGTAGTGGGCGATCACTTCTCCCGCGGGCATGACCGTGGTGGGGACGTTGGTGACGTATCCCTTGAGGCCGACCAGCGATTGCGCGCGGGCCAGGGCAGCCTCATCGAGCACGCGGTCTCCGGCAGCGGTCTTAACGAAGCGAGTGGATTTGGCGACACGGTCACCGTTGATCACCGCCCGCGCACGAGATTCTTGGGCGTAGAGGGTCTTCTGGTCGCGGCGTGCCCGTTTGGCCGAGTACGACCAGATCGCCCGCCAGGCGTTGGTGTGTTCGTCGGGATCCCAGACTGGCTCAGCGCGGTGCGTCACATCGTTGACGGTGCTGTTGGCGTGCCGAGGGCTGACAGTGTCGATGATCTGCCCGTCAGTGAAAACGTCGCCATGCCAATGGAAATGCGACTCCAGATCGCCGGGCGCTTTGGTCATCCGCGATCCGACGATGAACCCCAGCCCGGCCTCATCCAACGCGGCCAGGTTCGACGCCGACAGCATGCCGGCATCAGCGGCGATCACCATCGGCGTGTCACCGAGATCATGGCGGGCCGCGAACGCGGTAACGACCGGGATCAGCGTGGTGGTCTCGGCGGTGTTTCCCTCGAAACAGCCGATCTCCAAAGGGAATCCGCTGCGGTCGACCAACAGCCCGACAACGATTTGAGGATCGACACGACGCTCCTTGGAGTTATGCCGAGCTCGGCATAATTCCAATTATCCCGAGGTCGTGATTATGCCGATCCCGGTGCCGGCGTGGCGATTCTCGTGCAGGTCGACGGAGGTTTCGGGGGCGGTTCGCGCGGCATAATCGTGCTCCGTGCTGCTGGTCGTCAGAGGTGTTGGAGGAAGTTGATGAGGTCATCGGCTGGCCGGTAGCGGCCGGGGGTGGTGTTCGGTCCGCTGACGCGGCTCAGGGCGCGTTCTTTGACGGTCATGTCGGCGTGCAGATAGATGTGGGTTGTGACCGGGCTTTGGTGGCCGAGCCAGAGGGCGATGACGGAGGTGTCGATGCCGGCATGCAGCAGCGCCATCGCCGCGGTGTGACGCAGCGTGTGCGGAGTGACGCGCTTGGCGGCGATCGATGGGCATGTATGGGCCGCTGCGGCAGCATGTTTGGTGACGAGCCGTTGAACCGCGTCTGCCGACATCGGTGTCGTGCGTTGGGTCGGAAAGGCTGGACTGCTGGCAGCAGTACCGGCCTCTGGCAGCCAAGCGCGCAGGACGGTCGTGGTGGGTTTGGTCAGCGGTGTGCTGCGTTCTTTTCGGCCTTTTCCGGTGGTGTGCACGGCGGCTCCCGGTGTCGTGGTGATGACATCGCTGATGCTCAGCGTGGTGATCTCTGAGACCCGAAGACCGGTCGTGACGGCGGTGAGCAGCAGCGCGTGGTCGCGTCGGCCGTACCAGGTGGTTCGGTCCGGCGCGGCCAGGAGCGCATCGGTCTCGGTGCTGGTCAGATACGACACGGTCGCTTGGTTATGGCGGCGTTGCGGGATCGCCAAGATCTGACTGGCCGTGTGAGCGCATTCTGGGGTCAGCGGCAGCGCATAGCGGTAGAACGAATGGATCGCGGCCAGTCGTGCATTGCGGGTTGCGGTGCTGTTGTGGCGTTCGGTGTCAAGGTAATTCAGGAAAGCTCCGATCATCGTGGCGTCGAGATCATCGAGTGTCAGCTGCGCCGGAGATCGCTTGGTCTGGCCGGCGGTGAAGGTCAGCAGGAGTTTGAAGGTGTCCCGGTAGGCCGCGATGGTCTGTGGACTGGCCTGCAGGTGGCGCATCAGCCGGTCGATGAAGAACCCTTGCAGCAGCGAACTCAGCGTCGGGGTGGTCATGGCGCCGGCTTTGCGGCAGAGGTTTGGGCGGCGTTGTCGAGGCGGTCGGCGGCAAGGGTGAGCAGTTCGGGCACTGCCTGCAGATACCAGTAGGTCGAGGCGGGATCGACGTGGCCGAGCCAGGTTGACAGCAGTGGCAGTCGCGCTTGAACGTCGTGGCCGTCGCGGTACCAGTGGATCATCGTGGTCACCGCGAAGGTGTGGCGCAGATCGTGCAGGCGGACTGGCCGGTGCCCCGGCGCGGTGGCCAACCCGGCGGCCGCGACGATCTCACGGAAGGTGGCATTGAGCCGGTCCGGAGATATCGGTGCGCGCCGGGTGTTGAGGAAAACCGTTGCGCTGCTGTGTGTGCCGGCCCCGACCCATGCTTGGCGGGCCTGTAGGTAGTCGGCGATCACGGTGGCGGTGCTCGGGTGGATGAACACCAGCCGGGACTTGCCGAACTTCGTCTCCAGCACTTGAATCACTCCGCCGGCCAGGTTGACGTCGCTGACGGCCAGCCGACACGCTTCGCCCGGGCGTAGCCCGGTGGCGGCCAGCAGCCCGATCATTGTTCGCCACGTCAGCGCCTTGAACGCTGGCTCCAGGATGCCTGTCGCGGCCAGCAGCGCGCAGATATCGTTCTGGCTGAGAATATTTGGCGGCTTGGGCCGGTAGCGTCGCGGCCGGTGCTCTTCGGCTGGGATCTGGGTGAGCGGATCCAACGCATGCTGGTATCGGGCGAAGATCCGCACCGCGTCCAGTCGGCGAGCTATCAACGCGTCGCTGACCGGGACCTTGATCGGGGTGGTGGCCCATTGGACTGCGAGGTCGTTGTGGACCCGGGTGGCTCCACGTTGCTCGCAGAACTCGACGAAACTCCACAGCAGCTTGCTCAGGCCTTCGAGTTTGAATCCCAGCGCCCGGCGGGTCGCTAGGTAGTCAGTGACGTTCTCGCGCAATGTCTTCATGACCGTGCCCCCGGCCATGGGCGCGCCATGCCTTGACCGGCATCGGGATCTGTCTTCGCGGTGATCGTCGGCCAGGGCCGGGCCAAGGGCCGCAATGCGACGTCATCGACCTTGGCGTAGATGGCGGTGGAGCGCGCGCTGCGGTGGCGCAGCACCTGACTCACCTCCGGCAGTGAGGCCCCACAGCGCAGCATCTGCGTGGCCAGCGTGTGACGAAAACGGTGCGCGTTGATGCGCTCCAGCCCAGCGTCTCGGCACGCCGCGGCCACCAGGTGAGCGATCACTGCGGTCGATATCGGACGCCCTGCGGGCTTGACGGTAGTGAACACCGATCGCGTCGCGCAGGCCGGCCTGCCGTCGACCAGCCACGCCGCGATCGCCTCACCGGGTTCCGATGGCAGAGGCAAACGCTCCACGTGGTTGCCTTTGCCGACGATGGTCAGTTCTCCTGCCCGCCAATCGATATCGTCGAGACCAAGAGCGGCGATCTCGCCTCTGCGGAGCCCGAGTCGGGCCAACAACAGCAAGATTGCGTAATCGCGCCGATTGGTAGCAGTCCAGCAGTGACGCGACGCGACACCCAGGAGATGCTCAAGATCTGCAGCCGGTACTGCCTTGGGAAGCGACGCCAAATGCCATGCCGCCGACACTGGAACCGCCCCCGACAGATCGGCCGATATGCGGCCGGTCGCGTGGGCGAATCGCAGGAAGGAACGCACCGACCGCGCCATCGACTTCGCCGAATTCGTATTGCGGTCACTGCAGAACTCGACCATGAACTCAGTGACCATGCCGGCATCCAGAAGGCACACCGAGACCTCAGCGGGCTGAGCCAACATCCCGAGGAACTGCGCAACCGCCTTGCTGTAGTTGCTCACCGTCACTGGCGCCAAACCCCGCTGACGGTCCAGCCACTGCTCGTACTCGATGAGCAAGTCATCGATCCACGCCGGGCGATCACCGGCATCGATACTGCGTGTGCGATCCATGGGTTTCTCCTCCTGATAGGCAAATCAATGCACCATCAGGAAGGCACACCATGTCCTCGCGCAGCACGATTATGCCGCGCGAACCGCCCCCGAAACCTCCGTCGACCTGCACGAGAATCGCCACGCCGGCACCGGGATCGGCATAATCACGACCTCGGGATAATTGGAATACCCGACCTTGCGCAGGTCGTCCTCATCTCGGCCTCGAAATACAGGGTGGTGACGTCATAGAGCAGAAGGCTCAGCCCGCCCCGATCCGAGGCGTGGGTGAAGCATTCGGCCGCGATCTGCTCCCGGTAGTTGCCGGTGTTGACCTTGGCGAGATGCCGTTGAACCGTCCTGTAGGACACGGTGTCTGCACCGAGGTCAGCGAGTACTCGGGCAGCGTCGACCTTGCTAGTGGGCTCGACGATCCGGGCGATCACCAAGTCCCGAAACACCGAGTCCTCGACCACATCGAAGCCCAGCCAGTCATAAACCGTGCCGAGCACGTCGTAGAGCAACCGCGAATGTGTGGCCGCGGTACGCCCGGCCGGCACCGGAGCACCCTTGGACACACCTGGCGACAAGGACAAGGTGCCCGAGCGCCAGTCGGCGACGCCATCGATGGACTGGGTCCGAGCGGGCACCTCGATATCGAGAACGCCTTGATCCTCGGCCGCGATACGGCGGGCCTGCTCAAGCAAAATCCCCAGCTGAGCATCGGTGTGCGCCGATCCCACATGCGCCAGGATTGTCCGCTGACCTCGATGTTTCCGCACGACCTGCACCGCCACCGCGCCCGAGGCCGTGCGCACCTTCCGCACGTACGCCACCGCCCGAAACTACCCGCTTAGTGCCCCAAACAGGGCACTAAGCTAACAGAACTCGCAGGTCAGCGAATCGCAGTTTCAAAAGACGGCCGAAGGTGACCTAAGTCAGGCGGGACATCGAGATGGGTCGTGTAGTCGGCGAACGGGCGCATCGTGCCGGGGAACGAAATCTTGGGGTGCCGGAAGTACGTGTTGCCGGTGTAGAGCGTGATGCGGCTCCGGGTCGTGTCGAGAGGTTGCCCGTTTGCCGTAATGCGCGCCGGGCCACCTTGATGTCGACCGCGTAAAAGCCACCGGCGAACGCGGGTCCGTTGAGTTCAAGATCGGGATAGCCACGCTCAGTGCCCCGAGTCGCGTTGGCTCCGTCGAGCTTCTCTACTAAGTCAACAAGGGAGCTCACGATGCCGACCTCCATCACGTTGGCGAGTGCGGCGGGTTCCTTTGGGCAGCGGCAAGATATGGCAGCCGGTCTCCAGCCCCTGCTGGAGGTCCGCTTCGTCCTTCGCGACGAGCGGCCACTTGTACTCGCCTCGGAGGCGGTACACGCCGCCGATACCAAAGTCATATGCGCTGCACCGTGCACGAAGCCAATCCTCGACCGCCACCCGTTTCCCCACGGCTGGCAGCTTGCCGGCTTCGATTCAGCGCTACATAGCGAACCGGCTCACGGGACCGTTACGGGACCGTCCGCTTCAGCGGAGCACCTACTGGGCACGTCGGCCCTGCTAGACGTGGAGCCGATGACGGGAATCGAACCCGCGTATTCAGCTTGGGAAGCTGATGTTCTGCCATTGAACTACATCGGCACAGTGCTCAGAAAGGCTAGCACCGGCCGATCGAAACCGGGGCGGGGGTCGAACAATCCCGGTCGATTCCGGTGACTACCGGGAAGCCCTCCGCGGCCTCCTCGAGAGGGACGACCAGATGCCGATACGGTCCCGTGCGGCCGATCGTGGCCGTCAGCGGACGTGATGCTGGCCACTTGCACAGCACCGTCGGGCAGGCCGGGACCCACCCACCCGGCGGAGGCTCCGGGGCCCTCCGCGAGACCGTCGGCGAGGTCGACGAGCCCCGCTATCGCCGTTGAGATCTGCGGGGCCCACTGGACGCCGCTCAACCGGATCGACGGTGAATCCCCCTGCACTCCTGCAAGGATCCAAACGCGAATCACCTTGCGCTACAACATGTTTGCGCGCTCGCCCGTCGTCGCGCCGGCGCTGCCGGCCTCCGGTTGGTGCTGGCGAGGCTACGCGCGCCAGATGCCCAACGAGCTGTCGGAGCTGCGCGTCGACGTACCCCCGAAGCCGCCCGAATTACAGCGATGTAAGCCGCAACGACGATTCTCATAAATGGTCGAACATGAATGCGTTTACCCTTTCGTTATTATTCGTAACCCTCTATCGTGACCTTTTGTGGGCAGGCACGAGTTAGCCACGAAGAGGCGAAAGGCGCCAGCATGGCTGGCTAAGGCCATCGTCCCGGCGGCTGCGCTCTTCGCGGTGGCCGGCGCGCTCGGCGCCGACGTGAACCCCACCGCCGCCCGCGCAGAGATAAAGCCGGTCGCCACAAACAATTCCCGACCGCCATGCTGCATTCAGATTGCGACAGAAGAAGCGCAGGCGCTCGACACCTCTCGCATGCGGTTCGACATCGAAGAGATGGCCCCGGCGCAGCGCACCCGTGCCGACCGATCGCGTGTCGACCTGGGCAGCCGGGCGCTGCCCGCCGGACGCGCACCGGAGCAAGGCTTGCAGGTCAAGACCATCCTGGTGGAGCGCGCCATCAGTGCGATGTTCCCGGAGATCCACCAGATGGGCGGTGTTCGTCCCGACGCCCTGCGCTGGCATCCCGAGGGCCTGGCAGTAGACGTGATGATCCCCGACCCGAGCTCGGAGGAAGGCATCGAGCTGGGCAACGCGATCGTCACGTTCGTCATGCAGAACGCCGACCGGTTCGGCATCCAGGACGCCATCTGGCGCGGCACCTACTACACGCCCGGCGGCGGCGCACAGTCCGGCGGCTACGGGCACTACGACCACGTGCATGTCACCACCACCGGCGGTGGATACCCCACCGGAGACGAGATCTACGTCCGCTGACCCGGGGCGGCAGATACGCTCGTCGCGTGCTGCTCTCCGATCGTGACCTCAGAGCCGAAATCTCCGCCGGGCGGCTGCAAATCGACCCGTTCGACGACACTTTGGTGCAGCCCTCCAGCATCGACGTCCGTCTCGACTGCCTCTTCCGGGTCTTCAACAACACCCGCTACACCCACATTGACCCGGCCAAGCAGCAGGACGAACTGACCACCCTGGTGCAACCCGACGAGGGCGAGCCATTCGTGCTGCACCCGGGTGAGTTCGTGCTCGGCTCGACGCTGGAAACGGTGACGCTGGCCGACGATCTGGCGGGACGCCTGGAGGGCAAGTCCTCCCTCGGTCGGCTGGGACTGCTGACTCACTCGACCGCCGGCTTCATCGACCCGGGCTTCAGCGGACACATAACCCTCGAGCTGTCCAACGTGGCCAACCTGCCGATCACCCTTTGGCCGGGGATGAAGATCGGCCAGTTGTGCCTGCTGCGGCTCACCAGCCCGTCTGAACGTCCCTACGGCAGCGCTGGCGTGGGGTCCAAATACCAAGGTCAGCGCGGTCCCACGCCGTCACGCTCGTATCAGAACTTCATAAGTTCTACATAGCTCCCGAGGCTGCGCCGACATCGTTAGCAGGGCTACCATTTGAGGTTGAACCTGTCCTCCTCCAATTCGTGACGAGACCTTCGGGAGGGGTTGTGGATGTCGTACTAGGGGTGTCGATGGCCCCCAATGCTGTGCGCATCGCACTGGTCGAAGGCGAAGACGCGGACGGTGTCATCGTCGAGGAGGACAGCTTCCGCCTGGGTGACGATCCGGCCGCGATGCGGTCTTCTGACCAGGTGGTTCAGGCGATCCTCGGCACCCGTGAAGGCGCGGCCGACGCTGGACTGCGCCTAGCCTCTGTCGGCGTCAGCTGGACGGACCAGGAGCAGGCTGCGGCGCTGCGCGACGCGCTGGCGGCCCGCAAGATGGAAAACGTCATGTTGGTCTCGGCGTTTCTGGCCGCGGCCGCGATGGGTCAGGCCGTCGGGGGTTCCATGGGCTACCGCCGCACCGGCGTGCTGTTCATCGAGCCCGACACCGCGACCTTGGCGGTGGTGAACACCGCTGACGGCGCGCTGTGCGACGTGCTTCGCCAGCAGTTGGCCGCCGACGACGACACCGCGATCGCCGAGCTGCAGCAGCTGGTCGCGGGCGCCGAGTCGATGCCGACCCAGCCGGACGGCATCTATGTGATCGGTTCGGGAGTCGACGTCCCGCTGATCAAGCCGGCGCTGGATGCGGCGACGACGCTGGACGTGAGTGTGCCCGAGGAACCAGAGATGGCGCTGGCTCGCGGTGCGGCGCTGGCCTCGGGCAGTTCGCCGTTGTTCGCCGCGAGCACCGCCGCGCTGGCCTATGCGCAGGATGTCGATGCTGCGGACGCGGTCACCGGCCGCGACTTCGCCTACGACCCCTGCGCGACCGACGTCTTCGAGACCGTCGACGACTACGAGGACGACGACACCGCCGACACCGCCCGGCGCAGGCCCGCGCTGCTGGTCGGCAGCGGCCTGGCGGTGGCCGCCACTGCCGCCGTGGTGGCATTCGAGGTGGCCTTGGCGCTCGATATCCGCCCGACGGTCGCGTTGCAGCCGATACCCAGCCAAAACCACCTGGTCATGCCCACCCAGTCAGCGCCGGCACCGCCGGTGGTCGCCGCACCGCAGCAGCCGAAGATCAATCTGCCGAGCGTTCCGCAGGGTGGTACCCCGCAGGTGCCGGTCCGGGCCCCCGCTCCCGCCGCACCCGCTGCTCCCGTCGTGCCGGCTGCCCCCGCCATTCCGGCACCGGCCGCGCCGGCTCCGCGGGTGCCCGACGTGGTCCTGGCCCCGCCGGTAGTGGTGCCGCAGATCCAGGTACCTGGTCCCGCGACGCTGCTGCGGCCACCGGCGATACAGGCGCCCCAGCTGCAGGTGCCGGCCTCTCCGCCGCGCGTGGAGAACCCGGTGCCGCAGGCCCCGATCGTCAAGAGTCCGCCGGCTGAGAGTGTGCCCGGGCGCGGGCCGTCCAACCCTGCTCGGGGTCCGTTCGGTGGCGGCGGTCCCGGTGCGGCGGGTGTCCCCGGCATCCCCGGCGGCATTCCCGGCATGCCGGGCGGCGGTGGTCCTGGGGGTGGGTTCGGTAGCGGTCCCCCTGAGCGGGGTCCGTTCGGTGGTGGGCCCCCTGAGCGGGGTCCGTTCGGCGGGGGGCCGGGTACCCGCGGTCCGTTCGGTGGCGGTGGTTCCGGCGGTGGTCCCGGTGGCCCCGCTGAGCGCGGTCCGTTCGGTGGCGGAGGTCCGGGTGGCGGCTTCGGCGGTGGGCCTGCTGAGCGCGGTCCGTTCGGTGGGGGCGGTCCGGGTGGCGGGTTTGGTGGCGGCCCCGGTGCCCGCGGTCCGTTCGGTGGCGGCGGTGGTCCCGGGGGCGGCTTCGGCGGCGGCGGTCCCGGCGGTGGGTTCGGGGGCGGCGGCCATGGCGGCGGCGGCTTCGGCGGTGGCGGCGGTGGCTTCGGTGGCGGCGGCCACGGGGGCGGCGGCTTTGGTGGCGGTGGAGGCGGCCACCACTAGATAGCCCCAGGCCACAGCCGTGACTTTGCGGACAAAGCGTTCTCAGATGGATAAGCCGGGCCGCCCCTGGGTACCGTGGTGAACGGGTGGGGAAGCTGCGGAGTCGATTGGGGGAATTGTGGACACCGTCCTTGGTGTGTCAATGGCACCCTCGGCAGTCGGGATGGTCCTGGTAGAGGGCGAGAACGGTGACGGCGCCCTCGTCGACCAGGAAGTATTCGACGTCGCCGCCGACCCGGCGGTGGCCAACACCGACGCCGCCGAGCAGGTGATCTCGGCGATTCTGGGGACCCGCGAAGGCGCCGCCGAGGGCGGCTACCAGCTGGCGGCGACCGGTGTCACCTGGCGGGACCAAGAGCAGGCCGAGGCGCTGCGCGACGCGCTGGCCAACCGCAAGATCGAGAACGTCATGCTGGTCTCGGCGTTCCTGGCTGCCGCCGCACTGGCGCATTCGGTCGGCAACGAGACGAACTACGCGCAGACCGCGCTGCTGTTCATCGAGCCCGACACCGCGACTCTTGCCGTCGTGGACAGCGCCGACGGCTCGATCACCGACATCCACCGTCAGCCGCTGCCCGACGACGACGACGCCGCGGTGGCCCAGCTGGCCGAGCTCGCCGCCGGCGCCGAGGCGTTGGAGACGCGCCCCGACGCGCTGTTCGTGGTCGGCTCCGGCGTGGACATCCCGCTGATCAAGCCGACCCTCGAAGCGGCCACCACCTTGCCGGTGACCGCGGCCGAGGAGCCGGAGACGGCACTGGCCCGCGGTGCAGCGCTGGCGTCGGCGAACTTTCCGCTGCTCTCTTCGTCGACGACGGCGCAGGCCTACGCCCAGGCCCCCAGCACCGGCACTCTCGAGGCATACGCGCTGGAGCCCGCCCTGTTCGACGACGTCGACGACGGACTGGCATACAGCGCCTTGGACAGTGAACACGACCTCGGCGAGCAGGAGGACAGCAAGCCGTTCGCGCTGCTCGGCAGCATCCTGGCGTCGATCTTCGTCATCGGCGTCGCGTCCCTGGTGGTTTCACTGGCGGTGAGCATGCGTAGCACCTCCAGCACGCGGCCGGAGCCCGGGCAGGCCATCGTGGCACCCCACTCGCAGGCGCCCGAAGCTCCCGCGCCCCAGGCGCCCGCGCCGCAGGCACCCGCTCCCCAGCAGGTGCCCAGCCCGGCTCCCGAGCAGGCTCCGGCGCCGCAAGTGCCTGAGCAGGCTCCGGCGCCGCAGGCCCCGGTCAACGTCCCGCAGGCGCCGGCGCCGGTGCCCGAGGCGCCGGCCCCCGTCGAAATCCCGGCACCCGCTGCTCCCGCACCCGCGGCGCCCGTGCCGGTGCCGGTTCCGGTGCTGCCGCCGATCTTCACTCCCCAGCTCCCGATCAGTCCGCAGGGGCCCGGCGGTCGCGGTGGCGGGCCGCCCGGTTTCGGCAAGGGGCCAGGCGGCGGAGGCGGCGGCCACGGTGGCGGTCACGGTGGTGGCGGTCGTGGCGGGTTCAACATCCCATTCGTCCCCGGCATCTGATTTCGCCGGATAGCTGTCATCTGCCGTTCAGCGTCGCGATGCGGTCAGCTCATCGCGACGCCCTACACACGGTGGTATGAGGTGCACCGTTTTCGGCACGGGTTATCTGGGTGCCACGCACGCCGTCGGAATGGCGGAGTTGGGGCACGAAGTCGTCGGGGTCGACATCGACCCCGGCAAGGTGGCGAAGCTGGCCGGCGGCGACATCCCCTTCTACGAGCCCGGCTTGCGAAAATTGTTGACTGCCAACCTCGCTGCGGGACGGCTGCATTTCACCACCGACTACGACATGGCGGCGGAATTCGCCGACGTCCACTTCCTGGGCGTCGGAACCCCGCAGAAGAAGGGCGAATACGGCGCCGACCTGAGGCACGTGCATGCCGTCATCGACGCGTTGGTGCCTCGCCTGAGCAGGGCGTCAGTTCTGGTCGGCAAGTCGACGGTGCCGGTCGGCACCGCGGCCGAGCTGGCCCGGCGCGCGGCGGCGCTGGCGCCTGAGGGAGTCGACGTCGAAATCGCTTGGAACCCGGAGTTTCTGCGGGAAGGGTACGCGGTGCACGACACGCTGCACCCGGACCGCATAGTGCTCGGCGTCCAGGATGGCTCGGCACGCGCCGAGGCCGCGGTGCGGGAACTGTACGGGCCCCTGCTGGCGGCCGAGGTGCCGTTTCTGGTAACCGACCTGCAGACCGCCGAACTCGTCAAGGTATCGGCGAATGCCTTTCTGGCAACCAAGATTTCGTTCATCAACGCCATCTCCGAGGTGTGCGAGGCCGCGGGCGCCGACGTCAGCGTGCTGGCCGACGCGCTCGGCTACGACCCCCGCATCGGGCGCCAATGCCTCAACGCCGGTTTGGGTTTCGGCGGCGGCTGCCTACCCAAGGACATCCGCGCGTTCATGGCGCGGGCCGGCGAGCTGGGCGCCGACCAAGCTCTGACCTTCCTGCGCGAAGTGGACAGCATCAACATGCGCCGCCGCACCCGCATGGTCGAACTGGCCACCGCGGCATGCGGCGGCTCGCTGCTGGGCGCCAACATCGCGGTGCTCGGCGCGGCGTTCAAGCCCGAATCCGACGACGTGCGCGACTCACCCGCCCTCAACGTGGCCGGCCAGTTACAGCTCAACGGCGCCGCGGTGAACGTCTACGACCCCAAGGCACTGGACAACGCCAGCCGGCTGTTCCCGACCCTGAACTACGCGGTCTCGGTCGAAGAGGCCTGCGAGCGCGCCGATGCGGTGCTGGTGCTCACCGAATGGCGGGAGTTCGTCGACCTCGATCCCGCCGACCTCGCCGACCGGGTCAGGGCCCGCGTCGTCGTCGACGGCCGCAACTGCCTGGACGTGGCCCGCTGGGAGCGCGCCGGTTGGCAAGTCTTCAGGCTGGGAGCGCGTCGCCCGGCGCGGTGACCGGTTGCGGCACAGTGCGACTGCGCCGGCCGGCGCGCAGGAAGCCGCCGGTGCGCTGGCGCCCGAGGATCTCGGTGGGCCGACCGTCACGGAACACTTCCCGGCCGGAGACGAAGACGGCCTGCACCGTCGCGTCGTTGCGGTTCACCATCCGGGATAGTCCGTCGTAGGCTTCGACACCGGCCTCGTGGTAGGCGTCCAGCGAGTCGTCGAGGCGTTGCGGGTCGAGGACCACCAGGTCGGCCCAGTCGCCCACCCGCAGGTGACCGGCGTCCAGCCCGTACCAGTCGGCCAGTTCCCCGGTGAGCCGGTGTACCGTGCGCTCGGCCGACAGGAACGGCTTGCCCTCGCGCTCGGCGTCGCGCACGTGGCGAAGCAGACGCAGCCCGGAGTTGTAGAACGCCATGTTGCGCAGGTGCGCGCCGGCGTCGGAGAATCCGATCTGCAGGCCGTTCATCCGGGCCAGGCGGCGCAACATTTTGGGCCGGTGGTTGGAAATGGTTGTGCGCCAGCGGATCTTGGTGCCGTGTTCGAGAACCAGATCGAGAAAGGCGTCCACCGGGTGCAGGCCGCCGCGTTCCACGCCGACCTGCCCGAACGACTTGCCCACCACCGATTCGTCGGGGCACGACACGATCTCGGCGTCGAAGAAATCCCGATGCCAGGCGCGCGGCCCGAACTTGGTGTCGTAATCCTTGCGGAACTGCCGCCGGTACTCCTCGTCGCGCAGCAGCTCGTTGCGCTCCAGTTCGTCCTTGAGGTGCAGCGCGGCCGCCCCGGCGCCGAACTCCTCGAACACCACCAGGTCTATCCCGTCGGCGTACACCTCGAAGGGCACCGGCAGGTGCTGGAAGCGGAAGTCGCCGCCGAACCGGTTCACCATGGCCGCAAGGAAACTCGTGAGCCAGACGCTGCCCGGGGCGGACTTCATGTCGGCGGCGGCCAGCAGACTGGTTTTGAGGTGGGGGCGGCGAATACCCAGCGACTGCAGCGCCTGCGAGACGATGTTCTGCGGATGGCTGATGTCGGGCCCGGACTGCAGGGTTCGCCCGGTGCGGCGCAGCAGCGACTTCAGCCGCCGTAGTTCCCGTCCCTTCGCGTAAGTCGACGGCAGCGTCCGCGACCGGCAGGTTTCGCCGTCGATCTTGTCGAAAAGCAGTTGCTGCGAAGACATTCCGATGAAACCGGCGTCGAGTGCCTCGCTCAGCATCTGTTCCATCCGGTCCTGCTCGGCTTTGCTGGGGCGGACGTCGTGGCGGGTGGCCCGGTCCAGTCCCATCACCGCCGTGCGCATGTCCGAGTGGCCGATGAACGCGGTCACGTTGGGGCCCAGCGGCAGCGACTCCAACGCCTCGATGTACTCGCCGGCGTTGTGCCACGTCTTGTGTTCGCCGACGATGCGCACCACGTGCTCGTGCGGGATCGCCTCCACCCGCCCGAACAGGTCGGCGGCCTCGTGAGCGTCGACGTGCACGGTGGACAGCGAGCACGACCCCAACACGATCGTGGTGACGCCGTGGCGCAGCGATTCGGAGAGTTCCGGTGCCGCCAGCACCTCGGCGTCGTAGTGGGTGTGAATGTCGATGATGCCCGGGATAACCCATTTTCCTTGGGCATCAATGACATTCGGGCAACCCTCGGTGTCCAGTCGGGTCGCCGACACGGCTGCCACCCGGCCGTCGCGGATACCGATGTCCCGGATCGCCGACGGTCCGCCGGTGCCGTCGAACCATCGGCCGTTTGCGACCACTGCGTCGTAACTCACTGCCATCACCTCACTCGACTGGACAGCTTACCGAAGGCGTCAATTCGACGCCTGAGGTTCGGCCGCGATGCGGTGGCCGGCGATCTCGGCCGCGAGCACCGGCGCCACCCAGCGGCGCAGGTAGGCGCGCAGCACCGCGCCGGTGCGCGGCGGCCGGCCCGGGTCGATCATGAACGACTGCAGGATCCGCAGCGTGTATTCGGCCAGGTCGTCGAGGTCGGCGTCGTCGAGCCCGAGGCCGGCCCAGTCGACATCCAGGCCGGCCAGCAGGCCGTGGCCGAATCGGATGCCCAAATCCGACGTCACCCCGGTGGAGGCCCGGGTGAAGTCGTGGATCAGCATCAACTGCACGTGCTTGTCGCCGGGCAGCCACTCCAGGGTGAACGCCAGGCTCTCCACCAAGGCGTCGATGGGGTCGGTGATCCCGGCGAGGTGCTCGGCGAGCCGATCGATGAACCGCATCCCGGACCGGGTGGCCGCTGCCTCCAGCAAAGTGTTGGTTCCGGGGAAGTAGTTGTAGACGGTCTGGCGCGAGACCCCCAGCGTTCGGGCTACATCTGCGATGCGGATGGCGCTGCCGCGTTCGTCGATCGCCTGGCTGGCCGCATCCAGGATGCGTTCGATCGCCTCTTCGTCCGACGCGGGCTTGGCGCCGCCCCACCCATGGGTGCGCATGGCTGAGACGTTACGTCCCCGGCCGGCTGGCGGTGCATGCGGGCGGCGCGTGGACGTCCGTGTCGTGGTCAAGCGATGGGGACGGCACGTCCGCGAATATCGCCGCTGTCGAGATCGTCTATGGCACACTGAAAGTCGTTCAGCCGGTATTTCCGGGTGAGCAGATTGACCGCACCGCGCGCGGCGCGCGCCATCAGGTCGCACAGGTCGTTGTACCGGTGGTCTGCGGCGCTGGGTGCTGCACTTTGGCGATACGCTCCCGCATCGGGTCTTAGTGAAGCGTCCACCCGATTTGCCAGTCCGAAAACTGCCCGTCCTGAACAGGGAATTCATTTCCGTCACGACTAATTCCGCTGTACTCGCAGTAATTCGCAGACGAGCCACCGCGTTGCCGCGCACCGGTGCTTTGTGAGACACTATCAGAATCCGTCTCACGACGGTTCGACGATTAGGCTCAACCTGCAACCCAGGAGGGAGTGGCGGTCATGGCCTTCGACACGATCATTCGCCACGGGCGCTGGTTCGACGGCACCGGAGCGCCGTCGGCGGTGCGCAATATCGGCATCAAGAACGGCAGGATCGCCGCGGTCACGCCGGACGAAATCGACGACGCCGGCTGCGCACGCGTCATCGATGCGACCGGGGCGTGGGTGGTGCCCGGCTTCATCGACATTCACACCCACTACGACGTCGAGGTGCTCAAGGGTCCCGGCCTTGCGGAGTCGGTCCGCCATGGCGTGACGACGGTGACGGTGGGGTCGTGCTCGATCTCCACCGTCCACGTCGACCCCGAGGACGCCGGGGACTTGTTCGGCCGAGTCGAGGCGATCCCGCGTGACCACGTCGTCAAGGCACTCGCCGAGCACAAGACGTGGGCCAACTGCGAGCAGTACATCAACGCATTGGAGTCATTTCCGCTGGGGCCCAACGTGTGTTCGTTCATCGGGCACTCCGACATCCGGACCGCGGTGATGGGGCTGGAACGTGCCACCGACCGTCGGGTCAAGCCGACCCGGGACGAACTCGAGCAAATGGAACGCATGCTTGCCGAGGCGCTGGACGCCGGTTTCGTCGGAATGTCGGCGATGAACCTGGAGTTCGACAAGCTCGACGGCGACCGCTGCCGATCCCGCGCGGTGCCCTCGACCTACGCCGGCGGCCGCGAGTTCCGCCGCCTCAAGGCGTTGCTGCGCCGCCGCGGCGCGGTGGTGCAGTCGGCGCCGAACATCCGCAAGCCCACTGACCTGCTGGCGCACGCACTGCACTCGACCGGTCTGTTCCGCAAGCCGCTCAAGACCAGCCTGCTGGCCGCCGCCGACCCAAAATCCAACCGGGGCAGCATCTTTGCGCTCAAGACGGTGTCGTCGCTGGCCAACGGACTCGGCGGGGACTTCCGGTTCCAGCACCTGCCGGTGCCGTTCACCGTCTACGCCGACGGCATCGACTTCGTCATCTTCGAGGAGTTCGGCTCCGGGGAAGAGGCGATGCACCTGGCCGACTGCGTCGAGCGCGACGAGCTGATGGCCGACGAGGCCTACCGTCGCCGGTTCCGCAAGGACTACGACAAGAAATTCGGCATCAAGGTGTGGCACCGTGACTTCTTCGACGCCGAAATCGTCGACTGTCCCGACCGCTCGGTGATCGGAAAGTCGTTTGGTCAAGTCGGATTGGAGCGTGGCGGGCTGCACCCGGTCGACGCATTCCTGGATCTGGTGCTCGAACACGGCAAGGCGGTGCGTTGGTACACCACCATTCAGAATCACCGCCCACACGTGCTCAACCGGTTGTCCAAAGATGCCCACGTGCAGATGGGGTTCTCCGACGCCGGCGCCCACATGCGCAACATGGCGTTCTACAACATGGGGCTGCGTCTGCTCAAACGGGTCCGCGACGCAGAGCGCGCGGGCACGCCGTTCATGACCGTCGAGCGTGCGGTGCACCGGATGAGCGGTGAACTGGCCGAGTGGTACGGCCTGGATGCCGGACACTTGCGTGTCGGTGACCGTGCCGACCTGGCCATCCTCGACCCCGAGCACCTCGACGAGTCCGTCGACGCCTACGCCGAAGCGCCCGCCGAGCAGTACGACGGCATGGTGCGAATGGTCAACCGCAACGACGACGCGGTCAAGGCGGTGCTCATCAGCGGAGCGCCCGTCGTCATCGACGGCAAGCCCACCGAACTGCTCGGCACGGTACGCACCGGAAGTTTCCTTCGCGCCGGGCGGCAATCACCGGCCGTTGTCCCCGACACCGCGCGGGCATGACGTCCGCACCGCAGGCCCTGATGTTCGATCTGCCCCACCTGCGGGTTTCGGCGCTGGCGTGGGGCCCGCCGGATGGTCGGCTGATCCTGTGCCTGCACGGCTATCCGGACACGGCCTGGACGTGGCGGCGACTCGGGCCGCTGCTGGCGGCGCAGGGCTATCGCGTAGTGGCGCCGTTCAGCCGCGGTTACTGCCCGACCGAGATCCCCAGAGACGGCGACTATCACATCGGCGCCCTGATGTTCGATTCGATCGCGCTGCACCGCCATCTGGACAGTCCCGCCGACGCGGTGCTGCTGGGTCACGATTGGGGTGGTTTCACCGCCGTTGCGCTTGCCGCGCATGACGATTCACCGTTCGCAACGGTGATCGCCCTGGCCACCCCGGTGCTCCACGGGTTCCGGCAGGGACTGGGAACCCGGCCGCTGCGGCGCCTGCCCGCGCAGACCCGCAACAGTTGGTACGTTGTCTACCAACAACTTCCGGGATTAACCGAGCGCACCCTGGACCGGGTGATCCCACGGTTGTGGCGGGACTGGTGCCCACCCGGATACGACACCAGCGCGGACCTAGAGTACCTGTGGGCCGCGCTGCCCGATCGCGCGCACCGCAAAGCCGCCGTCTCCTACTACCGTCACCAATTCCAGCCTCGGCGTCAGCATCCGGCCTACCGCCCGCTGCACCGGTCCTGGCGCAAAGCTGCGCTGCGGACCCCGATCCTGCTCGTGCACGGCGAAGTGGACGGGGCATTGGACGTCGAGTTGGCGTCGGCGAGCGCGGCCAGCCTTCCTGCCGGAAGTCAACACGAAATCATCTCGGGTGCTGGTCATTTCGTCCAACTCGACGCACCCGAGCAGTTGAGCAAATTGATCTCTCGTTATGTGGAGCGCTGACCACCACTGCGCGCCCGCAGTTGCCTGCTGAACTCCCGCTGCCCGGCGACGCTCCAGTTGTCGTGGTCCTCACCGAATGCACTGATGCCGTTCCAGTTCCATTCGGTGAGGCAGTTCCAGGTCCACAAATTCGGGTTGACCAGGAAGCCGAGCCGGTTCAGCGGCGTACCGGAGGCGGCCAGGGTGCGTCCGAGTTCGTCGACGGCTTCGACGCTCACCTTGGTCGGCGCCCCGGTCGACGGGTCGCGTTCGTCGACGCTGCGCCGGCCGCCGACCAGATTGGCTTTCTGGCCGCCGCGGATCAAGTACCCATGGATGACGATCGCCGATCCGTCGCCGAAGTCCAGGGTGATCGCCAGGAACGCCTCCTCGGCCGAGGCGGTCGCATAGCTGTAACCACCGGTCTTGCAGTGTGTTTCGTGAATTCCCGGGCCGTACTGAGTCCGTCGGCCCCATGACCGGTCGCGAAAGCCGAAGGAATCGACGGCGATCGACTCGCCACCCAAGACGATCTCGCCGACGCAGCGGCCGGGTTGATCGAGGTGATGCTCACCCAGCAGGTGTGGCGTGCTGAGCGCGGTGAAGGTGAGGTCCACGTGGAGCTCGTCGCCGTCGGGGTCGTCGTAGCCGATCGCGTAGCATACGCCCGGCTGCCGGACCCGATGCCGAATGCCGTTGGCCAGAGTCAGATCCGACAACGATGCATCGGGAAACGGCAGGTGCCAGAAGTTCTTGGCGTACCGGCAATTCCACACTTGATCGCCGGTGTCGTCCCAGACATACGCAGCCGCTGCGACGACTCCGAGCGTAGGTTTGAAGTAGCAGTACTGTTGACCGGACAGCCGGCGCTCGGGCACCGCGAAGGTGAACCAGCAGGTCTCCGCCCACTCGTGATCGTCGTCGTTCACCGGGGGATGGAACTCGTCGCCGGTGTCGGCATAAGGGCCCACTCTCATTGCTGCACCGCCGTCCGCTCGTCGAGAATCGCCGCGACCAGTGCGGTGGCCGGGTTATCGCGCCACAGCGTGTGGTCGTCGGGCAACTTTCCGTCCCGCACCCACCGGTCCATCACCGTCACGACGCTGGTGGCGAACCGGTAGGCCGCGAACAGTTCGTACCAGCCGAGTTCGCCCACCTGGACTCCGGCCGCTCGTTCGTACAGGGCGACTTGTTCGGGCCGGGTGGGTTCGCCGTCCAGACGCTCGGCGCCCGAACCCTCGTGCATCCAGCGGTCGGCCAGCAGCCACCAGCCCAGGTCGAGCTCTCGCTCGCCGACGGCGGCTCCTTCAAAATCGGTCACACACAACGGTTCTCCGGTGCGTGGGTCCCAGATGATGTTGCCCAGGCGGGCGTCGCCCCAGCTGAGCACCACCTCCTCGGCCGGCGGTGCCGATGGCACCGTCGCGTGCAGCGCTTGAGTAGCGCGCTCGAAGATGTCGGCACGGCGACCCCGTAACCCGCTGCGCAGCTTGGCTTCCCACAGCGCAAGCTGCCTGGCGGCGCCGGCGGGACGGGCTTCGTCGTGCAGGAACGACAAGCCGGCCGAGCGCCAGGGGGTGGTGTGTAATCGGGCGAGTGTCTCCAGTCCTGATCTGATCATGGTCGCACGTAGCCTCGGTGGCGCATCGGCGAAGAAGCCCTCGAGAGTGCACGCCGGGTACTCGATGGGCACAACGCCGGCCACGAAATCCATCACCATGAAAGGGACGCCCAGCACTGCCGGGTCCTGCTCGACCTGCACTCCGGTTGCCACCGGCACGATCCCGTCCAGTGCGCGCATCACCGCCGACTGCAGTGACACTCCGGTGCCCAGTCCCGGCGCCTGTTCGGGATACGGCGATTCGCCTTGACTGTCCCGGCGCAGGATGTGCTTGGTGGTGCGGCCGGCAACCGTAGCCGAGAAGACCAGGTTGTCGGCGGAGAAACCGCTGCCGGGTGCCGGGTGCGGTTGCAGTTCAACGGGACCGCCCAGGCGCTGCTGCAGCCAGGACCGCAACCGGTCGAGCAGTTCGGTGTCGTTCACGGTCGGGCGCCGCCGGCGGCTAGATCTTGCCCCGCCGCAGGCTTGCCGCTGTCAATTTCGCGTAGTACCAGGCGGTCTTGGCGACCGTCGGTGCGTCGACGGTGCTGAAGACGGCGTCGGCGACGCCGAAGGCCATCATCGAGGGGATCGGGCCCCGCGCGTATTCCAGCATGTACGCCCCGCCCGGTGCGCAGTATCCCTTGACCCGACCGCGGCCCAGATAGGCGACGTCGCCGGGGTGATGTTCGGCCCGATCGAGTTCGCCCTCTTCGTAGCACCAGACCTGGCCGTCGAACACGAAGTCCCATACCTCGGTCGGGTAGCGCCCGGAGTGGCCTTCGGTGCCGATCGGGGTGCCGAACAGAATGAGGTATTCGGTGAGAGAGGCGTGCAGCAGCTTCATCTGCCCCATGGCGCCACCGGCGTTGTTCAGCAGCCAGGGGATGTCGTCGCGAATGTGGTTGGGGTAACTGCGTTTCAGATCGGCGACGATCTGTTCGCATGCCGCCTTACGGTCGCCGAGTCCGACGGCGGCCTTGGCCACGCTGTGCAGGTCTTCGGGATTGAAGATGGTGGTCATCGGTCTCTCCTTGCGGCGCCGGATGCGCCGATAGTGGTGTCGGCGAACACCGTCGGCGTCCGTCGGTGGGTCGGGTGGCTGAACCGGTAGTCGGACAGGGGAGAGTGGCGGGCGAACCACCGCGAACCGAGGATCGTCTGCGGCCGGTAATAGAGCGTCTCGCCGTGGGAGTTGAC
Source organism: Mycobacterium sp. 20KCMC460 (assembly GCF_022179425.1). NCBI lineage: Bacteria > Bacillati > Actinomycetota > Actinomycetes > Mycobacteriales > Mycobacteriaceae > Mycobacterium > Mycobacterium sp. 20KCMC460. The sequence continues at coordinate 977,563 of NZ_AP025524.1, forward strand.
GAAGTACGTCCGGAACTTCGGACTGCACTTGGTGACGTAGACGTGATAGGCCTTGGCGCGCCGGTCCATTCGCGCGTTCCACGCATCGAAGGCCTGCTGGGTGACCTCCACCGTGGCGGCGCCGATCCGGCGGGTGTGGTCGATCATCCGGACCGCGTGCAGAGCAGTCGTCTCCACCCAATCCGTCCACGCCAGTCCCACATAGCCGCGCGGTCCGACCAGATCCCAGCGGTTCGGGATGTTCGGATAGCAGCTGCCGGCATAGCTGCGCAGGCCGTGCGCGCGGAAATGCTCGGCCAGGTCGAACCCGTCGCGGCCGACAACCGTTGCGGGCCGGTAGGTCTCAGGGTCGGTGTACAGTTCGTATCCGGTTGCCAGCACCAGCAGATCGGTCGGGTAGTGCCGCGAATCCTCGGTCTTCACCCCGGATTCGGTGACGCGGCAGATCGGGCTGGTGACCAGCCGCACGGAATCGCGGTTCAGCGCCGGCAGGAACGCGCTGGAGATGACGGGCCGCTTGGCGTACATGCCGTAGCGGGGCAGCAGCGCCGCACGATAGGTCGCGTCCTTCACGACGGCGCGTAGCCAGGCGCGATAGAAGGCGCGCCAGCCGATGTCGTAGATCGGCAGGATTTTGGTCAGCCCCCTTTCGGGGAGCCGGGACAGCACGTGGATCAGCGGAGCCACGACGCCGACGTCCATGAGGATGCGGGCCAGCCAATTGAGCACCGCGACCAGTCCCGGGATGCGTTGCAGGCGTTTGAGGGCGGGTGGTACGTCGAAGTCGATCTTGGGCAGGATCCACGCCGGGGTGCGCTGGTAGACGTCCACGCTCGCGGCGACCGGCGCCAGGGCGGCCGCGATCTGGACGCCGCTGGAGCCCGTTCCGACGATGCCGACGCGTCTGCCCCGAACGTCGTAGCCGTCGTCCCACGCGTTGGGCCGCAGCACGGTTCCGGTGAAATCGTCGATCCCCGGGACTACCGTGGTGTGGTCGGCGTTGATGTAGCCGCCGACTGCATTGATCAGGAAGCGCGCCGAAATGGTTGGCCGGTCGGCGATTTCGAGTTCCCAGCGGTCGGTGTCGGCCGCCCAGGTCTGTCGGACGACGTTGCATCCGGGACGAAGGTGCGGGTAGAGGTTCAGCTCGCGCGCCGTCCGGCGCAGATAGGCATGAAGTTCGGGTCCGGTGGGAAACAGTCGCGACCAGTCCGGGTTTCGGGCGAAAGACAGTTGATAGAAGACGCCGGGCAGGTCCACGGCCAATCCGGGGTAGTGGTTGTCGCGCCATGTTCCGCCGAAGTCGTCGGCCCGTTCCAGGATCACGAAATCGGTGATACCGCGTTGCAGCAGCTGGTAAGCGGCGCAGATGCCGCCCGGGCCCGCCCCGATGATGGCGACTTCTACCTCGGTCGTCATCGCACCCCTTCGCTGTGAGACGATCTAGGAAAGAATCTCACGACGGCATCAAGCCGTCAACTGGGGGACCGCGGATCTGTTATCGTGAATCGCTCGCGGCGCAGGTCCGCGCCATAAAAGGGGAGATCGACCGGATGCCTGGCGACCTACGCGGCCGGCTGATCGCGGCCACCGCGGAACTGATCGACCAACGCGGCCCCCTGGGTGTGCGGGTCGACGACATCGCCGAGAAAGCCGGGTGCTCCAGGGCGACGCTGTACCGCCACGCCGCCGACAAGGACGAACTGATCCGCGAAGTCATCATGGCCCGCACCGCAACCATGGCCGGCATCGTCGCCCACCAGATCGAAGGCATCACTGACCCGACCGAACGAATGGCGCAGGGATTATTGCTGTTCAGCGACGCCTTGAGGTCTCAAAGCTGGTACAAGGCCCTGCAAGCGCACAGCCAGGGACCGCACGCTCTCGCCCGCGTGGGTGGCGGGCTGGAAGCGATGACATCGATAGTGTCTCCGCTGGTCGAAGCCCTGCTGCGGGAATACCGGGACGCCGGCCAATTGCGCGACGACGTCGACACTCACGACGCCGTCGAATGGCTCATCGGGATCCAACTCAGCCTGCTCGAGCCGTTCGCCGCTCACCCCCGCGAGCACCGATTGGCGATGCTCAAGCGCTACGCCATCTTTCCCCTGATCAAGCCGCTGTCGGAGTAGTCGGCTGCGCGCTGGGCGTGACTTGTCGCCTTGACAGCCGCCCGCGGCCTCCGCCATGCTGATGTGAGACGAAACAAGAAATCGTCGCATCCGGAGCCGCTGCGCCCATCGGATGTGCACCCGGGAGGCAGCGATGAGCACGTTGAAGATCCGAAAACCGCCGTTCAGCTTCGACGCGCAGTCCGCGCCTTATCTTTGGCAGCCGAACAACCCGGACTTCTCCGAGATGTGCAACGCGATCAGTTTCGCGGCGCCGGCCTTCGAGCGCTACATCGTGCAGGTGGTGCAGCTCGCCGCCCCCCGCCTGGCCGGCACTCCGATGCAGCAGGAGGCCGAAGACTTCCTGCGTCAGGAGGCCCAGCACGCTCGGATGCATCGCAAGCACGCCGCCACTCTGGTTGCGCGGTACCCGAAACTTGCTGAGACACAGAAGAAGATCGATCAGGCTTACACCGAGCTGCTGGAGAACGAGTCGCTGGACTTCAACCTCGCCTATGTCACCGATATCGAGGCGACCTTCACGCCGCTGTTCGGCATGATGCTCAACAACGAGCACACCTTGTTCCGGGGCGGCGCGGATCGGGTCGCGTCGCTATTCCTTTGGCATTTCATGGAAGAGATCGAGCACAGGTCCTCGGCGTTCGGCATCTACGACACCGCGGTGGGGCGGCGCTGGTATCGGGTGCGGGCCCTGCCGAAGGTCATGCGACACGTGACCGCGCTGATGAACACGATCATGGACGACTTCGTCCAGCACGTGCCCGAAGCCGATCGGGGAGCGGTGTCGGGGGCGGCCCTGAGCTTCGGATCGGCCGCCTTCCGCGACATTCCTCGTCGCCAGATGGCCGCCATGCTTTACCGACTTGCGTTGTCCCAAGCGCCCTTCCACCGCCCCGACCGCCAGCCGATTCCCCGCTTCACCGCCCTGTGGTACGACGCGGAGGACCAAGGCCGCGACATCACCCGGTGGTATGCGGCCCCGGCCGCTCCAAATTCCTAGTAAGCCAGGCGTCGATGTGGGCGGCCACCGCCGCCCAGCCAGGTTCCAGCATCATGTCGTGTCCCATAGCGAAGAAGGTGGCAGTGGTTTGGTAGGCGCGAGCGGTCGCGCTGACCTGCCGTAGCGAGAGCATCCCGTCCCACAGCGCACCGAGAACTAGCATCGGCGCGTCGATCAATTCGGTACGCACCATCTCGCCGCGGGTGACATCCACCGACAGTGCGCGATGGCTCTCCTGCTGCAGCCGTTCGCGACACCGACTGACGATCAGCTCGGGCGTGGCCGGGGTGAAGAACGCCTCCCGGGCCAGGCGCGGCGACTCGACCACCGCGAACATGTTGCGGCCCAACGCCGCCCGCAAGGTCTTCACCGGATGCGCGGCCGCGGTCCGCAACGCCGTGGCGTTCAGGCCGCCCGGCGGCGCCGACGCGACCAGGACAGCGGCGGGCGCACGGCGCACCTCGAGATACTTCTGGACGATGAAACCGCCCATCGAATGGCCGATCACGACGGGCGCGCTCGCCAGGGCGTCGGCCACCGAACAGATGTCTTGCACGTAGTCCGCGATCGAGCAGTCGTTGAGCCGCTGCGACAACGGGCTGCCGCCGTGCCCGCGCAGGCTCGGCGCCAGGACCCGGTACCCATGCCGCACGAAGAAATCCAGGAAGTGGTCGTCCCAGCACCAGGCAGCATGGTAGGCACCGTGCACGAAAAGCAAAGTATGCGGCCGTGTTTGGGTTTGCGCGCCCTTGTCCAGAATTTGGATTTCGTGAACCTCTGTCTATTTGCCGGTGAACCGGGGTTCGCGCTTGGCGGCGAAGGCGGCGAGACCTTCTTTGGCGTCGGCGGAGCCCATCACCTCGACGACGAAGCGCCGCTCGATTCTGCGGGCATCCTCCTCGTCGAGCCAACCGCTGCTGATCACCGAGGCCTTGGCGTTGCGGACCGCCAGCGGCCCATTGGCCGCGATGCGTGCGGCGATCTGCCGCGCTTTGTCCAAGGATTGACCGGTCGGCACCACATGGCCCACCAGGCCGAAGTGGTAGGCCTCGGCGGCGGTCAGCGGTTCGCCGGTCAGGATCATCTCCATGGCTTTGGTGTAGGGAATCTGGCGCTTGAGTCGCACCGTGGTGCCCGCGCCCGCGATCAACCCGAACTTGGCCTCGGGCAATCCGAACACCGCGTGTTCCTCGGCGATGCGAATATCGGTCTGCTGCAACATCTCACAGCCGCCGCCCAAACAAGGGCCGTTGACGGCGGCGATCAGCGGCTTGGTCAACGAACGGCTCAGCAACAACCCTTCACTGATGATGGTGCCCGTGGACTTGCCGGTCGGTGGCGCCGACTCGCCGTTGGCTTTGCTGCTGCGCACCATCCATCCGTCGGCAAGGTCGCCGCCGGTGCAGTACGACGATCCGGATCCGGTGAGGATGGCGACGCGGATCCCGTCGTCGGCGTCGATCTCGTCCCAGGCCTGCGCCATCAACGTGATCATGGCCGGGGTGAGGGCGTTCTTGCGCCGTGGGTTGTTCATCGTGAGCACGACGACTTCGCCGTCCCGCTCCACCTTCAAATGTGGTTCACCGGTTGCGGTTTCGTCCGGCATGTCCTTGCTCCGATCCGTCGCGTCCATCGTGTTCTATCATGTCGACGGTACGTCGTTGCGTGCGGTGATGGCCGCCGCCGGCACCAATTTCGCTGCGGTGCACTACAGGCCCGAAGGTTCACCGCATTGCTCGAGTCGCTGCACCCGCGCTGGTCGACGTTGACGGCGACGTTCGGGTTGTCCCAGGCGATGGGTGCCGTTGACCGCCCCGCGGCGGGTAGCGTCAACCGGGTGGACTACACCGCGGACTATCTGCAGGAAACCCGTGCGTTCGGGGAGCTGATCCGCACCGCCGACCCGTCGACCCCCGTGCCGACCTGTCCCGGCTGGACCCTGGACCAGCTGTTCCGGCATGTCGGTCGCGGCGACCGTTGGGCCGCCCAGATTGTGCGCGATCGGATGGACAGCTTCCTGGACTTCCGCAGTGTCGAGGACGGCAAGCCGCCACCCGGCCGCGACGACGCGATCGCGTGGCTGAACGGCGGGGCCCAGCTTCTGGTGGACGCCGTCGAGCAGACCGGCTCCGAAAGTCCGGTGTGGACATTCCTCGGCACCCGCCCCGCGCGATGGTGGATCCGGCGCCGGTTGCACGAGAACCTGGTGCACCGAGCCGATGCCGCGCTGGCGCTGGCTGTCGGCTTCGATGTTGCCCCCGAGCTGGCCGCCGACGGCATCGACGAGTTCCTGGAACGCATCGTGATCCAGGCGGGCCGGGACGGCGCAGCGTTGCCGCTCGAAGGTGCCGATACCCTGCACCTGCATGCCACCGATCCCGGTTTGGGCGAAGCCGGCGAATGGACGATCGCTGTCCAGAACGCCGCAATCACGTGGTCGCACGAGCACGGCAAGGGCACCGCGGCGCTGCGCGGGGGCGCCACCGAGCTGTTGCTGGCCATGACCCGACGAGTCCCGCTCGCCGACACGACGATTGAGCTGTTCGGTGCCGAGCAGGTATGGCAGCGTTGGCTCGATCGCACTCCTCTCTAGACTTCTGGGTCATGACCACATCGGAGATCGCCACCGTGTTGGCGTGGCATGACGCGCTCAACAGCGGCGACATCGACACCCTGGTGGCGTTGTCCAGCGACGACATCGAGATCGGCGACGCGCACGGCGCCGCGCAGGGCCACCAGGCGTTGCGTTCGTGGGCCGAGTCGCTGACCGCCTCCTCCCAGTACAAGGCGGAGCCGGGCCGGATGTTCGTGCACGACGGCGTCGTCGTCGTCGAACAGACGATCCGTGACTCCGGCGGTGCCACCACGGCAGCCTCGGCGTTCCGGGTGGTCCACGACCACGTCACCTCCGTTTATCGGCACGAGAATCTGGCTCTGGCGCTGGCGGCAACCGAACTCACCGAGAACGACCTGGTCGACTGAGGCGGTAGGGAGTCACGCATGCGCGGGATCATCTTGGCCGGTGGATCGGGAACGCGACTGCATCCGATCACAATCGGCATCAGCAAGCAACTGCTGCCGGTATACGACAAGCCGATGGTCTACTACCCGCTGTCCACGCTGATGATGGCCGGTATCCGCGACATCCTGGTGATCACCACCCCGCACGATGCAGCGGGTTTTCGGCGGCTGCTCGGTGACGGTTCGCAATTCGGCATCAACCTGAGCTGGGTTACCCAGGACAGCCCGGACGGCCTGGCGCAGGCATTCGTTCTGGGCGCAGACCACATCGGCAACGAGTCGGTGGCGTTGGTGTTGGGCGACAACATCTTCTACGGCCCGGGCCTGGGCACCCGCCTGAGCCGATTCCAATCCATCAGCGGGGGAGCGGTTTTCGCGTACTGGGTGGCCAACCCGTCGGCCTACGGTGTGGTGGAATTCGACGCCGACGGGATGGCGGTGTCGCTGGAGGAGAAGCCGGAGAAACCGAAGTCCCACTACGCCGTACCCGGCCTGTACTTCTACGACAATGACGTGATCGAGATCGCCAAGGGCCTGAAGAAGTCGGCGCGCGGTGAGTACGAGATCACCGAGGTCAACCAGATCTATCTGGACCAGGGCCGGCTGTCCGTCGAGGTGATGGCCCGCGGCACCGCGTGGCTGGACACCGGAACGTTCGACTCGTTGCTGGATGCGTCGGACTTCGTTCGCACGCTGGAACTACGGCAAGGCTTGAAAGTCAGTGTGCCCGAAGAGGTTGCGTGGCGGCACGGCTGGATCGACGACGAGCAACTCGAGCAACGGGCCCGGACGCTGATCAAGTCGGGTTATGGGACGTACCTACTGGAGTTGTTGCAACGCCACTGAATTCGCCAGGTCTGGCCAGCAGCGCTGCGATACCCGTGGTCAAGGGCACCGAAAGTGCCAGTGCGATACCGCCGATCGCCGAACGAACAATCTCGATGGCCACGCTCTCGCTGGTCAGCACGTCGGCCAGGGAGCGGTTGGCCACGCTGAACAACAGCAGCAGGGGCAGCGAGCTGCCGGCGTAAGCAAGCACCAGCGTATAAACGGTACTGGCGATGTGGTCACGGCCAACCCTGATCGCCCCCAAAAAGATTGCGCGCCGCGACGTGTCGCTGCTGATGGCCGCGAGCTCGAACACAGCCGAGGCCTGGGTCACCGTGACATCGTTGAGCACGCCGAGCGATCCGATGATGAAGCCGGCCAGCAGCAGGCCGGTGATCGACACGTTGGCCAGATACGCGCTGACGTCGGAATTCTGTTCTTCGGCCAGACCGGTCAGGTGCACCATACCTATTGCCGCCCAGGATAATCCGCTAGCCAATAACAGCGCTGCCAAGGTGCCCAGCAGAGCGGCACTGGTACGCAGGTTGACGCCGTGCGCCAGGTACATGACCGCGTACAGGATTGCCGCCGAGGCGACCAACGCCACGGGGACGGCCGGAGCGCCGCTACGAAGCGCCGGCAGCAGGAACAACGCCAGCACCGTGAATGCGACGACGACACCGACCAGTGCCAGCAACCCACGCCAGCGGGCCACGGCGACGATCACGACCGCGAACGCGGCGGCGAGTGCGATCAACGGCCAGCCGCGCTCGAAGTCGTAGAACGCGTAACTGGTGGTGCCCTGCGCGTCCAGTTGCCGGATAACCCGGACCTTGTCACCGGCGGACAGCTTGGGCTGACCCGGCCCGGGGGTGAATTCGATCGCGGTGTTGGCGCCGGCATTCGGGCCGGAATCGATGGCAATCAAGGTGGATACGCAGGTGCCCGAGCCGGGGACGCCGGGCAGCGGCGGGCCGGTGAGCACCTGACCCGCCGACTTGCTGCCGCAGTCGGTGAGGCCACTGGACAGCACGTGCCCGGCCTCGGTGGTCACAGCGCCACCCGAGGCATTCTGGTAGGGCATCGGGATCTCGACGTGCTGCTTGCCCGGCCACAGCAGTACCGCCCCGGCGATCACCGCCACCCCGATCGTGACCAGCAGTCCGACGACGATTCGGGCGGTCAGCGGCGCCAGCGGCGACGGGCCCGCCGGCAAGTGCGAGTGTGCATGGGTCACCCGGTCCAGGTTAGAAGCAGGCGCCCACGCTACTGCCGGTAACTGGCCAGGAAGTTGCCCAGACGCTCGATCGCGGCCGCGAGGTCACGCGCCCACGGCAACGTCACGATGCGCAGGTGATCCGGTGCGGGCCAATTGAATCCAGTGCCCTGGGTGACCAGGATCTTCTCCTGCAGCAGTAGGTCCAGGACGAGTTGCTCGTCGTCTTCGATGTCGTAGACCTCGGGATCCAGCCGCGGGAACGCATACAGGGCGCCCTCCGGTTTGGTGCACGACACCCCGGGGATCTCGTTGAGTTTGCGCCACGCCACGTCGCGTTGCTCGAGCAACCGGCCGCCGGGCAGCACCAGGTCCTCGATGCTCTGATGGCCCCCCAGGGCAACCTGAATTCCGTGCTGCGCGGGGACATTCGGGCACAGCCGCATGTTGGCCAGCAGGCTGATCCCCTCGATGAAGCTGCTGGCGTGGTCCTTGGGGCCGGTGATCGCCAACCAGCCGGCGCGGTAGCCGGCCACCCGGTACGCCTTGGACAGGCCGTTAAAGGTCAGGCACAGCAGGTCGGGTGCCAGCGTTGCGACGTTGATGTGCTGGGCGTCGTCGTAGAGGATCTTGTCGTAGATCTCGTCGGCGAGCAGCAGGAGTTGGTGCTTACGCGCCAAAGCGACCATCTGCGTGAGGATTTCGCGGCTGTACACCGCGCCGGTGGGGTTGTTCGGGTTGATCACCACGAGCGCCTTGGTGCGCTCGGTGATCTTGGATTCGATGTCGGCGATGTCGGGTTGCCAGTCCTGGGTCTCGTCGCACAGATAGTGCACGGGTGTGCCGCCGGCCAACGACGTGGACGCCGTCCACAACGGGTAGTCGGGGGCCGGAATCAGCACCTGGTCGCCGTTGTCCAACAGCGCCTGCAGCGTCATCGTGATCAACTCGGAGACGCCGTTGCCCAGGTACACGTCGTCGACGTCGAACTTGGGAAAGCCGGGTACCAACTCGTAGCGCGTCACCACCGCCCGCCGCGCGGGCAGAATGCCTTTGGAGTCGGAGTAGCCCTGCGCATACGGCAACGCCTGAATCATGTCCCGCATGATCACGTCGGGAGCCTCGAAACCGAACGGCGCCGGGTTGCCGATGTTCAGCTTGAGGATGCGGTGCCCCTCGGCCTCCAGTCGCGCGGCGTGCTGGTGCACCGGTCCGCGGATTTCATACAAGACGTCCTGCAGCTTGGACGACTGCGCGAATGCACGCTGCCGGTGGTGCGCATGCGCGGGAAGCTGGTGAGTTGTCACGTCCACCATGCTCCCATCGCTGTCCACTGATATTTGCTGATCGATGTCGATCTGTGATCAGCGTTTACCCGGCGGACGGGCGCCGGGCGCCAGACCCAGGCCCTTCACCGGGGTCGCCGGCTCGGCGGGCGCGGCGGGCTCGGACTTGGTGGCCGCTTCACCGTTTGCCGGGGTGGACGGCTCCGACTTCGCGGCCGGCTCGGAGTCCTCGGGCTCGGCGTCGGGTTGCGGCGCGGGCTTCGCCTCAGCTTCGGCCGGCTTGGCCGCCGGGGTCTTCTTGGCCCCGGGCCGACGGGCGCCCGCGGCGATACCCAGACCCTTGACCGGCGCTTCCGGCTTGGCGGGCGCCTCGGGCTCGGCCGGCGTTCCGCTGGCCGATTCCTCGGCTTTCGCAGCCGGCTCGCCCGAGGTTTCGGCGGCCGGGGCGGACTCGGCCTTGGGCGCCGCCTTCTTGGCGCCTGGGCGCCGGGCACCGGCCGCTAAGCCCAGGCCCTTGACCGGGGCCTCGGGTTTGGCCGGTTCGGCCGGTGCCGCCTCGGTCTTCTCCTCGGCGGCCGGGGCGGCCTCGGCTTTGGCGGCCGCGGTTTTCTTCGCACCCGGACGCTTGGCGCCGGCCGCCAGGCCCAGGCCCTTGACCGGAGCTTCGGGGGTGGCCGGTTCGGCCGGGGCCGCTTCGGTCTTCTCCTCGGCGGCCGGGGCGGCTTTCTTAGCGCCGGGCTTCTTGGCGCCGGCGGCCATCCCGAGACCCTTTGTGGGCGCCGCAGCTTCCGTCGTCTCGGCAGCCGCGGCAGGCGCCTTCTTGGCGCCGGGCTTCTTGGCTCCACCGGCCACGCCCAGACCCTTGACCGGTGCGGCGGCGGCCGGCTTCTCGGCGGGCTTGGCCGGCGCGGCTTCCGTCTTCTCGGCCTGCGTAGCCTCCTCGGCGGGCGCGGTCGCCGTGGTGGCCTTCGGGGCAACTTTCTCCGCCTTGGCGGCCCGTTCTTCGGCTTCCTTGGCGGCGGTGCCCTTCTCGGGCAGCTTCACGCTGTCGCGGTCCAGCGACGCGAGCAACACCTGCGCCACGTCGAGCACCTCGACGCCTTCGCGGCCCGCTTCCTCCTGGCGGTCGTTGACGCCGTCGGTCACCATCACCCGGCAGAACGGGCACGCTACCGCGACCGTGGCGGCATTGGTGGCCAGCGCCTCGTCGACGCGCTCGTGGTTGATCCGCTTGCCGATGTGCTCTTCCATCCACATGCGCGCACCGCCGGCCCCACAGCAGAAGCTGCGTTCGGCGTGCCGCGGCATCTCGGTGAGGTTGGCTCCGGCCGCCCCGATCAGCTCACGCGGCGCCTCGTACACCTTGTTGTGCCGACCCAGGTAGCACGGGTCGTGATAGGTGATGTCCTGGGACACCGGGTTGACCGGGACCAGCTTGTCGTCGCGCACCAACCGGTTGAGCAGCTGGGTGTGGTGCAGCACCGAGTAGTTGGCGCCGAGCTGCCGGTACTCCCTGCCCAGCGTGTTGAAGCAGTGCGGGCAGGTGACGACGATCTTGCGGTCGACGCTTTCCACGCCCTCGAACACCCCGTCCACCGTTTCGATGGCCTGCTGGGCCAACTGCTGGAACAGGAACTCGTTGCCCGACCGGCGTGCGGAGTCGCCATTGCACGTCTCGCCGGTGCCCAGCACCAGGAATTTGACCCCGGCGATCGACAGCAGTTCCGCGACGGCCTTGGTGGTCTTCTTCGCCTTGTCGTCGTAGGCGCCGGCGCAGCCCACCCAGAACAGGTACTCGTAGCCGTCGAAACTCTCGACGTCCTCGCCGTAGACCGGGACGTCGAAGTCGACCTCGTCGATCCAGTTGGTGCGATCAGAAGCGTTCTGGCCCCACGGGTTGCCCTTGTTCTCCAGGTTCTTGAACAGCACCGACAGCTCTGAGGGGAACTCCGACTCCATCATCACCTGGTAGCGGCGCATGTCCACGATGTGGTCGATGTGTTCGATGTCGACCGGGCACTGCTCGACGCATGCGCCGCAGGTCACGCACGACCACAACACGTCCGGGTCGATGACGCCGCCCTGTTCGGCGGTGCCGACCAGGGGGCGCGCCGCCTGTTCGGGCCCATGCCCGGGGACTCGACCGAAGCCCGATTCCGGAACGTGGTGACCTTCTTCCTTGACGGTTTCGAGGTCCAGGCCCTCGAGTGGCTCGGCCGTCTTTTCCCCCAGCAGGTAAGGCGCCTTGGCCATCCAGTGGTCGCGGAGGTCCATGATGACGAGCTTGGGCGAGAGCGGCTTGGCGGTATTCCAGGCCGGACACTGCGACTGACAGCGCCCGCACTCCGTACAGGTGGCGAAGTCGAGCATCCCTTTCCAGGTGAAGTCCTCGATCTTGCCGCGGCCGAATTCGGCGTCGTCGGGCGGGTTTTCGAAGTCGATCGGCTCAGGCTTGCCGTCGACCACAGCCTCGATCGGCAGCAGCGGACCCAGACCGTCGGGCAGTCTCTTGAACGTGACGTTGATAGGCGCCAGGAAGATGTGCAGGTGCTTGGAATGCAGCACGATCAGCAGGAAGACGAGCGCCACCGCGAGGTGGCAGAGCAACGCGACCGTCTCGATCCATTCGTTGGCGGTGGGGCCCAGCGGATTCATCAACTTGCCCATGCCGTGCGAGAAGAACGCGCCCCAGCCGTAGGGGAAGTTGCCGGTGACCACCGAAGCACCGCGGAAGATCGCGAAGGTGAAGATGACCAGGAAGATCATGAACAGGATCAGCCAGGCGCCTCCGGTGTGCGAGCCGTAGAAGCGGGACTGCCGACCGTATTCCTTTGGCTCGGAACGCAACCGGATGATCGAGAACGTGATGATGCCGGCCAGCACGGCTAGAGCGATGAAGTCCTGCAGGAAGCCCAGGGCATTCCAGCGGCCGACGATCGGAATGTGGAAGTTGGGCTGGAACAGCACCCCGAAGGCCTCGACGTAGACCGTGGCCAGGATGAAGAAGCCCCACATGGTGAAGAAGTGCGCCAGGCCGGGGACCGACCATTTCAGCAGCTTGCGCTGGCCGAACACTTCGGCGATCTGAGTCCAGATCCGGGTACCGATGTCGTCGGTGCGTCCCGAGACCGGTTGGCCGGTCATCACCAGCCGGTACAACCACCAGACGCGCCTGAGCGCCAGCGCGCCCACCACCGCGGTCATGCCGAGGCCCACGATCAGCCGGATGAGGGTCTGAGTGGTCACCGAGGGTCACCCCAATTCGTCGTCAATCGGATACTGGTGCGCTCCCGCTGCGCTTTTGCTGCTTAACCTGCCCATACTGACACCCTTGTGGCATTCGCCGCGAGAAAGGCAAACCTAAGTTTGCGCAGATCACCAGCCCAGCGCAGCTGCGATGTGATCAGGCGTACATCAATTGCAGTTCGAGCCGATCGTCTAGCGCCACGTTGATAAGCGCCCGGCCGCGGGAATCGGCGAGCACGCTGTCGTCGCCCGCTCCGATGAGGCGATAGCTGGCGCCGGGCCGTAGCCGGGTGATCTCCAGGGTGGTCCGCACCGGGCCGGCGCCGGGGCGCAGTACCAGCTCCAGTCCGGTGCCGTCGGTCACGGCCTTGGCGACCAGCACGTCGGGGTAGGCCGCGGCACTCAACTGCGGGCCGGTCCGCCAGGTATGCGGCACCTGACCGGTCGCCAGGGCGCGCAGGCTTCCCTCGGTCACGAACTGCGTCAGGGCGAAGACGCCGTTAACCCACATGGACTGTCCGGCGAGTTTGCGCGCTCCCGAAGCGGAGTGATCCATGCTGAATTGTTCGGCGATGGCGGTCTGTGCAGCCTCGATCGCCTCACCGTCACCCATTTCCTTTGCGGCGCAGGCGATGTTGACCCAGGTCCAGGCGGTGCTCTTGCGGTAGGACCCGACGTCGACGCGGTCGACGGCACGGGTTTTCAGCTGTGCCACTCCGTTGTCAAGGCCTAAGCGGTGCTCACGCAACATCTGCCAGGTCCGTTCGGCCAGGTCGGGCATCACCCCGTCGAGCCAGTAGGCCATCACGGCGTCGTTGGACAGCGTGGGCGGCATTTTGAGTCCGAGCGGACCCAGGCCGAACCGAAAGCGTCCATTGGGCAACAAGTATTGGTGGCGATCGAACGACTCACGGATCTTGTCGGCCAGATCGCCGGTGAGATCGGTGCCGTGGATCCGGTCGTAGCCGCGGAGACCGTTGAGCGCGATGGTGTTGCACATCGGGTAAGTCAGGTGCGGCTCGCAGGGGTACAGCGTGAACGGACTGTTGCGCATGTTGCGCGCGATCGCGTGTGCGATCTTGGTGTACCCGTACTCATACCGACGCCGCTCGCTCCACACCAGCGGCAACGACCCGTCGGCGTCGAATCCGCGGTCGTCGTTGAGGGTCTCGTAGAACGCCAGCATGGCGGCGAAGAAGCCGGTGTACATGATGTTGGCGAACGTCATCGGATCGGGATTCCAGCGCCCGTACCCGAGCAACTGTTCGGATGCCCAGTAGCGCCAGACCCGTTTGTCACACATCTTGCGGATGGTGTTCGCCTGCGCTTCGGCGAGATATCCGGTGAAGGCAGGCGTGCGGGTGAACTGGGCCATCGACAGCGCGTAGCACACATAGTTGAGCTGATAGCGCAGGGCGCCGCCGCCGATCTGCTCGAGGCGGGTGAACCCGTCGAATCTATCCAGCGGTTGCAGTGCCAGATCCAGCAGAAAGCGCTGAGTGGCAAGGTCTTCCGGGCTGGACTCGACGACTTCCATGGTTCAGACCTCCTCCGAACGCTGCTGCGGTGACGGTAGCGCAACAGCTATTCCCGGCAACAGCAACCCGTAGCCGGCCAAGTGAATGGCATTGTGCAGGCTCGAGCTCATCACGTAGTAGGTCGACAGCAGATGCATGTCGAAACTCGTGCCTTCGATCAGCATGAGGCCCAACCCGATAGCCGCGTAGCCGGAGATCTCACGACCTGTCGAACGATCGGCGCCACGTCTGAAGATGTTGGTGGACAATGCCATTGCGATTCCGGCGACGGCGACCATGCCCAGAGTCCTAGCCGCCCAGATCGATACCGATGCGGTGGAGTGTGCCAGGCCAGATCGCAATGCCAGTGCCACGGCGGCAAAATAGACGCCGGCTCCAACCGCGACGAACCTGCAGATCCACGCCGACGCGGCCAGGTGCCGGGTCAGTGCGACCGATGGTTGGTGCTGCGGCATGCCGCACGACACCAGCCCTTCCCCGGGGGCAGGCCTGGTGGCCGGCGGAGCGAACCCCGCGACATCGGGCTTGCGTCGGCGCCACGGCGTCAGGCGATGCGCAATGGCCAACAGCAGTGCGGCGATGACGCAGCATGCCATGGCTTCCCCTCCCCGGTCCTCAGTGCCCGCGCTTGCTACACGCTATCCCTCGGGTGCCAGCATTGTCCGCAGCATCGACAGCATCTCCGAGCGCGAGCCGGCGCCGAGCCGACCGCGGATCCGGGCCACATGATGCTCGACGGTCTTGGCGGAGATGAACAGCCGGTTGCCGATGTCTCGGTAAGGCAGCCCCAGCAGCAACAGTTCAGCGACTTCGCGCTCACGATCGGACAGCCGGGTGCCCGACGTCGGCTGACGAGGCGCTGGCGCACCGGGCTTCGATTCGACGGAGGCCTCGCTTATTGCTGTGGTTTCACCAAAACCTGTGCTCAACTTCAGGTCTCTGGCCAGCTGCAGCATCGCGCCGGACACCCGCGCATCGGGCGTTTGCAGTGCGGCCTGACCCGCCAGTCGGGTGGCGTCCGAAGTCAGGCCTACGTGCGCCAGAGCTCGCGCCGCGGCGGTGACCTCGTCGGCGTCGACCTGATCCGCGAGCACCCGCAGCCAGGTACGGCCCGCACCGGAAAGAGCCTGTGCGAAAGCGCTGTCGGCGGCCGCTGCGCTGAGCGCCTGACCATGTGGCGCAACGGATTCCGGAGAACTGGCCAGGATCCCGGCGTGGACACCGGCCCAATGCAGCGAGTTCGACCACAGCGCAGGATTTCCCAACGAGTCGAGGAGTGCGAACGCCTGTTCAAGCTGGTGTCTCAACTGGCCCACCTGTCGCATTCGCGCGGCCGCGACCCACAACTCACCCAGCGGCAGCAGCGCGAACAGGTCCACAGAATACTCCGCGAGTACCTCCATAGCCGCGTACCAATGCTTTTGGAGCGCACCGGCCTCCCCGCTCCGGCGGGCAATCGCGGTCTGCAGGGCGGCGGCCCACAATGCGTCCCGGCGATGTAGGTCGGTGTCGGCAGTCGCCGCCGCGACGTCCGCCGCCGCAGCAGCCAGTTGGCCGTCCTGCATTTTGATCCACCCGGCCAGCAGGAGGTGCCGACGGTCGAAGAGTGCGTTGCCACCCCCGCGCACCGCCCGTCCGATCACACTGTGGGCGCGTACCGGATCGCCGCCGTGGATGGCGGCCAGGGTGATCAACGCGGTCGGACTGTCCGGGAAGGCCTCACCGATCGCTTGTTCGGCTCCGGCCTGGCTCAGCTTCGCCATTGCGGCGGGATAGGGCTGATCCATGGTCTGTAACAGGCCCTCGGCCAGCCCACGCGAAGCACGTGCGGCCATTGTCGGCGGACCGGAGTCCTTGAGGCGCAACGCAACTCGTGCGGCTGCGACATCACCCGTCGCAGCGATCACAATTGCGGCAGCGGAGCTGATCACGGCGTCCGGATAGGGTCCGAGCCAGGCGAACAACTCGGCCGCCTGGGCGGCGTTGCCGTCGTGCGTGGCGATGCTGGCCGCGATCCGAACCGCCGCGGCCCTTTCGGTGGAGTCGGACGAGCTCAGCAGCTCATCGGCCAACGCGGCGGCAGCTGCACAGTCACCGGAAAGTGCGAGCGCATCGGCCAGTCGCGACGTCAGACCCGCAGCGCCGGCCTGGACGGCCGCCCGGTACAGCCGCACGGCCTGAGCCGGATCGGTGCGGGTCTGGGCGGCGTGGCCGGCCAGGACGCCTGCCAGCCGGTCATCGCGTAACCCGTGTTCGGCCAGTCGTAGCGCGAGATCCGTTGACAACGTGGAGATGTCGAGCTGCGAACGCAGTAGCGAGGTTTCCAGCTCGTGGTGCCGCGCATTGCCCAGCACCTGGGCGACTGCTTCGTGGACGAGCTGCAGAAACGCCCGCGGGTGCGACGGCTCCACCAGCCCGCCCGCGCGTGTCCGGTCCACCAACACTCGCGCCTCGGAAACCGAAATCCCCAGTGCGCCGGCAACATCTGCGCCACCCAACTCGTGGGTCAGCGACATCAGCAGCAGCGTGTCCAAAGTGGGTTCGTCGATTCGGCGAATCCGGTTGCCGAGCGCGAGTCGGGCAGCGTCGACCGGCGGCTGACCCGCTGTGGAGACCGCGTGAACCAAGAACGTTAGGCCGCCGGTGCAATCTCGCAGCCGCTCCTCGACCGGCAGCGGCGATAGTGAGATCCGCGGGCGATGCCGTTCGATCGCCGTCACCAAGGACCGCAACCCCGGTCGCTGCTCATGGACCTCGGCGGCCACCACAACGGTGCCACGTCCGTCGGTGACCCGTTCGGTGAGCCGGGCCAGGTCGGCGTCGGCGAGCAGTTGGGCGTCGTCGACGACGAACGCGTCCTGGGGTGGATCGTCCTCCCGCGGCACGCGGCTGTGCGCGGCGAGCCCGGCGCGGTGCAATGCGTCGCGGACGGCGGCGAGCACGGTGGTCTTACCGGTCCCGATGCCGCCGCCGATCAATGCATGCACCGGCGCCGTCGCTGCGTTCGCGAGATCGTCGATCACAGCGCGCGCGGCTCGGGGAAACGTCGGGATGGACGCGCCCACACCGTCGCTCACCCGTCCGCCCCCCGCGTCGCATTCGCGGTTTCCAGCGGGCTTTCCCCACCACGCGGTCGTTCCATGCACTCCTGCCCGCTGCTCGGCCCCGCAACCCTATATTTCCCCTAACGCCGCACCCCCTAATGATGCCCTGGGGCCGGCGGGTTTCATACCGAACACGGCGGTCGAGTGAACCGATAGCATCTTGCTAGCGCGTGACGAATAGGCTGAAGAGGCAGAGAGGTGCGTGGTGGCAAACTCGTTACTCGACTTCGTCATCGCCCTTGTCCGCGACCCCGACGCCGCTGCCCGCTACGCCGCAAACCCTGCGCAGGCCATCGCCGACGCTCACCTCACGAACGTGACCAGCACGGACGTCAACAACTTGATCCCCGTCGTGTCGGATTCGCTGTCGATGGCCGGGCCGGTCGGTGGCGGTACCGGGGACCACGTCGGTGAGCACGGCAACGTCTGGGCGAGCGGTGCGGCCACCGCTGCGCTCGACGCCTTCACCCCGCACAACCCAGCGGTCGCCGGTTACGAGCATGCTCCGCTCAGTGGTGTCAGCGGCGTGATAAACCATCCCGCCCCCGTCCTTCCCCACGAATCGCCAGTGCACTCGCAGCCGGCGGCGATCGCCCATCACGAGGCATCCTCCCTGATCACAGGCATTGAAGGTGCACAGCCCGGCCTAGATCACGGTGGCTTACCGCTGAGCGATCCCAGCATCTGGGATCACGCGATCATCCATCCGGATGCCCATCAGCACGACCCTCAGCCCGATCACCACGGCTTCGGCATCCACGGCTGAGCTTCGCCGTTATCTATCGGCCCAGTCGTCTCTTGTGGTGGCCCGTGGGGGGCTTGATCTGCAGAAACGCGTCGCTGGGGTCGGTTTTCACGCAGTCTTTGGGGTACCCGAATTTCCCCTAATCCCCTAACGGGGTGGCCCGCACCATCCCGATGGGTACCCCCAAGGCTGGGGGATCTGACCCCGATTTGGGGAAACGGCGAAATCCATACCGTCTATGGCAGAGCGCCGGTCACTTCGGCGGAGAACTTCACAGTTTCGATTGAAGGGATAGAAGAATGACCTCGCTTATCGACTACATCCTGAGCCTTTTCAGCAACGAAGAGGCCGCGCAGTCCTTCGTCGCCGCACCCGGGCAGGCCCTCACCAACGCCGGACTGGTCGACGTCTCCCCCGCGCAGGTCGCCTCGGTGGCCGCCAACGCGGTGCCCGGACTGGCCCTTCCCTCCGACGACCCGATCGCAGGGCTGCAGGAAGCGGTTGCCGCGCAACACGGCTTCGCTCCGGCGTATGACCCGGGCTTCGCTTCCGGGTACGACCCCGGATTTGCGTCTGGGTACGACCCCGGGTTCGCGTCCGGGTATGCCCCGGGTTTCGTTGGACAAGAGGCAGCGCCGGTCCTCGACGAGGCCGGGTACGCGGCGAGCAGTGTGGTCGGAGCGGTGGCGAACGACGCGGCGATGGCAGTCAACGACGTAGGACTGGCCGGCACCGTTGCCAGCGACATCGGGTTCGGATTGGCCAACACGGTCGCCAGCGACGTCGGTTTCGGGTTGGCGAACGGGTTCAACGCCGGTTTCGCCGGACCTGGATTCGTGGGGCCTGGATTCATGGGCCCTGGGTTCGCGGGACCCGGTTTTGCGGGGCCTGGGTTCGGAGGGCCGGGGTTTGCGGGGCCCGGGTTCGGAGGGCTTGGGTTTGCGGGGCCTGGGTTCGGAGGGCTTGGGTTTGCGGGGCCTGGGTTCGGAGGGCTTGGGTTTGCGGGGCCTGGGTTCGGAGGACCCGGTCTGGCCATGCCGTTTACCGGTCCGGGATTTGCTCCGGGCCTGGCCTTTGAGCCCACCGGGGGTTTCGGCACCGGAGTGGGACTGGGCGCACAGGCCGGCCTGGGCTTCGGGTTTGGTGTGCAAGCCGGCTTCGGAATCGGCGCGGGCGTGCAGACGGGACTCGGCGTGCAAACGGGTCTCGGCGCGCAGACGGGTCTCGGCTTCGGGCTCGGCGGTCAGGCCCAGCTCGGCGGCGGTTTCGGTGTCATCGGCGGTGCCGGGCTTGGTGGCGGTGCCGGTCTTGGTCTTGGTGGTAGCGCCGGGCTTGGTGGTGGCGCCGGGTTAGGGCTCGGTGGCGGCTTGACCGGCCAGGCCGGCTTCGGCGTTGGGGGTCAGGCCGGTCTTGGGCTCGGCGGCGGTCTCGGTGGTGGCGCTGGATTGGGTCTTGGTGGTGGTTTTGGTGGCCAGGCCGGTTTGGGTCTGGGTGGCCAAGCGGGACTTGGTCTTGGCGGTGGAATCGGCGGCGAGGCAGGTTTGGGCGGTCACGTCGGCGCGGGGGTAGGCGCCGGTGTCGGTCTCGGCGGTCAGGCAGGGCTTGGTCTCGGCGGTGGAATCGGCGGCGAGGCGGGTCTGGGCGGTCAGGTTGGCGGCGGCTTCGGCGCCGGGGCAGGCGGTGAGTTCGGCGGCGGTCTCGGTGGTGTTGTCGGTGGTGGTGGTCAGGTTGGTGGCGGCGTTGGTGCTGGTCTCGGTGGAGGGCTTGGCGCTGGCGGTCAGGTCGGTGCCGGTGTGGGTGGTGAGTTCGGCGGCGGTCTTGGTGGTGCTGTTGGTGCTGGTGGTCAGGTCGGTGGCGGTCTTGGCGGTGGCCTCGGTGGTGGGCTGGGTGCTGGTGGCCAGGTTGGCGGCGGCTTTGGTGGCGCGGTTGGTGCTGGTGCTCAAGCTGGTGGTGGTGTCGGTGGTGGGCTTAGTGCCGGTGGCCAGGTCGGCGGCGGTGTCGGTGGTGGGCTTGGTGCCGGTGGCCAGGTCGGTGGTGGTCTTGGCGGCGGCTTTGGTGGCGCGGTTGGTGCTGGTGCTCAAGCTGGTGGTGGTGTCGGTGGTGGGTTGGGTGCTGGTGGCCAGGTTGGCGGCGGTGTCGGTGGTGGGCTTGGTGCCGGTGGCCAGGTCGGTGGTGGTCTTGGCGGCGGCTTTGGTGGCGCGGTTGGTGCTGGTGCTCAAGCTGGCGGTGGTGTCGGTGGTGGGCTGGGTGCCGGTGGCCAGGTCGGTGGCGGTCTTGGCGGCGGTGCCCAGGTCGGTGGCCGTCTTGGCGGCGGCCTCGGTGCTGGTGGCCAGGTCGGCGCTGGGGTCCAAGCGGGTGGCGCTATCGGCGGCGCTGCCCAGGCCGGTGGCGGCATCGGGGGCGTTATCGGTGCCGGGGGTCAGGCCGGCGGCGCTATCGGTGCTGGCGCTCAGGCTGGCGGGGCCCTAGGTGGTGGCCTCGGTGCCGGTGGTCAGCTCGGAGGCGGGCTCGGTGCTGGCGGTCAGTTCGGAGGCGGGCTGGGTGCCGGTGCTCAAGCGGGTGGCGCACTCGGTGGCGGATTAGGCGGCCAGGCCGCAGTCGGAGCTGGTGGTCACGCCGCTGTTGCGAGCCAAGCGGGCCTTGCGAGCCAAGCAGGTCTTGCGAGCCAAGCGGGATTTGCGAGCCAGGCCGGTCTTGCGGGCCAAGCGGGTCTTGCGAGCCAAGCAGGTCTCGCCGGCCAGGCGGGACTTGCCAGCCAAGCCGCTCTCGGCGGACAAGCCGCCGCGGGTAGCCAGGCCGGACTGATTGCCAGCGAAGGCGCGGCGCTCAACGGCGCCGGCACTGCTCACGTGGCGGGTCCGCTGGGCGGGGTCGGTGTGGGCGGTCAGGCCGGCGCCGCGGGGGGAGCGGGTCTCGGCATCGGCGGCGGCGGCAACACCCCGTTCGCTGGTCACCCGAGTCCACAACCGGCCACTGTCTCCGGTGCTGCCGGCGCAGGCGCCGGCGCACAGGCCGGACCGGGCGGTGTCGCAGCCGGCGGAGCCGGCGGCGGAACGATCAACGCCGGAACAGGCGGGCCCGGCGGCGTGCCGACGGGTCCGGGCATCCACGCCGGAGCCGGAGCCGGAGCTGGGGCCGGGGGGCACGGCGACATCCTCGGACAGGAGGGCACGGTGCTCGGCGGCGGAGGTGCGGGCGCCGGCGCCGGCGTCGGAACCGGCCCGGGCGGGGTCACACCGGGAAGCCAGGGGCCAACCGTTCCCACCAGCCACGGCCCAGCCGTCCAGACGCCCGGCGGCGGCACCGGTGCCGGGACACCCCCTGTCGGCGGCAGCCACGGCCCGGTCATTCAGTCGCCCGGCGGCACGACGGGCCAGCCGGACGTGAGCCACGGCGGTGGAACTCCACCGGTGATCCACGCGCCGGCGCCGACGCAGCACACACCGGCACCGCACGTGGACACGCCGACACCGAGTCACTCGCCGGCGCCGGTCGAACAGCACGCTCCGGTGTACACGCCGCAGCAGCACGAGCCCGTGCAGCAGCCGACTCACCAAACGCCGCAAAGCCCGTCGGTGTTCGGCCACGAGCCGCCCGCGACGCACGCGCCCGCGCACGTCGACCCGCCGGCTTCCCACGGCCCGGTCCTCGGCCACCACTGACGCTGATCGGCATCCGCGGAGCGACCGACCGGCGGGGACCTTCATGGTCCCCGCCGGTTTGTCCGCATACCGTGATCTCAAAGCACACGATCGAGAGAGGAGGGCATCACCGTGACCCAGGCCGATGACCCGCGCCGGGTCGGTGTGATCGTTGAACTGATCGATCACACGATCGCCCTCGCCGAGCTTCACCAACGCAATGATCTGGTGCAACGGCTGCGGCGTGCCCGCGATCGGATCGCCGATCCGCAAATCCGCGTGGTGATTGCCGGACAGCTCAAGCAAGGCAAGAGCCAATTGCTCAACTCGTTGCTGAACCTGCCGGTGGCGCGGGTCGGCGACGACGAAGCCACCGTGGTGATCACCATCGTCAGCTACAGCGTGCAACCGTGGGCGAGGCTCGTCGTCAAGGCCGGTCCGAACGGTGAAACCGCCACTGTCGACATCCCCGTCGACGACGTCAACTTCGATGTGCGTCGGTCGCCGCAGGCCGCCGGGCGTGAAGTGCTGCGGCTGGAGATCGGTGCGCCCAGCCCGCTGCTTCAGGGCGGTTTGGTCTTCGTCGACAGTCCCGGGGTGGGTGGACACGGCCAGCCTCACCTGTCGGCGACCCTCGGGCTGCTACCCGACGCCGACGCGATGCTGATGGTCAGCGACGCCAGCCAGGAGTTCACCGACCCGGAAATGTGGTTCCTGCGCAAGGCGTACCAGATCTGCCCGGTCGGGGCGGTGGTGGCGACCAAGACCGACCTGTATCCGCACTGGCGAGAGGTCGTCAATGCCAACGCCATCCACCTGCAGCGCGCGGGCGTTCCGCTGCCGATCATTCCGGTCTCCTCGCTGCTGCGCAGCCACGCCGTGAGCCTCAACGACAAAGAGCTCAACGACGAATCCAACTTCCCGGTGATTGTGAAGTTCCTCAGCGAACGGGTGTTGACCCGTGAGAACGACCGGGTGCGTGACGAGGTTCTAGCTGAGATACGTTCGGCGACAGAGCAATTGACGATGGCTATCAGTTCGGAGCTGGCGTCGGTCAACGACCCAGCACTGCGTGAACGTCTCGCCGACGACCTAGCCCGGCGCAAGAAGGAAGCCCAGGACGCAATCGAGCAGACCGCACTGTGGCAACAGGTGCTCAACGACGGATTCACCGACATGAGCAACGACGTCGACCATGACCTGCGGGCCCGGTTCCGTGCCGTCACCGACAACATCGAGCTGCAGATCGACTCCTGCGATCCAACCCTGCACTGGGCCGAAATCGGCCACGAGGCAGAAGATGCGATCGCCACCGCGGTCGGCGACAACTTCGTGTGGGCATACCAGCGCGCTGAAGTGCTGGCCCTCGAAGTCGCGCGCTCCTTCGCGGACGCCGGACTGGATTCGGTGATGTCGCCCGAGCTGACCTCGCGCCTGATGGGCGGTAACTTCGGTGCGCTCAAGGCCCTGGCGGAGCTGGAATCCAAGCCGCAGGGCAAGGGGCAGAAGGCGCTGTCCGGATTGCGCGGCTCCTACGGCGGCGTGGTGATGATCGGCATGTTGTCCTCGGTGGCCGGACTGGGGTTGTTCAACCCGGTCTCGGTGGGGGCCGGGCTGTTGCTGGGCCGGATGGCGTACAAGGAGGAAAAGCACAACCGGCTGTTGCGGGCACGCGCCGAGGCCAAAGCGAACTTGCGCCGCTTCGTCGACGAAGTGTCGTTCGTGGTCGGTAAGGAGTCCCGGGACCGGCTCAAGACCATCCATCGCACACTGCGCGACCACTACCGTGACATTGCCATCGAACTCAGCCGATCGCTCAACGAGTCGCTGCAGGCCATCGTCACCGCCGCACACATGGAAGACGTCGAGCGCGACACCCGGGCACGTGAGCTGGACCGTCAGTTGAACATCCTCAATCAGGTCGCCGACAACCTGGACAAGTTGGGAGCCCCGGAGACGGTGGGACAAGCGTGACCACCAGCGCCCGGGTACGCGCGATTCTGGGCGGAACCATCCAGGCCTATCGGGGCGAGCCGGCATACCGCCAGCGGCCCGACGTCTTCTACGAGCTGGACCGAATCGGCGCAAGGCTGAACGAGCCCATCCGCATCGCCCTCGCCGGCACCCTCAAGGCAGGCAAGTCCACCTTGGTCAACGCCCTGGTCGGCGATGATATCGCGCCGACGGACGCGACCGAGGCCACCAGGATCATCACGTGGTTTCGGCATGGGCCGACTCCGAAGGTCACCGCCATTCACCGTGGCGGACGGCGCAGCAACGTGCCGATCACCCACCGCGACGGGTTGAGCTTCGATCTGCGCAATTGCGATCCCGCCGACGTGATGCACCTGGACGTCGAATGGCCGGCCGAAGAACTGACCCAGGCCACGATCATCGACACTCCCGGTACGTCGTCGCTGACGCGAGAGGCGTCCGAGCGCACCCTGCAGTTGTTGGTTCCGCCCGACGGGGTGCCGAGGGTGGATGCGGTGGTGTTTTTGCTGCGCACCCTCAACGCGGCCGATATCGCGCTGCTCAAGCAAATCGGCGGGCTGGTGGGCGGATCGGCCGGGGCGCTCGGCATTATCGGCGTGGCCTCGCGGGCCGACGAGATCGGCGCCGGCCGCATCGATGCGATGCTGTCGGCCAACGACGTGGCCAAGCGGTTCACCAGCGAACTGACCCAAACCGGCATCTGTCAGGCGGTGGTGCCGGTTTCCGGGTTGCTTGCCATGACCGCGCGCACCTTGCGGCAGGGGGAATTCGTGGCGTTACAGAAGCTGGCCGGATCGGAAGCGACGGAACTCAACAAGGCGCTGTTGAGCGCGGATCGATTCGTGCGGCCGGACAGCCCGTTGCCTATCGACGCGGCCATCCGCGCGCAACTGCTGGAACGATTCGGCATGTTCGGTATCCGGATCTCGATTGCGATGCTGGCCGCGGGAGTGACCACCGCCGCCGGGCTGGCCGCCGAACTGTTGGAACGCAGCGGGTTGGTGGCGCTGCGCAATGTCATCGACCAGCAATTCGCGCAGCGTTCCGACATGCTGAAGGCGCATACCGCACTGGTGTCGTTGCGCAGGTTCGTGGAGGCGCACCCGGTGCTGGCCACTCCGTACGTCATCGCCGACATCGACCCGCTGCTGGCCGACACCCACGCCTTCGAGGAGCTTCGGCTGCTCAGCCTATTGCCAACGCGCACAATGACTTTGAGTGACGAAGACATCGTGGCGCTGCGCCGGATCATCGGCGGCTCGGGCACCGATCCGGCCAGCAGGCTGGGCCTGGACCCCCAGGAGTGCGCGGCCAACCCGCAGGAGGCCCCGCGGGCGGCGTTCGCCGCGGCGCAATACTGGCGCCGGCGCGCCGACCATCCGCTCAACGATCCGTTCACCAGCAGGGCGTGCCGCGCCGCGGTGCGTAGCGCCGAGGCGATGATCGCCGAGTTCTCCGCTCGGCGCTGACGGTCTGGTCGCGGTGCTCAGACCACGCTTGGCTCAGCCCCAGAGGGTTAGCGGCCAGACGATTAGCGGCCCGGCGCGTTCGGATTCACCGGGAAGAGAGGTTGCCGGGTCGGCGGCTGCCTGGTGGGTCCGGGGCGGGTGGTGGTCGGAGCTGTGGTGGTCGGCGGATTGGTAGTGGTCGGCTGGGTGGTCGTCGGTTGAGTGGTCGTCGGCTGAGTTGTCGTTGTGGTGCTCGAACTCGTTGTCTCTGAGGTCGACTGCGTGGTCGAGGTGGTGCTGGGTTCTTCGGTGGTTGTCGGGGTGACGGTTACCTCCGTCGTCACGACGACGGGCGGCGGTGTGATCACCGCCTGCGTGGGACTACCGTCCGGCCCCGTAGTGCTAGTGGTGATGGGCGGCGGCTGCGACGTGGTGACGACCGGCTTGGTATTGGTGCTCTGGCCCATGGTCAACGCCAGCACCACGGCGACCAGGATGGCCGCCGCCGCGCCGGCCAGGCTCAGCAGAATGGCCAGCCGCCGGTACCAAACCGGAACGTCGGTGTCCTCGGGTTCCGACTCTGGCCGGGCAGCCGGCGCATAGTCCGGGGCGGGTGCGGGCTCGTTCGGGCTGGTGTAGTCGGCGGGCCCGGTGTAGGGGACCGGCTCGCCGCCGGTGCCCGAGTCCTCGGACCAGGCCAGCGCGCGGTCGGTGCTTTGTCGGGTCTCGTCGGGGAAGGCTTCGGTAGGCACCGCGCTGGTAGGTTCGCCGGACGGCACCGCGGGCGCCGCCACGGTGGCCGGCGCGACTGCACCCACGACGCTGGTCGGTGCTCCGGCGGCGGGGGCCATGCCGGTGGCTGCTCCCGCCGACGTCTGCTCCTGCCCGAGCGCCGCGGCACCGATCGCCGCGCTGAAAAGCGGCTCCGGGGTAGTGAATACGGGCACCCGCAGACCGTCGGAGAGCCGGGTGGTGATCAGCGGGATGCTGGCGCCTCCACCGACCGCCCCCACGGCTTCGAGGCGGGTAACTCCGTTGCGCTGCAGCACATCTGCGATCGCAGCGACGAAGCGATCCAGCGGCGTGGCGATGAGTTGCTCGAACTCGCTGCGGGTCAGCTGCCGATCGCCGCCGGGGGTTCCGGTCGCGACGCTGGCCACCGTGGTCGCCGAGAGTTGTTCCTTGGCGGCGCGGCAGCCGCCCAGCATGCGCGTCACCGAACCCATCGACGTCGCGGTGTTGGAGACGCTTGAGTCGTCGACGCCAGGGGAGACGGTCAGCAGGTGATTGAGGATGAGTTGGTCGATGTCGTCGCCGGAGAACTCGCTGTAGCGGACCGTGCTGCCGACCTGCCGGAATTCGGGACCCGCGTCGGCCAGGGTGATGCTGGTACCGCCGGCGCCGAAGTCGCACAGCGCGATCACGCCGCTGGTGGGAAAACCGGGCCTGGCCCTCAGCGTGGCCAGGGCGGCGGCGGCGTCGGAGATCAGGGTCGGGGTCCCGCCCTTGACGGCAAGGTCGGGTTGGGCGAACAATTCCTGGCGCAGCGCGGCGACCTGGGTTTCCGACCAGTAGGCGGGGAAGGCGATGGTGAGCGGCGCTCCGTAACCGACGATGCGCGCCATCGCCTCGAGCGCCTCGATGGTCAGCGCCTGGCCCAAATATTTGGTGCCGTCGGCGGCCACCAGCGGTGACGGGTCGCCGACCCGCTCGACAAACCCGCGTAACACCAGCCCGGACTCGTTGAGGTTCGGGTTCTCCGCGGGCAGACCGACCTCCGATGGCCGGTGGTCGAACAGGGTAAGGACCGGTGTGCGGGCCACCGGGACGCTACCGCCGCGGGCCGCGACCAGGTTGGCAACCCCGATCGACAAACCGAGCGACTCGCTCATATCCACACCCCTGTGTCTCTCTTTTTGCTGGCGGTCGGCGGCCGTCCCCCACCATAGCCGCCGCCGATCGGGCGAGGACGGGTCACAGGCCGGGCGGCAAGTTGATGACGGTTGGTATCGACGGCAGCTTGATCTGCGACGGCAGACGGGGGATCAGGCCGGGCGCAGGGGAGTTGGCGGGCGTCGTTGTCTGCGAGCCCGACGTGGTGGTCGGCGACGTCGTCTCGGTGGCGGGCGTCGTCGTGCTGGTCGTCGTCGTCGTGGTCGTGGGCTGAGTCGTGGTGGTGGACGCCGGTGCCGTGGTGGTCGTCGTCGAGGTCACTGACGCCGGACTGGGGCGGCCTCGGGATAACAGCACGATGCCGTAGATGATCAGCCCGATCAGCACCGCGATCAGCACTCCCCACCCCACCAGGGCGAGCGGCTTGCGCCAGCCGGGGGTCGGCTCGGTTGTCGGGTCGTGCCCGTGCCCGCCGCCGTAGCCGTGGTTGCCGTACCCGGCCGGGTCGTGGGGGCCGAGTTGCGGCGGGTCGTACCTTGTCACGGCCGCTGATGCTAGCCGTTACGCGTTACCCCCAGACGCAGCCACGCGGGCCCGTTGCCGATCGGTGACCTGCGTCAGGGCAGGTGCGGCACCGTGATTGTCGGCCCGCCGGGAATGGTGATCGTCGACGGGATGGGGGGTAGATGCGGGGCGCGGTGCGTCGGTTGCTGGGTGGGCTGCGGACCGGGTGGCTGGCTGCGCGGCGGGTTGGCCGGTGGCGGTTCGCTGGCCGAGCTGCTCTCGGTGCTGGGCGACTCGGTGGTGGTCGTGGTCGTGCTGGTGGTTTCCGTGGTGGTCGTGGTGGTGGTCGACGTGGACGTGCTGCTCGGGGCGGGGCTGGTGCCGCCCCCGCTGCCGAACAGTTGCAGCACGCCGTACGCGATCAGTCCCAGCAGGATCAACACCAGTAGCGCCCAGCCGATCAGCGCCGCGGGCTTGCGGTACCACGGTCGCGTGCCGGCGACGGCGTCGGGATCGTCAGGGTCCAACGGGCCGAACTGGTCCGGTGGCGGGCCTTCCACAGTCGGCTGATACATCAGGGACGGATCGTCCTGCGGGTAGGCGCCAGACGGCGGCGGACCCTCCACCGTGGGCTGGTTCATCACCGACGGGCTCGGTGGCTGGTATGGACCGGGCGGCGGTCCCTGCACCGTCGGCTGATGCTGCAGCGGTGTGCCCGGGGGCGGACCGTACGGGGGGCCGCCGGGGGGCGGGCCCTGAGGGGGTGGCCCCTGCGGTGGCGGGCCCTGCTGCGTCGGGCCCTGGGGAGTCGGGCCCGGATAAGGCGGCCCCTGCGGAGGTGGCCCCTGCGGAGGCGGACCTTGCTGAGTCGGGCCCTGGTGAGTCGGGCCCTGGTGAGTCGGGCCCTGGTGGGGCGGACCTTGTGGCGGCTGTGAACCGTAACCGCCGTATTGGGTCGGCTGCTCGTTGAAGTCGTCTGGTGGGCCGTAGCGTGCCACCGTTCGATCGTATAGGTCGCGGGGACCGTCGGCGCAGAACGTGTCGACCTTGGCGATGTGGAAAATAGTGACGTTGGGCAATCCCGTGCGTGTACGGCTGGGGAACGGCGATCCTGTGCATGACTGAAGCAAGCGTCAGCAAGAGGTTGTGGCGCACCTGCGCCGCGGCCGTCGTCGCGCTCTCAGCCACGGGATGCAGCGTCGTGGATTCGTTGACAGGACAAGTGTCGAATCCCCTGACGCCCGCACAGTCCAGAGCTCAGGTGGTGGACGCGGCCCAAGAGATCGTCCATGCGCTGGGTATTCAGGTCGTCAAATCATACTTCTGGCGCGCCTCCTGCAACGATGACGGTGATCCCCCTTTCCGGGGTCGAGCCAACATCACGTATCCGCTCGCGCCGAGTTTCGAGCAGTCCGATGCCGAGGTCGCCCATATGGTCGAACATCTCCAAACCCTTGGCTGGACTGGCGATTCCGGGTTCCACAGTCACTCCCCGGCGGTGAAGAAGGACAACGTGGTCGTTGTGTTCGACGTGCAGGCCGTCAGCGACCGCGTCAGAGGAATCGATCTGTACGGCGAGTGCCGGGACACCACAACGACCAAGGACACCAAAGGTTCGGACGAATTCCTTACCTACAGCTAGGTCCCCTGTTGACCGAGGCCCGAAAGTTTCTTGCGCGCAGCATATTTCGATCTGATCAACCAGTCAGAACGTATCGACCTTTTCGATGCTGACGAACATGCCGTGGTGGGTGTCGTTGTTCTCGAAACGCGTGCCGTCCTTGGTGGCAACGATGGTCCAGCCCTGCGCGTCGTAGGTCTTGTAGTCGATCTGGACGGTCGGAATGGCGCCGAGGTTGCCCAGAATCCACTGCACCTTGCCGGCAGAGGTGATGTGCACGCCGTTGGTGTGCTCGCCGTCCTGCATCGGGGAGTTGGTGAACGGCGCCTCGCAGCCCACGCTGTCCTTATTGATCTGGCAGCGCGTCACACCGGTCTTGGTTTCGATGAAGACGTACCCGTTGTCGTCCGGCTTGAGCGGGATCGCCCCGGGGGCCGGGTTGGGGGTGGGTCCGGGGTTGGTGGGCGGGAGTGCCACAGGTGTCGAGGTTCCCGCCGGCGGCGGGATGATGCTGGGCCGGGGAGTCGGAAACGCGGGTTCGGCGGGTCCGACGGTCCCGTGCCCGCCCGGCGCGGCGATCGGTCTGCCGTCCACGGTGGTACTGCATCCGGCAAGAAGCACCGCGACGGCCAGCAGGCCGACTCGTGCCTTCGGCAACAACCGCACGCGCACTCCCCGGAATCTCAGATATCAGGAAGCCAGCGTAAGCGCGCGGGCATGCAAGTTGGTGCAGTGACGCGCGTTTGGAACGGCGCCGTAGGCAAAGTGTGACCAGTGCCCCGGCTACTCCGGTGGCAGCCCGGCCGCCGCGGCCCGCACCCGGTTGCGCACCAGGAACCAGCCGCCGATCAGCGCCGGGATGCCGACCGCCATCGCGGCCAGCATCCATTTGCCGTAGGTCT
This sequence comes from Mycobacterium sp. 20KCMC460, assembly GCF_022179425.1. Taxonomy (NCBI): domain Bacteria; kingdom Bacillati; phylum Actinomycetota; class Actinomycetes; order Mycobacteriales; family Mycobacteriaceae; genus Mycobacterium; species Mycobacterium sp. 20KCMC460. The sequence continues at coordinate 1,007,683 of NZ_AP025524.1, forward strand.
GGTCGAACATCATCAGCACCAGCACCGCCGCCAGGAACACCAGGGTGGCCCAACCGGTGTACGGCGACAACGGCATCCGGAAATTGGGGCGTTCCAGTTCACCGGCCTTGGCCAGCTGGTGGAACCGAAGCTGGCAGGCGACGATGGTCGCCCACGCCACGATGACGCCCGTCGCCGCGATGTGCAGCACGATTTCGAAGGCGTGCTTCGGGGTGACGGCGTTGAGCGCGATGCCGAACAGGCCGATCCCCGCGGTCAGCAGGATGCCGCCGAACGGCACCCCGTTCTTGGACATCACGGCGGTGAACTTGGGGCCGCTGCCGTTGATCGCCATCGACCGCAGGATCCGCCCGGTGGAATACAGGCCGGCGTTCAGGCTCGACAACGCGGCGGTGAGCACCACGAGGTTCATAAGGTCGTCGCCCCAGGAAATGCCGAGCTTGTTGAAGAACGTGACGAACGGACTCTCGCCGGACTTGTAGGTGCTGTAGGGCAGCAGCAGCGCCAGCAGGACCGTCGACCCGATGTAGAAGACCGCGATACGGAACACCACCGAGTTGATCGCGCGCGGCATCATCTTCTCCGGATCCTCGGCCTCCCCGGCGGCGATGCCCACCAATTCGACTGCGGCGTAAGCGAATACCACCCCCGCGGTGACTAGGACCAGGGACAGCAGGCCGGTCGGCAGCAGGCCGCCGTGGTTGGTCCACAGCGCCAGCCCGGTGTCGTGCCCGTCGATCTTGAACCGGCCGGCCAGAAACACCGTGCCGACGACCAGGAACGTCACCAGCGCCAGCACCTTGATCAACGCGGCCCAGAACTCGAGCTCGCCGAACAGCTTGACCGAGATCAGATTCATCGAGAGCACCGCGACCAGGGCGATCAAGGCGAGCAGCCATTGGGGGACAACCTGGAACGCATGCCAGTAGCGGCAGTACTGCGCAATCGCGGTGGTATCCACGATTCCGGTCATCGCCCAGTTCAGGAAATACATCCACCCGGCCGCGTAGGCCACTTTCTCACCGAAGAATTCGCGGGCATAGGAGACGAACGACCCCGACGACGGCCGATGCAGCACCAGTTCGCCGAGCGCGCGCAGGATCAGGAAGACGAAGACGCCGCAGATGCCGAACACGATGAACAGGCCTGGCCCGGCCTTTGCGAGCCGTTCGCCGGCGCCCAGGAAAAGGCCCGTGCCGATCGCACCGCCCAGCGCGATCATCTGCAACTGCCGGTTTTTGAGGGCCTTGTGATAACCCTCGTCTTCGCGGCCGAGTGTGCTTTCCGACGGTGTCATCCAGTTCCTTGTCGCCGTAGCTAGCGGGGGACGCCGCGAGACTGGGAGTCAGGCTATCCCACCGCCGCCCTTCGGGCCGCTCACCGGCCGGAATCGGAGCCGATAATGGCTGCGTGGAGCACGGTGTGCGGCCCGGCGAGGTACGCAATCTCGGGCCGGTCGCCGGAACGGGCGCATCGGGTGGAATACCAGGTATCGGTGCTGCGGACCTCGGCGAGGTGGTGCGGCTCCCGAACGGTTCGCAGGTGGCCGTTTTCGGCGATTGCTTCGGCGGCGACCGAGTGGGCGCCGGCCCGCACTACCCGTCGACGGCGGTGCCGGTGACATTCGACGAGGGGGGCCGGCCTGTGTTCGGTGCGCCGCTGACCGGCCCCAGGGGAAGCCGCAATCCGCTGTTCGTGCCCCCGCGCCGGGCGCGGGGGTTCAACACCCTGCCGGCGGGAGCCGTCGACCTCGCCGATCGGACCTACCTGCTGGTGGTCGGCACTCATGCGCTGAGACCAGCTGGTGGTTCCTGGCTGGTGAAGGTCACCGACGATCCCTCCAGCGGCTGGAGACCGGTCCGCGGGTCGTGGCGCCCCGGCGACTACGCCGGCGGCGGACAATCACAGATCAGCGGCTACCGGGCCGAGGACGGCTACGTCTACATCGTCGCCGACTCGTTCGATCGCACCCGGCCGGTCACCCTTTACCGCACCGAACCCGCTCGATTCACCAACCGTTCCGCCTGGCAACCGTATGTCCGGTTCGCGGACGGCGGCCTCGGTTGGGGTACGCCCAGGCAGGCGGCCGTCGGCCTCAGTGCCACCAACTTCGGTGAACTGAGCTTCCGGCAGGTCGACGGCGCCGCGGTGCTGGCCGGGTTCAACGTCCGCAGCGGTCCCGACGGTGCGGTGGAGATCTGGGTGGCCGACCACCCCACCGAGATTTTCCGGCGCGGCCGCAGGACCGTGCTCATGCAGCAGAGCGACCCGCACGGCCCGAACTTCGTGCCGCAGAACTACGGCGGGTACATCCTGCCCGGTTCAAGTCTGGATCGAATGAAAATCTTTGCCAGTCAATGGAATACGCTGACCGACGAACGCGGGGTGCCGCTGGGCGCGCCGTACAACACGCAGCTGGTCGTCGCCAACGTGCGCCGCTTCAGGAGTTCACCGCTGTGAGTGCGCGGGCGGCGGGCCCGAACATGGTGTGCTTGATGGCGCCCAGTGTGCCGCGGTCCTTGTGCCCCAGCGGTCGCAGCAGCTCGGTGGCCGCAGCGGTCACCTCGTCCGCACCGGCGGCGGCGTCCACGATCCCGATTTCTGCGGCGTCGGTACCGCCGAACCGCCGCCCGGTGGTCATCGAGGCGACGGCTGCGCCCGGGGTGAGTTTGGCCTGGATGATCGCGGCCATGCCGGGGGTGAAGGGGATCCTGATGTCGACCTCGGGGAAGCAGAAGTAACCGCGGTCGGCACGCATTACCCGAAAGTCGTGTGCCAGGGCCAACATTGCCCCCGCGCCGAAAGCATGGCCCACGATCGCGGCGCATGTCGGTATCGGCAACGTCAGGATCCGCGCAAGCAGGGTTTGGACCCGGCCGACGTACCACTGGGTCTGCTCACCGTGCGCGCCGAGCCAGTCCAGGTCCAGCCCGTTGGTGTAGAACTTACCGGTCGCCGTGGTGACCAGGCCCTGCGCGTCGCCGGCTTCGATGTCGTCGAGACGGGCGTTGATGTCGTCGAGAAACTCTGGTGAGAAACGGTTTTCGTCGTCACCGAGGTCGAGGACGGCGATCTTCTCGTCGTAGTCGACGGTGATGGTCATGGTTGTCTCCTGTTGCGGGGTGGTGGGCCGACGTCGAGCACGGCGTGCACGGCCGCGCGCAGATGCGCGCGGGCTGTCTTGCTGTTCAACCGATTACGGCTGAGCAGGATCGCGGTGGGAAGGTCGACTATGCATTCGGTGATGGTGTCGACCGCCTCGGCGTCCTTGCGGTCCCATAGCCTGACGGCGAGGCGGATCATCAGGTCAATCAGCTGGCCCTCGAGTTCTTCGATCGCACTGAGGGTTTCACCGGGCAGATCTATGTCCACCAAATCGGCGCGGGGCAGGGTCAACAGAAGACGGCCGGAGTTCGGATGGTGACTGACGAATTCCGCGGGCGCGTCCGCGGCGGCCAGCGCGGCCTTGACGCCGGCGTCTTGGGCGCGCGTCGACAGTGCGTCATCCACCAAGGCGGTTTGTGCGTCCCGGAATCGGCGGGCCGCCCGCAGCCATGCCTGCGCCAGCATCCGGCCCGCGACCCGAAGCTGTGGTACAGCGCGCCGTTGGAGACACCGACCGTCGTGCTGATCGCGCGGATGGTCACCGCTGCTGGGCCGGGGCTGACAGCCAGTGCCGCCACGGCATCGAGAACCCGATCGAGCTCATGGACGCGGGGTTGAGCTGCGCTGCGACGAATCACTGCGCTGGCGACGCTGGCGGGCGAGCGCCAAATTGGCGCTGCCCACCATCAGGCAGATCCCGGCCGGAACGATCAGCGCATACCCGTCGAACTTCGCCCCCGCCACCAAGCCGCCCACCGCACCGGTGATGAACAGCAACAGCGTCGCGGCCAGGACCGCAGCCTTCCACTTGTCGAATCCGTGCTGGCGGCTGCGGCCGAGCATCAACCCCAGGTCGGTGACCGTGCCGGTGAAGTGCGTGGTGCGGACGGCCATCTCGCGGAAGCTCGAGGTCAACCCGTTCTGCATGCCCAGCGCGGCTGCCGCGAAGAGTGCTTGCACCGCGGTTTCCTCGATCCCGAACAGAGCGATCTGGGTCTTGTCCGCGGTCACGCCCGCCGCGGCAGCAAGCAGGAGTACCGCCTCAAGGGTCAGCACCGTGGCGTGGCGAGTTCCCAGTGGCGTTCGGGGGGACACCAGCACGGACCCGGAAATGGCCGCTCCGATGAGGAATCCGAGCAGGATCGCCCCGAGCACATGGCTCTCGTAACGCCACGGATGGGCGGTGTCCATGCCGATCTGGGTTGTGACGCCGGTCAGGTTCCCTACCGGAACCGCCAACGTCAAAATGGCCACCGCATTTACCCAGCCCGCGGTCAGCGCCAGGACGGCGCTGTAGACGAGAATGCGCGCCGGCGCCGACAAGCCACGCATGCCGCGATCCCGCAGCCCCATGCCAACCCCACTCTCGGCGTTCGAGTTCGCCGACCCCGCAGCTATCTAAACAGCAGTCCAGCGGGTAATTCCGTGCTTCTGGTCGTCTTCATAGAGACGCACGAGCAGCTCCGCCGGCATCGGAGTGGCTGCGCACTGCCCGCGCAGGCTCGGCGATCGCCGACGCGGCGGCAGAGTTGGCCGGCGGGTGGCGTTCTTCAGCCGCCGCCAGGATTGTTGAAGAATGACCAAACGCATCCTGCATGTCGTCAGCAATGTCGCCCACTACGCGGATCCCGCCGAGCCGACCGGTCTGTGGCTCTCCGAGTTGACCCACGCCTACCACGTCTTCGCCGACGCAGGCTACGAGCAGAAGATCGCCAGCCCGAAGGGCGGCCGATCACCGCTCGAGCCGCGTTCGCTGAAGTTTCCGTACTACGACAAGACCGCGAAAGCGTGGCGCGCCGACGACGCCAGGATGGAACTGTTGGCCAACACCGCCTCTGCCGAGCAGATCGACTCGTCGGACTTCGATGCGATCTACTTCACCGGCGGCCACGCAGTGATGTTTGACTTCCCCGACAGCGAAGGTCTGCAGCGCATCACCCGGGAGATCTTCGAGCGCGGCGGAGTGGTGTCGTCGGTGTGTCACGGCTACTGCGGCCTGCTCAACACCAAACTGTCGGACGGATCGCTGCTGGTCGCCGGCCGCAAACTGACCGGGTTCGCCTGGGTGGAGGAAATCCTGGCCCGGGTCACCAAGTTGGTGCCCTACAACGCCGAAGAGGAAATGAAGAAGCGCGGCGCGCGGTATGAAAAGGGGCTGGTCCCCTTCCTGTCCCACGTCGTCGTCGACGGAAAACTGGTGACGGGACAAAACCCTCGCTCCGCCAAGGCGACGGCCAAGAAGGTCGTCTCCGTACTGCAGGGCTGAGCTGCAGGTAAGGGATGATGCGTGACCCGGGGAACAAACCCCGCCACGCTGCCGTTAGCATGATCGACAAGTTGAGTGCATCGGACTCAAGTCTCGGTTGACAGCCAAGCGTCGCCGGAGCAGGCTTGAGCGGGGTTCACTCAGCATAGTGCAGTAAACGAAGCTCAAGATATTCAGGAGGAATCACCATGGCTCGTGCGGTCGGCATCGACCTCGGGACCACCAACTCCGTCGTCGCGGTTCTGGAAGGTGGCGAACCAGTAGTCGTCGCCAACTCCGAGGGCTCGCGCACGACGCCATCCGTCGTCGCGTTCGCGCGTAACGGCGAAGTGCTGGTTGGCCAGCCCGCCAAGAACCAGGCGGTCACCAACGTCGACCGCACCATCCGCTCGGTCAAGCGGCACATGGGCACCGACTGGTCGGTGGATATCGACGGAAAGCACTACACCGCGCCCGAGATCAGCGCGCGGGTGCTGCAGAAACTGAAGCGGGACGCCGAGGCGTACCTGGGCGAGGACATCGCCGACGCGGTGATCACCGTTCCCGCCTACTTCAACGACGCCCAGCGTCAGGCCACCAAGGACGCCGGCCAGATCGCCGGCCTCAACGTGCTGCGCATCGTCAACGAACCGACCGCGGCCGCGCTGGCCTACGGCCTGGACAAGGGCGAGAAGGAACAGACCATCCTGGTCTTCGACCTTGGCGGCGGCACCTTCGACGTCTCGTTGCTCGAGATCGGCGAAGGCGTGGTCGAGGTGCGGGCCACCAGCGGTGACAACCACCTCGGTGGCGACGACTGGGACCAGCGCGTCGTGGACTGGCTGGTGGAGAAGTTCAAGGGCACCAGCGGCATCGACCTGACCAAAGACAAGATGGCGATGCAGCGGCTGCGTGAAGCCGCCGAGAAGGCCAAGATCGAACTTTCGAGCTCGCAGAGCACCTCGATCAACCTGCCCTACATCACCGTCGACGCCGACAAGAACCCGCTGTTCCTCGACGAGCAGCTGACCCGCGCGGAGTTCCAGCGCATCACTCAGGACCTGCTGGACCGCACCCGCAAGCCGTTCCAGTCGGTCATCGCCGACGCCGGCATCTCGGTCGGCGACATCGACCACGTGGTGCTGGTCGGCGGCTCGACCCGGATGCCCGCCGTCACCGATCTGGTCAAGGAGATGACCGGCGGCAAGGAGCCCAACAAGGGCGTCAACCCCGACGAGGTTGTCGCGGTGGGTGCCGCGCTGCAGGCCGGTGTGCTCAAGGGCGAGGTGAAAGACGTTCTGCTGCTTGACGTTACCCCGCTGAGCCTGGGTATCGAGACCAAGGGCGGCGTGATGACCAAGCTGATCGAGCGCAACACCACGATCCCGACCAAGCGGTCGGAGACCTTCACCACGGCCGACGACAACCAGCCGTCGGTGCAGATCCAGGTCTATCAGGGTGAGCGCGAGATGGCCTCGGCCAACAAGCTGCTCGGCAGCTTCGAGCTGACCGGAATCGCCCCGGCTCCGCGTGGTGTGCCCCAGATCGAGGTCACCTTCGACATCGACGCCAACGGCATCGTGCACGTCACGGCCAAGGACAAGGGCACCGGCAAGGAGAACACGATCCGCATCCAGGAGGGCTCCGGCATCTCCAAGGAAGAGATCGACCGGATGATCAAGGAAGCCGAAGCGCACGCGGACGAAGACCGCAAGCGTCGCGAGGAAGCCGACGTTCGCAACCAGGCCGAGACGCTGGTCTACCAGACGGAGAAGTTCGTCAAGGAGCAGCGTGAGGCCGAGGGCGGCTCCAAGGTCCCCGAGGAGACCTTGAGCAAGGTGGAATCCGCTGTGGCAGAAGCCAAGACGGCTCTGGGCGGCGACGACATCGGCGCGATCAAATCGGCGATGGAGAAGCTGGGCCAGGAGTCCCAGGCGCTCGGCCAGGCGATCTACGAGGCCGCTCAGGCCGAGGGTGCCGCGGCAGGCGGCGGCCAGCCCGGTGGTGGTTTCGACCAGGCCGGCTCGGCCGACGATGTCGTGGACGCGGAGGTGGTCGACGACGACCGGGAGTCCAAGTGACCGCGCGCCGCGACGATGCAGAGCGAAGCGATGAGGAGGAGCGGCGCCAATGACCGACGGGAATCAGCAACAGGAACCGGTGACGGTCACCGACAAACGGCGGATCGACCCCGAGACTGGTGAAGTGCGGCACGACCTTCCCGGCGCTGGTTCAGCGTCGGGAGGGCCGTTCGCCGGCGAATCGCCGGAAGAGGCCGGCAAGGCCGCCGAACTGCTCGGCGACCTACAGCGGGTGCAAGCCGACTTCGCCAACTATCGCAAGCGGGCGCTGCGCGACCAGCAGGTCGCGGCCGACCGGGCCAAGGCTAACGTGGTCAGCCAATTGCTGGGCGTGCTCGACGATCTCGAGCGGGCACGCAAGCACGGCGACCTGGAGTCGGGGCCGATGAAATCGGTCGCGGACAAGCTGACGAACGTGCTGACCGGGCTCGGGCTGACGGCATTCGGTGTCGAGGGCGAGGATTTCGACCCCGCCCTGCACGAGGCCGTGCAGCACGAAGGCGACGGCGGCCCGGGCTCCAAGCCGGTGATCGGCACCGTCATGCGGCAGGGCTACCAGCTCGGCGAGCAGGTGCTGCGGCACGCGATGGTCGGAGTGGTCGACACGGTCGCCGGCGAGACCGGCGAAACCGGGCCGGGCGACACGAGTGATAACGCCGACGACTCCGGTGACTAGGACACACAATCAACGAGAGAGCTAAGGAGGTGACGCGATATGGCCCAGCGTGAATGGGTCGAGAAGGACTTCTACAAGGAGCTCGGCGTCTCCTCTGATGCCAGCGCCAAAGAGATCAAGACGGCGTACCGCAAGCTGGCTTCCGATCTGCATCCGGATAAGAACCCCGCCGGAGCCGACCGGTTCAAGGCAGTGTCCGAGGCGTACAGCGTCTTGTCTGATGAGGCCAAGCGCAAGGAGTACGACGAGACCCGCCGGCTGTTCGCCGGCGGTGGTTTCGGTGGCGGCCGCCGCTTCGACACGGGCGGCTTCGGCGGTTTCGGCGGTGGCGGCGACGGTGCCGAGTTCAACCTCAACGACTTGTTCGAGGCGGCTGGGCGGTCCGGCGGCGCCAACATCGGCGACCTGTTCGGCGGCTTGTTCGGGCGCGGCGGTAGTCAGCGTCCCAGCCGGCCGCGCCGCGGCAACGACTTGGAGACCGAGACGGAATTGGATTTCGTCGAGGCCGCTAAAGGCGTCGCGATGCCGCTGCGGCTGACCAGCCCGGCTCCGTGCACCAACTGTCACGGCAGCGGCGCACGCCCGGGCACCAGCCCCAAGGTATGCCCCAACTGCAACGGCGCCGGCGTGATCAACCGCAACCAGGGCGCGTTCGGTTTCTCCGAACCCTGCACCGAGTGCCGTGGCAGCGGCTCGATCATCGAGCACCCCTGCGAGGAGTGCAAAGGCACCGGCGTCACCACCCGCACCCGCACCATCAACGTGCGGATCCCGCCGGGGGTGGAGGACGGACAGCGGATCAGGCTGGCCGGCCAGGGCGAGGCCGGGTTGCGGGGGGCCCCGTCGGGAGATCTGTACGTGACCGTGCACGTGCGTCCGGACAAGGTGTTCGGCCGCGACGGCGACGACCTCACCGTGACCGTGCCCGTCAGCTTCACCGAATTGGCTTTGGGCTCAACGCTTTCGGTGCCCACGCTGGACGGCAAGGTCGGAGTCCGGGTGCCCAAAGGCACCGCCGACGGCCGCATCCTGCGGGTGCGCGGACGTGGGGTGCCCAAGCGCAGCGGCGGTGCCGGCGACCTGCTGGTCACCGTCAAGGTGGCGGTGCCCCCGAACGTGGAAGGTGCCGCCCAGGAGGCGCTGGAAGCCTACGCCGAGGCCGAGCGGGCCAGCGGGTTCGACCCGCGGGCAGGTTGGGCGGGTAACCGCTGATGGCTCCGATGTCCAACAACAACGAGGAATCGCGGACGTTCCTGATCTCGGTGGCCGCCGAGCTGGCCGGTATGCATGCGCAGACGCTGCGCACCTACGACCGGCTCGGCCTGGTCCGCCCGCAGCGCACCCCCGGCGGTGGGCGCCGGTATTCCGAGCATGACGTCAACTTGCTGCGTGAGGTGCAGCGACTGTCGCAGGACGAAGGCGTGAACCTGGCCGGCATCAAACGCATCATCGAGCTGACCAATCACGTCGAGGCGCTGCAGTCCCGGCTCAAGGAGATGTCGGAGGAGCTGGCCAGGCTGCGGGCCGGTCAGCGCCGCGAACTTGCGGTGGTGCCGAAGAACACCGCCCTGGTCGTCTGGCAACCGCGCCGATAATCCGGCCGGCGCCATCCGTGTCAGACGCGGATGGAGAAGACCGCTTCGGCCGGCTCGCCCGGACGGGCGCAGCGGTAGCCGGAGCGGCGCAGTGCGTCGGTCGGGGCGGCCATCGGCTCGAAGCACACCACGTCCTCACCCGGCGGCGCGAAGATCTGCGCCGCCGGGTAGCCGCGGTCGAAACACACTTCCAGTCGACGATCCCCGCCGCGCACCGCGAACACCGACCCCTCGGCAACCTGATCGTAGGCGTCGTCGAAACTGTTGTCGCCCAACCGTTCTGAGCGGGCGGTCTGCTCAGTGGTGCGGCCGGTCGGCAGGCCGTGCTGGTCAAGAGACAGGTGCCGCAGCGCCGGTGTCTCGATGACCCAGTCTGCGCGCTCGGTACCCGGCAGCTGAAGGTAGGGGTGATACCCGAAGCACAGCGGCACGGCGCGCTCCGCCGTCGCCGTCACGGTGGTGCACACCGTCAGGGTCCGCTGCGCGAGCCTGACGTTCACGGTCAGCAGGTGCGGGAAGGGAAAGCTGGCCAGCAGCCGCGGATCGGCACCGAAATCCACTTCGGCGGTCAGTTCATTCTCCGATTCGGCTGTCACGCGCCAGCCCGGGTACGCGGCCAGTACGCCGTGAATGGGCAGTCCGGCGGGGTCGGTCCGCACCCCGTTGGCGCCGGGCGTCAGCGTCACCGTCACGTTCTCGGCAGTAAAAGTGTTGCCGCCCAAGCGATTTGCCCACGGATACAGGATGGGGATGCCCATCGTCTTGCCCGCGCTCAGGTAGGCGTCTAGGCCGCGTCGCTGGCCGAGCAGTTCGACCCCGGCATCCTGCAGTGACGTGCCGATCATGCCGGCCTCGGGCACGAACTGCGCCGTGACCGGCGGGTCGCTCACGGTGATGACGCGCACCGGGCCAGCCTAGCCTTCAGCGCGACAACGGATCGTGCTGAATGCGTTCCGGGGGGGCGCCTTTGGCCATCAGGGCGGCCTTGGTCGCCTGCACCATCGCCGGTCCGCCGCAGATCAGGATCTGCCGGTCACCCCAGCTGCCGTACCGGGCGACGACGTCGGGCAGCCGTCCGGTTTGGCGCACGTGCAGTCCGCGGGGCGGGGACACGTCGGGGTAGTCGGCGGCCCAGGACGGGTCGCTGTTGTACTCCGATACCGGCGACACCGACAGCCAGGGGTTGTGTGCCGCGATCTGCCACAGGGTCCGCAGGTCGTAGAGCTCGCACGGGTAACGCGCGCCGAAGAACAGGTGCACCCGCGGATTCTCGGCGAAGCGACTGAGATCCATGATCAGGGCTCGCAGCGGCGCCAGGCCGGTGCTGCCGGCGACCATCAGCACGTCGTCGCCGTCGCGGTCGACGTGGAAGCCGCCGTGTGGACTCGACAACCGCCACCGGTCGCCGGGCCGCGTTTCGGTGACGACGGCGTTGCTGACCAGTCCGCCCGGCACCACCCGCACGTGGAACTCGATGCCGCGCGGGTCGGCGGGGATTGCGGGGGACAGGTAGCGCCAGCGGCGGGGGCACTGCGGGACATGCACGTTGACGTACTGCCCGGGGTGATAGTCCAGGGGGCGGTCCAGGCGCAGCCGGACCACCGCGAGATCGCGCGACACCCGGGTGTGCTCGACGACGGTGCCGTCCCACCAGGCGGGCGAGTCGTCGGAATCCGCCGCCCCGCTCATCACCCCGACGAACAGGTTCAGCGACTGCTCGGCCGCCGCGGCAACGGCATCGGTCCAGGCGCCGGCCAGGTGAGCGCGCAGTGTTGCGTACAGTGCCCGGCGCAGCGTCTGGTAGTGCGCCGGCCGCACCCCGTATTTGCGGTGGTCGCGACCCAGCTGCGCCAGGAAGGCCACCGGCTGCTCGGCGCGCTGATCGACCAGCTCGCCGTAGAGCCAATGCATCGCGTGCGCGAAAGCGGCTCGCTGGCTGTGCATTTCGGGTGGGAACAGGTCGCGCACCGAGGTGTCGATGGCGAACCAGTGGGTGTAGAAGCGGTGCACCAGTTCTTGGTCCTCGGGGCCGAAGGCGTCGCGCAGCACCTGCAACGCATGCCGATCCTCGAGGCTCACGGACGCCGATTCTAGGCCGGGCCGCTGGGCCGCGGGCGCGCGCCGACAGCGGAGAGCCAGGTCGGGGGCAGGCCCCGGCGAACCGGCGGAAGTTGAGCGGAATAGACTCAACCTTGACGCGGTTCTACAACGCGACAAGATTTTATTAGCTACTAGAACGGAGGTGTCGTGGACTCTTTCAACCCGACAACCAAGACCCAGGCGGCTCTGACGTCGGCGCTGCAGGCGGCATCAGCCGCGGGCAACCCCGAGATCCGGCCCGCTCATCTGCTGATGGCGCTGCTGACGCAAAACGACGGCATCGCCGTGCCGCTGCTGGAAGCTGTCGGGGTCGAGCCCGCCACTATCCGCACCGAGAACCAGCGCCTGCTGGAGCGGTTGCCCCAGATCAGCGGCTCCAGCTCGCAGCCTCAGCTGTCCCGGGAGTCGCTGGCGGCGATCACCACCGCACAGCAGCTGGCCACCGAGATGGACGACGAGTTCGTCTCCACCGAGCACCTGATGGTCGGGCTGGCCACCGGTGACTCCGAGGTCGCCAAGCTGCTCACCGGCCACGGCGCCTCCCCGCAGGCGCTGCGGGATGCGTTCGTCAAGGTGCGCGGCAGCGCCCGCGTCACCAGCGCCGACCCCGAGGCCACCTACCAGGCGCTGGAAAAGTACTCCACCGACCTGACGGCCCGCGCCCGGGAGGGCAAGCTCGACCCGGTCATCGGGCGCGACAACGAGATTCGGCGGGTGGTGCAGGTGCTGTCCCGGCGCACCAAGAACAACCCGGTGCTCATCGGCGAACCCGGCGTCGGCAAGACCGCGATCGTGGAAGGCCTGGCCCAGCGGATCGTGGCCGGCGACGTGCCGGACAGCCTGCGCGACAAGACCGTCGTCTCCCTCGACATGGGCTCGATGGTCGCCGGCGCCAAGTACCGCGGTGAGTTCGAGGAACGGCTCAAGGCCGTGCTCGACGACATCAAGAACTCGGCCGGGCAGATCATCACGTTCATCGACGAACTGCACACCATCGTCGGCGCCGGCGCGACCGGCGAGGGCGCGATGGACGCCGGCAACATGATCAAGCCGATGCTGGCCCGCGGCGAACTGCGACTCGTCGGCGCCACCACACTCGACGAGTACCGCAAGTACATCGAGAAGGACGCCGCGCTGGAGCGCCGCTTCCAGCAGGTGTTCGTCGGGGAGCCGTCGGTGGAGGACACCGTCGGCATCCTGCGCGGCCTCAAGGACCGCTACGAGGTGCATCACGGCGTGCGCATCACCGACTCCGCGCTGGTCGCGGCGGCCACCCTGTCCGACCGCTACATCACCGCGCGGTTCCTGCCGGACAAGGCGATCGACCTGGTGGACGAGGCCGCCAGCCGGTTGAAGATGGAGATCGACTCCCGGCCCGTCGAGATCGACGAGGTCGAGCGGTTGGTGCGTCGCCTCGAGATCGAGGAAATGGCGCTGTCCAAGGAAGAGGACGCAGCCTCCAAGGAACGGTTGGAGAAGCTGCGCGCCGAACTGGCCGACCAGAAGGAAAAGCTGGCCGAGCTGACCACCAGGTGGCAGAACGAGAAGCACGCCATCGACGCCGTCCGCGAGCTCAAGGAACAGCTGGAGGAGTTGCGCGGCGAGTCCGAGCGCGCCGAACGTGACGGCGACCTGGCCAAGGCCGCCGAGCTGCGCTATGGCCGTATCCCCGAGGTGGAGAAGAAGCTCGAGGCGGCGGTGCCGCAGGCCGAGGCTCGCGAGAACGTGATGCTCAAGGAAGAGGTCGGTCCCGACGACATTGCCGACGTGGTGTCGGCCTGGACCGGCATCCCGGCCGGCCGGCTGCTGGAGGGTGAGACGGCCAAGCTGCTGCGCATGGAGGACGAGCTGGGCAAGCGCGTCGTCGGGCAGCGCAAGGCCGTGCAAGCGGTGTCCGACGCGGTACGGCGGTCCAGGGCCGGTGTTGCCGACCCGAACCGCCCCACCGGCTCGTTCCTGTTCCTCGGCCCCACCGGTGTCGGCAAGACGGAGCTGGCAAAAGCGTTGGCGGACTTCCTGTTCGACGACGAACGCGCCATGGTCCGCATCGACATGAGCGAATACGGCGAGAAGCACTCGGTGGCCCGGCTGGTCGGGGCGCCGCCCGGTTACATCGGCTACGACCAGGGTGGTCAGCTGACCGAGGCGGTGCGCCGCCGGCCCTACACCGTGGTGCTGTTCGACGAGGTGGAAAAGGCCCACCCGGACGTGTTCGACGTGCTGCTGCAGGTGCTCGACGAGGGCCGGTTGACCGACGGCCAAGGCCGCACGGTCGACTTCCGCAACACCATCCTCATCCTGACCTCGAACCTGGGGTCCGGCGGCACCGAGGAGATGGTGATGGCCGCGGTGCGCTCGGCCTTCAAGCCGGAGTTCATCAACCGCCTCGACGACGTGCTGATCTTCGAGGGACTCAACCCCGAGGAGCTGGTGCAGATCGTCGACATCCAGCTGGCCCAGCTGGCCAAGCGGCTCGCTCAGCGGCGCCTGCAACTCGAGGTGTCGCTGCCCGCCAAGCAGTGGTTGGCCCAGCGCGGCTTCGACCCGGTATACGGGGCCCGTCCGCTGCGGCGGCTGGTCCAGCAGGCGATCGGGGACCAGCTGGCCAAGATGCTGCTGGCCGGCGAGGTGCACGACGGCGACGTGGTGCCCGTCAACGTCAGCGCGGACGGCGACTCGCTGGTCCTGGGCTGACCCGGACGGGCGGATCCGGGCCGGGGCGTGCCCCGGCCCGGATTCTGGCCCGTCGACCGTGAACCCTGCGCGTCCCACCAGCGCGTCGCGTCGTGAATTCCACAAGTCGGCGGGCAACGGCCTGTCGGGAAGGGTTACCGAGGGCCGCCGACCTCGAAGTCCCTGGTCTGAGCACCGGCGTCGATCACGGCCTGCAGCCGTTGCCGGGCAACGGGCTGGGCCAGAGTCTGGCGGAACAGCTGATCTTCGGTGCGCAGTCCGGCGGCGAGATCGGTGGACAGCGCGGCGTCGACCGCGCGTTTGGCCGCCGCGATGGTGCCCACCGGCGCCGCGGCGACGCGGGCGGCGAGCTTGTCCACGAACCGCCGCAACTTCTCCGGTGGCAACGCGCGATTGACATATCCCCAGGCTTCGGCGGTCGCCGCATCGACGTCCCGGCAGCCCAGGATGACCTCCAAAGCACGCCCCCGGCCGACCAGCCGGGGCAATCGCTGGGTGCCACCCCCGCCGGGGATGATCCCCAGCGCGACCTCCGGCTGGCCGAAGACGGCTTGCCCGAGCGCCGCATAGCGCATGTCGAACGCCATCGCCCACTCGCTGCCGCCACCCCGGCAGATGCCTTCTATGACGGCGATGGTGGCCTTCGGCATGGTCCGGAAGTCCTCCATCACGGTATGGAAGAAGCTCAGCTCGTCGTGCAGTCCGGTGTCGTCCGTAGGTAGGTCCAGGATCATGCCGACGTCTGCGTGGGCGACGAAGAAGTCCGGGTCGGCCGAGTCGACCACCAGCACGCGCACGTCGTCGTCGGCCGCCACCTGCTGCGTGAGGCGGACGATCTCCTCAGCCAGCGGCACATCCAGCAAGTTGATCGGCGGATTGTCGATGGTGGCCCGGCAAATCCCGTCGACACTGGAGACGCGCAATAGCCGATAATCGGCGTAACTCATGACCGTCAACACTACGCAGCCGCCCCGCGGGGGTATTCACTCCTGTGATTCGGTTGTGACCTGCTCGGATTCTGTGTTCGGTACTGAGAGCAGATAGGCTGTTCGGGATGGTCCCGCTCTGGTTCACGCTCTCCGCGCTGTGTTTCGTCGGCGCGGCGGTGCTGCTGTACATCGATATCGATCGACGTCGCGGCCGCAGCAGGCGCCGCAAGTCCTGGGCCAGGTCGCACGGCTTCGACTACGAGCGCGAATCCACCGACATCCTGCACCGCTGGAAGCGTGGCGTGATCTCGTCGGTCGGCAACGTTCCGGCCCAAAACGTCGTCCTGGGCCAGATCCGCGGTGAAGCGGTCTACATCTTCGACCTCGAGGAAGTCGCCACCGTCATCGCGCTGCACCGCAAGGTCGGCACCAACGTCGTGGTGGACCTGCGGCTCAAAGGCCTCAAGGAGCCCCGCGAGAGCGACATCTGGCTGCTGGGCGCGATCGGCCCGCGGATGGTGTACTCGACCAACCTCGACGCCGCCCGGCGCGCCTGCGACCGGCGCATGGTCACCTTCGCCCACACCGCGCCCGACTGCGCCGAGATCATGTGGAACGAACAGCACTGGACGCTGGTGGCCATGCCGATCGCCAGTACCCGCGCCCAGTGGGACGAGGGCCTGCGCGCCGTCCGCCAGTTCAACGACCTGCTGCGGGTGCTGCCGCCGCTGCCCGCGGACACTCCCCAAGAGGTCGGCGAATCCGAGGGGCGTCGCGCCCCCGGCCGTCCGTTGGCCCCGGCTGCCCGTGCGGAGTTGCCGGCGCGGCGCACGCAGGCGGACCCGATCGCGGGCGTGCTGCCCGACCCGGCTCGCCGGGTGGCCGAGCCCGTTCGTCGTGAGGAGAGCCGCTCGGAAGGCGTTCGGCGTCCACCGCGGACGGAACGCAACGGCCACCAGGCCAGCAACTACCAGCACTGAGAGCACATGCCCCGTCCTGTTGCGCTGATCACTGGGCCGACGTCGGGCATCGGTGCCGGGTATGCCCGCCGGTACGCCCGCGACGGCTACGACCTGGTTCTGGTCGCTCGCGACGCCGAACGGCTGAAACAGCTGGCGGGCGAGCTGGAGTCGCGGGTGGGCAGCATCGAGATACTGCAGGCCGACCTCGCCTTGGCCGCCGACCGCGCCAAGGTTGCCGAACGGTTGGCCGAAGGCGTGCGGGTGCTGGTGAACAACGCCGGGCTGGGCACGTCCGGTGATTTCTGGACGGCCGATCCCGCATTGCTGCAGCGACAACTCGACGTCAATGTGACCGCGGTGATGCACCTGACCCGCGCCGCACTGCCGGCCATGCTGGCCGCGGGTACGGGCACCGTCGTCAACATCGCCAGCGTCGCCGGCCTGCTGCCGGGCCGCGGATCGACCTATTCGGCGTCCAAGGCTTGGGTGATCTCGTTCACCGAAGGACTCGCCAACGGCTTGCAGGGCACCGGCGTCGGGGTGCACGCCGTGTGCCCGGGCTACGTGCGCACCGAGTTCCACAGCCGGGCCGGGCTCGACATGGCCGGGGTGCCGTCGTTCATGTGGCTCGAGGTCGACGACGTGGTCAACGAGAGCCTCGCCGACGTGGCGCGCGGCAAGGTGATCAGCATCCCGGGCCGCGAGTACAAGTTCCTGGTCGCCACCGGCCGTGCGATGCCGCGGCGGCTGGCGCGTCTGGTCACCAAGCGATTTGGCAGTGGCAGTGGCCGAACCTGACCCGCGGTCCGATGACCGCGCCGAACTGGCCGACCTGGTGCGGCGGCTGTCGGTGATCCACGGCCGCGTCACGCTGTCGTCGGGCAAGGAGGCGGACTACTACGTCGACCTGCGCCGTGCCACTCTCCATCACCGCGCGTCGGCGCTGATCGGCCGGCTGATGCGCGACCTCACCGAGGACTGGGACTACGCGCTCGTCGGCGGCCTGACGCTGGGGGCCGACCCGGTCGCGACTGCGATCATGCACGCTCCGGGCCGTCCGATCGACGCGTTCGTGGTGCGTAAGTCGGCCAAAGCGCATGGCCTGCAACGACTTATCGAGGGATCCGAGGTGGCCGGCCAGCGGGTGCTGGTGGTCGAGGACACCAGCACCACCGGGAATTCGGCGCTGACGGCGGTGCGCGCCGTCCAGGACGCCGGCGGCGAGGTCGTGGGCGTCGCGACCGTGGTCGATCGCGCGACCGGTGCCGCGCAGGCCATCGAAGCCGAGGGGCTGCCCTATCGCAGCGTGCTGGGCCTGGCCGAGCTGGGGCTGGGCTAGGTCGCTGGCGGTGCGCGTTCTCCTGGTGTTGGCTGTGGTCTTGGCCTGCCTGGCCGGATGCTCGAATCCGGGCCGTCGCAACGACATCTACGGAGCGCCTGACGCCCATATCGGCGAATCGCAGGCGGTGCTGGGCTGGAACGTCGCGGTATCGAATCTGCGCTGGTCGGATGACTACGTGCTGGTGGACGTCGACGCCTCGCCCACCGACCTCAAGGCGCCGCACGCCAAGGCCGAGGACATCCGCTTCGGCCTGTACGGCGCCCTGTCGCATCCGATGGAGGCGACCGGGCTGGGCAGCTGTGACGACGCGATGACCAAGGTGCACGACATCGGCTCGCCGCTGAACGCGCCGCCGGACCGGCTGACCGGCACGGTGTGCCTGGGCCCGCTGAAGGATCGCAGTGCGGTGCGCGGGGTGTACGTCTACTCGCCGCATGACCGGATCGCCGGCACCGTTGCCGCCTACCCGGCCGCGTTCCCGGTGGGGCTGCTCCCGACCCCGGAGAGCGACACCGGGCTGGTAGTGCAGAGCACCAGCGTGTCCGCTTGGCGCGCCGACGGCATGCCGGTGACCAAGGCCCAGCTGGGTGACCCGGCAGCGTTCAACGGCAACGGCTACATGCTGCTGGGCCTGCAGGCCGGCGCGGTGGCCGGCCGCTACCGCGACGACTCCGCCAAGCGTGGCGGGCCCATGATGCTGGCCGCCACCCCGACGCTGCCCGGCAAGGGGCTGAGCCCGGCCTGCGCGGCCTACGGCTCCACCGTGCTGGTGCTGCCCGACACGTCGCGCGACGCCGTCCAGGTCACCGCGTCGCTGTGTACGCAGGGCGAGATCAACCAGGCGCTGCTGTTCGCGACGGTGACGGTCGTCGGCACCCACGCCGCGGTGTGGACGTCCAAGTGACCGAGCCGGGGCCTACCGAGTGGGGTGCGCCCGCCACCGGCGTCGGACCCTGGACCGCAGACCTGCCCGACGACCCCCGCTACGACCCAGATCTGTTGCGCGACGGCGATTCTCGCAATGTCGTCGACGCCTACCGGTACTGGACCCGGGAGGCCATCGTCGCCGACATCGACCAGCGCCGGCACCCGCTGCACATCGCGATCGAGAACTTCGGCCATGACGCCAACATCGGCTCGGTGGTGCGCACCGCGAACGCGTTCGCCGTGCACACCGTGCACATCGTGGGCCGGCGCCGGTGGAACCGGCGCGGCGCCATGGTGACCGATCGTTATCAGCGCCTGTGTCACCACGACAGCACCGCCGAACTGATGGACTTCGCTGCCGGCGCGGGCCTGACGGTGGTCGCGGTGGACAACGTGCCCGGCGCGGCGCGCCTGGAAGAGACGGCGCTGCCCCGGGACTGCCTGCTGGTGTTCGGTCAGGAAGGACCCGGCATCACCGACGACACCCGCGGCGGTGCGGCGATCACCGTATCGATCGCCCAGTTCGGCTCGACCCGCAGCATCAACGCCGGGGTGGCCGCGGGGATTGCCATGCACGCCTGGATCCGGCAGCACGGCGACCTGACCCGGGCTTGGTGACGGCCTACCTGGCCCCGAAGCGGTAGGGCAGGATCTCAGGTATGGATCAGCTTTGGGCGAACCGGGCGGCCAGCTCCGAGGCCGCCGTCACGCAGCGCCACCTCCGAAAGCTGTGGGGGCTGCCCGGCACCCAGCTCGGCGTGGTGGCCTGGCCCTCCGAGCGCCGGGACCGGTTGTTCGGCGGCTGGCATTACTGGTGGCAGGCGCATCTGCTGGATTGCCTGATCGACGCGCAGCTGCGCGACCCGCGGTCCGAGCGGCACACTCGGATCAAACGCCAGATCCGCTCGCACCGGTTGCGCAACGTGATGCGCTGGACCAACGCCTATTACGACGACATGGCGTGGCTGGCGCTGGCGCTGGAGCGGGCTGCGATGTACGTGGGCGTCGAGCGCCGCGGGGCGCTGGCCAAGCTCGCCGACGAGTTCGTCGACGGCTGGGCCCCTGACGCCGGCGGCGGCATCCCGTGGCGCAAGCAGGACCAGTTCTTCAACGCCCCTGCCAACGGTCCGGCGGGGATCTTCCTGGCCCGCTACCCGGGCCGGTTGCGGCTGGCCCAACAGATCGCCGACTGGATCGACGAAACCCTGATCGACCCGGACAACCATCTGGTGTTCGACGGCATCCGGGACGGTTCGCTGGTCCGCCCGCAGTACACCTACTGCCAGGGTGTGGTGCTGGGGTTGGAAACCGAGCTGGCCAAGCGCACCCACGACGACCGGCATGCACCCCGGGTGCATCGCCTGGTGGCGGCCGTCGACAAAGAGATGGCTCCCGGCGGCGTACTCAAGAGCGGCGGCGGTGGTGACGGCGGGCTGTTCCCCGGCGTCACGGTGCGGTACCTGGCTCTGGTCGCCACCGATCTGCCGGGTGATTCCGCCGCGGATGTCGCCGCCCGGGAAACCGCCGCCAAGATCGTGTTGACGTCGGCCAAGTCGGCGTGGGACAACCGCCAAACATTGGATGGCCTACCGGTTTTCGGCGCGTTCTGGGATCGCGACGCCGAACTGCCCACCACCGGCGGCCAGCAGGCGCAGTTCGTGGCGGGTGCCGTCAACAGCTCGGAGATTCCCGAGCGTGACCTGTCGGTGCAGTTGTCGGGCTGGATGCTGATGGAGGCGGCGCACAACGTCGCGACGGCGAAATCAGTCGGGCAAGGGTAGCGGGTCGGGCTCGTCTTTGGGGGCCCGCCGGCGGGACCGGTAACCGCGCCAGGCGGCGATGAACGCCGGGATCATCGACACGAACAGGATGCCCAGGATGATCTTTTCCAGGTTCTGGTGCACGAAGGGCACGTTGCCCAGGAAGTATCCGGCGATCGTGACGCCGCCGCCCCACAGCACGCCGCCGACGATGTCGAAAGCCAGATACACCGGATAGCGCATGTAGGACACGCCCGCCACCACCGGGGTGAACGTTCGGACGAACGGCATGAAGCGGGCCAGGATGATCGCCCACGGACCGTACTTTTCAAAGAACGCGTGCGACTCGGTGACGTAGTGCTGCTTGAAGAAGCGCGAATCTTCTCGCTTGAACAGGGCCGGCCCGATGCGCCGGCCGATGAAATACCCGGTCTGATCACCCAGGATGGCCACCAGCGCGACCGACGGCGCCAACACCCAGATGTCGAGGGTGCCCTTGGCCGCGAGCAGCCCGCCGGTGAACAACAACGACTCGCCGGGCAGCAGCGGGAACAGCAGACCGGTCTCGACGAAGACGATGACCAGGATCGTCGGCAGTACCGCGGAGGCGAACAGGCCCTCGGGGCCGATCCAGAACATCGGGTCGAGGATGCTTCCCGACGCCACCAGAGTGGTGCTCATGATGCTTCAACATACCGGCGTTGCAATACTGAGTGGACCAGTCTTCGAGAGGAACCTTCCATGCCCATCGCAACGCCCGAGATTTACGCCGAGATGCTGGGACGGGCCAAGGCGAACGCGTACGCGTTCCCGGCCATCAACTGCACTTCCTCGGAAACCATCAACGCTGCCATCAAGGGCTTCGCCGACGCCGGCAGCGACGGAATCATCCAGTTCTCGACGGGCGGTGCGGAATTCGGCTCCGGGCTGGGCATCAAGGAGATGGTGACCGGCGCGGTCGCACTGGCCGAGTTCGCCCACATCATCGCCGACAAGTACCCGATCAACGTCGCGCTGCACACCGACCACTGTCCGAAGGACAAGCTGGACACCTACGTGCGGCCGCTGCTGGCTATCTCGGCCGAGCGGGTCGGCAAGGGCGAGAACCCGTTGTTCCAGTCGCACATGTGGGACGGCTCGGCGGTGCCGATCGACGAGAACCTGGAGATCGCCCAGGAGCTGCTGAAGCAGGCGGCGGCCGCCAAGATCATCCTGGAGATCGAGATCGGTGTCGTCGGCGGCGAGGAGGACGGCGTCGCCAACGAGATCAACGACAAGCTCTACACCACCCCCGAGGACTTCGAGAAGACCATCGACGCGCTCGGTCACGGGGAGCACGGGCACTACCTGCTGGCCGCCACATTCGGCAACGTGCACGGCGTCTACAAGCCGGGCAACGTCAAGCTGCGCCCCGACATCCTGGCCCAGGGCCAGAAGGTGGCCGCGGCCAAGCTGGGTCTGTCCGACGACGCGCAACCCTTCGACTTCGTCTTCCACGGCGGCTCGGGATCGGAGAAGTCCGAGATCGAGGAGGCGCTGCGGTACGGCGTGGTGAAGATGAACGTCGACACCGACACGCAGTACGCGTTCACCCGCCCGATCGTCGCGCACATGTTCACCAACTACGACGGCGTGCTCAAGGTCGACGGCGACGTGGGCAACAAGAAGGTCTACGACCCGCGCAGCTACCTCAAGAAGGCCGAGGCCGGGATGACCGAGCGGGTTATCGAGGCCTGCAACGACCTGCACTGCGCCGGCAAGTCGCTGGCCGGCTGACGCGCGCGGCGGGGTGCGTTCGACTTCGCCGCGCCTCGCCACTCTGCCTCGCCCTGAAACGACGGCGGAAATCGGCTGCGATTTGCGCCCTGGTTACACGCGAGGCGAGGCGAAACAGGCGCGGAGTCCTCAGTTGGACTGGCAGATCTTCCACTGGTCGTCGCGGAACTGCAGGTCCAGGCTGCGCGTCGAGCGGACCTGCGGGTCGTAGGCCATGAACGTGGTGACGTTGGCCTCGGCGTGCTCGCCGTTGACGACGATCTGATCGATGCTGGCGATCATCGGGTACTGCTTGGCCGCCGAGACCCGCCGGTAGGTTTCGGCCCACGCCTTTTCGTCGTAGTCCACATAGCCGTCGCGAGTGGTGCCGCAGGTGATGCTGCGCAGCGCGGTCAGGTCACCCCGTTGAATCGCGACGTCGAAATTCTGGATGGTCTGCCTGACCTGGTCCTCCTGCGAGGCCTTCTCGTGCTTGCCGCGGGTCAGCAGCACGGTCCCGAAGATCGCGATCGCGGCCAGCGCCAGCACGATGACCACGATGGCCAGCACCCAACCCCAGTTGCGATTCTTGGCCGCCTGGGTCTGGTTTACCCCGCCACGCGCCGGAATCGACTGCGGCACAGCTGTTTTCGGTGGCAATGGCGGCGCCGGCGGGATGGGTGGAGCGGGTGACGCAGCGGTCGGCCCAGCCGCCGGCGCGGGACGCGTCTCGAAAACCTCGGTGGGCGCCTCGGTGGCGGTGGCGAACACCTGTGTCTCTTTTTCGTCGAAACCCGGTGCGGTGAACCGGCGCTCGGGCTGCCCGTCAGGCACCGTCGCCTCGGTGCTCTCCTCCGGTTGCCGCTTGACGATGGCGACGGTCTCGGTTTCGGCGTTGTCAGGGTTGCGCTGCGGGCCCGGTGTGCCGCTGGAACCTGTGCCGCCGCGATCTGGCTCGGGTGCGTTGGGCATGAAAGGAGCTTAGCGACCCAACCCGCGGTTGGCGTGATCCCCGAGGTAGCGGTGTTGGCACAATGTGTCCCATGACTCCGATGGGTGATCTGCTGGGACCTGATCCGATTCTGCTGCCGGGCGACAGTGAGGCTGAAGCGGAGCTACTCGCGAACGAGCGGCCGGGAATCGTGGCGGCGGCGCATCCGTCGGCTTCGGTGGCCTGGGCCGCGCTGGCCGAGGAGGCGCTGGCCGAGGACCGGGCCATCACGGCCTACGCCTATGCCCGTACCGGCTACCACCGGGGCCTGGACCAGCTGCGCCGCAACGGCTGGAAGGGATTCGGCCCGGTGCCGTTCTCGCACGAGCCGAACCGCGGTTTTCTGCGCTGTGTGGCGGCCCTGGCGCGCGCCGCCGACGCGATCGGCGAGACCGACGAGTATCGCCGCTGCGTGGATCTGCTCGACGACTGCGACCCCGCCGCCCGCACTGCGCTGGGCCTTTAGAACGTCTCCTCGCAGTGCCCGTCCGGACAGTCGATCTGGACGGTCGCGTGGTCCAGTCCGCGGGCCGACAGCACCGCGCGCGCGTCACTGAGTACCCGGGCGGATTCGCCGACGCTGGTCAGATGCGCGGTGGCCATGTCTTTGCCGGGCGACAGCGTCCACACGTGCAGGTCGTGCACATCGGTGACGCCGTCGACCGCGCCGAGCGCCGAGCGCAATTCCTCGACGTCGATATGAGCCGGCGACGACTCGGACAAGATGCGTAGCGCAGCGCGGGCCAGGGCGATCGCCCGCGGCAGCACCCACAGTGCAACCAGCACCGCGACCACCACGTCGGCGTACGGCCAGTGCGTGGTGACGGTCACGATGCCGGCGATCAGCACGCCGATGCTGCCGACGGTGTCGGCGACGACTTCCATGTAGGCGCCCTTGACGGCCAGGCTGGCCTCGGAATGCGAGCGCAGCAGCATCGCCACGGCGAAGTTCGCCGCCACCCCGGCCAGTGCGACCACGATCATGGGCACACCGGGTACCGCCGGCGCTTCCCTGAGCCGGTCGATCGCCTCGTAGAGGATGAACATCGCGACGCCGACCAGTAGTACCGCGTTGGCCACCGCGGTGAACACTTCGGCCCGATGCCAGCCGTAGGTGCGACCGGGCGACGAGCTGCCGCGGCGAGCCAGCACCACGGCAGCCAACCCCATGAACACCGCGACCACATCGGTGAGCATGTGTCCGGCGTCGGCCAGCAGCGCGATCGAGTTGATCAACAGCGCGGTGGTCAGCTCGACGACGAAGAACGTCGCCAGGATGGCCGCGGCGCCGACCATGCGGCGGATCATCCGCGACGCGTCCGCCTCGGCGGGGGTGTGGCTGTGTCCGGCGCCCATGCCGCTTAATATATGCGCAATTTCGCATATATCGCAATGGTCAGGCCCAGGCGCTCCAGAAGCGGGTCAATATCCCGCCGGCCTGAGCCAGCCGCGGCGGCACGCCGGAAAGGCCGAAAAGCCAGTACACCGACTCGAAGAACCACTGATTCAACCCCGGCGCCAACAGCACGACCAGCAGGACGAACAGGCCGAACTGCTTGGCCGGCGCCACCGCGCGCTGCGTCTGCGGGCTCAGGTGCGGCTCCAGCGCGTCATAGCCGTCCAAGCCCGGAATCGGCAACAGGTTCAGCACTACCGCGGTGACCTGCAGAAAACCCAGAAACGCCAGACCCGCCGCCAGCACCCAGTGCGCCGGATCGTAGAACACCCGTGTCGCCGTCAAAAGCAGCACTGCCAGAACAAGATTCATCGTCGGGCCGGCCAGGCTGACCAGGGTCCGGCGTGCCGGCGTCATGAACGAGGTCTGTAAATACACCGCGGCGCCCGGCAGCCCGATCCCGCCCAGCGCGATGAAGATCATCGGCAGCACCAGCGACAGCCCGGGGCTGGCGTAGCGCCGCGGATCCAGGTCCAGGTAGCCGCGGACGGCCACATCGTGGTCGCCGAAGCGCCAGGCGGTGTAGGCGTGCCCGAACTCGTGTAGGCACAGCGACACCAGCCACCCGGCGATGACGAGGATGAACACCCCCGCGTACGCCATCGGCCGCACCGATGATCCGGCGGTCCAGGCCAGCGCCGCACCCACGGCCGTCGCTCCGATCAGGCCGAGGAAGACCGGGCTGGGGCGCACCGGTCGAAACTACCGAACCTGTAGCCACCCTTCGACGTTGCGGTAGAACGTCGAGCGTCGCACCGCCCGCGGCGCCGGCACCCCGTCGCGCAGCACGGTCGCTCCGGTGGTGCCGAGCTGGGCCGCGCGCCCGCCGACCCAGCGTCTGATCCAGCGGCCCGGCAGACAGGCCCGCAGGCCCGGCACCGCCAGCGTCGGCTCGACCCACAGCTCGGCGGCCTCGCCGTCGAACAGCACCGCGTCGTCGACCACCGCCTCGCCGCGGATCGTCGTGGCCCCCTCGACCGGCAGCCAGCGGGCGCGCCCGACCAGCACCGTGCCGGTCTCGTCGCGGATCAACGGCACCCGGCTGGCGCTGCCGTGCCGCGCCCGACGCGCCGCACGCCGACCGGCCGGCAACCGGTAGGCGCGGGTGGCACGGGTCCGCCGCCGGGGCGCATACGCCACCTCGACATCCAGCCGGTCGGCGCGCAGCAGGCGACGCAGCACCATGGCCAGGTCGGCGTCGGAACCCACCACCACCAGCCGCTGGCAGTCGGCCAGCAGCGCGTCGACGCCGTCGGACGTCGCAGCGCGGTGGGTGGGCAGATCAGCCAGGCCGCGCGGCACCGGCTTGTCGTCGAACAGCAAGACGGCGGCGGGCGGCTGATGGTCGGCTTTCATGCGTTTTGGCAGCATTTTTGAGGTTCTCGGGGCACCGCAGGATAGGGTAGGTCACCGGCTGGACCACAATATGCGGGCACAACCCCGCCAGAGCAGGAGCAAGTCATGCCGGCAATCGTCCTTATCGGCGCCCAGTGGGGCGACGAGGGCAAAGGTAAAGCCACGGATCTGCTCGGCGGACGCGTGCAGTGGGTGGTGCGCTATCAGGGTGGCAACAACGCCGGGCATACCGTGGTGCTGCCTACCGGTGAGAACTTCGCCCTGCACCTCATCCCGTCGGGCGTATTGACGCCCGGGGTCACCAACGTGATCGGCAACGGCGTGGTGATCGACCCCGGTGTCCTGCTCGACGAGCTCAAAGGCCTGCAAGACCGCGATGTGGACACCTCCAAGCTGCTGATCTCCGCCGACGCGCACCTGCTGATGCCCTATCACGTGGCTATCGATAAGGTCACCGAGCGCTACATGGGCAGCAAGAAGATCGGCACCACCGGGCGCGGTATCGGACCCTGCTACCAGGACAAGATCGCCCGGATGGGCATCCGGGTCGCCGACGTGCTGGACCCGGATCAGCTCGCGCACAAGGTCCAGGCCGCGCTCGAGTTCAAGAACCAGGTGCTGGTCAAGATCTACAACCGCAAGGCCCTCGAGCCCGAGCAGGTGGTCGAGGCGCTGCTGGAGCAGGCCGCCGGGTTCCGGCACCGCATCGCCGACACCCGGCTGCTACTGAACAACGCGTTGGACGCCGGCGAGACCGTGCTACTGGAAGGCTCGCAGGGCACCCTGCTCGACGTCGACCACGGCACTTACCCGTATGTGACGTCGTCGAATCCGACCGCGGGCGGCGCGGCGGTGGGTTCGGGCATCGGCCCGACCCGGATCGGCACGGTGTTGGGGATCCTCAAGGCCTACACCACCCGGGTGGGTTCGGGCCCGTTCCCCACCGAGCTGTTCGACGAGAACGGCGAGTACCTGTCCAAGACGGGTGGGGAGTTCGGGGTGACCACCGGCCGGCGGCGCCGCTGCGGCTGGTTCGACGCCGTCATCGCGCGCTATGCCACCCGGGTCAACGGCATCACCGACTACTTCCTGACCAAGCTGGACGTGCTGTCCAGCTTGCAGACGGTGCCGGTCTGCGTCGGCTACGAGGTCGACGGCAAGCGCACCGACGAGATGCCGATGACCCAGCGCGAGCTCTGCCACGCCAAGCCGGTGTACGAGGAGCTGCCCGGGTGGTGGGAGGACATTTCCACCGCCCGCGAGTTCGACGATCTGCCGGCCAAGGCGCGCGACTATGTGCTGCGACTGGAAGAGCTTGCCGGAGCACATGTTTCGTGCATCGGTGTGGGGCCGGGGCGGGACCAGACCATCGTGCGACGCGATGTGCTGCGGGCTCGCCCGTGACCGAGGTTCCCGACAACCCCACCGATCTAGACCCCGAATACGAGCACCACGGCGGCTTCCCCGAGTACAGCCCGGCCACTCCGGGTCCCGGGTTCGGCAAGTTCGTGGCGGCCATGCGCCGTGTCCAGGACCTGGCGGTGTCCGCCGACCCCGGCGACGACGTCTGGGACGAGGCGGCCGAGCGCGCCGCCGCCCTGGTGGAGTTGCTCAGCCCGTTTCAGAGCGCCGACCCGGGAAAACCGCCGGCCGGTCGCACGCCCGAGCTGCCCGGGATGGGCAGCCTGCTGCTGCCGCCCTGGACGTTGACCCGTTACGGCGCCGACGGCGTCGAAATGGAGGGCCACTTCACCCGTTTCCACGTCGGCGGCAACTGGGCGGTGCACGGCGGCGTGCTGCCGCTGCTGTTCGACCACATGTTCGGCATGATTTCGCATGCCGCCGGGCGGCCGATCAGCCGCACGGCCTTCCTGCACGTCGACTATCGCAAGATCACCCCGATCGACCGGCCGCTGCGGATCAGCGGCCGGGTCACCCGTGTCGAGGGACGCAAGGCGTTCGTCTCCGCCGAACTGTGCGAGGACGACGGCACCCTGCTGGCCGAAGGTCACGGCCTGATGGTCCGCCTGCTGCCCGGCCAGCCCTGACAGCGCCCTAACGCCGCCCTGGGGTCCGGCGCGGTGATACGTCGCGGCTGGTCTCGAAGCACATTTGGCACTCATATGCGTCGCGAAATGAGTCAAGACGCGGCGTTCTCGCCCCCCGCACCTATCCTTGTCGGCGAGACAACTCACGACGGAGGGGGTGACTGCTTGACCGAGCGGCAGGAGACCGGCGCGCAGGATCGCCCAGCGGCTGAGGGTGCTACGGCGATCTGGTCCGTCGAGAAACCGACGGAAGCGCCCGCGACAGCCGAACCGCTCGAGCCGCAAGACCCGGAACCGGAAAACGAGGCCGGGCCGAGATTGCTGCTGCTGGGCACCGACGACGCCGGCGAGGAGTTGACCGTCGCGCTGCAGCGGCTTGGCGCGGAGGTAATGACCGCCGACGCCGAGACGCTCACCGACGCCGAGGAGCTCACCGCGGTGCTGGTTAGCCTGCAACCTGACTTCGTGGTGACGCGCACCGATGCGGTCGTGTTCGGGGCCCTCGAAGCGTTCGAGTCGGCCGAGGGCCAAGACGTCGAGTGGGTACCGAGTTTGCGTGCGGCCCGGCTCATCGCCGACCGCGAGGGCCTGCGCCGCCACGCCGCCGATGAGCTGGGCCTGCCGACTGCGCCGTTCTGGTTCGTCGACTCGCTGGCCGAACTGGAGGCGGTGGCCGCGCACGCCGGCTTCCCGTTGCTGGTCAAACCGGTCGCCGGTCCGAGCGGGCAGGGCCGATCGGTGGTGCGGACGCCCGAGGAGGTCGCGCCGGCCTGGGAGCGCGCGGGCCGGGGTGGCCGGGTGTGGGCCGAGACAGTGGTCGATGTCGAGTTTTTGGTCACGCTGATCGTTGTCCGCAGCGAAGGCCCGTCCGGGCCGGTCATCGAGTTCTGCAGCCCGATCGGTCATCGCAGCAACGGCGCCGACGGGCTGGAGTCCTGGCAGCCTCAGCAAATGAGCACCGCCGCGCTGGACGCGGCCAAGTCGATCGCCGCGCGCATCGTTAAGTCCTTGGGTGGGCGCGGCGTCTTCGGCGTCGAACTGATGATCAACGGGGACGAGGTGTACTTCAGCGAGGTCGCTGCGGGTCCCAGCGACAGCGCCTGGGTGACGCTGCGTAGCCAGCGGCTTTCGGCGTTCGAGTTGCAGGCCCGGGCGATTCTGGGGGTAGCGGTGGACACCATGATGGTGTCGCCGGGCGCCGCCCGGGTGATCACCCGTGGCCCCTCCGCGCCGGGCGCCGCGCCCAGCGGCGATTTGCTCGCCGCGGCCCTGGCCGTGCCCGAGAGCGACGTGCGGGTGTTCGATCCGGCCGCCTCGGCTGGCTCGGATGCGGCGCCGCCCAGCTGGGGGCTGGCGCTGGCCACCGCGCCCGAGTTGGCCGTCGCCCGGGACCGCGCCCGGCAGGTCGCTGCCAGGCTGAATGTGCGAGACTCGCGCGCGTGAGTTACGCAGGAGACATCACGCCGCTCGAGGCCTGGAAAGTGTTGACCGAGAATCCGCACGCCGTGCTGGTGGACGTGCGCACCGATGCCGAATGGAGTTTCGTCGGCGTCCCGGATCTGTCCAGCCTCGGCCGTGACGTGGTGTTCGTCGAGTGGAACAAGTCCAGCGGTCAGCACAACGAGAATTTCCTCGCCGAGCTCCAAGAGCAGATCCCGGACTCCGGCGAGACCGAGCGGCCGCTGGTGTTCCTGTGCCGTTCGGGTAACCGGTCCATCGGCGCCGCCGAGGTGGCCACCGAGGCGGGCCTGACGCCGTCGTACAACGTGCTGGACGGCTTCGAAGGTCAGCTCGACGCCCAGGGCCATCGTGGCGGAACGGGGTGGCGCGCGGTCGGACTGCCGTGGAAGCAAGGTTGATGAACGGGCTGCCGGACGGTGTCAGCCAGGCCACTCTCGGGGTGCGCGGCGGCCTGACCCGCTCGGGGTTCGAAGAGACCTCCGAGGCGATGTTTCTGACGTCGGGTTACGTGTATCCGTCGGCGTCGGTGGCCGAGCAGTCGTTCACCGGCGAGGTCGACCACTACGTCTACTCGCGCTACGGCAATCCGACGGTGAACATGTTCCAGGAACGCCTGCGGCTGATCGAGGGCGCTCCGGCGGCGTTCGCGACGGCCAGTGGGATGGCCGCGGTGTTCGTGTCGCTGGGTGCGCTGCTGGGCGCCGGTGACCGGTTGGTGGCCGCGCGCAGCCTGTTCGGCTCGTGTTTCGTGGTGTGCAACGAGATCCTGCCGCGCTGGGGCGTGCAGACCGTGTTCGTCGACGGCGACGACCTGTCCCAGTGGGAGCAGGCTCTCTCGGTACCCACCCAGGCGGTGTTCTTCGAGACGCCGTCCAATCCGATGCAGTCGCTGGTCGACATCGCCGCGGTGACCGAGCTGGCGCATGCCGCCGGAGCAAAGGTGGTGTTGGACAACGTCTTCGCCACTCCTTTGCTACAGCAGGGTTTCCCGCTCGGGGTGGACGTGGTGGTTTATTCCGGCACCAAGCACATCGACGGGCAGGGCCGGGTACTCGGTGGCGCCATTCTGGGCGACAAAGAATACATCGACGGCCCGGTGCAGAAACTGATGCGGCACACCGGCCCGGCGATGAGCGCCTTCAATGCGTGGGTGCTGCTCAAAGGCCTTGAGACGCTTGCGGTTCGAGTCCAGTACAGCAACGCTTCCGCGCAGCGCATCGCCGAATTCCTGGAAGGTCATCCGGCGGTGAGTTGGGTGCGCTACCCGTTCCTGCCGTCACATCCGCAGTACGACCTCGCCAAGCGGCAGATGTCCGGCGGCGGAACGGTTGTCACGTTCGAACTTAAGGCCGACGACGGCGACTACAAGCAACGCGCCTTCGAGGTGCTGGACAAGTTGCAGTTGATCGACATCTCCAACAACCTCGGTGACGCGAAATCGCTTGTGACGCACCCGGCTACGACAACGCACCGGGCGATGGGACCAGAGGGCCGGGCCGCGATCGGGCTCGGCGACGGCGTGGTGCGCATCTCGGTGGGCCTGGAGGGCACCGACGACCTGATCGCCGATATCGATAGGGCGCTGCGTTAGCCCGCGTTGGACCGCGCGAGAGTCAGCCGTGCGTCGCTTCGGATGCCGCGGTATTGGCAGAACCCAATGTCGAACCGATGTCGGCGATCGTGCGCGACGCGGCGGCGAGCGCGTCGGGCGCAGCATTCAGAAAGGACATGTCATCCCCAGCCCGCTGTAAGCGATTGTGAACACCGTCCCGAAACGGTGAGCTGACGTTAAGCGCCGTCCGCGTTGCAAATGTCCGATTTCCGAACCTGGCAGGCTATCTCAAGCTGATTCACAGCAAACTGCCAAAGGCTCGGTCGGCCACGTTCCCGCGGTCCACCGCCCGTCGCAGGATGTGCAGGCGAACACCAGGCCGGCGGCGGGAGCGAGCTACCCCGCCGCCTTGCGTTCGGCCTCGTCGGTTTGTTCGGCGGCGGCCAGCGCCCCCTGCTCGGCTTGCTCCTCCATCCAGTTGGTCACCACGCGGGCGTAGATCATCTGGCTGGTGATGGCCATCTGCCCGCGGGTGCGGCCCAGGAACGAGATGCCCCAGGAGAACATGGCGGCGAGTCGGTTGCGGTGGCCGACCAGGTAGATGAGGTGCAGCAGCAGCCACGCCAACCAGGCGAAGAAGCCGGCGAACTCGATCTTGCCGATCTGCGCGACGGCGCTGTACCGCGAGACCAGCGCCATGCTGCCCTTGTCGTGGTACTTGAAGGGCTCGCGGGTGGCGGGATCGTCGTGGCCCTTGACGATGTGTTTGATGACATTGGTGACGTAGCGTGCGCCCTGGATGGCGCCCTGGGCCATGCCGGGCACCCCGGGTACCGAGGTGAGGTCGCCGACGACGAAGACGTTCGGGTGTCCCTTCACGGTCAGGTCGGGCTCGACGATCACTCGTCCGGCGCGGTCGGTTTCGGTGCCGTCGGACTGCTCGGCGAGCATCTTGCCCAGCGGGCTGGCTTGCACGCCGGCCGCCCAGACTTTGCAGGCGCAGCCGATGCGACGCTCGGTGCCGTCTTTGTCCTTGACGGTGATGCCCTGGTAGTCGACGGCGGTCACCATCGCGTTGAGCTGGACCTCGACGTCCATCTTCTCCAGCCGCCGCTGCGCTTTGAGGCCCAGCTTCTCGCCCATCGGCGGCAGCACCGCGGGTGCGGCGTCGAGCAGGATCACCCGGCAATCCGTGGGGGTGATGGTGCGAAACGCCCCGGCCAGGGTGCGCTCGGCGAGCTGGACGATCTCGCCGGCCAACTCGACGCCGGTGGGCCCGGCGCCGACCACCACAAAGGTCAGCCGTCGTTCCCGCTCGGCCGGGTCGAGCGCGACCTCGGCGGCCTCGAACGAGCTCAGGATGCGGCCGCGCAGTTCCAGGGCGTCGTCGATGGTCTTCATGCCGGGGGCGTAGGTGGCGAATTCGTCGTTGCCGAAGTAGGACTGCTGCGCACCCGACGCCACGATCAGGCTGTCGTAGGACGTCACGGTCCACATGCCCATCAGGTGCGACGTGACCGTCTTCGCGTTCAGATCGACCTCGCTGACCTCGCCCCACAGCACCCGCACGTTCTTCTGCTTGCGCAGGATGAGCCGGGTGGTGGGGGCGATGTCGCCTTCGGACAGAATGCCGGTCGCCACCTGGTACAGCAGCGGCTGGAACAGGTGGGTGGTGGTCTTGGAGATCAGTGTGACCCGCACGTCGGCCCGCTTGAGATTCCTGGCCGCGTTCAAGCCGCCGAACCCGCTTCCGATGATGACGACGTGATGGCGTTTGTCGGCCGAGGGTTCGCTGGCTACGGGCGTCATGGTCCTCCTTGGAGTCGCATCGGGTGACTGCGGCGCAGTTACACCGTACGTCGCCGCGCCGAGTGCCGTCTGCAGGCGGGTGCGCTCATATGGCCCGGTCCGGCCGGGCGGCGACGCGATTCGCGGCGGACTTCGCCGACACGGTAACTTAGGCATGCCTAACGAAAGGGTGTGACACGTTGACCGCTGCGGAAGAGCCGCTGTATCGGCCGTTCGAGCCGGCGGGCGAGGACACTCACGCGGACCTGCCGCCGGTGATCGCGCCCGTCGTGCCGGATGAGGGCCGGTTGTCCAGCGGCCGGCTCAGCGTGGTCGGTGCGCTACGGGAAGATCCGCTGTGGCCCACCCGGCTGTCGGTACCCACCCTGCTGGGCGCCGTACGCGGGTACGGGCGTCCGTTGCCGTTGCCGCCGGGACCGGCCGGGCTGCCGGTCGTCGGCTCCTTCTTCGAGCTGCGCCGCGACCCCTTCGAGCTGATCAGCCGCGGCGCCGCCACTTACGGCGACATGTTCCGCATCCCGATGCCGCTGCTGGACATGGTCGCGGTCACTCACCCGGACCTGTTGCGCGAGTTCATGGACGACGCCGACGGCCGGTACAGCCGCTACGACCTGCTGGGTCCGCTGCTGAAGGTGATCGGCGCCAACAGCATCATGCTGGAAGGCCCGAAATTGCGGGAGCGCCGCAAGATGCTGATGCCGATGTTCACCCGTCGGCACCTGACGACGATGGCCGACGTGTTCTGCAGCGAGTTCGACGAACGCCTCGCCGGCTGGTCGTCGTTCGCCGGGACCGGTCAGCCGGTGGACCTGCAGTACGAGATCTCGCTGATGACGTTGAAGGTCTACCTGAAGACGTTGTTCTCCGCCTCGATCGGGGAGCAGGAGTTGCGCCGGCTCGACGCCGACATGCGGGCCATCACCGGACTGCTCGGCCTGACCACGCTGATGGTCCCGTTCCCCAATCTCCTTCCGCGCAAAGGCCGTTCGAGTCTGCTGCCGGCGTTGGCACGGATCTACCGGCTGGTCGGCCGGCTGATCAAGGACCGCAAGAAACACCCGTCGGAGACGCCGGACTTCCTGGACACTTTGCTCGACGCGCGGTACGAGGACGGCTCGCCGATCAACCGGGCCGACCTGGCGGCCGAGATCGTCGGCCTGCTCGGCGGCGCCTACGACCCCACCGGCGCGGCCCTGACCTGGACGGTGGCCCTGCTGCTGAAGAACCCCGACAGCCTGACCAGGCTGTACGGCGAGGTCGACGCGCTGAACGGCGCGTTGCCCAACTTCGACGACGTGTCGCGGCTGAGCTGGACCAAAGCGTGCTTCGACGAGGGTCAGCGCATGCAGGGGCACCCGTTCTTCCCGCGGTTCTGCATGGCCGACAACGAACTCGGCGGCTACCGGCTGCCGAAACTCACGCTGGTGGGGGCCTCGATGTCGGTGGTGCACCGCGACCCGCGCTGGTGGCCGGAGCCCGACCGCTTCGACCCGATGCGGTTCCTGGACCCCGAGCAGGTGCGGGCGCGGCCGAGGCTGGCGTTCATGCCGTTCAGCTCCGGCCAGCATTTCTGCCTCGGCACCACCATGGCCTATATGGCGGCGCAGTTCTTCCTGACGATGCTGTTCCAGCGTTTCCGGCTCAGCGTGCCCGACGGCTGGCAGCCCGAGCCGCAGTTCACCTTCTCGGTGATGGTGAAGGGCGGTCTGCCGGCGGTCTTGACCCGCGCTTGATTTATCCCGCGAGTGTGACGATCCCGACGCACGCGCGGCGGGTTGCGACGTGAAATTCGCTGTCGGCCAGGCTAATCCGCTGGTTTCCACTCGTCCAGCTTGCCGCGGACGACGGCGCGGGTCACCTCGCCGAACGTCGCGGCGCCCGGCCGCCCCTCTTTCGACCACGCCACGAAGAACCCGATCACCTGTCGCCAGTGCTTGCGCCCGGCCTGCACCGGTGCGTCGTTCAGCACACAGCGTGCGTCGATCAGGTAGGGCCGTGGCGCGCCGATAGCCTCTTGGAAGGCGGCCCGGAAATCGCGAAGTGTGTCGACGCGGCGCGACTTGATCTCGACGGATGCGGCGTACTGCGCGAAGTTGATGTCCGGGATAGCCGAGCCGCGGTCCGGCCAGCCCATGATCTCGCTCTCGAACTTGATCGCGGCGAGCGCCAGATTGTTGACGACGACGAACACCACCGGTTTGGTGACGTTCACTGCCGACTGAATCTGGCTGAGTGTCACCGAGGTTCCGCCGTCGCCGGCCACCGCGACGGCCACCCGCGTGTCGGTGTTCTTCGCCGCCGCGATCGCCGCGGGCACCGCGAAGCCCATGGTCCCGAACGACGCCGACCAGATACTGCGCGTCATCGACGTGAGGTACCGGTACACCCACAGCGTATTCACGCCGACGTCCGCGCAGACCGTGCTAGAGCCGTCGAAGTCGGCCAGCTCCTCATCGATCGCCCGGGTCAGCCGCGAGGCCCGCAGCGGGGCCCGTTCGGCCCATCGGCTGCGCCTGCTGCGGCGGGGCGCCCGGGTAGCCCGTTGGGCACGTGGGGGTTCGCGCAGCGCACCGACCATCGTCTCCAAAGCCGCCATCGCGTCGCCCAGCACGCCGATATCCCGATCTCCCAGGCGCAGCATCGAATTGGGGTCGACGTTGACCACGATGGTTCGGCCGGCGGCGCCCAGATCGAACGCCGAGCCCCGGTTCGACACCCCCACCAACAGCAGCACGCCGGCCTTGGCAACGTCGTGGTACGCCCGCAGATCGCCCGAGCCGCCGACCCTGCCGTGCGCGCGCAGGCCAGGGTCGTCGACCACCGAATCGCCACCCATCGTCAGATGCACCTTGCAGTCCAGCGCAGCGGCCAGTTCGGCGAGCAACTCCGAGCAACCCGCGGCGCCGCGACCCGCGACGATGGCCACCCGTTCGGCGTCCCGCAGCGCGGTGATCGCCTCGGTGACCGCCGATTCGTCGGGCGCCGGTGGTCGGAAAGCAGCGGGTTGTCCTGCAGCGAAACCGATTTCAGGCCACGCTGAATTCAGCGCCGTGCCCCGCACCCGCAGATGCACCACGCCCGACCCCGGCGCGGCCGCGGCGGCGCAGGCCCGACGCACCGTGGCGGCGGCGGTCGCGGGGTCCTCGACGAGATAGGTTGCCAGGCTCACTTCGTCGAGCAGTCGACCGGCGTCGAGTTGCCAGCTCTGCGTTTCCACCGTGACAACCAGGATCGGGGCATGATCGAGTGCCGCATCGTAGATCCCGTTGAGCTGCAACAGAAGTGCGGTCCCGCTGGCCACCACGGTTGCCGCTGACACGCAGCCCGCCTTGCGCAGCGCGGCGGCACTCATCGACGGTGCCTGCGCGTTGGCGCTGCGCTGGGCGGTGTCGAAACCGGGCAGCAACGGTGCGCAGAATTGGCTGATCTGCACCGGCGCCGCCAGATTGGCGTCCAGGCAGCGGGCCAGCGAACGTTCGCCGGGTCGCGGCTCGCGACGAGTTGTCACCACCTCCCGAGGCACTGCGATGATGTCTTGCTGCAGTCCGAACGCGGTCCCCAGTTTGCTTAGGCCGCTGAGCTTTTCGGCGCGGTCGACACAGCGGATCTGCACGTCGGCGTCCGCGCTGACCAACGTGGCGATTTCGGCGACGAACTGGCCCAGCTGGGCATGGTCGGTGACGACCACGCTGCGCGTATCGCCGGCCAGGGCGGCGCCGATCCCCAACGGCAGTGCCGCGCTGGGAATGCCCGCCATGCTGGCAGCCTCATCGAGGTCACTGAACACGGTTTCGGCGACGTTCTCGAGGGGTTGCGGTTGGGAGTCCAGGATCGTGTGCAGGGTCGCTTCGACGTCACAGACGACCTGCCTGATGTAGGGCAGCCGTCTGCTGGTGAGGCGACGGTCGGTGAGCTCCAACAGGTTCGCGTGTGCCGGCACGCGTTGGTTGAGTAGCGGGCTGACGCGCCCCACCACCAGCACGTCGCCGGCGCTGAGTACACCGGTGTCGCGGACATCGGACAGTGGGCAGGCCAGGCGTTGCGAAAGCTGCTGAGCGAGTTGGGTTTGGCCGACCTCGGCACAGGACAGCACGATGGCCAGATCGTCGGATTCCAGGAACTCGGCGACCAAGCCCAGCTCTTCCTTGCTCGCCAGTCGCGGCTCCGGCGGCTTGGGGACGTGCCAGCCGGTGTCCGCCGCGCTGATCGGAGCGTAGAGCACGTCGCCGGGGATGGCCACATGGCATGCGGTGGACTCGTGCATTGCCAGCACGGCCGAACGGGCCAGGCGCTCAAACTGACTGGTGGCCTGGATCTGTACCGAGGACGCGGTGCACGGCTTGAACAGTGCTTCGGAGTCGATCTCCTGGAACGCGTCCCGGCCGATACTGGCAACCGGGACCTGACCACTGATGGCCAGCAACGGGACTCGCCCGAGATACGCCTCGTAGGCGCCCGCGACCAGGTTGGTGGCGCCCGGCCCGGCGGTGCCGAAGCACACCCCCAATCGCCCGGAAGCCTTGGCGTAACCGACCGCCATCAGGGCGGCGGCCGTCTCATGCCGGGTGGTGACCACCCGTATCTCGGTGCGCTGGCTCGCCGCGTGCACCAACGAATTCACCGACTCCGCAGGCATTCCGAAGATGTACTCGACACCGAGCGCGATCAGGTAGTCCACCAGCTCGTCGGCGAACCGCCGCCGCCCGAGCGCATTGGAGAACAGGTGCCGGTTATGCATTGACGCGACTATGCGTTGTCAGCGACCCGATGACGGCATCCACGGATGCTTCGGATTGCACGGTGATCCGCACGCCCAACCCCGGATACTCCCGCACCAGGATGCCGTCGGCGAGCACTTGCTGCGCCAGCGCGTGCGAGTCCGGGGTGGGCACCCACACGAAGTTTCCCTGCGAGACGACCCCGCTGAACAGGCCGTGCCGAAGCAGGAAGGCTTCCAGCCGTTTCCGGCTGCCGATCACGCGGGTTACCCGCTCGCGTAACTGCCGCTGATGCCGCAGCGACTCCGTGGCCGCGGTGATGCCGACCGAGTTGACCGCGTATGTCGGGACGGCGGCGCGGACCCGCGCGGCCAGTGCCCCACTGCTGAACACACCGAAACCGATCCGCAGCCCGGCCAGCCCGTAGGCTTTGGAGAAGCTCCGCAGCACCACCACGCCGTCCATATCGGTCACCAGTCGGCGCACAGCGCCGTCCGGCAGTGTCTCGTCGAACTCCGCGTAGGCCTGATCCACAACCAGCAGAACCGGTTTCGGCAACAACCGCCGGAACTCGACAAGCTCGTCCACTGTCACCGCGGCGCCGCTCGGGTTGTGCGGCGTCGCGATGATCACCTGCCGCGTGGACTCGTCGACTCGAGCCAGAATGGCCTCGAGCGACTGACCGCCAGGCGGGTCGCTGACCGCCCCGACCGGGAGACCCCCGGCCCGCGACACCAGGCTCGCGTACTCGTCGAACGTGGGTGTTCCGAATACCGTGGCGCCCTTGGCTTCCGCATGCAGCACCGCGTCCAGCACGCCGACACTGCCGGGTCCGACGACCACCCTGTCCTGCGGAACACCGTGCAGCTCGCCGATCTGCGCCGTCAACTGCATGACGCACTCGTCCTCGGGATAACAGCGGATCCTGTCCGCGCTGGACTCGAGGATGCTGCGCACCTGCGGCAGCGGGTCGAACGGCAGCTCGTTGCGCGACAGATCGAAATCGATTCTCATGGCACGTCGAAGTCTTCGGTTCTTCTGGTGTCCAGCCGCAGCCGGTCGGTGAGCAACATGATCGCGATGCCGACGACTACCACCGTCACCGACACAACCGAGATCCGCTCGATCAGGACGAGGGTCGACAGGTAGCCGACGGAGACGAACATGTCGTCGCGCAGCATGTCGTTCGACGATTTCTGGTCGACGGTGTGCACCAGACGCCAGGCCTGAAAACAGGCCACCGGCAACCAGATCAGGGCAAGAAGGTATTTCGGAGCGAGAAAGCCGAACACTACCGGGAGTACGACGGCGCCGTAGACCACGACCGTCGCCACCGCCGCGATGATCGCCGCGCGGCGCCGAGTGGCGCTCAGCGTCGCCGACGTGGTCACGTTGACTCGTTTGTCGCCTTCGTAATCGGGCACGTTCTTGGTCAGACCCTTGGCGCAGAACCAGCCGAACAGGTAGAGCGCCAGCGCGCAGTACTCGCGATTGGTCAGCACCTGCCACTTGAAATCGGATGCCAGCACCGCGCTCACGTACGGGTAGGCCACCGCGTTGGCGAAGTACAGAATCCCGATCCGGGGCCGCGCCTTCATCCGCAAGGGCCGGAACGAATACTGTTGGCAGCCAATCAATGCCAGGAAAGTCAGACCCGCGAACCACGGGTTCACCAGCAGGGACAGCAAGAAGTTGAAGGCGGCCAGCAGATGGGCGTGCCGCAGCAGCCGGTCGCGGCCGTAGCGGCTGAGTTCGTATACCCGCGACGGGATGTTCTCGTTGTCCTCGCTGATGTCGGTGTAGATGTTGTACAGGTTGGCGATCGCGGCGATGTGATAGGACACCACCATTCCCACCGCGAGCGCCAGCGGTGAGACGCCTCCGGCGACGACGCTGGCCAGGTAGAAGCCCAACATGCCCGGAATGCACGTCCTGGGGCGGGAGAACGCCACGAATTGTGCGAGCCGCCACGCGGGTGGCAGCGCGATGCCGGGGGATGTCTGGACCCACGCCAGCCGCTGTTCGCTGCTCATCCGCAGGAATCCGGGCAGCGAACTCGGTTGTGCCGGTTCGGTCCCGGTGCCGGACAACAGTTGACTCTTCTCCATTGGTCACTCCACTTCCAGCGCGTCCACGATCGTCGACTTCGCGGCCCGAGACGCGGGTAGCAATGCCCCGCTCCAACAAAGGATCACCGCCACCAGGACGGTGAGAAGGTCGAGAGGGGAGAACGAATACCGCACCGTGATGGCGGTCACCGAACTCATGATCAGCGTGCCCAACCGGTGCACCACCACGCTGGTCAGCATGCCGAGCACACCGCCCAACAGCGCAATGCTGGTGGCCTCCACCAGAATCGACTTCGTCACGTAGCGTCGCGAGGCACCCATGGCGCGCAGCACGCCGATCTCCCGGGTGCGCTCGATCACCGAGATCATGAACGCGTTGAACAGCGCCATCGCCGCCAGCAGTGCGACGATCCACTGCACGAAGACGGCCAGGGATCCGATCTGGGCGACTGCGCCCTTGCCCGAGTCCACTGCGTCCTGACCGCTGAATGCGTACAGCCCCCTTGCGGCAGCGATCTTTTCGAGTTGGTTCAGGATTGCGGGCGCATTCTTCGGGTTGTCGACGTGGACTTCCAGGTAGGTCGCCCCGTCGCGCTGGAACCATGACTTCATGTGATCCAGCGACATCGCGATCATGCCGCGCTCGGTGGTGAGATAGTCGACCACGCCGAGGATGGGCACCGCCTGCTCGCCGGAGGGGGTGCTCAGCGTCAGTTTGTCGCCGACCCCGCGGTGCAGGTGTCGGCTGAGTTGGCGGGAGATCACCACGCCGTCACCGGCTTCGACCTGGGCCCGCACCGACTTGTCCATGGCGGCGAAGGCGGGTGTCACGGTGCCGGGGTCGGAGCCCACCACCAGTACCCGGTCGCTGCCGACGTTGACGTAGGCGTACTGGACGGGCTTCACGGCGACGACGCCCGGGATGGCCCGAACTTCGCCGTCGGTGCCGTGGGGAATCAGCGGACTGATCGGGACGACGTCCTTGGACGCGGCGGACAGGTACATGTCCGCACCGGCCAGCGAGGAGAAGAAGCCACCGGTCGAGTCGACCACGTCGGTCAGCACGCCGCTGGTCACACTGCCCAGTGCCACGGCGATTGTGACGATCATCAGGTTCGCCCAGGTCCGCTTGGCCGACGCGGTCATGGTCGAGCGACTGACCTGACCGCTGGGCCCCATCAGCGCCGCGATCCGGCTACCGAGTACCACCAGCGTGGGCCCCAGCGCCCAACACAGTGTCAGGATGCCAGCCAGCACCAAAATGCCTGCGGCGAAAGTTTTTTCGTCGTGCAGCCGGGTTGCGGTGAAAAACGCCAGCGCCATCAGCAGCACGCCGACCGCCACGCCGGCCCGGTGCGGTTTGGTTCGATCGTCGCCCAGGCTCTCCAGCTCGACCGGGCGCATCGCGGCGATGGGCGAAGCCCGGAAGACCATCATCGCCGGCCAGGCGGCGCCCAGCACGCAGGCCACCACGCCCAAAGCGACCACCACGGCGATCGCGCTGCCCGGGAAGAAGTAATCCGGCTTGACGTCCACCGACTGCAGCATCAGCGGGGGCAAACGCTTGATCGCGAGGTAGCTCATCGCGGCACCCAGCGGCGCGCCCAGCAGTCCGCCGAGCAAGCCGAGCAGTGTCACTTCGGCCAGCAGGTCGCGGGCCAGGTCACCGCGTTTGGCGCCGAGCGCCCGCAGCGTGGCGATCATCGGGCGGCGTTGCACCACAGCCATGTTCATCGTGTTGAACACGATGAACATCGCGACGACCAGCGCGATCGACCCGACCAGCAGCAACGTGTCGCGGGTCAGCGAGACCGAGTTGTCGGTCTGGGCAACCCGGAACTGCGGTTCGGCCACCACTGCCCGGTGGTCGACCACCCGCACCAGGTCGGTGCTCAACGCGTTGAGGTCGGCGCCGGGCTTGGCCACCACGAACACCGACGTCACCCGGCCGGGCTGGTGTAAGAGGTTCTGCGCCAACGGAAGTGGGACGATCACGTAGTCGCCGGCGTTGTACTTCTCGGCGAGGTCGCCCTTGGGCACGAACACCACGTTGACGCGGACGCCGTTGACCTCGACCTGGCCGCCCGGCGCCGTTCCGAGGCCGGGACCGGCGATAGCCCCGTCCGCCAGCGAGCCGTGCGACTTGTCCTGATCCGCCTGCTGCACCAGCTCGTTGCCCACCCGGTTGTCCAGCACCCGGATGTCCGGGCCGACACCCAAAAGCGTTGTGCCGGAACGGGGAGTATTCACCGTGGCTTTCACGATCGGCTCGGCCGCGGCCACCCCGTCGACGGCGCGCAGCTGCGCGACCAGCGAGTCGGGCATGCCGCTGTCGGCCGCGCCGGTGACCTCGAAAGCGGCCTTGCCGTAGAGGTCTTCGGACATCGTGGCCACCGACTTGGTCAGCGAGCTGTAGATGCCGGCGATGGCCACCAGCAGCGCGGAGGCGATCATCACCGCAGCCACGCAGCTCAGCGATCGCTTCCAGTGCGCAACCGCGTACCGCAGGTTGAGCAGTTTGAAGCGGACGGCCGCCGAGGCGATCATGCGTGTTCGACGACCTTGCCGTCGCGCATCACGATCTCGCGGTCGGCCGCGGCCGCGATGTTCGGGTCGTGCGTGACCATGAGCACCGAGCACGCGCCGTCGTCGGCGATCTTGCGCAGCAGCGCCAGGATGTTGCGGCCGGACTCGGAGTCCAGGTTCCCGGTCGGCTCGTCGGCCAGCACCACGCCCGGCTTCATGATCAGCGAGCGGGCGATTGCGACGCGTTGCATCTGACCGCCGGACAGCTGCGAGGGTTTGTGGTCGATGCGGTCGCCCAGCCCGACCATCGCCAGCAGTTCGCAGGCGTCGTTGCGGGCCTCCTTGATCGAGGACCCGTCCAGAACCCGGGGCATCGCCACGTTCTCCCAGGCGGTCAGGGTGGGCAGCAGGTTGAAGAACTGGAAGATGAACGACACCTTGCGGCGGCGGTACTCGGACTGCTCGTCGTCGCTCTTGCGGGACAGCTCCTCGCCGTCGACTTTGATGGAGCCCTCGTCGGGCCGGTCGATGCCGCCGATCAGGTGCAGCAGCGTGCTCTTGCC
The DNA here is from genome assembly GCF_022179425.1 of Mycobacterium sp. 20KCMC460. NCBI lineage: Bacteria > Bacillati > Actinomycetota > Actinomycetes > Mycobacteriales > Mycobacteriaceae > Mycobacterium > Mycobacterium sp. 20KCMC460. The sequence continues at coordinate 1,050,403 of NZ_AP025524.1, forward strand.
GGAACCGGACTGACCGGTGATGGCGACCAGCTTCTCGTTGCCCAGCGTGAGGGTGACGTTGTCGACCGCCTTGACCAGTTCCTGGCCCCGTTGATAGGTCCTGCTCACCGCCGCGATCTCGATAAGCATGCAGCAGCCCCTGAGGTGTAAGTGACGAAGGTAAAGGCCGTCCCGGACGCGCAGGACAGGCTAACCTAACACACCTGCGTTACTTGCCGGAGCGAAATTGCCACTCCTGTAAACGAGTGGTTCGGCGACTGAAGACCCAGTTCGGGGCCAGCGTCATGCCTGTTTTGCGGCACCAGACCAGCACCGGGTTGCTCCACTGGCCGGCGATCCCGATGTTGTGCGATTCGCGGGCGATGCGCTGGGTTCGGGGCCGGCGCAGCCGGTCATAGCGGTGCAGCGCCGGTTCGATTTCGGTGCGGTCCTGCACCGGTGCCAGCAACGCGCAGAGGGTTGCTGCGTCTTCGAGCGCCTGGTTGGCGCCCTGGCCGAGGTTGGGTGACATCGCGTGCGCCGCGTCGCCGATCAACACGGTGCGGCCGTGCACGTAGGACCGCAGCGGGCCGTCGAGCTCCTCGCTGTGGGTGTAGTGCACGGCTTCGGGCTCGGTGGCGTCGATCAGCTCGGCGATCGGCTCGTGCCAGCCGCCGAACAAGGACCGGACCTCGTCGAGGGCGGCGGCGCCGGTTTCGTTGCGCGCGCTGGTCACCACGGCGAACCAGTAGACCCGGCCGTCCTTGAGCGGCACCAGACCGAACCGTTGGCCGCTGCCCCAGGTCTCCCCGCCGGCTCCCACGGGTACCGGCCGCGCGGTTATGGCCCGCCAGACGCCGTAGCCGCTACGCCGGGTCGGACGGTCCTGCGGCAGGCTGGCGCGGACGCGGCTGCGGATCCCGTCGGCGCCGACGATCAGGTCGGCTTCGGCGTGGTGCCCGTCGTCGGTGTGGACGCCGTCCGTTCCGGCTTCGGCTACTCGCTGTCCCCAGTGCACGGAGCCTGCACGCAGGGTGGCCAACATCGCCGCGTGCAGCTCGGTGCGGTCGACGGCGCGCAGGTTCTGATACGTCGTCGGGGCGAACGTGACCAGAAACCGGCCGTTCGGCTTGCGGATGCCCGACTTGGTGTAGGGGGGTTCGTCGGCGCTTATCGCCCGCACGGCAGAGCCCAGACCGAGCTCGTCGAGAGCGCGAAAACCGTTGCCGAATATGGATAATCCGGCCGGAGCCGGTTGTGAATCGGCCGCTCGCTCCAGTACGGAGACATCCCACCCGGCGCGCTGCAGTCCGCTGGCCACCGCGAGTCCGGCGATTCCCGCGCCCACCACGACAGCTTTCATGTGCCGAGAGCGTAATCAGTGGTTGGAGGTGCGCTGGCTCAGGGGCGCCTGCTGAGCTGCGGGTGCGGGCAGGACGACTGCCCGGCCGGGGCCACGGCCACCGCGCAGGACGCGGCCGAACTCTCGGCGGACTGGGTCCCCCGTTTACGGCCCTCCGGAACCCCTGCCCGACGACCCGCCGTTTTAGTGGACGGCCCGCCCGCTAAGTGGGCCAGGAACTCGCGGTGGTCCGCAGGTTCGCGTTCGGACCGGTGCAGAAGTCCGAGTTGGTTCCGGCCAGCAGGACGTAATAGCCCTCGCCCTTGCGACCGCTGAACGGGGGATAGGTCCACCCGCTGTTACACATCGACGTCGGCGTGCCAACCGAAGCCTTGCGCCAGCTGGATTTGGCGCAGGCGTTCAGCGCGTCGACGTCGGAGACAGCGCTCTTGGCGATCACCAACATCCCGCCGCCCCACTGCCCGTCGTTGCGACGATAGGCCCGCGCCCCGAACCCGGCCCCGTTCACCTGGCACCCCAGCATCCGTTGCAACGGCTGGAAGGGCGCGGCGAGGTCCCGATTGCTGACACCCGTTGCCGCATTGAAGAATTGGGCCGCGTCCGACCCGTCGACCTCCTGGATATTGGGGTCGTGGAAACTGAACAGCTGCTGGCCGATCGCCCCGCCGCTGCCCCCGCCGCCGATCACCGGGCCACCGCCGGTGGAGTTCATCGGGGGCAGCGTGGGGTCGGCCGTCGCAGCGGGCGCCATCGTCACCAGTACCGGCAGCAGCGCAGCGGCAAACACAAGAGCTTTCATGATCTGCTTTCTACCTGAACGCGGACAGTCCGGTAAACGCCTGCCCGAGGACCAGTTGGTGCATCTCCGGGGTGCCCTCGTAGGTGAGCACCGACTCCAGGTTCACCATGTGCCGGATCACCGGATACTCCAGCGATATTCCGTTGCCGCCGAGGATGGTTCGGGCCGTCCGGCAGATCTCGAGTGCTTCCCGGGTGTTGTTCAGCTTGCCGAAGCTGACCTGCTCGGGCCGCAGGCCCACGCTGTCCTTCAACCGGCCCAGGTGCAGCGACAGCAGCTGTCCCTTGTGCAACTCGACGGCCATGTCGACCAGCTTGGCCTGGGTCAGCTGAAATCCGGCGATCGGACGGTCGAACTGGGTGCGCTGGGTCGCGTAGTCCAATGCGGCCTGCCACGCCGAGCGGGCCGCACCCATCGCGCCCCAGACGATCCCGTACCGCGCCTCCGACAGGCACGACAGCGGTCCCTTCAAACCGCTGGCGCCGGGCAACATCGACTCGGCGGGCAGGCGCACGTCGTCCAGCACCAATTCACTGGTGATCGACGCCCGCAACGACAGCTTGTGATGGATGGTGTTGGCGGAGAAGCCCGCGGTGTCGGTCGGGACCAGGAAACCGCGCACGCCGTCATCGGTGGCGGCCCACACCACGGCTACGTCGGCGATCGAGCCATTGGTGATCCACATCTTGCGGCCGTTGAGCACCCAGTCGGATCCATCGCGCCGGGCCCGGGTTTTCATCGCGGCCGGATCGGAGCCGGCGTCAGGCTCGGTCAACCCGAAGCAGCCGATCAACTCACCGGCAGCCATCCCCGGCAACCACTGTTGCTTCTGCTCCTCCGAACCGTTGTTCCAGATCGCGAACATCGCCAGCGAACCCTGCACCGACACCAGCGACCTGATGCCGGAATCCGCAGCCTCCAATTCCAGACACGCCAGCCCGTAATGCACCGCCGAGGCCCCGCCGCACCCGTACCCCTCCAGATGCATACCGAGCAGGCCCAATTCGCCGAACTGCTTGGCCAGCTCGCGCGCCACCGGCAGGTCACCGTCCTCGAACCACCCGGCCACGTGCGGAAGTACGTGCTCGGCGCAGAACGCGCGGACGGTGTCGCGTACGGCGACCTCATCGCTGGACAATGATGCGTCCAGGCCCAGCGGGTCGTAGGGATCGAACGACGGCGGTGTGCTCATCCCTTAATCCTGCCCGGTGCCGGTAGTCTCGCTGCATGCAACCGCGGCGATCCCCGGCCTGGCTCGGGGTGGATGTGGTGGCCGTGGTGGTCTTCTGCGCCCTCGGGCGTCGCAGCCACGACGAGGGTGTCACCGTTTCTGGCCTGGCGACCACCGCCTGGCCGTTCCTGAGTGGGACCCTGGTCGGCTGGTTGCTGTCCCGCGCCTGGCGCCGGCCCACCGACGTGGCGCCGACCGGTGTGGTTGTCTGGGCGTCGACCGTGCTGGTCGGCATGTTGCTACGCAAGGCCAGCTCGGCCAGCGTGGCAGGGGCCTTCGTGATCGTCGCATCGACTGTGACCGCGGTGTTGCTGCTCGGGTGGCGCGCCACCGCGACACTTGTCAGACAGCGTCGCTCGGATAGCTGAGCGACGGACCCAGATGGCACGCACCGACGGCGACACCTGGGACCTGACCACCGGCGTCGGGATCACCGCTACCTTCAGCGCCGCCGCCCGGGCGGTGGCCACCACAAAAGGCCTGATCAACGACCCGTTCGCCGAGTCGTTGGTGCGCGCCGCCGGGGTGGAATATTTCGTCCGGCTGATCGAGGACCATGCGTATTCGACCGACGGCGGCATCGACCCGGTGACGACCGGAATGATCAATGTGCTGGCCGTGCACGGCCGATTCCTGGACGGGTTCCTGACTCAATCCGTGCGGGCCGGCATTCGTCAGGTGGTGAACCTGGGTGCGGGCCTGGATACCCGCGCGTATCGGCTGTGGTGGCCAGTGGGCACGACGGTGTACGAGCTGGACCGGCCCGACGTGACTGACTTCAAGGTTCGGATGATGCGCGAGTTGGGCGCCAAGCTGTCGGTGAACCGGTGCGCCGTGGGCGTGGACCTGCGGGACGACTGGCTGACCGCGCTGCTGCGCACCGGCTTCGACCCCGTGCAACCCACCCTGTGGATCGCCGAGAATCTGCTGCTCGGCTACCTGCCGCCGGATGCGCAGGACCGGCTGCTGCGCGACATCACCGGCGTGAGCGCCGCCGGGAGTCAATTTGCCGCCGATCACCTGCCCTGGACTCAGTTGCAGTTGCAGGAGGGACATGCCTTCATCGACTTGTGGCGTCGGCAGGGCTTGGACGTGGATTTGACCAAACTCACCTACACGGCCGAATTCCCTTCGGTCCCAGAGAATCTGGCTGCCCAGCGCTGGCAGATCTGCGACCGCGACATCGTCGAGTTGCTGGGGGTCGTGGGTCTGGGGGGACGCCGTCGGATGCGGCCCCGCGATATCGCGGCCAGCCCGCGCTACGTCACCGGAATGCTGCCAGGCGACACGCGTTAGACAGTTACGTGATGTCCGCACCGTCTTCACCTCCCACCGATTCCGACGCTGTGCAGTTCGTGCCCGTCGCGCTGGACGACCCGCTGGCGCAGCCGCTGCTCGAGGAGTTGGCCGACGAGTACGCGCAACGCTACGGCGGGGAGCGCCGGCTTTATCGGCAATGGATTGTCAGCGGGCCGGACGGCCAGTTCACCGCTCCGCACGGCGGAATGCTGATCGGTGTGCTGGATGGCACTCCGGTGACCGGGGGTGCCTTCTGCCGCTACGACGCCGAGACCGCCGAACTCAAACGGGTGTGGACGCACCGCGACCATCGGCGCCGGGGCTACGCAAAGGCACTGCTGCGGCAGCTGGAAGCCGAGATTGCGATCTGCGGTTACAAAAGGGTGTACCTCGTCACCGGTGACCGCCAACCTGAGGCCGTGGAACTGTATGCGTCGACCGGTTACACCCGGCTGGCCGAACCGCTGCCCGCCCGCGGCCCGGTACTCCCGATCGCCTTCCTGAAAGCGCTGGCATGACGTTTCACCTCGGTGTCGCGCTCGACGGCTACGGCTGGCACACGCAGGCGTGGGAGCTCTTCGACGAGCCGCGGTCGGTGCTCAGCGGCCGCTACTGGACAGATCTCGCCGCCACGGCCGAGCGCGGGCTGCTGGACTTCCTCACCATCGACGACACCCTGATGCCGCAGCCGGGACGGCGGGAACGGATCGACCCGAAGCGGCTGGCCGGACGCGGCGACGCGGTGCTGGTCGCTGCCCGCATCGCTCCGGGCACACGGCACATCGGGTTGATCCCGGTGGCCACCGTCACCCACACCGAGCCATTCCACATCTCCAAAGCCATTGCCACCCTTGACTTTGTCTCGCACGGGCGGGCGGGCTGGCAGCCTCGGGTCAGCGCCACCAGCCACGAGGCGGCGCTGTTCGGCCGCCGCACCGTCGATCCCGCCGAGTTGTTCGCCGAAGCCCGCGACTACGTCGAGGTGGTACGCAGACTCTGGCACAGCTGGGAGGACGACGCGGTGATCCGCGACGCAGCGACCGGACGCTACATCGACGTCGACAAGGTGCACTACATCGACTTCACCGGAAAGTACTTCTCGGTGAAGGGACCCTCGATCACGCCGCGCCCGCCGCAGGGTCAGCCGGTGGTCGCGGTGCTGGCACACGCCGGCCCGGTGTACGAATTCGCCTCCGACACCGCCGATCTGGTGTTCATCACGCCCGCTGACGCCTCGATAAGCGACCTCCTGAAGCAGGTGCGGGACGTCTCGGAGAAGCTAAAGGTCTTCGCCGACATCGTGGTTTCATTCCACGGTCAGGACGACTTCCGCTCCGACACCTGGGTGTGGTCGGGCAACGCTGCCGAGTTGGTCGACCTACTGCTGCAGTGGCAGCGCGTAGGTGTCGACGGCGCCCGGCTGCGTCCCGCCGTGCACGCCACCGACCTGCCGGTGATCGTCGACGAGGTGGTGCCGCTGCTGCAGCGCGCAGGCGAGTTCCGCGACAGTTACCGGGACGGCGAGACGCTGCGCGAAAGGCTGGGTCTGACAGCATGATTCCGCTCTCGATCCTGGACCTGGCGCCGATCAGCGCCGGCAGTGACCCGGCTACCGCGTTGCGCAACACCATCGAACTGGCTCAGCACGCCGAATATCTGGGTTACCGTCGCTACTGGGTCGCCGAGCATCACTTCGTCGCGGTCGCCAGCGCGGCACCTGCGGTGCTGATCGGACAGATTGCGGCCAATACCAAGCGGATTCAAGTGGGCGCCGCGGCGGTCCAGCTGGGTTACACCACCGCCGTCGCGGTGGTCGAAAGCTTCGGCATGCTCGACGCGTTCTACCCTGGCCGGATCGATCTCGGGATCGGCCGATCCGGGCAGCGTCGTTCCGAGGAGCGCAAACCGAAGCCACCCAGGGAGCACAGGCCGCCGCGTCGGTGGCACGAAGTCGACGGGGTGGTGGTGCCAACGCCTTTCGACGTGCGTGAGCTGCTCGACCTGGAACGGCTGCAGGCCACCATGGAAATCCTGCAACAGCCCGAAGCGCTGTCGCCGGACTTCGCCGAGCAGGTCGGCGACATCCTAGCGTTGCTCGAAGGCCGCTACCGGGTAGGCGAATTCGACGTGCACGCGGTACCCGGCGAAGGATCCGGACTGCGGCCGTGGATTTTCGGCAGCACCCGGGGGCAGAGTGCGCGGGTGGCCGGGGCGCTGGGGTTGCCGTTCGTGGCCAGCTATCACATCACACCCGCCACCGCCTTGGAAGCGATCGAGGCCTACCGCGACACGTTCCAGCCGTCGGCAGCCCTGGCCGAGCCCTACGTGGTGGTTTCGGCCGACATCGTGGTAGCCGAGGACACCGCGACCGCCCGGCAGCTGGCCACCGGCTACGGCCATTGGGTGTACTCGATCCGCACGGGCATCGGGGCCATGCCCTACCCCGCCCCCGAGGACTGCCCACCGCTGACCGACGAGCAGTACGAGGTGGTGAAAGACCGGCTGGCAACACAATTCGTCGGCGATCCCGACGAGGTCGCCGACCGGCTCGCCGCGCTGGCGCGGGTCTGTGGGGCCGACGAACTGGTCGTCACCTCGGTTACTCACCGGCATCAAGACCGACTTCGCTCCCATGAACTGATCGCCCGGCGATGGGGGTTGAACCCATGAGTCGCAAGCCGATTCACCTGGCCGCGCATTTCCCCGGTGTCAACAACACCACGGTGTGGACCGACCCGACAGCGGGCAGCCAGATCGAGTTCGAATCGTTCGTGCATCTGGCCCGGACCGCTGAGCGTGGTTTGTTCGACTTCTTCTTCTTGGCTGAGGGACTGCGGTTGCGCGAGCACCGCGGCCGCATCTACGACCTGGACGTGGTCGGCCGCCCCGACACCTTCACCGTGCTGGCCGCGCTGGCCGCCGTCACCGAGCGGATCGGTCTGACCGGCACCATCAACACCACCTTCAACGAACCCTTTGAAGTGGCAAGGCAATTCGCCACCCTGGATCACCTGTCCGAAGGAAGGTCCGGCTGGAACATCGTCACCTCGTCAGATGCCTTCACCGGGGCCAACTTTCGGCGCGGCGGTTTTCTGGCGCACTCCGACCGATATGCGCGTGCCGAAGAATTCGTCGAGGTGGCGCGCAGGTTCTGGGACAGCTGGGCCCCGGATGCGGTGGTGCGGCGTAACGGCGTCTATGTGGACCCGGCCGGGATTCGCAGGGTCGAATACCAGGGTGCGCATTTCGACGTCAGCGGTTTCGCGACATTGCCTGCCGGCCCGCAAGGCCATCCGGTGTTGTTGCAGGCCGGCGATTCCGACGAAGGGCGCAACTTCGGTGCCCGGTATGCCGACGCGCTGTTCACCCTGCACGGGTCGCTGGAAGACGGTCAGCGGTATTACGCCGACGTGAAGGGCCGGGCCCGGCGATTCGGCCGGGATCCCAACCAGCTCAAGGTTTTTCCGGCAGCGACGTTCGTGCTCGGTGACACCGCCGACGAGGCCCGCGAGAAGGCGCACCACGTGCGGCGCCAACAGGTGAGCGGTCCCACCGCGATAGCCATGCTGGAGCAGATCTGGGGTCGTGAACTGTCCGGCTACGACCCGGACGGTCCGCTGCCGGACTTCGATCCGGTGATCGACAGCGACATCACCCAGGGCCGGGTCCGGCACGGCGACCCGGTCGCGGTGGCGCGACGCTTCCGGGAACGCGCCGAGGCCGCGAACCTGTCCATTCGGGAAGTGGTGATCGCGATGACCAGCCGAGAGCAATTCGTCGGCACCGCAACGCATATCGCCGACGAGATCGACCGTTACGTCCAAGCTGACGCCTGCGACGGGTTCATCCTGGTGCCGCACCTCACCCCGCACGGCCTCGACGAATTCGTCGACAAGGTAGTGCCGCTGCTGCAGGAGCGCGGCGCCTACCGCACCGAGTACAGCGGTCAGACGCTGCGCGAGAACCTGGGCTTGGGTGCCCGGAGCCGCTAGATCGCGCCGGCCTTACGGAGCGCGGTGTCGGTGGCCTCGCGGATCGGGCCGCGCCACAGCGGTCCGTGCCCGGGAGCCAGGATCTCCGATTCCACCTGCGCCAGCGCCGACAGGGTGCGGATGCACTGTTGCTGGCTGTAGCTGAAGATCGCGGGCAGCAGCTGCGGCCCGTCGTGGACGATCAGCGGATGCCCGGTGATCAGGGCGTCACCACTGACCAGCACCCCGTCCACCAGATACGAGCAGTGCCCGTTGGTGTGACCGGGACTGAATACGGCGCGCGGGCGGCCGGGCAGTCCGGCGGCGACGTCGTCGGTCAGCGGCAGGGCGGTCGGGATGCCGGTGCGGTTCAGGCCGCCGCTGCGCACCACGTGCAGGGTCCACAACGCCCAGCGCGGCCGCCACAGTCGCAGTGCGAGCGCCGGTATGGACACCTGCTCCAGGTATTCGCGCTTGACGTGACCCACCTCGTCGGCGTGGCAGTACACCGGGGTGCGGTGCTCGCGGGCGAACCAGATCGCGGTGCCCAGGTGGTCGATGTGGGCGTGGGTGAGCAGGATGGCGCGCACGTCTGCGGGCCCGTAGCCGAGCCTGCGCAGCGAGGCCAGCACCTCTTCGCGGTCGCCGGGGTAGCCGGCGTCGATCAGCATGACCCCGGTGTGGTCGGCGACCAGCGTCCAGTTGACCGCGGGTCCCTGCGCGAGATGAACCCTGTCGGTGATCTGCACCAGCTGTGTCTGCTCACCCATTCCGGAGAGTGTAGGAGCGATCGCGAGCGCGGCGTAGCCGGGCGTAGCGGGTCGCGACCATGGGGGTAGGAGCGATCGCGAGCGCGGCGTAGCCGGGCGTAGCGGGTCGCGACCATGGGGGTAGGAGCGATCGCGAGCGCGGCGTAGCCGGGCGTAGCGGGTCGCGACCATGGGGGTAGGAGCGATCGCGAGCGCGGCGTAGCCGGGCGTAGCGGGTCGCGACCATAGGGGTAGGAGCGATCGCGAGCGCGGTGTAGCCGGGCAGTGCGGGCCGGTGCTGGTTCCTGCGAGGATTGCTGGGTGGCGGGGAACATCGTGCAGCGGTTGGCTGAGGACCGGGCCGTCACGGATCTTCTCGTGCGTGCACAGAGTGGTCCTGCGACGTTGCTGGTCGAGGGCGAGGCCGGTATCGGCAAGACAACCCTGATGCTCGACGCGCAAAGCCAGGCCGAGCGCCTGGGCTTTCGGGTCCTCTCGGCGCGCGGCTCGGCCGCGGAGGTGTTCTACGCCTATGCCGCGGTCGCGGACCTGCTGACGGATATCGACGCCGCGGTGGTCGCCGAACTGCCCGCGGTCCAACAGCTGGCGTTGAATCGTGCCCGCACCGGCGAGGCCGGTTCGAGCGGACCAGCAACCGACGAGCGCACCCTGGCGACCGCGTTCCTATCCGTGGTCGAACGCATCGGCGCGCAGTCTCCGGTGCTGTTGGCCGTCGACGACGCGCAGTGGCTGGATGCGTCGAGTCGTGCAGTGATCGGGTTTTGCGCGCGCCGGCTCCGCGGCTCCGTCGGGATGATGCTGAGTTTTCGGACCGAGGAGCCGGGCGCGGCGCGCTCGAACTCGTGGCTGGACTTTCGTAGTCCCGAGACCACCACTCGGGTGTGTCTACGGCCATTCAGCCTCGGGGGTGTGCACGCGGTGGTGGCGGCGCGGCTGGGTCGTACGCTGCCGCGCCCGGTGATTACCCGGATCTACGAAATGTCTGGTGGTAACCCGCTTTTCGCGATCGAGCTGGCTGCGAGCACGTTCGCCGACCCGACGTCCTCCGCGCCGGGCATGCCGAGCAGTCTGGCGGCGATGGTGCGCCGCAGGATCGGGGATGTCGGCGAGGACGTCGGGCAGGTGTTGCTGGCCGCGGCGACCGCCGCCGAGCCGACGGTGGAGCTGGTGAGTCGGGCGGCCGGCATGTCGCCGTTGCAAGTAATGCAGCTACTCGAGACTGTGGAAAGCCGCGGCGTGATCACCCTGGATGGACATGCGCTCAGGTTCACCCATCCGCTGTTCGCCGCCGGTGCGTACGCCACAGCCGGTCCAGCGCGCCGACGAGCCATGCATCGAACGCTCGCCTCGCTAGTCGAACAGCCAGAGCTCAGGGCACGCCATCTGGCACTGGCCGCGGTCACCGGCGATCCCGCCACGCTGTCAGCTCTGGATGCGGCGGCCGAGGCCAGCGTCTCCAGGGGCGCCCCCGCCGCGGCTGCCGAATTGCTGGAACTGGCTCTGAAACTGGGCGGAGACACCCCGCCCCGGCGCATCCGCGCGGCCGAGCATCATTTCCGCTCGGGCGACCTAGACGCGGCGCGCGCGCTGCTGGAGCCGACCATCGACAGCCTGCCGAGGGGCGCGATGCGCTGCCTCGCGCTGATGCTGCTCGGTGCGGTCCAGGGCTACGGAGATGACACGGTGGGAGCCGTGCAGACGCTGACCCAAGCGGCCGACGAGGCCGAAGACGGCACCGAACTGCGGCTGCATTGCCTGCTGCGGGTGGTGCTGGCCACCGTGATGATCGGGCGCGTCGGCCGAGCGGTCGACCACGCCAGGACCGCGGTTGCCCTGGCCGACCGGCTCGATGTCCCCGATCTGCGCAGCCGGGCGCTGTCGATCTGGGTCAGCGCCGCGTTCGTGTACGGGTTGGGGGTGGATGAGCCGGCATTGCGGACCGCGCTGGAGTTGGAGGATCCGGCTGCTGGCGCGACCACCTGGTATCAGGCCAGTGCGGTGCGGGCAATAGTCTCCGCCTGGACCGGCGACCTGGCCGAGGCGCGCGATCAGATGAGCGCGGTGTGTCGCCGAATGCTCAACGGCGGCACCGAAATTGACATCATTTGGGCGTTCAACCACCTCGCGACCATCGACGTGTGGTTGGGGCGCTACGCCGACGCGGCGGAGGCTTCCCGCGAGGCGGTCGAGCGCGCGGAACAGACGGGCGGACGGCATCTGCTGGTCACGGCTTGGGGATGGCGGGCGGCGGTCGCCGCCTACCGCGGCCTCGAGGACGAGGCGCGAACCGCTGCCGGCGCGGCGGTCGCCGCGGCAAACGAGATCGGCGCGATCTACCTTGCCGACGCGCCGTCGGCGACGCTGGCGTTCGTGGAGGTGTCCCTGGGCCGCTACGACCAAGCGATGACGGTGTTGGAACCGCTGTTGGCGACCTTCGACCCCGCCCACGACACCGAGATCATGCAGGGTGGCTACCTTCCCGACGCGATCGAGGCACTCGCCGGCCTGGGTCGTGTCGACGAGGCTGAACAGTTGTCAAATGCGTTGGCAGAAAACGGTACTCGACTGAATCGTCGGTGGATGCTGGCCATGGCTGCACGGGGCCGCGCGCTATGCCTGGCCGCGCGGGGCAACCTCGCCGCCGCAGAGGAAGCTGCCGTCGCTGCGATCGCGCATCATCAACTGCTTGCCATGCCGTTCGAGACCGCTCGTAGCCGGCTTCTCCTCGGCCAGGTACAGCGACGCCGCCGGCGCAGGCAGGATGCTTCGGCCTCGCTGCGTGCGGCTCTGCAGACCTTCGAGCAACTCGGCACGCCATGGTGGGCATCGCGGGCACGCTCGGAACTCGCCCGTCTGAGCAGTACCAGCGGGGGCAGCGATGGGCTGACCCCCGCCGAGCGGCGTGTCGCCGAACTCGCCGCGACGGGACGATCCAACAAGGAGATCGCCGCCGAGCTGTTCATCTCGGATAAGACCGTCGAGATGGCGCTGAGCCGCGTGTACCGCAAGCTCGGAATACGGTCCCGCGGCGGTCTGTCGATGGCGCTCCGATCCGGCGACATTTAGCAGGGGAGTAGAAAGAACACGTGGCTGAACTGAAACTCGGATACAAAGCGTCCGCCGAACAATTCGCACCTCGCGAGCTCGTCGAACTGGCCGTCCTCGCCGAAGCGCACGGCATGGACAGCGCCACCGTCAGCGACCACTTCCAGCCGTGGCGGCACGAGGGCGGGCACGCCCCGTTCTCACTGGCCTGGATGACGGCGGTGGGGGAGCGCACCAAGCGCCTACAGCTGGGCACCTCGGTGCTCACCCCGACCTTCCGGTACAACCCGGCCGTCATCGCCCAAGCCTTCGCCACCATGGGCTGCCTGTACCCGGGGCGCATCTTCCTGGGCGTCGGCACCGGCGAGGCGCTCAACGAGATAGCCACCGGCTACCAGGGCTCCTGGCCGGAGTTCAAGGAGCGGTTCGCGCGGCTGCGTGAGTCGGTGCGGTTGATGCGCGAATTGTGGCGCGGCGACCGGGTCGACTTCGACGGCGAGTACTACCGGCTCAAAGGCGCCTCGATCTACGACGTGCCCGAGGGCGGTGTGCCGATCTACATCGCCGCCGGCGGCCCCGCGGTGGCCAAGTACGCGGGCCGGGCCGGCGACGGTTTCATCTGCACCTCCGGGAAGGGCGAAGAGCTCTACACCGAGAAACTGATGCCGGCCGTCCTGGAAGGGGCGGCGGCCAACGACCGCAACCCCGACGACATCGACAAGATGATCGAGATCAAGATCTCCTACGACACCGACCCCGAGCTGGCGCTGAACAACACTCGGTTCTGGGCGCCGCTGTCGCTGTCGGCCGAACAGAAGCACAGCATCGACGACCCGATCGAGATGGAGAAGGCCGCCGACGCGCTGCCGATCGAGCAGATCGCCAAGCGCTGGATCGTGGCCTCCGACCCCGACGAAGCCGTCGAAAAAGTGGGCCAGTACGTGCAGTGGGGACTGAACCACCTGGTGTTCCACGCGCCCGGACACGACCAGCGCAGGTTCCTGGAACTGTTCGAGAAAGACCTCGAGCCCAGGTTGCGCAGACTTGGCTGACGCGGGGGCCCTGGCGAAGGCGATCTACATTGCCGCTCCCGAGGCGGAGACCGGCAAGTCCACGATCGCACTGGGCTTGCTGCACCGGCTGGCCGCCACCGTCGCCAAAGTCGGTGTGTTCCGGCCGATTACGCGGCTCGGGGAACAGCGCGACTACATCTTGGAGTTGCTGCTCGACCACGCCACCGCGGGCCTGTCCTACGAGCAGTGCGTCGGCGTGAGCTACCAGCAGGTGCACGACGACGTCGAGGCCGCGATCGCCACCATCGCCGACGCCTACCACGCGATGGCCGAGCAATGCGACGCCGTGGTGATCGTCGGCAGCGACTTCACCGATATCGGCGGGGCGACGAGCCCGGCCGGGTTCGCGACGAACGCCCGGATCGCGGTCAACCTGGGTGCGCCGGTGCTGCTGATGGTGCGCGGGTGGAACCGCACGCCGCAGGACGTCGCCGACGTCGTCGAGGCATGTCTGTCTGAGCTTTCAGCGCTGCGTGCGCACGCCGCGGCGGTGGTGGTCAACCGGTGCGCGCCCGACGAGCTGGACGCGGTTCGTGAGGCTTTGCGCAAGTTCACCCCGCGCGGCTACGTGCTGCCCGAGGCGCCGCTGCTGGCCGCGCCGACGGTGACCGAGCTCAAGGACGCGGTACAGGGGACGCCGGTAAGCGGAGACATCTCGCTGCGCGACCGCGAGGTGATGGGTGTGATGGTCGCCGGGATGACGGCCGACCACGTGCTGGAACGGCTGCGCGACGGCATGGCGGTGATCACCCCGGGCGACCGGTCCGACGTGGTGCTCGCGGTGGCCAGTGCCCATGCGGCCGAAGGGTTTCCGTCGCTTTCGTGCCTCATCCTCAACGGCGGCCTCGAGCTGCATCCCTCGATTGCGGCGCTGGTGGCCGGTCTGCACCTGCGATTGCCCATCATCGCCACCACACTGGGCACTTACGACACCGCCAGTGCGGCGGCATCGTCCCGCGGCCGGGTCACCGCGAGGTCGCAGCGCAAGATCGACACCGCCCTGCAGCTGATGGACCGCAACGTCGACATCGACGATCTGCTGGCACAGCTGGCCATTCCGATACCCACCGTCATCACCCCGCAGATGTTCACCCGTCGGCTGCAGCAGCAGGCCCGCGCCGACCGCAAGCGCATCGTGCTGCCCGAAGGTGAGGACGACCGGATCCTGCGCTCGGCCGGCCGGCTGCTGCAGCGTTCGGTCGCGGACCTCACCATCCTGGGCGACGAGACCCAAGTCCGTTCCCGGGCAGCTGAACTCGGTGTCAGCCTGGAAGGCGCGGCGGTGATCGATCCGCGCAGCAGTGAGCTGCACGAACAGTTTGCCGAGAAGTACGCCGAACTGCGTCAGGCCAAGGGTGTCACGGTTGAACATGCCCGTGAAATCATGAACGACGCGACCTATTTCGGCACCATGATGGTCTACTGCGGCATGATCGACGGCATGGTGTCCGGTGCCGTGCACACCACCGCGCACACCGTGCGCCCAGCGTTGGAGATCATCCGGACGGTGCCCGACGTGTCGACGGTGTCCAGCATCTTCCTGATGTGCCTGCCGGACAAGGTACTTGCCTACGGCGACTGCGCCATCGTCCCGAACCCGACGCCCGAGCAGCTCGCCGACATCGCGATCTCCTCGGCGCGTACCGCCGCGCAGTTCGGCATCGAACCCCGGGTGGCCATGCTGTCCTATTCCACCGGCGACTCCGGTTCCGGCGCGGATGTCGACAAGGTCAGGGCGGCAACGGAATTAGTGCGGTCCCGGGAACCGGAACTGGCCGTCGAAGGGCCGATTCAGTACGACGCCGCCGTGGACCCGTCGGTGGCGGCAACCAAAATGCGCGACTCGCCCGTCGCCGGCCGCGCCACCGTGCTGATCTTCCCCGACCTCAACACCGGCAACAACACCTACAAGGCGGTGCAGCGCTCGGCGGGTGCCATCGCGATCGGGCCGGTGCTGCAGGGACTGCGTAAACCGGTCAACGACCTGTCTCGGGGCGCCACGGTCGAAGACATCGTCAATACCGTTGCCATCACCGCCATTCAGGCGCAGGGCGTGTCCCGTGGGTGATCGTCTGGTGCTGGTCATCAATTCCGGCTCCTCGTCGCTGAAGTTTCAGCTCGTCGACCCCGACTCCGGGGAGTCGCGGGCCACCGGCGTGGTGGAGCAGATCGGCGAACCCGCCTCGCCCGTCGCCGATCACGAAGCGGCGCTGCGGCGGGCATTCGAGATCCTTGCCGACGACGGCATCGACCTGGGCGAGTGTGGCCTGGTGGCGGTCGGTCACCGGGTGGTCCACGGCGGCAAGCGCTTTCACCGCCCGACCAAGCTGGACGACGACGTGATCGAACAGCTCACAGAGCTCTCCCCGCTGGCCCCGCTACACAACCCGCCCGCTCTGCAAGGCATCGAGGTGGCACGCAAGCTGCTGCCCGACGTGCCGCATATCGCGGTGTTCGACACGGCCTTCTTTCACCATCTGCCCGCGGCCGCCGCGACCTATGCGATCGACCGCGAGGTGGCCGAGACCTGGCAGATTCGTCGGTACGGATTCCACGGCACCTCACACCAATATGTCAGCGAGCAGGCCGTGTCGTTCCTCGGCCGGCCGCTGGAGGGCGTGAATCAGATTGTGCTGCATCTGGGTAACGGCGCGTCCGCGTCGGCGGTGGCAGGTGGCCGGCCGGTGGAGACGTCGATGGGCCTGACACCGCTGGAAGGTCTGGTCATGGGCACCCGCAGCGGCGACATCGACCCCGGCGTGATCAGCTACCTGTGGCGCACCGCGAAGATGAGCGTCGACGACATCGAGTCGATGCTGAACCGGCGCTCCGGGGTGCAGGGCCTGGCCGGCGAGCGCGACTTCCGCCGGCTGCGTACCATGATCGAATCCGGTGACGCGGCAGCGAAATTGGCCTACGACGTATTCATCCATCGGCTGCGCAAGTACATCGGCGCATACTTGGCGGTGCTGGGCCACACCGACGTGCTGAGTTTCACCGCCGGTATCGGTGAGCACGACGCGGCGGTACGCCGCGACGCGTTGGCCGGGCTGGGAGAATTGGGCATCGAATTGGACTTGGAGCGCAACGGTTCCGGGACTGGTGCGCGGCGGATCTCGTCGGATCGTTCGCCGGTCACGGTGCTGGTGATACCGACCAATGAGGAGCTGGCAATCGCCCGCGACTGCCTGGGCGTGCTAAGCGGCTAAGAAGCCCAAGGCCTTTCGTCCAGTCCCCACCGACGGCGTCGGATCGGTTCCGACCGTGCGCGCGAGCACTTCGTAGTAGATGTCGCGAAAGTCTGTGGTGTACTTGAGGTCTCCGTTGTCGAGATCTTTCAGGCTGGGCTCGTCGCCGTAGAAGCCGCCCCGCACGGGAGCGCCCGCGACGAACATCGGGCCCGCGGTGCCATGATCGGTGCCTTGGGAGGCATTGGCCCGCACCCGACGCCCGAACTCGGAGTAGGCCATCAGCACCACATTGGTACCCGCGACCTGGCGCAGGAATCCGGTTACGGCCTCGTCGAAGGTCTGCAGCAGCCGCTGTTGGGTCTCTCGTTCGCCGGAATGGGTGTCGAATCCGCCGAGCTGCACGATGTACACCCGGGTCGGGACCCGGGCCTTGACGGCCGCGGCCACCATGTCCAGCTGTTTGGCCAGCGAGTTATGGTCCTCGCCAACCGGTTTGACCGACTTGAAGGTCTCGTCGGTGGTGCGGGCGGCACGGTAGGCCTTGGCGACGGCCGCCATGGCGGGTGTGTCACCGGGGTCGTCACGACCCAGCGCCGCCATGATCGAGGCAAATTCGTCGGCTTCGCGGGCGTCGCCGGAGTTCGTGGAAAGTGCTGCCGCCGTGTACTTCTGGCCCACCGCGAGCGGCGGCAGCACCGGCCCGATGTTGACCGCCCGCAGCGGGTCGTCGCCGGTGGCGTCGAGCCAGCGGCCGATCCAGCCGGTCGAGACGGGTTCGGCGGGCGAGGCCGTCTGCCAGATATCCATGGAGCGGAAGTGGCTGTGGTCGGGCTTGGGATAGCCGACGCCGCGCACGATCGCCAGCTGGTGTTGGTTCCACAGTTGGGCCAGGCCCTTCATCGCCGGATTGAGCCCCAGCTGCTGGTCGAGGTGCAGCACGTCGCCGGGAGCATAAGCGAGCTCGGGTCGGGCATCGTGATATGCGTTGTCGCCGTACGGAATCAGGGTGTTGATACCGTCGTTGCCGCCGTATAGGGACACGATCACCAAGACGCCGGCATTGGCCGGCAGCGGTCGATCCTGCGCCGCCTGCAGCAAGTCGGGCCAACTGGCCGCCACCGCGCCGGACAGCAGGCCGGCGGCGCTGATACCGGCGCTGGCGATCAGAAATCTGCGGCGATTCAACTCGGGCATGTGCACTCTCGCTAAGACGTCAGGTATTCGGGCGTGTTGACGGCGACCGCCACCAGCTGCGGCGGTCTGGCCACCACAGACGCGAGCACGCTCGCGCTTCGGTCGGACCATTTGCCGACGCCGATCAGGTACCCGACCGCGTCGACGCGATCACGGGGGGCGGTGCGCTCGATGGCGGACAGGTCGGCGGCGCGGGCCAGCTGGGACGCGGCACGCAACCGGGTACCCGCGCTGGCGGTGGACAGCCACACCTGGCCGCCCGGCCAGCCCCCGACACTGGGCGGATAGAACGGGCGTTGCCCGAGCGCGCGCATCGTCGCCTCGGCGGTCTTGAGGTGCTTGGCGTCATTCATCGGCACCCGCAAGGTGCGGATCACGCCGACGAGCCACTCCACCGGCGTGTTGACTCTGGCACTTGGGGTGCCGATGAATTCCGGATCGGTCAGGATCGCCGTGGTCAGCGCGCGCAGGTCGCGTCCCGGGCCGTACGCCGCCACAATGCGGCCCAGCGCTTGCGGGGACGGCGGATCGTCGGAGGCCAACTGCTGCCACAGCCGACCCGCGACGTACTCCGACGATTTGGGCTGCGCCAGCACGGTGTCGCAGAAACCGGCCGCATCGAAGTTGCGGGCCTGGCCGAACAACGTCTTGACGCCGGCGTCATGGCGTTTGGCCGTCAGCGACGTCTGGCCACTGCGGTCGACGACCCAGCCGGTGAGTGCTCGGGCGCCGTTGCGCACGTCTTCCTCCGTGTAGCCGTTGCCGTGTCCCAGTGCGAACAACTCCATGAATTCGCGGGCGAGATTCTCGTTGGGCGCTTTGGCGGTGTTGGTTTGACCGTCCAACCAGTGCAGCATCGCGGCGTCGGTCAGCATCGCGTAGGCCAGGGCGCGGAAGTCGCCCGTCGCCATGGTGCGAAGTTTCTGGTTCTGCGCGGCCATCTGCCCCGCCGTCCGCACCTTTGCCGCGGAGGTGGCAAAGTGGTTGTGCCACAACAACGTCAGCTTCTCGTGGATCGGCTGCCGGACTGCGACCATCCGCTGTAGCCACCAACGCGACAGCGTGTCCAACTGCTCGCCCAACTGCCGGTTGTACTCCTTGTGCGACGCCGGCGTCGCCTTCTTCCCGGGCGGCTGCAGCGGGGGGAACGTCGGCATCGGCGTCGCCGCCGCGCCGGGGTCGGCATCGGGGTTGCTCGCCAGCGCGGCATCGACATAGGAGGCCCAATCCTGGCCGGCCACCGCGTCCACCTGGGCGCCGGTCGTCCCGAACCCGGCGCGGCGCAGGGCGCGAGCCGTGGTGATCCACTGCGCGGACTCTCCGACCATGGGTTTGAGTGTCCACACGAACCTTTGAGCCAGCTATGACGCAGGCCGTGCGCGCCTGCGGGTTGCCTGTGGATATCTGAACGCGCCGGGTGCGGCAGTCGTGCGACTCTTCGCGGCGTGCAGGAACCTTTCGTCGGCTGCGACGCGCTGCAGCGTGGCGTGTTGAACCGCCACCAGTTGCGCACGCGGTATCGGGCACTGCTCCCCGGCATCTATCTGCCCGCGGCCGGTCAGGCTTCGCTCGAGCAGCGGATCGCGGCGGCCTGGCTGTGGTCGAAGGGCAGGGCGACCATTGCGGGTGCGGCTGCGGCGGCGCTGCACGGCACAAAGTGGATACCACGGGACGTGCCGATTGAGTTGGTATCCGGCAACTCCCGGCCGCCGACCGGTGTCCTGACCCGGCGTTGTCTGCTGCTGGACGGGGAAACGCAGGTGATCGATGGGCGGTCGGTCACTACCGCTGAGCGCACCGCGTTCGACATCGGCCGGGGTGGAGCGCTGCATTCGGCGGTGGCCCGGCTGGATGCACTCGCAGCCGCAACGGGTTTCAAGGTCGAAGATGTGCTGGATGTCGTGCGGCGGCACCCCCGCTCACCTGGGCTGCGGCGGTTGGAGACCGCACTCGAACTCGTCGACGCGGGTGCTCAGTCGCCCCGGGAGAGTTACCTTCGGCTGCTGCTGATCGAAGCGGGCTTTCCGCGACCGCAAACCCAGATTCCGGTATTGGGTGCGGACGGGATTCCGTTCGCTCACATCGACGTTGGCTGGGAGGAGTACAAGGTCGGTGTCGAATACGAGGGCGTGCACCATCAGACGGTTCGGGGCCGCTACGTTTACGACATTCAGCGGTTGGAGATGATCGAGCGGCAGGGCTGGCTCATTGTCCGGGTGGTGGCGGAGGAGCGGCGGGTCGGCATCATTGCGCGAGTGCGGGTGGCAATGGTGGATCGGGGTTGGGATGCGCCGGATGCGGATGTGTGTCCGGGGCTTTGGGTGTGAGTCTGCGGTTTTCGTTGTGAGCGTCGGGCGTTCGGTGTGAGGCTGTGGCGGGATTTTGGGCGATTTTGCACCCAGGGTTCACGTTTGGCGCCGAGGCTTCACGTTTGGCGCCCAGGGTTCACGCGCAACGCCGAGGGTTCACGCTCGACGCCGAGGGTTCACGCGCAACGCCTAGGGTTCACGCGCATCGTTCTGGGCTTCGCTTCTAAACTTGGGGCGGTGGCCGGTGTAGGCGCTTGCCGCATTGAGTGTGAATCCATGGCTTTGGTTGTGAAGCAATGGTTTTGAGTGTGAGCACAGGGCGGGATTTCGGGCGGATTGCCGCCCAGGCTTCACGCTCGACGCCCAGGGTTCACGCGCAACGCCGAGGCTTCGCGCGCATCGTCCTGGGCTTCGCTTCTGATCCTGGGGCGGCGGCCGGTGTAGGCGCTCAATGCATTATGTGTGAATCCATGGCTTTGGTTGTGAAGCAATGGTTTTGAGTGTGAGCATATGGCGGGATTTCGGGCGGATTGCCGCCCAGGCTTCACGCTCGACGCCCAGGGTTCACGCGCATCGCCGAGGGTTCACGCGCAACGCCTAGGGTTCACGCGCATCGTTCTGGGCTTCGCTTCTAAACTTGGGGCGGTGGCCGGTGTAGGCGCTTGCCGCATTGAGTGTGAATCCATGGCTTTGGTTGTGAAGCAATGGTTTTGAGTGTGAGCATATGGCGGGATTTCGGGCGGATTGCCGCCCGGGCTTCACACTCGACGCCGAGGCTTCACGCGCATCGCCGAGGGTTCACGCGCAACGCCTAGGGTTCACGCGCATCGTTCTGGGCTTCGCTTCTGATCCTGGGGCGGTGGCCGGTGTAGGCGCTCAATGCATTATGTGTGAATCCATGGCTTTGGTTGTGAAGCAATGGTTTTGAGTGTGAGCATATGGCGGGATTTCGGGCGGATTGCCGCCCAGGCTTCACACTCGACGCCCAGGGCTCACGCGCAACGCCCAGCCTTCACGCGCAACGCCCAGGCTTCACGCGCGACGCCCAGGGTTCACGCGCAACGCCGAGGGTTCACGCGCAACGCCGAGGGTTCACGCGCAACGCCCAGCCTTCACCCCCACCGCCCAGACACCGAGGCTTCACGCCCGAAAGCCCGAAAGCCCGAAAGCCCGAAAGCCCGAAAGCCCGAAAACCCCATAAGGGAGAACGCCAGACAGATCAAAACGTACTTGTCGGCCGGACGTTGTTGGCCATATCCACCAGGGTGTACCGATGCCGCTGGGTGGGCGCCACTCGGGCCAGACTGCGCAGCGAGGCCTCCACGCCCAACCGCAAACCGTGGTCGGTGAACGGAAACCCCAGGATGTGGTTGGTGCTGGGCTGCTTCTCAGCAGCGTTGTCCTGCAGCCAGTCCATCGCGCCGCCCAGCACCAAAGCCCTGATCTGCAACACCCGCGGTTCGGTGGCCGGCAACGCCTCCACCCGTCGGGCGGCGTCGCGGATCTGCTCCTCGGTGATCTCGCTCTGCGAGCGGCCGGACAGCAGGGTCACCGCGCTGGTCAGCCGCGCCGTGGTGAAATGCCTTGAGGTGGGCGGTACTTCGTCGAGCACCTGTACCGCGCCGTCGCGGTCGCCTGCCGCCGAGAGGGACCGGGCCAACCCGAAAGCCGCCGAGATCACACCGTCGTTGGTGCTCCACACTGTCCGGTAGAACTTCTGCTCGTCGGGTTCGCCGGCCAGCTCGGCGGTCGCGGCCAGCGCCAGTTTGGGCGCCAGCTCGCCGGGGAAAGTGTCCAGCACATCGGTGAAATCCTTGATCGCCGATTCGTAGTCGCCGGTGAGCAACTCCGACACCGCCCGGTACCAGACCAGCCGCCACTGCCAGCCCACCCGGGCCGCCAGGTCGTTGAGCTTGCGGGTGGCCTTGCTGACATCGCCCAGGTCCAGCAACGCCCGCACTTCCATCAGCGGCAGCTCCACCGACTCCGAGACATCGGCCCCGTCGGCGTCCAGCGAGCCGTGTCGCGCCGCCCGCAGCGAATCCAGGGTCTGCACCGGCTGCGACAGCACGGTGGCCTGCAACACCGGTGCGGCCACGTCGGCCGGATCCACCAGCGGCACCGACAGCGCCGTGACGATCTCCTTGGCGGTCAGCTTCTCGGAGTGCACCTGGCCGTCCAGGTACACGTCGGTGTGCGCGACCAGCAGGTCCACCCCGAACGTGGAGCGACTGGGGCTGAAGATCGTCGACAACCCGGGCCGCGGCACCCCGGTGTCCTGGGCGACCACTTCGCGCAGCACGCCCATCAACTGCCCGGACATCTCCTCGGCGGTGGCGAACCGCCGCCGCGGGTCGGGGTCGATGGCGCGCCGCAGCAACCGGCCGAAGGAGTCGTATTTGGCCAGCACCGGGTCGTCGTCGGGCAGTCCGTCCACGTAGCGGCCGTTGCGGGTGCGCAGATTCAGCGTCAGCGCGGCCAGCGTCCGTCCCACCGTGTAGATGTCGGTGGCGACGGTGGGGCCGGTCCGCACGATCTCGGGCGCCTGGTAGCCAGGTGTGCCGTAGAGGTAGCCGAACGAATTGATCCGCGACACCGCGCCGAGGTCGATCAGCTTGAGCTGCTCCTCGGTGAGCATGATGTTCTCCGGCTTGAGGTCGTTGTAGACCAGGCCGATGGAATGCAGGTAGCTCAGCGCGGGCAGGATTTCCAGGATGTAGGCGATCGCCTCGGCGACCGGCAGCTTCTGGGCTTTGCCGTTTCTGCGGCTGCGTTTGAGCGACTGCCCGCCGATGTACTCCATGACGATGTAGCCGACCGGATCGCCGTGCTTGTCGTTGTGCTCGACGAAGTTGAAGATCTGCACGATCGAGGGGTGCACGACCTCGGCCAGGAACTGCCGTTCCGCCATCGCGATGGCCTGCGCCTCGGCATCACCGGAATGCACCAGGCCTTTGAGCACCACCGGGCGGTCGTTGACGTTGTGGTCCACGGCCAGGTAGACCCAGCCCAGCCCGCCGTGCGCGATGCAACCCTTGACCTCGTACTGGCCGGCCACGATATCGCCGGGATTCAGTTGTGGCACAAAGGAATACGGGCTACCGCAGTACGGGCACCAGCCTTCCGAGGCACCCTTTTCCTCCGGACCGGACCGGCCCACCGGGCGACCGCAGTTCCAGCAGAACCGCTTGGATTCCGGGACCACCGGATTCTTCATCAGGGCGGTGAGCGGATCGATGTCGGGGACCCGGGGAATCTCCACCAACCCGCCGCCGAGCTGCCGGACCGCCGGCAACGCGCGCGTCGCGCCCGCGATCCGGTCCTGCGGCTGCGTGTCTATCGACCCCAGCGAGAAGGCGAACTCGTCGTCGTCATCGTCGTCGTCGAAATCGGGCCGGAACAGGGCCTGGGTGGCCTGCGGCCGGCCCGTCCTGGCCGTCGCACCCGTCTGGGCGTCCTCCGGCGGCGAGGCAGGCTGGCTACCGGGGGAGCCCTCCTCCTCCAGAACCGCTTCGCCCAGTTCGTCTTCCTGCACCGGCTTGCCCATCAGTCCACGTATTTCGGTTGCGGCGGCAGCGGCGCCGGCCCCAGAACCGTCAACCACTTGCGGTACAACGTATTCCAGGTGCCGTCGCCCCGGATGCGTTCGAGTGTCCCGTTGACGAACCGGACCAGGCCGGTGTTGTCCAGGTTGATCCCGATGCCGTAGGGCTGGGTCGCCATGTTCGGTCCCACGATGTGCAGGTAGGGGTCTTCCTCCACCAATCCGGCCAGGATCGAGTCGTCGGTGGACACGGCGTCGATCTGACGCTGCTGCATCGCGACCAGGCAGTCGGCCCAGTTCACCACCGACACGATGACCGGTGGCGGCGAGATCTCCCGGATCCGGCGTAGCGAGGTGGTTCCGCGGGCCACGCAGACCCGCTTACCGGACAGGTCGGACACCTTCGCGATCGGCGAATCGCGCGGGGCCAGGATGCGCTGGTTGGCATCGAGGTAGACGGTGGAGAAGTTGACCAGCTTGCGGCGCTCGCAGGTGATGGTCATGGTCTTGACGACGATGTCGACCTGAGACTTCTGCAGTGCGGTGATCCGCTCGTCGGCGGACAGGATCCGGTACTCGACGTGATTCGGGGCGCCGAAGATGTCGCGCGCGACCTCGCCCGCGATGTCCACGTCGAACCCGGTGATCTCCCCGGTGATCGGGTCGCGGAAGCTGAACAGGTTGCTGCCGATGTCCAGCCCCACGATCAGCCGGCCACGGGTGCGGATGGGCTCCACTGCGGCGTCGGCGTCGGCCCTGTTGGGAAACGGCCGCAGGCTGGCCGTGGGATTGCAGTCCTGGCTGTTGGAGTCGGGCGGCAGCGGGGACTCCATCTGCAGTTCCTGCATCCCCACCGGGGTCGGCAACGGCAGCGTCGGGGCGATCTCCACCTTCAGCGACTCGGAGTGACCGCAGCCGGCCAGCAACAGAGCCGCCAGCAGGAGACCTGCGCCACGGCGCATCACCGGTACTCCTTGAGCCGCGGCCACAGCCCCAGCGCGACCGCGATGGCGGCGCCCAGGCTCAGCACCACCGCGCCGACCTGCGCCCCGGCCAGCCCGCGCTTGGCGTTGAGGACGTCGTTGCGCAGGTGGTTGCGGCTTTGGATCATCGCCTTGTTGAGCGCTTCGTCGAGCTTGTCGAACGCGGGGGTGGAGTCGTCCTCGCCCTTGCCGAGCGCCACCTGCGTGGCGGCCCGGTAGTTGCCGACCGAGATGTAGGCGTTGATCCGGTCGTTGGCCTGCTGCCAGCGGACCAGCAGCTGGTCGGCGCCCTGCAAGTCGGGCTTGTCGACGGCGTCGTGGCGGGCCATGTACGCGTCGAGTTGGTGGTGCATGGCATCGATGCGCTGGTAGAACGCCTGCTTGCGCACCTCTTCGTCGCCGCGCCGGATCAGCGACAAAGTCTCATCGGCGCGAGCCTGTTGGGCGGTGATCGCCAGGTTGGTCACGGTCTTGAGCGACTCGGCGGCAGTGTCCTTCGCACTACGACTAGCTGTAGTGGAAATAGCCAACGCGGTTCCGACCCACACCACCATGACGAGGATACCGAGACCGCCGACGACCAGGCCTGGATTGATACGCCGCCGGGTGCGCCGGGCCAGCCAGCGGTGCGAGAACGCGCCGAACATCACCGTGGTCGCGACCACCAGGATCACCGGCGCCGGGATCTGGGTGGACGCGGTGGTTTCACTGTCCACCCGAGCCGACGTGGCCTGGTAGAGCTGCTGCGCGTCCGGCAGGATCCGGGACTGCATCAGCCCGGACGCCTCCGACAGGTACGACGAGCCCACCGGGTTGCCGGCCCGGTTATTTGTCCGCGCGATCTCGATCAGCCCGGTATAGACCGCCAGCTCGGCATTGATCCGGCCCAGCAGCTGCACCAGCGACTCGTCGGTGAGCCCGCTGGACGCGCGGGTCACCGCGCTCGCGGCGTCGGTGATGGCCTGCTCGTAGCGCACCCGGACACTGCGCGGCTCGGCCTGGGCGATGAACGCGGTCGCCGCCGCCGCGTCGGCCACCGACAGCGTGGTGTAGAGCCGGCCGGCCGCGAAGGACAGCGGCTCGGTGTGGTCGAGCACGGTGGTCAGCACCTGCTGGCGGTGGTTGATGGTGGTGGAGGTGGCGAACGCGCTGGACACACCGAGAGCCGCCAGCACGATGCCGATGGTCAGGATACGGCCGGGCGTGGTGGAGATGAACCACCAGCGCGGGTGGGCCGGTTCGGCGGGCGAGCGCAATCCCTGTGGCTCGGTCGACGGGTGCGCGAGCTCAACCGTCACGTCTGTTCCGACCTCATCTTTCGGCCATACCACGAACCTCTATAAGCGAAGTCTAAGAGCATTGCGCGGAGGATGTGGGGAGGCGGCACCAATCCGGGCGTGCATATCCTGAATCGGTGCAGGGTGACGGTGACGGATGGGTGATTTCCGAGCGCGGCATCCATTACTGGGGCAGGTTCGGCGCGGCCGGACTGCTGTTGCGGGCGCCGCGGCCCGACGGCACCCCCGCGGTTCTGCTGCAACACCGGGCGGTGTGGAGCCACCAAGGCGGCACCTGGGGCTTGCCGGGCGGTGCCCGCGACAGCCACGAGACCCCCGAGCAGACCGCGGTGCGCGAGGCGCGGGAGGAGGCCGGGCTGGACGCCGAACTGCTGACCGTGCGGACGACGTTGGTCACCGCCGAGATCGCGGGACTGCGCGGTACGCGCTGGAGCTACACCACCGTCGTCGCTGATGCCGCCGAACTGCTGGAAACCGTGGCGAACCGGGAGAGCGCGGAGTTGCGCTGGGTCGGCGAGGACGACGTCGCCGAGCTGCCGTTGCACCCGGGATTCGCGGCCAGCTGGGAGCGGCTGCGCGGTGTCCTGGCCGGGTTGCCGCTGCGGGCGTGAGCTCAGCAGACCGCGCTGAGCGCCGAGGCGAGTTCCGTGGCAGCCGCCCGCGGGTCGTCGGCGGCGGTGATGGCGCGAACCACGACGATCCGCCGGGCGCCGGCTTCGAGCACCTCCGGCAGCCGCGCGGCGTCGATGCCGCCGATGGCGAACCAGGGCTTGTCGGTGTCCAGGCCGGCGACGGCGCGGACCAGCTCCAGCCCCGGTGCCGGGCGGCCCGGCTTGGTGGGGGTGGGCCAGCACGGGCCGACGCAGAAGTAGTCGGCGGCTCCGCCGGCCGCGGCGGCAGCTTCGCCCGGAGTGTGACTGGACAGGCCGAGCAGCGGGCCCGCTCCCACGATCTCGCGGGCCACCTTGACAGGCAGGTCGCGTTGGCCCAGGTGCAGCACGTCGGCGCCGGCCGCGCGGGCGATGTCGGCGCGGTCGTTCACCGCGAACAGGGCGCCGTGCCGGTGGGCCGCGTCGGCCAGGACCTCGCAGGCGGCCAGCTCGTCGAGCGCCTCCAGCGGACCGAACCGCTGCTCACCGGGCGACCCTTTGTCGCGCAGCTGGATGATGTCCACCCCCCCGGCCAGCGCGGCGTCGGCAAACTCGGCCAGGTCGCCGCGTTCCCGGCGGGCGTCGGTGCACAGGTATAACCGGGCCTTCTGCAGCGCGGGACCGAGGCGGGGCTGATGCACACCGCGACGTTAGCGCGCTAGCGTAGAAGCCGAACAACACACGGGAGTCCCGGGTACCAGCGGGGCTGAGAGTGGGCTGACGAAGTCGCAGACCGGTCTGCGGGCTTGGACCTGCCCTTACCGTCACACCTGATCCGGGTCATGCCGGCGAAGGGAGGCAAGGATGTCAAGCACGCCCACCGGGACGGTCGCCGTGATCGGCGGCGGCGTCATCGGGTTGTCGGTGGCACGCCGCGCGGCCCAGGCCGGGTTTTCGGTGCTGGTGCACCGCGATTCCGATTTCGGTGCTTCCTGGGTGGCCGGCGGCATGCTGGCCCCGCACAGCGAGGGCTGGCCCGGCGAGGAGCAGTTGCTGCGGCTGGGCCTGGAGTCGCTGCGGCTGTGGCGCGAGGGCGGTTTTCTGGACGGGCTGGACCCGCAGGTGGTGACCGCGCGCGAGTCGCTGGTGGTGGCCGTCGACCGTGCCGACGTCGCCGATCTGCGGACCGTGGCGGACTGGCTGTCGGCCCAAGGCCATCCGGTGGTTTGGGAATCGTCCATGCGCGACGTCGAACCGCAACTGGCCCAAGGCATTCGGCACGGGTTCCGGGCGCCGACCGAGCTCGCGGTGGACAACCGCGCGGTGCTCGAGGCGCTGATCGGTGACTGCGAGCGACTCGGGGTCCGGTGGGCCGGTCCGGTGACCGAACTCGGTGCGGCGCAGGGCGAGACGGTGGTGATCGCCAACGGCATCGACGCCCCCGCGTTGTGCCCCGGGCTGCCGGTGCGTCCGGTGAAGGGCGAGGTGCTGCGGTTGCGCTGGCGCAAGGGCTGCACACCGTTGCCGCAGCGGGTGGTTCGGGCCCGGATACACGGCCGTCAGGTGTACCTGGTGCCCCGGGCCGACGGGGTGGTGGTCGGCGCGACCCAGTACGAACACGGGCGGGACACCGCGCCGGTGGTGTCGGGGGTGCGTGACCTGCTCGACGACGCGTGCGCGGTGCTGCCGGCGCTGGGGGAGTACGAACTGGCCGAGTGCGCCGCCGGCCTGCGGCCGATGACCCCGGACAACCTGCCCATCGTGCGGCGACTGGACGAGCGGACGCTGGTGGCCACCGGGCACGGCCGCTCCGGGTTCCTGTTGGCGCCGTGGACAGCTGAACAGATTGTGTCCCAACTCATTCCAATCGGAGTGCACTGATGATCGTGGTTGTCAACGAACAGCAGCTCGAGGTCGACGAGCAGACCACCGTGGCCGCGCTGCTGGAGTCGATGGGTTTTCCGGACCGCGGGGTCGCAGTGGCGGTGGACGCGGCCGTGCTGCCCCGATCAGCGTGGGCCTCACGGCTCGCCGAGTTGTCGGGGTTGAGCGGGCCGATGCGGCTCGAGGTGGTCTCGGCGGTGCAGGGTGGTTAGGCCGGACGACGGTACGGGCAAGCTGACGATCGCTGACCGTAGTTTCGCCTCGCGGCTGATCATGGGCACCGGCGGGGCGACCAGCCTGGCGGTGCTGGAGGAGGCGCTGGTGGCCTCTGGCACCGAGCTGACCACCGTCGCGATCCGCCGCGTCGACGCCGAGGGCGGCACCGGGCTGCTCGAGTTGCTCAACCGGCTCGGTATCACGCCGTTGCCCAACACCGCCGGCTGTCGTAGCGCGGCCGAGGCGGTGCTGACCGCACAGCTGGCCCGCGAGGCGCTGGACACCAACTGGGTCAAGCTGGAGGTGATTGCCGACGAGCGCACGTTGCTGCCCGACGCAATCGAATTAGTCAGGGCTGCAGAGCAATTGGTTGACGACGGGTTCGTGGTACTGCCCTACACAAACGACGACCCGGCGCTGGCCCGCCGCCTGGAGGACACCGGATGCGCGGCGGTGATGCCGTTGGGTTCGCCGATCGGCACCGGCCTGGGCATCGCCAACCCGCACAACATCGAGATGATCGTGTCCCGGGCGGGTGTCCCGGTGGTGTTGGACGCGGGGATCGGCACCGCCAGTGACGCGGCGCTGGCCATGGAGCTGGGTTGCGACGCAGTGCTGTTGGCCACCGCCGTCACCCGCGCGGCCGATCCGCCGACGATGGCCGCGGCGATGGCCGCAGCGGTCACCGCCGGATACCTGGCGCACCGCGGCGGCCGCATCCCGAAACGCTTCTGGGCCCAGGCGTCCAGCCCGGCGCTATGACCGGAAATGGTATGAAACGCTATGTCGCACTGGGTAGTTCGATGGCAGCCGGTCCCGGAATCCGGCCCCGGGCGGCGGGGGCGCCGCGGCGGGCCGGACGCTCGGCGCGCAACTATCCGCATCTGGTCGCCGGTCGGGCCGGCCTGGACCTGACCGACGTCACCTACTCCGGCGCCACCACCGCCCACGTGCTCGCCGACCGCCAGCACGGTGCGGCACCGCAGATCGCCGCACTGGACGGCACCGAGAGCTTGGTGACGGTGACCATCGGCGGCAACGACGTCGGCTATGTCCCGCTGTTGATGGCGGCGTCGTTGCCGTCGCCGCTGCGGTGTCTGCCGTTGCTGGGTAGCCGCCTGAACGAACTGCTGGATCCCGATGCCCGCGAGCGCGCGCTGGCCGTGGTGTTCGATTCGCTGTGCGATGTGGGCCGCAGCCTGCGCCGGCACGCGCCGCGGGCGCGGATCTTCTTCGTGGACTACCTGACGATCCTGCCGCCCGCCGGCGAATCGGCGCCGCCGCTCGCCGACGAGCATGCCGGACTGGGCCGGCATGTGGCGAGCGAGCTGGCCCGGCTGACGGCCGAGGCCGCCGCGGCCACCGACTGCGAAGTGGTGTCGGCGGCCGCGGCCAGCCGCGATCATCACGCGTGGTCGGAGCAGCCCTGGACCACGACGCCGGCCAGAACCGTTGTGCCACTACCGGGTCGGCCCGCACCGCTGCACCCGAACGGGGCAGGGATGCGGGCCGTCGCCGATCTCGTGTTGCAGGAGCTGTAGCCCCAGGGCGTCAGCCGTTGGCTTGCCACCACTTGTAGAGCGCGGCCGTGTCGCCGCCCGATCCGCGGACGAACGCCACCACGTTCTTGGCGTCCACGGTCCAGATGACCTCGGCCTTGCCGTCATCGGTTCCGCAGGCGACCTGCCCGGCCGAGTCGGTCGAGCTGCCCTGGTGCCAGGTGGTCGGCGACTTGGCGTCCCCGCAGTTCGCAAGCGTGTCGCCGGCGATGAGTTTGGTGAACGCGCTGGCCATGTCGGAGCTGTTGGGGAACAGGAAGTACTTGGCCCCCGACGGTCCACTGCTGTCGGAGTTCTGCCCACAGACCAGTACCGACTGCACCGTCGGGAAGGCGGACTGCACCTCCGAAACCGATTGGGAGGAGCAGTTACTCGAGTTGTAGCCCTTGGACAGCGATCCGGCGAACGCGTCGGTCGGGTCGGCCGACGCGGTGCCGGCACCGAAGCAGCCGAAACTGGCTACCACTGCCGCGGCGGTGATGCCGCGCAGTGCGTTGGCGCGATGAGTCATTGTTAGCTCCTTGCTTGTCGTTGGATTGAGTAACTATTGGACGAGTGATCCGGCTGCGCTGCTTGACGAAACAGAACAGTCCTTCGCGGCCCGAACGGAAAAATCAGCCGTTGGTGCGCCACCATTGGTAGAGCGCGGCGGTGTCGGTGTTCGAGGCGCGGATGAAGCTCAGTACGTTCTTCGCGTCGGTGGTCCAGATGACCTCGGCCTGGCCCTGGTAGGTGCCGCAGGCCACCTGCCCGGCTGATGTGGTGGCATTGCCCTGATGCCAGGTGGTGGGCGAGTCGGCGTCGCCGCACTTGGCCAGGGTGTCGTCTTTGATGCTGGCGGTGAATGCACTGGCCAGGTCGGTGGTGTTGCCGAACAACATGTACTTGCCGACCACGGGCCCACCCTCGAGCGAGTTCTGGCCGCATTCCATGACCGCGACCATGCCGCTGGACGGGTCTTTGGCGCTGCAGTTGCTTGTCGAGTAGCCCTTCGACAGCACGCTGACCAGCGTTTCGTTGGGGTCGGCATTGGCTGCGGCCATACCCGCGTAACTGACACTGCCCAGCACTGCCGCGGCGGTGGCGGCCCGCAACAACTTCGATAGGGGGGACATCGATGGACTCCTCGGTGGTTTGTGGGACCGGTGGTGCAACTGTGCCGATATCGGGGAAGTGTATTTGCGGTATACGACTTAAAACAGGGTTTTGCCAACATGGATAGTAGAGCGATGCCGCGCCGGCGCAATACATTCCGTTGCAAACTATCTTTCTTGGCATTAGTTTCCCATAAATCCCCGGTGCCGAGTCGATGGCGGACGCAGCCCTGCGATTTCGGGGTGAGGCCGCTTTCGGGCCGAATATGCTTCGGAGCGGTCTTATTCCGATGCGGCGCAGGCCGGCCGGGACCGGACGGATTTGGCGGCTAAAGAATATTGAAATCTGCAGTCTCTCAATAATTTTCACCCGCGCCGCAGTGGCTCGTCGGCAATTTGCGGAATCGGCTGATGGCCGCGCAGGTTGGAGAGCCGTGGCGACGGATTTCGGGTATGGTAAGCGTCGCTTCACGCCAGCTAACTTCTTCTGATCAGGAGAATTCATGACGCAACCACCTCCCGGTTACCCGCCGCAGCAGCCGGCCGGATCGCCGCCGAACAACTACTTGGTGTGGTCGATTTTGGCGACGCTGTTCTGCTTTCCCATCACCGGGATCATCGCGATCGTCAAGTCCAGCCAGGTGTCCGGATTGTGGGCGCAAGGGCTGCACGCCGAGGCGCAGGCGTCCGCCGACGCCGCCAAGAAGTGGGTGAAGTGGTCGGTCATCATCTGGGTGGTATCCGTCATCGTCTACGGAATCCTCATGGTCGTACTCGCGTCGAACACCCCGGACAACAGCGCTGCGATGGCCGCCGCGCTGTTCTGAGTCCCGGCTCGACATGACCCGCCACGTCGCGGAGCCCGCCCAGCTGGGCGCACCACTGTTGGTGGCCGGCGCCTCGGTGCTGGTGTGCTCCGCGATCTGGCTGGGCGACCCGACCACCCCGGGTGGGCCGCTGCCGACCTGCCCCACCAAAGCGCTGCTGGGTATCGACTGCCCCGGCTGTGGCAGCATGCGAATGCTCTACAGCCTGATGCACGGTGATCCGTTGGCGGCCGCGAGGTTCAACGCGCTGGGTCTGGTGGCTCTGGTGCTCCTGGTGTGGGCCTATCTGGGCTGGGCGTACGGCCGCGCGACGGGTCAGCGCATCCGGAGCTGGCAGCACGGGCGCTGGGCTCCGGCGGTCACCTTGACGCTTGTGATGGCCTGGTTTGTGGTGCGCAACCTGCCGTTCGCTCCGTTCACCGGGTTGTTCGTGTGATCGGGCCCGATCGCGCCACGCTGGTCTAGTCTGGGCGCGATGGCGAACAAATCGAAGACGATTCCTGCCGCGCTGGCTTTGTGGGTCGTGGTGGCCCTCGTTGCATTCCTGTCCGGTTGCACGCGCTGCTCGAACGACGCGCAGCCCGCCGGCAGCAACACCGCCGCGACCGAGTTCGCCACCATGATCCGCGGCAAGGTCACCACCGACGCGATGATGGCGCACCTGAGAAAACTGCAAGACATCGCCAACGCCAACAACGGCACCCGCGCCGTCGGCACGCCGGGCTACGACGCCAGCGTCGACTACGTCGCTGAAACGTTGCGCAGCAAGGGTTTCGAGGTTCAACTCCCGGAGTTCTCGGCGCGGGTGTTTCACGCCGACAAAGGTTCGTTGACCGTCGGCGACCTGACCGCCGAGGCGCGCGCGCTGGAATACAGTCGCAGCGCCCCCGACGGAGTGACCGGGCCGCTGCTGTTCGCGCCCGAGGGGGACAGTCCCGGCTGCACGCCCGGTGACTACGACCGGCTGCCGGTACAGGGCGCCGTGGTGGTGGTCGGTCGCGGCGCCTGCCAGTTCGCGCAGAAGGAAGACGCCGCCGCCCAGCGCGGCGCCGTCGCCCTGATCGTCGTCGACAACGTCGACGAGCAGTCGATGGGCGGCACGCTGGGGGCGAATACCGACGTCAAGATCCCGGTGGTCAGCGTCACCAGGTCCGTCGGCTACCAACTGCGCTCCAAGTCCGGCCCGGCGACGATCAAGCTGAACGCGGAGACCAAAAGTTTCAAGGCCCGCAACGTGATTGCCCAAACCAAGACGGGATCGTCGACCGACGTCGTGATGGCCGGAGCGCACCTGGACAGCGTCCCGGAGGGCCCCGGCATCAACGACAACGGTTCCGGGGTGGCCGCGGTCCTGGAAACCGCAGTGCAGCTTGGCAATTCGCCGCAGGTGCACAATGCGGTCCGGTTCGCGTTCTGGGGCGCCGAGGAACTCGGGCTGATCGGCTCCCGCAATTACGTGGAGTCGCTGGATCTCGAGGGGCTCAAGAACATCGCGCTGTACCTGAACTTCGACATGCTGGCCTCGCCCAATCCGGGTTACTTCACCTACGACGGCGACCAGTCGCTGCCGCTGGACCAACGCGGCCAGCCGGTGGTGCCCGAAGGGTCGGCGGGTATCGAGCGAATGCTGGTCAACTACCTGAAGTTGTCCGGCAAGACCGCGCAGGACACCTCGTTCGACGGCCGCTCCGACTACGACGGATTCACCTTGGCCGGCATTCCGTCCGGCGGGTTGTTCGCCGGCGCGGAGGCCAAGAAATCCGACGAACAGGCCAAGCTGTGGGGCGGGACCGCAAACGAGCCCTTCGATCCCAACTATCACCAGAAGGGCGACACCCTCGAGCACATCGACCGCACCGCGCTGGGCATCCAGGGTGGCGGCGTCGCCTACGCCGTGGCCCTGTACGCGCAGGACATCGGCGGACGAAACGGAGTTCCGGCCATGGCGGACCGCGTCCGTCACGTGCTCGCGAAGTCATGATCGGCCGGCTCGCCGCCCTGCTGCTGACCCTGCTGCTCGCGGCGTGCTCGACTCCGCATTCGTCCCCCACCCCGGCTGCCGTGCCGGATCCGGCCCGCGCGCTGGCGGCCAAGGTGACCGCCGACGCGATGTTCACCCATCTTCGGGCCCTGCAGAATATCGCCAACGCCAACAAGGGCAGTCGGGCTTCGGGAACGCCGGGTTATGACGCGAGCGTGGACTATGTGGCGAACACACTGCGCGGCAAAGGTTTCGAGGTCTCCACGCCGCAGTTCGAGCGGTTGCGCAACACCTCGCAGGGCAAGCCGACACTGACGGTTGCCGGGCGGAGCTTTCCCGTCGACCAGGCCTCGCTGCTGGTCAAGACGCCGGCGGGCGGGCTGAGCGGACAACCGGTCCGGCCCGCCCAGCCGGCCGGCTGCGCCGCCGCCGACTACCCGGCCACCCTGCCCAAGGGAGCCATCGCAGTCACCGACGACACCGGATGTTCGGTGGTCGACAAGCAGAACACGGCGGCGGCCAAGGGTGCGGCGGCGCTGATCGTGACCAGCCAGCCAGGCGGTCGCGGCGCTCCGCCCACCCTGTTCAACCCCGGCTACTACAACCAGCTGACCGTTCCGGTCGCCGTCGTCGGCGCCGAGGGAGCCGCCGCGTTGAGCCGTGCCACCGGGACGGTGCGCCTGGTGCTGGACGCGGAGAACCTCAAAGTCATCTCGCGAAACGTGCTGGCGCAGACCAGGACCGGAACAGGCAAAGACGTCGTGATGGTCGGCACCCACCTGGACAGCGCACCGGACAGCCCGGGCATCAACAACGCGGGGACCGGGGTGGCGGCGGTGCTCGAGACCGCGCTGCAGCTCGGGCCGCTGCCGGCGGTGACCAACGCCGTCCGGTTCGCGTTCTGGGGCGCCGAGGAGAACGGCACCAACGGTTCCATGGACTACGTGTTCGGGCTGGACAACGACGCGCTCAACGATATTGCGCTGTATCTGAACTTCGACATGCTGGGCTCGCCCAACCCGGGATTCTTCACCGACGACGGCGACCAGTCGGGTCCGCCCGGGACCGCGGTGGCATCCAGCGACGTGCCCGAAGGCTCGGCCGGCATAGAACGCACCCTGGCCGGTTACCTGAACCTGGCCGGCAAGCGACCGGACGACATGCCGTTGAACACCCGCACCGATTACCATCCGTTCCTGGCGGCGGGCGTGCCGGTGGGCGGCATGAACACCGGAGCCTCGCAGCTGAAAACTACTGTGCAGGAACGGTTCTGGGGCGGGCAGGCCGGTGCCGCGTTCGACCCGAACTATCGGAGCGCCCGCGACACCGCCGACGCCGTCGACCGGGAAGCATTGGCGGTCATGGGGTCTGGCGTGGCGTTCGCGGTAGCGACCTATGCGGCGTCGATCACCGGCGTCAACGGTGTAGCTCCGCGCGACAAGCGCCATCGGACGCGGATCTCCTGACGCCGATAGAGCCGTTGAGCCACAGGCATTTCAGCTGGCCGCGGCGCATTCGACTCAGTACCCCGCGCCGCGCTGTCTAGACTAAGGTTCCTCGCATGCAGGCCGGTCGGGACGGGGTTGTCAGATGATGTTGCGCTCACGCAGGGTGCTCGGGTCGCTTCGGGTCGTGACGGCCTGCCTGGGTGCGGTGCTGATGGTGGCCGGGTGTTCACCGACCGTGGTATCGGGCCGCGCAGTGTCGATTCTCAACGATCCGTTCCGGGTAGGCGGGCTGCCCGCTACCAACGGGCCCAGCGGTATCCGGCCGAACGCGCCGGCGCCCACCGGGACGGTGGTCAACACCGACAACGGGGCCATCGACAAGTTGGCGTTGTTGTCGATCAACGACATCGAGGACTTCTGGAAGGCCAACTACAAGGCGCCGCTGAAGGGTTCGTTCAAACCGGTCGACAAGTACGTGTCGTATGACTCCGAGGCCCGCAACGGCCCCACCGTGTGCCGCACCGAGACCTATCAGAACGTCAACGCGTTCTTCACCTCCCGATGCAACCTGATCGCCTGGGACCGTGGCGTGTTCATGCCGACCGCACAGAAATACTTCGGCGACATGTCCGTCAACGGTGTGCTGGCCCACGAGTTCGGCCATGCCCTGCAGGCCATGGCCAAACTCGTCACCCGACGAGACCCCACGATCGTCTATGAACAACAGGCGGACTGCTTCGCCGGTGTCTACCTCTTCCACGTCGCCGAGGGGAAGTCGCCGCGGTTCACACTCAGCACCGCAGAGGGACTCGACCACGTGCTCGCCGGGGTGATCACCACCCGCGACCCGGTGATGGACTCCGACGAGTCCAACGACGACGAACACGGCTCGGCCCTGGACCGGGTCAGTGCGTTCCAGATGGGCTTCGTCACTGGCACTTCGGCTTGCGCGACCATCACCAAAGCCGAGATCGAACAGCGGCGCGGCGACCTGCCGACCGCGCTGCGGGTGGACACCGGCGAGACCGGGGAGGTCCAGATCAACGAAGACACACTGAAAACGCTGATGGAGTTGATGGGCAAGATCTTCGCGCCCAAGAACCCACCCACCCTGTCGCTCAAGCAGGGCGGCTGCTCGGACGCCAAACCCAGCCCGCCGGCGTCCTACTGTCCGGCTACCAACACCATCGCGGTCGACCTGTCCGACCTGGCGGCGATGGGGAAGGTCGCCGGTGAGAAGCAGCACAGCCTGCCGCAGGGGGACGACACCGCGCTGTCGATCGTGATGTCGCGCTACGCACTGGCGGTGCAGCACGAGCGCGGCCTGCCGATGCAGAGCCCCTGGACCGCGCTGCGTACCGCGTGCCTGACCGGCGTCGCGCACCGCAAGATGGCCGAGAACATCGAACTGCCGTCGGGCAACTCGCTGGTGCTCACCGCCGGTGACCTCGACGAAGCCGTGGCCGGTCTGCTCACCAACCACATCGTCGCCAGCGACGCCGACGGCACCAGCGTGCCCGCCGGCTTCACCCGGATCGCGGCGTTCCGCTCCGGCGTAGTCGGCGACTTGGACGGTTGTTACTCGCGCTATCCAGGGTAGAGTTTGCCCCTGTGACCGACCAGCCACCGGGCTACCCGCCGCCACCGCCGGGTGGCTATGGGTATGAACCGATGCCACCGCAAGGCGGGTACGGCTACGAGCCGCCGTCACCGCCGATGTACGGTTATCCGCCGCCGATGGGCGGCTACCCCGTGCAGCAGGGCACCAACGGGATGGCCATCGCCGCGCTGGTGTGTGCCCTTGCCGGGCCTTTTCTTTGCGGCATCCCCACCATCTTGGGACTGATCTTCGGGTTCCTCGGGCTCAGTCAGATCAAGACGAGCGGACAGCAGGGGCGTGGCTTGGCGATAGCCGGGATCGTCATCAGTGCGGTCACACTCGTCGCCGGGATCATCCTCTCCATCGCATTGGTGGCCCTCAACCAGTCGGAATCGCGGCACCGCCACCAGCACGATGACGACTACTACAACAGCGCCCCCGCTGCGGCGATGATCTTGCCACGCCTGGGCGGTTAGCTCGCTTTCGCAATGCCGGAGAACGTCTCGAGTTCGGCACCCGCTGGCTCAGCGCCGAAAAGTTCGGGACCGCTTTCCGGTCGTGGCCGTGGTCGGCGGTGTGACAAATCTTCAGCTGTTCATCACGTTGGCAGCAGAGTTGAGCGGCCAGCTCGGCTGAATCTCACTTCCGTTGTAAGTCAATAGATCTCGGGGTGGGGCACCATGTGCTCGGGCTCATCGCTGAGCTGCTGGCCGTTGTGCACCCACATGATCGCCGCCCAGGTGAGCAGCAGCCAGCCGAGCGCGACCGTCGGGATCGCCCAGGCCCGCCGGATCAGCAGCGCTTTGCCGCATCCGGCAGTGGAGGCATTAACGTCGTGAGAGATGTGGGCGAGTTGGAAGCCGATGCCGTTCCCGCAGCTGATCTTGATGCCATAGGCGTCGTACTGATCCAGGTAGACCGGGAACCACAGCGCGGCCAAGCCGACGAAAGCGAGCAGCAAGCCGACGATTGCGACGTAGATCTGACGATGACTCACAGCTTCTCCAAGACGAATGTTAATTGTCGATTCGTTGCTCAACGCTCAAGTCATGCATACGTTGGAGAACAACAGCACGGGCCACGAGACGATGGACCCCAGGAACGACACCGCCAGGTCGGCACCCTGCATCTGGTGCAGGTGTTCGGTGTGCGTCGTCGACCATATCGCTCCCACCAGCAGGTATGGGGTCCCGACGATAATTCCGACGGCGATGAGCTGGGCCACACTGAGCTGAACACTCAGCACCCGGCGAATTGTGTCCAACACCTTGCCCCGCCAACCATCGGACCGCCCCTCGAATGCCGAATATGTTAATCGACATTCCGGCGGGATGGAAGTTCGGCCAGGTTTTCCCGGGCGCCAGGATCAGGCTCGTCGACCCCGGTCGCGGGGCAGCAGCCGAAGCGCCGCAGCCACCGCCAGGGCGGGGACGTCGAGCGTCTTCGAGCCCAGGTCGTGGCGTCCGCCGGTGATTTCGACGATCTCGGTCGGCGCTGAAATCAGCGCCGCCGCCGCGCGCAACTCCGACAGGGTGCCGAAGGCGTCCGACGAGCCGTGCGTGAACACGGTGGGCACCGTGATGCCCGGCAGGTGCTCGGTGCGGGCGCGTTCGGGCTTGCCGGGTGGATGCAGGGGATAGGACGACAGCGCCAACACGTCGACGGACGCGTCCCCGTCCGCGACCACCATCGACGTCTGCCGGCCGCCGTAGGAATGACCACCGGCGACCAGCGGACCCGCGGCGAGACCGCGGCACAGCTCGATCGCCTCGACGATGCCGGCTCGGTCGGCTGCCGCCGACCCGGACGGCGGGCCCTTCGGGCGGCGCCGCCGGTAGGGCAGGTTGTAGCGGACCGCCAGCCAGCCGTGACGCGCCCACTCGTCGCAAAACTGTTGCAGCAGTTTGGCATCCCGGTTTCCACCGGCGCCGTGAGTGAGCACGGCGATCCCTTTCGGCGTGCCCGCTGGTTCGTGCGCGATCCCGGCGATGGCTTCGAGATTCATAACCCGAGATTCATAACCCGAGACTCATATCCCGAGCCGAAACAGCGGCGAGACCGGGCCGTGGCCGTGGCCCAGCGGGTAGGCGGCGCGCAAAGATTCGGTGACCCAATGCTTCCCGAACCGGACGGCGTCGGGCACGGTGTAGCCGTGCGCCAGCGCACACGCCACCGCGCTGGCCAGCGTGTCACCACCGCCGTGGTCGCAGGCGGTGGCTACTCGTGCCTCGTGGAACTCGTAGAAATCCGCGCCGTCATACAGTAGGTCGGAGCTGAACTGCGAGCTCCGCAGGTGCCCGCCCTTGACCAGCGCCCACCGCGGGCCCAACGCATGCAGCGCCTTGGCCGCCGCCCGTTGAGATTCGTCGTCGACGACATCGATGTCGACCAACAGTCGCACCTCGTCCAGGTTGGGTGTCACCAGCGTGGCCAACGGAAACAGTTGGGAGCGAAGCGAATCCAGTGCTTCGTGGGCCAGTAGTCGATCGCCGTGCATGGACGCGCACACCGGATCGACCACCAGCGGCACCGTCAGGCCCAGCCGACGCCAGGTGTCCGCCACCGTTGCGATGATGTTCGACGACGCCAGCATCCCGGTCTTGGCGGCCTGAATGCCGATGTCCGTCACCACCGCTTCGATCTGGCCGGCCACCACGTCGTCGGGAACCTCATGAAAGCTCTTGACGCCCAACGTGTTCTGCACGGTGACCGCGGTGACGGCGACGCAGGCGTGCACGCCGAGCAGCGCCATCGTGCGCATGTCGGCCTGGATGCCCGCGCCGCCGCCGGAGTCGGATCCGGCGACGGTCAGCACCCGCAGCGGCGTCGCACCCGGCGCCGGCAGCGGCAGCGTCACTGCTGAGCGAGCGGGAGATACACCCGGTTGCCGTGATCGGCGAACTCGCGTGACTTCTCCTCCATGCCCGCGGCCAGCATGGCTTCGACATCCTCCTCGGTTTCCAGCCCGTGCTTGGCGGCGAAGTCGCGCACGTCCTGGGTGATCCGCATCGAGCAGAACTTCGGCCCGCACATCGAGCAGAAGTGCGCGGTCTTGGCGGGCTCGGCCGGCAGCGTTTCGTCGTGGTATTCCCGCGCCGTGTCGGGGTCCAGCGACAGTGCGAACTGGTCGTTCCACCGGAACTCGAAACGCGCGGTGCTCAAAGCATTGTCACGCTCCTGGGCGTGCGGGTGCCCCTTGGCCAGATCACCCGCATGCGCGGCGATCTTATAGGCGATCACACCGTCCTTGACGTCCTTGCGGTCCGGCAGTCCGAGGTGTTCCTTGGGGGTGACGTAGCACAGCATCGCGGTGCCGGCCTGGGCGATGATGGCCGCACCGATCGCCGAGGTGATGTGGTCGTAGGCCGGCGCGATGTCAGTGGCCAGCGGCCCCAGCGTGTAGAAGGGTGCTTCCTCGCACCACTCTTCTTCCAGGCGCACGTTCTCCACGATCTTGTGCATCGGGACATGTCCCGGGCCTTCGATCATCACCTGCACGCCATGGGATTTCGCGATCTTGGTCAACTCACCCAGGGTGCGCAACTCGGCGAACTGGGCGGCGTCGTTGGCGTCGGCGATGGAACCCGGCCGCAGGCCGTCGCCCAGCGAGAACGTGACGTCGTAGCGGGCCAGGATGTCGCAGAGTTCCTCGAAGTTGGTGTACAGGAACGACTCCCGGTGGTGCGCCAGGCACCAGGCGGCCATGATCGACCCGCCGCGGGACACGATGCCGGTGACCCGCTTGGCGGTGAGCGGCACATACCGCAGCAGCACCCCGGCGTGCACGGTCATGTAGTCCACACCCTGCTCGCACTGCTCGATTACGGTGTCGCGGTACAGCTCCCAGGTGAGTTGGGTCGGGTCGCCCTTGACCTTTTCCAGCGCCTGATAGATCGGCACCGTGCCAACCGGCACCGGCGAGTTGCGCATGATCCACTCGCGGGTCTCGTGGATGTTCTTGCCGGTGGACAGGTCCATGATGGTGTCCGCACCCCAGCGGGTGGCCCACACCATCTTGTCGACCTCCTCGGCGATCGAGGACGTGACGGCCGAGTTACCGATGTTGGCGTTGACCTTCACCGCGAACGCCTTGCCGATGATCATCGGCTCGCTCTCGGGATGGTTGTGATTGGCCGGGATGACCGCGCGGCCCCGGGCCACCTCGTCGCGCACCAATTCCGCGGGCATGCCCTCGCGGACCGCGATGTAGGCCATCTCGGCGGTGATCTCCCCGGCACGGGCACGCTGCAGCTGAGTGCCGCGGTCGCGAACCACGCCCGGACGCGGCGGCAGGCCCGCGCTCAGGTCGATCACCGCGTTGTCGTCGGTGTACGGCCCGGAGGTGTCGTAGAGGTCGAAATGATCCCCGGTGGACAGGTGTACCCGACGGAACGGCACCCGTGCGCCGGGGACCCCCTCGACCTCCCGGTAAGTCTTTCTGCTGCCCGCTATGGGGCCGGTTGTCACTGCGGCGCCGGCCATCTCCGGGGTCGTCGAAATCAGATCGGTCATCTTGGTTCTCCCTACGCCGGCATTACCCGGTCAGGTTCGTACGGTCGACGGCCCCGAGCCGTCCTCTCAGCGCACCGGGCGTGCGCTCCCGTGTGATTTTCGGTTGGGCGTCTTCCACGCTAGCGCAGCGCGGCGTCGGAAGGCAGCGGACGCGATGCTCAGCCGTGGGATGGCCACCGAGGTGGCCGCCCCGACTGCCGGGTGCGATGATGCCAAACGTGCAGCGTGCCGAGAACGACGCCGCGGCGCCGGGGGGCCGCGAGCAGTCCCCCGATCCCGTGCTCGCCCCCGGGGCCGGCCCGTATCTGAACGTGGGCAGCTTCCGGTTCTGGTTCGTCGGGCAACATTGGGAGTGGTCCGACGAGGTGGCCCGGATGCACGGCTACGAACCCGGCGACGTGCAGCCCACCACCGAACTGCTGTTGTCCCACAAACATCCCGACGACCGCGCGCACGTGCAGGATCTGCTCGACTATGCGCTGCGGTCGGGCGAGCCGTTCTCCAGTCGGCACCGGTTCATCGACACCGCCGGCAACGTGCACGACGCGATCGTGGTGGCCGATCGCATGGTCGACGACTCCGGCGCGGTGTTGGGCACCGCCGGGCACTACATCGACCTCACCGAGACCCTGGACGAGACGCGTCAGGAGGTGCTCGACGAGGCCCTGCCCGACCTCTTCGACAACCGCGCGGTGATCGAGCAGGCCAAGGGCGTGCTGATGTTCGTTTACCGGGTCAGTGCTGATCAGGCGTTCCGCGTGCTGCAGTGGCGATCGCAGGAGACGAACACCAAACTGCGCGGGCTGGCTACCCAGCTGCTCGCCGAGGTCGCCCGGCTGGAGAGCCCGTCGGCGTCCGTGCAGGGTCAGTTCGACCACCTGCTCCTGACGGTGCACGAGCGCATTCCTGCGGAGACCGAAACCGGCTAGGCTCGGAATCTGGGACGGGAGAGACAGCGGATTCGGGCTGGTGTGGCTCAGGCCTCCGGCCGATCCGACTCGAGGTGGGCTAAAGCGATGGAACTGTTGGAAGTCGCTCACGAGTCTGGTGAGGCGGCGGTGATCGTGCATGTCAGAGGCGACGTCGACACCAGCACGGTGGATCAGCTCAGGCAGGCGGGCACTGCCGCGCTCCGGATGGCCGCCGGCCACCCAGCGCGGCTGCTGATCCTGGACTTACAGGCGGTCAACTTCTTCGGCAGCGCCGGCTTGAACGCCGTCCTGGACTGTCATGAGGCGGGTGCGACTGCCGGCACCACGGTGCGGGTGGTCGCCGACCATAGCCGGGTGCTGCAACCGATCCAGGTCACCGAACTGGACCGTGTCCTCGACATCAGCCCGAGTCTGTCCGACGCCCTGCGACGATGACCGAGCTCCCGATGCGCGACTTCGCGGTCCAGGCCGCCGACTCGGTCACCGGGATCCTGACCGCCGTGCTGGCCTCGCCGCACGGGTGCGGCGGCGCCACCGCGGCTGCGGTCGGCGTGATGGTCGACGGTGAAGAGCACGTCCGCTTCGAATTCGCCGGCGCGCTCCCTGCCGAGCTCAAGGACCGGTACCACGTCGCCCGGCTGGACAGTCCGCTGGTGGGCGTCGACGTGATCACCAGCGGCCGGCGAATGATCATCCCCGACACGTTCGACCTGCCCCCGCGGTACGACCATGCCGTCCGCGACATGGCGGGTTCGGTGCGTGCCTGCGTGGCCCATCCATTGCACTCCGGCAGCGGAAATGTCATCGGCGTGCTGTTACTGCTGTGGTCGAGTGCGCGTACGTTCAGCGAGGCTGAACTCGACATGTTCGCCCGGATAGCCGATGTCGCCCAGGAGGTGCTGAACCGGCTCCTGCTGACTGCACGCGAACACCGCATCGCCGCCGACTTCCAGGACCACCTGCTCGACCTCGACCACGGGTCGACGGACGCCGTGGTGGCAGCCGTCTACCAACCGGCCGACGACGCCGCCCGGGTCGGCGGCAACTGGTATTCGGCGACCAAGCTGACGCCCGGCCGGATCGGTGTCTCGGTCGGCGACGTCGACGGCCACGGGCTGCCCGCCGCGATCGTGATGAGCAGGCTGCGTGCCGCAGTAACCGTATCCGCGCTGACCGCGGCCGACCCGGCCGCTGTGCTGGAAGCATTGGACAAATACGCGGCCACCGTCGCCGGCGCCCGTTGCGCGACGCTGGCATACGCCGTCGTCGACAGCACCGGTGAGCGGGACCGCATCAGCTATTCGTGTGCGGGCCACCCGCCTCCGCTGCTGGTGCCGCCGGAGGAGCATCCGGTCTTCCTCAGCGAAGGGCGGCGGCCGCCGATTGCCAGCGGCGCGGACCCGGTGCCCGGGCGGACCGCGACGGAGTACCTGCCGCCTGGCAGCCTCGTGCTGCTCTATACCGACGGACTGATCGAGCGGGCCGAAGAGAGCCCCAGCTACGGGTTCGACCGGCTGCGTGCCGCGGCGGCCGAGTGCGCATGGCTGCCGGTGGGATCGGTGTGTGCTGAGCTGCTGGCCCGGATGAAGCCACCCGGTGGCTACCGCGACGACGTCGTGGTACTCGCGCTGCGGCCCACCCACACCTGTGCGCGCAGTTTCGCCGTGGCGCTGCCCGCCACACCGGACCACATCCCGGTGGGGCGCGGCGCGCTGCGCGATTGGCTGCGGCTGATCACCGTCGACCCGGAACGCGAGCAGGACATCCTGTTGGCGACGGGGG
Source organism: Mycobacterium sp. 20KCMC460 (assembly GCF_022179425.1). Classification (NCBI taxonomy): domain Bacteria; kingdom Bacillati; phylum Actinomycetota; class Actinomycetes; order Mycobacteriales; family Mycobacteriaceae; genus Mycobacterium; species Mycobacterium sp. 20KCMC460. The sequence continues at coordinate 1,094,877 of NZ_AP025524.1, forward strand.
AAGCGGTCACCAACGCGATCGAACACGGCAGTCGCTGCGAGTCGCGCCTGACGGTGACGATCGAGGCGTTCCATTCGCACGGAACGGTGTCGGTCACCGTCAGCGACTCCGGGTGCTGGACCGGCGACTCGTCCGCCAGTCAGCGCAGTCGACGGCGCGGCCGTGGCCTCACCATGATCAGCAGGCTGGCCGACCAGGTCGACACGATCCGGACCGCCAACGGTACCCGGGTGACACTGCGGTTCGACCGTGCCGTCGCCGGTTAGTCGGCTTCCTCCAGGGCTTCGCCTATTTCCTCGAGAATCTGATTGCGGTGGTTGCTGGCCAGCAGGTGTCCGGTCGCGATGACCAGCGCCACCGGCCAGTCGATCAGTTCGAAGGCCGTCAACGCGGCGATACCGGCGTAGTACGCCAGCTGCTCGGGGTGGGGGACCTGAAGTTTGCCCACCACCGGCAGGTTGATTGCGAACGTGTGGCCGGCCCGGACGTGTTGCACCGCTTCTCGCTGCGTGGTACCGCTGGAAGCCTTCTTTTCGGCCATCATTTGCCTTTCAGTAACGAAGGGTTTCCCGTCACGCCGGGTGATGGGGTCACCGTCGGAAATATGACGACGACAGATGCTCGGCTCGACCCGCTCGCCGCGTCATTAGCCGTTTTACTCAGGCGGCCCCTGACCGAACTCTATGCGCTGCTGTGGCGGGTGGGCGTGCTCGAGGTCGGCACCCGGGCGCAACGGGACGAGTTCCCCGGCCGATCCGCACCCGTATACCAACGCCGCCTGTCTAGTTAGTGCTGCGTAGATCGCTGGCGCCGGCGCGCCGGCCGGCGGTCTTCTTCGCGGGGGCCTTGCGCACCGCCTTCTTTGGCGCTTCCTCGGCGGCCGGCTCGGTGGGAACCGAGGCGAGCTTGGCCGGTGTGGCCACGGCACCCTGCTCGGGCTTCTTGTTCATCCGGCGCAGCAACAGCGCACCGCCACCGACGGCCAGCAGGATGGGCCACTCGACCAGCCCCGCCGCGCCGATGGCGCCGAGGGTCAGGGCCGCCGCCGGCGTCGACTTGCTGCCGGTGCTGATGCCGTGCTGGATTCCCTCGGCGGCGCCTTTGACCCCGCCGACGATGCCGTCGACCGCCGCTCCGCCGACCGCACCGGCGGCCGCCGTGGTAGCCGACGCCGCACGGCTAACCGTGCGCCCCACAGCGCGAAACGTTCCGTCGACGACACCCATGTTCACTCCCTGACCTCGGTTCTCCTGCTTGTATACCCCTCGGCCGCCGACTTCACCAGAAATTACAATGTGGTTCACAGAAGTTTGGGAGCATCACGGGGCCCGCAGGTCGACCAGCACCGGTGCGTGATCGCTGGGCGCCTTGCCTTTGCGTTCCTCCCGGACGATCTCCGCGTGAACCACTTTCTCGGCCAGCGCCGGCGAGCCGAGGATGAAGTCGATGCGCATGCCCTGCTTCTTCGGGAACCGCAACTGGGTGTAGTCCCAGTAGGTGTAGACGCCCGGCCCAGGAGTGAAAGGCCGCACCACGTCGGTGAATTGGGCTTCGACAATCGCTTCGAAAGCCTTGCGTTCCGGTTCGGAGACGTGCGTGCAACCTGCGAAGAACTCGGTGCTCCAGACGTCGTCGTCGGTCGGGGCGATGTTCCAGTCCCCGACCAGTGCGATCGGGGCCGACGGGTCTTCGCGCAGCCAGGATTCAGCCGTATCCCGCAGCGCGGCAAGCCAATTCAACTTATAGGCGTAGTGCGGGTCGTCCAGCGTCCGGCCGTTGGGCACATAAAGGCTCCACACCCGCACGCCCGCACAGGTGGCAGCCAGGGCGCGGGCCTCGGCCGCGGCGGCGACGTCGGGTTTGCTGCTCCAGCTGGGCTGGCCGTCGAAACCGACCTGCACGTCGTGCAGTCCGACTTTGGAGGCGATCGCCACCCCGTTCCACTGGTTGAAGCCGACGTGGGCGACCTCGTAGCCGAGTTCGTAGAACGGCAGCGCGGGGAACTGCGCGTCCGAGCACTTGGTCTCCTGCATGGCCAGCACATCGACCTCGGCGCGCTCCAGCCAGCTCAAGACGCGGTCCAGCCGGGAACGGATCGAGTTGACGTTCCAGGTGGCCAGTCGCAGCGTGTCGTGGGGCACGGCTCCTCCTATCTACTTGCGGGTGGGCTTGTGGGTGGACCACCGGGTGGCGCGAAGTATCGACGGCGATGATGCAGCCAATAGCCACCGGGCACGGGCGGCGACGCGTCGTCGGGCACGACCAGGAATTCGCCGGATGCCGCCTCGCGCAGCAAGAACCGTTCGGTGTGTTCGAGTACCCAGCCCGGCGGCGGGTCCAGCAGCCGGTCGGGCAGCGCCAGGCGCGGCGTCAGCCCACGGCTCGCAAACCAGTCGACGATCGCGGGCAGCGCGCCGATGTTTGCCGAAATATCCAGCGGCACAGCTGAATTGGTAGCAAGGTCGACGCCGCCGGCCGCGCGCAACAGCCAGCCGTCCAGCCAGATTTCCTCGGCGCCCGCCCGCGCCGCGGCGTCGGCGCGCTCGAGTGCCCGGATGTCCGCGGTGCGCACCGGCGCGTCGGTCAGCACGCGCAACGACACCACGTCGGCGGGCGAGACCTCGACGATCGCGCCCGACTTGGTTTGCAACCGCACCGTCGGGTCGAAGGCCAACAGGCGCCCGATCGCGTCGGTCAACGGCGGAACCGATCCGGGTGACCGGCGGTAGCGCAGCGCGATGCGGGTCCCGAGTTCCGGCCACGACGCCATCAGTGACCGAACGGGTCGGGCCCCTCGCCGGGCAGCCACGACAACCCGGGGACACCCCAGCCGTGCGCCTTGATCGCACGCTTGGCGGCCCGGGCGTGCCGGCCGATCAGGCAATCCACATACAGGAATCCGTCGAGATGCCCCGTCTCGTGCTGCAGCATGCGCGCGAACAGACCGGTGCCCTCGATGCTGACCGGTTTGCCGTCGGCGTCGAGCCCGGTGACCCGGGCCCAGTCCGCGCGGCCGGTCGGGAACGACTCACCCGGCACCGAGAGGCAGCCTTCGTCATCTTCGTGGCCCGCCGCCGGCATGGTCTCGGGGATTTCGGAGGTTTCCAGCACCGGGTTGATCACCACCCCGCGACGATGGTCGGTGAGTCCCCGGTCGTCGGCGCAGTCGTAGACGAACAGGCGCAGACTGTGGCCGATCTGGTTGGCGGCCAGGCCGACGCCGTGGGCGGCGTCCATCGTGTCGAACATGGTCTTGATCAATTCCGGCAACTCGGCAGGCAGCGATCCGTCGGCTCCGACGGGCACCGGCGTCGTCGCAGTGTGCAGGACGGGATCTCCCACGATGCGGATGGGTACGACTGCCATGGTCGGCTAGCTTACGGCCCGGCCGGGTGTCACCTTCGTCACGCCGTGTGACCAGCGTCGAGGCACGGCAACTCGACGACAATTCGGCCGACGCGCGGGTCTGCTTTCCGGCGCAACACATTGCGGCGTGGTTCAATATTCGCGCACGACAATGCCCGTATATAGGTCAAGTACCACGAGTAATCGACATTCGCCGGAAGGGTCCAGGGGAAGCAATATGGACAGCGCCATGGCGCGGGCAGAGCGAGCGGGCGACGACTCGGAAATTCCCGAAGGGCTGACCCGTCGCGAGCACGACATTCTGGCCTTCGAGCGGCAGTGGTGGAAGTTCGCCGGGGTCAAGGAAGACGCCATCAAAGAGTTGTTCTCCATGTCGGCAACCCGCTACTACCAGGTGTTGAACGCACTCGTCGACCGGCCCGAAGCGCTGGCCGCCGACCCGATGCTGGTGAAACGACTGCGGCGGCTGCGCGCCAGCCGCCAAAAGGCCCGCGCCGCACGGCGCCTCGGCTTCGAGGTGACCTGACGGCTCACGCGGCTTTGCAGGTTCCGGCCATCCGCTGGTTACAGTGGCTTCGATGAACGAGCGCGTACCCGACTCTTCGGGCCTTCCCCTGCGGGCCATGGTGATGGTGCTGCTGTTCCTGGGCGTCATCTTTCTGCTGCTCGGCTGGCAGGCGCTGGGGTCCTCCGGAAAGGCGGACGAGGACTCGTCGTCGGTTAGCACCGCGTCCAGCTCCGCCTCGCCCACCTCGACCAGCGCCAAGCCCGCGGCAGACGCCGAGGTGCGGGTGTACAACATCTCGTCGAAAGAGGGCATTGCCAAGTCCACGGCCGACGAACTGAAGGCCGCCGGGTTCAAAGTCACCGACGTGACCAACCTTTCGGTCTCCGACGTCTCGGCCACCACCGTCTACTACGGCGAAGACAGCGAGAAAGCCACGGCCGAAGCGGTGGGCAAGAAGCTGGGAGCTCCCGTCGAGAAGCGCATCCCCGCCCTCGCCGACCAGCCGCCGGGCGTCATCGTTTTGGTAATGGGTTGAGGCTGAACCCGCATCGTCGTCACGCTGGGTCGATTGCGCGACTCCTCAGCGGGTCATCGTTTCGACCCGCATCGTCGTCACGCTGGGTCGATTGCGCGACTCCTCAGCGGGTCATCGTTTCGACCCGCATCGTCGTCACGCTAGGCTCTCCGCTATGCCTAAGCCCGCCGCTCCCAAAGTTGCAGCCGTCACCGCCGCCCTGTCCGCGGCCGCCAGCGTCGCGCTGTTGAGCGCGTGTTCGTCGCCTCAACAGGCGTCGACGACACCCGGTACCAACCCGACGGTCTGGACGGGGTCGCCCGGCCCGTCCACCTCCGGTCACGCCGAGGCGGCGCCCAGCACCCAGGAGGCGCCCCCGGCCGGGCAGACGCTGACCACCGTGCTGAAAGGCCCCGGCGGCAACGAGGTCGCGACGGCCAAATTCGAGTTCGCCAACGGCTACGCCACCGTGACGGTCACCGCCAACAGCGGCAGCGGGCTCGCCCCCGGCTTCCACGGCATGCACATCCACAAAGTCGGCAAGTGTGAGCCCAATTCGGTGGCCCCCAACGGCGGTCCGACGGGTGACTTCCTTTCCGCCGGTGGGCATTTCCAGGCTCCCGGGTCCAGCGGCCACTCCAGCGGGGACCTGACCTCGCTGCAGGTCCGCAAGAACGGCGCGGCGATGCTGGTCACCACCACGGACGGCTTCACCATGGACGACCTGATCTCGGGCGCCAAGACTGCGATCATCATCCACGAAGGCCCGGACAACTTCATGAACATCCCGGACCGCTACCAGGTCAACGGCGTGCCCGGCCCGGACGAGACCACGATGACAACCGGTGACGCCGGCAAGCGGGTGGCCTGCGGTGTCATCGGGTCCGGGTAACGGCCCGGCCAGCCTGCCACCCAGCCGGGCCGCCAGTCGCATCGACTTCGCCCGCTCGGCGCGGCCCACCGTGGGCGTGGAATGGGAGTTCGCGCTGGTCGACGCGCAGACCCGCGACCTGAGCAACGAAGCGACCGCGGTGATCGCCGAAATCGGTGAAAACCCCCGCGTGCACAAGGAATTGCTGCGCAACACCGTCGAGATCGTCAGCGGGATCTGCGTGAACGCGGCTGAGGCGATGCAGGATCTGCGCGACACCCTGGCCCCGGCTCGACGCATCGTCCGCGACCGGGGCATGGAGCTGTTCTGCGCCGGCACCCATCCCTTCGCGCAGTGGTCCAGCCAGAAACTCACCGACGCGCCGCGCTACGCCGAGCTGATCAAACGCACTCAGTGGTGGGGCCGGCAGATGCTGATCTGGGGTGTGCACGTGCACGTCGGGATCTCCTCGCCCAACAAGGTGATGCCGATCATGACGTCGTTGCTCAACCAATATCCCCACCTGCTCGCGCTGTCGGCGTCGTCGCCCTGGTGGGCCGGCGTGGACACCGGATACGCGAGCAACCGGGCCATGATGTTTCAGCAACTACCCACCGCCGGATTGCCGTTCCAGTTCCAGAAATGGTCGGAATTCGAAGGATTCGTCTACGACCAGAAGAAAACCGGCATCATCGACCACGTCGACGAAGTCCGTTGGGACATCCGGCCTTCCCCGCACCTGGGCACCATCGAGGTGCGCATCTGCGACGGCGTGTCCAATCTGCGCGAGCTGGGCGCCCTGGTGGCGCTGACGCATTGCCTGATCGTCGACCTGGACCGCCGGCTGGAAGCCGACGAGTCGTTGCCGACCATGCCCCCGTGGCACGTCCAGGAGAACAAATGGCGGGCGGCCCGCTACGGCTTGGACGCGGTGATCATCCTGGACGCCGACAGCAACGAGCGGTTGGTCACCGAGGATCTCGACGACGTGCTCAACCGGCTCGAACCGGTCGCCCGCGCATTGCACTGCACCGACGAACTGGCCGCCGTCGCCGACATCCCGCGCCTGGGTGCTTCCTACCAACGGCAGCGCCGGGTGGCCGAAGAGCACGACGGCGACCTGCGCGCGGTGGTCGACGCGTTGGTCGCCGAACTGGAGGTTTGAGCAGGATGTCGCTGCCGTGGCCACTTCGTTGCTGCATAGTGGTCGCAGGGGGTGTACGTCCGTGAACCGTGACACAGTCGAGCTGCCGATGTTCCCGCTCGAGTCGGCGTTGCTGCCCGACGAGACGCTGCCGCTGCGCATCTTCGAGCCCCGCTACACCGCGCTGGTGCGCCACTGCATGGAAAGCGAGCGGCCCCGCTTCGGCGTGGTGCTGATCTCGCGTGGCCGCGAAGTCGGCGGCGGCGACGCGCGCAGCGACGTCGGGACGCTGGCCACCATCACCGAGTACGTGGACGGCGGCTCGGGCCAATTCGCGCTGCGCTGCCGGATCGGCGAGCGGATCCGGGTGCGGGAATGGCTGCCCGACGACCCGTTCCCGCGGGCCCGCGTGCAGGTCTGGCCCGACGAACCGGGGCTGCCGGTGACCGCCGCACAGTTCCGCGACGTCGAGGACCGGGTGCTGGCGCTGTACGAGCGGATCGCCGCGGTGCGCGGAATCGAGCTGCCGGACCGCGACGTGCTGTTCGATTATCCGCGCGATCCCGACGACAAGTCGAACATGTTGTACGCGTTGGCCGCTCGCGTACCGATGGGTCCGGCGGACCGCTATGCCGTGCTGGCCGCACCGTCGGCCGCCGATCGGTTGGCCGCCCTGCTGGAAGCCGTGGATTCGGTGACCGCGATGGTCGAGTTCCAGCTGTCCGATTAACCACGCGAGTCGTTGGCGAACGCGCGCAACGATTCCAGCTGCAGCGGATCCAGTGAGGGGCGCACCTTCTCGCGGGCCGCGGCCAGATCGGCCGCGGTGACGTCGGAGGCATCGATGGAGCGGCGCATCGCGGTCAGCGCCGCTTCGCGCAACAGGGCCACGCAGTCCGCGGCGCTGTAGCCGTCCAGGCCCGCGGCCACCTGATCCAGATCGACGTCATCGCTCAGGGGGATGGATTTGCCTGCGGTGCGCAGGATTTCGCGTCGGGCCTGCGTGTCGGGCGGTTCGACGAACACCAACCGCTCCAGCCGGCCGGGGCGCAGCAGCGCCGGGTCGATGAGGTCCGGACGGTTGGTGGCACCCAACACGACGACGTCGCGCAGCGGGTCGATGCCGTCCAGTTCGGTCAGCAGCGCGGCCACCACGCGGTCGGTAACGCCCGAGTCGAAGCTCTGGCCGCGCCGCGGCGCCAGCGCGTCCACCTCGTCGAGGAACACCAGCGACGGCGCGGAATCGCGTGCCCGCCGGAACAATTCGCGGACGGCCTTCTCCGAGGACCCCACCCACTTGTCCATCAACTCGGAGCCCTTGACGGCATGCACGCTCAACTGCCCGGTGCTGGCCAGCGCGCGGACCACGAACGTCTTGCCGCAGCCGGGTGGGCCGTAGAGCAACACCCCGCGCGGCGGATCCACACCCAGCCGCGCGAACGTGTCGGGGTGCTGCAACGGCCACAGCACCGACTCGGTGAGAGCCTGCTTGGCCTCAGCCATGTCGCCGACGTCGGCGAGTGTGACGCTGCCGACGCTGATCTCTTCGCTGCCCGAGCGGGACAGCGGCCGGATGACGGTAAGCGCGCCGAGAAGGTCCTCCTGGTTCAGGGTGGGAGCCCGACCGTCGGCGCTGGCCCGCGACGCGGCCCGCAGCGCCGCCTCGCGCATCAGCGCGGCCAGGTCGGCGACAACGAAACCCGGTGTCCGGGAAGCGATTTCGTCGAGGTCGAGGTCGCCGGTGGGCACGTTGCGCAGCAGCGCCTCCAGCAGCGCCTTGCGGGTCGCCGCATCGGGCAGCGGCAGCGTCAGCTCGCGGTCGCACAACTCCGGGGAGCGCAGCCGCGCATCGATCTGATCGGGACGCGCCGTGGTGGCGATCAGCGCCACGCCGTCACTGGCCACCGCCTTGCGCAGCTCGGTGAGGATCAGCGCGGCCACCGGCTCGGCGATCTCCGGCAACAGCGCGTCGACATCGGTGATCAGCAGCACCGCGCCGCCCTGCGCACCGGCACCACGCACGTCCGCCACCGCCGCCGCCACCGACTTGAGGCGGTCGTCGGCCGCCAGCGCGCCGGTGGCCGGACCGTCCAGTTGCACCAGCCTGCGACCGGCGCACACCGCCCGCACCAGCGTCACCTTGCCGACCCCGGCCGGACCCGACACCAGCACACCCAGGTTGGTGCCGGCGCCAAGGCTCTTGAGCAGGTGCGGCTCGTCGAGGGCGAGTTTGAGCCATTCGGTGAGCTTGGCGGCCTGCGGTTGAGTGCCCTTAAGTTCCTCGACCTGCATCTCCGGGGTGGAGACGTCGACGGGCGGGATGATGCGTACCGAGTCCGGAATCCCCGGGCCCCAGCCGACCAGCGTGTTCGGCTGCACACTGACCGGCCCGTCCGGGTCGACCCCGGTCACCGTCAGCAACTCGGAGGTCCAGCTGATTCCGACCGAGGAAGCCAGCGCGCGGGTGGCGTCCGACGTCGAAGTGCCCGGCCCCAGGTCACGCGGCAGCAGCGACACCGCATCGCCGACCGTCATCACCTTGCCCAGCAACGCCTGGCGCAGCGTGGCCGGCGACAGCGATCGGGTGGCCAGGGTCGAGCCGCTCAGCGTCACCGTTCGGGCGCCGTACACGGTGACCGCGCTGACCAGCACCTCGGTGCCCTCGCGCAGACCGGCGTTGGACAGCGTGACGTCGTCGAGCAGCACCGTCAGCACTGGGATGTCCACGGTCGCCATGCCAGCCACCGCGGCGGTGGTCCGAGAACCGGTGAGCGACACCGCATCCCATTCCCGGATGCCCAGGGCGGCGATGGCGCTGGGGTGCAGGCGCACCACACCGCGGCGCGAATCGACCGCCGAGGTGTTCAGTCGCGCGGTGAGGGTGAGTTGCTGAGCCAACTCACGGCCGCCCGCCGGGCTTGCGCAGGCCGAGCCGTGCCACCGAGTGCCGGTTCGGCTGTGCCCGTCGGGTCGCGCGCCGGGCGGCGCGTCGTTCCTTGTTGTTGTCGTCCCACGCCTCGGGGTGCTTGGCCAGCCAGCGCTTGCTGCGCATCGCAAACGGGATGTGGCAGACGTAGGAGATGATGATCACCCAGATCAGGATGTAGGGGTAGACGACCGCGGCGGCCGCGGCCAGCGCCAGCACAGCCAGCAACGGGGCGGCCCAATTAGGCGGCACCGCCAGGGTGTGGAACTTCTTCATCGGCAGCGCGCTGACCATCAGCAGCGAGGTTCCCGCTATCCACAGCGACAGCGCCCAGACCGATGTCCACCAGCCCTCGCCGAACTGCAGTTTGAGGCCGATGGTGCCGATCATGGACACCGCCCCGGCCGGTGCCGGCATGCCGACGAAGTATTCCTTCGCGTACGGGGGCATGGTTCCGTCGTCCAACTGCGCGTTGTAGCGCGCCAGTCGCAGCACCACGCACACCGCGTACAGCAGCACCACCGGCCAGCCGACCGGAAACTTCGACAGCAGCGTCACGTAGACCACCAGCGCCGGCGCCACTCCGAAGTTCACCGCGTCGGCCAGCGAGTCGATCTCGGCGCCCATGCGGGACTGAGCGTCCAGGATGCGGGCCACCCGCCCGTCCAGGGCGTCCAGGATCGCGGCGACCGCGATCAACGCCATCGCCGGTATCGGCTTGTGGTCGAGGGCGAATTTGATCGAGGTCAGGCCCGCGCAGATGGACAGCACGGTCATGGCGCTGGGCAGCAGATGCAGGTCGACGGTTCGCCGGCGCGGCGGCTTGTTGATCATGACAGCTGGGCCAGTACGGTCTCGCCGCCGACGGCGCGCTGGCCGACCTCGGCCAGTGGTTGCGTTCCCGGCGGCAGGTAGGTGTCCAGCCGGGAGCCGAACCGGATCAGTCCGTAGGTCTGGCCGATGGCGAGTTTGTCGCCGACGTGGGCGTTGCACACGATGCGGCGTGCCACCAGACCGGCGATCTGCACGGCGACCACTTCGGCTCCGGTGGCGGTGCGGATCCGCACGCTGGTGCGTTCGTTGGCCTCGCTGGCCTCGGGCAGGTCGGCGGACAGGAAGGCGCCGGGCCGGTGCTGGACGGCGACCACCTCGCCACCGACCGGGGCGCGTTGTACGTGCACGTCGAAGATGGACAGGAAGATGCTGACCCGGGGCAGCGGTGTGGTGCCCATGCTGAGCTCGGCGGGCGGGACCGCGGTGTCGATCACGCAGATCGTGCCGTCCGCGGGTGCGACGACCGCGCCGGCCGCGCTGGGTGACACCCGCGCTGGGTGCCGGAAGAATCCCGCGCACGCGCCCGCCGCCAGCAGCCCCGTGCGGCGCACCCAGCGGTGCCGGTACCCCGCTGCCGCCACCGCCAGACCGGCCGCGACGAACGGCAGGCCGGCCGGGTGCAGCGGGGGAACGGTGGAGCGCACGAGTTCGATCAGGTGCGCCGGTCCTTCGGTGGAGCCAGGGCGTTTTGCCACGCGGGTCATCTTACGGAAGACGCTAGGCTCGCCGGAGGGGTCCGATCTGAATTCCACACAACATCCGCGCTCGCCGGAGCTTCGCCGCGCCAAGGTGGCCGTCACTGCAGCGTTCCTCGCCCACGCTGTGGTGTTTTCGTCGTGGGCCGCGCATATTCCGCAGGTGAAAGGCGATCTGGGGCTCGACGACGGGCAGCTGGGAACCGCGCTGTTCGGGGCTCCGCTGGGCTCGGTTGCGGCCACAGTGTGTTGCCACTGGGCGTTGCCACGCTGGGGCAGCCGCCGGTTGGTGCCGGTGCTGGTCGCCGGCTACGCCCTGGCGGCGATGACGGTCGGCCTGGCCACCTCGGGTCTGTGGTTGTTCGCGTCGCTGGCGCTGTGGGGCGCCTTCCAGGGCGGTCTGGACGTCGCGATGAACACCTCGGCAGGCACCGTGGAGCGCCTCGCGGGCTCCCCGATCATGGCCCGCTTCCACGGTATGTGGAGCGTCGGCGCCCTGCTGGGCGCGTTGATCGGCGCCGCATGCGTGACGGCGGGCATTGGGCTGGAGCCGCAACTGGTGTTCCTCGGGGTACTGGTCCTGGTGGTGGTGCGACCACTCACCCGGCACCTGGTCGCGGGGGAGGCGGTCGCTGCGTCGCCGGAGGCGCGTGGCCGCGCCCGGATCACCCCGACCGTCGCGATCCTGGCCGCGGTGGCCTTCGCCTCCTTTCTCTGCGAGGGCGCTGCCACCGACTGGTCGGCCAACTACGTGCACGACGTCATCGGTGCTGGGCCGGGTCTGTCGGCGCTGAGCTATGCGGCCTACACCCTGGCGATGGTCGCGGTCCGGTTCGGCGCGCTGCGGCTGCATGCGCGGGTGCCGGCCCGCCGGTTGCTGCCCGCGCTGGCGCTGATCGCCGTCGTCGCAATGGGCGTGACGCTCGCGACGGCCAACCCGGTGCTGGGTGTGATCGGGTTCGCCGGCCTGGGGGTTGGGGTGGCGCTGCTGGTGCCGACGGCATTCAGCGCCGCGTACGGGGCCGGCGGTGGGGGATCGGCGATCGCGATCGTGGCCGCGACCGGCTGGGTGGGTTATCTGCTCGGCCCGCCGCTGATCGGCCACCTCGCCCAGTGGGCCGGACTGTCGGCGGCGCTGGTCGTCATCCCGGTGGTGCTTGCAGTCACCGCGATTGCGATCCGATTCGGCACGGCGTTCGACGCGGCCGACGAGTTCCACCGGTCTTAACTCAGGTCCCACACCTGCAGCTCGGTTCCGGCGGGCACCTCCACGACATCCTCGGGAATGTCGAGTAGCCCATTGGCCGACGCCAGCCAGCGCAGATGGTGCGACGCCGGGGGGCCGTAGCTGGTGACGCGCCCCTCGTCGAGGACGGCCCGACGGAATTGCCGCTTGCCCCGCGGAGAGGTCACCGGCTCGGTGAGCACCGCGGTGCGCAGGGGCCGGTGCGGGTGCGGCAAGCCCATCGCCGCGCGCAGCGCGGGCCGGATGAACACCTCGAAGGACACCAGCGCGCTCACTGGATTGCCGGGCAACGTCACGATCGTGGTGCCGGCCACCGTGCCGACACCTTGCGGCATACCCGGCTGCATCGCCACCTTGACGAATTCGACACCCGCATCGCCGGCTCGGCCGAACGCGTCCTTGACCACCTCATAGGCACCGGCGCTGACGCCGCCGCTGGTGATGATCAGGTCGGCATCACCGGCGTAGCGGTCCAGCACCGCATTGAACTGTGCGATGTCGTCGCCGGCGGTCTGGGTCGCAAGCACCTGCGTGCCGGCCTCGCGCAGCGCGGCAGCCAGCATCACCGCGTTGGACTCGTAGATCTGCCCGGGTTGCAGTTCGGTGCCCGGCGCCACCAGCTCCGACCCGGTCGAAATCACCAGCACCCGCTGCCGCGGAGTCACCGTCAGCTCGGCCAGGCCCAGCGCCGCCACCAGGCCGAGCGCGGCCGGCGTCAGCACCGCGCCCGCGTTCAGCACGGTGGTGCCGGCCGCGACGTCCTCCCCGGCGCGGCGGATGTGCCGGCCGGGGGCGGCGGGCTGGTGGATCGCGACCGAGTCGACGCCGCCGTCGGTGGCCTCGACCGGCACGATGCCCGTCGCGCCCGCCGGCAACGGGGCCCCGGTCATGATCCGGTGCGCGGTGCCGGGCCGCAGCGTCAACGAATCGGTGCGCCCGGCCGGGATGTCCTCGGTGACCGGCAGCACCACCGGCTGCTCGGTAGTGGCGGCGGCGGTGTCGTCGGCGTACACGGCGTATCCGTCCATCGCGGAGTTGTCGAAAACCGGCAGCGACAGCGGGGCGACGACATCGGCGCCCAGCACCAGGCCCAGCGTTTCGGCGAGCGGGACCGTCGCGCCGGGCCTGGCCCGGATCAGTTCGGCGACGATGCGCTGGTGTTCGGCGACCGAGCGCATGTCAGACCGGGAAGCTGACGCCGGTGAGCTCTTCGGAGACCGCCCACAACCGTCGCTGCAGGTCTTGGTCGTGCGACTGGGCGCTGGACTGGACCAGCTTGGGGTGGCCGCGCTGCTCGGCGAAACCGTCGGGGCCGTAGTACTGGCCGCCCTGCACGCCCGGATCGGTGGCGGCCCGCAGCGTCGGCAGGGCACCCATTTGTGCGCTCTGGAACAGCAGCGGCCCGAGCGCGTTGAGCGGCCGCAGCAGCCGCGGGATGTTGCGGGCCAACTCCGTACTGGAGCCACCGGGGTGGGCGGCGACGGCGATGGTGGACACCTCGCGCGCCTTGCCCGCCGCTTCCAGTCGCCGCTGCAATTCGTAGGTGAACAGCAGATTGGCCAGCTTCGACTGCCCGTAGGCGCCGATCCGGCTGTAGCTGTGTTCCCACTGCAGGTCGTCGAAGTGGATCGCGGCGCGCAACCGGTGGCCGAGGCTGCTGACGGTCACCACCCGGGATCCACGGACCCCGAGCAGGTGATCGAGCAACAACCCGGTGAGGGCGAAATGACCGAGGTGGTTGGTGCCGAACTGCAGCTCGAAACCGTCCTCGGTGAGTTCCTTGGGCGTCCACATCACCCCGGCGTTGTTGATCAGCAGGTCGATGCGGGGGTGGCTGCCCCGGAGCGCGTCGGCGGCCCGGCGGACCGATTCCAGCGAGCTGAGGTCCAGTTCCTGCAGCCTCAGGTCGGCGTCGGGCTTAGCGGCCCGGATCTTGGCCAGCGCGGCGTTGCCCTTCTCCTGGTTGCGCACCGCGAGCACCACCTGCGCGCCATGAAAGGCCAGCTCAGCAGCGGTGTGATAGCCCAGGCCGGTGTTGGCGCCGGTGATGATGACGGTGCGGCCGTGCTGGTCGGGGATGTCGGCGGCCGTCCAGTTGCGGCCGTTCTCGCGGGAGCCCATGGCCCGAACATAGCTCAGCCCTGGGCGAACGGCGGTGGGCGATCTTGCACTCGGCATAGGCGAGTGCTAAGAATGACGTTGGCACTCGCGACCGGCGAGTGCTAGGTCGGGACGGTGAGGTCCAGCGCAAAGCCGCTTGGGTCGTCCGTCGCGGGCACTGCGCCCGGCCAGCGTAAGTAACGGGGTTGTCGTCACCCGGTAACCCCTCTCATTCCCAATCCGGAGGAATCACTTCGCAATGGCCAAGACAATTGCGTACGACGAAGAGGCCCGTCGCGGTCTCGAGCGGGGCCTCAACGCCCTCGCCGACGCGGTAAAGGTGACGCTGGGACCCAAGGGTCGCAACGTCGTACTGGAGAAGAAGTGGGGCGCCCCCACGATCACCAACGATGGTGTGTCCATCGCCAAGGAGATCGAGCTGGAGGACCCCTACGAGAAGATCGGCGCCGAGCTGGTCAAGGAAGTCGCCAAGAAGACCGACGACGTCGCCGGTGACGGCACCACCACGGCCACCGTGCTGGCGCAGGCACTGGTCAAGGAGGGCCTGCGCAACGTTGCTGCCGGCGCCAACCCGCTGGGTCTCAAGCGCGGCATCGAGAAGGCCGTCGAGAAGGTGACCCAGACCCTGCTGGCCTCGGCCAAGGACGTCGAGACCAAAGAGCAGATCGCGGCCACCGCGGGCATCTCGGCGGGCGACCAGTCGATCGGCGACCTGATCGCCGAGGCGATGGACAAGGTCGGCAACGAGGGCGTCATCACCGTCGAGGAGTCCAACACCTTCGGCCTGCAGCTCGAGCTCACCGAGGGCATGCGGTTCGACAAGGGTTACATCTCGGGCTACTTCGTCACCGACGCCGAGCGTCAGGAAGCGGTCCTGGAGGACCCCTACATCCTGCTGGTCAGCTCCAAGGTGTCGACCGTCAAGGACCTGCTCCCGCTGCTGGAGAAGGTCATCCAGGGCGGCAAGCCGCTGCTGATCATCGCCGAGGACGTCGAGGGCGAGGCGTTGAGCACCCTGGTCGTCAACAAGATCCGCGGCACCTTCAAGTCCGTCGCCGTCAAGGCCCCGGGCTTCGGTGACCGCCGCAAGGCGATGCTGCAGGACATGGCCATCCTCACCGGTGGTCAGGTCATCAGCGAGGAGGTCGGTCTCTCGCTGGAGAACGCCGACATCTCGCTGCTCGGCAAGGCCCGCAAGGTCGTCATCACCAAGGACGAGACCACCATCGTCGAGGGCGCCGGCGACTCCGACGCCATCGCCGGCCGGGTGGCCCAGATCCGCGCCGAGATCGAGAACAGCGACTCCGACTACGACCGCGAGAAGCTGCAGGAGCGCCTGGCCAAGCTGGCCGGCGGTGTTGCGGTGATCAAGGCCGGAGCCGCCACCGAGGTGGAGCTCAAGGAGCGCAAGCACCGCATCGAGGACGCCGTCCGCAACGCGAAGGCCGCCGTCGAGGAGGGCATCGTCGCCGGTGGTGGCGTGGCCCTGCTGCAGTCGGCTCCGGCGCTCGAGGACCTCGGCCTCAAGGGCGACGAGGCCACCGGTGCCAACATCGTGCGCGTGGCGCTCGAGGCTCCGCTGAAGCAGATCGCCTTCAACTCCGGGCTCGAGCCCGGTGTGGTGGCCGAGAAGGTTCGCAACTCGCCCGCCGGGACCGGCCTGAACGCCGCCACCGGTGAGTACGAGGACCTGCTCAAGGCCGGCGTTGCCGACCCGGTCAAGGTGACCCGCTCGGCGCTGCAGAACGCGGCGTCCATCGCCGGGCTGTTCCTGACCACCGAGGCCGTCGTCGCAGACAAGCCGGAGAAGGCCGCCGCTCCCGTCGGCGACCCGACCGGCGGCATGGGCGGGATGGACTTCTAAAGCAAGTCCACCGCAGCGAAAAAGCCCGGTCCCTCACGAGGGGGCCGGGTTTTTTCGTCGGCCTTGTAGGTTCGCAGTGTGGCACTTCCGACTCCGACACCAAGCAGCACCGCCGTCGTCACGGGCGCATCATCAGGCATCGGCGCCGACATCGCACGTGAGCTCGCCGGCCGCGGCCACGGCGTCACGCTCGTCGCCCGTCGCGAGGACAAGCTGCGGGCACTCGCCGAGGAACTCGCCGCCCGCGGCGGCAACGTCGAGGTGGCAGCCTGCGACATCGCAGACCCGCACGCCCGCGCCGGCCTGTTCGACGAGATCGGCGGGCGCGGCCTGACCGTCGACATCCTGGTCAACAACGCCGGCATCGGCACCATTGGGGCGGTGGCGAAAACCGACGTCGACAAGGAGACCGCTCAGGTCCGGCTCAACGTCGAGGCCCTCGTCGACCTCACCACCCGCGCCGTCCAGCAGATGGTGCCGCGCGGCCGCGGAGCGATCCTCAATGTCGGGTCCACCGCCGGCTTTCACCCCTTCCCCGGTCAGGTGTGCTACTCGGCCACCAAGGCGTTCGTGCATACCTATACCGAGGGCCTGCGCGGCGAATTGGCCGGCACCGGTGTCACCGTCGCGCTGCTGTGCCCCGGGCCGGTGCGCACCGAGTTCCTGGTGCGGGCGGGCATGGACGAACGCACCTTCGCCGACGCCTTCCCCAAGTTCATGTGGATGCCGTCCCGGGACGTGGCGCGGACCGGCGTCGACGCCCTCGACGGCGACCGCGGAACGGTCATCCCCGGACTGCCCAGCCGGCTCAGCACAAGGCTGTTCCAGTTCATGCCCCGGCGACTGTTGTTGCCGTTGCTGAACAGCCAGCACCCCGGCCTGAAACGGGACCGCTCGGCCTAGCCCGGCCAGCGCCGCATCCAGCCCTCCACCGGCAGCGCCAGGGCGTTGCACAGGGTGCAGATGGTGCGGTACCAGCCGACCGCGGTCAGCAACTCGATCCGTTGCTCGTCGGACAGGAAACCGCCCAGCGCCACCCAGGTGGCGTCCGTCCAGGAGCCGGTGCGCTCCAGTTCGTCGACTGCCTCGATCAGCGTCCGCTCGTCGGCACTCCAGCGCACGGCGCCGCCGGTGACCAGGGCGTCGCACTCGGTGTCACTGACGCCGGCGATCGGACCCCAGAACGCGGCTTGTCCACCCCACTCGTACCGGCAACCCAGCAACGCACAAATGCGCAGGATCGCGATGGTGCGGGTGCGCGGCGGCAGCAGCGCTGCCACGTACAGCGCCTCCCCGAGCTTGCGCAGCCGGGCGGCCAGCGCCGGATGGCGCTGCAGGCAGCGCACCAGCAGCAGCGGCTCATAGCTGCGGTCCGGATGCCCCCAGCTGTTGATACCGGCGGCGTCGTCCTCGCTCCACGGCGGAGCGAGTGGTTCGACGCGGCTCACGTGACCGGCAGGCTGAACACGACGCAGTCGTGCAGGCAGCCCTTGGCCGCGGACGGGTGGTCGGCGTTGCGGTGCAGCAGGGCTCGGGTGGGCGTGACTTCGCAGCGCACCGCGCCGGCGCCGGCCTCGCTGAGCTGGGCGCGGCCGTCGACGATCAACGAGTATCCGCCCGGCTCGGACGGCGGCCAGAGCAGCGTGACCCCGCCGCGGCGGGCCAGGTTGGTGCGGGTGCCGCCGCCGATCAGCCCGACGTCCAGGACGGTTCGGTCGCGCAGCACGGGTTCGACCGTCACGGTGTGCGCCCGATAGTCGTCGTCGACGGTGATCAGATAGGCGAACGGATAGTCCGACAGCGCGGCGGCCAGTCGGTCGAAGTCGACCTTCTTCGCGGTCTTACGGGTCATGGACCCTTACTACTCCGACCGCACCGGGAACTTGATGACCCGGTTCGCGCCGGCGGTGTCGCGGTCGATCTCGGGGTAGAAGTTCGACTTCGGGATGCTTGGTGTGCCCGGCCGCGCGGTCGGGTCGGTGGGCGGGCTGTAGAAGCCGGTCACGTTGCTGGCGCTGGCCCGCAGACCCGAATTGGCGGCCGCGCTGCTGGTCGGGTTGGCCGACACCGGGCTTGGGCCGGCGGAGTCCAGCGGGGCGGCCGGGGCAGGGGCCGCGGCGACGACCGGCGCGGCGCCGATTCCGGAGCTCAGTGCGCTCGCCAGACCGGTATGCAAGCCGCCGGTACCGGCCAGCGCCGAACCCAGCAGGCCCGAACCCAATGCTGCCGTTCCCAGGCCGCCGGTCGCGTAGTGCGCGGTGTTCGTCAACACGGCTTCGGCACCGCCCGGCACGCCGTTGTACATGCCCGACGCCCACGGGGTGAGACCGCCGGCGAAGCCGGTGGTGGCGCTTCCGGAGTTGCCGACGCCGGCGTTGAAGACTCCTGAGTTACCGATGCCGGCGTTGTCGACCCCAGAGTTGAAGAAACCGGTGTTCCCGGTGCCCGAGTTGCCGAACCCGACGTTGCCGCTGCCCGAGTTGAAGCCACCGAAGCCGACGTCGTGGTCACCGGTCAGCCCGAACCCGAAGTTCATGCTGCCGGTGTTGGCGAAGCCGAGGTTGTTGCTGCCGAAGTTGCCGAAACCGATGTTGCTGTTGCCGGTGTTGCCGATGCCGAAGTTGTAGCTGCCGGTGTTGCCGACGCCGATGTTGCCGCTACCGCTGTTGCCGCCGCCGACGTTGTAGTTGCCGGCGTTGTTGTTGCCGATATTGCCGAAGCCGCTGTTGCCGAAGCCGAAGTTGATGCCGTTCTTGCCGATGTCGATGCCGAGGTTGCGCAGCACCTGCTGCCACGGCGCCAGCTGCGAGGCGGCCATCGACGCGTCGAAGTGATAGTTAGCCATGGCGGCGACGTCGGCGGCCCACATCTGTTCGTAGGCGGATTCGGTGTCCATGATCGCGGGCCAGTTCATGCCGAAGAAGTTGGTGGACGCCAGCATCTGCACCAAGCCGCGGTTGGCGGCCACCACCGCCGGCTGCACGGTGGCCGCCACCGCCGCCTCGAACGCCGCCGCCGTCGCGGTGGCCTGCGCCGCGGCCTGGTCGGCTTGAACCGCGGCAGCGCTGAGCCATGCCATGTACTGCGTCGCGACTTCCATCATCGCCGCGGCCGACGGGCCCAGCCACGATGAGGTGGTCAGCTCTTGTGTGACAGCGGTGAACGAGGCCACCGAGGACGCCAGATCTTCGGCCAATCCGCCCCACGCCGAGGCAGCCGCCAGCAACGGTCCCGCGCCGGGACCGGCGAACATCAATGCCGAGTTGATCTCAGGCGGCAACCACGCGAAATGCGGGCTTGTCACCACCCAAACTTACCCGCCACATACTTTTGCCGTGGGCATATCGACTAACCGGTAGGCCCAATTCTCAGTCGCTTGACAGCAAGGTGTCAGGCCGGGACGGGCGCCGCTTGTCGCCCGCGTACCAGTTTGCCGGGGCGGGCCGAAGTGGGCACTCCGTTCTCGGCGATCACCTCGCCGGAAACCACCGTAGCGACGTACCCCTGCGCCGTCTGGTCCAGCCGGCGTCCACCGGCGGGCAGGTCGTAGGTGATGGTCGGTTTGTGCAGCCGCAGCCTCGCGTGGTCGATGACGTTGAGGTCGGCTTTGTAGCCGACGGCGATGCGGCCGCGGTCGGCCAGGCCGGCGATGCGCGCCGGCACCGACGTCAGTTCGCGGACCGCTTCGGGCACACTGAAGCGGCCCGTCGCGCGATCGCGCGCCCAGTGCGCCAGGAAGTACGTGGAGTAGCTGGCGTCGCAGATCATGCCGTAGTGCGCGCCGCCGTCGCCGAGCCCGAGCACCACGTCGTCGCGGTGCAGCAGTTCGCCCACGGTGTCCAGCGAGTTGTTCTGCAGGTTGCTGGTTGCGACCAGCAGCATGGCCCGGCCGTCCTCGTCGAGCATCCGGTCGTAGGCCTCCTCGATGGGCTCCACCCCGCGGGCCCGCGCCCGGGCCCCGATGCTTGTCGACATGTCCGGTTCGTAGCTGGGATTGTCGTCCAGCGGGAAGATCCAGTCCCACATCTGGGCGGCGTACAGGATCGGGTGACCCGCGCCGGGCTTGTCGGCCAGGATGCGGGCGCGCACTTCCGGCTTGCGCATTTCGGCGACGCGTTCGGCCAACGGCAGGTGCGCGATCTCGCGGTAGCTCGGGTAGAGCACGAACGGGTTGGCCGACAGCTGCAGCCCGATGATCAACCCGATGGGACGCGGCAGCAGCTGTGCGGTGACGCGGAGTTCGCCCGCGGCGCTGTTGGCCTTCTCGATCATGGTGATCGCCTCGGGCCAGGTGGGTTCGCCCGTGCTGGCGATCACCAGGGTGAAGGTCAGCGGCAGGCCGACGTCTTCGGCGACGTCGAAGACCGTCTGCAGGACGTGCTGATAACCCCTGGTCGGGATGTCGGGCACGAACTGCAGCAGCCCGCCGCCGCCGTCGACGACGCCGCGGGCGATCGCCTCGATCTCCTCGCGTCCCGCTTCGTAACTCGGAATCGGAGCGCCGCTTTCGGTTTTATGGATCATCAGCCGCGACGACGCGAAACCCAGCGCCCCGGCCTCGACGGCCTGCTTGGCCAGCGCGCGCATCCGGGCCAGATCCTCTTCGGTGGCGGGTTCGCGGTCGGCGCCGCGCTGGCCCATCACATACACCCGCAGCGGAGAGTGCGGCAGGTAGGCCGCGACGTCGATGTCCCGCCGTCGCGACTCCAGGGCGTCCAGGTATTCGGGGAAGGTCTCCCAGGTCCAGGGCAGGCCGTCGGTCATCACCACCCCGGGGATGTCCTCGACACCGGCCATCACGTCGACCAGCACGTCGTGGTCCTCCTGGCGGCACGGCGCGAACCCGACGCCGCAGTTGCCCATCACCACCGTGGTCACCCCGTGCGCCGAGGACGGCGTCAGCCGGTCCGACCAGATGGCCTGGCCGTCGTAGTGGGTGTGCAGGTCGACGAAGCCCGGCGTGACCAGCAGCCCCGTCGCATCGATCACCCGCGCCGCCGTGGCCCCCTCCGGCGGGCCGACCGCGGCGATCACGCCGTCCCGCACCGCGACATCACCGACGAACGGCTCACCCCCCGACCCGTCGACGATGGTGCCGTTGCGGAGGAGAAGGTCGTAGGTCATCTAAACAATCTACGACCCGTTCGGCGGGTGGTGCCAGAATCGCCGACGGCTCCGCCACGGGCCCCAACGGGAAGTCCACGTCGCATTCCACCCCGGCTACTTCGGTGCGTTCGTGCGTGATCCGCACGGCAACAACGTCGAAGCCGTCCGGCACGGCGCGACAGGGTAGCGTCGCCGCCATGGCAGCAAGCGACGAAGCGGCCCGGGAACTGCTCCGGGACGCGTTTACCCGGCTGATCGAACACGTCGACGAGCTCACCGACGGCCTGACCGACGAGGTCGCCGATTACCGGCCGACGCCCGAAGCGAACAGCATCGCGTGGCTGATCTGGCACAGTGCCCGCGTCCAGGACATCCAGCTGGCGCACGTCGCCGGCGTTGAGCAGGCGTGGACCGACTGGGTGGACCGGTTCGGGCTGGACTTGCCGCGCAATGACACCGGTTACGGGCACAGCGCGCAGGACGTGGCCAAGGTGCGCGCACCGGCCGATCTGCTGGCCGGCTACTACCGCGCCGTGCATCGGCTGACGCTCGAGTACGTGGCGACGGTGACCGCCGACGAACTCGCCCGTGTCGTCGACACCAACTGGGATCCGCCGGTGACCGCCAGCGCTCGGCTGGTCAGCATCATCGACGACTGCGCACAACATCTGGGCCAGGCCGCCTACCTGCGGGGCATGCAGCAGTAGGAGTCAGTCGTGCGATTGCTGGCCGGGCTCGTCAAGGCGTTGTGCTGGCTGCTGGCCACCCTGGCGCTGGCGGTGGCGGTACCGGCGGGCTGGGCGCAGGCCGACATCGTGGACGAGGACGGCTACGCGCGGCTGGCCGAGCGGGCCGCCCGCGACCCGGCGCTGCAGGCGGCGATGGCATCCGAACTCACCACTCGGGCGGCGGCGCTGATCAACGAACACAGATTCCAGGTTGACAGTGCGACGGTGCACGACGTTGCCGCCGCGTTCACGGCCGGCCCATCGTTCCCGCCGCTGTTCGCCGAGACGAACCGCGCCGCGCATGCCTGGCTGTTCACCGCCCCGTCGTCCGGCGGCGAGCGATGGACGGTCGACGTGGCCCCGATGCTGCGGGAGACGTCGATTCGGCAATTGCTGAACTCCTACCACGTGCAGGTGCCCGACACGTTGCGGGTGCCGGTGACCGTCTCCGGGCCGGTGCACCAGGGCGAGTTGCATCGCGCGGCGGTGTGGGGCCCGTGGGTCAGCCTCGGCGCCGCACTGGGCTGCGTGGTGTTCGCGCTGATCACCCTCGCCGCCGCCCGCGGCCGGGGCCGTGCGCTCACCAGCCTCGGGGTGTCGGCGCTGCTCGTCGGTGCGGCGGGCTGGGCCGGGATCGAGATCGGCCGGGGCTATCTGAACGAGCAACTGAACCGGACGACCGGTGACATCCGCCGGATGGCCGACGTGCTGGTCGGTCATGCCGAAGACAGCCTGCACCGGTGGCTGAACGTGACGCTGGCCGCCGGCGCCGCACTGGTGGTGGTGGGGTTTCTTGTCGCGATGATCGGCGGCGTGCTGGGGAAATCCCGGCGCACCGGCTGATCAGCCCAGCGGCAGCTGCGCCAGGATCGCCCCAGTAGGCTGCGGCGACCCGCTGCCCGATTCCACCGTGAACGCCAGCGCGCTCGCACCACCCAGGTTGTCCAGCGTCGCCTTGGTGGACGGCGCCACGGCCGCGGCATCCATCGTTCCCGCCGAGGCCGGACCGTTGCTGCGCATCAGCCACATCTGGTAGACGGTGCCCGGTGCCGGCGGAGCCACGTTGTTCATCACCAGCACCCCCGCGTTGCGCTCGCGGGAGAACATCACCGTGGCCGTCCCGGTGCCCAACGTGCCCGACACCGTGCGCACGTCAGGTGCGGCCAGAACCTGCTCGGCGACGCTCGGTGTAAGGGACGGCCGGCTCAGCACCCCGACGCCGAACGCACCCAGACCCACCACGATTGCCGCTGCGGCTGCGAAAAGCGCTGTGCGCCAGCGTGATCGGCTCTCAGCGCGAGCCGGGGCGGCCAGCGCCAGCACCGCTGCGCGCAGCCGATCCGGCGGTTCGACGGCGTCGGCCGACGACAGTGCCGCCATCGTCTCGCGAACGGCGCGCACCTCGGCGGCGAACTCGGCCGCCAGCGCGGCGGGCGCGTCCGCGACCCGGGCGTCGATCTCGGCCCGCTCCGCGGCCGACAAGGCGTGCAGCGCGTAGGGGGTGGCCAGCTCGAGCAGGTCGAAGTCGTCCGGTTCGGTCATGACACGTCCAGGCAGCTGCGCAGGCCGCGCAGCGCGTCCCGCATGCGTGACTTGATGGTGGACAGGTTAGCGGCCAACCGCTGCGACACCTCGGCGTAGGTGAGCCCGCCGTAGTAGGCCATCTCGATGCACTGGCGCTGGGCGTCGGTCAACGCGTCCAGGCAGCGGATCACCCGGCGGCGTTCGTCGCCGGCGATCGCCGAATCGGCGACGACGTCCGCGGCGGGGTCGACATTGGCTGCCCCGTAACGGGATTCGCGTTGTGTGCCGGCCTGCTCGCTGCGCACCCGGTCGACCGCCCGGCGGTGCGTCATGGTCATCAGCCAGGCCAGCGCGGAACCCCTGGCGGCGTCGAAGCCGGCCGCGGTCCGCCACACCTCGAGGTAGATCTCCTGGGTGGTCTCTTCGCTGTAGCCGGTATCCCGCAACACCCTGGTCACCAGTCCGTACACCCGGCTCTTGGTCTGGTCGTAGAAGTCGGCGAATGCCGCGTTGTCGCCGTCGGCGATCCGGCGCAGCAAGGCGTCCAGGTCGCGAGCCTGTTGCGGTGCGGTCATCGTCGGTAGCCTAACGCCAGGTCGCGTCCGCGCGAGCGGCCCGGCCATCACCCGGGCGCCCGGGTACGAATCAAGCAGTGCACCTTGGGTATTCGGAGTCCCAGGTCGGCCGGACGGGTACCTGTCTCAGCGTTCGCTGCTGAGCGCCATCGGCCGGGTCTGCTCGTCGGCGCGCAGCAGCGCGGGACTGCGCGCCGGACGTGTCCGCACCCGCAGCGGCCACCAGAACCAACGGCCCAGCAGTGCGGCGATCGACGGCGTCATGAACGCTCGCACGATCAGCGTGTCGAACAGCAGACCCAAACCGATGGTGGTGCCGACCTGGCCGATCATCCGTGCGTCGCCGATGATCATCGAGGCCATGGTGAACGCGAACACCAGGCCCGCGTTGGTCACGACCTTCCCGGTGCCGCCCATCGACCGGATGATGCCGGTGTTCAGGCCGGCGTGTATCTCCTGTTTGAAGCGGGACACCAGCAGCAGGTTGTAGTCCGATCCGACCGCCAGCAGCACGATGACCGACATCGCGATCACCAGCCAGTGCAGGGGAATGCCGAGGATGTGCTGCCAGACCAGCACCGACAGTCCGAAGGAGGCGCCCAGCGACAGCGCGACCGTGCCGACGATCACGGCGGCCGCGACGAAGGCCCGGGTGATGATCAGCATGATGATGAAGATCAGGCACAGCGAGGAGACGCCGGCGATCACCAGGTCCCATTTGGCGCCGTCGGAAATGTCCTTGAACACCGCCCCGGTGCCGGCCAGGTAGATCTTGGCGTCCTCCAGCGGGGTGCCTTTGAGTGCCTCCTCGGCCGCGGTGTGGATCTTGTCGATGCTGGCGATGCCCTCGTCGGAGGCGGGGTCACCGCGGTGCAGGATGATGAACCGCGCCGCGCGCCCGTCGGCGGACAGGAAGTTCTTCATGGCGCGCTTGAAGTCGGCGTTCTTGAACACCTCGGGCGGCAGGTAGAACGAGTCGTCGTTCTTGGCGGCATCGAACGCATGGCCCATCGCCGTCGCGTTCTCGCTCATCTCGTCCATCTGGTCGAAGATCCCCGACATGGTGCTGTGCATCGTCAGCATCATCGTGCGCATGCTGACCATGGTTTCGATCATCGGCGGGAAGGTGGCGATCATCTGGGGCATCAGCGTGTCCAGTTGCTTGATGTCGCCGACCAGCACGTCCAGTTTCTCGGTCAGCTGGTCGATGCCGTCCAGCGCGTCGAAGATCGAGCGCATCGTGAAGCACACCGGGATGTCGAAACAGTGCTTCTCCCAATAGAAGTAGGAACGGATCGGCCGGAAGAAGTCGTCGAAGTTGGCGATCTTGTCGCGCAGGTCGTTGGTGATCTGCTGCATCTCCTCGGTGTCGCCCACCATCTTGTGGGTGACACCGACGAGCTTGGTCATCAGCGCGTACATCTGCTGCATCAGGCCGATCGTCTTGGTCATCTCGTCGGCCTGTTTGAGCATGTCGTTCATCCGGTCGCGCTGGTACTTCATGGTCTGTACCTGGCCGGCGTTCTGCATGCTCATCTGGAACGGAATCGAGGTGTGGTCCATCGGCGTGCCGTCGGGCCGGGTGATCGCCTGCACCCGGGAGATTCCCGGCACCCGGAAGATGCCCTTGGCCAGCTTGTCCAGCACCAGGAAGTCCGCCGGGTTGCGCATGTCGTGATCGGACTCGATCATCAGGATCTCCGGCTTCATGCGGGCCTGGGAGAAGTGGCGATCGGCGACGGCGAAGCCGGTGTTGGCCGGGATGAACGCGGGCAGATAGGCGCGGTCGTCGTAGCTGGGTTTGTAGCCGGGCAGGGTGATCAGGCCGACGATGGCGATCGCCATGGTGACGGCCAGGATCGGCAGCGGCCAGCGCACCACGGCCGTTCCCACCTGGCGCCAGCCGCGCACTGACAACACCCGTTTAGGGTCGAACACCCCGAACTTGCCGGCGACCACCAGCACCGCCGGACCCAGCGTGAGTGCGACGAGGACCGCGACCAGCATGCCCACCGCGCAGGGGATGCCCAGTGTCTGGAAGTAGGGCATCCGGGCGAAGTGCAGGCAGAGGGTGGCGCCGGCGATGGTCAGCCCGGAGCCCAGGATCACGTGCGCGGTGCCGTGCCACATGGTGTAGAACGCTGTTTCGCGGTCCTCGCCCGCTTGGCGGGCCTCCTGATATCGGCCGATGATGAAGATGCCGTAGTCGGTGCCGGCCGCGATCGCCAGCGAAGTGAGCAGGCTGACGGCGAACGTGGACAGGCCGATGAGCCCGCTGTGACCGAGGATGGCCACGGTTCCCCGCGCGATGCTCAACTCGACGCCGACCGTGATGAGCAGCAGGAGCACGGTGAGGAAGGACCGGTAGATGAAGATCAGCATCGTGAAGATCACCACCACGGTGGTGATGGTGATCTTCGCCATGGATTTGTCGCCGCTGTCGTGCAGGTCGGCGGCCAGCGCCGACGCTCCGGTGACGTAGGCCTTGACCCCGGGCGGCGCCTTGATGCCGTCGACGATCTTGCGGACGGCCAGTACGGATTCGTTGGCCAGCGGTTCGCCCTGGTTGCCGGTGAGGATGACCTGGACCGTCACCGCCTTGGCGTCGTTGCTCTGGGCGCCCGCGGCGGTCAGCGGATCACCCCAGAAATCCTGGATGCTCAGGACGTGTTTCTTGTCGTCTCGCAGCTTGCGGACCATCTCGTCGTAATAGCGGTGCGCCTCGTCGCCGAGCGGTTTGTCGCTTTCCAGCACGATCATCGCGTAGCTGTCGGTCTCACCCTCGTTGAACGCCTTGCCGATGTGGCGCATCGCGACGAACGACGGCGCGTCTTTGGGGCTCAAAGAGACCGATCGCTCTTGCCCGACGACTTCCAGTGAGGGTACGAACAGGCTAAGCAGGATCACCACCCCGACCCAGAACAGGATGACCGGCACGGCCAGGGCGTGCAGCATGCGCGGGATGAACGGCCGGTGGCCGTTTTCGGCGGCGGCCGGGCCGTCGAAGCCGCGGGAGTAGGTGGTACTCACGCGGACTTCACCAGGCAGAAGGTGAAGGCGTTGACCGAGTTGGATATCCGCTCGGCCTTGACCACGTCGTCGACCAGGATCCGGCAGCCGATGCTGTCGCTATCGCCTTGTGCCACAAGGTTACTCACCATCGCCGCCTTGGTGGTGCTGATGTGTAGCGACCACGGCAGCCGCGCCCCGTCGACGCGTTGTGGGTCGGAGTTGACGTCGAAATAACTGATGTCCGCGACGGTACCCGGCGGTCCGAACACCTCGTAGGTGATGCGTTTGGGGTTGAACGGCTCGGGATTCTGCAGGTTGCTGTCCGCGTAGGACGGCCGCTTTTCCGAGCCGAAGTAACCGTGCACGCGGTACACGATGAAGGCGCCGACGGCCACCACCACCATGACGACCAACGGGATCCACACGCGCGACAGCAGCTTGAAAATCGCAAATCCCTTTCTCGGTCGTCATTTTCATGTCGTGGGTGGTCTGTGACCCGACGTGCTCGACCGCCCCGATGCCGTGGTGCGTCGCCGGGGACGGCCGTCCGGCAACCAAGGATTACCTAAGTAAAACATGTCGCCGTCGAGGGTCGAACAGCCGTTGCTCGCCGGCCGATCGGTCGGATGTCGGGGCCCGGTCGCTACTCCTTCTCCTCGCGCCAGATTGTAACGCATATCACGTGCGTAACGGGGGCTGTCGGACGGCCGCTACCTGCACAAATCACGCTCTGTGCGTTATGCAAATCACATCGTGTGCGTTATCCTCAGCCGGTGGCGCAACTCGCTTTCCGACGCGCCCGCACCGCGGAGAACAAGCGCCAACGTGCGGCGGCACTCGTCGAAGCCGCGCGCTCGCTGGCCCTCGAGACAGGAGTCGCCTCCGTCACGCTGACGGCCGTGGCCAGTCGGGCCGGCATCCACTACTCCGCGGTGCGCCGATACTTCACCTCGCATAAAGAGGTGTTGCTGCAGCTGGCCGTCGAAGGCTGGGCGCGGTGGTCCACAACGGTGTGCGAGAAATTGGCCGAGCCCGGCGAGATGACGCCCGCGCGGGTCGCCGAGACGCTGGCCAACGGATTGGCCAGCGACCCGCTGTTCTGCGACCTGCTGGCCAACCTGCACCTGCACCTCGAGCACGAAGTCCAGATCGAGCGGGTCGTGGAGAACAGGCGGGCCATCTCGGCCGCGGCGATCGCGCTGGCCGGCGCCGTCGAGCAGGCCCTGCCCGACCTCGGGCGCTCCGGGGCCTTCGACATGCTGATCGCCGCCTACTCGCTGGCCGCGGCGTTCTGGCAGATCGCCAATCCGCCCGAGCGGCTCTCCGACGTCTACGCCGAAGAGCCCGGGGCGCTTCCGCCGGAATGGAACATCGACTTCGATTCCGCGCTCACCCGGGTCCTCACCGCGACTTGCATCGGTTCGCTCGCGGGGTCCCGATGACAAGCGCATGGACGCGGCGGTCCGAACCCGGCAGGCCGACGGCGACGTCTCGGGCGGTGGCGAAGGCCTTGAGGCACAAGGTTTTTGTGCACTACGCCGAGATTTTTCGCCGATCGTGCATTAGGTTAGAGGACCTAAGTTGACAAATAGGCTAAGTAATTGGCGGCTCAGGTCACAGGTTAGGAACGCGCCCATGACGACGACCGAGCCAAGGACCGACCCGGCGGCGGCTCCGGAGTCGGCTGACGGCAGGAACGCCACCGCGACTCGCCAGGGGGCCGAGCGGCGCGGAGGTCTGTGGAGCCTCGTCACCCGGTTCTGGCTCATCCTCACCGTGCTGGCCGTCGTCGCGCTGTCGGGATTCGTCGTCCACCGCCTGCACGGCGTCTTCGGCGTTCGCAGCGGTTCGTTCGGTGGCGGCTCATCCGGAGACGTCATCGACCAGTTCAACCCCAAGACAATCACGCTCGAGGTCTGGGGTGCACCGGGCAGCACCGCCACCATCAACTACCTCGACGAAAACTCCCATCCCCAGCAGGCTCTTAACGTGCCCCTTCCGTGGAGGACAGAATTGAAGTCAACCAAGCCCGGAATCCCGGCCAACCTGATGGCGCAGGGAACCGGCAGCTGGATCGCCTGCCGGTTCCTGGTCAACAACAACGACGGGCGCGGTGACGTCGTCAAGGCGCCGAATCATTCGCCGCCCGACCAAACGGTGAATGCCTTCGTCTACTGCTTGGACAAGTCGGCGTGAGCGAGACCACCGAGGCTCCGCCTCCGCCGCGCGTCGAGCAACCGCTGATCCCGCCGTTCCTGCCGCGAATGATCCACCGGCTGGCGCTGCCGATCGTGCTCGTCTGGCTGGGCATCGTCTTCATCACCAACACCGTGGCCCCGCAGCTGGAAGTCGTCGCCAAGACGCACTCGGTGTCGATGAGTCCGACCGACGCAGCGTCCTTCCAGTCGATGATGCGCGTCGGGTCGACGTTCAAAGAGTTCGATTCCGACAACTCGGCCATGATCCTGCTGGAGGGCGACAAGCCGCTCGGCGCCGAGGCGCACAAGTACTACGACGAGATCGTCCGGCGCATCGAGCAAGACAAGAAACACGTTCAGCACGTCCAGGATTTCTGGAGCGATCCGCTGACCGCCGCGGGCTCCCAGAGCCACGACCAGAAGGCCGCATACGTTCAGGTCTACCTCGCCGGCAACATGGGCAGCGGCCAGGCGAGCGAGTCTTCCGAGGCCGTCCGCAAGATCGTGGACTCGGTGCCCGCGCCCCCGGGAATCAAGGCCTACGTCACCGGCGCGGGTCCGCTGTTCGCCGATCAATCCCACGCGGGTGAGAAGGGCGTCGCCGTGGTCACCCTCATCACCCTGGTGGTGATCGTGGTGATGCTGCTGTTCGTTTACCGGTCGGTGAGCACGGTTGCGATCATGCTGGCCATCGTGTTCATCGAGCTCGCCGCGGCCCGCGGCGTCGTCGCGACGCTGGGCAACTACGGGATCATGGGGCTGTCGACCTTCGCCAACAACATGCTGGTGCTGGTGGCGATCGCCGCGGGAACGGACTACGCGATCTTCGTCGTCGGCCGCTACCACGAGGCCCGTGGTCTGGGCGAATCCCGCGAAGAAGCGTTCTACACCATGTTCCACAGCACGGCGCATGTGGTGCTGGGATCCGGCCTGACGATCGCCGGCGCGATGTACTGTCTGAGCTTCTGCCGGCTGCCGTACTTCGAGTCGCTGGGGGTGCCGTGTGCCGTCGGCATTCTGGTGGCCGTTCTCGCGGCGCTGACCCTGGGTCCCGCGATGCTGACGGTGGCGTCGTTCTTCAAGCTGATGGATCCCAAACGCAAGCTGCAGACCCGGGGCTGGCGCCGCATCGGCACCGCAGTAGTCCGCTGGCCCGCACCGGTTCTCGCGGTGACGATCGCGGTTGCGCTGGTAGGTCTGCTCGCCCTGCCCGGGTACAAGACGGACTACGACAACCGGCACTATCTGCCGTCGGACACCCCGGCCCAGATCGGCTATGCGGCCGCCGACCGGCACTTCGACCAGGCTCGGCTCAATCCTGAGCTACTGATGATCGAAACCGATCACGACCTGCGCAACTCGGCCGACTTCCTGGTCCTGGACAAGGTCGCCAAGGCGGTTTTCCACGTCCCGGGCATCGGCCGCGTGCAGACCATCACCCGGCCGCTGGGCACCCCACTGGACCACAGCACCCTCGGTTTTCAGATGAGCGCTCAAGCCGCCGGACGCATCCAGACCCAGCACTATCAGGAGCAACAGGCGAACAATCTGCTCAGCCAGGCCGACGAGCTGCGCAAGACGATGGCAACCCTGCATCAGCAGATGCAGGTCACCCAGGACCTGAGCAATACGACGCACGAAACCACCCGGCTGACCAAGGAAACGGTGCAGATCACCGAGAAATTGCGCGACGACATCGCCACTTTCGACGACTTCTTCCGGCCGATTCGTAGCTACTTCTACTGGGAGAAACACTGCTACGACATTCCGATCTGCTGGGCGCTGCGGTCCATCTTCAATGCGCTGGACGGGATCGACCAGGTGGCGCAGAACATCGTTGCCCTCAGCGCGAACCTGGACAAGCTGGACCAGATTCAGCCCCAGCTCGTCGCGTTGATACCCCCGCAGATCGAGAGCCAGCAGCGCAATCTCGACACCATCATGTCGAACTATGCGACCACTGCGGGTCTCAACGACCAGGCGAGAGCGCAGTCCGACAACGCCACCGCCCAGGGGGACGCCTTCGACAGGGCGCGCAACGACGACACGTTCTACCTTCCGCCGGAAGCGTTCCAGAGCCCAGACTTCGCGCGGGGTCTCAAACAGTTCATCTCGCCGGACGGGCACGCTGTCCGGTTGATCATCTCCCATGAGGGCGACCCGGCGACGCCCGAAGGCATCAACCTCATCCAGCCGATCCAGCGGGCTGTCCACGAGGCGATCAAAGGCACGCCGTGGGAGGGCGCCAAGGTCTACCTCGGCGGTACCGCCGCCACGTACAAGGACATGCACGACGGGTCCAACATCGACCTGATGATCGCCGGAATATCCGCGGCCACACTGATTTTCATTATCATGCTGATCATCACCCGCAGCGTGGTGGCGGCGTTCGTGATCGTCGGCACCGTGTTGCTGTCGCTGGGCGCCTCGTTCGGTCTCTCGGTGCTGCTGTGGCAGTACATCCTCGGCTTCAAGCTGCACTGGATGGTGCTGGCGATGGCGATCATCCTGCTGCTCGCGGTCGGCTCGGACTACAACCTGTTGCTGATATCGCGGTTCAAGGAGGAAATCCGCGCCGGGCTGAAAACGGGGACGATCCGCGCGATGGCCGGCTCGGGCTCGGTGGTGACCTCGGCAGGTCTGGTGTTCGCCGCCACCATGGCCACCTTCATGTTCAGTCCGCTGCGGGTGATGGCCCAGGTGGGTACGACGATCGCGCTGGGCCTGTTGTTCGACACCTTGATCGTGCGGTCGTTCATGACACCGGCGCTGGCCACCCTGCTCGGGCGGTGGTTCTGGTGGCCGCAGCACGTGCGCCCGCGCCCGGCCAGCACCATGCTGCGACCGTACGGACCGCGTCGCGCGGTGCGCGAGCTGATTCTCAACGACGTCGACGAGCATCCGCCGGGCGGGCTGGTGCAAAAGCGCTAATACGCTGGTAGACAAGCGCATTAGCGAGTCCGAACACCGGCGAACACCGGTCGCTTCCCGGCCGCGCTACTGACTTCGCGGCCGCGGGGGTTTACCGTTGGCCTATGCCTCACGGTAAACCCAACATCCTGGTGATCTGGGGTGACGACATCGGGATCACCAACCTGAGTTGCTACAGCGACGGCCTGATGGGCTATCGCACGCCCAACATCGACCGCATCGCCACCGAGGGCATGCGCTTCACCGACTCCTACGGTGAACAGAGCTGCACGGCGGGGCGGGCGGCGTTCATCAGCGGGCAGAGCGTCTACCGCACCGGGATGAGCAAGGTCGGCGCGCCCGGGTTCGACATCGGTTGGGCCGCAGAGGATCCCACCATCGCAGAGTTGCTCAAGCCGCTAGGCTACGCCACCGGCCAGTTCGGCAAGAACCACTTCGGCGACCTGAACAAGTACCTGCCGACGGTGCACGGGTTCGACGAGTTCTTCGGCAACCTGTACCACCTCAACGCAGAGGAGGAGCCCGAGCAGTACGACTACCCGCACGCCGCCGAGTTCCCTCGTCTCTACCAAGCGGCGCTGCCCCGCGGGGTGCTGAATTGCCGGGCCACCGACACGGTGTCCACCGAGCCCGACCACCCGAAATTCGGGCCGGTCGGCAAGCAGACCATCGAGGACACCGGGCCGCTGAACACCAAGCGGATGGAAACCGTCGACGACGAGATCACCGCCCGCACCGTCGACTACATCAAACGTCAAAATGATTCGGGCACACCGTTTTTCGTGTGGATGAACACCACCCACATGCATCTGTACACGCACCCCAAACCGGAGAGCCGAGGCCAGGCCGGACTGTGGCAGTCGGCCTACCACGACACCATGATCGACCATGACCGCAACATCGGTCAGGTGCTGGACTGTCTCGACGAACTCGGCATCGCCGAAGACACCATCGTCCTCTACTCCACCGACAACGGGCCGCACCGCAACAGCTGGCCCGACTGCGGGACCACGCCGTTCCGCAGCGAGAAGAACACCAACTGGGAGGGCGCCTTCCGGGTGCCGGAGATGATCCGCTGGCCCGGCAAGATCAAGGCGGGATCGGTATCGAACGAGATCATCCAGCACCACGACTGGTTGCCGACGCTGCTGGCCGCCGCCGGCGATCCCGACATCAGCGAAAAGCTCAGAGCGGGCTACCGGGTGACGCTGCAGGGTGAGGAGAAGGAATTCCGCGTCCACATCGACGGTCTCAACCTGCTGCCGTACCTCACCGGCGAAGTCGAGACCAGCCCGCGGCGCGGGTTCTTCTACTTCTCCGACGACGGCGACCTGATCGCGATGCGGTTCGAGAGCTGGAAAGCGGTGTTCATGGAGCAGCGCCTGCCGGGCACCATGGGGATCTGGGCCGAACCGTTCATCGCGCTGCGGATGCCGAAGCTGTTCAACCTGCGCACCGATCCCTTCGAGTACGCCGACATCACGTCGAACACGTATTACGACTGGCTGATTCACCACGCGTATTTCATCTTCTACATGATCGCGATGGCCACCAAGTTCCTCGAAACGTTCAAAGAGTTCCCGCCCCGGCACCCGCCGGCCAGCTTCACCATCGATCAGGCCGTCGAAAAGCTCAATCAGTACCTGGCCGCCGACTAGCTGATGCTGGACTCCTGGAACGACGGTCCTGCGAAGGAGGCGATCACCGACTTCGTCCGGCGCGTCGCCACGCCGGACGGGCCCGACTTCGTGGCACCCGAGGGGCGGGTGGCGGTGTTCGACAACGACGGCACGCTGTGGTGCGAGAAGCCGGCCTATATTCAGCTTGATTTCCTGGTGCGCCGCCTGGCTGAGCAGGCGTCAGCCGACGAGGGTCGCTCGCTGCGCGACACTCAGCCCTACCGGGCCGCCGTCGACGGCGACCTGGCCTGGTTCGACGACGCCGTCACCAAGCACTACCGCGGCGACGATTCGGCGCTATCGGTGCTTGCCGAAACCATCCTGAGGGCTTTTGAGGGATTCACCGTCGAAGAGCACGCCGAACGGGTACGGCGATTCTTCGCCGATGCCATGCACCCCAGCCTGAACCGCCCGTACCGCGCGTGCGGATATGCGCCGATGGTGGAGTTGCTGCGTTTCCTGGAGGCCAATGCGTTCGCCACCTACATCGTCTCGGGCGGCGGGCGCGACTTCATGCGACCGGTGACGCCGCAGCTGTACGGATTGGCGCCCGAGCGAGTGATCGGCAGTTCGGTGGGTCTGGACTACCGGGACGGTCAGTTGCGGACGACGTCGCGGCCGGAATTCTTAGATGACGGCCCGGTCA
Source organism: Mycobacterium sp. 20KCMC460 (assembly GCF_022179425.1). Taxonomy (NCBI): domain Bacteria; kingdom Bacillati; phylum Actinomycetota; class Actinomycetes; order Mycobacteriales; family Mycobacteriaceae; genus Mycobacterium; species Mycobacterium sp. 20KCMC460. Next base: position 1,129,365 of record NZ_AP025524.1, read on the forward strand.
AGCCGGTGCGGATCTGGGGACGCACCGGCCGGCGCCCGATCCTGGCGGTGGGAAACTCCAACGGCGACATCGAAATGCTCGAGTACGCGCACGGGAGCAGGCCGGCTCTGTGCATGCTGGTCTGCCACGACGACGCCGACCGCGAATTCGCCTACGCCGCGGGTGCGGAGCGTGCCGGGGACCTGGCCAGGGAGAAGGGATGGACCGTGGTCAGCATGCGCGGCGACTGGCGCACCGTCTTCGGCGACTGAGCTGGAATCTGAGCTATAGAACGGCGACGTCGCGCATGATGTCGCGCAGTTCGGCCACCGGCGCTCCGCAGGTCAGGCAGTAGGTGCCGGAGGTGCGTCGGAGCTGACCGACCTGGACCAGCACTTCGGCCTCGACGCGCCACAGGCAGGCGATGCAGAGGATCTCGACGGTGTTGCCGAACGGATCCAGGTGCGGGTGGTTGCATTCGTCGACTGCGTGCCGATGGACGACGTGGGTGGCCCGGTTGGTACACCCGCCGTCGGACTGGCAGGTGATCGTTTGCCAGTCGAGGGCCGCAATCGTGCCAGGGATCTCGTTGCCAGTCGTTTGGCTCATGCGTGACCTTCCAGCTTCCGGAACGCAGTCGCATCCGTACTTGCTGGTCTTGCGGATGTTCGGCTGGCCGGAAGTCCCATTATGGATACCTGAGGCCCGCCGCGGCAAGAGTCGAGCGGATGTATTTGGCTGCGGTCCGGTAGTTACGGCACCCTGAGGAAACCGTACTTTTGTGTTCCGTTTCCCATATTCCCCTGGGTGCGGGGTTTGAAACATCCCCTAAACGGTCACCATGAGGATCAATTTCGGCTACTCCGATCGGGGGAACGCGGACACCGCAACCGACCGACGGAACCTGTCCCCCGAGAGCGGTCTAGGGACCGCCGAACGGGTCGTTCACGCAGAACGCCACACACATTGCGTTGGCGGGAATGGACACCCATTGCAGCTGTCCGTCCGGCTGTCGGGCGCAGAAGATCGGTCCGGGATTTCCCCACACCTTTGCCCCCTCAGGCGAACACTGCTTGCCGAGGTCGGTATCGGCGTGCGCCGAACCGCTGCCGAGGGCAACCACGATCGGGGCGATCGCCGCGGCTAACGACAACCCGATGAACTTGCGCACGGCTAGCCCGCCCAGTTCCAGACCGACATGTCGCCGGGCGGGTATTGGTTGCACACGTCGGTGCCTTTGGCGACGACGCCCTTGTTGTTGAAGAAGATCTTCATGTGGTTGACCCACGCGAAAGTCAGCGGGTCGCCGTTGTAGAAGTTCTCGGAGTAGTCCCTGCGCTCCGCCGGCGTCAGCGAGTAGAACCAGTGCGCCTTGTTGATCGTCGCTTCCTGCAGGTTCGGGTGGTTGTTGAAGTCGATCATGTACCGCTGGTAGTACACCGGGCTGGTGTCGCGCACCGCCGCAAGATACTGCTCGGCGTCGCAGGTGGTGGCGATCTGCCGCCGCGGGATCGGGAAGTCTTCGGTCGAGTCCGCCGAGGCGGTCGCGGGGAACATGGCAGCGGCCAGACCGAGGAGCATAGCGAAAGCGCCTGTGCGCAGGCTGTTATTTAGCCGAGACATATCGATAACCGTAGCACTTTCCGCGCCGTGACGGGCGGCCGGGTAAAAATCTGTAGCTGATCTCACTACCCATCGCGATCAGGAATTATCACGTGCGACGGATCCGGCCGTAGCCCCGGCGGGGCCTGGCTGTAATCGCCGAACGGGCCGTCGCGGTGCTGCACCGCGGCGCGCACGCCCTGCGTCTGGGCGGTGCGGATGAACTCGAGCGCGTCCGGGGTGTTGCGCATCAGTCCGTCCAGGATGCCGCCCAACAGCTGGGTGGACGCCAAGCCCATGTTCTCGTAGGCCTGGTTGACGATCAGCTTCTGCGCCCGCAGCTGCGACAGCGGGATCTGCGCCAGCTCGGCCGCGATCTCGGCGACCCGGGCTTCCAGACGCTCGAACGGCACCGCCTCGTTGATCAGTTCGACCTCGGCGGCCTGCACGCCGGTCAGCGGCCGGCCGGTCAGCGAGTGCCACTTCACCTTCGCCAGGCTCAACCGGTACAACCACATCCCGGTCAGGTAGGCGCCCCACATCCGGCTGTAGGGGGTACCGATCACCGCGTCTTCGCTGGCGATCACGAGGTCGGCGCACAGCGCGTAGTCGCTGGCTCCGCCCACGCACCAGCCGTGCACCTGGGCGATCACCGGTTTGGAGGCACGCCAGATGGCCATGAACTTCTGCGTCGGCCCGGTCTCGCGGGCGCTGACCATGGCGAAGTCCTTGCCGGGATCCCACTGGCCGTCGGTCGTCATCGACTCACCCCAGTGCTGGAATCCGCCGCCGAAGTCGTAGCCGCCGGAGAAGGCCCGCCCGGCGCCGCGCAGCACGATCACCTTGATGCCATGGTCGCGTTCGGCCAGGCCGATCGCGGCTTCGATCTCGTCGGGCATGGGCGGAACGATGGTGTTGAGCTGCTCGGGCCGGTTCAGCGTGATCGTGGCTACCGGGCCGGCGGTCGTGTACAGCAGAGTCTGGAAGTCGGGCGTCGCAGCGGCAGGCATAGCCGAAGCGAAGTCGCTGCACGGCGCGGGTGTCAAGCGTGGGCGGCGCGGCGTTTGAGCGCCCAGCCGGTCAGGCCCGCGGCCACGATCACCACGGCAGCGGCCAGCAGGTAGGGCTGGTATTGCTGGAATCCGCGGTAGAGCGCTCCGATGTGGTCGCCGGCCAGGTACCCGGCGAACACCCAGACGAGGACCCACACCGCCGAGCCCAATGCGTTGTAGAGCAGATAGCGGCGCCACCGCATCCGCGCCAGCCCGGCCGCGATGCCGCTGGCCTGTCGCAGGCCGTCGACGAACCGCCCCAGCGGCACCACGAGGCCGCCGCGCCGCTCGAAGAAGCGTTCGGTCTTGGCCAGCCGATCCTCGGTGAGAAACACATAGCGCCCGAACCGCAGCACCAGCTCCCGCCCGCCGTACCGGCCGATCGCGTAACCGGCGTTGTCGCCGCCGACCGCCGCCAACAGCCCGACCAGCAGCACCAGGATCAGATTCAGATTGCCGGTACCCGCATACATTCCCGCGGTGATCAGCACGATCTGGCCGGGCAGTGGAATGCCCACGCCCTCCAGTCCGACCAGCACCAGCACCGCCGCATAGCCGTACTTGTCGAGGGTGGGTGCAAGCGACTGCAGGGCTGCGGGCAGCTGGGAGGACATTGGCTACTGGGTGCCCAAAGTCGCCACGCAATAGACGTATCGGGCGTCACAGGCCCACCGGAGTCGTCCGGGCAGGTCAAGCCGGACCCAGCATCCGCCACAAGAACGAGTACGTCAGCGCCGACTTGAACGCGAGCTGCTCGTTGTCGGCCGCGCCGCCGTGGCCGCCCTCGATGTTCTCGTAGTACCAGACCCGGTGGCCGGCGGCCTCGAGCGCGGCGGCCATCTTGCGGGCGTGGCCGGGATGTACCCGGTCGTCGCGGGTGGAGGTGGTCAGCAGGATCGGCGGGTACCGGCGGTCGGCCGAGATGTTCTGGTACGGCGAGTACTCGGAGATGAACGCCCAATCGTCGGGGTTGTCGGGGTCACCGTATTCGGCCACCCACGAGGCTCCGGCCAGCAACAGGTGATAGCGCTTCATGTCCAGCAGTGGCACGCTGCACACCAGGGCGCCGAACTTCTGCGGGTACTTGGTCAGCATGATCCCCATCAGCAGGCCGCCGTTGCTGCCGCCCTGGGCGCCGAGTTGTGCGACGGTGGTGATGCCGCGGTCCACCAGATCGTCGGCTACGGCCACGAAGTCTTCGGCCACCTTGTGCCGTCCCTCGCGCATCGCCTGGGTGTGCCAGCCCGGTCCGTACTCGCCGCCGCCCCGGATGTTGGCCAGCACGTAGGTGCCGCCGCGGGCCAGCCACAACCGGCCCAGCACACCGCTGTAGCCCGGGGTGTTGGCCGTCTCGAACCCGCCGTAGCCGTACAGCAGCGTGGGACCCGGGGTGTCGCGGTCGGCGGGCCGCACCAGGAAGTACGGTATCGGCGTCCCGTCCGCCGAGTTCGCGAAATGCTGTGAGACGGAGATGTTTTCGGCGTCGAAGAAGGCCGGCGCGGACTTGATCGGCTCGAGCTCCGCGGCCGCAGTACCGCGCAGCAGCCGCGACGGCGCGGTGAATCCGCTGGAGTCCAGGAAGAACTCGTCGCCGCTCTCGTCGGCGGTGACGATCACCGTGTTGGTCGACGGCGGCAGCCCGGCGACGGGTTCGCGGACCCAACTGCCCCGTCCCGAGGGCGGCGTGACGATCTCCACCCGGCTGGCCACATCGGCCAGCGAGACGATCAGCAGCCGATCGCGCGTCCAGGCGTACTGGTACAGGCAGGTGTGTTCGTCGGGTTCGAAAATTACCGCGAAATCTCTTGCGCCATCGAGGAATTGGTCGTAATCGGTGGCGAGCAGCGATCCGGCCCGGTAGGTCTTGTCCCCGACGGTCCAGTCGGTGCGCAGCTCGATCAGCAGCCACTCGCGGTGCACCGACATGCTGCTCACGTCGGAGGGCACCTCGATCGGAATCAGGTCCGCGCCGCGCAGCTCGTAGCGCTGCCGGTTCCAGAAGTCCAGGGAACGGGCAACGAAGGTGCGCTCGAAACCCGGGGTGCGATCGGTGGAACCGCCGACGCTGACATCGGTGGGCTCGCCTTCGAAAACCGTGTCGGCCTCGGACAATGGGGTGCCCCGACGCCAGCGCTTGACGATGCGCGGGTACCCCGATTCGGTCATCGAGCCGGGCCCGAAGTCGGTGCCTACCAGAACGGTGTCCGGGTCGTCCCAGCCGATCTGCGACTTGGCCTCCGGCAACGCGAAGCCGTCGGCGACGAACTCTCTTGTCACCATGTCGAATTCGCGGACCACCACGGCATCGGACCCGCCGGGGGAGAGGCTGATCAGGGCGCGGGTGAACTCGGGCTCGATCACCTCGGCGCCGGCCCACACCCAGTTCTTGTCGTCGGCGCGACCCAATGCGTCGACGTCGATGAGCACATCCCAGTGCGGTGTGTCGGTGCGGTAGCTCTCCAGCGTGGTGCGCCGCCACAGCCCGCGCGGATTGTCCGCGTCGCGCCAGAAGTCGTACAGGTGCTCCCCGCGCCGGCGGACGTAGGGAATACGGGCGTCGGTGTCGAGCACCTCGAGCGCCTCGGTGCGCATCCGCTCGAAGTCGCTCCCGCAGAACTCGGCCTTGGTGGGTTCGTTGCGTGCCCGCACCCAATCCAGTGCCTCGTCGCCGGTGACGTCTTCGAGCCAGAGGTACGGGTCGTGAGCAGCAGATGCCATGAAAGTCATTGTGGCCCCAGCGGTAGTGTGAGCTGTATTACATGAACGAGGAGAAGCGAATGCCTGTCTTTGCCCGCCCGGGTTCGTCCGGAGCGTTGATGTCCTACGAATCCCGGTACGGAAACTTCATCGGCGGCGAATGGGTGGCGCCCGCAGCCGGCCGGTACTTCGAAAACCCGACGCCGGTGACCGGTGAATCGTTCTGCGAAATCCCGCGTTCGGACGAAACCGACATCGAGAAGGCGCTTGACGCCGCCCACGGTGCCGCGCCGGCCTGGGGCAAGACTTCGCCGGCCGAGCGTGCGGCGATTCTGAACAAGATCGCCGACCGCATCGACGAGCACACGCCGGCGCTGGCGGTCGCCGAGGTGTGGGACAACGGCAAACCGATCCGGGAGGCCCTCGGTGCCGATATCCCGTTGGCCGCCGATCACTTCCGCTACTTCGCCGCCGCGATCCGCGCCCAGGAGGGTGCGCTGTCCCAGATCGACGAGGACACCGTGGCCTACCACTTCCACGAGCCGCTCGGCGTGGTGGGGCAGATTATCCCGTGGAACTTCCCGATCCTGATGGGCGCCTGGAAGCTGGCGCCGGCGCTGGCGGCCGGCAACGCGGTGGTGCTCAAGCCGGCCGAGCAGACCCCGGCCTCGATCCTGTACCTGATGTCGCTGATCGGTGACCTGCTGCCGCCGGGGGTGCTCAACGTCGTCAACGGCTTCGGCGCCGAGGCCGGCAAGCCGCTGGCTTCCAGCAACCGGATCGCCAAGGTCGCGTTCACCGGCGAGACCACCACCGGCCGGCTGATCATGCAGTACGCGTCGCAGAACCTGATCCCGGTCACGCTGGAGCTGGGCGGCAAGAGCCCCAACATCTTCTTTTCCGACGTGATGGCGGCCAACGACGACTTCCAGGACAAGGCCCTGGAAGGCTTCACCATGTTCGCCCTCAACCAGGGCGAGGTGTGCACCTGCCCGTCGCGCAGCCTGATCCAGTCCGACATCCACGACGAGTTCCTGGAACTGGCCGCCATCCGCACCAAGGCCGTGCGGCAAGGAGACCCGCTGGACTCGGAGACCATGCTGGGTTCGCAGGCCTCCAACGACCAGCTGGAAAAGATCCTGTCCTACATCGAGATCGGCAAGGCTGAGGGTGCCAAGCTGATCACCGGCGGGGAGCGCGCCGAGCTGGGCGGGGACCTGTCCGGCGGCTTCTACGTGCAGCCCACGATCTTCTCCGGCAACAACAAGATGCGGATCTTCCAGGAGGAGATCTTCGGCCCCGTCGTCGCGGTCACCCCGTTCGACAGCTACGCCGAGGCGATGGACATCGCCAACGACACGCTGTACGGCCTGGGCGCCGGAGTGTGGAGCCGCGACGGCAACACCGCCTACCGGGCCGGCCGGGAGATCAAGGCCGGCCGGGTCTGGGTGAACTGCTACCACGTGTATCCGCCGCACTCGGCGTTCGGTGGCTACAAGCAGTCCGGCTTCGGCCGCGAGGGCCACAAGATGGCGCTCGAGCACTACCAGCAGACCAAGAATCTGCTGGTGTCCTACTCCGACAAGGCGCTCGGGTTCTTCTGATGGACGCCGCCCCGCCGGGGGCGGTGATCACCACCCCCGCCGCCGAATTGCTGGCGCGGTTGCAGGACCGGCACGGTCCGGTGATGTTCCACCAGTCCGGCGGTTGCTGCGACGGCTCCTCGCCGATGTGTTACCCGCTCGGTGACTTCTTGGTCGGCGATCGCGACGTGTTGCTCAGTGTGCTCGACGTCGGTGCCGACGGGGTGCCGGTGTGGATCTCCGGTCCGCAGTACGAAGTCTGGAAACACACCCAGCTGGTCATCGACGTGGTGGCAGGCCGGGGCAGCGGGTTCAGCCTGGAAGCGCCGGAAGGCATCCGGTTCCTCAGCCGCGGCCGGGTGTATTCGGACACGGAAAGCGCACTGCGGCAAGGCGAGCCGGTGATCACGGGTGCGGCCTATGAGCGTGGCGAGCGGCCGCCGACTCGTGGTCATGTTGTGACCTGGAAACCCGAAGGGCGCGCCGCAAACGTGCCCGAACCCGGCAAGGCGACTCGCTAAGGTCGTACACCGTGATTCCCCTTCCGCGCGCCTGGCTGCTTGCCGGCGGCATGCTGATCGGCAGCGCGGTCGGTCAGATCCTCGCGGTGGCGTGCAGCGTGCTGAGTCCGGCCCGGATACGCCCGGACGTGGCGATCGCACTGGTGGTCAGCGTGCCCAGCGTGATCGGTCTGGCGGTGATCCTGTTCTCCGGACGCCGCTGGGTCACCCTGCTCGGCGCCGCCATCCTGGCGCTGGGACCCGGCTGGTTCGGCATGCTCGCCGCCCTACAGGTGGTCTCGCGTGGCTGAGCAGGAAAGCGAATCCAACCCGGGTACCGAACCGTTCGTCCCGGATTTCGACACCGGCGACGTCCCGGTGTCACCGAAGTACGACGCGGGCGAACCGTCGGTGGCGTTCGTGCCGAACTTCGACGACACCGACTCGCAGCCGTTTCTGCCGTTGGCCGGCCTGACGGCCGAGCAGATGAAGCCGGATGCGCCGCAGCAACCCGAGCAGCCGGAGTCCGCAGCGGCCACGATCACACCGCAGGACGGGCCGGCGGAACCGGCGGAACCGGCGGAGCCGCCCGGGCCGGTCACCGTGCCGGGGCGCTACGTCTACCTGAAGTGGTGGAAGTTCCTGCTGGTGCTGCTGGGCGTGTGGGCGTTCGCCGCGGTGTTCGGGCTCAGCCTGTTCTACTGGTGGTATCACGACCTGGACAAGACCCCGTCGGTGTTCGCGGTGTTCGGCTACGTCGTCGCCTGCACCGTGGCCGGGCTGATCCTGGCGATGGTGGAGTCCAAGCCGCTGATCGCGGCGCTGGCGATCGCGGTGATGTCGGCGCCGTTCGCCTCGGTGTGGGCCGCGGCCCCGCTGTACGGTTCGTACTACTGCGACCGGGTGACGACACCGTGCCTGTTCGGCGTACTTCCGTATTAGCCGCTTGAGATTGGCTGCCGGTGGCGACCGCGCCACCGGCCGTTAGGGTAGGGTCCGTGACCCACTATGACGTCGTCGTTCTCGGAGCAGGTCCCGGCGGATATGTCGCAGCCATTCGTGCCGCGCAGCTCGGGTTGAACACCGCCATCATCGAACCGAAATACTGGGGCGGCGTCTGCCTCAACGTCGGCTGCATCCCGTCAAAGGCGTTGTTGCGCAATGCCGAGCTCGCACACATCTTCACCAGGGAAGCCAAGGTTTTCGGCATCAGCGGCGAGGTCACCTTCGACTACGGTGCCGCCTTCGACCGCAGCCGCAAAGTGGCCGAGGGCCGGGTGGCGGGCGTGCACTACCTGATGAAGAAGAACAAGATCACCGAGATCCACGGATACGGCAAGTTCACCGACTCCAACTCGATCTCGGTGGAACTCAACGACGATGGCGGGACACAGGAAGTCACGTTCGACAACGCCATCATCGCCACCGGCGCCAGCACCCGGCTGGTTCCCGGCACGTCGTTGTCGGAGAACGTGGTGACCTACGAGAAGCTGATCCTGACCCGGGAGCTGCCCAAGTCGATCATCATCGCCGGCGCCGGCGCCATCGGCATGGAGTTCGGCTACATGCTGAAAAACTACGGCGTCGACGTGACCATCGTGGAATTCCTGCCGCGCGCACTGCCCAACGAGGACGCCGACGCGTCCAAAGAGGTCGAGAAGCAATTCAAGAAACTGGGCGTCAAGATCCTCACCGGCACCAAAGTCGAGTCCATCAGCGACGACGGGTCCCAAGTGACGGTGACGGTCAGCAAGGACGGCAAGTCCGAGGAACTCAAAGCCGAAAAAGTGTTGCAGGCCATCGGTTTTGCGCCGAACGTCGAGGGCTACGGACTGGACGCGGCCGGCGTGGAGCTGACCGACCGCAAAGCGATCGGCATCACCGACTACATGCAGACCTCGGTGCCGCACATCTACGCGATCGGCGACGTCACCGGTAAGTTGCAGCTGGCCCATGTGGCCGAGGCCCAAGGCGTGGTCGCTGCCGAAACCATCGGCGGAGCAGAGACTTTGGCGCTGGGCGACTACCGCATGATGCCGCGGGCTACATTCTGTCAACCCAACGTGGCCAGTTTCGGGCTCACCGAGGAGCAGGCCCGCGACGAGGGTTACGACGTGGTGGTGGCCAAGTTCCCGTTCACCGCAAACGCCAAGGCGCACGGCGTCGGGGACCCGAGCGGGTTCGTGAAGCTGATCGCCGACGGTAAGTACGGCGAACTGATCGGCGGGCACCTGGTCGGCCACGATGTGTCCGAGCTGCTGCCCGAGCTCACCCTGGCGCAGAAATGGGACCTCACCGCCACCGAGTTGGCCCGCAACGTGCACACCCACCCGACCATGTCCGAGGCGCTGCAGGAGTGCTTCCACGGGCTGATCGGCCACATGATCAACTTCTAAGAGTCCCGACTCCCGGGTGCCCCACCGGGTCGGCGCCGCACGCGAAACTCATTGATTGCAAGCGGTTGCTATGAATTGCGCTGTCGTGCGCGCAGCTTTGTAGAACAACGAGTCTCCGGAAACTAATGTCCGCATCAGGTGGGGACACAACCCGGAGGACGGAACCCCATGACAATCAAGGCTTTTCCCGCGGTGATCGCGCTAATGGCCGGACTGGGCCTGATTGCGGCCCCTGCCCCGGCGCAGGCCGAAGCCCTGATGGCGGACGGCACATACCACTACGCCGACGACGACGGTGACACCGGGACCTGGACCATCCGGACCACCTGCGCCCCGCACTGCGTCGCCCACGTGACGACCGCATCGGGACGAAGTTTCGATGCCCGATTGGAGAACGGCCGTTTCGTCAGTTTCCGGTTGATCCCGGACGGTCTGGAATGCCCGACGTACCTGGCCTCGGAAGTCGTGCTCGGCGGCGGAACGCATCCGGTGCTCGTCACGCAATGGTGGGATCCCATCACGCTCAGCGGGGAAGTCGAGTTCTCGCACAGCGCCCCGCCGTGCGCCCTCGACGATCAACACGACCGATTCACCCTGACCCGGATCGGCTGATCGGGGACCCAAGCCGTTCCGCGGGTGGCGCAGGCGGCCGCGCGAGATACCATCGCCAGGTGTTCATGTCCCGCAACGACGAGCCGCGGTACCCCGCCGTGGCGGTAGGCGTGATCGGCGGGTTGATCGTCGGCTACGTGCTGTGGCTGATCGCCATCACCGTCGGCGACGACGTCACCACAGTCGCCAAATGGAGCCTGGCGGTGCTGATCGGGTCGGCCGCGCTGGCCGTCGGGGCGGTTATCGGGGGCCTGGTGATGCGCCTGCGCCGCAAGCACGGCTGGGCGGCGTTCGCGTTCGCGGTGCCCGTGCTTCCGGTGTTGTTGACGCTGGCGCTGCTGGCCAACGTCTATTTGTGATCGGCCGGGTTGTCCAGCGGGATTCCCAGCGCCGAGATGGTCGCGGCCAGCCCGTCGTATTGCGTTGCTAGCAAGCAGAATTCGATGAGCCGGGGCCGGTTGAGATGCGCGGCCAGCTGCTGCCAGGTCCCGGCGCTGATGGTGCGGTCCTTGATCAGCTCGTCGGTCGCGTTCAGCAGCGCCTGCTGGCGGGCGCTGAGCACCTTGCGGGGTCCTTCGCCGTCCGGCGCGTCGGGCCAGGCGAAGATCGCGGCTTGGGCCTGAGCGTCCAGACCGGCCTTGCGGGCCATCCCGCGATGGTGCTGCAGTTCGTACTCGCAGGAGCGCAGATGCCCGACCCGCAGGATCACCAACTCGGTGTCGATGGTGGGCAGCCGGCCACGCATCAACCGACCGGAGTACACCGCCCAGGTCCAGAACAGCGCCTGGCGCGAACCCAGGGTGGTGAACAGGTGCATCTCCGGCGCCCGCACCTTGCGCGCGGCCAACTTCGCGACGACCCAGTTGAGCGGTCCCAGCTCACGCAGCCGGCCCGGTGGGATGCGCGCGACCTCGTTGCCGGTCATGCCTGCTGCACCAGGTAGGGCGACACCGTGCTGCGGTGCTCGTCTAGGTCCAGTGCGCGCCCGAGGGCCGGGAAGGCGCGCTGCGGGCAGTTGTCGCGTTCGCAGACCCGGCAACCCGTGCCGATCGGTGTGCTGACATTGCCCGACAAGTCGAGTCCTTCCGAGTAGACGAGCCGGTTGGCGTGGCGAAGTTCGCAGCCGAGCCCGATCGCGAAGGTTTTCCCGGGCTGACCATACCGGGCCGCCCGCCGCTCGACGGTGCGGGCCACCCACATGTAGTTGCGGCCGTCGGGCATTTGCGCGATCTGCACCAGGATCTTGCCCGGGTTGGCGAAGGTCTCGTAGACGTTCCACAGCGGGCAGGTGCCGCCGGTGGAGGAGAAGTGAAATCCGGTGGCCGACTGGCGTTTTGACATGTTGCCGGCCCGGTCCACCCGCACGAACGACAGCGGCACGCCGCGCATCGAGGGCCGCTGCAGGGTGGAGAGCCGGTGCGCGATGGTCTCGTAGCTGACCGAGTAGAAGGCGGACAGTCGCTCGACGTCGTAGCGGAAGTTCTCCGCCACGTCGTGGAACTGGCGGTAGGGCAGCACGGTGGCGGCGGCGAAGTAGTTGGCTAGCCCTAGCCGGGCCAGGGTGCGCGACTCGTCGCTGGTGAACTTGCCCTGCTCGACCAGGCTGTCGATGAGCTCGCCGAACTCCAGGTAGGCCAGTTCGGCGGCCATCTTGAACACCTGCTGCCCGGACGCCAGGTGGTTGCTCATCTCCAGCGTCTTGGTAGCAGGGTCGTAACGATGCAGCACGTTCTCGCCCAAATCGATGCGCCGGGTGACGTGCACCCCGTGCACCTCGGTGAGCCGGCGGGTGAGCTCGCGGGCCAGGTCGCCGTGGTGCATCCGCATCTTGACGGTCAGCTCTTCGGCGGCGGTGTCGAGTTCGTGCAGATAGTTCTGGCGCTGGTAGAAGTAGTCGCGCACCTCTTCGTGCGGCATGGTGATCGATCCGCTGCCGCTGCTGCCGTCGAAATAGCGCTCCTCGGTGGCGGCGGCCAGCTGGGCGGCGGTGATCCGGTAGCGCCGGTGCAGGTTCACCATGGCGCGGGCCAGGCTCGGGTGGGAGTTGACCAGCTCGGCGATCTCGGTGGGGTCGACGTCGATGTCCAGGTCGCGGTCCATCGTCACTTCGCGCAGCTCGGCGACCAGGCGGGTGTCGTCCTGGGAGGCGAAGAAGGTGGCGTCGACCCCGAACACCTCGGTGATCCGCAGCAGCACGGCCACCGTCAGCGGCCGGACGTCGTGCTCGATCTGGTTGAGGTAACTCGGTGAGATGCCCAGCATCTGGGCCAGTGCGGCCTGGCTGAATCCGCGCTCGCCGCGCAGCTGGCGGATCCGCGAGCCGACGTATGTCTTGGACACCCATCGGAGCCTAAAGGAACCCGAACCGGTTTGCGAAGGCCGTCTTCGCAGAGTTTGCAGTTGGTGTTTGCGCCCCGCCGTTTGGCATGATTCGCATCGGCTTTCCTGGGTAAACCCGAGGAGCACTACGAGGAGGGGACAGGGACCACCGCCATGAGCCTGGACAAAGAGTTGATGCCGGTGCCCGACGGTCACCCCGATGTGTTCGACCGCGAATGGCCGCTGCGCGTAGGCGACATCGACCGGACCGGGCGGCTGCGGCTGGACGCCGCGTGCCGGCACATCCAGGACATCGGCCAGGACCAGTTGCGGGAGCTGGGTTTCGAGGAGACCCACCCGCTGTGGATCGTCCGGCGCACCATGGTCGACCTGATCCGGCCCATCGAGTTTCAGGACATGCTGCGGTGTCGGCGCTGGTGTTCGGGTACCTCGAACCGGTGGTGCGAGATGCGGGTGCGGATCGACGGCCGCAAGGGCGGCTTGATCGAGTCCGAGGCGTTCTGGATCCATGTCAACAAGGAGACCGAGATGCCGGCGCGCATCGCCGACGACTTCCTGGCCGGTTTGCACAAGACCACGTCGGTGGAGCGGCTGCGCTGGAAGGGTTACCTGAAACCGGGCAGCCGGGACGACGCGGCCGAGATCCACGAGTTTCCGGTCCGGGTCACCGACATCGACCTGTTCGACCACATGAACAACTCGGTCTACTGGAGTGTGGTCGAGGACTACCTGGCTTCCCACACCGAGCTGATGAACGGCCCACTGCGGGTGACCATCGAGCACGAGGCGCCCGTCGCGCTGGGCGACAAGCTGGAGATCATCTCCCACGTCCACCCGGCCGGTTCCACCGACAAGTTCGGTCCCGGGCTGGCCGACCGGACTGTTACAACGCTCACATATGCGGTTGGCGACGAGACGAAAGCGGTCGCCGCGCTGTTCGCTCTCTAACAGTACGAGCGTCCCGTTAAAGCGTCCGTGACCTGCGGATTTGGGGTTACTGACCGGTAGCTTCTGAACCGGTTCAGTTCGTTGCCGCCTTCGCAATATTCGCAAAATGACCACAAGTCATAGCCGAAATTCGCAAGTGAAATGGGTGGACCAGCAGGAATGGGCTATGCCAAGGTCGTGTTAGCACACGAGTGAAGTCGAGGCTGGCACACCGCCGGGCAGCGGTCGCGGCCTCGAAAGATTCGGCAACGCAATCACCGGTAAGGAGCCGTCCAATGTCTGTCGTTGGAACCCCCAAGAGCGCTGAGCAGATCCAGCACGACTGGGACCACAACCCCCGCTGGAAGGGTGTCACCCGCACCTACACCCCGCAGGACGTCGTCGCGCTGCAAGGCCACGTCGTCGAGGAGCACACCCTGGCCCGCCGCGGCGCAGAGGTGCTCTGGGAGCAACTGCACGAGATGGACTTCGTCAACGCGCTCGGTGCGCTGACCGGCAACATGGCCGTACAGCAGGTCCGCGCCGGCCTCAAGGCCATCTACCTGTCCGGTTGGCAGGTCGCCGGTGACGCGAACCTGTCCGGCCACACCTACCCCGACCAGAGCCTCTACCCGGCCAACTCGGTCCCGCAGGTGGTGCGCCGGATCAACAACGCGCTGCTGCGCGCCGACGAGATCGCCAAGATTGAGAACGACCGCTCGGTGGACAACTGGCTGGCCCCGATCGTGGCCGACGGTGAGGCCGGCTTCGGCGGTGCCCTCAACGTCTACGAGCTGCAGAAGGCGATGATCGCCGCCGGTGTCGCCGGTTCGCACTGGGAGGACCAGCTGGCCTCGGAGAAGAAGTGCGGCCACCTCGGTGGCAAGGTGCTGATCCCCACCCAGCAGCACATCCGCACGTTGACGTCTGCCCGGCTCGCGGCTGACGTGGCCGGTGTCCCCACCGTCGTCATCGCGCGGACCGACGCCGAGGCCGCCACGCTGATCACCTCCGACGTCGACGAGCGGGACCGCCCGTTCATCACCGGCGAGCGCACCAACGAGGGCTTCTACCGGGTCAAGAACGGCCTCGAGCCCTGCATCGCCCGCGCCAAGGCCTACGCGCCGTACGCCGACCTGATCTGGATGGAGACCGGCACCCCGGACCTGGAGCTGGCCCGCAAGTTCGCCGAGGGCGTCAAGAGCGAGTTCCCCGACCAGCTGCTGGCCTACAACTGCTCGCCGTCGTTCAACTGGCGCAAGCACCTCGACGACGACACCATCGCGAAGTTCCAGAAGGAACTCGGTGCGATGGGCTTCAAGTTCCAGTTCATCACGCTGGCCGGCTTCCACGCCCTGAACTACTCGATGTTCGATCTGGCCCACGGCTACGCCCGCAGGCAGATGAGCGCCTACGTCGAGTTGCAGGAGCGCGAGTTCGCCGCCGAGGAGCGCGGCTACACCGCCACCAAGCACCAGCGCGAGGTCGGTGCGGGGTACTTCGACCGCATCGCCACCACGGTGGACCCCACTTCGTCCACGACGGCGCTGGCCGGCTCGACCGAAGAGGGCCAGTTCCACTGATCCGGTAGTTCGCCGAGCAGAGTCTGCTCGTGCGGGAAGGCCAGTGGCGAGCCGGGCGACCCCCGGTTCGCGCTGAAGTAGCATAGGCCCCGCCCGGTCACCCTGGGCGGGGCCTATTGCGGTGCAAGATAATTCGGGCGACGGAGATGACAGTGAGCGATGCAGCAATCCAGCGGGTAGGAGTGGTCGGGGCCGGGCAGATGGGTTCCGGGATCGCCGAGGTGTCGGTGCGGGCCGGTGTCGCGGTGACGGTGTTCGAGACCACCGACGCATTGATCACCGCAGGCCGCAACCGCATCGTCAAGTCGCTGGAACGCGGCGTCAGCGCGGGCAAGGTCACCGAGCGCGAACGCGACCGCGCCCTGGACCTGCTGACCTTCACCACCGACCTCAGTGACCTGGCCGACCGGCAACTGGTCATCGAGGCCATCATCGAAGACGAGTCGGTCAAGGCCGGCGTCTTCGCCGAGCTGGACCGGGTGATCACCGACCCCGATGCGGTACTGGCGTCGAACACGTCGAGCATCCCGATCATGAAGCTCGCCGCCGCCACCGAGAACCCGAAGCGGGTGCTGGGCCTGCACTTCTTCAATCCGGTCCCGGTGCTGCCGCTGGTGGAGTTGGTCAGCACCCTGGTCACCGACGAAGGCGCCCTGGCCCGCACCGAGCAGTTCGCCAGCGGGGTGCTGGGCAAGCAGGTGGTGCGCTGCTCGGACCGTTCGGGCTTCGTGGTCAACGCCCTGCTGGTGCCCTACCTGCTGTCCGCCATCCGCATGGTGGAGGCGGGCTTCGCCACCGTCGCGGACGTCGACAAGGCCGTTGTCGCGGGGCTGTCCCACCCGATGGGCCCGCTGCGGCTCTGCGACCTCGTCGGCCTGGACACCCTCAAGCTGATCGCGGACAAGCTCTACGAAGAATTCAAGGAGCCGCACTACGGAGCGCCGCCGCTACTGCTGCGGATGGTGGAGGCGGGAATGCTGGGCAAGAAATCCGGTCAGGGTTTCTATACCTACTGAAGCCGCGCAGGTCGGGCGCCGGCCTGTCCAGCCGAATGGGGTAATATTCCGGCGTTCAACATAGGAGAGGCGCCCGGCAAGCATGGCAGACTTGAGGCCGTTTTACGAAGAGTCGCAATCCATTTACGACGTTTCCGATGAATTCTTTGCCCTATTTCTAGACCCGACGATGGCGTACACTTGCGCCTACTTCGAGCGCGACGACATGACCCTCGAGGAAGCGTCCAATGCCAAGTTCGACCTGGCGTTGGGCAAGCTCAACCTCGAACCCGGCATGACGCTGCTCGACATCGGCTGTGGCTGGGGCGGCGCGCTGCAGCGGGCGATCGAGAAGTTCGACGTGAACGTGATCGGGATTACCCTGAGCCGCAACCAATTCGAGTACAGCAAGAAGCGGCTGGCGACGATTCCCACCGAACGCACCATCGAGGTGCGTCTGCAAGGGTGGGAAGAGTTCGACGACAAGGTCGACCGGATCGTCAGCATCGGCGCCTTCGAGGCGTTCAAATTGGAACGCTACGGCGCTTTCTTCGAACGGACCTACGACATTCTGCCCGACGACGGCCGGATGTTGCTGCACACGATTCTGGCCTACACGCAGAAGCAGCAGTTCGAGCGGGGAGTCTCGGTCACCATGACCGATCTGCGATTCATGCGCTTCATCGGAACGGATATCTTCCCGGGCGGTCAGTTGCCGGCGCAGGAGGATATTCCGAAATTCGCCGGCGACGCCGGATTCACGCTCGAACGGGTCCAATTGTTGCGTGAGCACTACGCTCGCACCTTGCAGATATGGGCAGAGAACCTCGAGGCGAACAAAGACCAGGCCATCGAGATCCAGTCGCAGGAAATCTACGACAAGTACATGTACTACCTCACCGGATGCGAGAATTTCTTCCGCAAGGGTATCTGCAACGTGGGCCAGTTCACCCTGGTCAAGTGACCGCGCCGGTGGCTCGTCGAGCGGGCGTCACCACAAATTGAGAGATCGTCCGGCGCTGCAGAACTGCCGCTATTCCGGCGAAATGGGCGCAGGCCCGCGATCTTTCTGCTATGTCACACATATGAAGCTATCGGGCACTTCACATGAAACTCCTAACTATCTCCCAATGCGCTACCTGGCCGCGGCAACCGTGCTCGCCGGCCTTGTCGGCCTTGCTGCCGGCACAGTAGGTACAGCTCGGGCCGATACAACGATGAGCGGCCATTACACCTGGACGACGACCTCCCCGCAGGGCAGTACGAGCAGCGGCGATTTCTACTTCACGCCCTGCGGCGACGGATGCGCCTCAGCAGCACTCACAGCGGGTGGGCCGTCCGTTGGGCAGGCCAAGTTGGTCAACGGGCAATGGGTGATGAACGGCACCTGGCCCCAACGCTGCAGCGACGGTAGTACCACCGGACTGCCCTACGTGGACACGTGGGATCCGGTCACCCTGGCAGGCACCGAAACGATAACCTTCACCAGCACGGCGTGCGGTGCAACGGTGGGGTCCCAACAGGTGAGCAAACTGCAGTACACGCAAGCCGGGTCCTGACGCACACCCTGCGGCAGGATGGGGGCGGCTACTTCACCAGCGTGAACTGGTCGACGTCGGTGTAGCCCTGGCGGAACAGCTTGGCGCATCCCGTCAAGTACTTCATGTACCGGTGGTAGACCTTCTCGGACTGGATCGCGATGGCCTTCTCCTGCTCGAGCTCCAGCGCCGCCGCCCAGGTCTCCAAGGTGCGCGCATAGTGCAGCTGCAACGACTGGATGCGCTGCACCTTGAAGCCGGCCGCCTCGCTGTACTCCTGGACCGTGGGAACCGTCGGCAGGTCACCACCGGGGAAGATCTCGGCCAGGATGAACTGGCTGAAATGCACGATTTCGCGAGTCAACGGCAAGCCCTTGGCCCTGGCTTCGCGCATCGTCGGGCGCACGATGGTGTGTAGCAGCATGACGCCGTCGGTGGGCAGCACCTCGTACGCCAGCTTGAAGAAGCGCTTGTAGCGGTGGCGGCCGAAGTGCTCGAACGCGCCGATCGAGACGATGCGGTCGACGGGCTCGTGGAACTTCTCCCAGCCCTCCAGCAGCACCCGTCTGCTCCGGGGACTGTCCAGCTCGTCGAACGTCTGCTGCACATGGGCGGCCTGATTGGCCGACAAGGTCAGGCCGACGACGTTCACGTCGTACTTCTCCACGGCGCGGCGCATCGTGGCGCCCCAACCGCATCCGACGTCGAGCAACGTCATCCCGGGCTCGAGCCCAAGCTTGCCCAGGGCCAGGTCGATCTTGGCGAGCTGCGCCTCTTCCAGCGTCATGTCATCGCGCTCGAAGTAGGCGCAGCTGTAAGTCTGAGTGGGGTCGAGGAAGAGCCGGAAGAACTCGTCGGACAGATCGTAATGCGCCTGCACGTTGCCGAAATGTGGCGTGAGCTGCACGGCCATCCGATTTTCTGCCTTTCACTCGGTGGGCGGTGCCGGACGATCCTGACGGCATCGCAGGCACCACTGCCGACGCACCCCATGCATGCTAGCCGTTGTGACTGGGCGCGGTCGCCGGTCGTTCCGCCGCCCAGCCGGTGATCCGGAGTGCTTACTGCGGATTCGCGTCCCCGTCGAGCTGATTCCAGGCCGGCACGATCGGCGAGGGATGCGGCTCGGCCCGGAATTTCTCCAGCGATCCGCCGGCCTCGACAATGCCGCACAACGCGCTCCAGCTCAGCATGGTCAGGTAGTCGATCAGCTCGTCGCTGCTCATCCGCGGGTCCGACATCCACGAGTGGGTGGCCAGCTGCACTCCGCCGACGATCAGGTACGCCCACGGTTCCACGCCGCCGGTGTCCATTCCGACTTCCCGCATCCGCCGCCGCAGCATCACCGCGATCATGCGGGCGATGATCCGTTCGGAGTCGGCGATCACCTTGCTCTTGCTGCCCGAGCTGTTGGCCATCACGAACCCGTACGGTTCGGGTTCGGCCGCCATCGTTTCGACGTAGACTCGGATGACTTCGCGGGTCAGGTCGTAGCCGTCCAGGTTCGACGACAATGCCGCCGCCATGTTGGGAATCAGGGTGGTCTGCGCGAAGCGCATCATCACGGCCGTCGTCAGGTCATTCTTGTCGACGAAGTAGCGGTAGAGCACCGTCTTGGACACCCCGATCTCGGCGGCGATCTCGTCCATGCTCAGAAAGCGGCTCTGTCGGCGGATCGCCTCGATGGTGCCGTCTACCAATTCATTGCGCCGGTCCACCTTGTGCTGGTGCCAGCGCCGTTTGCGACCGTCGGTCTTGGGGATGCGAGCCGGAATGAGCTGAGCCACTTTCGCCGATTTCCATTCGTCCAGACGCACCGATGATACGGCGTGGGACCGCCCGGCAAGCGGGATGTGCCGACGGGTGTGAGGGCTCCGACCAGTGTGGGTAACACTAACCGGTGGCGGCGATGGCGGATGATGATGTTGTGGTGACACAGGATCGAACGGTGCGATGACGCAGGATCGAACGGTGCGATGACGCACAGGGTTGACGGAGCGGGCGCGCACCCTGGGCGGGGTGCGGACGCGCAGCCGGTCGCGAGCCGCCCGACCGGCACGTCTTTTGCCGAATCGTTCGCCGGGGCCGACCCCGGGGCCGACGCCGAACGCCGCACCGCGCTGCGCCGGATGAAAGCGGTGGCGCTGGGTTTCCTGGTCGGCGCTACCGTCGTCTTTCTCGTCTGCCGCTGGGCCAACATGCACGGGACGGCTCCGGCGTGGGTCGGCTACGTGGGCGCGGCGGCCGAGGCGGGGATGGTGGGTGCCCTGGCGGACTGGTTCGCGGTGACGGCACTGTTCAAGCACCCGCTGGGCATTCCGATCCCGCACACCGCGATCATCAAGCGCAAGAAAGATCAGCTCGGGGAGGGGCTGGGCACCTTCGTGCGGGAGAATTTCCTGTCGCCGGAGGTGGTGGAGACCAAGCTGCGCGACGCGCAGGTGCCGAGCCGGCTGGGCAAGTGGCTCGCCGAACCCGCGCACGCCCAGCGGGTGGCCGCGGAGACGGCGACGGTGCTGCGGGTGCTGGTGGAGTTGCTGCGCGACGAGGACGTCCAGCAGGTGATCGACCGGATGATCGTGCGGCGCATCGCCGAACCGCAGTGGGGTCCGCCGGTGGGCCGGGTGTTGCAGACGCTGCTGGCCGAGAACCGACAGGAAGCGCTGATTCAGCTGCTGGCCGACCGGGCATTCCAGTGGTCGCTGAACGCCGGCGTGGTGATCCAGCGGGTGGTGGAGCGCGACTCGCCGACGTGGTCGCCGCGGTTCGTCGACCATCTCGTGGGCGATCGCATCCACCGTGAGCTGATGGATTTCACCGACAAGGTCCGGCGCAACCCCGACCACGAGCTGCGTCGGTCGGCGACCCGGTTCCTGTTCGAATTCGCCGACGACCTGCAGAACGACCCGGACACCATCGCGCGGGCCGACGCGGTCAAAGAGCAGCTGATGGCGCGCGAAGAGGTGGCCAACGCGGCCAAGACGGCGTGGGCGACGCTCAAACGTCTGGTGCTCGAGGGCGTCGACGACCCGTCCAGCGCGCTGCGCACCCGGGTTGCCGACGCGGTGATCCGGATCGGGGAATCGTTACGCGACGACGCCGATCTTCGCGACAAGGTGGACGGTTGGATGGTTCGTGCGGCCCAACACCTGGTCTCCCAATATGGGGTGGAGATCACAGCGATCATTACCGAGACGATCGAGCGCTGGGACGCCGCGGAAGCCAGCCGCCGCATCGAGCTCCATGTGGGCCGTGACCTGCAATTTATCCGGATCAACGGGACGGTCGTGGGGTCGCTGGCGGGGCTGGTGATCTACACGGTGGCGCAACTGCTGTTCTGAGGGAGGCGTCACAAGCGCTTGCAAAAGCAAGCACACGTTCGTACCCTGGTGGTCGTAAGCAAACACCCGACGCTGGGAGTAGCAACTGATGTCGCCGGAGGAAAAGCTGGGCGCCAAGGTGTCCACAAAAGCCTCTGACGTGGCCTCCGACATCGGCAGCTTCATCCGGTCGCAGCGCGAGCTGGCCCAGGTCTCGATGCGGCAGCTTGCCGAACGGTCCGGTGTCAGCAACCCATACCTGAGCCAGGTGGAGCGGGGACTGCGCAAGCCGTCCGCGGACGTGCTGGCGCAGATCGCGAAGGCGTTGCGGGTGTCCGCGCAGATCCTCTACGTGCGTGCGGGGATGCTCGAGCCCAGCGAGACCAGCCAGGTACGGGACGCCATCGTCACCGACACGGCCATCACCGAGCGTCAAAAGCAGGTTCTGCTGGACACCTACGCATCGTTCGTCCAGGAGAACGAAGCTGACCGTGAGGAGTGTCCCATCGAACCCGGCAGAGAAGCTTGATCCACCCCTAGCGCCGACGCCGGCCTTGTGTCCGCACCGGACACCACCCGGGTCCATCCGCCGGCCGCCGATCTACCCGGCCGCGGCGACGACATCTCAATAGTCCCCTACCGCAAGTCCCTTATCGCACCCCGCCCGCCGACCCGACCAACCAGGAGGTTCCCGCCAGCAGCGTGCCGAGCAGGCCACGTCAATCCGCGGGTCTTGACCGCCCCTCAGCCCTCCTGACCGAAGGAGCCGCCGCTTGCACCAACTTCGCAAATTGCAGGTAGTAATCCCGATATCGAAAACAATGAGAGGAAACATCAATGGCTGACAACACCAACATCGAGGAGCTCAAGGCCCCGCTGCTGGCCGCACTGGGCGCCGCCGACCTGGCCCTGGCCACCGTGAACGACCTGATCGCCAACCTGCGCGACCGTGCCGAGGAGACCCGCACCGACACCCGCAGCCGAGTCGAGGAGACGCGCAGCAGCCTGCGTGAGCGTGCCGAGGAGAGCCGTGCCCGGCTGAGCAAGCTGCAGGAGGACCTGCCCGAGCAGCTGACCGAGCTGCGCGAGCGCTTCACCTCCGAGGAGCTGCGCAAGGCGGCCGAGGGCTACCTCGAGGCCGCCACCACCCGCTACAACGAGCTGGTCGAGCGCGGCGAGGCCGCCTTGGAGCGGCTGCGCAGCCAGTCCGCGTTCGAGGACGCGTCGGCGCGTGCCGAGGGCTACGTGGACCAGGCCGTCGAGCTGACCCAGGAGGCGCTGGGCACCGTGGCGTCGCAGACCCGCGCCGTCGGCGAGCGCGCCGCCAAGCTGGTCGGCATCGAGCTGCCCAAGAAGGCCGAGGAGACCGCCGCGGCGGCGCAGAAGACCGTCGCCAAGAAGGCCGCTCCGGCCAAGAAGGCCGCCCCCGCCAAGAAGGCGCCGGCCGCCAAGAAGGCCCCGGCCAAGAAGGTCACCCAGAAGTAGTCGCGGCTCCCCGCCGCACCAAGTGACGATCGACTCCGGGCCGCCCCGGGACACTCCCGCGGGCGGCTCGGAGTCGACGTTTCTGCGCAGCCCCGCCTAGTCTTAGGGGCGTGCACGTAGTGAACGCCGTCATGGTCGTCTTGCAGATCGCCCTCACCCTGATGGCGGTGTACGCGTTCGTGCATGCCGCGATGCAACGAGCCGACGCCTACACCGCAGCCGAAAAGCTGACCAAGCCGGTCTGGTTGCTGATCCTCGGCGGCGCGGTGGCCCTGACATCGGTCCTGGCCTTCGTGTTCCAGATCATGGGACTGGCGGTGGCCGCGGTGGCGGCCGGCGTCTATCTGGTCGACGTGCGGCCCAAGCTGCTCGAAGTGCAGGGCAAGTCCCGCTAGCGGATGAAGCTTCTGCTGTGCGCGCCGGTAGCGGCGTTGGTTGCGCTGCTGGGCGCGGCGCCCGCGCCCGCCGACCCGGGGACGGCGGACACCGTCGGTGTGTCTCGTCAGCCGCCGTTCGTCGACCACACCGAATGGGTGTACTGGGGCCGGCTGCCCAGTCTGCGCGTGTATCCCACACCGGCGGCGCGCGCCGTATCCCGGGACACGGGAACCCAGGGTGCCGCTGAGGAGGCCTGGGCGGAGGTGCTGGCACGATCTCCCGACGCCCACACCCCCGGTATGTGGGAGCAGTTCCTCTGTCATTGGCGCTTCGCCGAGTGCGCCCGACCCGGCAAGACCAGCTGGAACCTGGAACCGTGGCGGCCCGTGGTGGACGATGCGCAGATGATCGCGGCCTCGTGCAACCCCGGCGGCCCGGAGGAGACGTTCTGATGCCCACGAACCTGACCCGCAGCCGGCTGGCCGCCCTGGTCGACCACACCCTGCTCAAACCCGAAGCCACCCGCGCCGAAGTGGCGGCACTGGTCGCCGAAGGCGCCGAACTCGGCGTCTACGCCGTCTGCGTCTCGCCGTCGATGGTGCCGGCCGCGGCAACCGTCGCCGAGGTGCGCATCGCCGCCGTGGCCGGATTCCCGTCCGGCAAACACCTACCCGAGATCAAGGCGCGAGAAGCGGCTGCCGCGCTGGCCGCCGGCGCCGCCGAGATCGACATGGTCATCGACGTCGGTGCGGCGCTGGCCGGCGACTTCGCAGCCGTGCAGGCCGACATCGCGGCGGTGCGCGAGGCGACCGGCGGCTCCGTGCTGAAGGTGATCGTGGAGTCGGCTGTGCTGCTGGGGCAGGGCGACGAGCACACGCTGACCGCGGTATGCCGTGCCGCCGAAGACGCCGGAGCCGACTTCGTCAAGACTTCGACCGGGTTCCACCCGGCCGGCGGGGCCAGCGTGCGCGCCGTGGAGCTGATGAGCGCCACGGTGGGCGGCCGGCTGGGGGTCAAGGCCAGCGGCGGCATCCGCACCGCGGCCGACGCGATCGCCATGATCGACGCCGGCGCCACCCGGCTGGGCCTGTCCGGCACCCGAGCCGTGCTGGACGGCCTCGACAGCTGAGTGCGTTCAGCTCACAGGTCGGCGAAGCAGGGATCGGTCTGACCGGCCGGGATGGTCGCGTTGCGGGAGGAGAAGTGGCCGACCACGCCGCTGTCGGTGACCTGCACGCTGTCCGCCTGAATGCCCAACGGCAGTTTCTTGTTCAGGCTCGTCGTGTAGTCGTCGAGCGACGATTGGATCAACTCCCGGGGCAGCTTGCCGAACAGCGTGTTGAACGTGACTATCTGCAGCTTGAGGGTGCCGTTGACCACCGACGGTTTGGCGACGATGTCGTTGACCATGCCCTTCAACTCCACGGTGTTGTCCTTGGGGTGGGTGGTCACGCTGGACGTCACGAAGTCACCCACGACCGGGATCGAGTTCTGCACCGTCTGTCTGATGCCGTCGGTGCTCCAGGTGACGGTGGCGTCGATCGCGCCGATGGTGCCTTTGGAGTCGGCGGTGTTGTCGAGCTTGATATCGGAGATGTTGAGCTGCAGCTTCATCCCTTTGGCGTCGCGCAGGTTGTTGCCGGCCGTCTCGATGCTGATGTTGGTGTAGTGATCGGTGATCACCTGCCAGGTCACCAGCGGCGTTACCCCGAACTTCGCGGTGGCCTGGTCCTGGGCGACGCACGCCGTGGCGGCCGCGATCTTGTTGGTCGCCTTGTTGCGGATGTAGAGCTCGACGCCGATCGCGGCGGACACCAGCAAGGCGAGCACGATGACCAGGATCAACACCACGTAGGACGCAGCGAACCCGAAGATGCGCCGCCGCTTGCGCGTCTCGTCCTGGTCCTTCGGCGTGGTCAGCGGCGTCGTCGCAGCGCCGGGCTGTTTGGGCGGCGCTTGGTCGGCGCCCCGCTGGGTGTAGGCGCCGGCCGCGGTCGGTGGCTGCGCGGGCTGCGTCGGCTGCCCGGGCGGCGGCTGACCGGCGCCCGGCTGCTGCGGGCGGCCCGATCCGGGCCGCAACTGCTCGGTGGGACTTTCACCGGGCGCCGGAGGCCGGCCGAGTGGGCTCTGGTTGCCGGGACCGGGACGCCCCCACCGGGGGTCATTCGGTGGGCCTTGCGGGGTGGTCACTCTCGAGATTCTGCCTTATCAATTCGGAGAAAGCTCGAGCGGTTACGCAGCACCGCGATGTTGTCCCGGGCCGCGGCCACCTTGTCGAGGTCGACGTCGGCGATCACCAGCTCGGGCTGTGCGCCCGCGGCCGCCACCACCTCGCCGAACGGGGAGGCCACCAGGCTCCCGCCGACACCGGTGGGGGCCCGGGAGTCGCTGATCTTGCCGCCCGGGTCGGCCTGGCCGGCGGCGGCGACGTAACAGCTGGAATCCACCGCCCGGGCGCGGGCCAGCAGCGTCCACTGCTCGAGTTTGCCCGGGCCCGAACCCCAGGACGCGCACACCGCGATCAGCTGGGCGCCGCGGTCGGCGAGCTCGGTGTACAGCGCAGGGAACCGGACGTCGTAGCACGTCGTCAACCCCACCCCGACGCCGTCGACGGTTACGACCACCGGTTCACGGCCCGGCGCGACGGTGCGCGACTCGGTGAAGCCGAACGCGTCGTAGAGGTGGATCTTGTCGTAGCGGGTGAGTGGCTGGTCGCCGGGGCCGGCCGCGATCAGCGTGTTCGTCACGCGCCCGTCGCCGGCCGGGGCGAACATGCCGGCGATGACGGTGACGCCGGCGTCGGCCGCGATCCGGCGGACACCGTCGGCCCAGGGCCCGTCGACCGGCTCGGCAATCGGACCGAGCGGAACCCCGAAGCGGCACATGGTCGCTTCGGGGAACACCACCAGCTTCGCCCCGGCAGCGGCGGCCCGCTCCGCGTACTCGCGCACCAGCTGCAGGTTTGCCGACGGATCGGTGCCACTGAGGATCTGCGCCAGGGCGATGCGCAGCGGGACGGAGCGCGGCTCAGGCATTTTTCGCCATCCACTGCGAGGTGTAGCGCTGTTCCACGTTGATCAGTTCGGGCAGCTGGGAACCGATGAGGTGCTCCAACTTCCCCCCGATCAGCGGGACACGCACCTGCACGGTCATGTTCGCGGTCAGCCGGGACCCGCCGGACTCGGTGTGCGGAGACAGGACCGCGGTTCCCCAGATGCTCACCGGTGCGTCCAGCAGCCAGCCGCGGATGGAGGCCGTCGCGACGCCGTCGTGAATCGGGCCCCAGCTTTCCTCCCGGCGGATGCACAGGTCGCCGCGATGCAACTGGGTCACCAGGGCCGGAAGGTTCTGCCGATACACGCGCTGCAGGGTGACCACCGCGACGGCGGCGTCGGCACCGGCCTCTGCGCCGACCCGTAATTCCTCGACTGCCGCGAGGTCGGTCGGCACCTCCGCCAGCCGGCCCACCCAATACTGCTCTTCGTGGAAAGCCCGGTGAATGTCCTCCACGCTGCCCTCGTAGACGGCCGACATGTCGAATGAACGCGGCATGACTGGCACGCTACCGTTACGGGCCAGGAATCGGAGCTTATGAAACAAGGACGGGTCGGTTCGTTGTTCGCCGGTGCGCGGGTCACCGAGGCGGTGCCGTTGGCTCCGTTGACCACCTTGCGGGTGGGACCGGTGGCGCGGCGCGTAATCACCTGTGGCAGTACCGATGAGGTGATCGCGGTGATGCGGCAGCTCGACACGCAAAGCCACGCTGATGCCGGTCCGGTGCTGGTTCTCGCCGGCGGCTCCAACGTGGTGATCGGTGGCGGTCTGCCGGATCTGACGGTGGTGCGGCTGGCCAACGACGGAGTCGTCGTCGACGGCAACCTGGTGCGCGCGCAAGCCGGCGCGGTGTGGGACGACGTGGTGCTGCGGTCCATCGAGCAGGGGCTGGGCGGGCTGGAATGCCTGTCCGGCATCCCGGGTTCGGCGGGGGCCACCCCGGTGCAGAACGTCGGCGCCTACGGCGTGGAGGTTTCCGACCGCATCACCCGGGTGCGGCTGCTGGATCGAAGCACCGGCGAGGTGCGCTGGGCGGCGGCCGAGGAGCTGCGGTTCGGGTATCGCAGCAGCGTGCTCAAGCGGGCCGACGGGCTGCAGCTGCCGGCCGTCGTGCTGGAGGTGGAGTTCGCGCTCGACCCGTCGGGGCGCAGCGCCCCGCTGCGCTACGGCGAACTGACCGCCGCGCTGGGGGCCGCCAGCGGCGAGCGGGGCGATCCGCGTGCCGTCCGCGCGGCCGTGCTGGACCTGCGAGCCCGCAAGGGCATGGTGCTCGACGCGGCCGATCACGACACCTGGAGCGTGGGGTCGTTCTTCACCAACCCGGTGGTGTCGCAGCCGCAGTACGAGCGGTTGGCCGCCGTCACCGACGGGCCGGTGCCGCACTATCCGGCACCGGACGGCGTCAAGCTGGCCGCCGGGTGGCTGGTGGAACGGGCCGGATTCGGCAAGGGATACCCCGGCGAAAATGCACCCTGCCGGCTCTCGACGAAACATGCGCTGGCATTGACCAACCGGGGCGCGGCGACCGCGGAGGACGTGATGCTACTGGCCCGCACCGTGCGAGACGGGGTTCGTGATGTGTTCGGTTTCACACTGAAACCCGAACCTGTCCTGGTCGGGTGCGTCCTGTAGCTGCCCGTTTGGTGCCCAAACGGCGCTGCCGCGTGTCTTTGCGGTGCGGGATAGGGTGTTTGGCCCGGTATCTTTGGTTGTCGTGACCCCTCCCAGCGCCCCTCGAAGTCCAGGGCCGATCAATCGGCGCGCGGCTTTGGCGGCACTCGGGCTCGGGGTGTTCGCGCCGAGCGTGCTCGCCGCGTGTGGCGGCAAAAACACCCCGCAGGCCGAGAAGAAGGCGCCGCCGGCGGCGAAGCTGACCTTTCAGCCCGCCGACGCCACCCAGGACGTGGTGCCGATCGCGCCGATCAGCGTCACCGTCGCCGACGGCTGGTTTCAGCGGGTCGCGCTGACGAACTCGGCGGGCAAGCCGGTGGCCGGCACGTTCAACCAGGACCGCACCGTCTTCATGACCACCGAGCCGCTGGGCTACGACTCCACCTACACCTGGACCGGGTCGGCGGTCGGGCACGACGGCAAGGCCATCCCGGTGGCGGGCAAGCTCACCACGGTGACGCCGAAGAAGAAGATCGACGGCGGGTTCCAGCTGGCCGACGGCCAGACCGTCGGCGTCGCAGCACCGATCATCATTCAGTTCGACGCGCCGATCAGCGACAAGGCCGCCGTCGAGCGGGCGTTGACGGTGCGGACCAATCCGCCGGTGGAAGGCAGCTGGGCCTGGCTGCCCGACGAAGCCAAGGGCGCCCGCGTGCACTACCGGCCGCGCGAGTACTACCCGGCCGGCACCACCGTCAGCGTCGACGCCAAGCTCTACGGCCTGCCGTTCGGCGACGGCGCGTACGGCGCGCAGGATTTCTCGCTGAACATCCAGATCGGGCGCCGGCAGGTGGTCAAGGCCGAGGTCTCCTCGCACCGCATCCAGGTCGTCACCGATGCCGGGGTCATCATGGACTTCCCGTGCAGCTACGGCGAGGCCGACAAAGCGCGCAACGTCACCCGCAACGGCATCCACGTGGTCACCGAGAAGTACTCCGACTTCTATATGTCCAATCCGGCGGCGGGCTACAGCAACGTGCACGAGCGGTGGGCGGTGCGGATCTCCAACAACGGCGAGTTCATCCACGCGAACCCGTCCAGCGCCGGCGCGCAGGGCAACAGCAACGTCACCAACGGCTGCATCAACCTGTCCACCTCCGACGCCGCCGAGTACTTCCAGACCGCGATCTACGGCGACCCGGTCGAGGTGACCGGCAGCACGATCCAGTTGTCCTACTCCGACGGCGACATCTGGGACTGGGCCGTGGACTGGGACACCTGGGTGGGCATGTCGGCGCTGCCGCCGCCTGCCGCGCACCCGCCGGGCACCCAGATCCCGGTCACCGCACCGGCCACGCCGCCCAACGCGCCGACGCTGTCGGGCACGCCCACCACCACCACGTCGCCGACGAGCACGTCTTCGACGTCCCCGTCGACTAGTTCTGGGCCTGGTGGTTGAACCTTCGGGTCGCTGAGGCCTGGTCGCGGGGCCGGATGATGATCTGGTCCAGGTTCACGTGCGACGGCCGCGAAGCCACGAATCCGATCACCTCGGCGACGTCGGCGGCCACCAGCGGGGTCATCCCGGCGTAGACGGCATCCGCGCGCTGCTGGTCGCCGTCGAACCGGACCAGCGAGAATTCCGTCTCGACCGCACCGGGCGCGATCTCGGTGAGCCGCACCGGCTTGCCCAGCAGCTCCCCGCGCAGCGTGCGGTGCAGCGCGCCCTGGGCGTGCTTGGCCGCCGTGTAGCCCGCGCCGCCGTCGTAAATCTCAAGGGCCGCAATGGAAGTCACCGTGACTATCAGGCCGTCGCCGGATTCGATCAGCTTGGGCAGCAGTGCGCGGGTGACTCGCAGCGTGCCCAGTACGTTGGTCTCCCACATCCACCGCCAATGCTGCAGGTCGGCTTGGGCAACCGGGGCCAGGCCTTTCGCGCCACCGGCGTTGTTGACCAGCACGTCCACCCGGTCCAGCCGCTCGGCCAGCGCCGCCACATCGTCGTCCGATGTGACGTCAGCCACAATCGGGGTGCCGCCGATCTCGGCGGCCAGCGCATTGAGGCGGTCCGCGCGGCGTGCCACGACAACTACGTGAAACCCTTGGGCGGCAAGCGTTTTCGCGGTAGCCGCGCCGATTCCGGAGCTCGCTCCGGTGACCACCGCGACTCGTCTCGGCGCTTCGGGGGAACTCACCAGGACAACTGTAATAAACGTGCTAAGTTTTCGGTGTGTACTGCAGCGCCTTGTTCGGCACCACGACCGCGTGTCTCCACGCGGGCGCGTGTTGTTGTCGCGCACTTTGCCGCGCCTGAACTGACGCAAGTCGGGGTGCGGCCAGGGACCCGGCCATCCGAACTCCGACAAGGACTATCCAGTGCACTCGACTACTTTCACCCACCATTCGCACAGCCGCAGCGGCCGCGTAGCCGGCCCGAACGCACCATTGCGCAGCTACCGTCAGGTGGTGCCGCCGGCACTGCACCTGTCCGACTCCGCGGCGGCGTCGGTGTTCCGGGCCGTGCGGTTGCGCGGACCGGTCGGCCGCGACGTCATCGCCAACGTCACCTCGCTGAGCATCGCCACGGTGAACCGGCAGGTCATCGCGCTGCTCGACGCCGGCCTGCTGCGTGAGCGCGCCGACCTGGCGGTGTCCGGGGCGATCGGACGTCCGCGGGTGCCGGTGGAGGTCAACCACGAGCCGTTCGTGACGTTGGGCATCCACATCGGCGCACGCACCACCAGCATCGTGGCCACCGACCTGTTCGGCCGCACGCTCGACACGGTGGAGACCCCGACACCGCTCAGCGCCCCGGGCACCGCGCTGACCTCGCTGGCCCACAGCGCCAGCCGCTACCTGCGGCGCTGGCACCGGCGCCGGGCGTTATGGGTCGGGGTCGCGATCGGCGGCACCGTCGACAACGCCAGCGGCTTGGTCGACCACCCCAGGCTGGGCTGGCGGCAGGCGCCCGTCGGACCCGTGCTGGCCGACGCCTTGGGACTGCCGATCTCGGTGGCCTCGCACGTGGACGCCATGGCCGGCGCCGAACTGCTGCTCGGCATGCGACGCTTCGCGCCGAGCTCGTCGACCAGCCTGTACGTGTATGCGCGCGAGACGGTGGGCTACGCGCTGGTGATCGGCGGCCGGGTGCACTGCCCGGCCAGCGGCCCGGGCACCATCGCACCGCTGCCGGTGCAGTCGGAGCTGCTCGGCGGGTCGGGCCAGCTCGAGTCCACCGTCAGTGACGAGGCCGTGCTGGCGGCCGCGCGCCGGCTCCGGATCCTGCCGGGCCTCGCCCCGGCGAACCGCACCGGCGCGTCGACCGCCGCGATGGCCGACCTGCTGCGCGTGGCACGCGCCGGCAACCAACAGGCCAGGGATCTGCTGGCCGAGCGGGCCAGGGTGCTCGGCGGTGCCGTCGCACTGCTGCGCGACATGCTCAACCCCGACGAGGTGGTGGTCGGTGGCCAGGCGTTCACCGAGTATCCCGAGGGCATGGAACACGTGGAGGCCGCGTTCGCGGAGCGCTCGGTGCTGGCACCGCGCGACATCCGGGTCACCGCGTTCGGCAATCGGGTGCAGGAGGCCGGCGCCGGTGTCGTCTCGCTGGACGGCCTCTACGCCGACCCGCTGGGAGCGATGCGCAGGTCAGGGGCCTTGGTGTCGCGACTGGACGACGCCGAGCCCGCGGTCGCGGCCAAGTAGGCACGGTCCGTCCCCCGGCGGCGTGCTGTAAAGATGAAGGGGTGCGGTTCCCGGTAGCTCGCGACGACGATTCCCTGGTGACCCGAGTCGGTCGTGGCGGCGAGGCTCCGCACCGGGTCGCCCTGCTGGCCGTACACACCTCGCCGCTGGCCCAGCCCGGCACCGGTGACGCCGGCGGGATGAACGTCTACGTGCTGCAGACAGCGCTGCACCTGGCCCGCCGCGGCATCGACGTGGAGATTTTCACCCGGGCCACCGCGTCCGCGGACCCGCCCGTGGTCCGGATCGAACCCGGGGTGCTGGTACGCAACGTGGTGGCGGGGCCGTTCGAGGGACTCGACAAATACGACCTGCCCACCCAGCTGTGCGCGTTCGCGGCCGGCGTACTACGCGCCGAGGCCGCCCACGAGCCCGGCCACTACGACATCGTGCACTCGCACTACTGGCTGTCCGGGCAGGTCGGGTGGCTGGCGCGGGACCGCTGGGCGGTGCCGCTGGTGCATACCGCGCACACCCTGGCCGCCGTCAAGAATGCCGCCCTGGCCGACGGGGACACCGCCGAACCGCCGCTGCGCACGGTCGGCGAACAGCAGGTGGTCGACGAGGCCGACCGGCTCATCGTGAACACCGAGGACGAAGCGCGGCAATTGATCTCGTTGCATCGGGCCGATCCGGCGCGGATCGACGTGGTGCACCCCGGCGTCGACCTGGACGTGTTCCGCCCGGGTGACCGGCGGGCCGCGCGGGCGGCGCTCGGGCTCGGCCAGGACGAGCCGGTGGTGGCGTTCGTCGGGCGCATCCAGCCGCTGAAAGCGCCCGATATCGTGTTGCGGGCGGCGGCGCGACTGCCGGGGGTGCGGATCGTGGTGGCCGGCGGGCCGTCGGGCAGCGGCCTGGCCTCACCGGACGGGCTGGCGCGCCTGGCCGGCGAACTCGGCATCGCCCAGCGGGTGACGTTCCTGCCGCCGCAGTCCCGACCCGAGCTGGCCAGGTTGTTTCATGCCGCCGATCTGGTTGCGGTACCCAGTTATTCGGAATCGTTCGGCTTGGTCGCGGTAGAGGCGCAGGCCTGCGGCACACCGGTGGTGGCGGCCGCGGTGGGCGGGTTGCCGGTCGCGGTGCGCGACGGCATCACCGGCACGCTGGTGTCCGGCCACGAAGTCGGTCAGTGGGCCGAGGCCATCGGCGAGCTGCTGCGCGTCGGCGCCGGCCCGCAGGGACGGGCGATGAGCCGTGCGGCGGCCGCGCATGCGGCCACGTTCTCGTGGGAGAACACCACCGACGCGTTGCTGGCCAGCTACCGGCGCGCGATCGGCGATTTCCGGGCCGCGCGTCAGCGGCGGTTACCCGACCTGGTCGCCAAGCGCAGGCCCCGGCGCTGGGCGGCACGTCGGGGGGGGTGGGCGCATGACGGTGCAACAGCTGATCGAGGACGCCCTGCGGGCCAGCGACCTGGAGTACGAGGAACACGAAGGGGCGCACGGCGGCCTGCCCGGCCTGATCGTGGCGTTGCCCGGCGAGCGCCGCCTGAAGACCAACACGATCTTGAGCATCGGCGAGCATTCGGTGCGCGTCGAGGCGTTCGTGTGTCGCCGGCCCGACGAGAACCACGAGGGCGTCTACCGGTTCCTGCTCAAGCGCAATCGCCGGCTGTACGGGGTCGCCTACACGCTGGATAACGTCGGCGACATCTATCTGGTGGGCCGGATGTCGTTGGCGTCGGTGAGCGCCGAGGAGATCGACCGAGTCCTCGGCCAGGTGCTCGAGGCGGTGGATGCCGACTTCAACACGTTGCTGGAGTTGGGTTTTCGGACGTCGATCCAGAAAGAGTGGGAGTGGCGGGTGTCGCGGGGGGAGTCGTTGAAGAACCTGGCGGCGTTCGAGCACCTGATCGACCAGGACGACTGACACCGGCCGCGATCGCGGTGCGGTTACGCTCGGCGCGGCTCAGGGGTGCCGTGAGAGACTGGCCCGCATGGGTGACACGGGCACGCTGGTGCTGCTCCGCCACGGCGAGAGCGAATGGAACGCACTGAACCTTTTCACCGGTTGGGTCGATGTCGGGCTGACGGAGAAGGGCCGCACCGAGGCGGTGCGCGCGGGCGAGTTGCTTGCCGAGCAGAACTTGTTGCCCGATGTGCTCTACACCTCGCTATTGCGGCGTGCCATCTCCACCGCGAACCTGGCTCTGGACGCCGCCGACCGGCTGTGGATCCCGGTGCACCGCAGCTGGCGGCTCAACGAGCGTCACTACGGCGCCCTGCAGGGGCTGGACAAGGCCAAGACCAAGGAACGCTACGGCGAAGAGCAGTTCATGGCGTGGCGGCGTAGCTATGACACCCCGCCGCCGGAGATCGAGCGGGGCAGTGAGTTCAGCCAGGACGCCGACCCCCGCTACGCGAACATCGGTGGTGGGCCGCTGACCGAATGCCTGTCCGACGTGGTGATTCGCTTCCTGCCGTACTTCACCGACGTGATCGTCCCGGACCTGCGGCTCGGGAAGACCGTGCTGATCGCCGCGCACGGCAATTCGCTGCGGGCGCTGGTCAAGTACCTGGACCAGATGTCCGACGAGGACGTCGTGGGACTGAACATCCCGACCGGTATCCCGCTGCGTTACGACCTGGATGACCAGTTGCGCCCGGTGGTGGCCGGTGGCACCTACCTGGACCCGGAGGCGGCGGCCGCCGGTGCCGCCGCGGTGGCCAGTCAGGGCGCGGCGAAAGCCTGATTTCAACCCGGGGCGGGCCCGTCGCTGAACAACGCGTTAACGCCAGCGGAACACCTTCGCCCAGGCTTGTGACTTGTCCGATTTCGGCCTCGTCCCGCTAGGGTGGCGTTCACCCGATTTGTAGGATTCCGCTTGTGACTGTGTTCTCGGCGCTGTTGCTGGCCGGGGTATTGTCCGCGCTGGCGCTGGTCGTAGG
The DNA here is from genome assembly GCF_022179425.1 of Mycobacterium sp. 20KCMC460. Classification (NCBI taxonomy): domain Bacteria; kingdom Bacillati; phylum Actinomycetota; class Actinomycetes; order Mycobacteriales; family Mycobacteriaceae; genus Mycobacterium; species Mycobacterium sp. 20KCMC460. The sequence goes on from NZ_AP025524.1 coordinate 1,163,649, forward strand.
AGTTGCGGCCGGGATGCGGCTGTCGCGGCGAGTCGGGCAGCAGCGTCAACAAGCCACCACCGAGTGGACCGGCATCACCGTCGCGCAGATGCTGCAACGAATCGTGGCGCTGATGCCGATGGGCGCGGCGGTGGTCGATACCCACCGCGACGTCGTCTACCTCAACGATCGCGCCAAGGAGCTGGGCCTGGTGCGCGACCGGCAACTCGACGACGACGCCTGGAAGGCCGCCAGGCAGGCGCTCAGCGGTGAGGACGTCGAATTCGACCTGTCGCCCGGCAAGCGTTCGGGCTCGCGGTCCGGACTGTGTGTGCACGGGCACGCCCGGCTGTTGAGCGAGGAGGATCGCCGCTTCGCGGTGGTGTTCGTGCTCGATCAGTCCGACTACGCCCGGATGGAGGCGACCAGGCGGGATTTCGTGGCCAACGTCAGCCACGAACTCAAGACGCCGGTCGGTGCCATGGCATTGCTCGCCGAGGCGTTGCTGGCTTCCGCGGACGACACCGAGACGGTCCGCCGGTTCGCCGAGAAGGTGCTCATCGAGGCCAACCGATTGGGCGACATGGTGGCCGAACTGATCGAGTTGTCGCGCTTGCAGGGTGCCGAGCGGTTGTCCAACGTGACCGATGTCGACATCGATGCCGTTGTGGCAGAAGCGATTTCACGCCACAAGGTGGCGGCCGAGAACGCTCAGATCGAGATCCGCACCGACGCCGCCAGCGGACTGCAGGTGGTGGGGGACCAAACGCTGCTGGTGACCGCGCTGGCGAACCTGGTGTCCAACGCGATCGCTTACTCACCGCGGGGGTCGTCGGTGTCGATCAGCCGGCGCAGGCGAGGCGACAACGTCGAGATCGCCGTCACCGACCGGGGCATCGGGATCGCCCTGGAAGACCAGGAGCGGGTATTCGAGCGGTTCTTCCGCGGCGACAAGGCGCGGTCGCGCGCGACTGGTGGCAGTGGGCTGGGACTGGCCATCGTCAAGCACGTCGCCGCCAACCACGGCGGCAGCATCGGTGTGTGGAGCAAGCCCGGGACCGGGTCGACGTTCACGTTGTCCATCCCGGCGTCCGGTGGCGGCGCGGCGGCGGCCGCGCAGCAGGGCAAAGAGCAGGCTGAGCAGAATCTGAGCCGCGATTTCAGGCCTGGGCGGTCGCAACGAGAGGAAGAGCTGAGTCGATGACACGCGCTGATGCAGAGCGCAGCAGTGAGATTGCAGAGCGCAGCGATGAGGAGGAGTGGCGCAAATGACGCGCGCTGACGACGATGCAGAGCGCAGCGATGAGGAGGAGTGGCGCAAATGACTAGCGTACTGATCGTGGAAGACGAGGAGTCGCTGGCCGACCCGCTGGCCTTCCTGTTGCGTAAAGAGGGCTTCGAGGCCACCGTGGTGACCGACGGCCCCTCCGCGCTCGCCGAGTTCGACCGGGCCGGCGCCGACATCGTGCTGCTGGACCTGATGCTGCCCGGCATGTCGGGCACCGACGTGTGCAAGCAGTTGCGGGCCCGCTCCGGTGTGCCGGTGATCATGGTGACCGCCCGGGACAGCGAGATCGACAAGGTGGTCGGGCTGGAACTCGGCGCCGACGACTATGTGACCAAGCCTTATTCGGCGCGCGAGCTGATCGCCCGAATCCGTGCGGTGCTGCGTCGCGGCGGCGACGACGACTCCGAGATCAGCGACGGTGTGCTGGAGTCGGGGCCGGTGCGGATGGACGTCGAACGACACGTCGTCTCGGTCAACGGCGACACCATTACGTTGCCGCTCAAGGAGTTCGACTTGCTCGAGTACCTGATGCGCAACAGCGGCCGGGTGTTGACCCGCGGCCAGCTGATCGACCGGGTCTGGGGAGCGGACTACGTCGGCGACACCAAGACGCTCGACGTCCACGTCAAACGGCTGCGATCCAAGATCGAGGCCGATCCCGCCAACCCGGTGCACCTGGTGACGGTCCGCGGACTGGGTTACAAGCTCGAGGGCTGACCCGGCGACCGGTACCGGCCGTGCTCGGTGACGATAGCGGTGATCAGCTCGGCCGGGGTGACGTCGAAGGCCGGGTTGAACACGTCGGCGTCCGGCGGGGTGACCGTGGTGCCGCAAAGCGTCCTGAGTTCGTCGGGCGAGCGCTCCTCGATGACAATGTCGGCGCCGGAGGCCAACCCCGCGTCCACGGTGGACGACGGCGCTACCACGATCAGCGGCACGCCGTGATGACGCGCCGCGATGGCCAACCCGTAGGTGCCGATTTTGTTGGCCACGTCGCCGTTGGCCGCGATGCGGTCGGCGCCGACCAGGACGCAGTCGACCAGGCCGCGTGCCATGGCCGCCGCGGCCGCGCCGTCGGCCTGCACCCGGTAGGGCACGCCGGCCTGCGCCAGCTCCCACGCGGTGAGCCGGGCGCCTTGCAGCAGCGGACGGGTCTCGTCGACCAGCACCGACTCGATCAGCCCGCGTTCGTGCAGGTGCCAGACGACGCCGAGCGCACTGCCCCAGGCCACGGTGGCCAGATGACCGGCGTTGCAGTGGCTGAGCAGCCGCAGCGGGCGGCGGCCGCACTCCGCCAGCACGATCTGCGCGGCGTGTGACGATGCGGCGCGGTTCAGGCGTTCGTCCTCGTCGAGGATCTGCAGGGCTTCGGCCAGCACGGCGTCCGCGCCGCGGTCGAGTTTCTGCAGTGCCCGGGCGACTCCCCAGCTGAGGTTGACCGCGGTCGGTCGCGCTTTGGCGACCCGCTCGGCGGCGGCCACCGGGTCGCCGCCCTCGCGGACGGCGAGCACGACGCCCAGCGCTCCGGCCGCGCCGAGTGCGGGCGCGCCGCGCACGGCCAGCCGGCGGATCGCATCGATCAGCTCGTCGACGGTGCGCAGGCGTAGCACCCGATAGTCGGCGGGCAGCGCGGTCTGGTCGATGATCGTCACCGCCCCGCCGGCACTGCCGTCCCAGTCGATGGTCCTGCGCACCAGCCGACCCTAGTCGGCGGCTGCGGCCACCTGCTCGGCCACCGCCAGCGCCATCGCCATGATCGACAGTTGCGGGTTGACCTCCGGGCAGCTGGGCAGGATCGACGCGTCGGCCACCCACACGCCGTCGACGCCGCGCAACCGGCCGGCCTCATCGACCGGGCAGAGCTGATCGTCGGCGCCGGCCGCGGCGGTCCCGGTCGGGTGGAAAGCGGAAAGGTGAAGATTGCGAGGGTCGTTGCGGGACAACACATCCTGCAGCTCCGCCACCGACTTCACCGTTGTCGCACCGGGCATCGGGTTGAGTACCTCGACGGCACCCGCGGCGAACAGCAGTCGACCGATAGCATCCAACGCGACCCGCAGTTTGGCGACGTCGGCCGGCGCGATGTCGTAGCGCACCACCGTCTGGCCGCGGACCGAATGCACCGAGCCGGCGCCCCGGTCGGCCACCATCGCCCCGAACGTCGCGATCTGCGGTGCCCGCTGAAGCCAGTGCAGCAACTCGGCGCCGAAGCCGGGGTAGACGATGGACCCCATGCCCGGCGGGGTGGAGGTCGCCTCGATCAACACTCCGTGGGACTCGTGGAATTCGTGCACGGCCGCGCTCTGCAGCACGCCGCGCCAGGCGTAGACGTCGTCGTCGAAACGTCCGGCCAGCAGTGTCGCGGGATGCAGTGCGAGATTGCGGCCCAGCCGAGGATGCCCACCAATGCCGCTGCGCCGCAACAATATCGGTGTCTCGGTGGCGCCGGCTGCGACCACGACGGTGGCGGCCAGCACGTCGACGGCGGTGCCGTCCGGGCGTCGCGCCCGCACGCCGCGGGCGCGTCCGTTCGCAACAAGGACCCGTTCGGCGCGTGCCTGGGAGACGATCCGCGCCCCGGCCGCGCAGGCCTGCGGCAGCGCGTTGAGGTGCACGCCGAATTTCGCGTTGTGCGGGCAGCCGATCGCGCACTGGCAACAGCCTTCGCAGCCTGGGGCGTTGCGGGGGATGGGTGCGGCTTGCCAGCCCAGCGTGGCGGCGGCATCCAAGAGGAGATTCCCGTTGCGGCCCATGATATTTCGCGGCGTCGATGCCACCTGCAGGGTGTGTTCCACGTCGTCGAGGTGCCCGGTCAGGCGGTCGGGGTCGGCCAGCTCGAGGCCGAACTCGTCGCGCCAGCGCTGCTGCACGGCAACCGGCGGCCGGTAGCAGGTGCCGGAGTTCACGACGGTGGTGCCGCCCACCGCGCGTCCCATCGGCAACACCACCGGCGGTCGGCCCAACGCGATCGTGGACCCGGCGCCGCGGTAAAGGCCGGCGTAGCGGTCGATCGGGTGGGTGCTGCGGAATTCCTCGACGGTCCAGCGCCGGCCCTCTTCCAGGACGACGACGTCGAGTCCGGCGCGGGCCAGCGTGCGGGCCGCCATCGCGCCGCCGGCGCCGGAACCGACCACCACCGCGTCGGCGGTGACGACGGAGGCGCACTCGGTCGACGGTGTCACGTGCAGCGGCGCATCGGGGCGGGCAGCGACGTCATGCTGGGCCCGGGACAACAGCTCGGCGGCGTAGCTGTCGGCGCCGTTGGCCAGCAGCATGACCACCTTGAGGCCTTCCACTGCGGCACCGGCGTCCGGGTTGAGCGCGGCGATTCGGTGCAGCACCTGTGCCCGCCGTTGCGGGCTGAGCCGCGCCAGCGAGCGGCCGGTGGTCAGATAGCTCGCCGCCGACATCGACAGCAGCCCGGCCTGAATTGCCAGGCGTGAAGTGGCCGGCATCGCGGTGAGGTAGCGGTCGACCCGCTCGGCGAGCAGGGCCGCGGCCGGCCCGCCGTGCTCCTGCGGCAGCAGCGCCGTACCGAACGCGGCGACCGCGCGATCCGCCAGGCGATTCACCCGCGGCGCCCCAGCGCCCGTCCGAGCTTGAGGAACATCGGGTAGGTCGCGAAGATCGCCCCGGCCGCGGCGTGCGCTGGCCAGTCCAGCTCATTGGTGTCCAGGCTGAAAGCGCCGCTGTTCCACATGAAGTCGCGGCCGTTGCGGGCGCGGAACGGGCGCCACAGGAAGCCCAACCCGGGCACGTTGTTGTACAGGCCGAACGAACCGGCGAAGAACACGCCGAGGACGGCGGCCTCGGCGAGGTCGCGCCGCTGCGGGGGCAGCCGGCGCTCGAGCAGTATTCCGGAGGCGAACAGCAGCGGCGGGTCCAGGGCGAAGCTCATTACGGAGTCCTTTCGTTGACGGGAGGCGCCTGCGGTCCGCGCAGGCCCACTTCGGCGTGGCCGGTACCCAGTACCGACCAGTGGCGTTCGCCGAGATCGATGTGGACGTCGGCCTGCTCGGTGTTGGTGCACACGCAGGTGCCGCCGTCGGGGTCGGTGTATCGCAGGCTCACGCATCGCTGCGGCGGCTGGTCGACTCGGATCAACACGTCGCGACCGTCGATGCGGCCCTCCAGCTGCCAATGCCGCGGGCCGCCGGTGGTGCGCATCCGCAGTGCCGGGCCACGGCCCAAAAACCCTGCGGGCCAATCCTTTCCGTCGATCCGGAAGCGGACGAACGCCAGCGGCGGAAGCTTGCGCAGCCCGGGCTTGTGTGACTGGGCAGCGACCGCTTCGAGCGCGTTGCCGTCGCCGAGGTCGGCGTGTACCCAGCACCAGCGTTCGGCGTTGCCGTGGCCGTAGATGTGCGCGACGTTGCCGCGCCAGCCTTCGACGGGTCGGGTGGCACCGTCGATGGTGAGCCCGCCGGTGAAGTCGGCCGTCGGAGCCAGTACCACTTGAGCGCCGGGCAGCAGTTCGCGCTCCCACGCGAGGCGTGGAAACGTCCACAGCGGCGCCGCGGCGTCTTCCCAGGACAGGTCCCAGGCCAGCGATCTTGCCGCTCCGGTCAACCAGTGCGGACCTATCGACGCGCCTGCCGCGTCGAACCACGAGGTGCCGGGCGTGGGTGCCACGGGTTCGGGGCCGAACCGCTCGGTGCGCGGTGGCCCCTCGGCGGGAAACCAGGTGACCCAGCCGTGCGCATAGGGACTCCCGACGGTGGGGGCCACCGTCTCGCAGTGCACCCATAACCCCGCCCGCGTCACCGGATCCGACAGCGTGGCGTACCAGACCTCGAGGCGTCCTTTTGCGCCCCGCCAGCGGGGTTGCGCCGCCGAGGCCTGGTCGAGTGGCTCATCCACTGATTGCCTCCGTGAGCTGAAGGGCCGAAACACGCGGAACCGGATTTCGCCGGACGGCAGTCCGGTCGGCCTACTATATTGGTTGAGCCAATGAGCCAGTCAAGTCCGATACCCCCGCCCGATCGCCAGCGTGTCGACGAACAGATCGCTGCGTCGATCGCCGACGCCATCCTCGACGGCGTCTTCCCGCCCGGCTCCACCCTGCCGCCGGAACGCGAACTCGCTGATCAGCTGGGCGTCAACCGCACCTCGCTGCGGCAGGGGCTGGCCCGCCTGCAGCAGATGGGCCTGATCGACGTGCGGCACGGCAGCGGCAGCGTGGTGCGCGACCCCGAAGGTCTCACCCATCCGGCGGTGGTGGAGGCGCTGGTGCGCAAGCTGGGCCCGGAATTCCTGGTCGAGCTGCTGGAAATCCGCGGCGCCCTGGGGCCGCTGATCGGCAGGCTGGCGGCGCAACGCGGCACCCCCGGCGACGCGGACGCGCTGCGCGCCGCGCTGGCCGCGGTCCAGGAGTCCGACACCGCCGCGGCTCGGCAGAGCGCCGACCTGGCCTACTTCCACGTGCTGATCCACAGCACCCGCAACCGCGCCCTGGGATTGCTGTACCGGTGGGTGGAGCAGGCCTTCGGCGGCCGCGAACACGAACTCACCGGCGCCTACGCCGACCCCGAGCCGGTGGTGGCCGACCTGCGCGCGATCACCGAGGCCGTCGCAGCCCGCGACGAGGAGGCCGCCGCACACACCGTCGAGGCGTACCTCAACGCCAGCGCGCTGCGGATGGTGCTGGCCTACACCGGCACCTCCGGCCTGCCGGCTACTGCGCCGCCCGCGTCGCCGGATGCACCGCGATAAGCCCTAATTGGCTGCGGCGCTTACACATTGCGGCCAGCTCGGCGTACGCCTTCTCGCCGAGCAGCTCGGTCAGTTCGTCGGCCAGGCTCTGCCAGACCGGGGTGGCGCCGACGTGTGCGGCCGGGTCGCCGGTGCAATACCAGTGCAGGTCGGCGCCGCCGGAGCCCCAGCCGCGGCGGTCGTACTCGGTGACAACGGTCTTGAGGATCTCCGTGCCGTCGGGCCGCGTCACCCACTCCTGGCTGCGCCGGATGGGCAGCTGCCAGCACACGTCGGGCTTCATCGTCAGTGGCGGCACCCCCAGCTTGAGGGCTTTGCTGTGCAACGCGCAGCCCACGCCGCCGGCGAACCCGGGCCGGTTCAGGAAGATGCACGCGTTCTTGTGCTTGCGGGTGCGGTACTGCGGCTCGCCCTCGTACTCGTCCATCTCCAGGTAACCCTTGCGGCCCAGGCCTTTATCGCGGAACTGCCAGTCGTCGCCGGTCAGTTTCTGCACCGCGTCGTCGAGCCGGGCGCGGTCGTCGTCGTCGGACAGAAACGCGCCGTGCGAGCAGCATCCGTCGTCGGGCCGGTCGGCGACGGTGCCCTGGCAGGCCGGCGTGCCGAACACGCACGTCCAGCGCGACAGCAGCCAGGTGAGGTCGGCGGCGATCAGGTGCTCGGGGTTGTCGGGGTCGAAGAACTCCACCCATTCACGCGCGAAATCGAGTTCGACCTCTGTTCCGGGCAGCGAGTTGGCCACGGGTGCAACGTTAGTCCACAATTCGGCCCGCTAGCGGCCGCAACGCTCAGGTGGGCCGGGACGCCGGCCACCCCGGCCCAAGCGCGGGTCGCGAGACGAGCACTCCGCCAACCCGGCTAGTTTTGTTGCGTGCGATTGGGCGTGCTGGACGTGGGTAGCAACACCGTCCATCTGTTGGTGGTCGATGCACACCGTGGTGGGCATCCGACGCCGATGAGCTCGACCAAGGCCACCCTGCGCCTGGCCGAGGCGACCGACAGCTCGGGCAAGATCACCAAGCGCGGCGCCGACAAGCTGGTGTCCACCATCGACGAGTTCGCCAAGATCGCGGTCAGCTCCGGCTGTTCGGAGCTGATGGCATTCGCTACCTCCGCCGTCCGCGACGCCGAAAACTCCGACGACGTGCTGGCCCGGGTCCGCAAAGAGGCCGGCGTCGAGTTGCAGGTGTTGCGTGGCGTCGACGAGTCGCGGTTGACCTTCCTGGCGGTGCGCCGCTGGTTCGGCTGGAGCGCCGGACGCATCATCAACCTCGATATCGGCGGCGGGTCGCTGGAGCTCTCCAGCGGCGTGGACGAGGAGCCCGACGTCGCGTTGTCGCTGCCGCTGGGTGCCGGCCGGCTGACCCGCGAATGGTTGCCCGACGATCCACCCGGGCGCCGCCGGGTGGCGATGCTGCGGGACTGGCTGGACGCCGAACTGTCCGAAGCCAGTGCGGCCGTCCTCGACGCCGGTGCGCCCGACCTCGCGGTGGCCACGTCGAAGACGTTCCGTTCGCTGGCGCGACTCACCGGCGCGGCGCCCTCAGCGGCCGGCCCGCGGGTGAAACGCACGCTCACCGCGAACGGCCTCAGACAACTCATATCTTTCATCTCTAGGATGACGACCGCTGACCGGGCAGAACTGGAAGGAGTCAGCGCCGAGCGGGCGCCGCAGATCGTGGCGGGTGCTTTGGTGGCGGAGGCGAGCATGAGAGCGCTGTCGATAGAAACGGTGGACATCTGCCCGTGGGCGCTACGGGAGGGGCTCATCTTGCGCAAACTCGACAGTGAGGCCGACGGAACGGCCTTCATGGAAACTTCGACTGTGCGGACGTCGGTGCGGGATGCTGGAGGTCAGTTGGTTGATCGGCACGCGCGGTCGAGAGGCAGCAAAGCATGACTGACACGGAGGACACCAAGCAAATATCGGTGGCCGAGCTGCTGGCCCGGAACGGGTCCATCGGCTCACCGGCGGGTACCCGTCGGCGCCGCCGCCGACGCGGCGACGACTCGGTCAGCGTCGCCGAGCTGACCGGCGAGATCCCGGTCGTGCGTGACGATCGGCAGCCCCAAGAGCCCCCGGTGCCCCCCGCCGCGGCCGCCCGCGTCGCGGAGCCGGTTCCGGCGCCCGTCGAACACCGAGTCGCCGCGCCGACACCCCCCGCCGAGGCTGCCGCCGCCGCCCCGGCCAAGCCGGTGGAACCCGACGCCAAAGCCGCGTACTGGGCCGAACCCGAGCCGCGCTGGCCCAAATCGGAGCCCGCCGCACGCCGCACACCGGGCCCGCAACGCAGTGAATACCCCCGCCCACTGCGACACGCCGGCAACTCCGGCGACGGGCCGCAGTCCGGTGCCGAGCACATGAGCCCGGACCCGGTGGGGCACTACACCGACTCGTCGGTCGATGTGATGGACAGCGAGGTCCGCGATCCCGAAACCGTGGTCGAGGACTCCGCTTACGTGCGCTCGTACCTGCACGGATCGGACGACGAAGAGACCGAGGACGGGACCCTGTTCGGGGGACAGTCCATCGCCGACGAGGTGGCCCGCCGGCGTCGGGAACCCGCCCCGGCGGCCCCGGCGGCCCCGCAGGACGAGTACGAGGACGAAGACCGGGCCGGCGCTGCTGCCTCAGGCCGAATGGCGGCGGTGGGTCGCGGCCTGCTGGTCGTGCTGCAGTCGATCCTGGCCGTGGTGTTCGGAGCGGGGTTGTTCGTCGCATTCGAGGAGCTCTGGCGCTGGGACGCCATCGTGGCGCTGGTGCTCTCGGTGCTGGTCATCCTGGGCCTGGTGGTCGCTGTCCGGGTGGTGCGCAAAACCGAGGACATCGGTAGCACGTTGATCGCGGTCGCCGTGGGTGCGCTGATCACCCTGGGGCCGATGGCCCTGCTGCAGACGAGCTAGGCGCCGGCAGAGGAGACCGTGCGCCCAGCAATCAAAGTCGGCTTGTCGACGGCCTCGGTGTACCCGCTGCGGGCCGAGGCCGCATTCGAGTACGCCGCCCGGCTCGGCTACGACGGGGTCGAGCTGATGGTGTGGAGCGAGGCAGTCAGCCAGGACATCGACGCCGTGGCCAAGCTGTCCCGGCGGTACCGGGTGCCGGTGTTGTCCGTACACGCCCCCTGCCTGTTGATCTCGCAACGGGTCTGGGGCGCCAATCCGATCGCCAAACTGGACCGCAGCGTGCGCGCGGCCGAACAGCTGGGCGCGCAGACGGTGGTGGTGCACCCGCCGTTCCGGTGGCAGCGCCGATACGCCGAGGGGTTCCGCGAGCAGGTGATCGCCCTGGAAGAATCCAGCGACGTGATGGTGGCGGTGGAGAACATGTTCCCCTTCCGCGCCGACCGCTTCTTCGGGTCCGAGCAGACCCGGGAACGGATGCGGCGGCGCGGCGGCGGCCCCGGGCCGGCGATCTCGGCGTTCGCGCCGTCCTATGACCCGCTGGACGGCGAGCACGCGCACTACACGCTGGACCTCTCGCACACCTCGACCGCCGGCACCGATTCGCTGGAGATGGCCCGCCGGATGGGCTCGGGGCTGGTGCATCTGCATCTGTGCGACGGCAGCGGACTGCCCGCCGACGAACATCTGGTGCCCGGCCGCGGCACCCAGCCCACCGCCGAGGTGTGCCAGATGCTGGCCAGCAGCGGATTCGCCGGTCACGTGGTGCTGGAAGTGTCCACCTCCGGCGCCCGATCGGCCACCGAGCGCGAAGCAATGCTGGTCGAGTCGCTCCAGTTCGCCCGAACCCACCTGCTGCGCTGACCATGGCAGCCCTGTTCACCGCCGCGATGGCGTTACGGCAGATCGAGTCCGGTCCGGGCGGGCCGGTGTTTGAGGGCGAGCTGGACGAGAACTGGACCATCGGGCCCAAGGTGCACGGCGGGGTCATGGTCGCCTTGAGCGCCAATGCGGCGCGGACGGCGTTCGGCGGCCCGGGCCAGCAGCCCGTGGCGGTGTCGGTGAACTTCCTGTCCGCGCCCGATCCGGGGCCGATGCGCCTGGAGACCTCGATTCGCAAGCGCGGCCGCCGCATCACGGTGGCCGACGTCGAACTGATGCAGGGCGACCGCACCGCGGTGCACTCCGTGGTCACCCTGGGTGAGCCCGAGCATCACCTGCCCGGTGAAAGCCAGCCGCTGTTGTCGGCCAACCCGGTGCTGGAGTTGATGCCGCCGGAGCCCCCAGCGGACCTGGCGCCGATCGGGCCCGGGCACCGGCTGGCCGGCCTGGTGCATCTCGGGGCGGGCTGCGACATCCGGCCGATACTGTCCTCGATGGAGGCGGTTGCGGGTCGGCCGCCGGTGATTCAGATGTGGGCCCGGCCCCGAGACCTAGCTCCGGACGCATTGTTCGCGCTGATGTGCGGGGATCTGTCGGTCCCGGTGACCTTCGCGGTGGACCGCACCGGCTGGGCGCCCACCGTTCAGCTCACCGCGCTGTTGCGGTCGCTGCCCGCCGACGGATGGCTGCGCATCGTCGCCACCTGCGTCGAGATCGGGCACGACTGGTTCGACGAGGACCACATCGTCGTCGACCGGTTGGGCCGCCTGGTGGTGCAGACGCGCCAGTTGGCCATGGTGCCTGCCCGGTAGCGGAGCCGCGCTGTCTGGAATGCTTTCCGGCATGGCACGTATCGCGATCATCGGCGGCGGGAGCATCGGCGAGGCACTGCTGTCCGGCCTGTTGCGGGCCGGCCGGCAGGTCAAGGACCTGGTGGTGGCCGAGCGGATGCCGGATCGGGCCAAATATCTGTCCTCCGCGTACGGGGTGCTGGTGGTGACCTCGATTAGGGATGCGGTGGAAAACGCGTCGTTCGTCGTCGTCGCGGTCAAGCCGGTGGATGTCGAGGCGGTGGTGGACGAACTCGCCGACGTCGCCGCCGACGCCGACAGCGACAGCGTCGAGCAGGTGTTCGTCACCGTGGCCGCTGGTATCACGCTCACCCTGTTCGAGTCCAAATTGCCGGCCGGGACGCCGGTGGTGCGGGCGATGCCCAATGCCGCGGCGCTGGTCGGTGCGGGCGTCACCGCCCTGGCCAAGGGCCGGTTCGTCACGCCGGAGCAGCTGACCGAGGTGTCCGCGCTGTTCGACGCGGTCGGTGGGGTGCTGACGGTTCCCGAGGAGCAGCTGGACGCCGTCACCGCGCTGTCGGGCTCGGGACCGGCGTACTTTTTCCTGCTGGTCGAGGCCTTGGTGGATGCGGGTGTGGCGGTGGGGTTGAGCCGGCAGGTGGCCACCGATCTTGCCGCGCAGACCATGGCCGGGTCGGCGGCGATGCTGCTGGAGCGGATGGACGAGGGGCGGAAACCGGCCGACGGCGAGCCGATCGGATTGCGCGTCGACGCGTCGGCGGCACAGCTGCGGGCGTCGGTCACCTCGCCCGGCGGTACCACCGCCGCCGCGCTGCGGGCGTTGGAGCAGGGCGGCTTTCGGGCTACCGTCGATGCCGCGGTTCAGGCCGCGAAAAGCCGCTCTGAGCAGCTGAGAATTACATCGGAATAATTCGGGAATTTCAACCGATTGTCTCTCACCAGTACCAGTAACCCCACTAGTCCCGCTATTCTCCTCTTTGTAAGCACGTGTGGGTGCCAGCGGAGGGGAAGCCGCTGGCATTGCGCGGGCCTGACACGATTGGGTTGCGATGACGTCAACGAACGGGCCGTCGGCACGGGACTCTGCTGGTAAAGGCGCACGGGACGGCGGTTCCGACGCCGGGCAGTCCCGGGCGCAATTTCTCACTGTCGCCGAGGTTGCGGCGCTGATGCGGGTGTCCAAGATGACCGTGTACCGGCTAGTGCACAACGGCGAACTGCCCGCGGTTCGGGTGGGGCGGTCCTTCCGGGTCCACGCCAAGGCCGTGCACGACATGCTGGAGACGTCTTACTTCGACGCCGGCTAGGCGGCGGCCGGCCGGCTCTTCCGCCGTCCGGCGGGACTAGACGCGCACCAGGTGACTCTGCAGCTGCGCGCCGGTGATTTGGTGTTGCCTGCCCACGGTTGGGTAAGGTAGCGGGGTCATTTCGAGTCAAGCCAAAAAGCTGGTCCGGGTCAGATAGCGGAGTTCATGGGTTCAGTAATCAAGAAGCGGCGCAAGCGTATGTCGAAGAAGAAGCACCGCAAGCTGCTACGTCGCACCCGGGTGCAGCGCAGAAAACTCGGCAAGTAGGTCCTCGGCCGCCGGCGCCGTCACCGGTCCGTAACGCCGTCGTCTCGCTCCGTGGCTAGGCTGTCGGGGTGGATTCGTCGGATAGCAAGGGTGGCGGTGACGCCGGCAGCGACAAGGTGCATTACCCCAAGGTCGTGCTGGTCACCGGCGCGTGCCGGTTCCTCGGGGGCTACCTGACCGCACGGCTGGTGCAGAACCCGTTGGTGAACCGTGTGATAGCGGTGGACGCGATCGCGCCGAGCAAGGACATGCTGCGCCGGATGGGCCGTGCCGAGTTTGTCCGCGCCGACATCCGTAACCCTTTTATCGCCAAGGTGATCCGAAACGGCGACGTCGACACCGTGGTGCATGCGGCGGCGGCCTCCTATGCGCCGCGCTCCGGTGGCAGTGCGGCGTTGAAGGAACTGAACGTGATGGGCGCGATGCAACTGTTCGCCGCCTGTCAGAAGGCGCCGTCGGTGCGCCGGGTGGTGCTGAAGTCGACCTCGGAGGTGTACGGGTCGAGTCCGCACGATCCGGTGATGTTCACCGAGGACAGCAGCAGCCGTCGGCCGTTCCGCGAGGGCTTCGCCAAGGACAGCCTCGACATCGAGGGGTACGTGCGTGGGCTGGGTCGGCGCCGGCCGGACATCGCGGTGACCATTCTGCGGTTAGCCAACATGATCGGTCCGGCGATGGACACCACGTTATCTCGTTATCTGGCAGGGCCTTTGGTGCCGACGATGTTCGGTCGTGATGCCCGGTTGCAGTTGCTGCACGAGCAGGATGCGCTGGGCGCCCTGGAGCGTGCGGCCATGGCGGGCCGGGCCGGCACGTTCAACATCGGCGCCGACGGAATCATAATGCTGTCTCAAGCGATTCGTCGCGCCGGCCGAATTCCGTTGCCAGTACCCAGTTTTGGCGTGTGGGCTCTCGATTCGCTACGGCGGGCCAACCGCTACACCGAGATCAACCGCGAGCAGTTCGCCTACCTGAGCTACGGCCGCGTGATGGACACCACGAGGATGCGCACCGAACTCGGCTACCAGCCGAAGTGGTCGACCGCGGAGGCCTTCGACGACTACGTCCGCGGCCGCGGCTTGACTCCCATAATCGACCCGCATCGGGTACGCTCCTGGGAGGGTCGTGCCGTAGCTGTGGCGCAGCGCTGGGGTAGCAGGAATCCCATTCCCTGGGTCGGGGTCAGATAGGTTTGGATAGATAACGTGGCGGGTGAGACCAGAGCGAATGTCATTCCACTGCACAGCAATCGGGGGCGCGTAGCGGCGCGTCGCCGTGCTGGTAACCCGCGCTCGGATGCGTCCGGTCAGCACCCCTCATCCTTTGCCGATCCCAGCGGCCGGGCGACGGCCGAGGAGATCGCCTCCGTCGTCCGCGAAATCGACGAGCACCGCCGCGCCGCCGGTGGTTCAGCGACCAGTGAGGCGCCACTCAACGATGTTGCTCAGCGCGTCGCTGCGGTCGCCGGATTCCTGCGGCAGCGACTGACCGGCGACTACAACGTCGACGAATTCGGCTTCGACCCGCACTTCAACGACGCGATCGTGCGGCCGTTGCTGAGGTTCTTCTTCAAGTCCTGGTTCCGGGTCGAGGTCAGCGGTGTCGAGAACATCCCGAGCGAGGGCGCGGCCTTGGTGGTCGCCAACCACGCCGGGGTGTTGCCGTTCGACGGCCTGATGCTGTCGGTCGCCGTGCACGACGAACACCCGGCCGAACGCGACCTGCGCCTGCTGGCCGCCGACATGGTGTTCGACCTGCCGGTGGTCGGTTCGACCGCGCGCAAAGCCGGCCACACCATGGCCTGTACCGCCGACGCGCACCGGCTGCTGGCCTCCGGTGAACTGACCGCGGTGTTTCCCGAGGGCTACAAGGGGCTGGGTAAGCGGTTCGAGGATCGCTACCGGCTGCAGCGGTTCGGCCGCGGCGGCTTCGTGTCGGCGGCGCTGCGCACCAAGGCGCCGATCGTGCCGTGCTCGATCATCGGATCCGAAGAGATCTACCCGATGCTCACCGACGTGAAGCTGCTGGCGCGGCTGTTCGGCCTGCCGTACTTCCCGGTGACGCCGCTGTTCCCGCTGGCCGGCCCCGCGGGGCTGGTGCCGCTGCCGTCGAAGTGGCGCATCGCGTTCGGCGAGCCGATCAACACCGCGGATTACCCGGCCAGCGATGCCGACGACCCGATGGTCACCTTCGAACTGACCGACCAGGTGCGCGAGACCATTCAGCAGACGCTGTACCGGCTGCTGGCGGGGCGTCGCAACATCTTCTTCGGCTAGGTCGGGTTCTCGGCGGCTTCGGTGATGAAGCTGCAGCGTCGGTTGTGGACGTGTGGCGTTTGACTGTGACGCTGTGGCGTTGAGTGTGAAGCTACGGCGTTGAGTGTGAAGCTACGGCGTTCGAGGTGTACACAGGGCGCGATTTCCGGGGATTTTGCGCCAAGGCTTCACACCGGACGCCCAGGCTTCACACCGGACGCCCTGGCTTCACACCGGACGCCGTAGCTTCACACCCTTGGCTGCACCCGCGACGCCCAGGCCGCACACCCGCCCAGGCCGCTACACCCGCAGCGCCCAGACCTCACCGTAACGGCCCTTAGCAACGTAAAAACGCCGCCGCGCTCAACCGCGGCGGCGTTCTTCGAACGTCGGGGTTTACTTGACCAGCGTGAACTGGCAGACGTTGGTGTAGCCGTCCCGGAACAGGTCCGAGCAGCCGGTCAGGTAGCGCTGCCAGATGTCGTACATCTCCTGGCCCTTGAGCTCGATGGCCTTTTCCTTGTGCTCTTCGAGCTTCTCGGCCCAGGCGTTCAAGGTCGGCACGTAGTTCTTGCCGATGAAGTGATGGCGCTCGATCTTGAAGCCGGCCTCGGTGGAGTAGCGGTCGACCTGCTCGACCTGCGGCAACTTACCGCCGGGGTAGATCTCCTTCAAGATGAAACTGATGAAGCGCAGCAGGCTCATCGTGGTCTTCAGGCCCATCTTCTTGCCCTCTTCGGCGGTGGGCACCACGATGGTGTGCAGCAAAAAGCGGCCGTCGTCGGGTAGCAGGCTGTAGTACTTCTTGAAGAAGGTGGCGTAGCGCTCGTATCCGGCGTCACCAGCACCGTCGGCGAAGTGCTCGAACGCGCCGAGCGACACGATCCGGTCCACCGGCTCGTCGAACTCCTCCCAGCCCTGCAAGCGCACCTCTTTGCGGCGGGGGCTGTCCATCTCAGCGAACTTTGCTTCGCAGTGGGCGACCTGGTTCTCGCTCAGCGTCAAACCGATGACGTTGACGTCGTAGTACTCGACGGCGTGCCGCATGGTCGAACCCCAGCCGCTGCCGATGTCGAGCAGCGTCATCCCCGGTTCGAGGTTCAGCTTGTCCAGCGCCAGCTTGCGCTTGGCGAACTGCGCCTCTTCGAGCGTCTTGGTCTGCGGCTGATCGATGTTCGGATTCTCATCGAAGTACGCGCAGCTATAGGTCATCGACGGGTCGAGCCACAGCTTGAAAAACTCGTTGGAACGGTCGTAGTGCGACTGCACGGCCTCTACCGGCGGCTTCAGCTGGGTGCCGCCCGGGTTGCTCTCTGATGTCATAAAAGTGACGCTACCTGCCGATATCAGATGGATGCAATTGCGGCCACGGTCGCCTCGGCATCGGCATCGTGGCGGGCTGCCTCGCCCAGCATGGTGACGATGCTGGTGACTACCGGGTTGCCTTCGCCGTCTGTCACTTCGCTTCGGATTTCGGCCAGCACGGTCCCGTGCGACTGGATCACCGAGTCCAGATAAGTGTCGAAGTGCAGCTTGTCGCCGACCATGATCGGCCGGTGGAACAGGAACTTCTGGTCCCGGTGCATCACCCGGGCGATGTTGATGGGGATGCTGAACTTGGTGAAGATCTCCAACTGCACGCGGCGTCCCGCGATGGCCAGGAACGTCAACGGCGCGACGACCGCGGGGTATCCGGCCTCCGCGGCAGCCGCTTCGTCGTAGTGGAGCGGATTGTCGTCCTGGACGGACTGCGCGAACTCCCGGATCTTCTCCCGTCCGACCAGGAAGTAGTCCTCCTGCCGGTAGTGCTTACCGATGATGCCTTCGGCGCCCTGAGGAACTGTCATGCCCGCCGCTTTCCCCTCGAATCGTTGCTAGCGGCGCAGCTTATCAGCGTGATTGACGTCGGGAGGCCAGCGCCGCCAGCGCGCCGCCCGCGGCTCCCAGCGCCAATGCCGACGGGACGCCGATTCGGGCGGCCTTTCGGGCGGTACGGAAATCGCGGATCTCCCAGCCGCGCTCGCGGGCCAGGCTGCGCAGCCGGGCGTCGGGATTGATCGCCACCGCGGTGCCCACCAGCGACAACATCGGGACGTCGTTGTAGCTGTCGGAGTACGCGGTGCAGCGCTTGAGGTTCAGTCCCTCCCTGATGGCCAGGGAGCGCACCGCGTGCGCCTTACCCGGGCCGTGCAGGATGTCGCCCACCAACCGGCCGGTGAAGACGCCGTCGACGGATTCGGCGACCGAGCCCAGGGCGCCGGTCAGGCCCAGCCGGCGGGCGATCGTCGCCGCCAGCTCGTAGGGTGTCGCGGTGATCAACCACACCTGCTGGCCGGCGTCGAGGTGCATCTGGGTGAGTTCGCGGGTGCCCGGCCAGATCTTGTCCGCGATGATCTCGTCGTAGATCTCCTCGCCGAGGCGTACCAGCTCGTCGACCGACCGTCCTTCGATGAAGGCCAGCGCCTTGCGCCGGCCGGCGGCAACGTCGTCGGAGTTCTCCCTGCCCAGAATCTGAAACTTGGCCTGCGCGTAGATGAACCCGAGCACATCGCGGTAGGTGAAATAGTCGCGTGCGGCCAGCCCGCGGCCGAAGTGCACCGCCGACGAACCCTGCACCAGGGTGTTGTCCACGTCGAAGAACGCCGCGGCGGTCAGGTCCACCGGCGGCGGCGGCCGATCGTCGGCGGAGTCGGCGGCATGCAGGTCGTCGAGGGCGCGTTCGGCGCTGGCGTTGGCCGCTACCGCCTCCAGGTCGATACGACCGGTGCGGTCCACGGGGTCGGAGGAAGTCATCGCCAAACCTCCCAATTCGCTGTCTAGCCCGGTACCCGGTCCCGTGCCTGGCACCAACCCTATCCGGCCTCGCCGCCAACGGGATTCGGTTGTCGGCATCGGGCGGCGCCGGCCGCCGGAGGTGCCACACTGGTGGCCATGACCCCGTCCCCGACTCGCCCCCGAGTGGAGTTGCTGACGCGTGCCGGGTGCGCGATCTGCCTGCGCATTCACGCCCAGTTGACCGAGCTGGCCGACGAACTGGATTTCGACCTGTCCAGCACCGACGTCGACGTCGCCGCGCTGGACGGAAACCCCGGGCTGCGGGCCGAATACGGGGACCGGCTGCCGGTGGTGCTGCTCGACGGCCGTGAGCACAGCTACTGGGAGGTCGACGAACCGCGGTTGCGTGCGGATCTGGCGGCACGGGGAACGTCGCGGACCGTCGGCGATATTTGGTAGCCCACCTCAGAACCGACTACCGTGGACAAAGTTCACTTTCCGACGTTCACTTTCCGACGCTGTAAGGGAGCGGGCCAGGTGATGCTGCCGTGAGCATCCTGCTCTTCGGGGTTTCGCACCGCAGTGCGCCGGTTTCCGTCCTGGAACAACTCAGCATCGACGAGTCCGATCAGGTCAAGATCGTCGACCAGATGCTGCAATCCCCCCTGGTCACCGAGGCCATGCTGCTCTCGACCTGCAACCGCGTCGAGGTGTACGCCGTGGTGGACGCCTTCCACGGCGGGCTTTCGGTGATCGGGCAGGCGCTGGCCGAATTCTCCGGCATGTCGATGGGTGACCTGACCAAGCACGCCTACGTCCGCTACAGCGAGGCCGCCGTCGAGCATCTGTTCGCGGTGGCCAGCGGGCTGGATTCGGCGGTGGTCGGCGAGCAGCAGGTGCTCGGTCAGGTCCGCCGCGCCTACGCCGCCGCCGAGGCCAACAGTGCCGTCGGCCGGGTGCTGCACGAGCTGGCCCAGCGGGCACTGTCGGTGGGCAAGCGGGTGCATTCCGAAACCGCGATCGACGCCGCCGGCGCCTCGGTGGTGTCGGTGGCCCTGGGCATCGCCGAATCCAAGCTGGGCACCCTGCGGGGCAAGACCGCGGTGGTGGTCGGGGCGGGCGCGATGGGTGCGCTCGCCGTCGCCCACCTGACCCGCGCCGGCATCGGTCGGGTCCACGTGCTGAACCGTTCGCCGAACCGGGCGCAGCGGCTGGCCGCGCGGGTGGCCGAGTCGGGGGTGCCGGCCACCGCGTCGAGCCTGGACGGGCTGCCCGCGGCGCTCGCCGACGCCGACCTGGTGGTGAGCAGCACCGGGGCGGTCAGCCCGGTGGTGTCGTTGGCCGACGTGCATCACGCGCTGACCGCCACCCGCCGCGACGAGGCCGTCAACCCCCTGGTCATCTGCGATCTCGGGATGCCCCGCGACGTCGACCCCGCGGTGGCCGGCCTGCCCGGCGTCCTGGTCGTCGACGTCGACCGGGTGCAACACGAGCCGTCCGCGCACGCGGCGGCCGCCGACGTGGACGCCGCCCGCGGCATCGTGGCTGCCGAGGTTGCCGCCTACTTGGTCGGGCAGCGGATGGCCGAGGTCACCCCGACCGTCACCGCGCTGCGCCAACGAGCCGCCGACGTGGTGGAGGCGGAGCTGCTGCGCCTGGACAACCGGCTGCCAGGGCTGGACAGCTCCGAACGCGACGAGGTGGCCCGCACGGTACGGCGGGTGGTCGACAAGCTGCTGCACGCGCCCACGGTGCGCATCAAGCAGCTCGCCAGCGCGCCCGGGGGTGACAGCTACGCCGAGGCGCTACGCGAACTCTTCGAACTGGACCAGACGGCGGTCGACGCTGTCGCTGCCGGCGAATTGCCAGTCATGCCAAGCAGTTTCAGCTTTTCCGAGCAAGATCCCGAGCAATCCGCCCCGCAACGTTCGACCGAGTCCTGATTGGCGCATGTGATCCGGATAGGCACTCGTGGCAGCCTGCTGGCCACCACCCAGGCCGCGACCGTCAGAGACGCGTTGATCGCCAACGGCCATCCCGCGGAACTGGTGACGATCAGCACCGTCGGCGACCAGTCGTCGGCGCCGATCGAAACGCTCGGGGTCGGGGTGTTCACCACCGCGCTGCGCGAGGCCATGCAGGACGGCCGCGTCGATGTGGCCGTGCACTCGCACAAGGATTTGCCGACCGCCGACGACCCCCGGTTCACCATCGCGGCGATACCGCGGCGCAACGACCCACGGGACGCGCTGGTGGCCCGCGACGGGTTGGTGCTCGGGGAGTTGCCCGCGGGTTCGCTGGTGGGCACGTCCTCCCCGCGGCGGGCGGCACAGCTTAGAGCACTGGGTCTCGGTTTGGAAATCCGCCCCCTAAGAGGCAACCTAGATACCAGGTTGAACAGGGTAAGCAGTGGTGATCTTGACGCCGTCGTGGTGGCTCGGGCCGGTCTGGCCCGGATAGGCCGTCTCGACGACGTCACCGAGACGTTGGAGCCGGTGCAGATGTTGCCAGCGCCTGCTCAGGGCGCGCTCGCCGTCGAATGCCGGGCCGGCGACAGCAGCCTGGTCGCGGTGTTGGCGGAGTTGGACGATGCCGACTCCCGCGCGGCGGTCACCGCGGAGCGAGCTCTGCTCGCCGAATTGGAGGCGGGTTGCTCCGCACCGGTGGGCGCGATCGCCGAAGTGGTCGAGTCCATCGACGAGGAGGGGCGGGTCTTCGAGGAGTTGTCGCTGCGCGGCTGCGTGGCGGCGCTGGACGGCTCGGATGTGATCCGTGCGTCGGGCATCGGCAGCACCGATCGGGCCCGGGAGCTGGGACTCTCGGTTGCCGCGGAGTTGTTCGAGCTAGGCGCCAGAGAGCTGATGACCGGAGCGCGGGAAGACCCCGCGCAACGAAACTGAGTGGGATTCGAAAAAGGAAACGTGGGAGCGACAACGATGACGCGAGGGCGTAAGCCAAGGCCGGGCCGCATCACATTCGTGGGGTCTGGTCCGGGCGACCCCGGTCTTTTGACCAGCCGGGCGGCCACGGTGCTGGCCAATGCCGCGCTGGTGTTCACCGACCCCGACGTACCGGAGCCGGTGCTGGCGCTGATCGGCAAGGACCTGCCGCCGGTGTCCGGACCGGCGCCGGCCGAACCGGCCCCGGCCGGCTCGGACGCCACATCCGCCAGCACCGAGGCGCCGCCCGCGGTAGTGGCCAGCGGCCCGGATATCCGCCCCGCGCTGGGCGACCCGACGGAGGTGGCCAAGACGCTGACGCACGAGGCGCGCCTGGGGGTGGACGTGGTGCGATTGGTGGCTGGCGACCCGCTGGCGGTCGATGCGGTGATCACCGAGGTCAACGCCGTCGCACGGACCCACCTGCACGTCGAGATCGTGCCGGGTCTGGCCCCCAGCAGCGCCGTGCCGACCTACGCGGGGCTGCCGTTGGGCTCCTCGCACACGGTGGCCGACGTGCGCGACCCGCAGGTGGATTGGGAGGCTTTGGCCGCTGCCCCGGGCCCGCTGATCCTGCAGGCGACCGCGTCGCATCTGGCCGACGCCGCGCGCACCCTGATCGACCACGAACTGGCCGACAGCACGCCGTGTGTAGTGACCGCGCAGGGCACTACCTGTCAGCAGCGCTCGGTGGAGACCACGCTGCTGGGCTTGACCGATCCGGCCGTGCTGGGCGGTGGCGCCGACCCGGCCGGTCCGCTGACCGGTCCGCTGGTGGTGACCATCGGCAAGACCGTGGCCAGCCGGGCCAAGCTGAACTGGTGGGAGAGCCGCGCGCTGTACGGCTGGACGGTGCTGGTTCCGCGCACTAAGGACCAGGCCGGCGAGATGAGCGAGCGGCTGACGTCCTACGGCGCGCTGCCCATCGAGGTACCGACCATCGCCGTAGAGCCGCCGCGCAGCCCGGCCCAGATGGAACGCGCCGTCAAGGGTTTGGTCGACGGCCGGTTCCAGTGGGTGGTGTTCACCTCCACCAACGCGGTGCGCGCGGTGTGGGAGAAGTTCGGCGAATTCGGTCTGGACGCGCGCGCGTTCTCCGGCGTCAAGATCGCCTGCGTCGGCGAGTCGACGGCGGACCGGGTCCGCGCCTTCGGCATCAGCCCTGAGCTGGTGCCGTCCGGCGAGCAGTCCTCGATGGGACTGCTGGACGAATTCCCGCCGTACGACAGCATTTTCGACCCGGTGAACCGGGTGCTGCTGCCGCGCGCCGACATCGCGACCGAGACGCTGGCCGAAGGTCTGCGCGAGCGTGGCTGGGAGATCGAGGACGTCACCGCCTACCGGACGGTGCGTGCCGCGCCGCCGCCGGCGTCCACCCGCGAAATGATCAAGACCGGCGGCTTCGACGCGGTGTGCTTCACCTCCAGCTCGACCGTGCGCAACCTGGTCGGCATCGCCGGCAAGCCGCACGCGCGCACCATCATCGCCTGCATCGGACCCAAGACGGCCGAGACCGCGGCCGAGTTCGGGCTTCGGGTGGATGTGCAGCCGGAGACTGCCGCGGTGGGTCCGCTGGTCGACGCGCTGGCCGAACATGCCGCGCGGTTGCGGGCCGAGGGTGCGCTGCCGCCGCCGCGTAAGAAGAGCCGCCGGCGATGACTCGTCGTGCGCTGACTCTGCGTACCGGGCGCGAAAGTGCGAGTAACCGCCGCCCGCAACGCAGAGTCAACGCACGCGGGACGCACCGCTGATGGCTTACCCCCGGCAGCGCCCGCGCCGGCTCCGCTCCACCCCGGCGCTTCGCCGCCTGGTAGCGCAAACCTCTTTGGAGCCAAGGCATTTGGTGTTGCCGATGTTCGTCGCCGACGGTATCGACGAGCCGCGGCCGATCGCGTCGATGCCCGCGGTGGTGCAGCACACCCGCGACTCGCTGCGCAGCGCTGCCGCTGCGGCCGTCGCCGCCGGAGTGGGCGGGCTGATGCTGTTCGGCGTGCCCCGCGAACAAGACAAGGACGCGCGCGGTTCGGCCGGCCTCGACCCCGACGGCATCCTCAACGTCGCCCTGCGGGATCTGACCAAGGATCTCGGCGACGCCACCGTGCTGATGGCCGACACCTGCCTCGACGAGTTCACCGACCACGGCCATTGCGGCGTCCTGGACGAGCGCGGCCGCGTCGACAACGACGCAACCCTGGCCCAATACGTGAAACTTGCTGTGGCACAAGCGCAATCAGGTGCGCATGTGGTGGGGCCCAGCGGCATGATGGACGGTCAGGTGGCGGCGATCCGGGACGGCCTGGACGCGGCCGGCTACACCGACGTCGTGGTGCTGGCCTATGCCGCGAAATTCGCCTCGGCGTTCTACGGGCCGTTCCGCGAGGCGGTGGCCTCCAGCCTGGCCGGTGATCGGCGGACTTATCAGCAAGAGCCGGGCAACGGCCGCGAGGCGCTGCGCGAAATCGAACTGGACCTCGCCGAAGGCGCCGACATGGTGATGGTCAAACCCGCGATGAGCTACCTCGACGTGGTAGCGGCCGCAGCAAGCGTGTCGCCCGTTCCGGTGGCGGCGTATCAGGTATCCGGGGAGTACGCGATGATTTGTGCGGCGGCGGCCAATAATTGGATCGACGAACGCGCCGCGGCGTTGGAGTCGCTGACCAGCATCCGGCGCGCCGGGGCCGACATCGTGCTCACGTACTGGGCCGCCGAGGCGGCGAGGTGGCTGGCGTGACGGAGGCTGACATGAACGCAGCGCAGGAGCCCGACGAGCCCACGGTGCCCAGCCAGAAGCCGCCGTTGTTCTACGAACCGGGCGCCACCTGGTACTGGGTGCTGGCAGGGCCGTTGTCGGCGTTGTCGCTGATCTACATCCAGTGGAGCAACCACGTCGCGATCTCGTATCTGGTTCCGGTGATCTTCCTGGTGTTGGTGTCGGCGTTCGTGGCGCTGCAGGTCAAGGCGGCGCGCATCCACACTTCGGTCGAGCTGACCGAGGATGCGCTGCGGCAGGGCACCGAGACCATCCTGGTGCGCGAGATCGTCAAGGTGTTTCCCGAACCCGAGAACTCGGTGGTCTCCGGGAAACCGCTGGCCAGGTGGCAGTCGGCGCGCGCACTCGGTGAGCTGGTCGGGGTGCCGCGCGGTCGCCGGGGCATCGGTATCAAGCTCACCGGTGGCCGCACCGCGCAGGCCTGGGCGCGCCGGCACCGTCACCTGCGGGACGCGCTGACTCCGCTCGTCGAGGAACGGATGGGCCCCTACGTTTCCGAGCTCGCCGACGAGGTCGACGTCACCGACGACGAGTCGCAGCTGTGAGCGGGCGGGTTTTCATCGAGCTGGTGCTGGCGGGTGCCGCGTTGGTGGCGACCGGGGTCAGTTGGGGGCATACGCGTTCCATGGTCGTGGTCGCCCCGGTCGCTGACGGGCAGCCGTCGACCTTGTCGATGGTCTACGACCCGCAGCAGCTGGTGCTGACGATGTTGTTGGCGACGGTCGCCGGGATCTTCGCCGTCGTCGGGCTGGCCCGGTGGCGGCGGACCCGACGGGTGCCGAGCTGACGCGATTCGCGGACTAAGCGGATTTCTTCAGCAGGGACAGCATCGACTGACGCCGCCAGGTGATGGCGTCGGCCAGGTTGCGCAGCGCCTGGTGGACCGAGCGGGAGACCGGGAACGGTGACTCACCGGAATCGTCGCCGAGCAGGGCGTCGCAGCTGGGGTTGGTGACGACCGTCCATTCCACTCCGGCGGCCCGGCACTCCTCGTCGAGGGCGCATAGCAGCCCGATCCCGGCCGCAGCGAAATGGGTGAGGTCGGTCAGGTCGAGCACCACGGGGTTGGTGCCGTCGACGAACCGCCGAATGTGCCTGCTGACCTGGTCGACGTTGACGGTGTCGACCTCGCCGCGGATGGTGACCACGGTCGCGAGGTGCCGACAGTGCGCCCGGACGAAGGCGCCGCTGCAGTCGACGGTTCCGTTCCCGCGAACCGGCGATGTGATTGCGGTGGTCATTCGGCACCCCATTCCCGTGGCGTTCGACGTTCGGACAAACGACGAGCAAAACCTGTCTCTAAGGTGCCCGCTAAACCTAAAGGTACTGGTAGCCGGGTCTAATTCTTTGGTAAGAAGCTGTGATCTGTGGTTTCGGCACCAAGCCGACGTGTGGGCTCCGCCGCTCGTCGGTGGCGCGGGCGCCGCTTGTTAGGCTGCTCTGGCTGCCGGTCAGCCGAGTTGGTAGTCGAACAGGCAGCGGAGTCCAGCGGAAAGAATCTCGTGCAAAGCGGAGAACTCAGGGGTCAGATTAAGGGCGAGATCAAAGCCCTCACGGGTCTCCGCATCGTCGCCTCGCTGTGGGTGGTGTTCTTTCACTTCCGGCCGATGGTGGCCGACCTGTCGCCCGACCTGCGGGAGAACCTGGCGCCGGTGCTGAACTGCGGCGCGCAGGGCGTCGACCTGTTCTTCATCCTCAGCGGCTTCGTGCTGACCTGGAACTACCTGGACCGGATGGGGCAGTCGTGGTCGCTGCGCGCCACCCTGCACTTCCTGTGGCTGCGACTGGCCAGGGTGTGGCCGGTGTATCTGGTGACGTTGCACCTGGCCGCCGCCTGGTTCATTCTCACGCTGCACGTGGGCCATACGCCGATGCCCGACGTGAGCCGGCTCACCGCTATCAGCTACGTGCGCCAGGTGCTGCTGATTCAGCTCTGGTATCAGCCGTACTTCGACCTGTCCAGCTGGGACGGGCCGGCCTGGTCGATCAGCGCGGAATGGTTGGCGTACCTACTGTTCGGTGTGCTGGTGCTGGTGATCTTCCGGATCCAGCACGCCACCCGGGCCCGCGGCCTGATGCTGATGGCCTTCGCGGCGTCGCTGCCGCCGGTGCTGCTGCTGCTGGCCAGCGGGGTGTTCTACACCCCGTGGAGTTGGCTGCCGCGGATCGTGACGCAGTTCGCCGCGGGCGCCATCGCGTGCGCCGCGGTGCGCCGGCTGCGCCTGGGTGAGCGTGGTCGGCGCATCGCCGGATACCTTTCGCTGCTGCTGGTCGCCGCGATCGTCGGCACCCTGTACCTGCTGCGGGATTTCCCGATCACCGGCGTGTACGACAGCGGCGGCGTGGTTGACCTGTTGTTCGTTCCGCTGGTGATCACGCTGGCGGTCGGCCTCGGCAGCTTGCCGTGGCTGCTGTCGACCCGGTGGCTGGTGTATGGCGGCGAGATCTCGTTTTGCTTGTACATGGTGCACGAGTTGGTGCACACCAGCTGGACGTGGGCGGTGGTGAACTTCGCGCTGCGGCCCTGGGAACAGGACAGTCCGTGGCGCTGGAACATCTTCGGGCTGCTGGCCATCTCGGTGCTGCTGTCGATCCTGCTGTACCACTGCGTCGAGGAGCCGGCGCGCCGGTGGATGCGCAGGATGGTCGACGCGCCGCCCACCCCGGCGGGCCACGACCCGCAGCAGACACCGGAGACCGACGCCCAACCCATCGATGTTGCGCGGAAAGAGGTTTCGCCCCCCGTGGCGGCCACCTGAGTTGTCCCCCGATCGCCGCGAGTTGACGAGTGTCCGCGGCGATATCCGCTTACCATTTATTCCAGTCGCTCGAGGCGTGCGGGAGGAGATCGTGGTGGGTCGGCTGGCGGCGCTGATCGTTGGTCTGCTGGTTGCGGTTGCTGTCGTGACGCCGGCTCCGTCGCCGTCGGCCAGCGAGTCGCCCTACCGCACAACGAGTTTCGATTTCCGGGTGAACCACGTCGCGGTCATCGGCGACTCGTACACCACCGGCACCGACGAGGGCGGGCTGGGGCCCAATGCGTGGACGGCCCGCGCCTGGCAGCAGCTGGCCCAGCGCGGCACCCGCGTCCACGCCGACGTGGCCGCCGAGGGCAGGGCCGGCTACGCCGCGGTCGGCGACCACGGCCACGTGTTCTTCGACCTGACCGCCAACGCGGTCAAGCCCGAGGACGTGCTGGTGATGTTCTTCGGCTCACGAAACGACCAGGGGGTCGATCCCGGGCTGCTCACCGACCGGGTGCGGGACACGCTGGACCGGGCGCGCGGCCTGGCGCCGTCCGCGCGACTGCTGGTGATCGGACCACCCTGGCCGTCGGCGGATGTGCCGCAGGAGATATCGCGGATTCGGGACATCCTGCATGCGGCGGCGCGGGCGGTGGACGCCGAGTTCGTCGACCCGTTGGACCGCCGCTGGTTCGTCGATCGGCCGGACCTGATCGGCGCCGACGGCGTGCACCCCACCGACACCGGGCACGCCTATATGGCCCGTAAGATCGCGCCGCTGGTCCGTACCCAGTTGTCGCGGTGATCGCCGTATTCGTCGTTTCCGCGAGTGCCACCCCGCGGTGGATTTCGGTGTCGAAAATTGCAGTGCCGTTGCATTCGCCGGGCACGGATCTGGGTGCGGCTTGAGTTCTGTGCTGATTTAGCGATTTGCGGCTCGGTACTGTCGAGATAGTCGCGGCTCGATGCGGGGCCTTTGCGGATTCGGGTGTGGGTGACCGATCTGGTCAACGTGGATCTGGATGCGATGGCGCGATTGCAGCCGCAGGTTCAGGCGTTGGTGGGGCAGATGACCGAGGATCTTCGCGGCGGTGTTCCGGCCGATGGCGGCGGTCCGGGAGATGTTCCGTCGTTGGCGGCGGCGCATGCGATGTCTGAGACGGCCTGGGCGGTGCAACTTCTTGTAGGACAACGATTTTCGCAGGTCGCTGGGTTGTGCGAGGAGGCCCGTAAGCGCTTTTGATCGCGGAATCGCAGTTGACGATGGCGTGGAACAAATTACCCACGTTGTTGCCTCCCAGGTAGGTGCGCGTTGTCACCGACCAAGACGCAGGTGTTGCACACCTACCCGCAGCAGGTGCTCGACCTGATCGACTCGTGGAAGAAGATTTTCGCCAAGCTGGAGACGCGGGCAGAGACCTACCGGGGGTATGTCGACAATCCGGGTGGGTCAACATGGGAGGGCAAACCGCCCAAGCGGCCAGGGGCCGCGCCAGGGCTGATCAGCAGGCGGTTGCCGGTGCCCGCGACACAGTGGACGCGCAAGCCAAGTCGATCGCGGACACCGTAAGTACGAGTTTGTGGCCGCCGTTGACCAACGCCCAGCAGATCATCGGCAACGCTGAGAAGGTTGCGGGGGTTACGGTCACCGGGGCGCCGCGCATCCATGATGATGTGACAGGCCTTGACCTGAATGCCCTGGATCTAGGGGAAATCGTCAAGACACCGGGTGGTCAGCTGCTAGCGGTGTTCGGTGACTCCTTCACCGACGGTCCAGGGCGTGGTGTTCATTACCCCTCGGTGGCCGTCGAGGTGACGATCGACCCCAACACCGGGCAGATCAGCTACGGCAAAGTGAAATTCACGCTTCCGGCGGGCACCATTGTGCTGAACGGAAAGACGTACATGATGGTCGCGGCTACATCGGCAGGATGTAATGGCAACAATCTGCCCGGGATACCTGCCGCGACGCCTGTGCCAACGCCCGATAGTGGTGGCCACATCAACGGAATCTCGACAGCGCCGGGTTACGGCAGTATGGCGTACCAGCCGGCGATAGGCTTCCGGCCGCAAAGTTGCTGCCGCCGTTTCATTCGATCACCGTCGACGGTGTGACCTGCGGGGTGGACGACGCCAAAACGACCGCTTGCAGGGACACTCAGGGCCAAGGATTTGTCTTGTCGCCCAACGGATCCGGGTGGCTCCCGCACGTCTAAACCGAGCTAACATTTCGACGTCGCGTCGCCGGCGAATCAACGCGGCCGCGCAAATGTTGCGCTGACGTCGGTTGATTCGTTGCGCAGATCCCCTAGGACACTCGCGATGCCGTTTTTCCGCCGGATGGTCACCGAGACGATTTTCCGCCCGCCCCAAGCGGATTGACAAGAACTGCTGCGTTCAGATCTGCTACCCGACAGCCAAACCGGTTGCCGTCGAGAATCTTTCGCGTCTCAGTCTTCTGCGTGCCGCTCGTAGTCCCATCGCTCGAGGCGGGCTTGAAGTTGCACGAGGCCGAGTCCGGCGACAGGTGTGGCTGCGGTAAGCAGAACCAACAGCAGCGGACTCATCTGAAAACCTCCAAAACTCTTTTATTAGTACCACGTTCGCCGCCGCCGAGTGGTTCATTAGGCAACAAAGTCGCCACGAAATTGACTCGATTTCAGCCGTTCGGCAGGGCCCGGTCGGCCAGCGCGCCGATGACCGGTGCCAGCAACTGCGCATACTCGGTCGTGATGTGATTGTCGTCGCGGAACACCAGGGTGTTGCCGACGATCATCGGGCAGCGCTCCGCGGTGCAGAACAGGTCGGTCAGGTCGGCGTACTGCCCGCCGGCCTCGGTGGTGGCCCGCTGCTCGGCGGCGACGCCGTCCCCGTTGACCGCGACCGACCGCGCCGGCGCGCACGCCCCGGCGTCGTCCAGGTGAGCCGACAGGCACGTCGGCGCGGCGGCCTGCGGGTCGGCCACCGGGCCCAGCACCAGCACGCTGGAGCCCATGCCGCGCAGCGTGGTCACCACCAGGGCCAGGCTGTCGATCCAGGCCCGGTCGTAGGAGGCGAAGCTGAAGTCTGCGTGGTAGCGCCGGCTCATCCCGAGCACCACCAGTTTCGGCCGCTCGGCCGCCACCCGTCCCATCACCTCGCCGCGCCACTGTTCACACTCGGTGTACTTGCGGCCCAGGTAGGGGCTGACGATCGGCAGGTCCAGGAACGGGCAGGTGACCTTCGCCATCGTCTCGAGCCGCCAATGCCGCTGCTCGGCGACCTGGCGCAGCGCCGGGTCCCACATGGCGGCGTGGGAGTCGCCGATCAGGGTCACCCGGGTGGGGGAGCCGGTGTCGGCGGTCGCGCATTCACTCTGGCCGAGGTCCCGCCAGGAACGCATGCAGCCGTTGACGAACACCGGCGCCTTGTCGCCGGGCGCCGCCGACAGCGACGGGTTCAGGTTCGACGGCACCGGACCGAGGCCGGCCGACGCGGCGAGTAGGTCGCGGGCCTGCGCGAACGCCTGCCGGACTGCGGCTTCCTGCGGACTGAGCTGCGGATCCGGGGCCGGTGGCAACGCCACGATCCTGGCCTGCGGCGCGGCGGCACCGTGGCCCACCGGCGCGGGCACGGCCGTCAGCAACACGGCGCACGCGCAGGCGGCGACGGCACTCGCGGCACCGGCCACCGCCAGGCTGGCTTTGGCGGAGCCGCGCAGCGCGGCGGCGAAGCGGCCCGGGTTCTCCACCGCGTGCATGGTGATCACCGCCAGTCCCGCCGACACCGTCGTGGCCGCCAGTCGCCCGGGCAGGCCGCCCGGGTCACCCAGCAGCGGCGGCAACAGCAGCAGCACCGGCCAGTGCCACAGGTACCACGAGTACGACACCCGCCCGATCGCCCGCATCACCGGGGGGCACAGCAGCCGTCCCACCCCCAGGCCACCGGTGACCGAGCCGGCGCCGATCACCAGCGCGGTGCCCAGCACCGGCAACAGCGCCGAGGTGCCGGGATAGGGCGTATGCGGTCCCAGCTGGGTGCAGGTCAGGAGGATCAGTGCCAGCCCACCCCATCCGGCTACCGCCGCGGGCAGCAGCGGCAACCGCTTCCACTGGTGGATCGTGAGTGCCACCAGCCCGCCCGCGGCCAGCTCCCACGCCCGGGTGGGCAGCGAGAAGAACGCCCACGGCGGCGATATCCGGGTCCACACCACCGCAGCCGCCAACGACGCCACCCCGACGGCGGCCAGCAGCGCCGCGTACGGCGTCGCGCCGGACATCGCGGTGCGCCGGAACCGGCCGAGAAGCCAGGCCGTCCCGATGATCAGCGCCGGCCACACCAGATAGAACTGTTCCTCGACACCCAGCGACCAGTAGTGCTGGAACGGCGACGGCGCGGCCGAACCCATGTAGTCGGTGCCCTGCACGGCGAAGCGATAGTTACCGACGTAGAGCATGCTGGCGATGCCGTCGATGAAGACCCGGCGGGCCTGCAACGGCGGCAGCACGATCGCGGCGAAGATCGCGGTGATGACCCCGACGGTGGCCGCGGCCGGCAGCAGGCGGCGGGCGCGGGCGGCGTAGAAACTGCCCAGCGCAACGGTTTCGGTGGCCGCGACCTCGCGCCACAACAGCCCGGTGATGAGGAAGCCGGAGATCACGAAGAAAACGTCGACGCCGATGTAGCCGCCGGCGATGCCGGGAACGCCCGCGTGGTAGAGGACGACGGCGATCACCGCGATGGCGCGCAGGCCCTCGATGTCGGGACGGAACGGGGCGCGGGCTATGCGCCGTCCCAGGGGCTGGGTCGCGCGGGTGGTGTCCGCCTCGGTCATCGGCTCGCGGTCATGTGCTGGTCGTCACGGATCAGGTCGCCATCCAGGCCAGCTCGGCGGGCAGTTGCGCGCGCCAGTAGTCGACGTCGTGGCCACCGGGGGAGAAGCTGCCGGCCGGCTTCTTCTTCAGCTGGCCGGCGAACTGGCTCGAGGCGAACAAGAAGCGGTCCCCGATGCCGCAGTCGATCCGGATGGGGATCGAATTGAGCACCGGCAGCCCGAACACGGTGTTGCGGTTCCAGTCGTCGAGGCTGTCGAACGCGCCCGGCGCGCTGCCGAGGTAGGACATGTACAGCGCCGGGCTGACCGCGCAGATCCCCGCCGTGCGGGCCGGGCCGAGCCGGGCGCCCAGCAGCAGGGCGCCGTACCCGCCCATGGACCAGCCCAGGAAGCCGACTTTGGAGGTGTCCATGCCCATCGAGGTCAGCATCGGCAGCAATTCCTCGAGCACCATGGTGCCGGAGTCCTCGCCGTTGGCCCGGCGATGCCAGTAGCAGTCCGAGCCGCCGTCGACGCCGACTACGGCGAACGGCGGTTTACCCTCGGCGACCAGCTGCGCCAGCGCGTCCTCGACACCGCACTCCAGCATCATGTTGGCGTCGCGGTCCTTGCCGTGCAAAGCGATCACCGGCCGCAGCATCTTGGTCTGGCCGGGCGGCATCGCGATCACCCAGTTCGTCCTGATGCCGCCGCGGGCGGCCGACACGAACGAGCCGGTGAGCTTGGTGGGCAGCGTCTTGCCCGCGGTCGGGGGGTCGAACGGGGCCGGCGCGGCCGGGGCCCGGGGCGAATCGACCAGCGCGCCGAGCGCAAATGCACCGGCGGCACCAGCGCCCATGCGCAGCACCGAGCGGCGGGTCAGGTCGGCCACGATCGTCAATACTGCCGCGCCGCAACGTTTT
This sequence comes from Mycobacterium sp. 20KCMC460, assembly GCF_022179425.1. NCBI lineage: Bacteria > Bacillati > Actinomycetota > Actinomycetes > Mycobacteriales > Mycobacteriaceae > Mycobacterium > Mycobacterium sp. 20KCMC460. The sequence continues at coordinate 1,195,995 of NZ_AP025524.1, forward strand.
GACACCCGTGCCACGCCGTATTGGAAGGTACTCGTGACGGCGGCGTGATGATCGGGCCTGCTCGCCGTCACGGAGGGCGTCGTGCGGGGACCCGACTGCCCGGATTCGCACAGGTGTCCCACTCGCGATCGGTGGCGAGATGTGCTGTCGTTAGCCATGCCCAGCGCACCGCAACTGCGCCAAGGACTGTCGCAGCGGCACCTGAACATGATCGCAATCGGCGGGGTGATCGGTGCCGGCTTGTTCGTCGGGTCGGGCGTGGTGATCCACAAGACCGGCCCGGCGGCGTTTCTGACCTACGCGATCTGCGGTTTGCTCATAATCCTGGTGATGCGGATGCTCGGCGAGATGGCGGCGGCGAACCCGTCGACCGGATCGTTCGCCGATTACGCCGCAACGGCTCTCGGCGGCTGGGCGGGTTTCTCGGTGGGCTGGCTGTACTGGTACTTCTGGGTCATCGTGGTCGGCTTCGAGGCGGTCGCCGGCGGCAAGGTGCTCAACTACTGGTTCCCGGCGCCGCTGTGGCTGTCGTCGTTGTGCCTGATGTTGCTGATGACGACGACAAACCTGTTCTCGGTGTCCTCGTTCGGGGAGTTCGAATTCTGGTTCGCCGGAATCAAAGTCGCGACCATCGTGCTCTTCTTGGGTCTGGGCACAGCGTTCGCGTTCGGCTGGCTGCCCGGCCGGCGCGGGGGATTTGCCAACCTGACGGCGCACGGCGGCTTCTTTCCGCACGGCGTCGGGGCCGTCTTCGCCGCGATCGTGGTGGTGATCTTCTCCATGGTGGGCGCCGAGGTGGTCACCATCGCCGCCGCCGAAAGCCGGGACCCCGAACGCGCGGTGGCGCGGGCGACGAACTCGGTGGTGGCGCGGATCGCGGTGTTCTTCGTCGGGTCCGTGTTCTTGCTGGTGGTGGTATTGCCCTGGAATTCAACCGAACTGGGCGCTTCGCCCTATGTCGCCGCGCTCAAGCAGATGGGCATACCGGGCGCTGATCAGGTGATGAACGCGGTGGTGCTCACCGCCGTGCTGTCCTGCTTGAACTCGGGCCTGTACACCGCCTCGCGGATGCTGTTCGTGCTCGCCGACCGGGGCCAGGCGCCGGCGCAACTGGTGCGCATCAGCGGGCGCGGGGTGCCGCACGTCGCGATCATCGGGTCGTCGGTGGTGGGTTTCGGCTGCGTGTTGATGGCATGGCTGGCGCCCGACACGGTGTTCCTGTTTCTGCTGAACTCCTCGGGCGCCATCATCTTGTTCGTCTACCTGCTGATCGCGCTGTCGCAGCTCGTGTTGCGGCGCCACACGCCGGGCGAGAGGTTGCGGGTGAGGATGTGGTTCTTCCCGGGGTTGTCGCTGTTGACCGCTGCGGGAATCGTTGCGGTGCTGGTGCAGATGGCGTTCGACCGCGACGCGCGGTCCCAGTTGTGGCTGAGCCTGTTGTCCTGGTTGGTGGTGCTCGGGGCGTACCGCTGCCTGCCTCGCAGTCGCAAAAGCAGCCAGCCCGAGCCGAATTAGGGCAGGCTCGTGCGTCTGAGTGCGGCTAATTCCAACCCCGCTCGATCGTTTTGACCAGCGCGGTCAGCGTCGCGTTCACCGGCGCTTCGACGCCCACCCGCGCACCCTGGCGTGGCACCGCGCCGTTGATGACGTCGATCTCGCTGACCCGGTGTGCCTCGTGGTCCAGCAACGCCGAGGGCTTCGCGTCGGGCATTCCCGCACCGAAATTGCGAACGTGCGCAACGGGATCCGCGACGTCGACGGCGATGCCCGACGCGCGGGCCACCGTCCACGCCTCGGTCGCGGCGGCCCGGCTGACCGGCCCCATCTCCGGGTCGTCCAGCACCTGCCCGACGGTCATGCCGGTCAGCGCGCACGGCGCGCTGTAGGCGACGTTGCAGATCAGCTTCTCCCACTGCATCGCGGCGATGTCGGTAACCGCGGCGGCGTCGAAACCGGCCTCGGCCCACACCCGGGCAACCGACGCGACCCGTTCGTAGGGTAGCGCAGAGTAGGCGCCAAAACGCATGGCGCGCATGGCATTGTGGTGCACATGCCCGGGCGCCAGCCGGGCCGCGCCGAAGCCGCTGGCGATCCCGACGGCCACCCGGTGCGCGCCGACGACCCCGGCGACGACGTCGGCCGAGCCCAGCCCGTTCTGGATGGTCAACACCGGCGTATCGTCGCCCAACATCGAAAGTGCCTGCTGCGCACCGGCTTCCACGTCGGCGGCTTTGACCGCCAACACCACCAGGTCCATTACTTCGGCGGGCGACGCGGTGCCGGCCCGCACCCGCACCGTCTCGTCGTAGCCGGGGCCGCTGACCCGCAGCCCGTGCTGCGCAATGGTGTCGATTCCGGCCTGGTAGCGGTCCACCACCGTCACCTCGTTACCGGCCAGCGCCAACCTCGCGGCATACACCGAACCCATTGCGCCACAGCCGATTATCCCGATCTTCATGAGTCTCCTAACCCGTCAACTCGGCGATGATCTCAGCCAGGCCGGGCTTCTGTTCCAGGCCGAAGCCCGGCGCGTCCGTCGGGGTGATCCGGCCGTCGCGCAGCTCGCAGCCCGGCGAGTAGCCGCCGAACGGCTGGAACACGCCCGGGTATGACTCGCAGCCGCCCAGGCCCAACCCGGCCGCGATGTGCAGGTTGATCAGGTGCCCGCCGTGCGGGAACGCGAACCGGCGATCGAAACCGTGCCCCTCGAGCACCTCCAGCATGCGGGCGTACTCGCCGAGCCCGTAGCTCAACCCGGCGTCCATCTGGAAGACGTCGCGCCCCGGGCGCATACCGCCGTAGCGCACCAGGTTGAGCACGTCGGGCACCGAGAACAAGTTCTCCCCGGTGGCCACCGAGCCGTCGTAACAGTCGGTCACGGCGTGATTCAGCTCGAAATCCAGCGGATCGCCGGGCTCCTCGAACCAGCGCAAGCCGTAGGGTGCCAGCGCGGCCGCCCACTGCGTCGCCGCTGCGCGGGAAAACCGGCCGTTGGCGTCCACGGCCACCCGCGCGGCCTCGCCGACCACGTCGACGACGGTCTCGACCCGGGCCAGATCCTCGGCCAGCGGCGCCCCGCCGATTTTCATCTTGACCGCGTCATAACCCAGGTCCAGGTAGCCGCGCATCTCCGCGCGCAGCCCGTCCCGGCCGCAGCGGCCGGTATCGGGGTGGTAGTAGCCGCCCGCGGCGTAGACGGGTACCGAGGCCGCCGGCTCGGTACCGAAGTGGCGCGCGATGGTGGCGTAGGCAGGCTCGTCGTCCAGTTTGGCGAGCAGGTCCCAGCAGGCCAGCTCCAGCGCCGCTGCCGCGGCGGCCCGGTCACCGTGGCCGCCGGGTTTCTCATTGCGCAGGGCGCACGCCAGCACCGCGGTTGGGCTGAGCCTGCCCGCGTCATCGAGCAGCGAACCCGGTTCCGCGGCCAGCACCCGCGGAATCATCCGGTCCCGCAGGATCCCGCTCTGCGCGAACCGGCCGATCGAGTCGAAAGCGACGCCCACCACCTGCCGGCCATCCCGGACGGCGACGAGTGCGACCAGCGAAACGGTGTGGCCGGAGAAGTCGACGACCGCGTTGGCCGCGCTGCCCTGCAGCCCGACCGCCCGCTCGCGGATGGCAGTGAGTTGCATCACCCGCCGATGGTCAGCAGGACCGCCTGCTCGAACGGGATCCTGCCGAACGCACGCCGCGCATTGGTGACGACCTGCGCCGCCTCGGCGCGGGAGACCACCCGCGGGTCGGTGACGCGGAAATTCCGGCCTTTGCGGGTCATCCGCCCGCCGCCCGCGGCGACGAGATTCTTCAGCCAGTCCCGGTCCGGGCCGTAGCTCAACAGGATTGCGATGCCGGGCTTCCCGTCGACGAACGTGTCGAAAGCGTTGACCGGTGTCCGATAGGGCTTGCCGGAACGTCGTCCGACGTGCTCGACGATCGCGTATCCGGGCGCCCGGCCGGCCCACAGCCGCTGGACCGGATTGGTGACGTGCCGGTTGAACCGGGCGAGCCATTGTGGGAGTTGCATACGCCAACTCTTACACCCTGTAGTTGAAGCGACCGCAGCGGCTGGGACACTGGTCGGCATGGGTAGTACCGACCAAACGACCGCACGGGTGGCGGCGTCCGCGAAGCTGTTCGCGGACGCCTGCGCTGTCATCCCCGGCGGCGTGAACTCCCCGGTGCGGGCGTTCAGCGCGGTGGGCGGCACCCCACGGTTCATCACCGGGGCCCACGGCTGCCGGCTCACCGACGCCGACGGCAACAGCTACGTCGACCTGGTCTGCTCGTGGGGCCCGATGATCCTGGGCCACGCGCATCCCGCCGTCGTCGACGCGGTGGTCAAGGCCGCCGCCGACGGGCTGTCCTTCGGGGCTCCCACGCCCGCTGAGACCGAGTTGGCCAGCGAGATCGTCGGCCGGGTGGCACCGGTGCAACGGCTGCGCTTCGTCAACTCCGGTACCGAGGCCACCATGAGCGCGATCCGGCTGGCCCGCGGATTCACCGGACGGCCCAAGATCGTCAAGTTCGCCGGCTGCTACCACGGGCACGCCGACGCGTTGCTGGCCGACGCCGGTTCGGGCGTGGCCACGCTGGGCCTGCCGTCGTCTCCGGGAGTCACCGGCGCGGCCGCGGCCGACACAATCGTGTTGCCGTACAACGACATCGATGCGGTCAGAGCGCTCTTCGCCGAGCACGGCGAGCAGATCGCCGCGGTGATCACCGAGGCCAGCCCCGGCAACATGGGCGTCGTGCCGCCGGCGCCCGGCTTCAACGCCGCACTGCGCGCGGTCACCGCCGAACACGGGGCGCTGCTGATCCTCGACGAGGTGATGACGGGCTTCCGGGTCAGCCGAAGTGGTTGGTACGGAGTCGATCCCGTCGATGCCGACCTGTTCACTTTCGGCAAGGTGATGAGCGGCGGGCTGCCGGCCGCGGCGTTCGGCGGCCGGGTCGAGGTGATGGAACGGCTGGCGCCGCTGGGGCCGGTGTATCAAGCCGGCACCCTGTCGGGCAACCCGGTAGCCATGGCCGCCGGGCTGGCCACGTTGCGGGCCGCCGACGGCGCGGTGTACACCGCGCTGGACGCCAACGCCGACCGGCTGGCCACGTTGTTCACCGAAGCTCTCACCGAAGCCGGTGTGCCACACCAGATTCCGCGAGCAGGAAACATGTTGAGCGTATTCTTCACCGACACGCCGGTGACGAATTTCGCCGCCGCGCGCGCCAGCCAGACCTGGCGCTACCCTCCGTTCTTCCACTCCCTGCTCGAGGCGGGCGTCTACCCGCCGTGCAGCGCCTTCGAGGCCTGGTTCGTCTCGGCGGCACTCGACGACACCGCATTCGGTCAGATCGCCGATGCGCTACCGGCCGCGGCCCGAGCGGCGGCCGCGGCGCAGGAGGACACACCCTGATGGCCGAGACGACCCGGGTCCATGTGGTGCGCCACGGCGAGGTGCACAACCCCACCGGAATCCTGTACGGCCGGATACCCGGCTTCCGCCTGTCGGACACCGGCGTCGCCCAGGCCGCCGCGGTCGCCGACTACCTGGCCGACCGGGACATCGTCGCGGTGATCGCCTCGCCGCTGCAGCGGGCGCAGGAGACCGCCGCGCCCATCGCCGCCCGGCACAACCTGACCGTGGACACCGACCCCGACCTCATCGAATCGGCGAACTTCTTCGAGGGCAAGCGCATGGGCCCGGGGGACGGTGCCTGGCGCAACCCGCGGTTCTGGTGGCAGCTGCGCAACCCGTTCCGGCCGTCCTGGGGCGAGCCGTACGCCGAGATCGCCGCCCGAATGGCCACCGCGGCCGGCAAGGCGCGGGCGCTCAGCGCCGGCCACGAGGCGGTGTGCGTCAGCCACCAGCTCCCGGTGTGGACGCTGCGTATGCACGTCAGCGGTAACCGGCTCTGGCACGACCCGCGCCGTCGGCAATGTGCACTGGCGTCGGTGACGACGCTGGTCTACGAGGGTGACCGGCTCGCGGACGTGGAGTACGCCGAACCGGCGGCCACGTGAGAAGCGTGCTGGTCGCCGCAACCCTGCTGGCGGTGTTGCTGAGCGGCTGTTCCACCGGCCGCGACGCGGTTGCGCAGGGCGGCACGTTCGAATTCGTCTCGCCGGGTGGCAAGACCGACATCTTCTACGACCCGCCGCAGAGCCGCGGCCGGCCCGGCCCGGTGTCCGGGCCCAGCCTCACCGACCCCAACCGCACGGTCTCCCTCGACGACTTCACGGGCAACGTCGTCGTCATCAACGTGTGGGGTCAGTGGTGCGGCCCGTGCCGAGCCGAAATCGCGGAGTTGCAGCGGGTTTACGACGCCACCCGCGGCTCCGGGGTTTCCTTCCTGGGCATCGACGTCCGGGACAGCAACCGCGACGCGGCCCAGGATTTCGTCACCGACCGGCACGTGACCTTCCCGTCGATCTACGACCCGCCGATGCGCACCCTGATTGCGTTCGGCGGCAAGTACCCGACCACGGTGATCCCGTCCACGCTGGTGCTGGACCGCCAGCACCGCGTCGCCGCGGTGTTCCTGCGGGAGCTGATCGCCTCGGATCTGCAGCCGGTGGTGCAACGGCTGGCCGCCGAGAGCGCCGGCCCACCGGGGCCGCAGTGACCGGCTTCGCGCATCTCGCCGCCGCCGGGCCACTGGTGGTGGCTCTCGGCGTGTGCATGCTGGCCGGGCTGGTGTCGTTCGCCTCACCCTGCGTGGTGCCGCTGGTGCCGGGTTACCTCTCCTACCTGGCGGCGGTGGTCGGCGTCGACGACCCGCAGCCTGTCCCGGGCCAAGCGGTCCAAACCGGCCAAGCCGGTCGAGCGGTCAAAGTCCCACCCGCGGCCCGCTGGCGGGTCGGCGGATCGGCGCTGTTGTTCGTCGCCGGCTTCACCACGGTGTTCGTGCTGGGCACCGTCGTGGTGCTGGGCATGACCACCGCGCTGATCGACAACCAGCTGCTGCTGCAGCGGGTCGGCGGTGTGCTCACCATCGTGATGGGGCTGGTGTTCGTGGGCTTGATTCCCGCCCTGCAACGCCAGGCCCGATTCAGCCCCCGGCAGGTGACGACGGTGGCCGGCGCCCCGCTGCTGGGCGCGGTGTTCGCCCTGGGCTGGACCCCTTGTCTGGGTCCGACGCTGACCGGGGTGATCACCGTGGCCTCGGCCACCGACGGCGCCAGCGTGGCCCGCGGGATCGCGCTGGTGATCGCGTACTGCCTGGGTCTGGGAATTCCGTTCGTGCTGCTCGCGTTCGGGTCGGCCACCGCGGTGTCCGGTCTGGGCTGGCTGCGCCGGCACAGCCGGGCCATCCAGGTGTTCGGCGGTGTGCTGCTGATCGCGGTCGGGGTCGCCCTGGTCACCGGGGTGTGGAACGACTTCGTGTCCTGGCTGCGCGACGCTTTCGTGTCCGACGTGCGGCTGCCGATATGACGGCGCGAAAGCTGCTGCGTCTGCTCGCCGCAAGGACGCGCAACACCTGGCGGTCGCTGACCTCCATGGGCACCGCGCTGGTGCTGCTCTTCCTGCTGGCCCTGGCCGCGATTCCCGGCGCATTGCTGCCGCAGCGCAGCCTCAACGCCGGCAAGGTCGAAGAGTACGTGCATACCCACCCGATGATCGGGCCGTGGCTCAACGAGCTGCAGGCCTTCGACGTCTTCTCCAGCTTCTGGTTCACCGCGATCTACGTGCTGCTGTTCGTGTCGTTGGTGGGCTGCCTGACCCCGCGGATCGTCGAGCACGCCCGCAGCTTGCGCGCCCAGCCGGTGGCCGCGCCGCGCAACCTGGCCCGGCTGCCCAAGCACGCCGAAGCTCAGGTGCACGACGCCAGCCCCGACGAGTTGGCCGCCACCGTGACCGGCCGGTTACGCGGCTGGCGGACCGCCATCCGGCACCACGAGAACTCCGTCGAGGTCTCCGCGGAGAAGGGTTACCTGCGCGAGTTCGGCAACCTGGTGTTCCACTTCTCGCTGCTGGGTCTGCTGGTCGCGGTCGCCGTCGGCAAGCTGTTCGGCTACGAGGGCAACGTGATCGTCATCGCCGACGGCGGTCCGGGATTCTGCTCGGCGTCGCCGGCCGCGTTCGACTCGTTCCGCGCCGGCAACACCGTCGACGGCACCTCCCTGCACCCGATCTGTGTACGGGTCAACGACTTTGCGGCGAACTACCTGCCGTCGGGGCAGGCCACCTCGTTCGCCGCGGATATCGCCTATCAATCCGGCGGCGATCTGACGACCAACACGTGGCGGCCGTACCGGCTGGAGGTCAACCACCCGTTGCGGGTCGGCGGCGACCGCGTCTACCTGCAGGGCCACGGCTACGCGCCCACGTTCACGGTGACCTTCCCCAACGGCCAGACCCGCAGTTCGACCGTGCAGTGGCGACCGGACAATCCGCAGACGCTGCTGTCGTCGGGAGTGGCGCGCATCGACCCGCCGGCCGGCAGCTATCCCACCGCCGCCGAGCGGCGCAGTCATCAGATCGCGATCCAGGGGTTGCTCGCGCCGACCGAACAGCTCGACGGAACCCTGCTGTCGTCGCGGTTCCCGGCGCTCAACGACCCGGCGGTGGCGATCGACGTCTACCGCGGTGACACCGGTCTGGACACCGGGCGGCCGCAGTCGTTGTTCACCTTGGATCCGCGGCTGATCGAACAGGGCCGGCTGACCAAGGAGAAGCGGGTCAACCTACGGGTCGGGGAACAGGTCCGCATCGACCAGGGCCCCGGGGCGGGCACCACGGTCCGCTTCGACGGGGCCGTCCCGTTCGTCAACTTGCAGGTCTCGCACGACCCGGGCCAGGTTTGGGTGCTGGTCTTCGCGATCACGATGATGGCCGGGCTGCTGGTGTCGCTGCTGGTCCGGCGTCGTCGGGTTTGGGTTCGGCTCACGCCCGAGGGCGGCCCGCCGGGTACGGTCAGCATCGAACTGGGTGGCCTGGCGCGAACCGACAACTCCGGCTGGGGTGACGAGTTCGAGCGGCTGACCGAAAGGTTGCTGGCCGGGTGCCGCACGGCGGCAGCACCCGAGATCGCGGACAGCGGCGCCCCGAGAGTGGATGTCAAATGAAAGTGGACCTCAGATGAACACCCAGCACATCAACATCGGCTTGGCCCGGTACTCCGACTGGGCATTCACCTCGGCGGTGGTGGCGCTGGTGGTGGCGTTGCTGCTATTGGCGTGTGAGCTGGCCTTCGTGCGCACTCGCAAGCTCGAACCCGCCTACGCCGGCGGCGTGAGCAGCGACAGCGCCACCCCGGGAGTGGTGGACGACACCGTGGCGCGGCCGTTCGACGAGCGGGTGGGCCGCGCCGGTCTGGCGGTGCTCTACCTGGGCATCGGTCTGTTGGCGACCTGCATAGTGCTGCGGGGCCTGGCCACGATGCGGGTGCCTTGGGGCAACATGTACGAATTCATCAACCTGACCTGCATGTCCGGTCTGATCGCCGGCGCGGTGGTGCTGCGCCGGCCGCGCTATCGGCCGCTGTGGGTGTTCCTGCTGCTGCCGATCCTGGTGCTGCTGACGGTGTCCGGACGCTGGCTGTACACCAACGCCGCGCCCGTGATGCCGGCCCTGCAGTCCTACTGGCTGCCCATCCATGTCTCGGTGGTGAGTCTGGGCTCGGGGGTGTTCATGGTCGCCGGCATCGCCAGCATCCTGTTCCTGCTGCGGACCTCGCAGCTCGGGGAGCCCGGGGCCGACGGGAGCCTGGCCCGGCTGGTGCAGAAGTTCCCCGACGCGCAGACGCTGGACCGGATCGCCTACCGGACCACCATCTTCGCCTTCCCGGTGTTCGGGTTCGGGGTCATCTTCGGCGCCATCTGGGCCGAGGAAGCCTGGGGCCGTTACTGGGGCTGGGACCCCAAGGAGACAGTGTCGTTCATCGCATGGGTGGTGTACGCCGCCTACTTACATGCCAGGTCAACGGCGGGTTGGCGGGACCGCAAGGCGGCCTGGATCAACGTCGCGGGGTTCGTCGCGATGGTCTTCAACCTGTTCTTCGTTAACCTGGTGACCGTCGGCCTGCACTCGTACGCGGGAGTGGGCTGACCAAGTACACGGGCCGAAAACAGGGGGATTGACGACAGTGGCAGAGCATCCGACGCCGGGCGTGGGGGCGCCGCGGGTCCATCAGGGCGACGGGGACGCCAGCCCGGACCAGCCGACCATGCAGATACCGGCCGTTCCGCACGAGGCCGTCGGTGAGACGCCCACCAGGGCTTTCGCCGGATTCCGCACCGAGCGCCGGGTGCCCGGGGCCACCGACAGCACGGTGGGTTCGGCCAGCATGGTGCCGCCGCCCCAACCGGTCGGGGTGGCCGCCGAGCGGCCCCAGTGGGATGCCGGACCGAACACCGGACCGGTGTCGGCGGCCACCCGGGTGGATCCGACGGCCTACGGCGCGTACTACCCGGGACCGGCCGACCAAGGCGCCCAGCAGGCGCCCGAACGCCCCCAGTTCCGTCCGGAGCCGCTGCCGCAGACGCCGTACCCGGAGCTGTCCAGCACGGTGCTGCTGCGCCCGGTCAAGCCACCGCCATCGGAGGGTTGGCGCCGGGCCCTGTACGTGCTGTCGGGTCAACTGATCAACCTGGGTGAGAGCCCCCGGGCGACGCGGCACAACAACCTGGTCGCCCAGATCAACCGACCGCTGCGCGGCAGCTACCGCATCGCGGTCCTTTCGCTGAAGGGTGGCGTGGGCAAGACCACGATCACCGCCACGCTGGGTTCGATGTTCGCCTCGGTGCGTGGCGACCGGGTGGTCGCGGTGGACGCCAATCCCGATCGCGGGACGCTGAGCCAGAAGATTCCGCTCGAGACCCCGGCGACCGTGCGCCACCTGCTGCGCGACGCCGACAAGATCGAGCGGTACAGCGACGTGCGCGGCTACACCTCGCAGAACGAGAGCGGGCTGGAGGTGGTGGCCTCGGAGAGCGATCCGACGGTGTCCGAGGCGTTCAGCGGCGACGACTACACCCGCACCCTGGAAATTCTGGATCGTTTCTACGGCTTGGTGCTCACCGACTGCGGCACCGGACTGCTGCATTCGACCATGTCGGCGGTGCTGGACAAGGCCGACGTGCTGATCGTGGTCGCTTCGGGATCCATCGACGGTGCGCGTAGCGCCTCGGCGACGCTGGACTGGCTGGACGCCCACGGCCACGAGGATCTGGTACGTAACTCGATCGCGGTGATCAACGGGATCCGGTCCCGCTCGGGCAAGGTCGACATGCAGAAAGTCATCGACCATTTCGCACGGCGGTGCCGCGCGGTGCGGGTGGTGCCGTTCGACCCGCATCTGGAAGAGGGCGCCGAGATCAGCCTCGATCGGCTGAAGCGGGATACCCGCGAAGCGCTCGCCGAGCTGGCGGCAGCGGTGGCCGAGGGATTTCCGGGCGACCCGCGACGCGCCAACCCGAACTTCGTCTAGCGCGGCTTGTTGTCGCCCAGACGGCGCAGAAACTCCGGGTCGTCGTCGGGACCGATGACGCGTGTCTTCGGCGGGCTGGACTGAGCCCGCGCCGCGCGCAAGCCGAAAAAGATCAGCGTCCCCACAATAAGGACGACGAGCAGGAAAAGCACTCGACACCTCCTTGGTCGAATATACCTGCGTCGTAGGCTCGGGTTGTGTCAGAAGCGGCGAGCGAACAGACCACCGGCGGGCCCGGCATAGTCCCCGTCGTCGTCTATGCGGCGGCCAGGCTGCTATTGGCGGCCGTGGTGAGCGGCGCGATATATGGCGTGGCCCGGCTGCTCGGAGTGGCCGATTTCCCGGTCACCGTCGCCGTGCTGCTCGGCCTGGTCGTTGCGATGCCGCTGGGCATGTGGGTGTTCGGCCCGTTGCGCAGGCGGGCCACCGCCGCGCTCGAAGTGACCGGCGAGCGCCGGCGCAAGGAGCGTGACGAGCTTCGGGCCCGGCTGCGTGGCGACGCGGTCGCCGATTCGGGCTCCGACGAGGACTGACTCAGTTGGCGGGCATCCGCACGACCTGCGCGGCGTAGCTCAAACCCGCCCCGTAGCCGATCAGCAGGGCCAGATCACCGGGCCGGGATGCGCCGGTCGCCAGCAGCTCGTGCATCGCCAGCGGGATGGACGCCGCCGACGTGTTTCCGGTGTGTTCGATGTCGTTGGCGACGACCGTGTCCGGGCGCAGCTGCAGGTTCTTGGCCAGCAGCTCGTTGATTCTGCTGTTGGCCTGGTGCGGGATGAAGACATCGACCTCGTCCGGCCGCACCCCGGCGGCGTCCATGGCCTCCCGGCCGACCTTGCCCATCTCGAACGCCGCCCAGCGGAAGACGGCCGTGCCTTCCATCCGCAGGAAGGGGCGCGGGCCGGTCGGATTCAGCGTGTAGTCGATCCAGTTGATGTCCTGGCGGATGGCGTTGGCCTGCTCGCCGTCGCTACCCCAGACGGTCGGACCGATTCCTTGCTCGGGCGTTTCGCCCACCACCACGGCGGCGGCGCCGTCGGCGAAGATGAAGCAGTTGCTGCGGTCCGACATGTCGACGGTGGGAGACAGTTTCTCGGTGCCGATCACCAGCATCTTGCGCGCGCTGCCGCCGCGCACCATGTCGGCACCGACGGCCAGCGCGTAGCCGAAGCCCGCGCACCCCACCGAGAGGTCGAAACCCGGTACTCCCTTGGCGCCGAGCGCCGCCGCGACGGCGGGGGCGGCGGCCGGGGTCTGCAGGAAGTGGGTGTTGGTGGCCAGGATGACGCCGTCGATCTCGGTCGGGTCGAGCGCGGCCCGGGTCAGTGCCTCCCGGCTCGCCTCGACCGCCATCGATGCCGCGGTTTCGTCGTCAGCGGCGAAGCGTCGGGTCTTGATGCCGGTCCTGGAGAAGATCCACTCGTCGGACGAGTCGATGTTGCGGCATATCTCTTCGTTGGTCACCACACGTTCGGGGCGGTAGGCCCCGACGCTGAGCAAACCGATCTTCCGGGGGCCGCTGGCCGAGGCAATTTCCGACATGCTCGTCCTTCCGCGTCATCTAACCCCCCAAGCTTGATCGACTCTAGGCGCGCCGGGGCCGGGGCCGCGCAGTCGGGTGCCTACCGCAGCGCGGTACCGATGCCCCTGCGGCGCGCTCGCCGCCCCCGGAACGGCCGCCGGTTCGGTGCGTCCGTCTTTCCCCCAACCCCTGAGTTACTTGCCGACATTTCCGGCCAGCGCCAACGCCGCAGCCACCGCAATCGCCCACACCACCATGGCCAGCCCGGTGTCGCGCAGCACCGGAATCAGCTCCGGGCCGCCGCGGCCGGATCGCACCGGCCGGTCGGCGCGCAGCGCCAGCGGCGTGGCGACCAGACCCGCCGCACACCACGGCGTCGCGGCCAGCAGGACCAGCGTCAGCACGCCGGTCAGCGCCAGCAGCGAATGGTAGAGCACCCGGGTGCGATGATCGCCCAGCCGGACCGCCAGGGTGATCTTGCCGGACACGGTGTCGGTGGGAATGTCGCGCAGGTTGTTGGCGACCAGCACTGAGGACGACAGCGCCCCGATCGCGACGGCCAGCACCGCGCCGACCCAGTCGATCCGTAACGCCTGAACGTACTGGGTGCCCAGCACGGCGGTCAGGCCGAAGAAGACGAACACCGCCGCCTCGCCGTACCCGGAGTAGCCGTAGGGCTTGGAGCCACCTGTGTACAGCCACGCGCCGAGTACGCAGGCGATGCCGACGCCGATCAGCCAGGGTCCGCTGACCAGCGCCAGCACCAGCCCGGCCACACAGCCGATGAACAGGCTCACCAGTGCGGCGGTCAGCACCGCCCGCGGGGTGGCCGCCCGCGACCCGACCAGGCGCATCGGGCCGGCCCGCTCGTCGTCGGTGCCGCGGATGCCGTCGGAGTAGTCGTTGGCGTAGTTGACCCCGACGATGAACGCCAGCGCCACACCCAACGCCAACAACGCTTTCCACCACACCGCGGAGTGCAGCCAGGCCGCGGCCCCGGTGCCGGCGACGACGGGCGCCACCGCGTTCGGCAGCGTTCGTGGGCGAGCGCCGGAAACCCACTGCGCAAAAGTGGCCACCAGGGCATCCTGCCCTATGCACCACAATGGGCGGATGCTCGGAGTGATCGGCGGCAGCGGCTTCTACACGTTTTTCGACTCGGACACCCGGACCGTAATCCCGGACACCCCGTACGGCCGGCCCAGCGCACCCATCACCGTCGGCGCCGTCGGGGAGCACCAGGTCGCTTTCCTGCCGCGGCACGGCGCGGACCACGAGTACACGGCGCACACCGTGCCTTACCGGGCCAATATGTGGGCGTTGCGCACGGTGGGAGTCCGGCGGGTGTTCGCGCCGTGTGCTGTCGGCAGCCTGGACCCCGACGTGGGACCCGGCTCGGTGGTGGTGCCCGATCAGCTGGTCGACCGGACCAGCGCGCGGGCGGACACCTACTTCGATGTCGGCGGGGTGCACACCAGCTTCGCCGACCCGTATTGCCCGACGCTGCGCACCGCCGTCACCGGCCTGCCCGACGTCCGCGATGGCGGCACGATGGTGGTCATCCAGGGTCCCCGGTTCTCCACACGCGCGGAGAGCCGATGGTTCGCCGCCGCCGGTTTCAGCCTGGTCAACATGACCGGCTACCCGGAGGCGATTCTCGCTCGCGAACTCGAATTATGTTATGCGGCAATCGCTTTGGTGACCGACGTGGACGCCGGCGTCGCGGTGGGCGAGGGCGTCAAGGGCGTCGACGTGTTCGCGCAGTTCGGGCAGCACATCGACAAGCTCAAGCAACTGGTTCGCTCAGCGCTGGGACGTGTCGCCACCGAGCGCACCTGCACGCACTGTCAGCAGCATGCCGGGGTGGCGCTGCCGTTCGAGCTGCCCTGAGCCGGCTCAGGACGGGTTACCCGGCGGCCGGTAGATCTTCGGTCGCGGCGCCCCCTCGCCGGGTGCTGCGGCGCGCGGAGCCTGGCCGTGCCCGGACAGCACCGAGGTGGGTGCGTCGGAACCGGCAGCCCCGAACTGGGTCGTCCGGGCCTCCGACGGAGGCGGCGGTCCGCCGGGACGGGTGGGCAGCGGGACCCGGGGCCGGCCCGGACCCGACGCCCCGGCGGCGGGACGCTGGACGGGGCCACGGCGGCGCGGCCGGCGCGGTTTGCGAATCCGTCCGGCGACGATGATCGCGACCAGGACGCACAGGGCGAGCCCGCACAGGGCTACGTCGAACGTGCTGTCGATCTGCTGCGCGAGGTCGTTTCCGTACACCGGCCCCACCGAGGGCTGCGCGAAGCGCGGCGCCAGCAGGACGCCGAGGATCACCCGGGAAATCATCAGGGCGAACACCAAACCGCTCAACCAGACGAGCAGCCGCGACCGCAGTGCCCCGTCGGCCAGCTTGGCCCGCAGCCACCACGCCAGCATCGCGGCGGTGAGGTTGAACACCGCCAGCATCGAGATGTCGTAGCGGGAGTACGGATAGTTCAGCAACATCTCGACGGCGAGGTCGGTCAATCGCATGAGTACCGATCCCAGACACCAGACGATGATCAGCGCCAGGGCTTTGCGGATCGCGGTGCGCCAGATTTCCCGATCGTTGCGCGTCTCGCCGGAGCTGAACAACGCCATCGGCGCGAAGATCGCGGCGGCGCCCGCCCAGGCCAGGTAGCCCTCGTAGCCGACCCCGGCCGTCGAGGTGTTCTGCGCGATGCCGTGGAACGCGTCGATCTCCCGGCCGGCGGGCAGGGCCCACACGATCATTCCGGCGAGCAGCGTAGAACCGCCCAGCCACAGGGTCGGCAACCGGGAGCCGACGGCGTTGCGCAGCACCCATCGCGACGCGACCAGCACGGCGGCCAGCGCCACCGCGCCGTACACCACCGCGGTCAGGATGACCGCGATATTGCGGGTGCCGAACGACGCCGACCCGTTACTGTCGACCAATGCGTACCGCAACCGCCAGCACAGGTGGAATCCGGCGCTCAGCGACGCCCCGAACATCGATGCGTAGCCGATGAGGCGGGCCAGGCGCAGCCATCGGTGGTAGAGGTTCTCGTCGATCACGGGCCTGCCGAGCACCGGCTGGGCGCTCAGCAGGGCGCCGGCGAAGCCCAGCCAGCCGCCGGGACCGACGCCGCCGGGAACGTAGGCCTTGCCGCCGATCTTGATCGACTCCCACACGTCGAAAACGACGAAACCGACCACCAGCAGCAGGTAGGGGGCGTTCAGGATCACACGCAGCCGATTTGCCGAAACGCGGCCGCGCGACAGCGCCAGCGGCAGCAGCGACAGCAGTGTCACTGCCCCGAGCAGTACCCACAGCAAAGTGCTGCTGTCCGGGATGCCCAACCCGAAATACAGGTTCCACGGGAACAGGGGGGCCAGCAGCAGCAACGCGAACGCGCTCAGGTCACGTCCGGCGTTGCGGCGTTTGGTGAGATGATCGGGCGCCTCCGGCCCGGCGTATGCGGCTGGCCGGGCATCCGCGGGGGGCGGGCCGGAAGGCGCTTGGCGGACGCCCGCGATGGGGCCGGTCGGCGTGTCGTCGCTGCTCAGGCTCACGATGGCCCCCAGGGATCGAGGTCGGGTACTGCCGGTGCAGGTTTCCGAGGGCAAGGGAACCCCTTGCCGGGGCCGCTGCGTTGCTCTGTTGCGAACATAATCTCCATTCGGACGCAGTGGCTGTGAGCAGGTTATGAACACCGGCTGGATAACCGGTGACCGTCCCCGCCGGTCGGGAATGCGGTTACGCTGCGCTCATAGGAAAAAACCTGGTAGCCGAATGATGGATAGTGCCGACGGTATCGCAGTGTAATTATGCCGGGAGATTGCTGGTTATGGGGTAGGCAGCCGAAGGAGAGCCGCATAAATGGACGTGGTGTTGGGGGTGGCGGTCACGGGCCGCGTCGCGCGCCTGGCTCTGGTCGACGCGGTAGCGCGCGGTGGCGAGGTGATCGACCAGTATTCGGTTGACTTGGCGGGCGACCCGGTCGCGGACTTGTCCGAAACGGTGGTGGGCACCCACCGGCTGTTGTCCGACGAGGGACACCGGTTGCTGGCCACCGAGTTGTGCTGGCCTGACCGGTACGGGGCCGAGCGGCTGACGCAGGCGCTGAGCTACGCCGGGGTGCCGAATGTTCATCTGGTGCCGCCGTCGGAGGCGGCGCGGCGGCCGGTGGGCCCGGGGCGTGCGGCCGCGGTGGCGTTGCTGTTCGGCAATCAGATGGCGAGTCCCGCTGCCTCGGGCGACCCGGACGCCCCGCCGACGATGTTTGCCTCCGCACCACCCGACAGCAACTTCGCAGCCGACGCGACGATGGCGTCTCCGGTGGTGTCGTCCGACGCGACGATGGCGGCCCCGGCGCTGGGCGGCGACGGCGGCTACGGCTCGGCCGGTGGTGGCTGGCCGCCGGGCTCGGGCGTCGATCAATCGGTGCCGCCAGGCGATGGCGGCGGTTTCGGGTCCGCGGGGGCGACGATGGCTCAGCCGGTGCTGCCCGGTGATGGTGGCGCTGCCCCCGCTGGTTGGGGGCCGTCGGGTTCGGGTGTGGATCAGTCCGCGCTGCCCGGCGACGGTGGTGCTGCCGGCTCGGCCGGTGGTTGGGGGCCGTCGGGTTCGGGTGTGGATCAATCGCCGCTGGCCGGGGACGGCGGTGCCGGCTCGGCCGGTGGTTGGGCGCCGGCGGATTCGGGTGTGGACAAGTCGGCGCTGCCCGGTGATGGCGGGTCCGGCTCGGCCGGTGGCGGCGGGTATGGCTCACCGATCGAAAATCCGCACTTGCCCCCTGATCACGGCGGGTTCAGCCCCGCCGGCTCGACGGTCGCGCAGCCGGCGCTGCCCGCGGATGCGACCATGGCTGCGCCCTCACTCGGCGATGCGACGATGGCTGCGCCGATCTCCGGTGACGGGGGCGGCGCGAACTTCCATTCGGGTGTCTCCTCGGGCGACCCCGGTGTGGGCGGCGACCCGCATGCGCACGCGTACCTGCATTCGGGAGTGGCTTCCGGTGATCCGGGCGCCCCTGGCGACGCGACCGCCTTCCTGCCGCCCGCCGACGGCGGCGCGTCGTCGTCCGGGGACGAACAGCTCGCGTATTCACAGGCCAGCGAGTACGACATCCTGCCGGTGGACACCGACGGCTTCGGTGAATACGGCGACGAGTACGCCGACGGGTACGAGGACGAATTCGACGACGGGTTCGACGAGGACGACCCGGACGCCGGCGGCAGTCCGCACAACCTGAAGCGGTTGCTGATCAGCAACGCCGTCGCCGCGTTCGCCGTCATGGGGTTTGCTTCGCTGGCCGTCGCGGTGGCCGTCACCGTGCGCCCGGCCGCGGCGTCCACCCCGGTCGAAGGACACCAGAACGCGCAGCCGGGCAAGTTCATGCCGCTGTTGCCGACCGAGCAGCAGGCGCCGGTGCCGCCGCCGGCGCCCGAGGCGCCCACCGTTGGGTTCCAGGGCGGCTCGATCCCCCCGGTGCAGAACATTCCGACGCAGGCGCCGGTGCCGGCCGCTCCGGCTCCGGTGCCGAATGCTCCCGCTCCGGTGCCGAACGCTCCGGCTCCCGTCCCGGTGCCGATTCCGCTGCCGATTCCCTTCCCGGGTTGGGTGCCGGGCATGCCGACCTGGCCGACCTACACGCCACCGACCTACCCGACGCCGTTCACTCCGCCGACTACGCCCTACACAACCCCCGCGACCACGCCTGCCACCACGGCACCGACGACGCCGCCGACCACCGCGCCGACGACGCCACCGAGCACCGCGCCCACGACGGCGGCCCCGACCACCCCGCCCACCACTGCGGCACCGAGGGTGAGCACGCCGCCCACCACGGCCGCCCCCGCCCCGACCACCGCCGCCCCGGTACCGACGACCGCCGCCCCGGTACCGACGACCGCAGCACCGCAACCCACCCGGGCTCCGCAGCCCACCTACGCCCCGCAGCCCACTCAGGCGCCGGCGCCGCGGACCCAGGCCCCCCAGGCGCCCACGGTGGCGCCCAAGGTGCCAACGCAACAGGCGCCGAAGGTGCCGTCGGGGCCGCGCTGAACCGCCAACCTGGTCGGCGGTTTACCAGTTGGTAAAGATGAAGCTGTTCAGCAGCAGCGCCCCGGCGGCGTTGACGGTCAGCCACGCGCGGTGCGACCGCACCGGCAGCAGCGCGGGGGCGGCGGTGAGCCAGACGGTGAACGGCAGCCAGATGCGCTCGGTCTCGGCCTTGCTCAGCATGCTCAGATCCGCGAGGACGATCGCGGCCAGGGCCGCGAGTAGCAGCAGGTGCAGGCCCGATCGGCGCCGGATGGCGGCGGCGTCGAACACCCGGCTCAGCCCGGCGACACCGCCCAGGCCGACCGCGCAGACCGTGCATGCCAGATTGGCCCAGCTCCAATACTGAAACGGCCGGTCCTTCGCGATGCCCTGCCAATAGCGTTGTCGCACAAGGTCGTAACCATCGAACCAGTAGAACCCGGACACGGCGAACGCGACCGCCACCGCCACCGCCACCAGTACGGCCGGTCCCAGCGCGCGCAGGGCCGCTCGCCACTGTGGCGCCGAGATCAGCACCGCCAGCGCGGGCAACCCGATCAGCACCAGGCCATAGCTGAGAAAAATGCCCCAGCCGAGCAGTAGCCCCGCTGCGGCGGCCAGCGGCACCGGGAAGCGGGATTTGCCGTGTGCTGCCAACGCCAGCAGCGCGATGCCCCAGGCCGCGACCCCGGCGAAATAGCCGTCGGCCGATACCGCGATCCAGATCGCGGTCGGTGCCATCGCCACGAACGGGGCAGCGCGGCGCGCGGTCGGTTCGTCGGCCAGCGCGCGCAGGGCGATCACCACGGCGGCGGCCGCGCTGGATCCCACCAACAGGCACAGCAGTCCGGCCCAGGCGCCGCCGTGCAGGCCGATTCGGTCGAGCCACACGAACGTCAGCAATGCGCCCGGCGGATGCCCCGAGACGTGCGTGGTCCACGAGTGCGGTTGGAAGTCGACGATCCGGCCGGCGAACCCGCGCAGCGTCGCGGGGATGTCGGTGATGCCGGGGACTTCCCACAGGTATTCGTCCCGGGTGGTCAACCGGCCCGCGAAACCGCGCTGCCAGCCGTCGATCATGGCCAGCGCGAACGCCCATCCGCACGCCGTCGCCCAGGTTCCCAGAATCAGTGCACGCCACGAAAGTCGTTGTGCTGCAACCGGTCCCCAGCCGATGACAGTCACCGCCAGCAGCGCCGCGGCGACCGTTGCCCAGCCGTAGTGGATGTCCCAGTAGCCGAAGATGGGCGCGGCGCCGGCGTGCCGGGCGAAGCGTTCCAGGCCGGTGTCGCGGCGCGGGTTGACGCCCAGGTGCAGCCGTGGCAGCACGAACGCCGCGACCACCAGTGCGATCGCGGCCGACACCGCGACAGTCTCCCGGCGCGCGATCCTCACAACCGGTCAGCCTAAGACCCGAAGCGGCGGATCAACGCCGTCCGGTCCAGCTTGCCGATGCCGCGGCGCGGGAGTTCGGCGACCACGTGCAGGTCGCGCGGCGCGGCGGTGCTGTCCAGGGTCGCTGCGACGTGGGCACGCAACTCGTCCAGCGTCGGCGCTTTCGATCCCGGCCCGACCACGATCGCAGCGACCACCCGCTGGCCCAATCGGTCGTCGGGAACACCGAACACCGCGCAGTCGGTCACCGCCGGATGGGTGCCCAGTGCCGCCTCGACCGGGCCCGGCAGCACGGTCAGCCCACCGGTGCTGATCGCGTCGTCGACCCGGCCCAACACGATCAGTGCGCCCGAATCATCAAGGGCGCCAACGTCGTCGGTGACAAACCAGCCCGGCTCGGCGAACGGGTCGGGGTCGACCGGATTGCGATAGCCGACCGCCAGGGTGGCGCCACCCAGCACGATGCGGCCGTCGTCTCGCACCCGCAGCCCCACCCCGTCCAGGGGGACGCCGTCGTACACGCAGCCGCCGGCCGTCTCGCTCATCCCGTAGGTCCGGATCACGGTGATGCCTGCCGTCGAGGCGGCCTCGAGCACCGGCCGCGGTGCCGGACCGCCGCCGAGCAGGACGGCGTCCAGTTCGGCCAGCGCAGCGGTCGCGGCGGAGTCGGTCAGCACCTTGGCCAGCTGGGCGGCGACCAACGCCGTGTAACGCCGTCCGGACCCCAATTCGGCTACGGCGCGGGGCAGCCCGCTGACGTCGAATCCGCCGGACACGTCCAGCTCGACCGGCACGGTTCCGGCGATCACGCTGCGGATCAGCACCTGCAGCCCGGCGATGTGATACGGCGGCACGGCCAGCAGCCAGCGGCCGGGACCGCCGATGCGCCGGTGGGTCGCCGATGCGCTGGCGGTCAGTGCGGCCGCGGTCAGCAGCGCACCCTTGGGTGCGCCGGTGGTTCCCGATGTGGTCACGACCAGGGCGACGTCGTCGTCGATCTGCTCGCCGACCCGCAGGCCACGCAGCCTCTGATCGTCCCGCTCGGATGCCACGACCAGCGCCGGGTCTTGCCCGGCGAGCACGCGTTGCAGGGCGGGAAGCAGTACCGCGGTGGCTGATCCGGGGGGGACGCGCAACGCCCGGAGGACGGCTATGCGTGGTCTCCGTTTTCGCGGGCGTCGTCCAGTGGCCAGCCCTGGGCGGCCAGTCGGGTGCGCACGCGTTCGACGTCTGCGGGAGAGGGCAACTCGTCGGTGAGTTGGGTGATGGCCACGCCGATGTCGATATGGTCGACTTTGAGTTCCCCGCGCCGCATCAATTCGTTTGCGACCGTGACGATTTCGTCGTTGGTCAGGCGGCGCGCCAGCAGTGCGAGCACCGCGAAGGAGTCTGTCGGTGGAATGCCTTCCGGGTATCCCGCCCGCAGCCACGAGACGATCGAACTGAGAAATCGGTTCATTGTGCGATCAACTTACCCGGCCGATCGGCGCCGAAACCTAAGTTGACCAGGATTGCTGCGTCATGGCTTGGCCCCCAGGAACGGATAGTGAGTGTGATGAGCGATGAAGTCGCGCGCGATGTAGAGCACCCCCAGAATCACCACCGCGGCCACCAGCGCGTAAATCGCCCAGCCGAGAGCCACCAGCAGCGGGCGCGACTTACCGGGGGATCCGTTCAAGCCGGCGTCTACGCTGCCGGCGGCTTGCAGTCGGATGCCCACCGCGAACAGCCCGGGCAGCGCCGCCCCGGCAAGCAGGCTGAAAAGCAGGATCTTGAGGGTTGCCTCGTAGTTGAACCACGCGTTCATGCCACATTCCCTGAAGTCAGCGAGTCATCGGAGCCGAACTGAGGTGGTGTCGCACCGGGACGGGGTCCGTGGCCGTTGGACGGTTCGTGGTCTGGACTGTCCAGACCAGCGGTCAGGTCGCCCTTCCAATCGGCGTTAACGTTCTTGTGGTCGACGGTGACCTTGCGCGACTGCCGGTAGATCACGCCGGATACCGCCAGCAACAGGCCGAAGCCGATGATGGCTCCCGGGTACCCGCCGATCAGGTGGACGATCCAGTAGGTCACCGCACCGACCAGCCCGGCCAGCGGCAGCGTGACCAGCCACGCGGTTGCCATACGGCCGGCCACGCCCCAGCGCACCTCGCCGCCCGGCTTGCCCAATCCACTGCCCATCACCGAACCGGTGCAGACCTGGGTTGTCGACAGCGCGTAACCGAAGTGCGCAGAGAGCAGGATGACCGCGGCCGAGGACGACTCTGCGGCCATGCCCTGCGGCGACTTGATCTCGACCAGGCCCTTGCCCAGCGTGCGGATGATGCGCCAGCCGCCCAGGTAGGTGCCGGTGGCCATGGCCACCGCGCAGGCGACGATGACCCACAGTGGTGGCACCGAGGCCGACTTGGGGATTGCCCCGTACGACATCAGCGCCAGGAAGATGATGCCCATCGTCTTCTGCGCGTCGTTGGTGCCGTGTGCCAGCGAAACCAGCGACGCCGAACCGATCTGGCCGCGCCGGAACCCGGCCTCGGTGCGTTCGGTCGGAACACCGCGGGTGATTCGGTAGACCAACCAGGTGGCCAGCGCTCCGACCAGGATGGCCAGGATCGCCGACACGACGGCGGGGATGATCGCCTTGGACATGACGCCCTTCCAGATCACCCCGTGTCCGCCGACCGCGGCGATGGTGGCGCCGACGATGCCACCGATCAGTGCGTGCGAGGAGCTCGAGGGGATACCGAGGAGCCAGGTGAGCAGGTTCCAGATCACGCCGCCGACCAGACCGGCGAATACCAGTTCGAGGGTCACGATGTGCGAGTCGATCAGGCCCTTGGCGATGGTGGCCGCGACCGCGGTCGACAGGAACGCGCCCACCAGGTTCAGTACCGCTGACAGCGCCACCGCGACCTTGGGCGCCAGCGCGCCACTGGCGATGGACGTGGCCATCGCATTGCCGGTGTCGTGAAAGCCGTTGGTGAAGTCGAAGGCGAGCGCGGTCACCACGACGATGATCAAGAGGAACAACTGGATGTTCACAGGGCCTGATTCTGGTAGTCGGAGCATTCCGTTGTCGAACGGATGATTAGGTGAAACGCAGGAATATCGCGAGTCGTCGCCAGATGTTACCTAGTAGTTAACCTTGGGTTCGTTCTGCTCACTGCCGGGTGTCCGCGCGCAGCGGATGACCTTGGGGAACCTCGATGAAGATGAGCGTGACGCCGTCGGGATCGGTGACGTGCATCTCGTGCAGACCCCACGGTTCGCGCCGCGCCTCGCGCGCGATCGGCACGCCGCGGCCGCGCAGTTCGGCCTGGGTGGCTTCCAGGTCGCGCACCTGCAGCCACAGCGCGCCGGGAAAAGGTCCGCGGGAATGGTCCGGCTCCCCGAAACCGGCCAGTTCCAGCAGTGACTGGCCGGCGAAAAAGACAGTGCCTGCGCCGTATTCACGAGCGATCGCCAGCCCGATCTCGTCCCGGTAGAAGCTCAGCGAGCGTTCGTAGTCGGCCGGTCGGAGCAGCATCCGGCTCGCGAGGATCTCCATCACTCGTGTCTAGCACGCACGGGTTCAGGCCGAGCCGTTGCGGCGCTGCATCAACGAGTTGACCCAGCGCGGTCCCACGGTGTTGAGGGCCTTGGCCGCGATGGCCATCCGGGGCGCGATCTGCACCGGCCGGGTGCGGGCCGCGGTGACCATCCATTCACCGGCCTCCTGAGAGGTCAGGGCGGGCAGGCCGGCGTAGGCCTTGGTGGGGGCGATCATCGGGGTGGCCACCAACGGGTAGTAGAGGGCCGTCGAGTGCACGCCCTTGGGGCCCCATTCGGTTTCGGCGATCCGGGTCACCGCGGTCAGCGCGGCCTTGGAGGCGTTGTAGACGGCGAACAGCGGGGCTGCCTCGTTGAGCACTCCCCAGGTCGAGACGTTGATGACGTGGCCGTCGCCGCGCTCGATCATCCCGGGGGCCAGTCCGCGCATCAGCCGCAGCGGCGCGTAGTAGTTCAGCTTCATGGTCCGCTCGACGTCGTGCCAGCGTTCCAGTGACTCGATGAGTGGCCGCCGGATGGATCGGCCGGCGTTGTTGATCAGGATGTCGACCCCGCCGATCCGCTCGTTGACGTCGGCGATCAGGGCGTCGACGGCGTCCATGTCGGAGATGTCGCAGGGGATCGACAACGCCGTTCCGCCGCCGGCGGTGATCCGGTCGGCGAGTTCGTCCAGCAGATCCTGACGTCGCGCGACGGCGACGACGGTGGCGCCGCGCTCGGCGAACTGTTCGGCCGCGGCCGCGCCGATGCCCGAGGAGGCGCCGGTGAGCAGCACCCGTTTGCCGTGCAGTTCGACGGGTTTGATCACCGGGCGATTGAGCAGTACCTGGGGCGCCGCGGGCGGGCGCATGCTGGCCAGCACCAGCTGGTCGGTCAGTCGGCGTAACGGGCTCTTACTCACGACGGCAGTCTAGGTGGGTGGGTTGACGCACTTACGCCCAACCGGGCCACGCTGACTATCGAAACCCAGGAGGGTTGGCCTGAATTGAAGCGGCACAACTGATTTCGTCCCTACCTACTCAAGAAGCAGAGGACTTGTCGGTGCCCCTTCGTAGAATTCGGGTATGTCGTCGAGCACGTGTGGGGAGATCGCCGCGGTGCTCGACGGGCTCGATGGCGAGGCGGAACGCTTGTGTGAGTTGAGCTTTGAGGCCTCGACCACTGCGGAGCTGCTGGGTGTGATCGACCGGGTGGAACGCATCGTGCGCAAGCTGGCGGTGCCCGGGCATGCGGTGATCAACCAACTCGCCCTGGCGGCCACCAATGCTGAGCTGTGCGGCACCCTGGGACAGGCGTTGTCGAATCGGTTGCGGATCAACAAAAGTGACGCCAACCAACGCATCACCCAGACCGCGGCCGCCAACGCGACGGGCTGATCGGGGCCGAGCACGTCAACATCATTCAGGGGTTCTTCAACAAGCTGCCCGACACGTCGATGCGCCCGCCCGCGCCGAAGCCGAAGCCAAACTGGCGTTGATCGCCGGGGGGTATCGCCCCGACCAACTCGCCGACTACGCCCAGGTCTATAAAGACTGCCTCAAACCCGACGGCGACTTTAGGCCCGACGAACCCGAACACACCCGCAAACGCGGCATCACCCTGGGCCGCCCAGCAACCCGACGGAATGACCAAGATCAGCGGCTGGCTGACCCCCCAATGCCGCGCCACCGTCGAACCGGTGCTGGCCAAACTCGCCGCCCCCGGCATGGCCAACCCCGACGACGACCACCCGATCCTCGACGGGCGCGCCGCCCAAGACGCCGTGGACCGCGACACCCGCACCGCCGAGCAGCGCACCCACGACGCCCTGATGGGGGCCCTGCGCGTCCTGCTGCAGTCCGGCACACTCGGCCAACACCACGGCCTGCCCACCACCCTCATCGTGACCACCACCCTGGCCGAACTCGAAGCCGGCGCCGGCCGCGCCCTGACCGCCGGTGGCACCCTGCTGCCCATGACCGACGTGATCGGCCCGGCCGCCCGCGCGCACCACTACCTGGCCGTCTTCGACCACGACAAAACCCTGGCCCTCTACCAGGGCAAACGCCTGGCCACCCCCGAACAACGCCTGGTCCTGCTGGGCAAAGACCGCGGCTGCACCAAACCGGGCTGCACCGTGCCCGGCTACTGGACCCAGGTCCACCACCTCGAAGGCTGGTTCGCCAAACAACGCACCCACATCGACGAACTCACCCTGGCCTGCGGACCCGACAACCGCATGGTCGAACTGCGCAACTACATCACCCGCCGCAACGCCCACAGCCTCACCGAATGGATCCCCCCCGACCACCTCGACCACGGCCAACCCCGCACCAACTGCATGCACCACCCCGAACGACCACTGAAACCCGACCCCAAACCCGAGAAGGAACCCGAACCATAGGTACGCCGCTCAGAAGTAATCAGAAGTACCGCGGAAACGGGCTCCAGTCGGGTGGGCGCTTCTGCAGGAAGGCATCTCTGCCCTCGACGGCCTCGTCGGTCATGTACGCCAGCCGGGTGGCTTCCCCGGCGAACAGCTGCTGGCCCACCAGCCCGTCGTCGAGCAGGTTGAACGCAAACTTCAACATCCGTTGCGCCTGAGGAGATTTCGCGTTGATCTCGGCTGCCCACTGGGCGCCGACGGCTTCCAGTTCGGCGTGGTCGACAACCTCGTTCACCGCGCCCATCCGATGCATCTGCTCGGCGGTGTACGGCCGGCCCAGGAAGAAGATCTCGCGGGCGAACTTCTGGCCCACCTGACGTGCGAGATACGCGCTGCCGTAACCGCCGTCGAAACTGCCGACGTCGGCGTCGGTCTGCTTGAACCGGGCGTGCTCGCGGCTGGCCAGGGTGAGGTCGCACACCACGTGCAGGCTGTGCCCGCCGCCGGCGGCCCAGCCGTTGACCAGGCAGATCACCACTTTGGGCATGAACCGGATCAGCCGCTGCACCTCCAGGATGTGCAGCCGCCCGGCCCGTGCCGCGTCGACCGTGTCGGCGGTTTCGCCGGACGCGTACTGGTAACCGCTGCGGCCGCGGATGCGTTGGTCGCCGCCGGAGCAGAAGGCCCAGCCGCCGTCCTTGGGCGAGGGTCCGTTGCCGGTCAGCAGCACCACGCCGACGTCGGGTGACATCCGCGCATGGTCGAGCACCCGGTACAACTCGTCGACGGTGTGCGGGCGGAACGCGTTGCGCACCTCGGGGCGGTCGAACGCCACCCGCACCGTCGCGTCGTTGACGTGGTGGTGATAGGTGACATCGGTCAGGTCGTCGAATCCGTCGACAGTTCTCCAGATGCCGGGGTCAAAGGGGTTGGCGGTCAAGGCTGTTGAACTCCATCCTGGTCGATGGTGAGGTTGCCGCAGCTGATCGTCTGCGCGGATGTCACCTCGGGGTCTGCTGTCGAGGCGGCCGCCAGCGTATCGGAGCGTCCGGTGGTGGCGCGGGTGCCGTCCAGGTTGATCTCGGTGCGGTGCACGGTCCACTGGCCGCCGTTGTCGAGGGCTTGCAGTGCGACCAGGCGACGGCCGTCGCCAAGGTCGCTGCAGCCGACGCCGGTGCCGCTGTCGCGCAGGTTCTGCAAGTCGAAAACGAACGGCTTGCCGGAGCGGCTGTCCACCACCGTCCGGAGCTCGCATTGGGCGAACACGAACAGCTGTGCGCCGCGGCCGTCGCTGACCAGGATCTGGGTTTCTCCGTTCTGCTGCGCGTCAACAGCCAAGGCGCGCAATGGAATCGGACTTGCCGATACGATCGGCACGCCGATCCTGGCGCCGCTTGCGGTACTGACCCCCACCAGTCGGTTCGTGGCGCCGTTGTCGCCCTGCTGTAGTCCGATCCACAGCGCGTCGGGCAGTCCGTCGCCGTCGAGGTCGCCGACCTGGCGCTGCACGCTGCCGGGCGGCAGCGCAGCCCCGCCCGGCGGGCAGCCGGGGGAGGCGTGCGCCGCAGGTGCGAGGCCGAGCCAACCCAGCAGGACCACCACCGTCGCCGCGCGCAGCATCAGAGGGCTTCGAATCGGAAGACGGCGCATCGTCCCGCCAGCGCCTCGAACTCCTCGGGACGGCCGTCCTTGACCAGTCCGGACCGTTTCATGAAGCCGACCCCGGTGGGGACCTCGGTGGGGAACGACCGCAACACCGGTTTGGCCTCCTCCGGGGACAGTTCGACCATTCGTACCCGCTCGGTGCTGCGGCCGCGGGTCAGCGTCACTTGCCCGGCGGCTCGGACGTTCTTCACCCAGTCCGCGCCGGGGAAACCGGCTACCACGTAGCGCCGGCCGGCCAGCGTCATCGGGGTCACCGGGGTGGACCGCTCGGCACCGGATTTGCGGCCTCGCACGGTCAGCACCACCGGACTCTCACCGCCGAAACTCAACCCCAACTTCGACAGCCGGATGAAGACCTTGTTCATCGGTTTCAGCCACCACGGCGGCTTGACGGATTTGCCGTTCGCCATGGCGCCGACGTTACCGCCAGGCGATCGCTGCGCGCCGATCCCTACGCGCCGATCCCCTGCGCGCCGAACCCTGCGCGCCGATCCCCTGTGCGCCGATCCCCTGTGCGCCGAACGTCACGCTAGCGTGACGTTCGCCGCCGAGCGTTGCGCCAGCGTGACGGTCGGGGGGGTCAAGGGGTCAAGGGGTCGGGGGGTCAAGGGGTCGGGGGGTCGGGCGGTCGAGGGGTCGAGGGGTCGAGGGGTCGAGGGCGAACGGTGGGGGGCATGGATCAGCCCACGGCGCGCCCGGCGCCCTCCCAGAACTGTGCGCGGACGGCCTTCTTGTCCGGCTTGCCCAGTCCGGTCAGCGGCAGAGCATCCACCACGACCACCCGCTTGGGCGACTGCACCGAACCCTTGCGTTCCTTGACCGCGGCCTGGACCTCGACGGTCATCGCCTCCACGGCGGCCTCATCCTGGGCGGCGTCGGCACGGAGCACCACCACCGCGGTGACGGCCTCGCCCCACTTCTCGTCGGGTGTACCGACCACACACACCTGCGCAACGGACGGGTGCTCGGCGATGACGTCCTCGACTTCCCGGGGGAACACATTGAAGCCGCCGGTGACGATCATGTCCTTGACCCGGTCGACGATGAAGTAGAAGCCGTCCTCGTCCTCGCGCGCCATGTCGCCGGTGTGCAGCCAGCCGTCTCGGAAGGTCTCGGCGGTCGCCTCGGGCAACTGCCAGTACCCGCCCGCCAAAAGTGGTCCGCTGACACAGATTTCGCCCGGCTCGCCCTGCGGCACCGGCTTGCCGTCCTCGCCGAGCAGCGCCACCCGCGCGAACAGGGTGGGGCGTCCGCAGGAGGTCAGGCGCTTCTCGTCATGGTCGGCCTTGGCCAGATAGGTGATCACCATCGGCGCCTCGGACTGCCCGTAGTACTGGGCGAAGATGGGGCCGAAGCGGCGGATCGCCTCGGCCAACCGCACCGGGTTGATCGCCGAGGCGCCGTAGTACACCGTCTCCAGCGAGGACAGGTCGCGGGTCTGCGAATCCGGGTGGTCCATCAGCGCGTAGAGCATCGACGGCACCAGCATGGTAGCCGTAATACGTTGCTCTTCAATAACTTTCAACACCTCGGCCGGGTCGAACTTGGATAGCACCACCATCTCGCCGCCTTTGACCACCGTCGGCGTGAAGAAGGCCGCACCGGCATGCGACAGCGGGGTGCACATCAGGAAACGCGGATGCTCGGGCCATTCCCACTCCGCGAGCTGGATCTGGGTCATGGTGGCGATGTTGCCGGTGGTGCCGATCACACCCTTGGGTTTTCCGGTGGTGCCGCCGGTGTAGGTGAGGCCGCCGATGTGGTTTGGCGGTAGGTCGGCGACCACCAGCGGCTTGGGCTCGTATTTGGCGGCCTCCGCCGACAGGTCCACCGCCACACCGCGCAACGCCTCGGGCACCGGCCCGATGGTCAGGATCCGCTGCAGGGAGGGCACCTTCTCCAGCAGACCCAGTGCGCGCTCGACGAACATCGGGTTGGGGTCGATGATCAACGCGCTGGCGCCGGCGTCGGAGAGCACGTAGGCGTGGTCGTCCAGCGAGCCGAGCGGGTGCAGCGCGGTGCGCCGGTAGCCCTGGGTCTGGCTGGCGCCCAGGATCATCAGCACCTCGGGGCGGTTGAGCGACAGCAGCCCAACGGTGACCCCGGTGCCGGCGCCCAGTGCTTCGAAGGCCTGGACGTACTGGCTGATCCGTTCGGCGAGCTGACCACCGGTCAGGGTGGTGTCCCCGAGAAACAGCACCGGTCTGTTCTTGTGCCGTTTGAGTGCGCCAACCAGCAGGTGGCCGTTGTGGGTCGGGTTGCGCAGCAGGTCGTCGCTCATGAACCCAGACTAGAACGTGTTGCAGTTCTGCCGATGCCGACCCTCGGCGGCTACTGTTTCAGCACATGAGCGCCGCCGAGGTCGTGATTACCGGGACCGTACTGACCGTCGACGAAAACCGCCCC
The DNA here is from genome assembly GCF_022179425.1 of Mycobacterium sp. 20KCMC460. Taxonomy (NCBI): domain Bacteria; kingdom Bacillati; phylum Actinomycetota; class Actinomycetes; order Mycobacteriales; family Mycobacteriaceae; genus Mycobacterium; species Mycobacterium sp. 20KCMC460. The sequence goes on from NZ_AP025524.1 coordinate 1,226,355, forward strand.
ACGGCGGAGGCGATCGCCATCACCGACGGCCGCATAGTCGCTGTCGGCGACCGCTCCGACATGGCGCCGCACATCGGCCCGCAAACTCGGTCGATCGATATCGGGGACGGCTGTGTCATGCCGGGATTCGTTGAGGCACACGGCCATCCGCTGATGGAGGCCATCGCGCTGTCGGACCGCATCGTCGACATCCGGCCCGTCACCATCCCGGATCCGCACGACGTCGTCGCCGCCGTCCGCAGCGAAGCCGCCCGCCGCGGACCGCAGGGTGCCTACCTGAACGGCTGGGACGCGCTGCTGCAACCCGGCCTGCCCGACCCCACACTGAGCTGGCTGGACGCCGTCGCGCCGGACGGCCCGCTGGTGATCATCCACAACTCCGGTCACAAGGCGTACTTCAACTCTCGCGCCGCACAGCTCAACCGCTTGACCCGGGAAACCCCCGACCCCAAGGGCGCCAGATACGGTCGCGACGCCGACGGAGCGCTCGACGGCACCGCGGAGGAGATCGGCGCGGTGTTCCCCTTGCTGGGCGGGGTTATCGCGGCCGACAGCTACCCGGACATGCTGCGCGCCGAGTGCGCCCGGCTGAACCGGGCCGGGCTGACCACCTGTTCGGAGATGGCGTTCGACCCCAAGTTCGGTCCGCTGGTGCAGCAGTTACACGACGAGCTGACGGTGCGGCTGCGCACCTACGAGGTGTCCAACGCCGAGCTGCACACCGACGCGACCCCCGGGCAGGGTGACGACATGCTGCGCCAGGTCGGCATCAAGGTCTGGGTGGACGGCTCGCCGTGGATCGGCAATATCGCGTTGTCGTTTCCCTACCTGGACACCCCGGCGACCCGATCCGCGGGCATCACGCCCGGGTCCTGCGGCTGTGCCAACTACACAAGCGAGCAGCTGGACGAAATCGTCAACGCTTACTTTCCGCGTGGTTGGCAGCTGGCCTGCCATGTCCAGGGCGACGCCGGTGTGGACGTCATCCTGGATGTGTATGAGCAAGCGCTGCAACGCAATCCGCGCCCCGATCACCGGCTGCGACTGGAACACGTCGGCGCCATCCGGCCCGAGCAACTGCGGCGCGCCGCCGACCTTGGTGTCACCTGCAGCATCTTCGTCGACCAGATCCACTACTGGGGCGACGTCATCGTCGACGGGTTGTTCGGTGCGGAACGTGGCTCGCGCTGGATGCCGGCCGGGTCGGCGGTGGCCACCGGCATGCGCATCTCGCTGCACAACGACCCGCCGGTCACGCCGGAGGAGCCGCTGCGCAACATCAGCGTGGCCGCGACCCGGATGGCGCCCAGCGGGCGGGTGCTGGCTCCGGAGGAACGGCTCACCGTCGAGCAGGCAATCCGCGCGCAGACCATCGACGCGGCCTGGCAGTTGTTCGCTGACGACGTGATCGGCTCGGTGGAGGTCGGCAAGTACGCCGACCTGGTGGTGCTGTCGGCCGATCCGCGCACCGTGCCGCCCGAGCAGATCGCCGATCTCGAAGTGCGTGCGACTTACCTGGCGGGACGCCAGGTCTACTGACTCTTGCGAGCGCGGGCGGCGGCGAGCAGTTCGTCCACGGCGTCGCTGAGGCACTGTTCGTAAACCTCGGGGTCGGGCAGGGCGGCACGGTCGGCGGTGAAGCAGAAGGTCACCCGGTTTCCGTAGCTGCCGATGCCGTTGTTGAGGCCCATCCCGTCGAGCACCGGGCCGAGACCGGTGGTGTCGACCATCTGCGCGCCGCAGAAGTACATCGGTGTCAGCGGTCCGGGGACGTTGCTGACCAGGGTGTGGGCGGCTACGGCGCGTCCGCGCCGGCTGAGCGCGCGCACCGCTGCCCGCTGCACCGTGCCCATCAGGCCGCCGAGGGCTTCCTCCGACATCTCGATGAGCGAGCGGACGGGATGGGCGTCGGACTCCTTCACATGCGCGGTCGAGGTCACGATGCGCGCCAGCCGCTGCATCGGGTCGGCTTCGTCGGTCGCCATGGTGATGGGTGACACGGAGTACTCGTTACCGCTGGTGGCTGTGCTGGTCGCCGAGCTCGCACCGCCGCTGGCGCGGGTGCTGGTCGGCCGGACCGAGATCGGCATCATCGCCACCATCGCCTCGTCGGGCAGCTCGCCTTTGTCGCTGAGGTAGCGCCGGATGGCCCCGCCGACGATGGCCAGGCCGATGTCGTTGATCTTGGCCTCCGGCATTGCGGTGCGGATCTCCTTGAGGACGTCCAGCGTGGTGTACGCGGTGCCGAAGACGCGGTGGGGCGAGACGATCTGGTTGAAGCGGGTCGCTTTGGGCAGCGACGCGGGCGACGTGACGTCGGGGTCGCGGTTGTCGAGTACCAGCGTGGGCAGCTGGCGCGCGACCTTGCGGACTCGGCCCAGCACATCGAAGGGCCGGGTGATGCCGTGCAGCGCGGCCCGGCTGAGCAGGCCGGCGTCGGAGGGGATGGGGTCGGGCTCCCAGTGGTAGCCCTCGGGCACCGGCGGCGGCGCTCCGTCGGGTTCGTGGGTGTGGATCGCGGTGAGGATCTCGGCGCCGGCGACACCGTCGATTGCGGCGTGGTGGATACGAAGGAACACGGCGAAGGCGCCCTCCGGTAGGTGGTCGACGCCGTCAAGGCCGTCGATCAGGTACAGCTCCCAGGGCGGCCGGGTGAGGTCCAGGGGCCGGGCGTGGATGCGAGCGATCTGCGTGCACAGCTGCCGCCAGCTCCCGGGCCGGGGTAGCGCGATGTGCCGCACGTGGTACTCGAGGTCGAAGTCGCCGTCCCGGATCCACCAGGGCCGGTCGGCGCCGAAGGGTACGTGCACGAGCCGTTCCCGGAAGCTCTCGGCGACGTGGAGTCGGGCCTGGATGTAGGTGAGCACCTCCTCGTAGGTGACGGGCTCGCCATTGCGGGTCGAGGGGTCGTAGATGCCGACGATGCCGACGGTGTTGTGGGCATTCGAGGTGTCCAGTGACACCATCGTCCAGTCAGCGCTGGACAGCTGCCGCATGGTCCCTCCTCAGGTTCCGCGCGAGGTTGCGCACGACTCAGTGTCGCAGCCCGCACGATGTGAGCACGGCGGCGATGTGGTCGTCGTAGTCCCGGTCGCGCCATGCGGTGACGTGACCGCGCGGGCGCCAGGTGATCGACGGCTCGTCCCAGTGCCGCCAGAGTTGCGCGGCGCCGCGCGGCGGGGCGATCGCGTCGACCTGCCCGGCCACGATGTGACGCCGCTCGTGCGGGACGAGGCAAGGTCCGGCCAGCGGCGACACCACCCGATGCACCAGCGCTGACCGATCGTCGTGCAGCTGGCGGTGCAACCGGCGCTTGGCGGGTGTTAGCGGCGCCGCCGCGGCCAGCGACGCGGCCAGGTCGCTGGTCGGCACGACTGCGATCAGGCAGGCGAGGTCGCCGTCCAGCGTCGACAGCAGGCTGACCACGTAGGCGCCCAGCGACACACCCAGCACGCCGACCTGTGGCGCCTGCTGGTCGTCGCGCAACCATCGCAGCAGCCGGCGGACGTCCCACACCGCTTGGGTGAGCCCCAGCACGTTGTTTGTCGCGAAGATGTTGGAGGCGAACTGCTGGTAGGGGGAGAAGCCGCAGGCGCGCGGGCCGTGCTTGGGGAGTACCGGGAGGGCGACGTTGATGCCGAGCTCCTCGTGCAGGCGCCGCACGCGCAGCATTTTGACGTCCGACGACCGTCCCATCCCCTGTCCGTGCACGGCGACGAGCCACGGCCGCGGTGGGCCGGGGTGGCGGAGCAGCCGGACCGGCACCCTCTCGTCGGCGCCGTCATGCAGCCAGCGCTCGGCACCCGGTTCGCCCGGTGCGGGCCGCCAGCCGCTGTCGAACCACGCGAGCTCGACCCCGTGCGGTAGGCGCTGTAGTGACACGTCGTCGGGCGCGTGCGGGGGCGGGTGCCGGCGCGCCAGGTCGTCGAACCAGCCGGCGTCGCGGTAGTACCCGACAGCGTGGTCGAGCTCGGCCGATGCCGCCGCGTAATGCTCGGCTGACCCTAGTGAGGACAGCAGCGGCATCGGGCCCGCGATCATGGCGTCGAGGGCGGCCGCCACTGCGAGGCCGACCGACGGCTGCGGAACCGGCACGCCCTCGCGCGTGGTGATGCCGCGTCGGGCAGCGGTCACCGCCCGCGCGACCTCGCCGGCGCCGGCCACCCCGGCCGCCGCCAAGGGTGCGGCCGCGACGGTCAGACCCAGCCGGGTCGACCGTCTCACCGCTGAGCTCGCTGGGCAGTCATCGGTCCTCCGCCATAGCCACGTAGCAGAATAATCTTCTCGTTATTAGAGAATGATATTACCACCTGTCCCGAGCGGTCCGCGGCGTGCTTGGTGCGCTCGGTCTGCGAATCTGAACCCGTGCCTTCGTCGACCACCGTGGATGACCTGCTGGACCGGCTGCATGTCGTGGCGCTGCCCATGCGGGTGCGCTTCCGCGGCATCACCACCCGGGAAGTGGCGCTCATCGAGGGGCCGGCGGGCTGGGGGGAGTTCGGCGCGTTCGTCGAATATGGACCGCCCGAGGCCGCGCACTGGCTGGCCTCGGCGGTCGAGGCCGCCTACAGCGAGCCGCCGCCGGTGCGACGCCACCGGATACCCATCAACGCCACCGTGCCCGCCGTCAGTGCCGCCGAGGTGCCCGACGTGCTGGCGCGCTTTCCCGGCGCGGGTACCGCCAAGGTGAAGGTCGCCGAGCCCGGACAGTCCCTGGCCGACGACGTCGAGCGGGTGAACGCGGTCCGCCAACTGGTGCCCATCGTCCGAGTCGATGCCAACGGCGGCTGGAGCGTGCCGCAGGCCGCGCGGGCCGCCGCGGCCCTGACGGCCGACGGTGCGCTGGAGTACCTCGAACAGCCCTGTGCGACGGTGCCCGAGCTCGCCGAGCTGCGTCGCCTGGTCGAGGTGCCGATCGCCGCCGACGAGAGCATCCGCAAGGCCGACGACCCGCTGGCCGTGGTGCGTGCCGGCGCCGCCGACATAGCGGTGCTCAAAGTTGCTCCGCTGGGCGGCATTTCGGCGATGCTGTCGATCGCGGCGCAGATCGACATCCCGATCGTGGTGTCCAGTGCGCTGGATTCGGCAGTCGGTATCGGCTACGGCCTGACCGCCGCCGCGGCGTTGCCGGAGTTGTGTCATGCCTGCGGTTTGGGCACGGGCAGGTTGTTCCTGGACGACGTTGCCGACGTAGTCGAGCCCGTCGACGGCTGCCTTCCGGTCGGCCCGGTGACGCCGGACCCGGCGCGGCTGCAGGCGCTGGCCGCACCGCCGGAACGCCGGCAGTGGTGGATCGACCGGGTCAAAGACTGCTACCCGTTGCTTGTACCGTCGGTCGAGTGATCAACCTGGCTTACGACGACAAGGGGACCGGTGAGCCGGTTGTCTTCATCTCCGGGCGGGGCGGCGCCGGCCGGACCTGGCATCTGCACCAGGTGCCGGCATTCCTGGCGGCCGGATATCGCTGCGTCACGTTCGACAATCGGGGGATCGGCGCCACCGAGAACGCCAGCGGCTTCGTCACGCAGACCATGGTCGCCGACACCGCGGCGCTGATCGAATCGCTGGACCTCGGGCCCGCCCGCATCGTCGGGGTGTCGATGGGCTCGTTCATCGCCCAGGAGCTGATGGTCGTTCGCTCCGAGCTGGTCAGCTCGGCGGTGCTGATGGCCACCCGCGGCCGGCTGGATCGCACGCGGCAGTTCTTCCACCGGGCCGAGGTCGACCTGGACGCGTCCGGTGTCGCGCTTCCGGCCACCGTGGACGCGAAAAACCGCCTGCTGGAAAACTTTTCGCGCAAGACGCTCAACGACGACGCCGCCGTCGAAGACTGGATCGCGATGTTCAGCATGTGGCCGACCAAGGTCACGCCGGGCTACCGCTGTCAGCTCGATATCGCCCCGCAGACCAATCGGCTGCCGGCCTACCGCAACATCGCCGCGCCGGTGCTGGTAATCGGTTTCTCCGACGACGTGATCACGCCGGCCTATCTGGGACGCGAGGTCGCCGACGCGCTGCCCAACGGGCGTTATCTGCAAATCCCCGACACCGGGCATCTCGGGTTTCTGGAGCGGCCGGAGGCGGTCAATGCCGCGATGCTGAAGTTCTTTGCGGGGGTCAAGGCCTAGCGCCGAACTCAGACCGGGTTGAACTTGTCTACCAGCCAGGTGCCCTTCACTTTGGTCATACTCACCAGAGCCGAACTTGCCGCCACCGCAGGCTCCGTTTTGTCTTTGCTGGTGGTCGATTGGTTGACGAAGACCAGGATCGCGGCCGAGTCGTTGGTCAGGCTTTGAACCCCGGCTCGCGCAACCGTCGCGGAAGTCGTGAGTCCCCTATCCCGAGCACTGGGTGCGATGGTCTGATTGAAGAACTGGTCGTAATAGGCTAGGAAATCTCCCGTGAGGCACGTTTTCGCCGCAGCGAAATCGCGGTCGAGGGTGCCGGGCGAATAAGTCAGAATTTTGACTGTGCAGCTGGTCGCGGCTTGGATTGCCAGCGTTAGATCGGCGGGCTGATCGGCGACGGGTGGTGGTCGGCGACTCTTGGCCTGCCACTGCCAGTCGCCGACGAATGCGGCGGCAAGCGTTACAGCGGCCAGCATGACGACGAGCACCCACCAGGCGGCCCGTTTCACGGCACGAACTCCACTTTGGAAACTTTGTAGCCGGTGCCGATGTGCTCAACTTTCAACCGCAACCGCCAATTTCGGGGATCCTGGTTTGCGCCGGAACTATTGGTGACTTTCGATGTTGCGGCGACAAGAACGTAAGCTGACGTACCCTCGAACGATTCGAATGCGGCGCCGTTAACGGTGCCTTGACTGTCCACTTTGGAGTCGATCACCGACTGGGTGAAATCGGCTCTGCGATTTGCGAAGTCGTTGAGGAATTCGCCGGTCGAGCCGTCGATGATGCGCTGAATGTCACTGGCGGCGGACTGTGAGTTCAAACTGGTCAGCCAGACGGTGAACTGCTTGGCGTAGTCGACATACGGTTGCCACTGCGGCGTCGCGGTGGACGCCTGCGCCCGCGGACGCAAAACCTGCGTCGCCGCGAAGCTGACCGCGCCGAGCAGCAGCACCGCTAGCACCAACGGCACCACGATCGCCGGCCACCGCACCCGGGCCGGCGCGGGATATGGCGCCGGCTGCCAGGGCGGCGGTGGCCCCGGCTGCCAGGGAGCCCTCGGGTGTGGCGGTGGCTGATCGGGCACCGGCCACGGCGCGGCGGCCCGGGGCGCCGGCTCGACCGGCGGCCACACCGGCGCCGGCTGCGTCGCCGGTTGACGCTGCGGCGCAACATCCGTCGCTGCCGCGGCCGCCAGCGCCTGCGCGAAATCCTGACATCGCGCATATCTCTGCGCGGAATCCTTGGCCATCGCCTTGGTCAGCACCGCGTCCAGCGGCGCCAACTCGGGGCGGTGTTCGGCCAGCACCGGCGGCGGGGCGGTGAGGTGTTTGCCGATGATCACCGCCGCGTTGGAGGACTCGTAGGGTGCAACGCCGGTCAGCAGGTGAAAAGCTGTGGCGGCCAACGCATATTGGTCCGCGCGACCGTCCAGCGGCTGGCCCGTCAACTGTTCGGGCGCCGCGTAGGCGATCGATCCGACCGTCACGTTGGTTGCCGTCAGACCGCTGATTTCGTCAGCGCGACGGGCAATTCCGAAGTCCGCCAACAGGATTCGCTGTTGATCGGTCTGCGCTCCGGTGAGCAGGATATTGGCCGGTTTGACGTCGCGATGCAGCAGGTTGCGCTGGTGTGCGTAGTCCAGCGCGTCGGCGACGGCGGCAACGATTTCCAGCACTTGTCGTTGCGGCAGCCCGCCGGAGCCGGCTTCCTGCAGTAAGCGTGCCGCGTCGGTGCCCTCGACGTAGTCCATGGTGATCCACAGCTGGTCGTCGAACTCGCCGCGGTCGTGCAGACCGACGATGTGCGGGTGCCACAGCGTGGCCGCCAGGTCGGCCTCGCGGTTGAACCGCTGCCGGAATTCCGCGTCGCCGGTGAGCGACGCGGGCAGAATCTTCAGCGCTTCTAATCGCGGCAGCCTGGGGTGCTGCGCCAGGTACACCTCGCCCATGCCGCCGGAGCCCAGCAGGCGCAGAATCGTGTAACCGGCAAAGACGTCGCCATCGCGTAGCGGCATGACAGCAAATCCTACTGACTGCCGGGCGCCAAATTCGGCCCCGCACGGCGTAGGGCGCCGATGTGACACCCTGTAGTAGTGAATCCCTCGACGACTCAGGCCAGCATCGTCGTCGACGAATTGATCCGCGGCGGGGTCCGCGACGTGGTGCTGTGCCCGGGTTCACGCAACGCGCCGCTGGCCTTCGCGCTGCAGGACGCCGACCGGTCCGGCCGGATCCGGTTGCATGTGCGCATCGACGAGCGCACCGCGGGGTTTCTGGCCATCGGCCTGGCCATCGGGGCGGACGCGCCGGTGTGCATCGCGATGACGTCGGGCACCGCGGTGGCCAACCTGGGCCCGGCGGTGGTGGAGGCGAACTACGCCCGGGTGCCGCTGATCGTGCTATCGGCCAACCGGCCCTACGAACTGCTGGGCACCGGGGCCAACCAGACCATGGAGCAGCTGGGCTATTTCGGCACCCAGGTGCGCGCGACCATCAGCCTGGGCCTGGCCGAGGACAGGCCCAGCAGCATCGCCGCGCTCAACGCGACGTGGCGGTCGGCGACCTGCCGGGTGCTGGCCGCCGCGACGGGATCGCGCAGCGCCAACGCCGGCCCGGTGCAATTCGACATCCCGCTGCGGGAGCCGCTGGTGCCCGATCGTGAACCGCACGGGCCGGCGACCCCGGCGGGCCGTCCCGACGGAAAACCGTGGACCTACACCCCGCCGGTGACGTTCGACCAGCCGCTGGACATCGACCTGACGCCGGACACCGTCGTCATCGCAGGGCACGGCGCGGGCGTGCACCCGAACCTCGCGGAATTGCCGACCGTCGCCGAGCCCACCGCGCCGGCCCCGGTGTCCGGCGGCAACCCGCTACATCCCCTGGCGTTGCCGCTGCTTCGGCCCAAGCAGGTCATCATGCTGGGCCGGCCGACCCTGCACCGTCCGGTGTCGGCGTTGCTGGCCGACGCCAAGGTGCCGGTTTTCGCGTTGACGACGGGACCGCGCTGGCCCGACGTATCCGGTAATTCGCAGGCCACCGGCACCCGTGCGGTCACCACCGGCACCCCCGACCCGGCCTGGTTGCGCCGCTGCGCGGAGCTGAACGCAAAAGCGCTGGCCGCGGTGCGCGGGCAACTCGCCGATCATCCGCTGACCACGGGACTGCACGTCGCCGCCGCCGTCAGCGACGGGCTGCGCCCCGGGGACCAACTGGTGCTGGGCGCCTCCAACCCGGTGCGCGACATGGCGCTGGTCGGGTTGGACACCCACGGCATCCGGGTGCGCTCCAATCGCGGTGTCGCCGGGATCGACGGGACGGTGTCCACCGCGATCGGGGCGGCGCTGGCCCACGAGCGGGCCCACCACGGGCGCACCGTCGCACTCATCGGGGACCTCACGTTCGTGCACGACAGCTCCGGGCTGCTGATCGGGCCCACCGAGCCGGTTCCGCGGGATCTGACCATCGTGGTGTCCAACGACAACGGCGGCGGCATCTTCGAGCTGCTCGAGCAGGGCGACCCGCGCTTCTCCGACGTGTCGTCGCGGGTGTTCGGCACCCCGCACGACGTCGACGTCGGCGCGTTGTGCCGCGCGTACCACGTGGAGAGCCGCCAGATCGAGGTCGACCAGCTGGCGCCGGCGTTGAGCGAGCCGGCCGGCGGGATGCGGGTGCTGGAAGTGAAAGCCGACCGCTCGTCGCTTCGGCAGCTGCATGCCGCCATCCGGGCCGCCTTATGAAGTCCCCGAAATCCTTGCTGCACATATTGATTCACGGCACCAGCGACCAGCCGCCGCAGACCCGGCCGCGGATTGTGGTGCGCTGGGTGCGTATCGGGGTGCTGATCGTCACGCTGCTGGTGACGCTGCAGTCGGTGCTGTTGGTGGCGGGCGCTTTCCGTAATGACCTGGCGATCGGCCGCAGCATGGGGGTGGCGCAGGCCGAGGTGCTCAGTGCCGGCCCGCGGCGCTCCACCATCGAGTTCGTCACCCCCGATCGCGTCACTTACCGGCCGGAGCTCGGCGTGCTCTACCCGTCGGAGTTGGCTACCGGAATGCGGATTTACGTCGAGTACAACAAGAAGGATCCGAACCTGGTCCGGGTGCAGCACCGCAACGCCGGGCTGGCGATCATTCCCGCCGGGTCCATCGCGGTGGCGGCCTGGCTGCTGGCCACCGGGGCACTGATCGGGCTGGCGGTTCTGGACAAACGGCTCAAGCACTAGATTTCGCGTCGAGTATTCCCCGGCGCAACCTTCCCGACAGGCGGCACTGCGACGGTGGTTGGCGTGCGCGTTGCAATCGTCGCCGAATCGTTCCTCCCGCAGGTGAACGGTGTCAGCAACTCGGTGATCCGGGTGCTTGAGCATCTGCGGCGCACCGGTCACGAAGCATTGGTCATCGCGCCGGACAACCCACCGGGTGAGCCGCGGGCCGAACGCCTGCACGACGGTGTGCGGGTGCACCGCACGCCCTCGCGGATGTTCCCGAAGGTGACCACGCTACCGCTGGGCGTGCCCACTGTTCGCATGTTGCGGGCGCTGCGCGGCTTCGACCCCGACGTGGTGCACCTGGCTTCACCGGCGCTGCTCGGCTACGGCGGGCTGCGCGCCGCGCGCCGACTCGGCGTGCCGACGGTGGCCGTCTACCAAACCGACGTACCGGGTTTCGCCGCGAGCTACGGCATTCCGACGGCCACCCGGGCAGCCTGGGCGTGGTTCCGGCACCTGCACGGTCTGGCCGACCGCACGCTGGCGCCGTCCACCCCGACCATGGAAGTCCTTGCTGCGCAAGGCTTTCCACGGCTTCACCGGTGGGGCCGCGGGGTCGATCTGCTCCGTTATGCGCCGTCGGCCCGCGACGAGACGCTGCGACGGCGTTGGTCGCCGGACGGCAGGCCGATCGTCGGATTCGTCGGCCGGCTGGCCCCGGAGAAACACGTCGAGCGGTTGGCGGCGCTGGCGGCCGACGGCGGGGTCCGTCTGGTAGTGGTCGGCGACGGCGTGGACCGCGCCAAGCTTCAATCACTGCTGCCCACAGCGGTTTTCACCGGCGCACTCTACGGCGATGAACTCGCCGCGGCGTACGCCAGTATGGACGTCTTCGTGCACCCCGGCGAGCACGAGACGTTCTGTCAGGTCGTGCAGGAAGCGCTGGCGTCGGGGTTGCCGGTTATCGCCCCCGACGCCGGCGGCCCACGCGATCTCATCGCGCCGAGCCGCACCGGCCTGTTGCTGCCGGTCGAGGAGTTCGAAGCGCGGCTGCCGGGCGCGGTGGCCTATCTGCTGGCCGACCGGCCACGCTACGCGCAGGCGGCCCGGCGCAGCGTGCTCGGCCGCAGCTGGCCGGTCATCTGCGACGAGCTGCTCGGGCACTACGAGGCGGTGTTGTCACCTGCGGTGAGGGCACGCACCGCGGTGTGGCGCACCCGAAGGGCCTGAGGGCGCTTCAGGCGGCCACGGTAGCGTCGGCACCGTGAGCAGAGCGGACCTGGACAAGAACCCCCGAGACGTCGCGTCGATGTTCGACGGTGTCGCGCGCCGCTACGACATCACCAACACCGTGCTCTCCTTCGGTCAGGACCGGTACTGGCGCCGGGCCACCCGGTCCGCGTTGCGCGTCAAGCCCGGCCAGCGGGTGCTGGATCTGGCTGCCGGCACGGCGGTGTCCACGGTCGAGTTGGCCAAGTCCGGGGCGTGGTGCGTGGCGGCCGACTTCTCGGTCGGCATGCTGGCCGCGGGCAGCGCCCGCAACGTGCCCAAGGTCGCCGGGGACGCCACCCGGCTGCCGTTCGCCGACGAGGTGTTCGACGCGGTCACCATCAGCTTCGGGTTGCGCAATGTGGTCGACTTTGCGGCCGGGCTGCGTGAGATGGCGCGGGTGACTCGTCCCGGGGGCCGGCTGGTGGTGTGCGAATTCTCCACTCCCACAAACGGGTTGTTCGCCACCACCTATAAGGAGTATCTGATGCAGGCGCTGCCGCGGGTGGCGCGGGCGGTGTCCAGCAACCCCGAAGCCTATGTCTACCTTGCCGAGTCGATCAGGGCGTGGCCCGACCAGGCGGCGCTGGCGCAACAGATCGCGCTGGCCGGTTGGTCGACGGTGCGCTGGCGAAACCTGACCGGCGGTATCGTCGCCCTGCACGCGGCCTACAAGCCGCTGCGCTGAGCGGCTCAGATCAGCGGCTTGCCCCGCCGGATGCGCCGTCGGACGTCACTCATCAGTACGTGGCTGCCGCCCTGCCGGATGGCCTTGGGCAGTAGCCGGTTGACGAAGGAGACGAACAGGAAGAGGTGTTCGAAACGCCGGCGGTCGACGTCGGTCCACTGGTAGCCCATCGCCTCGCGGAACACCGGTGCCAGCGAGCCGATGGTCAGAAACCTCAGCAGCGGTCCGAACATCACCCGTAGCAGCGGATTGACCATCTTCAGTCGCACCAGGTCGTCGAGGTAGCCGCGCACCGCGTCGTCGATGTGGATGCGCTCGCAGGCGGTGTTCCAGTAAACGTCGAAACCGGCTCGGGTGGCGGGCCATTGGTCGGCGGTCACCTGCAGCGTGGTGCCCAGCGGCATGGCCGAGGCGTAGAAGTGCTCGGCCTGCTCCTCGGTCATCTTGCCGTACAGCAACTGGTAGGTGTCCTCGAAGCCGATGAACAGGCACGCCGCCACCCACATCTGCAGTTCGCGGCTGAACCCGTTGTACTTGACCGGGCTGTCCGGGGTTGACCGCACCTGCCGGTGCGCGACGTCGACGGCCTGGCGGTAGGCCTTGCGCTCCTCGTCGTCGCCCAGGATGGCCACGGCCAGGTACTGGGTGGTGGTGCGTGCCCGCTTCCACGGGTGGTCGGTCAGCCGGCCAGACGTGACCCGGCTCTCCATCACGCCGTATCCGACTGCAGGCCAGGACAATTGCATGATGACGTTGGCGGCCGCGCCGGCGAACGCCCAGAAGTCCAGCGCATCGGTGAGGTCCACCAGTTTGGAGTTCCAGCGCGGGGTGCGCTGGGTGATCTGAATCCGGGTCTGGGCAGTCGTCAGTGACGGCTGGTACGGCGTTTCGGCGAGGTGGCGGGCGGCCATCGGGAGTTCCTTTCGCTCAGACGGTTTCGACGTCGTTGACAATCCAGCGGTCGCCGCTGCGGATCAGCGTGACCACCATCCGGTACTTCTGGCTGTTGCCTTGCGGCGCGGTGACATTGGTGACGTGCTGGTCGACGAACCCAACGACGACGGCTGAGGAGTCGCCGAGGTGTTCAACCGTCACATGGCTGGCGGTGGCCGTCGCGACGCCCTTGCTGGTGACTACGATGTCGCGCAGCGCCTTGACCATCTCGTCGTACTTGTGGGCGAATTCCGTGGTGGAACCCGCGGTGATGGTGGCGCGATTGGCGTCGAGGTCCTGGTAGTTGAAGGCGGCCATCGCCTCCAGATAGCCGCGGGTGGTCGAAACCGCCTGCTGCGCAAGCTGTTCGGTGTGCCGATGCTGGTAGAAACTCCACGACAGCATGGCCGGCGCGGCAGTCGCGGCCAGCGCCGCCGCGACGAGACTCATCCGGCGCAGCCGTCGCCGGCGGGAAGGGGTCGACGGGGCCTCATCTGTTGCGTCCGAATCGGTTTCATCCTCGGCCGGCTTGTCCAGTGTCAGTACCGCACCGTGTTCGGAGTCGTCGGCGGCCTCCGCCGCTTCGTCGATCGGGTCAGTTAAGTTGTCAGTGGGGTTCATCGAAGTTTCCTCTCAGAATGGCCCGCCACCGGTAGACGATCTCGGCCAGTGTCGGGATTTTGATGGGGTCTTTGACCACCGGGGGACCGATGGGGGAACCGGGGATCTGCGAGTTTTCCATGCCCAACTCGTCGGGTCGCGGCGCGTTGACCGCGCCGCGCATCAGCATGTCGTGCGCCGGCGGGCAATACATCACCAGGTTGGGTTCAACCGGGCTGACGTCTCCGATGGTCCGCCGGTTGACGTCGTAATTGCACACCGGCCCCTGGGTGGCGATCAGCGCGAAATCGGCCCGGTCGCCCTTCACGATCGAGGCCAGGTCGCGCAGGCCCTTCGGTATCGACGTCAGTCCGGTCTGCAGCGAATCGGTGCGATCGGAGATCACTGGGACCACCGCGGCCAGGTTGGCCAGGGTGGCGCCGAAAGTGCCGCCGTAGGTGTCCAATACGTGTTGCAGCGAACCCATGATCGCCGGCGAATGATCGGTCAGATAGAGAAAGACCGGTCCGCTGGCGTCGAGCTGGGTGGCCAGGTGCGCGCTCGCCCGCATCCCATTGACGAACGTGGTGCGCTGGGCGGCCATCGCCGTCACCAGTGCGGTGGTGCCTTCGATCAGTGGTTGCAGTCTGCCGGACTGGGCGCGGATCCGTCGGGCGATGTCGGCGCCGTTGTCGATCAGCGCGGCCATGCTGGGGCCGAGCCCGCCGAACGCGTCGGCGAGTTCGGTGCCGACGGCGCCGACGGTGGCGGGATCGATGGTCTTGACCAGCCGGGCGGCGTCCTGCATCACCCGGTCCATCTGCACCGGCTGGCGGTCGGCGGGCGCGGCGATGACGTCGCCGGAGGCCAGGTATGGGCCTCCGTCGTGCTGCGGCAGAATGTCCACGCTCTGGATACCGGCGGCGGTGCCCATGCCGACGGTAAGGATGCTGTCGCGGGGAATCCGGGTCCGCGGGTCGACGGCGATGCGCACCTTGGCCAGCCCGTCGGCGTCCAGTGTCACCGATTCGACCGTGCCGACCTGCACCCCGCGCACGGTAACGCTGGTGCCCGGGGTGAGGCCGAATGCATCGGCCATGGTGGCGGTGAGCAGGATCGGCGTCCGAAAGCCTTGTGGGCCGGCCACATAACGGATGCCGAAGGGAATCACGATTGCCGCGATCAGCGCGAAGATCGCCAGCTGGATGATCACCAGGCGTTTCATCGAAGCCCGCCCGACAGGAAGCCTTCCAGGCCGTACGGAGCCGGGGTGGGCGTTCCGTTCACCAGCAGTCCGCCGGTGAGGATCTTGTCGATCGTCCCGGGGATGTCCAGCGCACCGTCGAACATCAGGTAGTCGCCGTGGACGGACTTGCCGAATTTCTCCAGGAAGTCGTTCATGGTCGCCAACGTCGCGCCCAGTCGGTCGTTGTACATCCCCAGGGTGGTGATCACCCGTCCCGCGTCGCCGACCATCGCCGCCAGGTCGGTGGCCGAGAGCACGTTGTTGGCTACCGCGGCCAGCGCGGTGGTGGAGGAGAACAGCGAATTCAGTTGCGCACGTTGAACGTCGAGTATGGCGACCACACGCGGCACCGCGTCCAGATACCCGGTCACGACTGACTGGTCGTGCGTGAGCGAAGCGCTGACGTCGGCCGCCAGACTCATCGCCTGCTCGAACTCGTCATGATGGGCAACGGCTTTGGCTGCCAGTGCGCTGAATGTGTGCACCAACGTCCGGATCTTGTCGGATCGACCGCCGAACGCCTTGTTCAGCTCGGTGACGATGGTGGTCAGCTGGTCGATTCCGCTGCGGCTGAGCAGTGCTCCGAAGGTGGCCAGCGCGCCCTCGATCTGGGGTCCCACCTCGGTGCGGTTGGACGGGATCACGTCACCGTCGTCGAGCACGGCGCCCGACGGCTGCGTCGGCGCGCTGAGCCGGACGAACGGATTGCCCAGGGCGGACGGGAGTTCCACGCGCGCCACACTGTTCTTGGGCAGTCTGGCGTCGGTCTGCAGACTCAGTTGTACCGATGCCCCCGCGGCGGCCATGCTCATGGATTTGACTCTGCCGATCACTCGTTGGCCGTTGCGCACGTCTGCACCGATGGTGATGCCGTCGGCGGTGGGCAGCAGCACCGTCACCGTCATCGCGGTGCCCGGAGCGTCGCGGCCCAGCGGCAGATCCTGGATGCCGGCATCGGAAACTCCGTACAGCACAACGGCACCCAGGCCGGCGGCGCAACACAGCGCGGCGGTGGTCGCGGTCGGTTTAGCCATGCGCGCTCACCTCGGGTATTTCGGGTTCGGCGGCGGCGATTGACCGGTGACGGCGGTGATGAACCCCAACGGATCCGACCGGCTGATCGGGTAGGAGACCGGGTTGGTGATTCCGGCGCCCGTGCACATCGGCAGCAGGTAGGTCTCGCAGAAATGCTGGGCGGCGGCGAACTGGGTCAGCACCGTGGACACGTTGAGCCGGATCCGCCCCCGACGGTCCGGCCCGACCGTCGCCGACAGGTTCTGCATCATCAGCGGCACCAGGTCCATGAATTCGGCCAGCGCGGGGCGTTTGGCCGTCAGCACCTCACCGACGGCGTTCAGGTTGGCCGCCACCGCGCCCAAGTCGTTGCCGTGGGTGGCGGTGAAGGTGTTGACCTGGTCGAGCACCACCTTCAGATCGTTCATCGAGCCGGTGATGTCCGGATCCTGATCGGCCCAGCTCTGTCCCAGCTGGCCGAGTTGTTCGACCAGCGTGTTCAACGACACCTGGCGCCGCTCGAACGCGTTCGTCAACGCGGTCAGATTGTCGACCAGGGCGCCGATGTCCTCGGCTCGGGCACCCAGCACGCCGGTGGCGGAGCTGAGGTTTCGAATCGCGGCGTTGAACTGCTTGCCTTGGCCGCGCCACTGTTCGGTGCCGCGGGCCAGCACTTCACCGAGGTCGCCCTGCTGCGGGCCGAGCGCCGCGGTCAGGGTGTTGAGGCTGCCGAGCATGCTGTCGAACGTGATGGGCGCGTGGGTGCGCTCGGCCGGGATGACGTGTCCGCTGCGCAGCGTCGGGCCGCTACCGCGGTACGCCGGACCGAGTTCCACGCTGCGGTCGCTGATCAGCGCGGGGCTGACCACGTAGGCGTCCACTTCGGGAGGTAGCGCGACGTTGCCGGGCAGGCTCATGCTGACGCGCACCGTGGTGCCTTGTGGATGTACGTCGGTGACACGTCCGACCGGCACGCCCAGCACGGTGACCTTGCTGCCGGGGTAGATGCCGTTGACGTAGTTGAAGTCTGCGTGCACGGTGGTCGAGTTGTCGGTGTGGCCGAAGGTGAACCACGCTGCGGCCAGCAGCGCTGGCACCGTTGCGGTTAGCACCGCCCAACGCCGGCCGTTCATCGGCACTCCCGTTGAATGTTCAACGCGCACAACAGGTTGTCCGGCATCACCAGGGAGGGCGAATTGACGTCGGCCCAGTTGCCGGTGCCGGTCGCGTTGACCACCGCGCGGATCGCCGGTGGCATCTTCAGCAGGATCGCGTCGATCTTGTCCGCGTTGGACTTCAGGGTCCCGGTCACCCGGGTCAGGCCGGCGGTAAGCGCCTGGAAGTCAGACTGTTTCGCGGTGTATACCGTCGACAGCTGCGCCAGGACCGCCCGCAGGTTCGCGGCGATCCGGGTCAGCGCCTCGCGGCGGGCGGCCAGGGCGGCGACGATGTGGGCGGCGTTGCCCGCGGTGTCGGCCAGCGTGTCGGTCTGGCGCGTCAACAGCTCCGACAGCGAGCGAAAGACGCGCAGCATCTGGTCGACCTTGTCGCCGTTGCGAGCGAAACCGGCACTGGCCGCGCCGATTCCGGCGAGCGCGGCGCCGAGCTCCTCGTTGTCGCCGGGCATCGACGCGATCAGGGTTCGCATCGTCTCGGCCAGCGTGCGTTGCTCGACGCCGGATGCGGACTCCTCGGCTTTGCGCCCGACGTCGTCGAAGCTGTAGGGCACCGTGGTGCGGGACAGCGGGATGAGCGTGGCGCTGTGCGGGTCGACGGTTCCGGCGGGCATCACGTCCAGGAACCGCTTACCCAACACGGTGCGCAGTCGCACCGTGGCGGTGGTCTGGTTGCCCAGTGCCTGACCGTTGTCCAGCCGGAAGGCGACGCGGACGTGATCGCCTGCCAATTCGACGTTTTCCACCCGTCCGGCCGGCACGCCGGCCACGTACACCGGTTCACCGCTGCTCAGTCCCGCTGCGTTGGCCAGTTCGGCCGCGCAGGCATCGGTGCGCGCGTAATACCAGACACGCGGGATGCCGATCGAGATCAGCATCGCGGTGATCAGCGTGAACGTTCCGATCGAGCCCAGCGCCAGCGGGATCGACGGATTGTGGCGCCGCTTGTCGACGAACAGGAAGATCACCACACCGACGAACAGGTCGATGAGTTTGACCAGGACCATCACAGGCACACCTCGGAATGTCTGCGGCCGAAGATGTTCGCCTCGTGCCGGGAGATCTTGATGGTGAAGTTGCACAGGTAGAGGCTGACGAAGCCGCCATAGCTGGTGGTGTGGTTGATGGCGTCACCGAATTGCGGCAGGTTGCCCAGCAGTCGGGTGAACTCGTCGGTGCTGGGCTCCCAAGTGTCCAGCATCGTCTTGAGTTCGCTGACGCTGGTGGCGTACGCGGCACCCGAGGCTGCCACCGTGTTGCCCAGGGTGGCCAACACCGCGTTGCCCTGGTCGATCAGCAGCTCGAGTTTGCCGCCGTCGGCGACGGTGGAGGTCAGCCGGTGCAGGCCGTCGAGCAACTCCTCGAGCCGGGGTTGGCGAACCTTGACCGTCTGGACCAGTGCGGCGAGGTTGTCGATCAGCCGGGCGAACACGTCGTCTCGGGTAGCCAATGACGTTGTGATGGTGGCGATCTGGGTGATCAGCGTGGCCAGCGTCTGGGTTTGGCCGCTGAAGGTCTCGACGAAGCCGCGGGTCAAGGTGTTCACCTGCGCGGGCTGCAGCGAGTCGAAGAGCGGTTTGAACCCGTTCAGCAGTGCGGTGAGGTCCACCGCGGGAGCGGTCTGGCTCAGCGGGATGACCGCACCGGCGCCCAGCGGCTTGGTCTCGTTGCCGGTGGACAGTTTGCTGATGCCGCCGTCCGGGTCGGACAGCGCGACGTATCGGGCGCCGAGCATGTCGCCATACCGTACTGCAGCCGTAACATGTTGGGAGAGAGGGTAATTGGATTGGACCTCGACTCCGACGTCGGCACGTCTGGTGCCGTCCCCGTTGGGGGCCGAGCGGATCGAGTCGACTCGGCCGATCCGGACGCCGTTCATGGTGACCGGGTTGCCGACGTTGAGACCTTCCACGCTGCTGAACTCGACGACGTAATGCACGGTGGGCCCGTGCACGGGCGTCGACAAGGTGTTGACCACCAGGACGGCCGATGCCACCCCGGCGGTGACGAACGTGCCCAATTTGGCCAGGGCGGGTGATTCGATCTTCATCCGAGCCGCACCTCGGTGCCGCGCACCAGGGGTCCCAGCATCAGTACCGTCGCGATGCTGGGCCGCGTCGAGGGTCCGCCGCCCAGTAACCGGTCCTGCAAGACGGTGAGCGCGTGCGACTGATCCTCGGCGTCAACGACATTGGCCGACGGCGCGACGTGTGGTCCGGGCTGCCCCGCCGCGTCGGCCGGCAGATGGGGGTCGGGCAGCACGAAGGGCGTCACCGGCAGGTCGGCGCGCGGAAGCTGGTAGGGATCGGTGGAGCGTGGCGGAGCCGGGCCGTCCGGCCCGGCTTCGGCGCAGTGCGCGCCGCGGCTGAGCCCGTAGACCGGGCAGTCCTGCTCGGTGTAGGGCATCGGCCCGGCGAAGGTGCCGACGGCGGTGATGCTGAACTTTCCGGTCGCGAAGACCCGTGCTGCGCCGGCACCGAAAGCCTGTGCGCCGGCCAGAGTGTCGAGCAGGCCCACGGGCTGGGCGCCCGCCGTCGCGAGGATTTTCCCGGCGGAGTCGACGACGGTGATGAGCTGTTCGCGGTGGTCGGCCAGAAATGACGTGAACACTCCGGCGAAGCGGGCCAGTGCGTCGGCGGCGCGGCCGATGTTCTGCCGGTCGTCTGCCATCCTGTTGGACACCGAGGTGGCCGCGGCCAGGGTCTTGACGATGTCGGGGGTGGCGGTGTGCAGGGAGTCCAGCACGGCGCGGAATTGCGGTGTGGCATCCAGAAACGCGGTCAGCGACGGAGTCAGGACGCGTGCGCTGTCGCTGAGATCGTCGATCATCGAGCCGATCTCGGTTCCGCGGTCGCGCAGAGCCTGACTGATCGCGGCGAGGGCGACCTGCATGCGCTCCGGCTTGATCTGCGAGAACAGCGCGACCACCTTGGTGAACACGTCGTAGAGGGCCATCGCGTCGGCCCCGGTGTCCATGGCCACCTGGTGGCCGCGGGACAACGGCTGGGCCGACCGCCGTCCGGCATCGACGAGTTGCAGGTAGATGTCGCCGAAGAAGGTGCGCGGAACGACGCGCGCCACCACTGAGTCGGGAATCTTCGCCAGCATGTCGTCCCGAATCGCCAAGCGCACCTTCGATGTTTCGGTGCCCGACTCGATATCGGCGATCCGCCCCACGTTGACGCCGTGATAGCGCACCGGTGATTGGCTGGTGATCATGCCGGCCGATACCGGTACTCCCACGAAGACGTCGGTGCTGCGCTCGAGCCGGCCGGAGGCCCGCGCGACCAGGAGCGTCCCCACACCGATCGCGACGATTACGGTGACCAACCCGCGCAGCGCGAGTTTCAGCGTCGTCCACCGTGTCGATCGTTGCCGGGCCATCACACGCCCATCCCCGGGATCTGCGGCACCAGACCCCACAGCGCGAAAGTTAGCAGCACGTCGAGCACCCCGACCGCGAGGATCGCGGTGCGCAGTGCCCGGCCGGCCGCCTCGCCGACGCCGACCGGGCCGCCGGATGCGAAATACCCGTAGGTGCAGTGGACCATGGCCACCACCAGCGCGAAGACGATTGCCTTGACGCCGGAGTAGGCCAGGTCGCGGGGACTCAGCGCGAGGTGGAAGAAGTAGTCGTAGGTGCCGGGCGATTCGCCGTTGAACACCACTACCACGGTTCGGGTGGACAGGTAGCTGGCGAGTAGGCCGATCATGTAGATCGGGATCACGCATACCGCCGAGGCCACCACCCTGGTGCCGACCAGGAACGGCACCGAACGCAGCGCCATGGCGTCCAGGGCGTCGATTTCGTCGGAGATCCGCATCGCTCCGATCTGTGCGGTGAAGCCCGTTCCGACCTTGGCGGCCAAGGCGATAGCGACCACCACGGGCGCCAGTTCGCGGGTGTTGGCGATCGCGGCCAGCATGCCCGACAGCGTGTTCATGCCGATCAGGTCCAGGCCGCGTTGGGTTTCGACGCCCAGCATCATCGCGGCCGCCAGCGACATGGCGAACACGATGCCGATGGTGCCGCCGCCGGACAGCAGTGAGCTGGTTCCGAAGGTCACCTCACCGATCTGGCTCAGCGTGTGCTTTCGGTAGCGGGTGATCGTATACGGAAGCGACGCAAGCACTTTGACGTAGAAGCTGACATGTCGGCCGACGACGGCCAGTCCCTGGTATGCCGCGTGCGCGGGTAGCAGGTAGCCCCGGTGCAGAGTTGCGGTCACCGATAACTCCCGACGGCGGGGACCGCGACGGTGTAGAGCGCCGAGAGCGTGGTGTTGAGAATGAACACCAGCGCGAACGCGATGACGACGGTTTCGTTGACAGCGTCGGCCACCCCGCGGGGCCCGCCCTTGGCGTGTAGGCCTTTGAACGTCGCGACCAGCGTGGCGGTGAGGCCGAAGACGGCCGCCTTGATCAACGCCATCACGAAGTCGGAGACCCGGCCGTATTGGCTGAACGTCGCGAGAAACGTTCCGGCGGGCAGATGTTGGACCCCGATGTGGTAGCCGTAGCACGCCAGCACGCCGCCGAGGGTGACTATCGAGCACAACATGACGGCCACCAGCACCGCGGCGATCAGGCGCGGGCCGACGAGCCGCTCGACCACGTCGAGTCCCATCACCTCCATGGCGTCGATCTCCTCGCGGATCTTGCGGGAGCCCAGATCGGTGCAGATCGCCGATCCGGCGACGCCGGCCATCATCAGCGCGCACACCAGCGCTGCGGCCTGGCCGACGATGATGAACGCGACCACCGCACCCGAATAGCCGCCCGCACCGATCCGCCCGGCCAGCTCGCCGACCGACACCGCGATGAAAACGCCGATCGGCATCATCAACAGCAGCGAGGGGCCGGTGCACACCCGGCCGATGAACAGTGTCTGATTGACCACCTCCTGCACCGCGAAACGACGGCGCAGCATCGCGGCGACGACACCGACGAACGCCTCGACGGCGAAGCCGATGATGTAGCCGCCCTGGGACATTACGTCACGCAGCGGGCCTTTCGGGGACGGCAACTCGTAGGTCATCCGCTTCCTTCTGGGTTGGCGCTACGGTCTCGACGTGTGCAGCATGTCACAGCCCTCATCCCGCCGCAAGAATAAGTTAATGATGGTTCTGTCATCGTGAATGCCGCGAAATTGACGAGTTTCCGCCACTTAACGCCGGAATACCTGGAACAATCCGGCCGGACAACGGGCCTGTACTTTGCAGCCGGTTCGCCAAATGCCGACAAAGTACCAGTTCAACGACTTTTACCGGCTAGAGTCCGGTCGAGACACAGGAGCGAATCATGGTTAACTTACCCGATGCAGCGGTATGGCCCGGTCGCCACCCCGTCCATCACCGGCGTCCATGCCCTTCACATAGCCGCGTTCGCGTCCGCGGCCTGTGCCGGAGGTGTCCAGACCATCGATGCGATACCACCGCGAAACGCCGACGACAATCACCCGCATTTGCTGGAACAAGCATTAACTTATCTGCGTGGCACGCGCGCAGCAAACTGGGCACCAGATGTCACGACGGTCGGTGCTCGCCGCCACGGCCGCAACCGCTGCCGCTGCCGCGCTGTCCGGCACGGTGCCCGCCGGCCGCGCAGCCACCAATAAGTCGGTCGCCGTTTTCGGGGCCGGTGTGGCGGGGCTGACCGCGGCCCACGAACTCGCCGAACGCGGTTACGCCGTGACCGTGTACGAGCGGAAGGCTCTGGGCGGCAAGGCTCGTTCCATTCCGGTGCCCAACACCGGACCCGACCCGCTGCCGGCCGAACACGGCTTCCGGTTCTTTCCCGGCTTCTACCGCAACGTCCCCGATACCATGCGGCGAATCCCGTTCGCCGGCAACGCGAACGGCGTCTGGAACAACCTGACGCGGGCCACCTCGTACCTGCATTCGGGAATGGGTCGCGCCGATCTGACCATCCCGCTGCCGTTTCCGTTGCCCACCATCCCGAATCCGATCACCCCGAAGGCCTTCATCGAATCCGTTACCACCGTCTTCCAGACGCTGTTCCGGCTGCCGTTGTGGGAAGCCGCTTACGCCGCGCAGAAACTCGCGGTCTATGTGACCAGTTGCACCGAGCGCAAGCTCGGCCAATGGGACAATATGACCTGGTCGGACTATATCGGTGCGGACAAGAGATCGGCCGAGTACAACCGTTACCTGGCCGACGGGATCATCCGTAACCTGGCGGCATCGAAATCCAAGGATGCCAGCGCCCATTCGATCGGACTGGTGGGCGAAGCCTCGGTCTGGTCGATTCTGCTGTTCGGCAACGATACCGACTGCAAAGGATTCGACCGGGTGCTCAACGGCCCGACCAGCGCCCAGTGGTTAGATCCATGGATTGCCCATCTCACCTCCATGGGCGTGACATTCAGAGTGGGGCAAGCGCTTTCACGCCTGAATCCGAACGGCAACCACATCGCGTCGGCCACCGTGACGGACGTGAACGGTCTGCCGCAGCCCGTAGTGGCGGACTGGTACGTCTCGGCGATCCCGTGTGAGAAGCTCGCGGCGGTGCTCACCCCGGACGTCATCGCCGCCGACCCGGGGCTGGCCAACGTCGCGCTGTTGCGTACCGAGTGGATGAACGGGCTGATGTTCTACCTCAAGGAGCGCGTCGACGTCACCAAAGGCCATGTCAACTACGTCGACTCGGGCTGGGGTCTCACCTCGATCAGCCAAGAGCAGTTCTGGAAACGCAGCCTCACCACCTACGGCGATGGCACCGTCAAAGATTGTCTGTCCGCGATCATTTCGGATTGGAGCACGCCGGGCAACTTCAACCGCAAAAGTGCGCGGCAGTGCACGCCGACCGAGATCGCGCAGGAGGCGTGGGCGCAGATCAAGGCGCATCTGAGCGACACCGGTCATGTGGTCGACGACTCGATGCTGCACTCGTGGTTCCTGGATCCCTCGATCATCGACTCGGGTACGCCCAACGTGCGCAACGACGAACCGCTCTTCATCCAGGATCCCGGCTCGTGGGGGCGTCGCCCCAATGCGGTCACCGGAATCGACAACCTGTTCCTGGCCGGCGAATGGATCCGGACCGACCAGAACGTGACGACGATGGAAGGTGCCAACGAGGGCGGTCGCTACGCCGCCAACGGCGTGTTGCAGGCCTCCGGTTATTCGGGGCAAATGGTGAATATTGTCAAGCTCTTTCAGGCGCCGTGGTGGGAGCCGATCAAAGCGGTGGACCAGGCCCGGTACCGCAAAGGGTTGCCGAACGCTCTCGACATCCTGGACACCCGCCGGCCGGGACAATAGTTCCACCGGCGCGACCGGTCGTCGCCGCACTGCCGTAGAGTACGGCTATGTCGACGTCCCCCGCTCTGGGAACAGAGCGTCGGCGGCGTCCCCGGGATCGCAAGGAGCAGATCGCCCGCGTCTCGGCGGAGGCGTTCAGCGAGCTTGGCTACCACGGTGTGAGCATGGAACTGATCGCAGCGCGGGTGGGTGTCACCGCCGCGTCGCTATATCGCCACTATGCCCGCAAATACGATCTGTTCCGGGAGGCGGTGCTGGCGCTGGGGGAGCAGCTGGTGGAGTGCACGGCTTTCCTCGACGACGAATACGGCGACCGCGACGATCCCGAGGAGATCTGGGATCATGTTGTGGCACAGCTGATTAGCACAACACTGCGGAACAGGAGCAGCGGCGGACTGTACCGGTGGGAAGGGCGCTACCTCAAGCCTGAAGACCAAGAGGTGCTCAACCAGCAGATCAAATTGGTGAATCGCAGGCTGCAGCGACCGCTGTCCCGGCTACGGCCCCAACTGAAGTCGCGCCAGCGCTGGACGTTGTCCTCGGCGGTGCTCAGCGTCATCGGCAGCATCACCGACCACCGGGCGCAGCTACCCGACGAGCAGACGCACAGCACGCTGACGCGGATCGCGCGGGCGGTGCGCGACGCCGACCTGCCCGACGACGAGCCTGGCGGCGACGGGGCGGCAAAGCCGTCCGTCGCGCTGGCCGCCGGTGAGTACGAGCAGATCCTGCACGCCGCGATCATGCTGTTCAACGAGCGGGGATACCGCGAGACCGGGATGGACGACATCGCCGCGGCCGCTCATCTGCCGACCACCAGCCTGTACCGCTTCTTCAGCGGCAAAGGTGCCATCCTGGCCGCCATCTACCGCCGTGCCGCCGACCGCGTTTCCAGTGATCTGTCCGAGATCCTGGGGTCCACGGACAACCCGACCGACGCGGTCACCGAGTTGATCGCGGCCTACGTCCGGCGTTCCTTCGCCCGCCCCGAGCTCGCCTACGTCTATTACGCCGAACGCAGCAACGTGCCGCCGGAAGAGCGAACCGCGCTGCGCAGCATCCAGCACGCGACGGTCGAGGCCTGGGTGCATCAGGTGCACCTCGCCACGCCCGAAATCCCAACGGAGGAAGCGCGATTCGCCGTGCACGCCGCATTCAGCCTGGTCGTCGACCTGGGGCGGCTGATGCAGTACGAGAACACCGAGATATCTCGCGCGGTGGTGTGTCATCTGCTGCACACCACCCTGTTGGGGCAGGCGCCGAAAGCCGCCACAGCGGCTCGTCGCGGACGAGCCCGGCAATCCCGCCGTTAGCGCCCAGCCTGCTGCAGGAAGCCCACGTGCTCGGGGCAGTAATGGTCCAGCGCGGCGCCGAGGAACTGGAAGGCCTGCCCCTGCGTGGTGCCCAGCGGCAGGTTGCGCTGCAGGAACTTGGCCGAGTCGTAGGCGGTGTGGTCGACGTTCCGGTCGATCCGCTGGCAACTGATCTTGCCCAGCCAGGCGTTGTAGTCCTGCGGGCCGTAGATGCCGTAGGTGTGCAGCTGCGTGTTAAAGGGAGCGTCGTAGTCGTCGGCCTGGGCGGGGGCCGCCAACCCGACGGCGGCAACCGCGACGGCGACGAAACTGGCCAGCCTCGTTACCTTCATTAGACAGACTATACACCTCAGCCGTGGGCGCGATCAGCCCAGATGCGCCGACAGCAGCCAGGCGCCGACCGACCGACGGCCGTTGCCTTCGTCGCGCGCGTCGAAGCCCGGCATGCCGGGCACGTCCGCCGGGACCTGCGCGTGGATGCGTGCGGGCCGGACGTCGTCGATCACCCAGTACTTGCCGACCACCTCACGCAACTCGGCCTCGGTGACGGCGTTGACCGGGCCGTCCTCGCCCAACGCGGCCCGGTCGAAGACCAGCACGAAGTACGACGCTCCGGGGGCGGCGGCGCGCACGATCGACTGCTGATAGCCCTCGCGCAGTTCGACCGGCATCGAATGGAACAGCGTGCTGTCCACGATGGTGCCGAACCGGCCTTCCGAGCCCGCCGGGTAGGTGCCGAAGTCGCTGATGTCGGCGACCGCGAAGGTGGCGGTGGTGATTCCGCGCTGCTGCGCCTCGCGCTGGGCCAGCTCGATGGCCGTGGGTGAAGCGTCCAGCCCGACGGTCGCGTGTCCACGTTCGGCCAAGGCCAGTGAAATGGCACCCTCGCCGCAGCCGGCGTCCAGGACGTCGCCGTGGAACTTGCCCTGCTCGATCAGCACGGCCAACTCGGGCTGGGGTTCGCCGATGCTCCACGGGGGGCGGCTGCCCTCGCCGAAGCGCTCGGAGTCGCCGCGATAGGCGCGTTCGAATTCGAAGTCCGTTGGTGTGTTCATGCTCCCATGATATATCAACCAGCCTGATATATATCAACTGCGTTGATATATCCGCGCCACTACACTCAGCTGAACGGCGGCCGACGATCGATCAGCCGGGAGGCGCGGCCGCCGCCGCGCCACAGCCGCGCCACCCAGTCGGCGTCCTCGTCGGTGACCAAGTTGGCCATCACCCGCACCGCGATCCGCATCAGGGTGGTGGAGCGCATCGCGATCGGCCCGGTCGCGGGCAGGAACCGCTGGAACGTCAGCAGCAGCGCCAGCCTGCGCGCCACCGAGAAGCCGCGGGCGTAGTGCTCGGTCAGCAGCGCCGGCCACAGCTGGGACAGGTCGCCCGAGTCCAGCACTTCGGCGGCCAGTCGCCCGGTCTCCAGGCCGTAGTCGATTCCCTCACCGTTGAGCGGGTTGACGCAGGCCGCGGCATCGCCGATCAGCATCCAGTTCGGCCCGGCCACCCCGGACACCGCGCCGCCCATCGGCAGCAATGCCGACGCGATCGCCCGCGGTGGGCCGTCGAAGCCCCACTCCTCCCGGCGCAGGTCGGTGTAGTAGGAGATCAGCGGCCGAAGTGCCAGGTCGGCCGGCCGCTTGGTGGTGGACAGCGCGCCCACGCCGATGTTCACCTCGCCGTTGCCCAGCGGGAAGATCCACCCGTAGCCAGGCAGCACCGCACCGTCCGGGGAGCGCAGCTCCAGGTGCGACGTCAGCCACGGGTCTGCACTGCGCTCGGTGGTCAGGTAGCCCCTGGCGGCGACGCCGTACACCGTGTCCTGATGCCAGCGCCGGCCCAGTTTGCGGCCCAGCGGCGACCGTGCCCCGTCGGCGACGATCAGCTGCCGGCACCGCACCTCGGTCCGGTCGGCCAGCGTCAACGACACCGCTCTTCGTGACGAATCATGATGCACTTCAACGGCTTTGGTGCCCAGCAGCATGCGTGCCCCGGACTCCTCGGCGACCTTGCGGATCCGGTCGTCGAGTTCGAGCCGGGCCACCGCGCTGCTGTGCGCCGGGAACGACGGGCCGGGCCAGCCAACCTCCACCTCGCCGCCGAAGCCGCTCATCCGCAGGCCCCGATGCTTGATCCGGCCGTCCAGCCAGTCGCCCAGCCCCAGCTGGCGCAGCTCGGCGACGGCCCGCGGCGTCAGCCCGTCCCCGCACGCTTTGTCCCGCGGGAAGCTGGCCGAGTCGACGACGAGCACGTCGCGGCCCGCGCGGGCGGCCCAGGCCGCCGCCGCCGACCCGGCCGGTCCCGCGCCCACGACGACGACGTCGGCCTGGCAGACTCTGCTGTTCACGCTCACCAGTATGTTGGTCGAATGAACACACCGGCGACCGTGGTGGCGGGCGTTGATCTGGGTGACGCCGAATTCGCGGCGACCGTGCGCGATGGTGTGGCCCGCGTCGAGAAGCTGATGGAAGCCGAGTTGCGCGGCTCCGACGAAGTGATGACCGAGTCGCTGCTGCATCTATTCAAGGCCGGCGGCAAACGGTTCCGGCCGCTGTTCACAATCCTGGCCGCGCAGACCGGGCCGAACCCGGAAAACGCCGAGGTCACCCTCGCCGGGGCGATCGTCGAACTCATCCACCTGGCGACGCTGTACCACGACGACGTGATGGACGAGGCCGAGGTGCGCCGCGGCGCGCCCAGCGCCAACGCCCGCTGGGGCAATAACGTGGCGATCCTGGCCGGCGACTACCTGTTGGCGACGTCGTCGCGGCTGGTGTCCCGGCTGGGTCCGGAAGCAGTCCGAATCGTCGCCGAGACGTTCGCCGAGCTGGTGACCGGGCAGATGCGGGAGACCCGCGGCACTCCCGAGGGCGCCGACCGCATCGAGCAGTACCTGAAGGTCGTGCACGAGAAGACGGGCAGCCTGATCGGCGCCGCGGGCCGGTTCGGCGCGATGTTCTCCGGCGCCGACGACGAGCAGGTGGAGCGGCTGAGTCGGCTCGGCGCCACCGTGGGCACCGCCTTCCAGATCGCCGACGACATCATCGACATCGACAGCGAATCCGACGAGTCGGGCAAGGTGCCGGGCACCGATCTGCGGGAGGGTGTGCGCACGCTGCCGATGCTCTACGCCCTACAGGAGACCGGGCCCGACGGGGCGCGGCTGCGCGAGCTGCTGGCCGGGCCCATTCACGACGACGCCGAGGTGGCCGAGGCGTTGACGCTGCTGCGGGCGTCGTCGGGGATGGCCAAGGCGAAGGAGACACTCGCGCAATACGCGGCCCAGGCCCACCATGAGGTGAGCCTGCTGCCCGAGGGGCTCGGCCGCCGGGCATTGCAGGCGTTGGTCGACTACACCGTCAGCCGGCACGGTTGACCTGCGGATCGTGCTCACCCGGAACCTTCCGGGGCGTTCCGGGCGTTGAATCCGCGGTAATCGACAAAGCTGAACGTGTTCGTAGGAGGACGCACCAATGACGTGGCATCCCCAGGTCAACAGGCTCAAGACGTTCCTGTTGTTGGTCGGCATGTCCGCGATGATCGTGTTCGTCGGCGCTCTGTTCGGCCGGACGACACTGATCCTGGCGACGGTGTTCGCCGTCGGGATGAACGTCTACACGTACTTCAACAGCGACAAGCTGGCGCTGCGCGCGATGCACGCCCAACCCGTCTCGGAGCTGCAGGCCCCGGTGATGTACCGCATTGTGCGCGAGCTCGCCACGTCGGCCCACCAGCCGATGCCGCGGCTCTACATCAGCGACACCAGCGCGCCCAACGCCTTCGCCACCGGTCGCAACCCCCGCAACGCCGCCGTCTGCTGCACCACGGGCATCCTGCAGATCCTCGACGAGCGTGAGCTGCGCGCGGTGCTCGGTCACGAGCTCTCCCACGTCTACAACCGCGACATCCTGATCTCCTGTGTGGCGGGTGCGCTGGCGTCGGTGATCACCGCGCTGGCCAACATGGCCATGTGGTTCGGCGCATTCGGCGGCAACCGCGAAGGCGGCGCCAACCCCTTTGCGATGCTGCTGGTTTCGCTGTTGGGGCCGGTCGCCGCGACGGTAATCCGGCTGGCGGTGTCTCGCTCGCGCGAGTACCAGGCCGACGAGTCCGGCGCGGTGCTGACCGGCGACCCGCTGGCCCTGGCGTCGGCGCTGCGCAAGATCTCCGGTGGGGTGCAGCTGGCGCCGTTGCCGCCGGAACCGCAACTGGCCAACCAGGCGCACCTGATGATCGCCAACCCGTTCCGCGCGGGTGAGCGGATCGGTTCGCTGTTCTCCACCCACCCGCCGATCGAGGACCGCATCCGCCGGTTGGAGGCGATGGCGCGTGGCGCCTAGGCAGCGGCGTCGGGCGCCTCGGTGGTCGTCAGCGACACCAGATGCCGGCGTGGCGGGTGGCCGCGCTCGAGCAGGCCGTCGATCCGGACTTCTCCGCCGGTTGCGTGGTGCCGCTGCTGCCAATCCGTAATCGCCTGGTGCGCAGCATGATCGAGGTAGCTGACGGCGATGTGCAGTGTCACCGTGGTGCGTTCGGGCACTGACGCCAGCACCCGGGTCAGCCGGGGCAGGCTCAGGAAGGTGCAGGCGCCTTCGACGATCACTCGCCATTCGTCGCCGTCGGCGATGGCGTCCACTTTGGCGCGCACCACCCGCCACCCGGTCATCGCGATGGCCAGTGCCAGCCCGATCATCACCCCGTGCAGCAGGTTGAGGAAGACCACGGCCACAATGGTCACCAGGTAGATCGCGAAATCGCCGGTTTTCACCGCGGTTTCGATGTGCGCCGGCTGCAGCAGCTGAATGCCGATCACGATCAGCAGCCCGGCCAGCGCGGCACTGGGGATCTGCTCGATCAAGCCCGCGAAGGGCAGGGCGAACAGCAGGATCCAGCAGCCGTGCAGGATTGTCGAGGCGCTGGTCTTGGCGCCGGCCTTGATGTTGGCTGCGCTACGCACGATTACGCCCGCGATGGGCAGGCCGCCGATAGCTCCGGAGACCAGATTGGAGGCGCCCTGGCCGATCAGCTCGCGGTCGAGGTTGGTGCGCGGGCCGTCGTGCATGCGGTCGGTGGCCACCGCCGTCAGCAAGCTCTGCACGCTGCAGATCAGCGTGACGGTGATGATCCCGATGACCACCGCTGTCCAGTTGCCGCGCGGTATCGCCGGCAGTGTCAGCGCGTCGATCACCGAGCCGTCCAGCGTGATTCGCGAGACGTGGAACGGGAACGCCACGGAGACAACGGTTACCACCACGATCGCGACCAGCGGTCCGGGGACGGCGGCCAGCTTGGCCGGCACCCAGCGCCAGGCGACCATGATGGCGATCACCATCAGGCCGAGGAAGAGTCCGGGGCGGTGCGCGCCGACGATCTGGGCGGGCAACTCCACGACATTGACCCACGCCGAGCTGTGCGACTCGCCGCCGAGCAGGACGTGGGTCTGCTGCAGTGCGATGGTGATCCCGATGCCGGCCAGCATCGCATGCACCACCACCGGCGAAATCGCAAGTGCCGCACGCGCTACCCGGCTGAGACCCAGCAGAATCTGCATCAGACCTGCGACGGCGGTGATGAAGCAGGTTACCCCCCAACCGAATTCGGCGATGAGGTCGGCAACGATGACGGTCAGGCCGGCGGCGGGACCGCTGACCTGTAGTGGTGACCCGCCCAGTGCCCCGCCGATGACCCCGCCGACGATCGCTGCGATCAGGCCGGCGAGCACCGGCGCGTCGGAGGCGATGGCAATGCCGAGTGACAGCGGTAGCGCGACCAGGAAGACCACCAGCGAGGACGGCAGGTCGTGGCGTAAGACCGATCGCCAACGCTCGCTTCGTGATTCGGCTGCATTCGCGTCGGCGAATGGTTCGAACTGTCGCATCGGAGGGCTCCCTCGGGGTCAAGCGGGGGACATTCCGACATCCCGCCCAGTATCACGGTCTCGTAACACATTGGCGCACAGGCGAATACGTGTCACCCGTAACGACGATGTTGTGGGCTGGACCGCCTGGCGACCACTTCCTGACGGTAGGTGGGTGGCCCGTTGCGGGCAACCAGACGCGCCAGGTGCATAGTGAACGCAAATTTTCTTTGTGAGCACCCAGGCATGGCCACCCATGGCGTGACGAAGGTCACAGGTAGGCGCTGCGGGTCAGAACCCCGACCCGTGCACCTCGTGCCCGGGTACCTCGGCGGCCAGCCCCTGGTAGGCCTGCTCGACGGTGGAGCCGTGGTTGATGACGGCATCGACCTCGCGCGCGATCGGCATGTTCAGCCCCAACTCGTTGGCGAATTCCATGATCACACTGGCGGCCTTGACGCCTTCGGCGACCTGGTTCATCGAGGCGATGATCTCGTCGATCGTCTTGCCGGCGCCCAGTTGTTCGCCGACGTGACGGTTGCGGCTGCGCTGGCTGGTACAGGTGACGATCAGATCGCCGAGGCCCGCCAGCCCGGGAAACGTTTCGGGGTCCCCGCCCATGGCCACGCCCAGCTTGGTCATCTCGCGCAGTGAACGGGCGATCACCAGGGCGCGGGTGTTCTCGCCGATGCCCAGCGAATACCCCATGCCGACGGCGATGGCGAACACGTTCTTCAGCGCCCCGGCCATCTCGACGCCCACCACGTCGTCGGTGGTGTAGACGCGGAAGCGCCGGGTGCGGAACAGGCCGGACAGCCGGGTCGCCAGATGCTGGTCGGGCATGGCCAGCACCGCGGCGGCGGCGTAGCCCTCGGCGACCTCGCGGGCGATGTTCGGCCCGGCCAGGATGCCCGCCGGATGCCCGGGCAGGATCTCCTCGATGATCTGCGACATCCGCATGTTGGTGCCCTGCTCGAGACCTTTGACCAGGGAGACCACCGGCACCCAGGGGCGCAGTTCCTTGCTCAGTTCGGTGAGTACACCGCGGAAGCCGTGCGAAGGCACACCCATGACCAGAACGTCGGCACAGTTCGCGGCTTCGGCGAAATCGGTGGTGGCGCGCAGGGATTCGCTGAGCACTACCTCGTCACCGAGATAGCGGCTGTTGCGATGGTTTTCGTTGATGTCCTTGGCGGTGTCCTCCGAACGCACCCACTGCAACGTCGGCCCGCGGCGCGCGCAAATGGACGCGACGGTGGTACCCCAGGACCCGCCACCGAGGACAACGACTTTGGGTTCGCGCTTGTCAGCTGGCATGTTTGTCACCCTATTGCGGTAACCGGGCATTTCCCAAGGATTCACCCGGGATACCTACGGCCACGAGGCGTGGGACTTCGTCCCCTTGCCGCGGTGTCCGCGGCGACGGATCGTAGGGGGTCGGAGCTTGATGGTGAGGAGGGGACGATGTCGGGACGACGCCGGGCGAAGACGCTCGCGCTGTTGGCGGCTGCCGCATGCCTGGCGCCGGCGGGGGCGCCTGCGATGGCGTCGGCCGACGGGGGCCGGCCTCAGTCCAACCCGGAGGAAAGGGCGGCCGCACTGATCCGGCCCGCCGTCATGGTGCTGGGTGCGCAGACGTATGGCCTGGTCAAGCTGCCCGACGGCAAGACGCTGTCCCTGTTCGGCGAAGGATCCAGTGCCCCCATCATCGCCACCTGGACGTGCACGGCCTTCGTTGTCAATCCCGACGGCTGGGTGGCCACCGCAGGCCACTGCGTGGATCCGGACACCGCCAGACGGCTGATAATCACCCGGGCGGCGACCGAATACCTGCGGCAGTTCCCCGACTCGCCGGTGGGGCACGACCCGCTGGTGGTGGCCGAATGGCTGTCGCGTGGCGCGACAATCGTCGGAAACGGGCCAGGGCAGAGTCCCACCGCCAGTCTCACCCTGATATACGGCACCGGGACGAAGGTCACCGACAAGGTGCCTGCCAACGTGGTGGATTTCCGGCCGTTGGGCAAGGGCGACGTCGCGCTGCTCAAGCTGGACAAGCACAACCTGCCGTCGTCCGAACTCGCCACCGACGCCGAAGTCAACATCGGTACTGCGGTGCTGGCGGTGGGCTACCCGGAAACCACCCAGCGGGTGACCGGTCGGACGCTGGACCCCACCAACAAGAGCGGCAAGGTCAGCAAGAAGTCCAGCATGGAATCCAGCCCGGTCTATGAAATCGACGCCGCGGTGGCCGAAGGCATGAGCGGGGGTCCGACTGTCGACCTGTCCGGCCGGGTGATCGGTGTCAACAGCTTCGGACCCGTCGGCGAACCGCAGGCCTTCAACTTCGTCGCCCCTGCCGACGGCCTCGCGTCGCTGATGGCGGCCAAGGCCGTCAAGTCCACGCTCGGGGCTGCCGACCAGTACTACCGCACGGGCCTCGCCCATTACTACGCGGGCCAGTACACCGACGCGATCAAAGATTTCGACCAGGCCCTGACGTTGTCGCCGGATTACCCCGGCCTGGTCGACCTCAAAGCCAGCGCGGCCAACCTGCGCCAGCAGTACGGCGATGTGTCGACGCTACGCGGCTCAAAACTGTTGTGGTACATCGTGGGTGCCGCGTTGTTGGTCCTGGTGGCCGGCGGTTTGGCGGCCAGGGTTTGGGCGCGCCGGCGCCGCGACGCCGGGCTGCACGAAGCCGGCGGACCCCGGCCGTTGGAACTCGTTGCTCCGCAGCGGCTTTCGCCGGGGGAGCCGCATTTCTGCGCGCATTGCGGAGCCCAGCACCACCACGCCGAGAAGTTCTGTCCGAACTGCGGCGAGAAGATTGTGCAGGGCGAATCCGCCTGACCGGGTCAGCCGGCCAGCGCCGCCCGATCCCCGGCCCGCCCGAACGCCATGGCTTCCTCGATGCGGTCGAACCGGTAGTCGATGGCGTCGGCGAAGTAGTTCTGCCGGACGTTCCAGGGCCGTTTGGTACCCGACTTGGGCAGCGCGTGCAGCGCGCGTCGCACGTAGCCGGCCTGGATGTCCCAGGCCGGCTTCTCCGCCATCTGCTGACCGCCCAGATGTGGACTGGCGTGGGTGTAGCCGTGCGCGGACATGTACTCGATCAGTTTGGCCGTCGCGCGGGCGGTCATGTCGGCGCGCAGCGTCCAGGACGCGTTGGTGTAGCCCACACACCAGAACAGGTTGGGTACGTCCTCGAGCATGTGCGCCTTGTAGACGAAGCGTTCGGTGGGATTGATCGGGGTGCCGTCGATACTCAGGCTGGCGCCGCCGAGGGCCTGCAGTTGCAGGCCGGTAGCCGTGACGATGATGTCGGCGTCGAGATGCTTGCCGGATTTCAGCGCGATCCCGGTGGCGTCGAAATGGTCGATGTGGTCGGTGACGACTTCGGCCTTGCCGTCGCTGATCGCCTGGTAGAGGTCGGCGTCGGGAATCAGGCACAGCCGCTGGTCCCACGGGTTGTAGTTGGGCTTGAAGTGCACGTCGACCGCGTAACCCTCGGGCAGGTTCTGGATCGCCTTGCGGCGCAGCAGCCACTTGACGTATCCCGGCGTCTTGCGGGACAGGAACCAGAGCACCGCTTCGGTCAACGCGCTGTAGAACCGGATCACCAGGTGAGCAGCCTTGCGCGGCAACAACTTCCGGCTGATCCAGGCGACCTTGCCGTATTTGGATGCCGAGATCATGTAGGTGGGGGAGCGCTGCAGCATGATCACCTTGCCCGCGCGGTCGGCCATCGAGGGAATCAGCGTCACCGCGGTGGCCCCGCTGCCGATCACCACCACTTGCTTGCCGGTGTAGTCGAGGTCCTCGGGCCAGTGCTGGGGGTGCACCACGGTGCCGCCGAAGTTCTCGATGCCGGGAAAGTCGGGCGTGTAGCCCTCGTCGTAGTTGTAGTAGCCGCTGCCGAAGAACAGGAACCGGCACCGGCACTGCTGGGTGGTGCCCTGATGTTCGAAAGTGACGGTCCAGGTGTCGGTTGCCGAATCCCAGTCGGCGCCGCGCACGTAGCTGTTGAATCGGATGTGCTGGTCGATGCCGTACTTACGGGCCGTGTCGGCCAGGTATTGGCGGATGTGGTCGCCGTCGGCGACGCCCTCCTCACGGGTCCACGGCTCGAACGGGAAGCTCAGCGTGAAGATGCTGCTGTCCGAGCGCACCCCGGGGTAGCGGAACAGGTCCCAGGTGCCGCCGATCTGCTCGCGGCGTTCCAGGATCGTGTAGCTGATCGACGGGTTGCGCTGCTTGATCCGGTACGCCGCGCCGATGCCGGAGATGCCGGCTCCGACGATCAGCACGTCGACATAATCGACTTCGGCGGGGGTGTGGGCGGCTTCGTGGGAAGTCAGGGTCATCGTCTGAGAACCTCACTCGATGTCGGGGACGCGTAATCCAGAGTAGGCACCCACCGGTTGGTTGGGCCAGGGACCTTCGACTCTGTCGCCTCCGACGGCCCCGGAAGCTAGCGGTAGTTGACGAACTGCAGCGCCACGTCGAGGTCGGCCTGCTTGAGCAACGCCTGGACGGCCTGCAGGTCGTCACGCTTCTTGCTGGTCACCCGGATCTCGTCGCCCTGGATCTGCGTCTTGACCGACTTGGGGCCCTCGTCGCGGATCAGCTTGGTGATCTTCTTGGCGTTCTCGCTGTCGATGCCCTGCTTGAGGGTGCCGTTGACCTTGTAGGTCTTGCCGGACGCCTGCGGCTCGCCGGCGTCGAAGGCCTTCATGGAGATGTCGCGGCGGATCAGCTTCTCCTTGAACACGTCGACGGCGGCCTTGACCCGCTCCTCGGTGGACGAGGTCAGCTCGATGCCCTCCTCGCCCTTCCACGCGATCTTGGTGTCGGTGCCGCGGAAGTCGAAGCGGGTGGACAGCTCCTTGGCCGCCTGGTTGAGCGCGTTGTCGACTTCCTGCCGGTCGACCTTGCTGACGATGTCGAATGATGAGTCCGCCATTGCGGTGTATCCCTCCTTCGGTACTGGCCGTTTGTGCTCTGTCTACCCGGTCGTTGTACCCTGCTAGGCGGCAGGTTGCCCGAGCGGCCAATGGGAGCGGACTGTAAATCCGTCGCGAAAGCTTCACAGGTTCGAATCCTGTACCTGCCACCACCAGGTCTGGCCATGTGTCTGCCTTGCGCAGCCGGTTTGCGCTGCACCGTCGTCCGCGGAGCGTCCGCAGTAGTAAGCCGGCCGGATCGCCGGTGATCTAACGGGCTGTCACGTCACCCACCGGGGTCATCGCCCGATCCGGTCCAAGTACGCGCGCCGGCCGACCGGGTCGTAGTGCCCGGGCGGCCGCCTCAGTGTCGCAAGGTGTTTGACGCGCTGCAGCAGCGGCTCCGGCGTCACTTCTTCGATTAGACCGAACGGTGCCAGCCAGCGCGGCACGGTGACCTCGTTGCGTGGGCGGCGGGCACTGTCGGCGATCGCTGCGGCGATATCGGCGGGCTGCCGGGTCGGTAACAGATCCAGGGAGACCCCTGAGGTCAGCTCGGTGTGCACGGCGGTCGGGAACACGGTCGTCAGTGTGACGTGCGTTCCCGCGATCTCGGCTCGCACCGCGCGGGACAGCGCGGCGACGGCGTACTTGGTGGCGCAGTACACCGACATCCCGGGAGTGGTCACTTTCGCCGCCATCGAAGCGACGTTGACGATGTGGCCGTGATCTCGCTCTAGCATGCCGGGCAGGAATTCGTGCATCCCATTGATCACCCCACCGAGGTTTACGGCGACCTCGCGGTGGTACAGCGACAGCTTCTGCTCGACGAACGGCCCCATGTACTGGATGCCGGCATTGTTGACCAGCATCGCGACGGGTCCGTCGGCGCCCGCCGCGGTGTGGAATGCGGCGACGCTGTCGGGATCGGTGACGTCCAGATGCACAGCGTGAGCGCCGATCCGCGCAGCGGTGCGCCGCGCTTCGTCGGCGTCGAGGTCACCGATCCATACCCGGGCACCACGGCGAACCAACTCCTCGGCGGTGGCGGCGCCGATGCCTCGTGCGCCACCGGTGACGCACGCGATCGCACCCGGTAGGCCGATCATGACGCGTCGGAAGTTTCGTCGCTGAACTCCCGCAGCGCGAAGTAGGCGATCAGCCGTACCTCGCCGTCGGGCATGGTGAGCAGCGCCCGACCCAGATACAGACCCGGCGTCAATTCGACGATCTCGTCGCGAGTGCGCTTGATGGGGAAGGTGCGCACACTCGGGTTGCGGTAGGCCGCAACGGAATAGTCCAGGGCGCGCACTGTGATGAACGGTGCGACCGCAGCCGTGCCGAGGTGGTGGTTGAAGTGAAAACCGTTGAGTTCCTTGCCGACACGGCGCAGGCCCCGGTAGCCCGGTGCAATGATCGGCATCACCCACTGGGCGATCGGTGCGAGCCGGTTGAATCCGGTGTCGCCGGCACGATCGAAAGTTTTGCCGCGCCAGGTCGGCTCGATCTTGAGCAGCGGGTTGGCCAGGTGTGCCTCGGGGATGCCGAACAGCTTGCCGACGATCAGGCCTTCCAGAGCACCGTCGATCTGTTCCGGTGCATCGCCGCGACCGAACAGTGCTGCGAGCTGGTCGTCTCGTCCGCGGTTGCCCAATTCCCTGAGGTAGTCCCAGCCCTGCCGTTGTGCCAGAAGCGGCGCAACGCGCGCGAGTTCACGAAGCTCGCGCAGCACGGATGTTCCGGCGTCGCCGGCCGTCGCCTCGGCAAGCGGAGGGACCTGGGGGGAGGTGCGCACGATTTTCCTTCCTATTTCTGGCACGATTTAGTACCAGAATGATCTGGTCCGGAACGGTGCCAGATGAGCCGGAGCGTTGTCAAGGGAGGTGGGACGACGAGAAAGTGCGACGATCGTCCGGTGCCCGATGCCACCTCCCGTCCGTACGCCGGCCAGTCGGCAGACGTCCGTCGGCGGGATCGCAGAGCCCGGCTGACCGCAGCCGCGCTTGACGTCTTGGCCAATGGCGACTGGCGAGCCATCACCGTTGACAAGTTGTGTACCGCAGCCGGGTTGAACAAGCGCTACTTCTACGAGAGCTTCTCCGACCTCGACGCGGTAGCCGCGGCGGTGGTGGACGACATTGCCGAGCAATTGCGCGTGGTCGCGCTGCAGGCCACCGCGTCCACTGTGACCGAGCCGCTGGCGGTGCAGGCAGTAGCGGCGGTCAGCGCACTGGTGAACACGCTGGCCGATGATCCGCGACGCGCGAAGGTGCTGCTGGGAGCGGTGGCCTTATCGCCCGCACTGCAGCGTCACCGCGAGGACATCATGAGCGGCCTGACGGGGGTGCTCGTCGAATATGCCCGTACCGTGCACGATGTCGAACTCGAACGCGATCCGTTGGCTCAGGTGGCGCCCGCGTTCATCATCGGCGGCACCGCCGATGCGATCCTGGCGTTCGTAGAAGGCCGGGCCAGAGTCACCAAAGACGAACTGGTCCAGAGCATCGCGACGCTATGGCTGATCACGGGTAACGGCGCTGCGCAGGTGGCGCAGTCCCGACGGGAGTCCTAGAGGGACGCATCCACGATCGGCAGCGTGAACCCCGCTCGGCGGGCCGGGCATTGAGGTCGCCGAGGGGATGTCCGTCCGGCCGTTCCACCAGACTGCGTGTCCTTGACCGTTGTCGTCACTTGCCCTTCAATCTCTGGTGCAGGATTCGGACCATGCATCGCAACGGATCCGTCATTCTGCGCACGTCTCTCGGCTCTGATGGGTGCGGTGACGAAAGCTTCAGAGGTATTCGAAGCAGTAATCGGAAACCGGTGCGCGACGGCAGAATCGGCGCGTGCCCGTCATGGTCTGCGGCCGGTAGAACAGCGCCTCTCCCTGAGAATTGATGAAGTAGGTTCTGGAGTTCGACTTGCGGTTCTGTTCCAGGTCGAAGTAGAGCCGCACGGCTTTGCCGCGACGCGCGATGTCTTGGTTCCAACGATCGAAGGCCGCGCGCGTCACCGAGGTGACGGCGGCGTTTCGTGACTTGGCTTCGGTGATGATCCGAACGACGTGAGTGGCGATCGCGTCGACCCACTGGAACCACGCGATACCTTGATACCCGAGGGCGCCAACCAGATCCCAACGATTGGGCAGCTCCGGACGCGCACTTCCGTTGTACGACCGTATTCCGTTGCGCCGGTACTCGTCGGCGAGGTCGAAGCCGTGGCGGCCAATGATGGTGCCGGGGCGGTAGCTCTCCGGGTCGATGAACAGGTCGTAACCGGTGGCTGTGACCAGTAGGTCGGCGGGATACTCGGTGCCGTCCACGGTGCGAACACCGTGGGCGGTCACACGGTCGATCGCAGTGGTAACCAGGTGTGTGGTCGGATGGTTGAACGCCCGCACGTACGCAGTGCAGATCACCGGGCGTTTGGCCTGCAGGCCGGACTTTGGCACCAGCGCTTTGCGAGTTGCCTTGTCTCGCAAAGCTACCAGCAACCAGAACCGGAAGAGGAGCCGATAGAAGCTGTCGTACACCGACATAGCGTTGCGGGTGAACGACTCCGGCAGCCGGGGCATGATGTGGAACAGCGGGACATATTGGGAGTCCATCGCATAGTCGCCGACAGCGACGATGGCACGCAGGACGCCCGGTATGCGCAGCATCTTGTTCAGCCAGCGGGGCATGGTGAAGTTGATCTTGGGCAGCACCCACGTCGCGGTGCGCTGAAAGACGTGCAGCGAAGCGACCTTGCCCGAGATCGCGCCAGCGATCTGGGCGCCGCTGGAGCCGGTGCCGATAATCGCGACGTTCT
Organism: Mycobacterium sp. 20KCMC460; assembly: GCF_022179425.1. NCBI lineage: Bacteria > Bacillati > Actinomycetota > Actinomycetes > Mycobacteriales > Mycobacteriaceae > Mycobacterium > Mycobacterium sp. 20KCMC460. Next base: position 1,266,829 of record NZ_AP025524.1, read on the forward strand.
TATCCGTCAGGTCATACTCGTCGTCCCAGGCGTTGGGCCGCAGCACGGTTCCTTCGAAATCGTCCAGGCCCTCGAGGTCCGTCGACGCCTTGGCGTTGAGATACCCGCCCACCGCATTGATCACATACCGCGAACGCAGCGTCTCGCCGCTGCGCAGACGCAAAGTCCAGGTGCCGGACTGATCATCCCAGATTTGTTGCACCACCTCGGATTCGGTGCGTATGAGCGGCGTCAAACCTAACTCATCGACGGTCCGGGTCAGGTAGTGGTACACCTCCACTCCCGGAGCGAAGAATTTCGACCAGTTCGGGTTGGGCGCGAAGGAAAACTGGTACCACAGCGACGGTATATCGACTTCCAGGCCAGGGTAGTGGTTGTCGCGCCAAGTGCCGCCAATGTTCGACGCGCGCTCGAGGATCAGTAGGTCAGTGATTCCCTTGCTGCGCAGGTGATAGGCCGCCGTGATGCCGCCCAGTCCAGCGCCAATGATCAAGACCTCGGCGTCGAGTTTGCCCTCGCCGTCGGCGATAGTCACGCGCGGGCTCCGTCAGGGCCGGTGAGATCGGGACCTGACAGCGGCGTCTTCGCCGCAGAACGACGCGAAATCCCAGCCATAGTTACCTCCGCCGGTCCGTGTGCGTCAGGGGGTCGTGCCCGGATTGCTCCGATGCCAGCCTTACCATACATAATTACGATAGTGTATGGTATGAGTGATGTCGAGGCCCCAGGCTTCTACCGCCTCGGCCCGCACTCAGTACTGAGTTCCCAGGCGATCGAGTATCGTGCAACACCGCCGGGGGTCACTCCAGCACCGAAACTACAACCTGCGCAGGGTTTCCCGTAGGCCGATGCGGACGTAACTCGCAATCGTGTTTTGTCCTGACGAGCGCGGCAGCCGATCTCTTTCCTCAGGGCGACGTCAGCGCGCATTTTTCAGACCCCGAACCATACGTCTTATCGCCAGCGTATGGCCACGAGCTGCGATCCGGCCGCATCGGACGCCAACTCTCGCGACTGCGACCTTAGATAAAAGGCTGTGCGGGAACATATCTCGCTTTGCGGGTGGCGGCCGTCCGACGCCCACTTGTTATGGGCATACAGATCTGTCATAGTGTGTGTCTGGGTCAGTTGGATCGCCCGGAGTGAAGGACTAACGATGTCGGCCAGCCTGCTCGTTTTCAACAGTCCGCTACGTCTCGGCTGGAAAAACAACGCGGCGGAAGCGTTGAATCTGGGGCTGTTCGCGGTATTCGCCTGGTATTCGATCGTCCAGTTCCGTCGCAATAACCGTGTCTACGCGTTTGTCATGGTGACCGCGCTGATCTACGGGGTATCGCTAGAGCTGATGGGGATGGCGACGGTCAATCTGTATACCCAGGGGCCGTTCACGGTGATGTTGAACTTCCCGGTCATCCCGCTCTTCGAGGGCACCACAGCAATGCCGCTTTACGTCAGCATCTACTACCCGGTGATTTTCATGACGGGCTTCAAAGTGCTCGAGGGGCTGGGTATTGCCACGCGATGGAGGGCCGCCGTTGCGGGCGGCCTTTTCCTGATCTGCCAGGAGGCGCCCTTTGTCATACAGGGCGGACTCACCGACGTTCGATGGTTCACATGGCGTCACGATCCGATGTTGCAGTTCTTCATGGGTTGGCCGCTGGTGGACATGTATTGGCAAATCACTTGGGGCACAGTGTTTTTCTATCTTGTGCTGAGAGCGCGCGCCAACATCGACGGTGCGGCGACAGCGCAGCGGTGGTCGACGGGAAGGGCGCTGGGGCTATGGGCTCCGGTAGTGGCCGCCGCTGTCATCGTTGTGGGGTGCATACTCTTCGCGCCGATCATCCTCGCAAAGGTCACGATCGGGCGGCACTGGCCGGTGCTGGCGGTGTTGGTGGCTGGTTATCTGGTCGTGACGGTGACGGCGTTGCGCGCCGCGCAACCCCCGTCGCGGCGCATCCAGGGCGTGACCCTCGGCGTCGTTGTCGCCTATGTCGGAACGTTCGCGGCAATGGTCATTGCCAACGCGGTACATGAGGAGGGGATCACCGCCTACATGGTCGTGCAGACCCTCGGATTGATCGGTGTCACCGCCCTGGCAACCTTCCCGTTGTGGTCCCGGCAGGACTCCGAGGCTGGCGACTCGGTCGGGGTGAAAGCGCAAGGCGCGCAGCACTCGAGCTGAGTGCGTGTCGAAATGCGGCTCCGACGCCGTGGCGTCAACCCTGTGCAGTCGAGCCGGTTAACGTCTTTGACCGCAAGAACTTTCACTGCTGTGGACCGGCATCGGATTGGTGAATGCTTTGCCGCGCACCTAAGAATCCGGTGTTCGCCGTCACCGCACAGAGCGCGGGCCTGTTCGGCGGGGAGCAGCCGTCGGGTTGAGCGAGTTTATGGTCTGGGCGAGTCGCGGATAGATCAGCGCGGGTCCCAGTGTCCGGGTGAGGAAACCACGAAGGGCCGATGGACTGCGCGGCGGGTCACCGCGGTCCATGCAAAACGATTGCAACAGGCGCAGGGTGAACTCGCAAAGCTCGTCGAGTGCGGCGTCGTCAAAGCCATGGGCCTCCCAGTCGACGTCGTACCGATCGAGCATTGCCCGGCCAAAAGCCGTGCTGGTGTCGGACGTGATCGAGTGTGCGAATCCCCCCATTTTGGGGGTCGTGAGCATGGCGACGATCGGATCGTCATCTGCGAGCTCTTCGATCGCGAATGCGACTCCCTCCACGATCGCACTCAGTGGAGTGGTGCGACCCTGCAGATGTCGGGTCAGCTTGTCGAGGAAACCATCTCCCGACCGCATCGCAGTCGCCACCTGCAGGGCCCGGGTACTGGGAAAGTAGCGATACACCGTTTGCCTGGTAACGCCGATGGCACGCGCCACGTCGGCGATCCGCATCGCGTTTCCGCGCTCGGCGATGATCTCATCGGCGGCATCAAGAATCCGGTTGATTGCTTCCTGCTCGGAGGTCGGTGTATTGCCCGACCACCCATGACTGCGCACCAAGATTAACCTCATCAGGCGAGAAGTTAGTGGCCGGATTCTATCGGCCCTGTCATCACATGATGTGGCCAGCCGGTGGTCGCCGTTAAGTCGCGGCTACTGTCCTGGTGAGTTTGCTATGCAGATGCCAAGCCAACCACGTGTTACGACAGCTGCGGCAGCACCTCCGTCGCGAACAGCTCAAGCTGCGCCAAGTCGCTCATGTCGAGCAGCTGCGCGTACACCCGCTGCACGCCCAACTCGCCCCACGGGCCCAGCTTGTCGACGATCTCGCTGGGCGTGCCGACCAGCGGGCTGTTGGACCGCATCTCGTCGACCTCCCGGCCGATCACCGCGGCGCGCCGGGCGATCTCGGCCTCGTCGCGCCCGGTGCAGAGCACGAATGCGCACGAGTAGACCATCGAGCCGGCCGCCCGCCCGGCGGCGGCGACCGCATCGGCCACCCGCCCGAACTGGGTTCGCACCACGTCCATCGGCGCAAAGGGCACGTTGAATTCGGCCGCGTACTGCGCGGCCAGCGCCGGAGTCCGTTTGGCGCCGGTGCCGCCGATCACGATCGGCGGATGCGGGGCTTGCACCGGTTTTGGCAGCGCCGGTGAGTCAACGATGGTGTAGTGCTCACCGGTGTAGTCGAACGTCTCACCCGCCGGCGTGGTCCACAGGCCGGTGACGACCGCGAGCTGCTCGGTGAGCCGGTCGAACCGTTCCCGCACCGGGGGAAAGGGTATCCCGTAGGCTCGGTGCTCAGCTTCGAACCAGCCACTGCCCAAACCGAATTCGACTCGGCCGCCACTCATTTCGTCGACTTGGGCCACCGCGATCGCCAACGGCCCCGGGTATCGGAACGTCGCCGACGTCACCAGCGTGCCCAACCGGATCGTCGACGTCTCGCGGGCGATCGCGCCGAGCGTCACCCACGAATCGGTCGGGCCCGGCAGGCCGTCGCCGCTCATCGCCGAGTAGTGATCGGACCGGAAGAAAGCCGCAAAACCGAGTTGCTCGGACGTTTGGGCGACGGCCAGCTGGTCGGCGTAGCTGGCTCCTTGCTGGGGTTCGACGAAGGTGCGGAATTCCATTGGTCCCACTGTAATCGGCTGCGCCGCAACGGTATGAATTCAGGGGGTACGGGTGTTCTTGGGCTCGAGATCGGTGAACTTGACGCTGACGCGCTGGAAGCGTTTGACCCGTTCGGCTTTCGCCTTGCGCGTGTAGGTCTTTCGGTCAGCGGTCGTGAGGTCGGCGTCCTCGGTGAACGGAGTGAGCAACGAGCGCGGATGCAGCTTCTCCACCAGGACCACGTTGATCTCGGCGCACAGCACCAGCGTCGAAGACACCAGAAACAGGAATGCGAGCAACCCCAGCACCAACGCGAAGACGCTGTTGGTCGCGCTGGCCGACTTCACCACATGCCCGATATAGCCGGCGCCGAACCACTGCAGAACCTGCCAGACGAAAGCAGCGGTGACGGCTCCCGGCAGCACCTCGCGGTAGCTGAGGTCGCGCACGGTGGTGACGCGGAACGCCACCAGACAGATCAACGCGTTGATGCCCACCGCGATCAGGGCGACACCGATCCGGCCGAAACCGCCCAGCGACCCGGCGGCCTGGCCGATCGCCGAGACCAGGGTGGCCGTGATCGCGGCCGTGCCGAGCACCAACAGCAACAGCAAACTGTGCTTACGTGACCGGATCGGATCGCGACGGGTGTGTTTGGGCACCGCCCATACCGAATCCATGGCATTCTGCACCGCCTGACCCACGTTCAGACCGCCGTAGAGCGCGCCCAGAACACCGACCAGTACTGCGACCGTCCCGCCGCTGAGATGTTCGGGTTGGTGCAACTGGCTGCCGATGACGGGAAATTGGCTCAGCGTGCTGTCGAGCACCCGCGCCTTCAGGTCGGGCCGGCCCGCCAGCACCACGCCGAGGCCGGTGGTCAGCAACAGCAGCATCGGGAACAGCGCCACGAACGCGTAATACGTGATCAGGGCGGCAAGGTAACCGCCCTGGTCGTCGATGTACTTATAGACGACGGCCACCACCGCACCCAGCGCTCGGTTGCGTTGCTGCAGCCTGTCCAGCCAACCGACCATCGCCGATCACTTCGTTTCCGCGGACGCCATCCCTTTTGCAGGGCTAACGGGGGGCTACCCTCGTTCGTCGCGCGTCAATCGCCGAGCTGCTCACACCGTCGCGCGGTCGCGGCCGTCCCAGTACGGCTTGCGCAGATCCTTCTTCATGATCTTGCCCGTCGGGTTGCGTGGTAACTCGTCGGCGAAGTCGACGGACTTGGGACACTTGTAGGCGGCCAGCCGTTCGCGGGCGAACGCGATGATCTCCTCCTCGGTGGCCTCACCCTCAAGGGAGACAACGGCTTTCACCACCTCACCCCACCTGTCGTCGGGGACCCCGATGATCGCGACCTCGGCCACCGCCGGGTGTTCGGCCAGCACCTGCTCCACCTCGATCGAGTAGATGTTCTCCCCGCCCGAGATGATCATGTCCTTGAGCCGATCCTCGACGAAGATGTAGCCGCCCTCGTCGACGCGCCCGATGTCGCCGGTCCGGAACCAGCCGTCCTCGGTGACCGCCTCGGCCGTCGCCTCCGGCTTGTTGTGGTAACCCTTCATCAATTGTGGTGTGCGGAACCATAATTCACCCTGCTCACCGGCGGGTACGTCTTCGAGCGTGAACGGGTCGACCACTCGCACCTCCGCGTTGGGCACCAGCGTGCCCGCGCTGCCGAGCCGTTCCGGGTTGTCTTGCGCGCGGTGCGCATCCGGCAGCAGGTGGCTGATCACGCCACACACTTCGGTCAGTCCGTAGGCCTGGATGAAGTCGGTGTTCGGCCACGCCTCCAGCGCGGCTCGCAGCAACGGCAGCGGCATCGGCGACGCGCCGTAGGAATACGTCTTGAGCGCCCCGAACAGTTTTACGGCGTCCTCGCCGGACTCGAGCACCTTCGCCAGCACGGCAGGCACCAGGAATGTTCGGTTGGCGCCCTTGAGGATTGCGCCGGCCAGCGTCATGCCGTCGACGTCGCGCGTCATCACGCTGGCCACGCCGTCGTGAATGCCGAACTGCACATAGGACGATCCGCCGACATGGAACAGCGGCATCGACACCATGCTCTTGTCGCCGGGGTCGAACTCGAAGCCCTCGTGCGCGTTGATCGTGTGCGCGATGATGTTCGCCTGCGTCAGCATCACGCCTTTGGGGCGGCCGGTGGTGCCCGAGGAGTACATGATGATGCACACGTCATCGGGTTCGACGTCTTCGGACCGGCCGACTGGAGTGGCTCCGGCCAGCAGCGCCTCGTATTCGTCGCCGTCGCCGCCTTCCGGTGTCACCTCGATGATGTGTTCCACCTTGGTGAGATCACCGCGGATCTTGTCGATGCTCGGCTTGAACTCCGAGCCGACGATGAGCACCTTGGCTCCCGAATCGTTGAGGACATAGTCGAGTTCGTCGGCGGCCAGCCTGAAATTGATGATGGCGTTGGCCGCCCCCAGCGACGCGGCGGCGATGGTCAGCTCGACACACGCCGGGTGGTTCTTGTCCAGAAACGCCACCACGTCGCCGCGCTTCACGCCGAACTCGGTCAACGCACCCGCCAGCCGGCGGACCCTGTCGTTCCACTGCGCCCAGGTCCAATTCCGGTCCAGGTAGTCCATCGCCTCCTCGTCGGGCTTGGTGGCGGCCCAGTGGGCCAGGCGTTCGTCGAGGAAACGGGGATCGGCTAGGTCAGACATGGGATGAGCCTTTCATCAGTGAATGCGGGCGCTGCCACCGAGGCCGACTTCCAGCACACTGCCGGTGATGACCCCGCGGTCGGTGACCAGGTACACCACCGCGCGGCTGACATCTTCGGGCTCGATCCAGGGCTGCGGAATCGGGTTAGCCTTCATCATCCGGCGCACCAGTTCGTCGGGGACGTCGTCGCCGCCCTCGGGCTGGACCATCGGCGTCCGGGTCGTGGTCGGACACACGACGTTGATGGTGATGCCCTCCTTGGCGACCTCCAGCGCAGCGGACTTGGCCAACCCGATGACACCCCATTTGGTGGCGTTGTAGGCCGCCAGTTCGGGAATGCCCATCCGCCCGCCCATCGAGGAGGTCACCACGATCCGACCGAACCGCTGGCGGCGCATCACCGGGATGGCGGCACGCAATGTGTGGAAGACACCGGTCAGGTTGGTGTCGAGCAGCTGCTGCCAGATGGTGTCGCTGACCTGGTCCAACGGCCCGGTACTGACGACGCCGGCGTTGGCTACCACGATGTCGAGGCTGCCCAGATCGGTCACCGTCTGCTCCACGGCCGTGCCCACCTGCGCCGCGTCGCGCACGTCGACGGTCAACGGCACGCAGCGCCGACCCAGTTCTTCGACCAGTTTGGTGGTCACGCGCAGATCGTCCTCGGTGCCCAGCGGGTAGGTCAGGTCCTGCATCGGCCGTGGCGCATCGGCGACGACGATATCGGCGCCCTCGGCTGCCAGCGCCAGTGCATGGGTGCGGCCCTGCCCGCGCGCCCCTCCGGTGATCAACGCGACCCGTCCATCCAACGCACCCATAACCCGTCAGGTTAGCAGTAGCGCCTGGTCACGAAAACACTTGCAGCGCGCGCTGTTTAGCACCGCCGAACGACTACGGCAGCGGCCCAGCTAGAACCAGGGCCCGGGGTAGTGGCCGTCGGTGTCGCGGGCCAGCAGGATCTCCCGGCAGTCGCCCTTCTGCTCCGGTGCGGTCTCGCCGCGACAGACCAGCGTCCAGTCGGTGATCCGGCCGAACGGCCGGTCGGTCCAGTTGGTCGCCACCGGATTGGTGGCGGGCAGGGCAAGCACCGAGAAGCTGCCGTCTGATTTGGTGATGTAGAGATGGCCGCCGAAGAACGCCAGTTTGGTGATCGGCTGCTTCTTGGCATCGTCGCGGCTGACCAGCAGATCCCAGTGCTGGGTACGCAGATTCCACACGCCGTAGCCGAATTGCGAAGTGTCCGAACCGCGTCCGTCGACGAAGAGGTTTCCGTCGGACAAGGTCGCGGCCAGGCTGCCACCGGAGATCCGGTCGGTGTCACCGAGTTTGAGGACGGAGCGCGAGGCCAGGTCGAAGAACATGGTGGACGTCACCGATGGACTCTCCGAATCCCGGTGTGTGATCTGCACGAATCTGTCTGGTCCGTCCGACAATTCGCTGTCCACGCTGATAACGCCGTTGTCTTGGAAGACGGGTTCGCCGGTGGGTAAACGCAATTCGGCACCCAGCGCATTGCCGACCTGGGTGCTGGGCAGGGGGCTGGGCTCGGTGCTGCGCTGGAACGCGAGAATGTCCTGCCAGATGCGTCCGGGCTGTGCGTCGTCCCACAGTGTCGACAGATCGGTGTTGGACAGGACTACCGTTTTCGGTTGCGTCGCCGCTCCGCCCGCGTCGGTGTAGGGGTGTAGCCATGCCACGCCGGTGGTGGTGGGGGCCAGTCGCCATTCCTTGGGCGCGGCGAGTCTGAGGTCTGCGGGCGGTTGCAGTTCTCTGGTCGCCAGCGGCTGGCTCGACTTCAGGTCGACCACGTAGGCCGTGGTTTTGGTGACTTGAGGCTGCGGTCCTTCAGCGGGCTTGAGCGTGTTGACCAGGTAGACGACTTTCATGTCGGTGACATTGTTCGACAATGCGCAGATGGCGCCCGTGACGGTTTCGCCGGGGGCGATCGCAGGGATGGCGGGCATTATCAAATCCGCGGTGTTGGGGTCCAGGACTTTGGGCCGGATATCGTCGAGTGCGGATTTGCTGGCTGTGAAGTCGGTGGGGCAGCCGAAGTAGACGGTTCCGCCGTAGGTTTTCCAATCTTTGGCCAACGGGCTGATGTGCGGGGGAGGCGGCGCGACCGAGTTGGCCGCGGGTGTCGACGTCGGGATTTTGGTGCTGCCGGGCTGCGCGTCGGGCGGTTTCACGGTCGCCGAGGTGGCGCAGGACGCGCAGGTCAGGGCGGCGACCACCGCAGCCAGCGCACCCGCGCGTCTGGACGCGAACAGCCTGTTCGGCACACTCATCAGCGTTCCCCCCGCTAAGTCCTGTGTGTTCTGAGCCTAAAGCGGGCGCCAGGTTACGGCGAATCGAGCAAATTCGCGGGTTTTGCCTCGGTGTTCTCCGAGTTTGCACGGATGTTTTGCCGTCGAGGCTGCGCACATGCTGGCTAGCATGAGCGCAGATACGGTGAATTGGAGCGACCTGGGCGTGAACGAGCTGCCGACCGGAACGGTGACGCTGCTGCTCGCCGACATCGAGGGGTCGACCCGACTGTGGGAAACCCAGCCCGAGCAGATGGCGTCCGCCGTCGCGCGGTTGGATCGCACGCTGGGTGATCTCGTCACCACCCACCACGGCGTGCGCCCGATCGAACAGGGCGAGGGTGACAGCTTCGTGATCGCCTTCAGTCGCGCCGCCGACGCGGTGGCCTGTGCGGTCGATCTGCAGCGGGCCCCGTTGCAACCGATCCGGTTGCGTATCGGCATGCATACCGGCGACGTCCAGCTGCGCGATCCGGTGAGCGGGGATGCGAACTACGTCGGGCCGGCGATCAACCGGGCCGGCCGGCTGCGTGATCTGGCGCACGGGGGACAGACGGTGCTGTCCAGCGCGACCGAGGCGATGGTCCTCGACAACCTGCCCGCGCAGGCGTGGCTCACCGATCTGGGCACCTATCGGCTTCGCGATCTGCCGCGCCCGGAGCAAGTTCTGCAGCTGTGCCACCCGGAGCTCGGTAACGAGTTCCCGCCCTTACGTACACCGAAAACTGGTGCAGTACATAATCTTCCAGCGCAGCTGACCAGCTTCATCGGGCGCGGTGAACAACTGGCCGAGATACGGCGCATGTTGGGCACCAGCCGGCTGGTGACGTTGACGGGTGCCGGCGGCGTAGGGAAAACCCGGCTGGCCATCGAGGTCGCCGGTGGGTTGGCCACCGAGCCGACGGGTGCGCTGTGGTTCGTCGACCTGGCGCCGATCGCCGATTCCGACATCGTGGCGATCGCCGCGGCGCGGGCGCTGGGCCTGCCCGACCAGCCGGGCCGCTCCACCACGGAGACGCTGGTGGGCTTCATCGGGGACCGTCAGATGCTGATCGTGCTGGACAACTGCGAGCACCTGTTGGACGCGACGGCGGCGCTGGTGGGGGCGCTGCTCAGCGCGTGCGCGGGGCTGCGGTTGCTGGTGACCAGCCGGGAGCCGATCGGCGTGGCAGGCGAGGCGATCTGGCGGGTGCCGTCGCTGTCGCTGAACGACGAGGCGGTCGACCTGTTCGTCGACCGGGCTCGACTGGTCCGGCCCGAGTTCCGCCTCGCCGACCAGCGCGACGTGGTCTGCGACATCTGCAGTCGGCTGGACGGGATGCCGCTGGCCATCGAACTGGCGGCCGCGCGGGTGCGCGCGCTGTCCGTGGACGAGATCCGCGACAGCCTGCACGACCGTTTCCGGCTGTTGACCGGCACCACTCGCGCCGCGGTGCGGCGTCAGCAGACGCTGCGGGCTTCGGTCGACTGGTCGCACGCGTTGTTGACCGAATCGGAACGGGTGCTGTTCCGGCGACTGGCGGCGTTCGTCGGCGGCTTCGATCTGGCAGCGGTGCGTGCCGTTGCCGGGGGTAGCGAGGTCGAGCGTTACCAGGTGCTCGACCAGCTCACCTTGCTGGTGGACAAGTCGCTGGTAGTTGCCGAAAGCCCTAGTGGTGCAACGCGATACCGGATGTTGGAGACGGTGCGCCAGTACGCGCTGGAGAAGCTCGGTGAGTCGGGCGAAGGTGACGACGTACGAGCGCGTCACCGTGACCACTATCTGGAAGTCGCGGCGTCGCTGGAAAACGGGGCGGCCGATCAACAGCAGATCGACCGGGTGGCTGTCGAGATCGATAATCTGCGTGCGGTTCTCGCCTGGAGCGTGGACCAGGGTGACAGCGACAGCGCCTTGCGGTTGGCGTCGGCGCTGGTGCCGCTGTGGTTGATCAGCGGGCGGGTACGCGAGGCGCTGATGGCGTGGTTCGATGCGGCGCTGGGCCAAAATGAAGGCGCCGCAGCAACATCCGCGGTTCGCGCTCGTGCCCTCGCCGACCGCGCCCTGCTGCACACCTGGGCGATCGGGGTGGACAGCGCGACGTGGGCCGAACAAGCCGTGACGATGGCTCGCGAAATCGGCGACCCGGCGCTGCTTGCCCGTGCGCTCACGGCCTGCGGGGTGATGACCGCCTATGGTGGCCAAGACGGCCGGCAGTATTTCGACGAGGCGTTCGGTTTGGCCCGCCCGCTGGGCGACAAGTGGCTGATTGTCCAGCTGTTGGGGTGGCAAACGAACTTGGCTTTCATGAACGGTGACGTTCCGGCCGCTCGCAAGTTCGGAGAAGAAGGGGAGCAGCTGGCGGAGGTCGTCGGTGATCGCTTCACCCGCCGACAGTGTTGCAACTGGCTGGGCTGGGCTCGAACTGTCAGCGGAGATCTCGCGGGCGCGATCGACCAGCTGCGGGGCGTCGAAGCGGACGCGGAGGCGGCCGGCGACGGTATGTGGTGGACGGTGAGCAGGCACATGCTCGGATTAGCCCATGCGTACCGAGGCGACCTCGAGACCGCTCTGGGCATCTTCGACGAAAGTATGCCGATCCTTGCCGAGATGGGTGACCTTTGGCTCGGTAACGGCAACGGTGTGCACGCCGCGGCGATGCTGGCGGCGGGGGAGGTGCTCGAGGCGGACCGGCTGAGTGAATTGTGCCGCCAGCAGTTGAACGCTAACCCGATACACCAGTGGATGCACACCTATCTACGGGCCGAAGTCGCGCTGGCTCAGGGCGACCCGGCCGGGGCGCACCGGTGGGCTGATGAGTCGGTCTCGGTGTCCTCCGGCTGGTACCGGGTGTTGGCGCTTGAGGCCCGCACCCGGGTGGCGATCGCGCGGGGGGAATACGAGCAGGCCGAGCGCGATGCCCACGAGGCGTTGTCGCTGGCGGCGAATCTGGGCGCGTTGCTCGGAATTCCGGATATCTTCGAGCTGCTGGCGATACTCGCCGGCCAGGCCGAGCGGCGTGCTGAAGCGTGCCGGCTGTTCGGCGCCGCTGCCGCGCTCCGGCAGCGGATGGGCGCGGTCCGGTTCAAGGTGCACGACGCCGCGCCCGACGATGCGGTCGCTCGGTTACGGGATGCCTTCGGCGACAACGAATTCGACGTCGCATACGCCGAGGGCGCCGCGATGTCCACCGAGGATTCGATCGCTTATGCGCAACGGGGCCGCGGGGAGCGGCGCCGTCCGTCCGCCGGTTGGGCGTCGCTCACCCCGACCGAGTGCGCCGTCGTCGGCCTGGTCAGCGAGGGACTGGGGAACAAAGCAATCGCCGCAAGGCTTTTCGTCTCGCTGCGGACGGTGGAGAGCCACCTCACCCATGTGTATACGAAGCTCGGATTGTCATCCCGGGTCCAGCTGGTGCAGGAGGCCGCTCGCCATTCGTGATAGACCGAATGTTATGAGTGGACTTGCCGAGGAAACCCGATGGATGGACGCCACCGATCAAGCTGCGCTGATCGCCAAGAAAGAGGTGACACCCGGCGAACTGCTGGAAGCGGCCATCGAACGCATCGAGCAATCCAACGCAACACTGAACGCTGTCGTCATCGAATGGTTCGAACACGCCCGAGCGGTCGCCGCCGACGCGGGTTTGCCGCACGGGCCGCCGCGTCCCTTTCAAGGCGTCCCATTCCTGCTCAAGGATCTCTACACCAGCTTCGCCGGCCAGACGCTGTCCAACGGCAACGCGGCCCTCAAGGCGGCGGCCAAGATCGACACCGCCGACACCACGTTGGTATCCCGGTTCAAGGCGGCCGGACTGGTCATCGCCGGGCGAACCAACAGTCCCGAGATGGGCAGCCTGCCCACCACTCAACCTTTGGCGTGGGGGCCGACCCGTAACCCCTATGCGCTGGACCGTACCCCGGGTGGCTCCAGTGGCGGTGCGGCAGCGGCGGTCGCCGTCGGGATGGTTCCGTTCGCCAACGCCTCGGACGGCGGCGGCAGCATCCGGATCCCGGCGTCGTGCTGCGGGCTGGTCGGACTCAAGCCCAGCCAGGGCCGCATCACGGTTGGGCCGTTGCGCGCCGAGGCGGGCCTGGGCGTGGAGCTGTGTGTCAGTCGCACGGTGCGTGACACGGCGGGACTGCTGGACGCCGTGCGCGGCCCCGGGGTCGGCGACACGGTGATCGCCCCTGCGCCGCAACGGCCTTACGTCGACGAGCTCGGTGCCGACCCGGGCCGGCTTCGGGTCGGGTTGCTCGACATCCATCCGCGGGGAGGGTTCCTGCACCCGGACTGTGTGACGGCGGTGCGCTCGGCGGCCTCCATGCTGGAGGGGCTCGGGCACATCGTCGAACCGGCGTGGCCGTCGGCCCTGGCCGACGATACGTTGCAGCAGAAGTTCATGGCGCTGTGGGCAACGCAGCTGGCGATGGCGGCGCGTGGCTTCGGCGCGACGCTCGGCCGGGAGTTGACCGCCGACGACATCGAGCCGGTCAACTGGGTGCTGATCGAACGTGCGCGGGGGGTCAGCGCCGTCGACTACGCCGCGGCCGAGAACGCGGTGTACGCCTTCCGTCGGGCACTGCAACAGTGGTGGGCCGACGGTTGGGACCTGCTGCTCACCCCCACGGTCGCCGAACCGCCGTTGCCGTTGGCCGAGTTCGAGAACAAGCCCGAGCACCCGACCGCGCCGATGCGCCGTGGCGGCGAGTTCGCGGCGTTCACGCCGCCTTTCAACATGAGCGGGCAGCCGGCCATCAGCCTGCCGCTGCACCGCAACGGCGACGGGCTGCCCATCGGCATCCAGTTGGCCGCCGCTTACGGCCGGGAGGATGTCCTGATTCGCGTTGCGGCCCAACTGGAATCCGCTCACCCCTGGTCGTCCTGTCGACCGCCGCTGGCCTGAGTGTCGCCGCGCTCATCGGTCGAACCCGATCGGCGGTCTGGTTGCTGCCGGCCGCCGGCGCGTGGGTGCCGGCAGTCGATCGGCCGCCGGCCGCTAGTGTCGCTGTGTGGACTTCGAGCTCGACGACGAGCAGCGGGCCTGGCTGGCCGAGGTGCGTCAGTTCCTCGCGGACAACGTCACGGCAGCGCTGCGCGCCGAGATGGCCGAGCATGACCTCGAATTCCAGGGCGGTGAACTTTCGGCTTTTCGCCGCAAAATCGGTGCACGCGGCTGGTTCGGGCTGAACTGGCCCCGCGAGTACGGCGGCCTCGGGCTGACGGCCACCCACCAGCACCTGTTGATGAGTGAGTTCGAGTACGCGGGCGTCCCGGGCCCGGACCTGACCGTCACCTCGGTGGCACCGATGATCATGCGGCACGGCACCGAGCAGAACAAGAAGGAATTCCTGCCGCCGATCGCCCGCGGCGAAATCATCTGTGCGGTGGGTTATTCCGAGCCCAATGCCGGCACTGACCTGGCCGGCTTGAAGACGCGCGCGGTCCGGGACGGCGACCAGTGGGTGATCACCGGGTCCAAGATCTGGAACAGTGGGGCACAGCGCTGCACGCACGAATGGCTTTGCGTCCGGACCGATCCCGACGCGCCGCGGCACCGCGGGATCTCGGTGATCATGGTCCCCATCGACACGCCCGGCATCGAGATCCATCCGCTCTACGCGTGGTCGGGTTATCGCACCAACGAGACATTCTTCCGCGACGTACGGGTGCCCGTCACCAACCTGATCGGGGAGGTCAACCGCGGCTGGACCTACATCACCGGCGCGCTGGACTTGGAGCGTGGTGCGCTGACCAATGCAGGCGATCTGCGCCGAGCCCTCGACGAGTTGGTGGCGTTGGCGTCCCGACCGTGCCGCGACGGTTTCGTGCCGGCCGGCGACCCTGCGTTTCGCCGGCGCCTGGCCCAAGCCGAGGCCGACGTGGAAGTGGCGAAACTGATGGGCTACGAAGCCGCCTCGTTGCTGGACTCCGGACGGATACCCACCGTCGAGGTCAGCGTCGAGAAGATCTTCACCAGCGAATTACGGCAGCGCATCGCGGATTTGGCGATCGACCTGCTCGGTCCCGACGGACTGCTGGCGCATCGCAGCGCCGACGCGCCCGCGGCCGGCTTCTTCGAGCGGCTGTACCGGGTGGCACCGCTGATGCGGTTCGGCGGCGGCACCAACGAGGTGCTGCGGGATGTGATCGCCCAGCGCGGTCACGCAATGCCCTCCTACGGCAGGTGACCGCATGCGACTGATACCCGATCAGGATGAGCAGGATCTGGCCGCCATGTGCCGCAAGGTATTGAGCGCCGCCGGTCCCGCGACAGTGCCGCGTGCACCGCACGGCAACGACCACGTAACACCGGGACTTTGGAAATCGTTGGCCGAAGCGGGTCTGCTCGGACTGCCGATCGAGGAGCGACTCGGCGGATCCGGCGGCACCCTGTCCGAATTCGGCGTCTTCTGCGTCGAAGCCGGACGGGCGTTGTGCCCCATGGGTGTGCACAGCAGCACGCATGCCGCGCTGGCCGTCGACTGGCTGGGTGGTTCGGCAGCGCGCGAAACCTGGCTGCCGGCGCTGGCGTCGGGCACTGCACGCGCGACGACCGCGCTGTACAACCCGCGGGACGCCGCTGATGTCACCCCGAGGTTGCGCGCCCGCGCCGACGGCGACGGGCGCTGGCTGTTAACCGGTCGCCTGGACTTCGTCAGCGACGCCGCTGCGGCCGACCTGATTGTCGTCACCGCCGATACCGGTTCAGCGACAATGGGTTTCGTTGTCGACACCGCCGACCTGCGGGTCCAGCCACTCGCCCTGATGGGCGGGTATCGGGCGTTCGCGGTGGAGTTGCACGATGTGCTCGTCGACGACCACCGCCGCGTCCTGGGTGAGCTGGCCGGCCCGGAGCTGCGCCGGGTGGTCAACGCGGCGGTGGCGCTGTTGAGCCTTGATTTGGTCGGCGTGGCCGACGCGGTGCTGCAACGTACCGTCGAGTACACCAAGATGCGCGAACAGTTCGGCCGTCCGATCGCCTCCTTCCAGGCGGCCCAGCATCTGGTGGCGGACATGCACATCGCGCTGGCGGCGGCGAGGTTGGCCGCTCACTCCGCGGTGTTCTGGATCGGTCGCGGCCGCACGGCCACCCGCGAGACCGCGATCGCCAGGATGCAGGCGTGCCGGGTCAAGCAGATCACGCTGGATGCCCACCAGTTGCACGGCGGCATGGGCTACGTCGTCGACACCGACCTGCACCTGTTCTCCGAACGCGCGCGCATCCTCGCGACGGTCGGGGGCGGCGCCGACGAAGCCGCGAGATGGCTTGACGCAGAGATGAATTGGGAGGGCATGGGTGACTGAAAGCCTCATCGATCCGGACTCGATGGCGCGCGTCGGCAGCGTGGTAGCCACCGCCGTCGGCGAGGTGAGCAGGCGGGACTGGCAACGGTGGGCCGCCGCGGTCGGCGACCACAACCCGTTGTGGTTCGAACCCGAATACGCACGCGCACATGGTTACCGAGACATCGTCTGCCCACCGCTTTACCTGCAGTACGCCGTCCTGGGCGTCACCAGCCTGGACGAGCTGCGACCCGACGGGTCATCCGGCGCCACCACCGGCAGCCTGGCTTTCCCGCGCGCTCCGCGGCGGATGGCCGGCGGCGAGAGCACCACCTTCCACGCCCCGGCCTATCACCACGACCAGGTACAGCTGGTGCGGACCATCGACTCGATCGTGGAAAAGGAAGGCAGATCAGGCCGATTCGTCCTGGTGACCTGGAGTGCCGAATACCGCAATCAGGGTGGCGAGCTTCTTGCCGAAACCACCACGTCGATGATCGCGAGGCCCGCGTGACCGGGCAGCTATACTATGAGGACGTCGAAACCGGTTCGGCGATAACCACATTGACCGTGACGGTGACCGAGACGCAGATGTTCTTGTTCAGCGCCGCGACCTATAACGGGCACCGCATCCACTACGACAAGGATTGGGCGCGCGACGTCGAAGGCTACGACAACGTCCTGGTCCAGGGGCCGCTCCAGGCGGCCTTGTTGTCGCGGGCGCTGACCGACTGGGTCGGCGGCGACGGCAGACTGGTCCGGTTCTCGGTGCAGAACCGCGCCGTCGCATACCCGGGTCAGGAGTTGACGTTCGGTGGCGTCGTGACCGGCAAGGCGGACGGCCTGGTGGACCTGGACGTCTTCTGCCGGCGCGGCGACGACGTGTTGATGCCCGGCACTGCGACCGTCGCACTGCCGCACCGGGCCGGCCGATGAGCGGATTGCGGGGCGAGGCGGCCATCGTCGGCATCGCGGAACTGCCCGCCGAACGCCGCCAGAGTCGGCCGCCGTCGTTCACCCTGGACCAGTACGCACTGCTGGCGAAGATGGTGATCGAGGACGCGGGCGTCGATGCGGCGGTGGTGAACGGTCTTTCGTGTCACGGCCTCGCGGAGTCGGACATGTTTGCGCCGGCCACCCTTTCGGAGTATCTGGGGATCCCGCTGGACTTCGGCGACCGAGTGGACCTGGGCGGTGCGACCGCTGCCGGCATGGTCTGGCGGGCGGCCGCGGCGGTGGAACTGGGTGTGTGCGACGCGGTGCTGGTGGTGGTTCCGGGGTCGTTGGAGATTCCGCGCTCGCAGCGCCGGCCCGGCCGCACCCTGGGCTGGTACGGGGCGTCGAGCAACAACTATGGTTCACCGCAGGCCGAGTTCGAGATCCCCTACGGCAACGTCGGACAGAACGCGCCGTACGCCCAGATAGCCCAGCGCTATGCGGCCGAATACGGCTACGATGCAGCCGCTTTGGCGCGGATCGCAGTACAGCAGCGCACCAACGCCTGCGCCCACCCGGGCGCGGTGTTCCACGGCAAGCCGCTCACCGTCGAGGATGTGCTGAGCAGCCCGGTGATCGCCGACCCGATCCGCATGCTGGAGACGGTGATGCGGGTGCAGGGTGGGGCCGGGGTGTTGGTCGCCAATGCCGATGTGGCGCGCCGTGCCCGGCACCGGCCGGTCTGGGTCAAGGGCTTCGGTGAGCACATCCGCTTCAAAACCCCCACCTACGCCGACGATCTGCTGCACACCCCGATCGGCCGCGCCGCCGAAAAGGCTTTCACGATGGCCGGTTTGGTCCGCGACGACGTTGACGTCGCTTCGATCTATGACTGCTACACCATCACCGTGCTGATGACGCTGGAAGATGCGGGCTTCTGCAGCAAAGGTGCGGGCATGAGGTGGCTCACCGAACACGACCTGACCTTCCGGGGCGATTTCCCGGTCAACACCGCCGGCGGCCAATTGTCGTTCGGACAGGCCGGGATGGCCGGCGGCATGCATCACGTGGTCGACGGCGCCCGGCAGCTCATGGGCCGGTCCGGGGATGCGCAGGTCCGCGACTGCAACACCGCATTCGTGACGGGCAATGGCGGCATCATGAGCGAGCAGGTTGCCCTGCTGCTGGGAGGCGACTGAGATGACTGATCCCCGGCCGCTGCCCGAGCCGACGCCGGTATCGCAGCCATTCTGGGATGCGTTGCGCGAGCACAAGATCCGGATTCAATACTCGCCGTCGACCGGTCGCTACGTCTTCTACCCGCGCACCTTGGCGCCCGGAACGCTGGCCGACGACCTGGAATGGCGCGAAATCGACGGCGCCGGAACGTTGTACACCTACACGGTCGCGCGCCGTCCCACCGGTCCGCCATGGGCAGATCAGCTGCCGCAACTTCTCGCGGTCGTGCAGTGGGACGTCGGACCCCGGGTCAGCACCGAGTTGGTCGAGGTCGCGCCCGAGGACATCCGGATCGGCATGCGGGTCTGCCCGGTGTTCTGCGACGCCGGCGACGTGACGTTGTTGCGGTACAGGCCCGCCGATGATTGAAACTCTGCAGCAGCTGCTGCGCTCCCGCATGCAGGACGACTCCGTGGCGGTGATGCACAATGATCGGACCTGGACCTGGCGCGAGCACCTGCGCGAGGCCTCGGCCGAGGCGTCGATGGTGTTGAACCTCCTCGACCGGCGCCGGCCGCTGCATGTCGCTGCGCTGCTGGGCAATTCGCCGGCGATGCTGCGGTCGATGGCTGCCGCCGCGCTGGGCGGGTACGTGCTGTGCGGCATCAACACGACCCGTCGCGGGGCGGGTCTGGCGGCCGACATCGCCCGCTCGGACTCCCAACTGGTGCTGGTCGACGACGATCACCGGGCGCTGCTCGACGGTCTCGACCTGGGCGGTGTCGCCGTAGTCAACGTCGACGAAGCCGGGTATCGCGACGCGGTGGCGGCGGCGGGACCGCTGGTGCCCCGTGAGGTCGGCGGAGCCGATCCGGTGGTGATTATCTTCACCTCCGGCACCAGCGGCGATCCGAAGGCAGTGCGATTCGCCCACGCGATGGGCGTGCTGTGTGGGGCCAGTCTGGTTGAACGATTCGGGCTCACCCGCGACGACGTGTGCTACCTGGCGATGCCGCTGTTCCACTCCAACGGTGTCGCGGCGGGCTGGGTGGTGGCCCTGTGCGCGGGCGCGGCGATGGTGCCAGTCAAGTTCTCGCCGTCGCGATTCCTGGCCGACATCCGCCGCTACGGCATCACCTACCTGAACTACGTCGGCAAGCCACTGGCGCTGGTGCTGGCCACGCCGGAGCAGCCCGACGATGCCGACAACACGCTGCGTGCGGCGTTCGGGAACGAGGCCACCGAGCGCGACATCGAGGAATTCGCAAAGCGTTTCGGCTGCCGGGTGGTGGACAGCTTCGGTTCCAGCGAATTCGCCGTCGTCGTGATGCGCGAAGACGGGACGCCGGCCGGCTCGATCGGCAGGGGGTATCCGGGCGTGAGTGTGTACCACCCCGACACGCTGACCGAATGTGCCCCAGCGCTTTTCGACGAGCACGACGCACTGACCAACTTCGACGACGCCGTCGGCGAACTGGTCAACACCTACGGTTCCGGCGGCTTCACCGGCTACTACAACGATGCCGCGGCCACCGGTGAGCGGATGCGCCACGGCATGTACTGGTCGGGCGATCTGGCCTACCGCGACGCCGACGGGTGGATCTACCTGGCCGGGCGGACCGCGGACTGGATGCGGGTGGACGGCGAGAATCTCGCCGCAGGACCAATCGAGCGGATCCTGCAACGCCTACCCGAGGTCAACCACCTCGCCGTCTACGCCGTTCCCGACGAACGCGTCGGCGACCAGGTGATGGCCGCGCTGGTGCTCAACAACGGAGCAACGTTGACGCCCAACCAATTCGGTGAATTCCTGGCCGCGCAGCCGGACCTGTCACCGAAAGCGTGGCCGCGGTATGTGCGGATCGAGGCCGCGCTGCCGCGGACCCCGACCAACAAGATCCTCAAACGCGAACTCGTCAAGGCCGGCCCGACCGCCGGGGACGGTGGGGTGTTGTGGGTGCGCTCGGAGCGGGGGCGGGAGTACGTCGCTGCCGGTTAGTCGGGTCCGGGAGATAAATCAACGGCGGCAGCGTTTTTCGCTGTGAGTGAAATCTTCTGCTCGGGCGGGTTTCCGCGCTTGCGGGAGCGCTATTTGTCGGTGGGTCTTCGTAGCATTCGGGGTATGACGGCAAGCAGTCGCGAGGAGATCGTCGCGATCCTCGACGGGATCGACGAACTTCAGGACCGGTTGTGCGCGCTGACATTTGACGGACTGACCACACCCGAACACAAGCGGATCGTCCATCGGCTGGAACGCCAGGCCCGGCGTCCCCGAGCCGTCCAGCACACCCTGATCAACCAGCTGGCCGCCGGGGCCACGAAGGAAGAGTTGGGCGGATCCTTGAGTTCGGCGCTGGCCGACCTGCTGCACATCAACAAGAAAGAGGCGAGCCGCCGCATCGCCGACGCGGCCGACCTGGGACAGCGCCGCGCCATCACCGGGGAGCCGCTGGACCCGCTGTTGTCGAACACCGCCGCGGCGCACCTGGACGGGCGCATCGGTGACGGGCACCTGAAAGCGATCCGGGACTTCCTCAAGGATCTGCCCGCCACGGTGGATCTCGGTGTTCGCGAAAGCGCGGAGGCCGTGCTGGCCGAGCTGGCCGTGGATCGTCGTCCCGACGAGCTAGCCGGCTTGGCATCGCAGCTGTTGGACTGGCTGCACCCCGATGGTGATTTCTCCGATGAGGAGCGCGCCCGCAAGCGCGGTATCAAACTCGGCAAGCAGCAATCCGACGGCATGTCCGCGATCAGCGGTCTGGTCAATCCGGAACTGCGAGCCACGCTCGAGGCTGTGTTGGCCAAGCTGGCAGCGCCCGGCGCGTGCAACCCTCAGGACGACGCCCCGGTGGTAGACGGCACACCCGATGCGGACGCGGCGCGTCGTGACTCCCGCAGCCAGGAGCAACGCAACCACGATGGCCTGTTGGCGGGACTGCGCGGGCTGTTGGCGTCGGGCGAGCTCGGCAGCCACCGCGGTCTGCCGGTGTCGATCGTGGTCACCGCCACCTTGCAGGATCTGGAGTCCGCGGCCGGTCGAGGGGTGACGGGTGGCGGCTCGAAAGTCCCTATCTCGGACCTGATTCGGATGGCGAGTCATGCGAATCATTACCTCGCCCTGTTCGATGGGGCCAAACCGCTGGCGCTGTACCACACCAGGCGGCTGGCCTCACCCGCCCAGCGAATCATGTTGTATGCCAGGGATCGTGGGTGCACGCGGCCCGGTTGCACCGCGCCGGCGTACCACAGCGAGGTTCACCACGTCAGCGGCTGGAAGAACACCGGGCGCACCGACATCGGCGACCTGACGCTGGCCTGTGGCATCGACAACCGCCTGGTCGAAGACGGCGGATTCACGACCCGCACCAACGCCAAGGGCGAGACAGAATGGCTGCCGCCGGCACACCTGGACCATGGGCAGCCGCGGATCAATCGGTATCACCACCCGGAGAAGCTGCTGATACCCGGCGATGACGACGACGAGCCTTAGTCAGCGGTTCCGGATGATCTTGGGCACTTGCTCCGGTAATCGACTTGCCAGTGCTTGATGCCGGTGATGAACGGCGAGCGCAGCCGCTCGGGTTCGGCCAGCGAAGCCACGTCGGGCAAGGTGTCGGCGATGGCGTTGAACATCAGGTCGATCGTCATGCGAGCCAGGTTGGCGCCGATGCAGTAATGCGCGCCGGTGCCCCCGAATCCGACGTGCGGGTTGGGGTTTCGCAGGATATTGAACGCCAGCGGATCGTCGAACACGTCTTCATCGAAGTTGGCGGAGCGGTAGAACAGCACCACCCGCTGGCCCTTCTTGATTGCGACACCGCCGACTTCGGTGTCGACCATCGCGGTGCGCTGGAACGCGGTGATGGGTGTGGCCCACCGGATGATCTCGTCGGCCGCGGTTTTGGGGCGTTGGGCCTTGAACAGTTCCCACTGGTCGGGAAAGTCGGTGAACGCCATCATGCCGTGGGTAATCGAGTTGCGGGTGGTCTCGTTTCCGGCGATGGCGAGCGTGACCACGAACATGCCGAACTCGGCCTCGGACAGGTTGCCGTCGGCGTCGGCCCGCAGCAGCGTCGAGACTATGTCGGGACCGGGATTCTCGGCCTTGCTGGCCGCCAATTGCATGGCGTACCACATCATTTCGGCAGCGGCCGTCAACGAGTTGTGCTCGGCGAACTCGGGGTCGTCGCTGCCGATCATCTGGTTCGACCAGTCGAACAACTGCTCGCGGTCCTCCACCGGCACCCCGAGCAGCCCGGCGATGGCCTGCAGCGGCAATTCGCAGGCCACCTGTCGGACGAAATCGCCCGACCCCTCGGCCGCCGCGCGGGCCGCGATCCGCTGCGCCCGCTCGCCGAGGTCGGCGCGCAACCGTTCCACGGCACGGGGCGTGAACCCGCGGGCGATGATCTTGCGCAGCCGGGTGTGCTCGGGGTCGTCCATCATGATCATCGACGCCCGCCCGGCCTCGACCTGCGCCTGTGCCGCCTCCTGCGGGTAACGCGGCACGACGGACTTCTCGGCGGAGGAGAACACGTCACTGCGCAACGACACGTCGCGAACATCGCGGTGCTTGGTCACCACCCAGTAGCCGCCGTCACCGAATCCGCCCTGATCCAGTGGCTGCTCGTTCCACCAGACCGGGGCGGTGGCGCGTAACTCGGCGAATTCCTGCACCGGCAGGCGATGCGCATAGATGTCGGGATCGGTGAAGTCGAAGCCCGGTGGCAGGTTCGGAGCGGCCATGGGACTTCCTCCTCGATGAGGTGCCGAGCGCGGCGTTGCGCCTGATCGTAGCCGCCTGACCCGCCGACGGTGAAGAGCTCAAGTGTGGATGAACTCAATTCACCCGGGAGTCAGGGGATTTGAGTACCGCGTCGGCATCCAGGTGGGTTGCGGCGGCGACCACCACCCGGTCGATCTGCCGCAGCTGGTGCAGAACAGCGGGATGACGCCGCGGATCCGGTCCGGGCCGGCCGGGATCGAAGGTGTCGTCGTGCTCCTGGGCCAACGTTTCCGCGGCATCCAGGGCATCGGAAGCTGAGATGATGGTCGTGGCGTGCTCGCCGTCGAGCGTGGCGATCAGAGCGTCGATGTTGCGCCGAACCTGGGTCGCGGCATCGGTGACGGCGTCGGCGAGCTCGGCCGGGCAGTCGGGGTGGTGATACTGCTCGCTGCGGCGGGCCAGCACCCGGGCGTAGCGATCGCAGGCGGCGAACAATCGCAGGCTGCGCTGAATGCTGCGGCGCCCGGCCAGCCCGGTGACGCCGGCGAGCAGCGGTTTGGCGGTGGCCCGATACTGCTGCAGTTTGCGGTCGAGTTGGCGTGCCTGCTCCGTCGGGCTGCCGGCCGGACCGCGGTCGAACATCGCGGCCATGGAGGTGTCGATCAGGGTGGACAACGCCGTGAGGAATTCGCGGGTGTCGCTGCGCACGGTGGCGCCGATGTTGGTGGGCAGCACCAGAATTGCCACGGCAACTCCGATGACGGCGCCGATTGCGGTCTCCTCGATGCGGAGCAGCAGCACGTCCACGCTGAACTGACCCATCAGCCCGTACAGCAGCGCCAGCATGGTGGTGATCCAGAATGCCATCAGGCTCTGGGTGACCTGCATGAAGTAGAACGCGCAGAACAGGCACACGAAGACCATCACCAGCGAGGCGACCTCGTTGCCGGAGAAAAGGGTGGCGACCAGCATCCCGCACGGCACACCCAGGGCCGTGCCCAGCAGTCGCTGCCAGCCCTTGGTGAGGCTTTCACCCCAGGTGTTGGTGCCGGCGAAGACCACGAATGCGGCGATCACGGCCCAATACCAGCGGTCCGGTGACACCCGGTCGCCGGCGACGATCGCCAGTGCCGCCGCGACGCACGCCTGGATGGCTTGCCGGGTGGTGGGCCGCAGACCCGCGGCGGGTGGCTCGGTGTCGGTGTCCGTGTCGGGGCCGGTGTCCGGCTCGGGATTTTCGTCTTCCGCTTCGGAATCCTGAGTGACTTCGTCGGTGACGTGCTCAATCTGCGTGCGGGCCTCCGAAGTGGCTGTCGCAGCGGCGATTATCGACATGGCAAGCCGGCGCACCGCGATCTCGCCCAGTCTTTCCGAGCTCGCGGGGTGGCCGTCGAGCACCCGCTGGGCGCGATCCGCGGCGGCCCGCAGCCCGCCCTGGCTGGGAAACCTGATGGCCCGCGCGAGTTCGCTGAGCGCGGCGACGAGTTCGCCGCGGGTCTCGGGCGGTATCTCCGAAGCGACGAGGGCCGCCCGCTGACCGGCCAGCGCGACCCACTCGACGGCGAGTTCCGCATCGAACAGCCACGGTGCCAGTCGTTCTCCGACCGGGGCCGGGTTGGCCTTGTCCTCGATTCGGTCCTGCACCATCAACGCCGTGTCGTTGAGCCGCGCGATGCGGGCTCGCACCCGGCGCCGGCGCCGTTCGTCGAGCCGGCCCGCCTGCAGCCCGTCGGCGGTGGTGTCGACCACGATCGCCATTCGCGCCCGCAGTGAGCGAATAGTGGCTCGCAACACACGATCTGGATCATCGGGCAGCACGTAGGCCGTCATCAGGAACGTGAACAAGGTGCCTACCACCACGGCGCCGACCATCCAGGGCACCTCGTGCACGCCGGCCCGGAGGTAGAGGGTGAAGAAGTAGGCCATGAAACCCACCATGCCCAGCGCGCGACCGCGGGCACCGAAGCGCCGGATGTAGACCGCGATGAAAACCACCACCACGAAGACGATGTCGCCGGCCAGTCGATGCGGCGCCAGCAGCGTGGCGACGACGATGGACAGCGCCGCCGGCAGCGGCAGCAACGCCATCGTGATCCGCTGATCGCGGGGGTCGGGTTCGTTGACCGAGCGGGACGCGACCATGGTGATCACCGCACCGAGCAGGGCGACGGTAAGCGGCTGCCCGGTCGCCCGGGTCAACACGAACATCACCAACAGCGAACAGCCCAGGGCGAGTGTCGTGCGGATCGCCAGCCTCAGCCTCAGCAAGCCGGGGTCGGAGCCGATCGTCCAGGTCTGCGCCCGCTGGTAGAACGTCGCCACCGGTTCGATTGTGACCGGACTCATCCTTCGGTTTGTGTTGTGCGCAAAGAGAACTACCTATTCGCCCGGGGTGAACTTGATCGCAACGAGTTTCAGTCGTTCGATCGCCTCGGCGAATTCCTGCAGCGTCGGGATTCGGTTGTCGCGGAAGCTTATTCCCATCATCCGCTGGGCCTTCTTGACTCCGTAGGACTGCGCGCAGCGCAGGTAGAGTTCGTGCGTCTTGGCCCTGTCCTCGACGATTTCACCGCGCATCGGCCTGGTCTTGCCGTCGTAGACCACCTGCGCGAGGCCGCCGCCGGAGAAGTTGTACTTCCAGTTGGCGCCGGCCAGCGCGTACAGCTCGTTGTCGATGACGTGCGCGCTCACCGGAACCGAAAACTGTTTACCGGACTTGCGCCCGGTGAAGTTGAGCACCATCAGCTGCTTGCGCAGCGGACCGGCGAACGGCGTGCCCAGCAGAAAACCCAGGATCGGGTTGACGGCACGAAGCAGAGCCGACGGCGGATGGCCCACGTCTACGGCATACGACTGTTCTGTCATGAACCAACCGTAAGACCTGTCGCCTTCCGGCGTGGCGAGCAGTGCCCGCCGAACGAAGCGCCGCGGAGCCTGCCCGGCCCCGCGGCGCTCCTCGTGGCGGTCTCGGTCAGGGCGTGATGACGGTCTGGGTGTCGATAGCGTGCATCGCGTCCATCAGTTGCGCCGAATCTGCGTCGAGTGAGTCGGCGTCGAGCTGCAGCAGGTAGGTGCCGTTCGGTCCGGTGATCACCACCGTCTTCTGCGCGGCGCTCCGCTTCTTGCCGTCCTTGGTGTAGGAACCACCGAACTGCCAGGCCTTGAACGACTGCCCGGGGGGCACGCCGAGGGTGGATTCGCTTCCGTTGGGGCTGCTGCCCTCGAACCCGGACAGATTCTTCAACTCACCCGGCGCGTATTCGAAAATCTTGGCCGGGTCGACGTCACCTTCGAGTTTGGTCACGATCGCCAGGACGGTGGGAACCACACTGGGGTCCGAGGGAGAGGTCAAGACGATGGCGCCGTAGGAGGGGACGTTGGGGTCACTGCTTGTATCCCAGCCGGGAGGAATGGGCAAGTCGAGGTTCGGGGCGCCGGGGTCACCGCGTTTGACGACCGTCGTCTTGATGTTCTTGTCCCGGAAGTAGTCGTCGACGGTGTAGTTGGCCTGACCCGGCGGCGGGGTCGGCGTCGCGGAGGCGGCAGCGGTCGACGTCGAGGTGGACGTGCTCGTCGAAGTCGAAGTCGAGGTCTTCACTTCGGTCTTCTTGTCCGACCCGCAACCGACGAGCGTCAGGCTCAACGCCACAGTGGCGATCGCCGCGGTGAGAAGCTTCATCTTTTACTGTCTCCCAAGCTTGGGTCCCGGGCTCTGTGCCGGCGACGTCGGACTGACACTAGTCGAACAGCGCGGATGGTCCACAGGTAGCTGGGCGCGTCGTTTGCCGAAATGCGCCCCCTGGGGCCCTCGGTGGAGTAAGGAGACAGCTATGCGGTCGCGGCGGGCGTTGCGGGTTCTCGTCGCAATCCTTGCGGTGCCGATCCTGTTCGTACCGCTGCTGGCGGGCCCGCCCACCGCGTACGACGGCGAACCCACCATGGTCGGCAATCCAGTCGAGCACGTCGACACCCTGATCGGCACCGGGACCGGTGGCGCGGTGGTGGGCGAGATCAACGGATTCCCGGGCGCTACCGTGCCGTTCGGCATGGTGCAGTACTCGCCGGACACGGTCAACAACTACGCGGGCTACGCCTACGACAATCCGCGGGCCACCGGGTTCAGCATGACCCATGCATCGGTGGGTTGTCCTGCGTTCGGGGACATTTCGATGTTGCCGACCACCAGTGCCATCGGTTCGCAACCCTGGTACTCCTGGGAGCGGATCGCGCACGACCGCACCGAAGTGGGCACGCCCGGTTACTACACGGTGCGGTTTCCCGACACGGGAGTCAAAGCCGAACTCACCGCCGCCACCCACACCGGCATCGGCCGATTCAGCTACCCGCACGACGGCCGGCGGGCGCTGTTCCAGGTGCGTTCCGGTGCGTCGCTGGCCGGGACCTCCCGCGCGACCATCCAGATCGAGGAGGACAACACCACGATCACCGGGTGGGCCACCAGCGGATCGTTCTGCGACAAGTCCAACACCTACACCGTCTTCTTCGCGATGAAGTTCAATCAGCCGTTCCAGGCGTACGGCACCTGGGACGGCTACACGGTGACCGACGGTTCCCGCAACGCGAATTCCCCCTACAGCGGCGGATATGTCGAATTCCCCGCCGGTGCGGTGGTCGAGGTGCGAACCGCGATCTCCTACGTGGGCATCGAGGGTGCCCAGGCGAACCTCGCCGCCGAGGGTGCGACCAGCTTCGACGACATGCACGCGGCTGCGGCCGCCGAATGGAACAGCGCACTCAAGCGCATCGCGATAGCCAGCCGCAATCCCAGCGATGTGCAGACCTTTTACAGCTGCCTGTACCGGTCGCTGTTGCACCCCAACACCTTCAACGACCACGACGGCCGCTACATCGGCTTCGACAACGTCATACACGTCGTGCCACAAGGACATACGCAATACGCCAACTTTTCTGACTGGGATACCTATCGCAGCCTGGCCGCCCTGCAGGCACTGATCTTCCCAGAACGCGCCAGCGACATGGCCCAGTCGCTGGTCAACGACGCCGAGCAGAGCGGGGCGCTACCCCGGTGGGCGCTGGCGAACGCCGCGACCAGCCAGATGACCGGCGACAGCGTGGTTCCGCTCATCGTGGGCTTCTACATGTTCGGGGCCAAGGATTTCGATACCCGGGCGGCGCTGGGCTACATGGTCGATGCGGCAACGAGTGGCGGTGCCGGACGCAACGGATACGTGGAGCGGCCCGGAATCGATACCTATCTACGGCTGGGCTACGCGCCGCAGCTGCCCGAATTCGGGCCCGGCGCCTCGGTCACCCTGGAATGGTCGCTCGCCGACTTCACCATCGGCCGATTCGCCGACGCACTGGGCGACTCCGCCACCGCCGCGGAATTTCAGCGCCGATCCCAGTATTGGCAGAACCTGTTCAATCCCACAACCCGGTACATCTCGCCGCGCGGCCCGAACGGATTTTTCCGCACCGGGCCGGGATTCGTGGAAAACCACTCGGGATTCGGCCAATTCGGTTACGACGAGGGCAATGCCGAGCAGTATCTGTGGTGGGTGCCCCACAACGTGGCCGGGTTGGCTACCGCGCTGGGCGGTCGCAGCGCTGCCGCACAGCGGCTCGACCGGTTCACCAAGCGCCTCAACGTGGGGCCGAACAAGCCCTACCTGTGGGCGGGCAACGAGCCGGGTTTCGGCGTGCCGTGGTTGTACAACTACTTCGGTCAACCCTGGCAGACCCAGCGCACCGTCGACCGGGTGCGCGGCCTGTTCGCCCCGAGCCCCGACGGCGCTCCGGGCAACGACGATCTCGGAGCGCTGTCCAGCTGGTATGTCTGGGCGGCGCTGGGCCTGTATCCGAGCACCCCGGGCACTCCGATCCTGACGGTCGCCACACCGCTGTTCGACCGCGCTGAAATCGCCCTTCCGGCAGGTAAATTCATCCGGATCACCGCGCCCGGGGCCTCCGGTGTCAACCGGTTGAAGTACATCAGGAGCCTCAGCATCGACGGGCAACCCACCGATCGCACCTACCTGCCCGAATCGATCATCCGCACCGGCGGTGATCTCGCCTTCATGCTGGCGGGGCGACCCGACAAATCCTGGGGCACCGCCGAGTCCTCGGCGCCGCCGTCTTTCCAGGCGGGTAGCGCGGCGGTGACCAGCAACGTCGCCCAACCGGTACTGGCCATCGCGCCGGGGACGACGGGAACCGTCGAACTCGACTTGCAGCGGATGATCGACGGCCCCGCCGGCTACACAGTCTCCGGCGCCGTAGCAGCGGGCGGAGTCACGGTGGCGCCGGTATCCGGGCAGTTCGGCGACGACGGTTCAGCCACCGTCGACGTCGCGATCACAGTGGCATCGTCGGTGCCCGACGACCAATACCCGGTCTATCTGACGACCACCGTGGACGGCAGCAGAAGTCGCGCCGTAGTCGTCCTGGTGACCCGCCCGTCGTTCGATGAATAGCTGAGCCGCTCAGACCATTTCGTTCTTGGTGAGCCAGCGCATCACCGGCCATCCGATGAACACCGGCAGCCAGCAGGTGAGCACCCGGTACAGCAGCACCGACGGCACCCCGATGGCCGCGGGCACCCCGAACGCGGCGAGTCCACCGATGAGTGCGGCCTCCACCGCTCCGACGCCACCCGGGGTGGGGGCAGCCGAGGCCAGCGTCCCGCCCACCATCGTCACCACCGTGACGGTGACGAACGTGGTACCCCCGCCGAACGCTTCGACGCTGGCCCACAACGCCAGCGCGGCGCCGAGAGTCGTTCCGGCACTTCCCAATACGATCAGCGCGAGTCGTTTCGGCTCCTTGGCCAACTCGACGAGGTCGTTGCTGACCTCCTTCAGTTTGGGCTGCACCTCGGTGGCCAACCAGCGACGCAGGTTGGGCACGAACAAGAAAGTGCCGACGATGCCCAGTGCGACCCCGGCGATCAGGTACAGCACGGTGGCATTCGGCACGAAGTGCGACAGGTCGGTCGAGGTTCCTGCGACCGCGCTGAAAAAGATCAACAACGACAGGTGGACGATCACCTGCACGGCTTGCTGCAATGCCACCGCGGCGGTGGCACGCAGCGCATTGAGGCCGCCCTTTTGCAGGAAGCGCGTACTGAGAGCCAGGCCGCCCACGCCGGCCGGGGTCGTGGTCGCCGCGAAAGTGTTCGCGATCTGCATGATGGTGAGCTTCCAGAAACTCACCAGCCCGTCGGCGCAAGCCCACAGCGCACCGGCCGCACCGACATAGGTCAACGCCGACACCGTCAAGCCCAGCAGCGCCCACCACCAGTTCGCATTGCGGAGTTCGGAGAAGAACGTCGGCACGGTGCTGATGAACGGGTACGCGACATAGACCAGGGCTCCGATCAGCACCAGCTGAATGACCTGGCTACGGCTGAACCGGGTGATCGTCTCGTCTTTGATCTGGTCGGCACCGGTCTGGCGCTTGACCTCTGCACGGGCATCGGCGATCACCGCTTTGGCATTGGGCACCTGTGCCCGGATCCGTTTGGGCACAGCGGATTTCGTGAGACGCCGGGAGGCGTCGAGGATGGTGGGCTTGCCGAACGCGTCGATCGCGGCGGCCACCGCGGCCTGCGCGTCGTACAACGCCGAAGTGGTCACCAGCAGGTGGGCGATGTCGGACTGCAGCTGGGCGTCGGTGGCGCCGTATTCGGCAGCGCCGAAACCACCGAACAAAACTCGGCCCTCGGCGACGGTGATCTCGTGGCAGCGCAGGTCGCCGTGGGAGACCTGGTGGTCGTTGAGGGTCCGCAGCGTCTTCCACACCTCCGACACCGGCGTCTGGGCAGCGCACTCGTCCAGCGGGATGCCCTGAACGGGGTTGTGCGCGTACAACGTCCAGCCGCGGTCGAGCGCGGCCATCGCGATCGTGGCGGAATTGGCGACGCCGATGTCGCCAATCGCGATGGCCATCAGCGCCCGGTGCTCGACGGCACGGCGCAGCGAGGTCTGCAGGGGAGCGGTCTCCGATCCGCGCAGCCGCAACTTCCACCAGAGCTGGCGCAGGGCGCCGCCGCTGCGTTGATGCGGTCCGTACAGTTCGACGGTCGCGGTGGCCTCGGGATCGGTGGATTCGGCCGACAGCACCAGCGGTCCGGGGCCACCGGGCCGAACCACCAGCAGCCTGGACGCCAGAAATCCGCGCTTGGCCAGCGCGCGGACCGCGCCGTCCAGCGGCACCTCGAGTGCCGGAGTTCCGACGACGAGCACCACGAATGCGCCGACGAACCAGCCCACCGCCAGTCCGACCACGGCGCGGGCCGGGACGATGGCGCTGACCACCAGGTGGATCGGCACGAAGGCCAGCAGCAGACCCCACCACCAGTGCCGCCAGCGGGCCGGCAGCCACGGCCCCGACACCGTCAGCACCGCCGCAAGCATCGCGATCCACCGGGGATCGTCCAGAAACTGGGCGGGCAGCGTGCTGAGTTTGTCGGATAGGTCGAAGTGCCAGCGCGGCGCGGCGATCCGGTTGCTGCTGATCGACAGCGGCAGGAAGGCCATCAACCCGGCCGCCGCGTACGCGGCGAGCAGCTTCCACTGCCGGGAAACGATCAGTCCGATCAGGATCACGAACGGCAGCGCCAGGATCGCGGTGCCGTACACCAGGTACACCAGATCGGCCTGGTTGGGGCTGAGCACGCCCACGATCTCGGAGATGGACTTCTCCAGGGCCACCCACCGCGGCCGGGTGATCAGCGAACTGGTCACCACGGCTATCAGTGCCACCGTTGCCAGCGCCAGCCGGATGATGTCGTTGGTCCGCCGGGTGAGTGGTTGCAGCAAGTTGCCGGACACGGTGATGTCGCGACCGTCAACTCGCATGTGCACGGGTCGTCCTTCGGGGTCCTTCGGATCGGTTGCGCGTGCCGGCGTCGGCTGTTCTACG
Source organism: Mycobacterium sp. 20KCMC460 (assembly GCF_022179425.1). Classification (NCBI taxonomy): domain Bacteria; kingdom Bacillati; phylum Actinomycetota; class Actinomycetes; order Mycobacteriales; family Mycobacteriaceae; genus Mycobacterium; species Mycobacterium sp. 20KCMC460. Next base: position 1,298,901 of record NZ_AP025524.1, read on the forward strand.
ACAACTTAACGTGCCGACCTCCGCCGATCCTGCTCAAGTAGGGTCGGCACGGATGTGTCCTGCGACGAGGAGGGCTGGGCGTGGCGCGCAGCGATGGCGACAGTTGGGAGATCACCGAAAGCGTGGGGGCGACCGCGCTGGGGGTGGCCGCGGGCCGGGCCGCCGAGACCGAGAGTGAAAATCCGCTGATCAGCGACCCTTTTGCCCGCGTATTTCTGGATGCCGCCGGTGATGGGGTGTGGAACTGGTTCGCGACCGTGGAGCTGCCCGACGAGGTGCTCGAGGCCGAGCCGCAGTTGCCCCAGCAGATGCAGTCGATGGTGGACTACATGGCGTGTCGGACCGCGTTCTTCGACGGCTTTTTCCTCGACGCCGCCCGCGCCGGGGTGCACCAGGCGGTGATCCTGGCCGCCGGACTGGACTCGCGGGCGTGGCGGTTGCCTTGGCCCGACGGCGTCACGGTGTACGAACTCGACCAGGCCAAGGTGCTGGATTTCAAGGTGTCCACGCTGGCCGATCATCCGTCGGGCGGCGCTGCCGCACCGTCCTGCCACCGCGTCGGTGTCGCGGTGGACCTGCGCGAGGACTGGCCTGCCGCGCTGCGGCAGGCCGGGTTCGACGCCTCAGCTCCGAGCGCGTGGTCGGTCGAGGGTCTGCTGCCGTATCTACCGGCCGCGGCGCACGAGTTGCTGTTCGAGCGCATTCATGCGCTAGCCGCCGCGGGCAGTCGGATCGCGGTGGAGGCGCCCGGCCCCGACTGGATGGACCCGGATCTGCTGGCGCGGCGGCAGGAGCGAATGCAGCGGCTGCGTGAGCTGATCGCCGAGGCGGACCCGGATCGGGAGATGCCCGCCACCCAGGAACTGTGGTACTTCGAGGAGCGCGAAGACGTCGGCGCCTGGCTGAGCCGACACGGGTGGAACGCGAATGTGACTCCGGCCGATGAACTGATGGCTGGTTACGGTCGCGGAGTCCCCGACGGGGTCGAGGACACCACGCCGCGCACGCTGTTCGTCTCGGCGGTGCGCTCGTAGCCGCCGCTAGGCCACGCTGCCCTTGACCAGACTGCCGCCCTTGATGATGGCGCTGAACGTCTCGGCGGGCCGGGTGATCAGGGAGATGTCGGCGACCGGGTCGCCGTCGACCAGGATCAGGTCGGCCAGGGCTGCTGCGGCCACCACTCCCAGCTGTCCCGGGTAGGGGTTGCGCGGCCCGGACATGGCCAGCAGCTGAGCGTTGTGAAATGTCGCCTGCTGCAACACTTCTGCCGGTGTGAACCATCGGGTCAGCTTGGCCAGCTGAGCGCCCTGGCGCGTCGCGAGGTGTGCGTCGAACAAGGTGTCGGTGCCGAACGCAATCTTGACTTTGTGCTTGATCGCGAGTTCGTAGGCGCGGTCGGTGCCGGCAACCATCTGTTTGAACTTGGGGAGGCTGGCCGGGGGCAAGGGGGTCGCGTCTTCGTCGTCGAGGAACGGCTGCAGGCACCACCAGATGTCCTTTTCGGCAAGCATCGCGACCGTCTCCTCGTCGAGCAGTTGGCCGTGCTCGATACACCGGACTCCGGCCGCCACCGCGGTGCGGACAGCTCGCGGGGTATAGGCGTGCACCGTGACGTAGGTTCCCCAGTTCTCGGCGGCCTCCACCGCCGCACGCATTTCGGCGAGGGTGAACTGGGAGACGTCGAGCGGGTCGTAGCTCGACGCGACGCCGCCGCCGGCCATCAGCTTCACCTGAGATGCACCGCGGCGCAGCACTTCTCGCGCGCCGCGCAGCACTTCGGCCTCACCGTCGGCGATGACCGCCGCACCGACGATCTCGGTGTAGCTCAGGTGGCCGCAGATGCCGCGCGGCACCTCGTTGGGCAGCCGGAAGTCGCCGTGCCCGCCGGATTGCGAGATGAAGGCCCCGGCCGGAAAGATGCGCGGCCCCAGGATCGCGCCCTCGTCGATGGCCTGCTTGATACCGAACACCGGGCCGCCCAGATCGCGGACGGTAGTGAACCCACGCAACAGCGTCTCCTCCGCGCTGACGACGGCTTTGGCGAAGACATAGCCGATCTCGCTGAGCTGCGCCATGATCGCCGGGATGGTGGTGAACGCGGCGTGCCAGTGCGCATCGATCAGGCCCGGCAGTAGCGTCTTGCCGGTGCCGTCGATCGTTGGGCCGGTTGATGTTTCGGCTCCGTTGTCGGCAGTCGGGGTGACCGCGGCGATCAGACCGCCGCGGACCGTGACGTCCATAGGTTCGGTGATGCGGGCGTCGACGCTGTCGAAGACGTGGACGTTCGAGATGCGGAGGTCGTGCGTTTCCATCCGGGACTCCTCGTCGAGACGCGGGAAACTGCCGTCGCTGGACGCCGCCAAGCATCCGTGGCCAGCCTAAAGAACGCGTCTGTTCATCGTGGAGGCGGTGGCGCGGGTGGGTACTGGCCATAGATTCCCCACGGCTCACCGGATAGGAACGCTTGGTGCTGGCCGTCGGCGCGGGCCGCGATCCTGGCCTGCTCCGCACGACGGTCGAGCGCGCGTTCGTAGGCCCGGTAGCCGAGATAGCCCAGGCCCGCCAGCGCCACCACCCCGAGGAACACCGCGGGATGGCTCACCGCCACGCCCAGCAGGAACAGGCCGCCGAAGACGCCGGCGATGATCAGGCCGGTGTTCGACTGGCCCGCGACCCGGGGCCGGGACGGGCTGGCGATCGCCACGATCAGCCAGATGGGTAGCCACATGCCGCAGGTCAGCAACGTCAACACCAGGTGCAGGGCGTGGTTGGGACCACCGGTGAGCACCACAGGCGGTGGCGTGCCGACGTTGTTGTTGATGATGATCGCCGGCGCGGGCGGGGGCGGCGGCTGACGGTAGGTCCACTGCCGGCCGTCGAAAAAGCGTTGTCCGGGCACGCCGGACGGATCCGGGTACCAGCCGGGAGAAGGTGTATTGCTGTGCATGGTGCGAATGCTAGGACCAGGGTCCGACAGCCCCGATCGAGTCGACCGGTGGTCCGGTGATGTGTCGGTTCGATGCGTTACGGTGCCGGCGTGGAGGAAGGTCTCTATGAATCGCTGGTGACCGAGCGGCTGAGCCGGGCGCTGGCCGCGCGTGCGGATCTCGAACCCGATATCGGGCCGGTCGACGACGCCGAGCAGCCGCTCACGCTGACCAGGCATCTGACGCCGCTGATCGAGCGCTCGCTGCGCGCGTCCAGGACTGCGCAGGCGCGGGCCCGGTTGGTGGACAAAATCTTGGCCGCGCTTTCGGATCCCGCGGTGCTGGACGAGACGCTGCATCAAGACGACCCGGCCAGGATCGACCGACTCGAATCCGTGGTGCGGGCGCACAAGCTCGGCGCGTCCCGCCCGGTGCGTCCGGTCACTCCGTTGTCGGATGCCGCGCTGATGACCAACGCCCGCAACGAGCCGACGCTGGCCGCGGAGCTGCGGGCTGAACTAGCCAGCGCTGATCGGGTGGATCTGTTGTGTGCCTTCGTCAAATGGCAGGGGTTGCGGCTACTCGAGGACCAACTGAACGAGCTGCGGCGCCGCAACGTGCCGGTGCGGGTGATCACGACAACCTATCTGGGGGCTACCGACGCGAAAGCCTTGGATGCGCTGGTTGACGACTTCGGTGCCGAGGTGCGCGTCAACTACGAAACGGACCGGACCCGTTTGCACGCCAAGGCCTGGCTACTGCGGCGAAACACCGGATTCGACACCGCGTACGTGGGCTCGAGCAATCTGTCGCACGCGGCGTTGGTGGACGGGTTGGAGTGGAATGTGCGGCTGTCGGCGATTGCGACGCCGCACTTGCTGGAAAAGTTTCGCGCTACCTTCGAATCATATTGGGAGAACTCGGAATTCGTCCATTATCAGCCGTCCGCCGATGGCGAGAAGTTGCGGCGTGCGCTTGACGTCGCCTCCGGGGCGCAATCGCGCGACCGGCTGACCGTCACGCTGTCCGGCCTGGATGTACAGCCCAAACCCTTTCAGGCCGAAATGCTGGAGGAGCTTGACGCAGAACGGGTTCTGCATGATCGTCACCGCAATCTGATCGTCGCGGCCACCGGAACCGGGAAGACCGTGGTTGCTGCGCTGGACTACCGGCGGCTCGCTCGAGACGTGCACGGTCGCGACCTGAAGTTGCTGTTCGTCGCGCACCGCAAGGAGATCCTGACGCAAGCGCGTCGCATTTATCAGGAGGTACTGACAGATCCCACCTTCGGTGAGCTGCTCGTCGACGGCCAGGTCCCGGTGCGATGGCGTCAAGTGTTCGCCAGCATCCAATCACTGTCCGCCGAACGGCTTGCCAAGCTGGAACCAGAACATTTCGACGTCGTCGTCGTCGACGAGTTCCACCATGCCGAGGCATCCTCGTACCGGCGTCTGCTCGATCATGTGAAACCGTTGGAACTACTCGGTCTAACGGCTACCCCTGAGCGCGGCGACGGCGTAGACGTACGCGAATTCTTCGACGGGCGGGTGGCCGCCGAGCTGCGACTCTGGGAGGCGCTGGAGCAGAACTTGCTCTGCCCGTTCCATTACTTCGGGATCCACGACGGTACGGATCTGGCAGACCTGCAATGGAAGCGCGGCGGCTACGACCTGGATGCGTTGAGCAATCTCTACACCGGCAACGACGCGCGGACCCGCGTCGTGCTCAAGGAGTTGCGCGACAAGGTGTCCGACGTGGCGGCCATGCGGGCGCTGGGTTTCTGTGTGAGCGTCGACCACGCGCGCTACATGACGCAACGTTTTCTCGCAGCGGGGATCAAGGCCCGGGCGGTGTGGGCGCAGACCGGGCCTGCCGAACGCCGGGCGGCGCTGACCGACCTGCGCAATCGGGAGATCAACGTGCTGTTCGCTGTTGATCTGTTCAACGAAGGACTGGACATTCCCGAGGTCGATACCGTGCTGTTCCTCCGGCCGACCGAGAGTGCCACGGTCTTCCTTCAGCAATTGGGCCGTGGTTTGCGGTTGACGCCGGGTAAGACGGTGCTCACCGCGCTGGATTTCGTCGGTAACCAACGCCGGGAGTTCCGTTTCGATCAGCGGTTCCGTGCGCTGACCGGGTTGGGGCGAAAAGCTTTGGAACGCCAGATACAGAACGGGTTTCCGTTCTTGCCGTCAGGTAGCCAGATCGTGCTCGACCCGGTGGCGCAGAATCTGGTGCTGGAAAACATTCGTCAGCAACTCGCACCGCGCTCCGCCGCGTTGGTGTCCGAGATCCGCTCTCATCCCAACGGCGAACTGTCTTCCTACCTGGACGAGTACGGACGCAGTCTCGAGGATCTGCTGCGACCGGGACGCTCATGGACGACGTTGTGCCGCGAAGCCGGCAAGCCGGTAGCCGCGCCAGGTCCACAGGAGCGCGTCCTGGTCAAACGGGTGCGAGCCGTTGCCCACGTCGACGACAGGCGACGCCGCGCTGCCTATCAGGCGATGTTAGGCGGTGAGACGCCGAGTCCCGCGGAAGAGCGTTTGGCGGAGATGCTGTTCTTCTCGCTATTTCCCGACGGCGGTGGCTTTCCAAGCGCCGCAGCAGGTCTCGCTGCGCTGCGGCAGGAGCCGGTCGCCGATGAGATGCGCCAAGTGATCGACATCGCCTTCGATGGTGCGCACCGCAGCACATACCCGTTAGGCCAGTTCGTTCCCGAACTCGACCGAGTGCCACTGGCCGTGCATGCCAGCTACTCCCGAGAGGAGATACTCGCCGCGCTCGGGTTCGCGTCACTGCGTCGCACCCCGAGCACCATGCGCGAGGGTGTCGCCTGGTGTGAATCGGCGCGCACCGATGCATTCCTGATCACGTTGAAGAAGAGTGAAACGGATTATTCTCCGACGACGATGTACCGCGACTTCGCGCTGAACCAGCAGCTATTTCACTGGGAATCGCAGTCCACCACCACTTCGGCGTCGCCGACCGGGCAGCGTTACATCAATCACCGTGAACGTGGCTCCCACATCTTGCTGTTCGTGCGCGAAACGAAGGGAAACGCATTCGGGGCCGCCCCGTATGTCTTCCTCGGTCCCGCTGACTACGTGTCGCACGAGGGCGAACGGCCCATGGCGATCACCTGGCGACTGCGTTGCCCGATGCCCACCGAGGTATACATGGCAGCGCGTGCTGCGGTCGCCTAGAAACGATCAGGGCCGGCTTCGATCCACCAGGGTGGGACGCTGATATCCAGTCGGGTGCTCGCGCGATATCCGGCCCACGTGGGCACGCCCGCCGGCTGCCCACGGTAAATGCCGCGCGCGGCCGCGATGACCCGGGGCCGCTGAGTTGGCCACTGGATGTCATTGGCAATCTGCTCCAACAGATTTGGGTCGCGCTCCAAGACCCGGTCGACGATGTCCACGGCGGGCAGCGCACCGCTCTTGTCGCTGTTGCATCTGCCGCACGCCAGCACCAGGTTGGCTTAGCCGTCGATTCCGACCAACGACCAGGGGAGCACATGGTCGATCGGGTTGTTGGTCGGTAAATGCGTATTGCAGTAGAAGCAGTGCGCGCCGAAAGCTTCTTTCAGTGGATCCCGGACAATGGCCAAGGCGGTACGCTCCCTGCCGAAGAGATGTCCCGCGACGTCGGGCACCTCGGCGTCGAGAAACCTGTTCATCCGGCGGACGTCGTCGACCCACATGATTTCCAGCGCGGGTTTGAGCAGTCCGGACAGCCGTGCCAGGCCGTGCGCCACCCCTGGGTGCAGCACGATGGCGTCCCCGTGGGCGCGCAGCGACGACCGGGAAACGTGATCGTGCAGGAACGAGTCGTCGTACAGAAACGGATCGCTTTGCGCCGACCCGGGCAGCCGTTGCAGCCGGTGCAGCGGCTGCTGCGCCAGGCACAGCGCAATCTCGTCAAGTGCACGCCGATATACCTCCGGCACGCGGATCATCGCCACGTCCAGCGAGCGTCCACTGTTTCCGACAGCGGACGCTATACGTAACTGGTTGACGGTGTGCAGGATCCGGGCTTTGGGTTGGGTGGACTGCTGCAATTCATGTCCGTCGAAGGGGCGCACCTGGCGCCAGTAGATCTCCAACACCCGGTGGGCCAGATCGGGAATCGGGACCGTCAACCTGTCCTCGGGTGCCGGCGGCAGATTCTCGATGCAGAAGTCGATGAGCGCGGTCAGGGTCGCCAGTTTGTAGGTCGCGGTGCGCAACCCGGTCTCCAGGATCGCCACGACGCGCTGCCCCAGTAGCAGCGGATCCAAACGATTCTCGTCCATCGCCCACAGTCACCTCTTCATCCACAATCCTAGGGTTTCCGGTGCCTGCGACCCAGGCTCGGCGCCCTCTCGTGTCAGAACTCGGCGCGACACTCGAGGCAGTCGAAACTTCGAGTTGCAGCTCGCGCGAAAAGACAACGGGCAGTTGGCAACTCTGGATAGCGGGCTGGCGGCCCTGCACAGCGACGTCGCCGTGCTCGTTCCCGTCGCGCCCGGCTAAATCGCCCGAGTGGCGTGCAGCCGATGCGCAAGCCCGCTGGCCCGGATCGCCCGTCGGCCGACGGCGGCGCGCACCGTGCTCTCGGAACCGACTACTCGGACCTTCTTCTTGGCCCGGGTGACCGCGGTGTAGAACAGCTCACGCGTCAGCAGCCGCGAATCCTCCGGCGGCATCAGCACAGTGACGTCGTCGGCCTGGCTGCCCTGGCTCTTGTGGATCGTCATCGCGTGCATGGTCTCGACATCGGACAGCCGGCTGGAGGCGAACCCGAGCAAGCCGTCGGTGCCGGCGATGACGACGCGAAGCGCACCTTCGTGCTCCGCGTCCAGGACAGTCACCCCGGCGTCGCCGTTGTAGACGCCCAGCCCATAGTCGTTGGTGGTGACAAGCACCGGTCTGCCGACGTACCAGGACGACCAGATCGGCTCGCCGGTAGCCTCGGCCAGCCAGCGCTCGACCTGTCGGTTCCAATATTGGATACCGTGCGGACCGCGGCGGTGCGCACACAACAGACGATGCTCGTCGAGGGTCGCCAGCGCGGCCGTCGCATCACCCAGCACCGCTGCCGCACGCAACCGAAGCGCGTGCGGGACAAGTACCTTACGCAGCTCATCGGTGGGCTCGGCGGTGTCGATCCACTCGACGTGATCCCCGCCGGCCCGCAACACTTCGACCGCCAGGTCGGCGTCACCGTCGCGGATCGCCAACGCCAGCGCACCGATCGACTCACCGAAGCGATGGGAGGTCTTCAACACCGCCAGTGCCTCGTCCTGCGGGCCCAAGCCGTCCACCAGGTCGGCCAGCACAGCGCCGGCCTCCACCGATGCCAACTGGTCCGGGTCGCCGACCAGCAGCAGACGCGTCTGGGGGCGCACCGACTCGAGCAGCCGGGCCATCATGGTCAGCGACACCATCGAACACTCGTCGACCACGATGACGTCGTGCGGCAAACGGTTGGCGCGGTGATGGCGAAACCGCGACGAGGAATCCGGCCGACTGCCCAACAACCGGTGCAGTGTGGTGGCGCGCAGACCCGAAACCCGTTGCTGGTCAACCTCACTGAGCTCACCGATCTCCAACTGTACCGCCTCGTTGAGCCGAGCCGCGGCCTTGCCCGTGGGCGCCGACAATGCGATGCGCAACCGCGGCCCGCCGGCCAGCTCCTGCTGCTCGGCGAACAGCGCCAACAACCGTGCCACCGTGCTGGTCTTGCCGGTGCCCGGCCCGCCGGTGAGCACCGTCAAGCCTTGGCGCAGTGCGGTGTTCGCGGCCGCCCGCTGTTCTTCGTAGTCGTGGGGGAACAGCCGGTCGAGCCCGGATATCTGCCCCGCCGCGCGGTTCGACAACAAGGCGCGGTTTGACAACAAGGCTACGAAATCGTCGGCGACCTGTTGTTCCTCCCGCCAATACCGGTCCAGGTACAGCAGGCGGCCGTCGTAAACCCGCAGCACGGGCGGGGATCCGGCCAGCGGGCTGGCCAGGACGGCGGCCAGCCACTCGTCGGGATCCGGCCACGGCAACCTCGGCACACCGACCTGTGCCTCCACCATGCGCAGGTCCAGGCAGACCGAGCCGCCCCGCAACGCGCGCACCACCAAGGCCACCGCCAGCGAAACCGACGGATCCGATTCGCCCGACATCTCCGAAAGCCGCTGCGCGACATGGACGTCCGCCGATTCGATCACGCCGGCCTCGTTGAAGGTCCGCAAAATCCCGGCAGCCCCCACGGCCTGCCGCCAGTCGGCCGGGTCGACGATCTCCACCGTCATGCCGCAGCCCTGCCGGCGTCGAGCAAATCAGAAATCGACGTCACCAGCGCCGCCGGCGGCGCCCAACTGAACACCCCGGCCGGATGCCCGTCCACCACCGGGGTGTCCGGTCCGCACATGCCGCGCAAGAACAGATACAGCACCCCGCCCAGGTGACGGGCCGGATCGTAGTCGGGCACGCGCCAGCGTAGAAAGCGGTGCAGCACAACGCTATACAGCAATGCTTGCAGCGGATAGTCCGAATGCAGCATCGCCTCGACCAGTCGCGGTCGGGTGTAATCGGCCGCCGTCAGCGAGGACCGGTCCGCATCGCCGAGCCAGTTGGTCTTGTAGTCGACCACCAGATACCGGTGTTCGGTGCCGTCGGGAATCCGCAACACCGCGTCGACCGAACCACTGAGATACCCGCGCAACGATTGGTCGCCCAGCGGTTCGCCGGCCAACCTGTCGGCATAGCAGGCCAACGGGTCATCGGCGGGTAGGTGCGAGCGCAACAACAAACCGACATCGGACAGCCGAACATCGGCCGCGCCCGCGCGGACGTCACCGCCGGCCAGGGGAAACTCGAAGTCCAACTCGCGCAGCCGGTCCGGCAGACCGATCTGCCGTAGCGTCACCCCCGCGGCCAGCGGGCCCAGGGGAGTGTCGTGCATCGTGACCAGAGCGGCGGCCAGTTCCGCGGCAGGCGTGTCCACCGGCCACCAGACCGAATGCACCCGGATCTGCGCTTCGAGCTCAGCGGCGAGATCGGCGGCGAACGGATCGGCCGTCTCCAGCACCGCGTGGACCAACGAACCGAACTTCGCGCCGGTCGGCAGTGCGGCCATCGGCGAGGGCACCGCGGATGTGGCTGCCGGCCTGGTCAACGGAATGTCGCCGACTTCGTCGTCCAGCTCGGCCACCTCAGGCTCGCTGCTCACGCCGACGGACACCCCCGGCCGCTCCGAGACCCGGATCAGCCCCGAGTAGGACGTGCGCCGCCATGCGGTGTCGATGGGCCGATGGAAGTGCCGAATGTCCAGGTCCGACGGCGCCATGCGGTCCGGAACGCCGGGCGACGGGCCGATCACCGATTCCTCGATGACCGGACCACTGGCGTCTTCCCACTCCCGCAGTCGCAACCACGCTTCCTCGTCGCTGATCTTGGCGGGCGTGCAGCGGTCGGGCACCACGGAATCCCCGGGGCGCCGGCCCCGCAGCAGCCGGGACAGGCCGCCGTTGGGTTCGTCGTGTGCTGGCGACCACCAGGCCACCACCTGTGACTGGGCCCGCGTCAGCGCGACGTACGTAAGCCGGCTGTCGTCGCTGGCCGCCTCTTGACAACCCAGCTGTTCCACCGCGGCGAAATCCGGACTGTCCTTGCCACCGACATGCAGGCAACGCACATCCCCGTCGTGGAACAGCACCAGATCGCGTTCCTGGATGTTGCGATTGAACGCGAACGGCAGGTACACGACGGGATATTGCAGGCCCTTGCTCACCCACACCGTCATGATCTGCACCGCCGCGGCGTCGCTGTCCAGCCTGCGGTTGCGCTCGGTGGCGCCACCCCGCTCGTCGCGCTGGTCGCGCAGCCAATCCCGCAGCGCGGGCAGCGAATACTGCTCGCGGTGGGCGGTTTCCTGCAGTAGCTGCGTCAAATGCGCCAGGTCGGTCATGTGTCGCTCGCCGCCCTGCCAGGACAGCACCCGATCGCTCATCCCGGCCATCTGCGCCGCCTCGAATATCGCCGCCACGCCGCGCTGCCGGGCGTGGTCGGCCCAGCCGCGCAAGGTGTCGGCGACGCGGTCGGTGAGCGCGTCCCCGCCGCTTGCCAGGTCCTCGGCGGTGTGGCCGAAGAACATCGTCGCCGCGGCGGCGCGCACGATGCCGGGGCGGTGCGGTTGGTCGAAGGCTTCCAGCAGCGCCAGCCAGTCGTCGGCGGCGGCTGAGGCGAACACATCCGAATCGCCGGTGTACACCGCGGGGATACCGGCGTCGGCAAGGGCGCGATGGCAGGCGCGGGCATCCTTGTGCGTCTCGACGATCACCGCGACGTGACCGGCCCCCAGCGGTTTGCCGTCGAACGTGGCGCCGCCGGCCAGCAGCGCGCCGATGTCCGCGGCGAGGTCGCGACCGATGTGCTCCCGCAGTTCGCCGATAGGAAGATTTTGAAGTCCATTGCGGCCCAATGTTTCTCGTTTCACAACGCGAAGCCGGAACGGATGGTTGCGGGGCGCCCCGGCCAGGCGGTGGCCCTGATGACAGGCCGTCACGTCGCGGACGACGATGTCGGGGCCGCCGAGTTCGGCACCCAGCAGCACCGCCTGCAGCCGGTCGACGAGCGCGGCGTCGCTGCGCCAGTTCATCGCCAGCGTCCGTTTGTCGCCCGCGGTCGCGGCGGCATGCAGGTAGGTCACGATGTCGCCGCCGCGAAACGCGTAGATGGCCTGCTTGGGGTCACCGATGAGGATCAGCGTGGACCGGCCGCTGAACGCACGCTGCAACACCTGCCACTGCACCGGGTCGGTGTCCTGAAACTCGTCGACCATCACGATCGGCCAGCGTTGATGCATGCGGACCCGGGCCGGGGAATCGTCGGTGTCGAGGGCGTCGGCCAACCGGATGAGCAGATCGTCGTAACCCAGGATGCCGCGCTTTCGCTTGCGCCTTTCCAGCTCGGCGAGAACGCTTTTGACGAAATTCACGCGCACCGCGGCCGGGGAGCCCTGCGCCGGATCGAGTGGCCGCAGCTGCGTCGACGGGTTGTTCACCGCCTTGCGGGCGATCCGCAGCGCCTCGGGATAATCCAGTACCGGATCGTCACGCTGCTGCCCGAAATGCGCAAGGTACAGATCGTCGACGATCTCGGTGACCAACTCGTCGAGATCTTCAACCAGAGTGACGCCGGCGTCCGTATCACCGGCCACACCAAGTGATTTCAGCACCAACTGGCAGAACTGGTGGATGGTGGCGATGGTCGCGGAGTCGAAGTCGGCCAACGCATCCCGCAGGCGTTGCCGGCGCCCCGCACGTTCGGAATCGGTGCCCGCGACGAGACGGCCCACCAGCTGGTTGTCGCCGACCGCGCCCGGATCGTCGAAAGCATTGAGCGTATCCACGATTTGGCATCGCACCCGTTCGCGGAGCTCCTGGCTGGCCGCCCGCCCGAACGTGATGAGCAACATTTCATCCAGGGTGGCCCGGCCCTCGGCGACGTACCGGGTCACCAGGCCGGCCAACGCGAACGTCTTACCGGTTCCGGCGCTGGCCTCCAGCACCGTGGTGGAGCGCGCGCCGGGCAGCGGGCCGAGCAGGTCGAACGGTTGCATCAGCGGTGGCTCCGTTCCGCGTGCACTTCGGCCCGCAGCATCGGCAGCCAGAGTCGAGCGGCGTAGGCGCCCAGGCGATTGTCTTCTCCCTCGTATTCCTCGCCGGGGCGCAGCGGCTGCATCAGATCAGTCAGCGGGGCGTGCCGTCCCCAGGCTCGCACGTGAGCCGGCTCGTCGTCCTCGCCGGGGTACCGGTCGGATTTCCACCGGTACCGGGCCTTGGTAATCGGGTCCTCACCGGCATAGCGGGCCACCGCCCACGCGTAGGAAGTCTTGACGGGCAACGGAATCGGCTCCCGGCGTCCGGCGTCGTAGATGGCCACCAGGTCACGCAACAGATCGGCGGCGGGCTGCGGTGGTTGTCCGAGGCACTCCTCGCGCGCAGTAGTGCCCCGCTTCGGCCGGCCGATGCAGACGGCCGACCAGTCACGCCCGGGGAACTGGGCGAACAACGCCAACAACGGGATCCACGATTGCAGCAGATGCTTGCCGTCGAGCTTGGAGTACGTCACCGACACCAACCGGTCGCCGAACACATGCGGCACCGTGCCCGTCAACCGTCGACCGCCGAGGTCGATGTCGACGTCGTAGGCGGCCGCGTCGACGTGCCGGTGCTGCCGCGCCGCGTCCGCGAGCAGGGCGGCCTGGTCGCGGATCTCGGTCACCTTGCGCCAGCCGAGCCGGCCGGGTGGCAGCGTCCCGCGCCGCCACTCCGCGTGCCGGGCCTGGTCGGGAGCCATGCCGGCCAGGATGTCGTTGAGCATCCGATCACCGACGGTCCACGCCTCCAGCGCGTCGATCTCCACCGGCATGGCGTCCGCGACGCCGTCGACGTCCCACGGCAACGTGTACTCCAGCGCCCGGAAGAACCCCTTCACCGGATCTTTGAAGAACGAGACCAGGTCTGCGAGTGCGATGTCGTCGATCGGTGGGGGCGGCAGCGGCCCGCAGATGAACTTCGGTTGCTCGGCGCGCACACCGCTGGCCGACCGGGCCGCGCGCAAGACGGTCGGATCGAAGCTGAACGGCACCCCCGGGACCAGTCGGCCACGCTCGACGTTACGAATATCGAAGGGCTGCAACGGATGTTCGGTGACTATCCGGGAACGAACGTGTTGCTCGGTCGTGTTGTCCAGGGTGTCGAGCAACTCGGCCAGCGGGACCGCGGGTGGCCGACGTTGACCCGAATACTCGTTCGCGCCGGTGTAGGTGATGACCAGATGGTCGGTGGCCGCCCCGACGGCGTCGAGCAGCAGTTGCCGGTCCTCGGAACGGATGTCGCGCTCACCGGTCAGCGGGCGGCGGGCCAGCACGTCGTCACCGTCGACGACACCCAAGCGCGGGAAGACGCCGTCGTCCAGACCCACCAGGCAGATCACCCGGTGTGGGACCGAACGCATCGGGACCATGGTGCAAACGGTCAGCGTGCCGGTACGGAAGTTCGCCCGAGTGGGACGCCCGGCGAGGTGGCGTTGCAGCAGTGCGCGCACGTCGGTCAGCCGCAGCGGCGTCTGCGATCGGTCTCCCGCGGTACGGAGCACGTCGCCGAACTCGCGCTGCAGCTGGCTGGTCTGCCACGCATCGGCATCGTCGATCGCCGTCAACAGGGCGACGCCGTCGGTCAACGCGGTCAACCACTCCCGCAGCGCGCGGATCCCGGTGAGGGAATCGACCGCACGCCGCAACCGGTCGACGAACTCGGCGAACTGGCCCACCAGTTCGACCCGGTTGCTGCCGACATCGTCGAGCGGCAGCGTCGAATCGATCCACGAATGCGAAGCCTCCGACAGTGCGACCCCGGCCAGCACGCGGTCGACCCCGAATCGCCAAGTGTTGTGCACGAAGTCGACCCCGAACGGCGCGCGGTGCTCCTTGTCGAAACCCCACCGGATGTTCGCCTGGCGCACCCAGCGGGTGATGCCCTCCAGGTCGTCGTCGCCGAACCCGAAGCGCGCTCGCACCGGAGCGGCTTGGGCAAAGTTGAGCACCTCGCTCGCCGTCACCCGGCCGTTCGCCAGCTCGAGCAGCTGGGAAGCCACGCCCAGCAGCGGATTGGTTTGCAGCAGTGAACGATCGGCGAGCCGCACCCGCAGCCGGTGGCCGGGATGGACGCCCGGAACCACATCGCCGAGCCCGAAGTCGGCCACGATCAACGGCGCATAGGTCTCGATGTCGGGGCACATCACCAGGATGTCCCGCGGCTCCAGGGTGGGGTCGTCGGCGAGCAGGCCGAGCAGCACCTCGCGCAGCACGTCGATCTGGCGGGCCGGGCCGTGACAGCTGTGCACCTGGACCGAGCGGTCGTTCGGCGCAAGTGTGCGTCCCTGGGGCCGAACAGCGTTGGCGGTCAGGTCGGACTGCAGCCAGCCGAGCAGGGTGTCGGGTCTCTCGGCGCCGGCGAGTGCCTCGTCGGTCGCGGGATGAGCGGGCAGGCTACGTTGCAGCTCGCGCAGATCCCTGCCCAGCGTGGCCAACAGCGGATGCCCGACCTCGCGGTGACTGGTGTCCTCCCGGCGCGGCAGGACACCGTGACTGCCGGCCAGCGCCTGCCACAGCGCGTCGCTGGGATGCGGCAGCCACAAGTGCAGCTCGTGGTGGGTGGCCACCGCCTCGAGCAGTTCTACGTCGGTACCGGCCAACCGGGTATGCCCGAACAGGGACAACCTGGGCGGTAGCTCCGCGCGGCCGGCGTGCAAACGGGTGAGCGTCTTTTCGTGCCGGACGTGCGGTGGATCCGCGGGGACCCGGGCGACCAGCGCGCGCCACAATTCGGGCTGCCAGGCCAGATCCTCGTCGAGGTTGCCGCCGTTGCCGTCCAGCCAGTCGACCAGCAAACCGGGGCGTTGCCGAGCGTAGGAGGCGAACAGCCCGGCCAGCCGACGCGCCACCGCGTAACGTCGTCCCCGACGCAGTTCGGCTTCGTCTCCAATTTCGAAGTGCCCCAAATGTTTTGCCAGCGAGGCACACCACGGCTCGTCCAGTGAACAGTCGATCACCTCCAACAGCGGCCACGTCATGGCCTCGGGCGACCACGGATCGTCGTCCACGGTTCCGGTGACCTCGGCGATCAGCGACGCCGGGCTGCGGAACGACACGCCGGCGCACACACCGTCGCCACGATCCGGCTTGCGCCCCAATCGGTGGGACAGCCGCTGACTCAACCAGCGCTCGACCCCGCGGGCCGGCACCAGGACCAGCTCCAGGGCAAAGGGGTCCGCCAGCGGCTCGGCCAACAGGGCGCCCAGACCGTCGGCAAGCAGATCGGTCCGTTCGGCACGGTGTAGATGAAGCGCCATCGCGGGCCACCATAGTCCGTGGGGCCGACACGTCGCCGTCATGCTCGGCTTCCGATCGGGGGCTGCGGTGCGTCGACTCACGCCGGATCACGGCATGCTGGGGGACGTGAACAGACACGAGATCACCGAACAGATCGTCGTCGCCCGGTTGACCAGGGGTCTGAGCTGGCAGCAGCTGGCCGACGCCATCGATCGGCCGCTGCTGTGGACGACGTCGGCGCTGCTGGGCCAGCACCCGATACCCGCCGAACAGGGCAAGATCCTGGTCGACCTGCTGGGGCTGGACGAATCCACCGTGCCGATATTGGCGGCGACCCCGATGCGTGGCGGACTGCCGACCGCGGTGCCCACCGACCCGACCATCTACCGCTTCTACGAGGCGCTGCAGGTCTACGGCGGCGCGCTCAAGGAAGTTATCCACGAGCAGTTCGGCGACGGCATCATGAGTGCCATCAACTTCAGCATCGACCTACAGAAGAAGCCACACCCGTCGGGGGACCGCGTCGTGGTGACCTTCGACGGGAAATTCCTTCCCTACCAATGGACTTCGGCCCATCAGTGAGCCGCCAGCGTAACCGCACTCAGGGTTACTTGGGGGGCATCCGGATTCCACCGTCCACCCGGACGACCTCGGCGTTCATGTAGGAGTTGCTGAGCAACTCGAGAACCATCGAAGCCAGTTCGTCGGGCTTGCCCAACCGGTGCGGGAACAGCACCGACTCGCCCAGCTTCGCCTTGAACGCCTCGGAAGCTTCGCCTTCGCCGTAGATCGGGGTGTCGATCAGACCGGGAGCCACCGTGTTGACCCGGATCCCGACCGCGGCCAGGTCGCGGGCCACCGGCAGTGTCAGCCCGACCACGCCGCCCTTGGACGACGAATACGCGGCCTGGCCGATCTGGCCGTCGAAGGCGGCGACACTGGTCATGTTGACGATCGCCCCGCGCTCACCGGTCGCGCTGGGTTCCAGCCGGCTCATGGCCGTTGCCGCCAAGCGGATGCAGTCGAACGTGCCGACCAGGTTGATCGCCAACACCTTCTTGTAGGCATCCAGGTTGTGCGCCGAGGCGAACTCGCCGTCCTTGCCGATGGTTCGCTGCGCCCAGCCGATGCCCGCCGAATTGACCAGAGCACGCAACGGGCCCAGGTCGACCGCGGTGTTCACCGCATCCTCGATCTGCTCGGTCTTGGTGACGTCGACGGTGACGAAGGCGCCGCCGATCTCGTGAGCGAGCTCCTTGCCGCGCTCCTCCTGCAGATCGGCGACGACGACCCGGGCGCCCCGGGCAGCCAGTTGCCGAGCGGTGGCCGCACCGATTCCCGAGGCCCCACCGGTGACGATTGCACTGATTCCGTTGATATCCACCAGGCAACACTAACTATCCCCCGAATCGGAGATCGCCAGAGGATCTGCCCGCAGCGGTGACTCGGCCCCAGCCGATGGCTAGTCTCGACGGTATTCCTGATACCAAAGCACAGAATTCGAAGCCGGCGCGCCGCAAACCCGTCGACCTGGTGCTCTCCGGCGGCGGCGTCAAGGGCGTCGGTCTGGTCGGCGCCGCCGTCGCCGTCCTGGACGCGGGGTACACGCTCAAACGGGTTTCCGGCGTCTCCGCCGGATCACTGGTCGGGTCGATTCTGGCAGCCGCAGCCAACGGCAACCAGCTCACCACCGACCAGATCAAAGAGATCGCGCTCACCCTGCCCTACGACAAATTCCGGGACAGCGGACCCGTCGGTCAGCTACCGCTGGTCGGCTCGGCATGGGGACTGCTACGCGAAAACGGTTTATATCGAGGCGATTTCGCCCACCAATGGATCCGCAGTGAACTGAAGAACCTGGGCGTGACGACATTCGGTGACCTGGCCCTGACCGACCGGCAGATCAGTGTCGAGCGACGCTACCGGTTGGCGGTCACGGTCACCGACATCACCACCGGTCAACTCGCGCGGCTGCCCTGGGACTACCAACGGCTCTACGGTCTGGATCCCGACGAACAATTCGTTGCCGACGCGGTCCGCGCCTCCATGTCGATACCGTTCTTCTTCCGGCCCGTCACCCTGACCAGCAACACCGGACTCACCTCCACCCTGGTGGACGGCGGTGTGCTGTCGAATTTTCCGATCGACACCTTCGACCGGCCCGACTGCAAGCCGCCGCGCTGGCCCACCTTCGGCATCACCGTGGTGCCGGAACTGCCCGGCGACAACGAACAGGTGATCCCCGGCATCGGCGCGCTGCGCCTGCTGGGCCCGCCGTCAATACTGCTCGAACAACTGATCACCACCCTGATCGTCGGACACGATCAGACCTATCTCAACCAGCCCTGGGTCAAGGCCCGCGCGATCAGGGTCGACTCGACGGCGGTCAACTTCCTGGACTTCGGCATCACCCGCAACGACGCCGAGGCCTTGTACGACAAGGGTTACGCGGCGGCCCAAACATTCCTGTCGACGTGGAATTGGGTTGAGTACCTCGAGCGGTACCGCCAATACCAGTAGCCCCGGTTACCGGCCGAACTCCTTCTCGATGCCGTCGATGCCGGCGCGGATCGCCTTGAGGGCATCCGCGCGGGCCCGCAACTTCGTCGCGGCGTGCGCGGCCTGCTTGAGACGGGCGAATTCGTGCGCGGACTCCTCGGCGCGGGCGACCACCCGGTCGGGCAGCGCCATCTCGTCGATGAAGCCCGCGGCCAGCGCCGTCTCACCGAAGAAAGTCTTTGCCAGGCCGGCGGCCTGCTGGTAGGCCGACGGAGTCAGCCGCAGCTTCATGATTTCCATTGCGGCCCACGGGATCACCATGCCGATCGCGACCTCGTTGGCCTGAATGTTGGACGCGTGGGCGGCGATCCGGTGGTCGCCCGAGCACAGCAGAAACGCGCCCATCGCGATCGCCGGACCGGTGCAGGCCATCACCACCGGCTTGGGGTAGGTCAACAGCCGGTAGGACAACTCGAAGCCGCCGCGCAGCATGTCGATCGCCGGCTGCAGATCCCCGGACGTGAGGATCTTCAGGTCGAATCCGCCACTGAACACCCGCTCGTTCCCGGTGATCACCAACGCGCCGACCTCGTCGCGGTCAGCCTGGTCGATCGCGTCGTTGAGGGCCTGCTGCATGGTCGGCCCCAGCGCGTTGACCTTGCCGTCGTCCATCCGGATGACCCCAATGGCCTCGTCGTGGGTGTAAACGACCGGACCGCTCATCGAGTCTCTCCTTCGGTGTTCGATTGTGTCGCGTCGACGGTGCTACACGCGTTGGCTGTGATGCTTACCCAGCTCATTCTCGGCGTCACCCCAGCGCAGGCTGACGTCGGTCGGCTCGTCCAGCTGCCGCGTGCGCCACCTGTCCTGGGTTTCCTGCACCGCCCGGTTGATGCGGTCGATCTCGCCGCGGAACACCTCGGGGCGCGTTTCCTTGCTCGCGTAGTGGAAATAGGTGAGCACGCTGCGCAGCAGCTCGAGCTTCTGCTTCTCCCGCTTGGCCAGGTCGTGCGTCGTCATCAATTCGATGCGCTGCACGGGCGGCAGCGCGTCCCAGTCCAGCACCACCTTGGTCTCCAGCGGCTGTCGCTCCCGCTGCCAGAACTTCCAGCCCCGCGGCCGCTGCGGCCGGTCGTAGTAACTGACGGTGCCCTCGAAGCGGGACTCGACCCCG
This sequence comes from Mycobacterium sp. 20KCMC460, assembly GCF_022179425.1. Classification (NCBI taxonomy): domain Bacteria; kingdom Bacillati; phylum Actinomycetota; class Actinomycetes; order Mycobacteriales; family Mycobacteriaceae; genus Mycobacterium; species Mycobacterium sp. 20KCMC460. Next base: position 1,318,377 of record NZ_AP025524.1, read on the forward strand.
TGTCCGATCTCGGCCCGGTCGAGCGCCGAATCCCACACCATTCGCCACTCCTGGCCCGGCGCCAGCATCGGCAATTCCCGCGGCAACTGCAGTTCGACGACGTCGGCGTAACCGTCGGAAGCGTTTTCGTATTCGGCGACGGTCGGGGGATTGGGGAAGTTGAACCGGATATCATACGCCGCGGTGCGACCGAAATTGCGCACCACCAGCTCGATGACGTGCCAGTCCGCCACGTGCGGTTCCATCAGCATGGCGACGTACGGGCGCGTCTTCTCCGCGGCCAGCGCGCGGTTCCGCTGCAGCTGGCGGTAGGTGAAGATCAGCGCGACGACCCCCAACGCGAGTGCCGCCCATGCGGCCCACGCCAACCAGGTGCTGGACTCGGCGTTGGCGATCCCTTGCCAGCTTCCTTGGACCCAACCCATCGAATCCGCCCTCCGCTCGGGAATGTAGCTTCGATGATCGTAGAAGGACTAGCTGTGTATTGCTGCCGGACCTATCGATCGTGCCCAGAATGGCCATTCGTGTTCGCCCGAAAAACGACTATCAGCCGCCCATCATCATTCGCCACTGGTCGAGGTTAGCGGGCCGGTACACATAATTTGTGCGTTTGACCTCCGAGAGTGAGGCATTGGGCTCAGGCGCATACCAGTGCCCGGGAAACACCGTCGGGTCGCCCGGCAACGCCGCCAGCTGCTGCAGGCTGCGGAACATCTCGTCGGAGTCGCCACCGGGGAAGTCGGTGCGCCCGCACCCTTCCAGGAACAGCGTGTCGCCGGCCACCAATCGTCCGTCCAGCAGGAAGCACTGGCTGCCCGGCGTGTGCCCCGGGGTGTGCAGCAACTCGATCTCGATGTCTCCGATGCTGACCTTGTCCCGGTGCTCGTGGGTGGTCAGGTCGCTCAACGGGATCCCGGTTACCCGGGACACCCACAGCGCCTCATGGGTATTGACGTGTACCGGCACGCTCGCCCGGTCGAGCAGCTCAGCCAGGCCTTTGAGCTCGAAACCCATCATCGATCCGCCGACATGGTCCGGGTGGTGATGGGTGACCAGCACTCCCGACAAGTGCATGCCGTCGGCCTCGAGCGCGTCGACCAGATCGCCGGCGGCGTACGCCGGATCGACCACCACACAGTCGCCCGTTTGCCGATCGCCGATCAGGTAAGCGAAGTTGCGCATCTGCGTCGCGATCGGGTCGCCGGTGGCGAAATCACGGCCGGAAAGCAATTGACGGAAATACAGTCGATCGGTGTCAGGCATCCCATCAGAGTATGGGTTGGCCGAAGTAACCCCAATGCGGCCTTCGACCAGGGCAGACCTTGCCAGGGCTCGTAAAATGGATACATGCTGAAAAGGGTCGAGATCGTGGTTGAAGACTCTTTGCTTCAACAGGTCATAGGCAAGTACCACCTGGCCGACGCGCGCGAAGCCGTCTTCCTGGCGCTGAAAGCTCTCCTGGACGAAGCCGACGAGCCCGAGCACGAGCCGCAGGACGAAGAGTACGACGAGTTCAGCGACCTGAGTGCCTGGCGTCGCGACCCCATCGCGACACCGGCGAGCTGACTGCTGTTTGCGGAGTGCGGTCACCTCAACCGCCCCGTGGTTTGGAGACGTTGCGCGCCAGGCTGTACCCTCTTTTAGGCCCGGGACCGGACTGGTCGGCGCGGGCGAACGGCCCCCTTAGCTCAGTCGGTAGAGCGTTTCCATGGTAAGGAAAAGGTCAACGGTTCGATTCCGTTAGGGGGCTCGGCGGACGCCGAGCAGGCGACGGCCCCGACCCTCGGGTTGGCGCTGAGGCGGTGTAGCTCAGTTGGTTAGAGCGAACGACTCATAATCGTTAGGTCGCCGGTTCGAGTCCGGCCATCGCTACAAGGCAACATTGGATTTAGACAGTTCTGAACGACAGACGCGAGAGAGATTGAGTCATGGCTTCCAGTACCGACGTCCGCCCCAAGGTCACTCTGGCGTGCGAAGTGTGCAAGCACCGCAACTACATCACCAAGAAGAACCGCCGCAATGACCCCGACCGGCTGGAGCTCAAGAAGTTCTGCCCGAATTGCGGCAAGCACCAGGGACACCGCGAAACTCGATAGCAGCCGCTGCAGTCGGTTTCAGATCTCCCGGGAAATACTTTAGGTAGGTTCAAGAGCTGTGGCGTTGTCCAAAGACATAGTCGGGATGCATTACCGCTACCCCGACTATTACGTGGTGGAGCGGGAGAAGATTCGCGAGTACGCCACTGCTGTCCAAAACGACGAACCCTACTTCTACGACGAGGATGCGGCGGCTGAACTCGGCTACAAAGGGCTGGCGGCACCGCTGACGTTCATCTGCGTGTTCGGTTACAAAGCTCAGACGGCGTTCTTCGACTACGCGAACATCGCGATCTCGGACGAGCGGATCGTCCAGATCGACCAGGTACTCAAGTTCGAGCGGCCGATCGTGGCCGGCGACAAGCTGTACTGCGACGTGTATGTGGACTCGGTACGCGAGGCACACGGCACCCAGATCATCGTCACCAAGAACATCGTCACCAACGACGCTGGTGACATCGTGCAAGAGACCTACACGACCCTGGCTGGTCGTGCCGGCGAAGATGGGGAAGAAGGATTTTCGGATGCCTCTGCGTGAGTTCAGTTCGGTAAAGGTGGGTGACCAGCTCCCGGAGCGGACCTACCCGCTGACCCGCCAAGATCTGGTCAACTACGCCGGTGTCTCGGGTGACCTCAACCCGATCCACTGGGACGACGAGATCGCCAAGCTGGTGGGGCTGGACACCGCGATCGCGCACGGCATGCTGACCATGGGTATCGGTGGCGGCTACGTCACGTCGTGGGTCGGCGACCCGGGCGCGGTGACCGAGTACAACGTGCGGTTCACCGCCATCGTCCCGGTGCCCAACGACGGCAAAGGCGCCGAGCTGGTGTTCAGCGGTCGGGTGAAGTCCGTCGACCCGGAAAGCAAGTCGGTGACCATTGCGCTGACGGCCACCACCGGTGGCAAGAAGATCTTCGGCCGGGCCATCGCCTCGGCGAAGCTGGCGTAGCGGGATGGCTCTCAAAACCGATATTCGCGGGATGACCTGGAAATATCCAGACTATTTCGAGGTGGGGCGCGAACAGGTTCGGCAATTTTCCCGCTCGGTCAAGTGCGATCATCAGGCCTACTACGACGAAGCTGCCGCCGCCGAGATCGGCTACGACGCCATTCTCGCCCCCCTGACCTTCGTGTCCATCCTGGCGAAACTGATCCAGGACGATTTCTTCCGCAACGTCGACGTGGGCTTCGAGACCATGCAGATCGTGCAGGTCGACCAGAAATTCGTCTACCACAAGCAGATCAAGGTAGGCGACAAGCTCTATGGCAGCCTGCGCATCGAATCGGTCGACGAGCGTTTCGGCGCCGACATCGTCGTCACCAAGAACTTCTGCCACAACCAGGACGGTGAGTTGGTCCTGGAGGCCTTCACCACCCTGATGGGTCACGAAGGAGACAATTCCATCCAGCTCAGGTGGGACAAGGAAACCGGGCAGGTAGTCAGGACCGCGTAATTAGTATCTGGGTCCTGCGTCGATGTACACTCGGACCTCGGGTTTTCCCATTACCAGCGCGCTGTCCGTCGGTTCGCCTCACCGCACGGGGAGCGCGCGAGTCATGTAAGCCCGCCGAAGGGGCGTAGCTCAACTGGCAGAGCAGCGGTCTCCAAAACCGCAGGTTGCAGGTTCAAGTCCTGTCGCCCCTGCTGAAGGCTGAAAGGCCCGAGGAGGAGCCGGACCATGGTGGTGCCGTGCCATGGTGGACACTGGAAGTGTGGCCACCGAAAGTGGCACGGGGGGCGCGGAACAGCTAGCGAACGAAGGAGCATGCGGTGAGCGACGAAGGCGACGTTGCCGACGACGCCGCAAGCAACGGCGGTGAGACCGAGGACAACGGCGGTCGGACGGCCGTGGTGACCAAGGCGGTAACGAGGCCGCAACGCCCGACGGGCAAGCGGTCCCGGCAGCGCGTGGAGATCGACGACGAGTCCTCGTCAGACGAGGAGACGTCCGCCGACGCCAAGGCCGGCAAGGTCTCCGTCACGAAGGACGCCAAGAAAGACAAGAAGGGCGCTGCGAAGTCGTCTTCGGCCAAAGCCAAGTCGGCCGGCAAGGACAGCAAGTCCAAGAAGGCCGGTTCGTCGGGTGCGGTCAACCCGTTCGTCTTCGTCTACAACTACCTCAAGCAGGTTGTAGCCGAGATGCGCAAGGTGATCTGGCCCAACCGCAAGCAGATGCTCACTTACACATCGGTGGTGCTGGTTTTCCTGGCCTTCATGGTCGCGCTGGTAGGCGGCGCGGACCTGGGCCTGAGCAAGCTCGTGCTGCTGGTGTTCGGCTGAGACAGAAATAGAGAGGACCGAAAACCGTGACTACCTTCGACGGTGACACGTCCGCGGGTGAAGCGGTCGACCTGCAGGAGGCCCAGGACGCAGGCGCCCCGGCTGAAGACGCAGGCGCCGCCCCGGCTGAAGACATCGACCCGGCCGCCGCGCTCAAGGCAGAACTTCGCGCCAAGCCAGGAGACTGGTACGTCATCCACTCCTACGCGGGATACGAGAACAAGGTGAAAGCCAACCTCGAGACCCGTGTGCAGAACCTCGACGTCGGCGACTACATCTTCCAGGTGGAGGTGCCCACCGAAGAGGTCACCGAGATCAAGAACGGCCAGCGCAAGCAGGTCAATCGCAAGGTGCTGCCCGGCTACATCCTGGTGCGGATGGATCTGACCGACGACTCCTGGGCAGCCGTGCGTAACACGCCCGGAGTGACCGGGTTCGTCGGCGCGACCTCCCGCCCGTCGGCGCTGGCGCTCGACGACGTGGTGAAATTCCTGCTGCCGCCGGGATCGGCCAAGAAGGTCGCCAAAGGCGCGGCCAGCACCGCCGCCGCGGCCGAGACGGGTGGGCTGGAACGCCCGGTTGTCGAGGTCGACTACGAGGTCGGCGAATCGGTAACGGTGATGGACGGCCCGTTCGCGACGTTGCCGGCCACGATCAACGAGGTCAACGCCGAGCAGCAGAAGCTCAAGGTGCTGGTCTCCATCTTCGGCCGGGAAACACCGGTGGAACTGACCTTCAGCCAGGTCTCCAAAATCTAGCCCGCTGGGCACCCAAATCACGGAAGGAACGTAGGACAACTCATGGCCCCGAAGAAGAAGAAAGTCGTCGGGCTGATCAAGCTGCAGATCGTGGCGGGTCAAGCCAACCCAGCACCGCCCGTCGGCCCCGCGCTCGGCCAGCACGGCGTCAACATCATGGAATTCTGCAAGGCGTACAACGCCGCGACAGAAGCCCAGCGCGGCAACGTCATCCCGGTGGAGATCACGGTCTACGAGGACCGCAGCTTCACCTTCGCGCTGAAGACCCCGCCCGCCGCCAAGCTGCTGCTCAAGGCCGCCGGCGTGGGCAAGGGCTCGGCGGAACCCCACAAGACCAAGGTCGCCAAGGTCACCTGGGACCAGGTGCGTGAGATCGCTGAGACCAAGAAGACCGACCTCAACGCCAACGACATCGACGCTGCGGCCAAGATCATCGCCGGCACCGCCCGGTCGATGGGCATCACCGTCGAGTAGTTCCCGCAGTAACCCGAAAGCGTGGGAGGGCCAGCTTCGGCCCGCTGACCACGGACCCAACCCAGATTGGATATCGAATGAGCAAGACCAGCAAGGCATACCGCGCCGCCGCCGAGAAGGTGGACCGCAACACCCTCTACACCCCGTTGCAGGCGGCCAAGCTCGCCAAGGAGACCTCCTCGACCAAGCAGGACGCGACCGTTGAGGTGGCGATTCGCCTCGGCGTCGACCCGCGCAAGGCCGACCAGATGGTGCGCGGCACGGTCAACCTGCCGCACGGCACCGGCAAGACCGCCCGCGTCGCGGTGTTCGCGGTGGGCGAGAAGGCCGAACAGGCGCAAGCCGCGGGTGCGGACATCGTCGGCAGCGACGACCTGATCGAGAAGATCCAGGGCGGCTTCCTGGACTTCGACGCCGCGATCGCGACCCCGGACCAGATGGCCAAGGTCGGTCGGATCGCCCGGGTGCTGGGCCCTCGCGGGTTGATGCCCAACCCCAAGACCGGCACCGTCACGCCCGACGTCGCCAAGGCCGTCGCCGACATCAAGGGCGGCAAGATCAACTTCCGGGTCGACAAGCAGGCCAACCTGCACTTCGTCATCGGTAAAGCGTCGTTCGACGAGAAGGCCCTTGCCGAGAACTACGGGGCTGCGCTCGACGAGGTGCTGCGCCACAAGCCGTCGTCGTCCAAGGGGCGGTACCTGAAGAAGGTGACGGTGTCGACGACCACGGGTCCGGGTATCCCGGTTGACCCGTCGATCACCCGCAACTTTGCTTCGGAGGGGTAGCGAGCAGCGCCGTAGGCGCTGCGAGCGGACCCGACCGTCGATCTGGCTGGGGTAGCGAGCAGCGCCGTAGGCGCTGCGAGCGGACCCGACCGTCGATCTGGCTGGGGTAGCGAGCAGCGCCGTAGGCGCTGCGAGCGGACCCGACCGTCGATCTGGCTGGGGTAGCGAGCAGCGCCACAGGCGCTGCGAGCAGCGCCACAGGCGCCGGGGCTAGCCACCGCACTCGGCAATACGCCGGCGCAAGAAGGCATGGCTCGGCGCAGAACCGTTGGACGCCAAGGCAATTCGATACCAGTCCACAGCCTCGCCGCGCCGGCCGGCGCGGCGTAGCAGATCCGCCCGCACCGACGGGACCAGATTCGACCGGGCCAACCGCGGATCGTCGGCCACCTGCGCCAAGGCAGCCAATCCGGCGTCGGGCCCATCGCGGAACCCGACCGCCACGGCCCGGTTGACCGCCACCACCGGCGAATCGGCGAGCCCCTGCAAGCGGTCATAGGCCGCGCAGATCGTCCGCCAGTCGGTCTGTTCCCAGGACCGCGCGGTAGCGTGTGCCGCCGCGATCACCGCCTGCGGCAGATATGGGCCCGTCGATCCCGCTGCCAGCCGCAACCGCTGCAGGCCGCGGTCGATCCGACTCCGGTCCCAGCGATGCCGGTCCTGCTCCTCGAGCGGCACCAGCCCTCCCGCGTCGTCGACGCGCGTCGTCCGGCGCGAATCGTGCAGCAGCATCAGGGCCGCCAAGGCGTGGCACTCCGGCTCCTGCGGCATCAGCGCACACAGCTCCCCGCCCAGCCGGACACCCTCGTCGCACAGTTCGTCGCGAATCGCCGACGGGCCGGCCGTCGACCAGTAGCCCTCCGTGAAAACCGAGTAGATGCAGCTCAGCACATGCGGGGTGCGTTCGGGCAGCAACTCCGCGGGCGGGACCCGCAGCGGGATGTTGGCGTGCCGAACCTTGTTCTTGGCCCGCGTGATTCGCTGACCGACGGCACTCTCGGTCTGCAGCAGCGCGCGGGCAATCTCGGCGACGGTCAGCCCCGACACCAGGCGCAGCGTGAGCGCCAGCTGCGACTGGCGGTCCAGCGCGGGATGCGCGCAGGTGAACATCATCCGCAGCTCGTCGTCGGGCACCGGCTGCGGCTCGGTGTCGTCGGTGCGCGCCCGGATGTCGTCCACCACGGCCGCCAATTCTTTTCCGGGACGCACTGATTCACGACGCAGCCGGTCGCGGGCACGATTGCGCGCCACCGTCACCAGCCAACCGCCGGGACTATCCGGAAACCCGTCGCGCGGCCAGGACCGAAGCGCCTCGGCGCACGCCTCCTGGACGGCGTCCTCGGCGAGGGTGAGGTCACCGGACCACCGCGCGAGCGCGGCGACGGCCGGACCCCACTCCCGCCGGAAGACGCCTTCCAGGCTGGTCACGTGGTGCGGCTACAGTCCGGAAATGCCGGCCAGACGGCGCAACTCCACCGCGGTGGCCGGGATCATCGACGCCACCTTCACGGCCTCGTCGCGGTCGTCGGCACCCAGCAGATACATTCCGGTGGCGATCTCCGCGCCCTCGGCGAACGGGCCATCCGTGATCAGCGTTTCGCCGTCACGGACGCGCACCGTCGTCGCGGTGGACCGGTCGTGCAGCGCGGCGCCCCCGATCACGTGGTCGCCCGCGGCGGCTGCGAAGTCCGCGTGCCGAGCCGACGCCGCCTCCCACTCCGGGGTGCCGGGCGGGTGCGCGGAGCCGGGCGGCTCCAGCAGCAGCGCAAGCCAGTCGTCACCGGTAAGCCGGCGCGACGGTTCGAGGGAGTGGACCACCGGCCACAATTCCACCGCCCCGAATGCGGCCACGGGGACGTCGCGTGCCAACGCCAGTGCGTCGTCGAGGTTCTCCACCTCGAACACGTAGTAGCCGCAGGCAATCTCGGCGGACTCGGCGAACGGACCGTCGGTGGCGATCGGCGCATCCTGCCCGCCGGTGATCCGCACCCCCGCCGCCATCGGCGCCAGCGCGTCGCCGGCCCGGATCGCCGGACCCGCCTTGGCGTGGAAGTTCTGAAAAGCTGCCATCGCGGCCGCGCCGTCATCGGGCGTGCGGTCCTGCTCCCTGCTGATCAACAAAGCCAGATACTGCATGTGTCTCACCTCCGGCAGTGAGCGAAACCCTGATGTTCCACTCTCTACCTGTCCGACGAACGGCGCCCGGCGAATCCGACAGCCGGCCGGAGAAATCTAGGCGCTGACCGCCCCCGGCTTGAGGTAGGTGACCAGGCTGCAGTCGAGCATCTCGTCGTCGAAGTAGTGCTCGCAACCCCGCAGGTACTTCATGTACCGGTCGTACACCTCTTGCGAGGTCACCTCGATCGCCTTTTCCCGGTTCGCCTCCAGGGTGTTACCCCAGATGTGCAGGGTTTTGACGTAGTGCGACCGCAATGAGACAGGTTCGGGGACAACGAAACCGGCCTTCTCGCCGTGCTCGACCATCATCTCGGTGGTCGGCAGCCGGCCGCCCGGGAAAATCTCGGTGATGATGAATTTGATGAAGCGCACGGTCTCGAAGGTGAGCTTCTTACCCCGAGCGTGCATGTTGTACGGGTGGTAACTGACGCTGCTTTGGATGATCATCCGGCCGTCGTCGGGCAGGATGTCGAAACAGCGCTTGAAGAAGTCGTCGTAGTTCTCGTGCCCGAAGTGTTCGAATGCCTCGATCGACACGATCCGGTCAACGGGTTCGTGGAAGTCTTCCCAGCCGTGCAGCAGCACCCGACGCGACCGGTCGGTGTCGATGGAGTCCAGCACCTGCTGACTGCGGGCGTGCTGGTTCTTGGACAGCGTCAACCCGATGACATTGACGTCGTACTTCTCGACGGCGCGCTTCATCGTGTTGCCCCACCCGCAGCCGATATCCAGCAGCGTCATCCCCGGCTTGAGGTCCAGTTGGTCCAGGTTCAGGTCGACTTTGGCGATCTGGGCCTCTTGCAGAGAGATGTCCGGCGGCTCGAAGTATGCGCAGCTGTAGGTTCGCGTCGGGTCCTGAAACAGGGCGAAGAAGTCGTCGGAGACGTCGTAGTGCGCCTGGATGTCCTCGAACTGTGTCGGCTTGGTCGCGACGTCGTGGGATTTCTCGGCCATTAGCGGTGGTGTTCTCCTGGTGATGTGGCATTGCCGCGTCGCGCGCACGCGTCTCAAGTCATTGACGTGCAACCCTACCCGATCTGGCAGGTCAGCTGATCGGTTCGGGGCTGCCGCCGATGCCCGTCTGTGACACCGGAAAGTCTACTTCTGCAGGGTGAAGTGGTGGCAGTCGATGTAGCCGATCCGGAAGGACTTGGCAGAGCCGGTCAGGTATTTCATGTACCGCTCATAGATTTCCTCGGACTGGAGCTCGATGGCCGCTTCCCGGTTGGCTTCCAGGGCTTCGGCCCACAGGTCCAGCGTCCGGGCGAAGTGCAGCTGCAGCGATTCCACGTGGGTCACCGAGAACCCGGCCTTGGTCGCGTGCTCCTGGACCTTCTCGATCGACGGCAGCCGGCCGCCGGGGAAGATGTCGGTCACGATGAACTTGATGAACCGCGCCATCTCGAACGTGACGGGCATGCCTCGCTCGACGATCTGGCCGCCGGTCAGTCCGGTGATCGAGTGCAGCAGCATCACCCCGTCCGCCGGCAGGGCGTTGTAGACGAACTTGAAGAAGTCGTCGTAACGCTGGAAACCGAAATGCTCCAGCGCCTCGATGGTGATGATCCGGTCCACCTGCCCGTCGAAGTCCGCCCAGTCGCTCAGCAGCACCTGGTGCGTGCGGTTGGTGTCGACCTGGTCGAGCAGCTGCTGGCAGTAGGCGTGCTGATTCTTGGACAGCGTCACCCCGACCACGTTGACGTCGTACTTCTCCAGCGCCCGCTTCATGGTCGAACCCCAGCCACAGCCGATGTCGAGCAACGTCATGCCCGGCTCGAGTCCCAGCTTGCCCAGCGCCAGGTCCAGCTTGGCGATCTGGGCTTCCTCCAACGTCATGTCGTCGCGCTCGAAATAGGCGCAGCTGTAGGTCCGGGTGGGATCGGTGAACAGCTCGAAGAATTCGTTGGAGATGTCGTAGTGCGCCTGGACGTCGTCGTTGTTCTCTCGCCTGCTTCGGGCGCGAGTCAAGTTGTTAGACATTTGCCCTCCCGATGGGACCTGACCATCCCCCCGCGAGGTGGCCATCTCGGCACCCTACACGCGTGCTCGGGGCAACGTTCGTATCTGAAGGCCCCGGATGCCGCATTTTTCGAATTAGACCTACCAGACGTCACTTTGGTCTCTTTACTTCTCCAGCGTGAACTGGTTGACGTCGATGTATCCCACCCGGAACGCATCGGCACAACCGGTCAGATACTTCATGTATCGGTCGTAGACCTCTTCGGACTGCACCTTGATCGCCTCGTCCCGATGAGCCTGCAGCGCTTCGGCCCAAAGATCGAGGGTCCGCGCGTAGTGCGGTTGCAACGACTGGCGACGGGTCAGCTTGAAACCGGCCTTCGACGAGTGCTCCTCGACCTTCTCGATCGACGGCAGCCGGCCGCCGGGGAAGATCTCGGTCACGATGAACTTGATGAAGCGGGCCATCTCGAACGTCAGCGGCATGCCTCGCTCGATCATCTGATCCGGAATCAGCGCGGTGATGGTGTGCAGCAGCATCACGCCGTCATCGGGCAGCACCCGGGCGGCCAGCGCGAAGAAGTCGTCGTAGCGGTCGAAGCCGAAATGCTCGAACGCGCCGATCGACACGATCCGGTCGACGGGTTCGTCGAAGCGCTCCCAGCCTTCCAGCAGCACCCGCTTGGTCCGCGGCGAGTCCAGCTCATCGAACGACTTCTGGACGTGGGTGGCCTGGTTCTTCGACAACGTCAGGCCGACGACGTTGACGTCGTACTTCTCGATCGCGCGGCGCATCGTGGCACCCCAGCCGCACCCGACGTCCAGCAGAGTCATACCGGGCTGGAGTCGGAGTTTGCCCAGCGCCAGGTCGATCTTGGCGATCTGAGCTTCCTCCAGAGTCATGTCGTCGCGCTCGAAATAGGCGCAGCTGTACGTCTGGGTCGGGTCCAGGAAAAGCCGGAAGAAGTCGTCGGACAGGTCGTAGTGCGCCTGCACGTCGTCGAAGTGCGGTTTCAGCTTCTGAGCCATGATGCCTTTCCGGAACCCCGAAGGCCCCACGATCGCATGCCGAAGTCGTGCCTGATTTCATGCGAGCCCCCCGGCGCATGCCGCAGGCATCTTATCCGACACGACGTCGCATCGCTAAACCACGGCAGTGTCTTGCCAGGTGAAAGGGGTGGCCGCTACTTCGTCAGGGTGTACTGAGCGACGTTGGACAAACCCTTGCGGAAAAGGCCTGCGCAGCCGGTCAGATAACGCATGAAACGGTCGTAGACCTCTTGCGACTGGATTTCGATGGCGCGCTCGCGGTTGGCTTCCAAATTGGCCGCCCACATGTCCAATGTCCGCGCGTAATGCGGCTGCAGGTATTGGATTTGCTCGACCGCGAAACCACTGTTCTTCGCGTTGTCGATGATGTCGACTTCGCCGCACATGCCGCCGCCGGGGAAGATCTCCGTCGCCAGGAAGCGGAAGAAACGCAGATCGCTCATCGTGACGGTGATGCCGTGGTCGCGCCAGTACGTCTGCTCGTGGGTGAAGATGCTGTGCAGCAGCATCCGTCCGTCGTCGGGCAGGATCTCGTAGGCGCGGTCGAAGAACGCCGGCCAGCGTTCCTTCTTGAACGCGTCGAAGGCTTCGAAGCTGACGATCCGGTCGACCTTCTCGTCGAACTCTTCCCAGCCTTGCAGTCGCGCTTCGGTGTGGCGCGTAGTCGGGATCGCGGCGAGTCGGGCCTGGCTGCGCGCGGCGTGATTGCGGCTCAGCGTGATCCCGATGACGTTGACGTCGTACTTTTCCACGGCGCGCACGACGGCGCCGCCCCAGCCGCAGCCGACGTCGAGCAAGGTCATCCCCGGCTCGAGGTTCAGCTTGTCCAGCGCCAGATCCAGCTTTGCGATCTGCGCCTCTTCCAGCGTCATGTCGTCGCGTTCGAAATACGCACAGGTGTAGACCATGTTGGGGTCTAGGAACAGGGCGAAGAAGTCATCGGAGATGTCGTACGTCGCTTGCGACTCTTCGTAATATGGTCTCAATTCGGCCACTTGCGGCCACCTCCCGCGGACACGACTGCACCTCTCATATGCGTGTTACCCGAACACATTCTTCCTAAGCTGCCGGCTGATGTCTTAACCGGCAGCGGTGAAATTGCTTGTCAACTCTTCGATGACGCGATCCCAAAGTTGTCTGGGCAGATCATGACCCATACCGTCGACCAACACCAATCGGGCCCCATTGATAGCACGCGCGACCGCGCGACCACCGGCAGGGCGCATCAGTTTGTCGGCGCGGCCGTGAATCACCACCGTCGGCGCGGTGATGCGCCGGTCGTAGTGCAGTAGGCTGCCGGTGCCCAGGATGGCGCCGAACTGTTGGGTGATGCCCCACGGGTGGAAGTTGCGGTCGTAACTTTCGGCGGCGTCGGCGCGCATCTGTTCTTCCGGCGTCGGGTAGGCCGGGCTGCCGATGATCCGGCTGACCCGCACCGAGTTCTCGATGATGGTCTCGCGCGGCGAGCTCGGCGGCGGACCTTTGATGAGCGAGAACAGCGCACGCGGTGCCGGTGGCGGCAGGAATCGGTGGTTGTTGCTGGAGAAGATGATCGACAGCGACTTGGTGTGGTGGGCGAACCGCGCCGCGAAGACCTGCGCGATCATGCCGCCCATCGACGCCCCGACGATGTGCGCGTGCTTGATGTCGAGGTGTCTGAGCAGGGCCGCGGCGTCGTCGGCCATGTCTTCCAGCGTGTACGCCGCCCGGCTGGGCAGACCCAGCCAGGACCGCGCCATCCGGGTCACCAGCGGTGGCGGGGAGTAACGCTGCGTCTTGGTCGACAGGCCGACGTCGCGGTTGTCGAACCGGATGACCCGCAGCCCCTGAGCGACCAGTCGCTCGCAGAACGCGGTCCGCCACAGCAGCAGCTGGGCACCTAGTCCCATGATCAGCAACACGGGGGGATCCTCGAGGTCACCCATGTCCTCGTAATAGAGCTTCACATCGCTTGACTCGGCGAAGCCGCTTCGAACTTCCACCGCGCTCAGACCTCGACGTCGGATTGATGCTCGCGGCTGACCTCGACCATGAAGTTCGCGAAGTAGCCGGTGAGCTGCGGGTCGGACATCATCTGCCACTTGGGCGCCAGCAGCTTCATGTACCGCTCCACGTAGAGGAACTGCTTGCCGATCAGCACCAACTCGCGGGGCAGCTTGACGTCGTAGGCGTCGGCCAGCGCAGAAAGCTGGCGGCCGATGTCCGCGTAGGACATGTCGCCCAGCGACTGCATGGTCAGCGGGGTGGCGAACTTCTCCAGGTCCTTGGCGGCCTGCGCCTCGGGTTTCATGGTCCCGACCGCTCCCATCAGCACCACGATCTTGCCGGCCGCGGCGTGGTCCTTCTTCACCAGCAGCGCGTAGACCAGTTCACGCAACAGCCAGCGGGTACGCGGGTCGATCCGGCCCATGATGCCGAAGTCGAAAAACACGATCCGGCCCTCGTCGTCCACGTAGAGGTTGCCCGCATGCAGGTCGCCGTGGAACAACCCGTGCCGCAGCCCACCCTCGAACACGCTGAACAGCAGGGCTTTCACCAGCTCGGTGCCGTCGAACCCGGCCTTGCGGATCTCGGCGACGTTGTCGATGCGGATGCCGTGTACCCGCTCCATCGTCAGCACCCGTTCGCTGGTGAAGTTCCAGTGCACCTGAGGCACCCGGATGTTCTTGCCCAGCGGTGACGAGTGCAGATGCGACACCCAGGCGTCCATCGACTGCGCTTCCAGGCGGAAGTCGAGTTCCTCGGCCAAGTTGTCGGAGAAGTCGGCGACCACGTCCTGCGCCGAGAGCCGGCGACCCAGCTTGGCCAGTTCGACGGCCTGGGCGAAGCGCTGCAGAATCTGCAGGTCCGCGGCCACCCGACGCCGAATGCCCGGCCGCTGGATCTTGACCACGACTTCCTCGCCGGTCTTGAGGGTCGCGTAATGCACCTGCGCAATCGACGCAGACGCGAACGGCTTCTCCTCGAATGACGCGAACAGATTCGAGGGCTCGTCGCCGAGTTCCTCGACGAACAGCCGGTGTACCTCGTCGGTGTCAGCCGGCGGAACCCGGTCGAGCAGGGTGCGGAACTCACGGGACAGCGATTCGCCGAAAGCCCCCGGGCTGGACGCGATGATCTGTCCGAACTTCACATATGTCGGGCCCAGATCGGCGAAGGTCTGCGGGATTTCCTTGATGATCTTCTGCTGCCAGGGCCCCTTGCCCGGCAGTTTGGTGACCACGCGCGCGGCGGTGCGGGTGACCTGCCAACCGGTGACAGCGACCCGGGCCGCTTCGACCGGCAACGGCACCCGGTCGAGCTTGGCCACATCGCGGTGTTTGGTGGAGCTCATTGGAGCAGTGTGCCAAATCCGGGGAGTCAACTCCCAATCTGCGTGATGTCGCTCACCAGCGGGGCAGCTCGTTGGTGCAGGTAAAGGTCGCGCAGACAAGCGATCTCGGCGCCGTGGTGGATCGCCTCGCGGTTGACGTGCAGAACCAGCTCGCTCAGCGCGTACTCGGCGTAGGGGCCCTCGGCGGGGCCGCACGGCCGGTACAGGTCGGCACCGGTCAGCGACCGCACCCCGGCGATCCACCCCGCGTAGGCGTCGTCGAGCTGCCGCAGCGCAGTGCCGGCGTCGGTGGCGTAGGGCCAACTCTGGTAGTCGGCGGGCGGCCCGCCGAAGTGGTGGTGTGTCCGCATGGCGAACACGCCGACGATCAGATGGGCCGCGCGCCAGGCGATGGTGGTGAACGGTGCGGGGTCGGGTGCCGGGTACGCGAAGTCGATGGTCCCGTCGGGATGCACGGTCCAGCAGTCCGGTACCGGCTGCCAGAAGTATTCGTCGTCGGTCAGGCCGTCCAGGCGCGGCCGCAACTGTCCACTCCAGTGCCAGTCGAGTTGCTCGACGAGTTGCGTCGTGAGGTCCGCCATGTCTTCCAGGCTGCCACCGATCGCGGCGCGCCCGGTCGTCAAACGCCTTCAGCAGGCCTGCGCAGCGCCGTAAGGTGCTGATATGCAGCTGATTTCGGCGGGCTCGACCGAGCTGTTCGTGGGCCCGCCGAAGCGCCCGCTGCAATTGGCGCGGGTGACGGTCGGCGGCTGTACCGCACCCACCCAGCTGCGTATCGACGGCAACGGTCTACGCGGCGAAGTGGTGGTTGCGGCGGGCCAAGAGGTGGTCGAGGTTCCAGTCGTCGTCGAACGCGCGGTGATCGGCCAGCGCCGCGACGCCGCGGTGCGGGCCGGGGCGGCGCAGCTGTCCTTCGAGTTCGTGGTTGCCGAGCCCGGCTGGACGATGTTCATGGTCAGCCACTTCCACTACGACCCGGTCTGGTGGAACACCCAGGGCGCCTACACCAGCGCATGGACCGAGGACCCGCCGGGACAGTGCCGCCAGACCAACGGCTTCGAGCTGGTCCACGCGCACCTGGAGATGGCGCGCCGGGAACCCGAGTACAAATTCGTGCTCGCCGAAGTCGACTACCTCAAGCCGTACTGGGACACCCACCCCGAGGACCGGGCGGACCTGCGCCGGTTCTTCGCCCAGGGCCGGGTCGAGGTGATGGGCGGCACCTACAACGAGCCCAACACCAACCTCACCAGCCCGGAAACAACCATCCGCAACCTGGTGCACGGCATCGGTTTCCAGCGCAACGTGCTGGGGGCCGAGCCGGCCACCGCCTGGCAGCTCGACGTGTTCGGCCACGACCCGCAGTTCCCGGGAATGGCGGCCGATGCCGGGCTGACCTCGAGTTCGTGGGCACGCGGACCGCATCACCAGTGGGGTCCGGCGCAGGGCGGCGACGTCGAGCGCATGCAGTTTTCCAGCGAGTTCGAATGGATCTCGCCGTCGGGACGCGGCCTGCTCACCCACTACATGCCGGCGCACTATTCGGCGGGCTGGTGGATGGACTCCTCGACCACGCTGGCGGCGGCCGAGGAGGCGACCTACGCGCTGTTCGAACAGCTCAAGAGGGTTGCACTGACGCGCAATGTGCTGCTGCCGGTCGGCACCGACTACACCCCGCCGAACAAGTGGGTCACCGAGATCCACCGCGACTGGGCCGCCCGCTACACCTGGCCGCGGTTCGTGTGCGGGCTGCCGCGGGAGTTCTTCGCGGCAGTGCGGGCGGAGCTGGCCGACCCGAAACGGGTTGCCTCGCCGCAGACCCGCGACATGAACCCGATCTACACCGGTAAGGACGTGTCGTACATCGACACCAAGCAGGCCAACCGGGCCGCCGAGAACGCGGTACTGGACGCCGAGCGTTTCGCCGTGTTCGCCGGGGTGTTGACGGGAGCCGAGTATCCGCAGGCGGCGTTCGCCAAGGCGTGGGTGCAGTTGGCCTACGGCGCACACCACGACGCCATCACCGGCTCGGAATCCGACCAGGTGTATCTCGATCTGCTGACCGGCTGGCGCGACGCGTGGGAGCTGGGCCGCGCCGCGCGGGACGCTTCCCTGCAGGTGCTGTCGTCGTTGGCGGCCGGCGCGTCCGACTCGGTGGTGGTCTGGAATCCGGTGACGCAGCCGCGCAGCGACATCGTCACCGCCCGGCTGGATGCGCCGCTGCCGGCCGGGGTGCGGGTGCTGGACTCCGACGGTGTCGAGCATCCCGCCCAGGTGGACGACGGCGGCCACTCGGTGAGCTGGCTGGCCCGCGACGTGCCGTCGCTGGGCTGGCGGACCTACCGGTTGATTCCGCGTGGTGCGGCCGCCGGCTGGCGGCCCGTGGCCGGGGTGCGGATCGCCAACGAGCACTACCGGCTCACTGTCGACCCGGCGCGCGGTGGGGCGGTGGATTCCCTGGTACGGGCCGGTCGCGAGTTGATCGCCGACGGCCGGGTGGGTAACGAGCTCGCCGTCTACGAGGAGTATTCGTCGCATCCGAGCCAGGGGGAAGGGCCGTGGCACCTGCTGACCAAGGGGCCGGTGGTCGGTTCGTCGGAGTCGTCCGCCGCCGTGCAGGCCTACCACGGTCCGCTCGGCCAGCGGCTGGTGGTGCAGGGCCGCATCGGCGAGCTGCTGCGGTACACCCAGACGCTGACGCTGTGGCACCACATCGACCGGCTGGACTGCCGCACCACCATCCACGAGTTCACCGGCGCCGACCGGTTGCTGCGGCTGCGCTGGCCGTGCCCGGTGCCCGGCGCCACCCCGGTCAGCGAGGTCGGGGACGCCGTCGTCGGGCGCGGATTCGCGCTGCTGCACGACGGGGATCGCGCGGTGGACACCGCCGAATACCTGTGGACGCTGGACAACCCGGCTTACGGCTGGTTTGGGTTGTCCTCGGCGATGCGGGTCCGCGTCGGGGAGGCGACGCGGGCGGTGTCGGTGGCCGAGGTGATCGCGCCGTCGGAGCACGAATCCGGGCCCTTGGCCCGCGACCTGATGGTGGCGCTGGTCCGCACCGGCGTGACGGCCACCTGCAGCGCTGCCGATCGGCCCCGGTACGGACATCTCGACGTCGACTCCAACCTGCCCGATGCGCGGATCGCGCTGGGCGGTCCCGGCCGCAACGCCTTCACCGCCGCGGTGCTGGCCGAGGCGGACCCGGTTTACGCCGCCGAACTGCGCCGGCAGCTGGCAGCCGACGGCGCGGCCCGGGTGTGGGTGCCCGCGGCCACCCGGCTGGCGGACGTCTGGGTACCCGACGCCGACCTGCGCGCACCGCGCGCACTGCCGGTGCTGATCGTCGACGGCCGCGACGACAGGAAACTGGCTGCCGCCATCGCCGCGCTGGTCGGTGACCTCGCCGACGCGCAGATCGTCGTCGACCAGCAGGCGCCGTCGGGGCCGGAACCGTTCGACGACCGCACCGTCGCGTTGCTCAACCGTGGCGTGCCGAGCTTCGCTGTCGAGGGACCGGGCACCGACGGCACCCTGCACACGGCGCTGATGCGGTCCTGCACGGGCTGGCCGTCGGGAACCTGGATAGACGAGCCGCGCCGCACCGCGCCGGACGGTTCCAACTTCCAGCTGCAGCACTGGACCCACGATTTCGACTACGCGCTGGTCTGCGACAGCGGCGACTGGCGCCGCGCCGGGCTGCCGGCACGCAGCGCGCAGTTCGCCAACCCGCTGCTGGCGGTAACCCCGCGGGAGCGGCGGGCAGTGCTCCCGCCGGTCGGTTCGTTGCTGCGGGTCGAGCCCGCCGGGGCGGTGCACCTCGCTGCGCTCAAGGCGGCCGGCAATCCGCTGACGGCCGGCCGCACCGACCCCGTCGCACCCCACGAGGTGGCGTTGCGGTTGGTGGAGTCGGTCGGGTCCGGAACCCGGGTGGTGATCGGCTCGGACCTCGGCGCACTGCGTGCGCTGCGCCAGGCGGACCTGTTGGAGCAACCGCTGCGTCGCAAGCGAATGATCGAGCTGCACGGCTACGAGATCGCGACCGTGCTGGCGCGGCTCGACGTCCCCGCCGTGCGTGCCGCGCCGACGCAATTGGCCCCGCACGCGGAGTCGGCCCAGCCGCTCTACGCGCGATATTGGCTGCACAACCGCGGTCCCGCACCGCTGGGTGGGTTGCCGGCCGTGGCCTACCTGCATCCCCGGCAACTCAGTGCCGGCGCCGGTGACCGCCTGCGGCTGCGGCTGACCGCGGCCAGCGACTGCACCGATGCCACGCTGGGCGGCACGGTCGAACTGCTGGGGCCGGACGGCTGGCTGGTCAGCCCCACTGAGCTGCCGTTCACGCTGGGCGCCGGGGAGCATCTGGAGAACGAGGTTGTGGTGACTGTCCCGGCGGATGCCGCGACCGGGCTGCACCCGATCCGGGCTCAGCTGCGCGTCACCGACGCCGACACTCCGGCGGCGTGGCGGCAGGTGGTGGAGGACGTCGCCGTGGTGGCCGTCGGGACCGAGGACACCGAGCTGATCTACCTGATCGACGGTCCGGCCGAGGTCGAGCTGGCCGCCGGCCAGCGGTCGCGCCTGGCCGTGACGATCGGCAGCCGTGCCGGGGCCGACCTGGCCCTGGAAGCGCACCTCATCAGTCCGTGGGGGACCTGGGATTGGATCGGTCCGGCCGTCATCGGCGCGACGCTTCCCGCCGGCGGCACCGCCGAACTCGCCTTCGAGGTGTCGCCGCCGACGTGGGTGGCGCCGGGGAGCTGGTGGGCGCTGGTCCGGGTCGGCTGCGCGGGCCACCTGGTGTATTCGCCGGCCGCGCAGGTGACGGTGACATCGGGCGGACCTGCAGGAGGAGACGCGTGAGCGAGCATCCCGTTGCGACCGTGGGAGGGGCGGGGGTCGCCGTCGCCGAAGTCGACGAGCGCGAGGCGCGGCTGCGGGCCGGACCTCAGGCCGCCGCTTTGCCGCGGTCCGGTACCAGCGAGGGCCGCCAGCTGCGCCGCTGGCTGACTCAGCTGATCGTGACCGAGCGGGTGGTCGACGTGGAGGTGTCCGCGCGCGGCCTGGACGTGGCTGACGCCCCGGCCGAATCCGAGGTGTTGCCCGATGTCACCGCGCGGTTGGAGATCGGCAGCATCGCGGCGGCCACCCTGGCCCGGCCGGCTGCGCGGGCCTTGTTCGCCGACGTCACGGCCGGCGTCACGGTTAGCGAGGCCGAGGTCGCCGACTACCACGCCCGCAATCCGCTGCGCTTTGCGGCCGAGCGTGCCGGCGACCACGGCTGGCGGGGTCCGGCACTCGCCGGGCCGCCGCTGGAGCAGGTCCGGGCCGCGGTCACCGAGCATCTGCTGGGGGCCGCTCGCCGGCGCACGTTCCGGGTGTGGCTGGACGCGCGGCGGGAGGCTCTGGTGCACCTTGCGCCCGGCTATGAGCATCCCGGTGACCCCCGTCAGCCCGACAACACCCACCGGCACTGACATGCTGACCCTCTGCCTCGACATCGGCGGCACCAAGATCGCGGCCGCACTCGCCGACCCCGCCCGTGCCCGTCCCGCCGATCTGCTGGTGTACAACGCCAAGCGCCCGACTCCGCAAGGTGTGAACGCCGACCAGGTTTGGCAGGCGGTCGCCGCGTTGATCGACGAAGCGGTGCAGGCCGCCGGGGGTGCGGTCGCCGCGGTGGGCATCGCGTCGGCCGGGCCCGTCGACCTGGGGGAGGGCACCGTGAGCCCGGTCAATATCGCGGCTTGGCGCGGATTCCCGCTGCGGGACCGAGTGGCGGCGCTGTTACCCGGTGTGCCGGTGCGGCTCGGCGGCGACGGGGTGTGCATGGCGGTTGGTGAGCACTGGCTCGGTGGCGGACGGGGTGCCGGGTTCATGTTGGGCATGGTGGTCTCGACCGGGGTCGGTGGCGGATTGGTGCTCGACGGCGTTCCCTACGACGGCCGCACCGGAAACGCCGGCCACGTCGGCCATGTCGTCGTCGATCCGGACGGCCGGGCCTGCGCGTGCGGCGGGCGGGGCTGCGTGGAGACCGTGGCATCCGGTCCGTCGATGGTGCGCTGGGCGCGGGAGAACGGCTGGGCCGCGCCCGCCGGGGCCGGCGCCAAGGAGTTGGCCGACGCGGCGGCGAGTGGGGATCCGTTGGCGCAGAAGGTGTTTCGGCGGGGCACGCGAGCGTTGGCGGCGATGATCGCCTCGGTGGGTGCGGTCTGCGACCTTGACCTGGTGGTGATCGGCGGGGGAGTGGCGAAGTCCGGTGACGTGCTGTTCGACCCGCTGCGGGCGGCACTGTCCGAATATGCAGGCCTTACCTTTCTGTCCGGACTGCGGGTGGTGCCCGCCGAACTGGGCGGTGCGGCCGGGCTGATCGGGGCAGCCCGGCTGGCCGGGCTGTAGGCAGCCGCGGAGCGCTACTGCGGCGTTCCGGCCTGCCCGTCGAGTCCGAGCAGCAGGCCCCCGTCGCCGCCGGCGCCCGCAGTGCCCTGGGTGCTGGCGGCGTTTCCGCCGAGGCCCGGATTACCTCCGTTACCGCCGCTGCCGATCAGCCCGGCCGTACCGCCGTCACCTCCGTCGCCGCCGGTGGTGATGGGGCCGGTGCCCGCGCCGCCGGCCCCGCCGGCGCCGCCGAAGCCGGACAGCAACCCGGCGTCGCCGCCGCGGCCGCCGTGGCCCCCGTGGTACCCGTTCCCGCCGTTTTGGCTGATCGACGCCCGCCGCGCTATGGTGGTCACCGATCCACCGAAGACCGTCGGTCACCGAGCAATCGGTTGAAAGTCCGGGAGAATCCCGGCGGCCCACGCAGGAGGACGAGGTGTTATCCGTCGGCGCATGCGTCGGCGCATCCCCAACGCCCCGGCCGCATCCTGCGCCGGGGCGTTCGTCGTTCTCAGGTGATCCGGCAGACCAACAGACTTTCCAGCACATCGGTACTTCGACCACAGGAGGCAGGCATGGCCAAGGCTGACAAGGCCACCGCCGTTGCAGACATCGCCGAGCACTTCAAGGCCTCGAGCGCGACCGTCATCACCGAATACCGCGGCCTGACCGTCGCCAACCTGGCCGAGCTGCGTCGGTCGCTGAGCGGCTCGGCCACCTACGCGGTGGCCAAGAACACCCTGATCAAGCGGGCTGCCTCGGAGGCCGGGATCGAAGGCCTCGACGAGCTGTTCGCCGGGCCGACGGCGATCGCGTTCGTCACCGGTGAGCCCGTCGACGTCGCCAAGGCGCTGAAGACCTTCGCCAAGGAGCACAAGGCGCTGATCATCAAGGGCGGCTACATGGATGGTCACGCCCTGAGCGTGGCCGAGGTCGAGCGCATCGCCGACCTGGAATCCCGCGAGGTGCTGCTGGCCAAGCTGGCCGGCGCCATGAAGGGCAACCTCGCCAAGGCCGCGGGGCTGTTCAATGCGCCCGCGTCGCAGATGGCCCGACTGCTGGCCGCTCTGCAGGAAAAGAAGGACTCCGAGGCTCCCGCGGCGGCCGCCGCGCCGGCCGCAGAGGCACCAGCCGAGGCAGCTGCCGAAGCCGAGTAACACCCGCAAACCCCGACAAACCCGGAAATATCAGGAAGGACCCACACCATGGCCAAGCTGTCCAGCGACGACCTGCTCGACGCATTCAAGGAAATGACCCTGTTGGAGCTCTCGGACTTCGTGAAGAAGTTCGAGGAGACCTTTGAGGTCACCGCGGCCGCCCCGGTCGCCGTTGCCGCTGCCGGTGGTGGCGGCGGCGCCGCTCCCGCTGAGGCCGCCGAGGAGCAGAGCGAGTTCGACGTGATCCTCGAGGCCGCCGGCGACAAGAAGATCGGCGTCATCAAGGTGGTCCGCGAGATCGTCTCGGGCCTGGGCCTCAAGGAGGCCAAGGACCTGGTCGACGGCGCCCCCAAGCCGCTGCTCGAGAAGGTCGCCAAGGAGGCCGCCGACGAGGCCAAGGCCAAGCTCGAGGCCGCCGGCGCCACCGTCACCGTCAAGTAGTTCAGAACCACGCGCAAACCCCCGGATCGACATCCGGGGGTTTTTGCGTTCAGCCGGCCGACGCCCGCGCCGAACGCCGCACCAGCTCCGGCGAATCGCCAAGGGCCACAAGAAGATTCGTGGTCATGGAACTGAGCACCGGCCCGACGGCGGCGTCGTCGTCGCCGTAGAACCCGGCCAGTTCCAGCATCACGAAACCATGCACGCACGCCCAGAATTGGGCGGCGGTGGCCACGATTTCCCGATCCGACCCGGCCTCGGTGGCCGCGGCGCCGGCGCTGATTCGGCCGGCATCCATCGCCCGTTGCACCGCGCGCACCAGGTGCGCGAAGCTCGGGATGCCTTGATAGATCTGGTCCAGCGTCAGCGTCAGCACATTGCCCGCGGGGGCGTTGATGCCGTGTGCGCTGGTGCTGCCGAACATCAAGCGGTAGAGGTGTGGTCGTTGTATCGCGTACCGGCGGTACGCGGCGCCCACCGACAGCAGGTCGGCGACCGGATCGGCGGTCTCGGGCATGCGCAAAGCCACGTCGAACTGCCGTAACCCCTCCTCGGCGACGGCGGCGATCAGCCCGCGCATGCCGCCGAAATGGGTGTACACCGCCATCGTCGAAGTCCCGGCTGCGCCGGCCACCTTGCGCGTCTGCAGCGCGTCGGGACCGTGCTCGTCCAGTAGGGCCACGGCCGCGTGCAGCAACGCGTCGCGCACGTTGCGCTCAGTCTGCGAAGTCATCTCGAGAGACATTATTGCCATCTTCCCGTCGGCGGCGTAGCGTGCCAATAACTAGGAAATAACAATGTTATAGGAGTTCAGGCATGACTTCCGTGCAGACTGCCCAATCCCGGAACCCCTACCTGGAAGACTTTCTGGCGCCGGTGGACGCCGAAGTGACCGCGACCGACCTGCCGGTCACCGGACATATCCCCGACCACCTGCACGGGCGCTACCTGCGTAACGGCCCCAACCCGGCCGCCGAGGTGAACCCGGCGACATATCACTGGTTCAGCGGGGACGGGATGGTGCACGGCGTCGCACTGCAGGACGGCCAGGCGCGCTGGTACCGCAACCGCTGGGTGCGCAGTCTGCCCGTGTGCGCCGCACTCGGCGAACCCCGGCCGGCGCGGCTTGACCCGCGGGCGGGGCTGCTCGCCTTGGGCGCCAACACCAACGTGCTGGCCCATGCCGGCCGAACCCTCGCGCTCGTCGAGGGCGGCGTCGCCAACTACGAACTCACCGACGACCTGGACACCGTCGGTACCTGGGACTTCCGCGGCACCTTGTACGGCGGCTACACCGCCCACCCGCACCGGGACCCCCACACCGGCGAATTGCACGCCGTCTCCTATTCCTTTGCGCGCGGGCGGACGGTCCAGTACTCGGTGATCGGCGTCGACGGCCGCGCCCGCAAGACGGTCGACATCGCCGTGTCGGGGTCGCCGATGATGCACGACTTCTCGCTCACCGACAAATATGTGGTGCTCTACGACCTGCCGGTGACGTTCGACACCGCCCAGATGCTGCCCGCGAACCTGCCGCGCTGGCTGTCGCGGCCGGCGCAACTGGTGGTGCAATCGATGGTCGGCCGGGTGCGGATGCCCAGCCCGATAGCGGCGATGGTCAACCGCAACCCCAATCCGTCGGACCGCATGCCCTACGCCTGGAACCCGAACTACCCGGCACGCATCGGCGTCATGCCGCGGGAGGGATCCGGGAAGGACGTCCGGTGGTTCGACATCGAACCCTGCTACGTCTACCACCCGCTCAACGCTTATTCCGAACAGCGCGGTGAGGCCGAAGTCCTGGTGCTGGATGTGGTGCGTTATGACCGGATGTTCGATCGCGACCGGCGCGGCCCCGGGGAGAGCCGGCCGATGCTGGACCGCTGGACCATCAACCTGTCCACCGGCGCGGTGTCCACCGAACGTCGTGACGACCGGCCGCAGGAGTTTCCCCGCATCAACGAGGCCCTGACCGGTGCCCGGCATCGGTTCGGCTATGCGGTGGGTATCGGCGACGGGTTCGTCGACAGCTACGGCAATCAGGCCGCCCCGATGTCCACCGCGCTGTACAAGCACGACTTTGCGGCCGGGGCCAGCGAAGTCGCCGTCCTCGACCCTGACCTCGTCCTCGGCGAGATGTCGTTCGTCCCCAACCCCGCGCCGGACGGCCGCACTGCGGCCGAGGACGACGGGATCCTGATGGGCTACGGCTACCACCGTGGCCGCGACGAAGGGCAGCTGGTGATGCTGGACGCCCAGACGCTGGAATCGGTCGCCACCGTGCACCTGCCGCAGCGGGTTCCGATGGGCTTCCACGGGAACTGGGCGCCGGTGGCCTGACGGACGGCGTCACCCGATCGGAGGATTGTTACCTCCCAACCCTGATGCCGTGGTGAGGGCGTGCGCTACAGTGACTCAAGCCACACGGGCTGGTGGCTGATACGCGCGTCGACGGAAGGGTTTCCTATGGGTGTCGCGATCGAGGTCAACGGGCTCACCAAGTCGTTCGGATCCTCGAGGATCTGGGAAGACGTCACGCTCACGATCCCCGCCGGCGAAGTCAGCGTGCTACTGGGCCCGTCGGGTACCGGTAAGTCGGTGTTCCTGAAGTCCCTGATCGGTCTGCTGCGCCCGGAGCGCGGCTCCATCATCATCGACGGCACCGACATCATCGAGTGCTCGGCCAAAGAGCTCTACGAGATCCGCACCCTGTTCGGCGTGCTGTTCCAGGACGGCGCGCTGTTCGGCTCGATGAACCTCTACGACAACACCGCCTTCCCGCTGCGCGAGCACACCAAGAAGAAGGAAAGCGAGATCCGTAACATCGTTATGGAGAAGCTGGAGATGGTGGGCCTCGGCGGCGACGAGAAGAAGTTCCCCGGGGAGATCTCCGGTGGTATGCGCAAGCGTGCCGGTCTGGCCCGCGCGCTGGTCCTCGACCCGCAGATCATCCTGTGCGACGAGCCCGACTCCGGTCTGGACCCGGTCCGTACCGCGTACCTGAGCCAGCTGATCATGGACATCAACGCCCAGATCGACGCGACCATCCTCATCGTCACGCACAACATCAACATCGCCCGCACCGTGCCGGACAACATGGGCATGTTGTTCCGCAAGCACCTGGTCATGTTCGGACCGCGGGAAGTGCTGCTGACCAGCGACGAGCCGGTGGTGCGCCAGTTCCTCAACGGCCGCCGGATCGGGCCGATCGGTATGTCGGAGGAAAAGGACGAGGCCACCATGGCCGAGGAGCAGGCGGCGCTCGAAGCCGGCCAGCACGCCGGCGGTGTGGAAGACATCGAGGGTGTGCCGCCGCAGATCGAAGCCTCGCCCGGCATGCCGGAACGCAAGGGCGTGGCTCGCCGCCAGGCCCGGGTGCGCGCCATGTTGCACACGCTGCCGCAGAAGGCCCAGCAGGCGATCCTCGACGATCTCGAGGGCACCCACAAGTACCAGTCGCACGAATTCTGATCGGCTGCCGGCCGCCCGCCCGGCAGTTCGGATCGGAAACGTGAGTTCGGCTCCCTGAGATTCGACGGGTTGTCCGGCACGTTCCAGGTCTGTCCAGAGCTGCGTGCAGCGGCCTGTTCAGCCACGTCACCCCGGGAATTTCCCACAACTTGCCGCGCCCACCTCTTGACGGAAGGGCCTAAACGGGTCAATCTGTTGGGCAGCATGTGTGCGTGTGAAACCAGAGGTGCCAGCCAGCGCCGTTTCCCGTGCACGCTTGATCGTGCTGGGTATTTGAGGAATGCGCCGTCCTGCGCTATTGTTGGACGTTGCGCTGGCTACCTCCTGCCCACCTCACAATCGCCACTTGGCCGCTAAAGACACTGTGGTCTTAGCCTGAGCTCCTTTTTGCGGCTCAGCTATTCAGTTGCGTGCGTGAGATCCGGACAGTTCGTTCGCCAGCCGATACCGACAAAATATCTGCGGCGAACAGCTCAGCAGGCACCGGCTCGCGCCGGCTCGCTCAATGGCTTCGGGGTCCCTCCCGTACGTCGCACGAGGTGCTGGAAGGACGCATCTTGGCCGATTTCCGCCAGAGCAACACAGGTAGCCCACAAAGTTCTTCGAACAGTTCGGTACCCGGAGCGCCCAACCGGGTTTCCTTCGCCAAGTTGCGCGAACCCCTCGAGGTCCCCGGGTTGCTCGACGTTCAGACCGACTCGTTCGAGTGGCTGATCGGCTCCCAGCGTTGGCGCGACACTGCCGCCAAGCGCGGCGACGTCAACCAGATGGGTGGGCTCGAAGAAGTACTGCACGAGCTCTCGCCGATCGAGGACTTCTCGGGCTCGATGTCGCTGTCTTTCTCCGACCCGCGCTTTGACGAGGTCAAGGCGCCGGTCGACGAGTGCAAAGACAAGGACATGACGTACGCGGCCCCGCTGTTCGTCACCGCCGAGTTCATCAACAACAACACCGGCGAGATCAAGAGCCAGACGGTGTTCATGGGTGACTTCCCGATGATGACCGAGAAGGGCACCTTCATCATCAACGGCACCGAGCGTGTCGTGGTCAGCCAGCTGGTCCGGTCGCCCGGTGTGTATTTCGACGAGACCATCGACAAGTCCACCGAGAAGACGCTGCACAGCGTCAAGGTGATCCCCAGCCGCGGCGCGTGGCTGGAGTTCGACGTCGACAAGCGCGACACCGTGGGTGTGCGCATCGACCGCAAGCGCCGCCAGCCGGTCACCGTGCTGCTCAAGGCCCTGGGCTGGACCAACGAGCAGATCCACGAGCGGTTCGGCTTCTCCGAGATCATGATGGGCACGCTGGAGAAGGACAACACCGCCGGCACCGACGAGGCGCTGCTGGACATCTACCGCAAGCTGCGTCCGGGCGAACCGCCGACCAAGGAGTCCGCGCAGACCCTGCTGGAGAACCTGTTCTTCAAGGAGAAGCGTTACGACCTGGCCCGGGTGGGCCGGTACAAGGTCAACAAGAAGCTCGGCCTGCATGTCGGGGATCCGATCACCAGCTCGACGCTGACCGAGGAAGACGTGGTCGCCACCATCGAGTACCTGGTGCGCCTGCACGAGGGCCAGCACTCGATGACGGTTCCCGGCGGCACCGAGGTGCCGGTGGAGACCGACGACATCGACCACTTCGGCAACCGCCGGTTGCGCACCGTGGGCGAGCTGATCCAGAACCAGATCCGGGTCGGCATGTCCCGCATGGAGCGTGTCGTGCGCGAGCGGATGACCACTCAGGACGTCGAGGCGATCACGCCGCAGACCCTGATCAACATCCGGCCCGTCGTCGCCGCGATCAAGGAGTTCTTCGGCACCAGCCAGCTGTCGCAGTTCATGGACCAGAACAACCCGCTGTCGGGTCTGACCCACAAGCGTCGTCTGTCGGCGCTGGGCCCGGGTGGTCTGTCCCGTGAGCGTGCCGGCCTGGAGGTCCGCGACGTGCACCCGTCGCACTACGGCCGGATGTGCCCGATCGAGACGCCGGAAGGCCCGAACATCGGTCTGATCGGGTCGCTGTCGGTGTACGCGCGGGTCAACCCGTTCGGCTTCATCGAGACGCCTTACCGGAAAGTCGTCGACGGTGTGGTCTCGGACGAGATCCACTACCTGACCGCCGACGAGGAGGACCGCCACGTCGTGGCGCAGGCCAACTCGCCGATCGACGCCGAGGGTCGCTTCATCGAGCCGCGCGTCCTGGTCCGCCGCAAGGCCGGTGAGGTGGAGTACGTGCCGTCATCCGAGGTGGACTACATGGACGTGTCACCGCGCCAGATGGTGTCGGTGGCCACCGCGATGATCCCGTTCCTCGAGCACGACGACGCCAACCGCGCCCTGATGGGCGCGAACATGCAGCGTCAGGCGGTTCCGCTGGTGCGCAGCGAGGCACCGCTGGTGGGCACCGGCATGGAGCTGCGGGCGGCCATCGACGCCGGCGACGTCGTCGTCGCCGAGAAGGCGGGCGTGATCGAGGAGGTCTCGGCCGACTACATCACCGTCATGCACGACGAGGGCACCCGGCGCACCTACCGGATGCGCAAGTTCGCCCGCTCCAACCACGGCACCTGCGCCAACCAGTCGCCGATCGTCGACGCCGGCGACCGGGTGGAAGCCGGCCAGGTGATCGCCGACGGCCCCTGCACCGAGAACGGTGAGATGGCCCTGGGCAAGAACCTGCTGGTGGCGATCATGCCGTGGGAGGGCCACAACTACGAGGACGCCATCATCCTGTCCAACCGCCTGGTTGAAGAGGACGTGTTGACCTCGATCCACATCGAGGAGCACGAGATCGACGCCCGCGACACCAAGCTGGGCGCCGAGGAGATCACCCGGGACATCCCGAACGTCTCCGACGAGGTGCTGGCGGACCTGGACGAGCGGGGCATCGTGCGTATCGGCGCCGAGGTTCGCGACGGCGACATCCTGGTCGGCAAGGTCACACCCAAGGGTGAGACCGAGCTGACCCCGGAAGAGCGGCTGCTGCGCGCGATCTTCGGCGAGAAGGCCCGCGAGGTCCGCGACACCTCCCTGAAGGTGCCGCACGGCGAGTCCGGCAAGGTCATCGGCATCCGGGTGTTCTCCCGCGAGGATGACGACGAGCTGCCCGCCGGCGTCAACGAGCTGGTCCGCGTGTACGTGGCCCAGAAGCGCAAGATCTCCGACGGCGACAAGCTGGCCGGCCGGCACGGCAACAAGGGCGTCATCGGCAAGATCCTGCCGGTGGAGGACATGCCGTTCCTGCCGGACGGAACCCCGGTGGACATCATCCTGAATACCCACGGGGTGCCGCGACGGATGAACATCGGCCAGATCCTGGAGACCCACCTCGGGTGGGTGGCCAAGGCCGGCTGGAACATCGAGGGCAGTCCGGAGTGGGCGGCGAACCTGCCCGAGGATCTGCGCCACGCCCAGCCGAACCAGATCGTCTCCACGCCGGTGTTCGACGGCGCCAAGGAGGAGGAGCTGCAGGGCCTGCTGTCGGCCACGCTGCCCAACCGCGACGGCGAGGTGCTGGTCAACGAGGACGGCAAGGCGGTGCTCTTCGACGGGCGCAGCGGGGAGCCGTTCCCGTACCCGGTCACGGTCGGCTACATGTACATCATGAAGCTGCACCACCTGGTGGACGACAAGATCCACGCCCGCTCGACCGGCCCGTACTCGATGATCACCCAGCAGCCGCTGGGCGGTAAGGCGCAGTTCGGCGGTCAGCGGTTCGGTGAGATGGAGTGCTGGGCCATGCAGGCCTACGGTGCCGCGTACACGCTGCAGGAGCTGCTGACCATCAAGTCCGACGACACCGTCGGGCGGGTCAAGGTCTACGAGGCGATCGTCAAGGGCGAGAACATCCCCGAGCCCGGCATCCCCGAGTCGTTCAAGGTGCTGCTCAAGGAGCTGCAGTCGCTGTGCCTCAACGTCGAGGTGCTCTCGTCCGACGGTGCGGCCATCGAGCTGCGCGAGGGCGAGGACGAGGACCTGGAACGGGCTGCCGCCAACCTGGGAATCAACTTGTCGCGCAACGAATCTGCTTCGGTAGAGGACCTTGCCTAATTTGTGAGCGCTCGCGCGAAGAACTAATAACCGAGCTAATCCCGCAAGGGGAAAGGGAGTTACGTGCTAGACGTCAACTTCTTCGATGAACTCCGGATCGGCCTGGCTACCGCGGAGGACATCCGTCAGTGGTCCTACGGTGAGGTCAAGAAGCCGGAGACCATCAACTACCGCACGCTCAAGCCTGAGAAGGACGGCCTGTTCTGCGAGAAGATCTTCGGACCGACTCGCGACTGGGAGTGCTACTGCGGCAAGTACAAGCGGGTGCGCTTCAAGGGCATCATCTGTGAGCGCTGCGGCGTCGAGGTCACCCGCGCCAAAGTGCGTCGGGAGCGGATGGGTCACATCGAGCTGGCCGCTCCGGTCACCCACATCTGGTACTTCAAGGGCGTGCCCTCGCGGTTGGGCTACCTGCTCGACCTGGCCCCGAAGGACCTGGAAAAGATCATCTACTTCGCCGCGTATGTGATCACCGCGGTCGACGACGAGATGCGGCACAACGAGCTGTCCACGCTCGAGGCCGAGATGGTGGTCGAGCGCAAGGCCGTCGAGGACCAGCGCGACGCCGACCTGGAAGCCCGCGCGCAGAAGCTCGAGGCCGACCTGGCCGAGCTGGAGGCCGAGGGCGCCAAGGCCGACGCCAAGCGCAAGGTCCGCGACGGCGGTGAGCGCGAGATGCGTCAGCTGCGCGACCGCGCCCAGCGCGAGCTGGACCGGCTCGACGACATCTGGAACACGTTCACCAAGCTCGCTCCCAAGCAGTTGATCGTGGACGAGAACCTGTACCGCGAGCTGCAGGACCGCTACGGCGAGTACTTCACCGGTGCCATGGGCGCGGAGTCGATCCAGAAGCTGATCGAGAACTTCGACATCGACGCCGAGGCCGAGCAGTTGCGGGATGTCATCCGAAACGGCAAGGGGCAGAAGAAGCTTCGTGCCCTCAAGCGCCTCAAGGTGGTGGCCGCGTTCCAGCAGTCGGGCAACTCCCCGATGGGCATGGTGCTCGACGCGGTGCCGGTGATCCCGCCGGAGCTGCGCCCCATGGTGCAGCTCGACGGTGGCCGGTTCGCCACGTCCGACCTGAACGACCTGTACCGCCGCGTGATCAACCGCAACAACCGGTTGAAGCGACTGATCGACCTCGGCGCGCCCGAGATCATCGTCAACAACGAGAAGCGGATGCTGCAGGAGTCCGTCGACGCGCTGTTCGACAACGGCCGCCGCGGCCGGCCCGTCACGGGTCCGGGTAACCGTCCGCTGAAGTCGCTGAGCGACCTGCTCAAGGGCAAGCAGGGCCGGTTCCGGCAGAACCTGCTCGGTAAGCGGGTCGACTACTCGGGCCGTTCGGTCATCGTGGTCGGCCCGCAACTCAAGCTGCACCAGTGCGGTCTGCCCAAGCTGATGGCGCTCGAGCTGTTCAAGCCGTTCGTGATGAAGCGCCTGGTCGACCTCAACCACGCGCAGAACATCAAGAGCGCCAAGCGGATGGTGGAGCGTCAGCGGCCCCAGGTGTGGGACGTGCTCGAAGAAGTCATCGCCGAGCACCCGGTGCTGCTGAACCGTGCACCCACCCTGCACCGGCTGGGTATCCAGGCCTTCGAGCCGATGCTGGTGGAAGGCAAGGCAATTCAGCTGCACCCGTTGGTGTGTGAGGCGTTCAACGCCGACTTCGACGGCGACCAGATGGCCGTGCACCTGCCGCTTTCGGCGGAGGCGCAGGCCGAGGCGCGCATCCTGATGCTGTCGAGCAACAACATCCTGTCGCCGGCATCCGGCCGCCCGCTGGCCATGCCGCGGCTGGACATGGTGACCGGGCTGTACTTCCTGACCACCGAGGTCGAGGGCGACAAGGGCGAGTACCGGCCGGCCGGGCAGGACACGCCGGAGTCCGGTGTGTACTCCTCACCGGCCGAGGCGATCATGGCGGCCGACCGCGGTGTGCTGTCGGTGCGCGCCAAGATCAAGGTGCGGTTGACGCAGCTGCGTCCGCCGGCCGAGATCGAGGCCGCGCTGTTCGGCGCCAACGGCTGGCAGCCGGGCGACGCCTGGGTGGCCGAGACGACGCTGGGCCGGGTGCTGTTCAACGAACTGCTGCCGCTGGGCTACCCGTTCGTGAACAAGCAGATGCACAAGAAGGTGCAGGCGTCGATCATCAACGACCTGGCCGAGCGCTACCCGATGATCGTGGTCGCGCAGACCGTGGACAAGCTCAAGGACGCCGGCTTCTACTGGGCGACGCGCAGTGGCGTCACGGTCTCGATGGCCGACGTGCTGGTGCCGCCGCGGAAGAAGGAGATCCTCGACCACTACGAGGAGCGGGCCGAGAAGGTCGAAAAGCAGTTCCAGCGTGGTGCTTTGAACCACGACGAGCGCAACGAGGCGCTGGTGGAGATCTGGAAGGAAGCCACCGACGAGGTGGGTCAGGCGCTGCGGGAGCACTACCCCAGCGACAACCCGATCATCACCATCGTCGACTCGGGTGCCACGGGTAACTTCACCCAGACCCGGACGCTGGCCGGCATGAAGGGTCTGGTGACCAACCCCAAGGGTGAGTTCATCCCGCGTCCGGTCAAGTCCTCCTTCCGTGAGGGCCTGACCGTGCTGGAGTACTTCATCAACACCCACGGCGCGCGAAAGGGCTTGGCGGACACCGCGTTGCGTACCGCCGACTCGGGTTACCTGACCCGTCGTCTGGTGGACGTCAGCCAGGACGTCATCGTGCGCGAGCACGACTGCGAGACCGAGCGGGGCATCATCGTCGAGTTGGCCGAGCGTCAGCCCGACGGCACCCTGATCCGTGACCCGTACATCGAAACCTCGGCGTACGCACGGACTTTGGGAGCCGACGCGGTCGACGAGGCGGGCAACGTCGTCGTCGCCCGTGGCGAGGACCTGGGTGACCCGTCGATCGAGGCGCTGCTGGCCGCGGGTATCACGCAGATCAAGGTGCGTTCGGTGCTCACCTGCACCACCGGCACCGGCGTCTGCGCCACCTGCTACGGCCGCTCGATGGCCACCGGCAAGCTGGTCGACATCGGTGAGGCGGTCGGCATCGTCGCCGCCCAGTCCATCGGTGAGCCCGGCACGCAGCTGACCATGCGTACCTTCCACCAGGGTGGTGTGGGTGAGGACATCACCGGCGGTCTGCCGCGTGTCCAGGAGCTGTTCGAGGCGCGCGTCCCGCGCGGCAAGGCACCCATCGCCGACGTCACCGGTCGGGTTCGGCTCGAGGACGGGGAGCGCTTCTACAAGATCACCATCGTCCCCGACGACGGCGGCGAGGAAGTGGTCTACGACAAGCTCTCCAAGCGTCAGCGGCTGCGGGTGTTCAAGCACGAGGACGGCTCCGAGCGGGTGCTGTCCGACGGCGACCACGTCGAGGTGGGTCAGCAATTGATGGAAGGCTCGGCCGACCCGCACGAGGTGCTGCGTGTGCAGGGCCCGCGCGAGGTGCAGATCCACCTGGTCCGCGAGGTCCAGGAGGTGTACCGGGCGCAGGGTGTGTCGATCCACGACAAGCACATCGAGGTGATCGTGCGCCAGATGCTGCGCCGGGTCACCATCATCGACTCGGGCTCGACGGAGTTCCTGCCCGGCTCGCTGATCGACCGTGCCGAGTTCGAGGCGGAGAACCGCCGGGTGGTTGCCGAGGGTGGCGAGCCCGCGGCCGGCCGTCCGGTGCTGATGGGTATCACCAAGGCATCGCTGGCCACCGACTCGTGGTTGTCCGCGGCGTCGTTCCAGGAGACCACCCGGGTGCTGACCGATGCGGCGATCAACTGCCGCAGCGACAAGCTCAACGGTCTGAAGGAGAACGTGATCATCGGAAAGCTGATCCCGGCCGGTACCGGCATCAACCGGTACCGCAACATCCAGGTGCAGCCGACCGAGGAGGCCCGCGCCGCGGCGTACACGATCCCGTCCTACGAGGATCAGTACTACAGCCCGGACTTCGGTCAGGCCACCGGTGCCGCGGTCCCGCTGGACGACTACGGTTACTCCGACTACCGGTAAACGATACGAGCGAATCAGCCCCCGCCGCCCCGACTTTGGGGCCGCGGGGGCTGTTCGTATCGCGCGGCGTTTGCTGCTTGTGCGCCCGCCCGCCGTCGGCCCCAACCTTCCGCCCGAGCGTCACGCCAGCGTGACGCTCGGCGTCGACGGTTGCGCTGGCGTGATGTTCGGCGGACAGGGGTGGTGATGTGCGCCCTCTAGCGCACGGTGAACTCGTGCGTCGTCGACCGGAACGGCTCGATGCGGCCGTGCCGGTCCCGGGTCGCGCCGTGGTGGACGATGCGGTACTGCCCGGCCGCGGCGTCGGCGGGGATCTCCCACCGGATCCGGACGCGCGACCCGGCTCGCCCCTCGCGCTCCCACTCGAATGTGGTCGACCAGTCGCCGTCGTCGGCGACCCGCGTCCACTGGCCTTGCGCGAGGTGCAGCACTTCCAGAAAGGTGCTGTTGCGGTGCAAGTCGTTGTTCGGATAACCGCTGACGAACGCGGCTTCCACCGTGTCGCCGGGCCGGTACGTCCCGTCCGGCTGTGCCAGGATCGCGCCGAAGGAGCCGTTGTCGGCGGGCGGTACCCGCAGCCAGCTGCGTGGTTTACGGCGCCGCGGCCCGCCGCCGGGCGACACCGGTCGGCCATCACGCATCGCTTCGGCCAGCGCGGCGACGGTCTGCATGAGGGCGGGCAGCTCCCAGCGCCCGAACAGGGTGCTGCCGCCCTCGTAACGCTGCTCGAGGTATTCCTCGGGCGTGGTCACGTAATGGATGTAGGCGTTCGAATAGCCCACGCACAGCACGTCATTCAGATCAGCTCCGAGGATCGACGCCACGGTGCGACGCAGCCGCAGGCCCGAGGTGATGGTCGGCTCGCCGGGAATGCCGATCAGATAAAGGCGCCCGATCCGGATCAGTTGTACCGGCACTGTCTCCTGGATGAAGGGCTGCAACCGGTTCAGCAGGTGCGCCGGAATCACCATGCCCTTGGGTTCCTGCGCCGCCCGTGTTCTGGCGCCGAGCCGGTATACCAAGCGGGATATGTTGTCCCAGAGAAAATTTCGCCCCTGTCTGAACCCGGGGAAGCCTTCCCCTTCGTCGGTCCCGGCGAACATCGCGGCGGCGATCATCGGCCGGCCGGTGCGGTGCTCGCGGCCGTCGGGTGTGTACTGCCCGCCGACCAGCACGTCGGTCAGGTCGACGTAGGTGAACCGGGCGTCGACGTCGGTGCCGATCGGCGTGCCGCTGCCCAATTGTGCTGACGCATCCTCGAATTGGGCCAGTCCGATCCGCCGGGTGTTGGCCCTTTCGTCCTCGGAGCGGCGCGGCCCGTAGTCGACGGGACCGTCGACGTGCGGGCTCATGTCACCCGCGTTGGTCTGGGCGAACGCGCCGACGAATTCGGGTTGACCGGCCAGGTAATCGGCGCCGCGCACGGTGCGCTCCCAGTGGTGGGCGGCGAAGCCCTTGTTGTCTCCGGTGATGAGCAGGTTGCGGTTGGTCATGCTGGTGCCGTGGGTGGCGAAGAAGTGGATTGCGCCCACGGTGTCCTGGCCCCGGTCGATCTGGATCAGGGTGGTGAGCGGGTCGATGCGGCCGGGGAAGAAGTCCCGGTCGGATGCCGGGTTGCGGTCGAACGACGACGGCGACCTGTTGATGCTCGCGTCGTGCAGTTCACCGTGGGACAGCAGTACCTCCGCGGGCGCCAGGTCTTCGTGGGCGTGCCGGATGGACTCGACGATTCCGTCGACGATCGCGGTGAAGGTGGCCGGCCGGAAGCCGCCGGTCGACAAGTTGTACAACAGCTGGCCGCAGTACCCGCCGGGACCGGCGTGGGTGTGGGTGGTGGTGATCAGCGTGTTGCCGGCGGTGTAGGTGTTGCCGTAGGACATTGCCAGCAGGCGCAGCACCTCGTCGGTCACGTTCTGCATGGGCAACGGCAGCTCGGCGACCACTAGCAGCACCCGTTGCCGCCCGTCGTCGAAAACGAAAGCGCGCGAACGCAATCGGAGATGGATGCCGGCGGTGCGCTGCTCGATCTTGCCGTACCCGAGCATGCCGCAGTCGGCCGCTTCGCCGGTGATGTCGGAGATGCCCCGCCCGACCGAAAGCCCAGCCGACAGCCCGGCCGAAAGTCTCTCCGAAGCCATCGCCGCACCCTCCACGACCGGTGTTCCTACGGATTCACACCATATGCGCCGTGTCGGGGTGTCTCGTTAAACTCGCCAGGGTGCTGATCGGTTCACATGTAAGCCCACAGGATCCGCTGGCCTCGGCGCAGGCTGAAGGCGCCGACGTGGTGCAGATCTTCCTCGGCAATCCGCAGAGTTGGAAGGCGCCCAAACCGCGTGACGACGCGGCGGCGCTCAAGGCTGCGAAACTGCCCATCTATGTGCACGCGCCGTACCTGATCAACGTGGCGTCGGCCAACAACAAGGTGCGAATTCCGTCGCGCAAGATCCTGCAGCAGACCTGTGACGCGGCCGCTGAGATCGGCGCAGCGGCGGTGATCGTGCACGGTGGCCACGTTGCCGACGACAGCGACCTGGACGCGGGGTTCGCCCGCTGGCGTAAGGCGCTCGACCAGCTGCGCACCGAGGTCCCGGTCTATCTGGAGAACACCGCGGGCGGCGACCACGCGATGGCACGCCACTTCGACACCATCGCCCGCCTCTGGGATGTCATCGGCGACACCGGCATTGGCTTCTGCCTGGACACCTGTCATACCTGGGCGGCGGGCGAGGCGTTGGTGGATGCGGTGGACCGGATCAAGGCGATCACCGGTCGCATCGACCTGGTGCACTGCAACGACTCCAAGGACGCCCCCGGTTCGGGCCGGGACCGGCACGCCAACCTCGGTGCCGGTGAGATCGACCCCGAGTTGCTCGTCGCGGCGGTGAAGGCTGCGGACGCTCCGGTGATCTGCGAGACGGCCGAGGAAGGCCGCAAGGACGACATCGCGTTTCTGCGGGAGAAGACGGGCGGCTGACCGCACATTACGGATCTTGTGCGGTTGTCGGAAAAATGTAATATCGAGGTCATGCCGGATACGCACGTCGTCACCAACCAAGTCCCGCCGCTGGAGAACTACAACCCCGCCACGTCACCGCTCATCGTCGAGGCCCTGATCCGCGAGGGCGGGCAATGGGGGCTGGACGAGGTGACCGAACTCGGAGCCATCAATGGCAGCCGCACCGCGCAGCGCTGGGGCGAGCTGGCCGACCGCAACAGGCCCGTGCTGCACACCCACGACCAAACGGGTCACCGCATCGACGAGGTCGAGTACGACCCGGCCTATCACGAATTGATGCGCACCGCGATCGCCCACGGTCTGCACGCTGCGCCCTGGGCCGACGACCGGGCGGGCGCCCACGTGGTGCGCGCGGCCAAGACGTCGGTGTGGACGGTGGAACCGGGCCACGTCTGCCCGATTTCGATGACCTACGCGGTGGTCCCGGCGCTGCGGTTCAACCCGGAGCTGGCGGCCGTCTACGAGCCACTGCTGACCAGCCGCGAGTACGATCCCGAGCTCAAGGTGGCCACCGCCAAGCCCGGTATCACCGCGGGCATGTCGATGACGGAGAAGCAGGGCGGCTCCGATGTGCGCGCCGGCACCACGCAGGCCAGTCCCAATGCCGACGGCACCTACACACTGGTCGGGCACAAGTGGTTCACCTCGGCGCCGATGTGCGACATCTTCCTGGTGCTCGCGCAGGCGCCAAAAGGCTTGAGCTGCTTCATGTTGCCGCGGATCCTGCCCGACGGCACCCGTAACCGGATGTTCCTGCAGCGCCTCAAGGACAAACTCGGTAACCACGCCAACGCCTCCAGCGAGGTCGAATACGACGGCGCCACCGCGTGGTTGGTGGGTGAGGAGGGTCGCGGCGTGCCGACCATCATCGAGATGGTCAACCTCACCCGGCTGGACTGCACGCTGGGCAGCGCCACCAGCATGCGCACCGGGCTGACCCGCGCCGTCTATCATGCCCAGCACCGAAAAGCCTTCGGCGCCTACCTGATCGACCAGCCGTTGATGCGCAACGTGCTGGCCGATCTTGCGGTGGAGGCCGAGGCCGCGACCATGGTCGCGTTCCGGATGGCCGGGGCCACCGACCAGGCGGTGCGCGGTGACCAGCGCGAGGCGCTGTTGCGTCGCATCGGCCTGGCGGCCAGCAAGTACTGGGTGTGCAAGCGGGCCACGCCGCACGCCGCGGAAGCGCTGGAGTGCCTGGGCGGCAACGGTTATGTCGAGGACTCCGGCATGCCGCGGCTGTACCGAGAGGCCCCGCTGATGGGCATCTGGGAGGGATCGGGCAATGTCAGCGCGCTGGATACGTTGCGCGCCATGGAAACTCGTCCGGAATCCGTCGAGGTGCTGTTCGACGAGCTGGGCCAGACGCACGGTCAGGACCCCAGGCTGGACAGCCACGTGGCGGCGCTGCGAACCGAACTGGCCGACCTGGACACCATTCAGTACCGGGCCCGCAAGGTCGCCGAGGACATCTGTCTGGCGCTGCAGGGTTCGCTGCTGGTGCGCCACGGACATCCCGCGGTCGCCGAGGCGTTCCTGGCCACCCGGCTCGGCGGTCAGTGGGGTGGGGCGTTCGGCACCATGCCCGCCGGGCTGGATCTGGCGCCGATCCTCGAGCGTGCGCTGGTCAAGGGCTGATGACGCACGCGATCAGGCCCGTCGACTTCGACAACCTGAAGACGATGACCTACCAGGTCACCGACCGGGTCGCTCGCATCACCTTCAACCGGCCCGAGAAGGGCAACGCGATCATCGCCGACACGCCGCTGGAGCTCTCGGCGTGTGTCGAGCGCGCCGACCTCGACCCCAACGTCCACGTCATCCTGGTCTCCGGGCGCGGCGAGGGGTTCTGCGCGGGTTTCGACCTGTCCGCGTACGCCGACGGCACCGGCTCGGCCGGCGGGACGGGTGCGTACAGCGGCACCGTGCTCGACGGTAAGACCCAGGGCATCAACCACCTGCCGAATCAGCCGTGGGACCCGATGATCGACTACCAGATGATGAGCCGGTTCGTGCGCGGGTTCGCCAGCCTGATGCATGCCGACAAGCCGACCGTGGTCAAGATCCACGGCTACTGCGTGGCCGGCGGCACCGACATCGCGCTGCACGCCGACCAGGTGATCGCGGCCGCCGACGCCAAGATCGGCTACCCGCCGACCCGGGTGTGGGGCGTTCCGGCGGCGGGGCTGTGGGCGCATCGACTCGGCGATCAGCGTGCCAAACGGCTGTTGTTCACCGGCGATTGCATCACCGGCGCGCAGGCCGCCGAGTGGGGTCTGGCGGTCGAGGCGCCCGATCCGCAGGACCTCGACGAGCGCACCGAACGGCTGGTGCAACGGATCGCCGCGCTCCCGGTCAACCAGTTGATCATGATCAAGCTGGCGCTCAATGCGCCGCTGCTGCAGCAGGGCGTGGCCACCAGTCAGATGGTCAGCACCGTTTTCGACGGCATCGCCCGGCACACGCCGGAGGGGCATGCGTTCGTCGCCGACGCGGTCGAGCACGGCTTTCGCGACGCGGTCAAGCACCGCGACGAGCCGTTCGGTGACTACGGCCGGCAAGCGTCCCAGGTGTAGGCCATGCGGAAGATGACCGCCCGGTCGGTGGTGCTCAGCGTCTTGCTGGGGGCCCACCCCGCGTGGGCCAGCGCCAGCGAATTGATCAGGCTGACAGCTGATTTCGGGATCAAGGAGACCACCCTGCGGGTGGCCTTGACCCGCATGGTCAGTGCCGGTGACCTGATCCGCTCCGCCGACGGTTACCGCCTCTCGGAGCGATTGCTGGCCCGCCAGCGCCGTCAGGACGAGGCCATGCGCCCGCCCACCCTGCCCTGGCGCGGCACCTGGCACCTGGTCGTCGTCACCAGCGTGGGCACCGACCCCCGGACCCGCGCCGCGCTGCGAAACACCATGCACGACAGCAGGTTCGGTGAGTTACGTGAGGGCGTGTGGATGCGGCCGGACAACCTCGGCCTGAGCCTGGATCTCGACGTCGCCGCCCGGGTGCGGGTACTGACTGCGCGCGACGACGCCCCGGTGCAGTTGGCCGGCCAGCTGTGGGACCTGGCCGAGTGGGTGGCCGTCGGGCACCGGCTCCTCGACGAGATCGCGCGGGCCACGGAGGTCCCGGAGCGGTTCGTGGTGGCCGCGGCGATGGTGCGGCATCTGCTGACCGATCCGATGCTGCCCGACGAACTGCTGCCCACCGACTGGCCGGGTGCCCGGTTGCGGGCGGCCTACCACGATTTCGCCGCCGAACTGGCCCGGCGACGCGACGAGGCGGAACGAGAACTGCAGGAGGCGACATGAGCGATCTGGTGCGGGTAGAGCGCAACGGCCCGGTGACCACGGTGAGCATCAACCGGCCGCAGGCGCGCAACGCCGTCAACGGACCGACGGCGGCCGCGCTGTACACCGCGTTCGAGCAATTCGACCGTGACGAGTCCGCTTCGGTCGCAATTCTACGGGGGGAGGGCGGAACCTTCTGTGCGGGAGCGGATTTGAAAGCGTTCGGCACATCGGAGGCCAACTCCGTGCACCGCAGCGGGCCCGGCCCGATGGGTCCGTCGCGAATGATGTTGTCCAAACCGGTGATTGCCGCGGTGGACGGCTACGCGGTGGCGGGTGGTCTGGAGCTGGCGCTGTGGTGCGATCTGCGGGTGGCCGAGCAGGACGCGGTGTTCGGGGTGTTCTGCCGTCGCTGGGGGGTTCCGTTGATCGACGGCGGCACGGTGCGGTTGCCGCGGTTGATCGGGCATAGCCGGGCGATGGACATGATCCTCACCGGCCGTCCGGTCAAGGCCGACGAAGCGCTGGCGATCGGGCTGGCCAACCGGGTGGTCCCCAACGGTGAAGCGCTGCAGGCGGCGCAGCGGCTGGCCGCCGAGCTGGCCGCGCTGCCGCAGCAGTGTCTGCGCTCGGACCGGCTGTCGGCGATGCACCAGTGGGGTCTGCCCGAGTCCGCGGCGATGGACCTCGAGTTCGCCAGCATCTCCCGGGTGGCCGCCGAGTCACTGGAGGGCGCATCGCGGTTCGCCGCGGGCGCCGGCCGACACGGCGCGGCCGCCGATTAGCCGCGTTTAACCCTTGGTGACGGTGTTGCCGGGGCCGATCTTGTCGACCTTCGGGTCGCCGTTCTTGTAGGTGATGGTGTTGTCCATCCCCAGCACGGTGATGCGGGTCTTGACGTTGTCGATGGTGATCTTGTTGTTCATCCCGCCGACGCTGACGGTGTCGCAGTTGCCGTTGACGGTCAGGGTGTTGTCCGACCCGGTGACGTTCAGCGACTTGCCCTCTTCGCACGAGATGGTGGCGGTCTGCCCCTTGTATGCGTAGACCACGGTGTTGCCCACCTGCACCGAGGTGCTGATGGTGGGGCCGTTCTCGCCGGTGGTCGTCTCCGCCGTGCCGCTACTCGACGTGGCTGTCGACGACTTGGCCGACGACGAAGCCGAGCTGCTGCCACCTGGCGGGGTGGCGGTCGAACTGCAGCCGACCAGCGCTGCCGCGCCGGCGACAGACAGCGCGCCCACCAGGGCCGCCAGCCCCCTCACCCGAGGCGGTAAACCAGTTGTGTTGGCGCGCATAGTTTTTCGATCCTCTCCAGGTTTGAGGGGTTGGCTGGGTTCAGGCGCCGACGCGCTGGATCCGGTTGGTCATGCCCAATTCGCGACCGCGGTCCCAGATGAACGGGTCGCCGTTGTGGAAGAACACGGTGCCGTCGTAGCCGTAGACCGTGATGTCGTTGATCACCGTGTCGGCGATGACGGTGTTGGACGTCCCCATCATCGTGACCGCCCAGCAGGTGCCCTTGGCGGTGACGATGTTGGCGGTCCCGTTGACGATCAGGGTGGAGTCATTGCAGTCGATCGTCGTCTCGATGCCCTGCCCGGTGATGTGGGTGTCGCCGTTCTTGGCATGCGCGACCGGGGCCGGGGCGGCGCAGATGGCAGCAATGCTCGACGC
Organism: Mycobacterium sp. 20KCMC460; assembly: GCF_022179425.1. Classification (NCBI taxonomy): domain Bacteria; kingdom Bacillati; phylum Actinomycetota; class Actinomycetes; order Mycobacteriales; family Mycobacteriaceae; genus Mycobacterium; species Mycobacterium sp. 20KCMC460. The sequence goes on from NZ_AP025524.1 coordinate 1,360,792, forward strand.
ACTGAGTGCCAGTGCTGCGGCGGCGGTTGTCCATCTCACTGCGGGCCCCCCTGTCGTCGGGCGGGTGATGTGCGTCTGAGCCTACGTCGAAGGGCCGGTGGGACGACAGACCCAACACGAGAACCGCGCGTGGGTGTCGGCCGCTGCTGGTCGGAGTCAACTAGAGTCATTAGTTGAACGGCCATCTGAACCGAAGGGCGAACCGCCATGGCAGCTCAGCCGGATCCACCGTCGACCGGTGCCCGCGCGCGCGGCGGGAAGTCCGGGACCCGCCAGGCCAAGCTGAGTCGCGACGGCATCGTCGAGGGCGCGCTGACGTTCCTGGACCGCGAGGGCTGGGATTCGCTGACCATCAACGCCCTGGCCACCCAGCTCGGGACCAAGGGGCCGTCGCTGTACAACCATGTCGACAGCCTCGAGGACTTGCGCCGGGCGGTGCGCATCCGGGTCATCGACGACATCATCACGATGCTGAATCGGGTCGGGGAGGGCCGGGCCCGCGACGACGCCGTGCTGGTCATGGCCGGCGCCTACCGCAGCTACGCGCATCACCATCCGGGCCGGTACTCGGCGTTCACCCGGATGCCGTTCGGTGGCGAGGACCCCGAGTACTCGGCTGCGACCAAGGGGGCGGCGGCACCGGTCATCGCGGTGCTGTCGTCCTACGGCCTGGACGGCGAGGACGCGTTCTACGCCGCGCTGGAGTTCTGGTCGGCGATGCACGGCTTCGTGCTGCTGGAGATGACCGGCGTGATGGACGACATCGACACCGACGCCGTCTTCTCCGACATGGTGTTACGGCTGGCGGCTAGCATGGACACCCGCAGCGCGGTGTCCGCCGACCGGGATGTGCTCCGCTGACCGCTCCGGCGCCGGTGGAAGGACCGCTTTGACCTGCCAGACCAGCGGCGGGTATTGTGGTGGCTCGTGCCTGGCGGCTTACGGCGCCTGACGTAAGGGAACGAATGCCGGGCTAATTCGCATGTCCACGACGCATCGGAGCTGGCTCCGGTGCCCCGCGTATGCGACACGCCCGGACGTGGGGTGACGAGTGAACCCCTTCGCGGGGCATAACTGCAGTACAGAGACTTGACGTAGAACGAGAGACAGAGAAAGCCGGTAGATGCCAACCATCCAGCAGCTGGTCCGCAAGGGTCGTCGCGACAAGATCGCCAAGGTCAAGACCGCGGCTCTGAAGGGCAGCCCGCAGCGTCGTGGCGTGTGCACTCGCGTGTACACCACCACCCCGAAGAAGCCGAACTCGGCGCTCCGGAAGGTCGCCCGTGTGAAGCTGACCAGCCAGGTCGAGGTGACCGCCTACATTCCCGGTGAAGGGCACAACCTGCAGGAGCACTCGATGGTGCTGGTGCGTGGCGGCCGGGTGAAGGACCTGCCCGGTGTCCGTTACAAGATCATTCGCGGTTCGCTGGACACCCAGGGCGTGAAGAACCGCAAGCAGGCTCGCAGCCGTTACGGCGCCAAGAAGGAGAAGAGCTGATGCCGCGCAAGGGGCCCGCACCCAAGCGTCCGTTGGTCAACGACCCGGTCTACGGGTCGCAGCTGGTCACCCAGCTGGTGAACAAGGTTTTGCTGCAGGGGAAGAAATCGCTGGCCGAACGCATTGTCTATGGTGCGCTCGAGCAGGCCCGCGACAAGACCGGCACCGACCCGGTGATCACCCTCAAGCGTGCTCTGGACAACGTCAAGCCCGCTCTGGAGGTGCGTAGCCGCCGCGTCGGCGGCGCGACCTACCAGGTGCCCGTCGAGGTGCGTCCGGACCGGTCCACCACGCTGGCACTGCGCTGGCTGGTCAGCTTCTCGCGGCAGCGCCGGGAGAAGACGATGGTCGAGCGGCTGGCCAACGAGATCCTCGATGCCAGCAACGGCCTGGGTGCCTCCGTCAAGCGGCGTGAGGACACCCACAAGATGGCCGAGGCAAACCGCGCCTTCGCGCACTATCGCTGGTGACGCAGCCGGCGCAGTAGCCGGAGCGCTGACAGCGAACTAACCAAGCAATCGAAAGAGTGGGAAGACTTCTGTGGCACAGAAGGACGTGCTGACCGACCTGAGCAAGGTCCGCAACATCGGCATCATGGCGCACATCGATGCCGGCAAGACCACGACCACCGAGCGCATCCTCTACTACACCGGTATCAGCTACAAGATCGGTGAGGTGCACGACGGTGCCGCCACCATGGACTGGATGGAGCAGGAGCAGGAGCGGGGTATCACCATCACCTCGGCCGCTACCACGACGTTCTGGAAAGACCACCAGATCAACCTGATCGACACCCCCGGGCACGTCGACTTCACCGTCGAGGTGGAGCGCTCGTTGCGGGTGCTGGACGGCGCTGTTGCGGTGTTCGACGGCAAGGAGGGCGTCGAGCCGCAGTCCGAGCAGGTCTGGCGGCAGGCCGACAAGTACGACGTCCCGCGCATCTGCTTCGTCAACAAGATGGACAAGATCGGCGCCGACTTCTACTTCTCGGTGCGCACCATGGAAGAGCGGTTGGGCGCCAACGTCATTCCGGTGCAGTTGCCGATCGGTTCCGAGGGCGACTTCGAGGGCGTCGTCGACCTGGTCGAGATGAACGCCAAGGTGTGGCGGGGCGAGACCAAGCTGGGCGAGACCTACGACACCATCGAGATCCCGGCCGATCTGACCGAGCGGGCCGACGAGTACCGCACCAAGCTGCTCGAGGCGGTCGCCGAGACCGACGAGGCGCTGCTGGAGAAGTACCTGGGCGGCGAGGAACTCACCGTCGAGGAGATCAAGGCTGCGCTGCGCAAGCTGACGATCAGCTCCGAGGCGTACCCGGTGCTGTGCGGCAGCGCGTTCAAGAACAAGGGCGTGCAGCCCATGCTGGACGCCGTCGTCGACTACCTGCCGTCGCCGCTGGACGTGCCGCCGGCCGTGGGCCACGCCCCGGGCAAGGAGGACGAGGAGATCGTCCGCAAGCCGTCCACCGACGAGCCGTTCTCGGCGCTGGCGTTCAAGGTCGCGGCGCACCCGTTCTTCGGGAAGCTGACCTACGTCCGGGTGTACTCGGGCAAGGTCGACTCCGGTTCGCAGGTCATCAACGCGACCAAGGGCAAGAAGGAGCGGCTGGGCAAGCTGTTCCAGATGCACTCGAATAAGGAGAACCCGGTCGAAACCGCTTCGGCGGGCCACATCTACGCGGTGATCGGGCTGAAGGACACCACCACCGGCGACACCTTGTGCGACCCGAACAACCAGGTCGTGCTGGAGTCGATGACCTTTCCGGACCCGGTGATCGAGGTGGCCATCGAGCCCAAGACCAAGAGCGACCAGGAGAAGCTGAGCCTGTCGATCCAGAAGCTCGCCGAGGAGGATCCCACCTTCAAGGTGCACTTGGACCAGGAGACCGGCCAGACCGTGATCGGCGGGATGGGCGAGCTGCACCTGGACATTCTGGTGGACCGGATGCGCCGCGAATTCAAGGTCGAGGCGAACGTCGGCAAGCCGCAGGTGGCCTACAAGGAGACCATCAAGCGCAAGGTGGAGAACGTCGAGTTCACCCACAAGAAGCAGACCGGTGGCTCGGGTCAGTTCGCCAAGGTGCAGATCAGCCTGGAGCCCTTCACCAGCGAGGACGGCGCCACCTACGAGTTCGAGAGCAAGGTCACCGGTGGGCGCATCCCGCGCGAGTACATCCCGTCGGTGGATGCCGGTGCGCAGGACGCCATGCAGTACGGCGTGCTGGCCGGCTACCCCCTGGTGAACTTGAAGGTCACGCTGCTCGACGGCGCTTTCCACGAGGTTGACTCGTCGGAAATGGCGTTCAAGATCGCCGGTTCGCAGGTTCTGAAGAAGGCTGCGCAGCAAGCGCAGCCGGTGATCCTGGAACCGATCATGGCCGTCGAGGTCACCACACCCGAGGACTACATGGGTGATGTGATCGGCGACCTGAACTCCCGCCGTGGCCAGATCCAGGCCATGGAGGAGCGGGCAGGAGCACGTGTCGTCAAGGCGCACGTGCCGCTGTCGGAGATGTTCGGCTATGTCGGCGACCTGCGGTCCAAGACGCAAGGCCGGGCGAACTACTCCATGGTGTTCGACTCCTACGCCGAAGTGCCGGCGAACGTGTCGAAGGAAATCATCGCCAAGGCGACCGGCGAGTGATCTTCAGCCAGGAGTAACCTGGCCCGGTTACAACCGCGGCAAAACCTAGAAAAATCAAAACTGCTTTAACGAGCACCAACAGTCCAGGAGGACACAGAAGTGGCGAAGGCGAAGTTCCAGCGGACCAAGCCCCACGTCAACATCGGGACCATCGGTCACGTTGACCACGGCAAGACCACCCTGACCGCGGCTATCACCAAGGTCCTGCACGACAAGTACCCGGACCTCAACGAGTCCAAGGCGTTCGACCAGATCGACAACGCTCCTGAGGAGCGTCAGCGCGGTATCACGATCAACATCGCGCACGTGGAGTACCAGACGGAGAAGCGTCACTACGCGCACGTCGACGCCCCCGGCCACGCGGACTACATCAAGAACATGATCACCGGTGCCGCCCAGATGGACGGCGCGATTCTGGTGGTCGCGGCGACCGACGGCCCGATGCCGCAGACCCGTGAGCACGTGCTGCTCGCGCGTCAGGTGGGCGTGCCCTACATCCTGGTGGCGCTGAACAAGTCGGACGCCGTCGACGACGAGGAGCTGCTCGAGCTCGTCGAGATGGAGGTCCGCGAGTTGCTGGCCGCCCAGGAGTTCGACGAGGACGCCCCGGTGGTTCGGGTCTCGGCGCTCAAGGCGCTCGAGGGCGACGCCAAGTGGGTCGAGTCGGTCGAGCAGCTGATGGACGCGGTCGACGAGTCGATTCCGGACCCGGTCCGCGAGACCGACAAGCCGTTCCTGATGCCCGTCGAGGACGTCTTCACCATCACCGGCCGCGGCACCGTGGTCACCGGTCGGGTGGAGCGCGGCGTGGTCAACGTGAACGAGGAAGTCGAGATCGTCGGCATCCGCCCGACCACCACCAAGACCACGGTCACCGGTGTGGAGATGTTCCGCAAGCTGCTCGACCAGGGTCAGGCCGGCGACAACGTCGGTCTGCTGCTGCGTGGTGTCAAGCGTGAGGACGTCGAGCGCGGTCAGGTCGTCATCAAGCCCGGCACCACCACGCCGCACACCGAGTTCGAGGGCCAGGTCTACATCCTGTCCAAGGACGAGGGCGGCCGGCACACGCCGTTCTTCAACAACTACCGTCCGCAGTTCTACTTCCGCACCACCGACGTGACCGGTGTGGTGACGCTGCCGGAGGGCACCGAAATGGTGATGCCCGGTGACAACACCAACATCTCGGTGAAGCTGATCCAGCCCGTCGCCATGGACGAGGGGCTGCGGTTCGCGATCCGGGAAGGTGGCCGCACCGTCGGCGCCGGCCGGGTCACCAAGATCATCAAGTAAGTCTGTTCGGAACGGAGCCCGGACCGTCATGTGGCGGTCCGGGTTCTGTCGTTTCTGGGTCGTTTCCGGTGTAGTTTCCCGGGGCCGTTTCCGGGGTTCGTGCGGGCCGCGCCATCGCCTTACCGCCCCGCCCAACGTCACGCTGGCGTGACTCTCGCCGCTCGAGCGTCACGCTGGCGTGACGCTCGGCGAGGTGGCGGGCGGCGCCGGGGGCTCGGCGGCGAGGTGGCGGGCGGGGCCCGGGGGCTCGGCGGCGAGGTGGCGGGCGGCGCCGGGGGCCCGGCGGCGAGGTAAGGAGGCGGCCTGGCCGGCGGCGCGAATTTGGGATCGGTAGCCCCAACCCGAGCGCTAGTGTGACATCACCTTTCGGGCTCTAGCGAGGAGTGGGCACATGCTGGCGCGGTATATCAAGATGCAACTGCTGGTGCTGTTGTGCGGCGGCCTGGTCGGGCCGATCTTCCTGGTGGTCTACTTCGCGACCGGGTTCGGGCAGGTGCTGTCGTGGATGTTCTACGCCGGCCTGCTGATCACGGTCGCCGATGTGCTGATCGCCATCGCGATGACGTATTACGGGGCGAACGCGCAGGCCAAGTCGGAGTTCTTAGAGCAGCACGGGGTGCTGGCGCTGGCGCAGATCGTCGGGCTCACCGAGACCGGAACCCGCATCAACGACCAGCAGGTGGTCAAGGTGCGCCTGCACGTTTCGGGGTCGGGGATCACGCCGTTCGAGAGCGAAGACCGCGTCATCGCCAGCGTGACCCGGCTCGGCAACCTCACCGCGGGCAAGCTCGTCGTGCTGGTCGACCCCGCCACCAACGAATACCGAATCGACTGGGAGCGAAGCGCATTGATCAACGGGCTGGTGCCCGCCCAGTTCTCCGTCGAGGAAGACGGCCGAACCTACGACCTGCGTGGCCAGTCCGGGCCGTTGCTGGAGATTCTGCAGATCCTCAAGGCCAACAACATCCCGCTGAACCGGATGGTCGACGTCCGTTCGAATCCGGCACTGCGGCAACAGATTCAGGGGGTGGTGCGCCGGGCCGCCCAATCGCAGGCGGCGCCGCAGTCCTCGGTCGCCGACCGCCTGCAGGAACTGGACTCGCTGCGCGCCAGCGGCGCGGTCAACGACCAGGAGTACGCCAGCAAGCGCGCCCAGATCATCTCCGAGATCTGACCGCGCCGCCCTCGCGGACCAGCAGTGAGCCAACTAGAACACGTTTCAATTCCGCTGCTAACGTAACGGGCAGCGAAAGGGGAGCCGATGGCTGGATCACTGCAAGGACAGGTCGCCTTCATCACCGGGGCCGCCCGCGCCCAGGGCCGCTCGCACGCGGTGCGGCTGGCCCGCGAAGGAGTTGACATCATCGCCTCCGACATCTGCGCGCCGGTGTCGGACACCATCAGCTACCCGCCGGCCACACCGGAGGATCTGGCCGAGACCGTGCGCGCGGTCGAGGCCGAGGGGCGCAAGGTGCTGGCCCGCCAGGTCGACATCCGCGACGACGCGGCGTTGCGGCAACTGGTCTCCGACGGTGTCGAGCAGTTCGGCCGCCTCGACATCGTCGTCGCCAACGCCGGAGTGCTCGGCTGGGGCCGGGTGTGGGAGCTCACCGACGAGCAGTGGGACACCGTCGTCGGGGTCAACCTCACCGGCACCTGGCGGACGCTGCGGGCCACGATCCCGGCGATGATCGAGGCCGGCAACGGCGGTGCCATCGTGGTGGTCAGTTCGGCGGCCGGGCTGAAGGCCACCCCCGGCAACGGTCACTACGCGGCCAGCAAGTTCGGGCTGACCGGGCTGACCAACACTTTGGCCCTCGAGCTCGGTGAATACGGTATTCGGGTCAACTCCATCCACCCCTATTCCGTCGATACCCCGATGATCGAGCCGGAGGCGATGATGGAGGTGTTCGCCAAGCATCCCCGCTTCGTGCATGCGTTCCCGCCAATGCCCATGCAGTACAAGGGTTTTATGTCACCCGACGAGGTGTCCGACGTCGTCGTGTGGTTGGCCGGCCCGGGCTCGGGCACCTTGTCCGGTACCCAGATCCCCGTCGATAAGGGTGCGCTGAAGTACTGAGCGGCCGCCGTGGTATGAACACCACGTGACCAACGGAATCGTGATCGTCGGCGGCGGCCTGGCAGCCGCCCGGACCGCCGAGCAGCTGCGCCGCGCCGAATACGACGGCCCCATCACCATCGTCAGCGACGAGGTACACCTGCCGTACGACCGGCCTCCACTGTCCAAGGAGGTGCTGCGCAGCGAGGTCGAGGACACGGCTCTCAAGCCGCGCGAATGGTACGACGAGAAGAACATCACCCTGCGGCTGGGATCGGCGGCCACCGGGTTGGACACTGCGGCAAAGACTTTGACGCTGGCTGACGGATCCACCGTCGGCTACGACGAACTCGTCATCGCGACGGGCCTGGTGCCGCGGCGCATCCCGAGCTTCCCCGATCTGGAGGGCGTCCGGGTGCTGCGATCGTTGGACGAGTGCCTGGCGCTGCGCAACCACGCCACCTCGGCGAAGAAGGCGGTGGTGATCGGGGCCGGCTTCATCGGCTGCGAGGTGGCGGCCAGCCTGCGCGGCCTCGGTGTGGACGTGGTGCTGGTCGAGCCGCAGCCGACCCCGCTGGCCTCGGTGCTGGGCGAACAGATCGGCGCGTTGGTGACACGCCTGCACCGGGACGAGGGCGTCGATGTTCGCACCGGCGTGGGGGTGGCCGAGGTACGCGGCGATGGGCACGTCGACGCCGTGGTGCTCAGCGACGGCACCGAACTGCCGGCCGACCTGGTGGTCGTCGGCATCGGGTCGCACCCGGCGACCGACTGGCTCGACGGCAGCGGCGTCGAAGTCGACAACGGCGTCGTCTGTGACGAGGCGGGCCGTACCAGCGTGCCCAACGTGTGGGCGCTCGGCGACGTCGCTTCCTGGCGTGATGCGACGGGACATCAAGCGCGCGTGGAGCATTGGAGCAATGTCGCCGATCAGGCCAGGGTCGTGGTGCCGGCGCTGCTGGGCCGCGAAGTGCCGTCGGTGGTGGTCGTCCCGTATTTCTGGAGCGACCAGTATGACGTGAAGATTCAGTGTCTCGGTGAGCCGGAAGCCACCGACATCGTGCATATCGTCGAGGACGACGGGCGCAAGTTCCTGGCCTACTACGAGCGCGACGGCGTGCTGGTCGGCGTGGTCGGCGGCGGGCTGCCGGGCAAGGTGATGAAGACGCGCGCCAAGATCGCCGCCGCGACACCCATTTCCGAGATGCTGAGCTAGCCCCGCTCGCGCCCCTTCAGGACTGTCCCAGATAGAACCGCGAGCCCTGGTCGTCGGTGCATTCGGCGGACAGTCCGTACGGTTGCCGGGACGGTTCGGCCAGCACGGTGCCGCCGGCTTCGCGGACCTTGGCGACCGCGGCGTCGATGTCGGCCACCGTCCACATCGGCACCACAGCCGGACGCCGGCTGCCGCCCGCGGCGCCCGACATCGGGTGGGCATCGCGCACCGCCCAGCCGTCGTCGATGCGACCCGGTTCGAACGTCCACCCCAGCACCCGGCCGTAGAAGTCGCGGAACGCCGCGGAGTCGGCCACCTCGTAGGTGACGTAGGAGACTTCACCGGGCCCGGATCCGTTGAGCTCCGGGCGTTTGACGCCCGGGGTCGCTGCGAAGACGGCGAACGCCATGCCCTGGGAATCCGTCGCGTCCAGGACGGCGCCGTGCTCGGTTTGCCGGACCTCGCCGGTGCTGCCGCCGGCCTCTGCGATGGCGGCGCGGGCAGCGGCGAGGTCGGCGACCGCGTAGCAGCAGAACAGGGTCGGCGTGCCGGGACCGGCGAAGATCCCGGTGGGCAGGTCGGTGTTGGTCACCTGCTGCGACGCCGGGTCGTAGCTCCAACCCAGCACCTTGCGGTAGAAGGTGGCCGCGCGGTCGGCGTCGGGAACGCGCACCGAGATGTACCCGATGTCGCCGGGACGGATCGGTGTGGCCAACGGTCCGCTGAGCATCCAGCGGTGACCGAACGGGTCGATGATCGTCGCGTTGCGCGATCCGTGGTTTTCATAGATTTCGCGCACCACCTCGGCGCCGTGGGCGCGGGCCTGTCGCAGCGTCGCGTCGGTGCTCGCGACGTGCAGCATCAGGCTCACCGAAACAGCTTCCGGGGCAGGTGCTTTCAGTCCCATCTCGGGAAACTCGTCGGCCAGGTACAGCACACCGCGGCCGATTTCGAGCTCGGCGTGGCCGATTCGGCCGTCCGGCATCACGATCGGTTCACCGATCACCGCCGCACCGAAAGCTTCGGTGTACCAGGCGATTGCGGCGCGGGCATCGGCGACGCTGAGGTAGGGCAGCGCGGCCGGTCGTGGTTCGGTCAGTTCGGCGACGGCCGCGGCGGATCCGCTCATGGTGATTCCTTCCGGTAGTGCCAATGCGGTTTGCAGGCGCCGGCGCAATTGCGCCGCGAACGCCGGATCGGGTTGTACCGGAAGGTCATCGGTGCGCAGCACGTGCAGCGGGTCTTGTCGACTCATGACGTGCCTCCTTCCGGATACTCTTTCCTGAACGCTCGTTTGGCGCGGATCAACAGCGCCTCGGTGGCAGGCACGGTGCGGCCGAGCAGTTGGGCGCATTCCCCGACGGTGCAATCGTCGAGATAGCGCAGCACCAACACCGCGCGGTGTGGGTCGCCGAGACGGTTCAGCACGTTCTCGGCGACCAGCCGGTCCAGTTCGGCGTCCCAGTCGTCGAACGCGTCGGTCGGCGGCTCGGCGATCGGCTCGGGATCCTGCCGGCGCCGGTAGTGGTCGGCGAGCTTGTGCCGCGCGACGCCGAGCAACCACGGGACCGAGATCGGCGGCGGGTCGCCGCGGCGCGCCACGTCCATCGCGGCCAGGAACGTCTCGGAGGTAAGGTCCTCGGCCGTTCCCCGGTCCCGGCAGCGCCGCACGAAGTAGCCGTACACCACCGGTAGCGCCTCGTCGTACAGCGCCAACAGCGCGCCTGCGGCGTCGCCACGGTGATCCGATTGGGCGCTCACACTCTTATCGTCGCGTCAACGGCCCGAAATCCGACGCCCTGCATCCAAAAATTTTCATTGCCAGTGCACCGGCGGTCCGTGCGCGTGGCATTCGGCCAGCACCCGGTTACCGCCGCGCGGCCAACTGGCCAGCCGCACCAGGAACTTCAGCGGTGCACCGGGGCCGTCGCGGGCGGGCTCCATGGTCAGATGTGCCAACGGGGCGCGGCTGGTGGCCGCGGCGGCCAGCGCGCCGACCGCCTCTCGGATCGTTGTCTGTTCCTCGGCGGGCAGATACTGCCAGGTGACCGAATGCCACAGCACGGTCAGCGCCCCGTCGGCCAGGGTCAGCCCGGTGACGGCGGCACCGGCCGTTCGGCGTTCCAGCTGTGCGGGCACCTCGCGCGCGACCGCGATCGCGCCGCGCAACCTGCGCAGCCGCGCGTCCTGGTCGGGCCAGACATAGCTCAACACGGTCAGTTCCCCGTCGGTGCCGGTGACGTCCAGCGGGGCGATGTCGAAGCCGCGTCGTTCGACGATGCGCACCTCGCCGGCCGGGGGCAGTTCGCCGCGCCAGGCGTCTTCGAGCAGCACCGGGGAGTCCTGCGGTCCCCAGCGGCCACCGGTGAATCGGTAGTGGTAATGGTCTGCGCGCAAATTCAGGCCCGCGCTGCACCCGATCTCGAAAAGCCTTACCGGTAGCCCGAATTCGTTGGTCAGGCGGCGCAGGCCGCCGATCAGCGCGGCCGAGCGGCCCACCTCGTTGGTCTGCGGTGGCGCCGTTAGAGCCGCGCGCAGCACGCCGGCATGTTCGGCCGCCACTCGCACGATCTCGGGCCAGGCGCGCTGCGCGTCCCAGCGGCCCCCGGCACTGGGGTACCAGCGGCGCAGGTCCGCGGCCCGGCCTTCGAGCACCATCCGGTGCAGGCCGCCGAGTAACCGCAACGGCACCGCGTGGCGCGAGGGTGCGTCCTCGTAGCCGGCCAGGATGCCGGCGAACTCGCCGCCGGCCGCCACGTCGGCGGCGACCCGCTCGAACAGTTCGCCGTACATCGGCGAGCCGGAACCGGCGCAGAAGCGCCCCTGCGAGCGCAAGGTGTGCAGCAGGTGCTCGGTGCCGTGTCTGTCGCTCACCCGATCCCGTCCAGGCTGGCGCCGACGACGTCGTAGGCGGTGCCGAGTGCGGCGGGCAACGGGACCGATTCGTCGCCCAGCCAGAATTCGTATGCGCTCAGTGCCACGCCGAGCATCGTCCAGGCAACGGTCTGCGGCAGCAGGTCGGTGGCTTTGCAGTTCGTCCGGTGCGCGACGAACCCGGCGATCACCTCCCGCCACCCGGCGTACATGGTCATCGAATACGCTTGCAGCTCAGCGGTTTCCAGTATCACGCGCATCCGCTGGCGATGCCTTGCCGCTTCGCATTCGTCGAAGGTGTTGAACTCCAGCAGCGCCGTCCGCAGTGCCTCACGCAACGGAACACCAGGGTCGACGCCGTCGAGCAACTCGCGCAGCTGAGCGAGATAACTGTCGAATTCGCCCCAGGGGATCGCGTTCTTCGACGCGTAGTAGCGGAACAGCGTGCGGCGGGAGATACCGGCGGCCTGGGCGACGTCGTCGACGCTCACCTCGGCGAAGCCGCGGGCGGCGAACAGGTCGATGGCGACGTCGGCGATGTGCAACGGCGTCGTCGAGCGGCGCCGGCCGACCCGCGATTCGGGCAACATCAGCACCCGCCCTTCCATTACGGCACTCGATGCCATATTCTTGTCGACGATTGTGACCCCAACCACTCACAATGTCTATCCCCGGCTATCCCCGAGTTCAGCGAGAAAGGCAAGCGATATGGACAACGAGAACCAGACCGAGACCGAACTGGTCACCGAGATCCTCGTCGAAGAGGTTTCCATCGACGGCATGTGCGGGGTCTACTGACCGTGCCTGCGCCCGCGCGGACGGGGCGGCTCGACGTGACCGAGTTCGACCCCGACCGCGGCTGGCGCCTGCACCCGCAGGTGGCCGTTCGACCGGAACCATTCGGCGCGCTGTTGTACCACTTCGGTACCCGCAAGCTGTCGTTCCTGAAGAACCGCACCATCCTGGCGGTGGTGGAGTCGCTGGCCGACCATCTCGACGTCCGGTCCGCCTGCCGCGCCGCCGGAATAGACGATCACGAGCAGGCGCCCTATCTGCACGCCCTGGGCGTGCTGGCCCGCTCCGACATGCTGGTACCCAGGGAGACTCCATGACAGTGCCCGTCCAAGCCGCCCCAGTCCCCAGCTTGATCGAGCAGTTCGAGCACGGCCTCGACGCGCCGATCTGCCTGACCTGGGAGCTCACCTACGCCTGCAATCTGGCGTGCGTGCACTGCCTGTCGTCGTCGGGCAAGCGCGATCCGCGCGAGCTGTCCACCCGCCAGTGCAAGGACATCATCGACGAGCTGGAACGCATGCAGGTGTTCTACGTGAACATCGGCGGCGGCGAACCCACTGTGCGCCCAGACTTTTGGGAATTGGTGGACTACGCGACCGAACACCATGTCGGGGTGAAGTTCTCCACCAACGGGGTGCGCATCACGCCCGAGGTGGCCGCGCGGTTGGCCGCCAGCGACTACGTCGACGTCCAGATCTCGCTGGACGGCGCGACCGCCGAGGTCAACGACGCGGTGCGGGGCGAGGGATCCTTCGCCATGGCGTGCCGGGCCTTGGAGAACCTCGCCGCGGCCGGCTTCAAAGACGCGAAGATCTCGGTGGTGGTCACCCGGCACAACGTCGGCCAGCTCGACGAGTTCGCCGCGCTGGCCAGCCGGTACGGGGCGACGCTGCGGATCACCCGGTTGCGGCCCTCCGGGCGCGGCGCCGACGTCTGGGAGGATCTGCACCCGACCGCAGAGCAGCAGAAGCAGCTGTACGACTGGCTGGTCGCCAAGGGTGAGCGGGTGCTCACCGGCGACTCGTTCTTCCACCTGGCGCCGCTGGGTGCTGCCGGCGCGCTGTCGGGTCTGAACATGTGCGGCGCCGGCCGGGTGGTGTGCCTGATCGACCCGGTGGGCGACGTCTACGCCTGCCCGTTCGCCATCCACGACCGCTTCCTGGCCGGAAACATCCTGTCCGACACAGGTTTCGGTACCGGCTTTGCGAATGTCTGGAAGTACGCCCCGCTGTTCCGCGAGCTGCGTGAGCCGCAGTCGGCAGGTGCGTGCGGCAGCTGCGGGCACTACGACAGTTGCCGCGGCGGCTGCATGGCGGCGAAGTTCTTCACGGGTCTGCCGCTGGACGGTCCGGATCCCGAATGCGTCCAGGGCTACGGCGGCCCGGCGCTGGCAGCCGAACGCCAGACACCGCGTCCTCGTGTCGACCACTCGCGCGGCCGGCGGCTCAGTGCCCCGGTGCCGCTCACCCTCTCCGTGAGACCGCCGACCCGGCTCTGCAACGAAAGCCCCGTGTAGTCATGGCAGACCAATGGTTTGAAACCGTCGCAATCGCTCAACAACGCGCTAAGCGGCGGCTGCCGAAATCGGTCTATTCGTCTTTGATTTCCGCCAGCGAAAAAGGCGTGACGGTTGCCGACAATGTCGCGGCGTTCAGCGAACTCGGCTTCGCGCCCCACGTCGTCGGCGCGAGCGAAAAGCGGGACCTCGCAACCACCGTTATGGGACAAGACATCTCGCTGCCGGTGCTGATCTCGCCCACCGGAGTGCAGGCGGTGGACCCGGACGGCGAGGTGGCCGTCGCGCGGGCCGCTGCGGCCCGCGGCACCGCAATGGGCCTGTCGTCGTTCGCCAGCAAGCCGATCGAGGAAGTCATCGCCGCCAACCCCAAGATCTTCTTCCAGGTCTACTGGCTGGGCAGCAGGGACTCGATCGCCGAGCGGGTCGAGCGGGCCCGGCAAGCGGGCGCGGTCGGCTTGATCGTCACCACCGACTGGTCGTTCTCGCACGGGCGCGACTGGGGCAGTCCCAAGATTCCCGAGCAGATGAACCTCAAGACCACGTTGCGGATGTCGCCGGAGGCGATCTTCAAGCCGCGGTGGTTGTGGAAGTTCGGCAAGACGTTGCGACCGCCGGACCTGCGGGTGCCCAATCAGGGCCGGCGCGGCGAGACCGGCCCGACGTTCTTCGAGGCTTACGGCGAGTGGATGGGAACGCCGCCACCGACCTGGGAAGACATCGCCTGGCTGCGGGAGTTGTGGGGCGGTCCGTTCATGCTCAAGGGTGTGATGCGCGTCGATGACGCGAAAAGGGCTGTGGATGCCGGTGTTTCGGCGATCTCGGTGTCCAATCACGGCGGCAACAACCTGGATGGCACGCCGGCCTCGATCCGTGCTCTGCCGCCCATTGCCGACGCGGTCGGCGACCAGGTCGAGGTGCTGTTCGACGGCGGTATCCGGCGCGGCAGCGATGTCGTCAAGGCGGTGGCGCTGGGGGCGCGCGCGGTGATGATCGGGCGGGCGTACCTGTGGGGGCTGGCCGCGGCCGGCCAACCCGGTGTCGAGAACGTCCTGGACATCCTGCGCGGTGGCATCGACTCGGCGCTGATGGGCCTCGGGCTCTCGTCGATCCACGACCTGCGTCCCGATGACATTTTGATCCCGGACGGCTTCACCCGGGCATTGGGCGTGGGCTGAGGCGGATTGCGCGACTTGTACCACAGACTTCGACGGCGCGAAAGAGGCTGAAACGCCTAACGAAAATCGGGTCTTGAATAGGTGATACGGGCGTGGCAGTCGTGGCGAACGAGCACTGATTTTTTCCGCCAATCAAGAGGGTTGAAAAATTTTTGAATTGGTAGGGCAACAATTGGTGCACGCCAGGTTAATTCGTCCTACCATCGGCAAGTGCCAATGCTCGGCGGACTGGGAAGTGCGACGTCTAGTCAGCTATTGATATCCACCCCGTCGTCAATTTTGATTCCGTTGGGTTCCACCGAACAGCATGGCCCGCACCTGCCGTTGGACACCGACACCCGAATCGCGACCGCCGTCGCCGGCGCGATCGGTGCCCGCCTCGACTGGCCGGTGGCGCCCGCGATCGCCTACGGCGCCAGCGGCGAGCACCAGAGTTTCGCCGGAACGATCTCGATCGGCACCGAGGCTCTGGCCGCCCTGCTGGTCGAGTACGGGCGCTCGGCCACCGGCTGGACGCGGCGCCTGGTCTTCGTCAACGGCCATGGCGGCAATGTCGCAGCCCTGACCCACGCGGTCAGCTTGTTGCGGTCCGAAGGCCGCGACGCCGGCTGGTGCCCGTGTGTGTCCGGCGGCGGCGACGCGCATGCCGGTCACACCGAAACTTCGGTCCTACTGCACATTTCACCGGAGGCCGTCCGCACCGAGCGGATCCGGGCGGGCAACGACGCGCCACTGCGCGAGTTACTACCGGCGATGCGCCGGGGCGGGGTGGCGGCAGTGAGCGACATCGGCGTGCTGGGGGACCCCACCACGGCCACCGCGGTCGAGGGGAGGCGGATCTTTGCTGAGATGGTCGACGACGGTATCGGTCGTATCGCCCGGTGGCGGCCCGGGGCCGACGGGATGTTGACATGACACAAACCCGACTGCCGAACGGGTTTGCGGTGCAGGTCGATCGTCGCGTGCGGGTACTCGGCGACGGCAAGGCCCTGCTCGGTGGCTCACCGACCCGGTTACTGCGGTTGGCGCCCGCCGCGCAGAGCATGCTGTGCGACGGCCGCCTGCAAGTCCAGGACGAGGTCAGCGCCCAGCTGGCCCGCACCCTGCTCGACGCGACGGTAGCCCATCCACGGCCGGCCACCGGTCCGTCACACCGCGACGTCACCGTCGTTATTCCGGTGCGCGACAACGTAATCGGCGTGCGCCGGCTGGTGGAATCACTGCGCGGCCTGCGGGTCATCGTGGTGGACGACGGCTCGGTGCGCCCGGTGGAACTCGACGATTTCGCCGGCGTCTACTGTGACGTCGAAGTTCTGCACCACCCCCGCAGCAGGGGCCCGGCGGCCGCCCGCAACACCGGCCTGGCCGCCTGCACCACCGACTTCGTCGCGTTCCTGGACTCGGATGTGGCGCCGCGACGCGGGTGGCTGGAGGCCCTGCTCGGCCACTTCTGCGATCCCACTGTCGCGCTGGTGGCGCCGCGCATCGTCGGCCTGATGCCGACCGAGAATGTGATTGCCCGCTACGAGGCCGTGCACTCGTCGCTCGACCTGGGCCTGCGGGAGGCGCCGGTACTGCCGCACAGCACGGTGTCCTATGTGCCCAGCGCCGCGATCGTCTGCCGCACCTCGGCGATCCGCGGGGTGGGTGGCTTCGACGAGACACTGCACTCCGGAGAAGACGTCGACTTGTGTTGGCGGCTGGTGGAAGCCGGTGCCCGGTTGCGCTACGAACCGATCGCGCGGGTCGCGCACGACCATCGGACCGAATTGCGGGACTGGATCGCCCGTAAGGCCTTCTACGGTGGTTCGGCGGCACCGCTGTCGGTGCGGCACCCCGACAAGACCGCACCGGTGGTCATCTCCGGGTGGGCATTGATGGCCTGGATCCTGATGTCGCTCGGGACCGGACTGGCCCAGCTGGCCTCGATAATGGTGGCGCTGGTCACCGGTCGGCGCATCGCCAAGGCGATGCGCAGCGCCGAGACGTCACTGTGGGATGTGATCGTGGTCGCCACCCGGGGGTTGTGGTCGGCCGCGCTGCAACTGGCGTCGGCGCTGTGTCGGCATTACTGGCCGGTGGCGCTGATCGCGGCGATCGTGTCCCGGCACTTCAGGCGGGTCGTGGTGGTCGCGGCGGTGGTGGACGGTGTGGCGGATTGGCTGCGCCGGCGCGATGCGGCGGAGGACGACGCCGAACCGATCGGATTGCTGACCTTCCTGTTGCTCAAGCGGGTCGACGATCTGGCCTACGGAATCGGCTTGTGGTACGGGGTGCTGCGGGAACGCAACCTCAGCGCGCTCAAGCCGCAGATCCGGACGTAGCGGCCGGCTTGTCCGCGGTCGCCGGGCACAGCGACGTCTTGGTCGTCGGCGCCGGAAGCGCTGGTTCGGTTGTTGCCGAACGTCTTTCCACCGACCCCAGCCGCACCGTGCGGGTTCTGGAAGCCGGGCCCGGATTGTCCGATGCCGCCCTGTTGGCCCGCACCCGCAACGGGCTGCAACTGCCGATCGGGTCGGGCAGCCCGC
This sequence comes from Mycobacterium sp. 20KCMC460, assembly GCF_022179425.1. Taxonomy (NCBI): domain Bacteria; kingdom Bacillati; phylum Actinomycetota; class Actinomycetes; order Mycobacteriales; family Mycobacteriaceae; genus Mycobacterium; species Mycobacterium sp. 20KCMC460. Next base: position 1,378,392 of record NZ_AP025524.1, read on the forward strand.
TGGCCGAGCGTTATCTGACGACGCTGACCGATCATCCGGTGCACCGGATGCCGATCGTGCGGGGCACCACGTTGGGCGGTTCCGGCGCCGTCAACGGCGGCTACTTCTGCCGGGGCCTACCCGGCGACTTCGACGGGCTCGGGCTGCCGGGTTGGGCGTGGTCCGACGTGCTGGAGCATTTCCGTGCCATCGAGACCGACCTCGATTTCGACACTGCCGTGCACGGTGGCAGCGGGCCCATCGCGGTTCGGCGGACGTCGGAGTTCACCGGTACCTCCGATGCGTTCGTCGCAGCTGCCGAGCGTGCCGGATTCAGCTGGCTGCCGGACCTCAATGATGTTGGGCCGCAGCTACCTTCGGGTATCGGCGCGGTGCCGCTGAACATCGTCGACGGCGTGCGTACCGGCCCTGGGGCGGCCTTTCTGTTGCCGGCGCTGCGGCGCCCCAATCTGACCCTGTCGGAGCGCACCCGCGCCCTGCGGTTGTGCTTCTCCGGCGTCACCGTGGCGGGGGTCGATGCGGTCGGTCCGGACGGCCCCGTGGTTTTTACTGCTGATCGAATCGTATTGTGCGCGGGCGCGATTCGATCGGCGCAGTTGCTGATGCTGTCGGGGGTGGGGCAGGAGGCGATGCTGCGGGAGGCCGGGGTCGACGTGCGCGCGACGTTGCCGGTCGGTGCCCGGTGCAGCGATCATCCGGAATGGGTGATGCCCACCGACTGGAACGTGGCAGTGGATCGGCCGGTGCTGGAGGTGGTGCTGACCACCGCTGACGGCATCGAGATTCGGCCGTACACCGGCGGTTTCGTGGCGATGACCGGTGATGGCAGTGCCGGGCACCGGGACTGGCCGCATGTCGGTGTTGCGCTGATGCGGCCGCGGTCGCGCGGACGGATCACCCTGACCTCAGCGGATCCCGGTGTGCCGCCCCGGATCGAACATCGCTACGACAGCGAACCCGGTGACGTCGCAGACCTGCAGGCGGGTGTCGAGCTGGCTCGCGAATTATGCGGTACCGCAACGCATATCGGACCGTCGGCTTGGTCGACGTCGCAGCACCTGTGCGGCAGCGCCCCGATGGGCCGCACGGGTGATTCAAATGCTGTCGTCGACAATAAGTGTCGCGTTGTCGGCTTCGAAAACCTCTGGGTGATAGACGGTTCCGTGCTGCCGGTGGTCCCCAGCCGCGGGCCGCACGCCACCATCGTGATGCTTGCGCACCGTGCGGCGGAATTCGTTCAGGAGTAAATCTCGCCAAAGCGCGCGGCGGTCGGAAAATCAGCCGCTAGCAGCCGAGCTCTCGTAGATCGTTCCGACGCGTCCGGTCGAGGATGTGGTGGTCGCGGGTACCGCCCGTGCCGCCAGCGGAGCCGGCAGCGCCGAGACCGCTGACGCCTGAGTGTCCACTTCGACGACCTGCGCGGCGCCGGCCTGCAGCGACGGGATCGGTTGACGCGTCACCGACCCCACCGATCCCGCCGCTACTGCCGACCCCGGCGAACCCACCGACCCGAGCTGGGTGGCCGGTGTTGTCGCAGGGCCCCCCGGCCCCAACGGTCCAACAAGTGCCGTCGGCGTTGGTGCGCCGGCGGCGGGCGCCACCTGGGCGCCGTGACTGAGTACCGAGCGTCCCAGCGTCGGCGCAGGCAGGGCCGCGTCGGTCTGGATGCTTGCGACGTTCGTCGCTTCGCTCAGGCCGTACTGCTGAGCGCCGAGACCCATCAGTTCCACGAACTGGTTGTGGAAGGCCGCGGCCTGCGCGCTGATCGCCTGGAATGCCTGGGCGTGCGCCCCGAACATGGCCGCGATCGCTGCCGAGACCTCGTCCGCGCCCGCGGGTGCCAGTGCGCCCATCGTCGGACCTACCGCCATTGCGGTGGCGTCGTTGACCGCCGTACCGATATTCGCCAAATCCGTTGCCGCAGCGGCAACATAGTCTGGCGCGGCGATTACATACGACATTCCGGTCCCCCAGCTAGCTGGATAGAGTCCGCTGCCCACCTACGAACCTTGCCCCCAGGGTCAAATGCTAGCCACGGGCGCGGGGTCGCCGCGGGGTTTTCGCGAAATCCGTTCCGGCCGCCTGGCCGGGCGCGGCTACCGCCGACCGGACACGATGCGGCGGACCGGGTGCAGCCGGCGGGCTACCGCAGCGAGTAGCGAATCGGCATGTGCTTGAGCCCGCCCACGAAAGTGGTGGCGGACAGCTGGGGTTCGCCGTTGAATTCGATGGACTTCAGTCGCGGCAGCAGCTCGGAGAAGAAGCTGCTGATCTCCATCCGGGCCAGGGCCGCGCCCAGGCAGAAGTGGATCCCGTGGCCGAATGCCAAGTGCCGGTTCGGGTCTCGTGCGACGTCGAAGCGGAACGGATCGTCGAACACCTCCTCGTCGCGGTTGGCCGAGACGTAGGACAGATACACCGATTCGCCTTTGGCGATGGGGACTCCGCGCACGGTGGTGTCAGCCGTGGCGGTGCGCATGAACTCCTTGACCGGCGTCACCCAGCGGACCATTTCCTCGGTGGCCAGCGGCATCAGTTCGGGGTGGTCGGTCAAGCGCCGTAACTGATCCGGGTTTTCGATCGGCGCTCGCAGTCCACCGGAGATGGTCGCGCTGGTGGTGTCGTGACCGGCGGTGGCCACGATCACGTAGTAGGACGCGGTGTCCATGTCCGACAACGGCTCGCCGTCGATGCGGGCATTGGCGATGGCCGACGCCAGGTCCTCGGTCGGGTTGGCCCGTCGCGAGGCGGTGAGCTCGTTGAAGTAGGCGAAGAACTCGAACAGCACCTGCAGCTGCTCTTCGGGGGTGGTGCCGCGCCGGAACTCGGTGTCGTCACCGCCGAAGAGCTCCTGGGTGAGGCTGAGCATCCGGGGGAAGTCCGACTCGGGCAGACCCAGCAGCGACAAGATGACATAGAGCGGGTAGCGCTGGCCGACCTCGGTGGCGAAGTCGCATTCGGTACCGGCTTCCAGCATCTTGTCGACGTGGATCTTGGCCAGCTCGTCGACCCGTACCTTCAGCGCCCGCATCGCCTTGGGGCGAAACCAGTCCGCCCCGATGGCCCGGACCGCCCGGTGCTGCGGGTCGTCCATGTGCACGAGGGTGCGCAGTCCCATCCCGCTGTCGAGCAGCGACTGCGCCAGGTCGTCGGCCTCGGCCGGTGCCAGCAGCGGGCGGGGTGCACTGATGAACAGCTCGTTGTTGCGTTCGATCTCCATGACGTCGGCGTGCTTGGTGATCGCCCAGAACGGCCGGAACGGGGGACGATCGACCAGCGACACCGGCGCGTGTGCCCGCAGGTGGGTCATGGCCGCGTGCAGCCGCGGCTCGTCGGCGTAGGCGGTGGGGTCGGCGAAGATCTTGGCGGCGTCTTCGATGATCGGTGTGCCCATCTCTTGAGTGTCGGTCATCGGGGGTCCGTGTGGCGAGGGTCGCCGGGTGGCGGCTATGCGATCCCCGGCAGACCGTCCAGACCGAGGAGGCCGCCCGCGCCACCGGCTCCCAGGTGGCCGTTGGTGTCGGACACACCGGCGTTGCCGCCGCCGCCGCCGTTTCCGATGATCTGAGCGTCGCCGCCCTTACCGCCGTTGCCGCCGAAGCCGGCCGGTGGGCCGATGGGGACGTCGCCGCCGGCACCCCCCGCACCTCCGTTGCCGATCACCCCGGAGCGGCCGCCGGCACCGCCGTCCCCGCCTTGGCCTCCGCCGCTGTGATGGACGTCGGTATGGCCCGACCCGGTGCCGCCTTCGCCGCCGGCTCCGCCATTGCCGAAGAAGAAGCCCGCGTTTCCGCCGGCCCCGCCGTCTCCGCCGTCACCGATCTCGTTGACCCCACCGCCGACGCCGCCGGCCCCGCCTTGTCCGCCGTTGCCGCTGAAGAAGCCGCCCTCGCCCCCGGCTCCGCCCGCGCCGGCGATCATCCCGTTGCCGCCTCTGCCGCCGGCGCCACCGGCGCCGCCGAACCCTCCGCCGTTGCCGCCGGCACCGCCGGTGCCGCCCAGTCCGGCCTCGGGGTAGCTAGGGGAAGCATCTCCGCCGGCCCCGCCGGCTCCGCCGTTCGCAAACAGCCCGCCGGCCCCGCCGTGGCCGCCGGCACCGCCGTAACCGACCTGCCCGGCGGTGCCGCCCGCGCCACCAGCTCCGCCGGGGGCGAACAGCCCGCCGTTCCCCCCATTGCCACCGGTCCCCGCCGTCGCCAGGCCGGTGCTGGCGCCGAGGCCGCCGGTGCCGCCGGCGCCTCCGGCCCCGCCGAGAAATCCGCCCGCCCCGCCGTTGCCGCCGCTTCCCACGACGCCGCCGACGTTGGCCAATCCGCCGGCACCGCCGGCGCCACCGCTGCCTGCGAAGAAGCCGCCTGCGCCGCCGTTCCCGCCGTTATGGCCGGTCCAACCAGAGCCGCCCGCGCCACCGTTGCCGACCAGCCATCCGGCGTCGCCGCCGTTGGCGCCGGTTCCGGGAGCGCCGTTGGCGCCGTCACCGATCAGCGGGCGTCCGGTCAGTGCCACGCTCGGCGCGTTGACTGCGTTGAGTAGGCCCTGTTCGAGGGTCTGCAGCGGGTTGACCGCGGCGGCCTCGGTGGACGTGTACTGGCCGGCGGCGCTATTCAGCAGTTGCACGAACTGCTGATGGAACTGCTCCGCGCGGGAACTCAAACTCTGGTAGCTCTGCGCATGGGAGTTGAAAATTCCGGCGATCGCCTCCGACACTTCGTCAGCGGCGGCCGCCAGGAGATTCGTGGACGGACCCGCTGCTGCCGAGTTGGCCGCGCTGACGATCGACCCGAGGTTGGCCAGATCTGAAGCCGCGGTGATCATTTGGTCCAGACCAGCGCTCACATACGACATGTCCAACCGCCTCCCCGACTGGGATCGACTGCCCGCCGCACCGACGAGTTACGAGAATCAGACATTAACACCGCATCGGAAACTCAAATTGATTTCAAATGAAATGACGTCTGCGCCTCCTTACGGGTGCCGGCTGCGTCCAGCAGGGCTGACTTTTCCGACCGGTCCGGTGGGTCGCGCGGACGCTCCGGGGTGGCTCCGTCAGGTCGCCGGTGGCCCCCGGAGCGGGTCCGGCAACGGATTTACGCTGGTAAGGCTAGTGAGCGCGAGGGTTTCTGCCGATCGAATCAGTGTGCCGAACCGAGCGGATGGGGCTCTTTGGACGCGCAACCGTCTCGGTCGGTCGGGGATTTGGCCGCGCCGCCGATCTGAGGCATACTGTTCAGGTTGCCCAGCGCCAGGTTTGCGCCTGGACGGGCATACGACCAGCGCCCACCAGGGCGCGTCCGGTCCCATCCTTGGAGAGCGACTATTTCGGCCGCCTACAAGGCTGCGTGCGGGTGACACACCCGACCGCGGGGAGCGGATGGACCACGACAGGTAAACAGCGGCGCAGTTCCGGCGCAACGCTCGATCGGCCCTCCTCAGGGCGGCCGGTCCGCGCGCCGGGGCGCACCAGGTCCGGACCCGGGCTCGAGTGTGGAAGATGAGGTAGGAGAAGCGTGGCGGGACAGAAGATCCGCATCAGGCTTAAGGCCTACGACCATGAGGCTATTGACGCGTCGGCGCGCAAGATCGTCGAGACCGTCGTACGCACTGGGGCCAGCGTCGTAGGACCGGTGCCGCTGCCGACAGAAAAGAACGTGTACTGCGTCATCCGCTCACCGCATAAGTACAAGGACTCGCGGGAGCACTTCGAGATGCGCACGCACAAGCGGCTGATCGACATCCTCGACCCGACGCCGAAGACCGTTGACGCGTTGATGCGCATCGATCTGCCGGCCAGTGTCGACGTCAACATCCAGTAGGGGATCGGCGAAGCAAATGGCGAGAAAAGGCATTCTGGGTACCAAGCTGGGCATGACGCAGGTATTCGACGAGAACAACCGAGTCGTGCCTGTCACGGTGGTCAAGGCTGGACCGAACGTGGTGACCCGCATCCGCACCCCGGAGCAGGACGGGTACAGCGCGGTGCAGCTGGCGTACGGCGAGATCAGCCCGCGCAAGGTGAACAAGCCGGTGACCGGTCAGTACGCGGCCGCGGGCGTCAACCCGCGCCGGCACCTGGCCGAGTTGCGGCTGGACGATGCGGCGGCAGCGGCCGAGTACGAGGTCGGCCAGGAGCTGACGGCGGAGATCTTCGCCGACGGCGCCTACGTCGACGTGACCGGCACCTCCAAGGGCAAGGGCTTCGCCGGAACCATGAAGCGGCACGGTTTCCGCGGCCAGGGCGCCAGCCACGGTGCCCAGGCGGTGCACCGCCGGCCGGGCTCGATCGGCGGATGTGCTACTCCGGCAAGGGTGTTCAAGGGCACCCGGATGGCCGGGCGGATGGGCAACGACCGGGTCACCGTGCAGAACCTGGTGGTGCACAAGGTCGATGCCGAGAACGGCGTGCTGCTGATCAAGGGTGCGGTCCCCGGCCGCACCGGCGGACTCGTCGTGGTCCGCAGCGCGATCAAGCGAGGTGAGAAGTGATGGCGCTCAAGATCGACGTCAAGACGCCGGCAGGAAAGGTCGAAGGCTCCATCGAGCTGCCGGCCGAGCTGTTCGACGCTCCGGCGAACATCGCGTTGATGCACCAGGTGGTCACCGCGCAGCGCGCGGCCGCCCGGCAGGGTACGCACGCGACGAAGACCCGCGGCGACGTCAGCGGCGGTGGCCGTAAGCCTTACCGGCAGAAGGGAACCGGCCGCGCCCGCCAGGGTTCGACACGGGCCCCGCAGTTCACCGGTGGTGGCACCGTGCACGGTCCGCAGCCGCGCGACTACAGCCAGCGCACGCCCAAGAAGATGATCGCCGCCGCATTGCGGGGCGCGTTGTCGGACCGGGCGCGCAACGGACGCATCCATGCGGTCACCGAGCTGGTGGAAGGTCAGACGCCCTCGACGAAGAGTGCCGCGGCGTTTCTGGCCACGCTGACCGATCGCAAGCAGGTCCTGGTGGTCGTCGGCCGCAGCGACGAGGCCGGCGTGAAGAGTGTGCGCAACCTGCCCGGTGTGCACATCCTGCCGCCGGACCAGCTCAACACGTACGACGTGTTGCGGGCCGACGACGTGGTGTTCAGCGTGGAGGCGCTCAACGCCTACATCGGCTCACACACCGGAACCGCGACCGCCGAGGAGGTTTCGGCCTGATGACGACCATCGCTGACCCCCGCGACATCATCCTGGCGCCGGTCATCTCGGAGAAGTCCTACGGACTGCTCGACGACAACGTGTACACCTTCGTGGTGCACCCCGATTCGAACAAGACGCAGATCAAGATCGCTGTCGAGAAGATCTTCGCCGTCAAGGTCGCATCGGTGAACACCGCGAATCGGCAGGGCAAGCGCAAGCGCACCCGCACCGGTTACGGCAAGCGCAAGAGCACCAAGCGCGCGATCGTGACGCTGGCGCCGGGCAGCAAGCCGATCGACCTGTTCGGAGCACCGGCCTAAGCGCCGCGCGCGAGAGAAAGATCTGATTAGACATGGCAATTCGCAAGTACAAGCCGACGACTCCCGGTCGCCGTGGCGCGAGCGTGTCGGACTTCGCCGAGATCACTCGCTCGACCCCGGAGAAGTCTCTGGTACGCCCGCTGCACAGCAAGGGCGGGCGTAACGCGCACGGCCGCATCACCACCCGGCACCAGGGCGGTGGCCACAAGCGTGCCTACCGGGTGATCGACTTCCGTCGCAACGATAAGGACGGCGTCAACGCCAAGGTCGCGCACATCGAGTACGACCCGAACCGCACGGCAAGGATTGCACTCCTGCATTTTCTTGATGGCGAGAAGCGCTACATCATTGCGCCGAACGGCCTTTCGCAGGGCGACATCGTGGAGTCGGGTGCCAACGCCGACATCAAGCCCGGCAACAACCTGCCGCTGCGCAACATCCCGGCCGGCACCCTGGTGCACGCCGTGGAGTTGCGCCCCGGCGGCGGAGCGAAGCTGGCGCGTTCGGCCGGCTCCAGCATCCAGTTGCTCGGCAAGGAAGCCACTTACGCCTCGCTGCGCATGCCCAGCGGTGAGATCCGCCGCGTCGACGTGCGCTGCCGCGCCACCGTCGGCGAGGTCGGCAACGCCGAGCAGGCAAACATCAACTGGGGCAAGGCCGGTCGTATGCGGTGGAAGGGCAAGCGCCCGTCCGTCCGCGGTGTGGTGATGAACCCGGTCGACCACCCGCACGGTGGTGGTGAGGGTAAGACCTCCGGCGGTCGTCACCCGGTGAGCCCGTGGGGCAAGCCGGAGGGCCGCACCCGCAACCCGAACAAAGCCAGCAACAAGCTCATTGTCCGACGCCGGCGCACCGGCAAGAAGCACGGCCGGTAGGAGTAACCAACCATGCCACGCAGCCTGAAGAAGGGCCCGTTCGTCGACGACCATCTGCTCAAGAAGGTCGACGTGCAGAACGAGAAGAACACCAAGCAGGTCATCAAGACCTGGTCGCGTCGTTCGACCATCATTCCGGACTTCATCGGCCACACCTTCGCGGTGCACGACGGCCGCAAGCATGTTCCGGTGTTCGTCACCGAGTCGATGGTGGGTCACAAGCTCGGCGAGTTCGCCCCGACGCGCACCTTCAAGGGACACATCAAGGACGACCGGAAGAGCAAGCGGCGATGACTACCACTACCGAATATCCGTCGGCGACCGCCAAGGCGCGGTTTGTCCGGGTGTCGCCTCGCAAGGCGCGCCGGGTGATCGACCTGGTGCGTGGCCGCTCGGTGACCGACGCGCTCGACATTCTGCGCTGGGCGCCGCAGGCGGCCAGCGAGCCGGTGGCCAAGGTGATCGCCAGTGCCGCGGCCAACGCCCAGAACAACAACGGACTCGACCCCGCCACTCTGGTGGTCGCGACGGTGTACGCCGACGAGGGCCCGACGGCCAAGCGCATCCGGCCGCGTGCCCAGGGGCGTGCCTTCCGGATCCGCCGCCGCACCAGCCACATCACCGTGATCGTGGAGAGCCGGCCGAGCAAGGACCAGCGTTCTTCGAAGTCCGCACGGACCCGGCGCGCCGAGGGCAGCAAGGCCGCCACCAAGGCCGGGCCGGCTTCCGGCGCCAAGAAGGCCGCTACCAAGGCGCCCGCGGCCAAGAAGGCCGCACCCGAGGCCAAGACGTCTGAGGCTGCGCAAGCGAAGGGAGGCTCAGACTAGTGGGCCAGAAGATCAATCCGCACGGCTTCCGGCTGGGCATCACCACCGACTGGAAGTCGCGCTGGTACGCCGACAAGCAGTACGCCGAGTACGTCAAGGAGGACGTCGCGATCCGGCGTCTGCTGTCCACCGGACTGGAGCGCGCCGGCATCGCCGACGTGGAGATCGAGCGGACTCGCGACCGGGTTCGGGTGGACATCCACACCGCACGCCCGGGCATCGTCATCGGCCGTCGCGGCACCGAGGCCGACCGCATCCGCGCCGACCTGGAGAAGCTGACCGGCAAGCAGGTTCAGCTCAATATCCTCGAGGTGAAAAACCCTGAGTCGCAAGCACAATTGGTGGCCCAGGGCGTCGCGGAGCAGCTGAGCAACCGGGTGGCGTTCCGCCGGGCGATGCGCAAGGCCATCCAGTCGGCCATGCGTCAGCCGAACGTGAAGGGCATCCGGGTGCAGTGCTCGGGCCGCCTCGGCGGCGCGGAGATGAGCCGCTCGGAGTTCTACCGCGAAGGCCGGGTTCCGCTGCACACGCTGCGTGCCGACATCGACTACGGCCTCTACGAAGCCAAGACCACCTTCGGCCGGATCGGCGTGAAGGTGTGGATTTACAAGGGCGACATCGTCGGCGGTAAGCGTGAGCTGGCCGCCGCCGCGCCGGCCGGCGCCGACCGTCCGCGTCGCGAACGTCCCTCGGGCACCCGCCCGCGTCGCAGCGGTGCCTCGGGCACCACGGCGACGGGCACCGACGCCGGCCGCGCCGCCGGTGGTGAAGAGAGCGCAGCGACGCCCGCGGCAGACAGTGCAGCCGCGGCGCCCGCCGAAGCGCAGAGCACGGAGAGCTGAATCATGTTGATTCCCCGTAAGGTCAAACACCGCAAGCAGCATCACCCCCGGCAGCGTGGCATCGCCAGCGGCGGCACCACGGTGAACTTCGGTGACTACGGCATTCAGGCCCTCGAGCACGCCTACGTCACCAACCGGCAGATCGAGTCCGCTCGTATCGCCATCAACCGGCACATCAAGCGTGGCGGCAAGGTGTGGATCAACATCTTCCCGGACCGTCCGCTGACCAAGAAGCCCGCCGAGACCCGGATGGGTTCGGGTAAGGGTTCGCCGGAATGGTGGGTTGTCAACGTCAAGCCGGGCCGGGTGCTCTTCGAATTGAGCTACCCCAACGAGCAGACCGCTCGGGCGGCACTCACCCGTGCGATCCACAAGCTGCCGATCAAGGCACGCATCGTTACCCGAGAGGAGCAGTTCTGATGGCAGTGGGAGTTTCCCCTGGCGAACTGCGTGAGCTCACCGACGAAGAGTTGCAGGAGCGGGTTCGCGAGTCCAAGGAAGAGCTGTTCAACCTGCGCTTCCAGATGGCGACCGGCCAGCTGAGCAACAACCGCCGGCTGCGTGTCGTGCGCCAGGAGATCGCGCGCGTCTACACCGTGCTGCGCGAAAGAGAGCTGGGTTTGGCATCCGGGCCGGACGGTTCCGATGTTGCCGACGAGAAGGACGCGTGAAGGAATCGTGATGGCAGAGGCTAAGACTGACGCGAAGAAGGCCACGGCATCCAAGGCGGCGGACGGCGCGCCGAAGGAGAAGGGCCCCAAGAACACTCCGGCCACACCCAAGCCCCGTGGCCGTCGTAAGACGCGCATCGGCTACGTGGTGAGCGACAAGATGCAGAAGACGATCGTCGTCGAGCTCGAAGACCGCGTTCGGCACCCGTTGTACGGCAAGATCATTCGGACCACCACGAAGGTCAAGGCGCACGACGAGAACGGCATCGCCGGCATCGGCGACCGCGTCTCGCTGATGGAGACGCGTCCGCTGTCGGCGACCAAGCGCTGGCGGCTCGTCGAGATTCTCGAGAAGGCCAAGTAGCTATCGGCGCGGGCCGATAAGGTCGGCGCGCAGGTTGTGCAGGAAGCTGCGCAACCTTTCCCGGGTGGCGTTTTCGGGGTCGCTGAGTCGTAGCTGCAGCAGTTCGCGGCCGGCGGCGTAGAGGATCCGAGCGGTGAATTCGGGATCGTGCAGATCCGGGTTGCTGCGTAGTAGTTCGGCGGTCAGGAATTCCCGCACCAGTTCCTGGGATTGAGCCAGCCGGGTATGCAGTTCCGGCGGCGCGCCCTGCGGTGGGAACAAGAACAACCGCCACGTCGCCGGATGGGTGTCCACGGCGGCCAGCACGCCGTCGAGTGCGCGCACCAACGTCTGATTCTGTGCGCTGGGCTCGCCCAGGCCGCTGATCGCCTCGAAGAACTGTCCGCCGGCGCGCCCGGCTTCCCGGTCGATCAACGCGACGAACAGGCCCGCCGGCCCACCGAACTGCTGGTAGATCAATGATCGGTTGATACCGGCTGCCGCGGCGACACGGTTCGGTGTCGCGGCATGAAACCCTTCGGCGTCCACGATGGCGTGGGTGATGTCAAGGATCTGCTCACGCCGGCTTTCGGCGGTCATGCGCCGCTTCGGCACATCCTTAGTGGCGGGAGTCACGCTTGACAGCATAACTAACACTTTGTGAGTATTGCTCACAACTTGTCATTTACGTCAGGGGTTTCTTGATGGTCGCGTATTTCCCGGAGCTCGCCCAGCGGGTCGCAAGCCAGCGCGAGTTGCAGCCAGATCTCTACGGCGACATCAACTTTGACGAACACCCGTACCGCCTGACCGAGGATCCCGAGGACAAGTCGGCGCTGCCCCGGTGGGTGGGCGACCGTGAGTCGATCCTGCAGGACGACCGCATCCGCGAATTGATGGAAACGGCCACCATGCTCGGCGACGTCGTGGCGGACCCGTATGCGGCCCTGATGAGCCGCTACAGCGTGGCGGAGCTGATCGACATGCTCAAGACGGCCTGCCGGCAGGGCATCGAGGCGGTGCCCGACGCGCCGGACGAGTTGCGGGCGTTCCTCGCCGCCATGGAAGCCACCCCGGACTGGATCAACCTCGACCTGGTGGAGGAGGGCGCCCGGAGCGCGCGCATCGCCGCGGCGCTGCTGGCCCACTTCATCACGCGCGGTGCCTTCATCGCGACCTTCACCAACACCTACGCCGCGCTGCCGATGGGCCTGACCGGTGCGCTCTCGGGTCGCCGCGCCGCACGGCGGGTCAACGAGACGGCCAGCTTCTTCGCGGTCACCACCCTGCCCGGCGCGCTGCAGCGCTTCGGCCCGGGGTTCGAGGCGGCCGCGATGGTCCGGTTGATGCACTCGATGGTCCGGTACAACGCGCTGAAGAAGTCCGAAAAGTGGGACACCGCCATTTATGGAGTGCCGGTCCCGCAGGTCGACCAGATGCCGGCCGGGATGATCGGGCAGTATCTGACCTCGCAGCAGGTGTTGCGGCAGGGGCGCACGGAGTTCAACGACGAGGAACGGGCGCTGGTCGAATTCGGGCGCTACCGCTGCTTTCTGCTCGGTCTGCCGGAGGAGTTGCTGCCCACCACGCCCGTCGACACCGTGCATGTCATGCACGCCCGCGCCGCGATGCTGCGCGACGGCTTCGATTCGGTGTGCCGCGAACTCGTCGACTCCACGATGGACGCCTACCTGCGGCCCGACACCACGTTGTTCGACCGGGCGGCCGAGGCGGTCGAGAAGAGCTACAGCAAGGAGACTTTCGTGCGGGCGTTCTGCAACGGCGACCGCGCCGTCGCCGCCGGCATGGGTGTCTCGATCGGGCTGGCGGATCGGGTGCGCATCGCGCTGACCGGACCGTTCATCGCCGGCCGGTTCCTGGCGGTCAACCGCGCCGCCCGGATCCCGGCACTGCGTCAGATCGTCGACGCGTACATCATCAGGCTGCTGAAGCTCCGGTTGGCGACCTACGGCAAGCCCGAATTCACCAGTGACTCAGCGCATTACACGCCGATCGCGGGCTGAGGGCAGGCGGCAGGCGGCAGTGTCAGGCAGCGCCGGGCCCAACCGGCCGGCGCGGGCCTCCCCCGATCGGGGGAGCGCGAATCAACCTGATTCGGCCGGATCGGTGGAGTCCGCGGCACGCGTGACGGCAGTAACTTGGGCGTCAGCGATTCGCGCGTCCCGCGGGTCGAGCAACCATGACGTAGATTCCGGGTCCCACGGAGTGCACCTGCTGCGCACCGTCCTCGGGGTCGGGAAAGACTGTCTACCAATGTTTTTCGGAATTTTTCGGTATCCCGGCGGAAGTCTTCGTGACGGCCCGCGGACGCGCCGAATCGGCCGATTCTGGCCGGGCAGCTGCGCTGAGGCGTTTTCTCAGGGTTTTCATCGGTCCGGCCACTAGCGTGTGCGCGGGTGTAATCTCGCACGCGATGTTCGATGGGTCATTACGGGAGTGAGGCGGGCAGGCATGACAGGGTCGACCGAGTTTCAGGGCAAGATCGCGCTCGATATCCGCGATTCCGAGGCGGATTGGGGTCCCTACGCGGCGCCGACCGCGCCGGAGAACTCACCGAACGTCCTCTACGTGGTGTGGGACGACACCGGAATCGCGACCTGGGACTGCTTCGGGGGTCTGGTCGAGATGCCCGCGATGGCGCGCATCGCCGAACGCGGGGTGCGGTTGTCGCAGTTCCACACCACGGCGTTGTGCTCGCCCACCCGGGCGTCGCTGCTGACCGGACGCAACGCGACGACCGTCGGTATGGCCACCATCGAAGAATTCACCGACGGCTTCCCGAACTGCAACGGCCGCATCCCCCTCGACACCGCGCTGCTCTCCGAGGTGCTCAACGAGCGCGGATACAACACCTACTGCGTGGGGAAGTGGCATCTGACCCCGCTGGAAGAGTCCAGCTTGGCCGCGACCAAGCGGCACTGGCCGCTGGCGCGCGGTTTCGAACGCTTTTACGGCTTCCTGGGCGGCGAGACCGACCAGTGGTACCCGGACCTGGTGTACGACAACCACCCGGTGAACCCGCCCGGCACCCCCGAGGACGGTTACCACCTGTCAAAAGATATCGCGGACAAGGCAATTGAATTCATCCGCGACGCCAAGGTGATCGCCCCCGACAAGCCGTGGTTCAGTTATGTCTGCCCCGGCGCCGGGCACGCGCCGCACCACGTGTTCTCCGAGTGGGCCGACAAGTACCGCGGTGTCTTCGACATGGGTTATGAGAAGTACCGCGAGATCACGCTGGAGAAGATGAAGGCGATGGGGGTGGTGCCCGCCGATACCGAGTTGTCGCCGATGAACCCCTATCTCGACATCAAGGGCCCCAACGGGGAGCCCTGGCCACTGCAGGACACGGTGCGGCCGTGGGACTCCCTCGACGACGAAGAGAAGAAGCTGTTCGCTCGCATGGCCGAGGTGTTCGCCGGCTTCCTGAGCTATACCGACGCCCAGATCGGTCGCATCCTGGACTATTTGGAGGAGTCCGGTCAGCTGGACAACACCATCATCGTGGTGATCTCCGACAACGGCGCCAGCGGCGAGGGTGGGCCGAACGGTTCGGTCAACGAGGGCAAGTTCTTCAACGGTTATATCGACACCGTGGAGGAGAGCATGAAGGTCTTCGACCACCTCGGCGGACCCGAGACCTACAATCACTATCCGATCGGTTGGGCGATGGCCTTCAACACGCCCTACAAGCTTTTCAAGCGCTACGCGTCGCACGAGGGCGGGATCGCTGACACCGCAATCATCTCCTGGCCCAACGGTATTGCCGCCCACGGCGAGGTTCGTGACAACTACATCAACGTCTGCGACATCACCCCGACCGTCTATGACCTGCTGGGGATAACCCCGCCGGACACCGTCAAGGGCATTCCGCAGAAGCCGCTGGACGGCGTGAGTTTCAAAGCGGCCCTGGATGACCCGGCCGCCGACACCGGTAAGACGACCCAGTTCTACGCCATGCTGGGCACCCGCGGGATCTGGCATGAGGGCTGGTTCGCCAACACGTTGCACGCCGCCTCCCCGGCGGGCTGGTCGCATTTCGACCGGGACCGCTGGGAGCTGTTCCACATCGAGGCCGACCGCAGCCAGTGCCACGACGTGGCCGCCGAGCACCCGGACAAACTCGAGGAACTCAAGGCACTGTGGTTTGCTGAAGCCGACAAGTACAACGGGCTGCCGCTGGCCGATCTGAACCTGATGGAGACGCTGAGCAGGTACCGGCCCAGTCTGGCCGGCGACCGCAACAGCTACGTCTACTACCCGGACTGCGCCGACGTGGGCCTGGGCGCCGCCGTGGAGCTCCGCGGCCGTTCGTTCGCCGTGCTGGCCGACGTGACGGTGGACAGCACCGGCGCCGAAGGGGTCTTGTTCAAACACGGCGGCGCGCACGGCGGGCACGTGCTGTTTTTCCAGGACGGTCGCTTGCACTACGTGTACAACTTCCTCGGTGAACGCCAGCAACTGGTTTCCTCCAACGGCCCGATCCCGCTGGGCAGACACGTCTTCGGCGTCCGCTACGAACGCAGTGGCACGGTCGAGAACAGCCACACCCCCCTCGGCGACCTGACGTTGTACTTCGACGACCACCCGGTGGGAACACTGGCCGACGTGGTCAGCCACCCGGGTACGTTCGGGCTCGCCGGCGCAGGAATCACGGTGGGACGCAACGGCGGGTCCAGTGTGTCCAGCCGCTACAAGGCGCCGTTCAAGCTGACCGGGGCCTCCATCGCCCAGGTCACCGTGGATTTGTCCGGGCGCCCCTACCAGGACGTGGAAAAAGATATCGCGCTTGCCTTTTCGCGAGACTGAGTCGGCGGTGTGCCGCGCGGCGACGCTGGGCCCTGACCCAGGAGTTCGGGGTCGTCATACCCTGATGCTGTGCTGACCGAGTTGATCGAGCTGCCCGGCGGGACCTTCCGCATGGGCTCGACGAGCTTCTACCCCGAAGAGGCGCCGATCCACACCGTGGCCGTGGCGGCCTTCGCGATCGAGCGGCACCCGGTGACCAATGCGCAGTTCGCCGAATTCGTCGCCGCCACAGGCTATGTGACGGTCGCCGAGCAGCCGCTGGACCCCGCGCTGTATCCGGGAGCCGATCCCGGCGACCTGACACCGGGGGCGATGGTGTTTCGACCCACCGCGGGGCCGGTCGACCTGCGGGACTGGCGGCAATGGTGGGATTGGGCGCCCGGCGCCTGTTGGCGCAACCCCTTCGGGCCCGGCAGCGACATCGGCGACAGGGCCGATCATCCCGTCGTGCAGATCGCCTATCCGGACGCCGCGGCCTATGCGCGGTGGGCGGGCCGCCGGTTGCCGACCGAGGCCGAGTGGGAGTACGCCGCGCGGGCCGGGGCGACGGGGGTCTACTCCTGGGGCGAGGACGAGAAGCCCGGCGGGGAGCTGATGGCCAACACCTGGCAGGGCCGGTTCCCGTACCGCAACGACGGTGCGCTGGGCTGGGTCGGCACCTCACCGGTCGGCATTTTTGCGCCCAACCGTTTCGGTCTGGTCGACATGATCGGCAACGTATGGGAATGGACCACAACGGAATTCAGTGCCCACCATCGATTGGATCAGCCGCCGAAGGCGTGCTGTGCCCCGACCGGCCCCGCCGACCCGGCGATCAGCCAAACACTCAAGGGCGGCTCGCACCTGTGCGCGCCGGAATACTGCCACCGGTACCGGCCGGCGGCGCGGTCGCCGCAGTCACAGGACACCGCGACCACCCACATCGGGTTCCGGTGCGTGGCGGATTCGGCAACAGGGTAACGAAATTCGCGTATCTCTCGCTCCGCCGTAGGCCTGCGGTTAATGTGTGAGTTTCGCCGGTACACCCCCAGATCGAAAGGCCGCGACCAGATGAGCCACCAGGCCCCGCCCGCACCGCCGCCTACACAACCGTCGGGCCCGCCGCCGACACCCCCGTCGGGGCCGCCGGCGCCGAAGTCCCCGTCGCGGGGGAGACGGATCATCATCGACCTCGGCGTGCTGTTGGCCGTCGTGGTGGTCTATGTGCTCTCGCTATACGGCGTCCACCTGCTGGCCACCTCGGCGGAGGAGATGGAGCAGCCGAACCTGGACACCAGCGACAACACCGTGGTGCAGGTGAAGCTGGAGGAGCTGGACACGGTCAACAACCGGCTGAAGGTCAGTGTGCTCGTCAAGCCGCAGAAAAACCTGATCAACCCGAAGTACTACGTGCTGGCCCAGGACGTCACGGTGCGAATGTTCCCCGAGAACGACCTCGGCGACCTGGTGTATCCGGTCGGCAAGGCGCCGGCGCAGCAGACCACCTATATCGACGCCGAGGGCGATCCCGCCAACTGGCCTTTCGACACCTACCGGACTCCGAAGATCTCCGCCGAGGTTTTCGCCGGGACGGCTGACAACCGCACCGTGGAAGATGCCCGTGTCGAAATCACGGGTTCGGTCGGCGGCTGGGACGTCAGCCTGCGCCGGGTTCAGTCCCCGGGTGACGAAGATCCCCGCCCGGACGATGTGATCATCACCCTGCAAAGGTCCAAGAGCACGCTGATCTTCGATATCGGCATCATCTTGGTCCTGGTCTCGCTACCGGCGCTGGCGCTGTGGGTGTCCATCCCGATGGTCCTGGGCAAGAAGAAGTTCCTGCCACCGTTCGTGTCCTGGTTTGCCGCGATGCTCTTCGCGGTGGTCCCGTTGCGAAATATCTTCCCCGGCAAGCCGCCGGAGGGTTCGTGGGTCGACCAGGCCATCACGTTGTGGGTGCTGCTGGCGCTGATCGTGGCGATGACGCTGTTCATCATGGCCTACCGAAAACAGTCGGACTGAGCGGTCAATCCGACGGGATCGAGCCACCGACCGCGCTGATCGCGTCGACCGCTTCGGAGACCCTCGCCTGGAATGCGGGCGACAGCGGGATGTAACCGGACTTGTTCAGGTCGACCTGTCCCGGCCCAATTGCGGCCTGTAAGAAGGCCTTTACCGCTTGGGCGACCTCGGCCGTGGGGTATCGGGAGCACACGATCTCGTAGGTGGCCAGGACGATGGGGTACACGTCGGGGTGGGCGGGGTTGTAGAACGACGAGATGTCGAGCACCAGGTCGTTGCCGGTTCCGACGATCTTGGCGGCGGTGATGGTCTTGCCCACCGTGTCGGTGCCGATCCGTACCGGCCGCAGCGACCTGCGGCTGGCCGGCGTCTTGATCTCGGCGGCGTACAGGCCTTGCTCGAGGGCGAAGGACAGTTCGTTATAGCTGATCGAGCCTTCGGTGGATCTGACCAACTCCGAAGTGCCCTTGTTGCCGGTGGCGCCGACGCCGACGTCGCCGTGGAACTTCTTACCCGTGCCTTGCTGCCAGACCCCGCCGGAGGCGGCCTGCAGATAGGACTGGAAGTTCTCGGTGGTGCCGGATGCGTCGTTGCGGTAGACGACGCGAATCTCCTCGGCGGGCATGGACGCGTTGAGTGCGGTGAGGGCCGGGTCGTCCCAGCGGGTGATGGTGCCGTTGAAGATCTTGGCCAGGGTGGGCCCGTCGAGCACCAGCGTGTCCACGTTGGCCAGGTTGTAGGTGATGGCCAGCGGGCCGAAAACCACCGGCAGGTTCCACGCGTCGGCGCCACCGCAGCGCACTTTGGCCGCGGCATACTGCTCCGCCGACAGCGGCGTGTCCGAACCTGCGAAATCTGTTTTCCCGGAGAGGAATTCGGTGATTCCGGCACCCGACCCGTTGGCGTTGTAGTTCAGCGTCTGATCGGGGCAGGCTTTGTGGTACGCGCTGACGAAGCGGGTCATCGCGTGGGCCTGCGCGGTCGAGCCGCTCGCAGCCAGCGTCTGCTTACCGCCACAGTCCACCTTCGCGCCACTGACGTAAGGCAGGGTGGCCGGGGCGTTGTCGCACGCCGACAGTGCCAATGCCATTGCGGCGAGCAACGGCACGGCGGCCCGAGTTCGATTCATATTGCGATATATGACTGTCCAACCGGCCCGGAAGCGAACAGCAGGTGAACCGGACTCCGGAACCGGATGAATCTCTGGTGTCCCGGCCGCTTTGCGGCCCCTGCCCGGACGCGCTTTGCCCAGCTGCCGCATCGACCGCCGGATTACGGCCAGATGTATTGCGGGTGAACCGCAATCGGTAGCTGCGCCAGGCGCATTCGGGTTCGCTAGCATCAGTGCCCGTGTCGTGCCGACAAGCCGGATCGGGCATGCCGGAGCCGAACGGAGATGCTCAGTGACCACCGAGGCGCCCCCTACCGAGTCGGCGGAAACCGAGCAGAAACCCGAGAAACCGGCGAAACCTCCCGAGGCGGCGCGCAAGTCGGACAAGAAGATCGCCAAGCAGCGGGCGGCGCAGAAAGCGCACCAGCGCCGCGTCGTGATCGGTGTCAGCGTCTTGGCGGTCATGGCGATCGTCTATGCGCTGTCGCTGGTGGGCGTGCACTATCTGCAGAAATCGGAAGGTCCGCTGCCGCCGCTGGATCTGAGCCAGGGTGGCAGCGATGCCACGATCGTGCAGCTGCGGCTGGAGGAACTCAAGCCGGTCGCCAACCGCTTGACAGTGAATGTGCTTGTCTACCCGGGCATTTCGTTGTACGACAATCGCTACGACGTGCTGGCCACTGACGTCGCCGTGCGCCTTTATCCGACGAGCGACCTGGGCGACCTGCACTACCCGAAAGGTAAGGCGCCGGCACAGCTCACCACCACCGTCGAGGCGCACGGCGACCCCGGTAACTGGCCGTTCGATTCCTACCGCACCGAGCCGATCGCCGCCGACGCGTTCGTCGGCTCCGGCGACAACGTGCGCAAGGTGCCCGCCCGGGTCGAGGTGACCGGCGGGCTGGACGGCTGGGATGTCAGCGTCAACCGCAGGCACGCCGCCATGCTGCCGACTTCCCGCGGGACGGACAACGGGGACGTCGTGATCACGTTCAAGAGGGCGAAAGGGCCGCTGATTTTCGACCTGGGCATCTGCCTGGTGCTGATCGCCCTGCCGACCTTGGCGTTGTTGGTGGCCGTCCCGATGGCGATGGGTAAGAGAAAGTTCCTACCCCCGTTCGCGACGTGGTACGCCGCCAACCTGTTCGCGATCGTCCCGCTGCGCAACATCCTTCCGGGCGCCCCACCGCCGGGGTCCTGGATCGACCAGGCCATCGTGCAGTGGGTGCTGATCGGCCTGGTGACGGCGATGAGCCTGTACATCTTCGCCTGGGTGCGACAGGGCGACTGACCTCGCGTGCCGCCAAACGCGGCGAACCGGAATCCGTACCGGGGTGTCCTGCTGTTAACGCTGGTGACGCGCATTGTTACGGGCGCGTAGCGCATCGCTTCACAAGCTGCCAGCAAACACCTACGTTGCTAACATCACGCTCCGTGACAGTTCAGAGGGACCTGGCGTTGTCGGCCGAGCTGTCCGACACGCTCGCGCTGCCCGCGCGCAGCCCCCAGCAGTCCCCGGTCGAGGCCCCGCCGCGGCGATCGGCGGCCGAATCCAAGCGCCGGCGGCGCCGCCGCCATCTGGCGTTCGACATCTGCATGGTGATCGGGGTTGCCCTGGTCTATCTGCTGTCGTTGTTCGGTTACCACTGGCTGGCCACCACACCGGGACCGCTGCCGGACCCCGACGTGAGCACCGCGGACAACAGCGTGGTGCTGGTGCGGATCGAGCAACTGCACCCCGCCGAGCATCGCCTTGACGTCAAAGTGCTTGTGATGCCCGATGATTCGATGATCGACAAACGGCTCAACGTGCTCACCACGGACACCTCGGTGCGCTTCTTTCCGCAGAACGACCTCGGCGATCTGCAGTATCCGGTGGGCAAGTCGCCGGCACAGGTCGCGACCACCATCCCGGCCCACGGCGATCCCGGTGACTGGCCGTTCGACGGCTACAAGACCGACACCATCCAGGCTGACGTGCTGGTGGGGACGGGGGAGGGGCGGCAGTACAAGCCTGCCCGGGTAGAGGTGACCGGGGTGCTGGAAGGCTGGGACGTCACCGCGACCCGGGTCGGGCGGGACAGCCACGACCCCAACCGTCCCGACAACGTCATCATCACCATCAAGCGGGCCAAGGGGCCGTTGGTGTTCGACCTCGGCATCTGTCTGGTGCTGATCGCCCTGCCGACGCTGGCGCTGTTCGTGGCAATCCAGATGGCCAGTGGCCGGCGCAAGTTCCTGCCGCCGTTCTCCACCTGGTACGCGGCGATGCTCTTCGCCGTGGTGCCGCTGCGCAATATTCTTCCCGGTTCACCGCCGCCCGGCTCCTGGGTGGACCAGGCCGTGGTGATCTGGGTGCTGATCGGGTTGGCGACGGCGCTGGTCCTCTATATCGTCGCCTGGCACCGGCAGGGTGACTGACCGCAATTTGGTGCTGAGCAGGCTGTCCCCTAGACTCTAGGGGTTGCCTTGGGCAGACCTCGGCTGGCTGTGCGTCAAGCAAAGCCGGCCCCGCGTGCCCTTCGGCGATAAAGACCGCGCACGGCAGGGTGCTCACTTGAGCTGGTTTTCGCTTGCCGTGCACACGCGAAACCAGGTCAGGAGATCGAGTGATTCAGCAGGAATCGCGGCTCAAGGTCGCCGACAACACGGGCGCCAAGGAGATCTTGTGCATCCGGGTGCTCGGTGGCTCGTCGCGACGGTACGCCGGCATCGGTGACGTGATCGTCGCGACCGTCAAAGATGCCATCCCCGGTGGCAACGTCAAGCGCGGGGACGTCGTCAAGGCCGTCGTGGTCCGCACCGTCAAGGAGCGCCGCCGTCCGGACGGCAGCTACATCAAGTTCGACGAAAACGCCGCGGTGATCATCAAGCCCGACAACGACCCGCGCGGCACCCGCATCTTCGGGCCGGTCGGTCGCGAACTGCGCGAGAAGCGGTTCATGAAGATCATCTCGCTCGCCCCGGAGGTGTTGTAGGTGAAGGTCCACAAAGGCGACACCGTGCTGGTGATCGCGGGCAAAGACAAGGGCGCCAAGGGCAAGGTCATCCAGGCCTACCCGGACCGCAACCGGGTGCTGGTCGAAGGTGTGAACCGGATCAAGAAGCACACGGCGATCTCGACCAACCAGCGCGGCGCGCGTTCGGGCGGCATCGTCACCCAGGAAGCGCCCATCCACGTCTCCAACGTGATGGTGGTCGACTCCGACGGCAAGCCCACCCGCGTCGGCTACCGGGTCGACGAGGAGACCGGCAAGCGCGTCCGCATCTCCAAGCGCAACGGCAAGGACATCTGATGACCACTGCAGAGAAAACTCAGCCGCGCCTGAAAGAGCGCTACCGCAACGAGATTCGCGATGCGCTGCACAAGCAGTTCGGTTACCGCAACGTCATGCAGATCCCGACCGTCACCAAGGTCGTGGTCAACATGGGCGTGGGCGACGCCGCCCGCGACGCGAAGCTGATCAACGGCGCGGTCAACGACCTCGGCCTGATCACCGGGCAGCGGCCCGAGATCCGCAAGGCGCGCAAGTCCATTGCACAGTTCAAATTGCGCGAGGGCATGCCGATCGGTGCCCGGGTGACACTGCGCGGCGACCGGATGTGGGAGTTCCTCGACCGGCTCACCTCGATCGCGCTGCCCCGTATTCGTGACTTCCGCGGCTTGTCGCCCAAGCAATTCGACGGTGTCGGCAACTACACCTTCGGCCTGGCCGAGCAGTCGGTGTTCCACGAGATCGACGTGGACAAAATCGACCGGGTCCGCGGCATGGACATCAGCGTCGTCACCTCGGCGACGAACGACGACGAAGGACGAGCGCTGTTGCGGGCCCTCGGCTTTCCCTTCAAGGAGAACTGAGCAGATGGCGAAGAAGGCACTGGTCAACAAGGCCGCGCGCAAGCCGAAGTTCGCGGTGCGCGGCTACACACGCTGCAGCAAGTGTGGTCGCCCGCGCGCGGTGTTCCGCAAGTTCGGGTTGTGCCGGATCTGCTTGCGCGAGATGGCGCACGCGGGTGAGCTGCCCGGCGTGCAGAAGAGCAGCTGGTGACGGGACACAGGGACTAAACCAAAATGACTATGACGGATCCGATCGCAGACTTCTTGACCCGCCTGCGCAACGCCAACTCGGCGTACCACGACGAAGTGAGCCTGCCGCACTCGAAGATCAAGGCCAACATCGCCGAGATCCTCAAGAACGAGGGCTACATCACCGACTTCCGGACCGAGGACGCCCGGGTGGGCAAGTCCCTGGTGGTGCAGCTGAAGTACGGGCCGAGCCGGGAACGCAGCATCGCGGGCCTCAAGCGCGTCTCCAAGCCCGGTCTGCGGGTCTACGCGAAGTCCACTAACCTGCCGCGGGTCCTCGGTGGCCTCGGTGTGGCGATCATCTCGACGTCGTCGGGTCTGCTGACCGACCGTCAGGCGGCCAGGCAGGGCGTGGGCGGCGAAGTCCTCGCGTACGTCTGGTAAGGGGGTAGGCAAACATGTCGCGTATTGGAAAGCAGCCGGTTCCGGTCCCCGCCGGAGTCGACGTAACCATCGAGGGCCAGAACGTCTCGGTCAAGGGGCCCAAGGGCACCCTGGCGCTGACGGTGGCCGACCCGATCACGGTGTCGCGCAACGACGCCGGCTCGATCGTGGTCTCCCGTCCGGACGACGAGCGGCGCAACCGCTCGCTGCACGGGCTGTCCCGCACCCTGGTGGCCAACCTGGTCACCGGCGTGACCGAGGGTTACACGACCAAGATGGAGATCCACGGCGTCGGCTACCGCGTGCAACTCAAGGGTTCCAACTTGGAGTTCGCGCTGGGATACAGCCACCCGGTGGTGATCGAGGCGCCGGAAGGCATCACTTTCGCGGTGCAGGCTCCCACCAAGTTCACGATCTCTGGCATCGACAAGCAGAAGGTCGGCCAAATCTCGGCGAACATCCGTCGTCTGCGCCGTCCCGACCCGTACAAGGGCAAGGGCGTGCGCTACGAGGGCGAGCAGATCCGCCGCAAGGTCGGAAAGACAGGTAAGTAGTCATGGCGCAATCACAGGCTGCATCCGATGCGCGTAAGCCGGTGGGGCAGAACGTATCCGCGACTCGGCGGGTGTCCCGGCTGCGCAGGCACGCACGGCTGCGCAAGAAGGTCTCCGGTACCGCCGAGCGTCCCCGCTTGGTGGTGAACCGCTCGTCGCGGCACATTCACGTGCAGCTGGTCAACGACCTCGACGGCACCACGGTGGCCGCTGCTTCGTCGATCGAAGCAGACGTCCGCGGCGTGGATGGAGACAAGAAAGCCCGTAGCGTGCGGGTGGGCCAGTTGATCGCGGAGCGGGCCAAGGCCGCCGGCGTCGACTCCGTGGTCTTCGACCGCGGCGGCTACACCTACGGTGGACGAATCGCGGCTCTGGCCGATGCCGCGCGCGAGAACGGATTGCGATTCTGATGAACCACGCAAGCCTGATGAACGGAAGGACCGCATAATGGCGGAACAATCCGCTGGGAGCCCGACGGATAACCGGGGGTCCGACAGCCGCGACTCGCGCGACGGGCGGGACGGCCGGGGACGCCGCGACGGCGGTGGCCGTGGTGGCCGCGACCGCGACCGCGACGGCGACAAGAGCAACTACCTCGAGCGGGTCGTCGCGATCAACCGTGTCTCCAAGGTGGTCAAGGGTGGTCGGCGATTCAGCTTCACCGCCCTGGTCATCGTGGGTGACGGCAACGGCATGGTCGGCGTCGGCTACGGCAAGGCCAAGGAAGTTCCGGCCGCCATCGCCAAGGGTGTCGAGGAGGCCCGCAAGGGCTTCTTCCGGGTTCCGCTGATCCGCGGCACCATCACTCACCCGGTGCAGGGCGAAGCCGCCGCCGGTGTGGTGCTGCTGCGCCCGGCCAGCCCCGGTACCGGGGTGATCGCCGGCGGTGCCGCGCGTGCGGTGCTGGAATGCGCCGGCGTGCACGACATCCTGGCCAAGTCGCTGGGCAGTGACAACGCGATCAACGTGGTGCACGCCACCGTCGCGGCACTGAAGATGTTGCAGCGTCCCGAGGAGGTGGCCGCCCGGCGCGGTCTGCCCATCGAGGACGTCGCCCCGGCCGGCATGCTCAAGGCGCGCCGGGAAAGCGATGCGATGGCCGCGGCTGCGGCCCGGGAGGCTACCCAGCCATGAGTCAACTGAAGATCACCCAGGTGCGCAGCACCATCGGGGCGCGCTGGAAGCAGCGCGAGAGCCTGCGCACGCTGGGCCTGCGCAAGATTCGCCACTCGGTGATCCGCGACGACAACGCACAGACCCGCGGCCTGATCGCGGTTGTGCAGCACCTCGTTGAGGTGGAGGAGGCCAAGTGACCATCAAGCTCCACGACTTGAAGCCCGCGCCCGGGTCGAAGACCGCGCGCACCCGAGTCGGCCGTGGTGAAGGATCCAAGGGGAAGACCGCGGGTCGCGGCACCAAGGGTACGAAGGCGCGCAAGAACGTGCCGGCAACCTTCGAGGGTGGGCAGATGCCCATCCACATGCGGCTGCCCAAGCTGAAGGGTTTCCGTAACCGGTTCCGCACCGAGTACCAGGTGGTCAATGTCGGTGACATCGACCGGCTGTTCCCCGAGGGCGGCACCGTCGGCATCGACGAGTTGGTGGCCAAGGGCGCCGTGCGCAAGAACTCTCTGGTCAAGGTGCTCGGCGACGGCAAGTTGTCCGCCAAGGTCGACCTGACCGCGCACAAGTTCAGCGGCAGCGCGCGGGACAAGATCACCGCCGCCGGCGGCTCCGCCACCGAGCTCTAGCCCAGCCGCGAGATCACTTCCAGCGCAAGGCGTTCCATCTGCTCGCGGTCCTGCGCGACGTTCGCGCCGAGCGGGTTTAGCAGGAGCATCTGCGCGCCCGCGTACATCACCCGGGACAGCTCGCCGGCGACCCGCGCGGCGTTGCCGGCCACCGCGACCGTGTCCAGGTCGGGCCGCTCGCCGTAGATGCGTCGCAGTCCGGCCAGCGCACGCTCGCGGGCCCGTTCGGTGTCGTCGTCGACGACCACGTACACCCGCTTGGCGATGGTGAAGCCCGCCGGGTCCTTGTGCTGCGCGTCGAGTTCGCGGCGCACGATGGCCACGGCGTCGGCGAACGCCTCAGTGGTGGCCGACCCGGCCCCGATGAACGCGTCCCCGAGCCGAACCGCCCGGGCCAGCGCCGCGGGTGCGTGACCGCCGAACCAGATCGGCGGATGCGGGCGCTGCACCGGCTTGGGCTGGATCGGAAGATCGTCGAGCTCGCGGAAGCGACCGTGGAACGTGATCCTGGGCTGATCGGACCAGGCGGCTCGCATCAGCTCCAAGCCTTCGGTGAAATAGCTTACGTGCGTGGCCTTTTCGACGCCGAAGGCGCCGAACTTGCGGGACCCACCGCCGGCCACCACACCGAGGTCCAGCCGGCCGTTGCTGAGCCGGTCGACGGCGGTCACGGCGGCGGCCAGCTGCAGCGGATCGTGTAGCGAGGTCACCATGACCGCGACGCCCAGTCGCATACGCCGGGTGCAGGCCGCGGCGAAGGCCAGCACCTCCAGCGGCGCAAGCAACGCCGACTCCCCGATGGCCTGCTCCAGGGTCCAGCCGCCCTCGAAGCCGAGTTCCTCGGCGCGCACCAGATAGTCCCGCAACCCGGTGGTATCGAAGTCGTCGGTACCCAGTTGGGGAATCGCGATGGAGAATCTCACGGTTTCCACCGTACGGGTGGGGCGTCGTCGCCGATCGGTACGCTTCAGACATGTTCGCGTTTTTGCCTGACCTGCCCGGGGTGAACGACATACGCGCCTTGGCCGACCGCGTCGACACCGCCCGCCACCACGGCGTACCGAATGGTTGCGTGCTCGAATTCAGCCTGCGCAGCCTGCCGCCGGAGACCACCGGATTCGACCCGGTCACCATCATCACCGGTGGTGGCCGGCAGCTGCCGTTGCGCGAGGCGGTCGCCGCGATACACCGCGCCGCCGAAGATCCGCGGGTCGCCGGGCTGATCGCGCGGGTGCAACTGCCGGCGTCGCCCATCGGCGCGGTCCAGGAGTTGCGCGACGCCATCGCTGCCTTCAGCGCGGTCAAGCCGTCGCTGGCCTGGGCCGAGACCTATCCGGGCACCTTGTCCTACTACCTGGCGTCGGCTTTCGGCGAGGTCTGGATGCAGCCATCCGGTGAGGTGGGATTGATCGGGTTCGCGGCCAATGCCATGTTCCTGCGCGATGCGCTGGACAAGGTGGGTATCGAGGCCCAGTTCATTGCGCGCGGCGAATACAAGTCGGCGGCAAACCTTTTCACCGAAGACGGGTTCACCGACGCGCACCGCGAGGCGGTGACGCGGATGCTGGAAAGCCTGCAGGACCAGGTCTGGAAGGCGGTCGCCGAATCGCGCGGCATCGATGCCGGCACCCTGAACGGCGTTGCCGACCGCGCCCCGCTGTTGCGCGACGACGCGGTGGCCGCGGGCCTGGTCGACCGCATCGGGTTCCGCGACGAAGCGTACGCGCATATAGCGGAATTAGTTGGTGCACCGGGTAATTCGCATTCTGAAGAGGTCGCCGACCCGGACCGGGACCCGCCGCGGCTGTACCTGGCCCGGTACGCCGGTTCGGCCCGATCGCGGCTGGCGCCGGCGACGCCGTCGCTGCCCGGACGCCGGCCCAAGCCGGCGATCGCCGTGGTCACCGTGGCGGGGGCCATCGTCAATGGTCGCGGCGGCCCGCAGGGCCTCCCGTTCGGTCCGTCCAACGCCGGCGGCGACACGATCGCCGCGGCGCTGCGGGAAGCGGCCGCCGACGAGTCGGTGGCGGCGATCGTGCTACGGGTGGACAGTCCCGGCGGTTCGGTGACCGCATCGGAGACCATCTGGCGGGAGGTGAAGCGGGCCCGGGAGCGGGGCAAGCCGGTGGTGGCGTCGATGGCTTCGGTCGCCGCGTCCGGTGGCTACTACGTCTCTATGGTCGCCGACGCGATCGTGGCGAATCCCGGCACCATCACCGGTTCCATCGGCGTCATCACCGGCAAGCTGGTGGTGCGCGATCTCAAGGATCGCCTCGGCGTCGTCTCCGAAACGGTTCGCACCAACGCCAACGCCGACGCCTGGTCCGCCGACGCACCGTTCACCCCGGAGCAGCGGGCACATCGGGAGGCCGAGGCGGACCTGATCTACACCGACTTCGTGGAGCGCGTCGCACAGGGCCGCAACCTGTCCACCGAGGCGGTGGATCTCGTTGCGCGCGGCCGGGTTTGGACTGGGGCGGACGCACTCGAGCGCGGTCTGGTGGACGAACTGGGCGGCTTTCGCACGGCGGTCCGCCGGGCCAAGGTGCTCGCCGGACTGGACCCCGACGCGCAGGTGCGCCTCGTGGACTACCCGGGCTCGTCGCTGCTGGACATGCTGCGCCCGCGGGCCTCGTCGCAGCCGGCCGCCGCATCGCTGCCGGAAGCCGTCGGCGCGTTGCTCACGCGTTCGGTCGCCGGCGTCGTAGCGAATCTGGAGCAGACGATCAACGGGTCCAGCGTGTTGTGGGTGGGCCAGACCCGCTTCTGACCCGGTCGTCGTCAGGCCAGTCGGCCGCTGATGAAGATGATCTCGCCGAGCGGATCGTTGTCCTGCGGGTCGGGAACGTGCAATCCGTGCCGCTCGAACAACTCGGTGCGCGTCACCCCTTCGACGTCCCAGCCCTTGCCGCGCAGGTAGTCGACGACATGGTTGCGTGCACCGGAGTACACCAGTGACGCCATGTCGATGTCGACACCGTGGTCGCGGAATCCGCCGGACATCTGGCTGACCTTGTCGGCATCGAAATCGATTATGCCGGGCACGAATTCGGTCGCCACCGTGCTTCCGGGCACACTGAGTGCGGTGATGTTGTCGAACAGCCGGTCCTGGGCGTCCGGGGGCAGGTAGATCAGCAGTCCCTCAGCCAGCCAGGCCGTCGGCTGCGTCGGGTCCAGACCGGCTTGCCTCAGCGCCGTCGGCCAGTCCCCGCGCAGGTCGATCGCGACGGTGCGCCGGGTCGCGGTGGGCTGCGCGCCGAGACCGGCCAGCGTGTTTGTCTTGAATTCGATGACCTGGGGCTGGTCGATCTCGTACACCACCGTTCCGTCCGGCCAGGGCAACCGGTAGGCCCGCGCGTCCAGCCCCGAGGCCAGGATGACCACCTGCCGGATCCCGGCCTCGGTCGCCCGCGCGAAGTAATCGTCAAAGTACTTGGTGCGCACGCCCATTCCGTCGATCATCGCCTGCACCCGCTCCGGCGTGATGTTCTCGAAGGACTCGGGGTCGAGCTCACCGTCCATCATCTTGGTGAAGAAATCCACCCCGACCGCGCGCACCAGCGGTTCGGCGAACGGGTCGTCGATCAACCCGTCGGGCGCGTTGGTCACCATTGCCCGGCCAGCCGCGACCATGGTCGCGGTGGCGCCAACGCTGGACGCGAGATCCCAGTTGTCGTCGTGAGCGCGTGGCATGCCCGTCCTACCTCTCAGTTCGCTGCGTGCTTCCGGTCCAGGGTGCCACTGACGTAGACCATCTCGATTTTGGGTGCACCCTCCTCCTCGACTGCCGGCGGAAGGCCGTTGGCGGCCCGCAGCTCGGGCAGTGGGACCGTGTCGAGCTTCCACCCGTGGTCGGCAAGATAGGACGCTGCCTCGTTGCGCTCACCGAGATAGATCAGGGCGCTCATGTCCAGGTCGAAACCATGCGCGCGCCAACGCTCGGACGTCTTCTGCATGTGCTGCTTGAGTAGCGCCTCGTCGGTCGTCTCGGTGCCCCGCATGCTCTCGGTGGCCAGTCGGCTGCCCGGCGCGCTGAGTTCGGTGATGGTGTCCAGCAGCCGGTCCTGAGCTTCCGGTGGCAGGTACCCCAGCAGTCCCTCGGCGCTCCACGCCGTCGGCTTGCCGGGATCGAATCCCGCCTCCCGCAACGCAGCCGGCCAGTCGTCGCGCAGGTCGACAGCGACCGCGCGCCGGATTGCGCTGGGCGTGGCGCCCAGCTCGGCCAGGGTGCGCGACTTGAACTCGATGACTTGCGGCTGATCGATCTCGTACACCACGGTGCCGTTCGGCCACGGCAGCCGGTAGGCGCGAGCGTCAAGTCCCGAGGCCAGGATCACCGCCTGTTTGATGCCCGAGCTGGTGGCCTCCAGGAAGAACTCGTCGAAGAATTTGGTGCGCACCGCCATGTTCTCGGCCACGTTGGCCACTGGGGCGAAGGGGCGCTGCGGGTCGTTGTCGAGGTCGGCGACCGTCATCTCCCCGGTGGCCAGCCGCGTGAGCAGGTCCACCCCGACCGCCTGTACCAGCGGTTCGGCGAACGGGTCGTTGATCAGCGGATTGTCCGCGCGGGTTGCCATTGCCCGGCCGGCGGCGACCATGGTCGCGGTGACCCCCACGCTGGACGCGAGATCCCAGGTGTCTCCGTCGTGCCGTGAACTGCTTGATGTCATGGCGAGCCTCATTCCGAAGTCACAGGATGATACTTAGCCAATATAACAAAATTTTTCCGGCGGGATTCCGGTCCCGGCGGCGTCGGGGGTGGGGGCGGGCGCCGGAACCGCGCTGGTCCGGGATCTAGTCCGGGCGGGTCGCCTGGTAAAAGGCGAGTTGCCCGAGCAGCCGGTGTGGCTGCGCGGCGACCTGAGCGCAGTCGAAACCGACGCCGCGCAGCAGATTCGGGATCGCGTCGCCCAGATTGCCGGCCGCGTGATGGTTGCGTTTCATTATTCGCGCCAGCAATCCGCCGTGGTGCGCCGCGTCTCCGCCGAGGTCGACCAGATGCAACCGGCCGCCGGGCCGCAGCACCCGGAATACTTCCTGTGCCGCTGCGGCTTTGGCCTGTCCGTCGAGATGATGAAACATCATCGACGACAACACCCGGTCGAATTCGCCGTCGCCGTAGGGGAGCCGCTGGGCGTAGACCTGCTCGAACCGGATCCCGCTCAGTCCGGTGGCCTTTCGCCGGGCCCGGGCCAGCGCCCGCGGGTCCGGGTCGGAGCCGACCGCGTCGATGCCGGGACGAGCCCGCTTGGCCGCGATCGTCACATTTCCGGTGCCGCAACCGATGTCCAGCACCCGCTGGCCGTCGGTGAGCTCGGCCTGCTCGATCAGTTTCGGATAGCTGTCACGCATACCCATCAACCGGGTGATCAGGTCGTACGCGGGAAGCAGCGCGTCGTGGCCGGCCGCCGGCAAATAGTCGTGGTGTGAATGATTTGTCGTCACATGATCCATGATGAGCGGTTGCAGCAGGCCGTGATTGGGTGATCTTCGCCAAAAGTAGGATTATCTTTGGCACGGTGCCCTCACCTGCCCGGCTGGCCCGGTACCGCGGCGGCGTGCCCGTCTATCAGTATCGAACCGGTCCTGACACGCCTCCGGTGTCGGTGGCGCGGCGCGGCGACCTCACCGAACGCGAACGACACATCCACGACTTCCCGGCGCTCTGGTATGTCCCCGCCGCCGGGCAGGTGTACGTTGCGGCCGCGGGCGAAATTCTGGACCCTCGCGACGTCGTTCCCCCCGCCGAGGGAGTCGCGGTCTTCTTCGACCCCGCGGCGCTGGGAGAGGACGTGCGATCGCCCTGGCCCACCTGGCAGTCGCACCCACTGCTGTTCCCGTTCCTGCACGGACACTCCGGTGGGGTCCTGCTCCTGGATGTGCCGGCTGCACGAAGAACGCTATGGGACAACGCAATCCGGTCCATCGAGTCCGAACTGAGCACGCGGCAACGGGGGTACCGGCAGGCTGCCCTGGCGCATCTGACCCTGCTATTGATCGAGCTAGCCCGGATCTCCGGCGACGTGGTGGCCGATCTACGGCGCAGCGGTGAACCATTGTTGGCCGAGGTGTTCGCGGTGATCGACCGCCGCCTCGGCGATCCGCTGTCGCTGCGGGGTGTGGCGGCCGAGGTCGGCATGACCCCGGGCCATCTCACCACCGTGGTGCGCCGGCGCACCGGGCGCACCGTGCAGGACTGGATCATCGAGCGGCGCATGGCGCAAGCCCGAGACCTGCTGACCGAGACCGACCTACCCGTCGCGGAGGTGGCCCGGCGGATCGGCATTGGCGATCCCGGCTACTTCAGCCGGCTGTTCCGCCGGACGCACGGCAGCACGCCCCGGCAGTGGCGGACGGATCAGCGCCTACAGCGTTGAGGTCCCGCATCCAACGGAATCCTGTTGAACACCAACCAGGTCGAGGCCGGGGAGCCGAAGCCACTGCTACCAACATGACCGTGTACAAGTCGCTGCCGGTACGCCTGGGCTAGAGCCGCGCGAAGTCCAGCCAGCGCTCGACGTCGAAGCCGCTGTCGACGGGACGCAGCGTCGCACCACCGTGGCCGGGGTAGTGCGCGGGCACCACGGCCGCGCCCGACTGGGCGGCCTCGCTGAAGATGCGACGCCGGGCAGCCGCGGCGGCGCCGGCGTCGACGTCGAACCCGCAGGCGTCGTCGGGCCGGCGCAGCTGCACCGGGCTGTGGGTGAGGTCGCCGACGAAGACGGCGGGCCGGCCGGCGTCCAGCCACAGCACCGAGGCACCCGGGGTGTGGCCGGCCGCCGGCCGTAACCGCAGCGCAGGGCTGATCTGGTAATCGTCGGACCATTGGACGATCTGTTCGTCGACGGGCAGCACGCTGTCCTCGAACACCAGGCGATTGCCGCGCTGGGCCAGCTCCTCCTCCGCGCTGCGCGGCGGTTGCCGCGCCGCCGGCCCGTCCGGATGGAAGTGGCGGTAATCGGCCGCCGGCACCAGATATCGGGCATTGGGGAAGGTCGGCACCCAAGAACCCTTGTCCAGCATGGTGTTCCACCCGACGTGATCGGAGTGCAGGTGGGTGTTGACCACCACATCGACGGCGCGGCGGTCGATGCCGGCGCCCTGCAGCGCGGCCAAAAAGCCGGTGTCGAGGTGATCCAGCGGCGGCATGTGGGGCCGGACGCGGCCGTTGCCGACGCCGGTGTCCACCACCACGGTCAGCCCGTCGACCTCGACGACCCAGGTTTGGATGGCAATGTGCCACTGGTCGGTGTCCAGGTCGACGAAGTCCGGCACCAGCAGGTCGTCGTTGTCACGCCACACCGGCGGCGGCGTGTGCGCGAAGGCGCGGGTGGGCAGCTCGAACCGCAGTTCCACCACCCGCGTCACGGCGGCGCGGCCGAGCTGGACTCGATCCATCACACTCCTCGCCTCCGCCACGGTGGGTGTGAATCGTACGACGCGTTCGCGTCGCGTCGCGTCGCAGGATCCACAGTCGGCGAGCCGAGGGGCTAAGTGTTGGCCCTCAAGTAGCGGTACACACCGGCGAAGTTGCGGTTCACATCCTCCGGAACCGGCACAGCTCCACCCAGAGCCCTTGCCCCCCAGGCGATTTGAGCGGTCCGCTCAACCAGTGCGGTGATGTGCAACACCTTGTCGGGGCGCGGTCCCACGGCCACCAGGCCGTGATTGGCGATCAGCGCCGCGCCCCGGCCCTCCAGCGCCTTGACCGCGTTGGCGCCGACATCCGGGGTGCCGGAAGCGGCGTAGTCGGCGCAGCGCACGTCGCCGCCGCAGTACACGGCGAACTCGTCGATGCAGGCCGGGATCGGCTGATGGGCCACGGCGAACATGGTGGCCCACACCGGATGGCTGTGGATGACCGCGCCGATGTCGTCGAAGGCCTGAAAACAGGCCAGGTGCAACGCCATCTCGGTGGACGGCATCCGGCCGTCCTTGGCTTGCAGCACAGCACCTTCCGGGTCGACGAGCACCAGGTCGTCGAGTTTCATGTCGGCGTAGTCGACCGACGACGGCGTGATCACCAGGTTCCCGTCGGAGCGGCGCGCCGAAATGTTGCCGGCGGTGCCCTCGACCAAACCGCGGCGCAGCATGTCCTTGGCCGCGGCCAGCACCGCCGCTTCGGTGTTCTCGACATATTTCACGAGCCCAGCACCTCCGGGTTGACGATATGGGCGGGTCTTGCGCCGGACAACAGTGCCTCCAGATCGTCGGCGACCAGCTGCGCCTGCCTGGCCTCGGTGTTCCAGGTGGCTCCGCCGATATGCGGGGTCAGCACCACGTTCGGCATGGCCGCCAGCGGATGGTCGGTGGGCAGCCACTCGCCGGCGAAGTGGTCCAGCCCGGCGGCGGCGACCTTGCCGCTGCGCAGCGCGTCGAGAAGGGCATCGGTGTCGTGCAGCTGGGCACGCGCAGTGTTGAGGAAGACGACGCCGTCGCGCATGGCGGCGAACTGCGCGGCGCCGATCATCCCGGTGGTGTCGTCGGTGACCGGCGCATGCAGCGAGACGACGTCGGATTCGGCCAGCAACTCCTCGAGGCTGTGGTGGGCCTCGTCGCTGTACGGGTCGTAGGCGACGACCCGCAACCCGAGTCCCTCCAATCGCCACCGCGTGGCCCGGCCGACCGCACCGAGGCCCACCAGCCCGGCGGTGCGCCCGGCGATCTCCCAGCCCCGAAATCGTTGATAGGGGATAGTGCCGTCGCGAAACATGTTGCCGCTGCGCACATCCGCGTCCGCGGTCAGCAGGTGGCGGGTGGCGGCCAACAGCAGCGCCACTGTCATCTCGGCGACCGCGTCGGCGTTGCGGGCCGGGGTGTTGAGCACCGGGATGCCGGCGGCGGTGGCGCCCGGGATATCGACGTTGTTGGGGTCGCCGCGCGTCGATGCGATCGCGCGCAGACCCACCTCGAAAACCGGACCTTGCACCGAATCACTTTCCACCACAACGATATCGGCGGATTCAGCGGCGATCCGCTCGGCCAGCTGC
The DNA here is from genome assembly GCF_022179425.1 of Mycobacterium sp. 20KCMC460. Lineage (NCBI taxonomy): Bacteria > Bacillati > Actinomycetota > Actinomycetes > Mycobacteriales > Mycobacteriaceae > Mycobacterium > Mycobacterium sp. 20KCMC460. Next base: position 1,413,101 of record NZ_AP025524.1, read on the forward strand.
TCGGGGCTGTAGATCCGCAGCGGGGTCTGCTCGATCCAGGGGTCGTACACCACGTCGACCAGCTGGCGGAGTTTGTCGAACCCGGGGCCGCGCAGCGGGGCGGTCACCAGGGCACGTGGTCGAGAGCTCACGTCTGCCTATGCTGGCGTACCGTGGCGCCCGTGTCACGCTTCGATGTGCAGGACGTCACGATCGGCATCGACATCGGCACGACTTCGGCCAAGGCGGTCGCGGTCGACGAGAACGGCCGCGTGCACGCCCGGGCGCGGATTCCGCATCAGCTGCGGGTGCCCTCGCCCGACAAACTGGAGCACGACGCCGACGCGGCGTGGCGACAGGGCCCGGTGGCGGCCCTCGAGCAGCTGAACCGGCCGGACGCCAAGGCAGTTGCCGTCTCGTCGATGGTGCCCTCGATGACCGCCGTCGACGCTGCGGGCCGGCCGATCACACCGGGCCTGCTCTACGGCGACAGCCGCGGACGGGTGCCGGGTGCCGCCGAACAACCCCTGCCGGCGCTGGGCGAAGCCGCGGAGTTTCTGCGCTGGACGGCCGCGCAGGCGCCCGACGCAGCCGGGTACTGGCCCGCGCCCGCGGTCGCCAACCACGCGCTGGCCGGCGAAGCGGTCATCGACTTCGCCACCGCGATCACCAGCCTGCCGCTCTTCGACGGCACCGGCTGGAATGCAGCGGCATGCGCCGACTGCGGCGCCCGCGTCCAGCAGATGCCCAGGGTGGAGACATTCGGCACCGCCGCCGGGCGGGTGCGTGGGGCCTCGCCGGACGCCGGCGTGCTGGCGGTGGGCGCCATCGACGCCCTGTGCGAACAGATGGTGGCCGGCGCCGACCACGACGGCGACGTGCTGGTGTTGTGCGGCACCACCCTGATCGTGTGGACCACCATCGCCGATGCCCGGCAGGTGCCGGGGTTGTGGACCATTCCCCACACCGCCGCCGGCAAGAGCCAGATCGGCGGCGCCAGCAATGCCGGTGGGTTGTTCCTCAACTGGGTGGATCGCGTTGTGGCGCAAGCGGATCCGGAGACAGCCGATCCGCGTCGGGTGCCGGTTTGGTTGCCCTACATCCGTGGCGAGCGCACCCCGTTTCACGACCCGGATCGCCGCGCGATGCTCGACGGCGTGGACCTCACCCACGATGCGGCGGCGCTGCGGCGCGCGGCCTACGAGGCGTCCGGGTTCGCCGTTCGCCAGATCTTGGAGCTCGGTGGTGCGCCGGTGCGCCGCATCCTCGCCACCGGCGGGGGTACCCGGCTGCGGCCCTGGATGCAGGCCATCGCCGAGGCGACCGGGCGGCCGGTCGAAGTGTCGGCGGTGGCCGAGGGGGCGGCACTGGGCGCAGCGTTCCTGGCCAGGATGGCGGTCGGTCGCGAGTCGGTGATCACTGATGCGTCCCGATGGGCCGGCGTCGAACAGGTGGTGGAGCCCCGCCCGGATTGGTTGGAGCCGACCAGGGATCGGTATCGCCGGTTCCTGGAACTCAGCGGATCGAAACTGGTCTGACGGTCGCCCATCGAGTGGCGCGCATCCCGGCGCGTCGTTCTAGTCTTATGCAATGACTGACCACGACCAGACCGCCGCCCGTCGAGAGATCGCAGATGCCCTGCTTGCCGCGTTGGAACGGCGGCACGAGGTCGCCGACGCCATCGTCGAGGCGAAGAACAAGGCCGCTGCGGTCGAGTCGATCGTGACACTGCTCGGCACCTCGCACCTGGCCGCGGAAGCCGTGATGAGCATGTCTTTCGAGCAGCTCACCCAGGATGCGCGGGCGAAGATTCTGGCCGAGCTCGAAGACCTGAACAAGCAGCTCAGTTTCGCGGCCAACGAACGCCCGGCCAGTTCGGGGGAGACCCTGGAATTGCGGGCGTTCTCCGCCACCGAGGACCGCGACATCTTCATCATGCGCACCGACGAGATCAAGGCCGCCGGTGACGGGTCCGGTCTGCCCGCGGGGGCCATCGACGACGAGATCAAGGCGGCCCTGAAGCGGCTGCGCGACGAAGAGGCCGCCTGGTTCGTGGCCGTCGACTCCGGCGAGAAGGTCGGCATGGTGTTCGGTGAGCTGCAGCAGGGTGAGGTCAACGTTCGCATCTGGATCCACCCCGAGCACCGCAAGAAGGGCTACGGCACCGCGGCGCTGCGCAAGTCGCGCTCGGAGATGGCCTGGGCTTTTCCGGCGGTACCCATGGTGGTTCGCGCGCCGGCCGCTAAGCCGGAGTAGCGCAACGCAATTGGTGACCGTCAGCGGGTGGCGGTGACGGTCACGATGTTGCGCAGCTGGGCCAGTTCGGATTCCTCGGGGAAACTACGTCCGTACTCGCCGAACAGCTCGCGTCGGGGACGGGTGTGTACCTGCCAGCCCAGCCCGCTCAGGTAGTCGACGACGTTGTTGCGCTTGCCGTCGTAGAACAATCCGGACAGATCGATGTCGCAACCGAAATCGGCCCACCGCTGACTGAACTGTTGGGCGCGTTCGGACATCGCCACCCCGGAGTCGGGGTGGTACTCGGTGGCCAGTCGGCTACCCGGCCCGCTGAGCGTGGTGATGTTGTCGAAAAGCAGGTCCTGCGCTTCGGGTGGCAGGTACATCAGCAGCCCCTCGGCGATCCACGCCGTCGCCCGCGACGGATCGAATCCGTTATGGCGCAGCGCGGCCGGCCAGTCGTCGCGCAGATCGACGCTGACCGACTTGCGGTGCGCGGAAGGGCTGGCGCCCAACGCGGCCATGGTGGCGTTCTTGAACTCGATGACCTTGGGCTGGTCGATCTCGTAGACCACGGTGCCCCGCGGCCAGGACAACCGGTACCCGCGGGCGTCCAGGCCGGAAGCCAGGATCACCGACTGCCGGATGCCGGCGCGGGCGGCGTCGAGCAGGAACTCGTCGAAGAAGCGGGTGCGGACCGCGATCGAATCGATCTCGAGCTGGAAATCGTGCTCGGCCCGCTCGCCCGGAAGGTTGCCGTCGACCAGGCGGGTGAAGAAATCCAGGCCGACCGCGCGCACCAGCGGCGCCGCGAACCGGTCATCGATGATCGGATTGTCCTGTCTGCTGGCCACGGCGCGGGCGGCAGCGACCATCGTCGCGGTAGCGCCCACGCTCGACGCCAGGTCCCAGCTGTCTCCGGTGGATCGTTGCGATTCGATGGACATGGCTACCGTCGCTCCGCGGTCAGGAAGACCACCTCGCCGAACGGGGCGTCGTCGGCCTCGGCCGGTTGCAGCCCGTGGGCGGCGAACAAGTCGGCGTTGCCCACCCTGGTGGTGTGCCAACCGTGCGCTGCCAGATACGTGCCGGCATCCGTACGGTCGTCGAAATACACCAGCGCGGCCATGTCGAAGTCGAGTCCGTGCCGGCTCCATCGTTCGTTCTGGCGCTTCATCCGGCGGCGGAGTTCGTCCTCGTTGAGCGCATTGATGTCGAGCAGGCCTTCGGTGGCGAATCGGCTGCCGGGCACGCTCAGCGCCGTGATCTGGTCCAGCAGCCGGTCCTGAGCCTCGGCCGGCAGATAACCCAACAAACCCTCGGCGATCCACGCGGTGCGCTGCGCCGGGTCGAAGCCGGCGTCGCGCAGCGCCGCCGGCCAGTCCTCGCGTAGGTCGACGGCCACCGTCCGGCGCTGCGCCGTCGGCTGCGCATCCAGGCCGGCCAATGTGGCGGTCTTGAACGCGATCACGGCCGGCTGGTCGACCTCGAAGACGGTGGTGCCCGCGGGCCAGCGCAGCCGGTAGGCCCGTGAGTCCAGGCCGGCGGCCAGGATCACCGCCTGCCGGATGCCGGCCGCGGTCGCGTCGCCGAAGAAGTCGTCGAAGAACCTGGTGCGCACCGCCATCGCGTTGGCGAAGTGCTCGGTGCCGCGGGCCGTCTCCTCGTCGAGTTCGCCCGCGTCCAGTTCACCGCTGGCCAGCCGGGCGAAGAAGTCGACGCCCACGGCCCGTACCAGTGGCTCCGCGAACTGGTCCGTGGCCACCGCACCGGCGCCGGCAGTGTCCCGGGCGGCGACGGCACGCGCCGCCGCGACCATGGTGGCCGTCAGGCCCACGCTGGATGCCAGGTCCCATGTGTCGCCCTCGAACCGAGCGCTGGGCATCTGGGTCATTCGTACGCTCCCGATAGTCAGATCTGATACTTAGCAAATATAACGAGCTATCCCGACTGTACGCCGCCGTCGCCGCCCGTCGCGGTGGTCCCAGAGCGGCCCTGGCAGGGCCGGCCCACATCAACTGTTAGTCTCGTACACGGTTTGACGCGCCCTGGCCTGCTGGTATCGGGCAGGTGTACGCGGAATAACCCCAGGAACGATCAGAAAAAGGACCCAACCGGCCAATCCCGGTCGACATGCCGTACCAGAGTTCGGCTGCGCAGGAGGAAGAGTGCTTTCGGCTTTCATCTCATCGCTGCGAACAGTCGACCTGAGACGGAAGATTCTCTTCACGCTGGGCATCGTCATCCTGTACCGCGTCGGCGCCACGCTGCCGTCGCCCGGGGTCAACTTCCACAACGTCCAGCAGTGCATCAAAGAGGCCAGCGGTGGACAGGCCGGACAGATCTACTCGCTGATCAACCTGTTCTCCGGCGGGGCGTTGCTGAAGCTGACGGTGTTCGCGGTGGGCGTGATGCCCTACATCACCGCGAGCATCATCGTGCAGCTGCTCACCGTGGTCATCCCGCGCTTCGAAGAGCTGCGCAAAGAAGGTCAGGCCGGCCAGGCCAAGATGACGCAGTACACGCGTTACCTCGCGATCGCGCTGGCCATACTGCAGGCCACCAGCATCGTGGCGCTGGCCGCCAATGGCGGGCTGCTGCAAGGTTGTTCGCTGGACATCCTGGCCAACCAGACCATCTTCTCCGAGATCGTGATCGTGCTGGTGATGACCGCCGGCGCGGCCCTGGTGATGTGGATGGGTGAGCTGATCACCGAACGCGGCATCGGCAACGGTATGTCGCTGCTGATCTTCGTCGGTATCGCCGCCCGGATTCCGGCCGAAGGCAACCAGATCCTGGAGAGCCGCGGCGGGATGATCTTCGCGGCGGTCTGCGGGGCCGCGCTGCTGATCATCGTCGGCGTGGTGTTCGTCGAGCAGGGCCAGCGGCGGATTCCGGTGCAGTACGCCAAGCGCATGGTGGGACGGCGGATGTACGGCGGAACCTCGACCTACCTGCCACTGAAGGTCAACCAGGCCGGCGTCATCCCGGTGATCTTCGCGTCCTCGCTGATCTACATCCCCAACCTGATCACCCAATTGGTGAACAGCGGCGGCGGCGGTGGCCGCGGCTGGTGGAGCAAATTCGTCAGCAAATATCTGTCCGATCCGAGCAACCCGGTTTACATCGGCATCTATTTCGGCCTGATCATCTTCTTCACGTACTTCTACGTTTCGATCACGTTCAATCCCGACGAACGCGCCGACGAAATGAAGAAGTTCGGCGGCTTCATTCCCGGTATCCGCCCCGGCCGACCGACCGCCGATTACCTGCGCTATGTGCTGAGCCGGATCACCCTGCCCGGCTCGATCTACCTCGGTGTGATCTCGGTGCTGCCCAACGTGTTCCTGCAGATGGGTAACAGCGGCGGGATCCAGAATCTACCCTTCGGGGGAACCGCGGTGCTGATCATGATCGGTGTCGGGTTGGATACGGTCAAGCAAATCGAGAGTCAGCTCATGCAGCGCAACTATGAAGGGTTCCTCAAGTGAGAGTCGTACTGCTTGGTCCGCCGGGGGCGGGCAAGGGAACACAAGCGGAGAAGCTGGCCGAAAAGCTCAACATCCCCCACATATCCACCGGGGAACTGTTCCGTTCGAACATCCAGCAGGGCACCAAGCTCGGGCTGGAGGCCAAGCGTTACCTGGATGCCGGCGACCTGGTGCCATCCGAGCTGACCAACGAACTCGTCGACGCCCGGCTGAACGATTCGGACGCGGCCAACGGGTTCATCCTCGACGGGTACCCGCGCTCGGTCGAACAGGCCAAGGCCCTGCACGACATGTTGCAGCGTCGTGGCACCGACATCGACGCGGTGGTGGAGTTCCGGGTGTCCGAAGACGAACTGCTGACCCGGCTGAAGGGCCGTGGTCGTGCCGACGACACCGAGGACGTCATCCTCAACCGGATGAAGGTCTACCAGGACGAGACCGCGCCGCTGTTGGACTACTACCGCGACGAACTGAAGACTGTCGACGCGGTGGGCACCCTCGACGAGGTGTTCGCCCGCGCGCTGCAGGCATTGGGCAAGTAACCCGATGGGTGCCCTGGCACGACTGCGGGGCCGCCGGGTCGTACCGCAACGCACCGCCGGTGAGCTCGACGCCATGGCCGCGGCGGGCGCCGTGGTCGCCGCGGCGTTGCGCGCGGTGCAGTCCGCCGCCTCAGCCGGAGTGTCCACCCTGGCGCTGGACGAGATCGCCGAATCGGTGATCCGCGAGGCCGGCGCCGTCCCGTCGTTCCTGGGCTACCACGGATACCCGGCTTCGATCTGCTCGTCGGTCAATGACCGTGTGGTGCACGGCATTCCGTCGGCCACCGAGGTCCTCGCGCCCGGTGACCTCGTCTCCATCGACTGCGGCGCCATCCTGGACGGCTGGCACGGCGACGCCGCCGTCACCTTCGGGATCGACAGCCTCATTCCGGCCGACGAAGCCCTGTCCCAGGCCACCAAGGAGTCGCTGGAAGCCGGCATCGCGGCGATGGTCATCGGGAACCGGCTGACCGACGTCTCGCACGCCATCGAAACCGGAACCCGTGCCGCCGCGGCCCGCTACGACCGCGCATTCGGCATCGTCGAGGGGTACGGCGGCCACGGCATCGGCCGGCAGATGCACATGGACCCGTTCCTGCCCAACGAAGGTGTCCCCGGCCGGGGGCCGTTACTGGCGGCCGGATCGGTGCTGGCCATCGAACCGATGTTGACGCTGGGCAGCGGAAAGACGAACGTCCTGGACGACAAATGGACGGTCATCACCATCGACGGGTCCCGCGCGGCGCATTGGGAACACACCGTGGCGGTCACCGAGGATGGTCCGCGTATCCTCACCCTCTGAACCAACTCGCCGCTCGGCTCGTGTCGTAGGCGGGAGGTGATCGAGTGGCTCGCGAGGCCGGGACTTGGGGCGGGTCCGAGACCGCCGAAGCCGCTCTGATGAAGGCGTTGTACGACGAGCATGCCGCGGCCTTGTGGCGTTACGCGCTGCGGTTGACCGGCGATGCCAGCCAGGCCGAGGACGTCGTCCAGGAGACGCTGCTGCGGGCCTGGCAGCACCCCGAGGTCGTCGGCGACGCGGCGCGGTCGGCTCGGGCGTGGTTGTTCACCGTAGCCCGCAACATGATCATCGACGACCGCCGCAGCGCCCGGTTCCGCAATGTCGTGGGATCGATCGACGAGGCCGGGGCGCCGGAGCGGGCCACCCCCGACGAGGTCAACGCGGCCCTCGACCGGCTGTTGATCGGCGACGCGATGGCCCAGCTCTCCATTGACCATCGGGCTGTGATCGAGCGGTCCTACTACCGCGGCTGGACCACCACGCAGATAGCTGACGACCTGAAAATCGCCGAGGGAACGGTGAAGTCGCGGCTGCACTACGCCGTGCGGGCGCTGCGGCTGCAACTGCAGGAACTGGGAGTCACCCGATGATCGCCGTCTGGGCGGTCGTCGGCTCCGAATACGTGAGGATGACGGGAGATGGATGACATGAATCGGCCGTCGTGGGGGCCGTCGGAACGGCACGGCCCGCCCACCGACACGCATCACTATGCGACATGGGATGCCGCTTATGTACTGGGGTCGCTGTCCGCGACGGACCGCCGCGAATTCGAAGACCACCTGGCCGGTTGTCCGGCATGTCGCGACGCCGTCGCCGAACTCAGCGGCATCCCGGCCCTGCTCGCCCAATTGAGCCATGCCGACGTGGATGCGATCAGCGAGTCGGGCTACGTACCGCAGATATCGCCGCGCCTACTGCCGTCGTTGCTGGAGACCGTGCGCGCGCGCCGGCGCCGCACCCGCATCACCACCTGGGCGGCCTCGGTTGCCGCGGCCGTGGTGCTGGGTGTCGGCGTATTGGTGGGTGTGAATGGCGCGGCCGACATTTTCGGGAATCACCCGCAGCCCGCCGCCACGTCGGCCCAACCCATGGCGCAGGTCGGAACCAAGCTGTTGACGTCGACGATTTTGTTCAGCAGCCAGAGCTGGGGGACGATGATCAGCCTGCAGTGCTACTGCTTGGCGCCGCCGGACGCTCACCACGACACCCTTGCCATGGTGATAGTCAATCGCGACGGCAGCCAGACCCGGCTGGCCACCTGGGTGGCCGAGCCCGGCCGCACCGCGAACCCGGCGGGCAGCACCTCGACGCAACTCGACCAGATCGCTTCCGTACGAGTGATTTCCGCCGACAGCGGACAGGTACTGCTGGAACGGACCCTCTGAGAGGGCCGCGTCGAGGGCCCCAGTGCGGTAAGAAAGAGGCGTGGCCGACTCCGCGAAGCGTGATCCCATCGCCGCGGCACGGGCCAATTGGGAGCGGGCCGGATGGGCTGACGTCTCGTCGGGCATGGTTGCCGTGACCTCGGTGATGCGGGCGCATCAGATCCTGCTGGCGCGGGTCGAAGCGGCCCTGCGGCCTTACGACCTGAGCTTCTCCCGGTTCGAACTGCTGCGTCTGCTGGCGTTCAGCCGCACCGGCGCGTTGCCGATCACCAAGGCGTCGGACCGGCTGCAGGTGCACGTCACCAGCGTCACGCATGCGATCCGGCGGTTGGAAGCCGACGGGCTGGTGCGCCGGGTGCCGCATCCCACCGACGGGCGGACCACGCTGGTCGAGATCACCGAACTCGGCCGGTCCACCGTCGAGGACGCCACCGTCACCCTCAACGAGCAGGTGTTCGCCGACATCGGGATGGGGGCCGACGAGTCGGAGGCGCTGGTGTCGTCGATCGAGACGTTGCGTCGCCACGCGGGCGACTTCTAGGACCCGCGTTTTTTAAGCCTCGCGCAGGGTTTCGATGATCGCGCTGAAGTCCTTATCGGGGTGCTCGACAGCGAAATCGGCGTAGAGACGGGCGGCGTGGCTACCCAGCGGCGCCGACGCTCCGGTCGATTTCACCGCGTCCATCGCCAAGCCCAGGTCTTTGTTCATCAGCGCGGTCGCAAAACCCGGCTTGAAATCGTTGTTCGCCGGCGATGTCGGAACCGGTCCTGGCACCGGGCAATTGGTATGTACCGCCCAACAGTTACCGGTCGCGCCGGTGATCACGTCGAACAGCGACTGCGCCGGTAGCCCAAGCTTCTCGGCCAGCACGAACGCTTCACCGATCGCGATCTGCTGCACCGCGAGCACCATGTTGTTGCACACCTTGGCGGCCTGTCCGGCGCCCGGGCCGCCACAGTGAACTATCTTGCCCGCCATGGGTTTCAACGCCCAGCGGGCACGCTCCACGGCTTCGGCGTCGCCGCCGACCATGAACGCCAGCGTGCCGGCCGCCGCACCCTTCACACCCCCGGAGACCGGCGCGTCGACCTGCGCCATGCCGTGAGACTCGGCCAGCGCGTGGACTTCTCGCGCGTCATCGACCGAGATGGTGGAGCTGTCGACGAACAGGGCACCGGGCCGTGCGGCGGGCAGAATCTCGGCGTAGCAACGTTTGACCACATCACCGCTGGGCAGCATGGTGATCACCACGTCGGCGTCGGCCACCGCCTGGGCCGGGCTGTCGAAGACCGCCGCGCCCTGGCCGGCAGCGGCGTCCGCAGCGGCGGGGGCGGGGTCGAACCCGCGCACCGCGTGGCCCGCTTTCACCAGGTTCGCCGACATCGGCCCGCCCATGTTTCCCAGACCGAGGAACGCAATCGTCAGGAACTCGGTCATGGTCGCCCTTCTAGCACTGGTTCATCCGGCGGCTTATCCCGCAGCTTTGAAACGGGCGGCCTCGGCGCGGCCGACTACTACCCGCATGATCTCGTTGGTCCCTTCCAGGATCCGATGCACCCGCAGATCGCGAACGATCTTTTCCAGACCATACTCCCGCAGGTAACCGTAACCGCCGTGCAGTTGCAGCGCCTTGTCGGCGACTTCGTAGCACGTGTCGGTGACATAGCGCTTGGCCATCGCGCACAGTTCCACCTTGTCGGCGGTGTCCTCGTCGAGCGCATTCGCCGCCCGCCACAACATCATTCGCGATGTCTCCAACCCGGTGGCCATGTCGGCCAGGGTGAACCGGATGGTGGGCTCGTCAATGAGGGCCTTGCCGAACGCGTGGCGCTCGCGCACGTACGCGCCCGCCTTGTCGAACGCGGACTGGCCGCCGCCCAGTGAGCATGCCGCGATGTTCAGCCGGCCACCGTTGAGGCCGTTCATCGCAATGCCGAAGCCGGTGCCCTCGCCGTCGGCGCCGCCCAGCATCGCGTCGGCAGGTACCCGGACGCCCTCGAGGATGACCTGCGCGGTGGGCTGCGCGTTCCAGCCCATCTTCTGTTCCATCGCACCGAAACTCAGCCCAGGCGTGTCCTTTTCGACGACGAACGCCGAAATGCCGCGGGGACCCTCGGATCCGGTTCGGGCCATCACCACGTACACGTCGGACGCGCCGGCGCCGGAGATGAACTGTTTGACGCCGTCGAGTACGTAATCTGAGCCCTGCTTGGCCGCGCGGGTGCTCAGCGCGCTCGCGTCGGAACCGGCGCCTGGCTCGGTCAGGCAATAACTCGCGATGACATCCATCGAGGCCAGTCGCGGCACCCAGCTCTTGCGTTGCTCCTCGGTGCCGTAGCGGTCGATCATCCACGAGCACATGTTGTGAATGGACAGGAACGCGGCGGTGACCGGATCCGCGATGGCCAACTGTTCGAAGATGCGCACGCCGTCGAGTCGCCGCAAGCCGCTGCCACCGACGTCGTCGCGACAGTAGATCGCCGCCATGCCGAGTTCGGCGGCCTCGCGCAGCACATCGGTCGGAAAATGCTTGCTGGCATCCCATTCCAGGGCGAACGGGGCGATGCGCTTTTCGGCGAACGCCGCCGCTGTCTCGGTGATTACCCGTTCTTCGTCGTCAAGAGTGAACATGGTGACCGCTAATCCATTGTCGGGATGGAGAATTCGGCACCATCCTTGATGCCCGATGGCCAGCGCGACGTGACGGTCTTCACCTTCGTGTAGAACTGAATGGACGCGGGGCCGTGCTGGTTCAGGTCGCCGAATCCCGAGCGCTTCCAGCCGCCGAAGGTGTGGTAGGCCACCGGTACCGGGATCGGCACGTTGACGCCGACCATGCCCACTTCAACCCGTGAGGTGAAGTCGCGCGCGGTGTCGCCATCGCGGGTGAAGATGGCCACGCCGTTGCCGTATTCGTGTTCGCTGGGCAGCCGCAAGGCCTCTTCGTAGTCGTGCGCCCGCACGATGCACAACACCGGGCCGAAGATTTCGTCGGTGTAGATGGACATGTCGGTGGTGACCCGGTCGAACAGAGTGGGGCCGATGAAGAAGCCGCCCTCCAGGTTGGCGTCACCGAAAGTCAAGTCGTCGCTTGCCCGTTCACGGCCGTCGATGACCAGTTCGGCGCCGGCGTCCACACCCTGGCCGATGTAGTCGCGCACGCGATTGAGCGCTGCTTCGGTGACCAGCGGGCCGTAGTCGGCCTTGGGGTCCAGGCTGTGGCCGACCCGCAGATTGTTGATTCGCTCGATCAGCCTGGCGCGCAATCGATCCGCGGTTTGCTCGCCCACCGGGACGGCAACGCTGATGGCCATGCACCGCTCGCCGGCGCTGCCGTAGCCGGCGCCGATCAGCGCGTCGACGGCCTGCTCGAGGTCGGCGTCCGGCATGACGATCATGTGATTCTTGGCCCCGCCGAAGCACTGCGATCGCTTCCCGGTGGCCGCGGCATTGGCGTAGATGTACTGCGCGATGTCGGAACTGCCGACGAACCCGACCGCCTTGATGTCCGGGTGCTGCAGGATGGCGTCGACGGCCTCCTTGTCGCCGTGCACCACTTGGAAGACCCCGGGCGGCAGTCCGGCCTCGGTGAACAGCTCGGCGAGGCGCAGCGGAACCGATGGGTCCCGCTCACTTGGCTTGAGTACGAACGCATTTCCGCACGCGAGGGCGGGGCCGGCCTTCCACAGCGGGATCATGGCCGGGAAGTTGAACGGGGTGATCCCCGCGACCACACCGAGGGGTTGGCGCAGCGAGTACACGTCGATGGCCGGCCCGGCGCCCTCGGTGTACTCGCCCTTGAGCAGGTGGGGGATGCCGAGGCAGAACTCGATGACCTCGATGCCGCGCTGGATGTCGCCCTTGGCGTCGGCCACCGTCTTGCCGTGTTCGAGGGACAGCAGCTCGGCAAGCTCGTCGCTGTTCTGGTTGACCAGCTCGATGAACCGCATCAAGACTCGGGCGCGACGCTGTGGATTCCAAGCGGCCCAACCCTTTTGGGCTTCTTTGGCGGATGCGACGGCGGCGTCTACGTCGGCCTGGCCGGCCATCGGCACGGTGGCCTGGACCTCCCCGGTGCTGGGGTTGAGAACGTCGGCGGTGCGGGTGGACTGGCCGGCGGTGCGCTGGCCGTCGATGAAGTGCGGAACCTGTGTGGTCATGGTTGTCCCAGCGGGGTTAGGAGGAGTATAGGAACGATACTTGCATATCCTAGTAAATTGCGGCGGGCGATCGCAAGGCGGTCCGGTGTGCACCTTGCGCCGGACTGTGCTACGATCGAACACATGTGCGAATCGCTTGACTTAGCGGTGGTGCCGGCCGGCGCCGGTGAGGCCGAGTTGATCGCGCGGATCACCGAGCTCGAGCAGATCAAATGCGCCGCGGCGGCCGGGCAGGCCCGCGCGGCGGCGGCCCTGGATGCCGCGCGGCGCGCTACCGAGGCAGCCACCGGGGTGCCCGCGGGCAAGCGGGGCCGCGGGGTGGCCAGCGAGGTCGCCCTAGCCCGCCACGACTCCCCGAACCGCGGCGGTCGCCACCTCGGGTTCGCCAAAGCCCTGGTCCACGAAATGCCCCACACCCTGGCCGCCCTGGAATCCGGGGCGCTCTCGGAATGGCGCGCGACGTTGATCGTGCGCGAATCAGCTTGCCTGGACCTCGAAGATCGACGCAGGCTCGACGCCGAGCTGTGCGCTGACGCGGCGGCGTTGGCCGGCATGGGTGATCGGCGCATCACCGCCGCCGCAAAGACGATTGCTTACCGTCTGGACCCGCACGCGGTCGTCGATCGCGCTGCTAAAGCGGTCGAGGAGCGCACGGTCACCACCCGGCCGGCCCCGGACATGATGACCTGGATCAGCGCACTACTGCCGGTCGCCCAGGGTGTGGGCGTCTACGCGGCGCTCCGCCGCGCCGCCGACACCACCTTCGACGGCCGCTCACGTGGGCAGGTGATGGCCGACACTTTGGTTGAGCGCGTCACCGGCACCCCCGCCAGCGCGGCGGCACCGGTGACGGTCAACGTGGTGATCTCCGATCAGGCGCTGCTCGGCGACGACACCGCGCCGGCCGTCCTCGAGGGCTACGGACCCATCCCCGCCGCAGTGGCCCGCAACATGGTGACCAGCGCGGTGGCCGACCGGAAGTCCAAGGCGACGCTGCGCCGGCTCTATGCCAGTCCTGCCACCGGCGCCCTGGTCGCCCTGGAATCGCGGTCCCGCACCTTCCCGCGCGGCCTGGCCGACTTCATCGGCCTGCGCGACCAAACCTGCCGCACCCCCTACTGCGACGCCCCCATCCGCCACCGCGACCACGCCCAACCCTGCAAACGCCGCGGACCCACCACCGCCACCAACGGCCTGGGACTCTGCGAACACTGCAACTACCTCAAAGAATCACCCGGCTGGACCGTCACCACCCACGACAACAACGGCACCCACACCGCCGCATACGCGACGCCGACCGGTGCGCGGTACCAATCGTCCGCGCCACCGATCTATCCGAAATTCGATATCAGCGAAATCGAAACAGCCATCAGCATCACACTGACCAACCGCCATGCCGCCTAAATCAGGGGCAGGTGGCGTCGACCTCGAAGGTCTTGCTGACCTGTGCGCCCGCGTTGTCGACGCCGGTCGCCGTGCCGGTGATCTGGTAGGTGCTGCCGTTCTTGGTTGCTTTGGCGCTGTTGCCCGGCGCGCCCTCGGTGAAGCTGAGGACCACGCCGTCGACGGTGCCCAGCCCGGCGCTGTGGACCGCGGACCCGTCTTGCTCGAGTCCGACGATGACGCCGATGATCGGATCGCCGATCTGAATGGAGAACTTGCCCTGATACGTCTCGCACACCACTGGGCCGACGGGCTGCGGCTGGCCGCCGATGAGGACCTTGGTCTCCCCGGCCGCTGCGGCGGGCGACGCCGGCACGGTGCCGGAACTGGTGCTGGTCGCGGCCGACGACGAAGCCGAACTCGAAGATGAACTGCCCGAAGACTTCTCGTCCTTCGAGCATCCCGCCATGCCCGCGACCAGCGCCGCGGCGCCAAAGACGATCAACAGCTCTCGCTTCACCAAAGTTCTCCTTCAGTCATTCTGCGGCCCGACGCACGACAGATGCCCAAGCAGTATGGCCGGTGGCGCGGCCTGTTGCACAGACGCCTATTAGCGCCGGCTCGACAAGCCCTTGACGAATGCCTGGGTCTCGTCCCAGGTGGGCAGCAGGCCGGAATCGCGCACTTCGGCGAAGCTGGGGGCCGCGGCGTCGCGGTCCGACAGGCTGGGGGCGGCACCGTCCACCAGCGGCCAGTCGACGGCCAGCGTGGGATCCGTGGCGCGGATGGTGTGTTCGCGCTGGGGATTGTATTCCGCCGAACACAGGTACATCACCGTCGAATCATCTTGCAGCGCAAGGAAACCATGCGCCAACCCCTCGGAGATGTAGATGGTGCGCCGGTCCTTATCGTCCAGCAGGACCGAGTCCCATTCACCGAAAGTCGGCGAACCCAACCGGATATCGACGACGACATCGAATACCGCTCCCCGCACACAGGTGACGTACTTGGCCTGACTCGGCGGCAGCTGGGCGAAGTGCAGGCCACGCAGGACTCCGGCCGACGACACCGAACAGTTGGCCTGCCGCACGTCCAGGCCATGGCCGGCAAAGCCGCGAAAACCCTTGTCGGTCAACCATTCGAAGAACATCCCGCGCGCGTCGCCGTGGATGGTCGGGGTGATCTCCCAGGCCCCCGGGACGCCGAGTTCGCGTACCTTCATCTCACTGACCACGCTGGGCGTAGCGGGCCTCGGCGGCGTCCTTCAGGGGGCGCCACCATGATTCATGGTCCCGGTACCAGTCGATGGTGGCCCGCAAGCCGTCTTCGAAGTCGGTGTGCTTTGGCGCCCAACCCAATTCGTTGTTGAGCAGCGACGGGTCGATGGCGTACCGCAGATCGTGGCCGACGCGGTCGGTGACGTGGTCGAAGTCGTCGGGATCGCGGCCCATCATGCGCAGAATTGTGCGCAGCACGCTCAGATTGTCGCGCTCACCCTCGGAACTGATCAGGTAGGTCTGCCCGATTTTGCCTTTTTCCAGGATCACGCGCACCGCGCTGTTGTGGTCCTCGACGTGGATCCAGTCGCGGACGTTGGCGCCGGCGCCGTAGAGCTTGCACCGCCGGCCGGTCAGCACATTGGTGATCTGACGCGGGATGAACTTCTCGATGTGCTGGTACGGGCCGTAGTTGTTGGAGCAATTGGACAGCGTCGCCCGCACCCCGTAGGACCGCACCCACGCCCGCACCAGCATGTCGCTGCCGGCCTTGGTCGCCGAATAAGGGCTCGACGGGTTGTAGGGCGTTGCCTCGGTGAACCGCTGCGAATCGCCCAGTTCCAGGTCGCCGTAGACCTCGTCGGTGGAGATGTGGTGCAACCGAACCCCGTGGTGCCGAACGGCTTCCAGGATGGTGAACGTTCCCACCACGTTGGTGTGCAGGAACGGCTCCGGGTTGTCCAGAGCATTGTCCACGTGGGATTCGGCGGCGAAATGCACGACGGCGTCGGACTCGGCCACCAACTGCGTCATCAGTTCGGTGTCGCAGATGTCGCCCTCGACGAACCTGATCGAATCCTCGACGTCGGCCAGCGATTCCCGCCGTCCGGCGTAGGTGAGCGCGTCGATCACCGTCACCGAGTCTTCGGGGTGTTCGCGCACCGTGCTGTGCACGAAGTTCGCGCCGATGAAGCCCGCCCCTCCGGTGACCAGCAGTCGCATGGGCACAACCCTAACGGCTGAGGCCCAGTGGTCCTGCCAATTCGCCGAGCACCGGGACCAGCTTCTCGGGGCGTGACGCACCCAGCACCTGGATGGCAACGTGGTCGGCGCCCGCGTCCAGGTGCTCGGTGAGCCGGCGCGCGATGTCCTCGGCAGTGCCGTATGCGACCAGGGCATCGATCAGCCGGTCGCTGCCGGGCTTGCGGACGTCGTCCTCGGTGAACCCCAGCCGCAGCCAGTTGTTCTCGTAGTTGCTCAGGCCCAGGTAGAAGTCGACGAACTTACGGCCGACCGCGCGGGCCTCCTCGGCCTCCGTGGTCAGCACCACCTTGTGCTCGGGTGCCAGGAACACCGAGTTGCCGAGCAGGTGGCGGGCCTTGCCGGTGTGCGTCGGCGTGGTCAGGTACGGGTGAGCTCCCGCACTGCGCTCCGCGGCCAGTTTGAGCACCCGGGGACCCAGCGCGGCCAGCACCCGCCGGCTGGTCGGCACCAGGTCCTTGTCCAGATCGTCGAGATAGGACACCAGCGCGTCGTAGGGCTTCTGGTATTGCTCCGTGTGCTCCGGGTGACCCACCCCGACACCGAGCAGAAACCGCCCCGGGTGCGCGGCTTCGATGCGTTGATACGACGCCGCGACTTCGTCGGCCGGCGCCGACCAGATGTTCACGATCCCGGTGGCCAATTGCAGTGAATCGGTCTGCGCCAGCGCGGGTTCGACCCACGCGAGGTCGGCATCCGGCGATCCGCCGACCCACACCGCGCCGTAACCCAGCGATTCGATGTCGGCCGCCAGCCCCGGGTCCAGCGAGCGGCTGCCCAGCCATACGCCGTACCGGCCCAGGTCAGGTTTGAGGGAAACCGAGTCAGTCATCTGAGCTCCTATACCCGTTTACCGGTACCCGTTATAGCCCGAGCGCGGTGGCCAGTTCGGCCAGCACCGGTACCGGGTCTCGGGCCAGCACCTGGACCGGAACGTGGTCCGCGCCCGCGTCGAGGTGCTCGCGCAGCCGCGCCGCGACGGCGTCGGTGGTTCCGTACGCGACGACGGCGTCGACCAGGCGGTCACTGCCCGGTTTGGCGACGTCATCGTCGGTGAAGCCGAGCCGCTTCCAGTTGTTCAGATAGTTGGCGAGGTTGAGATAGATGCCGAGCGCCTTGCGGCCCACCGCCCGCGCCTGCTCCGGATCGGTGGTCAGCACGACCTTGTGCTCGGGCGCCAGAAAGGCCTGCGGGCCGATCAGCTCGCGCGCCCGGGCGGTGTGCTCGGGGGTGGTCAGATACGGGTGCGCGCCAGCGCTGCGCCGGGCGGACAACTTGAGAACCTGCGGGCCCAGCGCGGCCACCACCCGCCGGTTCTTGGGCACACCGAACTCGTCGAGCTGGTCCAGGTACTCCACCAACGCGTCGTAGGGCTTGCGGTACTCGGTGTGCGCCTCCGGATGACCGACGCCGATCCCCAGCAGGAAACGACCGGGGTAAGCCTTGTCGATCCGGTGGAACGACTCGGCGACCGGCGCTGCGGCTGCCGTCCAGATGTTGACGATCCCGGTGGCCACCTGCAACGTGTTGGTCGCTTCCAGAATCGGCTCCACCCAGTCCAGTTCGGCGGGCGGGGAGCCGCCCACCCAGACCGCGCCGTAGCCGAGGGCTTCGATCTCCCTGGCTTGCTGGGGCGTGACGCCGCGTCCGAACGAGCCGAACCGGCCAAGATCAGGTTTTCCTACAGCAGAATCGGTCATGGTTGCTCCAACCCCCGGGGTGACCTGGCCTATTCCGGGTGTCGGGGCTGCTACGGCGTTTTGCGTCGGGGGCAGCGAAGCGGGTATCGTTGCCCGACGGTGCGGCGTTCGTGCCGGCTCTTGGCGTGCCCAGTCCTGAATTCTGCGGAGTACTTCGCGGAATTTCCATCACCGGCTCACGTTTTGAAGTCAGGACGCCTGCTGCGCCGAACCAGGTGCACGGAAACGAAAAGTAGAGGATCGCCGAAAAGTAATGGCTAAGAAGGACGGCGCCATCGAGGTCGAGGGCCGCGTGGTCGAGCCGCTGCCCAATGCGATGTTTCGCATTGAGCTGGAGAACGGCCATAAAGTACTCGCCCACATCAGCGGCAAGATGCGGCAGCACTACATCCGCATCCTGCCGGAGGACCGGGTGGTAGTGGAGTTGTCTCCCTACGACCTGTCCCGCGGCCGCATTGTGTACCGGTACAAGTAGCAGCGCAAACACCCAGAGAAGAACAGGACCGAGACTGCCGTGAAGGTGAACCCGAGCGTCAAGCCGATCTGTGACAAGTGCAGGGTGATCCGTCGGCACGGACGGGTCATGGTGATCTGCCAGGATCCCCGGCACAAGCAGCGGCAGGGCTGATCAACAGCAGGGCCCGCCTGCCCTACACAACTGAATGCTGACCTCCCAGCACCACTGAGCGGATACGCCGCACAGGACACGCCCGGACGGAGGCCGGGCCCCGCGCACAAGCGGGAACGGACTGGGATAAGACCTCCGCCTAGAAAAAAGAGGAAACGCCACCTATGGCTCGACTAGTAGGCGTCGATCTGCCGCGTGACAAGCGGATGGAGATCGCGCTGACCTATATCTTCGGCATCGGCCGTACCCGCTCGAACGAGATTCTGGCGGCCACCGGCATCGACAAGGACTTGCGCACCAAGGACCTCACCGATGACCAGCTGACTCATCTGCGCGACTACATCGAAGCGAACCTGAAGGTCGAGGGCGACCTGCGCCGCGAGGTGCAGGCCGACATTCGTCGCAAGATCGAGATCGGCTGCTACCAGGGGCTGCGGCACCGCCGCGGCCTGCCGGTACGCGGCCAGCGGACCAAGACCAACGCGCGGACCCGTAAAGGCCCCAAGCGCACCATCGCAGGCAAGAAGAAGGCCAGGTAGTACAGATGCCACCAGCGAAAAAGGGGCAAGCAGGCTCCGCCAAGAAGGGCCAGAAGACCCGCCGCAGGGAAAAGAAGAACGTCCCGCACGGCGCCGCCCACATCAAGAGCACCTTCAACAACACGATCGTGACGATCACCGACCCCCAGGGCAATGTCATCGCCTGGGCGTCTTCGGGTCACGTCGGGTTCAAGGGATCGCGGAAGTCGACGCCGTTCGCCGCCCAGCTGGCCGCGGAGAACGCCGCGCGCAAGGCGCAGGAGCACGGCGTGCGCAAGGTCGACGTGTTCGTCAAGGGCCCGGGCTCCGGCCGGGAGACCGCGATCCGTTCGCTGCAGGCCGCGGGCTTGGAGGTGGGCGCCATCTCCGACGTCACCCCGCAGCCGCACAACGGTGTCCGCCCGCCCAAGCGTCGGCGCGTCTAGGTCTAGGAGGACATACCAATGGCTCGTTACACCGGACCCATCACCCGCAAGTCGCGTCGCCTGGGCACCGACCTCGTCGGCGGCGACCAGTCCTTCGAGAAGCGTCCCTACCCGCCCGGTCAGCACGGCCGCGCCCGGGTCAAGGAGAGCGAATACCGTCAGCAGCTGCAGGAGAAGCAGAAGGCGCGCTTCACCTACGGCGTGATGGAGAAGCAGTTCCGCCGCTACTACGAAGAGGCCGTGCGCCACACCGGCAAGACCGGTGAGGAGCTGCTGAGGATCCTGGAGAGTCGGCTCGACAACGTCGTCTACCGCGCCGGGCTGGCCCGGACCCGGCGGATGGCCCGTCAGCTGGTCACCCACGGTCACTTCACCGTCAACGGGGTCCGCGTCGACGTCCCCAGCTACCGGGTGTCGCAGTACGACATCATCGACGTGCGGGACCAGTCGCTGAACACCGTGCCGTTCCAGATCGCGCGGGAGACCGCGGGCGACCGCCCGATCCCGAGCTGGCTGCAGGTGGTGGGGGAGCGGCAGCGCATCCTGATCCACCAGCTGCCCGAGCGCGCCCAGATCGACGTCCCGCTCACCGAGCAGCTGATCGTCGAGTACTACTCGAAGTAAGACTTCCGGGCCGGCAACCGCCGGAGCGGAATACCTAACGGCATCAAATAGCGGGTGCCGAGAAGGAGAAGAAGAAATACCATGCTGATCTCTCAGCGCCCAACCCTGTCGGAGGAAATCCTCACCGACAACCGGTCCCAGTTCGTCATCGAACCGCTGGAGCCGGGATTCGGCTACACCCTTGGCAATTCGCTGCGTCGCACGCTGCTGTCGTCGATCCCCGGCGCGGCTGTCACCAGCATCCGCATCGACGGCGTCCTGCACGAATTCACCACCGTCCCCGGCGTCAAGGAAGACGTCACCGACATCATCCTGAACCTCAAGAGCCTGGTCGTGTCCTCCGAGGAGGACGAGCCGGTCACCATGTACCTGCGCAAGCAGGGCCCGGGTGAAGTCACCGCGGGCGACATCGTCCCCCCGGCCGGTGTCACGGTGCACAACCCCTCGATGCACATCGCGACGCTGAACGACAAGGGCAAGCTCGAGGTCGAGCTGGTGGTCGAGCGGGGCCGCGGCTACGTGCCGGCCGTGCAGAACCGGGCCTCGGGTGCCGAAATCGGCCGTATCCCAGTCGATTCCATCTACTCGCCGGTGCTCAAGGTGACTTACAAGGTGGACGCCACCCGTGTCGAGCAGCGCACCGACTTCGACAAGCTGATCCTGGACGTCGAGACCAAGAGTTCGATCACGCCGCGCGACGCGCTGGCGTCGGCCGGCAAGACGCTGGTCGAATTGTTCGGCCTGGCACGCGAACTCAACGTCGAGGCCGAGGGCATCGAGATCGGGCCGTCGCCGGCCGAGGCCGACCACATCGCCTCGTTCGCGCTGCCGATCGACGACCTGGACCTGACCGTGCGGTCCTACAACTGCCTCAAGCGCGAGGGCGTGCACACCGTCGGCGAACTGGTCTCGCGCACCGAGTCCGACCTGCTCGACATCCGCAACTTCGGTCAGAAGTCCATCGACGAGGTGAAGGTCAAGCTGCACCAGCTGGGTCTGTCGCTCAAGGACAGCCCGCCCAGCTTCGACCCGTCGGAGGTCGCCGGTTACGACGTCGCCACCGGCACCTGGTCCACCGAGGCCGCCTACGACGACCAGGACTACGCGGAAACCGAACAGCTCTAAGCCATTCCGTCCCGGTCCTACCTGATACGGGGACCGGCCCCACATAGGAGAAGTCGCAATGCCCAAGCCCACCAAGGGTCCTCGCCTCGGCGGGTCGTCGTCGCATCAGAAGGCGATTCTGGCCAACCTGGCCACGTCGTTGTTCGAGCACGGCCGGATCAAAACCACCGAGCCCAAGGCGCGGGCGCTGCGGCCCTACGCGGAGAAGCTGATCACCCACGCCAAGAAGGGCAGCTTGCACAATCGGCGTGAGGTTATGAAGAAGATCCGCGACAAGGACGTCGTGCACACCTTGTTCGCCGAGATCGGACCCTTCTTCTCCGATCGCGAGGGCGGCTACACCCGCATCATCAAGGTCGAGCCGCGCAAGGGTGACAACGCTCCGATGGCGGTGATCGAGCTGGTGCGGGAGAAGACCGTCACTTCGGAGGCCGACCGGGCGCGCCGGGTAGCCGCCCAGCAGGCCAAGACCCAGAAGGACGCACCGCCGGCAGCCACCGAAACGGCGGCCGCGGCGCCGCAGGCCGCGGTCGAGCCGGAGGCCGTCGAGGAATCGGCCGCCGCTGACGAGGCGGCCACGGAGGCCGCCCCCGAGACCGCTGCGGCAGCGCCGCAGGCGAGTGTCGAAGAGTCCGACGAGGTCGGAGAGTCCGAAGAGGCCGAAGGGGCCGCCGAGAATTAGCGAGTCCGTCCGTCTGCGGCTCGACATCGCCTACGACGGAACAGATTTCGCGGGCTGGGCGGCACAAGCCGAGCAACGCACGGTCGCCGGCGTCCTCGATGAGGCGCTGGCGACCGTGTTTCGCTGTCCGATCCAGGTTCGCGCGGCAGGACGCACCGACGCCGGCGTGCATGCCACCGGGCAGGTGGCCCACCTCGACGTGCCCGCCGATGCCGTGCCCAACGCCTACTCGCGAAACACGCGCCCGGAGGATCCGGAGTTTCTACCGCTGGTGCGCCGGCTCGCCAGATTCCTGCCCGCAGATGTTCGGGTGCTCCATATCGCCCGTGCGCCAGCGGGTTTCGACGCCCGATTCTCGGCGCTGCGCCGCCATTACGCCTACCGGCTGTCGACCGCGCCCTACGGGGTGGTGCCGCAGCTGGCGCGTTTCGTCACCGCCTGGCCGCGCGAGCTGGACCTCGACGCGATGACCGTCGCAGCACGAAACATGTTGGGACTGCACGACTTCGCAGCGTTCTGCCGTCATCGCGAAGGCGCCACCACCATCCGCGAGCTGCAAAGACTGGACTGGTCGCGAGATGGGGACCTGATCACCGCGCAGGTCAGTGCCGACGCGTTCTGCTGGTCGATGGTGCGCTCGCTGGTGGGCGCGCTGCTGGCCGTCGGTGAGCACCGGCGCACACCGCAATGGTGTGTTGAACTGCTCACCGCGACAACCAGATCCAGTGACTTCGCGGCTGCGCCGCCGCAAGGGCTGACGCTGGTCGCGGTGGACTACCCGCCGGACGACCAGCTCGCGGCCCGCAACCTGATCACCCGCGACATCCGGTCCCGAAGCTAAAGCTTGCCCGCAACAAACCCGGCGGCCTGATCCACCAGGCCGGAATCGATGTACGACGGCTGCAGGTGTGACGGCCAGTTCGTGCCCTTGCCGCAGATAGGGTCGCCCTGCGCGCACTGGTCGATCGTCTTGCCCGCGTAGGCCGGAGCAACTCCGTGGGTGCCGTTGCCGAACAACGCGACCGCCGCGACGTGCTGATCCACCCCCGGCGGGATGCGGCCCCAGGTGGCCAGGTCGGCCACCTCGGCGCCCAGGGAATACCCGCCGAGCACCTCGCGGGTGTTCGGGCAGCCTTTCGCCATCGATTGGACGTGCTGGCTCATATCGTTGGCGCCACTGTCGACGGAGATGTTGGCCGGATAGTTGACTCCATACACCCCGATGGGCAAGCTTGTCTTGCCCCGCAGCGAACTGACCAGAGCGTCGCCGACGGCACCGACCCCGGGTGGCTCCTCGCGGCCGCGGGCGAACACCACCTCGACACCCGGGCACGACGCGGCCACCGCGGGTGCCGCGGCGATCATCGGTGTGAACGACAGCAACGGGAAAATCGCAAAACCGGTCAAGCGAGCAAACGGATCGAGCCTCATGATCCGATGTTACGGATTGACGCGAAATCGGCCAGCAGAGTTAGCCGGCGGCCTTATACGACGGGGGCCTGCGGGATCGATCCCGGCGATCCCGGCGACCCCGGCGTCTGGGGCGTCTGGGGCGTCTGGGGCACCGATCCCGGGTACTGGGGGAACTGCGGAACCGCAGGCACCGACCCCGGCAGCTGGGGTGAGTAGCCGGGAATCTGCCCGGGCAGGTGCGGGGTAGCCCCAGCCGTCAGTCTCTGGGCGACGAAGGTGGCCCCCAGGGTGGTGTACGTCGGGACGTAGCCCTCGGTGTGCCCGCTCCACTCGTTGCCGGAGCCGGCGTGGCAGATCGGGTCCATCGGGTTGCAGTAGTCGACAGCCTTGGCGCCCAGCAGCGCGCTCTTGTTCGGCAACGATCCGCCGGCACGGTCGGCGACGTCACCGAAGGTCACCACCGCCACGACATTGTCGACGTACTGCGGCGGCAGCGAGCTACCCCAGCTGATGCCGCCGATCGGAACGCCGGCAACGATGTCCATCACCGACGCGCCCTGCGAGTATCCGCCCAACACGATCTTGGTGTTCGGGCACGACGACACCGTCGCCTTGACATGGGAAATCACGTCGTTTGCCCCGTCGCCGCCATGCAACTGCAGCTTGCTGGCGGCGTAGTTGACCCCATAAGTCCCGATGTTCAACCCGCTGGTCTGCGCGCGGAGCGAGTCGACGAAGGCGTCGCCCACCCGGCCCATACCCGTGGGCTCGTTGGTGCCGCGGGCGAAAACCACCTCGGCGTCCGGGCAGTCGGCGGCTGAGGCCACCGGCAGGGCAGCACCCGGGATGAGCGCGACAGCGCCCGCCACTGCGGCGGCCAGAGCTAGGGTGCCGGTGCCGGCCCGACCGGCCGTCCGGATGAATTGCAGAAGCACGTCGAGATTTTACCCGCGGCCGGGCCGGGCAAAACCTTTCGCAGCTGTGGATGAACGGTGAATCCGGGCTGGGCGCAGGCCCTACCGTTGCGGGTGATTCGGGCAAGTCTGGGGAGATTCAGTGCCGCGCCAAGCGTCCACCTGGCTGCATACCAGCGGCCACCGGTTCCTGCTGCGGCGCATCGAGAGCGCATTGCTGGGCGAGGATCCGGGGTCGATCAGCGAGCCCCCGCGCGCACCCGCGGCGGCGCTGGCACTCGGATGCGTCCTGGCGGTCGCTGCGCTGCTGGGATGCGCGTGCCTGGCGTTGCTGCGGCCACAGCCCGGGCTCGGCGACGTGCGACTGGTGATGGGCCGGCAATCCGGAGCCTTGTATGTGCGGCTCGCCGACACGTGGCATCCGGTGCTGAACCTGGCGTCGGCTCGGTTGATCCTGGCGGCCGCGGCCGACCCGGTACCGGTGCGCGAGTCCGAGCTCGAGCACACCAAACGTGGCGCGCTGCTGGGGATTCCGGGTGCACCGCAGTTCATCCCCGCGCCGTTGCCGGAGCGCGGGTCGACCTGGACGATCTGCGACAGTGACCCCGGACCGGAGACCACGGTGATCATCGGAACCGCGACCGATGCATCCGTGCGTCGTCTGGACCCCGGACACGCCGCCGTGGTCAGCACCGGCCCGGGCTCGCCGACTTTTCTGCTCTACCGGGGCCTGCGCGCGGCGGTAGATCTGGCCGATCCGGCCGTCCGGCAGGTGCTGGGACTGGCGGAGCCGGCACCGCAACGCGCTTCGCAGTCGTTGCTGAACGCGATCCCCGAGGCCCCACCCATCGCCGCGCCGCGCATCCCCGGCGCAGGTGCGCCGGCGGGACCCTGGCTGCCCGACCTGAAAATCGGCAGTGTGCTGCGAATCACACGTGCATCGGGTGACGAATATTACGTCGTGCTTGCCGACGGGGTGCAGCGCATCGGCCGCGTCGCCGCCGACCTGCTGCGCATCATCGACTCGCACCGCAGCACGCAGCCCGTCGCCGTGGCGCCCGACGTGATCCGGGGGGTTCCAGTGGTGCACACGCTGCCGGTCGCCGGCATTGCCGAACAGGCGCCCAGCGGCTACTCCACCGACGCCACAGTGTGTGCGGCATGGACGCCCGGACCGTCCGGTGCCGCGGACGTCGGGCTGCTGACCGGCGCCGGCCCGCCGGTCGGCCAGGCTTTCAAGCTGGCGCAGGCCGACGGCCGCGGCCCTGCCGTCGACGCCGTCCATCTCCCGCCGGGCCGAAGTGTCTACGTGGCGGCGCAGAGCCTCACCGGAACCGGCGCCCGGGTCGCGACCCGCTATCTCGTGACCGACACCGGGGTGCGGTTCGCGATCCACGACGACGACGCCGCTCGCGCCCTCGGGCTGCCGGCCACGACCGCCGCCGCGCCGTGGCCGATCCTTGCCGCGCTGCCGTGCGGGCCGGAATTGAGTCGGGAAAAGGCCTTAGTCGCCCACGACGCGATTGTCGCCGGAGCGCGCTGACCGCGTACCTCTCAGCGCGGTGGAGCAGACCGCCGCCAGCAACACCAGCAGGCAGATCCCGGCGCCACCGAACGCGGTGCCGCGTGAGCGGTCGACCGACGGGTCGCGACGGCCGGCGGGCGGCGCCGGCACCTCGACCGACGGCGGCTTCGACTCGTGGGAGGCCGGGCCGGCCGCCCCGGTGGTGTCCGTGCCGATAGCGGCGAGCGCGTCGACCGTGCCGTGGCCCACCACCGGATCCCAGCCGCCGGGCGGATGGTGAGCGGTCGACTCGATGCGCTGCATCACCTGACGCGCGGTGAGCGCCGGGAACCGGGCCCGAATCAGCGCGGCCAGCCCGCTGACAACCGGTGCGGCGTAGCTGGTTCCCGACAGGGGCGCCGATTCGTTGTCCGCGTTGACCGTCTCGTCGGTGACCGGGCTCAGCGAGGTGACCTCCTCGCCGGTCGCCGCGACGTCCACCCACGGCCCGGGCAGGGTGAACGCTGAAGGGGCGCCGCGGGAATCGACCGATCCGACCGTCAGCACGTAGTCGTCGTACCACGCCGGGCTCACCACCACCGAGACGGTCTCACGGGTGACACCGGGCGCCTGGGGCGGGCATTGGCCGGGCCCGCCGGTGTTGCCGGCCGCGGCCACCACGACGATGTTCTTGACGTCGACCGCGTACGCCAGGGCAGCCCCGAGGGCGCGGTCGTCGAGATTGTCGGTGACCGCGACGCACGCGACCGGCGAGATGTTGATGACGGTGGCGCCCAGATCGGCGGCGGTACGCACCGCCCTGGCCAGGGTTTGGACGTCCCCGACACCGGTACCCGAGCCGACCGGACCGAATTTGGCGCTCGATTGCCGGATGCTGATCAGCGTGACGTCGGGCGCCACGCCGCCGAACTTGTCGACGCCGGGAGCGGTGGTGGCAGCGATGATTCCGGCCACCAGCGTGCCGTGGGCGTCGCAGTCCTGGGTGCCGTCGCCGGTGGACACATAGTCGCCGCCGCCCACCAGGTTCTGCAGCCGCGGGTGCCGGCGGACGCCGGTGTCGACGACCGCCACCCGTTGCCCGGCGCCGCGGGTGAACTGCCAGATCCGCGGCAGATCGAGGTCGGCGAGTTGGCTGGGCGGCCCGGTCCTGGCCGGGTCGTCGATGGCTGCGGCGCACACCTCGCGCTGCACGGTGCGCTGCGGGGGCGCCGGGGAAGTTGCTGCGGGCAGCAGCTTTTCGTCGACCGGAGGCGGTGTCACCGCGGATGCCGGCGCGGCACAATTGGCAGCCGCAAACGCCATCGCCACGGAGATGCACGCCGCCCGGTACGGCCTCACGGCTGCAGGCTCAGGGCGCGGACCGCGCTGAACGCACCACACGTCCAGCACGCCAGCGGTACCGCGGCGGCCAGTGCGATACAGCCCAACACGTCGACGCCACGACGCGTGATGGGTGAGGGTGCGAATGTGGGAGCGAGGAAGCCCACATACAGTGCGGCCGCGGTCAGGGTCACCGTCAGTGCCACCAGCCATGGGCCGCACCGGGGCGCACCGGCCACGGCGAGGGCCAATGTTGTTGTGCTGGTGGCAATTGCGGCCACCAGGAAGACGAGCGATCTGCGCCGGTCGGTTCGCGCATGCAGCAGCAGCGCAGCGCCGGTGAGTGCGGCCAGCGGGATGGCGCGATGAGCGGTGCATGCGGCCGTCGTGGCGCCCAGCGCCGCGACCGCTGCGAAGCCGGCGCGCAGGCTGGTCAACCAATTCTCGGCCCGTCGCGTTCGGTCGGCCAGCTCTGCTGCGCTGCGGGCCGGGCCGGGCGACAGGCCGGCCAACATCATGGACATCCGCGGCGCCATCTCGATCAGTCCCAGGCAGGCGACGGCGGTCACCGACGCGGTCACGTCAAGCCGAGTCCCGGTGAGAACCGCCGCCAGTGCGGCCAGCGCCACGACGATGGCCGCACCCGCCAGGGCGGTCAAAGTGACTACACCGCAGCGCGCTAGGCGCAGCGCCAGCACAGCGGTGACTGCCGTGGCCATCGCCGCCAGCAACACGGCGGGAGCACCCGGGACGCCGGGCACCGCCAGCAGACCGGCTACGGCGGCGAACGTCGTGGCGAGAATCGCCAATGTCAGTTCTGCGATCGGATCATGAAACACATTGCGAAACAGAGCAATAGCGAACAGGGCGGCCAGAGCGGCGGTGGCTGCGGCAAGTACGGTGCCGTTGGACTCCGTCGCGACGGTGAACGCATTGCGGACCATGACCAGCGCGCCGGTAACGGTGAATGCGACGGCGGTTAGGGCGCCACCGACCCGGTTCACCGGCAGGCCAGTTGTGGTCTTGAGGCCGGCTGCCACCGCCTCGGCGTCGTCGTCGTGACGAGGTGCCGGCGGCGGAGTGCTCTGTTCGGCGAGGACCAGGACAGCGCCGTCGCGGATATCGTTCTGCGCCAGCGTCGTCGAACCCGGTAACGGAGCGCAGCCGACGCGGGAGAGCCGGTGGCGGCCCAGGGTGGGGCCGCCCAGGACGTCGAGGATCGACGGAATGAGCTCGGCGACGGGCATGGTGGCGGGCAGCGTCAGGTCAGTGCTGGTACCCCCGCAGTGAACGGTGACACGACATGGTGATGCGCTCATCGCTGACATGCTAACCAGGCTGCGGTGAAACGGCTTTCGGTCGTCCACAGGTGACTTGCGGCGGATCCGCGTGGTTGCCTAGCGTCGTCGAACTGTGCGTGCGGTCGTCGAAATCGCCCCGCCACCGGAGCTTCCGCGTTCGGAGCCCGCGGGCCTGTTGGCGTTGTTGTTGCCGATGGTCATGTCGGCCACCATGCTGGGCGTCACCGCCGCGGCGTTCTGGAGCGGTGCGCCGGTGGCGCGCAACCCTACCTTTCTCGCGTTTCCGACGATGATGTCGGTGTCGATGGTGGTGACGGCGCTGACCGGCCGCGGCCGTCGGCGGGGTACGGCGGTCAACGCCGACCGGCGACGATACTTCGATTACCTCAGCGCAGTGCGTCGTGAGGTCACTGAAATCGCTTCGGCGCAATATGATTCGGTGATTCGTTCGCACCCCGATCCCGACGAGTTGTGGACCCTGGCCGGCGGCGGTCGCATGTGGGAGCGGCGACCGGACGACCCGCTCTTCTGCGTGGTGCGTATCGGTGTCGGAACCGTTCCACTCGCCACCCCCGTGGTGGCTGCCCAGGGTCCGGCCGAGCAGCGGTGCGACCCGGTCAGCGTCGAGGCACTGCGCCGGTTTCTCGATGTCCATTCCTCGCTAGAAGCTCCCGTCGTGATCCGGTTGGATGCCACGGTGACGATCGACGGCGCGGCGCCGCGAGTGCGCGGGCTGCTGCGGGCGATCGTGTGCGAGCTGGCGGTGCTGCATTCGCCGGATCATCTGGCGATCGGCAGCGTGGTCAGCGAGTCGCGCGCACACCATTGGCAATGGCTGAAATGGCTGCCACACCGCCAGCATCCGAACGCAGGCACGGCCGCACCGCGCCGCACGGTGCTGATCGTCGACACCCCCGAGCCCGACGTGCCCGTGCCGGACGGCGGCACGGTGCTGCGGGTCGGCGCAGACGGCCCCGTGCTGCGCGTGCACCATCCCGGCGGGGTCGATGTGTTGACTGCCCCGGATCGGCTGGACGAGGCCGAGGCGGTGGCCTGCGCACGCCGGCTGGCGGCCCACTCCGGAACGTCGATACAGCCGGGTGACACTGCGTGGGTGAGCCTGGTCGGCATCGACGATATCGGCGGGTTCAACCCGAACTCGCTGTGGCACAACGGGATATCGCCGCTACGCGTCCCGATCGGCAGCACCGTCGACGGTCGGCCGGTGACACTCGACATCCGAGAGGCCGCCGAGCAGGGGATGGGACCGCACGGACTGTGTGTCGGCGCCACCGGCTCGGGCAAGTCGGAGCTGTTGCGCACCATCGCCCTGGGCATGATGGCGCGCAATTCGCCCGAAGTCCTCAACCTGCTACTGATCGACTTCAAAGGCGGCGCAACGTTCCTCGACTTCGCCGACTCGGCGCACGTGGCCGCCGTGGTCACCAACCTGGCCGACGAAGCGCCACTGGTCGCCCGGATGCGTGATGCCCTGGCCGGTGAGATGAACCGGCGGCAGCAACTACTGCGTAAGTCGGGTAGTGCCAGTGTTGCGGCCCACACCAAATCGCCTGCCGCCAAACCTCTTCCCGCCCTGTTCGTAATCGTCGACGAGTTCTCCGAGCTGCTCAGCCAGCATCCGGACTTCGCCGACACCTTCGTCGCGCTGGGACGACTGGGCCGCTCGCTGGGGATACACCTACTGCTGGCCAGTCAGCGGCTCGACGAAGGCCGGCTGCGGGGACTCGAGTCACACCTGTCCTACCGAATCTGTCTGAAAACGCTGTCGGCCAGCGAATCGCGAACCGTTCTGGGTACTCTCGACGCCTACGAGCTGCCGGCGGCGCCGGGCGCGGGCTATCTGCGGGTCGCCAACGGCGAGCCGATCCGCTTTCAGGCCGCATGCGTTTCGGGCCCACCACCACCTGAGCGGCCCGGCGTTGCCCAGCCGATCGAGGTACGGCGATTCACCGCGGCGTCCGACGAGGCGGTGACATGCGAGCGCCCGAGTACGTCCGTGTTGGGAATGATGTTGAGTCGGCTGTCGGGTCACGGGCCGCCGGCGCACCCGGTGTGGTTACCGCCGCTGCACGCGGCACCCTCCCTTGGTTCGCTGTTGAGGGGTTGCACGTCAAACCGATTGGCGGTTCCGATCGGTCTCGTCGACCTGCCATACGACCAGTCGCGGGTCCCGCTGATGGTCGAATTGTCCGGTGCCGCAGGCAACGTCGCCGTAGTCGGCGCACCGCAGTCGGGCAAGTCGACCGCACTGTGCACTCTCGTCACCGCCTTGGCAGCCACGCGGGACGCCGGACAGGCGCAGTTCTATTGCCTGGACTTCGGTGGCGGGATGCTTTCGTCGCTGCTCGACCTGCCGCACGTGGGTGCGGTCGCCGACCGCGGCCACCCAGAACTGGTCTGGCGGATGATCGCCGAACTGGAGTCGCAGCTGCACGCCCGCGCGGCCACCTTCCGGGATCACCCGACGGCGCGGCAATCCGTCGCCGATGTGTTCCTGGTCGTGGACGGTTGGGCGGCCCTGCGGCAGGAATTCGAGGAGATTGAGGAAACCGTCACGGCGATTGCGGGTCAAGGTCTTTCGTACGGTGTGCACGTAGTGCTGACGGCTTCGCGCTGGGCCGAACTGCGGCCCGCGTTGAAGGATCAGCTCGGCACCCGGATCGAGCTGCGACTGGGCGATCCGGCCGATTCCGAGTTCGACCGCAGCCAGGCCCGAAATGTGCCCGCCCACCGGCCGGGACGTGGACTGACCCACGACGGTGCGCACGTGATCGTCGCGCTGCCCGGGCTGGACGGGTTCGAGTTGCGCCGGGGTACCACGGTAGCGCCCCCGATACCGCTGCTGCCCAACATATTCGGCTACGACGCGATGGCTGCCGGGGATACGCGGGGGATCCTGCTCGGGCTCGAAGAGCGTTCATTACAACCTCTCGCGGTCGATTTCGAGCGAAACCGGCACCTGCTGATCCTGGGCGACAACGGCTGCGGAAAGACCTCCGCGCTGCGGACTCTGTGCCGGGAAATACTGCGTACCAACACCGCAGCGCAGGCGCAGCTGTTCTTGGTGGACTTCCGGCGTACGTTGCTCGGGGTGGTGGACACCGAACACCTCGGTAGCCATGCCATGTCGCCGGCGTCGCTGGGAACGATGTTGCCGGTCCTGGTCGACGCACTGCGCGCCCGGATGCCCGGAGCGGATGTCACGCAGGCACAGCTGCGGAGTCGATCGTGGTGGACCGGACCGGCAATCTACCTCGTGGTCGACGACTACGACCTGGCGGCCGGTGCCGCGTCGGGAAACCAGTTGAGCGAGCTACTCGAATACCTGCCGTATGCAACCGATCTCGGCCTGCATGTGATCGCCGCACGGCGCAGCGGCGGCGCGGCACGCGCCTTGTTCGAACCGCTGCTCGCGACGCTGCGCGACCTGGGCTGCATGACGCTGATGATGAGCGGTCGCCCCGATGACGGGCCGCTGCTCGGGCCGAAACCGCCGGTGCCGCTGCCGCCGGGCCGCGGCATCCTGACCACCCGTCCCGGCGTAGCGCAGCGGGTGCAGGTGGCCTGGAGCCCGCCCGGATGACCGCTCACCGTGCCGTCATCGCCGCCGGCCCTGCGGCGGTCCACCGATTATGTTGCGACGCAGACGAAATCAGCGCGGTCGCGGTGGCGGCGCTGCAGGCGATCGACGACCCGGTCGGGCTGCTGGACGAAGTGCCGGTGGCCGTCGACGCGCTGTGGTCGGCGGCGTTACGCTCCTTGGCCGAGGGGCACCTCGACGAGGTGGTCGTCGTGTATCCGTCGTGGTGGTCGGCGTCGCGAATCGGTGTGATCGACACGGCTGCAGGCACTTTGGGCGGCGTTGTATCGATTCGTCCCCGATCGTGGTTGTTCGCGACGGCGACGCGGGGCGAGACCGAACCCATGGTGACGGTGGAGATCGCCGAACGGCTGGTGGCGGTCACCGGCTCTGAAGTCGTCGCGGTGCCGCGCGCAGACGACCGGGTGGTCGAACAGGTGGCGGCCGCCGTCGCCACCGAGTCGGGACGGGTGCTGATCGATGCGCCAAGGCTGGTCGCCGGGGCGGCGCAGCTGGCAACCTCGATCGCAGCAGCGATCGGCCCCGGGACGGTCGTCCACCTCGACGACGTGCGGCTGGCCCGGCTGGTCGCGACAGCCGCCCACCCGTCGTCGCCCGCCCCGGTGGGCTCCGGACGGCGGCGCCGCACCGGGACCCGGCTGATCGGCGCCGCGCTCGTCGCAACCGGGCTGGCGCTGGCGGTCCCCACGGCGGTCGGTGAGGGACCGCGCCGGGTGCCGGTCGCCGCGCCGGTCCCGACCACGGTTCTGGTCGAGGGCAGGGTGGCGCTGACCGTTCCCGCCGGCTGGGTTGCCCGTCGAGTGCTCTCGGGATCGGGGTCGGCGCGAGTACAGCTCACCTCACCGACGGATCCCGAAGTGGCATTGCACGTCACCCAGTCACCGACACCCGGCGAAACGCTGAGCGGAACCGCCGAGCGGTTGCGGCGAGCAATCGACGGCGAGGCGGCCGGGGTGTTCGTCGACTTCGATGCCGCGGCCGTCAGCGCCGGCCGGCCCGCGGTGACCTATCGCGAAGTCCGAGCCGCCCACGACGTGCGCTGGACTGTCTTCGTCGACGGGTCGCTACGGATCAGCATCGGCTGCCAGAGCCCCACCGATGCCCCGGCCGCGGTGCGCGACGCCTGCGAGCAGGCCGTGCGGTCCGCGCACGCAGTCAGCTGAGAAATCCGCGATTTCGGATGGAACCATAGCGGCCCTGCGGCAGTCGAACTCAGTGAGCGAAAGGAGACACATGTGAGCTCACCAACGGGTACCGATTCGCTGAGTACCGACTTCGACCTGATGCGCTCGGTCGCAGCCACCACCGACGCCCGCAACGACGAGATCCGGTCGATGCTGCATGCCTTCATCGGCCGGGTGGGCAGCGTGCCCCCGTCGGTCTGGGGCGGAGCCGCCGCCGCGCGGTTCAAAGAAGTGGTGGATCGCTGGAAAGCCGAGTCGACGCGGCTGTACCACGTGCTGCACGAGATCGCCGAGACCATCCGCTATAACGAGACGGCGCTGCGCGAGGCCGGCCAGCAGCACGCGCACCGCATCGCCACGGCCGGCGGTGAGCTGTGATCTCGTACGATTTCGCCGCCATCGAGCACTCCGTTCGCCAGGACATCCACGCCACCTCGGCGCGTCTGAACACCGCCATCGAGGAGCTCAGGTCGCAGATTGCGCCGCTGCAGCAGCTGTGGACCCGCGAAGCGGCCGCCGCCTACCAGGCCGAACAGCTCAGATGGCAGCAGGCGGTTACCGCGCTCAACCAGATCCTGGTGGAGCTGGGCAATGCGGTCCGAGACGGCGCCGCCGAGGTGGCCGCCACGGACCGCCGGGCGGCCGGCAGCTGGGGGCGCTTTTGACCTGCGGGGATACCGATCGGTAAGCTGCTCGGTTGGCGTGCGGTGCCTACGGGCATGGGGCTCGGGTCAACGTCGGTCGCCGAGACCAACCCAATCGCACATGCCTTGACCGGCCCCCGGTTCACACCGGGATCCACCCTGAGAGAAGAAGGTAAGCGCTGTGCCCACATACGCGCCCAAGGCGGGTGACACCACCAGGTCGTGGTACGTCATCGACGCCACGGACGTCGTGCTTGGCCGCCTTGCCGTCGCAGCTGCCACCCTGCTGCGCGGCAAGCACAAGCCCACGTTCGCGCCCAACGTCGATGGCGGTGACTTCGTCATCGTCATCAACGCCGACAAGGTCGCCATCAGCGGCGACAAACTGCAGAGCAAGATGGCTTACAGCCACTCGGGGTATCCCGGCGGTCTGCGCAAGCGCAGCATCGGCGAGCTCATGCAAAAGCACCCCGACCGCGTGGTGGAGAAGGCGATCGTCGGCATGCTGCCCAAGAACAAGCTGAGTCGTCAGATCCAGAAGAAGCTGCGGGTCTATGCCGGCCCGGAGCATCCCCACACCGCTCAGCAGCCGGTTCCGTTCGAGATCAAGCAGGTGGCGCAATGACCGAGACCAGTGTGGAGGCCACCGAAGTGGTGGAAGCCGCGATCGAGGCCGCGCCCGTCGGCGAATCGTTCGTCTTCGAACGTCCCATCCAGACCGTGGGCCGCCGCAAGGAGGCCGTGGTGCGGGTTCGCCTGGTGCCCGGCACCGGCAAGTTCGACCTCAACGGCCGCAGCCTCGAGGACTACTTCCCGAACAAGGTGCACCAGCAGCTCATCAAGGCCCCGCTGGTCACCGTCGAGCGGGTGGACAACTACGACATCTACGCGCTGCTGCACGGCGGCGGGCCGTCCGGCCAGGCCGGTGCGCTGCGGCTGGGCATTGCCCGGGCGTTGATCGTGGCCAATCCGGAGGACCGGCCGGCGCTGAAGAAGGCCGGCTTCCTGACCCGTGACCCGCGCGCCACCGAGCGCAAGAAGTACGGACTCAAGAAGGCCCGCAAGGCACCTCAGTACAGCAAGCGCTGATCAGCCGTCACTGTTGAGCTGCGAGCGGGTCTCGCCCGGCGTGTCTGCCGACTGGCGTACTCGCTCGCAGCTCACAGTGGGTATGTGCAACACCGCCAACTGTGAGAGGTTTGACCTATGGGTCGACTATTCGGCACCGACGGCGTCCGTGGCGTCGCCAATCGCGAGCTGACCGCCGAACTGGCGCTCGCTCTGGGCGCCGCGGCGGCCCGGCACTTGGCGAGTTCCACCGGACCCGGCCGCCGCGTGGCCGTGATCGGGCGCGATCCGCGGGCCAGCGGCGAAATGCTGGAAGCCGCGGTCATCGCCGGGCTGACCAGCCAGGGCGTCGACGCGCTGCGGGTCGGTGTGCTCCCGACGCCCGCGGTCGCCTACCTGACCGGCGCATATGATGCCGATTTCGGTGTGATGATCTCCGCCTCGCACAACCCGATGCCCGACAACGGCATCAAGATCTTCGGCCCCGGCGGCCACAAACTCGACGACGATACCGAGGACCAGATCGAGAACCTGGTCGCGGGCGGGCCGGGCCTGCGCCCGGTCGGCGCGGGGATCGGCCGGGTCGTCGACGCGCAGGACGCGGCCGACCGCTACCTGCGCCACGTCGGCAAGGCAAGCACCAGCCGCCTCGACGGCCTGACCGTCGTCGTCGACTGCGCCCACGGCGCCGCGTCCACGGCGGCCCCCAGTGCCTACCGTGCGGCCGGGGCGCGTGTCATCGCGATCAACGCCGACCCCAACGGGCTCAACATCAACGACGGCTGCGGGTCCACGCACCTCGAATCGCTGCGCGCCGCGGTCACCGCGCACCGCGCCGACCTCGGCCTGGCGCACGACGGCGACGCCGACCGTTGTCTGGCCGTCGACGCCGACGGCGTACTCGTCGACGGCGACACCATCATGGTGGTCCTGGCGCTGGCCATGAAAGAAGCCGGCGAGCTGGCCTCCGACACATTGGTGGCGACGGTGATGAGCAACCTCGGGCTGCATCTGGCCATGCGCGCAGCAGGCGTGACGGTGCGCACCACCGGCGTCGGCGACCGCTACGTCCTGGAAGAACTGCGGGCCGGCGACTTCAGCCTGGGCGGTGAGCAGTCCGGCCACATCGTGATGCCGGCACTGGGCTCCACCGGCGACGGCATCGTCACCGGGCTGCGGTTGATGACCCGGATGGTGCAGACCGGCTCGTCGCTGGCAACCCTCGCCTCGGCGATGCGGACGTTGCCGCAGGTGCTGATCAACGTCGAGGTCGCGGACAAGGCCGCCGCTGCGGCCGCGCCCGCGGTTCAGTCGGCGGTGGCGCGGGCCGAGGCCGAGCTGGGTGACACCGGACGAATCCTGTTGCGGCCGTCCGGAACCGAGCCGCTGATCAGGGTGATGGTCGAAGCGGCCGACGAAGAGATCGCCCAGCGGCTGGCTGCGAGCGTGGCCGACGCGGTCAGCTCCGCCGGCTGAACAAATTTTTCTGAAATCGGTTGGAACCGCGCAGCCGTCCGTGCCGTCGAAACAGGTATGGGACATGAAAGTTCGTTCGGCGGCGCTGCGGTGGATGTGGCGGCGGTACGCGGTGTGGCCGACCGGATCGCCGAGGCCGCCGAGATGGTTGACCGCGCGGTGGCAAACCATCTGTCGCGGTTGACATTCGGTGCTTCGCGGGC
This sequence comes from Mycobacterium sp. 20KCMC460, assembly GCF_022179425.1. Taxonomy (NCBI): domain Bacteria; kingdom Bacillati; phylum Actinomycetota; class Actinomycetes; order Mycobacteriales; family Mycobacteriaceae; genus Mycobacterium; species Mycobacterium sp. 20KCMC460. The sequence goes on from NZ_AP025524.1 coordinate 1,449,733, forward strand.
GGGCCGGAACCATACGGTACGCGGCGACGCGCTGCGGGCCCGGCTGGACGGGCTGACAGCGGAGCTGTCGCAGTGGTCGCGGGCGGCGGCCGAGACGGCGGCAGCGCTGCGGGCAGGCGCTGACCGGTACACCGATGCCGACCTGTATGCCGCGGCGCGGATCGCCTGATCGTGGCCGAACGTTACGACGTCGCCGGACGGCTCGCTGAAGGGGTATCGGCGGTCGAGCACACCCAGAGCTATGTGCGCGCCAGTCAACTGGTCGGCTACGAGCACCCCGACCTGACCGCTCATCTCGGGCAGCTCCGCGATTGGTACGACAGCGAAGACGGGCTCGACCTGCGCGCCCTGGATGCCGACTGCGCGCAACTGCGGGCTGCGGGCACCGTCGCCATCGAGGCGTTGCGGCTGCAACGCGCCCAGTTGGCTGGGTTGGCGACGGCGTGGGCTGGGCCGGGGGCAGACGCCGCGGTCGCGTTCCTGCAGCGGCACTGCGACGTTGCCACGGTGCTGGTCGACGAAGTGCGTGCGGCTGCGCAGCGGTGCGAGTCGCTGCGCGACAACCTGTGGCGGTTGGTCGACGAGAAGGTGACGACCGTGACACGGATCGACGACAGCACGCTGGCGCAGCGACCGGTGTGGCTGGCCGCCGCGGCCGCGGTGACGGCCGGCGCCGGGAACCTCGAAGCGGCGCGGCAGGTGGTGGTCGAACAGGTAAAGCCGTACGTGGACAACGTCGTTCGTGGCGAATGGGTCGTGGCTATGCGGTCCGCGCGATCCGGTGTCGACGCGTGTTACGACATGGTCGTCGATCGAATGGCCGCCGCCGTGCCGGTTTATTTCGAGCTTCCGGGCGATCTGGGGCCGACGAGCTCCGCGCGGCGACCGGATGCGCCGCGTCCTGCGTCGGCGGCGCCCGCGATCTCCACGATGGGTCCTGTGCCCGCGACGGCTGCATCCGCGCCGGCTGCGGTGCCGCCGGCGCCGAATCCGGCTGTTGCGCAGCCGGATTCGGGCACCACCCCCGGCGGGGGCGGCGAGCCGAGCGGCCTCGGTGAGCTCGGCGGGATGGGCGGCCCCGCCGGCCTCGGTGAGCTCGGCGGGATGAGCGGCCCCGCCGGCCTCGGTGAGCTCGGCGGGATGAGCGGCCTGGGCGGGATCGGCGCGGTGGTCAGCGGCATCATCGAGGAGCTGGGCGGCCTGCTGAGTTCGGGCCTCGGCGAACTCGACGAGGCATCGGCGCCCATCGACCCGGCTGACAGCGCGGATACACCCGAAGAAGACGCTGAACTCCAGCACGAATCGGAGCCGCGGCACGAAGTTCAGGAACCGGCCGCGGTGCAGGCGCTCGCATCGCCGGGTGCTGCCGCCACAGCGGCTGAGCCGCAGGGGAGTTCGCCGCCGACGCCGGCTGGACAACCGACGGCCGCGCAGCCTGCCGCCACCCCGCCGCCGGCGAGCGCACCGCAGACGACCGAGCCCCCGCCACGCGGATCGACACCCTGCGAAATCGCCGCAGACGAACTCCCACAGGCCGGGCAGTAGCCGTGGCCGTCTCAGCCGGGCAGCAGTTGCAGCAGCTCCTCGACATAACGCACCGCCTCGCCGGATTCCTTCGTAAGAGGCCTGACCAGCAGCGTGGTGACTCCCGCGGCGGCGAAGACGGCCAGCCGCTCGGCGATGAAACCCCGCGGGCCCACCAGCGACATCCCACGGACCAATTCGTCGGGAACCGCTTCGACAGCCTCACGCTTGCGGCCGCTGAGGTAAAGCTCCTGGATCCGGTCCGCGACCTCGCCGAACCCGTAGCGGGTCGCCACATTATGGTAGAAATTGCGACCCTTGGCGCCCATCCCGCCGATATAGAGAGCCAATTGTGGCTTCGCCCAAGACAATCGGTCATCGACATCGTCGCCGATCGCCAGCGACGTACCGACCATCACGTCCAGCGGACCCAAGGCGGGATCGCGTTTTGCGGTGCCGGCCGCCAGCGCCTCACCCCACACCTGCGCGGCCTTCTCCGGGTAATAGAACACCGGCTGCCAGCCGTCGGCGATCTCCGCCGTGAGTTCGACGTTCTTAGGTCCGAGCGCCGCAATCGATATCGGAATACGTTCGCGCACTGGGTGATTGATAAGTTTCAGCGCCTTGCCCAGCCCGGTTCCACGATCGGCCGGCAGCGGGATCTGATAGTGCTTGCCGACATACTCCACCCGTTCCCGGCGCCACACCTGGCGGCAGATCTCCACGATCTCCCGGGTGCGGCCCAATGGAGAGTCGAACTCCACGCCGTGGAAGCCCTCCATCACCTGCGGTCCGGAGGTCCCTATCCCGAGCTGGAAGCGGCCGTCGGAGACGTAATCCAGGCCGGCGGCCGTCATCGCCAGCAGCGTGGGAGTGCGGATGAAGATCGGCAACACCCCGGACGCCAGTTCGACGGTGCTGGTCTTGGCCGCCAGGTAGCCCAACTGGCTGATGGCGTCGAAGGCATACGCTTCAGCCACCACGACGACGTCGATACCCGCCTTCTCCAGTTCGACCACGCGGTCGACGGCCTCGTGAAACCCGCCCGAGTAGTCCAGGGCAATCCCGATTCGCATCAACGACACTTACCACGCGGGGCGCAGCTCACTTCAGCAGCGCGACAATCTTCTCCTCCGGAGTTACCGGCGGCGCCTCGGGGTCCACCGGAGCGGTCTTAGGCAACGCCACGTCGGGGTCGGCGAAATCGCGGTAGGTCTTGTCGCGGCCCAGGGTGCTGAGCAGATACCCGGTCAGCAGCGCTCGAACCGCCCGCTGCGTCTTGCGGTCCGAGCCGGCCAGCCCGACCGCCTTGGCCAACCGTCGGCCCTCCACCAGGCCGCCGCCTTCCGCCTTCTTGACGATGCGCAACGTAGCCGCGTCCCACGCCTGCGACAACGCCAGGGCGTTGGAGTTCAATGTCTTGGGGTCGTCCGGCGCGGTCAGGATCAGACCCGGTACGCGCAACGTCGCGGCGGGCTGCTCGGCCGGGGGAGAGGTCACGGTCGGAAAGAGCGCCACCACGGCCGCCGGCTTGTGCGGCATACCGGCCGCGGCAAACACCGCGGCCGAGCCCCCGAAACCGTGACCGACCAGACCGAGCTTGGTGGGGTGCACGCTGATCTTTCCCGGCCCCAACCGCACCCCGGCGACGATGTCGAGGGCCACACCGAGGTCGAACGCGAAGTTCATCACCGACGGCGCCAAGCCGCGCTGGGTGTCCGGCGCGCCGACCACGATCCCCCACGACGCCAAGTGCTCCAGCAGCCCCGCGTATTGCGCGCTGCCGGTGAGCCAGTCGTGGCCGAACGCGATGGCAGGCAGGTTCAGCCCGGATGCCGGGGTGTACACCACCCCCGGGAGTCCGGCAAAGGCCAGGTCGCCGCGCAAAACGCGGTGCGGACCAGGGCGGCTGAGGGCGGCGAAGAGCTTGCGGGTGCGGGCCACCCGTCGACGTTAGCGGTGGGCCGACGGATGGGTCCAGTGGGTCCAGGTCGCGCCGTCCCAGTAGCGCTGCGTGGCCTGTCCGGTCGGGTCCGGGTGCCACCCGGGCGGGCAGCCGGCCGGCGCGACGTGGGCAATCTCACGACTGGACTGCGCCCGCACCCGCTTGATGGCGCTCAAGTTCGAGAACGGCGCAATCCAGTTGAACAGCAGAATCGACGCGGGGCTCCACCAGCCGGCGCACAGGTTCTGGGTCTGGGTGCGCCGGTACGCGGCCTCGCACTGTTCCAGCGTCCCCGTGACGGTGGTAGTGCGCTGTTGCCAGAAGATCAGCGCGCCGATGTGCTCGATCAGGCGCAGCTGAAACAGGCGCCCCGGATGCGGATATCCGCCCAGGTCGGTTCCGCGCGGGCGGTCGTGCGGGGACACCTGCACTACCCTGGTCAGAATGTGCGGAATCGTCGGCTACGTCGGGCAGCGGCCTGCCTGCGATGTCGTCATGAATGCGCTGCGCCGGATGGAATACCGCGGCTACGACTCGTCGGGCATCGCGCTGGTCGACGGAAAAGGCCGGCTCACCGTCCGCCGCCGGGCCGGTCAGCTGGCCAATCTGGAAGCCGCGATCACCGAGATGTCAGCCTCGGAGCTGGCCGGCACCGCCGGGTTGGGCCACACCCGCTGGGCCACCCACGGCCGCCCCACCGACCGCAACGCGCACCCGCATCGCGACGCCGCCGGACGCATCGCCGTCGTGCACAACGGCATCATCGAGAACTTCGCCGCCCTGCGCCAGGAGCTGGAGGCCACCGGTGTGGAGTTCGCCAGCGACACCGACACCGAGGTCGCGGTGCACCTGGTGGCACAGGCCTTCCATCAAGGCCCGACCGCCGGCGACTTCGTGGCCTCGGTGCTGTGCGTGCTGCGCCGGCTCGAAGGACACTTCACCCTGGTCTTCGCCAACGCCGACGATCCCGGCACCATCGTGGCCGCCCGCCGGTCGACCCCGCTGGTGGTGGGGATCGGCGACGGCGAAATGTTCGTCGGGTCCGACGTGGCCGCCTTCATCGAACACACCCGTCAGGCCGTCGAACTGGGCCAGGACCAGGCCGTGGTGATCACCGCCGACGGCTACCGGATCACCGACTTCCACGGCAACGACGACGCAGCCAACGCCCGCGAGTTCCATATCGATTGGGACCTGGCCGCCGCCGAGAAGGGCGGCTACGAGTACTTCATGCTCAAAGAGATCGCCGAGCAACCGACCGCGGTGGCCGACACGCTGCTCGGCCACTTCGTGGACAACCGGATCGTGCTCGACGAACAGCGATTGTCCGATCAGGAACTGCGCGAGATCGACAAGGTGTTCGTGGTCGCCTGCGGTACCGCCTACCACTCCGGGCTGCTCGCCAAGTACGCGATCGAGCACTGGACGCGGCTGCCCGTCGAAGTGGAGCTGGCCAGCGAATTCCGCTACCGCGATCCGGTTCTGGACCGCAGCACGCTGGTGGTGGCGATCTCCCAGTCCGGGGAGACCGCCGACACGCTGGAAGCGGTGCGCCACGCCAAGGAGCAGAAGGCCAAGGTGCTCGCGGTCTGCAACACCAATGGCTCGCAGATCCCGCGGGAATGCGATGCGGTGCTCTACACCCGCGCCGGCCCCGAGATCGGCGTCGCGTCGACCAAGACGTTCCTGGCGCAGGTCGCGGCCAACTACCTGGTCGGCCTGGCGCTGGCGCAGGCACGCGGCACCAAGTACCCCGACGAGGTGGAGCGGGAGTACCGCGAGCTGGAAGCGATGCCGGACCTGGTGGCCCGGGTGATCGCAGCGACCGACCCGGTGGCCGAACTGGCCTACCGCTTCGCCAAGTCCTCGACGGTGCTGTTCCTGGGCCGCCACGTCGGCTACCCGGTGGCGTTGGAAGGCGCACTCAAGCTCAAGGAACTGGCCTACATGCACGCCGAGGGGTTCGCGGCCGGTGAGCTCAAGCACGGACCCATCGCGCTGATCGAAGACGACCTGCCCGTCATCGTCGTGATGCCCTCACCAAAGGGCTCGGCCACGTTGCATGCCAAGTTGCTGTCCAACATCCGCGAGATCCAGGCGCGCGGCGCGGTGACCATCGTGATCGCCGAGGAGGGCGACGACACGGTCCGCCCGTACGCCGATCACTTGATCGAAATACCTTCGGTGTCAACGCTTTTGCAGCCGCTGCTGTCGACGATCCCGCTGCAGGTGTTTGCCGCGTCGGTGGCTCAGGCCCGCGGCTACGATGTCGACAAGCCGCGAAATCTGGCAAAGTCCGTCACCGTCGAATAGGCGCGAACAGCCGTCGGGGAGGCACATGAGGCGGGGCATCATCGGTGTTGCGATCTTTGTCGCGGCATACGTAGGTCTGATCACGTTGTACGCCGTCACCGGCATGGGCCCGCCGCACCCGGTCAGCCAAGCGGGACCGGCCGCCGACGGCACCACGGTGACCGTGGACGTCGAAGGGATCCAGCCGTATAAGAGCGTGCTGGTGGCCAACCTGACCGTCGCGCCGGGGCCGGCGCTGCTGGATCCGCAGACCGGCGCCCTCAAGGACGACCTCACTGTCTCGGTCACCTCCGCGACGACGCCGACCACCCGCTCCTGGCCGAAGGGCACCCAGCCGGGCGTCTTCCCGGTATCGCTGAACATCAACGGTGACGTGTCGGACTGGCCGCTGGACAGCTATCGTTCCGGGCCCGTCTCGGTGGACCTGTTCCGCGGCGCCGGACGGCCGCCTGAACGCCAGTCGGTGACATTCGTCGACCGGTTGCCGGGCTGGAAGGTCGAAGTGTCCGACGGCGAGGCGCAGGCGCCCTACCGGGTGCAGGTGGAGCGCTCGCCGAGCACGATAGCGCTCGCCGTCGTCCTGCTCGCGGTGTTGCTCACCCTCGCTGCGGTGGCGCTGTACGTCTCCGTTCAGACGGTGCGCGGCCTGCGTAAATTCCAGCCGCCGATGACGACCTGGTTCGCGGCCATGCTGTTCGCGGTGATGCCGCTGCGCAACGCGCTACCCGACTCCCCGCCGTTCGGGGCCTGGATCGACGTCACGATCGTGGTGTGGGTGATCGTGGCGCTGGTGACCGCGATGACGCTCTATGTCTCCTGTTGGTGGCGGCATCTGGCCCCCGGCTACGACGAGCCGGCGAAATCCGTCGTGGAGCGGCCGCCGGCGGAACGCGAATAAGCTGAACCCGTGGTGAACAAAGCTGCGTCGGCACGGCTGCGCGTCCTGGTGATGGCCGTCTGGCGCTATGTCACCAGCGCCCCGCTGACCTACGGCTGGCTACTTGTGTTGGCGGTCACCACGATCGTGCAGCACGTGCTCACCCACCGCCAACTGCACTCGGTGCTCCTGCACCGGTTCACCAACATCCACGCCCTGGCCACTGATCCGCTGCAGGTGCTGTTCTCCAGCCTGTTCTGGATCGACGGCAAGAGCCTGGAACCCTATCTGCTGCTGTTCACCCTGTTCCTCGCCCCGGCCGAACGCTGGTTGGGCCAGTTGCGTTGGCTCACAGTGGGATTGAGCGCACATATCCTGGCCACCTACATCAGCGAAGGACTGCTCTACATCGCGATCGAACTGCACAACGCCTCCGAGCGGTCGGTGCGCGCACACGACATCGGGGTCAGCTACTTCCTGGTCGGGGTGATGGGGGTGCTGACTTATCACATCGCGCGGCCCTGGCGGTGGGGCTATCTCGCGGTGCTGCTGCTCATCTTCGGCTTCCCGGTGCTCATCATGGACCGCATCGAGCTCAGTTTCACCGCGATCGGCCACTTCGCGTCGCTGCTGATCGGCCTGGCCTTCTACCCGATGACCAAGGAGCGCAAGCGCGCGCAGCTGAGCCCGGACAAAATCAGGGACAGGTATCGGCGTCTGCGCGCCACGGCGTCCAAGTGACCCGTCCACCGCGCCTACCGTTCCGAAGCCGCGGCGCGGCTGTGCGGGTCGGCCGCGACACGTAATGTTGGGGAGCGCGGGGCAGGGAACGACGGGAGCGAACGGCTGATGCGGCATTACTACTCGGCAGACGCGATCCGCGAGGCCGAAGCGCCGCTGCTGGCCAGCCTTCCCGACGGCGCCCTGATGCGCCGAGCCGCTTTCGGTCTGGCCACCGAGATCCTGCGCGAGCTGACCGCCCGCACGGGCGGGGTCGCCGGCCGGCGGGTCTGTGCGGTCGTCGGTTCGGGTGACAACGGCGGGGACGCGCTGTGGGCGGCGACCTTCGTGCGCCGCCGCGGGGCGGCCGCCGACGCCGTGTTGCTCAACCCGGACCACACCCATCGCAACGGGCTGGCGGCGTTCCGCAAAGCCGGCGGCCGGGTCGTCGAAAAGGTCGATGCGGCAACCGATCTCGTCATCGACGGGGTGGTGGGCATCTCCGGGTCCGGTCCGCTGCGGCCGGCGGCGGCCGAGGTGTTCGAGCAGGCTGCCGGAATACCGGTGCTGGCCGTCGACATCCCCAGCGGCATCGACGTCGCGACCGGCGCGATCACCGGACCCGCTGTGCACGCCGCGGCAACGGTCACCTTCGGCGGACTCAAGCCCGTGCATGCGCTGGCCGACTGCGGCCGCGTCGCACTCATCGACATCGGTCTGGACCTGCCACCCACCGACCTGCTGGGATTCGAGGCCGCCGATGTCCTGGCGCGCTGGCCGGTGCCGGGCACTCGCGACGACAAGTACACCCAGGGCGTCACCGGCGTGCTGGCGGGCTCCTCGACCTATCCGGGGGCTGCGGTGCTGTGCACGGGCGCGGCAGTGGCCACCCACTCGGGCATGGTCCGCTACGCCGGCACCGCCAAAGACCAGGTGCTGGCGCACTGGCCGGAGGTGATCGCATCGCCCACCCCGGCGGCCGCCGGTCGAGTGCAGGCCTGGGTGGTGGGGCCGGGTCTGGGCACCGACGACAACGCTGCCGCCGCGTTGTGGTTCGCCCTCGAAAGCGACCTGCCGGTGCTGGTGGACGCCGACGGTCTCACCATGCTGGCCGCCCATCCCGATCTGCTCGAAAACCGCAGCGCGCCGACCGTCCTGACGCCGCATGCCGGCGAGTTCGCCCGGCTCGCGGGGGCGCCGCCGGGCGACGACCGGGTCACCGCGGTGCGCAGACTCGCGGACGCGTTCGGGGCCACCGTGCTGCTCAAGGGCAACGTCACCGTCATCGCCGACCCGGGCGGTTCAGCGTATCTGAACCCGGCCGGCCAGTCCTGGGCGGCGACCGCCGGCTCGGGGGACGTGCTGTCCGGCATGATCGGTGCGCTGCTGGCCTCGGGTCTGCCGCCCGCCGAGGCCGCCGCGGCCGCCGCGTTCGTGCACGCCCGGGCGGCCGGGCTGGCGGCGGCCAACCCCGGACCCGGCGAGGCGCCCACGTCGGCGTCGCGCATCCTGCATCACATCCGGGCCGCAGTGGCCTCCCTCTAGCCCCGAAAGGACCCACCGTGTCCCACAGCCATCCGACAGCGGACACCCATTCCCTGGCGCCCGCCTACACCAGCCGGTTGTTCACTGCGCCGGTGCCGGCGCTGCGGCTGCCCGAGGAGTCGATGGACCCCGAAGCGGCCTACCGGTTCATCCACGACGAGTTGATGCTGGACGGTAGCTCGCGGTTGAACCTGGCCACCTTCGTCACCACCTGGATGGACCCCGAGGCCGGCAAGCTGATGGCCGAGACCTTCGACAAGAACATGATCGACAAGGACGAATACCCGGCGACCGCGGCGATCGAGCAGCGCTGCGTGTGCATGGTGGCCGACCTGTTCCACGCCGAGAACCTCAGCGACTCCGACCCCGCCAGTGCCTGCGGCGTGTCGACGATCGGCTCCAGTGAGGCGGTGATGCTGGGCGGCCTGGCCATGAAATGGCGGTGGCGTCAGCGGGTCGGCAAAGACTGGCGGGGCCGCACGCCCAACCTGGTGATGGGCTCCAACGTGCAGGTGGTGTGGGAGAAGTTCTGCCGCTACTTCGATGTCGAGCCGATCTACCTGCCGATGGAGGAAGGGCGTTATGTCATCACCCCCGAGCAGGTGGTCGACGCCGTCAACGAGGACACCATCGGGGTGGTGGCGATCCTGGGCACCACCTACACCGGCGAACTCGAACCCGTCGCGGAGATCTGCGCGGCGCTGGACAGCCTCGCAGCAAGCGGCGGGGTGGACATTCCGGTGCACGTGGACGCCGCCAGCGGGGGATTCGTGGTGCCGTTCCTGCACCCCGAGCTCAAATGGGACTTCCGGCTGCCGCGGGTGGTGTCGATCAACGTCAGCGGCCACAAGTACGGCCTGACCTATCCCGGTATCGGTTTCGTGGTGTGGCGCAGCTCCGAATACCTGCCCGAGGATCTGATCTTCCGGGTCAACTATCTCGGCGGCGACATGCCGACCTTCACGCTGAACTTCTCCCGGCCCGGCAACCAGGTGGTCGGTCAGTATTACAACTTCCTGCGGCTGGGCCGCGAGGGCTATACCCAGGTGATGCAGTCGCTGTCGGCGACGGCGCGCTGGCTCGGCGAGCAGCTGCGCACCGGCGAGCACTGCGAGCTCATCTCCGACGGCTCGGCGATCCCGGTGGTCAGCTTCCGGCTGGCCAAGGACCGCGGCTACACCGAGTTCGACGTCTCCCACGAGCTGCGCGGCTACGGATGGCAGGTGCCCGCCTACACCATGCCGGAGAACGCCACGAACGTCTCCGTGTTGCGCATCGTGGTGCGCGAGGGCCTGTCCGCCGACCTGGCCCGCGCACTGCACGACGACGCGCGCAAGGCGCTGGCGTCGCTGGACAAGCTCAAGCCGGGCGGGCACTACGACGCGGAGCACTTCGCGCACTGAGCGATCCGGCGCACCGGGGTCTGGGACAATGGCTGGCGTGTCTGTTACCCCGGGCGTCCTGGCCGAAGCCGTCATCGACCTGGGCGCCATCGAACACAACGTACGGCTGCTGTGTGAGCACGCCGGCAGCGCGCAGGTCATGGCCGTGGTCAAGGCCGACGGCTACGGCCACGGCGCCACCCAGGTCGCCTACGCGGCGCTGGCCGCCGGCGCCACCGAGTTCGGGGTGGCCACCGTCGACGAGGCGCTCGCGCTGAGGGCCGACAACATCGTCGACCCGATCTTGGCCTGGCTGCATCCGCCCGGCTTCGACTTCGCACCGGCGTTGCACGGCGATGTCGAGATCGCGGTCTCTTCCGCGCGTCAACTCGACGAACTGCTCGACGCGGTGCACCGGACCGGCATCAGGGCGACCGTGACGGTCAAGGTCGACACCGGGCTGAACCGCAACGGTGTGTCCGCGGCGGAATACCCGGCGCTGCTGACCGCCCTGCAGAAGGCTGCTGCCGAGCACGCGGTCCGGCTGCGCGGCCTGATGTCACACATGGTGTTCGCCGACGCCCCCGACGAAGCCATCAACGACCTGCAGGCCCGACGGTTCCGCGACATGCTGGCCTACGCCCGCGACCAGGGCGTGCAGTTCGAGGTGGCGCACCTGTCGAACTCCTCGGCCACCATGGTCCGTCCGGATCTGGCGTTCGACCTGGTGCGTCCGGGTATCGCGGTGTACGGGCTGAGCCCGGTGCCCGACCGGGGCGACATGGGCCTGGTGCCGGCGATGACGCTGAAATGCCCGGTGGCACTGGTGAAGTCGGTCAAAGCGGGGGACGGCGTGTCGTACGGGCACACCTGGACCGCCGAACGCGACACCAGCGTGGCACTGCTACCCATCGGCTACGCCGACGGCGTGATCCGGGCATTGGGCAATCGGCTCGAGGTGTCGATCAACGGCCGGCGCCGGCCCGGGGTGGGCCGGATCTGCATGGACCAGTTCGTCGTCGACCTCGGTCCCGGGCGGCCCGACGTGGCCGAGGGCGACGAGGCGATCCTGTTCGGGCCCGGCACGCACGGCGAGCCCACCGCGCAGGATTGGGCCGACCTGGTCGGCACCATCCACTACGAGGTCGTCACCGGCATCCGCGGTCGCATCGCCAGGACCTACCGCGAGGCGCGAGGTTGAGTGCTGAGGAAACCCAGAAGCGGCAGAAGGCTTGGCTGGCGGGTGGCGCCGGGCTGACGGCCGTCGCCACTCTGGTCGGAGCCTCGGCGCGGCGGTCGATGGCCGATCGCGCCCGCGGCGCCGAAGACCCCTACGCCGGCGAGGACTTCGACCGGCTGGACTGCGACCGCAGCCTGGTGGTGACCACCGCCGACGGGGTACCGCTGGCGGTGCGCGAGTCCGGGCCCGAAGATGCGCCGCTGACGCTGGTGTTCGCGCACGGGTTCTGTCTTCGCATGGGCGCGTTCCACTTTCAGCGAATGCGGCTGGGCGAGCAATGGGGTCCCCGGGTGCGGATGGTGTTCTACGACCAACGCGGCCACGGCCAATCCGGTGAAGCCGCACCGGAGACCTACAACTTGACCCAACTCGGCCAGGATCTGGAAGCCGTGCTGCGGGCGAGGGTGCCACGCGGGCCGATCGTGCTGGTCGGGCATTCCATGGGCGGCATGACGGTGCTCTCGCACGCCCGGCAGTTTCCCGACCAGTACGGCCGCCGGATCGTGGGTGTGGCGCTGATCTCCACCGCCGCCGAGGGAGTGACCCGCTCGCCGTTGGGCGAGGTGCTGACCAATCCGGCGATGAAGGCGGTGCGTTTCGCCGCGCGGTCGGCCCCCCGGCTGTTGCATCGCGGGCGCAGGGCATCTCGGGCGCTGATCGGCCCGATCCTGCGGGCCGCGTCCTACAGCGACCTGGAGGTCAGTCGCACCCTGGACGCGTTCTCCCAGCGCATGATGAACAGCACTCCGATCGCGACGATGGTCGGTTTCCTGCGGGCCCTCGAGGTACACGACGAGACGGCCGGGCTGTGGACGTTGCTGAAGGTGCCGGTTCTGGTGGCCTGCGGTGACCATGATCTGCTCACCCCGGATGAATATTCGCGCAAGATCGCGGCCTCGTTGCCGCGCTCGGAACTGGTGATCGTCGAGGGTGCAAGTCATCTGGCCTTACTGGACAAGCCCGACGCCATCAACGACGGGCTGGCCCGGCTGGTCGAGCGGGCGTTGCCGGGCAAGCTGACGCTGCGGTACCGGCGGTTGCGGGAACGGATGCGACGACGTGGCTGAATTATCAAGTGGCACAGCCACCTTGGAGCGTCCCGAGGACACCGTCGCGCTGGGAGTCCGGCTGGGCCGGGAGCTGCGCGCCGGGGACGTGGTGGTGCTGTCCGGCCCACTCGGCGCGGGAAAGACCGTGTTGGCCAAGGGAATTGCCGAGGCGATGGAGGTCGAGGGCCCGATCACGTCGCCGACCTACGTGCTGGCCCGGGTGCACCCGGCGCGTGCGGCCGGCCGGCCGGCGATGATCCACGTCGACGTCTACCGGCTGTTGGACGTGGGGGGAGTCGACCTGATGGGCGAGATCGACTCCTTGGACCTGGACACCGATCTGCAGGACGCGGTTGTGGTGGTCGAGTGGGGTGAGGGACTGGTGGAACGCCTCGCCGAGCGGCACCTGGACATCCGGCTGGAACGGGTCAGCCACTCCGACGTGCGGATCGCCACCTGGCAGTGGACCGGCCCCTGAGCGGGCCTGCTGGTCAGATGCCGAGTTCCTGCTCGAGTTGCGGCCAATAGCGGGACCCGTCCGGGCTCAGGAACATCCAGTCGTGGATTTCGCTGTTGACCAGAGCGAAGTTGACCGCAGCGCCTTGGGTCACCGCCTCGTGCTGCAGGACGAGCGCGTCCGGTGAAACCTCGTCCAGCGAGCCCGAGTACACGTAGGTCGGTGGCAGGCCCTTGAGCGACCCGTACAGCGGACTCACCTCGTAGTTGTTCTCGGGCAGGGTGCCCGCCCACACTTTGCCGATGTTCTGCGCCGCGCTGCCGAGCGGAGGGAGATACGGATCATTGACGTACGCGATGTTCGGGTTGGCGTTCGACAGGTCCAGCCAGGGCGACAGCAGCACCATCGACGCCGGAACGGGTTGGTTGTTGGCAACGAGGTACTCCACCGACGCGAGTGCCAGGGTGCCGCCCGCGGAATCCCCCAGCGCACTGACTTTCGCAGCCCCGTGCGCGGCGATTTCCGACGAGATCAGCCCGGCCATCGCCGGCACCACTACTCCGGCGGTGCCACCCTGCTGCATCAGCGGGTAAATCGGCACTTCGATCGCCGCGCCGGTCTGGTAGGCCATCAGCGAGTAGTCGATCCAGTGAAAGATCGTGGGCGGCAGGATGAATGCGCCGCCGTGAATGGCGACCACGTAGTCTCCGTCGGGATGCGCGGGCGCGATCTGCACGACGCTGATCCCGTCGTAGGTGGTCTGCTGGACTGTCTCACCCAGCAGCAGCGACAGGATCTTCGGCGGACTGTTGCCCAGGATCAGCGACAGGCCCGGGGCGTTGCTGGCGAGCACCGCCAGCAGCGGCGATTGCGGGTTGCCCCATTGGTCGTAGACGCCGGTGCCGGTCAGCAGAGCTTTGACCGGATACAACGCGGCGGTTTCGATCCTCGATGCCAGCGACGGCGTGCCGGTGAACGCCGGGTTGAGCGAGGCCGGGACGGGTGTGACCGGTGGCGATCCGAAGATGTCGGTGGCCAGCGTATCCGCTAACGCCGTCAAATTGACGGCCTCGGCGCCGGCGTAAGAGCCCGCACTGGCCCGCAACGTCTGCACGAACAGGTCGTGAAACGCGGCCGCCTGCGCGCTGAGCGTCTGAAAGCCTTGACCGTGCGCGGAGAACACCGCCGCGATCGCCGCCGATACCTCGTCCTCGGCGGCGGCGAGCACCGAGCTGATCGAGGCGGCGACCGCCGCCCTGACCTCGCCGAGCCACGAGCCGAGATCCGCCAGATCCGTTGCCGCCGTTGCCACTAACTCCGGTGCCGCGATGACGTACGACATGGGCTGATCGGTCCCTATGTCATCCCGTTGTTCCCGGAGATGCCGAGCAGCAGGCCGCCGGTGCCGCCCGCGCCGGGTGTGCCGGGGTTGCCGCCGGGAGCGGTGCCCAGACCGGCGTTGCCGCCGTTGCCGCCGGCCCCCAACAGCACATCGTTGCCGCCGTTGCCGCCGTTGCCCCCGTTCGACAGGCCGTTGCCGCCGGCACCTCCGGCCCCGCCGGTGCCCAGGAACAGAACGCCGGACTGGCCGCCCGTCCCGCCGTTCCCTTGATACTCGCCGTTGCCACCATCGCCGCCGGACCCGCCGGGCCCCGACAGCACGCCGGCATTGCCGCTCGGCCCGCCGGCCCCCGCCGCCCCCGCTGGCCCCGCCGGCGCCGCCCGCGCCGCCGCCGTTGGCGATCAGGACCGCACTGCCACCGGCCCCGCCGTGGCCGCCAGTGGTCGCGCCGAACCCGCCGGCCCGCCGGCCCCGCCGGCACCTTGCAGCAGGCCCGCATTGCCGCCGGCTCCGCCGGCTCCGCCGTAACCCGTCGCGGCGACGCTGAGCGCGCCGTCCCCCCCGGCGCCGCCATTACCGGAGAGCAGACCAGCATTGCCGCCGGCGCCACCGGCACCCCCGCTGATTCCGCCGAATCCGCCGGCCCCGCCGTGCCCGCCGCCGGCGCCGATCAGGCCTCCGGTGCCGCCGGCGCCGCCCATACCCCCCGTCCCGCCGGCAAGAGCAACGCCGCCGCCCCCGCCGGCGCCGCCGGCACCCAACAACCCGCCGGTTCCCCCGGGCCCGCCGGCGCCGGCGATCCCGCCGGCACTCTCAGTGAATCCACCTGCGCCGCCGGCCCCGCCGTTGCCGGACAGCAACCCGCCGGCCCCCCCGGCCCCGCCGGCCGCGCCGTTGCCGGGAAATGCGCTACCACCGGCCCCGCCCGCACCGCCGGCGCCCAGCAGTCCAGCTGCCCCGCCGGCGCCGCCCGCCTGGTTCGACACACCGGAGCCGCCGGCACCGCCGTCGCCCATCAGCCATCCGCCCGCCGCGCCCTCGAGTCCGGTGCCCGGGAGTGCGTTGCTGCCGTTACCGATCAACGGACGCCCGGTGAGGGCGTCGACGGGGACATTCACGATGTCGAACACCGGCTGCAGCGGTGACGCGGTGCCGTTGTGGCCGGTGTCCCCGATGCCGGCGCCGAACCCGCCGTTGCCTCCGTTGCCGGCGGTGCCGATCAAAGCGGCAGCGCCGCCGCTGCCGCCGGTAGCACCGGTTGCAAACCGGCTCTCACCTCCGGCGCCGCCGGCGCCGCCGTCGCCTAGCAAGAGTCCCGCGTGGCCACCGGCCCCGCCGGCCCCGCCGGCCTCGACGCCTAATCCGCCTGCTCCGCCGGCGCCGCCATAGCCGAACAGGACGGCGTTGCCGCCGATCCCGCCGGACCCGCCGCCTGCGGGGCCGTTGCTGTCCGAGCTGCCGCCGGCCCCGCCCGCTCCGCCGCTGCCGAACAGGCCGGCGTTGCCGCCGGCTCCGCCGCTGCCGCCGCTAGCTGTCGTGCTCGCACCGAATCCACCCGCACCGCCGGCCCCGCCGGTGCCCGCGAGCAGGCCCGCATTGCCACCAGCTCCGCCGGCGCCTCCCGCTGTCTCGCCGAATCCGCCGGTGCCGCCGTCCCCGCCCGGTCCGATCAACAGCCCGGCATTGCCCCCCGCCCCGCCGGCACCCCCGATACCGCCACCGCCGAATCCGCCGGCTCCGCCGTTTCCGCCGCCCGCACCGAACAACCCGCTGAGCAATCCGCCGGTCCCGCCTGTCCCACCAGCCCCGCCGTTGCCCTGTAACGAGTACCCGCCGGCACCGCCGGCCCCGCCGGCGCTGAACAGCAGGCCTCCGTTGCCGCCGTGTCCGCCGACTCCGCCGGTGCCCATCCCGGAGCTGCCGCCGGCCCCACCGGCCCCGCCGTAACCCAACAATGGGTCGCCGGAATTGCCGCCGGCCCCGCCCGCCCCGCCGTTGCCAGTCAACGAACTGCCGCCGGTGCCACCGGCGCCGCCGTAGCCGAGCAACCCGGACGCGCCGCCGTTGCCGCCGGCCTGGCCCGTGCCTGGCGCGCCGGAGCCGCCGGCGCCGCCGTTGCCCAGCAGCCAGCCGCCCGGGGCGCCATTTTGTCCCGTCCCCGGGGCCCCGTTGGCGCCGTTTCCGATCAGCGGGCGTCCGGTGAGTGCCAAGAAAGGCGCATTGATCAGTCCCAACAAGTCTGCTTCGACGCTCTGCGCCGGAGCCGCCGCCAACGCCGTCAAATTGGTTGCCTCGGCGCTGGCGTAGGAACTTGCGCTTGCTTGCAACGTCTGCACGAACAGGTCGTGAAATGTGGTTGCCTGTGCGCTGAGCGCCTGAAAGCCCTGACCGTGCGCGGAGAACAGCGCCGCGATCGCCGCCGACACCTCGTCCTCGGCGGCCGCCAGTACCGAGGTGGTCGAACCCGCCGCCGCCGCTCTGGCCTCGCTCAGCACGGAACTGATAGCCGCCAGATCGGTTGCCGCTGTTGAGACCAACTCGGGAGTCGCTATGAGATATGACATGGCGATCCACCCCTCATCCATCAGGCTCGGATGCCTGGTCGCGCTGAAGACCATGCGTGAGTGCGTAATTCAGCCTCACATTGATTGAAGCGGCGGTCAGCAGTAGAGGTATACGTAAAATGGGGGCGAGCAGCGCAACTGGATACTTAACGTGGTCGGGGCAGCAGGGCGGCCAGTTCGTCGCGGCTGGTGGTTCCGGTCTTCGACATCGCCCGGTAGATGTGGCTCTCGACGGTCCGTACCGAAAGACCCAGGCGCCCGGCAATTTCCCGGCTGGACAATCCCTTACCGATCAGCATCACGATCTGGCATTCGCGCTCGGTCAACGCCAGCGGTTCGACGGCCTGTCGAAGCGCCGCGGTGTTGGCGCCGCATCGCTGGGCCAGTGCCGCGGCGCGTGTCGAGCAACTCAGCACCGATCCTCGAAGGCCTTGCCGGCGGTAGGCCACGACGGCATGAGCGGCCGCGTCGAGAGCCGCGACCAGATCACCGAGCAGCTCGAATTCTTCAGACGCCGAAGCTAATTGGGCCGCATCGCCGGCGCACAGAGCTTCGGCGAACTGCGCGGCGACGCCGACCCGGGGCCCCTCGACGATTTGCTCCAGTTCCCGCAGCCGAGCAGCGCCGGAATGGTCACCCAACTGGGTGGCGGTTTGCCGGCACAGCACTTCGGCGGCGAATTGCCCTTGGGCGCAGGCTCTTTGGGCCGCGTCCAAGGCTATGCCAATTGCCGTGCCGATTGCGCCCTCGCCCGCGGCCAGGCAGGCTCGGGCCAGGCTGTGTTCGTAGTCCAGCGACCGAAAGGCACGGTGCACCTTGTCGAGTGCGGCAAGTACGGCGGCGGCCTCATCGGTACGCCCGCGCAGCGCCAGTGCGGTCGCGTGTGGGATGTGGTAGCGATACCCCCAGCCCGAAGCGTGGGTGCCGGACATTCCCTCCGCCGCCCGTTCCAGGAAATCACTTGCGGAACAAAGATCGCCTGCGGCCAGCGCGGCCCGGCCCGCCACGGCCGCGCCCAGCAGTTGAGCCACTCCCGGCAGGTCTGCCGCCTGCCGCTGCACACGTTCGGCCAGCGCGGTGGCATCGCCGACCCGCCCCGCCAACACCAGCGCGCTGAGGTGCGAATCGGCGATGTTGAATCGCATCTGCGGAGCGTCGAAAGAGCGTGTCGCAGTGCGGTATCCCGCTTCCGCGGTGTCCACCGCCGTGGCGACGCGTCCGGCGTCCGCGGCGATAGTCGACAGAGCCCACGCAATTTCCGCGCCGACGACGGCGGGCAGGTCGTCGAGCACAAGCTTCTTCGAGGCCCGCAACGCCGTCCGGGGGTGGTCGGTGGCGAACCAGTAAACCGTGCGGAAGGCGTCGATGTAGCTGTGGGATCGCGGTGGTGTGGTGCGCGAGGCATCGTCGATGATTTTCTTGGCGCGGGCGGGATCGCATAGCGCCCACAGCGCGTTGCTCGCGCGAAGGAACGCCAATCTCGCGCGGTCACCGTCGCTCAGCTGGCCGACGTCGATCTCAGTGAGCACCGCGTCTGCCTCCTCGCCTCGGCCGAGCCACGAAAGAGCATGCGCGCGAACAAAATTCGTTTCGGGCCCGGCTCCGAGGTGCAGGGCCGCCGTCGCGAGCCGATCGGCCAGGGGCAGATCTGCCAGCCAAACGGCGCCGTGGGCCGCCTTGACGAGCAGGTTCTCGTCGGGAGGGAGGTCGGAGTCCAGAGTCAGCGTCGCGCGCCGCACGACGACCTGGATGTCGTCACGCTGGTCGGATTCGGCGAGCGCGGCGGCGACCAGCCCGCGCAGCCGGCGCAACAGGGTGGGTGGCGCGCTGCTGCGGCGGACCTCCCCATAGAGCGGATGGGCCACCCGGACCTGCACACCGGCAGCGCCCGGCTCGAGCGTGATCAGACCGCGGGTGTCGGCTTCCTCGACCGCAGCCGGGTCGGTGAAGCTGCGCAGCGCCGCCAACTCGACAGGTTCGCCGACGGCAAGCGCGTCGATCACGTCGCCGACCGCGCCAGGAAGGTCTCCGATGCGGGATCCGATCAGCTCCACCAGGCCGGGCGGCAGCACCGGGTCGCCGACCCACTGCCAGTGGCCGTGTTGATCCACCAGCCGGCCGTCAGCGACCTCCTGCTCGACGATGTTCTGCAGATACAGGACGTTGCCGCGGGTGAGCCGCCACAGCCGCCCCGCGGCATCCGGGTCCACCGATCCGCCTAATGTCGCGGCCAGCAGTGTGGTCGTGGCACGCTGCGACAGCGGCTGCAGGTCAAGCCGCTCGAAGTGGCCGCCCTGCCAAATCTCCTGCACCGCTGCGGGAATGGGTTCGCCGTCGCGAACGGTGAGCAACGCTTTGGCCGTGCCGCGCTGGACGATCTGGTGCACCACGAAGATCGACAGATCATCGAGCAGATGGACGTCGTCGACGCACAGCACCACCGTTGCGGTATCGCTGGCCGCGGTGGTCAGCGAGTCGATCACCCCGCGGATCAATTGCATGGTGTCGGTGACACCGGACGGGGCCCACGTGGTGAAAGCGCCCAGCGGAATCGCCCGAGCCGAAGAGGTGCCGACCGTCCATCGGCCTTGGCATCCACGCGCTTCGGCAACGGCCAAGGCGTCGCGGGCAAGCCGGCTCTTACCCACACCCGCCGCCGCGTGCACGACGATCCCGGACGCATCCGGACCCGAGAGGGCGGCCTGGATGGCTGCCATCTCCTCCGAGCGGCCAACCAACGGCCACCGCAATCGCACCTGAAAAGCCTACGTCCGATCAGCGGAGGCGCCGACGCTCATCTGGCGTCGGCCAACGGTGACACGATAGAGCCGTGAACGACAGCAGTCTGCCGCGGGACATGACGCAAGCCGCCGTGACGTGCGCGTCGTGCGGATCAGACCTGCCGCCGCGCTCGAAGTACTGCAACAGGTGTGGGGTGGCGGTCGCGATCGCCTCGCCCCCGGCCGAGTACAAGCAGGTGACCGTGCTGTTCGCCGACGTCGTGCGCTGGATGGATATCGCGGGCGTCGTCGGACCGGAGCGGCTACGCGAAATCATGGCCGAACTCGCCGACCGTTGTGCGGCGGTGGTGCAGCGATACGGCAGCACTGTGGCCCAGTGGACCGGCGACGGGATCATGGCGGTGTTCGGGGCGCCGGTGGCTTTGGAAGACCACGCCATTCGAGCCTGTCGGGCCGCCCTGGACATCCAGCGGGAGGTCGAGCGGCTCGCCGTCAGCGTGCACGAGCGGGACGGAGTGAAATTGCAGCTGCGGGTGGGTGTGAACTCCGGTGAGGTGGTCGCCGGTGGGATCGGCGCAGGGCGGTTCGGCTATGCCGCCGTCGGTGAGCAGGTAGGTGTTGCGCAGCGGATGGAGTCGGTGGCCCCGCCGGGTGCGGTGATGCTGAGCGCGTCGACGGCGCGACTGGTGGCGGGCACGGCCTGGGTGGGCGAACTCGAACACGTTCGGATCAAGCGCGCCAGGCAGCCGGTGCCCGCCCACCAGCTGCTGGGCATCCGTGACGAGCCACTGGCCGCGCGGCGTACTGAGTCGAAACTGGTCGGCCGGCGCTCGGAGATGGCGCAGTTCGCGGCATTGTTGGACCGGGCCATCCACGGGACGGGCGCGGTCGTCGGCATAGTGGGGTCAGCGGGCATCGGCAAGAGCCGCCTGACGCGCGAGGTGAGCGCGGCGGCAGCGACCCGCGGGGTCGAGGTGTTCACCACCTGCTGCGACGCGCACGCGAGCGACATCCCGTTCTGGGTCGTGGCGCGGTTGCTGCGCACCGCCACCGGCATCAACGGCCTCGACGATGCGGCCGCCCGGACCCGAGTCCGGGCACTGGTACCCGACGCGGCCGCCGCGGATGTGCTGCTGTTGGAGGACTTGCTGGGCATCGCCGACCCGGAGGTGGGGCTGGCCAAGGTCGATCCGGATGCTCGGCGACGGCGGTTGACCGCGCTGGTCAATGCCGCGTCGCTGACCCGGCATACCCCCGCCGTCTTCGTCGTCGAAGACGTGCACTGGATCGACGGGGTCAGCGAGTCCCTGCTCGCCGACTTTTTCGCGGTGATTCCCCAGACGCACTTGCTGGTGCTGGTCACCTACCGCCCCGAATATCGCGGCGTATTGAGCCGGCTCCCCGAGGCGCAGCACATCGCTCTGGCACCGCTGGGCGAGCCGGAGACCGCGGCACTGGTCAGGGATCAGCTGGGGCCGAGCCCGTCGGTCGACGAGATGGCCACCATGATTGCCGAGCGGGCCGCCGGCAACCCGTTTTTCGTCGAGGAGATGGTGCGCGATCTGGCCGAACGTGGTGTGCTGACCGGCACCCGCGGACGGTACGTCTGCCAGGTGGAGCACGCCGATGCGGGTGTGCCCGCGACCCTGCAGGCCACCATCGCCGCCCGCATCGACCGGCTGGGCCCAGCCGCCAAGCAGACGCTGAACGCCGCCGCGGTGATCGGCATGCGGTTCGATGCAGAGCAGTTGGCGTTGCTACCCGGCGAGACCGAGCTGGCGGAGTTGGTCGCAGCCGAGCTCGTCGACCAGGTGCGTTTCGCCCCGACCGTCGAATACGCCTTCCACCACCCGCTGATTCGGGCCGTGGCCTACCAGACGCAGCTGAAGTCCGACCGCGCCGAACTGCACCGCAGGCTGGCAACCGCGATCGCAGAACGCCACCCCGATTCGCTGGACGAGAACGCGGCGCTGATCGCCGGGCACTTCGAGGCCGCCGATGACCTGCCCGCCGCTTTCGGCTGGCTGATGCGCGCCGGAGCGTGGGCGCAATCCCGCGATATCCGGGCGGCTCGCACCAGCTGGTTGCGCGCGCGAGCGGTCGCCGACCGGTTGCCCGACGATGCCCCGGGCCGGGCGTCGATGCGCATCGCCCCGCGGACTCTGCTGTGCCTGAACACCGCTCGCGTCGCCGGCAGCGTCGCCGACACCGGCTTCGACGAACTGCGCGACCTCTGCCGCGCCGCCGGCGACACCACCTCGGAGGCGATCGGGATGGCCGGCTTGATGACGACCCTGATCTTCCACAACTGTTACCGGGAAGCGGCGCGGCTTGCGTCCGATTGCAGCCGGCTACTGGAGTCGATCGTCGATCCGCCGCTGGCGATCCTGACCTTCGCGAGCAATCCGATGTGGCAGGCCGGTCGGCCCGCCGAAGGTCTGCGCATGGCGCAGCGTGTCATCGACCTGGCCGGCGGCGACGCCACCAAGGGCGCTCTGGGCCCCATCGGGTCGCCGTTGGCGATGGCCATCCTGGTGCGTGGCTGCTGCCGATATTGCCTTGGCCTCGCGGGCTGGCGGGATGACCTCGACCAGGCGGTCGCGGTGGCCCGCGACGTCGAACCGGCGTTGCTGATCATCCCGGTGGTGTTCAAGTACCGCTTCGCCGTGCACGCGGGGGTGTTACTCCCCGACGCGGCGGCTGACCGGGACACCGCCGAAGCGATGAAGTGGGCCGAGCATTCCGGCGACGACTTCGTGGTGGATGGCGCCCGGGTGAGCCGGGGGCTTTTCCTGATCAATCAGGGGGGTTCGCAACGTGCGGCGGGGTTCGCGCTGCTTGCCCAGTTTCGGGAAGCCAACGTGCGGCATGGGTACGCGACGAAGGTGGTGCGAACCGTCGACACCGAGATTGCCAAGGAGAAAGCCCGAAACGGCGACGTCGAGGGCGCCATCGAGCTGGCACGCGCAGTCGTGGACTACACGTTCGACGCGGGCGACGCGCTGTCCCTCGGGGAGGCTGTCCGGGTCCTGGTGGAAGCGCTGCTGCAGCGCGGCACCAGCGCCGACGTCCAGGAGGCACAAGCCACGATCGAGCGGCTGGCGGCCGAGCCGACCGATCCGGGATTCGTTTTGTTCGAGGTCCCGCTGTTGCGCCTGCGGGCGCTGCTGGCGGCCGCGCACGGCGACGCCGAGGCGTACCGAGGCTTCCGGGATCGTTATCGTGACACGGCGAAAACGCTTGGCTTCGAAGGGCACATCGCGCTGGCCGAGATGATGCCATGACGATTCTGGCTCTGGACACCTCCACTCCCGCCGTCACTGCCGGGCTGGTGCGGATCGAGCACGCCGGCTTCCACGTCCTGGCCGAGCGGGTGACCGTCGACCCCCGCGCGCACGCCGAGCGGCTGACGCCGAATGTGGTTGCGGCACTTGCCGATACGGGACTGGCCATGAGCGACTTGGACGCCGTTGTAGTGGGTTGCGGTCCCGGCCCGTTCACCGGGCTGCGCGTTGGCATGGCCACCGCCGCCGCCTACGGGCACGCCCTGGGCGTCCCCGTGCACGGGGTGTGCAGCCTGGACGCCATCGGCGTGCTCACCACCGGCGAGACGCTGGTGGTCACCGACGCCCGCCGCCGCGAGGTTTACTGGGCGCGCTACCGCGACGGCGTCCGGACTAACGGGCCCGCGGTGGGTGCCGCGGCCGACGTCGACCCAGGGCCGTCGGTGGCAGTGGCCGGTTCCCCGGAGCACGCCGCACTGTTCGGACTGCCGGTCATCGAGCCGGTCTACCCGACACCGGCCGGGCTGGTGCGCGCGGTGGATGACTGGTCGGCGGAGCCGGCTCGGCTGGTACCGCTGTACCTGCGCCGTCCGGATGCCAAACCCCCGGCGGCGCGAGCATGACGGACGTCGTGCTGGGACCGTTGACCCGTGCGGACGCACGTCGCTGCGCCGAGCTGGAGGCGCTGCTGTTCGAGGGCGACGACCCCTGGCCGGCTGTGGCGTTCGAGCGGGAGCTGGCCAGCAAGACCAACCACTACGTCGCCGCGCGCAGCGGCGAGACGCTGGTCGGCTACGCCGGCATCACCCGGCTGGGCCGCGTGCCGCCCTTCGAGTACGAGGTGCACACCATCGGGGTGGACCCGGCGTTTCAGGGGCAGGGAATCGGCCGCAGGCTGCTTGACGAGCTGCTCGCCTTCGCCGAGGGCGGCGTGGTCTATCTGGAGGTCCGCACTGACAACGAGCCCGCGATCGGGTTGTATCGCAGTGTGGGGTTCGAACAGGTCGGGCTGCGCAAGCGGTACTACCGGGTCAGCGGCGCCGACGCCTACACCATGCGCAGGGAGGCTCTCTAGATGACGACGATCCTGGCCATCGAATCCTCCTGTGACGAAACAGGAGTCGGCATCGCGCGGCTGGGTCCCGACGGCACCGTGGAGTTGCTGGCCGACGAGGTCGCCTCCAGCGTCGACGAGCATGTGCGGTTCGGCGGGGTAGTGCCCGAGATCGCCTCCCGGGCGCATCTGGAGGCTCTCGGACCGGCGATGCGCCGCGCGCTCGAGACAGCCGGCTTGGCCAAGCCCGATATCGTCGCGGCGACGATAGGGCCCGGGCTGGCCGGCGCGCTGTTGGTGGGAGTTGCTGCGGCCAAGGCCTACTCGGCGGCCTGGGGGGTGCCGTTCTACGCCGTCAACCACCTGGGCGGGCACCTGGCCGCCGACGTCTACGAGCAGGGGCCGCTGCCCGAGTGCGTCGCGCTGCTGGTGTCCGGCGGGCACACCCACCTGCTGCACGTGCGGTCCCTGGGCGAGCCGATCGTCGAACTGGGCAGCACGGTCGACGACGCGGCCGGCGAGGCCTACGACAAGGTGGCGCGGCTGCTGGGCCTGGGCTATCCGGGGGGTCGGGTGCTCGACGAACTGGCCCGGACGGGTGACCGGGACGCCGTCGTATTTCCGCGCGGCATGACCGGACCGCGTGATGACCCCTATGCGTTCAGCTTCTCGGGCCTCAAGACGGCGGTCGCGCGATATGTCGAGTCCAATCCCGACTTTGTGGCCGCCGACGTAGCAGCCGGGTTCCAGGAGGCCGTCGCCGACGTGCTGACCCGCAAAGCGGTGCGTGCGGCGGGCGAGCTCGAAGTGTCGACGCTGCTGATCGCCGGGGGAGTGGCCGCCAACTCACGAGTTCGGGAACTGGCCACCGAGCGCTGCGCCGACGCCGGTTTGACGCTGCGGATCCCGCGGCCCCGGCTCTGTACCGACAACGGGGCGATGATCGCGGCGTTCGCGGCGCATCTGGTGGCTGCGGGGGCGCCGCCGTCGCCGCTGGATGCGCCCAGCGACCCGGGAATGCCCGTCTTGCTGGGCCAGATTCTGTGAGCGCTCAGATGCGGGGCGTCCGCGCGACCGTGCCGTAACCGGTTTGCTGGGTGACGATCAGCAGGTTGTCGCCGGTCGACCAGGCTCGGGTGAACGTGGTCATCGGGATCACCTCGTTGCGGCCGTTCGGAGTGCCGCTGTCGTTGAGGTGGACGACGTTTTTGGCGGTGTCCACCCCGGTGACGACGACGGCGTGGTCGGCTGCGGTGCGTTGCCCCTGACCGGCGGGATAGTTCCAAATGGTTTCGGCGTTGAGCGCCGCGATGACCTTGTGTCCGCCGGCCAGGTCGGCCTCGATGCCCTGCATCGTGTTGCCGGTCGTCAGCTGGGACTGGATGCCGTAGTGCTGCAGCAGCAGCACCATGTCCTGCGGTGACGTGCCGTCGAAGGAGTAGACACCGCCGCGGTGGGATTGGCTGGGAGTGAAGATGCCGCGCAATTCGATGCCGAGCTGACTTGGCTCGCGGCCGGTGAGCTGGCCGACCACGTCGGCCACAGCCATCAGGCCACAGTCTTGCTGGTGCTGGTAGCGCCAGTAGGCGGCGGCTGTTTGCGGGTCGCCGTACATCTGGCCGTTCGGATCGGCGTGGGCCGTCCCTGCGGCTCCGATGAATGCCACCAGGAGGGCCGCAGCGACAGCTGTGCCGAACTCGATACGCTTCGCGCGAAGGATTCCAGCGTGCACCTTCTTGATTATCCATCGTCGGCTGTGTGCACGATGTGAAGTTGAGTGCGCATCGAGTCGCCCTTCGCGCGCAGCTGGCGGGTGCTTTCGCCAACGGCGAACGACACCACCCGAAAGAAGCACCGGCCCGCCCTTGAGTGCTAGCACTCTCATGTATAGAGTGCTAGGTGGCAATCGGACAGCCCCTGTGCCGGCACCCGCGACGACGGCGCAAGGACAACGGACGAAGGCCGAATCACCTGGTAATTCGGACGGTTCGGGCACTCCCCGGACCGGCCGCCAACTCCGGTCGGGGCGCACGCCTCGGACCCGATTCAACTAGTGGAGGGCTCCAATCGTGGCGAAGGTGAACATCAAGCCACTCGAGGACAAGATTCTCGTACAGGCCAACGAGGCCGAGACCACGACCGCGTCCGGTCTGGTCATTCCTGACACCGCCAAGGAGAAGCCCCAGGAGGGCACCGTCGTCGCAGTCGGTCCCGGGCGTTGGGACGAGGACGGCGAGAAGCGGATTCCGCTCGACGTCTCCGAGGGTGACACCGTCATCTACAGCAAGTACGGCGGCACCGAAATCAAGTACGGCGGCGAGGAATACCTGATCCTGTCGGCACGCGACGTGCTGGCTGTCGTCAACAAGTAAGACACCGTGTCCGCCCCGGGGATCCCCGTGCTCAGGCACGGGCGGTTTCCGGGGCGGCATGCGTTGGGACGCAAGGCTGAAGACCAATGTGCCCGGAAGGACCCTGAATGAGCAAACTTATCGAGTTCGACGCGACCGCGCGTCGTGCCATGGAGGCGGGCGTGAACAAGCTCGCCGACGCGGTCAAGGTGACGCTGGGACCCGGCGGCCGGCACGTGGTGCTGGCCAAGGCGTTCGGCGGGCCGCAGGTGACCAACGACGGCGTCACCGTCGCCAGGGAGATCGACCTGGAAGACCCGTTCGAAAACCTGGGCGCCCAGCTGGTGAAGTCGGTGGCCACCAAGACCAACGACGTCGCCGGCGACGGCACCACCACCGCGACGGTGCTGGCCCAGGCGCTGGTCAAGGGCGGCCTGCGGCTGGTTGCCGCCGGCGCCAACCCGATCGCCCTGGGCTCGGGCATCAGCAAGGCCGCCGACGCGGTGTCCGAGGCGCTGCTGGCCGCGGCCACCCCGGTGTCGGGCAAGGACGCGATCGCTCAGGTGGCGACCGTGTCCTCGCGCGACGAGCAGATCGGCGAACTGGTCGGTGAGGCGATGACCAAGGTCGGCGCCGACGGTGTGGTCAGTGTCGAGGAATCGTCCACGCTGAACACCGAGCTGGAATTCACCGAGGGCGTCGGCTTCGACAAGGGCTTCCTGTCGGCGTACTTCGTCACCGACTTCGACGCCCAGGAGGCCGTGCTGGAAGACCCGCTGATCCTGTTGCACCAGGACAAGATCAGCTCGTTGCCCGACCTGCTGCCGCTGCTGGAGAAGGTGGCCGAGGCGGGTAAGCCGCTGTTGATCGTCGCCGAGGACGTCGAGGGTGAGGCGCTGGCCACGCTGGTGGTCAACTCCATCCGCAAGACGCTGAAGGCCGTGGCGGTCAAGGCGCCGTTCTTCGGCGACCGCCGCAAGGCGTTCCTGCAGGACCTGGCGATCGTGACCGGCGCCGAGGTGATCAACCCCGACACCGGGCTGGTGCTGCGTGAGGCGGGCCTCGACGTGCTGGGCACCGCCCGGCGGGTGGTGGTCAGCAAGGACGACACCATCATCGTCGACGGCGGCGGGTCCAAGGACGCGGTCGCCAACCGGGTCAAGCAACTGCGGGCCGAGATCGAGGCCAGCGACTCCGAGTGGGACCGGGAGAAGCTCAGCGAGCGGTTGGCCAAGCTGGCCGGCGGTGTGGCGGTCGTGAAGGTGGGGGCCGCCACCGAGACCGCGCTCAAGGAGCGCAAGGAAAGCGTCGAGGACGCGGTGGCGGCGGCCAAGGCCGCGGTCGAGGAAGGCATCGTCTCCGGCGGTGGCTCCGCGCTGATCCAGGCCCGGCACGTGCTGAAGTCGCTGCGCGAGGGGCTCAGCGGCGACGAGCAGTTGGGTGTCGACGTGTTCTCCGACGCGCTGGCCGCGCCGCTGTACTGGATTGCCACCAACGCCGGGCTCGACGGCGCGGTCGCGGTCAACAAGGTCAGCGAGCTGCCCACCGGGCACGGCCTCAACGCGGCCAGCCGCACCTACGGTGACCTGGCCGCCGACGGGATCGTCGACCCGGTCAAGGTGACCCGCTCGGCGGTGCTCAACGCCTCCTCGGTGGCGCGGATGGTGCTGACCACGGAAACGGCGGTCGTCGACAAGCCGGCCGAGGCCGCGGATGACCACGGCCATGGTCACCACCACCACTGAGTAAGCGCTCGCGAAAACACCCCCGGTCTCAGGGCCGGGGGTGTTTCGCGTATCGGGCACCTACAACATGACAAAAGCTTGTCGCTGAAGCTCTCAGCCAAGGCCGACGTCGGACGTGTGGCGGTCACGGTGACGCCGTAGCCACCGGCGCCGCCGGCACCGCGGCAGGGTCGAGGCCTGCAGCCACCTCCAATTCCCGGACGAGCGGCAACACCTTCTCGCCAAATGCCTCAAGTTCTTCCTGGAAGTGCAGGAATCCGGTCAGGATCAGGTCGACGCCCAGTTTGCGGTAGGCGACGATGCGTTCAGCGACTTGCTCGGCGGTGCCGATCAGCTGGGTACGGAAGCCATCGTTGTACTGCACCAGGTCCTCGAAACTCGAATCGGCCCACATGCCGCGGTGGTCGGCGGTGGCTGCGCCGGCTTGGCGCACCGCGTTCGCGAATCCCGCTACGGCGGTCACATCGGCTTTGGCGACGATCTCTCGTAGAACTTCGCGCGCTTCGGCCTCGGTGTCGCGCACGATGACGAACCCGTTGAGGCCGAATCGGGGAGCTTCGGAACGTCCTGCCAACGCCGCGATCTCGCGCAACTCCCCGATCTGCTCGGCCACGCCGTCAAAGTCCTTCCCATTGGAGAAATACCAATCGGCATAGCGCCCGCCGTTGCCACGGGCCGCGGTGGAGTTGCCGCCCTGAAAGATCTCCGGATGCAGTCGGCCGGGCAGCGAGACGGGCTTGGGCTGCATGCTGAAGTCGCGCAGCCGATAGAAATCGCCGGCCAGGTTGGCCCGATCCTGCGTCCACAGTGCCTTCAGAGCCTGTATGAATTCGGCGCTACGACGGTAGCGCTCGTCGTGTTCGAGCCACGGCTCACCCAGCCCGGTGAACTCGTGTTTGAACCAGCCGCTGACGATGTTGACGGCGACCCGACCACCCGAGAGGTGGTCGGCGGTGGCCGCCCACTTGGCCAGCACCCCGGGCTGCCACAGCCCCGGGTGTACCGCGGCGATCACCTTCAGTCGCCGGGTGGCCAGCAGCAGCGCCAAACTGAAACTGGTTGACTCGTGCTGGTATTCGGCACCATAGCTGGCGGTGTAGCGGACCTGGGTGAGGGCGTAGTCGAAGCCGGTGTTCTCAGCCAGCCGGGCCAGCTCGACGTTGTAGTCGTAACTCCAGTCGGTGCGTTGCTCGATGGTCGACGTCACCAGGCCGCCGCTGACGTTGGGCACCCAGTAGGCGAAGCGCAGCGGCGTGGTGGTCGGGTCGGTCGGCATGGGGGACCTCAGCGGTAGAGCGAGAACTCGGGCCGGCGGCGATTGACGACCCAGTCGCCCACCTCGCGCGCCTTATAGGCCACCGGGTCGTGCAGGGTGTGGGTGCGCAGGTTGCGCCAGTGCCGGTCGAACCCGTAACGACTGGACGTGGCGCGCGCACCCTGGATTTCGAACAACCTACTGACCGTTTCCAGCGACACCGTCGTGGTGAAATATTTGGCCTCGTAGACCGCCACCGCCGCCTCGGCCCGCTGGTCCTCGGTCAGCGCGGGGCCCACCGCCAACGCCGTCTGCAGCGCATCACCGGCCCGGTCGGTGAGCAGCGCCGCGGCGTGCACCTGGCTGGTCAGCTCGCCGACCGTACGCAGGATGTAGGGGTCGTCAGTGGCTTTGTCGACACCGGAAGATTCCCAGGGCGAGGCGTATCGGTGGGTCCAGTCCAGCGCCTCGGACAGCGCGCCCTCGGCGGTGCCGATATAGAAGTTGGCGAATGCCAACTGCCAATGCGGCGTGACCAGGGTCTGGTACGGGCTGGGCGTCGCGCCGACAAACGGTTCCTCGCCGAGGACTTCGTCGTGTTCAATGCGCGCATTATCGATGCGCACGCCGCCCGAGTCGGTCAGGCGCTGCCCGATGTTGTCCCAATCGTTGAGGAATGTGAAGCCCTGGCGGCCGCCTCGGACGTCCAGCGACAGGAATACCAGTTCGCCGTCCAATGCCGCGGTCACCGACAGCTGGTCTCCGGTGCTGGCGCCGCTGGCGAACGTCCGGTGCCCGTTGAGCCGGAACCCGTCACCGTCGCGAGTGAGCACGAGATCGGATCCGCCGCGCGGGTTTTGGATACCACCCCAGAACAGCTTCTCGGCCGCATTGCGGCGCGACAACGCGTCGGCCTGGACGGGCGTGCCGAACAGCCCGGCGATCCGAGTCTGCGCGTAGTGGTAGCCGATCAGGTGGGCGATCGAGGTGTCGCCGCGGGCGATGCGGCGGGTGACCTGGGCCGCTTGGGCGTAGGTGAAGCCGGATCCGCCGTACTCGATCGGTTCCTGCACCTGCAGCAGATCGTTGCTGCGCAGCAGTTCGATCTCGGCTCGCGGGGTGCCGTTGGCCCTGTCCCGCTCGGCGGCGGTCTCCCGTAGTTGGTCGGCCACACGATCAGCCACGGTAAGCACACCAGCGACGGTGGCCCCGTCAGCGGTATCGGTTGTTGCGGTGGCGGCGATAACGGACATCTGGCTCACTCCCGAGGTAGTCAAAACTTGTCTGTCATCGAGACGGGAAAACGGTAGCGCGGACCATCCCCGTCAGGCCTAACCGCGATAACCCACCCGTCAACTCCCGCACCCGATCTGACCACGCGATTTACCGCGTGCCGCAATTACTTACAATCTGATCGCAACTTGCCATGCCGGCATCTCGATCAGCTCGCCGGGTGACATAGCGGCGAGTTTCCCGTCGGCCATGGCGACTGAATGTCTCGCCAATCAACAAGGCGCCCAACAAATCTCCTTGCTCGTCGACATCGTCGGCGACCGCGGGCTCGGCGAATACCTCGCGGGCTGCCGCGAGGATCGCCGCATGCCCAACGGCCCGCGTCTTGATCCGGCGTGACCAAAGACCCTGCCCGTTGGTTACCTTGTCCCGCTGACGATCGGTCCACGCCACGCCGAGGATGGTGATCAGGTCACGAGTCGAGGAGCCGACATGATCGATTACCAATTGGACAAAGCCAATTCGATACTGCACGTTTCGCCCGAATCATCGCTCGACAAAAGCGATTTCGCCGAACTCGCTAAGGTCGTGGACCCCGAGATCGAGGCGGGCGGCGCATTGGCCGGCCTCATCATCGAGGCGAAGCACTTTCCGGGCTGGGACAGCTTCGGGGCACTGGTGAACCACATCCGATTCGTGCGCGACCATCACCGGCACGTCAAGAAGATCGCCATCGTCACCGACTCGCACATGGGCGATCTCGCTCAGCATCTGGGCTCGCACTTCGTCGCGGCGCAGATCCGCCACTTCGCCGGTGGTGAGTCCGAGCAGGCCACAAACTGGATCACCGGCGGCGAGTAATCCGCAACCGCGGGGCTAGTCTCGATTGCCGATGAGGAAGCCGGCGGAGGCGAGTTTCAGCCCGGTGCGCAGTTCGTCGAGGCTGATGGGATCGTCGGACTCGATATAGCGCAGGGTCGTCGCCACCGCCATGTTGAAGAACAACCACGCCAATGCGCTCGGACTCAGTTCGCTGCGGTACTGGCTGCGGTAGTGGTTCATGTGCAGGGTGGACATCGCCAGCAACGTGGCGTTGAGGCCCGAGATGTTGTCGAAGGTCCGGACGTGATCGGGCCGCTCGGCCAGGTAGCGAATCAACCGGCGGTTGGCGATCGTGACGTCGATGAGGATGTCGATCGATGCTTCCATCGCCGGTTCCGGCTGGTCGAGGGTGATCGCCCGGAGCCGGGCCTCGATGCCGGGCGCCTGATCGGCGGCGAGTTGCTCGATCGCGGCATCGATCATCTGTTCCTTGTTCGCGAAGTACTGATAGATCGACCCCTTGCTGATGTCTGCCTTCTCGGCGATCAGATTGGTGGTGAGCTGCTCGGGCGGGTACTCGTGCAGCAACGACACCGTGGCCAACACAATTTTTGCGACCATCTCGCGGGAACGGGCCTGCTGTGGTGCCTTGCGGCGGCCTGAACTGGGCTTTGTTGCGCTCACTGGGTACTCCTGACGCGACTTGAATGCGACCTGACGGTCATATTAGCGTCGGGTCATCAGTTCGACGGGAGGGAACCGATGACCGCCACCAACCTCGAAGTCCACCGGCAGGCCGAGGATTCCGGGGGAATCGAACTCGTGCCGCCGGATTCGCTGACCGCCGAACACACCGGACACTGGACATTCCTCATCCTCGAGGGCGCAGCATTCATGATGCAGGCGATGCACCCGGTGATCGCCGAGATCACCGGCCGCTACTCCGCGGCGTTCCACGGTGACCCGGGTGGACGTGCGATACGTTCCGTCGACTCGGTGCTGCGCTGGACCTACGGTGGAACCGAGGCCGCTGCCGAGGGTGACCGGGTCCGTGCGATGCACCAGCCGATCAAAATGAAAAGCGCCGAGACCGGAAAACAGATCAGCGCGCTGAACCCCGAGGCGTACCAATGGGTGATCGCCACCGGCTACATCGTCAACGCGCAGGCCGGCCGGTTGCTGATCGGCCGGGAATTCACCGAGGTCGAGAAGCAGGAGCTGCTGCGTGACAATCGCCGGCTGGCCCGGCTGCTGCACGTGCCGATGCGCGGATACCCCGAGTCGCAGCAGGAGATGGCCGACTACTTCGAAGCGATGCTGGACAAGCTGCAAGGCACGCCGCAGGCGCTGCAGTTGATGCACGACATGCAGACCCGCAAGGTCGAGCTGCCGCCGTCCTTCCCGAAACAGCTGGCCCCGCTGGCCCGGGCCGCGGTGCGGCCCTCGATCCGGCTCAACTACCTGTCCGTCGTCGGGCTCCTGGATCCGCGTCTTCGCGAAAAGCTCGGCGTCACCTGGAGCGCCAAGGAGGAACGCCAGCTGGTGCGGGCCTACACGGTGATCCGCACCGCCTACCGGGTGCTGCCAGACCGGCTGACCTACTTTCCGCTGGCATACCACGCACGCAAGCATCACCAGTGCCTGCAGAAGATGAAGCAGCGCCAGCAGAAATCGTTCGCCTACAACCTTCCGCCGCATTCCGGCTAGGCAGCGATCTGACCTGCGCCGTCCAGCGCGACGGCGTCTCGGCTACCGATTTCGATGAATTTTCCCGGCTGCCGGTGTCATAACGAGGACGTCGTCTTCGTAGATATCATGACGGGCAGCCATCCGGCGCGCCCGCGTAGCGCAGGGAGCAAGAGATGCCGCAGTACTTTCTGGCCGTCAACCACGACACCGCGGAGGCCGCCGCGATGGCCGAGATGACGCCCGAGCAGACGCAGCCGATTTTCGACGCCGTCGACGCGTTCAACGAGAAGCTGCAGACGGCCGGCGCCTGGGTGTTCGCCGGTGGTTTGATGCCTCGCGAGGTGACCACCGTGGTCGATAACACCGGCGACACACCCGTGATCACCGACGGCCCGTACACCGAATCCAAGGAATATCTCGGCGGGTTCTGGATCATTGAAGCCGCCGACCTCGATGCCGCGCTGGACTGGGCGAAACAAGGGTCCAAAGCCTGTCAGGGCCGCGTCGAGGTGCGGCCGTTCGGGGACGCCCCTTAGGGCAGGCAGGTTGGGCAAACACGTGGACGCGATCGAGCGGGTTTATCGCGACCAGTACGGACGGGTGATCGCCTCGTTGGTCCGTCGATTCGGCGACGTCGACGTCGCCGAGGAGGCGGCCAGCGAGGCGCTGCTGGTTGCTCTGCAACGGTGGCCGCGGGACGGGGTACCGCCGAACCCGGCCGGGTGGCTTATCACAGTCGCGGCCAACAAGGCGATCGACCTGATCCGCCGCGAATCACAGCGAACGTCAAAACATCTGGCAGCCAACATGATTCGCGATGAACCGGCGCACGAAGCCACGGGCGGCATAGCCGACGATCGGCTGCGGCTGATCTTCACCTGCTGTCACCCGGCGCTGGCGATCGAGGCACGGGTGGCGCTGACGCTGCGCCTGCTCGGCGGCCTTTCGGTCGCCGAGATTGCCGCGGCATTCCTGGTGTCGGAGACAACGATGGCGCAGCGGATCCACCGTGCCAAGAAAAAGATTGCCGCCGCGCGTATTCCGTACCGGGTACCCGCCGCCGAAGACCTGCCGGATCGGGTCGCCGGGGTGCTGGCGGTGATCTATCTGGTTTTCAACGAGGGATATCTGGCGACCTCCGGCGTGGCGGTGCGCGACGACCTCGCCACCGAGGCCATCCGGCTGGGCCGAATGCTGTGCGGGTTGCTGCCCGACTGTCCGGAGGCGACGGGCTTGCTCGCTCTGATGTTGCTCACGCAGGCTCGGCGGTCGAGCCGGATCGCCGACGGTGAGTTGGTGCCGCTGCCCGAACAGCATCGAGGTGCGTGGGATCGGGCACTTGTGTCCGAAGGGCACGCCCTGGTCCGCAACTGCCTGGCGATCAACCGTCCCGGTCGCTACCAATTGCTCGCCGCGGTCAACGCGGTACACACCGACGCGCCGAGCGCAGCTGACACCGACTGGTCCCAGATCGCCGCGCTGTACCGACAGCTGCTGGTGATCGACCCAGGACCGGTCGCTGAGCTCAACTACGCGGTCGCGATTGCCGAACTTGACGGGCCCGAGGTCGCCTTAGCGCGGGTCGAGAAGTTGCCGCGGGCAAACATGAAGCGCTATCACGCATTTCACGTCACCCGCGCCGAGCTGCTGCGGCGCCTCGGGCGGTCCAGCGAAGCGCGCGCCGCCTACGACGCAGCGTTGATGCTCGTCGACAACCCGGCCGAGAAGGCCTACCTCGTGCGCCGGCGCGCCCAGTTGGTGTGACTGCGGTAGAGCAACTTTGTAGTACATGATCGGCGTGGGCGAAGTGTCGGTGACTGGTGCAGTGGCTCGACGATCGCATTGAAATGCCTTGGATAACATCGGTTTTGGCGGAGATTGAGCTGCCCCGCGCGCTCCGCGTGGTGGCTCCCGACGGCCTTCCGGCGGTTCCCGCCGTGCTCGCCAGGGTGGACCGGTTCGACCTCGACCCCGTGATTCGTTCCACCGCTGCGTCCTACCCCGAGGCAAGCCTGTGCACGCTGGACGCGGTGCATCTGGCTACCGCTCAAGTCGCGTCGAGTGCCGCGCCGTTGGCCGCGCTCGTCACCTCCGACACTCGGCTCGGTCAGGCCGCCGCAGCTTTGGGAATCACGGTCGCCGCGCCCGGGGCGCGGCACCAGCCGCCCGTGCTTTAATCGGGCCGTGGTGCTCGTCGGCTCGTCGAAGCGATTCGCCGTCGTTGCCGCGGCAGGGGCGGCCACGCTGGCGGCCCGGCGATACGCGGCCGCGCGCCACAGCCTGGCCGAAGTGGCGCCCGAGCTCCGAAATCCGTTGCTGCCGTTCGTTCCTGGAATCGGGCATGCCTGGTCGCTGCCGTTGTTTCGCCGCGCTTCGCGAATACCCAGCCCCGCGGGACCGGGCGTGACGGTGACCGAACGCCGCGCCGGTGAGCCCTCCGTTCGGGTGCTGATCGTCACGCCCACCCATATCGCTGCGCCACGGCCCGCCGTGCTGTACATACACGGTGGCGGCTATGTCATGGGCTCGCCGGAGATGGAGGTCGGTTTCGCCGCGCGACTGGCCCGGGAACTCGGCGTGGTCACCGTCTCACCCGACTACCGGCTGGCGCCCGAACACCCATTTCCGGCCGGACTCGACGACTGCATGACCGTGTTGCGGTGGCTGCGTACCAACGCCGCCGAGTTGGGCATCGACCCGCAGCGATTGGCCGTGATGGGCGCCAGCGCGGGCGGTGGCCTGGCCGCCGCCGTCGCGCAGCGCAGCCACGACGAGGGAATCCCGCTGCGGGCGCAGGTGCTGGTGTACCCGATGCTCGACGACCGCAGCACGCTGCGCACCGATCACGCCGGGCGGGGCCGGTTCATGTGGACCCCGGAAGCGAATCGGTTCGGCTGGAGCTGCTATCTGGGCCGCCAACCGCGAATGTCGGACGCGCCGGAGTACGCGGCACCCGCGCGCCGGCAGGATCTGAGCGGGCTGCCGCCGGCTTGGGTCGGGGTGGGAGAACTCGACCTGTTCTACACCGAGGACGTCGACTACGCGCAGCGGCTGCAATCCAGCGGCGTCACCAGCACGCTTGTCACGATTCCCGGGATGTACCACGGGGCCGAACTATTTGCTCCGAAATCGGAGATGCTGAGGGCTTTTCACGCGAGCGCCCAGGCCCACCTGCGCACCCACCTGCTCTGATCGCATCCGACCAGCAAACAAACGCAGGCCCGGAGGCGAAACGCACCCCGGGCCTGCGTCGTCTAACGGCAATCAGGCCGAGCGGCGGATACCGCGGCCGCGACCGATGGCGCCCTTGAGCAGCAACTCGCGCTCGGACTCCGACAGGCCGCCCCACACTCCGTAGGGCTCACCGACATCGAGCGCATGCGTGCGGCACTCGTCGATTACCGGGCAGCGCCGGCACATCTCCTTGGCGCGTTGCTCCCGAAGCATGCGGGCTCGGCCGCGCTCTCCGTCGGGATGGAAGAACATCGATGAGTCGACGCCTCGGCACAACCCCTGCAACTGCCAGTTCCAGATGTCGGCGTTGGGCCCAGGTAGCTGTTCCGGCTGTGGCATTGCTGATTCCCTCTCTGCACGCCCCACCGAAGGGGCCGACCCGAAACAAACGCGAGTTGTGCAACTGAATTGGCAGTGGCGTCACCGATGACTACACCGAACAAGGTAGACGCTAGGGGCGCTAACGAATTTCCGTCAATAGGCGCTTGATGTGATTAAAAACAGACTGGTTCTGGGAGAATTAACTCTGCGTTCATCTATCTCGCTTTCGGTGAAGGGTAGGTGTGCTAATCGAGCTGGAAAGAGACCCTATCGTGGCAGCTCACAGGGATATTGTCGCAGGGTTGTGATTGGCACGTCGGCCATGGCGATTAATATTCTGGTAACACAGAAAGCACAAACTTTTTACGGGTGGGACCGCAGCTATCACGGTGAGTGAAACTCGTTCCAGTTCCGGGCCGGGGCAGGCCCGGGGACCGGGTCATGGTGCCGGACGAGCGGATGGGTTGGCGGCGCCGCCGCGGTGGCAGTTGCGTCAGTGGATCGGGCCGGGGTGAGCTATCGCGGTGACTGAACCCCTCGCGGCCATCGACGCGACGCTGACCCGGGCCGCCTTCGGCGCCGCGCCCGCCACCTGGCCGCTGCCCACCGCCGCGACCGCCGATCAGTTGTGGCTGCGCGCCGTCGCCGCCGGCGGGCAGGGCCGGTACGCCAGCGCCTATGCCGACCTGGCGCTGCTGCGCCGCCAAGCCACATCCGGTCGGCTGGCCTCGCTCGCACACAGCACACACGGATCGTTCCTGCGACAGCTGGGCTGGCACACCTTGGCGCGCGGCTGGGACGGCCGCGCGCTGGCGCTGGCCGGGAGCGACCCCGAGGCCCGCGCCGACGCGTTGATCGGGCTGGCGGCCGACGCGTTGGGCGTCGGCCGCTTCGCCGCCGCCCAGGTGTTGCTGGGCCGCGCGGACGAGGCACTGCATCAGGCCGAGCTGTCGGCCCTGGCCGCAGACCGCCTGGCCGTGCGCCGCGGCTGGGTCGCAGCGGAGCTGGCGATGGCTTGCGGCGACGGGCGAACCGCCGTGCAGCGCGCCGAGGGCGCGGTCGGGCGGGCGGCAACCATGACCGGCGGATCGGCGCGACACCGGATCAAGAGCGCCGTCGTACTCGCGGCCGCGCTGTGCGCAGCCGGGGATGTCGAGCGGGCGCGTGACGTCGCGCAACAGGCCCTGCAGGCGGCCGAACCGCTGGGATTGACACCTCTGCGCTGGGCGCTGGCTTGCTTGCTGATGGATACCGGAAGCGTCACGGTTGGAGCACAGGGGCTGCCCGAACTGCTCGAAATTAGGGATATTTGCGCAGGTGAGGTGCAACGCGCCGGTGGCGCCTGGCGTACCGCGTGAAGTTCTGTCCTGCCGTTACTACCGACCAGCGAGTTAGCCCGGGATGAGTCCCGTTCGTGACTTTGGAGAAACCACCGTCGATGACAATGCAGGGAGAACGTCTCGACGCTGTGGTCGGCCAGGCCGCCGCAGGGGACCGGAATGCACTTCGGGAGGTGCTGGAGACCATCCGTCCGATCGTCGTCCGGTACTGCCGAGCGCGCGTCGGCACCGTCGAACGGAGTGGATTGTCAGCAGATGACGTGGCACAGGAGGTGTGTTTGGCCACCATAACGGCGCTGCCGCGCTACCGGGACCGAGGACGCCCGTTCCTGGCCTTCCTGTACGGCATCGCAGCCCACAAAGTCGCCGACGCGCACCGCGCCGCCGGCCGGGACCTGGCCTATCCCACCGAGGCCGTTCCCGAGCGCCGGTCCTACGACGCCGGCCCGGAACAGATGGCCATCGAGGCCGACTCGGTCACCCGGATGAACGAACTGCTCGAGACGCTCCCGGCCAAGCAACGCGAGATCCTGATCCTGCGCGTGGTAGTCGGTCTGAGTGCCGAGGAGACCGCCGCAGCCGTCGGAAGTACCACCGGAGCTGTCCGGGTGGCTCAACACCGCGCCCTTCAACGGTTGAAGGACGAAATCGTCGCGGCAGGTGACTATGCGTAACCACAGATCCGATTTCACCCGCGGCGACCAGCCCGCGCTCGACGAGGTCGCCCAGACCGACCTACTGCTGGACGCGCTGGCCGCCCGCACCGAAACCCGACTCGGCGCCGCCGAAGGATTGCCGGCCTTCGAAGACCAGGCGCTGGCCGAGCTGCTCGGCGACTGGCGCGACGACCTGAGATGGCCACCGGCCAGCGCGCTGGTGTCCCAGGACGAGGCCGAAGACGCGCTCCGCCACGGGATGGCGCACCGCCCGCGCGGTGGTCGCGGGCTGGCCGCGGTCGGCTCGGTGGCGGCAACCCTGCTGGCACTCAGCGGCTTCGGTGCCGTGGTGGCCGACGCGAAGCCCGGCGATCTGCTCTACGGCCTGCACGCGATGATGTTCAACGAGCCCAGAGTCAACGACGACCAGATCATGCTGTCCGCCAAGGCGGACCTGGCCAAGGTCGAGCAGATGATCGCCCAGGGTCAGTGGGATCAGGCGCAGAATCAGCTGGCCGAGGTCTCCACCACCTTGCAGGGTGTCAACGACCGCGGCCGCAAGCAGGGACTGCTGGCGGAGGTGAACCAGCTGAACACCAAGCTGGAAAAGCGCGACGCGAATGCCACCGCGCCGGCGAACTCGTGGACACCGCCGCTGGACCCGGGCACCACCGCGTCTTCGCCGCCGGCGACGACCACGCACAGCCCGGCACCGACCACAACGACCACCAAGCCCAAGCCGACGACCACTACGCCTGCTTCGCCTCCGCCCACGTCATCGAAGGGAAAGCCCAAGCCCAGCCCGTCGGCGACGCCCAACACGCCGGCAGCCGGGCCGAGCGCGCCGGCGTCGTCGACACCGCCGGGTGCGCTGTGGGATCGAACAACGGGGCCGGTGGCGCCGAGAACTCCGTTCCCGAACAGGCCCTGACTAACCGGACTTCAGATCAGAGGTGGCGGCGGAAGCCGTCGGCGTCCGAGGTCGCCTCGTTGAGCGACGCGTCGGCGTAGCCGCGGCAGTAATCCCAGGTGACGTAGGCGTCCGGCTCGGGATCGTAGGCCGGCTCGTGCGGACGGACCGTTCCGTCGATCAGTAGTTGAAGCAGGTTGGCGCGCAGCATGTCCCAGTCGTGGTAGTGGTCTTGCTGACATTCGTCGCAACACACCACGAGGCCGCGAATTCCCTTGTGCGCCAACAACGCTTCATACACGGCCAAGTCGGCCAGATCGGCCTCGACGGCCATCCGCTCCTGCTGGTCCAGCGGCTGACCAGGCTCTACGGCCTCCAGCGCCGCCGACGGGTCCAACGGGTCGTCCGCGAAAGGGTCGGGTGGCAAACCCGGTGGAAGGTGGTCACGCACCCCCACAGCCTACGCAGCCGGGTAGTGATAACGCCAGAAATTATCGAGGCACGCCGTGACTGCGCGGGTTCGGACCGCCGCCACGCCGAAGTCGTGACTGCGGCAGCCCCGGGAGCCGATAGGATGGGCTTTCCACCCAGCAGGCATATTGGAGGGCCTCGCCGATGTCCCGTGGCATGTCCGGCCTCGAAGACAGCTCCGACCTGGTCGGCAGCCCCTATGTGCGGGTAGGCGGCCTGGCCGAGAATCCGGTGCCGACCGGCGGTGACGACCCGCACAAGATCGCGATGCTCGGCCTGACCTTCGACGATGTGCTGCTGCTGCCCGCGGCGTCGGATGTGGTGCCCGCCACGGCCGACACCTCAAGTCAGCTAACCCGGAAGATCCGGCTCAAGGTGCCGTTGGTGAGCTCGGCGATGGACACCGTCACCGAGTCGCGGATGGCCATCGCGATGGCCCGCTCCGGCGGCATGGGTGTGCTGCACCGCAACCTGCCGGTCGCCGAGCAGGCCGGCCAGGTCGAGATGGTGAAGCGGTCCGAAGCCGGCATGGTCACCGACCCGGTCACCTGCCGTCCGGACAACACGTTGGCCCAGGTCGACGCGCTGTGCGCGCGGTTCCGGATCTCCGGCCTGCCCGTCGTCGACGACGACGGCGCACTGGTGGGCATCATTACCAACCGCGACATGCGCTTCGAGGTCGACCAGAACAAGCACGTCGCCGAAGTGATGACCAAGTCGCCGCTGATCACCGCTCAGGAGGGGGTCAGCGCCTCGGCGGCGCTGGGCCTGTTGCGCCGCAACAAGATCGAGAAGCTGCCCATCGTGGACGGCCGCGGCAAGCTGACCGGGCTGATCACCGTCAAGGACTTCGTCAAGACCGAACAACACCCGCTGGCCACCAAGGACAGCGACGGGCGGCTGCTGGTCGGGGCCGCCGTGGGCGTTGGCGGCGACGCCTGGGTACGCGCCATGATGCTGGTCGACGCCGGTGTCGACGTGCTGGTGGTCGACACCGCGCACGCGCACAACCGCCTGGTCCTGGACATGGTGAACAAGCTCAAGCTCGAGGTCGGCGACCGGGTCGAGGTGGTCGGCGGCAACGTGGCCACCCGCGCGGCGGCCGCAGCTCTGGTCGACGCCGGCGCCGACGCGGTGAAGGTGGGTGTCGGTCCGGGCTCGATCTGCACCACCCGGGTGGTGGCCGGTGTCGGCGCCCCTCAGATCACCGCGATCCTGGAAGCCGTCGCGGTGTGTGCTCCGGCGGGTGTGCCGGTGATCGCCGACGGCGGGCTGCAGTATTCCGGCGACATCGCCAAGGCGTTGGCCGCGGGAGCCTCGACCGCCATGCTGGGCTCGCTGTTGGCGGGAACCGCCGAGGCGCCCGGCGAGCTGATCTTCGTCAACGGCAAGCAGTACAAAAGCTACCGCGGCATGGGATCGCTGGGTGCCATGCAGGGTAGAGGCGGCGGCAAGTCCTATTCCAAGGACCGGTACTTCGCCGACGACGCGCTGTCCGAGGACAAGCTGGTTCCCGAGGGTATCGAGGGGCGGGTGCCGTTCCGTGGCCCGCTGGGCTCGGTGATTCACCAGCTCACCGGCGGCCTGCGCGCGGCGATGGGCTACACCGGCTCGGCCACCATCGAGGTGCTGCAGCAGGCGCAGTTCGTCCGGATCACGGCCGCGGGCCTGAAGGAAAGTCATCCGCACGACGTCGCCATGACCGTCGAAGCGCCCAACTACTACGCCCGGTGAACAGCGAACTGGCCATGGTCGAGATCGGCATGGGCCGCAACGCCCGTCGTACCTACGAACTCAGCGAAATCAACATCGTGCCGTCGCGGCGCACCCGCTCGTCGCAGGACGTGTCGACCGCCTGGCAGCTCGACGCCTACCGCTTCGAGATCCCGGTGCTGGCCCACCCGACCGATGCCCTGGTGTCCCCGGAGTTCGCCATCGAGCTGGGCCGGCTCGGCGGCCTGGCCGTGCTCAACGGCGAAGGCCTGATCGGGCGGCACTCCGACGTACCGGCCAAGATCACGCAACTGCTCGAAGCCGCCAGCAAGGAGCCCGAACCGTCGGCGGCGATCCGGCTGCTGCAGGAACTGCACGCCGCCCCGCTGAACCCCGACCTGCTCGGCGCCGCGGTGGCCCGCATTCGCGAGGCCGGTGTCACCACCGCGGTGCGGGTCAGCCCGCAGAACGCCCAGGCCCTGACGCCGGTGCTGGTGCAGGCCGGTATCGATCTGCTGATGATCCAGGGCACCATCGTCTCGGCCGAACGGGTGGCCCGGGACGGCGAACCGCTGAACCTGAAGAGCTTCATCTCCGAACTCGACGTCCCCGTCGTGGCCGGCGGTGTCCAGGATCACCGCACCGCGCTGCACCTGATGCGCACCGGCGCGGCCGGGGTCATCGTCGGCTACGGCGCCACCCGGGGCGTGACCACCACCGACGAGGTGCTGGGCATCAGCGTGCCGATGGCCACCGCGATCGCCGACGCCGCCGCGGCCCGCCGCGAATACCTCGACGAGACCGGGGGGCGCTACGTGCATGTGCTGGCCGACGGCGACATCCACACCTCCGGCGAGCTGGCCAAGGCGATCGCCTGCGGGGCTGATGCGGTGGTGCTGGGTACGCCGCTGGCCGAGGCCGCCGAAGCCCTGGGCGAGGGCTGGTTCTGGCCGTCGGCCGCCGCGCATCCGTCGCTGCCGCGCGGCGCGCTGCTGCAGATCGCCGTCGGCGAACGCTCCCCGCTGGAGCGGGTCCTCAACGGCCCATCCGACGACCCGTTCGGCACCCTGAACCTG
Organism: Mycobacterium sp. 20KCMC460; assembly: GCF_022179425.1. NCBI lineage: Bacteria > Bacillati > Actinomycetota > Actinomycetes > Mycobacteriales > Mycobacteriaceae > Mycobacterium > Mycobacterium sp. 20KCMC460. Next base: position 1,492,586 of record NZ_AP025524.1, read on the forward strand.
GTCGGGGGCCTGCGCCGGGCGATGGCCAAGGCCGGCTACTGCGACCTCAAGGAGTTCCAGAAGGTCGGCCTGACGGTCGGTAGCTGAGGTTGTCACGCCGCGACGAGCGCGACGTCGTAGGCGGACAGTTGCTCATCGGCGGTCACGACGGTCAGGTTGAGTAGCTGCGCCTGGGCGACGATGAGGCGGTCGAACGGATCCCGGTGATGGTCTGGAAGCGCGGCGGTGCGCAGCGTGTGAGCGTGTTCGACCGGTAGCGCAGATGTTCCGGAACGACGCATTCGATCCGGTACGTACGTGGCTGGGGTTTCGGGCAACAGGAGTTTGCCGAGGCGGTATTTGATCGCGATCTCCCAGGCGCTGGCGGCGGAGAGGAAAACGTCGTTGCGGGCGTCCGCAACGAGGCCACGTGCTTCATCGCGTAGCCGCCCGGGATCAGACTGCATCCACAGCCAGACGTGAGTGTCTACCAGCAAACGCTTCACTGATGGAAGCTTTGCAGCACATCGTCTGGCAACGGAGCGTCGAAATCATCAGGCACGGTGTATATGCCGTGGTCAATGCCCAAGCGCCGGATCTCGCGCGGGCGAAATGGCACCAGCTTTGCCACGGGTTCGCCACTGCGCGCAATCTCGATCTCCTGCCCGCTATCGACCAGTCGCAACAGCTCCGACATGCGTGTCTTCGCCTCGTGGACGCCGACCCGTAGCACAGTGGACTTAGTCATGAACTTAGTCTATCTTCGCCGCGAAGCACCCGCCGGTTACAGGGCGCGTGTAAAGAGGGGCATACTGCGGGAATGCAGCCGGATTACGACGTTCTGATCATCGGTTCGGGTTTCGGGGGCAGCGTCAGCGCGCTGCGCCTCACCGAAAAGGGCTACCGGGTGGGCGTGCTGGAGGCCGGGCGCCGCTACGCCGACGAAGATTTCGCCAAGACCTCGTGGAACCTGTGCAAGTTCCTCTGGGCGCCCAAACTGGGCTGCTACGGAATCCAGCGCATCCACCCGCTGAAGAACGTGATGATCCTGGCCGGCGCCGGGGTGGGTGGCGGATCGCTGAACTACGCCAACACCCTCTACATCCCGCCGGAACCGTTCTTCAACGACCAGCAGTGGAAGCACATCACCGACTGGCGCGACGAGCTGATGCCGCACTACCAGCAGGCGCAACGGATGCTGGGCGTCGTGCAGAACCCCACCTTCACCGACGCCGACCGCATCTTCAAGGAGGTCGCCGACGAGATGGGTTGCGGCGACACCTGGGTGCCCACGCCGGTGGGGGTGTTCTTCGGCCCCGACGGAACCAAGGCCCCCGGGGTGACGGTGCCCGACCCGTACTTCGGTGGTGCCGGGCCGGACCGCACCGGCTGCCTGGAATGCGGTTGCTGCATGACCGGCTGCCGCCACGGCGCCAAGAACACCCTGCTGAAGAACTACCTGGGTTTGGCGGAATCGGCTGGCGCCGAAGTGATTCCGATGACGACGGTCAAAGGTTTCCAGCAGCGCTCCGACGGCTTGTGGGAGGTCAAGACGGTGCGGACCGGCAGCTGGCTGCGTCGCGACAAGCGCACCTACACCGCGGGGCACCTGATCCTGGCCGCCGGCACCTGGGGTACGCAGCATCTGTTGTTCCGGATGCGTGACGCCGGAAAGCTGCCCAAGCTGTCCGACCGGCTGGGCGTGCTGACCCGGACCAACTCCGAATCCATCGTCGGGGCGGCGACCCTGGAGGTCAATCCTGACCTGGACCTGACCCACGGGGTGGCCATCACCTCGTCGATCCACCCGACGCCCGACACCCACGTGGAGCCGGTCCGGTACGGCAAGGGCTCCAATGCGATGGGTCTGCTGCAGACGTTGATGACCGACGGCACGGGCCCCGAGGGGACTGATGTGCCGCGCTGGCGGCAGTTGCTGGACCAGGCCGGCGAGGACCCGCGCAAGATGCTGCGGCTGCTGTACCCCCGGCACTGGAGTGAGCGCACCGTGATCGCGCTGGTGATGCAGCATCTGGACAATTCGATCACCACGTTCACCAAACGCGGCAAGCTCGGCATCCGGTGGTACTCCAGCAAGCAGGGCCACGGTGAGCCGAACCCGACGTGGATCCCGGTCGGCAACGAGGTGACCCGCCGCATCGCGAAGAAGATCGACGGGGTGGCCGGCGGCACCTGGGGTGAGCTGTTCAACATTCCGCTCACCGCGCACTTCCTGGGCGGCGCGGCGATCGGCGACAGCCCCGCCACCGGGGTGATCGATCCCTACCACCGGGTCTATGGGTACCCGACGCTGTTCGTCGTGGACGGGTCGGCGATCTCGGCGAACCTGGGTGTCAACCCGTCGCTTTCCATTGCGGCACAAGCCGAGCGGGCCGCGTCGCTCTGGCCGAACAAGGGTCAGAACGACGAGCGGCCCTTCCAGGGTGACGACTACCGGCGGCTGGACCCGATCGCCCCAGAGCATCCGGTGGTGCCCGCGGATGCTCCGGCCGCGCTGCGGTGGCTGCCGATCGACCCGGTGAACTCGACCGCCGACGCCGGTTAGCTCCTCTAGACGGGCGGCGGACAGCTAAGCCGGAGTCCCTGTGTCACAGGGTGATTCGTGGGTGTCGTGTTGTGACTCTGGTAGGAGCGCCGGTATGTCAGGTACTGGCCCTCGGCGGACATATGGGCCATTAGCCGAGTAGCCAATTAAGATGAACAATTCGAAGATGTTGCCATTCAATGGGTTTAATGTTCTTGACGGTGTGCCGCTGCAAGTGGCTCGCAACTCTAAGTGTGCGGCGGGGCGTACTCGACTTCTAGGGAGTCGCGCCATTGGCGAAGTTCGGCGACGAAGTCGACGAGCTCGGGTTCCAGGGTCCAGCGGAATCCGAGTCCGAGACCGTAGGTGATGATCTTCCGGGTCTCCAGTTCGACGTCAAGATCGGCCCGGATGGACCCGTCTTTCTGGCCCCGCTGGAATGCGGTATTGGTGGCTGCACGGTAGCGGGCCAGCCAGGCGCGTAGCCAAGGGCTGAGCATTCGTACCGGCCCGATGGCCTCGAAGCACAGGGTGAAGAAGGCTGTCAGCAGTTCGGGCTTCTCGGCCGCTTGGGCGGCGAGATGGTCGAATTGGCCGAGTATCGTCGCGAGGCCGTGCGCAGCCGGGGCTGGTGCCACAAGGAACATGGGCTCGTATTCGGTCCGCACCAGCGACTCCAGCAGCGCCTCTTTGGTGCCGTATCGGGCCCGTACCATCGCGCGGCTGTAGCCGGCGCGCTCACCGATCTCGGCGGCGGTGGTTTTTTCGAACCCCTTCTCCGCGATCAGTGCAATGGCCGCTGCAAGCAGCCGCTGTGAGGACTCAACGGACCGTTCGGCCTGGGTGAGCCCGACAGAACCTTTGGCTGGCATGGCGAAATCATTCCAGGAAAAAACTTGTTTGCAAGCAACATACTTGTTAGCGTCCGTGTTGGACATCACATTGAAGGTCAGAGCGGAGCGTTCATGTCCCCCCTGAAAGTCATCCAATGGGCCACCGGATACACCGGGAAGTACTCGTTGGGCTTCATCCTCAACAACCCTCACCTGCAATTGGTGGGTGTGCGCTGCTACTCCGACGACAAGGTGGGCCAAGACGCCGGAGAGCTCATCGGGCGTGCACCAGCCGGGGTCACGTTGACCCACGACAGAGATGCACTGTTGGCGCTCGATGCCGACTGCGTGGTCTTCATGCCCCAAGACATGTTGTCCGATCCCAGCATTCCCGACAACCCCGCGGCGGGATGGGTCGCCGACCTCGAAGCGATCCTGGCCAGCGGCAAGAATGTCATAACGTCGGTGTGCACGGCTACCCACTGGCGCCACTTGGCCGACGGTGAAGCGTTTCGCGCACGGCTGGAAGCCGCCTGTGCTGCAGGCGGGGGAACAACGGTTCATTTCAGCGGGTTCGATCCGGGTTTCACCACCGATGCGCTGGCTTACACCCTGGCCAGCGTGGTCGGCGAGATCACCCAGATCAGGACCTGGGAGATCATCGACGTCTCGACCTACCCGGCGGTGGCCACGTTGCAGCAACTCGGCTTCGGGGCGCGGCCGCAGGACATCCCGCCGGAGGGCCTCGGTGCGATCACGGTCGGCTGGGGTGGGGCGCTGCATGTCTTGGCCGATGCGCTGGGCGTTGTCGTGGACGACACTCGCCTTGAAGCGGACTTCTATTTAGCCCCAAGCAGTTTCACCACGCCGGCCGGTCTGCCGATCGGGGAGGGCACCATCGGCGCGTTGAGCTGGAAGCTGACCGGACTGGTGGAGGGCGACCCCAAGTTCGTCATCAACCACATCACACGCGCGACCGCTGACATGGCGCCGGACTGGGAATCGATCGGCGCCGACGGTGGTTACCGCGTCGAGATCGACGGATTCCCGCCATTCCGCGGCGAGTTTCCGATGGGCCTGCCCGGTGGTACCGGTTCCAGTTTCTCGGACGCGATGGCCATGACTGCGGCGCGCTGCGTCAACTCCATCGAGCCAGTGGTCAACGCACCAGCCGGATACCTGACCTTCCTGGCGTTGCCCCCGCTGGGCGGTCGCTACGCCCTGACCAAATAGACGACCCACCGAATCGTTCTACACACGAAAGAGAAGACATGAGTGCTGGATTCGAACTCTTCGACCTGACCGGCCGCACCGCACTGGTTACCGGCGGCAGCACCGGCTTGGGCTATCACATGGCCCGTGGTCTGCTTAAGAGCGGCGCCACCGTGGTGATCGCAGCCCGCCGCGAGTCGTTGCTGAAGGAAGCTGCCGACAAGCTTGCCGAGGAAGCCCCGCAGGGCAACGTCGACATCGCGACGATCGACTTGCAGGACCGTTCCAGCATCAGCGATCTCGCTGCCGCGACCATCGACAAGTTCGGCGGCGTCGACATCTTCGTCGGCAACGCCGGCGCGGATCTGTTCGAGCCCGTCGACGCCATCACCGACGAGCGGATGGATCAGATCTTCCAGATCAACGTGATGGCCAACGTCGCACTCACCCGCGCGTTCCTCCCTCGTATGCGCCAACAGAAGTGGGGCCGCCTCATCTATAGCTCGTCGACGACCAGCGTGCGCGGCTCCGCGCAGGAAGGAATGAGCCTCTACACGGCCGCCAAGAGCGCGATGAACGCGTTCGCGCGCACCGCGGCCGCCGAGACCGGTCACGACAACATCACCGTCAACACCATCGTGCTCGGCATGTACTGGACCGACATGCTTCGCGAACACCTCAAACTCGTTGAAGGCGCTGCCGGGCGCGAGGCCGTTCAAGGCTTTGAACTGTCTTTTGCTGGCATGACCGCCGCCGGGCGCCTGGGCGACTGCATCGAAATCGAAGGCGCCGTGCAACTTCTGGCCAGCGACGCCGGCAGCTACATCACCGGCACCAACTTCGCCGTCGACGGTGGCATGTCGAGCATGCTGCGCCCCAACGCACCCAAAGCCGAGCGCCTGCTCTACAGCTGACCACCACCGAAAGGCACGTCGATGTTGTACGACCCCCACCAACTACTGGGCCTCATCGATCAAAACAAATGGTGGATCCTGGGCGGCTTCACGATCGCAATGATTTTTCAGTGGATCTGGCTCATCGAATGCGTTCGCGTCGCCAAGCGCGACAAGGTCTATTCGATGCCACTGTTTTGTACCTTCTTCTGGTTCGCTCACGACACCGGCTGTGTCGCGCGCTTTTACGACTGGTTTGTCGTCTACCACCACTGGTACCTGAAATGCTTCTGGTTCGGGCTGCTCACCGCGGCGATCTTGGAGCTCATCTTTTTCGCCCAGGTCGTAAAATACGGTAAGGACGAACTGATCCCCGGCATCAGTACGCCGGCATTTGTGTTGGGGCTGTTGGCTTTTCAGATCGCGGCGAGCGTCACCTGGGAGTATTTCAAATACGTCATGGACGACCCGATCTACCAGTTCACCACCACACCCACGGTCATCTCGTATTCGCTTTTCGGCGCCGCATTGATGTTCCGCCGACGTTCGACGATCGGGCAAAACGTCACGATGTGGTGGACCTTCACTGCGATGACGGTGTTCTGGTATGCGACTGCCTGGACGTTCTACGGTGACGCCGCCCGATCGTGGCAGTGCATCGCGGCCGGGATCGTCGCAGTCACCGGGGGTGTCATCATGACGGTGGTCATCGGCGGTAGAACACCGTGGTTCAAGCGCCTCCCGTTGAGAACAGAGGATCCGCTGCCCGCTGTTCCTACCCCCGTTTGAGCGAGTCTCGGTGGCCGGTCTCATTGGACACAGTCGCCGCAGTCCCCACGCCGGTCACCGGATATCGCAGAGGAGCCGTTGGCAACGCCCGCCACGGGACCATCCGGACGCGCTGTCGTCTTCGGATGCGGTATTACACACGGTCCGCGCACCCGGCCAGGTCGGATACGGGGCTCTATCAGGAGGATAAATTGACTGGCTACAAGGTCATACAATGGGCGACCGGCTTCACCGGGATGTTCGCACTGAAGTACATCTTGCTCAATCCGCAGCTGGATCTGGTCGGGTTGCGCTGTTACAGCCCGGCCAAGATCGGTAAGGACGCCGGGGAGATCTGCGGATTGCCGCCGGTAGGTGTCAGCGCCACCGATTCGGTGGACGACCTCCTGGCCCTTGACGCCGATTGTGTGATTTATACGCCGGGTTTTTACGACTTCCAGGATCCCCTGGTGCCGGGCACGAACACTCACGAGATGTTCCGCACGATCATTCAGCTGTTAGAGAACGGCAAGAACGTCGCGACGACCGTCTGCCCGTTCATCGGCACCGAACACTACTCCAGTGGTGATGAAGTCAAGGCTCAGATCGAAATAGCCTGCCACACAGGCGGTGTCACATTCTTTGCCACTGGATTCGAGCCAGGTTTCATGGGCGACGTCCTGCCGCTAACACTGGCTAGTACCTGCGGTGTGGTCACCAAACTCACCGCCACGGAGTGCTTGGACTACTCCGACTACTACGTGGCAGCCTACGAGACGTTGCAAGCGATGGGATTTGGCCGCCGACCCGAGGATCTCAGTGCCGAGGACGCCAACGCGATCCACCTGACATGGGGCAGCGTCCCCTACATGGCAGCGCGGGGCTTAGGAGTCACGCTCGACACCGTCACCGTCGAAACCGAGATCTTCTTGGCGCCCGAACGTTTCACAGTCGGCGATCGCGTCGTCGACGAAGGCACGATCGCGGCCATGATCTTCCGAGTCAACGGAGTAATCAATGGCGAACCCCGAATCGTACTTCAGCACGTGAACCGACTGCGCGAAGACATGGCTCCGGAATGGCCCAACGTGGAGCCCGCTGGCGGCTACCGCATCGAAATCGAGGGGACCAACCCCCTTCGTGGGGATTTCCAACTAGGGCTTCCCGGCAGCGAAGGCAGCAGCTTCGCCGATGCCATGGCCATGACAGCCGCACGCTGCGTCAACGCAGTCGAAGCTGTCGTCCAGGCTAGCCCAGGGTTCAAAACCTTCCTTGACCTCCCCACTCTCACAGGCAAATACACTTTGCACAGTTGACACCGGAGCGCGGACACCAAGGCTTCGATGGTGTGGAGACGTGAAGTTCTCCCGCGTTATGGCCGGGCAATTCGCCCACCGGTTACTCAGTGCGAATCAGCCGGCCAGTGCGAGCGGCGCGCCGTTGACCACCCGGCTGCGCTGCCCGTGGACGCCGACGGGCACGTCGCCCATCAAGGTGACCCGGTGCATCAGCCGGTACTGGTCGTCGTAGTCGGCGACCGCGCGGTGCTGGGTGGCGCGGTTGTCCCAGACAGCGACGTCGCCCGGTGCCCAGTTCCATCGAATAGTGTTCTCGGGCAGAGTAATTCGGCGCTGCAGTAGCTCGAACAGGGCGGCCGACTCGTGGCTGTCCAGGTCGACGAAGTTGCGGACGAAGTCGCCGGCCACCAGGGTGCGTTCGCCGGTCTCGGGGTGCACCCGCACCACGGGGTGCTCGGTCTGGAAGTCGGGCGCCTCGAACACCTGCCGGAACGCCTTCTCCGCATCGGTCTTCGGCGTGGTCTGCACGTAGTCGTACCGGTTGCTGTGCAGCGCCCACAGGTTGTCGGCCAGGCCGCGCAGTGGCTCGGGCAGATCGGTGTACGCGGTGGCGGTGTTGGCCCACAGCGTCGAGCCGCCGTAGCTGGGCAGGGTGACCGCGCGCAGGATCGAGGCCGCCGGGTAGTTGGCCGCGAAGGTGACGTCGGTGTGCCACCGGTTGGCCTTGCCGTACTCGGAGTTGATCGGGGTGATCACGGGCGCGTCCGCTGACAAGGCGGTGGCCGCCGGGTGTCCGATCGGGGTGCCCAGCAGCGCACTGAACGCCAGCTGTCGAGCGTCGTCGAGGTGGTGCTGATCCCGGAAGAAGATCACCTTGTGCGTGAGCAGCGCGGCGCGGATGGCTTCGACGGTTGCTCGGGGGAGCTCGCCGTCCAACCGCACGCCGCTGATCTCGGCGCCGATCCGGCTGCTGAGTTTCTGCACTGCGAGGGCGTTGGTCATGGGGGCGGTCTTTCTGCGTGAACGTCTGTAGTCGACTGACTACATCGCTCAGTGTAGTCAACCGACTACGCCACGGCAAGCAGGGCTCCGCTGAGCACCCGGCTGCGCTGCCCCGCAGGGTTGACCGGCACGTCGCCCGCCAGCGTCACGCGGTGCAACAGCCGCTGCTGGTTGTCGTAGTCGTCGATTGCGCGGTGCTGAGTCGCCCGGTTGTCCCAGATGGCCACGTCGCCGGGTGCCCAGTTCCAGCGGATGGTGTTCTCGGGCTGCGTGATTCGCCGCTGCAGCAATTCGAACAGCACGCTCGATTCGTACGGGTCCAGGCCGACGAAACTGCGGACGAAGCTGCCGGTCAGCAGGGCGCGCTCGCCGGTGTCCGGATGCACCCGCACGACGGGGTGTTCGGTACGAAAATCAGGCTGCTGGAAGCCCTGCACCATGGCCCGCTGGCCATCGGTCAGCGACTCCAAGTCGGCGTCGCTGATGGTGTAGTCGAACTTGTTGGTGTGCACCGCCCACAGGTTCTCGACCAGGTGTCGCAGCGGTGCCGGCAGGTCGGCGTAGGCCGCCGCGGTGTTGGCGAACAGCGTCGAGCCGCCGTAGCTGGGCAGCGAGATGGCGCGCAAGAGCGAGGCCGCCGGGTGATTGGCGGCGAAGGTCATGTCGGTGTGCCACTGGGTGGCCTTGCCCCACTCTGAGTTGATCGGGGTGATGATCGGCCCGTCCGCGCCGAAGGCTTTGGCGGCCGGATGGCCTACCGGCGTGCCCAGCAGGCCGGCGAACGCCAGCTGCGTGGCGTCGTCGAGGTGCTGCTGGTCGCGGAAGAAGATCACCTTATGGGTCACCAACGCCTGGTAGATCGCATCGACGGTGGCCGCGTCCAGCTCGCCGCCCAGTCGCACGCCATAGACCCGGGCACCGATCCGGCTGCCCAGTTTGGTGACCGTCACCGAGTGTGTCATCGCCGTAGTCCTCACGCAGAGCCTTTGTAGTCAATCGACTACTACCAGGCTACGGTAGGCGGGTGGCTACCGAATCGTCACGCGTCTCGCGCGACAGGATTCCGAAGGGGCGGGAGGAAGTGGCGGCCGCGGTGCTGACGGCGGCCGCCGACCTGTTCGCCGAGCGCGGCCCGGCCGCGACGTCCATCCGCGACATCGCCGCGCGGTCAAAGGTCAACCACGGCTTGGTTTTCCGGCACTTCGGCACCAAAGAGCAACTGGTCGGTGCCGTGCTCGACTACATAGCCGGCGACCTGGCCGCGTTGCTGCAGTCCGGAGCGGCGCCGGCAGTGGTCGATCGCGCCATAGACCGACAGATGCGGGTCTGGGCGCGGGCGCGGCTGGACGGCTATCCGACCGAAAAGCTGCAGACCTCGTTCCCCAATGTCGACCAGTGGCTCGAGCAGGTGCTGCCGCGCTACGGTGATGACACCGCAGCTCGACTGGCCATCGCGAATGCTCTTGCACTGCAACTGGGTTGGCGGTTGTTCGAACCGATGCTGCGCTCGGCGACCGGGCTGGAAGATCTCGGCGACGCCGAACTGCGATCGGCCGTCGTCGCCGCGGCCGCACGGCTGACGGAGCCGGACTGAAGCCGCTACGTCATCCGGGTCAGCGAGCGGCGGTGCAGCGGCTCGCGGCCGGGCGGTTGGGGTGGTGGCGGCAGCAGCGCCTCGCGTGGGCGGACCGGGAAGGTGGATTGTTCTTCGGTGCTGAGCGTGACTTTCTCGCCGGCGTGCTGGATGACCAACTCGCCGCCGGGCCCGTCGCGCAGGGTGTAGGTGACGTTTTCGTGGTCGGCATCGACCGTGATTCGAAAACCCTTCCAGCGCAACCGGAATCGCAGGCGGGAGATGCCGTCGGGCAGTTGCGGGTCCAGGGACAGGATGCCTTCGTCGTCGCGCAGGCCGCCGAATCCGTCGACCAGGGCCATCCAGGCCCCGGCCAGTGAGGCCATGTGCAGGCCGTCGCGGGTGTTTTGGTGCAGATCGCGCAGGTCGATCAGCGCCGCCTCGTAGGCGTAGTCGTGGGCCAGTTCGAGGTGTCCGACCTCGGCGCACATCACCGCCTGGGTGCAGGCCGACAGCGAGGAGTCGCGCACGGTGCGGCGTTCGTAATAGTCGACGTTGCGGGCTTTCTGCTCGGGGGTGAACTCGTGGCTCTGCCACTGCATGGCCAGCACCAGGTCGGCCTGCTTGATCACCTGCGCGGGGTACAGGCGCACGTAGGCCTCGTGCAGCAGCAGCGGATAGGTGGCGTTGTCCTCGAAGTCCCACTCGGCGAACTTGGTGAACCCTTCGCACTGCTGGTGGACGCCAATCTCCTCGTCGTAGGGGATGTTGACGGCGTCGGCGGCGTGTCGCCAGGTGGCCATCTCCTCGGTGCTCACCCCCAGCCCGGCCGCCTTGTCGGGATGGCGTTTGGCGGCGTCGGCGGCGATCCGCAGGTTCTGGGCGGCGACCAGGTTGGTGAAGACGTTGTCGCGCACGATCGCGGTGTATTCGTCGGGCCCGGTGACCCCGTCCAGATGCCAGACACCGTTGCGGTCGTGGTGTCCCAGCGAAATCCACAGCCGCGCGGTCTCGATCAGCACCGCCAGCCCGCACTCCTCTTCCAGCGAGTCGTCGCCGGTGACGGTGCGGTAGCGCTCGAAGGCCAACGCGATGTCGGCGTTGATGTGCCAGGCCGCGGTGCCGGCCGGCCAGTAGGCCGAACATTCCTGGCCGCGGATGGTCCGCCAGGGGAACGCCGCGCCGTCCAGGCCGAGTTCGGCGGCCCGCTCTTTGGCCAGGTCCAGCGTCGAGGCCCGCCAGCGCAGTGCGTCGGCGACCGCGTGCGGCACGGTGTAGGTGAGCACCGGCAGCACGAAAGCCTCGGTGTCCCAGAAGGCGTGGCCGTCGTAGCCGGTTCCGGTCAGGCCCTTGCTGGGGATGGCGCGGCGCTCGGCGCGGGCGCTGGCCTGCAACAGGTGGAAGAGCCCGAACCGGACGGCCTGTTGGCTTTCCGGGTCGCCCTCGACCTCCACGTCGGCGGCATCCCAGAACAGGTCGAGATAGGCGCGTTGCCCGTCGACGAGGCCCTGCCAGCCGCTGTAGCGGGCGCTGGTCAACGCCGCGGCGGCCTGATCGCGCAGCGCCGGCCGCGACCGCAGGCTCGACCAGCCGTAGGCGAGGTATTTGACGATGCGCAGTTCCTGGCCCGGCCGCAGCCCGCAGATCACGGTGGTGCGGGCCAGGTCGGCGCGCGCGTCGGTGCTGATCTCGAAGCGCCCCTCGACCTCGACCTCGTGATCCATCGCGGCGGCCATCATCAGCGCGCTGCTGCGGGTGCGGTGCATGAGAAGTGCTCTGCCCTCGGTGATTTCATGGTCGACGGCTTCCAGCGGGTTCTCCAGGATGGCCGAGACCCGCGGGTCGTCGGAGGTTTGCGGCTGGTCCTCGTTGGTGACCAGTTCGGATTGCACGGTGACCCGGGAGAAGTCGTCGATCGCCTCGACGATGTACTCGATGGCCGCCACACTGCGGTGCACCAGCGACACCAGCCGCGTCGAGGTCACCTTAACCTGCTTGCCGGTGGGCGAGCGCCACACCGCGCAGCGTCTGAGCGTACCGGCCCGCAGGTCCAGAATCCGTTCGTGGTCCAACAATTCCCCATAGCGCACGTCGAACGGCTCGTCGTCGACCATCAACCGGATGATCTTGCCGTTGGTGACGTCGACGACGGTCTGGCCGGCTTCGGGGTAGCCGTAACCGGCCTCGGCATAAGGCAGCGGCCGGATCTCGTAGAACGAGTTGAGATAGGTGCCCGGCAGACCGTAGGGCTCACCCTCGTCGAGGTTGCCGCGCAACCCGATGTGCCCGTTGGACAACGAGAAAATCGACTCCGACTGGGCCAACAGGTTCAAATTGAGCTGGGTCTCGCGGATCTGCCACGGCTCGACCGGAAACGATTCCTGGGAGATCATCAGTTCTCCTCACCGTCGAGCAATTCGGCCAGATCGCGGACCACCACGTCGGCGCCGTTGTCGCGCAGCTCCTGGGCCTGCCCCACCCGATCCACCCCCACCACGATCCCGAAATGCCCGGCCCGCCCGGCCTGCACGCCCGAGATCGCGTCCTCGAATACCGCCGCGGCAGCGGGTTCGACACCCAGCAGCTGCGCCCCCCGCAGATACGGGTCCGGCGCCGGCTTGCCGGCGATGTTCTCCTCGCGCAACGTCACCCCGTCCACCCGCTGCTGCACGAACCGGTCCAGACCGGTGATCTCCAGCACGTCGCGGGTGTTGGCGCTCGAGGACACCACCGCGATTGCCAGACCCGCCTGCGCGGCCGCCTCCAGATAGCGGCGCGACCCCTCGAAAACCTCGACGCCGTCCTCATGCAGCACCTTCTGGAACATGTCGTTCTTGCGGGTGCCCAGGCCATAGACCGTGTCGGCATCGGCCGGATCGTCGGGATCGCCGTCGGGCAACTCGATGCCCCGGCTGTCCAGAAAAGACCGCACGCCGTCCTCACGCTTCTTGCCGTCCACGTACTTGCGGTAGTCGCTGACCGGGTCGAACGGGACGAACTTGTCCCCGGTCCGCTCAGCCCGCTCGGACAGAAAGGCGTCGAACATCTGCTTCCAGGCCTTGGTATGCACCCCGGCGGTGTCGGTGAGCACCCCGTCCAGATCGAACAGACAGGCATGCACCTGCTCGGGCAGACCCAGCACGGGAACCTCACTTTCGCAGGAGTTTGCGCTACCAGTTCACATCCTGCGGTGGAATTCCGGTAGGTGTTGGCGGTCTCGGCTACCCCGGGTGCCTACCCAACGGCCCTCCAAATCATGCCTGCGGGTGCGGGCTCTGGCCAGACATTAAACTCGGTGCCCGTGGAATCAGCCTCGCCGCGGCCCGTGTTGGTGGTCGACTTCGGTGCACAATATGCCCAGTTGATCGCGCGCCGGATTCGTGAGGCGCGGGTGTTCTCCGAGGTGGTCCCGCATACCACCGCGATCGAGGAGATCCGGGCCCGCAACCCGCTGGCAGTGGTGCTTTCCGGCGGGCCGGCCAGTGTCTATGTCCAGGGCGCGCCGCAACTGGATCCGGCGCTGTTCGACCTGGGCCTGCCGGTGTTCGGCATCTGCTACGGGTTTCAGGCCATGGCGCAGGCGCTGGGCGGGACCGTCGCGCACACCGGCACCAGCGAGTTCGGTCGTACCGAGCTGAAAGTCCTTGGCGGCACACTACATTCAGACCTGCCACCGGTCCAGCCGGTGTGGATGAGCCACGGCGACGCGGTCACCGCCGCGCCGGCGGGATTCGAGGTGGTAGCCAGCAGTGCCGGCGCGGCGGTGGCCGCCTTCGAGTCCGTCGAGCGCCGGCTAGCCGGGGTGCAGTACCACCCGGAAGTGATGCACACCCCGCACGGCCAGCAGATACTCAGCCGGTTCCTGCACGAAATCGCCGGGATCGGCGCGGAATGGACGCCCGCCAACATCGCCAACGCGCTGGTGGAGCAGGTGCGGGCGCAGATCGGTGACGGCCATGCGATCTGCGGCCTGTCCGGCGGGGTGGACTCCGCGGTGGCCGCCGCGCTGGTGCAGCGCGCCATCGGAGACCGGCTGACGTGCGTATTCGTCGACCACGGCCTGCTGCGGGCAGGGGAGCGCGCGCAGGTGGAGCGCGATTTCGTCGCCGCCACCGGCGCCAACCTGGTCACCGTCGATGCCGCGCAGACGTTCCTGGACGCGCTGGCGGGTGTGCACAACCCCGAGGGAAAACGCAAGATCATCGGCCGGCAGTTCATCCGGGCGTTCGAGAGTGCGGTGCGAGATGTGTTGGGCGACAAGCCGGTTGATTACCTGGTGCAGGGCACGCTGTATCCGGACGTGGTGGAGTCCGGCGGTGGCAGCGGCACCGCGAACATCAAGAGCCACCACAACGTCGGTGGTCTGCCCGGCGACCTGAAGTTCATCCTCGTCGAGCCGTTGCGGCTGCTGTTCAAAGACGAGGTGCGCGCCGTCGGCCGGGAGCTGGGTCTGCCGGAGGAAATCGTTGCGCGGCAACCGTTTCCGGGCCCGGGGCTGGGCATCCGGATCGTCGGCGAGGTCACCGCGCAGCGGTTGGACACGCTGCGCCGCGCCGACTCGATCGTGCGGGAGGAGCTGACCGCGGCGGGACTGGACCAGCAGATCTGGCAGTGCCCGGTGGTGCTGCTGGGCGACGTCCGCTCGGTGGGCGTACAGGGCGACGGCCGCACCTACGGGCACCCGATCGTGCTGCGCCCGGTGTCCAGCGAGGACGCGATGACCGCCGACTGGACCCGGGTGCCCTACGAGGTGCTCGAGCGCATCTCGACCCGCATCACCAACGAGGTCCGTGAGGTCAATCGGGTGGTGCTCGACGTCACCAGCAAGCCACCCGGAACCATCGAGTGGGAGTAGATTTCCGCTGCTGAAGCGCCCTCGGGGCGGATCACGCTGGGTTAGGATGTCGCGATGATCGGTTCGCTTTCGGCTGCTGAGGTGCAGCGGCCCGAGTTCTGGGGCGAGCTGTGCCCGGGCATGTCGATCGAGGGTGGTGCCAGCCCCCGGCCGGCAGCGGTTGGCGAGGGCGGCGGACTGTTCGTCGACCTCAAGCGGGAAGGCTACGTTCAGGTCCCCGGCGCGCTGCCGGAGACCACTATCGCACCGATCCGCTACGCGGTGTCGACGCTGTTCCAGCGCGGGATTCCGCTGGCGTTCGCGTTCGTCTACGACGAGTTGTGGCTGGCGTTCCAGAGCCTTTCGGGGTTCCTGACGACCGTGCTCGGTGCGGGCTATCGGGCACTGCCCGACTTCTGGGTCTGGCACGTCAACCCCAGCGAGAACTCGGTGGGCTGGGGTCCGCACCGCGACCGGGTGATCCCGACGCTGGATTCCGACAACTCACCCCAGACGCTGACGGTGTGGCTGCCGTTCACCGACGCCACCCCGCTCAACGGGTGCATGTACGTGTTGCCCGCCCATCTCGACGACAGGTTCGAGCAGCGCCGGTGGGACGGCGAGGACAACACCACCGTGTACAACCCGCAGGATGTCCGGGCGCTGCCCGCGACCGCCGGCTCGATGCTGGCCTGGAATCAGGCGGTGCTGCACTGGGGTGGGCGCGGGAGCCAGCTCGGTACGGCGGCGCGGATCAGTGCCGCCTTCGAATTCCAGCGCGCCGACTGCCCGGCGTTCAACAACCCGCTGCTGGATCCCGCTCGGATGCCGACGTTCGACGAGCGGCTGGGGCTGATCGGCAAGCAGGTGCTGCAGTATCGCCACATGTACCCGCTGTCCGATGAGGTTGCGGCCGTTGCTGATTCACTCGTCCAGCGATTCATGCCGACCGCCCCGATCGAGATCGGCGCCGCCGCGGTCTGAGGAGTCCGCGGGTCGAGTCGCGCTAATCAGGACACCACATCGGCGGGAGGTTTGCCCTCCAGATATCTCAGGACGTTCGATGCCGCGGCAATGGCGATGCGTATCAAGGTTTCTCGCGTGACCCCGCCGACGTGGGGTGAGAGAACGACATTCGGTGCACG
Source organism: Mycobacterium sp. 20KCMC460 (assembly GCF_022179425.1). Taxonomy (NCBI): domain Bacteria; kingdom Bacillati; phylum Actinomycetota; class Actinomycetes; order Mycobacteriales; family Mycobacteriaceae; genus Mycobacterium; species Mycobacterium sp. 20KCMC460. The sequence goes on from NZ_AP025524.1 coordinate 1,508,668, forward strand.
CAGCAGGCGTAGCGCGCTGGTCGGCGGCTCGGGGTCGAACACGTCGACACCGGCGCCGGCGATTCGGCCGGCCACCAGCGCGTCGGCGAGTGCATCCTGGTCGATGATCGCGCCCCGTGCCGTGTTGACGATGAACGCGGTGGGCTTGACGAGCGCCAATCTCTCGGCGTCGATCAGATGTCGGGTGGCATCGGTGAGCGGGGCGAGCACCACGATGTAGTCGCTGCTGCGCAGCAGGTCGTCGAGCTCCGCGCGGCGCGCGCCCAGTCGGTCGGCAGCTTCGGTCACGGCCGGGGACGGATCGGTGTAGACGATTTCCATATCGAACGCGGCCCCGCGCCGGGCGACTTGCTGCCCGATGTGGCCGAGTCCGATGATGCCCAGGACCTTGCCGTGCAGTTCGGTAATGGAGTGCTGCAACCTGGGTAACGCCCAGTCTGCCTGCGTGAGGGCGATGTGCCCGGGGACGAGTTGCTTGGCGAGGGCAAGCATCAGGGCGAAGGTCTGCTCGGCGACGTCCTGCAGTTCGGCGTCGCTGGACCCGATGTTGCATACCGTGATGTCGCGGGCGCGGGCGGCGGCAAGGTCGATGTAGTCGAAGCCGTGGCTGGCGCACTGGATGAGCTCCAGGTTGGCGGCAGCGGCGATCTGTTCGGCTGTCACACGTCCGAGGCCGGTCAAAATGACACTGGCCCGGTTCAGGGCAGCCATGTCCTCGTCGGTGGTCTCCACCACGGTGACCGGAAACCCGGTACCGACCAGACTCGCCAGTTGGGAACCCACGGCACGTCCGCCGGCTTCGGCCGGAATGACGGCGAGAATCTGCTTGGCGTCGGCGGGGGCGGTCATTCGGTGAATCCTATGCGGGGCGTGGGAACACCCGCCCTCTGCCGTTAGCCGTTCGGGACTCGCCGGGGCGGTAGTTGTCCACCCTCAAACGCACCAGGAACCACATCAGCATCGAGTGTATGAGCAGCCCCTTGGGTTGCTTGACGCTTGTCAGAGGGCGGGTGTTTACTCAACTCAATCGAACAAACTTTCGATTCCTTGACGCTGGGGAGGCTGGTCATGACTGCGGCTTTCGCGTCCGATCAACGCCAGGAAAATCGCTCTGAACAGCTGAAACAGCTGCGTCAGAAGATTGCTGCGTTGTCCGGCAAGGAAGTCGCGTATGCCGCTGAGCCGGCGCCGGCGGAGCGGTCGTTGGTGCCGCGGGGGGCGGTGGCGGTGTTGTCGGGCGCGCGGTCGCTGCTGCTGCGCATGGTGGCCACGGTGACGGCGGAGGGGGGCAATGCCGTCATCGTCGGTCAGCCCGATATCGGGTTGCTGGCCGCGGTGGAGATGGGGGCGGACCTGAGCCGGCTCGCGGTGATCCCAGATCCTGGCAGCGATCCGGTGGAGGTGGCCGCGGTGCTCATCGACGGCATGGATCTGGTGGTCCTCGGCCTGGGTGGGCGCCGGGTGACGCGGACCCGGGCGCGGGCGGTGGTGGCCCGTGCCCGCAGCAAGGGATGCACCGTGCTGGTCACCGACGGGGAGTGGGAAGGGGCCTCGACGCGGCTGGAGGCGCGGGTCTGCGGCTTCGAGATCACTCCGGCTCGCGGGGGTGCGCCCGCCCCGGGGTTCGGACGCATCAGCGGGGTGCGACTGCAGGTGTGCGCCAATGGGCGGACGGTCGGTCGATCGCGGACCGGGTGAGTCCGGTGGTTGCTTCTCGGGTGCTGGCGATCTGGTGCATGGACTGGCCCGCGGTCGCGGCCGCCGCAGCCGCGGGCCAGTCCGCGACGGCCCCGGTCGCGGTCACCTTGGCCAACCGGGTGATCGCCTGCTCGGCGACGGCCCGGGCCGCCGGGGTGCGGCGGGGGTTACGGCGTCGGGAGGCGGCGGCCCGGTGTCCGCAACTGCACATCGCCGCCGCCGACACCGACCGCGATGCCCGGTTCTTCGAGGGGGTGATCGCCGCGGTGGACGATCTGGTGCCCCGGGCCGAGGTGTTGCGGCCGGGGTTATTGGTGCTGCCGGTGCGCGGGGCGGCCCGGTTCTTCGGGTCCGAGCAGCAGGTGGCCGAGAAGTTGATCGACGCCGTGGCAGCGGCCGGTGCCGAGTGTCAGGTGGGGATCGCCGACGGGTTGTCCACCGCGGTCTTCGCGGCGCGGGCGGGCCGCGTCGTGGACCCGGGCGGCGACGCGCGGTTCTTGTCGGCGCTGTCCATCCGGCAGTTGGCCACCGAGCCGAGCCTATCCGGTCCGGGACGCGACGAGTTGGCAGATCTGTTGTGGCGAATGGGAATTCGCACTATCGGGCAGTTCGCCGCCCTGTCGCGAACCGATGTCGCCTCCCGGTTCGGGGCCGACGCGGTGACTGCGCACCGGTTTGCTCGTGGCGAGCCGGAACGTGGTCCTTCCGGTCGTGAGCCGGCCGCGGAACTCGACGCCGTGTTGGACTGCGACCCACCGATCGACCGGGTCGACGCCGCGGCGTTCGCCAGCCGCTCGCTGGCCGCGACGCTGCATCAGGCGTTGCTGGGCGCCGGAGTGGGTTGCACCCGGCTGGCCATCCACGCCGTCACCGCCACCGGCGAAGAGATGGAACGGGTGTGGCGGTGTGCCGAGCCGTTGACCGAGGAAGCCACCGCCGACCGGGTGCGCTGGCAGTTGGACGGCTGGCTGAGCCATCGGATCGCGCGCGGGCGACCCCTCGATGCGCCGGTCACGTCGTTACGGCTGCAGGCCGTCGAGGTGGTCTCCGCCGAGGCGCTGCAATTGCCGCTGTGGGGCGGGTTGGGCGAGGAGGACCGGCTCCGGGCCCGCCGGGCGCTGGTGCGGGTGCAGGGCCTGCTCGGTCCGGAGGCGGTGCAGGTGCCGGTGCTGTCCGGCGGCCGGGGGCCGGCCGAGCGCATCACCTTGACCCCGCTGGGGGACGAGCCGGTTCCCCAAGCCGATCCCCGTCAACCCTGGCCCGGCCAGCTGCCCGAGCCCTCGCCGTCGGTGCTGCTCGACGATCCGGTGGAACTGCTTGACGCCCAGCGGAATCCGATCCGGGTGACCGGCCGGGGAATGTTCTCCGGGGACCCGGTTCGGCTGGTCCTGCGCGGCCGGGACGAGCGGGTGCGCTGGTGGGCCGGACCGTGGCCGGTCGACGAGCGATGGTGGGACGACCGGCCCGGCCAAGGGGGCAGCCGCGTCGCCCGTGTCCAGGTGCTGCTGGAGAGCGAGCGCGCGCTGTTGCTGTGTTACCGGCAAAGGAGGTGGTACATGGAGGGAATCTACGAGTGACCTTCGGACGGCAGTGGTCAGGCCGGGTCCGCGAGGATCATCCTGATTCGTTGTGGTGCAGTGGAATTCACCGACGCACACCGACGCGGGGCAGATCGCTGTAACAGAAAAGTAATAATGAACGTCGGGTGAACGTTATCCAGCGGAACGTTTCCGGCGCTTGTCCAGGAAGGTCGACCAGGACACCACGTCGGGGTTCTCCTTGAGCAAGGCGCGACGCTGCCGCTCGGTCATGCCGCCCCAGATGCCGAACTCGACCTTGTTGTCGAGTGCATCGGCGCCGCACTGCCGCAGTACGGGGCAGTGCCGGCAGAAGTTGGCGGCCTTGCGTTGGGCGGCCCCGGTTACGAAGAGTTCGTCGGGATCTGTGTTCCTGCACAAGGCTTTCGAGACCCACGCGCGTTCCCCAGCGTCCTGGGCACTGCTAACTGCGACAAGGTTCAGCGGCCGGGCGGCCGGGCGTGATCCTGACACGAACGTTCCCCTCGATATCCTGGCCGCATTGCGACCGCCTCCCCGCGGTGCGAACCACCTGTGGCCGATGCTGCGCTGCCCTGTCGCGCCACACGTGACCGGAATCTCACCGTGGTTCAAAGGTAAAGGCCACATGCCAATTGCGCAACAGTTCAACACGACTTTCTGGGACGAATGTGCCATCTTTTCGGTATGAAATCGGGCCCGAGAGCTTGACTGTCGGTTTGTTGGAACTGGGGCCGGTCGCGGTGCGAAAACCGCAGGTTGACGCGTTTTTCCTGGCAGCTCAGTATTGGAAAGCATTGCGGCATAACGCCTTTACCGGAGGACCGGTCACCGCCACCAGGGTGGGATCGGGCAGAAATTGAGGCCCAGCGGCCACGGCGGCCACGGCGGCCACGGCGGCCAGGCGGCCATCGGTGCCACACTGCCCGCCACCAGCACCGCGCTTGCCAAACCCATGGTCAGACTTCGCGAGGATGCTTGCGACGAAGCCCGCGCTCAGCCCAGTCGATGCGCAAACGAGGCCACGCGGTCGACGAGCCGATCGAAGAACATCGCCGAATCGGCGGCGACGCCTATCTGCGCGTTGGGTTTTCGGCTACCCGACCAATCGGCCACCGCCACACCCCGAGTCGTTTCGACTTGCACCGTCGCAGCCCGCGTCGACACCAGCGTCGGATCCAGAGCAACGGCGGCGGCCAGCGGATCGTGCATGAATGCCAGGTAACCGTCGCCGCGGTCGCGATGCACCTCGAAATAGAACCGCAGCGCGTCGTCGATGAAGCCGATCAGCGGCCCGGACGTTCCCGAGCCGCGCAACCGGGCCAAGATCTGCGGGGTGATCGCCACCTGGCGGGTCAGGTTCAGGCCACACACCACCGCAGGCCGCTCGGCCCGCGCGAAAGCGCCGAACACCTCAGCCGCCGCCCGGGCATCCACCCGGATGTTCCATTCGGGCACCGGCGGGTCGCCGAACGCCCCGCCCATGATGACCAACCGGCGCAGCAGCGCCGGCAACTCCGGTTCGGCGCGCAGCGCCAGCGCCAGGTTGGTCAGGGGTGCGGTGGCCAGACCGATCAGCTCTCCCGGATAGGCGCGCGCCGCGCGCACCCACGCCGTCGCGGAATCGTAGTCGCTGAGCTGCCGGGTGCTCGGCGGCAGCGTGGCATACCCTAAGCCGTTGGGGCCGTGTGGGTTTCCGCGATCGGGCAGCTTCGCGGTCAACGGCCCGTCGGCGCCGCGCGCCACCGGAACCTCGGCGGCCCCGCACAATTCGAGCAACCCGAGGTTGTTCGCACACACCTGGTCGACCCCGACGTTGCCGGCGGTCGAGCCGATCCCCACCAGTTCGGCGCCCGGGCTGGCCAACAGGTAGATCAGGGCGACCGCGTCGTCGATGCCGGTGTCGACGTCGGCGAAGACGGGCTCCATTACGGCAACCCTACCGACCGTTACGCTGGCCTGATGCCCGATGATCTGAAGCCGCATTTCGAAGATGTCCAGGCGCACTACGACCTGTCCGACGACTTCTTCCGGCTCTTCCTCGACCCCACCCAGACCTACAGCTGCGCCTACTTCGAACGCGAGGACATGACGCTGGAACAGGCGCAGCTCGCCAAGATCGACCTCGCGTTGGGCAAGCTCGGACTCGAACCGGGTATGACGCTGCTCGACGTCGGCTGCGGCTGGGGCGCCACCATGATGCGGGCGGTGGAGCGCTACGACGTCAACGTCGTCGGACTGACGCTGAGCAAGAACCAGGCGCAGCACGTCGAGCAACTCTTCGCGCAATCCGGCAGCTCGCGCTCCAAACGCGTTCTGCTGCAAGGCTGGGAGCAGTTCGACCAACCGGTCGACCGCATCGTCAGCATCGGGGCATTCGAGCATTTCGGCCACGAGCGTTACGACGCGTTCTTCACCCTCGCGCACCGCCTGCTGCCGCGGGACGGAATCATGCTGCTGCACACCATCACCGGGTTGCACCCGATGGAGATGAAGGAACGCGGCATGCCGTTGTCCTTCGAGTTCGCCCGATTCGTCAAATTCATTGTCACCGAGATCTTTCCGGGCGGGCGACTGCCGTCGATACCGATGGTGCAGCAGCGTGCCGCCGCCAACGGTTTCACGGTGAGCCGGGTTCAGTCGCTGCAGCCGCACTACGCCAAGACTCTGGACATCTGGGCCGCCGCGCTACAAGAGCACCGGGATCAGGCCATCGCGCTGCAGTCCGAGGAAGTGTACGAGCGGTACATGAAGTACCTGACCGGCTGCGCGAAGATGTTCCGGATCGGCTACATCGACGTCAACCAATTCACCTGCGAGGCTTGACTCACCAGTGCACCCCGGGCACCAGCCGCACCGCCCGCCGGAGCGGGCGCGGTGCGGTGACCGTCCGCAGCGCGCGCACCGGCCGCTTCGGGCGGCGTCGCGGTGCCGGCGGGGACGCCGGGGTTGCTGGAACAGGTTGTGCGACAGGGGTTTGCACCTCGGTCGCCCCGCGGGCAGCTGCCGAGTCGGGGTAGCCCAGATAGAGCTGATGCAGGATCCGCCGCGAAATCCGGGGCACGAAGTAGTTACCCGCTTCGGCCAGGGTGCCCATCGGGGTGTCGATCCGTCGGGGCTTGTCCACCAACCCGCGCACCACCATCGCGGCCGCACGTTCGGGGCTGATCGCCGGCACCGGGTTGAGCCGCTTGGACGGCGCGATCATCGGGGTGCGCACCAGCGGCATATGGATGTTGGTGAACGTGATGTGGTCGGACAGCGTCTCGGTGGACACCACGTCGGCGAACGCATCCAGGGCCGCCTTGGTGGGCAGATACGAGCTGTACTTCGGGTTGCGTGCCTGCACGCCGGCGCTGGAGACGTTGACGACGTGGCCGAACCGGCGATCCCGCCAATGCGGGAGCAGCGCCAGCACCATCCGCACCGCGCCGAAGTAGTTGACCGCCATCACCCGTTCGTAATCGTGCAGGCGCTCGGTGGAGTTGACCACCGAACGGCGGATCGACCGGCCGGCGTTGTTCACCAGATAGTCGACGTGGCCGAAGCGGCCCAGGATGTCTTTGACGGTGTGCTCGACCGATGCGGAGTCGGTGACGTCGCAGGTGAAGGCGTATGCCTGGCCTCCGTCGGCGCGGATCTCGGCGACCAGCTGGTCGAGGGCCTCGGCGTTGCGGGCCAGCGCGAACACGGTTGCACCGCGGGCGGCGACCGCGATGGCCGACGCCCGGCCGATCCCACTGGACGCACCGGTGATGATGACGTGCCGCCCCACCAGGGCACCGCGCGGATCGTCGCGGCGGGCCCGGTCGGGATCGAGGTGCTCGGCCCAGTACCGCCACAACTTCGGCGCGTACGAGGCGAACTCGGGCACCGCAATCCCGGTGTCCTGCAATGCTTTTTGTGTCTCGTCGCTGACGAAGGTGGGTGCCAGGTCGACGACGTCGAGCACCTCGGCGGGAATCCCCAGCTGGGTGGCCGCCATGTTGCGCACCACCTTGGCGCGCCCGCTGGCCTTGAGCACCGAGGTGGCCATCGAGCGCGGCAGCGCGCCACGCAGCGCCGGCAGCCCGGCTTCGCGCGCGATCCCGCGGTAGATGCCGCGCAGGCCGATGGTCTTGGGTGCGGTCAGATGGAAGGTGCGCTGATCCAGGCCGTCGGTATGGATGAGCGCGACCATCGCGTCGGCCACGTAGTCGACCGGGACGACGTTGGTTCGCCCGGTGTCGGGCAGCAGCATCGGCGTGAACCGCGGCAACACCGCCAGCTTCGCCAGCAGCCCGAAGAAGTAGTACGGCCCGTCGATCTTGTCCATTTCGCCGGTGCGCGAGTCCCCGACCACCACGGCCGGGCGGTAGATGCGGTACCGCAGCCCCTGGGCGGCCCTGACCAGGGCCTCGGCCTCGAACTTCGTCCGGTGATACGGCGTCGGCAGGTGCTGGTCGACGTCGAAGTCGTCCTCGGTGTACTCGCCGCGGTAGTCGCCGGCCACCGCGATTGACGACACATGGTGCAAGGTGGCGTCGAGTCGCTGTGCCAGCGCGATGACGGCGCGGGTGCCGTCGACGTTCGCGGCCCGCTGCGCCGCCTCGGCGGCGGTGATGTCGTAGATCGCCGCACAGTGCACAACGTGGTCGACGTGACCCAGCTCGGCTACCCTCTGCTCGCTCAGATCCAGCGCGGGCAGCTCGCCGACCAGCGGCTTCACCCGGTCGTCCCAGTCCAGCGAAAGGCGCTCGAAGCGGCCCAGCGACGCGCGCCGCACCAGCACCCACACCTGTGCCTGGGGATCGGACTCCAACAGACGGGCAACCACTCGGCGACCAATAAACCCGGTACCGCCGGTAACGACATACCGCATGCCGCCCATCGTGGCGGCATCACACCGCCCGCGTCAACCCCCGTGTAATCAAGTAATCAAGGTCAGCTGAAGCTGCGCACGCCGTCCCACTCCACCATCGTCCACCCGGTGGTCGGGCTTCCGGTGACCACCACGCGTCCGACGTTGGGCAACGGATGGGTGCTCAGCAGACCGGTTTTGGGATTCTTGACGTTCATCAGCGTCCACACCATGATCGCGTTCCCCTGCGAGAACACCACGGGCTTGTGGTGGCCGCTGTCGTAGATCTTGCGGATCGCGGCGGAGAACTGCGAGTTGAAGTCGGAGCCGTTGATCGAGCCGGGGATGGCATTCTGCACGTCGCCGTCCACCACCCAGTGGGTGGGCGCCAGCATGTAGGTGCTGTTCGACATCGACTCCGGCTTGCCGTTGAACCAGCCGGCGTTGATCGACCGCAGGCCCTGCACCACCTCGGCCTGCCTGCCGATGCTGCCGGCCAGCGGGGCCGCGGTCTGCTGATCGGCGGCCATCGGCGAGGTGTAGACGCTGTCGAAGTCGTTGTGCCCTTGGTGGGCGAGCTGCTGGGCCTGGCCCTGTCCGTCGGGGGTGAGCCCGGGGCCGGGCTCGGCGGTGTCGATGATCCCGTCGGCGTTGGCCTGGGACTGCGCGTTGCGGATGAAGGTCAACGTGATGCTGCGTGCCTGCGGGCTGCCGCCACCGCAGGCGCCGACCAGGACGGCGGCGACCAGCACGGTCAAGACTTTGGGAGCCGTCCGGATCATGCTGCGCATCACCATGGCGATAGCCTGCCCTGCCGATGCCGTCGGTGGGAAGGGTTTGCGAGGCTTAGGTCACACAAATGACGTGATTTAGTGATTTCGGGACCCGTCCAGCAACCAAGGAGACCTGCATGGCGATCGACCCCAAGGCCGTCGGCGCGACCACCGAACCGCAGCTGTTCGAGTGGACCGACCGGGACACCCTGCTGTACGCGATCGGAGTCGGCGCCGGGCTCGACGAATTGGCTTTCACCACCGAGAACAGTCACGACATCCCGCAGCAGGTGTTGCCGACCTACGCGGTGATCTGCTGCCCCGCGTTCGCGGCGGCCGGCAAGGTCGGATCGTTCAACTGGGCCATGCTGCTGCACGGTTCGCAGACCGTCCGGCTACACGCGCCGCTGCCGCCGGCGGGGAAGCTGTCGGTGGCGACCGAGGTCGTCGACATCCAGGACAAAGGCGAAGGCAAGAACGCCGTGCTGATGCTGCGCGGTGTCGGTACCGACCCGGACACCGGGACGGTGGTGGCCGAGACACTGACCAACCTGGTGATCCGGGGCGAGGGCGGGTTCGGCGGCGAGAAGGGCGAACGGGCCGCCGCACCGGAATTCCCCGACCGCGAACCCGACACGCGGGTCGACCTGCCCACCCGCGAGGACCAGGCCCTGATCTACCGGCTGTCCGGGGACCGCAACCCCCTGCACAGCGACCCCTGGTTCGCCACCAACCTGGCCGGCTTCCCCCGGCCGATCCTGCACGGCCTGTGCACCTACGGCGTGGCGGGCCGCGCCCTGGTCGCCGAGTTGGGCAACGGCGTCGCCGCCAACATCACCTCGATCGCCGCCCGGTTCACCAAGCCGGTGTTCCCCGGCGAGACATTGTCCACCTCGATCTGGAAGACCGAGCCGGGCAAGGCCCTGTTTCGCACCGAAGCCTCGGGTGCCGAAGGTCTGGGCGCGCGCGTGGTGCTCGACGACGGTGAGGTGGAGTACAGCGATTAGCTCGACTCGGTCCGGTCCGCGGATCGGTAGTAGTGCACGTAGGCCGCGGCGGGCACCGCCACGAAGGTGAGCGCGAGCAGCACGATCGAGAAATAGTTCGCACCGCCCTGCGGCGTGAGCACCAGCGTGCGGTAGTCGAACGACACCGCCAGCGCGCCCGAGATGAGTACCGCCGCCACCGGTAAAACCTTGTCGGTGAACAGGTTTCGCCGGACATCGGCGTGATCGGCGGACGGGCTGCGCGCCAGTTCCATCAACGCGATCGGCACGATGATGAATTGGATGAACCGGGCGATCACGGCCAGCCCGATCAGGTTGTCGTTGTCGAAACGCAGCGCCAGCGGAAACGCCAGCGCCAGCGCCGCGGTAACGCCGAACGCCGCCATCGGAACCCCGAACCGGTTCTTGCGGGAAAGTCGCACCGGCAGCGTCCCGGTGTCCGACAATGCCGACCACAGCCGTGGCGCGCCGAACGAGGCGGCCACGTTGATGCCGAACATCGACACCAGGGCGCCCAGCACGACGATGGTGCGCAACGCGTCGTTTTCGATCGCAGCGGCCAGTTTCACGGTGTCGCGCGACCCGACGATCTTGTCCGAGCCCAGCAGCATCGCCACCGTCACCGCGAGCACGTAGACGGTCCCGACGGCGGCGATCGCCAGCGGGATGGCCCGGGGCAGGGTGCGTTCGGGCTGGTGCATCTCTTCGGCGGCGTTGGCGATCGACTCGAAACCGGTGAAGGCGTACAGCGCCGCCACCGTGGCCAGGACCAGGCCGCTCACCGTGCTCTGGCCCAGTTCGACGAAACCCAGCAGCGCGTACGGGGCGGGGCGATAGACATCCGGGGCGCTCGCGTCGGCGTAGTTGTTCACGTGCTGGGCCGCCACGATCCACAGGCCGCCCAGGATGAACACCGACAGCGCGAAAACCTTTCCCAGTGTGGATATTCCGTTGGCCCACCGGATGACCCGGTTGCCGAACAGGTTGATGGTCAACAACACCGCGACGAAGCCCAGGAAGGTCAGCGTCTTGACACTGAACAACTCTGTATCTTCAGACCAATGTCGCTGTGGAAAAACGACTTTCAACAGCGTCGAGACGAACAGCGACGCCAGCACACCCCACGCGATCGAGGCGATCACCGCGTGCGTGACGCCGACGTAGATGGCCAGGCGCTGCCCGAACGCGGCATTGGTGTAGGCGTAGGAGGCGCCGTTGGTCCGGACGTATCGGGCGGCCGTGGCGAAGACCATGGCCATGATGCCGGCGAACAACCCGGCCAGGACGTAGGCCAGCGGCGCCAGGGGACCGGCGAGCTTGATCACCGCGCCGGGAGTCAGGAAGATGCCCGCTCCGATGATCGCGTTGATCCCGAGCATGACGACGCTGCGGAAGCCGAGCTTGCGGATCGCGTGCCCTCCTTGACCGTTGCCGGCCCGGGGTCAGGGCTGGTCGACTCCGTTCGTACCACGCGTGTGGAACTGTGCCGCGAGATGCCCGCCGACGGCTGGCCCGCGCAGGCCATTCTTGGCGCGTGCGGCCCAGGCCTTGCGGGGAGTACAGCGCCGATACTCGGGTTGAGCGGCGAATCTGGAGGAGCCATGCACGTTACCGTCGACTACAACCTGTGCGAAGGCCACGGTCAGTGCCTGCTCGCGGCGCCCGACGTCTTCGACCTGCCCGACGGCTCCGACCAGGTGGTGATCCTCGACCCCGATCCACCCGAGAGTGAGTACGACGCTGTGGTGCGTGCCGCGGCCATGTGTCCGGCCCAGGCGTTGCGTATCGATCGGCCTGGCACCGGATAGTTCAGTGGTGCCTATCCGGCCGCTGGGTCGTCGAGGATGCCGCACTGCCCGGCCAGGGCGGCAGCGGCGATCCGGGTTCCGACGCCGAGTTTGTGCAGCAGCGAGGCCACCATCCGCTTGGCGGTGCGCTCCGAGACCACCATCCGGGTGGCGATGTCTGCCATTTCCATCCCACTCGACACCAGCGTCCACAGTTTGACCTCCGCCGGTGTCAGCGAATCCAATAGCGCCGCAGCGGGTTTGCGGGTGTGTGACAGCAACGAGTCCAGCAGCATCGGATCGAGCACCCGCAACCCCGACGCGATCGTCTGCAGGGGGCCGACCAGTGCCTCGGGGCGGAGCGTCTTCGACAGGAATCCGTCGGCACCGGCACGCAGTGCGTCCTCGGCCAACTGCGGGTCACCGGTGCCGGACAGGGCCAGAATCCTGGTCCGGGGATGGCGGGCCTTGATGTGGCGGATGGCCGCCACGCCGCCCAGTGGCGGCATCGACAGGTCGACGATCGCGATATCGGCGTGGCAGGACCCGACGAGATCGGACGCTTCCTCGACGAAGGTGGTGCGCCCGCCGATGACGAATTGCTCGCCCCAGTCCCGGGTCAACAGCAGCTGCAAACCTTCGGCGAACAGTTCGTGGTCGTCGACGATCACCACCACCAGCGGCTTGTGGTTCACCCGCCGGATCGTAGCTCCACCGAGCGGCGAGGTGAGCTATATCGGTGCCTGGCGACGCTGGCTAGGGTCGTGCCGGTGACCACCTTGCGACGAATGGGCGCGCTGCTGGTCCCCGCCGGGGACACCGACGGGTACGGGTTGGCCCGCGTGGTGGTGGCGGTGCGGGTGGCGGTGGTGGTGTCCATCGGCATCCTGGTCGCGGTCGGGCCGGACTGGATGCGCCGGTACGTAGTCGTACTGGCCGTGGCGCTGACCGTGGCACTGTGCTACGCCGCCGTGCTGATGGCCCACCCCCGCGCCGAGGTCCGTCGCACCCGCTTTGGCTGGCTGGTGTCGGCGCTGGACGCGGTACTCACCTTGGCGCTGATCTGGTTGACCGGCGGCGGGGCCAGCCCGGTCGCCCTGGTCCTGGTGCTGGTGGTGATCGCCTCCGCGGCGCGGCTGAGATTTCTTGAATGCCTTTGTCTTTCGGTGGTTTTGGGGATGGCTTACCTGGTCGTGGTGCTGCTGCCGGCGCCGACGGGACCGACGGCACTGTCCGGGCTCGTCCAAGGGATGTGGTGGGCGCTGTACGTGGTGTTCGTCGCGGTGCTCAGCGGCGGGCTGTCGGTATTGGCCGAACGCGAACACCGGTCGCGGGTGCGTGCCCTGGTGGAAGCCGAGGCCGAGCACGCCGCGGCGGAGGAAGAACGGGACCTGCGCGCCCGGCTGCTGCGCTCCTATGCGGCCCAGCGCGAAGGTCTGCAGGTGGTGCTGCACGAGTTCCGCACGCCGGTCGCTTCGCTGGACGCGCTGGCGGGTGCGCTGACCGACTCGACGCCGATGTCGCCGGCGGACCGTGACGCCGCGATTCGACTCGCCGGCCGGCATGCCCGACATCTGTCCGACATGCTCGACGCGTTGTCGGATGTGAACCTCAGCAGGCAGCCGGCGTTCTCGTCGGGCCGGGTGCGGCGGGTGGATCTACGTGATCTGGTCGCCGAAGCCGGTGACGCGGCCGGAGTCCGGCCGCCGCGACTGCAGGTCAGCACGATCGGCGAGATACCGCCCATCCAGGTGGACGCCCAGGGCCTGCGCCGGGTGTTGACGAACCTGCTGGAGAACGCGGCCCGGCACGGCCGCGAACGCCCCATCGACGTGGAGTGCGAATGTCGCGGCGGTCAGTTGCGGGTGTCGGTGCTCGACCGCGGACCCGGCGTGCCGCAAGAGGATCTGAAGGCCATGACCGATAAGTTCGTCAGCCTCTCGGACCGCCGCGGCACCGCCGGTCTGGGGTTGTGGATCGTTACCCAGATCGTGGAAGCCCTCGGCGGCACAGTGCAATTCGCCACCCGCGCCGAAGGCGGCCTGACGGCGTCCATCGCCATTCCGGTGAGCTGAGCCGCATCCAGGCGCCGACAACGTGGCCCGTGCGGGCCGTGGGTTGGCCCGCAGGGCTCCACTTTCGCGCGGCCCGGTGACCAAGACTGGCCACAGCCTGAAAGGACCCGCAATGACGACCGCCACCCCGACCTACCGAAACATCGACCTGAGCGACAAGGACTTCTGGGCGCGCCCGCACGAGGAGCGTGACGAAGCCTTCGCGGTGTTGCGCCGGGAGAACCCCGTGCCGTGGAGCCGGCCCGCCGACTCCGACCTGCTGCCGGCCGAACAGAACACCAAGGGTTTCTGGTCGCTGACAAAGCAGGAGGACATCCGCTTCGCCAGCCGTCATCCGGAGATCTTTTCCTCCGCCCAGGGCATCACCATGGAGGATTTCCCGCCGGAGATGATCCACATCGCGCAGTCCTTCATCGCGATGGATGCACCGCGGCACACCCAGCTGCGTGGCATCACCATGGATGCATTCAAACCGCGCAACCTGCGTCGGCTGCAGGGCTGGATCCAGGGTCACGCCCGCGACTTGATCTCCGAGATGTCCCACCTGGGCGAAGGCGATTTCGTGGAACTGGTGTCGGTCAAGCTGCCCGCCCGCATCTTCGCCAGCTTCTTCGGGCTGCCGCCCGGCGAGGTCCACGAGAAGACGATCAGCGCCGCGCAACGGCTGCTCGGCTGGACCGACCCCGAGGTGCGCGGCGACCGCACCGCTCTGGAATTGTTCGCCGGCGCGGTGCTGGACCTGCACGAGACCGCATCGGTGCTGATTCCCGAACGGCGGGCACACCCGGCCGACGACCTGGTCAGCTGGATGGTGCAGGCCGAATTCGACGGCGAGAAAATGAGCGACGACGAGCTCAAGGCTTTCTTCACCCTGCTCGCCGTGGCCGCCAACGACACCACCCGGCACGCCTCCGCCCAGGCGATCCACGCCTTCTCCAAGTTCCCCGAACAGCGCGACCTGCTGGTCGCCGACGTCGAGGGCCGGGTGGACCTGGCCGTCGAGGAAGTCCTGCGGTGGGCTTCGCCCCTGCTGCACATGCGGCGCACCGCCACCCGGGACATCACCCTGCGCGGCTCGGACATCAAAGCCGGCGACAAGGTGGTGCTCTGGTACATCTCGGGTAACCGTGACGAGGACGTCTTCCACAACCCGTTCGAATTCGACATCTTCCGCAACCCCAACCCGCACATCGCGTTCGGTGGCGGCGGCCCGCACTTCTGCCTGGGCGCGGCACTGGCGCGCACCATGCTGCGCTCACTGCTGACCGAGGTCTACACCCGCATCCCCGACATTTCCGCGCCCGAGCCGCATTTCCAGGTGGCCAACTTCATCAACGGCATCAACAGCCTGCCCGCCACCTGGACACCCGAGCAGCGCTGAGCTGGAAGGAAGATCGCATGAGAACCAAAGCCGCTGTCCTGTGGGGACTGCACCAGAAGTGGGAAGTCGAAGAGCTCGAACTCGACGGGCCCAAGGAACGCGAAGTGCTGGTCAAACTCGTGGCCAGCGGACTGTGCCACTCCGACGATCACCTGGTCACCGGGGACATGCCGATGAACCTGCCGGTGGTCGGCGGGCACGAGGGCGCCGGCGTCGTCGTCGAGGTGGGGCCGGGAGTCAGCGAGGTCGAGGCGGGTGACCACGTGGTGCTCAGCTTCATCCCGGCCTGCGGGCGCTGCCGCGCCTGCGCCAAGGGCATGGCCAACTTGTGTGAGTACGGGGCCGCCATCATGGCCGGCCCGCAACTCGACGGCACCTTCCGATTCCACGGCCGCGGGCATGACATCGGCCAAATGTGCGTGCTGGGAACGTTTTCCGAGTACACCGTGGTGCCGATCGCCTCGGTGGTCAAGGTGGACAAGGACATTCCGCTGGACAAGGCGGCCCTGGTCGGTTGTGGTGTCACGACCGGCTACGGAGCCGCGGTGCGCACCGGCGAGGTGCGCGACGGTGAGACGGTGGTGGTGATGGGAGTCGGTGGCCTGGGCATCAACGCGGTGCAGGGCGCGTCGATCGCCGGCGCGCGTTACGTGGTCGCGCTGGACCCGGTGGCGTTCAAGCGGGAGCAGTCGCTGCGGTTCGGTGCGACACATGTCACGGCCGACGTCGCCGAGGCGCAGGCGCTCGTCGCCGAGATGACCCGCGGTGAGATGGCCGATGTTTGTGTGGTCACCACCGACAGCGCCGAGGGCGCCTACGTCGCGCAGGCACTGAGCCTGGTCGGCAAACGGGGGCGGGTGGTGATGACCGCCATCCCGCACCCGACGGATACCGTCGTTGACATGTCGCTGTTCGACCTCACCCTGTACGAAAAGCAGGTTCGCGGTTGCCTATTCGGCTCCTCGAGTCCCCGCGTCGACATCTACCGGATGCTGGAGCTGTATCGAGCCGGCCGGCTCAAACTCGACGAGCTGATCACCCGTGAGTACCAGCTCGACGAGCTCAACCAGGGTTACGAGGATCTGCACAGCGGCCGCAACCTGCGGGGGTTGATCAGGTTCTAGAAACGCTGCCCGGTGTCGAGCTGGTTTCGAGTTGACCTGCCAGTCTGAGGATGAACTCGGCGACAGCGGCCGGGTTTTCCAAGGCGTATTCGGCGGCGGTGGCACGGTCGCCGTCATCGTTGTGGCGCACCATGATCGGCACGCCGTCAGCGCGGACCGCATCGAAGGCGTCCTCGTCGGTGATGTCGTCACCGAGGTAGATCGGCACCAACGGACCCTTTCCCGATCCCAGGTGCTCCATTACCCAGCGCAGGGTTTTTCCCTTGTCCCAATCCAGATCTGGGCGTAGCTCGATGACTTCGCGCCCCGTCGTCACCCGCAGCGCGTCGCGCCGGCCGGCGGTACGCACCGCCGCGGACACCTCACCGACCCGATCCCGCGCGGCGTTGCGGTAGTGCACCGCCACACCGAACCGTTTGTGCTCCACCACAACCCCCGGTATGGGGCCGAGTTGTTCGCGGAGTTCGGCGGCGGCCTGCTCCAGTACCGGTACGGCGGCCGCAGCTTCGTCGTTCTGGTGGTGGGTGCCGTCCGGCGCAGTGAGCTCGAAGCCGTGACTGCCGGCGTACCAGATGCCCGGCAGGCCAACGCGTTTGGACACGTCGGCAAGGTCGCGACCGCTGAGGATCGCCACCGGGCAGCGCGCCGCCAGCCGTTGCAGCGCGTCGGAAACCCCGGGGGCGGGCCTGGCCGCGTCGGGGTCGTTCACGATCTCCGACAGGGTGCCGTCGAAGTCGAAGAACACCGCCGGTGAACCGCTGACCCGGCCCAGTGTGCGCAGCGCATCGGGCAGCTCGGAGATGCGCTTGTCCCCGGTGCGGACGCCGATGTCGCCGGGATCGGTGACCGCCGCGTCCGCGCCGCCGGAGTCGCCGCCGACCCGGATCACCAACGCGAATCCGGCTGCGCGGGCGGCGTCGGCACCGGAGGCGTCTGCCGCGACGACGGCGCAGCGCCCCGCGCGCACACCCAACTGTTCGGCTATCTCGAGGGCGGGGTCATCGGAGGTGAACTGGGCGGTTTGGACGCGGATCTCGCGCAGCCGCTCCTCGATCGTCTCGGTGGGCTTTAGCGCCGCGTCGAACAGGACTGCGTCGATTCGTCGCGGATCGATGGTGACCGACATGGACCCACCCTCTCACGGTGGGCCAGCTTCGGGCTCAGGGGCGGCGCGCTCGCACCGGCTGCGCCGACGGCCGCCACCGGGCCGCGCCGTTGGACAGGGGCCGGGCGGGCCGCCTGCGCCGTCGTTCGAACAGTACGACCGAGTCCTGGGTGAGTGCCGCCAGATGGGCGATACCCGCTTCGATGCCCGTGGCGAGTTGCTCCAGCACGGCTGCGCCGTCGTAGTCGGCGGTCAGGCCGAACACCAACTCGTCGCCGTAGCCGAGCACCGCGACCCCGGTGCTGAGCTCGGGGGCGGTCGGCGGGATCGGCAGCAACTCTGCGACCTGCCTGCCCATCAGCGTCAGCGGTTGCCGCGGCCCCCGCCCATGGGTGGCCAGTGTCACCACATCGTTGCGTGACGTGCCGGTGAATGCCTGAATCACTTTATTGCACAAGGCAAGTGGAGAGTATTCGGCTGGCGCCGGGAGGCCTTGCGTGGTGGCATGGTGAACCGCCCGCAGTTGCATGACGGGGTCGTGAAGATGCACCGGCAGCTGCGACAGTGCGGATCCCACAGTGCGCAGTGAATCGGCTCGCGGCTGCTCGCCGCGGTCTGCGAGTACGGTTCGGAAGCCCTCGGTGACCGCTGCCAGCGCGACGTCGTCGAGACCGACCCCGAGCTTGCGGGCCACGCTTTCGGCGGTGGTGCGGGAGACCCGGACCGTGCGGTAATGCCGCAGCGTGTTCTGCGAGCCGACCGGCGAGGTCAACGTCGCCAGGGTGCCGACCGCGGCGGCGAGTCCGCTCGTCGCGTCGCTGACGGCCCGGGCCGCGGCCTTGGCGACGTTCAACGGAGCGCGCAGCAGGGTACTGGGCCAGCTTTCCCGGGCCAACGGTGAAACCTGTTTCAGGGCAACGGCATTGGTAAAAGCATCGTCGCCACTACCGTCGCAGAGCTGGGCGAGTAGACGGGCGGCCGGCGTCATGCCGTGGTGGGCTTTGATCAAGATCGCCCAGCGATTGCCCCGCAGTCCCTCGATGATCCAGCACTCCCACAACGGGCGGGCCGGGTCGAGGGGGCGCTCCAAGGCGTGGGCGATGGCGCGGAACAAGTCGGCGTCGTCGCCGGGTTGCGGCAGCGCCACCCGCTGCACATGCCGGGCCGGTTCGAATCCCGGCTCAAAGCGTTCGGCCAGCAAAGTCGCGATTCGGTCGTTGCCGGGAGCCGGCCCCGCGACGACGGCGGCGGCTCCCATCGCCATGCTCGCGTGCCGGTCTGGTCCGGGATTCCCCCAGGGTCCCGCGTCCGTCGTCGTCAGTTGCGCCATGCCCTGCCCCCAGCCCCTCGCCCCCGGCCCCGCCTGCTTTTTCAAGTTGTACCAGTATCGGTCTGGGGCGGCCGCATCGGTAGGCCTGGCAGGTTAACAGTGTGTTTTCTGGATAAAGATGCGTTTAACTGCGCAGATGGCTTACCGAGAGCTGTTGTTCGCAAATTGTTTCGGCAACGTTCAAAAGATGTTCCGGCCGCGGGTCCCCGGCAGCAGGCGGGAGCGGGCGGCCATTCGACAGTCGAACAAATGTTCGATAACATCGGGTCATGGGTTGGTATCACGGTCCGCCGAGTTGGGCGGAAATGGAGCGGGTTCTCGACAGCAAGCCGCGCCATGCCGGCGGGCCGGCACCTACCGGACCGCCCGATCCGTCCCTGGATGGGCCGCTGTCACACACACGCGGCTCATATAAAGCAAAACCGGACGGGCAACGGGTCCGCTCCGCCGTCGCATACGCCGAATTGCATGCGCATTCGGCGTACAGCTTCCTCGACGGGGCCAGTACGCCGGAGGAACTGGTCGAGGAGGCCGCCCGGCTGGATCTGCGTGCGCTGGCGCTGACCGATCACGACGGCCTGTACGGGGCGGTGCGGTTCGCCGAAGCCGCCATTGAACTGGATGTACGCACGGTGTTCGGTGCCGAACTCTCGTTGAGCTGCCAGGCCCGCACCGAACAGCCGGACCCGCCGGGCCCGCATCTGTTGGTGCTGGCTCGCGGCCCGGAAGGGTACCGACGGTTGTCCCGGCAGCTGGCTGCGGCGCATCTTGCCGGGGGTCAGAAGGGCACGCTGCGCTACGACCTCGACGCGCTGACCGAAGCTGCCGGCGGCCACTGGCACATTCTCACCGGATGCCGGAAAGGTGCTGTGCGCCAAGCGCTTTACGATGGCGGGCCCGACGCGGCGCGCCGTGCCCTGGCCAACCTGGTGGACCGGTTCGGCGCGCAACGGGTGAGTGTCGAACTGACCCACCACGGCCAGCCGCTCGACGACGAGCGCAACGCGATGCTGGCCGGGTTGGCCCCGCAGTTCGGGGTCGGTGTCGTGGCCACCACCGGTGCGCACTTCGCCCATCCGTCGCGCCGCCGGCTGGCCATGGCGATGGGTGCGATCAGGGCCCGCCAATCCCTGGATGCCGCCGCCGGATGGCTGGCCCCGCTGGGCGGGTCGCATCTGCGCTCCGGGCAGGAGATGGCCCGGCTGTTCGCGCAGCACCCCGAAGCGGTGACCGCGGCCGCCGAACTCGGTGAGCAGTGCGCGTTCGGCCTGGCGCTCATCGCGCCGCAGCTGCCGCCGTTCGACGTACCCGACGGGTATACCGAGGACAGCTGGCTGCGGGCGCTGACCATGAGAGGTGCCGCCGACCGCTACGGGCCTGTTGAGCGGGCACGCAAGGCGTACATCCAGATCGAGCACGAGTTGAAAGTCATTGCCCAACTGCAATTTCCGGGCTACTTCTTGGTGGTGCACGACATCACCCGGTTCTGTCGCGACAACGACATCCTGTGCCAGGGCAGGGGATCGGCCGCCAACTCCGCGGTCTGCTACGCCCTGGGTGTCACCGCCGTCGACCCGATCGCCAACGACTTGCTGTTCGAGCGATTTCTGTCGCCCGCCCGCGACGGGCCACCCGACATCGACATCGACATCGAGTCCGATCAGCGCGAGAAGGTGATCCAATACGTCTACGACAAGTACGGTCGCGACTACGCCGCCCAGGTCGCCAACGTCATCACCTACCGCGCCCGCAGCGCGGTGCGCGACATGGCCCGAGCCCTGGGTTTTTCGCAAGGGCAGCAGGATGCGTGGAGTAAGCAGATCAACCATTGGTCGGGGCAGCCTTCCGATATCGAAGGCATCCCCGAGCAGGTGGTGGATTTGGCGAATCAGATCCGGAATCTGCCGCGGCACATGGGCATTCATTCCGGGGGCATGGTTATCTGCGACCGTCCGATCGCCGACGTGTGCCCGGTGGAATGGGCCCGCATGGAGAACCGCAGTGTCCTGCAATGGGACAAAGACGACTGCGCCGCAATCGGTTTGGTGAAGTTCGACCTGCTGGGCCTGGGCATGCTGTCGGCGCTGCACTATGCGCGGGACCTGGTCGCCGAGCACAAGGGTATCGAGGTGGACTTCGCCCGGCTCGACCTGTCCGAACCCGCGGTGTACGAGATGCTGCAGCGGGCCGATTCGGTCGGGGTGTTCCAGGTGGAGTCGCGCGCGCAGATGGCCACCCTGCCGCGGCTGCGGCCCCGGGTCTTCTACGACCTGGTGGTGGAGGTGGCGCTGATCCGGCCCGGGCCCATCCAGGGCGGGTCGGTGCACCCCTACATCCGGCGGCGCAACGGACTGGATCCCGTCGCATACGACCATCCGTCGATGGAGTCGGCGCTGCAGAAGACGTTGGGGGTGCCGCTTTTCCAGGAACAACTGATGCAACTCGCGGTCGACTGCGCCGGCTTCTCCGCGGCCGAGGCCGACCAGCTGCGCCGTGCCATGGGGTCCAAGCGCTCGACCGAACGTATGCAACGACTGCGCGGCCGATTCTACGAAGGCATGCGCACTCTGCACGGCGCCCCTGACGAGGTGATCGACCGGATCTACGAGAAGCTGCATGCGTTCGCCAACTTCGGTTTCCCCGAGAGCCACGCGCTGTCGTTCGCATCGCTGGTGTTCTACTCGTCGTGGTTCAAGCTGCACCACCCCGCGGCGTTCTGCGCTGCCTTGTTGCGTGCCCAGCCGATGGGCTTCTATTCGCCGCAATCGCTGGTCGCCGACGCGCGCCGGCACGGCGTGCTGGTGCACGGCCCATGCGTGAACGCCAGCCTGGCTTCCGCGACGCTGGAGAACGCCGGGACCGAGGTGCGCCTCGGCCTGGGCGCGGTGCGCCATATCGGCGACGACCTGGCCGAGGAACTGGTCGAGGAGCGAAAAGTCAACGGCCCGTTCGTTTCTCTGCTGGACCTGACGACCCGCCTGCAGCTCTCCGTGCCGCAGACCGAGGCGTTGGCGACGGCCGGGGCGCTGGGCTGTTTTCAGATGTCGCGGCGGCAGGCGCTGTGGGCGGCCGGGGCGGCGGCCACCCAACGGCCGGACCGGCTACCGGGGGTGGGGTCGTCGTCGCACATCCCGGTGCTGCCGGGGATGAGCGAGCTGGAACTGGCCGCCGCCGACGTGTGGGCCACCGGGGTCTCCCCGGACAGCTATCCGACGCAGTTCCTGCGGGCAGACCTGGACGCGCTGGGGGTGATACCGGCGGCGGAGCTGGGGTCGGTGCCCGATGGGGACCGGGTGTTGGTCGCGGGGGCCGTGACGCACCGGCAACGGCCCGCCACCGCCCAGGGAGTGACGTTCGTCAACCTCGAAGACGAGACCGGCATGGTCAACGTGCTCTGCACGCCGGGAGTGTGGATGCGGCACCGCAAACTGGCGCAGACTTCGCCGGCGCTGCTGATTCGCGGTCAGGTCCAAAACGCCAGTGGTGCAATCACGGTCGTGGCCGAACGGTTGGGTCGCATCAGTCTTTCCGTCGGCTCGAAGTCCCGGGACTTCCGCTAGCGTGCGGTGTTGTACAGGGGGCGTTCGGCCCTACCCGGCATTCGGTGACGGTGCGAACGTGTAGTCAACGAGTTCCGCTCAAGCGTCAGCGTCGCCGGACGGGCGGTCAGGATTTGCCCAGGTAGGAGTCGCGGTGCCGGAACCCCCCGACAGATTCATCGACCTGCCGCTGGCGCAGGCGCTGGCCGAACTGAACAGCTCCCCATCAGGTCTGACAACCGCCGAAGCGCAGCAACGGCTGCAGCGGTTCGGTCCCAACGAGATCGCCGAGCGCCATCGCAACAAGGTGCTGGAGTTTCTCGGATATTTCTGGGCGCCGATCCCGTGGATGATCGAGGTGGCGTTGGTGTTGTCGCTGGCCGCCCAGCACTGGGTCGACGCGGCGATCATCGGCGTGTTGCTGGCGATGAACGGGCTGGTGGCCTACTTCGAGGAACACCAGGCGGCCAATGCCATCGCGGCGCTCAAGCAGCGGCTGGCTTCCTCGGCGCGGGTGTTGCGTGATGGTGCTTGGGTGACGGTGGCGGTACGCGAGTTGGTGCCCGGTGACGTGGTGCGGGTGCGGCTCGGTGACGTGGTGCCTGCCGACCTGCGAGTGCTCGACGACGTCAGGCTCGAGGTGGACCAGTCCGCGCTCACCGGCGAGTCACTGGCCGTGAGCCGCGGACAGGGCGACAGCCTGTATTCCGGATCGGTGCTGGCACGCGGCGAAGCCGACGCGCTGGTGTGTACCACGGGTGCCTCGTCGTTCATGGGCAAGACCACCGCGCTGGTGCAGAGCGCGGGGACCGTCAGCCACTTCCAGCGCGCGGTGTTGCGAATCGCCAACTATCTGATCGCGATCGCGGTGGTGTTGGTGACGCTGGTGGTGGTGGTCTCGCTGATTCGCGGGAACCCGGTGCTGGAGACCCTCGAGTTCGCGCTGGTGGTCACGATCGCTTCCATTCCGGTAGCGCTACCCGCGGTGTTGTCGGTGACGATGGCCATCGGCGCTCGGCAGCTGGCACGGCAGCAGGCCGTGGTGAGCCATCTGCCCGCAGTCGAGGAACTCGGCGGCATCGACATCCTGTGTTCGGACAAAACCGGCACGCTGACCCAGAACCGGTTGGCCGTCGCCGCCAGCTGGACCGCCCATGGTGTATCCGAGGTCGAGCTGCTCGAGGGCGCCGCACTGGCCTCGCGCGCCGAAGACAATGACCTGATCGACCTGGCCGTGATCGCGGCGGCGGGCCGGCGACGGCCGGTAACGGTGGATCAGTTCATTCCATTCGACCCGGTCAGCAAGCGGACCGAGGCGTCGGTGCAGCAGGACGGCGGTCCGGCATTTCGCGTCAGCAAGGGCGCACCGCAAGTCATCACAGCGCTGTGCGACGGCGATGGCGCCACCGACCGCGTCGGTGAAGTGGTCGAAGGCTTCGCGCGCCACGGGCACCGCTCCCTGGCCGTGGCGAAAACCGGCGAAGACGGTTCCTGGCGGCTGCTGGGGGTGCTGGCGCTGGCCGACCCGCCCCGCACGGACTCCGCGGACACCATCGCCGCTGCCAGAGAACTCGGCATCGACGTCAAGATGGTCACCGGCGACCAGGTCGCCATCGGACGCGAGATCGCCCGCCAGGTCGGTCTCGGCGACCAGATCATGGATGCCGAGGCCTTCGACACGACCGCCGACGACGAATTGGGCGCCCGAATGGAAGCGACCGACGGGTTCGCGCAGGTTTTCCCGGAGCACAAGTACCGCATCGTGAAGCTGCTGCAGTCTCGTGGGCACATCGTCGGGATGACCGGCGACGGGGTGAACGACGCGCCCGCGCTCAAGCAGGCCGACGCCGGTATCGCGGTGGACGGGGCCACCGACGCCGCCCGCGCGGCCGCCGACGTGGTCCTGCTGGCACCCGGGCTGTCGGTGATCGTGTCGGCGGTCGGGCTGGCCCGCGAGATCTTCGCGCGGCTGACCAGCTACGCCACCTACCGCATCACCGAGACCATCCGGGTGCTGCTGCTGATCACCCTGGCGGTGGTGTTGATGAATTTCTTCCCGGTCACCGCGGCAATGATCGTATTTCTGGCGGTGCTCAACGACGGTGCGATCCTGTCCATCGCCTACGACAACGTGCGCGGCTCATCCACGCCGGTCAAGTGGGACATGCGCGTGGTGCTGACCATCGCGACGGTGCTGGGCGCGATAGGCGTGGTGGCGACATTCGTGCTTTTCTTCCTGGCCACCACGGTCTTCGGGTGCAGCCACGACCTGATCCGGACCATGATCTATCTCAAGTTGTCGGTGGCCGGCCAACTCACCATCTTCCTCACCCGCACCCGCGGTCCGTTCTGGTCCCGACCCGCACCCTCGCGGTTGTTGCTGGGCGCCGTCGTCGCAGCGCAAACCATCGCCACCTTGATCGCCGTGTACGGGGTCGCGATGACTCCACTCGGGTGGCGCTGGGCCGGACTCGTGTGGGCCTATGCGGTGTCGTGGTTCTTCGTCAACGACCGGATCAAGCTCGCCGCCTACAGGTGGCTGGACCACCATCCCCGCCGCGCACAAGTGCGTTAGCGGTCAGGTCGTGGGGGTGGTCCAGAACTTGGTCGGGGTGATGCGCAGCCGGGTGCTGAAGTTGCCCATCATGTCGGTCAGGCCTTCGGCGTCGGAGTCCTCGCGGTACTTCGCCCAGTAGGGTCCGTCGTCACGGCAGTCGACGCCCTCGGCGTCGATGGCTGCCGTGCCGCCGATGACGACGACTCCGCCGCCGTTGCCGTCGGAGTCCAGGTTCAGGCTGACGTGCGGGCGCGCCTTGATGTGAGCCACCTTGGCGGCGCTGGGCATGCTGTACACGGTCAGGTCGGTGCCGTCGAAGTAGAACCAGACCAGTCGCGGCACCGGCTGACCGGATTTGGCGACGGTGGTCAGCCAGCCGCAGTGGTCGGAGCTGAGTCTGCTGGAAATCTCTTCGGGGAGTTCGACGCTCATGACCGCAACGGTAGCCTCCACAGCATGACTCTGAACCTGACCGTCGACGAAGTTCTCAGCACCACCCGCTCGGTGCGCAAGCGCTTGGATTTCGACAAGCCGGTGCCGCGCGAGGTGTTGATGGAATGTCTCGAACTTGCCCTGCAGGCGCCGACCGGATCCAATTCGCAAGGCTGGCAATGGGTTTTCGTCGAGGACGGGGAGAAGAAGAAAGCCATCGGCGACGTCTACCTGGCCAATGCGCGCGCCTATCTCAGCTCACCCGCGGCTAATTACCCCGAAGGTGACACCCGGGGTGAGCGAATGGGCAAGGTCCGCGACTCGGCCACCTACCTCGCCGAGCACATGCACGAGGCGCCGGTGCTGCTGATCCCGTGCATCGAAGGCCGGGAGGACAGGTCGCCGCTGGGCGGTGTCTCGTTCTGGGCGTCGCTGTTCCCGGCGGTGTGGAGCTTCTGTCTGGCGCTGCGCTCGCGGGGGCTGGGCTCGTGCTGGACGACGCTGCACCTGCTCGACGACGGCGAGCGCAAGGTGGCCGACATCGTGGGCATCCCCTACGACCAGTACAGCCAGGGCGGGCTGTTCCCGATCGCCTACACCAAAGGCACCGACTTCCGGCCGGCCAAGCGGTTACCGGCGGAGAGTCTGACGCATTGGAACAGTTGGTAACCGGACGCCGGTTTCAGAGCGCCCCCGAGTAGCCCTGTTGCCGCCAGGCTTCATACACGGCGACGGCCGCGGCGTTGGAGAGATTCAGGGAACGTCGCCCGGCCAGCATCGGGATCCGCACCTGTTGGGTGATGTGTGGGTCGGCCAGGGTCTGCGCATCCAGCCCGGTGGGCTCGGGCCCGAACATCAACACGTCGCCGGGCCGGTAGTCGACATCGGCGAAGGCTGATGTGGCCTGGGCGGTGAAGGCGAACACCCGCGCCGGCGACAGCGCCGCCCAGGCGCGCTCGAGCGACGCGTGCACCGTCACCGAAGCCAGGTCGTGGTAGTCCAGCCCGGCCCGGCGCAGTTTCGGCTCGGCGAGATCGAAGCCGAGTGGTTCGACGAGGTGCAGTTCGCAGCCGGTGGCGGCCGCAGTCCGGATGGCGTTGCCGGTGTTCGGCGCGATCCGGGGGGAGAAGAACAGCAGCCGGAACATCCGTCGATCATGGCAAAGTTCGGCGGCGCCGGTGGCACAGAAGTGGGTACACAACGCGATAGCTGGGCGTCAGGAACCAGGTTTCTAGTCGAAAGGCGGCATGGCATGGCTCCGCACGAAGGTGGCCGGTGGGACGTCGGAACCAAGGACGACGAGGTTTACCTCGGGCGTGTCTCGGAGGACGACGAGAAGTTGTTCGAGGATTTGCTGTCACCTGATGCGGCCCGTGATCTGGCCGGGTTGCTGACGAAGTACGCAGACAAGGCCGACGAGTACGAGCTGTCCGAGGCCGATCACGACGAAGAAGGCAAAGACGAAGACAAGAAAGACAAGAAAGACAAGAGCGAGAAGAAGGACAAGCACGACAAGCACGACAAGCACGACAAGCACGACAAGCACGACAAGAAAAACAAGAAGCACAAGAAAGACGACCAGGACGACGACGAGGACGACGAGGAAGACAAGGACGACGACAAGTCCGATTAGTCGACGGTGCCGGGCGACGGTAGCGCCGCCCGTCGCCTTTTAGAACTCTCCAAGGGCGTTGCCGGAATCTCTGTTCCAAGCAAGTGCGAATGCGAACAGGGGAGCAGAGATGAGCGTCGAGTCAGTCCAGGTGACCAACACCTACCCGCACGCCGACAGCCGCTACGAGAACGTCGAGGCCACCGTCCGCTTCGCCGTCGACCCCGAGTACCTGGCCAACGAATCCATCGCCGACCTGAAGCTCGCGCCGCGCGACGCCGACGGGCTGGTCCGCTTCGACGCCGACCTGCGCCTGACCCGCCCGGTCGGCGGCGGCAACGGCAAGCTGCTGTTCGTGGTGCCCAACCGCGGCGTTCCCACCAACGCCCCCTGGCTCAAAGGCGGCTTCCTGCTCGACCGCGGCTGGACAATCGCCTCGTGCGGCTGGCAGTGGGACGTGCAGCGCGGGCCGGCGATCCTGGGACTCACCGCCCCCCGAGCTGACGTCGAGCCCGGCTTCCTGCGCTTGGAGTGGCGGTCGGACGCCGCCCACGCCGAGCACCGGCTCAGCTTCTCCGCCCCCGAGATCGAGTCCATCCCCGGCGCCGACGTGCTGTTCAACTTCACCGACTACCCGACCGTCGACGTCGACGACCCGCAGGCAGTGCTGACCGTGCGCACCGCACCCGACGCCGAGCCCACCACCATCCCCCGCGACACCTGGCGCTTCACCGACCAGACCCACGTCGCCCTGGACGGTGGATTCCAGCCGTTCCACTGGTACGAGCTGGTCTACCGCACCGCCCTGGCACCGGTCGCCGGCTGCGGCCTGCTGGCTGTCCGCGACATTGTCAGCCACCTGCGGGCCGGGGGCATCGAGCACACCTTCGCCTACGGCGTCTCGCAGGCCGGCCGGTTGCTGCGCCAGTTCCTTTCCGACGGCCTCAATGTCGACGAGGCCGGGATGCAGGTTTTCGACGGCGTGTTCAGCGACTTCGCCGGCGCCGCCCGCGGCGAGTTCAACCACCGCTACGCGCAGCCGTCGGTCGCCGGCGTCAACGGCTTCGCGACCCGCGGCAAGTACGGCAACGCCGACCTGCTGGCCCGGCAGCGCGAGCTCGGCGGCGTGCCCAAGACGATCTTCACCAACAGCTCCACCGAGTACTGGCAGGGTGACGGCGCGCTGGTGCACGTCGACCCGCACACCGGCCAGGACCTGCCCGAGGACCCCGACGTGCGCACCTATCTGCTGGCCGGCACCGACCACTTCGGCAGCAGCAAGATCAAGGACGCGCTGCCCGCCGCCAACCCGGTGCACCACCTGGACGTCACCCCGGTCACCCGCGCCCTGCTGATCGCCCTGGAGAACTGGGTCGTCGACGGCGTCGAGCCCCCCGCCAGCCGGGTGCCGCGGACCGCCGACGGCACCGCCATCGCCCGCAAGGACGTGCTGTCCACCTTCGCCTACGCGAACACGCCGTCTCCCGCCTGGCTTCCGGTGTCGCGCCGGGTCGACCTCGGCCCCGAGGCGGACCGCGGCATCGGCACCTGGCCCGCCAAGCTGGGGGAGTCGCACGTCGACCTGGTCTCGGCGGTCGACGCGGACGGCAACGAGGTGGCGGGGATCCGCCTGCCTGCTGTCGCCGCACCGCTGGCCGCCTACACCGGCTGGAACGCCCGCCGCTACGTAGCCGAGTTGCCCGACGTGATGTACGAGCGCATCGGCAGCAAGCTGGACTTCGCGCCGGGCCGGCCCTCGGTCGCCGAGCGATACGCGACCCGTGAGCACTACACCGCCGCGGTCCGCGCCGCCGCCGAAGGGCTGGTCGCCGAGCGGTTCCTGCTGGCCGGTGAGGTCGAGTCGGTGGTCAAGAAGGCCGTCGCCGACTATCCGGCCGCCTAGACCCTGCGGCCATCGCACCGGGCCCGCAATTCCGGGCCCGGAAACCGCCGTGGATTCAGTTTCAGGGCCGGGGCACAAGCCCGCGCTGCGGGCGTGCCAGGCCCAGGTAAGGCCCAGGTACCGGCGACTTTATCTACTGCGTAACAATTGAGGAGAGCTCGGCTTTTCCCGCGAGGGGGCTGGCATACTCGTCGGATTGCCAGGCATTACGTTCGCGGCTATCTGCCGGCGAATAGAGCAGCAGGAAGTTCCATGAGCCTCTCGTTCCATGCGACGCCACCGGAAGAAGCGGCCCCGGCCGCGACGCCGTGACCATGTTCGCCCGCCCGGCCAACCCGGCCGCGGCGGTTCCGCCCGAGTTTGCACCCTCGCCCACTGCCGCCCCCGCGAAGGCGAAACGGCCGCCGTCCTGGTCGCTGGGCAACTGGCCGGTCCGATGGAAAGTCTTCGCCATCGCACTGGTTCCGCTGGTGTTGGCGACGGTGTTCGGGGCGCTTCGGATTCACGCAGAGCTGGCCAATTCCAGCGCGCTGCGCCTGGCCGCCGCGCGGGCCGGCGTGATCCCCGCGATCACCAAATACATGTCGGCACTGGATGTGGCGTTGCTGGCCAGCTCCACCGGCCACGACGTGGAGGGCGCGAAAGCGAACTTCGGCGCCCGTAAGTACGAGCTGCAGGCCCGGCTGGCGGACACCGACGTGATCGCCGACGTCCGGTCGGGGGGTAACACGCTGCTCAACGGCGGGCAGGCGCTGCTGGACAAGGCCCTGGACAACAGGCTCGGCTTGCGCGACCGGATCACCAGCTACGCCCCCCTGCTGCTGACCGCCGAAGACGCGATCGACGCCTCGGTGCGGGTGGACAGCGAACAGATCCGCTCCCAGGTGCAGGGCCTGAGCCGGGCCGTCGGCGCCCGCGGCCAGATGACGCTGCAGCAGATCCTGGTGAGCCGCGGCGCTGAGCTGCCCGAGCCGCAACTTCGCACGTCGATGATCACGCTGGCCGGCACCGAACCGTCGACGTTGTTCGGCATGAGC
Source organism: Mycobacterium sp. 20KCMC460 (assembly GCF_022179425.1). Taxonomy (NCBI): domain Bacteria; kingdom Bacillati; phylum Actinomycetota; class Actinomycetes; order Mycobacteriales; family Mycobacteriaceae; genus Mycobacterium; species Mycobacterium sp. 20KCMC460. The sequence goes on from NZ_AP025524.1 coordinate 1,538,424, forward strand.
GAGGTGCTCGGGGTCGGCTCCCCCGACGCCAAGAACCTGCAGCAGCAGATGGTCACCCGGATGGCGATCATGTCCGATCCCGACAGTGTGCTCGTCGATAACGCCGACCTGCTGCGTTCCATCCGGACCACCAAGGACATCGCCGAGCAGATCATCGACAACACCACAACCCAGGTGACCAAGGCGGTGCAGGCCCAGGCCGACGACCGCCGTTCGGCCGCCGTCCGCGACACCGTGCTGGTGCTGGCGGCGATCGCGGTCGCGCTGCTGATCGTGTTGCTGATGGCGCGCGCGCTGGTCAAGCCGCTGCGGATGCTGCGCGACGGCGCGCTGAAAGTGGCCCACACCGACCTGGAAGGGGAGATCGACCGGGTGCGCGCCGGGGCCGAGCCGGTCCCCGAGCCGTTGGCCGTCTACACCACCGAGGAGATCGGGCAGGTCGCCCACGCCGTCGACGAACTGCACACGCAGGCGTTGCTGCTGGCCGGTGACGAAGCAAGGCTGCGCCTGCTGGTCAACGACATGTTCGAGACCATGTCGCGGCGCAGCCGTTCCCTGGTCGACCAGCAACTGGCCCTCATCGACCGGCTGGAACGCGACGAAGAGGACCCCGAGCGGCTGGACAACCTGTTCCGGCTCGACCACCTGGCCGCGCGGCTGCGCCGCACCAGCGCCAACCTGCTGGTGCTCGCCGACGCGCAGATCGGTCGCGACCAGCGCGATCCGGTGCCGCTGGCCACGGTGATCAACGCCGCGGTCTCCGAGGTCGAGGACTACCGCCGGGTGGAAACCGGTGCGATACCCGACTGCACGGTGCTCGGCAGCGCCGCCGGCGGCGTCATCCACCTGCTCGCCGAACTGATCGACAACGCGCTGCGCTACTCGCCGCCGAACACCAAGGTCAAGGTGTCGGCCGTGCGGGGCAGCGAGGGCGGAGTGCTGTTGCGCATCGCCGACTCGGGCCTGGGCATGACCGACTCCGACCGGCGGATGGCCAACATGCGGTTGCAGCCCGGCGGCACCCCCGACCCGACACCGGAGAATGCGCGGCACATGGGCCTGTTCGTGGTGGGCCGGCTGGCGTCCAGGTACGGCCTGCGGGTGGGGCTGCGCGGGCCGTCGACCGGCGAATCGGGCACCGGCACCACCGCCGAGGTGTACCTGCCGCTGGCGACCCTGGTCGAAGGGCAGCAGCAGCGCGCACCGGCACCGCCTCCGCAGCGGCAGTTCTTCAAGGTCACTCCGCCCGCCGCCCCGGAGGGCTCCGCCGGACTGGCGGCCGCGCCAGGACAGACCGGCGGGCTGTCCGTCACGTCGCTGCCGCGCCGCAGTCCCGGTTCCAGCGGCATCACCGCCGAGCCGGGCGGGCCTGCCCCGGCCGCGCAGCAGCGGGAGCCGGAGCAGTCCAAGCAGAAGCGCCCGCTACCGACACCGTGGTGGGAGAAGGGATCCCAGTCGCAGCCGCCGCCGGCGCCGCCGCAGCAGCCGGCCAAGACCGCGTCGGACACGTCGGCCTTCTTCGCGCGGCGCCCGTCACCGAAGGCACCCAAGCCGGCCGCGAAGCCGGTGCCGGCCGCCAAGCCCGCCGAACCGCCGGACCTCAAGCCGTCGGGTCCCGACGACGACGACGTCATCTACCAGCGGATGCTGTCGGAAATCATGGGCGACCCGCACGACTTGGTGCAAAGCCCGGACCTGGACTGGAAAACGGTGTGGGACCGCGGCTGGACGGCCGCCGCCGAAGCCGAGGAACGGCCCGTCGAGGCACACACCGAACACGGCCTGCCGATGCGCACCCCCGGAGCGCGGCTGGTGCCGGGCGCGGCGGAGGCAGCCGAGAAACCGGCCAACGGCGGATTCCATCCCGATCCCGACGCCGTCCGTGCCTCCATCGGGAGCCATTTCAGCGGTGTGCGCTCCGGGCGGTCGCAGGCCCGGCACAGCAGCGAGCAGGGGGCCGAGCAGCAGTGACCGTCCAATCCTCCTACAGCCCGCTGGACTGGCTGGTGTCGAAATTCGTGCGCGAGGTCCCCGGTGTGGCGCACGCGCTGCTGGTGTCGGTCGACGGGTTGCCGGTCGCGGCCAGCGAGCACCTGCCGCGCGAGCGGGCCGACCAGCTGGCCGCGGTGGCCTCCGGGCTGGCCAGCCTGGCCACCGGCGCCGCGCAACTGTTCGAGGGCGGGCAGGTGCTGCAGTCGGTGGTCGAGATGCAGAACGGCTTCCTGCTGCTGATGCGCGTGGGTGACGGCTCGCACCTGGCCACGCTGGCGATGCCGTCGTGCGACATCGGCCAGATCGGCTACGAGATGGCCATCCTGGTAGAACAGGTGGGCAATGTGGTGCAGTCGTCCCGCCGCGCCGAACCCGAGCCGCGATGGACCGACGCGACGCACCGCTGACGCCGCCGAACCTGGTGCGCCCGTACACTTTGACGGCCGGGCGCACCGGCACCGACGTCGACCTGCCGTTGGAGGCGCCGGTGCAGGCGCTGCGGGCCGGGCCGTGGCCGGCCAGCGACATGCGGGGCAGGATCACCGAGCTGTGTACGAGCAGCCCGTCGGTTGCCGAGATTGCGGCCCGGCTGGATTTACCGGTCGGTGTTGCGCGCGTCCTGATCGGTGATCTGGTCACGGCCGGTTACCTTCGGGTGCACAGGACCTTGACCGACCGTTCGACCCGCGACGAGCGGTACGAACTCATAGGAAGGACCCTGCGTGGTCTCAGGGCACTCTGAGGTGCGCCCCGACGGGCACGACACCGCGTCGACGAAAATCGTCATCGCGGGCGGCTTCGGTGCGGGCAAGACGACCTTTGTGGGTGCGGTGTCGGAGATCATGCCGCTGCGCACCGAGGCGATGGTCACCGACGCCTCGGCCGGTCTCGACATGATCGAGGCGACCCCCGACAAGCGGACCACCACCGTCGCGATGGATTTCGGCCGCCTCACCCTGGCCGACGACCTGGTGCTCTACCTGTTCGGCACGCCGGGCCAGCGCCGGTTCTGGTTCATGTGGGACGACCTGGTGCGCGGCGCGATCGGGGCGATCGTGCTGGTCGATCTGCGGCGCCTGCAGGACAGCTTCGCCGCCGTGGACTTCTTCGAACACCGCCGGTTGCCGTTCCTGGTTGCCGTGAACCAATTCGACGGCGCGCCAAGGTATCCGGTCGAAGAGGTGCGCAAGGCGCTGACCCTGCCCGACTACATTCCGGTGATCAGCGTCGATGCCCGCGACCGGCGCTCGGCCACCGACGCGCTGATCGCGGTGAGCGAGTACGCGCTGGCCAGCCTGAGCAACTGAGTTGCCGGAATGGACTGACCGGGAATTCACCGGCGAGGATTTCCGCGACTGCGATCTGAATCGGCTGCAGACCGAACGCGTGGTGTTCACCGAGTGCGATTTCAGCGGCGTCGACCTGGCCGAATCGCAACACCGCGGGTCGGCCTTCCGCAACTGCACTTTCACCCGAACCACGTTGTGGCACAGCACATTTGCCGGTTGCAGCATGTTGGGCTCGGTGTTCTCGCAGTGCCGGCTGCGGCCCGTGACGTTCGACGAGGTCGATTTCACGCTGGCCGTGCTCGGCGGCAACGACCTGCGCGGGGTGGATCTGAGCGGGTGCCGGTTGCGCGAGACCAGCCTGGTGCAGACCGACCTGCGCAAGGCCGTGCTGCGGGGCGCGGATCTGCGCGGCGCGCGGACGATCGGCACCCGGCTGGACGAGGCCGACCTGCGCGGCGCTGCCGTCGACCCGTCGCTGTGGACGACGGCGTCGCTGACCGGCGCGCGCGTGGACGTGCCGCAGGCGATGGCATTCGCGCTGGCCCACGGGTTGCGATTGGACGGGAGTTCAGACGAGGTCCGCCCTGGATCGCGGTAGGGGCCGCGCGAGTGACATTCGCGGTTCGATTGGGTACGTGATTGAGTAATCACCGTCACGCGGCAGATCGCGACTACACAGGAATGTTGGCCGCACAACAATTCAAGGCTAGCGCAGGTAATTCATCGGGGAGCAATAAATGAGTTCGGTCCGAATACTACTGGTAATCAGCATAACCGCATTAATCACATCACTTATTCTGGGGTTCTCGTCAATTTCGCTCGCGCCGTCGAGGGGGGTTAGTTGCGGGTCCGCATTCGGCGGGGGCACTGGCACGCTGAACACTGATGTGGAGGTGAGTTGTGCTCCAATTCTGGCCGAGCGGGACAGTTGGGCTACCACCCTGTTTTTTCTCGGTATCGGAATGGCGATTAGTGCTGTTCTCGTTGCCGCGGGCCCCCGACTGATGGCAATCCGCACGCCATCCCTACCGGCGCCTAAGCCGACTCAACCGCCCGGCTATCCGCAAGCCTGGCCGCCCGGACCGCCGACATCGCAGCCGCCACCTTTTCCTCCCGGCGGCGGATATCGCACCTCCTAGGTAAATCACATCTAATTACATCGCTTTTATCGCGAATTCGCTTTGGGCCAGCGCGTGCCATGTATGAACGCCCATTATTGGTGTGCATATCACCGCTTCAGCCCGATCCGCCACCCACGAGTCCCCGGAATAGACCGGCACTCCGAACTAGCGCCGTTTGAGCCGGATCCTCCACCACACGATGAAGCTGTAGATGATGCACAGCACTGCCAGCATGCCCATGTCGAACAGCCACGCGCTCGCGGTGTGGTTCCAGTGCTGATCCTTGGGATCGGTCGGCCCCGGCGTGAGCCGGTGCGTGTCGATCGTCGACGACGCCGCCGCGTAACCCCACCGCGCCGGGGTGGCCCAGGACAACTGGTCCAGGCCGGTGCGGTTGGTCACCCAGATCATGCCGCCGGAGAACACCAGCTGCGACATGATCGCGGTCACCAGCAGGGGCATGATCTGATCCTGCGACTTGGCGATCGCCGAGAGCGCCATGCCGAGAATCGCCGAGGTCACACAGGTCGCCGCGACCGTGACGAACAGCTCGAAGCGCACGTCGCCCAGCAGCACAGCATCCGAGAGCGGCTTGCCCCAGCCGACCACCGCGATGGTGGTGGCGATGGCGGCCTGCATGGTCGCGAACGCGCAGAACACCACGATCTTGGCGGCCAGATACGCCCCGGTGGACAGGCCGACGGCCTGCTCGCGTTTGAAGATGGGACGCTCGCCGACCAAGTCGCGGATGGTCAGCGCGGTCCCCATGAACACCGCGCCGACGTTGAGCATCACCAAAATCTGTCCGGGCTGGTTCGGTGCGCTGCTGAGCGGATCGGCCATCCCGAACCCGGTCTTGCCGCGCACCGTCAGGGTCAGCACACCGATGAGGAAGGGCAACAGCGCCAGGAACACCGTGTAGCCGCGGTCGGAGATGACCAGCCGGACCTGGCGCCTGGCGATGGTGGAGAACTGTCGGAACCCGCTGTTGTGCACCGGTTCGCCCAGGTCGGCCGCCGGACTGGCTTCCGACGGGCGTTCGGGCTGCCGGTGGCCTTCCCGGAAGCGACGGTTGGCCTCGTCGGGATCGGCGCCCACCTTGGTGAAGATGTCGGCCCAGTTGGTGGTGCCCATCGCCGCGCCGATCTGGTCGGGCGGCCCCAGGAACGCGGTCTTGCCGCCGGGGGCGAGCAGCAGGATCTGGTCACAGACGTCGAGGTAGGACACCGAGTGGGTGACCACCAGCACCACGCGGCCGGCGTCGGCGAGCTGGCGCAGCATCATCATCACCTGCCGGTCCAGGGCCGGGTCCAGACCGGAGGTCGGCTCGTCGAGGATCAGCAGCGACGGGCCGGTGAGCAGCTCCAGGGCCACCGACGCACGCTTGCGCTGACCGCCGGAGAGCTTGTCCACCCGGGTGTCGGCGTGCTTGGTCAGCTCGAGTTCCTCGAGGACTTGGGCCACCACCTGCGCGCGGTCCGCCTTGCTGGTGTCGGGCGGCAGCCGCAGTTCGGCGGCGTAGCCCAGCGCCTGGTTCACGGTCAGCTGGCGGTGCACGACGTCGTCCTGGGGCACCATGCCGACCCGGCTGCGCAACGAGGCGTACTCGGCGTGGATGTCGTGGCCCTCGAAGGTCACGTTGCCGGTGCTGGGGCTGGTGTATCCGGCGATCAGCCGCGACAGCGTGGACTTGCCGGCACCGGATCCGCCGATGATCGCGGTCAGGGTGCCCGGGCGCGCGGTCAGCGAGATGTGGTCGAGCAGCTGCTTTCCACCCTCGACGGTGAACGTGACCGAGTTGACCTCCAGCCCGCCGGTGCGGGTGGCCGCCGCGGTGCGCCGCACCAGCGTGCCGCCGGTGAACACCAGGTCGACGTTGCCGATGGTGACCAGGTCACCTTCGGAAAGGATCGCCGAGCCCACCCGGACACCGTTGACGAAGGTGCCGTTGACGCTGTTGTTGTCGCGGATCTCCGCACCCAGCGGCGTCAGCTGCAGCGAGGCGTGGTGTCGCGAGGCCAGCACGTCCTGGATGACGATGTCGTTGTCGGTGGACCGCCCGAGCGTGACCGAGCCGACCGGGATCTCCTGCGACCCGGTCCGGGTCAGCAGCGCCTGGAACATCTTGGTGGCGATGTTGCCGCCTTCGGGTGGCTTGGCGCCGACCGGCGGCCCGGGCCGCGGCGGTGCCGGCCGCGCGGGCGGGGGTGGCGGCTGCGGATAGTTCGGCGGCGGCGGTCCACTCACCGGGTAGCCGGGTGGCGCCCAGCCCGGCGTGGCGCTGCTCGGGTACATGGGTTGCCCCGGTGGCGCGGCAGGTGGGCCGGAAATCGGTCGAGACGGGGGTGGGCCGGCGTAGTTGGCCTGCCGCCCGCTCGGCGGTGGTCCCTGCGGTCCGGACGGTCCCAGCGGTCCGGACGGGCCGGGCGGTCCGGGGGGTGCCGGCGCCGGCCAAGCGCCCGACGGCCCCGCCCCGACCGACAGCCGCATCGCCTCGGTCTGCGGCGGGCGCCCCGCTCTGCCCTGATGGCGGCCCACCTCGAAGGTCAGTAGCGGCCCGTCGGGATTGCCGATGTTGACGCTCTGGCCGTCGCGGATGTCGACGACCGGCACCCGGCGACCGTTGGCGTAGGTGCCGTTGAGGGAATTGTTGTCGATGGCCAGCCAGCGGCCCTGCTCGAAGCGCAGCAGTAGATGAGCGCGCGAAATCAGCGGATGAGTGATGCGCATGTCGGCGCGCAGGTCGCGCCCCACCACCACATCATGGCCCGGAGCGAACGTGCGCTCCGACCCGTCGTAGCGAACGGTCAGCGCAGGCGGCGCGGGCGGAGACATCGCAGACAACTGTAGCCGTTGGCCCTGGGTTCACCGCTTGTCAGGCGCGCCGGTCACCACGCAGTGCGTGCGACTGTAAATGGTGGGCATGCACTGGTTACAGTGCGTGCACGCCGACCGCACCTGCGCACCGTCGGCTTTGATCCGGTTGATCAGGTCCGGCTCGGCCAGCAGCGCGCGGGCCATCGCGACGAACTCGAATCCCTCGGCCATCGCCAGATCCATCGTCTCGCGATTGGTGATGCCGCCCAGCAGGATCAGCGGCAGCTTGAGTTCGGCGCGGAACAGCTTGGCTTCGCGCAGCAGATAGGCCTCGCGATAAGGGTATTCGCGCAGGAACTTCTTGCCGGTCATGCGCATGCCCCAGCGCAGCGGCGGCTTAAAGGCGCCGGCGAACTGCTTGATCGGCGCGTCGCCGCGGAACAGGTACATCGGATTGACCAGCGAGCTGCCGGCGGTGAGTTCGATGGCGTCCAGGCCGCCGTCCTCCTCCAGCCATTTGGCGGTGATCAGCGATTCCTCGGTGGTGATGCCGGCGCGCACCCCGTCGGCCATGTTCAGCTTGGCCGTGACCGCGATCTGGCGCGGGCCCTGGTCGACGGCGCGGCGCACCGCCATCACCAGCCCGCGGGCCACCTTGGCCCGGTTGGCCAGCGACCCGCCGAACTCGTCGTCGCGCCGGTTGATCAGCGGCGAGAGGAACGAACTGGCCAGATAGTTGTGGCCCAGGTGGATCTCGACCGCGTCGAAGCCGGCCTCCACCGCGAATCGGGCGGCCTGCGCATGGTCGGCCAGCACGTCGTCGATGTCGTCGCGGTCGGCCTTGCGGGCGAACCGCATGCCGATCGGGTTGAACAACCGCACCGGTGCCAGCGCGGTGGCTTTGTTGGAGCGGGCGTCGGCCACCGGTCCCGCGTGACCGATCTGGGCGCTCACCGCCACGCCCTCGGCGTGGATGGCGTCGGTGAGCCGGCGCAGTCCGGGCACCGCCTCCGGGCGCATCCACAACCCGTCGCCGCCGGTGCGGCCGCCGGGGGAGACCGCGCAGTAGGCGACGGTGGTCATGCCGACTCCGCCGGCCGCCGGCTGGCGGTGGTACTCGATCAGGTCGTCGGACACCAGTGCGTTGGGCGTGCGGTGCTCGAATGTCGCGGCCTTGATGACGCGGTTGCGCAGGGTCAGCGGGCCGAGTTTGGCCGGGCTGAAAACATCTGGCGGGCCTGGGCTGAGACTTGCCATATCGGGAGCCTACTTCGCCGTCATGCCAGACTGTCTGGCGTGGGAGCAATCACGCTGGACGGCAAGGCCACCCGGGACGAGATCTTCGTCGACCTGACCAAACGTGTGGCGGCGCTGACCGAATCGGGCCGTACCCCCGGGTTGGGCACCATCCTGGTCGGCGACGACCCCGGCTCGCAGGCGTACGTCCGCGGCAAGCACGCCGACTGCGCCAAGGTGGGCATCACTTCGATCCGCCGCGACCTGCCCGCCGACATCGACACCGCCACCCTCAACGCCGCCATCGACGAGCTCAACGCCAACCCCGAGTGCACCGGCTACATCGTGCAGTTGCCGCTGCCCAAGCAGCTCGACGAGAACGCGGCGCTGCAGCGCGTCGACCCGGACAAGGACGCCGACGGGCTGCACCCCACCAACCTGGGCCGGCTGGTGCTCAACGATCCGGCTCCGCTGCCGTGCACGCCGCGCGGCATCGTGCACCTGCTGCGCCGCTACGACGTGCCGATCGCCGGCGCGCACGTGGTGGTCATCGGCCGCGGCGTCACCGTAGGCCGGCCGCTGGGTCTGCTGCTCACCCGGCGCTCGGAGAATGCCACAGTTACGTTGTGCCACACCGGGACTCGTGATCTGCCCGCGCTGACCAGACAGGCCGACATCATCGTGGCCGCGGTTGGGGTGCCGCACCTGCTGACCGCGGACATGGTGCGCCCCGGCGCGGCCGTCGTCGACGTCGGCGTCAGCCGGGTGGACGGCAAGCTCACCGGCGACGTGCACCCCGACGTCTGGCAGGTCGCCGGTCACGTGTCACCCAACCCCGGCGGCGTGGGTCCGCTGACCCGCGCCTTCCTGCTCACCAACGTCGTCGAGCGAGCCGAGCAGCGATGACCACCGGGGCCATCCTGGGGCGCGCGGTCCGTGCCCAATGGCCGATCCTGCTCGTCGGGCTGATCTTCCTGGTGGCGTTCGTGCTGGCCGGGGCCAACTTCTGGCGTCGCGGCGCGCTGCTGATCGGCATCGGGGTAGGGGTAGCCGCGGTGCTGCGGCTCGCCCTGCCCGACGAGCGGGCCGGTCTGTTGGTGGTGCGCAGCCGGGGAACCGACTTTTTGACCACGTTGTCGGTCGGGGCGGCGATGGTCTACGTCGCGTGGACCATCGACCCCCTCGGCACCGGGTAACTCGGCGCTAGTGCGGAAGTCCCGGGATGGACTGCATACCCGGGATGGACTGCATTCCCGGGATCTGTTGCAGGGCCCCCGGCATCTGGCCGCTGGCGACGTCGGCCATCACCGACGGGCAGTACATCTGGATCGCGATGGTGGCGAACATACTGGCCATCTGCGGCGACATGCCGTTGCTGCCGCGAATCTGCGAAGCGGCGGCGGCGAGGTTGCCGCCCGGCTTGGCGAGCATGGGGCACACCGACTGGCCCAGTGCCACCGCGCTGCCCGGGTCGCCGTAATTGATGCCGGCGTTGGACAGCGCACTGGTGAACGCGTCGTCGATCGGGCTCGCCTCGGCGGGGGCACTGGTGAAAGCCGCAACCGCCGCGAGCACCCCCGCGCCTCCCGCGAGCAGCCGGATGGTCAACGGTTGATGGCGCCATCGGTTCATGTGAGCTCCCTCTTCAGGTTTTTGGAGAGCACCAAGGTCCGGTGGCACTCAAACGACGCTACGAACCTTTCTCCGCCGCGGTCTCATTCAGGACACGATGGCGTAAAGGTTTGGCCCGCCTTGCGTTTTGTCGGGTGTCGGTCGTGCCGCCATCGAGTACCGGGGTCGCGGCCCAACGACACGATCGCATCACGCTGCCTGGCGACACGTTGCACGACAACTTGTTTGGCGGCCGGGGCGGTTAACAATGCGACCCATGATCTCTCGTCAGGCCTTCCTGCGCGGTGCCGCCGGAGCGCTGGCCACCTCGGCGCTGTTCGGGACGACGAAGGTACGGGCTGAGCCGGCCGGCGGCTGGAGCACGCTGGCGTCCTCGATCAGCGGCAAGGTGCTGCTGCCGTCCGACGCGAACTTCGCCACCGGTAAGCAGGTGTTCAACTCGCTGTATAACGGGTCCAGTCCGGCCGCGGTGGTAGTGGTGACCTCGCCGGCAGACGTCCAGAAGGCGGTCGCGTTCGCCGTGGCCAACAAGCTCAAGATCGCGCCGCGCGGCGGCGGGCATTCCTACGTCGGCGCGTCGAGCGCCAACGGCACCCTGGTGCTCGATCTGCGCGGCCTGACCGGTGGGGTGAACGTCGATCCCGTCGCGGGCACCGTCACGGTTCCGGCCGGCACGAATCTGTATGCGGTACAACAGGCTTTGGCCGGCGCGGGCCGCGCCATCCCCACCGGCAGTTGCCCGACGGTGGGCGCGGTCGGGCTGACGCTGGGCGGCGGGATGGGGCCGACTCCCGCCACGCCGGTCTGGCTTGTGACGTGCTGCGGTCGGCGACGGTGGTGCTGCCCAGCGGAGAACTCGTCACCGCTTCCGAACAGGACCATCCCGATCTGTTCTGGGCGTTGCGCGGCGGCGGGGGCGGCAACTTCGGGGTCACGACGTCGTTGACGTTCAACACCTTTCCCACCGCCGACTCCGACGTGGTGCGCGTCGATTTCGCACCCACGGCAGGCGCGCAGGTGCTCACCGGTTGGCAGTCCTGGCTCGCCGGAGCCGACCGCAACACTTGGGGCCTGGTCGACCTGTCCGTCAACGGATCCCAGGGCGCCTGCCATGTGCTGGCCACCTGCCCGGCCGGCTCTGGCGCCGCGGTGGCCGACGCGATCAAGTCCGCGGTCGGTGTGGCGCCGACGGCGACCGAGCACAAGACCCTGAGCCGCATGGAGCTGGTGACCTATCTGGCGGGCGGCAGCTCCACGAGTTCCCCGCGCGCGTTCGTAGCCGGGTCCGATGTCATCGGCACCATGAATTCGGCTGCGGCACAAGCGATTGTCGGGGCCATCGGCAAGTGGCCGCCGGAGGGCGGGCGCGCCTCGGTGATCGTCGACACGCTCAGCGGCGCGGTCGGTGACGTCGATTCGGCCGGCACTGCGTTCCCGTGGCGCCAGTCCGCGGCCGTCGCGCAGTGGTACGTGGAGACCGGCAGCGGGTCCACCTCCACGGCGAGCACCTGGGTGGCCACCGCGCATCAAACGGTCAAGCAGTACTCGGTGGGCGGCTACGTCAACTACCTGGAGGCCAACACTTCGGCGTCGCGGTACTTCGGGTCGAACCTGGCGCGGCTGACCTCGGTGCGCCAGCAGTTGGACCCTGGTCGGGTGATGTTCTCCGGGCTCGATTTCTGAATTTCCGCGCAGAATGCACTGTCGACACGGTTGGGCGCCAACGAGAGGGAACCCGTGACGATGACCGACATCAGCCCATTGCACCGCGCGCTTGTCGCCCGAATCCGGGACAACGATGCGACGGCGCCGCGCCGTCTGCGCCGCGCCGCATTCGACAACGCGGACCTCGACGAACCCGTGCGCACCCTGGTCGAGAAGGTGGCGCTCCGCTCCCACCAGGTGACCGACGAGGACGTCGCGGCGGTGCGCGCCAGCGGACTAACTGAGGACCAGATTTTCGAGATCGTGGTCTGCGCCGCCGTCGGGCAGGCAAGCCGCCAGTACGACAACGCGCTCGCCGCCCTTGCCGAGGCGGCGGGGCTATGAGGCTCGGGATCCTGGACCGCGGCCACCGGTTGCCGACGAAGGCGCTGTTCACCGTGATCGGGCTGGTCTCCGGTCACCCGGTGGTCGACGCGGTCAAGTTGGCCTTCTACCGCCGCGAGTTCTTCGGGGCCGGAGCGCTGACCCACGAGGCTATGCGCGGCCCTTCGGAGTGGTCGGTCGGTGAGCGCGAACTGATGGCGGCCTACGTCTCCCAGGTCAACACGTGCCCGTTCTGCGTCGCCGCGCACTCGGCCACCTCGGGCCAGTGGTATGCCGACCCGGCGAAGGTTGCCGCAACCCTTACCGATGTGGCGGCCGCGCCCATCGGGGAACAGCTGCGAGCGACGCTGCTGCTGCTCGGCAAACTCGCCGGCGAGCATCGTATCGACCCTGACGATATCCGGGCCGTACTGGCCAAAGGTGTTTCCGCGCAACAGATCCGCGATGCCCTGGCGGTCGCGTTGGCCTTCGACATCACCAACCGGCTGGCCAACGCGTTCGACTTCGCCGTCGCCGGTTCCGACGCGATGAGTGCCGGCGCAAAGCACCTGCTGAAACGCGGCTATCGGTGACGCTCAGGCCGGCGGACGGGAAGAGGCTGCGGAGTTGAGATCCGATAGCGGTGCACGTCGGTCCGGCACGGACAGATGCTGAGCTCCTCAGGTCATAAGCAGCAGGGCAGAAGTCAGCAGCATGACGGCGGCGGTGAGGCCGTGGATTCCCAGTGCGATCGACTTACGGCCACCGTTGCCTAGCACAATGATCGCGTCGGCGATCGGAATGATCGTGGCGGCCAGCACTACGCAGCCGAGCAGTTGGGTTGCGCCGGCGGCCATCAGGATCAATACGACTACCCCGGATGCGATGTCGCGGACACCCTTGACGCTCAGGTAGGCCCTGGCCGATCGCCGGCCGAGATCTGGTTGCACACCGTAGCCGGCGGCGGCGGCCCCCGGCGCGACGATGAATCGTGCACCGATGAAGATGATGCCGCCGGCAATCAGTCCGGCGAGGGCATAGGCCACGGTAACGGTCATGTGCTCAGCACCACGCACAGTGCAGCGACGGCCAGACCCTGCAGCACTGCGCGGGCGCCGATGATTCGATCCCACTTCGCTTGCAACACACGCCCGTTCGGCAGTGCTTGCCCGGCGTCGGCCGCCTCGGTCAATTGACGGTTGATGGGTGCGCTCACCCGGGCGTAGAGCAGGAGCCAGATCGACAGTATGAGCACGGCGGCGCCCGCCGCGATCGCCTGCGTCCAATGTCTGGTTGCCGCCGCCAGCGCCGCACTCGCCATGGCGGCGACAAAGCCCAGCACCCCGGGCACCGGCATGCGCCGGTCGCCGTAACGGTGCACGCTTCCCATCACCGCGACCAAGGCTTTGTCGTCGACCGAGGACAAAGCCGGTCGCATCACGACCGCACAGAAGACGTCGGTGCCGTAGACCACCGCAGTGCCCAGTAGCGCGACCAGCGCGGCGATTCGGCCGAGTTCGATGGCCATCCGTGACTCCTTTCGGTCCCTTTCGCTAGCAACGCTAACCCTGGCGGTGGATTGACGCAATAGCGGCGCTAGTAATGCTAGCGATGCTAAAGTCAACTATGGTCAATTCAGATCGGCGCGAACGCGAGCGGGCCGCCCGCCGACAGCTGATCATCGGCACCGCCCGCAAGTTGGCCGAAACCGAGGGCTGGGATGCCGTCACCACACGGCGGTTGTCCACCGAGATCGAGTACAGCCAACCCGTGCTGTACAAGCACTTTGCCGGCATGGAGCGAATCGCTGAGGCGGTTGCGCTCGACGGCTTCGCCGAACTCGCCGCGGTGTGTGCCGCCGCAGGCTCAGGCGGTGGTAGCGGCAGCGAAGCTTTGACGCGAATTGCCCGCGCCTATCTGGATTTCGCCCGCGACAACCCGGCCGTGTACGACGCCATGTTCACCCGCGCCACCACTCTGCGTTTCGCCGCGGACGACACGCCACCTCAGCTGGAGGCGGCTTTCGCCGGGCTCCGTCAAGCGGTGAGCGCGGCGGCCAACCATAGCGACGCCGACACTGCGGCCGAAGTATTCTGGGCGGCGCTGCACGGACTCGTCACCCTCAACCGGACCGGACGGCTACGCGCGGGATTCGACTCGGAACGTCTTGCACTGCTCGTCGAACAGTTCACCGGTGGCTGACGGGATCAGGACAACGTCGCCCGTACGCAGACCGTCACGTACGGCAGCGCCAATCCGGCGGAGTTCGCCAGCGCCGGGTGGGTGGCCAGCAGTTCGCGGACCCGGTCCAGCGTCTTGGCGCGCACCTCGGTCGGTGAGGTGATGCAGTAGGTGCGTGACGCTACCAGATCGATAAGCGCTTGCGGCGTAAGGTAATTCGTCCACTCCACCTGATGGCGCTCCAGGTCGGTGAACGGCTCGGGCAGGGTCACCAGGTTGTTCACCGGGTCGGCGTCCCGCCCGATGATGTCGCCCAGCTCGCGTACCCAGCCCAGCCGCTCGTCGCGGGTGTTCCACACCAGGCCCAGCCGCCCGCCGGGCCGTAACACCCGCGCCACCTCCGGCACCGCACGGGTCGGGTCGACCCAGTGCCACGCTTGGGCGACCAGCACCGCATCGACGCTGTTGTCCTGCAACGGAATCTCTTCCGCGGTACCCAGCAGGGCCACCGTCTTGGGCAGCGAAGACCTGAGCACCTCGAGCATCTCCGGCACCGGGTCCACGGCCACCACGTCCAGGCCGCGTTCGACCAGGCGGGTGGTCAGCTTGCCCGTCCCCGCACCCAGGTCGAGCACCTTGCGCGCCCCGGCCGGCAGCAACCAGTCGATCGCCTCGGGCGGGTAGGTCGGGCGGCCCCGCTCGTAGGCGGCGGCCGCCGAACCGAACGACAGCGAGCGATCATGCCGGGAGCGGGTCACCGCGGACACTCGCCGTCAGCCAAAGCCAGTGTCTCGCGGATCAATTCACCAACGGCTTCGGTCTCGACCAGGAACCCGTCGTGCCCGCAGACCGAACTGACCACCCGCACGTCGTCGCAACCGGGCAGCAGTTCGGCTAGCTCGTCCTGCAGCCGCAGCGGATAGAGCCGGTCGGAGGTGATGCCGCCGACCACCACCGGAACCGGGCAGCTGGTCAATGCCGCGTGTACCCCGCCGCGTCCGCGCCCGACGTCGTGGCTGTTGAGCGATTCGGTCAGGATCACATAGCTGCCGGCGTCGAACCGGGACACCAGCTTCTCGCCCTGATGCTCCAGATAACTCTGCACGGCGTACCGACCGCCGGCGGCCGGGTCTTCATCGGCCTGAGCTTTGTTGGCGAAGCGGGTGTCCAGTTCGAGTTCGCCCCGGTAGGTCAGATGGGCGATCCGGCGGGCGAGCTTCAGGCCGTCGTCGGGCCCGCGGCCGGATTCGTGGTAGTCGCCGCCCTGCCAGTTCGGGTCGGCCTTGATGGCCGCGATCTGGGTGGTCTGCGTGCCGAGCTGGTCGCCGGTCGCGCGGGCACCGACCGCCAGCAGCAGCCCGGCCCGCACCCGGTCGGGGTGACCGACGATCCATTCCAACGCCCGGGCTCCGCCCATGGACCCGCCAACGACGGCGGCCACTTCGGTTATTCCCAGAGCCTCCAGCGCGGCGATGTCAGCTTCCACCTGGTCGCGAATGGTGATCAGCGGAAACCTTGAGCCGTAAGGCTTTCCGTCGCGGGCCAGCGAACTCGGGCCGGTCGAACCGCGGCAGCCGCCCAGCACATTGGTGGACACCGCGCACCAGCGGTCGGTGTCGATGGGCGCGCCCGGTCCGACCACGCCGTCCCACCACCCGGGGGTGGGATGCCCGGCCCCGGCCGGGCCGGTGACGTGCGAATCACCGGTCAGTGCATGCAGCACCATCACCACGTTGTCGCGCGTGGGGGACAACTCGCCCCAGCGCTGCACGGCGATGTGGACGTCGTCGATGACCGCGCCGCTCTCCAGCTGCAGCGAGCCGATGTCGACGACACCGATCTCGCCTTCGGCGGGCAACGTCTGGGTGGGTACGTCGGAGATCGTCATGTCATTTCTCTCGCGCGTCCTCAGAATGCCGCCACGGTCTGCGGGTCGCTGCCGTTGGCCGCGTATACCCCGGCTGCGGCGAAACCAAGCTCCAGGTCGGCCAGGATGTCGTCGATGCCTTCGATGCCCACGGCTAACCGCACCAGGCCGGGGGTGACGCCGGTGGCCAACTGCTCGGCGGGGCTGAGCTGGGCGTGGGTGGTGGACGCCGGGTGGATCACCAGCGAGCGCACGTCACCGATGTTGGCGACGTGACTGTGCAACCGCAGCGCGTCGACGAACGCTTTGCCGGCCTCGACACCGCCGGCCAGCTCGAAGGCCAGTACCGCACCAGTTCCCTTGGGCGCCAACTTCTTTGCCCGCTCGTGCCAGGGCGAACCGGGCAGTCCGGCATAGTTGACCGACAGCACGTCGTCGCGGGCAGCCAGGAACTCCGCGACCCGCTGCGCATTGGCGACGTGCCGCTCCATCCGCAGGCTCAGCGTCTCCAGGCCCTGAGCCACCAGGAACGCGTTGAACGGTGAGGCCGCCGAACCGAGGTCACGCAGCAACTGCACCCGGGCCTTGAGCGCGAACGCCGGCGGCCCCAGTTCGGCGTAGACCACGCCGTGGTAGCTGGGGTCGGGCGCGGTGAAGCCGGGGAAGCGGCCCTGGGTCCAGTCGAAGGCGCCGCCGTCGACGATCACACCGGCGATCGCGGAGCCGTGCCCGCCCAGATACTTGGTCGCCGAGTGGACCACCACGTCGGCGCCGTGGGCCAGCGGCTGGATCAGGTAGGGAGTGGCGATGGTGTTGTCGACGATCAACGGCACCCCGTTGCGGTGCGCCACCTCGGCTACCCCGGGGATGTCCAGGATGTCGATCTGCGGGTTGGAGATGGTCTCGCCGAAGAACGCCTTGGTGTTGGGTCGCACGGCCTGCTGCCAGGAGTCCAGATTGTCCGGGTCGTCGACGAAGCTGACCTCGATGCCGAGCTTGGCCAGCGAGTAGTGGAACAGGTTGTAGGTGCCGCCGTAGAGCCGGGGACTGGACACGATGTGATCACCGGCGCCGGCCAGGTTCAGGATGGCAAACGTCTCGGCGGCCTGCCCGGAGGACAGGAACAGCGCGGCCACCCCGCCCTCGAGGGCGGCGATGCGCTGCTCGACGACGTCGGTGGTCGGGTTGCCGATGCGGGTGTAGATGTTGCCCGGCTCGGCCAGCCCGAACAGGGCGGCGGCGTGCGCGACACTGTTGAAGGTGTAGGACGTGGTCTGGTAGATCGGCAGCGCGCGGGCGTTGGTGGTCGGGTCCGGGTGCTGGCCGGCGTGGATCTGCTTGGTTTCGAACGACCAGTTCGCCGTCGGGTCGGCGGCTGCGGTGCTGTCGTTGGTCACGAGAATCTTCCCCTGTCTGGCTCAGGGGCCCGTTCATGGCGGACCCGCGCTTGCCGGATAGCCGGTTGGGCTACTCAACCTGGTCATCACCCGGGGCACCCCACCGCGGTTGGAGGGTTGCCGGCCAGCAAGCCGGGGCTTGACGCTGGCGCTCATGACCGAAAAGAAGCGTATCGCATGGCGGCGCCGCGCTGCCAATTGCGCAGCAACCGCGGGGTGTGTGTCCAGCTGCCCTGGTCAGGCAGTGGCTGGCGGCTCGACCTGTCGCGCCGACGACACGCACTCGTCGATGAATTGGGTGATCACCTCGGTGACCCGGCCCGGCGCCTCGAACATCGGCACATGCCCGACGTTTTCCAGCACGGTGAAGAGGTGGTCGTCGGGCAGGTGTTCGCGGAAGTGCTTGCTGAACCTGGGGGAGGGGACGATGCGGTCCTTGGTGCAGATCACCAGGTGCGCCGGGACGGCGTTCTCGGCGAGTTCCTCCAGGCCCGGCATCAGCAGCGCCTTGAGCAGCAGCTGGAAGTAGGCGGGGCAGTGCGCGACGTCGTCGATGATGGTGCTCAGTTCGCGTTCGCTGACCCCGTCAGGGGAGGCGCTGATCGCGTAGGTGGCCAGCGGCCGGCTGAACGGGACGCGCAGCACCCGCGGGCCGAGCAGCCAGGCGAACACCAGTAGCGGGATGCCCAGGATGAACTTGGCAATCACCTCGAACTTGGCCGGGCTCCATCGTGTCCACCCGCCGGCCGGGGCGATTCCGGTGACGCTGCGGGCGCGGCCGCGTCGTTCCAGCTCGAACGCGACCCAGCCGCCCAGCGAGTTGCCGACGATGTGCGCGGTGTCCCAGCCCAGTTCGTCCATCTGACGTTCGACGTGATCGGCCAGCACCTGCGAGGACAGGAACCAGGTGCCGGCGCGGGGGCCGCCGTTGTGGCTGGCCATGGTGGGCGCGAACACCTCGTAACGGCCGGTGTCGGCCAGTTGCTGGGCGACCACTTCCCATACCGTCTGAGACATCAGGAACGGGTGCAGCAGCAGGACGGGTTCGGCCGAACCATCGGTGGGGCCCAGGTGAATCGGGGTACGAATAGCTGAAGCTTGGCGTCCCATAAATCGACAGTAAATGCGGTACCGCCGGTACCGCAACCTGGGTTGGGCCCGCCGAGCGTCGCGCCGTGTGGCGCCGGGCGCTGCGCTGGCGTGACGCTCGAGGTCGGCTGATGCGCTGGCGTGACGCTCGCCGAGAAGGGCTGGGCTGGGCGCGTGTGGCGCCGGGCGCTGCGCTGGCGTGACGCTCGAGGTCGGCTGATGCGCTGGCGTGACGCTCGCCGACAAGGGCTGGGTGACGCTCGCCGAGAAGGGCTGGGCAGGGCTGGGCAGGGCTGGGCAGGGCTGGGCTGGGCTCGTGAAAAGATCGACGGCATCATGAGCACCTCGACCGGATCCCGCCGGATTTTCTCGGGCGTCCAGCCCACCTCCGACTCCCTGCACCTGGGCAACGCGCTGGGCGCCGTCGCCCAGTGGGTGGCGCTGCAAGACGACCACGACGCCTTCTTCTGCGTGGTCGACCTGCACGCGATCACCATCCCGCAGGACCCTGAGGCGCTGCGGCGCCGGACGCTGATCACCGCGGCGCAGTACCTCGCGCTGGGCATCGACCCGGCCCGCGCGACGATCTTCGTGCAGAGCCACGTGCCCG
Organism: Mycobacterium sp. 20KCMC460; assembly: GCF_022179425.1. Taxonomy (NCBI): domain Bacteria; kingdom Bacillati; phylum Actinomycetota; class Actinomycetes; order Mycobacteriales; family Mycobacteriaceae; genus Mycobacterium; species Mycobacterium sp. 20KCMC460. Next base: position 1,557,683 of record NZ_AP025524.1, read on the forward strand.
CCCACAGTCAGCTGGCCTGGGTGCTGGGCTGCTTCACCGGCTTCGGTCAGGCGTCGCGGATGACGCAGTTCAAGGACAAGTCGACCAAGCAGGGCGCCGATTCGACCACCGTCGGCCTGTTCACCTACCCGGTGCTGCAGGCCGCCGACGTGCTCGCCTACGACTCCGATCTGGTGCCGGTGGGTGAGGACCAGCGCCAGCACCTGGAGCTGGCCCGCGACGTCGCGCAACGGTTCAACAGCCGCTTCCCGAACACCTTCGTGGTTCCCGACGTCCTGGTCCCCAAGGTCACTGCCAAGATCTACGACCTGCAGGACCCCACGTCGAAGATGAGCAAGTCCGCCTCCACCGACGCCGGACTGATCAGCCTGCTCGACGATCCGGCCAAGTCCGCCAAGAAGATTCGCTCCGCCGTCACCGACAGCGAACGCGAGATCCGCCACGACCCCGCGGCCAAAGCGGGGGTGTCGAACCTGCTCAGCATCCAGTCGGCGGTCACCGGCGTGGACATCGACACCCTCGTCGACGGCTACGCCGGGCGCGGTTACGGCGATTTGAAAAAGGACACCGCCGACGCCGTCGTGGCATACGTCAGCCCGATCAAGGCGCGCGTCGAGGAACTCACGGCCGATCTGGCCGAGCTGGAGGTGACCCTGGCCGCCGGCGCACAGCGGGCGAACGAGGTCGCCAGCAAAACCGTGCAGCGGGTCTACGATCGGTTAGGGTTCCTTCCGCAACGGGAATAGGTGATCCATGAACGAGGAGGCCGCGGAGGCCGAGCCGGGGATCCTCGATCGGCTGCGGAGCCGGCACGCGTGGCTCGACCACGTCATGCGCGCCTATCAACGCTTCAGTGAGCAAAATGGCGGGTTCTTCGCCGGCGGCCTGACCTACTACACGATCTTCGCGTTGTTCCCGTTGCTGATGGTCGGCTTCGCCTCGGTCGGGTACCTGCTGTCGCGCCGGCCGGGATGGCTCAAGACGATCGACGACAAGATCACCGCGTCGGTGTCCGGCCCGATGGCCAAAGAGTTGGTGGAACTGATGAATTCGGCGATCGACGCGCGGACTTCGGTGGGCATCATCGGTTTGGCCACCGCGACCTGGGCCGGCCTGGGCTGGATTTCGCATCTGCGGGCCGCGATCAGCGCGATGTGGGCGCAAACCCCGAACGGCGACGGCTACGTGCGCACCAAGCTATCCGACCTGCTGGCGATGCTCGGCACGTTCGCGGTGACCGTGCTGAGTCTGGCGCTCAGTGCGCTCGGCCACACCGGGCCGATGCGCGCGGTGCTGAGATGGCTTCACATACCTGAGTTTTCGATCTTCGACCCGATGTTCCGGGTCGCTTCCATACTGGTTTCGCTGCTGGTGACCTGGCTGCTGTTCACCTGGATGATCGCCCGGCTGCCGCGGGAGAAGGTCCGGTTGGTGACCTCGATGCGGGCCGGCCTGCTGGCGGCGGTGGCCTTCGAGTTGTTCAAGCAGGTGGCGTCGATCTACCTGCGTGTCGTGCTGCGCAGCCCCGCCGGTGCGACGTTCGGGCCGGTTTTGGGGCTGATGGTGTTCGCCAACGTGACCGCCTATCTGGTGCTGTTCGCGACGGCGTGGGCGGCCACCACGCATCCCGAAGACCCGCGCGACACGCAGATCGAGCCCCCGCCGCCCGCGGTCATCAGCCCGCGCGTGCTGGTCGACGAGGGTCTCAGCGCCCGTCAGACCGCCGCCGCGCTGGCTGCGGGCGCCGTTGGCGCGCTGACTCTTTCGAGGTTCCTGCGAAAAAAGCGCTAGTGCGGCCCCGCCAATTCGGCGCGCATCCGCGAGGCGAAGGCGGTGACGGCTTTGAGCGGTCGCATCATGACGGTGATCTCATCGATGAGCCCCGCCTCGCCGGTGTGGACGAAATCGCAGCCCCAGAGTTCCAGCCCATCTACCGTGGCGGTGAACCGGAAAGCGTGATCGGTTGTCCCGCACACAGATTCGGTTCCGGGTAGCTCCTTGACGAAATGAAAGTCGTCGAGGATCTTCGCTACCGTCCCGACGATGAGCGCGATGGCGTCGCGGCCCCGGTACGGCCGGTGCGTGATCGGGCTGTGCACCACGGCGTCTTCGGCGAAAATCTCGCCGATGGTGTCGAATCGGCCGGCTTCGACGGCTGCGCGGAAGGGGTGGGTGCTCACAGCGCCAGCCCCCGTCCCACTGCGACGAACACCGCGGCCGCGAAGATCAGCGCGGTCAGCGCGACGTTGCGCGGCTCGCGCAGATACGCGTGCGAGCCGACGGCACCGATCATCACCACGGCGAAGCCGGCAGCGGCCAGCGGGGTGAGGTATCTGTCGACACCGACCAGCCACGGCAGCAGAATTCCGACGGCGCCCAACAATTCGCAGAACGCGGTGACGCGAACCACCGGCAGCGGAAAGGGGGCCACTCCCGTTTGGCCCATGGCGATCAGTCGCTCTTTGGGCTGACTGATCTTCGCCACCCCCGATACCGCGAAGATTGCGGCAAGAGTCGCCTGCAATGTCCACAGCAGTGCATTCATTTCGACCTCCGATGTAGATAGGCGTGCACAGATCAGACGGCGCAGCCGCACCGGATGTGACAGTCGGAGTTCAGCCGACGAGTTTGAGGCCGACGATGGAGCCGATCACCCCTGCGATGAGCAGCATCTTCACCGGCGAGGCCGGTTCGGCGCCGGTCAGCATCGCGTAGCCGACCGTGAGCACGGCGCCGATGCCGACCCACACCGCGTAGCTGGTCCCGGTGGGCAGGCTGCGCATCGCGATCGCCAGCCCGGACATCGACGCCACCAGCGCGACGAAGAAAACGGCGGTGGGGGCGAGTCGCGAGAAGCCGTCGGACTTCGCCAGCGCGGTGGCCCAGACGGCCTCCAGGGTCCCCGACACGATCAATACCAGCCAGGCCATCACGCACCTCCACAGCGCCGTCTTTTCGCTGGCCGGGTACGGTGCGCCTCGTCCGGTGTCAGATGTTGACCCGCTCGATGCTAGCAAACGGCCGACGTACCGGGTAGCCACCGGCCGTCGGTCATCACCGCGCGTATCGAAAAATCATGTTCCAGCACAACAAGATTGGCGATATTCCCGGTCCGGATGGCGCCGACCTCGTCGAGTCGCAGGGCGCGGGCCGGCGTCGACGAGGTGGTCTGCACCGCCGCGGCCAACCCCGAGCTGTCCGCCACCGCCCGGAACAGCCGGTCCATGGTCGCGGTGCTGCCGGCGATCGTCTCGGTGCCCCGCACCCGGGCCACCCCGCCCGCGACGACGACGGGCAGCGACCCCAGCCGGAACTCGCCGTCGCCGCATCCGGCCGCGACCGTCGCGTCGGTGATCACCGCGACGCGCTCGGGTCCCACCGTGTCGATCACCGCCGCGACCATATCGGGATGCAGGTGCACGCCGTCGGCGATGAGCTCGACGGACACCCTCGGGTCGGCCAATAAGGCCAGCACGGGGCCGGGGTCTCGATGGTCCAGCGGCGGCATCGCGTTGAACAGGTGGGTCGCGACGGTGGCGCCACCCGCGACGGCGTGCTGGGTCTGTTTGTACGTCGCATCCGTATGTCCCACGGCGACAACGATGTTCGCGTCGACAAATCGTCGGATCGCTTGCTCGCTGCCGGGCAGTTCGGGGGCCAGCGTGACCATCCGGATGGTGCCGTCGGCGGCGGCGAGCAGGGCATCGATCTCAGCCGGGTCCGGCAACCGGAGCTGAGTGCGGTCGTGGGCGCCGCAGCGCGCCACGTTGAGCCACGGCCCCTCCAGGTGGATGCCGGCGATGATGCCTCGGCGCGTCGCCTCGGCGAGGACGCGCACGGCCGAAAGCAGGTCCGCGGGTGCGAAGGTGACCAAGCTGGCCACACTGGTCGTGGTCCCGTGCCGGCGGTGAAACTCCACGGCCTGCTCGGCCGTGTCAGGAAACGAGAAACCGCCGCCGCCATGCACATGCATGTCGACAAAGCCGGGTACCACAACGGAATTCGGCAGGTCCACATCGGCTGGTCCCGGCGGCAGCCCGGCGCCGCAGCCGACGATTCGCGCCCCGCCGATCTGTACCCAACCCGGTCGGCAGAGCTCGCCGTCGACGACGACGGTGCCGGCCCGGATGACCGTCATGGCCAGTGCCCGCCGTTCTCCCAGAAGTACCTGATCTCCTCGAGTTGACGGCCTTTGGTCTCGGGCGCGAAGCGGCGCACCACCACGAAGGCGACGATTGCGAATACCCCGAAAGCCGCGAAAACCGTTGCCCCGCCGAGCAATTCCAGCGCCGTCAAAAAGAAAGCGGCGATCAGCGCGTTGGCGATCAGATTCGACGTCAACATCACGCTGGACCCCATCGAGCGCAGCTGGGACGGGAAGCTCTCGCCGGCGAAAACCCAGACCAGCGAACCGAATCCGAAGTTGAACCCGATGGTGAACAGCAGCACGCCGCCGAACCCGAGTGCCAGTGCGACGCCACCCTGGCTGCCACCCTTGGGGTAGAAGGCGATCAGCACGGCGTCGGCGGCGATCATCATCGCGATACCCGACAGCAGGATGGGAATTCGGCCCAGCCGGTCGACCAGGGACAGCGACACCCCGACCGCCGCCAACGCGGCGACCTGCACCATCGCCGGCAGCCCCAGCTTGCCGAAGTTGCCCTCGAATCCCATGTCGGCGAACAGTTGTGGGCTGTAGTAGACGATCGCGTTGATGCCGGTGATCTGCACCAGGAAGCCGAGCGTGACAACGAACAAGGTGGCGCGCAGGTAGGGTCGCCGCAGCATCTCGCCGATGCTGCCGCGACCCTCGTGGACGGCGGCGGTGATCTCGGCCAGATCCGTCTCGACGGCGTCGGGAGATTCGACTCGCGCCAGCACGTGGCGGGCCTGCTCGACGCGGCCCTTGAGCACGTACCACCGCGCGGTGTCCGGCATCCGCAGCAGCAGCGGGATCAGCAGTCCGGCGGGCACCGCGGCCAAACCCAGCATCCAGCGCCAACTCTGGATCGTCTCGGCCAGCGCGTAGCCCACCACGTAGCCCAGGATGATGCCGGTCAGCGTGGCGAACTGGTAGGCGGTCAACAACCGGCCGCGCACCGCCGACGGCGCAGATTCGGCCACGTACACCGGCACCACCACCAGCGACACCCCGATGGTCACCCCCAGCAGGAGCCGCGCCACCAACAGCATCGGCAGCGACACGGCCGTGGCACCCAGCAGCGCGAACGCCGCATAGCCGACCAGGATCGCGACCATCGACTTCTGGCGCCCGATCGCGTCGGCGAGCAGCCCACCGGCCAGGGCGCCGACGATCTGACCGATCACCACCATGGTGGTCACCAGGCCCTTTTGCGGGATGGTGAGGCCGAAGTCGTTGGGCAGGAACAGCAGTGCCCCGGCGATGCTGGACAGGTCGTAGCCGTAGATGACCCCGACGCTGGCCGCGGTCAGTCCGACCAGGATCGCCCGCCGCTGAGCGCTCAGATTTTCACCTTTGCTCTGAGGATCCTGATCACCTCGTCGGGGTTGTCGGGGGTGATGCAGGCCCGCACCCAGCGGCCCGTTTGCAGGATCAACACGGTGGACTTGCGGCCCCGGTGGACGTCGAGGGGAAACCAGTAGCGCGGGTCGGCGGCGCCCCAGATGCGGCCCTTGCCCGAAGCCCAGCCCATCTTCTTGGACTTGATGCTGGTGATGTCGCCGTAATCTATTCGCTTGGCGTTGGCGAACGGAAAGTAGTAGCGGCGGATGGTGATTCCGTCCTCGTCGAGCGTGAGGCCAGAGTCCTCGTAGAGGGCGGTCATTGCGCAGAGTCTAGTGCTGGGTCCGGCGGTTCATGGAGCGTGCCGCCAGGATCAATCCGAACACGACGACCGCACCGACGACGGCGACACCGACCCGGATCGGCAGCGCGTCGGCCGGCGACATCAGACCCGCGGCAGAGGTGTTGTCGGGGGCGCGGCTGGCCGGGTTGTTGCCGGCGGTGGCCAGTGACGGGTCGGGTTCCACCAGCGACCCCACCTGGGTGCCCTGGGGGGTGCTGAACCCGTAGTCCAGCAGATGCGCGGCCTGCTCCCACGGCGCGATGGGCTGCCGGGTGCCGTGCAGCAGCACTGCCATCAGGCGCCGGCCGTTGTGGTTGGCCGCGCCGACGAACGTCTGGCCGGCGTCGTCGGTGTAGCCGGTCTTGCCGCCCATCGCACCCGGATAGTGGTAGAGCAGCTGGTTGTCGTTCTCCAACTCGTAGCCGGGGTGGTCGCCGTGGCCGGGGAAGTTGAAGGTGCGGGTGGCGACGATGTCGGCGAAGACGGGGTTGTGCCAGGCGTAGCGGTAGAACAGGCCGATGTCGTAGGCAGAGGTGCTCATGCCCGGGCCGTCCAGCCCGGACGGGGTCGCGACCCGGGTGTCGTGGCCGCCCAGCTTGGCGGCCAGCACATTGAGCTTGTCCAGCGCGGCCTGCATGCCGCCGAGCTGCATGGCCAGGGCGTGCGCGGCGTCGTTGCCCGAGTGCATCAGCAGCCCGTGCAGCAGCTGGTTGATGGTGTAGGTGCCGCCGTTGTCGACGCCGACCTTGGTGCCTTCGGCGGCGGCGTCGTCGTCGGTGCCCGGGACGGCCTTGTTCTGGTTGAACGCGTTGATGGACGCCATCGCCACCAGCACTTTGATGATGCTGGCGGGGCGGTGCCGGGCGTGCGGGTCCTTGGCGGCGATGACGGCGCCGCTGTCGATGTCGGCGACCAGCCACGCCTCGGCGGAGACGTCGCCGGGGACCGGGGGAGTGCCCGGGGCCGCGATGATGCCGCAGCCGCCCAGGGCGGTGCCGCCGACCGGTGTGGAGGGCACTGCCAGCGGCAGCGGCGGGTCACCCGCGGTGGGCACTTCGGAGGAGTCGACCGCGGGCGGAGTGTTGATCTTGTACGGGCAGTTGGGCGCCCCGGGGTTCGCCTCGGCGCTGGGTTCGGCGTAGGCCAGCGCGCCCGATCCCGCGACGAGGAACATCGCCGCGGCCAGGCTCGAAACGGCACGAAGTGAGGTCCGTAGGAGGCGCATCGCTGAGCAGACTAGGCGATTTGCAAGACGAATGCAGGTTGCCGCGCTGTGACTGATGGGGCGGAAGTTATCCATAGGGGCGCTAGGATTGGCGGCTCCGGCCAACGGGCCTGCAGAGTCACTGCGTCACGGTGGCGGTCGGAGAGCGTTGACCCGCGTCGGCGGCGACATGTAACTGTGGCGCATCGGCGGGCCGGGCGCACCAGCAGATCGCGCGCGTCCGTCCTGGATGACCACTAGCAAGGGACTTATGCCCCTACTGCTTGACCCGCCGTATCTGCTGCCTTTGACGGGAACAAAGGGCACGTCGGCACGGACTGAGCCCGAGCGTTTCCGGTGTCGTCGCCGCTAGGGGAGTGAAGGCGTTGTCTCGTATCTTTCTGAGCCATGCCAGCGCCGATTCACGCGAAGCCGCGGCGCTGAAGCGATGGCTGGTGGAACAGGATCCGTCACTGGCGAACGAGATCTTCCTTGACACCGACCCGACTACCGGGATCCGCAGCGGAGCGCGCTGGAAGGAGGAACTGCGCCGGGCTAACGCACGCTGTGAAGCGGTGATTTGCCTGCTGTCGAGACATTGGGAGGAGTCCTACGAGTGCAAGGTTGAATACCGCACCGCGGAGACTCTCAACAAACTGATCTATTGCGCTCGCCTGGAGCCCACCGGCGGCGAAATAACCTCCGAATGGCAGCGCTGCGATCTATTCGGCGACGGCCCGACGACGAGCATCGTCATGGGTGCGGGGCCGCCGGTGACCTTTGCCAGCGCTGGACTGTACCGATTGCGTGACGCGATTCGCGGAGCGGGGATCGGCGCTGAGTCGTATGTCTGGCCACCACCTTCGGACCCCGATCGTGCGCCATACCGAGGTTGGGAGCCGTTTGAATCCATCGATGCCGGTGTCTTTTTCGGGCGTGACGCCCAGATCGTGCGAGGCATGGATGCGATGCGCGGAATGCGGCTTTCCGGCCTGGCATCGATTTTCGTGGTGCTGGGTCCGTCGGGCAGCGGAAAGTCGTCGTTCTTGCGTGCCGGATTGTTGCCGCGGCTGGCTCGTGAAGATCGCCGATTTGCCGTGCTCGGCGTGGTGCGCCCCGAGCGCAGCGCGTTGACCGGCAAGTCGGGCCTGGCCGCCGCGATCCACAGTGCTCGCGCCGAATTCGGCCTCGCCCAGCCGGCGCTGGGGGACATCAAGGATGTGTGCGTTCACGGCGGCCGGCAACTGGTGGACCTGGTGGCCGAAGTGCAGCAGGCGGCCATGGCTCGGCTTTCCGGCCATTCCGGCGCCGAGGACGCGCCGGCGCCCCCGACGCTGGTGTTGCCGCTCGATCAGGCGGAGGAATTGTTTTCGGCCGACGCGGGAAGCGAAGGCGCGCAGTTTATTACGCTGCTGCGCTGGTTGATCGAGGACCTGAACCGCACTGAGATCCGGCTCGTGGTGGTAGCCACGATCCGGACCGACAGCTACGAGGTCATGCAAACCCACCCGGGGTTGGCCGGGATTGAGACCGTCGTCTTCGATGAGCTGCGGCCCATGCCGGCCACCCAGTTCAAGGAAGTGATCGTGGGCCCCGCCGCCCGGGCCACCCAGGCCGGCTATCCGCTGACCATTTCGCCGGCGCTCGTCGATCGCCTGCTTGCCGACGCCGGCGAGGGTGCCGAGCCCCTGCCTTTGTTGGCGCTTACGTTGTGCCGGCTGTACGCCGACTACGGCAGTACCGGAGAGCTGACGCTGACTCAGTATGAAGCGATGGGCGGGATGGGGCGGGTCGTCCAAACCGAGATCGACGACATCCTGGCCGCCGAACCGCAGTCGCGTCAGCGTCAGCTGGGGGCCTTGCGCGCGGCATTCATTCCTTGGTTGGCGACCATCGATCCGGACACTGACCAGCCAATACGTCGGGTCGCTCGCTACGCCGACCTACCCCAGGAGAGCCGCCCGCTGATCGAGCAGTTCGTCGCCAAACGGCTGATGATCGAGGACATCCGTGGTGGAGAGACCGTTGTCGAGGTCGCGTTGGAAAGCTTGCTGCGGCAATGGAATGAGCTTGCGGGCTGGCTGGACTCTCAGCGCTCGGACCTCAAAGCCGCCGACGCGCTCGAGCGCGCGGCAGCCGCTTGGGAGCAACACGATTGCAGCCATGACTGGCTGCTCACCGGTACGCGCCTCGCCGACGCGCAAGCACTGGCCGAACACCCCGGCTTCCGGGAGCGGCTAGCGACCACCGATCGTTTTCTGGCGGCGTCCCATTTCGCAGAGGACCAACGCCTCCAAGCCGAAGAACGGCACCGCCAGGCCGAACTGTCTGCCGCCCAGCAACTGGCCGCTGCGGCCCAGGAACGCGCCCATCATGCGCAGCAAGAGCAAGCCACGGCCGAGGCCCACGCCGACCAACTGCGCAGACGTTCTCGTGTGCTGCGTGCCGTGCTCGCGGTCACCGCGGTGATTGCCGTAATTGCGGCGGTTTTGGGGATTACGGCTGCGATCAACGGACATGCGGCAACGAAACGGTTCTACGAGGCCACCAGCGTAAGGCTCAACGCGGAGGCCCGGGGCATGCTGGCCGGCACGCTTGCCGGCGGCGACGTACGCGCCTTCAACGAATTGCTCGCTGCCAGAACGTTCTACAATCCCGACGACGGCGCGCTCTACGATGCCGTCGTCCAGCGGCAAACGACGGTCAAGATCATCGAGACACCCACCCGGATCGCGAGTTTGGCGTTCAGCCCGGATGGCGCGAGCATCGCCTCGGCCGGCGGCGACAGCGGTGACGTAAGCATCTGGCAGGTGGATACCGGCACGCGCCGCACCCTTGGCACCGGTGACAAACGCCTTTCGGCCGTGGCATTCAGCCCGACCGGGGATCGCATCGCTGCCGGCACCGCCGAGATGGGGAACGTCGTGTTCTGGAACGCGCACACCGGTGCGCTGACGGAGAAACTAAGGGGCAATGAAGGCGGTGTCTCCAGCATCGCCTACAGCCGGGACGGCCGCGGCCTCGTCTCCGGTGGATACGACTACACGCTCCGATTCTGGGACGCCGAGAACGAACAACCTAGCGGCCCACCCGTACAAGTTCGGCCGCTGCGCACGGACGCGACCATCGGTATCCAGGCCGTGGCGTTCAGTCCAGACGGGCGGCGGATCGCCGCGGGTTGCGGTGACGACTCCGTTCGGATCATCGATGTCGCCACAGGCCGAGAGGTCGTTCCCCCGCTGATCCTCGTGCCGGAGGCCGGCCACGCGGGGGGAGTGACAAGCGTCGCATTCAGTCCCGACGGGCATCAACTGGTGGCGGGCAGCGGTGCCGGGGGTGATTTCCAGATCTGGAACGCCGACACGGGCGAATCCATCGGCGGGCCGATACAAGGTGACCATCTGGGGTTGGGCAGCGTGGCATTCAGTCGCGGCGGGCACCGCGTCGTGACCGCCGGCGCCGATGGGACGGTGCGGCTCTGGGATACCGCCAGCATGCAGAGAATAGGCGGAGAGCTGGTCGGCCATCAGGAAGCGGTCAACGTTGTGGCGTTCAGCCCCGACGGCCGTCATATCGTCAGCGGCGGCGACGATCGCACGATCAGGTTGTGGGACGCCGACCTGCAGCGGCCGCTGATCGCGCAGAAGGCGGGATTCAACAGCGTCGTGTCCAGCGCCGACCGGCGCCGTTTCGCCACCACCGACTTCGACGGCATCGCACGCGTGTGGGATGCGACGTCGGGACAACCGGTCAGCCCACCGATTCCGACCGAGCAAAAGGGTGACATCGGGCTCGCCTTCAGCCCCAACGGGCATCGCATCATCACGGGCGCAGGCGATGACCAAACCATTCGCCTGTGGGACGCCGACACCGGGCGCCCGATCGGGGCACCGCTGCACTGCGGTCTGGTCAACGGCATCGAATTCAGCCCCGACGGTTCGATCGTCGCCACAAGCGGAGACGAAGGGACGATACGGTTGTGGGCCGCCGACGACAGCGGCCTGCGTTTGGTCAAGGATCCGCTTGTGCAACAAGATGTCCGGCTATTCGCAGTGGCCTTCAGCCCAGACGGTAGTCGCATCGCCGTATCCAAGTGGCCCGGCGACGTGCTGTTGTTCGATTCGCGCACCGGTGATCCGGTCGGTCAGGCGCTTACCGGCCATCCGACGCCCGCTGTTCAGCTGCTATTCAGTCCCGATGGCAGGCGTCTCGCCGCGGCCGGGGTGAACAACACAATCACGCTGTGGGACATCGGCCGTGGCACGCCGGCCGCACGAACACTCAACGGCCATCGAGACATGGTGACCAGCGTGGCCTTCAGCGCCGACGGTCACCGGTTGGTCTCCGGCGACGGCGACGGAAGCCTCAGGCTGTGGGACGCCGACAGTGGCACGGCGATCGGTGAGGGAATCCGGGCCGCCCACGCCGACACTGTCATCGGGGTGGCGTTCAGCGCCGACGGGCGGCGCTTCTTCTCCGGCAGCCACGACGGCACCGTGTTGTCGTGGCCGGCGGTGGCGGCCCCAGCCGATCTGTGCAACAAGCTCACTACCAATCTCAACCCGCAACAGTGGCGCGAATGGGTCGCACCCGGCATACCGTACAGAGCCTCCTGCCCCGGACTTCGCCCGGCGAATTAGATCGAGCTCGATCGAACATTGCCCGAGCTCCGACATCAGCCGCCGGAGCGGGCATGGCGCAAACGGTGTCCATCGGTGGAGCCGCGCTCGGGCGTGCGGACGATCTGCATGCCGACCGAGGCCAGGAGACGGGGAATCTCGCGTACGAACACGCGGTCGTATTCGGCGATATCCGGCGGTAGGTCGGCGAACGGTACCAGGTACGGCGTCTTCTTGTGCGCTGCGTCCTTGTCTCCCGGCGTCCAGCCCGAGTCGATGCGCTCCTGAACCCACCGGTCATGCTCCATCACTGCCAGCGTTTCCTCTTCTTCGGCGCTGAACACGAAATCGGATGCGAACCAATCCCGCAGTGGCGCAATGTCGTAGCCGATAGCGCGCAGCTTGACGGCGATGTGGCGCGCGTATGCGCGACTGGATTCTTTACGAGATTCGTCGAGTTCGGACCACGATGGTGCTGCCATCCCCGCCGCTGTCTGCTGGGCACACCAGCGACGGTGGATTGCTTGCGCGATGGTCTCGAAGGAACCGCCCTGGATCAGGTCGACCGTGCATGCTCTGACGAGAGTCGGAAACACGTGAATGCCCGGCCCGCCGGTGCTTTGCACGTTGTCGAGGAGCCGCGACATTCCGTGCGCGCGCGCCAGGGCGACCACGATGGGCACGCCGGGATCAAGCTCCTGGCGCAACTTGAGCGCCATTTCGAGGGCTTCCTCGTCGCGATAGGCGGTCACGTACGCCCGCGTCAGCGGAGGCGCCGCGGCATCGGCGTGTAGTGCACGCAGCCCGCGGATATCACGCACCGTCGTGGACAGGCAGATGAACCGGCACACCGGCTCGAGGGCCGGGTGCTGGCTCACAAGCGAAGCGATCCGCCGCTCGGCCTGCGAATCGACGATGGTGACGACGAGCGGCACGGAGTCGTCCGGACGGTGCTCGTGCCAATGGCGCGCCGCGTGATACACCACCCATGCACCCAAGACGTCGAAATCGGCGACGAGCATGTGCGGCTGCACGCATCCGGCATCCACGGGGAACTCACTGAGCATCAGCCGCGCGCTGATCTCGTCGGTATTGAAGAAATCCAGTGCTGAGCCCGATTCGGCGTCCATCGCCTCGAGGCGCAGGAGCGCACAGAGCTCCGGGTCTCCCACTCGAGCCAGGCACGTCAACCGTCCTTTCGAACGGCCAGCGGTCAATTGACCGGCGACTGCGACGATTTCGGCGTTGACGGCATCACTGGACGTGACGGCGACAACTCTGCTGGCTCGTTGGACGCCCGCTGACCGCAGTGTTCTTGGCAGTCGAGCATCGCTGACGATGACTGGCACACCCCAGTTGCGGCACAGGTCGACATTCGGGTTGGCCGCATCGGCTTCGATCACCACCGCCGAGGCGCCGATGTCGTGCAGATGACGGAGAAAGACGGCGCCGACGTAACCGAGGCCGCACACCACGATATGACGGCGCATCAGCGGGATTCGCATCTGCTGCGCCCGGTCACGAAACAACACCGCCAACGCGGCTAGGCCGACGTATCCGCCGACAAGCGGGGCGAGAAAACGCGCAAGATCCAGTGTGACGGGCAGTTCGGTCTCGTTCGGCGAATTCAAAAAGAAATTCCGCAGGCTCCAGTAGGCAGCGTCGCTGAGGCTGGCCGGTATGTGCTTCTGGTCATGCCAGAACTGGCCGTAGCCTATGCAGCCGAGTACGAATACGACCACGACGGCCAGCGCAGTCAGATGCCAGCGGTAGTTGGTCGACATCTGCGCGACCGGCCGCCCTAGCTTTCGAATCGGGCCGGTCCGCCGATTGTCGCCCAAGTGTCCGCTCCGTGCTGCCGATCAGGGTGGCCTCCGCCATTCGATCAACCCGGCTGCCCATGGTAGTAGAGGCGAAAGACCCAACGCGTGACGACGTTTGCCTACCACGGGACCGACGACAAAGCTGTCATAGACAGGCGCAACGAAGAGGAACACGAAGCCGGATCCGATTCCCGAGAGGACTCGAGCTCTTGAACGGAGCCGTCGATAGAGATGCGCCAGGCGCCGCGCCGCTCTTGATGGGCATTGCCGGTATCAGCCTGGGGTGCACCGTCTTTGGTGCGATCGTGCTCGGCACGGCAGCGGTGATCGCCGGATTGGCCGGGTGGCGCCGGGCCAAGCGGGGTGAAGCGCCCACCGGAGCCAAAGTTATCGGCGGCATTGTGGCGGGCTTGCTGGCCATAGCCTGCGGGATTCTGTCCATCGTCCTAGCGATGGTGTATGGGGTTGCGGGGCTGGTGTTTTTGTGGGCGGCGCTGGCATGGTCGGGTGGGGCTCTCGTAGGCGTCGGAATCGTCACGGGATTCGCCATGGGCCGACGAGCCAGAAATGACCAAGCCCGGCACCGGCGCGCCGCGATGGGCGGTTCGGTGCTGGGCTTTCTGGTCGCGTCGTGCGGTCTCGTGCTTGTCGCTGTGTGGATCAGCACGTTGCCGTGGTGGGGTGCGCACCGGTATTTCAACTGCCTGGCCGACGCGGGCACCGACCGCACGAAGATCGACCGGTGCCGGAGCGACTTCAGCTTGGAGATCAACGGTAAGAACCCGGAGTACTACCGCTGATGCGTGCCGACGGTCAGCCGCTGACCTGATAGTTGGGCCCGGGCGACACCGTGATGCGGAGTATCGGGGCGGATGGCAGATTCTCCGCGTAGCCCGTCGCGAACTCGAGGACGAGGTCGAACCAGTGATCGGTCGTCCTCGTGGCAAACGCGATGGGGATGATGCGGTCCGGCGGGAAACCCGCGACCATATTGGGTGCTCCGTAGACGAAGTGCAAGTCTCGGGCCCTGGTATTCCAGGTCAGGCGTGCAGGCAATGCTCCCCGATAGGCCCGGAAGGTGTTATTGCCCGGCCTGCGCCATCCCACGGCAACCTCGTCGTTATAGAGCGTCACGCTCACCACGTTGCCGCCGCCGTCGCAGGACATCGAAAAGCCCTTACTCTCCACATAGACGTCCGTGGAGCGGTTTATACCCAGCAATCGGCTGTATTGCTGCAGCGCGGGGTCGGTGAAGACGTTTCTGCCGATCGCCCATTGCCAGATCTCGGTGCGTGGCGCTTCGGCCGTCGCCGTGCCCGCCGGGAGAATCACGACGGCCGCCGCCAGCGCCATGATGAGCGCGATCACTACCTGGGCCAGTCGCGCTACGGTGCCCTTAACAGCTGTTGTGGACCGGATCGTCGTTGGCCGGCCTGCCTGTTGGGACCTCATTTTCGACCTCACTGCTTTAGGGCCTCGCGGCCCGGATTTCGTTGCACTACGTCTTAATTCAATGAGCCGGGCGCCTGACGGGGTAGGGGACATGGCCCGCGCGCGGAAAGGACTTTCGTCCCTGCTCATTACTTTTGGTCATCGGTAACCTCTGCATCGAGGCCAGCCGACCATCGAGAGGGGACGCGATGGACTGCCCGAATTGTTCCTCGCCTCATCCGGACGCAGCTCGCTTTTGCGCTCGTTGTGGTACGCCTTTGCCCGCCGGTTTGGACCGGGCGAGGCATTTCGCCGCGATGCCTGACGAGCCGGTGCGTGCGTTGGCGCTGATGAGCACACTCATGCCGCACTTGTCGGCCGGACGCCAGCACTCCTATCGCAACGCCGTCATGTTGGGGTTGCTCGCGGCATTGATCGCGGCAGCGTTCGGGGTGCTGTCCATCGCGCTGGTGTTGGCGGCGGTGGCGTTGCCGGCGGTCGTGTTGACCTACATCCATGACCACAATGTGTGGCGCGACCAGCCGTTCACGTTGGTCGGATTGGGCTTTTTGCTGTCGCTGGCATTGGGGGTGGGTGCGGGCCTGGTGCAGCAGTACTTCGCCGAGAGGGCGCTGCTGACCGCCCCCAGCCGCCAGTTGCCGTCGGTGGCCCTCATTGTCGAGCTGGGCGTGCTGGTGCCGCTGGTGGCCTTCCTGGCGGTGCTGGTTGCGCCGATGTTGGTGACGGCTGGTCGCGCGTTCTGTCACCCTATCGATGCGCTTGTCACGAGTTCGCTCAGCGGCGCGGCGCTCTCACTGGGTATGAGTATTGCGATCCAGCACGACGCGTTCACCCGTATCGAGGCGACCGCGACCGATCCAGCGCACACGGCGTTCATCGCGTTGACACTGGGGTTCTTGCAGCCCATCATTTTCGCCACTGCTGCGGCCGTGACGGTGGTCCGCGTCCGCTCTGCGGGCGGCGCCCCTTTGATCGGTGCGGTGCAGGGCCTCAGTTTGGTGCTGGTCTACGAGCTCGCTACGACTCTGCTCGCACCGTATGGCGCTCGGGGCATTGTGTGCACGACCGTGGTGGCATTGGTCCTGGCCGCGGCCGGGGTGGTCGCGTCGCGCGACGCGCTACACCGCGGTCTGCTGCTTGAAGCCCAGGCTGCGCTCGACGGGCCTGGATCGCTTGTGCATCCGGCCGACTCGGGGCAGGTGTGTGCGCACTGTGGGGCTGCGATGGTTTCCGGCGCCGCGTTCTGTCAGGCGTGTGGCAGTGCCAGCGCAGCCTTGGCCCGCTACGGCGCGCTGATATCGACGTCTGCCACCTCCGACCGACCGCCCAATCCGACGCACACGAGCGAGTAGCACTGATGTCATCGACTTTGCCCCCGGCTGACTCGACGCCGTTGCCGCTGAACTACCCGGGCACTACCGAGCGCATCGGGCACCGCTGGTCTGCGGGCCTAGTTGCGCTGATCCTCGTGGTGGTGGTGATCGTTGCGGCCGCGGTCACCGCCGCGATCGTGTGGACCGGCAAGCCCGGCGATACCGAGCCACTGTCACCGCAAGACCAAGGCCAGGCGGCTGCCGTTTCCTCCGGTCAGCCAAGGGCAGCACAGTCGCGGTTTGACGCATCCCGACGCGGCCCTGGGGAGCTGATCCTATTGTCAGGTGCTCCGGCCGTCGATTTGGGTGACGGAATTTCGCTCACGCCCGCACCGAATTGGACCGTGGTGCGTCATGAGAACAACTCGGTGGTCTTGGTCAACGGTGCGCATAACGCGGGTGTGGGGGCGACCGTCGGAAAAGTGAATTCGACGGACATAGCGCAGGTGCTCGCCGACGACATTCGACAGTATGTGCAGGGTACCGGCCTGACCAACCTCAAGCTGAGCAATTCGAGCCTCTCTCAGCAGCTAAACGGCGGTGGGCACTTTCAACAGTGGCTCAGCTATGGCTGGATCGCCGATTTCGCCACACAGCAAGGCACCAAGCGGGTGTGGGGAGTATTCATCGAGTTGTTGAACCCAAGCGACGGGGAGGCGGCGTTCAGCGATCTATTCGCGTTCAGCAAGGCCGCGGCGAGCGCTGCCTACCCCGACCAGGTCGCCATGGTCTTCTCGATGAACTGACCGACGGCTCGTCCCGCGACGCGAGGCGCCGTCGACCCCCCATTTGACAGTGTCGAATTGAGATGCGACACTGTCAAACAATGAAGCTGCTCACTCTGCCCGAATTCGCCGCTGCCGCCGCCAACGCGGTGCAGGCGTCCGGTGCGGTGCCGGAGAACCGCCAGGCCAAGGCGGTCCCGGCCGAGCGGATGGTGCGTTATTACACCGCGCGGGGCCTGCTGCCCCGGCCGGGAAACCGGGGTCGCGCGCTGACCTACGGGCGGACCCACTTGGTGAGATTGGTCGCGATCAAGCGGTTGCAGGGTCAGGGCCTCTCCTTGGACGAAATCGCGGCGCGACTGGCGGGCATGTCGGCGCAGGAGGTGGAGGCGTTGGCCGCCATACCGGCCAGCGCGATGCCGGCCGGCCTGGGTGACCCCGAGATCGCACCGGAGCCCGCCCGCGCCGCCGCCGCGTTCTGGCGCACGGTCCCGGAAGCCGTCGCGCCCACAAAGCCCGCCGAACCGTCCGTCACCAAGCTTCAGGCCGTCCGCCTTTCCGACACTGTCACCTTGCTGGTCGAGGGCCCGCTGCCATCGGCGGACGATCTGCGCCGCGCCGCCGCGCCGCTGCTGAACCTGCTCGCCAACCCAGGAAAGGACTCTCAATGAGTGCTCAGTTGTTGCCCCTGTTGTCCATCGACCCGCAACCGGTTCGGACGGGCAGACCGTCGTGCGGTGAGCTGAGCGCGGCGGACGGGCGTCCCCTGCCGCTCAAAGCGCTGCGCGTCCAGACCGCGATCGTGGGCATGACCGCCACCTCCACTGTCCGGCAGCGGTTCGTCAATGACGGCGACACCACCATCGAGGCCACCTACGTCTTCCCGCTGCCGGCCCGCGCCGGGGTGACCGATTTCGTCGCCGATCTGGCCGGACGGCGGGTGGTCGGCCTGCTCAAAGAACGCGGCCAGGCCCGCGCCGACTACGAGCAGGCCATCGTCGCGGGGCAGCGCGCCGCGATCGTGGAGGAAGACCGCTCCGACGTCTTCTCGGTGCGGGTCGGCAACATCGGGCCGGGCGAGGAGGCCGCCGTCGAAATGCGGCTGACGGGTCCGCTGTCGTTCGAGGACGGCGAGGCCACCTTCCGCTACCCGCTGGTGGTCGCGCCGCGCTACACGACCGGCCGTGCGCTGCCCGGCGACCAGACCGGAGCCGGTGACGCGGCCGACACCGATGCCGTGCCCGACGCCTCTCGGGTGACCCCGCCGCGGCTGCTGGACTCCGAAGACCGCCCGGACCTGGACATCGCGCTGAGCGTCGACGGCGCCGGGCTGACGGTGTCAGATCTGCGTGCCAGCCTGCCCACCGTCGTGACCGAGGGGGACGGGCCGACCGTGTTGCGGGTCGAGCCGGGGGCGCGGGCCGACCGGGACTTCGTGTTGCGGTTCCGGGTCGACCGCAGCGCGCTGTCGTCGTCGGCGCTGCTGGTTCCCGACCCCGACGGTGCGGAGGGCACCTGGTCGGTGACCGTGCTGCCGCCCGCCCAAACATCCAGTGCGCCAAGGGATGTAGTGGTGGTGCTGGACCGTTCCGGCTCGATGCACGGCTGGAAGATGATCGCCGCGCGACGGGCCGCGGGCCGGATCGTGGACATGCTCGACGCGGGAGACCGGTTCTGCGTGATGGCCTTCGACGACCGGATCGACACCCCGGCGCAGCTGAGCCTGGTCGAGGCCGACGACCGGAACCGGTTCGCGGCCGCCTCGTGGCTGGGTTCGCTGGAAAGCCGCGGCGGGACCGAGATGGCCGAGCCGCTGCAGCGGGCGGTGCAGTTGCTGGGTGGCTCCGGCGGCGACCGGCAGGCCAGCGTGGTGCTGGTAACCGACGGCCAGATCACCGGCGAGGACCAGCTGTTGCGCACCCTCGCGCCGGCGGTCGGGCGCACCCGCATCTACTGCGTGGGCATCGACCGCGCCGTCAACGCCGGCTTCCTGGACCGGCTCGCGCAACTGGGCACCGGGCGATCGGAGCTGGTCGAATCGGAGGAACGCCTGGACGAGGCGATGGCGCGGCTGGCCCGCACCATCGGGCGGCCGGCGCTGACCGGGCTGCGGGTCAGCGCCGAAGGCATCCAGCTCGTCGACGACACCGTCACGCCGAGCCGCGCGCCCGACGCGTTCGCCGGGGTGCCGTGCGTGATCTCCGGACGCTACCGGGCGCCCGCCGGGCACGGCGCCGCGACGTTCCGGGTCGACGCCGACGGTGCTCCGGTCGCCACGCTGGAAGCGCGCGTCGCGCCGGAAGCCGTTGCGGTGCAGACTATCTGGGCTCGCTCGGTGGTGCGCGACCTGGAGGACGACTACGCCGCCTACCGCGCCGATGACGAATTGGCCGCGCGGATCGTCGCGCACTCCATCCGGTTCGGGGTGCTGTCCCGCTTCACTGCGTTCGTGGCCATCGATCCCGAACACACCGACGCCGGGCCGTTGACCGAGGTGATCCAGCCCGTCGAAGAGCCGTCGGGCTGGGCGGCGAACGTGGGGTTCGCGCCGGCCGGGCGCGCCTACGCAATGGACGCCGCCCTGATGGCCGCGCCCCCGATGGACGCTGCCCCGATGGCCGCACCCGCGATGTGCTCCGCGCCCCCGCCTTCGCCGCTGCGGCCGCTGGACAAGCTGCTCAAGCGGGTGGAGAAGGCAACCCAGGTGCGGCGCTCGGGGCTCGACGTGGTGCTGGCCGAACTCGAGCAGCATCGCGACGCGACGATCGATCCCGACTTGCGCGCGGCGCTGGTGCAGCTGTGCAACGCGCTGGCGCGATTCCTGAAGGGTCAGACGCAGGCGCAGTCGCGAGAGGTGCTGGTGGCCCTCGACGCCGTCAGGCGGCTGCTCGGCACCGGGGACCGCGGGCGACGCGGCTCGAAATTACGGTTCTGGGAATAGATCTGCCAGATCCACCTGCGCGAGGGCGGGGAAACTGATCGTGCCCATCCACAGCCGCCCGCCCGCCTCCACCAGGCCGGTGACGCTGCCGAAGTCCGGGTGCTCGGTGCGCAGACCGGCGACGGGGGCCCCACTGTCGGGATCGAAGGCGACCGCCCAGATCTCCGGCTTGATCCGCGGCTGCAGCCGTTCGGGCAGCCGCCACACCAGCTTGCGGATGATCGGGGCCCGCGGGAACAGCGATTCCAGCGCGGGGTTGGCCTCGGCGACCAACGCGGCCCAGATCCGGCCGTCGGCACCGGTGGACAGATTGTCCGGCATGCCGGGCAGGTGCACCGCCAACGGTGTCACCGATCCGGCGTGCGGCCCGGTCAGCCAGTACTTCGACAACCGGCGCGCCTGAGTCTCGGCGAACACCAACGCCGACCCGTCGGCCGTCGGCGTCACCCCGTTGGCGAAGTACAGCCCGTCGAGCAGTGTGGTGACGGCACCGTCCGCACCGAGCCGGTACAGCCCGCCGGTGCCGCGTGCCTCCACGATCGGCGCGGTGTATTCCTCGAAATGATAGTCGGCGGTTGATTCGGTGAAATAGATTGTGCCATCCGATGTTTCGGTGACATTGGAGCAGAATTTGAGCCGCCTGCCGTCCACCGATTCGACGAGAACGTCCAGCCCGCCGCTCGCCGGGTCGAGGGCGAGCAAGCCACGATGACTGTCGCAGATCAGGATTCGGCCATCCCGGGCGACCTGCAGGCCAAGGGGCCGTCCGCCGGTGTCCGCCACGATTTCTGGCTTGCCCTCGGACAGGCGCACGATGCGCCCGTCCTCCAGGCCGGTCCACATTCGGCCGGCGGCGTCGGCGACGACGTCCTCGGGTCCATTGCCGGGAAGCGGGACCACCGTGATGGGCGGTGCCGGCATGTCCGGCAACGGGTCGACCGGCGGTGGCTGCCACCGGACCGGGTTGATGCGCGGCTTGGCCACGGGCTAAATCCGCTCTGGTGTCTTGGGGTCGCGGCCTCTGCGCCGTGGCGTTGCCACGGCTAGAACCGCTCCTGTACCAGCACGCTGCGCACGATCGATTCGATGGTGTCGAACTCGGCCTGACCGCTGATCAGCGGCGGGGCCAACTGGATCACCGAGTCGCCGCGCTCGTCGGTGCGGCAGTACAGACCAGCCTCGAACAGCGCCGCGGACACCCGCCCGAGCAGCGCCGACCGTTCGTCGTCGGTGAACTTTTGCTTGGTGGCCTGGTCCTTGACCAGTTCGATGCCGAAGAAGAAGCCCTCGCCGCGGACGTCGCCCACGATGGGCAGGTCGTAGAGCTTCTCCAGGGTGGCGCGCAACGCCGGGGACTGCTGCCTGACGTGATCGTTGAGACCCTCGCGCTCGAAGATGTCCAGGTTGGCCAGCGCGACGGCGGTCGACACCGGATGTCCGCCGAAGGTGTAGCCGTGCGCGAACATGGTGGAGCTGTCGCGGAACGGCTCGAACAGCCGCTCGCTGGCGATCATCGCGCCCAGTGGTGAGTAGCCCGACGTCAGGCCCTTGGCGCAGGTGATCATGTCCGGCACGTAGCCGAAGTCGTCGCAGGCGAACATCGACCCGATCCGGCCGAACGCGCAGATCACCTCGTCGGAGACCAGCAGCACGTCGTAGGCGTCGCAGATCTCGCGCACCCGCTCGAAGTAGCCCGGCGGTGGCGGGATGGAACCGCCGGCGTTCTGCACCGGCTCCAGGAACACCGCCGCGACGGTGTCGGGGCCCTCGAACTCGATGGCTTCGGCGATGCGGTCGGCGGCCCAGCGCCCGAACGCCTTCTCGTCGCGGTCAAACGGTTCGGGGGCGCGGTAGAAGTTGGTGTTGGGCACCCGGAACCCGCCGGGGGTGACCGGCTCGAACGGTGCCTTGTATTTGGGCAGGCCGGTGATCGCCAAGGCGCCCTGGGTGGTGCCGTGGTAGGCGACGGATCGCGAGATCACCTTGTGCTTACCGGGTTTGCCGGTGAGCTTGAAGAACTGCTTGGCGACCTTCCACGCGGTCTCGACGGCCTCGGTGCCGCCGGTGGTGAAGAACACCCGGTTCAGGTCACCGGGCGCGTAGCCGGCAATGCGTGCGGACAGCTCGATCGCCGTGGGGGTGGCGTATCCCCAGAGCGGGAAGAACGCCAGCGTCTCGGCCTGCCGCGCCGCGACCTGCGCAAGTTCGGTGCGGCCGTGGCCGACCTGGACGGTGAACAGGCCCGACAGGCCGTCCAGGTAGGCCTTCCCGCGGTCGTCGTAGATGGTGACGCCTTCGCCGCGGGCGATGACCGGCGGTGCGAACCCCGGGCCTTGTTGGCTGAAGTGCAGCCAGAGGTTGTCGGTCATCGTTCGCGAGCGTAGCCCCGGGTCCGCTGAGTTCGGCACCCGGCAGTGCGGGCCGGTGCGCCCAAGCGTTCCTGCCTCGCGCTCTTGCGCCGTGAGCGTCCTCATATGTGCGGTCGCGGGCGTGTTTTTGCGACATTTCGGGGACGCTCGCGCCGGCAGAGCGAGCCTGGAGCGCCCGCAGCGAGCCGAGGGCGCCCAGGCACCTTTCCTGGGAATGACCTGTGGGTCCCCCCGCTCCAGTTGCTAATGACAATCATTGTCAATAACCTCATAGCGAATTCATACGATCGCAATTGTGGGGGGGTTGGCGCGATGACGGCCCCGATTTGGATGGCGTCACCACCGGAGCTGCACTCAGCGTTGCTGAGCAGCGGGCCGGGGCCGGCGTCGTTGCTGGCGGCGGCCGACGCGTGGAGCCTGATCAGCGCCGAATACACCGCGGTGGCCAACGAACTGATCGCGGTGTTGGCCGACGTGCAGGGCGCGGCCTGGGAGGGCCCGAGCGTCGCGGCATACGTGGCCGCGCATGCGCCCTTCCTGGCGTGGTTGGAGCAGGCGGGCGCGAACAGCGCCGCCGCCGCGGCCGGACTGACCACCGCCGCTGCCGGCTACACCGCCGCGTTGGCGGCCATGCCGACGCTGCCCGAACTGGCCGCCAACCACGTGATCCACGGGGCGCTGGTGGCCACCAACTTCTTCGGCATCAATACCATTCCCATCGCGCTCAACGAGGCCGACTACGCGCGGATGTGGGTCCAAGCCGCCACCACCATGAGCGTCTACCAAGGCGTGTCCGACGCGGCGGTGGCATCGGCGCCGCAGACCCCGGCCGCCCCGCAGATCGTCAAGACCGATTCCGCCGAGTCCTCGAACCCACTGCAGGGCATCGAGCAGTTCTGGCAGAACCTGCTGCAGGAATACCAGACGTTCATGAGCAACCCGCAGCTCAACCCGTTCACCCAATTCGAGAACCTGGTGAACAATCCGCAGCTGGACGCATTCTTGGAGCAGTTCGGCATCGGCAACGACACCGTTGCGCACGACCCGACCGTGGTCAACGGGCTGGACAACGTGATCGCCAACATCCTGCAGCGCTTCGGCTACACCTGGAACCCCGCGGAAGGCACGCTCAACGGGCTGGAATACGACGACTACACCGACCCCACCGTGGCTGCCTTCTGGGTGGCTCGGTCGCTGGAGGTCAGTGAGGACTTCCAGCAGTTCTTCGTCTATCTGCAGACCAACCCGGTGCTGGCCGTGCAATACCTGGTGAGCCTGGAACTGTTCGACTGGCCCACCCACCTCGCCGAAGTCTTCACGTTGACCAGCCAGCCCGCCGCGCTGGCCGCGGCAGTGCCCGTCGCGGCCGCCCCGCTGGCATCTGTGGGCGGACTGGCCGGCCTGGCCGGGCTCGCGGCGCTGCCCGCACCCGCAGTGGCGCCGGTGCCGGCACCGGCGGTGGTTCCCGACCTGACCCCGGTCGTCGGGGTGAGCTCGACGTTCACCGCGCCGGCCGCCGGGGTGGCCGGGGCCCCACCACCGTCGCCCACGCCGCCAGGACCGCCGGCACCCGCCGCGCCGGCACCACCGCCTGCGCCCGCAGCGCCCGGCCCGATCGGCTTCACGCCGCCCTACGTGGTCGGTGGTCCCCGGATCGGCTCCGGCTCGGCGATGAGCTCGAGCGCCAGCGCCCGAGCGCAACGCAAAGCGCCGGAACCGGATTCGGCTGCCGCCGGTGCCACGGCGGCCGCCCGCGAGGCGGCGCGGGCCCGGCGGCGGCAAAGGTCGAAGCTGCGCGGCGAGGCCAACGAATACATGGACATGAACGTCGACGTGACGCCGGACTGGACGCCGCCGCCCGAACCGACCGCGGCTTCCGGTCGCGGGGCCGGGCCGCTCGGGTTCAGCGGGACCGTCGGCGCCCCGACCGCCGACCCGGCGGGCCTGGCCACACTGTCCGACGACTTCGGGGACGGGCCGACGATTCCGATGCTGCCCGGCACCTGGGAACCGGAGGACCCCTAGGTCGCGCGTTAGGGTCGAAATATGGCGGCGACCCAACAGATCTCGGAATTCGAGGCGTTGCGGCCACACCTGATGGCGGTCGCCTACCGGCTGACGGGGACGGTGGCCGACGCCGAAGACATCGTCCAGGACGCTTGGCTGAGGTGGAACACGCAGGACGGCCCGATCCACGACCTGCGCGCGTGGCTGACGACGGTGGTGAGCCGGCTGGGCCTGGACCGGTTGCGCTCGGCGGCACACCGGCGCGAGGCGTACACCGGTAACTGGCTGCCCGAACCGGTGGTCACCGGATTCTCGGACTCTGCTGGCGACCCGTTGTCGGCGGTGGTGGCCAACGAGGACGCCCGATTCGCGGCGATGGTGGTGCTGGAACGGCTCAGTCCCGACCAGCGGGTGGCGTTCGTGCTGCACGACGGGTTTGCGGTGCCGTTCGCCGACGTGGCCGACATCCTGGGCGTCAGCGTGGCGTCCGCCCGGCAGCTGGCGTCGCGGGCCCGCAAGGCCGTCGCCGCATCGCCGCCGCCGGAGCCCGACCCCGGCCACGCCGAGGTGGTCGGCCGGCTGATGGCCGCGATGGCCGCCGGCGACATCGACACCGTGGTCTCGCTGCTGCACCCCGACGTCACCTTCACCGGCGACTCGAATGGCAAGGCGCCCACGGCAATTCAGGTCATCCGCGGTGCCGACAAGGTGGTCCGCTTCATGCTTGGCCTGGCCCAGCGCTACGGACCGGCCTTCTACACGGCCAGCCAGTTGGCGTTGGTCAACGGCGAATTAGGTTCCTACACAACCGGATTCACCGGTGCCGACGGCGGCCGGGACATGGCCCCGCGGATCACCGCGATGACGGTGCGCGACGGAAAGGTGGTCGCCCTGTGGGATATCGCCAACCCGGACAAGTTCACCGGCTCGCCGCTGCGGTTCACGTCGGCAGGATGATTGCGGTGGTCGGCCCGAGGTAGATGGTTTGGCCGCCCGGAGCGACATAGCCTCCGGTGGGGGGACCGTAGACGCCGTAAACCGGGTTGGTCGGGCTGTAACCGTGCCAGATGTCGTTGATCCAGCCCGTCGACAGGGTGTACACCGCCGAAGTGGCCCCGGGTGGGGAGAAGCCGGTGACCAACTGCAGCACCAGGTCGATGACCGGGCCGTTGCCGAGCATGGAGTCGACGTGCGAGCCGCCCACGATCTCGGCTCCGACAAACTGCCCCGAGTACAGACTGGTCAGCTGATTGGTGGTGGCACCGGAGGCATTCCAGGCCTGCGGCGGCGCGGCCACCACGTAGACGGGCACGTGAGCGGCCTGCAGGTTGGCGATCGCCGCCCCGAATGCCGCGGAGTTGCTGGCCACCCCGTCGAAGGTCACCACGCCCTCAAGGTGGCTGGGCGCTGCGCCCAGATCGGCGAGGTAGTTGCCGGCGGCGATGGTGGCCAGACCGCCACCGGCGGAGTGCCCGGACAGGATGAAGTCCTGCGGCAGCGTGCCCAGCAGCCCGGCCTGGTGTGCGCTGACGTTCAACGCCGTCTGCGGTCCCAGGAACAACGACGCCACGCCCTGCTGCATTTCCGGGCTGTTGAGCCAGATGCCGAACGGCAACTGAATAAACGGGATGGTCGGCGTCACCACGACGCTGTTGGTCTGCTGAGCCAGCTCCAAGGCCAGCGGTTGGTACAGCCAGCCGACGGCACCGAAACCGTGTTGCAAATAGACGGTGCCGTTGGCGGTCACCGCACCGTTGGCCTGCGTCGGGAAGTACCAGAAGGCGGGCGCCGGGTAGCTGATCGGGCCGAGCGGGAGGCCCAGCAGCGATGCCTCCCCGAGCGGAATCTGCAGGAAGGAGAATCCGATCCTGACCCCGTCCACCGTGGTGGGGACGTTCAGCACACCGCCCAGGCCGACCGCGTTGGTGGCCCAGTTGAACAGCGCGCCCGCCGTGGCGACATAGCGGTTCAGCAGCGGCGCCACATTCGCGGCCTCGGCGGCCGCGTACGCGGCCCCGGCCTCGCCCAGCGCCCGCTCGAACTGGCTCTGGAACTGTGTCGTCTGCGCGGTCAGCGCCTGCAGTTCTTGGCCGTAGCTGCCGAAGAAGCGTGCGATCGCATCCGAGACCTCATCGGCGGCAGCCGAGACGATCCCCGTCGTGGACGGCGCGGCTGCCGCTGCTGCCTCGTTGATCGCCGTCCTGATCTCGGTCAGTTCGGCCGCCGCCGCCGCGATAGCCTCAGGTGCTGCGATCACATACGACGACATCGGCGGCTCCCATCTCGGTACGCCGATGGTAGACGGGGCAGCACCCGCTTGGTTGCGGATAGGGCGGCTTTATCAGGTCACCGCGCTGAAACGGGCACGGTGAGGCCGAGGCGCAGTGCCTGCGCAGCTTCCGCGGCGGCTTCGGCGAATCGGCCGCCGAGCCCGACGAAATTCAGGTAGCCGTGCGGCAGGTCGGCCTGCCGGGACAGGGTCACCGGAACCGCTGCGGCACGGAGCTTTTCGGCGTATTCCTCGCCCTCGTCGCGCAATGGGTCGAAGCCGGCGGTGGCGACGTATGCCGGCGGCAGCCCGGTGACGTCGCCGTGCAGCGGGGACAGCCGCGGATCGCGCAGGTCGGTGCCCGGCGGCAGGTAGTGGGCCAGCGTCCACTGCAGGTTCTCCTCGGTGAAGGTGAAGCCGTGGGCGAACAGGTCGCGCGACGGGCGGCGGCTGCTGAGGTCCGTCGGCGGATACACCAGCAGCTGAAACGCCGGTACCGCACCGCCGTTGCGCACCGCCTGCTGCGCTGTCACCGCGGCCAGGTTGCCGCCCGCGCTGTCGCCGCCGACGGCGATGCGCTGGGGATCGGCGCCGAGCTGCTCGGCGTGACCGGCGGCGTATTCGAACGCGCACAGCGCATCCTGCGCCGCGGTGGGGAAGCGGTGCTCGGGCGCGCGCCGGTACTCGACCGACAGCACCAGCATTCCGGCGCGGTCGGCCAGGAAGCGGGCGACCGGGTCGTGGCTGGCCCGCGAACCGACCGTGAATCCGCCGCCGTGGAAGTACACCAGCAGCCCGGACGGATCGGGCAGGCCGGCGGGGGTGTACAGGCTGGCGGGTATGTCGGCGTCCCCGGCCGGAATGTTCACCTCCCGGACCGTCACCGGCACCCTCGAGCGGTACCCGACGAGCTGCGGCAGCTCCTCGTAGACCGCGCGGGCTGTTGCCACCGAGTCGGCGAAGACGTCCGAACCGGACAAGTTCTTCAGCCGGAGGGCCAACTGCGCGTCGAGCGCCTGCTGTTGGCCGTCGATGCGCACGGGCGGACCGGCCAGCAAGCGGCGTGCCGGCCGGGGTAGAGCGAACAGGGCGTGCACGATCGCGGATTTCGCGCGGACCGCTGGCGGTGTGGCAGGCATGGCAGACATCTCCTCAGTCGGTGATCGGTGATGCCTTCCAGCGTCATTCGGTCGCGGCGTGCGCGCTTGGACGGATCCGTCAGATCGCGGCCCGGATCGCCTGCGCGAAGTCGCGGGGAGCCGCCCCGGTCATCTCCCGGCACACCCGGGTGGCGTGCGATCCGTCGGCGAACCCGGCCCGGTGGGCGGCGTCGGTGACCGATACGCCGTCGGCCAACTGGGTCACTGCGGTGACGAGCCGCTGCCAGCGGATCGCCGCGGACAGCGACACACCGGCCTGTTGTCGGCACAACCGGCCGAGGTAGTCGGGCGACAACGCGACCGCACCCGCGACCGAGGCGACGTCGACGTGGTCGGGCACCCGATTCGCGACGACTTCGATCGCCTGCCGGAGTTGCGGATGCACCGACGGCATCCGCCCGTCCGGTTCCGCGCGGCGGCACAACTCCGCGACCAGGAAGTCCGTCGCTGCCCGCGGATCGGCGTGCGTCGCCAAACCGATTGTCGCCGTGGCGAGTTCGACCCCGTCCGGGACCAGCCAGATGCCGCGCGGCCGGCCGAGGGTGCGGCTCAACTCGTTCAACTCAGCGCCCTGCGGGGTCTGCAGTCCGAAGTACACCGTCACCGCCCCGGACCCTGCCTCCGAGCGCACCGCGTGCCGCGCGCCGCTGCCGACCACGGCCAACCGGCACCGGTGTGACGCGACGCCGTCCGTTGTGATGGTCAGCGGCCCGGTGCGGCCGAGGGTGACCTGAACCGCGGGGTGGTGGTGCACGGCGAGATCGGAGAACTCGCCGGAAACCATGAGCCGTCCGGTGCCCAGGTCCCTCACCTGCACTCCGACACCCTAACTCCGGGGTCAGCCCCAGGGCACCCGGCAGGAGTCTCCGGAGCTGAAGCCCTGCTCGGTGATGCCCAGCGCCGAGTACATCCGGGCGCGCATGTTCTCGATGCCGATCTGGTAGGTCAGCTCGATCACACCGGCCTCGCCGAACCGGGCGCGCAGATCGTCGACCTGTTCGTCGGTCACCGAGTGCGGGTCGGTGGTCATGGCGTCGGCGTACGCGATGGCGGCGCGCTCGTCTGCGCTGAACAGGGACGACGTCGCGTAGTCGTCGATGTCTCGGAGTCGATCCACGTCCAGGCCGTCCAGGCGTTGCAACATCGATCCGAAATCCACACACCACGAGCAGCCGATGGTGCGTGCGGTCCAGAACACCGCCAGCTCCCGGACGCTGGGGGGCAGTGTGCGCGACGCGCTCTGCAACAGGGTCTCGTGCACGGCGTTGGCGACCAGCAGCCGCGGGTGGTGCGCGGCCACCGTGAACGGTTCGGGGACCTCGCCGAAGCGTCGTTTGGCGATCCGGTACATGGTGCGCGCCAGCAGTCCGGCACGCTTGGGGGGCAGGGCCTCGATACGGGGTTTCTCAGTCATGACCATCAGACGAGACGGGCCGCCGGTTCGTGACAGCCGGGTAGACATTCAGGACCCCAAGAATTCGCCAAGAATCCTTACAGGAGCGCCCCGGACTCTGGATGGGTGGCACAGCCGACGTCGTCTTACTGGACTTACACCGCGATTCCGATGGTCAACGACCTCGAGGAGCAAGCGCACGAGGAGGTGCTGGTCGCCGACGCGCGGCTCGACCAGCCCGGCATCTGCGCCGCGGTGGAGGCGGTCTTCGAGGCCAACCCCACCCTGGGCGCGGTGTTCGAACCGAGCCACGACCACTGGCTGTCCAGGCCGGGCGGCGCCTGGAGCTGGGCAGTCGAGCCGCCGGGCACCACGGTGACCGAGGTGATCGCGCGCCAGCGCGCCGGCTACGACAAGCGCACCGGCCGGCTGTTCGCGGTGTCATTGCTGCCCGGCGCTCGCGACCGGTTGGTGCTGACCGCCAGCCGCCTGTGCGTGGACGACATCGTGTGGCGTGCCGTGGTCGACGGGTTGATGACGGCCTACCGCGGCGGAGCCCTGGCTCCCGACGCCACGTACCGGGCTAGAAATCGAGGCGGATGCTCATGGGCGTGGTGGCGGGCAGGTCGCCGCCGCCGATCACCTGTCGCGCCAGCGGTGTCAGCGCACTGAACAACACCTGCAGTTCGTCGTCGTCCAAACCGTCGAACACGTGCAAAGCCAAAGTGTCGGTGAGGTTTTCGATCTGGTCCTTGAAGCGGCGGCCGTCGGCTGTCAGGGTGCCGTCGTCGCCGAGCAGGCCGCGGGCCGCCAGGCTGCGCCGGCACGCTTCCCACTCTTGGTCGTCGTAGTGGCGGGCGCGTTTCATGTACTCCGCCGGTATCGGGCCGGCCGCGGTGTGCAGCACATTCGATTCGCGCCCCGAGATGCCCGCGGCCGCCAGCGCCGCGATGTGTCCGTCGCCGCGGTGCTCCCGCAACAGCGTCGCCGCGTGCCACAATGCTGCGACCGGCCCGGTGGGCACCGGCAGTGCCATGTTCGCCGCGAACAGCGGCCGGGCGCCCAATGGGGTGTGCCGCGCCGCGCGGATCGCCAATTGTGCGGCAGTGCGGACATTTTCGTTGTCGTCGGCCAGCCCGCAGCGGCGCAATGCCGCCACCGCGGAGTCCTGCCGGGCGCGCAGCACGACCTCCGGCGCGGCGAGCTCCCACGCCGCGGGCAGCGCCCTGGCGACCCGCGCGTGGGCGAAGTTGTAAAACACCGCGGTCACCACCTCCGGCGCTACCTGCCCCAGCGGAGCCGAGCGGGCGGCGAAGTAGCCGGAGAAGAAGCCGCGGAAGCCCAGGCCGTCCAGCGCTTCGCGCGCCTCGGGCGCGAAGTACGTCACGGCGTGGATGGGCTCGAATCTGTCGTAGAACTGCCGGGCGAGTTCGGGTGTGCGTTGCATGCTTGCAGCTAAGCACTTTCGAGGTTCACGCCGCTGCGGGTTGACCGCATCGAGGGACCGCCGCCTCGACATTGCGTGCACCATGGGTCGTCGAGCTGACGCCGCTAGGCGCACAGTCGGTTTCGGCTTTACGATAACTACTGAATAGGGTCACAAGATATACGGTGAGGACCATTGATATCTGTAGCCGCGCCATGCCGAGCAGGGATGGACGTGCGAGATGTTTGATTTCGAAACCACCGACCTACGATGTGCCGAAGCGTTTCTCAGCCGTGCCTACACGCGCGTTCGTCTCGAATGTCCCGGCAAACCGGCACCCACTCGTGCGCAGCGCCGTTGGTTGGGCGCCTTGAGTTTCAGCGACCTCGACATTCACACCGAGCTGCATTACGAGCTCGATCCGCTGAACAAGGTCTGTATAACTCGCGCGCATGCCGGTTTTATCGAGACACACACCACCGGCGACGCGACTACGTTCTTGACAGCCAAGGACTCAATCTGTATTTCCAGCGGGGAATTGCCGTCCTCGGGACGTATGTATGCCACCTTTGACGTGACCATGTTCGACACAGCCGAGTTGAGCAAGGTGGCCGCGACCGACCCCGTCAGTTCCGACGCCACCGTGCGGCTGACGGGACGACAGCTGGTATCTCGCGCCGCGGGACGACGACTGAGTTCGCTGATCGATTATCTGCGAGGTGTGCTTATCGATGCCGAGGCCCGCGAATCAGAATTGGTCGCCGCCACCGCGATCTCGCATCTGGCCGCCACTGTGCTTGCCGCGTTCCCCAACAACGCTGTCGCCGAACCGAATTGCGCAGATCGCATCGACGCAGCCAAATCAACCCGGCTACGTCGCGCGATGGCCTTTGTCGAGGAGAATGCTCAGCTCGATATCACGGTCAATGACATTGCGGCTGCCCTCTATGTCTCTCCGCGGTCTGTGCAATATATGTTTCGGCGGCACATGGACTGCACTCCGATGGACTACCTGCGCCGTGTGCGACTGCACCGTGCCCACCAGGATTTGCAGGACAGCGACCCCACGACTTCGTCCGTCGGGCAGATCGCTCACCGCTGGGGCTTTGCTCACGTGGGCAGGTTCGCTTCTCATTACCGAGCGCAATACGGCCAGGAGCCGCATCGCACGCTGCGCGGTTAGGCAGACTCGCGGGTCACGGCGAACCGTCTTGCCCGCTCAGGCCGTGGACGCCGAGCAGTGTGCCCGCCGTTCCGCCAGTGCCGCCGGAGCCACCG
Organism: Mycobacterium sp. 20KCMC460; assembly: GCF_022179425.1. Lineage (NCBI taxonomy): Bacteria > Bacillati > Actinomycetota > Actinomycetes > Mycobacteriales > Mycobacteriaceae > Mycobacterium > Mycobacterium sp. 20KCMC460. Next base: position 1,589,550 of record NZ_AP025524.1, read on the forward strand.
TTATAACCCAACAGGCCGTCTCCGCCGTTGCCGCCGTTGCCGCCGTTGCCGATCAGCTTGGCGTTGCCGCCCGGCCCGCCGTCGCCGCCGGAGGGGAGATTCAACCCGCCGCCGCCGCCGTTGCCGCCGTTGCCGATCAGGCCGGCATCGCCGCCGGCACCACCGTGGGCAGCCCCGCCGCCTGACCCGCCCGTGCCGCCGTCGCCGATCAACCACCCTCCGTTGCCGCCATTGCCGCCGTTACCACCGAGCCCCGGGCCGTATACGGCGCCGGCGCCTCCGGCCCCGCCGGTGCCCATCAGCCAGCCGCCGTTGCCGCCGTTGCCGCCGTTGTTAAGCGCGAACGAGCCGCCGGACCCGCCGGCCCCACCGGTGCCGAACATGCCGCCGTTGCCGCCTGCCCCACCGATACTGACGGCGGAGCCGAAGGGACTATCGCCGGCGCCGCCCCCGGCGCCGCCGGTCGCGCCGGAGAGCAGCCCGGCGTTGCCACCGGCGCCGCCATCGCCCCCGCCGCCGGTGCCACCACCGGCGTACGTGAACGCGCCGCCCGCGCCACCTGCGCCGCCATCGCCGGCAAGCAATCCGCCGGTGCCCCCATGTCCGCCGGCCCCACCGGAGCCGCTGCCATCAACCAAATTGTCTGCACCGTTGCCGCCGGCGCCGCCGGCGCCGAAAAGCCCACCGTTACCACCGTTACCGCCGGCACCCGCGGCGAAACCGCCCGGGTTGGTACCGCCGTTGCCGCCGTGACCACCGGGGCCGAAGATCCCGCCGGCGCCGCCGACCCCGCCGGCTCCGCCACCGAAGCCGCCGGGGTCGGGCGCACCGTTGCCGCCGGCACCACCGGCGCCGAACACGCCGCCGGCGCCGCCAGTTCCGCCAGTTCCGCCGCCGGTGCCGCCGTAGGGATTTATCGCGCCGTTGCCGCCGGTTCCGCCGTTGCCGAACAGGCCGCCCGCGCCGCCGGTTCCGCCGTTGCCGGTCACGGTGAAGCCGGCCCCGCCGTCGCCGCCGGTGCCGCCGGTTCCCCAGATGAGCCCGCCGGCCCCGCCGGTTCCGCCGTTGCCGCCGGTTCCGCCCGCCCCGCCCGCCCCACCCGCCCCACCCGCGCCGAAAAGCCCTGCGGCGCCGCCGGCTCCGCCATTTTGGCCCGCGCCACCGGAGCCGCCGTTGCCGCCGTTGCCGAGCAGGATCCCACCGGCTTGCCCGGCTTGCCCGGTGCCGGGGGTACCGTTGGCGCCGTTGCCGATCAACGGCCGGTATAGCAATGCCTCGGTGGGGGCGTTGATCACGTTGAGCAAGCCTTGCACCGGATCGGCCGCGAAACTCTGCAGCGCTACCACCCCGGTCGCTTCGGCCGTGGCGTAGGACGCCGAGGCGGCCTGCAGCGCCGCGACGAACTGATCGTTGAAGGCCGCCACCTGCGAGCTGAGGGTCTGAAATTGCTGCCCATGGCCGGAGAAGAACGATGCGATCAACGCCGACACCTCGTCTTCGGCTGCGGCCAACACCCCTGTCGTGGGGTTGGCGGCCGCGGCACTGGCCGAACCGAGCGCATTGCCGATCGCGGCTACATCGCTGGTCGCGGTGTCCAACGCGGCCGCCGCCACTGTCACAAAAGCCATCTGTGCTTCCCGCCATCCCGACTATTGAGTGCGCAGCGCTAACCGCAGCTTCGCTACCGGCAACTAATCAGGCCGATTCCCAACACGATTGGCGACGACTCGCTTCGTTCGCTATCCGAACTATTGCTTTCGCTGGGCGGCTCAAACGAGGTCGCCGCGCCCGGCTAACGGGAGAACATCGTCGCGCGCTTGACCTCTTGGATCGCCTTGGTCACCTCGATGCCGCGCGGACAGGCGTCGGTGCAGTTGAACGTGGTGCGGCAGCGCCACACCCCGTCGACCTCGTTGAGAATGTCGAGGCGTTCGGCGGCCGCCTCATCGCGGCTGTCGAAGATGAAGCGGTGCGCGTTGACGATCGCCGCCGGGCCGAAGTAGCTGCCCTGGTTCCAGAACACCGGGCAGCTGGTGGTGCAGCACGCGCACAGGATGCACTTGGTGGTGTCGTCGTAGCGGGCACGATCGGTCGGGCTCTGAATCCGTTCGCGCGTCGGCGGGTTGCCGCTGGTGATCAGGTACGGCTTGATGGCCCGGTATGCGTCGAAGAACGGTTCCATGTCGACCACCAGGTCCTTCTCCACCGGCAGCCCGCGGATCGGTTCGACCGTGACGGTGAGTTTCTTGCCCGGCTTGTGGGGCAGCAGGTCGCGCATCAGCACCTTGCAGGCCAGCCGGTTTACCCCGTTGATCCGCATCGCGTCGGAGCCGCACACGCCGTGGGCGCAGGAGCGGCGGAAGGTCAGCGTCCCGTCCAGGTAGCCCTTCACGTAGAGCAGCAGGTTCAGCAGCCGGTCGCTCGGCAGGCACGGCACCCGGAAGCTCTGCCAGCCGCCGGTGGCCGCGAACTTGTCCGGGTCGTCGGGGTTGAAGCGGGCGATCTTCAGGGTCACCATCACCGCGCCGTCGGGAACCGGGGGCAGCGGCGGCTCGAGTGTCTGAACCTCGGTTTCGGCGGTGGTTTCCGAACTCATCAGTACTTCCGCTCTTTGGGCTCGTAGCGAGTCTGCACGACGGGTTTGAAGTCCAGCCGGATGTCACTGAGCAAATCGGTGCCCTCCTTGTCGACCCCAATTTCCTTATAGGCCATCGTGTGGCGCATGAAGTTGACGTCGTCGCGGTTGGGGTAGTCCTCGCGGGCGTGACCGCCGCGGGACTCCTTACGATTGAGCGCACCCACCACGGTGACCTCGGCCAGCTCCAGCAGGAAGCCCAGCTCGATGGCCTCCAGCAGATCGCTGTTGAAACGTTTCCCCTTGTCGTGCACGGTGATTCGGGAGTAGCGCTGTTTGAGGGCGTGGATGTCGGTGAGCGCCTGCTTGAGGGTCTCCTCGGTGCGGAACACCGCGGCGTTGTTGTCCATCGTCTGCTGCAGCGCGGTGCGGATGTCGGCGACGCGTTCGTTGCCGTGCTCGGAGAGGATGTCGGCGACCCAGCGCTGCACCATCGCCGCCGGCTCCGGTGGCATGTCGGAGAAGTCGTTGCCGCGCGCATAGGCGGCCGCGGCCAGGCCGGCGCGGCGGCCGAAGACGTTGATGTCCAGCAGCGAGTTGGTGCCCAACCGGTTGGCGCCGTGCACCGACACGCACGCGCACTCACCGGCCGCGAACAGGCCGGGCACGGTATTGGTGTTGTCCCGCAACACTTGTCCGGTGACCGTGGTCGGGATGCCGCCCATCACGTAGTGACAAGTCGGGTACACCGGGACCAGCTCGTGCACCGGATCCACGCCCAGGTAGGTGCGGGCGAACTCGGTGATGTCGGGCAGCTTGGCCTCCAGCACGTCCTCGCCGAGGTGCCGCACGTCGATGTAGACGTAGTCCTTGTTGGGGCCCGCGCCGCGGCCCTCCAATACCTCGAGAACCATCGAGCGCGCGACGATGTCGCGGGGTGCCAGGTCCACGATGGTCGGCGCGTAGCGCTCCATGAACCGTTCCCCGTCGGCGTTGAGCAACCGGCCGCCCTCGCCGCGCACCGCCTCGGAGATCAGGATGCCCAGGCCGGCCAACCCGGTCGGGTGGAACTGATGAAACTCCATGTCCTCCAACGGAAGTCCCTTACGAAACACGATGCCGATGCCGTCGCCGGTCAACGTGTGCGCGTTGGAGGTGGTCTTGTACATGCGGCCGGAGCCGCCGGTGGCCAGCACGATCGCCTTGGCGTGGAAGACGTGGATCACCCCGGTGGCCAACTCGTAGGCCACCACCCCGGTGGCTACCGGGCCGGTCGGGGTCTCGGTCAGCACCAGGTCCAGGGCATAGAACTCGTTGAAGAACTGCACGTCGTGCTTGACGCAGTTCTGGTAGAGCGTCTGCAGGATCATGTGGCCGGTGCGGTCGGCGGCGTAGCAGGCCCGGCGCACCGGGGCCTTGCCGTGATCGCGGGTGTGCCCGCCGAAGCGGCGCTGGTCGATGCGGCCCTCGGGGGTGCGGTTGAACGGCATCCCCATCTTCTCCAGATCGAGCACGGCGTCGATGGCCTCTTTGCACATGATCTCCACCGCGTCCTGGTCGGCGAGGTAGTCGCCGCCCTTGACGGTGTCGAAGGTGTGCCATTCCCAGTTGTCGTCCTCGACGTTGGCCAGCGCGGCGCACATGCCGCCCTGGGCCGCGCCGGTGTGGCTGCGCGTCGGGTACAGCTTGGTCAACACCGCGGTGCGGACGCGGGGACCCGCCTCGACCGCGGCGCGCATGCCGGCGCCGCCGGCGCCGACGATCACCACGTCGTATCGGTGTTGTTCGATCACGGATTCGCGCCTCTCACGAGATGTTCGGGTTGAAGGTCATCAACACGTACGTCCCGAGCATCAAGGTGAACACCATCGACGCCGTCAGCAGCGTGTTGAGCCAGAACCGGGTGATGTTCTTGCGGCTGTAGTCATCGATGATGTTGCGGATTCCGTTGCCGCCGTGCAGTTGTGCCAGCCACAGCAGCAACAGGTCCCAGACTTGCCAGAACGGTGAGGCCCAGCGTTGCGCGACGAAGTTGAAGTCGAGGCGGAAGACGCCGCCGTCCCACATCAGCATGATGAACAGGTGTCCGATCGCCAGGAACACCAGCACGATGCCGGAGAACCGCATGAACAGCCAGGCGAACTTCTCGAAGTTCGGGATGCCGGCGCGGCGGCGCGGGGAGCGGGGGTTGTCCAGGCTGGCCGGCCGGTCGTAGCTGCGTTGCCGGACCGGAGCTATCTGACCGGGGCCGAGCTGAAGGTCCGGAGCGCTCATCGCAGCTGCTCCGAAACGTGGATGCCGATCACCACTCCGGCCATCACCAGGGGTATCAGGAACGCCACCGCGACCACCCACAGCATCGTCCGCTGATGGCGCGGGCCTTCGGACCAGAAGTCGATCAGGATGATGCGGATCCCGTTGAGCGCGTGGAACAGCACGGCGGCCACCAGGCCGTACTCCATAAGGCTGACGATCGGAGTCTTGTACGTCGCCAGGACTTGGTTGTAGGCCTGCGGGCTGACCCGTAGCACCGCCGCATCCAGCACGTGGACGAACAGGAAGAAGAAGATCGTGGCCCCGCTGATGCGGTGCAGCAGCCACGCCCACATGCCGGGGTCGCCCCGGTACAGGGTGCGCGGCGGCCGCCGTTTGCGCGGGGATCCGGGGGTGACCGGTTCCGCGGCCTCGGTTTGCGTACTCACCTGGGTTCTCCCCCTTCTGCCGGGCACCCGAGCTTAGCTCGGCCGACGTTGCCGGCGGTAGGAAAGCGATGCGATGCAGCTGACGTGTTGCGGCGGAGGTTAGGGTGATTCCGGTTGATTCGGCGCGTGCGCGATCGGGGTGACAAGTTGGCAGAGCTTGATTGGAATGTGCTGCGGGACAATGCAATCAAAGCTTCTGCGCGGGCCTATGCGCCGTATTCCGGGTTTCGGGTAGGGGCTGCCGCGCTGGTGGACGACGGCCGCGTCGTGGCCGGATGCAATGTGGAGAATGTCTCATATGGCCTTGGTCTCTGCGCCGAATGCGCGGTGGTGTGTGCCCTGCACGCAGGCGGTGGCGGTCGGTTGCTGGCGCTGGCTTGTGTCGACGGCGACGGTGCGCCGCTGATGCCGTGCGGGCGCTGCCGCCAGGTGCTGTTCGAACACGGCGGACCCGAGATGCTGGTCGACCACGCCGACGGCCCGCGGCGACTGGGCGACCTGCTGCCCGAAGCGTTCCAACCCGACCTGCGCCGGAACTTGTCGTGAGCGGCAACGCGCTGGCAGCCGTTCTCGTCGTAACCGTCCTCGGTCTGGCCGGATGCGGCTCACCTTCGGCGACGGCACCGACCGCGTCGCCGGCGTGGTCGGAGGAGTCCGTCACATTCCAGGTGGGTGCGATGACGGTGTACGGCACCTTCCGTCACCCCGCCGGGCAGCAACCGGCGGCGCCGGCGGCGCTGCTGATCGCCGGCAGCGGGCCGACCGACCGGGACGGCAACTCCGCGGTCATACCCGGCCAGATCGACACGTTGCGAAACCTGGCTCGGGCACTCTCCGACAACGGCGTGGCCAGCCTGCGCTACGACAAACTCGGCACCGGCCAGACCGGCGTCGGCCCGTACGCGGCGGACCCCGGCAAACTCGACATGGCGGTGTTCCAGGATGAGGTGGCCGCCGCCCTGAGCTTTCTGGCCGGCCGGTCCGGCGTCGACAAGAACCGGCTCATGGTGATCGGCCACAGCGAAGGCGCCCTGTACGCCCTGTTGGCAGCGGCCGCGCCGGGCACGGTCACCCCGGTGCGGGCCGTGGGGCTGCTGGAGCCGCAGAGTCGTCGCGTCCTGGACCACGTACTCGAGCAACTGCATGCCCAGGCGGACGCGGCCGTCACGGCCGGAAAGCTGACCGCCCCCCAAGCCGCCGAGTACACCGCGGCTTTCGACAAGGCCATCCGGGATTTCCGGGCCACCGGTCAGGTCCCGCCGGACGAACCGGCGGCGCTGAAGCCGATCATCAACGCCGCCAACGCGCGGGTACTGCAGCAGGAAGATGCCGTCGATCCCGCCCAGGCCGCCGCCAAGCTGCCCCGCGGGATGCCGGTGCTGGTCAGTTGCAGCGACGCAGACACCCAAGTGACCTGCGACGACGTCGACCGCCTGGTCGCCGGCCTGACCAGCGCCGGCACCAAAACCGACTTCGTGCACCTGACCGGGGTGAACCACGTCCTCAAGGAGGACGCCAGCAGATCACCGGAAAACTACATCCGACCGCTGCCGTTCTCCGCCCAGCTCACCGCCGCGCTGGCGTCCTTCGTCAAAGGCAACCTGTGACCGGCCCGGCTCTCGACGCTTTCGACGCGCCCACGGTGATCCGGACCAAGCGGGACGGCGGCCGGCTGTCCGACGCGGCGATCGACTGGGTGATCGCCGCCTACACCGACGGCCGGGTGGCCCCCGAGCAGATGTCGGCGTTGCTGATGGCGATCCTGCTGCGCGGCATGGACCGCGGCGAGATCGCCCGCTGGACGGCGGCGATGCTGGCGTCGGGGCCCCGGATGGACTTCACCGACCTGGGTCTGCCGACGGTGGACAAGCATTCCACCGGCGGGGTCGGCGACAAGATCACCCTGCCGCTGGTGCCAGTCGTGATGGCATGTGGGGGTGTGGTGCCCCAGGCCTCCGGGCGCGGGCTGGGCCACACCGGCGGCACCCTGGACAAACTGGAATCGATCCCCGGATTCACTGCCGAGCTGTCCAACACGCGCGTACGTGAGCAGCTCCGGGACATCGGGGCCGCCATCTTCGCCGCCGGCGAACTCGCCCCCGCCGACGCCAAGCTCTACGCGCTGCGTGACGTCACCGGCACGGTCGAATCGCTGCCGCTGATCGCCAGTTCGATCATGAGCAAGAAGCTGGCCGAAGGGGCGGGCGCGCTGGTGCTGGACGTGAAGGTGGGGTCGGGGGCCTTCCTGAAAACCGAAGACCAGGCCCGTTCGCTGGCCCACACCATGGTCGACCTGGGCACCGCGCACGGGGTGCCCACCCGCGCCCTGCTCACCGACATGGACTGCCCACTGGGGCGGGCCGTCGGCAACTCGCTGGAGGTGGCGGAGTCGCTGGAGGTGCTGGCCGGCGGCGGGCCGCCGGACGTGGTGGAACTGACGGTGCGGCTGGCCGCCGAGATGCTCGAGCTGGCCGGGCTCGCCGGCCGTGATCCCCGGCAGACGTTGCGGGACGGCACCGCGATGGACCGGTTCCGGCGGCTGGTCGCCGTCCAGGGCGGCGATTTGGCGAAACCTTTGCCAATTGGTGAGTGTTCGGAAACCGTGACGGCCACTTCAAGCGGCACAATGAGCGACATCGACGCGATGGCAGTGGGGCTGACGGCGTGGCGGCTCGGTGCGGGCAGATCCCGACCGGGTGCGCGGGTGCAGCACGGCGCCGGCGTGCGGATCCATCGCCGACCCGGCGAGCCGGTGGCCGCCGGTGAGACGCTGTTCACGCTCTACACCGACACCCCGGAACGCTTCGGCCCGGCACTGGCCGAGCTGGACGGTGCCTACCGGCTGGCCCCGGCCGACCAGCCGCCCGCGCCCCGGCCGCTGATCATCGATCGGATCACGCCATGACTCTGAGCCTGGAACAGATCAAGCAAGCGCCCAAGGCGTTGCTGCACGACCACCTCGACGGCGGGCTGCGCCCGGCCACGGTGCTCGAAATCGCCGCGGAAGTCGGCTACGACGAGCTGCCGGCCACCGACGTCGAGGCGCTGGCGACCTGGTTTCGCACCCGGTCGCACAGCGGGTCGCTGGAGCGCTATCTCGAACCGTTCTCGCACACCGTGGCCGTGATGCAGACGCCCGACGCGCTGTTCCGGGTGGCACACGAGTGTGTGGAGGACCTGGCCGCCGATTCGGTGGTGTACGCCGAAGTCCGGTTCGCCCCCGAGCTGCACATCAACCGCGGGCTGTCGTTCGACGAGGTGGTGGACGCGGTGCTCGCGGGGTTCGCCGCCGGTGAAAAGGCTTGTGCGGCAGACGGTCACGCGATCAAAGTGCGCTGCCTGGTGACTGCGATGCGACATGCCGCCATGTCGCGCGAGATCGCCGAACTGGCGATCCGGTTCCGGGACAAAGGCGTGGTCGGGTTCGACATCGCCGGCGCCGAGGCCGGCTACCCGCCGACCCGGCATCTCGACGCGTTCGAATACATGCGAGAGAACAACGCGCGCTTCACCATTCACGCCGGCGAGGCGTTCGGGTTGCCGTCCATCCACGAGGCGATCGCGTTCTGCGGCGCCGACCGGCTGGGTCACGGGGTGCGCATCGTCGACGATATCGAGGTCGCCGACGATGGGCGGGTCAAACTTGGCCGGCTGGCATCGCTGTTGCGGGACAAGCGAATTCCGTTCGAAATGTGCCCGAGCTCCAACGTGCAGACTGGCGCGGTGTCCAGCATCGCCGAGCACCCGTTCGATCTGTTGGCGCGCACGCGCTTCCGGGTCACCGTCAACACCGACAACCGGCTGATGAGCGACACCACGATGAGCATGGAGATGTACCGGCTGGTCGAGGCGTTCGGCTACGGGTGGAGCGACCTGGAGCGGTTCACCATCAACGCGATGAAGTCGGCGTTCATCGCGTTCGACGAGCGGCTGGCCATCATCGACGAGGTGATCAAGCCGCGGTACGCGGTGTTGATCGGGTAGCGCGTCTGCGCGTGTCGCCGCGATTGCTGGAGGCCTCCACAACGGAATTGGCGGCTATCGCGTCGGCGCTCGACGCGGCACATCTGGATGCAGCTATCCCCAGCTGCGCGATAGCACCCGCGGGGCCGTCCATCGCCGACGTGCTCGGTGGCCCGCTCACTGGCCCCTTCGGCAGCGTCTTTCGGGATCTTGTTCGACGCGTTTTTCCTGCTCTGGCTTGGCGGTACTTTTATTCTGGCTCCCGTGGCTTTGTCTGCATTGGCCTGCGTCACGGGCGGAGGTCCTGCTACTAGCGTGGACCCATGCAGCTGCCGGAGTGTGTTCGGGACGACGACGCCGGACTCTTCCAACTGCCCGACGGCCGCACGCTGGCTTACCAAGAATGGGGTGACCCCGGCGGCTATCCGGCCTTCTACTTCCACGGCACCCCGAGCTGCCGGTTGGAGGGTGTGTTCGCCGACGGGGCGGCGCGACGGCACGGGTTCCGGCTGATTGCGGTCGACCGGCCCGGGTTCGGACGCTCTACGTTTCAGCCGCGGCGCCGGTTCCTGGACTGGCCTGCCGATGTGTGTGCACTGGCCGACGCGCTGGGACTGACGGAGTTCGGCGCGGTCGGGCACTCGGGGGCCGGCCCGCATCTGTTCGCCTGCGGCGCACTTATCGCGGGGTTGCGGCTGAAATTCATTGGCGCACTCGGACCGTGGGGTCCATTGGTGACGCCGCAGATTATGCGTGGCCTCAGCGCCACCGACCGGCTCTACGAGCGGCTGGCGCGGCTCGGGTCGTGGCCGTTCCACGCGGCCTACGTTCCGCTGGGCTGGGGTGCCCGATTTGCGCCCGGGTGCTTCAGCCGCGCTGTGACGACGTCGTTGCCCGAAACCGACCCGCACCATGTAGGTGGCGAGGTTTTCCTGCGGCACTTCCGCGCCATCCAGCTCGAGGCGTTCCGGCAGGGCGGTCGCGGCGGTGCGCACGAAACATTCCTCGAATACCGCCCGTGGGGATTCGGGGTCGAGCAGGTCGCGGTGCCCACTCATATCTTTCAGGGCGACCGTGACACGTTCATCCCGCGCGTCATCGGCGAATACCTGGCGCGCAGCATTCCCGGCGTTGACTTCCAATGGGGAATTGGCAAGGGGCACTTTGCCATTGAAGCCTGGGACGACATCCTGGCGGCATGTAAGGGGATCCAGGCCGATAACATTTAAAGTTGGACGCAAGTCGGGAATCTAACCTCTGGCGAGTTGTCTACCTGCCGTCTTCGGCAGATCTAGAGCAGAGTGATCGCGACTGGTATACCGAGTTGATCAGTGGCACTGGCCAAGCGGCTGTCGACGGTGATCACGGCGGCGGAGCGTTCGGCGGCGACAGCGACGTACAGGGCGTCGTAGATCGAGATGTTGTGCCGCCAGGCCCAGGCGGTGCGCAGGAGCAGTGCATCAGGAAGCACGTATTCGATGGCGAGTGCGGTGATGGCGTCGGCGGCGGCCTCGGCGTCCTCGGGTTGCAATTGTTTGCGCAATACGGCTTTGTGCAGAGTGCGTAGTACCTCGCCCGGCATGTGGGCGGGCGCGAGCCAGCCGTCGTCGTCGTTCAAAGCTGTGCGTGCCGTGTCGCCTTGGGGAGCGCCGCTCGTGAGCGCCAACACCAGCACGCCTGCGTCCACCACGATCACAGGATCAAATTCACCCGTCGCGGTCGGCGCGGATGACGGTCGCCACTTCTTCGGCGGTCATCGTGAGGCTGCGATGACCAGCCAACGCCTCCAAGAGCTGCCGGTTGCGTTGAGCTTGGTACTCCCGCTCCAACAGTGATCGCAGATACGTTTGGGTGGATTGGCCGCGCGCTTCGGCACGGGCCGCCAGCGCGTCGCGAACTTCTTCGGGGACGTCTTTGATCTGAATCGCTACGGCCATGGCCCAACCTAACACATGTGCATGTCATGCGCATGCAGTGGCCTTCTCACCGGACCTTCTCCCCAGGCGATTGGCCGCGTCGGCCGCTGGCATGGCTGAGAATGGGCGGCGTGGGCCCAGCTGTGGACGTGCGGATACGGTAGCGCCCCCGCGGTGCGAGCTACTCCCGGCGCAGGCGGCTCTCGACGAACGCCTCCAGCTTCTCCCACGCCCGCACCGCGGCGGAATACGGACCGTTGGGCTTGCTGACGGAGTCGGGTTCCAGCACGTAGGCGATCAGCTTGCCCAGCGGCTTATTGGTTTCCAGTGCCTTGTCGACGGTGCTTTCCTCGGAGTAGTCGCCGATGTCGCGGAGTAGTTCGACGGCCAGGTCGAGCTGATCACGGTCCACCGCCTCGGGGCCGTCGGCGAAGTCGTCGGCCAGCCCGCTGAGCACATAGACGTTCTCGTCGGTGATGTCGACCTTCAGCGAGCCGTCGGTAGCGGCGGTGCGGATGTCGTCATAGGTGCTCAAATCCGACAGGTCGTGGTCGTGCTCGTCGGCGAGGTAACGGGCCAGCGCCCGCTCGGAGCTGAACACGCTGATCCGGCCGTTGCGGCCCAAGAAGATCGGACGATCATCGAAATAGCAGCGCAGCGTATAGAAGGTGCCCGAACTGGTCATGATCCGGATCGGATCGATGCCCACCTGCGCCCAGAAGTCCTCGTCGCTGCCCAACACCACCGTGTCGCCCTCGGCGCGGCCCTCGTCTTCCTCGTCTTCCTCGTCGTCCGAGTCGTCCGTGTCGTCCGTGTCTTCCGAGGCGTCCGTGTCGTCGGCTTCGTCGGCCTGTTCGTCCTCCTCGGCAGCCTCGCCCGCCGTCTCGTCGGCCGCCTCCTCCTCGGGTTCCTCGGGTTCCTCGATCTCCTCCTCGAGTTCCTCGGCGGCCTTCGCCGACAGCTCCTCGTCGACCTCGGGGGTGCTGACGACGTCGTCGAGGGCCTTGAGCACGTCGTCCCAGCTGCGCGCGATCACCTCGGCGATCGCCTCCCAGCGCTTGCGGCCCGCCTTGCCGGTGAAGTTGTCGATCCCGCCGGACACCGTGCCCAGCGTCGGGTTGCCGTTGAAGAATTTCGAGATCGCCGGCAGCTCACACACCGAGCCGATCGACGAGACGATCGCCAGCGCCCCGGCCAACGCCGCCACCGACTCCTCGGTCGGCTTGTCGGCAACCAACTCCTCGACGGCAACCAAGTCGAACCGCTTGTCCTCGGCCGGCTCGAACTTGCGGGCGTGCGCCTCGGTGATGCCCCGCCACGCCGGGTGATCGGTCAGGTCGTTGTCGTCGTTGCTGCGTACGAACGCAACCAGGTCCGCAACGTTCTCGAACGCATACAGGTCTTCGTCCTTGCCCAGGAACGCCTCCCACTCGTCCCCGGAGTCGCGCCAGCGCGGCGCCCACAGCGTGTAGAGGTCGCCCTCGGACAGGCTCAGGCGGATGGGCACGAGGTCAGCAGCCATGCGGCACAGAATAGCGACCCGCCCCGTCCGCGCTTATCCGCCCCAAATAGTTGCGATGGGCGGCGCGTTGGCCGCCAAACCGGTTTTGGGCAGCCCGTACATCTCCTCCAGCGTGGCCAGCACGTTGTAGTGGCTGATGGTCTCGTTGTAGCTGCCGGGCTGGATATGCGCGCCGTAGAACACCGTCGGGATCTGGTTGCGCTGGCCGCCGTCGTCCTCGTCCCACGTCAGGATCAGCAAACTGTTGTTGGCCTTGGCCCAGTTGGCGTACGCCGACATCCGGCTGTTCAGCCAGGCGTCGCCCTGGGCGATCGAGCCGTCGTGCATGTTGTTGTCGTTGTTCGGGATGACGAACGACACGGTCGGCAGCGACGCATAATTCGCCGGCTGCGGGAACGCCGAGAACGGCACCGACACCCCCGGCGGCACGTTGCTGAAGTTGACCCACGGCACATGCTTGCGCGCATATTTGCCCGCGCTGCATACCGTCGAACCGACCGCCGGCAGGTCCTCCGAGTAGCCGCCGAAGGTGTGGCCGGCGGTCAGCAGTTCGGAGGCCAGGTTCGGTTGGGCGCCGACCTCGACCGGGCAGCTGTCCTTCTTCAATCCGAACGTGCTGCCGGCGAACAGCGCCAGATAGTTGGGCTCACTCGGATGGGTCTCGGCGAATGATTGCGCCATCATCGCTCCGCCGGCGGCCAGCGCGTTGATGAACGGCGCCGCCTGATTGCCGATGATGTTGGCCTGCGAGCGGTTCTCCTCGATCACGATGACCACGTGGGCGTAGGTGGGCAAAGCGGCCGCCGCCAAGGCCGGCCGGGGGGTGGGCAACAGGACCGCGCCCACCGCGGCGATGGCACAAAATGCCCTGCTCAGAGGCCATTTCAGTCGCCGCATGCCGGGAGTATATGGCTCGGCCGGAGCGGCCGACGGGAAGCGATCACGCGTGTCAGCAGGCCTGAACCGGATTGTTATATAAGGTCACTGTCCGTGGAGGTGCATGTCGTTGACCACCCGCTGGCGGCGGTCCGGCTGACCGTATTGCGCGACGAACGCACCGACAACGCCACCTTCCGTGCCGCGCTGCGCGAGCTGACGCTGATGCTGGTCTACGAGGCCACCCGGGACGCGCCCACCGAGCCGATGTCGATCCGGACGCCCCTGGCCGAGACGACGGGTGCGCGGCTGGCCGAGCTGCCGCTGTTGGTTCCGGTGCTGCGCGCCGGGCTGGGCATGGTCGACGCGGCGCTGGCGGCATTGCCCGGGGCTGCGGTCGGTTTCGTCGGGGTGGCCCGCAACGAACAGACCCACCGGCCCAACCCGTATCTGGCGTCGCTGCCCGAGGACTTGTCCACGCAGCCGGTGCTGATCCTGGACCCGATGCTGGCGACCGGGGGATCGATGACGCACACCGTGCGCCTGCTGCAGGAGCGCGGCGCCACGCGCATCACCGCGGTGTGCGTGGTGTCGGCACCGGAAGGCATCGCGGCGTTGGGGGAGGCGGCGCCCGGCGCACGATTGTTCACCGCGGTCGTCGACGACGGGCTCAACGAGATCGCCTACATCGTGCCCGGACTCGGTGACGCCGGCGACCGCCAGTTCGGGCCGCGCTGACCCGTCACCACTGCTGGACCTCGCTTTTCAGCTGGTCGCGCAGCTGCCGGGCGCGCCGCCGGGCGGTATCCAGGTCCTCGGACGGTTGGCAGCGAATCTCCAAGTAGCACTTGAGTTTCGGTTCGGTACCCGACGGCCGCACCACGACCCGGACCCAGGTGTGCTGATCGCCGCCGGTGTAGATCAGGGCGTCGTCGGTGTCGGTGACGGTGGCATCGAAGCCGGCCAGCCGGGCCGGCGGCGCCTGCCGCAGCCGGCGCATCACCGCCGCGGCCTCCTCGGTGTCGGTGACTCGCCGCGACACCGCGGCGACCTCGTGCATGCCGAAACGACGGGCCAGGTCGTCGAGCGCGTCGCTCATGGTGCGGCCCCGCTGGCGTAGCGACGCCGCCAGGTCGCAGCACAACACCGCCGCGCTGATGCCGTCCTTGTCGCGCACCGAGGCCGGGTCGACGCAGTGCCCGATCGCCTCCTCGTAGGCGTAGACCAGGCTGCCCGGGTGCTGGGCGTCGGCGCGGGCCAGCCACTTGAACCCGGTCGGGGTCTCGACGTGCGTCGCGCCGTGCTGGCCGGCGATCGCGGCGAGCATGCGGGAGGACACCACGGTGCTGGCGACCGTGCGCTTGCCCGATGACGGCTGCGACAGGATGTAATCGCCCAGCAGCCAACCGGTTTCGTCGCCGGACAACATCCGCCAGCCAGTGCGGTCGGGGATGCCGACGGCGCACCGGTCGGCGTCGGGGTCCAGCGCGATCGCGATGTCGGCGCCGACGTCGGCCGCCAAACTGAGCAGCGCGTCGGTGGCCCCCGGTTCCTCCGGGTTCGGGAAGTCGACAGTCGGGAAGTCGGGGTCCGGCGCGAATTGCGTTGGGACCGTGCGCACGTCGCCGAATCCGGCCCGGCGCAGCGTCTGCACCGCCACCGTGCCACCAACCCCGTGCATCGGCGTCAACGCCACCCTTAGCGCGCCGGTGCCGCGGCGCACTGCGGCCGCGCGCTGGATGTAACGCTGCACCAGGTCTGTGTCGGCGGGTTGGACTGGGCTGCGCGGGATTTCGTCGGCCGCAGGAGCGGATTTCATCGCGGCCTCGATCTGTCGGTCGGTGGGGGAGACGATCTGCAGGCCGCCGTCCAGATACACCTTGTAACCGTTGTCGGTCGCCGGATTGTGCGACGCCGTGATCTGAATCCCGGCGGCCGCCCCGGTGGCGCGCACCGCGAAGGCGACCACCGGCGTCGGCACCGGATCGGGGAACATGGACACCGAAAACCCATGGGCAGCAAGCACTTCTGCTGCCGCGACGGCAAACGCCGCCGAACCGTGCCGGGCATCGCGGCCCACGATCACCGTCTTGGATCCTTCGGCGCCCGCACCGACCACCTGCGCCAGCGCCCAGGTGGCCCGCAACACCACCGCGATGTTCATCGCATCCGGGCCGCCACGCACCGGACCGCGCAGCCCCGCGGTACCAAAGGTCAGCGGCCGGGCGAACCGGGCGGCAAGCTCGTCGGGACCCAGCGCGGCCAACTCCGCGGCCGTTGCGGGGTCGGGGTCGTGGGCGATCCAGTCTTCGGGCGTCACTGGAACCGGGCGATCACGTCAGCCAGCAGCGAGCCCATCGCGGCGGCCGACGCGGCGCCGGCGGCCAGCACCTCGGCGTGGCTCAGCGGCTGCCCGGTGATACCGGCGGCCAGGTTCGTCACCAGCGACACCGCCAGCACCTCCGCACCGGCCGCGCGGGCGGCGATGGTCTCGTGCACCGTCGACATGCCGACCAGGTCGGCGCCCAGCGTCCGCAGCATCCGGATCTCGGCCGGCGTCTCGTAATGCGGCCCCGGCAGCGCGGCGTACACGCCCTCGACCAGCTCCGGGTCGATCTCGCGGGCCAGCGCACGCAGCCGCGGCGCGTACGCGTCGGTCAGATCGACGAACTGCGCGCCGACCAGCGGCGAGCGCGCGGTCAGGTTCAAGTGGTCGCTGATCAGCACCGGCTGACCCACCCGCAAGTCCGCCCGCAGCCCGCCGGCGGCGTTGGTCAGCACCACGATCCGCGCCCCCGCCGCGCACGCCGCCCGGACCGGGTGCACCACATGCTGCAAGTCGTGCCCCTCGTAGGCGTGGATACGGCCGGCCAGCACCAGGACGCGGTGCGCGCCGATCGGCACCGACAGCAGCTCACCGGAGTGCCCGGCCGCAGCGGGCGGCGCGAACCCGGGGACGTCGGCCTGCGCCAACACGGCGGTCGGGGACCCCAGCGCGACCACGGCAGGTGCCCATCCCGACCCCAGCACCACGGCGACGTCGTGCCTACCGGTGCTGGTGCGTTCGGCGATCACGCGGGCCGCGCGCGCCGCCATCGCGTCGGGGTCGGGCGCCACGCTGGTCACATCGCGCGAGCCTAGCTCGTCGCGCCCCCGAAACCGGGGGTGTGTGATGATCGGCCCTGTGAGACTTCGCAAATCGCCTCGTCCCGCGGTGTCCGCCGCGGTTTCAGCTGTTGTTTTCGCCGCCCTGGCCGCTTTCGTGGTCGTTCCGCTGCCCAGAGCGTCCGCCGACGATTGCCCCGCCGTCGAGCTCGTCTTCGCCCGCGGAACTGCCGAGCCCCCCGGGCTGGGACGAGTCGGCGACGCGCTGGTGGCTGCGCTGGGGCCCGCCCTGGGCTCCCGCAGCCTGGGCGTCTACCCGGTGAACTACGCGGCCAGCTACAACTTTCTGACCACCGGCGACGCGGCCAACGACGCCAGCGACCACATCGCCTGGATGGCCGAGCAATGCCCCAACACCCATATCGCGCTCGGCGGCTTCTCCCAAGGCGCCGCCGCCATATCGATGATGGCCGGCGTGCCCCCGCTGGGCGAGCGGATCGGCAACTTCGGCTCGGCGCCACCCCTGGACCCCGCGCTGGTCGGCCGCGTCACCGCCGTCGCGGTGTTCGGCAATCCCGGCAACCGGTTCGGCACCCCGCTGTCCACGGCCGGAGCGTTCGCCGGCCGCGCCATCGACCTGTGCAGCGAGGGTGATCCGGTCTGCGTCGTCGGTGGGCGCGACCGCGAGGCGCATCACGCCTACGAGGATCCGCCGTGGCCCGTACAGGCCGCGCAATTCATCGCCGCACGGGTGTAACCGGCCGCCCGACCGGCGGTGAGATACTGCGAAGATGCCCGTAGCACCCGACCGCGTCGAAGATCTGGTGCGGCAGCGCGGCAGTGACCTGATCGAGCTGTCCCACGCCATCCACGCCGAGCCAGAACTGGCGTTCGCCGAGCACCGCAGCTGCGCCAAGGCCAAAGAGCTGGTCGCCCAGCGCGGTTTCGCGATCGGCCCGGTCGCGGGGCTGGACACGGCGTTTCGCGCCGACTTCGGTAGCGGCCCGCTGGTCGTCGGGGTGTGCGCGGAGTACGACGCGCTGCCCGAGATCGGCCACGCCTGCGGGCACAACATCATCGCGTCCGCCGGGGTGGGGGCCGCGCTGGCGCTGGCCGAAGTCGCCGACGACCTCGGCCTGACGGTGGCCCTGCTGGGCACCCCCGCCGAAGAGTCCGGCGGCGGCAAGGCGCTGATGCTGCAGGCCGGGGCGTTCGACGACGTCGCGGTGTCGGTGATGGTGCACCCGGGTCCCACCGACATCGCCGGTACGCGGTCGCTGGCCCTGTCCGAGTGCACCGTCCACTATCGAGGCAAGGAATCGCACGCAGCCGTCGCACCGCATCTCGGGATCAACGCCGCCGACGCGGTGACCGTTGCGCAGGTGGCGATCGGGGTGCTGCGCCAGCAGCTGGCGCCCGGGCAGCTGTTGCACGGCATCGTCACCGACGGTGGCCAGGCGGTCAATGTGATACCCGGGCAGGCGGCGCTGCAGTACGCGATGCGGGCGACCGAATCCGATTCGCTGCGCCAGCTGGAGGGTCGGGCGTACGCCTGCTTCGCGGCCGGGGCGCTGGCCGCCGGATGCGAATACGAGATCGAACCGGCCGGACCCGGATATGCGGAGCTGAAGCCTGACCAGTGGATGGTCGACGTTTTCCGCGAGGAAATGCGCCGGCTGGGCCGCGAGCCGGTGCCCGCCGCCGTGGAAGTGGGGCTGCCAATGGGCAGCACCGACATGGGCAACGTGACGCACGTGATGCCGGGCATACATCCGGTGATCGGCGTCGACGCCGGCGGGGCCACGGTGCACCAGCGTGCTTTCGCGGCCGCTGCCGTCGGACCCAGCGCCGACCAGGCGGTGGTGGACGGCGCGATCATGCTGGCGCGTACGGTTGTCGCGCTGGCGTCGGACCCCGGCCAACGGGATCGGGTACTGGCTGCGCTGGAGCGTCGAAGGGCCGCCGGATGAGCCTCGTCGACAGCGCCGAATCCTGGCTGGCCGCCCACTTCGACGACCTGGTCGCCTGGCGCCGGCACATCCACCGCTACCCGGAGCTGGGCCGCCAGGAGTTCGCCACCACGCAGTTCGTCGCCGAGCGGTTGGCCGACGCCGGGCTCAACCCCAAAGTGCTGCCCGGGGGAACCGGCCTGACCTGTGACTTCGGGCCCGAGCACCAGCCGCGGATCGCGCTGCGCGCCGATATGGACGCCCTGCCGATGAGCGAGCGCACCGGTGCCCCGTACGCCTCGACGATGCCCAACATCGCGCACGCCTGCGGGCACGACGCGCACACCGCGATATTGCTGGGCACCGCGCTGGCGCTGGCGTCGGTGCCTGAACTGCCGGTCGGGGTGCGGCTAATCTTCCAGGCCGCCGAGGAGCTGATGCCCGGCGGCGCGATCGACGCCATCGCCGCCGGCGCGCTGACCGGGGTGTCGCGCATCTTCGCGCTGCACTGCGATCCGCGGCTGGAGGTCGGCAAGGTGGCGGTGCGGCTGGGCCCCATCACCTCGGCTGCCGACCAGGTCGAGATCACTTTGCATTCCCCTGGCGGGCACACCTCGCGCCCGCACCTGACCGCCGACCTGGTCTACGGGCTGGGCACGCTCATCACCGGGCTGCCCGGGGTGCTGTCACGCCGCATCGACCCGCGCAACAGCACCGTGCTGGTGTGGGGTGCGGTCAATGCCGGTAATGCGCCCAACGCGATTCCCCAGTCCGGCGTGCTGGCCGGCACCGTGCGCACCGCGAGCCGCCAGACCTGGGTCGACCTGGAGGGAATCATCCGGGAAAGCGTCACCGGCCTGCTGTCGCCGCTGGCCATCGAACACACGCTGCAGTATCGCCGCGGCGTTCCGCCGGTGGTCAACGAGGACGTCTCCACCCGCATTCTCTCCCACGCGATCGAGGCCGTCGGCCCCGACGTGCTGGCCGACACCCGGCAGTCCGGCGGCGGCGAGGACTTCTCCTGGTACCTCGAAGAAATTCCCGGCGCGATGGCCCGACTTGGGGTCTGGTCGGGGGTGGGCCCGCAACTGGACCTGCACCAGCCGACGTTCGATCTCGACGAGCGGGCGCTGGCCATCGGTGTGCGGGTGATGGTGAACATCATCGAGCAGTCGGCCGCGTTCTAGCGTCGGTCCTTGATCTCTTCTCCCGAGCGCCCCCCATATGTACGGCAAAATCCGCTTTTGAACGGCATTTTGGGGCCGCTCAGCGGGTGAATTGTGGGCGCGTTGCGTGTTTTCGAAGATGGGCCGCGTGCACGCCGAACTGTGTCAGCTGCTCAACCTGCAGGGTGGCGTGATCACCGCCGCCCAGGCTTTCGAATTCCTGAGCCGCCGCAACTTGGAGACCTGCATACAACGCGGCGAGCTGCGCAGGATCTGGCACGGCGTATACGGCAGCGGCCGAGACACTGTCGTACTGCGACTACGTGGCCTCGACCTATTGGCCGGCACGACGGTCGCCAGTTGCCTGCACACCGCGGCGGCCATTTACGGATTCGACACCGAACACGACACCAACCTGCACGTGCTCAATCCCGATAACGGCCGCCTGCACTCGACGCAGGGGTTGGTGGTGCATCGGCGGGAGGGTGCGCCGCTGTCGTCGGTGCGCGGCCGGCCGGCCACGACGCCCGCTTGGACAGCGATCGAGGTGGCGCGCGGCCTGCGGCGGCCGCGGGCGCTGGCCACGCTGGATGCGGCCCTGGGCAGCGGTTCCTGCGGCCGCGACGAGCTAGCCGAGGCTGTCGGGCTGCAGGCCGGGCGTCGAGGCATCTGCGCGTCGCGGGAGCTGCTCGCGCTGGCCTCGCCGCTGGCCGAGTCGCCGATGGAGAGTGAGGCCCGGCTGGTCATGATCGACGGCGGACTGCCGCAACCAACGCTGCAGTACAAGATCGTCGACCTGACCGGACGCCTATGGCGAGTCGACTTCGCCTGGCCCGAGTGTCGCGTTGTCGCTGAGTACGACGGCGTCGACGCGCACAGCAGTCGTGAGGCGTTCAAATACGATCGCCTCCGCATGTCGGCTCTGCAGGATGTGGGCTGGGTGGTAGTGGCGATGGTCGCCGAGGACGTCAGAGTCGAACCCTGGCATCTGGTGAGCAGACTCCGGACGCGGTTGGAGCAGGGTCGAGCCGCGGGGCCGTCGCGAGCGTCCTGAAAATGTCGTCAAAACGGCCGTTTCACCGTACATATGGGGACGCTCGGCAAAGGAGAAGAAAAGGGGGCGACCAGGCGCCGGAATAGGATCAGGCGCTGGGGCCCGGACCGATATTGCGGGCCGGACGGGTGCGCAGGTCGTGCACGTAATCGGCGGGGGCGCCGGCAATTTCGGCGGCATCGGCCATCACCCCGAGGTAGCGCGCCGACGGCAGACCGCCCTCCCAGGCGTCCAGCACATACAGCCACGCCAGCACCGGGTCGATGTCGGTGTCCGACGACTCCCGCTCCACCCGGCAGCGGATCTTCTTGTGCACGCCGAACTCGGAGCCCTCCCAGCGGTCCAGATTCATCTCGTCGGCCGGGGTCATGTCGTAGAGCACTACGAACACCCGCGAATCCGGGTCTTCGACGACGGTGGCCAGCGCGCCTTCCCAGCCGATGTCCTCGCCGCCGAAGGTCAACCGCCAACCCGGCAACCAGCCAGTTCCGGCCATCGGGGAGTGCGGCGCACGCTGGAGCATCTGCTCGGGATGCATGTTCGAGCCGTACGCGGCGTAGAGCGGCACGGGGAAAGCTTAAACGCCTCGCGCCCGGGCGGCGTCAGCCGTCACGTCAAGCGGGTTTGGAGTCCTCGGTTCGCGCTGCGAACCGCATCGTCGCCAAGCGGGGTCTGATGGCCTGGCTCCTCCTCGGTTCGCGCTGCGAACCGCATCGTCGCCAAGCTAGGTTTGAGCCCGTGGTGACGCGCATCGTGATCCTGGGCGGAGGTCCGGCCGGCTACGAGGCAGCCCTGGTGGCCGCCAACGCACACCCCGACTCGGCGGAAGTCACTGTGATCGACTCCGAAGGCATCGGCGGTGCCGCAGTCCTGGACGACTGCGTCCCCTCCAAGACGTTCATCGCGTCCACCTGGCTGCGCACCGAGCTGCGCCGGGCGCCAAGGCTGGGCTTCGAGATCGACATCGACGACGCCAAGATCTCGCTGCCGCAGATCCACGCCAGGGTCCGCAAACTGGCCGCCGAGCAGTCGGCCGACATCGCCGCCCAGCTGCGCAAAGTGGGGGTTCGGCTGATCGCGGCCCGCGGCGAGCTCATCGATCCGGCCCCCGGCCTGGCCCGCCACCGCATCAAAGCCACCGCCGCGGACGGCACCATCACCGAGCACGACGCCGACGTGGTGCTGATCGCCACCGGTGCCAGCCCGCGGGTGCTGGCGTCGGCCCAGCCGGACGGCGAGCGCATCCTGACCTGGCGGCAGCTGTACGACCTCGAGGAGCTGCCCGAGCACCTGATCGTGGTGGGTTCCGGCGTCACCGGCGCCGAATTCGTGCACGCCTACACCGAACTGGGGGTGCCGGTCACGGTGGCGGCCAGCCGCGACCGGGTGCTGCCCTACGAGGACGCCGACGCCGCCGCGGTGCTCGAAGAGTCGTTCGCCGAACGCGGCGTCCAGTTGTTCAAGAACGCGCGCGCCGAGTCGGTCACCCGCACCGACACCGGGGTCCTGGTCACCATGACCGACGGCCGCACGGTCGAAGGCAGCCACGCCCTGATGACCATCGGTTCGGTGCCCAACACCAGCGGCCTGGGCCTGGAGCGGGTCGGCATCGAACTCGGGCCCGGCGACTACCTCAAGGTGGACCGGGTGTCGCGAACCTCCGTACCGGGCATCTACGCCGCCGGCGACTGCACCGGCCTGCTGCTGCTGGCCTCGGTCGCGGCGATGCAGGGCCGCATCGCGATGTACCACGCGCTCGGCGAGGGCGTCAGCCCGATCCGGCTGCGTACGGTCGCGGCGACGGTGTTCACCCGACCCGAGATCGCCGCCGTGGGCGTGCCGCAATCGGCGATCGACGACGGCCAGTTCAGCGCCCGCACCATCATGTTGCCGCTGCACACCAACGCCCGCGCCAAGATGTCGGGACTGCGGCAGGGTTTCGTCAAGATCTTCTGCCGCAAATCCACCGGCGTGGTGATCGGCGGCGTGGTGGTGGCCCCGATCGCCTCCGAGCTCATTTTGCCCATCGCGGTGGCCGTCACCAACCGCATCACCGTCAACGAGCTGGCCCAGACACTGGCCGTTTACCCGTCGTTGTCCGGATCGATCACCGAGGCCGCCCGCCGCCTGATGGCGCACGACGATCTGGACTGAACGATCTGGACTGAACCCCGCCGGAATCCGGAACGCCAACTAGCCTTACTGGGAGATATCTACCGACGAGTAACCGACAGGAGTCCTTTGTCGTGAGCAATCCGAGCAACGCAGCGGAGAGCGAGCAGACCTGGTCCGACGGGGTGCTGGGGCCGCAGCAGCGTGCGCTGGCCTGGGAGCGCCTCGGCTCCGAGCAGTTCGACGTGGTGGTGATCGGCGGCGGCGTGGTGGGCTCCGGTTGCGCGCTGGACGCGGCCACCCGGGGACTGAAGGTGGCCCTGGTCGAGGCGCGGGATCTGGCGGCGGGCACCTCCAGCCGCTCGTCGAAGATGTTCCACGGCGGACTGCGCTACCTCGAACAGCTGGAATTCGGGCTGGTGCGCGAGGCGCTCTACGAGCGCGAGCTGTCGCTGACCAAGCTGGCGCCGCACCTGGTCAAGCCGCTGCCGTTCCTGTTCCCGCTGACCAACCGGTGGTGGGAACGGCCCTACATGGCCGCCGGCATCTTCCTGTACGACACCCTCGGCGGCGCGAAATCGGTGCCCGCGCAAAAGCACATGACCCGGGCCGGAGCTCTGCGCCTGAGTCCGGGCCTCAAGCGCAGCTCGCTGATCGGCGGTATCCGCTACTACGACACCGTCGTCGACGACGCCCGGCACACCATGACGGTGGCGCGTACCGCCGCCCACTACGGCGCCGTGGTGCGCAGCTCCACCCAGGTGGTCGCGCTGCTGCGGGAGGGCGACCGGGTCACCGGGGTGCGGGTGCGCGACTCCGAGGACGGCTCGGTCACCGAGGTCCGCGGGCATGTGGTGGTCAACGCCACCGGCGTATGGACCGACGAGATCCAGGCGCTGTCCAAGCAGCGCGGCCGATTCCAGGTGCGTGCGTCCAAGGGCGTGCACGTGGTGGTGCCACGCGACCGCATCGTCAGCGACGTCGCGATCATCCTGCGCACCGAGAAGTCGGTGATGTTCGTCATCCCGTGGGGCAGCCACTGGATCATCGGCACCACCGACACCGACTGGAACCTGGACCTGGCCCACCCGGCGGCCACCAAGGCCGACATCGACTACATCCTGGGCACGGTCAACGAGGTGCTGGCCACCCCGCTGACCCACGCCGACATCGACGGCGTGTACGCCGGGCTGCGCCCGCTGCTGGCCGGGGAGAGCGACGAAACCTCCAAGCTGTCCCGCGAGCACGCCGTGGCGGTGCCCGCGGCCGGCCTGGTCGCCATCGCCGGCGGCAAGTACACCACCTACCGGGTGATGGCCGCCGACGCGATCGACGCCGCGGTGCAGTTCGTGCCGGCCCGGGTGGCGCCGTCGATCACCGAGAAGGTCAGCCTGCTGGGCGCCGACGGCTACTTCGCGCTGATCAACCAGGTCGAGCACGTCGGCGAGCGGGTCGGCCTGCATCCCTACCGGGTGCGCCACCTGCTGGACCGCTACGGATCCCTGATGGACGACGTGCTGGCCCTGGCCGCCGACCGGCCCGAGCTGCTCGGGCCGATCACCGAGGCCCCCGGATACCTGAAGGTGGAAGCCGTCTACGCCGTCGTCGCCGAGGGCGCCCTGCACCTGGAGGACATCCTGGCCCGGCGCATGCGGATTTCCATCGAGTACTCGCACCGCGGCGTCGACTGTGCCCGCGAGGTAGCCGAACTGGTCGCGCCGGCGCTGGGGTGGAGCGCCGCGGACGTCGACCGCGAAGTCGACAACTACCGAGCCCGGGTGGACGCCGAGATCCTGTCCCAAGCCCAGCCCGACGACGTCTCCGCCGACGAGTTGCGCGCCAGCGCACCCGAGGCCCGCGCCGAGATCCTGGAACCGGTGCCGCTCAATTGAGGCCCGCCCCGCTTCCGGTCCGAGACGGCCTGGGGCCGGCACGGGTCCGGTTGTACGGCGGGCCGGTGCTGGCCGAGCTGACCGAACGGTTCGGCGAACCCGCCCGCGCCAAAGTGCTGGCCGGCGAAGTCGTCGACGCCGACGGCGTGGTGGTCGACGAGGCGCGGGTGCTGCCCGCCGGTGCGCACGTGTATCTCTACCGGGACCTGCCCGACGAGGTGGCGGTTCCGTTCGAGATTCCGGTGCTGTACCGCGACGACGATATCGTTGTGGTGGACAAGCCGCACTTCCTGGCCACCATGCCGCGCGGGCGCCACGTCGCCCAGACCGCGCTGGTACGGCTGCGCCGCGAGCTCGGGCTGCCCGAACTCAGCCCGGCCCACCGGCTGGACCGGCTCACCGCCGGGGTGCTGCTGTTCACCGCCCGGCGGGAGGTACGGGGCACATTCCAGACGCTGTTCGCCCGCGGCGAGGTAAGCAAGACCTACCTGGCGCGCGCGGCCGTCGACCCGGCGCTGCGGCTACCCCGGGTGGTACGCAGCCGGATCGTCAAACACCGGGGCCGGCTGCAGGCGGTCAGCGAGCCGGGTGAGCCCAACGCCGAGACGCTGATCGAACTCATTGCGCGGAAGGACGGCCTCTACCGGCTGACACCGCGCACCGGGCGCACCCATCAGCTGCGCGTGCAGATGGCCGCGCTGGGGTTGCCGATCACCGGGGACCCGTTGTACCCCGACATCATCGACGTCGCACCGGACGACTTCAGCGCGCCGCTGCAGCTGCTGGCGCAGCGCATCGAGTTCGACGACCCGCGCACCAGTGCCCGCCACGAATTCGTCAGCCGGCGCACTTTGGTCACCTCGCACTGAGGACCGAGGTCACTAGCACCGCCGGCCACCGACGGGGCAGCATGATCGCGTGACTGTGAAGCTGCGAGCTGTGGCCGCCATGGCCGGGGGCGCTCTGGCCGGGTTGACCGGCTGGGACCTGGTGCAACGCCGGCACACCATCCTGCGCAACTACCCGGTGGTGGGCCACCTGCGCTTCCTGCTGGAAGCGGTGGGGCCCGAGCTGCGCCAGTACATCGTCACCGACAACGACGCGGAGCGGCCGTTCAGCCGTGACCAGCGACGCTGGGTGTACACGTCGGCGAAGGCGGGCAACCGGTACTTCGGCTTCGGCACCGACAACGACCTCGAACGCGTGCACAACTACCCGATCATCAAGCACGCCGCGTTCCCGGTGCCGGCGCCGGCCGGCGAACCCAATCATCCCGACCCGTCGGTCCCACTGCCGGCGGCGAAGGTGCTCGGCGGCGCCCGCGGCCGTGCCCGGGCGTTCCGGCCGTCGTCGCTGATCAACATCTCGGCCATGAGCTTCGGGTCGCTCAGCGGCGCGGCCGTCACCGCACTGAACCGGGGCGCTGCCCTGGCCGGTGCCCTGCACACGACCGGCGAGGGCGGTGTCTCGCCGTATCACCTCAACGGCGGCGACCTGGTCTGGCAGATCGGCACCGGCTACTTCGGCTGCCGCAACGAGGACGGCACCTTCAGCCTGCCCAAGCTGGTCGACCGGGTCGCGGCCACGCCGTCCATCCGGGCTATCGAGATCAAGCTCAGCCAAGGCGCCAAACCCGGTCTGGGCGGCATGCTGCCCGGCGCCAAGGTGACCCCCGAGATCGCTGCCATCCGCGGCATCCCGGTCGGCGTGGACTGCAAGAGCCCCGCCGGGCACTCCGCGTTCGGCGATGTCGACGGACTGCTCGAGCTGGTGGAGACGATCGCCGCCGAGACGGGCCTGCCGGTGGGTATCAAGTCCGCAGTCGGGGAGGGCGAATTCTGGGTCGACCTGGCCGCCCGCATGGCCCGCACCGGCCGCGGCGTCGACTTCGTGACGGTCGACGGCGGCGAAGGCGGGACCGGCGCCGCGCCGCTGGTGTTCAGCGACCACGTCGCGCTGCCCTTCAAATGGGCGTTCCCGCGCGTCTACCGCGCCTTCGCCGAGGAGGGCCTGCAGCACGACGTGATGTTCATCGGCTCGGGCAAGTTGGGCATCCCGGAGAACGCGCTGCTGGGGGTGGCGATGGGCTGCGACATGATCAACGTCGCCCGGACCGCCATGTTCTCCGTGGGCTGCATCCAGGCGCAGCGCTGCCACACCGGCCGCTGCCCCTCCGGCGTGGCCACCCAGTCGCCCTGGCTGCAGCACGGCCTGGACCCGGCATCGAAATCGGTGCGTTGCGCCAACTACCTGGCCACCCTGCGTTTCGAGCTGGTGGGCCTGGCCCGGGCCTGCGGCTACGTGCATCCGGCCCTGGTGCCGCTGGCCGCGATCGAGTTACTCGACGTCGACCTCAGGTCTGTGCGGGCCGACGAGCTGTGCGACTATCCGCCGGACTGGGGTGTGCCCGGACCCGCCGACGTCGACGCCATCACTGCGCTGATGGCGACCCGCTGCGGCTGACCGGGCCTATGCGCTCAACCGGGACTGCCGCATCCGGTTGCGGACGATGTGCTCGACCAACACCGGCACGAACGTCTGGATCGGCGCGTCGGCGAACTGCTGCGCCGCCTGCTCGCACCATCGCGCGATCTCGGCGGTGCGCTGCTGGTCCTCGCGCCCCTCGTGTTTGGCCAACGTGGCCGCCACGTCGGCCACCGACCGCGCGACCTGGGTCTGCCCGGCCGGCTCGGCCTCGGCCGGGACGCGTGCCGCCTCCAGCGCCTGGCGGGCCTCCTCCGGGCCGGTCTCCGGCCGGATCACGTGCAGGGACAGGTGGTGGCCGTCCTCGCCGACCAGCATCACACTGGCGGGTTCGTCGCTGCTGAAGCCCAGCAATTCGATGGTGTGCCCGGCGACCTGGGTACGCGGCGGGACTTCCTCCCAGCCGTGCAGGTGATAGCCCACCATCACCACCCGCCCCAGCCGGTCGGACACCGAGTTCACCAACGCCGGCAGCTCGTCGACCAGGCGCCGCGAACGCGGCCACCAGGCCCCGTCCACATGCTCTGACGCGGAGCGATACGGCTTGAGCTGCACACGCTTGTCGCGTTCCATCGTCGACCACCTGCCTGTTGAAGCCGGAGAGTTCCGGCGCGATCCGTCCATTGAGACCGAGCCGTGTGATCCGCGAGTTGCCGATGGTTGAACAACGGGTTTTGCCCGCGCGAACGGGCGGCGCAACTGGCATTGTGGTGCACGGCGGGGCGCTGCGCGCGAAACCTAGCGAGGACCACAGCGAGGAGAAGCCGGAGATGTCATCGGCGCCGGAAACGGTCGTTCCGCACTTTCCGGTGGGGACCGCGCAGCAGGTTGCCGCCGCCCCCGCCGAGGAGGTGCTACGCCGGCTGGATAGTTCGACGGCCGGCCTGTCCGCCGCCGAGGCGTCGGCCCGGCTGGATCGTTACGGGCCGAATGCCGTTGCGACGCACCGGGTCAGCGCGGCGGCGGTATTGGGTCGTCAACTGCGCAACGCGGTGCTCATCCTGCTGGCCGGGACCGCTGTCGTCTCGTACTTCCTGGGCGACGGCGTGCAGGCGGTCATCATCGGCGTGATCTTGGTGGCCAGTGTGGGGCTGGGGTTTTTCAACGAGTTCCGGGCCGAGCTGGCCGCCGCCGAGCTGCACGCCGGGATGCAGCACCAGGCGGTGGTGCGCCGGGACGGACGGTACGTCAAGATCAGCGTCGTCGACCTGGTGCCCGGTGACGTGGTCCGATTATCGCTGGGTGAGGCCGTGCCCGCCGATCTGCGGCTGATCGACGTCAACGGCTTGGAATGCAACGAGAGCATCCTGACCGGCGAGTCCGCCGCGGCGGAGAAGACCGCAAACCCGGTATCCACCGGCGCCGAACTGGCCGAGGCGTCCGACCTGGCCTTCATGGGCACCATCGTCAGCGCCGGTGAGGGCGTCGGGGTGGTGTTCGCCACCGGTCGGGACGCCGAATTCGGGCGCATCGCAGCGGGTTTGGACGAGCGGGTGCCCGAAACAGGTTTCCAGCTCGGACTGCGCCGGTTCTCCTACCTGCTGCTGCAGGTCGCGATCGCGCTGATGCTGATCATCCTGATCAGCAATCTGTTGCTGGGCAAGCCGATCATCGACTCGGTGTTGTTCTCGCTGGCCATCGCGGTGGGCATCACCCCGCAGCTGCTGCCGGCGGTGGTCAGCGCCGCCTTAGCGACCGGGTCCCGACAGCTGGCCAAGGCCAAGGTGCTGGTCAAGCGGCTGGTATGCATCGAAGACCTGGGCGACATGGACATTCTGATCACCGACAAGACCGGCACCCTGACCGAAGGCCGACTGCGGCTGGTCGGCACCGTCGACCCCGCCGGCAACCCCAGCGACGCGGTGTGCCGGCTGGGGTTGCTGGCCACCGACGTGGACCCGCAAGCCGGCGGCGTGAGCGCCAACGCGCTCGACGAAGCGCTGTGGGAAGGCCCGCTGGCGGGCCGGCTGGTGGGGACCGACGTGCGGCGGGTGGCATTGCTGCCGTTCGACCATGAACGCCGGGCCACCTCGGTGCTGATCGACGACGACGGCGAACGCGTGCTGGTGGTCAAGGGCGCGCCCGAACAGTTGCTGCCGCTGTGCCGGGCGACACCGGCAGCGGCCGACGAGACGCTGGCGGCGTTGTTCGCCGCTGGGCGCCGTGTGGTGGCGGTGGCTGCCAGGCCCGCGGCCGGGCTCGCCACGATCACCCGTGACGACGAACGCGATCTGCGGTTGGCCGGGTTCCTGGTTTTCGCCGACGAACCCAAACCCGCTGCACGGCAATCACTTTCACAGCTCGCCGAGCTCGGCATCGAGCTCAAGATCGCCACCGGCGACAACCCGCGGGTCGCCGAAAAAGTTTGTGCCGACATCGGTTTGGAGTCCAAGGGTACGGTCACCGGTGCGCAGCTGCAGTCGTTCGACGACGACGAGTTCGCCGACGCCGCGGTGAATCACACTATCTTCGCCCGGATCTCACCCGAGCAGAAGGCGCGGCTGATCGCCTCCCTGCGTGGGCACGGCAGGTCGGTCGGATTTCTCGGCGACGGGGTGAACGACGCGCTGGCCCTGCATTCGGCCGACGTGGGCATCTCCGTCGACAGCGCCACCGACGTCGCCAAGGACGCCGCCGACGTGGTGCTGCTGGAGAAAGACCTGGGGGTGCTGGCCACCGGGGTGGCGCAGGGCCGGCGGATCTTCGCCAACACCATCAAGTACGTGCTGATGGGCACGTCGAGCAACTTCGGCAACATGTTCAGCGCCGCAGCCGCCTCGGCGCTGCTGTCGTTCCTGCCGATGCTGCCCAGTCAGATCCTGCTGAACAACCTGCTGTACGACAGCTCGCAGCTGGCGATCCCGACCGACCGCGTCGACGAGGAGCAACTCCGGGCGCCGTCGCACTGGGACGTCGCATTCATCCGGCGCTTCATGTTGACCTTCGGGCCGATCAGTTCGCTGTTCGACTTCCTCACCTTCGGGCTGATGCTCGGTGTGTTGCACGCCGGCCCGGTCGAGTTCCGCACCGGGTGGTTCGTGGAATCGCTTGCCACACAAACGTTGATCATCTTCGTCATCCGCACCCGCAAGGTGCCGTTCCTACGCAGCCGACCCAGTGCGGCGCTGGTAATCGCCACCCTGTCCGTGGTCACCGTCGGCGTCGTGCTGACCATCTCGTGGCCGGCCCGCACGCTGGGGTTCACGCCGTTGCCGTGGCAGTTCTTCGGGGTGCTGGGTGGTTTCGTGATCGTCTACCTGGTCCTGGTGGAGCTGGCCAAGATCATGTTCTACGCCGAACCGGTGCGCTTGGGCGGAAAGCCGATTCGCACCCGGGGCCGCGCACATCGCATCCGGCGCCGCGCCGCGCGCTTCCACCATGTGGGCGGCAGGGCCGGCTAGGAGTACGGCAGATCCTGCGGGTTCGCCGGACCCCCGAAGTCCTGCAATTCGGCCAGGCCCAGCGCGATCCCGTCGTTCACTTGCTGCGAGAAGGCTTCCGCGCCGGGTGCGGGCGTTTCGGCTTCGGCGGAACAGCTACAGCTCAGAACGCTGTACACGCTCGGATCGGCACCCGCCGCAATCCCCGTCGTCGCCACAGCGCAGAGCGCGATCGCGATGCCCGACAACACTCTCGTGACCACTTTTGCTCCCCGTGATGCTGGTGCCGAAAGTGTAAGGGCTGGCCGCCGTGATCGCGCGGTGTGACAACTGCGAATTGGCTGTCAAGGCGACGCGTGATGCCGCGGACAATATGCGCTGATGCTCAGTCCGACGAAGTAGCCGGCGTGATATCCGTCCAAATTGCTGCTTCCAGCTACCTCGTTGGCGACGTCGGCCTTGGCTCTGCCGTTGTCGAGTTCGTCGCAGACCTGGTGTGCGGCCAAGATCGCGGCTTGCGGGGTCGCGAAGTTAATCCCGTGCGACTGCAACGCATTCAGGAACTGCCCGTCGATGCCGTCGGCGTGCGCGGTCGGGGCCGCGGCCACCGCCATCGGGACGACCAACGCGGCCACCAGCGCGGTGCCTGGCAACCACGTGCGCCGCGCGCTGCGCGTGCGCATCCGATTGATGGTCATCGCTTCAGCCTCCTCGCGGCACGGTTACGACGTAACGAAATGCTTACATCGCGATCATTGCACGTAACGCTCGGATGAGCGAACGGGTTCGATCGCAGCCCCACCGTCGCGCAACACAATTGCGTGACGTGTCGGCCCCGTGAACCGCCGGCTAATTGCGGCTGAATTTGTGAATGCGGATGTGCTCAGCGGGTTCGCGGGGCAGCTGCTCAATCGCGGAACTTGTTAGCATGCCGAAGGACGGCCGGGAAATGGACGTTCGTGGTGTGGGTCGAGGAAATGAATTGGATCACTTTCGATTTGGTGCCGCGCTGACCGTTGCGGTCGTCCTGACCGCGACGGCATGTGACGGCACTCACGACGCCGCGAAGTCGGGCACCGCCACCACCGCGACATCGGCCCACGCGGGCTGCGGCGGCAAGCCGTCGCTGAGGGCGAGTGGCTCCACCGCCCAGGAGAACGCGATAACCCGGTTCATCCGGGCCTACGAACACGACTGCCCCGGCCAGACGCTGAACTACACCGCCAACGGCTCCGGCGCCGGAATCAGCGAATTCCTGGGCGGGCAAACCGATTTCGCCGGTTCGGACTCGCCATTGAGCAAGGACGAGTACGGCGCGGCGCAGCAGCGCTGCGGCTCGCCGGTGTGGAACCTGCCGACGGTGTTCGGCCCCATCGCCATCGCCTACCATGTCGACGGCCTGGCGGCGCTGAACCTTGACGCACCGGCGGCGGCCAAGATCTTCACCGGCGCCATCAACACCTGGAACGACCCGGCGATCGGCGCACTGAACCCGGGTGTGGCGCTACCCGCCACGCCGATCCGGGTGGTGTTCCGCAGCGACGACTCCGGCACCTCGGACAACTTCCAGCGCTACCTGGACACCGCCGCCGGTGATGCCTGGGGCAAGGGCGCCGGCAAGCAGTTCCGCGGTGGCGTGGGGGAAGGCGCCCGCGGCAGCGACGGGGTCGCCGCGGCCGTGCAGGGTGCCGAGGGCTCGATCACCTACGTGGAATGGTCGTTCGCCCAGGCCCAGCACCTGAGCACCGCCAAAGTCGTGACCTCGGCGGGGCCGGAGCCGGTGGGGATCACCCCCGACGCGGTGGGCAGGACGATTTCGGCTGCCTGGTTCATCAGGGACGGCAACGACCTGGCGCTGGACACCATCTCCTTCTACCGGCCGAATCAGCCGGCCTCGTATCCGGTCGTGTTGGCGACCTACGAAATCGTCTGTTCGAAATACCCCGATGCGCAGGTCGGGGCGGCGGTCAAGGCGTTTCTGCGCAGCGCCCTCGGCGCCGGGCAGGAGGGCCTGGCCGAACACGGTTACATCCCGGTTCCCGACGAATTCAAAACCAGGCTGTCCGCTGCGTTGAACGCGATCACTTGAGCAGGTCATTGCGTCGAACCGGCGACCTTTGACGCGCAATGTTCTAGGCTTTTTTCCGGGGTGTTTAACCGAATGTTCCAAGAGTTTTCCCACGGTGGTCATTGTGAGGTGCTATGGAGTTCATTACGTTGCCGCCGGAGGTCAGTTCGGCGCTGATCCACTCGGGACCCGGCGCCGCCTCGCTGACCGAAGCGGCGTACGCCTGGCAGCAGCTCGGCGTCGAACTGGACGAGACCGCCAGCGCTTACACTCCGGCGCTGGCCGCGCTGACCGGAGTCTGGAACGGGCCGGCTGCGGCCACCATGGTCGACGCGGCTGCACCGTATCTGACCTGGATACGTACCACCGCGCAGCAGTGCCGCCAGCTGGGCTTGGCGGCACAGACCGTCGTCTCGGAGTTCAACTCCACACTGTCGTCGGTGGTGCACCCGTCGGTGGTCGCCGCCAATCGGCAGCAACTGGCACAGCTGCTGGCCACCAACGGGCTCGGTAAGAACTTGACCGCCATCGCCGAGACCGAAGCGCAGTACGAGCGGATGTGGGTCAACAACGCGGCCGCGATGTACCGGTACCAGGCGTCGACGGCGCAGGCCCTGTTGGTCGACACGTTCACCACCCCGCCGATGATCACCGACGCGCAAGGGGAGAGCGCGCAGGCCGCGGCCGTACAGACGGCGTCGGCCACCTCAGCAGGCACCGCCGTCCAGTCCATCCAATCCGCGGTGCAGTCCGCCCAATCCGCGGTGGCCGGCGCGGCCGCCGCGCTGCCCGCCGACGCGGTGGCTCCGCCGGTGTCTCCGATCGATGCGCTGGCGCAGGCGTTCGGCGTGGTCTTCGACCCCAATCAAGGCTGGTTCGGGCTGGCCAACACCTACGCCAACCAGTTCGTCTCGTCGGGATTCCCGATCAACCTGCTGTCCTACCTGGCGCAGAACACCTCGGCCCAGGCGCTGCAATCGGTGGCCCCCGACATCGCCCAGGGGCTGTCGGAAGGCGAATCGGCGCTGGGTGACGCGGCCGCCGGGCTCACCAATGCGGCCGGTGCCCTCGGTGCCATGGAACCGGCCGCGGCGATGGGCGTCGCGGTGCCGATGGGCACCCTGTCCGCCCCGCCCGCGGCCACCGCCGTGCTGACCAGTGCGCACCTGCCGGTGCAGCTCGCCTCGGCGGCGTCACCGCTCTCGGCGGCTTCACCGCTCCCGGCGGCCGACGCCGGCGGCGGATTCCCGATGCTGCCGCCGCTGATGCCGCCACCGGTCAGCGCCGGCAGCGGGTGGAAGAAGCGCAAAGAGCCCAAGTACGAGGACCTCGCGATGGGTCTGGAGCTGAAGGGGACGTTCATGACTCGCCCGCCGTCGGCGGGCTGAGGACCGGGTCAGCGCTATCGGTATTTTTAACGGCATGCCCTGGGCGCGCCTGCTCTCGCTGGCGGTACTCCTGATCAGCCTGACCGCGTGCAGCGAACGGCAGG
Organism: Mycobacterium sp. 20KCMC460; assembly: GCF_022179425.1. Taxonomy (NCBI): domain Bacteria; kingdom Bacillati; phylum Actinomycetota; class Actinomycetes; order Mycobacteriales; family Mycobacteriaceae; genus Mycobacterium; species Mycobacterium sp. 20KCMC460. Next base: position 1,623,806 of record NZ_AP025524.1, read on the forward strand.
TTCAGGCTGCCCGTGCCCGGGACCAGGCGGGGATGATGCAGTACGGCGGGCTGAACCGGACTTATCTGGTGCATGTGCCGCCCGGGCCCCCCGTCGGCCTGGTGCTGAACCTGCACGGCGGCGGCGGCACCGGTGCCGGGCAGCGGGGTCTGACCGACTTCGACTCCGTCGCCGACGTGAACGGCCTGCTGGTGGTCTACCCGGACGGCTACGACAAGAGCTGGGCCGACGGGCGGGGGGCCGCCCCGGCCGACCGGCGCCGGCTCGACGACGTCGGCTTCCTGGTCGCGCTGGTCAACAAGCTGCGCAACGACTTCAATGTCCCCGAAGGCCACGTCTTCGCCACCGGCATGTCCAACGGCGGCTTCATGTCCAACCGGCTGGCCTGCGACCACGCCGAGGTGTTCGCCGCGATCGCGCCGATCGCCGGCACCCTGGGCGTGGGGGTGTCGTGCAATCCGTCGCGGCCGGTGTCGGTGCTGGACGCGCACGGCACCTCCGATGCGGTGGTGCCCTACAACGGCGGCGACGTCCGGGGGCGGGGCGGGGTGAGCCACGCCATCTCGGCCAACAGCCTGATGGACCGGTGGCGGACCATCAATCAGTGCCCGGGCAGCCCTACCGTGTGGGAACTGCCCAACGTCGGCGACGGAACCATCGTGCGCCGGTTCGACTCCCAGGACTGCGCCGACAACACCGAGGTGGTCCACTACCAGATCGAGAAGGGTGGGCACACCTGGCCGGGCGGCAAGCAGTATCTGCCGAGATCGGTGATCGGGGCCACCACCCGCGCGTTCGACGGCTCACAGGTGGTCGCCCAGTTCTTCATGACCCACGGCCGCGACTGACACCGCTCAGCGCTGACAGTTCGGACACCAGTACCGCACCCGTTCGGCGCTGCCCGGCGGTGGGTCCTGGGCGCAGATGGGCGTGCCGCAGCGTCGGCAGCCCTGCCCGGCCCGCCCGTACACCCACATCAGCCGACCACCCCGGGTGTCGCCGGTGGTGCAGCGATTCCAGCGAAAGCGGTTGGCCCACAACATGTCCCGGGCCCGCGATACCAGCCGCAGCGGATCGGCGACGGCGCTGACCGGTGCGGTCGGCAGCCGCCCGCTGACGAAACACAGTTCGTTGGCGAAGACGTTGCCGATCCCGGCCATGACCCGCTGGTCCAACAGCGCCTCGGCGAGGGGACGGTCCGGGTCGGCGACCAGGTTGGCCGCGGCCAGCTGCGGATCCCAGTCCTCGCCGAGCAGGTCGGGCCCGAGATGGGCGACGGCGGCGTCCTCGCTGTCACGCTCCAGGATCTCCAGCACACCCAGATCGACTCCGACGGCCCGAACGTCGTCCGTTTCCAGGATGATTCGTGCTCGGTGGTCTATCCGCGGCTTCGGCCGGCTGCCGACCCGCCAGCTGCCGTCCATCTTCAGGTGTGAGTGGATGCTGGCCCACCCGGCCCTGATGAAGAGGTGCTTGCCGCGACTGAGCACTTCGTCCACCACAGCTCCGGTGAGGTCGATGGTGGCGAACCGCGGTACCCGGATGTCGCAGCGCGTCAGCGTCCGACCCACCAGTTGGCGGCGCAGCGTGTCCGCGGTGTGAAAGACCGTGTCACCTTCGGGCATGGTCGCCTACCGCAGCCGCAGACCGCGTGGCGTGCGGGCGAAGCCCGCTTCGACCAAGGCCGACGCCGCGACCGTCCCGGGTCCGTCGGGCGCCAGCACGGACACCCCGTCGACCCGTTCGACCAGCAGCGACGCCACCCGGCGGGTCGCGACCAGATCCGCCAGGGCCCCCGCGGCCGCCTGCGCCGCGCCGGCATCCGCGCCGAACGTGAGCAGCGACCGCCCGCCCCTTTCCAGGAACCAGCACAACTCGCCGTCGACCAACACCACCAGCGCCCCGGCCTTGCGGCCCGGTCGGGCGCCCTCGCCGGCGGCGCCCGGCCAGGGCAGCGCCGCGCCGAACGGGTTGGCCGGATCGGTCGCGGCCAGCACCACCGCGTGATACTCGGGCCGCTGCGGGTCGACCCCGTCGAGATAGCCGCGCAACCGGTCAACCGTCGAAGCGACCGCGAACTGGGCGCCGCCCAATGACTCGACGAAGTAGCCGCGCTGGCAGCGGCCGGCATCCTCGAACCCGCTGAGCACCTTGTACAGCGTGGCGAAACCGCCCGTCACCCCTTCGGCGGCCACCGCGCCCTTGGTCAGCACGCCGTGGCGGTTCAACAGCAACTCGGCCTGAAAGTGTGCGCGCAGGGTCGAGTCCGGCTCGGGAGGCGACAGCGCCGACCAGCGGCCGGCCACGGTGGGATCGGCGCTGCGGGCCTGCGCGTGCGCGACGCTGTAGCGGCTCAGCCGCGGTGGCCGCTGGCTACGGTGCGCGGGTGCCGATCGCTTGCGGGGACTGCCGCCCAGCAGGGCCCGCACCGGCGCGAAGGTGTCGCCGGTGACCCGGCCGGCCCAGATGAGCTCCCACAGCGCGGCCTTGAGGTCGGCCTCGGGCTGCCCGCCTTGCGCGAGCTGGCGGAAGAAGTACGCGCCGCCGCCGGCCAGGGTGTCCAGGATCGCGTGATGCGCCTCGGTCAATTCGATGTCGGCCGGCGCGGTGAGGGTCATGGCGGCCGAGTCGGCCATGTGCAGCGCGATCCAGCCGTCGGTGCCCGAGATCGACCCGGCGCCCGACCACGTGACCTCGCCACTGGCCAGCAACTCGTCGAGCAGCGCGGGCGCGTAGTCACGCACCCGCGGGGACAGCACCAGCGGCTCCAGCGCCGACGCCGGTATGCGCACCCCGGCCAGCTGCTCGACGACGGTGGCCAGTCCGTCCAGACCGGCATGCCTCGACGACTTGTCGCCCACGTGATGCCAGGCCGGCAGGAACCGGCCGTAGGCGGCGGTGCTGACCGGTTCGACCTGCGCACGCAGCGCGGCCAGCGAGCGCCGTCGCAGAATGCGCAGTACGTCGGCGTCGCACCACTGCTCGGCGCCGGGGCCACCATTGCTCTCCACGAACTCCCCGCGCACCAGCCGTCCGTCGCTGGCCAGCCGGCCCAGGACATCGGCGGTCACCCGCAGCCCGAGCCCGAACCGGGCCGCGGCCTGGGCCGTGTCGAACGGTGTGTGGGTGCGCGCGTAGCGCCCCAGCAGCTCGCCCAGCGGGTCGGTCACCGACTCGGTGAAAGCCGCGGGCAGCCCCACCGGGACCGCGGCGCCCACCCCGTCGCGCAACCGGCCGATGTCCTCGACCGCCACCCACCAGCTGCGCCCGGCGAACGACACCGTCAGCGCCCGCCGGGCGGCGCGCAGGCCTTCCAGCCAGCCGCCCACCTCGTCGGCGGCGGCCCGGGCCGCCACTTCTTCCTCGGTCAGCGGACCGAGCAGCCGCAGCAGGTCCGCGACGCCCTCGGCGTCGCGGGCGGCGCGGTCCTGCGACAGATGCTGCAACTGGCGACCGGTGCCGGCGATGACCTCCGGGTCGAGCAGCTCGCGCAGTTCGACCCGGCCCAACAGCTGGGCCAGTAGCGTGCTGTCCAGCGAAAGGGCCGCGGCGCGCCGCTCAGCCAGCGGCACATCGCCCTCGTACATGAATGCGCCCACGTACCCGAACAGCAACGACGCCGCGAACGGCGACGGTTTGGCGGTTTCGACCTCGAGCACCCGAACCTCGCGCGCGGCGATGCGCGCCATCAGGCCGGTCAGCGTGGGCACGTCGTAGACGTCCTGCAGGCATTCCCGGACCGTCTCCAGCACGATCGGGAAATCGGGGTACTTGCGCGCCACTTCCAGCAGTTGCGCGGCCCGCTGCCGTTGCTGCCACAGCGGGGACCGCTTGCCGGGATGGCGGCGCGGCAGCAGTAGGGCGCGCGCCGCCGCCTCCCGAAACCGGGAGGCGAACAGCGCCGACTCGCCGACCTCGGCGGTGACGATCGGGTCTATCTCGTCGGCGTCGAACACGAACAGCTCGGCGCCGGGCGGGGTGTCCTCGCCGGTGGACATCCCGGAGAAGCCGGTGTCGGGCAGGCGCACCACGATGCCGTCGTCGGAGGGGGTCGGTTTCTCGTCCAGGCCGTAACGTTCACGCAGCCGCCGGCCGACCGCCAGCGCGAGCGGACCGTGCACCTGCAGCCCGTAGGGCGAGTGCAGCACCACCCGCCAATCGCCGAGCTCGTCGCGGAAGCGCTCGATCAGCAGCGTGGTGTCGGTGGGCACCACCGTGGTGGCCGCGCACTGCTCGTCCAGTAGCCGCCACAGGTTGTCGATCGCATAGTCGTTGAAACCCCATGTTGCACAACGCTTTCCGAACGCATCCCGGGTCATCCCGGCCAGCTCCCCGGTCAGCGCGCCCAGCGCGGCGCCCAGCTCGGCGGGCCGGCCGACATCGTCGCCGCGCCAGAACGGCAACCGGGCCGGCTGGCCCGGCGCCGGGACCACCAGCACCCGGTCGTGGGTGATCTCCACGATGCGCCAGCTGGTTGCGCCCAGCGCGATCACGTCGCCGGGGCGCGACTCGTAGACCATCTCCTCGTCCAGCTCGCCCACCCGCGACGGCTTCTCGGAGTCGGTTGCCAGATAAACGGTGAACAGCCCACGGTCGGGGATGGCGCCGCCGGAGGTGACGGCCAGCCGCTGGGCGCCGGGCCGTGCGGTGAGCGTGCCGTGATCGCGGTCGTAGACCAGCCGCGGCCGCAGCTCGGCGAATTCGGTAGACGGGTACTTGCCGGACAGCAGATCCAGGGTGGCCTCGAACACGCCGCGGGGCAGCGTCGCGAATGGGGCGCTGCGCCGCACGGTGTCGAACCAGCGGTCGGCGTCGAGAGGCTCCAGGGCCGCTGCCGCGACCGTGTGCTGGGCCAGGATGTCCAGCGGATTGGCGGGCACCCGCATGGTCTCGATCTGGCCGGTGAGCATCCGCTGCACGCTGACCGCGCAGCCCAGCAGATCGGTGCGGTGCTTGGGGAACAGCACGCCGCGGGAGGTCTCACCGACCTGGTGGCCGGCCCGCCCGATGCGCTGCAATCCGCTGGCCACCGACGGCGGTGCTTCGACCTGGATGACCAGATCCACCGCGCCCATGTCGATGCCGAGCTCCAGACTGGAGGTGGCCACCACCGCCTTGAGCTGTCCGCTCTTGAGGTCCTCTTCGACGATGGCGCGTTGCTCCTTGCTGACCGAGCCGTGGTGGGCGCGGGCCAGCAGGGTGGGCGCGCCGAAACTCTGTCCGCTGCCCATCACGTGCGCCGGCGCGCCGCCGGGCACCTGGGTGTTGGTACCCCCGGGAACGTCGACGCCGCAGCGTTCGGCATGGATCTCGTTGAGTCGCGCGGTCAGCCGCTCCGCCAGCCGCCGCGAGTTGGCGAACACGATCGTCGAGTTGTGCGACTCGATCAGGTCGACCAGCCGCGCCTCGACATCGGGCCAGATGGAGTTGTCGGCCAGATTGGCCATATCGGGCACCGGCACCTGCACGGACAGCTCGACCGTCTTGGCCGAGGGCGGGGCCACGATGGTGGTTCTGGCCTGACCGGACAGGAACCGGGCCAGCTCCTCGGGCGGCCGCACGGTTGCCGACAAGCCGATGCGCTGGGCGGCCCGATCGGACAACTCGTCGAGGCGTTCCAGCGACAGCGCCAGGTGGGCGCCGCGTTTGGTGGCGGCGATGGCGTGGATCTCATCGACGATGACCGTCTGCACCCCGGCCAAAGTGTCCCGCGCGGCCGACGTCAGCATCAGAAAGAGCGACTCGGGAGTGGTGATCAGCACGTCGGGCGGCCGGCTGATCAGCTGACGGCGCGCCGCGGGCGGGGTGTCGCCGGAGCGGACGCCCACGCTGATCTCGGGGGCGGGCAGGCCGCGCGCCTGCGCTAAGCGGGTCAGGCCCGCCAGCGGGGTGCGCAGGTTGCGTTCCACGTCCACCGCCAGCGCCTTGAGCGGAGAGACGTAGAGCACCCGGGTGCCCGGCGCCCGCTCGGGGGCACGCGCCAGACTGTCCAGCGCCCACAGGAATGCAGCCAGCGTCTTGCCCGAGCCGGTCGGCGCGACGACCAGGGTGTTGTCGCCGTCGGCGATGGCCGTCCACGCTGCGGCCTGCGCTTCGGTGGGCGCGGCGAAAGTAGTGGTGAACCAGTCGCGGGTGACCGCGCTGAACCTGGCCAGCGCGGCAGGCGACGAAGCTTCGGATTCGGCCGGCGCGGTGCTCACCCAACCATCGTGCCTGCGGGCACCGACAACTCGTCCGGCTCGCCTCAGGCCTGCGGCTTGAACCGCGCGGTTGCCATCGCCTCGGCCAGCTTCTCGGGGATCGCCGGGACCCGGACGATCGCGTCAAGCAGCGTGTGCGCGCAGGCGTCGGCCAGCCGGTCGGCCTCCAGAGTCTGGTCCATGATCCGCTGCCGGCAGATCTCGAACGTGAACGCCAGCCAGCCGTGGATGATGACGCGCAGGTCGCGCTCGACCTCCGGTTCCAGCACTTGGGTACCGGGCATGTCGCTGACGATCTCGCCGATCCGGGTCATGACGTGTTCCATCTGCCGGTTCTTGGCCTCGTCATCGATTCCCAGCAGGACCGGGTCGGACCGGCCCAAACCGACGTAAGCCGCCCACGCCGCCTCGGGGTTCTGTTCGTGGTAGGCCATGTAGGCCAGCACACCGGTGCGGATCTCCTCGAACATCGTCATGCCCGGTGCCGGGCTGATGTTGGTGGCCGCGTACAGCCGATCCGCCTCGTCCTTGACCACCGCGGCGAAGAACGCCCGCTTGTCCGGGAAGTAGTGGTACATCAGGGCACGCGAAACCCCGGCGCGTTCCGCGATCTCGTCGATCCGCACCTCGTCGTAGGGTCGCTTGCCGAATACTTCCGCCCCCAGAGCGAGCAGTTCAGCGCGTCGATCCTCGGGGGATAACCGCCTTCTGGCTGTCGCCATAAGTTCAGATAGTACTCACGCGAGGTATGCGCTCCGCTAGAGCCGATCCTTTTGCGACCGCTTCGCGGCAGGGGGCCGGATACCCGGTTTGCGGCCCGTGCGCCCAGCCCCGAGCGGCGGCGGTTTGCCGAAAGTTGGCGCTGGGTATTGAAGGAAAACGGCGTCCAGCGGGCGCGAGCGCGATCCGCCGTGCGGGCGTCCAGCACGAGAAAAGCCAGATAGAGGTGCTCCGATGCATACGGCAGACGAGAAATTGCGCGGTGACCGCCTGGGTCAGGACGACAACGAGGTGCACGCCGCCATAAAGTTTGCGGCGCTGGCCACGGCGGCCGGGGTGAGCTTCGTGGTCATTGCTGCGCTGTGGGTTTCCACCTGCGGCGGGGGCAGCGTCGACACCGTCGCCTGCGGCCCGCCGGAACGGACGATGCTGGCGTTCGGAGGTCCGCTGATCCTGATGCTCGCCGGAGTGTGGGCGTTCTTCCGCACCTACCGCGTCTGGCGCGCGCAGGGCGTCTGGTGGGGCTGGCACGGCGCCGGCTGGTTCCTGCTGACGCTGATGCTGGTGACGCTGGCCATGAGCGTTGCGCCGATCGCCGGCCCGGTGATGGCGCTGTAACTGGTCCGCCGGTCCGCCGAGTCGCTGAGCGCTGGTACACCGAACACCCGCCGTGAGCCGCCGCCTGCCGGCCGAGCCGGGGCGAAGGCCCGGTCGGGCGGGGTTGTTTTTATAGTTTTGCCAGCGCCTGCGACGGGGTATCAGGAGAGGACCATGATGAGTACCGGCAAAAATGCGTTGGCGTGGTTACCCCATCATGGGGAGCGAGATCACGACGAACACGACAACCGACACCACCCTGGCCAGCTGCGAGACGTGCCTCCCGGATCGACACCGAAACGCGAAACGAGAGTCGGATACGTCCACCCCGCCGACGACTGGTTGAATACCCGGTGGCGATCATGACCAACCGGCTCGACCCGTTGGTCCACGGCGGGCCGCAACCCGGCGCCTCAGCCGGAGACCAGACCCAGGGTAGTGTCAGTCGAATATTGCCGGGAGGCCAAATGAGCGATGCGGATCTACGCGCTGACGGGCGTCAACGCGGTTACCGCGCCGTCGAATTGACCGTGGCTGCGCGCCTGGAGAACCTGGCGATGCTACGAACCCTGGTCGGCGCCATCGGCACCTTCGAGGACCTGGATTTCGACGCCGTCGCCGACCTGCGGCTGGCGGTCGACGAAGTGTGCACCCGGTTGATCCGCTCGGCGACCGCCGGCGCCTCGCTGACGCTGGTGGTGGATCCGCGAGACGAGGAACTGGTGGTCGAGGCGTCCGCGGCGTGCGACACCCACGACGTGGTGGCGCCGGGCAGCTTCAGTTGGCATGTACTGACCTCGCTGGCCGACGACGTCCAGACGTTCCACGACGGCCGCAAGCCGGATGCAACGGGCAGTGTCTTCGGCATCTCGTTGACCGCGCGGCGGGCGGCCCCCGGTAAGTGACGGCCAGTTGACAGAGCAACCTGCCGGCGGTTCCACTTCGCGACCTAACGAATACGCCGATGTTCCGGACATGTTCCGCGAGCTCGCCAGCTTCGCTGCCGGCTCGGCGGAGTTTCAGCGGCGGCAGGACAAGATCGTGGAGCGCTGTCTGCCGCTGGCCGACCACATCGCACGGCGCTTCGAGGGCCGCGGCGAACCACGCGACGACCTGATCCAGGTCGCCCGGGTGGGGTTGGTCAACGCCGTGGTGCGCTTCGACGTCGAAACCGGTTCGGACTTCGTCTCTTTCGCGGTACCCACCATCATGGGTGAGGTCCGGCGGCACTTCCGCGACAACAGCTGGTCGGTCAAGGTGCCGCGCCGGCTCAAGGAACTGCACCTGCGGCTGGGCACCGCTACCGCCGAGTTGTCGCAACGGCTCGGTCGGGCGCCCACCGCAACCGAGCTCGCCGCCGAACTGGGCATGGACCGCGCCGAAGTGGTGGAGGGTCTGGTCGCCGGCAGCTCCTACAACACCCTGTCGATCGACAGCGGCGGCGGCAACGAGGACGACGACGCCCGCGCGATCGCGGACACCTTGGGCGACGTCGACTCCGGTCTGGACCGCATCGAGAACCGCGAGGCCCTGCGGCCGCTGCTGGAGGCGTTGCCGGAGCGCGAACGAATGGTGTTGGTACTGCGGTTCTTCGAGTCCATGACGCAGACTCAGATCGCCGAGCGGGTCGGCATCTCACAGATGCACGTGTCGCGTCTGCTGGCGAAATCCCTAGCGCGGCTGCGGGACCAGCTGGAGTAGTCGCGCCGGTTCGGGTCCCCGCGGCGCGGTCCACTCTTTGATGGGCAGCGTGCCGTCCGGATCGCAGATCCGCAGTAGCCGCGAAACCGCCCGGCTGGGCACCATCGCCCACGTGGTGTCGTTTGCCGAGCACTCCACGTTGATCCGGTGCAACGCCGAAAACGCTGCTGTGCCAAGGAAATCCAGGTCGGTGAGGTCGACCACCAGCCACCGGCAGTGCCGGGCGCAGCGCGCGACGTACTGGGCGAACTGATCGGAGTTGGCGGCATCGAGTTCACCGCGAGCGGTGACGACGCCGCTGGACGCCTCCCATCGCGCGGTGAATTCGGCGTTGGGGCATTTCAGCCACATCTGGGTTACGGACATGGTGGCTCCGTCCAGTCGACGATGATGTGCGGCGCAGGATCCCCGCGAATCGTGCTGCACCAGCAAGTCGTTCCGAACGGCTGTGAACTCAACCAGTCCCGACCCTACCCGCGACGGGCAGGGCCGACAACGCAATGGCGAACCGCGTCGCCTACTTGATCTCGGCGAGCACTGTGCCCTGGGTGATGGCCGCGCCCGGTTCGACCGCCAGACCGGTGATCACCCCGTCCTTGTGCGCGGTGACCGGATTCTCCATCTTCATCGCCTCCAGCACCACCACCAGGTCACCGACGGAAACCTCCTGGCCTTCCTCGACGGCAACCTTGACCACGGTGCCCTGCATGGGTGCGGTCACGGCGTCACCGGAGGCCGCGGCGCCGCCGTGGCCGCCGCGCTTACGGGGCTTGGGCTTGCGTCGCACTACGCCGACGGCGTCCGGGGCGCCGCTGGCCAGCGCCAGGTCACCCGGTAGCGACACCTCGACCCGGCGGCCGTCGACCTCGACGACCACCTTCTGCCGCGGCCGGGACTCCTCCTCGTCGAGCGGCTCACCACCGGTGAACGGCTCGATGGTGTTGTCCCACTCGGTCTCAATCCAGCGGGTGTGCACGCTGAAGCCGTTCTCGTCGCCGATGAACGCCGGGTCGGACACCACCGCCCGGTGGAACGGAATCACGGTGGCCAGACCCTCGACGTGGAACTCGTCCAGGGCACGCCGGGAGCGAGCCAGCGCCTCTTCGCGGCTGGCGCCGTAGACGATCAGCTTGGCCAGCATGGAGTCGAACTGTCCGCCGATCACCGAACCCGCGTGCACGCCGGAGTCCAGCCGGACACCGGGTCCGCTCGGGGTGTCATACCGGGTCACCGGGCCGGGGGCGGGCAGGAAGCCACGGCCGGCGTCCTCGCCGTTGATCCGGAACTCGATGGCGTGCCCGCGGGGCGTCGGATCCTCGGTGATGTCCAGCTTCTCGCCGTTGGCGATCTTGAACTGCTGGCGCACCAGGTCGATGCCGGCGGTCTCCTCGGTGACCGGGTGCTCCACCTGCAGGCGGGTGTTGACCTCCAGGAACGAGATCAGGCCGTCCTGGCCGACCAGGTATTCGACGGTGCCGGCGCCGTAGTAGTGCGCCTCCTTGCAGATGCGCTTGGCCGACTCGTGGATCTCCTTGCGCTGCGCGTCGGTGAGGAAAGGTGCCGGCGCTTCCTCTACCAGCTTCTGGAAGCGCCGCTGCAGCGAGCAGTCCCGGGTGCCGGCGACGACGACGTTGCCGTGCTGGTCGGCGATCACCTGCGCCTCGACGTGGCGGGGCTTGTCCAGGTAGCGCTCGACGAAGCACTCGCCGCGGCCGAACGCGGCGACCGCCTCACGGGTGGCCGACTCGAACAGCTCGGGGATCTCCTCGATGCTGCGTGCCACCTTCATGCCGCGACCGCCGCCGCCGAAGGCGGCCTTGATCGCGATCGGCACGCCGTACTCCTTGGCGAAGGCCACCACCTCGTCGGCGTCCTTGACCGGATCGGGGGTGCCGGGCACCAGCGGGGCCTGCGCGCGGGCGGCGATGTGACGCGCGGTGACCTTGTCGCCGAGGTCGCGGATCGACTGCGGGCTGGGCCCGATCCAGATCAGGCCGGCGTCGATCACGGCCTGGGCGAAGTCGGCGTTCTCGGACAGGAAGCCGTACCCGGGGTGGATCGCGTTGGCGCCCGACTTCGCCGCGGCGTCCAGGAGCTTGCCGAAGTCCAGGTAGGACTCGGCCGAGGTCTGCCCGCCGAGGGCGAACGCCTCGTCAGCCAGGCTGACGTGCGGGGCGTCGGCGTCGGGTTCGGCGTACACCGCCACGCTGGCCAGACCCTCGTCCTTGGCGGCCCGGATCACCCGGACTGCGATCTCGCCGCGGTTTGCGACCAGAACCTTGGCGATTCGCGAGCTGGCGTGACTGGGCACTGCGCCTCCTGTTTTAGCGTTTTCTTCGTCTCTAAGAGAATTTCTTACAAGTCCTGTGCTGGGAAGTTTATGCGGCGCGCCGAAGGCGGTGAAACCCGGTCTACCGTCAGGCGGATTCGCGCAGTCGCCGCTTGATCCTGGCCAGCATCGCCGACATGCCGCGCAGCCGCAGCGGGCTGATCAGTTCGGCCAGACCGAGGTCGGTGTAGAAGTCCTCCGGCACCGCCAGGATGTCGGCCGCGGGCTGTTCGTCCAGACCGGTCGCCAGGATCGAGGCGAACCCGCGGGTGGTCGGCGCCTCGGCCGGGGCGCTGAAATACAACCGCACCCGGTCGGCGTCACTGGCGTCGACGTGCAGGAACAGCGGCGACTGACACTCGGGAACCGGTTCCATCGCCGACTCGACCAGATCGGCGGGCAGCGGCGGCAGTTCGTTCGCGAACTCCAGCAGTAGCTGCAGCTTCTCCTGGCCCTGGACTTCGGCGAAGTCGGACACCACTTCGGCCAGCGCCGGGGGCATGCTCATCAGCTGGGCGCTGTCCCGGGGTCTGCACCGGCCACGATCGGCACCCGCACGGTGTTGCCCCACTCGGTCCAGGAACCGTCGTAGTTGCGCACCCCCGGCTTGCCCAGCAGGTGGGTCAGCACGAACCAGGTGTGGCTGGACCGTTCGCCGATGCGGCAGTACACGATGGTCTTGTCCTCGGGTTGTACGAACCCGTACAGCTCCTCGAGTTCGGCACGGCTGCGGAACCGGCCGCTCTCGTCGGCCGCCTTGCCCCACGGGATGGACCGCGCGGTGGGGATGTGGCCGGCGCGCAGCGCCCCCTCTTCGGGGTAGTCGGGCATGTGGGTGCGCTTGCCGGTGTACTCGTCGGGGGAGCGCACGTCGATCAGCGGCTGGCTGCCCAGGGCGGCGAGTACGTCGTCCTTGAAAGCGCGGATGGGCGCGTCGTTGCGCTGCACGACGGGATAGCCGGCCGAGGTCTTGCTGGGCACCTCCAAGGTGGTGTCGCGGCGTTCGGACAGCCACAGGTCGCGTCCGCCGTTGAGGAGCCGCACATCGGGATGGCCGAACAGGGTGAACACCCACAGCGCGTAGGCCGCCCACCAGTTGCTCTTGTCGCCGTAGATCACCACGGTGTCGTCGCGGGCGATGCCCTTGCTGTCCATCAGGGCGGCGAACTGCTCGCCGTTGATGTAGTCGCGTACCCGCGGGTCGTTGAGGTCGGTGTGCCAGTCGATCTTGACGGCACCGGGGATATGACCGACGTCGTAGAGCAGCACGTCCTCGTCGGACTCGACGATCGCCAGGCCGGGCGAGCCGATGTGGGCGGACAGCCAGTCGGCGGTGACGAGCCGTTCGGGGTGGGCGTAAGCCTGCAGGGTGGGGCTGGGATCTGGGGGAAGTGGCACGCCGTCGAGCCTACTCAGAGCGGCGCCGGGGTTTTCAGCGACTTATGGCCCAGGCCTGGCTAGTTCGGTGCCGGTGGTGGTTGCGGTTGGGGTTGGAACGGCTGGTGTCAGCGAGGCTGCCCCGCCCACAGGTCGGCGACCGTCACTTCGCAACGGGCCAGCAGGGTGCGCAGCAGCGGCAGGCTCAGTCCGATCACGGTCGACGGGTCGCCGTCCACGCCGTCGACGAACCAGCCGCCGAGGCCGTCCAGAGTGAATCCCCCTGCTACGCCCAAAGATTCGCCGCTGGCCAGGTACGCTTCCAGGTCGGCTTCTGCAGGGGATCCGAAATGCACTGTGGTGGTTGATGTTTCGGCTTCGGCCTGCACGACTGCGCCGTTGCGCAGCCGGACCAGGCAATGCCCGGTGTGCAATTCGCCGGATCGCCCGGCCATCGTCTGCCACTGCCGGCGGGCGTCGTCGATCGACTCCGGCTTGCCGCACAGCCGGCCGTCCAGGTAAAGCATCGAATCACAGCCGACGACAACGCAATTCGCGGTGACGGCGGGATCGTCGAGCACGGCGCACACCTGCTCGGCCTTGGCACGGGCCAGTTCGCGCACCACCTCGTCGGGGGCAACCGCCGGACCGAGCCCGGCGAGCAACGCGTCCTCGTCGACCCCGGAGACCACCACCACCGGTTCGACACCGGCCTGGCGCAGCACTTTGAGCCGGCCCGAGGAGGCCGACCCGAGCACCAGCCGCGTCATCGACGCATGTGCTTCATTTCCTGCAGGGTGATGCGCTGCCAGCTGAAGACCGGGTACCGCAACTTGTCCACCGGCAGGCCCCAGCGGGTGGGTTCGGGCTGCGGTGGCGGAGCGCCGCCGCCGATGCTGCCCAGCACCGCCACGAGCGCCGCCAGCTCCTGATCCGTCGGGTGCCCCTTGGTGATCTGGATGTGCGGTTCGTGCGGGTGCGGCTCGTCGGTCACGGCGCTCACCTCGCTCACAGCGCTCACCTCGCTCACAGCGGAATGTTCCCGTGCTTCTTCGGCGGCAACTGCGCGATCTTGCGTTCCAGCAGCCGCAGCGCCGTCCCGATGTACCCGCGAGTGTGCGACGGCGGGATCACCGCGTCGACGTAGCCGCGCTCGGCCGCGATGTATGGATTCACCAGCGTGTCCTCGTACTCCTGCTGCAACTGCAGGCGCAGCGCGTCGACATCCTCGCCGGCCTGGGCGGCCTCCTTGAGCTTGCCGCGGTAGACGAAACCGACCGCGCCGGAGGCGCCCATCACCGCGATCTGCGCCGTCGGCCAGGCCAGGTTGACGTCGCAGCCCATGTCCTTGGAGCCCATCACGCAGTAGGCGCCGCCGTAGGCCTTGCGGGTGATGACGGTGATCTTGGGGACGGTCGCTTCGCCGTAGGCGTAGAGCAGCTTGGCGCCGCGCCGGATGATGCCGTTGTACTCCTGGCCGGTGCCGGGCAGGAAGCCGGGCACGTCGACCAGCATCACGATGGGGATGTTGAAGCAGTCGCAGGTCCGCACGAAGCGGGCGGCCTTCTCCGAGGCGTTGATGTCCAGGCAGCCGGCGAACTGGGTGGGCTGATTGGCCACGATGCCCACCGGGCGGCCGTCCACCCGGCCGAACCCGACGATGATGTTCTGCGCGTAGCCGGCCTGGACCTCGAGGAACTCGTCGTCGTCGAGGATGCGGACGATCACCTCGTGCATGTCGTAGGGCTGGTTCGGCGAATCCGGGATCAGCGTGTCCAGCTCCAGGTCCTCGTCGGTGAGGTTCTCCTCGATGGGCCCGACGGGCAGCGGCGCCGGCTCGCGCGGCGCGTCGGTGGCGTTGTTGGGCGGCAGGTAGCTCAGCAGGTCGCGCACGTAGTCGAAGGCGTCCTGCTCGCCGGAGGCGACGTAATGCAGGGTGCCCGACTTGGCCATGTGGGTGTGGGCGCCGCCGAGTTCCTCCATGGTGACGTCTTCGCCGGTGACGGTCTTGATGACGTCGGGGCCGGTGATGAACATCTGGCTGGTCTGGTCGACCATGATGACGAAGTCGGTTAGAGCGGGGGAGTAGACGTGCCCGCCCGCGGCGGCGCCCATGATCAGCGAGATCTGCGGGATCACGCCGGAGGCCAGGATGTTGTTGCGGAAGATCCGGCTGTACAGGCCGAGCGAGACCACCCCCTCCTGGATGCGCGCGCCGGCGCCGTCGTTGATGCCGATCAGCGGGCGGCCGGTCTTGATGGCCAGCTCCTGGACCTTGACGATCTTCTCGCCGTAGACCTCGCCCAGGCTGCCGCCGAACACGGTGGCGTCCTGGCTGAAGATGCACACGTCGCGGCCGTCGATAGTGCCGTAGCCGGTGACCACACCGTCACCCACCGGGCGGATGGCGTCCAGACCGAAATTCTTGCTGCGGTGCTTGGCCAGCGCGTCGAGCTCGACGAACGAGTCCTCGTCCAGCAACGCGGTAATGCGTTCGCGTGCGGTGAGTTTGCCCTTGGCGTGCACCTTGTCGACGGCGGCTTCACCGACCGGGTGCAGCGACTCTTCGCGGCGCTTGTGCAGTTCGGCCAGCTTGCCGGCAGTGGTGTGGATGTCGATGACGTGCTCGGCCGCGGGCTCAGCCGTATGGGAAGAGTGGTCGGTAACGCTTGTCATGGGAGTTGATGTTATCGGCAGGGCCGGCCGATCCGTTGTAGGCCCTTAGTAACTCCTTAATCGGCGCTCTGATACCCGGTCAGCGGGACGCGGCCCGGCGCGCCGGACGGGCGTCGTCAATGCTGGTCGATGCGGGGCATACCGGCAGAGCAGGAGGAGCAGCGGTGGTCGACTGGGCGCAGGAGTGCGACGTACTGGTAGCGGGTTCCGGCGGCGGAGGCGTGACCGGCGCCTACACCGCCGCCCGCGAGGGCCTCGAGGTGCTGCTGATCGAGTCCACCGACAAGTTCGGCGGCACCACCGCCTACTCCGGCGGCGGCGGGGTGTGGTTCCCGTGCAACCCGGTGCTGCAGCGGGCCGGCGGCTGGGACGGTGTCGAGGACACCATCGACGACGCGCTGACCTACTACCACGCGGTGGTCGGCGACCGCACCCCGTTCGAACTGCAGGAGACGTTCGTGCGCGGCGGCGCGCCGCTGATCGAATACCTGGAACAGGACCCCGACATCAAGTTCGTGCCGCTGCCGTGGCCCGACTACTACGGCAAGGCGCCCAAGGCGCGGCTGGACGGCCGGCGCCACATCGCGGCCAAGCCGCTGAAAGTGGCCGCCGCGCCGGAACTGCGCGACGCCATCCGCGGGCCGCTGGACACCGAACGACTCGGCGCCCCGACCCCCGCCGACTACTACGTCGGGGGCCGCGCGCTGATCGCCCGGTTCCTCAAAGCCATCGGCCAGTACCCCAACGCGTCGCTGCGGCGCGACACCGCGCTGGTCGAGCTCGTCGTCGTCGACGGCTCGGTGCAAGGTGCCGTCGTCGAGCACCACGGCGAACGCACCGCCATCCGCACCCGGCGCGGCGTCCTGCTGGCCGCCGGCGGGTTCGAGAACAACGACGAACTGCGCCGCCGCTACGGGGTGCCCGGCGTCGCCCGCGACACCATGGGCGGCCCGGGCAGTCTGGGCCAGGCATTGCAGGCCGGCATCGCCGCCGGCGCCGACACCGACCTGCTCGACCAGGCCTGGTGGTCGCCCGGCATGACGCACCCCGACGGGCGCTGCGCGTTCGCGCTCTGGTTCACCGGCGGGATCTTCGTCAACCAGGACGGCAACCGGTTCGTCAACGAGTCCCGGGCCTACGACCGGGCCGGCCGCGAGATCATCGCCCGGCTGCAGGACGGCTCGGTCACGCTGCCGTACTGGATGATCTACGACGACCGGGAAGGCGAGGTGCCCCCGGTCAAGGCCGCCAACGTGCCCATCGTCGAGACGCAGAAGTACGTCGACGCCGGGCTGTGGCACACCGCCGACACGCTGCCGGAGCTGGCCGCCGAGATCGGGGTGCCCGCCGATGCGCTGGTAGCCACCGTTGCGCGCTTCAACGAATTCGCCGCCACCGGCGTCGACGAGGACTTCGGCCGCGGTGACGAAGCGTTCGACCGCGCCTTCTCCGGCGGCGCGTCCCCGCTGGTTCCCATCGACAAACCGCCGTATCACGCTGCCGCATTCGGCATCTCGGATCTTGGCACCAAGGGCGGGTTGCGCACCGATGCCGCCGCGCGGGTGCTCGACACGGCCGGTCGGCCCATCCCCGGCCTCTATGCCGCCGGCAACACCATGGCCGCGCCCAGCGGCCTGGCCTACCCGGGCGGCGGCAACCCGATCGGCACCAGCATGCTGTTCAGCCACCTGGCGGTGCGGGACATGCTCAGCCGGGAGCCCGGCGC
Source organism: Mycobacterium sp. 20KCMC460 (assembly GCF_022179425.1). NCBI lineage: Bacteria > Bacillati > Actinomycetota > Actinomycetes > Mycobacteriales > Mycobacteriaceae > Mycobacterium > Mycobacterium sp. 20KCMC460. The sequence continues at coordinate 1,641,132 of NZ_AP025524.1, forward strand.
CTCTTAAGCTGAGCCGATGACAGACCGCGACCAGCCCACGCCGCTCGACGAAGCCGCGCTGCGCGTCGAGGTGCTCGGCGAGCCGTCCTACTGGCGCCGACTCGACGTCGTCGCGCAAACCGGATCCACCAACGCCGACCTGTTGGCTCGCGCCGGCGCGGGCGAGGACATCGACGGCCACGTGCTGATCGCCGAGCACCAGACGGCCGGGCGGGGGCGCCACGGTCGCACCTGGTCGACCCCCGGCGGCGCGCAGCTCACCCTGTCGGTCGGGGTGCGGGTGGACGACGTCGCGACCGCCGGCTGGGGCTGGCTGTCGCTGGCCACCGGCCTGGCGGTGGTCGACGCGGTGGCCGGCGAAACACCCGTCGAACCGTGCCTGAAATGGCCCAACGACGTACTCGCCGGGGCCTCGAACTCGATGCGGAAGCTGGCCGGGATCCTGGCCGAGGTGTCCCAGCCGTTCGCGGTGATCGGCATCGGGCTCAACGTCACCGAGGCGCCCGGGGATCTCGACGGGCCGGGGGCCACGTCGCTGCGGGACGAGGGCGTCGACGCACCCGACCGGAACCTGCTGGTGCGCCGGCTGCTGCGGGAACTGGGCGAGCGGATCAAGGCCTGGCGCGGCGCGACGGACGGGTGGGCCGCGCTGGCCAACGACTACCGGGCCCGCAGCCTGACCCTGGGTTCGCGGGTGCGGGCCGAACTACCGGGCGGCCGCGAAGTCGTCGGCGTCGCCCGTGACGTCGACGCCCAGGGCCGGTTGTGCCTTCAGACCTGGGACAACGACGCCGACAAGTCGGGCCAGACCGTCGTGGTGTCCGCCGGCGATGTCGTGCATTTGCGTTGAAGCCAGAGATAGGGTCGCGGATATGAGCTACCCGGACAACGCCCTGGCCGCCGGCGAGAAAGTGGTGCTGCACCGGCACCCGCATTGGAAGCGGCTGATCCTGCCGGTGCTGAGCCTGCTCCTGTTGACCGGGCTGGCCGCGCTGGGCAGCGGGGTGGTCGACGGCAGCCAGTGGCAGCCGCTCACCAAGAAGATCCTGTTCGGCGTCATCTGGGGCGTCTGGCTGGTCGTCGTCGGCTGGCTGACGGCGTGGCCGTTCCTCACCTGGCTGACCACCCATTTCGTGGTGACCAACCGGCGGATCATGTATCGGCACGGAGTGTTGACCCGAAGCGGCATCGACATCCCGATCGCGCGGATCAACAGCGTGCAGTTCCGGGACAAAGTCTTCGAGCGGATCTTCCGCAGCGGCACGCTGATCGTCGAGTCGGCGTCCCAGGACCCGCTGGAATTTCACGACATCCCGCGGCTACGCGAGGTGCACGCGCTGCTCTATCACGAAGTCTTCGACACGCTGGGCTCCGAAGAGTCACCCAGCTGAGCCTGCCCCTTGCGCTTGTTGCGCCAGGCGCGCAACAACGTCACGTTCCCGCCCTCGATCTCGTCCTCGAAGACCTCGGCGATCCCGCCAGCGGTCAGCGCCGACTCCAGCGCCCGGTCCGGGTCGCGCGCGAACGCGTCCGGGAACACCCAACGCCGGAACGCCCAGAACCGGAACGCCATCTGCAACAGGTTGCCGATGATGTACGCCGACACGAAGTCCGCGAGGTTCTCCACCGTCAGCGACACATTGGGCACCCGAAGTTGCAGCACATAGCTGGAGAACCACAGCGGCGCCATGCTCAACAGCACCCCCACACCGCTGAAGGCGAAGAACAGCAGCGCCTCGTGGTGCCGCTCGCGGCCGCCGCGGTTCCGGAAGCTCCATTCCCGGTTCAAGATGTAGGACGCGATGACCGCGACGATCCCGGCGATCACCTTGGCGGTGACCGGCTTGGATTCGAGAATGGTGAGCTTGAGCGTGTAGAAAATTGCTGAGTCGATGATGAATGTGGTGCCGCCGACGATGGCGAATTTGATCAACTCATGGTGGCGCATCGCAAAGGGCTGAATTACCCCGGGAAGGCGCGCAATCGTGGCATCGGCAAAGGACACAGCACGCCAGTCTACGGACGATCTCGAAACCGACGCAAAATGATACATAACGATTTGGTACGGCCTCCGCTAAACACGCCGGTCAACAGCCATGACAACATGATGGCCGTGCCGAGTCCCCGTACCCCGCTGGTGGCGATGGTCGGTGGCGGGCAGCTCGCCCGCATGACGCATCAGGCCGCCATCGCCCTCGGCCAGACCCTGCGGGTTCTGGCAAACTCCGTCGACGAGCCGGCGGCCCAGGTGAGCCCCGACGTGGTGGTCGGCTCCCACACCGATCTCGAGGATCTGCGCCGGGCGGCGGCCGGGGCCGCCGTGCTGACGTTCGACCACGAGCACGTGCCCACCGAGCTGCTGGACAAGCTGGTCGCCGAGGGCGTCAACGTGGCTCCGCCGCCACAGGCCCTGGTGCACGCCCAGGACAAGCTGGTGATGCGGCAGAAGCTGGCCGCGCTGGGCGCGCCGGTACCGCGCTGGCTGGCCATCGAGACCATCGAGGGTCTCGCCGAGCTGGACGCGTTCGCGGCGCGGACCGGTGGCACGCCGGTGGTCAAAGCCGCCCGCGGCGGCTACGACGGCCGCGGCGTGACAATTGCGGACGATCTCGCCGACGCCCGGGAGATCGCCGGCGAATACCTCGCCCGTGGGGTACCCGTGCTGGTCGAGGAGCGGGTGCAGCTGCGTCGGGAGCTGTCCGCGCTGGTGGCGCGATCGCCGTTCGGCCAGGGGGCGGCCTGGCCGGTGGTGGAAACCGTGCAGCGGGACGGGATCTGCGTGCAGGTGATCGCGCCGGCGCCGGAGCTGGCGCCGGACTCCGCCGCCGACGCCCAGCGGCTGGCGCTGCGGCTGGCCGGGGAGCTGGGTGTGGTCGGGGTGCTCGCCGTCGAGCTGTTCGAGACGGCCGACGGCACGCTGCTGGTCAACGAGCTCGCCATGCGGCCGCACAACTCCGGGCACTGGACCATGGACGGATCCCGCACCAGCCAATTCGAACAGCATCTGCGGGCGGTGCTGGACTATCCGCTCGGCGACACCGACGCGATCGTGCCGGTGACGGTGATGGCCAACGTGCTGGGTGCGGCGCAGCCGCCGCGGATGAGCGTGGACGAACGGCTGCACCACCTGTTCGCCCGGATGCCCGACGTCAGGGTTCATCTCTACGGCAAGGCCGAACGGCCCGGCCGCAAGGTCGGCCATGTCAACCTGCTGAGCACCGGGGCCGAAGGCCTGACCGAGCTGCGCAGGCGCGCCGAGCTGGCGGCACACTGGTTGTCCCACGCGCAGTGGACGGACGGATGGGATCCGCATGGGTGATGCAGCGCAGCCCCGCGTCGCAGTGATCATGGGCAGCGACAGCGACTGGTCGGTGATGGTCGACGCGGCCGCGGCGCTGGCCGAGTTCGGCATCCCGCACGAGGTTCGGGTGGTCTCGGCGCACCGCACCCCGGGGGCGATGTTCGACTATGCCCGCGACGCCGCCGGCCGCGGCATCGAGGTGATCATCGCGGGCGCCGGGGGAGCGGCGCACCTGCCCGGCATGGTGGCCTCGGCCACACCGCTGCCGGTGATCGGCGTGCCGGTGCCGCTGGGGCGGCTGGACGGCCTGGATTCGCTGTTGTCGATCGTGCAGATGCCGGCCGGTGTGCCGGTGGCCACGGTGTCCATCGGCGGCGCCCGCAACGCGGGACTGTTGGCCGTCCGGATGCTCGGATCGTCGGATCCGCAACTACGCGCGCGCATCGTCGAGTTCCAGGACGAGCTGGCGCGCAGCGTGCAAGCCAAGGATGCGGCGTTGCAGCAGCGAGCGAGTAAATTGGGCCCCGACTAGCAAGGAGGCCGACAGATGGCTGGATGGGCCGGAAACCCGTCATTCGATTTGTTCCAACTTCCCGAGGAACACCAGGAGTTGCGTGCCGCGATCCGGGCGCTGGCGGAGAAGGAGATCGCCCCGCATGCCGCCGACGTCGACGAGAACTCCCGGTTCCCCGAGGAAGCACTGCAGGCTCTCAACAATTCGGGTTTCAACGCCGTCCACGTGCCCGAGGAGTTCGGCGGCCAGGGTGCGGACTCGGTGGCGGCCTGCATCGTCATCGAGGAGGTCGCCCGGGTCGACGCGTCGGCCTCGCTGATCCCGGCGGTCAACAAACTGGGCACCATGGGCCTGATCCTGCGCGGCTCCGACGAGCTGAAGAAGCAGGTGCTGCCGTCCATCGCCGACGGCACCGCGATGGCCTCTTACGCGCTGAGCGAACGGGAGGCCGGCAGCGACGCCGGATCGATGCGGACCCGGGCCAAGGCCGACGGCGACGACTGGATTCTCAACGGCACCAAGTGCTGGATCACCAACGGCGGCAAGTCCAGTTGGTACACCGTGATGGCGGTGACCGACCCCGACAAGGGCGCCAACGGCATCTCGGCGTTCATGGTGCACAAGGACGACGAGGGCTTCTCCGTCGGCCCCAAGGAACGCAAGCTCGGCATCAAGGGCTCGCCCACCACCGAGTTGTACTTCGAGAACTGTCGGGTGCCCGGTGACCGGATCATCGGCGACCCGGGTACCGGGTTCAAGACCGCCCTGGCCACCCTCGACCACACCCGCCCGACCATCGGCGCGCAGGCCGTCGGCATCGCCCAGGGCGCGCTGGACGCCGCCATCGCCTACACCAAGGACCGCAAGCAGTTCGGGCAGTCGATCAGCGATTTCCAGGCGGTGCAGTTCATGATCGCCGACATGGCGATGAAGGTGGAGTCCGCCCGGCTGATGGTCTACAGCGCCGCGGCCCGCGCCGAGCGCGGGGAGGGCAACCTGGGGTTCATCTCCGCGGCGTCGAAGTGTCTGGCCTCCGACGTGGCGATGGAGGTCACCACCGACGCGGTGCAGTTGTTCGGCGGCGCCGGGTACACCGTCGACTTCCCGGTGGAGCGGATGATGCGGGACGCCAAGATCACCCAGATTTACGAGGGCACCAACCAGATTCAGCGTGTCGTGATGTCGCGGGCATTGCTACGCTGAGCCGGCCTGTAAACAGTGCATGCGCAGTTTCGCGAACAATGGGAAACTCCCAGCGCAACCGCCTATTATCCAGCAGACGAGCAGTCCACGCGATTGAGCAGCCAGTCGGGGTGGCAGGACGCTGCGGAGGGCCCGCTTCGGCGCGTCGGCCGCACGCCTGCACGCCATCGTCCGACCAAACGTATTCCCACTGCCCAGGGGGCGATGAGGTGACGAACGTAGGTTTGCGCGCACGTGACTGCGTGACGAGCACTTGATGGCGCAAGGGTCGATCGCACCGGCCGCGACGTGGCAGGCGTTGTCGCTGCTGCTGGTCGAGGACGACCGCGCCGACGCGGTGCTGGTCGAGGAGCTGATCGCCGATGCGGTCGCCGACATCGAGGTGGTGTGGGCACAGTCGATGGCGCACGCCGAACGCGAGCTGGCCTCCGCCCGCCCCGACTGCGTGCTGCTGGATCTGAACCTGCCGGACGCCAACGGGATCGACGCGTTGGACCGCATCCTGCGCAGCGACGCCACCGTCCCGATCGTCGTGCTCACCGGGCTCAACGACGAGTACTTCGGGGCTTCTGCCGTCGCGGCCGGCGCGCAGGACTACCTGGTCAAGGGGCGGGTGGAGCCGGAGATGTTGCGGCGGGCCCTGCTGTACGCGATCGAGCGCAAGCGGGCCGAGCTGATCGCCGCGGACCTGCATGCCAGCCAGCTGCGGGCCCGGGAGAACGCGCTGCTCGAACGCGGCCTGCTGCCCTCGCCGCTGTTGCTGGACAACCCGGGCGTCGACATCGTCGCCCGGTACCGGCCCAGCCGCGAGAACGCCTTGCTGTGCGGCGATTTCTACGACGTGGTGCAGACTTCCGACCGGGTCACCCACGTCCTGATCGGCGACGTCGCCGGACACGGCCCCGACGAGGCGGCGTTGGGTGCCGCACTGCGGATCGCCTGGCGCACACTGACTTTCGCCGGAGTGCACGGTGTCGAGCAGATGCGCCAGCTGGAGCGGGTGCTGCATGCCGAGCGGGCCGAGAACGGCGTGTTCGCCACCGTGCTGAGCCTGGCGATACCGCCCGACGATGGCCCGATCACCGCCGTCCGGGCCGGCCACCCCGGGATGCTGCTGCACGGGCCGGGATCGGTGGAGTGGATCGAACCCCCCTACGGTCCCGCGCTGGGACTACGCAGTTCCGGCTGGCCCCAGCACCAGCTGGAGCTGCCGCCCGGGCACGGGTTGCTGTTGCTCACCGACGGGCTGTTCGAGGGGTATTCCGGTCATGACGGGCGCCGGCTGGGCGAAGCCGGCTTGCTGGCCCTGGCGCGGGGGCACGCGGCGCTGCCCGGCGCACAGTTCGTCGACGCCGTGATCGACGGCGCCGAGGAACTCGCCCGCGGGATGGGCGGGCTCAGCGACGACATCGCCGTGGTACGCGTGGAGCGCACCTCGTGAGAACCGACGCCTCGGGAACGCTGCCCAGAAAGCAACTCACCGCGCGCGGCTGGCAGGCCCTGGTGTTGTCGATCATGGGCGTGTTGGTGCTCGCGGGCGCGGTGCTGGGCGGGTTGTTGCTGGAGCACGCCGACGAAGTGTCGCGCGAGTTGCGCGACGACGTGCAGCCGGCCCGGGTGGCCGCGGCTCAGCTGCAGGCGGCGGTGCGCGACCAGGAAACCGGCACCCGCGGCTATCTGCTCACCGCCGATCCGCAGTTCCTCAAGCCGTATTACGACGGGCAGCGCGCCGAACGCGCCGCGGCCGACTTTATTCGGAGCCGACTGGGTCGGCATCCGGATCTGATCGCGGATCTGGATGCGATCGAGGCTGCCGCCACGGAATGGCGAAACAGCTACGCCGAACCGGTCATCGCCGCCTTGCGGGCCAACAACGCGGCCTTCACCAAGAACGCCGACCTGACCGACCATGGCAAAACGCTGTTCGACGGCCTGCGCGGGCTTTTCGACACGCAGACCGCGCACCTGACCGAGGCGCGCAACCAGGCCACCGCCAGCCTGCAGCGGGTCAACGACTGGCGGGACCGGGTGCTGGCCTCGATGGTGGTGACGTTCTTCGTGACGGCCGCGGCGCTGGGGCTGCTGATCAACCGCGCGGTGTCGAAGCCGCTGGCGTCGCTGGCGGCGTCCTGCCGCCAGGTCACCGAAGGCCACTTCGGCGACGCCATCAAGCTGCCCCGCCGGCCGGCGGACATCCGCGGCATCGCCTACGACGTGGAAGGGATGCGGCAGCGGATCGTGCAGGCGCTGGAGGCGTCGCGGGCCGCGCAGGCGCAACTCGACGAGCAGGCGGCCGATCTGCGGCGTTCGAACGCCGAACTCGAGCAGTTCGCCTACGTCGCGTCGCACGACCTGCAGGAGCCGCTGCGCAAAGTGGCGTCCTTCTGCACGTTGCTCGAGCGCCGGTACCGGGACAAGCTCGACGACCGCGGCGTGGAGTACATCGACTTCGCGGTCGACGGCGCCAAGCGGATGCAGGTGCTGATTAACGACCTGCTCAGCTTCTCCCGGGTGGGTCGGCTCAACGCCAAGTACACCGCGGTCGAACTCGACACGGCGCTGGACTCGGCGGTGGCCAATCTGGCGGTGGCCATCGAGGAGTCGGGAGCCGAGATCGTCCGGCCGGCCCGGCCGCTGCCGCGGGTCAACGGTGACCCGACATTGCTGGTTGTGTTGTGGCAGAACCTGATCGGCAATGCGGTGAAGTTTCACCGCGAGGGCGTTCCGCCCCGGATCACGATCGAATTCCGGCGCGGCACCGGCAGTCGGGAGAACCTCTGGGTTTTCAGCGTCTCGGACAACGGCATCGGAATCGCCGAGGAGTTCGTCGACAAGGTGTTCATCATCTTCCAGCGGCTGCACGGTCGCGACGCCTATGGTGGAACAGGTCTCGGTCTTGCGATGTGCAAGAAGATCGTCGAGCACCACGGGGGCACCGTGTGGATCGACACCTCGTATACCGATGGGACACGGTTCGAGTTCACTTTGCCTGTCGCCGAGCTCAACGCTGAACCCATCGGGGGGCGCAGTGAGGTAGTCCAATACGGCTTGGTCTCTTCAGAAGGAGCAAACGAATGACATCACCCGGTCGCGCGATCGACATCCTGTTGGTCGAAGACGACCCCGGCGACGAGCTGATCACCCGGGAAGCGTTCGAGCACAACAAGCTCAAGAACAGGCTGCATGTCGCGCATGACGGCGAGGAGGGGCTGAACTACCTCTACAAGCGCGGCAACTACGAGCACGCTCCGCGGCCCGACCTGATCCTGCTCGACCTGAACCTGCCGAAGTACGACGGGCGGCATCTGCTGCAGAAAATCAAATCGGACCCCGACCTGTGCCGCATCCCGGTCGTCGTGCTGACCACCTCCTCGGCCGAGGAGGACATCCTCAAGAGCTACAAGCTGCACGCCAACGCGTACGTCACCAAGCCGGTGGACCTGGATCAGTTCATGAACGCGGTCCGCCAGATCGACGAGTTCTTCCTGCAGGTGGTGCGGCTGCCGCCCAGCTGACGGGCGGCCGGATTCAGTGCGCGGGAGCCGGTTCCCGCGCGGTCTGGGTGGCGGGCACGATCCCGTGCCGATCCACCACGTGCACGTGCACGGTGGCGAAGTCGAAGAAGATGCCCACCACTTGCACGGCACCTGACTCCACCGCGGCAGCCAGGATCGGGTGGCGGCTGAGCCGGTCGACCTGCACCGCCACGTTGACGATCGCCAGCTGGTCGACTTCGCTGAAGCGGAAACCGTTCGACGTGCAGCTCAGCCGGGCGTCGTGGTTGTCCCGGTAGGCTGCCAGGCTTTCCCGGGCATGTTCGAGCCACTGCGAGATCGGGGCGGCGGTGTCGTGGAGCGTTCCGTCGAGCAGCGCCTGCATCGCGCGGCATGACGAATGTCCGCACACCACAACCGAACTCACGCCGAGTTGGTTGACCGCGAAGTCCAGCGCGGCGTCCACGGAGCGCTCGGCGGAGTCCACCGGCACCAGGTTGCCGACGTTGCGCACGATGTAGAGGTCGCCGGGCCGGCTCGCGGTGATGGTGTCCGGCAGGATCCGGGAGTCGGCACAGGTCAAGAACACCGTGTCGGGGTTGGGGGAGTCGATGAGCTCAGGGACGTGATGGTGCAGATTGCCGATGCGGTGATAGTGCTGGACGCCGTCCAGAATCGAGGCGTCGGGCCCGTCGCCGTTGTTGTCGCGGCGCGACGGCCAGGGCGCCTCGCGCAGCGAGCGGGAGACGAAGTGGCGTCGCGGTGGGCTCTGGTGGGCGCTCACCAGGTTGGCCGGCGACGTCTCGACGATGGTCACCGATCCGCCGGTTGCCTCATGGGCGGTCTTCCAGTCGGAGATGGCCTCGGAGATCGAGTGGTCGATGTAGTCGGCGTTCAGGTTCAGCGTCACATCGCACCCGGGCGGCAGGGTGGAGAGCACGTTGGTCAGCCGCGGCAGCAGCAGGAAACTGAGCGTGCCGTCGATGTCGACCCGCCAGTGCTTGGACTCCTCGCCCACCGGTTTGGCCTCGATGGGCGCTTGGACGACCCGGACCAGCAGGAACCCGATGGCCACCGCCAGCCCGATGGCCACACCCTCGAGCAGGTTGAGAAAGACCACGCAGACGATGGTGATGACGTAGATCGCGAAGTTGCCGGTGCGCACGGCCACCTGGATGTGGGCCAGCTTGATCAGCTGGATACCGATGACGATGAGCAGACCGGCCAGCGCGGCCTTGGGGATCAGCTCCACCAGGCCGGTCAGCAGCGAGGCGAACAGCAGGATCCACACCCCGTGCAGCACGGCCGAAGTCCGGGTGCGCGCGCCCGCGGCGACGTTGGTGGAACTTCGCACGATGACGCCGGTCACCGGCAGGCCGCCCAGCAGGCCGGACACCACGTTGGCGCTGCCCTGCCCGATCATCTCCCGGTTGAAGTTGGTGCGCGGTCCGCTGTGCATCTTGTCGATGCCGACCGCCGAGAGCAGGGATTCGACGCTGGCGATCAGCGCCACCGTGACCACGCCGAGCGCGACCGCGCCGATCTCGGACAGCCACGGGTGGCCGCTCGGGGACACCGGCGGCAGCTGCGGCAGCCCGATGGCGTCGAAGAAGTTGCCCGACAGGTTGATCCGGTCCACCTGCAGGTCCACCAGCAGCGACAGCGCCGTGGCCACCACGATCGCCACCAGTGCGCCCGGGATGAAGCGGATCCTGGGGGGCAGCTTCGACCACAGCACCAGGATGGCGATGACCGTGCCGCCGACGATCACCTCGTGCAGTTCGTGATTCAGGATGCCGTTCGGCAGCGCCTTGATGTTTTCCCAGGCCGAGCTGCGTGAGGCGCCACCCATCAGCACGTGGATCTGCTGCAGCACGATGGTCACGCCGATGCCGGCCAGCATGGCGTGCACCACCACCGGCGCGACGGCCAGCGCCGCACGCGCTACCCGGACCAGGCCCAGCAGGATCTGCACCGCACCGGCGCAAATGGTGATCACGCACGTCATCTGCCAGCCGAACTGGTCGATCAAATCGGCCACCACCACGGTGAGGCCGGCGGCCGGGCCGCTGACCTGAAGCACCGAACCGCCGACGGAGCCGGCGACGATGCCGCCGGCGACCGCGGCGATCAACCCGGCCATCAGCGGGGCGCCGGAGGCGATGGCGATACCCAGCGACAGCGGCAGCGCGACCAGGAAGACCACCAGCGAGGCCGGCAGGTCGTAGCGCAGGTTCGGCAGGATCTTGCGGGGCGCTTCCGCGGTGGCAGTGCTGCTCATGCGACTCCTCGTTGCCGGGGGCTTCCGGCTGACGACCTTTCAGGACCGGCGTGAACGCCGTCTGTCGACCGGTAGTCCACCAGGCGTCGGGTACGGGCAACACATATTTGCAACCAGCAAACATATGAGCCCGATTACCGGCGCATTCACCAATATCCCTGCGGCCGCCAACGATCCCGGGAGCCGAACAGCGATTCATCGGCAATTCAAAGAAAAACGATGAATCGCCTGCGCGAATTTAGGAAAGCTCGGTGAGATACCGGTCGTTGTGTTGGCCGGGCGCCGGCGGCGGGTCGGTGACGGTGGCGTCGAAGCTGGTGTAGCGGGCCGGCGTACGGATCACGGTGACCGTCCCGATCGCCGGATCGTCGGCACTCACTTGCAGCGCGAGGTCGTTCTCGGCGAACAACGGGGTGTCCACCACCTGCTTCCACGTGTAAGCCAGGCACGCCATCAGGCCGCCCTCCTGCAGCAGTTCCACCCATTCGGCGGCCGTCTTGGCCGCCAGCGCCGATTCGAGTTCTTCGGTCAACTCGGCGTAGTTGATCGCCCGGGAACGCTGGTCGGCGAACCGCGGGTCGTCGATCAGGTCGGGCCGGCCGATGATCTGGCACAGCTTCGTCCAGTGCTTGGGCACATAGGCGCTGATCACGAGGTAACCGTCGGAGGCGCGGAACGCGTCCGAGGGTTGGGTGGCGAAGCCGACGCCCTTGCGCTTCTTGACCGGCTCGCCGGCGGGTTGGCCGGCGGGCTGCTGGGCCGGTTCGGGTTTAGCCGGCAGCTTGTTCAGGTGGATGGTCAGCTGATTGGCCTGCAGGCCGACCGCGACGTCGTACATCGCGACCCGCACCAGGTCACCGACACCGTGCCGCTCGCGGTTGAGCAACGCGGCCAGCACAGCCTGGGCCAGCACGTGGCCACTGGCGTTGTCGACCACCTGGAAGGGAATGATCTGCGGTTTGCCGCTCGGGGTGGGCATGCCGCTGCTCATGCCGGCCTCGGCCGCGACCATCAGGTCGACCCCCGGCCGCGAACCGTGCGGGCCGTTGCCGCCGTACGCGCTGAGCCGGGCGTAAATCAGCTTGGGGTTGCGGGCCCGTAGCTCCTCGGGGCCCAAGCCGAGCCGCTCCATGACACCGGGCCGGAACCCTTCCAGCACCACGTCGGCGGTGTCGGCGAGCTCGAGGATCTGCCGCTTGGCGACCTCGTCCGTGAGGTCGACCGTCACCGACTTCTTACCGCGGTTGTTCGGCAGGAAGTAGGTGGCCAGCGGGGGGCGGCCGGGCAGCACCGAGGTGAGCCGCCGCGCCTGCTCCCCGCCCGGCGCCTCGATCTTGATGACTTCGGCACCCAGGTCGGCCAGCACCTGTCCGGCCAGCGGCCCGGCGACGTTCTGGGTGAAGTCCAGTACCCGGAAGCCGTCCAGCGGTTTCGGTTGGTTGTCCGTCATCGGCCGCGATTCTCCTTGTCTGGCTCGCCGTCGGGGTCGAGGCGCGCCTTACATGCTTAGACAGATTAACGACGCGATCCTTGTCACCAAACCGTGTCCGCGGTCGCCACCCGGGTTACCAGCTTCCGCACGGCTACGCATCTAGCATCGTGGGATGCAACCGGCGACCACTCCCGGTCTCATCGAAGTCGACGCCTGCTGCGACGGAACCGTCGCCCGGCACGGGCCGCCGACGCGAGATGCCGCCTGGCGGCGACACGCGCGAGTGGCGCACCGGCTGGCCTGGGTGAGCCTGGCCGTGATGCTGTGCGAGGGCGTGCTGGGCCTGTGGCAGGGCATCGCGGTGGGGTCGGTGGCGTTGACGGGGTGGGCGCTGGGCAGCGTGCCCGAAGGCTTGGCCAGCGCGATGGTGATCTGGCGGTTCAGCGGTTCGCGCACGCACTGCGACAAGGCGGAGCGGCGCGCGCAGATCGGTGTCGCGCTGTCGTTCTGGCTGACCGCCCCCTACATCGCGGCCGAGTCGGTCCGCCACCTCGTCGAGGGTCAGCACGCCGAGACCTCGCTGATCGGCATCGCGCTGACGGCGCTGGCCCTGGTGCTGATGCCGACGCTGGGCCGGATCAAGCCAATCTGGGCGCGCGACTGGGCTCCGGGGCCACCAAGGGTGAAGGCACGCAGAACTACCTGTGTGCCGCCCAGGCGGCTGGAGTGCTGGTGGGCCTCGCCGTCACTGCGACGTGGTCGGGGACCTGGTGGGTCGATCCGGCTGTCGGACTCGTGATCGCCGCTGTCGCGATCTGGCAGGGCTTCCGGGCCTGGCGGGGCCTGGACTGCGGCTGCTGAGCGTCGAGCGGTTGCCGTGCCTGCGCGGGTGACCAAAGGCACCCGTCCACGGTGTCGTTACGCCTGCCGTGCCGCGCGGATCGGTGGCAGCATCGACGTGTGGTGAGCGCAGAGCAGACGTTGGCGGGGCTGGCCAGGCGGCTGGGTTTGGAAGGCGAGTCCCTGCTGTTGTATCTCCGGTCGGGCGGACTGCGGCCGATCCTGCCGGCCCGGATCGGGTCGGTGCTGCGCGCCCTGCAACGCTATGGGCTGCTGGGCGCGGCGACGGCGATCGCCGCGGGCCGCGACCCCGACGGTCTGGCGCTGATCGACGAGCGCGGTCCGCTCAGCTTCGGCGAGTTGGATCGCCGCACCAACGCGCTGGCCAACCAGTGGCGCTGCCGCGGGCTCGGCCCCGGCGCCAGCGTGGCCATCCTGGCCGCCAACCACCGGGGCTTCCTCGAGGCGGTTTATGGGGCCGCCAAGTGCGGCGCGGGCGTCGTGCTGCTCAACACCGGCTTCGGCAGCGCCCAGCTCGCCGACATGGTGGCCCGCGAGAAAATCGATCTGTTGGTGCACGACGACGAGTACCGGGCCGTCGTCGCCGATGTCCGGCCGAGGCTGGGCCGAGTCGTGGCGTGGAGCGACACCCCGGCCGACGACACCATCGACGGGCTGATCGACCGCGGCATCGAACGCGGCGCGGATGCGCCACCGCCCCGCTCGGGTGGCCGGCCCAAGATCATCATCTCCACCAGCGGAACCACCGGCACCCCGAAAGGCGCCATGCGTTCCGAGCCGCTGTCGCTGATCCCCGTCGGAAGTCTGCTCGGCAAGGTTCCGTTCCGCGGCCGCGGCGTCACCGAATGCTGTGTGCCGCTGTTCCATTCGCTGGGCTTCAGCCACGCCATGTACGCGATGGTGCTCGGCTCGACGCTGGTGTTGCACCGCCATTTCGACCCGCAGCAGGCCCTGAACAGCGCGGCCGAGCAGCGGGCCGACGCCATGATCGTGGTACCGATCATGCTGCGGCGCATCCTGGACCTAGGCCCGCAGGCGCTGGCCGCGGCCGACCTGTCCGCGTTGCGGATCGTGTTCATCGGCGGCTCTCAGCTCGGGGCCGCGCTGGCCACCCGCGCCCTGGAAGCGCTGGGGCCGGTGGTCTACAACATGTACGGCTCCACCGAGGTCGCCTACGCCACCATCGCCACGCCGGCAGACCTGGCCGTCGCGCCGGGATGCGTCGGCAAGGTGGTGCCGGGATCGGTGGTCAAGGTCTTCGCCGACGAGCTGCACGAAGCGCCCGTCGGGACGCCGGGACGGATTTGCGTCGGCAACATCCTGGCTTTCGAGGGCTACACCGGCGGCGGCACCAAGGAGTCGATCCAGGGCCTGATGGCCACCGGCGACGTCGGCCATTTCGACGCGGCCGGCAGGTTGCACGTGGACGGGCGCGACGACGAGATGATCGTCTCGGGCGGGGAGAACGTCTACCCCGGTGAGGTGGAAGAGGCGCTGGCGAACCACCCCGGCATCCTCGAGGTCGCGGTGGTGGGCGTCGACGACGAGGAGTTCGGCCAACGGCTGCGCGCCTACATCGTGCCGCGGCCGGGCGTCTCGCTGACCGAACAGGATGTCAAAGATTACGTGCGAAACCAGTTGGCGCGCTTCAAGATTCCCCGCGACGTCCGCTTCGTCGACGCGCTGCCCCGCAATGCGGGCGGCAAGGTGCTCAAGCGATTGCTGAAAGACCAGCGCGTGACTTAGTCCAGCCGGTAGCGGATCAGCCGGGAGCTGTTGGCCACCACCGCGACCGACGACGCGTTGTGCAGAATCGCGGCGAGCACCGGTGACAGCGCACCGCCCGCCCCGATCAGCAGGCCGGCCGCATTGACCGCGATCGACATGCCGTAGTTCTGCTGGATGACGCCCACCGCGCGGGCGCCCAGGTCCCGCACGTCGAGCAGGCGGTGCAGGTTGTCGTTGGCCAGCGCGACGTCGGCGGTCTCGACAGCGACGTCGGTGCCGGCCAGGCCCATCGCGATGCCGATGTCGGCGGCGGCCAGCGCGGGGGCGTCGTTCACGCCGTCGCCGACCATGCCGACCACAAAGCCCTCCTGCTGCAGGCCGCGCACCACCTCCAGCTTGTCCTCGGGCATCACTTCGGCGCGCCATTCGTCGATGCCCAGCTCTGCGGCAACCACTTCGGCAATGTCGGGGTGGTCGCCGGTGAGCATCACGATGCGGCGAACTCCGTTGCAGCGCAACCTGTTCAGCACCTCGGCGGCCTCGGGCCGCACCTCGTCGCGCAGGCTGATCAGGCCCACCAGCTTGCCGTCCACCGCGAGCAGCAGCGGGGTTTCGGCCTGGGCGCGCAGCTTGGCGACCCACTCCGAGGCTTTCTTGGACACCCGGACCTTCTCGGCGCGCAGCAGTCCCGGGCTGCCCAGCAGCAGGGTGCGCCCGTCGGCCCAGGTCCGCATGCCCAGCCCCACCAGCACCTCGCACTCCTCGTGCGGCGGGATGCTGATGTGGCGTTCCTCGGTGGAGCGGATGACGGCCTCGGCCAGCGGGTGCCGGGAGTGGATCTCCGAGCTGGCCGCGTACGCCAGCACCTGCTCGGGCTCCCAGTCTTTCTGCAGCGAAACAATATTGGTGACCACCGGGCGCCCGACGGTCAGCGTGCCGGTCTTGTCGAAGACCATCGCGTCCACCCGGCCGGCCTGCTCGAGGTGCGAGCCGCCCTTGATCAGGATGCCGCGCCGGGCGCCGTTGCCGATGGCGGCGCTGATCGCCGTCGGGGTGGACAGCCCGACCGCGCACGGGCACGCGATCAGCAGCATGGTCATGGCCCGACGGACGTCGCCGGTGACCAGCAGGGTGACGGCCGAGACGACGAACGAAGTGGGCACGAAGCGGCGGGAGAAGTTCTCGCCGACGGTCTGAATCGGGGCCCGATCATGTTGGGCCTCTTCGACTCTGGTGATGATGCGGCCGATGGTGGTCTGGTTGCCGACGGCCTGTGCGCGCACCACCAGCCGGCCGCGCACCACCACCGAGCCGGCGTGCACGAGCGCCCCGGCGGTGACGCTGACCGGCAGGTTCTCGCCGGTGATCGCGGATTGGTTGACGATGGCCTCGCCCTCGACCACCTCGCCGTCGACCGGGATGGCGACGTGGTCGTGGATCACCACCTCGTCACCGATCTGCACGGTGTCGATCGCCACCTGTACTTCGGTACCGTCTTCGAGCCGGATCCAGGCGGTGTCCTGGCTGCCGCGCAGCAGTTCGGAGATCGCGCGCCGGGTGCGGCGCAGGGTCAGGTCCTGCAGGTACTCGCCGATGTTGAGCAGCCACAGCACGGTCAGCGCGACGACGTTCTCGCGCAGGATCAGGCTGGCGACCGTGGCGGCCGAGACCAGCGCGTCGGTGCCGAGCTTGCCCGAGCCCACCGAGCGCAGGGCGCCGCGCAGGAACGGGTAGCCGGTGAAGACGGTGACGCCGGTGGCCACCAGCCGTCCACCCGCGCCCAGCAGCGGTGGCCGCGCGAACACGTAGCGGCGCACGCCGAGCAGCGCCAGCGCCGCACCGCCGATGACCATGCGCAGCACGTCGGTGTTGCGGATCTCGCTCGAGTGCGGTTCGCGAGTCGGGATCAGTTCGGCCGCAACGGTTTTAGCGCTGCGCACCGCATCGAGCACGGCCACGCGGTCGCAGCGCCTGGGGGAGTACCAGACGACGACCGAACCGGTGCGGGGGTAGGCATGGGCCACTCGCACCCCGTCGACCTGGGTGACGGCCTCTTCCACCGCGACGGCCCGCCGCGAGTCGCAGCGCACCCAGTCGACCTTGACCCGCATCCGGCCCGCCGCATCGGAGACGACCTCCAGCGGTTCGGCGATCGCGAGAGTCATCCGCTCAGTGGTCGTGGTCGTGGACGTCCCCGACGGCAGGCGTGGGCGTCTCTTCGCCGATGCGTTCGCGGGCTTCGGCCATCACGTCGGCGATCTTGAGGCGGGCCGATTCGGCGGCCACCTCCGCCTTGCGGGTGCCGCGCAGCCCAAGTTCGGCGCCCTTGACGGCCGTCTCGTGCAGGGGTGCTTTCTTGGCGGCTTTCTTCAGCACCTCGTACGCGGTGACCCCGGCCAACCCGGTGATCACCGTCGAAGCCGCCTTTGCCAAGAGCGCCTGCACCGCCATCGTTACGCCTTTCTCTGGGATCTCCCGACGCTAACATCCAAATATCGCGATATCAACATGTGTTTAGGGACCTGTCAGCAGCGTGCGGGTGACCTTCTCGGTTTCGATGCGGCGCGCCATCGCCGCCGAATCCGGATTGGCCACCAAAACCAGCGACCCGCCCACCGACAGCACCGCCAGCAATTGGTCCACCAGCTGCTCGGGCCGCTCCCACGACGCGGTGGACAGCACTCGGTCTGTCGCCGAGATGCCCTGCATCGCCGCCGATTGCGCGCAAGCCGCCAGCACCTGGGCGGCCGACTGCCCGGCCAGCGCCGGCCCGGGCTGGGGTTCGGGCACGATCTGGTCGCCGTGCACCCGCACCGCGGTGGCGTAGTCGGTGACGCCGATCGGCAGGTCTGGGACGGGCTTGCCGAACGGGTCCAGCGACAACACCGCCACCTCACCGCCGGTGACCGAGTCATCGGCCTCGTCCAGCCGGTCGGCCGTGCAGAACGCGACGTCGGCGGGACCGTCGAAAACCGCCTCGGCGCCGATCCACCACACCCCGAACAGCACCGCCGCGGTCTGCCAGTGCGCCGGCAACAGCACCGCCACCCGGCTGCCCGGCCCGGCGCCCAGTTCGTCGCGCAGCAGGTTGGCCGTCTTGGCGGCCCAGTTCGCCAGCGTCACCGCGGACAGTTCGATGCGCTCGCCGGTGGAATCGTTGTAGTAGGTGATACGCGGGCCGACCGGGTCGGCGCGCAGCATCGGATCCAGGATTGCCGCGCTCAGTGTCAGTTGCCCCACGAAGTGGTCAGTTTATGCACTCGGGGTTGTCCGAGCCCGCGGTGAGGATGGGCGACGGGGCGGGGGCGGTCGAATTGGCGGCCCCCACGGTGGAGGCGCGCACCTGCGTAGCCGTGCCGCCGCCGTCGAGCCCCGATCCCGGGCCGGTGTAGTCGTTGGCCAGCACCACCCGCACCGATCCGGCCGGTATCGACGAGTCGGCGACGACGGGCAGGCCGCCGAGTTGCTTGGCCACTTCCTGGGCGCCCAGGTCGTCGGCCTTGGGCGCGCGCACCTGGCTGTTCTTGACGTGGCTGCCGTCGTTGTTGCCGACCGTGCCGGCGGTGAACCCCTTGGCGGTCAACACGTCGGACACCGCCGAGGCGAGTCCGTTGATGTCGGTGTCGTTGACCACGTTGGCGGTGGTCTTGCCGGGCGCGTAGGCCAGCTCCTCGGTGTGTCCCTGGTCCTGCTCGTGCAGCAGACCCAGAACCCACTCCTGCACCTGGTGCGGATCCACCCGCACCACGCTCTGCATGCCGTCGTCACTCCAGCCGGCGCCGTCGAGCACCGGGATGGTGGCGAACGCGACCTTGCCGCCGGCCAGGCTCTGCAACTGGCGGACGAAGTCCATGATGTCCCAGCCCGACGAGATCACCACCGAGCGCTGTACGGCCTGTTCCAGGCGCTTGAGCGTGGCCGGGCTGGACAGCGTCTTGCCCGAGATCACCCGGTGGGCCAGCGAGGCCATCACCACTTGCTGTCGCACCACCCGGTCCAGGTCGCCGCGCGGCAGTTCGTGCCGTTGCCGCACG
Source organism: Mycobacterium sp. 20KCMC460 (assembly GCF_022179425.1). Classification (NCBI taxonomy): domain Bacteria; kingdom Bacillati; phylum Actinomycetota; class Actinomycetes; order Mycobacteriales; family Mycobacteriaceae; genus Mycobacterium; species Mycobacterium sp. 20KCMC460. The sequence goes on from NZ_AP025524.1 coordinate 1,659,980, forward strand.
AAGCTGAGCGCTTGCGGGCCGTTGAGCTTCTGCCGGCCGGCCGGGAAGTCGGCACCTGAAAGCGGTTCGAACACAGCATCTTTGAGGCACACGTCGACGCCGCCGAGGGCGTCGGCGATCAGTGCGAAGCCCAGCAGGCCGATCTCGGCGTAATGGTCGACGGTGACGCCGGTGAGGTCGGCCACCGTCTTGATCAATGCCGTGCGCCCGGCTTCGGTGCCGGCCGCGGCGGCCTCGGCGGCCGAGGCGCCGGCTTTGACCAGGCTGGTCCGCTTGGCTTCGCGGGTCTGCCCATAGACGCCGTTGATCTTGGTCTTGCCCAGGCCGGGCGCCTGCACGTAGGAGTCGCGGGGGATCGAGATCGCGGTTGCCGACTTCCCGTTGTTGGGGATGCGGACCAGGATGATGGTGTCGGTGTTGGTGGCCTCTTCGTCGCCGGCGCGCAAGGTGGCCAGTTCCTCGGGGGTCAGCGCGTTGCCGTGTGCGTCGGTCCGGCTGTCCAGGCCCACCAGCAGGATGTCGATCGCGCCGTCGTCGGCGCCGCCTCCCAGCGAGGGCGACGACATGTGGAAGATGCCGTCTTCGAAAGATCTGACGTTGCTCCAGGCCACGCCGGTGCCGATCACCACGGTCACCGCCAGGGCGGTGCAAATCACACGCATCACACGAGCCACACTTTGCGCAGGCATCACTGTAGGTTACTTGCGCAACATCCGGTTTCCGGGTAGCCCGCATCGGCGTGCCAGACTCGAACCATGGCAGGCAGGCTTGTGATCACCGGTGCGGGCGGGCAGTTGGGCAGCCTGTTGGCCGCGCAAGCCACCCGATCCGGCCGCGACGTGCTGGCCGCCGCCTCGTCGCAATGGGACGTCACCGACCCGGCGGCGGCCGCGCGGAATATCCAGGCCGGCGACACCGTGATCAACTGCGCGGCCTACACCGACGTCGACGGCGCCGAGACCGACGAGGCCCGCGCGTATGCCGTCAACGCCGCCGGCCCGGAGCACCTGGCGCGCGCCTGCGCACGGGTCGGAGCCGAGCTCATCCACGTCTCCACCGACTACGTGTTCGACGGCGACTTCGGGGATGCACCGCCGCGCCCCTACGAGCCCGGCGACCGAACCGCGCCGCAGGGCGTCTACGCACGCAGCAAGCTGGCCGGCGAGCAGGCGGTTCATGCCGCGCTGCCGGATGCCGTCGTGGTGCGCACCGCCTGGGTGTACACCGGCGGCGTCGAGCGCGGCGACTTCGTGGCGGTGATGCAGCGACTGGCCGCCGGCGCCGGTCCGATCCGGGTGGTCGACGACCAGACCGGCTCGCCCACCTATGCCGCCGACCTGGCCGCGGCGCTGCTGGAGCTGGCCGACAGCTTGCCAACGAAAGATGTCCGCGGACGCATCTTCCACGCCGCCAACGAGGGTGCGGTGTCCCGCTTCGAGCAGGCCCGTGCGGTGTTCGAGGAAAGCGGCGCCGACCCGCACCGGGTCAACCCGTGCGGCACCGACGAATTCCCGCGCCCGGCGGCGCGGCCCGGCTATTCGGCGCTGTCGAACCGGGAATGGATCGCGGCGGGGTTGACACCGTTACGGCCCTGGCGCAGTGCACTTACCGACGCACTCGCCGCGGCCGGCGCCGATCGACCGTTACCCTCTACGCGTGACTGACGTTCTGCCGGTGGTGGCGGTGACCTATTCGCCGGGTCCGCACCTGGAGCGGTTCCTGGCGTCGTTGTCGCTCGCCACCGAACGTCCCGTCAGCGTGCTGCTGGCCGACAACGGCTCCACCGACGGCACCCCGCAGGCCGCCGTGATGCGCTATCCGAACGTGCGGTTGATGCCCACCGGCTCCAACCTCGGCTACGGGACGGCGGTCAACCGCACCGTCGCCAAGCTGGCGCAGCGCGACGAAAACTGGGTCGAGGACTGGGTGATCGTGGCCAACCCGGACGTGCAATGGGGCCCGGGCAGCATCGACGCCCTGCTGGAGGCCGCCACCCGGTGGCCGCAAGCGGGCGCGCTGGGGCCGCTGATCCGGGATCCGGACGGGTCGGTGTACCCGTCGGCCCGTCACCTGCCGAGCCTGATCCGCGGCGGCATGCATGCGCTGCTGGGGCCGGTCTGGCCGCGCAACCGTTGGACCAAGGCCTACCGGCAGGAGCACCTGGAGCCCAGCGAGCGTCCGGTGGGCTGGTTGTCGGGCTCCTGCCTGCTGGTCCGCCGGGCCGCGTTCGAGCAGGTGGGTGGTTTCGACGAGCGCTACTTCATGTACATGGAGGACGTCGACCTCGGCGACCGGCTGGGCAAGGCCGGCTGGCAGTCCGTCTACGTGCCGTCGGCGGAGGTGCTGCACCACAAGGGCCACTCGACCGGCCGCGACCCGGCCAGTCACCTGGCCGCGCACCACCGCAGTACCTATATCTTTCTGGCCGACCGCCATTCCGGCTGGTGGCGGGCCCCGTTGCGGTGGACGTTGCGCGCTTCGCTGGCGCTGCGCTCGCGGGTGATGGTGCGCAGCGCGCTGCGCAGGTCCCGTAAGTCGCTGCGGCAGGAGTTGAAGATGGCAGAAGGGCGGCGCTGAGGTGGCAACCCACGAAGTCGACGCGGTGGTCCTGGTCGGCGGCAAAGGAACCCGGCTGCGTCCGCTGACGCTGTCCGCGCCCAAGCCGATGTTGCCGACGGCGGGGCTGCCGTTCTTGACCCATCTGCTGTCGCGGATCGCCGCCGCGGGCATCGAGCACGTGGTGCTGGGCACGTCGTACCGGGCGGAGGTGTTCGAGGCCGAGTTCGGCGACGGGTCCAAGCTCGGCCTGCAGATCGAATATGTGACCGAGGAGAAGCCGCTGGGCACCGGCGGCGGCATCGCCAACGTGGCGGGCAAGCTGCGCCACGACACCGTGATGGTGTTCAACGGCGACGTGCTCTCCGGGGCGGACCTGGGCCAGCTGCTCGATTTCCATCGCGACCGCCAGGCCGACGTCACGCTGCACCTGGTGCGGGTGAGTGACCCGCGGGCGTTCGGCTGCGTGCCCACCGACAGCGAGGGCCGGGTCACCGCGTTTCTGGAGAAGACGCAGGATCCGCCGACCGACCAGATCAACGCCGGCTGCTACGTCTTCGCCCGCGACATCATCGACCGGATCCCGCGCGGGCGTGAGGTCTCCGTCGAGCGGGAGGTGTTCCCGGCGCTGCTGTCGGACCCGACGGTGAAGGTCTGCGGGTACGTCGACGCGACGTATTGGCGCGACATGGGCACACCCGAGGACTTCGTGCGCGGATCGGCGGATCTGGTCCGGGGGATCGCGCCGTCACCGGCGCTGCACGGTCACCGGGGTGAGCAATTGGTGCACGACGGCGCCGCGGTGGCGCCGGGTGCGCTGCTGATCGGTGGCACCGTCGTCGGCCGCGGCGCCGAGATCGGGCCCGGGGTGCGGCTGGACGGGGCGGTGATCTTCGACGGCGTCAAGGTCGAGGCGGGCAGCGTGATCGAACGCTCGATCATCGGCTTCGGCGCCCGGATCGGTCCGCGGGCGCTGATCCGCGACGGCGTGATCGGCGACGGCGCCGACATCGGCGCCCGCTGCGAACTGCTGCGCGGCGCCCGGGTGTGGCCGGGGGTCTCGATTCCCGACGGCGGCATCCGCTACTCCTCGGATGTCTGAACCGCCCGCCGCACCAGGTGCTCCAGCGCGTGGTCGGTGCCCTCGGGTAGCGCCCCGGCCGGCCACCAGCGCAGGTCGTCGGACTCGTCGCTGATCGCGATCTGTGCGCCGGCCGGGGCGTGCGCGACGAACTGCAGATCCAGATGCCGGGTCGGTACGCCCAGCGAGCAGGTCAGCGCATGGACGTGCACGGCAACCAGTCCCGGGTTCAGCCGCAGGTCGGGGATGCCGGATTCCTCGACGGCCTCGCGCAGCGCGGCGGCCAGGATGTCGGCGTCCTCGTCCTCGCAGTGCCCGCCCAGCTGGACCCAGCGGCGCAGTCGCGGGTGCAGGGTGAGCAGCACCCGCTCGCCCCGGTGGTCGAGCACCAGGGTCGAGGCGGTGATGTGGCCCGGTTCGCAGGCCCGGCGGCAGGCGTCGTCGCGGGCCAGCACGAAGCCCAGCACCGCCTGGCGCAACGCGTCCTGGCCGGCATCCGGCGCCTGCCATTCGGACAGCAGCGCGATCACCGATTCCCGCAGCGTCATCGGCCCCTCCGTCCGATGCGACGGTCGCGCAGGGCGATCCACGCTGCGCGGCAGTCCGCCACCACCGCCGGCGACAGGCCCAACCCCTCGATCAGCACCCGGCGGTCCACCAGGTCCAGCGCCTTCTCGATCTCGTTGGCCCGCAACAGCAGATCGACGTCGTCGGCCAGGCCGGAACCGGCATACCCGGGTGGCGGGACGGGCAGCCGTTCGGCCTCGCCGGGTTCGAGTTCCAGGATGCCGCCGCCGTAACTGCGGCCCATGGTCTCGGCGAAGGCGAACGTCGCACTGTTGTGGAACGCCGCGGCCAGCGCCGTGGGGTCCACGCCCGGGACGACCCGCACCCGGTGCACGGTGTCGGTGCTGGTCGCCGCGGCCGCGTTGACGGTCAGCCGGGGCGCCTGATGAATCTGGCGCAACAGGAACAGATCGGGGTTCCACAGCGACGGGGTGGTCCACCACGGCTTGCGCAGCGAGCACTTGTAGCCCAGGTGGACGCCGGCGGCCTCGCCGGCCTCGATGTGCGCGACCAGCGCGGTGTCGGCGGGTTGCGCCGGGGCGTTCAGCAGCCAGGTCCGCTGCCCGTTGGCGACATCGCCACTGCGACAGTCGATGTCGTAGTGCAGACCGGACAGCTGCGCGCTGCGCGAGACCAGCGGGACACAGTGGTGGGTCAGCCCGAGTTCGCGGGCCTGGGCGTCGGTGAAGGTGAAGAAGCTGTTGCGGCCCGTCACGATGCCCACGTCCACTTCGGCGACCCGGCCCAGCCGGGTCAAGGCCGGGCTGCACGCGAGGTCGCGCAGCGTCCGGATCGCCGCCGGGTCCAGGAAGTACTTGGTCCACTTCTCGGTGTCGTGCAGCAGCGCGGGAGCCGCCGGTACGCCCAGATCGGCGGCGGCCAGTGCGTCCGAGTCGGACAGCTCGACGGTGCGGATGTGCGCCGGCCCGGCGCCGACGACCCCGCAGAACAGCACCACCTCCTGCAGCGCGCCGGCGAAAACGAGCCGGCGGAAGCTGACCAGGGTGATCTCCCGATACCGGCGCACCAGGAAGTCGCGTAGCTGCGCGGCGTAGCCGACCTGCAGCAGCTCGGCGGGCAGCACCAACCCCACCCGGCCGCCGTCGCGGACCAGGGCGGTGGCGGCCACCACGAACGGCACCCACGCGTTGGTCAGCTTGGTGGGCCGCAGCCCCTGACGACACATGAATTGCAAGGCGGCCGCCCGTTGATCGGTGGGCCAGTTGCCGAACCGGATGTAGGGCGGGTTGCCGGCGACGCCGTCCCAGCCGGCACCCGGCATCGTTGCGGACCAGGCGAACAGGTCGGCGTCGTCGACGGGTGCGAACTGCCGTGCCTTGGCCGCCTCCTCGGCGACGAGTTCCACGCCGTGGGCCTGCTCGGTGAGCGCGGCGAGCTCGCGCAGGATCCGGCCGTCGCCGCAGGAGGGCTCCAGCACCCGGGGCCCCGCCTGCACCACCCATCCGGCCAGGAATCGGGCGATCGGCTCCGGGGTGTAGTAGCCGCCGCGCACCTTGTCGGGCGAGGCCGGGGTCTTCCCGGCGAACGTCCTCATCTGCGGATCAGCAGGTCCGCTGCGTCGACCGGCTCCCGCAGCCCGGCCGGCTCGGCGGGGTAGCCGATCGCCACGGCGCCCAGCGGTTCCCAGTCGGCGGGCAGTCCCAACTCGTCGCGGACCAGGTCGGCGGCGAAGATCGTCGACCCGATCCAGCAACTGCCCACCCCGCGCACCGCCAGCGCGACCAGCAGGGCCTGTACGGCAGCACCCACCGCGACGGTGAACATGGTGTGCTCGGCGGCGGTGCGCGCCGCGTCCGGGTAGTGGTGCGCGCCGTCGGGGACCAGGAAGGGTATGACGACTTCGGTTGCGTCGTAAAGGATTCGGCCGCGGGCGACGCGGCGCTCGACAGCATCGGCGGGTCGGCCGTCGGCACGCAGGTCGCGGCGCCACTGGTCTTTCATCCGGTCCAGCAGCCGGGTGCGGGTCTGCTCGGACTGCACCCAGACGAACCGCACCGGCCGGGTGTGGTGCGGGGCCGGCGCGGTGAGTGCTTCGGCGACGGCGGCCTCGACGAGCTCGGGCGGTACCGGCTGGGTGCTGAACCGCCGCACGGATCGTCGGGTCAACTGGGCTTGGCGCCGGCCCAGGTCCAGTGCCTCGGCGGTGCCGAGCCAGAACAGGTCCTCGGTGCCGGGGCGTACCAGATCCCGGGCCGTGGAGCCGTCGTCGGTCGGCTCGAGTCCGCGCACCACGGCGACCGGCATCGCGGTCAGCTTGCCCTTGACCAGGTCGGCCGCGGCGGCGACTTCGTCGGCGATGGCGATCTCGGTGACCACCAGGTCGTTGCCGTGCCGGTCCACCGCGCCGGAATAGTTGTGCAGCACAGCCAGACCCGCGCTGCCGACGGCGGCGTCGATCTGACCGTTGCGCCAGGCCCGGCCCATGGTGTCGGTGATGACCACGGCAACCTCGACGCCGAGCCGCTCCCGCAGGGCCGACCGCAGGGTCGCGGCGCTGCCGTCCGGGTCCACCGGCAGTAACGCCAATTCCTTACGCCCGACGTTGGATCCGTCCACCCCGGCCGCGGCCTGCACCAGACCGAGCCGGTTCTCGGTGATCAAGGTGCGCTCCTTGCGGGCCAGGACGCGTACCGCCTCGTCGTCGACCAGCTTGCGGCGCAACGCGTCTCGGCGCTCCGGATCCGACGGTGCCGGCACCAGCCGGCCTTCGCACTTGGACACCACCTTGCTGGTGACCACCACCACGTCGCCGTCACGCAGCCAGGGTGCGGCGGCGGACACGGCAGCAGCCAGGTCGTCGCCCGGCCGGAACTCGGGAAGCCCGGCGACGGGCAGGATTTCGATCGCGGCAGCGGTTCCGTGTTCGCCCGTCGGCGGCAGGGCCGGGTGCCCGTTCACCCGGTCACGCCCGCAATCTCGAGGCCGGCGCGCACCATCTCGGCCGTCGCGGCCGGATCGGTCATCAGCAGCGGGACGGAACGTGTCGTCACGCCGTCGATCTCGGCGTGGTCGCCGTCGTGGACCAGCCAGTAGTCCAGGATCCCGGTGCCGCTGCGGGCGCCGTAGTGCTGGCCGACGGCTTGGGCGGTGGACTGGACCCCGATCACCGTCAGGCAGGCATCGGCCATGCCGCGCAACGGCTTTCCGCCGATGATGGGGGAGTAGCCGACGACGGGGGCCGGGGCCGCTCGCAGCGCGGCCCGGATGCCGGGCACGGCCAGGATGGCGCCGACGCTGACCACCGGATTGGACGGCGCCAGCATGACGACGTCGGCGTCGGCGATTGCGGCCAGAGCTTCGGTTGTGGCGCTTGCTTTTTCGGCCCCGACGAAAGCGAAGCTGTGGGTGGGCACCTGGGCGCGGTACCGTACCCACCACTCCTGGAAGTGGATCGCCCGCCGCGTCGCGGAGGCTGGGTCGCAGTCCGGGTCGGTGATCACCACGTGCGTCTCGCAACGGTCGTCGCTGGCGGGCAGCAACCGTGCGCCGGGTTGCCAGCGGTCGCACAGTGCCGCGGTGATCTGGGTGAGCGGGTAGCCGGCGTTGAGCATCTGGGTGCGCACCAGGTGCGTGGCCAGATCGCGGTCGCCGAGGCCGAACCAGTCGGGCTGCACGCCGTAGCGCGCGAGTTCCTCCTTGGCATGCCAGGTTTCGTCACGGTGACCCCAGCCGCGCTCCGGGTCGACGCCGCCGCCCAGGGTGTACATGCAGGTGTCCAGGTCCGGGCAGATGCGCACCCCGTGGATCCAGGCATCGTCGCCGACGTTGACCACGGCACTCAATTCGTGGCCGGTGTCCCTGGATTGAGCAAACCCTCCGAGTCCGAGCAGATGCTGCACCCCGAGTAGGAATCGGGCGCCCCCGACGCCGCCGACCAGAACGGTGACCTTCACACCGCAGGACAGTACCCGGGTGCGTGTGGCATGGTGGTTTCGGTAACCGCTGTGGCGCAAGGGACTTGTGATGAATCTGTGGCCGACACGCCGCGGCCCGACCGCAACAGAATCGCCGAAATTCGATCACGAGATGGTATGGAAATGCGCCGAAGTGCTTGACCAAGATCGCCGACCCGTGTCTAATCACATCAGTGTCATTTCCCGGTTGGCCGGCCGGTTCCGGTGTCGCAGACCGAGATTCGATCACTTGTTCGAATTGGGTATCTGTACATCAAAACAGTGGGAAACCATTTCATTCTCAATCAGTGAGGAGGCGGAGGCATGTCCTATGAGTACCTTCGGGGCGTAATGGGAAGCGCACCGCACGCCGTTCCGGGTTCGGCTGTGACGTCTTTGCCGATGCCGACGGCACCTGTCCGCCCTCATCTGAGTGTGGTTCCAGACGCGCCGGCCGCGTTCGAGCCGGAGCCGCTGGAGGAAGTGCCCGCCGATCAGTGGCAGGACAAGGCGCTGTGCGCGCAGACCGACCCGGAGGCCTTCTTCCCGGAGAAGGGCGGCTCCACCCGCGAGGCCAAGAAGATCTGCCTCGGCTGCGAGGTCAGGCACGAGTGCCTCGAGTATGCGCTGGCTCACGACGAGCGCTTCGGTATCTGGGGCGGTCTGTCGGAACGCGAACGCCGGCGCCTCAAGCGCGGAGTTATCTAGCCCGCCAACACAAGTCAGTCGTCGATCGTCGGGTCGATGACCGAGGGTTCCACGTCCAGATAGATGGCCACCTGGGCCACCAGTATCTCGTGCAGCAAGTCGCCGAGTTCGACGGTGTCTTTCGCCCGTCGCTCAATTGGCTTGCGAAACAGCACAATTCGTGCCCGCGTCGCGTTGCCGCGGACGTCCACTCCGGCCGGTATCAGCCGGGCCAGCGCGATCGGGCCGTCGGCGATCACCTCCGGTGGCCACTGCACGCTGTCGGGGTCTTTGGCCGCGATGCGCGGGATCTCGTCGACGGCGACGTCGAGCTCGGACACCCGGTCGCGCCAGCGCCGCTCGATGGGTTCGTAGGACTCGAGCACCGCCATGTCGAACCGCTCGGCGCGGCTGCGCCACCCGGGGACCGTCGGCGGCAGCAGCGGGCCGCGCGGATCGCGACCCCGGCGCCGGGACCGGTGCCGGGATGACCCGGCCGCCCCGACCCAGGGTCGGCCGCTCCGGCCGCTGGGGCCGGAACCGCGGGAATCGCTCACGCGCCGATGGTAACGGTTGCACATCGTGCCCCGACGCGTTGCGCGTGTCCGGCGCTGCGGCGGCGGCGGCGCGCGATAGCCTTTCGATCGTGAACGTACCCCGTCGCTGCTGCCGGCCCGGGTGTCCGCACTATGCAGTGGCAACGCTGACGTTCGTCTACTCGGACTCCACAGCGGTGGTCGGCCCACTCGCTACCGCGCGGGAACCCCATTCCTGGGACCTGTGCGTCGGTCATGCCGGCCGGATCACCGCCCCCCGCGGGTGGGAACTCGTCCGCCACGCCGGGCCGCTCAATGCCGAGCCCGTCAACCCCGACGAAGACGATCTGGTCGCCTTGGCCGACGCGGTCCGGGAGGGCGGCGCCGCTCGGGGCGGTGCCGTGGTGAACGGCTTCGGAGTACCGGGCGCTGACCTATACGACGGGTACGACGACGTCCCGCACACCGGTGGCGGCGCCGACCTGCACACCGCGGGAGCCCACGCCACCGCCCCCAGCGGTGGGCTGCTCGCGCCGCCCGAACACCGGTCCGGGCGCCGCCGCGGACATTTGCGCGTATTGCCCGACCCTTGCGACTAAGTACCTGCCGTGACGGTCGGGGGCGGCCGATAGGCTGACGGCCAAGAGAGTTCACGTCGTCAGGAGCACCCCGCATGTCTTGGCCCGCCGCGGCTGTCCACCGTGTCATCAAGGCATATGACGTGCGTGGGCTGGTCGGAGACGAGATCACCGAACCGTTCGTCGCCGACGTCGGCGCCGCGTTCGCCCGGCTGATGCGCGCCGAAGGCGCCGGGCAGGTGGTGATCGGGCACGACATGCGCGACAGTTCGCCCGCGTTGGCCGCCGCGTTCGCCCGCGGCGTCGTCGGCGAAGGTCTGGACGTGGTGCGCGTCGGTCTGGCGTCCACCGATCAGCTGTACTTCGCTTCCGGACAGCTGGACTGCCCGGGCGCGATGTTCACCGCCAGCCACAACCCGGCGTCCTACAACGGCATCAAGCTGTGCCGCGCCGGCGCCAAACCGGTCGGCAAGGACACCGGCTTGACGACCATCAGCGAAGATTTGATCGCCGGGATCCCAACTGCCTACCGCGGCTCGCCCGGCTCGATCACCGACAAGGACGTGCTGGCCGATTACGGGGCGTTTCTGCGCTCCCTGGTCAATACCGCCGGCCTGCGCCCGCTACGGGTGGCGGTGGACGCCGGCAACGGGATGGCCGGCCACACCACTCCGGCGGTGCTCGGCGCAATCGAGTCGATCACGTTGTTGCCCTTGTACTTTGAGCTCGACGGCACGTTCCCCAACCACGAGGCCAACCCACTGGACCCGGCGAACCTGGTGGACCTGCAGAACTACGTGCGTGAGACGGGCGCCGATATCGGGCTGGCATTCGACGGCGACGCCGACCGCTGCTTCGTCGTCGACGAACGCGGCCGGCCGGTCTCCCCGTCCACGGTCACCAGCCTGGTGGCCGCCCGGGAACTGAGCCGCGAGATCGGCGCCACCGTGATCCACAACGTGATCACCTCGCGGGCGGTGCCCGAGCTGGTGACCGAGCGCGGCGGCACGCCGCTGCGCTCGCGGGTCGGGCACTCCTATATCAAGGCGCTGATGGCCGAAACCGGGGCCATCTTCGGCGGCGAGCATTCGGCGCACTACTACTTCCGCGACTTCTGGGGCGCCGACTCCGGGATGCTGGCCGCGCTCTACGTGCTCGCGGCCCTCGGCGAGCAGCACCGGCCGCTGTCGGAGCTGACCGCGGACTACCAGCGTTACGAATCCTCCGGGGAGATCAACTTCACCGTGGCCGACGCGCCGGCCGCCGTGGACGCGGTACTGAAGACATTCGCCGGCCGGATCCACTCGATCGATCACCTCGACGGCGTCACCGTCGACCTCGGCGACGGCACCTGGTTCAACTTGCGCAGCTCTAACACCGAGCCGTTGTTGCGGCTCAACGTCGAGGGGCGCAGCATCGAAGACGTGGACGCGGTGGTCGCCGAGGTCAGTGCGCAAATCGAGGCACAGGCGGGCCGGGACGGGGCCGCACCGTGAGTGCCGTCGGCTCCATCGATCTCGAGGACTCCGACGGTCTGCTGGCCGCCGACCGCGGCGGCCTGTTGCGGGCCGCCTCGATGGCCGGCGCTCAGGTGCGCACCGTGGCCGCGGCGCTGGACGAGGGCGACCTGGACCTGCTGCGCGACCCGACCAACAAGCCGCGCACGGTGATCTGGGTGGCCGGGCGCGGCACCGCCGAGACGGCCGGTGCCCTGCTGGCCGCGACGCAGGCCGGGGCGGCCGCCGAGCCGATCGTGTTGGCCACCGAGGCGCCGCCGTGGGTCGGCCCGCTCGACGTGCTGGTCGTGGCCGGCGACGATCCGGGGGATCCCGCGCTGGTCGGTGCTGCCGCCACCGGAGTGCGGCGCGGCGCGCGGGTGGTGGTCGTGGCGCCGTATGAGGGCCCACTGCGCGACTCCACCGCCGGCCGGGTCGCGGTGCTGGCCCCGCGACTGTGGGCCGCCGACGGGTTCGGGTTGTGCCGATACCTGGCGGCGGGGCTGGCGGTGCTGCAGATCGTGGATTCGCGGTTGCGCGTCGACCTGGCGGCGCTGGCCGACGAACTCGACGCGGAGGCGCTGCGCAACAGCGCCACCCGCGAACTGTTCACCAATCCGGCCAAGACGCTGGCCGCGCGCATGGCCGATCACCAGGTGGTGCTGGCCGGAGACAGTGCGGCGACGCTGGCGCTGGCCCGGCACGGCAGTTCGGTGTTGCTGCGCAACGCGCACCGGGCGGTCGCCGCCGCCGGGTTAGCGGACGCGCTGGCGGCGCTGCGCGACCCGAACAGCGGATTGCGCACCCACGCCGACACCCTCTTCCACGATGAGCAGATCGACGGGCCGCTACCGCAGCGGCTGCGGGTCCTGGCGCTGACGCTCGCCGACGAGCGCACCGTGGTCAATGCCCGGATCGCCGGGCTCGACGAGGTCTACCCGGTCGGTGCCGAGGATGTGTCGGATGCGCCCGCCACGCTCACCGAGTCCGCCCGCGCCGAGCAGCAGCTGGCAGTATTGGCGGTTCGGCTGGAGATGGCCGCGGTTTACCTGAGACTGGCACGGGGATAGATAGACGGTGGAATTGCTACGCGGAGCCTTGCGCACCTACGCCTGGGGATCTCGCACCGCGCTCGCCGAGTTCACCGGGCGGCCGGTGCCTGCCGCGCATCCCGAGGCCGAACTGTGGTTCGGCGCGCACCCCGGCGACCCGGCCTGGCTGGAAACGCCCGGCGGCGATACGTCGTTGCTGTCGGTGCTCGCCGACGACCCGGAGGGTCAGCTGGGCTCGACCTGTCGGGCCCGATTCGGTGACGTGCTGCCGTTTTTGGTGAAGGTGCTGGCCGCCGACGAGCCGCTGTCGCTGCAAGCACATCCCAGTGCCGCGCAGGCACTCGAGGGTTACCGGCGTGAGGAGCGGCTGGGTATCCCGGTGAACTCGCCGGTGCGCAACTACCGCGACAAAAGCCACAAGCCCGAGCTGCTGGTGGCGCTGCAGCCGTTTGAAGCGCTGGCCGGGTTCCGGCAGGCGTCGCGCACCGCCGAGCTGCTCCGCGCGCTGGCCGTTTCCGATCTGGACCCGTTCATCGACCTGCTGGGCGCCGGCTCGGACGCGCAGTCCGACGCCGACGGGCTGCGGGCGTTGTTCACCACCTGGATCACCGCACCACAGCCCGATCTCGACGTGCTGGTGCCCGCCGTACTGGACGGCGCCATCCAGTACCTCAGTTCCGGCGCCACCGAATTCGCCGGGGAGGCCAAGACGGTGCTGGAGCTGGGGGAGCGTTATCCCGGCGACGCCGGGGTGCTGGCGGCGTTGCTGCTCAACCGCGTCATCTTGGCCCCGGGTGAGGCGATCTTTCTGCCGGCCGGCAACCTACACACCTACCTGCACGGGTTCGCGCTGGAGGTGATGGCCAACTCCGACAACGTGTTGCGGGGCGGGTTGACCCCCAAGCACGTCGACGTGCCGGAGTTGCTGCGGGTGCTGGACTTCACCCCCACTGCGGAGTCGCAGCTGCGGGCGCCGGTGCACCGCGACGGGCTGGCGCTGGTCTATGACACTCCGACCGACGAGTTCGCGGTCGCGCTGCTGATCCTCGACGGCGATCAGCTGGGCCACGAGGTGGACGCGCCGTCACGCCATGACGGCCCGCAGATCCTGTTGTGCGCCGAGGGCGAGTTGACGGTGCACGGCAAGTCCGGGTCGCTGCATCTGGACCGGGGCGCGGCGGTCTGGGTGGGCGCCGACGACGGCCCGATCCGGTTGTCGGCGCGGCGGCCGGCCAAGCTGTTCCGGGCTACCGTCGGCTTGTGACGGCGGATCGGCGTCGCTGACTATCGTCGCGTTTCTCGCCCAGCCACAGCCGCATGTTGTGCGCGATGGTGCGACCGAGGATCGACGGTGACGGCACCATGTACAGGCTGTCGAGCAGCGAGAACCGGCGCAGAAACCACTCGCCGAGAACGGGATTGGTTTCCGCGGCGCCCAGGAACTGGTCGAACAGCCCGCCGGCGGCCCGCCACCAGCTCGGCTCGGGCGAGGCGGCGGCGTGGTGGAAGGTGACGTCGCCGATCGCGTTCATCGTCCACACCGGGAAGGTGGTCTTGGCGGTGAGCCGACTGAACTCGCCGGCCAGCTCGCCGTCGTCGTCGACCGACTGCAGTGCCCGGCGCAGGTGACCGGCCTGCAGCGACGTCATCGTCATGCCCTGACCGAAGGTGGGGTTGAAGCTGGCCACCGCGTCCCCGAACGGCACGATCCCGGCCGGGAAGCGTTCCAGCTTGTGGTAGCGGCGCCAGCGGCTGACCGGGAAGGCGTGGTAGGCCGGTTCGCCGACGGGTTCGGACTGCGCCAGCGCGGCGTTGAAATGATCCGGCAGCAGCTCTTTGGCCAGCGCGAGCATTTCGGGGTAGGTGCGCGGGGGTTTGGTGTTCGCCACCCCGAAGGTGGTCAGCACCCAGGTGTAGTTCTCGTAGTGCAGCATGCCCAGGCCCAGCGATTTGTCGTGCGAGGCGCCGGCGACCACCACCTTTTCCGCGATCAGGCCTTCGGGCATGCGGAACTGGTGGGTCGCGTAGTTGATGCCGATGTCGACGGTGGCTTCCGGGGCGCGCTGGTAGCCCCACTGGGTCAGCCACACCGGTAGCCGGGTGCCGCGCCCGGCGGCGTCGACCACGAGGTCGGCGGCGACGAACTCCGGCGAATCCTGGCCGGGCTGCGGGTCCAGCAGCACCCCCGTCACCCGCTGCAACGCGGGCTCGAACCGTGGCTCGGCGACCGGTCGTCGCTCGATCGCGACGTTGTCGATCTGCTGGACCCGGCGCCGGATCTGCCATTCCAGGTGCGGCCGGCTGGGCACGTAGGCGGTGAATTCGTCGCGCAGCGTGTGTCCGGTGCCCAGGACGTGGCCGGCCGCACCGAGATGGATGCAGTCCGGCCGGTTCTCCAGGATCGGCACCCCGGCGGCGACCATGTCGGCCAACAGGCCCGGGAACAGGCTCTCGAACTCGTTGGCGCCGCGCGCCATCAGCATGTGCAGATGCCGGTCCTGAGGCACGGTGGCACGGTTGGCCGGCTCACTGGGCAGCTCGTCGCGCTCATAGACGGTCACCTGGGTATAGAAGTCCGACAGCACCCGGGCGGCACACAACCCGGCGATGCTGGCGCCGATCACCACGGCGTGATTTCTGTTCGCTGCGCTCCCCACCATCGACGCAGAGTACCCAGTACTGTCCCGTCACAAAGGTGAGGTGAAAGGGGCGGCCGATGGCCCGACTCAAGGATTCGTTGCGCACGAAGACGGTCGAGCAGTCGATCGCCGACACCGACGAGCCCGGCACCCGCCTCCGCAAGGACCTCACCTGGCGGGATCTGGTGGTGTTCGGTGTGTCGGTGGTGATCGGGGCCGGGATCTTCACGGTCACCGCGTCCACCGCCGGAGACATCACCGGGCCGGCGATCTGGATCTCGTTCCTGATCGCGGCGGGCACCTGCGCGCTGGCGGCGCTGTGCTACGCCGAGTTCGCTTCGACGCTGCCGGTGGCGGGCAGTGCCTACACCTTCTCCTACGCGACCTTCGGCGAGTTCCTGGCGTGGGTGATCGGGTGGAACCTGGTGCTGGAACTCGCGATCGGTGCGGCCGTGGTCGCCAAAGGCTGGTCCAGCTACCTGGGCACGGTATTCGGGTTCTCCGGCGGGACCGCCGAGTTCGGCTCGGTGCGTTTCGACTGGGGCGCGCTGGTGATCGTGGCGCTGGTGGCGATCCTGTTGGCGCTGGGCACCAAGCTGTCGTCGCGGTTCTCCGCGGTGGTCACCACCATCAAGGTGGCGGTGGTGCTGCTGGTGGTCGTGGTCGGCGCTTTCTATGTCAAGGCCGAGAATTACCGGCCGTTCATTCCCGCACCCGAGGCCGAGCACGGCGGTAACGGCCTGGACCAGTCGGTGTTGTCGATGCTCACCGGCGCCGGCAGCAGCCATTACGGCTGGTACGGGGTGCTGGCGGGGGCGTCGATCGTGTTTTTCGCGTTCATCGGGTTCGACATTGTGGCGACCATGGCCGAGGAGACCAAGCATCCGCAGCGCGACGTGCCGCGCGGCATCCTGGCGTCGTTGGGGGTGGTCACCGTCCTCTACGTGGCGGTCTCGGTGGTGCTGTCCGGGATGGTGTCATATACCCAGCTGAAGACGGTGGGCCGCAACTCGGCGAACCTGGCCACTGCTTTTCGGGCCAACGGCATCCACTGGGCCAGCGGCATCATCTCGGTCGGCGCGCTGGCCGGTCTGACCACCGTGGTGATGGTGCTGATGCTGGGCCAGTGCCGCGTCCTGTTTGCGATGGCCCGCGACGGGTTGCTGCCGCGGGGCCTGGCCAAGACCGGCGCCCGGGGCACTCCGGTACGCATCACCGTGCTGGTGGCGGTCGTGATAGCCGCGACGGCGTCGGCGTTC
The DNA here is from genome assembly GCF_022179425.1 of Mycobacterium sp. 20KCMC460. Classification (NCBI taxonomy): domain Bacteria; kingdom Bacillati; phylum Actinomycetota; class Actinomycetes; order Mycobacteriales; family Mycobacteriaceae; genus Mycobacterium; species Mycobacterium sp. 20KCMC460. Next base: position 1,676,345 of record NZ_AP025524.1, read on the forward strand.
CCGATCGACAAGCTCGAGGAGATGGTCAACGTCGGTACGTTGTTCGCCTTCGTGCTGGTGTCGGCCGGTGTCATCGTGCTGCGCCGGACCCGTCCCGACCTGGAGCGCGGGTTCAAGGCGCCGTGGGTGCCGCTGCTGCCGATCGCCTCGGTGTGCGCCTGCCTGTGGCTGATGCTCAACCTCACCGCGCTGACCTGGGTCCGGTTCGGCGTCTGGTTGGTGCTCGGCGCGGCCATATATTTCGGCTACGGGCGCCGGCATTCGGTGCAGGGACGGCGGCCGGTGGCGCAGGTCGAGTAGACACAACTCACAGATTTGAATATCTGGTTTACAAAACGTGGCTATGTGTCTAGACAGGAGACGCAACCTATCGTATTGTCCAATCTCAAGGTGGTGTGACTCACAAGGAGGTTTGGCATATGACGACGGATACGACGGAAACCATCGAGACCACGATCGAATGGCGCGACAAGAAGCGTTACCTGTGGCTGATGGGCCTGATCGCCCCCACCGCGCTGTTCGTGATGCTGCCGCTGGTCTGGGCGTTCAACCGGCTCGGCTGGCAGACCACGGCCCAGGTGCCGCTGTGGATCGGCCCGATCCTGCTCTACATCCTGTTGCCGGCGCTGGACCGGTTCTTCGGCCCGGACGGCCAGAACCCGCCCGACGAGGTGATGGAGCGGCTGGAGAACGACAAGTACTACCGCTACTGCACCTACATCTACATTCCGTTCCAGTACGCCAGCGTGGTGCTGGGCGCCTACCTGTTCACCGCCTCCAACCTCAGCTGGCTGGGCTTCGAGGGTGGATTGGGCTGGTTCGGCAAGATCGGCGTGGCCCTTTCGGTCGGCGTGCTCGGTGGCGTCGGCATCAACACCGCGCACGAGATGGGGCACAAGAAGGACTCGCTAGAGCGCTGGCTGTCCAAGATCACGCTGGCGCAGACGGCCTACGGCCACTTCTACATCGAGCACAACCGGGGCCACCACGTCCGCGTCTCCACTCCGGAGGACCCGGCGTCGTCCCGGTTCGGCGAGACCTTCTGGGAATTCCTGCCGCGCAGTGTCATCGGCAGCGCCCGCTCGTCGGTTCACCTCGAGGCGCAGCGGATCCGCCGGCTCGGCAAGAGCCCCTGGGACCCGCGCACCTACCTGGGCAACGACGTGCTCAACGCCTGGATGATGACGGTGGTGCTGTTCGGCGCGCTGATCGCGGCCTTCGGTGTCGGCGTGGTCCCGTTCCTGGCCATCCAGGCCGTCTTCGGCTTCAGCCTGCTCGAAGCCGTCAACTACCTCGAGCACTACGGCCTGCTGCGGCAGCGCAACGCTAACGGCCGCTACGAACGCTGCGCCCCGGTGCACAGCTGGAACTCCGACCACATCGTGACCAACCTGTTCCTGTACCACCTGCAGCGGCACAGCGATCACCACGCCAATCCCACCCGGCGCTACCAGACGCTGCGCAGCATGGCGGGTTCGCCGAACCTGCCCAGCGGTTACGCCTCGATGATCTCGCTGACCTACTTCCCGCCGCTGTGGCGCAAGGTGATGGACCACCGGGTGCTCGCGCACTACGACGGCGACATCACCAAGGTCAACGTGCAGCCGAGGTTGCGCCGGAAGCTGTACGCGAAGTACGGCGCCACCGAAACGGCCCGAGCATGACGGCCGCGTACCGGTGCCCCGTCTGCGAGTACGTCTACGACGAGGCCAAAGGCGATGCCCGAGAAGGATTTCCGGCCGGAACCGGCTGGGACCAGATCCCCGAAGACTGGTGTTGTCCGGACTGCGCCGTCCGCGAGAAGCCCGATTTCGAACTCGTCCAGAAGGTTAGAACTCCGATGAATGACTACAAGCTCTACCAGTGCGTCCAGTGCGGGTTCGAGTACGACGAGGAGCTGGGCTGGCCGGAGGACGGCATCGCGCCCGGCACCCGCTGGGCGGACATCCCGGAGGACTGGAGCTGCCCGGACTGCGGTGCGGCCAAGGCGGACTTCGTGATGGTGGAGGTGGCCCGGTCATGATCGGCACCAACTTCGTGCCGAAAACGGCTACTGTCGCGCCTGTGAAGCGAATTCCTTACGCGGAGGCGTCCCGGGCCCTGCTACGTGATTCGGTTCTCGACGCGATGCGGGACCTGCTGCTGACTCGCGACTGGTCGGCGATCACGCTCTCGGACGTGGCCAGGGCCGCCGGCATCAGCCGGCAGACCATCTACAACGAGTTCGGCTCCCGCCAGGGCCTGGCTCAGGGCTACGCGCTGCGCCTGGCCGACCGGCTGGTCGACACCGTCAGGACGGCGCTGGACGCCAACATCGGCAACATCTACGAGTCGTTCCTGCAGGGTTTTCGGGCCTTCTTCGCCGAGTCGGCCGCCGACCCGCTGGTGCAGTCGCTGCTGTCCGGGGTGGCCAAGCCCGACCTGCTGCAGCTGATCACCACCGACAGCGCGCCCATCATCAACCGCGCCTCGGCGCGGTTGGCGACGGCCTTCACCCAGACCTGGCTGGCGACCAGCGACGACGACGCCAACGTCCTGTCGCGGGCGATCGTCCGGTTGTGCTTGAGCTACGTGCCCATGCCGCCGGAATCCGACCACGACGTCGCCGCGGACCTGGCCCGGCTGATGGCGCCGTTCGCGGAGCGGCACGGGGTGGTGAACGTCCCCTAGCGTCCGGCGCGTCCGAACCGGGCGGCTACAGTGGCTGAGGAGCAATCCGAGGCGCTGCTAGCCGCCCGGCTCCGTTTTGACCACAGACGCCTCAAGAACCCGAAGAACCCCGAGAAGGATGTATTACGACCATGGCCCCCGGAAATTCGCTGACTCCCGACGTGCTCAACGGCATCGACTTCAAGGTCGCTGACCTCTCGCTGGCGGAGTTCGGGCGCAAGGAACTCGACCTGGCCGAGTACGAGATGCCCGGTCTGATGTCGCTGCGCCGCGAGTACGCCGAGGTGCAGCCGCTGAAGGGGGCCCGGATCTCGGGTTCGCTGCACATGACCGTGCAGACCGCGGTGCTGATCGAAACCCTGACCAGCCTCGGTGCCGAGGTCCGATGGGCGTCGTGCAACATCTTCTCCACTCAGGACCACGCGGCGGCGGCGGTCGTCGTCGGCAAGCACGGCACCCCCGAGGAGCCCAAGGGTGTGCCGGTGTTCGCCTGGAAGGGCGAGACGCTCGAGGAATACTGGTGGTGCGCCGAGCAGATGCTCACCTGGGAGGGTGAGCCGGCGAACATGATCCTGGACGACGGCGGCGACGCCACCATGATGGTGTTGCGCGGCATGCAGTACGAGAAGGCCGGGGTGGTGCCCCCCGCCGAGGAGGACGACTCCGCGGAGTGGAAGGTCTTCCTCAGCGTGCTGCGCAACCGCTTCGAGACCGATAAGACCAAGTGGACCAGGATCGCCGAGTCGGTCAAGGGTGTCACCGAGGAGACCACCACAGGTGTGCTGCGGCTGTATCAGTTCGCCGCCGCCGGCGACCTGGCCTTCCCGGCGATCAACGTCAACGACTCGGTCACCAAGTCCAAGTTCGACAACAAGTACGGCACCCGGCACTCGCTGCTCGACGGCATCAACCGCGGCACCGACGCGCTGATCGGCGGCAAGAACGTGCTGATCTGTGGCTTCGGCGACGTCGGCAAGGGCTGTGCGGAGGCCGCCAAGGGCCAGGGTGCGCGCGTCTCGGTGACCGAGATCGACCCCATCAATGCCTTGCAGGCGCTGATGGAGGGCTACGACGTGGTGACCGTCGAGGACGCGATCGCCAACGCCGACATCGTGATCACCTCCACCGGCAACAAGGACATCATCTCCCTCGAGCACATGAAGGCGATGAAGGATCACGCCATCCTGGGCAACATCGGCCACTTCGACAATGAGATCGACATGGCGGCGCTGGAGCGCTCCGGTGCGACCAAGCTGAACATCAAGCCGCAGGTCGACCTGTGGACCTTCGGTGACACCGGCCGCTCGATCATCGTGCTGTCCGAGGGCCGGCTGCTGAACCTGGGCAATGCCACCGGGCACCCGTCGTTCGTGATGAGCAACAGCTTCGCCAACCAGACGATCGCGCAGATCGAGCTGTGGACCAAGAACGACGAGTACGACAACGAGGTGTACCGGCTGCCCAAGCACCTCGACGAGAAGGTGGCCCGCATCCACGTCGAGGCGCTGGGTGGCAAGCTGACCAAGCTGACCAAGGAGCAGGCCGAGTACCTGGGCGTCGACGTCGAGGGCCCGTACAAGCCGGACCACTACCGCTACTGAGTCCCGCCGGACCCCGCCTTCCCGCCGAGCGTCACGCCAGCGTGGCACGCAGCGCCGAGCGTCACGCCAGCGTGACGGCTGCCGGGTACGCCGGGTACGCCGGGGTCGCCGGGTTCGCCGGGGTCGCCGGGTTCGCCGGACGCCGGCCATGCTGATCGCGATCGAGGGTGTCGACGGCTCCGGCAAGCGGACGTTGACCGACGGGCTGAAGGCCTCGATCGAGGCGGACGGCAGGTCGGTGGCCACGCTGGCTTTTCCGCGCTACGGGCAGTCGATCACCGCGGACCTGGCCGCCGAGGCGTTGCACGGCCAACATGGCGACCTCGCCGACTCGGTGTATGCGATGGCGACGCTGTTCGCGCTGGACCGGGCCGGGGCGGCGCCGGATCTCGAGCGGCTGCGCCACCAGCACGACGTGCTGATCCTGGATCGTTATGTTGCCTCCAACGCCGCCTACAGCGCGGCGCGGCTGCGTCAGGACGCGTCGGGCGCGGCGGTGAGTTGGGTGCGCCGCCTGGAATACGAGCGGCTGGGGCTGCCCGTCCCGGACTGGCAGATCCTGCTCGCGGTGCCGTCCGAACTCGCCGGGCAGCGGGCCCGCAGCCGGGCGGACAGCGATCCGGGCCGGGCGCGGGACAGCTACGAACGCGACGACGGACTGCAGCGCCGCACCGGCGCGGTGTACGAAGAGCTGGCCGCCGGGCAGTGGTGCGGACGGTGGCTCGTGGTCGGCGCGGACGTCGATCCGGGCGCGCTGGCCGTCACGCTGAGGGCTGAATAGCACAATTTCGGTGCGTTTTGCGGTGATCAATCAAGAAACACGCGCGTGGTGTCCGGGGTTTGTCCGGAACTGGTGACACCATGGAGGCCATGAGGCAAAGGATTCTGGTTGTCGACGACGACGCTTCGCTCGCCGAGATGCTCACCATCGTGTTGCGTGGGGAGGGTTTCGACACCGCCGTCATCGGCGACGGTACCCAGGCCCTGACCGCGGTCCGCGAGCTGCGGCCCGACCTGGTGCTGCTGGACTTGATGCTGCCCGGCATGAACGGCATCGACGTCTGCCGGGTGTTGCGCGCCGATTCGGGTGTCCCGATCGTCATGCTGACCGCCAAGACCGACACCGTCGACGTGGTGCTGGGCCTGGAGTCGGGTGCCGACGACTACATCATGAAGCCGTTCAAGCCCAAGGAGCTGGTGGCGCGGGTGCGGGCGCGGCTGCGCCGCAACGACGACGAGCCCGCCGAGATGCTGTCCATCGCCGACGTCGACATCGACGTGCCGGCGCACAAGGTCACCCGCAACGGCGAGCAGATCTCGCTGACGCCGCTCGAGTTCGACCTGCTGGTCGCGTTGGCGCGCAAACCCCGCCAGGTGTTTACTCGTGATGTGCTGCTCGAACAGGTGTGGGGATACCGGCACCCGGCGGACACCCGCCTGGTGAACGTGCACGTCCAGCGCCTGCGCGCCAAGGTCGAGAAAGACCCGGAGAACCCGACCGTGGTTCTCACCGTTCGAGGAGTGGGTTACAAGGCCGGACCTCCGTGATCCGATGCTGAGGAGTGGCGGCATTGATATGGCGCTCTCCACGACGTAGTCGAGGCCGCTGGGGTCGATCCGGCCCTTTGCCGCGCGGGTTGAGCGCGCTGAGCCGTGCGGTCGCGGTCATTTGGCGCAGGTCGCTGCAGTTGCGGGTGGTCGCGCTGACCCTGGGGCTGTCACTGGCGGTGATCCTGGCGTTGGGTTTCGTGCTGACCAGTCAGGTCACCAACCGGGTGCTCGACATCAAGGTCAAGGCCGCAATCGACCAGATCGAGCGGGCCCGCAACACCGTCAGCGGGATAGTCAACGGCGAGGAGACCCGCTCGCTGGACAGCAGCCTGCAGTTGGCCCGCAACACGCTGACGTCGAAGACCGATCCCGCCTCCGGTGCCGGCCTGGCCGGTGCGTTCGACGCGGTACTGATGGTGCCCGGCGACGGACCGCGGGCGGCCTCCACCGCCGGGCCGGTGGACCAGGTGCCCAGTGCGCTGCGCGGGTTCGTCAAGGCGGGGCAGGCGGCTTACCAGTACGCCACCGTGCACACCGAGGGCTTCTCCGGGCCGGCACTGATCGTCGGCTCGCCGACGTCGTCGCGGGTGGCCAACCTGGAGCTGTACCTGATCTTCCCGCTGGCCAACGAGCAGGCCACCATCACCCTGGTGCGCAGCACGATGGCCACCGGCGGGCTGGTGCTGCTGTTGCTGCTGGCCGGGATCGCGCTGCTGGTCTCGCGGCAGGTGGTGAACCCGGTGCGGTCGGCGTCGCGGATCGCCGAGCGGTTCGCCGAAGGCCACCTGTCCGAGCGGATGCCGGTGCGCGGTGAGGACGACATGGCGCGGCTGGCGGTGTCGTTCAACGACATGGCCGAGAGCTTGTCGCGGCAGATCACCCAGCTCGAGGAGTTCGGTAACCTGCAGCGCCGCTTCACCTCCGACGTCAGCCACGAGTTGCGCACGCCGCTGACCACGGTGCGGATGGCCGCGGACCTGATCTACGACCACAGCGCCGACCTGGACCCGGCGCTGCGCCGCTCCACCGAGTTGATGGTCAACGAGCTGGACCGGTTCGAGAGCCTGCTCAACGACCTGCTGGAGATCTCCCGCCACGACGCCGGGGTGGCCGAACTGTCGGTGGAGGCGGTCGATCTGCGCACCACCGTCAACAGCGCGCTGGGCAATGTCGGTCACCTCGCCGAGGAGGCCGGCATCGAGTTGCTGGTGGATATGCCGACCGAGGAGGTGATCGCCGAGGTCGATGCGCGCCGGGTGGAGCGCATCCTGCGCAACCTGATCGCCAACGCGATCGACCACGCCGAGCACAAGCCGGTGCGGATCCGGATGGCCGCCGACGAGGACACGGTCGCGGTCACCGTGCGCGACTACGGTGTCGGGTTGCGGCCGGGTGAGGAGAAGCTGGTGTTCAGCCGGTTCTGGCGGTCGGACCCGTCGCGGGTGCGGCGTTCCGGCGGTACCGGCCTGGGGCTGGCGATCAGCATCGAGGACGCGCGGCTGCACCAGGGCCGGCTGGAGGCCTGGGGCGAACCGGGCGAGGGCGCGTGCTTCCGGCTGACCCTTCCGCTGGTGCGCGGGCACAAGGTGACCACCAGTCCGCTGCCGATGAAACCCATCCCGCCGTCCGCCGCCCAGTCCGGTCCGCAGCCGTTGACCCCGACCGGCCCGCAGCCCCTCACCCGGCACCGCGAGCACGCCGACCGGAGCGGATGATGTTGCTGCGCAAGCTTTTTGTTCTGCTGCTGGCGGCCGGCCTGCTGGCCGGCTGCGCGAGCGTGCCGAGCTCGTCGGCCCCACAGGCGATCGGCACCGTGGACCGGCCGGCGCCGTCGAACCTGCCCAAGCCGACCCCCGGCATGGATCCCGACGTGCTGCTGCGGGAATTCCTCAAGGCCACCGCCGACCCGGCCAACCGGCATCTGGCGGCGCGGCAGTTCCTCACCCAGTCGGCCTCCAACGGCTGGGACGACGCCGGTAGCGCCCTGCTCATCGACCATGTGGTGTTCGTGGAAACCCGTGGCTCCGAGCGTGTTTCGGCCACTATGCGGGCCGACATCCTGGGTTCGCTGTCCGACGTGGGCGTCTTCGAGACGGCGGAGGGGCAATTGCCCGATCCGGGCCCGATCGAGTTGGTCAAGACCTCCGGCGGCTGGCGCATCGACAAACTGCCCAACGGGGTCTTTCTGGACTGGCAGCAGTTCCAGGCCACCTACAAACGCAACACGCTCTATTTCGCCGACCCGACCGGCAAGACCGTGGCGCCCGATCCGCGCTACGTCGCGGTGTCCGACCACGACCAGCTGGCCACCGAGTTGGTGTCCAAGTTGTTGGCCGGGCCCCGCCCGGAGATGGCGCACACGGTGCGCAACCTGCTGGCCCCGCCGCTGCGGCTGCGCGGCCCGGTGACCCGCGCCGACGGCGGCAAGAGCGGCGTCGGCAAGGGGTACGGCGGCGCCCGCGTCGACCTGGAAAAGCTGGCCACTACCGACCCGCACAGCCGGCAATTGCTTGCCGCGCAGATCATTTGGACGCTGGCGCGCGCCGATATCCGCGGACCGTATGTGATCAACGCCGACGGCGCCCCGCTCGAAGACCGCTTCGCCGAGGGCTGGACCACCTCCGATGTCGCGGCCACCGACCCCGGGGTGGCCGACGGTGCCGGCGCGGGCCTGCACGCCTTGGTCAACGGGTCGCTGGTGGGGCTGGACGGTCAGCAGATCACCACGGTGCCCGGTGCGTTCGGGCGGATGGGGGACCAGACCGGGGCCGCGCTGTCCCGCAACGGCCGGCAGGTGGCCTCAGTGGTGACGTTGCGTCGCGGCGCCCCGGACATGGCGGCGTCGTTGTGGATCGGGGATGTGGGCGGCGAGGCGGTACAGTCCGCCGACGGGCACAACTTGTCGCGGCCGAGTTGGTCGCTGGACGACGCGGTCTGGGTGGTGGTCGACGCCAACAACGTGCTGCGGGCGATCCCGGAGCCGGCATCGGGTCAGCCGGCGCGCATCCCGGTGGATTCGACCGCCGTCTCGAGTCGTTTCCCCGGCCCGATCACCGACCTGCAGCTGTCCCGGGACGGGACGCGGGCGGCGATGGTGATTGGGGGACAGGTGATCCTGGCCGGCGTCGAACAGACGCAGGCCGGGCAGTTCGCGCTGACCTACCCGCGGCGGCTGGGCTTCGGGCTGGGCACCTCGGTGGTGTCGTTGTACTGGCGCACCGGTGACGACGTGGTGGTGACCCGCAACGACGCCACGCATCCGGTCTCCTATGTGAACCTCGACGGGGTCAATTCCGACGCGCCGTCGCGTGGCCTGCAGATTCCGTTGTTCGCGATCGCGGCGAACCCGTCCACGGTGTACGTCGCCGGTCCGCAAGGGGTGCTGATGTATTCGGCGGCGGCCGCCGAGAATCAGCAGGGCTGGTCGGAGGTGGCCGGGCTGATGATCGGCGGCGCGGCACCGGTATTGCCCGGCTGAGCGCGGCGGTTACCCTCGCACAGAGGAGGCGCTTGCCGATGTCGCCGAAGGTTCCGTTTCTGCGCTGGGATGACCCGCTGCGTGCGCTGGACGCGCTGGCCTCGCTGTGGTTCTCGTCGGTGAGCGCGGGGGCCGCCCAGGCGGCGTCGGTGCCGTACCGGACGTTGTTCGCCACATTGCAGCAGTTGCTCGTCGGCAAGGAAGTCACGGTGCGCATCGGTGAGCACGATGTGACGCTGACCGTCACCGAGTTGGAGTCCGCGTTGGACCCGCAGGGCCTGCCGGTCGGTCAGCTGGGCGAGGTTCGGGTGGCCGCGCGCGATATCCGGTGGGACGAGCACCATTTGCAGAGCGCCGTCGCCGTGCTGCGCAATGTGCACATCCGTCCCGGGGTGCCGCCGCTGGTGGTGGCGGCGCCGACGGAGTTGTCCACCGAGTTGGCCAAGGACATCTTCGACGACGTGTTGCGGCAGGCGGCGCCCCAGTTGGACAGCGAGATGGGCGACGACGGTACGGCGCGACTGCGCTGGGCGCGCCGGCCGAGTTGGGGTGGTCTGGAGATCGATGCCGACGTGACCGGGTCGACGTTGTGGTTGCGTCCGCGGGCGCTGGTGGCGGGGCAGCGTAGGTGGCGGCTGCCGCAGCGCACGCCGGCCTATCAGGTGCCGTTGCCGGAGTTGCCGCACGGGCTGATGATCACCGGCGTCGAGCTCACCCCGGGCGCGGTGCAGGTGTCCGGCCTGCTGCCGGAGTGGCGGATGGAGTTGTCGCTGCCGGCCCTGGAGAACCTGATCACCCGGCTCAGCCAGGGTGTGCGCGATTTCAGTTGGCCTTCGCTGTGGTGGGGTTCCGACTAACTCGCGCTCGAATTACATTGATGTAAATTACGGTTATGTAATTCGATGCCGGAATTTGCTGGTGCGCAATCACGGCCGGCAATTCGCCAGCTCGTCGCCGGGCGCCCGGAGAGGCGCTTTCCACCCGAAATCGGCTGGGACATCACCCTTTGGGAGAGCAACCGTAACGGCACGGCAGGTGTGGCGTATCGGTTCGATATCCGACAGGTCACCGCTCTAGGCGGGAATTCGGCGCGCGTATACGGTTCCCGGTTGTCAGTTAATTGCGGGGGCAATGAATCGGGATGGACGGGGTCGCGTTGCTGATAAGGGATCGATTCTGCGTTGCGCTCTTTGCCGGCGCGGGCGTCTTCGGAGCTGTGCTGGCATTGAGCCCGAGTGCGGCGGCCGCGCCCCGGCCCACCGGCGGCGGGGGGTCGTGCCTCGAGCAGTTCGCGGCTCCGCTGGTGCCGTTGGCTGCACCCGTGGTCTTGCCCGGGCCGGTGCCGGTTGCTCCGGTGGTGCCGGTTGCACCGGTCGCTCCGGTGGTGCCGGTCGCCCCCGTGGTGCCGGTCGCCCCGGTGGTGCCGGTCGCGCCTGTCGTGCCGGTTGCGGGTGCGGGCGCGGGTGCCCTGCCGGCGGATGTCGTGCCTGCCGCACCGCTGATCCAGGCCGCCGGTACCGGCAAGGGCGCACCGACCGCTCCGCCGCCCTCGCTGGCTGCCACCGCCGCCCCGGTGGTGCTGCCCGGGCCGCCGCCGCCGGAACCGACCGCGCCCATCCCGGCGGTGCTGGCCGGGTCGCGGACGGCGGTGCCGGTGTGCGCGGGCGGCGGGGTCAACTAGGCGCTAGGTGATTCCGCGCCGCCGGCGTAGGACGGCGACGTCCGCGGCGATCAGGTCGTCGATACGGTCGGCGAGTTTGCGTTCGGTGGCGGGTACCGCGTGGCTGAAGTCCGGTACGTAGACGTAGTCGCCGTCGTCGCTGATCTGCACCCAGGCGACGAGGCTCTTGGCCCAGTCCATGCCCCAGGAGCGGGCGGGTTCCCAATGTGACTGGATGGTGCCCACGGCTGCTACTCCTGCGTCCGGGACAGTGACGGTCGCGCTCCGGGACGTGACGGGTTCCAGGACTGAGAACGTGTAGTCGTCGTCCGCGGTGTCGGCATCGGCGGTGGTGGAATCGGCGAAGTAGTCGACGTACTTGGGAATGGTGATTTGCGAGTGTCGACCGGGGCCGATCAGCGGCACCGAGTTGGCAATGGCGGCCCCCAGGTCGTAGGGCGCGAGCTCATACACGTCCACCACATCCAGGTCGGGGCGCTGCACCGCGCAGAATCCCAACTGGTCGGCGCGCAACGCCGATATGCGAGTGTCGGGAATGTCTCCGGCCTCGGTGGCACGGTAGAGCACCCGGCACTCGACCCAGATGTCGGCGCGAGTGTAGGCCTGTATCCACCGGTGGAAGCCACGCAGGTCGCCGTCGGCGGGCCGGTCCGAAAACCGGTGTGGCTCTGGTGGATTGGATACTTGCAGGCCCGGGCGTCCGGTCTCCGCGAACGGGTAGGGCAGTCCGTCGAGGCCTAGGACATCGCATATCCGGGCCAGATCGGAGATGTCGATGCCGCCGATGTGTTCGCGGCTTACCGCTGGCATCTCTTCATCTTCCCGCCACGTCGATCAAGTTGCGCGTTCGCGCAGAGCATGTTCGACCCGATCCATCTGCTGACTCGGATCGGTGTGGGCGCCTTCTTTCCAGGCCGTCAACGCGTTGAGCAGATTGACTGGTTCGACGGTGACCTGCGCTGCCTGCGGGCCGAGCCGGACGGTCTTGGTCGCGGCAGTGGCGCCCGCAGTGCGATAGGTAATCTCCACCTGGAAGCCGAAAGTCCTTGGTACTCGCCGGGGCTGGATCGTCTGGACATGGTCACGCCGGATCTCGGCCAGCCCGTGCGCATCCTTTCCGATGACGGCTGCCCGCACCCGCAGCGTCGTCGGGTTGATGTACAGGACGCATCGCCGCCACATTAGTAGGACGAAGAACATCGTCAAGGCCGCCCCGGCGAAGATGACCACGCCGCCAATCACGAATGGCGGGTTGTGGTCCGCGAATCCAGCGCCCAAGGATGCGGCCCCGAATGCTGGCAGCAGCAGGCCTGCGATATAGGTGACGCCCTCGTACAGGGGAGAATAGCGGCACACGATTTCGTCGCCCGACCGTGCGATCCGCGGCCGAAGTGGACGTCCCCGGCCACTGACGACGATGACAACGGCGACGCAGAAAACGGGTAGCCACTGATACCAGGGGGATCCGGCAAGGACTGCCGATAGTGCGAGCACGCCGACCCCCGCGCCGATGACGTAACGCAGAGCGCCGCCTAAGCGACGGTTGGCAGGGGCTTCGCTCACGTCCCCCTTCCCCGCCACGAAACTGCGCTCGCCGCTGGCCAAGGATACTCGTGGCGCACGGAACCGAATCTCTGTCCTTCATTGGGTCCACGTGGTTGACCGGTCGCGCAGGATTTGTTCGATGCGATCCATCAAAGCAACTCGCGCGTCCGGAACGGTGGTGACGGCCGCGGTTCGCGATGTCACCGGTTGCAAGACGGAGAAGTCCTCGTCGTAGTCGGCGGTGGGATTGATGCCGGTGGGTGTGGCGAATTAACCGACATACTTGGGCACGGATATTCGCAAATGGCCGCCAGGCCCGATCAGCGGCACCGAGTCGGCGACGGCCGACCCCAATTCGTACGGCGAGAGCTCATAGACGTTGACCACGTCCTCGTGCGGGCGCTGCACCGCGCAGAACCCCAACTGGTCGGCGCGCAACGCCGATATGCGAGTGTCGGGAATGTCTCCGGCCTCGGTGGCACGGTAGAGCACCCGGCACTCGACCCAGATGTCGGCGCGAGCGTAGGCCTGGGCCCACCGGCGGATGGCGCGCAGATCGTCATCGCCGATTCGATGCGAAAACATCTGCGGCTCTTGCGGATTGGCCGTATGGCGGCCGGGGCGCCCAGTTTCCGCGAACGGGTAGGGCAATCCGTCGAGACCCTCGGCATCGCAAATCTGAGCCAGATCGATCAGGTCGACGGCGCCGATGTGTTCGCGGTTCGCCCCTGCCATTTCACCCGTCGACCCGTGCGCGCCCGGTGGGCGCACCGCGCAGGGTTCGCTCGATCCGATCCATGAATTCCGCAGAATCGGCACCTTCGCCGCGGCTCCAGATCGTCAGGCCGTCGAGCAGATTCTCCGGTTCAACGCTGACCTGCGGGCCGATATCGATGGTCTTGGTAGTTTCGCCGACGCCGGCAATCCGGTAGGCAACCTCGACCTGGATGCCGTACCCATTTGTCACGCCTTTGGGCTCGATGGACTGGATATGTTCGCGGGGGATTTCGATCATGACACGCGCATCCGCACCCACACCGATGACAAAAGCGCGAACCCGCAATGTCGTTGGGGTAATGCAAAGAAAGCTTCGTTGCCACATCATTACCGCGCCGAACATCAGCAACATGGCCAGGGCTAGCAGAACAACGCCGCCCACTGTGAACGCGATATTGTGAGACGCGCGCCCCTCGGCAATGCCTCCGATCCCAAATCCCGGTAGCAGAACGCACCCGAAATATGCGTATCCCTCGTACACCGGAATGTACCTGCACACGATTTTCTCGCCGATTCGTTTGATCCCGGCCCGAATGATCAATCGACGGGGCCCGATCAAGAACAGGGCAGCTGTACAGGATAGGAGCAGACATTCGTACCAGGGGAATCCGGTCAGCGCACCCCACAACGTCAGCAGTAACAGCATTGCGCCGAAGAGGTAGAAGAACACTATCCCCCAGCGGCGTTTCCGCCCGATGCCCGACATTCGTGCCTCCTCAGGCATGGTCATCACTGCCCGCCGGAGGAGTGCGTTTGCACAATCACACCGGCGGGCGCGGCACCCGGGCGGACGGTCATCCAGAAAGCGTCGTGGTTTACCGCCGAGGTCAGTAGCGCCGTCACAGTCAATTGCGCGATCATTGTTTCCGGTCCGTATTTGATGATTCGGGATCGGGAGACACTTTCGATCGCGCCGAACTCATGAGCAGGGATCTGCAGGGCAAGCAGCCCATGAATGCCGATGCCGTCGTCGGCTGAAGCGACGTCGCGATGCTGTTCTTCACACCCCGGTACCGATTGCATCTGCTCGTCGGCGAGCATTGCGAACACCTCCTCCTCATCGAGGTCCGCGGCTGCAATGTGGGTGGTCAACACGGCGTTGGCGCAGAACGATCCGCCGGCTTTCTCGTCGGCGTGACACCACAACCGCAGACCGGGAGCGGAGCGCTCGGGTTCCCACCCCGCCGGCATACCTATTTCCACCACGAACCCGGGGAATTGGCCGACACCGGTCAAGGCGATACCGGAACGTTTCACATACTCGTCGAATTTCATTGTCGCCGCGTTCTAATCGAACAGGGAATGCCAGGCGTGGCCGATCAATTTCGATCCTCCCGTTGCAGCCAAGCCACCGACTACGGCTCCCGCCACCAGCCCGGCTGCGGTTCCTACGCCCGGGACCGGAATCAAGGTTCCGACCGCCGCACCCGTGGCCATATCCGCCAGCACCGCCGCGCCGATGCCGATGGCGGCGCCCCCCGCCTCGCGGGTTATCGCCTCCGGAATCGAGTTGTGATCCTCGCCGTTGACGTCGCCGATCGCGGCGGGTACCGCGAATGCTGCGGCAAGCAGCCCGTTGGCACGAGTGAAACCCCTGATCTCGAAATCACCGATCTTGGGGTTCTCGAACCACTTCAACATGCCGGGATCCGCCTTGCCCGGACCCGAGCCCGGGGAGGAGAGGAACGCCCGGCTCGCGGCATCGTTGGCAGCGGTTTTCACGGCCGTGGCAGACGTGAGCGCCCAGTCCGACCCCGAAAACGACCACGACGGCGCTTTGGATCGTTCCTCGCCACCCGGTTGCGACTTCAGCACCTGCTGGATGCTGCTGGGCAGTTGCGCGAACCCGCCGGTCATCATGTCCGCCCCCTCCTTGGCGCCGACGGTCAGCGGAGTCTTCGGGAAGCGGAGATTTCCGTTGTTCATCAGCTGCCACGAATTCGGGATCATCCGGCTTTGATCGCCGAGCTTCTTCTCGGTGGCGTTCAGCGCATCCTTGGACATGCCGTGCTCTTGGGCCTGTAACTGGCTCAACACCGACGCCTGCGCCGGGGTCAGCGGCACCTTCCCGGCCAGCTGATCCGGGGTGATCGAATCCAGAATGGCGTTGACCCGGGTAGCCGCGGATTGGTTGCCGGACAGCGCCGCCCGGACGTCGGCCTCGGCCTGATCCGGGGACTCGGCGATGTGGCCGCCGCTGAAATTGGCCGCCAGCCCCTGCTTGTCTTTATTGATCTGGTCGGCCACGGCCTGATCGGCGTCCCACCACTTTTGGGCCAGCGCCTTGATGTCACGCTCGTAGTTGTCGCGGTCCTGCGTTCGGACCGGATCGGGGGTGTCGCCGCTGTGCTGCCTGGTGTCGGTGACCGACAGATCGTCGTTGACGTGAAAGCCGTTGTTCTCCGCCTCGGTGATCTTGTTGCGGACCGCGTTGAGGTTGGGGATGACGGTGAAGTTGATGCCGTTGGCCGCGGTGTCGGACATGGCGTCGATCGCCTGGCACATGTGGTCGATCGCCGTGTAGTCGTTGCCGGCCATCGCGACCGCCGCGTCGCGGGTCGCGCCCGACCACGGCTGCCCACCCGGCAGGGTTACGGTCTGCCGGTAGGTGTCGGCCCGGCTGAGCAAGTCCTTGGCGTAGTTCTTCCAGGAGTTGACGATGCCCAGCACGGTCTGCGGATTGGCGTGGTCGATTTGCGTGCGGGTTACCAACGCGCCCTCCTCGCCATCGCGACGCCGCTGCCCGCCGCGGCGGTCACCGGCTCGGCGGAAGTAAGGAGCCGGCGGCGGTGATCGCCGTTGTCAACGTTTGATCGGACTCGGCGAACTTCGTCCTCGCCATGTCGATGAGGTCCCCGACTTCGGTGAACCGGTCCGCGATTATCCCCTGCACCGCAGGAATGGTTTGGCTGCTCACCGCTCGAGCCGCCACCAGCGACGGCGAATCAGCGCCCGGATCCGCGGTCGCGCTCATCTGCGGGGCCTGGGCAAGCGACCTCAGCGAGCTGCCCAATGCAGCCAACGCGGGCCGCGCCCGACCCAGCGCCTCGAGTTCCAATTCCAACGTCGTCGCCATTTGCCGCTCCCCTCGGTAGCTGACGCCGCATGTCAGGATACCGGTGGTTCGCCCAATTAATCCGCGTCGGTCGTCGGCGCCCCTTGTGCTGTCCGAACGGTTCTAGCTGGGCGGCCGGTTGGGGTTGAGCGTCGAGGGCTGGATGTCCACCTCTTTGTCGCTGCGGTCGACCGCGACTCCGGCCTGCACGATCACCGGGTCTCCGACGTGCACGGTGTCGAAGTACCACTCGGCGTCGGCGGGGCTCAGGCTGATGCAGCCGTGGCTGACGTTCTCCAGGCCCATAGATTGGACGGCCCAGGGCGCCGCGTGTACGAACAGCCCGTGGTCGGTGATGCGTACCGCATAGTCGACCGGTAGCCGGTAGCCGTCGGGGTCGTTGACCGGAATGCCGACCGAACTCGAGTCCATGATCACCGAGCGGTCTTTGGACAGCACGGTGTAGTTGCCGACCGGGGTGGGGAACTCCGGCCTGCCCATCGAGGCGGGCAGGATCCCCGACTCGCCCCAGTGCGGCCGGTGATGCGGCGCCGGCAGGGCGGGGGGCGGGGGACCGGCGGCGACGTCGTCGATGCTGACGGTAAAGGTGTGGTTGGCGACGTCGGCGACGCCGACGACCTTAGGGCCGGTCTTGAAGTCGGTGCGCAGGCCGCCCACCGACAGCGCCACCGTGCTGTGCGCGGGCCAGTAGCGGTCGGGCACCCATCGCACGACGTTGACGTCGAGCCACTCGAACCTGCCGGTCATCGCGGGCTCCGACGTGACCCGCAGGGTCCGTTCCACCGCTGTCCGATCGGCGACGGGACCGCGCAACGTCACCACCACCGGGTGCGCGACGCCCACCACCGCGCCGCGCGCGGGCAGCACCGAGGCGATCTCCGGGTAGGGCTGGTTCACCGCCATCAGCGTCAGATCGGCGCGCCCGGCGAACACCGTGGTGGCGATAGCGACCACCACGAGCAGAGACCTTATTGTCGCCCTCATCGCGCTTTCTCAACACCTCGGCTAGAAGATTTGCTCTGTCGCTGGTGATCGTAGGGTCGCCGCGACGCGTGAAAGTGAAAGCGCGCGTACGCATGTCGGTCAGGGTTTGGTCACAAGTGGGTCTCCGTCGCTGTGATGTCCGGCTGCGGGCAAGCGTCGATGTCACCGCCGCCGCCCACACTGTGGTCATGCCCGGTCTGCTCGATCTCGTGTTGCCGCTGCAGTGCGGCGGTTGTGGTGAGCCCGCGGTGCGCTGGTGCGACGCGTGCGCGCGGGAGTTGTCGGTGTCGCCCGGCGAACCGCTGGTGGTGAGCCCGCGGGTGGACCCCGGCGTTGCGGTGTTTGCGCTGGGCCGCTACCGCGGTGCCCGGCGGCAGGCGATCCTGGCGCTCAAGGAGCGTGGCCGCGGCGATCTGGTGGCGCCGCTGGCGTACGCGCTTGCGACCGCGGTGCACCGGCTGTTGTGTTGGGGCATGGTCGACCTCCCGTTGGCCCTGGTGCCGGCGCCGACGCGGCGCTCAGCGGCCCGGCGGCGCGGCGGCGATCCGGTCGCCCGGATCGCCAGGACGGCGGTGGCCGGCAATCCGGACATCGATGTCGCCGCGGTGCTGCGGATGCGTGCGCTGGTGCGGGACTCGGTGGGGTTGGACACCTCGGCTCGGGAACGCAATGTCGCCGGCCGGGTGCTGGTGCGCGGTCGCCCGCCGGTAAGCGAAGTGCTGGTCGTCGACGACGTCGTCACCACGGGCGCCACCGCCGCCGAATCGGTGCGGGTGCTGCAGGCGGCCGGGGTGAGGGTGGCCGCCGTGCTGGCCATCGCGGCGGCGTGAGACGTAGCCAACAATGAAGAACTCGGAAAGAGTCCGCGAATTGGGTGGCACGCGGAGGCGAACACGGGCTAACGTCGACACCAGATTCTCGACTTACGTTCGCGACATTGCCGAGTTGAGCAGGACCCGCGGTAGGAGGTGAGTATTCGACTTCTTGCTCCGGCGGGCAGCCTGCGGAGAACCCGTTCCTACCCCGTCGGCGCGTATTCAAATGCCGTACACGCAGGGTGCGTGTGAAATGACGAGAGAAACGAGTTGTCAAGAATGTCAAGGCTTTCCGTGGATTCCGAGCAGGTTCTTGAGCCGGCAGGAATTGAGAACGACGCCAGGACCGAAGCCCAGCCCGAGCCGATGGCCAACGCCGAGATCGTGTTCAAGGGCCGCAACGTCGAGATCCCCGACCATTTCCGCACCTACGTTTCACAGAAGCTCGCCCGCTGTGAGCGGTTCGACCGGACCATCTACCTGTTCGACGTCGAACTCGACCACGAGCGCAACCGGCGCCAGCGCAAGGCATGCCAACGCGTGGAGATCACCGCTCGCGGCCGCGGGCCGGTAGTACGCGGGGAGGCCTGCGCCGACAGCTTCTACGCCGCCCTGGAATCCGCCGTCGCCAAGCTGGAGAACCGCCTGCGCCGGGGCAAGGATCGCCGCAAGGTGCACTACGGCGACAAGACGCCCGTCTCGCTGGCCGAGGCCACCGCGGTGCTCCCGCCGTCGGAGAAGGCGTTCGACTCCGAGCCTGCCGAACCGCACGCGCACGACGGCGCCGAGGTGGAGAACAACGACCACGCGCCGGGACGGGTGGTGCGCACCAAGGAACACCCGGCCAAGCCGATGTCCGTCGACGACGCGCTCTACGAGATGGAACTCGTCGGCCACGACTTCTTCCTGTTCCTGGACAAGGAGACCGACCAGGCCTCGGTGGTGTATCGCCGGCACGCCTACGACTACGGGCTGATCAGGCTGGCGTGATGCGCTCGGCCTGACGATCGGCGGCGCGCAGCAGCCCGTCACCTACGATGGGGGTCGCTCGTAAAGAAGAAGACTCCTATCTACAGGGGAACATCCCGAAGGGGACAACACTGTGCTGTCCAGATTGCTGCGCCTCGGTGAAGGTCGCATGGTCAAGCGCCTCAAGAAGGTCGCTGACTATGTCAACACGTTGTCCGACGACGTCGAGAAGCTCACCGACGCCGAGCTGAGGGCCAAGACCGACGAGTTCAAGAAGCGTCTGGAAGAGGGCGAAGAGGAACTCGAGGACCTGCTGCCCGAGGCGTTCGCGGTGGCCCGCGAGGCGGCCTGGCGGGTGCTCGACCAGCGCCCGTTCGACGTCCAGGTGATGGGCGCGGCCGCGTTGCACCTGGGCAACGTCGCCGAGATGAAGACCGGTGAGGGCAAGACCCTGACCTGTGTGTTGCCGGCCTACCTCAACGCGCTGGCCGGCAAGGGCGTGCACGTCGTCACCGTCAACGACTACCTCGCCAAACGCGACAGCGAGTGGATGGGCCGGGTGCACCGTTTCCTGGGCCTGGAAGTCGGCGTGATCCTGGCGCAGATGACACCCGAAGAGCGGCGGGTCGCCTACAACGCCGACATCACCTACGGCACCAACAACGAGTTCGGCTTCGACTACCTGCGCGACAACATGGCCCACTCGCTGGACGACCTGGTGCAGCGCGGGCACAACTTCGCCATCGTCGACGAGGTCGACTCCATCCTGATCGACGAGGCCCGTACCCCGCTGATCATCTCCGGCCCGGCCGACGGCGCGTCCAACTGGTACACCGAGTTCGCCCGCATCGCGCCGCTGATGGAAAAGGACGTCCACTACGAGGTCGACCTGCGCAAACGCACCGTGGGTGTGCACGAGAAGGGCGTGGAGTTCGTCGAGGACCAGCTGGGCATCGACAACCTCTACGAGGCCGCCAATTCCCCGCTGGTCAGCTACCTGAACAACGCGCTGAAGGCCAAGGAGCTGTTCAACCGGGACAAGGACTACATCGTCCGCGACGGCGAGGTGCTCATCGTCGACGAGTTCACCGGCCGTGTGCTGATCGGCCGCCGCTACAACGAGGGCATGCACCAGGCCATCGAGGCCAAGGAGCACGTCGAGATCAAGGCCGAGAACCAGACGCTGGCCACCATTACGCTGCAGAACTACTTCCGCCTCTACGACAAGCTGGCCGGCATGACCGGTACCGCCCAGACCGAGGCGGCCGAGCTGCACGAGATCTACAAACTAGGCGTGGTTCCGATCCCGACCAACAAGCCGATGATCCGCACCGACCAGTCCGACCTGATCTACAAGACCGAAGAGGCCAAGTACATCGCGGTGGTCGACGACGTCGCCGAGCGCTACGAGAAGGGCCAGCCGGTCCTGATCGGCACCACCAGCGTGGAGCGCTCGGAGTACCTGTCGCGCCAGTTCCAGAAGCGGCGCATCCCGCACAACGTGCTCAACGCGAAATACCACGAGCAGGAGGCCGGCATCATCGCCGAGGCGGGCCGGCGTGGCGGCATCACGGTGGCCACCAACATGGCGGGCCGCGGCACCGACATCGTGCTGGGCGGCAACGTCGACTTCCTGACCGACAAGAGGTTGCGTGAGCGCGGCCTCGACCCCGTCGAGACGCCCGAGGAGTACGAGGCGGCCTGGCACGAAGAGCTGCCCAAGGTCAAAGAGGAGGCCGCCAAGGAGGCCAAGGAGGTTGTCGAGGCCGGCGGCCTCTACGTGCTGGGCACCGAACGTCACGAGTCGCGGCGCATCGACAACCAGTTGCGCGGCCGTTCCGGCCGTCAGGGTGACCCGGGGGAGTCGCGGTTCTACCTGTCGCTGGGCGACGAGCTGATGCGCCGGTTCAACGGGGCCGCGTTGGAGAGTCTGCTGACCCGGCTGAATCTGCCCGACGACGTGCCCATCGAAGCCAAGATGGTCACTCGGGCCATCAAGAGCGCGCAGACCCAGGTCGAGCAGCAGAACTTCGAGATGCGCAAGAACGTGCTCAAGTACGACGAGGTGATGAACCAGCAGCGCAAGGTGATCTACGCCGAGCGCCGCCGCATCCTGGAGGGCGAGAACCTCAAGGACCAGGCCACCGACATGATCCGTGACGTGATCACCGCCTACGTCAACGGCGCGACGGCGGAGGGCTACGCCGAGGACTGGGACCTCGATGCGCTGTGGACCGCGCTCAAGACGCTCTACCCGGTCGGCATCGACCACGAGACGCTGACCCACCCCGACGAAGAGTCCGAGCGCGACGACCTGACCCGCGAGGAGCTGCTCGAGGCGTTGCTCGAGGACGCCGAAAGAGCTTATGCCGCAAGGGAAGCCGAGCTGGAAGAGATCGCCGGCGAGGGTGCGATGCGCCAGCTCGAGCGTAACGTGCTGCTCAACGTCATCGACCGCAAGTGGCGCGAGCACCTCTACGAGATGGACTATCTCAAGGAGGGCATCGGGCTGCGCGCCATGGCTCAGCGCGACCCGCTGGTGGAGTACCAGCGCGAGGGTTACGACATGTTCATGGCCATGCTCGACGGAATGAAGGAGGAGTCGGTCGGCTTCCTGTTCAACGTCAGCGTGGAGGCCGTCCCGGCGCCGCAGGTCGAGGTGGCTCCGGTGGAAACCCCGGAGGGCCTGGCCGAGCTGGGTGGCGACACCGCCGAGCCCGAGCCCACGCCACCAGCCAAGGAACCGGTCAGCACCTTGCGCGCCAAGGGCATCGACGACAGCGAGGCGCCCGCCCTCACCTATTCCGGCCCGTCCGAGGACGGTTCGGCGCAGGTGCAGCGTAACGGCGGCGGCGCCAAGGCGCCGGCCGGGGCCGCGGCCGGCGGCAGCCGTCGGGAACGGCGGGCGGCAGCACGGCAGCAGGGTCGCGGCGCCAAGCCACCGAAGTCGGTGAAGAAGCGCTGATTTGAGGCAGCCGCCTCATGCGCGACACCACCTGAGGTAGGCAGCATTCCGGTATGACTCCTACCGGTATCACCCCCCTCGACGCCGCCACGGCGGTGCTGCAGAACCCGACGTTGCCCGCCGGAGATGACGAGCGTTTCGTCGGGTTCGGTGTGCTGGGCCTGCCGTTCGCCAGCGGTCATTACCTTGCGCTGCGGTACTTTCCGGCGACCAGTTTCGCGCCCCCGTACCGCTCGGTCTGGCACCGCGACCCCGACGGCGGCTGGACGTTCTACGCGACGACCCCGGGTCCGCAGAGTTGCGCCCGCTACTTCAGTTCGGTCACCCGGCACGACGCGGTGCAGTGTGGCAT
Source organism: Mycobacterium sp. 20KCMC460 (assembly GCF_022179425.1). Lineage (NCBI taxonomy): Bacteria > Bacillati > Actinomycetota > Actinomycetes > Mycobacteriales > Mycobacteriaceae > Mycobacterium > Mycobacterium sp. 20KCMC460. The sequence goes on from NZ_AP025524.1 coordinate 1,698,809, forward strand.
CGAGGTCGCCTGGGTGACTTCCTGGTCGCTGGCCGTCCGGATCGAGGAACTGCTGGAGTGGGAAATCGACTTGAGCGCAACACTATCCACGCGGGCACTGAGCACAGTCGGCACCAGGTTGCCGGCCGGCGCCTGGGCCAGCCGGGCGGTGCTGGGGCTGATCGGCCGACTCGCGCGGCCGGCACTGCGTGCCGGTCAGCTGCGGCTGGCCGGAACCGCGCCCAACGGGCAGCGGTTCACCCTGGCCCCGCGGCAGCTGTGGGTGGTTTCCCGGTCCCAGGCCAGCTGGCGGGGCGTGCACCTCGGCCCGGTCGGACCGCTGCCGCGCCAGCCGCGGCTGGCCGGGTTCCGGCCCCCGCAGCGGGGGGTGTTCGTGGTCGGTTCGGGACATTTCGAGAACTTCGACGCCGATCGCCATCATGCCGTACCGCGCACTGTCGCTATCCGTTGACCGGCCCGGGCACAATATGCCCATGACGTCGGTGCCCCACCACCTCCCGACGCGGGCCGAATTGCTGGCGGCACTGTCGGTGGCCATCGACCTGGGTTTGGGGCAGCCCGCCGAACACATGCTGCGCGCCGCCCTGATCGCCACCCGACTTGCCGAGCGGCTGGGCCTGAGTGCCGAACAGCGTGACTGCACGTACTACACCACGCTGATCATGTGGATCGGCTGTCACGCCGACTCCCACGAATACGCGCGCTGGTTCGGCGACGACATCGCCGTGCGGCACGACTCGTACCTCGTCGACTGGTCCGGGCTGCCGTATTGGCGGTTCCTGCTCGGAAACGTCGGCCGCGGGCAGCCGCTGCTGCAGCGATTGACGGTCATGGCAACGCTTTTCGCCGACGCGCGGGGCCGGTTGTCGGAGTTGATCCATTCGCACTGCATGTCGGCTGCGCTGCTGGCCGACCGAATCGGCTTGGGCCCCAACGTGCAAGCCGCGCTCGGGTTCGCTTTCGAGCGCTACGACGGCGGCGGTCTGCCCACCGGCGCCCGCGGCGAGCAGATCCCGATCCAGGTGCGGGTCGCCCAGATCGCAGAGATGGCCGAGGTGCATCACCGCACCTTCGGGGTGGACGGGGCGGTGGCGATGGTGCTCGCCCGCCGCGGCGGCCAGTTCGATCCGGCGGTGGCCGATGTGTTGGTGCGCGACGCCCGCGTGATACTGGCCGGTCCGGCGATCGGGGATGTCTGGGAGGCCGCGCTTGCGGCCGCCCCCGATCATCACCAGCGCGTGGACGAGCAGACCCTGGACACGTTGCTGGCGGCACTGGGCGACTTCGTCGATCTGAAATGTCCTTTCACCCTTGGTCATTCACGCGCGGTGGCGCGGCTGGCCGGTGCGGCGGCGCAGGTTGCCGGGCTCGACGACGACGCCGTGACGCTGACCCGCCGCGCGGGGCACGTCCATGACCTGGGCCGCATCGGGGTGTCCAACCAGATCTGGTCGCGGCCGGGCTCGTTGGGCGCCGGCGAGTTCGAGCGGGTGCGGCTGCACCCGTACTTCACGGTGCGGATCCTCGACCGGGTTCCCGGTCTGCGCCGGCTCGCGGAGGTGGCCGGCAACCACCACGAATGCGTGGACGGATCGGGCTACCCGCGCGGTCTTCAAGGGGCCGCCCTCGGGCTGCCGGACCGCATCCTTGCCGCGGCCGTCAGCTACCAATCCGGTTGTGAGCCAAGGCCATACCGGGACGCGCTGGCCGCTGATGGCGCCGCCCGGCGACTCCGTGACCGGGTTCGGGCGGGCGAACTGGATGCCGCGGCGGTCGACGCTGTGCTGCACGCGGCCGGTCATCGCGCAGCCGGGCCGAACCCGAGAGCTAACGCCCGTCCCGGCGGGCTGACGCCGCGCGAGGTCGAGGTGCTGTGTCTGGTGGCCCGCGGGGCGTCGAACAAGGAGATCGCGGCGGCGCTGGTGATCAGCGAGAAGACCGCCCGCAATCACGTGGAGCGCACGTACGCCAAGATCGGGGTGTCGAACCGGATCGGCGCCAGCATGTACGCGCTGCGGCATGGCCTGGTGAGTGCGTAGTACGGCCGGATTTGAGGCATCCGCCCCATGTTCTGCGGTCTTTCCGGGTCGCACAATTGGCTGATGAAACGCTATCTGACAATCATTTACGGCATCGGGAGCTACCTGGTGTTCGTGGTCGCTTTCCTCTATGCCGTCGGCTTCGTCGGCGCAATCCTGGTGCCCCGCAACGTCGATCACGGTATCGAAGCTCCGCTGTGGCAGGCTTTCGCGGTCAACCTGGCGCTGCTGGGTGTATTCGGCGTGCAGCACAGCGTGATGGCCCGGCCGGCCTTCAAACGCTGGTGGACCCGGTTCGTGCCGCCCCAGATCGAGCGCAGCACCTATGTGTTGCTGTCCAGCGCGGCGCTGATCCTGCTGTACTGGCAGTGGCGCACGATGCCGGCGCTGATCTGGGACATTCGGGTGCCCGCCGGCCGCGTGGTGGTGTGGGCGCTGTTCTGGCTGGGCTGGGCCATGGTGTTCGCGTCGACGTTCATGATCAACCACTTCGACCTGTTCGGATTACGCCAGGTGTATCTGGCCTGGCGCGGGAAACCTAATCCGGAGTTGGGCTTTCGCACACACCTGTTGTACCGGCTGGTTCGCCACCCGATCATGCTCGGCTTCCTGATCGCGTTCTGGGCGGCACCGACGATGACCGAGGGGCGACTGCTGTTCGCGCTGGGCACCACCGGCTACATCCTGGTGGCGCTGCGGTTCGAAGAGCGTGACCTGACGGCGTCGCTGGGTGGGCAGTACCGCGAGTACCGGCGTCGGGTGCCGATGCTGATCCCGCTGCCGCGGCGCCGACCGGTCGTCAAAATGGTTGGCCAGCAATAATTCTCGATGCTTCGCCCTGCACATCAGCCGATGTGCAGGGCGACCAGCAGCCATTGGCCGGGCAACCGTTGCGCCCGGGCGGCGATCGCATGGATCCGGTCACCGCGGCTGTAGGTGCCGAACACCTCGGCGGCGCTATGCCCGGCGCCGTCGGCGGGCTGCAGTCGCATTCTGCGCAGCACCGCGGCTCCCGGCTGGTCGGCCAGCTTCCGGCTCACCGCGAGCACGGAGTCCACCAGTTCCGGGGCCAGCACCGAACGCAGTTGTATGGCCGGGCGCCGGCGGTCGATGACTTCCAGGACGCGGCGCAGCGCTGCGTCGGCGAACACGGCCGCCTCCCGCATCTGCGGGGACAGTGGTGCCGCGGCCTGCGCCGCGCCGCCCAGCGCCGGTGTGTGCGGCAGCGACGGCCGCGGCGGCACCTGCGGGGCCACCCGGCACCGCGGCGGGTTGCCGGTTGGCGGTTCGTAATCGATCACCGGCGTGACGGCGAAGGTGGGCACGGGCTCTCTCCGGTTCATGAACGGCGATAACGGGCAGCCTGCGCAAGAGTGACAGACAATGGTTGCTCCGCGGTATTCAGCTCGGACGCCATCCACAGCCACTGCCATGCGCACCCGAACCGTCGGTGCGCCCCGGCTGCGGTTACCGTGGGCGGCAGCCGGAGCCCCGACGAAAGAGGACAGACTTGACACCAAGGACTTGCCCGCAATGGTGACCCGGTTGTCCCCTGCGGACGCGTCCTTTTTTCGGCTGGAGAACACCGCCACCCCGATGTATGTCGGGTCGCTGGCGATCCTGCGTAAGCCGCGATCCGGGCTGAGCTACGAGACGCTGCTGGCCACCGTCGAGAAGCGGTTGCCGCAGATACCGCGCTACCGGCAGAAGGTGCGCGAGGTCAACTTCGGGGTCGCCCGGCCGGTCTGGCTCGACGACAGCGATTTCGACATCACCTATCACGTCCGGCGGTCGGCGCTGCCGTCGCCGGGCAGCGACGAGCAACTGCATGAGCTGATCGCCCGGCTGGCCGCCCGGCCGCTGGACAAGTCGCGGCCGCTGTGGGAGATGTATCTGGTCGAGGGCTTGGCGAAGAACCGCATCGCCCTCTACACCAAGTCGCACCAGGCGTTGATCAACGGCATGAGCGCGCTGGAGATCAACCACGTGATCGCCGACCGGACGCGCCGCCCGCCGCCGCTGCCCGAGGACATCTGGGTTCCCGAGCGCGATCCCGGCAGCACCCGGCTGGTGCTGGGCGCTCTCGGCGACTGGATCGTGGGTCCGGGGGCGCAGCTGCAGGCCGTCGGGTCCGCGGTCGCCGGGATGTTGACCAGCTCGACGCAGATCGTCGAGGCGGGCCGCCGGTTTTTCGACGTGGCGCGCACGGTGGCACGCGGTACGGCCCCCAGCAGCCCGCTCAACGCGACGGTGTCGCGCAACAGAAGGTTCACGGTCGCCCGCGGTGCGCTTGACGACTACCGGGCGGTGCGGGCGCGGTACGACTGCGACATCAACGACGTGGTGCTGGCGGTGGTGACCGGCGCGCTGAGCAACTGGCTGATGTCTCGCGGCGAAGCCGTCTCGTCGACGGCGACGGTGCGCGCGATGGCCCCGCTGTCGGTCTACTCCGACGACCAGCTCGACCCGTCCGGCCCGGGCCAGGCGATGAGCGAGGTGACCCCGTTCCTGGTGGATCTGCCGGTGGGGGAGCGCAACGCGGTGGTCCGGCTGTCCCAGATCGCCCACGCCACGGAGTCGAACCCCTCGGCATCCAGCCTGGTGGACGCTAGGACCATCGTCACGCTGTCCGGGTTCGCGCCACCGACGTTGCACGCGATGGGAATAAGGGTGGCGACCACCTTCCCGGCGCGGTTGTTCAACCTGCTGATCACCAACGCCCCCGGGGCGCAGTCACAGATGTACGTCGCCGGCACCAAACTGTTGGAGACCTACGCGGTTCCGCCGTTGCTGCACAACCAGGCGCTGGCGATCAGCGTCACGTCCTACAACGGGGTGCTGTATTTCGGCATCAACGCCGACCGCGACGCAATGAGTGACGTGGACGTGTTGCCCGGTTTGCTGCAGCAGTCGCTGGAGGAGTTACTGGAAGCTTCGCGCTAGTTCGGTGTCAAATGGGCTGCCTAGGGCTAGCATCCGTTGATGTGAGCAACCCGAACAACGACGGTGCGTCGACGAAACCCAAGAAGAAGAAGTCCTCAGCCGGGGTGCGCAAGCTTCCCGTCGACGTCTATGAAGCCGAATTGTTCAGGCTGCAAACGGAATTCGTCAAGCTGCAGGAGTGGGTCCGGCATACCGGCGCGCGCCTGGTGATCATCTTCGAGGGCCGCGACGCCGCCGGCAAGGGTGGTGCGATCAAGCGGATCACCGAATACCTCAGCCCACGCATCGCCCACGTCGCCGCGCTGCCCGTGCCCACCGACCGCGAACGCGGGCAGTGGTACTACCAGCGTTACATCGCCAACCTGCCCACCAAGGGCGAGATCGTGCTGTTCGACCGGTCCTGGTACAACCGCGCCGGCATCGAAAAGGTGATGGGATTCTGCACGCCGCACGAGCACGCGCTGTTCCTGCGGCAGACCCCCATTTTCGAGCAGATGCTGATCGACGACGGGATCCTGCTGCGTAAATACTGGTTCTCCGTTTCCGACGCGGAGCAGCTGCGCCGGTTCAAGGCTCGGCTCAATGATCCTGTGCGGCAATGGAAATTGAGCCCGATGGATCTGGAGTCGGTGTACCGCTGGGAAGATTATTCGCGCGCCAAGGACGAGATGATGGTGCACACCGACACTCCGGTGAGCCCCTGGTACGTCGTGGAGTCCGATGTCAAGAAGAACGCACGGTTGAACATGATGGCGCACCTGCTGTCGACCGTCGACTACACCGAGGTCGAGATTCCGAAGGTCAAGTTGCCCGACCGCCCGGTGGTGACGGGCAACTACCAGCGGCCGTCGCGGGTGCTGCAGAAGTATGTTCCCGATCATGTCGCCACCCTGACGACATGACCCAGATCTACATCCCGGCGACCCTGGCCATGCTGCAGCAGCTCGTCGCCGACGGCTCGCTGCGCCCGGTCAATGGCACCGCGTTCGCGGTCACCCCGACCTTGCGCGAGTCTTACGCCGAGGGCGACGACGACGAACTGGCCGAGGTCGCGCTGCGCGAGGCCGCGCTGGCGTCGCTGCGCCTGCTGGCGGACGACTCGGCCGGTGGGCTGCCGCCGCGCCGCGCGGTGCTGGCGGCCGAGGTCGACGAACTGACCTACCGTCCCGATCTCGACGACGCGGTTGTCCGGATCGCCGGTCCGGTCGCCCTGGACCAGGTGATCGCGGCCTATGTGGACAATTCGGTGGCGGAGCCGGCGGTGCTGGCGGCGATCGAGGCCATCGACGCGGCCGATCTGGGCGACGAGGACGCCGAGCTGATCGTCGGGGACGCCCAGGATCACGATCTCGCCTGGTACGCCAGCCAGGAGCTGCCGTTTCTGCTCGAGCTGCTCTGAATTCCGCTTATTTACGGAATTGGCCGACTGGCTACGCCACCGTAGGTTACGGTACCGTAGGTTGGTCGGCAGCCGAAGGGCCGAGGGCAGGAGTTTCCGTGAGCAAGAAGCACGTGGCGCTCAAAGCCAGGGTGGTCGAGACCCAGCGTCCGAGCGTCGTGGGAGCCGACAAGCACCCCGGGTGGCACGCACTGCGGACCATCGCCGCGCGGATCACCACGCCGCTGTTGCCCGACGACTATCTGCGCCTGGCCAACCCGTTGTGGTCGGCGCGGGAGTTGCGGGGACGCATCGTGGAGGTCCGCCGGGAGACCGAAGACTCCGCGACCCTGGTGATCAAGCCGGGCTGGGGCTTCAGTTTCGACTATCAACCGGGGCAGTACGTCGGGATCGGGGTGCTGGTCGACGGCAGGTGGCGCTGGCGGTCGTACTCGCTGACATCGAGCCCGTCCGGACGCCGGGCCGCAAGGGCCGGTTCGGCTCGCACCATCACCATCACCGTCAAGGCGATGCCGGAGGGGTTTCTGTCCACACACCTGGTGGCCGGGGTGGAACCGGGCACCATCGTGCGACTGGCCGCGCCGCAGGGCAATTTCGTGCTGCCGGACCCGGCGCCGCCGGCCATCCTGTTCCTGACCGCGGGGTCGGGGATCACACCGGTGATGTCGATGTTGCGAACGTTGGCCCGCCGCAACCAGATTGGCGACATCACGCATGTGCATTCGGCGCCCACCGAGTCCGATGTGCTGTTCGGTGCCGAACTGGCAGAACTGGCCGAACGCCATCCCGGCTACCGGTTGTCGGTGCGGCAGACCCGCACCCAGGGCCGGCTCGATCTGGCCCGGCTGGACCAGGAGGTGCCGGATTGGCGCTCGCGCCAGACCTGGGCGTGCGGACCGGAGGGCATGCTGACCGCGGCCGAGAAGATGTGGGCGGCGGCGGGGATCGGCGAGCGGCTGCATCTGGAGCGGTTCGCGGTCGCCAAGGCCGCGCCGGCGGGGTCCGGCGGGACGGTGACCTTCGCCCGCAGTGGCAGGAGTGTGGCCGCCGACGCCGCCACCTCGGTGCTGGATGCCGGAGAGCAGGTGGGCGTGCAGATGCCCTTCGGCTGTCGAATGGGTATATGTCAGTCATGCGTGGTCGAACTGGTCGAGGGCCATGTCCGCGACCTGCGGACCGGTCATGAGCACGATCCAGGGTCCCGGGTGCAGACCTGCATCTCGGCGGCATCTGGTGATTGTGTGATCGACATCTAGAGTTACCGACAGGTAACCTACGGAATCGTAGCTTTCGCTAGCGTAGGTCTGGGTAAGCTGCGGGACGAGACGACAGGGAGGAAGACGTGGCGATCACCGACGTCGACGTATTCGCGCACCTGACGGATGCCGACATCGACAGCCTGGCGTTCGAATTGGACGCGATCCGCCGGGACATCGAAGACTCACGGGGCGAACGCGACGCCCGCTACATCCACCGAACCATCGCCGCTCAGCGCGCACTCGAACTGGCCGGCCGGGTCACGCTGGCGGCCAGTTCACGGCGTTCGGCTTGGTGGGCGGGCACCGTAACGCTCGGCGTGGCCAAGATCATCGAGAACATGGAGATCGGCCACAACGTCATGCACGGCCAGTGGGACTGGATGAACGATCCCGAGATTCACTCCTCGACGTGGGAGTGGGACATGAGCGGGTCGTCCAAGCACTGGCGCTACACGCACAACTTCGTGCACCACAAGTACACCAACATCCTGGGCATCGACGACGACGTGGGCTACGGCCTGTTGCGCGTCACCCGGGACCAGCGCTGGAAGCGCTTCAACATCTTCAACCTGGTGTGGAACACCCTGCTCGCCCTGCTCTTCGAATGGGGTGTCGGGATGCAGCACGTGGAGATCGGCAAGATCGTCAAGAAGCGGATGGACCATGCCGAGGCCCGCGAGCGCATCGACGAGTTCCTGGGCAAGGCCGGCCGCCAGGTGGTCAAGGACTACGTCGCGTTCCCGGCGCTCACCTCGTTGTCGCCCGGCGCCACCTACAAGTCGACGCTGAAGGCCAACGCGACGGCCAACGTGATCCGCAACGTCTGGGCCAACGCCGTGATCTTCTGCGGCCACTTTCCCGACGGCGCCGAGAAATTCACCAAGACGGACATGATCGGCGAGACCAAGGGACAGTGGTACCTGCGGCAAATGCTGGGCAGCGCCAACTTCGAGGGCGGTTGGCTGTTGCGGTTCATGAGCGGCAACCTGTGCCACCAGATCGAGCACCATCTGTATCCGGATCTGCCGAGCAATCGGTTGCACGAGATCTCGGTGCGGGTGCGCCAGATCTGCGACAAGTACGACTTGCCTTACACCACAGGGCCTTTCCTGGTGCAGTACGGCAAGACGTGGCGAACGCTGGCCAAGTTGTCGTTGCCCGACAAGTACTTACGCGACAACGCCGACGATGCGCCGGAGACGCGCAGCGAACGGATGTTCGTCGATCTCGAGCCAGGTTTCGCGGGTCCCGATCCCACGACGGGCCGCCGTCGCGGGCTGAAGACGGCGATCGCTACGGTGCGCGGCTGGCGGCGTAACAAGAAGGCCCGTGCCGCCGCCGCTTCCGACGACCTGGCGGCCTGACTCTCGCTGGGGCGGCCCCATTCGTGAATCCTGGGCGAATTCCGGGTCGGTTTTTCGCCCTGATTTCACGTCAGGCGGCGTCCCGGCGGGGCAGACGCTCTGCCGACTGGGGCTACCCTCGACAAGGTAGTGAGGGAAGGGGCGCCATGCTCGCAGCGTTCGGATTCGAAAATCTCGGTGTGGTGGTCGGGGACATGTTCTTCGTCGACCCGAACCCCAACGCCGGTCAGGAAACCCCGGAAAGGGGAGTCCGGCTGGAACTTCGCATGGTCGACCGGGACGAACCCCAGGGATCGATCTATGCGGGCGTTCCGATCACGTTCACCCGCCCGGTGTGGCGGGTGGACCTGTTCGGCTCCACCGAGAGCCCACCCGGGACGCTGGACCGGGCGCATCACCACCCCCGGTTCAACGGCTGGGAGCCCGGACGGCGCCACTTCGTCCCCGAACTGTCCGCTGACCCCGTCGGTTGGCTGACCGGGCAACTGGCCGACCCGCCGGCCGTGCTGGACCGGGCCGGCGTCGACCCCGGCGAATACACCCAAGCCGACGTCGCGGGGCTTTCCGCGGCGGCCCCGGAAATCGTCGCCGCGGTACGGCGGATGCTCGACGGCGTGCGCGACGGGGATCTGGCTCCGTCACCCCCAGAGCCGGTTGCCGCGGCCCGCACCGGCTGGCTCTGAGTACGTGGGTCCCGTCATCGTCGAGTGCGCCGTCAACGGCGTCACGTCGAAGGCAACCAATCCCCATGTGCCGGTGACACCTTCGGAGATCACCGCGGACGCCCTGGCCTGCCTTCAGGCGGGTGCGGCGATCATCCACAACCACATCGACCTGCACGGTGTCAGCGTCGAGCAGGCCGCGCAGCGATACCTCGAGGCGTGGCGGCCCGTCCTCGCCGCTCGACCGGACGCGTTGCTCTATCCGACGGTTCACTTCGGCGAGGGTTTCTCGATCTCGTACGAACACCTGCTCCCGCTCGCCGCAGCCGGATTGCGGGTCGGGCTCACCGACCCCGGGTCGGTTAATCTCGGCGGCACCGATGCCGACGGTATCCCGGCGGGAGATTTGGTCTACACCAACTCATTTCACACCATCAGCCGGGCATTCGAGATCTGCCGCGAAGCCGAACTGGGTCCTAGCCTGGCCATCTACGAACCCGGCTTCCTGCGGGCCACGCTCGCGTGGTGGCGAGCGGGCCGGTTGCCCCAAGGGGCGATGGTCAAGCTCTACTTCTCCACCGAACACGGCTATCTGGGAGCGCCGTTCGGGCTGCCACCCACGGAACGCGCCCTGGAGGCCTATCTGGAACTGCTCGACGGATGCGAGCTACCGTGGGCCGTTTCTGTGGTCGGCGGTGACCTGTGCGCCGACCCCATCGCCAGGCTGGCGTTGGAGCGCGGCGGACATCTGCACCTGGGACTCGAGTTCTATCGCGGCGATCGCACCCCGACCAATGTCGAGTTGGTGACAGCGGCGGTTCGGCTGTGCAACGAGCTCGGCCGCGATGTTGCAACGCCCGACCAGGCCGCCGAGATTCTCCGACTCCCTAGGTGACCTTGGCGGCCAGTGCCGCCAGCTTGGCATCGAGTTGGCCGGCGGCGCTGAGCAATTCGGGGTTTGGCTCAATCACCATCAGCGACGACGGCTGGACGTAGGTCAAGGTACTGCCGCTTCCGTCGTCGGTGATCAGCACCTCGACCGGGGCGAATAACCCGGCCGTCACATCGTGACGCAGCATCGTGACGGCGATCAGCGGGTTGCCCAGGATGACGCGCAACGCCCTGCGTCCGATGCCGGCGTTCGGCAGCCAGGTGCCATGGTCGATCAGCGCGAACAACATGAATCCGCTTGGGCCGACGTACGGTTCGACGGTGGCACGGTAAGCGTCCCAGTCGTCGCACGGTTGGGTGACGTCCGTGATCGGCACCGGTTGCCGACCGATGTCGGCCAGCAGCGCGGCCACCAACTCGTCGTAGCTCTTGGTGCTGTCGTAACGCACCCGCACGCCCTGGAACGGCGTCTGCGTCACGAGAGTCGCTCGATGATCGTGGCGTTGGCCATCCCGCCCCCTTCGCACATCGTCTGCAGGCCGTACCGGCCGCCGCGCTGCTGCAGGGCGTTGACCATCGTGGTCATGAGGCGCGCCCCGCTGGCCCCCAGGGGGTGGCCGATCGCGATGGCCCCGCCGTTGACGTTGGTCTTGCGCAGATCCGCTCCGGTGTCGTGTGCCCATGCCAGCACGACCGGCGCGAAGGCTTCGTTGACTTCGAACAGGTCGATGTCGGCCAGCGTCAATCCGGCGCGCTGCAAGACCTTTTCGGTCGCAGGGATGACTCCGGTCAGCATGTAGAGCGGATCGGAGCCCACCACCGTCGCGGTGTGGATCCGGGCCAGCGGCGTGAGGCCGAGGCGGCGGGCGACCTCGCTGCTGGTGATCATCACCGCCGCGCTGCCGTCGGACAGCGGTGAGGAGTTGCCCGGGGTGATCTGCCAGCTGATCTGCGGGAAACGCGCCGCGGTCGCCTCGCTGTAGAACGCGGGCTTGAGGCCGGCCAGCGTGTCGACCGTGGTGCCGGGACGGACGATCTCGTCGGTCGACAGTCCGGCGATCGGGATCAGCTCGTTGTCGAAGCGTCCGTCTTTGGTTGCGGTGGCTGCCTTTTCGTGACTTGCTGCGGAGAACTCGTCGAGCTGCGCGCGGGAGAAGCCCCACTTGGCGGTGATCAGCTCGGCGCTGATGCCCTGCGGCACCAGGCCGTCCGGGTAGCGGCCCGTCATGTCCGCGCCGAACGGGTTGCTGCCCGGCAGCACCGAACTGCCCATCGGCACCCGGCTCATCGATTCCACGCCTGCGGCGATCACGATGTCGTAGGCGCCCGCGACGACGCCCTGGGCGGCGAAGCTGATGCTCTGCTGGCTGCTGCCGCACTGCCGGTCGACCGTGGTGCCCGGCACCGACTCGGGAAAACCGGCTCCCAGCAGGGCATTACGGGCTATATTGACGGCCTGGTCGCCGACCTGGGTGACGGCGCCGGCGATGACGTCGTCGACCTGTGCCGGGTCGACACCGGTGCGGGCCACCAGTTCCCGCAGGCTGTGTGCGAGCAGGTCGGCCGGCAGGACCCCGTGCAGCGCACCGTTGGGCTTGCCTTTGCCGACTGGCGTGCGGACAGCTGCCACGATGACGGCGTCTGGGGACATGGCTCCTCCTTGAGTCGTTGAGCTGAGTTTTGTTCTCTATACTCAGCTATAACACCTGGATATACTAAACGCAACCTAGGTTGGGAGGTGATGTGCGTGACAATGCTGCAGGGCAGGCTCGCCGATCGCGACGCGTGGTCGGCCGTCGGGGAGTGCGCGATCGAGAAGACGATGGCCGTGGTCGGCACCAAGTCGGCCATGCTGATCATGCGTGAGGCCTACTACGGCACTACTCGATTCGACGACTTCGCCCGACGGGTGGGCATCACCAAGGCGGCGACGGCGGCGCGGCTGGCCGAACTGGTCGAACTGGGACTGCTGACCCGACGGCCCTACCGGGTGCCCGGGCAGCGCAGCCGCGACGAATACGTGCTGACCGAGGCCGGCGTCGAGTTCATGCCGGTGGTGTGGTCGCTGTTTCAGTGGGGGCAACGCCATCTGCCCGGCAAGCACCGGCAACTGCGGCTCACCCACTTGGGCTGCGGGGCGGATGCTCAAGTCGAAATGCGTTGCACCGAAGGTCATTTGGTTCCGCCGGACGAACTCGGAATGCAGCTGGCCCGCTGAACCCCTTGCTGTGCGCCACAGTCCCCATATGTACGGGTTTCCAGGCCGTTCACCGTACATTTGGGGCCGCTCGTCGCGGCGGCCTCAGTCCTCCCGCAGGGTGCCCAGCAATCGGCGGGCCGCGGCCACACGGTGCGCCGCCGGCCCCGACAGCGAGTCCAGCGCGCACTCGGGATCGGCGGGCGGGCCCATGTGCCCGCAGCCGCGCGGGCAGTTCTCGATCGCCTCGGCCAAGTCGGAGAAGGCCATCAGCACGTCGTCGGGCGAGATATGCGCCAGCCCGAACGAGCGGATGCCCGGCGTATCGACCACCCAGCCGCCGTTCGCCAGTGGTAACGCGACCGACTGGGTCGACGTGTGCCGTCCGCGGCCGATGTCGGTCACCTCGCCGACCGCCCGATCCGCCTCGGGCACAAGCCGGTTGACCAACGTCGACTTGCCCACCCCGGAGTGCCCGAGCAGCACGGTGATCTGGTCGTGCAGTAGGTCGGCCACCGCGAGCAGTGGGTCGTCGACTCCTGCTTCGACCACCGTCAGGTCCAGGTCCACGAAGTGCGCGGCGAACGGTTCCGGCGGCGCCAGGTCGGTCTTGGTCAGGCACAGGATCGGCGTCAGTCCCCCGGCGTAGGCCGCGATCAGTGCACGGTCGACCAGCCCGGTCCGGGGCGGGGGATCGGCCAGCGCGACCACGATCAACAGTTGATCGGCGTTGGCGACCACCACCCGTTCGGTGGGATCGTCGTCATCGGCGGTGCGCCGCAACACCGTTCGGCGCGGGCCGCGCCGAACGATGCGGGCCAGGGTGTCGGTGCGCCCGGAGAGGTCGCCAACGATGTCGACGTCATCGCCGACCACGATCGGGGTGCGGCCGAGCTCACGTGCCCGCATCGCCGTGACCCGGCGCTCCGGGCGGCCACCCAGCACGCATCCCCAGCGGCCACGATCGACGCTGACCACCATGGCCGCCTCGGCGTCGGCGTGCTGGGGACGAGTCTTGGTGCGGGGCCGCGATCCTTTGCCGGAGCGGACCTTGACGTCGGACTCGTCGTAGTCGCCAGGTCTCAAGTGCGCGATACCATTTCGGCCCAGAGTTGCGGAAATTCGGGCAGTGTCTTGGTGGTGGCGGCGATGTCGCCGACCTCGACGCCGGACACTCGCAGCCCCACTATCGCGCCCGCCATCGCCATCCGGTGATCGGCGTAGGCCCGCCACAGACCGCCGTGCAGCGGGGTGGCGGTGATCACCAGGCCGTCGTCGATCTCCCGGCAGTCGCCGCCGAGTCGGTTGATCTCGGTGCTCAGCGCGGCCAGGCGGTCGGTCTCGTGACCGCGCAGGTGGGCGATGCCGGTCAGCCGGGACACCGATCCGGGCCGGGCCAGGGCGGCCAGGGCCGCGACCGTCGGGGTGAGTTCGCCGACCGCACTCAGGTCGACCTCGAAACCCCGGTACCCACCCGCGGGTCCCTGCACCTGCAGTGTCGAATCATCTTGAGTGACAACGGCATTGAGTTTTTGCAACACGTCGATGAGGTGCCCGGCGGGTTGCACGCTGTGGGTCGGCCAGCCGGTGATGCGCACGGTGCCGCCGGTGACCACCGCGCCGGCCAGGAACGCCACCGCATTGGTGAGATCGGGCTCGACCTCCCAGCGCCGCGCATGAACGGCGCCGGGATGCACGTGCCACCGGTTGGGCACGGTGTCATCGACGTCGACGCCGGCCTGGCGCAGCATCTCGACCGTCATCGCGATGTGCGGCGCCGACGGCAGTGACGCGCCGGTGTGCTGCACGGTCAGGCCCTGGGTGAACGAGGCGCCGCACAGCAATAGTCCCGACACGAACTGCGACGACGACGACGCGTCGATGCTCACCGTGCCGCCGGCCACCGTGCCGCGGCCGTGTACCTGGAAGGGCAGGCCGGTGCCGTCGACGGGGACACCGAGGCCGCGTAGCGCGTCGAGCAGCGGGGCGATGGGCCGGGCGCGGGCCTGCTCGTCGCCGTCGAAGGTGACCGGGACGGCGCTGAGGGCGGCCAGCGGTGGGACGAAGCGCAGCACCGTGCCGGCCAGGCCGCAGTCGACGCGGGCGTCGGGGCCGGGCTGGATGCGGCCGCTGACGGTCAATTCGGTGCCGGGGCCTGAGATGGTGAGGCCGAGCGACTGCAGCGCTCCGATCATCAGGTCGGTGTCGCGGCTACGCAGCGCCCCGGTGATCGTCGAGGTGCCCTGGCCTTGTGCGGCCGCCAGCGCCGCGAGTATCAGCGCGCGGTTGGTCTGGGACTTCGAGCCCGGGACGGTCACGGTCGCGTGCACCGGTGCCGCTGCCGACGGGGCCTGCCATGCGTTCACTGGTCCATCATTGCTTGTCGGGTGGCTCTGCGAACATGGAGCTATGTGTGGACGTTTCGCGGTCACCACCGATCCGGCGCTGCTGGCCGAGAAGATCAAGGCAATAGACGAGGCCACCGGTGCTTCCGAGCGGGCCTCCGAGCCCAACTACAACGTGGCTCCCACCACCCCGATCGCGACCGTGGTGACCCGGCACACCGAACCCGACGACGAGGCTACCCGCCGGATACGCCTGATGCGGTGGGGCCTGCTGCCGCCCTGGGTCAAGGCGGGCCCGGACGGCGCGCCGGACACCAAGGGGCCGCTGCTGATCAACGCGCGCGCCGACAAGGTCGCCACGTCCCCGGCGTTTCGGGGTTCAGCCAAGAGCAAGCGCTGTCTGGTGCCGATGGACGGCTGGTATGAGTGGCGGCCGAACCCGGAGACGGGCAAATCCCCGAAGACACCGTTCTTCATGCACCGCGGCGACGGCGAGCCGTTGTTCATGGCCGGGTTGTGGTCGGTTTGGAAGTCGGCCAAAGAGGCCGATCCTCTGTTGAGTTGCACGATCATCACCACCGACGCGGTGGGGGAGTTGGCGCAGATCCACGACCGGATGCCGCTGGTCCTGCCCGAGGATGAGTGGGATGCCTGGCTCAACCCGGACGCGCCGCTGGATCCTGAGTTGCTGGCCCGCCCGCCCGACGTGCGTGGCATCGAGATTCGTCAGGTGTCGACGCTGGTCAACAACATCCGCAACAACGGGCCCGAGCTGCTGGAACCAGCCGAGCCCGAACCGGGCCAGATGACGCTGCTGTAGCTAAGGCAGGGGTCGGCTAGCCTGCGACACCGCGGTGGCGACGGCCTCGAGGAGCCGGCTCAGCTGCTCGGCGTCATAGATCGAGCGATCGCCGCCGGCCAGGCGGGTGAAC
Organism: Mycobacterium sp. 20KCMC460; assembly: GCF_022179425.1. Taxonomy (NCBI): domain Bacteria; kingdom Bacillati; phylum Actinomycetota; class Actinomycetes; order Mycobacteriales; family Mycobacteriaceae; genus Mycobacterium; species Mycobacterium sp. 20KCMC460. The sequence continues at coordinate 1,714,840 of NZ_AP025524.1, forward strand.
ACCCCGGCGATGAAAGTGGTGACCGCCGCGGTCTGCGCGGCCAGCAGCTCGGGGTCGTCGGTGCCCGGTTGCAGGTGCGCGATGGCCTGCTGAGTCATGGCGTTCATGCGGGCCACGAACTCTCCCGACGTCGCCGCGAGATCGGGGTCACGTGCGGCGGCCAGCAGTAGCTCGTGGCGTGCCCGATTGAGCATCAGCCCCCGCCCGTCGGCCTGCAGCAAGGTCAGCGACGCCAGGTGTGCGAACGGAGACTCCGGGTCCAGCGGTTCGTCGATCACCGATCGCAGGTTGGCGACGTCGATCTCGGCGACCCGCTTGCCCACCCCGCGCAGCAGTGCCTCGCGGGTCCGGTAGTAGTACGACGTGGTGCCGTCGGGCACGCCGGCGCACCGATCGACCTGACCATGGGTGAGTCCGCGCGATCCCTGCTCGGCGAGCACTTGGATTGCGGCATCACATAATTCGCGCCGACGTTCGTCGCCGTCGCGTTTGCGTGGGCTTCTGGTGGTCATCAGCGCAGCACGGTTCCGCCGTCGATATTGATCACCTGGCCGTTGATCCACTCGCCTTCCTGGGACAGCAGGAAGGCGACGAGGGACGCGATGTCGTCGGGGTCGCCAACCCGGTTGCCGCGGATGCGTTTGAGCGCGCCGGCTTCCAGCTGCGGCCATTGCGGGACCGACCGGATGGCGTCGGTCGCGGTGAACCCCGGTGCGACGGCGTTGCACCGGATGCCGTCCTTGCCCCACCTGGCCGCGACGTGTCGGGTCAGCGCGCCGATCCCCGCCTTGGCGGTGGCGTAGGCCGGCCGCGCCGGCTCGCCCTGGAACGCCGCCGCAGACGACATGTTGACGATCGCCCCGCCGCCGCGGTCCAGCAGCTGCGGAATGGCGCACTTCATGGCGGCCACATATCCACGCAGGTTCACCGCCATCACCCGGTCCCAGACGTCGAACCCGATGTCCACGACGTCGGTGTCGTAGCGCAGCGCGCCCATGTCCGCCCCGACATTGAACAGCAGGTCGATACCACCGAAAGTGGTTGTGGCGGTGTCCATCAGGGTGGCAACCGAGTTCGTATCCGCCAGGTCGAACCCGGCATGCGTCGCGGTGCCGCCGACCGTCACGATGCGATGGGCCGTGTGTTCTGCGGCTTCGGCGGCGATGTCGCCCACCACCACCCGGCAGCCTTCGTCACCCAGTCGGAGGGCGGTCGCCGCGCCGATGCCGGTGGCACCGCCGACTACGACCGCAACCTTTCCGGTCAGGCCGCGAAGTCCCATGCCCTTGACTTTACCTCTAGAACTGTAGAGGATCGCAACCCATGGCTGGGATTCATCGCGAGCGTCCCGGTGCCGGCGACCTGGCAGCGGCCACCGGCGCTCCGGCGGTGTCGTTGGGCGACGGCATCTGGATGTCGCCCGGTGTCTCGAATTCCTACGCGGTCGCCACCGACGACGGGCGAGTGATCGTCAACACCGGGTTGGTGTTCGAAGGACCGTTGCACCGCAAGGCCTTTCACGATGTTCCCGGTCCGACCCGCGCCGTCGTCGTGACCCAGGGGCACGCCGACCACTGGGGCGGGGTGAACTCGCTGCGCGACGACGGCACCGAACTGATCATGCACCGCAACTACCGGTACTGGCGTGACGACAACCAGCGGCTGATGGGCTACCGGGTGCCCAAGACGTCGTTCGCCTTCCGGAAATTCTCCGACGCGATGCTGGAGCACTTCAAGACCATCGATCCCGCCACCGTCGACTTCTCGTTTCCTGAGCCCACCACCACATTCGATCGGCACCACGAGCTGACGGTCGGCGGTCGGGTCTTCGAACTGAGCTGGACACCGGGTGGGGAGACCACCGACGCGCTGGTGGTATGGCTGCCGCAAGATCGAATCCTGTTCACCGGCAATCTGTTCGGCCCGCTGTTCGGTCATGTGCCGAACCTGATGACGATCCGCGGCGACCGCTACCGCGACCCGATCCTCTACATCGAAGCGTTGAACCGCGTGCTCGAGTATCGCCCGGCAACACTGATCACCGGCCACTTCGGGCCCATCGAGGGCGCCGCGCGCATCGCCGAAGAGGTCACCGCGATGCGCGATGGGATGCAAGCCGTGCACGACCGCACCATCGAGCTGATGAACTCCGGCGCCGACCTGTATACCGCGATGCGCGAAGTGCGGATTCCCGAGCACCTCGACATCGGCGAGGGTTACGGAAAGACGTCGAGGAACGTGCGCGCCATCTGGGAGATGTACACCGGATGGTTCCGGCACCGATCCACCACCGAGCTCTACGGAGTGGCCCCGGATTCCATTGCCGCTGAGGTGGTTAGCGCGGCCGGGGCGGACACGCTCGTCGCAGCGGCCCGCAACCAGGTATCCGCGGGCCGTCCGGTGCAGGCGTTGCAGCTCACCGACCTGGTGCTGGCTGCCGAGCCCAGCCATCCGGAAGCACGTGCGGTGGCCGTCGACGCGCACCAAGCGCTGCTGGCCGGCACCGAGAACTTCTGGGAAAGGGCTTGGCTGACCAAGAACATCGACGAATTGAGGGCCACCGAATGAACTCCGTCAGCTTCGACTTCACCGGCGCCCAGGTGCTGGTCACCGGCGGCACCAGCGGCATCGGTAACGGCATCGCCGCCGCCTTCGCCGACGCCGGCGCGACGGTGACCATCACCGGAACGCGCTCCACTGCAGCAGATTACGACGACGACCTGACTGCTTTCAGTTACCGGCAGTGCCGGATCCAGGAGCCCGACTCCGTCGACGGGCTGGTCGACTCGCTCGGTGAACTGGACATCCTGGTCAACAACGCCGGCGGACCCTTACCCGGCGGGCGACGAATACGACCCCGACGGTTACATCGCCTCGGTCGCCCAGAACATGTTCGGGCCGATGCGACTGACCATGCGCTGCTACGAAAAGTTGAAGTCCAGCAAGGCATCCGGCGGCGCCAGCGTGGTCAACATCGTGTCGATGTCGGCGTTTCGCTCCGCGGTCTTCGTGCCCGGCTACGCCTCCTCGAAGATGGGCCTGGTCGCACTGACGATGAACCTCTCCCGCCGCTGGGCCCACGACGGCATCCGGGTCAACGCCGTCGCACCCGGCCTCATCGACACCCGCATGACGCATCCCGCGATGAGCATCCCGCAGGTCATGGACGTCGAGATCGGTTTCCACACCCCGCTGGGCCGGCCCGGGACACCCCAGGACTGCGCGGGTGCGGCGCTGTTCCTGTGTACCGACGCCGCCGCGTACATCACCGGGTCGACGATCGCCGTCGACGGCGGATACCTGACGGTCTGAACCATGGGCGACTACGACAACGTCACCACCCCCGACGACGTCCTCAAGCTGGCCTCGGAGCGCACCGGCCTGTCCGACACCGAATCCGATTCCTGGCGTGCCGGATTGGCGGTCATGCTGGACGACCTCAACACCTCGACGGCGTTCACGCCATTCGGCCGCGACCGCATCATCAACGACGCCATCGGCGCGCTGGGCCGTCGGCTGCAGATACACGACTACATCCAAGCCCACCCCGAGATCCTCGACGCGCCCATCGAGCGGCCACTGATCGTGCTCGGCATGCCCCGCACCGGCACCACCGTCATCAGTTACCTGCTCGACCAGGACCCGGCGCGCCGCTCGCTGCTGCACTGGCAGTGCGTACACCCGATCCCGCCGGCCGACACCCACACCCTGCGCACCGACCCGCGCTGCCTGGCGCTGCTGGACGAGCAGGCCAAAACGCTGGAGTTGGTCAAGACGGCGAAAATCCCGCTACCGCACTGGGAAGACGCCGACGGTCCCACCGAGGACATGTTCATCCACAACCAGGACTTCAAGGGCCTGTCCTGGGACTCGTTCCTGTCGACGCGGCGCTACGCCGAGTGGCTGTTCGACGAAGCCGACATGAGCACCACCTACGAGTACCAGAAGCGTTACTTGCAGGTGCTGCAGTCCACCGCGCCGGGCACCTGGAGCCTCAAGATGCCGTCGCATTCGGTGCACATCGACGCGCTGCTCAAGGTCTTCCCCGACGCGCGGCTGGTGTGGGCGCACCGCGACCCGTACCAGGCCACTGGGTCGCTGGCCAATCTGTGGAAGCTGCCGAAAGGCATGACGCACCGGCCGGAGGCCGTCGACCTACCAGCGATGGGACGAGATGCCTTGTGGCAGATGCGCTATCACGTCGAGCGTCCGCTGCGGGCCCGCGACCGCATCGTCGACGACCGCTTCTTCCATATGTACTACCACGAGATGATGCGCGACCCGATGGACGTGATGCGCCGCCTCTACGACTGGGCGGGCGATCCGCTCACCACGGAAACCGAAGAGCGCATGCGCAATTGGCTCGCCGCACACCCCCAGGACCATTACGGCGTCAACAGTTACAGCCTGGACCAGTACGACCTCACCGTCGAACAACTCAAGCCGGTGTTCGCCGAGTACCTCGACACCTTCGCCATCGAACTGGAGAGCACAACGTGACCGCACTTTCCCCCGCGGACTGCTATCACACCGGTCTGGTGGTGCCCGATCTGCAGGCCGCGATCGAAAGTGCCACCGCCGCAGCGGGTTACACGTGGACCAAACCCGTCGAGGCCACCCTGGCCGTCGCGGCCGTGGACATCGAGTACGAGGTGCCGTTCAAGTTCGTCTACTCCATCGAGGCCCCGCATCTGGAGCTGATCCAGGCGGTGCCCGACACCATCTGGGCGGCGCAACCCGGCGGTGCCGCCCACCACCTCGGCTACTGGGCCGACGACCTGCCGGGTGTCGCGGACAAGCTGAGCGCGGCCGGCTACCGCCTCGAGGCCCGGCCCGCCGGCGACCAGCTGTCGATGTTCGCCTATTTCATCGCGCCGTCCGGTGTGCGCATCGAAATCGTGGACCGCGCACTATTTCCCGACTTTCCGGGCTTCCTCGAATCGATGAAGGCCGGTTAGGGGCGCGTGATGAAAGCCGCCATGGTGACCGGGCCGGGGCAGACCGAAGTCGTCGACACCGATCGGCCGCAGGCCGGCCCCGATGATGTGCTGCTCAGGATGCGCGCCTGTGGCATCTGCGGATCGGATGCGTTCTACATCACCATCGGGGGCGTTCCGCCGCGCCAGGGCTGCATGCCGCTGGGCCACGAACCGGCGGGCGAGGTAGTCGAGGTCGGCTCGGCGGTGTCCGGCATCGCCGTGGGCGATCATGTCGTCGTCAACCCGATGGCCGCCCCCGGCGGCATCATCGGCAACGGCGGCCCTGCCGGTGCCCTCTCGGACTACCTCGTGATCGAAAACGCAGTCCGTGGAACCAGTTTGGAGGTGATCCCGAAACACATCCCGTGGCAGGTCGCCGCGCTCAACGAGCCGATGGCCGTCGCGCGGCACGGCGTCAACCAATGCCGGCCCAAACCGACGGACAAGGTGGTGGTGTTCGGCGCCGGACCGGTGGGGCTGGGAGCGACGCTGGCGTTCAAATCCGTTGGCGTGCAACACATCGTGGTTGTCGACCTGGTTCCCGGGCGGCTGGACAAGGCGTTGCGGATCGGCGCCGATGCCGTAGTCAACTCCGCCGAGCAGGACGTCGTGCAACGCCTCGTCGAACTGCACGGCCCCGGCGAGTCGATGTTCCCCGGCAAATCCGGCACGAATATCTACCTCGACTGCGCCGGTGCGGCCGCCGTCGTCAACACCGCCTTGGCGGCGGCCCAGAAGGGGGCCACGCTGGGCATCGTCGGCGTGCACAAAGAGGCGGTGCCGGTCGAGTTCGTCAACGTGATGAGCAACGAAATCACCATCGTCGGCAGCATGGGGTATCCGACCGAGATCTTCGAGGTGACAAAGGATCTCGTCGCAAACTGGGAGAAGTACGCGCTGATCGTCAGCCACACCGTCCCGTTCGCGAACCTCGGCGAGGCGCTGGATTTGGCCAGTACGCCCGGCGCCGCCGACAAGGTCGTCGTCACCTTCTGAGGTCGGTCCCCGGAGCGGTGGTTCGGGAGTCGGCCGAGGCCCCTGGCGTTACCGGCGTTGACCAATGCCGCCATGCCCGGCGTGGCCGCACCGGCCATGTCAGCCGCTAGCGGAGTTCACGGACCGGTGTATCCGGGCGGGTTGACCCCGTCGACCCAGAAGTCGACGCCGAGTTGCGATCCGGGCACGCAGTCGTAGACCGAAAGGTCCTTGACCCCGGAGTCCACCAGCACGTCTTCGCACAGCAGCATGTTGCCGGTGTACTCCCGCGACGGCTTGTTCAGGATGACGTAGGCCGCGTCCGAGTAGACCTCCGGCTTGCGCGACCGCGCCATCGCCTCGTCGCCGCCGAGCAGGTTCTGCACCGCGGCGGTGGCCACCATGGTGCGCGGCCACAGGGTGTTGGAGGCAATGCCCTCGGCGCGCATCTCCTCGGCAATCCCCAACGCGCACAACGTCATACCGAACTTCGCCATCATGTACGCGGTCGGCTTGAGCCACTGTTTGCCCAGCAGCACCGGCGGCGAGAGCGTCAGCACGTGCGGGTTCTCGCGACCCTTCATGTGGGCAAGACACGCCCGCGACACCGCGTAGGTGCCGCGCACCTGGATGCCGTTCATCAGGTCGAACCGCTTCATCGGCACCTCGGTGATGGAGCCCAGGTTGATCGCCGACGCATTGTTGACGCAGATGTCGATGCCGCCGAACTGCTCGACCGCTTTGGCCACCGCGGCTTCGACCGAATCCGGGTCACGCACATCGCCGACGATCGGCAGGGCTTTCCCGCCTGCTTCCTCGAGTTCCTTGGCGGCGGTGTACACGGTGCCCGGCAACTTCGGGTGCGGCTCAGCGGTCTTGGCGATCAGCGCGATGTTGGCGCCGTCCTGCGCGGCGCGCTTGGCGATCGCCAAGCCGATGCCGCGGCTGGCACCGGAAATGAACATGGTCTTATCTTTGAGCGACATGGCGTCACCCTAACTCCCGGTCCGAGCTGCGATTTCGTGGGTGCGCCGTTCCCGTAACGCGCGCAGGTATACGGCGGCCCAGGTGCGAAAAGGGCGCCAGGCCTCCGACACCTCGGCCAGGGTGCGCCCGGGCCCGTACTTCGCGATGATCTCGGCGTCCAGGCGGCGCTCGTGCCTCGGCAGCCCGTCCGGCACATTGGCGCCCCGCAGCACCACGAGTTCGGCAGCGAACGGCCCAAGTCCTTTGATCTGCTGCACGGCCGCTATCGCCGCGTCGGGATCCACCGACCGCAGCGCCGCGCAATCCAGCTGCCCGTCGAGGGCGGCCTCGGCGACCGCGCGCAGGTACTCGCCCTTGCGGCCGGGCAGGGCGAGGTCCAGCGCCACCAGCCGTCCGGGACTCGGAAACGCGCCGCGGTCGCCGTGGCGCGCCACGATGTCGGCGCGCAGCCGGGCCGCCTGCACGATCCGCAGCCGCTGGGACAGCACCGCCCAGGCGGCCGCCTCGTACGGCGAGTGAAACCCGCACGGACGTAAGCCGGGAAGTTCGTGCTGCGCCGCGGCGATCACCGCATCGCGCCTGGCCACGTCGACCCAACCGCGGGCGTCGACGTCCAGCGCCAAAAACCGCGCGGTCTGTTCGGCCGCCGCTGCCAGATCACCGTCGCCGGCCACCGCGATCGACGCGGACGACCCGCGCTGGGAGACGGTGACCTCGGCGCGCGACCAGTCGGCTTCCACCAGGAACGTCGTGGACAAATCGGCGGACTTGGGTTGCTCGGCCAGGGCGGCCGGCGTGAAGCCTTCCCAGAATTCGCGACTGATGGCCAGTGACCACGGACCGCGTATCTGCCGGGTGACGGTGTGGGTTCGCGTCGGCACGTGACAAGTGTTCCAGGGGGCACCGACACAGCGCGGAAATAGCTGGCCGACAAATCCCGTTGATCGGGTGGTCGAGCCGACCGGGCGGGCAGCTGTCGGTCGCGGCCTTTAGATTGGGAGGAGGGAGCCAGGTGTCAACTGCGACGAGCCTATTGTGCGACGAGCGGTTGGATCGCTTCCTTGCGAGTCCGGTGGCGCTCTTCGCGCTGGCCGGTGACACCGCAACCGAAGGGACCGTGGTACTCGAGATGGCCGACACCGATGGCGAGACCGGGCCCGAGGTTCCCGCGACCGGGCCGCCCAAACCGGCGGAGACCGACGCCGAACTGACGGCGCGATTCGAGCGCGATGCGATTCCGCTGCTCGACCAGCTCTACGGAGGCGCGCTGCGCATGACGCGCAATCCCGCGGACGCCGAGGACCTGCTGCAGGAAACGATGGTCAAGGCCTACGCCGGGTTCCGGTCGTTCCGGGAGGGCACCAACCTCAAGGCGTGGCTGTACCGCATCCTGACCAACACCTACATCAACAGCTACCGCAAGAAGCAGCGGCAGCCCTCGGAGTACCCGACCGACGAGATCACCGACTGGCAGTTGGCCGCCAACGCCGAGCATTCCTCAACCGGGCTGCGGTCGGCCGAGGTCGAGGCGCTCGAAGCGCTGCCGGACACCGAGATCAAAGCGGCCTTGCAGGCGCTGCCGGAAGAATTCCGGATGGCGGTCTACTACGCCGACGTCGAAGGTTTCCCCTATAAAGAGATTGCCGAGATCATGGGCACGCCGATCGGTACGGTGATGTCTCGGCTGCATCGCGGCCGGCGTCAGCTGCGCGAACTGCTGGCCGACGTCGCCAGGGACCGCGGTTTCACCCGTGGCCAGCACGAGGAGGTGTCGTCATGAGCGAGTCCTGCGGCACGTCCGGCGCCCACGACCACGACGACTTCGGCTGCGCCGAGGTGCTTGCCGAGGTGTGGACGCTGCTCGACGGCGAGTGCACTCCGGAGAAGAAGGAGAGCCTGCGCAGGCACCTCGAAGCGTGCCCGGGATGCTTTCAGCACTACGGGCTCGAGGAACGGATCAAGGCCCTGGTTGCCACCAAATGCAGCGGTGAGAAGGCCCCGGAGGGTCTGCGGGAGCGGTTGCGGCTGGAATTCCGCCGCACCACCATCATCCGCGAGGAGATTCAGCCTTAGCAGCGCCCGTCAGGCGTTGGGCCGCTTGCCGTGGTTGGCCTTGCTGTACTTGCGGTCACGCTTCTTGCGGCCACGCTTGGCCATGATCCAACCTCGTTTCGTCAGGGTGTTTGTCGCTGCGGGCGGGGTGAAAAGCCGCGCAATTGCCTCCCATTGTCTCATGCGGATCGCGCCACGCTGTCCACCGCCCGCACCCCGCGGTCGCCAACGGTCTTATGGTTCGATATACATTGCCCGACAGGGCAGACAGCATGGGCAGTGGCCGAGACGAGTGGGGTGATGGATGTCCGAGGAGGTTCGCGCCGAGATCGTGGCCAGCGTGCTCGAAGTCGTTGTCAGCGAAGGCGACCAGATCGCCCAGGGCGACACCGTGGTGCTGCTCGAGTCGATGAAGATGGAGATCCCGGTCCTGGCCGAAGTCACCGGCACCGTCAGCAAGGTGAGCGTGTCGGTCGGCGACGTCATCCAGGCCGGCGACCTGATCGCCGTTATCAGCTGAGCAATCCCCGGGTTTCATGTCCACTCTCGGTGACCTGCTCGCCGATCACACGGTGCTGCCGGGCAACGCCGTCGACCATCTGCACGCCGTAGTCGGGGAGTGGCAGCTACTGGCCGACTTGTCCTTTGCCGACTATCTGATGTGGGTGCGCCGCGACGACGGCGTACTGGTGTGTGTGGCGCAGTGCCGCCCCAATACCGCTCCGACGGTGCTGCAGACCGACGCAGTGGGCAGCGTCGTCGCCGCCGACCGCCTACCCCTGGTCGCCGAGGCTTTCTCGTCGGGCGGGGTGCAGCAGGGAGACCCGGCCGAACAGGGCGGATGGCAACTTCCCGGACCAGTTCCCGGCCCCAACGTGATCGCCTCGCCGGTGCGCTACGGGGAACAGGTGGTGGCGGTGCTGACCCAGCATCAAACCGAGACCGCGGCCCAGCGGATGTCCGGCCACCTCGAGACCGCCTATCGGGACTGTGCCACCGACCTGTTGCACATGATCGCCGAGGGCACCTTTCCCGATGTCGGCGACGTGGCCATGTCGCGGTCCACGCCGCGCGCCGGCGACGGCTTCATCCGCCTCGACGTCGACGGCATCGTCGCCTACGCCAGCCCCAACGCGTTGTCCGCCTACCACCGGATGGGCCTGAACAGCGAGTTGGAAGGCCACAACCTGATCAAGGTCACCCGGCCGCTGATCTCGGACCCGTTCGAGGCCCAGGAGGTGGCCGAACACATTCTCAACCTGCTGGCTGGCGGCTCCAGCATGCGCATGGAGGTCGACGCGGGCGGCGCCACGGTGCTGTTGCGGACACTGCCGCTGGTGGTGCACGGGGAGAACGCGGGGGCGGCGATCCTGATCCGCGACGTCACCGAGGTGAAACGGCGCGACCGTGCGCTGATCTCCAAGGACGCCACCATCCGCGAAATTCACCATCGGGTCAAGAACAACTTGCAGACGGTGGCGGCGCTGCTGCGTCTGCAGGCCCGCCGGACGGTCAACGCGGAAGGGCGCGAGGCGTTGATCGAGTCGGTGCGCCGGGTGTCCTCGATTGCATTGGTGCACGACGCGCTGTCGATGTCGGTGGACGAGCAGGTCAACCTCGACGAGGTCATCGACCGGATTCTGCCGATCATGAACGATGTCGCCTCGGTGGACCGACCAATCCGGATCAACAGGGTCGGTGACCTGGGTGTGTTGGACTCCGACCGGGCGACGGCGCTGATCATGGTGATCACCGAACTGGTGCAGAACGCGATCGAGCACGCCTTCGATCCCGATGCCGCCGAAGGTTCGGTGACCATCCGGGCCGAACGGTCAGCGCGCTGGCTGGACGTGGTGGTGCACGACGACGGGCGCGGCCTGCCAGAGGGGTTCAGCCTGGAGAAATCGGACAGCCTGGGCTTGCAGATCGTGCGGACGCTCGTCTCAGCCGAGCTGGACGGGTCGCTGGGCATGCGGGAGGGCGCCGACCGCGGCACCGACGTGGTGCTGCGGGTGCCGATCGGCCGACGCGGCCGGTTGCTGCTATGAGCGTGGTTACGCAGCAATGCGGCCCCGGTCGCAACCGGGGCCGCATTGCAGTGAATCTAGGGTCAGACTCCGCTGCGAGCCTTCGTCCGGGCGTTGCGACGCTTGAGTGCACGCCGCTCGTCTTCACTCATTCCGCCCCAGACGCCCGAGTCCTGGCCGGTGTTCAGAGCCCAGCCGAGACACTCCGTCGTCACCGGACACCGATTGCAGACCAGTTTCGCGTCAGCGATCTGCGCGAGTGCCGGCCCGCTGTTCCCAACCGGGAAGAACAGTTCCGGATCTTCGTCGCGACACACCGCCCTATGGCGCCAATCCATTAGTAGCTACTCCTCACTATGTGCGCAGCACTGCGCACGGGCATTTCTTCTTGGCTGTTAAACCCGGCACAAGAAAGGGGTTCCGTACCTTTGCATATCTGACGCATGCAACCTTTTGATCGTTTCACAGGCTCAACAGATGTCAATAGTGTTACGCGGGCTCGTGGGCTATCTCACTTCAGCGATCTCTTACCCTTGCCCTTAACCAGTTGTACTACACTACTCGGCCTTTTGCGCCCCACAGTTTCGTCGCGGGCGAGTCACAGCTTGATTCGTGCAGCTCAGAAGCCTGTTTTCACTCCGAGCCGGGCCGCGGGGCAACCACCGCAAGACCGCTCGGGACCACTCGGAACGTCATCGAGTCGCGCAGGCCGAGGTATTCGCCGTCGTACTGGCAGGCCGCCGGCGCGGCCATCTTGGTTATCCGCGCGTAACTCACGTCGTCGTCTCGGATCAGCTGTTTGGCTTCCAGCTTGGGCCGCTTCGCCAGCAGTTGGCGCAGCAACCGCAACGTGGGGATCAGTTTCATACTGGTGAGCGCGAAGATGCCCAGCCCTGACTCGAAGCTGCAGCCCGGGTTGGTGACCATGGGCCGGTCGTCGCTGTAGGTCCAGGGATTGGTGTTGGAGACCCACACGAAGTGCACGCCCGATACGGGTTCGCGGTCGGGCAGCTCCAGGATCAGGTTGGGGTCCCGGCGGCTGAACCGCACCGACACCGGCACCGCCACCCGCCAGTAGCGCAGCGGCGTGATCTTGTGGCCCTTCTTGCGTTCCTTCTCCACCGCCTCGACCACTTCGGCGTCGACTCCCATGCCGGCATTGACCAGGGCGTACACCTCGCCGCAGTCGATCAGTGAGATGCGCCGCCACTGCCGGCTCCGCTCGTATTCGTCGAGCAGGTTGATCAGCTGGTTGCTGGCCGCGGCCGGGTCGCGGTGGATGCCCAGGGCTCTGGCCAGCACGTTCGCCGAGCCGCCGGGAATGATTCCCAACGCCGGGACGGGGCCCGGCGGGGTCGAGCCGGGCCGGCCGAGCATGCCGTTGACCACCGCACTCACCGTGCCGTCACCGCCGTGCACGACGACCAGGTCGTAGCCTTCGGCAACCGCGGTGCGGCCGAGTTCGTCCGCGTGACCGGCGTGCTCGGTGTTAGCGACGGTGAGCTGTACGCGGCTTTCCAGCGCGTGCGTCACCAGCTCGCGAGCGGCCGGTGTGATGCTGGTGGCGATCGGGTTGGCGATCAACATGGCACGCATGAGCCAAACGTTAGGCGCGGCGCCCCTTCCCGCTCCACGCGGGCCGGGGTTGGTCCGCGCGACTACGCTGGCGCCGTGGCCTTTCCAGCTCCGAGTGCGGTTCGACGCGCCGGATTCGTCGTCGCGGCGCAGGGAATCGCGGCGTTAGTCATCGCTGCGACCCTGGTGGTCCGTGGTCTGGCGGGCGCCGACCAGCACGTCGTCAACGGGTTGGGCACCGCGGCCTGGTTCGCGGTGTGCGGCGGTGCGGTGCTGGCTAGCGGATTCGCGCTGGCGACGGGTCGTCGCTGGGGTCGCGGGCTGGCCGTGTTCACTCAGCTGTTGCTGCTGCCGGTGGCGTGGTATCTGGCGGTCGGTTCGCACCGGCCGCTGTTCGGTATCCCGGTGGGGTTGTTGGCGCTGGCGGTGCTGGGCCTGCTGTTCAGCGCTTCCGCGGTGCGGTGGGCCGCGGGTGACGATCAGCGCGGTTCGGCCAGTGCGGCCAGTTCGGGGCCGGACACCCGGTAGGTCGTCCACTCGGTCTGTGGCCGCCCACCGACGCCGTCGTACAAGGCGATCGCGTCGGTGTTCCAGTTCAGCACCGCCCACGACAGCCGCGTGTAGCCGTTCGCCAGGCATTCGCCGGCCAGCGCCGTCAGCAAACCGCGGGCCAGGCCACGGCGGCGGAAGTCCGGCCGCACATAGAGATCTTCCAGGTAGATGCCGGGCACACCGTCCCAGGTGGAGAAGTTCCGGAACCACAGCGCCATGGCGGCGACGTGGCCGCCGACCTCGCTGACATGCCCCCGCAATGTTGGGTCTTTCCCGAAAAGCGCTGCGGCTATTTGTTTTTCGGTGACGCTACACTGCTGGGCGGCGTCCTCGAACTCGGCCAGCTGGTGAATCATGGCGGTGATGTCGGCGACGTCGTCGGGTCTGGCGCGGCGGACGTTCGGTGTCACTGCTCGACCCCCAGTGCGTTCAGAATGGTCGCGAATTTCGTTGTGGTTTCGTCGACTTCGCCATCGGGATCGGATTCGGCAACGATCCCGCCACCGGCGTGAGCCAGCGCCGAAAGGCGGTCGGCCGACAGCTGCGCGCAACGGATCGACACCACCCAGTCGCCGTCGCCGGCCGCATCGCACCAGCCCACCGTGCCGGCGTAGAAGCCCCGGTCGCCCTCCAGTGTTGCGATCAGTTCGGCGGCCGCGCCGGCCGGAACCCCGCCGACCGCCGGCGTGGGGTGCAGTGCCAGCGCCAAATCCAGTGCAGTAGTGGATTTTTCACGAAGCCGCCCGATCACCGGGGTGCACAGATGCCAGACCGCCGCGGTGCGACTCAGCTGCGGCTCGTCGGCCGTCGTCAGCTCGTCGCACAACGGTTCCAGTGCCGCGCGCATGGTGTCGATCACCAACCGGTGCTCATGGCGGTCCTTGGCCGATGCCGCCAGCGCGGCCGCATTCGCGGCGTCGGCGTCCGGGTCGGGGGATCGTGGCGCGGAACCGGCGAAGGGGCGGCACACCACCCGCTCCCCGGAGCGCGCCACCAGCAGTTCGGGGCTGGCGCCCACCAGAGCCGCCCCGGCGTAGGCCGCGCCCGCGGCGGTCAGATCGACCAGATAGCCGTATGCGGTGGGATCGGCGGCCATCAGCCGGCTCAGCACGACGCGGCCGTCCAGCGGTGCGTCGGCGCGCAGCCGCAAGGCCCGAGCCAGCACCACCTTATGCAAGGGGTTTTCCGGCGCTGCCAGCTGATCGCGGGCCCGGCTGATCCGGGACCGGTGCTCGGCAAGCGGCGGGATGGCTGCCTGCACGCGCACCGCCGGCAGCGGGCCGGTGGGCCAGTCCGGCAGCGAATCGAGGCGCCGCAGCGTTTCCGGCACTAGCAATGCGGCCGGCTGCGATGCGTCGAATGCCAACGCGCCCAGCACTATTGGTGCCTCCCCGGAGCGCAGCGCGGCTTGCGCCGCCGCGATATCGCGGTAGTGCTCGCGGGCCCGCTCGGCGACCAAGGTCCCCCGTGGACCGCTCAGCGCAAACGCCGGTTCGGTCTTCACGCGGTAGCTGCCGGTCGCGGATGGCAGCTCAGACCGAGCTGGCTGAGCTGCCGGATGCCGTGTTCGAACCCGCAGATCGCGATTGTCGCGGTGGGCATGCCGAAGCGGTAACCCTCGGTCACCGGAAGCTGCACCCATCGGGTGATGACGGCGCGGGAGAAGTGGCCGTGGCTGACCAGCAGCACATCTCGCGATTCCATGTTCTCCAACGCCAGGGCGATGGCGCGGTCGGCTCGTTCACTGACCTGCGCGGTGGTTTCACCGCCGGGACAACCATGTGTCCACACCAGCCAATCCGGGTCGGATTCGCGAATCTGCGGCGTGGTCAGGCCTTCGTATTCGCCGTAATCCCACTCCGCGAGCAGCGGCGTCACCTGATCGACGATCAGCCCGGCCAGATCCGCGGTGACCAGGGTGCGGCGTCGCGGGCTGCAGATCACTATGGGGTCGTCCAGGCCGAGCTCGCCGAGAACGACACCGGCGAACTCGGCCTGCTCCCGGCCGGCGGCTGTCAGCTCGATGTCGGTGCGGCCGGTGTGCCGACCGGTTTTCGACCATTCGGTCTCGCCGTGTCGCAGCAGCAGTAGCCGGTGACTGTCGACCCCCATGGCAGCGATTGTGCCCGAGACACGCCGGACCCGGCCGGGTGCGCCACCCGACCGGCGCCGACGGGTACGTGCCAGGATGGGCAGCGTAACGGCGTCGGCGACGCTGCAGAGCGAAGTGACGAGGAGGAGCGACGCTGGTGAGTGAGTTGCGCGTGCTGGCGGTGGCCAACCAGAAAGGCGGTGTGGCCAAGACGACGACGGTCGCCTCGCTCGGCGCGGCGATGGTGGACAAGGGAAAACGGGTGCTGCTCGTCGACCTGGATCCGCAAGGGTGCCTGACTTTCTCGCTTGGCCAAGACCCCGACAAACTGCCCGTTTCCGTTCATGAAGTGCTGCTCGGCGAGGTGGAACCGTCCGCCGCGCTGGTCACCACGGCGGAGGGGATGACGCTGCTGCCGGCCAACATCGATCTGGCCGGGGCCGAAGCGATGCTGCTGATGCGGGCCGGGCGGGAGTACGCGCTTAAACGGGCGCTCGCCAAGATCGCCGACGATTTCGACGTCGTGATCATCGACTGCCCCCCGTCGCTGGGCGTGCTCACCCTCAATGGGCTCACCGCCGCCGACGAGGTCATGGTGCCCCTGCAATGCGAAACGCTGGCGCATCGCGGCGTGGGCCAGTTCCTGCGCACCGTCGCCGATGTCCAGCAGATCACCAACCCGGACCTGCGGCTGCTGGGCGCGCTGCCCACGCTGTACGACCCGCGCACCACCCACACCCGCGACGTGCTGCTCGACGTCGCCGACCGTTACGAGCTGCCGGTGCTGGCGCCGCCGATTCCGCGGACGGTGCGCTTCGCCGAGGCCAGCGCGTCGGGCTCGTCAGTGCTGGCGGGACGCAAGAACAAGGGCGCGGTGGCCTACCGCGAGCTGGCGGAGGCCCTGCTCAAGCACTGGAAGACCGGCAAGCCACTGCCCACGTTCACCGTCGAGTACTGAGCCCCGGCTTCAGCCCAGCGCCACCAGGGTGTCGCCGCGCTGCTCGATCACCCGGGAACCCAGTACCACCGGTACGACGGGTGCAGCGCTGGGTTGCCGCTCCACCGGGATGTAGCGGCTGGCTTCGCCGCTGACCGGGTCGTACACGCCGATGGCACCGGTGACCGGCACCAGCAGCTGGCCGGCCATCATGACGCCCGGCCCCAACGGAGCGGCGGTTTCACCTGCGGCGATGGTGTAGCGCACAGTCAGGCTGCCGGCCTCGAGCACCAGCAACGAATCCCCGGTCCACCAGGTGACCAGGCCGCCGGTGGTCGACGCCACCGCGGATGCCGACGGCGGCGCGTCCAGCAGTGTGCTGGCCACCGTGGTGCCGGTCTCGTCCAGCACGTCGACGCGGGGCTGCGGGGCAGGCAGGTACACCGCGGTGCGGTTCTGCGAAACCACCAGGACCCGGGCACCGGTGCCCGGACGCAACCCGGGTTCCTGCACCACCTGCTGCTGGGGTTCGTCGTCCTCCTTGCCGGGACGCAACAGCAGCAGGCGCATATCGGCCTGGTTCGTGCACGACTCCAGCACCGCCGCCTGCGACGAGCTGGCCGTCGCGGATTCCAGCGTGCAACCCGAGTGCAGGCCGCGCGCCGACGGCTTCACCCGGGCGTCGGTTTCGCCGTAGGCCATCATCCGGACCATGTCCGAACGCCACATCTCCAGCCTGGTGGCCCCCGCCGACAGCACGGTGGTGCCGTCGGAGGACAAACGCACCCGCGGGTCGGCGTAGCTGCTGCGGGCCGGGCCGCGGCGCCCGGTCGAGCCGTCGATGGTGCTGACCTGGCCACAGCCCCGGTCGTCCCGGTAGACGGCGACGGCGTAGTGGTACACCGAGGTCACTCCGCACAAGTCGGTGTCGCGGGAGTAACTCCACAGGGTCTGGCCGGTGCCGGCGTCGCGGCCTTCCACCAGTCGTCCGCCCGCGGTGACGACGGTCCCGCCCACCACCACCGGAACCCGGGTGGCCGGGCTGGGGGCCGACCAGAGTTGGTGCAGTGCGGCCGGCACCTCCCGGGCCGTGGCCGGAGTCGCGACGGGAGCGGCCGCGGGCCGGCTGATGGTGGCCCGGGCGTCGCTGGTCCACCAGATCAGCCCAGCCGCGACGGCGACCACGATGGCGATCGCCGCGGCGGCCACGATGTCGGCCTTGGTGCGGCGCTCGGGTCGGACCATCGAGGGGCCTCAGCGGGGCCGCGTCAGTTGGTCGCCGGAGAGGCGTCAGCGGGCTTGCGCCGACGCCGGCGCCGCCGCGCCGAGGTGGCCGCCGCGCCCGAGCCGGCAGGAGCCGACGCAGGCGTGCCCGACTCGGAAGCGGCGTCACCGGTGCCGGCCGGGTTGGCGGGATGGCCGGTCACCGGCTTGCCGCCGCGGGTGCGCTGGCGCCGGTTGGCACGACGCGCCGGCCGGGTGGCCGAGTCGTCGCTGCTGGTTTCCCGACTGGTTTCCCGACGCTTGGCCGGGGCTTTGTGCGGTGCGCCGACGGCGCCGCCGGTGTCGGTCGGGATTGACAGCTCGGTGTACAGGTGCGGCGAATTGGAGTACGTCTCGGCCGGGTGGGGCGAACCCAGTCCCAGCGCTTTGTCGATCATCGTCCAGCGTTCGAGTTCGTCCCAGTCCACCAAAGTGACCGCGACACCGGTACGGCCGGCGCGGCCGGTGCGCCCGATGCGGTGGACGTACATCTTCTCGTCCTCGGGGCACTGGTAGTTGATGACGTGGGTGACGTCGTCGATGTCGATGCCGCGGGCCGCCACGTCGGTGGCGACCAGGACGTTGATGTCACCGGAGCGGAACGCCTTGAGCGCCTTCTCACGCGCGATCTGGCCGAGGTCGCCGTGGACGGCGCCGACGGCGAACCCGCGCTCGTTCAACTCGTCGGCAACTTTCTGGGCGGTGCGCTTGGTGCGGGTGAAGATCATCGTCGCGCCGCGCCCCTCGGCCTGCAGGATCCGGCTGACCAGTTCCACTTTGTCCAGAGCGTGCGCCCGGTAGACGAACTGCTCGGTGGTGTCGTGCACCGCCAGCGAGTGCGGCGCCTCGGCCCGGATGTGGGTGGGCTGGGTCATGAACGTACGGGCCAGCGTGATGATCGGGTCCGGCATGGTCGCGGAGAACAGCATCGACTGCCGGTCGGCGGGGATCTGCCGCAGGATGCGTTCGATGTCGGGCAGAAAGCCCAGGTCGAGCATTTCGTCAGCCTCGTCGAGCACCAGGACCGACAGCCCACCCAGCTGCAGGTGCCCCTGCTGGCATAGGTCGAGCAACCGTCCCGGCGTGCCGATCACGACGTCGGCGCCCTTTTGCAGGGCCTCGATCTGCGCCTCGTAGGGGCGGCCGCCGTAGATGGAGATCACCGAGAGCGGACGCTCGCCGCCGTCGTCCTTGGGGGCCTTCAAGTATTTGGCCGCGGTCGCCAGGTCGCCGGTGACCTGCAGGCACAATTCGCGGGTCGGTACCACGACCAGCGCCCGCGGGGCTCCGGTCAGCGGTCGTGTCGCGGTCTCGGAGGTGACGCGCTGCAGCAGCGGCACGCCGAACCCGAAGGTCTTGCCCATGCCGGTGCGGGCCTGGCCTATCACGTCCTCGCCGGCCAGCGCCAGCGGCAGCGTCAGTTCCTGAATGGCGAACGGGGTCTCGATGCCCTTTTCGGCCAGGGCGCGGACGATCTCGTCGCGGACGCCGAGGTCGGCGAATCCTGGCTCGGGGGTCAGTTCAGTGTTGGGTTTGAGTGCAGTCATACCTGGTTGGAGAGCCTTTCGGGGACAGTAGTCGAAGTTGAATCGGTACTTCTCTGTGTGCGGTTCACGCGCGCACGAGTTCCGAATCCGACTATGTCGCCGGGCCCGCATTGTCTGGTCTTGACAGCGGGCGGCTCCGTGCACGCACATTTCCTCGGCGGTGGCAGCACAGCTTCAGCCACTACCAATTCGCCATCATACCTGGTCGCCCGGCGGGACACGGTGCGCTCTGCGACGGCCTACTAGAGTGTTGCCCATGCCACCGCCCCCATCCGCCGACGAGTTGGCGGATTCGCCCAGGCCGCGGCTGTCAGCCGATCACCCCGGTGTCAACGAGTTGCTCGCCGTGCTCGCATATGGCGAGGTGGCGGCCTTTTACCGCCTGACCGACGAGGCGCGGATGGCGCCCAACCTGCAGGGCCGGATCTCGATGGCCAGCATCGCCGCCGCCGAGATGGGGCATTACGAGCTGCTGCGCGACGCACTGGAAAGCCGGGGTGTCGACGTCGTCCCGGCGATGTCGAAGTATGTGTCGGCGCTGGAGAACTACCACCGGCTGACCACTCCGAGTACCTGGCTGGAAGCGCTGGTGAAGACCTACGTCGGCGACGCCCTGGCCGCTGACCTCTATCTGGAGATCGCCGGCGGGCTGCCCGACGAGGTCGCCGACGTGGTCCGTGCGGCGCTGTCCGAGACCGGGCACTCGCAGTTCGTCGTCGACGAGGTACGGCCCGTGGTCACCTCCAGCGGCAAGCAGCGCAGCCGCCTGTCGTTGTGGGCTCGCCGGTTGCTCGGGGAGGCGATCACGCAGGCCCAGTTCCTGCTGGCCGACCACGACGAGCTGGTCGACCTGGTGGTGTCGGGTAGCGGCGGCCTGGGCCAGCTCGGAACGTTCTTCGAACGGCTGCAGCAGACCCACGACCAGCGGATGCGGGAGCTGGGCCTGAGCTCTTAGCGGGTGCAGGTGGCGATCGAGGAGTTGTTGGTCGAGGCCTTGACCAGCTGACCTTGGGCGTTGACGATCGAGCAGTTCAGCTGGCCGTAGATGCTGGTGGCTATCACCGACTCGGTCTGCACGCCCGGGTTGAGCACCACGACTTTCGTCCACGGCAGTGCCACGTTGAACTCCGTCACCGGAAAGCCCCGCGCGTCGGTGTAGGCGATGTTCACCAGGTCGAAGAGCTGCTTGGTGCCGGTCACCGTGTAGACAACCGTGCGCGGGCTCAGGGCGGCGCCCGGGGGAGTGGCGGTGGGGACGGGCGCTGCGGTGGGTATCCGGGTGGGCGCGTTGCTCGGCGGCGTCAACGTGGTGACCGTTTCCGGGGGCAGCGGTGTGCGCGCGGTGCTCGGTGGAGTGCTGGGCGCGGCCGGGCTGCGGGGTGTGGTTGAAATCACGCTGCGCGGGGTCGGTGCGCCGACGGTGGCCTTGGTGGTCGCGCTGTCGCCGCTGTTGATGATGACGGCGGTCGCGACCGCTCCGACGGCGACGACGGCGCCGAAGAAGAGAGCGATGGGGCGCCAGCGACGATTGGCCGGCCAGGCCCACTCTTCGTCGTCGTAGTCGTCACCGTCGTAGTCGTCGTAGTCGTCGCGTGCCCAGCTGTCGGTGTCGGCGGTGTCGTCCGCGTAGTCGTCCGGGTAATCGGCGGCTGGGCGGCCTTTAGCCTCCGAGAAGTCCTCGAGGTCTCGGACGATGTCGTAGAGGGTGTTACGTATGGTGCCGATGGGGCCGATGTTACTTAGTTCGCCGGGTCCGGATCGGGCGTCGGGCCAGGTGTTGGCTCAGGTTAGACCGAATCGTGATGCGTTCGTTTCGCTAAGCGCGAAGCCCCGGCTGGGGGCGGGCCGGCGTGTTGACTGCGGGCGTCCATTAGCCTGCTGCTGACGAGCCTGCGATCGCAATAGCAATGGAAGGGGCCCTGTGGAGGTCAAGATCGGTATCACGCAAAGTGCGCGCGAGCTGGTGTTCTCCAGTGCGCAGACGCCCGCCGAGGTCGAAGAGTTGGTGGGCGCGGCATTGCGCGAAGACTCGGGACTGTTGAGCCTGACCGACGAGCGCGGCCGCCGTTACCTGGTCAACGCGGACAAGATCGCCTACGTCGAGATCGGTGTCGCCGACGCGCGCCGGGTCGGCTTCGGCGTCGGGGCGGACTTGGCGGCCAAAGCCAAGAGCTAGGAGCGGGTGAGCGGCACGTGCGACAGTCCGCCCCAGGCGAACTGCACGGTGCCGTCGACCGCATCCGACTTCGAGATCGGCTTGTCGGAGTCCAGCCAGTAGCGGGCGCTGTCCACGCTCATGCCGACCAGCCCCACCGCGATCATCCGGGCGCGATGCGGATCCAGGCCGGAGTCCTCGGCGATCAACGCGAACACCGCGTCGATGCAGGATTCGGTGGCCACCCGCACCTGCGCGGCCACCTCCGGCTCGGTGACATAGTCGTTCTCGAAGATCAGCCGATAACCCTGGCTGTCGTGCTCGATGAAGTCGAAGAACGCCTGCACGGCCGAGTGCAGTCGCCGCCTGTTGTCGGTCGTGCGGCCCAGGGCCTGCTGAACGCCGGAGACCAGGTTCTCCACATGCCGGTTCAGCACCGCCAGATACAGTTCCAGCTTGCTCGAAAAGTGTTGGTAAAGAACAGGTTTGCTCACACCCGCGCGGTCGGCGATCTCGTCCATCCCGGCCGCGTGGTAGCCGCGGTCGACGAACACGTCACTGGCGACCACCAGCAACTGGCCGCGTCGCTCGTCGCGCGGCAGCCGGTTGCCGCGACGGTTCGAGGGCGCAGCGGCATCGCCCGGCCGAACTCCTTCGGCCGACCGGACAGCGCGTCGCGGCGCTGCCTTGGCGAGATCGCTCATGGGTCCTCAATCCGATCGGGCGGGTGCGCCCATTTTGCCATCCCCGAGGCTGCACCGTATTTCGCAAGCAGATTACAACCTGCGCTGGTGTGCCGATCGCAAGCTGGGCCATCCGGATTTTCGGGCGCGCCAGGGCGGGCTGCCCGGTGCCGCTGTGCCATCCTGGGGAAATGACGTCCCCGCGGCCTGCCCGCAGCACAGAGCATGCGCCTGTGTTGCGTGACGACTGGCGCGAGCCGCTGCGGGCCCAGCGCGACCCACTCGGCCAGAGCGCCGGGCGGGTCCGGGCCGACCGCGAACGTCCGCGGCAGTGGCGCAAGCAGTCGTGGCTCGGGCGGTTCGTGACGACCTACGGCTGGCGGGCTTATGCGTTGCCGTTCCTGACGGTGATCACGCTGGTGGTGGCCTATCAGACGGTCACCGGCACCAGCACCGCCAAACCGGCGGCGCAGTCGGTCCGCAAAGATCCCCCCACCATCGGTGCGGTCGGCACGTCCATTCTCGACACCCCGCCGCGGGGCCTGGCCGCCTTCGACGCCAATCTGCCGACCGGCACGTTGCCCGAGGGCGGCCCGTTCACCCAGGCGGGCGACAAGACCTGGCGGGTGATCCCTGGCACCACGCCGCAGATCGGTCAGGGCACTGCCAAGGTGTTCCGGTACACGGTGGAGGTGGAGAACGGCCTGGACCCCACCATGTACGGCGGTGACGACGCATTCGCGCAGATGGTCGACCAGACACTGGACAACCCGAAAAGCTGGACGCACAACCCGCAATTCGCGTTCATCCGCATCGACGGCGCCGGTGGCGGCAAGCCCGACTTCCGCGTCTCGCTGGTGTCGCCGATGACGGTCCGGGTCGGATGTGGCTACGAGTTCCCGCTGGAGACGTCGTGCTACAACCCCTCGTTCGGGCCGGACCGGGAATCGCGCGTATTCATCAACGAGGCGCGCTGGGTGCGCGGAGCGGTCCCGTTCGAGGGCGACGTGGGCTCGTACCGGCAGTACGTGGTCAACCACGAAGTCGGCCACGCCATCGGGTACGTGCGCCACGAACCGTGTGAACAGCAGGGTGGCCTGGCACCGGTGATGATGCAGCAGACGTTCTCCACCGCCAACAACGACGGCGCCAAATTCGACCCCGATCAGGTCAAACCCGACGGCAAGACGTGCCGGTTCAACCCGTGGCCGTTCCCCATCGCCTGAATTCACCGCTCGTCAAGTGCTGCGCCTAACCTCGGTGGAGTGATGCCGTCGTTGCCGCCGCTGGTCGAACCCGCCGCCGCGCTCAGTCGCGACGAGGTGGCCCGCTACAGCCGTCATCTCATCATTCCCGAGTTGGGCACCGACGGGCAGAAGCGGCTGAAGAACGCCCGCGTGCTGGTGATCGGCGCCGGCGGACTCGGATCACCGACGCTGCTGTACCTGGCCGCCGCCGGCGTCGGCACCCTCGGCATCGTCGAATTCGACGTCGTCGACGAATCCAACCTGCAACGCCAGATCATCCACGGCAGCGCCGACGTCGGGCACTCCAAGGCCCGGTCGGCGCGCGACTCGATCGCAGCGATCAACCCGTTCGTGCGGGTGCGCCTGCACGAGGTCCGGCTGGAGCCCGCCAACGCAGTCGACCTGTTCGCGCAGTACGACCTGATCGTCGACGGCACCGACAACTTCGCCACCCGCTATCTGGTCAACGACGCCGCCGTACTGGCCGGCAAGCCCTACGTGTGGGGCTCGATCTACCGATTCGAGGGTCAGGCCTCGGTGTTTTGGGAAGCCGCGCCCGACGGCTTGGGTTTGAACTACCGCGACCTGTACCCCCAGCCGCCCCCGCCGGGCCTGGTGCCGTCCTGCGCGGAAGGGGGAGTGCTGGGCATCGTCTGCGCCTCGATCGCGTCGGTGATGGGTACCGAGGCGATCAAGCTGATCACCGGTATCGGCGAGACGCTGCTGGGTCGCCTGATGATCTACGACGCGCTGCAGATGAGCTACCGCACGATCCGGATCCGCAAGGATCCCTCGACACCGAAGATCACCGAACTCGTTGACTACGAACAGTTTTGCGGCGTGCTATCCGATGATGCCGGGGATGCTGCCGCTGGTTCCACCATCACCCCGGCCGAGCTGCGCACCATGCTGGACTCGGGCCGCAAGGTGGCCCTGATCGATGTGCGCGAACAGGTGGAGTGGGACATCGTGCATATCGACGGGGCGCAGCTGGTGCCGAAGTCGCTGATCATGTCCGGTGAGGGTCTGGCCAAGCTGCCGCAGGACCGGGTCGCGGTGCTGTACTGCAAGAGCGGGGTGCGTTCGGCGGAGGCGCTGGCCGCGGTCAAGCGGGCCGGTTTCGCCGACGCGCTGCACCTGCAGGGTGGCATCGAGGCCTGGGCCAACCAGGTGCAGCCCGACATGGTCAGGTACTGAAAACTTCGGCTCCTGCGCGCGTCCGTAAGGACGCGCATCGTCGCCCGCTGGGCGCGATTGTCGGGCTCCTGCGCGCGTCCGTGAAGACGCGCATCGTCGCCCGCTGGGCGCGATTGTCGGGCTCCTGCGCGCGTCCGTGAAGACGCGCATCGTCGCCCGACTAGGCTAACCGCTGTGACTGTCGAGCCGCCGCCCGAGCACGTGCTGACGGCGTTCGGCTTGCACGGCGTGCAGCCCGCACCGTTGGGCGATGCCTGGGAAGGCGGCTGGCGGTGCGGCGAAGTCGTGCTGTCGATGGTGGCCGACAACGCACGCGCCACCTGGTCCGCGCGCGTCCGCGAAACGTTGTTCGTCGACGGTGTTCGCCTGGCCCGGCCGGTCCGCTCCACAGACGGCCGCTACGTGGTTTCCGGCTGGCGAGCCGACACCTTCGTCGCCGGCACCCCCGAGGCCCGTCACGACGAGGTGGTCTCGGCCGCGGTGCGCTTGCACGAGGCGACCGGCAAGCTGGAGCGGCCCCGGTTCCTGACTCAGGGACCCACCGCGCCGTGGGCCGACGTCGACGTGTTCATCGCCGCCGACCGCGCCGCCTGGGAAGAGCGGCCGCTGCAATCGGTTCCGCCCGGCGCGCGCACCGCGCCGCCGTCCGCCGACGCCGAACGTTCCGTCGAGTTGATCAACCAGCTCGCCACGCTGCGCAAGCCGACCCGCAGCCCCAATCAGCTGGTGCACGGAGATCTTTACGGCACAGTGCTTTTCGCCGGAACCGCCCCGCCAGGCATCACCGACATCACGCCGTACTGGCGGCCCGCTTCCTGGGCGGCCGGCGTGGTCGTCGTCGACGCGTTGTCGTGGGGTGAAGCCGACGACGGCCTCATCGAACGCTGGAACGCGTTGCCGGAGTGGCCGCAGATGTTGTTGCGCGCGTTGATGTTCCGGCTCGCGGTGCACGCCCTGCACCCCAGGTCCACCGCCGAGGCGTTCCCCGGCTTGGCGCGCACCGCGGCGATGGTCCGGATGATCGTCTAGGTTCCGAACTCGTGGCGGACCTCGCTGAGCGCGATCCGGCCGTCGACCGACAACACCCCCTCGGCCCTCAACAGCTCCAGCTGTCGGCTGCTCAGATGCCGGGCAGGCCGTCCGGAGGCGGTGATCACCCGGTGCCAGGGCAGGTCCGCCGAATCGGTACGCATGATCCAGCCGACAATCCGGGGACTGGAAAGTGCTGCGGCAGATGCGATGTCACCGTAGGTCGACACGCGGCCCGGCGGGATCGAGGCGACCAGCGAACGCACCCGTTCGACCTGCTCGTCGGTCACCCGGGCCACGGTCAGCCGACCAGCCGTTTGCGCACCAGCGCGGCGACGTCGTCGGGCTTGGCGTGCGGCACCATGTGATCGCACTCGTAGTCCAGGAGTTCGAAATCGGGTCCCAAGCGATCACGCAGTCCCGTGATGAGCTCGTCGCTGACATAGGGCGGCGACGTCCACTTGGCCCGCACCAACGTCGTCGGCACCCCGGCGGGCGGAAGTACCATGGCACGGGCCAACTCGCTCCAGTACGACATCATCGCGGGCAGGCTGATCCGCCAGCCGTACCGCCCGTTGGGCAGTTGCACCAGATGCTCGTCCAGGTCGGCGTCGAGCACCGCCGGGTCCACGTCCGCCCACGAGCCCGCCGCTTTCTCCTGATGGGCCTGCGCACGGTCGGGATAGTCGGGCTAGCCGAACATCGCCTCGGCGATCTGCGCCATCCATCGGCCGTCCAATCCGATCGCCGGATCGAGCAACACCAGTCCGGACACCAACTCGGGGCGGGCCGCGGCCAGATGCAACGCCAGCGCGCCGCCGAAGGAGTGCCCGACGACCAGAACGGGTGCTGACGCCTCGGCGTCCAGCAGCGCGGCCAGCGCCGCGACGTTGGCGTCGATGCTCCACGGTGCGGCCCAGGAAGAACGCCCGTGCCCGATGAGATCCGGTGCGGCGACGGTGATTTCGGGCACGTAGTCGGTGAAGTGCTGCCAGCGTTTGCCGTGTCCGGTCAGCCCGTGCAACGCGAGCAGCTGGATCGGCCCGGGCGGCCCGAACCGGTGCAGATGAAGGGCGGTCACGCGTCGATGATGCCAGGCTCGAACCCTCGCCTGCGCTGTGGTGGCGGACTAACATGATCCACCATCGGGGGCGATGCGACACGACGGGAGTGTCAAAAATGGGCAGGATCAGCCGCGGTTGGGCGCTAACGGGGCAGAGTTGGAGAGTCTTGAAGGGCGACCTCTCGCTGATGATCTTCCCGATCCTGTCGACCGTCTTCGGCATCCTCGCCATCGTCGCGATCTGGGTGCCGGCGGCGTTCGCGCGGGGATTGTTCGAGGGCACGCAGGTGTCGAAGAATGATCCCGTCCTCATCGCCGCGGGTCTGACCTCGGCGTACGTGTCGACGTTCATAGCCATCTTCTTCAATGTGGCGTTGGCCGCCTGCGCGGTGCGTTCGATGCGTGGTGAGGACACCAAAGTCCGCGAGGGAATCAGCGCCGCAATGCGCCGGCTGGGTCCGATCATCGGCTGGACGTTGGTGACCACCACCGTCGGGCTCATCCTGCGCGCGCTGGAGAAGCGCTTCGGGTTCTTGACCGACATCGCGGTTTGGCTGGCCGGGGCAGCCTGGGCCATCGCCACGTTCTTCGTGATCCCGGTGGTCGCGCTCGAAGGCACCGGGCCGATCCAGTCGCTGAAGCGCTCGTCGAGCGTGGTGAAGGCGCGGTGGGGCGAAGGTGCGACCGGTGCGGCCACGATAGGCGTGGCGACATTCCTGATCAGCGTTGCGATCGCGCTCGTCGGTGGCGTCGCCGGATTCGCGCTTCTTGCGGTCCCCGTGGTTCCTGCCGCCGTCGCCGTCCTGGTTCTCACGGTCGTCGGGATCGTCGCGGTGTCATTCGTCTCGAGCGCGTTGGGGCAGATCTTCCGCGTCGCTGTCTATCAGTACGCGGTCAGCGGCACCGCCCCGAGCGCATTCGACGGGCAGTTGCTGCAGGCGGCGTTCAGTGTGCACGGGGTCCCGCAGAACCGCTGGCAAGACCCTACGACCGGACGGTCACTCTAGCGAAGTTTCAGCTGGCCTGGCGCGGGCCGGGTCGATCTTTGGCGGTGGCTTTCACCTGGTCGGGGCGGGTTGTCGGACCGTCGTGGTTGCATGCCGGGTATGTCGTTCGCATGGTGTGCCGAGGCGCGCGAGGTTCTGCAACCCGGGCGGCGCGGGGTGGTGCGGGTGCTTGGCGGTCCGGGTACCGGCAAGAGCAGCCTGCTGGTAGCGGCCGCGGTAACGCAGATCGCGGCCGGGGTGGATCCGGAATCTGTTCTGCTGCTTACCGGTTCGGGCCGGATCGGAACACCGGAGCGCAGCGCTTTGACCAGGGCTCTGCTGGGCCCGGGGAGCGTGGCGGCTGTGCGCGAGCCGCTGGTGCGCACGGTGCACAGCTACGCCTACGCCGTGCTGCGGCGGGCCGCTGAACGCGCGGAAGATCCGCCGCCGCGCCTGCTCACCGGCGCCGAGCAGGACGCCATCATCCGGGAACTGCTGGCCGGCGACCTCGAAGACGGAACCGGGTGGCCCGATCATATGCTGCCCGCCCTGACCACCGCCGGGTTCGCCAACGAACTGCGAAACCTGTTGGCGCGCTGTGCCGAACGCGGTGTCGATCCGCTGGGTCTGGAGCAGCTGGGCCGTCGGTGCGGTCGCCCGGAGTGGGTCGCCGCGGGCCGGTTCGCGCGACAGTACGAGCAGGTGATGCTGCTGCGCGCCGCGGTCGGCACGGCGGCGCCCCAGGCAACGGCACCGGCCCTGGCCGCCGCCGAACTCGTCGGGGCCGCGCTGGAGGCATTCGCAATCGATCCGGAACTGTTGGCCGCCGAACGCGCCCGGGTCCGGGTGCTGCTGGTCGACGACGCCCAGCAGCTCGATCCGCAAGCGGCGCAACTGGTCCGGGCGCTCTCGGCCGGTACCGACACCACGTTGATCGCCGGTGACCCGAACCAGGCGGTGTTCGGGTTCCGGGGCGGCGAGCCGGCCGGACTGCTCGGTCAGGACGGCCCGTCGGTGACCCTGACGGTCTCGCATCGCTGCGCCCCGGCGGTGGCGCGCGCCGTCAGCGACATCGCCGGCCGGCTGCCGGGCAGCAGTGCGGGCAGGCGAATCGATGGCAGCGGCGACGAGACGGGTTCGGTGGCGGCGCGACTGGCTGCCTCGGCGCACGCGGAGGCGGCGCTGATCGCCGACACGCTGCGACGCGCGCACCTCGTCGACGGCATTCCGTGGTCACAGATGGCGGTGATCGTCAGGTCGGTCCCGCGGGCCGGCGCTCGGTTACCGCGAGCGCTGGCCGCCGCGGGAATTCCGGTGGCGGACCCGGCGAGCGGCGGGTCGCTGTCCGACGAGCCGGCCGCGGATGCGCTGCTCACCGTTGCGGCCGCGACGGCTGACGGGCTCGACGAGGATCGGGCTCTGGCGCTGCTCACCGGCCCCATCGGTCGCGTCGACCCGGTGTCGCTTCGGCAGCTGCGCAGGACGCTGCACCGCGCCCGGGCCGAGTTGGTCCCGACGCTGCTCGGCGACGAGCCGGTGTCCGGGCCGCAGTCCGGCGCGCTGCGGCGGGTGCGGGCGGTGTTGGCCGCAGCCGGCGGGTGCCACCGGGACGGCCAGGACCCGCGCTACACGCTGTGGGCGGCGTGGCATCGGTCCGGGCTGCAGCGCCGCTGGTTGACCGCTATCGAACGCGGCGGTCCAGCCGGGGCCCAGGCGGCGCGGAACCTGGAGGTCGTGACCGCGTTGTTCGACGTCGCCGACGACTACGTGTCACGCACGTCCGGTGCGTCGTTGCGCGGACTCGTCGACCATGTCGCGGCCCTGCGGCTGCCCCGGTCCAACCGCGACCCGGTCACCGAAGCCGAGCAGGTCGAGGTGCTGAGTGCGCACGCGGCGCTGGGCCGCGAATGGGATCTGGTGGTGATCGCCGGACTACAGGACGGGTTGTGGCCCAACACGATTCCGCGCGGCGGCATCCTGGCCACCCAGCGGCTGCTCGACGAAGTCGACGGGATCGCCGAGCAGGTATCGGTGCGCGCACCGCTGTTGGCCGAGGAGCGACGGCTGCTGGTCGCCGCCATGGGTCGGGCGCGGCGCCGACTGCTGGTGACCGCAGTCGACGGCGACGCCGGCGGCCAGGACGCCGCGCTGCCGTCGCCGTTCTTCTACGAGATCGCCGGTGAGGCTGAACCTGTTGCAACGCGGCCTGTTTCGTCGCCACGGGTGTTGTCGAACGCGGCGGTGGTGGGTCGGCTGCGGGCGGTGGTGTGCGCGGCCGAGGGCACCGTCGACGACGCAGTGCGAACCTGTGCGGCAACACAATTGGCGCGACTCGCGCAAGCCGGCGTGCCGGGTGCGGATCCGGCGGAATGGCAGGGTCTGCTCCCGGTCAGTACCGACGCACCGCTGTGCGGTGCCGACGACGTCGTCACGTTGACGCCGTCGACGCTGCAGACCTTGTCCGATTGCCCGCTGCGCTGGCTGGCCGAACGCCACGGCGGCAGCGACCCGCGTGAGTTGCGCTCGACGGTCGGCTCCGTGCTGCACGCACTGATCGCCGAACCCGGCCGCACCGAATCGCAGTTGCTGGCCGAACTGGACCGGGTGTGGACGCACCTGCCGTTCGACGCCGAATGGCACTCGGCCAACGAACTCGCCCGGCACCGCGCCATGATCGAGGCCTTCGTGGAGTGGCGGGCACAGACCCGCGGCGAGCTGACCGAGGTCGGCGTCGAAGTCGAAGTCGACGGGGTGCTCGACACACCGCGCAGCAATGGGGGACGGATCCGGCTGCGCGGCCGCATCGACCGCCTCGAGCGCGACGCCGCCGGCCGACTCGTGATCGTCGACGTCAAGACCGGCAAGACGCCGGTCAGCAAGGACGACGCCCAACAACACGCCCAGCTGGCCATGTATCAGCTGGCCGTCGCCGAAGGCCTGCTGCCCGACGGTGACGAGCCCGGCGGCGCCCGCCTGGTCTACCCCGGCAAGACCGCTGCCGCCGGGGCCACCCAGCGTGAGCAGGATCCGCTGACCGCGCAGGCCCGCGAGCACTGGCGCACTCTGGTGCGCCAGGCCGCCGACGCGACGGCCGGGCCGCAGTTCGTCGCCCGGCGCAACGACGGCTGCTCGCACTGCCCGATCCGGCCGTCCTGTCCGGCCCATGCCGAAGGACCAATGCAATGAGCCCGCGGTACACCCCGGCCGAATTGGCCGACGCGCTGGGCATTTTCCCGCCCACCGAGGAACAGGCCGCGGTGATTGCGGCGCCGCCGGGCCCGTTGGTGGTGATCGCGGGCGCCGGCGCCGGCAAGACCGAGACCATGGCGGCTCGGGTGGTGTGGCTGATCGCCAATCGCTACGCCACACCCGACCAGGTCCTCGGGTTGACCTTCACCCGTAAGGCGGCCGGGCAGCTGCTGCGGCGCGTACGGACCCGGCTGTCCCGATTGGCCGCGCTGTCCGTCGAGGGCGTCGACGCCGCGGGCAGCCCGACGGTCAGCACCTACCACGCGTTCGCCGGGTCCCTGCTGCGTGAATACGGTCTGCTGCTGCCCGTGGAACCCGACACCAGGCTGCTCACCGAGACCGAGCTGTGGCAGCTGGCGTACGACGTCGTCACCGAATACCGCGGCGAACTGCGGACTACCAAGACCCCGGCCGCCGTCACCTCCACCGTGCTACGGCTGTGGGGACAGCTCGCCGAACACCTCGTCGACACCGGACAGCTCCGGGACACCCACGTCGAGCTGGAACGACTCGTGCACACCCTGCCGCCCGGGCCGCGGCAGCGGGATAGCGGCCCCAACCAGGCGCTGCTGCGGATGCTGACCACTCAGACCGAGCGCGCCGAGCTGGTACCGCTGCTGGACGCGCTGCAGGAACGCCTGCAGGCCGGCAAAGTGATGGACTTCGGTATGCAGATGGCCGCGGCGGCGCGGCTGGCAGCGGAATTCCCGCAGGTTGGCTGCGAGCTGCGGGCCCGCTACCGGGTGGTGCTGCTCGACGAATACCAGGACACCGGGCATTCGCAGCGGGTCGCGCTGTCCGCGCTGTTCGGTGGCGGCGCCGACGACGGTCTGGCGCTGACCGCGGTCGGCGATCCGATCCAGTCCATTTATGGCTGGCGCGGCGCATCGGCGACCAACCTGCCGCGGTTTACCACCGACTTTCCGCTTTCGGACGGCTCCCCGGCGCCCACCCTGGAGTTGCGTACCAGCTGGCGCAACCCGCCCACCACACTGCACCTGGCCAACGCCATTTCGGCCGAGGCCCGGCAGCGCTCGGTCGCAGTCCGGCCGCTGCGTGCCCGACCCGACGCCCCGCCCGGGGTGGTGCGGTGCGCGCTGCTGCCCGACGTCCAGGCCGAACGTGACTGGATTGCCGACCATCTCGAGCAGCGGTATCGGCGGGCCCACGACGACGGCGTCGCCCCGCCCACCGCGGCGGTGGTGGTGCGCCGCAACGCCGACGCCGCACCGATTGCCGATGTGCTGCGGGCGCGCGGAATCCCGGTCGAAGTCGTCGGGTTGGCCGGGCTGCTGTCCGTCCCCGAAGTCGCAGAGCTGGTGGCCATGCTGCGGTTGGTCGCCGACCCCACGGCCGGGTCGGCGGCCATGCGGGTGCTCTCCGGTCCACGCGTGCGGCTCGGGGGCGCCGACATCGCCGCGCTCTGGCGAAGAGCACGCGAATTAGCTGGGGAAGCAACGGAACCCACGTCGGCCGAGTCCATAGCCAGGCAGGCCGGATCAGAGGCCGACGCCGCCTGCCTGGCCGATGCCATCTGCGACCCGGGCCCCGCGACCGCCTACTCCGGCACCGGCTATCGGCGCATCAGTGCCCTCGCCGCCGAGCTGACCGCACTGCGCGGTCACCTCGGCTACCCGCTGCCCGATCTGGTCGCCGAGGTGCGCCGGGTGTTGGGCCTGGATTGCGAGGTCCGCGCCACCGCCGCCGCCGAGTGGTCGGGTACCGAACACCTGGACGCCTTCGCCGACGAGGTGACCGGCTACGCCGAGCGTGCGGGCGCATCCGGCGGGTCCACGAAACCGTCGGTGGCCGGCCTGCTGGCCTACCTGGACGTGGCCGCCGAAGTGGAGCACGGGTTGGCCCCCGCACAGCCTGTCGTCGCGAAGGACCGCGTGCAGATCCTCACCGTGCACGCCGCGAAGGGGTTGGAATGGCAGGTGGTGGCGGTGGCGCACCTGTCGGGCGGGATATTCCCCTCAACGGCCTCGCGCAGTAGCTGGCTCACCGACCCTGGCGAGTTGCCGCCACTGCTGCGGGGCGACCGGGCCCACGTCGGCGAACTGGGCATCCCGGTGCTGGACGCCTCCGCGGTGACCAATCGAAAACAGTTGTCGGACAAGATCTCCGAGCATCGGGCTCAGCTGGATCAGCGGCGTGTCGACGAGGAACGCAGGCTGCTGTAT
Organism: Mycobacterium sp. 20KCMC460; assembly: GCF_022179425.1. Classification (NCBI taxonomy): domain Bacteria; kingdom Bacillati; phylum Actinomycetota; class Actinomycetes; order Mycobacteriales; family Mycobacteriaceae; genus Mycobacterium; species Mycobacterium sp. 20KCMC460. The sequence goes on from NZ_AP025524.1 coordinate 1,747,618, forward strand.
GTCGGCGTCACCCGGGCGGAAGACACCCTGCTGGTCTCCGGTCATCACTGGGGGATCACCGGCGTCAAGCCGCGCGGTCCCTCGGAGTTCCTGTGTGAAATCAAAGAGATCATCGAGCGTTGCGAACAAGCCGGCGAAAGCTGTGGCATCCTCGAGCACTGGGCGCCGGCGCCGGCCGATGGCGATCCAAACCCGTTGCAGGAGAACGTGGTCGAGGCCGTGTGGCCCGCCGAGCCGCTGGGTGCGCGGCGCTGTGACGTCGAGCGTGGGGCTCAGCTGGTGTCCCGCGCGATGACCGCCGGGACCGAGGCCGAAACCACCGCGGCCCCCTGTGCCGACCCGGAAGGCTGGATCGCCGACGTCGACGCGCTGCTGGCTGAACGCGCCCGCGCGGCCGCCCCGTCCCGGCGCACGCTGCCGAGCCAGTTGTCGGTCAGCGGCCTGGTCGAATTGGCCCGCGACCCCGACAACGCCATACCGCGGCTGATTCACCGGCTGCCCACCCGTCCCGATCCACAGGCGTTGCTGGGCAATGCTTTTCACGCCTGGGTCCAGCAGTTCTACGGCGCGGAGCTGCTGTTCGACCTGGGCGATCTGCCCGGCTCCGCCGATTCCGAGGTAGTCGACCCGGCCGAATTGACGGCATTACAGGAGGCGTTCGCCGACTCGCCGTGGGCGGCGCGCACCCCGATCGCGGTCGAGGTCCCGTTCGAGATGCCGATAAACGACAAGATCGTGCGCGGGCGCATCGACGCGGTGTTCGCCGACGACGACGGCGGCACCACAGTCGTCGACTGGAAGACCGGTGAACCGCCGCGCGGGCCGCACGCCATGCGGCAGGCGGCCATCCAGCTGGCCGTGTACCGGCTGGCCTGGGCGGCGCTGCACGGCTGCCCGGAATCGGAGGTGCGCACCGCCTTTCACTATGTGCGCAGTGGGACCACCGTCGTCCCGGACGAGCTACCCGATGCCGACGAGCTGGCTGTCCTGCTGGCCGACGCCAACCGCGCTGCGGGAGGCTGATCGTGGTTACATGATTGACGTGCGAGGGACGATCGTCGGGATCAAGACGGCTTGCCGTGGCGAAAGGTAGCTGGCGGCGGCTGCGGCGTCTCGACGAGAGGTTGACCGTCCAGCCGAGTTACGCGCTGGTCGGCGTGCTGCGTATCCCGCAGGGGCAGGCCAGCCCGGCCCGCATCGTCTCCCGCCGGGTGCTCATCGCGCTGGCGGCACTTTTCCTCGGAGCCATCACCGTCTACCTCGACCGTGACGGGTATCGCGACTCGCAGGGCGATCGGCTGTCGTTCCTGGACTGCCTCTACTACTCGGCGGTGACGCTGTCGACGACCGGGTACGGCGACATCACACCGATCTCGGAGTTCGCTCGCGCGGCCAACGTCCTGATCATCACGCCGCTGCGCATCGCGTTCCTGATCTTGCTGGTCGGAACGACGCTCGAAGTGGTGACCGAAACGTCCCGGCAGGCACTGAAAATCCAGCGTTGGAGGAGCAAGGTGCGCAACCACACCATCGTCATCGGGTACGGGACCAAGGGCAAGACGGCGGTCGCCGCGATGCTGGGGGACGAGACTCCGCCGGGTGAGATCGTGGTGGTCGACACCGACCGCGCCGTGCTGGACCGTGCCGCGTCGGCGGGTCTGGTCACCGTTCACGGTGACGCCACCAAGTCCGACGTGCTGCGGTTGGCCGGTGCACAGCATGCGGCGTCGATAGTGGTGGCCACCAACCGTGACGACACCGCGGTGCTGGTGACGCTGACCGCACGCGAGCTGTCGCCCAAGGCCAAGATCGTGGCGTCCATCCGGGAGGCCGAGAACCAGCACCTGCTGCAGCAGTCCGGGGCCGACTCGGTGGTGGTGTCCTCCGAGACCGCCGGCCGGTTGCTCGGGCTGGCCACCACCACCCCGAGCGTGGTGGCGATGATCGAGGACCTGCTCACCCCAGACGAAGGGCTGGCCATCGCCGAACGTGAGGTGGAGCAGTCCGAGGTGGGCGGTTCCCCTCGGCACCTGCGCGACATCGTGCTCGGAGTGGTTCGGGACGGACAGCTGTTGCGTATCGACTCCCCCGAGGTGGACGCGATCGAGGCCGCCGACCGGCTGCTCTACATCCGCAACGCCGGGCATTGAGGCCCACAGTGGACTTCCAATTGCGCAGCATCCCGCTGCTGTCGCGCGTCGGCGCCGACCGCGCCGACCAACTGCGTACCGACATCGACGCGGCCACGGCCGGTTGGGCGCAGGCGGCCCTGCTGCGCGTCGACGCCCGCAACCAGGTGCTGGCCGCTGACGGGCGGGTGGTGCTCGGCGCGGCCGCCGAACTGGGCGACGAACCGCCACCCGAAGCGGTCTTCCTGGGCAGACTCGACGACGGCCGCCATGTGTGGGCGATCCGCGCCGCGCTGGTGCCGCCGCCGGACGCCCCCGAAACCGGCGAAGTCGAAGTGCTCGACCTGCGCAGGCTCGGCCGCATCATCGACGACACCAGCAGCCAGTTGGTGTCCTCCGCGCTGGCGCTGCTGAACTGGCACGACAGCGCCCGGTTCAGCCCGGTCGACGGGACGCCCACGAAACCGGCGCGGGCCGGGTGGTCCCGGATCAACCCGCTCACCGGGCACGAGGAGTTCCCGCGCGTCGACCCCGCGGTGATCTGCCTGGTGCACGACGGCGGCGACCGGGCGGTGCTGGCCCGGCAGGCGGTGTGGCCGCAGCGGATGTTCTCGCTGCTCGCCGGTTTCGTGGAAGCCGGCGAGTCGTTCGAAGTCTGTGTGGCTCGCGAGATCCGCGAGGAAATCGGGTTGACGGTGCGCGACGTGCGCTACCTGGGCAGCCAGCCGTGGCCGTTCCCACGCTCGCTGATGGTCGGGTTTCATGCGCTGGGGGATCCGGACGAGCCCTTCGCGTTCAACGACGGCGAGATCGCCGAGGCGGCCTGGTTCACCCGCGACGAAATACGCGCCGCCCTCGAGGCCGGCGACTGGTCCACCGCCTCGGATTCCAAACTGCTTCTGCCCGGGTCGATTTCGATCGCCCGGGTGATCATCGAGTCCTGGGCCGCGCGCGACTGAACCCGGCCCGCTGCTTACTTGATCCGATCGGTGATCTGATCCAGGATCGTCGAGGCGATCCGGTCCGCCGGTTCGATCCCCAGCACACCGACGGACATCAGCACCGCATTCTTCACGTGATACTGATGGCTCCAGCCGCTGTCGGTGATCCGCAGCGAGGTGGAGTCCGGCTTGTCCACCCGGAACGTGTATTTCGGATCGTGCAGCGCCACGCAGGCGTTCAGCGAGGTTTCCAGCTGATCGAGCGCGCTGCGTGCGGCGGCGGCATCGGAATAGATCGCCACCGCCTGATTGACCGAATCGATCAGTGCGATCCCGCCCGGCAACGTGTCGTCGGTCACGCCGCTGTAGCCCGCGCTGCGAAATTCGGTCCAGCCGGGGGCAAAGGTCATGTCGCTGGTCCCGGCAGCGCGGCAGGGACCGGGAGCGTTGAGGTCACCGACCGGTGGATGGCGAAGGTCCGCGTGCGCGTGCGGGGTGAGTTCCTCGTAGTTGGCGATCCGCCGCACCTCCTCGACGCTGACGATCAGCGCGTCGACCCGGCTGACCGGGGCAGGTGCGGCGGCGGTGTCGTGGTGCGAACATCCGCAGAGCCCGGCCAGCGCGCACCAGACGACGAAGACCGTCCGCCGGGTCAGCGCCGATGCCATGGAACTCATCGTAAGGGCGCCTAGACCGCGCACTCACACCAATTGCGGTGCCGTGTCGGCAGATCGGCTCAGCCGCCGACCTGCGCCAACTTCGCCTTGACCTCGCCGGCACTGGGATTGGTCAACGTCGATCCGTCGGCGAACTTCACCGTCGGGACGACATGGTTGCCGCCGTTGACCGACCCGACGAACTCTGCCGCCGCGGGATCGCGCTCGATGTCGATCTCGTGGTAGGGAATTCCCTGCGCTTTCAGCGCTGTCTTCAACCGAAAGCAGTAGCCACACCAGGTGGTCGAGTAAAGGGTGAGCGCGGCATTGGTCATGACTGGTAAACGTAACCGCCGCACCGCCCATTCCGGGCGCGGCCCCGCCGAAAGCCCCGACACGCCGGGTTTGTCGGCCGGCACTGACAAGATGGACGCCATGCCGGTGATGGCCGACTCCTTGATCGCGGACCTGGACGACGAGCAGCGCGAGGCCGTGCAGGCTGCGCGCGGCCCGGTCTGCGTGCTGGCGGGCGCGGGCACCGGCAAGACCCGCACCATCACCCACCGCATCGCGCAGCTGGTGGCCAACGGCCACGTCGCGGCCGGGCAGGTGCTGGCCGTGACGTTCACCCAGCGCGCCGCGGGGGAGATGCGCTCGCGGCTGCGCTCGCTGGACGCCGCCGCGCGGATCGGTGCCGGAGTGGGTTCGGTGCAGGCGCTGACCTTCCATGCCGCCGCGCACCGTCAGCTGCGCTACTTCTGGCCGCGGGTGGTCGGTAACACCCGATGGGAACTGCTCGACACCAAGTTCGCCATCGTCGCCCGGGCGGCCAGCCGGTCGCGGCTCAACGTCAGCACCGACGACGTCCGCGACCTGGCCGGGGAGATCGAATGGGCGAAGGCGTCGCTGATCACCCCGGAGGACTATGCGGGTGCGGTGGCCGAGGCGGGCCGCGACACACCGCTGGACGCCGAGAAGACAGCCGCCGTGTATGCCGCGTATGAGGCATTGAAGGTGCGCGACGAGGACGTCACGCTGCTTGATTTCGACGATCTGCTGCTGCACACCGCGGCAGCGATCGAGAACGACGCCGCGGTCGCCGGCGAGTTCCGGGACCGCTACCGCTGTTTCGTCGTCGACGAGTACCAGGACGTCACCCCGCTGCAGCAGCGGGTGTTGTCGGCCTGGCTGGGCGACCGCGACGACCTGACCGTGGTCGGTGACGCCAACCAGACCATCTATTCGTTCACCGGCGCCTCGCCCCGCTTCCTGCTGGACTTCTCACGGCGTTTCCCGGATGCCACCGTGGTGCGGCTAGAGCGCGACTATCGGTCGACGCCGCAGGTCGTGACGCTGGCGAACCAGGTGATCGCGGCGGCGCGGGGCCGGGTGGCGGGCAGCAGACTGCAGCTGATCGGTCAGCGCCCGCCCGGTCCGGTGCCCACCTTCCGGGAGCATCCCGACGAGGCCACCGAGGCTGCGGCGGTCGCCGCGTCGATTGCGCGGCTCATCGAATCCGGCACTGCGGCATCGGAAATCGCGATCCTGTACCGCGTCAACGCCCAGTCGGAGGTCTACGAGGAGGCGCTGACCGAAGCCGGTATCGCCTACCAGGTGCGCGGCGGTGAGGGGTTCTTCAACCGGCAGGAGATCAAGCAGGCGCTGCTGGCGCTGCACCGTGCTGCGGAGCGCGGCTCCGAACCGGAACCGGTCCGCGACGTCGTGCGCGCCGTCCTGGAACCGCTGGGCCTGACCGCGACCGAGCCGACCGGCACCCGGGCACGGGAGCGGTGGGAGGCGCTGACCGCCTTGGCCCAGTTGGTCGACGACGAGCTCGCCCAGCGTCCGGATCTGCAGCTGCCCGGCCTGGTCGCCGAGTTACGCACCCGCGCCGACGCCCGCCACCCGCCGGTGGTGCAGGGTGTCACCCTGGCCTCGTTGCATGCGGCCAAGGGCCTGGAATGGGACGCGGTGTTCCTCGTGGGTCTGGCCGACGGCACCCTGCCCATCTCGCACGCGCTCGCGCATGGCCCCGACAGCGAGCCCGTCGAGGAAGAGCGCCGGCTGCTCTACGTCGGAATCACCAGGGCGCGTGTGCATTTGGCGCTCAGCTGGGCATTGGCGCGGGCTCAGGGCGGTCGGCAGAGCCGCAAGCCGTCGCGGTTCCTCAACGGCATCGCGCCCCAGACACGCGCCGATCCGACGCCGGCCAAGTCGCGGCGCAGCCGCACTCCGTTGCGCTGCCGGATCTGCAATGAGGAGCTGAGCACGCCGGCCGCGATCATGCTGCGCCGGTGCACGACGTGCGCGGGCGACGTCGACGAGGATCTGCTGCTCAAGCTCAAGGCGTGGCGGCTGGAGATGGCCAAGGAACAGAAGGTGCCGCCCTACATCGTATTCAGCGACAACACGCTGGTCGCGATCGCCGAGATGCTGCCCGGCGACGAGGCGGCGCTGATCGCCATCCCGGGCATCGGCGCCGCCAAGCTCGCGCAGTACGGACCCGACGTGCTGGAGTTGATCCGCGGGTCCCGCTGAACGATCAAACGCCCAGGTCAGAAAATCGGTTGGCAGCGTGGGCCGCGACGCATTACCCTCGATTGCTGGTTCACCGAGACGTTCAGCGAGACATGAGAGGAGGGTGGCCACGATGATCGACAACCTCGTATCCGGCGCGGGCGCGGCTACCCGCATGCCCATTTGGGGCACCGCCCATGCCGCCGCGCCGGCGGCCGCGGCCAAGCGCCGTGTCGCCGCCGCGACTGAAGCGTCCGTGGATCGGGGCTATCGCACAACGAGCTGAGCAGCCCAGTTTCGCCGAATGGCCACGGACTCGAAGTCACCAGGATCCGTGGCCATAGTTTTTGGGAAGACAACTTCCCGACCTGGTCCGGATCGCCGCAAACAGCCTCACCGACCAGGAAAAGGTGCACAAGCCATGTCGATTACGCCAGTCCCTAGACAGACGCGGCCGGTCCTGCCCTGCCACGCCAATGATCCCGACCTGTGGTTCGCCGAAACCCCGGCCGACCTGGAACGCGCCAAGACGCTGTGCACCGACTGCCCGGTCCGGCGGCAGTGTCTGACCGCGGCGCTCGATCGGGCCGAACCGTGGGGGGTGTGGGGCGGCGAGATCTTCGAGCGCGGCTCGATCGTCAGCCGCAAGCGTCCCCGCGGCCGTCCGCGCAAGGAGGCCGCCTGAAAGCAGGCTCAGATTGCGGCGGTGTCCGGCTCGGCGAAGCCGGGAATCAGCTCCTCCGAAAGGGCCTTGATGGGAACGGTCGCATCCAGCTGGCACAGGATCGCCGCCACCGACGCGATCACCCGCATCGGGATGGCCAGCTTCGGCGGCAGGTCCATCTGGCGAGCGGTCTTGATCTGCGCCACCGAACGGTCGAACTGGCTGACCGTCATCCGCTGCAACCACTTGCGCGTGTAGTGGAACTCCTCGACCTGGATGGGTTCGACGTACTGGCGCAGCATCTCGTCGATCTCGCGGACCGACACCTGCTGGCCCTGCTGGATGAACCCGACCTTCTCCATGGTCGGCAACAGCAGGTCGTAGTTCTTGTCCCGGGCCAGCCGGATCGTCATTCCGAGTTCGATCGGATAACCCCCGGGTAGCGGCGCCACCGCGCCGAAGTCGATGACGCCTAGGCGGCCGTCGGGCAGCAGCATGAAATTGCCCGGGTGGGCGTCACCGTGCAGCATCTCCAAGCGGCGCGGTCCGTCGAAGGTGAACTCGAGCAGCAGCGTGCCGATCCGGTCGCGTTCTTCCTGAGTGCCATGCCGGATGATCTCGGCCATGTGCTTGCCGTCGATCCACTCCTGGATCACCACCTTCGGCGCGCTGGCCACCACGTGCGGGACCGCGAACCGCGGGTGGCCCTCGTATGCCTTGGCGAACGCCCGCTGGTTGTTGGCCTCCAGCCGGTAGTCCAACTCCATCTCGGTGCGCTCGAACAGCTCGTCCACCACGCCCTGCACGTCGGCGCCCGGCGCCAGCTGCTTGAACACGCTCACCATGCGCTGCATGGTCTTCAGGTCGGCGCGCAGCGCTTCGTCGGCGCCCGGGTACTGAATCTTGACGGCGACTTCGCGGCCGTCCGACCACACTGCCTTGTGCACCTGGCCGATGCTGGCCGAGGCCACCGGGGTGTCGTTGAACTCGCTGAACCGGTCGCGCCACTTGGTGCCCAGTTGGGCGTCGAGCACCCGGTGCACCTTGGCGGCGGGCAGCGGCGGGGCGTCCTTCTGCAGCTTGGTCAACGCCTCGCGGTAGGGCTCGCCGAACTGCTCGGGAATCGCGGCTTCCATCACCGACAGCGCCTGGCCCACTTTCATCGCGCCGCCCTTGAGCTCACCCAGGACGGTGAACAGCTGGTTGGCCGCTTTCTCCATCAACTCGGCGTTGACTTCGTCCTTCGACTTGCCGGTCAGCCGCTTGCCGAAGCCAAGAGCCGCCCGGCCGGCCATGCCGACGGGCAAGCTGGCGAGCTTTGCATTGCGGGCCGCGCGACCCCGCTTGATTTCTGACACGTAACCATCATCCATGACGGCCAGCGCAAAGGTTGCATTGATTCCCGCATCGTCTGCATTGGTTCATCCGCGGTTGCCTCGCGATATGTAGTCTCTTCGGGTCGCAATCGTGCGACGGATCCAAGCCACGCCCGCCGAAGGGGACCGCGACCACCATGGCAGCACGCCAGACTCAGCACGACGCCGCCGACGCCTTGTTCCGGGCGATCATCGAAACCCTGGACAAGCACCGCAACGAGCGCACCCTCACCGAGGACGTGCTGGACACCCTCGGCCGTGCCTACGCGTCGATCTCGACCAGCGTGCCCGAACAGGGCCGGCTGGGCTGAGCCTGCGGCGCGGTCAGCACGCGCACAGGGGATGCCGTGTCCACTGCCGTGCCACGATCGCGCTGGCGTTCAGGTCGAATTCCAGCGTGGCATTGAGCGACGACGGGGCAGCGGCCTGCCGGCCGCGGACCGCGGCGATCACCTGATTGACCTGGCTGAGTGCCAGCGCCGCCGTCGCCAGCAGGGTGGCGCGGTCGGCCACGCCAACGGTGTCGCGCAACTGTGCGGCGATGGCCGGCCACGCTGCGTCGCGGTCGCGGCGGTGTAGGTCGCCGCAGCTCAGGCAGCTGGTCACGCCGGGAATGACGAGTGGCCCCACCAGCCCGGTGCCGTCGCGCACCCGGACCGGCAGGTGCGGGACGCCGGAACTGTGCAGGTCGCGCACGATGCGCGGGTCGGCGACCAGGTAGTCGGCCAGCACCACCAGATCCACGGTGGCGGTGGACACCGCCGCGTGCGGTTGACTGCTGTGGCCGGTCCGCACTCCCGAACTGCGCAGTGCCGAGACCAGCAGATCCGACAGCGGCCCTCGCCCGTGCACGCGGATCGAGGCCGTGCGACCCGTGCTGGTGGCGGGTTCGCGCCTCGCCACGCCGTGGTTGACGAGTTGCTGCAGCAACTCGGTCAGGTCCTCGCCGTTGGCCTGCCGATGCAAGTCGATCAGCGGCACCGGTGAGCGCATGGACCGCAGCACCGCGGCCAAACCACCAGGGGTCAGCCCGCTCGGCGGCCGGACCAGCACTGCCCGGCGGGGATCCCAGCCGACCTGCACCGCCCCGTCGGGCCGCAGCAGCACCGGCATCGCGGGGTCCAGGCAATACAAAGCGGGCCGCGCCATGACGTGTCACGGTGCCACGATCGGTGCGCTGGCGTCCTCAGTTATCCACAGCGCCGGGATCGTCGTTGCCGCGGTTCTCGCGGCCCAGTTCGGCTTCCAGGTCGGACAGCGCGGCGTCGATCCCGCTGGTGTCGCCGCCGACCACCCCGTCGATGAACGCCGAAGGGTCATCGAGGTCCTCGGCGCTGGGCAGCAGGTCTGGGTGTTGCCAGACGGCGTCTCGCGCGTCCATCCCGACGGCCTGCTCCAGCCGCGTCCACAGGGCCGCGGCCTCGCGCAGCTTGCGGGGCCGCAGTTCCAGGCCGACGAGGGTGGCGAAGGTTTGTTCGGCGGGACCGCCGCTGGCCCGACGCCGGCGCAGCGTCTCGCTGAGCGCCGCCTCGCCGGGTAGCCGCTCGCCCAATGCCGCGGTGACCACGGTCTGCACCCAGCCTTCGATCAGCGCGAGCAGGGTCTCCAGCCGCTCCAGCGCCTGAGTCTGGGCCGGGGTGGCCTTGGGTTCGAACACACCCTGGCTGAGCAGTTGTTCCATGGCGGCGGGGTCGGCCAGCGAGGCCGGGTTGAAATCGCGGGCCAGCTCCTCGATGCCGGACATGTCGATCTGCATGCCCGCCGCGTATGCCTCGACGGCCCCCAGCAGCTGGCTGGGCAGCCAGGGAACGTGGCTGAACAACCGGTGGTGGGCGGCCTCGCGGGCGGCCAGAAACGTCATGATCTCGCTACGGGGCTGTTCGAGCCCGGACGCGAAGGCCTCTACGGCGTCCGGCAGGATCGCGGCCACGCCTTTGGGGCCCAGCGGCAGTCCGATGTCGGTCGAGGTCAGTACCTCCTTGGACAGCCGGCCCAGGGCCTGGCCCAGCTGCGACCCGAACGCGATGCCACCCATCTGCGACATCATCTGCATCAGCGGCCCGGCCATGCCCTTGGCTTCCTCGGGCAGCGCGGAGACCCACACCGACGAGATCTGCTGGGCCATCGGATCGCACAGCCGTTTCCAGGTGCCGATGGTGTTGTCCACCCAGTCGGTAGGACTCCAGCCGATCGCCCGGGTGGTGCCGGCCGGTAGTGCGGTGGCGCCGTTCAGCCAGGTCTCGGCCAGATGCACCGCGTCGGAGATCGCCGAGTTGGTGCCGGCCGGGATGGGTGCGACGAAGCCGATCGAGCTGGACGCGACCTGACGGGCCAGGTCGTAGTTGACCGGGCCGGCGCCCGCGCCCGATGCCCCCGACGCCATGGCGCTGCCGACACCGCCGAACATCTCACCCAGGCGGGTGAACAACTGGCCGAGGTTGGCCATGTCGAACTCGCCGCCGAATCCGAAAGGGTTGGCGCCGGACTCGGGATCGTTCTCGCGCCGCTTGTCGCGATCGGGGTCGTCTCCCGAGGAGAAGCCGAAGGGCAGGTCAGCCATAACGTCAACGGTACTCATCGCGGAACGGGAAAGCGCGAGGTGTGGTCACGCTCGTAGCTGAACGGGGTGTGACCCGCGCCGGTTAGTGTGTTCGGCGTGAACAGGCGGATTCTGACCTTGGTGGTCGCGCTCGTCCCGATCGTGGTGTTCGGCGTTCTGCTGGCCGTGGCCAAGGTGCCGTTTGTGTCCTTGGGTCCGGGCCCCACCTTCGACACCCTCGGAGAGGTCGACGGCAGCCAGGTGGTCCACATCGAGGGCACCCAGACGCATCCGACGACGGGTCACCTGAACATGACGACGGTGTCCCAGCGCGACGACCTGACCTTGGGTGAGGCTCTGGGACTGTGGATTTCGGGTCAGGAGCAGCTGGTGCCGCGCGATCTGATCTACCCGCCGGGCAAGTCGCGCGACGAGGTCGACAAGGCCAACGACGCCGACTTCAAGAATTCCGAGGACAGCGCCGAGTACGCCGCGCTGGGCTACCTGAAGTTCCCCGAGGCGGTGACGGTCGCGACGGTCAGCGAGGGCGGCCCGTCGTCGGGGAAGCTCAAGCCGGGCGACGCGATCGACGCGGTCAACCGGACGCCGGTGGCCAACGTCGAGCAGTTCACCGGGATGTTGAAGAACACCAAACCCGGTCAGGTCGTGACCATCGACTACCGCCGCAAGAACGAGCCGCCGGGCGTCGCGGAGATCACGCTGGGCACCAATAAGGATCGTGACTACGGGTTCCTGGGTGTCGCGGTGCTGGACGCGCCGTGGGCGCCGTTCACCGTGCAGTTCAACCTGGCCAACATCGGCGGCCCGTCGGCCGGACTCATGTTCAGCCTTGCCGTCGTCGACAAACTCACCACCGGCGACCTGGCCGGTTCCACCTTCGTCGCGGGCACCGGCACCATCAGCGTCGACGGCAAAGTGGGCCCCATCGGCGGCATCACCCACAAGATGGCCGCGGCCCGCGCCGCTGGGGCGACCGTGTTCCTGGTGCCGGCCAAGAACTGCTACGAAGCGGTCTCCGACATCCCGTCCGGGCTCAAGCTGGTCAAGGTGGAGACGCTCAGTTCGGCGGTGGACGCGCTGCACGCGATGACGTCGGGGGCGGCCACCCCGAGTTGCTGACTCCGACCGCGGGTGGCGTGATGCGTACAGTTGTGACCGTCGGGGAAACAGAGCAGGGAGCGTAGCCAGTGGGAATGCGGCCCGCCGCAAGGATGCCGAAGCTGACTCGGCGTAGCCGGATTCTGATCCTGATCGCACTGGGTGTGATCGTGCTGTTGCTGGCCGGCCCGCGGCTGATCGATGCCTACGTCGACTGGTTGTGGTTCGGCGAACTCGGCTACCGCTCGGTGTTCACCACCGTGCTGGTCACCCGCATCGTCGTTTTCCTGGTGACCGGTCTGCTGGTGGGCGGCATCGTGTTTGCCGGGCTGGCGATTGCCTACCGAACCCGCCCGGTGTTCGTCCCGAGCAACGAAAACGACCCGGTGGCGCGGTACCGGGCCCTGGTCATGAGCCGGCTGCGGTTGGTGGGCATCGGGATTCCCGCTTCCGTCGGGTTGCTGGCCGGTGTCGTAGCGCAGAGCTACTGGGCGCGGGTCCAGCTGTTCCTGCACGGTGGCGACTTCGGGATCACCGACCCGCAGTTCGGCAAGGACCTCGGGTTCTACGCGTTCGAGTTGCCGTTCTACCGGCTGGTGCTCAGCTATCTGTTCGTCGCGGTGTTCCTGGCGTTCCTGGCGAACCTGGTGTCGCACTACCTGTTCGGCGGCATCCGGCTGTCCGGGCGGGCCGGGGCGCTGAGCCGCTCGGCGCGGATCCAGCTGATCACCCTGGTTGGCGTGCTGGTGTTACTCAAGGCCGTCGCGTACTGGCTGGACCGCTACGAGCTGCTGTCGCACACCCGCGGCGGCAAGCCGTTCACCGGGGCCGGCTACACCGACATCAACGCCGTGCTGCCGGCCAAGCTGATCCTGATGGCGATCGCGCTGATCTGCGCTGCCGCGGTGTTCTCCGCGATCACGCTGCGCGACTTGCGGATTCCGGCCATCGGGCTGGTGTTGCTGCTGCTGTCGTCGATGATCGTGGGTGCGGGCTGGCCGATGATCGTCGAGCAGATCAGCGTCAAACCCAATGCGGCGCAGAAGGAGAGCGAATACATCAGCCGCAGTATCGCGGCGACCCGGCAGGCCTACGGGCTGACGCCGGACGTGGTGACCTACCGCAACTACACCGCCGGCGACAGCCAGGCGACCGCACAGCAGGTCGCCGCCGACCGCGCCACCACCTCCAACATCCGGTTGCTGGACCCGACCATCGTCAGTCCGGCGTTCACTCAGTTCCAGCAGGGCAAGAACTTCTACTACTTCCCCGAGCAGTTATCCATCGACCGGTATCTGGACCGCACCGGCGCGCTGCGCGACTACGTGGTGGCCGCCCGCGAACTCAACCCGGAACGGCTGATCGACAACCAGCGCGACTGGATCAACCGGCACACCGTCTACACCCACGGCAACGGGTTCATAGCCTCGCCTGCCAACACCGTGCGCGGCATCGCCAACGACCCGAACCAGAACGGCGGCTACCCGCAGTTCCTGGCCAACGTGGTCGGCGCCAACGGCAGCATCGTGTCCGACGGTCCGGCGCAGCTGGATCAGCCGCGGATCTACTTCGGGCCGGTGATCGCCAACGCCAGCGCAGACTACGCGATCGTCGGCAAGACCGGCGCCGACCGCGAGTACGACTACGAGACCAGCACCGAGACCAAGAACTACACCTACACCGGCAGCGGCGGCGTCTCGGTCGGTAGCTGGATCGCGCGCAGCGTGTTCGCCGCGAAGTTCGCCGAGCGAAACTTCTTGTTCTCCAATGTGATCGGCTCCAACAGCAAGATCCTGTTCAACCGTGACCCGGCGCAGCGGGTGGAGGCGGTGGCGCCGTGGTTGACCACCGACAGCTCGGTGTACCCGGCCATCGTGAACAAGCGGCTGGTGTGGATCATCGACGGCTACACCACGCTGGACAATTACCCGTACTCCGAGCTGACGTCTTTGTCGTCGGCGACGGCGGACTCCACCGAGGTGGCCTTCAACCGACTGGCGCCCGACAAGAAGGTCTCCTACATCCGCAACTCGGTGAAGGCCACCGTCGACGCCTACGACGGCACCGTGACGCTCTACCAGCAGGACGAGAACGACCCGGTGCTCAAGGCCTGGATGCGGGTGTTCCCCGGCACCGTCAAACCCAAGAGCGACATCACACCGGAGTTGGCCGACCACCTGCGCTACCCGGAGGACCTGTTCAAGGTGCAGCGGATGCTGCTGGCGAAGTACCACGTCAACGACCCGGTGACGTTCTTCTCCACGTCGGACTTCTGGGATGTGCCGCTGGACCCCAACCCCACCGCCAGCAGTTACCAGCCGCCGTACTACATCGTCGCGAAAAACATTGCCAAGAACGACAATTCGGCTTCCTATCAGCTGACCAGTGCGATGAACAGGTTCAAGCGCGATTACCTGGCCGCTTATATCAGCGCCAGCTCGGACCGCGACACCTACGGCAAGATCACGGTGTTGACCATCCCCGGTCAGGTCAACGGGCCCAAACTGGCCAACAATGCGATCACCACCGATCCGGCGGTGTCCCAGGATCTCGGTGTGATCGGCCGGGACAATCAGAACCGGATCAAGTGGGGCAATCTGCTCACCCTGCCGGTGGGCCAGGGCGGCTTGCTGTATGTCGAGCCGGTCTACGCCTCGCCGGGGGCCAGTGACGCGGCGTCGTCGTATCCGCGGCTGATCCGGGTGGCGATGATGTACAACGACAAGATCGGTTACGGGCCGACGGTCGGCGATGCGCTGACGGGACTGTTCGGTCCGGGTGCGGGTGCGACCGCGACCGGTATCCAGCCGACCGAGGCCGGTGCGCCGGTCAGCCCGCCGGCCAATACGCCGCCCGGACCGGCTGCCGGGCCGGGGCCGCCACCGCCGACGGCTGCGGTGCCTCCGCCACCGGACGCCTCCGCGGCCTTGTCCCCAGCGAAAGCCGCTGCGCTGCAAGAGATTCAGGCCGCGATCGGCGCTGCCAGGGATGCGCAGAAGAAGGGCGACTTCGCGGGGTACGGGTCGGCGCTGCAGCGTCTTGACGAGGCCATCACGAAGTTCAACAACACCAAATAGCCGCTGGACCTGGCGGTCTCTCGTGAGCGTCCTCATATGTACGGTCTCAGCCCGGATTTGGCGTCATTTTGGGGCCGCTCGTCGCGGTGCCAACTCGCCCCGTCGCCATACACTCGGCGCGACATGCAACAGCTGATCCAAGGAAGGCGACCATGCCAGATCCCGCGGTCCTCGTCGAACGTGACGGCCACGTACTGACGCTCACCCTCAACCGGCCCGAGAAGCGCAACGCGTTCAACCCGGAGATGCTGTGCCGCCTCGCCGACGCGTGGGATCTGCTGGACAGCGATCCCGAACTGCGCGTGGCGATCATGACGGGGGCCGGTGGCCACTTCTCCGCGGGAGCAGACCTCGACCGCTTGGTCGGAGCGCTGATATCCGGGCAGCCGGCCGAGAACGAGTACGAAGAGCGTGTCCGCCAAGACTTTTCGGTGATCTACAAAGGGCTCCTGAAGAACCACTACGTCAAGAAGCCGATCGTGGCTGCCGTCGAGGGTTACTGCTACGCCGGCGGCATGGAGATTCTGCAGGCCTTCGATATCCGCGTGGCCGCCGAGGACGCGCAACTGGCCGTGAGCGAGGTGCAGCGCGGCCTGTTTCCGATGAGCGCGTCGACCGTGCGGCTGCCGCGCCAGATTCCGTATACGGTCGCCATGGACATGCTGATAGTCGGAGACCCGATCTCCGGGCGACGTGCTTACGAGGTCGGCCTGGTAGGGCATGTGACACCGCGCGGGGGAGCGCTGCAGCGGGCCCGCGAGCTGGCCGACCGGCTGGCCGCCAACGGCCCGCTGGCCGTGCGCAACATCAAAGCCTCGGTGGTGGAGAACCTGGCCAAGCCCGAAGTGGAGGCGTTCACCCGGGAGCTGGAACTCGGCATGGAGGTGATGGGCTCTCGGGACGCCAAGGAGGGGCCGCGGGCGTTCCTGGAGAAGCGTCCGCCGAACTTCACCGGCGCCTAGCGTTCCCATCGGCTCGGACCGGCCGCGATGATCGGTCTTACTGGCCCTTGACGCTCATCACCTGCCGCAGCGAAGTCACCACCTCGACCAGCGGCTCGGCGTCGGCCATGACTTGGTCAATGTCCTTGTACGCCTGCGGAATTTCATCGATCCACTCCTTTCCGTGGCGGTACTCGATCCCCGTCATGGCGTCGGCCAGGTCCTGCTCGGTGAACAATTTCTTGGCCTTCGTCCGGCTGAACCGCCGACCTGCCCCGTGCGGGGCCGACCACAGCCCATCGGCGTTTCCCTTGCCGCACACGATGTATGAGCGGGTGCCCATCGAGCCGGGGATGATGCCCAGCTTGCCTTCGCTGGCGTCGATCGCGCCCTTGCGGGTGAGCCAGACGGCTTCGCCGTCGATAGTCGCTCTCGCGGTGTAGTTGTGGTGGGTGTTGATGCGCTCGGTTTCCACCAGCTGCGGTTGGACCGCCATCCATGAGGCAAAGGCGTCGATGAATCGATCCATCATCTCGGCGCGGTTGAGGTAGGCGAAACGTTGTGCCCACTCCAAATCCTGGATGTAGCGGTCGAATTCGGCCGTACCCTCCCGCAGGTAGGCGAGGTCGCGGTGCGGCAACGTGATCGACGGATCGGCTGAGCAGTTGTCCAGGGCGATCTTGATGTGACGCTGCGCAATCTTGTTGCCGACCCCGCGTGAGCCGCTGTGTAGAAAGAGCCAGACGGTGTCGTCGGCGTCCAGGCACAGTTCGATGAAGTGGTTGCCGCCGCCCAGAGATCCCAACTGCTGCATCCACTTTGGGCTGTGCGACAGGTCCACGTCGAGAGTCTTCTGCAACTCGAGCAGTTCCCGGTGCTTGGCGGCGGTGAACGGGAAACGTTGCAGGCTCGTGTTGTAATTGCCCGGCGACAACGGTATCGCGTCCTCTACCGACTGACGCAACTTCGCAAGTTGGGGGCGGTAGTCGCCGTCGAACCTTTGCACCAGGTCTGTTTCGGTGCAGCGGGTCTTGGCGGCGACCATGCCGCAGCCGATATCGACCCCGACCGCCGCGGGGATGACCGCGCCCTTGCTGGGGATGACGGTGCCGACAGCCGAGCCCTTGCCGAGGTGCGCGTCGGGCATCAATGCGACGTGCGGGTGCACGAACGGCATCGATGCGGTGACTTGGGCCTGCTGCACAGTGTCGGGGGCGATCTCGGAGGCGAAGTTGAGCAGCTTGTGCCCGAGGCGTTCGGGCATGACGGTCTCCTGGTTGGGGGTTCTGATGTGCTGGCCTGATGGGCGCTGTTCCTGCCTGACGGCCGGTCGAAGGTTATCCGTCCGCCTGAGTTGGCCGCAACGGATTTACCGGCTGCTTGGCCCGGTGAGCACGCGATTTGGAGACGCCTGCCCGTGTTGGGTAACCTTTCGTTTACCAACGCGGGGTGGAGCAGCTCGGTAGCTCGCTGGGCTCATAACCCAGAGGTCGCAGGTTCGAATCCTGTCCCCGCTACCAGCGGAAATGGCCCTCAGGCGCAAGCCTGGGGGCCATTTTCTATGGCATTGGGAACACTTTTGGGAATATTCGCAAAGCTAACAAGTTTCGAGAACAGGTTGGGAATGCTTCGGTGCAGCGCAACGACGCCTGCCAGGCGGTGGTGTTTTGGCGTGGCCGGGTTCTCATCCGTCGTCAACAATCAGGGCGAACTTTTTCGTACCGCGAGCGGGCGAGATGGTCGTCTTTCGTCGCGGGTCGAAATGACATACTGCGCTGATGCCAAGGAAGCCGCGATGGTGGTATGTCCTCCAAGACTCGAAGAACGAGGTGAGGCTCGCGGTTGATCTGTACAACAGGTCAGGTATGGAACGGCAGCTCGAAGCATTCATCGTTCACATGTCGATGGGTTGGCTCAAGCTGCTGCAGGCGCACTTCGAGAGGAGTGGCTTGGACATTTTCATCCGCGATGAGCGAGGTTGGCGGATCAGGCACCCTGATGGCGGATACAAGCACCGGGGGCTGCACGATCTAGCCAGGGAGCAATTCGCCGAAATTGATCCCCGAAAAGCTAATCTGAGATTCTTCACTGGACTTCGCAACATCATTGAGCACCGCTATGAGCGAGACATCGCTGGGGTCTGCTGCACGATCAGGTGACAGTTTCGGTCACGCGGCCTGACTGGCCGGTGTGGTCATGATTGCTTCGAATTCGATCGGGGTCAACCGCCCGAGGCCGGACTGGCGGCGGCGCCGGTGGTAGGTGCGCTCGATCCAGGTGACGATCGCGATGCGGAGTTGTTCTCGGGTGTCCCAGCGGCGGCGGTCGAGCACGTTCTTCTGCAGCAGGCTAAAGAAGCTCTCGATGGCGGCGTTGTCGCCGGCGGCTCCGACACGGCCCATAGAGCCGACCATCTCGTGTTGATTCAAGGCGTGTACGAATTTCCTTGACCGGAACTGAGATCCGCGATCCGAGTGCAGAATGCACCCCGCGACATCTCCGCGTCGGGCTACCGCGCTGTGTAGTGCCCGGATGGCCAGTTGTGACTTCATTCGGGAGTCGATGCTGTAGCCGACGATCCGGTTGGAGAACACGTCCTTAATCGCACAGAGGTAGAGCTTGCCCTCACCGGTGCGGTGCTCAGTGATGTCACTGAGCCACAACTGATTTGGCCCTTCAGCGGTGAAGTCACGCTCGACAAGATCGTCGTGCACCGGCGGCCCGACTTTGCCGTTCTTGCCGCGTTTCTTACCAAACACGCTCCACAGTCGATTCTGCGAGCAGATCCGCCATGCGGTGCGCTCGGCCATCGGCTCGCCGGCATCGCGCGCCTCCTCCACGAGGTAGCGGTAGCCGAACTCCGGATCGTCTGCGTGCGCGTCGAACAGCGCATTGGCGCGGTAGGCCTCGATGAGTTCGGCCTCGGTGATGGGGTCGGCCAGCCAGCGGTAATACGGTTGGCGGGAGAGCTTGAGTACCCGGCACGTCACCGCGACGGGGATCCCGTCGGCGGCGAGCTCTTTCACGAGCGGGTAGACCCTTTTCCCGGCAGATTGGCCTGCGATAAATACGCTGCGGCCCGGCGCAGCACCTCGTTCTCTTGCTCTAGCAGTTTGATCCGCCGTCGGGCTTCGCGCAGCTCACCGGACTCGCTGGCGCTCTTGCCGGGCTTGGTGCCTTCGTCGATGTCGGCCTGACGGAGCCATTTCTGCAGCGTCATCGGGTGCACTCCGAAATCGGTGGCGATCTGCTCGATCGTTACACCGTCATCGCGGTTGCGAGCGACCCGGACGACGTCGTCGCGGAACTCGCGGGGGTAGGGCCTTGCCATGGGGACATCCTTCCAGCCCGCCCATGCTGGGCAAGCCAACTCAGATGTCACCTATTCGTGCAGCAGACCCCTGCGTTGGTCGCCGGCAAGACTCAGGCGTATCTCCTCAATTACGAGGGAACGGTCATCGAGCTGTTCGGGGACGATGAAGGCCTCGCGGATGAGCTGCGGTTCCCTCTGTTTTTGTCGTCGATCACCGGGGACGCTGTCGACTCCCTCAAGAAGGTGCGTGCCCGCATTCCCAAGGGAGTGCTCGAGTGGGTTCAGGACTTCGACACTTCCGTTGAACCAGACATTGCGGCCGACCAGCGGTTCGAGTTCAAGGTGTACCTGATTCCGCATAAGGGTGCGAAAACCGACGCAGACGCTGCGATGACGTTCGTTCATGAAGATGAACTCACCGACGACCAGAAGGGCGTGATGGACCAAGTGAGGACCATCATTCGTGACCGCACAGTGCCGATCGGCGGTGTCGATGAATTCCTGCCAGGGGCAGTCGTTCAGCAGGTCAACGCGCAGATCGACCGCGACTTTACGATGCACATGCACACCCAAGCCTGGAAGTACTTCAACGTCCGCCCAGCAACCGGGGCAGCGGACAAATTCAAGACCAAGACTCAGTTCTGTTACTGGAACAAACTAGTGGGCAAGTACGTGTACACCCCAGCTTGGGTCGCCTACCTCGCAAGGAAGCTTTCTGACGACGAGATTTATGAGACAGTCGCGGCGGTAAACTTGGGCGACTGACCAAACCATCTCAAGCGCCCGGCTGGCCGCCTCGTAGCTCAGCGCTGGCTATCGCCATGCTTGGTTGGCACCCAAGAATCAATCGTGTTGTCTGCCAACGAGACTGTGCGCGCCACGGGCAGCCTGCAGGAGCGCTTCGCGGATGCCATGGTGCACGGTCAGCCGCTGGAGCGAGTGGTGAGGGTGGCCATACGGTGCTCGACGGTATCCATCTTATTCTGCAGCGCGTCGCTGAGGTCGACGCCCAGCACTTGGGAGAGCACCGCGACGCACATCACGACGTCGGCGAGTTCGCCTGCCAGCGTCTCTGTGTTGAACGCCTTCGCTTTGTCGGTGCGCTGCATGCGTAGGTGTCCGAGGATCTCGGCGTGCAGTTCGCCGACCTCCTCGCTGAGTTTGACCGCCTGGGAGAGCAGGAAGCCCTCGCTGTGTCGGCTGACGCCGGTGATCTGGGCGATGACGCCGATCTGCC
The DNA here is from genome assembly GCF_022179425.1 of Mycobacterium sp. 20KCMC460. NCBI lineage: Bacteria > Bacillati > Actinomycetota > Actinomycetes > Mycobacteriales > Mycobacteriaceae > Mycobacterium > Mycobacterium sp. 20KCMC460. The sequence goes on from NZ_AP025524.1 coordinate 1,768,127, forward strand.
GGTGGGCCCAACGGGTGAGGTGGCGGACGCTCAGCGCGGTGCGCTGGCGTCGTCGTTCGGCGAGTTCGGGCACGTCGAGGCCGAGCAATTGTGGTTGTTCTGGTGCAACCATGCCTGCCTTCCGCGCCGGATCGGCTCACCGTACGGCACCGCGCTTGTTAGTCGCATTGTGCAGAACTGAGCGGATTCTGTGGATAACAGGGATTCACGGGGTGGCGGCCTGTTGATCACTGGCGAAGCGCACGTGGTCAGAGCTCTGCGACAACGCCCGGGGCCTGGGGACTACCGTCTAGCAAAGAACAATGTTGTAATTTGATCAAAGCTGCAGTGTTTGGCTCGTCTCGGTGATGAGATCGGCGATCATAACGGCGACCTGCGGTGCGGCGGTCGCCTCTGTGTCCACGGTGTGCATGTTCCAACCTTGGCTTGTCAGGTCGGCAGCTACCTGCGCGTAGGCGCGGTGTTCGGCGTCGGATTGTGCGCGATGTTCCTCGAAACGGCCGTGGGAGCCGCGGCCGACGATGCGCGACCACGCGGTATCGGCGCTGGCCTCGAGAACCACGGCCAGGTCGGGGCGAGGAGCAGGCGAGTTGAGGGCCGTGATGTAGGAGGCGGGTACGCCATCGAGTGATTGCAGCACCAGCGAAGACGCTACATAGCGGTCGCAGATGACGATCGTGCCGGCCTCCAGGGCGGGCGAGATCACCCTGGCGACATGGTCTAGGCGGTCGGCGGCCACCAAGCATGCCAGCGCAGGACCGTTGATCGATCCGAATTGCTCACGCACAAATCGGCCGGTGGCCGAATCCGACGGTTCGTGGGTGTAGAGCGCGGGCAGCGCCCGGGTGTGCAGCTCCTCGACGACCAGTTGGGCAGTGGTGGTCTTACCGGCTCCGCCGAGGCCATCGATTGTGACAAACAGTCCGGGTGTCATCGGTCGGCGGCTGCAGGTTGCGCAGCTTTGTGCTGGGCACGGCGGTGCTGCTCGGCGACCACCGCCGACAGTGCGGCGCGGATGTCGGCGCGTGGTGCGGCGGCGAGGTCGCGGCCGATAGCGAAGTTGAATTCGTCACGGTCATACATCGACTCGTTGATGCCGCCTTCGGTGAGGTCCACCGGGCGGTAGTCAAGCAGCTCGTCTTCGGAGTAGGCACCGGTCGCCACCAGCCGCGCCCAGTCCGGCGTGCCAGGGTAGGGGCGGTATTCGAACGCAGAGGCGCGAAAGTCGGCATCGTGGTGGTCGCTGAGTGCCCAGAGCTGCTCGATGAGCGTGCGTGTTGCGGAAATCTCGGCGGAGGTTTCGGTAGGAAACCCGAAGATGAAATACCCCTTAACGGAAATGTGGTGGGCCAGAAGACGGGTGACGACGCGTCGGGTCATATCGGGATCGATGCGTTTGTCGATTAGGTTCAGCACCCGGGGGCTGGCCGATTCGATTCCGACGGCCACTTCGCGCAATCCCTGCCGGTGCAGTGCTTCGATCTCTTCGTCAGTGAGCCGGTCGACGACGTTGATGCGGCCGGTGGCATCCCAGGTGGCCCAGTCGCCGACGCCCTGCTCGGTGAATCCGGACACCATCTCGGCGATGACGCGCCTTGCCCCGAGAAACAGGTCGTCTACGAAGCGGAACGCGGTGACACCGGAGTCACGCAGCTGTTGCATTTCGGCGATGATGTTGTGCGGTGAGCGCACCCGGATGGTGACGTCGGGATTGGCGGAGACGGCCGCGCCGCAAAAGGAGCAGTTGTAGGGACAGCCGCGGGCGCCGACCATGCTGGCGCGCAACCGCTGGCCGGTGTCCACTGGATCGTTGGCCAGCAGTGTGCGGTCGACGAACGGCAGTGCGTCGAGGTCGGGTGCCAGCCAGCGTGCACGGTCAGGGCCGCGAGCGTTGCCGGTCGCGATGTCGCCGCGGTCGTCTTGCCACATGACCGCGGGCAGGCGCTGCCGGGCGGTCAGATCACCGAGCAGTTCCGTAACCCGTAGTTCGCCCTCGCCGATCACCAGTGCCCGGCAGTTGCCCATCCGAGGATCGCGCAATACTCGGTGGGGGAGGGCGCGCGCGTGATGCCCGCCCACTAGCAGGTGGCTGTGCGGGTTGATCAGCTCGGCCAGCTTCGCGCTCATCTCGTACGTGGGAGCCAGAAGGTTCAAGCCGACCCACCGTGGGCTGTGGCTGTTGATCAGTTGCGCGGCAGCCTGCAGCGGCAAACCGTGCGCTTCAGCGTCCAGGACGCCGGCGGCGAAGCCTTGCGCGCGTGCATAGGTGGCGATGTAGGCCATCCCCAGCACGGGCAGGGTGAAGTCGTTGGTTCGTGGCCGCTGCTCGTAATCGCGCAGTGGCGCGTTGACAAAGATGACGTCAGCGGGCTGCCCCGGTGCGAGTCCGAGCACCGGGTGCGGCTCGCCGCCCATGTAGTGCTCCAAACGCCAGCGTTGACACCGTCCAGGCGGACAGGTCTGCTTGAGCCATATTCTTCCATGCCTGGGCAAACGCTGCGTCGGTCGCTGGCCACGAGGTGTCGGCGTCCATGGCTGCCGCCCATGTGCGCACCGCGAGGTCGCCGTAGGGGTAGAGCGCAAAGTCGTTGGAGTAGTCGGCAACGGTGGCCCGTGCTGTCCACTCGCCGACGCGTCGCACCGCGGTCAGCGCCTCGACCAGATCTGAATGAGGAAGTGTCGCCCAGTGTTGACCGTGGGCCAGGTAGGCCTGCGCAGCAGCACGCAGAACGTCGCGTTTGAAGTTCAAGCCGAGTTCGGTCAGATCGGTGTCAGTCAGGGCTAGCACGGTGTGGGCGTCGGGAAACGCGGCGGTCGCGCCGTGTTTGGTGTCGAAGTGGGGTCCGAATGCGGCGCACATCGCGGTGTAGAGCCGCCGGGCGTGGGCGGCGCGAATGACCTGACGGATGATTGACGTAGCCAATGCATCCCACAGGTCAGTGTTGCGCCATCGCGCCACCACCTTCATTGCGCGGAGCCGGTGTCCCATTGTTGTTGCACCACCCAATTGGGTGCAGTCGAACAGCGTCCATTCGGGCGGCGTGCCCGCCCCTTGCAGCGCCTCGTAACACACCCGGGTCTGCCCATTCTGGGCTGGTTCGCAGGTGATCAGCCATACGCTATCGGCATCGCGGATGCAGCGTATGCGAATATCGCCATGTGTTTGCCATGAGGGATGGTCTGTCATAACATTGTCCGCTGTGACGGTCCGCGTCGGCTGCGCCTTGCGTGTTGAATTAGCTTGAACCACAACAGAATAATACCTTGATTTGGTGAACAGAGTCAATGCCGAGCAGATGTTTCTGGAGTGAATTCGCCGTTTGCCAGGTGGGTTTCGGCGGCATTTGGAGTGCACGTGATGTCTAATGCTTCGGAGCTACGCTGGCGTACGAAAGCGTCTGTCGGACAGCACTTGTCGGCGCCAATACGCCGGCTCTCTGTGCGCGCGGCCCGACGGATGCGACTGCGCACGCTCAGACGACGGATGTCTCATCGAATGATGAACCGACGGAACGAAACACGCAGTACCTGGCTGCTGACGCACGCGCGATACGCCCGAAGTTTGGCTCGATAATCGTCGGGCGGCCCAGGGCTAGATAGTCTGTCCCCGACAAGCTCGCGCGCCGTCTGCTTTGATTCTCGCGGTCCCGAGCGGAGACCTATCGTGGACCGCGCTTAGCTCAGAAAAATACAAGTCTCTGGGATGAAGTCCCCATGCCAAAGTACGGGACGCCGTTCATCGCGGCAGGTCACGGCCGAGTTGAATGACAGGGGAATCGAGAACTTACAGTTCGGGCCCTCGTCTCCAAGTCGAATGCCGGTACACCGAAAAGAGGGCGAGTTCGTCAAGTGGTTAGCTCCACGATCCTCTCGCCAAACTCTGCGACGACCCTTAGACTCCCGCCGAGCGCAGCCACGTACGACTGCAGCGTGCCCAACTCGGTATGGGACAGGTCGCCGCCCTCCAGCCTGGACACCCAGGCCTGCGACACACCCATGAGCGCGGCGACGTCGGCCTGACGGGCGTGATGAGCCTTGCGGATGTCGGCGAGGCGCTGCGCCTGGACGGCGTCGTACATCTCTTTGCGTGCGGCATCCGCGCGTGCGGGGTCAACGTGCCCCGACGCAACCGCCTCAGCGCGGATTTCACGCCAGTGTCGTGCCATCGTCGTCACTTCCTGCCAGCCAGTTCTCGTAGCGCTGCTCAGCTTTCGGAATGTTCTTGTCGTACCAGCTCTTCCAGTTGCCCGCCTTGTCGCCGCCGAGCAACAGGATTGCCTGCCGCTCTGGGTCGAAGATGAACAGAATCCGGATGCTGGTGCCGACCGGCCGCAGCTCCTTCATGCTGTGAAACTTCGATGCCTTGACTCTGTCCACCGTTGGACGACCCAAGCTTGGTCCTTCGAGCTTAAGCAGGTCGATGGCGCCGGTAACGGCGGCCGTCGTGTAGCTATCGAGCGTGAAGTACCAGGCTTCGACCTCCTCAAGGAGGATTATCTCCCAGTACTCCGACACTAATATAACCTCAGAGTTATATGCAACATTCCCAAGCGAAGTGGGCTCACGCCGGGCCGTCCCCGGCATCCCAAGCGTCGCCGAGCAAGAACTCTGCTGCTTGCTCTGCTGCCTCTTGGTCGTCGTTGCCCAGCACATGCGCGTAGGTCTCCAGGAAGAACCCGACGTTGGCGTGGCCGATGCGCTCGCTGATTACCTTCGGGCTGATCCCCGCTCGCAGCGCGCCAGTGGCGTAAGAGTGGCGCAGATCGTGAAACGTGATGCGCGACAGGCCTGCTGCGGCCGCCAGGCGGTCGAAGCGTTGACGAATAGTGTCGGGGTGTGGTGGCCGGCCGTCCTGATAGGTGAAGAGGTAGTCGCCCGAATGGTAGGCGTCGCCGAAGAATTCGCGCTCGCTGTCTTGCAGTTCGCGCCAACGGCGAAGCGCCGCCACGGTGGTGCGGTCGATGGAAATGGTTTGATCGGCGTTGCGGGTCTTGCCGCCGGCCTTATCGACTGCCCGGCCGCCGACTACCACGCGATTGTCGTGGACGGTGACGACGCCGGCATCCAGGTCGACGTCCGGCCACTTCAAGCCACACACCTGGCCGCGACGAATGTCGGTCGTGAGTTCCAGCAGGAACAGCGTGGCGAAGCGGTCGTCGCGGATCGACTTCAGGAATGTGCGGATCTCCTCAGCGCTCCACACTGTCCGGCGAGTGCGGGGTCGACGCGGTGGTTTCACGTTGCTCGCCGGGTTGTCGGTGAGGTACTTCCAGGCCACCGCGTCAACGAGGGCACGATGCAGGAAGGCGTGAACGTTGCGGACGGTCTTGGGTGCCAATCCCGGCGAAACCGGTTTGGGCACAATGCCTACCCGGTAGCATCGTACTGCGGTGCGGGCCGCATGGATCGTTGTGCCGCAGGCCTCCGACAGTTGCCGTGGTGTGGGTGGGGAACCGCAGGCATTGCGCTCGGACCAATAGGCGTACATCACAGTGTCGTTGTCTCGCTTGACGCGACCTTCGGTGAGCAGTTTGGCGTATAGCTTCAGGAGTAGCGGCTCGTCAAGGCTCTGCAGGCGCTCGGCACCGATGTGGGGGGATAACGTATGTGCGGGCATAATCGCTCCAGCTGCGCCAGGTCGTGGCGTCGAGCGCAGGTTTGACGGCTGCGAGCCATTCGGTGAGGAACTGCGCGACCGTGCGGGTCGAGGGTTTGACAACTCGGCCGCGGTCAGCGTCGCGCATGGCGTCTCGGCACGCTTTCCACGCTTCGCGCTCGGTGTCGAAGCCCCCCTTGGTGATCCACGGATATCTGCCCGTGGCGGGGTCCCGCTCGGACAAGCGGAACTTGTAGTACCACGCTGAACCCCGCTGGTGGACAGTGCCTTTCACGATGCCACCAGTTTGCGCAAGTCGGCCGTGACGACGTAAATTCGGCCACCAAGTCGACGGACGGGCAACTCGTCAGAGGCCACGAGTCGATAGGCTGCGGCTCGGCTGATTCCCAACAGCTGCGCTGCGTGGGGGACCGCAAGCAGCAGCGGCAGATCGTTGAACACGTTGCTTTCCAAGATAATTCACCACCTTTCCACATTTTTGCCAGAAGTTTGCACGGACGTAGGGCCCCTGTGGATTTGAGGGCTGCATTGTGGACAAAACCGCGCAGCTTCTGTTCCGTCGGCCGCAGTGACCGTGATGGTGCGAAAATGCGCGTCCTCGCACTCACCGCACCACGGCACCGTCGTCACGGGTGGGTCTGCGCCGTGCCAGGCCTCGGTGAGGCGCCGTCCGATGACGCGGATGGGCTCACGTGCGCCCTGGGGATGTCGAATCAGATGCTCGGTGAGGTCTTCGACTGGCCAGCCGCGCGCCAGGGCGGACTCGATGGCCGGCAAGAGCGTATTGGCGGCGCGACTGCTCAGCTTCCACGAATCGATCACGGTCGCCAAGACCAGTGCCGCACTGCCGCTTGGTTCGGATGGTGATTCGGTTAATGGTTTCAAGGGGTCCCGGTTTGGGACCCCCGTGGGGTCTCGCGATGACACCGTCCCAGTCTCGTTATGGGACGGCCCCCGTGTCAGTACGGGACTGGGGGGTCCCGAATTGGGACCGGGGGGTCCCGGATCGGTACTGCGTGAATGATGCGGTGCTCGAGGGTGATTGAGGTAGTAGCGCGTGGAGCGACGCGCCCCGGAGTCGTGGAATTGCGGGCGCCGCGTCATGAACTCGCGCGCCTCTAGATAGCTGAGCGCCCGCAAGACGGTGCTTCTGCCGGCGCCGGATTCAGCCATGAGCGTGCGGATCGAGGGATAACATGAGAAGTTCTCGTCTGCCTTGTTTGCCAGCAGGACAAGGATGAATTTCGCGACCGGATGTGCGATGTCTGAGTCTTTCGCCCAGGCGAGCGCTTCCCAGCTCATTCCGAAGCGCCGACGGGGTACCGCTCACAGATAGCCGTTCCGGCGGGCTGCGCCGAGCGGCGATCCGTGTCGCGTCGTTTCATGCTTAAACGGTAAGTCCGCCCACCGACGCTGCGCGACGGTCGGTCGAAACTTTCTCGGTCAATTTCGCTGCAGCACACCCGATTCCCGTTGCCTCCTGGAACGCAATGAAACGTCGTGAAACGCTCGGTTCGGCAACGGCAATGCGCTAACCACGGCACGACCGGCGTGGCTCGACGGTCAGTAGGGATCACCCGACGCGGGTTATGGAATTTGGGTCATAGAGCCGGCGCTAGCCGTCGATGAGTCGCGCTCGTTCGAGCGAGGAGAGCAAACGCTGGGCCGCTCGCAGTGTCGCAGCGTGCATCGTGGTGTTCAGTCCTCCTGAGTCCGCTTCGGCCGCCAACGCTTCGAGCACTGCGCGGCACGCCCGAGGTGAATTCAGCACGATCTGAACCGCCTCGGCGCGGCTCGACTTGATTTGGGTTGTCTCGACGCGGACACGTTCCCCGATGCGCTCGACGGGCTTCTCGACCACCTCGACCCGCACCGCTACCGCGCCGTTGGCTGCTGCGCGCCGTTCCTCGTATGCCGCTCGCCGGCACTGCTGGGAACACCAGGTCGGTGGGCGTCCAGGCTTGGGTGGCCAGGCGCTCGTTGGCATCGCTGCGGCGCATCGCGGGCACTGTTTTAGTCGCACGATGGTAATGGTAAGTGCACCTCAAAAATTAGATACGGACGAAATTGCGTTATCGTTTCGTGACCTGTGTGCAAGAGGTGTGATGGTCTTTGGGGGCAAGAATGCGACTTACTTAGTAAACCTAGGGAGGCTGAGCGACAGTTCAGAAGGAAGCGCAATAGGTCGTGGGAAAGGGCGACGCGCCGAACAAGTAGGCGTGATGGTCGTTACTCCGGGATGTTGGTGGACACCTTGCGATGATCGCTACCGCGGGGGCTGGCTTGTCGGGTGCTGAGCCGGAGAACGACGAGAATGGGGGTGGAGTGCCGCGGTACAGGTTTGAGTGGGCCAACTTCTCACCAGCGTTACTCAAGGTCCTCTGCCGCGACCTCCTCGGGGATCTGCAAAGCAACCCCGCGGATGCGCTCGTCCGCAACTACGGGGCACGACCCCGGGAGGACTTCGTTCGGGCCGCGTGGCCGATCTTGCGTGAATCTTGGCTCCGCGTGTCCAAAGAGTCCCGCGACTGGGTGGTGGAAACGCTGAGGCAGATCCGGCACGAACCTGAGCCGCTAACGCGCCGCGACGACCAGATGGACTACCTTCGCAACCTGAGGAACTCAGCGAACTTGCGACGCATCGTCCTGCAGGAACTCGTTGCGGCCGGAGAAATGGAACGTCCAGCAAGACATGAACCCCGACAGACCGAAAGGCCGTCAAGGACGCGATCAGTATCACGGCAGTCCAGCGCCGAAAACAGCACACCACGCCGCGGGAAGATGCCACAGAGCAGCCGAAAGGGATCGCCAGTGACGACCACGGTAGGGGCCACACCGACGGAAGGTGACCTCCTGACACCGGGCAAGGTGGTCCGGCTGCGTGAACGGCTTTGGCGTGTCGACTACTGCGACGGCACCACCTTCGGTGTGACAGCACTCGACGGCCGCGACACCCGGCCTTCCAGGTTTCACACCGCACTCGAAACTGTGGAGGCCGGCGACCTCCCGTTTCCCCAACCCGGCGCGCTGGCCGACGACCGCCAGCAACGGTTGCTCCTGGACGCCTACAAGTTCTCCCTGCTTCACGGCACCGCCCCCATCCTCGGCCTGCAGCGCTCGCGAGCTATCCCCACCGACTACCAACTCGTGCCGCTGCTGATGGCTCTCAACAGCGACCCGGTGCGTCTGCTCATCGCCGATGACGTCGGAACCGGAAAAACCGTGGAGGCGGGACTTATCCTGTCCGAACTGCTGGCCCGTGGCCGCGCCCGCCGAGTCTTGATCGCGGTCCCTGCCAACCTGCGTGATCAGTGGCATGACGCGCTGGACCGGATGTTCCACATCGACGCCACTATCGTGGCCGGGCATCTGCTGCCGGCCCTGGAACGCCGACTGCTGCCGGGCCAGAGCGTGTGGGCCGCCCACGACATCGTGATCGCGAGCATCGACTACCTCAAGACCCGTACCGAAGAGGTCCTGTCCTACGGCTGGGACTGCCTGATCATCGACGAAGCGCACATCGCAGCCAAGCCACACACCCAGGCCGGACGATCGACCCCGGACATGGAGCGCTTCCTCTTCGCGTCCAGTGCCGCGGCCCGATGCCGGCACCTGCTGCTGGTCACCGCCACCCCCCACAACGGGTACACAGATTCGTTCCATTCGCTGTTCCAGATGCTCGATCCCACCCTGGTCACCGATTTCGCCGGGCTGGATCGCAGACGCGCACGCGACCATCACGTCGTGCAACGACGCCGCGCTGACATCGAAGACTGGTATCGACTTCGCGGTGCCAAATCGCCCTTTCCGGCGCGCCGCGCTGATGAGCAACTCGTCAGCCTCACCCGCAAGCGAGAGATGCAAGCCCTGCTGGCCGCACTCAACGAGTACGCCGGCGACCTGTACACCGGCGGCACCCGCACCGTCGACCGCTGGCTAGCCGCGCATCTGCAGAAACGGCTGCTGTCCAGCCCGGCGGCGCTGCGCTCAAGCATCGACAAGCGGATCGCGGCCGTGACCCGCGGTACGAGCTTGGAAACCAACGCCACCGCGCTCGAACGTGCCGCCGAAACCACAACCGATGCGATGTTCGATGAAGACGACGAACAAGACGCTGCGCACGTGACCGCGACCAGCGGACTGGACGCGGCGACCGAACTGCGCCGCCTGGGCGAGATCCGCGACCTCGCCAAGCAGGTCACCGCAGCCAAAGACCCGAAACTGCAGGCCCTGCTCACACTGCTGCCCGAACGGATGGCCCAGCATCCCAATGCACCCCGAGTGCTGGTATTCACCAAATACAAGGACACTCTCGACTATCTGGTCGCTCACCTGGAAAAGGCGGTGGGCAAGCCGAAAGCCGGCCTGCCGGCGGACACCGAGGTTCACGCGATCCACGGCGGGATGAACCTCGCCCAACGCAACGAGGTTTTCACGAGGTTCGAAAAAGCCAGCCCGGCCGTTCTGATCGCCACCGACTGCATCAGTGAAGGCGTGAACCTCCAACGAGCCTGCGCCGAGCTCGTACATTACGAGCTGCCGTGGAACCCCAACCGGATCGAGCAACGCAACGGACGCATCGATCGGTTCCTGCAGCGCGAACCGTTCGTCGGAATCCGCACACTGGTGCTCGACGATCCCTTGGATGCCAGCCTGCTCTATCTGATCGTCCGCAAGGCCGAACAGATGCGCGCCGACTACGGATTCGTGCCGCCGTTTCTGGCCAACACCGACATCCTGTTGCACCTGTCAGACCCACAGGCAGCCTTCCGCGGCCGGGTGACCGCCCGGTCCAGCGCCTCGCAGCTGTCCTTGGCCGACCTGTTCGCCCAGGACGCCGAAGAGGATATGAGCAGCCTCGACAGTGAGCTTGCCGAACTGACCGCTCAAAGCGTCGACGAAACCGACACGCTGGAACGGGTGCGCGACGAATCCTTCTACGGACAGACCGGGATCGCACTGCAAGCCATCGAGGAAGCCCTGTCCACGTCGCGTGATCTTGCCGGCACCCCAGAACAGGTGCGGGAGTTCACGTTACGCAGCCTGCGCGATCGCCACGCCACCGTCAGCGAGGACGCCGCGATATTCACCGCCACCAGCGCTCCCGCGAACCTCACGGACCTGATCCCATCCGGTTACCGGTTCACCTTCGACCAAACCATCGGCATCGACGACCCCGACATCGACGTGATCGACCTCGCCCACCCCCTGCTTCGACGCCTCATCGACATGACGCTTGAGGAAGCCCGCATGCCTGAGTGCCGCGGCCGCGTCGCCGCCCGCATCATCGACACCACCACCGGCCGCGCAGTACTCCTGCACGCCCTGATCCGCTACGTCGCCCACGCCGAACCACCGGTCCTGCTCGAAGAATTAGTTCCAATCGGCTACCAACTGAGCACCGGCGACACCCTGGACCCCGCGCCGTTGCTGGCCGCCGCAGCTGGCGCAGGCAGCAAGCACCGCGACGACGTCCTCGAAGACACCGCGCACGTCCTCGACGACCCCCAGCTGCGCGACCGATTACACGCAGTCGCGGCGCAACGCGCAACGACCCTAGCCCAACGGCACAGCAGCCTGGTCGCCACGTGGGCCAACGGACTGACCCGAGTCGAGTCCACCTCGACCGACCTCGTAGCAATGACCCTGCTCTACCCGCAGGTGAAGCCATGACCGACGTTAGCCTTGTCCACACCAGCGGCGGCCTCATCGGCGACGTCATCACCGACAGTCTGCGTTCCTCCGATGTGGACGGTGATGCGAAATTCCTCACTGTCGCAGCCACATTCACTGACCTCGACGGTGTCGTCCCCACCAAGACGCAACTCCTCAGCGACCAGGAAGCCGCCTTCCGTACCGGCGTGGCACTGTGGTCGACCTACGGCGACGAACTAAAAAGCGGCATGGACATCTCCCGGATCCGGGAACGCCTTGTCATCAAACTGCTTGACCTACTGGGTTTCTCGCCGATTTATCAACGCGCGAACCTTACCGCCGGAGGCCAAAGATGGGACATCAGCCACCTGGGATGGCAGAGTGAGCATGCTCCTCCGATCCACACAGTAGCCGCCGCGGATCTCGACCAACGCGGTGAACGCAAGCGCAGCCCACATGAAGAGTTGCAGGGCTATCTCAATGCCGCTGACGCGCGTTGGGGAATCTTAACCAACGGCCGAGTGCTCCGCCTGTTGCGCGATTACCACCACACCCGCACCCGCGGCTATGTCGAGTTTGATGTTGTTGCGATCTTCGAGGCCGCCAGCTGGCCGGACTTCTTGGCATTGTGGAGGCTGTGCCACGTTTCACGCTTCCGGGCCGGCGCCGACACCGCCGTCGCGGATTCGCCCGACACCACCACTGCCGCGTCTGAGGACGACGACGCTGAGGACGGTGATACCGCCGTCGTTGACGACACGACCTCTATAACGTTGCTGGAATCGCTTCACAGCAGAGCGGTTTCCGCCGGCGTCGCCGCCGGGCGACGCTTGCAACCACAGGTCCGATCGGCGATCGGCAGCCTGGCCAACGGGGTCATCGACGCCAACCCGGAGCTGCGTGGCCAGTTGGAATCCGATCCGGACCTCGGCCGGGAGCTCTACCGCGAGTTGCTCACCGTCTTGTACCGAATCCTGTTCCTGCTCTTCGCCGAACAACGCGGAATGCTCAAGGGCGCCGACGCGCTCTACCGCGAGAGCTACAGCCTGACCCGACTGCGCGCCATTGCCGTCGACGGCCACGCCGAACCCAGGCGCATGGATCTTTGGGAAGGCCTCAAGACCACCTTCCGGTTGTTCGGCAACGAAGCCGATGCCGCCGTTCTCGGTGTCTACCCGTACAACGGGTTCTTGTTCGATGCCGCCCGTACACCGATGATGACGAACGCGCGGTTAGCCAACTGGAACTTGACCGCCGCCATCGAAGCGTTGACCACCGTGCAAACCGGCAAGATGAGCCTGCACATTGACTACCGCAATCTCGGCGTCGAGGAACTCGGTGCCGTTTATGAGTCGCTACTGGACTACACCCTGACCATCGCTGCCACGGCCGAATCCGTGGACGGCCGCGTGGTACGCGCAGGGGAGGCCTATCTGGCCCCGTTGAGCATCGAACGCGCCGATCTGGCCTCCTACTACACGCCCATCGAGCTGACCGATCTGCTGCTGACCCGCACACTGGACCCGCTGATCGAACAAACCCTCGCCGCCGCCGGTGACGATTCCGCTGCCCGGGCCGCCGCGATCCTCGGTCTGAAAGTTCTGGATCCAGCGTGCGGCTCGGCGGCAATTCTGACTGGCGCGCTTGAACGCCTGGCCTATGCGGTCGCTCGCGCACGCAGCGACCCGCATGAGCCAAAGGATGTCGACCTCGCCCATGCGCGGCGAGATGTGCTGCAGCGGTGCATCTTCGGAGCAGAAAAGGACCCGTTCGCGGCCGAACTCGCCAAGGTGGCACTTTGGATTCACTGCGTGGTGCCAGACCAACCGCTGACGTTCTTGGACCATCACATCGTCTGCGGCGACAGTCTGGTGGGATGGCCGCTACTCAATGTGCCCAAACAGATTCCCGACGCCGCATACAAGGTGCAGTCGGCTAAGGGTGCAGACCGGTCTGTGCTCAACAAAGCGGCCCAACGCAACGAGGCATTTAACAGCGCAGGCGGTGATCTGTTCCAACAGTGCCCCGTCGATTTCACCCTCACCCTCCCTGCAGAACTGGAAGAAGGAGAACACAGTCCCGAACAAGTGCGCCGCAAAGCGGCCGCATACCGCGCCTGGATCGCTAGTCCCGACTACGCCCGATGGAAACAGACCGCCGACCTGTGGACCGCAGCGTTCTTCTGGACCGCCGACACTGGCCACGGAGTCGCTCCGCCCACCAGCGTCGAATACGCCGCGGCGCTAGACGGTAACCCCGACCCGCAGTTAGCGGCAACCGCAGCCGATCTGCTCGCCGACATCAATCCGCTGCACTGGCCGCTTGCCTTCCCAGAGGCCCACGCCGCGGGTGGGTTCGATCTGGTCCTCGGCAATCCTCCCTGGGAGCAGTTCGAAAGTGGAGAGCAAGCGTTCTTCAAACAGCACAAGCCAGCGATTGCGGCGATGACCAGCGAAACCCGCAAACAAGCGATAGCCGCACTTCAATCGGACGATCCCGGCATGTTTGCGCGGTGGGATCGGTATCGATCTCTGCAGGGCCGGATGGCGCACTACGCCAAGTCCTGCGGCCGCTTCACCCGGACCTCTGGCAAGGTCAACACATACGTGCTCTTCACCGAACTTGCCGCCAACTCCAGCGCTCACGTCGGACTCATCGTGAAGTCGGGCATCGCAATTGACGCCTCCCAATCACTGGTGTGGAAGCGACTTCTCGATGACCACCGTGTCCGCGAAACTTTGGACATGGTCAACCAAGACCGATCTGGAAAGCGTGTATTCCCGGCGGTTGCCGCCGTCGAACGGTTCTGCATCCTGCATCTCGGCCCGCGTGTGGTGGCGCCCGTCCAAGCATCCATGCTCAACTTCGGGGTGGCGGAGGCAGCTACCAACCCGCCGCGCATTTGGACCCGGGATGAGATGCGGGTCGCCTCACCGCGCACGCAGAACTTGTTGTCAACAGGTGATAAGCGCGAACTCGAACTGGCGCTTGCTTTGCAGGGTCGCTTTAAGCCTCTAGATTTCGCTGATACTGATGGCGCAAATCCTTGGGGGCTGAGGTATGCGGCACTGTTCAATTCATCGACCGCCAAGGTGTCCGGTGCTCTACTGCGAGGCCCTGTTCTGGAAGAGCAAGGTTTTAGGCTCGGTCGGGACAAGCGCTACAGCCATGGAGACGGCAGAATTGCCGTTCCCGTGTATGAGGGCCAGATGGCCAACCGGTGGGACCACCGCGCTCGTACCTACGAAGGATTCAAGGGAAAGGACCGCTACGGCCGAAAGCCCCACATTCCGTGGGTTTCCAATGAGCAACACTCCGACCCAGATTTTGAGATTGAACCCCGATACTGGATGCACACAAAGGTAGCGGAGGAGCGCATCAACGAGGTTGCCACCGAAGGCGAAGCGGCAATGGCGCTGCGTGAAATCGGTCGCCCCTGGACTGATCGTCGCATTCTTCGTGTAGCAATTGTAGAAAGGTTGCCAGCAACAGACACCTTGCCAATTCTCTTTGTGCCAACCGAAACGGTCACTGCTGCCGCGGCATTGTTCAATTCCATGACATTGGATTTCCTAGTCCGATTGCACATGCCTGGGGGGCACGTGACAACACCCGTCTTGACGCAATGTGTGGCACCAGTGCCCTCGGAAATCCCCCAGCGCGCAGCCGATCTCGCAGCGCAACTAAGTCTGACCTCGACTCGACTCGCCGCAGCTGTCGGACAGCCTTTGCGTCCATGGGATCCCGAACGGCGGGACACCTTGGACGCTCAGTGTGATGCGCTGATCGCGCAAGCCTACGGGCTATCGACGGCGGATTACGAGATTGTGCTGGACCATTTCAAACTACTCGAGAAGATCGAGACCCGATCGCACCGGGGCGAGTACTACAGCAAGCGACTGCGCCTGGAAGCGTTCGAAGAAATCGAAGGGAACCCCTAAATGCACCCACTTGCAATGATTTCGGGGCTCCGAGACACGTACACCCGCTACGTTGATTCGTTTCAGTTCTACAAGAACCCGGCCATCCGGGACTGGGTTCAACAAAAGCGACGCGAAGGGCGTCTGCTGTACCGGGAACCGTTTCTGACGCTAGCCAAGCCGTTTGCCTCCGGCGCCTCGCTGGTGACGCTCGTCGACGAGGGTGTGCTCGATCCTGTTGTGCTGTCGGTCTTTTCACGTACTCCCGGCGACGCCAGCAGCGGTCCGATCTCACCGTTTGTCCACCAAGAGCAAGCCATCAGGCAAGTGATGGCCGGCGATAACACCGCCGTGACGACCGGAACCGGGTCGGGCAAATCTTTCACCTTCTACATCCCGATCGTATCGACCGCCCTGACTCTCATGAAATCCGGTGGAAATAAGGGATTTCGGTCTCCCATCGCCGTGATCATCTACCCGATGAACGCCCTGGCCAACAGTCATTACGAGGACATCGCCGCCCGGTTGTCCGGCAGCGGCCTCACCGTGTGCAACTACACTGGAACGTTGAAGTCTACCCATGAGGGTGCGATGAAGGACTTCAAGGAGCTCACCGGCCGAGACCAACCGTTCGACAGTGAAGTGATTGACCGGGACACCCTGCACAGCAGCGGCTGTGACATCTTGTTGACCAACTTCAAGATGCTCGAGTATGCGCTGGTGCGCCGTAAGGACGCCGCCCTGTTCGAAACCCTGGCCAAAGGCGGCCGACTGCAGTTCCTTGTGCTCGACGAGATGCACACCTACTCCGGACACCAGGGTGCCGATATGGCGCTGCTGGTGCGCCGATTCAAAGGACGTACCGCAACCGCCGGAAGCTTGCGCTGCGTCGGCACCTCGGCCACCGTCGACTCGGGCGATCCCGCCGAAGCCCGCCAACTGATCGCGGCGTTCGCCACCAAGCTCTTCGGGGAGGAGTTCGACCCCGACTGCGTAGTCGGAGAAACCTACGGCCCGAAAGAGACCGCCGATCCCACTGGCTCAGACCTCTACCTTTCGGCTGACCCCGTCGACCTTGCGACCGTGGTGGCCGCGACCGCCGCGGAATCCGACGCGGCGGTGGCGGAAATCCTGGGCGAGGCGATGCTCGACCAACCGGCCACTCCCGATGTCGTGCGGCATGCGCTGCCCGTCGCGTGGTTGGAGCACACACTGTGGTCAGGGGCGGTGTCGATGACCGAGCTCGAGAACCGATACCTCCTCGACGTCCGCCCCGGCGCCACGCGGGACCAGGCCGCCGCCGAGATTCACGCTGCTGTCATGCTCGGCGCCGCGGTGAAGACACCCGGCCCAAAGGGAACCGACGTCGGACTACTCACCCCCAAAGCCCACGCTTTCTTCTCCCAGGGACTGCCAGTCACCCGTTGCCTGGTCTCCGAAGAGCCACCGCACCTGTCCGAACAAGGGGAATCGACCTGCAGCACGTGCGCACAGGGCGGACTGGAGGATGTGCCGGCGTTTCCGGTCGTGTTCTGCCAGTCCTGCGGCCAGGATTTCTATGTCGCCGAAGATCTGACCACCCGTCTGGGTTCGCGGGACTTCCTGGCCGCCGCCGAAGACGGTGTCGCCGTCTACGTCATGACCGACGAATGGGACCGCGACGTCGCCCCGGTCCTGGACAGCGATGTGTACAAGAATGGCACACCTAAGAAAGGCCGCGCCGGGGCGGTCCCCGTGCCGATGACGGTCTGCGGACAATGCGGGGACATGGCATCGAACTGCGGGCATCAGCACAGACGCGATGTCGTCAGCGTCTCAGCCCCGCTGTTGCTGTGCCCGTCGTGCGGTGTCCGGTACGACGGAAACCACTCGGAATACAACAAATTCTTCCAAGTAGGGACCGTGGGCCGGGCGACGGCCACAGACGTGATTGTTGAAGGGATGCTCAACGGACAGGACTCCGGGCTGGCCACGGCCAAACCCCAGGTCATGGCATTCACTGACAATCAACAGGATTCGTCGTTCCAGGCCGCGCATCTGCGGGCGATGTCGCGGCGTTTCCACGTGCGTCGCGCCTTTATCACCGGTCTGCATGCACGCCGTGCCCTGAGCCGTGAGGAGGCGCTCGACACCGCCGACCTCGCCGATGCGGCATTCGAACAAATGGAGGCCACCAAGACGCTGCCCAAATTCGCCCGGGCAGGCCAGGATAAGGGTGGCTTCGATCCCGGCGACAGCTCCAGCAAGACCAAAGGCCGGTATCTGCGCTACCTGAAAACCGGGGTACTCCTGGAAACGAGCGGCGGTCCACGCAAGACCCAGCCCAACCTGGAGGACACCGGCCTGATCGTCGTCGACTACCGGGCGTTCACCCCCGGCAAGGTCGCCGCCGCGGTCGCCGGAGACGATGGGCTGCGCAAGATGATCCGGGCCTACGCTGCAACCGATCCCGGGTTCACCGAAGATCTGCTGCGGGTGATCCTCGATCTCATGCGCCGCCAGCACGCGATCGTCAGCGCTAACGACGACGGTCCGGCGGCGGCATTCACCGACCACGACCGATTTGCCAGCGATGTCCTTGAGCAGCTGGCTGATCCAGCGTTCTTCCACGCCGGCCCAGAACTTCCCTTGCGCCGTACCCTCTACGACGAAAAGAGGGAGTCCAAGGGCCGCACTAGCTATCGGCGGCTGGCCGGCAAGATACTCCCCGATGGCACCGACTCGCCTCAAACCACCGCGCTGACCCGCTGGGTCAAGAAGGAAGTCGGCCTGGACCCAGATGCCCACGGAACCCAAGCCGCCAAGCAGATCATTCGGGAAGCAGCGCACTGCCTGGTGAAGTACGGCTACCTGATTGACGAGAAAGGCGGGTGGGTCGTCAACGAAGAAAATGTGCTGTATTGGTTTGCCGCAGAGCCCCAAGGGTTTCGGTGCATGCGGTGCGCAGCGCGCTGGCTGCTCACCAAGGAACGATCCTGTCCTCGCTGCGTCAAAGCCGCCGTCAAACCTGACCGCGAGGACCGCGACGACTACTTCCACGCCTCCTACACCGCACCCCTAGACGAACACGTCAAAGTCGAAGCCGCCGAACACACCGGCAGCCTCGACGGTGACGAGCGAAAGCTCATCGAGAGCCGCTTCCGTGCCCAGGGCGATCCGCTCAACGTGTTGGTCTGCACCCCCACCATGGAACTGGGCGTAGACATCGGCACTCTCTCGGCCGTCTACATGCGAAACGTTCCACCGTCACCGGCCAACTACGCCCAACGGCAGGGCCGCGCCGGTCGCGCCGCGCAACCCTCCACCGTCGTGACTTTCTGCTCAGCGCAAGGGCGGGCGGCATCCCACGACCAGTACTTCTTCAAACGTCCCGAACGGATCATCGCCGGCAAGATCACCACACCACGGTTCCTGCTGGACAACAAGGCACTGCTGGCAGCACACACCCACGCCATCGTCCTCGGTGAGTACGTGAACATTCACGGCGACCTGCCCTCCGAACTGGGCACCTGGACCCGCCTCGACGACGGGCTGGGTGGGCTGGCCGCTGACTTCCAGACGGAGCTGAATTCCTTCATCGCCACCCACCGCAGCACCTTGACCACCGCTGTGACAACCACTTTCGCCGATGTCATCAACTCAGCAGTGACCGTCAAGGCTGTGGACGTCGCAGAGATCGTCGACAGCTTCGTCCAGGACTTGGATTCGGCCATGGCGGCGCTCGTCGACTACGCCGCAGAACTCAAAGTCGAGCTCGACGAACTCAATGCCAAGGGAGACAAGGGAAAACTGGATCGCAGCGGTGATCGCCGCCGGTCCTCCGTTGAAGCGATCCGTGGCCATATCTACAACGGCCGCGGCGACTACCATCCGCTGTCCTGGCTGGCTCAACGGGGCTTCTTGCCCAGCTACGCTTTCCCCCGAGCTGCGGCACTGCTGCGGTTCAGCGACCGTGAACGCGCACGGGTCAGATCGCGGTCGATCGCGCTTCGCGAATTTGCGCCCGGCAACTCGATTTACCACTTGGGCAAGCGTTATCAAGTCACTCGCGCGTCGTCGGGACGCAACGCTGAGGACATCACGTCCAAACTCGCGCTGTGCGAATGCGGGTACTACTTGGGGGGTGACGCCGTCGACACGACGAGCAAGTGCCCGTCCTGCGATCGGCCGCTCGACACCCAGACGGTTTTCCGCAACGCCATGCCCGTCATGGATCAGTACGCCATTCAACGCGACACTGTCGGCGCTGACCTCGAAGAACGCCTGCGCCAAGGCTATAGGGTCGAAGCCGCCTACCGATTGCCGAACATTTCCACCCGAAATGGCTCTCTCACAACGGCTTCGGGAACGGCAATCGGTTTGACCACCGCGCACCTCGGGTACATCGTGCAGGCCAATACCGGCCTCGTCCGCTCCGACAGCAATTTCAGCCTATGCGCACGATGCCGACAGTGGAACCCCGATGCCGATCACTACAGCCAAGGCGGCGACTGCCTTCCGCAGAGCGAAAACCTGATCGAGAACATCGTGCTCTTCAACGATGGCCGGCACGACATGATGGTCCTCGACGTCGCGGCGCCTGACGATAGCGACGCCGACATGTACGCCTACACCTTGATGTATGCGCTGCAGGCCGCCATGGGAACGCATTTCGGCGTCAACGAAGATGAGCTCGCCGGTCAGGTCTATCCCGGTCGCGGAGGCCCGCAGGAGCGTCGCATCCTGATCTACGAAATGGATGAAGGCGGCATTGGTGTGCTTGACCGTATGACCGACCAAGCAGCGTGGGAGGCCGTTGCCGCAAGGGCTCTAGATATCCTCCACGTCGACCCGCAGGGCAACGACCAGTCCGACGCTTGCCAAGCCTCGTGCTACGAGTGTCTGCGCAGTTTCTACAACCAATGGCATCACGATACCCTGGACCGGACGTTGGTCGTCGACTTCTTCGTCGACCTTCTCGCCGGGTTGGCCATTGCGATCGACCATGCGCCCGAGTCGTGGGACGCGGTCGTTACATCGTTCGACTCCGCCACCGAGGAAGCCATGGTGGCGGCACTGCGTGCTGCGGGGCTGCCCGCACCGACTAGTGCCCATCAGGGACTTCCGCCGGAGAAACCCGTCGCTTCTGCCGATCTCTACTATGTGGGCGAGGGGATGCACATAGCGGTGTTCCTCGACGGCGGGGTCCACGACAAGGCATTTCAGCAGAAGATCGACGTCGCTCGCCGCGAGAAGCTCAAGGACTGCGGTTACTCCGTCGTAGTGATTCGCCACGACGATCTGGACGCGGGAGTCACAGCCCTCAGATCACGACTCGACGCCTAAAGTAACGAGGGCCACGGTTGAATGGACGTGACTGCGCTTCCGAGCCATGGGGTCCTCGACCGCGCAGACGGGCGCGCGTGGTCGGCCGTGCTCGAGCCAATACTGCGGGACACCCATGGCGTCGAAAAGTCAAAGCTCCGACTCCACTTGATCGACAGCCTTATCTCGCAACTGGTCGACGAGCTGAAGCGGCATCGGCTTCCGGAATTCGTCATCTACACCGCTCCAGACCGTCGCGACGTCACACGTCTAGCGTTTCTCTCCGCCCTCGTGGCGCATCGCGCTGAACGGTTGGTTCAGGTGGCTATGACAGTTTGATTCAGGACCGGTGTGACGGCCTGATTCAGGACCACCTTCTTTCAGACCGGTGTGTTGTGACGGTTTGATTCAGGACCACCCTCGACGGTTGGCGTGTCGATTATTGGCTCGCTGTCGGAGGGTTCCGGATGGGAAGTCGTGTGGAGCTGTTCGCCCAGATACGTAGGGACGCCCGGTCGAGGGTTTGGGTATTCGGGCGCTTGCTCGTAAGTACAAGGTTGGCCGGGATACGGTCCGGCACGCGTTGGCGAATCCGGAGCCGCCGAGGCGGAAGACACCGGTGCGGGAGTCGCCGAAACTGGGCCCGCTCAAACCTGCGATTGATGCGATGCTGCGGACCGATCTGGATGCGCCCCGCAAGCAACGCCACACTGCGACAAGGATTTGCAATCGTCTGGCCGATGAACACGGCGTTGAGGATGTGTCGTATTCGTCGGTGCGTGACTATGTCCGGGTCCGTCGTGCGGAGATCATCGCCGAGTCCGGTAAGCAGGCGCAGGAAGCGTTCGTGCCGCAGGAACACCCGCCCGGCGCTGAAGCTGAGGTTGATTTCGGCGAGGTTCACGTCATCCTCGCTGGTGTCAGAACCCGCTGCTACATGTTCGTTTTCCGAATGTCGATGTCCGGCAAGGCAGTCCATCGGGTGTATGCGACTCAGTCGCAGGAGGCGTTCCTCGAAGGCCACATCGAAGCATTCGACGTGATCGGCGGCATCCCGGTGCGCCATATCCGCTACGACAACTTGAAGTCTGCGGTCACCTCGGTGGTGTTCGGCCGCGGTCGGGGCAGGGTCGAGAACGACCGGTGGGTGCTGTTCAGATCGTTCTACGGGTTCGACCCGTTCTACTGCCAGCCGGGAGTGAAAGGCGCCCACGAGAAAGGCGGAGTCGAGGGCGAGATCGGACGTTTCCGCCGCACCTGGCTCACGCCCATGCCGGAAGTGGACTCGCTGTCAGAGCTCAACGACTACATCCGCCGCTGCGAAGCACGTGAGGATCATCGGCGGGTCACCGGCCGGCTGCACGCCGTGGGCCAGGACTTCCAGACCGAACGAGAACATCTCGCCGCTCTGCCTGCCGAGCGGTTCGACCCGGGGCTGGTGCTGCATCCACGGGTGGACCGGTCGGCGCTGATCACGGCGCGGTCGGCGAAGTACTCGGTTCCCGCCCGGTTGATCGGACGCAAAGTCAGGGTGTCGCTGCGGGCCTCGGAGTTGGTCGTCTTCGACGGCCGCACTATCGCCGCACGCCATGAACGCGTCACGACCCGCAACGGGCAATCGATCAACCTCGACCACTATCTGGAAGGTGTTGCACTGCAAACCCGGCGCGTTGCCCGGCTCCACCGCGCTTGCTCAGGCCCGCGCCGCCGGCACTTTCACCGCAGCGCACGAGGCGTTCTGGCAGCAGGCCCGCCGCGTCGACGGCGATGCTGGCGGGACTCGCTCGCTAATCGACGTGCTGCTGCTGCACCGCAGCATGCGCGCTACCGATGTGATCGCCGGGATCCACGCCGCCCTGTCGGTCGGTGCCGTTTCAGCGGATGTGGTCGCGGTCGAAGCACGCCTGCATGCCGCCGGTGGTGGTCTCGAATCAGACCGTCACGCCGGTAACCATGCCAATACCGTCGATTACCGGGTCGTCAGTCTGACCCAGCGCCGCCTGGCTGATCCAGCGACCGTGATCGCCGGCCTGCCACCGACACCCGGCCGCTGCCTGACGTCGCGGCCTACGACGAGCTGCTCCAACGCAGACCCCCAACACCGCCACCCGGTGACGGAATGGAAGGAACGACTGGATCATGAGCACGGCCACGAAAGTCACCAACACCCTGCGCCGCCAACGCGGGATGACCCCACAAGCGGCCCAAGCCGCCGTCGATTCCGCATGCCGACGCCTGCGGTTGCCGACCGTGCGTGCGGTGATCGACGAAGCAGTGAAAGTCGCCGAGCGTGAACAGCTCACCTACCACGGCTTCCTCGCCGAACTGCTCCTGGCCGAATGCGATGACCGGGACCGCCGATCCACCTTGCGGCGAGTCGCAGCGGCCGGGTTTCCACGTCAGAAATGGTTCGGCGACTTCGATTTCGACGCCAACCCAAACATCAACGCCGCCACCGTACATACCGTCGCCCAAGGCGATTGGATACGCCGAGGCGACCCGCTCTGCCTGATCGGCGACTCGGGCACCGGCAAGTCCCACCTGCTCATTGGTGTGGGCACCGCCGCCGCCGAGCAAGGCTTCCGCGTCCGCTACACACTGGCGACCAAACTGGTCAACGAACTCGTCGAGGCCGCCGATGAAAAGCAACTCGCCCGCACGATCGCCCGCTACGGCCGCGTCGATCTTTTATGTATCGACGAACTCGGCTACATGGAACTCGACCGCCGGGGCGCGGAGTTGCTGTTCCAAGTACTCACTGAACGCGAGGAAAAGGCGTCAGTAGCCATCGCATCCAACGAGAGTTTCTCCGGCTGGACCAAAACCTTCACCGACCCCCGACTCTGCGCCGCGATCGTCGACCGACTCACCTTCCACGGCACCATCATCGAAACCGGCACCACCTCATACCGGCTCAGCCATACCCGCGGTAGCAGCTCGCGATCACAGCCTACGAAGACGCCTGAGCCACCACCTCCTCGCCGAGGTGGTCCCGAATCAAGCCGTCACAGTGGTCCTGAGTCAGGTTGACATAGAGAGTTCAGGCCGCGGAACTCGCCGCCTCGGCACTGGCTGCCTTGGTGCAGGGAAGCCTTCAACCAAGCGCAGTTTCGGCCCGGGCGTTGTTCGAGCTGGGGGTGGTGTGTTGGGACACCCACAACAAGATGCTCGATTCGTGGCGTGCGGTGCACGGGAGCCGAAGTCGCATTCGGGCCGAGTCGAGTTCCGGCGAGGCGACGGTGTATCGCCTGCTTTGGGAAACACGGATGGGATCGAGGTTCTACGGCCCCGAACACGGGTGGCCGCTCGCCAAGAGTATCTTGACCCGCCTCGACCGCTTGGCTAAAGAAGTACCGGATGCGCGAGAGACTTACGACATGTTGTGTGACACAACGCATCCCAATCTAGAGGCGCAAGCACTCCTATGGCGGACTGACTACATAACAATTGGTAAGGACAGGGCGATCCGGTTCGCCCCCGGCAGATCCAACTCCCTCGTCAAGCTGTATATTGTCGAGTCAATCCGTCTCAGTCTCATGCTCATTATGCCTTTTACGCGGGATCTCTGGTGGATCGCAGCCGACATCACCAATGCGTGCGACATAACTGCAAGCAGTAAGACTGAACCACTGGGCCTGCCAACACGAACGGGTCGAAACGACCCCTGCTCATGTGATTCCGGCGAGACCACTCGGGCCTGTATGCACCCCGAACCGGCTCCAGTGCGCTGATCTATAACGCTCGCGGTGCTTTCTTGAGGGCGATAGCAGCGGACGCTCACCGTCGGCCGAGGTTCGCGCTAAGCTCGAACCACTCCGGAGGCGGGCGCAGCTGTCCGCCGCTGTATCCCTCGGCGAGGTGCTGCCGGATCTACGCAGCGAGTTCGGGGAGTTCTCCGCTGACGCTGGACTCGGTCTCATCCCAGGCGACACGGCCCTCGGCATCGATACCGCCCGTGGCGACGATGCGGCCGCGGGCTCTGTCCTTGGCCTGACCCCGATTGGTTGATCCATGGCTTATGAGAGTCTTGCGGCCCACGTTGTGGGCAGGAAGGCTCGACAAGATCATGGCGACGAGGAAGCGGCATAGTCCAGAGCAGATTGTGCGGAAGTTGATGGCGGCCGATCGGCTGCTGGCCGAGGGCAAGGACACCGCGGCGGTCTGCCGCGAGCTCGGGGTGTCCGAGGCCACTTACCACCGCTGGCGCAACCAGTTCGGCGGCCTGAAGGCCGAGGACGCCAAGAAGCTCAAGGACCTCGAACGCGAGAACGCCACCCTCAAGCGGTTGTTGGCCAACGCCGAGCTGGAGAAGGACGCGCTGCGGGAGATCGCGAAGGGAAACTTCTAGGCCCGGAACGCCGACGGGCGGCCGTTCGTCATCTCCAGCGTGTGCTGGGGTCAGCGAGCGGTTCGCCTGTCGCGTCACCGGGCAACACCGCGCCACCCAACGCCACGAGCCGACCGCGGCGACACCAGAAGACCCCGACGCTGCCCTGGCGGGACTGGCTACGCGCCTACGCCCGATAAACACCCGCGGCGTGGCTTCCGGCCCGCCTACCACGATGCCCGAGGTGAAGGCTGGCAGGTGAATCACAAGAAGATCCAACGCCTTTGGCGTGAGGAAGGACTGCGGGTGCCGCAGCGGCGCAAGCGCAAACGGCACGGCATCTCCACCGCCCCGCTGGCCGTGACCGCTGATGGGCCCGACCGGGTCTGGGCGGTGGACTTCCAGTTCGACGTCACCACCGACGGTCGGCCCATCAAGATCGTGTCGATCATCGACGAGCACACCCGCGAATGCCTCGGCGGGATGGTCGAGCGCAGCATCACCGGCGAGCACCTGATCGACGAACTGGACCGCGTGGCCTCTCAGCGCGGCACCTATCCGACGGTCCTGCGATGCGACAACGGACCCGAATTGGCTTGTGTCGCAATGGCTGACTGGGCCTCAGGCCAAGTTGGATTGCACTTCATTCCACCCGGCGAACCTCTCTTAACCGGCTAATCGGGATAATCGATTTCGCGCGACACGCCGTTTTCCTGCGGTTCTAGACCGTGGTGGTGCGAGATGAGATATGTACATCTCATGACGAAGGAACTCTCTGCGGCTGTGGACGACGATGGCGTCTGGCAGTTGCGCGGGACGGCCGCGGAGAAGTTCGGGTTGGTGAATGAATTCCTGGGGTTTCTGGCTGACCGTAATTTCTCCCCTCGGACCTGCCGTGCTTACGCCTATGACCTGTTGGCGTTCGCGCGGTGGCTGAGTGGCGAGCAGTTGGTTCTGGCGGAGGTGAATGTTGATGTGCTGCTGCGGTTCTTGACGGCATGTCGGGAGGCGACGTTGCCGGGTCGGCCGGGTGGCAACGTGTATTCGATCCGTGATGGCCGTAATCAGGGGTATGCGCCGGCGACGATCAATCGGCGGTTGGCGGCGATTTCGAGCTTGTTTGCGTTTCGGGAGATGCGTGACCCGGATGCGCGTAACCCGGTCGGTAGCGGTCGGGCGGCCCGATTGCGTTCGCGCAGTGAGCGTTCCGGGCTATTGGCGCACACGGCGAAACCGAAGTCTCGGTCAGGCTGCGGGTCCGTGAGCCGCGCCGGTTGCCACGCGGATTGTCGCGGGAGGAATCTGCGGCGCTGCTGGGCAGCTTCCGTAGCTGGCGTGACCGCGCGATCGGCGGGTTGATGCTGTTGTCGGGTCTGCGTTCGGCGGAAGTACTTTCGCTGCGGGTCAGCGATATCGACATTGCGCGGCGCTGGGTTCGGGTGCTCGGTAAGGGCGGCAAGGAACGCTCGGTGCCGATTGATACCGACGTGGCTGGTGCGATCCAAACCTATCTGCTGGCTGAACGCCCCGAAACTGACGCTGATGCACTGTTCGTTGTCGCCAAAGGCGCCCATCGCGGACAGCCGCTGACCCCTGCGGGGCTGCGCACGGTGTTCCGGTATCACCGCGAGCGCTCCGGTGTCGCTGCAGGGCATCCACACGCGTTACGGCATTCGTTTGGCACCGCACTGGCCGAGGCTGGGGTCGACCTGTCGGTGATCCAAGCGCTGATGGGCCACGACCACGTCGATTCCGCTGCCGCCTACATCCATTTGGCCCCAACGTTTCTGCGTGAGGAGTTCGATGCCGCCCGTGCTCGCCTACGCACCCGCACCTGAGGTCGACCTGCTCGCCGCCTACGACGAACACTGCGCTCGGCTCGGTTTGACCAGTGTGAACCTTGGCTCGGCCGCGCGAACGTTCCTGCGGCGCTGGCCTGATCCGCAGCGGTGGGCCGGTGAGCCGCTCGAAGTGCGGTTGACCGTTTCTCATCCCACCCGCTCGTTCGTCACGTTTCTGATGTTGGCCCGCTATCTGCGGCCCGGCTATGACTACCTGATCCACCGCAAACTGGCCGTGTTCTGGCGGCATCTGCCACCGGGGCCGTTCAGCGGAGGACCTGGCCGAGTTCTTGGGCGCCGCGCAAGAACTCGGCTTCACCGAACGCACCCGCAGCGCGGCCGCATCACAGGTGATCGGCAGGCTACTCATCCAGACCGGCCGACGGTTGGATACGTTGACCGACAACAATTTCGACGACTTGCTGGCCGCAAGCGCAGCCCGCCACGGCCTAGGGAAAGCCAGTCGTCACTACAGCAGCGCCACCCACACCGCCCGGCAGGTCATGTTTCACCTCGGTGTGTTCACCGAACAGCCGGTCAACGCGACCAGCCTGCTACGGCAGAGCTTTGCGCAACGGATGCGGGATGCCACCCCGGCGCTGCGCGGCTCGTTTGTGGCCTACCTCGATCGGTTGACCGCCACCCACAGCCGCAGCACGGTCACCGGCACCGCAACCCGGCTCAACCACTTCGCCGCGCATCTGGCCTCGGTCGACCCGACGCTAACGAGCTTGACCGACCTGGACCGCCGCCGCCACATTGAGACCTACCTGACCGCGACTGCCGAGGCGACCAACACCCGCACCGGTGCACCGATCCAGGCATCTGAGCGCCGCGGCCGGATCCTGGCAGTGCACTGCCTGCTCAACAACATCGCCGAATGGGGCTGGCCCGAAGCACCGCAGCGGCGCCTGGTGTTTCGCTCCGATATCCCCAAGCTGCCCCGACCGTTGCCGCGCTACCTGACCCCGATCTGGACCGGCGCCTGACTCAAGCGCTGCAGGCCTGGCCCGAGCGGCTGCCCGCTGATGCGTTGCTGCTGCAACGAGCGACCGGTTTGCGCATCGGTGAGCTCGTCGACCTGGAACTGGACAGCGTGCACGAGATCCCCGGCCAAGGCGCCTGGCTGAAGGTTCCGCTGGGCAAGCTGAACACCGAACGCATGGTGCCGCTAGACGAGGAAACCGTCGCGCTGATCGACCGCATCGTCGCCCACCGCTCACCCGGACGGCCGTTGCCCCACCCGCGCACGGCTCGACCCACCGACTACCTGCTCACCCACCACGGTCGGCGCCTGACCGCCGATCACCTTCGCGACGTCCTGACCCGCGTTACTGCCGACGCCGGCCTGCCGCACATCACCCCACACCAGCTGCGCCACACCTACGCCACCGCACTGGTCAACGCTGGCGTATCCCTGCAGAGCCTGATGGCCTTGCTCGGCCATCTCTCGGCGGAGATGAGCCTGCGCTACGGACGGCTGTTCGACTCGACCGTGCGCACCGAATACGAGCGAGCCTTGGCCGCCGCGAAAGCCCACCTGGGCACCCTGCCCACCGAGCCACCCCACGGGCGCACCCAATTGCCGATCTTCGACGGCGACTGGAGACAGGCGCCCGCGGTCAAGGCCCGCCTGGCAGGTGGCTTCTGCATCCGCGCCCAAGTCCAAGGCCCGTGCGCCTACGCCAATATTTGCGAACACTGCCCCAACTTCCGCACCGATACCGGCTACCTGCCCGTCCTGGCCGCTCAGCGCGCCGACACCGAAACCCTGGCCCGTGACGCCGAAGCCCGCGGCTGGACCGGTGAAGCCGAACGCCACCGCCGACTCATCGAACGCCTCGACGCCCACATCAGTCAGACACAGACCGGATGACACCCCAACAGCGCCGACAACACGTCGAAGACGCTTGCGCGGCAATCATTCTCGAAGGACAACAAGTGACCTTCGATGACGTCGCGGCACGCACCGGACTCGGCCGAGCCACTCTCTACCGCAACTCCGAGCTACGCAGAATCATCGAAGAACACCGCACCCGCGGCAAGGAAGCCCACACCCTGTCCGGACTCACCACCGAGATCGCCCACCTACGCATCGCGCTGGACACCATCGCCACCACCGTGCGCCGCCACGAAGAAGAACTCCGCCGCCTACGAAAACCAAAAGCCGACTAACACACCGCCCAACAGCTGAAACCGCGCCAAGATTAGCCGGATAACCTTGGCGCAACGGCTACGTCGAATCCTTCAACTCCCGCCTGCGCGACGAATGCCTCAACATCAACAGCTTCTGGTCCCTGACCCAGGCCCGCGTCGTCATCAGCGACTGGAAACACGACTACAACCATCACCGCCGGCACTCATCGCTGGGCTACCAACCCCCGGCCCGCTACGCTGCCACCTGTACCCACCGATGAACGACTCTCGTTCGCCGTGGACCAGTTCTCGGGGTCCGGCCAGGCCCGCGTCGTCATCAGCGACTGGAAACACGACTACAACCATCACCGCCGGCACTCATCGCTGGGCTACCAACCCCCGGCCCGCTACGCTGCCACCTGTACCCACCGATGAACGACTCTCGTTCGCCGTGGACCAGTTCTCGGGGTCCGGCCACCGGCATGGCAACAGCCGGCCGACTCATCGATCGTCGTCATTCCGATATGAGTGGCACTGGCCAAAGCGGCGCGCGCATCTCTTCCAAAGTGGAGTGCCCCGGCATGTTGCCCTCGGCAATGAGTTTCATTCGCTCGTCGAGTTGCGGAGAGTTGTTGCCGTCTCGCAGTACTTCCAGCATCGCGGAGGTCGCGACCCCGACGTCAAACATGTCGCGTTGCCACGACCAGCTGCGGTTGCCGCTGTACTGAAACCAGCTCCCACCCAGACCCTTGATCTCGTACGGTCGGCCGTTCGGCGCATTGAACGTCGTCAACTGCCTCCAAAACCCAAACGCTTGACCAGATCGATCGTCGAAGATCACCGCCTGATACGGGTAGATCCATCCTTGAAATCCCAGCATTTCCAACCCGAGCACGCCGGCTCGAATCTCTTCGCGGCCCACGTTCATGTATTGGTCCTCGGCGGAATAGGTGTAGCCATAGGTCGCGTCGGGCTCATAAAAGTCGGCCATGATGCCCCAGTCCCCTAAGCGCTGAGCCTCACGGTTGATCTCAAGCCAGTCTTGCCAGAAGGCGTCGAAATCTTCGCGGTCAAATGCCATGTCGGCTCCCTCTTACTCCCATTTCGAGATTGACGGACGGGATCCGCCGCAACGGCGATGCTGCGGCTGTGAGACGTTTCATAGGATAGTTTCATAATCGGTCCCCGTCAGTCAAACAACTCGTCTTCTGTCTGTACCGTGAGACTCGAAGAAGCAGGTCCGTGGTGGATGGAAGGACCGACATGCCAGACGATGTACGCGCGCGGTTGATCGCCGCCACAGCCGAACTGATCGGGCAGCGTGGACCCCTGGGTGTGCGCGTCGACGAGATCGCCGAGCCTGCGCGATGCTCACGGGCCACGCTCTACCGTTACGCCGCCGACAAGGACGAATTGGTACGCGAAGTGATCGTCGCCAGAACCACCGCTATGGCGGGAATCGTAGCCCACCAGATCGAAGGCATCTCCGATGCGACCGAGCGTATCGCACAGGGCATGCTGCTATTCGCCGACGCGCTGCGATCTGAAAGTTGTTCAAGGCATTGCAAAATGACGGTGACGACTCATACCCACTTGCGCGGATCGGCGGCGGGCTTGAGGCCATGGGCGCAGCGATCTCTCCGCTGATTCAAACACTGCTGGACGAGTACATTGATTCCCGGCACCTGCGTGACGACGTCAACCTGCACGACGCGGTCGAGTGGTTGATGGGCATCCTTCTGGGCCTGTTGGCGCCCGCGTTCGCAGCGCATTCCCGCGAGCACCGCCTCGGGATGCTCAAACGCTACGCGGTCTTTCCGTTGATCAAACCGCAGTACGAGTAGCTCCCCGGTCGCGGAGCGCGGCGCCCGTCCTTGATTGACCTCCGACACCGCGACGATGCTCTATGAGACTAAATTTCAAATCGTCGCATCGCGGCGTGTCGCTGCTAATCGTCTTTGCTCAGGAGGTCGAGATGAGCACGATCAGGATCCCCAAATCCACCGCTTGCGACCGCGTGATGCAGGCCTTACGGGCGTCGTGTCGTACTCCTCGGCATGATCGGTGACCAACCGCACCGCACGGGCCTTGAACTCCTCGTCGTATTTCTTCGGCATGATCCGAGCAACCTTCCCTCGAAAGAAGGCGTGCATCAGACCCGGGTTGGTTCACTTTCGGGCCATGCGCATTAAAGGGCATTAAAGGGGTTGTGCAAGACGGCCAGGCGGCCGGAGTTTGGGCCGTGTAAAAGGGGAGCGGTTCAGTGGGGCGAGCCTACGCAGCACAACCTCAGCAACGCCGCGGGGTGCTGTCGAACCTGTCGGACGCAACCGACATAATCGTGCAAATTGACGCGGGTGACGACGGCAGTCGGTTGGTTTCCCGTGGTGAAGATGACTTCGCGAAGGAGTGTGCTGTGACTGGTGAGCAGGAAAGCGACAACGAGCGGTTGGTGCGCCGCGCGGTCAACCTATTCACCTTTCTGAGCCGCACTCAGCAGCTTCTGGTAAAGCCGATTCGCACCGTCGACGGATTCGAGCAGGTGCTGTGGTTCGACGACCTCCCCGAGCACGAGGCGATCCGGTCCGCGCATCGAGTTGCTGAACTTGACGTCGATTCGCCGCTGCTGACCATCGACCGGGTGGCCAAGCTGGACCCGCCGTCGGTGCCCGAGGCCCTGACGGCATGGGTTGAGGGGCCCGTCGCCGACACCGATAAGGAACCTGTGCTTCGTGAAGCGATCTACGGCTTGGAACCGGTCCCGGCCGAGCTCGGCGATGATGAAGTGGACCTCCAACGCCGCCGTATCGAGTTGGCCGAGCACTCCGAGATCACCGAGGCATTCGAGGAGTGGTTAGCCGATTGGCGGCTGTGGGCTGAGCGGGAGCGCCGCGACGTCGCGGTCCGGAACATTTACAAAGAGCTTTTCGCAGTTCATCTAAAGTCCACCGACCACAGCGATGAGTTCGAGCTTGTGGTCGGGGTGGGCTGCTTGACCTGGCGGCCCGATAACCACCCACAGGTGTTGCGTCACGTCGCGACCGCACCGATTGCGATCGGATTCGATGAGAATTCGGGGCGCCTTACCGTAACGCAAGTGCCAGCTCCCGACGCAGTGTCTATCGAAGTGGATATGCTGGACCCAGCGCTGATCTCCAGTCCATCCAAGCTCGACGAAATCAAAGAGACGGCCGCCGAGTACGACGGGCACCTGCTCGATCAACCCGCGATTGGCGAGATCTGTCGGCGCCTCATCCACCGCCTCGATGCCGACGCGGAGTATGACGCGGACGCCACAACCGCGCCGACAGGGGCCAGCCCACGCGGTGCGTTTGCCCCAGCAATGATCTTGCGGCGCCGCACCAACCGCGGACTGGTGCAGATCTACGAAGCGATCGTGGCTCAGATTCGTAAGGCCGGCGAGGTTCCGGCGGGTGTCCTGCCGTTGATAGATCCGGATCGTCAGCCCGAAGCTCCGACGGCTGGGGAGACGCCCGGAGCAGTGGTCACTGTCGACGGGGAGGACTTCCTGCCGCTGCCGGTCAATGACAAGCAACGTGCGATTATCGAGCGGGTCGACAGCCGGGCGCAGACGGTGGTGCAAGGTCCGCCCGGTACCGGAAAGACGCACACCGCAGCAGCTTTGGTTTCGCACCTGCTTGCCCAAGGCAAGCGAGTGCTGATCACCGCGCACACTGACCGGGCGCTGCGGGAGGTCCGGGCCAAACTGCCTCGCGAGATTCAGTCCCTGGCCGTCGCCGTCATCGGCCAGTCACGTTCGGACATGGCCGACCTGCGCACTGCGGTGGACAACATTTCCCGGCGCGCCGACGATTTCGACATCGACGGTTCGCGCCACACCATCGCCGGACACCTCGCCCGCATCGACGATCTGCGTCGCCAGCGCGCCGCGATCCGCAACCGCCTGCTGGTCCTCCGGCACCAGGAGGTGCAGCTGCGCACCGATGGTCCGGCCGAAGGCACGCTGGCGGCTATAGCTTTCGACCATCTGCGGCACAAGTCCGACTACGAGTGGATCCGGCAGTTCGACATCGACAGGGACGGGTCGGGAATTACTGTCTCGACCGAGGAGATCCGGTTGTGGCACAACCTAATAAGCAGCGAGGATCTGGCCACCAACGAGGACGAGGCGACGCGGCTGCTGCCTGAGCCCGCGTCGCTGGTGACCCCGCAGGAATTCGCCGTACTGGTTGCTTCGGAGCAGCAGGCTACGGAACGCAAGGACGGCTATAGTGCGCTGCTTGCCCATGATTCGTTCGAGTTCGTTCGTTCCTTAAGCACCGAACTGCGTTACGAGCTGCGTGACCGAGTCTCGCAGCTGGCTGAGCGGACCATCAACCTAGAACACCGCCAAGAAGTCTGGATGAAGGATGCGTTGTGTGATGTGCGCAGCGGTCGTCAGCAAGTATGGCTAGCGCGTTCGGCCCAGATCAAGTCGTTGGCCGAGACTGCAGGTCGGCTCGCGATGCGAATCGGGCCGACAACCCGGGTGGTGGTCGGCGCCGGCGACCTGGGTGTGCATCAGCAGATCGCCAAATCATTGCTAGCGCATGTGGATTCCGGTGGTGCGATTAGGGTTCGGCCAGACGGTGCGCCGAAGATCGGGGCGTTTACTTCCAAAACGGTCAAGCTCGCCGAACCGTTCTTCGCGGCGGTGAAGATCAATGATCTGCCTGCCGTTGACAAGCAACAATTGACAACCTTCATCGATTGGGTGGACGCCATTCGCACCATCGCAGCGATGGATCAAGCGTGGCCGACGACCGTCGAGATCCCCGACGAGGACACCCTCGAGGAGAAACTGCAGTGGCATCTGACCGAAATCGAGCAGTTGGACAAGGTACTGGCCCTGGGCGCTCAGCTCGAGGTGGAACGGCAGTGGTTCCAGGCCAACAATTTGCCCGTCCCGGATTGGAACAATCTCGAGGAAATTCGGCGTTACGCCGACCTGGTCGAGGCAGCCGCTGCGGCCGACGGCGCATTGGCTGCCAGCTCGCCTATTGAAACGTTGGCTGGCTACCTGCTGGGACAGTCGCAGCAGCACAACCCGCCGGCGGTCTCCATGCAATTGTTGAACGCAGTCTCAGACCGCAGCGTCAACGGCTACAGCGCTGCCTACGAGAGATTGACTCACCTGCGTCGGGTCGCGGAGTTGGTCAGCGAGCGGGATCGAATTCGCGCCGAGCTGGACCGGTCTGCGCCCCTGCTGGCCGCGGCGATCGCCGCCGAACCGGCGGCCGCCCAATGGGTCGATTGGCTGCCCAGGTATGCAGAGGCCTGGCAATGGGAAATGACCGGGCGCTGGATCCTGGCCCAGGACAGCGAAGACATCAACGCGCTGAAGGCCAGCCTAAATGCAGTCGAGGACCAGATCCGCAGTGAGGTCGAGCATTTGGCGGCTGAGCGGGCCTGGGGATATGCCGTCGCTCCGGACCGTATCACCGGCAGTGCACGGGCCAACCTCACCCAATACGCTCAGCTGGTGTCCCGACTGGGCAAGGGCACGGGTAAGTATGCGGCCAAGCAGCGGGCAGCGATCGCCGAGGCGATGGACCGCTGCAGACCCTCAGTGCCGGTGTGGATCATGCCTTTGTACCGGATCGCCGAGCAGGTTCGTGTCGAACCGAACCTCTACGACGTAGTGATCGTCGACGAGGCCTCACAGGCCGGTCTGGAGGCATCATTCCTGCAATACCTGGCGCCCAAAATCGTGGTGATCGGTGACGATAAGCAGGTGTCACCCTCCGCGGTGGGCGTGGACCAGCAGGAGCTACGGAACCTTGCCGCGCTGTATCTCAGCGACGACCCGTACAAGGAATCCTGGCTTGACCCCAAGCGCAGCTATTTTGACGAGGCCAACATGCGCTTCGGCGGGCGGATCACCCTGACCGAGCATCGGCGTTGCGTACCAGAAATCATAGGCTTTTCCAACCGGATCGCCTACGAGCCGGAGGGAATTCGTCTCGTTCCTGTGCGCCAGTTTGGCGCCGAACGGCTCGATCCAATAAAGGTGGTCTATCTGGAGAATGCTTACGAGTCAGCGAATAAAACCAATCTGGCCGAGGCCGAGGCGATCGTCGAGCAGATCTGCAAATGCCTGGCCGAGCCGCATTACGACAGCGCGACGTTCGGAGTGATCTCGCTCTTGGGTAAGGAGCAGGCCAAGCTGATCGAGAGCAAGCTGCTCGACGCGGTGTCGCCGGAAGAATGGGCGGTCCGGGAACTGCGCTGCGGTGACGCATCGGATTTCCAAGGCTCCGAGCGTGATGTGATGTTCTTGTCGATGGTCAAGGCCCCGGAAGCGGACAAGCGCATGGGCGTGCTGACCCAGGCCCAATATGTGCAACGTTTCAACGTGGCCGCGTCACGGGCGAAAGACCAAATGTGGGTTTATCATTCGATGCCGCGGGAGGCGCTGCTCAACACCGAGGACATGCGGTTCCAACTGCTCGACTACTGCTACGGGGTGGTCAACCGGGTGCATGGCGCGGGCAACGGAGCGGTGGCTACCGTGGTCGCCGAGGATATGGTGGTACCACCGTTCGACTCCCTGTTTGAACAGCGAGTGTTTAATCGGCTCATCGAGCGGGGTTACACCGTCATGCCGCAGGTCGAGGCGATGGGATACCGCATCGACATGGTGGTTACCGGGGCCCGAGGGCGGCTGGCGATCGAATGCGACGGCGACTTTTGGCACGGCCCAGAGCAATATCAGGCTGACCTGGCTCGCCAGCGCGACCTTGAGCGGTGTGGGTGGAAGTTCTTCCGGATCCGCGAATCGGTGTTCTATGCCGATATGCGCGGAACTTTGCAGAAGCTGTGGGACACGCTCGACGACCTCGACATCCGCACCGCCCACTGGATTGATCCGAGTTTTGATGACGGCGACAGCTGCGCTGAGGAAGTCGACGAATCTGTCGACGAGGGACGCGCTATCGTCGAAGCTGAAGCAGGACATGGTGTTTCGATGTGGCGTGACGAGGAGGAATCAGGTGCAGGTGCGGGCATGCCGTCGGAAAACGGTCATCGCGCGATACATAGATGCTTGCCCACTACGGATCTCTTGACGGAGGCGCACAGCCGGCCTCGTGTTGACGGCGCCGGCGATCACCCATCTGGTGCGAACGGTACCCAGTCGATACCCGAGTCGGTCGACGAAACAGTCCGAGAACCGGAGGAAGAGCAACTCGGTTTGCTTGGCAGGCAACTCGTCGAAGGTCCGCTGACGAACCGGCTTCGGCCATATATTGCGTTTACACAGCCTCTGCCTCCGATTCAGGGAACACCGTTGCCAGAGTTGATTGCCAATGTTGTTCGGATCGTTGAAGTCGAGGGCCCTGTCTTGGGTCATCGCGTACACGATGCATATCGGGTTGCCTACGGCGGGCACCGAGTAGGTCGGGAACTCGCCAGAAGCCTGAACCAAGCGATGGAACTCGCTGTGCGTCGAGGGCAGCTGGTCGCGGCCAATCCGCTTAACGAACCTGGCATCAAGCCAAAGACTTTCAGGTTGCCGACTCAGTCTCCGGTCGTGTTGCGGGAACTCGGACCACGTTCGCTCAGCTTGGTGCCTCCCGCCGAGCTCGCTGCCCACCTTACCGAGTTCACGGGTATCGAAGGTCTTTCAGAAGATGAGCTATTTCGCGCCGTTCTTGACGTGCTCGGATTGCAGCGGCTTACGGAGAACGCGCGAGCAGTGTTGAGTGCGGCGATGGCCCTTGTGCCCACCGCTGCTTTGGGTGGAAGCGAGGGCTGGGAGTAGGGCCAGAGTTGGTATGTACTAGTTTGTTCCGGTCCACCTGATGGCCGGACGGGCACTTCGACACAGGAGTTCACCGATCGAGTGCCTGATTTTTCCTGCGTGAGGTTACTGACCGGCTGAAGTTGCGGTCCGCTCGGCCGTCTCGAAAGTTGGGAAGCGTTGGGACTCAATCAGGTCTGCTGCACGAATGGTGACATCTGAGTTGGCTTGCCCCGGGTGGGCAGGCTGGAAGGATGTCGTTGTGCCCAGGCCCTACCCCGTGAGTTTTCGCGACGACGTCGTGCGCGTGGCCCGCAACCGCGACGATGGTGTGACCGTCGAGCAGATCGGGACCGTTTTCGGGGTGCACCCGATGACGCTGCACAAGTGGATGCGCCAGGCCGATATCGACGAAGGGGCCAAGCCCGGCAAGAGCACCGTTGAGTCGACGGAGTTGGACGAACTGCGACGCCGTAATCGGCTGTTGGAGCAGGAGAAGGAAGTCTTACGGCGAGCGGCGGCCTATCTGTCGCAGGCCAATTTGCCGGGAAAGGCTCTACCCGCTCGTGAAGGAGCTCGCCGCCGACGGGATCCCCGTCGCGGTGACGTGGCGGGTACTCAAGCTCGCCCGCCAGCCCTATTACCGCTGGCTGGCCAAGCCGATCACTGACGCCGGACTCGTCGAGGCTTACCGCGCCAACGCCCTGTTCGACGCCCACCACGAGGACCCGGAGTTCGGCTTCCGCTACCTCGTCGAGGAAGCCCGTGACGCCGACGAACCCATGGCCGAGAGGACCGGCTGGCGGGTCTGCTCGCAGAATCGCCTGTGGAGCGTCTTCGGCAGAAAGCGCGGCAAGACCGGGCCGCCGGTCCACGATGATCTCGTCGAGCGGGATTTCACCGCTGATGCGCCAAATCAGTTGTGGCTGGCTGGTATCACTGAGCACCGTACCGGCGAGGGCAAGCTCTACCTCTGCGCCATCAAGGACGCATTCTCCAACCGCATCGTCGGCTACTCGATCGACTCCCGGATGGCGTCCCGTCTGGCCACCCAGGCTCTGCGCAGTGCTGTGGTACGCCGTGGTGACGCTGGCGGCTGCATCCTGCGCTCCGATCGTGGGTCTCAGCTCAGGTCAAGGAAATTCGTTTCTCGCCCTACATCGAAATGGCATGGTCGGATCGATGGGCCGCGTCGGCGCAGCCGGCGACAACGTGGCCATGGAGAGCTTCTTTAGCCTGTTGCAGAAAAACGTGCTGAACCGCCGCCGCTGGGACACCAGAGAGGAACTACGCATCGCGATCGTCACCCGGATCGAACGCACCTACCATCGGCGCCGACGCCAGTCCGGTCTCGGCCGGCCGTCGCACCAGTCCGTCTAGTCCGATCAGACATCAGTAGCCGAAAGCCGCGAAATGGCAGAGCCGCCCTCGCGGCGGCGCACCCTCGCCAAAACGTCGGCGTCGGCCCTGAACTGTAGGTGCGATATCTGCCCCGCCTCGATGGCGAAGTCGAACGCGACCTTGACCTCGCCGCGGTGGATCCAGGCAGCGCCGGGCCGGTCCTCGACAAACACGGGAAAGGCAGCCTTGGCGGCGCCGTTGAAGAAGCCGGCCACCTCGTCGCGACCTTCCAAACGCGGCGGGGTGCCCAACGCGATCGCGGCCGCGTCCGCCGAGACCACCACGTCAGGAGCCAGCAGCTCCAGCAACCGCGCGAAGTCGCCCTCCCGGGCCGCGGTCATGAACGCGTCCACAATCTCCCAGTCGCCCAGCGCATCCTCGGGCGCGGCCGGACGCACCTTGGCGCGAGCACGCGAAGCCAGCTTGCGGGCCGCGACCGGCGTCGTGTCGAGCATCGCAGCGATCGCCTCGAACTCGACGCCGAAGCTGTCGTGCAAAACAAACGCCACCCGCTCGGCAGGCGTCAGACGGTCCAGCACCACCTGCAGCGCGACGCCGACCGTGTCGGCCAGCACCACACCGTCGGCCGGGTCGGGCGCGACGGCCTCGAGCTCAATCGACTCCGTCGGCACCGGCGTTCGGGCGCGCAGCCGATCGAGGCATAGCCGCGACGTCACCGTGGTGAGCCAGCCCGCGAGATTCTCGATCGGCTCGTCGGTGGCGTGCAGCCGCAGCCACGCCTGCTGCACCACGTCCTGTGCCCCGTCGGGGTCGCCCAGGATCCGGGCGGCGATGCGCTGCAGGCGAGGGCGCTCGGCTTCGAAGCCGTCGCGTAGCTGATCGTCGCTCACCATGGCGGTCACACTTTCGTCGTCGGACGCGTCATCATCCTGACGCACCCGGACGGCCCGGTGTGACCAGAGCGGGAGGACGCTTATGAAAACGATGACGTGCCAGGATCTCGGTGGCCCCTGTGACCTCGCGCACCGCGGTGAAAGCGCCGACGAGATCATCAAGGCGCAGGACCGACACCTCAAGGAACTCGTCAAGGCCGGCGACGATGCGCACGTGCCCGCCCGCGAGGACATGAAGAGCCGCTGGCGCCACCCGATGAAGTCGATGAATTGGTACAACGACGTCAAGAAGAGGTTCGCCGAGCTGCCGGTGAGGTGACGGTCCGGGCCCCGGACCTTCGACATAGCGGGGTAAGTTTCCACGCGTGAGCGAAGACAGAGTTCGAGTGCAGATCAGCACCACCGGCGTGGCAACCGTGACGATGGTGCGCGCCGACAAACACAATGCGCTCGATCACGCTATGTTCGCGGGCCTGGTCGATGCGGCGGCGCAGTTGGCGGGTGATGCGTCGGTGCGCGCGGTGGTGTTGCACGGCGAGGGCAAGAGCTTTTGCTCCGGCCTGGACATCGCCAGCTTCATGTCCGGCCGGGGTGGCACCAGCGTCCTGCTGGAGCGCGAGAGCGGCCGGGCGGCCAACTTCGCGCAGCGCGTCGCCTACGACTGGTCCTTGGTGCCCGCGCCGGTCATCGCCGCGATCCACGGCAACTGCTTCGGGGGCGGGCTGCAGATCGCGCTGGGCGCCGACATCAGGATCGCCGCGCCGGGCGCCAAGCTGTCGATCATGGAGATCAAGTGGGGCCTGGTTCCCGACATGGGCATTACGCAGACTCTCCCGCGGCTGCTGCCTCTCGACGTCGCCAAGGAGTTGACGTTCACCGGCCGGATCGTTTCGGGGAGTGAGGCTTTGGCGCTCGGGTTGGTCACGCGAAACAGTGACGATCCGCTGGCTTCGGCGTTGGCGCTGGCCGAGGAGATCGCGCAGAAGTCACCGGACGCCGTCCGTGCTGCCAAGCGGCTCTACGAACAAACGTGGCTCAGTAACGACGCCGCCCGGGCGCTGGCCCTCGAATCCGAGCTGCAGGCGGGGCTGATCGGTTCGCCCAATCAACTCGCCGCGGTGGCGGCCGGAATGTCCGGGGAGAAGCCCGTTTTCGTCGACCCTGCGTAACGGTGACCGAAGGCAACTCGCACTGCACATGCCGATTCCCACCCCTGTTCACAGCCGCAACGACGGCGTCGGTGCAACGCGGTAGTGTCCGCCCAATGCCGGACAGTCGAAAGCGTCGCAAGGCCAAACAGGCGAGGCGAGATGCGCGCCGGATGCGCTCGGCGCGTCGCGCACACGAACTCGAAGAGGAGTTCCCGCTCGTCGACGCGGTGCGCGAAGCCCTCGCCGAAGAGCATCCGCTGGAACTGCTGCACACGGTCAGCCTCATCATCCAGGCAACGGAGCCAAGGCACTGGGCGCTCAGCGACCCGGACGAGCCAGAGGCCGTCAATCTCGGCGAACTCATCGACAGCTTTATCGCGACCAAGCTTCCCGAAACCACGGTGCTGTTGGCGGTGCTGTCCGAATTGCTCGACAACGAGGTGCTGCGGACACGCTGTGAACGAGAGGTTGCCGCGCGGGATGACGACCTGCCGCAGTGGATCACCGATCTGGGTCGAACGCACGTCGAGCGGGTGGTGCGGATGACACACGTGCTCGGGGAGGGGGACGAACTGATGCTCGGCGTGAAGTTGTCCTCCGGACAGGAGATGACCTGCGCGGCCTTCATCGACCACACCGTCGTGTCAGAGGTCAAAGACGCCTTTTTCGTTCCCGCGCCACTGCAGGAGGTTCTCGACGTCGCGACGCGCAGCCGTACGGATCCCGACACCACCTTCGTCGAAATGAGCCTCGCCGATGCCCGTGCCTGGTTGCATCGGGGTGTCGAGGTCGACGGTCTGCTGTCGATGTTGAGCGAGTCCGACACGTGGCCGGCGAGTCGTCCGCTGCTGCAATGGCTGACCCGGGGCTTGCCGGAGGGAGGCAGCGGCTACCAACCGCCGTTCTTCTCTGAGGACCAGATTGAGGAATTGTTGGACAGGTTCTTTGCCACAGTGCCGGGCTTGCGATTCGACGACTCCGGCCATCGGGATTTGTTGCGCACGTGCATCGATGAAGGCACCGGTGATCCATTGCGGTGGAGCGCGGGCCGGCTGCGGGACCTACCCGACGTTTTTCTGCCGCTCGACGAATACTCCGATGAGCGGTCCATTCAAGACCTGCTGGACCTACCGGATGTGATGCGCGCGTATGTTCCGTTCGCTCACGCCGAGAGCGGGATCCGCGACGAATTGACCGCAGAGGCACAGGCCGCCATCGATGAATTCGAGTCCGAGTTTCGAGAGATGGTTCTGGAGGACGCCCGATATCTGGACGACGACGACGACGACGATGACGACGGGGACCCGAGTTAGAGGGCCCGGTGACGCAGGTGGGCAACGCCCGGCGCTTCGAGCATCCGGACCCAGCGCGAGTCGGTGGATCACACCATCGCGATCGGCGAGATCTTCATCCCGATCTCCAGCGCACCATAGAGTTCGCGAGCGACGTCCTGATCGAAGATGACGTGGCCCGCGCCCATCTCCGCGTCCCGGCGCGCCCGTTGCAACGGATTGGCCAGGAAGTTGGCCGACGCTCCGGACGCCGCCATGAGATTGTTGATGACGCAAAGTGATTCGTTCACTACGTGCGCTGCCGTAGCTCGTGCGCGGGCCCGCAGTTTTCGTTGCACGATGCCGCCGTCGGCGACGATCGACTCGATGGTGCCGGCGATGTCGGTCACCAGTCCCTGCAGTGCCTGCAGCCGGATCCGGGCATCGGCCAGTCGGATCTGGGTGGCCGGCTGTTCCTTCTGCTTGACACCGCTGTAGGCCAACACCCGGGTCTCGAGACGCTCGGCGAACGCGTTCACCACCAGCTGCGCACTGCCGAGAATGGGCATCGCCGCGGTCAACGCGAGCGCGGGCACCACCGGCCAGCGGTACAGCGCGGCATCGTGCAGCGCCGCACCTGCTGAGGTGCCGTTGTAAATGTCCGATAGCGGGACGATGCGGTGCTCGGGCACGAACACGTCGGTGATGGTGACGTCGTTGGATCCGGTTGCGCGCATGCCCAGGGTGTGCCAGACGTCGTCGACGCTGACCTGGTCGGCCGGGACGAGCACCAGGCCGGGGAACATGTCGTCGCCGGAGCCGCACAACGCGCAGACCATCACCCAGTCGGCATGCATGATCCCGGTGGCCCAGGACCATTTTCCGCTCAATTTGATTCCACCGCTTACCTTCTCGCCGAAACCGGTCGGCGCCAGCGGTGCGGGTGCCAGCACCGGGCCGGAGGCGAAGACCTCCACTTGGGCCTGTTCGTCGAACAACGACAGCAGCCAGTTGTGCAGTACGAAGAAGCCGATAGTCCATGCGCTCGACGCGCAGCCCAGCGCCATCCGCTGCACCGGTTCGAGCACCTCGGGGAAGCTCGCCTGCCGGCCGCCGAAACGTTTCGGGGCGAGCAGGCCGAGCAGCTCGCCGGCGCGGACTTCCGCGACGGTGTCGTCCGGCAGTCGCCGCAGTCGCTCTGCTTCGTCGGCCCGTCGGGCCAGGCGTGCGACGAAGTCGTCGGGTACCAAGCTCGCAGCGGATTCCACAGGCAGTATCATACCGGGAACTCTATACCAAAAAGTATGGCGACAAAATCGGCCGGTCGCAAGCTAATTCAAGGCCGCAGCATGAAGTCGACCAGTTCGGCGCGCTCCGCGGCTGGCATATACGCCCGCTTGGATGCCAGATGCAGCGCGCCGACGCCCATCGCAAAGATCCAGTCGGCCCGTTGTCGCGCGGTCTTCTCGTCGAAGCCAGCGTCGAGAAAAGCCTGGCGCACCGCGCGCTGGACCCGACGGTCGGCAGCCAGGACGCTGGACGCGGCGGTGGCGTCCGAGCGTGCCCATTCCCGCATCGCGCGCTCCAGGGTCCAGTACCGCGGACTGAGCAGCACCGACATCATCTTGATCAACCGATCTCGCGGCGCCAGTTCAGCCAAGTCGCCCATCAGCTGGTGGTCCTCGTCGCGCCACTGCGCCCAATTGGCCACCAGCGCAGCCTTATACGCGGCCATGTCGGCGAAGTGCCAGTAGAAACTGCCGCGTGTGACGCCGAGGCG
Source organism: Mycobacterium sp. 20KCMC460 (assembly GCF_022179425.1). Taxonomy (NCBI): domain Bacteria; kingdom Bacillati; phylum Actinomycetota; class Actinomycetes; order Mycobacteriales; family Mycobacteriaceae; genus Mycobacterium; species Mycobacterium sp. 20KCMC460. Next base: position 1,811,146 of record NZ_AP025524.1, read on the forward strand.
GGCAGTGATCACGTCGAGCTTGAGGGCTTTGAACCCTTCCTCGGCGAGGACTTCGTACCCGATCTGCAGCCAGGCATCTTTGGTGCTTTCACCGGAGCCGCGCCGCTGGGCTTTGGTCATCCAGTTACCTTAGAGGCGTCGTTCGGCCGCGGGCGTCGCCCGCATCCGTCGGTGCCATTACTTACGCTGTCCAGGTGGACTACGCGAGGATCGACGGACTGCGGGAGCGGCATCCTGCTTGGCGGCTGCTGCGCGCCGGCAACTCCACGCTGATCCTCGCTTTCTTGGGACAGTTCTTCGTCGAAGGCAACCGAGGCGCGTGCCCGGTAAGCGAAGTCGCGGCCGCGTTGGACGACCATCTCTACGCGCTGAACGCTGAGATTCCGGCCGAGCGTGGCGAGCAGCGGTTCCCGAAGAACGCTCGTTCCTATTTAGAGGACTGGGCGGCCACCGAAACTGCTTATCTGCGGCGCTTCTATCCCCCCGGCGACGACGAAGTGCACTATGAGGTCACGCCCGCTTTCGAGAAGGCCTACGCCTGGGTCATGTCCCTGAAGGGCCGTTCCTTTGTGGGGACGGAATCCAGGTTGCACACCGTGGTGGACTTGCTTCGGCAGATCGTGCACGGAACCGAAGTCGAACCCGACGTGCGGCTGGCTGAGCTGCGTCGGCGGCGCGACGAAATCGACGCCGAGATCGCGGCCGTCGAATCTGGCACCTTCACCGTGCTGGACGGGACTGCAGTGCGCGATCGCTACCAACAGCTCGCTGCCACCGCCCGGGAGCTGCTGTCGGACTTTCGCGAGGTCGAGGAGAACTTCCGGCTGCTGGACCGCGCCGCGCGCGAGAAGATCGCGGCCTGGGACGGTTCCAAGGGCGAACTGCTCGCCGACCTGGTCGGCAGCCGTTCCCAGATCACCGGTTCGGACCAGGGACGAAGTTTTCAGGCGTTCTACGAATTCCTGCTCTCCGAAGCGCGCCAGGCTGAGCTCGCCGCCCTGATCGGCAAGGTTTCAACCCTCGACATCGTCGACGCTGACCAGCGGATTAGCGGCATCCACCAGGACTGGTCTGAAGCTGCTGATCGGGCACAGCGCACGGTCCGACAGATATCCGAACAACTTCGCCGTTTCCTTGACGACCAGGTCTGGATGGAGAACCGTCGTGTGCTCGACTTGGTCCGGGCGGTCGAGAGCACCGCGCTCGAGGTCCGCGACGACCCGCCAACCTGGGGACTCGAAGTTGATCAGCCGGGCATCGACATCACCCTGCCGTTCGAACGCCCGCTTTACCAACCTCCTGCGGAAGTAGCCGTCGAAAGCCACCTTCCGCCGGAAGCTGAGGAAGTCGACGCGGACCTGCTCTTCACGCAGACCTTTGTCGACCAAGCGCGGCTTGCCGAAGTCATCCGCACTGTTCTGCCGGAGAATTCCTCGGCGCTGTTGTCCGACGTCGTCGCGATGTACCCGATCGAACAGGGCGCCGCAGAGATCGTCGGTTACCTCGCGCTCAACGACGACGACGTCATGGTCGACATGGACGACAGCGATGAAACTCTCTTGGAATACGTCGATCCGGACGATCCGCAGACAACCAAGCGGGCCAGGCTGCCGAAAGTGACGGTACGGCGACGATGAGCAACGAGCACGCCGTCGCCAGCGCCATCATCCGGTTGATGCAAGGCGTCGTCTACCGCGAATCGGACGAGGACACCTGGCTGACACTGGGACGTCTGGGTGCCGGTGTGCGAGACCATTTCGCCACCATCGGCGTCGACGTGATCGTCGACGACGTGGAAGGCTATGCCTACCTCCGGTCCCGGTCTGACGAGGAGGGCGACGAGGCGCTGCCTCGTTTGGTGCGCAGGCGCGCCCTGACTTACAACGTCAGCCTGCTGTTGGTCCTGCTGCGCAAACGGCTCGTCGAGTTCGAGACGGCGGGCAGTGACGGAAAGTTGGTCCTCACCTCCGACCAGATCGTCGAGATGTTGCGTCTGTTCCAGGCCGAGTCCAGCAACGATGCCCGGGTCGTGGACCAGGCGGAGACGACCATCAAGAAGGCGACCGAACTCGGATTCCTACGACCGTTACGCGGTCAGCGCGACCAGTGGGAGGTGCGGCGGATCCTCAAAGCCTACGTCGATGCCCAGACCCTGTCGGACTTCGCGGGTAAGTTACGGCAGTACGCGGGTTCGGTAGCCGATGAATGAAACAGCCTCCGCTGCAGCAGGTCTCGGTGATTCCGGGAGAGCAGGTTTCCGGCTCGAGTACGCCGAACTCCTGAACTGGGGCACCTTCGACAACCAGGTCTGGCGGTTTACGCCCAGGGCGGAGACCGCACTGCTCACCGGTGACATCGGCTCCGGCAAGTCGACGATCGTCGACGCGCTCACCACGTTACTGGTGCCGTCTCATAAGGCGGCATACAACAAGGCCGCCGGCGCTGAGGCCAAGGAACGCACCCTGCGCTCCTATGTCGAAGGCCACTACAAATCCGAACGGAATGAGACCACCGGAAAATCGCGCGCCAAGGGCCTTCGGGAGAACCGCCGGACCTATTCGGTACTTCTCGGTGTCTTCACCAACCACGGCTACGACGAAACCGTCACCCTTGCGCAGGTCTTCCAGCAGCGCGAAAGTGCCGGACAGCCGTACCGTTTCTTCGTCACCGCCACCAAGCAACTCACGATTGCGGCGGACTTTGCCGAGTTCGGCTCCGATCTTCGGGATCTGCGCAGGCGACTGCGCGGTGCCGGGGCAGAGATCTTCGACGAATTCCCAAAGTACGCAACATCGTTGCGCCGTCTGCTTGGAATTCGATCCGAACAGGCACTGGAACTGTTCCACCAGACCGTTTCGATGAAATCCGTCGGCAACCTCAACGATTTCGTGCGCGACCACATGCTGGAACCCAGCGACGCGACCGAACGCGTGCGGGACATCATCGCCCACTTCGAGGACTTGACCAAGGCGCACGACGCCGTGCGGCGTGCGCGGGAACAACTCGAGGCGTTCGAGCCTATTGTGGCGACCGCCGCCAAATACGATGCCGCACTTGGCGAACGCGATGCAATGGAGAGCGAACGATCCGCGGTCCGCGTGTTCATCGCCGAGTTGCGCTCCGGACTGCTGGCGGACGAGATCGCTCGGCTAGAGGCCGACTGCGCGGACCGGGCAGAACAACTAGCCGCAGCCGAAGCAGGCGAGCTGCGGCTCAAGCATGAACGCGAGTCTCTCATCGAAGAACGCGCCAAGGCAGGGGGAGATCGCATCGGCGAGCTGCAGCGGCTCGCCCACGAGGCCTGGGCCCAAGCCGAAACACGCCGTCATACCAGGACATTGTTCGACGATGCCGTGCGCGGCGCCGGGCTCGAGCCGGTCGCCGACCGGGCCGCGCATGAGGCATTGTCCGCCTTGGTCACCGCCGAACGCCCGCGACGGGCGGACGAGAAACGAGCCCTGGACGCGGCCACCGCCGAGGCGATCGGGATCTCAAAGGACTACCAACGTAAGTGCGACGCGATCGCCGACGAGCTCGCCAGCCTGGAGCAGCGCACCAGCAACCTGCCGCCAGAGCAGGTCGAACTGCGCGCCGACTTGTGTGCAGCCCTGGGTCTGGGGCCGGAGGATATTCCTTATGCCGGGGAACTTCTCGACATATTCGACGAGCATGCCGAATGGCGGGGGGCGGCGGAACGAGTGCTGCGTGGATTTGCGCTCTCGCTGCTAGTTCCCCAACCGCACTACGACGCCGTCACCCGATGGGTCAACGACCGAAGACTCACCTTCCGCGGCCGCGGAGCCAAGTTGGTGTACGAACGGGTTCCACCGCACCAGGTCCGTCTCCAGCCGTCCCGACATGACGGACTTCTGCTCGCCGACTGCGTCGAAGCCAAGGACGGACCATTCCGCGAATACCTCCTGAACGAGCTCGTAAAGCGGGCCGATTTCCGTTGCGCAACAACGCTCGAAGAATTTCGCAACCAGCGCCGTGCCGTAACTCGCCAGGGGCAGGTGCGATCCGGCGATCGGCATGAGAAGGACGATCGCTACCGCGTCGATGATCCCCGCCGCTGGGTCCTCGGCTGGGCCAACGAACGAAAGATCGCCGCGCTGCGCAACGAGCTCGACGAACTGGTGGTCCAGCGGGTGGCGGCGGATGCCGAGGTCGATACTCTCACCGCCCAGCGGGAAGCGCTGCAGGAGAGACTGGACGCCCTGTTGCGAATCGAAGGGTTCCGTTCGTGGACCGACCTTGACTTTGGCGAGGCCGAAGCGCGCGCGAATGACCATGACGCCGAACGCATCCGGTTGCAGGCCGGCTCGTCGCGACTGCAGGAGATCACACGCGCGCTGGATCGAAATGAGGAATTGGCCTGTGCCCTCGGGGAGTCGATCAAGAAACTCACCGGTGATCTGGCCACCACCGCCGCAGCGGCGGATCGGGCGAAGAAGGACAAGCAACGTGTTGACGACTTCGTGGCGGCGCAGCCGGAACCCGAGTTGGCAACGGCCCGCGTGTCCTATCCTGCACTGAATCAACGCATTGGCAGGTCCCGTCCGACGCGGGCTGCGGATTGTGGTGAGGCGGAGACCACGCTGTCCAGTGCCCTGCATACTCGCATCGAGAAGCTGACGCGGGAACTAAACGGTCATGCGTTGAATCTGGGTCAGTACATGGCCGAGGTGCTGCGCCGGTGGCCCGAGCTGCGCGCTGACATGGACGCGAATATCGAAGCCCGGCGTGAGTTTCTAACATTCCGCGATCGCATAGCGACCGATGATCTTCCGCGCTTCGAAAGCGAATTCAAAGAACAGCTCAATAAGAACGCCATCCAGGAGTTGGCCGGGTTCAACAATTGGCTGGGCAGACAGGCATCAGCGATCGATCAGCGCGTCGACCGCATCAACGAGGCGCTCGGCGCGGTGCCCTACAACCCGGGTCGCTACATCCGGCTAGAGAAGGAACCCACCACCAATCAAGATGTCGCGCAGTTCCGTTCCGATCTGCGTAACCTCACCGACGACAGCCTCGCCGTGGACGGTGATCAGTACTCCGAGCAGCGGTTCCTCGACGTCAAGCGCGTCATCGAACGCTTCCGCGGTCGCGACGGCTATTCCGAATCGGACAAGTCCTGGACACGACGGGTCACCGATGTGCGCAACTGGTTCGTCTTCTCTGCCTCCGAGCGCGATGCCGAAACCGGTGCGGAATGGGAACACTATAGCGATTCGGACGGCAAGTCCGGTGGTCAGAAAGAAAAGCTCGCGTACACGATCCTGGCGGCGTCGCTGGCTTACCAGTTCGGGCTGGAATGGGGTGTCGCGCGATCGCGCGACTTCCGCTTCGCGGTCATCGACGAGGCATTCGGGCGTGGCTCGGACGTCTCGACGCGCTACGCTCTGGAACTCTTCGCTACGCTGGGACTGCAACTGCTCATCGTGACGCCTTTGCAGAAGGTCCACGTCATCGAGCCATACGTCAAAGCGATTGGTTTCGTTGACAATCCAACCGGAACGTTCTCTCGGCTGCAGACGATGACAATCGAAGAGTACCGGTCCCGGCGCGACGGGCGGCGACCGTGAAGCCCGCCTGGACCACATCGGCGGGCATCGCGGTCCGAGTCAGGCGTCGGTGGGACGATGGGTCCCTGCTACGTGGTTATGCCAACGGCGATCCTTTCGAGCCGATCGAAGTGCCGCTGCGCGGACCGAAGCCGTCGCAGGTCGGCGACGACTTAGCCGCTGCGCGACAGTGGGTGGCCGACCTCCAAGCAAGCGCTCGGGACGGCGAACGATTTACCCTGCAGTGGCAAGCTATTGGCGGCAGGCGAATTGGCCGCAACCAATTGCCTTCCCGTGCAATGATATCCACATTCGAGCAAGCCGTGGCGCTGTTGGGGGTGACGGCGCTGGTCCGCAAATTCGACGAGCTGCTGGTTCTGGCAGATCAACATCGGCGGGTTCGACAGTGGATCGTCGACCATCCGCATCGTGCACTCGAACTGGGGCCGGAGATGCCGCGGCTGATCGCCGCGTACGTGTGGCTCGACATTAATCGCCAATCGCAAAAATATTTGCGGGAGATCAGTGCGCCCGGGGTGGACACCAAGTTCGCCGAACGGCACCGGCCGGTTTTGGCGGCCATGCTGGGCGTCTCCTCGACGGCGGCGGGCTTTGTCGCCGGCCTCGGCTTGAGGTCGAAGCCAGGCTTAGTAAGGCTACGGCCCTCGCCTTCTTTGGGTCTGCCCGGGCCGACTCTTTCTGAACTGGGCTTGCGTCCTGAAGAGTTGGCTCGACTGGATGTCGTGCCACGGCAGGCGGTGATCGTCGAGAACGAGATCAGCTATCTGTCCTTCGACGTCCCCGAAGACGGTGTTGTGATCTGGGGAAGGGGCTTCGACGTCGACAGCGTGGGCCGTTCGCCGTGGCTCGCTGGCGCCGATGTCCTCTACTGGGGCGACATCGACACGCACGGATTCGCGATTCTTGATCGGCTGAGGGCATGGTTGCCGCACGTCCGGTCGGTGCTGATGGACCGAGAGACACTGCTCGCCCATCGCGATCGTTGGGTGGCTGAGGACCGCCCGGCCCGGTCGCTTCTGACCCGGCTCACGCCGCCGGAGCAGGAGCTCTACTGCGACCTTGTTACCGATGGGCTTGGCGAACGGGTGCGCTTGGAACAGGAGCGAATTGACTGGCAGTGGGTGGTGCAGCGGGCGTCGGCAGCCGAACCGAGCCGAGAGCAGTCGCTGACGTGAGTTGGAAGAGATACAAAGGCACCGCCCGCGCGGATGCGGCCCTGCACGGCAGCGCGCTGCTGGCCGAACTGGAAGCTTATGTCCGCGTGCAAAACCCACACTTGACCGACGTCCGGCTGGACGAGGCGAGTGCTAACGAGGGCGCACCGGTCGAGCAGGGCCGGCGCATGTACGACGTCACTTATCTGGCCGATGACGGCGAGGGGAGCTGAGCGTCCCAGCCGAGTCGGGTGGTTCGACAAACACGTCGGCTGAGCGGTCTGGTTTCGCGGGAGTGAAAGAGGTGGAATGGGTAGCACCACTCGGGCAGCGCTGACGGACGGGCTTTGATGTGAAACGACTCACCGGCTTGGACGCCTTGACGTTGTACAGCGAGACCCCGGAAATCCACATGCACACGCTGAAAATCGGCGTACTGGACATCTCGGGTTTCAGCCAGGAGTTCAGCTTCGAGCTGTTCCGGCAGATCGCCTACCCGCGCCTGATGGCGTTGGAACCGCTGCGCTATCAACTGGTCGACATCCCGATGAAGCTGCACCACCCGATGTGGCGGACCAACGACGACATCGACCTCGACTACCATCTGCGTCACACCCGGGTGGCCGCGCCCGGCGGACGACGCGAACTCGACCAGCTGATCGGTCACATCGCCAGTACCCCGCTGGATCGCTCCCGGCCGCTGTGGGAGATGTACGTCGCCGAGGGCCTGGCCGACGGTCGCATCGCCATCATCCACAAGGTCCACCACGTATTGGCCGACGGAGTGGCGTCGGCCAACCAGATGGCACTGGCGATGGCGCTCGAGCACCCGGACCCGAGGCGCCGCGCCAAAGCGCCCGACCTGCCGGGCACCCGCGCCGAGCTGCTCCGGGCCGCCGCACGCGACCACGTCGGCCTGATCCGCAAGCTGCCCCGCCTGCTCACCGAGACGACCACCGGTGTCCGGCGGGTCCGCCGCCGCGCCAAGGAACGCGGCGCGCACCCCGAGCTTGCGCGCAACTTCGCACCGCCCCCATGCTTCATCAATCACCGGGTGACCCCGGGTCGTCTGTTCGCCACCGCGCCGCTGCCGCTGGCGGACGTCAAGCAGACGGCCAAGCACCTCGGGGTCACGCTCAACGATGTGGTGCTGGCCATGGTCGCCGGCGCGCTGCGTCGACTGCTGCTGCGATACGACGGTGAAGCCGGCGAGCCCTTGATCGCCGGCGTACCGGTAAGTTACAACACCTCCCCAGATCGGTTGGCGGGCAACGAGTTCTCCTATATGACGCCGTCGCTGCCGGTACACATCGACGACCCGATCGAGCGGGTGAAGCTGACTTCGCTGGCCACCAAGATCGCCAAAGAGAACCATCAGTTGCTGGGCCCTACGGTGCTGCCGGCGTGGATGTCGTATTTGCCGCCGGCGTTGGCGCCGCGCTTGTTCCGCGCCCAGGCCAGGCGAGTCGAATCAGCCAGCGTGATGAATCTGACCGTCTCCAACGTGCCCGGTCCGCGGGTTCGGGGCGACGTCGAGGGCGCCACGGTCAACGAGATCTACTCCGTCGGGCCGATCGTCGCGGGCAGCGGCATGAACGTCACGGTGTGGAGTTACGTCGATCAACTGGCCATCTCGGTGCTCACCGACGATGTGACGCTGACCGACCCGCACGAGGCCACCGAGGCGATGATCGATGCGTTCATCGAAATACGCAGTGCTGCAGGGCTTTCCAGTGAATTGACACCGGTGGGCGCCGTCCTTCCGCTGGTAACCGGGATCAAAGGAGGATTTTCATGACTGCTGACGGGATGCTCGAAGCGGCCCGCGCCGCCGGAGCGCCGATCGAGAAGGCCGTCGCGGTATTCATGCTGCATCCGGAGACGTTCGGCGAAAGTGTCGCGGCCGGTTACCAGAACCCGCTGGCAGGGTACGTCGCCGGCCGCGGCGGTGTGCTGGGTGATGCCAGCGGAACGACGGTCGCGGCGGTGTTCGCGGTCTTCGAGCCCGATTCGCTGGCCGCGCTGTGGGACCAGGGTGTCGCGGTACGCGGCGCAGCTGGTGCGGCGCAACAATATTGGGAGCAGACCGCTGGTTTCGCCCGCAGGCACCTGGCCGGAGTCGACGGCCTGGACCGTGTTGCCGAACTGGGCGAGAAGCTCATCGCGGTGACACCGACCGCGGGTCTGCCCCTGTTTGCGGGATGGCGCACGATGCCGCTGGCCGAGGATGCTCCCGCGCGGGCGCTGCAGGTGATGTTCATCCTGCGCGAGCTGCGGGCCGGTGTGCATTTCAACGCCCTCACCATTTCCGGCGTCAGCCCGGTGGAAGCGCACATGCTCAACAAGGGGGCCGAGTACACCAGGATGTTCGGCTGGCCCGAGCCGTTCGCCGACGGTACCGACAAGAAGGACCGCTACGAGCAGGTCGAGCAGACGACCAATCGCCGGATGGCGGAGATCTTCGCGGCGGCCCTCAGCCGTGACGAGGCCGACGAACTTGCCCGACTCGGCGCCGCCGCGCTGTCGTCGTTGCAGGCCAACCTGCCGTAACGGTGTTTAGCTTGCGGCATGGCGCACCAGGCAAGGTCTCGCTGGCGGACGCGGGTGGTGGTCCGGCTGATCGTCGCGGCGGGTATTGGTGTCGCTGCCGCGACGCTCGTGCCTCTGCTGGCCGGGCTGAGGTACGCGCCCAGCGTCGGCTGGATCGCCGCGGCGTCGACGTACCTGGTCTGGACGTGGATCGTCGTGCTGCCGATGGATGCCGACCGGACCCGCGAGCACGTCGAACCTGAGGACCCGCCCCGCGGTTGGCTGACCGACGCGGTGATCCTGACGGCGAGCGTGGCGAGCCTGGCCGGCGTGGAACATCTCCTGGTCGCCGGGTCGAAGTCCGGCCCGGAGAAGGATGTGGCCGCGGCGGTAGGCGTGGTCAGCATCGTCGCCGCGTGGTGCGTCGTGCACACCGTGTTCAGCGTCCGCTACGCCGACGTCTACTACTCCGATGCTGCCGACGGAATCACGTCCATCAACTTCAACGGGTCCGACGCCCCGCGGTTCCTGGACTTCTTCTACCTGGGCTTCACCATCGGCATGACCTATCAGGTTTCCGACACCACCCTGCAGACCGGCCAGTTGCGCCGCATCGCACTCGCGCAGGCGTTGTTGTCCTACCTCTTCGGTGCGGTGATATTGGCGGTGACGATCAATCTTGTTGTAGCACTCAGTAATTCATGAGTCCATACAGGAACCTCGGTGGTCCGGTCGGTGAGCGACGGCAGGCTTGCCCCCCATGCCGTCAGACGATCTCGAACGCGGCATGATGTTTCCGTCCGCCCGGTGACGGGAAAGCGAACGTGTGCGCGAGGAGCCGACCATTTCGACGTCCGATGCGGTGACCGGTTCGATCCGCAGCCTCATCCCCGCCCGCATCGACCGGCTGCCCTGGTCGCCGTTCCACACCCGGATGGTGGTGGCACTCGGCGTCGCCTGGGTCCTGGACGGCCTGGAGATCACCGTGGCCAGCGCGGTCGCCGACACCCTCACCGCCCCCGAGACGCTGCACCTGTCCTCGGCGGCGGTCGGGTTCGCCGCGACCATCTATCTGATCGGCGAGGTGACCGGCGCGCTCTTCTTCGGCCGGCTGTCCGACAAGCTGGGCCGGCGCAATCTGTTCATGGTCACCCTGGCCGTGTACCTGGCGGGCAGCGCGCTGACCGCATTCACCATGGGCAACAGCGCCGGCTGGATCGCCTTCCTGTATGCCACCCGGTTCATTGCCGGCACTGGCATCGGGGGTGAGTACGCGGCCATCAACTCCGCGATCGACGAGCTGATCCCGGCCCGCTACCGCGGCCGCGTCGACATCGCCGTCAACGGCACCTACTGGGCGGGGGCGATCCTCGGCACGCTCGGCACGTTCGTCTTCCTCAAAGTGATCGACCTGAGCCTGGGCTGGCGGCTGGCCTTCCTGCTGGGACCGGTGCTGGCCCTGGTGATCCTGCTGGTGCGCCGCAATCTGCCGGAGAGTCCGCGCTGGCAGGTGATGAACGGCCGCATCGAAGAGGCCGAGAAATCCATCGCCTACATCGAGGAGGAAGTCCGGGCCACCGGAGCCCGCCTGCCGGAGGTCGACGAAACCAGGGCCATCGAACTCAAGCCAGCCGAGAAGATCGGCTACCTGGCGCTGACGCGGGTGTTGTTCCGGGACTACCCCGGCCGCTCGGTGCTCGGCGCCTCCCTGATGATCAGCCAGTCGTTCCTGTACAACGCGATCTTCTTCACCTACACGCTGGTGCTGGGCAAGTTCTATCATGTCTCCCGGGATTCGGCGCCGCTCTTTCTCGTTGCTTTCGCCGTCGGAAACCTGTTGGGGCCGTTGACACTTGGGCGTTACTTCGACACTATCGGCCGCCGCAAGATGATCGCCGGCACCTACCTGACGTCCGGCCTGCTGCTGGCGGTGAGCGCCGGGCTGTTCGAGGCGGGGGTCCTCAACGCGATCACTCAGACCATCGCCTGGTGCGTCATCTTCTTCATCGCCTCGGCCGGTGCGAGCGCCGCCTACCTGACGGTCAGTGAGATCTTCCCGCTGGAGGTCCGGGCCAAGGCGATCGCGGTGTTCTTCGCGATCGCCCAGAGTTTCGGCGCCCTGGGTCCGGTCATCTACGGCGCGCTCATCGGCGACGGCAATAATCCCACCATGCTGTTCCTGGGTTACCTGCTGGGTGCGGTGGTGATGATGGCCGGCGGACTGATCGCCTGGTTCCTCGCCGTCGACGCCGAAGGCAGATCCCTCGAGGACATCGCCACCCCGCTGGCAGCCAGCACCGATTGAGGTTTTTTCATGATGCGACCGCGTTGCGTGCCCGTGTTCGTTTGCTACAGATAATCTCTGAGGTTGAGGGAACGCTGGTGGGACCAACCAGAGCTCGAAAGGTGGGTCAGTGGTCTTCCGAGCAGACCAGGAGATCGGGCTAGATCTCGCTGCCGTCGATTGGTCGTCGACCCCGCTGGGGCCCGTCGACACGTGGCCGCAGAGCCTGCGTACGGCCGTGGACATCCTGCTGTCGTCTCGGTTTTCGATGTGGATGGGGTGGGGGCCCGAGCTCACTTTCTTCTGCAACGCCGCCTATCGCCACGACACCCTGGGACGCAAATATCCGTGGGCGCTGGGCCGGCCGGCCAGCGAGGTGTGGGCCGAGATCTGGCCTGACATCGCACCGCGCGTCGACCGCGTCCTCGGTGCGGAGGCAGAGTCGACCTGGGACGAGGCGTTGCTGCTCTTCCTGGAGCGGTCCGGCTACACCGAGGAGACCTATCACACGTTCTCCTACAGCCCGCTGCGCGATGACGACCAGCGCGTGGTCGGTTTGCTGTGCGTCGTCAGCGAGGACACCGGGCGGGTAATCTCCCAGCGCCGCATCGCGACGTTGCGGGAACTGGGCTCGGATCCCAGCGTCGTGCGCACCGAGCGGCAGATGCTCGACTTCGCCGCCCAGCAGCTCGGGCGCAACCCGTATGACCTCCCGTTCACCCTGACCTACCTGTTCGACGACGACGGGCCGGCCCACCTGGTCGGTACCAGCGGTATCGCCGCCGGGCATCCGGCGGCACCGGAAACCCTGCCCGGCGACGGCCCGTCGGTGTGGCCAATCGAGAAGGCGGCGCGCGGCGAGGCCGAACTCGTCGAGCTGGACGGCGTCGCGCAGCAGCTGCCCTGTGGCGCCTGGCGCAAGCCGCCTAGGCAGGCGCTGGTGGTGCCGCTGCTGCAGCACGGTGGACCGCCGGTCGGTTTCCTGGTGGCCGCGCTGAACCGGCACCGGGAATTCGACGACGGCTACCGCGGCTTCGTCGAACTGGTTGCCGGTTACCTCGCGGCTGGAGTGATCAGCGCCCGCAGCTATGAGGCGCAGCAGCAGCGTGCCGAGGCATTGGCCGAACTTGACGGCGCCAAGACCGCCTTCTTCTCCAACATCAGTCACGAGTTCCGTACGCCGCTCACCCTGATCCTGGGGCCGGTCGACGAGTTGCGCCGTCAGGAGACCGGCCTCGACAGCCATGCGCGGCAAGAACTCGAACTGGTGCACCGCAACGCCCTGCGGCTGGCCAAGCTGGTCAACACATTGCTGGATTTCTCCCGCATCGAGGCGGGACGTATGCGGGCCCGCTTCGAGCCCGTCGATCTCGCGAGGTTCACCGCCGAGCTGGCCAGCGTGTTCCGGTCAGCGATCGACCAGGCCGGCCTGACGTACGTGGTGGACTGTCCGCCACTCGACGAACCGGTGTATCTGGACCGCGAGATGTGGGAGAAGGTGGTGCTCAACCTGCTCTCCAACGCGCTGAAGTTCACCTTCGAGGGGTCCATCACGGTCCGGGTGGCCCGCGACGACGGTCAAGCGGTCGTCACCGTCTCCGACACCGGAATCGGCGTTCCCGCCGCCGAGATGCCCCGGCTCTTCGAGCGTTTCCATCGCATCGAGTCGGCCCGCGCACGCTCCACCGAGGGCAGCGGGATCGGGCTTGCCCTGGTCAAGGAACTGGTCGGGTTGCACGGCGGGACCATCAGCGCCGACAGCCGCGAAGGCGCCGGCACCACGTTCACCGTGCGGCTCCCGTTCGGTGCCGCCCATCTGCGTGCCGACGAACTGGCCGCCACGGCGCAGGAGCCACCGGCCACCGGTGCGATCGCCGAGCCGTTCGTCCAGGAAGCCCTGCGCTGGCTGCCGGGCACGACGACGCCCGTCGCCGCCGCGGCCGCCCCGGCCGAGTCCACCGGGGTCCAGGCCCGTGTGCTGGTGGCCGATGACAACGCGGACATGCGCGAATACCTGACCAGTCTGCTGGGAGCCTCCGGGTACGAGGTCAGTGGCTACAGCGACGGCCTGGCCGCGCTGGAGGCGATCCGTGCACAACCGCCCGAGCTGGTGATCAGTGACGTCATGATGCCGGGGTTGGACGGCCTGCAGCTGCTCTCGATGCTGCGGCAGGATCCGCGCACCGCCGCCCTCCCCGTTATTCTGCTGTCCGCGCGGGCCGGCCAGGAGGCCGCCGTGGAGGGGCTACTCGCCGGTGCCGACGACTACCTGGTCAAGCCTTTCGCGGCCGCCGACCTGCTGGCCCGGGTGCGCACCAACGTCGAGTTGACGCGGTTGCGCAACTATCACTCGCGCTGGCGCGCCGCGTTGGTGGACTCGCTGCAGGAAGGGTTCTTCATCTGCGACGAGCACGGTGCGATCATCGAGGTGAACACCGCGTTCACCGAGATCCTCGGTTACGGCCCCGAAGGAATACCGTACGAGCCCGTCCACCCCTGGTGGCCCGACCCGGACACCGACGCCGAGGCCTATCGGCAGTGCGAATCGGCGTTTACCCGACTGCTGAACGACAGCCAAGGTGGCTACGTCGTCCCGGTCACCCACCGAGACGGCCACCGAGTGTGGCTCACGGTCAACTTCAACCATGCCAACGACCCCGACTCCGGGCGTCGCGTCATGGTCGGCACCTTCCGCGATATCACGGCCGAGCACTACGCCGTACAGAGCCAACTTGCGCTCGCGGAGCTCAACGCCCAACTGGCGCAAGCGGATACGCTCGAGGACGGGCTGCGGAGCACCGCTGAGGTGTTGCGCGGAGTGTGGCAGGCGCGGCGCGTTCTAGCCGTGACGTTCATCGACGACTCGCCCACCGAGCACGCCCCGGCTCTGGTCTGCGCCGGCGAGGCGTGCACCTGGGGAGAGCTCGCACCGCGGCACCGCCAGCTGATCGAGACACTCCGCGGAGCCGATCTGCTGAGCACCTACACCGCAGACGCCGGGGTGGCCGGCGTCTCGTTGCAGCATCCCCACGGCCTCCTGGTCATCTGGATCGAGCTCTCCGAGCATCGCCGCTTCACCCGGGAGGACGAGACGCTGCTCACGGCGCTGGCCGGGCGTCTCGGTCAGGGGCTGCACCGCATCAACCAATTGGACCTGCAACGCGAGACCGCGCTGGCGTTGCAGCACGCGATGCTGGGACCGGCGGACCTGCCCGGCGGCATCGCCGTGCGCTACCTCCCGGCCAGCCGACCACTACAGGTCGGCGGCGACTGGTACGACGTGGTCGATCTCGGGGACGGCCGGGTGGCCCTGATCGTCGGCGACTGCGTGGGCCACGGTTTGGCGGCCGCCACGGTGATGGGTCAGTTGCGCAGCGCATGCCGCGCGCTGCTGCTCGAGCAGTCCGGCCCGAGTGCGGCGCTGGCCGGCCTGGATCGGTTCGCCGCGCGCCTACCCGGCGCGCGCTGCACCACGGCGTTCTGCGCGGTGCTCACCTCCGAGACCGGGGAACTGGTGTACGCCAATGCGGGTCACCCGCCGCCGATCATCGTCTACGCCGACGGCACCAAGGTGATGCTGGACGGCGAGCACGGGTTGCCGCTGGCGCTGCGGCCGGACTGGGAGCGGCCCGAATCGCGCATCACGATGCCGCCGCGCGCAACTCTGTTGCTCTACACAGACGGTCTGGTCGAGCGTCGGGGCAGCTCCCTGGACGACGGTATGTCCCGCGCCGCCGATCTGGTGCAGGAAGGCCGGTCGCAGTCCCTCGACGAGGTGGCCGACTACCTGATGTCCCGCTTGGAGCCCGCGGGCGGTTATCCCGACGACGTGGCAGTGCTGTTGTATCGCCAACCAGCGCCGCTGGCAATGGAATTCACCGCCGACGCCGAGAACCTCGCGGGAAGCCGGGCCGCCTTGCGCAGCTGGCTCACTCAGGTCGGAGTCGAGCCGGCTCAGATCCAGGACGTGCTGACCGCAACCGGTGAGGCTGTCGCCAACGCGATCGAGCACGGCCACCGTGACAAACCGCACGGCACCGTCTGCCTGCATGCCAGCGCAATGGTGGACCGCCTGCAGGTGACGGTCACTGACAGCGGTGAGTGGAAGACGCCCACCAAGGTTCCCGGCATGAGTCGCGGCCGTGGCATCGCTTTGATGCGAGTCCTGATGGAGGACTTCAGCATCAACTCCACTGAAGCCGGCACCACGGTGCACATGTACGCGAGGATCCCGTAATGGCCACACCGCTGCACCTCAACACCGACCGCGGCGCTGACGGGACACCGCGGGTGATCGCCACCGGCGAGATAGACCTGAGCAATATCGCGACATTCACCCGGGCATTGGCGGACGCGGGCGGGGGGACGCGCCGGCCGATCACCGTCGATCTCAGTGCGGTCAGATATCTCGACAGTGCCGGCATCAACGCGCTTTTCGATCATGCCGACGCGGTGGACCATCTGCGGGTCATCGTTCACCCCCTGCTGGTTCGGGTTCTCACGGTCAGCGGATTCAGCAAGATCGCGACAGTCGAGTCCGCGCCGGCCTCGACCGACGGCGCCTCCGGCTTAGACTCACCCTGACTTTTTGCGCCGCGCGCCCGCGGATCCTGCGCTGGAAGGCGCGGGCGCTGCTGCCGAGCCAATGACATTGTTGGGGCCGGATAGGTCAATGGTGTGAACTCAGTTCGGTGACCGCGCCGGCGGGGGTGGCCGCGACCAGTGCTTTATGCCCTCGTGCGGGGCGGGGCCGACGATCGGCACGAGCCGTTGCCGGTGGCCATGCCGCGCCCGGGGGGCTGCTGTGCCACGGGGCGAGCGGAAGAGGCTGCCGCACCTTGTCGCGCTCGGCGACGCTGCCGACACGCCGCGGGCTTTGCTACGTTTCCGCCATGTATGCGGCAGCCGACGGCGTGGAGTGCGATCCCGCCATGCGTTGTTGTCGCTGAAGTTCTGACCCCGATTCTGTTGATTACAAGCACCATTGCGCGGTGTGCGCACCCCGTTACCCAAATCCTGGAAGGCATCGATGTCTGCTGGCACCGACCGCGTGTCCCGTTGGGGACGAGTCGTCGGCATGACGGTTGTCGCCGCCGTGGTCGCGGCGTGCGGCGGCGGTGCCAGCGACGCCGTGGGCGGCGACTCGGTCACCGAGGTGAACACCAGCATCACCCTGGTGGCGTACTCGGTGCCCGAACCCGGTTGGAGTGCGGTGATTTCGGCGTTCAACGCTTCCGAGGAGGGCAAAGGCATTCAGGTGATCACCTCCTACGGCGCCTCCGGTGACCAGTCCCGCGGCGTTGTCGCGGGTAAGCCGGCCGACATCGTGAACTTCTCGGTGCAACCCGACATAACGCGATTGGTGAAGGCGGGCAAGGTTTCTGCGGACTGGGACACCGAAGCCAGCAAGGGCATACCCTTCGGTTCGGTAGTGACGTTGGTGGTGCGCAAGGGTAACCCGAAGAACATCCGCGACTGGGACGACCTGCTGCGCCCGGGGGTGGAGATCATCACCCCCAGCCCGATGAGCTCGGGGTCGGCGAAGTGGAATCTGCTTGCCCCCTACGCGGTCAAGAGCGGTGGCGGGCGCAACGTCGCGGCAGGCGTCGACTTCGTCGACCGGTTGGTCCGCGAGCACGTCAAGTTGCGTCCGGGATCCGGCCGGATCGCCACCGACGTGTTCGTCGAAGGCAGCGGCGATGTCCTGATCAGCTACGAGAACGAGGCCATCGCCACTGAGCGGCAAGGCTATCCGGTCGAGCACATCAACCCGCCCCAGACGTTCAAGATCGAGAACCCGGTCGCCGTGGTGAGCAGCAGCACACATCTGCAGGCTGCGACGGCGTTCAAGAACTTCCAGTACAGCGCGGTGGCGCAACGGTTGTGGGCACGCGCCGGGTTTCGGCCCGTCGATCCCGCCGTCGCCTCGGACTTCCGCGACCAGTTTCCGGTGCCGGTGAAACTGTGGACCATCGCTGATCTCGGCGGCTGGGGAACGGTCGATCCCGAGCTGTTCGATCGGCACACCGGAAAGATCACCACGCTCTATCTGGAGGCCACCGGATGACAGCCGCAGTGTTGACCCCGGAACGTCAGCTACCAGCGCCGCCACCGGTCGCCGCCGCAGACCCCAAGGGCGACAAAGCCGTTCGGGTCGGTGTGGTGACGCTGTGGCTGTCCATCATCGTGCTGTTACCACTGGCCGCGATTGCCTGGCAGGCATGTGGTGGTGGCTGGCAACACTTCTGGTTGGCGGTCACCTCGCACGCCGCGCTGGAATCCTTCAAGGTCACGTTGATCATCTCCGTGGTCGTGACCGTGCTCGACGTGGTGTTCGGGGTGTTGGCAGCGTGGATGTTGGTGCGGGACGACTTCGCCGGGAAGGGGTTGTTGGACGCGATCATCGACCTGCCTTTCGCATTGCCGACCATCGTCACGAGTCTGGTGATGCTGGCCTTATACGGCCCCAGCAGCCCGGTGGGCCTGCATCTGCAGCACACTCCACCGGGGGTTGCGATGGCGTTGGCGTTCGTGACGATGCCTTTCGTGGTGCGTGCCGTTCAGCCGGTGCTGCGCGAAATCGATCGCGAGGTAGAGGAGGCCGCGGCCTCGCTGGGTGCAAGTGGCCGAAAGGTTTTCGCCTCGATCGTGCTGCCCGCGCTGCTGCCCGCGGTGTTGTCCGGTGCGGGGCTGGCGTTTTCGCGGTGCATCGGTGAATTCGGTTCGGTGGTGACGATCGGCGGCGCCGTGCCGGGCAAGACCGAGGTTTCCTCGCAGTGGATCCGGGCGCTGATCGAGAACGACGACCGTACCGCTGCTGCCGCGATATCGATTGTGCTGCTTTCTATCTCGTTCAGCGCATTGTTGATTCTGCGGCTTGCGGGCGGGTGGTTCACCAGGCGGCACGAGGATCTCGGGTGACCTCGTCGAGCGTGGTGCGCCACCTGGTGCGCTGGGTGGCGTCGGGCTACATCGTGGTGATGCTCGTGGTGCCGGTGTCGCTGATCCTGTACCGGACGTTCCGGCCGGGACTCCATCAATTCTTCGCCTGGATCAGCACACCCGCGGCGATCTCCGCACTGCAGCTGTCCCTGCTGGTGCTGGCCATCGTAGTGCCGTGCAATGTGGTGTTCGGTGTTCCCACGGCGATACTGCTGGCGCGCAACAAGTTTCGTGGCAAAGGTGTCTTGCAGTCGGTCATCGACCTGCCGTTCGCGGTTTCGCCGATCATCGTGGGTGTGGCGTTGATCTCGGCGTGGGGATCGGCGGGTGCGCTCGGATTCATCGAGCGCGACACCGGCGTCAAGATCATCTTCGGCGTTCCCGGCATCGTGCTGGCCAGCATCTTCGTCACCCTGCCGTTCATCGTGCGGGAGGTGCAGCTGGTGCTGAGCGAGGTGGGCACCGAACAGGAGCAGGCGGCGGTGACCCTGGGTTCGAATGCGTGGCAGACCTTCTGGCGGATCACGCTGCCCTCGATCCGGTGGGGCCTGACCTATGGCGTGGTGCTGACCGTGGCGCGGGTGCTGGGCGAGTTCGGTGGTGTGGTGATGGTGTCGTCGAACCTGCCGGGCAGCACGCAGACCCTCACGCTGCTGGTCAACGACCGCTACAACCGCGGGCATGTCTACGGCGCCTACGCGCTGTCGTCGCTGATGATGGCCGTCGCGATCGCGTTCCTCATCGTCAAGGTGATCCTGCACGTGCGCCGGGCGCGGTCAAACCGCCAGGCCTGAGTTGAGTATGGTTCGGTGATGAACGATTCGCCGAACCTGCACATCGTCGTCGTGGGCGGCGGTCTGGCGGGCCTTGCTGCCACGGTGTGGCTGGCCGAACTCGGTTACGCGGTCACCTTATTGGAGAGCAACGGCTCGCTGGGCGGGCGCACCATCGGCCTGACCTCCGGGCACGGTGATGCCATCGAGAACGGTCAGCACGTGTTCGCCGGCTCATACGACTGCGTGTTCCGTTACCTCGATTCCGTTGGTACCCGGCATCTTTTGCGGTTCCCCGACGAATTCGGGGTGCGCTATCCGGGCGGGCACGTCGAGACGTTCGGTTTGCGGGCCCGTAACGCGCGCCGCATGCTGCTGGGCCGGGTCCGCGGTCTGGGTCTGCCGGCGTTGCTGAAGGCCGGCCCGGCGTGGGCGCGGCTGGTCCGCGACGTCATCCGGTTCGACGACGCCCTGGACGACATCACCGTCGACGAGTGGTTCGACCGACTGGGCTTTCCCGCCGAGGTGCGCCGGATCATGCTCAATTCGATGGTGATCGGCCTGCTCAACGAGCTCCCGCACCTTGCCTCCGCGCACGCCTTCGCGGCCCTGCTGCGTACCGGTGCCGACCGGGTGCGCAGTGGGGGGTCAGCGGCGGCGCGGATCGGCTATCCGACCGTCGACCTGGAGACGCTGTACCTGCAGGGCGCCCGGCGGGTGATGGACGAACGCGGGGTGGACGTGCGATTGCGCACCCGCGCGGTGTCGGTGGAGGTGGCCGACGGCCGCGCCAGCGGCGTCCGGTTGGCGGACGGTTCGACGGTGCAGGCCGACGCGGTGGTGCTGGCGGTGCCGTCGTGGAATCTACGGTCGCTGCTCGACGAGGTGCCGGGCTCCGAAGAGATCCGACTGGCGGCCAAGCAACTCGAGCCCATCCCGATCATGAACGCCTACGTGTTACTGGATCGCCCGCTGGGCACCGTCGCGCCATGGGAATCGTTGTTGGACAGCGACATTGGTTGGGTGTTCGACCGCGACCGGATGCACGGGCCGCGCGCCGACGGCAACCACCTGTACGCGCTCACCACCTGCGCCGCCTACGACCTGATGCCGCTGAAGAACCGGGAGGTGGGCGAGCGGCTGGTCGCCGCGCTGCGCGCCAGCTACCCGGCCGCCCGGGACGCCCGGGTGCTCGACGTGACCGTGGTGCCCTGGCCAAAGGCCACTTTCTCGTCCCGGGTCGGCATGTCGACGATCCGCCCCGGCAACCGCACGGCGCTGCCGAATCTCGCGCTGGCCGGCGACTGGACCCACAACGACTGGCCCACCACCATGGAGGGGGCCGCGCAGAGCGCGGCCCGCGCGGTCGATCTGGTTCATGCGGCGCTCGGCCCGGCCACGGCCGGGGTCTAAGGTTTGCGACATGCCGAAGCTGCGGGGACGACGCGTCGCCATCACCGGGGGTGCGCAGGGCATCGGCCGCGCGATCGGCGAGGCGCTGATCGCCGCGGGCGCCACGGTGGCCCTCGGTGACGTCCAAGAAGCCGCCGTGCAGCAGACGGCCGCCGAACTTGGCACGGCGGCAACGGGTTACCGCCTCGACGTAACGGACCCGGCCGGTTTCGAGACGTTCCTGGACCGCTCGGCCGAGGATCTCGGCGGGCTCGACGTGCTGGTCAACAACGCCGGCATCATGCCGATCGGGCCGTTTCTGCAGGAGAGCCCGAACGTCACCCGTCGCACCCTGGAGATCGACGTCCTGGGGGTGATGACCGGAACGCGGTTGGCCGGCGCCCGGTTCGCCCGGAGTGGGTCGGGCCACATCGTGAACATCGCCTCGGTGATGGGCACCCTGGCATCGCCCAACGCGGCCACCTACTGTGCCGCCAAGTACGCGGTGGTCGGTTTCAGCGAGGCGCTGCGCCAGGAGTGGCGGGGCAGCGGGGTCAAGATCTCGGCGATCTGCCCGGGCTTCGTGCGCACCGAGCTGATCGCGGGCATGGCCGCGCCGGGGCCGCTGGAACGGTTTCTGGTGGTCGATCCTGAGGCCGTTGCCGCCGCGGTGGTCACCGAACTGAACCGGGGTGCCTCGCGCACGGTGTTCGTTCCCAAGTTGGTGGGCCTGGTTGCCCGCGGGACCGCCGTCCTGCCGGACCCGCTCGTCGACGCCGCGTTCCGGTTGTCGGGTGGCAACAAGGTCACCTCAGAGCTGGACCGCGAGAAACGAGCGTCGTACCAGGCGCGTGTCGAAGGCCGAGAGATCCAGGAGTAGGTATGTCGCGTATCGAGTTGACCGGGTTGCGCGGGGTGCCGGAGACCGCGCTGTCCGAGGCCTTGGTCGCCACCTTGCCCGCCAACGCAGCGCCCGCACCGTGGGAGTGCCGCTGCTCGGCGTTGCTGTGGCTGGGGCGGGGTGGTCGGGCCGCAGCCGCGGCGCTGCCGCCCGCACTGGCCGGTAGCTCGGCGCTGGCCACGATCGGCGGATTCGTCCGTTACACCGACACGCCGGTCGGTGCCTACGACGAGGTGCTCGGCATGGTCGGCTCCCGCACCGGGCTGCGGCCGTGGGGAAATGTGGCCTTCATGTCGGTGGATTCGGAGTCCAGCCTGGTCGGGGGCCGCACGAATTGGGCGATGCCCAAGACGCTGGCTCGGTTCGACGGCGAGTTGGCCAACGGTCAGGTCATCACCGGCAGCAGCGCCGACCAGCTGTCCTGGACGGTCAGCGCCACTCCGCGGGTGGTGGGCCCGGCCATCCCGCTCAAGACCAGGGCCAGCGCCCGCCAGCAGTTCGCCGACGGGCGCGTCGGTGACTCGTTGTTGACGTTCGCCGGTCGGGTGCGCCCGGCATTGGTGACCGTCGGCGTCTCCTCGGCGGGGCCACTGCCGACCTGGCTGCGCCCCGGCCTGCATCTCGGGGCGCTGATCGACCAGGCGGTCTTCACCTTGGGCGAGCCGCGGTTCAGCTAGTCGCGACCGCGGACTAGTCCAGTTCGCCGTACTCGTCGAACCAGTGCGCCAGTTTGCCGCGCCGGCTGACGGCCCGCAGCCTGGCTTCGGCTGCCGCCCGCGTCTTGCTCGTGGTGACGATCAGCAGTTCGTCGCCGGCCGCGATCCGCGTGTCGGGCTCCGGGACGAAGGTGTGGCCATTGCGGATGATCAGCGTGATGACCGCCGGGTCCGGCAGGCGCAGCTCCAAGATGGTGACGTTGTGCAGGCGCGACGGCCGCTGCACGGTCATGGTCAGCAGTTCCGCGTCGAGCATGTCCAGCGGGGCGGCCTCGACCTGGATCTCGCGGGTTGCCTCGCGCGATATCAGTCCCAGGATCCGGGCGATCGGGCGCAGGCTGGGGCCCTGGATCAGGGTGAAGACCACCACCAGTACGAAAACGATGTTGAGCAGCCGGTGACTGCCCTCCACACCGGCGACGATCGGGAAGGTGGCCAGCACGATCGGGACCGCGCCACGCAGTCCCGCCCAAGACAGGAAGACCTGGTCGCGCCAGGGGATGCGGAACCAGATCAGTGAGACCACCACCGACAGCGGCCGGGCAACCAGCAGCAGGACCAGGCCGATGACGATCGCCGGAAAGACGTCCGGCGCCAATTCGTGCGGGTTCACCAGCAGGCCGAGCAGCACGAACAACCCGATCTGCGCCAGCCAGCCGACGCCTTCGGCGAACGATCGGGTCGCCGACCGGTGTGGCAGGCCGGAGTTGGCCAGTACCACCGCGGCTAGATAGGCGGCGATGAAGCCGCTGGCGTGGGCGTCGCCGGCGGCAGCGAACGCCATCAAGCCGAGCCCGAAGGTGGCGATCGGGTACAGGCCGGAGGCCGGCAGCGCGATGCGCCGCAGGCCCAGCGCTCCCAGATAGCCCACCACCAGACCGATCGCCGAACCGCCGAGCAGTTCGTAGACCAAGCCGGTGACGGCACCTTCCGGTTCGAACACGAACGGCACCACGCTGAACATGAGCACGAGGATCACGCCGGGGGCGTCGTTGAACCCCGACTCGGCTTCCAGCAGTCCGGCCAGGCGCCGCGGCAGCGGCAACACCCGTAACACCGAGAACACCGCCGCGGCGTCGGTGGACGACACGATGGCGCCGAGCAGCAGCGCGAGTTGCCATTGGATGCCGAGCAGCAGGTGCGCGCCCACCGCCGTCACCAGCGTGCTGATCAGCACGCCGAGGGTGGCCAGCGCGCCGGCGGGCGCCAGCACTTTACGGATGTCGCCGAACCGGGTCGTCAGACCGCCCTCGACGAGAATCACCGCCAGCGCCGCGGTCCCGACGTTGCGGGCCAACAGCGCGTCGTCGAATTTCAGCCCCAGCCCGTCCTCGCCGATCACCACCCCGACCATCAGGTAGAGCAGCAGGCTGGGGAAGCCCACCACGGTGGCCACCCGGGTACCGACAATGCTGGCCAGCAGCACGAGGCCACCGATCGACACGATCAGGTACAGCTGTTCCAGGGTCATTCTTTCCCGTTCGACATGAGCAGCGGTTACCGCGGTTTGCCAGGTGAGGGTGCCGATTTCGGCGTCTTGTCAGTAAATCAGCCCGGACCGAGTGGTCGCTCGGCGCACAGCGGGCACAGCCGAGCTGCTGCCGATACGCAAAGATGATCACGTGACGACACGCAAGTTGCGAATCGGGATTGCCGGAGCCGGCAATGTCGGGCGTTCCGTCGCGCAGGAATTGCTGGACAACGGGCACAAGGTGTTGCTGATCGAGCGGGAGCGCCGCAATTTCGTGCCGCACAAGGTCCCGGACGCGGACTGGCTCAACGCGGACGCCTGCGAGATGACCGCGTTGCAGGAGGCCGGCGTGCAGACCTGCGATGTGGTGATCGCCGCCACCGGTGACGACAAGGCCAACCTGGTGGTGGGCCTGCTCGCCAAGTCCGAGTTCGGCGTGCCGCGGGTGGTGGCGCGGATCAACGACGTCCGCAACGAGTGGCTGTTCGGGCAAGCCTGGGGCATCGACGTCTCGGTCTCCGCGCCCGGCGCCATGGTCGCCGGCATCGAGGGTGCCATCGACGTCGGTCACCTGGTGCGGCTGATGGGCATGCGGGAGGGCCGGACGGCGCTGACGAAGCTGACGCTGCCCGCCGACAACCCGACTGTCGGGCAGCGGGTCGACGAGCTGGACTTGCCGCACAACACCGCGCTGGTCACCGTGGTGCGCGGCGACGAGGTGATCGCTCCCCGGGGCGAGGATGTGCTGGAGGCGGGCGACGAGTTGCTGTTCATCGCCGACAACGCACGCGAGCGCGCGCTGTGGGCCGCCGTCAACCGGATCAAGCCGGCGCCGCGGATGCCGATGCGCCACGACGCATGGTGAGGTGCCTGGGTGTCGGTCCCGCTTGGATCACCACCGCACGTCCAGGGGAAGATCCGACCCGCATCGAGGCGGAGACCGTTCGCCGATTGCTCGACGACGTCGGTCTGGCCTCGATGATCGACGTGCACACCCATTTCATGCCGAAACGCGTGCTCGACAAGGTGTGGGCCTACTTCGACGGCGTCGGCCCGCTGACCGGGCGGCCGTGGCCCGTCGCCTACCGGCACGACGAGCAGGCGCGGGTGGCGGCGCTGCGGGACTTCGGGGTGGTGGCCTTCACCTCGCTGCTCTACCCGCACAAACCGGACATGGCCGAATGGCTCAACTCCTGGTCTGCCCAATTCGCCGCTGCCACACCGGATTGTCTGCACACCGCCACGTTCTACCCCGAACCCGGCGCGGCCGACTACGTGTCACGTGCCATCGCCGACGGGGCCCGGGTGTTCAAGGCCCACGTGCAGGTCGGCAACTATTCGCCGAAAGATCCGCTGCTGGAACCGGTTTGGGCGGTCCTGGAGCGAGCCGGCGTCCCGACGGTGATCCACGCCGGATCCGGCCCGACACCGGGCACCTTCACCGGCCCGCAACCGGTCGCCGATGTCCTGGACCGCCACCCGGACCTGAAGCTGATCATCGCGCACCTGGGCATGCCCGAATACCGCGAGTTCATCGACCTCGCCCAGCAGCACGCCGGGGTGTATCTGGACACCACGATGGTGTTCACCGACTTCACCGAAGAGTTGCACCCCTTCCCCCGCGCGGAGCTGCCCCGGCTGCTCGAAGTGGCCGACAAGGTGCTCTTCGGCAGCGACTTTCCCAACATCCCCTACCCGTACCATCACGCCGTCGAATCGGTCGTCGCGCTCGGGCTGGGTGACCAGTGGAGCCGAAAGGTATTGTTTCACAATGCTTTTGAATTGTTCAACTGAGTCTGCGCAGCAACTCGGCCGCCGCATGCCGGCCGCTGAGTAAGGCGCCGTGCACGGTGGCCGGGTTGTCCACGCCGACGGCCTCGCCGGCCAGGTAGAGCCGGTCGCTGATCGGTTCCTGCAGTCGCCGACGATCGTCGAGACCGGAGCCGGGAGCGTGATAGGAATACGAGCCCAGTGCGTAAGGGTCGTTGGACCAGCCAGAGGAACGGACCTCGGTGACGTCGGTGTCGAACAGCGCCCGGGCAATCGGCATCGCCCCGGACAGCAACTCGCCCGCCGGCGCCGACTCCACCTGCCGGCCACGCCGACCGGCGTTGAACGCCAACACAATCGGGCCGGCGGCGGCGGACAGCGTGAACCACTGCGCCCACCTGCCGGGCTCGGAACCCAGGTACTGGAAGAATGCGTTTTCGGCGTCCCAGGTGCGTTGCCGGAAACGGAAGTAGCTCTTGGACAGCACGCCGAATCCCAGCGCGTCCACCGCGTGCGCGTGGCCGTCGGGTAGGGGTGGGTCGAAGATGATCTTGCCGGATTTGAGCACGCCGAGCGGAACGGTGAGGATCGCGGCCGGGCCTTCGAACGTCTGCCCGCCGGCCCGCACCATCACCGAGTTGCCTTTGCGCACAACAGCATCCACCGCCGTGTTCAGGCTGATCGGCAGGCCGTCGGCCAGCAGTCGCGGCAGCGCGTCGTAACCGCTGGTGATCACCGCCTGCGGTCCGCCGGTGTAGGTGCCCAGGTCGAACGTCGTCGCGGACAGCTGGTCTGCGTCGGCGGCGTACTCGTCTTCGATCTCGGTGGTGACGTAGTAGGCGAGTGCGGCGCGGTCCCGATCGGAGAGCCCGACGGCCTCGGCGTCGATCGCGGCGCTCAGCGTGCCCCCGTCGGTGTCGTCGCGCGCATCGGACACCAGCGTGCGCCAGGTCTTCGCGTCGTAGGTCATCGGCTGCAGGCGGGGATCGATGGCCAGTTTCACCGGCCGGTTGTAGTCGGTGGGCACGACCTGCGCCTGCACTTTCCGCGTCAATTCCAGTAGCGGATTGTCGGTTGTGCCGTGGATCCACGAGGCGCCCATTTCCAGCGGCGTTCCCCAGTCGCGGCTGGTGTACACCCGGCCGCCGATCCGGTTGCGGGCCTCGATCACCCGCACCGGCCGGCCCGCGTCCGCCAGGCTGCGGGCCGCCGCCAGACCGGCCATGCCGGCGCCGACGATCAAGATCGACCCGGTGTCCGGTGGTGCGGTGCTCGTGTTCTCGCTCTGCGGCCGCGGCCTTGCGCACCCTGCCAGCAGGGCGGATGCCGTCAGGAAACCCCGACGCGACAGGGACACGGGTGTCAGGGTCTCACATGCCGTTACCGGATCGTGTTCTGAGAACGTGACAGAGCGCACATTACGTTCAGGTAAAATCGTGCGCATCTGGAGGGCGGCAACGGTGCCGCGTCCAAGTGGGGAGCGGCAATGAATGCTCGACAGGCCACCCGTGCTTTACCGGCGGGCCGCGCCCTGACGGTCCGCGCGGCGGACGGTACGCCCCTGCACGCCGAGGTATTCGGACCGGCAGACGGCTACCCCATCGTTTTGACCCACGGCTTCGTGTGCGCCATCCGCGCCTGGGCCTACCAGATCGAAGAGTTGTCCACCGACTTCCGGGTCATCGCGTTCGACCACCGTGGCCACGGTCGCAGTGGACTCCCGCGCCGCGGTGGCTACAGCCTCAATCACCTTGCCTCCGACCTCGATTGCGTGCTGGAGGCGACGCTCGCGCCGCACGAGCGCGCGGTGATCGCCGGGCACTCGATGGGCGGGATGACCATCCAGGCGTGGTCGCAGCGCTACGGGCACAAGGTCGCTCGCCGCGCCGATGCCGTGGCGCTGATCAACACGGCCAGTGGCGATCTGCTGCGCAAAATCCGGTTCCTCTCGGTGCCACGCGGCCTGTCACCGGCCCGGGTCATGGCCGGGCGGACGCTGATCAGCGCGGTCGGCGGAGTCCCGCTGCCCAACGCCGTGCGGATCCCGGCCCGCTACCTGGTGGCGCTGATGGCGACCGGCGCCGAGGCGCATCCCGACGTGGTCAAACTGGTCTACGAGATGTTCGCGCAGACGTCACCGGCTGGGCGCGGGGGCTGCGCCCGGATGCTGGTGGGCGAGGTGGGGTCGCGGCACCTGAGCCTGGCGGGCCTGACGGTGCCGACCCTGGTCATCGGCAGCGAACGCGACCGCCTGACGCCGATCGGCCAGTCCCGCAAGATCGCCCGTACCGCACCCAACGTCGTCGATCTGGTCGAGCTGCCCGGCGGGCACTGCTCGATGCTGGAACAGCCGGCCGCGGTGAACGCTCAGTTGCGCGCCCTCGCTGAATCCGCGCTGGCGCGCCACGAGCTGCGGCGGATCAGCTCATAGCACGGCGGCGACCTCGGCGGCGGCGCGCCGGCCGGATCTGACGGCGCCGTCGAAGTACCCGGTCCACTCGTCGGCGGTCTCGGTGCCGGCCCAGTGAATGGGCCCGACCGCCGTGCGCAGCAGCCGACCGTATTTCGTCCACGACCCCGGCGGTACCGCGGCGGTCGGACCGCCCGGCGCGAATTCCTCTGTACCCCAACGGAAGTCGGTATAGTCCAACGGCTTGAGCGCTGCTTCGCCGTACACCGAGGCGAAGCAGCGCAGCGCGTCGCGGCGCCGTTGGTCACTCGGCAGCGAGTCGAAAGCGCGGGCATCGACGAAACCCAGCAGAATCCCCGGCCCGTCGTCGTGCGGGCTGACGTCGAAGGTGATGAACACCGGTCCCCGGTCCAACAGCGCCTGTCCCGACAGACCGTCGGCGCGCCAGAACGGCGTCTCGTAGGCCGCATACGCCTTGCTCAGCCGGCCCTGCGGCCACTGCCGGGCCAGCTCGGCGTATTCGGGTGGCAGCGGGGGATCGAACTCGATATCGGCCCGGTGGGCGGGCGGGATCGCGACGATGACGAATCCCGCCTCGGCTTCACCCCGATCGGTGCTCACCGTCACGCCCGATCCGTGCCGTCGGATGCGGTGGACCGGGGCGTCCAGCACCACGCGGTCGCCGAGCTCGGCCGCCGCCCGATCGGCGATCTGCTGGGTACCGCCCGGGATCAGGTCCTGTTGCGCGCCGTTTTCGACGTCGAGCAGCCGGTCCAGGCCGCCGGCGGCGCGCACGTAGCGGGCGGCGTGCAGCATTGACACCTCGTCGGGCTCGCACCCCCAGGTGACCCGGGACATGATCGCCATCAGATCCAGGGAGGACTTGGTGGCCCGCGCCATGG
Organism: Mycobacterium sp. 20KCMC460; assembly: GCF_022179425.1. Lineage (NCBI taxonomy): Bacteria > Bacillati > Actinomycetota > Actinomycetes > Mycobacteriales > Mycobacteriaceae > Mycobacterium > Mycobacterium sp. 20KCMC460. The sequence goes on from NZ_AP025524.1 coordinate 1,839,975, forward strand.
CAAGCCACTGAGCCAGTGAGATGTCGTCCAGCTGCCTGGCCCGCTTGGCGTCCCACGGCGCCGAAATCGGAATGCTGCGGGCGAGCCGTTCGAACTGCCATTGCAGCCGGCCGATGTCGAGCAGGCCCACCAGCGACAGCCGAGGAATGGTGCCGCTGTAGGCGCGAGCGGCGCCGCGCCAGAAGATCACGTTCTTGCCGTCGTGATAGGTGGGGGTGGTGGGTACGCCCAATTCAGCGGCCAGCGCCAGCACGGCGTCCTGGGTGGGGCCCACGAACGACCCGCCCAGGTCGACGGGTAGTCCCGCGACATTGCCGGTGAACGAGCGGCCCCCGACCCGGTCGCGGCCCTCGAAGACCAGGACGTCGTGACCCTGCTGGGTCAGCTCACGGGCGGCGGTCAGACCGGCGAAGCCCGCGCCCACCACGACAACGTCGACGTCCCACGAGGCGTTTGTCACGCCCTACAGTGAACCGCATCCGGACCGGATTTACGGCGCAACCGTCAACCAGTCGGCGAAGCCGGACGGGTCGTGGCGGCCCAGCGCGCCGTGCTCATAAAGTCCCCAGCCTTGCACCGGTTTCCCGTCGCCGTCCCGGCACACCGCGCGCCCGACGTGGTCGATGACGCCGAATCCGGACCGGGCGACGATGGCGGCGTCGGTCATGTCGTAGGTGAGCCGTTCGACGAACTTCTCGCCCTTCCACACCCCGTGCAGCCAGTCCGAGTCGCCGCCGTAGCCGCCGCCGACGTGGATCGGCACCGGCAGTTTGGACTCGACGTCCAAGTGCACCGGCGTGCCGTCCGGAGTCGTCGCGTCGATCGTCGCCCCGGTCGGAATCCGGGTGCCGGAGCGGTAGTGGATCTTGACCCGCGGCCAACCCAGCTGCTCGACTCGGCCGTCCCGCCACACCCGGGTGCAGTCGTTGAGCGAGCGGAACCCGTTGGGCTCCTCCTGGATGATCAGCACGATTGCGAACTCGTCGAACGCCATCGGTACGTACAGCCACCACATGCCCTCGAACGGGGGGTCGGCGGGACGGCCGGCGGGCTCGGGCTCCCCGATCGGGCGGATGCCCCAGGATCGGTCCCGGCTGCCGATCCACACGGCGGGGTCGACGGCGATGTCCTGCCCGTCGATCGCGAGGTGCCCGCTCCAGCTGCCCAGCTGGGCGAACCGCTGTGCGTGGAGGGTCATCCGGTTTCCCGCGCGCAGGATGTGCGGTTGCTCCTGGACGACGTCGAACAGTCCTTGCCAGGTGAGATCGGCTGCAATGCCCTCGGTTTCGTCGAGCACGATGCGCAACTTGCGCAGCGGTTCGATGACCTCGACCCGGTAGCTGTTCACATGCTGGTTGAGCCGGTCCTGGTCGATGGCGTCGGACAGGTGCACGGCGGTCTGCGTGTCACCGCGCCGGACGAGCAGAAACGCGTCCTTGACTCCGAGATTGGGGTAGTAGCCGATGCCGGAGATCACGAAGATGTCGCCGGTGCGGTCATGGGCGTTGAAATAGGAGCGGTCGTAGAAGTTGCGGTCGGAGGAGCCGGGCCAGGCGATCGGCTGCGGCACCTGGTGGACCGGATACTCGTCGAGTGGTCCGAGCATTAACTTTCCTCTCCGATAAGGCGTTTCATCAGTCCGGCATGGTAGAAGAGCGACTCGACGTCCTCGGGTTTCTCGGCCTCGCCGAAATGGACGCGCCGGGCTCCGGTGCGCATGAAGACGCAGGCCCACATGATCCCGGAATACACATAGAACCAGTGCAGGTCGTCGAGTTGCACGCCGGTGAGTTGCCGATAGGTGTCGCGCACGTCTTCCTCGCGCATCACCTGGGGTAGCCCGGGTAGTCCGGCGAGGCCGGCGAGTTCCTCGAAAACCTTGTGCGCGAAGATCATCCAGGCGACGTCGAGTTCGCGCGGGCCCAGCGACACCATCTCCCAGTCCAGCACCGCCACCGGTTCGAAGTTCCGGTACAGCACGTTGCCCACCCGGGCGTCCCCCCACAGCAGCACCGGCTCGCGTGCGTCGGCCGCGTCGGGCCAATTGGCTTGCAGCCATTCGAAACTGCGCTCCACCAAGGGTGATCGGCCGATGTCGGGGACGGCGAAGTCGTACCAGGATTTCACCCAGCTGAAGTGCTTGCGCAGGGCGGTGTCGCCGGTCAGTTTGGCGGTGAGGAAACCAAATGTCTTGTCGGCGTGCGGGATCGAGTGCAGCGTCGCCAGCACTTTCACCGACGCGTCCTGCAGCCTGCGCTGTTGTTCGACCGGGGCGTCGGCGAACCAGTTGCCGCCGAACGTGTAGGGCATCACGTCGGGCGGTACTTCGCCGTCGATGTAGTCCATCAAGAAGAACGGCGCACCCAGCACGTCACCGGTGTTCTCGATCCAGCGCACCCGCGGCACTGGAACGTCGGTGAGTTCGCCGACTTGGCGGATCACCTCGAATTGGTGGTCGAGTCGGTAGGTCGGGAAGACCGGGACGTCCTGGGCGGTGGGGGCCACCCTGGCCACGAGCTTCTGCGCGGTGCCGGCGAAGCGCGCCGTCAGGATGATGGTCTCCGACGACATGCCGGTCGAGTCCACGCCGCTTTCTACGGTAATCTCGGGCCTCTCGGGCAGCACGGTCGATAACCACTGCGACATCAACTCCGGAACGGTGGTGGTATCGCGGCTCGAGCGTTGCATACGGCCGACATCTTCGACCGCCGGTTCATTGGCCACGGGTATTCCTTCGCGAGATAATTACGATACGGTAGGTAGCGTTATGAAAGCAGACCTGCCATCCCTTGACAAGGCCCCCGGCGCCGGGCGGCCCCGAGATCCCCGCATCGACTCGGCCATCTTGGCAGCAACCGCCGAACTGCTTGTGCAGATCGGCTATTCGAACCTCAGTCTGGCCGCCGTCGCCGAACGGGCCGGGACCACCAAGTCGGCGCTGTACCGACGGTGGTCGAGCAAGGCGGAGTTGGTTCACGAAGCCGCCTTCCCGGTGGCGCCGACCGCGCTGACCACGCCGGCCGGTGATTTCGCCGCCGACATTCGATTGATGTTCGAAGCCACGCGGGACATCTTCACCACCCCGGTGGTGCGTGCCGCGCTGCCCGGCCTCATGGCGGACATGACCGCCGACCCGGAACTGAACGCCAGGGTGATGGCACGCTTTGAAGGTCTTTTCGAAGCGGTCCGGGTGCGACTGCGCGAAGCCATCGAGCGCGGGGAAGCCCATCCCGATGTCGATCCCGGCCGGCTCATCGAATTGATAGGTGGCTCCACCATGCTGCGGATGCTGTTGTATCCGGAATTGGACGACACCTGGGTGGAGCAGACCACCGCGATCGTGGTGCACGGGGTCAACCGATGACCGCGATCGTCACCGGCGCCAGCCGCGGCCTCGGGCGGGCGATCGCGCTGGCGCTGGCCGCCGACGGCGAGGCGGTGGCCGTCGTCGGGCGTACCGAAGCAGTCTGGGACGACCGGCTGCCCGGAACCATCGGCGAAACCGTCGCCGAGATCGAGTCCGCGGGAGGCCGGGCGATCGCGGTGCGGGCGGACCTGACCGACCGTGAGGATATCGGCCGACTTGTCGCGGAGGCGCGGAATGCGTTGGGGCCCATCTCGATTCTGGTGAACAATGCCGCCTTCACCGCGCCGGGGCGTCCGGGGGCCACGCCGCGACCGAAGGCGCCGAAGTCGACCGAAAGCAAACCCGGCTGGCCCGGTTTCGTCAGCACCCCGCTCGCGGCCTACCGCCGGCACTTCGAGATCTCGATCTTCGCCGCCTACGAGCTGATGCAACTGGTCGCCCCCGACATGATCACCGCGGGCGGCGGCTCGATCGTCAACATCACCTCGATCGCCTCGCGGATGCCGGGCAATGGGCCCTACCCCGACCGCAGTGCCGGGGTGCTGCCCGGCTACGGCGGATCCAAGGCCGCACTGGAGCACCTCACGCAGTGCGCCGCATTCGACCTCGCCGACCACAACATCGCGGTGAATGCGCTGGCGCCGTCCAAGCCGATCATGACGCCCGGCCTGTCCTACTATGCCCACGGCTTCGACGAGGAAAGCTCCGCCGAGGAATTCGCCCAAGCCGCTGTGCAATTGGCGCGCGTCGACCCCAGCGTGGTGACCGGGCGCACCATCGGTCACCATCAGGTGCTCGACGGCAGCTTCACCCCGTTCGCGGTGTGACCGCGCATTAGGCGGCATGGCGGTCGGTCAGCGTGATGCTGATGGCTGTTTCGATTTCGCTGATATCGAATTTCGGATAGATCGGTGGCGCGGACGATTGGTACCGCGCACCGGTCGGCGTCGCGTATTCGGCGGTGTGGGTGCCGTTTTCGTCATGGGTGATGACGGCCCAGCCGGGTGACTCTTTGAGGTAATTGCAGTGTTCGCACAGTCCCAGGCCGTTGGTGGCGGTGGTGGGTCCGCCGCGCTTGCAGGGTTGGGCGTGGTCGCGGTGGCGGATGGGGGCGTCGCAGTAGGGGGTGCGGCAGGTTTGGTCGCGCAGGCCGATGAAGTCGGCCAGGCCGCGCGGGAAGGTGCGGGACCGCGATTCCAGGGCGACCAGGGCGCCGGTGGCAGGACTGGCATAGAGCCGGCGCAGCGTCGCCTTGGACTTCCGGTCGGCCACCGCGCTGGTCACCATGTTGCGGGCCACTGCGGCGGGGATGGGTCCGTAGCCCTCGAGGACGGCCGGCGCGGTGTCGTCGCCGAGCAGCGCCTGATCGGAGATCACCAGGTTGACCGTCACCGGTGCCGTTGCGCTGGCGGGGGTGCCGGTGACGCGCTCAACCAAAGTGTCGGCCATCACCTGCCCACGTGAGCGGCCGTCGAAGGTGGTGTCGGCGGCGCGGCGCAGCGCCGCGTAGACGCCCACACCCTGGGCTACCGGCAGTAGTGCGCTGATCCAGGTCATCATGTCCGGGGCCGGCCGGGTGGTGACCGTGCGCTCCTCGACCGCTTTAGCAGCGCGATCGACGACCGCGTGCGGGTCCAGACGGTAAGCAATCGTCTTTGCGGCGGCGGTGATGCGCCGATCACCCATGCCGGCCAACGCCGCCGCGTCAGCGCACAGCTCGGCGTCGAGCCTGCGTCGATCTTCGAGGTCCAGGCAAGCTGATTCGCGCACGATCAACGTCGCGCGCCATTCCGAGAGCGCCCCGGATTCCAGGGCGGCCAGGGTGTGGGGCATTTCGTGGACCAGGGCTTTGGCGAACCCGAGGTGGCGACCGCCGCGGTTCGGGGAGTCGTGGCGGGCCAGGGCGACCTCGCTGGCCACCCCGCGGCCCCGCTTGCCCGCGGGCACCCCGGCGGCCGCCTCGGTAGCGCGCCGCGCGGCATCCAGGGCCGCCGCCGCGCGGGCCTGCCCGGCCGCCGCGGCGCATTTGATCTGCTCGAGCTCGGTGATCCGCGCGATCAACTCGGCCTCACCGGCTTCCGCCGGCAACCCCGCTAAGTCAAGCGATTCGCACATATGTTCGACTATACACGATTGCGCGACAAAGTGCTGTGACAACGCCCCACCCCGGGGCTAGCCTTCGGCTATGGGGCGAGTCGACAAGCCCACCGCGCGTGTCATCGCGGTGATCGCCCTGCTGATTCTGGTGGCCGCGGCCCTGCGCGGCTACCTGCCGGCCCACCACGGATCGCGCTTGAGAGAATCGGGCGGCAGCCCGGCCGCGCTGATGATCCTCGCCGCGGCCCTCGCTGCCACTCTGGCTCTGTTGGCGTTCTCGATCATTGTCCGACTGCGAGATCCGCGCGCGGTGGCGTCCAGCGCCGGTGCGCTGCCGGAAATGCTGGGCGGCGGCGCCGGTCGGCCGAGTTGGCGCGTGATCGTGATTGCGGTCGGGGTGGTAGTGGCCTGGCTGGTGATCGCGCTGCTGCTGTCCCGATCATTCACCCCGCCCGATATCGCGCTCGACGCACCGCAACCCGACACCAATGCCACCCCGCCCGGAGCGGGCAACGCGCAGCCGCCTCGCCCGCCGGCCCCACGCCAGAACACCGGCGACATCCTCGGCGTCCTGCTCGTCACAGCTCCGCTGTTGCTAATGATGTTCGTCGGCGGGATCTTTGCCGCCCGACGCCGTACACCCGTCGCGACAACGCCACCAGCCCCCGACCGCGACATCCCACAGTCGCCCGAAGCCGCCGCCGAATCGCTTGCGCGTGCAGCCGAAGTCGGGTTGGCCGAGATGGCCGATCTCAGCCGCGACCCTCGCGCTGCCATCATCGCGTGTTACGCGGCGATGGAACGTGAGCTGGCCAACGTGCCCGGCGCGGCCCCACAGGACTTCGACACTCCCACCGAAGTGCTGGCCCGTGCCGTCAAACACCAAGCACTGCAAGCTGATAACGCCATCCAGTTGGTGAGCCTGTTCGAGGAGGCGCGGTTCAGTCCGCACGTCATGGGTGAGGAGCACCGCGAAACGGCGGTACATGTGCTCGAGCTGGTTCTTGCCGAAATAGCGCCGCGATCGGCCATGCGATGAGGAAGCTTGTTGCGCTTGGCGTTTTGCTCGTGGTCGGTATCGAGCTGCTGGCGCTGTTGATGCAGAACCGCACTCTGGTGCTCGCCGCGTCCGGTGTAGGTGTGGCTCTGGTGTTGCTCAACATTCGCAAACTGCTGGGGAGCCCCAACGATCCTCCGGACGACGAGAGTGCCGACGATTCGGGCGACGCTCTGCGTCGCTGGGTAGCCAGCACCGAGACCACGATCCACTGGTCGGAGTCCACTCGCGCGGACTGGGACCGGCACCTGCGGCCAATGTTGGCCCGTCGTTTCGAATTGGCGACCGGCCAACGGCGGGCCAAGGACCCGGCTGCTTATGCCGCAACCGGTGAGATGCTCTTCGGGCCGCAGTTGTGGGTATGGGTGAATCCCAACGACATCGGGCATCCGGGTAACCGCCAGCACCCCGGGCCGGGCCGGGCGGCACTCGAGGAGATTCTGCGAAGGTTGGAGCAGGTATGAATGCGGAGCAGGCATGAGTACGCCGGCCACCATGCCGGCGGGCCAGACCACTGCCAATTGCGAAGCGGTACTGTACGAGATCGAACGCCTCGTGGTGGGCAAACGTTCGGCGTTGACGCTGATCCTGACGGCGGTGCTGGCGCGGGGTCACGTGCTGATCGAAGATCTCCCCGGGCTCGGTAAGACGCTGATAGCAAGGTCTTTCGCCTCGGCATTGGGCCTGGAATTCACCCGGGTGCAGTTCACCCCAGACCTGTTGCCGGCCGATCTGCTGGGCTCGACCATCTACGACATGCAATCCGGCCGGTTCGAGTTCCGTCGTGGACCGATCTTCACCAATCTGCTGCTGGCCGACGAGATCAACCGCACGCCTCCCAAGACGCAGGCCGCGCTGCTCGAGGCGATGGCCGAGGGGCAGGTGAGTATCGACGGCCAAACTCACCGTTTGCCAACCCCTTTCATCGTGTTGGCCACTGACAACCCGATCGAGTACGAGGGCACCTATCCGTTGCCCGAGGCGCAGCTGGACCGATTCGCCATCCGCCTGGAACTGCGCTATCTGTCCGAACAGGACGAGACCGCGATGCTGCGCCGGCGGCTGGATCGCGGCTCGGCCGAACCGACGGTCAACCAGGTGGTCGATGCGCACGACCTGCTGGCCATGCGCGAATCGGTCGAGCACGTCACTGTTCACCAGGACGTGCTGCATTACGTGGTGTCGTTGGCCACCGCCACCCGGCACCATCCGCAGGTGGCCGTCGGGGCCAGCCCGCGAGCCGAACTCGACCTGGTGCAACTCGCCCGCGCCCGCGCCCTGTTGCTGGGCCGCGACTATGTGATTCCCGAGGATGTGAAGGCACTCGCGATCGCCGCGGTCGCACACCGCATCACGTTGCGACCAGAGATGTGGGTGCGCAAAATCCAGGGTGCCGATGTACTTGGAGAACTGTTGCGACGCTTGCCGGTTCCCCGTGCCCATGGCAGGCCGGCGCCCGGGTGAGCGAAGCGGAGGTGCAGTTCCGCTGGCGCGCGGCACGATTGACGCTGGCGATCGCAACCTGCGCCGGAGTTGCGCTGGCCGCCGCGGTGATGGCCGGCCGCTGGCAGCTGATCGCATTCGCCGCCCCGTTGCTCGGGGTGTTGTGTTCGCTCGGTTGGCAACGGCCCGCCCCGGCGGTTCGCGTGCATGCCGAACCGGACCTGCAGCGCTGCTTCGAAGACGAGATATCGACGTTAAGAGTATGGGCGACAATCGATTCCGACGATGCCATGATCGAACTCACCGTCTCTGCGCCCGCTCCGATGCAACTCGAAGTGCAAGGCGGCGACGCGAAAGCGGTGACCGCGGTCGCCGATCGCTGGGGACGTTATCCCATCAGGGTCCGGGTCGACGTTCTCGCCCGCGGTGGGCTGCTGCAGGGTACCGGGACGGTCGACGCCGCTCACCTCATCGTCTTTCCCTTGACGCCACCGCAGTCCACTTCCATACCGCAGATCGACTTGCTCGACCGGTTGGGCGCCCACCTCACCCGCTACGTCGGTCCGGGCGTGGAATACGCCGACATTCGTCCCTACATTCCGGGTGACCAACTGCGCGCGGTGAACTGGCCGGTGAGCGCACGCCGCGGCCGGCTGCACGTGACCCAGCGACTCACCGATCGCGCCGCCGACGTCGTGGTGCTGATCGACAGGTATCAGCAGCCGGAGGGTCCGGCGACAGCGGCCACCGAACGCGTGGTGCGCGGCGCGGCGCAGGTGGTGCAGACCGCGCTGCGGCACGGCGACCGGGCCGGGATCGTCGCTCTGGGTGGCAATCGCCCGCGCTGGCTGGGCGCCGACATCGGGCAGCGCCAGTTCTACCGGGTGCTCGACACGGTGCTGGAAGCCGGCGAGCAGGTCGACAACGCCACCGGCACGCTGGCGCCGCGCGCCGCCGTCCCGGCCGGTGCGATCGTCATTGCGTTCTCCACGTTGCTCGACACCGAATTCGCCTTGGCACTAATCGATTTGCGTAGGCGCGGTCACGTGGTGGTCGCCGTCGACGTCCTCGACACCGCTCCGTTCCAAGGTGAGCACGACCCGTTGCTGCTGCGGATGTGGACGCTGCAACGGTCCGCGATGTACCGGGATATGGCGACCGTCGGGGTCGACGTGCTGTCCTGGCCTGCCGACCGAGCGCTGGAACAGTCGATGGGAACGTTGCCCGATCGTCGCCGTGGTGGGCAGCTGCGTGGACGGCGCTGAGATGCCGGCCCTCGCACGCAACGCACTGTCGACCGCGCCCGGACTGGCGATGGTCGGGTTGGCTGCGTTCGAGTCGCACGGGGCCGCCCTGGTGGTCGCGGCAGCGGCAGGGCTGATGGTGGGGCTGGGAACGGTGTACCGCTTCGCTGCGACTGGTGCGGTGCTGCTGACGGTGCTGGTGATTGTGCTCTTTGACGTCTCGCACATCCTGGTCGCGCTGTCCGGACTTTGCGCGGCGGCGTACCTGGTGAGTCGACACGCAACGGCTTCCTGGCCGACGACCGTTGCCGCTGTGGGGTTTACGTTCGTCGGCCTGGTGGCGACGTCGTTTCCGCTGCAGGTGCCGTGGTTGCCGTTGGTGGCTCCACTGGCGGTCTTGGCGATCTACGTGGTGGCGACGCGGCCCTTTCTGAGTTGATCTGACTCAATTCGCACGCGGTTTCGCTGATTCCCCGGAAATGGCGAATCGCCGGCCCTAATATCTTGAGCGACAGGGTCTTGCCGTTACTGGGGGGCTGTGGTTCTCGGGGAAGGGGATGGCCCGGTGAGTTTCTTCGGACTGCCGCCGGAGATCAATTCGTTGCGGATGTTCGCCGGTGCGGGGTCCGCGCCGCTACTGCAGGCGGCCGCGGCCTGGAATGGTTTGGCCGAAGAATTGTCGACGGCAGCGCAGACGTTCGCGTCGGTGACCACCGGGCTCACCGGGCAGGCCTGGCAGGGTGCTGCCGCGACGGAGATGTCAGCCGCGGCGGCGCCCTACGCCGGCTGGCTTTCGGCTGCTGCGACGCGGGCGTTGGACGCCGCGGCGTCGGCGCAGGCTGTGGTCAGCGCGTTCGAGGCGGCCCAGGCGGCGGTCATCCATCCGGTGGCCGTCGCGGCGAACCGGAATGCGTTCGTGCAGTTGGTGGTTTCCAACCTGTTCGGGCAGAACGCACCGGCGATCGCGGCCGCGGAGAGTATCTACGAGCAGTTCTGGGCCGCGGATGTGGCCGCGCTGGTGGGCTATCACGGCGGGGCGTCGGCGGCCGTCGCGGCGTTGCAGTCGTGGGGTTCGGCGCTGCAGAAGTTGCCGGTGCTGGGTCAGGTAGCTGCCGCGGCGGCGTCGAATGCTGCGGCCGTCATTCCCGACGTCAACACGGGGCTGGGCAATATCGGCTCATGGAACTTCGGTGGCGGCAATATCGGGGATTTCAACATCGGCAACGGCAACGCCGGCAACGTCAATTTCGGTAGCGGGAACACCGGCGCCACCAACTTCGGCTTCGGAAATTACGGGAACAGCAACTTCGGCTTCGGCAACTATGGTTCGATCAACTTCGGGCTGGGGAACCTGGGCAACCTGAACCTAGGCCTGGGCAACGACGGCAGCGGCAATGTCGGTTTAGGCAACATCGGCAACGGCAACTTCGGGTTCGGCAACACCTCCCACCCGGTCAATTTCGCAAGTGGCACGAATTTCGGCAGCGGCAACGCCGGCGCCTACAACCTGGGTAGCGGGAATCTCGGCTCCAACAACGTCGGTTTCGGCAACAAAGGGAACTTCAACTTCGGATTCGGTAACACCGGCAACAACAACATCGGCTTCGGACTCACCGGCGACAATCAGTTCGGCATCGGCGCGCTGAATTCAGGAATCGGCAACTTCGGTTTCGGCAACTCGGGAAACAACAACATCGGGTTCTTCAACTCCGGTGACGGCAACGTCGGTTTCTTCAACTCCGGCAATGGCAACTTCGGGTTCGCCAACGGCGGAGACACCAACACCGGGTTCTGGAACGGGGGCGTCACTAATACCGGCTTCGGCGACTCCGGCACACGGAATTTCGGCGTCGGCAACGCGGGTAATGCCAACGTGGGTTCGGGCAACGCCGGCACCTTCAACATGGGCTCGGGTAACGCGGGCCAGGACAACACCGGATTTTTCAACTCTGGTGACATCAACACGGGCTTCTCGAACGCGGGTTCGGTCAATACCGGCTTCGGCAACGCCGATGACACCAATACGGGCCTGCTCAACTCGGGCGACCTGAACACCGGCATCGGCAGTTCCACGACGCCCACCGGCGTCACCTCCTCCGGGGTCGGGAACACCGGCACCGGAAGCTCCGGCTTCTACAACTCGGCAAACGACTCGTCCGGCTACCACAACTCCGACACGAATCTCGGGTTGGGCCAGATTTCGGGCCTCAACAACACCAACACCTATGCCGTTGGCTTCAATAACTCGGGCTTTACCAGCGTGGGGATCGGCAATACCGGCACCAACAGCGTCGGCTTCTGGAATTCCGGCTTTGCGTCCTCGGGCATCTCGAACTCCGGCGACTTCAGCTCAGGCGTCGGCAACTCGGGCGCTTACAGCGCCGGTTTCTTCAACCAGGGCGATCACCAGGCGGGCATCTTCGGTCCCGCCGCCAGGCCGGCGTTCCTGCTCGATCTCGGACCGCTGGCACCGATCGTCTCCGCGGTGTCTGCGCCGACGCCGGTGACCGTGCCCGACATCAACACCGGGTGGGGCAATCTCGGCTCCTGGAATCTGGGAGGGGGAAACCTCGGCGACTTGAACTTCGGCAGCGGCAACGCCGGGAACGCGAACATCGGCAGTGGCAATATCGGCAACCTGAACATCGGCAGCGGCAACCAGGGCTTCTTCAACCTGGGCAGCGGCAACGACGGACATACCAATATCGGCAGCGGAAACGTCGGCACCCTGAACCTGGGTAGTGGCAACTTGGGCGACGGCAACTTCGGGTTGGGTAACAACGGCGGCGGAAACCTGGGCAACGGCAACCGCGGTTACTACAACTTCGGCAGCGGCAACCTCGGCTCATTCAACCTCGGCAGCGGCAACCTCGGCTCCAACAACGTCGGGTTCGGGAACAAGGGCATCGCGAATTTCGGATTCGGCAACTCCGGTAACAACAACGTCGGCTTCGGACTGACCGGCGACAACCAGTTCGGGATCGGTGCGCTGAACACCGGATCCGGCAACTTCGGGTTCGGCAACTCCGGCAACAACAACATCGGGTTCTTCAACTCCGGCAACGGCAATGTCGGGTTCTTCAACTCCGGCAACGGCAGCTTCGGCTTCGGTAACGCCGGCAGCACGAACACCGGTTTCTGGAACGCCGGCTCGCTGAACACCGGCATCGGTAACGCCGACTACGGTAACTTCGGGGTCGGCAATTCGGGCACATTCAACATGGGCATCGGCAACGCCGGGCAAGGGAATGTGGGATTCGGCAATACCGGTTCGTCGAACACCGGAAACTTCAACGCAGGAAACGTCAATACCGGTGACTTCAACTCCGGCTACTTCAACACCGGGTACGCGAACGCGGGTTTCAGCAACACCGGCCTGCTGAACTCCGGAGGCCTGAACACCGGTATCGGTAGCTCCACCACCCCGGTAGGGGTGACGTGGTCGGGCTTCGGCAACAACGGATTTGGCAGCTCGGGTTTCTTCAACACCGGTGATCACGCCTCCGGCTTCCAGAACATCATCACCGGTGCGGGCCTGTACACGTCCGGGTTCCACAACGTGGGGCCGTCGAACGTCGGTGTCAACAACGCCGGAAACTTCAATGTCGGCTGGTTCAACACCGGTTTCAGCTCCGTCGGCATCGAGAACTCCGGAACTGTCAGTACCGGAATCGGAAATGCGGGCAACCAGAGCAGCGGCTTGTCGAACTGGGGCAATGGCAGTGCGGGCGCGTACAACCGCAGCGACAACGTGGCGGGCATCTCCCGCTGACGCGGCGGGTGCCACCGCACACCGGCGACACGCCGGCCGCGATGACTAAGTAGGTGCGCCGACAACGTTTTCCATGACCGTCGCGCGTAAACCTGTGGATCTGCTGAGCGCCAGAAAAAGCCTGTCAATCGACCTACCCGAGAATCGGCATTCCATTAGAGTTCGGTGTGCAGGTCGTGTGGCTCGGGAGCTGCTCACGGGAGGCGGCGTCATCCGGCTTGGAGGGAGCACAGCCATGAGCTTTTTCGGATTGCCGCCGGAAATCAATTCACTGCAGATGTTCACCGGTGCGGGTTCCGAGCCGATGCTCGCGGCCGCGACCGCCTGGTCGGGTTTGGCCGACGAATTGGCAACGGCTGCAGAGTCGTTCGCGGGTGTCACGTCGGGGTTGACCGGTCAGGCTTGGCAGGGACCCGCAGCGGCGGCCATGACGGCCGCGGCCGCACCCTACACAAGCTGGCTGAGTTCGGCCGCCGCCCACGCCGCCGGTGCGGCAGCATCGGCCAACGCGGTGGTGAGTGCGTTCGAGTCCGCCCAAGCCGCCACCATCCATCCTCTCGCGGTGGCGGCCAACCGAAATGCGTTCGTGCAGTTGGTTGTATCGAATCTGTTCGGGCAGAATGCGCCCGCGATCGCGGCCGCCGAGAGCATCTACGAAGAGTTCTGGGCCGCCGATGTGGCGGCGCTGGTCGGCTACCACGGTGAGGCATCGGCGGCCGCTTCCGCCTTGGTGCCTTGGTTCAATGCCCTCGAGAGCCTGCCGAATCAGCTCGCCGGCGCGGCCACGGCCGCCATCCCCGCCAGCAACACCGGAATCGGCAACATCGGCTCATGGAACCTGGGCATCGGCAACATCGGCAACCTGAACCTCGGAAACGGCAACACCGGTGACGTGAACCTCGGTGCCGGCAACACCGGCAGCTACAACTTCGGCAGCGGCAACCTCGGCAACCTCAACCTGGGTCTGGGCAACTACGGCACCCAGAACTTCGGTCTAGGCAACTTCGGCAGCAGCAACATCGGTTTCGGCAACGGAAGCAGCTATTACAGCATCGACGTCAAGGCCATCGGGAACGTCGGCTTCGGCAATCTGGGCAACTACAACTTCGGCATCGGGAACGCCGGCAACTCCAACTTCGGCCTGGGTAACCTCGGCAACAGCAATCTCGGGTTCGGCAACCTGGGCAACAACAACTTCGGCTTCGGAAACCTCGGCAGCAACGACATCGGGATCGGCCTCAACGGCAGCAATCAGATCGGCATCGGCGGGCTGAACTCGCTCACCAGCGGATGGAACCTCGGGTTCGGCAACAACGGCACCGGTAACTTCGGCTTCGGCAACGCCGGCAACTACAACGTCGGTTTCGGCAACACCGGCAACAACGACTTCGGCATCGGGCTGACCGGCAACAACCAGTTCGGGTTCGGCGGGCTGAACTCGGGCAGCGGCAATGTCGGCTTCGGAAACTCGGGCAGCAACAACGTCGGCTTCTTCAACACCGGTAGCGGAAACGTCGGAATCTTCAACTCCGGCAACGGAAGCTGGGGCATCTTCAACTCGGGCAGCATCGACACCGGCATCGGTAACACCGGCATGCTGGACACCGGACTGTGGAATGCGGGTACCACCAACTCCGGGTCGTTCAACGCCGGCTCAATCAACATGGGCTTGGGCAACGCTGGCGCCAACAACATGGGGCTGATGAACCCGGGCACCTACAATCTCGGCATCCTCAACGCCGGCACGCTGAACGTCGGTTTGGTGAACGCCGGTATCGGCGATATGGGCAGCTTCAACTCGGGCGTGGACAACTGGGGCTTCGCCAACGCCGGCGGATTCAACCTGGGCGCCTTCAACTCCGGTGGTCCCGAGGTGCGGGACGCCAGCGGATACTCGCTGGGCTATGGCAACGTCGGATTCGCCAACACCGGCGCGACGAACACCGGCTTCGGCAACTCGGGCAACACCAACACCGGCTTCTGGAACTCCGGCAACCTGGTCACGGGCCTGGGCAACGCGTTCAACGTCACCCCGGCGGGGGCGACGAGCTCGGGCTTCGGCAACACCGGCACCGGCGATTCCGGCTTCCTCAACTCCGGCAACGGCAACGCCGGCTATGGGAACGCGGCCAACTACAGCATGGGCTTCATGAACTCCCAAGGCCAATCACAGGTGGGCTTTTACAACTCGGGCGCGGGCAGCAATGTGGGAGCCTGGAACTCGGGTAACGGTGGCAACGTCGGCTTCAACAACTCCGGCGCCGGCGACAACATCGGCTTCTTCAACTCGAACACCGACTCCGGCAATCCCGACGTCGGCTTCACCAATTCGGGTAACGGCAGCGCCGGGATCTCCAACTCCGGGACCGCCAACGCGGGTGTGCACAACACCGGGACGGGCAGCTCGGGGATCAGGAATTCGGGTACCAACAGCAGCGGTGGTTTCAACCAGGGCGACGGACAGTCAGGGTTCTTCCGCTAACCGGGCCCGCCGGGTCAGTGCAGTAAGGTGGCCGCCTGGGCGGCCAGGTCGAGCACCGGCTGCGGGAAGATGCCCAACGCCACAGTCACCAAGGCGCACACCGCAATTGCGGCCTTGCTCAGCACGCCGGGCTCGACCACGTGCGGCGTGGTATCGGTCGGTTCGGTGAAGAACATCGACACGATCACCCGCACATAGAAGTAGGCGGCGATCGCGCTGGAGATCACACCGATGATCACCAGCGGCACCGCCCCGCCCTGGGCCGCGGCCCGGAACACGGCGAACTTGCTGATGAACCCGCTCGTCAGCGGGATCCCCGCAAACGCCAGCAAGAACATCGAAAGCATCACGCCCACAATGGGAGAGCGCTGACCCAGCCCGGCCCAGTGCGACAGTTCGGCGTCCTCGACGCCGTCGGAACCGCGGATCAGTCCGACAATCGCGAACGCGCCCACCGTGCTGAAGCTGTAGGCCACCAGATAGAACAACGTTCCGGACAGGCCCTCGGCGCTGTCGGCGATCACACCGGTGAGGATGAAACCGACGTGGGCCACCGACGAATACGCCAGCATGCGTTTGACGTCGACCTGATTCACCGCGGTGATGGTGCCGACGAGCATGGTCAGGATCGAGATAGCCCACAGCACCGGGCGCCAGTCGTGATGCAGGGGAGGCAGCGCCACGTAGACCACCCGCAGCAGTGCGCCGAAGGCCGCGACCTTGGTGGCCGCCGCCATGAACCCGGTGATCGGGGTGGGCGCACCCTGATACACGTCGGGAATCCAGGAGTGGAACGGCACCGCGCCGACCTTGAACAGCAGGCCCACCGACAGCAGCGCGACGCCGACCAACGCCATCGACTCATCGCTCTGCGCGGCAAGCGAATCGCGGATACCGGTCAGGGTCAGCGTGCCGGTTGCCCCATACAGCAACGCGACCCCGTAGAGGAAGAACGCCGACGAGAAGGCGCCCAGCAGAAAATACTTCAGCGCCGATTCCTGCGACATCAGCCGGCGGTGCCGGGCCAGTCCGCACATCAGGTACAGCGGCAGCGAAAGAACTTCCAGCGCAACGAACATGGTCAGCAGATCGTTGGAGGCGGGGAACACCATCATGCCGCCGACCGACAGCAGCAGCAGCGGGAAGAGTTCGGTCTGGGCGGCCCCGGCGCGCTGCGCCTCTTGCTCGGCGTCACTGCCGGGCACCGAAGACGCTTGCGGGGTAAAGGAATCCAATCCCGCGAACACCTTGGCGGACTTCTTGACCGCGACCTTGCTGCGCTCGGCCACGAAAATGGTCGCCAGCACCGCAACCAACAGAATGGTGCCCTGCAGGAACAGCGCCGCCCGATCGACGGCCATCGCGCCCATCACGGTGCGCCGGCCCTCGGCCGGAACCGATCGGGCCACCACGACCACCGCCACGAACGCGGCGACCAACCCGGTGAGGGTCAGGAACACCTGAGCGCCGTAGCGGAGTCGCCGCGGCAGGAAGGCTTCGGCTACCACCCCGACGACTGCGACACCGAAGACGATGAACAGCGGGGACAGCAGGAAGTACTCGATGCTGGGGGAGGGCAGGATCATCGGTGCGGTCCTTCGGCTGTCCGGGGTACCTGCATAGGAACGGTGGGTGCGGGATCGTGTTGGCCGATGGTCTGCATGGTGTGGTCGACCGCCGGGTTGATGACGTCCAAGATCGGCTTGGGGTACACACCGAGCACCAGCAGCAGCGCGATAAGCGGTGCGACGACCACCATTTCGCGGCCGGCCAGGTCGCGGATCTTCTCGTTGCCGGTCGCCACCGGGCCGGTCATCACGCGCTGGTAGAGCCAGAGCATGTAGATCGCGGCCAGCACCAGCGCGGTGACCCCGAACGCGGCGGCCACCCAGTAGCGGTTGAAAGTCCCCAGCAGCACCAGGAATTCGCTGACGAACGGCGCCAGCCCGGGCAGCGAGAGGGTGGCCATGCAGGAGACCAGGAAGGTGCCCGCCAAGATCGGGGCCACCTTCTGCACGCCCCCGTAGTCGGAGATCGACCGACTGCCGCGCCGGGACACCAGGAAACCGGCGATCAGGAACACCGCCGCCGTCGAGAGGCCGTGGTTGAGCATGTACAGCGTCGAGCCGCTCTGGCCCTGCGTGGTCATCACGAAGATACCGGCGATGATGAACCCGAAGTGCGAGATCGAGGTGTAGGCGATCAGGCGCATCATGTCGGTCTGGCCGATCGCCACGATCGCGCCGTAGATCACCCCGATGATGGCCAGCGCCACGATCACCGGCCGGAAATACGTTGAGGCATCAGGGAACAGCTGCAGGCAGTAGCGCAGCATGCCGAACGTGCCGACCTTGTCCATCACAGCGGTGATCAGCACCGCGGTCGCCGGCGTGGATTCGACCGCGGCGTCGGGCAGCCAGCGGTGCAGTGGCCACAGCGGCGCTTTGACCGCGAACGCGAACATGAAGCCCAGGAAGATGGCCTTGAACACCGCGGGATCCACGTCGCTGTAGCGGCCCCACTGCACGCCGGTGACGATCTCGCGGAAATCGAAGGTGCCGCCCCCGTGCTGCGCGGTCACCACGTACAGCCCGATCACCGCCGCCAGCATGATCAACCCGCCGAACAGGTTGTACAGCAAGAACTTCACCGCTGCCTTCGAACGTCCGGCACCGTGACCGAAGCCGCCGATCAAGAAGTACATCGGGATCAGCATCGCCTCGAAGAACACGTAGAACAGCAGCACGTCGAGGGCGACCACCGAGATCAGCACCATCGACTCGATAGCCAGCGTCAGTGCGACGTAGGCGTGTACCCCGCGCGGGCTGGTCTGGCCACCGTCATTCCAGCCGGCGATAAGCAGCAGCGGGATCAGCACCGTGGTGAGCACCACCAGGACGAGCGCGATACCGTCCACGCCCAACGTGTATCCGGTGCCGAAAGCCGGTATCCACTGGTGTGATTCGACGAATTGGTAGTTGCTGCCGCCCGGTTTGAAACCGATACCGACGACCAGCGACACCGCCAGGGTCAGCACGCTGACCACCACGCCAGTCCATTTGGCGAGCTGGCGCTGGCCCGGCGGCAGCAGGATGACCAGCACCGACCCGGCCAGCGGCAGCAGCCACAGCACGGTCAGCCAGGGAACATCAGTCATGAGCGCCGCTCCTCCTCATCGCTTCGCTCTGCATCGTCGCGACGAGTCATGAGCGCCGCTCCTCCTCATCGCTTCGCTCTGCATCGTCGCGACGCGGGCGCTCACCACAGGTTCACCGCCAACAATGCGCCGGCCACCACGGCGGCACCCAGCAGCATCGACAGCGCATAGTTGCGGGCGAAGCCGGTCTGAAAGCCGCGCAGGCGATTCGACGTTCGGCCCACCAGCGCGGCCAGTCCGTTGACCGATCCGTCCACACCGGCGTCGTCGGCGACGACCAGCGCGTGTGTCAGTTGCGCACCGGGGCGCATGAAGACCTCCTCGTTGAAGGCGTCGCCGTAGGCGTCGGCGCGGGCGGCCGTCGTGAGCACCGAGACGCGGGCCGGGGCGACCCGCGGGATTTCCGCCTTGCCGCCGTACATCCGGTAGGCCACCACAACTCCGACCAGGACGACCGCCAGCGCCGCGGCACTGACCGCCGCGGCCGGAATGCCGTGCGCGGCTTCCTCGTGCACACCGACGACGGGTTCCAGCCAGTGCTTCAGCGAGTCGCCGTAGGTGAACAGGAAACCGGAAAACACCGAGCCGAACGCCAGCAGGATCATCGGCATCGTCATCAGCGCCGGCGACTCGTGCGGGTGGGTCCCCGGCGTCCAGCGCTTCTTGCCGAAGAAGGTCATCAGCATCACCCGGGTCATGTAGAACGCGGTGATGCCCGCACCCAGCAGCGCGGCCCCGCCGAGCACGTAGCCGCGGGTGCCACCCGCGCCCAGGGCCGCCTCGATGATCGCGTCCTTGGAGAAGAAGCCGGCGAACGGCCACACCCCGATGATCGCCAGATACCCCAGACCGAAGGTGGCGAAGGTGATCGGCAGAGCCTTGCGCAGCGCGCCGTAGCGGCGCATGTCCTGCTCCTCGTGCATGGCATGGATGATCGACCCGGAGCCCAGGAACAGCCCGGCCTTGAAGAAGCCGTGGGTGAGCAGGTGCATGATCGCGAAGGGGTAGCCGGCCGGGCCCAGGCCCGCGGCCAGCACCATGTAGCCGATCTGGCTCATCGTGGAGGCGGCCAGGGCCCGCTTGATGTCGTCCTTGGCGCAGCCGATGAACGCTCCCAGCATCAGGGTCACCGCGCCGACGATGACGACGGCCAGCTGCGCGCCGGGCGCCAGGTTGAACACCGGGTTGGACCGCACGATCAGGTAGACACCGGCGGTCACCATGGTGGCGGCGTGGATCAGCGCGGACACCGGGGTGGGGCCCTCCATGGCGTCGCCCAACCAGGCCTGCAGCGGCACCTGGGCGGATTTGGCGCACGCACCCATCAGCAGCAGCAGACCCATCGCGTTCAGCACGCCCTGACTGGCGGCGGGCGCCCCGGCGAACACGCCGCTGTAGGACACCGTGCCGAAGGTGCCGAACATCAGGAACATCGCCAATGCCAACCCGGCGTCGCCGACCCGGTTCATCACGAACGCCTTCTTGGCCGCCGTGGCCGCCGACGGCTTGTGGTACCAGAAGCCGATCAGCAGGTAGGAAGCCAGGCCCACGCCTTCCCAGCCGACGTAGAGCAGCACGTAGTTGTCCGCGACCACCAGCAGCAGCATCGAGGCCAGGAACAGATTGAGGTAGCCGAAGAAGCGGCGGCGGTCCGGGTCCTCGGCCATGTAGGCGATCGAATAGATGTGGATCAGCGAGCCCACTCCGGAGATCAGCAGCACGAAACACATTGACAGCTGGTCGATCTGCAGGCCGAAGTCGACGTGCAGGCCACCGACGGGAATCCAGGAGTACACCGTCTGGGCGATGGTCCGGTCGCCTTCGCCACGACCGAGCATCTCGGCTAGCAGCGTGGCTCCCACGCCGAACGCGGACAGCGCGGCCAGTGTGCCCAGCCAGTGGCCGAAGGCGTCGGTGCGCCGACCGCCGAACAGCAGGATCGCGGCACCTGCCAGGGGCAGTGCCACCAGCAGCCAGGTGTAGTGAATCATCTTGGCGTTTCTAGCCTTTGAGTAGATTCGCGTCGTCGACCGACGCCGATTTGCGGGCACGGAAAATCGTCATGATGATGGCCAGGCCGATCACGACCTCGCAGGCCGCGACAACCATGGTGAAGAACGCGATCATCTGTCCGTCGAGCTTGCCGTGCATGCGGGCGAAGGTGACGAACGCCAGGTTGACGGCGTTGAGCATCAGCTCCACACACATGAACATGACGATCGCGTTGCGCCGCAACAGCACGCCGGCGGCGCCAATGGTGAACAGCAGGGCCGAGAGGTAGAGGTAGTTGGCCGGGTTCATGACGCACCGCCTTTGGGGCCGCCGGACACGGCTTCGGGGGAGGGGGTGGCAAGGCCGTCGGCCCCGCGGGTGCGCAGGATCTTGGAAACCGACAACTCCGAGTAGGAGCCGTCGGGCAGCAGCGCGGCCACATCGACGGCGTTGTGCCGGGCGTAGACACCGGGGTTCGGCAGCGGCGTCGGGTGGCCTCCCGGACGGAAGCGTTCCTCGGCGAGCTCGCGCTGGGTCTTGCGGCGCTCGAAACGCTCCCGGTGCGCCAGGATCATCGCCCCGACCGCCGCGGTGATCAACAGCGCGCTGGTCAATTCGAAGGCCCACAGGTAGCGCGAGAAGATCAGCGCCGCAAGGCCTTCGACGTTTCCGTTGGCGTTCGCGGCAGCCAGCCCGGAGAAGCCGCCGGTGGCCACGTTGCCGATCCCGGCGATCAGCAGCACACCGAACCCGATGCCGGTCACCACACCGGCGACCCGCTGGCCGTGCAGCGTCTCTTTGAGCGACTCGGCGGAGTCGACGCCGATGAGCATCAGCACGAACAGGAACAGCATCATCACCGCGCCGGTGTAGACGACGACTTGGACGACGCCGAGGAACAGCGCGTCCTGGGCCATGTAGAACACCGCCAGGATGAGCATCGTCATCGCCAGGAACATCGCGGAGTAGACCGCGTTGACGGCCAGCACCACCCCGAGTGCGCCGATCAATGCCGCGGTGCCCAGCACCCAGAACATCACCGCTTCACCGGTGGAGGTGCGGACCAGCGTGTCGGCCGCGACGTTGGCGGCCAGGGTGGCGATCATTTGGCGTCCTGGCTTTGACGCAGACCGTGGGCGGTCACGTTGCCCAGGTAGTAGTCCTTGTCGGTGGCGCCCTCGGCCCGCGGGTGCGGCGGCGCGAGCATGTCCTGCAGCAGCGGCGCCAGCAGCCGGTCCTTCTCGTAGATCAGGTCGGCGCGGTTGTCGTCGGCCAGTTCGTAGTCGTTGGTCATGGTCAGCGCCCGGGTGGGGCAGGCCTCGATGCACAGGCCGCAGCCGATGCAGCGTAGGTAGTTGATCTGATAGACGCGCCCGTAGCGTTCGCCCGGGGAGTACCGGGCTTCCTCGGTGTTGTCCGCGCCCTCGACGTAGATCGCGTCGGCCGGACACGACCAGGCGCACAACTCGCAGCCGATGCACTTCTCCAGGCCGTCGGGGTACCGGTTGAGCTGATGGCGTCCGTGGTAGCGCGGCGCCACCGGGCCCGGCTTCTCCGGATATTCCTCGGTGACGGTCTTTTTGAACATCGAGCTGAATGTCACGCCGAATCCGGCCAGGGCGTCCAACGGACGCCGGAGTGGGTTAGCCACGTGCCTTCTCCTTGCTCGCGCCGATCGGCTGTTCGAGTTTCTTCAGCGGCAGCGGCGGCACCGGGAACGCCGGTTCGGTGCTGCCGCGCTCCTCGAGCTGCTGGCGGCGCTGGCGGGCGCGCGCCCTGGGGCTCGGTGCGCTGAACGGTTTGCGCAGCGTCGCCAACAGCAGCGCGCCGACGACGAGGCTGCTGATCACCAGGACCACCGTCCAATGCTGGTAGCCCTGGTTGCGCAGGGTGCGGACGACGGCGGCGATCATGATCCACACCAGCGAGACCGGGATCAGCAACTTCCAGCCCAGCGACATGAACTGGTCGTAGCGGAACCGGGGCAGGCTGGCGCGCAGCCAGAAGTAGATGAACAGGAAGGTCCACATCTTGGCGGTGAACCAGAGCACCGGCCACCAGCCGGAGTTGGCGCCGTCCCACATGTTCAGCGGCCACGGGGCATGCCAGCCGCCGAAGAACATGACGGTGGCCAGGGACGACACGGTCATCATGTTGACGTACTCGGCGAGCATGAAGATCGCGAACTTCAGCGACGAGTACTCGGTGTGGAAGCCGGCGACCAGCTCGCCTTCGGCCTCGGGCAGGTCGAAGGGTGCCCGGTTGGTTTCGCCGACCATCGAGATCAGGTAGATGATGAACGACGGGAGCAGCAGGAAGACGTACCAGACCCGGTCCTGGCTGGCCACGATCTGCGACGTCGACATGGAGCCGGCGTAGAGGAACACCGCGGCGAACGACAGCCCCATCGCCACCTCGTAGGAGATGACCTGGGCGGTCGATCGCACCCCGCCCAGCAGCGGGTAGGTGGAGCCGGACGCCCAGCCGCCCAGTACGATGCCGTACACGCCGATCGCCGAGAGCCCCAGGATGAACAGCACCGCGACCGGAAGGTCGGTGAGCTGCAACGGTGTCCAGTGGCCGAAGACCGACACCTCGGGGCCGAACGGGATGAACGCGAACGCGGTGAACGCCGGGATCGCCGAGATGGCCGGTGCGGCGAAGTAGACGAACCAGTCGACGCCGCCGGGAGTGATGCTTTCCTTGAGCGCCAGCTTGATTCCGTCGGCCAGGCTCTGCAGGGTGCCCCACGGGCCGACCCGGTTGGGGCCGGGCCGCAACTGCATCCAGCCCAGGATCTTCCGCTCGAGCAGGATCGCCACCAGCACGTTAAGCATCAGGAACACGAAGATGGCCAGGGTCTTGCCGACCACCAGCCACCACGGATCGTGCCCGAAAGCGGTCAAGCCGTTCATGATTTCGCCCCGATCTTCACCACGCTGCCTGCGGTCACGCCCAGTTGCCGGTGTACCGCCGAGCCGGGCGAGTTCAACGGCAACCACACCACCCGGTCGGGCATGTCGGTGATGTTGAGCGGCAATGTGATCGAGCCGCGCGGGGTGCTGACCGTGACGGGTTCACCGTCGGCGGCGCCGATCTCGGCCGCGGTGTCCGGCGACAGCCGCACCTCGGGTTGGCGCGCGGTTCCGGCCAGATGCGGTTCGCCGTCCTGGCCGCGGCCGGCGTCGAGCAGCAACCGCCAGCCGGTCAGCACCGCTTCGCCGGCGCCGGGCTGGGCGGGCGCTGCGGCCTGGACCGACGGCCCGGCCGGGCGTTCACCGTCCCAGGTACCCAGCGCCGCCAGTTCTTCGCGGGCCGACTCCACCGAGGCGCAGCCGAGGTAGATGCCCATCTCGTCGGCCAGCGTGTCGAGCACCCGGTGATCGGATTGGCCGGCCTGCACGGTGGTGCCACGGAACACCGGTTCGAAGCCGCGGTAGCGGCCTTCCCAGTTGACGAACGCGCCCGGCTTCTGCGTGGTCGGCGCCACCGGGAACACCACGTCGGCGCGTTCGGTGACCTCGCTGTGCCGCAACTCCAAGCTGACCACGAACGGCGCCGCATCGAGTGCGCCCAGCACCGCCTCGGGATCGGCGAAGTCGCCGGGCTCGATGCCGCCCACCAGCAGCGCACCCAGGGTGCCGTCGGCGGCGGCGGCCAGGATGCCGTCGGCGTCCCGCCCTGGCGCGGTAGGCAATTCGTCCACGTGCCACGCGGCGAGGACCTGTGCCCGGGCGGCGTCGTCGGCGACGGGGCGACCGCCCGGCAACAGGCCGGGCAGCGCGCCGGCTTCCAGCGCGCCCCGCTCACCGGCGCGCCGGGGCACCCAGGCCAGCCGGGCGCCGGTGGCCTCGGCCAGTCGGGCCGCGGCCGTCAGGCCGCCGGGAACAGTGGCCAGACGCTCCCCGACCATGATGACCGCGCCGGGTTTGCGCAGCAGCTCTCCCACCTCGCCGTCGGTCAAGCCGTCCAGCGTGGCGGGCTCGGCGCCGGGCGCGGTGCGCAGCAGCCGGCCGGACATCTTGGCCAGGGCGCGGGTGGCGAACGGCGCCACCCCGTAGACCGGAACACCGTTCTTGCGGGCGGCCTTTCGCAACCGCAGGAACACCGACGGCGACTCTTCCTCGGGCTCGAACCCGACCAGCAGCACCACCGGGGCGGTCTCCAGGTCGGAGAAGCTGACGGTGACCGGCCGCCCGGCGACGTGCGCCGCCAGGAAGTCGGCCTCCTCGGCCGAGAAGGGTCGGGCGCGGAAGTCGATGTCGTTGGTGCCCAACACAATTCGCGCGAACTTTGCGTAGGCGTAGGCGTCTTCCCAGGTGACCCGGCCGCCGACCAGAACCCCGGTGTTGCCGCGGGCCGCGTCGAGTCCCTGCACCGCGGCCACGATCGCGTGCGACCACGACGCGGGCTGCAGCGTCCCGTCGGCGTCGCGGATCAGCGGCGTGGTGAGGACGTCGGGTTGGGTCGCGTAGGTGAACGCCCAGCGGCCCTTGTCGCAGATCCATTCCTCGTTGACTTCGGGGTCGTCGCCGGCCAACCGGCGCATCACCTTGCCGCGTCGATGGTCGGTGCGCTCGGCGCAGCCACCCGCGCAGTGCTCGCACACGCTCGGGCTGGACACCAGGTCGAAGGGACGGGCCCGGAACCGGTAGGACATCCCGGTCAACGCGCCCACCGGGCAGATTTGCACGGTGTTGCCGGAGAAGTAGGAGTCGAACGGCTCGTTGGCGTAGATGCCGACCTGCTGCAGCGCGCCGCGCTCCTGCATGTCGATGAACGGGTCACCGGCGATCTGGTCGGAGAACCGGGTGCAGCGGGCGCACAGGATGCACCGCTCCCGGTCCAGCAGCACCTGCGAGGATATGTTGATCGGCTTGGCGAAGGTGCGCTTGGTGTCGGTGAAGCGAGATTCCGCGCGGCCGTTGGACATCGCCTGGTTCTGCAACGGGCATTCACCGCCCTTGTCGCACATCGGACAGTCCAGCGGGTGATTGATCAGCAGCAGTTCCATCACGCCGTGCTGGGCCTTATCGGCGGCCGGCGAGGTGAGCTGGGTGTGCACCTGCATGTCGTCGGTGCACACCGTGGTGCACGACGCCATCGGCTTGCGCTGGCCCTCCACCTCCACCAGGCACTGCCGGCACGCGCCGACCGGGTCGAGCAGCGGGTGGTCGCAGAACCGGGGAATCTGAATCCCCATCAGCTCAGCCGCGCGGATCACCAAAGTGCCTTTGGGAACACTGATTTCGACGCCGTCGATGGTCAGCGACACCATGTCCGGCGGGGTCGCCTCGCCGGTCTTGTCGGTCGCATCAGAAGTCGTGGTCATCGGCAGGTCACGCCTTTCCGTCCGGCGAGAGCATGGAGTCTCGGGGGTCGAACGGGCATCCGCCTCTTTCGACATGGGCGAGGTATTCGTCGCGGAAAAACTTGATCGAGGACATCACCGGGCTGGCGGCGCCATCGCCCAACGCGCAGAACGACTTTCCGAGTATCGCGTCGGAGATGTCCAACAGCTTGTCGAGGTCTTCGCGGGTGCCCTGGCCGTTTTCCAGTCGTGCGTAGATCTTGTCCAGCCAGAAGGTGCCTTCGCGGCACGGTGTGCACTTGCCGCAGGACTCGTGCTTGTAGAACTCGGTCCAGCGCCGCACCGCCCGCACCACGCAGGTGGTCTCGTCGAAGATCTCCAAAGCTTTGGTGCCCAGCATCGAGCCGACCCCGCCGACTCCTTCGTAATCCAGTGGGACGTCGAGATGTTCGTCGGTCAGCAGCGGCGTGGACGACCCGCCCGGGGTCCAGAACTTGAGCCGGTGCCCGGCCCGCACGCCGCCGGCGTAATCGAGCAACTCGCGCAGCGTGATTCCCAGCGGCGCCTCGTACTGGCCGGGCCGGGTGACGTGCCCGGACAGCGAATACAGCGTGAAGCCCGGTGACTTTTCGGTGCCCATGGAGCGGAACCAGTCGACGCCGTTGCGGATGATCGACGGGACGCTGGCGATGGTCTCCACGTTGTTGATCACCGTCGGGCAGCCGTAGAGGCCGGCGACGGCGGGGAAGGGTGGCCGCAGCCGGGGCTGGCCGCGGCGGCCTTCCAGCGAGTCCAGCAGCGCGGTCTCCTCGCCGCAGATGTAGGCGCCGGCGCCGGCGTGCACCACCAGCTCCAGGTCGAAACCGGAGCCGCCGATGTCGCGGCCCAGATAACCGGCGGCGTAGGCCTCGGCCACCGCGTTCTGCAGCCGGCGCAACACCGGTACCACCTCGCCGCGCACGTAGATGAACGCGTGGCTGGCCCGGATCGCGTAGGAGGCGATTATCACGCCTTCCACCAGCACGTGCGGCGTGGCCAGCATCAGCGGAATGTCTTTGCACGTACCGGGTTCGGACTCGTCGGCGTTGACCACCAGGTAGTGCGGCTTGGCGGCGGCGCCGGAGTCGCCCTGCGGGATGAACGACCACTTGGTGCCGGTGGAGAATCCCGCACCGCCGCGACCGCGCAGTCCGGAGTCCTTGACCGTCGTGATCACGTCGTCGGGGTCCATTGCCAGGGCCTTCTTCATGGCCTGGTAGCCGTCATGACGTTCGTAGGTCGCCAGCGACCACGACTCGGGGTCGTCCCAGTACCGGCTGATGACCGGCGTCAAAGGTGTTGTCATGCTTTGCCTTCCGGCGCGCTGCCCGGAACGGGGGGTGCCTGCATATCGTTGTCCTGTGCCACCCGCAGGCCGGCCAGGGTGGCCGCGCCGGCCCCACCCTGGCCTTCGTCGGGGCGTTCGTCGCGCAGACCGGCCAGGATGCGCGAGGTCTCGCGGAACTTGCACAGCGGCGCCCCGCGGGTGGGGGGCACCGGCTCACCGGACCGCAGCGAGTCGACGAGCCGGCGCGCCGACTCGGTGGTCTGATTGTCGTAGAACTCCCAGTTGACCATCACCACCGGCGCGAAATCGCAGGCGGCGTTGCATTCGATGTGCTGCAGCGTGACCGATCCGTCGGGGGTGGTCTCGTCGTTGCCGATGCCGAGGTATTCCTTGAGGTCGTCGAAGATTGCGTCGCCGCCCATCACCGCGCACAGCGTATTGGTGCAGACACCCACGAAGTAGTCACCGGTGGGACCGCGCCGATACATGGTGTAGAAGCTGGCCACCGCCGATACCTCGGCGCCGGTCAGGTCTAGTTGCTGCGCGCAGAACTCCATTCCGGCCGGGGTGATGTAGGAGTCCTCGCCCTGCACCAGGTGCAGCAGCGGCAGCAACGCCGACCGCTTGTTCGGGTACTTGGCGATGATCTCCTTGGCCTCGAGTTCCAGTCGCGCCTGCACCTCCGGCGCATACGACTCCGGGGCGCCCTCCACCACGAACTGGTTGGGTTCCGACGGGGGAGGCCCGAGCCGGATGAAGACCCGCTCGCCGCTGTTCGACGCGGACGGCGCGCTCACCGGTCCACCCCGCCCATCACGGGGTCGATGCTGGCGACCGCGGTGATCAGGTCGGCCACCATCCCGCCTTCACACATCGCCGCCACCGACTGCAGATTGGTGAAGGAAGGGTCGCGATAGTGCACCCGGTAGGGCCGGGTGCCCCCGTCGCTGACCATGTGCACGCCGAGTTCGCCGCGCGGGGATTCCACCGCCGTGTAGACCTGTCCGGCCGGAACGCGGATGCCCTCGGTCACCAGCTTGAAGTGGTGGATCAGCGCTTCCATCGAGCTGCCCATGATCTTGGCGATGTGCTCAGGGGAGTTACCCATTCCGTCGGGGCCCACGTAAAGGTCTGCGGGCCAAGCGATCTTGCGGTCCTCGACCATCGTCGGGCCGGGCCGCAGCTTGTCCAGGCACTGTTCGACGATCTTGATCGACTCCCACATCTCCTTGACGCGAATGATGTAGCGCGCGTACGCATCACAGGTGTCTTCGGTGATCACGTCGAACTCGTAGTCCTGGTAGCCGCAGTACGGCTCGTTCTTGCGCAGGTCGTAGGGCAGACCGGTGGCGCGCAGGATCGGGCCGGTGATGCCCAGGGCCATACAACCGGTCAGATCGAGGTATCCGACGTCTTCGGTACGGGCCTTCCAGATCGCGTTCTCGTTGAGCAGGTCGCCCATCTCGCGCAGGATTTTGCGGAGTTGTACGAGGGCTTCGGCGACGTCGTCGGCCCCGCCGGGCGGCAGGTCCTGCGCCAGGCCGCCGGGCCGGATGTAGGCGCTGTTCATCCGCAGGCCGGTGATCTTCTCGAACAGGGTCAGGATCACTTCGCGGCCCCGGAAGCCGACGAACATCGGCGTCATCGCGCCCAGCTCCATCCCGCCGGTCGCCAGCGCGACCAGGTGCGAGGAGATCCGGTTGAGCTCCATCATCATCACCCGGATGACGTTGACCCGCTCCGGGATCTGCTCGGTGATGCCGAGCAGCTTCTCCACGCCCAGGCAGTACGCGGTTTCGTTGAAAAACGGTGAGAGGTAATCCATTCGGGTGACGAAGGTGACGCCCTGCGTCCAGTACCGGTATTCGAGGTTCTTCTCGATTCCGGTGTGCAGGTAGCCGATTCCGCAGCGGGCCTCGGTGACCGTCTCGCCCTCGATTTCGAGGATCAGCCGCAGCACCCCGTGGGTGGACGGGTGCTGCGGGCCCATGTTGACGACGATGCGTTCGCCGGGGTCGGCGTTGCGTGCGGCGTCGACGACCTTGTCCCAGTCCTGACCGCCGGCGACGACGAGAGTTTCGGTGGTGCTCATCAGTTGTAACCCCTCCGCTCGTCGGGCGGAGGAATCTGCGCGCCCTTGTATTCGACCGGGATACCGCCCAACGGGTAGTCCTTGCGTTGCGGATGCCCGTGCCAGTCGTCGGGCATCTCGATCCGGGTCAGCGACGGGTGCCCGTCGAAGATGATGCCGAAGAAGTCGTACGTCTCGCGCTCGTGCCAGTCGTTGGTCGGGTAGACGGCGAACAGCGAAGGAATGTGCGGATCACTGTCCGGCGCCGACACTTCCAGTCGCAGCCGGCGGTTGTGCGTGATCGACTTCAGCGGGTAGACGGCGTGCAGTTCGCGGCCGGTCTCGTGCGGGTAGTGCACGCCGTTGACGCCCATGCACAGTTCGAAGCGCAGCTCCGGTTCGTCGCGCAGGCGCTGGGCGACCTCTACCAGCCGATCCCGGTGCACGTGCAGGGTGAGCTCGTCGCGGTCGACCACCACCTTCTCGATCGCCTCGTCGAACTCGACGCCGTCGCGCGACAGCGCCTCGCTCAGTCGATCGGCGATGTCGTCGAAGTAGCTGCCGTAGGGCCGTGGGCTGCCGCCGGGCAGTGTCACTTTGCGAACCAGCCGGCCGTAACCGGAGGTGTCGCCGGTGCCGGACACGCCGAACATGCCGCGGCGGACGTCGATCACCTCGCCGCCCACCGGCACCTGGACGCCCGGGGTGACCGCCGCGCCCTGCGGATCCTTGTCCGGTGAGCTCATCGCAGCAGCCCGCGCATCTCGATGGTGGGCCGGGCCGCCATCGCCGCCTCTTCGGCTTCGGCGATGGCGCGCTCGCGGTTGACCCCCAGCGGCATTTCCTGAATCTTGTCGTGCAGCTTGAGTATTGCGTGCAGCAGCATCTCGGGCCGCGGCGGGCAGCCGGGCAGGTAGATGTCCACCGGGACGATGTGGTCGACGCCCTGCACGATCGCGTAGTTGTTGAACATTCCGCCCGACGAGGCGCACACGCCCATGGCCAGCACCCACTTCGGCTCGGCCATCTGGTCGTAGATCTGGCGCAGCACCGGCGCCATCTTCTGGCTCACCCGGCCCGCGACGATCATCAGGTCGGCTTGTCGCGGCGTCGCCGAGAACCGCTCCATTCCGAACCGGGCGATGTCGAACCTCGGGCCGGCGGTCGCCATCATCTCGATCGCACAACAGGCCAGCCCGAACGTCGCCGGCCACAGCGAGTTCTTGCGGACGTAGCCCGCCACCTTCTCCACCGTGGACAGCAGGATCCCACCGGGAAGCTGTTCTTCGATTCCCACGTCCTACCTCAATCCCACGTCAGGCCGCCGCGGCGCCACACATAGGCGTAGGCCACGAAAACCGTCAACATGAAAACCAGCATTTCGACGAGCGCGAAAACTCCCAGCGAATCGAAGCTGACCGCCCACGGATAGAGGAACACGATCTCGATGTCGAACACGATGAACAACATCGCGGTCAGGTAGTACTTGATCGGGAAACGCTGACCGCTGGCCGCGTGCGGACCGCTGACCGGGCTGTCCGTCGGCTCGATCCCGCATTCGTAGGCCGCCAGCTTCGACCTGTTGAAACGGGTCGGCCCGGTGATGCTGGCCAGGAAGACCGAGCCGATGGCAAACGCCGCGGCAACTGCCGCGAGCACCAGGATGGGTATGTAGGCGTTCAACTCGCTCCACGATCCGTCCGTACGGGCCGCCAGCGCGGGCGGGCAAGCGGGTGATTGGGCTGTAGTGACGGACCGGGCTTGTGGGCCGTCACAGTGACCTTCAACATAGTCGCGCGACCGCCCGAGCACATGCCCGGGGTCAAGCTCATAGACACCGCGGGGTCGCCCGGGTTCGGTGGCGGTTCGCGGCGGCGCCGCACGGCCCGGCGGGCAACCGCCAAGCCGCTGTCCAGACGGCCGGTTTTTGATACCCAGCCAGGCAAAATATCGCTGATTCCGGCGACCGCCAGACGCGTGGAGCGGTTGTTGTTACCCTTACAAGCAGACTGTAGCGGGGGCGATTTGCGAGGTCGCGAGCGCCGTCGGCCGATCTGGGAGGACGCGAACTGTGAGTTTTTTCACGCAGCCGCCGGAGATCATCTCCCCGAAGATGTTCATGGGCGCCGGCAGTGGGCCGATGTTGCAGGCCGCCGCGGCGTGGGACGGTCTGGCCGCAGAGTTGAGTACCGCCGCCGAGTCGTTCGGTTCGGTGATCTCCAACCTGGCCGGACAGGCATGGCAGGGACCGGCAGCCGCGGCCATGGCAGCCGCCGCCGCTCCCTACGCGGGCTGGCTGGCCGCGGCGGCGTCGCAGTCAATGGGTGCGGCGGGACAGGCGCGATCGGTGGTCAGCGCCTTCGAGGCAGCCCGCGCGGCCGTTGTCCATCCGAGTGCGGTGGACGCCAACCGCAATGCGTTCGTGAACTTGGTGATGACGAACCTGTTCGGCCAGAACGCGCCGTTGATCGCGCTGGCCGAGAGCATTTACGAGGAGATGTGGGCCGCCGACGTCACCGCCATGGCCGGGTATTACGCCGACGCCGCGGCGGCGGCCGCGCAGGTGGTGCCGTGGCAGACCGTGCTGCAGAGCTTCCCGGCGCTGACCAGCGGCCTGGCCGGGGGATTGGCCGGCCTGGCCAACTCCGGCGCGGGTAACGGCGCGGGTGCGGCTGCTGGCGCCGCGACCGGGGCGGGACCGATGAGCGCCGGCGGTGCCGGCGGTGCGGCCGGCGGCGGGGGAAGCGCCGACGGCGGTGCGGCCACCACCGCCGGTGGGGCGGGGAGCACCGACGCGGGTCTGGCCCCGGCCAGCTACACCAGCGGCGATCCCGGCGCCTACACCGCCGGCAACGCGGTAGCCCCCGCAGACGCCGGCGCCGTGAGTGCCACCACCGCCAACACCGGCGTCGCGAGCTCGGGTGTCGGGGGCTTCAGCATGATGCCGCTGGCGATGGGTGGCGTGGCGATGGCCGGGCTGCTCGGCGACAGCCCGTCGATGCCGACCCAGTCCAAGGAACCCGCGAAGTCCGCCGAACCCACTAAGGCCGAAGAGTCCTCCGAAAAGTCCGAGGAAGCCGTCGCGACGGAAGAAACCGCGGCTTCGGAGACGCCGGAAATCCCGGCGATGAGCGTGCTGCCCAGCGCGGCGTCCGACATCGCCGCCGCGGCGGCTCCGGGAGTCGGGGCCGCGGCGGCCTCCGCAGCCGCGGGCGCCTCCGGCATCCCGGTGTCACCGCTGCGGGCGGCCGGCGCCAAGCGGGCCGGTAAGGAATCAGAAGACTCGGCAGCCGAGGAATCGGTGCTGCGACTGCGCCCGGAGATCGAGCCGGGAGAGTTCCACCAGGCGCAGGCCGAAGCTCCCGAAGCCGAGGAAAAGATCCAACTCCGGGGCTGACCGCCTGGTCAGAGGGCGGGTGCGCGCAACAGGCTCAGTACCGCGCGGCCCAGCACGATCGGGTCCAGCGGATGCGGCACCGCCGCTTCGGCCCGAGACCAGCTGGCCAGCCACGCGTCGTCGGGACGGCCGGTGAGTACCAGGATCGGCGGACAGTTCGACAGCTCGTCCTTGAGTTGCTTGGCGATTCCCATGCCACCCGTGGGCGTAGCCTCCCCGTCCAGGATGGCCAGGTCGATGCCGCCTTCGTCCATTGTGCGGATCACCATCGGGCCGGTGGCGACTTCCACATAGCTCAACTCCGGCAGATCCGGATGCAGCCGTTTACCCAGCGCCTGCATCACTGCTTGGCGGGTCTGCGCGTTGCTGCTGTAGACGAGGATCTTCAGGGGGCTGCTCGAGTCGGGCACGTGCAGATGGTAATTCACGCGCCGCTGGACGACCGCACGAAGACGGCTTCGGCCGACACGGTGACCGTCTCGGCCATCACACCGAATTTGTTCCAGTCCAGGTCGAAGCGGGTTCGGTCGATGTCGCCGCGGCCGGTGATACGCACCGATCCGTCGTCGTGCTCGGTGACGGTCGCCGGCAGCGTCACCGGTTCGGTGACGCCCTTGATGGTGAACTCGGACTTCACTTCGGCGGCCTTTCCGGGCCCCGGGCTCAGGTCGGTGACAACGACCGCGATCGTCGGGAAGCGTTCGGCGTCGAAGAAGTCGGCGGACAGTAGGTGTTTGTCGCGGAGTCCGATGCCGGTGTGCAGCGACGCGACCTGGATGTCGATGCGGCCGTTGACCGCGCCGGTGCCGGTGAGTTCGCCGGCGCCGCTGAACTCGGTGAACTTGCCCTTGACCGGCACCAGCCCCCACATGTTCTTGATCTTGAAGCCGATGGTGGACTTCTCGGGCAGCAACGCCCAGGTGCCGACGGTGTCGGGGTCGGCGAGCAGTGTTTCCAGCGTCGTCATCTTGGATCCCGGTCCAGTAGCGGGGCGAGCTCTTCGGGGTCGAAGTACTCGTCGATTCGGTTGATAAGACCATCTGTGTCCAACTTGATCACGATGCAAACCCGCATCGCGATCGCCTGACCGGTGAGCCCGGTGGCGCGCAGGATGTGCTGCTGGACGAATCCGTTGTCGAAGACCTCCCGGTCCAGGATCTGGTAGGCGCGCTGCGTGGTGGCTGAGATGAACCAATTGATCACCCGTAGCGCCCGCGGCTTGTCGTCGACCAGCTCGGGGCGGCGGCCGGTGCGCCACACGGTGACGTCGTCGCTCCACATGTTCGCGACCGCGGCCTTGTCGCCCTCTTCGATCGCGCTGAACAGCCGGTCGGCCGTTTCCAGGACCGTCATGGTTGCTCCTTGTCGTATCCGGGGTGGGCGGCGGCCAGTCGGTGGCGTACCAGTGTGCGCAGGCAGGCGGTGACGTCCGCGTCGCGGCCGTCCAGTTCGCCGGCGCGGATGGCGGCGGCCAGCGCCGCCTCATCGGGGTATCCAAGGCGGTCCAGCGCTACCCGCACGTCCGAATCGTCCGGCTCACGCAGTTCTCTCTCGACCATGCGTAGCGCGTTGGCGGCCACCCGGGCGTGAAAGTTGACCTGGCCGGTGGTCGCCTCCCGTACGTCGGTCTCCAGGAATTCGGCGACGGCGGCGACGAGTTCGGCCGCGGTGGGCCGGCCGTGCAGGTTCACGATGGGACCTCCGCGAGCAGGTCGAGCAGGTCCCATTCGTTCTCGCATACCCGGCGTCCGATGGTGGCCAGCTCCACCGAGCGGGTCTGCCCGCTCAGGTGGCGCTCGGCCTGATACCGGCAGATGATTCCCCAGCGCAGCGTCGCCAGCACCAGCCACCAGTGAAACGCCGCCCGGTCGACCGTCGTCGCGCCGGCCTCCTCGTAGCTGCGCAGGAAAGTCTCGATGCTGCCCAGCCCGCCGGCGCCGCGGCCGGCGGGAGCGCCGAAGCGCCAGGCGCGCACGCAGAACCAGGCCAGGTCCTCGTAGGCCTCACCGAGGTGTACCAGTTCCCAGTCCAGTACCGCGGCCAGGTCGGATCCGTCGACGATCAGGTTGCCCATCCGGAAGTCGCCGTGCACCAACACCGTCGGGGTGGGCGGCGGCCGGTGGGCGTCCAACCAGCGAAACGCCCACTCGAAAGTGGCGGTGGTGTCGCCCATGTCGTCGAGCTGCCGTCGGGAATGCTCGATCGGATCTTCGCGGGTCAAACCGGGGATCGCGGGGTCGGCGCGGTGGATCGCCGCGATGGCCTGGGCGCACTGGCGCAGCAGCCGCTGCGGATCTTCGAGCGCTCGCTGGATGCGCCGGACGATCGTCTCGCCCTTGATCTCCTCGCAGATCAGGTACGGATTGCCAAGGGCGGCAACCGAATCGTCGGCGACCAGGACGTGCGGGACGGGCGCCCCCGCGGCTGCCGCGGCGGCCTGGACCCGGGCCTCCAGTTCCATGCCGGCGTGGATGTCGTCGGGCGGGCCGGTGCGCAGGATCAGCGCGCGCCGGTCGGTGTCGGTGACGGCATCGAAGGCCCAGGTGGTGCGGCTGGCCCCGCCGGTCAGCACCCGCAGGTTGTCGATTCTCACCTGGCGGCCCGTGACCTCGGTGAGCAAGGTGCTCAGGCTGTCGGCCAGCGTCACTTTTTGCCGAACTTGAACAGCCGCTGGGCAACCCGGCGAATCTGGATCTCTTCGGCGCCCTCGGTGATGCGGTAGCGGCGGTGGTGGCGGTAGATGTGTTCGAGTTGCTCGTGTCGGCTGTAGCCGATGCCGCCGAGCACCTGCATGGCCCGGTCGGCTGCGTCGCACACCAGTCGATTGGCACGGTAGTTTGCCATGGATACCTTGTCGGAGACCTCCATGTGGTGATTCTGGTCCAATTGTGTTGCGGCGTAATAGACCAGCAATCGCACCATCTGCGCCTCGGTCTGCAACTCGACCAGCGGCCACTGCACCGCCTGGTTCACCGCCAGCGGTTTACCGAACACGATGCGTTCGCCGGCGTAGGACACGGCACGGTCGATGCAGTACTGGGCTGCCCCCAGGCTGCTGGCCGCTTGGCGAATCCTGTTCTCGTGCAGGAAGGTCTGGCCAACCTCCAGACCGCGGTCCACCTCGCCGAGCACCGCGTCGCCGGGCACCCGGACGTCGTTCAGCTCGACTTCGGCGTGGTCGGTCGGCATGTTGAACGTCCACCAATAAAACGGGATGGTGAAGCCCGGGGTGTCACAGGGCACCAGGAACGCCGTGATGCCCCGGGCCTGGCCCGGCTCACCGGAGGTGCGGGCGAACACCAGGTCGTGGGTGGCGCGATGCACGCCGGTGTTGAAACGCTTGGCGCCGTTGATAACCCAACTGTCGCCGTCACGCACCGCGGTGGTCTCCAGCCAGGTGGCATCCGATCCGTGGTCGGGTTCGGTCAGGCCGAACGCCATCGATCGTTGGCCGGTGATCAGCGCCTCGGTCCATTCCTTTTTCTGGGCGTCGGTGCCGAACCGGTCCATCATGATGACCTGCGGGAAGTTGCCGACGATCGAGGACTCGTCCTGCAGGTCGTTGTGCAGCCCGAGTCCCTTGTGCGCCAGGTGTTCCCGGATGACCGCCATATCGATGTTGCTGCCGTCGCGGCCGCCGAACTGCGACGGCAGGCCGTAACGCAGCCAGCCCGCCTTGTCGGCGCGCCGGCGCATTTCACCGAGCAGGTCCTCCCACTCGCGGCGCGGGATACCACCGTTGTCCCAGTCGGTGCGGGCATTCTCCCGACGGTGGTCGAAGTACTGGATGTTCTCGCGTTCCAGCGGCTTGATCTCGGTCTCGATGAACTCGTCCATCTCGGCCAGCAGGCCCGGAAGATGTTCGGGCAGAGTGAAATCCACGTTGATTACTCCTTAGTTTCCGTACAGCGTCTTCTGCCAGATTCGGGACAGCAGGGCGATCGCGTCCTCGTCGGTGATGGTCACGCCCAGGCCTTTCTGGGGATCGGGCTTGCCGACGAATACGGTGGTGAAGTTCTCGAACAGCAGCGCGATGGCCGCGGCGGTGTGCTCCGGGTTGAGTTCGGTTGCGTGGCCCTGTTCTTGGGCGCGGCGGACCGAGGCGGCCACGATGTCCATACCAAAACGCCGGAATTCGTTCTGCACGTGCGCGAATCGTGGCTGGGTGGTGGCCAGCTGCGCGACGGCGATCATGATGCCGATGTTCTGCTTGAACATGCTCCAGTATCCGGTGACCACCGAGGTGAAGAACGCGTCGTCGGCCGGTGACTCGGGTAGGGGTACCGCCCACCCGGACGGTTCGACCACCTCGTGCAGAAACGATTCGGCCAGGCCGGCCAGCAGGTCTTCCTTATCGGTGAAATAACGGTAGAACACCGCCGGCGACTTGCCCGCGGCCGAGGTGATGTCGGCCAACGTGGTACCGTGAAAACCGCGTTCGGCGAACAGCTTTCGAGCGGCCAGCTCGATGGCTTGGCGGGTCTGCCGCCCTTTGGCGCTCAGCAGTTCTGCGGGCATCAGCTGCGGATCCGGTCTCCCGCGCGTAGCAGAGCGCTCGGTAGGTCGTGACCGACGGCTTCTTTCGCGACCCGCGCCGCGGCGATGGCGGCCTGCAGGTCGACGTCGACCGTGTAGCCGCTGTCGGTCAGCAGGTACACCAGATCCTCGGTGGCGATGTTGCCGGTGGCGCCGGGCGCGAACGGGCAACCGCCCAGCCCGCCGACCGACGCGTCCAGCCGGGTCACGCCGGCGGTGACCGCCGCGTAGGCGCTGGCCAGCCCGGAGCCGCGGGTGTTGTGGAAGTGTCCGCCCAACGGCAGGTCCCCGATGATCGGAAGTAGTTGCGAGATGAGCGAACTCACCCGGCCAGGGGTCGCGGTGCCGATGGTGTCGGCGATCGAGAACCGGTCCACGCCCTGGTCGCGGGCGGCGGTAGCGATGTCCAGTACCCGCTGCGGGGGAGTGGGGCCTTCGAACGGCGAGTCCCACGCGGTGGCGACGATGACCTCGACACTGACGTCGTTGCCGTGTGCGATGGCGACGATCTCACTGATCTGATCGGTTGCCTCGGTGCTGGTGCGGCCGACGTTCCTCATGCTGAACGTGTCGTCGGCGGCCACCACGTACTCGATCGACCTGAAGCCGGCGGCGATTGCGCGTTTCGCGCCGTTCGGGCTGGCAACCAGTGCGGAGAATTCGATGCCGGGGAAGTTGTACAGCTCGGCGGCCAGTTCGGCCGCGTCGGCCATCGACGGCACCTTGGTGGGGGAGACGAAGGCGGTGGCCTCGACTTCGCGCACCCCGGTTTTCGCCACCGCGGCGAGCAGTTCCAGCTTGGCCGACAACGGGATCGGCTGCTCGATCTGCAGTCCGTCGCGCAGCGCTACTTCGCGAATGTCGATGTGGGTCACAGCACCTCCCCGTTCTGCAGGGTCTCGAGCTCCGCATCGGTCTTGCCGAGCAGCCCGGTGTAGACGTCGGCGTTGTGCTGGCCGGGCCGGGCCGGGCCGGCGGTGCGCACCCGGCCGGGGGACTCGGAGAGCACCGGAACGATCCCGGGCCCCAGCACGTCGCGTCCGATCCGCTCGTCGTGGTGCGGCACCAGCATGCCGCGGGCCTGCAGCTGCGGGTCGTTGACCACCTCGGCGACGGTGTTGATCGGTCCCGCGATCACGCCTGCGGCAGAGAGGGTTTCGATGATGTCATCGGGTTGGCGCTGCGCGGCCCAGGCTCCGATGATGGCGTCCAGCTCGTCCTGGTTGCGGCCGCGGGCGGTGTGGGTGGCGAATCGCTCGTCGGTGGCGAGCTCCGGGCGGTCCATCGCCTTGCACAGCCGAGCGAACACGGTGTCCTGATTGGCTGCGATCACCACCCAGGATCCGTCGGCGCTGCGGTAGATGTTGGACGGCGCAATGCCCTCCAGCCGGGTGCCCGACGGGCCACGCACCACGCCGCCGACGTCGTAATCCGGAATGGTGGATTCCTGCACAGCCAAACAGGATTCGGTGAGCGCGACGTCGACCACCTGGCCTTTGCCGGTGACACTGCGCCGGTACAGCGCGGCCAGCGCGCCCTGCGCGCCGAACATACCTGCCAGGGTGTCGCCGAGCGACAGCGCCAGGCGCGGCGGCGGGCCGCCGGGAAAGCCGTTGAGGTGCCGCAGTCCGCTGGCCGCCTCGGCCACCGAGGCGTAGCCGGCCTTGTGCGCGTCGGGCCCGGTCTGCCCGTACCCGGACACCCGGACCAGGATGATGCCCGGATTGCGTTCGGACAACACCTCGTAGCCCAGGTTCCACTTTTCCAGCGTGCCCGGACGGAAGTTCTCCACCACGATGTCGGATTTCTCGACGAGTTCGAGGAACAGTTGGCGGCCTTGCGGTTTGCGTAGGTCGAGGGTGACGGCGCGTTTGTTGCGGGCGTGCACGGTCCAGAAGACATGGTGCCCGTCGACCTCGGCCTGGCCCCAGGTGCGCAGCGGGTCCGGGGCACCCGGCGGTTCGATCTTGATGACGTCGGCGCCCATGTCGCCCAGCAGGCGGCCGACCATGGGACCGGCGATCAGGGTGCCCAGTTCGAGCACTCTGATGCCGTCCAGGGCTCCGGTCATTCAGGCCCCGCGAAGTCGTGGCGTTGGAGCCAGTCGGTCACGATGTCGACGGCCTCGCGCAGCTTGTCGCGCTGGTCGGGGCCGGCGTAATAGTGGGTGGCGCCGTGGATTTCGTGCATCTCCTTATCCGGGTGCCCGATCGCCTCGAAGAGCCGCCGGGTGTGGCTGGGTGTGCATGCATCGTCGCCCAGGTTACCGATGACCAGGGCGGGGATCGCAAGGTCCTTGCCGCACGCCACGCCGTCGCCGCGGGCTTCGTCGTAACTCCACTGGGAGAGCCAGCCGCGCAGCGTGGAGTAGCGGGCCAGCCCGACCGGGCTCATGTTCACCACCTGCGGGTCGCCCAGGTAGCAGGTTCCCGGTTTGCGCTCGTTGGGATCGACCGTCGGGTCCAGCCAGCGTGGGTCGGCCATGGTGCCGTGCACGACGAAACAGAACTCGTCGTCGGGGCGCCCAGCGGCCTTCAGCTCGTCCAGCTTCTGGTGCACCCAGGCCGTGATGCGCCGGTTGCGGTCGATCTGGGCCTGCCGGTAACGCGCCAGGAACTCCTCGGTGTAAGGCGGCTGGTTGGGGTTGTCTGGGTTGTAGAGGTCGAGCTCGGGATCGCGTTTGGTGGGGTCGGATTCGTCGAGGATGGACGCGTCCAGCCATTCGGTCAGGGTGCCGTGCCGGGCGATGTGTGCGGCCAGCAGCATGATGCCGTCGGCGGCCGGCAGCTCCAGCTGGGTCAGGTCAGGGCCGTCGCCGGACGGGCTGGAGGTGATGGTCGCGTGCTGTGCCTGCTGTTGGTAGAACACCGACAGCGAGCCGCCGCCGCTCCAACCGGCCAGCACCACCTTCCGATAGCCGAGGCGGTTCTTGGCGTCCTTGATGCATTCGCCGAGGTCCTCGACCACCTTCTCCATCAGCAGCGCGGAGTCGGTGCCGCGAAACCGGCTGTTGCAGTAGATGACGTGGTGGCCGGCGCGGGCCAGCGCGTTGATCATCGGCAGGTAGGCGCCGCCGCCGATCGGGTGCATGAACACCAGCACGGTGTCGCTGGGCCGGTCCTTGGGCTTGAGCAGAAAGCTCTCCAGCACGGTGATCTCGGCGAGGCCGCCGTAGACGTCGCGGACGCCCGAATTGTTGGCGAAGGCAACGAGATAGGGGATGCGGTCGTAGTCGTGCTTAACGGGGGCGTGTTTCATCGACGCCACTCCTCCTCATCACTTCGTTCTGCATCGTCGATGGCGGGGTTCACTGACGCCACTCCTCCTCATCACTTCGTTCTGCATCGTCGATGGCGTGGTTCATGTTCAGTGTTGTCCTAGGTCGTTGGCCAGTATCTCGGGGGAGGGCGTGAGTCGTCGGCGGGTGTCGATGGCGATCACCTGCCAGTCGACCCGGGTGTAATCGTCGAACTTGCGTCGGGCTCGTTCCCGGGCCTTCTCCGGCGCGCCGTGATGAACCCCTTGCGGCGCATGGGAAATGAGGCCGGGAGGCATCGGGATGCCGTAGAGCGAGCCGCCGTGGAAGAACGCGATCTCGTCGTAGTCGACGTTGCGGTGATACCACGGTGTGCGTTCGGTACCGGGCACGGTTTCGGCGGGCTTGGGCAGGAAGTTCATCACGTAGACGCCGGTCGCCTGCATGAACAGGTGCACGGTCGGGGGCAGGTGCACGCTGTCGGAGGTGACGACGTTGTAGTCGTCGATGTTGAACGTGAACGCGAAATTGTCGCCGCGCCAGCCTTCGACGTCGAGCGGATTGTGTTGGTAATAAAGCGTTGTCGGTCCACCTTCATGGATCAGGCGGACCTCGTACTGGTCGCGGCCGTCGTCGTCGATGGGGGCGGGGTCGGGGATGAC
Source organism: Mycobacterium sp. 20KCMC460 (assembly GCF_022179425.1). Classification (NCBI taxonomy): domain Bacteria; kingdom Bacillati; phylum Actinomycetota; class Actinomycetes; order Mycobacteriales; family Mycobacteriaceae; genus Mycobacterium; species Mycobacterium sp. 20KCMC460. Next base: position 1,881,146 of record NZ_AP025524.1, read on the forward strand.
GGCCTGCGACGGGTCGAACGGGAAGTGCCGGCCCAGCGTGCCGGGTGGGGGCGCCCGGAACTCGTCGGTGGCCTCGATCATCAGCAAAGTTGTTTCGCTATCTGGGATTTGGCGCCAGGTACAGGCCTTCGGGATGTACACCCAGTCGCCCGGCCGGTAGCGCAGCGGCCCGAACTCGGTCTCCAACAGCCCGGAGCCGTTGTGTACGAAGCACAACAGGTCGCCGTCGACGTGCCGGGCGTAGAACGGCATCTCCTCATGGCGGCGGCTGAGCAGCACCCGGCAGTCGGCGTTACTGAACATCAGCAGCGGACCGCCGTTGGGATCGGTGGCATCGCTCGGCTTGAGCTGGTCGGCCAGGACGTCGGTCGGGCGCAGTGGGCCGACCGCATGGTAGGCGGTGGGGTCGTTGCGGCGGTACATGTTGGCGGTGCGCCCGGTGAAACCGCCGCGGCCCAGTTCGTCGTCTTTGAGGCCGTCGAGATCGGCGTGGACGCGCCGCGGTGTCTTGCCTTTGCGCAGGTGGATGAAGGATTCCATGGAGGCTCCGTTTAGTGGTCGACCAAAACTGAAAGTGACATTACTTTTTGTTTTGGGCTGAGGCAAGAGTGCGATCGCCCATCGCGGGGGAGCCGGTCGCGCCCCAATCAGCCTCGCGTTGACGCGGCCAGGCCGGGTCAGCGCACCCGCAGTACGACTTTCCCCTTGGCGGTGCGGTTCTCCAGCGACGCCACCGCGGCCGCGGCCTCCTCCAACGGAAAGACCTCCGGCTCCGGCGGTGCCAGCTTGCCCGAGGCGAACAACTGCTCGAGGGCGGCCCACTGTGCCTCGAGCGTGCCCGGGTGCCGGCCGGCCCACGCGCCCCAGCCCACGCCGACCACGTCAATGTTGTTGAGCAGCAACCGGTTTACCTTCACCGTCGGGATATCGCCGCCGGTGAATCCGATGACCAGCAGCCGCCCGGCCGGGGCCAGCGAGCGCAGCGAATCGGTGAACCGGTCACCGCCCACAGGATCGACCACGATGTCGACGCCCTGGCCGTTGGTCAGCTCTTTGACCGCGTCCTTGAACCCGTCGGCCAGCACCACGTCGGTCGCCCCTGCCGCGGAAGCGATCTCACCCTTCTCCTCGGAACTGACCACCGCGATCACCCGGGATGCCCCCAGCGCCGGCGCCAGCCGCAGCGCTGAGGTGCCGATCCCGCCGGCGGCGCCGTGCACCAGCACCGTCTCGCCCTGGGCCAGCCGGCCGCGGACGGCCAGCGCGAAGTACACCGTCAGGTCGTTGAACAGCACGCCCGCGCCGGACTCGAAGCTGACATTGTCCGGCAGTTTGAACACCCGGTCGGGGGCCAGCACCGCGACCTCGGCCATCGCTCCGGTCAGCATGGTCAAGCCCAGAACCCGGTCGCCGGGCTTGACGTGTGCACCGTCGGGCGCCGAGCGCACCACCCCGGCGAGTTCGGCGCCGAGCACGAACGGCGGGTCCGGCCGGTACTGGTAGAGGCCGCGGGTCAGCAGCGCGTCGGGGAAGGCCACCCCGGCCGCGTGGACGTCGACCACCACACCGTCGCCGGTGGGTTCGTCGACGTCTGTCACCTCGATGGCGTCCGGACCGTCCAGTCGTGTCACCCGTGCTGCGCGCATGCCGATCACCCTACTTCCGGCTCAGGACCCGCCCGCAACCCTGGTCGCGGCTGTGATCAGCCGGGGTCGCCGTTGTCGCCCGCCTTACCGGGGCTGCCGAATGCGCCGTTGCTACCGCTGACGCCGTTGGGCAAGCCACCTGCGCCGAAACTGCCACCAATGCCCGATCCGCCCGGCCCTCCGCCGGCGCCGGCGCTACCGCCGATGACGCTGCCGTGGCCACCGTCACCACCGTCGCCGCCGTCCCCACCCGTGCCGCCGGTACCGCCGGTACCTCCGGTGCCACCGTTATTTCCGGAGGAGCCGGCGACGCCGGCATCACCACCGATGCCTCCGGATCCCCCGGACTGACCTACGGCGCCCGTGCCGCCATTGCCGCCGACCCCGACCGTGGCGGTACCGCCCGCGCCGCCGCCCCCGCCGGTGCCTCCATGGCCACCTGCGCCGCCGGTACCGCCCGCGCCGCCGTCGTGACCAAGACCCCCGGCCTGCCCTCGGCCGCCGGCGCCGGCGGTACCGCTGGCACCGGCCGCGCCGCCGTCTCCGCCGTCTCCGCCGATGCCGTTTGCGGTGGTGCCGCCGGCCCCGCCGCTGCCGCCGCCACCACCCGCGCCGGCCGCGCCGCCGGTGCCGCCGTTGCCGCCGTCGCCACCCGCAGCTTTGCCGCCATCGCCCCGCGACCGCCAGTGCCGCCCTGACCGGCCATCCCGCCGGCGCCGCCGGTGCCCCCGTTGCCGTTCGCTGCCTGGCCCCCGAGCCCGCCGTTGCCGCCCGCGCCGCCGGTCCCACCCGCGCCGCCGGCCCCGCCGTCCATGCCGGGGGTGGACCCGCTAGCGCCGGCCAAGCCGTTGCCGCCATTACCGCCGCGGGCTCCGCTGCCGCCGGCGCCGCCATCGCCGCCGTTGCCGGAAATCAAGCCACCCGCGCCTCCGGCACCGCCGGCACCGCCAGCCCCACCGGATTGACCGGCGCGGTCGACGGTATTGCCTCCGTCGATACCAACCAGACCGTTGCCACCCGTTCCACCTTTACCGCCATTGCCGATGGATCCGCCGTTGCCGCCGGCCCCGCCAGCGCCACCGTTGGCGCCGGCGGCGCCCGACGCGGACCCAGCGCCACCGTTGCCGCCGTTGCCGACCGGACCGACGGGCAGGTTGCCGCTGCCACCGTTATCGCCTGCCTGAGCGCCCAGGCCGCCGGCGGCGCCGCCAGCGCCACCGCCCCCGCCATTGCCCGGATTACCGCCGTTGCCGCCCGCACCGCCGTTGATGTGCAGGGAGTCACCCGCCGCGCCGTTGCCGCCGTCGCCGGGCACCCCGCCGTTACCGCCGGTGCCACCGTGACCTCCGTTGCCGGCGGCTCCTGCCGCACCGAGCGCACCGCCCCCTCCGCCGGCTCCGCCCGCGCCGCCAGCGCCGCCAAGGCCGCCGTCACCGCCTGACCCACCGGAGTGGCCCGCCCCGGCATTCACGCCCACCGCGCCTGGCGCGCCGGTGATGCCGGCTCCGCCGGTGCCGCCGAGTCCACCGGAGCCGCCTACTCCGCCGGCGCCACCATCGCCGATAAGCGTCCCACCGCGACCTCCGACGCCGCCGACGCCGCCGCTGCCGCCGTTCCCGCCTGTCCCGCCAGAATCGCCCGCGAGCAATCCGTCGGCCCCCACACCCCGTGGCCCCCACGCCCCCTGTTCCACCGGCCCCGCCGTTCCCGAGCAAGTACGCCTGACCCCCGGTGCCGCCGACGCCGCCGGCACCGCCGGCGATGGTCGCGGCGCCGCCGACGCCGCCGACGCCGCCGTTACCCATCAGCAAGCCGCCGGTACCGCCCGCACCACCCGCGCCGCCGGCGAAGCCGACGCCGCCGGTGCCGCCGTTTCCGATCAATCCGGCGCTGCCGCCGCTACCACCGGTCGCTCCGACACCGCTGGTAGGCGAGTAGCCGGTGCCGCCGTCGCCGAAGAGGAACCCGCCGGCGCCGCCGGTCGGGCTTGCCGCCGTACCGGCGGCACCGTTACCGATCAGCGCCCGCCCGAACAACAAGTTCGTGGGCGCATTGATAATCGGGTCGAGTGCCTGCCCGATCGGGCTATTGATCCAGGCCTGGCCGGCTGAGTGGATCGGACCGTAGACGAAAGTCTGGAAGCCACTCGAGATCGGCGCCCCGAGGCTGGCCAGCTCACCGGCGGCGCTGCCGATCAGCGGCGTCGCCAGCAACGCTTGCACGGAGGCGGCGCTCGCCGCCTCCGCACTCCCATACGATGCGGCCGCCGCGGTCAAGGTTCGCACAAACTGCTGGTGAAAAGCAGCTGCCTGGGCGGACGCGCCTTGATATGCGTGGCCGTGCGCTCCGAAAAGCGCTGCAATGGCCGCCGACACCTCGTCGGCGGCCGCCGCGGCTACCGTCGTCGTCGGCAGGAGTGCAGCGAGATTGCCTTCCTGCAGGGTCGCGGCGATCTGCGCTAAATCTGCCACTGCCGTGTCTAATAATTGCGGTCCTACCAGCACAAATGACATCAAGACTCCATCCCCCGACAGACATCGTTTGTTCGCAATTGTTAGGTCGGGCCGACCGGCCAAAGAAGTGCCGAAAGTCCCAAGAGTGGAGGTTCGGCTGGGCGGATTCGTGGCGAGCGCAAGAAATTACCTGGTGGGCATCGCCGCTAGTGTCGACCTATGGATCGCTTTCCACTCGGTCAGTTTTCAGTCGCCCGCGTCGGCTTCGGGGCGATGCAACTCCCGGGTCCGGGGGTGTTCGGGCCGCCGCGCGACCGCGACGAGGCGCTGGCGGTGCTGCGCCGGGCCGTCGAACTCGGTGTCGACCACATCGACACCGCCCAGTTCTACGGCCCGAAAGTGGCCAACGAGCTGATCCGGGAGGCGCTGCATCCCTATCCGGAAAACCTGGCCCTGGTCAGCAAGGTGGGCGGACGTCGCGATGACGCCGGCGCGTGGCTGCCGTTGTCCGACCCGGCCGAGCTGCGCCGCGACCTGGAAGCTAACCTACGCACCCTCGGCGTCGACCAACTTGCGGCGGTCAATCTGCGACTTTTCGAAAGCGAAGGACCCGACCGGCTTTTCGATGAGCAGCTCTCGGTCCTGATCGCCGCCCGCGACGAAGGTCTGATCGGCGGCATCGGGCTCAGCGAAATCACCCGCGACCACCTGCTGCACGCACTTGAGCGCACCGAAATCGTCTGTGTGCAAAACGTTTTCAACCTCGTGCACCGGGTCTCCAAGCCGGTGCTGGACGAATGCTCAGCTCGGGGAATAGCTTTCGTGCCGTTCTTCCCGCTCGGCTCGGCGTTCAGCGGACCCAACAATCCGGTGCTCAACAACGAGCTGGTGCGCAGCGCCGCGCAGCGGTTGGGACATACCCCGGCTCAGATCGCGCTGGCGTGGACGCTGAGCGTGGCTCCCAACGTGTTGCTGATCCCGGGCACGTCGTCGGTGCGCCACCTGGAAGAGAACCTGGCCGTCGCCGACATCGAACTCGACGACGAGCTGCGCGCCCAGCTCGACTCCGTCGCCGGCTGATGCTGGTCCGGTCGGCGACAGTGGCCGACGCCGCGGCGTGCGTCGAGGTCTATCGGCCATACGTGCTGGACACCGTGATCTCCTTCGAGACCGACGTGCCCACCGTCGAGACCATGGCGGCGCGAATCGAGGCCGCCTTGGCGCGCTACGAATGGCTGGTGCTGGAGATCGACGGCACGGTCGCGGGTTATGCCTATGCGAGCCAATTCCATTCGCGCGACGCCTACCGGTGGGCGGTCGAGACCAGCGTCTACCTGGCGCAGCACCGGGCTCGCGCCGGCGGCGGACGGATGCTCTACACCGAACTACTCGGCCGACTAGCCGCGCGCGGCTTCCGGCGGGCATTCGCCTGCATCGCTCACCCGCACCCGGCCAGCTACGCGTTCCACGAGGCTTTCGGCTTCGAGCCGGTGGGGCACTTCCGCCGGGTCGGATGGAAACACGGTGCCTGGCACGACGTGCAATGGTGGCAGCGCGACCTGCTCGCCGACGAGACCGACCCGCCCACCGAGATCAGAGCTTCGCCGAGCGTGCAATGACGGCGGAAATCGCGAGAAATCGTCCCTCAGTTGACATTTGGTGATAGCGGGTGGTGTCAGCGCGCGTTGATCAGCTTGGTCACGCCGCGCATCACCGAACGGCTCACCGCACGCCGGATCCGCTGACCGACCGGTGCCGGCGTTGCCGGCTGCGGTGGGCCCAGCCGGGGGAACAGTGCGAGCGCATTCGTCCGCTCGATCGCCGTGCGGGTTTGCGGATCGATGCCCGGGTAGGTTTCCAGGCCCGCGGCGAACAGCTTGCCGACCGCAACCGGGGCGAATGGCCAGTCGGATCCGAAGGTGAGGTGTCCCGGCTTGGCGAAGGCCAACAGGCTGGGCAGCGCGGCGGCGCTGGACGACAACGCGGTGTCGAAGTAGAAGCCGGCGAAGTCGTCCAAGGCGTCGGCCGGACTGCGGCCGGTATCGCCGGTGATCGCGATCGCCATCCGGTGGGCGGAGTAGGGCACGAAACCGCCGGCATGGCTCAGGATGAACTTGATATTCGGGTAACGCTGTCGTATCCCGTTGCGCACCAACAAATATGCGGCGCGGGTGGTGTCGAGCAAGAAGTCGACGGCAAACGGCACCACGCCTGGCACCTGCGGTCCGGGCAGGTCGGCGGGATGGATGAAGACCACCGCCGAACGCGCGTCCAGGGCGGCGAACAACTCGTCCTGCCCCTCCTGGCCCAGGTACTGCCCGGCGTTATTGGCAAGCAGCACCACCCCGTCGGCGCGCAACGTGTCCAACGCGCGCACCGCCTCTGCCGAAGCCGCCTCGACGTTTGGCATCGCGACGGTGGCGAAGAAGCCGAAACGTGGTTCGGCGGCCACGAGTTCGGCGCCGTAGTCGTTCAGGTCGCGGGCCAGTGCGACGGCATCAGCGGGTTTGGACAGAAACGTGGTGCCGGGGGTGGACACCGACAGGATGGCAGTGGCGACGTCGAGTTCGGCCATCGTCTGCAGTGACCCCTCGGGGCTCCAGTCCGGCATGGCTCGCCCGCCTGCGGCCTCGATCCCTGCCTTCCGCAATGCGTCGCGGTAGAAGTCGGGAACCATGTGGTGGTGCGTGTCGATCCGGGGCATGCCGCTCCTCAAGCCTGTAGTGTAGTGATCACTACGGTAACTATAGGTGCCGGCGCGGGATCAAGGGGAGGTGGCATGACCGACAAGAGTGCGGCGTCCGAGCAGAAGGCCGAGCGGGCGCGCAAACGCCGCGCCGACGGTGAGCTGTCCCGCACCCGGATCCTGGATGCGGCCACCGAAATCGCAGCCGAACGCGGCTACGAAGGCACCAGCATCGGTCTGGTGAGCAAGAAGTGCGGGTTGCCGGCGAGCTCGATCTACTGGCACTTCAAGGATAAAGACGACCTGATCGCGGCCGTCATCGAGCGCAGTTTCGGCGCGTGGCTGTCCGCCTGGCAGCTCCCCGACGAAGGCAGCCTCGAAGAACGGACCATCGGACTCGCCACGCAAGCCGCCAAGGCGTTCCTGGAGGCACCGGACTTCATCCGGCTCGGGTTGATGCTGGCCCTGGAACGCCGGCCCATCGAACCGCGCGCCCGCACGATGTTCCTTCAGGTTCGCGCCCAGGCGTTCCAGCAGATGGTGCGCAACTTCACCGAGTACGCCGGCGGACTCACCGCCGCCCAGATCCACCATTTGGCGACGTACGCGGTGGCGGGTGCCGACGGACTCTTCATCGCCAGCGAGATCGGCGGTGATGCGGTCGACATGATCGCCCTGTTCGAGATGCACGGGCGCGCCATCTATGGACTGGCCCGCAGCATGCTCGACGGGACTACTTGAGCTCGGCCGACGACAGGCCCAGCAGGCGCCGGGCGACCACCAGTTGCTGGATCTGCTGGGTTCCCTCGAAGATGTCCAGGATCTTGGAGTCGCGTCCCCACTTCTCCAGCAGCATCTGCTCCGAATAGCCTGTGGTGCCGGCCAATTCGACCGACTTCAAGGTGACGTCGGTAGCCATCCGGCCGGCCTTGGCCTTACTCATCGACGCCTCTTTGGAGTTCGGGATGCTGTTGTCGGCCTGCCATGCCGCGCGCAGCGCCAACAAATAGCTGGCCTCCCAGTCCGACTCCATTCGCAGGAACTCCGCGGCGGCCGCGCTCTGGGCGTGCGACGGCCGGTCGTAGTCGATCTCCACTCCGGCCTCAGTGAGAATCCGGCGGATCTCTTCCAGGGCGGCGCGCCCGATCCCCACGGCCATGGCCGCGACGATCGGCCGGGTGTTGTCGAAGGTCTCCATCACCCCGGAAAAGCCCTTGCCTTCTTGGATTTCCGGGTCGCCGAGAATGTTGTCCTTGGGAATGCGGACGTTGTCGAAGCGGATCACCGCGGTGTCGGAGCCCTTGATGCCCAGCTTGTGCTCGAGGCGCTCCACGGTGACACCGGGATGCTCGCGCGGCACGATGAACGACTTGATCGCCGCCCGGCCCTTGGACTTGTCCAGCGTCGCCCACACCACGATGTGGGTGGCGCGCGAACCGGCCGTGACGAAGATCTTCTCGCCGTTGATCACGTACTCGTCGCCGTCGAGGGTCGCGGTCGTCGACACCGCCGCCGAGTCCGAGCCGAAACCTGGTTCGGTGATTGCCATTGCGGCCCATACCTTGCCGAGGCGCTCCAGTTGCTCGTCGGTCGCGACCGCGGAGATGGCCGCATTGCCCAGCCCCTGATAGGGGATGGACAGCATCATCGCCACGTCGCCCCAGCTGGCTTCCATGGTCTGTACCAGCGCGGCCATGTTGGCGCCGTTGTGGTTGTCCTCCTTGGTCGCCGCCCCGCGGAGTTCGTCGGCGCCGGCGAAGCTGAACGACTCCGAGGCCCCCTCGAAGAGGGCGATCAGGGTGTCGAGTTCGACCGGGTAGGCGTGTTCCTTCAGGTCGTACTTGCGGGCGATCGGGCGCACCATCTCGGCGATACCCTGATGCGTCTTGGTGATCACCGCTTGCAACTTGCCCGGAAGCTCCAGATTGATTGCCATGATTGATCTTTCGCTCGAAGAAGTATGTTCTCTAGCCGACCCGTCAGCTGACCACTCAGATGACTACGACGCCCTCGGCGACGCCGATGGCCCGCAGGTCGCGGTACCAGCGTTCGACCGGGTGCTCTTTGGTGTAGCCGTGGCCACCGAGCAACTGCACGCCGTCCAGGCCGATCTGCATGCCCTTGTCGGTGCCGAATCGCTTGGCGAGCGCGGCTTCCCGGGCGAACGGCAGACCCTGCTCGGCACGGGAGGCACCGCGCCAGGTGATCAGGCGCAGCCCGTCCAGCTCGATGGCGATGTTGGCGCACATGAACGCGACGGCTTGACGACGGGCGATCGGCTCGCCGAACGCCTCGCGCTCCTTGACATAGGGGATGACGTAGTCGAGCACCGCGTGCGAGGTACCCACTGCCAGGGCGGCCCACCCCAATCGGGCCAGGGCGATGGCCTCGGAGTAGTCCTCGTCGCACGCCTGGTCCTCGCCGAGACGGGCGCTGCGCGGCACCGTGACGCCGGACAGCTCAACCTGGCCCAGCGCCGCGGCGCGGATACCCATGCTCGGGTCGGACTTGACGGACAGGCCTGTGGCGGACGACTCGACGACGAACAGCGCCGGCTTGCCGTTGAGCTGCGCGCCGATCACGAAGAGTTCGGCCTCGGCCGCGGCGGGCACCAGTGATTTCACACCGTCGAGGCGATAGCCGGACGGGGTGCGCACCGCGGTGGTCCGCAACCGGGTGGGGTCGAACAGCGGATGCGGTTCGGCGATCGCCACGCATGCCTGCGGCACATTCTCGCCGGCAAACTCCTTCAGGTAGGTGGCCTGCTGGTCGGCGCTGCCCCAGTGCGTCAGCGCGGCAGCCACACCGCCGGGGGCCAGGATCGGCAGCGCCTGACCCATGTCGCCGTACGCCAACGCCTCGGCCACCAGCGCGTTGGTCACCGTGGAGCGGTGCTCGGCGATGCCGTCGAAGTCCTCGGGGATGTTGATCGCGGTGATGCCCAACTCGGCGGCCTTGGCGAGCAGGCCGTCCGGGTAGTGGGTGGCCTCGTCGGCGTCGTGCGCGGCCGGACGCAGGATCTCGGCGGCGAATTCTTCGACGGTCTCGACGATCATCTTCTGGTCGTCGTCCGGTGTGAGGTCGAAGTAGTTCTTGCCGCTGGACTTCAGCCGGGTCGGCGCGCCACGCAGGTTCTGCACTCGCTTGAACTGCCGGGTGGCGGCAGTGGTGGTGGAAAACATCTGCTTGGCGCCGTACCGCAGGGTGCGGTTCAGCGGGGCGCGCAGGTGGTGCTTGTCCAGGAATTCCTGGCCGACGACGGGGGTCAGCAACGCCAGCGCGACGTCGATTCCGGTGCGCTTGTGGGGCTTCATCCCGATCGTCGTCTGGTCCTCACCACGCTTTTTGGCGCGGGAACGGGAAGCGGAAGCGGGAAGTGTCTCGGTCATATCGGCAGCCTCTGTCGGTGGGGCGATGCGTACCACCCTATCTTACTGCGGAGTAAGATAGTTAGGGCGGTGTTAGCTAACTCACATCGTCGCGCAGGCGGTTCAGCACCCGCCCGTGCAGCGGGCCGTTGGTGGCAACGGCGCTGCCGCCATGTGGCCCCGGCGTGCCATCGAGGCTGGTGAAACGGCCACCGGCCTCGCGCACCAACACGTCGAGTGCGGCCAGGTCCCATACCGACACTTCCGGTTCGGCGGCGATGTCCACCGCGCCTTCGGCCAGTAGGCAATAAGACAGGAAGTCGCCGTAGCCGCGCACCCGCCACACCGCGTCGGTCAGTTCGATGAACCGGTCGCGCAATCCGAGTTGCGCCCACCCCGACAGGCTGGAGAACGACAGGCTGGCCGAATCCAGTTCAGCCACCGCCGAAACGGACACTCGGCGCGGCTGGGCATCGTCGACCGCGGCGTAGGCGCCGGCGCCTTGCGCGGCCCACCACCGGCGCCGCAACGCCGGCGCGCTCACCACACCGACAATCGGCACGCCGTCCTGCAACAGCGCGATCAAGCTGGCCCACACCGGTACCCCGCGCACGAAGTTCTTGGTGCCGTCGATCGGGTCGATGATCCACTGCCGTCCGGTGAATGCGGGGGTGCCGCCGAACTCCTCGCCGAGCACGTCGTCACCGGGCCGGCCGACCGCGATGGCACCGCGCAGCTCGGATTCCACGTCGCGGTCGGCGTCGGTGACCGGAGTCAGGTCAGGTTTGGTCTCGACCCGCAGGTCCAGTGCGCCGAAGCGGGCCCGGGTCAACTCGTCGGCCCGGTCGGCGAGCTCCAGTGCGAACTCGAGATCATCGTTGCGGCCCATGCCAGCAGTCCTACCATGGCCTGATGTGGGAATTCATGATGCTGCTCCTGCTGGTAGGGGTGTTGGTGCTGCTGCTGGCACCGCGCTTCCGGCGGCCCGGCCCGCGCGGGGCGCGCGCCGGCGGCACGTTGCTGGTGACCGGCGTCAGCCCCCGACCGGACGCCGTCGGTGAGCAGTTCGTGACCATCGCCGGGGTCATCAACGGGCCCACCGTCAACGAACACCCCGTGCACCGGCAGCTGGCCGTCGACGTCGCCCAATGGCCGGTGGTCGGACAGCAATTCCCCGTCGTCTACTCACCGAACAACCCGGACAACTGGAATTTCGCCCCCGCGGAGCCGCCGCCCGGACAAGACCAGGACTACCCGTGGTGATTCACCTTGTCGATCGCGTCCCGCAGCACGTCGGGGTTGCGCAGGAACGGCGTGATGATGTCGACCGGCAGCGGGAAGACCACCGTCGAGTTCTGGTCGGCTCCCAGCTCCAAAAGTGTTTGCAGATAACGCAGTTGCAATGATGCCGGGCTCTTCGAGAGCGTCTCGGCGGCTTCGCGCAGTTCCTCGGATGCCTGTAGTTCACCGCGCGCGTTGATCACCTTCGCGCGCCGCTCCCGCTCGGCTTCGGCTTCGCGCGCCATGGCGCGCTGCATCGACTCGGGGATCTCGACGTCCTTGATCTCGACCACCCGCACCTGCACACCCCACGGCTCGGTCATCTTCTCGATGATGGTGCGCAGGTCGCTGTTGAGGTCCTCGCGATGGGCCAGCAAGGTGTCCAGGTCGACGCGGCCCAGCAGCGACCGCAACGTGGTCTGGGCGATCTGCGAGGTGGCCACCGCGTAGTTCTCCACCGCCAGAATGGCTTTCAGTGGATCGGTCACCGCGAACATGACGACGGCATTCACCCGGGCGGGCACGTTGTCGCGGGTGATCACCTCCTGGGGCGGGATGGTCAGCGTCACCAGCCGCTGGTCGACCCGAATCATCCTGTCCACCAAGGGAATCAGCAGCCGCAAACCGGGCTGGTACAGCGGGCGCACATGGCCCATCCGGAACACCACCCCGCGCTCGTACTCGCGCAGCACCGCCAACGAGACCATGGCGAGCCCCGCCAAGATCACCACGACGACGGCGAGGGCCCCCATCGCCACACCCGTCATGCCTTGTCCTCCTTGCCTTCCCAGCCGCCCCAGCGGGTGGAGTACCGGTCGACCGCGGCCGCCACCTGGTCCTCGATGGCGGTGCGGTGCGGCAGATAGTCGGGCGCGTTGGCCGGGGTGTGCCACAGATGGCGAGCCAACGGCAGGCCCAGCAGCCCGACCACCAGGATGGTACCCGCCAGCACCAGCACGTCGGCGACGGAGTGGTCGGCGAACAACATCGCCGACGGCAGCACGATGCCGAATGCGGCTACAGCGCAGGCGATTCCACGGTGAAAGCGACCCGCCTCCGAATGCGGCCACGGGTCGATCTCCCGGCTGATCTCGCGGCCGTGATCGGAGGTGGTGCAGGTGGACTTGACCGGGCAGCTGTTACACACCACCGGCAGCGCCCGGTACCGCATCACCCGGTGCTTGGGGTCGAACGAACTCGGCCACAGCCAGTGATCCTGCGGGCACACCCAGGCGTCGTGATCCGGGCGGTACCTGAATTGCCCGGTGCGCCACGCCGCCGCACGCGCCGAAGCGTGTCGGGCCATCGCGTCGAAGCACCAACCGATGCCCAACAGCACCAGCGCGTAACCGGCTGTCAGCCAAACCGTGGTCGCCGGTGCGGCCATAACTCAGGCCTTCGCCGCCGGTTGCGCTTGCACCTCGGTGTACAGCGGGTGCTCGGGCAACTCGTCGACGGTGGTGCCGGAGCGGAAGTTACGCAACGCCGTCCACGCGATCCAGACGAACGGCAACACCCCACCGACGATCAGGATGACATCGCCCGGCATTCGCAGCCATTCCAGCACCGCGTTGCCCGGCTTGGTGATGTAACCCAGCGCCCGCGCCTCGTAGTAGCCGTCGCCGACGGAGTGGTAGAGCTGCATCACGCCGAGCGGCAGCAAGGTCACGAACACCATCCAGGCCAGCCCGATGTTCATGCACCAGAACGAGATTCGGGCCAGCTTCTCCGGCCACTTGTCGGCCGGGATGACATAGCGGAATGCGAACATCGCCAGTCCGACGGCGAGCATGCCGTACACGCCCATCATGGCCGCGTGCCCGTGATTGGCCGTCAGCGCCGTGCCGATCTGGTAGTAGGACACCACCGGCAGGTTGATCAGGAACCCGAAGATGCCCGCCCCCAGGAAGTTCCAGAATCCGACCGCCACCAGGAACATCACCGCCCAGCGGTGCGGGAAGGGGTTGGCGTCACCGCTCTGCTGGCGCGCACCGAGCTGCAGGAACGCCCACGCCTCGACCGTCAGGAACGTCAGCGGAATCACTTCAGCCGCGGAGAAGAACGCGCCGAGTGCCATGTGTTCCACCGGAGTTCCGGAGAAGTACAGATGGTGCATGGTCCCGATCACGCCACCAGCCGAGTACAGGATCACATCCAGGAAGATCACGCCCAGCGCGATACGTTCACGCACCACGCCGAGCAACACGAACATGTAGGCCACCATCACGGTGGTGAACAACTCGAGGAAATCCTCGACCCACAGGTGCACCACCCAGAACCGCCAGAAGTCGGCGACGGTGTAATGGGTGTCGCTGGTGGCGAGCAGTCCGACCGCGTAGAACATCGGGATCGCCAGGCCGGAGAAGAAGAACAGCCAGGGCATGTTCATCTTCGACTCGCCCTTGAGCCTGGCCCGCATGCCGCGCCAGATGATCGCGATCCAGATGAACAGGCCGGCCACCAGCAGGATCTGCCACAGCCGCGGCAGGTCGAGGTACTCCCACTGCTGCGACAACAGGCCACCCTCGGGGATCACCCCGTAGATGGACAGCGCTTCACAGGTCAGTGAGCCGAACACCACCAGCGCGACCGCGCCCAACAGGATGTAGGCCAGCAGCCCTTGGCGTTTGGGCTCCCGGCGCGCGATGAACGGCACCAGGAAGATCCCGCCGGCCAGGAATGCGGCCGCCGTCCAGAACAGCGCCAGCTGCAGATGCCAGGTGCGGGCCAGGTTGTAGGGCAGGACGCGGGCCAGGTCGAGCCCGAAGAACGTGGACAGGTCGGCCCGATAATGCTCGGCCGCCGCGCCCAGCAGCGTCTGCGCCAGAAACAGCACGGATACCACCGCGAAGAACCAGATGCAGGCGCGTTGCGCCCGGGTCAACGGCACCTCGCCGGGCTGGCGGAACGACAGCGTCGAGGTCTCGGCACCGTGCCAGCCGACCTTCTGGCTCCAGCGGCCGTAGACGGCGAACATGACCCCGATGCCGCCCAGCAGCGCGATCAGCGACAGCGCCGACCACACGATCACCGCTGCGGTCGGCCCATTGTCCACGCGCTGCTCGGCCGGCCAGTTGTTGGTGTAGGAGTACTTATGGCCGGGCCGTTCGGCCGCCGCGGCCCAGGCGGTCCACGCGAAGAATGCCGTCAACTGCCGGATCTGGGTTTTGTCGGTGATCAGCTGCGGCAACAACCCGTACTTGGTGGAGTTCTCGCCGAAATATGCCGCATAGTGACCCTGGATGCGCTCGAATGCGGCCGTTTGCTTATCGGTGAAGACCAGCGTCTTGGTATCGGGGTTGTAGCGGTTGGTGCGGAACTCGGCGACCACCCGTTCGTGCGGGTTGGCGACACCCTCGGCGCGGAACTGGCCGGTGACGTCGTCGGTGGCCAGCCGCAGATATTCGGCGGTGTAATCGGGTCCCAGGTAGGCGCCGTGGCCCAGCACCGACCCGTACTGCATCAGGCCACGGGCCTGGTACAACTCCTGCCCCCTGGTGATGTCCTCGCTGGTGAACAACACCTGCCCCGATGCACTGACCACCTTGTCCGGCATCGGCATTGCTGCGGTGTAGGTCCGGTAGGCCAGGATTCCCATCACCAGGAAGCCGAAGATCATCACCAGCGCGACGCCCTGAATCCACCCTTTCCCAACCAGCGGTTGAGCCGAGGGATGACCGGAACCGGGCGACGAAGAAACCTCTTGAACAGCCATTCACAGGACTCCTGTCTAGGCGATTTTCTGGGCGATGGGCTGATCGCCGGGACGTCGGTGCGGGATTTTCACAGCGCGTCCGGTGAATATCCAATTCGTATCCGGCGTCCCTCGCAAGAGGAGATTCGCCGGTTTCAAGGACCAATGGCACTGGACGGGTGACCAACGCCCCTGGGACCCGCAGGTCGACCGCAATAACGTTCGAATTGAGCACGGATGGAAGGGAGACGGCGATGAGGAACCTCAAGCCAGGACCGGCCGTCGTCGTCGGTGTCGACGGATCCAGGGCGGCAGTACACGCCGCCGTCTGGGCGGTCGACGAGGCGGCCAGCCGCGACATCCCGTTGCGATTGGTCTGCGTCGTCGATCCGATGCAACCGGCCGGGTCCAGCGTTCTCGACGTGCGGCAGGCGGCCGCGCGTTCGGCCCTCTACGACGCGTACCGGGCGGTCGAGGCCACCGGCACACCGGTCAAGGTCGAAACCGAGATCCTGTGGGGCAAGCCGCTGAACAAGCTGATGGCCGAATCACGCTCGGCGACGATGATCTGCGTCGGCTCGATGGGCATCAACCATGCCCGGTGCGGCAAGGGTTCGGTTGCCGGCGCGCTGGCCGGTGCGGCGCTGTGCCCGGTGGCGGTCATCCACCGCGCGGCCGATGCTGCAGCCCCCCAGATCAAGCGGGTGGTCGCCGAAGTGGACAATGGTGCGGTGTTGCGACACGCGTTCGAGGAGGCGCGGCTACGCGGCGTTCCGCTGCGCGCCATCTCGGTGTGCCCCTCCCACGAGGTCGACACCGGCGACGGAAGCCCGTCGGCTCGGGCGCAACTGGATCGGCGGCTGGCCCGCTGGACCCGGCTCTACCCCGACGTGCGGGTCGAGTCGAAGATCGTCCGGGGACACGCCACCCGTTACATGGCCGAGCAGTCTGAACCGGGCCAGCTGTTCGTCACCGATACGCACGCCGCGCAGGTGTGCAGCGTTTACAACGCGGGTTCATCGGTATTGACTGTGCGGTGCGGGAACTTGTAACGCACCCGGTGAGGGGGACCCAAAAGGAGTGTTGGCTTGGTAAAGGTCTTCTTGGTCGATGACCATGAAGTGGTACGACGAGGCCTGATCGACTTGCTCGGTGCCGACCCCGAACTGGATGTGGTGGGGGAGGCCGGCTCGGTTGCCGAAGCGATGGCGAGGATTCCGGCCGCCAATCCGGACGTCGCGGTCCTCGACGTCCGGCTGCCCGATGGCAACGGCATCGAACTGTGCCGTGACCTGTTGTCGCGCATGCCCGACCTGCGTTGCCTGATCCTCACCTCATACACCTCCGACGAGGCGATGCTGGATGCGATCCTGGCCGGCGCCAGCGGATACGTGGTGAAGGACATCAAGGGGATGGAATTGGCGCGTGCGGTCAAAGACGTGGGTGCCGGCCGGTCGTTGCTGGACAACCGCGCCGCGGCCGCGCTGATGTCCAAGCTGCGCGACGCCAGCGAGCGGCCGGACCCGTTGTCGGGCTTGACCGATCAGGAACGCACCCTGCTGAGCCTGCTCAGTGAGGGCCTGACCAACAAACAGATCGCGGACCGTATGTTCCTGGCCGAGAAGACGGTGAAGAACTACGTCTCGCGGCTGCTGGCGAAGCTGGGTATGGAACGCCGGACGCAAGCCGCAGTGTTCGCCACGGAATTGAAACGCACCCGGCCTCCCGGCAATGCCTGACGAAACCCCCGACTCGGCGCTGCACCCGTTGCGGCAAACGCTGTCCCAGCTTCGGCTGCGCGAGCTGCTGGCCGAGGTGCAGGACCGCGTCGAGCAGATCGTCGAGGGCCGCGACCGCCTCGACGGACTCCTGGACGCGATGCTGGTGGTCACCTCGGGTCTGGAACTCAACGCCACCCTGCGCGCAATCGTGCACTCGGCGACCGAGCTGGTCGACGCCCGCTACGGCGCCCTGGAGGTTCACGACCGCGACAACCGCGTGATGAGCTTCGTCCACGAAGGCATTGACGAAAAGACCGTGCGCCTCATCGGCCACCTGCCCGAGGGGCTGGGCCTGATCCGACTGCTCATCGACGAGCCCAAACCGCTACGGCTGGACGATCTTTCGCAGCACCCGTCCTCGGTGGGCTTTCCGGCGCACCACCCGCCGATGCGAACCTTCCTCGGCGTGCCGGTGCGGGTGCGCGGTCAATCGTTCGGGACGTTGTATCTGACCGACAAGGAAAACGGACAACCGTTCAGCGACGATGACGAGGTGCTGGTGCAGGCACTGGCCGCGGCTGCGGGGATCGCGATTGCCAATGCGCGGCTGTACCAGCAGGCCAAGGCCCGCCAGGCTTGGATCGAGGCCACCCGCGACATCACCACCGAACTGCTCTCCGGCACCGAACCGGCTACGGTTTTCCGGCTGGTCGCCGAGGAAGCGATGAAGTTGACCAAAGCCGACGCCGCGCTGGTCGCCGTACCGCTGGATGAGAGCCTGCCGGCCGCCGAGGTTGCCGAGCTGCTGGTGATCGAAACGGTCGGTAGCGCAGTGGAATTCGTTGAAGGAGAGACGATCTCGATCGCGGATACGGTACTCGGCGAGGTGCTCGTGGACGGGGCGCCGCGCCGGCTCGACCTGATCGATATGGACGGCCTCACCGGGGCCGGCCCGGCGCTGCTGCTGCCGTTGCGGGCCGCCGACGCCGACACGGTCGCGGGCGTCGTGGTGCTGCTGCGCCAAGGTGGTCCGGCACCGTTCGGCAGCGAACAACTCGAGATGATGGCCGCTTTCGCCGACCAGGCGGCGCTGGCGCTACAGCTGGCCACCTCACAGCGCCGGATGCGTGAACTGGACGTGTTGGCCGATCGTGACCGCATCGCTCGCGATCTGCACGACCACGTCATCCAGCGACTGTTCGCCGTCGGGCTGTCGTTGCAGGGAACCGTGCCCAGAACCAGGGAAACTGAAGTGCAACAACGACTTTCAGAGGCAGTCGACGATCTGCAGGCGGTGATCCAGGAGATCCGGACAGCCATTTTCGACCTGCACGGCGCGTCCCAGGGCATCACCCGGTTGCGTCAGCGGATCGACGCCGCGGTCGGGCAGTTCGCCGGATCGGGCTTGCGCACCACGGTGCAGTACATCGGACCAGTGTCGGTGGTCGACAGCGGATTGGCCGACCATGCCGAAGCGGTGGTGCGCGAAGCCGTCAGCAACGCTGCCCGGCATGCGCAGGCCACCACGTTGACCGTCCGGATCAGGGTCGAGGACGATCTGACCATCGAGGTCAGCGACAACGGCTGCGGCATGCCCGACCTGGAATCCGACGGGATAACCACCAGCGGCCTGACCAACCTGCGCCGCCGCGCCGAGGAACTCGGCGGCAAGTTCACCATCACCAAGCAGCCCACTGGGGGAACGTTGCTGCGCTGGTCAGCGCCGCTCGTCCAATAGCTGCTCGGGCCAGTCGACGACCCGCACCAACCGGCGCCGCGGCGTAGCGGGCAGCGGATCGGCGTTGATCGGCGCCCAACCCACCCGGAGCAGCATCTGGGGGTAGCCGCTGGCCCCGAACACGTCGGCGCGTACCGCCGCACGCGTTTCCGGGATTTCCAGCGGTTCGGTGATCGGGCAGCACGCCAGCCCCATCGCCGTCGCGGTCAGCAGCACCACACTGGTCGCCTCGCCGGCGCGCAGTCGCGCCAGCGTGTCGTCGCGCTCGGTGCCGAGCGCCAGCAGCGCGGCACTGTCGTCGGCGGGCGAGATACCGGACGGCTGCGCCAGGCCGGCGCCGGCGAACAAGCGACCGGGAATCGGGGCGGCGGGGTCCGCCTGGGGAGCGCTGCGGGCCGGGACACCGGCCACCGAACCGTACCGCCCGCTCCACGTGGTGAGCTCGCGCATGTACGCGTCATCGGTCATATGGTCCAAACCGGCTTGCGCCACAATGTTTTTCATTCTGTCTACGGAGTCGACCTGGCGCAGCATGACGCCGCAGCGGGCCGCCCGGGCAGCCATCTGGGCGATGTCGCCCCCCGGCACGGGCCAGGAACTGTAGGCGCGCCGGTCGGTGCGTCGACGTGGAATGGCGGCCGCCAGCGCGATGTCGTTCTGGTCGGGAACCTGGGCCACCACCTCGATGGCGGCCAGGTGACGCGGATTGTCGGGGTCGGGAAGCCTACTGACCTTGGCGCGCCAGCCCATCGATGCCAGCGCGACCACACAGTGATGCAGCGCGACGCCGCAACTGATGATCAGATCACGACCGTCGGGGTCGGTGCTCCGCAGTTGCATGTCGGGTTCGCAGAACAGTTGCAGGCTGGTGGGCTCCACCCGCCACCGCCACGGCTGGGTGTTGTGGATCGACGGCGCGCGTGTGGCCAGGGTGAGCACCGTCCGCAGGGTTTCGGCATCCGGAAATCGGGCGTTCATCGCTACCGGGCCTTTCCTGTCGATGACTGTGGTCATCCTCCAAGGATCGTCCGCGGACGGCCGCGGCGGCAGGGCATGAAGCCCCGGCCGGGTGGGACCTTTGGCCCTGCTGGAACCGCCGCCCACCGGCGGCTGGTGGTGCTTAGGAATCCGGCCGGTGCCCGATGACGACCACGGCCGATTTCTCTGGAGGCGGTGCCGTTTCGCGCCCGGCGCCGGCACGCTAGGCGTGCACCAGAATTAACCTCGGAATACCTTCCACCGCAAGCAATTTCGTCCGATGGCTGGGCGGTGCACGCCGAGGCCGGTCCGGCCTACGACACGGTCTCGTTGGCGTCGGGCTCCGGGCCGAAAACGAAACGGCGCCCGGTGATGTCGGTGGGGGTGATCCGCACGTAATTGGGCTTGCGGGTCGCGATCCACGGATACAGCCCCGCGCGATCGGCTTCCTGGATATCGGCATCGGTCTTCAACAGGTGCGCGCGACCCCGGACGATCACACTCCAGCCTTCGGCGACGTTGTGGTCGTCGGCCTCGAAGATGACGGTGCGGTTGCCCACGGCCGAGAACAATTTGGTGCCTTCGGCGGTGCGGAACAGAATGCTCTCGCCCTGCACCACATAGTTGACCGGAAAGATCTCCGGCTCCCCGGCGAAGTTGGTCACCAGGCGGCCCAGCGCGGCCGTGCCCAGCAGATCCCAACTCTCACTTGCTGACAGAACGGTGAACGGCTCGTCGGTCATCGGCTCAACCTATCTTGTGTCTGGCGGATTTCAAGCACGTCATGGAGCGGTCGCCGGGGAGTGGGAGCGCCGAGCGGTTCCATCGCCGGACTGATGCCGACCCGAACCAGGGCCTGTGGCTCGCCCCGGCCGCCGATCAGCGCGCGCACGATGTCCCGGCTCTGCTCCGATTCGATCAAATGGGTCAGGGTGCAGGTCGCCATGCCGGCGATGGTGCATTCCAGTAGCACGGTCGAAAGCACCTCGCCACAGCGCAGCACGTCGGCCGCGGTGTCTTGGGGAGTCGACAGCACAAGGATTTTCGACCAGTCCGCTGCGATTCCGGGGCGCCGGTTTTGGCGGCCGCGGACGGGAAAATCCCGGCCCACCTCGACCCGTCGGTTTTCGGTGTCGGACGCCAGCGCGGCCGGCGGCACCCCTTCGGACAACGCGAACGGCGAAGTCCACCAATCGAGTTCGGCGTGATAGGACGGGTCGTCACGGCGCAGCGCCTCGGTGAGTCGCGACGCCTCGACCAGTTGCCGTCGCTGATGGTCGGCGAGCACGTCGATGGTGGCGACGTCGTCGTCGAACATGCCGCGCAACATCGGTTCGAACCCGTCCCAGAATGCCGGCCGGTCCAGCGGCAGCCGATCGGTTCGACGATGCAGGATCGCCTCGGCGCGATTGCGCTGCGCCGCGGTGACGTCAGTGGTCGGCGTGAAGGCGACGCTGGCGAGCAGACCAGTGTTACCGGGATCGGGAAAGCGAGTGGTGCGCGAGTTCCACCCCAGGGCAGCCATCGCGATGCGGAGGTGGTCGAGCGCGGCACCACAGCTGATGAGCGCCTCTCGACCGGAATGGTCTGTGGCGGGCACGGTTCGGCTGCGGTCGACGAACAGGTGGACGGTGTCGTCCTCGGCCAGGAACTTCCACGGCTGACTGTTGTGCACCGACGGCGCCCGGCCGGCCAGCCGGATCGCGGTCCGCAGGACCTCTGTGTCCATGGCGACGACGTTACGGGGGAGCTCAACAGACCGGTAGAGCCTTTGGTCATCACGTCAAAAACCTTGTGCCTGGCCGGATCTGGGCTATCGCGCTGACGCGTCGAACAGGCGAACCGCTCGATGTGCCGTCGTCGCGCTTGCATTGTGCTGCTGACCTGGCATTCTGAACGGATGGCAGGCAAGGAAATCGACCCGATCCGGGCCAAGAGTGCGTTGGCGGTGATCAGGCAGAACCCGGGGATCGTGCTGTTCGCGGTGTCGCCGCTGGTTGCGCTGGTGGCCGTCACCTGGATCTTCGCCGGCACCGGCTGGGGCATCCTACTGGCGCTGGCGCTGGTGGTCGCCGCCGGCGCCGTCGTCCTGCTCAGGCGCTGACGCCGCCGGGATGCGTTCGTGGTGGGGCTGGGGGACCCTGGAGGAAGCCCTCACCGAGAGGGAGACGAAAGATCTGGTGGCGCGCGTGGCAGCGCTGCTGCCCGGCCATGACCTGACCGACCACCGGCCGCCGGACCCGACCGCGCTCGGGTTACCGGGTCCGCGGATCGCCCCGCCCGCGACGCTGGGCGGGCTGTGCTCGGCGCAGATCGTCGACCGGGCCGGCCATGCGCGGGGCAAGGCGTTTCGCGACGTGGCGCGCAACCTGCAGGGCCGCCTGGATCATCTGCCCGACCTGGTGGTGCGGCCGCGACGCGAGCAGGACGTGGTCGATGTGCTGGATTGGTGTGCGCGCGAAGGGATTCCGGTCATCCCGTACGGCGGCGGCAGTTCGGTGGTGGGTGGGGTGGAGCCGCGCTTCGAGGAACCGGCGGTGACGCTGGACGTCAGCGCGATGAGCGCGGTTGTCGAAGTCGACCAGGTCAGCCGCGCGGCGCGGATCCAGGCCGGGGCGCTGGGCCCGTGGATCGAGGACCAACTCCGCCGGCATGACCTGACGCTGCGGCACTTCCCGCAGTCGTTCGCGTTCTCCAGCCTCGGTGGCTGGTTGGCCACCCGCGCCGGCGGCCACTTCGCCACCCTGTACACCCACATCGACGACCTGACCGAGTCGGTGCGCGTGGTCACCCCCGCCGGGATCAGCGAGTCGCGACGGCTGCCCGGGTCGGGCGCGGGTCCGTCCCCGGACCGGCTGTTCATCGGCTCGGAAGGCACCCTCGGCGTCATCACCGAGGCGTGGATGCGGCTGCAGAACCGGCCGCGCTGGCAGGTCACCGCGTCGGTGTCGTTCGGCAGCTGGGCCGCCGCGGTCGCCGCGACCCGCATCATCGCGCAAGCGGGCCTCTACCCGGCCAACTGCCGACTGCTCGACCCGGCCGAGGCGTTCCTGAACGCCGGCACGTCGGTCAACGGCGGCTTGCTGGTGCTGGCTTTCGAGTCGGCGGATCATCCGATCGACCCGTGGCTGGACCGGGCGCTGGAAATCGCGGCCGACCACGGCGGCACCGTGGTCGCGCGCCGGAGCCGAGACACCGCGGGTGACAACCCCGAACGGGGCGCCGGCGACGCCGCCGCGAACTGGCGCTCGGCGTTCCTGCGGATGCCCTACCAGCGCGACGCCATGGCCCGCCGGGGCGTCATCCTGGAAACCTTCGAAACCGCTTGCACCTGGGGTGGATTCGACGACCTGCACGCCGCGGTCACCAGCGCTGCCCGGGCCGCGATCGAAAAGGTATGCGGCACCGGGGTGGTGACCTGCCGGTTCACCCACGTGTACCCCGACGGGCCCGCACCCTACTACGGCATCTATGCCGCGGGCCGGTGGGGCTCCCTGGACGCGCAGTGGGACGAGATGAAAGCCGCTGTCTCCGAAGCGATCAGCACCACCGGTGGCACCATCACCCATCACCACGCGGTCGGTCGCGACCACCGTCCCTGGTATGACCGGCAACGACCGGGCCCGTTCGCGGCCGCGCTGCGCGCCGTCAAACAAACCCTGGATCCGTCCGGAATCCTCAATCCCGGAGTGCTTTTCGACCCGTGATCGACCGTGCCCTACCCGTGGCCTATGTGCAGCAGCCGGGCCAGGTTGGCCAGCTTCACCCGTGGGCGCCCGTGCGGCTCGCCGGCCGCCCGCTCGAAGGTGTCGATGACCTCCCAGTGCGCCGAGGTGACCACTTTGGGCTGGCGTTCGGTCAGCCAAGCGGCGAGCTGGTCGCGGTGATCGTCGGGGAAGTCGGCCAGGTTGCCTTGCCCGGCCGCGGCGGCCAGATCGGCGAGCAGCGTGTCGACGGTGTCCTGCGAGTCGGATTTGTTGGTGCCGATGACCCCGGTCGGTCCGCGCTTGATCCAGCCGACGACGTACTCGTTGCGGCTCTCCTCGATCCGGCCGTTGCGGTGCGGGATGGTGCCGCGCTTGTCGTCGAACGGCAGCCCGGGAGTGGGTGTGCCGCGGTAGCCGACCGAGCGGACCACCAGCTGCGCCGGAAGTTCTTCGCGCTCACCGGTGTCTTTGGCTGAGACCCAACCACTTTCGTCGGTGACCAGCTCGTTGCGGCCCAGCACGATGCTCTCGACGCGGTCGGTGCCCTTGATCTCGATCGGGGATGTCAAGAAGCGGAACACGATTCGGCGGTGGCCGGGCCGTGGCTCACGCTCGCTGTAACCGCGCAGCACCTTGATGTTCTGTTTGGTGGTCTTGCCGGCCGCCTCGGCATCCTCGTCGGTGATGCCCTCGAACTGCGCCGGGTCGACGATCACGTCCACACCCTCGAGCTCGCCGAGTTCGCGCAGTTCCAGCGTGGTGAACGCGGTCTGCAGCGGTCCGCGCCGACCGATGATCACCACCTCTTCGACGCCCTTGGGACGCAGCGACTCCAGCGCGTGGTCGGCGATGTCGGTCTGTGCCAGCACGTCGGGATCGGTGACCAAAATCCGGGCGACGTCGATGGCGACGTTGCCGTTGCCGACGACCACCGCGCGGGTCCCGGACAGGTTCGGCGTCTTTTCCTCGAAATGCGGGTGCGCGTTGTACCAGCCGACGAAGTCGACCGCGGAGATACTGCCGGGCAGGTCCTCGCCGGGAATGTTGAGCGGCTTGTCGGACTGCGCGCCCACGGCGTAGACCACCGCGTCGTACTTGTCGGCCAGCTCACTGGACTGGACGTGCTCGCCCACCACCACGTTGCCGAAGAACCGGAACCGCGCGTCGGCCGCCGTTTTCTCGAACTGTTTGCTGATCGACTTGATCTTCGGGTGGTCGGGCGCGACGCCGGAACGCACCAACCCCCACGGCGTGGGCAGCATCTCCAGCATGTCGACGACCACCTCGACGTCGTCACCGGCGTCGGCGGCCTTGAGCAGGGAAGCGGCGGCGAAGAATCCGGACGGTCCGGAGCCGACGATCGCAACATGATACGGACGCATGTCGTGCCTTCTGTTCGAGCCCGGCTGCGGCGCAAGGGGGCTGAGCTCGGGCTGAGCGTCGCAGTCGTGCGGTGCACTGGTCTCCTGATGCTAGACCGTGCGGCCGGTAACGTGTTCGCCTGTGGAACCTGACCGTCAAGCCGATATTGCCGCCCTCGACTCCACCCTGACCACGGTGGAACGGGTGCTGGATGTGGAGGGTCTGAAGAGCCGGATCGAGAAACTCGAGCAGCAGGCGTCCGACCCGAATCTGTGGGACGACCAGGCGCACGCGCAGAAGGTAACCAGCGAGTTATCCCACACCCAGGGTGAGCTGCGCCGTATCGAGGAGTTGCGGCAGCGCCTCGACGACCTGCCGGTGCTCTACGAACTGGCCGACGAAGAGGACGGCCCGGCGGCCGAATCCGCGCGTGCCGAGGCCGACGCCGAACTCAAAGCTTTGCGCGCCGACATCGAAGCCACCGAAGTGCGCACTTTGCTGTCCGGTGAGTACGACGAACGTGAGGCTTTGGTCACAATTCGCTCGGGCGCCGGCGGAGTCGACGCCGCCGACTGGGCCGAGATGCTGATGCGGATGTACATCCGCTGGGCTGAGCAGCACAAATACCCCGTCGAGGTGTTCGACACGTCCTACGCGGAAGAGGCCGGGATCAAAAGCGCCACCTTCGCCGTGCACGCGCCGTTCGCCTACGGCACCTTGTCGGTCGAACAGGGCACCCACCGGCTGGTGCGGATCAGCCCGTTCGACAACCAAAGCCGACGTCAGACGTCGTTCGCGGAGGTCGAAGTGCTGCCCGTGGTGGAGACCACCGACCACATCGAAATCCCGGAAGGCGACATCCGCGTCGACGTCTACCGGTCCAGCGGTCCGGGCGGCCAATCGGTGAACACCACCGACTCGGCGGTTCGACTCACCCACATCCCGACCGGTATCGTCGTCACTTGCCAGAACGAGAAGTCGCAACTGCAGAACAAAGTTTCGGCGTTACGAGTGCTTCAGGCAAAGTTGTTGGAGCGCAAGCGTTCCGAGGAACGCGCGGAGCTGGACGCCTTGAAGGGCGACGGCGGCAGCTCCTGGGGCAACCAGATGCGGTCCTACGTACTGCACCCCTATCAGATGGTCAAGGACCTGCGCACCGAGCACGAGGTGGGCAATCCCGCGGCTGTCCTGGACGGAGACATCGACGGGTTCCTGGAAGCAGGGATCCGTTGGCGCAACAGAAAAGATGACGACTAACACCACGTTCCATGCCATGAACCTGGCCACCGCAGCTTCGCGGTGGCACAACTTTTGGCGCGGCCACATCGGCGAGTGGATCCTCACCCGGGGTCTGCGGGTGGCCATGCTGATCATCGCCGCGATCCTGGCGGCCCGATTCGTCAACTGGGTGGCCCAGCGGGTGACCCGCAGCCTCGACGAGGGTTTCGCCGAAAGCGACGCGCTGGTGCGCTCGGAGGCCACCAAACACCGTCAGGCGGTCGCCTCGGTCATCTCG
Organism: Mycobacterium sp. 20KCMC460; assembly: GCF_022179425.1. Lineage (NCBI taxonomy): Bacteria > Bacillati > Actinomycetota > Actinomycetes > Mycobacteriales > Mycobacteriaceae > Mycobacterium > Mycobacterium sp. 20KCMC460. The sequence goes on from NZ_AP025524.1 coordinate 1,907,296, forward strand.
TGGGTGTCGATCGTCATCATCGCCATCTTCGTGATGATGCAGATCAGCGCCATCCTCCAGTTCTCGATCGGCGGCCTGGTCGCGCCGGCGACCGTGGTGGGCGCCGCGCTGGGTTTCGGTGCCCAGCAGCTGGTCAAGGACCTATTGGCGGGTTTCTTCATCATCGTGGAACGGCAATACGGCTTCGGTGACCTGGTGTCGTTGACGGTGTCGGGGATCGCCGCCGAAGCCCGCGGCACCGTCGAGAACGTGACCTTGCGGGTCACCCGGCTGCGGTCGTCGGACGGTGAGCTGTTCACCATTCCGAACGGCACCATCGTCAAGACAGTCAACCTGTCCAAGGACTGGGCGCGCGCGGTGGTGGACATCCCCGTGTCGACCAGCACCGACCTCAACCGCGTCAACGAGGTGCTGCACCAAGAGTGTGAGCGCGCCATGGACAACCCACTGCTGGGCGAACTGCTGTTGGATGCGCCCACCGTGATGGGCGTGGAAAGCATCGAGATCAACACCGTCACGCTGCGGCTGGTGGCCCGCACGCTGCCCGGTAAGCAGTTCGAGGCTGGCCGTCAGTTGCGGGTGCTGGTGATCCGGGCCCTGGCCCGCGCCGGCATCGTCACGGCGGCAGACGCCAAGGTCGGCGTCGTCGACGACGCGGGAATCAGCGCCCCCGACGTCGAGGAGATCGACGCCGACGCGGAGCAGTCCTCGGGTCCGGTGAAGCAGCGATGAAGCTTCAACTGAACCTGCTGCAGCGGCGGCGGGACGCCGAGCGGCGTACCCCGACGCACCTGTTCGGCGGTAGGGTCCGAACCTCGACGCTGGTGCTGATCGTGGCGTTCGCCGCGCTGTGGTGGACCTATGAGACCTACAGCCCGCAGGAAAAACCCGCGAGCACCACGCCCTCCCAGGTGGTGCCGCCGGGCTTTGTGCCCGACCCGAACTACACGTGGGTGCCGCGCACCCGGCTGCAACAGCCCACCACCACGTGGACACCGCCACCTGCCACCACCACGACCACGAAGCCGCCGCCGACGACCACGACGACCACCACGCCGTCGCCGTCGCCGCCCCCGTGCCTGCTGCCGCCGCCGTTCTGCCCGGCGACGTCAACTCCGTCGCCGACCCCCTCGCCTCAGCAACCGGAGCCGGGGCAGACGCCGACGCCCACGTCGGCCCCGGCGGCCCCACCCGGTCGCTGATTTTCGCGCCCGGCTCAGACACCCCGCTACACTGGCGTGCCGTGATGATTGCCCTGGAACATGTCACCAAGCAGTACAAATCGTCGGCACGCCCGGCCTTGGATGACATCAACGTGAAGATCGACAAGGGTGAGTTCGTCTTCCTCATCGGTCCGTCGGGTTCAGGCAAGTCGACGTTCATGCGGCTGCTGCTGGCCGCCGAGACACCGACCTCCGGGGACATCCGGGTATCGAAGTTCCACGTCAACAAGCTGCGCGGGCGCAACGTGCCCAAGCTGCGGCAGGTGATGGGCTGCGTCTTCCAGGACTTCCGGTTGCTGCAGCAGAAGTCGGTTTACGACAACGTCGCGTTCGCGCTGGAAGTCATCGGCAGACGCGCCGACACGATCAACCGGGTGGTGCCGGAAGTGCTCGAAACGGTGGGCCTGTCCGGCAAAGCCAACCGGTTGCCGCACGAGCTGTCCGGCGGCGAGCAGCAACGGGTGGCGATCGCCCGCGCGTACGTCAACAAGCCGCTGGTCCTGCTGGCAGACGAGCCCACCGGCAACCTGGACCCGGACACCAGTAAGGACATCATGGATTTGTTGGAGAAGATCAACCGTATCGGCGGGACGACCGTCGTGATGGCCACCCACGACCACAACATCGTGGACGCGATGCGCCAGCGCGTGGTCGAGTTGTCGCTGGGCAGGCTGGTCCGCGACGAACAGGGCGGCGTCTACGGGATGGATCGCTAAGTGCGCTTCGGATTCCTGGTCAACGAGGTCCTGACGGGGCTTCGCCGCAACGTCACGATGACGATCGCGATGATCCTGACCACCGCGATCTCCATCGGCTTGTTCGGCGGCGGTCTGCTGATGGTCCGGCTCGCCGACAAGTCCCGCGCCATCTATCTCGACCGCGTCGAGACGCAGGTGTTCCTCACCGAGGACATCTCGGCTAACGACCCCGATTGCAGCGGGGCGGTGTGCAAGGCGCTGCGCGACAAGATCGAGCGACGCCAGGACGTCAAGGCGGTGCGGTTCGTCAACCAGGAGGCGGCCTATACCTCGGCGATGAAGAAGTTCCCCGAGTTCAAGGAATACGCCGGAAAGGACTCCTTCCCGGCCTCGTTCATCGTCAAGCTCGCCAGCCCTGACCAGCACACCGAGTTCGCTGCCGCGATGGAGGGCCAACCCGGTGTGCGCGGCACCCTCAACGAGAAACAGCTGATCGACCGGTTGTTCGCGGTGTTGGACGGCTTGAGCAACGCGGCGTTCGCGGTGGCGCTGGTGCAGGCGATCGGAGCGATCCTGCTGATCGCGAACATGGTGCAGGTCGCCGCCTATACCCGAAGAACCGAGATCGGCATCATGCGATTAGTGGGCGCCAGCCGCTGGTATACCCAGCTGCCGTTCCTGGTGGAGGCGGTGTTCGCCGCCACCATCGGGGTGGTGATCGCGATCCTGGGCCTGATCGCGGTCCGCGCTTGGTTCCTCGAAGATGCGCTGAGCGAGTTCTACAACGCCCACCTGATCGCCAGAGTGGACTACGGCGACATCTTCTTCCCGGTCTCGCTGATCCTGCTCGCCCTCGGGGTGGCGATGTCCGGGCTGACGGCCTACACCACGCTGCGCGTCTACATACGGCGGTAGCGGTGGCCAACAAGTCGCAGTCCAAGCGACGCGCAGACGGCAGACAGATCATTGCCAGCAACCGCAAGGCCCGGCACAACTATGCGATCCTCGAGGTGTTCGAGGCCGGTGTGGCCTTGCAGGGCACTGAGGTCAAGAGCCTGCGCGAAGGGCATGCGTCGCTGGTCGACGCGTTCGCAACGGTCGACGACGGCGAGATCTGGCTGCGCAACGTGCACATCCCGGAATACCGGCACGGCAGCTGGACCAATCACGAGCCGCGGCGCAACCGCAAACTGCTGCTGCACCGCCGCCAGATCGACACGCTGATCGGCAAGATCCGCGAAGGCAACTACGCCCTGGTGCCGTTGTCGATGTACTTCTCCGAGGGCAAGGTCAAGGTCGAATTGGCGCTGGGACGAGGCAAGCAGGCGCACGACAAACGTCAGGACATGGCCAAGCGCGACGCCCAGCGCGAGGTGGTCCGGGAGCTGGGCCGGCGGGCCAAGGGGATGGGTTCCTGACCTGCCGCAGCGGGGCCTACTATCCCGAACATGGCCGACCGCCCCCTGACCCTGCTCGACAAGCGCGACGTGCTCGACGGACTTTTCGCCGTGTGGGACGACCTGGATGCGCTGCTGGACGGTTTGGATGAGACGGACTGGCAGGCGCCGAGCGCGCTGGCCGGCTGGGACGTCAAGGCCGTGGTGTCGCACATCATCGGCACGGAGTCGTTTCTGTCCGGGGTGTCCGCGCCCGAACCGGATATCGACGTCAAGGCGCTCGACCACGTGCGCAACGACATCGGCGTGATGAACGAGTGCTGGGTGCGTCACCTGAGCGCAGAACCGGGTGCCGAGGTGCTGCGGCGGTTCCGGGACGTGACCGCTGCACGACGCGGGGTGCTCGAGGCGATGTCTGACGACGAGTGGAACGCGCAGTCGTTCACCCCGGCCGGGCCGGACAGCTACGGACGGTTCATGCGGATCCGGGTGTTCGACTGCTGGATGCATGAGCAGGACATCCGGGTGGGATTGCAGCGGCCACCTACCGACGACGAACTCGTCGGACCGGCCGCCCGACTGTCGCTCGACGAGATGGCGGCGTCAATGGGGTTCGTCGTCGGCAAGCTGGGTAAAGCCCCGGCGGGTTCGCGGGTGTTGTTCGACCTGACCGGTCGGTTGGCGCGCGCCGTGCGGGTCAGCGTAGACGGCCGCGCCCAGGTGGTCGACGACTTCGGTGGTGCCGAGCCGACCGCGACGATCCGGGTGGACGCACTGCAGTTCACCCGGCTGGCCGGGGGACGGCCGATGTGCCCCGCACGCAGCCAAAACATCGAATTGGGCGGGGACGCCGAAGTGGCCCGACGCATCGTTGAAAACCTGAATTACGTTATCTGACAAGCCAAATCGGTGCGGTGGCCGGTGGACGGCCGCATATGCGATACATGTCACAAGATCGCCGCCTGTGTTGATCTTGCGCATTCCTGGGTAGCCGGTCTAGAGGGGCGCCGTTCGGCGCAGACACCCACCAAGTCAATCTAGGAGGCACCACGGTAATGACTGCCACGGATACGACCAAGCTGCTCGCGCAACTGCGAACGCTGCTCGACCTGACCCACACCGAGATCCAGATCGCCGAAACCCGCATTGTGCAGGCCCGCACCGAAGCCGTCCGCCGCGAGCTGGAGCAGAACGCCACCAACGCCCGCGAGCGCGCAGTGGCGATCGGCAACGCCATTCGCGACCTCGGCGGCTTCCCGGACGTGATCGGACCCTTCCTGGGCCGCGCGGCTGCCGCGGTGAAGGCGCTCACCGAGCAGGCGCAACCGTTCGACGAGGCGCTGCTGGGTGACCTCGCGCTCGAGGATCAGCTGCTCGATCGGGCCCGCTACGCCAAGGCCCTGGCCGTGGCCGCCAAGCAGAAGGACATCGAGAGCCTGGCAGACCGCCTGATCACCGCCCACTCGGCGACGGTGGACTGGCTCACCACGGTGCTCGCCGAAGACGCGCTGGGCGGTCCCGCGGCGCTGCGCCGCACCCCGCTGCAAGCAGCCGCGGGCACCGCGGTGAAGCTGGTCAACCTGCCGGTCAACTGGTCGGTTCGCGGGCTGGACCGGGCCTTAGACGCACTGCGCTCCGCCGGCCCGGCGTTCAACGAGCTGGTCGAGCGCAGCGGCAACGCGACCGAGATCGCCGCCAAGGCGCTCACTGCATCCCGGGACGCCGCCCTCGAGGCGGCCGAGAAGGTGACTCGCCGCGAAGGGGCCGACCGGGCCGCCGACGTGCTGCACTCCGGGCGGGCCGCGGCGGGCGTGTTGGATGCCGCGGAGCTGCCGGTCGCCGACTACGACGACCTCAATGTCAGCGAGGCCGTGGCCGCGGTGAAGGAGCTCGACGAGCCGGGGGATCTGCGCGCGATCATCGCCTACGAAGAGGCGCACAAGAACCGTCAGCGCGTCGTCTCGGCGGGCCAGACCAGGGTTGCCGCGATTGCGCAGGAGGTCGTCGGCATCAGTTAGCCGCTGTTGCCACCGAGTGCCCCCAGCCGGCGGGTTGGGGGCACTCGGTTGGGCGCTGTCGGTGCCCGGGAACAAAATGAGGTTGCTGCCGGTTGATGGCGGCGTACCATAGATTGTCCTGCCGAGAATCGGTAGGGATGCTCGAAGTAGTAAAGACAAGGGGCTGAACGGTTTCGACTTCGCGCATCGAATCAAGGGAAGCGTGCCGGTGCAGGCAAGAGACCACCGTAAGCGTCGATGCAACCAATTAAGCGCCGAGTCACATCAGCGCGACTACGCCCTCGCTGCCTAAGCGACGGCTAGTCTGTCGGACCGGGAACGCCCTCGCCCCGGACCCCGGCATCAGCTAGAGGGATCCACCGATGAGTTCGGTCGCGGGACTCATCGGGACACCAACAGCGACTGGGATCGTCATCCTGGCTGGTTCGCGTGACCAGGAGATCCGAGTAGAGGCATAGCGAACTGCGCACGGAGAAGCCTTGAGGGTATGCCGTAGGACCCGGGTTCGATTCCCGGCAGCTCCACCATTAAATAGGCTCTTCGTGAACGAGAGTGCGTCGGTGATCGGCGGATTGCCGGGAATGTTGTCGTGTCGGTGAGCTGAGGTGGGCCCTCGGCGGGTGACGATTCGGGTTCCTACACCTGCCACAACCACCACACCGAGGGAGCCCGTGCCTGAGGCTACTGCCTGCTCGCCGTCTGTTGTTGCCGGCACGATCATGCGCACCATCGAGTTGGGGGTGACGATCACTGACGCCGCAGTCGACGAGAAGCAGACCACGATCTTTTGCACGCCGGTGGCCCGTGATCCCCGCTGCCCGGACTGTGGCCACGACGGCCGCTATCGCGACACGGTCGTGCGGCCGTTGACCGATCTGCCGGTGGCCGGCTGCCCTCCTGGTGCTCAGGGTCGCAATCCCGCGCTACCGTTGTCTCACACCACAGTGCGGGCGGGCGGTGTTCAACCAGAACCTCGACAAACTTGCCGCCCCACGCTCGTCGACGACCCGTCGGTGTGCCCGATATGTATTGCGGCGGTTAATGATCGACCGCACGACCATTTCGGCGATCGCAGGCGAACTCGGGGTGTCCTGGCATACCGTCAGCACGATCGCCGTGCGCACCGTTGCGGCTGTGATCGCCGCGGCCGGACCCGATCGGCTTGACGGTGTGCGGGTCATCGGGGTCGATGAGCACCGCTGGGCTCCACGGCGACGCGGCACCGCAGGGTTCGTCACGTTGATCATCGACCTCACCCCGGTCCGCGACGGCACCGGGCCAGCACGGCTGCTTGACCTTGTCGAAGGGCGCTCCGCTGCAGCACTGAAGGCTTGGCTGGCCGATCAGACTGCCGGCGTTTCGCGAGCAGGTCGAGGTCATCGCCATGGACGGCTTCGGCGGCTACAGACCGCCGCCACCGAGGAACTGCCCGACGCCACCGCGGTCATGGATCCGTTCCACGTCGTCGCGCTGGCGGGCCTGAAGTTGGATCTGTGCCGCCAACGCATCCAGCAGCTGACCTGCGGGCACCGGGGTCGCACCGGCGATCCGCTCTACGGAGTACGCCGCTCCCTGCGCACCCGGGTGCCGTTGCTAAGCGCCCGGCAACGGGCACGATTGGAAGCGGTGTTCGCCGATGACGATCATCTCGGGGTCATGGTGACCTGGAGCGTCTATCAGCGCATCATCGCCGCCTACAGCCACCCCGACCGACGCCGCGGCAAGACCATGATGACCGCGATCATCAACTCGTTACGCCGCGGCGTCCCCGCGATCCTCGCCGAACTGGCCCAACTCGGCCGTACCCTGCACCGCCGCCGCGCCGACATCCTGGCGTTCTTCGACCACCGCGCCTCTAACGGGCCCACCGAGGCCATCAACGGCCGCCTGGAAGCCCTGCGCCGCAACGCCCTTGGCTTCCGAAATCTCCCCCACTACCGATGGCGCTCACTGCTACACAGTGGCGCCTTGCACTCACTGGTCGATGCACTCTGAATTACGAAGAGCCACTAAATATGCAACATACGGGCAGGTCAGGGCATGTTTTCGTCCTGGCCTGTTTCGTTTGTGGGCACATTTTGGGCACACTTTTTCGTCGGTTCGCCTACGAGGTCGTCCATCTTCGTCGCCACGTCGTCTAGATCGTCAGGGAACAGGTGCCCCTATTGATCGAGCGTCATCGTCGCCGTTTTGTGGCCCAACTGGGCCTGCACCGTCTTGACGTTGGCACCGCTGGCAATCATCAACGACGCCGCCAGGCGAATAACCGATGCCGTCGGCACCGAGCTACGCCACGCCCGAGGAAATGACGCACTACATCGGTGAAGCGGTAGCCGCTGATACTGCCGAACTGACCTTGACCGTCGAGACAGCGTCACGGTCGGTAGATCGGGCGTGTGATCGCCAGTTCGGCAGTGTTGATCAGCCGCAAGCCCGGTACTACACCGCCCACTACGACCGGCACCGCCGTGTGTGGATCATTCCGACCGACGACTTCGCCACGACGGACGGCCTGGTGGTCGAAACCGTTGCGGGGAAGCTGTTTACGCCCGTGGCGGGTTATCTGCCTGCGCCGGTCAACGCCGTGGTCGACGGCACGGTCTGGACTAGCCTAGTCATCGGTTCGGGGGCACCCGTGACCCCGAATGGGAGCGAAAACGGCTTGCGAATCACCGCGAAATGGGGTTGGCCGGCAGTCCCGGCACCCGTCAAGCTCGCCACCCTAATTCAAGCGTCCCGGCTCTACGCCCGCAAAAACGCGCCGTTCGGCATCGCGGGCAACCTCGACGTGGGCGAAATGCGGTTACTTGAACGGCTCGACGTGGACCTCATGACCAGCGTCCGACCCTATGCGCGCATCTGGGGAGCGGTGTAGTCATGGCCCGCCAGGTTGGACGACGCCGCGTCGGTAACGCGGTGTTGCGCGGTCATCGTCGTGGTGCGCCGCGCCGGTCGCCGCCGCGTGACAGGCGGGGCCGGTTCGCCTCGACCGGGGCCGCGCCTGCTGGCGGGTCAGCCGAGGCGCACCCGAAGCGCAACCGCCGCCGCGCTGCTGCCGGGACGGTCGTGGCCGTCGGGGCCGTGGCCGCGAGCCAGGCGCGTCGGGGCAGCCGGGTCCGTACCGCGCCCGCACGTCGCCGGGTTCGGCGCGCTCATGAGCGCCGGGTGCTGCGCGATCACGGCGGGATGGCGCTGCATCGAGGCACGCCGTTCGACTACGGGCGTGCGCGCAAGGTAGCCCGTGCCGAGTACAAGTCGCTGGCGAAGCACTACCGGAAACAGGCGCGAATCGACCGGAAACGGGCTCGAAAGCGGCGTTAGGGCTGATCTGCGTCCTCTTCCCCGGGGTCAATATCATCCGGAATTTTCGATGCCAGGTAAGCAAGGAATAACTCAGCCCCGACACCGAGGTCTCGCAACCTGCGATATGCCTCCTGCGGGGTCATTTCGTATTCGACTTTCAGGCGATTAGTCAACCTCCGTTCGCGTGACCGCACGAGGGTGATCAAACTACCGAATGCTGCGTCGTCCTTTGACTGCCGAAAGGTCATGACGATTTGTGCACCCAAAGACAGAATGAAAATCGGTCCGTAGACAGCTGCAATTGTGGCAATCGCAAGTGCAATATCGCCGGCGGCGGTGATCTGCGAAACAGTGTTACCGTAGAGCGAAGTCGTGGAGTAGAACAGGAACCGGATAATCGATGGCGACCCTGTCACGGCATACTGCTCTGGCGCAGCAACGAAAACACAACGGTTTATTAGCGTGAATAGCGCTATGGACTGAAAGAGAAGCCACAGGTACGAAAGAACGTTGAGAAATATAAGAGCGTGACTTCTCCGGTACTGCTGCAGAAGTGAGGCGTAGAAGGACATCACTTTGACAGTAAGAAGCCCCATCGAAACGCTGTTCGAAAACTTCTGCAGTTGCTCGTAATTGAAACGCTCGACCTCATCACTTCGGAGTTCCGGGTCGATCTGCAAACTTTCAAACCGGGTTCTGCCGGTCATGGTGCGCACAATTTTCTGCTGGTAACCCACAAATTTGGATGCGCGGATTCCCGCTGCAATCGTCTGTGCGTAGTGGTAGATCAACGCGATTGACAGCAGAACCGCGCAACCTGCGGCGATCGGTCCCGTCGTAGTCACAATCGCGACAACCACCACGGTGAATTCGACAGCGCGGATGAAGAACCTACGGCGGAAATGTGACGACAACGATGTAACGACGGTTGTCAAAGCTAAGATGACGTTCCAGCTTTTCAGCCAAATCAGAAACCGAGGCAGTTTCCAGAGTAGGACGATAAGGGGGAAAGCTGCGGCGTACGCCACCACAAATAGAGCCTTCTTGTGCGCCAGAAGAATTATTGCAACAACAAGCAGGATTACTAGGAACCGAAATTGAACCAGATAGCTCCACGGGCTGCCCAACTTATTGGCCAGATAGACATCGAAATCAAAGACAAAAAGCTTCAGAAAGCCTAGAACCCAGATGGCCAACCCGGCGAAGTCGCCTAGGCGGGCCATGCGCCGCCATTTTCCGTCGGACAATCCTGTTTTCCAAGGAGGCGCGAAGGGGTTACCCTCCGTCGCCTGCGCTACAGACGCGTCTACTTTGTCCCAAACTGATGATGGCATTACTCGGCCGCCTCCGACGGTTGGCTCGCTTTATCGCTTACGCCTGAAACATGACCATATTTTCCAGGGCCGATAGCTTCTCCATACGAGCGCAGAAACCGACTCGAACATGTCAGCGGGTAAATTTTGCTCTCGTAGATACTGTTGGGTCAGATTGTTGACGCGACGACGATACGTTCGCCATCGAAGTGCCACTATTATAATCACGACCATTATGGCGATCGAGTAGCGCCAGAATGCGCCGGAGTTAGGTGCCGTGAGTGCTGTCAACGCAATGACTCCAGCGAATATTGCGAAGTCGGACAACTCATCAAACGCGATGTAGCGCACGAAACTTTCGGTCGGGAGCAGCAACGCGCGGTTGTCGGCGTACGTTACGAGAACTTCTTTCGCACGCGAACCTTCTGGTAGCTTCTCCGCGATGTCGAGATCCTGAAGAATCTGCGCGCGTTGATCGCGCCGATCTTTCGTGTATCCAATGAAGGCGGCAATAAGAGTCGCCGCTGCGGCGATGATTGCCACCGATACGGGCACGATCCAAGCGCTCGACTGCACTGTATGACGCTATCGACCCGGGCCGACAGCCTGGTTGACCGCCACGCCGCGTTGTCGGGCCTTCAGTCCGCCTATTTAGCTCGGTCCGTGGTCGGACGGCTGGGCTTGCGTCGCACCCGCCAGCAACGTCCGCAGCTTGCTTCGCGATGGTTGTGGGGACGAAATCAACACCGCCGTGGCTAGGCTGTCCACCGTGTGCTGCGAGGTTGATTTGAAGGCAGCGTCGACACCGCGCCATGGGCGCATCCGTGGGCACACTTTGGGCACAGTTACACATAAATCGGGTGCATTCCGGTGAACCCCGGTGAACCTCAAATGCCTGGTCAGCGCGTTTCCAACCCTCTGGCCAGCAGGTCAAAACGGGTTCGATTCCCGGCAGCTCCACCACTCTGACCTGCACATGCTAACAACAGACCAATCAGGCTCCAGCAACAAGATCCTCAGACCGTGGTCGTCGTTCACCCGCCGGTAGCGCAATGAGCAATTTCGCTGTTGCGAAACGGGCTCGGTGGTGGTTCGTCGCTGCCGCGACACTGCTTGCCGGTTCATTGGTGGCGCTATATGTGGGTGCACGGCGAGTTGACGCCTGGGTGCATCAGCTGGAGAGCAATCACTGCGCCACGCCCTGGCCGCCTACACCAAACCTCACCGCGCCGGGGTGGGCGACCGTCGGGCTTGTTGTCCCCAACATGTTCTGCCTAGTTGCTGCGTTAGTGCTAGTCCTTATCGGAGCACACCGGTGGTGGCTGAAAGTTCTTGCGACACTTGGCGTGTTGGGTGTTCTATTGGTGACGCTGTTTATCCTGCTCATCGGGTACAGCGACGCGACCTCCGGTGTGGACCGGTACACGGTGAGTGGCAGCGATGGAGGACCGTTGTGTCCGGCTTCGTCACCGGGCAGAAGTTAGTGGCTTTGGCGGACTCGCTGAAGCGCGAGATGGAATCGACGATCACCAGGTTGGCCGGAACACCGCACGCCGCGGAAGATCGCGCACCTTATCTTGTGGCGTCCAGGATGAACTCCCGGCGAAGACCGAGCAGCACGCTGTCGGCAGTGAGCAGGCGCAATCCGGTCCGCTCGGCTTGGGCGACGAGGAGCCGATCGAACGGGTCGTGCCGGGCCAACTCCGGATAGTCGCGGATTGCTTCGGCGTGCTCGGCTGTGATGTTTAGCAACACCAGACCTTGACCTGTCAGGGCTGCGGACAACTCCGCCGGGACAGAGATCTTGCCGAGCATCGCCTTGATGGTCAATTCCCACACAGTGGCCGCGGATACATGCACACCTTGCGCCGAAGCGATCGCCCTCCGTGCCTCCGGTCCAAGCCGCGGGTTGTCATCGAGCAGCCACAGCAGCGCCTGGCTGTCAAGAAGCAGCATCGCGGCGGTGATCAGGGCCGTAGAACATCTCCTGAATATCAGGGTCCACATCGAAGCAGGAGTCGTCGTAGGCGAGCTGGCCGCGCAAGCCGCCGAACGCCACATCGACCGCTTGATGCGGTACCAGATCCGCCACCGGCTTGCCGGCCTTCGAGATGACGACGCGCTCGCCGGCGGCCACCCGCTCGAGTAGGCGAGAGAGATGTGTCTTCGCCTCGTGGATATTCACGTTCACCGTCACCGATCGATCGTAGGCAAATAGACTAAGTCTGGTCTAGTCGGCGCAGGATGCCGATCGAGGTGACTTCGGCGCCATCGGAGACTCTCCCGCGTATCCCGCCGCTCGCGCACGTCGGTCACGCACAGCTAAGCTTCGTTGGCCTGACGAGGGAGGGGTCTGCGGTGCGCGTGTTCGTACGTACGGCGGCAGTGCCATTGGCTGCCGCTCTGGTGTTCGTCGGCTGCAGCCACAAGACCGAACAGCCGCCCAAACCCAAGGTCGGCAGCTGGGGCGTGGACATGACCCAGATGGACACCTCGGTGCGGCCCGGCAACGACTTCTTCGCCTATGCCGTCGGCTCCTGGGTGAAGAACGCGAAGATCCCCGCCGACAAAGTGTGCGCGGGCGTCAATCTCGACATCCAGAACCAGCTCAACGCCGACCTGCGGGCCATCGTCGAGGGCGCCGCCGCCAAACACGCACCCGCCGGCGACATCGCCCAACAGATCGGCGATCTGTTCGCGTCCTACATGGACGAGGCGACGCTGAACAAGAACGGCGTCGAGCCGGTGCGGCCGCTGCTGGCGTCGATCGACGCCGTCAACGACCGGGTCGCGCTCAACGGGGTGCTGGTGTCGTTCAACGGCAAGACCCGGGTGGACGACCCGTTCCCGGTGTCGGTGGACATCGACCCGAACAACCCGACCCGCTACCTGCCCAATATCTGGCAGGGCGGCCTGTCGCTCGGCGACCGCGGCTACTACGTGAATACCGACCCGGAGTCGGTCGAGCTGCGCAACAAATTCGTCGCTCACGTCGCGCGGCTGCTCGGCCTGGCCGGCTACACCGATTCCCAACAGCAGGCCGAACGGCTGCTGGCGCTGGAAACCAAGCTGGCCCAAGTGCAGCTGCCCCGCGAGGATGCGCGCAACGTCGACAAGACGAACAACATCATGCCGCGCGCCGACGTCGAGCAGCTCGGCCAGGGCGCGCCCCTGCACGACATGTTCGAGGCCCTGAAACTGCCGGCGAACATCGATTTCCGGGTCGGCATGCCCGACGTATTGCGGCAGACCGCACAGCTTTTCGCCACCGAGCCGCTGGACTCGTGGCAGGCCTACATGCGCTACCAGGTTCTCGACGCCTACGGCGGCGACCTGTCGACACCGTTCGCCGACGAGCTGTTCGACTTCTACGGACGAACGATGGGCGGCGCGGAGGAACGCGCCCCACGCGTCGAGCGTGGAGTCACCCGGGTGAGCAACGGACTCGGTGACCCGGTCGGCGAACTCTACGTCGGCGCGCACTTCAGTCAGCAGACTCGCGACAAGGCGCGGGCGCTGGTGGAGAATCTGCGCAAGGCATACAGCCAGCGCATCGACGCCGCGTCGTGGATGGCGCCGGAAACCAAGAAGGAAGCCCAGGCCAAGCTCGCCGCCCTGGTCGCCAAGATCGGCTATCCCGACCACTGGAAGTTTTACGCGTCGGTCAAGATCAGCGCGGCCGACCTGATCGGCAACGACAACGCCCTCGCGGTGTGGTCGTGGAACGACGACGTCAGTAAGCTGCCCAAGCCCATCGACCGCACCGAATGGGACATGACGCCGCAGACCAACAACGCCTACTACTCGCCGCGGCTCAACGACATCGTGTTCCCCGCGGCGATCCTGCAGCCGCCCAACTTCGATCCCGCCGCTGATCCCGCGGCGAACTACGGGGCCATCGGCGCCACCATCGGGCACGAGATGAGCCACGCGTTCGACGACCAGGGTCGCAAGAGCGACGGCACCGGCATGCAGCGCGACTGGTGGACCCCCGCCGACGCCGAACGCTACGTGCGGGAGTCGAACAAGCTCGTCGCGCAGTTCAACGGGTACGAGCCGCTGCCGGGCAACCACATCAACGGGGCGGTCACGCTCGGGGAGAACACCGCCGACCTGGCCGGGCTGCGCATCGCCTACGACGCCTACAAGCTGTCACTCGGCGGCAAGGAGGCCCCGAAGATCGACGGCCTCACCGGTGACCAGCGGTTCTTCCTGGCCTTCGCGGCGAGCTGGCGGGAGATCTGCCGTCCGGAGAGCGAACGAAACCAACTGCTGTCGGACGTGCACAGCCCCGCGAAGTTCCGGGTCAACGGAATCGTCCGCAACATGGACGAGTGGTACGCGGCGTTCAACGTCCAGCCCGGCGACGCTCTGTACCTCAAGCCCGAGGACCGCGTCCGGGTCTGGTGACCCACTTAGCGCGCCCTGGAACGACTTAGCGCACCCTGGAACGACTTAGCGCACCCTGGAACGACTTAGCGCAACCTGAAACGAATTCACGGCGCCAGGCGATAACCCGAACGTACGGTTTCATGCCGCCGCGGTCAGGGAGCGCCGAAGTTGACGAAAACCAAGAGATTCAAGGCGGCCTGCAGAACGACCGTCGCGGTGAGCAGCGCGATCTCACTGGCCGCCGTCATCGCGATCGCCCCCTCCGAAGCGGACACCGCCACCGACCGGACCAAAGGCGCCACCACCGACCACAACCCCTTCAGCGGCGCCTACGAGGGCTATTGCACCTGGGGCGCCCAGGAGCAGATTCGGCTGCACACCGGCTATTACATCGCCGCGCTTACCGGTAATGCCGAAGACTGGGCCGCGCAGGCTCAGCGGGCGGGCTGGACTGTGGTGGACGAGCCGGCGCCCCGGTCGATCGCCGTCTACAGCCGCGCGATCGTGGGCGGCGTCGGACACGTTGCCTGGGTCGAGGCGTTCGACGGCGCGGGCGTCACGATCACCGAAATGAATTCCGGGGTAGGCGCCACGGCGGCCAACGGCTACCGGGGCTCCGGGTTCCACGTATTCGACACCCGCACGGTCCGCGACATCCCGGGGGTGCGCTACATCCTGATCCCGTGAGCGCCGATCCCGTGAGCGGCCGGTCAGCCGAAGGCGGCGCTCAAGAACTGCACGGCCCAGTAGGTGGCCAGGGCAGTGGACAGGGTGCCCAACAGCGCGATGACGATGAACGGCGACAGGACCAGGGCACCCAACTGCACCAGCGTGACCCAGCCGTTGTCCTCGGCGGGCAGCGCGGCCGCCGACAGCGCTGCCACGTTGGCGGCCTCGGCGTTCGCGTAGGTGTTGGCGCCCGCGGTCAGCGTTTGGACGAACTGGTCGTGGAAAGCGGTTGCCTGTCCGACCAGCTTTTGGAAGTCCTCGCCATGTGAGGCGAATACGGTGGCGATCGCCGCCGAGACTTCGTCGGCGGCGGCGGTGGCGATGTTGGTTGTCGGCGCGGCCGCCGAGATCTGGGCGAATTTCACGTCGGACCCGATGGCGGCGAGATCGCGTGCCGTGGTGATCAGGTTCTCTGGGATGACCTGCATCTTCGCGATGCTATCCACCTGGGTGCCACCGTGGCAGCGTATTTGCTGAATCTGTAGGACCGGATCGCTAGGCCGGACGGGCGACGATCACCGGAACCCTGGCCCTGTCGACGACTGCCGCCCCGACCGAGCCCAACAGCATGCCCGCGAACCCGCCCCGACCGTGGCTGCCGACCACGACTAGTTGCGCCCGTTTGGCTGCCTCGATCAGCGGACTCGCCGGGTCGCCGATCTCGATCCTGCGGCGGACGTCCACCTCGGGATACCGTTCCTGCCAGCCCGCCAGCCGCTCGGCGAGCGTCTCCTCCTCTTCGGATAGCTTGGCGTCCCAGTTGACGTTGGAGAACACCTCTTTGAAGTCGGACACGCGCAGATCCGTCCACGCGTGCAGGGCTACCAAACCGACACCTCGTCGCGATGCTTCGTCGAATGCAATCGCGGTTGCCGTTTCGGACGCCGAGGAGCCGTCGATGCCCACCAGCACCGGCGCCCGGGCGGGATCGGCGACCATCGGTTCCCCGTCGTGTACCACCGCGACCGGACAATGCGCGTGATAGACCAGCCCAGAACTCACCGAGCCGAGGAAGTTGCGGACCAGCACGCCGCCGTGTCCTCGGTAGCCCACCACGACCATCTCCGCGCCCTTGGAGAGCTCGACCAGCGTCGGCACGGTGGCCGCACAGACCACCTTGGTGTCGATCCGCAGCTCACCAGAGCGCTGTTCGGCGACTGCGATCGCCGTGTCGATGAAATCGTGCGCCCGCTTGTCCTGCCAGCGCCGCAGACCGGCGGGCGCGGGAAGCTGCGCCCAGGTCAGCGGGGCGTTGACGACATGGACCAAGGTCAGGGGGCTGTTGCGCAGCGCGGCGTCGTTTGCCGCCCAGCGGACGGCGGCCAGCGCGTCTGGCGAACCGTCGACGCCTACCACAACCGCACGACGTGACGGCTGCACCATGTCAGCTCATTTCTGATCGGCGCATCGCCGGCGCCGCGGGTGCATAGTCGGCTCCGGATCCAGGGACTTTGGACACTAGTTGCTGCAGCATCCCGTCGGTAATCTTGCCGTCTGTTGCACAGTTGGGTCTAGCGCCGGGGGTTCAGCCGTGATGGCCACCTTAGGATTCCGGGCCGGTCGAGCGCTTTCGCTGCTGGCTGCCACATTTTTGGTTGCGGTGTCAATCTCGGTCCACGCGGTGCTCATGGCACCTGAAGCTGCGGCGAATTGCAGCCTGAGTGCCGACGAGGCCGCTTTCGTGGCTTTGTTGTCGGAGCGGGGCATCTCTCCGGCTCCCGGGGCGACCGGCTGCGACCTGGCGATGGGTGGACACGTCGTCGCCTACGACATCCGTCACGGCGTGTCACCGGCCGCGGAGGCGCGCAAGGTCTACCTGAACACCAACCTCAGCACGGAGCAGTCCATGTGGTTCGTCGCAACCGCGGTCGTGGTCTTCGCTCCCGAGATGGTTCCCAGCCAGACGTCGACCGTTCCCATCACGTGATCGAGGAGAAGTTTCCGATGAAAAAGTTCGTGGTCAGCGGCGTTGTCGCGGTCGGGATTGCGGTGGGATTGGCGGCAGCCGCGTCAGCCGATCCCGCGCCGAACCCTGAGCCGAACCCGTTCGGCGGCGCCGGCTGCGCCGATCCTGCCGCCTGTGTGCGTCCATACGCCGGCGCACCGGCAGTCGGCGACGACGAGATGAATGCGCAGATGCAGGACGCCCTGGCTGCGCTGCAAGCTCTGCCCCGTCCCGGCAACTGAACCTAGCGCCGAGATATCCACTCCGGATGTAGCGACCGGGGACGAGTCGCGGCGTTCCCGGCTGCGGAAAGCGAACGGGATTCTGCCAATCTGCTGACGGCGCCGCGACGCTGACGATAGATTTTCGTTCGGGTATGCACGACGCGTTTCGTTGAGGCGCTGCAGCTGTCGCTTCTCGAGCGCAACAAAGGGTGGGAGCGGCGCGGTGTCATATGTTTTCGTGGTAACCGAGACGATGTCCGCGGCGGCAGCGGACGCGACCTCGATAGCTTCGGTGGTTGCGACCGCCAACCGGGATGTAGCGGGTGCCACGACCACGGTGCTGGCCGCTGCCGAGGACGAGGTTTCCGCGGCGATCGCGGCGCTGTTCTCCGCCCACGGCCAGGGATATCAGGCCCTCAGCGCGCAAGCCGCCGCCTTCCATCAGCAGTTCGTGCAGGCGCTGACCAACGCCAGTGGGGCATACGCCGCCGCGGAGGCGGCCGGCGCCGCACCCCTGGCGGCGATCGAGGACGTCTTCGCGGTTCTCCAGCAGGACGTTGCCGCTGCCCCTGCGGCGCTGTTCAACGGATTCGCCCGGGTGGGCAACGAGATCTTCACAACCATCTTCGGTGCGCCCGCCGCACCGCCCGTCCCGGCCGGGCAACCCGGGGGTTTCACCGGCACACCGTCGCTGATCACCCGGTTCGAAGAGGCTCTGCTGTACCCGGTGAAGCCGTTGTTGAATTTGTCCGGGCTCGAAACCTATATCGCGACGCCGGGCAACCCGGTATTGCAGCTGCTGGCCAGCGACATCCCGCCGCTTTCGTGGTTCATCGGCAACTCCCCGCCGCCATTGTTGAATCTGCTGCTCGGCGAGACGGTCTCGTATTCCACGTCCAACGGGATGAGCATCGTGCAGATCTCGCCGGCGCACCCGACCGGGGATTACGTGGTCGCCATCCACGGCGGCGCATTCATATTCCCGCCCTCTTTCCTGCACTGGATTCACTACTCGGTGATGGCGTATTCAACCGGGGCGACCATCGAGGTGCCGATCTATCCGTTGCTGCAGCAGGGCGGCACCGCCGGCCTGGTGGTTCCCATGATGGCCAACTTCATCGCGTCGCAAACCCAGTTGCACGGCACCCCGCACGTCAGCGTGATCGGCGACTCCGCGGGCGGCAACCTCGCCCTGGCGGCCGTCGAATACATGGCGCACAACATGACCAATACCGCCCTGCCGTCGTCCATGGTTTTGCTGTCGCCGTGGCTGGACCTGGGTATGACGAATCCGAATATCGGCTTCGTTCAGGATCCGCTGCTGCCGGTGGGACTTGCCCAGCAGTTCGGTAAACAGTGGGCGGGCGGCCTATCCATCACCAACCCCCAGGTGAGCCCGCTGTACGGCAACCTGACCGGCCTGCCGCCGACCACGGTCTACACCGGCAACCTGGACATCTTGTCGCCCGACGCAATCTTGCTGAAGCAGCTTGCAGCCGACCAGCACGTGACCAATATGAGCTTCGTGCTGGCCAACGGCCAAATCCACGACTGGCTGATTCTCACCCTGGACGGCCCGCAGTACTGGTCGCAGATCAACCAGGAACTCGGTATCGCGGCCTGATCCCGGGCCCCGCGCGGCAGACAATGGTCAGGTGATTCTTTCCATCGACCTGGGCAAGACTGCCTGCCGGGCCGCCTGCGCCGGCCGCCGGGTCGACGGTCCGGGCGCGCCGGGACTCGCATTTCCCGGCGGGGTACCGGCGGCCGAAGCTGCCATCCTCAACGTCGCGCGGCAGTTCGGGCCGATCGACGAGCTCATCGTCGGCGCGGCCGGGGCGCTGACGGCGCCCGACGCAACCCGGGCACTCGGCGAGTCGCTGCTGACTTCGTTACGCCCGCAGCGGGTTTCGGTGACCAGCGATGCCGTCATCGCCCACGCCGGAGCTCTGGACGGAAAGCCGGGCACCGTGCTCATCGTCGGTACCGGAGTGGTGGCGCTGGCGGTCGACGCCGACGGCGAACTGCGCACCACCGACGGCTGGGGTCCCTGGCTGGGGGACGAGGGCGGCGGCGCATGGATCGGCTCGGCGGGGCTGCGTGCCGCACTGCGCGCCCTCGACGGTCGTGGCCCCCGCACCGTGCTGACCGATGCCGCCGTCGCCCGGTTCGGGCCGCCCCCCACCTGGCCGGCGCAACTCACCGGTGCTGCGACGCTCGCGTCGTTCGCGCCCGACGTGCTCGCCGCGGATCAGGACCCGGTCGCAGCGGGGATCGTCGAGAAAGCCGCCGCGAAGCTCGCCGCGACCGCCCGCGCGGCCGGCGACGGGCCGGTGGCGATGGTCGGCGGCCTGGCCGGAGTACCGGCGCTGCGCAGCGGGCTCGACCTGATCCCGGCTACCGGCAACGCGCTGGACGGAACGCTGCGGCTGAGCTCGATCCACGAACCGCACGTGATCCGGTTGCACGCGCAACACGCCGGGAACCGGCTCGACACGCTGGCGACCGAGGCCGCCCGCCCCGACCTGGACGACCTCGACGCCCGGCCGGTCGCCGACGTCGTCGCACTGCTGGTCGCCGCGGAAGGGCAGGCGCACGCCGCGATTGCGGCCGCACTTCCGCAGATCACGGCGGCAGCCGAGCGAATCGCCGAACGGCTCGAAGCTGGCGGCCGGCTGATCTACGCCGGCGCCGGCACGCCCGGGCGCCTCGGCGTGCTCGACGCGGCCGAATGCGGGCCGACCTTCGACACCGACCTGGTGCGTGGCGTGATCGCCGGCGGCCCGGCGGCGCTGACCCAGGCGATCGACGGCGCCGAAGACTTCTTCGATCCGGCTGATCTCGCCGGCCTGGCCGCGGCCGACGCCGTGGTCGGAATCACCGCGTCGGGCCGCACACCGTATGTGCTCGGCGCGCTCGACCACGCCCGCAAGACGGGCGCGCTGACCGTCGCGATCGTCAACAACGCGCACAGCGAGGCCGTCGCCGACATCACCATCGAGTTGTTGACCGGACCGGAGGTGCTGGCCGGGTCCACCCGGCTCACTGCGGGGACGGCCCAGAAGGTGGTGCTCAACACGCTCTCGACGGCCGTGATGATCGTGCTCGGCAAGGCATACGGCCCACGGATGGTCGACGTGCGCGCCACCAACGCGAAGCTGCGCCGCCGCATGGTGCGCATCGTCCGGGATGCCGCCGGGGTCGACGAGGAAGCAGCTGCTGCCGCGCTGGCCGCCGCCGACGGGCACGCCAAGACCGCGATCGTCGCGCTGCTGACCGGCACCGACCCGGCCGAGGCCGCCGCGCGGCTGGACCGGGCGCGGGGGCGGGTGCGCGACGCGGTGGCGGGTGAGCCCGATGCGTAAGGCCATCGCGACCGTCCTGATTGCCCTCGTCGCGGCGTGCTCGCACGACAAGCCGGCACATCCGGCAGCAGCCACCCCCGCGCCGCCGCGGGCACCGACCTTGAGCAGCGCACCGGCGGCCAAGCCGCCCGAGCCGGCCCAGGCGCCCACCCCGCCCGCGTTCCAGCCGGTCTCCAAGCTGATCGACGACGCGATCAAGGCGGAGAAGCTGCCGGGAGCGGTGTTGCTGGTCGGGCACGGCGGGGAGATCGCCTTCCATCACGCTTACGGCGTACGCAGACTGGCCAGCGAGCCCGGGCTGGACGGTTCGCCGGCACCCGCGGACCCGATGACCGAGGACACCATCTTCGACCTGGCGTCGTTGACGAAGATTCTCGCCACCGCGACGGCGGTCATGCAGTTCTACGAACAGGGCGCCGTCGCGTTCGACGACCCGGTGCAGCAGTATCTGCCCGACTTCAACCCGGCGAACGATCCGCGGCGGGCGAAGGTGACGATTCGCATGCTGCTCACGCACACCTCGGGCGAGACGGGCGACGTCGAACTCAAAGATCCGTGGGGACTGGAGCACCCCGACAAAGCCGAAGGCTTGCACCGCGCGCTGACCACCCCGCTGGAGTCCGAGCCCGGTACCGGTTTCCGCTACTCCGACATCAACTTCATCCTGCTCGGGGCGCTGGTGGAGAAGCTGGGCGGCGAGCCCGAAGACGTCTACGTCCATCAGCACGTGTTCGCGCCGCTCGGGATGGACGAGACCCGCTATCTGCCGGTGGCCAAAGCCTGCGGCCCGCACACGGTTCGCGGCGCGGCCATCGGCTGGGCCCCCGCGCCGGCTACCGGCTCGACGGTCGACTGTCCCGCGGATTCCTGGAGCACTGAGCTGCTGCCGCGCATCGCACCGACCGCGCGGGACGAAGAGAGCCGAGCCGATCCGGGCAAGAATCCCGACCTCGACCACCTGTTGTGGGGCACCGTGCACGACATGACGGCGCGGCGGATGGGTGGGGTGGCCGGGCATGCCGGGGTGTTCTCGACGGCACACGACGTCGGCGTCTTCGCGCAAGCCTTACTCGACCGGCTGGCCGGCCGGCCGAGCACGTTTCCGTTGACGCAAGCGTCCCTGGAGTTGATGACCAGCCCGCAGCAGCCCGGACACTCTCCCACGCAACTCGACGCGGCCAACGCCGCCACCCGGGAGGCGGTCGCTAAGCGGCCGAATGCCAGGGATCCGCTACTGGCGCCGCGCTATCCGGCGATTCCAGGGCAGAACCTGCGGGGCTTCGGCTGGGACATCGACACGCCCCTGTCCGGGACTCGCGGCCTGATATTCCCGATCGGCAGCTTCGGACACACCGGCTTCACCGGCACCTCGATCTGGATCGACCCGGCTTCGAACACGTACATCGTGCTGTTCGCCAACTCGATCCACACCCGAGGCAGTCCACCGATGTCGGATCTGCGCGGTGAGGTGGCGACCGCGACGGCCCGGGCGCTGGGACTGCGCTAACGGGCGTCGAATCAGGTCCGTTCGAAGTGCTGGTAGTCGGGCGTCCGCCAGTACCCGCCCCACTGCCAGCCGCGATCGGTGAACGCGCGCTCGGCCGGGTCGCCGCCGTGGATGAGACCCGGGTCGGTGCGGCTGCGGTCCAGGTAGACCGCCGCGTTGCGCGGTTCGAAGTACCCGCTGCTGTACAGGCACGGGTTGATCAGGGGGTTGATGTCGACGGCCCGCCCGTAGGCGTGGGGCGACCAGTCGCCGCTGTCGGGGATGCGCCGGCAGTTGAACGCCGAGGTGTTGTTGTCCTCCATCGACAGCTCGTCGTCGGCGTCGGAATAGTTGTCGACGGTGCGGATCTTCTCGACCGGATATCCCAGCCGCAGCAGCTGCCCGAAAATCGCGACCACGTCGGCCACCAGGTCCTCATGCACGATCAGTCCGCCGCGGTGGGTCTGGCCGTCGAAACCCAGGTAGTCGACGTCGACCCGGCGCAGTTGTTCGGGTTGCACCGGACATTCCGGGCGCCAGGTGGTGCCGAGGTCCGCGGCGGTGATCGGCTGCCCGGTCGCCGCTGCGGGAGCGGGCGTTGCGTTGGCTGACGGGCTCGGCGGCACGCTCGTTGAGGTGACGGTGGTCGCCGGCGAGGACGGATGCGGCGGCGCTGCGGCGCACTGCACCAGCAGCACAGCCGCAACCGTCAGCCACGCCGGCAGGGCAACGCGCCGCTGCCCGATGCAGGTCAAGTCAGGACGAGCTCGGGCACGTCCGGCTTGTGGACGATCTCGTTGGGCACCTTGAACAGGTCGATCATGTTGCCGCCCATCACTTTCCGGACGCCTTCTTCGTCCAGGCCGTGCTTTTCCAGGTCGTCGACCAGGCTGATCGGGTCGGACAGCCCCTCCGGGTGCGGCCAGTCCGAGCCGAACATGACGCGGTCGATGCCGCACAGGTCGGCGATCTGCTTGAAGTCGTCCTCCCAGAAGGGGGCGACGTACACGCAGCGCTTGAACGCCTGGATCGGGTCCTCGAGGAAGTCGTGCGGAATCTTGGCGTAGACGCCCTCGAATTGGTGCAACAGATAGGGCACCCAGGAAGCGCCGTTCTCGACCGACAACACGCGCAGGTCGGGGTTGCGGGTCAGGGCTCCGTGGCAGACCAGGGCGGCCATGGTGTCCTCGATGGGCCGCTTACCCATCGCGACCATCCGGAACGCGGTCGGCTTGAACGGTTTGAACTCGTCGCCGGGCTCCCAGTCGTTGAGGTATTCGGAGTAGCCGCTGTCCGAAGCGTGCATCGACACCGGGATCCCGGCCTTGACGCAGGCATCCCAGAACGGGTCGAATTCCGGCAGTCCGAGCGAGCGGGTGCCGCGGAAGCCGGGCACCGGCGCGGGCCGCACCAGGATGGTCTTGGCGCCGCGCTGCAGGCACCAGTCGAGTTCCTCGAGGGCGCGGTCGACGATGGCCAGGTTGATCACCGGAGTGGAGAAGATGCGGTCCTCGTAGTTGAACTGCCAGGTCTCATACATCCACTGGTTGAGCCCGTGGATGATGTCCAGAATCAGTTCGGGATCGTCCTTGAGGCGTTCCTCGACCAGCGAGGCCAGCGTAGGGAACAT
The DNA here is from genome assembly GCF_022179425.1 of Mycobacterium sp. 20KCMC460. Lineage (NCBI taxonomy): Bacteria > Bacillati > Actinomycetota > Actinomycetes > Mycobacteriales > Mycobacteriaceae > Mycobacterium > Mycobacterium sp. 20KCMC460. The sequence goes on from NZ_AP025524.1 coordinate 1,931,019, forward strand.
CAGCGTGTAGTCCAGGCCGAGGCTGTCGAGGACCTCGAGACGGGCCGCGGGATCGCGGAACGCCGGAATGGCCTTCATCGGCTTGCCCATCACCTCGCGGAAGCTCTTGCCGCCGCTGCCGTGCCGGAAGTACTCCTCCTGGGCGCCGGGCCGGGCGACCACCTCGAACGTCGGGTTGGGGATGTAGTCGCTGACCACGTTGCGAACCATGATCTTGGTGCGGCCCCGGACGTCGATGTAGTCGATCACACCTTTGCGGTGGTCCGGCAGGAACTGGGTCAGCGCTTCCTTGGGCTCGTAGAAGTGGTTGTCGGCGTCGAACACCGGGTAGGGAAGGTGGCGTGACGGCATGGCTGTCTCCTGGCGGTCTTGATGGCGCGGAGCGGTAATGGCTGGACGCCGCTCCGGTAATGAGGTTACCACTCCGGGTGGCGATGCAATGCGGGTGTAGGGCAATTTCCGAACGCTATTGACGTAGCGAGAATTGTGTTACCGGCGGATGACCGGTCGGGGGGTTCAGCCGGCGGCCTGCAACGTGATCTCGGAGATCTGCGTACGGCTCTGGCCGTTGGTGGTGCCCAGGGTGGAGATCCATACCAACACGTTGGAAGAAGTCTTGACGCGGCCGTGCACTTCGATCCGGTTGTGGCCCGGCTGCAACGTCGTCGTCGGGGTCAGCTCGGTGGTGTCGGACAGCTTGGCGGGGGACTCCGACGGCGAGGAACGGATCTGCACCTGGGTGCCGGTGCTGGGGACGTCAATGGTCACCACACTCAGCGCCGTCGGTTCGGACAGGTGCAGCAGCAGGCCCATTCCCGAGATGAATTTCGGGAACGGAACGCTGTCCTGATAGGTGACCGTCGACCAGGCCGTGTCGGGGTTTCCGTCGATCGCCAGCTTGGCGTCCTGCGGGTTGTCGGGGGCGCCGTCGGGGGAGAACACCGTGGCGCTGACCGGCTTGACCATCGGTCCCGGACGCGCAGCGGTGCCGAAGAAGTCGGTGAAATAAAGCACCGCGACAGCGGTCAGCGCAAGCACTGCGACGACGGCGCCGACGACCGCGATCCGGGTCCCCCAGCGCGTCGGTGGCTTGCGCGGGGCGTCGTCGGCCGGCGGGAGCCGCGGTTTCGAGCGGTCGGCGGCGGAGAGGTTGACGACTTTATCTGCGTCGAGGGTGTCGCCGTCCCAGACGCCGCTGACCTCGATCTGGTCACCGTCCTCGAGGCGGCCGCCCAGATCGGTCGGCATCTCGACCGGCAGGGGAGCGCGGCGGGATCCCGGGAGATCGTGCTGGACGATCTGGAACGTCAGGACCCCGATCTGATCGTGGCCACCGACGGCGCTCTGCTGCACGTGGCGGGCGGTGCCCTGCACAACGACACGCTCGAGGGGTTGGGTGTGCGGACGGTCGGCGCGGGCGCCACTGCGCAGCGCCGCGGCGAACTCGACGCAACTGGGGTAACGGTCGTCGGGGTCTTTGGCCAGCGCCCGCGCCAGCACCGCGTCCAGATGCGCGAGTTCGGGCCGGCGGTCCGATATCCGCGGCGGCGGCGTGCTGAGGTGGTGGCTGACGACGACGGCGCGATTGGTGTCCTGGAACGGCGGCGCCCCGGTGAGCAGATGAAACGTCGTCGCCGCCAGCGCGTACTGGTCCGCGCGGCCGTCCAGCTGCTTGCCCAGCAGCTGTTCGGGCGCCACGTAGCTGATGGTTCCCATGGCGACGTTGGCGTCGGTGAGGTTGCTGACGTCGTCGATCCGGCGTGCGATGCCGAAGTCGGTCAGCAGCACCCGGCGGCGGTTGCCGTTACCCGCGGTGACCAGGATGTTCTCCGGTTTGACGTCGCGGTGCAGCAGTAGCCGCTCGTGCCCGAAGTCGAGTGCCTCGGCCACCGCCGACACGATTTCGACGACGTCGTTCTCCGGCATGCCGTCGCGGTAGTGCTCCCGGATGAGCCGGCCGGCGTCGGTGCCGTCGACGTATTCCATCGAGATCCACAACCGGCCGTTGAACTCGCCGCGGTCCAGGACGCTGACGATGTGTGGGTTCCACAGCGTGGCCGCCAGTTCGGCTTCCCGGTTGAACCTGGCCCGGAACTCCACATCGTCGGTGGCGGCCAGCGACAAGACCTTGAGGGCGTCGTGTCGGGGGAGGCGGGGATGGTGGGCGAGGTACACCTCGCCCATGCCGCCGGCGCCGAGTAGGCGCTCGATGGTGTAGCCGGCGAAGACCTCGCCGTTGGTCAACGGCATGCCCGAAAGCCTACAAACCGGCGCGGCTACGCGTCGGGGCCGGTTTCCAACAGCCGTAACGGGTGCAGGCCGTCGACGGCGCCGACGAACGGCGGGTGGATGCTGTAGCCGATCATGCGGCGGATGTCCGCGGAGACCGTTCGGGCGATGTCGCGTGAGATCGACAGGGTGTAGGCCTCCATCGGTCGCAGCCACGGCTGGCAGTACTGCGCGGTGATGGCAAGACGCTCACGGTCGGTGGCGTTGGCGCCGCCGCCATGCCAGAGGGTGCCCACGAAGAAGACGCAGGACCCCGCGGGCATCACCACCGGGACCGCGCGGTCACCGGCGCCCGGACGGCGCTTGCCCCAGCGGTGGCTGCCCGGATACAGCACGGTGGCGCCGTTGTCCGCGGTGAAGTCGTCGATCGCCCAGATCGTCGCCGCCGCCAGCGGCCCGCGCGGCCGCGGAATCGGGTAGAACCCGTCGTCGTGGTGGGCCAGCTGCGCGGCCTCGCCGGGCAGGATGTTGATCGCCTGCAACGCCGACAGCAGGTAGTTGGGCATCAACAACCGGTCGAGGCAGGCCAGCACCCGCGGATGGTCGGCGAGCCGGTCGCAGACCCGGGTCCGGCTCAGCACGCTGTAAATGCGCTGGGTGCGCCGGCCTTCGAAGGAATTGCGTCCGGTATGTCCCAACCACGGGCCGACCACCGCGCGGATCTGCCCGCACTGATCGGCGCTGAGCAGGTTCTCCCAGATCACATAACCCTCGCGGTCCAGGGCGGTCAGGTCGGCATCGACGATCGCGGTGTCGACAGAGCTTCCGCCCGTTGGCGTCCGCCGGTGGCGCTGCGCCAGATCGCCGCGCAGATCCTCCAGTGTGGTGACGGGTTCGTCGTCGATCGTCATCGTCAGTCCTACGTCGCAATCAACTGCTCTCCTGCGACCACACTAGGCCCGACTACGGCTTGGCGGTGCCCGCCACGGCGACCAGCAGATCATCCAGTCGCCGCGCCAGGTTCCAGCCTTGATAGACGGCGAAGTGAATCACCAGCTCCGCCAAATCCTTTCGAGTCATATCGCCGAGTTCCAGTGCCGCGCGTAGATGCTCGCGGACCTCTTCGTCGATCGCGCTGGACGCCGCGCTGCAGATGCTGATGATGCGCCGGTCGCGCCGAGTCAGGTACTTGTCCCGGCTCCAGACCTCGCCGTAGAGGTAGTCCAGGCGGGCGCACCCCTGGAAGGCGGTCGAGGCGTCGGGTGGCAACGCGCCATGGACCTGCTGGTAGGCCGCGATCCCGCGGGCCCGGCGCACATCGTCGTCCACCGGTTCGGCCCAGAGCTCGAAGTCGTTGGGGCCCAACGCTTGTCCGGATTCTTCCTGGATCTTATAGGCCGCCATCATCCCGTACATCTGCAGCACCGACGCTTTGGGCCAGCCGGCCTGGGTGGCGAAGTGCAGCACGAACTCGTCGTACTCCGGGTAGCTGACGTCGCCGCTTTTCAGGGCGGCGTAGACGTGCGTCTCGATCGGGACGACGGCGCCGGCCAGCCCGACGCAGGTCAGGGTGATCCAGCGGCGGTCCCGGGGCGTCAGGACGCCTCGGCGCCACATCTCACCGAAGACGAATCCGATCACCCCCGACTCGATGTAGGCGCCGCTGGGCTCGGGGCTCGGGGTGGTCATGATGTGCTCGTACTCGGCTCGCGCGACCGCCTGCCGCTCTTCGCGAGTTGTCCACTCCGCCAACGTTTTTCCTTTCCTAGAAGCCCTCAGAGCCGCATGATCCAGCCGCCGTCGACCGAGATGGTCTGCCCGTTGATCCATTCGCCGGCCGGGGAGCACAGCAACAGCATGGTGCCGACCAGGTCGGCCGGCGGCCCGGAGGTCTTGCCGGGGATCTGCGCGGCGAGAATGTCGCGGAACGGCGAATCCCTGGGCAGGCTGACGTATCCGCTTTCGCTGGCCACCAGACCCGGCGCGATCCCGTTGACGTTGATGCCGCGCGACCCGAGTTCGGTGGCCAGGTTGCAGGTCAAGCCGTGCAGCGCATACTTCGACACACCGTAGATCCCGCCCGGCATGAACGCCCCGGCCGACAAACCGTTGACGACCCGCCCGCCGCCGCGCCGGGTCATCGACTCGATCACGGCCTGTGTGCATACCAGCGGTCCGCGCAGGTTCACGTTCAGCACCCGGTCCCAGTCCGGCATCGGCATGTCGGACAGGCCGAACGGAGGCAGGTCGGTCATGACCGCCGCGTTGTTGATCAGGATGTCGATGCCGCCGAAGGCCGCTACCGCGGCGTCCGCCATCGCCGCCGCCGACTCCGGCGACGTGACGTCCAAGCGCACGGCGATTGCCGAAAATCCCTGTTGCACAAGCCCGTCGGCGCATTCCCGGGCGGCGTCGAGGTTGATGTCGGCGACCACCACCGATGCCCCGGTCGCGCACAGCGCCTCGGCGTAGGTCCGGCCGATGTCGCCGGCGCCGCCGGTGACCACGGCGACCTTGCCGGTGAGGTCGAACAGTTGCGTCACATCCATTCGAGCATTAAGCACCCCTTGACCAATGAAGTCAAGTGCCTTAATGATAAGTAATCTGTCTTAAAAACCGTCCGTTGATTCTGCGCCGAGGGCGTGCTCCATTCGCACCTTTGCGCCGTAGCCGCAGAGTCAACGGCCTTGAGCCCCCTGGGATCGGAGGACCGAACGATGACCGTTGACCTGACCGTTCCCGAAGTGCATCTGCACATCGGCGGCGAGGCACGAACGCAGGGCTCGGGCGGCGTGCACCAGCACGTGTTTCCGGCCACTGGTCAGATCCAGGGACCGGTGCCGTTGGCCGGTCCCGACGACGTCGACGCCGCCGTGCGCGCCGCGCACACCGCGTACCCGACGTGGCGCGGCTGGCGGCCTGCGCAGCGGGCCCGGGTGCTGCGCCGGCTCGGTGAGCTGATGGAGCGCGACGCCGCGGAAATCGCCCGGCTCTCGGTGCTCGACAACGGGATGTCGGTGACCATGAGCCGGCCCCTGGTCGACATCATGGCCAACTGGACGTCCTACTACGCCGGCTGGGCCGACAAGATCGAGGGCCGGGTCACCTCGTTCCCCGCCAACCAGCGCGAATTGGCCTACTCGATGCCCGAACCGTATGGCGTCGTCGGCATCATCCTGACCTGGAACGGCCCGGTCGTCTCGATCGGCATGAAACTCATCCCGGCGCTGGCCGCCGGCAATACCGTGGTGATGAAACCGTCCGAGCTGACGCCGTATGCCACCGAGCACCTGATGGGCCTGATCAAGGAGGCCGAAATCCCGGACGGCGTGGTCAATCTCGTGCTCGGTGGCCCCGACACCGGCGACGCACTGGTGCGCCACCCGCTGGTGCAGAAAGTCAGCTTCACCGGCGGGCCCGCCACCGCCCGCAAGATCCTGGCCGCCTGCGCCGAATCGCTCAAGCCGGCCGTCCTCGAACTCGGCGGCAAGTCCGCCAACGTGCTGTTCCCCGATGCCGACCTGGACACCGCGGTCGCCGTCAACGCCTTCAGTGTGCTGGGCACCCTGGCCGGGCAGGGCTGTGCGATTCCGTCGCGGATGATCGTGCACGACGACATCTACGACGACGTCGTGGGGCGGGTGCTGGGGATCGTCGCGGCCATGCGCTGCGGTGACCCGTTCGACCCGGCGGTGGTGATCAGCCCCGTGGTGACCCGCGCCGCCCAGCAACGGATTCTGGCCATGATCGAGCGGGCCGAGTCCGACGGCGCGAAGCTGCTGACCGGGGGCCGGGCTCCCAGCCAGCTACCGGATGGCTTCTTCGTCGAACCGACCGTGCTCGGGGACGTCGACCCCGATTCCGAACTCGGTCAGGTCGAGGTGTTCGGGCCGGTGCTCTCGCTGATGCGGTTCGACACCGAGGAACAGGCAATCGCGATGGCGAACTGCACCGACTACGGCCTGGCCTCCTACCTGTACACCAAGGACGTGGACCGTATCCAGCGGATGGTGACGGCGTTGCGGGCCGGCGGGGTGTACGTGAACGGCGCCAGCCCGGTGGTCGGCTGCGAGCTCGCATTCGGCGGCATCGGCATCTCCGGGTTCGGCCGGGAAGGCGGGCAGGAAGGCCTGTTCGAATTCCTGCGCACCAAGGCGGTCGGCATCGCATGAGCAGGCCACTACAGCTCGACGGCGCGGTGGCCGTGCTGACCGGCGCAGGCAGCGGCATCGGCCGCGCAACCGCGCTGGAATTCGCTCGGCGCGGCGCATCGGTGGTGGTCAGCGACCTGTCGGCGGACCGCGTCGCCGAGGTCGTCGAGCAGCTCCGGGCGCTCGACCGGCCGGTCGCCGGGCTGCCGGCCGACGTCACCGTCGAAGCAGATCTGGTGCGCCTGCGCGACGCGACCCTCGGCCGCTTCGGCTGCATCGATGTGGTGATGAACAATGTCGGGGTGCTCGCCATCGGCGCCCCGGAAACCCTGCCCGACGAGGCGTGGAACCGCACTCTCGACGTCAACCTGCTCAGCATCGCCCGCAGCAACCGTGTGTTCCTGCCGGGACTGATCGCCCAGGGCAGCGGTCACGTGGTCAACACCGCCTCGGCCTCGGGGCTGCTCAGCTACGGCTTCGACCGGCTGCCCTACCTCGCCTCCAAACACGCGATCGTCGGGATCACCGAGGCGCTGGCGACCTACCTCGGACCCAAAGGCATTGGTGTGACCTGTCTTTGCCCCTCCGGGGTGATCACCAATATCCTCGAGGGCATCACCTGCTACGGGGACGCACCCGCGACGCCGCGGGCTCCGGCGCACCGGATCGTGAGTGCCGAAGACGTTGCAACGCTCACCGCCGACGCGGTCGAACAGGGCCGATTCCTGGTGCTGACCGCACCCGAGGTGCGCGACGAACTGCTGCAGCGGGCCACCGATATCGAGGCCTACGTACGCGCGGCCATCGAGGCGCAATCATGACCGGTCTTCGAATCGGCTTCGTGGGCTTGGGATCTCAGGGCGGCCCGATGGCGCGGCGGATTATCGAGGACGGGTTCCCGACCACGTTGTGGGCGCGCCGGCCGGAGTCGCTGAAGCCCTATGACGGCAGCGGAGCCCACTACGCCGCGGACCGCCGCGCGCTGGGCACCGCCTCGGATGTGTTGTGCCTCTGCGTAGTCGGCGACGTCGACGTCGATGAGGTGTTGCGCGGCGACGACGGGGCGTTGGCGACGATGGCGCCGGGCAGCATCGTGGTGATCCACAGCACCGTGCATCCCGAAACCTGTCGTCGATTGCAAAAAGATTATCCTGCAATACATTTCGTCGACGCTCCGGTCTCCGGCGGCGGGCATGCGGCGGCCGCCAGATCGCTGCTGGTGATGGTGGGTGGCGACGACGAGCCGATCGCGCGGTGCCGCCCGGTGCTGGACACGTTCGCCGACCCGGTGGTCCGGTTGGGACCGTTGGGTGCGGGCCAAGCCGCCAAGCTACTGAACAACTCGCTGTTCACCGCGCAGCTCGGCCTGGCCGCCAGCACCTTCGCGGTCGCCCGCGACCTCGGCGTCGACCTGGACGCGCTGACCGAGATCCTGTCCACCGGCAGCGCCCGCAGCTACGCCGCGGAGGTGATCGCCAATTCGGGCCACACCCTGGCCGTGATGGCGGAGCTGGCCGGAACACTGCTGGCCAAGGATGTCGGGATCCTCACCGACGTGGTCGGGGACCAACCGCCGCCCGAGTTGATCCGAGTAGCCGCCGCCACCATCGCCGCCATGCAGTTGGACGGCCGGTGACCACCCGGACGCCCCCGGCGACGGCGCTGCAGTTGCTGTTGGCCGCCGAGCGGTTGTTCGCCGAGCACGGCCTGGCCGGGGTGTCGCTACGGCAGATCTCGGTGGAAGCGGGCTCGTCGAACAACTCCGCGATCCGCTACCACTTCGGCTCCAAAGACGAGCTGCTGCGCGCGATCTTCGCCTACCGGCTGGGCGACCTGACCCAGCGCCGCGCCCTGCTCAAGGCCCGGGCGAACCCCGATGACCTGCGGGCCCAGCTCGAGGCCCACATCCTTCCGCTGCTGGAGCTGGCCGAGTCGCCCGACAGCTCGTACGTGTCGTTCATCGAGCAACTGCAGCGCGCGGGCGCGGTCGAGGTCTTCCTGCACCAGGCGAACGCGATGAAGTCTCAGGACGAGTTCGGTTCGGTGCTGCGCCGGCTGCTGGCGCACCTGCCGGAACCGGCCCGTACGCTGCGCATCCAGCAGGTCCAGGACCTCGGGGTGCACCTGGCCGCCGAACGAGAGCGCGCGGTCCGCCGCGGCGACGCCGTCGTGCCGTTCGCGTTGTTCGTCAGCGGGGTCGTCGACGGCCTCGCCGGCTTCCTCGGCGCGCCGGCCTCCGCAGAGACCGAACGGCTCGTCGCGCGCGACAATCCGGGGCCCTGACTCGGCGGGAACAAACCACCGGTCGTGCGCGACTATTAGAGACGTGTACTGCGAGGTGGCCCGCGAAGCGCTCTCGGCGCGGCTGGACGGCGAACGCGAGCCGGTCCCGGCGGCGCGGGTCGACGAGCACCTCGAAGGCTGCGCCGAGTGCCGCGCCTGGTTCGAGCAGGTGCAGACCCAGGCCGACGAGCTGAGCCGGATGCTGCAGTCGCGGCCGGTCATCGCGCCGCTCGCCCCGCTCGACCTCGGTCCGGTGCGGGCGCGGCGACGCGTCGGGCTCGGTTGGCGGCGCTGGGCGCTGCTGGGGGTCGGCGCGGCGCAGCTCGCGTTGTCCACTGTGCAGGGGCTCGGCCTCGAGCTGGGTCTGACCCACGAGCACGGCATGGGTCCGGGCCATCATCTGCTCAACGAGTCCACGGCATGGTCGCTGGCGCTGGGCGTGGTCATGGTGGTGGCCGCGCTGTGGCCGGCGGCCGCGGCCGGTCTCGCCGGCGTCCTGACCGTGTTCGTCGGGGTGCTGGCCGTCTACGTCGTGGCCGACGCCCTGTCCGGCGCGGTCACCCTCACCCGGATCGGCACCCACATCCCGGTGCTGCTGGGCGCGGTGCTGGCCACCCTGGTGTGGCGGCGCGACACCGCGCCGCCGCCCGACGGCGTCACCTCAGAGCCCGATATCGTGTTGCCGCCCAACGCATCTCGCGGCCGGCGTCGTGGCCACCTGTGGCCGACGGACGGCTCGGCGGCCTAGCTCGTCGAACCGGCCCGCCTGCTCAACCGACGTCGTCGGTCGCCTGAGCCGCCTGCAGCAGATCGCTGCGGGCCCGCGCCACCCGCGACCGGATGGTGCCGATTGGGCACCCACCGACCTCGGCCGCCTCCGCATAGGACAGGCCCAGCACCTGCGTCAGCACAAAGGCCTCCCGCCGTTCGGGGTCCAGCCCGTCCAGCAGCATCCGGATCTCCACGACGTTCTCGATCCGGCTGGCGTAGCGGCCCTGGCTCAGCACCTCATCGAGATCGCGGACCTGCGTGGTGCGGGGTCGGGCGCTGTTGTGCCGAATCTGGTCGACGACCACCCGCCGCGCGATCGACAGCAGCCAGGTCCGGGCGGTGGACCGGCCGCTGAACCGGGGCAGCGACCGGATCGCCCGCAGAAAGGTCTCCTGAGTCAGGTCGTCGGCGCTGCCCGGGTCGGCCAGGTAGGCCACAGTGCGCCAGACGTCGCGCTGGGTGGCCGCGATGAACTGCGACAGCGCGACCTGGTCGCCCCGTCCCGCAGCTTTCGCGAGCTGCGTGATCAGGTCCTCCTCGCCGACCGTGCCTGTCGCCACGGATACTGAGGGTAGGCCATGGATGGCTGGAACTTATCGCCAGCCCGCAACGACTTATCTCTCTGGATCTCTTTGGATCCGGGATCAGAGGAGGTGGACGGCCACGATGTCGTCGATGACCGCGGCAACAGACGAGCTGCCCGCGCGTGTTCAGCGGGTGCAACTCGAGGTCAGCGGTATGTCCTGCGCCGCGTGCGCGCGGCGGGTGGAGTCGGCGCTGAACAAGGTGGCCGGGGTGCGGGCCTCGGTGAACTTCGCCACCCGGGTGGCGACCGTGGACGCCGGGGAGGACATCGGAGCCGACGAACTCTGCGCGGTGGTGGAGCGTGCCGGATACCGGGCCGAGCCGCGCCGCGCCGGTGCGTTCGACGCCGACCCTGACGCCGACCAGGCGCGCTACCTGCTGATCCGGCTGGCGGTCGCCGCGGTCCTGTTCATCCCGTTGGCGCATCTGTCGGTGATGTTCGCCGTCGTGCCCAGCACCCGGTTCACCGGCTGGGAGTGGGTGCTGACCGCGCTGGCGCTCCCGGTGGTGACCTGGGCGGCGCTGCCATTCCACCGGGTCGCGATGAACAACCTGCACGCCGGCACCGCGTCGATGGAGACGCTGATCTCGGTCGGCATCATCGCCGCCACCGTCTGGTCGTTCTACACCGTCTTCGGCGAGCACCCCCATGTCGAGCATCGCGGCGTGTGGCAGGCGCTGCTGGGCAGCGACGCCATCTACTTCGAGGTCGCCGCCGGCGTCACGGTTTTCGTGTTGGCCGGCCGGTTCTTCGAGGCCCGCGCGAAGTCGAAGACGGGCAGTGCGTTGCGCGCGCTGGCGGCGTTGAGCGCCAAGGACGTCGCGGTGCTGCAGCCCGACGGGTCCGAGCTCGTCATCCCGGCCGACGAGCTCGAGGAGCAGCAGCGTTTCGTGGTGCGTCCGGGTCAGACGATCGCCGCCGACGGCCTGGTGGTCGACGGGTCGGCCGCGGTGGACATGAGCGCGATGACCGGTGAGGCACGCCCGGTGCGGGTGCAGCCCGGCGCGAACGTCATCGGCGGCACCGCGGTGCTCGACGGCCGGCTGATCGTGGAGGCGGCCGCCGTCGGCGCCGACACCCAGTTCGCCGGCATGGTCCGCCTCGTCGAGCAGGCGCAGGCGCAGAAGGCCAATGCGCAGCGGCTGGCCGACCGCATCTCCGCGGTGTTCGTGCCGTGCGTCTTCGCCGTCGCGGCGCTGACGACGCTGGGCTGGCTGGTCGCCGGCGGCGGGCTGGACCGAGCCTTCTCCGCCGGGTTGGCGGTGCTGGTCATCGCGTGCCCGTGCGCGCTGGGACTCGCCACCCCGACGGCCATGCTGGTCGCTTCCGGGCGTGGCGCCCAGCTCGGCATCTTCCTCAAGGGGCACAGTTCGCTGGAGGCGACTCGCGCGGTGGACACCGTGGTGTTCGACAAGACCGGCACCCTGACGTCGGGCCAGTTGGCGGTCGGCGCGGTGGTGGGCGCGCCGGGCTGGGATGCGGCCGAGGTGCAGCGGTTGGCTGCGGCGGTGGAGGCGGCTTCCGAGCACGCGGTGGCGCTGGCGATCGCCGCGTCGACGACGGCGCCGGGGGCACCCGAACCCGTCACCGACTTCCGGGCGGTGCCCGGCCGCGGCGTCAGCGGCACCGTGGCCGGTCGTGCGGTGCGGGTCGGCAAACCGTCCTGGATCGCCCCGGCCTGCACCACCGCCGAACTTCTCAACGCCCGCCGGGACGCCGAATCACGAGGCGAGACACCGGTTTTCGTGGAGGTGGACGGTGTCCCCTGCGGGGTGATCGCGGTGTCGGACGCGGTCAAGGAATCGGCGGCCGGTGCGGTGGCGGCGTTGCATCGGCACGGCTTCCGGACGGTGCTGCTGACCGGTGACAATCCAGCCTCGGCGGCCGCGGTGGCCGCGCAGGTGGGCATCGACGAGGTGATCGCCGATGTGCTGCCCGAAGGCAAGGTCGACATCATCGAGCAACTGCGCGACGGCGGGCGGGTGGTCGCGATGGTCGGCGACGGCATCAACGACGCGCCCGCGCTGGCGTGTGCCGACCTGGGAATGGCCATGGGCCGTGGCACCGACGTGGCGATCGAGGCGGCCGACATCATCCTGGTCCGCGACGACCTGGACGTGGTGCCGCTGGCGCTGGACCTGGCCGCGGCCACCATGCGCACCATCCGGATGAACATGGTGTGGGCGTTCGGCTACAACATCGCCGCGATCCCGGTGGCCGCCGCCGGGCTGCTGAATCCCTTGATCGCCGGTGCCGCGATGGCGTTCTCGTCGTTCTTCGTCGTGTCAAACAGCTTGCGGTTGCGCAACTTTGCTACGTCCGCGCGCCAGTAGGGCGCGCAGTGGCTGCGGCTGAGCGTTGACTTCGGCGACGGTATCGATGGCCAGCTCGACCGTCGGGCGGTCCGACAGGTATTGGGCGTAGCTGCGCTCACCCAAGCGTGCGCCCAGGCTGACCCAGCCGTCCAGCACCGACCACTGCCGCGGGTTGCGCCGGGCCCAGTCGCTGCGATCGAGCCGCGCCTTCCATTCGGCGACCCCGACTTCCTCGAGCCCGTACCCGTCAAGAAATCCGTTGTAGGACACCGGCTCGCCGCGCAGTACGGTGAGCCCGCCGCCCAGCGCGCCCGATCGGGACGCAAGGTCCACGATGGCCGCCGCCGCGGCCGCGCCGGTGGTGATCTCTTCGGTCAGCGTCAGGGCAGGGTAGGCGCCCACCGCCAGACACGCGTCGACCAGCGACACGAATATGTCGGTGGAATTGGCCAATTGGTGTTCGTCACCCAGCACCCGGGGCAGGCGCACGAGGGTGAAATCCAGCGCGGGCGCTGCCGCGGTCACCACGAGTTCGGCGAGCGACTTGGCAGCCGCGTACGGATACGGTGCGTGCCGGGGATCGGTGACGCACGGCTGGGTGACGTCGGCGTTGACGACCAACGTCGACAGATGCACCAATCGGGCACCCTGCCGTGTGCAGGCTGAGGTGAGGGCAGTAACGAATTCGACGTTGGCCGAACGGAGTTCACGGTAGGGCACCAGCACATTGGTGTTGCCGACGCAGTTGATGACGGTGCGCGCGCCGCGCAGCAACGCGTCGAGTTCGTCGGAGTCGAACCGGTCCAGCGGTTGCAGCCGGATCCGGTCGGCGCCGCGCAGCGAATCCCACGGCTCGCGATGGGGGAGGGCGGATCTGGCGGCGAAGACCACGTCGGGCAGGGACGCCCCCGACCGCGTCAGGTCGAGGACCGCGCGCGCGAATCCGGTGCCGAGGATGCCCGAGGCGCCCAGCACCACGATCGACCCCGCGTCGCGATGCTGTGCAAGGCCGGCAGTTTGCGGTCTGCGCAGCAATGCGAGATCGCACTCGATCTGGGCTGCGGTGCCGGCGTCCAGCCAGCCCTGCGCGGCTTGGTCCTCGATCAGGTTGGCGGCGGTGTCGGCGCTGATCAGATCCAGCAGGGTGAGCGGGCGCCCCAGGTATGCGCGGGTCTGCGGCAGGATCCGGATCAGGTCCACCGAACCGACACCCGCCGCGAGCAGCGACGTGTCGGCCCGGATCGGCTGGTCGAGCTGCCGACTCCACATCCCGGCCAGCGCGGCCGCGGTGCCTGACGCGGTATCGGTTGCAGCGCAGTCATTTTGGGGCAAGTCGGGTAGGTTTTCGCTGTCCACCTTGCCGTTGGGCCGGCGCGGGAGGTCGGCGACGGCGACCACGAAGAACGACGGCACCCCAAGGTCGTGCAGCAGCAGCCTGATGCGGGCCGCCGCCGCGGAGTCCGTGCCGGTGCTGCGGGTCTGTCCGGTTTGGAACCAGACCCCGAGCCGACCGTCACGGGGCTCGACCGCAAGGTCGGATACCGCGGGGTCGGCGCAGACGCGCGCGAGGACCTCGGCGGTGTCGACCCGCTTGCCGCCGATCTTGACGATCGCGTCTTTGCGCCCGGAGAAGACCGGGAACCCTGCGGCGTCAAGCGATACCCGATCGGCGGTGGCGAAGGCGCGGCGCAGCGTCCCGTCGGCGGCGGCGACGATGCCGAAGCCACCGCCCTCGATCCCGAGGTAGCCCGCCGAGACCAGGTCGCCTACCACGACGACTTCGCCGAAGGCGGTGAACACCGAGCCGGGCAGCATGGGACGACCCACCCGGTTGCTGCCGGCACCGGTGATCGGCAGGTAGGTGACGACGACCGTCGTTTCGGTCGGGCCGTAGCTGGACACCAGCGAAATCCGCTGTGCTACAGCGTGCGCCAACCATTTGTCGATGGCGGTGGCGCGAACGGGTTCGCCCCCGACGACGAGCTGCCGCAGCGTCGAGCGACTGAGCGCCTCCAGCGCCGCGTCGTCGTCACACAGCAGCTGCCACCCGGCGGTCGGTAGGTCGGCCACCGTCACCCGAAAGGCGAGAAGGTCCCGGATCAGCGTGTCCAGCTCGCCGGACTTCATGCCCGCGGAGCGCACCAGTTCCGCCCCGCAGGACGCGGCGCCGAAGATCTCCTCGACACTGATGTCCGATGTCAGTGGGGCGCTTTGCAGGATGGTGTCGTTCGGCCCCCATCCGTAGGCGCGCCGGACCGCACGGCAGAACGCACCAAGGGAACCGTGCGTCACCCGCACCAGCTTGGGCTGCCCGGTTGATCCCGAGGTGGGCATCACGTAAGCGGTTCCGGTGGCGAGCCCCGGCGCGCGCCGCGCTGTTTCGAGGCGCCCGTCGACGACTTCGCGCCGGGCATCGTCGAGGACGGGCAGAGCAGCGGTTTGCAGATCGACGACGTGTGCGGTGTGCCCGGCGGCGGTGATGGCGGCGGCGCGCGGCGGCAGCTCCTCGACGCGGTCGCACACGCTGTAGCCGCAACCGGCGAGGTGGCAGGCGACCAGCAGGTCGATGGTCCGGTCGGTGTCGTCGTCGCAGCACACCACGACGTCGCCGAGTGCGACGCCGTGGTCGACCAGCCAGCCGACCCAGGGGCGCACGAACATTCGCCGTTGCACGAATCGGTCGACTGCTGGATCGGTGAACCATGCGGTGGCCGTTGGTGTTTCGGGTGGGCTGGCGTGGTTTCCCGGCCGCCGGGCGCCGTCGGCGTCGATGATGAACCAGTCGTCGACCGTCATCGCGATCGGCTGGCGCCACAGCTTGGGCATCGCCTGCAACGCGTCGGCGAGGCGTTGGGCGACCGCGGGTGGTCGCCCGTCACCCGACAGGTCCGCCCGGTCCCAGACGGCCAGCTGCAGGCACCGCTGCGCTTCGTCCTGTACGCATGCCACGGTCATGCCCTCGACGGGGCCGATGCGGGTCGCCACCGGCGCCTCGGTCAGCCACGGTCGAAGCTGCGGCGCGCACGACTGGCGGATGAAGTTGAGCGTCAACGCTTGCACCCCGGTGGTGCGGTTGATCGCCAGGTACATGCGGCGGTACTGCTCCTCGCGCAGCCAGCGCCGCCGGACCGCCTTGACATAGCTGCGGTCCAGCATCGCGACCACGTCGGCGACCGAGGCGAACGGCTGGAACCGGACCGGGTGCGCCACCGAGTTGACCAGGCATGTCGCCACATTCAGCTCGGGATCGCCGAACCGGTTGTCCACTGCGTGGACGACCAGGGATTCGGTGCTCTGGTGCAGGCTCGCGTCCACGGCCACCGCGGCGGCGGCCACCAACACGTTGAGCGGAATGTGCTCGGACTCGGAGAGGGCGACAAGCTCGTCGTAGCGGTCACCGCAGATCTGCACCGATTCGCGCAGCACCGCACGGCCGGCCGACACCGGCGCCCCACCCGGCACCGGCGGCTCCTGGGCCAGTTCGCGCTGCACCGTCGCGGACAGGCGCTGCAATGCGTCCACCACTTTGGTCGCTTCGCGCCGATGAGCCGCCGCAACCTTGGTCAGACCATCTGTGGCGCAGGGCTTCTCGGCGGCCTGCGCCAGGTGGCGGGCCAGGTCGGCCTCGATGATTCCCGTTGCGCCCCCGTCGAGCAGAATGTGGTGGGAGTCGACGTCCATCCCGCACACAGCGCCGTCGCCGTCGGTCCGCACGGTGTACCGCACCAGTGGCCGGCCCAGAATGCCGGACCGCCAGGTGCTGCTGAGTTCGTCGTCGTCCTGCGCGAACCGCACCAGGTCGGCGACCCCCAGCCGCGGCACCAGATCGGGGAAGCCGTCCCCGCCGGGCGCGGCCTGCAGAACGCAAAGCTGAATCGGATTGTCCAGCACCGAGGCTTCCAGCGCGGCGAGGAATCGGGCGGCCGGGAGGGGGCGGAACCGGTACCGCTTGCCGATCAGATACAACGAAGGATCGGCGTCCTGCTGCACCCCGTGATAGATGTTGCGTTGCGAGTAGGTCAGTGGAATGCGTTGCGCGCGAGCATGATCGGATTCGATCACGGCGCGGCTTCCAGCTCGGTCCCGGCCAGCTCCGCGACCCAGCCGGCGATCGACAGATTCTCCGCCAACCGGGCGGGCAACGCCGACTCGCGATCCACCCCAAGCCTTTTCATCAGCAGCACGCATCGCACCGAATCCAACCCGAGATCCCGCAGATCAGTGGCGTCGCCGTCGACGAGGTCGGTTTCGTCCACGTACAGCACCTCACAGACGGCGGCAAGGATGGTGTCGCGCAGGCGCTCAGCCACGGGCCATCGCTCCCACTGGTGCGTCGATCACCTTGGCCGCCAGCGAGGTTCGCATGACTTTGCCGGACTGCGTCCGGGGGATGTCGCTGACCAGCACGATGGTCGACGGACGGGCCGCCGCCTCGGACTCCTGCCGGAAGCGGGCTGCGATGGCCTGCTGCAGCTGTCGCCGGCCGGCTTCGTCGCATGCCGCCGCGGGTACCACCGCCAAACCGACCAGCGCCCCGAATTCGGCGTCGGGAATCTCGTAGCACGCCGCCTCCCGCACGCCCGGCACACACTCCGCGATCCGGTCCACTTCGTCGGGCGCGACGTTCACCCCGCCGCAGATGATCATCTCCGACGAGCGGCCCTTGATGTAGAAGAAGCCGTCGTCGTGGCGCTCCAGCAGGTCGCCGGTGTTCACCCAGCCGTCGCTGAGTACCTCGGCGGTGCGGTCCGGATTGTTCCAGTACCCCAGCATGTTGGCCGGGGACTTGATCCACAGCGTGCCGAACGAAGCCGAATCGGCGGCCCCGAAGCTTGGTGGCCGTTCGCCGTCGGCGGCGAGATAGACCTCGACGCCCGGGTAGGGCCGACCCACGGCGCCCGCCTCGATCCTGGTGATGGAACCGTCGTCGGTGGGCAGACACAATGCGGTGCAACCGGTTTCGCTCAGTCCATATACTTGCGCGGTGCGGACGCCGGTGGCCTCGACGAATCGCACATCGGCCGCGATCGCGCGGGAACCGCCGTAGCCGAGCAGCCGCAGCGACGGCAGCGTCGCGTCGTTAGCCTTGAGCTCCGAGACCAGTTTCGCCAGCAGCGTCGGCACCAGGCAAGTCGATGCCACGGCATTGCTAGCAAGGATCTGCAGCAATGACGTGGTGTTCTCGCCGCCGGTGATACAGCATCCGCCGCGTATCAGGCAGGTCAGAATCCACCAGAGTCCGCCGATATGGGTGGCGGGTAGCGGCGAATACGTGGTTTCGCCGTCCACCCAGCTGATCCAGTTCAATCCCTCGTTGCGCAGAATGTCCGGGATGGCATAGAACGTGCGGTTGGCCAGCAGCACCGCCTTCGGTTCGCCGGTGGTGCCGCTGGTGAAGATCATCGCCAGCGGATCCTCCGCCCCGAGGTCGGGGTAGTCCACGTCCGCGAAGTCCCCGGAAGAGGCGGAACCGGTTTCCACCGCGACGGTCGGCAGGTCGGCCAACGCGTCGGGCATATCCCTGGCGCCGGGGGTTGCCAGAACCGCGGTGGGCCCGGTGATTTCGGCGAAGCGGGTGATGGTTGCCGGCGGCAGGTTCGCATCGACCATGACGGCGATGGCCCCGAGCCTCGCGCAGGTCAGCACCGACAGGTAGGTCTGCGGCCCGTTGTCGGAGACGACCAGCACCCGGTGTCCTCGAGAGACACCTTGCGAGGCAAGGGTTTCAGCGTACCGCTCCAGTTCGGTGAACAGTGTTCCGTAGCGCAACACGGCGGTGCCGTCGACACGGCGCAGCGCGATCGCCTCGGGTCGTAGTCGTGCCTGATCGCGGACACGTTGCAGCACGGTGGGTGCTAACTGGGACATGACGTTTGACTTTTCTGCCGGAGGGTCAGGGGATGTTCAGGGCGGCCAGCTCGACCTCACCGGAGGCCGAACCGCCGTACTCGTCCCAGAACTCGATGGCGCACGGGACCGACAGGTAGCGCAAGGTGCGGTCGATGACTTTGAAGTTCTGGCACAACAGCCGCGCGGAGAACTTCTGGGCGTTGATCGGCCTGCGGAACCGCGAGGCGGTGTTCTTGATAAGCATGCTGGGCAGCTGCAGGTCGAAGTAATCGGAGATCGACCAGCCCCGCAGCACGGGAATCTCCTCGTTGAGGATGGCCGGCGCGAAGGCGCTGTAGGCGAGCTGGTTGAAGCACAGGATCAGCTCGGCGGCGTTGAAATGCCCGGTGCTGCGGATATAGGCGGATTCCTCGATGCGAAAATTGCCGACGGCGTAGACCGAGTCGGCGGTCGCCTGATATTCGGCGTCGAGCAGGTAGCGGCAGCCCTTGTAGGAATACGGCTCGAGTACCCGGACCAGCAGATCCTCGGGAATCGGCGCCGTGACTGCGGATTCCGGCGAAATCGCGGGCTGCGCGGTGGCCGGCACTTCGATGTGAGTCATGCCGCGTACCCCGGCGTCGCAAGGCCGTCCAGCATGGTCAGCCGGTGGGTGGTCAGCGTTCCCGAGGCGGTGCCGTGTTTGGCCCGGTGCATCAGAACCCGGTTGTCCCACAACACGATGTCGCCGACTTCGTAGTGCTGGGTGTGGATGAAGGGGGACTTGTATTCGGTGTCGAGCTGGCCGGTGGCCTCCATCAGCTCCTGCAGCACCGCAGGATCGAGCGGGTCGCCGTTGCGGTCCTCGATCTTGGTGGTGCCCGAGGCGCAGATGTAGAGAATCTCTTCCCCGGTCTTGGGGTGCCGGATGATGGTCGGCCACTTGATCGGCGGTGTGGTCCGGCTGATCTCGGCCCAGACTTCGCCGATCGGCCGGTATACGTCGCTGGGTCGAATCTTGATGTGGCGCCGCGGATCATGGGTGCTGACCGTCCCGCGGACCGGCTGCTGCTTGGCCGCGGGCAGCGACTCCCATACCTGGTTGAGGTCGATGAAGTAGGTGCCGCGGTCGTGGCCGGGCACGGCCAGCGGAACCACCATGGAGAAGGCGAACGGTTCCGGCATGAACATGTAGTCGATGTGCCAGAACGCCCCGGTCTTGGGAACGCCATGGCCTTCCTCGGTGGAGGAGACAAAGATCTCGGGATGCTGCGCGTGGTGGTACATCGGCTCGTAGTAGGGCACGATTTGTCCGACGATCCGTCCGAGCCGGATGAATTGCTCCGGGGTCGGGTGCACGTCCTTGAGGATCACCAGCTTGTTTTGGTAGACGATGTCGCGAATCTCTTCGGTGCTGATGTCGTCCAGGTTGCTGGGATCGATACCCGTGACTTGCGCCCCGAGTCCCTTGCCTTTCACGTTGAGCGTCATATCGTTTTTAACTCCTCGTTTGATTCCGGTTCATCTGCGTAGCGTTTGTGGTGGTCAGCCGGTCCTCCTGTCCGCCGATGTCTCGTCCGGGCGCCAGCCGGCGGGCAGCAGGGGAACGGTGACATCGGTTGCCGTCGAGGATGTTTGGACAATTCCGGTGGCCTGTGCGCCCGGGGCGGGGACGGTTCCGGCGAAACCGAGCGGGCCCGCGCCCCGATCGCTTCCGGTGGGTGCGGCAGCGGGTTGCGAGGCGGGAAGGTCGGCGGCGGCGTCGACGGTCGCGTCCAGGAATTCGTCGCGATGTCCGCGCACGCCCGCCCGGGCGCGCTGCCGGCGCCGGGCACGGACCGCAGCCTGGCTCGTCGTCGCCGCGGCGGCGGACCCGATGCGGTCGGCAACGTCGTCGGACGCTTTCGCCCCGGCCCGCGGGCCGAATCCGGTGCCCGGTGGCGCCAGGCCGGCGACGGCGTAGCTCAGCTCCGGCGGGGCGGGCGGTGTGCTCGCCGAAGCCGTGCCGGGTGTGCCGGGCGCGGAGTTACCGGCGCTGGAGCCGGGGCCCGACACAGTCGAAATACTCTGTACCACAGCGATATTCGGACTCGGCCCGCCGTGCCCGGCGGTCCCCGCCACGGCGGGGGCCTGCAGCGGCTCGGTCACCGGGCTCACATCGAACCGATGGGTCAGCAGGCTCAGGGCGCTCAACGCGCTGAGTGCGGGCGTGAAGAAGGGCAGCAACAGCAGCGAATACGACGCGTAGTACGGGTACCAGAGCACGTCGTACAAGAACAGCGCGATGACCGCCAGCGCGATGGTGGTGGCGGGGCTGAAGCCGAATTGCTGGAAGAAATCCAGGAAATGCTGGTACGGATCGGCGATGAAGTTCGTGATGTTCTGGACCAGTTGACCGAGGCCGCCGACGAGCTGGCTCGGGTCGGCCTGCGCCTCGGCAGCCGGCTTGAGGATCTGCGGTGCGGGCTGAGCCGGCGGGCTCGCCGCGGTCGCCGCTTCGGTCACGGCCTGATACGCCGCCATGGTGTCGGCCGCCTGAACCCACATGCGGGCGTAGTCGGCCTCGTTGACCGCGATCGGGATGGTGTTGATGCCGAAGAAATTCGTGGCCACCAAGGCGCCGTGCAGCAGGTGGTTGGCGGCCAGTTCGGCCAGGGTAGGCATCGCGGCGAGCGCGCTGCCGAACGCGGTGGCGGCCGTCTGATGAGCGGCAGCCCGCAGTGCGCTGTCGGCCGCGGATTGTTCGAGCCAGGCCAGGTAGGGGGCGTGCGCCGCCGCATATGCGGCACCCGAGCTGCCCGCCCAGCTGGCGCCGTGCACCTCGGCCAGCAGGCCGCTCAACTCGGTGGCCGCCAGCGTGTACTGCATGCTGAGCTGCTGCCACTGATCGGCGGCAGCAAGCAGCGCCCCCGGACCGTGCCCAGCGCTCAACAACGCCGAATGCACCTCCGGGGGCGACGCCATCCAAATGGGGGCTGTCAGGACCCGACCTCACTCTCCCGTCTGCGAGGTAGTCGGCCCGGACGAGCAGAAAGTTCCCGGCTTGTCGGTCTCGCGGAGAGTTGCACGCATGTTCCGGACGGCCTCTCGGCGCTCTCTATAGTGCAGCCATGCCAGTGATCGACGCCCGCCATCTGGCAGGCATCTCCGAGACCGCCTTGCTGACGCTGTATCAGCGCGCGAGCGAGGCGGCCCGGCCCGACGGCATCATCGAGGACCCCTTGGCCATCGCACTGCGCGACAGCCTCGACTACGACTACCAGAACTTCGGCAAGACCCATCAAGCAACGGCGTGGCGGTCGGTGATCTTCGACAACGCCGCTCGCGAGTATCTGCAGGCCTATCCCAAGGCCCACGTCGTCGCGTTGGCCGAAGGGTTGCAGACCAGCTTCTGGCGTCTGGACAACGGCGAGTTGTCTTGGTTGTCAGTCGATCTGGAGCCGATCGTGCGGCTTCGCCAGCAGTTGCTGCCCAGTTGCGAACGGCTGCATCATTGCGCGCAGTCCGCGCTGGACTACACCTGGATGGACCGGGTCGAGCGCACCGGCGGTGTGCTGATCACCGTCGAGGGCCTGCTGCAATACCTGCAGCGGGACACCGCTTTCGACCTGATCGCGGCCTGCGCCAAGCGGTTTCCCGGTGGCCGGCTGATCTTCGACAGCGTGCCCCGCTTGTTGAGCGCGTATTCGCGGCGATTCGGCGTCAAGCTCAGCGAGCACTACACGGCTCCGCCGATGCCGTTCTGGTTCACCGCGCGGCAATATGACGAGCTGCGGGCGCTTGCGGGTGTCCGGGCGGTGCGCGAGCTGCCGGTGCCGGCGGTGCGTGGCCGATTCCTGGCGCCGGCTACCGCGCTGCTTTACCGGCGGCCGCAATTCGAACGGTTCCGGGCCGCTCATACACTCGTCGAATTCGGCTGAGGGGTCCGCGGTGAAGGTGCGTTTCGGGGTGGGGCTGGGCGCGGACACCACGCCGGGGCGACTCGCCGACGTGGTCGACGCCCTGGAGTTCAGCGGTGTCGACTCGCTGTGGTTCTCCGAGCTGGTCTACTCACCGGCGGTCGATCCGATCGTCGGGATGGCCTACGCGCTGGCCCGCACCAGCCGGCTGAAGGTGGGCACCTCGGTGGCGGTGCTGCCGGGGCGGCATCCGGTGCTGGTCGCCAAGCAGTTGGCGTCGCTGGCGGCACTCGCCCCCAAACGCGTGTTGCCGGTGTTCGGTCTGCGCTCGGCGATTCCGGCGGAGCGGGAGGTGTTCGTCGTCCCCGACGGCCAGCGCGCGGCGGTGTTCGACGAGTCGCTGCGGGTGCTGCGCGCAGTGCTCGTCGAGGAATCAGCCAGCTACCACGGCAGGTTCTTCACGGTCAGCGCGGCCGCGGTCGCGCCCCGGCCGCAGCCCCCGCTGGACATCTGGGTGGGCGGTTCCTCGGCCGCGGCGTACCGCCGCATCGGCGCCCTGGCCGACGGCTGGCTGGGCAGTTTCCTGACGCCGGCCGAAGCGAGGCAGGGACGCGAAGCGATCCAGCGGGCCGCCGAGGACGCGGGACGGGAGATCGACCCGGACCACCTCGGCATCTCACTGGCCGTCGCCGACGGCGAGTTGCCCACTGAACTGGCCGCGGCCGTTCGGGCGCGCCGCCCCGACGTCGACCCGGCCGAGCTGGTCGCCGCCGGCTGGGATCGGCTGCACCGGCAACTGGACGGCTACCTGGACGCCGGGCTGACCAAGTTCGTCATCAGGCCGGTCGGCCGGGCCCCGCTGGACGGCTTCATCGACCGTTTCGTCGCCGAGTTGGTCGGCCGCCAGAACTGACCGTGGGTGGCACGCCAACGGCGTCGAACGATTCGGCCGGCCGGGCGGATCCGCCGTTGATCGTGGTGCGTTTGCGGGTACAGCATCGGCAAGCGCCGGCCAGGATTGGAGTCAGTCATGCAACGCCCCGACACCATGATCGAGATTCATCGTGAGCGCGTCCAGGATCAGACCGTCGAGATGTTCAGCGGCGACCGGTACACCGAGTCCGTCGACGGCACCGGCTACTCCGCCACCGCCACCCTGGACCTCACCTTGGACCGGGTGTGGTTTCTGCTGGACGCGGGTCAGCGATTGTGGCAGGAGCAAACCGAGGGCGAAACCCGGGATCCACTAAGGCATTTCGCGATCGACCTGGCGATCTTCGACTCGAAAATCGTGATCGACTCGGTGACCTGCATTCCGCTGGTGCAGCTGCCGCCGGCGACGATCACCGTCCCAGACGGTCCGCGGGCCGGGAAGGCACGCGAGATCCCGTACAACGAGATCCCGTTGTTCGGCCGGCTGACCATGCACGACCATGTCGAACCGCACGAGCTGGAGCCGGGTAAGCAGACGATCGCGCTGAACTTCTCCGCGCAGGACGCGCCGGTGCTGGTGGCGCCCGCCCCGGCCGACCCGTACGCGCCACGGCTGTTCGGGCGCGACGTCGAGCGCCTGCCCGACGGCACCACCGCGTTCGGGGGTCAGGACCCGCGGATCTGCTGGGAACTCGACCACGCCCAGGCTTACTGGATCACCCACAGCATCGCCGGGGAGCTGCTGGTGAACCTGGAGAAGGTGCAGCATCCCACCATCTCCGACGACGAAGCCCGGGTCAGGGTGCTCGATTCGCTGGCCGCCCAGATCGCCGACGCGGTCCGCCCGAAGCTGGCCGAGATGGGCGAGGACGGCATCGTGGCGCTGTTGCCGACTCCGGTCGAGGTGGACCCCGACGCGCAGGACGACAGCACGTTCAAGGCCCTCGACGCCGTCGTGCAGCGGTTCGACGTCGGCGAGACCACCCACGAATCGTTGGTGGTCCAGTTGCAGACGTTGCGCTCCCTGCCGGCCGGCGAGGAGTTGCCGGCGTCGATTCTCGCCGAGAACCCCGATGAGAAGGCCGGGTTGGCGGTCACCGGCTGGAGCATCCTGCGGCAGGTGCGCGACAGCGTCCAGAACAGTTTCGGCCTACAGGACAGCGACTTCGCCGCCGACGAACCGTGCCTGCTGGCGGGACCGAAGACCATCAGCGTCGGCGGTCAGGATCGCAGCCTGGACGCCTTGAGCGCCGACATCGTGCCGCGCACTGCGGACGGCCGGTTGGTGATCAACGGCACGGTGAGCGCCGAAACCAATCTCTACGATTTCTCCGCCGCGTTCGAGGTCGTCTACGAGATGGGTCTGGACGACATCCCGCGCGACTGGAAGGAGGGCGAAAACCCGCCCGCCGATCCCGATTCCATCGAAAGCCTCGAGCAGGCGCTGGGCGCCGCCCGCGACAGGAAGCGTGCGGGCGAACTCGGTGACCAGGACTACGAGGCAGAAGTCAAGCGGGTCAACGAGCGGTTCCAGGCGCTACCGCGGACGGTCGGGGTGCGACCGACGCAGCATCCCGCTGAGCCGAAGGTGAACTCGGACTTCAGCCTGACGGTGGCGGGCAAGGCCGCCGCGGCCGTCGGCGCCGCGGCCCTGGTGGGTCTGCTGGCGCTGCCGGTCACCTGGGCCGCCGGGGCCGCCGGGGTGGGGGTGGCCGGCGCGGGCGGCCTGCTCGGCCTGGCGATCGTGCAGTACCTCACCACCGTGCTGAGCATCGACTGGTTCGGCGCGGGAATCGGTTCCCGGCAGGTCAAGAAGTCGCTGGACGACCGTCCCGAGGGCACCTCCCTGCCGCCGATCGGGATGCCGGTGGATGTGGATCTCAACCGTCAGCGGCTGGCCGTCTACTTCCGGCCGGTGCCCGCCAAGTTGTGGCTCGGCTGCGCAGTTCCCGCCGAGGGGCCCGACGCCGATCCCAACGACCTGAGCCTCGTCGGCGGCCGCTGGCCGTCAGATGGGTTGCCCTGGAAGCTTTCTCACGACGACGCGATGTTGTACGTGGATTCTGGGGAGCTGCAGCTGCGCGTCGATCCCGACTGCGTTGACGGCGCGGAGTTCGACGTCCGGGTCGTCACCACCGCCGAGGGGCGCCGGCAACTGCGGGTGGACGGCCAGGCACCCGATTTGTTGCGCGGGCTTCCGCGTTGCCAGGACTGAACCGGGCCCGAACGGCCCACGCGAGTGTGAATCCCACCACGCCGCAACGTGTCGCGTCGTGGAATTCCCGCTCGGCAGGGCGAGTTTCAGAATTTCGCCACGGCGCCGGCGTCGACCGGCAGGGCCGCCCCGGTGATGTACTGCGCTTCGTCGGAGGCCAGGAAGAGCACGGCGTTGCTGACGGCGCGCGCCTCGATCAGTGGTGTGGGCAGCAGGTGGAACTGCCCGATGATCTCCGCGGCGTCGTGCACGGTCGGGTTGGGCAGATCGGGCCGTAGTGTGCGGCAGAACGGCTCGTTGTCCAGCATCGGTGTCAAGATGTTGCCCGGATGAATCGAGTTGACCCGGATCCATTGCGGCGCAAGCTCATTGGCAAGCGAATTCATCAGCCCTACCACCGCGTGTTTGGCCGCTGCGTAGTGGGCCATGTAGCCGCCGCCGCGGATCCCCAGCATCGAGCTGACCAGGATGATCGATCCGCCGCCGTTGGTCATGTGCGGCAACGCCGCTGTCACGGTCTGCCACACCCCGGTCAGGTTGATGTCCAGCATCGTCTGCCACGCGGACCGCTCGATCTGCGCCGCGGGGGCGGGCGAACCGCTGATCCCGGCGTTGGCGACCACGATGTCGACCGGGCCCACGCCGGCCACGCCCTGTTCGAGTGCCGCGCGCAGGCTGTCCAGGTCTCGGACGTCGGCCTTGGCGGTGACGATGCGCCGGCCGGTGATGTCCCAGGAGCGGTGTAAAAGGGGCGTCACGTAGGCTCCCTGTTTTGCGTTGGTGATTTTATGCGATCGCTGACGAATTGGATGCCGCCACGGCGAGCATGTCTTGGTCTTACTTAGATCGCCTCAATGCTCACTGACGCCGGTTTCGGATTGCCGGTCGAATCCGTTGCAGCAGTTGGAAGTCCCGTCGGTGGCAAGTCGACCGTTGTGTCCGACAGACCGTGCATCCGATCACCCCGGCGCGATGGAAAGGAATCACCGGAATCATCGAGGTTTTAACCCTGTGCTGCTGATGGCTCGTGAATAGATACTCGATCGGACCGCCCACTCCTCGAACGGGAGGACATCTTTGACCACGACCGTGCCCCAAGGCCGTCAACTGCACCTCGCTGGGTTTTTCTCGGCTGGCAACGTGACCCACGCCCACGGTGCGTGGCGTCACGTGGGCGCTACGAATGGCTTTCTCAGCGGTGAGTATTACAAGCGGATCGCTCGGACGTTGGAACGCGGGAAGTTCGATTTGTTGTTTTTGCCGGACGGTTTGGCGATCGAAGACAGTTACGGTGGGATCTTCAGACCGGCGTCGGCCTGGGCGGTCAAGGCGCGATCGCCCTGGAACCGACCAGTGTTGTTGCAACAATGGCCGCGGCGACCGACAGATTCGGGTTTGGGCGCGACGGTTTCCACGACGTACTACCCGCCCTACCACGTCGCGCGGATCTTCGCGACGCTGGACCATCTGTCGGATGGCCGGGTGTCCTGGAATGTGGTGACGTCGCTTAACGACTCGGAGGCGCGCAATTTCGGGGTCGACAAGCACCTAGAACACGATATCCGCTACGACCGTGCCGACGAGTTCCTTGAGGTCGTGAAGAAGCTGTGGAACTCCTGGGGCGACGATGCTCTGCTGTTGGACAAGGCGGGCGGGCGGTTTGCCGACCCGAAAAAGGTCCAATACGTTGGGCACCAGGGCAAATGGTTGTCGGTTCGCGGCCCGTTGCAGGTCCCCAGGTCACCGCAGGGCGAGCCGGTTATCCTGCAGGCGGGATTGTCACCGCGCGGTCGGCGCTTCGCCGGGCGGTGGGCCGAAGCGGTGTTTAGTATCTCGCCGAATCTGGACATCATGCGTGCGACCTATCAGGACCTCAAGGCGAATGTGGCCGCCGCTGGCCGCGATCCGGACCAGACGAAGGTTTTCACGGCGATCATGCCGGTCCTCGGAGAGACTGCGGCCATCGCCCGAGACCGGCTGGAATACATCAACTCGCTGGTGCATCCTGAGGTCGGTCTGTCGACCCTGTCGAGTCATAGCGGGATTGATCTCTCGGCGTATCCGTTGGACACCAAGTACGCCGATATCGTGGCCGACCTTGGTGACCGGCATGTGCCGACCATGTTGCAGATGTTTTCCGCGACCGCTGGCGGCAGCGACTTGTCGCTCGGGGAACTGGGACGGCGATACGGGACCAACGTCGGGTTCGTGCCGCAGTGGGCGGGAACAGCCGAGCACATCGCCGAGCAACTCGTCAGCCATTTCGAGGCTGGTGCCGCAGACGGGTTCATCATCTCTGCGGCCTATCTGCCCGGCGTCTACGACGAGTTCGTTGATCAGGTGGTGCCGTTGCTGCAGGAGCGCGGAGTGTTCCGCACCGAGTACGAGGGAACTACCTTGCGCGAGCATCTCGGGTTGAGCCGCCCCACCGGTAGGAGCGTGCAATGACCACGACTCCGGTCGAGCGTGATGTCCTGGCCTACAGTAACTGCCCGGTTCCCAATGCGCTGCTGACCGCCTTGGAAGCGGGTTTGTTGGCGCAGGAGGGTATCGCCCTGGAGGTGTTGAGCGGCGCCCAGGGCGCTTTACACTTCACCTACGACCATCCCGCCTACACCAGGTTCGGTGGGGAGATCCCGCCGTTAGTCAGCGAGGGGCTGCGGGCACCGGGGCGTACCCGCCTGCTGGGCGTCACCCGCTTCGCCGGGCCTCAGGGCTTTTACGTGTGCGCGGACAGTCCGGTGCGGTCGCCCGCCGAGTTGGCGGGCCGCCGGGTCGGGGTCTCGGCGGCGGCGATTCGCATCTTGCGCCGCGAGCTGGGTGACTATCGCCAGCTCGACCCGTGGCGGCAGACATTGATCGCCCTGGGCACCTGGGAGGCTCGGGGCCTGCTGTCCACGCTGGAGCGCGGCGGTGTGAAACTGGGCGATGTCGACCTGGTCGCCATCGAGACTCCCGGCGTGGATCTGCCCGCGGACCGGTTGAGCGCCGCCACCAGCGTCAAGGGCGCCGATCTGTTCCCCGCGGTGGCCCGCCGCCAAGCCGAGCGTCCTGAGACGCTGGCACAGTCGACGCGCTGTTCGAGCTGGTTGCCGTGGGCTGCCGAACTGGAAGATCTCTACGGCGCTCGTGTACTGGCCGACCTCAGCGGCGACCAACGCAACCTATACGCCAGCGTCTGGACGGTCAGCGCGCAGCTGGTCGAGACCCACCCCGATCTGGTGCAGCGGCTCGTCGACGCCGCGGTGCGCGCTGGCCAGTGGTCCCGTCACCACCACGACGAGGTGGTGACAATCCATGCCGCCAACCTCGGCGTGGCGCCCGCGGCGATCGACCGAGGATTCGGCCCCGACTTCGCTGAGCACCTCAGTGCCACGCCTGGACGAATCCGCCATCAACCTGCTGGACCAGACACAGCGGTTCCTCCTCGACAACGACCTGATCGATCACCCGGTCGATCTTGAGCAATGGGCCGCACCGGAGTTCTTCAGCCGCAAGCCTGAACCGATCGACACCAGGAAACGGATCATGACACTGACGACCAACACCGCGAAGCCCCGGCCAGCCGACCTCGCCGACCCCGTTGCCGTAGCGCGTGATCTGGCCCGGACATGGCAGGACGGCCTCATCGAGCGCGACCGTGCCGGCGGATCGGCCACCACCGAACGCGAGGACCTGCGCGCCAGCGGCCTACTGTCGCTGGCAGTTCCGCAACGGTTCGGGGGATGGGGTGCTGACTGGCCCACCATCTTCGAGGTGATCCGCGAGATCGCCAAAGTAGACGGCTCCTTGGGTCATCTGTTCGGGTACCACACCGTGTGCATCGCGTTCATCGAGCTCTTGGGGTCGAGCGAACAGACGGAGCACGTCTACCGCCAGGTGGCGCAACACAACTGGTGGGCCGGCAACGCATCCAGCGAGAACAACAGCCACGTGCTGGACTGGAAGGTCCGTGCCACACCCCACGAAGACGGAAGCTACCGATTTGAAGGCACCAAGCACTTCACCAGCGGCGCCACGGATTCAGACCTGCTGCTCGTCTTTGGAGTAGTTCAAGACGCGTCAGCGCAGCAGGGATCGATCATCACCGCGGTGATCCCGACCGACCGAGCCGGCGTCACAGTCAACGACGACTGGGACGCCCTGGGCATGCGTCGCACCGACAGTGGCACCGTGGAGTTTCACGACGTGGAGGTGCGCGCTGACGAGGTTCTCGGGGGCCCCAACGCCATCATCAATGACTTCTTCCAGTTCCAGCCCGCCAGCCTGTTCGGGCCACTGGTCCAGCTGAGCTTCGCCAACGTCTACCTTGGGATCGCGCAGGGGGCGCTCGACGCCGCGCGCGACTACACCCGAACCCAAGCCCGCCCGTGGACACCAGCCGGTGTCACCCAGGCGGTCGAGGATCCCTACGTCGTGCGCGCCTACGGCGAAATGGGCATTGCCTACCAAGGCGCGGACGCCGCCGCGCGAGACGCCGCGCGACTGTTGCAAACCGTCTGGGACAAAGGCCGACAACTGACCGCCGAGGATCGCGGTGAGCTCATGGTCCGCGTGTCCGGCGTTAAGGCGTTGACCTCACAGGTCGCCCTCGACATCACCAGCCGCATCTTCGAGGTCATCGGAGCCCGCGGCACACGCCCGGTACGGATTCGACCGATTCTGGAAGAACATCCGCACCCATACCCTGCACGACCCGGTCTCCTACAAGATCGCCGAAGTCGGCAACTACATACTCAACGGCCGCTACCCGGTGCCCGGCTTCACGTCATAGCCACGTTCGGGTGGGGAGAAGGCTCGCTCCCCACCTGAAACGAATAGTCGGCCTGTGACAATCGATTCTATGCGGTGGAGGCTGAATCGGTTGGCGCCACGCCGGTTTCGGCGTGAACTCCGAATTCCGTTGCGGGAGTTCGGAAAGTGGGTCATGCAGCGACCTGCGCAGGTTGGCCAGCAGCCGCAGCCCGGCCGGTGTCATGGTGAACCCTCGCCACCCGGCCGAGGCGCGATCGAGCACCGCCCACACCAGCTTCAGACAGGAAACCTCGCCGGGCAGCCGACCGATGACCTTGACCCGGCGGCGGGTCTCACCGAACGTCCGCTCGATGAAATTGGAGTGCCGCACCCGGGTCCAGTGCTCACGCGGGAACCGCAGGTAGGCCGTCAGCGAGTCACGGTCGCTGAGCAGACACCGCACCGCTGCCGGATAGGAGTCGCGCCAACGCCTTTCGAACACGTCGAGCCGCTTCTGCACATACCCGACCGCGTCGGGCCGGGCTCGATCGTGTCGGGCACCTCGAAGATCGACCAGTAGTCGGCCTTGACCTCCGCTTGGGCGTTCTTCGGCACCTTGGCCAACACGTTTCTGGCGCGATGCACCAGACACCGCTGCCGCAGCGCCGCGCCCATGGTGCGCTCGACCGCGCCGATCAACCCGGCCGCACCGTCGCTGACCACCAGCAGCGGACACGCCAACCCACGCTCACCGAGCCCGGTCAAAAAACCCTCCCACGCGTCACCGGACTCGCTTGAAGCGGCCTCCAGCCCGACGAACACCGGGTTGCCGTCGGTGTCGATACCCCACGCGGCCAGCACCGGGTCGGCCGACGCGTTGGCGTGGTATTTGAAGTGGCTGCCGTCGAGGAACAGGTAATCCAGCTCGATGTCGTCGAGCCGAGCGAGCGCTCCAGGCCTCGAACTGGTCGCGGATGTCTTCGCAGATGCGCGACACCGTCGATTTCGACACCGCGGCGGTCTCGCCGAGCGCCTCGGTCAAGGTGGCCTGCACATCGCGTGTCGACAGTCCGCGCACGAACCCGGCGATCACCAGCGACTCCAGCGCGTTGGTCTTCGGTCACCCCCTTACCGAACAACTGGGAGGCGAAGCGCTCGGCGGTGCCGCGCACCTTCGGCCGCTCCAGCGTCACCGGGCCGGCGGTGGTTTTCACCGTGGTCGGGCAGTACCCGTTGCGCATCCCGGCGCGGGCGCCCGCACTGCCTGCGGCCCGCTCATAGCGGTCCCGGCCCAAAAACGCGGTCACCTCGGCCTCGATCGCGGCCTGCAACAGCAACCGGGCGCCGAGCACCGCGACCTGCTCGATCGCACCCGCCAGGTCCTCGCCGCCGGCGAACACCTCATCAATTTCTGCCTGCAACCGCTGCGCAGGCGATATCCTCTTCGACACGGACGTGGGTTCCTTCCTTCAGACTTGCTGGTCTTCGAGGGAACCTACGTCCGAACCCTTTTACACCGCTGGAGGGACACAACCCGCCGGCCCGCCGTTTCCACGAACGCCGCGGTGTCGGCCAGGTCGGCGTCGGTTGCGCCCGGGTAGGTGACACCGTCGATGTCTTCGCAGACGTCGACGGCGATGATGTCGGCGCCCTCCTCGGCCAGCCGGATCGCGTGCTCGCGACCCATGCCGCGCGCCGCGCCGGTGATGAATGCGACCTTGCCGGCGACTCTGCCGACACCGTTGCCTGACATTGGCGACCTTCCACTCGGAAGGACTCATCGTGCCACGCGGGCTACAACGTGCCCTCAGTTGCCCGCCTCGATGGCCCGCACCCGGGCGACCGCCTCGGGCCCGCAGAACGGCTGCAGGTCCACCCCACCGGCGGCCAGCAGCGAGTCGATTTGCGCGCGGAGTTCACCCGAGGACAGCTGGGCGTAGAGATTGGTTCCCGGACAGGAGGTTTCGGCGAAATCGCGGTGGCCCTTCAAGGTGCCGGTCGCAATGCGGTAGGTCTGGGCGGCCCAGGCGAAGGCGATCGCGATGCCACGCACCTGGGCCGGCGATACCGACTCCTGGTTGAAATCGCCTTCGCAGATCACCAGGAAGTGACCCGTGGTGTCGTAGTCGGTCGCGGTGTCGCCGGCGATGCCGGGGTCGCGCAGTTGGTAGATGTTGCCGTTACGGTCGATGCCCAGGTGGTAGGCGATGTCGATCCAGCCGAGCTGGTCCTGGTGATAGCGCTGGTCCTGGCGCAACCGGCCGGGTGCGTTGCTGTTGGCGCCCAGCACCACGCCCGCATGGTGCAAGGTCAGCCGGTTGGGGGTGTGCGGTTTGCCGCCGGGCCGGGCGGCCCGGGCGCCCCAGGCGTCTCGGCAGAGCAACTGTGCCGCGGTCGCACGCGGGGCGGGCGGGCTGGGCTGGGGGTTGACGGTGGGTGGCGTGGGAGTCGCGGCGGTCGGTGTGTCAGCCGAACTCGGAGAGGATTGTCCGGGCAGCGGGCTGGCGGTGGTCTTGGTCGAACATCCGGCCAATGCGCCCGTGAGCCCGACGCCGCCCACGAATCCGAACAGCTGCCGCCGGCTCACCGGTAACGCGTGCTCTGCGGATCGCTCGGGCGGCGCGTTCACAGCCTCACCATAGTGGCCGGCCAGTGGATACGACACGAACAAGACAGGCCAACTCGTAGACACGCGTGTCGCGGTCGAGTCAAATAGGGACTGGATCGGCGACGCCCAGCTGCCGGTTCAGGAGAGGAGTCAGATCATGTCAGCGTTGTCGTACGCGGGGACTGCGAGTTCGGGATCGCCGACTCTGTTGCCGTCGCGGCTCGAGGTCGGGACCCGGACGCGGGTGCTGGCCGTGGTGGCCGCCTTGACAGCGGCGATCGCGCTGGCCGGTGCCCTCTGCCGGCCGCCGACGGCGTCCGCGGCCGGCGGGATCAACCTCGCGCCCGGCATCTCGGTCACGCCGGCGCCGGGTTGGACGGTCGGCGACCGGGGTCGCGGCTGGGTTTCACTGCACAACGCATTCTCCAGCGCTGAGCTGGAAATCCGGGTCAAGCCGGCCGCCGGGTCCGATCCGGTCGCCGCACTGCAATCGGACATCGACCAATTGAGCAGCGTGTCGACGACGGGTCTGACCAATGTCAGGGACCTCAGCGTGCCCAGCCCCAAGCCGGCGCACGGCAACTTCAACGAGGGCGCCTCCATCGACTACACCGCCGACGGGACCTCGCGGATGGGTGCGATTCCCGTCACCGGCTCCTTCGTCGAGTTGCTGAACACCTCGACCCGCCAATCGGCGTTCGTCGTGTACGCCGAGAACGGCGACGCACCCCCCGGCGCGGATGGCGAGGCGCAGCTGATGCTTGACTCGTTGCTGTGACTTCGCCCGTGAGGACGCCCGTACGTGCCGGCGTGATCGGTCTGGGCGAGATCGGCGGCGGGGTCGCGGTCAGCATGGCCCGGCGCGGACGGGTGCCGAGCGTCTACGATGTGCGTCCGGATGCCGCCGCGGATCTGGAAGGCGTTCTGACGCAATTGGATTCGGTCGCCGACGTGACACGCAATTCCGATGTGGTGCTGATCGCGGTGGTCACCGCGGATCAGGCCCGTGATGTGCTGGTGGGCTCCGGGGGACTGCTGGCCGCCGCCGAGCCGGGATTGATCGTGGTGCTGTTGTCGACCGTGTCGATCGCCGAGCTGCACGAACTTGTCGAGCTGTGTCGCGACGCGGGCGTCACGCTGCTCGACTGCGGAGTCACCAACGGCGACAAGGCCGCCCACAACGGCATCGTCGCAATGATCGGCGGTCCCGACGACCAGGTGGCCAGGGCCCGTCCGGTGCTCGACGACTTCGCCAAGGCGGTCGTGCACTGTGGCCCGGTGGGGGCGGGAATGGCGACGAAGATCGCTCGCAACCTGATCCAGTACGGCTGTTGGGCGGTGGTGGACGAAGCGGCGAACCTGGTTGCAGCGCAAGGTGTTTCATTGAGCACTCTGCTGTCGGTCATGCGGGAGGCGGATGCGGACGGCAAGCAGGCCTTGCGGCTGCTCGACGTGCGTGCGGCCGGTATCGCGGTTCCGCCCGACTACGCCGACCGCGTGGCGGCACTGGCCGACAAGGACCTCGATGCCGCGGCCGACCTCGGCGTTGCCTGCGGCGTGCCGACTCCGCTGGCCCGCGCCATCAAGCCGACGATGCGCGACGTCTACTCCGGGCACCGCGCCTGACCATTGCGGCGTTCGTCACGCCACGACATAACCACGGCGCCTAACGGGTAATAAGTCGACATGTCCGCTACCAGCCTGCAGCCGGAAGGGTCCGCGTGGGCGACGAGCGACTGCTGAGGGCTGGGCAGACGTGCTGGCAGGTCGCTCCAGCCGACCGGTTCGCCTGCATCATCGACGCGGCCGACTATTTCCGGCACGTCAAGGCGGCGATGTTGGGCGCCCAGCACCGGATCGTGCTGATCGCTTGGGATCTGGACGCCAGGATGACGTTCGAGCGCGGCGCCAAGACGCTGGCCGGCCCCAACCAGCTCGGGGTTTTCCTGCTCTGGTTGCTGCGCGAGCGACCGGGGTTGGAGATCTACCTGCTGAAGTCCAACCTGCGGCTGCTGCCGGCTTTCGGCGGCATTTGGAATGGGCTGACCCCGGTGTCTCTGCTCAATCAGATCAGCAGTAAGCGAGTCCATTTCGCCGTCGACGGTGCCCACCCGGTCGGCTCGGTGCACCATCAGAAGATCGTGGTGGTCGACGACGCGGTGGCGTTCTGCGGCGGTATCGATCTGACCGTCAACCGGTGGGACACCCGCGCGCACCTGCACGACAGTCGCGGACGACGGACGCTGGGGCGAAGTTACGGACCGCGACACGACGTCGGCGCTGCGGTCGACGGTGCGGCCGCGCGCGGTCTCGCCGAACAGGCCCGGCTGCGCTGGCAGACCGCCACGGGTCGAACTCTGGAACCCGTCACCGATGTGCGCCCGGCCTGGCCCGCTGACTTGGCGCCGACACTGCGCGACGTCGAGATCGGAATCGCCCGTACCCTACCGGAATTGGACGGTCGCGAGGAAGTCCGTGAGGTCGAGGCGCTGAACCTGGCCGCGATCGCCGCGGCACGCCACAGCATCTACCTGGAAAATCAGTACCTGGCGTCGCGGCGCATCGTCGATGCGCTGGCCGCTCGGCTCAGGGAACCCGACGGGCCGGAGATCGTGGTCGTGCTGGCCCGCCGGGGCAACAACCCGATCGAGCGCGGAACGATGGACAGCGCTCGCCACAAGGTCATTCAATTGCTCTGGGCCGCTGACGAACACAGTCGGCTGGGAGTCTATTGGCCGGCCACCGACGGCGGCGCTCCGATCTACGTCCACTCCAAGATCCTGGTGGTCGACGATCGGTTGCTGCGCATCGGGTCGTCGAACCTCAACAACCGATCGCTGGGTTTCGACAGCGAGTGTGACATTGCCGTCGAAGCGGACCCCGGCGACTCCGATCGGGATGCGGTAAGTCAGCAGATCCGTTGTGTGCGTGACGAATTGGTTTCCGAACACCTGGGTGTGTCGACGGCCGAGCTGGACACGGCGATGCGGCGGTACGGGTCGCTGCGCACGGCGATCGAGCAACTTCGCGGACACGGCCGGACGTTGCGCCCGATCACCGGCCGGACCGTCACGAACGAAGCCGGTCCGCTCGCCGAGAACGACCTCGTCGATCCCGACCATGTGCCGAGGTCGCTGACCCGGGGCCTGCAACGGTTGATCGCCGAACTCAGAGCCTAGCCCGGCCGGTGCAGGAACCCGTGCAGGCTCGCCTGGACGAGTTCGTCGACGATCGCATCGCGGCTGGGTTTCTGCTCGGCGAAGAAGGCCGACCGTAGGGCGACCATGCCGACGATCATCGCCACCGTCGAATGTGCGGGCAGCTCCGGACGATTCGAGCGGAGCCCACGCAACTGCATACCCTCCGTGCTGATCCGGCCGAGCAAGGCGATGGCGCGGCGGATGT
Organism: Mycobacterium sp. 20KCMC460; assembly: GCF_022179425.1. Classification (NCBI taxonomy): domain Bacteria; kingdom Bacillati; phylum Actinomycetota; class Actinomycetes; order Mycobacteriales; family Mycobacteriaceae; genus Mycobacterium; species Mycobacterium sp. 20KCMC460. The sequence continues at coordinate 1,966,977 of NZ_AP025524.1, forward strand.
CGGCGATGCCGGAGTCGGTGATCTCGTCGTCGCTCAACGACTCCGCGGCGGCCAGCGTCAACAGCAAGCCGCGATGTTCGGTGAGCACGTCGTAGAGCTGCCCGACGAACCGGCGGGCGAATTCGTTCTCGTCGGTCTGCTCGGGCACGATGGCCTGCCACGTCCGCCCGAACTCGTCGACGAAGTCCGTAAACGGAACCACGAGGGCCTCGCGGAACAGGCCGGCCTTGGAACCGAAGTTGCGAAACAGCAGGTATTCACTGACGCCGGCCGCCTCGGCGATCTCCCGCGTGGTGGTGGCGCGGTAGTCCTGACGGGCGAACAGCTCGCGGGCGGCCTCGAGCAACAGCCGGCGCGGCTCGCCGCGGGGCCGGCGTGCCGGCTGGGCGGGCGCCTTCGCGGAAGTTCGGTGGGGCAAGCGCATTCACTCCTGGTCGGCCTTGACCTCGCTCTTAGAATAGTATCCACTATTAACCGGGCTTTCGAGGAAGGGCGTGCAGGGTGGGCGCGGTCATCATGCTCGGCACACTGTTCGGTCTGATCGCGCTGATCTATGGCGTGGTCATCTACTTCGACCCCGAGGCGCGGGAAAAGCGGTGAGCAACGAACTGACCCCGTTGCTCACCGGAGCGGTCATCTTCGGCTGGGGCAGTGGCATCGTGTTCACCGCCATAGCGGTGTATCTGAGCATCCGCGATCGACGTATCCACCCGATGCTGCTGCTGTGCATCTCGGCGATGTCGTTCTCCTGGATCGAGGCGCCGTACGACTGGGCGATGTACGCGCAGTTCCCGCCGGCGCTGCCGCGGATGCCGTCGTGGTGGCCGCTGAACATGACCTGGGGTGGGCTGCCCTCGTCGGTGCCCGTGGGCTACATCGGCTATTTCGTGCTGCCCGCGGTGATCGGCGCCGCGATCGGACAGCGGCTCAGTGCCCGGTTTGGATTACGCAGGCCGACAACGCTTCTCACGGTCGGCTTGATCGTGGGATTCTGCTGGGCCTTCGTGTTCAACGCGTTCGTCGGCGCCCGGCTCGGCGTGTTCCACTACGGCTACGTGATTCCCGGGCTCGCCGTGTTCGAGGGGACCACGCATCAGTACCCGGTCTATGACGCCATCGCGATGGGCGTGCAGATGATGGTCTTCACGTATCTGCTCGGGCGCACAGATGCCCGGGGACGCAACGTCATCGAGAGCTGGGCCGAGAAGAAGACGGCCGGCCGGCTGCAATCGTCGCTGCTGTCCGTCGTCACCGTCATCGCGGTCGGAAACCTGATGTACGGCGCGGTCTTCGCCCCGCATCTGGTGACGAAGCTGGGTGGCTGGGTCACCTCGGGGCCCAGCGGACAGCTCTTTCCCGGCGTGCCGAACCAGCCGAGATAGGACGCGGGGTTATCCCGCCGGTTCAACTCGGCACAGCCGACTTGCCCTTACTCAAGGTGTCCAGCAGCTGCCGGTAGGGCCCGAGGAGATAAACGGTGTCACCGGCGCGCAGAGTCGCGTGATGGCGTGGGTGCACGGTGGGTGCGGCGTTGGCCCGCTCGACCGCGACGACCCGGGTGTGGGTGGGCAGTTCGGACAGCCGCACTCCGTCGAGTCCGCTGTCGGGCGCCACGTGAATAGCGCCGACCACGAATGACCGCAGCCCCACCGAGAAGGTGTCCACCACCTGCAGGCCGATGGCGGCGCCGATGAACCAGGGTGCGGCCAGCTCGACCGTGGAGCGGGCATTGACGAAGCCGAATCGGCGCGCCAGCGCGAACCCCAGGGAGCGGTCGAAGACCCGCAACACCAGCGGAATCTCGGGCCACCGATGCAACGGGCCCACCCGGCGGCCGTGCAGCTGGGCCAGGATCATCCCGGTTTCGATGTTGACCATGTCGTCGTGGGTCAGCACGGCGACCGCGCGGGCTCGATCGACCCGCGCGGACAGCAAGGTCTGAGTCAGCTTGGCGTCGCCGATGATGACCGGGACGTCGAGGTCGTGCGCCTCGGCCAGGTACGGGTTTTCCTCGTCGATCTCGATTACCGCGACGTCGTGGCCGGCGGCTACCAGATCGCCGACCACGCGTATCCCCAGCGCGCTCAGACCGATCACGACGATGTGGTTGCGCAGCCGAGCGATCCGGCGGCCGCTGGCGATCCGGACGAATCGGCGCGACAACAGCACGTCGGCCACGAAGGAGACCAGCAGCGCGACGGTGATCAAACCGACGAACATCATCCCGGTGGCGAACAGCCGGAGCCAGGTCGGTTGGTGCATGAAGCTGTAGTCGCCGTAGCCAGTGGTGCTGATCGACTCGACGGTGAAGTACATCGCGTCGATCCACCCCATCCGGGGGTTGCGGTAGCCGAGCCGCAATACCACGGTCGAGGCCAGCATCAGCGCGGCAATCACTCCCACCAGGGGGTAGAACGCCGGGTTGATGTCGTTACGGAACGCGCGGACGCTGTCGACGGCGCGTCGCAGCGCCACCAGATGAGGGCGTTCCCCAGGCGGGCGCGGGACGTCGAAGCCATGAGCGGCCACCTCCTCGGCGGTACCGATCAGCACTGTCCAGTCTCCGCTGTGGACGCTGAGGTCGCGGTCCGGGCATGCCTCCAATTCCCCTGGGGCCGGCGACTTTTCGCCTCGGATGACTGCCACCGGTGTCAGTTCGCCGTAGAGTTCGCGCAGCGTGGCGTTCTTCCTCGCCGAGAGACCGACGACGACGAACCCGGTCCCGGCGATCGTCAGTGGGTGGCAGCCGTGGCCCACGCAGGCTTCGACCACCGACGGCGCCGCGAGTTCGGCCACGTCGAACATCGCCCCCGAGACGTCGCTGTCGGCGAACGCCTTGCGCAGGATGTCATCGGATAACCGGGCCACCACACGGATATCGGGGTTGGCTTTGTCCGCGAGCAGCGCCACCTCGAGATTCACTGAATCGTCACTGCCTGCGCAGACGACGGCGCGCGCCTGCGTGATACCCGCTCGGCCCAGGCCGCTCTTGGTGCCGGTCCGCGTGGTGTCCTCGAGTCTGACGACGGTCGCACCGGCGGCTTGCAGCTCATCGACGATCGTCATGGCCAGCGCGTCGTCGCCGCTGACGATGATGTGGTCGGTGCGCATCTGGAAGCCGCTCTTACTCCCGCCAGTGCGGAGCCGAAGTTGGGATGGGGGCCTCATCGTTTGATGAATTGAGAACCTGACTTTACACCTGCCGGCCCAGCGGTCGCCGGGAGCTGGGCAACTACAACGTCGTGCTGGTCGGCACGAGAACGCCGTCCTGATCGTGGTGGGCGATGTCGACACCAACTCGCTGGTCGGCGAGGCGCTCGGATCGGTGCCCGGGGCCGTCTCCACGCGCCAAGGCCGAAGTGCCGACCGAAGACCGAGGTCACTTCTTCGACACAATCTCGCTACGGTCCTACCCCGCCGGCAGCACTGGGCGCCACCATGAATGCAGCCGACAGGGGAGGCATTCTTGATACGGAAAGTGATCTTGGCGACGCTCGTTGCCGGCTGCCTGCTGAATCCACTGTCCGCGCCGGCCAAGGCGGACCCGACGTGTGCGGTGAACCTCGCCGCTCCCGAGATCACGGCGGCGATCAAGACGCTGCCGGCCCTGCCGAACAACGCCCCGTGGGATGCCAAGCCAAACAGCTTCGACCCGAGTAGCAACTACAACCCTTGCTCCACCTTGTCGACGGTGATCATCACCGTCACCGGTGCCACCGGGAGTTCACCCGATCTGGCGTTGCTGTTCCACAAGGGCGCCTTCGCCGGCGTCGCCACCTCGAAGGCCTACCCGTTCACCTCGCTGAACAAGGCCAAGACCACCGATGACACCGTCGCCCTGGACTACAAAGACGGCAGCAACGTCTGCACCGCGTGTCCCGGACCCACCACCACGGTGCGGTTCCAATGGCGTGGCAGTCAGGCGGTGGCGCTGGACCCGCTGCCGACGTGGTAGAGCCACCGGCCTGACCCGGCGCTTGGACATTCGGTCCGGGCCGGACAAGATGTAGGCGGAATGGATGCATGTGCGCCTGACGGTGTCGGGCGCACACCTGCCGCAGCGCTGAGGTCAAGATCATGTACGTTCGCCACCAAGCCCGACCGGATCGGAGCCTACTTCAGCGTGTGAGGCGTTGCAGCGCAGTGCTGTCCGTGGCCGTCGCCGCGCTGGGGCTGATACCCCGGGCGGAATCGGCCGCGACCACGCTGCCCGCTGCCCCGCCGCCGCCCGCCGCCCCGGCCGTCCCTGCCGCCCCCGCCCTGGCGTCGGACCCGGCGCTGCTGGCCCGGGACCTGGTGGCAGACGAGCAGACGCTGCGTGACCCGTCGGCGTCGGAGGCCGCGCTGCAGGCGGCGGCGATCCGTGAGCAGGCTGCCTACCGTGCCATCGGGCGCCACCCCGAGTGGGACTCGACGGTGCGCTCCGTCGTTCCGGCCTCGCTCTCTGGAATCTACGACCTCAACATCGATGCTCGTCACCACCTGCAGGCCCTCAACGCCGGTGAAGCCAAACCCACCCTGCCCGCGTGGCGCATCGACCCGCCGGCCCCCGCCGACGAACTGCTGGGTTACTACCGCGCCGCGGAGGCAGCCACCGGCGTCAACTGGAATTACCTGGCGGCGATCAACATGGTCGAAACCGACTTCGGCCGCATCTCCGGAACCAGCACCGCCGGCGCGCAGGGCCCTATGCAGTTCCTGCCCTCGACGTTCGCCTCTTACGGCGACGGCGGAGACATCCATTCGCCGCGGGACAGCATCATGGCGGCCGGTCGCATGCTGGCGGCCAACGGTTTCGCCGCCGACCACGACCGCGCCATCTTCAGCTACAACCACTCGAACAATTACGTCGGAGCGGTCGACGACTATGCCGCCGCGATGGCCGCCGACCCGGCCGCCTTCGCCGCCTACCATCGCTGGGACGTCTACTATCTGACCACTTCGGGTGACGTGCTGCTGCCGGTGGGATACGTTGCATCCGAGCGGATCCCGGCGACCGACTACCTCGCGTCACACCCGCAGTAGTCGTGCGGTCAGGTCATGCAGACGTTGGAGAACAGCAGCACCGGCCACGACACGATCGAGCCCAGGAAGGAGACAACCAGGTCGGCGCCGTGCATCTGATGCAGGTGCTCGGTGTGCGTCGACGACCAGATCAGTCCCACGATGAAGTACGGGATGCCGAGCATGATGGCCAGGCCTATCAGCTCGGCGATGGTCAGCTTGTAGTTGAGTAGGTCACGAAGCCTGCTGAGCATGGTCTGCATCGGTGCACAATGTCCTGATCTGCGGCGGTCAGTTTCTATGTTAATGATAATTCCGCAGGCTGATTGCTCGCCACCCCGCGCTCGCGATAGGTTTGATCAGTCCGAAGTGTCGTCAAGCTGGGGGTTGGGTTAATGACTGTTTCGCGCGAGCCCGCCGATCCCGCAGCTCCCGCTGTCGCGCGGTCCGCGCTCACCCTCGAGGAGACGCGGATCCGCGCCAGGCGGCAAACGGCTCGCTGGACCGACGCGCCGGTGGACGTCCGCGAGGCGATGGACTTCTGGGCGTTCGCCGCCGGGGCTGCGAACGTGATCATGCAGCTGTCGTGGCCCGAGGTGGGCCACGGCGTGGTGGAGTCGAAAGTGGATTCGGGCAACCTGCTCAAGCATCCCTGGAAGCGCGCCCGCACCACTTTCCAGTATCTGGCGGTCGCGGTCTTCGGATCCGAGCGCGATCGAGCCGCGTACCGCGCTGCCGTCGACGGGGCGCACCGGCAGGTCAGGTCAACGCCGGACAGTCCGGTTCGCTACAACGCGTTCGACCCCGAACTGCAGATGTGGGTGGCGGCGTGCCTTTTCGTGGGGCTGGAAGACACGTATCAGCTGCTGCGCGGACCGATGAATTCCGAACAGGCCGAACAGTTCTATCGATCCGCCTGGACGCTGGGTACCACCCTGCAAGTCCGCGAGGAGCAGTGGCCACCGACGCGCGCGGCCTTCGACGACTACTGGGTCAACGCCTGCGCGCGTGTGCACATCGACGACGTGGTCGGCGACTATCTGCGGCAGCTGATCGACCTGCGGATGATCAACCCGTTGCTGCGGTTGCCTTTTCACCGTTTACTGAAGTTCCTCACGGTCGGCTTTCTGGCCCCGGTGTTTCGGGAGGCACTCGGGGTCTCATGGAGCGTTGCCAAACAACGGCGCTTCGAATGGCTGTTCCTGCTGGTGGCTTTCGTCAACCGCTTCCTGCCGCCGTTCGTCCGGCAGGGCGGCAGTCATGTGTTGTTGGCCGACGTCCGCCACCGGGTGCGCCGGAACCGTCGGTTGATCTGAATGGAGCACGCGACGATGGATCGGCTCCGCCGGATTTTGAGCTACCAGGTCAGCATCGCCGCGCTGATCGAGGTGGCACTGTGGCTGGCGCTGCCCTACCTGACCATCGGGTTGGTCTGGGCCGCACTGCATCCCACGCAGGTCGAGCAGATCGAGGAGCGGCTGGCCAGGGTGGCGCCGGCCGGTGCCGACCTCGGCGCGTTCGGGTTGGTGACGGTCTTGTGGCCGGCTTCGCTGCAGATCGCTGCGGCCTGCCCCGCGTCCTGAATTCGGTTGGTAGAAGGAATACAAACTAACGACCATGTTCGCGGGGATGCCGTGGCGGGCGCCGTCGTCGTGAAGTGCTGCCGTTGCTGCGGAATCGTCTCGATTGACGGCTACTTGGCATAGTGTGACGTCACACCGACCCTCGGGCTAGCGCTGATTGCCGTCATCGCGATCATTGTGGTGATGTACGCCAGCAGTATCTTCCACTGAGCGGCACGTCAGTCGAGGAGAGGCGGGGATGAAAGTACATCTGCAAGTCGAAGGCCACCCGGACAAAGTCCGTGCCAGCGCCCGGGCGATCGCCGACACCGGAGCCGACGGTCTGTTCACCTTCGAGGGCCCGCACGACGTCTTCTTCCCGCTGGTCGTGGCGGCGGGGGAGACCGAGCTGGAGCTGATGACCAACGTCGCGATCGCCGGCCCGCGCAGCCCCGTTCATCTCGCGCATTCCGCTTACGACCTGCAGGTTTACAGTCGCGGCCGGTTCCGGCTCGGCCTGGGCTCGCAGATCCGGGCGCACATCGAGAAGCGGTACGGCAGCCAGTGGGGTAGGCCGGCGGCCCGGATGGCCGAGACCGTCTCGGCGATCAAGGCGATCTTCGCCAACTGGGAGGGCCAGGCGCCGCTGAAGTTTCGTGGCGAGTTCCACACCCACACCTTGATGCCACCCAACTTCAATCCGGGCCCGAACCCGTACGGTCCGCCGCCGGTGCTGCTGGGCGCGCTCGGTCCGGTGATGACCCGTAAGGCGGCCGAAGTCGCCGACGGGCTGCTGATGATGCCGTTCAACAGTGCGCGGCACCTGGCGCAGCGGACTTCGCCCGCACTGGCCGAAGGCCTGCAAAGCTCCGGGCGAGCCCTGACCGACCTGCAGGTGATCGCGCAGGCGATGGTGGCCGTCGGCGGTACCGAGACCGAGCTGGCGACTGCGATCGACGGCGTGGCGACGCTGATCGCCTTCTACGGTTCGACGCCCAATTATCGGCCGGTGCTCGACGTGGAGGGCTGGGGGGAGCTGCAACCGCGCCTCAACGCACTGTCCAAGGTGGGTGATTACGCTGCCATGCGCGCCTTGATCAGTGACGACATGGTGCGCACCATCGGCATCGTCGGCACCCCGCACGACTGCGCAGCCGAGATCGAGAAGCGGTTCGGTGCAATGGCTTCCGATATCTGTTGCTACTTCCCGGGCTACACGCCCAGCGCGCGGGACCTCGCCGACCTGGTCGCCGGGCTGCACGCCGGCCAGGTGCTGACATGAACCCGGCCAACCCGGAGCCGCCGACGGATCGCCGGGACACCGAGATCGAGCGGCTCGCCGAGAAGATCGCGCTGACGGCCCGGGAGATGGCGCCGCAGATCGACCGGGAGCGCCGGCTCCCGTCGCCATTGGTGACGCAGTTGACCGAGGCCGGGTTGCTGCGGGCCACCATGCCGCGCGAAGTCGACGCGCTGGAGCTCTCGCCGGCGACGGCACTGCGGTGTGCCGAAACCCTCGCCCGCGGTGACGCGGCGACCGGCTGGTGTGTGTCGATCGCAATCACCAGCGCGTTACTGGTCGCCTATCTGCCGGACGGCACCCGCGGCGAGATGTTCGGTGGCGGCGGGGGTATCGCCGCCGGGGTGTGGGCCCCACGCGGCACCGCGACGTCGGTCGACGGCGGGGTGCGGGTGACCGGCCGCTGGCCCTTCTGCAGCGGAATCACCCACGCCGACATGATGTTTGCCGGCTGCATCGTCGACGAAGCGCCGGTCCCGTCGGTCGTCGCACTGCCCAAGGCGGATTTGCAGGTCCTGGACACCTGGCACACTCTGGGCCTGCGCGGCACCGGCAGCCACGACACCGTCGCCAACGACGTCTTCGTGCCGGCCGACCGGGTGTTGTCGCTGTTCGACGGCCCGGTGCTCGACCGTCCGCTCTATCGCTTCCCGGTCTTCGGGTTCTTCGCGTTGTCGATCGGTGCGGCGGCGCTGGGCAATGCCCGGGCAGCGATCGACGACCTGGTCGAACTGGCCGGGGCGAAAAAGGGACTCGGGTCGACCCGCACCCTGGCCCAGCGCCCGGCAACGCAGGCCGCCGTCGCGACGGCCGACGCGGCCCTGAGCGCGGCACGGCTGTTCTACTACCAGGCGATCGAGGAGGCGTGGCAGGCCAGCCAGCAGCCCGGCCCGGTGTCGGTACAGTTGCGCAACCGGTTGCGCCTGGCAGCCACCCACGCCACCCGGACTGCCGCCGACGTGGTGCGCAGCATGTACGAAATGGCAGGTGGCACAGCGATTTACGACACTTCTGCGCTGCAGCGACGGTTTCGCGACGCCTTTACCGCCACCGCGCACTTTCAGGTCAACGAGGCGTCCCGCGAGCTGCCCGGACGTATCCTGCTCGGCCAGCAGGCCGACGCTTCGATGTTGTGAGACATGTGATGAACGCCGTCGAGGTTGTGCTGCCGTTCTGGCTCGACCGACCCGACCGGGAAGCACTCGAGGTGGCGCAATCCGCTTCCGACAACGGTTTCGGCGCGCTGTGGATCGGGGAGATGGCCACCTACGATGCGTTCGCGCTGGCGACCGCGATCGGGTTGCGTGCGCCGGATTTGACGCTGAACATCGGACCGCTGGCGGTCGGGGTGCGCGGGCCGGTGACCCTGGCGCTGGGCGCCAGCTCGGTGGCCTCCCTCACCGGCAACCCGGTGCACCTCGCGCTGGGGGCGTCCAGCCCGATGATCGTTGCCGGCTGGCACAACCGCGGCTGGGCGCAGCACGTGTCCGTCATGCGCGAAACCATCGAATGTCTGCGCCCGATGCTGGCGGGTGACCGCGTCGACTACACGGGCCGGCATGTCGGCAGCCACGGTTTCCGGCTACGCACACCCATCCCTGAGGCGCGAATCGCGTTGGGGGCGTTCGGCCCCGCCATGATCAGGCTGGCGGCGCAGCTGGCCGACGAGGTGGTGCTCAACCTGGCGTCGCCGGCGCGTGTCGCGCAGGTCCGGGCGGCGATCGAGGAGGCCACCTCGCCTGGTCGCCCGGCGCCGCGGCTGACCGTCTGGGTGCCGGTCGCACTGAATCCGGGCGCCGCTGCTCGCGCGCAGCTGGCCGGACAGCTGGCGGTGTACCTTGCCCCGCCGGGTTACGGAGAGATGTTCAGCGACTTGGGTTTCGGCGATCTCGTCGGCAAGGCCCGGGCCGGCGCCGCCCGGCGCGAAGTGGCGGCTGCGGTGCCCGTCGAACTGCTGGATGCGGTGTCGGCCTTGGGCTCAGCCGAGCGGATCGCCGAACGGCTGGGCGCCTACGCGCAGGCCGGTGCCGACTGTGTCGCGCTGGTGCCCGCCACCGCGGAAGATCCCGGCGCCCGGGCAACGCTGAGGACGCTGGCGCCCTGAAGGGTGCCTACGTGGTGCCGCGACACGTCGTCACCTGTCGATCTTGAAGCGGCCGGCGAACGCGCGCAGCGGCAGGTCGGCGCTGGTGATCAGGCCGGGGGGAGCGGCGACGACCGACTTGATGGAGTTCAGCGCGGGCAGGCCGGTCACGGTCATGCCGATCGAGGCGAAGTTGTCCGGGTTGGACAGGTCGACGCCCGGCTTCGGGAAGATCATGTGCTTGTTGTAGATGCAGGGGTCGCCCTTGATCTGGGTGATGTAGCAGCCCTTGATATCCCAGTTCGGGTCGGTGTGCGGGGTCATCTGCCATTCCAGGTGCGTCTCGACCCTGGGGATGCCGTCGACCATGCCCTGGTACTTGATGTAGTTGCCGCCCAGCGAACCCTTGGGCAGCGTGTACCAGCCCAGGTCGACGTCTTTGGTGCAGGCGCCCAGCTCGTAGCTGAACTTCACCTCGTCGAGTTCGATTTCGAAGCAGTCGGCCATCATCAGCACGCTGTCGGCGAACACCCGGGTGTACTTCTCCAGCTTCGAGGGGATCGACGGATCATCCACCGGCAGGCCGTAACCCACCTCGATCCAGGTGTCCTTGGAGTGGTGGCAGGACACGTCGACGGATTCGATGGTGGTGACGTTCTCGATCTCGGCGACGTCGGCCGAACACACCACCCCCAGGATCTGGTTGACGCCGGGGTTCATGCCGGTCCCGTAGAACGTCGTGCCGCCCTTCGCGCAGGCTTCTGCCAAGAGCTGGGTGACCGGCTTGCCGGAGTGGTGCGGGTGATTGCGGTCCCGGTGCCATCCGGTGATCCAGTCGGCGGTGGTCACGATGTTGATGCCGGCCTCGAGGACTTTCACGTAGAGGTCTTCGTCGGGGAAGACGCCGTGGAAGGTCAGCACGTCGGGTCTGGCGGCGATGATCTCCTCGACGGTGCCGGTGGCCTTGACTCCGTTGGCCGGCAGGCCGACCAGCTCGCCGACGTCTTTGCCGACCTTCTCCGGTGAATAACAGTGCACGCCAATGAGTTCGAGATCGGGGTGGGTGGCGATGCGCTTGATCATCTCCGAACCGACATTGCCGGTGGCAACCTGGAAAACCTTGATCGTCATGGGTGGCCCTTCACTAGGAGTTGGCTGCAGCCAGTTCGGCGGCGGTGCCGCCCTTGCCGTCGGGATAGAACCTCTTGGCCCAGTTGCGAATTGCGGTGAACCCTTCGTACTCCGCGGACGCCAGGGCGGGTGGGTCGGAGTAGCGCTGGTGCGCCCAGATATGGATGTCCTGGGTGAACTGCCGGATCACTTCCGCACCGAACGAGCGGGCGTTGGCCTCGTCGCGTTCGGCGCGCTCCGCCGGCCGGCCCGGGACCCGCCCGATGTAGACCATGAACCGGACGTCGGAGGTGCGCTCGTCGACCGGCGTGATCGCCGAGATGGTGCGGTTGTCGATCATTCCCCAACTCTTGGTGACCGCGATGCCCAGACCGCCGTTGATGGCCTCCACACCACTTTTGACGTCATCGATGCTCTGCTGGTCATCGCCTTCGAAGGTGATGGTGAAGTCCACGTAGGACACCGCGTCGTCGAAGTCGTGCCGGGTGAAGACGGGCACGATCGGCGTGTTGTGGACGTACTTGAAGTGGGCGAAGTCGACCCCGTTCTCCAGCACGTACTGCGGGTGCATCTCCAGGCCCTGCCGAAACAGCCGCTGCTGCGGATAGTAGTCGGCTGGCCCGCTGCCGTCGGCGAAGCTGGCGAAGACGTCGGGCGCGTCGAAAAACGGTGGGCGGCACTCGATGTCGTGCCAGATGTAGACCGACTCGTTGCGCTCCACCACGGGGTAGGTGCGGATGCGACGGCCGCGGTTGGGGCGGTCCTGGTAGGGGATGCAGACGTTGCGTCCCTGCTGGCTCCACTGCCAGCCGTGGAACGGGCACTGCAGCACGTCGCCGACCACTTTGCCGCCGTAGCCCAGGTGGGCGCCCAGGTGTTCGCAGTAGGCGTTCATCACGGTCAGCTGACCCGATTCGGCGCGCCAGGCGACCATTTCCTGGTCGAAGTACTTCATGGTGTGGACATCGCCGATGCCGATCTCGTCAGACCACGCAACCTGGAACCATCCGGTTGGTTTCATCGACAACGGCGGCTTGGCCATACGTGCGGTCCTCCCGATTCGTCACGGAGAACTCTAGGAAAAAGTCATAAAGGTGTCAACGAAACTTCTCTGATGGCGTTACGATGCGGGGATGGCGGTGGCGGACAGCGCGGGTCGCAGATCGAACAGGCGAGGTGTGGCCACCCGCGAGGCGATGTTGCAGGCGGCGGTGAGCGCGCTGGCGTCCGGCGATCCCGGCGCGGTTTCGGCCAACCGCATCGCCAAGCAGATCGGTGTCACCTGGGGCACCGTGCAATATCAGTTCGGCGACGCCGACGGATTCTGGGCGGCGGTGCTGCATCACACCGCCGAACGGCGGGCCAACGTGTTCACCCAACCCGATACCGGGGCGCCGTTGCAGGCGCGGGTCGCGCAGATCATCGACACCCTCTACGACGGCCTGAACGCACCGGACTCCCGGGCCATCGAGAACCTGCGCGCAGCCTTACCGCGCGAGCCCGGCGAGCTGGATCGGCTCTATCCGCGCACCGCGGCCGAACTGCGCTCCTGGGGGCAGGGCTGGCATGCGACCTGTCAGAAGGCGTTCGCCGACCTGCAGGTCGATCCGCAGCGGGTGCGCGAGATGGCTACGCTGATCCCCGGCGCGATGCGCGGCCTGGTGTCCGAGCGGCAATTGGGCAGTTACGCGGACCTGGACGAGGCCCGCCGCGGGCTGACCAACGCCATCGTGTCCTATCTGGCTGAATCTGTTGTGGTGCAACGTATTAAATAAGGGGGACAAAGCGGCGCAACTTGCCGCTGACGGGATGACGATCAACCCGGTCCACCGCATGGACGGTCACCTCGGGGCGGTTCAGGCCGGCATCGACCAGCGCCCGGCGCAGCCGTCCCGCCAATCCGTACTGTACCCGATCGTCCTCGAAAATCGCGAAAACTTCTATCCCACATACAGTTTGGTGTACCTGGTAATCGGTCACCCCGGGGGTTGTGGCCAGCACCGAGCGGATGGCAATGGGGTGAATGGTGGTGTGCTGGTATCGCAGCACGTCGTCACTGCGTCCCTGAACACGAGCCCGCAGATGGCCGTGTTCGTCGGCGTCGGGCTGGCGGGTGAAGATGTCGGTGAGCTCGTAGCGGATCAGCGGCTGGACGAGATTATAGAGATTGGTTACCAACACTTTGGCCGACGGGACGCCGGGTGCCACGGGCCGGTTGTCGGCATCGACGAGTTCGACGATGCACATGTCGGTGTTGAACGCGAACACGTCATCGTCCGGGCCGGTCTTGCCCACCAGTCCTTCCGTCGAGCCGAAGCCGTCAAAGACCGGTACCCCGAACGCTTCCCGGATCGAGACACGCATTTCGGGAAGCAGCGTCTCGCTGGTGGTGTTGACCTCCGTTGGTGCGATCCGCAGTCGGCCCGCGCCGGCCTCGACGGCAAGGCGGACCAGCATGCTCGCATACCCGCCCAACACCTCGGGCTGCCACGCGTTGAGCCGGTCGACAATTTCCCAGATCGGTTGTGTCGCGGGCACGAGATCGACATGGGCGGGTGCATCGCCGCCCTCGGTCAGCGCCGCCAGTAAACCCGTGGCGTGCACGGCCGACGGCGCGGCCACCATCGCGATGCGCGGCGGCTTGGTCGGCGCCGTCGCGCAGCGCAGTGATTCCACCGGCGGCCGGGCAAGAGCGGAGAGGAACCCGGCGGTCGCGGCACGATCGTAGACGAACAGGCCGCGTCGCCCCGAGCATCCACCCGTGCTCAGTGCGATGTAGTCGTCGAGGATCGGCACCGGCCGTTCTACCGTTGCCGCAAGCGATGATTCGATGTCGCCGCGCCTGAGGCGAGGATCGGTGAAGACGTCGTCTAGGGCTTCCATCATCTCGGCTTTTGTCATCACCGGCAGCGCCGAAAGGTCGGTGGGGTCGATGTCGGTGACATCGATGTCGCCAAGCCGGCGGCGATGAAACGGCGAGTGCTCGACGGCGTGCGACAGCAACGTGTGCAGGCTGCGACGCTGTGCAGCGAGGATTTCGTCGGTGCTGAAGAACAGGGCGTTAAACTGTTCTGGCGCAGCGATATTCACGGCGGTGATCACGTCGTTGCGGAACCGGTGCCATGGGGTCACTTCGAGCTCCCGTCCTCGGCGAGTCCGAGGGCACGGATCAACAATTGCGTGGCGTGCTCGTCGGGTATCGCGTCCGGATTGGCGGCACGCTCCAGCGCCAGGCCGGCGGTGCCCGCTTGAAGAAACTCGGCGACCGACCGTAACGGCACCGTCGGTCGCACACCGGTCGGCTCGAAGAGACGTTCCAGCGCTGTCGCGATGCCCTCGATCGTGCGGGCGTGAGCTTCGGCGTATCGCCGGTTCAGCTCGGCATCGCGAAGTGCCAGGGCGCGGAATTCGACCAGTAGCTGGGCCCAGCCGGGTTCCGCGGCGGCATCTCGTTGCCCGGCACGAATCAGCTCCCGCAGCCCTTCGGCCCCGGCGAACTCTTTGGCCAGGCGCTCGTTCTCGGCAGCCCGCTCGGTAATCCGTCGCTCCAGCAACGCTAAGAACATGTCGGCTTTGCTGCCGAACTGCGAGTAGACGACGCCCCGGGAGAAGCCTGCCTCGTCGGCGATGGTCTCCAGGCTGGCGCCGCCGTACCCCCGTGCCACGAAGACCCGCTGTGCGGCGACGAGCACCTTTTCGCGATTCCGTTCGACCTGTTGGACCCTGGTTAACCTGGGCATATCCGGAATTAGATACTGATGTTATTCGAATGTCAATGGTATCTAATCTGGTGACGAGTCAAAGCGAGTGGCCGTGGGTAACACACTGCTGTGAATATCGTCGACGCTGTTGGTCAGCGCCTGGTCTCTCTATATCGCCGTACCGGGGCCGATGTGCCGTTCGGCGATCCGACGCCCTCGCACGGCACCGAGATGGAGGGCTGGTTCTGGCGACTGTCCGATCCGGCCGACGGTCGCGTGGTGGTTGCTTTGTGCAGTGAGAACCGCCATCCCGACGGCAACTGGTCCACGGCGGCGATCGCGCTGCACCCCGGCGGGGTGGTGCGCTCGGCGGCGGTCGACGGCGTACTGGCCGATCGGCAAGAATTCTCGGTGCAGGCCGACGCCGCCGGCAATGTGATCGATGCGACCCGCGACCGGCTCAAGATGGTGCTAGGCGACACCGCCGTCGATCTGAAATTCACTGATGCGTTCCAGTGGCCCAAGGCATTCGGCGGCGGGGGAGTGTTCTCGGCGGTGCCGTTTCTGAACCAGTACTGGCACCCCTACCGGTTGGACGGCAAGGCCTCCGGGACCGTCACGCACGGCGACCAGCGCTGGACGTTCAACAACGCCACGCTGTACTGCGAACGCAACTGGGGAGCGGGTTTCCCGGTGCGGTGGTGGTGGGGCCAGGCCCACGACTTCGGTGACGCCGATGTGTCGGTGGCTTTCTCCGGCGGCCTGCTCGAGCTCGGGCCGCTCAAGCGAGACGTCGGCGGAGTCGTTGTGCGACTGGGAAATCGGGTGCTGCGCGTCACGTCCCCGGCGTTGGTGTCGTCGGAGTGCGACGTGGAGCACTGGCACGTCGACGCGCGCAACGCACGTTTCCGGGTGGAGCTGGACGGACACGGAACGGGCGACGGTCCGCACGTGCTGCCAGTGCCGCTGCCGGCCGAGCGCCGCAACATCGACACCGACTACGAGTACCTGGCGGGGACGCTGCACTGCCGGGTCCGGGAATGGGGTCGCACCATCTTCGAGGGCACCTCGACGCTGGCCGGGCTGGAGGTCGGCGACCGACCCGCATGACGGGCCCGACGGCGGTAGTCTGCAACGCCATGGGGCAGACGCGATGAGTGGGGGTCTGTTCGCCCTGCTCGACGACGTTGCGATGCTGGCGCGGCTGACTGCGGCCTCGCTGCACGACGTGGGTCCCGCGGCCGGCCGCGCCACCACCAAAGCCGCCGGCGTGGTCATCGACGACACCGCGGTGACGCCGCAGTTCGTCGAGGGAATCTCCGCCGAGCGCGAGTTGCCGATCATCAAGCGCATCGCCCTCGGTTCGCTGCGCAACAAGCTGGTGTTCATCCTGCCAGGGGCCATGTTGCTCAGTCAGTTCGCGCCCTGGCTGCTGAGTCCGATCCTGATGCTGGGCGCCACGTATCTGTGTTACGAAGGCGCCGAGAAGGTTTGGGGCAGTGTGCGTGGCCACGGCCATGCCGCCGACGAGCCGCAGAGCGAGCGACACGTGGTGAGCGGCGCGGTCCGCACCGACTTCATCCTGTCCGCCGAGATCATGGTGATCGCGCTCAACGAGGTCGCCAAGTCCGCGTTCGTCCCGCGCTTGGTGATCCTGGTGATCGTCGCGTTCGTCATCACCGTCGCGGTCTACGGGGTCGTCGCCGCCATCGTGAAGATGGACGATGTCGGCCTGCATCTCACCCAAACCGGTTCCCGCCTGGGCGGGGTGGTCGGTCGGGCTCTGGTGGGCGGGATGCCGAAGCTGCTCTCGGCGCTGTCGGTGATCGGGACGGTGGCGATGCTGTGGGTGGGCGGTCACATCCTGCTCACCAACAGCGAGCACCTGGGCTGGCATGCCCCGCACGCGCTGGTGGCGCACGCGCAGGAAGCGGTCCGGCACGGACCGGTGGGTGGTGTGCTGGCGTGGTTGGTCGACACCGGGATCTCGGCGGTGATCGGCGCGGTGGTCGGCGCCGTCGCGCTGGCCCTGGTGCATATGGTTCAGCGGCTGCGACGACGGCGCTGATCGTCCCAGATCCGTTGTGTCTCTTGGCTGACCGACGGGTGGTGGATCCGCTGAAAGTTGCGACCCCCGCGGCCGAATGTCGCGACCACTGCGTCGGGAACCTCAGGTTCCAGCAGCGGTTCGGAAAGCCAGTCGCAGGGCCGCACGTGCACCAGATCCGCGGCTGAGGCGGTGTCGACATCGTCGTAGAAGTAGGGGCCGGCGATCCGCCCGAGCCAGAACAATCCGTCCGGATCCCGGGTCCACACAAAAGAGCCGTTCTCCACCTCGGCGAAGCGGGCAACCCGGCGCTCCAGCCGGCCGGACTCGGCGGGGTCGCGCAGCAACCGACCGAAGCCGCACAGGCCCAGCCGGCGGGCGCGTTCGATGGTGAGCCCAGGGTCGACGTCGTCGCTGCGGGACCGCAGCGGAGCGCGATACACGTCGGTCATGGCCGCGTTATGCTCCGAAGGCCCAACGGGCGGGAGTCAACAACACGGTGTCCACCTTCCGGCGCTACCTCGTCGTCCAGTCGATGACCTTCGTGTGCGGCATCGTCGGGCCCGTCTTTTTGATCATGTTCTTTGCCTCCCAACCGGATCCGCAACTGAAGTGGGCATTCTGGGCCGGCCTGTTCGTCACCTATGCCGACATCATGATCGCGCTGGGTATCACCGCTGCCACCCGTGGCGTTCAGGTGCCGCAGAAGGTGCGGTAGGTTCCGAAATCCGCTGGGGCGGGTTTGGCGTAGCGTTCCAGTCCGGTCCGTTCGGTATAGGGGGCGCGGATAGCCTCGAGAAGCCGGTGGACCGGATCAAGGTCTCCCGTCGTCGCCGCTTCCAGCGCCTCCTCGACCAGGTGGTTGCGCGGGATGTAGACCGGGTTGACCCGTGCCATCAACAGCGGGTCGGGTTCCAGCGCCCGCCACCGGGCGGCCCAGTCGTCGAACAAGGCGGGGTCGACGAACAGGTCGCGCGCTGGTCCGGAGTCCCCGCGCGCGGCGTCCGCCAGCCGGGTGAAAAACGACGTGTAGTCGACGTGACTCTCCTGCAGCAACGACAGCAGTTCTTCGAGCAACGGCGTCAGTTCCTCGATGTCACCGGTGAACCCGAGCTTGGCGTGCATACCCGAGCGCCACGCTGCGTGGTAGTCGTGGAATCCATCAAATGCGTTCTCTACCAATGAAACTGATTCCTCGACATCGTCGCCGATCAACGGGAGCAGGGTCTCGGCGAAGCGGGCCAGGTTCCACGCCGCGATGGTCGGTTGATTGCTGTAGGCGTAGCGGCCCCACGCGTCAATCGAACTGAAAACGGTGTCGGGGTCGTAGGCCTCCATGAACGCGCACGGTCCGTAGTCAATGGTCTCCCCGGAGATGGTCATGTTGTCGGTGTTCATCACGCCGTGCACGAACCCGACCAGCATCCACCGCGCCACCAGCGTCGCCTGGGCGCCGACCACCGCTTCGAACAGCGCGAGATAGGGCCGCTCGGCGTCGGCAGCGCCGGGGTGATGGCGCGCGATCGCGTGGTCCGCCAGGCGTCGCAGCAGGTCGAGATTGCCTGTGGCAGCAGCATATTGAAAACTGCCGACCCGTAGATGGCTGCTGGCCACGCGGACCAGCAGCGCGCCCGGCAGCAGCGTTTCGCGGGCTACCGGGCGCCCGGTGGCCACCACGGCCAGGGAGCGTGTCGTCGGCACGCCCAGCGCGTGCATCGCCTCGCTGATGATGTATTCGCGCAGCATCGGTCCGGTGGCGGCCAGGCCGTCCCCGTTGCGCGCGAACGGAGTGCGTCCCGAGCCCTTGAGGTGGATGTCGCGAAGGCGTTGCCGCTCGTCGAGCAGTTCGCCCAGTAGCAGCGCGCGACCGTCACCCAACCGCGGCACGTACCCGCCGAACTGATGACCGGCGTAGGCCTGGGCCACCGGCGTGGCGCCGTCGGGTACCAAATTGCCCACTAAGAAACGCAGGCCGTCGGGGCTGCGCAGCCAGTCCGCACTCAGTCCGAGTTCGTCCGCCAGCGATTCGTTGAGCACCAACAACTTGGGCTCGGGCGTCGGCTCGGCCTGCCACGCCACCGCCAGCTCGGGCAGCTCTCGGAAGAACCGATCCTGAAGGGCGACCGGGCGGTCAGATGTGACGCTCACGCCACTGAGCCTACGGAGCGACTCAGCCAAGCGCTTGGTGCATCAGGTCGCGGGCACGGTCGAGCATCGCGGCGAACGGTCCTACGGCGAAATTCAGCTTCGCCGATTCCACGCCGGCGTGCGGCCGAGTGGGCGCGATAGCTTCGGCCACCTTCACCGCCGTGCCCATCCGCTTCTGCTCGTTGGCGTCGAGGTTGCGCTGCAGTTTCGTGAACTCCTCGAGTTCTTCATGCTCGGCGTGGGCCAGCACCGCATCCCGCAGCTTGGTCAGTTCGTCGACGAACTCCTGGGAGGTGATGTCGAGGCTTTCGATCTTCGTCAGCTGCTCTTTGGCGTCGTGCTCTTCGTGCAGCAGCTCGTCGACGATCGCGTCGCCGGCGTCGAATTCGCGACGCACGCGGGGATGCACCAACATCTCCTCGGCCGTCTCGTGCACGGCCAGCAGCTGACGGAGTGCGACGAACGGCTCGTCGCGCGCCTGGGGGTCGGAGGCCAGCAGTACCTCGTCGAACATGTCCTCGATCAGCGCGTGCTGCGCCTTGAGGAAGGCAACCACCTCGTCGGGTGTCTGAACAATCATCTCGGTCACCAGCGTGACCTCCAATCGGGAAAGCGTTTGAACTCGGGCTGCGCTCCTGTTTCGCATACCCGAGCAGACATTTGCTAAACCGCGCGCCGGGCCGCCACCAGCCGCTCCACTGCGCCGAGGTCATACGGTGCACGCAAACCCAGGATCAGATGGTCGGCGCCGGCCTCGACGAGTGATGCCACCAGGTCCGGCTCGACCCGCTCGATCCACACAGTGCGTTCGATCTCGCCCGGATCCCGGCCGATTTCGCCGCACCAACGGTCGATGGCCCGGTTCTTGGCGCGGATCGTGGCGGCGTCGCCGTAGCCGTTCCACATGTCCGCGTGTTCGGCGACCAGGCGCAGGGTGCGCCGCTCGCCGTTGCCGCCGATCAGGATCGGCAGCCGTCCGAGGGGGCCGGGCTGTAGTAACCCGATCCGGCGCCGGATGCGCGGCAGCGCCTCGCCGAGCGCATCGAGACGTTGTGCGGGTGTCCGCACCGGATAGCCGTATTCGATCTCGTCGCGGTCCATCCATCCCGATCCGATTCCCAATACCGCCCGACCGCCGCTGAGGTGATCGAGTGTGCGGGCCATATCGGCCAGCAGGTCGGGATTGCGGTAGCAGCAACCGGTCACCAACATGCCGATCTGGGTGACGTTGGCGGTGGTGACGGCCATGGCCGCCAGGATCTGCCAACCTTCGAAGTGCGATTCCGCGGCCGACCCGTACAGCGGCGGGAAGAAGTGATCCCAGGTCCACAGGCTGTCGACGCCGAGCTGGTCGACACCCTGCCAGCCCGCGCGAAGCGCCGCCATGGTGGTGTTCTGCGGGTGGATCTGGACGCCGATCTTGACCATGCCGGTCCTACTGCCGCGGCGAGGGCAGTTTGATCGCCGACACATACATCTCGACGATCGGCCGGTAGAGGTCGATGTCGTCGAGCTCGCTGCCCAACATCACCGAATCGCTGGTGGCCACCAGCACGTGCGCGAACGTCAGCGGCGGGATCCGCAAAGCCCCGCCGAGCCGTTCGACGCCGGCAACGATGAATTCCGCTAGTGCCGCAACGACTTCCAGCCTTTTGGCCGCAACCCGCTCGCGCGCTTCGGGATTCCGCAGAAGATACAGCGTGAATTCGTGTCCCAGCGCGGCGTGCTCGGCGCCGCGGTCGCGGCCCAGTTGGCGCCAGCGCAGGGCAATGTCGTCGAGTTCACGGTCACCGACCTGGGTCGCCGTCGACATCACCTCGGCGAAGTTGTCGAAGTAGCGGCGCCAGTACCGGTCGCTGACCGCCAGGAACAGGTCCTCCTTGGTGGCGAAATGCTTGTAGATGGCGCCCTTGGTGTATCCCGCAGTGTGTGCGATGTCGTCGAGAGTCGCCGGCGTGAAGCCCTTTTCGGCAAACACGGCTTCCGCGGCATCGAGCAACAACGTGCGGGTCTGCTCTAGTCGCCGTTCGCGGGTGAAGCGCTCTACCACAGCCCGATTGTGCCAGAGTAACTCTAGATTCCGGCTCGACTCTCAGATACCAGCTGGTATATTCGCTGCGATGAGCAAAGAGGGAAACCGAAAAGGCGCATCCGCCGTCACCGAGCCGCCCGGTCGCGCAATCCAGCCGGGCGCTGGGGCCAGGCCCGCTGTGCAGCCCGTCCGGACGGTCAAGCCCGTCCAGATCTGGGCCGCGATCGGTGGTGCGCTGCTCGTACTGGAGCTCTACGTGTGGATCCGCTGGGTCAGCGGGCCCTATTTCCAGCGGGTGCCCGCCGGCCCCTCCGAGCCGCCGTGGCTGATGAAAGTGCCGCTGATGGCCAACGCGATCATTCTCTGGATAGCCGCGCCGTTCGCCTTGTGGTGGTTCATCATTCGGCCGTGGCGACGCGAGAGACGGATCACCCTGGACGGGATGCTGCTGGCGTCAATGGGTTTGATGTTCTTTCAGGATCCGCTGCTGAACTATTTCAACACCTGGTGCACCTACAACACCTGGCTGTTCAACCGGGGCTCCTGGTCATCGCACATTCCGGGTTGGGTATCACCGGAGGAACCGGGCCGGCAGGTCGCCGAGCCGCTGTTGACCAATGCGCCGGGTTACGCGTACGGGGTGCTGCTGATCACGATCGTCGGCTGTTGGGTGATGCGCAGGATCAAGGCGCGCTGGCCCGACATCAGCAACCTGCGGTTGATCGCGGTGACCTACGCATTCACCTTCGTGCTGGACCTCCTCATGGAGGGCTGCATTCTGCTGCCCATCGGCTTCTACACGTATCCCGGTGCGATTCGCGCTGTTTCGCTCAATGCCGGCCATTATTACCAGTGGCCGGTCTACGAAGGGCTGATGTGGGGCGGCGTCCAGGCCGCGCTGTGCTGCCTGCGCTATTTCACCGATGACCGCGGCCGAACCGTCGTCGAGCGCGGATTGGACAGTGTGCGAGGCGGCGTGGTGCAACAGCAGTTCATCCGCTTCCTGGCGATCTTCGCCGGGGTCAGCGCGTGCTTCTTCGTTTTCTACAACATTCCGGCCCAATGGTTCGGCATGCATGCCGACCCGTGGCCCGAGGACGTCCAGCGGCGCTCTTACTTCAATGGTGGTATCTGTGGCGACGGCACCCGTCAGCCGTGTCCCAATCCGGTACTGCCGTTGCCCACCAAACGCTCGGGCTATGTCGACTTCGACGGCCGCTTCGTCCCCCCCGACGGCGCGCAGTTGCCGACGAGTGTTCCGTTCGAACGCGGGAAGTGACTGTCGCACAACGTTGTTCGACGCGCTGAGATCGGCCCACGCACACCCCGGCATCGCCGGACACTCGAACTCAACCGAGCCTGTTCGACAACACCCCGCGTCCCACGATCGTGGGTAGGTCGAGGAAGGTCCGGATGCCCGGCGGTGCGGCGCACACCGGTGCGATCGCATGCACCGCGTGCATCGCGGTGCCGAGGCAGCCCTGGTCGGTGTCGTCCTCGCCGTGGATGGCGATCCGGGATTCCAGAACCATGGACGGCGACCCTTCCACCGTCACCTTCCAGCCGCGTCCGTTGGGCCAGTCGGATGCCTGCTCGGCGCCCAGCCTGGTGATGTGCTCGACGGTCAGTGCCGGCCGGCCGCCGATGATCGCGGTGTAGCTGAAGCGCTGGGCTGACACGGTGCCCTTCTCGACGCGCCCGGCTTTCACTTCGATCGGTGCGTCGGCGACGGCAACCTCACGGTGGTAGGTGAATTCGTCGATCGCCGCGCCGAGTCCGTCGGCCAGCAGCATCAGCGGAGCCTTGAAAGCCATGGCGCCCACGGCCGGTTCGGACATCGGCACCGGCTCGTCCGGATGCTTGCCGAAGCCCATCACGTCGAACAGCACGAACCCCACGTCGTAGGTGCTGTAATCCATCAGCTCCTGCACCACTAGCGAGTCGATCCGCCGGAACAGGCCCGACATGGTCAGGGGCAAAACCTCAGCGGCCCAACCAGGTTCGATGCCGGTGCCGTGGAACGACGTCGTTCCCTCGGCGCACGCGGCCTCCAGCTGCTCGGCCACCGGCCCGTCGCAACTCTTCGGATAGATCAGCGCGGTCACCGCGGTGGACACCACGTTCTTACCCGAGGCGAGGAGCCGGCGGATGTCCCCGACCGCGGCCGGTGGATTCCAGTCGCCCATCGCGTTGTACAGCACACAGTCGGCATCCAGGGCGAGGATCTCCTCGACGTCTTTGGTTGCGACGACGCCGATTTCACCGATGCCGCAAATCTCACCGACGTCTCTGCCGGCCTTGTCGTCGCTGTAGACCAGCGCGCCGATGAGTTCCAGGTCCGGGTGCTCGTGCACGGCGGCCACCGCGTGCCGGCCGACATTGCCGGTAGCCCATTGGATGACCCGCAGCTTCCCGGTCACGGCTTCGGGGCCTGCTGCGCGTGCTGGGCCTGCTGGCGGGCGATTCGCGCGTCGTGGATTCGCACGAGTTCACGAAAGCCCAGCCGGTGATACCGGGGCACCGGTTGGATGCCCCAGTCGTCGCGCGCGGTGCCCTTGCCGGCGACCCCTTCCGGTGGCCCGAGTGGCGGGTACGGGTACTTGCATTCCAGGGTGTCGTTGGAGTACCGGACTTTGAGCAGTTCGCTGCAGATTTCGGTGAGGCTCAGCGTCGGATAGCCGTAGTAGACGGCCATGAACGGCAGCGTGAACGCGCCCTCGAGGACCAGTGCCACCAGGCAGACCAGCACGGCGCGCTTGATCCACTTGTGCATGCGTGCGTAGTACGGCGTGGTGCCCGGCGGAAGTTCTTCGGCGGCGGTGTCTTCCGATGACGGTGTGGTCACGGGTCTGCTCCTTGGTGGGCTCGTGGGTCAGTCTTCAGTCGGAGAAGATTTCGCGATTGACGGTGTGCAGGTAGGGGATGGCCAAAAACGGGGTGATGTAGAAGATGTCGTAGAGCCACCAGCCGATCACCGGGAACACGACTCCGGCGTAGCGCACGTCGGCGTACATGGTCATGTTGAACACGTAGGCCATCCAGATCATTACGCCCATCCAGCAGGTGACCACCATCCACTGGTGACCCCAGCGCTTCATCTGCAGGAAGCCGATCGCCGCGGCGACCCGCATCGAGAACACCGTGAGGATCAGGCCTGCGACATAAGACTTTTCACCCGGCCCGGCTGCGCCACCCACCCACAGCTCGTTGTAGTGCCAGAAGTAACCGGCGTCGAACATGTTGCCCCAGCCCACCATCAGCACCCGGTTGATCAGGGTGTGATTGGCGACCAAGTCCAGCGCCCAGCCCAGACTGTTGAGCATGCCGTCGATCAGCACCAGATAGCCGATCAGCGTGACGATCATCGGCCGAACCGACAGGCCCGCGCGCAGCGCCTGACGTTGCAGCCATACTCCGCGCATGAAGATGGGGAACCCGAGCAGTCCGGGAGCCCAGCAGCCCATCAGCCCGGCGCCGACGATCATCCACCTGTCTGCCCGCCGCTGGGCCTCGCGCGATGCATCGTAGTGCTCGTCGAGACCGGGCGTGTCCGAACGGCGGTGCAACAGCGGCAGATTCATAGATTCCACCAGCCCCGGGCGAACGACATGTACAGCTGGATGCCGAACATCACCAGCAGGTACCCGTAGATGAAGACCTGGAAGACGATGAGTGCCCGCTTGCGCTTGCGCTCTTGCTGATCGACCATGCTGGTGCCTTTCTCTATCGGTTCGCGGGGTCCTGGGACGCGAGCAGGGTCGCCGCGGCGACTTCACGCAGACCGTCGTTGACAGCGCCGTCGGTGCTCAGCGGTGCGAGTATGCAGGCTTCGGCCGCGTCGATCTCCGAGGCTCCGGCGGCGATCAGCTTGGCCGCGGTGACCAGCACCCGGGTCGACGGCGGCTCGAAGTGAAACGCGTCGTCGGCAGTGCGAATAGCGTTGGCGCATTGCACCAGTCGCTGGGCGGTTCTGATCTCGACGGCCGCTTCGGCGACGATCACCTCGGCTTCACGGTCGGCGGGCAGATAGTTCATCGGGAGGGTGGCGAAGCGCTGCCGGAATGACGGCTTCAGCTCTTTGAGCGAGCTACGGTAGGCCGGATTGTAGGAACACACCAGCATGAACGATTCCGGAGCATGCACCACCTCGTCGGCGCGATCAAGGTACAGGGCGCGACGGTGGTCGGTGAGGGAGTGCAGGATCGCCAGCGAGTCATGTCGGGCTTCCACCACCTCGTCGAGATAGCAGATCGCCCCGGCTTTGACGGCTCGGGTCAGCGGACCGTCGTTCCACACCACGTCGCCCCCGGTGACGATGAACCGGCCGACCAGATCGGAGCTGGTCAGGTCGTCGTGGCAGCTGATGGTGACCACCGGCTGGCCGAGCAGGGCGCCCATATGCTCGACCAAGCGCGTCTTTCCGCAGCCGGTGGGGCCGGTGAGCATCACCGGAATGTGTTCGCGGTGAGCCTGTTCGAACAGCTGCACTTCGTTGCCACCGGCGATGTAGGTGTCGGTCATCTTCCCCCTCGGTCTCCTACGCGGCGACGAGTTCGCGGTGGACGTGGGCCAGCACGCGCGGCAATTCCTCGATGCGCTTGATCCGCCTGGACCGGCGTGCCCCGAACACCTCGGGTAGCGGGTCGACCCGCGTCGGTCCGACGCCGACGTAGTACACCGAGACGCCGGCATCGTTGGCTTCGTCGACCGCGTGTGCCACGTCGGCCCAGGCGTAGCGGCCCTCATAGCCTTCGTCGGACATCAGACCGTCGCCGATCACGATCAGCAGACGCCGCTCCGAGGGTTGTGCCAGCAGGCGCGACGTCAGGTGCCGAATCGGCGCGCCGAGTCGGGTGTAGCCCGCGGTCTGCAACCCCAGGCTGCCTGGCGCGATGAAGTGGCCGTCACGAAAGTCCTTGAGACAGTGCACTTCCACCCGATGGCGGGTATTGCCGGTGAACACGAAGATGCCGTGTCTTTCCCGCGCCAGGGTCATCGCGCGCGAGAGTGCGTCGGCGCATTGCAGCTCCAGCCGGAAGATCTGTCCAGCGTGGACGCCGAGTGATGAACTCCCGTCGAGCAAGAGCGCGGTGGTGACGTCGCGGCCGCTGGGCCGCAGCTCGCGGAAGATCCTGGGTTCGGTGGCGCGCTGTATGGTCGAGTCGACGTAGTGCCGGACGTACTCGTCGACATCGAGGTCGGACCCGTCGTCGAGCCGGTTGGTCATCGCGCGATGGGTGTGTTCCTCGAACCATTTTCGCAGATTCGCCGCCACCGGCGCAGGGTGACGGTCCTGGGTTCGCGGCGGGATCTCAAGGACCGCAACGTGATTCGGCAGAAACGCGTTGGTCCAAGCGTTCCACTCCGGATACGGGATGCCATGGCGCCGTTGCGGGCTGATGTCAAGGTCGTTGTCCTCCGGCCGGCTCGGCGGCGGCAGGTTCGGGTTGCGCACGCCGCCGTCGCCGCCCACCGGCACCGAGTAGGGACGCGGGTGGCGCTGCTGGGTGCTGGTCCACGGCATCCTGCCGAATCGCTTGATCGCACTGGCCAAGCCACGTTCAGTCGCACTGGTGCGGGGCAGCATGCCCAGCAGCGGGTGTTCAGCGATCGGGTGTCCGGTCCGGGCCAGGTCGATCGCACGGTCGAACATCGAGGGGGCGTCCAGATCCGGGTCGCCGACCGGTACGTCGGGTAGCAGCCTGTCGATCTCCGGCATCAGGCCAGGCCATCGCGAGGCGATCCAGCCCACCGCGACACCCGCCTCGATCAAGGTGAGGGCCCGGTTCTCGCGCGGGGTGAGGTCGGTCAACCGGTAGTGCGCCAGGCGTTCCTTGGACGGCGAGCATTGCAGCGCGACACCACATGTCAACGTCCGGCGCGTCCAGTCGTGCACCAGTGGTGGGTAGGGGACGTGCACCAGGTCCAGTGCCGGGCTCACACCGAAGCCGCGTTTGGTCCCCGTCGTCAAGCGGGCGCCACCGCGGCGCCGTTCACTGAGCGCCACTGCGGTCAGCGCGCAACTGCGCTCGATTGCCATCGCCGACGGATTGGTCGTCGCGGTCACGGAATCAGAAGGTTCCGATGTTGGAGAACATCCAGTACCAGAACCAGATGATCAACCCGGTCCCGCCCCAGGCCGCGACGTAGCGCAGCAATTCCCACACCATGTCCATACGTTGCAGCTCCTTTGGAATTGAAAGACGGTCAGTCGGAGAAGATTTCGCGGTTTACGGTGTGCAGGTAGGGAATGGCCAGGAACGGGGTGATGTAGAAGATGTCGTAGAGCCACCAGCCGACGACCGGAACTACGACCCCGGCGAACCGCACGTCGGCGTACATGGTCATGTTGAAGACGTAACCGATCCAGATCACCGCGCCCATCCAGCAGGTCACCACCATCCACTGGTGGCCCCAGCGCTTCATCTGTAGAAAACCGATGCCCGCCGCGATCCGCATGGTGAAGACGGTGAAGATCAGCCCGACCTCCCAGCCCTTCTCGCCGGGGCCGGCGGCACCGCCGATCCAGAGTTCGTTGAAGTGCCAGAAATAGCCGGCATCGAACATGTTTCCCCAGCCCACCAACAACACTCGGCCGAGCAGGGTGTGGTTGCCCACCATGTCCAGTGCCCAGCCGACGGTGTTGATGGCGGCGTCGATGACGACCAGATAGCCCAGCAGGGTGACCAGCATCGGCCGCACCGACAGCCCGGCCCGTTGCGCTCGGCGCAACAGCCAGACCCCGCGCAGGAACAGCGGCAGGCCGAAGACGCCCAACGCGGCGGTGCCGATCAACAGGGAACCCGAGATCAACCACTTGTCCGCCTGTCGCTGCGCGAGCTGCGATTCGTCCAGGTGCTCGTCCAGACCCAGACCATCCCGGGTTGCGGGAGTCTCCCCGGCTGCGCGGCGGAAGTTCACCGTAGGCAGATTCAAATTCGCCTCCCTCGACCCGCCAGTTCTAACCCAGAAACTGACTGAGGTCAATAACGAGGGCTAGCGAGCCGCCAGGCTCCGCATCGTCGTGGTCAGGTAATCATCGAGCATCGCGTCGCGGTTCGGCCAGGTGTTCGTCGTGATCAGCAGCGCATACAACCCGAGTAGGAAGAAGACCGCACTGTTCATCGGGATCACGTCGGCGGCCACTGTCCCGCGTTCTTGCGCTTGCTCGATCTCGCGGGCGA
Source organism: Mycobacterium sp. 20KCMC460 (assembly GCF_022179425.1). Taxonomy (NCBI): domain Bacteria; kingdom Bacillati; phylum Actinomycetota; class Actinomycetes; order Mycobacteriales; family Mycobacteriaceae; genus Mycobacterium; species Mycobacterium sp. 20KCMC460. Next base: position 1,995,169 of record NZ_AP025524.1, read on the forward strand.
CCGCGACGATGATGGGGTGGTCCCGGCCGTCTTCGACCGGCGGCCGGGTTTGGGAAAAATGCAGTGCGAGAAAGTCTTTGAATAACTCTTCGCCCAACCGGCGCTCCAATCCGGCGATCAGCCTCACGGCTTCGCCGAGGGCGTCCGCAAGGTCGGGTTCGGATTCCAGGAACCGGGTGAACTGGCCGGCGATGCGCTGTTCTTCGCGGTGCTCCAATTCGAGGAGCACGTGTTCCTTGGTGGGAAAGTGAAAGAAGAAGGTGCCGTGCGCAACTCCGGCGGCACTGACGATCGCGCCGACATCCGCGTCGGCCATCCCGGACCGCTTGAATTCGGCAACGGCCGCTCCCAGCAGTCGCTCTCGGGTCTGCAGACGTTTTGTCTCGCGCGCGGAGTTCTTGTTGGTTGCCGCCATCATTCCGTTCTGTTTCGTCGATGGGACGTGAGTGCAAAGGGTAGCGCGGCGCGTCCGTCCGGGCCAGGAATCGGCTAGTGCGGACTCGGCCCGTATTTGGATGACTTGAGTCAGTTAAAACGATCCTTGACCGGGTTGTCGGTGGTGGCTGCTTGGATGTTGTTATGTCCTCTTGCACCGTTGAGCCTCGGGCGGTTTCGCCTGGTGAGCGGTTGGAGGGGTTGTTCGAGGAGCTGGCGGAGCTGACCGGTCAGCGCAATGCGATCGATGGGCGGATCGTGGAGATCGTCGCCGAGATCGACCGTGACGAACTGTGGGGGTCCACCGGCGCACGCTCGGTCTCGGCGTTGGTGGCCTGGCGCACCGGCGTGTCCCCGCGCAACGCGAAAAGCATCGCCGCGGTGGCCCATCGCGCGCAGGAGTTCCCGCGCTGCGTGGCCGGTCTGCGCGACGGCCGGCTCTCGCTGGATCAGGTCGGGGTCATCGCCGAACGCGCCGCCGACGGCTCCGACGAGCACTACGCCGAGCTGGCCGCGGTAGCCACCGTCTCCCAGTTGTGCACCGCGATCAAACTCGAACCCCGCCCCGAGGACCCCTGCCCCAAGCCACGCCCGGGTCCGCAGCGCTCGATCTCCCAGACCGGCGACGAGCAATCCACCACCTGGCGGATCACCCTGCCCCACGCCGAAGCCGCCCTGTTCGACACCACCCTACAGGCACACCTGGACGCGCTGGTAACCGACTGGAAACGCGACCACGCCGCCACCGCAGCATCCCAGCGCCCCCCGCTGCCCGACACCGTGGATGCGTTCCTAAGCCTGGTGACCGCCGGCTGGGACACCGAAATCGCGCGCCGCCCGCACGCCCAACACACCACCGTGATCGTGCACCTCGACCTCGACAAACCCGCCGCCGCCCTGCACCTGGGGCCACTCCTGTCGGCGGCCGAACGCCAATACCTGACCTGCGATGCCACCTGGGAAGCCTGGTTTCAGCGCGACGGACAGCTCATCGGCACCGGGCGGGAGACCCGCCAGAACAGCCGCCGGCTGCGCCGCGCCCTAGAACACCGCGACCGCTGCTGCGTGGTACCCGGCTGCGCCGCCACCCGCGGCCTACACGCCCACCACCTGCAGCACTGGGAAGACGGCGGGCCCACCGAACTGCACAATCTGGCCCTGGTCTGCCCCTACCACCACCGCGCACATCACCGCGGCCTGATCACCCTCACCGGCCCCGCCGACCAACTCACCGTCACCGACAGCAACGGCCGACCCCTGCCCACCGGCTCACTGGCCCGACCCCCCACCACCGCACCACCCGACGTCAAACCCTGCACCGGCCCCACCGGCGAACGCGCCCAATGGTGGTGGTACACACCCTTCCAACCCCAACCACCACCCACCGCGACGAACTAGGCGGGCCTTTTACTAACGCCGCAATGCTTTTCGATCGTCCACCGCAAAACTCAGCAGCAGGCGATCGAGTACCTTGGCCGCCCGTCGGCGCGCCCGGGCGGGATCGTCGGCGTGCGCCACCAGTAGCGAGGCCTCCTCGAGCGCCGCCACCAACATGTGGGTCAGCTCCGCGACCGGTTCATCGTCGATGATGCCGTCCGCGATCGCCTCCCGGACTTTGTCGTTGATCAGCGCGAAGCTGTTGCTCTCCTGAATGGTGCGCAGCGCCCGCCAACCCAGCACCACCGGGCCGTCCAGGAGCATGATCCGCTGCACTTCGGGTTCCAGTGCGGCGTCGAGAAACTCGTGTAACCCCCGGCTCAGCCGCTGCCATGGGTCGGCGTCAGCAGGCCGCGCGGCGATGGACCGTAAGGTGAGGTCGTTCTCCACTTCTTCGAACACCGCCCGAAACAGTTCGGTCTTGTCCTTGAAATGGTGGTAGAACGCGCCGCGGGTGCCCACGCCGGATTTGCTCACCAGGTCGGCGATGCTGGTCTTGAAATACCCCGGCGCCACGAACAGTTCCCGGCCGGCGTCGATGAGGTCACGGCGAGTTCGGTCGCCACGCGCGCGACGATCATCGTCGGACCCGCCGCGCTTCGCCATGGCGGCGATCCTATCAACATGCGTGCTGTATGTTGCCGACTATGGCAGACGACGTCCCTCGCGCGTATGGGTCGGTGGCCCCGGTGAAAGTCGGATTGCTCAATGATTATCCGACCAGTGGCGCCGTGGACAACGACACCGTCGCCACACTGCAATTGGTGATGGAAGAAGCGCTCGCGTCGAACCTGATCGACCGCCCGGTCCAGCTTGTCCAGCGCAACGTCGTCGGGTTGCCGAACGGCACCTATCAAGCGGTCGCGCGTGCCTTCGACGAACTGGTCGAGGAGGGGTGCCTGGTCATCTTCGGACCGTGGGTCTCCGACAACGTGGTGCCGCTGCGCGCACGCGTCGACGCGACGGCCAAGGTGCCGATCATCACGCTGTCGGGATCCGAAGGCGCGCTGGGCGAATGGTGCTTCGCACTGAACAACGGCTCGATGGCCGAGGAACCGGTGATGCTGGCCGCGGTGCTGCTCGGCGATGGCCGCTCGCGGATCGCGATCGCCCACGAAGCGTCGCTGATCGGCAAGGAATACCTATCCTTCGCCGAAAAGGCCTATGCCGCAGCAGGGTTGAAGATCGTGACAACTGTGGGGATCCCGCAGGTGGAGGCCGACAAGGCTGCGGCGGTGGCGGCGCTGCGCGCGGGGGACCCAGATGCCCTTGTGCATGTGGGTTTCGGGCACGGGCTGTGGGGATTCACCGACGCGCTGCTCGCCGCGGGCTGGGATCCGCCCCGGTACACCACCACCGCCTTCGAGATGGCCCACATCAATGCCGAATGGATGCGCCAACTTTCGGGCTGGATCGGACTGGACAGTTACGACGAGCGCAACGAGGTCGGTCAGGCGTTCCTGGACCGATTCGAAGCCGAATACGGCCGGCGGCCGGGACATTCGATGCCCTGCCTGTGCCGTGACGCGGCAACCGTCATCGTGCGGGCCCTCGCTGCCGCGCGCCCGCTGACGGGGGAGGGAGTCAAGCTGGGACTCGAACAGGTCAAGTTGATTCCGGCGGCCAGCGGCGCGCCCGGAACGTTCCTGCGGTTCGGGCGCTACGTCCGCCAGGGCTGGTTGGGCTCGGACTATCTGATCGCCCGCCGGATACTGCCGGACGGTTCGGGGCACGTGTTTTACGCCGCGCCGAGCACGCACATCGCACGAGCGGTCGGCGCCGGCCTCGGCAAGAGGTGATTTTCATTCGCAGGAACGTTGACGCCGAAACACTTTCGCAGACGGACACTTTCTGGGGGTTGGTCGAGACTGCCGCGACAGCGCATCCCGACCGCGTGGTGCTCGCCGACGACTACGGACGCACCCTCACCACGACTCAACTGCGATCGGCCGCTCTGGACACCGCCGCTGCCTTCGCCGCGAACGGCATCGGGGCGGGCTCCATGGTGTCCTGGCAGCTGCCTACCACGCTGGAAACCATGGTGGCGATGGCTGCGTTGTCCCGGTTGGGCGCCGTGCAGAATCCGATCCTGCCGCTCTGGCGTGATCACGAGGTTGGGTTCGTCACCGCGCAACTCAACACCGAAGTGATGATCGTGCCGGGCCTCTGGCGGGGATATGACCATGTGGCTTTGGCGCATTCGGTCACCAGCGGCACAATCATCGTGGTGGACCACGGCGCGGTACCCGACACCGGCGCGCTGCGGCTACCTCGGGGGGACGCCGGTGCACTACCCGCCCCGCCCGCGTCGGCCGACGAACCGCGGTGGATCTACTACTCCTCGGGTACCACCGCCGCGCCCAAGGGCATCCGGCATACCGACCGGTCGGTGATTGCCGGCTCGGCCGGCGTAGTCGAGATGGTCGGGGCGACAAGCGATGACGTGAACCCGATAGCGTTTCCCATCTCGCATATCGGCGGCGCGGCCATGCTGGCTGCCAGCCTGGTGACCGGAATGCGCCTGGTGCTGTTCGACGAGTTCGACCCCGTGACCACGCCGCGCGCCATTGCCGCCCATCATCCCACCCTGCTGGGCACCGCCACTCCGTTCTTCGTCGCCTACCTCGCGGCCCAGCGTGCGCACGGTGCCGAGCGGCTCTTCCCGAAGCTGCGTGCCTGCCTGGCTGGGGGCGCGCCGATCACCCCCGAACTCGGACAACAAGTGCGCGAGACGCTTTCGGTGCCCGGCGTGGCCAATTCCTGGGGCTTGACGGAGTTCCCGGTGGTCACTTCCCCGGCATTCGACGCTGACGCTGCGGTCCTCGATCACACCGTCGGACCACCGGTTCGCGGGGTGCGGGTTCGCGTCGTCGGCAGCGCCGGGGAACAGCTACCTGCGGGCGAGGAGGGTGAACTGAGACTCAAAGGCCCGCAATGCTTCCTCGGCTATGTGGATCCGGCTCTGGACGTGGCCGCCTTCGACGGCGACGGGTGGTTCCGCAGCGGCGATCGGGGCCGCCTAGACACCGACGGAAACGTCCGCATTACCGGCCGCATCAAGGACGCGATCATCCGGAACGCCGAGAACATCTCGGCGCTGGAGATCGAGGGAATTCTGGCCTCCCACCCCGCGGTCGCCGACGTCGCCGTGATCGGCGTTCCCGATCAGCGCACCGGTGAACGGGTCTGCGCGATTGTGGTCGCCGAGCCCGGGAGCCAAGTCACGCTCTCGTCGCTGGCACGCCACTGTGCGCAGCTCGGGCTGAGCCGGCACAAGACCCCCGAGCGGCTCGAGTTGGTACCGGCATTGCCGCGCAACTCGACCGGAAAGGTGCTCAAGGCGCAGCTGCGCGCGAGGTTCAGCTGAGCCGCCTGGACATGCAGAAACCACCGCGACGTGCGTGAATGGGAGGGTGCCGCGCAGGTCGAGCACAGCAAGGGAGCATTTCGTGTCCGACAAGACGCCCGACGACATCTTCAGGCTCATCGAAGAAGAACACGTCGAGTATGTCGACGTGCGCTTCTGCGACCTGCCAGGCACCATGCAGCACTTCACAATTCCGATCTATGCATTCGACGGCAACGTGTTCGAGGAGGGTCTGGCCTTCGACGGTTCCTCGATCCGCGGCTTCCAATCCATCCACGAGTCCGACATGTTGCTGCTGCCCGATCCCGAGACCGCGACCATCGACCCGTTCCGGCATGCCAAGACGCTGAACGTGAACTTCTTCGTGCACGACCCGCTCACCCTGGAGTTGTACTCACGCGACCCGCGCAACGTAGCCCGCAAGGCGGAGAACTATCTGGTCAGCTCGGGTATCGCGGACACCGCCTACTTCGGCCCCGAAGCCGAGTTCTACATCTTCGACACGGTCAAGTTCGACTCGAATATCAACGGCTCCTTCTACAAGGTGGATGCGACCTCCGGGTGGTGGAACACCGGGGAGGAGACCGAGGCCGACGGCCGTCCCAACCGGGGTTACAAGGTGCGCCCGAAGGGTGGTTACTTCCCGGTCGCGCCCGCCGACCACTACGTCGACCTGCGCGACGAGATGCTCACGAATCTGACCAACGCCGGATTCATTCTGGAGAAGGGCCATCACGAGGTTGGCAGCGGCGGTCAGGCCGAGATCAACTACAAGTTCAACACGTTGCTGCACGCGGCCGACGACCACCAGATGTACAAGTACATCGTCAAGCAAACCGCTTGGCAGGCAGGCAAAACCGTCACCTTCATGCCTAAGCCGCTGTTCGGTGACAACGGGTCGGGCATGCACTGCCACCAGTCGCTGTGGAAGGACGGCGTGCCGCTGATGTACGACCAGTCCGGGTACGCCGGTTTGTCGGACACCGCGCGCCATTACATCGGTGGTCTGCTCTACCACGCCCCGTCGCTGCTGGCGTTCACCAACCCGACGGTGAACTCCTACAAGCGGTTGGTGCCCGGCTACGAAGCGCCGATCAACCTGGTCTACAGCCAGCGCAATCGCTCTGCGTGCGTGCGGATCCCGATCACCGGTGCCAACCCGAAGGCCAAACGTCTGGAGTTCCGCTGTCCGGACGCATCCGGCAACCCGTACCTGTCGTTCGCGGCCATGTTGATGGCCGGGCTGGACGGCATCAAGAATAAAATTGAGCCACCGCCTCCGATCGACAAAGACCTCTACGAACTACCGCCCGAGGAGGCCGCGGAGATCGCCCAGGCGCCCACCTCGCTGTCCGCGGTGATCGACAGACTCGAGGAAGACAGCGAATACCTCACCGAGGGAGGCGTTTTCACGCCCGACCTGATCGCCACCTGGATCAACTACAAGCGCGACTACGAGATCGCGCCGCTGAACCTGCGACCAACGCCCGGCGAATTCGCGCTCTATTACGACGTCTGAGGAGATCATTGTTCGGCGTCCTGCGCCCACCTCGGCGGCCGCTTCGACGGCCGGCGCGGTGAGCGCGCCGCGGCCAGGGCCGCCGCGCGCTCACCGGTGATCACCGTCAGCGGCGGCGGCTGGCCCTTGCGCAGCGTGGCGATCAGCTCGCGGTACGGGCCGATCAGGTAGACGGTGTCGCCGGCGGTCAGCCGGGAATCGCGGCGCGGCCGCAGGCTGACCGGGCCCTCCGGTCTGGTGATGGCGATGACACGGGTTTGGGTGGACAGGTCCATCATCCGCAGTCCGTCCAGCTCGCTTCCCGCCGCTACCAGCATTCCGCCGACCATGAACGAGCGCTGACCGACCCAGAACGTGCCCAGCACCTGCAAACCCATCGCCGCGCCGATGAACCAGGGGGCCGCTAGGTCCACGATGGACCGCACGTTCTCAAAGCCGAACCGGCGATTCACCGCGGTGCCCAGCGCGCGGCCTTGCACCCGCATCACGATCGGCACCTCGGTGTCGGAGCCGAGGATCTCCAGCAGCACGATGCCGGTCTCGATGTTGCTCATGTCATCCTGGGTCACCACCGCCACACCGCGGGCATGGTCGACGCGGGCCTGCTCGAGCGTTCGGCGCATCGTCGGGTCGCCGAAGATGACCGGCACGTCGAGTTCGGCTGCGGTGGAGAGGAATCGGTTGTTCTCGTCGCGCTCGATGACCAGGACGTCGTAACCCCCGGCGGTCAGTTCGGTGACCACCCGGATGCCCACCGAACCGAGCCCGACCACCACGACGTGGCGGCGCAGATGGCGGGCCCGCCGGATTCCGGCCAATTGGACGAAGCGGCGCGACAGCAGCAGATCGGCGATGAACGCGACCAGGATCGCGGTGACAATCACGCCCGCCCACATCAACGCGATGGCGAACAGCTGCAGGAAGGTGGACTGCTGGGCGAAGCTGAAGTCGCCATAGCCCACGGTCGTGATCGTCTCGGTGGCGAAGTACAGCGCGTGGATCCACGACATCCGCGGGTGCTGGTAGGAGAAGCGCACGACCGCCGCCGAACCGAGGGTCAACAACAGCGTCAGCGCCAGCGAAGGGAACAGCAGCGGATTGAGGTCGTCGCGCATGGCGCGGGCGGCGTCGACCATGCGCCGGGCCCGGGAGTGGTGCGAACGCGTCGCGGTCGTGGGTGGCACCGCGATCCCGCGGGCGGCCAATTCTTCTTTGACGCCGATCATCGAGACCCAGTCGCGGGTGAAGACGGGCAGGTCCCGGCCCGGACAGGCCGCCACCTCGCCGGGCGCCGGCGCGTTGTGGCCGTGGACCACCGCAACCGGTGCCAGGTCACCGTAAATCTCCCGTAGCGTCCCGGTGTGCGGGACCTCGGCGCCCCAGACCACGAAGTCGATTCCGCCGGCGTTGAACTGGTGCGCGTTGCGCGACAGCACTGCCTCGACAAGAGACGGTGTGGCAAGTTCGGCGACGTCCAGGATCGCACCGGGACCGCTGACGTCGGCCACCGCTTCGCGCAGCACGTCGTTGGCCAGCCGGGCCACCACCCGCACGGTGGGGCTGTATTCTCGTGCCAGCAAGGCGATTTCGAGGTTTTCGGCATCGTTGGGGCCGGCGCAGACGACCGCGCGGGCACGGTGCACGCCGGCGCCGAGCAGGTCGGCGGCGGTATTGATCTTGACGATCCGGGCCCCGGCGCCGCGGAGTTCCTCGGCAATGGTCTTCGACAGCGTGTCGTCGCCGCTGACGATGATCTCGCGGTGGAAGACCTCGTCCGGCGCTGCCGCCGAATTGTTGTGGGCCTTGATATTCATCGCTGTGACCATGGCGCGCCGATACCTGCGTTTCACTCAAATTCTTTGCTGTCGCTATGACTATCGGTCACCGCACCGCATCGTGCCACCGGAACGGCGACAATGAGCAGCCAACGGCAATGTCGCGCAACAGGTTCGACTCAAGCAGGAAACACCGGCGAAACGGGGAGGGCGTACGCCGCACGAATCAGGTCAGCGCGAAATCGATCACGCCACGGATGTTCTGCCCGGACTGCAAGTCCTTCATCGCCACGTTGACGTCGTCCAGCTTGTAGCGCGCGGTGATCAGTTCGTCGAGTTTGAGAGCGCCGGCCTCATACATCGACAACAGCATCGGCATGGCTTCCCTGGGGTTCATCTCGCCGTACAGGGCACCCTTGAGCGTCTTGCAGGAATACACCATGTCGGTCATCGACAGCGGCACCATCAGGTCAGTGGTCTTGGCCACCCCGGTGATCACACATGTACCGCCCTTGCGCACCAGCATCATCGCCAGGATCACCATGTCCGCCGGTACCACCCCCGGCGTCAGGATGACCCGGTCGGCCATCACACCCCAGGTGATCTCCTTGACCAGGTCCAGCGCCGCGATGATGTCGATCGCGGTGTGGGTGGCGCCGAACGACGGTGCCACTTCCCGCTTGAACTCGACCGGATCGACCGCGACGACGTGCTTGGCGCCCGCCGCGCGTGCCCCCTGGACCGCATTCATGCCGACGCCACCCACTCCGACGACGACCACCGTTTCGCCGACCCTGGTGCCCGCGGCCACTGCAGCGGAGCCGAATCCCGTTGTCACACCACAGGAAACCAGCGAGGCAACCTCCAGCGGTATCCAATCGTGCACCTTGACCACGGAGCGCTCGGAGGCCACGACGTACTCGGCGAACGTACCGACCTGCATCATGGCCATCAGGTCCGCGTCCCCGAGATGGCGGCGCGGGGTGCCGTCGGTGGTCATGCCGGTGCTGTAGATCTCGGCACCCACGTCGCAGAGATAGGTGTGCCCAGAGGCGCACCAACGGCAATCTCCGCAGGCCGGCAGGAACGAGAACGCCACGTGGTCACCGGGTTTGACCGTTCGCACCTCGGGTCCCACTGCTGCGATGACGCCTGCGCCTTCGTGCCCGCCGAGCAACGGAAACCAGTCCGGCACCCGCTGGCCCGCGGCGCGCATCATGTCTTCCATCTCCTTGGTGGGCACCGCATCGCCGGTGGCGAAATGCGCGTCGGAATGGCAGACACCGGCGAACGCCATCTTGACCAGTACCTCGCCGGCGTGCGGCGGGTCCAGTTCGATGTCGGATACCTCCCAGTCCATGCCTACCCCGTGCAGCACCGCACCCCTGGTTTTCATGGACGTGCCCTCTCGCCGTTGCCGCGCCTGAACGTGCCCGGATCATAACAACATGCATGCTGTAGGTTGCGGTCGCGTCGGACGGCGAATCGCGTGTCGACGATCCCGCCCCGGCGGCGGAGGCGACGGAGTTCGCCCACTAGCGTGGGGCCTACCGGAATGCTCGACACGCGACGGGAACTGCCTCATGACGGATCGTCCGAAACTCTCGCTGTATGTGCGTAACTTCAGCGACCACGCCGGCACCGACTGGAACACGACACTGGAGACCGTGCGAGTCATGGACGCCGTGGGTGTCGACCGCGTCGTGGTGTCCGACCACGTCGTCTTCGGGGAGAACCTGTCCGCCTACGCCGACCCGGCGGTGGGCGGAACGATCGGCGGCAAGCAGCCGACGGGACCGGACGGCGAGTGGATGGAGCCGCTGATCTTCCTGACCGCGGTGGCGGCCACCACCAGCCGGATCCGGTTGGGGACCGGCGTGCTGCTCGCCGCGCTGCGCCGGCCGGCAGTGCTGGCCAAGCAATTGGCCACCATGGACGCCCTGTCCGGCGGGAGGGTCGACCTCGGCGTCGGAATAGGTTGGCAGCGTGAGGAATACGAAGCCACCGGGTTGCCGTTCCAGCGCCGCGGGCGGCTGCTCGACCACACTCTGGAAGTGTGCCGGACATTGTGGACCCAGCAGCGCGCCTCCTACAGCTCGCCCGAGCTGACCTTCGACGGCATCCATCAGATGCCCAAGCCGGTGCAGCCCGGCGGCGTGCCGATCTGGGTCAGCGGAACGGTCAACCCGGCGGTGGCCCGACGGTTGAGCCGGTTCGGAAATCGTTGGATCCCATGGGGTCCGGCCATCACCGACCTCAAGGGTTCGATCCCGGCGATGAGGCAGGCGATCGCCGACGCCGGGGGAGACCCGGACGGCCTTCAGGTTCAGGGCTCGGCAGGGCTGGTGCGCGGTGCGGATCGCTCCATCGACGTGCGGGCCTCGGTCGCCGTAATTCCGCAGCTGGTGGCCGACGGCGCCACCGACATCCGGTTCAGCGGGTCGCTGCCCGCTGATCCCGCGCAGGCGCGCGCCGTGTTGGCGGAGCTGGTCAGCGCCTTCCGGGCGGCTGCCGGCTGAGAGCGTGCCGCGGCGCTTCCTAGATTCCTGCGACGAGCTTGCTGTACTGCGGACAGTAGGCACGAACCGACACCGCGACGATGTCGTCGGCGTGATCGCTGAAGTCGGGACTGACCTGCTGGAACTGCGCCACCACCTGCTCCAGCGAAAGATTCGCCGCGAAGCTCTGGCACACCGCCTTGCCGTTGGCGACGGCGGCATCGGGGTTCTTGAAGACGATGCCCTTTTCGTTCAGGGCCGCGATGAACCGGCGGTCCTGTTCGGGTGTGGAGACGATCTCGGTGGTGGTGGCCGGCGCCTGCGGCGCCTTGCTGGTGGGTTGTGTCGCGGTGACGGTCGGCGTCGAGTCGTTGCTGGCCAGCAGCAGACCTGCTACCACGATGACCGCTGCCAGACCCAGACAGATCAGCAGCACCGCCAGGGCTCGGCCCCAGGCGGTGCCCCAGGACTGCTCGACGACGGCGGGTTCGGCCGCGGGGACATCGCGGGAATCCCGTGCGTCACCCGCTGGCGTGCTCTGGATGTCGGGGACCTCGGTGCCGCTTGACCACGCCAAACTCGACGAATCCGCATTGGCGCCGGTGTTGGAGTCGGCGCCCCCGACCGGGTCGACCATGACGTCATCGTAGTCCGCGGCTGTTGGTGCTTCAGGTCAGGTGGCGGTCGCGCCACCGGGCCAACCGGCCGCCCGGTGCCTGGATGGCGGCCATCACCGAACTCATCGACGACGCCGCCGACTTTGCCCGTTGATGCTGGCCCGCCCGGGTGGCCGCGGGCGCGTCACCCTCCCACCAGGTCGGCCGCAACAGGGCGGTGGTGATCGGCAGGGCCTGCTCGACGCTGTTGCGTCCCCATCGACACGCGCGGTCAATGGCCGCCGCGGAAGGGGCCAGGTTAAGCGGTGACAGGGTGGGCTCAAACCGCACCAGGCGATCGGCGTAGGGCAGATTCCGCAGCATCTGCAGCTGGATCGCCTGCAGGATCGGGGCCATCCACAGGTGTCGCGAATCCCATTGCGGGTGAAAACAATCGAACGCCAGATAGCAGGCGTTGCGGGAGCCTAGCTTGCCGTCGCGTACCCGCTTCCAGGCCAGCTCGACCGGTACGTTACTGGCCGCTCCGCCGTCGACGAGGGCGGCGATGTCGCGTTCGGCGCACAACTCGTCGAGCAGGGGCACCATCCGTGGATCGCTCGATTCATGGTGCAGCACACCGGGAATCGCTGAGGAGAAGGAAGCCGCGTCGAGCACGTCGAAGTCCAGCGCGGGATCGTCGCCGCTGACCACGATGGGTTTGACCACCCGCAGGTCGATGAACGCCGCGACCCGCCACATACGCGCCGCAACCACCGGCCCGGCCCCGATGGGCCGGAACGGAAGTGCCCGCCCTTGCAGCGCGGCCAGCTCGGGGCGGCGGAAGCGCGACGGCAGCGCGGCGTACGGCTGCTTGCGCACCCCGGCGATCACCACGTCGAAGGGGATCGCCAGGTCCGACATCCGCATGCGTTCGCCGTCCTCGCGGCTGAGCAGTGCCTGGGCGAACTTGTCGAAACGCAATGCGAACAGGCCGGCCATGCCGTGCCGGCGGCGCAGCCGCTCGGGTCCCAGGATGGCCCGGTAGGACACCGTCTTGGCCCAGGCGATGTACTCGTCGACCGGCACCGGCAGTTCGCGGGCGACCAGGCTGCCGATGATCGATCCGAACGACGACCCGATGATGTAGTCGGGCAACTGGTCGGCCTGCAGCAGCCGCTGTATGCCGCCGATGTAGACGAAGCCGGCGCCGCCGCCACCGCCCATGATCGTGACGAGCTTCTTGTAACCGACCTCGGCGTCGAGTTCGGCGGCGGAGAAGTCGTTGCGGTGCCGATCGATCAGGACGCACCGCTGGTCGTCCTGGTCGTCGCTCAACGCGTCCAGCACGGCGCGCGCCGCCGTCAAGGCCTTGACCGGGTCGGGCTCCTCGCGCAGCGGCTCGAACAGCGAGTCGACCACGCGGGAGCGCCACGGGCCGATCTCCGCGCCCACCGACACGTCGCCGCGCCCACGCTGCCCACCGGGTCCGGCCGCCCCGGGTTCGAAGTCGCCGAGCCGGGCGAAGTTGAGGATGTAGCGCAGCCGACGCAGCTGGTCCGCATTGAGCACGTCGTTGGCCAGATGGTGGCGGACCAGCCGGTTCTCCATCTTCTGCAGCAGCAGCACCGGATCGGCGGACGGCAGGTCGACGGTGTCCAGCGCGGCGTCGGTGGCTTTGGTTTCCTCGTCCTCGAACTGGGTCTCGGCGTCCTCGAACTCTTCGCGGCCGTGGACCGAGGGCGCGCGCCGGCCTAACCGGCCGCGCACCGCGTCTGCGAACGGGTTCTGCATGAGTGCCACCTTCTCATGGCGGCAGCCCGTGGCCGCCGTCGAGAACGGTCCTTTTCTGCGCGGGTGAGTCCCACGCCAAGCTCGCGTCGCGTGGCGATCGATCGAGCCGCGCTGATCCCCTCAGCCAGGTGACCTTTCCGGCCGAAGCGGATCAGACCTTGATGCGCAGCCGCTCCCACCCGCGGACGGTGGATGTCGGTGCCAGCCTGAGGCTTTCGTAGTCGACCTCCCATTCGGGCCAGCGGTTCAGCAGTTCGTCGAGCGCGACCCGGCCCTCCAGCCGCGCCAGGTTGGCGCCCAGGCAGTAGTGCACGCCCTTGCCGAAGGTGAGATGCGAGATGTTGTCGCGGTGCAGGTTGAAGGTGTCGGGATCCTTGTAGCGCAACGGATCCCGGTTGGCCGCACCGAACAGCAACAGGATGGCACTGCCTTTCGGCACCGTGGTGCCGTAGAGCTCGAAGTCCCGGATGGTGTAGCGCCCCACGTGCGGGCCGGTGGGCTCGAAGCGCAACGTCTCGTCGACCGCGCGGGTCAACAGTGAACGGTCCCGCTCGATTTCGCGGCGCTGGTCAGGATGTTCGGCCAAGACCTTGGCCAGCCAGCCGATCAACCGGCCCGTCGTCTCGTTGCCGGCACCCGCCACCACCTGGGTGTAGTGCAGAACCTCCGTGCGAGTCAGCTTTCGCAGCACACCGTGCTCGTCCTCGAATTCGACGTTGAGCAGTGCGGTCATCAGGTCGTCGGAGGGGTTCTTGGCGCGCCAGTCCACGTAGTCGGCGTAGATGCGCCCATCGGCGATCGCCTCGGGATCGGCCACTTTCATCGGTGTTCCGGCTCTGGTGCGCAGGTTGGCGTCGTTGGCGTCGCGCACGCCGATCTGCTCTTCCTCGGGAATGCCCAGCAGCATGCCGATCACCCGCATCGGCATCATCGACGCCAGTTCGGCGATGATGTCGAAACTGTCCGAACCGACCAGGGGGTCCAGGCAGCGCACACAGTAGCGCCGGATCTGGTCCTCGATCGCGGCCATCCGTCGCGGCGTGAACACCCGGGACATGACGCCGCGCAACATGGTGTGCTTCGGTGGGTCCTCGAACATCATCACCCCGGGCGGCATGTCGAATTTCGACTGGATGAGCTCCAGGATGTCGCTGCGGCTGTTGGAGAACGTCTCCCAATTCGACAGTGCCGCTTCGACATCGGTGTGCCGCGAGATCGCCCAGAAGTTGTAGCGCTCGTTGTGATAGAGCGGAGCCTCGTCGCGCAACCGGGCATAGGTGGGGTAGGGGTTCGCGACGATGTCGACGTCGTAGGGGTCGTAGTAGACGTCGGTGTCGTGCGTCGTGGTCATTTCAGGCAGCTTCCTGCGTCCACGGGCAGGGTGACTCCGGTGATGTAACGCGCTTCGTCGGAGGCCAGGAACAGCACCGCGTTGCTGATGTCCTCGGCGTTGACCCAGGGGATGGGCAGGATGTGGAAGCTTTGGCAGATCGGGGCGAGGTCGTCGGGCCCGGGGTTTTGCAGGTCGGGCCGGAAGAGGTGAAACGTCTGCTCGTTGATGAGCAGTGGGGTGTTTACGTGGGTGGGATGGACCGTGTTCACCCGAATGTTCCTGGGCCCCAATTCGACTGCGAAGGACCGCATCAGCCCCACCACGCCGTGCTTGGCGGCGTTGTAGTGGCCGGTGTGCGCGTAGGCCTTGAGTCCGGCAACCGAACTGGTCAGCACGACCGAGCCACCTCCCGCCGCCAGCAGATGCGGAACGGCCGCTTTGACCGACTTCCAGACACCGCTGAGGTTGACGTCGATCATCTGCTGCCAGAGGTCCTCGTCCATCCGGTCCAGGCGGGGAGCAACGGTGCCGATACCGGCGTTGGCCACGACGATGTCCAGCCGGCCGAGTTGCTCGACCCCGGCGTCAACCGCCGCCCTGAGCGCGTCGTAGTCGCGGACGTCGACTTCGGCGGTGACGATCCGCCGGTTCAGGCCCTTGACCAGAGCTGCCGTCTCGGCCAGGTCTTCGGGCGTCGACGCCGGCGCCGGGGAGTTGTCGAACGGCTGACAGATATCGACCGCGATGATGTCGGCACCCTCCTGCGCCAGCCGCAATGCGTGACTGCGGCCTTGCCCGCGCGCCGCGCCGGTGACGAATGCGACCTTGCCTGCAACTCGGCCGGGCATGGTGTCCTCCTCGTTGAGCCGTTGAGTAACCTTGTTACTGCAGGTACCGTAACCGTGTTACCCGACGAAGGCAAGGATGAGTGTGGCAAGCGCTGAAGCGGTCACCGGCGGCTCGGAGAGCCGTCACGACCGCATCATCGAGATCGTCGTGGACATCCTGGAAACCGACGGCTACGACGCCGTGCAGCTGCGTGAGGTCGCCAAGCGGGCACGCACCTCACTGGCGACCATCTACAAGCGTTTTCCCACCCGTGACGCACTGATCCTGGCCGCTCTTGAATGCTGGATGGAGGAGAACCGGTACGCGGCGCTGGCGGGCCTGACACCCGATCCGGACGAATCGGTCTACGCCGGGCTGATGCGAGTGTTCCGGACGATCTTCGAACCGTGGGAACGCCATCCGGACATGCTGCGGGCCTACTTCCGGGCACGCTCGGCGCCCGGTGGGCAGCGGTTGGTGACCCGGGGCGTCGATGCGGTCATCCCGGCCACGGCCGCCGTACTCGCCGGCGCGGACCCCGAGCTGGTCGAAGAACTGCCGCCGATCGTGTCCAATCTCGCCTATGGCCTGGTGGCACGGTTCGCCGCGGGCGAGATCGCCATCACCGAGATCTTGCCGACGCTGGATCGCGCGCTATTCCGGTTGACGGCTAACGCGGCGAAAGAATGACGACCGGAATCTCGCGCTCCGTCCAATGCTGATACTTCGCGAAGTCGGCATAGAGATCGACCAATCTCGGCCACAGTGCGGCACGCTCCGCAGGCGTGGCGACGTGCGCGGAAACCTCGATGTTGCGCCGGCCCGGCACGTGTACCCGGGTCGCGGGGTGTGTCTTGAGGTTGAAGTACCACTGCGGATTCTTCGGGTGACCGCCTTGCGACGCGACGATCACGTAGTCGTCGCCGTCCTGCAGATACACCAGGGGGGTGGTGAACAGCTTGTTGGATTTGCGGCCGCGGTGCTCGAGCAACAGTGTCGGCACCGGCTTATGGAAACCGGCCCCGATCCGCCACTTGTTGCCGACCCGGCCGTTGGTCAGTTTGAACACCGCGACGTGCGCCTTGGCGGCGTACTTCATCACTTTGGTCGTCACCGGTGACGCAAGGCCCTGGGGCGCCTCTTCGGGCAGCGAGAACTTGGAAATCCTTATCTCCTTGTTCGAGAAGGCTTTTCAGTAGGAGGTCACGAAGCCTTGGCGTACCGGCGAACCAGGTCGTGGTCGCCGAACGTGCCGTTGTGCTGCTGGCCGTGGGTGTCGCTGCCGAAGAACGTCCATTTCTTCGGTCCGGTCTGCGGACCGCTGATCATCTTGACCACGTAACGCAATTCGGTGGGGCGCAGCGTGCCGATCGTGTCGCCGACTCGGATTTCCGATGGATGAATTTCGGGCGCGTCGGACCAATTTTCGATAACCATCTCTACCCGTCCTCATCGTTGTTGCCGCTACTTTACCCCCGATGTGCGAAGCGGCCCATCGCGGTCGGGGTTGCGGCGATGGCGTACCATCAGCAGCGAGCCGTTTCGTTGTCAGCGGTGGTCTGCTGTGGATCAGGCCCACGGGCAATGTGATTCCTCCGTCGTCCCGCACCCGTGGGACGGTCGAGTTCGACCGTGAAGGAATAGCACCCGTGAGAACTCCGCATTCGCGCCAGCTGATGTGCGCGCCGCTGATCGCAGCGATCCGGTGACTTACCCGTTGAGCGGGCGACGCCGCGCCACCCCCATCCGGCTCACCCTGGCCGGCGAACTCGGGCGTGACATCGACGGCGCATGGTGGCCCCGGACCGATCGGATCAGTGGCGAATTGCCCGATCTCGTCGCAGCCCTGGGCTCCCGGCTCGGCGAAATCTGCGGAATCACCATCAACTGGCCGCACCTGCAGCGGCCACCAGACTTGAATTGGCAAGGTTGGCAGCACAAGAACCAACATGTGATCGTCCTGCAGAGCGAAAAAGGTTGTGCCAACGTATTGATCGTGCCGTACACCACCAACAGCGCACTGGCGATGATGGTGCTGCGTCGCGCTGCGAACCTTCCCATCGCCCTCGCCGAGCAGGAAAGCACGCCGTTTCGCACCGCTGGGTCGATCCTCTGCGCCGCACAGCAACAACGTGCCGCGGACGGTGCGGTACCTGTACCGGCCACCTGAGTGTCCGGGCCGCCGGGCCCCATTCCTGCTGGGTGCGTTGTTCAGCGGTGGAAGCGGCCGAACACGCGCCGCACCAGGCTTTCGCCGACGGCGGGCTGGCGGTCGGCGTACGGCCACGGCTGATTGCGTTCGGGCACCGACGCCGCCCTGGCCTGCTTGAGCTGCATCCGTAGGTGCTGACGCAGGTCGTGCAGTTGCGGCTCGTCCCAACGGTTTTGGGCTTCTGTCGGGTCATTCGTCAGGTCGTAGAGTTCCCACTGGTCGTCGATCGGATCGGTTCGGTAGGCTTCGCCGCCGATTCCGTTGGCGGCCAAGTGGCGCACGCCGGGCTCGGTCCAGGTGCCCGGGTCGTCAAAGGTGCGCACCAGTTTCCACAGGTGGCCGGCCCCGCCGTCGGCGTCGTCGACGCGGACCACCAGGCCCTCGAAGTTGGACGCGACATGGGCTGGCAACTTGATGCGAAGCGGCGCAGGCGGGTTCGCGTTTCTGCCGAGCATGCGGGCAAATGCCGAAGCGCTGGAGTCGCCTTCCAGCATGTTGTCACGCGTCAGCAGATAGACCGCGCGATCCTCGTCGGCCGCTGCCCCCGCCACCACCGGCATCAGGTCCCGCCCCGGCAGTGGGTGAACCTCGGAGAACGACTCGGCCAGCTCCGCCGCCACGGAATCGACGTCGATACCGGCCGCGCTCAGCAGCGTCGGCACCAGGTCCACGTGCGACGTCGGCGCCGAAACTGACCGCGGCGCAGTGGCTTTCGTACCGATACGGGCGACGACGAACGGCACCCGGGTGGCCTCGTCGTAGAGGTTGAACCATTTCTGATGCAGTCCGCCGTGCGCCCCCAGCAAGTCGCCGTGATCGGACGTGCGCACCAGCACGGCGTCCTCGGAGCCGCCCTCGGTGACGGCGCGGCGCACTCGGTCGATCGGCCCGTCGACCTCGGCGTGCAGCCGGTAGTAGAGGTCGCGGTAGCGCTGCGCGCCGCGCTTGTAGGTGCGGCTGACCGCCGGTGACGGGCCGTAGCCGGAGTAGTAGGCCTCGCGGAACGCGATCTGCGCGGCCGGTTTGGCGGAGAGGTCTTCCTCGGCGGTGGGCGCGGCCGCGACCGGCGGCGGGTCCACCGGCGACGGCTGCACGGGGCAGCGCAGCACCCAGCCCGGGAACAGCACGATGTCGTGCGGGTTGACGAAGCTGGCCACCAACAGAAACGGCCGCTGGGCGGCCGGGTCCCCGGCCCGGCGCCGGGCGTAGCGGTCTTCCAGCCAGGCCACCACGCGGTCGGCGATCAGCGGGTCGCGTCGGTAGCCGCTGTTGGCGTCGCCCGCGCCGTGCGGCTCCGGGCCTACCCAGCCCGAAAAGCCATATGGGGCAAGGGGATCGGCATCGAGGTAACGCTGAACCGCGTCTGGGTCGACGATGCCGTCGTCGTCGTTGGTGGCCAGCGGGCCACCGGTCTTCGGGTCCTCGAGGTCGGCGTGCGAGATGTGCCACTTGCCGTCGTAGTGGGTGTCATAGCCGGCCGCCCGGAACCAGTTGCCCAGGGTGGGTACCTCGCCGGCGCGCAGCCAGCGCAGCCGCGAATCGTCGAAGCGCTTGCCGATGCCGTCGGTCTGGGTGACGCCGTGCAGGTCGGGATAGTGGCCGGTGAAGATCGTGGGACGACTCGGCACGCAGGCCA
Organism: Mycobacterium sp. 20KCMC460; assembly: GCF_022179425.1. NCBI lineage: Bacteria > Bacillati > Actinomycetota > Actinomycetes > Mycobacteriales > Mycobacteriaceae > Mycobacterium > Mycobacterium sp. 20KCMC460. The sequence goes on from NZ_AP025524.1 coordinate 2,014,596, forward strand.
GCGACCCGGTGTAGTGGCGGGTGAAGTTGACGCCGTGCTCGTCGAACCACCGACGCCCGGTCAGGGTGCGCTGCCGCCAGTCCCGCAGCTCGGCCGATTCGTAGGGCGGGATCGCGCGTTCCTCGTCGGTCATCAGGATGACGATGTCGGGGCGCTCAGACATGGGTGGTCTCCAATCGTCGTGCCAGCCCGGCGAGCAGCTTGTCGGATTGCTTGGCCAGGACGCGCAGCGTCACCCACTCGGCCATCCGGGCGGGCCGGCTTGCGCCGACCTCGACGCTGGTGTCCAAGCTGACCAGGGTTTCCGGTCCCGACGGGCGTAGTGTCCAGCGGTTGGTGACCGTGCCCAACCTTTTGGGCAGGCCGTCGATCTGATAGGCGAGGGCGACGGGCGGATCGAACTCAGTGATGCGTTCCACCAGCGCATTGGGACCCACCTGTACGCGGCGGGTGGTGCCCACGGGATTGCCGTCCGGGCCCCTGTTGAGCACACAGGAGTGGTCGACGCCGTCGGCCCAGCTGCTCAGGTGACCGAAGTCGGCCAGGACATCCCAGATCTGCTGGGGAGGTGCCGCTATGGTCCGGCTCCGGCTGATGGCTGCCACCTCGACATCCAAGCACCTTTCGGCGAGGAAAATGTCGAACGGGGTTCGGCGAGCGCCGCCTTGACCCCACACTATCGATAATGCTAAGCAAGTGCTCAGCATCCGATGATGGAAGGGATCGACGATGACCCTGCAGGCAGTGCTGGACGAGCTTCGCGACCGCCCGGGTACCGGCGATGTCATTCCGGTCATCGACCCGGCGACCGAAGAGCGGATCACCGAGTTCACCGACTGCGGCCAAGAAGCGGTCAACGAGGCCGTTGCGCGGGCGAAGGCCTCCTTCGAGTCGGGTGTGTGGTCGGAGCTGCCGGGCCGGCAACGGGCCAAGATCATGTGGCGCATCGCGGATTTGATCGACGAGCACGCCGAGGAATTCGCCCAGCTCGATTCGCTGAACACCGGCATGCCGTTGATGCAGGCGCAGTTGCAGATGTCCACGTGTTCGGAGTTCTTCCGCTACTACGCCGGCTGGTGTTCGAAGATCAACGGCGTCGCCTACGACGTCAAGACCGACGGCATCGCGACCGACGCTTTCGTCAACATGCACGCCTACACGCTCAAAGAGCCCTACGGCGTGGTGGGGCTGATCTTCCCGTGGAACGGCCCGATCTTCAATGCGAGCGCAAAGCTGGCTCCGGCGCTGGCGGCCGGCTGCAGCATGGTGGTCAAACCGGCAGAGGAGACGCCGCTGTCGGCGCTGCTGCTGGACCGGTTGATCCACCAGGCGGGCGTGCCCGACGGCGTCGCCAACCTGCTGACCGGCTACGGCCACACCGCGGGGGCGGCGATCACCGCGCATCCCGATGTCCAGAAGGTTGCGTTCACCGGCTCCACCGAGGTCGGTAAGGAGATCGTGCGCGCTTCCGCCGGAAACCTGAAGAAGGTCACGCTCGAACTCGGCGGGAAGTCGCCGGTGCTGATCTTCGACGACGCCGACATGGACAAGGCCATCCTGATGGCGTCGCTGGGCATCTTCGTACACTCCGGCCAGGGCTGCGTGTGCGGGTCGCGGATCTTCGCCCAGCGCGGCGTGTACGACCGTGTGGTCGAAGGCATCGCGATGATGGCCGACACCTTCAAGCTGGGCGCACCCAGCGAGGAGGGCTGCGTCAGCGGGCCGCTGATCAGCCAGAAGCAGCTGACCCGGGTGATGGGCTTCATCGACGAAGGCAAGAGCGACGGCGTCGAGGTGGTCACCGGCGGCTACCGCTTGGACCGCAAAGGGTACTTCGTGCATCCGACCGTGCTCACCAACGTCGATCCCGGCATGCGGCTCTACCAGCAGGAGATCTTCGGGCCGGTGGTCAGCATCCTGCCGTTCGATGACGAAGACGAGGCCGTTGCTATGGCGAACGACACCACCTACGGGCTGGCGGCTACCGCCTGGACGGAGAATCTGGGCCGGGCCCACCGGATCGTCAAGCGGCTGCAGGCGGGCAGCGTGCAGGTGAACTGCCAATTGGTGTTCGACCACGATGTGCCGTTCGGCGGACACAAGCAGTCGGGCTGGGGTCAGGAGTTCGGCCGGGAAGGCATCGAGATGTACATGAAGTCGAAGTCGGTCTGGGCCCAGCTCTAGCTGTCGCTACGGTTAGGGGCGTGTACGAACAGGTCAGCACCGACACCACACACCCCGCCGACATCGGCTCGCGCATCGACCCCGTCCTGGCGCGCAGTTGGCTGCTGGTCAACGGGACGCACGCCGACAGATTCGAGGCCGCGTCGCATTCGCGGGCGGACATCGTGGTGTTGGACATCGAGGACGCGGTGGCGCCCAAGGACAAGGTGACGGCCCGCGACAACGTGGTGCGGTGGCTGTCCGAAGGCAACGACGACTGGGTGCGGATCAACGGCTTCGGCACTCCATGGTGGGCCGAGGATCTCGCGCAGCTGGCGAATACCTCGGTGGGTGGCGTGATGCTGGCGATGGTCGAGTCCGTCGACCACGTCACCGAGACCGCCAAGCGGCTACCCAACGTGCCGATCGTGGCATTGGTGGAAACCGCGCGCGGGCTGGAGCGCATCACCGAGATCGCCTCCGCCAAAGGCACTTTCCGGCTGGCGTTCGGAATCGGGGACTTCCGGCGCGACACCGGTTTCGGCGAGGAACCCGCGACGCTGGCCTACGCACGGTCCCGGTTCACCATCGCGGCCAAGGCCGCCGGTCTGCCCAGCGCGATCGACGGGCCGACCATCGGTTCCAATCCGCTCAAGCTGATCGAGGCGTCCGCCGTCTCGGTCGAGTTCGGGATGACCGGCAAGATCTGCCTGTCGCCGGACCAGTGTGCGGTGGTGAACGAGGGTTTGTCGCCTTCACAAGAGGAAATCGGTTGGGCGAAAGAGTTTTTCGCCGAGTTCGAACGTGACGGGGGAGAGATCCGCAACGGCTCGGACCTGCCCCGCATCGCGCGGGCGACCAAGATCCTCGACCTGGCCCGGTCCTACGGGATCGTGCCCTCGGAGTTCGAGGACGACCAGGTGCATTCACCGGCGCCGTCGGACACCTACCACTACTGAGCGCCGGTGATCTCGGCCAGCGCCCCCGCGGTGTCCAGGTCGGCGTAGGCCGCCGAATAGCGTTGCGCCAGTGCGACGGCGATGTCCGGGCGCTGCCACAGGTCGCCGGCGCTGGCCGTGCACAGCCAGATGGCCAACCCGTGTGCCACCGACGCCCGGTAGCGCAGCCAGACCTCGTCGCTGCTCGGCATCTCCGGCCCGGGCAGCCCGAGCGACGCGCGATACTGTTCCAGGAGTTCACGTTCGCTGCTGCGCCGGTCTTCGATGGTCAGGGCGCCCTGCAGAAAATAACCCACATCCAGCGACCAGTTGCCGTGCCGGGCAACCTGCCAATCCAGGAACCCCACCTCTCCGCCGGGCAGCAGATAGGTGTTGCCGATGTGCGGGTCGCCGTGCAGCAGCGTCTGCGGCCCGGCGGTGAGGGTGCGGATGTACGGCTTCCAGGTTGCTTCGATGAGATCGTCGATACTCATTTCCAGCACCGCGGGCGGAGCCTCGTCGCCCAGCCGTGACTTCGCTTCATGCAGCGGCGCGTATTGCATTCCGTCCCAAGGCAGATATGGTTCGAGCCAGTTCAGCTCGGGGTATTGCCGCAGCCGGTCGCCCCAGAAGCGGCCGTGCATGCGGGCCAAACCCCTGATGCCCGAAGCGACCTGCTCGACCGACATCGGCCGGGTCGCGTCGCGCGGGTCGGCGCCGCGTGCGGTGAGATCCTCCATGATCATCACGAAGTCGTAGTCGTCCTCGTCGATCAGCGCGGTATAGACGACGGGATGTTCCACAGGCAGTTCCACGCCGCACGTGAACAGCCGCGGTTCGTGGAACATACCGCTGGTCATCCGGATCATCTCTTTGTGCGCGGGGTCGGCGGCCTTGGCGAACACCGTCGCCGGTCCGGTGCCCGACGAGTAGGTGAGAGCGAGCCGGGCGCGCCGGTTGGTGCCGTCGTCGCGGCCGGCCACGATGACCGACTCGACCCGCGCGCCCGGATGCCGGTTGGCCAGCGCCTCCGTCATCCACGCGGGGGTGATGTCGTCCCAGGTCTGGGGCACCGACAGGGAAGCGGTCACGCGCGGTCCTTTCGTCGCTGTTGGGCTCGGCACTCAGTAGTCGTACTCGGCCAGTGAAGTTTCAGGCCGGTGTCCGGGCCCGTCCACCGTCATCGCGGCCGGCACCATTTCGCTGGTGACCAGTCCGTGGTGGGTGGTGAGTTCGTCGATGATGTCGAAGCTGCGGGCGATGGCCTGGGGTGTGTCGACGACGATCGTCGTCACCGGAACCTGGCGGGCAAGCTGGAATAGCTTGTCCCCGTGCGGTTTATGGTCGCCGTAGAAGCCCCAGGTGCCACGCAGCACCGTGGCCCCGCGCGCCGCGTGGGATTGCATCAGCTGCTGGATAATGGCGCGGTGGATCGGTTGCTCCCCGTCGTGGCCCGTCGCGGCGGTGTGCACCATCAGCTTCTGCCACAGCGTGCGCCCCTGGCTGTCGGTCGGCGGCAGTTCCTGTGGGCGGGCGAACAATTCACCGTCACGTTTGCACAGACGCACCCGTTCGATGGTGAGCAGGGGATTAGTCAGCAGTTCGGCCAGTTCGGTTGCGGCCGCCGACACCTGCTGCGGCAACCCGACGGCAATGATCATTTGCGGCACGTTGACGTTGCGGCCGAAGAACCTGGCCCGTTGGCGCTGGCCGTGCACTGTTCCGTCGACACCGAGAAGCACTGTTGCACCGGCGAATCCGTGTCGATACAGCAGTTCGCAGATCGCGTAGTGGGCCGGCGCTCCGAGAACCCGTACCTGACGGCCGACGTACACGGTCATTTTGGCGGCGTCGCCGGTCCGGCTGTCGATTTCGCTGAAGGCGTCGGTGCCACTGTCTTTGGTGACCAGTCGCGCACGTTCCAGCGTCACCAGGCCGCGACCGGTCATCGCCATCGTTTGCTCGACCACCGCACGGATCTTCGACTCGACGTCGACGGCGGCGATCGTGACCGGGGGATCCTCGGACAGGCTCAGCGAACTGTCGCTGCGCAGATCGCCCTTCGGCCCGAAACTTGTTATGCCACGCAGCATTACGCTAGTAGCGATGTCCCGCGAGCCGAACAGGTCCAGCAGGCCATCGGCCAGGAATCGCCTCGGTTCGCCGACCACTCGCTCGCGTTCGCCGAAATAGGCGGTGAGTTTGAGGCTCTGCTCGCTCATATCAGCTCTGCGATCCATTGCCCTAGCAGTACCGCGGCCAACCCGAGGACGACACTGACGGCGAGATTGGCGCACGCCGCGAACAACTGTCGTTCTTCGCTGAGCCGCTGGGTTTCCAGCATCCAGGTGGAAAAGGTGGTGTAGGCGCCGACGAACGCGGTGCCGGCCAGCAGCGCGACATCTTTGGGCAACGCCAGGTTGGCCAGAAAGCCGAGCAGTGCGGCGCCGGTGACGTTCACCGTGAGCGTGCCGTACGGGAAGGGGCGGGCCACGCGGCGGGCAACGGTGCGATCCACCAGAAACCGCGATACCGAGCCGACGCCCCCGATCAGCATGACCCCGAGCCAGACCAGAGCCGTCGTCATCGCAAGCGCACCCGGCGTACCAGGGCGGTGGCCAGATACACCGCCAGTAGGCCGAGCACGATGCTGACGACGGTGTAGGTGACGGCCAGCACCCAATGGCCGTGCTGGACCATCCTGACCGTCTCGACCTGCATGGTGGAGAAGGTGGTCAGCCCGCCGCACAATCCGGTGCCCAGCATCGGGCGCCGGTAGCTGGACAGCGGCAGTCGTTCGAGTAATCGGGTGGTGAAATAGCCGACCAGGAAGGCGCCCAGGATGTTGACGGTGAACGTCGGCCACGGCCAGCGCGCCGGATCGGGGACGGCGAGGGTGGCCAGCGCCGCGCGGGCCAGCGACCCCAGGGCTCCGCCGGCGAAGATCGCGGCCAGCTCCCGATAGTCGTGGCGTGCCACCGGTTGTTTCCCTTCGGTATTTCAACTGTGCGCCTACGTAGCGTAGGGCGCGGTGCGGCGTATGGGCAGAATTGGTCCCATGGCTCACCCGCGCGCCGGTCAACCGGCCCAGCCCGAAGACCTCGTCGACCTGCCCCACCTGGTGACTGCGTACTACTCGGTGGTGCCCGATCCCGACGAGGTCGCCCAGCAGGTGGTGTTCGGCACGTCGGGTCACCGCGGGTCGGCGTTGAACGGCGCGTTCAACGAAGCGCACATTCTGGCGACCACCCAGGCGATCGTCGAGCACCGCACCGCGCAGGGGGTGACGGGGCCGTTGTTCATCGGCCGGGACACCCACGGGCTGTCCGAGCCGGCGTGGGTGTCGGCGCTGGAGGTGTTGGTCGCCAATGACGTTGTGACCGTTGTCGATTCACGCGACCGGTACACCCCGACGCCGGCTGTGAGCCACGCCATCCTCACTTACAACCGCGGGCGCACTGAGGGATTGGCCGACGGGATCGTGGTGACACCGTCGCACAACCCGCCCTCGGATGGCGGTTTCAAGTACAACCCGCCCAACGGCGGCCCGGCGGATTCGGCGGCGACCAACGTGATTGCCAAGCGCGCCAACGAAATTCTGCGGGACCTTTCTGCGGTGCGCAGGGTACCGCTGGCGCGGGCGCTGGGTGCGGCGCAGCGGCACGACTACCTGGGTTCGTACGTCGACGACCTGGTGAACGTCGTGGACGTCGACGCGGTGCGCGCAGCCGGGGTGCGGATCGGGGCCGATCCGTTGGGTGGAGCAAGCGTCGACTACTGGGGCGCTATCGCTGATCGGCACGGTCTGGACCTGACCGTGGTCAACCCGCTGGTCGATGCGACCTGGCGGTTCATGACGCTGGACCACGACGGCAAGATCCGGATGGACTGCAGCTCGCCGGATGCGATGGCGTCGTTGATTGCCAACCGGGATCGCTATCAAATCGCCACCGGTAACGACGCCGACTCCGACCGGCACGGCATCGTCACTCCGGATGGGGGACTGCTCAACCCGAATCACTATCTGGCCGTGGCCATCGATTACCTGTTCACGCACCGGCCGTCCTGGCCTGCGGACGTCGGCGTGGGCAAGACGGCGGTGAGCTCGTCGATCATCGACCGGGTGGTGGCCGGTCTGGGCCGGACGTTGGTGGAGGTGCCGGTCGGCTTCAAGTGGTTCGTCGACGGATTAATCGGCGGCACAATCGGTTTCGGCGGTGAGGAGTCGGCGGGGGCGTCGTTCCTGCGTCGGGACGGATCGGTGTGGACGACGGACAAGGACGGCATCATTCTGGCGCTGCTGGCCTCGGAGATGTTGGCGGTAACCGGTCGGACGCCGTCGCAGCGGTATACGGAGCTGACGGGGCGCTACGGTGCGCCGGTGTACGCGCGGGTGGACGCGCCGGCTTCCCGCGAGCAGAAGGCTCGGTTGTCGCGGCTATCGGCTGCTGAGGTGACGGCCACCGAGCTGGCGGGGGAGCCGATCGTGGCGAAGCTGACCTCCGCGCCGGGCAACGGCGCGGCGCTGGGCGGGCTGAAGGTGGTTACCGAGAACGCGTGGTTCGCCGCGCGGCCGTCGGGCACCGAGGACGTCTACAAGATCTACGCCGAGTCGTTTCGGGGTCCCGAGCACCTCGCTGAGGTGCAGCAGGTGGCCCGGGAGGTGGTCAACCAGGCCATCGAGTAGGGGCTGGTGGCGGCCGGTGTCTTGCTTTCGCAGAAGCGGGCCCGCTGTTCGGAACGGGTCCGTGCCGCCGCCCTGGCCAGCGGTTTTGAACCCGTGTGGCCGGTGGTGTAGCTTCGATGAGCACGACTTGGGGCTATGGCGCAGCTGGTAGCGCACCACACTGGCAGTGTGGGGGTCAGGGGTTCGAGTCCCCTTAGCTCCACCAGACCGGCCTTACTCGAACCGCTGGCCAAAAAAATGCCAGCGAGTCCGAGTGGGGCCGTTTTGTTGTTATTGACTGAATCCGCAGTTGTGGCGTCCCGGAATCGGGCGTCCGCTGTGCCTAAGGCCATCATTGCCCTCTTTGCTTCGGCGATTTCGGCGAAAAGCGGCTTCAGTTCGTCATGGACAACCTCGCAGTCGTCGATGTAGAGCTTCTGGAAGAACGTGTCGTTGAGGTTGCGGCGGACTTGATTACTTCCGTTCTGGTACAGCGCGTGGGTGTCGGCGACGAGGTGCAGCGCATCACGCAGCACTCCCGCGCCGAGCGACAGCTGATCGGCGGTGGTCGCGAGGCCAGCTTCGATGCGGGCGCGGTCGATCTTGACCTCGTTTAGCTTGGCGCGGATCTTTGCGGCCGGCAATGTGCCGTCGGCGGCAAGATCGATGAGCCGGGACTCTTTCTCGCTGAGTTCCCTCAGGCGCCGCGTGAGTGCTGCGTGCACTTCTCGCTCGCTGCCCTGGGCGTCGGCGAGTGCTGCGTCGAGCTTCTCCCGACATTCGTTCGCGAATTCCTCGCCGAGTTGGAAAGTGATGTAGTGGTCGACGACCGCCTGCTCCACGCGCTCGATGGCGATGTGCGGCAGGTCGCAGAGCCCGTCTTGTCGTGCTCGGCACAGGAAGTACCCGTAGCGTCTGCTGCGGCCTTTGGCCTCGGTATAGATGAGCCGCGAGGTCCGGCCATGTTCGTCACATCGGTCGCAGAACAGCAGTCCCTTGAGGTAATGGTTGAGAACACGATCGCGAGTTCCGCGGCCGCTGCGGGCGGCCTGAACTTCACGGACGCGCTCGAAGAGGTCCTGCCCGATGATCGGTTCGTGTCGCCCGGGGTAGATATCACCCTTGTAGACGACGAAGCCGGCGTAATAGGCGTCGCCGAGCATCCGGTGCAATTGCGTGTCGGACATCGGTCTGCCTGCTGGCCAGCGGCCGGTTGGTTTGCTGGTCAAGCCCAGGTCGGCCATCGTGGCCGTGAGTCGTTCGATTGAATAGTCGCCCGTGGAATACAGCTCCCAGGCTTTCAGTACCAGAGGTGCACGGAGGGGGTCGAGGCTGACAGTATTGATCAGTCGCCCCTCGACTTCGGTCCTGGTGTTGAGGTAGCCGATTGGGGCTCGTCCTGTGGTGCCTCCGTTAATGGCCTTGTGCTGCAATTTGATTCGGATGTCTTCACCGCTGAGCTTGTTTTGAACGTCGTTGAAGATATCGGTAACGGCCTCCATCATGTCGGCGTAGACACCGTCGCCGAAATCTTCACGCGCAGAGACGAGTTTGACATTGAGCTTATCGAGAAGGCGTTTGGTGATGGCTGCGTCGATGTAGTTGCGGAAGGCGCGGGAGCGGGCGTATACGATGACGTAGCGCACGTCGCTGTGCTCGCGCAGGAACGTCAGCATGTCTTGGAATGCTTGGCGTTTCTCGATCGTCGACGCAGAAACACCTGGCTCGACGAATTCCTTCACGACATCAGCACCCAGGTTGTTGGCCTTGCGGCTGGCTACTTCCCGTTGCGTGGCAATGGAATTGCCATCCGGGTCGATGTCGACGGCGGTGTCCATCTGCTTCTTGGATGACACCCGGAGGTAAAGGACGGCCTTGGTGGGCTCCTCAAACTTGGTTGATCTGTTCATGTCAGCACTCCTTCGGGGCGCGGGGGGCATTGTGGACAGTGGTTGTAGTGCCTCAGGCTTTGGTGAGGGGACGAGCGCCGCGTGTGGGCATCCAGGGTCTTGTCGACGTATTGCTCGATGTCTTCGACCGCAGCTTCGGGTATGCCTTCGAACTTGGTGCTGAGGTAAGTGCCGAAATCCGGTAGGTCGTCGGCGGTAAACCAGCCTGCGGTGGTGAACAGTTCCATCGGGCTGATGGCGAGGACGCGGCCGATTGCGACCAGGTTCTCGACCCGTGGGTTCGCGATCAATCCCTGCTCGATTCTCCAAACAGTGCCAGGATCGACCTTGGCGCGCTTGGCGACCTCATTGGCGCTCAGGCGCAATTCCGTCCGCTTGATTTTGAGCAGGTTGATAAGTTTTGCAATTTGTTCTGGTGTCATTCGAATGGCGCCCCTTTGTACCATTAATTGTACAATGGAATATTGCACAAAATCAATACAAATACGCATTTCTGCGACGCATGAATTCATTGAATGGCCGTCAATTATTGCAAACTTTAAAAACGCTGGTCTCGGCTTGCGACGCCTTCCGAGCAACTGCAACTGCAACTGCAAGCGCAACAGAGGTTTGCCCGCGAGTCTCGGCTGGACGGGCATTGTGGTCATCACGAGCCATTTCTATAGTGTGGATCTGGCCGTGATGTGGGTTATGCGACTCCATAGCAGACAGGGGGCTCACGTGGCTGATCTGGTCAAAATGGATCTGGATGCGATGGCGCTGCTGCAGCCGCAGGTTCAAGCGGTGGTGAACGACATTACCAATGACATCAAGACCGACCCCGTTCCCGAGGCGGGCGCCGGTGCGTCTCCGGCGCTGGCGGCAGCCCACGACCTGGCGCTGACTGCTGGCGGTGTGCAGTTAACGGTGGCGCGGGCCGAACCACCTGGCGGTGGGCACCAAACCGGACAGCGCGCCCACCCAGATCAGCGGCTACCAAGCCAGCAACGGCCATATCTACATCGCCGCCGACGCCTTCGACCGCAGCCTGGGCATCACGATGTACGAGGTCGACAACCCCGCCGACATCACCAACCGCGACTCCTGGAAGCCCTGGACCGGCGACGATTTTGGCCAAGCAGGCCCAGACTCCGCAGCGCGCGCGGTCCCACTGACAGACCGTGGCGTTCACTACGGAGAAATCAGCTTTCGCGAGGTCGGTGGCCGCCCCGTCTTGTCGGGCTGGAACGGGGCTACCGGGGGAACTGAAATCCAAGTTGGCAACGGAGCGCCCGTCCAGATTTTTGATCCCAACAACTCACTAAACACTGTGGTCGCACAGGCAGGTATCTGGCCGACGGCGCTGACTCCTGGGACGGGTTACCCGCAGAATTACGGCGGATTCATCGTGCCTGGTTCTACGCTGGATAATTTCGGGGTACTGGTCAGTCAATGGGACACCGGTACCGGCGACACCTATACCGTCGAGCAATTCCAGGTGAACCCACATAAATAGGACATTAGACATGCTTACCAGAGCGCTCTGCACCGCTATCGTAATCCTCACGACCTCGCTGCTGACCGCATGCGATGGACACGCCGAACCACTGAAGTTTCCTGACCTCAGCGGCTACACACCTGTCGACATCGCCAATTATGAAATTGCGTTCGATAACCCGGGACGACAACCCACGCGGACTGACTATTTCCTCTCACCGGACGGTGTCGTCTGCCTGATCGATAACGGAGGTGCAGCGTGTTTGGGAAACAATCTCCCAGGCGTTGCCCCGGTGGCCAATCCCGTCACGACCGTGCACTACATGGACACCCAAAAAGGCCTCTACGAATCGGCAAGTCCACGCTACATCGTGAACAACACGATCCACGACCAGCCCATTAAGACTCTGCCGCCACTGCATTCGATCACCGTCGGCGGGGTCGTATGTGGGGTTGACGACAAGAAGACAACGGCATGCAAGGATCCGCAGGGGCGCGGCTTCGTCCTGTCCCCGTCGGGGTCCGGTTGGCTTCCTCACGTATAAAGCTCCTCATGCCCGATCTCTCAGATTCTTAGCCGCTCGTGCAGGTCGGCTAGGATCGGTCACGCTCTAGCTGGCGAATATTGGCCTTTATCAGCGAATTCCGCTCGTCGTGCGTCCACTCTCTGATCTCGGGCAAAGTCAGTACCTGACCGAACGGATGCTGCGCACAGGCCGGCTTCTGACGCGTCGGCTTCGCCAGCGCTGCGCCTGTTGGCGCAGGCGCCAGCTGGCGAGGATGCCGACACTACCGAACCCGAGCGTGAGAACCCCGGGCAGCAGCAACTCCGCACCAAGTACTGCTGCCTCGTGGCCTGCATGAACGCAGAATGGCTGGCGGAGCATTTCATACTCGACAACCGCGTCCCTGGCAATGTGTACGAAGGCATGAAGGACTGGCGCCAGCGACGGATACAGCAGGAGCTGACGGAGCGAAAATCGTTTGGCGGACCGTCGACATGCGACGATGATTGGGAGCGCTACTATGGGCGCGTTGCGGATGCGTCAGATTAGCCGGTCGCCACAGATGCTGCCGCCGCTCCTCCGGGCGCCTGTCTGTATAGCGAATGAGCTAAAAGCTGAACACTTTTCAGCACTGCCGAGCCATTCGACCGAAGCGATCACTTCATGTAATCGTCGGTCGGTCGAGCACGATAGCCGATCGGGATTTGAACGCCGATATTCCCAATTCTGCTCATTTGCAATATAATTGACTGTAGATATGACGCACGATGAATTCTCCAAACTGTATCGGTACATGACCGAACGCTTCGACACGATCGACGCGGCGCTCGAAGCAAAACCCCTTGCTGCGCAATAATCCTCGCATCTCGTCAAGCACCGAATTCAATCGTTGCGGATGAAACGGCCGATCTGCACGGAAGGTAAAGCGGCTCTTCGTGAACGAGAGTGCGTCGGTGATCGGCGGATTGCCGGGAATGTTGTCGTGTCGGTGAGCTGAGGTGGGCCCTCGGCGGGTGACGATTCGGGTTCCTACACCTGCCACAACCACCACACCGAGGGAACCCGTGCCTGAGGCTACTGCCTGCTCGCCGTCTGTTGTTGCCGACACGATCATGCGCACCATCGAGTTGGGGGTGACGATCACTGACGCCGCAGTCGACGAGAAGCAGACCACGATCTTTTGCACGCCGGTGGCCCGTGATCCCCGCTGCCCGGACTGTGGCCACGACGGCCGCTATCGCGACACGGTCGTGCGGCCGTTGACCGATCTGCCGGTGGCCGGCTGCCCTCCTGGTGCTCAGGGTCGCAATCCCGCGCTACCGTTGTCTCACACCACAGTGCGGGCGGGCGGTGTTCAACCAGAACCTCGACAAACTTGCCGCCCCACGCTCGTCGACGACCCGTCGGTGTGCCCGATATGTATTGCGGCGGTTAATGATCGACCGCACGACCATTTCGGCGATCGCAGGCGAACTCGGGGTGTCCTGGCATACCGTCAGCACGATCGCCGTGCGCACCGTTGCGGCTGTGATCGCCGCGGCCGGACCCGATCGGCTTGACGGTGTGCGGGTCATCGGGGTCGATGAGCACCGCTGGGCTCCACGGCGACGCGGCACCGCAGGGTTCGTCACGTTGATCATCGACCTCACCCCGGTCCGCGACGGCACCGGGCCAGCACGGCTGCTTGACCTTGTCGAAGGGCGCTCCGCTGCAGCACTGAAGGCTTGGCTGGCCGATCAGCTGCCGGCGTTTCGCGAGCAGGTCGAGGTCATCGCCATGGACGGCTTCGGCGGCTACAAGACCGCCGCCACCGAGGAACTGCCCGACGCCACCGCGGTCATGGATCCGTTCCACGTCGTCGCGCTGGCGGGCCTGAAGTTGGATCTGTGCCGCCAACGCATCCAGCAGCTGACCTGCGGGCACCGGGGTCGCACCGGCGATCCGCTCTACGGAGTACGCCGCTCCCTGCGCACCCGGGTGCCGTTGCTAAGCGCCCGGCAACGGGCACGATTGGAAGCGGTGTTCGCCGATGACGATCATCTCGGGGTCATGGTGACCTGGAGCGTCTATCAGCGCATCATCGCCGCCTACAGCCACCCCGACCGACGCCGCGCCAAGACCATGATGACCGCGATCATCAACTCGTTACGCCGCGGCGTCCCCGCGATCCTCGCCGAACTGGCCCAACTCGGCCGTACCCTGCACCGCCGCCGCGCCGACATCCTGGCGTTCTTCGACCACCGCGCCTCTAACGGGCCCACCGAGGCCATCAACGGCCGCCTGGAAGCCCTGCGCCGCAACGCCCTTGGCTTCCGAAATCTCACCCACTACCGATGGCGCTCACTGCTACACAGTGGCGCCTTGCACTCACTGGTCGATGCACTCTGAATTACGAAGAGCCGGTAAAGCTGCTGATGCCGTACTCCTCGTTCTCTGGGGTGCAACGGCGGTTGGCAACCGAGATCGACCGGGCCAGACGCGATGACCGTCCCACACCGGACCGACCGACCTTTCACCGTCATCGTCTGCAACGCCTGCTCGGGCGATCCTGCTCTGTCGGTGATCGATGAACTGCGCCCGACGATCCAACGCTGCCCGCACGGCATGCTGGTCTCCGCTGCGTGCATCCTCGGGCCAGTGGCCTGTGCATCTCGGCAATCCGGATGCGGGGTTATGGCGCTGCTGCAGCCCTGCACGGTGGACCGCCACGCGTGCGGACCGGCCCACTGGATCGGCCCGATCGACGGTGACGGTGACGCTGCCGCGCTACGCGACTGGCTCGAACACGGTCAATGGGAGAGCACTCCGCTGCCCACGCGGCTCGCCAGACATTCACGGTGGGTCAACACCGCTAACGAGAGCAATTGACCTGCGCCACATCAAGGTCCAATTGACGGTGGTGCCCAAGTGGTTAGGCGGCGCGTCAATGTGACTGACCGCGGTGGCCACCAGCAACGGAATCGCCGCTGATTGAGCCGTGCGCATCAGCAGCTCCGGCAGCGACACCTCCGGAACGATACCCGCGGGAGACGGCGAAAAATGCCGATTGGCAGCCGCATTCGACACCGTGATCGCAGAATGGATCGACGACGGGCTCAGTGGCGGAGGGCCTGACGAAGGTCAACTTCAACCGTTTTCATCAGGCTGATGCGAGGGTCTCAGGGATGCAAACTCCACTGGCCGAAATCCTGGGCAAGGACATCGTTGACGTCGACTTCGAATCCGCCGACACGTGGGCCTGGATTCGACGCCGTACTCACCACGCGTTGGTAGAGGACGGCGGCGGGGTCGATCCGCGTGCCCGACCAAGCTTTCGTCTGCCAGGCCCACCGGCGGCCGGGAGTGCGCGAATTCCCGATGACACCGTCTGCGGCGGCCCACTGGCACACGTCGATGCCGCCGTAGACGCCGGTGCGCTGCACTCCCAACACGGAGTTGATTCCGCGAAACCACTTCAGCGCCACGTTGTTCCAGGTGTCGTGGTTGATGTCTTCGTCGATGGTGAAGAAGATCGGCGCACTTTGACCGCCACCCGCCGCGGTATGCAGCTTCCACGCGGTGCGCGCATCGGCGACGCCGCCGTCGAACCCGCGCTTGAAGTCCGATGATGCTGACCCGCCCGGCTTGCCGTACTGGTAGTTGCTGACGATCATCAACCCGGCTGCTTTCAGCTGCTCGGCGTAGGGCCGCGTAATCGGTTTGGCGCCGAAGGACGAGCCGGGACGCGACAGCGAGACGTAGTTGATGACGCCGGCGTAGCCGGCAGCCCGAATTTGCTCCGCGGGAATTTGGTTCATGGCGAAGTCGATCAGTTTCGGAGTGGAAGTAGCCGCCGTGGGGACTGCGGCGGCGGGTGCCATTGTCGAGGCCGCAAACAATCCCGGCACTGCCGACATTGCGATGCTGTAGCGCAAAACATCACGCCGGGAAATCGGGCGTGATCGTCGAAGGTGTGAATACACCGCCAGGTCCTGCATCGCAGTGATGTTAACAATGTGACAGCTGTTGAACGGCAGCGTAATTGTGTTGATACCAAAACGATCTCGTGTCGTGTGCCGACGAAATCAGCGTGCCCGCCCGACATGGCCGGCTGACTGGGCGGTTACGGCGCGAGCGCGATGATGCCGGGTTCCATGGGCGGTGGCGGGCCCACGCCGCCCGCCCCACCACCATTGACGCCTCCGCCTCCGCCGGCGCCCGGCGGCGGACCAGTTACCGTCGGTGCCAACGTTCTTGGCGGAGCGGGAGCAGGTGCCTGCGGCGGTATCACACTTTGGACGTCCGGTCCCGGTGCCGGCTGCGTCGGGTTTTCCGGATTGCTCACTTTGATCAGCGAGGCGAGGAGCACCCGGTGCCTCGGTCCGTTCCATCGCGCAGGGATAGCAGCTGCCTGTGCCAGATGGTTCGGACAGTAGGCCTCCACTGCGGCAGCGAAAAAGCGGGCCTGGGTACGCGCGAGCCGATCTCGGTCGGCACCGGGAGTGACGTTGTTGGCATTGTCTACCAGCGCGTCCACCAGGGCACCCGCTGACATCCCGTCGTCGAGATTGCGGCAGATCTGATGCGCTGTGGCGATGAGGCTTGGCACTCCCGACAGGGCAGCTACGCCTTTTTGGCTGAGCAGTCCCAGGAACTGGTCGTCCTGGTTCGGGTCGGCTGATGCTGCGCCGCCGCCCAGGATTGCCGCGCCGGTGAGCGCAACGGCCGCGGTCAACACAGAGCGAGCGGAAACGGTGATGTGGGTGGACATAGCAGGGGCTCCGTTCTGCTAGTCCCCGACGGTTTGACGGTGGTATGCGGGCCACGGGACGATCCGTCGGGCAGTGGGACACCGGGAGTTCGTGGGCAGTTTACCTGAAGTTCACCATTAAAATCATGCTGCGCGGAAATTGGTCGTGTCTCTTTTGTGGGGTAACGCCACGGTGGGCCTTCGATCAATCGTGTGACGCGCCGCCTTTGCCGATCGGCGAGCTAACTGTGCCGCGGAGAAATCGCGGGCGGCTCACTTCATGGTTGGGCGACCTGATCGGACCTTCTCCATGTCGGCCGAAAGGGTTAGCACGCAACGTTTTTCGTGAAGTCATCACGCAGGGCTCTTGCGACCCACGGCAACTACACCGGTGCCGGCGTACCGGCCCGCGGCTCAATCGACTCTTTCACGGGCGTTGCTGAACGACCTAACCAGCCGGAGTCGGAAACGGGGGTCGCAGCTTTGCCGAACCTGGGGAAGTGTCGGTCGGTGCCCGTCGCCAGCTGCAACCTCTTGACATCCGCGCTGCCGCGATGCTCCGTCGCGCAGTCTTGGCAGCTTCCGAGCGGCGTGTGTAGGAGGCTCGTGACAGTACGCGAGGATGAGACGGTGCATCCAAGATTGACTGCCCGGGTGGAACGGGCTCGGTCGCTGCCGGTTCTTGTTTGGCAATTCGCCGAGCCCCGACTGTGCATTTCGTCGGGCCCGCTCGGCGGCGGTATCGGGGTTCGGGGCTGGGTGGTCAACGCGACGGTTCCGCTCGATTACGACCGGACCGACCCGGACCGTCACCTAATCGAAATAGCCGCCGGCTTCGAGCTCATCGGCACCGGCTGCGGGCTGCTTACCGCCGTCGACGTGTCCCGCTACCACGTTGCCGCCGACACCGGCGTTGTTGCCGCCGCGACGGTCGGACTCTCCCACCCGACCTGGGCGGCAGCGCCCGATCGGCACTTCCGCGGCGAGTTGCCGTCCGGCGCCGGAACGGCTGGATTCGCCGACTTCCAGACCGTCGAGTACCGACCGCTCATAGCCGGTGACGAGCACCGGGTGGGCACGATCAACATCGTGGTTGCGGTGCCGGTACGGCTGTCTGAGGCAGCTCTCGTCAACGCCGTGGCCACTGCCACGGAGGCGAAAGTGCAGGCGTTGTACGAGGCCGGGGTGCGGGCCACCGGAACAGCCTCGGACGCGATCGTCGTGCACTGCCCGACGGACGGAACTCCGGAAACCTACGGTGGGCCGCGCTCGGAGTTCGGCGCCCGGATCGCGCGAGCGGTGCACGCGGCTGTGCTTGCCGGTGCCCAGGGCTGGATTTCAGATCCGCCCGGCCGGCTCTCCATCTCGGGTACGTGAGAACCCGGCTGCGCGCGGAGGGCATCGAAGTCGGCGCCGACGCAGGTTGCGGGCGGGAAACCGGCTATGCCGGAGGCCTGATCGGGTTCGGATGGCCTAACTGCTATTGAATCGCTACGTCGACGCCCTTCGATAGGATGGACTCGCGCAAATTCACGGTGCCGTTGAGAGGGGTATTTGTCGGCACATCGAAAGACACGACCGCCTGAATACTGTTGCCCGGGTTGATGCTTACGTTCATGGAGTCGGTCCACAGGGCGGCGGAGTTGTTGGGTTCGTACGTGTTGCCGCCAAGGGTCAGTTTCTGATTTGCCGCCATAAAGGTGAGCGGTTTGTTTCCGGCGTTGCGAACCGTCAGGTGCACGTTCAGGAACTGACCCTGCGCAGTGACCTGCATGTAGGGATTGGACGAGTTGCCGGCGACCCTTGACTGATCGACTGAGGTGACCATGAAGACCATTTCACCGTCTCTGGCTTCCTGGCCTATTGCTGCTGCTGGCACCGTTGGTTGCGCAGTGATTGACGGCAACGTTGGGACCGAAGCGCTAGGGGGCCTCAACTGCGCGCTGTGCTCGGCGAGTTTGCTCTTGCCGTGGTTTGCTACCGATCCGATCGCGATGAGTGTTCCGCAGCCTCCAAGAAATAGCGCCGCCGTGCCGACCAAGATCCAGGGCCAGATGAGCCGCTTCCGTGTTGGCACCCCGGACTCGACGACGGTCCACCGGCTTCCATCCCAATAGCGCGTGCCGGGACGTCCGGACGGGTCCGGATACCATCCTGGCGAAACCGGTTGCGTCATGCTTGAACCGTCCTGTTTGGCACGCGGATACAACGGTGTCGCTTAACGGAAGGCAACTCAGCCCCTCGCAAACCTTCCTCGACCGTTGGCGCCATCGCCGCGGCAGAAGCCACGATTGCTGCTGACACTTGGTCAGAATTGTTAACCATGCCCGCGCGCTGGGTCGCCGAGCAGGCCGCCTCCCGTAGGACGCTGCCGAACATGCCAGTTCCTCCCTCGGTTGCTTTCCGAATAAGTAGCCGGTATCCGCTCTACAAAATAGGGCTTCGTCGATGCCCGCATGGCAAAGTCCGGAGGCATACTCGTGTGACGAAAAGCACAGGCAGCCAACAACTCCCACCATTGATCATGTCAAACACATACATTACGCAAATGTTGTCGCATTCTACTGCGCGCGGTTTGTGACTGATGGCGCTGCTGATCTCGCGTGGTGTGGGGATTATTTGGGGTCGTCGAAATCACCGAACGCGTCCATCGGCAAACGCCGCGAATTGCGTCTCGCAGGCCACGGCGGCCCGGCGCCGGCCTGCTCCGGCGTGAAGCGAGACGGTCGCTCAGCGGGACTCGCAGGCGATTCCGTCATTGTCGCGGTCCAGCTTGGGCGAGTAGGCCGGGTCCCCTTTGGGAATGTTGTACCGGCCGTCGTTGTGGGCCTGGGTGCAGTTGGCGTACGGGGGGTCGGCCTGTGCATCCGGCGCGACCGTCAAGCCGATGCCGAGAACTCCGACGCCTGCGGCCACCGACGCCAGGAGAACGCGAACGGTCATATTCCTCAACCTCCACTTGAGTTTGCGTGAGGCAGCCTACGGCGAGTCGATGTCGCAAGAAGCGGAATTGACAACTTCGCCTTACGTTTTCATATCTCGGTTCAGTGGAGGTGACGGCCGGCAGCGGCGACCCACCTGCCGACGGTAGGTGGGCACAACGGTCCCATCAGGTCAGCTTCATAGGGAACGCAGACCCAACGCCAACAACTTGAGGCATCCGTCCTGGCGCGGAGAATCTGCGGCTCGATTCAGGCTCAGGACGCTATAGCCTGCTATTCGGGGGCTGGCGACGAACCACCCCTGCTGTGCTCGCCGGCCTGAAACGGAGGGACACCAGGAATGGCGATCGACTACACCAAGCGGCCGAACCGGGGCGGCCCGCACCGTTCGCCCGATCGCCGTCACCGCGAGCCGAGGGGACACCCGACGGTCCGCTGTCCGAATACGGCGTGGCGGCGGGCGCCGGTGGCCTGACAACACGGCGGGCGGTGTCCGGCGGATCGGTTCCCTGAAGCCGCGAATCCCGTTCCAGAACACCAGATTTGGAGAAAAATCGATGACGGACTGCGCCACCGTGGCGGTCGTCGGGGCCGGAATGTCCGGCTTGGTCGCGGCGCGCGATCTGCACCGTCAGGGAATCGACGTCGTGGTGCTCGAAGCCGCCGACCGGGTCGGCGGACGCATGATGGGCGAAACCTCCGCGCTCGGGTCCAGACTGGACCTCGGCGGACAATGGATCGGCCACGGGCACCATCGATTCGCGGCTCTCGCCGCCGAACTCGGCACGACGAAGTTCGACATGCGTACCCCGAAAAGCCCGGCGATCCTCGACGGTGGCCACGCGGTCTCGTTGCTCTCGCCGCCGGTGCTGATGGCGTTCGCCGCACTGGCCGGAGTCGAGGCCATGTCCCGGCTACCCGCACCAGACCGGTGGGACACCACAACGGTCGAGGATTGGCTGCGGCGGGTCCCCTCGTCGCGAGCGCGACGGCTACTCGAGTTGATCACCGTCGTCAGCTCCACCGCCGACCCCGACCGCTGTTCGATTCGGGCACTTATCTCGCTGATCCGGTATGAGGGCGGGCTCACTAAAATGTTGAAAACCAAAGGAGGAGCCCAGGAATCGCTGCTTGTCGAGGCAGCGGCGACTCTGCCCGAGCGGCTCGCGGCCGACCTGGGTGAGCGGGTGTACACCGGTTGCGGGGTCACCGCCGTCCGCCAGGGAGCCGACGAAGTTTCACTGGCAACCAGCACGGGGCAGGTGCGTGCCGCCCGGGCCGTCATCACCGTGCCACCTCCCATGGCGCGGCGGATCGCTTTCGAACCGGCGCTGCCGCCGGAGCGAATCGCTTTGCAACGCAGCACATATATGGGCTCGGTGTTCAAAGCGATCGCGGTATACGACACCCCGTTCTGGCGTGCGCGCACCCATGCCGAGTGCCTCGTCCTGGGAGACCCCGGCTTCGCCGTGTTCGACTCTTCGCCGCCGGATGGACCCGGGCACCTCTGCCTGCTGGTCGCCGGACCCGACGCCCGCGCCCTCGACACGGACACAGATCGTCGTGCCACACTGCTGGGCCAGTTGCGGGCGCATCTCGGCCCGCAGGTAGTCCAACCGGCCAGCTGGCACGAAAAGGCTTGGCATTCGGATTCTTTCGTCGGCGGCGGATACATTGCGCTGCCGGACAAGGGCACCCGCGCCGGCTTCCTGCCCTTCAGCTCGCAACCGAGCGGGCACATTCACTGGGCGGGGGCGGAGACCGCCGCGGAGCACGCCGGTTACATCGACGGCGCCATCGAAGCCGGCGCCCGGGCGGCACGAGAAGTCGCCGAGTCGCTGCAAGGCGCGGGCGCCACCTAGCCGGGCCGGCGCCGCCGAGAACTCAAGCCAGCGTCTCCCAGAACCCGGTGAGGGCCGCCGCGCCGCGATGCGGATCCTGCAGCATCCACCAATGTCCCAGCCCGTCGAGGACTTCCGTCCGCGCGCCCGCGCGCGCCGCCGCCCGCCGCCGGATCTGCTCGGATCCGACGTAGCTGTCCTCGGTGGCCAGGATGGACAGTCCGGGACGAGCCGCCGCGTTCTCCAGTGCCCGGCCGGCCTCAGCTGTTGCCGGCTGCGCCGCCGAACGGTACAGCGCCAGGATGGCTCGCCCCATCTCGGGGCCGTGCGCCTGGCCGATCGCGGCCGCGATGTCGGCCGGTATTCCCAATTCCGCGGTCTGGGCCACCCAATCCTCGATCGATCCACCCATCATGGTGTCGACGAGCTCCTCACCGGCACCCGGCGTCTGCCACACCTGGGCGAGGTCGTGCCAGACGTAGTCCTGGTCGAACACGCCGACGATGTCACTGACCCAGCTGCGCACCAATTCGGGGCGGTGCATCACCACGTTCAGCACGTGTCCACCGCCCCAGTCGTGTCCGACCAGGTCGATCGGCTCGTCGATGCGTTCCAGCTCTTCTTCGAGCCAATCACGGTAGGCCAGGTAGGTCGCCGCGAAGTCGTCGGGCAACGGGGCCCCGAACCCCGGCGGCGAAAGAAGCACCACGTCGTCGCGGTCGAGAGCCGCGACCAGCGGGCCCCAGATCGCGTCGGTCTCTGGATTGCCATGTACGAAAACGGCCGGCATGGTCTGCTCCTTGGCTGTGCGGGGTCTGGTTTCATAGGGTTCTACACCCGGACGGGGCCGGGAGCGGGCACTCCAGGATTTTCACATCGCGCGGAAGGTGATCGTCATGGGCGTCAGTCTGAACAAGGGCGGCAACGTCTCCCTCACCAAGCAGGCACCACACCTGACCGCCGTGGCCGTGGGTTTGGGCTGGGACAGCACCTACGACCTCGATGCCAGTGCGCTCGCATGCGGCGCGAACAGGAAGATGCCGGAACCGAAACGGCAATGGTGTTCGGCGAGCTCTACCGGCGCGACGGCGAGTGGAAGTTTCGCGCCATCGGCCAGGGTTACGCCTCGGGACTGCGCGGCATAGCGCTCGACTACGGCGTGAACGTAAATTAGCTGCCGCCCACCGGACGGAAGGGAACGTGCTCATGGCGCCGACGCTGCGCCCGCGCCGATCGGCGCTCTACCTGCCCGGCAACAACGCCCGAGCGCTGGAAAAGGGCAAATCCCTGCCTGCTGACGTGTTGATCTTCGATCTCGAGGACGCGGTCGGGCCGGATGCGAAAGCAGACTCGCGGCGCCGAGTGTGCGATGCCGTCGCGTCGCGCGCCTACCGCCCCCGCGAGATCGTGGTGCGCATCAACGGTTTGGACACCGAATGGCACGACGACGACCTCGCCGCTGTGGCGGATTCGGTCGCCGACGGCGTGCTGGTGCCGAAAGTCGAGACGGGACAAAAGGTCCGGGCTCTGGCCGACCGGCTCGACGGACTCGGGGCCCCGGAGTCGCTGCAGCTGTGGGTGATGGTGGAGACGCCCAGGGCCTTCCTGCGCATGGAAGAAGTCGCCTCGGCCAGCGAGCGGTTGGCGGCACTCGTCGTCGGCACCAACGATCTGGTCAACGAGCTGCACGCATTGCACGTCCCCGGACGGGCGTCCGTCGTCCCGGCGCTGGCGCTGGCCGTACTGGGCGCGCGTGCGGCCGGAAAGGTGGTGCTGGACGGCGTGTTCAACGCCATCAAGGACGAAGACGGCTTCAGGACCGAGGCGCAGCAGGGCCGCGAGATGGGATTCGACGGCAAGACGCTGATCCATCCCTCGCAGGTCGGGCCGGCCAACGAGATATTCGGGCCATCGCAAGGCGAGCTCGCCCACGCCAACAAGGTCGTCGAGGCCTATGAGCAGGCGCAGGCCGCCGGGGAGAGCGTCATCACCGTCGACGGTCGCATGATCGAAAGCCTGCATGTGCGCGATGCCCAGCGCATCCTGGCCCTGGCAGAACGCATTGCCGAACTGGGTTCGCAAACCCAATAGCAGGCTGCGGACAGGTTGCGATTAGGTATTGCCGCCAAATCGCACTAGTCTTGCCCGCGGCCCATCATCGTCCCAGGAAAACACCATGCCTCTTCAGCCCACTCTGCGGCATGCACGTCCGTCGCGCAGGGTTCGCAGCCATTTCGTGAAATGCGTAACCGTTGGCCAGTGCTTCGACATCGACATCGTCCGCGACGCGGACGGTTGGACGGTCCGGATACCCGAGGTCGACGAGGTCACCCGGGCGCCCGATCGCGCCGCGGTCGAACTGGCAGCGCGCAGATGCATCGCCGCTCGGACCGGCATCCCCATCGGGTACGTCGCCGTCTACGTCAACAGCGAGATCGGTTAGCCCCGAACAGCTTCCGGGTAAGCCGCGATCGTCAGATCTTGACGGTCAGCGGCCACACCTTCCAAATGTCTTCGCAATACTCGGCGATGGCGCGATCCGACGAGAACTTGCCGCTGCGTGCGGTATTCAAAATCGACATCTTCGTCCAGGCGTCCCGATCTTCCCACGCCGCGCTCACCCGCTCCTGACACGCGACGTACGAGGCGAAGTCGGCGCACACCAGGAACGAGTCGTGGTGGCGCAAGTTGTCCACCAGCGGCCGGAACACCTCGGGGTCGCCGTGTGAGAACATTCCGCCGGCGATGAGGTCGAGCACCGCGCTCAACTCCTCGTTGCTGTCGATGTAGTCCG
Organism: Mycobacterium sp. 20KCMC460; assembly: GCF_022179425.1. Taxonomy (NCBI): domain Bacteria; kingdom Bacillati; phylum Actinomycetota; class Actinomycetes; order Mycobacteriales; family Mycobacteriaceae; genus Mycobacterium; species Mycobacterium sp. 20KCMC460. Next base: position 2,038,561 of record NZ_AP025524.1, read on the forward strand.
CCGGGCGGTAGCCGTTTGCCTTCAGGGCTTCCACCTCCTCGACGGTGAGACCGAACAAGAAGAAGTTCTCCGGCCCGGCCTCTTCCCGAATCTCGACATTGGCCCCGTCCAAGGTGCCGACGGTGAGTGCGCCGTTGATCATGAACTTCATGTTCCCGGTACCGGAGGCTTCCTTGCCGGCGGTGGAAATCTGTTCGGAGACATTGGCGGCCGGGTAGATCAGGTGCGCGTTCTGCACGTTGAAGTTCGGGATGAACGCCACTTTCAGAGTCTTGTTGACCTCTGGGTCGGCGTTGATGGTCTCGGCGACCGCGTTGATCAGCTTGATGATTCGCTTGGCCAGGAAATAACCGGGTGCCGCCTTGCCGCCGAAGATGAATGCGCGCGGCGGAATTGACAGACCGGGATTCTGCTTGAGCCGGTAGTACAGCGCGATGATGTGCAGCACGTTGAGGTGCTGGCGCTTGTATTCGTGGATGCGCTTGACCTGGATGTCGAAGATCCATTCCGGGTTCAGTTCGACACCGGTCGCCGAGCGAACGAAAGCGGCGAGGCGCGCCTTGTTGTTGCGTTTGATGTCGCGCCACTGCTCCCGGAAGCTTGCGTCGTCGACGAATTGCTCCAGGCCGCGCAGCCGCCCCAGATCGGTCAGCCAACCGTCACCGATGGTGCGGTCCAGGAGTTCTCGCAGTCCTGGGTTGGCCAGCGCCAGGAAGCGGCGCGGCGTCACACCGTTGGTCTTGTTGCTGAAGCGCTCCGGCCACATCTCGTAGAAGTCTTTGAGCACACTGTCTTTCAGCAGTTCGCTGTGTAGGGCGGCGACCCCATTTATGGCGTGGCTGCCGACGGTGGCCAGGTGCGCCATCCGGACGAACTTGGCGCCGTCTTCGCCGATCAGCGACATCCTCTTGACCCGGTCGGCGTCGCCCAGGAACTTGATGCGCACCTCGTCGAGGAACCGGCGGTTGATCTCGTAGATGATCTCCAGGTGCCGGGGCAGCGACTCGCCGAACAGCTCCAGCGGCCAGGTCTCCAATGCCTCGGGTAGCAGCGTGTGGTTGGTGTAGGCGAACGTCGCGACCGTGATCTGCCACGCCTCCTCCCAGTCCAGCTGACGCTCGTCGATCAGCAGCCGCATCAGCTCGGCGACCCCGATCGAAGGGTGAGTGTCGTTGAGCTGCAACGCGAATCGCTGAGGGAGTTCGCGCACCGAAACGTCGGCGAGGTCGTCCATGATGTGCAGCACGTGCTGCAGCGAACAGGACACGAAGAAGTGCTGCTGCAACAGTCGCAGCCGTTTGCCGGCCTCCGGTTCGTCGTTGGGGTAGAGCACCTTGGTAACGGTCTCCGAGGTGACCTCGTCCTCGACCGCCTTGTAGTAGTCCCCGGTGTTGAAGGCATCCAGAGCGAACGACTTGACCGCCCGGGCGCTCCACAACGTCAAGACGTTGCAGGTGTTGACGCCGTAGCCCTGGATCGGGGTGTCGTAGGCGACTCCTTTGAGCATCAGCCCGGGCACCCAGCGTGCCCGGTCGCGTCCGGAGTCATCGGTGTAGTGCTCGACGTAACCGTTCCACTTCACCAGGTAGTTGACATCGGGTTTGGCTATCTCCCAAGGGTTTCCGCTGTCCAGCCAGTTGTCGGTCTGCTCGACCTGCCAGCCGTCGCGGATCTCCTGGTCGAAGATGCCGAACTCGTAGCGGATGCCGTAGCCGATCGCCGGGCGCTCCAGGGTGGCAAGCGAGTCCAGGTAGCACGCCGCGAGGCGGCCCAGGCCGCCGTTGCCCAGTCCCGGCTCCTCTTCGCAGGCCAGCACCTCGTCGTAGTTCTGGCCCATCGCGGCCAGCGCCGTTCTGGCCGCCCGCTCCATCCGCAGGTTCAGCAGGTTGTTGCCCAGCTGCGGCCCCATCAGGAACTCCGCCGACAGATAACAGGTCACCTTGCGGCCCAGGTCGAGGGAGAGCTGCGTGGAGGCCACCCGCCGGTCCTGCATGCGGTCGCGCACGGCCAGCGCCAGCGCCCGGTAGTAGTGCTCGGGCCGCAGGGCGGCGGCCGGACGGCCGATCGAATACCGCAGATGGTCGGTGATGGCCCGCTGCAGGGCGGCCGCGCCCATGCCGGTACGGGAGTGCTCGATCAGTTCGGCCCTTGCGGTGGCGGGCATTTCGTCGGCGGGCGTGCGGTCCAGATCGGTCATGGTGAGCGTGTACTCCCTCGAGTCTTCTTCAGCGGAGCCGACGAACCCGGCGGCAGGCAGGAGGTCAGTCTGGCAGCGATGTTTGCACACCTGGCGCGCAATTGCCGTCCGAAACGTGAACGCGACATCACGGTCGCGCGACATCACGACGAAATGACACCGTCGGCGGCCAGACCACTCAGGAACGCCGGGAGCGGACCCTGGTGCAGAATTCCCAGACGCTGGGTCGCGCGGGTGAGGGCGACGTAGAGTTCGGCCGCCCCGCGCGAGCCCTCGGACAGGATCCGCTGCGGGTCCACGACGAGAACCGCGTCGAACTCGAGTCCCTTGGTTTGCGCCGGCGGCACCGTGCCGGGCACACCGGGGGGCCCGATCACCACACTGGTGCCTTCCCGGCCCGCCTCGTCTTGGACGAATTCATCGATGGCGGAGGGTAATTCGTCGGCTGTGACACGCCGGGACCAGGGCTTCACCCCGGCCGCGCGCACCGACTCCGGCGGCACGACGTCGGGCGCGAACTCGGTGAGTAGCGCCGCGGCGACGCTCATGATCTCCGCCGGGGTGCGGTAGTTCACCGACAGCAGCCGGTACACCCAGCGGCCGGGCACGTACGGCCGCAGCATCGCGTCCCACGATGTCGCTCCGGCCTCCGAGCGGCGCTGAGCCAGATCGCCCACCACCGTGAACGACCTCGCGGGACAGCGGCGCATCAGCACCCGCCAGTCCATCTCGGACAGTTCCTGGGCCTCGTCGACGACGACGTGCCGATAGGTCCAATTGCGGTCCGCGGCGGCGCGTTCGGCCAATTCGCGGGTGTCGCGCTCGACGAATCGCTCGGCCAGTTCCGCACCGTAGAGCAGATCCTGGGCCAGTAGGTGATCTTCGTCGTCCATCAAATCTTCCCGGTCGCCCATCAGGTCCAACACCCCGGCGGCGTAAGCGGCCTCCTCGCGCTGCTCCTGTTCGGCGATCTGCCGGGCCCGCGCGGTGGTCACCGTGTCGACGCCCAGCAGGTCGACCAGTTCGTCCAGTAGTGGCACGTCGGAGACGGTCCAGGCGTCGCCGACCGCGCGCAACATGGCCAGATCCCCGCCGGCGGCCTGTAACCGCTCGCGCGACTCCAGCAGCGACGCCAGCAGTGTCTCCGGGGTGAGAATCGGCCAGAGTTCGTCCAGCGCGGCGGCGAAGCCGGCGTGCTCAGCAAGTTCTTCGATCAGGTCCTCCCGCACCGCCTCCCAGGCGCCCGTGTCCGACCGGTCCAGCCAGCCGCGGCCGATCTTGGCGATCGCCCGCTCGGTGAGCGTCCAGGTAACGATCTCGGCGAACACGGCGCGGGCCTCGTTGTGCGGCAGTTTGCTGGTGCGTGCCTCCTCCCGGGCCCACTGCGCGGTGTCGGCGTCGATGCGCACGGCGGCATCCGACAGCTCGATCGGGATCGGCTCGGGCGGCAGCCGCTGGTGATCGGCGATGGCCGCGGCCAGCACGTCGAGGATCTGCAACGAACCCTTCAGACGCGCAGCGGCCGGGGTGTCTTCGGTGGTGACGCGCAGCCCGGGCACCAGGCGGCCGGTGGTCGCGAACACCACCGTGGACTCGCCCAGTGCGGGCAGCACCTGGCTGATGTGGTTGAGGAACTCCGGGCTGGGCCCGATCACCAGCACCCCGTGTCGTTCCATCCGCTCCCGCTGGGTGTAAAGCAGGTAGGCGACGCGATGCAACGCCACCACGGTCTTGCCGGTGCCGGGCCCACCCTCGATCACCAGGACGCCCGGATGGTCAAGTCGGATGATCTCGTCCTGCTCGGCCTGGATGGTCGCCACGATGTCGCGCATCCCCTCACCGCGGGGTGCGCTGACAGCAGCCAGCAGGGCGGCGTCGGTCGAGCTGCCAACCTGGTCGCCGTCGCGCAGTTCGCCGAGGACCTCGTCGGTGAAGTCAAGGATCCGGCGCCCGCGGGTGTGGAACTGGCGGCGCCGGCGGATGCCCTCGGGGTGTGCCGCGGTGGCCGTGTAGAACGCGCGCGCCGCCGGCGCCCGCCAATCGAGCAACAGCGGTTCGTATTCGTCGCCCTCGTCGAGCAGCCCGATGCGTCCGATGTAGGTGCGCTCCCCCGCAACGCTGTCCAGCCGACCGAAACACAAGCCGTCGTCGGCGACGTCGAGACGCTTCATCCGTCGAGACAGGGCCCGCACCTCGACGTCGCGATCCATCGGCGTCTCGCTGTCCTCGCCCCGCAACGCGGTGCGGTATCTGTCCGTGGCACGCGCGCGCTCGTCGTCGAGTCGCGCGTAGAGCTCGTCCACATAGCTCTGCTCGAAGCGCAATTCGTCCTCGTACCCGGTGTCGCGAGGCACCCGCGTCCCCCTCTTCTTACGTGCTCGGCCAACGATTGCGCGTCGCCACCCCCACCCGTGCCGCAAGCCCCAAGCGCCGGATGTCGGCAGGGCCAGCAGCTCAGTGGGGGAGTCCGCCCAGGTTCAGGGTGACCACTCCGGCGATGATCAACCCCACACCGACCACCTTGGCAACCGAAATCGGCGAGCCGAGAAACGTCACGGCGATGAACACGATCGCAGCCGTGCCGATCGCCGACCACAGCGCATAGGCGACATCGGTCTGCATGCCGCGGGAGATCGACAGCGACAGCAGCGCGAACGAAATGCCGTAACCCAACAGGCAGACGACGGTCGGCCACAACCTGGTGAAGCCGTCGGTGCTCTTGAGCAGGCTGGTCGCCACCACCTCCGCGGCGATCGCGACCAGCAAGAACAGGTAGGCCAACACCCGTCTCATTCTGTACACATGCCGAAACGTGCCGGGAACCGGCCGCGATTCCGGCCCGGGACGCGGCGTGGTGGACATTAACGTGGAGCGCATGACGAACGATCTCAACGTGCGCATGGCCGGCTACTCGCCAGCCGTGCTGAGCCTGTTCCGGCTGGTCTACGGCTTCCTGTTCGCCGGTTACGGCTCGATGATCCTGTTCGGCTGGCCCGTCGCGTCGGGGCATCCAGTGCGCGTGGGCGATTGGCCAGGTTGGTACGCCGGGCTGATCGAGTTTGTCACCGGGCTGCTGATCGGGGCCGGGCTGTGCACCCGCGCCGCCGCGTTCCTGGCGTCCGGCACCATGGCGGTCGCGTATTTCTGGATGCACCAACCGAATTCACTGTGGCCCATCGGCGGCCCGCCCGACGGCAACGGCGGCACCCCGTCGATACTGTTCTGCTTCGGATTCTTCCTGCTGGTGTTCCTCGGACCGGGCAGGTATTCGCTCGACGCGCTGCGCGAAGCGAAAACACCACGCCGGTAACGGTTTTCAGGTTCAGATCGCACCCTGTACGCGTTCGGTGCAGTAGGTCCGTTGGGGTTGCGGGAACGTGACACCGTGTGTGTTCGGGGGGCAGGCCGCGGCGTCGGTTGCGCCGTCGACCCGCTTCACCACCCGAATGACCTTGCCGGCGGTGGCGCAGCTCACCGTGCGGACGGTTTCGTCGTTGCGTTCGGGCGCATAGCAATGTGACTCGAGAAGATTGGGTACGAAACAGCGGCGGGTGCCGTCGCGTTCGACCGAGAGATAGCCGCTGTGGTTGAGTTTGCCGTCCGGACAGTTGCCGTCGGAGTCGGTGGTCGCGGCGAACTCGAGAACAGCGTCGGGATTTTGGCAGCTGGTCGATTTCCATCGCGAGCTGTCCAGGATTTCGTTGGTGAAGCAGTCGCCGATCGACATATGCGGGTGAGACTGCCGGCCGGCGGCCAGCGCCGCCGTGCCCAGGACCCCGAGACCGCCCAGTGCCAGCAACACCACGCCGGTGATGATCAAGCCGGTGCCGACGCTCTTGGGCCGCAGGGGCGCCGGCGCGGGGTAGTAGCCCGGCGGAGCGACCGGGTAGCCCGGCGGGGCGACCGGGTAGCCCGGCGGGGCGACAGGGTAGCCCGGCGGCGCCGGCGGATAACCCGGCGGGGCGGGCGGATAGCCCGGTAGCTGCGGGTACGGGGCCGGATAGCCTGGCGGATAGCCGCTCATGGCCCGTTTGCGCGCCACCGCACGGTTACGCAGTCCGACAAGCAGCAAGGTCAAGCCCAACGCCGGCAAGATCAGCATGCCGACGATGCGGCCTGCCAGGTAGGCACCGCCCGTCTGGTCCGCGAGGTAAGCCAGGCTCATCGCGTCAGACGTCCAGACTGGTGCTGTTGGTGTGCGATTCCCAGGTGGCGACCTCCTTGGCGCGTCGCTCCACAATGTGGCGGTACGAGAAGAGGGCGTCCTGGCCCAGTAGCAGGAACGCCGGAGGCTCGTCCGATTCGACCGCGGCGACGATCGCCGCGCCGGCCTTGGCGGGGTCGCCGGGCTGGCTGCCGTGCATGGTGTCGTTCTCCTTACGGCGCCGCCCTGCGGTATCGGCGTAGTCGTCGATGACCGTCGACGACTGCCTGAGCGAGCGTCCGGCGAAGTCGGTGCGGAAGGCCCCCGGCTCCACCACGGTCACCGAAATGCCAAGTGGCGCAATCTCTCCGTGTAACGCTCCGCTCATCCCCTCCAGAGCGGCCTTGGCCGCGGAGTAGTAGCCCGATCCCACCGGGGTCAGTTGCACGCCGATCGAGGAGATGTTGACGATCGCACCCGAGCGGCGCTTACGCATGTCGGGCAGCACCGCTTTGATCATCGCCACCGCACCGAAGAAGTGCGTCTCGAACAGGGCTCGTATCTCGGCGTCGTCACCTTCCTCGACGGCCGCCCGGTAGCCGTAGCCTGCGTTGTTGACCAGGACGTCGATGCCGTCGAACCGGTCCTGAGCCTTGCGCACGGCGTCGGTGACCTGTTCCGGTTTGGTGACATCCAGCGTGACGGCCAGCACCCGGTCCGGGTTGGCCTCGGCGAGGTCCGCGACCTTGGTGACGTCCCGTGCGGTGACGACGGCATTGTGGCCGGCTTCGATGACCGCTTCCGACAGTGACCGGCCGATGCCGGTGGAACAGCCGGTGATGAGCCAGGTGGACAACCCAAAGTTCCTTCCATCGCGATCGCCAGTCAGTCGGCCGAAACTACGATTGTGCTGGCAGTCAGGCGATTTCGGCGGGTTCTGCTGCTAGAAACCCATCTTCTGGCACTTAGCGTTTCGATTCTGGCAATACATTCCGCTGCCGGTCCAGTCCTTGGCGTTGGGCACGCCGAAGTTGTTGGGCGTGTCCGTCGAGCGATAGTCCTGAGCCAAGCCTGGTGATATGACGGTGAGGAAATCTTCGATCAGAGGCGGCGCCGTATCGTCGGGATCCGCGCTGGCTACTCCGGCGCCGCAGAAGACAGCGGCACCACCGATCAGGCCGGCGCCGAGCCCCGCAATGAATATCCGAAGGCTCATTGGTCGCCCTCTCTGCTTCTTCGCGCGAATCACGGGCCCGTAGTCGAGCCTACCCGCAAATGGTCGTGCGGTATGAGCCTGCCGAGTGTTCGTCGCAAACCGGCTACAAACCCGCAACGACTCCGATCAGGTCAGCTGGCAATGCGCGCAGCGGCTGGGACCGTCCTTAGCGTGAAACCCGTGATGCCGAATTCCGCGGTCGTTCGCCGCGCTGCGGCCTTCGCGGTCTCGCTTGCGTTGTTGAACACACCTCCGGCGACTGCTGAGCCGGAACCGGCGCATCCTGTCGGCGCGGCTACCTCGGCCGACGGTTCGGTGCCTCCTGGCACGCCGGCCCGGGTGACCACGCCGGACGGTTGGGTCCTGGCACTCGGCGCCAGGGACGAGAAACACGTGCCGGTGGCGCCGCTGACCACCGCCGCATCGTCTCGCGAATACCTCTCCAGCGGAGTTTTCGTCGCTTCCCTGACCGGGCCGGAAACCCCGCACGGCATCCTCGAGGTGGGATATGAGATCGGCTGCGGCATCGACATGAGCACGGCCAACGGCGTCACGATGGCCAACGGTGGGGGCGTTTCTCCATCACTCGGCGCGGTGGTGCCGTTTGGGCCCGGCGAGCCGTTCCAGCTCTTGCCGTTGATCAGCGCTCAGTACAACTCGGTGGTCAGCGTGGGTCTCAAGCCCGGATTCGTGGTGGTGGTGCCGGTGGTTAGGAAAGAGTTCAAAGGCCCCAACCCGTGGATCATGATCAACGAGTTCCACATGAAGATCGATGGTTGCGTCGGCCAGTCCTTCGTCCGCTCGTATTCGACCCTGACTCGCATCACCGACGAATCCGATGTGGTGGTTTCCTACGTCGGCGCCACCAAGGCGGTTTAAGCCCGGTTCAGACGTCGAAGGCTTTGCCGTCGAAACGATCCCGGGTGACGAACTCCGAGACGGGCCGGCGGCGCAACCTGCTCAGTTGCCGGGTGGGCTTGCCCAGCGGCACCACCGCGGCCACCGCATGTGTGGACGGAATCCCTAGCAGCGCAAGAATATTTGGCTCCTGCGGGATGGACATGGTGGTGATGGTGCCGCCGTAGCCTTCGTTGCGCGCGGCCAGCAGGATGCTCCACACCAGGGGGTACACTGACGCGCCGGCGGCCATCCCGACGCGGTCGAGGTCCTGGTCGAGGGCGGCGACCACACTCAGGTCGACGGTCACGACCAGGGCGACCGGCGCGGTGGCGACCGGCTTGGTGAACGTGTCGGGAATCTCGGTCGCGTCGATCACGTCCTGCGGGACCTGAGTGGGAGTGATTGTGTTCCAAGGGTTTTCACCAGCATTGAGCTGTGCGAAGTAGCGGCGGGCGGAAGCGATGCCGAACTCGGCCAGCTGGCTGCGGGTTTGGGCGTCGCGGACCACGGTGATGTGTGCGCCTTGTCGATTCCCGCCGCTCGGAGCGAACCGGGCGTTGTCGAGTATGCGGTACAGCACGTCGTCGGGCAGCGGGTCCTGGGTGTATTCGCGCGCCGCGAACGTGGTGCGCATGACGTCATAGAGGTCCATGATCGTCAGTTGCGCGCCGAGGCGCGCCGCTCCAGGCGGTAGGTGCGGGTGAATCCGGCGGGCTGGGTTGTGAGTGTGACCTCGACGGCGCCACCGGGCCCGACGGTGTAGCGCTCCTCGACTTCAGGGCCCTCGCCCCAGCGGCCGACCGGCTGGTGTCCCAGATCGTCGCGGTCGTGCAGGGCCGGGTCGAACGGAAACAGGACCGGATCGTAGGGCGTGACATCGCCGTCGGGGCGCCCGTCGACCAGCCGGCTGCATTCGACGAAGCGGAAGTGTCCGATGTTGTGCGCCGCGCGGTACCTGCGGCTCACGGTCAGCGGGGTGTGCCCGTCGACGGGCAGGCACGCGTCTTTGGGGACGATTGGGTCGAAGACGACGTCGGAGCCCGACCGGGCTTCCCGGAAGACACCGAAATGCCGCGAGAAGCGTTCGGAGAGAACGAAACCAGACTCGTTGTCGAGGAAGACCGCCAGGCCGATGGCCGTCGCGGCGAACGGGTGCGGAGACCGCTTGACGCGTTTCTCGCCGAACTCCGCTCGCAGCATCCGGGCGATCAGCGGGAAGCCGCCGGCGCCGCCGACCACGTAGATGCCCGCCACCTCCGACCACGGGACGTCTCTGCCGTCGCCGGCCGGGTCGTGCAGGACGCGCGCCAGCAATTCGGTGGTCCGGTCGACGAGCGGGGCGCACGCAGCGTAGACGTCGTCGATCGGGCAGGAGAACGGCGGACGATCGGCACCGTCGACAGCCGTCAGATCCACCAGGAAGCGACGGGTCTGCGGCCCGACGGCCTCCTTTCGGGCCGCGCACTCCTCGACCAGCAGCGCCCGGCGCTGCGCGTCGAGGCCGGGCAGCTGTGACCCGGCCAGGACCAACTGTGCGATCGCCTCGTCGAAGTCGTCGCCGCCGAGCCGCTGAATGCCTTCGCTGACCACGACTTCGTTCACCTGCCCGGCCATCTTCAGCAGGGAGGCGTCGAAGGTGCCGCCACCGAGGTCGTAGATCAACACGTACTCGCGCTTGGCGGTAATCGTGGAGCGGTATCGGTGGGCGTATTCCAGCCCCGCGGCCGACGGTTCGTTCAACAGCGCGACAACCTGAAAACCCGCCGCCAGGAACGCATCCAGGGTGAGGAAGCGCTGGGCGCTGGAGGCGTTGGCGGGCACGCTGATGGCGGCCTGAATGGCTTCGCCCGCGGCCGCGCCGGCATTGGACCGGTGATAGAGGTCGGTCTTGAGTTGGCTCAGAAACCCGGTGAGCAGCTCGGCCAGCGGGTAGTCGCGGCCGGCGAGGGTGACCTGCGTCTGGGGACCGGCATCGTTGAACAGTCGCTTGACGGACCGCAGCAGTTCCCAGCCGGGCTGGTGCCGCACGGCTGCCGCGTCCGGGCCGTAGCGCAGTTCCCCGGCGGCGTTCGCCGCGATCAGCGACGGCCATGCATCGACGCCGTCGAAGGAAACGACGGGATAGTTGCCGCGGTCGACGAGCGCCGCGACGGTATGTGTGGTGCCGAAGTCGATTCCGACCTTCATCGGATCCGATTCTAGGGGTCTTGCGGCACCGCTACCGCATTCCAACGCCGCTGCACGTCACGCTCAGCGGTGGTGGGGATCAGGCCAGCCGGTGCGAACCGCTTGGACAGCACCGGGTCGTCCTCTGCCAACGGCCGGCCGGAACCACGAAATGCCTTGATCGACACGATGATTCCCGCAACGAACACCACTACGACTACGGTCGCGAACACGATCGACAGCGTGCCCTGCACCAACGCATTGCGGATGACCTCATCAAGTTGATGGCGGGTGGTGGCCGAGCCGAACGCGGTCTTGCCGGCGTCCCGAGCGGCCGAGTACTGGGAGTACTGCCGCCAGTAGCCGACTTTGGGGTCGGCGGAGAAGATCTTCTGCCACGATGCGGTGAGGGTGACGGCCAGATCCCACAGCAGCGGGACGCCCGGGATCCAGCACCATTTCGCCCGCCCCTTCTTGATCACGATGACGGTGAGGATGGTCAGCGAAATCGCGGCGAGCAACTGGTTGGCGATCCCGAACAGCGGGAACAGCGAGTTGATGCCGCCCAGTGGATCGGTGACCCCGAGCAGCAGCATGCTGCCCCACGCGGCCACCACCACCAGGCTGCACAGCCAGGCGCCAGGACGCCACCTGGCGTCTTCAAACCTGCGCAGCGGACCACCGAGGTTGGCCAGCGCGTCGGCGACCATGAACCGCGTCGTGCGGGTGCCGGCGTCGACGGTGGTCAGGATGAACAGCGCCTCGAACATGATCGCGAAGTGATACCAGAAAGCCCGCAGGCGCGCGCCGCCGAAGGCCCGCTGCAGCATCTCGGACATGCCGAACGCCAGGGTCGGCGCGCCGCCGGTGCGCGACACGATGCTCGCCTCGCCCACACCCGCGGCGGCCTGATCGATCTGCTGAGCGGTCACCGGCCGGCCGGACAATCCGAGGCTGTTGACGTATTGTGCTGCGGTGCTTGCCTTTTCGCCGGTCAGGGCGCCGGGTGCATTCAGGGTGAAGTACAGGTGCTGGTCCAGGATCGTCGCCGTGACCAAGGCGATGACCGCGACGAACGATTCGGTGAGCATGCCGCCGTAGCCGATCAGGCGCATCTGGCCTTCCTTCTCCAGCATCTTCGGCGTGGTTCCGGAACAGATGAGCGCGTGGAACCCGGACAGCGCGCCGCACGCGATGGTGATGAACAGGAACGGAAACAGCGTGCCGGCGAACACCGGGCCGTCGCCGCGGCCGGCGAACCCGGACACCGCCGGCGCCTGGATGACCGGGCGCACCACGCACACGCCGACAGCCAGCAGCGCGATGGTGCCGACCTTCATGAACGTCGACAGGTAGTCACGCGGGGCGAGCAGCAGCCACACCGGCAACACCGATGCGGCGAACCCGTAGCCGATCAGCAGCCAGGTCAAGGTGACCGGAGACAAGCTGAACCACGCAGCACCCCAGGAGGTTTCGGCTACCCATCCGCCGGATAGCACGGCGAGCAGCAGCATTCCGCAGCCGATCGCCGAAACTTCCGACACCCGCCCCGGCCGCAGAAACCTCAGGTAGCAGCCCATGAACAGGGCGATCGGGATGGTCATCGCGATCGAGAAAACTCCCCAAGGGCTCTTCGCCAGCGCACGCACGACCACCAGCGCCAGTACGGCGATGACGATGACGACGATGGCCGGGATGCCGACGAGGGCGGCCACGCCGGCGACGCCACCGAGTTCGTCGCGCACCATCTGGCCCAGCGAGCGGCCGCGCCGGCGGGTGGAGATCCACAACACCAGGTAGTCCTGCACGGCCCCGGCCAGCACGGCGCCCACCACGATCCAGATCGCGCTGGGCAGGTAGCCCATCTGCGCGGCCAGCACCGGGCCGACCAGCGGTCCCGCCCCGGCGATGGCGGCGAAGTGATGGCCGAATACCACGCGCCGGTCGGTGGGCACGTAATCGGTGCCGTCGTCCAGGATTTCGGCCGGGGTGGCGCGGTCGTCGCGGGGACGGACGATCTTGCGTTCGATCAGCCGTGCATAGAACCGGAAGGCGATCAGGTAGCTGCAGACCGCGGCGACCACCATCCAGACCGCGTTCACCGTCTCACCGCGGGCGACCGCGAGTATCGCCCAGGCGACGGCGCCGACGACCGCGACGACACCGAAGAACATCTTGTGCCGCAACGTGATCGGGGAGCGGTCGATGATCGCGACGGGCGGCAGGTCGGGCTCGGTTTGGACGTAGCTGGTCTGCTCGTGGCCCACCCGGACTCCCTTCACCGCCGCAGCGACAGTGAATCTACCTACGCCCGACCGGCGTGTCGCGTCGTGAGGTTCCCTTCGCGCTGCCGATGCCGCACGGGTGGCGCTCAGTACATCGCGCGGACGGTGTCGATGGTGTCGGCTTCGTCGGCACGTTTGTCGTCGCGGTAACGCACCACCCGCGCGAACCGCAGCGCCACCCCGCCGGGGTAGCGCGACGAGCCCTGTACCCCGTCCAGCGCGATCTCGACCACCTGCTCGGGCCGCACCTGCACGACGTAGCCGTCCGTCCCGCCCACCGCAAGCTCGCTGAACCGCCTGGTCTGCCAATCCAGCGTGGCGTCGGTCATGCCCTTGAACGTCTTGCCCACCATCACGAAGCCCCCGGTGTCGGGATCGCGGGCGCCCAGGTGAATGTTGGACAACTTGCCGCGCCGACGGCCCGAACCCCACTCGACGGCCAACACCACCAGGTCCAGCGTGTGCACCGGCTTCACCTTCAACCAGCCCGCGCCGCGGCGGCCCGCCTGATACGGCGCCGCCGGGGCCTTGGCCATCACCCCCTCGTGACCCGCGGCCAACGTGGCGTCCAGGAACGCGGTGGCCTCGGCCTCGTCGGAGGTGGCCAGCCGGTCGACCCGCTGAGTAGCCGGCACCAGCGCGTCCAGAGCGGCCAGCCGTTCGGCGGTCGGCGCGTCCAGCAGGTCCACCCCGTCGCTGTGCAGGATGTCGAAGAAGAACACCGACAGCGGCTGCGTGGCGCGCGCGGCGGCAACGTCGACCGACCGCCCGAACCGCGACGCAGTGACCTGGAAGCGGTGCGGACGGTTGTCCGGGCGCAGCGCGATCGCCTCGCCGTCGGCGATCAGCGTGCTGACCGGCAACGCCAGCGCAGCCTCGACCACTTCGGGCAGCCGGGCGGTGACGTCGTCGAGGCTGCGGGTGTAAACGGTGACCTGGTCTCCGGACCGGTGGATCTGCACCCGCGCACCGTCCAGCTTGGCTTCGAAGATCGCGCTGCCGCCGTGGCGTTGCAGCGCGTCGGCGACATCGCCGGCGGTCTGGGCCAGCATCGGGCCGACCGGACGCCCCACCCGCAGCGTGAACGCGTCCAGCGACGCTCCGCTCAGCGCCGCGGCCGCGACGGCCGGCAGATCCCCACCCAGCATCGCCGCCCGCTGCACGGTGGCGGCCGGCAGCCCGGCGGCCTTGGCCACGGCGTCGGTCATGATGCCGACCAGCGCGCCCTGGCGCAGCTCACCCCCGAGCAGCCGCAGCAGGAACGTCTGCTCGGTCTCGGTCGCCGCGCTGAACAGCCCCGCGACCAGCGCCGCGCGCCGCGCCTGCGACCCCTTACCCGCGACGGCCCCGATCTCGGCGAACGCGGCGTCCACCCCGGCGACCGTCAGCACCGGCTGCGAGGCCGGCGGGGGAGGCGACCGCAGCGCCGCCCAGCCAACCCCGATCTGGCGTTGCCGCAGCTCACCGGAGAGCCACGACACGATGGTGGCGACCAGCTCCGCATCCCCAGCCGACCGGCTCAACAGACTGGCGATGTGGGCGACCTTGGTCAGCCGCGACGAGGTGCCGGCCACCTCGAGCGAGGTGCCGGCGACGTCCAGGAGGAGCACGCTTGCCAGCTTGGCATGGCTCGCCGACAACCCCGCCTGACCGACGCGATAGCGTGCCTGGTTAACGTTACAAATTCAAGACAATCTGACAAGCCGAAAATGGAGGTCCGGGATGGAGATCAGCGGGAAGAAGGTCGTCGTCATCGGCGGTGCTTCGGGAATGGGACGGGCCAGCGCAGAATTGCTGCACCAGCGCGGCGCGCAGGTCGCCATCCTGGACCGGGAGAACTCGGACGGCAAGGCCGTAGCCGAAGGTGTCGGCGGCAAGTTCTACCCCGTCGACGTCACCGACTTCACCGGCACCGAGGAGACGCTGCAGGCAGCTGTCGACGACCTGGGTGGCTTGCACGTCACGGTGACCACTGCCGGCGGCGGCATCGCCAAGCGGACCATGACCAAGACCGGGCCGCATGATCTCGAGTCGTTCCAGTCCGTCATCGATCTGAACTTGATCGCCACCTTCAACATCAGCCGGCTGGCCGCCGCGCACATGAGCAAGAACGAGCCCGAGGACGAGGAGCGCGGCGTCATCATCAACACCGCCTCCATCGCCGCCTACGAAGGACAGATCGGTCAGGTCGCCTACACCGCCGCCAAGGCGGGCATCGCGGGCATGTGCCTGACCATGGCGCGGGACCTGGGCTCGCTGGGGATCCGGGTGCTCGCGATCGCGCCGAGCCTGTTCGCCACGGGGCTCACCCAGGGCATTCCGGACGAGTTCGCGGCGGCGCTGACCAAGGACGCCGCCTTCCCGAAGCGACTGGGCCGGCCCGAGGAATACGCCAAGCTGGTCGCGGCGATCGTGGAGAACCCGATGCTCAACGGCCAATGCCTGCGGCTGGACGCCGGGCAGCGGTTCGCGCCCAAGTAAGCGCCCGGCTGCCCTCCCGGAGGCATTGAGTAGTCTCATAAACCGATCCAGGATTCCGCAACGACGCGGGTTCTGTAGTGCTGCGAGGAGGGGCCCGCATGGGTATCGCACTGACCGACGACCATCGCGAACTCGCCGAGGTAGCTCGCGGGTTCCTGACCTCGCAGAAGGCCCGGGCGGCCGCCCGGGCACTGCTGGATGCGCCGGAGGAGGCACGCCCTTCGTTCTGGCCGGGCATCGTCGAACTGGGCTGGCTCGGGCTGCACATCGACGAGGAGCACGGCGGCTCCGGCTTCGGACTGCCCGAATTGGTGGTGGTGGTCGAGGAACTCGGCCGCGCGGTCGCGCCCGGACCGTTCGTACCCACCGTGATCGCGTCGGCGGTGATCGCCAGCGAGGGCACCCCGGAGCAGAAGGCGCTGCTACCCGGGCTGATCGACGGCACATCCACCGCCGGAATCGGTTTGGGCGGGCATGTGCTCATCGACAACGGCGTAGCCGACGGTGACGCCGGCGTGGTGCTGGGTGCCGGACTGGCCGACCTGTTGCTCATCGCGGCAGGCAACGACGTGCTGCTGCTGGAACGCGGGCGTGCCGGGGTCTCGGTGGAGACGCCGGAGAACCTCGACCCGACCCGGCGCTCCGGGCGGGTCCGGCTGCAGAACGTGTCCGTGTCCGCCGACGACATCCTGCCGGGCGCAAGGGAATCCGCGTTGGCCCGCGCTCGGACATTGCTCGCCGCCGAGGCCGTCGGCGGTGCCGCCGACTGCGTGGAGGCCGCCGTCGACTACGCCAAGGTGCGTCAGCAGTTCGGCCGCACCATCGCGACTTTCCAAGCGGTCAAACATCATTGCGCGAACATGCTGGTGGCCACGGAATCGGCGCTGGCCGCGGTGTGGGACGCATCCCGCGCCGCCGCTGAGGACGAGGAGCAATTCCGGCTGGCCGCCGCCGTGGCTGCCGCCCTGACGTTCCCCGCCTACGCCCGCAACGCCGAACTCAACATTCAGGTGCACGGCGGCATCGGGTTCACCTGGGAGCACGACGCGCACCTGCATCTGCGCCGTGCGCTGGTGACCACGGCGCTGTTCGGCGGTGACGTGCCCGCGCGGGATGTGTTCGAGCGCACCGCTTCCGGCGCCAAGCGGGACAACAGCCTGGACCTGCCGCCCGAGGCGGAACAGTTGCGCACCGTCATCCGCGCCGACGCCGCCGAGATCGCCGCGCTGGACAAGGATGCACAACTCGACAAGCTGATCGAGACGGGCTACGTGATGCCGCACTGGCCCAAGCCGTGGGGCCGGGCCGCCGATGCGGTCGCGCAGTTGGTGATCGACGAGGAATTCCGTGCCGCGGGCATCAAGCGCCCCGACTACGGCATCACCGGCTGGGTGATCCTGACTCTGATACAGCACGGAACCCCTTGGCAGATCGAAAGATTCGTCGAGAAGGCGTTGCGCAAGGACGAGATCTGGTGCCAGCTGTTCTCCGAGCCGGACGCCGGCTCGGACGCTGCGTCGATCAAGACCCGGGCTACCCGCGTCGACGGGGGCTGGAAGATCAACGGCCAGAAGGTGTGGACCAGTGGGGCGCACTACTGTGCGCGTGGTCTGGCGACCGTACGCACCGACCCGGACGCGCCCAAGCACGCGGGCATCACCACGGTGATCGTCGACATGAAGGCGCCGGAAGTCGAGGTGCGACCGCTGCGCCAGATCACCGGCGGCTCGGACTTCAACGAGGTGTTCTTCAACGACCTGTTCGTGCCCGACGAGGACGTCGTCGGGGCACCCAACTCGGGCTGGACGGTCGCCCGTGCCACGCTGGGCAACGAGCGGGTGAGCATCGGTGGCAGCGGATCGTTCTACGAGGGCCTGGCGGACCAACTGGTGCAGCTGGCGCGGCAACACGCGGACCGGTTGGCGGGCGCAGACGTGCGAGTGGGAACCTATCTGGCGAACGAGAATTCGCTGCGGTTACTGAACCTGCGTCGCGCGGCCCGCAGTGTCGAGGGCGCCGGCCCGGGACCTGAGGGCAACGTCACCAAACTCAAGCTCGCCGAGCACATGGTCGAGGGCGCGGCGATCATGGCCGCGCTGCAGGGGCCCGAGGTCGCGCTACTGGACGGCCCCGGCGCGCTGTCCGGCCGGTTGATCATGGGCGCGCGCGGAATGGCGATCGCCGGCGGTACCTCGGAGGTGGCCCGCAATCAGATCGCCGAGCGGATCCTCGGCATGCCGCGCGATCCGCTGATCAACTAGTCGCGGCGGGCGCGAACAGTGGCGCGCCGCCCGCGCCCTTCTCCGGCCGGATCTCGACAGGCATCCCGCATGTCACCGAATCTGGTTCGCAGCCAACGATATTGGCGGCCACCCGCAGCCCGCTCTGCTCGCTGAGTTCCACCAGCGCGATGACGTACGGAACGGGGATCTCCGGGTTATAGGGGTGGTAGTTCACGGTGTAGGTGAACACGGTCCCGGTGCCGCAGACCGGCTTGGCCGTCAATGCGGCACCGCAGTCTGGGCAGGTCCCGGTCGCGGGGTGCACCCAGCGTGCGCAGTCTTCGCAATGCTCAACCAGCAGTGGGGAGGTGGTCGACTCGGTTGTCACCACCAATACAGTACGCTCTACTGGATCCCCCATTAATAGGTTGGATGCGGCGCGTAGATGCTACGGACGGTGCAGATGGAGTACTTCGAAAAAGACGCGATTCTGTCCGGCATCGGCATTTCCCGGATCGGCCGCCGCACCGGAATCCCGGGGCTGGACCTGACCATGGAAGCGGTGCGGGCCGCCATCGACGACGCCGGGTTGGTGGCCGCCGACATCGACGGCATCGCCACGCTGGGCGACACCCCGGCCGCCGAGGTCAACGCCGAACTGGGGATCGAGGCGGGCGACTGCGGCAGTGGATTCGGTACCGGCGGCCTGCTGAGCCCGGTGATGTCGGCGTGCCGCGCCGTCGCCGAGAAGCGCGCCCGGCACGTGGTCATCTACCGCACCATCCAGATGCTGGGCGGCACGGTCCCGGTGAAGCAGGAGGAGAAGAATGCGCCGGCGCCTCCGCTGGCGCGCATGTTCGAAACCGCCGAAGGAGTCGAGAGGCCCGCCGTCGGGGCGATGGACGACATCAATGATCTTGTTGCGGCCCAAGCTTATTCGGCTGCCAACTGGCTCGCGCTCAACTGCCGCCGGCACATGGAGCTGTACGGGACCACCAAAGAGCAGCTGGGCTGGATCGCGCTCAACGGTCGCCGCAATGCGGCGCTCAATCCGCTTGCCGTCTACCGCGATCCGATGACCATGGACGACTACCTGGGTGCGCGGCTGGTGTCGACACCGTTCGGACTGCTGGATTGCGACGTGCCCATCGACGGGTCGATCGCGGTGGTGGTGTCACACGCGGACTACGCCGGCGATTGCCCGCACCGCGCGGTGCGCGTCGAAGCGGTCGGCGGTTCCGATGGCTCCGGCGGATGGTTTCACCGCCCCGACTACCCGAAGATGGCGATGTCGGATGCCACCGCGCAGATGTGGTCGCGTACCGAACTGACCCCCGCCGACATCGCGGTCGCCGAACTCTACGACGGATTCACGTTCCTCACGCTGGCCTGGCTGGAGGCGCTCGGAGTGTGCGGCGACGGCGAGGCGGGTCCGTTCGTGCAGGGGGGCACGCGGATCGCGCGCGACGGGCGACTGCCGCTCAACACCTACGGCGGTCAGCTCTCGGCCGGTCGGATGCACGGCTACTGGGCGCTGCACGAGGGATGTCTGCAGCTACGCGGCGAAGCCGGTGAGCGTCAGGTTGTCCGGCGGCCCGAGGTGGGTGTGGTCGCGGTGGGCGGTGGGCCCGTCGCCGGGTGCATGCTGCTCACCTGCTGAGCGCGGCGTCCGGCGCAGTGTTAGGACGTCGGCACACCGGTGATCGGTGGTGTCTCGGTGGGTGGGCCTACCGGCACTGTTATCGGCACCGGCGCCGGTCCCGAAGGTGCGTTGGGCTGCGTAAAGTTGCAGCCGGCCGCCAGCGCGGCGAACGAGGTCACCAGTATTGCCCCCACAATGCGGCCTACCCACCGCTTCCCCGTAGCACTCATAGCCAGTGCCCTTCCGACGTAGTGCACATGCTCTGGCGGCTGCAGCCGCCGCCGTCTGGAATGTTAGCTACGTCATACCGGCGCAGTGGGCGCTTTCGACAGAATTGACGCCGGTGTCAGCCCGACGGGACCGCGGTTACCTCCGGCGTGATCGCATCCCCGCCCATGGTTTTCGAGCAGCCGGTCGCCAACAATGCGTAGGCCGCGAAAATCGCAGCGGCGATTGCGGTGATGACTTTCTTCTTCGCCCTCATCTGCCTGGCCTTTCCCCGCAGCGCACAAACGGTCGATCCGCGAACAGCCCCTGAATGCTATCGCCGTGCGCCCAGATCGCGAGGCACTTTCTGGTCAACCCCGACAAAGCGAATGCGGCGTATCGACGGGTTGATCCGGTCGCAGATTTCGGCAAAGCAACTTGCGCGCCAGCCGACGGGAGGTCTAGTGTCGTCGCTCGTGCGTCTTCTTCAGCGTGCCGTAGTAGCCAGCACCCGCAGCGGGGTCTGATCCAGACCGACCCCCCGCTGTGGGTCGGAAGCTACTACCGTCGGTCGCTCCTTCGAGCCAAAGAAGACCGGCACCATGACTCTCCTCTCTCACGATTCCGACCACTTCGGCGACACCGCGGATGGGTGGTTCGAACGCCATTTCGGCGTCGCACTGCCCCGGGGCTTGCGCGATCGGGGTTCGGCGATGCCGTGGCAGAGCTTCGCCGCGAGTCTCGGCCGCAGCACCGGCCCGCTGCGGCTGGGGCACTGGGAGTGCACCGACTCGGCGCGCCCGGGTACCAGGCTGGGGCCGCAGGCCCGCAACTTCCGCGCCGTGATCGCATTCGGTGATCGCATCGACACCTCGACCGCGGCCGCCGGTGGACCCGTCGCGGCGCTCACCGCGATGCTGCACGAACGCGGAATTATGCTGGAAACACTGAACTTTCACCAGATGCGCGCAGGCCGGGACATCGTCACGTTCGTGCGCGGCACCGACGGCGTCGGCGCCGAATGGGCGATGGGCTGGGCGGACGATCCGACGCAGTCGGCGCTGCGTGCGGTGATCGCCTGTGCGAACCTATTGGTCGGCTGACCTACAGCGGCCGCAGCACGATTGGCATGCCGTCCATCGGGATGGGAATCGTGCGGTAGTCCCACTTGGCCTCGTAACCCGGTCGCGCCAGCTCCAGGCGATACCGCCGCAGCAGCCGATGCATGATCGTCTTGATCTCCAGCTGCCCGAATGTCATACCGATGCATTTGTGTGCACCGCCGCCAAAGGGAGTGAACGCGTAGCGGTGTCGCTTGTGCTCGCTACGCGGTTCGGCAAACCGGTCTGGGTCGAACTTCAACGGATCGGTCCACAGCTCGGGCAGCCGGTGGTTCACCCCGGGAAATGCGGTGACATTGGTGCCGGCCGGTATGTAGTGCCCGAGCAACTCGGTGTCGCGTACCGTTCGCCGCATCGCCCACTGCACCGGGGACACCAGACGAATCGCCTCGTTCATCACCAGGTCCAGCGACTCCAGCTTTTCCAGGGATTCGATGTCCAGCGGTCCATCGCCGAGCCGGTCGGATTCGTCCCGGCAACGCTGTTGCCAGTCGGGGTTGGCGGCGAGCTGATACGCCATATTGGTCGCGGTGGTGGTCGAGGTGTCGTGCGCGGCCATCATCAAGAAGATCATGTGGTTGACGATGTCTTCGTCGGAGAAGCGATTACCGTCCTCGTCCTCGGTTTGGCACAACACGCTCAGCAGGTCGTTGCCGCTCTTTCCGCGCTGCTCCTTGACCCGCTCGGCGAAGTAGTCCTCGAGCAGTTGCCGGGCCTTGAGGCCGCGCCACCAGGTGAACGGCGGGATGCCGGTGCGGATCACGGCGTTGCCGGCGCGGACCGTCATCGTGAAAGCCTTGTTGACCTTCGTCACCAGTTCGCGGTCGGTGCCCGGCTCGTGACCCATGAACACCATCGAGGCGATGTCGAGGGTGAGTTCTTTCATCGCCGGATACAGCAGGAAGCGTGCATCGTTGACAACCCAGTCGTCGGCGATCACCTGCGATACGACCTGGTCCATCTGTTCGACATAGTTCACCAGCCGGGACCGGATGAAGGCCTCCTGCATGATCCGACGGTGGAACAGGTGCTCTTCGAAGTCGAGCAGCATCAGTCCGCGGTTGAAGAACGCGCCGATCACCGGTGTCCAACCCTGCTGCGAGTAGTCCTTGTTGCGGTTGGAGTAGATCACCTGGGCGGCATCCGGGCCGAGCGCAGCGACGAACGGCAGCACCGGCGAGTCCCCGAAGATGAGCGGGCCCTTCGTTTCGTACAGAAACTGCAGATATTCCGGTCCGCCGCGCAACATCTCGATCATGTGCCCGAGGATCGGCAGTCCCCGGTCGCCGACGACCGGCTTGAGCCCACTGCCCGGTGGAGGCTCGGCCAGTCGGCGTTCCGGGAACTGGGTCTCCCGCAACCGGCGCTCCAGCAGCCCCATCCCGGGAATGTTGTTGACCGACGGGGTCAACCGACGTCGTGCTTGGTCGAGGACGTATTCGGGGGTGCTGATGGTGGCTGTCATGACACTCCTTACCGGCCGTGGCGGCGGTCACTTTCTCTTAATATCTCGGTCAAACTTGACGCCTGTCAAGTTTTCTTTTGGAACGGCGTGGTGCATGGTCAGGATGTGATCGAGAAGTGAGTAGTCAGGCTGCCGAGGACGGGCAGGGCTCGGCCGGACAGCGCCGGCGCGGCGACAAGCACCGGCAGGCGATCATGCAGGCGGTGCGCGACTTGTTGCAGGAGCGACCTTTTGCCGAACTCTCGGTCAGCACCATCAGCGTGCGGGCCGGGGTGGCCAGGTCCGGCTTCTACTTCTACTTCGATTCCAAGTACTCGGTGCTGGCCCAGATCCTTGCCGAGGCGGCCGAGGAACTCGACGAACTCACGCAGTACTTCGCGCCGCGCCAGCCGGGAGAGTCGCCCGAGCAGTTCGCCAAACGAATGGTGGGCAGCGCTGCGGCGGTGTACGCGCAGCACGACCCGGTGGTGCAGGCGTGTAACGAGGCCCGGCACACCGATCTCGAGATCCGCGAGATTCTGGAGCGGCAATTCCAGGTGGTGCTCGGCCAGATCGTCAACATCGTCGACGCCGAAGTGAAGGCCGGCACCGCGCAACCGATCAGTGACGACCTGCCGACCCTGATTCGCACGCTGACCGGCACCACCGCACTGATGCTCACCGGTGACCCGCTGCTCGTCGGGCGCGACAGCGAGTTGCCGAACCGGGTGCGCGTGCTCGAACAGCTGTGGCTCAACGCGCTGTGGGGTGGTCGGGCGCGTTAGGAATGCCGCACGCGGATTCGGACCGGACCGCCGGTATCGTCTCGACCATGGCGCAGCGGGGCTCCGAGCACTATTTCACGGGTAAGCGGTGTTTTGTGACGGGTGCGGCCAGCGGTATCGGCCGGGCCACCGCACTGCGGCTGGCGGCACGAGGCGCCGAGCTCTATCTGACCGATCGCGACGCCGAGGGCCTGGAGAAAACGGTGGCTGACGCGCGCGCACTCGGCGCGCAGGTGCCCGCCTATCGCGTGCTGGATGTTTCGGACTACGACCAGGTGGCTGCGTTCGCCGTCGACATCCACACCAGCCACTCCAGCATGGACGTGGTGTTCAATATCGCCGGAGTGTCGGCCTGGGGGACCGTCGACCGGCTTTCCCACGACCAGTGGACCAAGATGGTAGCGATCAACCTGATGGGCCCGATCCACGTGATCGAGTCGTTCGTGCCGCAGATGGTGGCGGCCGGCCGCGGCGGGCGGCTGGTCAATGTGTCCTCGGCGGCGGGGATCGTGGCGCTGCCCTGGCATGCGGCCTATAGCGCCAGCAAATACGGTCTGCGTGGATTGTCCGAGGTGCTGCGTTTCGACCTGGCCAAGCATGGCATCGGGGTGAACGTCGTGGTGCCGGGCGCCGTGCGGACCCCGTTGGTCAACACTGTGGAGATCGCGGGCGTCGATCGTGAGGACCCGCAGGTCGCCCGCTGGGTCGACCGCTTCAGCGGGCACGCCGTCTCACCGGAACGGGCGGCGGAGAAGATCCTGGACGGCGTGGCGAAGAACCGGTACCTGGTCTACACCTCGCCGGACATTCGGGCGTTGTATGCGTTCAAGCGGTTGGCGTGGTGGCCTTACAGCGTGGCGATGCGCCAGGTCAATGCGGTCTTCACCCGTGCGCTGCGGCCCGGTCCCCCGACGCGGGGAATCCCGTCGGGTAATTAACCCGGCATCATCAGTTCAAGACGGACTCCGAGCAGGCGGACGGGCCGGTCCAGTTCGAACAGGTCCAGGACGCGCAGGGCGGCGGTGACGATGACGTCGGGGTCGGTGGTCGGGGCGTCGAGTTTGCGGATCTTGGTGCGGGTGTAGAACGTCGAGGTGCGCACGGTGACCGCGACTCGCGTGACGATGCGCGCCTCGGCCAGCACGTCAGCGAGTGCTCGTCGAGCCAATTCCGTGACGGCCGTATTCATTTCGCCACGTTCGGTCAGGTCGCGGGGAAAGGTGACGACGTGGCTGCGCGATCGCGCTACCCACGGTTCGGCGCTGACGTCGGTGTCGCCGCCACCCTTGGCCAGCAGCAACAGCCACAGGCCGGTGCGCGGGCCGAATGTCGAGGTGAGCAGCTCGCCGTCGCTGTAGGCGAGGTCCCGGACCGTCGAGATACCGGCGGCAGCAAGCTTTTTGGCGGTCTTGGGGCCGACACCCCACAGTGCGTCGACCGGCCGGTCGGCCATCATGGCCATCCAGTTGGCGTCGGTGAGGGTGAAGATGCCGGCGGGCTTGGCGAATCCCGTGGCGACCTTGGCGCGCTGCTTGTTGTCGCTGATGCCGACCGAGCAGGACAGCCCGGTTTGCGTCGCGACGACGTGGCGGATCTGTTCGGCGACCGCGGCGGGATCGGCCGGCGGGGTCACGCCGACGTAGGCCTCGTCCCAGCCCCAGACCTCGACGGGGTGGCCGAGGTCCCGCAACAGGCCCATGACCTGTTCGGATGCCGCGTCGTAGGCGGTTGGGTCGGAGGGGAGAAAGGTGGCTTCCGGGCAGCGCCGGGCGGCGGTGCGCAGCGGCATGCCGGCGTGCACGCCGAACTCACGGGCCTCGTAAGAGGCGCAGGTGACGACTTTGCGTGGTTCGGTGGGATCGCCGCTGCCGCCGACGATGACCGGCAGGCCCACCAGTTCGGGGCGTCGGCGCAGTTCGACTGAGGCCAGAAACTGGTCGAGGTCGACGTGTAAGACCCAGGACGGCATTCGGGTCCCGATCACCTGCCGCACAGCTTGCGGGCCAGGCCGGCCCACGCGTCGGCCAGGGATTCTTGGGTGTGGCCGCCGTCGCGGAGTTGATGCTCGACGTAGTCGACGTCGAGCAGGGCCAGCAGGGCGTCGGTCTGCACGGCCAGATCGCCGGTGGTGTCGGCGGCCCGAAGTAGCACCTGGACGTGTCTGCGCTGCACGGCGGCCGCACCGACCCGGCGCGTCTGCGGGTCGCGGTTGGCCGCGGACAACAACTCGTGGTGGGTATGGACAAAGCAGATCCGTTCCCGGCCGAATGCGATCAGGCGCTCCAACGGCGGCGCATCGGGACCCAGCGGCGGCGGACCGAACAGGAATGCCTGCTGGCTTTCCTTCTCGTCCTCGTCGAGCAGCACCGTCATCAGCCCGGCCCGGCTGCCGAAGCGCCGGAACACGGTGCCTTTACCGACTCCGGCGGCGGCGGCGACGTCGTCCATGGTGACCGCCTCGGCGCCACGCTGCCGGACCAGCTCGCGGGCCGCAGCCAGCAGCAGCGCTCGGTTTCGTGCGGCGTCGCTGCGTTCCTGCTGCCGTTGCGGAGCCGATACCGGTAGTTCGATCCCGGTCATCCCTGTACTCTAACTCGATCGGAATAAAATGGACTATAGTCCGGTTAATCCGTGCAAGGATATGGACCAACGAGCAAAGGGGACGACAGAAGTGACCGAGACCAAGATCCTGGCCCTGGTGGGCAGCCTGCGCACGGCGTCGGTCAACCGCCAGATCGCCGAACTTGCCGCCCAGGTCGCTCCTGAGGGCGCCACCGTCACCGTGTTCGACGCGCTGGCCGAGTTGCCGTTCTACAACGAGGACGTCGACCCCGCGGTCGGCGCGCAGCACGACGAGCCGGCTGCGGTGGCTGCGCTGCGTGCCGCGGCGCGCGAGGCGGACGCCGCGCTGGTGGTCACCCCGGAATACAACGGCACCATCCCCGCGGTACTCAAGAACGCGATCGACTGGCTGTCCCGGCCGTTCGGCAGCGGCGCGCTGAAAGGCAAGCCGCTGGCGGTGATCGGGGGTTCGCTGGGCCAGTACGGCGGCGTGTGGGCACACGACGAGACCCGCAAGTCGTTCGGCATCGCCGGGGCGCGGGTGGTCGAGTCGATCAAGCTGTCGGTGCCCTTCAAGTCGCTGGACGGCAAGGCGCCGGCCGAGCACGAGGAGCTCACGGCCAATGTGCGCGACGTGGTCGGCAAGCTCGTCGCCGAGGTCGGCTGACGCAGTCCCGTCAAAGCCGCCGACGGTCTCGTCGGCGGCTTTGCTGGTAGGGGGCGCCCTGCGCTGTGGCGCCGGATTTGTCGGTGGCCGCTGATATACCCATTGGCATGCGTAGCCCATCTACCCCGTCGCTGGCCGGTTGTGATCTGCGACACGCCGACGACACGCCCGGCAATAGCTTACGACCTGCGAATTTCAAGAATGTTGTTTCGAACATCTTGTATCTCTTCTCGTTGTCACCCCCTAGGTGTAGTGTTTCGAGGACCGGCAGATCCCAGGTTCACCAAATCCAGACCAGGTCCTCACCGACCCGGCAGGAGGCGGTGATCCTCCCGGAATCGGCATCACCAGCTCGCGCGACCTGGTGGCCGCGGACGGGAATCTGGGGTCCTCCCGGGGCGCTGAACACAGTGCGGACCCACCACTCAAGCCGTTGCCAGTCCCGTTAACCCCTCACTCCCGCAAAGGAGCGGTACGCCCATGAGCATCATCGTCTACAGCAAGCCAGCATGCGTGCAGTGCGTCGCCACCTACAAGGCGCTGGACAAGCAGGGCATCGCCTATGAAACGGTCGACATCACCCTGGACCCCGAGGCGCGTGACTACGTGATGGCGCTCGGCTACCTGCAGGCGCCCGTCGTGGTGGCCGACAACGCCCACTGGTCGGGTTTCCGTCCCGACCGCATCAAGGCGCTCGCGGAATCGGCGCTGAGCGCCTAGACAGCGGTAGACGAACAGGGGCTGCGGTCATGGAGAGCTTGGGGCACAGCCTGGTCTATTTCTCCTCCGTGTCGGAGAACACCCACCGCTTCGTGCAGAAGCTGGGTGTTCCCGCCACGCGGATACCGCTGCACGGCCGCATCGAGGTCGACGAGCCGTACGTGCTGATCCTGCCGACCTACGGCGGCGGCCGGGCAACCCCCGACATCAACAACGGGGGATACGTCCCGAAGCAGGTCATCGCGTTCTTGAACAACGAGCACAACCGCTCACTGCTCCGCGGCGTCATCGCCGCGGGCAACAACAACTTCGGTGCCGAATTCGCCTACGCGGGCAATGTGGTGTCCCGCAAGTGCGCAGTTCCGTACCTGTACCGATTCGAACTCATGGGCACTCCGGACGACGTGGTTGCCGTTCGCTCAGGTCTTGCCGAATTCTGGAAGGAACAGACGTGTCACCAACCGTCACTGCAGAGCCTGTAACCGCCGGCACGCACGGGTCGCAGAACGAAACGGATTACCACGCGCTCAACGCGATGCTGAATCTGTACGACGCCGAGGGCAAGATTCAGTTCGACAAGGACGTCTTGGCGGCGCGCCAGTACTTCCTGGAGCACGTCAACCAGAACACCGTGTTCTTCCACAATCAGGACGAAAAACTCGACTACCTGATTCGCGAGAACTACTACGAGCGTGAGGTTCTCGACCAGTACTCGCGCAACTTCGTCAAGACGCTGCTGGATCGCGCCTACGCCAAGAAGTTCCGCTTCCCGACGTTCCTGGGCGCGTTCAAGTACTACACGTCCTACACGCTGAAGACCTTCGACGGGAAGCGCTACCTGGAGCGCTTCGAAGACCGCGTCGTCATGGTCGCCTTGACGTTGGCCTCCGGTGACACCGGACTGGCCGAGAAGCTGGTCGACGAGATCATCGACGGCCGGTTCCAGCCGGCCACCCCGACGTTCCTGAATTCGGGCAAAAAGCAACGCGGAGAGCCGGTTTCGTGCTTTCCCGCCGGAACACCAGTAGATACCCCTGACGGTCCGCGGGCGATTGAGAGTCTGCGCACAGGGGACAAGGTGCTTTCGCACGACGGGTCCTTCTCCGTGGTCGAGGCCGTCATCGAGAACCCCAACGAACAAGCGCTCATATCCATCTCGCACTTCGGGCACAAGGAGCCCCTGCTGTGCACCCCCGAGCATCCCATCCTGGTGTGGACCACGCGCGACGTGCAGACCCTCATCGAGGGTGACGGGGCCGACCCGTTCAACGGCTTTGTCTGGTTGGCTGCCAAAGACATTCGTCCTTCGGATTTCATCGTGACGGCAGCACCTCGGGGCGGACGACCGCGGCGGACCTTCGACCTGATGGAATACGTGGGCGAGGGCGAATACGAAGAGGTTGATGGCCTCATCCGCAAGGTCAACACCGATCGAAAGCACCGCAACAAGCAGCGCCACCACATGCGCTTCATCTCGGTGAATCGCTATGTCGAAGAGTCGTACGATCTAGGGCTTCTCCTTGGTTGGTACGTTGCCGAGGGGCATATTTCCAAGCGATCAGATCACGCAGGGCGCAATCCCAACGGCATCCATTTCACGATCGGCACGCACGAACTCGAATACCAGCATCAGCTGGCGGCGGCTTTCAAGCGGGTGTTCGCCGCCGACCTCGCCGTTCACCAGAGCATGTCCGACCAGTCGGTGCGCATGATCTGCAACAGCAAGGTCGTTGCGTCACTGTTCTTCTCGTTGGTCGGCACGGGATACAACTTGAAACGGTTGTCCCACGAAGTTCTAACGGCCGACGAAGAGTTCCAACGCGGATTGCTGGCCGGGTTGTTCCGCGGTGACGGGTGCAGCACCACCGGCGGCATGGTGCTCGACCTGGTCAATCCGAGTCTGGTCGATCAGGTGCAACTCCTGCTGCGCCGAAACGGGATCATGTCCAGGGTTCGCCAGTACGTCAACCAGTCGGGTAACACGACCGGGCAGGTGTTTGTGCCCGGTCTGCCCGGCGCCAACGAGGACTTCATCTTTGACGTCGGCAAGAATCTGCACAATTACGTCGGCCAGAAGGGGACGTCGCGCACCACCTATCAGGTCGTACACGGACGGCACGTGTACGGCATCCGGGAACTGCGGCACACACAGGAAGTTCCCGCCAAGGTCTACAACCTGCATGTCGAGGACACGCACACATACACGATTCGCGGAACCGTCGTGCACAATTGCTTCCTCCTTCGCATCGAGGACAACATGGAGTCCATCGGGCGCTCCATCAACTCCGCGCTGCAGCTGTCCAAGCGTGGTGGGGGAGTTGCGTTGCTGCTGACCAACATTCGCGAACACGGTGCGCCGATCAAGAACATCGAGAACCAGTCCTCGGGCGTCATCCCGATCATGAAGCTGCTCGAGGACTCCTTCTCCTACGCGAACCAGCTGGGTGCGCGTCAGGGCGCCGGCGCGGTGTACCTCAACGCGCATCACCCCGACATCTACCGCTTCCTGGACACCAAGCGGGAGAACGCCGACGAGAAGATCCGCATCAAGACGCTCAGCCTGGGCGTGGTGATCCCGGACATCACCTTCGAGCTGGCCAAGAAGAACGAGGACATGTACCTGTTCTCGCCGTACGACGTCGAACGTGTCTACGGCAAGGCGTTCGCCGACATCTCGGTCACCGAGAAGTACTACGAGATGGTCGACGACGCGCGCATCCGCAAGACCAAGATCAAGGCGCGCGAGTTCTTCCAGACGCTGGCCGAGCTGCAGTTCGAGTCCGGCTACCCCTACATCATGTTCGAGGACACGGTGAACCGGGCCAATCCCATCGAGGGCAAGATCACCCACTCGAACCTGTGCTCGGAGATCCTGCAGGTCTCCACCCCATCGCTGTTCAACGACGACTTGTCGTATGCCAAAGTGGGCAAAGACATTTCGTGCAACCTGGGGTCGCTGAACATCGCCAAGACGATGGACTCGCCGGACTTCGCGCAGACCATCGAGGTGGCCATCCGGGCGCTGACCGCCGTCAGCGACCAGACGCACATCACCTCGGTGCCGTCAATCGAGCAGGGCAACAACGACTCTCACGCGATCGGGCTCGGGCAGATGAACCTGCACGGATACCTGGCGCGGGAGGGCATCTTCTACGGTTCCGAAGAGGGCATCGACTTCACCAACATTTACTTCTACACCGTGCTCTACCACGCGCTGCGCGCGTCGAACCGCATCGCGATCGAACGAGGCACGCACTTCAAGGGATTCGAGCGGTCCAAATACGCCTCGGGAGAGTTCTTCGACAAGTACACCGAGCAGATGTGGGAGCCGGCCACCGACAAAGTGCGCCAACTCTTCGCCGACGCCGGCATCCGGATCCCGACCCAGGACGACTGGAAGCGGCTCAAGGAGTCGGTGCAGCAGCACGGCATCTACAACCAGAACCTGCAGGCGGTGCCGCCGACCGGGTCGATCTCCTACATCAACCACTCCACGTCGTCGATCCACCCGATCGTGTCGAAGGTGGAGATTCGCAAGGAAGGCAAGATCGGTCGCGTCTACTACCCGGCGCCCTACATGACCAACGAAAACCTGGAGTACTACCAGGACGCCTACGAGATCGGCTACGAGAAGATCATCGACACCTACGCCGCGGCCACCCAGCACGTGGATCAAGGGCTGTCGCTGACGCTGTTCTTCAAGGACACCGCCACCACGCGCGATGTGAACAAGGCGCAGATCTATGCCTGGCGCAAGGGCATCAAGAC
Organism: Mycobacterium sp. 20KCMC460; assembly: GCF_022179425.1. NCBI lineage: Bacteria > Bacillati > Actinomycetota > Actinomycetes > Mycobacteriales > Mycobacteriaceae > Mycobacterium > Mycobacterium sp. 20KCMC460. Next base: position 2,069,088 of record NZ_AP025524.1, read on the forward strand.
GCTGTACTACATCCGGTTGCGGCAGATGGCGCTGGAAGGCACTGAGGTAGAGGGTTGCGTCAGCTGCATGTTGTGACGGCCGGTCGCTGAAGGCGGCGACCGGGTCGGTGCGCGAGCAGCGCGTGGGCCGGGACTTGCCGCCCGTATCGCCAGGTCAGCCGACTCCACGCGGTAAGGTGCATGACGTGGTGAGAATGCCTCGACCCGCAATACCGCACCCCGGTGCCAAGCCCGGGGTCAAGGTCGACGCGCGCAGCGAGCGCTGGCGCGAGCACCGCAAGAAAGTGCGCGCCGAGATCGTCGAGGCGGCGTTCCGGGCCATCGATCGCCTGGGCCCCGAGCTGAGCGTGCGGGAGATCGCCGAGGAAGCCGGCACCGCGAAGCCGAAGATCTACCGGCACTTCACCGACAAGTCGGACCTGTTCCTGGCCATCGGGGAACGGCTGCGCGACATGCTCTGGGCAGCGATCTTCCCCTCCATCAACCTGGCCACCGACTCCGCGCGCGAAGTGATCCACCGCGCCGTCGAAGAGTTCGTCACGCTGCTCGACCAGCATCCCAACGTGATGCGGGTGTTCATCCAAGGCAGCTCCAGCGCCCAGTCCAAGGCAACCGTGCGGACCCTCAACGAAGGCCGCGAGATCACGCTGACCATCGCCGAGATGTTCAACAACGAGCTGCGGGACATGGAGCTCAACCGTGACGCGCTGGAACTGGCCGCGTTCGCGGCATTCGGCTCGGCGGCCTCCGCCACCGAGTGGTGGCTGGGTCCCGACCCGGACAGTCCGCGGTCGATGACGCGGGAGCAATTCGTCGCCCAGCTGACGACGATCATGATGGGCATCATTGTCGGGACCGCCGACACCCTGGGCATCAAGATGGACCCCGAGAAGCCCATTCACGACGCGCTGCCCGCCGCCTCGGCGTGAGCTGGGCCTCAGCAACGTTGACATCACGGTAGCGATCGACAACACTCGGATTATCCGATACCCCGGGTACTGGGTATTTTTCAAGTAAGGAAGACCGACCTCCCATGACAGACGTCGTGACCCCGGCCGTCGACGAGACCGGCAAACCACAATCCGACCAGCCCCCGGTGCACACCCGTGCGGTCATCATCGGCACCGGATTCTCCGGCTTGGGCATGGCGATCGAGCTGCAGAAGCAGGGCGTGGACTTCGTCATCCTGGAGAAGGCCGACGACGTCGGCGGCACCTGGCGCGACAACAGCTACCCCGGTTGCGCCTGCGACATCCCGTCGCACCTGTACTCCTACTCCTTCGAGCCCAAGCCGGACTGGAAAAACCCGTTCTCCTTCCAACCTGAAATCTGGGACTACCTCAAGGGCGTCACCGACAAATACGGGTTGCGCCGCTACATCAAGTTCAACTCGCTGGTGGACCGCGGCTACTGGGACGACGACGAGTACCGCTGGCACGTGTTCACCACCGACGGTCGCGAGTACATCGCGCAGTTCCTGATCTCCGGGGCCGGCGCGCTACATATCCCGTCCTTCCCCGAGATCGAGGGCCGACACGAATTCGCCGGTCCCGCTTTCCATTCCGCGGAGTGGGACCACAGCGTCGACCTGACCGGCAAGCGGGTCGCCATCATCGGCACCGGTGCCAGCGCCATCCAGATCGTGCCCGAGATCGTCGACCGGGTCGCCGAACTGAAGCTCTATCAGCGCACCCCGCCGTGGGTGGTACCGCGGTCGAACCCGGAGATACCGCCCCGGCTGCGGGCGGCCATGCAGAACGTCCCCGGCCTGCGGGCCCTGACTCGTCTGGCCATCTACTGGGGCCAGGAAGCGCTGGCGTTCGGCATGACCAAGCGACCGAATGCGCTGAAATTCATTGAGCTGTATGCGAAGTACAACATCCGCCGCTCGGTCAAGGATCGCGAGCTGCGGCGCAAGCTGACGCCGAACTACCGCATCGGCTGCAAGCGAATCCTGAACTCCACCACGTACTACCGGGCGGTCGCGAACCCGAAGACCGAGGTGGTGACCGAGGGCATCACCCGGATCACCCGCGACGGCATCGTCACCGCCGACGGTCGCGAACGCCAGGTGGACGTGATCGTGTACGCCACCGGCTTCCACGTCACCGACTCCTACACCTATGTGCAGATCAAGGGTCAGCACGGCGAGGATCTGGTGGACCGGTGGAACCGGGAGGGTATCGGCGCCCACCGCGGGATCACCGTCGCCGACGTGCCGAACCTGTTCTTCCTGTTGGGGCCCAACACCGGCCTGGGGCACAACTCGGTGGTGTTCATGATCGAGTCGCAGATCCACTACGTCGCCGACGCGATCGCCAAGTGCGACAAGATGAAAGCGCAAGCGTTGGCGCCCACCCGCGAGGCGCAGGATCGGTTCAACGACGAACTGCAGGAAAAGCTGACCCACTCGGTGTGGAACACCGGCGGTTGTGCCAGCTGGTACCTCGACGAGCACGGCAAGAACACCGTGTTGTGGGGCGGCTACACCTGGCAGTATTGGCGGGCCACCCGCTCGGTGAAGCCCGAGGAATACCGGTTCTTCGGGGTCGGCAAGCGCCCTGCGCTAGCCGCTGAGTAGCCGCGCAAAGGCTTTCGCCGCCGCGTCGACGCCGGCGTCGTCATCGGTGGCCACCAGATCCAGCAGTAGTCCGCGGATCACCGCGAGGCCCAGGCGCGCTTGGGCGGGATCGACGGAGCCTTCCGTGACGGCGTCGGCCGCGTCCAGCCAGCCGGTGACGGCGCCGGGAAGCATTGCGGCGAAAGATCTCTCGTCTTGCGCGGCCCGCGCGTAGCACTCGAAGAACAGCCGCTCCAACTGCCGTAGTTCGGGGCGGCTCACGTCGGCCCAGATGGCGCTGAAATGTTCGGCCGGGTTCGTCGGAAGCTCGGGGAGCAGGTTCATCTGCCGGCGCTCCACCTCCTCGACCACTGCCAGCAGCAGCTTGTCCCGGGAACCGAAGTGGTGCAACAGCATTCGATGGCTGGTGCCGACCGCGGCTGCGACGTCGCGCAGCGACCGCTCGCCCACGCCGTGGGCGGCGAACTCCTCGACCAATGCGTCCAGGAGTTGCCGGCGCCGGTCGGCGTCAGGCGTGCGGACCACACGCGCCCCGGCGCTGTTCCGAGCGCATGGTCAGGCCGCGGGCTTCCATGTCGAGGTAGCGCTTGGTCATGTTCGTCATCAATCGGCCGACCAGAGCGCCGATCACGCCTTGCTGGTCGATGCGCTGGCGCACCAGAGTGCGGTCGCCGGGCTGGGGGATGACCTCGTGGCTTGCTTTCGCCAAGGCGCCGGGGGCGCGCTGCTCCCAGGTCCAGGACGTGCCCGGTTCGATCTCGGTGACCTTCCAGACAAGGTTGCCCATCCTTGGCTGCTTGATCGCGAAGCGGTTTCCGACCGCGAGTTCGGGGCCGTCGAGGGCCTTGAGGGAAGTCACCGAGTCGGTCCACTCGGGCCAGCGTTCGACGTCGCTGAAGACCTCCCAGACGATGTCCGGCCGAGCGTCGATCTCAAAGCTGTGTTCGGTAATCATGTACCAAATGGTACATGTCGTCGCAGCTGATGTCAGCCGGGTTTTCGGCCCCATACGGCGACGATCAAGCCGCCCCGGTAGAGAAATGAAGTGTCGGCGAAGGCCCGCTGCGCGTCGGATGCATCCGCCCGCGTCACGACCCCGAGGTTGAAACGTGCGGGGCCGGGTACCCGCCCGAGCATGAAAGCTGTTGTCTACAAAGGACCCCGTGACGTAGCCGTCGAAGAAGTCCCCGACGCCGCGATCGAGAAGCCCACCGACGCCGTCGTCAAGATCACTGCCACCAATATCTGCGGCTCCGACCTGCACATGTACGAAGGCCGCACCGATCTCGAGCCCGGAACCGTGATCGGGCACGAAAACCTCGGGGAAGTGGTCGAAGTCGGGCCCGGCGTGCAGAGCCTGAAAGCCGGGGATCGAGTGTGCCTGCCGTTCAACGTGAGTTGCGGATTCTGCAAGAACTGTGATCGTGGCTTGACCGCGTTCTGCCTGACCGTCAACCCCGGTGTGGCCGGCGGCGCCTACGGATACGCCAATATGGGCCCCTACCGCGGCGGCCAGGCCGAATACCTGCGGGTGCCGTTCGCCGACTTCAACGCGCTGCAACTGCCCGACGACAGTGTGGACAAAGAGAACGACTACGTGATGCTGGCCGACATCTTTCCGACCGGCTGGCACGGCACCCGGCTGGCCAAGGTGCAGCCCGGCGACAGCGTGGCGGTCTGGGGCGCCGGCCCGGTGGGGCTGATGGCTGCCTATTCCGCGGTAATCCAAGGTGCCGCAGCGGTTTTCGTCGTCGACCATATCGCCGAGCGTCTGGCGCTGGCAGAGAAGTTCGGCGCCGTAGGCGTGGATTCGTCGAAGACCGATCCGGTCGAAAGCATCACCGAGGCCACGGGCGGAGAGGGCGTGGACCGTGGCGTGGAAGCCGTCGGCTACCAGGCCCATGACGCGTCGGGCAACGAGCGGTCGAATCTGACCATGAACGCGCTCGTCGAGGTGGTCCGGCCCACCGGCGGCATCGGTGTGGTGGGGGTGTTCCTGCCCGAAGATCCGGGCGCCGCAGACGAATTGGCCAAACAGGGCAAGATGGCGTTCGACTTCGGCAAGTTCTTCTTCAAGGGCCAGACCATCGCGACCGGGCAGGCGAACGTCAAGAACTACAACCGCTACCTGCGTGAGTTGATCCATCACGACAGGGCCGCGCCGTCACGGCTGGTGTCGCACAATCTGGGCCTGGGCGAGGCGCCGGATGCCTACCGGCACTTCGACAATCGCGACCAGGGCTGGACCAAGGTCGTGCTCAATCCGGGGAAGCGCTGAGCCGCTGTTCGGCATCCACGCCGGCAATGCCGGGCGAGGGAATTGAGCTTCGCCGGCGGCATTGCACTCAGCCGAGTCGAGCTAACGGGCTGCGACGGGGTTCAGCGGCGGCGACGTCGACCTGGGACCAGAGCGTGCCCGAAGCCGCCGCCGCGGCACTCTGCCGGGCCCCGGATCGTTGACCTTTCGCGACACGCGAACACAACTTATTGTGTTACGACGGCTTGTCGGCCCCCAGGGGTAGTGTTTGTGGCCTACGCAACACAGCCCCATTCGTCCTGGTGAAGTGGAGTTCCGGTGACTGGAAATGCAAAGCTGATCGACCGCGTCTCGGCGATCAACTGGAACCGTCTGCAAGACGACAAAGACGCCGAGGTCTGGGACCGGCTGACCGGCAACTTCTGGCTGCCCGAGAAGGTGCCGGTGTCCAACGACATCCCGTCCTGGGGCACGCTGACCGCCCACGAGAAGCAGCTGACCATGCGGGTCTTCACCGGCCTGACCATGCTGGACACCATTCAGGGCACCGTCGGAGCGGTCAGCCTGATCCCCGACGCGCTGACCCCGCACGAGGAGGCGGTGTACACCAACATCGCGTTCATGGAGTCGGTGCACGCCAAGAGCTACAGCCAGATCTTCTCTACGTTGTGCTCGACCGCCGAGATCGACGACGCGTTCCGCTGGTCGGAGGAGAACCCCAACCTGCAGCGCAAAGCCGAAATCGTGCTGGAGTACTACCGGGGCGACGAGCCGCTGAAGCGCAAAGTGGCCTCCACGCTGCTGGAGAGCTTCCTGTTCTACTCCGGCTTCTACCTGCCGATGTACTGGTCGAGCCGGGCCAAGCTGACCAACACCGCCGACATGATCCGGCTGATCATCCGCGACGAGGCCGTGCACGGCTACTACATCGGCTACAAGTACCAGCGCGGCCTGGCGCTCGAAGACGAGGCCAAGCGTGCCGAGCTCAAGGACTACACCTATGAGCTGCTCTTCGAGCTGTACGACAACGAGGTGGAGTACACCCAGGATCTCTACGACGAGGTCGGGCTCACCGAGGACGTCAAGAAGTTCCTGCGCTACAACGCCAATAAGGCGCTGATGAACCTCGGTTACGAGGCGTTGTTCCCGCGCGACGAGACCGATGTGAACCCGGCGATACTGTCGGCGCTGTCCCCGAATGCCGACGAGAACCACGACTTCTTCTCCGGCTCGGGCTCGTCGTATGTGATCGGCAAGGCCGTCGTCACCGAGGACGAGGACTGGGACTTCTAGCCGGGCGCCGAGCGTGAGTTTCACGACGCTCCCGCGGCGTGTTGCGTCGTAAACTTCAGTTTCGGCGGATGCGCGTCCCGGGTTGCGGCGTCGGCTTTGCCGGTGGCGGCACCCAACTCTGCAGCACCCCGCGCCCGATCAGCTGGCACCGGTGAGTGAACGCCAATTTCCTTGCGGCGCTGGTGAATTCCTGATTGCTCACCACAATGCTGCGGGCACAGCCGTGGAGTCGGGCACCCGAGACCACCTGCTGCACGGCCGCGACGCCCACCGGTTTGCCGTATCGCTTGCATTGCACCGCGACGGATTCGTCGCCTTTCTCGGCGATCAAGTCGACCCCGTAGTCGCCCACCGGCGGAGTGAACCTGACTTCCCAGCCGGCCCGGACCAGGCGGGTGGCGACGTAGTCCTCGAACTCGACGCCGTCCATTGCGTCGATCGCGTCCAGCGTGCCGTTCATGCGACGTCGCAGCCACTCCCGCCTGGCCGCCCATCCCAGCGCCTCGGCAAGCAGCGCCAGGTAGAACGCCACGACACCGGCGCCCGGGTGGTGCCGCATGACACCGACGACGATCCCGCACAACAACGGGACGACGACGACGGCGCTGCCCACGAGCCGATGATAGGGACGAACACCGACACCACCGGCGCGCCGGAAAGCTCGACGTGTTCAGGCGGTGAACGCCGCGTGAATTGTCGTCGGGGCCAGCCGCCGTCGGTGGCGCCGGTACCGTCCCGGCCAGGAGACTGTCTGGGTGACGACAGACCACACGCACTGCAATCACCCACACTTCCTGCGGTCGGTGATCCGCTGGCTGCAGGCCGGCTACCCCGAAGGTGTGCCGGGCCCGGACCGCGTCCCGCTGTTCGCACTGCTGCGCAGCACGCCACTCACCCCTGAACAGCTCAAAGAAGTGATCGACAACCTCACTGCCAAAGGATCGCCGGCGGCAGCCGACGGTGTGATCGACGGCAACGAGATTGCCGAGTCGATCGCCGAGCTGACCCACCACGACCCCGGACCCGAGAACGTCCGTCGCGTCGCCGCGACCCTGGCCGCGGCCGGTTGGCCGCTGGCCGGGATCGACGTCAGCGAGGTCATTCCCGGAGACGAGGACGGCGAAGCAGCCGAAGAGGTTGCGGCCCGGCTCCGGGCTGTCTCACAAAGTTGAGATGTCGATGACGAAGCGGTACCGCACGTCACTGGCCAGCACCCGCTCGTAGGCCTCGTTGACGTAATCGGCTTCGATGACCTCGATTTCGGGCGTCACGTCGTGTTCGGCGCAGAAGTCGAGCATCTCCTGGGTCTCGGCGATGCCGCCGATGTTCGACCCGGACAGGCTGCGCCGCGCCGCCGCCAACGCAAACGCATGCACCTCCATGGGGTGCTCGGGGATGCCGAGTTCCACCATGGTGCCGTCGACGTCGAGCAGGCCCATGTACTGCCCGAGATCCAAGTTGGCCGAGACGGTGTTGAGGATCAGGTCGAAGCCGCCGCGCAGTTTCTTGAAGGTGTCGGGGTCCGACGTCGCGTAGTAATTGCTTGCGCCCAAACGCAATCCGTCTTCCATCTTCTTCAGCGACTGGGACAGCACGCTGACCTGGCAGCCCATCGCCGCGCCCAGCTTGACGCCCATGTGCCCCAGGCCGCCCAGCCCGACGATAGCCAGGCGGGTGTCCTGCCCGGCCTTCCAGTGTCGCAGCGGGGAGAACAGAGTGATGCCCGCGCACAGCAGCGGCGCGGCCTTGTCCAGCGGCAGCGACTTGGGAATGCGCACCACGAAGTTCTCGTCGACGACGACGGCCTGGCTGTACCCACCGTGGGTGGGGGTGCCGTCCTTGTCGATGGAGTTGTAAGTGAACGTGGCGCCGTTCTTGCAGTACTGCTCGAGTCCGGCCTTACAGCTGCTGCATCGACCGCACGAGTTCACCATGCACCCGACGCCGACGTGGTCGCCGACCTTGTGCTTGGTCACCTCGGAGCCGACGGCGCTCACCACGCCGGCAATCTCGTGGCCCGGCACCACGGGATAGTTGGGCACGCCCCATTCGGCCTTGACGGTGTGGATGTCGGAGTGGCAGATGCCGGCGAACTTGATGTCGATGGCTACGTCGTGCGGGCCGGGGTCGCGGCGTTCAATCGTGGTCTTGGTCAGCGGCTCTTTGGCGGACGTGGCCGCGTAAGCGTTAACAGTGCTCATATATCCATCCCTCTTCGATCGCGTACGCAATAAGTTTAGCTAAGGTAACGTTTTCGGGCCAACCGGGCCCACTCAGCCCTGGTCATCAGCTTAGGACGCTCTTCGACGACAGCGTCGACCCGAAGCGTCTAGCTCGCCAGGGGCGGCGTTGACTCTGCGGTGCGGGCGCGATCTTCTCGCACTTTCGCGCCGTGGACGCAGAGTCGACGAGAGGGTCGCTCAGTTGATCGGGGCGTTGATCCAGCGCAGGTCGTTGACGATGCCGCGGGCGGCGATCAAGCCCTGGCCGGTCTGCCAGATCTCGTCGTTGACGACGAACACCCGGTTGTCGCGGTTGGCGCCCAGCTTGCGCCACGGGCCGCTGTCCAGCACGGTCGCGGCGCGGTCGGTGGCCGCCTGTGATGCGCACGACACATAGACGATGTCGCCGTCGGCGGCGGAGAGGTCAGGGTTCTTGGCCAGGTCGGCGTCGGTGGCGCCGAACTCGAGGTAGGGCTTGTCGGTGAACCGCTGTGGGGCCGGCCGGTCCACCTTGACCGCAGCCAGCACGCTGGCCGGAAAATTGTCGGCGCCGTACACCCGCAGGGTGGTGGCCGTCAGCTGGACCACCGACACCTGGAAGTGGGCCGAGTCGTGTTTGGTCCCCACTTCGGTGGCGCGCTGGGTGAAGCCGTTGATCAGGGCGTCCATCGCGGCGCCCCGAGCCGTCGCGGCGCCGATCTGACGCAGGTTGTCCTGCCATGCTGCGCCCGCCGCAGCGGTGAACACCGTCGGCGCGATCGCGGCCAGCGCGGAATACAGCGTCGGCGTCAACGCGGCCGAACCCAGGATCAGGTCCGGGTGTGCCGCGGCGATGGCGTTCAGATCCGGCATGCTGCGGGTGCCGACTCCGGGCACGTCGTGCAGCACTTTGCCCAGGTACGACGGTTGGCCCTGGGTGCCGTCGGCCAACGCGGCACCGACCACCCGGGACTGCAGTCCCAACGCGCACAGCGCGTCCAGCTGGTCGCCGGAGAGCACCACGATGCGTTGCGGATCGGCTGGCACCTGCGCGGTGTCGGGGGTGACGCCCGCGGCGTTGCGTGCCGGGCGGGTGGCCGGCCCGGGATCGGGCGCGGCCGCGTCCTTGGCGCACGATTCGTCGGGCTTACGGTCGTTGCCCAGCACCCCGGCGCCGGCGATCTGGGTGGTGGGTGTCACCAGCGGCCGCGACGACACCGGTTTGTCGGAGCCGCAGGCCCCGCAGGTCAGCACGATTGCTGCCAGGGTGATCACGGCCAAGGTGGGGCGCAGACCGCCGGAATGCGTCGAAGACATTGCGGCGAGCGTAACCCCACCGCGAAATCCGACGCTGATAACCGCAGCCAGGTGGCATGGGCGGCCGGCGGGGAGAGCCAATTACGACAGTTTGTAGGACCAGACCTTCCACGAACCTGATCGGGGGCTAAGATTCCACTCATATCGTTGTGCGCCCCTGTCCGGATGGATGTTTGGAGGAGCTGTTGACAGCCGAAGCGCCCCCTCGGGGAGAACTCGAGGCCGTCCGTCCCTACCCGGCTCGGACGGGTCCCAAAGGGAACCTGATCTACAAGCTGATCACCACCACCGATCACAAGCTGATCGGCATCATGTACTGCGTCGCGTGCTTCATCTTCTTCCTGATCGGCGGTCTGCTGGCGCTGCTGATGCGGACGGAGCTGGCCGCGCCGGGACTGCAGTTCCTGTCGAATGAGCAGTTCAACCAGCTGTTCACCATGCACGGCACGATCATGCTGCTGTTCTATGCGACGCCGATCGTGTTCGGCTTCGCGAACCTGGTACTGCCGCTGCAGATCGGGGCGCCCGATGTGGCGTTCCCGCGGCTGAACGCCTTCTCGTTCTGGCTGTTCCTGTTCGGCGCCACGATCGGTATGGCCGGCTTCATCACCCCCGGCGGCGCCGCCGACTTCGGCTGGACCGCCTACACCCCGCTGACCGACGCCATCCACTCACCGGGCGTCGGCGGTGACCTGTGGATCATGGGCATCGCCGTCGGTGGTCTGGGCACCATCCTGGGCGCCGTCAACATGATCACCACCGTGGTCTGCATGCGCGCCCCCGGCATGACGATGTTCCGGATGCCGATCTTCACCTGGAACATCCTGGTCACCTCGATCCTGGTGCTGATCGCGTTCCCGCTGCTGACCGCGGCGCTGTTCGGGCTGTTCGCCGACCGCCACCTGGGTGCGCACATCTACGACCCGGCCAACGGCGGCGTGCTGTTGTGGCAGCACCTGTTCTGGTTCTTCGGTCACCCAGAGGTGTACATCCTGGCGCTGCCGTTCTTCGGGGTGGTCTCCGAGATCTTCCCGGTGTTCTCCCGCAAGCCGATCTTCGGTTACACCACGCTGGTGTACGCCACGCTCTCGATCGCCGCGCTGTCGGTCGCGGTGTGGGCACACCACATGTTCGCCACCGGCGCGGTGCTGCTGCCCTTCTTCTCGTTCATGACGTTCCTGATCGCGGTGCCCACCGGCATCAAGTTCTTCAACTGGGTCGGCACCATGTGGCGAGGTCAGTTGACGTTCGAGACGCCCATGCTGTTCTCGGTCGGCTTCGCGGTCACCTTCCTGCTCGGCGGGCTCAGCGGTGTGCTGCTGGCCAGCCCGCCGCTGGACTTCCACGTCACCGACAGCTACTTCGTGGTCGCGCACTTCCACTACGTGCTGTTCGGCACCATCGTGTTCTCCACCTTCGCCGGCCTGTACTTCTGGTTCCCGAAGATGACCGGGCGACTGCTGGACGAGCGGCTGGGCAAGGTGCACTTCTGGCTGACGTTCATCGGCTTCCACACCACCTTCCTGGTCCAGCACTGGTTGGGCGACCAGGGCATGCCGCGTCGGTACGCCGACTACCTGCCCACCGACAACTTCCAGACGCTCAACATCATCTCCACGGTCGGCGCGTTCATCCTGGGCATCGGGATGATCCCGTTTGTGTGGAACGTGTTCAAGAGTTGGCGTTACGGCGAGGTTGTGACGGTCGACGACCCATGGGGCTACGGCAACTCGCTGGAATGGGCGACCAGTTGCCCGCCGCCGCGGCACAACTTCACCGAGCTGCCCCGGATCCGTTCGGAGCGCCCGGCGTTCGAGCTGCACTACCCGCACATGGTGGAACGGATGCGTGCCGAGTCCCACGTCGGTCGCGCACACGGCAAGGAAGGGCACGACGTCACCCGCCTAGACGACGCCAACGTCCGCTCTTGATGATCGGCGGCATCCGCGGGTGACTCTTTCACCCAAGGTGTCGGTGCTGATCACGGTCACCGGCATCGACCAACCGGGGGTGACGTCTGCGCTCTTCGAGGTGCTCGGCCGGCACGGCGTCGAACTGCTCAATGTCGAGCAGGTGGTCATCCGAGGCCGGCTCACCCTGGGCGTGCTGGTGACCTGTGCTCTGGACGTCGCCGACGGCACCGAGTTGCGCGACGACGTCGAGGGCGCCATCCGCGGGGTGGGCCTGGACGTGACGATCGAGCGCAGCAACGACCTGCCGATCATTCAGGACCCCTCCACCCACACCATCTTCGTGCTGGGACGGCCGATCACCGCCGGAGCGTTCGGGGCGGTCGCTCGGGAAGTCGCCGCGCTGGGCGTCAACATCGACTTCATCCGCGGTGTCTCCGACTACCCGGTGACCGGCCTCGAGTTGCGGGTTTCGGTGCCACGGGGTGCCATCGGACCATTGCAGACGGCGCTGACCAGGGTGGCCGGCGACGAGCACATCGACGTGGCCGTGGAGGACTACGGCCTGGCCTGGCGGACTAAACGGCTCATCGTGTTCGACGTCGACTCCACCCTGGTCCAGGGTGAGGTCATCGAGATGCTGGCGGCCCGCGCCGGCGCGCAGGGAAAAGTCGCAGCGATCACCGAGGCCGCGATGCGCGGTGAGCTGGACTTCGCCGAGTCGCTGCAACAGCGGGTGGCCACCCTGGCGGGCCTGCCCGCGTCGGTGATCCAGGAGGTCGCTGACCAGCTGGAGTTGATGCCCGGCGCCCGCACGACGATACGGACGTTGCAGCGCTTGGGTTTCCGCTGCGGTGTGGTATCCGGCGGGTTCCGGCCGATCATCGAGCCGCTCGCCGAGGAACTGAAGCTGGACTACGTCGCGGCCAACGAGCTGGAGATCGTCGACGGCCTGCTCACCGGTCGGGTGCTCGGGACCATCGTCGACCGGGCCGGCAAAGCCACCGCGCTGCGTGAGTTCGCCGACCAGTACGGCGTTCCGATGGAGCAGACGGTCGCCGTCGGTGACGGCGCCAACGACATCGACATGCTGGCCGCAGCCGGGATGGGGATCGCGTTCAACGCCAAGCCCGCGCTGCGTGAGGTCGCCGACGCGTCGCTGAGCCATCCGTACCTGGACACCGTGCTGTTTCTGCTGGGAGTTACCCGCGGGGAGATCGAAGCCGCCGACGCGGTGGACGGTGTGGTGCGGCGGGTGGAGATTCCCTAGTGCGGGGCAGCCGCGGCTCGGCGCGCGCTTGTATACACCATATGATAAATTCTTCAACTGTTAAGTTGATGGATTGGTGAGTGGGGTCCCGGGGTGTCCAAGCAGCCGCTGTACCAACTGAAGGCGGAGTTCTTCAAGACGCTCGCACATCCGGCGCGGGTCAGGATCCTGGAAATGCTCTCCGAGCGCGATCACACGGTGGCCGAGTTGTTGCCCGAGGTGGGCCTGGAGTCATCCAACCTGTCCCAGCAGCTCGGTGTGCTGCGCCGGGCAGGCGTGGTGACCGCCACCAAGGACGGCAACACGGTGATCTACTCGATTACCTCGCCGCTGATCGCCGAGCTCATGGCGGTCGCCCGTCAGGTACTCACCGGCATGCTCACCGGGCAGGTCGCCGTACTCGAAGACCTGCGCGCGGGCAGCCCCACGGACCAGCGGTAGGCGCGCGAAAAGTGAGTTGGCTCAGCAGAATTCTGCGACTTCGCCGCGTGACCGAACCCGCGGGTGAGACGCCCGCGGCCGCCGCGGCCGCCCCGGCCGGGGTACGCGGATCCCTGCAGGTGCGTCACGTCGACGCCGGCTCCTGCAACGGCTGCGAGGTAGAGATCTCCGGGGCGTTCGGGCCGGTGTACGACGCCGAGCGGTTCGGTGCCCGGCTGGTGGCATCGCCGCGGCACGCGGACGCACTGCTGGTCACCGGGGTGGTCACCCGCAACATGGCGCAGCCGCTGCGAAATACCTTGGCCGCCACACCTTTACCCCGGGTGGTGATCGCCTGCGGCGACTGCGCACTGAACCGCGGAGTGTTCGCCGAGGCCTACGGGGTGGTGGGCGCGGTCGGCGAGGTCGTCCCGGTCGACGTCGAGATTCCCGGCTGTCCGCCCACGCCCGACCAGGTGGTCGCGGCCCTGCGGTCGGTGACGGGCCGGTGACCGGCACTCACGCCACCACGATCGGTCCGTTGGTGAGCGGCGCGGCGACCACGGTCCTCGGCGCGGCGGGGACGGTACTGGGGTTGACCGCCATCTTCGAGCCGCTGCCGCGAGTGTGCCTACCCTGGCTGTTACCGCTGAGCGGGGTGGAATTCGAAGTCAGTCGACTCGGCGGGTTCTTCATGGCGCTGACCGGCGCGGTGGCACTCGTCGTCGGGGTGTACAGCGTCGGGTACCTGCGCCACGAGCGACTGGGATCAGTCGCGCAGGTGATGCTGCCTGCGTTCGTCGCCGCGATGCTGCTGGTGCCCGCCGCAGGTTCGGTGGCCACCTTCCTGCTGTGCTGGGAGTTGATGGCGCTCAGCTCGCTGGTGCTGCTGGCTGCCGATCACCGACGGCCCCAAGTACGTTCGGCCGCAGTCTATTACGCGGTGATGACGCAGCTGGGCTTCACCGCCGTGCTGGTCGGGCTGATGGTGTTGGCCGCGGCCGCGGGGACCGGTCGATTCGCCGGCATGGACATCGCATCGGTCTCGGGTCCGCTGCGCAATGTGATATTCCTGTTGACCCTGCTGGGATTCGGCTCCAAGGCGGGCCTGCTGCCGCTGCACGCCTGGCTGCCGCGGGCACACCCGGAAGCGCCGAGTCCGGTCTCGGCGTTGATGAGCGCGGCGATGGTCAACCTGGGTGTCTACGGGATCCTGCGGATCGACTTGCAGCTGCTCGGGCCGGGGCCGCGCTGGTGGGGTGCCACGCTGCTCGCGGTCGGGGCGGCCTCCGCCCTCTACGGCGTACTGCAGGCTTCGGTGGCCGCGGATCTCAAACGGCTGCTGGGCTATTCGACGATCGAAAACATGGGCCTGGTCACCCTGGCGCTGGGCGCTGCCACGCTGTTGTCGGCGGCCGGCGCGGGCGCGGCTGCGGTGGTCGCGATGACGGCGGCGCTGCTGCATCTGCTCGCCCATGCCGCGTTCAAGTGCCTGGGGTTCATGGCCGCGGGGTCGGTGCTGCTGGGCGCCGGCGAACGTGACCTGGACCGGATGGGCGGGCTGGCCCGCCGAATGCCCGCCACCACAACGCTGTTCGGTGTCGCAGCACTCGGCGCGTCCGGGCTGCCGCTGGGCGCGGGATTCGTCAGCGAATGGCTGCTGGTGCAGTCGTTGATCCACGCCCGGTCCCAGCACACCTTCCTCGGCCTGGTCACACCGCTGGGGGTCGGCGCGGTGGCGTTGACGGCGGGTCTCGGGGTGGCCGCGATGGTGAAGGCTTTCGGCACCGGGTTTTTAGCGCGGGCCCGCTCCGACGGGGCCGCTGCGGCGCGCGAGGCGCCGGTGAGCATGCTCGCCGGGATGGTGGTCGCGGCGCTGGGTTGCGTCGTGGTCGCGGTGACGCCGTTCGTGTTCGTCGGCCCGTTGCAGTCGGTGCTGCAAAGCCTGCCGGCCTCAAGTGGCGCCGACCTGGCCGGGCTGGGCCTGATGCTGCACCTGCCGGGCATGGACGGCTCGATCTCACCCACCCTGCTCGCCGGGGCCCTGATCGTCGCGGTGCTGTTGGTGCTGTGCCTGGCCCGCTGGGGAGCCCGGCACCGGCCGCAGCCGGCGCAGTTGCCGTTATGGGCCTGCGGTGCAGACGAACTCAGCCCGCGGATGCAGTACACCGCTACCTCGTTCGCCCAGCCGCTGCAACGCGTCTTCGACGACCTGCTGCGGCCGGACACCGGCATCGAGGTGACGCACCTGGAGGGAACCCGCTACCACGTCGACAAGATCGCCTACCACGCCAAGTTGGCCGACGCCGTCGAAGAGCGCCTCTATGCTCCCGTGCTGTCCGCTATCGCCGGGTGCGCACGGGCGGTCCGGTTCGCGCACAACGGAAGTATTCACCTGTACCTGGGTTACGGCGCCCTTGGTGTGCTGATCGTTCTGGTGGTGGCGCGATGAACCTCATGTCGGCTCTGGCCGGCCTCGCCCAGATCGGTGGGGTGATGCTCGGCGCGCCGCTGGTGATCGGGCTGATGCGCCAGGTGCGGGCCCGCTTGGAAGGTCGTTGCGGCGCAGGCATTCTGCAGCCGTGGCGCGATCTACGCAAACAACTGCGCAAACAGCAGGTCAGACCGGAGGGCACCACGCTGGTCTTCGCGGCTGCCCCGGTATTGCTGGCGGCCACGACGCTGCTGATCGCCGCAATCGTCCCGCTGGTCGCGACCGGTTCACCGCTGGACCCGGTCGCGGACCTGTTCGCCGTGGTGGGCCTGCTGTTCCTCGGCACGGTGGCGCTGACCTTGGCCGGCATCGACACCGGAACCTCTTTCGGCGGGATGGGCGCCAGCCGTGAGATCACCATCGCCGCGCTGGTCGAGCCCACCATCCTGCTCGCGGTGTTCGCGCTGTCCATCCCTGCCCGCTCGGCCAATCTGGGCGCCATCGTCGGGTTCAGCCTGCACAACCCCGGCGAGGTGGTGTCGCTGAGCGGAATCCTGGCGTTCGTCGCCCTGGTGATCGTCGTCATCGCCGAGACCGGGCGGCTACCCGTCGACAACCCGGCCACCCACCTGGAGCTGACCATGGTGCACGAGGCGATGGTGCTCGAATATGCGGGGCCGAGGTTGGCGCTGGTCGAATGGGCAAGCGCGATGCGTCTCACCGTGCTGCTGGCGCTACTGGCGAATCTGTTCGCCCCATGGGGGATCGCGGGGCAGCGGCCGACCCTGATCGGCGTCGGGATCGGTATCGTCGCCATAGCTTTGAAGGTGGTGCTGGCCGCCGCGGTACTGGGCGGTGCCGAGGTATTCATCGCGAAACTGCGCCTGTTCCGGGTGCCCGAATTGCTGGCCGGCTCGTTCCTGATGGCGCTGCTGGCGGTCAGCGCGGCCAATTTCTTTGCCGGACAAGCGGGATGACATGACTGCACTGAACTATGGAAGTGTGCTCGACCTGGCGCCGGGCGGGTTGGTGCTGACCGCTGTGCTGATCGTGTGGCGGCGCGACCTGCGTTCCATCGTGCGCCTGCTCGCCGCCCAGGGCATCGCCCTGGCCATCATCCCGGTCATTCTCGGTGTGCACGAACACAATTGGGAACTGATCGGTATCGGCGTGGCACTGTTCGTGCTGCGCGGCGTCGTCCTGCCGATGCTGCTCTCCCGCGCACTGGACGCCGATGAGCATCGCGAAGCGACACCGCTGGTGAACACCACTGCCTCGCTGCTCATCGCGGCGGGACTGACGGTGATCGCGCTGGCCGTCACCCGCCCGTTGGTGCGGCTGGATCCCGGCGCCGAGGTCAGCGCCGCTCCGGCGGGGCTGGCGGTGGTGCTGATCGCCTTGTTCGTGATGGCGACCAGGCGACACGCCATTTCGCAGGCCGCCGGATTCCTCATGCTGGACAACGGAATCGTCGCCACCGCGTTCCTGCTCACCGCCGGTGTACCGCTGATCGTCGAACTGGGCGGCTCGCTCGACGTGCTGTTCGCGCTGATCGTCCTGGGCGTCCTGACCGGACAGCTGCGACGGATGTTCGGCGGCACCGGCCTGGACCAGCTACAGCGATTGCGAGACTGATGACCATCCTGATTCTGGTGCCGATCCTGGCACCGGCCGCTGCCGCAGTGGCCGGCTGGATCGGTGGGTGGCGCCGCGCGACGGCCACCCTGACCGTGCTTTCGGCGATTGCGGTGCTCGGATCGGCTGTGGCGCTGGGCATTCAGACGGGCGGGCGGCCCGGCGTGGTGCTGGACGGACTGCTGCGCTCCGACGCCTTGTCGGTGACGATGCTGATCGTCATCGGCGTCGTCGGCACCCTGGCCACCTGGGCGAGCATCGGCTACATCGACGCCGAACTCGAGCACGGCCACACCGACCGCGGCGACGCCCGGCTGTATGGGACGCTGACGCCGGCGTTCGTATCCGCGATGGCACTGGCGGTGTCCGCCAACAACATCGGGGTGACCTGGGTAGCCGTGGAAGCCACCACGGTGATCACGGCTTTCCTGGTCGGGCACCGTCGCACCCGCACCGCGCTGGAGGCTACCTGGAAGTACGTGGTGATCTGCTCGGTCGGGATCGCCGTCGCGTTCCTGGGCACCGTGCTGCTGTATTTCGCGGTGCGCCACGCCGGCGCCGACAGCGCGACCGCCCTCGATCTCGACGTGCTGGTGGCTCGCGCCGGCCAACTCGACCCGTCGGTGGCCAGGCTGGCGGGTGGGCTGCTGCTGATCGGATACGGCGCCAAGGTGGGATTGGTGCCGTTCCACGGCTGGCTGGCCGACGCGCACAGCCAGGCGCCGGCCCCGGTGTCGGCGCTGATGAGCGGAGTGCTGCTCTCGGTGGCGTTTTCGGTGCTGATCCGGTTGCGCGGGGTCATCGACGCCGCGGTGGGCAGCGGCTTCCTGCGGGCCGGCTTCCTGACCCTTGGACTAGCCACCGTCCTGATCGCCGCGCTGTTGCTCACCGTGGCAACGGACCTCAAGCGGATGCTGGCCTACTCGTCGATGGAGAACATGGGCCTGATCGCGATCGCGGCGGCCGCGGGAACCAAACTGGCCATCGCCGCGCTGCTGCTGCATGTGCTGGCGCACGGCGTCGGAAAGACGGTGCTGTTCCTGGCCGGCGGTCAGTTGCAGGCCGCACACGATTCCACCGCCATCGCCGACATCAGCGCGGTGCTGACCCGCTCGCGCCTGATCGGCACCTCGTTTGCCATCGGAGTTGTTGCGCTGCTTGGGTTTCCGCCGTTCGCGATGTTCGCCAGCGAGTTGGCCATCGCCAGGTCGCTGGCCGATGCCCGGCTCGTCTGGGCGATGGGCGCCGCGCTGCTGCTGATGGTGGTGGCATTTGCGGCGCTGGTCGGCAACGCCCGACGCATCCTGCTCGGGTCGCCGAGCGTGGACGCCCCGCCCATCGTGGTGCCCGCCTCGGTGGCCGCCGCATTGCTGGCCGGCGTCGCGGCCTCGCTGGTGCTGGGCGTGTCCGCCGGACCGCTGACGGGGCTGTTCAGCACGGCGGCCAGTCAGTTCGGGGCCGGATGATGCCGCCGGAACGGCTGTGCCGCAACGTATCTGACGATAGCCTTGCCGGTGCCGTCGGGACCCTGTTGGACGACGGATTCAGATTGGCGCTGGTGGCCGCCCACGACGACGGCGCCGTGCTGCGGGTCGTCTACCTGCTGCTGGCCGGGCAGCCGGACCGCCGCGTCGAACTCACCCTGACCATCGACGCCGGCGATCCGGCGGTGCCTTCGCTTGCCCACTTGTCCATCCCCGCCGGCCGCTTCGAACGCGAGATGATGGACCTGTACGGGATCGCGCCGCAAGGACATCCGCAGCCGCGACGATTGGTGAGCCACGCGCACTGGCCGTCGGACTGGTATCCGATGCGCCATAACGCGTCCGCACCAACAGAATTCGCGACCGTGGGGGGGTTTCCGTTCGTCACCGTCGAAGGCCCCGGGGTGTACGAGATCCCGGTCGGGCCGGTCCACGCCGGACTGATCGAGCCCGGGCACTTCCGCTTTTCGGTGATCGGGGAATCGGTGTTGCGTCTCAAGGCGCGGCTGTGGTTCGTGCACCGGGGCATCGAGAAGCTGTTCGAGGGGCGACCCGCCGCGGGGGCGGTGGGGATGGCCGAACGGATCAGCGGCGACACCTCGGCCGCCCACGCGCTGGCCCACAGTTTGGCGGTGGAGGAGGCGCTCGGTTACCAGGCGCCCGACGCGCTGCACCGGCTGCGGGCGCTGCTCGTCGAACTCGAACGGCTCTACAACCATGCCACCGACCTGGGGGCGCTGGCCAACGACGTCGGATTCGCACTGGCCAACTCCCATGCCCAGCGAGTGCGCGAACTGGTGCTGCGCATCAACCACCGTGTCACCGGGCACCGGCTGCTGCGCGGCGCGATCCGGCCCGGAGGCGTTGTCCTGCAACAGCTTCCAGAGCCGGTCGAGCTACGGGCGCTGGCCGTCGACGTCGCCGAGATCGCCGCGCTCACCCTGGGCAACTCGGTGATCTACGACCGCTTCGCCGACACCGCCGTGCTGAAGCGCGACGACGCCTGCGCGATGGGTTGCCTGGGCTACGTCGCACGCGCCAGCGGCATCGGCACCGATGCGCGCCTGGACCACCCGACGACGCCGCTGCCGGTCGAGCCGGTGGGCCGCGCCGACGGCGACGTGCTGGCCCGCTACCTGATTCGCCGCGACGAGTTCGCGGCATCGGTCGCGCTGGCCTGCACCTTGATCGAGGAACACCACGGCCCGCTGCAACAGGTGGCGTCGCTGCCGGCGGCCGGTGGGTCGGGTGTGGGGATCGTGGAGGGCTGGCGGGGCACCATCGTGCACCGCGTGGAGGTCGACGCCGGTGTGATCACCCGCGCCAAGGTGGTGGATCCGTCCTGGTTCAACTGGCCCGCGCTGCCGGTCGCGATGGCCGACACGATCGTCCCGGACTTCCCGCTGGCCAACAAGAGCTTCAACCTGTCCTATGCCGGCAACGACTTGTGAGGGCTGGCGACCCAAGGTGAGCCGCGTCGTCGCGGTACGGCACGATGGTCGGGTGCCCGAAACCGGCCCCGAAACCGATGCTGTAGAGGCCGATCCCGACCTGCTGATCGACTTCCGAAACGTCGCGCTGCGCCGCGGCGGGCGCACCCTGGTCGGGCCCTTGGACTGGGCCGTCGAACTCGACGAACGCTGGGTCATCATCGGCCCCAACGGCGCCGGCAAGACGTCGCTGCTGCGCATCGCGGCGGCCACCGAGCACCCGTCCAGTGGCATCGCGTTCGTGCTGGGGGAGCGGCTGGGCCGGGTCGACGTCAGCGAACTGCGCGCCCGGATCGGCCTGAGCTCCTCGGCCCTGGCCCAGCGCATCCCCAGCGACGAGGTGGTGCGCGACCTCGTCGTCTCGGCCGGTTATTCGGTGCTGGGCCGCTGGCGCGAGCGCTACGACGACGTCGACTACCAGCGCGCGCTGGACATGCTGGAGAGCCTCGGTGCCGAGCACCTGGCCGACCGCGACTACGGAACGCTGTCCGAAGGCGAGCGCAAACGGGTGCTGATCGCCCGCGCGCTGATGACCGACCCGGAGTTGCTGCTGCTCGACGAGCCCGCCGCCGGGCTGGACCTGGGCGGCCGCGAGGAGCTGGTGGCCCGGTTGGCCGACCTGGCCGCCGACCCCGACGCCCCCGCCCTGGTGCTGGTCACCCACCATGTGGAAGAGGTGCCGCCGGGATTCAGCCACTGCCTGCTGCTCTCCGAGGCCCAGGTGGTGGCGTCCGGTCTGCTGCCCGATGTGCTGACCGCGGAGAATCTCTCCGCGGCGTTCGGGCAGCGGATCGCCCTGGACGTCGTCGACGGACGCTACTTCGCCCGCCGGGTACGTACCCGGGCAGCTCATCGGAGGCAGCCATGACCGAACCGCACGTGCCGCTGCCCGCGCGCCCGGCAGCGACCGTGATGCTGATCCGCGACGCACCCGGTGGCCTGAACATCTTCCTGATGCGTAGGCATTCGCAGATGGAGTTCGCGCCCGGCGTCATCGTGTTCCCCGGCGGTGGTGTCGACGATCGCGACCGCACCGCCGAGATCGCCTGGGCGGGCCCGCCGCCGCAGTGGTGGGCCGAGCGGTTCGGCGTCGACGCCGACCTGGCCGAGGCCCTGGTGTGCGCAGCGGCGCGGGAGACCTTCGAGGAGTCCGGCGTGCTGTTCGCCGGGCCCGCCGCGGATCCGGACGGGATCGTTCGGGATGCGTCGGTGTACCGCGAGGAGCGCCACGCGCTGGCCGACCGCACCCTGTCCTTCGCTGATTTTTTGCGCACCGAGAACCTGGTGCTGCGCTCGGACCTGTTGCGTCCGTGGGCGAACTGGGTCACCCCCGAGGCCGAGCCGACCCGCCGCTACGACACCTACTTCTTCGTCGGCGCGTTGCCCGAAGGTCAGCGAGCCGACGGCGAGAACACCGAATCCGACCGGGCCGGCTGGGAGTCGCCGCGCAAAGCCATCGACGACTTCGAGGCCGGCCGCAACGTGCTGCTGCCGCCGACCTGGACGCAGCTGGACTCGCTGGACGGGCGCAGTGTCGCCGACGTCCTCGCCGTCGAGCGCCAGATCGTGCCCGTGCAGCCGCTGCTGGAGAAGCGGGGCGACAACTGGGTCTTCGAGTTCTTCGACTCCGACCGCTACCACGCGGCTCGGGAGAAGGGCGGATCCATGCAGTGGCCCCTGGGCATGCCCAAGTGAGCGAGTTCGTCAGTGTCGTGGTCAGCGACGGCTCTCAGGATGCCGGCCTGGCCATGCTGCTGCTGTCGCGGTCGCCCACCAACGCGATGACCCGGCAGTTCTACCGCGAGATCATCGACGCCGCCGACGAACTGGGCCGCCGCGACGACGTGAGCGCGGTGATCCTGTTCGGCGGCCACGAGATTTTCTCCGCCGGCGACGACATTCCCGAACTGCGCACGCTGGATGCTGCCGGGGCCGGCACGGCCGCTCGGGTGCGCTGTGAGGCCATCGACGCCGTCGCCGCGATCCCGAAACCCACCGTGGCCGCGATCACCGGATACGCGCTGGGCGCCGGCCTCACGCTGGCGCTGGCCGCGGACTGGCGGGTCAGCGGCGACAACGTGAAGTTCGGCGCCACCGAAATCCTGGCGGGGCTGGTGCCCGGCGGCGACGGGATGGCCCGCCTCACCCATGTGGTCGGAGCCAGCCGGGCCAAGGAGTTGGTGTTCAGCGGCCGCTTCTTCGACGCCGAGGAGGCGCTGGCGCTGGGTCTGATCGACGACATGGTGGCCCCCGACGACGTCTACGACGCCGCCGCGGCGTGGGCGCGCCGGTTCCTGGAAGGTCCGGCTCCCGCGCTGGCAGCGGCGAAGGCCGGCATCAACGACGTGTATTCGGGATCCGGCGGATCCGAGCGCCGCGCCGCCGAGCAGCGCCGCTACGTCGAGGTATTCGCCGCTGGTCAGGGCGGTGGCACCGACAGGAATTCCGAAGAAGGTTAGGCTTGCCCCTCATGACGAGGAGTACCACCAAGAGCCCTGGCCCTGACGCCGACGCCGTCCCCAATCCGCACGCCACCGCGGAACAGGTGGAGGCCGCGCGTCACGACAGCAAGCTCGCCCAGGTGCTCTACCACGACTGGGAAGCCGAGAACTACGACGAGAAGTGGTCGATCTCCTACGACCAGCGTTGCGTGGACTACGCCCGCGGCCGGTTCGACGCGATCGTCCCCGACGAGGTGATCCGCGAACTGCCCTACGACCGTGCCCTGGAACTGGGCTGCGGCACCGGCTTCTTCCTGCTCAACCTGATCCAGGCCGGGGTGGCCCGGCGCGGCTCGGTCACCGACCTGTCACCCGGCATGGTCAAGGTCGCCACCCGCAACGGCCAGTCGCTGGGCCTGGACATCGACGGCCGGGTCGCCGACGCCGAAGGCATCCCGTACGACGACAACACCTTCGACCTGGTGGTCGGGCACGCCGTCCTGCACCACATTCCCGACGTCGAACTCTCGCTGCGCGAGGTGATCCGGGTGCTCAAGCCGGGCGGCCGGTTTGTCTTCGCCGGTGAGCCGACCAGCGCCGGCAATGTCTACGCGCGCGGCCTGTCGACGCTGACCTGGCGGGTGGCCACCAACGTCACCAAGCTGCCCGGGCTGGGCAGTTGGCGCCGCCCGCAGGAAGAACTCGACGAGTCGAGCCGCGCTGCGGCGCTGGAGGCGATCGTGGACCTGCACACCTTCGCCCCCGAGGACCTGGAGCGGATGGCCGCCAGCGCCGGCGCGGTGGACGTCGAGACCGCCAGCGAGGAGTTCACCGCCGCGATGTTCGGCTGGCCGGTACGCACGTTCGAGGCCTCGGTGCCGCCCGGCCGGCTGGGCTGGGGCTGGGCGAAGTTCGCGTTCACCGGCTGGAAGGCGCTGAGCTGGGTGGACGCCAACGTCTGGCGGCACGTCGCGCCGAAGGGGTGGTTCTACAACGTGATGGTCACCGGGGTCAAACCCTCCTGAGCCTGTTCGACGTCGACGACGTCAGCTATCTGCGCTCGGATGCCGGCGCGGCGGCGCTGGCGGTGGTCGCCGATTTCGAGTTCGGTGCGGCCACCCGGATCGCCGACGTCGCCGCGGTGCGCTCCCGGTTCGGCGACCGGACCCCGCTTCTGGTGGAGACGACGCTGCTGCGCCGCAAGGCCGCCGGCAAGCTCGACGGACTCGGTGACGTGGCGAGCTGGTTGTTCACCGACGAGGCGCTGCAGCAGGCCACCGCGGCCCCGGTCGCCCTGCACCGCGCGGACCGGCTGGCCGGGCGGGTGGTGCACGACGCAACCTGTTCGATCGGCACCGAGTTGGCGGCGCTGCGGCCCGTGGCGGCCAGGACGATCGGCAGCGACCTCGACGCGGTCCGGCTGGCGATGGCACGGCACAACCTCGGCGCCGACGTGGATCTGTGCCGCGCCGACGCCCTGCGCCCGGTGACCCGCGGCGCCGTCGTCGTCGTCGACCCGGCGCGGCGCAGCGGTGGGCGGCGCCGGTTCAACCCGGCCGAGTACCAGCCGGCCCTGGATTCGCTGCTGCACACCTATCGGCGCTATGAGCTGGTCGTAAAATGTTCTCCCGGAATAGATTTCGACGAAGTTGGCCGGTTGGGGTTCGACGGCGAGATCGAGGTGACGTCCTGGCGCGGTTCGGTTCGCGAGGCCTGCCTGTGGTCGGCCGGACTGGCCGAGCCGGGCGTGCGCCGGCGCGCGACCGTCCTGGACCGCGGTGAGCAGGTCGCCGACACCGATCCCGACGACAGCGAGGTGCGGCCGGCCGGACGCTGGATCGTCGACCCCGACGGGGCCGTGGTGCGGGCGGGGCTGGTCCGGCAGTACGCGGCGCGGCACGGGTTGTGGCAACTCGACCCCGACATCGCCTACCTGTCCGGCGACCGGCTACCGCCCGGGGTGCGCGGCTTCGAGGTGCTCGATCAACTGGCCTACGACGAACGGCGCCTGCGCGCCGCGCTGTGGGCGCTGGACTGCGGGTCGGCCGAGATCCTGGTCCGCGGCGTGGGCGTGGACCCCGACGCGCTGCGCCGACGACTACGGCTGCGGGGAAGCAGTGCACTGTCGGTGGTGATCGCTCGCATCGGCACCGGCGCTGCCGGACGGCCGGTCGCCTACGTTTGCCGGGCCTCACGGTAACGCCGGGTACGCTGACGGCGAATTACAACTCAAGACACCTCCCTTCCTGGTCTGCGAGGACATTTCGACGATGCGTTACCGGATGGCGACCGCGGCGATGGCTGCTGCGCTCCTGTTGGGATGGCCGGCGGGCACCGCAGCGGCGGCGCCGCCGACGTGCGCCAACCTCGGTGGCTCGCTCGAGGGCCAGACCTGCCACATCCACCAGTCGGGTGGCACCTACACGCTGGACATCACCTATCCCGCTGACTACCCCGACCAGCAGGCGCTGACCGACTACATCACCCAGAACCGCGACGGGTTCGTCAACGTCGCCCAGGGATCTGGTCGGCGTGATCAGCCCTACCAGATGGATGCCACCAACGACCAGCACAGTTCCGGCCAGCCCCCGCACACCCGCAGCGTGGTGCTGAAGTTCTTCCAGGACCTCGGCGGGGCCCGCCCGTCGAACTGGTTCAAGTCGTTCAACTACAACCTGGTGTCCAAGCAGCCGATCACCTTCGACACTTTGTTCGCGCCCAACGCCAATGCGCTGGACACCATCTTCCCGATCGTGCAGCGTGAGCTGGAACATCAGAGCGGGCTGGGGCTGGCCATCTCGCCGGGCGCCGGACACGACCCGACCAATTACCAGAACTTCGCGATCACCGACGACGCGCTGATCTTCTATTTCGCGCAGGGCGAGCTGCTGCCGTCGTTCGCCGGTGCGACCCAGGTGCCGGTGCCGCGCAACGCCATCCCGCCGCTGGCGATCTAGCCACGGTGTTTGGCCGGCGCGCGGATTCGATTCTGCGGCCATGGCGAGAAAGTGCGAGTGGCCCACGCCCTGAGCGCAGCGTCGACGCGGTGCGTTTCGCCTGCGGTCACGCCGGTTCGAAGCTGTAGACCTGGCCGTCGCTGGTGCACACCACCACGCGGCGGTCCTTGCCGACCGACACCCCGACCGGCGTGCCGGTGGCCGCGGGCAGCGGATAGCTGTTGGTGGTTTGACCGTTCGACGGGTCGAACACCTGCAGCGACATACCCGGGTCGTTGTCGTGCGGCGGACCGCCGACCACCGCGTAGCCGACCCCGTCACCGGCCAGGCTCGACGTCGACAGCGCGGTGACGTCCTCGCGTCGCCAGGCCACTTCCGCGTGGTCGCCCTTGTCCCGGAATGCCGTCAGCCGCGCCTCGGGGCCACCACCGGACACGATCAGGCCCTGCGGGGTGACCGCGGGCGGTGTCTGCGGCGAAAAGCTCAGTGGCGCAGACCATTTCGGCTTTCCATCGGTGGAGTGCAGTGCCCACAGGCGCTGGTCGCGGCCGTTGACGTAGACCGTCGATCCGTCGGCGGACAGCACCGGCGAGCCCAGCACGCCGGCCCCCACCGCATCGGAGGTCCATTCGCGGGAGAGTTGGCCCGCGTGATATTTCAGCCCGACCAGTCCCGCGGCCGGCGCCCCCGGCTGCCAGACGCCGATCACCACCATCTCGGTGGCTTTCGAGAACGCGGGCGCGGCCGCCACCGGGCAGGCCGGGCGCGCCGGCGCGCAGTCGGCCAGCCCGCGCGCCGCATCGGCGGGGTCAACACCGTCCACCAGATCGATCGACGTGCCCACCACGGCGCCGCGGTGGGTGTCGAAGACCAGCAACTGTCCCAGGTGCGTACTGACCAGCAGGCGGCCGTCACCCAGGAACCGCGGAGTAGTCGGCATGCCGATCACCGGTTTGCGCCAGCGCGTCCACTGTGTCGGCGGGAACGAGATGATCGACCCCGGCTGCCCCACATACAGATTGTCGAAGCCGTCGAACAGCGGGCCGCCGAAGCCACCGCCCTGGACCAGCCGCAGGCACCAGCGTTGCCGCCCGTTGCCGATTTCCCACTCCATGAACGAACAGCCGCCCGGGGTCTGGGAATTGAGGGCCAGGAAACCTCGCGCACCCAGCGCCGGGCCGGCCGTCAGGCTGCCTTTGACCGAACGCGTCCAGCGCAGGGTCAGTTTGGCGGCGCCATTGGTCGGGGTGTAGCTGCTGTTGGCAGCGTCCGCGTACGGTGCGGGCCAGCCCAGCGCGGGCGCCGCGTCCACCCAGGAGTCGGTGTTGCCGCAACCGCCGAGCGCGAGGGTGAGCACAGCCACCAGAACGGCCGTCAGCAGGCGTCGGGCGAGCACGGGTTCCTTTCACGGTCGAGTCCAGGTGAGGGTAACGCGTGAGGCTATAGGTAGGCTTTCGGGCCATGACGAGCATGTGGGGTGCGCCGCTGCATCGCCGGTGGCGCGGCGGCCGGCTCAGGGACCCGCGCCAGGCCAAATTCCTCACCCTGGCATCGCTGCGATGGGTGTTGCGCAACAAGGCCTACACGCCGTGGTACCTGGTGCGCTACTGGCGGCTGCTGAAGTTCAAGCTGCAGAACCCCCACATCATCACCCGCGGCATGGTGTTCCTCGGCAAGGGCGTGGAGATCCACTGCACGCCCGAGCTTGCGCAGCTCGAGATCGGCCGCTGGGTGCACATCGGAGACAAGAACACCATCCGCGCCCACGAGGGTTCGCTGCGCTTCGGCGACAAGGTGGTGCTCGGCCGCGACAACGTCGTCAACTGCTATCTGGACATCGAGCTCGGCGACTCCGCGCTGATGGCCGACTGGTGCTACATCTGCGATTTCGACCACCGCATGGACGACATCACGCTGCCGATCAAGGACCAGGGCATCATCAAGTCGCCGGTGCGGATCGGCCCGGACACCTGGATCGGTGTGAAGGTGTCGGTATTGCGCGGCACCTCCGTCGGGCGCGGCTGCGTGCTCGGATCGCACGCCGTGGTGCGCGGTGTCATCCCGGACTATTCGATCGCCGTCGGCGCCCCGGCGAAAGTGGTGAAGAACCGCAAGCTGTCCTGGGAGACCTCGGCCGCGCAACGCGCCGAGTTGGCCGCCGCCCTGGCCGATATCGAGCGCAAGAAAGCGTCCCATTCCTGAGGCTGATCAGGGGTTGCGGGTCATACCGCGATGCTGTTCGATCAACCGTGTCGGGCGCGGTAATTCGCCCAAATCCAGCGGTAGAAGGGAGCCCGGATGAAGCCGGCAAATGCAGTGGTGGGCTTGGCGGCGGCCGTGGCGCTGAGTGTGTTGGCCCCCGCGTGCGGCAGCAACGACGAAAAGGCTCCGGCCTCGTCCTCCTCGACGACGTCGGCGACCGGTTCGAGCAGCGCATCGGCAACCGCAACATCGTCCACCGCGGCGTCCGCCGACTACACCAACCTGCTGGTACCGCTCACCGATCTGCAGCCGCTCTCGGGTGACCCGCTGCAGGTCGGGCAGCCGGCCTCCCCGACCAACGATCCTCCCGGTGTGGAAGGAACGTTCCGGAACGCCAAGGGCGACAACATCATCAGCTTCAATATCGCCGTCCTGCCGGACGCTGCGGCCGCGGTCAAGGCGATGAGTGGCACGGTGGGGATTCTGGACAATTGGGTGGTCGGCGGCACCCCGCAACCCGTCGCGGTAGGCAACGGGGGAACCGCGGCGCTGGGTACATCGCCGGACAAGACCAAAGCCGTGACCGTGCTGCTGTTCACCGAAGGGAGGGCGTCGGTGACGATTCACTTCGAAGGCCCCCCGGGCGACGCCGCCCCGATCGATTTCGCCACCGCGGTAGCCGAGAAGCAGGACGCCACCATCAAGAAGAACTTGCCGGCGTAGTACTCGCCGCGTCGCAAGCGGCGGTGCTGGACGGCTGGCCGCACCCCCGGAACCGGGCCGCGAACCGGATGCCCTCAGCTGATGTCACCGTAGCGCCGCAACGCCTCTTGACGTTCTCTGGCATGGTCGACGATCGGCGCAGGGTATCCGTCGGGTCGGTCGCCCTTGATCAGATGGACATCGTCGACGTCGGCCAACTCGGGTACCCAGCGCCGGATGTAAGCGCCGGTCGGGTCGAACTTCTCGCCCTGCTTGGTCGGGTTGAACACCCGGAAGTACGGCGCGGCGTCGGTGCCGCTGCCCGCGCACCACTGCCAGCCGTGCTGGTTGTTGGCCATATCGCCGTCGACGAGTTGCCGCAGAAACCAGCGCGCGCCCCACTGCCACGGCAGGTGCAGATCCTTGACCAGAAACGACGCAACGATCATGCGCACCCGATTGTGCATGAACCCGGTCTCGCGTAGCTGCCGCATGCCTGCGTCGACGATCGGGAACCCGGTTTTGCCGGCAGTCCAGGACTCGAAGCGCTGGTCGGCATCCTGGCCGGTGTCGGTTCGGATGGCGTCGAAGTCGCCGTTCCAGTTGTGCCACACACTGTCCGGCCAGTGATAGAGCACTGCGGCGTAGAAGTCGCGAAAAGCCAACTGCCGCAAGTATTCCTGAGTGCCGTTGCGTCTCATGTCCAGGGCGGCGGCCATGGTCCGGGGATGGATGGTGCCGAACTTGAGGTGCGCCGACATCCGGCTGGTGCCCGCCAGATCCGGCCGGTTGCGGTCCTTGCCGTAGCGGTCCATGCCGTCGCCCACGAACTCTGCCCACTGCGAAAGTGCCTGCGCTTCGCCGGCGGCGACGTCCAACGTCACGCCCGGGTTCGGGATCTCGGCCGGCTGGAGTGCCTTACCCTGCACCCGGGACGGGTCGAGCCAGGACGCCGTTTCCGTGCCTGTCTGGGCCGGCGCCCGCCACCCGGCGTCGCGCCATCTGCCGTAGAACGGCGTGAACACCTTGTACGGGGTGCCGTCGTCCTTGGTCACCCGGCCCGGGGAAACCAGGTACGGCGAGCCCGTCGGCACCAGCGGCACCTCGCCCAGCGCTTCGCGCACCCGCTCGTCGCGGCGTCGCCCGAACGGTGCGAAGTCCTCGGAGATGTGCACTGCCGATGCGTCGATCTCGTTGGCCAACTGGGGGATTCGTTGCTCTGGCGGTCCCCGGACCACCAGCAGGCGCCCGTCCAGATCTTGTTGCAACTGACGCAGCGAGTCACCCAGAAACTGCAGGCGGCGCTGGCCGGAGGATTTCTCCAACTGCGGGTCGAGCACGAAACAGGCCAGCGTGTGGTCGCTTTCGGCGGCGGCGGCCAGCGCGGGATGGTCCCGCAAGCGCAGGTCGCGACGAAACCACAGCAGGCTGACCATTATTCAGCGGTTGAGCTGCCAGACCCGGGTGGCCAGCAAGGTGGCGAACACGCACCACAACGGGTAGGGGAGCAATGCCAGGCCGGCTCTGCGGTCCGCGGCGGCGGTGCGCCGGGTGAGGTCGGCGCTGCTGGCGGTCAGCGCGACGGCGCCCAACGCCGCGGCGCCGAGCTTGTGCCAGCCGAAGAACAGCCAACTCCACACCGCATTGATCGCCAGGTTCACGCTCAGGGCCGCAACGTATTTGCGTGCTTCGTCGTCCTGGCCGGTCTCGCGGTACCGATCGATGGCCGTCGCGGAACTGACCGCGATGTCGGTGTAGAGCGAAGTCCACGCGACCGGAAACACCGGACCGGGCGGCACGTAGGACGGCTTGCGCAGCCCCTCATACCAACCGGGAGTGCGTGCCGGGCTGGCCACCGTTCCCGAGACGGCGACCGCCGCAACGGCCAGCCCAGTGGCGGCGAGTGTCTTTCGATTCATATCGACTCCTTCCGGTTCAGGGCGGCAGGCCACCAGATGCGGTCCCCGATCAGCGCGAACAGCGCCGGGATCACCAGGGTGCGCACCACGAAGGTGTCCAGCAGAATGCCCAGTCCAACAATGATGCCCAACTGGGTCATCACGATCAGCGGCAACACTCCCAACACGCAAAAGACCGCTGCCAGAACAATTCCCGCGCTGGTGATGACGCCGCCGGTGACCGAGACCGCGCGGACCATCCCGTCCCGTGCGCCGTGTTCGGCGGCCTCCTCGCGGGCGCGGGTGACCAGGAAGATGGTGTAGTCGACACCGAGTGCGGCCAGAAACAGGAAGGCGTACAGCGGGGCGATGTTGTCCAGCGCGGGAAAACCGACCACATGCATGCTCGCCCAGCCGCCGAGGCCCAGCGCCGCCAGCGCCCCGAGGATCGTCGCCGCCAGCAGCGTCGGCGGCGCCAGGGCCGAGCGCAGCAGCACGTAGAGCACCAGCAGGATGACCGCCAGGATCGCCGGGATGAGCAGATCTCTATCGTGTACCGCCGCATCGCGCGCGTCCAGCGCCTGCGCGTCGGGGCCGCCCACCACGGAGTTAAACGACGCGGTCGAATTACGCAGCGCCGCAATCGTTTTGAAAGCCTGCGGGGAGGACGGCGCGGCATCGGTCACCACGGACCATTTCGTCAGCCCGGCCGGCGACGTGCCGGCGGGACGGGCCGAGACCACGCCGGGAGTGGCGGTGATGGCCTGCTGCACCTGCGCCGATCGGTCGGTGGGGGCGATCACCTCGGTCGGGTTGGCCGACCCTGCCGGAAAGTGCGCAGCCACGACGTCGTACCCGGTCACCGAATCCGCCCGGACGCGGAATTGTTCGGTTTGGGTGAGACCGATGCGCACGCTCAGCAGTCCGGTCGCCAGCGCGGCCAGCACTACGACGGTGAGGGAGGCGACCAGCGCCGGCCGGCGTGCCACCGATTCGGCGACGCGGTGCCAGACGCCGGACTCAGACGGTGCCGGGTCGTCCTGCTGCTCGGGTTGCGGGACGAACGGCCAGAACAGGCGCCGCCCGCACAACGCCAGCAACGGCGGCAGCAGCAGCAGGACCGACAGCACGGCGACCAGCAGTCCGCACGCGGCTAGCGCACCCAGGCTGCGGGTGCTCGGTGTCCAGGCGGCGATCAGCGTGAGCAGCGCCAGTACCACGGTGGCGTTGCTCGCCACGATCGCCGGCCCGGCCGCCCGCACCGCCCGGGCCAGCGCGTCGCGATGGTCGCTGTGACGCCGAAGTTCTTGGCGGTAGCGCGAAATCAGCAGCAGCGCATAGTTGGTGCCCGCGCCGAACACCAACACGCTGGTGATGCCGGACGTGGAACCGTCGAAGCTGAGCCCGGTCAGCGACGCCACCGCGGTGCCCACCGCAGCGGCCATCCGGTCGGCGAAGGCGATCACCAGCAACGGCACCAGCCACAGCACGGGGGAGCGGTAGGTGGCGATCAACAGCAGAGCCACCACCGATGCGGTGACCGCGAGCAGCGTGATGTTGGCTCCGGCGAACGCGTTCGCGATGTCGGCACCGAACGCCGGCCCGCCGGTGACGTGTGCGGCCATGCCCGCCGGTAGACCCGTCGCGGCTGCATCGCGTTGCGCAGCTACGGCGTCGTTGAGGGACATGCCGGACAGGTCGGCGCTGATCGGAACCACTGCGATGGCGGCCCTCCCGTCTTCTGACACCAGCACCGGGGCGGCGGCGCCGCCGGGTTGGCCTGCGCCGGCGGCGGCCAACATCCGATTGCGGGCGTCCTCACCCGCCTGCTGGAGCGCGGCGCGGTCGGCGGCGCCGTCGACCCGATTGACCACCACGATCAGCGGGACCCGGTCACCACCGGGAAACTGTTTGGACAGCGTCTGTACCTTCGCGGAATCTGAATCGGTTGGCACCACAGGCGGCGCCTGGCCTGCTGCGGCATTCCCCCCGATCAGCACCATGAAACCGACGGACACCAGAAAAACGCCCAAGGCGAGCAGCCACGAGCGACGGCCCGTGACCGCGGTCGCGAGTCTCTGCCAGATCACCGATCAAGTATTTCAGTAGCTGAAACTTTAATCAACTGAAGTGAACCTGACATAGGGATATGCTGCTGGCGTAATGGACCCTGATGAGCAGTCCTCCGGACGCGCTGCGTTGGAGGAGATGATCGCGGCCGATCTGCGCGAGATGTCGACCGAATCCGACCAGATCGGCCGCCTTTTCGCGGTCTCACATGCCGTGCGACCCACCGACTTTCGTGCCCTGCTCCATATCATGGTCGCCGAGACGGCCGGCCGGCCGATGACTTCCGGCGACCTGAGCGAACAAATGGGCATGTCGGGAGCCGCCATCACCTATCTGGTGGACAGGCTCATCGATTCGGGTCATATCCGGCGTGATTCGCATCCGGCCGACCGGCGAAAAGTCGTGCTGCGCTACGCCGATCCCGGGCTGCAGACCGCCCGCTCGTTCTTCACCCCGCTGGGCGGTCACGTGCACCGCGGCTTGAGCGAACTGTCCGATGCGGACCTGGCCGCCGCGCACCGGGTTTTCGGAGCCCTCATCGGTTCGATGCGCGACTTTCGCACGGAGTTGCGCTCCGCTAAGCCGTGATGGGTTGGACGCGTCGTCAGGAAGCGTCACCGAGGAGCTGCAACGCCTCCGGAACCGATCTGACCAGCGGCAGGCAGTGGTCGCTCACGACGCGCAGCAACGGCCGCATCGCGATGCCACTCACCATGCTGCACGCCGTGCTCAGAGACAGCAGCTCCTGGAAACCTTCCATGCCGATGAAACGCAGGTGGCTCAGGTCCAGGATCAGCGGGCGTTTCGCGTTGCTCGCGTGGCGAACCGCGGCTCCGACGAGTTCGGCGTTGGACGCGTCTATCTCACCGTCGACGCGAAGTACGGTGGCAAGGTTGCGCGAATAGTGGCACATGCGGGCCCGGCCTGAGTCGAAGACCGGCCGGCATGGGGGATGATCTGGTATTTCCGTTGAATCGACAGCGTGCATCACAAGGGTCATCCGGTATCTGGAAACGAGCGGGCCTGCTCAGTGGGTTCAGCTGTGTCATCAACTGCCGATAGTCTAGCGCGCTCCAGCTGGTGGCGGCCGGATTCGCTACCGGGACAACCGAAAATGTGGACACCGTTCGCTTAAATTGATGAATCATTCACTTACTGAAATACCTAACGGCAGTGCGGGTAGACTCGGCCCGATGGCACTACCACTGGGTTCGGTTGTTCAAGGCATCGGCAAGATCATCACCGGGGCGGCTTCGGTGGTGGGTTACCGGCACGGCACCGAGGAACCTGCATACAGCTCCGAGGACCTGGCCGGCGGTGTCCAGATCCGGCGCTACGGCGCTCGGGTGGCCGCCGAGACCACGGTCCGCGCCGACGAAGTCGCCGCCCGCAGCCGAGGATTCCGGACGTTGGCCCGCTACATTTTCGGCGGCAACCACACCCGGTCCGAGATCGCGATGACGGCTCCGGTGCAGCAGCAGGGCGCCGGACGGCCGGGTCGCAAAATCGCGATGACGGCGCCGGTCGCCCAAGAGTCCCGCGGCGACCGAGAATGGGTCATCCGATTCTTCATGCCGGCCGACCAGACGCTGGACACCCTGCCCGAACCCGACGACCCCGCAGTCAGGCTGGTAGAAGTCCCGCCGCAGACGGTCGCGGTGCGGCGCTTCACCGGCAGTCGCAGCAGCCGTGCGGTGGCCGCGCAGACCGACAAGCTGCTGAACACGCTGCGCGATTTCGGATTCCAGACCACCGACACCCCGGTGGCGTGGTTCTACGACCCACCCTGGACGCTTCCGCTGCTGCGCCGCAACGAGATCGCTGTTCCGGTTTCCACCGCATGAGCGCCGAGCAGGCCGAAATGGCGTTTCGCAAACGCCGGCACATCGACGTGTGCCGCTACGAAGACGTCGACTTCGCCTCCGTGACCACCGGATTGGAGCGCTATCGGCTGTCCTACAACGCGCTGACGCAGACCAGCCTCGACGACATCGATTTGTCCGCCGAATTCCTCGGCGCCCGATTGCGGGCACCCGTCCTGGTGGGTGCGATGACCGGTGGCGCGGAGTTGTCCCGCACCATCAACCGGAACCTGGCCACCGCCGCCCAGCGACTCGGCATCGGGATGATGCTCGGGTCGCAACGCGTCATGCTGGACAGCGTCCGCGGTGAACGCGCGGCGGCCAGCTTCACGGTGCGCGACGTTGCCCCCGACGTGCTGCTGATCGGCAACATCGGCTTGTCCCAGTTCACCAAGGACGCGGTACCGGACATCGTGCAGGCGCTGGACCGGGTCGAGGCCAATATCCTTGCCGTGCATGCCAATCCGTTGCAGGAGGCGGTGCAGCACGACGGCGACACCGACTTCGCCGGCTCCATCGACCGGCTGCACGACGTGACCGCGATGCTGGACTATCCGGTGCTGCTCAAGGAGGTCGGTCACGGCATCGGCGCGCACGCGGTGGCCGAACTGTTGGGTCGCACCGGTGAACCGCCGGTGGCGGCCATCGACGTCGCCGGCGCCGGTGGCACGTCCTGGTCGCGCGTCGAGCAACTGGTCCGCTACGGCGAACTGCGGTATCCCGACCTCGCCGAATGGGGAATACCGACCGCGCAGGCGCTGCTCGAGGTGCGCGCCGCGCTGCCGGCCATCCCGCTGGTCGCCTCCGGGGGCATCCGGTCCGGCATGGACGCGGCGAAGGCGATCGCGCTGGGCGCCGACGTCGTCGCCGTCGCGCGCCCCCTGCTATCGGCGGCCATCGAGTCCGCGGCGGCGGCCACCGCCTGGTTGCAGCACTTCATCGACGAGCTTCGGATCTGCTTACACGGCTGCGGCGCAGCAGATTTGGCGGCGCTGCGCGCGCTCGGCGCGACCTCCGCCTAGGCTGACCCCATGGCGGTGATCCTGGCCTACGGTTCGCCCGCGCTCGGCCACCTGTACCCCATGGCTGCGCTGCTGCGCGAGCTCGCAGTGCGGGGACACCGAGTTCACTTGCGCACCATGGCTTCTGGCGTCGGTGCGATGCGCCGGCACGGACTGCACGCCGAGCCCGTCGATCCGCGGATCGAGGCGATCGTCAGCCGGGACTGGCTGGCGCCGGACTCGTTGAGCGTGCTGAAGATGACGCTGGACGTGCTGTGCCGGCGCGCCGTGCTAGAAGTCGAGGAGCTCAATAACGCGATCGAACGGGTGCGCCCCGACGCGCTCGTCGTCGACGCCAACTGCTGGGGCGCGATCTCGGCGGCCGAGGCCAGTGCCTCCAATGGGCCTGCCTGGTGCGTCTTTTCGCCGTTCACACCGTATCTGAGCTCCCGGTACGCGCCGCCGTTCGGGCCCGGCCTGCGCCCGCTGCCCGGTCTCGTCGGCCGGGTCCGCGACGCGTCCATGCGGCCCTTCGTCCGCCACCTGCTCGACCGGCCGGTGTCGCCGCGTATCAACACCATTCGACGTCAACTGGGCATACCGCCGATCGACTCGGTGGATGCGCTGATGCGCCGGGCGCCGATGCTGCTCGCGGTGGGTGGCGAACCGTTCGAATACCCGCACCCGGACTGGGGCGACGCCGTGCACTTCCTCGGCGCGTGCGCGTTCGAACCGGACGCGGCCGCGGCCGCCCCGGCCTGGCTGTCCGCGATCGAGCGGCCGATCGTGTTGGTCAGCACATCGTCGGTGGCCCAGGCCGACGCCAAACTCGGCGAGGTGGCGCTGCGGGCACTGGCCGATGCGCCGGTCCACGTCGTCGCCACCTTCCCCGCAGGCATCCCCACCGGCTTACCGCGGACGCCGAACGCCACGGTGTGCCGGTTCGTCCCGCACTCCGCGGTGCTGGACCGGGCGATCTGCGCCGTCACCCACGGCGGCATGGGCACCACGGTGAAAGCTTTGGATCGCGGCGTTCCGGTGTGCGCGGTGCCCTTCGCGCGCGACCAGGCCGAGGTCGCGCGCCGGGTGCAGGTCGCCGGCTGCGGGACCCGGCTGCCCGCGAAGCATCTCACGGTCAAGAGGTTGCGACGTGCGGTCCTGACGGCAGCGACGCTGGGCGAGGGTGCTCGCCGGGTGGCCGCAGGTTTCGCGGCCACCGGAGGGGTGGCCCGCGGCGCGGACCTGATCGAGCAGCGCCTGCTGTCCGGGATCGGCGCTACTTCGGCGCTCCCTGACGCCGGCCGGCGGTTTTCTTCCGGGGCTGAGCGGAAGCTTGCGGGCTGGGGGTGACCAGGTCGGCCTCGAACTCCGACATGGCGGTCACCATCGCCGTGAACACCCGATGGGCGGCGATGAGGTCCCGGTCGCTGAGGTCGGACAAGGCGTCGCTGAGACGAGCGCCGAGCGGCTGGAAAAAGCCCTGCGCCAGCGACATGCCGCGGGTCTGGTATCGCAGCAACCACTTGCGCCGATCGTCGGGATCGGGATCGCGACGGATGTGGCCCGACTCGATCATCCGGTCCACCAGATAGGTGATTGCGGCGGGGGAGACGTCCATGCGTTGTCGCAACTGCGCGAGGGTCAGCGGCTCACCGACCGTCTCGGCCACCATGATGTGCAGCAACGCATGGAAGTCGCTGCTGCTGACGTCGTTCATGCGGGCGAAATGGCGACCGATGCGGTCGGACTGCGCGGTGATCGCCCGCATGTCGGCCGACAGCATTTTCTCCAGCTCAACGCGGCTGGACGGCGCTTCGCTAGCGCGGCGTTTGGTCACCTAACTGTGTCCCTCATCAGCTACCCACAGTACGGCGTCGCGGATTCACCGTCCGCCTAACCGGCCCCCACCGCGTGCGCGCCGCTGAACAGCCAAGACGATCCACGACACCGCGGCCGCCAGGAAGGCAAACGACTGGGCGGCGCCGATCCGATTTGCCGGCAGCATCACCCCGTCCACGTAATGGCCGATGAAACCCGCCGCCGGTAGGGGGTCCATGCCCGCCCGGTCCCGCGCCCACTTCTCCAGCGAGGTCAGCGGACAGGGGAGTTCCAGTGCCACCACCGCCGCGCCCCAGCACACCGTGGGCACGTGCAGCCAGAACGTTCGAGGCCAGCGCATCGCGAGAAAGCCGCCGCTGGGCAGGTAAACCAGGTAGGCGATGTGGGTCGCGACAGCGCCGGCCACCATCGCTGTGTAGGGCTTTTTCATCGCTTTTCCAGCCTAATGGCACGTCGGGGAGCCAATCGGTTCAGGTGCGCAGCCGGTAGCGGCGCTCGGCGTATTCGATGTCGTCTCGCCACAACCGGTTGGCGGTGCGGCGCATCAACGGCCGGATCAGCGGCGCGAAATTACGTGCCGCGTGAAATCCCGGGCGCTGCGACTGCGCGACGACGGCCTCGATCACGGCGACGCGGGGAAGGCCGTCCGGCCCCGGACCGATCGGGGTGGCGTGCGTTTCGACGACACTGCCCGTTCCTTCGCCCTCCACGATGCGCATCACGATCGTTCGCGCATCCGGGCAGGTGAACTCCGCGATGGTCGGCACCCCCAACCGCCCGACCCGGAAGGTGACCGAGACGAGAAAACGATCATCCGCCGCCGTCGGGGTGGTGAGGACCTCCAGCTGGGTGAACGAATGCGGGTGGAACCAGGCGCCATGCCACGGGTCGAGCCGGTTGGCGATGATGTCGTCCGGTTCGCACACCCCGACGACCCGGGTGACCGCGGCCAGGGCAGCGCCGGTGGGCCGGTCCGGGATCACGGGTTCGTCCAGCGGCGCCTCGCCGCCGACGCCGTCGAGTCGTACCCAGGCCAGCACACCGTCGTCGAAGCTGGGCAGCGGCGCCCAGCCCATCGTGCAGGTGTCGCCGTCCAGAGACAGTCCGTGCCATCGGCAGAACAGGGCACCGTCTGCAACCGTGCCGGTGGCCAGGTCGGCGCCCAGGTGCGGGCAGGCTCCGGGACCGACCTTCAGCCGGCCGAGACGATCGCGCCACGCGACCAATTCCACGCCGGCGACCGACGATCCGAGCGGAGCGCGGGCGCGCACATCGCTGCTCGCGGCGAACGCATACCAGTTACCGGTCGGCCGGCGCCGGGTCCGGTCGAGTGCACCGGCGATGATGCTCGGCTTAGCGGCGCCATAGCTGGGTTGCTGTCGGGTCCACGCGACGCGCGGGATCACCTGTAGCGGCCAGTCTTTCGGCCACCGGTCACGCAACTGGTCGCCGAGACTCATGGCTGCCCGCGTCGTTGGCGGTCGGCCAGCGACCGCAGCAACTTGGACCGGCCGCGGGTGGGAACGGTGGACAGCGGATGGCCGGCCAGACCCCACTGGGCCAGCAGGTGGTTGGCGGCTGTCCAGCCGGTGGTGGCCGCGCGTTCCATCAACGCCACCGGCAGGTCGACTCGGACCGAGTCCCCGGCCAGGACGAGCCCGGGTTGCGGGGTCGCGACGGTGGGGCGGCGGAGGTAGGTGCCCGGCGTGAACAGCGGGCAGTCGCTGCGGCGCAGTATTCGTTCGTGTACCACCTGCGCCGAAGCCGTCTCCGGATAGAGCCGATGCAGCTGCCGGACGGCGTGTCCACTCGATTGTGCGGAATCTACTGCGTAGGAATGCAATTCGACCACCGAACCGCCGTTGGAAGCCGCCCACGCCGCGGCTTGGCGCTCGTAGCGTTCCAGCACG
The DNA here is from genome assembly GCF_022179425.1 of Mycobacterium sp. 20KCMC460. Lineage (NCBI taxonomy): Bacteria > Bacillati > Actinomycetota > Actinomycetes > Mycobacteriales > Mycobacteriaceae > Mycobacterium > Mycobacterium sp. 20KCMC460. Next base: position 2,108,262 of record NZ_AP025524.1, read on the forward strand.
CTGATGTTGTCCAGCGGCGGGTGGCCCGCGGTGCCCAGGAACGCGGGCCGCTGCGGCTTGACCGGCCGGTCGAGCCAGAGTCGCTGGACGACGAAGGGGGGCGCGGCGCGCAATCCCGCTATCTGGGTGCGCCACAACTGGGCGCCCAGGCCGTCGGACTCGGCGACGATGCTCTGCAAGCCGTTGACGTCGACCGCGAGCACCACCGCGTCCGCGTCGGTGGACTCACCTGAATCATCTTGAACGCTAAAGAGTTTCGTGGTCCCGGTCTCGACTCGCCGGACCGGGGTGCCGAGGCGGAACTCGACGCCGAGATCGGTCAGGTAGTCGCGCAGCGGATTCCACAGGCTGTCGTCGAAGTTCGAGTTCGCCACGTCGAAGATCAAGCCTTCGCTGGATCCCAGGAAGTAGATGTGGAACATCGTGGCCAGCTCACCCGCCGACAGCTGAGACGGTTCGGCGAAGAAACTGCGGGAGAACACCTCGAAGGCCAGGTGACGCGCCGAATCGGGGAAATTGATGCTCTTCAAGAACGTTTCGGCGTCGATGTGGTCCAGCTGGTGATAAATCTCGGGCACCGACACCGCGGCCAGCGGCGCGGCTGCCCGGGCATCGATACGCGCCAGGTCGGAGAGCCGGAACGTGGGGCTGCGCAACGCAAAGGCCAGGGCATTCCACGGTGGGATGCGGGGCAGACCACGGAAACTGTCGCGCCGACCCGCGCCGTCGACCAGAGGGTAGTCCCGCACCGGCGTCAGCATCCGCAGTTGCGGGTCGACCCGGCGCAGCAACTCCCGCAGGTTGTAGTACTGGCGGAAGAACGCGTGGAAGCCGCGGTTCATCGCCAGTTCGGTGCCGTCCTGCTGCTCGGTCCAGCCACCTACCCGTCCCCCGAGATAGTCCTCGCGCTCGACGACGGTGACGGCGACCCCGCGCTCGGCCAGCCCGGTGGCGGCGGCCAGGCCGGCGATGCCGGCTCCCACCACCACCGCGCGCGGTCGCCACGACAACGCGGAGGCATCGGCGTAACCGGGCGAAGCCGGATGGATCTGGCGGTGCCGGTCGGTCATCGCGGGTCCTCTCCGGTAGGCGCCTTTCCAACGAAAGTGTGGACGATGTTCTTCTCCCAGCCTGGCACGGTCTCGCTGTGCACCGCCACGTATCCGGCGTCGGACATCCGGCGGCGGACCGCGGCCGCCCCGTCGAAGGCCAGCACGCTGCGCCACAAGTGGCGGTACAGGATGCTACTGCGGGTTCGCCACCAACCGGCGGGGATGATGATTCCCCAGCAGACCGCGGACCAGATGCGGGTGGCCGCGCGCGAATCACGCACCGAATACTCGTGGGCCACCAGCGTGCCGCCCGGGCGCAGCAGGTCTCGGAAAGCGCGCAACTGGCGGTCGGGATCATCGAGGTTGCGCAGCAGATAGGCGGCGAAAATGCCGTCGAAGGGCCCGGTGACCCCGTGCTCGGCGAGTTCTTCGATACGGGAGTGCACAAATCGCACCGACGACGGCCACGACTTCGCTCTGGCCGCTTCCAGCATGCCGCCGGCGGCGTCGACCGCGACGATCTGCGCCTCCGGGGCGGCGGCCAGCAGTGCGGCCGTCGATGCGCCGGTGCCGCAGCCGGCGTCGAGCAGCCGCAACCCGGCACCGTTGCGCGGCAGACCCATCCGGCGCGCCGAGAGCCTCAGGTTGGTGTGATAGCCGGGGTTGGCGCCCACCAGGCGGTCATAAGCCGCGGCGCCCACGTCGAAGGCCCCCGGCACCTCATCACGCGCCAGACCGGCCCTATCCACGCTGGTACTCCCACACCAGCAGCACCGCGGTGACCAGGGCGAAACCGAACAGGAAGTCCTCGACCGGAATGTCGAACGGAAACCGCAGCCCGCTGGTCTGGCGCTCGTTGTAGATCACCACCGGTGCACTGAGCTTGGTCAGCCAGCCGTCGACCGGAATCTGGAAACCCAACACGATCACCATCGACAACCAGTAGGCCGCCTTGCGAAACAGGCCGGTGCGCAACAGCTTCCACTCCAGCGCCAGCACCGCCAGCACCGACAGGACGGCGGGCACGGTGTAGCCCAGGCCGGTCATCGACGTTTGCTCCACTGCAGAATCGTGGACACGGCGTTGTAGGTCAGCAGTCCGCACACCGGGATCACCAGGAAGAACAACACCTCCTCGATCGGAATGTCGGGCGGCACGTCGAAACCACTGAGGTACCTGCCGTCGTAGGCCCAGACGCCGGCCGCGATCGCCACCGCGTCCCACACCAGGAACACCGCCGCCACCGGCAGCACCGCGCGCAGCGTCCGGTGCAGTCGACGGTAGACGCCGCCGCCGAACACCTCCAGCGGCGCGGTGATCAACAGACACAGCCCGAGCAGGATCAGGTACTGCCAGTGGTCGCTCACGCCGCACGCGGCTTGCGCTGCTCGTGCGCACGGCGGGCGCGCCAGGACTGCACCAGGGCGCTGCCGGCGACCTGGATCCGGCGCGCGGTGCCGACCGTGGCGCGTTGAGAGAACACCGCGAAGTCGCTGTCCTCGATGCGGTCCAGGATCTCGGAGTACAACGTCAACGCGGTCGCCACGCACGGGCGGGACCGCGGGGCGAGCATCCCGACGCCGCCGGACGCGAACCGGTAGATCTCCCGGGTTATTTCGTGCTGCGCCGCCAGGGCGGCCCGCACCTTGGGGTCGGTGCGGCGGTGAGTGTGGCACCACATCAGCAGCTCCCGGTCCACGCCGTGCGCCGCCAATTCGTCGGCCGGCAGGTAGATCCGATCGCGCATCAGGTCCTCGTCGACATCACGCAAGAAGTTCGTCAACTGGAAGGCGCGTCCCAGCGCGGCGGCGTACGGCTCGGCTTCGGCGGCGTCGACGACGGTCCCGAGGACCGGAAGCATTTGCAGGCCAATCACTTCCGCGGAACCGCGCATGTAACGGTCGAGGGCAGCCCGGTCCGGATAGTCGGTGACGGTGAGGTCCATCCGCATGGAGGCCAGGAAGTCCTCGAAAAGCTCGCCGGAAATGTGGTACCGGTTGACGGTGTGATCCACCGCCGCCAGTATCGGCTCGTCCCGATGCTCGCCGCCGGCGAAGAACCGCTCGGACAACCGCTGCAGCCGGGCCGCCCGGGCGCCGGTGTTCAGGTCGGGGTTGAACCCGTCGAGAATGTCGTCGGCGTAGCGGGCGAATGCGTACAGTGCGTGGACCGCCGGCCGCTGGTCCGGGGCGAGCAGTCGGGTGGCCAGGAAGTAGGTGCGGCCGTTTTCGGCCGCAATCTTGCGGCAGCGACGGTACGCGGTGCGCAATCGCGGATCGTCGATACCCGCAGCGTCCAATTCATGTCGGATCACGGCAGTTTCGCCTTCAGGTCGAATCGGGTTGCGGACTTGTCGGCCACGCCCGTGACTCGGTCGGCGGCCAGTCGCCCGGAGATCAGCGTAGTGGGCACTCCGACACCCGGGACGGTCGAGGACCCGGCCAGTACCGCGTTGTCGATGCCCCGCAACAGGTTCCCCGGCCGGAACGGCCCGGTCTGGGCGAATGTGTGAGCCAGCGCGAACGGTGTGCCGGCCGTCATATCCTGACGCGCCCATTCGGCCGGAGTGTCGATGTGCAGCACCCGCGCATCGTCGCGCAGGTCGGGCAGCAATCGTTGCCGCACCATCTCGAGCATGGATTGCGCGTACGGCGCGGTGGTGTTCGTCCAGTCGACCTGGCGGCGAGACAAGTTGGGCGCCGGCGCCAACACGTAGAGCAGATCACGCCCGGCGGGCGCCAGGCCCGGATCGGTGGCGGTCGGGCGGGTGACCAACAGCGAGGGGTCGCGCATGAGCCGACCGTCGCGCACGATGTCGGTGAACGTCTGTTCCCAGGCGTCGCCGAAAAGGATGGTGTGGTGCGCCGTCTGGGGTTGGCCGTCCGTCGCGGCGCGACAGCCCACGTGCAGCACCACCGCCGAGGGTGCGGCGCGCATCGGCAGCAGCCGCATTGGGCGATAGCCCAGCAGTCGATAGCTCTGCGGGAGTTCGGTGGTCAAAACCACTGCGTCGCAGGCGATGCGGTCCCCGTCGGCGGTAATCACCGCGCCGACCCGCGCACCGCTGCGCTCCAGTCCGGTGACCGCCGTGCCGTAGCGGAATCGCACGCCGGCGTCCTGCGCGGCTGCGGCCAAGGCGTCGGGCAGTGCCCGCATACCGCCGCGCGGGAAGAAAACGCCCGAAACGGTGTCCATGTAGGCGATCACCGCGTACACCGCCAGCGCCTGCTGCGGCGCCACCCCGGCGTAGAGGGATTGAAAGGTGAACACCCGCCGCAACCGCTCGTCGGCGATGTGCCGGCTGACCATCGTCTCCCACTTGCGGAACCCGCCGATCCGGGCGAGCCGCGCCAGTTGAGGGGTCAGCATGGACAGTGGCGAGTCGAAGTTCGACGCGATGAAGCCGTCGAATTCGGTGCGGTACAAGCGGTGTAACCAGCTGCGCAGCGCGCGGTAACCGTCGGCCTCGCGCGGTCCGGCGAAATCCCGCACCGCGGCGGCCATCGCGTCGGCATCGGTGTGGACGTCGAGGCTGCTGCCATCGGCGAACTGCGCCCGGTACGCCGGGTCCAGCGCGTCCAATTTCAAGCGCTGCGAAGTGTTTTCACCGACGGCGGCGAACACCTCGTCGATGATGTCCGGCATGGTGAGCACCGTCGGCCCGGTGTCGATCAGGTAGCCGTCGATGTCGCGGCGGCCGGCGCGCCCGCCGGGCCAGGGTTCGCGTTCCACCACGGTGACCGCACGGCCCCGGCCGGCCAGGTGCAGCGCCGCGGACAGGCCGGAGAAACCGGCGCCGACCACCACCACGTGGTCGGTCCGTCCCGAAACCGTGCGCATCTAGCTCAACTCCCGGGCGGTCATGCGGCGCGGCGGGTGCACACGCCCGCCATGTCGGCCAGCGCCGACCGGATCAAGGTGTCGATCCCGCTGGTGTCCAGGGCGTTCCGGGCGATCTCGACGCGGTTGTCGATCAGCTCCTCGATCCACTGCACCGCCCCAGTGCCGAAGATCAGGCCGCGCCAGCGGTCCAGTGCGGCGTCGTCGAGATCGTCGGTGTCGATCAGTTCGCCGAAATCGCGCCGGGTCGCCGCATCGGCCATCTCGTAGGCGGCCACTACGACGCTGGTTGCCTTGCGTTCCAACAGGTCTCCGCCGTTGGGTTTGCCGGTGGTTTCCGGCGATCCGAAGACACCCAGGATGTCGTCGCGCAGCTGGAACGCTTCCCCGACGGCGGTGCCGTATTCGCCGAGCCGGGATAGCACGTGCTCGTCGCAGCCGGCCATCGCCGCACCGATCTCCAGTGGCCGGCGCACGGTGTAGTTGCCGGACTTCATCCGGGCCACCCCCAGTACCGACTGCATCGTCGGCAAGGTGCGGATATTCATTGCGAGATCGGCGAATTGGCCGACGGCAAGTTCGGTTCGCATTGCGTCGTAACGGGGCCAGGCGCGTTGCAGGTGGTGGCGCTGCAGACCGGAGTTCCGCAGCATCTGCTCGGCCCAGATCAAGCACAGGTCGCCGAGCAGGGTGGCGGCGGATTCCCCGAATCGGCGCGCAGACCCGGACATGCCCCGCTCGCGATGCCAGTCCGCGAACTGGATGTGTGCGGCGGGGCGACCGCGTCGCGACGGGGAGTCGTCCATCACGTCGTCTTGCAGCAACGCGAATGCGTGCAGCAACTCCAGGCTGGCCGTGGCGGACAGGGCTGCGGGGTTGGGCCGGGCGCCGGCCAGCCAACCCAGGTACATGAACGTCGACCGCAGGCACTTGCCGTCGCGGATGAACTCCAGCAGGATGTCGCCGGCCACGTCGACTCCGCAATCGCCCAATTCGTCGGCGCAACGACGCGAGACGAACTCGGCGACCTCGTCGAGTACCGCCCTGCGCAGGCTGGCGCGCCAGGCATCGAACTGCTCGGCAACCGGCGGGCGGCCGGCCAGCACGTGCCCGGGATGGTCGCGGCCTGCCGACGGAAGTTTATGCACGGCTCCCACGAGGCGCCCCCTTCCGGGGTTGGTCAGCGGCCGATCCGAACGGCTCAGATTCACGCGTTGGTACCCCCTCGAGGAACGGTCAAACGCAGGCGCCCAGCAGGCCGCGAAGTTATATTCAAGGAATTAATCGTTAATTTAGTGAATGATCGCGGGTGGCGCCAGTCCGGTGTCGGGCGGTGCGGGGCCGCCGGTTCTCAGGTTTCCTGCCGCTTCAGGGCCGCTGGTTTGTGCACCGCATCCCGGCCGGTCTTATCGCTGCGGACCTGATACTGCGGCTCGTCCTGTGACGCGCGCACCGTGCGTCCGGCCGCCTCGGTGTCCGAGGTGATTCTACGCTGCACCTCGCCGCGCACGGTGTTTCCGTGACTGCGCCACCTCACCTTCTCACCCGTGTGGAATTCGTCACCCGGATGGATTTCTTTGTCGCTCATAGCGGTTAGGTATTCCCCGTCGAGTGCTGCCCGAACCGGTGCCGGCGGGTTTGGAAGCCGCGTGGCAGGGAACTTGGCGACGATGACCATCGCTGATTTGCTCACCACACCGTTTCAATGGGGATCCTCCCTTCGGCACCGCAAGGTGTTCCACCCGGTCGGCGTGCTGGTCGAGGGTGCGTTCACGCGGACGGCGCCGCAGGACCACGGGCTGCCGCTGCCGACTTCCGAGGTGATCGCCAGGGTCTCGAAGGCGGTCGGGATGCCAGGTTCGCTGCCCGACGCGGTCGGTCTGGCGCTGCGCGTACCGGAGGGGATCGCCGGGCCGCGGCCGTGGGACGTGCTACTCGTCTCGGCAGCCTCGAACCCGATCGGGCGAGCGGTCGGGTTGCGGCCGGTCCTGTCCTGGTCGGACCAGCCGCTGACCAGCCTGATGCCGCTTCGCTTCGAGGGCAGCAACTGGTGGCTGCGCGCGCGCCTGTCGAACGCCATCGACGGACCGGGGTTCGCCCTGGATTCCGTCCGCGACCGCATCACCCACGGTGGCCTCGAGCTGCGGCTCGACCAGGCCCGCGGGGCAGCGGACTTCGAGCCGCTGGGCGAGCTGCGGCTGGACCGGTTGCGCACCGAGGGTGACGTGTCATTCGATCCGGTACGCAATACAGCACCGGGGGTGACGCTGTACCCCGGCTGGCTGGCCGGACTGCGGACAAGCGCATACGCCCACAGTCGCGAGGGCCGAGACGCCGACTGAGGGCCAGCCGTGATCGGCTGGCCCTCAGCGGTGTTCGGCTATCTACTGATTGGCTTCCTGGCGCTTCTCGGCCGCCTTGGCGCCCGCGCGTGCCGACTCCGCGGCCGCTTCCTTCTTGGCGGCTTCGCGCTGCGCGTCGGCCTTGTCCTGTTGCGCCTTGGCCTCCTCGGTGAGGCGTTCGTTGCCGGTGACCAAGCCGATGATCTGCTTGATCACGCCCTTGACGCCTTCCACGACCCCGCTGACGAGTTCGAGTGGTCCGCTCTTTGCCATGTTCAACCTCCGATGATTGCTGTCCCCCGCGGCTCTTGCCGCCTGCGAAAGCTGTTCCCGCTGCCGGCCTTCAGCAAACCCGGGCAAACGACCAAGGTACGCAGCCGCGCGTCAGTGCATGTCGCTGCGCTGCACAGCTGGGAGCTGGGCGTGACCGATATCTCAGTGACGGCAAACGCCCGGTTTGCCGGGAAGGACAGCGGGGAACTGGGTTGGTTGTGACAGGTAAAGAATCCTTGCGCAAGCTCCGGCGCGCCGAACGCGCGACGCTACGCCTGCAGCGCCGGGTGTGGCTCGCGCAGCTGGCCTTCTGGCCCCTGGTGACGGTAGCCATGATATCGACTGCTGTTGTGGCATGGCGGATTTGGCGGCAACGTTCGCGGCAGGAGGGTCCGGCCCAGCGCCCCCCGGTACCCGCGGGCGCTCAGACCACGCACCCGGCCGTGCCGGGGCGCTCAACCGCCGCCGCGCCCCAGTAGATGACGCAGCGCCGGGTCGAGGTCCGGCCAGCGGAAGTGGTGGCCCGACCGGGTCAGCTGAGACGGGGCGACCCTTTGATTGGCCAGTGCCAACTCCCGGGCGCCCTGGCTGCCGAGCAACACCTTGGGCCCCAATGAGGGCACCGGCAACACCGTGGGGCGACGCAACACCCGGCCCAGCACGCGGGTGTATTCGGCATTCCGAACCGGTTGGGGCGCAACGGCATTCACCGGACCGGCCAATCCGGAGTCCCAGAGCGCCCGGTGGTAGACGTCGAGAAGGTCGTCGATGCCGACCCAGGACAACCACTGCCTGCCGTCGCCGAGTCTCCCGCCCAGCCCCGCGCTGAACAGCGGACGCATCAGGCGCAGAGTGCCGCCGAGCGGGGACTGCACGATGCCGGTGCGCACCGCCACCACCCGGGTCCCGGATTGCTCGGCCGGGGCGGTCGCCGCTTCCCAGTCGGCGACCACGTCGGCCAGAAACCCTTCGCCCCGCTCGCTGTCCTCGGTCAACACCTCCTCGCCGCGGTCGTAGCCGTAGAACCCGATCGCCGACGCCGAGATCAACACCCCCGTGCCGCTGCGAGCCACCAGTTCGGCCAACTTGCGGGTCGGCCCGATTCGGCTGTCGCGGATCGCATTTCGGTGCTTGTCGGTGAATCGGCCGGCGATCGACGCGCCCGCCAGATGGATGACGGCGTCGATGCCGTCGAGCAGGTCGGGGTCGGGGTCCTCGGGCTGCCACCGCCGCTGGTCGGGGCCGTCCGGTGTGCCGCGGACCAACCGGACGATCCGGTGACCACCGGTGCTCAGGAATGCGCTCAGCGCGGTGCCCACCAGCCCGGAGGAACCGGTCATGGCGATCGTCAACCGTCCCAGACCGTGCTCGGCCGCCCGCGTGTGCGCGGCGAGGTCGTCAGCCAACTGTCGGTGCCGGTAGACGAACATCGGCCGCAGCGCGGAGCCGGGCACCGGGGTGTCGACGCGATCGGTGACCAGGGTCGCGCGGTCGTCGACGTCGGCGAATTCGTGGGTGTGCCGCCAGTGCCCGATCAACCTCGGTGGCAGCGAAGCCAGGCCCTCGGTGTCCAATTCGTCGACGAAACACCGTGGCGGATCGTAGGAATCGGCCTGATGCTGCGCCACCCAGCGCAAGCCACCGGGCAACCGCAGGACGGCGCGGCCGTCCTTGACCGAATCGGCCTCGGCAACCAGCCGCATCGGCGACCACGGCGGACAGAGCCGCGCGAACGCACCGGGTCGGCTGTGCCAGGCGAATACCTCGTCGCGTGGCGCGTTGATCACAGTCGAATAGGTCAGCCCCATCCCACGACGCTACCGGCGATGCCGGCCGCACGGCCGTGCCGCAGGTCAGCGGTTCGGCAGGGCGTGTTCGACGATGGGCAGCCGGGGCTGCGCCTGACGCTCGCCGCGTTTGGCGGCCAGATACACCTGCGCGGTCTCGCCGGCCACTGTCTGCCAATCGAAGTCCGAGGTCAGCCGGTCCCGCGCGGCCCGGGCGCGGCGCTGGGCGGCGCCCGGATCGTCGAGCACCTTGGCTACCGCCCGCGCCAGCGCGGCGACGTCGCGGGGCGGACAGGAAACGCCGGTGACCCCGTCGATCACCGCTTCGCCCAGACCGCCGGTATTCGAGACGACCAGGGGGATGCCGGCGGCGGCGGCCTCCAGCGCGGCCAGGCCGAACGGCTCGTAGTGGCTGGGCAGCACCGCCGCGTCGGCGCGGTGCAGCGCGGCCAGCAGTTCGTCGTGGTGCAGGTGGCCGACGAAACGGGTTGCCTTGAGCACCTTGTGCTTTCGCGCCTGCGCGACCAGGAAGTCCTGCTGGGTTCCGGCACCGGCGACGGTCAGCGTGGTGCCCGGGTGACTGCGCCTGATCCGGGGCAGCGCGGCAATGGCGTCGTGCACGCCCTTCTCATACTCGAGGCGCCCGACGTAGAGCAGTTCGGCCGGCCCGGTGCGGGGGCGGCGGCGCGCGAACGGCCAGCGGGCCGCGTCGATACCGTTGCGGATCACCGTGATCTCGGCCAGTCCGGGACCGAACAACTCGGTGATCTCCTCGCGCATCGAAGCCGAACACGTGATGAGCGAGTCGGATTCCCGCACCAGCCACGACTCGACCGCGTGGACCTGACGACTGATGGCCCCGCAGACCCAGCCGGAATGCCGACCGGCCTCGGTGGCATGAATCGTGGAAACCATTGGCACGTCATAGAATTGGGCCAGAGCAATAGCCGGATGAGCAACCAGCCAGTCGTGGGCGTGGACGACGTCGGGGCGCCACGGCCGGTCACTGTGGTACCTCTTGAGCGACAACCCGGCACGGACCATCGAGTGGCCCATCGCCAGCGTCCAGGCCATCATGTCGGTGCCGAAGGAGAATTCGTGCGGGTCGTGCGCCGCCGCGATCACCCGCACCCCCTCGCTGATCTCGTCCGAACTGGGGTGAGTGCTGGGATCGGTGCCGGTCGGCCGGCGGGACAGCACCACGACGTCGTGGCCGGCCGCGGCCAGTGCGGTGGACAGCTGATACACGTGCCGGCCCAGGCCGCCGATCACCACCGGCGGGTACTCCCACGAGACCATCAAAATCTTCATCCGCGGCTCACCGGGGCAACCTGCGGGCGTCCAGTGCGCCGAACAGTCCGTCGGCCCGGTTCCAGCCCTCGGCCAACCGCTGCGCGGCGTCGCGCCGGCCCGACGCCAACGCGCCGGCGATCTCCCGGGTGGCATGAGCGTGCAGGTGAGCGCGATACCGGGCGTAGTCGGCGGCGGAGTCCTTGCTGACCATGAACGGCCAGTCGCTGGACACCGTCAGCAGCGTCTCGCGCAGGATCTGATCGGCGACGTGGTCCCGCGGGGTCGGCCCGTCCAGCGACGCCGTCTGCGCCAGCGCCTTGTCCACCGTGCTCAGCGCGGTCTCGACCACCTCGGCGTTGAGTTGCACCAGATCGGCCACCTGCTCGCCGTTCCACACCTGCCAGTCCTTGCCGGAACCCCAAGAGCTGGGCGGTAATTCGACGCTCGTGCCGACGAAGCCGTCATCGAGGGCATCGCGCAACGTGCCCACCCGGACGCCGGCCTCCGGCAGGGCGCGCAACACCCGCGCCAGCCAGGTGGGACCCTCGTACCACCAGTGACCGAACAGCTCGGTGTCGAACGCCGCGACGACGTGCGCGGGCCGGCCGATCCGCTGCGACTCCGAGACGAGCCGGTTGCGCACCACGTCCACGAAGTCGGCGACATGGGTGTCGATCGCGCGGTCGGCCCGCTCGGGGTCATAGGGCGCCTTGTCCGCCGACGACACATTGCGGCCGGTGACCCGCGCCGGCTTGAGACCGGTGAGATGGTCGTAGGTGTGGAAGTCGCGGTAGGCGGCGTGCCCGGGGTAGCCGGACTTCGGTGACCACACCCGATAGCTGACCTGCAGGTCGCGCCCGAAGGCGACTACGTCGGTGTCGCCGACCGGCCGGCCCAGCGCGGTGTCCCCGTGCAGGGACGGGCCGTCGACCATGAAGTGCGTGACGCCGGCGGCCGCGTACTCCGTTTCCAGGCCCGGGGCGTACGCGCATTCGGGCGCCCAGATGCCGGCCGGACCGTTACGCGGCCCCAGCCGCAACCGCGCGTCGGCCAGGCCCTCGCGCAGCGCGAACTCGCGCAATCGCGGCGCCAGCAGCGGCTGGAACGGGTGGGCCAGCGGCCCCCCGAGCAGCTCCACGGTGCCCGCATCGACCAGGCCGCGCAGCAGCGGACTGCCGCCGTGCCGCCACAGCGTGGCGAAGTCCCCGAGCGCCCGCTCGGCTTCGGCTTTCTCCCGAATGCCGAAGGCGCGCAACGCTTCTGGCGTGCACGACTGGTAGCCGGATGATTTCGACCGCGGGATCGAGCGCACGCTGGCTGCCTCGAGGGCGCGCAGCCCCCAGTTGGCCAGCCAGTGGTACATGCCGTCCAGGCAGTACGGGTCGTCGAGCTGGGCGTTGACCACCGGCGTCATGCCCAGCGTGAGCAACCCGTGGCGTCCCTCGCCGGCCAGCTCGTGCAGCACCCGGAACAGCGGCAGGTACGAAGCCGCCCAGGACTGGTAGAGCCACTCCTCGCCCACCGGCCAGCGGCCGTGATGAGCCAGCCACGGCAGGTGGGTGTGCAGCACCAGGGTGAACATGCCGGGCACCCGGTCGCTCTGGCTGGTCACCCGCGCACCGCGATCGCGACGAGATCCAGGCTGGCATCGATGTCCCGCACACCGCGTTCGACCAGGTCGAAATCGGCCGTGGTCACCGCGGCAACGTCCGCCACCAGCTGCGGTGACCAGGGCGCGTCGGCCACCGCGCGCTCGATCTGCGCGTCGATGATCGAGCCGCCGTGCCGCGCATCCATCTCCAGCAGCCGCGGCCCGTGGAACAGACCGTTCATCGACACGTCGCGGAAACCGCCGTCGACCAGCAGCTCGGTGAGCTCGTCGGCGTTGAGTTCGCGGGTGTGGAACGGATTGATCGGCGTGTCGCGGCCGGGGGAGAAGGTGATCCGGTTCGGCGTCGACACCATCAACACCCCGGCCGGCCGCAGCACCCGCGCACATTCGCCGATGAACTGGCCCTGATCCCACAGGTGCTCGATGACCTGGAAGTTCACTACGACATCGACGGACTCGTCCGGCAGCGGCAGCTCGCACAAGTTCGCCTGCAGCACCTCCACCCGCGGATAGCGGCTGCGCACGTGCGTCACCGCCGACTCGTCGTAGTCCACCGCCACCACCCGGCGCGCCACGCCGGCGATCAGGTCGGCGCCGTAACCTTCGCCACACCCCGCCTCGAGCACGTCGCGACCCGCGCAGCGCGGCGCCAGCCGCTGGTAGACCACCTCGTGGCGGCGGAACCAATAGTTCTCGATGTCCAGGTCGGGAATGGTGCGTTCACCGGTCAGGGTCAACACGGCGTCGAGGGGCCCGCTGTCGGCGGAAACAGCGGATATCCGGGGGGACCCGTCGGGGACGAATGCGCTCATTGCTAAGGCAGGCTAATGCCTGGCACCGGATTCGCGAACCGGATGGCGGATCCGGCGGCGGGCCGGGCGAGAGAACGCGGCGCCGCCGACGACCCCGTCCCAGCCAGCACAGTGGGGAGGAGGTGGGCAGATGGGCAAATGCGACCCGCTATGGTGAGGAGGCAAACCGCACGAAGTTACCGCTTAGTAACATGCGCTGTGCGGTCCCGTAAATGCGTGACCGAGGTCCTGTAGCCATCGCTGCGGGACTCCTTCGAGGAGGACGAACCACACTCATGACGAACATCGTGGTCCTGATCAAGCAGGTCCCAGACACCTGGTCGGAGCGCAAGCTGTCCGAGGACGACTGGACGCTCGACCGCGAGGCCGCCGACGCGGTCTTGGACGAGATCAACGAGCGCGCCGTGGAAGAAGCGCTGCAGATCCGCGAGCGCGAGGGCGGCGAAGGGTCGGTGACCGTGCTGACCGCCGGTCCCGAGCGCGCCACCGAGGCGATCCGCAAGGCCCTGTCCATGGGCGCAGACAAGGCCGTGCACCTCAAGGACGACGGCTTGAAGGGCTCCGACGTCATCCAGACCGGCTGGGCGCTGGCCCGGGCGCTGGGCGCCATCGAAGGCACCGAGCTGGTGATCGCCGGTAACGAGGCCACCGACGGCAGCGGCGGCGCGGTCCCGGCAATCATCGCCGAGTACCTGGGTCTGCCTCAGCTCACCCACGTGCGCAAGCTGTCCGTCGAGGACGGCAAGGTGACCGCGGAGCGCGAGACCGACGACGGCGTCTTCACCCTCGAGGCCACGCTGCCCGCGGTGGTCAGCGTCAACGAGAAGATCAACGAGCCGCGCTTTCCGTCCTTCAAGGGCATCATGGCCGCCAAGAAGAAGGAAGTCACCGTCCTGACGCTGGCCGAAATCGGTGTCGAGCCCGACGAGGTCGGACTGGCGAACGCCGGCTCCACGGTGAAGTCCTCGACGCCCAAGCCGCCGAAGACGGCCGGTGAGAAGGTGACCGACGAGGGCGAGGGCGGCAACGACATCGTCAAGTACCTGGTCGCCCAGAAGATCATCTGACCTAGCCGACGATCCCACTGACGATCCCAGAGACGAGAAGAGCGAAAACCCATGGCTGAAGTATTGGTGCTCGTGGAGCACGCCGACGGTGCGCTGAAGAAGGTCACCGCCGAATTGATCACCGCCGCCCGCGCGCTGGGCGAACCGTCCGCCGTCGTCATCGGCGCGCCGGGCACGGCCGAGCCGCTGGTGGACGGGTTGAAGGCGGCCGGTGCCGCCAAGATCTATGTCGCCGAGTCCGACGACGTCGACAAATACCTGATCGTGCCGTATGTGGACGTGCTGGCCGCGCTGGCCGAGGAGAAAGCGCCGGCCGCGGTGCTGGTGGCCGCCAACGCCGACGGCAAGGAGATCGCTGGCCGGCTGGCCGCCCGGATCGGCTCCGGGCTGCTCGTCGACGTGGTCGACGTGAAGGAAGGCGCGATCGGCGTGCACTCCATCTTCGGTGGCGCGTTCACCGTCGAGGCGCAGGCCAATGGCGACACCCCGGTGATCTCGCTGCGGGCCGGCGCCGTGGAGGCCGAGCCCGCCGACGGCGCCGGTGAGGTGATCAACGTCGAGGTGCCGGCTCCGGCCGAGAACGCGACCAAGATCACCGCCCGCGAGCCGGCGGTCGCCGGCGACCGCCCGGAACTCACCGAGGCCACCATCGTGGTGTCCGGTGGCCGCGGTGTGGGCAGCGAGGAGAATTTCAAGGTGGTCGAGGAGCTGGCCGACTCGCTCGGTGCCGCCGTGGGCGCCTCGCGCGCCGCGGTCGACTCCGGCTACTACCCCGGGCAGTTCCAGGTCGGCCAGACCGGCAAGACGGTGTCTCCGCAGCTCTACATCGCGCTGGGCATCTCCGGGGCGATCCAGCACCGGGCCGGCATGCAGACCTCCAAGACCATCGTCGCGGTCAACAAGGACGAAGAGGCGCCCATCTTCGAGATCGCCGACTACGGCGTGGTCGGCGACCTGTTCAAGGTCGCCCCGCAGCTGACCGAGGGCGTCAAGGCCCGCAAGGGCTGATTTTTCTGGCCTAGCAGACGCAGAAGCGCCTCATTTCCCGCCGAAATGAGGCGCTTTTGCGTCTGCTCGCCGTGACGGCCCGCAATCCTGTCACCTGACGTGCACCGACATGTCAGCGCACCGATGCCGCCTAGCCGACCGGTTGCGCCACGTTGATGGCATGAGCATCGCTTCAGTCCTCATACCCAGCGACAAACCCCGCGGCCCGTCGGTTTCCCCCGCTTCGGCCGCCCCGAGCTACTCCCTGCTGCTCTCCACCGACTCGAGCCTGATCGAGGCCGCCCAGCGGCTGCGCTACGACGTGTTCACCAGCACGCCGGGTTTCACTTTGCCGGCAGCCTCGGCCGGGCCCGACGGCCGCGACGTGGACCGGTTCGACGAGTACTGCGACCACCTGCTGGTGCGCGACGACGACACCGGCGAACTGGTGGGCTGCTACCGGATGCTGCCGCCGCCCGGCGCGATCGCCGCCGGCGGCCTCTACACCGCAACGGAATTCGACGTCCGCGCCTTCGACCCGCTGCGACCTTCGCTGGTGGAGATGGGCCGCGCGGTGGTACGCGACGGTCACCGCAACGGTGCGGTGGTGCTGCTGATGTGGGCCGGCATCCTGGCCTACCTGGACCGCTGCGACTACGACTACGTGACCGGCTGCGTCTCGGTCCCGGTGCACACCGGTTCCGACGCGCCGGGCAGCCAGATCCGCGGGGTGCGCGACTTCGTGCACAAGCGGCACGCCGCGCAATACCGGGTGCGTCCCTACCGGCCGGTCTGCATCGACGGCAAGAGCCTGGACGACATCGACCCGCCGGCGCGGCCGACGGTGCCGCCGCTGATGCGCGGCTACCTGCGATTGGGTGCCCGGGCCTGCGGCGACCCGGCGCACGACCCGGACTTCGGGGTCGGCGACTTCTGTGTGCTGCTGGGCAAGCGCGATGCCGATACGCGCTATCTGAAGCGGCTGCGGTCGGTATCGGCGGCGGCCGAACTGGGAGGGGCGACGGCGGGTGGGGCGGCCTGATGACGGCCACCGCCGGACACTCCTGGCTGCCCCGGGCATCGTGCAACGTCGGTTGCGTGAGCGGCACCGCGGTGTCGCGGTCGCTCGCCGAGCGGGTCCGGGTGGCGCTTCGGCTCACCGTGGCGCTGCTGCTGGCCCCGGGCATCCCGCTGCTCGGCATGCCGATGCCCGGCAGCAACCATCTGCAGCGCGCCTACTGCCGGATGGTGCTGCGCTGCTTCGGCGTGCGAATCACCGTGCACGGCAACCCGATTCGTAACCTGCGTGGTGTGCTGGTGGTCAGCAGCCACACCTCCTGGCTGGACGCCTTCGCCATCGGCGCGGTGCTGCCCGGGTCGTTCGTCGCCCGCGCCGACATGTTCACCGGTCCGGCGATCGGAATCGTGGCCCGCGCGCTGAAGATCATCCCGATCGAGCGGGCCAGCCTGCGCCGGCTGCCCGGTGTGGTCGACGCGGTCGCCCGGCGGCTGCGCGCCGGGCAGACGGTGGTCGCGTTCCCGGAGGGAACCACCTGGTGCGGCCGGGCGTCCGGAAACTTCTATCCGGCGATGTTCCAGGCCGCCATCGACGCCGGCCGTCCCGTGCAGCCGCTGCGGCTGACGTATCACCACGTCGACGGCAGCGTATCCACGACACCCGCGTTCGTCGGCGACGACACCCTGCTGCGGTCGGTGTTCCGGTTGCTCCGGCAGCGCCGGACCCTGGCCTGCGTGCGCGTCGAGTCACTGCAGCTGCCCGGCGACGACCGGCGTGCCCTGGCCCGCAACTGCCAGTCCGCGGTGCACGCCTGCGTACCGGGTCCCGCGGCGCCGCGCCCGGACCACGGCCACGTCCTGGTGGCCTGAAACAGCCCCGACCGGCCAGTCCGCGATGCCGCGGACAATGGGCCGGGTGAATCCCCGCCCCGCCCCCATCAAACCCGCGCCCGGACAGGAATCCGTCTGGGACTATCCCCGTCCTCCGCGCGTGGAACCGTTCCGCGGCTCGATCACCGTCGAATTCGGCGGCCTGACGATCGCATCGGCCAGCTGCGCGCACCGAGTGCTGGAAACCAGTCACCCACCCACGTACTACCTGCCCCGAGACGCATTCGTCGACGGCGTGCTGCGTCCCGCGGCCGGTGGCTCCTGGTGTGAATGGAAAGGCCGGGCAAGTTATTTCGACCTGACTGCCGGCGGGCGGACCGCGACCCGCGCGGCGTGGACCTACCCGCAGCCGGCGCCCGGGTTCGAACCGATCGCCGGCGCCGTCGCGGTGATGGCCGCGCAGATGGACCGGTGCACGGTCAACGGCGAAGAGGTGACCGCCCAGCCCGGCGGCTTCTACGGTGGCTGGATCACCAGCTGGATTGTGGGTCCGTTCAAGGGAATTCCCGGATCACAAGGCTGGTGAGGATGTTCACGGCGCGCGACTGCCGAGCCGGCGCTGCTGGGCCACCACCTCGTCGAGATCGGACAGCCTTCGCATCCCGGCCAACGGCTGCTTCATCCGGTGATTCCCGGCCAGCTGCTCGTTGTTGCGAGACAGAAACCACCAGTACCCGCCGGTGAACGGGCAGGCGTCGGCCCCGACGCGCCGGCCCGGGCGGTAACGGCATTGGCCGCAGTAATCGCTCATCCGATTGATGTAGGCCCCGCCCGAGGCGTACGGCTTCGTCGCCATCAGCCCGCCGTCGGCGTGCAGTGACATGCCGATGACGTTGGCGACCATCACCCAGTCGTAACCGTCGACGAAGCAGCGGTGGAACCAGTCGGTGACAGCGGCCGGATGCCAACCACGTTGCAGCGCATAGTTCGACAGCACCATCAGTCGCGGGATGTGATGCACCCAGCCGTGTTCGCGGACCTGGGCCAGCACGTCCTTGAGGCAGCGCGCCTCGACGGCGTCGGCGTCGAGTTCGGCGAACCAATCAGGCAGCTCGGTGCGTGCCTGCAATGCGTTGTGGCGGCGGTAGTTTCGCCCAAAATGCCAATACACGTGCCAGACGTAGTCGCGCCAGCCGATCAGCTGGCGAATGTAGCCCTCCACGCTGCCCAGCGGCGCCTGCCTGGTGCGGTAGGCGTCTTCGGCGGCGTATGCGCACTCGAGCGGGTCCAGCAGGCCCAGGTTCATCGGCGCCGACAGCAGGCTGTGCGCCATGAACCGGTCCCCGGTCAGCATGGCATCTTCGTGCGGACCGAAGTGCGGCAACCGATTGCGCAGGAACACCTCAAGCGCTTGGCGCGCTTCGGTTGCGGTGACGGCGAATTCGCGCGGGCCGTCGGAGCCGACGAACGACACCGCGCCGTCGCTTTCCCAGCGGTCCAGATCCGCGCGCACCCGCTCGTCGATCTCGTCCTCGGTGGGCAGCCAGGGCCCGGGCACGCCCAAGTCGGTTCCGTTTTTCGGTGCGGGTTCCCGATTGTCGGCGTCGAAATTCCACCTGCCGGAGACGGGTTCGTCGCCGTCCATCAGCAGGTCGAACCGGCGGCGGGCGCTGCGATAGAAATCCTCCAGGCGCAGCGTGCGCTGCTGTTGCGCCCAGCCGTCGAACTGTTCGCGGCTGGTGCAGAAACCGCGGGCGGCCACCACCTCGACGGCGGGCAGTGACCGCACGAACCGGTCGGCCGCGAACGAGGTGGGCTGACACACGCTGATCGGTCCGTTGACGCGGGTCAGCGCCTCGCGGTAGGTGCGGGTCTGCAGGAAGGTGGCCTGCTCGCCGAGTTCGGCGGCGCGGTGCCGCAGCGCCGAGAGCACCAGATGGGCCTTGCGCCGGTGGAACCGCCGCCGTTCGAACACCGCCCGCGACTCGACCAGCAGCACCGGCTGGCCGGGGTCGTCCAGAAAATGCGGGCCGAGCTGGTCGGCGAAGCACCACCGCGTGGTAACCCGGCCGGCAGCGGATCGATCCTGTTTGGTCAAATCTTCACCGTCTTAACGATTGGCGGGATTGGGTGAACCGGTCGGGTACCCGCTCCACCTGCCGCTGAGACAGGCTGTGGCTGCTCAGGCGCTGGACGCGACCGGTATCGTGGGGCGAGTCATGGTCTATCTCGATCACGCCGCCACCACCCCGATGCACCCAGCTGCCATTGAGGCGATGACGGCTGTGTTGGGCTGCGTCGGCAACGCGGCGTCGCTGCACACCACCGGCCGGGCGGCCCGCCGGCGGGTGGAGGAGTCCCGCGAGCTGATCGCGGACAAACTGGGCGCCCGCCCCTCCGAGGTCATCTTCACCGCCGGCGGCACCGAGAGTGACAACCTGGCCGTCAAGGGGATCTTCTGGGCCCGTCGCGACGCCGACCCCCTGCGCCGGCGCATCGTTGCCACCGAGGTCGAACACCACGCGGTGCTGGACGCAGTGAACTGGCTCGTCGAGCACGAAGGCGCCGAGGTCACCTGGCTGCCCACCGCGTCCGACGGTTCGGTGTCGGCGGCCGACCTGCGCGCGGCGCTGCAGACCTACGACGACGTGGCGCTGATCACGGTGATGTGGGCCAACAACGAGGTCGGCACCGTCATGCCGGTCGCCGAGCTGGCAGCGGTCGCCGCCGAATTCGGTATCCCCATGCACAGCGACGCCGTGCAGGCGATCGGTGCGCTGAACGTCGACTTCGCCGCCAGCGGACTGTCGGCGATGAGCGTGGCTTCGCACAAGTTCGGCGGGCCGCCCGGGGTCGGCGCACTGCTGCTGCGCCGCGACGTCGCGTGCGTGCCGCTGCTGCACGGCGGTGGCCAGGAGCGCGATATCCGTTCCGGCACACCATATGTCGCGGGCACCGTGGGGATGGCGACGGCGGCCGCGCTCGCCGTGGACGGGCTGGATGCCACCAGCGCGCGGCTGCGCGCACTGCGCGACCGGCTGGTCGACGGCGTGCTGGCCGGCATCGACGACGTCCGGCTCAACGGCGCCCGGGACCCGTTGCGGCTACCGGGCAACGCGCACTTCACCTTCCGCGGCTGCGAAGGCGATGCGCTGTTGATGTTGTTGGACGCCAACGGAATCGAGTGCTCGACCGGGTCGGCCTGCACCGCCGGGGTGCCGCGGCCGTCGCACGTGCTGGTCGCGATGGGCGCCGACCCGGCCAGTGCGCGCGGCTCGCTGCGACTGTCGCTGGGGCACACCAGTGTCGACGCCGACGTCGACGCGGTGCTGCAGGTGCTGCCCGGCGCCGTGGCGCGGGCCCGCCGCGCCGCCCTGGCCGCCGCGGGGCTTTCGTAATGAAGGTTCTCGCCGCGATGAGCGGCGGTGTCGACTCGTCGGTCGCCGCCGCCCGCATGGTCGATGCCGGACACGACGTGGTCGGTGTGCACCTGGCGCTGTCCACCGCGCCCGGCACGCTGCGCACCGGATCTCGTGGCTGCTGCTCCAAGGAGGACGCCGCCGACGCGCGCCGCGTTGCCGACGTCCTCGGAATCCCGTTCTACGTCTGGGATTTCGCGGAGAAGTTCCAGGCCGACGTGATCGACGAATTCGTGTCGTCCTACGCGCGCGGGGAAACCCCCAACCCGTGCGTGCGCTGCAACCAGCAGATCAAGTTCTCGGCGTTGTCGGCGCGCGCGCTGGCGCTGGGCTTCGACACGGTGGTCACCGGGCACTACGCCCGGTTGTGCGACGGCCGGTTGCGGCGCGCCGTCGACCGGGACAAGGACCAGTCGTACGTGCTGGCGGTGCTGAGCGCCGAGCAGTTGCGCCACGCCGCATTCCCGATCGGCGATACCCCCAAGCCGCAGATCCGCGCCGAGGCGGCGCGTCGCGGCCTCGCGGTCGCCGACAAGCCGGACAGCCACGACATCTGCTTCATCCCCTCGGGTGACACCCAGGCGTTTCTGGGTGCCCGCATCGGTGTCCGGCGGGGCGCGGTGGTGGACCGCGACGGCACGGTGCTGGCCGAGCACGACGGCGTGCACGGCTTCACCATCGGCCAGCGCAAGGGCCTGGGCATCGCCGGTCCCGGCCCGGACGGCAGGCCGCGGTACGTGACGGCGATCGACGCCGACACCGGGACCGTGCACGTCGGCGCCGCGGCCGATCTGGAGGTTGCGGCGTTGACCGGTAGGCGGCCCGTGTTCACCTGCGGGCGTGCGCCGTCGGGTCCGATCGAGTGCGAGGTCCAGATTCGTGCGCATGGCGAAATCGCCGGTGCGGTAGCCGAATTGGTGGGCGACGAACTGCGGGTGCAGTTGCGTGCCCCGGTGCGCGGGGTGGCGCGCGGCCAGACGCTGGTGCTCTACCGCCCCGACCCGGCCGGCGACGAGGTGCTGGGCAGCGCCACCATCGCCGGGACCGGGCGGGACTAGCCTCGACTACAGGGGGATCCCGAAGGCGCTCAGGTCGATGCCGAAGGCACGCAGGGTTTCCGAAGCAATGCCACCAAACTGGGTGCCCCCGAAGGCAACGTGCGAGGGAAGATACTCGGAAACGAGAAACCCGTTTGAGTCGTAGATAGTCGTGTGCGCAACGTCCACCGTTGCCGGCGCCGGCGAAGCGAAGACGCCCCCGAAGGGAATGTTCAGATCGATGGACCCGGTTCCGCCGCCGGGGCTACCGAGCGGAATTGAGATCGGGACATTCTGATGGCCGAACAAGACAGCATCCGCGTAATTGAAGGGCGCGGAGAATAATGCGACGGCGGCACCCACAGGGTTTCCGCTGCTCAACGCGCTGTAAACCGCGTTACCGCTGTTAAAGAGTGAGTAGCCCCCGGTGATATTCGGCCCTGCCGCGGCCAGGAGAAGTTGAAGCGGCATAGGCACGTCCAGCGAACCGCCGGTCAACTGGTAGGCAGTGCGGACAACACCCTCAGGACTGATGTGGGAGTAGTCAAAGGTGCTGTTCTGATTCAATCCGATCCCTAAGCTGCCGAGTGGAGTGGAGGCATTGAGCAATTGCTTCAACACCGCTCCGGTCGGCGGCATCCCCCCGGTAAAAGTGAAGTCTCCACCACCCGTGATGGTCACCGGGCCTATCGGCGTGTCAAATGTCGTGGAAAAGGGGGGTATGCTCTCGGCGGGCGCGGCGCCGCCCAAGAACTTCCCCAGCAGGGCTTGCACGGGGTTGTTCGCCACATTCGCCAAAGTTTGTTGCGCGTTGGCGATCTCGGTGCTCAGATATTTCGCCGCGCCGCCGTTGAGCAAACTGACGAACTCGTCGTGGAACGCGGCCATCTGGGCGTTGACGGCCTGGAATTCCTTGGCGCTCGCGGTGAACAGTGCCGTGATCGCCGCCGATATCTCGTCGGCCGCCGGGGCCGCGATCGCGGTTGTCTGGGCCGCGGCCGCGGCACCCGCATCGCGCAGAGCGGAGCCGATGGTACCGAGGTTGCCGGCTGCCGCCGACAGAGCGTTCGGGGTAGCGAGTACGTATGACATCGGCGCCTCTCTCGTCAATGGACCGGGCGGTCCGGGTTTGCTGGGCCGAATATTAGGCAGCAACGCCGCGTCGCCGATACAGGGTTTTCCCTATACTTTGGGCCGTTTGCGCAGTTGGCGGCGGCCGGACGGCACCCGGTGAGGTTCGGGGTGCGGGACTTCCCATTGAATCCGAGTTAGGTTACCCTAAGTTCGATTCGATGGCGGCGGGTCTCAGAGCGAACCGGCAAGCGACCGAACATCATTGACGAAGTCGAAGGCTCAGGAGGCGCTGTGCCGAAAACCTGGATGGACACGCTGTTCCTGCCGGCTCGCTGGCCGGGAACGTTCCCGTTCCCGCACCAGGCCGCATTCGTACTCGACAACCCGCTGCGACGGCGCATCGACAACCCTGCCGACACCGTCGACGCGCTCGAACTGACGGGCGCGGAACGTGTGCTGGAGGTGGGCCCGGGCTCGGGTTTCTTCAGTGTCGAGATCGCGCGGCGGCTTCACGCCGGACGCCTGGAGCTGTTCGACATCCAGCCCCAGATGCTGGAGAAGTCACGACGCAAACTCGACCGCGCCGGGTACGTCGACGTGGGCTTTCATACCGGCCAGGCCGGCGACGGACTTCCGTTCCCTCCCAGCAGCTTTGACGCCGCCTTCCTGGCCAGCGTGATCGGTGAGGTGCCGGACAAGTCGCAATGCGTGCGGTCGTTACACAGCGTGCTCAAACCCGGCGGCCTGCTGGTGTTCCGCGAAACCTTCGCCGATCCCGACCGCTTCGGCGCCGACCAACTGCGCGAGCTTGCCGAGCCGGCCGGATTCGAGTTCGTCGACACCGCGGGCTCGCCCTGGCGCGACATCATCCGGTTCCGCAAGCCGGACTGACCGAATCTGCTTGTTGCTAAGGCACTTTGGCGACCATGTTGGTCATCACGATCTCGGACACGGATTCGGTGAACCCGCAGAAGGTGACCTCCAGCAGTACCACCGACAGCACCCGGTAGTCACGACCGCAATTGCCCGGTCGCATCTGCAGCGACTCGGCGTCGGACTGCCAGTTCTCCACCAACAGCCAGCCCATCGAGCTGGTCGCGCACTGCCCGACCGTGTCCACCAACGCCCCGAAAGCGCGCCGCGCCGCCGCGTTGTCGAGGTAACTCGCCGCTCCTTCGGAGATCAGCCGACCGCCGGGCGGATCCTGGAAGGTGGTCTTGTGGAACGCCTTGACCTCGGGGCCGAAGGTCGCGGTTTCGGCGAAGACGAAGCGGCACTCCGACGGTGCGGTGGCCGCCAGGCTCCCGACATCCACCGGGTAGCTGCCGTCCATCGACGGGATGATGGTCAGATTCTCACCCGAGCCGGTGATCGCGCGCATCCGTGACTGGTCCAGCAGCACGGTGCCGGCGTCGAGCACGCCGACCGGGACGGCGCCGAACGGCAACGCCGCTTCGCCGTCCACCACCCGGGTGCAGGCCGCCGTCAGCAACACCGCCAGACACAGCAGCAGTCTTGCCATCGGCCACCTCTCCGGGTCGAACCTACCCGCGCAGAGCCGGGGTAAACACCCCTGGTGGGCGGTGCCCGATGTGATGTCGAATACGGTTGCCCGGTGAGTGTTTTCGCAACCGGCACCGGGGTCGGGTCGTGGCCCGGCACCGCGCCGCGACCCGCCGCCGAGGTGGTCGTCGGTGAGTTGGCCGACGCGATGGCCCATCTGGTCGAGTTGCCGGCCAGGGGAGTGGGCGCCGACCTGCTGGGACGGGCCGGTGCGTTGCTGGTCGACGTGGCCATCGATACGGTGCCGCGCGGCTACCGGATCGCCGCGCGGCCGGGCGCGGTGACGCGCCGGGCGGTCAGCCTGCTCGACGAGGACCTGGACGCGCTGGAAGAAGCCTGGGAGACGGCGGGCTTGCGCGGTAGTGGCCGGGTGATCAAGCTGCAGGCTCCCGGGCCGATCACGCTGGCCGCGGGGCTGGAATTGAGCAACGGCCACCGCGCGATCACCGACCCGGGCGCGCTGCGCGACCTGGCCGCCTCGCTGGCCGAGGGCGTCGCCGCCCAGCGGGCGACATTGGCGCGCCGCCTGGACACCCCGGTGGTGGTGCAGTTCGACGAGCCCACGCTGCCGGCCGCGTTGGGTGGTGGGCTGACCGGCGTGACGGCGCTGAGCCCGGTGCGCCCGCTGGACCAGGCGGTGGCAGCCGCAGTGCTGCAAACCTGTATCGAGACGGTGGACGCGCCCGTGCTGCTGCATTGCTGCGCCCCCGAAATTCCGTGGAATCTGTTGCAGCGCAGCGATATCAGCGCGATTTCGGTGGACGCCGCGACGCTGCGGGCCGACGACCTGGAACGTATCGCCGAATTCGTGGAATCGGACCGCGCCGTGGTATTGGGCGTGGTTCCCGCCGCCGCACCCGAGCGCCGGTTGTCGGCCGAGGAGGTAGCACTTTCGGTGGTCGCGGTGACCGACCGGCTCGGCTTCGCGCGCACCGCCCTGCGCGGGCGCGTGGGCGTCAGTCCGGCGTGCGGGCTGGCGGGGGCGACGCCGCAATGGGCCCGCACCGCGATCGGGTTGGCCCGTAAGGCCGCTGAAGCGTTCGCTTCGGATCCCGACGCCATCTGAATGCGGCGCGGTTCGGCGTTTCAGTCGAATGGAAGGCGCCAGCGAAGGCCCGGAAAGCGGGCGAAACCGCGGTCGGTGGTAACCCAGGTTGCGCCGTTCTCGATCGCCAACGCGGCGTGGTAGGCATCGGCGATCGTGTTGCCTCTCGCCCCGGTCGCGGCGCAGAGGGCATCGAAGATGTCCCAATGCCGCGGCCCCGGTCGCAGCACCACGGCGGACGGCGCGGACCGCAGCCGTCCGCACGCCTCAAGCGCCTGTCCGGTGGAACTGGGCTGCCGAAATATTCGATGGTTGGTGATCAACCGCATGACTCCCGACAGCACCAGCTCGCTGATCCCCACCGGTTCGTCGCCGTTCAACAGATCTTCCAGCGACCCGCGGTAGCGAGAGTGCTCGATGCTGTCTTCGCGGATCGCGTAGAGGCAGACGTTGACGTCAAGGAGCAGCATTGTCACCGAGGATGTCGGCGAGGGCGTCCTTGTCCTCGAGGCTGACGCCGGGACGCAAGCCGCCGGTTCCATGGGTCGCCAGCTGAAATGCTGCGCGCTGCGATGTGTCCGTGTCACGGCGCAGCATCGCGCGCAACGCATCCTCCACCACGGCGCTCAGGGATCGCGACGTTCGGGCGGCCAACACCTTTGCCTCGGCCAGCAGGCTGTCGTCGATATTGACCGTCGTCCGCATGGTGCACCATAACATCATGGGTCTGCATCATGATGCAGCCCTGTTACTGAGCCGCGGCAATCGCGCGGCTTCGTCGAAGACGGGGCTGTCGGCCACTTCGGATAGCCTGCCTGGGTGACTTCGCCCGACGTGTTGCGCGAGTGGCAAGACCTGGCCGAGGAAGTGCGCGAACACCAGTTCCGCTACTACGTGCGCGACGCCCCGATCATCACCGACGCAGAGTTCGACCAGTTACTGCGCCGGCTGGAGGCACTCGAGGCCGACCATCCCGAACTGCGCACGCCCGATTCGCCTACCCAGCTGGTCGGCGGCGCCGGGTTCGCGACCGAATTCGAGCCAGCCGACCATCTGGAACGGATGCTCAGCCTGGACAACGCGTTCAGCAGCGAGGAGCTGGCCGCCTGGGCAGCCCGCATCCACGCCGAGGTCGGCGACGCCGCCACCTATCTGTGCGAACTCAAGATCGACGGCGTCGCGCTGTCGCTGGTCTACCGCAACGGCCGGCTGAGCCGGGCGGCGACCCGTGGCGACGGACGCACCGGTGAGGACGTCACCAACAATGCCCGCACTATCGACGACATACCGGCGCGGCTCACCGGCACCGACGAGTATCCGGTGCCCGACGTCCTCGAGGTGCGCGGCGAGGTCTTCTTCCTATTGGCCGACTTCCAGGCGCTCAACGCCAGCCTGGTCGAAGAGGGCAAGGCGCCGTTCGCCAACCCGCGCAACAGCGCGGCGGGCTCACTGCGCCAAAAAGACCCGGCGGTGACCGCCCGGCGCAAGCTTCGGATGATCTGCCACGGCGTGGGCCACACCGAAGGTTTCCGCCCGGCCACCCAGCACGGCGCCTACCTCGCGCTGCAGGCCTGGGGGTTGCCGGTGTCCCAGCACACCACCGTGGTCGACAACCTGGACGGCGTGCAGGAGCGCATTGACTACTGGGGTGAACATCGCCACGAGGTGTCCCACGAAATCGACGGCGTGGTGGTCAAAGTCGACGAAGTGGCGCTGCAGCGCCGACTGGGCTCCACGTCGCGGGCCCCCCGCTGGGCCATCGCCTACAAGTACCCGCCCGAGGAAGCCCAGACCCGGCTGCTCGACATCCGCGTCAACGTCGGGCGCACCGGACGGGTCACCCCGTTCGCGTTCATGGAGCCGGTCAAGGTTGCCGGGTCCACGGTCGCGCAGGCCACCCTGCACAACGCATCGGAGGTCAAGCGCAAAGGTGTGCTCATCGGCGATACCGTGGTGATCCGCAAGGCCGGCGACGTGATACCGGAAGTGCTGGGGCCCGTCGTCGACCTGCGCGACGGTTCCGAACGCGAATTCGTCATGCCCACAACGTGTCCCGAGTGCGGAACCTTGCTGGCGCCGGAGAAGGAGGGCGACGCCGACATCCGCTGCCCCAACAGCCAGCGCTGCCCGGCGCAGTTGCGGGAACGGATCTTTCACGTCGCCAGCCGCAACGCCCTGGACATCGAGGGCCTGGGTTACGAGGCCGGCGTGGCGTTGCTTGCGGCGCAGGTGGTCACCAGCGAGGGCGATCTGTTCGACCTCACCGAAGACGACCTGCTGCGCACCGACCTGTTCCGCACCAAGGCCGGCGGTCTGTCGGCCAACGGCAGACGGCTGCTGGCCAACCTCGACAAGGCCAAGGCCGCACCGCTGTGGCGGGTGCTGGTCGCGCTGTCCATCCGCCATGTCGGTCCCACGGCCGCCCGCGCGCTCGCCGCCGAGTTCGGCGACCTGCAGGCAATCCAGGACGCCTCCACCGAAGAACTGGCGGCGGTGGAGGGCGTCGGGCCCACCATCGCGGCCGCGGTCACCGAATGGTTCACCGTCGACTGGCACCGCGACATCGTCGACAAGTGGCGCGCGGCCGGCATGCGGATGGCCGACGAGCGTGACGACAGCGTGCCGCGCACCCTGGCCGGGCTGACGATCGTGGTCACCGGCTCACTGGGCGGCTTCTCCCGCGACGAGGCCAAGGAGGCCATCGTGGCGCGCGGCGGGAAAGCCGCCGGGTCGGTGTCGAAGAAGACCTCCTACGTGGTGGCCGGCGACTCCCCGGGATCGAAGTACGACAAGGCCGTCGAACTCGGGGTGCCGATCCTCGACGAGGACGGCTTCCGAAAGTTGTTGCAGGACGGCCCCGCTCAGGACGCCACCGCGGGCCCGTCGGATACCGGAGCCGACGAGTAGTCGCGAGCGCAGCGGAGTCAGCTCGGCCGCCGGGGCATTCGCCGGTGTGACGAACCGGCAAGAAGCCCTATGGTGGGCGCTATGACTCAGACCGTCGGCCCGCCCATGGCTGCGTCGCCGTGGTCGCCGCGCGAGGCGCAGCTGCTGGCGGTAACGATGGAACTGTTGCAGGAGCACGGCTACGACGGGTTGACGGTCGACGCCGTCGCCAGCGCCGCCCGCGCGAGCAAGGCCACGGTGTATCGACGCTGGCCGTCCAAAGCGGAGTTGGTGCTGGCCGCGTTCACCGAAGGAATTCGTCAAGTCGCCGTGCCGCCCAACACCGGTTCGCTGCGCAGCGATCTGATCAAGATCGGCGAGAGCTGCTGTGAGCACGCCTGCACCCAGGCCGGTGCGATGCGCGCGGTGCTGGCCGAAGTGTCCCGGCAGCCCGCGCTCAACGACGCCATGCAGCACCAATTCATCGATCAGCGGGAAGCTTTGATGAAGCACGTGCTGCGCGAGGCCGTCGAGCGGGGCGAGATCGCGGAGTCGGCAATCACCGCCGAACTCTGGGACCTGCTGCCCGGATATCTGATCTTCCGGTCCGTCGTCGAAGGCCGACCGCCCACCCGGCGAACCGTGCAGGCGCTGGTCGACGGTTTCATCCTGCCCGGCCTCACCCGATCCGCGGGGTAGCGTGCCGGGCTCGTCGCAAAAGAGTACGTCGGCGTCTATTGTGCAGTACTGCCCAGTACCGTAGGGTCTTAGCCAACGACCATCACGCGGCGGCGTCCCGGGCGGGTGGTTTCGCCCGATTCGTCGAAAGGTCAACGGGTGAAAGGCTTTTCACCATCAGGAGTCGTCAGGCGGGGGTGGATGGTAATCGTCGCCGTGATCGTTGCGGGCACCGCCGGGTTCGCCATCTACCGGTTGCACGGGATCTTCGGCGCGCACCACAACAAGGCAGCCGAGAACGGCATCTCCAGCCAGATCGTCCCGTTCAACCCCAAGACCGTCGTGCTCGAGGTGTTCGGTGCGCCCGGTGCGGTGGCCACCATCGGCTACCTCGACGTCAACGCCCAGCCGCAACAGGTCGCCAATGCGCCGCTGCCCTGGTCGTTCACCATCACCACCACCGAACCCGCGGTGCTGGGAAACGTTGTGGCACAGGGTAACGGCGCCTACCTGGGTTGCCGCATCACGGTGGACGGCAAGGTCAAGGACGAACGCACCGTACACACCCACGACGCCTACACTTTCTGCCTGGACAAATCCGGATGAGTGAGCAGATGAGTGAGCAGCAGCCCGGTTCGGGCGATCAGAAGCCGCCCCGCCTACCGCACACCATCCGCCGCCTGTCGGTGCCGATCCTGCTGCTGTGGATCGCGCTCGCCGCGGTCACCAACGCGGCGTTCCCGCAACTCGAAGAGGTCGGTAAGACCCACAACGTGGCGCTGAGCTCACCGGACATGGCGTCGTTTCAGGCCACCAGACGGATCGGCCAGGCGTTCAAGGAATTCGACACCGACAGCACCGCCATGGTCGTGCTGGAAGGCGACAAACCCCTGGGCGCCGAAGCCCACCACTACTACGACACGTTGATCCGCAAGATCGAACAGGACCGCAGGCACGTCCAACACGTCCAGGACTTCTGGGGCGACACCCTGACCGCGGCCGGATCGCAGAGCAGCGACGGCAAGGCCGCGTACGTGCAACTGAATCTGGCCGGCAACCAGGGCTCCGCGCTGGCCAACGAATCCGTCGGCGCAGTGCGCGACATCATCGAACACAACCCGCCGCCGGCCGGCATCAAGGCCTACGTCACCGGCGCGGCGCCGATCATCTCCGACCAATTCGACGTGGGCAGCAAGGGAACCGCCAAAGTCACCTCGATCACCGTCGGCGTGATCGCGCTGATGCTGCTGTTCGTCTACCGATCGTTTTTGACCATGCTGCTGGTGCTCGTCACGGTGCTGATCGAAATGGCCGCCGCCCGCGGCATCGTCGCAGTTCTCGGCAACGCCGGAATCATCGGGCTCTCGACCTACGCGACCAACCTGCTGACCCTGCTCGTGATCGCCGCGGGTACGGACTACGCAATCTTCGTCGTTGGCCGCTACCAGGAAGCCCGGACGGCCGGGGAAGACCGAGAAGCCGCCTACTACACCATGTTTCGGGGCACTGCGCATATCGTGCTGGGGTCCGGGCTGACCGTGGCCGGCGCGGTTTTCTGCCTGAGCTTCACCCGGCTTCCGTACTTCCAGAGCCTCGGCATCCCCGCCGCGATCGGTATCCTCGTCGCGCTGGCGGCCGCGCTCACCCTGTCGCCGGCGGTGCTCACGCTGGGCGCCGCCGCGGGCATGTTCGAACCGAAACGCGAGATGCGGACCCGCGGCTGGCGGCGCATCGGCACCGCAATCGTGCGCTGGCCCGGCCCCGTGCTGACCGTGGCCGGTGCGCTGGCCCTCGTCGGCCTGCTCACCCTGCCCGGCTACCGGACCAGCTACGACACCCGGCCCTACATGCCGGCCAGCGCACCGGCCAACGTCGGCTACGCCGCCGCCGAACGGCATTTCTCGCGGGCCCGGCTGGAGCCCGAGCTGCTGATGATGGAGACCGACCGCGACATGCGCAACCCGGCCGACATGCTGGTGCTGGACCGGGTGGCCAGGGCGGTGTTCCACCTGCCCGGTATCGCCCAGGTCCAGACCATCACCCGGCCGTTGGGCACCCCGCTCACCCACACCTCGCTGGCGTTTCAGATCAGCGCACAGAGTGCGAACCAGATCGAAAACCTGCAGTACCAACGGGATCGGGCCGACGACATGCTGCGGCAGGCCGGTGAGCTGTCCAGGGGGATCGACATCCTGCGCCGGCAGTTCACCCTGCAGCAGGAGTTGGCGACCATCACCCACAGCGAGGCGCAGAGCTTCCGCGACACGGTTGCCACCATGAACGACCTGCGCGACAAGATCGCGAATTTCGACGACTTCTTCCGGCCGCTGCGCAGCTACTTCTATTGGGAGAAGCACTGTTTCGACATCCCGGCCTGCGCTGCGATCCGATCGGTGCTCGACGCGCTGGACGGCATCGACCAGCTCACCTCGAAGTTCGAAGACCTCACCGCGACGCTGGGCAAACTCGATGCACTGCAACCCAAACTGGTGGCGTTGATACCCGAGCAGATCGCCAGCCAGCAGACCAACCACGACCTGACGATGACGAATTACGCCACCCTGTCCGGAATCTACGCGCAGACCGCCGCCGCCATCGAAAACGCGACAGCACTCGGCCGCGCGTTCGACGAATCCAAGAACGACGACACGTTCTACCTGCCGCCCGAAGTCTTCACCAACCCCGAGTTCAACCGCGGACTCAAGCTGTTCCTCTCACCCGACGGCAAAGCGGTCCGCATGATCGTCACCCACGACGGCGATCCGGCTACCCCGGAAGGCATTTCACACATCGAGCCGATCAGGAGAGCCGCCCACGAAGCGGTCAAAGGCACCCCGCTGGCCGACGCCCGGTTCTACCTGGGCGGCACCGCGTCCACCTACGCCGACGTGCAGGACGCCGCCAAATACGACCTGATGATCGCCGGAATCGCCGCCCTGAGCCTGATCCTGCTGATCATGATGCTGCTGACCCGTAGCCTGGTCGCGGCGCTGGTGATCGTCGGCACGGTGGGACTGTCACTGGGCGCGTCGTTCGGGTTGTCGGTGCTGGTGTGGCAGTACATGTTCGGCATCAAGCTGTACTGGGTGGTGCTCGCTCTGGCCATCATCCTGCTGCTGGCGGTGGGGTCGGACTACAACCTGCTGCTGATATCGCGGTTCCGGGAGGAGATCGGCGCCGGCCTGAAGACGGGGATCATCCGCGCGATGGCCGGCACCGGCTCGGTCGTCACGTCCGCCGGCCTGGTCTTCGCGATCACCATGTGCGCGTTTCTGTTCAGCGGGTTTCAGGTGCTCGGTCAGATCGGCACCACGATCGGGCTCGGGCTGCTGTTCGACACACTGATCGTGCGAGCGTTCATGACACCGTCGATCGCGACGTTGCTGGGGCGTTGGTTCTGGTGGCCGCAACGGGTGCGCCCGCGACCGGCGAGCTCCATGCTGCGACCCTACGGGCCGCGTCCGGCGGTGCGGCAGCTGCTGCTCTGGGAAGACGACGACCCGCTGATCACACCCCAATCACGTTCGCACGCTTAGATTTTGGTGCTGACCGAGCCGACGGTGAGCAGCCGCTGGGTAGCCGCCGCGGTGAGGGGGCGGGAGAACAGGAATCCCTGCGCCCGGAAGCATCCTTCGTCCAGCAGGGCTCGGGCCGCGCCCCGGGTTTCGACGCCTTCGGCGACCACGTTGAGATTCAGCGCTTCGGCCAACCCCACCACCGCCCGCACGATCGCCACGTCGTCACCGCTGGTCTGAAGGTCCCGGACGAAACCGCGATCGATCTTCAAGGTGTTCACCGGCAGCGTCCGCAACAGGCCCATCCCGCTGAAGCCGGTGCCGAAATCGTCGATGGCTATGTCGATTCCCATCTCGGTGAGCCCGTTCAGCACGGTCCTGGTGCTGACCAGGTCCCGGATCAGCATGCTCTCGGTGATCTCCAAGCCGATGGCCTTGGCGTCGAGACCGAACGCGTCCATCGCGCGGCTCACCGCGCCGAGCAGGTCGTGCGCGACCAACTGCGCGGGGGAGACATTGACGCGCAGCATGGTGCCGGCTCCCACCCCATGTGCCCGCCAGCGCGCCAGGTCCGCGCACGCCGCGTTGAGCACCCACTCGCCGAGTTGGCCGGCCAGATTCAGGGATTCGGCGACGGGTATGAACTTGTCCGGCAGCAGCAGCCCGCGACTCGGGTGCGGCCAGCGCACCAGCGCTTCGACGGCCAGCACGTTTCCGGTCACCATGTCGATCTCGGGCAGGTAGACCACGGTGAGGGCGCCGGTCTCGATCGCGTGCTGCAGATGCAACTCCAGTTCGGCGCGGAACTCACGGCGGCTGAGCATCTCGCCGGAGAAGACGCCGATCCGATCCGTCCCGGCCTCCTTGGCCGACAGCAATGCCTCGTCGGCGTGGCGCAGCACGTCGAGACAGGAGTCCACCCCCGGTACACCGGTGGCGACGCCGACGCTCACCGTGCGGTGGAGGACCTCACCGTCGATGTGCACATTGTCGGTGAGCCGTGCACTGAGGCTCTCCGCAAGAGCACGCGCCGCGGTGGCGTCCATCGCCGCCGCGGGTACCACCACGAACTCGTCGCCGCCGGTCCGCGCGATCAGGCCCCGACCGCCCAGCGCCGCCCGGGCGCCCGCCGCGAAATCCCGGATGAACTGGTCCCCGACGGCGTGGCCGAGGTAGTCGTTGATGGCCTTGAGCCGGTCGACGTTGAAGAACAGCACCGGCACCGGGCCCGGCTGTCCGGCGGCGAGGCGGGCGTCGAGATGTGCCAACAGGGTGCGCCGGTTGGGCAGCGCGGTCAGGTCATCGTGCGCGGCCTGGTAAGTCAGCCGGTTCTCGACGGTCATCCGCGCCTGGACCTGGGCGAACATGGTGGCGACGACCTGCAGCGCGTTGATCTCGTCGTCGGCCCACGCCCGGTCGCCGAACTTCACGAAACCGAGCAACCCGGTGGTGACGTCACCGGCGAGCAACGGCGTCGCAGCCATCGAGATTTCCGGCACGCCACCGGCCGCCCCGATGGTCTGCCGGTACTGCTCGGGTAGGGAGTCCGGACGCAGGATCACCGCAGCCCTTGCGTTTTCGGTCAGAGCAAACACGGGATCGGCGTCGGCGAAGTAAATCGTGTGCAACGGGTCGGGGTCGGGCACGTCCTGCCGGGGCGGCCATTCGGCCACCAACACCGTGGCGCCGATGTCGTGGTCGTTGTGTCGCAGGAAGCTGACGTCGACGTCGAGGAAATCCACCAGATCGGCAAGGACTTGGGTGCTGATCGCGGCCACGTTGGCGGTGGTGGCGCCCAGGAGTCTGGTGGCCACCAAGGTGACGATGGCGTTCAGATTCAGGGGAGTGGAGCTGTCCATCTAGCCGGTTCCTTGCCGATGTCCGGCGCAGCGAAAATCGGCGACAGCAAAGTGTCCTCCCGGCCCGGACGGGACCCTAAATATAGCCGAACTGTGGAGCCCGAATGACCAGCGGTCAGCGCAGCATCGTGGCAACGATGCCGGCCAGGTAACCCAGCCGGGCCACCTCCGAGGGCCGAAACTCCGGACCCGGACGGCCCAGCACCACCGCGGTGTGCGGGTCACCCAGCGGCGCGGCGGCCATGGTGGTGTCCATGGCCCGCCACGACGGCGGCACCCAGTCACCGCCGCCGTCGAGGGCCGCCGCGCGTTCCAGCGGCAGCCACGGCGCCGACACGGCGCGGCTTTCCGGCGCCCCGGCACTTCCGGCCAACCGCTCCAGCTCGTCGCCGGAGCTGCGCACCACCGTGCACCAGCTGACCCGCAGGATCTTGGGCGCCTGGTCGGCCAGCACCTGCAGTTTCGACGCGCGATCGCCGGCAGCGGCCACCAGATCGAGCAGCTCCAGCTCGCGGTGCGCTTCCAGCAGGCCGGTGTGCGGACGGACGCTGTCCACCCGGACCCCGGGCAGCGCCTCGGCCGCGGTGATCAGCGTGTCCGGCATGGCGCCGGGAGGCAACTCGATCACCAGGTCGTCGATCGCATACCCCGCGGCGCGCTCCACCACGTCCAGCGACAGGATGTCGGCGCCCACCGAGCCCAGCGCCACAGCGAGCGACCCCAGGCTGCCTGGCCGGTCGATCAGCTCGATGCGCAACAGGTATGAGGGCACGGCCAACACTTTTACACAGCGACGCGCGCGTGGCATATCGGCCGGACGCACCGGACGGTCGGGCGGTCCCAGCGTCAGCCGTCCCCCTCGGTCCCGACTAGGCTTTTCGCTCGTGTCCCAGATCTCCCGCGACGAGGTGGCCCACCTGGCCCGGCTGGCCCGGCTGGCGTTGACCGACAACGAGCTGGACAGCTTCGCCGGCCAACTCGACGCCATCATCAACCACGTCAGCCAGATCCAGGCCGTCGACGTCACCGGCGTCGAGGCCACCGACAACCCGCTCAAGGACGTCAACGTCACCCGGCCGGACCAGCCCCAGCCGTCCTTGACCCAGCCCGAGGCGCTTGCCGCCGCACCCGAAGCCGTCGACGGACGCTTCGCCGTCCCGCAGATCCTCGGGGAGAGCCAGTGACGGACATCATCCGGCTCGACGCGGCCACCCTGGCCGCCAAGATCGCGGCCAAAGAATTGTCGTCGACCGAGATCACCCAGGCCTGCCTGGACCAGATCGCCGCGACCGACGAACGCTACGGCGCGTTCCTGCACGTCGCCGCCGATGCCGCGCTGGCGGCCGCGGCCGCCGTCGACAAGCAGCTGGCCGCCGGCGAGCAGCTGCCCTCCGCGCTGGCCGGTGTGCCGCTGGCCCTCAAAGACGTGTTCACCACTGTCGACATGCCCACCACCTGTGCCTCCAAGATCCTGGAAGGCTGGCGCTCGCCGTACGACGCCACCCTGACCGCGCGGCTGCGGGCGGCCGGGATCCCGATCCTGGGCAAGACCAACATGGATGAGTTCGCGATGGGCTCGTCCACCGAGAACTCCGCCTACGGCGTGACCCGCAATCCCTGGGACCTCGACCGCGTCCCCGGCGGCTCCGGTGGCGGCAGCGCGGCGGCGCTGGCCGCGTTCCAGGCGCCGCTGGCCATCGGCTCGGACACCGGCGGTTCCATCCGCCAGCCGGCCGCGCTGACCGCGACCGTCGGCGTCAAACCCACCTACGGAACCGTGTCCCGGTACGGGCTGATCGCGTGCGCGTCGTCGCTGGACCAGGGCGGGCCGTGCGCGCGCACCGTCTTGGACACCGCGCTGCTGCACCAGGTGATCGCCGGACACGACCCGCGCGACTCCACTTCCATCGACGCGCCGGTGCCCGACGTCGTCGGCGCCGCCCGGGCCGGCGCAGGCGGTGACCTCAGCGGGGTGCGCGTCGGGGTGGTGCGTCAGTTGCACAGCGGCGAGGGCTACCAGCCCGGTGTGCTGGCCTCGTTCGAGGCCGCCGTCGAGCAGCTCACGGCGCTGGGCGCCGAAGTCAGCGAAGTCGACTGTCCGCACTTCGATTACGCGCTGCCCGCCTACTACCTGATCCTGCCCTCGGAGGTGTCGAGCAACCTGGCCCGCTTCGACGCGATGCGTTACGGGCTGCGGGTCGGCGACGACGGCACCCACAGCGCCGAGGAGGTCATGGCACTCACCCGGGCCGCCGGCTTCGGGCCAGAAGTCAAGCGCCGCATCATGATCGGCACCTACGCGCTGTCGGCGGGGTACTACGACGCCTACTACAACCAGGCCCAGAAGGTGCGCACCCTGATCGCCCGGGACCTCGACGAGGCGTACCGCTCCGTCGACGTACTGGTCTCACCGGCGACCCCGACCACCGCGTTCCGGCTCGGCGAGAAGGTCGACGACCCGCTGGCGATGTACCTGTTCGACCTGTGCACGCTGCCGCTGAACCTGGCTGGCCACTGCGGGATGTCGGTGCCTTCCGGCCTGTCCCCGGACGACGGCCTGCCGGTGGGGCTGCAGATCATGGCGCCCGCCCTGGCCGACGACCGGCTCTACCGGGTCGGCGCCGCCTACGAGGCCGCCCGCGGGGCACTGCCCACCGCTGTCTAGGTGGTGCGAGTGTCTAGGTGGCGCGAGCAGCCGTAAAAGCTCCCCAAACAGGCTCGCTATTTGGGATTTTGCGGCTGCTCGCGCCATAAACCGGGCTACGGGGCAAGATAATGGGCATGCGCATCGGAGTACTCACGGGCGGCGGCGACTGTCCCGGCCTCAACGCGGTCATACGGGCGGTTGTGCGCACCTGCGACGCGCGGTACGGCTCCTCGGTGGTCGGGTTCCAGGACGGTTGGCGCGGGCTGCTGGAAAACCGGCGCATGCAGCTGAAGAACGATGACCGCAACGACCGGCTGCTGGCCAAGGGCGGCACCATGCTGGGCACCGCCCGGGTGCACCCCGACAAGCTGCGGGCCGGCCTGGACCAGATCAAGGAAACCCTGGACGACAACGGCATCGACGTGCTCATCCCGATCGGCGGCGAAGGCACCCTGACCGCCGCGCACTGGCTGTCCCAGGAGAACGTCCCGGTAATCGGGGTGCCCAAGACCATCGACAACGACATCGATTGCACCGACGTCACTTTCGGCCACGACACCGCGTTGACGGTGGCCACCGACGCAATCGACCGGCTGCACAGCACCGCCGAATCCCACCAGCGGGTGATGCTGGTCGAGGTGATGGGCCGGCACGCCGGTTGGATCGCGCTCAACGCCGGCCTGGCGTCCGGCGCCCACATGACCCTGATACCCGAACAGCCCTTCGACGTCGAGGAGGTGTGCCGGCTGGTGAAACGGCGCTTCCAGCGCGGGGATTCACACTTCATCTGCGTGGTCGCCGAGGGCGCCAAACCGGTCGAAGGCTCAATTGCGTTGCGCGAGGGCGGACTTGACGAGTTCGGCCACGAGAAGTTCACCGGCGTCGCGGCGCAACTCGGGCTCGAGGTGGAGAAGCGGATCAACAAGGACGTGCGGGTGACGGTGCTGGGTCACGTGCAGCGCGGCGGCTCGCCGACAGCGTACGACCGGGTGCTGGCCACCCGCTTCGGGGTCAACGCCGCCGACGCGGCCCACGCGGGGGAGTACGGGCAGATGGTGTCGCTGCGCGGGCAGGACATCGGGCGGGTGGCGCTGGGCGACGCCGTCCGGCAACTCAAGCTGGTGCCCGAGAGCCGCTACGACGACGCCGCGGCCTTCTTCGGCTGACACCGGGCGGCACCCATTAGGATCGGTCTCCATGACCGTTGCTGGTGCCGAACTGCTGGATTACGACGAGGTCATCGAACGTTTCGACCCGGTGCTCGGGCTCGAGGTGCACGTCGAGCTGTCCACCGCCACCAAGATGTTCTGTGGCTGCGCCACGGCGTTCGGTGCCGAGCCCAACACCCAGGTGTGCCCGGTGTGCCTGGGCCTGCCGGGTTCGCTGCCGGTGCTCAACCAGGTCGCGGTGGAGTCGGCGATCCGGATCGGTCTGGCGCTGAACTGCGAGATCGTGCCGTGGTGCCGGTTCGCCCGGAAAAACTACTTCTACCCCGACATGCCGAAGAACTACCAGATCTCCCAGTACGACGAGCCGATCGCCATCAACGGCTACCTGGACGCGCCGCTGGAAGACGGCACCACCTGGCGGGTGGAGATCGAGCGGGCGCACATGGAGGAGGACACCGGCAAGCTTACCCACATCGGCAGCGAGACCGGTCGCATCCACGGCGCCACCACCTCGCTGATCGACTACAACCGCGCCGGGGTGCCGTTGATCGAGATCGTCACCAAACCCATCGTGGGGGCCGGGGATCGCGCGCCGCAGATCGCGCGGGCCTATGTGACGGCGTTGCGAGACCTGTTGCGCTCGCTGGAGGTATCCGACGTCCGGATGGATCAGGGCTCGATGCGGTGTGACTCCAACGTGTCACTGATGGCCAAGGGTGCGGCCGAGTTCGGCACCCGCACCGAGACGAAGAACGTCAACTCGCTCAAGAGTGTCGAGGTCGCCGTGCGCTACGAGATGCAGCGCCAGGCCGCCGTTCTGCTGGCCGGTGGCCAGATTGTCCAGGAGACCAGGCACTTTCACGAGGCCGGCTACACCAGCCCCGGCCGGGCCAAGGAGACCGCGCAGGACTACCGGTACTTCCCCGAGCCCGACCTCGAGCCCGTCGCGCCCAGCCGCGAACTGGTGGAGCAGTTGCGACAGACCATCCCGGAGCTACCGTGGTTGAGCCGCAAGCGAATTCAGGACGAGTGGGGCATCTCCGACGAGGTGATGCGCGACCTGGTCAACGCCGGTGCGGTGGAACTCGTCGCCGAGACCGTCAAGCACGGCGCGGCGAGCCGGGAGGCGCGGTCCTGGTGGGGAAACTTCCTGGTGCAGAAGGCCAACGAAGCCGGCATCGGGTTGGACGAATTGCCCATCACCCCAGCACAGGTGGCCGCGGTGATCGCGCTGGTCGATCAGGGCAAGCTGTCCAACAAGCTGGCCCGCGAGGTCGTCGAAGGGGTGCTCGCGGGGGAAGGTGAACCCGCGCAGGTGATGTCGGCGCGCGGCCTGGAGCTGGTGCGTGACGACTCGGTGACCCAGGCCGCGGTCGACGAGGCGTTGGCCGCCAATCCCGATGTGGCGGAGAAGATCCGGGGCGGCAAGGTGGCGGCGGCGGGTGCGATCGTGGGAGCGGTCATGAAGGCCACCCGCGGCCAGGCCGATGCGGCGCGGGTGCGCGAGCTGGTGCTGGCGGCCTGCGGGCAGGCTTAGCGAGCTCAGCGTAGCTGATGGTCTTGGGCGGCAACGGTTCTGGTCATCTTCCAGTAGTCCACGATGCGCCAGGGCAGTAGCACGTAGACGTTGCCGTCGGCGGCCTTGTACCAGGAGTGCTCGATACAGGGGTGCCCCCACATCAGCGTGGCCATCTCCCGCTGCAGCGCTGTGGCGTAGCGCCGGTACGCGGCGGGCGTCGGTTCGATCGATGCGCGGCCGCCCTCGATCACCGCGCGCAGTGCCTCGCCGATGTAGCGCATCTGCAGTTCGGACATCAACATCACGCTGCCCGCGTGGGCCAGCCCGGTGCCCGGGCCCATCATGACGAAGAAATTGGGAAACCCGGGAATCGAAACACCGTTGTAAGCCACCGGTTTTCCGTCCCAAACGTCGTGCAGGGCGATCCCGTCGCGACCGATGACCTGCATCGGCCACAGCACCTCGCTGGCCCGGAAACCGGTGGCCAGCACGATGACGTCGGCTCGGTAGTGACCCCGGTCGGTGCGGATGGAGTTGGCGTCGATGTCGCGGATCGGTTCGCGCACCAACTCGACGTGATCTCGGGTCAGACAGCGCAGCCAACTGCCGTTGTCCTGCAACATCCGTTTGGCCATCGGCGGGTAGTTAGGGGTGACGGCGTCGATCAGTTCGGGATGATCGCTCAGCTGGCTCTCGATCCACTTGGTGAACACCTCGCGGCGCGCCGCGCTGGCTTGGTTTGCGGTACGCGGAAAGTCGGGCCAGTCGGGGTCGGCTCGCACCAGCTCCAGCAGTTGATCGCTGGATTGCCACATCAGCATGAACCGGTACCAGCGGGCGTAGCCGGGGAGATGCGCCATCGCCCACCGCTCACCGCCGGTGACCTTGCTGTGGTAGCGCGGATTGGGCGCCATCCACTGCGGCGTGCGCTGGAAGACCACCAATTGCCGCACGTCGTCGACGATGGCCGGACCGATCTGAAAGCCGCTGGCGCCGGCGCCGATCAGCGCGACCCGCTTGCCGGTCAGGTCGACGCTGTGATCCCAACGCGCGGAATGAAACACCGGCCCGGCGAAGCGGTCCAGGTTCGGCAGGTCAGGGACGAAGGGGCGGTTGAGGATTCCGACACCGGAGATCACCGCGTTGGCGGTGCGGGTCGATTCGGTGCCGTCGGCGGCGCGCAATGTCACGGTCCAGCGGGCTTCGGCGTCGTCCCATTCGGCCCTGATCACCTCGTGACGCCAGAGCACGTGCTCGCCGATTCCGTGTTCCGCCATGATTTTTCGGAAGTAGGCGTGCAGTTCGGGCTGGCGGGTGTAGTAGTCGCTGAACTGGTCGTTGCGCTCGAACGAGTACGAGTAGTAGTGGCTGGCGACGTCGACCCGGCACCCAGGATAGGTGTTCTCCAGCCAGGTGCCGCCCACGTCGTTGTTCTTGTCGACGATCTGGAAGGCGATCCCGGCCTCTTTCAACCGGATGCCGGCCAGCAACCCGGACTCGCCGCAGCCGATCACCAGGACCGAAAAGCTCTCCGGCGCAACGTTATCGGCTACCAGGTTGATTGCTCGTGGATTGACCGCGTCGAGGTCCATCTCCTCGATGTAGAGGGACGCGTAGTCGTCGGGCACCGGGGTGCAGGCGATCCAGTCCATGATCTCGCGGATGGTCGCGGTGTCGAGCGGCTGCGGCGGCGGGCATCCGGCGTCGCGCCAGGCGCAGATCACCTTGAGCGCGTCCCGGCGCAATTGGTCTTTTTCGTCCTCGTCGAGGCAGCCCTGGAATTCGTTGACGACGAACTGCCGGGGCCGGATCGGTCCGCGCAACAGCGACACGTCGCCGCCGAGGTGCACCGCTGATGCGATCAGCGCCGGGGTCGAGACCTGGGTCAGGGCGGCGGCGATCGCGGCGTCGTCGTCGGTGATCGGCGTGGTGACCAGGTGCCGGGCGGGCGGCGGCCGCAACCGCTCTCGTTCTGATGGCACGATTGAGTGTCTCGTGTGGCACTAATAAGTGTCAAGAGGGCATTGCGGGAGTATTGTCAGCCGATGGCCGCCGCCCCCGCTCCCCGCCCCGGATCGCTGGCCGACGCCAAACGACGGGCCGCCGTGGACCACATCCTGGCCGCGGCACGACGGCTGGTGCTCAGCAGGGGTCTGGACGTCACCATGGATGACCTGGCCGAAGTCAGCGGGGCCAGCCGGCGCACGCTGTTCCGGCACTTCGCCGGCCGCGACAAGCTGATCGCGGCGGCCTTCGACGCCGGCATCGTCGACTACCGCCACCAGCTGCCGCGGTACGACGGAGATCTGACCAGCTGGCTGCGCGCGACCTGCGAAAGTGCGCACCGAATGAACGCGACGATCGGCCCCGGATTCTTCGAGCTGGCGTCGCGCCAGGACCTGTCCCCGGAATTGGCCGCCGCCGAAGCCAAGCGCCTCGAGGAGTTTCGCGGCGCAATGACCGACATCTCCGTCACGCTGTGGCGCGCTGCCGGAGGCCAGGGCGACCCGCCGCCGTCGCTGTCCGCGACCGTGTGCGCCCACCTGAGTCCGCACTTCACCGCCGCGCTGCTGATCGACGCCGGACAGACCTGGTCTGCCGCGGCGGAATTGGCCTACCTCGCCATCGACGCCGCGGTGCGGCGCGCCGTTGATTCATGATGGTGTCGTGGCACACGAGGGACTGGACCGGCTGACCGAGCAGATGAACACCGCGATTCTCGTGGTGACCACCCAGGCCGACGGCCATCGTTCGGGCTGCGTCGTCGGTTTCTCCACCCAGGCCAGTATCAACCCGCCCCGATTGCTGGTGTGCTTGTCGCAGACCAATCACACCTTCGGCGTGGCCGCCCGATCCGACCACCTCGCGGTGCACCTGCTGGCGCACCAGGACAGGGCCCTGGCCGAACTCTTCGGCGGCGAAACCGACGACGAGATCGACAAATTCGACCACTGCGCGTGGCACTCGGGTCCGCAGCAGATGCCGATTCTCGACGACGCGATCGGCTGGCTGGTGGGCGAGACGCTCGAGCGCATCGACCTCGGTGACCACGTCGGCTACCTGCTCGCACCCGGGGCGTCCTGGTTCGCCGACACCGGGGATGATCCCCTGCGGTTGTCCGACGTCATGGACATCGATCCCGGCCACGATCCGTGACGCGCCCGCATCACGATTGCCGCCGAACAGCGCCGTAACCGGTCCTCGAGGACGCATCATGGTGTGGTGATCGCAGAACCGTTCGACGACCTGATGTCGATGCTGGACTCCCCGGTGTTCGTGGTTACCACCCAGGCCGACGGTCAGGCGTCGGGCTGCGTGGTTGCCTTCGGCACCCAGACCAGCGTGCAGCCGCCCAGCTTCATGATCGGTCTGCCATCGCAAAGCCCCACCCATCAGGTGGGATGCCGGTCCGACTTCCTGGCGGTGCACGTACTGCCGCGGCACAAGCAGGCGCTGGCCGAACTGTTCGCCCGCCAAGGTGAGGGCACCGACACGTTCGCGCACTGCTCGTGGCGCGGCGGACCCGCCGGCATGCCGATCCTGGATGACGCCGCGGCCTGGTTCGTGGCTCGGATCGTGAGCCGAAGCGAAGTCGGTGACCACGTGGCCTACCTGCTGGAGCCGGTCGCCGCCTGGGCTCCCGAGGGCGCCGAGGATCTGCTCTACCTGTCCGACCTCGACGAGGAGGACCTCGACCCCGGCCAGGAGGCTCCACAGCGGTTGTACGACGGCAAGCGCGCCGACGCGACCGGCCGGTACGGCATGCGCTTCACCCTCGACGTGCCCTGAGCTGCCGGCCGCTCAGGTCTTGTCGTCGTTGTTCCGCGGGAAGCCGCCACCCTGCGGGAACAACGGGAACACCACGTCGTCGAGCTTCTCGGCGTCACCGGCGGTGCGGTTCACCGTCGCGCCCCAGACGTTGCCGTCCGGTGACATCCGCAGCGCCCAGGCGTGCGCGTGGGTGTCTTTGCGGACGACGTCCGGTTCGCCGGTGACCGCGCCCGTCTTCGCCGCCAGGCGAACCGCCACCGTCAGCTTGGTGTTGATCAGGTTGACCAGCACTGTGCCGTCCATGGCCGCGCAGCCGGCCACCCCGGGCTTGTCCGGCCAGGTCCAGACCGTGGAGACCTCGGAGTTCTTGGTGATCCGCTGCAAGCGGTCGGCGCTGGGGGTGCGGTCGGCGACATACAGCGAGCCGTCGACGGGATCGATGCACAGTCCGCCGCCCGCGCCGATGCCCGACAGCGCCGTCGTCGGCGGCGCCTGGCCCAGGGTGGTCGGCTGCTCGATGCGTAACACCTTGCCCGCCAACGAATTCGGGTCGGCGGCCAGCGCCGGGTTGCCGGCGTCGCCGGTCATCACCACCAAGGTGGTCGGGCTGGTGAAGATCAGCGCCCCGGTGTTGCCGGTGGCGCCCTTGGGGATCCCGGTCAGGATGTCCTTGGGGACGTCGCCCTCGGCGATCCGGATGACCCGGTTGTCGGTGGGAGTGCTGATGTAGGCGTACATCAAGCGATCCTGCGAAAAGGTCGGCGACAGCACGATGTCCATCAGGCCGCCGTCGCCGGACGGATCGACCGGGATGACCATCTTCACCTTGGGCTCGGCGCTGACCGAGACCTCCTTGACCGCGCCGGTGGTGCGCTCGGCGACCAGCGCGGTCTTGCTGTCTACGCCCATGATCAAGCCGCTGGTGCTCTCCAGGCAGCCCTGCATCACCCCCGGTGCCGGGCAGGCCTTGGGGAACGGTGTGGCCGGCAG
Source organism: Mycobacterium sp. 20KCMC460 (assembly GCF_022179425.1). Lineage (NCBI taxonomy): Bacteria > Bacillati > Actinomycetota > Actinomycetes > Mycobacteriales > Mycobacteriaceae > Mycobacterium > Mycobacterium sp. 20KCMC460. Next base: position 2,152,347 of record NZ_AP025524.1, read on the forward strand.
CGGCGGCGGCGGCGGCGGCGTCGAGCTGGGCTGCGGTTTGAGCTCGGGGACGGTGGTGAACGGCTGCGACTGGGCGTCGTTGAAGCGGGCGCAGCCGGTCGCCACCAGCACCGCCGCGCACAACGCGGCGAGCGCGCATCGAACCGACCGCCTTATCCGCATGACCGACAGGCTACCTGCCGGCTTTCCGGCGGCATGGCGCCAAGCGCCGGGCCCGGCGACACCGCGGCGGCTCCCACGGCGCACCCGACCCCTTGACTACTTACCTGAATTGCGGGTGGATTTTTATGTACTTGGGGCGTCGACCCAGCGAACTGCGGATTTAACACGTAGAAGCGCCGCTCAAATCCCAGATTCAGGCCGAAATGCCCTTACCCTGACACGCGTGACCAGTTCGAAAGAATCACCGTGGCAGCGGCCGGACGGTTCCGCCGGACCCATCCCGGGACGTCCCGCATCGGCAAGCCTGGTTGACCCCGAAGACGACCTGACGCCTGCCGGCTATGCGAGCAGCTTCGGCAACACCGGAACCACCACGATCATTCCGCCCATCGAGGCCGAGGCCGGCGGCGCCGGATACCACCTGCTCGACGCGCCGGAACCGCTGCCTTATGTGCAACCGCAGGTGACCGGACGTCAGGTCCCGGCGGCGCCCGCTGCCGTCGACATCGACGACGACGACGATCGGTTCCGGGCGGCGGGACGGCGCGGCACCCAGCATCTGGGGTTGCTGGTCCTGCGGGTCGGGCTGGGCGCGGTGCTGATCGCCCACGGTCTGCAGAAGCTTTTCGGCTGGTGGGGCGGCTCGGGTCTGCATAGCTTCCGCAACTCGCTGACCGACGTCGGGTTCCAGCATGCCGACATCCTCGCCTACGTCAGTGCCGGCGGTGAGCTGGTCGCGGGCGTCCTGCTGGTGCTGGGGCTGTTCACCCCGGTCGCCGGCGCGGGTGCGCTGGCCTTCTTGATCAACGGCCTGCTTGCGTCGGCGTCGGTGCGGCCACGCACGCACACCTTCACCTATTTTCTGCCCGACGGGCACGAGTACCAGATCAGCTTGATCGTCATGGCGGTGGCCGTGATCCTGGCCGGTCCGGGACGCTACGGGCTCGACGCGGGCCGGGGCTGGGCCAGCCGGCCCTTCATCGGCTCGTTTGTGGCGCTGCTCAGCGGTATCGCGGCCGGTATCGCGGTGTGGGTGCTGCTCAACGGCGTGAACCCGATGGCCTGATCCGCCGGCTTTCCCTCGCTTTCGGAGCAGGCCGGCATGGCTTAGCGTGAGAGCCGCCGGTGTTGTTCGACGATCGGGGACGCTATGAGCACACCTCGCGGCCACAATCAGCCTTGGCCGCCGAACCGTGAGCCGAACCTTTCGCAGGAGCCCACGCAGCATGCCGGGATCCCGTGGTATCAGCAGCCCGTGGTGCGCCCGACGCCGCCGCAAAGCCCGCCGCCACCGAGCCCGCCACGTCCGCCGCAGAGTCCGCCGCGTTCGCCGCAAAGCCCGCCGTACCCGGGTCAGCCATACCCCGGTCAATACGGGCCGCCGGGACAGTACCCGCCACCCGGCCCCCTCGGTGCGCCTCCGGCCCCGCCCGCGCTGCCGAAGAAGCCGCGCAGCTCGCGAACCCCGCTGCTGGTCGGCGCGGCCATTGTCGCCGTGCTGATCGTCGGCGTCGTCGCCGTGCTGCTGCTGTCCGGCGTCGTCAACGGCGACACCAAGAAAGTCGCGGTCAGCGGTGTGCAGACCGAGGTTCAACAGATCCTGCTGGACCGGACCAGTGGCTACTCCTCCGACGACATCAAAGACGTCAAGTGCAACAACGGGCAGGACCCGATCGTGAAGAAAGGCCAGAGCTTCTCCTGCGACGTCACCGTCCGGGGTAAACCGCACCAGTTGAAGGTGACCTTCGATGACGACAACGGCACTTACACCGTGGGTCTGCCCCAACTCGGCGGTGGCAAGTGAACCACGCGGGATTGGCCCGGGTGATGGCCCTGGTCGGATGTGCGGTGCTGGTGTTGGCGGGCTGCGGCGGCAAGAGCGGCACCACCAGCATGGTGAACGGCCGCGCGGTGTCGGTGCTCTACGATCCGGCCAGCGTGGCCGGGCTGCCGGTGACCGAGGGTCCCAGCGGGCCCCGCGGCGATGCGCCGAAACCGACTGGCACGGTGAAGAATACCGACAACGGAGATATCGACCATCTGTCGCTGTTGGCACTCAACGACATCGAAGAATTCTGGAAACAGAATTGGCCGGACGAGGCCAAAAAACCCTTCAAAGAAGTCAGCGCATTCGTGTCCTATGACTCCACCGATCCGTCGAGTCCGATTGTCTGCAGATCCCGGACGTACAAGGTGGTCAATGCCTCGTACAACTACGGCTGCAACATTGTCTCGTGGGACCGCGGTGAGTTGTTCCCGGCGGCAAAGAAATATTTCGGCGACATGTCGGTCGTCGGCATTCTGGCGCACGAATTCGGGCATTCGCTGCAGTTCAACGGGGGACTGGTCAATCCGAAGACGACCCCGACCCTGGTCGAGGAGCAACAGGCGGATTGTTTCGCCGGGGTGTATCTGCGCTGGGTTGCCGAGGGTCACTCGACGCGTTTCACCCTGAACACCGGTGACGCGCTGAGTCACGTGATCGCCGGCATGCTCAAGATCTCGGATCCGATCATGAGCGAGGAGGAATTCGAGCAGACGGAAGATTCGGCCCACGGCACCGGGCTCGACCGGATCAGCGCGTTCCAAATGGGCTTCAACAGCGGATCGGGGACGTGCGCCAAAATCGACATGGACGAAATCAAGAAACGGCGCGGCAACGAGCCCCTGGCCCTACAGGTGGATTCCTCGGGCGATACGACCAGCGGCGAGGTGGCCATTGACAACGACAGCGTCGCGACGTTGGTGGACATCCTGAACACGATCTTCTCGCCGAAGTCGCCGCCCACCCTGACGTTCGCCACCAGTACCTGTTCGGATGCGAAACCCACCCAGGGGGCCAGCTATTGCCCGTCGACCAACACCCTGATTGCCGATCTGCCCGCATTGCAGCAGATCGGCAAGCCGGGCGGGCGAAAAGGAATGACCGACCCGCAGATGCTGCAGGGCGACAACACCGCGATGTCCATCGTCGCATCGAGGTATGCGCTGGCGGTCCAGCACGAGCGGGGGCTGCCGCTGAACACGCCGGCGGCCGCGGTGCGGACGGCGTGTCTGACGGGGGCGTCCCAGCGCAATATGGCTCAGCCCGTCAGCATCCCGTCCGGCAAGCAGCTGGTGCTGACGGCCGGCGACCTCGACAAGGCCATCATCGGATTGCTGGTCAACGGCGTGGCAGCCAGCGACGTCAATGGTGAGAACATGCCGGCCGGCTACACCCGGGCCATCGCGTTCCGGGCCGGAGTCCTCGACGACGCCGACGAGTGCTTTCAGCGGGTCCCCTGACCGCTCAGCGGTAGGGGTTGGGCACCCGGCCTCTACTGATCTGGGTCAACTGCGGCAGCGTCGAGAACGTCACCGCGGGTAGGCGCACCTGTTCGCCGTTCTTGAGCTGCGCGCGCGCCCACGAGCCGCGGTGGAACCGCAGACCGTCGATGTCGTCCCAGGCCATGGTCCGCGCGCCCAGCAGGGTGCGCACCCGCACGCCCTGTTCGTCGGCGACCGTGCGCAACCGGATGATCAACGCCGACAACAACAGCGGAATGACCAGTACCGGTGCGCTCGGCGGCCAGGCGAGCACCGGCACCAGCAGGCCCAGGGTCAGGAATCCGACGGCCAGATGCGCCATCGGGGACACCTTGATCACGACGGGCGACTCAGTAACCACCCCCGCATCATCCCACCGTCGCTGCGAGGCACGCTGAACCGCGGGTTTTCATCGGCGGTTCCAGCTTCGCCTCGCCGCCGCGGGCCCGCCGGATTTGACCATTGAGCTGTGCGAAGGCTACCGTCGGACGCTATGAAGCCTGGACTGCTCGTAGTACTTAGTCGGCGCGTTGGTGCCTGACTAGCCATCGAGCACCAACGCGACCCTCGTACAGCAACTTGTGCTGACGGGGGTTTTTTGTTGCCCACCGAGACTTGAACGAGACTTTAAGAGGACACAAGTGAGCGCACCCGCCAAGCCGCACACCCCGCAGCGGCAGGACGCCCCCAACGGCGCCAAGCCTGCACAGCCGAAACGTATTGGGCCAGAACAACTTACCGGCGCACAAGCGGTCATCCGGTCGCTGGAGGCGCTCGACGTCGACGTCATCTTCGGTATCCCGGGCGGCGCCGTTCTGCCGGTATACGACCCGCTGTTCGACTCCCAGCAGCTGCGCCACGTGCTGGTGCGCCACGAGCAGGGCGCCGGGCATGCCGCCAGCGGCTACGCGCACGCCACCGGCCGGGTCGGTGTGTGTATGGCCACCTCGGGTCCCGGGGCCACCAACCTGGTGACGCCGCTGGCCGACGCCCAGATGGACTCGATCCCGGTGGTAGCCATCACCGGCCAGGTCGGACGGCAGTTGATCGGGACCGACGCCTTCCAGGAGGCCGACATCTCGGGCATCACGATGCCGATCACCAAGCACAACTTCCTGGTCCGCACCGGCGACGAGATCCCCCAGGTGATCGCCGAGGCCTTCCACATCGCGGCCAGCGGACGGCCCGGGGCTGTGCTGGTTGACATCCCCAAGGACGTGCTGCAGGGCCAGTGCACCTTCAGCTGGCCGCCGCGGATGGAGCTGCCCGGCTACAAGCCGAACACCAAACCGCACAACCGGCAGATCCGCGAGGCCGCGAAGCTGATCGCGGCGGCACGCAAGCCGGTGCTCTACGTCGGCGGCGGCGTCATCCGCGGCGAGGCGACCGCGGAGCTGCGCGAGTTGGCCGAGCTCACCGGCATCCCGGTGGTCACCACCTTGATGGCGCGCGGCGCGTTCCCCGACAGCCACCACCTGAACATGGGCATGCCCGGCATGCACGGCACCGTGGGCGCCGTTGCGGCCCTGCAGAAAAGCGACCTGCTGATCGCGCTGGGCACCCGGTTCGACGACCGGGTGACCGGCAAGCTCGACTCGTTCGCGCCGGAGGCCAAGGTCATTCACGCCGACATCGACCCTGCCGAGATCGGCAAGAACCGGCATGCCGACGTGCCGATCGTGGGGGACGTCAAGAACGTCATCACCGACCTGATCGCGATGCTGCGCCACCACGACACCCCCGGCAACATCGAGATGACGGACTGGTGGGCCTATCTGGACGGCGTCCGTAAGACCTACCCGTTGAGCTACGACCCGCAGAGCGACGGCAGCCTGGGGCCGGAATACGTGATCGAGAAGCTCGGCCAGATCGCCGGGCCCGACGCCATCTACGTGGCCGGTGTGGGTCAGCACCAGATGTGGGCGGCGCAGTTCATCAAGTACGAAAAGCCGCGCACCTGGCTGAATTCGGGTGGTTTGGGCACCATGGGTTTCGCCATCCCGGCGGCGATGGGCGCCAAGATCGCGCTGCCCGACACCGAGGTGTGGGCCATCGACGGCGACGGTTGCTTCCAGATGACCAACCAGGAATTGGCCACCTGCGCGATCGAGGGCATCCCGATCAAGGTGGCCCTGATCAACAACGGCAATTTGGGCATGGTGCGCCAATGGCAGACGCTGTTCTACGACGAGCGCTACTCGCAGACCGACCTTGCCACGCACTCGCACCGCATCCCGGACTTCGTGAAGCTGGCCGAGGCGTTGGGTTGCGTCGGAATGCGTTGCGAGCGTGAGGAAGACGTGGAGGAAATGATCAACCGGGCCCGGGAGATCAACGACCGCCCGGTGGTGATCGACTTCATCGTCGGCGCCGACGCGCAGGTCTGGCCGATGGTTGCCGCCGGCACCAGCAACGACGAGATCCAGCAGGCCCGCGGCATCCGCCCACTATTCGACGACATCACCGAGGGACACGCCTGATGAGTACCGGACCGACTGTGACACATACCCTTTCGGTGCTCGTCGAGGACAAGCCCGGTGTGCTCGCGCGCGTCGCGGCGCTGTTCTCGCGGCGCGGTTTCAACATCGAGTCGCTGGCGGTGGGCGCCACCGAGCAGAAAGACATGTCGCGGATGACAATCGTCGTCTCCGCCGAGGAGACGCCGCTCGAGCAGATCACCAAGCAGCTCAACAAATTGATCAACGTCATCAAGATCGTCGAGCAGGACGACCACAACTCGGTCTCCCGCGAGCTGGCGCTGATCAAGGTCCGCGCCGACGCCGGCACCCGCAGCCAGGTGATCGAAGCGGTGAACCTGTTCCGCGCCAAGGTGATCGACGTGTCGCCGGAGTCGCTGACCATCGAGGCCACCGGTGACCGGGGCAAGCTGGAAGCTTTCCTGCGGGTGCTCGAACCGTTCGGAATCCGTGAGATCGCGCAATCAGGAATGGTGTCGGTGTCCCGCGGTCCGCGCGGCATCGGCACCGTCAAATAACTTCAACGCCAACCGATTAAGGAGATATGTAGTGTCAGGGCAGACATTGGAGATGTTCTACGACGACGACGCCGACCTGTCGATCATCCAGGGCCGCAAGGTCGGTGTGATCGGATACGGCAGCCAGGGGCACGCGCACTCGCTGAGCCTGCGCGACTCCGGCGTGCAGGTGAAGGTCGGCCTCAAAGAGGGCTCGAAGTCGCGGGCCAAGGTCGAAGAGCAGGGCCTCGAGGTCGACACCCCCGCCGAGGTGGCCAAGTGGGCCGATGTCATCATGCTGCTGGCGCCCGACACTGCGCAGGCCGAGATTTTCAAGAACGACATCGAGCCGAATCTGGAGGATGGCAACGCGCTGTTCTTCGGGCACGGCCTCAACATCCACTTCGGCCTGATCAAGCCGCCGGCCAACGTGACCATCGGCATGGTCGCGCCGAAGGGCCCGGGTCACCTGGTGCGCCGCCAGTTCGTCGACGGCAAGGGTGTGCCGTGTCTGATCGCGATCGACCAGGATCCCAAGGGTGAGGGGCAGGCGCTGGCGCTGTCCTACGCCAAGGCCATCGGCGGCACCCGCGCCGGCGTCATCAAGACGACGTTCAAGGACGAGACCGAGACCGACCTGTTCGGCGAGCAGGCGGTGTTGTGTGGCGGCACCGAGGAATTGGTGAAGGCCGGTTTCGACGTGATGGTCGAGGCGGGTTATCCGCCGGAGATGGCGTACTTCGAGGTGCTGCACGAACTGAAGTTGATCGTCGACCTGATGTACGAGGGCGGCATCGCACGGATGAACTACTCGGTGTCCGACACCGCGGAGTTCGGCGGGTACCTGTCGGGTCCGCGTGTCATCGACGCCGACACCAAGGAGCGGATGCGCGGCATCCTGCGTGACATCCAGAACGGCGAGTTCGTCAAGAAGCTGGTCGCCAACGTCGAGGGCGGCAACAAGCAACTCGAGCAGCTGCGCAAGGAGAACGCCGAGCACCCGATCGAGGTCACCGGCAAGAAGCTGCGCGACCTGATGAGCTGGGTCGACCGGCCGATCACCGAGACGGCCTAGGGGACTGACGCCGAGAACTCAGGGCGGATTTCTGGCGTTTTTCCGTCCTGGATTCACGGTCGGTGAACTAATCTGACGCCCCGAGCCGGTCGGCGACGGACACCACCCGTCGGGCCAGGTGGTCCAGCGCGTCCGCGGTGGCCGAGTCGATGTCGTCGATGTTGTCGTGGGTGGCAACCAAACTTGCGCCGTAGGGATTGCCGTCGACGAACTTCACCGGATCGGTGTAGCCCGGCGCCACGATGATGCCGCCGAAGTGCATGAGGGTGACATACAGCGTCAACAGCGTGGTCTCTTGGCCGCCGTGCAGGGTGTTGGAGGAGGTGAACGCCGCGTACACCTTGTCGGCGAGCTTGCCTTGCGACCACAGACCGCCCAGGCTGTCCAGGAAGTCACGCAGTTGCGCGGCGACCGAACCGAACCGGGTGGGGGACCCGAAGATCACTGCATCCGCCCACACGATGTCGTCGCCGGTGGCCGCCGGAAGATCTTTGGTCGCTTCGTAATTCGCCGTCCAGGCCGGGTTCCGCGCGAACGACGCCGGGTCGCGGGTCTCAGCTACATGGCGCACCCGGACGTCGGCTCCAGCGGCCTCGGCCGCCGCGGCGACCCGCTTGGCCATCGAGGTGCCGTGCCCGGTGGCGGAATAGTAGATGATCGCGAGCTTGGTCATCGACCCAGCGTAGGCGCACCGGATGCCTGCCCGATCGCACCCTCGAGTGAGCGCGCTAAAGCCTAGCCGCGCAACAAATTCAGCGCTGATCAATCAGGATCGTCGTCGTCTTCGTCTGGCGCGAGCAGTTTTTCAGGGTGGTGGTAGAGGTTGATACGGGGTTGGCCGTGGTCCAGGTGGGGCGGGCGCAGCCATTCGGTGTGGCCGCTGGCGGTGGTGCGGGTGGTGTAGGCGCCGTCTTCGACGAGTTGGTTGTCGGGAGTGCAGGCCAGGGCGAGGTCGGTGATGTCGGTGCGGCCGGTGTTCTTCCAGCCGCTGACGTGGTGGACTTCGCTGTGGTAAGCCGGTGCCGAACACCCCGGGCGGGTGCAGCCACGATCGCGCGCGTAGAGCATGATCCGTTGCGCGGGGGAGGCCAGCCGTTTGGTGTGATACAGCGCAAGCGGTTTGGCGCCGTCGAACAGGGCCAGGTAATGATGGGCGTGGCTGGCCATCCGGATCACATCGGACATGGGGGTTTTCGAGCCGCCGCCGGTGAGCCCCTTGCCGGTGGCGGCTTCGAGATCCTGCAGGGTGGCGGTGATGACGATCGAGACGGGCAGGCCGCGGTGCTGTCCGAGCTTGCCGGAGGCCAGTAGCGCCCGCAGGCCGGCGAGCATGCCGTCGTGGTTGCGTTGCTGCTGGTTTCGCGTGTCGCGGTCGACGGCGTCCTGATCGGGGGTGTTGTCGACGTGGGGAGTTTCGTCGTTGGGGTTGCACGCGCCGGGTGCGGCGAGTTTGGCCAGCACGGCTTCCAGGGTGGCGCGTAGCTCGGGGTTGATCAGGCCGCTGATCTTGCTCATGCCGTCGGTGTGTTGTTTGCCCAGTGTGATGCCGCGTTGGCGGGCGCGTTCCTCGTCGGAGAAGTCGCCGTCGGGGTGTAGCCAGTCCAGCAGCTGGGCGGCCAGGCCGGCCAATTCGTCGGGGCGGCGATCCACGGCCAGCTGGGCCAGTTGGGCTTCGGCCGCCTCGCGGACGCCCAGGTCCACGCTGGGCGGCAGGTCGTTGAGGAAGTCGCGGATGACTTTGAGGTGACCGTCGCCGATACGGCCGTCGCGGTGGGCGGCCGCGGTGTCCGCCGCCAGCGGACCCAGGGGTTCTCCGGTCAGCGCGCGGCGCGGCCCGAACAGTCTGGCGTCAGCTACACGGCGGCCGGCCTCGGATTTGGTGATGTGCAGCAGATCGGCTAACGCGCTAGCCAGGCTGCCGCCCAATTCCTGCTTGGTGGCCTGGGCCTCGAGCTGGTTGATCACCGCGTGCTGCACTGCTCGGGGCCGGCGGGCCTGACGTTCCAGACGTTGGGCCAGTGCTGTGTGCTCGGGCGTGGTCAACGCGTCGAATGTCAACGCGCTCAGCTTGTCTTGCAGCGCGTCGATCTCGTCGAGAATCTCGACGATCTCTTCGCGACTGCTTGCCGTCATACCCCGAATGTTACGAACCACCACCGACAAGCAGCCCGCGCGCTGAGCCCGAAAACCCAGCCATATCAACGATTTCACTCAGAGCGAAAAACATTGACGCAGCTGAACTTACAGATCGACCCCGCGTCGCAACACGTGCGTGCCGCGTAGTAACCGGACGTACCGTGCATACCCGCGTCGAATTTCGGGGACGGCATGAGTTTGAATAATCGGGTGCTGAATCCCGGGGAGATATTCGGTGGCTACACCATCATGAGGCCGCTGGGGGCGGGCGGTATGGGGGAGGCTTACGTCGCCCGGCGCCGAGGCTACCCCGGCACCCGGTCGGCACCCTGAGTTACGCCTCGCCCGAGCAACTTCTCGGCGGCGACACGGACAGCCGGTCGGAGCAGTATTCGCGTTGCCGCAACGGCCTTCGGGTGCTGACCGGCCAGCCGCCGTTCCGTGACGCGAACCCGGGCGCAGGTGATATCGGACCACCTGCGTGCGCCGGTGCCATCCGTGCGCCACTGGCGCCCCGAGTTGCCCGAGGCTGTCGATCAAGTGGTGAGTCGGGCGATGGCCAAGGACCGCGCGGGTACGACCATGACCAGCACGGCGGCCGCCCGTCGGCTTGCCCGCTTACCAGATAGCTGTCGGCTAGGAACCGGGGCGAATCGCAGATATCGTTCTGCGGAGCGCCCACGCAATTGAAACAGATTGGGAAAGCGGTAGGTGCCGAATCGACATGCGGTTCGTACATTTGAATAGCAATGGCCCAATTACTCGCGCACCGCACATATGTATTCAGGTCGTCGCCAGGCGGCGGGGCGGCTATTTCGGATAGCAACGTCTGCCCCGGCGCTGTGCTGGGCGGCAGGCAGCGGGCAATGCGGGCGGTTGGCGTGAAAGCTTCGACGGCAGTCCGTTTACCTGAGCGATCCGGAAGCGGTGAGACACGTTCTACAGCCGATTGGCAGGAAAACTTGCAGTTTATCCACAGGTAGTTTCTGCACGATTATCAATATGTTGTTGCCGGTAAGCCGTACGACAATATGAACGGTTTACTGGCTTATGTTAAATAGGATTCGACATGCAAAGGCCATTTGCGCGTGCCTGAGATGAAACGGTGGCGAGCCTGGCCACGGTCGCCCAGGTTCGCCGGCCGGTGTTGAGCGAGTAGAGCGTGCAGGGGGTGCTGTGGATTTCGCGGTGTTGCCGCCGGAAGTCAACTCGGCCCGGATGTATACCGGGCCAGGATCGGAGTCGATGGTTGCGGCCGCCCAAGCTTGGAACAGTGTGGCTTCCGAGCTGTCCAACGCCGCGAGCACGTACCGGTCGGTGATATCGGCGCTGACCGCTGGCCCATGGGTAGGGCCCGCCGCGGCGTCGATGACGACCGCGGCCACCTCCTATATCAGCTGGCTCAACGAGGCGGCGGCCGGCGCGGAGGACACCGCGGCCCGTGCCACCGCTGCAGCCACCGCCTACGCGCAGGCGTACGCGTCAACGGTCCCGCCCCAGCTGGTCGCGGCTAACCGTGCCATGCTCACCCGATTGCTGGCGACGAACCTGTTGGGGCAGAACGCATCTGCCATCGCGACCACCGAGGCTCAGTATGCCGAGATGTGGGCACAGGACGCCGCGGCCATGTACCGATACGCGACTTCGTCGGCGTCCGCCACGACGCTGAACCCTTTCAATTCGCCTGTGCAGAATACGAATTCCGCAGGGACGGCCACGCAATCAGCCGCGGTCGCTCAGGCGACGAGCACGTCCGCGGGCAACGCGCAGAGCGCCGTCGCCTCGGCGCAGCGGTCCTTCGCCGCGGTCCCCACCGCGCTGCAGAGCCTGGCCGCGCCCGCCCAGTCCACTTCGGCCAGTGACATCCTGGACACGCTGGCCGACCTGATCTCGATTTTCTTGGACTTGCCGGCCGATATCGCTGAGCTCACGGTCGACGTGCCGCTGAGCGTCCTCGGCCTGGTGTCTCTCCCGCTGGACATCGGAAGCTACGGCACCGGTGTGCACACCGACGACATCGTCAGCGGCTGGAACGGCGAAGAGTCGTGGCCGAGCACGGCGCCCGCACCGGTCAAAGAGTTCCCGGCCCCTCTCCTCAACCTGAGCCCGGGCACCGTCCCGCCGCCCCCCAGGGTGTGGGGCGCCATAGGCGAAGCGGACACGGTCGGAAACCTGTCCGTGCCCGGGACTTGGACCATCGCCACGCCGGCGGTACGCCCGATCTCGTGCGAATTCCCATTGGTTCCTGCCGCCCGCGGCGCCGTTCAACCGGAGACGACGACACCCGGGTCCGGTTCCACGTTCGGCCAGATGGCTTTGGCGGCGATGGCCGGGCGCGCGCTCGCCGGCACGGTGGGCACCGGCGTCGGCAAGCAGGGCAGCAACGCGTCTCGGGCCGAACGCCTTCAGGTCGCCGCCGCCGCAGCGATCGCGGCGGAGACAACCGCGGCGGCCGACGCGGGCGAAGCGTCGGGGAGCGAGCCCCGGGGTGTGGTCACCGGGGTAGCGGCCGAACTCCGCGAGTTCTCCAAGCTCCGCGACGAGGGCATCCTCACCGAGGAGGAGTACGTCGAACAGAAGAACCGGCTGCTCGGTCGGTGACCGCGTACTGCTCTTCGAATATGACGTAATCGTCTGGAAAAGGATTGCGCGTCAATGGATTTCGGGACCTATCCGCCGGAGATAAACTCCGCTCGGATATATGCCGGTCCCGGTGCGGGGCCGTTGCTGGCCGCTGGGCAGGCGTGGGCCGGATTGGCCGACGGGTTGTACACAGCGGCGGCCGCCTACCAGTCAGCGGTGTCCCAACTGACCTCAGGGCTGTGGACGGGTCCGTCCTCGGCTTCCATGACAGCCGCGGCCGCAACGTATTTGGACTGGCTGAGCACCGTTGCGGCGCAGGCCGAGGAGACGGCCGGCCAGGCGACGGCAGCAGTCGCCGCATACGAGGCGGCGTTTGCCATGACGGTACCGCCGCCTAGCGTCGCGGCCAACCGGAGCCTGCTGGCAGCGTTGGCGGCAACGAACTTTCTCGGCCAGAACACGCCGGCCATTGCAGCCACCGAGGCGCAGTACGCCGAGATGTGGGCGCAGGACGCACTGGCGATGTACAACTACGCGGCCTCCTCCGCGGCCGCGACTGTGCTTACGCCGTTTTCGTCTCCTGAGCAGAACACCCGCCCCGACGCCCCGTCCGCTCAGGCCGCCGCGGTCGGGCAGGCACTCGCCACGCCCGCCGGCAATGCCCAGCAGGCCGTATCCGGCTTTTCGCAGGTGCCGACCGCGCTGGACAGCCTTGCAGCACCTGCCCAATCGAGCGCTGCCGCAGACTCTCTCGACACGTTGAGCGACCTCATCACCATTTTTCTGGGCACGCCGGCCGCCCTCGCCGGCCTGGGAGCGAGCGTCCCCCTGGCAGTTGTGTTGGGGCCAGTCGATCTCCCGTTCGTCATCAACGGCTACCTCGTCGGTACGCACACCGACGACATCGTCAGCGGCTGGAACGGCGAGGAGTCCTGGCCGGGCACCGCGCCGGCGCCGGTCAAGGAGTTCCCGGCGACACTGTCCAATTTGCCCCGGGGCACGGTGCCGACGGCATCGGCCGGACTGGGTGCGGCCGACACCGTCGGTGGCCTGTCCGTGCCGTCCGCGTGGACGGTCTCGGCGCCCGAGATCCAAACCCGCGCGCTGGCGCTGCCGCTGTCCCAAGCCGGCCCCGCGACCGCCGCGGCAGAAGCCGCTTCCGGCAGTTCCGTCGGCGACTCAGCGCTGGCGACGATGACGGGCCGCGCGATGGCGGGCCAGCCCAATACGCAAGGCAGTCCTGTCCCGCAGGGCACCGAGCTACGTGTGCCCGCAAAGATCGTGGCCGCGACGGCAGCCGACGAGCCGGCCACCTCCACCCGCACCCCTCGGATCGTGGTAACCGGAGTCGCGGCCAAACTCCGTGATATCACCAAGCTTCGCGACGAGGGGCGGTTGACCCAGGAGGAATACCTCGAGCTGAAGAAGTGCCTGCTCGGTCGCTGAACGTCATCGAGTCCCGTCAGGGGGCGAGGGCCGGCAGCTCCCGGATCCCGAACTCACGCCGTAACAGGGTGCGCGCGGCATAGTAACCGGCCATGCCGTGCACACCGGCTCCCGGCGGCGTGGCCGCCGAGCACAGGTACACCTTGGGAATTGGTGTGCTCCAAGGGTTTACTCGCGGTGTGGGTCCGCCGACTGCGCGCAAAACCGAGGCCCCGCCCACGCCAATGTCCCCACCGACGTAATTGGCGTTGTGGGCGCTCAGCTGAGCTGCGGGCACGCTGCGCGCCGCCACCACCACGTCGCGAAAACCGGGCGCGAAGCGTTCCACGACGGCGGTCACGGTGGCGGTGGCATCGACGGTGGATCCCGCCGGCACGTGGGCGTAGGTCCAGAACGGACGGCGGCCGGTGGAGTCGATTCGACCGGGATCGGCAAGGTGGGGAACCGAAGCCAGCACCATCGGCCACTCGGCGTGCCGCCCGGCGGCGATATCGGCCTCCGCCGAGGCCATCTGTGCACGGGTGCCACCTAGGTGCAGCGTCGCCGCCTGCGCCAACCGCGGATCCGTCCAAGGGATGTCGCCGCTGAGCACGAAATCAACCTTCGCGACGCCCGATCCAAATGTGTAGCGGCGCAAAGCTTTAGCGTATCGGTGCGGGATGGACTCCCGGTAGACCTGCAACAGGGTGGTCGGTGCGGTGTCGAAAACGACCACCCCGCTGGGCGGTTCGGTGACTTCGGCCCCCGCCGTCAGTTGGCCGCCGTGCGCGCGTAGGTCGGCGATCAGGGCATCGGTGATTCGCTGGGTACCGCCGACCGGGATCGGCCAGCCGACCGAGTGGGCGAGGGTGGCCAGCATCAGCCCGGCGCCGGCGGACGCCAGCGACGGTAGCGGTGTAATCGCATGGGCGGCAACGCCGGTGAACAACGCCCGGGCATCCTCGCCGGGCAGCGCTCCCCAGGCCGCGGTGCCCTGGGCCAACATTCGCAGCCCGAGGTGGACGACGGTGGCCGGCGAACCTGGAACCGATCGTTTGTCGCCGAGCAGAAACCCCACGACGCCGTCGTCGTTGCCTACCAACGGGCCGAGGAAACGCCGCCACGACGCACCGTCGTCCAACTCCGCGCAGGTGCGTTCCAGGTCTCGATAGGCGATCGCCGCCCGGCCGGCCGGCAGCGGGTTGGCGTAGGAGATCTCCGGGACCGACAACTGCACACCCCGCGCGGGCAGGTTGAACGCCGCAAAGAACGGTGACGCCAGCGCCAGCGGGTGCACCGCCGAGCACACGTCGTGTGAGACTCCGGGGAATTCGATGTCGGCCTGGGTGCGGGCGCCGCCACCGAATGTCGGCTGCGCCTCGAAGACCTGAACTTTCAACCCCGCGCGGGCGCAGATCACGGCCGCGGCGAGTCCGTTGGGCCCGCTGCCGACGACGGAGACATCCATAACTCGATTAGAGCTGACTTGCGCGCTCAAAGCGAAGCGGTGCACACCACCTCATCGAGGCTGGCGGTGCGAAAGCCGGCGGCGGCCGCACGCCGGCCCAAATCTGCGGTCGGCTCGGTCTCCGGCGCAACGCCCACCCGATCCAGCCGTTCCGTGTGGTACATCGCGGGTCCGTAAGCCACCTGCTCGGTGAGAAAGTAGCTTCCGCCGCCGGGGGCTTGGCGCACTGGATTTTCCATGGTGCGCACACCTCCCGCCTGGGCCGCGTCGGCGTAGTTGATCGCCACCTGGAACACCTTTGTTTCGGCGTCGAACACCGCCCGCAACCGGGTGATGAGGTTCTCGCGCACAAAGAACTGCCAGCCTTGACCCAGGTGCAGCCAGAACGGTCCGGCGACCTCACCGCGCAGGTGCGCCAGCGGGGTCCCGACGGATTCCTCCGGGCCAGGGTGGCAGAACTCCAGGAATTCGTAGCGGTTCAAGAGCGTCGCGCGGTCCGCGGCGGACAGCCCGGCATCGACCGCCAGGAAGCGCCCGACCCGCGACACATCGGTGCAGCAATTCAGAAACGAGTTCAGTGTCAGCTCGGTGACGGCACGATCCGGTCCGGCGACGAGACTGACCACCACGTCGGCGTCGGGTGGGCCGCAGACCATACCCCGCACCAGCTCGGCGGGATACGAGGATGCCGCTTCGCGCAGCGCCGTCGCACAGATTTCGCGGTTCTCCGCAATCCGCTGCCGATCGTCGTCGGGCAGGTCGGGTTGGGCCAGCACGCGACGCCAGACCGCGAAGGCCTCCGCGTGCTTGTCGATCCACGAAGCGCACAGCGCCAGCTCGTCCAGCGCACCCCACTGGTAGACCTCCTGGCTGACATACAGCGTGTCCTGCTCCGGGTAGGGAATGGCGGCGGCACGTTCGGCGAACAGATAGCCGAGCCAGTACCGCTCGTCGAGCCGGTACCGATGCGCGATGTCATACAGCGGCTCCGCGCGCGACGGCCGGAACTCCCAGGCCCGCAGGTAGGCGTCTTGCACCTGCGGCCACGCCTCGCCTTGTGACCACATGGAACTCGCGACCCGGTACAGCGCGTAGTAGACCTCTTCGTCCCATCCGCCCATCTCGGAGCGTTGCAGATACCACTTTCGCGCGTTGTCGAAATCCGCCAGATCGAAATAGCTCTGCGCCAGATAGAACACGGATCGCGCGTCGTCCGGGTTGCGCTCGACCTCGGCCAGTAACAGGTCGCGATCGCTTTCATACTTCTTCTGCGGGTCGGAGTTCCGCGCGCCGAGGCGGCGGGAATCGATGTAGTAATCGCCATCGAGCCGATCGTGGGTGAAGTCCCCGTCCACCATCACGTACTCGTGCACGACACCCTCGTAGCGAACCGGCAACCCGTCGCGAAACAGATTGGGGCGCCAGAAGACGGCCGAACCGAGCCCGTAACGCAGCTGGTAGAGGTCCTCGCCGAGTTGGCCGAAATCGAGAGTGCCCTCGATGCTGTCGTCAGCGTCGAGCACCCAGATGTAGTCGCCGTGGCCCTGGGCGAGCGTCAACGCCTCGGAGCGGTTGTGCCCGAAGTTGCGCCAAGGCCGCTCGAAGAGGTCACCGGGGATGCCCAGGGCCGCCATCCGGTTGCGGATCAGGTCCTGGGTTCCGTCGTCTGAGCCGGTGTCCACGATCACCCACGACCTGATGTAGGGCGCGACCATGTCGAGGGTCGCCTCGATGATCGGTGCCTCGTTGCGGACGATCATGTTGAGGCAGATCGCCGGGCGGGTGGGGGAGGACACGGCCGGATCGTACCCAGCAGCGCCGCATGACGTTGCGTGATTTTCCCGAGTGATGTCTGGCCGCGCCGCGGGCCGCCGTTGCGTCCGACTACGCTGTCCGCGTGAACTTGCCTGTTGTGTTAATCGCCGACAAACTCGCCGAATCGACCGTCGCTGCCCTGGGTGACCAGGTTGAGGTGCGCTGGGTGGACGGGCCCGACCGCGAGAAGCTGCTGGCCGCGGTGCCCGACGCCGACGCGCTGCTGGTGCGATCGGCCACCACCGTGGATGCCGAGGTGCTGGCCGCCGCCCCCAAGCTGAAGATCGTCGCCCGCGCCGGCGTCGGCCTGGACAACGTCGACGTGGACGCGGCCACCGCCCGCGGGGTGCTGGTGGTCAATGCGCCGACGTCGAACATCCACAGTGCCGCCGAGCACGCAATCGCGTTGCTGCTGGCCGCGGCCCGCCAGATCCCGGCCGCCGACGCCACGTTGCGTGAGCACACCTGGAAGCGCTCCAAGTTCTCCGGTACCGAGGTCTTCGGCAAAACCGTCGGCGTGGTCGGCCTGGGCCGGATCGGCCAGCTGGTCGCGCAGCGGATTGCCGCGTTCGGTGCCCACATCGTCGCCTACGACCCCTACGTGTCCTCGGCCCGCGCCGCCCAGCTGGGCATCGAACTGCTCTCCCTGGACGACCTGCTGGCGCGCGCCGACTTCATCTCGGTGCACCTGCCCAAGACGCCGGAAACCAAAGGCCTGCTCAACAAGGAGGCACTGGCCAAGACCAAGCCGGGCGTGATCATCGTCAACGCGGCCCGCGGCGGCCTGGTCGACGAGGCGGCGCTGGCCGAGGCGATCACCAGCGGCCACGTGCGGGCCGCCGGCCTCGACGTGTTCGCCACCGAACCGTGCACGGACAGCCCGCTTTTCGAGCTGCCGCAGGTGGTCGTCACACCGCACCTGGGTGCGTCCACCGCAGAAGCTCAGGACCGGGCCGGCACCGATGTGGCCGAGAGCGTGCGGCTGGCCCTGGCCGGCGAGTTCGTGCCCGACGCGGTCAACGTCGGCGGCGGCGTGGTCAGCGAAGAGGTGGCGCCCTGGCTGGATCTGGCCCGCAAGCTCGGTCTGCTGGCCGCCGCGCTGGCCGACGAGGCGCCGGTGACGTTGTCGGTGCAGGTGCGCGGTGAGTTGGCCGCCGAAGATGTCGAGGTGCTGAAGCTCTCGGCGCTGCGCGGCTTGTTCTCGGCGGTCATCGACGAGCCGGTGACCTTCGTCAACGCGCCCGCCCTGGCCGCCGAACGCGGCGTCACCGCCGAGATCGGCAAGGCCACCGAAAGCCCCAATCACCGCAGCGTGGTCGAGGTGCGGGCGGTCGGCGCGGACGGCTCGGTGGTCAACGTGGCCGGGACGTTGTCCGGGCCGCAACTGGTCGAGAAGATCGTGCAGGTCAACGGCCGTCACTTCGATCTGCGCGCCCAGGGGATCAACCTGGTCATCAATTACGCCGACCAGCCCGGGGCACTGGGCAAGATCGGCACGCTGCTGGGCGCGGCCGGGGTGAACATTCACGCCGCGCAGCTGTCCGAGGACGCTGAGGGCACGAACGCGACGATCCTGCTGCGGCTGGATCAGGACGTGCCCGACGACGTGCGCTCGGCAATCGCGCAGGCGGTGGGCGCCAACAAGCTCGAAGTGGTTGATCTTTCGTGACCAAACTCGCGGTGATCGCCGGCGACGGCATCGGACCGGAAGTCATCGACGAGGCACTCAAGGTGCTCGATGCCGTCAAGCCGGGCATCGAGAAGACTACCTACGACCTCGGCGCGCGGCGCTACCACGCCACCGGTGAGGTGCTGCCGGACTCGGTGGTACCCGAACTGCGCCAGCACGACGCCATCCTGCTCGGCGCGATCGGCGACCCGTCGGTGCCCAGCGGTGTCCTGGAGCGGGGTCTGCTGCTGCGGATGCGCTTCGAACTCGACCATCACGTCAATCTGCGGCCGGCCCGGCTGTACCCCGGGGTGCAAAGCCCGCTCGCCGGCAACCCCGACATCGACTTCGTCGTGGTCCGCGAAGGAACGGAAGGCCCCTACACCGGCAACGGCGGCGCGATCCGCGTCGGCACCCCGCACGAAGTCGCCACCGAGTTGAGCGTGAACACCGCATTCGGGGTGCGCCGGGTGGTGATCGACGCGTTCGAGCGGGCCCGCAAGCGGCGCAAACACCTGACCTTGGTGCACAAGACAAACGTGCTCACGTTCGCCGGGGGACTGTGGCTGCGGACCGTGCAGGACGTCGGCACGCAGTATCCCGACGTGGAGGTGGCCTACCAGCATGTCGACGCGGCCACCATCTTCCTGGCCACCGACCCGGGCCGGTTCGACGTGATCGTCACCGACAACCTGTTCGGGGACATCATCACGGATCTGGCCGCGGCGGTATGCGGCGGCATCGGGTTGGCTGCCAGCGGAAACATCGACGCGACCCGGACCAACCCGTCGATGTTCGAACCGGTGCACGGTAGTGCGCCCGACATTGCCGGTCAGGGCATCGCCGACCCGACCGCCGCGATCATGTCGGTGGCGCTGCTGCTGGCCCATCTTGGCGAGGACGAGGCCGCGGCAAAGGTGGATCGGGCCGTGGCGAGTTACCTGGCGACTCGCGGGGACGAACGGCCTGCCACCACCGATGTCGGCGAACGGATTGCAGCCGCGCTCTAGTCTCCAACCCTGGTGGCAGTAACTCGGCAGGCACCAGCGGCACCGCAGCCAGCGGGAACAGGCCGCACAGCGCCCACGCCAGCGGGTAGGCGGCCGCGGTGATCAGCGCACCGAACATCGGTGGACCGGCCGCGGCCATCAACCGCTGCATGGTGTTCTGCGTGCCCAGCGCGCGTCCGCTCCAATACGGCCCGGCGAACTCGGTGATGGCGGTGGCTTCCAGGCCGTTGTCCAGCACGGCAATCACCGAGACGAGGATCATCAGCAACACGTCGTAGCGGGAATCCGCGTGGTCGGCGAGGGCCAGCAGAAACAGCGTCAACGCCGACGCGGCGGCGATGATGCGGACCGGCCGCATCCGGGAGCCGATCCGATCCGACCAGCGGCCGACCAGGATCCGGCCGCCGGCGCCGATCAGCTGCGAGATGGTCACCAGTCCGCCGGCCGCCGCCACCGTCCAGTGGTGGTGGTTGATCAGCCAGACCAGCATGAACGTCACCGTCACCGTCTGCGGCATCATCAGCAGCGCGGAAACGGTGTGGATTCGCCACAGCACCCCCGATCCCAGGTAGGGGCTGGACAGTTCCTCGTCGCTGGCCGCTGCGCGCGGTTTGCGCGGCGGGTTCACCACGCCGATCAGGCTGACCACCGCGGCGACGGCGCATACCACCGCGGGAAACATCAACCCGGCATGCGCGCCGCCTTCGGCCAGTTCGGGAATTGCCATGGCGCCCAACGCAATTCCGAATGGTTGCGCGGTTTGGCGGATGCCCATGGCCAGGCCGCGCTGTTGCGGCGGGAACCAGCCCGACACCAGTCGGCCGCCGGCGCTGTTGGCGCTGGCGGCGGCCATGCCGCCCAGGAACAGGAAGACGCCCATCGCGAGCAGCGAGTGCACGGACGCGGCGGCGTAGGAGGCGGCGGCGGTCAGGGCCGAGCCCAGCGCCAGCACGATCCGCTCGCCGATTCGGTCCAGCACGTAGCCCCACGCGATCAGCGTCACCACCATTCCCCAGCTTGGCATCGATGCCAGCAGGCCGGCCTGGGTCAGCGGGATTCCGCGCGCGGCCTCCAGTCGCGGGATCAGAAAGGCAACACCGTTGATAAATAGGAAAGAGCTTGCCGTGACGAACAGCGACAGGACCAAGATCGACCAGCGGGCGACCGCGCCGGCCGGCTCTTGAGACATCCACTCATGCTTGCACAGCACCGAGCCGATCGGCCTGACGAATGGCCGCCGGCAGCGTCGTGGTCACTCGCGTGTGTTCACTTCGTTCTCCGCGAGCCAGCCCGTCGACCGCCGGTCCACGAAACCGGGTACCTCCAACCCGGTCGGTACCACCGGGGCCGCTGCGAGCGGAAAGATCGCGCACAGCGCGAACGCCACCGGATAACCGAAGGCTCCGATGACCGCCCCGAACAGCGGCGGCCCGGCGAGCGTCATCAGCCGTTGGCCGGTGTTCTGCACACCCAGCGCACGACCGCTCCAGAACTGCCCGGCGTATTCGGTGATCGCGGTCGCCTCCAGGCCGTTGTCCATCACGGTGATGACCGACACGGCGACCATCAGCAGCACGGCCACGGGATGGTGCTCGTTGGTGAAGGCCAGCAGCATCATCGACACACTGGTGGCCAGCGCGATCAGGCGTATCGGCCGCATCCGCGAGCCGATTCGGTCCGACCACCGCCCGGCCGCCATCCGGCTGAGCGCGCCGAGCAGCGCGGTGACTGCCACCAATATCCCGGCGGACTGCCTCGACCATCCCTGATCCGCGCGCAGCCAGATCAGCATGAACGTGACGGTCATCGACTGCGGCATCACCATCAGCGCGGACAGCGCATGAATGCGCCACAGCACGGATGAACCTCGGTAGGGACTCGCCAACTCGTCCGGATGGGCTTGGGCGCGCGGCTTGTGTGGCGGGTCATGCGCGACGACGGCGGCGACCACGGCCGACACCGCGCATGCCAGTGCCGGGAACAGCAGTCCACCGTTGGGTGACCCGTGTTCGGCGAGGTCCGGAATTACCAAGGCGTCCATCGCGATCCCGAGCGGCTGGGCAGTTTGGCGGATACTCATCGCCAGGCCCCGCTGCTGCGGTGGGAACCATCCGGCGACCAGCCGGCCGCAGGCCGGGTTGCAGCTGGCCGCGGCCATCCCGCCCAGGAACAGGAAGACCCCCATCGCAACCAGCGAGTGGACGGTCGACGCGGCGTAGGCCGCAGCCGCCGTCAACGAGGAGCCGATGGTGAGCACGATGCGTTCGCCGACAAGGTCGGCGACGTAACCCCAGGTGATGAGTGTGACCACCATGCCCAGGCTCGGCATCGCCGCCAGCAACCCGCTTTGCGACAGCGGGGTGGCCCGGCTGGACTCCAGGGCTGGGATCAGGAAGGGCGTGGCATAGATGAAGCTGAACGCACTGGCTGTCAGCACGAGCGCGACGGCAACCATCGACCAGCGCGTGGTAGCGCCGATCGCGTCCGATGACATCAAGCCATGCTTCCATACTGACAGCAATTCAGCAGGTTGCGGTGAGGAAGAGTTCTTGCCGGACCGCCCGCGTACCGCAGTAGATTCAGCTCTATGCAGTCCCACGCCGCGACCGAGCAGGTTCGTGCTGCCATCACGAGCGCGTTGTCCGGGGCGCCCCGGGTGGTGATGGTCGAGGCGCCCAACGATGCCTGGTACGTCCAGGCCGTGTTCGCCGGACTGCGCCGAAA
Organism: Mycobacterium sp. 20KCMC460; assembly: GCF_022179425.1. Classification (NCBI taxonomy): domain Bacteria; kingdom Bacillati; phylum Actinomycetota; class Actinomycetes; order Mycobacteriales; family Mycobacteriaceae; genus Mycobacterium; species Mycobacterium sp. 20KCMC460. Next base: position 2,174,694 of record NZ_AP025524.1, read on the forward strand.
CGTGCCGGTGTACGTGCGGGACGAGGAGATCACGGGCAGCGCCGTGGCCACCGGGCAGGGTGCGCCGCCTGTCGCATTCTTCAGATATCACCGGCTGGTGCACCCCGGTTACCCGTTCATCGCCATGTTGGTGACCAGTGGAATCGGTACGGTCCAGTCCACCGGTCTGGACGAAAACCTGTGTGCCTACTACTCGGAGAACGACACTGCGGACGACACCGCAGAGCGTGTTCAGCAGCTGATGAACCGCCTGACTTTCGCGGAGCCGCTGACCGTTGTGGACGAACGTCGTCTTGTCCCGGGTACGGGGGTGGTGGTCCCGCTGGTCGCGGGGCGGCCGCCGGTCGTCTATCGGCTCAACCCCGCCCCCGGGCCGCAGCACGGTTCGCATACTTACCTGCGGTACCGGACATTCTTGATTCCGCGATCCGACGGTGAAGCGGTGAAAGCCTTGCGGCAGTTCGGATTTGCGCCCTGGCGCCCCGCAGGCTAGTTGAGCGGAACAGCGCCCGGCCCGAACTCGTGCTGCTCGGGTGGGTCGTGCCAGTCGATCCCGGGACGCCATGGGATGAAGCCGAGCCGCTCGAGATATCCAGAGCAATCGCCCTCGGGGCGCGGGACGATGAACTTCAGGAACAGCCCGCCGGGACCCGACTTGTCGGGTCGCACGTCGTGCACCACGGGCAACGCGAACTCGCGCTGCGGGATGATCATGCCGACACCCGGGCCGATCTGCCGTGGAGAGAGTGGAACCCGGCGCTGTTGGGAGAGCATGATCTCACTGACCAAACGTCTTGCGGTGTGGGCGGTTTCAGTGGGCAGGGGGTAGTGCGTGAAATAGTAGGCGGCCAGCCGGCGGTCGAGGACCGTCGACTGCACGGTCGCGTCGCCATCGAGGTTCAGCGTCGCCACGAACGGATAGTCCGGGTGCACCAAAGCCTGGTAGAGGTCGAAGTGCGGTCCCAGGCCGCAGCCTTCGCGCGTCTCGGGGCAGACGTAGACCGCCGTCGTAGACCCCACGCCGCGAAACAGGCTGTCGACGAACTGCTGCTCGTCGCGCGCGCTCACCAGCACGATGCGGGGCTCGCCGTGAAATGCCGCGATGATCTCCTGCCGAGCGGCCACCGAATCGACGGCCGGATACCGTAGTGCGGCCGGGGCATAGGTTTCCGTTGCGGGGCCGACGGGTTCGACGTGTTCGGCGGGCTCGGCGGGTTCGGCGGGTTCGGCGGGTTCGGCGGATTCGATGGGGCCGACGGGTTCGATGACGGTGACCGCGTATTCCGCCGTGCGGGGCCCGGTCACAGCGCGAGGCCGGGTTACCGTGCGGGGCCCGGTTACCGTGGGGGCCCCGGTTGCGTTGTGGGCGGCCAACGTCGCCAACTGCTCGCGGGCATAGTCCGACATCCGTGCCTGCACCACCCGGCCGCCGTCGGCCACCTCGACGGTGTCGTCCTGGGTGGCCAGGCGTTCCCACACGCTTCGACCGGCGGCGGCGTCGAGCCCGGTCAGCAGCGTGGCGGCGTACACCCGTCCGGCCGGGGTGGCGTCAGTCAGAAGTCCGAAAATGCGCCCCAGGTTCGCCGACCCCCCGGCACGAATCCGCTGGAACGCCTTGGCTGCCGGCTGGTCGGCATCGGCAGCCCCCGCGCCGCCCAAAGCCACCGCGCGGGCCCGTCTCAGTTCGTCGAAATCCGCGTCGATATCCGGGCCCGCAGGCCCTCCGGCAGACCCTTCGCCAGACCCTTCGGCAGACCAAGCCACCGAACCAGGATAGCGGTGACCACTCCGGTTGCCGCCAAGCCGATCTGCTTGAATGCCCTTGAATGCTGCAGTCGAGCCGGTGTCAGCCAGCCGGCAGTCATCGGCGTGCCCGCAGCGTGATCTGATGAGCTGTGGGCCGGACGTAGGAGAAAACGCATGCGCCTTGGTCGAATCGCCAGTCCGGACGGAGTCGCATTCGTCAGCATCGACGGCGAATTGGGCGACCCCGCCAACATGACGGTCCGCGAAATCGCCGAGCACCCGTTCGGCACGCCGACTTTCACCGGCCGCTCCTGGCCGCTGGCCGACGTGCGGCTGTTGGCGCCGATACTGGCCAGCAAGGTGGTCTGCATCGGCAAGAACTACGCCGACCATATCGCCGAGATGGGCGGCGTCACCGGCCCGGCGCCGGCCGACCCGGTGATATTCCTGAAGCCCAACACCGCGATCATCGGGCCCAACGTACCGATTCGATTGCCCGCCAACGCATCACCGGTGCATTTCGAAGGCGAGCTGGCGGTGGTGATCGGTCGGGCGTGCAAGGACGTCCCAGCAGCCCAGGCCGCCGAAAACATTCTCGGCTACACGATCGCCAACGACGTGTCGGCCCGCGACCAGCAGAAGGCCGACGGTCAGTGGACGCGCGCCAAGGGACACGACACCTTCTGCCCGGTCGGTCCCTGGATCGTGACCGATCTCACTCCGTTGGACCCGGCCGATCTGGAACTGCGCACCGAGGTCAACGGCGAGGTCAAACAGCAGTCCCGCACCTCGCTGATGATCCACGACGTCGGCGAAATCATCGAGTGGATCTCGGCGGTGATGACCTTGCTGCCAGGCGATCTCATTCTCACCGGAACGCCCGCCGGGGTGGGGCCCATCGAGGACGGCGACACCGTCTCGATCACCATCGAGGGCATCGGTACGCTCACCAACCCGGTAATGCGCAAAGGAAAGTCGTGACTGTTCGAGTTCGGTTCTGCCCGTCGCCCACCGGAACGCCGCACGTCGGGATGGTGCGCACCGCGCTGTTCAACTGGGCCTACGCCCGGCACACCGGCGGCACCTTCGTCTTTCGCATCGAGGACACCGACGCCCAGCGGGACAGCGAGGAGAGTTACGCGGCACTGCTCGACGCGTTGCGCTGGCTGGGCCTGGATTGGGACGAGGGCCCCGAGGTCGGCGGCCCTTACGCGCCGTACCGGCAGTCGCAGCGCGGCGACATCTACCGGGACGTGGTGGACCGGCTGTTGGCGGCGGGCGAGGCCTACCAAGCGTTCTCGACGCCGGATGAGGTGGAGGCGCGCCACATCGCTGCCGGGCGCAACCCGAAGCTGGGCTATGACAATTTCGACCGCGGGCTCACCGACGCCCAGCGCGCGGCGTACCTGGCCGAGGGACGCCAGCCGGTGGTGCGCCTGCGGATGCCGGAGGAGGACCTCAGCTGGGACGACCTGGTGCGCGGACCCACCACCTTCGCGGCCGGCTCGGTACCGGACTTCGCGCTCACCCGCGCCAACGGAGATCCGTTGTACACCTTGGTCAATCCGTGTGACGACGCGCTGATGCGGATCACGCATGTGCTGCGGGGCGACGACCTGCTGCCGTCGACGCCGCGGCAACTGGCGTTGTATCAGGCGCTGATCCGGATCGGGGTCGCCGAGCGAATCCCGCAATTCGCCCATCTGCCAACGGTTCTGGGGGAGGGCACCAAGAAGCTGTCCAAACGGGACCCGCAGTCGAACCTGTTCGCCCACCGCGATCGCGGTTTCATCCCCGAGGGGCTGCTGAATTACCTTGCGCTGCTCGGCTGGTCGATCGCCGACGACCACGACCTGTTCAGCCTGGACGAGATGGTCGCCGCGTTCGACGTTGTCGACGTCAACTCCAACCCGGCCCGATTCGACCAGAAGAAGGCCGACGCGCTGAACGCCGAGCACATCCGGAGGCTCACGGTCGACGACTTCACCGGCCGGTTGCGCGACTATCTCGACACCCATGGTCACCGACTCGGGCTGAGTGAGGCGCAGTTCGCCACCGCCGCCGAGTTGGTTCAGACCCGAATCGTCGTGCTCGGTGATGCCTGGGATCTGCTGAAGTTCCTCAACGACGACGAGTACGCGATCGAGGAGAAGGCCGCCGCCAAGGAGCTGGGCGCTGATTCGGGTCCGGTGCTGGATGCGTCCGTCGCGGCCCTGCAGGCCGTGGCCGGCTGGACGACCGCGCACATCGAGGAAGCCCTCAAGGCCGCCCTGATCGAGGGGCTGGAGCTCAAACCGCGCAAGGCTTTCGGGCCGATCCGGGTCGCGGTCACCGGCACCACGATCAGCCCGCCGCTGTTCGAGTCGCTGGAGTTGCTGGGCCGCGATCGCAGCCTGCACCGGCTGCGGGCGGCGCGGCAGCAGGTTCTCGCGCCGTAGCGCCTAGGCATGCGGAGTGCGGTCTGAGTCTTTGATACTCTGCACTTCGGCTTTCGGAGGCTTTTGGGAAGCTTTCGGAGGCTTTCGCAGGCTTCCGGAGGCTTGCGGAAGGTCTACAACGGCTGGCCACAGTTGTCGCAAAAGGCGGGTAACTTACCCGCAAAATCGGCAGTGACCAGCAGTTTTAGGCAGCCAATGGGGTATGGTGTAATTGGCAACACAGCTGATTCTGGTTCAGCCATTCTAGGTTCGAGTCCTGGTACCCCAGCAAGATCCCACCGCGCGTCAGACCGCTGCCAGCTAGCTGCCGAGTGATTAGGTGGGGTTTCCGGGGTGAGCTATGCTGACTCCTCGGATCATGTCCGGCCCCGTCGTCTAGCGGCCTAGGACGCCGCCCTCTCACGGCGGTAGCGTGGGTTCGAATCCCATCGGGGCTACTTCAGTTGTTCGGCGGGCTATCGCACCGTCGGCGCGGTCGAGCCGCCCACCGGCATCGGGGGCATGCCCAGTTTGCGGTGATCCCAGGACCGGGTGCGCCGGCTGACGATGCGCACGCCGACCCGCTTGTTCATCATCTGGTCGACGAACGGCTTCATCTCGTCGGTGTAGGGGCCGGTGTAGCGCTCCCACACGCTGATCCCGACCCGGTGCAGCACCTCGGGGTCGTCGACGATCTCGGCCACGCCCTCGAAGGAAACCCCGCGCAGGGTGTCGTAGGTGTCGCCGTCCTCGAGCAGGAAACTCACCCGCGGATCGCGCTTGAGGTTGACCGCCTTCTGCGATTTGGCTTTGGTCTCCAGCCAGATCTCGCCGTCGACGACGGCGTACCACATGGCCGTCAGGTGCGGTTGGCCGTCGGGGCCGATGGTGGCCAGCGTGCCGGTGCGGCTGTTGGTGACGAAGTCGGCGATCTCCTCGGGCGACATGACGATGCTCGCGCGCTGATTGGTTCCCATGGCGTCAGTGTGTCAGGTGGCTCCGTTGTCCCGCTGCCGGGTTCGCCTCGCGCACTCAGAGTCGACGGGTGAGTGCCTCGGCGGCGGCCAGCAGGTCCGCGGCCCACCGCGCCCCCGGGCGCCGGCCCATCCGGTCGATCGGGCCGGACACCGAAATCGCCGCAACCACAACGCCGCGGCTGTCGCGCACCGGTGCCGACACGCTGGCCACGCCGGGCTCGCGTTCGGCCACGCTCTGCGCCCATCCTCGGCGGCGCACCTCGGCCAGCACCCGGTCGGTGAATTTGGCATGGGGCAGCACCGCTTTTTGAGTGGCGGCATCGCTGTGGGCGAGCAGCACTTTGGCGCCCGATCCCGCCGTCATCGGCAGCCTGGTGCCGACCGGAACCGTATCGCGAAGACCCGCAGGCGGTTCCAGCGCGGCCACGCAGACTCTGGTGGTGCCTTCCCGCCGGTACAGCTGGACACTTTCGCCGGTGGTCTCCCGCAGTTGGGGCAGTACGGTCGCGCTGGCGCTCAGCAACGGATCGCTGACGTGGCCGGACAATTCGGTCACGGCCGGCCCGAGCCGCCAGCGGCCGTCGTCGTCGCGCGCCAGCAGGCGGTGTACCTCCAGTGCGGCCGCGAGCCGGTAGGTGGTGGCCCGGGGCAGGCTGGTGCGCTCGCACAGTTCGGTGAGCCCGCAGGGCGATTCGGCTACCGCGTGCAGGATGCCCACTGCCTTGTCCAGCACACCGATGCCACTCTGTTGTCTCACAAGTCAATACTAGCGTCTCAGAATTTGGGATGACACCGCTGCGGCCTGCTGAGACGTTGTCGGACTCTCGTCGATACCGGTATGCTGTCTCATGATAAGACATTCGCGTCTCACATATTGAGATCCCAGCCCAGTCGGATCGGTGCGGCGCGCGACCAACGAATCGAGGCAATTCGCGCATGAGTTCAGCCAGCGCCGGGCCGCGCACTCTGGCCGAGAAGGTATGGGACGACCACGTTGTGGTCTCGGGCGACGGGACGGCTCCCGACCTGATCTACATCGACCTGCACCTGGTGCACGAGGTCACCAGCCCGCAGGCTTTCGACGGTTTGCGACTGGCCGGCCGCCCGGTACGGCGGACCGACCTGACCATCGCCACCGAGGACCACAACGTGCCCACCCTCGACATCGACAAGCCGATCGCCGATCCGGTGTCGCGCACCCAGGTCGAGACACTGCGGCGCAACTGCGCGGAATTCGGTGTGCGGCTTTACCCGATGGGCGACATCGAGCAGGGCATCGTGCACGTCGTCGGCCCGCAACTCGGCCTCACCCAGCCGGGAATGACGATTGTCTGTGGCGATTCTCACACCTCGACGCACGGCGCATTCGGTGCGATCGCAATGGGTATCGGCACATCCGAGGTCGAGCATGTGCTCGCCACCCAGACGTTGCCGCTGCGTCCGTTCAAGACGATGGCGGTCAACGTCGACGGCGAATTGCCCGCCGGGGTGTCGGCCAAGGACATCATTCTTGCGGTGATTGCCAAGATCGGAACCGGCGGCGGGCAGGGCCATGTCATCGAATACCGGGGCAGCGCCATCGAATCGCTTTCCATGGAAGGCCGGATGACGATCTGCAACATGAGCATCGAAGCCGGTGCCCGCGCCGGCATGGTGGCCCCCGACGAGATCACCTACGAGTTCCTGCGCGGCCGCCCGCACGCTCCCACCGGCGCCGACTGGGATGCCGCACTGGCCTATTGGCGGGAACTGCGCAGCGATCCCGGCGCTGTCTTCGACACCGAGGTGTACCTCGACGCAGCTTCGCTGAGCCCGTTCGTGACCTGGGGGACCAACCCCGGTCAGGGGGTTCCGCTGGCCGCCGCGGTGCCCGATCCCGAACTGATGACCGACGACGCGCAGCGCCAGGCCGCCGAGAAAGCGTTGGCGTACATGGACCTTCGGCCTGGAATGGCGATGCGCGACATCGCGGTCGACGCCGTGTTCGTCGGCTCGTGCACCAACGGCCGCATCGAGGATCTGCGGGTGGTGGCCGACATCCTGCGGGGCCGCAAGGTGGCCCCGGGTGTGCGGATGCTGGTGGTCCCCGGTTCGATGCGGGTGCGCGCCCAGGCGGAAGCCGAAGGGCTGGGAGAGGTTTTCACCGCGGCCGGCGCCGAATGGCGGCAGGCGGGCTGCTCGATGTGCCTGGGAATGAACCCGGACCAACTCTCGCCCGGGGAGCGCTGCGCGGCGACGTCCAACCGCAATTTCGAAGGGCGACAGGGCAAGGGCGGCCGAACGCACCTGGTGTCACCGGCCGTTGCCGCGGCCACCGCGGTGCGCGGCACGCTCTCCGCGCCGGCCGACTTGAACTGACCAGACTTGAATTCAGACTGAGAAATAGGGGAATCATGGAAGCGTTTCACACCCACACCGGAATAGGGGTGCCGCTGCGGCGGTCCAATGTCGACACCGATCAGATCATTCCCGCGGTGTTCCTGAAACGGGTCACCCGAACCGGTTTCGAGGACGGCTTGTTCGCGAGCTGGCGCTCGGATCCGTCATTCGTGCTCAATCTCAGTCCCTTTGACCGGGGTTCAGTGTTGGTTGCTGGGCCGGATTTCGGCACCGGGTCCTCCCGCGAACATGCGGTGTGGGCGCTCATGGACTACGGATTCCGGGTCGTTATCTCGTCCCGGTTCGCCGACATTTTTCGCGGCAACGCGGGCAAGTCGGGTCTGTTGGCGGCCGAAGTCGACCAAGATGGTGTCGAACTTCTCTGGAAGCTGATCGAGCAGAGCCCGGGGCTGGAAATCACTGTCAATCTTCAAGATCGAAATATCACTGCGGGAACCACGGTGTTGCCGTTCAGGATTGACGATCACACTGCGTGGCGATTGCTCGAAGGACTCGACGATATCGGCCTTACGCTGCGGAAACTCGCCGAGATAGAGGCTTTTGAAGCCCACCGTCCGGCGTGGAAACCGCGCACTGTGCCAACCTCCTGACGCGTTGCGGCGGCGCCGAATTGCGACTCGGTTGCCACGCTGAACCAAGGCAATTCGCGGCGGCGCCACCGGCCTAGGGCGGCAATCGGATTGCGAATTTGTCGGCTATCGGGGCCTGAAATTGCGCGTGGCTCTTGGCAATTTGCCAGCTGAGGGTTTACCGTGTGCTCTAGTCGGTTCCAAAACGAGGACCACTGGCTTCGGAGGGTTGGATGAACAAAGCAGAGCTCATAGATGTGCTCACACAGAAATTGGGCTCAGACCGTCGGCAGGCGACCGCCGCTGTCGAGAATGTCGTCGACACGATTGTGCGTGCCGTGCACAAGGGCGAGAGCGTGACCATTACCGGCTTCGGTGTCTTCGAGCAACGGCGCCGCGCGGCTCGGGTGGCCCGCAACCCGCGTACCGGCGAGACGGTCAAGGTGAAGCCCACTTCGGTGCCGGCGTTCCGTCCCGGAGCCCAATTCAAAGCCGTTGTGGCTGGCGCACAAAAGCTGCCGGCTGAGGGCCCCGCGGTGAAGCGCGGTGTGGTCGCGGGTGCGGCCCGGAAGACGGCGGCCAAGAAGGCCCCCGCCAAGAAGGCAGCGACCAAGGCTCCGGCCAAGAAGGCTGCGACCAAGGCTCCGGCGAAGAAGGCTGCGACCAAGGCTCCGGCGAAGAAGGCTGCGACCAAGGCTCCGGCGAAGAAGGCCGCGACCAAGGCTCCGGCCAAGAAGGCCGCGACCAAGGCTCCGGCGAAGAAGGCCGCGACCAAGGCTCCGGCCAAGAAGGCCGCCACCAAGGCCCCGGTACGCAAGGCTGCGACCAAGGCCCCGGCCAAGAAGGCTCCGGCCAAGAAGGCCACCGCCACGCGGCGCGGCCGCAAGTAGTACTACACGCAATACCCTTCGGGTGACAGCGATGTCGCCCGAAGGGTATTCGTATGCGCGCGATTGGCGGCGTCAGGCCCGGACGTTGGCGGCAAGCGGGCCGCCGATGTGGTCTGCCGCGATGAGCTTGCCGTCAACGAGCGACAGCACCCAGGTGCTGCCTTTGAGATTGCGCGACTTGTCTGGCCGGATCCCGTCGCGGTCGCACCACCAGCCGATCAGATCCGGAATCACCTTGCCCTGCGTACAGATCACCGGCGTGCCCGCCCGTCCGGCGATCTGCAACACCCGCTGGCGTCCGCGCTTGGGATTCTTCGCGTACGCCTCCTCGGTCAGGTCGGGCTCGTTGTGAACTGCCACACCGAGTTCGGCGGCCAGCGGTTCCACCGTCTGGTGACAACGCACCCGGTCGGCCGCATACACGTGGGTTGCGCCGAACGCGGACAATTGGGAAACCAGCGCCTCGGCTTGGGCGCGCCCCTTCTTGTCCAACGGTCGTTTGGTGTCGTCGCCGCGGTAGCGCGCCTTGGAGCCCGCGGTGCCGTGCCGCACCACCAGCACGGTCTTGGTGTCCGCCGGTTGTTTGGCGAACCGTCGCAAGACCTTTCGGTCCGGTGCGTAGTCGAGGGCCTGCATGGCCTCGGTCACCGGTAGCCAGCGCAACTCGTCCACCTCGTCGCCGGGGGTGAATTCCCCGCCCAGGCTGCGGGCGGCCCAGTAGTGCACCTTCTTGATGCCCTGGTCGATCGGGTAGGTGATCGTGGTGAGGCACCTGCCGAGATGACTGTGCTGGCCGGTCTCTTCGAACACTTCGCGCACGGCGGCCACCGGTGCCGTCTCGCCCGGATCGACCTTTCCTTTGGGCAGCGACCAGTCGTCGTAGCGGGGGCGGTGGATCATCGCGATCTCGATCGACTCGCCCGAGTCCGCGACCGGTCGCCATAACACCGCACCCGCGGCGTACACGATCCGGGCCGGCCGGGCCGACGATTTCTGGGGCGACACTCAACTCCTGCAAGTCAATTCGAACATGTCGTGCGCGGCAGTGGATGTGTTCCGGAGCGGGGCCCGAGCTCAGGTGCTGCGATGCTTCTCCATCAGCGACACCTGGTGGTCGCGCACACTCTCGCCGTCCTGCGGGGAGGCGGTCCACACCCCGTCGGATCCTAGTTCCCAGCAACGGGTGGCGGGGTCGAGGGCCGATTCGAACAGTTCGTTGAGCTGTGCGGTCAGGCGCGGGTCTTTGACTTGAGCCATCACCTCGACCCGACGGTCGAGATTGCGATGCATCATGTCGGCGCTGCCGATCCAGAATTCGTTGATCGCGTTGAAATGCAGGATGCGCGAGTGTTCCAGGAAACGGCCGAGAATCGAACGCACGAAGATGTTCTCGGACAAGCCCTCCGTGCCCGGGCGCAGCGCGCAGATGCCGCGCACCACCACCTCCACCCGCACGCCCGCCTGCGACGCGCGGTACAACGCGTCGATGACCTGCTCGTCGACCAGGGCGTTCATCTTGAGCCGGATCCGCGCGTCCTTGCCCTGCCGGTGCGCCTCCACCTCGCGCTCGACCCGCTCGATGATGCCGGTGCGAATTCCATGCGGCGCCACCAGCAGATTGCGGTACTGCAGCTTGCGCGAGTATCCGGTGAGCGTGTTGAACAAGTCGGTGAGGTCGGCACCGATGTCGGGGTCGGCGGTGAGCAAGCCCACATCCTCGTACAGCCGTGCCGTCTTGCCGTTGTAGTTGCCCGTCCCGACATGGCAGTACCGCTTGATGTTCGGGCCTTCGCGGCGCACCACCAGGCAGGTCTTGCAGTGCGTCTTGAGTCCGACGAACCCGTACACCACGTGCACTCCCGCCTGCTCCAGCGTGCGGGCCCAGCGGATATTGGCTTGTTCGTCGAAGCGCGCCTTGATCTCCACCATTGCCACGACTTGTTTTCCGGCTTCGGCGGCGTCGATCAGCGCCCGCACGATCGGCGAGTCACCGGAGGTGCGGTACAGCGTCTGCTTGATCGCGAGCACCGCGGGATCGGCGGCGGCGGCTTCGATGAAGCGCTGCACGCTGGTGGAGAACGAGTCGTACGGGTGGTGCACCAGCACGTCACCTTCGCGCAGCGTGGCGAAAATGCCGCGGGTCGTCTCCAGATCGGCGAAGGCCGGGTGGGTGGCCGGGACGAACGCCCGGTCCTTGAGGTCGGGGCGGTCCACTCCATATATCTGCCACAACGACGACAGGTCCAGCAGCCCAGGCACTTCGATGACGTCACCGGGGTGCACGTCGAGTTCGCGGTGCAACAGCTCGAGCATGCTCTCGGTCATGTCGTCGGCGACTTCGAGGCGCACCGGGGAACCGAACCGGCGGCGCGCCAACTCCCGCTCGAGTGCCTGCAGCAGGTCTTCGTCGCGGTCCTCTTCCACTTCGAAGTCGGCGTTGCGGGTGATGCGGAAGGCATGGTGCTCCACGATTTCCATGCCGGGGAACAACACCGGCAGGAACGCGGCGATCAGTTCCTCCATCGGCAGGAATCGCACCACGGTGCCATCGGAGCTCTCGTCGCCGTCTTTGGCCTCGAGTTGGACGAACCGGTCGACGTTGTCGGGCACCTTGACCCGTGCGAAATGCTGGGTGCCGTCTTCGGGTTGCTTCACGGTGACCGCCAGGTTCAGGCTCAACCCGCTGACGAATGGGAACGGGTGCGCGGGGTCGACTGCTAGCGGCGTCAGGACCGGGAAGACCTGCTCGTTGAAATACGTCGACAGGTGGTCACGCTCATCCTCATCGAGGTCGGCCCACGTGACGATCGAGATGCCTTCTTCTTCCAGCGCGGGCAACACCGCTTCGAGGAACACCTTGGCGTGCCGGCTGGCGATCTGCTGGGTCTGCTCGCCGATGCGGCGCAGTTGCTCGCGCGGCGTCAGGCCGTCGGCGGAGCGCACCGACAGTCCCATCTCGTCGCGGCGTTTGAGGCCGGCGACCCGGACCATGTAGAACTCGTCGAGGTTGGAGGCGAAGATCGCCAAGAACTTGGCCCGCTCCAACAGCGGCAGCGAGTTGTCGGCGGCCAGCGCCAGGACGCGGGCGTTGAAGTCCAGCCAGCTCAGTTCGCGGTTGAGATAGCGCTCTTCGGGCAGCGTGTCGCTGATCGCGGCCGGAGTCGCCGCGGGCGGGGCGGCCGGGGCCGAGTCGCCCGGCTGCCATGCGTTCTCGTCGGGGCGTACCTGCGGGCTGGCTTCGATATCGGTCACCTTGCGATCATTGCCTACGCCTGGCGATGCTGCCAGCAGTCTGCCGACATCCAATCCGCCGTTGGCGTGTGATTCACCGGCTGGAAAGGTTGGCCGCGCGGCTCGGTGCGCTAGCGATGCCCGACGGCGCGCGCAGTCGCCGGGCCCACCCCAAGTTTGCGGGCGGCGGCCAGGTCGGCCGGCGTGTCGACGTCGCAACGCAGCCCGGGCCACGCGCCGGTGAGCTCGATGGCACCCGAACGGCGGTGTCGCGCGGAGGAATCCGGACCGAATTGCGGTTGCAGCGGTGTGCCGAACGCGCACAGCACCGACGTTCCCGTGCCGGCCCGGTCGGCCACGAAGCTGCGCGGGTAGGCGCGGGCGGCCGAGATCGCCTCGTCGAGTTCCTGAGTTTGCAGTGCAGGCAAATCCCCTTGCAGCACAACGAGATTGGTCACCGAGGTGGTTTTCGAACCGGTCATAGCGCGTTCGGCCGCGGCGATGGCGCTGTTGAGCGGGTCGGGGTCGTCGGCCGGCGTCGGGTCGGCCAGCACCTCGGCACCCAGTTCGGCGGCCGCGGCGCCGGCGGCCTCGTCGGGGGTGATGACCACGATCGAGTGCAACGAACGCACCCGCGACGCCGCCGTCAGCGTGTCCATCAACATGCCCAGCACCACGGCCTCCCGGGTGGGCGCCGAGAACACCGGCGCGAGCCTGGTTTTGGCGGCGGCCAGGCGCTTGACGGCGATGATCAGACCCACCTCGCCGTCGGTGCGTGTGCCGCTCATGAGTGTCATCCTGCCAGCGCCGGACTCCGGGGCTGCGGCGAGCCGGGCCGACGTCGCGTGACGGCGGCCCGTCGCTGCTCTAGGGTTGTCGGCTGCGGCGGCAACATATTAGGGGTGGCGGATGACCGGGACTGTCACGGTGATGGGCGCCGGTGCCTGGGGCACCGTGCTCGCCAAAGTGCTGGCTGACGCCGACAACCAGGTCATGTTGTGGGCGCGGCGCGCCGAGGTCGCCAAGCGGATCAACGCCACCCGGTCCAATCCGGACTATCTTCCCGACACGCAGTTGCCGGCGGGAATCCGCGCCACCGCCGACGCCGAGGAGGCGCTGTCCGGCGCGACGACGGTGCTGCTCGGCGTCCCCGCGCAGACGATGCGGGCCAATCTCGAGCAGTGGAACGGCATGTGGGCCGACGGTGCGACGCTGGTCAGCCTGGCCAAGGGTATCGAGCTGGACACGCTGATGCGGATGAGCCAGGTGATCGTGTCGGTGACCGGCGTGGACTCCTCGCAGGTGGCGGTGATCTCGGGGCCCAACCTGGCCAGCGAGATCGCGCAAGGTCAGCCGGCCGCCACCGTGGTGGCGTGCAGCGACTCCGGGCGGGCGGTGGCGTTGCAGCGCTTCCTGAACAGCGGCTATTTCCGTCCGTACACCAACTCCGATGTGGTCGGCACCGAGATCGGCGGCGCCTGCAAGAACGTCATCGCCCTGGCCTGCGGGATGGCCGTCGGGGTGGGTCTGGGCGAGAACACCGCGGCGGCGATCATCACCCGTGGACTGGCCGAGATCATGCGGCTGGGGCTGGCGCTGGGCGCCAAGGGTGCGACGCTGGCGGGCCTGGCCGGGGTCGGCGACCTGGTGGCCACCTGCACCTCGCCGTACTCGCGCAACCGGTCGCTGGGGGAGCGGCTGGGCCGCGGCGACACCATGTATTCGGCGCTGCACGGCTCCCAGAACACCCGGGACGGGCACGTGGTCGAGGGCGTGACGTCCTGCGAGTCGGTGCTGGCGCTGGCGTCCAGCTACGACGTCGAGATGCCGCTCACCGATGCGGTGCACCGGGTCTGCCACAAGGGGCTGTCGGTGAACGAGGCGATAGCGCTGCTGCTGGGCCGCACCACCAAGCCGGAATAGCGCCGGCCGGACCACCTGAGCTGCGCAATCCCGCGCTGCGGCGCCGCACCCGGTAGCCTCTTTAGGTTGTGACCGCCTCGAACCGGGTTCGCGTCGCCGTCGTTTTCGGCGGGCGCAGCAACGAGCACGCCATCTCGTGCGTGTCGGCGGGCAGCATTCTGCGCAATCTCGACCCGCAGCGTTTCGACGTCGTCGCGGTCGGAATCACGCCGCAAGGCTCCTGGGTGCTCACCGACGGCGACCCCGACGCGCTGGCGATCAGCAACCGTCAACTGCCCGCGGTGCGCCCCGAGTCGGGCACCGAGCTGGCCCTGCCCGCCGACCCGCAGCGGGGCGGGCAACTGGTGTCGCTGGGACCGGGGTCTGCGGAGATCCTGGGTTTGGTGGACGTGGTCTTCCCGGTCCTGCACGGCCCCTACGGCGAGGACGGCACCATCCAGGGGCTGCTCGAACTCGCCGGGGTGCCTTACGTCGGTGCCGGGGTGCTGGCCAGCGCCGCGGGCATGGACAAGGAGTTCACCAAGAAGTTGCTGGTCGCCGAGGGCCTACCGGTCGGCGACTACACGGTGCTGCGGCCGTCGCAGTCGACGCTGCACCCCGAGCAACGCGAGCGACTTGGCCTGCCGGTGTTCGTCAAGCCTGCCCGCGGTGGCTCGTCGATCGGGGTCAGCCGGGTGGCGAGCTGGGACGAGTTGCCCGCCGCTGTGGAGTACGCCCGCCGTCACGACCCGAAGGTCATCGTGGAAGCGGCGATCAACGGCCGCGAACTCGAATGCGGTGTGCTCGAAATGCCGGACGGCACAATCGAAGCCAGCACGCTGGGGGAGATCCGGGTGGCCGGGGTGCGGGGCCGTGAAGACTCCTTCTACGACTTCGAAACCAAGTACCTCGACGACGCGGCCGAATTGGACGTGCCGGCCAAGGTCGACGACGACGTGGCAATCGCCTTGCGGCAGTTGGCGATTCGTGCGTTTACAGCCATCGACTGCCAGGGCCTGGCCCGGGTGGACTTCTTCCTCACCGACGACGGCCCGGTGATCAACGAGATCAACACCATGCCGGGGTTCACCACGATCTCGATGTACCCGCGGATGTGGGCGGCCAGCGGCGTCGACTACCCGACGTTATTGGCCACCATGGTGGACACTGCCCTGGCGCGCGGCGTGGGGCTGCGTTAACGCACTGCGCTAACGCACCGGCGCCGCTAACGCACCGGCGCCGGATCGATCGGTGTCGCGGCGATGGCGCGGTCGATGATTGCCGAAAGATCCTGGATCGGTGTGGGTCCCGATTCGGCGGGCAGCGTGATGGCCACATAGACCGGACGATCCACCGTGTACCAGGTCGAGCTGCGGTCGTCCGACTGGCCGGACACCCGGAACCACTGCACCCGGTCGACGACCTGGATCGGTGAGCCGATCACGAAGTCGTCCGGGCGTTGCAGTCCGCACCGCACGATCACGGTGTCGGATCCGGCGCGCCAGGCGCTCGCCCCCTCCGGCGCCGGCTGCGCGACGGCGGCGCGCTGGAAATCCCCGAGCCGGGCCGGCAGGGCCGCCGACAGCGCCCGGCATTCGGCGTTGGCGGCTTGCGGGGCGGGCACCGAGGCGATCGCCACCGGCCGCTGCGGGTTGTCGCGGGTGGCCGCGAACACCAGAACGCCCGCGATCGTCACCAGGGCCACCGCCAGCGCGGCGATCAACACCGCGCGCGGTGGCCCACCGGGATCGGACTCGCCCGTCACCTGCCTGACCCCCTTCGACAATTCCACCCTTGACTACACTGACCTGCGCCCGAACGGGCCCGAGAATGAACTTACCGGCGGGGGAGGAGGCGGTCGTGCGCGACGAGTCCCCGACGCTTGCGGAACTGGGTGAGTTCGGCGTGATCGAACGCCTGGTGCGCGACCGCCGCCAGCCCGCCGCGGTGATCCTCGGACCCGGCGACGACGCCGCGGTGGTGTCGGCCGGCGCCGGCCGTACCGTGGTCTCCACCGATATGTTGGTGCAGGACAGGCACTTTCGGCTGGATTGGTCGACCCCGCACGAGGTCGGGCGCAAGGCGATCGCGCAGAACGCGGCGGACATCGAGGCGATGGGTGCGCGGCCGACGGCGTTCGTCGTCGGCTTCGGCGCCCCGGGCAGCACCGACTCCGGCCTGGTGACCGCGCTGGTCGACGGCATGTGGGATGAGGCGCAGCGGATCGGTGCCGGCATCGCCGGCGGCGACCTGGTCAGCTGCCCGCAGTGGGTGGTGTCGGTGACGGTGCTGGGCGAGCTCGACGGGCGCGCGCCGGTGCTGCGCTCGGGCGCGCGGGTGGGTTCGACGGTTGCCGTCCGCGGCGACCTGGGCCGCTCGGCGGCCGGATACGAGTTGTGGCGCAACGGGATCGAGGAGTTCGGCGAGCTGCGCTCCCGACACCTGGTACCGCGGCCGCCGTACGGCGCGGGCCCGGCGGCCGCGGCCGCCGGCGCCACCGCGATGATCGATATCTCCGACGGTCTGGTCGCCGATTTGCGGCATGTGGCCGAGGCGTCCGGGGTGGGAATCGACCTGTCCGCCGCGGCGCTGGCGCCGGACCGGGACGCGGTATCGGTCGCAGCTGCCGCCGTCGGCGCCGACCCCTGGGCGTGGGTACTCGGTGGCGGTGAGGACCACGCCCTGGTGGCGTGTTTCCCCGGTGCGGTTCCGGACGGGTGGCGTGTCATCGGCCGGGTGCTGGACGGGACGGCGCGGGTGTTGGTGGACGGTGAGGAATGGAGTGGGTATGCGGGCTGGCAGTCGTATTAGTTGCCGCGCCGGCAGTGCGGCCGGGGGAGCGCGATGACCGCGCGTCCGCTGAGCGAACTCGTCGAGGCGGGCTGGGCGAGGGCGCTGGCGCCGGTGGCCGATCAGGTGAGCCGGATGGGGCAGTTCCTGCGCGAGGAGATCGCGGCCGGGCGACGCTACCTGCCGGCCGGGCCGAACGTGTTGCGCGCCTTCACTTTCCCGTTCGACCAGGTGCGAGTGCTGATCGTCGGGCAGGACCCGTACCCCACTCCCGGACACGCGGTGGGGTTGAGCTTTTCGGTGGCACCCGACGTGCGTCCGTTGCCGCGCAGCCTGTCGAACATCTTCGACGAATACGGCAGCGACCTCGGTTTCCCGGCACCGTCCTGCGGTGACCTGACGCCGTGGGCGCAGCGCGGCGTGCTGCTGCTGAACAGGGTGCTCACCGTGCGCCCGAACAACCCGGCCTCGCACCGCGGCAAAGGCTGGGAAGCGGTGACGGAGTGCGCTATTCGCGCGCTGGTGGCGCGCGAGCAGCCGCTGGTCGCGATCCTGTGGGGTCGCGACGCCTCGACTCTGAAGCCGATGCTGGCCGAGGGGGATTGCACTGCCATCGAATCCCCGCACCCCTCGCCGCTGTCGGCGTCGCGCGGGTTCTTCGGGTCGCGGCCGTTCAGTCGCGCCAACGAACTGCTGACGGGCATGGGCGCCGAACCGATCGACTGGCGGCTGCCCTGACGGACCTGCGGACGGTCAGGCGCCCGGGAAATTGACGTCCTTGGTGACGGCTTTCCACTCCTCGATCGACGCCGACATGGCGGCGATCTTGTCGCGCATCGCCTTGAGCACGTCGCGGCCCAGCAGCAGCCGCAACGGCGGGTCGTCGAGTCCGGTGACCATCAGCACCGCCTCGGCCACCTTGCGCGGGTCGCCCGGCAGGTGATCGGCGAACTGCTTGATCAGGTCTTTTCGCGCGGCCACATCGGCATAGTCGGCGATCGGGTGTGCGGACTCCTTCATCGACCGCGACGCCCAGTCGGTCCGGAACGCGCCCGGTTCGATGGCGGTGACCTTGATGCCCAGCGGCCGCACCTCCTGGGCCAGCGCTTCGGTCACCGCCTCCAGCGCGAACTTGGTGGACGAGTAGTAGGCGTTGGGCGGGTTGGCCACCAGGCCGGTCATCGACGAGATGTTGACGATGTGCCCGCTTCCCCGGGCCCGCATCGCGGGCAGCACCGCCTTGATCATGTCCACTGCGCCGAAGTAGTTGACATCGAACAACTTTCGCACCTCGGCGTCCTCACCCTCCTCGACGGCCGACAGGTAACCGTGACCGGCGTTGTTGACCAGCACGTCGATTCCGCCGAAGGTGTCCTCGGCGGCCTTGACCGCGGCCGCGATCTGTTCGGCGTCGGTGACGTCGAGCGCCACCGCCAGCGCCCGTTCGCCGAATTCGTCGGCGAAGTCCTGCACCGCCTCGGCCCGTCGTGCGGTCACCACCACGCTGTGGCCGGCTTGCAGTGCCGCGCGGGCGATCTCGCGGCCGAAGCCGGTGGAACAGCCGGTGACCAGCCAGCGCGCCATCTCAGGCCGTCCCTTCCGGCAGCCGCCGCAGATATGCCGTGCGGCGTTCGGCGAGTTCGGTCTTGCGCATCTGCTCGGTCACCCGCGGCAGCTGCGGTACCTCGGCTTCGAGCAGGTCCCGTTTGACCACCCGGCCGTGCGCGCCCAGACCCGCACGCGGGCCGGTCTCACCGAACTCGGCCATCCGCAGGGTCAGGACGGCCTCACGGAGCCCGTCGGTGTCGATCCAGTTGGCCAGGCCGGGATCCTCGGGGGAGATCACATAGGTGTAGGTGCCGTCCTCGTTGGGCACCGACTGCGCCTTGTTGAGGCTGCCGGTGCGGTCGACGATGTCCAGCGTGGTGCCCCAGATGTTGCTCAGCGGCACCGTGAAGTATTCGGCGCCACCGGCGTTGAGGTCGACCACGAACACCTCGTCGGGGGCCAGGTCGATGCGGCCCATCACGTAGAACTGGTTGCGCATCGCGCCGTCCTTGTCCGCCGACCACGCCAGGTCGAAGTGGTTGGCCGGCATCTTGTAGACGCCGTGGCTGAGCCTGCCGGTGAAGTTGGCGAAGTAGGCCATCATCGCCGCGGTCGCCTCGGCCTGCTCGTCGAGCGTGCGGGCCGGCGTTTCGGGTGGGCCGCCGAGTCGTTGTATCTCAATATGATTCGGGTCGTCGCGGCCCCAGTCCAGCAGCACGTCCCGGATGTAGAACTCGTGCGCCTCGGGCGTGCTGCGCACGTGGTTGGGTCGCCCGTTGGCGGGCTCGGAGTCGATGGTGATGGTGTAGCTGCCGTCGGAGTCGACCGCCATGGTGCGTCCGTTGAGCACGTCGACGGTGCCCATGTCGGCGTCCCACAGGGTGAAGTAGTTCTCGGTCATCCGGTTCTTGCCCACCCGACCGTGGATTTCGTAACGTTCGTCCCCGGAGATCGGGATCACCCGGTACACGCTGTCGGGATTGTCGATGCCCCAACGTGATCCGGGGATGCGGCGGCCGTCGACGGGGTGGGCCAGCCGGGTGATGCAACTGACCTTGGGCCGCAACTTGTCCTGATTGGACGACCAGATCGCGGCCGAGAACATCACCTCGGCGAACGCGTCGTCGAAGCGTTCCCGCATCGCCTCGGATGCCTTGGCGCGGCCCAGCCAGGTTTGCGCAACGGTTTCGTAGGCGGCCCTGACGGTAGGGTGTTCGATCAGTTCGAGGGCGGCCAGTTCCTGCTCGTGCTGGGATGCCGTCGCGACCGGGTGGTCGAGCATCAATGGATCCTCTCGTCGATGAATTCTGCAAAACGCTTGTTGTACAGACTGAATCGCTCGTCGACCTGTTCGGGCCGCAGACCGTATTCGGCCAGCCCGTAGGCCGGACGCGCCGGCTCCCGGGGCCGCTCGCGCAGCCAGCGCCGCATCGCGTCCTCGGCCGGCGCGCTCAGCGGGAGACCGACGGCGTCGTAGACCCGGGCCACCTGCCCGATCGGATCGGCCACCGCGGCGTCGAACCCGACGTCGGTCACCCGTGCGGCATCGTCATCCCAGCCGTCCCGGGCAGCCACGGCCCGGTCGTTGGTCCAGCCCATCCGCTGCAGCCACTGCGCGCCCACCCGGGCGCGGTCCACGGTGTCGGCGTGCATGGCGTGCAGAGTGGCGTTGAGACCGGCGCCGGAGGCGATGGTGGTGCGCGGATTCCGGTGCATATGGACGAGGTGCAGATCCTCGAACTGCGCGCGCAACAAGTCCAGATAGCCAAGGTGGGCAGGCGATTTGAGCACCCAGCGGCGCGGCTGTTGGCCACGCTGTCGTTTCTGCCATTGCAGGAACTGCAGCATGCGGTGCAGGTAGTCGTAGGCCGGCGTGAAATCCTGTGCGTCGAGCCAGGATCGGTAGTGCGGCAGGTTCGCGCCGGATTCCGGAACGTGCGACAGGAACGCGTCGGCCAGGAAGACGATCTCCTCCTCGGCCTCGCGCGCGTACATCGGATGAATGGTGAACAACTCCGGCGCCAGTTCGCGCGACTTGGCTTCGCGCGCTTCGCTGATGGCGATGCGTGGGTCCGGGCCACCTTGGCCGTCGAACCGGTAGCCGAGCCGGGGCGCGACCTCGACCACCTCCCAGCCGTAGGCGCAGCTCAAGCGCGGGTCGGCGGCCAGGAGTCGTTGCAGCAGCGTGGTTCCGCTGCGCATCATGCCGACCACCACGATGGGTGCCTGCACCTGCTCGTCCAGTATCTCCGGGTGCCGCCGGACCCACTCCTGGGTGCGCAGCCGCATCCGCAGGCTGTGCACCAGGCCCGAGCGCAGGATGTGGGTGCCGATCGCGTTCAGTTCGGCCCGCGCGTAGTCGGCCAGCAACACCTGCAGCGGTTCCTCGAATTCGCCTGGGCCCCAATCCGTCAGCGATTCTTTGCGTTGCGCGTCGGCCATGATCGCCGCGCGGTCGAAGCCGGCTGAGTTGTCCACTGGTCAAAACTTCAGGTGACGGCTCAGATCGCCCACCTGGTCGATGAACATGGTGCGGCTGTCGAACCACCAGACGCCGTCGATCCGCTGGAAGGTGTCCTTGTAGTGCCCGGTCACGATCACCTGCAACGGCAGGTCCGGGGTGGCCTGGGTGACGCAGTAGTAGGAGGTGCTGCGCGCGGTGCCCGCGGCCTCGTCGATCTGCAGTTGCACATTGGTGGTGTTGTGGTGGGTCTTGGGGGTGCCGTCTTCGTAGAGCCGGGTGCTCATCTCGTACATGGCGCGCACGCCGGTGATGCCGGTGAAGACGGTCTCTGGTGGGCCGTCCTCCACCCCGCAGATGCGGCCGTGCCGGAAGAGCGCGGCAACACCGTCGAGATCGCCGCCGTCGAGCAGTTCGGCGTAGGTGTAGATCAAGTTCGTGATCGCTACGGCGCTGTCACTCACGTTCGATTCCGCTCCTGACTGTCTGTCGAGCAGGTGCCCAACCGAGCCCAGACCATGTTGGCAGAACCGCTGTGGCTTTCATAGAACCGCCCACTATTCTTGGCCGTTGTGACGTTACCCTGGACTCCCGCCCGGCTCGGCGATCTGAGCGGCAAGCGAGTCATCGTGACCGGAGCGACCAACGGCGTCGGCCTGGGAACCGCGCGCGCCCTGGCCAACGCCGGCGCACATGTCATCCTCGCGGTGCGCAACACCGAACTCGGTGAGCAGCGTGCCGCCCAGATCGCAGGCTCGACGTCGGTGGTCAAGCTCGACCTGGCCGACCTGTCCTCGGTGCGCGCCTTCCCCGATCTGATCGACGGAGACGTCGACATCCTGATCAACAACGCCGGAACCCTGACCGACCGGCGCAAGGACACCGTCGACGGCTTCGAGATGACGCTGGGCACCAACCTGCTCGGACCGTTCGCGCTGACGAACCTGCTGCTGCCGCGGGTGCGTTCGCAGATCGTCAATGTCGGCTCGGACGCGCACCGCTCGGCGACACTGCGACTCGACGATCTGCACCTGCGCCGCAACAAGTGGTCGCGGCTGGGGGCCTACGCGCAGTCGAAGCTCACGGTGATGTTGTGGGGCCTGGAGTTGGACCGCCGGCTGCGTGCGGCGGGCTCACCGGTCGTCAGCCAGCTCACGCACCCCGGTTGGGTCGCCTCGAACCTTTCGCATCTTTCCGACTCCGGGCTGATGTCGTTGGCGCACAAGGTAACTAAGAGTCTGGCCGATCGGCTGGGCAACGACATCGACCAGGGTGCTGCGCCCACCCTGTTCTGCATCAGCGAACCGGTGCCGCCGGGCAGCTACATCGGTGTCAGCGGTAGGGGAGGGCTGCGGGTCTCTATGTCAACCTGACTCAGGACCACTGTGACGGCTTGATTCGGGACCACCTCGGCGAGGAGGTGGTGGCTCAGGCGTCTTCGTAGGCTGTGATCGCGAGCTGCTACCGCGGGTATGGCTGAGCCGGTATGAGGTGGTGCCGGTTTCGATGATGGTGCCGTGGAAGGTGAGTCGGTCGACGATCGCGGCGCAGAGTCGGGGGTCGGTGAAGGTTTTGGTCCAGCCGGAGAAACTCTCGTTGGATGCGATGGCTACTGACGCCTTTTCCTCGCGTTCAGTGAGTACTTGGAACAGCAACTCCGCGCCCCGGCGGTCGAGTTCCATGTAGCCGAGTTCGTCGATACATAAAAGATCGACGCGGCCGTAGCGGGCGATCGTGCGGGCGAGTTGCTTTTCATCGGCGGCCTCGACGAGTTCGTTGACCAGTTTGGTCGCCAGTGTGTAGCGGACGCGGAAGCCTTGCTCGGCGGCGGCGGTGCCCACACCAATGAGCAGGTGGGACTTGCCGGTGCCCGAGTCGCCGATCAGGCAGAGCGG
Organism: Mycobacterium sp. 20KCMC460; assembly: GCF_022179425.1. NCBI lineage: Bacteria > Bacillati > Actinomycetota > Actinomycetes > Mycobacteriales > Mycobacteriaceae > Mycobacterium > Mycobacterium sp. 20KCMC460. The sequence goes on from NZ_AP025524.1 coordinate 2,197,520, forward strand.
GTCGCCTCGGCGTATCCAATCGCCTTGGGCGACGGTATGTACGGTGGCGGCGTTGATGTTTGGGTTGGCGTCGAAATCGAAGTCGCCGAACCATTTCTGACGTGGAAACCCGGCCGCTGCGACTCGCCGCAAGGTGGATCGGCGGTCCCGGTCATCGCATTCGGCCAGGAGCAGTTCGGCGAGGAAGCCGTGGTAGGTGAGCTGTTCACGCTCGGCGACTTTCACTGCTTCGTCGATCACCGCACGCACGGTCGGCAACCGCAGGCGTCGGCATGCGGAATCGACGGCGGCTTGGGCCGCTTGTGGGGTCATCCCGCGTTGGCGGCGCAGGGTGTTGGTGACTTTCGTGGCCGTGCTCATGATCCAGTCGTTCCTTCCATTCCGTCACCGGGTGGCGGTGTTGGGGGTCTGCGTTGGAGCAGCTCGTCGTAGGCCGCGACGTCAGGCAGCGGCCGGGTGTCGGGTGGCAGGCCGGCGATCACGGTCGCTGGATCAGCCAGGCGGCGCTGGGTCAGACTGACGACCCGGTAATCGACGGTATTGGCATGGTTACCGGCGTGACGGTCTGATTCGAGACCACCACCGGCGGCATGCAGGCGTGCTTCGACCGCGACCACATCCGCTGAAACGGCACCGACCGACAGGGCGGCGTGGATCCCGGCGATCACATCGGTAGCGCGCATGCTGCGGTGCAGCAGCAGCACGTCGATTAGCGAGCGAGTCCCGCCAGCATCGCCGTCGACGCGGCGGGCCTGCTGCCAGAACGCCTCGTGCGCTGCGGTGAAAGTGCCGGCGGCGCGGGCCTGAGCAAGCGCGGTGGAGCCGGGCAACGCGCCGGGTTTGCAGTGCAACACCTCCAGATAGTGGTCGAGGTTGATCGATTGCCCGTTGCGGGTCGTGACGCGTTCATGGCGTGCGGCGATAGTGCGGCCGTCGAAGACGACCAACTCCGAGGCCCGCAGCGACACCCTGACTTTGCGTCCGATCAACCGGGCGGGAACCGAGTACTTCGCCGACCGCGCCGTGATCAGCGCCGACCGGTCCACCCGTGGATGCAGCACCAGCCCCGGGTCGAACCGCTCGGCAGGCAGAGCGGCGAGATGTTCTCGTTCGGTCTGGAAGTCCTGGCCCACGGCGTGCAGCCGGCCGGTGACCCGCCGATGATCCTCACGTGCTTCGCAGCGGCGGATGTAGTCGTTGAGCTCTGACAGCGAGTCCACTTCCGGCATGGGCGTGAGCCAGGTGCGGCGGAAACGTCCGATCTCGCCCTCGACTCCGCCTTTCTCGTGGGCGCCTTTCACTCCCGGCTGGCAGTAGAACGGGTCGAACCCGTAGAACGATCTGAACAGCACCCACCGGTCGTTCTCGACCCTGCCCCGACCGCGGCCGAACACCACCGAGGTGACCGCAGACTTCAAGTTGTCGTAGCGGATATGGCGCACCGGGATGCCGCCGATCACGTCGAATGCTTCGATGTGGCCTTCGAGGAACGCCTCCTGCGACTGAGTCGCATACACCCGATGGACTGCCTTGCCGGACATCGACATTCGGAAAACGAACATGTAGCAGCGGGTTCTGACACCAGCGAGGATGACGTGAACCTCGCCGAAATCAACCTCAGCTTCAGCGCCGGGCGGGTGTTCCTGCGGCACGAACGCTTCCTGCGCCTGCTTACCGGACTCGGCGATGATCTCCGCACGACGGACCCGGACATAGTCACGCACCGACGAATACGACACATCCTCAACGCCGTGTTCATCGGCCAGACGATTGCAAATCCTTGTCGCAGTGTGGCGTTGCTTGCGGGGCGCATCCAGATCGGTCCGCAGCATCGCATCAATCGCAGGTTTGAGCGGGCCCAGTTTCGGCGACTCCCGCACCGGTGTCTTCCGCCTCGGCGGCTCCGGATTCGCCAACGCGTGCCGGACCGTATCCCGGCCAACCTTGTACTTACGAGCAAGCGCCCGAATACCCAAACCCTCGACCCGGGCGTCCCTACGTATCTGGGCGAACAGCTCCACACGACTTCCCATCCGGAACCCTCCGACAGCGAGCCAATAATCGACACGCCAACCGTCGAGGGTGGTCCTGAATCAAACCGTCACAACACACCGGTCTGAAAGAAGGTGGTCCTGAATCAGGCCGTCACACCGGTCCTGAATCAAACTGTCATAGCCATGCGGGGCGATCCGGTGTTCATCGGACGTTCGGCCGTCGCCGGCGATTACGACACGGCGGCCCGGCTGGTGGCGTTCGCCGAAGCGGAGACCGGCACCACCGTGCCGCTTTGATGCCCGGCGAAACGGCCCGCGGCAATTTCTAGCGATTGCGGCGTTCGTCCGATTACCGCGCCGCAATCACCGCCATTAGTTCCTCGACGACGCGGGTGGTGGTTGGGGTTGGAAGGGTGTGTACCACCACCATTGGGCGTGTTCGCCGGTGGGGCCGGTGCAGGGTTTGACGTCGGGAGGTGCGGTGGTGGGGGGTCGGGCCAGTGATCCGGTGGGCAGGGGTCGGCCGTTGCTGTCGGTGACGGTGAGTTGGTCGGCGGGGCCGGTGAGGGTGATCAGGCCGCGGTGATGTGCGCGGTGGTGGTAGGGGCAGACCAGGGCCAGATTGGTTACAAGTCGTTGATCTACCTGCTTCTTGCCTGCATTCTCCCGGTGTGGCGCTGGTGAGCGTGAGCAAAGCTGGGTGAGCGTCAACGTACGTACTGAAGCCCGTACACGATCTATGGGGTTGTGCCGCCTCCCTCTGAGTGAAGTCTCTTCAGATGTTGTCATCGCCTGTGGAGCATGCAGCCAATGACGATCCGCTTGGCCTGCTCGTACTCGACCTAGGCGGTCTAGTGCTCCCGCGAGGGTGAACTTACGCCGCCCGACGCAGGCTGCGACCTCATGCCCAGAGTTCGCATTGCGCCTGGACTATCCACTATCCAACGGCTCTTCCCGATCGCGTCCGGAATTACTGCCATGCAGGCTTGTCGGCGTCGGTGCCTGGCTTGTTTACTCCCAGTGAGCCGTGGAGTTCTTGTGAGGGATCGGTAATCAATCGTACGACGAGTGCCGCGATGCTTTTTCGGGATACCTCGGTGCCTTTGAAAGGTTCTCCTTTTTGGGTGATCTCGTAGTCCACTTCGTCTTTGTCTGTAAGCCATGCGGGTCTGATGATTGTGTAGTCAAGGCGCGAAGACTCGATCACTTTCGCCGCTGCGGCGTAGGTTTCGAGATAGCCGCCGTCGAGCATCCGATGGTTCCAACGGCCAAACTCGCCGGGGACTTCGTCGTAGATCCCTAGCGTCGAGATCCAAATGAGCCTTCGCACGCGAGCGCCCTCAAGTGCAGTGACGACCCCACGCGCTTGGTCCACGATATCTTTACCGCCAAGGTTGGCATAGACGATGTCTTGTCCCGCGACCGCTTGTTTCAGGAGACTTCCGTTAAGGACATCACCTTCTACTGCCGTTGCGCGGAGGTCGGGCAAGTCGTGCAAGCGTTGGTCGTTCCGTAGGTAGAGGGTGAGATTCACGCTCTCGTCGTGGAGCAGTTCGCGTACTACGATTTGCGCGATTCTGCCTCCGGCACCAAGTACAAGAACTCGTGTCATGAATGCTGCTCCTTCTGTCGTCGTGTGTGGTGGGCGTTATAAGCGGCGATCAAGGTATTTCCTACTCGGCCGAGTCCGGCACGACAGTTACTGGCGAGCTGGCGGCCCCTCGGTTGTGCTGATCGCATGCTGCGGGAGAGCACGTGCCTATCGTGCAGATAACCCGTCAGCTAGCGACTATCCCGCACTGCTCCAGCAAAGGGGAGTTAGCGATTCACGTCAACGATGATGCGGCCCCTCACTCGGCCCTCAAGAAGATCTGTTGAAGTGGAGATAGCGTCAGTGAGGCCGATCTCGTGGCTGATCTCGCCTAGGTGTCCGGTGTCGAGGTCGCTGCTCAGCCGGCCCCACGCTGTGACGCGTTTGGCGTGGGACTGCGTGACACTGTTGATACCCAACAGGCTCACTCCGCGCAGGATGAATGGCGCAACAGTGCTTGGGAATTCCATGCCTTGAGCCATGCCACACGCGGCGACGGCTCCCTCGGCACTGGTAGTGGCACACACATTGGCCAGTGTGTGGCTGCCCACGGAGTCGATAGCGCCGGCCCAGCGCTCGCTGCCCAAGGGGCGGCCCGGTTCGGCGAGTTCGGCTCGGTCGATCACCGTAGCCGCACCCAACCTCCGCAGATAGTCTGCCTCAGCGAGGCGGCCGGTTGCCGCGACGACCGTGTAGCCGTTGCTCGCGAGCAGCGTGACCGCGATGCTTCCGACGCCGCCACTGGCACCGGTGACGAGTACTTCACCGTCGCTAGGGGTGACCCCGTGTTGTTCGAGTGCCATCAGGCAAAGCATCGCTGTATAGCCCGCAGTGCCGATGGCAGTGGCCTGCGCCTCGGTGAACGAGGGGGGGAGTGGCACTAGCCAGTCCGCCTGGAGCCGAGCGATCTGTGCAAGCCCTCCCCAGTGGGTCTCGCCCAGTCCCCAACCGTTCACCAGAACGTGATCACCGGGTTTGTAGCGCGCGTCATTGCTGGCCTCAACGACGCCGGCTAAGTCGATTCCCGGGACCATCGGGAAGCGACGGACGACGGGGCCCCTACCGGTGATGGCCAGGGCGTCTTTGTAATTGAGGCTGCTGTATGCGACCCGGACGGTCACTTGCCCCTCAGGTAGGTCGTCGCTGCCGAGCCGCCGCATTTCCGCACGGTAGTCCGTGTTGGTCTTCTCAACCACAATCGCGCTGAACATCGTATTCCCTTCTCCTACGCGCGGGCACATGCGAGGAATCCACTGAAAAACACGTCGAGCGGTTCGACTGTCCGAGCGAGTTTGGTGCGCAATACCGCTCCCTCCCAACCGATCCAGAAGAACCGTGATAGCGCGGCGCAGTCGGTGTCGGCCGGAAGATCTCCTACGTCAACGGCCAGTCGCAGGCAATCCTGTAAGCGCTGCTCCCAGTCCTCAAGTGTTTCTTCGAGTTTCGTGCGATAGCTCTCGGGAAGTGTCCGAACTTCTTGCCCAAGATTGCCAACAAGGCATCCACGATCAAACCTGTGTCTGGCCATTCCGGCTTTCGCGTCCTCGACGAAAAGGGTCAGACGTTGCAGTGGTGGCAGACTGTCGTCCAACAGCCAGCGATCAAGTTTGCGCGCGAAATACTCCGCGTAGCTCTGCAGCACCTCCAGACCGAATGCGTCTTTGCTGTCGAAGTAGTGATAAAACGAGCCCTTCGGTACATCGACGCGCTTGAGCACCGATTCAATACCTGTCGCAGTGAGGCCCTGCGCAGTCAGGATTTCCATCCCGCAGCGAAGCAATGCTCCCCGCGTGTCTTCGTGGTCACGGCTGACTTTTGGCGGCCGTCCACGACGAGGCCGGACAATGGGAGCGCTCATGGTGATGAGATTAGACCGACTGTCTCTAAATGTCCACGGGCGCGTTCAGCGCCCGGTGAGTTCGCGCTACGCAATGGCGCACCAAAAATGCTCACTTGACCGGATATGTGCGTCTGGACGCGCGTGGTCGAGTTGGTGCCGTGCACGGCCAAGGTCGTCCTTGTTCGGTCAGTTACTCTGCTCCTGTGCCTCGCCCGGGGAACCCGGATATCCGCAGACGGTTACTCGCTAGTGGACTCGAGCTCTTCTATGCCCGTGGCGTCAACGCGACAGGTGTCAAGGAAATTGCCGATCGTGCCCACGTACCGAAGGCGGCGTTCTACACGTACTACGAGAGCAAAGAAGCCTTTGTTGTCGCAGTGCTAGAACAGTACTGGCTCGAACTTCAGGACCGGTCCGGATCCTTGCTGCTAGGTCGCGGGAGACCGGTTCGCCGCCTGCAACGCTACTTCGCGGTGATTGCCGACGAGCACGAGCGCCATACCTTTATGCGCGGCTGCCTAATTGGCAATCTCGCGCTCGAAGTCTCAGCCACCAGTGCGTCGGTCCACGAAAAGCTACGCGGCATTGTTTGTGCTTGGGAGCACGAACTGGCCGCTGTTTTCACAGAGGGAACGCCTCAACGGCGTCGCGAAGTCGCAGGTTTGATTATCGAAGCGTGGGAAGGGGCAGTGCTTCGCGCCAGGATCGATCGCACCCGCGCTCCATACGACCGTTTCTCACGAATAACCTTGCCGCAGTTGGTGGGTTTGGTCGGCACGTCCTGAAGTCCCGCCTCCATCATCGAGGTCCGAAAGGCCGGACTTGTTGATATCCGACCGGTCGTCTATTTATACTTTCCGGGCGCTGCCGTGTGTCGCGCACTAGCGCCCGATAGGAAAGGGACTCCCATCCAATGTCGACTTCATCCGTGTACGACGAGCCCGCAGAGCCCGGACTTCCGCCATCTGGCTTCCAGCTTGACGTGACGCACGCTGCGCTCGTCGTGACTGACCCGCAGAACGACTTTCTCAGCCCCGATGGTGCAACATGGTCGGTGTTCGGCGCCAGCGTCGAAGACAACGGCACTGTCGAGCACATCGACCAACTACTGTCAGCTGCCAAGAGCGCGGGGATCACGGTTGCGATCTCTCCGCACTATTACTATCCATCCGATCAGGACTGGCAATTCGGCGGACCGCTTGAGCGCTTCATGCACAGTGTCGGCATGTTCGCGCGGACGCATCCGCTGCAGCTGGAAGGGTTCGACGGTTCGGGCGCGGACTATCTCGAGCGGTACAAGAACCGCATCCTGGACGGAAAGACGGTGGTCGCTTCTCCCCATAAAATCGTGGGTCCGCAGTCCAACGATCTCGTACTTCAGCTTCGCAAACGCGGTGTGACCCAGGTTCTTCTGGCTGGAATGGCCGCGAATCTGTGCACCGAAAGCCATTTGCGCGAGCTGATCGAACAGGGTTTCGAGGTTGTCGTCATCCGTGACGCGACTGCGGGTGCACGGTTGCCCGAAGGCGACGGATACTTGGCTGCCCTGATTAATTTCCGATTCCTCGCCTCAGCTATCTGGACCACCGATCAAGCGGTGGCTGAGTTGGCGCAAGCCACCTAAAGACCGATGGGCGCTGACGGCAGCAAAGTTGGTGTATCCATTGTTGCTGAGCTGAACTCGGTTGCCCTGCGAAGCTCAGCGGCGCCGTTGGTGAAAGTGCGCCGATAACGTATCGCGCAGCGTGCGCTTGAAGCCGGCCACGGGGATCTGATTCAAGATTGCGATCGTCGATATGTATTGAGTGCGATAGTTTGCGCATCCGGCGCACTCGGACAGGTGCGTTTCGAGCCTCACGTGGTCGCTCGAACCGAGCGAGTCGTCCAGGTATTCGGTGAGTAGTTCGGCGAGTTCGTTGCATCTCATCTGTCTGCATCCTTTCATGTAGTGCATGAGCGACCGGCTCGCCGGCGACCATGCTCCCCGGTGCTTGAGGAAAAATTCCCGAGGATGGCTTCGTTGCTCCGACTCCTCGTCCAGTTTCTCGTCGTCGAGGGACTGCGACCTTTCCTCCTATGAAAGTTCGCAGACAGCTCTGTGAACCGAGGTGACTGATCCTGGGAAGAGCCGATTCCTTTGTGTAAGAGGCCTTCCTGTAGGGGGCCTTCGGCGATCTGGTGTCCTGACGTAGTCGCGTGCGAGGCGTGGCGTCGTGGGGCTTGCAAGTCGACAACTTGCACGAAGCCGCCCTCGTCACCCGCACGAAGCGAGGTGACGAGGGCGGCTTCGGCCTCAGCGGCGTGTGAGTGCATCGACCAGCGTCCAGGCAGAGATTCCGAGCAGTGCGACGTCCTTGATCAGGAACTGACCAGTCGACGACAACACCGGGAAACCTCCTGCTGATGCTTCGAATGCACCAGGCGTACTGAGCACGAATGTCAGTGTTGTGGCGAACATGCCGATGGCCATGAGGCTACCGATCGCTGAGAGTCGAGGGAACCACGGTTTGACGGCGAGCAAGACCGCGATTGCGATCTCGACTACACCGAGTAGCGACGAAAAGGTGGTGATCGAGAAAATGTCGTACAGCCAAGACATGAAAGGGCTGTTCGACACGAATGGCGCGATGCCGTTGGCTTCGTACTCTGTGAACTTCAGCATGCCGATCCAGGCGATGACGACGGCCAGCCCGTACCGTGCCAGGCCCGCGCCGCCACGTGCTACTGGCGACTCTGGGCGCACGCCGGCTTGAATCTGCTCGCGGATGGTAGCGATCATGATGACTCCCTTGCTAGTTGGGTTGACTACACCACTGAGTGCTATGCACTTCGGAAAGCGTTACAGCGCTTCCGTTTAGGTGGGTGTGCCGTACGTCATAGTTCCTGCGGGGATCTTGTGGGTCGAGACCGACGACGCGGATTGCGAGGTCTCGCCCTCGACCATTTGGGTGCCCACGCCCTTCCGCGCGGCGCTGCGGTCGTCGACGCCAAGTTCCTTTAGTCGCGGTAACCCCAGAAGTCGGCTTATCCGCCCCGTGTCGGCGCAATCGACCAGCAAAGCACGGACCATTTAGCAGCGGGTCAAGTCCAGGGACGTGGTGTACGACGTCGTCGTGTGATTCTTCGATGTCGTGACTTATGCGGTTAGTGCCGCGGGGTTGTCCTCCTGTTCTGCTGGTGTGGTGGTGGTCAGGCGGGATTTGCTGAGGACGTCGAGACCCAGGTAGCGCCGTGACTCGGCCCATTCGTCGTGTTGTTCGGCCAGCACAGCGCCGACGAGGCGGATTAGAGCATCGCGGTCGGGGAAGATCCCGACGACATCGGTGCGGCGGCGGATTTCTTTGTTGAGTCGTTCCTGGGGGTTGTTGGACCAGATCTGACGCCAGATCTGCTTAGGAAAAGCCGTGAAGGCCAGCAGGTCGGACCTGGCCGCTTCGAGGTGATCAGCGACCTTGGGTAGCTTGTCGGAAAGCGCGTCGATGATCCGGTCATATCGTGCAGCAACAGAAGTGGCGTCGGGTTGATCGAACACCGAATGCAGCAGGGTCTTGACCCAGGGCCAGGAGCTCTTGGGGTGATGGCCATCAGGTTGGTGGCGTAATGGGTGCGGCAGCGCTGCCAGGACGCCCCGGGCAAGGTGGCCCCAATCGCTGAGAGCAGTCCAGCATGGGCGTCGCTGGTGACCAGCGCCACCCCAGACAGGCCGCGCGCGGTCAACGAGCGCAGAAACGTCAACCAGCCCGCACCGTCTTCGGCGGTGGTGACGTCGATGCCCAGGATTTCGCGGTAGCCCTCAGCGTTGACGCCCACCGCGATCAGCGCGTGCACGTTGACCACGCGGCCGGCCTCGCGGACCTTGAGTACCAAAGCGTCGGCGGCCATGAACGTATACGGGCCGGCATCAAGAGGCCGAGTGCGGAAAGCCTCCACGGCAGTGTCGAGTTCTTTGGCCATCACCGACACCTGCGACTTCGACAAGCCGGTAATCCCGAGGGTCTCGACCAGCTTGTCCATCCGCCGGGTCGAGACCCCGAGCAGATAGCAGGTGGCCACCACAGTTGTCAGGGCCCGCTCGGCGCGTTTGCGGCGTTCCAGCAGCCAGTCCGGGAAGTAGGACCCCTGGCGCAGCTTGGGAATCGCCAGATCCAAACTGCCTGCCCGGGTATCGAACTGGCGATGCCGATAACCGTTACGAGAGTTAGTCCGCTCGCTGCTGCGCTGACCGTAGGCCGCGCCGCATAGCGCGTCAGCCTCGGCGCCCATCAGCGTGTGGATGAAGGTAGCCAGCAGTTCGCGCAACACATCAGGGTGGGTGGTGGTGAGTCGCTCAGCCAACAGTGCGGGTAGGTCGATATCGTGGGCAGCGGTCATCGCGTCGATCCTTTGCTCTAGTGACTTTGGTCGGTCTCTCGAAGAATCACGCGATGACCCTTTACTAGCCGGCTACGACACGCCGGTCCTCACCTCACGGCCCGACTCGTACACCACTTTCGTGGACGCAACCTAGCAGCGCAGCGCGGTCAGGGAAAACGCCGGCGTGGTCTGTCGGCCCTCGTAGTGCCGATTTGCTGTGTCGCGACTAACTAACGGCCGAACAGATTTGGCGACCAATCTGCTTTGAGCAAGGCGATGAACGCAACCCTAAACGCACTGACCGCCACCAGACAGTGCTGGGTCTCTCCAGTTTTGGGCGACCTTGAGAGGCTATCGACGGCTAGGAGCGATGGTCCGACCATGTTGCGCAATCGCAGCCTGCGACAGCTTCTCCGACCGATACAGCCGGCGAATCTCCGCCCAATCCTCCACAGTGATCACTCTCCAATCGAAAGGTGAAGTGCTCACTTTTCAACCGGAACTACCTGCTCACTTTTCGACCGGAGCTGACAGGCATGGTGCACATGACGAGGTCGACGATGCTCGGCAAGCTTGCGGCGTTGCAGCAGACCTCGGCCCAGGAAGTAGACGCTGCGCGAGAATCGATCAAGTGGCCACCGCACCTACCCCCGCGTCACCAAACGAGCAGCCGCCACCAAGTTCCCACGAAAAGCACTACACCACAGGAACATCAGACACAGAGCGCCACCCGAGATCCGACTCATCCACCTACAAAGTTAACGGCATTGGGTTTGATGCGCGTCAAACCTGGGGTGGTTCACGGTTTTCGTATCGTTGCCGATTTCATTCGACTGCGGGTTCCTGGCCGGATGGCACGGTCGAACCTGCGCAGTTCGGCGAGTCCCTATTGAGTGGGGATCGTCCGAGTTAAGCCGCGCAGCAGAGCGCACCTCAAGCACGGTCACGCACCGACGGCCACCAACCAGCCGACCCGGCGGTGTTAGCGCAGGAAGACACCCCCTTTACGCCCATCTGAATATCGTGCTATTGGGATATTGACGTATCTCGATATCTAGGTTAGGGTTGGTGGCACCACGTCGTCAGGGGTGGTGAACAACGAAATCACGGAAGAGGTTGAGCCGGTTGTACTTCCGGCCCGCCCGCCAATCAGAAGGAGAAGCGCGCCATGTCCACGTCCCAGTATGCTCCGGACCGCAGCTACGGAATGTTCATCGACAACCAATGGGTGGACGCGGAGTCCGGGGAGACGATCGAGAGTATCAATCCCGCGACGGGTGAGGTGCTGACTCGTATTCCTAGTGGAACAGCCGCTGATGTCGATCGCGCGGTCCAGGCGGCGCAGCGTGCGTTTGCGGGCTGGAGGGCGACCACGGTGACGGAACGGGCGAACGCGTTGAACAGGATCGCCGACCTGCTGGAGGCTGACGCCGAGCGTTTCGCGGTCCTGGAGTCGCTGGATGTGGGCAAGCCGATTCGCGAGTCGCGCGTTCTCGACGTGCCCATCGCCATTGATCACTTCAGGTACTTCGCCGGAGTGATTCGCAGTCACTCAGACGAGGCGGCCGTGCTTGATGAACAGACCCTCAGCCTCGTGCTGAGCGAACCGCTTGGTGTGGTTGGTCAGGTGATCCCCTGGAACTTTCCGTTGTTGATGGCAGCCTGGAAGATTGCCCCGGCAATCGCCACAGGGAACACCGTGGTGATCAAGCCATCGGAGATGACGCCGGTCAGCATTTCCGAACTGGCAAAGATTTTCGCGCAAGTTCTTCCCCCCGGTGTCGTCAACATCGTCACCGGCACAGGGCCGGTTGCCGGCCAGGCCGTGCTGGATCACCCGACGGTACAGAAGCTGGCATTCACCGGTTCCACCCGAGTCGGCTACACCGTCGCCGAAGCCGCAGCCAAAAGACTGGTACCAGCAACGCTGGAGCTGGGCGGCAAATCGGCGAATATCGTTTTCCCCGACGCGAATTGGGACAAGGCCGTCGAGGGGGCAGCCCTGGCGATTCTATGGAATCAAGGCCAAGCCTGCGAATCCGGAGCTCGCCTCTTCATTCACGAGTCGATCTACGACCGTTTTATCGACGAACTAAAAGCCAAGTTCACCACGGCCCGCGTGGGGGATCCCCTCTCACCAGACACCCAGGTGGGCTCGTTGATCAGCAAAGCCCAGCTGGAGCGCGTGTTGGGTTATGTAGAAACCGGTCGTGCTGAAGGTGCCACGGTTTTGACGGGTGGTCGCCGGCTCACTGGCGGGGACTACGATTCCGGATTCTTTGTCGAGCCGACAATATTGGTCGATGTGCGCAACGATATGCGCGTTGCATCGGAAGAGATCTTTGGCCCCGTTCTCGTTGTTATCCCATTCAAGGACGAGGATGAAGTTATCGCCTTGGCCAACGACTCAGAATACGGACTCGCCGGCACAGTGTGGACCCAAGACATCAACCGTGCACTTCGCGTGGCACGCGCGGTGGAGACCGGTCGGATGTGGGTGAACACCGCCCATGAGATCCCTGCGCATGCACCCTTCGGGGGCTACAAGAAATCCGGTCTGGGCCGCGAAGCCTACAAATCCATGCTTGACGCGTACACCCACAAGAAGAACATCTACGTGAGCATGAACGAAGCTCCGCGCGGACTGTTCTAAATCGCGTATCCCATCGCTGCACAAGATTGAAACCATCACACCAACACCGGAAAGAAAAGAAATGAAAGACTCAGTGCTGTTCACCGCTACCAAGCTCGGCCCCTATGAGGTCAAGAATCGCATCGTTCTTCCCCCGTTGACCCGTTCGCGCAGTTCGCAGCCCGGCAACGTACCCAACGAACTCATGGCGGATTACTACACGCAGCGCAGTGGTGCCGGGTTCATGGTGACCGAAGGTACGCAGATCGAACCGCGCGGGCAGGGCTACGCCTGGACACCCGGGATCCACAACCTTGAACAGGTTGCGGGTTGGCGCAAAGTCACCGATGCGGTTCACACCGCCGGTGGGGTGATCTTCAACCAGCTCTGGCATGTGGGACGGGTGTCGCACACCTCGTTGCAGCCCGACGCCGGCGCACCGGTCGCCCCGTCGGCCATCACCGCGGACGCCGTGAAGGTTTTCGTGGAAACGGGCCCGGGAGCCGGAGCGCTGGCGCCGCCGTCGCCGCCGCGGGCTCTGACGACCGGCGAGGTCAAAGACGTCGTGCAGCTCTACGCCGACGCCGCGCGCAATGCTCTCGACGCCGGATTCGACGGGGTGGAAATCCACTCAGCCAACGGGTACTTGGTCAACCAGTTCATGTCCACCCATACCAACCACCGCAACGACGAATACGGCGGTTCCCTGCAGAATCGCCTCCGGTTCCTGCGCGAGGTGGTCGAGGCAGTTGCCGGCGTCGTCGGTAAAGACCGTCTGGGTGTGCGGTTTTCGCCATTGTTCACCACCACTGGCGAAGACCGTGTCTACCTTGGCCTTGTCGAAGATGACCCCCATGAGACCTACATCGAGGCGGTAAAGATCCTCGAAGAGGTTGGCATCGCATACGTGTCGTTGGCCGAGGCCGACTGGGACAACGCTCCCGAAATGCCGGAAAGCTTCCGTGTCGCAGTGCGCGAAAACTTCAGCGGAACCATCCTACTGGCGGGCAAGTACACCGCCGAACGCGCAGTCCGTGCCATTGAGGCTGGCTGGGCCGACTTGATCGCCTTCGGCCGACCGTTCATCGCCAACCCAGACCTGCCCGAACGGATCGCCAACGACTGGCCGCTCAACACCCCGGACCCGAGCACCATGTACGGCGGCACCGAGAAAGGCTACACCGATTACCCCACCTACCGTAGCTAGTAACCGAACCACGTCTTGCCGTGCAGTCGATCAGGCTGCACGGCAAGACGAGTCGCACCTCGGACGCTCCGCGGCCCAGCCGAACCGCCTACGAGAAACGTTTCATGCGGACCCAACCGCGAAGCCGCCAACGAGGTACGACATGCGCCGACGACGATCACCGATGGGCCGCGCAGCGTTCTGGCCAACTACCCAGCGCATCGGCACAAACTCGCAGGTACGCTAGTCCCTATACACGACAGGATCCGCAACATGTCCGTTCTCCAGCTCCCGGTGTGTCGAACTAGCAACGCCGCCACTGGATGTAGGCCCACGTTTACTAACTACTGTGCAACATCCGTCAGATCGGCGGCCCACCCGCGTAGCATGACCACGAAAGGGATCATAAAATGCTGAGCACTTCACCTGAACGTACTAATTCCCAGAATTCAATAAGTATTGATGTCAACGAGGCATTGAAAGCCCTCGATAACCCTACCCGATTAACGATACTCAGTTGGCTCAAGGATCCGCGAAAAAATTTCCCCGAACAGGATATCGATCCACAAGAAGTCGGCGTGTGCGTGAGTATCATTCAAAAGCATGTCGGCTTATCACAGTCGACAGTGTCGTCATATATGGCAGTTCTGCAACGCGCGCAATTGGTAACCTCCCGACGGATCGGGCCCTGGACGTACTACAAACGGCACGAAAAGAATATTGAGTCGCTGCTGGAAGCCTTGAATGCGCTGATTTAACCGCTGCGCGCTCTCCTTCGCTGACCAACTGAGCACGAGCCAGCCAGGTAATAGCCTGTGGTAAAAGCTACAGCCGTCATTTCACTTTTAACTGAACACGCAAGGACGCGGGGCTACCATCATTAACTGAGACGGCTTGATATCGCTTCGCGCAGCCCAGCCCGGCATCCACGTCAACGCCATACCGTTACAGAGGCAACTCCACTATGTCACCAAGTTCTGACAAACAGATCGGCGCCGCCCCAATCGCTCTTCCCGAACGTTCTCGATACATCCGGCACATGCGGCAGGTCAGTCATTTCGCGGAGTATCGATGACGCCAACGCCTGTAGTATTCAGCGACCTGGACGGTACGCTATACGTTGGTGACGAGCTCGTTCCCGGCGCGCCTGAGGCTGTGACAAGACTCCGAAACATGGGTTGCACGCTCCGTTTTCTCACCAACACCGATACTGTGCCACCACAGACCCTCCAAGAAACACTGCGCGAGCGCGGATTCGACGTTCGTGTCGGCGAAGTTTTCACCCCCGTATCCGCTGCCCTGCAACTCTTTGAAGCAACGCGCGGCCGGATCAACGTATTGCCGGTGGTGTCAAGCGCCTTGCTTCCGACATTTGCCCCCTACCGCCACGCCGGCGGTGCGATCACCCATGTCGTCGTCGGCAACACTCACGACACGCTAACGCATCAGCTACTCGACTTGGCGTTTCGCGCTCTCGAGCGCGGTGCGACCCTTATAGCACTCCAAAGAGGGAAGTATCGAAAACGCCCCGACGGCAACCATATCGACACCGGTGCGATCACGGCAGCGCTTGAGCACGCCACCGGCGTCACCAGCAAACTCCTCGGCAAACCATCACCAGAATTTCTGCGATCCGCCGCAGCGAGCGTGCCCGTCAAGCCGAACGCACTCTGGCTGATCGGCGACCAACCCGCCAACGATATTGCCATGGGAAACGCGGTAGGCGCACACACAATCCAGGTACGCACCGGCATGTATGCCGACCAAATCGACCTTACCCAGACACATCCCGCAGAAACCACTCTGGACTCCATCGTTGACATGCCCGCTTGGCTAACGCGCAACGAGCACCAGCACTGATAGCCATCTAGCCGTACGACGGTGCCTGCGCTGTGAGTGTGGCAGTAACCGGTGTACGCGGCTTTACGGCCCGTGCCGCCAGACGTGCTCATCCACCCCGCGCACCGCCACGCCATCCAAGCGGGCCTGGTCAGCGATGAGCAAACCGCTGGCCCACCGTCAGTTCGGCTGAGAGCGCCCCGCGGCGCCTTCGGCTCACACTGGACCGCCTATGACCGATCAACCGAAAGGCCCTCTGGCACTGGGAAGCCCGTCCCACCCGGCGCCACGAGACCAGCAACCGCGACCCGCCCACAAGCCTGACCCCGTCAACTGCGACCCGGAGTCCGGCGACCATCGCCTTGGACGGAAATCGAGACTAAGACGCTCCAATACCACCTTCCTAGATATAGCGATATCGCGATATCTGGATTAGAATCGTAGGAGTGACGCTCCGATCGGCAATTAATCTGCGAGGGCCGCAACTGACGCGGCGCCCAGCGAAAGTCGCCCAGCTGCTACTTGCCGGGTCGGCGTGCGTCGCTGCGATAGTATTCGCCGCAACGGCGACAGCTGAGGATTCTGCTAGCGATGCTGGAGCTGAATCGCCCAGCATCAGAATGACACTCGGCGAGACGACGACCAAGACGACGGCTCCTTCTGAACCTCGCACGCCGTTCGCTGAGCCAGCCGTCAAGGCAATGGTGCCCTGCGGATTCACATTCGGCTGCTGAGCGTGCCCAAGAGACTGCCAAGGTCATCCCAATCGATCCAAACGACAGACCCAGTCTAGCCACCCGGATCTTTCATCCGAAACCCGTGAAGTGGAAGGTGTTTCGTGATCAGCAAGGACATGCCTGAGGCTGGGCGGCCGTCGCTGATGGCCATGTCTAATGATTTGACCACCAAGGTGGCAATCGCCTTCGAGGCTATCGGTCAGCCGACGATGCTGCGACTGACCCTGTCGATGACAGCGCAGCAGTGCAACAGCCTTCGCTGCTGCGGTGTTGGACATATAGCATTGACCTGCAACTTATTTGGAACGAGATGCTGTAGCAGGGGCTGACCAGATAATCGACTGTGACCGCACCGCAGTGGACGTTGGAGCCACTCTGGTCCGGGCAAGTGTAGATGCCGGTCAGCCGTATCAGGGACCGACTTGGTGCGGGGGCTTCCTCGTCGGGACACCTTGGCGCACTTGGTGTTCGATGTCGTTTTGCTTGGTCCACTGAGAAGGGTGACCGGGTAGATGCCCAGATTGCCGGCGGACTAGCTCGGTGAAGTTCCCCGAGAGCGTGGAGGCATCGACAATAGGGGTCGAGATGCCAGAGAAACGGAAGAAGTACGACTAGGAGTTCCGTGAGGGTGCGGTCCAGATCGTCGAAGAAACGGGTAAGCCGGATCGCCCAGGTTGCTCGTGACCTGAGCGCGTATGAGGGCACGCTGGGTAGCGCGGACACGGGCGGCCCGCGAGGGTCGCGGTGAGCTGACCCAGTCTAGCTGTATGTATCGCGCCAGTGGATCATATCTTTGAGTTCGCGAAAGTCGAATCCGTCTGCGTCCGGGTGGATTTCAGTGGTAAAGAACGTTACCCCCATACTCGCAAATGCGTCGGCGTCGGCGCGGCCTGTCCAGTGCACTGCGCGTTCAATCGCCGACTCATCGCGCCCTACTACCTGTGCCAACTCGCCAAGCAGTGCATTCTTACGCCGGTACTCGGCGGGGCTGGCGAACGTATGCCAGATGTCGGCGTACCGTGCCACCAAAGGCAGCGTGCGGCGCACCCCCATGCCGCCGATGAGAATCGGGATGCTGCGTGTCGGAGCCGGTATCAGTTTGTCGAGCCGCTCGCTTATGCGTTTCAGGCTGCTCTCAAATAGGTCCATCCGTGACTTGACGGTACCGTACTCGTAACCGTAAACGACGTAATCCTTTTCATACCAACCGGATCCAATCCCCAGAATCAGGCGGCCATCGCTGATGTGATCGACTGTGCGGGCCATGTCAGCGAGAAGATCCGGATTGCGGTAACCGACACCAGTTACGAGCAAGCCGATCTCGGCGCGTGAGGTGATCTCGCCCCATGAGGCCAGCGACGTCCAGCCTTCGAAATTATTGACGTCGGGCTGCACGGGTAGGAGCTCGGGCAACCCGTCGGAGGTCGGGGCGGTTGCGGGTTTATGGAAATGGTCGTAGCCGAAGATTGCGTCTACGCCGAGTTGTTCAGCGGTGATCACTGCGTCGCGCCATGTGCGGTAGTCAGGGGTGTCTCCTGGCCACAGCTGCACACCGACGCGAATAGGCAGGTTCCGACGGCTAGACATATTGATATACCTCATATTTCAATGGGATGAGCAGGACACTTATTAATCGATGCACGCTGCATTCGGCTCCCGTGTGATCGGAATTGATGGCAGCATGGACTGTGCGGTTAGCTGGTGTTCAGACGGCGGTGCGGCCGCCATCTACAGCGAGGGTGACCCCGTGGATGTAGCTGGCTTGGTCGCTCGCCAAGAACACAATCGAGTTGGCGATTTCTTCAGCCTGCGCGGGACGGCCCGCGGGAGCAGGGCCAACCAGCCTGCGAAGCCCCTCACCCATAGCTGCGGTGCCTTCGGTGAATGTCGGTCCTGGACTGACCGCGTTGACCCGTATGCCCCGCGGTCCGTACTCGGCTGCCCACGTTTTGGTGAGGGATACGACCGCAGCTTTGCTGGCGCCGTACAGACTGGTTCCGACGTTTCCGTACTCGGCGACCATCGTAGTGACATTGACGATCACGCCATTGCCGCGTTCGGCCATCTTGGGGGCTAGTTCGGCTACCAAGAAGAACGGAACGCGAACGTTGAGATTGAACACCGCGGTGAAATCTTCTTCGGTCATCGATTCGGTTGGTCCGAACGGATAGACGCCGGCGTTGTTCACCAGCACGTCGATATGGCCGAGCCTTGTAACAGCCTCAGCAGCGAGCAGCCTCGCGGATTCGGCGTCGTGCAGGTCACTGCTGAGAAACTCGGCCTTGCCGCCCGTGGACTCGATCTCTCCTACTACCTGTTGCCCACGCTCCGCGTTCCGGCCTGACACTGCCACTACGGCACCGTGACTAGCCAGAGAGACGGCAACAGCCCGCCCGATTCCGCTAGTTCCGCCGGTGATGAGAACGCGTGCCTCGGACAGTTGGACAGCCATCGTTCATCCTGCTTTCTTATGGTCGACCGGATTGTGTGCCGCGGCCAAGGTTTTCTTCGTACTATCACGTGCGACCAATGAGTGTGCGGACGACGGTCAAGCGTTACAAGTCTCGGCCGTCCCGCAGAGTGCTATAGGGTTCAGCGTGGCGATGCTCGCGCTGGAGCACCGTGTGTGCAGGGTCTGCTGGCAAGCCGATCCCGAGTGGAAGGACAAGTATTGCGTTCGTCGGGCTTACGACCCCGCCCACCGCGAACTGGACACCGCGGGCGGACTGACACATCCGGCCAGTTCTAGCGATGAGGAGGTCGTCCCGATGAGCAATTCAGAACGCGTGACGTTCGCTGGCAGTAGCGGTTCGCTGTCTGGGCGGCTGGAGACTCCAGAACAGCCGCCCACGACGTGGGCGGTATTCGCGCACTGCTTTACCTGTGGAAAAGACAACTCGGCTGCGGCGCGAATCTCTCGTGCCCTCACCGGCAGTGGTATCGGCGTCCTACGCTTCGACTTCACGGGGTTGGGGGACTCCGAGGGCGACTTCGCCGCGACAGGATTCAGTTCCAATGTCGATGACTTGGTGTGTGCAGCCGACTTCATGCGAGCGAGCCACGGTGCGCCAACGATGCTGATTGGGCACTCCCTCGGTGGGGCTGCGGTGCTTGCGGCGGCGTCGCGAATCAATGATGTCAATGCCATTGCCGTTATTGGTACACCGGCAGATCCCGGTCACGTAGCGGGCCTGCTGCGCCAGTCACGCGACGACATCGCGGCAGGTGAGGCGACTATATCTATCGCCGGTCGCGAGTTCCGTCTGCAGCGGCAGTTCCTCGACGACATCGCAGCACAGCCCCAGCGGGAACGTATCCGAGCGGCCGACGCTGCACTCCTAGTGTTGCACTCGCCGACCGACCAGGTGGTCTCAGTCGACAATGCCCGAGAGATCTTCGACATCGCGCGGCACCCTAAATCCTTTGTCGCACTTGACGGCGCTGATCATCTGCTCAGCTGCCGCGACGACGCCGAGTACGCCGCTACTGTGATAGCTGCCTGGGCTGGCCGTTACCTGAAGCACCATGCGAGCACAGCTCTGACTCGCAGCGGCCCTCCGCCTAGTGACGACGGTGTCGTACGGGTCGCAGAGCGGGGTGATGCGGGAAGTCTCACCCAGGACATCACGGTCGGCTCGCACCGCCTTGTTGCGGATGAACCTCGTCCGATCAGCGACGACATGGGCCCCACCCCGTACGACCTATTGCTCGCCGCGTTGGGAGCCTGTACGTCGATGACGATCAGGATGTACGCCGAACGCAAACGATGGCCACTGGAAAGCGTGGTTGTCGATGCCCGCCATTCCCGTGTCCACGCGCAGGACTGTGCCGAGCTCGACAAAACGAAAGGGTTCATCGATCGCATTGAACGTCACATTATGTTGCAGGGACCACTGAGCGCCATCCAACGCGACAGGCTCATGGAGATCGCCAGCAGGTGTCCAGTGCACCGCACTCTCCGCTCCGAAGTGGACATTCGCACCACCGGGCGACTCCGTGACAGTAATCATTCCCAGCTTTCACCAGCATCCTCCATCATCGGCGACCGCTGAGTCACCCACGAGCCCGAAGCGCGGATCATGGGCCGCGAACGCTTCATCGCATGAGCCCATTGCGTCCCGTTGGCGTCGTGCGGATTAATGTCCGGTACAGAAGTGGTGACAGGATAGTTTGCGCGAATGCGCATCCGACCGGGCACCGTGGTGCGCCGGAACCGCCCACAGGTAGCCCGAACCCCGCGGCGATGAGCTCGAAACGACTGCGTTGCTGTGCCGCAAAGTACGCCGATACTTTTCTCACGAACGCGATATCGCGTTCCTTCTCGGCGATCCCCGTACGGAACCGGGTGCCAACTCGGCACGCTCGATCGCGGTCAGCCACCATCCGGTGGAACCCTGTGCGCATCGGTGGCAGCGCCGTCCCGGAGCCTTTCGGCCGCCACCCATTTACGTAACAGGTGCTCGTGAACATTGAGCTCCCGGCCGATCTCGGCGACCGGCTGGGCCACCATCAATCGCCCGCCGAGCGGCCTGAGCCTTGAACTCCGCCGTGAACGACCGACGAGTCCTGGACATACCCACATCCTCCCAGCGGAACCCCGTGCCCCGCTATCTCGGGTGTCCACTGAAACCGGGGAGGCTCACCATACACCAATGCCGCTGACCAAGAGCGTAAGCATGCAAATAGTTGCGCACGAATAGGTTTGGTCAAGTTACTCGGGACGAAGCCCGCTGCGACCTTCGCAAGCCGATGCCCGAGTCAAATAGCGCCTACCAACAACTGTGGCGCCATCCCCGCACGATCGCGCGTGCTTGCCAGGCGCCGGGACTGCTTCATTTGGCCCGCAGGTGGCACTCTGTGGTTGTAAAAGGGCGTCACCGCCAATCCTTGAAAGCCTCAAGTAGTTGCGCGCGGAATTCCGGTGCCAACTCGCTTTCACGGATCCGGCCGACCGTGCTGATAGTGACCCGAAACTGCTGCAGGTAGTTATCGCATCCGTCGCATTCGAGCAGGTGCTCGTCGAAGCGCGCCCGCGTTTCGAGGTCGAGTGAGCCGTCCAGATAGGCAGTGACAATTTCGACGAGCTCGTTGCAATCGAGTGGGTTCACGACGCATCTTTCAGGTAATTTTCGAGAGCCTCTCGAATGACCGCACGGCCACGATGAAGCAATACCCGCTGGTTCGCAGCGCTGATCTCGAGTAGTGCACAGACCTCATCGGAATCGAGACCGAGCATGTCGCGCATCGTCACGACAATGCGCTGACGCTCAGGCAAGGTATCGAGATTGCGCTTGGCGACGTCGGTGAGTTCTCTGCTGAGAGCCGAGCCCTCAGGGGTGTCCGGGAAAGGAGTCGGTGTCTCCTCCGCCTTCCAGTGCCCGGGTAGCTCGTCGCCAGCAGCACGGAACCGCTCGGGGTCAACTGTGCCGCCGGTGAACGCTTTGATCTGAGTGTCGACGTGCCTGCGTTCCTTGAGCCCTCTAGTCTTGGCGATATTGACAAGAACCGTAAAAAGCCAAGTACGTAGGGACGACCGTCCCTCGAATCTGTCCAAGCCCTTGAGGAGCGCGATCCACGTCTCCTGCACGACGTCCTCGGCATGCTGCTCACTCGGCACGTAGCCACGTGCCACCCGCAGCATCGCCGGAGTGTGACGATCGACCAACCGAGCAAAAGCTCGATGGTCGCCGGCGCGAAGTGCAGCGACCAAAGCGCCCTCGTCTTCCGAAACCGTGGCTGCGGTCATGGTCACTCAGCGACTGTACCTACCGGTATAGCGATGGCGCTACCGACGGCTCAGCCATACCCGTCATACCTCTATTGACCGGGATTCCCAATCGGGTGCGAGCCGAATTGCCTACATTTCGGCAGGCCTGCGCTCTCGAACGATTTGGTGAAATACATGTACAGTTCGGCCGGACGATGCGCCGCGTGGTCTCGTCCTTGATAGCAGTAAGGAAAGTTATCACACCGCAGGTCAAGGCGGTCAGGCGGGCATCGGTCGCGCCTGCTGCGCGCGGCGTCTCGATGCGGCGGGGGCGAGGACAGTGAGGCTGGTCGTGCTGCCAGGGTGTGGTGGGCATTGAGATGCGGGCACTGGATGTCTGCGCGGGCTGGTGTTGGCGGCGGACGGAGGGCGAAGCGTAGGGAGCGGCGCGGACGGGAGCGCCAGCGGACGGGAGCAGAGCGAGCGTAGCGAAGCCCGCAGGTAGCCGCCGGATTTCTACGGGCTTCGGAGACGAATGCTGCAACGGCCATCAGCTATGGGCCTGCACAGTGGCGGTGGGACTCGTAGGCTGGCGGTTGTGAGCGGGGTTCTGACGCAGCGTGCACGGCGAGAGGCGGAGGCACGGCTGGCTGGGTTGCCGCGGTTGGCGCATGTGCGGGGTGTCGCGGCGGCTGCCGAGCGGTTGAGTCGACGTTTCGATGCGGACACAGCGGACTGCTTGGTGGCGGCGGCGTGGCTGCACGATATCGGCTACGCACCGTCGGTGCGCCAAACCGAGTTTCATCCTCTCGACGGCGCGAAGTTTGCCCGGTGGGCGGGTTTTGGGGAATTGGTCGCGTCGTTGGTGGCGTTTCACACCGGTGCGCTCGCGGAGGCTGCTGAGCGAGGCGTGTCGGGTTTATCGGCGTTCGGCGATCCACCCAGCGATGTTCTGGATGCGTTGACCTTTTGCGATCTCACGACCGGACCTGACGGGTTACCGATACCTCCGCAGGATCGCCTGAGCGACGTGTTAGCGCGCTACGGGCCCGAGGATCCGGTGCACCGGGCGGTCGACGCAGGTCGCGACGAGTTGCTGGCGACAGTAGGACGGGTACGCGCCTGGAAGTAGCCGCCCTTACTGCTCGCGGATCAGCCGAGGTAGGGAGCGTCGCGGTGTTGCAGGTAGTGGTCGATGCGCAGCCGCATCGATGGGTGCATGTCCAGGCCGGTCATGTCGTCGGGATGGGTCCAGGCGATTTCGGTGCTTTCATCGTCGATCGCCAGGGTTCCGCCGAGCACCTTGGTGGTGAAGGACAGCGAGAACTGTTGGCGGACTTCACCATCGGAGAACGCGACCACGTGCTGCGGGTTGGTGTAGACACCGACCAGTCCGGTGACTTCGACGTCAAGCCCGGTTTCTTCTTTGACCTCGCGTACCGCGGTATCGGCGATGGTTTCGCCGATGTCGTGTCCACCGCCGGGTAGCGCCCACAGGGTGTTGTCGCGGCGTTTGATGAGCAGGATGCGTCCCTGTTCGTCAGTGACGATGGCCGAAGCCGAGGGGACGACACTGTTGGGCTGCGGGGCGTTGGGGTCGTTGTAGTAGTCGGTGCGCATCGATGGGTTCAGCCTTTCGCGGTCAGGGGTGTGGCGTTGTCCCATACCTGGGTGAAGGCCTGTTCGAGGGTGGCCCAGAGGCGGGGTTCGTGGTGGCGCGATAGCACGAGGACGGGGTTGTTGCGTCCGGGTGAGCCGTAGATGTGGAAGTTGACGATCATCGCATCGTCGACGCGGAAGATCGACGTGTAGAGCGTGGTGTCGTGGGTGCGGATGTTCAGTCCTGGGGTGCCGGCGTGGGGGGTGAGCAGTTCGACGGAGGTGCGGCATCGGGCGATGACGGCTTCACCGATCCCCTCGTCTTGACCGCGCAGGATCGTGGTGGCGGTGTCGGGGTTACCAACGAGAAATCGCACTGCAACGCCGCGGGCGGCGGCGTCGAGGAGGGTGTCGAGGAATCCGTCGAGGGTGTCGAAGAGGAACGTGGCGGCCAGGACGAGGATGTCGAT
This sequence comes from Mycobacterium sp. 20KCMC460, assembly GCF_022179425.1. Lineage (NCBI taxonomy): Bacteria > Bacillati > Actinomycetota > Actinomycetes > Mycobacteriales > Mycobacteriaceae > Mycobacterium > Mycobacterium sp. 20KCMC460. Next base: position 2,221,468 of record NZ_AP025524.1, read on the forward strand.
GCTGGTGGTGGCGTCGGCGAAATGCTGCTGCCATGCGGTGATCGGTAGCTGGGTGCGGCTGGCATACAGCGTCGCGGTGAACGGCCCACCCGATGACGTTGTCGCCAGTGGGTGCGCAGTGGAGGGCGGGTATTGGTTGGGCCACAGGTCGTACGGGGTGCAGTCGAGCACATCGGCGGCCCGGTGGGCGTTGTGTTCTCGGACCTTGTAGTCACTGTCGGCCAGCCAGCGTCGCACTGTCTTGATATCCACACCCACGGCAGTGGCGAACCGTGCGTGGGATAGGCCCTTGGCCCGTAGCCGCTGTGCGAGGCGCTCGTTGGGGATCGTCACGGCCTCAGCATCGTCGTGATCGTCCATCGTGTCAGCGCACATCTTCCCGTGTCGATTCTGTCCATCCTCTACGCGTGGTTCCTAGTTTGCCATGGGTCCGTCGCCACTCCGTGACGGTAATGCCCGTGCGACGTCCGCTGGTGTGTCTCGGTCGTGTCTGAAACGTCCGAGGCCGTGTCGGCAATGCCTGTAAATGTCCCTCGCTACGTCCCCGGTGTCCACGTGAACTGTGCCCAGCATTCGAAACGGGTGCAAGCAGATCATGAAAGGACCAGTAGGACAATGCGTTTGAGAATCGATACGTCAGGAACCCGGTTCATCGTCACCCGTGCGGCTGAGCCAAGGCTGAACTTCGAGACCGGCAGCCCGAAAGTCGACACCGCCACCGGGGTGCCGCTGTTTGCCACCCAGGTGCTGGCGTTGGATGACACCGGCGGTGAAGTCCTCAACGTCACCGTCGCAGGTGACCCGAAAGTGACAGTCACGCAACCAGTCTCAGTGTCGGGGTTGGTGGCCATCCCATGGGCACAAGGCGATCGCAGTGGTGTGGCGTTCCGAGCCGACGCGATCAGCCCCACCACCCCGAACGGTGCTGGGTCGAGTGAGCAGGCCCGTCCGCAGAAATAACCGCTGAGCGGGTTGGGGCGCGCGTTGAGCAGATCGTCGCGCCCCACCCCCGGGGAACTCCTGCCGACCATTTCGCTCGCGAAGGGCACCTGACATGGCATTAAACAATAGGAACACCAACAACACTGAGCAGAATAATGATGATGACTGGTTCGGGGATCTGGTCATGTCTCTGTTCACCGCGGCCGGATATCTGCTGTGGTGGGCGGCGCTGTTCCCGGCCATCAGCCTCCCCATCATCGCCAGCCTCGCACTCGGCATCACCCATGGCCCGCGTGCGGGCCTAGTCTGCGCGCTCGCACTGAGCGTCGCGTATGCAGGCTGGGCGTGGCTCGATCGAGGCTCGTTTCGCGGCTGGGTGACCGAACCGGTACGCCGACGGTGGCTGACCTGGTCGCGCTACACCCGCAGCTGGGAATCGACATGCACCCTGCACGGCCTGGCCGCCCGCCTCGGCGAACGCACCCTCACACCCACACTGCGCTACGTGCGCATCGGCAGAACCACCGATGTGTTGGCGGTGCGGATCGTCACCGGCCAATCGACGGCCGACTGGCACAAGCAATCCGATGCGTTGGCCGCCGCGTGGCGCGCCGACCGGATCACCATCCGCGCGACCGCCCCCGGCGAACTGAAGATCACGTTGATGCGCGGGGATGTGCTCGCCGAACCCATTGGTCTGCCGATACCCACCGCGGTGACCCCGGTGGATCTGGGGGCCGTGCCGGTGGGGATCACCGAAACCCGCCACAGCTGGCAGCTACCGCTGCTCGGCCATCATGTGCTGATCGCGGGAGCCACCGGCGCCGGGAAAGGCTCGGTGTTGTGGTCGCTGATTGCCGGGATCGCCCCAGCGGTGAAAACCGGGCTGGTGCGGTTGTGTGTCATCGATCCCAAAGGCGGCATGGAACTGGGCTCCGGGGCACCGATGTTCACGGTGTTCACCCACGACGCCACCGACACCACCCTGGAACTCCTCCGCCAACTCGTGACGGTGATGCACGCACGGGCCAACCGGCTGCGTGGCCACACCCGGCTACACACCCCGACATCGGCTGAGCCGTTGTTTGTAGTGGTGATCGATGAGATCGCCGCGTTGACTGCGTATGTGACCGACCGCAAGGTCCGCACCGAAATTGAACAACTCCTCGGCCTGCTGCTCTCCCAAGGCCGCGCAGTGGGGATCAGTGTGGTGGCCGCGGTGCAAGACCCGGCCAAAGACACCCTGCCGGTGCGGCAGCTGTTCACCGTGCGGATCGGGTTGCGGCTGACCGAAGCCACCCAAACCACCATGGTCCTCGGGCAAGGAGCCCGTGACGCCGGGGCGGAATGCGACCGGATCCCCGACACCGCCCCGGGTGTCGGGTACATGCTGATCGACGGCACCGCTCAGCCGCAGCGGGTGCGGGCCTTCCACGTCACCGACCACGACATCACCACCCTCGCGCGCCGCTTCCGCCGCCCCACCAGCCGAGCAAGCAGCACCCGCCGGCCACGCGCCACCGATGCCGGCCACACTTCGGGTGAGGGCAACAGTGAACAGCGTTGATTACCTGGGCCAGCTCGCCCTGCCCGGGGTGCCGGACACGGTCGACACGGCGAAGGTGGTCGAGCAGATGGTGCGCCGAGCATCTTCGATGGGGTTCGAATCATGGTGGCGGCGAGCCGAATCAGTTGGATTCTGCGCCCACCCCATCCAACTCGTCGGTGCCGATGAATACAGGCGGGATCGGGTGGTGTGGACGCGGTGCAATAATCGCCGCGCCCACATCTGCCCCTCCTGCTCGGACCTCTACGCTCGCGACACCTGGCAACTCGTCCATGCCGGCGCCGCGGGCGGGCATCACGGCATGCCCATCACGGTGGCCGACCGGCCGCAAGTGTTCCTCACCCTTACCGCCCCCAGCTACGGGGCCGTTCATGCGGCCACGCGCGGTGGCGACGGCAAGCGCGGCATGTGTCGGGATCATCACCGCATCGGTGGCTATCGCCGCTGCCCTCATGGAAAACCGTTGTGGTGCAGCACCGTCCATGATCATGGCGAAGGCCGTGTCGGTCAGCCGCTCTGTAGCGAGTGCTACGACTACGTCGGGCATGTGCTGTTCACCTGGCACCTACCTGAACTGTGGCGCCGCTTCACCATCACCCTGCGACGCGCCCTACACAAAGAACTGAAAGCCACAGGTGTGGATCCGGACGGGGTGCGGGTCAGCTTCATCAAAATCATTGAACTGCAAGTCCGCGCCATCCCGCACATCCACGCCCTGATCCGCCTCGATCCGCACGAGAACGGTGACGACCCGGATCAGACCGATTGGGAATCACCCACCAGTGCAACCAAACTTGCCGCCATCATCGAGCACGCGGCCCGCACCGTGACGCTCGCCCTGACCGATCCCACCACCGACAGCGCCGTGCGGAGGATCAGGTTCGGTACGCAGATCGACACCCAACCCCTCACCGCATCCTCGGCTCCCGAGAAAACGGGTTCGGCTGAGCAGAATTCAGGTATCGCCGGGTCACTGTCAGGGAGGCGGGTGGCGCGCTATCTCGCCAAGTACGTCACCAAGTCCCTGGCCGACCTCGGAATCAGCGCACGACGCCTCTCCACCGAAGCGATCGGCGACCTGGACGTGTCCGAGCATGTGCGTGCCATCCTGACCACCATCAGCGCGCTCGCCGACAAAGGACTCAGCGGGATCAGACGGTGGCTGCACACTCTCGGGTTCCGCGGTCACATCACCTCCAAGTCCCGCCGCTACTCCACCACCATGACCGCCCTACGGCAACGGCGCGCCACCTGGACCCGCGAACAACAATCGAAGAGCACTGCACAACACCCTGATCAGAGACCGTATAGGGGTTCCAGCGGCGCTGTTGACGATGACGATCTGGTCGCGTGGGAATTCGACCGCGCGGGGCACGCGAGCCTCGGCGAACGCACACTGATCATCAGCGCCTCACTACGCCGCATCCAGCAGCGTCATACCGCGCGCGAGGCAAGACAGCCCCGCCGTGGCGCTCCTGTCGAGGTGCTCGATGGTTAGCCCACAACCCCACACCGCCAAGAATGTCCGAGACGAAAGATCGTACAGCCGTGAAGAGTTCACCGAATGGCTCACGGAATCGTGCGAACGCCAACAGGTATCGGTTGCCGTCACCAACCCCACCGTGCTGGCTGACATCGCGATGTTGCTGCGGTAAACCACGAGTAGTCGATCCCGCCGAGCATGACGAAGCGCCTATATGGCACTGTTCTTCTCCTGGATGCAAGAACTCCAAGCTGAGTTGTGACGGGTGATGTCAACGCCAGCGCCGCGTGCGGGCGAACCACGGTTCGAGCCTTGACATCACCCGTCACGACCCGCACCGTCGCCTGCGACCAGAGAAGACGAGGGGACGGTTGTTGTTGTCGTCGATGTAGTGCTTTATCGATGGTCTCGGTCCGGCGGCGACATCAGGAGTCGTCGGGGAGAGTGGAAACCGACGTCGATCTGTGACGCTGGGCGTCAGCTGTTCTCGCCGCGAATCTGAGGGCGGTATATCCCTGGGAGACGACCTGCCGGCCGCACTATTGAGGGCAGTAAGTGCTGCGGTTCAGCCTGCGATGACTCGGCGCACGTCGCTGCTCGTCGAGCTGTTTGGTGCCCGATTCCGGGCATTGTCACTGCGAGCGGCTTCGGTGATCGGCACCTCACCTTCCGTCCCGTCCGCCGCCGTAGTCGGCGCGTAGACGTCGACTTCGGGGAAGCGGTGGCGTAGCCGCGTGATGAGGAACTGGGCCCGGTCGATGTCGCGGCGAAGCTCGGCGGTGACCGAGCGCATCTCTTGTGCCCGTGCCGGGTGGTGCCCGCAGGCCCCTTCACGCTCGGCGACCGCCAGCCTCCGTGTCATGTCGCGAAGCTGCTCGTTGATGGCGGTGATCAGCAGCGCGGCCTGAGCGACATTCGGATCGGTCATGAGGATTATCGTGTCACTTCTGCGGTGACCTGGTGTGCCAGCGGACTACCTTCGCCGGCCGTCTGAGGTTCATAGTTCTGTTGGTTGACGGCGATCGGACTGGACATGGATCCTGGTGGCCGATGATCGAGATTGCCGAGCAGACGGTGTTGGCCGAGGTTGAGCGCAGACTGATCCAGGAGTTTCCCGGGGTCACGTTGGCGGATGTTGATGCTGCGGTCCGTAAGGCTCACGCTCGGTTTGATGCGAGTCCGATTCGAGATTTCGTTCCGCTGTTCGTCGAGAAGCACGCGCGCAGCCATCTTGCACAGCATCACATGGCAACCAGCGCCTAATTCCGCTTGGGTCGAGTCGCCCCCTGCCGTCAAGACCGGGGGGCGGAGCCATGCGGACTCTGATCGCTTACACCTATTTAGCCCAGTTAACAGCAACGGCCGCGATACTCTGCCGGTTGACGTTGCCGTCAATCGGAAGGTGATCAGTGGCAGGGTTCGATGACAAGTTCCGCAGCGACCTTGCTGCGCATCTCGCGCGCTTCGCCGCTGCGCCGATCCTGTTCGCTGGGTCGGGGGTTTCGCGGCGATATCTCAACATGCCGGACTGGCAGTCACTGCTGGAAATGCTGGCAGGCATGACCGACCGTGAGTTCAGTTACTACAGGTCGACCGCCAGCGAAGACCTGCCGAAGATTGCCGAGCTACTCGTGGAGCCGCTCAAGGACAGGCTGTGGACTGCCAAGGAGAAGCCGCTGCGGAATAAGCACTCCGACAAGCTGATTCGACCCGACAGCGCGCTCAAGATCTATGTCGCCGAGGTTCTGAAGGACATAGGTTTAAAGAGTTCGATTCCCAGAGCGCTGAGGTCAGAGGTCGATGCACTGAGTAACGCCAAGGTCGACGCGATCATCACGACGAACTACGACCCGTTCCTTGAGACGGTCTTCCCCGACTATCGTGTGTTCGTCGGGCAGGATGAGCTTGTCTTCTCCGATCCGACTGGAATCGCCGAGATTTACAAGATCCACGGCAGTCTGGACGACCCGAACAGTTTAGTCATCACAGAGTCCGACTACGCAGTGTTTCGCGACCGCAACGCCTACCTCGCGGCGAAGCTCCTGACGTTCTTCGCCGAGCATCCGGTGATCTTCATCGGCTACAGCATGACCGACAGCAACGTCCAGTCGATCCTTGGAAGTCTTGCCAGTTGTCTCACCGACGAGCACATGTCGCGGTTGCAGGATCGGTTGCTGTTCGTGAACTGGCAGGAAGGTAGCCAGCATTCGATGGTGCCGACGGTTATTGGTGCCAATGCCCACAACGTGCCCGTTCGCGCGATCACCGTGCCCGACTTCCAGGCGATCTTCGATGTCCTAGCCGCTCTCGATCAGAAGATTCCGAGGCGGACCCTGCGCCAGATCAAGGAGAAACTGTACAAGCTCGTACTCGACAGTGAGGCTCAGGACAGGCTCCTGCACGTGACCGACCTCGACGCAGTTGTTGACGACGATGCAGAGTTCGTCGTCGGAGTGGGAGTTATTGCCGCGGTTCAGAAGCGTGGATACAAGATGGTCGCCCGCCAGGATCTCTGCCACGACGTGCTGCACGAGACAGCGGAATTCGATTCTGACTTCGTGGTGAAGATGACGCTGCCCGAGATGATGAGTCGTGCCGGCAATTTCCCGATGTACAAGTATCTGAGGGCGGCGGGGTATCTCGACACCAGCGGGCACATCAAGGACGACCAGGACATCTCACCAAAGTTGCTGAAACGCATTCAGGACACCAGCAACCTGCGGCCCAGCACCAGCATTATGCGCAAGGCGAAAACTCTTGCGCAGACACATAAGTCGCTCAAGGGGATGATCCAGTACTGCACGACCGATGAGGTGCTGGCACACTTCGGGGCGTTCGCGCACACCGCAATAGAGCCTCGGGTGCTCAAGAACTTCCTAATCGAATGTGAGAATGAATACACCGACGAGGACGGCAAAATGACCTCACAGTTCACGAAGGCGGTGTGCATCTACGACCTACTCAAGTACGGTCCCAAGGCGGACTGGACCGCTGCGTGAGTCCGATCTCGCCGGCTCCGGAGACCGTGACCATCTCCCATGGTTCTGCGGCAGTGGTGTCGTTGGGCTGGGAACTACAGCCGCGTAATTCCGCAGGTAGAGGGCCCGGTATCGACACTCCGACCTTCATGTGTGAAAATCGCACACATGGACCACGTAACGCTTGGACACCGTGTTGCCCGAGCGCGAGAAGACGCGGGCATCCCTCAGAGCAAACTCGCTGAGCTGGTCGACATGGAGCGCACGGCGCTGGTTCGTGCCGAGAAGGGCGAACGCAAACTCGCCATGACCGAGATGGTCGCCATCGCAGAGGCGCTGAGGCGTCCGCTCGCCTTCTTCGTCAACGAGCCGCTGCCAGCAGTGGTCAGCCGCCGGTCAGACAGCGCCCGACCCGATGAGACCTCGCGGGCCCTCGACGACGAGATCGAGTTGTTCGCCAGCGATACGCGGACGCTGCTCGACATGGGCCTGCTTCATCCCGTCAAGCGGGACCAGGAGGCACGTACCCCGCACACTCACCAGGATGCCGAGCAATTGGCGAGGCACGTCCGAGACCAGCTCGATATCGGCAATGAGCCCGTACACCACCTCGCGCACGTGTGCGAACGATTGGGGCTGTACACCTATGCGGCGTCGCTGGGCGAGAACGGACCTGACGGTGGGTGCGTTGAGGTCAGCCACGGCGTGGCGGTTGCCGTTGTCAACGGGCACGTTCGCTCTGGTCGACGGCGTATGACCCTCGCGCATGAACTCGGGCACTGGCTGTGTGGCGACGCCTATGACGGGTCACCAGGTGATGATCACGAGAAGATGATCATGTCATTCGCCATCCACTTCCTCGCTCCTCGTGCAGGAGTGGTAAAGGTCTGGAACGAACACAGCGAATGGAGCACCCGTGACCGTGCACTCGCTGTCGGAGCACAGTTTCGGCTGAGCTGGAAGGCGGCGGTCGGTCAGTTAAAGAACCTGGACCTCATTTCATATGAGGTGTTTCAGTCTCTACTGGACCATGAACCCCGCCACGGGGATTACGTTCGGCTGGAACTATCCTGGGACGACGAACCGAAATGCCCTTATCTTTCACCAGGGTTCGCCGCCGCATGTGTAGAGGGCTACACATCCGGTCGATTGACCGCCGCCAGGACAATCGAACTGCTTCGCGCAACGATGACCCGCGACGATCTTCCAGAGCGGGAAACGGAATCTCTCGCCAGCCTACGAACGCTGTTCGCGGTCGGTGGGGACTGACCCCGCCGCGCAATGGGTGATGGACACCAGCACATTCACCCATTTCTGCCGCGCCGGTCACAGCGGTGTCCTTGAGCGCTTGGCTCCTCAGGGCATCGTGCTGGTGCCGCGCGAGGTCGAAGTGGAGATCGACAAGGCAAGAAACCTCCATCCTGGTGTGCCTTCTGTGGATTCGGCAGCGTGGGCAGAGCGGATATTCATGAATGACGACGAACAATGGACAGCACTGCACGTCAAAGTGGTGCTTGGGGGCGGCACTGGTGAGCACATGGGCGAGTGCGCCGTCATCGCCTGTGCCAAACATCGTGGACTGGTTGCAGTTCTCGATGAACGCGCGGCAGTGGAACAAGCGAAACTGCGCCACATACCGTTCATCGATACGATGCGGCTGGTCGCGCAAGCTCACACCGAGATCTTCGACCGAGACCAAAACCAGACTATCGCTCTGATCGATGCCCTACTCGCCACAGATATGCGCCTGCCCGTGAGATCCGGCGCTGAGCTGTTCAGGTGACCCGGTTTCACACTGCCGGTCAGGTGTCACTCATGGCTGATCATGGCGCACCGGTCGCCAGGACTGATCTGCACAGTGCGCCCTCTGTGATCCGATGCTAAGTCGGCAGCGCCTGTCGCCGTTGACCAGGACGCCTGGCATGAACGACGAAATAGCAAGTCGGACACCAGCCGGATTGTCACACGGGTCCAATCTGGAACAGTTTGCGACAGTCGTGCCTGCGCGACAGAAGCGCGATCTACACACGCCAAACTGGCTGGACGCGGTTGATGTCGAGGCCGCGGGAGCCGGGGGTGCCGGGTGCGATGACGGCGTGGTCGAGTACTGATTTGATGATGGCTTGTTGGCGGTCGATGTCGAGGCCGTCCCATTGGCCGCGTAGCGCGTTGCCGGTGCCCACGAGGTCCACTATTGAGCTGGTGTCGGTGGCTTTTGCGATGTCGCGGCGGGTTTGGGTGATGCGGTTGGTGATGGGGTCGCGGGCAGCGATCCATTCCCGTGCGGTCACCGCGCCCTCGGCATAGAGTGCGGCGAGCTCGTCGAGGCGGGCCTGGTCGGCTTCTAGCTGCGCAGCGAGCGCGGCGACATCAGCGTCGACTCTGGCTTTCCCGTTCAGGGCGTCGGCGAGCTGCGGGGAGTCCAGTCGGGTCAGTACCGCGTCAGTCAACAGTTCTTCGACTGGTTGCGCGACCACGGTGAGTCGGCCGCAGCCGCCGTGGTCGGGGCCTTTGAGGCAGACGTAGCGGCGGACTCGGTTGGTTGGATTGTTGTGGCGGGCTTGGGAAAACAAGCGGTTCCCGCAGCGTCCGCAGCGCAGCATCCCAGACAGTAGGTAGGTGCGTGGGGCGCGGGTCTTGGTCACTGAGCGGGCAGTCATCCGGGCGAGGATGCGGTCCCGCTCGGCGGGGGTGATGATCGCCGGCCACGCCGCGGGACCGATCACCTCCCCGTGATGCTCGCGCAACCCGGCAATCCGTCCTGAGGCCAGGATGTGGCGGACGGTGGTGGTCTGCCACGACGTGGACGCGGGCGGGGCGATCCCGGTGTCGTTGAGCCAAATCGTCAACGATCGGATCGATGCCCCGGCCAGGTAGCGGTCCACCATCTCCCGAACGACTTTCGCTTCGTCGGGGCGGAGGGTGATTTTGTCGGGTTCGTAGCCGAACGGCCGCGCTGGGCCGTGCGGCAATCCTTGTTCGGCGTTCTGCAGCATTTTGCGGCGGATACGCGCGGATTTGCGGCCGGATTCTTTGGCGGCGAACGCGGCGAAAATCCGGGCCATGAACAACCCGTCATCGTTGCCGAGATCGATGTCGGCGGTCACGGTGGCGACATCGCGCACGCCCGCCACTTCACACAGGGTGACGAAGTCTTCCAACTCGACCGGGCGACGATGCAGACGGTCGAGGTTGTAGACGATCACCGCATCACGCGCACCGGATTTCAGGTCATCCAACATCCGGGCGTACTCGCGACGCGGCTTGCCCGAGTAGGCCGATACATCGTTGTCGACGTACTCATCGCCGACCTGCCAGCCCCGATCAGCGGCGAGCTTGCGGCAGTCCTCCAACTGACGTGCCACTCCCAGCCCGGTGCCCTCCACATCGGCGGAGATCCGGGCGTAGATCGCCGCCGACCGCACCCCGACGCGTTGACCGGGAGTTCTCGGTTTCGCCATGAGGGTAGTTTAGCGACATTTGAGCTTGTGCAGCTCGGTGGGCCCGCCGTCCTCCCAGTGCTGCAGGTGGTGGGCGTGCAGGCCGCGGGTGGCGCCGCAGCCGGGCACCACGCAGCAGCGGTCGCGGTGTTCCAGGGCGCGGCGCAGCCGCCGGCTGATCTGGCGGGTCTCCCGCCCGGTGCCGATGAGCTGTCCGTCGCGCTGAAACCAGGCTTCCCAGGTGGCATCGCAGGTCAGGTATTGGCGTTCGGCCGCCGACAGGAGTGGCCCCAGGTGCAGGGCGGCGGCGGGTTTGTCGAGGTCGAGGTGCACGATCACGGTGGTGTGCTGGGCGTGCGGGCGCCCAGTGGCTTCGGTGTCCCAGTCGGCCTTCACCAGACTCAAGAACGCCTCCAGGGTGTCCGGCAGCGGTGGCGCCTGCCCCGCATCCCGGTCGGCGTGGTCGCGTTTCCAGTCGCTTACCAGCGCATCCAGGTGCGCCTGCAGGGCGGTATCGACGATGGCGGCTTCAGCATGGGGCAGGGTGATGCGCCAGGTGGCCGTTTGCTCGTCGGAGGTCTTGGAGATCGCGCGCTGCGGACCCGGGCGGGGCTCGGGTTCGGGGCGGGGTTCGAGTTTGATCGCGGTGCGCAGCTGGGTGACCGTGGCCACGGCGGCCAGCTCGGCGTAGTGCTCATCGGAGCCCTCGGCGGCGCGTTCGGCGATCACCCCGACCTGATCCAGCGAGAGCCGACCGTCGCGCAGCCCGGCGGCACACTGCGGGAATTCCTCGAGGCGGTGCGCGACCGCCGCCAGGGTGTGTGCGTTGGCCGGTGACATCCCCGTGCGCCAGGCCACCAACGCCGAGACCGACCGTGCGCCGGTGGACCCCCACAGTTCGTCGCGCTCGATCTCGGCGACAATCGCCACGATCCGACCATCGATCGCATTACGCTGACCGGTCAACTCCGCCAACTCCTCAAACAACCCATCCAGGCGCTCAGCAGGAGTTACCGCCACGGCAGGCGATGCGCTCGAAGACATGACCCCAGCAAAGCAGTGAGGTCCGACAACCCGGCCGAGCCGCCAGGACGTCAGCGCGGGGAGACGAGCCCGTGGTCGTAGGCGTAGACGATCGCAGCGGCGCGGTCACGCAGGTCGAGCTTGCCGAAGATCCGCCCGATGTGACTTTTCACAGTGACGCCGGAGATGCAGAGTTGGTCGGCGATCTCGTTATTGGACAACCCTTTTCCGATCAGGGTCAGCACGTCGAGCTCGCGTGCGGTGAGTTCGCTGATGTCGCCGCCGACCGGCCCGGTTGCGGCCTTGCGGTAGGTGCTGAGCACGCGGGAAGTCACCGCGGGATCCAGGTAGCTGTCGCCGCGCGCGACGGCGCGCACCGCGCGGATCAACTCCTCGGCCGAGGAGTCCTTGAGCACGAAACCGGCCGCACCGGCGCGCAGCGCCCCGGAGAGCAGGTCGTCCTCGTTGAACGTGGTCAACGCCAGCACCGGCGGGGTACCGCCGAGTCGCCGGGTCGCCGCTATCCCGTCGACGCGGCGCATCCGCAGATCCATCACCACCACGTCGGGCCGGTACCGGGCCACCGCGTCGGGCACCTCGTCGCCGTCGGCGCATTCGGCGACAATCACGAAACCGTCCTTGCGGCGCAGGATTCGGCGCAGTCCGGAGCGCACCAGATCCTGATCGTCGACGAGCAGCACCCCGATCTCGGGGGGTTCTTCGATCATGAGAGCCGACACCAGCGCGGCCGCCAACCGGTGCTGCCCTCGTCGAGCGGGATCTCGGCGTTGACCGACCAGCCGCGCTCGGTCGGGCCGACATCGATTGCGCCGCCCAGCAATTCGACGCGCTGGCGCATGCCGCGCAGTCCCCGCCCTTCGGCCGGCCCCTCATCGGTCCGCCGGGCCGCAAGCTTGACCGGCAGCCGGCTGTCCACCGTCAACCGTACTGAGTGATCCGAAAAATCCAGCGCGACGAGTGATTCGGAATCGGCAGCATGCTTGGCGATGTTGGCCAGCGATTCCTGCGCGATTCGATACAACGCCAGACCCACCGCGGGCGACACGTGGTCGGGGGAGCCCTCGACGCGCAGCGTCACCTGCAAGCCGGCCCGCGCGAAATCGGCGACCAGGCCCCCGATGTCGTCCACCCCGGGCTCCGGCGCGGTGTACGCCGCCCGGGCGCCGGGCCCGCTGTCGAGCAGCCCGACGGTGCGGCGGATATCGGCCATCGCCTGCCGGCCCAGTCGCTCGGCCTGCTCGAGCGCTTCGACCGCATCGTCGAGTTCGGCAGGGTCGCGGTCGTGCTGCAGCGCCCGCCGCGCGCCCGTCACATGCAGCAGGGTGACCGACAACGAGTGGGCGATCACGTCGTGCACTTCGCGGGCGATGCGGCGCCGCTCGTCGGCCGCGGCGTGCTCGGCCAGTGCGTCGCGCGCCTCGAGCACCTCCGCCAGCAGCCGCCGGTGGGTGTACATCAGGAAGCCGATCAACCAGGCCCCGGCGATGAAGCCCAGGTATAGCGCGATGTTGTCGAGTCGGTGCAGGGCGGCGGCGGTGAGCAGCAGCGCCGCGGAGGACAGCGCGGCCAGCAGGCCGCCCACCGCGGCGCTCAGTGTGCCCACCGCGCCGACCGTCACCATCAGCAGCCCCGGTGCGAAATCACCGCGGATCGGAGTCGACGTGGCGAACAGCATGATCGCGGTCGTCGACGTCCATGCCGCCCACGTCGAGAGCGGGCTGAGCTTAAGATTGAAGAAGAAGAACACGATGGCCGGGGTCATCATGATGGCGAAAGCGGCCAGTTCGACGGGCAGGTCCGCGGCCGGCCGCTGCAGCATGGACAGCACGGCCCCGCACACCACGAGGGTGTCGATGACGATGATCGACGACCACGTGACGCCCACCGGCAGCAACTCGCTGCGCCGGTGGATTTGCTCCCGCACGTAGCCCGCCGCGGCATCCAACATTCGTCCCATCGTAGAAGACGGTGGGCGTCGGCCACATCATGCCGGGGTCGGTGCCGGTCTCCTACCGCGGTAGGAGACGAAGACCGTTCTCGGGCACGACGCGCGGCGGCGTTGGCGTTCCTAGCGTTTGAGTCATGACATGGACACTTCTGCACCAGCGCATGGCTCTGATGAACGAACTGATCGGCCTCGCCGCCAGCGATCCCGAAGCGGCATTGGCACAGCTTGCCCAACCCGACCGCGCAGCCGAGGTCGCCCGGCTGTTCGGCGATGAGGAGGGCCTGCTGTTGTCGCTGCGGCAACGCTGGGTGACGGCGCTGTCGGCGAAATTGGATCAGGCCGACTACGAGGGTATTTCGGCCGAGCAGGCCAGGGCCGACCTGGCCGCCGCGCGGCCGGGGCTGCGTGCGCTGCTCGACGCCGCGGGCCGCCGCTCGCTGCGGCTGCGCGCGCTGGCCGGCGGCGAGCAACGCGTGGTCGACCTCTTCCTGGGGTCGATGGTCGATCGGCTGACCGTTGCCTGACGACGGCGTCGACCCCGGCATCCTCGACCGGCTGCTGCACCGGCTCACCGGCCCGGCCGCCGTGCTGATCGTGGGAATCTGGGTGGTCGCCGCCGCCGCCGGTAACCTGCTTGTGCCACAACTGGAACGCGTGATCGACAATCACTCCCGGCCGTTCATGCCCGCTGCGGCGCCGAGCTCTGTCGCCGCCGCCCGCGCCGCGCAGCTGTTCGGGGAAACCCCCAGTAACAACTTCGTCTACGTCGTGCTGGAACGAGGCGGCGCCCTGACGCCGAAAGATCACGGCTTCTACGACGCGCTGACGTCGAGCCTCAAAGCCGATGCGCGGCATGTCTATTCGGTGACCGACCTGTGGTCGCAGCCGGCCACCGCCGCCGGCGCACAGAGTTCGGATGGTCACGCGGTGACCCTGATGGTGCGATTGGCCGGGATGCTGGGCACCTCCCAGGCGCGTGACTCGGTGAACTCGGTGCGTACCGCCGCCACCGCCCTGTCACCACCGGCGGGCCTGACCGTCCACGTCACCGGCCCCGGCGCCACCATCGTCGACGAGTTCGCCGCCATCGACCGGCAGATGCTCGGAATCACCGCCGCCACCGTCGTTCTGATCCTGGTGCTGCTGCTGGTGGTGTACCGCTCGCCGACCGCAGCGGCTATCCCGCTGATCTCGGTGGGGCTGGGGCTGGCGGTTGCCCGGTTCATCGTCGCGGCCCTGGGTTCGTCTGACAGCGTTGAGGTTTCGTTGTTCTCGGTAGCGCTGATGGCCGCGATGACACTCGGTGCGGGCACCGACTACGCGATCTTCCTGATCGGCCGCTATCACGAAGGCCGCCGCCGCGGCGTCCCGGCCACCCGCGCGCTGCTGCAGGCGTATCGCGCCGTCGCGCCGGTGGTGATCGGGTCGGCGCTGACGGTTTCGGCGGCACTGTCCTGCCTGGCCTTCGCACAGGTGGGAATGTTGCGAAGTGCCGGAATACCTTGTGCCATAGGCATTCTGGTGACTATGCTGGCGGCGCTGACGCTGACGCCGGCGCTGATGGGTCTGGCGATCCGGCGGGGATACCTCGAGCCCCGGCCGTCGGCGACGGCACGACGCTGGCGCCGTGTCGGGACATCGGTGGCCCGTTGGCCGGGACCGGTGCTGGTCACCGCGGGCACGTTGACCATGCTGGCGGCGCTGCCACTGGCGGGTATCGAGGTGGGCTGGGACGAGCCCGCGGCCACGCCCTCGGACACCGATTCGGGCCGCGGGTACGCTTCGGCCGGCCGGCACTTCCCGTCCGACGCGCTGCTGCCCGACGTCGTCACCATCCAGGCCGACCGCGACCTGCGCAACCCGGCCGCGCTGATCGCCGTCGAGCGGATCAGCCGCCAGATCATGGCGATCCCCGGCGTGCGGGCGGTGCAGTCCGCGACCCGGCCCGACGGCAAGGTACCCGAGCAGGCGACGCTGAGTTTCCAGGCCGGCGAACTGGGCCGCCGCTTCGGCGAGGCGGTCGACTCGCTGACCGCGCGGCTGGACCGCGTCTCCGAACTGGACCAAGCGCTGGCACAGACGCAGGCTGCGGTGAACCGCATCGGCGGCGGCCTGCGCGGCGGCAGCGCGGGCCTGGCCGACATGTCCTCGGCCGCAACGGATATGCGGGCCGGTGTGGACGGCGTGCAACGCACCGTGACCACGGTGTCCGGATACCTCGACCCGCTGCGTGACTTCGTCGCGCGAACCCCGGACTGCGCCGCGAACCCGTTGTGCGCGACCGTCGACCGGGTACTGGAACCCATTGACGGACTGCTGCAGACGTCGACCCGCATCGGCGACGGCGCGGCGAAGCTGACCCGCGGCTCGACCACCGCAGCCGACGCGCTGGCCGGGCTGCCGCAATCCGTTGCCGCGATGAACGACGCGCTGGGACAAGCCCGTTCGGCCACCCGCGAATTGCTCAGCCTGCGCGACTCGATCGGGCCGCAGCTGCGACAGCTGACCGACTACCTCAACGAGATCGACACCCAGTTCCAGGGCAGTGCTGCGGCGGGCTTCTTCCTGCCGCAGCGGGCGCTGTCCGACCCGCGATACCGCGAGGTGCTGAACAGGCTGGTCTCCCCGGACGGCCATGCCACCTTCCTGTTGGTGTACGGCGACGGCGGCGAATGGGGCGCCCCCGGAGCTGCGCGGGCGCAGCAGGTGCGAGCGGCGGTCCAGCAGGCCACCAAGGAGGGCACGCTGACTCCGACCGGGATCGACCTGGCCGGTGTCGGACCGGTGACCTCCGATCTGCAGCGCGCGGTGGGCCGCGACACCGCGCTGCTGGTCGCGGCGGCGCTGGCGCTGATCTTCCTGATCGTCACGACCATGCTGCGCAGCCCGGTGGCCGGTCTGGTGGTGGTGGGCACCGTCGTCGCCTCATTCGCATCGGCGCTGGGCGCCAGCGTGCTGATCTGGCAGTACCTGTTGCATCAGCCACTGCACTGGGCCGTCGCGCCCATCGCGTTCATCGCGCTGATCGCCGTCGGGGCCGACTACAACCTGCTGTTGGCGCTGCGCGTCAAGCACGAGGCGCCGGCCGGTCTGAAGACGGGCATCATCCGCGCGTTCGGCGGCACCGGTGGGGTGGTCACCACGGCGGGCATCGTCTTCGGGATCACCATGCTGGCGCTGTTGTCCAGCAGTGTGCTGTCGATCGCCCAAATCGGTACCACCGTTGCGGTCGGACTACTGATCGACACCTTGGTGGTACGAGCGTTCGTGGTGCCGTCCATCGTGGCCCTGCTCGGCCGCTGGTTCTGGTGGCCGGGCATCGTTGGACGTGCAGTGAAAGCAGTTTCACTGCAATCCAATTCGGAGCGACATCGCGCACGGTCATTGCTCAACACCACGTAGTCGCGGCGCCATCCGCCGCTATACCGATAGGGTCTGCCGGTCCGGTGTCTGGTGAGGTGCGGTAGTGGTTCGCAACGGCCGGGTGCGCACCCGTTGCGGCCACCAGAACCAGCGGCCCAGCAGCGCGGCGATCGCCGGTGTCATGAACGACCGCACGATCAGCGTGTCGAACAGCAGGCCCATCCCGACGGTGGTGCCGAACTGTGCGAGCATCACCAGCGCGCTGGCACCCATCGAGATCATGGTGAAGGCGAACACCAGTCCGGCCGAGGTGACGACCGCGCCGGTGCCGGCCATCGACCGGATGATGCCGGTCTTGATTCCGGCGTGGATCTCTTCCTTGAATCGGGACACCAGCAGCAGGTTGTAATCGGATCCGACCGCCAGCAGGATGATGACGGCCATCGCCATGATCATCCAGTGCAAGTCGAATCTCAGGATGTACTGCCAGATGAGTACCGATAGCCCGAACGACGCGCCGAGTGACAGCAGGACCGTCCCGACGATGACCGCCGCGGCAATGACGGCGCGAGTCAGGATCAGCATGACGATGAAGATCAGGATCAGCGCACCGATTCCGGCGATCAGCAGGTCGTAGGTGGAGCCCTCTTTCATATCCTTGGCGGTGGCCGCGGTGCCCGCGATGTAGATGCGGGCGTTTTCCAGCGGCGTTCCCTTGATGGCTTCGAACGCGGCGTTGCGTATCGCGTCGATATGGGCGATCCCTTCGGGGGTGGCCGGGTCACCGAGGTGAGAGATGATGAAGCGCACCGCTTTTCCGTCCGGTGAGATGAACATGTCCATGCCGCGTTTGAAGTCGGGATTGTCGAACACTTCCGGCGGCAGATAGAACGAGTCGTCGTTCTTGGACGTGTCGAAAGCCTGACCCATCGCGTTGCCGCCCTTGCCCGCGGCGGCCGCCTGCTGGTCCTGCATCCCGGCCATCGTGGAGTGCATCGACAGCATCATGGTGTGCATCGACTTCATCATCCCGACCATCGGCGTCATCAGTTTCAGCATCTCGGGCATGATGACGTCGAGCTTTTCCATCTGCGGCATCAGGTCGCCGATCTGTTCGCTGAGCTGGTCGATGCCGTCCAGAGCATCGAAGACCGACCGCATCGTCGCGCACACCGGGATGTCGAAACAGTGTTTCTCCCAATAGAAATAGCTACGGATCGGCCGGAAGAAATCGTCGAAGTCGGCGATCTTGTCGCGCAGGTCGTTCATCTCGGCCACCATGGTTTTCATCTGTCCGACCATGGTGTGCATGACGCCGGTCATCTCTTTCATGATCCCGAGCATGGTCTCCATGGTGGTGATCATGGTGGCCATCTGATCGGCCATCACCACCATCTGATCCATCTGCGACTGCATGTAGTCGCGCGTCAACTGCTGGCCCACGCTCTGCATGCCGATCTGATAGGGGATGGAGGTGTGGTCGATCGGGGTGCCCAGCGGACGAGTGATGGTTTGGACGCGGGCGATACCCGGAGTGTGAAAGACGTTGCGGGCAATGTGTTCGACGATCAGCATGTTGGCGGAATTGCGCAGATCCTGATCGGTCTGGACCATCATGATTTCCGGATTCATCCGGGCCTGGGAGAAGTGCCGGTCGGCGGCGTCGAACCCCTGCATCGCCTGGATGCTTCTGGGCATGTACTTGCGGTCGTTGTAGCTGGTCTTGTAGCCGGGCAGCGCGATCAATCCGATCAGCGCCAGCGCCAGGGTCGCCGCCAGGATCGGACCCGGCCAGCGGACCACGGCAGTGCCTACCCGACGCCAACCACGTGTCCGAGCAGCACGTTTGGGCTCGAAGAGCCCGAATCGACTGCCGACCACCAGTGCCGCCGGTGCCATGGTCAGGGAGGCGAGCACCGCCACCGTGATGCCGATCGCCAGAGGAACGCCCAACGTCTGGAAATAGGGCAGCCGGGTGAAGTGCAGGCAGAACGTCGCGCCGGCGATCGTCAGTCCCGAGCCGAGGATGACGTGGGCGGTGCCGCGATACATTGTGTAGAAAGCGGTTTCGCGGTCTTCGCCGGCGCCGCGCGCCTCGTGGTAGCGGCCCAGGACGAAGATCGCGTAGTCGGTCCCGGCCGCGATACCCAGCATGGTCAGCAGGTTCACCGAGAACGTCGACAGCCCGATCACGTTGTAGTGCCCGAGGGCGGCCACTGCACCCCGTGCGACGGCGACTTCCAGGACCACCATCGCCAGGACGAGCAATACGGTGCGGACGGAGCGATAAACCATGAACAGGCTGAGCAGGATGACCACCATGGTGATCGCCGTGACGAGCTTCAGACTCTTGTCCCCGACCTTGTGCTGGTCGGCGGTCAGCGCGGTTGCGCCGGTGACGTAGATGTGTACGCCGGCCGGCGGTGGTGTGCTGGCGATGATATTGCGGACGGCCGCGATGGAGTCGTTGGCCCGTGCCTCGCCTTGGTTTCCGACCAGGTTGAGTTGTACGTAAGTGGCTTTGCCGTCGCCGCTTTGGGCTCCGGCCGCGGTCAGTGGGTCTCCCCAGAAATCCTGCACGTGCTCGATGTGGGCTTTGTCGGCCTTGAGCTTGCCGACCAGGTCGGCGTAGAAGCGGTGCGCCTCGTCGCCGAGCGGTTGGTCGCCTTCGAGCACGATCATCGCCGACGCGTCGGAGTTGGACTCGGCAAAGACGTGTCCGATGTGTTTCATGGCTGCCATCGAGGGCGCGTCGTCCGGGCTCAGTGACACCGAGTGTTCCTGGCCCACCTCCTCCAGGGAGGGCACCGCCACATTGAGCAGCACGGTCAGCGCCACCCATCCCAGCAGCAGCGGAATCGCGCACGGGTGGATGAAGCGGGGAATGAGCGGTCGGGCGCCGGTTGCGTTCATGCCGACTTCACCTGGCAGAAGGTGAACGCGTCCACGCCCTCAGCGGTCTTCTCGTCTTTGACCTTGTCGTCGACGGTGATCCGACAGGTGATGGTCTCGGAGTTACCCTGCGCCAACAGGATTGGGCTGGTAGCCGGCGCTGTGGTGGTGAGCGTGAGCGTCCAGGGGAGGGGCGCCTGTTTGATGCTTTGCGGATTCGCCGACAGGTCAAGGTAATTGATCGTGGCGACCGAGCCGGCCGGCCCGAACACTTCGTAGGTCACTCGCTTGGGGTTGAACGGCTTCGCGTCGTTGGCTATCCCCGATCCCTGGCGGGTGATCTCGTTGTCGGATCCGAAAACCCCGCGCATCCGGTAGACCACGAACACTCCGATCGCGAGCGATACCAGCACCACCCACATCAGCCAGTACCGGCTGAGCTTCCTCGCCATGCGAACCCTCGTTTCGATTGGTCCCGATCACTGTGTAGATCAATCAATTTCATGCTCAGCGGTGAGATAGGCCAAACACATCCGGGCGATCTCGTCGGCCCACTGCCGCCAGGTCAGGCCGTCGGGCCACCACGGTGATGCGGCAGCGCGGTGCGCCCCGGCCGCGATGACGCTGCGGAACGCGATGTCCAGCGCCGTATCTGGATCGGGGTGGCGGATCTGTTCGCGGTGGGCGGCGGCGGCGTCGAGGAACCGTCGCCGCAGCGCGTTGACGGTGCGCAGGCCGTCCTCCGGCGGATCGACCCGGTGACCACCGGCGAGCACCGCGGGAATGACTCGGCCACTTTCCTCGAGAGTTTCGCTCAGTGCGGCAGCGAACGCGTTGACGACACCCTGCAGGGACGGCGGCGCGGTGTCCAGGCCTTCGGCCACCGCCAGCTCGAGTCGTTCGGCGAGGTCTCGGCGGATCGCTTCGATCAGATCTTCCTTGCCGGCGAAGCGCCGGTAGACGCCGCCGACGGAGACTCCGGCGTGTTCGGCGACGCGGGCGATCGTGAACTCTTCGAATCCCTCGTTGACCAGCACCTCTTCGGCGGAGGCGAGTAGCCGTTGCAGCGCGGCCCGACTGCGCGCTTGCTGCGGTGGGCGGAATTGGGACTTCGCTTCCCCGGCTTCCCCGACCATTCGCGGCTTCCCCTCGGGTAAACATGGTGGCCAGTCCGCACGCGTGTCGGTGCAAAGGCCAAAAACGTTCGTATAACTGATATTCAGGCTGGCTTGCGGCGCGGTCCGACAACCAGCGACTGGCCCTTCCTAATGTGAATGCGAATATCGGTTCCGAATGTTAACACGCACGGGAAGGTCGTGGCGGGAATTGTGAAATCCGGCTGGGACAGCCGGTACAAGTCGGTCGGCAAGGTGCCGGTGACGAATTCAGCGACAGCTGAATCAGAGCCGTTGGATGGCTATATTTCTGGCCCGTTTGTGATCGTAGGCCGATTCGGCTGAGAAGCGATCAGCCGCGGGTGACCTTGCCAGCCTTGATGCACGAGGTGCAGACGTTGAGCCGCTGCTTGTTGCCGCCGGGGCGGGTCACGGCGTGCACGGTCTGGACGTTGGGGTCCCACCGGCGGCTGGTGCGCCGGTGGGAGTGCGACACCGACTTACCGAAGCCGGGGCCTTTCCCGCAGATATCGCACACAGCGGCCATGGTTCTAACTCCTCAAGTCTGTTGCTGGGGTCCGGCGACGCCCGTCGGGTCGGCCGGCCTGAGCCGGAAGTAGCCCGGGCTGACCCAGGCCGTCCCACAATACCGACTTCAGTAGGCATTATCCAAAACGGCCGGCGCCACCTCGACCGACGGTGACCAGTGCTGTCGGCCCGGCTGGATAGGCTTTCGGCTGGCTCACGGGCCGGCGGGCCCGAGGTTACGCTAGCGCGCATCGGGGCCTCGGAAATCGCCCGGTCAAGCGCGCTTGAGCACCGTCAAGCCCAGTCGAGCACGGCGGAGGAGGTGGGGTCGGGTTGGTCAACGAGGATCTGGGCCGGGATCGGGACCGGGACCGCCGGCTGGACGGCCCGGCCCTGCGGGACTGGGCGCACACCGTGGTGAGCGACCTGATCACCCACATCGACGAGATCAACCGGCTCAACGTGTTCCCCGTCGCCGACTCCGACACCGGTGCAAACATGCTGTTCACCATGCGTTCCGCGCTGGCCGAGGCCGATGCCGAAGCCAGCCGCGGCAGCCGGGACGTGGACCGGGTGGCGGCCGCGTTGTCGGCGGGCGCGCTCAACGGCGCCCGCGGCAACTCGGGGGTGATCCTGTCGCAGATCCTGCGCGGTCTGGCCGACGCGACGGCGCACGCGGCCGCCGGGGGCGCACTGGCGGCGATCGACGCGGAGACCCTGGCGGCCGCACTGTGGCGCGGCGTCGAACTGGTGGTCACCTCCATGGGCGGCGACGAGGTGCCGGGCACCATCGTCTCGGTGCTGCGGGCGGCCGCCGGTGCGGCCACCCAGCGTGCCGCCGACGGCGAAAGCCTGGGTCGCACCGTCGTCGCTGCCTGCGACGCCGCGGTGGTGGCGCTGGAGAAGACCACCGAGCAACTCGACGTCCTGGCCGACGCCGGCGTGGTGGACGCCGGGGGGCGGGGCCTGTTGGTCCTGCTGGATTCGCTGTGTTCGACGATCACCGGCGCAGCGCCCGCCCGGCCGGTCTACGAGCCGGCACCGCGATCGGCGGCCGTCGGTGGGGCGGTCCGCCGCCGGGCGCCGCAGTTCGAGGTGATGTACCAGCTGACCGGTGCCGACGAGGCCGCGGCGGACACCCTGCGGGAGAGGCTGGCGGAGTTGGGTGACTCGGTGGCCATCGCCGCCGCGCCGCCGGACAGTCACTCCGTGCACGTCCACACCGACGACGCCGGCGCCGCCATCCAGGCCGGCATCGCCGCCGGCCAGTTGAGCCGGATCGTCGTCTCGGCGCTCAGTTCGGGGGCCACCGGCCTACCCGCAGGCAGCTGGACCCGCGAACGTGCGGTGGTTGCCGTCGTCGACGGCGACGGGGCCGAGGCGTTGTTCGCCGGAGAGGGCGCCTGCGTGCTGCGGCCGGCCCCGGAGGATCCCGGTGCGGGCATCAGCGCCCACCAACTGGTGCGCGCCGTCGTCGACAGCGGCGCCGCGCAGGTCATCGTGCTGCCCAACGGCTACGTAGCGGCCGAGGAGCTGGTGGCGGGATGTACCGCGGCGATCGGCTGGGGTGTAGACGTGGTGCCGGTGCCCACGGGTTCGATGGTGCAGGGGCTGGCCGCGCTGGCCGTGCACGATCCCGGCCGCCAAGCCGTCGACGACGGCTACACCATGGCCCGTGCCGCCGGGGCGGCCCGGCACGGATCGGTCCGGCTGGCCACCGAGAACGCGCTGACCTGGGCCGGGCCCTGCAAGGCAGGGGACGGGCTGGGCATCGCCGGGGACGAGGTGCTGATCGTGGCCGGCGACGTCGCCGCGGCGGCGATCGGCCTGCTCGATCTGCTGATGGCGTCCGGCGGGGATCTGATCACCGTGCTGGTCGGCACCGGTCTCGGCGACCAGCAGGCCGCTGTCATCGAGGAGGTGCTGGAACGGCACATGCACGACCACCACCCCGGCAGTGAGCTGGTGGTCTACCGCACCGGCCACCGCGGCGACGTGCTGCTGATCGGGGTGGAGTAGTGGTCTGCCTCGACGATCGTCTCGACCTCGCCATCGGCGGCAAATCCGCCGATCGGCTCGACGAGGTGTTCGGCATCCGCACCGTCGGCGACCTGCTGCGGCACTACCCGCGCAGCTACGTGGAGGGCGCCCAGGTGCGGGGCGCCGCGGACGAACGCCCCGAGGCCGGCCAGCACATCACCATCGTCGACGTCATCTCGGACGCGGTGACCAAGGAGATGAAGAACAACAAGACGAAGAATGACGACCCGAGACAGAAGCGCAAGCCGCAGAAATTTCATCGCATCACCGTCGGTACCGGCCGCAACAAGGTGACGGCCACATTCTTCAACGCAGGCTGGATCAGCACCCAGCTCACTCCCAAGACCAGGGTGATGCTGTCCGGCGAGGTTGGCTACTTCAACGGGGTCATGCAGCTCACCCATCCGGCCTTCCTCATCCTCGACTCGCCGGACGGCAAGAACCACGGCACCAGATCGCTGCGCAACATCGCCGACGCATCGCAGGCCGTCAGCGGCGAGTTGGCGATGGAGGAGTTCGAGCGGAGCTTCTACCCGATCTATCCGGCCAGCACGAAACTGCAGACCTGGGACATCTTCCGCTGTGTGCGCCAGGCGCTGGCCGTGCTGGATCCGGTGCCAGATCCGCTGCCCGCGGATCTGCTTGCCGCGCATGGGCTTATCTCCGAGGACGAAGCGTTGCGCGCGATTCATCTCTCCGAGGACAAGTCCCTGCGCGAGCGTGCCCGGCAGCGGTTGACCTTCGACGAGGCCGTCGGGCTGCAGTGGGCGCTGGTGGCCCGCCGGCACGGCGAGCTGTCCGAATCGGGCCCGCCGGCACCACCTCGCGCCGACGGCCTGGCAGCGGAGTTACTGGCACGGTTGCCTTTCGAGCTGACCGCGGGGCAGCGGGAGGTGCTGGACGTGCTGTCCGGTGAGATGGCGTCCACCCGCCCGCTGAACCGGCTGCTGCAGGGCGAGGTCGGGTCGGGCAAGACCATCGTGGCGTTGCTGGCCATGTTGCAGATGGTCGACGCCGGCTACCAGTGCGCGCTGCTGGCTCCCACGGAAGTTCTTGCCGCACAACATCTTCTGTCGACCAGCGCAATGCTGGGGCCGTTGGCGATGGGCGGTCAGCTGGGTGGTGCGGAAAACGCCACCCGGGTGTCGCTGCTCACCGGGTCCATGACGGCGGCGCAGAAGAAGCAGGCGCGGGCCGAGATCGCGAGCGGGCAGGCCGGCATCGTCATCGGCACTCACGCGCTGCTGCAGGAATCGGTGGAGTTCCACAAGCTGGGCATGGTGGTGGTCGACGAACAGCACCGCTTCGGTGTCGAGCAGCGAGATCAGTTGCGCGCCAAAGCCCCTGCCGGTATCACCCCGCATCTGCTGGTGATGACCGCGACGCCGATACCGCGCACCGTCGCGCTCACCGTGTACGGCGACCTGGAGATCGCGACGCTGCGGGAGCTGCCCCGGGGGCGGCAGCCGATCACCACCCGGGTGATCCTGGTCAAGGACAAGCCGGCCTGGCTGGACCGGGCCTGGCAGCGGATCCGGGAAGAGGTCGCCGCGGGGCACCAGGCCTACGTGGTGGCGCCCCGCATCGACGAGGACGACGAGTCCTTCCAAGCCGAAGACGGTGGCCGGCAGACGACAACCGCCGTAGGCATGTTCGCGCGGCTGCAGCGCGCAGAGTTGGCGGGGTTGCGGCTGGGCCTCATGCACGGTCGGCTCTCGGCAGACGAGAAGGAGGCCGTCATGACCGCCTTCCGCGCCGGCGACCTCGACGTGCTGGTGTGCACCACGGTGATCGAGGTGGGCGTGGACGTACCCAACGCCACCGTCATGTTGGTGCTCGACGCCGACCGGTTCGGCATCAGCCAGCTGCACCAGCTGCGCGGCCGCATCGGCCGCGGCAAGGACGCCGGCCTGTGCCTGCTGGCCAGCTGGACCTCGCCGGGATCGGTTGCGGCGCAACGACTCAACGACGTAGCCGGCACGCTGGACGGATTCAAGCTGGCCAACCTGGATCTCAAAGAACGCAAGGAAGGAGACGTGCTGGGCCGCAACCAGTCCGGTCGCCCGATCACGCTGCGCCTGCTGTCGCTGGCCGAGCACGAGGCCTACATCGTGGCCGCCCGCGACTTCTGCGTCGCCGCCTACGCCGCGAACCCCGCCGACGCCGGACTGGTCTCGCTGGCAGCGCGTTTCACCGACACCGATCAGATCGAGTACCTGGACAAGTCATGACGCGCAAGGTGCTGCTGTGGCTGGCGGCGGTGGCCGCGCTGGCGCTGGTGGTCGCGTACCAGACGCTGGGATCCGCCGCGTCCCGGCACGCCGACGAATTCGCCGCGCGCGCCGACGTGCCGACCGTGCAGCCCGGCGAGGACGTGCTGGCCGGCATCGCAGTGGTGCCGTTGCGGGTTCGCCGGTACGACTACCTGCGGGTCGCATACGGCCCGGCGTGGGACGACGACAACGACGCCCCGCTGGGCCACAACGGCTGCGACACCCGCGACGACATCCTCAACCGCGACCTGGTGGACATCACCCATGTGTTCACCAAGCGGTGCCCCGACGCGGTGGCCACCGGGACCCTGCACGACCCGTACACCAACACCGTCGTCGCCTTCCAGCGCGGCGCCAAAGTGGGCGAAGCGGTGCAGATCGACCACATCGTCCCGCTGTCCTACGCCTGGGACATGGGCGCCTACGCGTGGCCGGCCGCCGAGCGTAAGCGCTTCGCCAACGACCCGGCCAACCTCCTGGCCGTGCAGGGGCAGGCCAATCAGGACAAGGGCGATTCGCCGCCGGCGCAGTGGATGCCGCCCAATGCGGCGTTTGCGTGCCAGTACGGCATGCAGTTCATCGCGGTACTGCGCGGTTACGGGTTGCCGGTGGATCTGCCGTCCAGCGTGGTGTTGCGTCAGGCCGCGGCCACCTGCCCCGCCGGCTGACCCCGCCGGCCGGCCCCCGTCCGGCCGACCGTCCGGCCGTGAGTGAATTCAACGACGTGACGCGCCGGTGGGGCGTCGCGCCGTTCACCGTCGGCGAGGACAGATCGGCGGAAAAAAATCAGGCTCCGGCGTAGGTGTCCGGGTCCGGACGGAACCGGGTGCCGTCGTCCAGCCCGTTCAACGCGTCCATGTGCTCGGTGGCCAGTTCGAATCCGAACACGTCCAGATTGCTGGCGATGTGCTCGGGCTTGGCCGACCGGAAAACAACCGAATTGCCCAGCTGCACGTTCCACCGCAACAACACCTGAGACGGTGTCTTGCCGTACTCGGCCGCGATCGAGGTGACCGTCGGGTTGTCGTTCAGCTTGCCCAGGGCCAGCGGCGTGTAGGACTGCGTCACCACCTCGTGCTCGGCATTCGAGCCGCGCAGCTCCTGCTGGTTGAGCAGCGGGTGCAGCTCGATCTGGTTGACGGCCGGCGTGACGAACGTCAGGTCGATGACCATCGACAAATGCTCGGCGGTGAAGTTGGAGACCCCGATCGAGCGGGCGTGCTCGTTGCCGCGGGACTGGATGAGCCCGCCGAAGGAGTCCACATATTTGCCCAGCGATGCGGCCGGCCAGTGAATCAGGTAGAGGTCGACGTAGTCCAGGCCGAGCCGTTCCAGGCTGCGCAGGCAGGCGTCCTGCGAGCTCTGGAAACCCTGTTCGGCGGTGGCCAGCTTGGTGGTGACGAACAACTCGGCGCGCGGAATGCCCGAGGCCGCGATCGCGCGGCCCACCGCAGCCTCGTTGCCGTAGGCGGCCGCGGTGTCGATGAGCCGGCAGCCCACCTCCAGCGCCGCGGACACCGCGCGTTCGGTCTCGTCCTCCGACAGCTCCGCGGTACCAAGACCGAGCACCGGCATGGTGTTCTCGTCATTGAGGGCTATCGAGGGGATCGAAGCGGCGCCCGACTCGCCAGTCAACGTCATCACCTACCTATTGAATTCGAACCTATGAAAATTGACGGTTTTTCAGATCTAGACCAAGACGGCGTTGCACTGGTGGCCGACTCGGGCACCACATACTACCGAGTTGAATACGCCACCTAACCAATGCGTCGCTACGTGTCCGTACAGTTGTCGCGGGGTACGGGACCCGAGGGCGGGTAAGCCAATTTTCGAGGGAGTGGCCGATGACCAAGAGTCTGCCAGGCGCGCCGGACCTCCATCCGGGAGCTACCGGCGAACAGAACGGCTGGATAGGTCGGGTGCAGCACACCGTCACCGCCGCGGGCGTCAAGGTCATCCCGTGGATTCCGGTCGGTGCCAAGCGGCTGCTGACCCGCGGTCGCTCGGTCATCATCGACGGCAACACCCTGGACCCGACCCTGCAGCTGATGCTGACCGGGTTGCGGGCCGTCGGCGTCGACGGCCTCGTGGTCGACGACGACGTCGCTGCCTCGCGGGCATTCATGCGCCAAAGCATGGCCGACATGCCGGGTCCGCAGATTCACGTCGAGGTCGAAGACATCACGCTGCCCGGTCCGGCCGGGGCTATCCCGGCGCGGCACTACCGCCCGCCGTCGGACGCGCCGACCCCGCTGCTGGTCTTCTACCACGGCGGTGGCTTCGCCCTCGGCGACCTGGACACCCACGACGGCCTGTGCCGGCTGACCTGTCGCGACGCGGGCATCCACGTCCTGTCGGTCGACTATCGGCTGGCACCGGAGCATGCGGCGCCGGCCGCGATCGACGACGTCTACGCCGCGTTCCGGTGGGCCTGGGAGCACGCCGAACAACTCGGCGCCATCCCCGGGCGGGTGGCGGTGGGCGGGGACAGCGCCGGCGGCAATCTGGCCGCCGTGGTCAGCCAGCTGGCCCGGGACAACGGCGAACCTGCCCCGGTGCTGCAGTGGCTGATCTATCCGCGGACCGATTTCACCGCGCAGACCCGCTCGCTGAGCCTGTTCGCGCGCGGCTTCCTGCTGACCAGACGCGACATCGACTGGTTCACCGCGCAGTACCTGCGCAACTCCGGCATCGACCCGACGGATCCGCGGGTATCGCCGGCGCGGGCCGAGTCGCTGTCCGGGCTGGCGCCCGCGTTGATCGCGGTCGCCGGATTCGACCCGCTGCGAGACGAGGGTCAGGACTACGCCGCCGCGTTGCGTGCCGCCGGAACCCCGGTGGACCTGCGCTACCTGGGTTCGCTGACGCACGGCTTCGCCAACCTGTTCCAGCTCGGCGGTGACAGTTCCGCGGCCACGACGGAACTGATCTCGGCGCTGCGAGCACACCTGAGCCGGTCCTGACCTGTGCCGGCAGCCGCGTCGGTACTCTAGAAGCGCCCGCTCAGCGGGTGCCGCCAACGAACGTGAGGAACCTGTGGCCGACAAACCAAAGCGCCCCGCGCGACTCGACCTGAAGTCCGCCGACGGCAAATCCGGCCGCCTCATCCAGATCGCCGGCACCGCGATCGTGGTGATCTTCGCGGTGGCCCTGGTCTCCTACATCGTCATCTCCAAGCAGCACAAAAACGGGCCGGTCGACGCCAACGGCGCCGTCGTCGTCACCTCGAGCAAGCTGGTCACCGACAACGGCAAACCCAAGGCCGAGATCCAGTTTTTCGAAGACTTCCTGTGCCCGGCGTGCGGCAACTTCGAGCGCAGCTTCGGGCCCACCGTCTCCAAGCTGATTGACATCGGCGCGATCGCCGCCGACTACACCATGGTCACCATCCTGGACAGTGCGCACACCCAGAACTATTCGTCGCGGGCGGCCGCGGCCGGCTACTGCGTCGCCGACGAGTCCATCGAAGCGTTCCGCCGGTTCCATGAGGCGCTGTACAGCCAGGACATCCAGCCGTCCGAGACGGGCACGAAGTTCCCCGACAACGCGCGGTTGATCGAGATCGCCCGCCAGGCCGGCGTGTCGGGCAAGGTGCCGGACTGCATCAACAGCGGCAAGTACATCTCCAAGGTGACCGGTTTGGCGGCCGCCAACAACATTCAGGGAACGCCGACGGTCAGGATCAACGGCACCGAGTACCAATGGTCGACGCCGGCGGCGCTGGTCGACAAGATCAAGGGAATCGTCGGCAACGTTCCCGGTATCGACGAGGTCGCCGCGGCGGCGAAATCCTGAGGACCGTGTCCGAAGAACCAGCCGCACCAGCTGAGGTAACCGGTGGGCCGGCGCTTTTCGTGCCCGTGCTCAGCGCGTGGTGGGTGCTGATCGGCGGTGTGATCGGGTTGATCGCCTCGGTCACGCTGACGATCGAGAAGATCGAGCTGCTGCGCAATTCTTCGTACGTGCCGTCCTGCAACATCAACCCGATCCTGTCGTGCGGTTCGGTGATGGTGACACCGCAGGCTTCGCTGCTGGGTTTCCCCAACCCGCTGCTGGGCATCGCGGGATTCACCGTCGTAGTGGTTACCGGGGTACTGGCCGTCGCGAAAGTATCGCTGCCGCAATGGTATTGGAGTGGACTGGCGGCCGGGCTGCTGGTCGGCACGGGCCTGGTGCACTGGCTGATCTTCCAGAGTCTGTACCGCATCGGGGCGCTGTGCCCCTATTGCATGGTGGTCTGGGCGGTCACCGTGACGTTGCTGGTGGTGGTGCTGTCGATCCTGGCGCGTCCGCGCGCCGACTCGGGTGCCGTGCCGCGGTTGCTTTTCGGCTGGCGGTGGTCACTGGTGACGTTCTGGTTCACCGCCGTGTTCCTGCTGATCATGGTCCGGTTCTGGAATTATTGGTCGACGCTCATCTGAGTTAGGGTCGGGCGTGATCTCCAAAGTGTTGGTGGCCAACCGCGGCGAAATCGCGATCCGCGCCTTCCGCGCCGCCTACGAACTGGGTGTCGGCACCGTCGCCGTCTACTCCTACGAGGACCGCAATTCGCTGCACCGCTTGAAGGCTGACGAGTCCTATCAGATCGGCGAGCCGGGACATCCGGTGCGGGCCTACCTGTCGGTCGACGCGATCGTCGAGACAGCGCAGCGTTGCGGTGCGGACGCGGTCTACCCCGGTTACGGATTCCTTTCGGAGAACCCGCAATTGGCCGCTGCGTGCGCAGCGGCGGGCATCACCTTCGTGGGGCCGGACGCCGAGGTGCTCAAGCTGACGGGCAACAAGTCGCGGGCGATCGAGGCGGCGCGGGAGGCGGGCCTGCCGGTACTGCAGTCCTGCGCGCCGTCGGCCGCGGTGGCCGATCTGGTGGCGGCTGCCGACGATATGCGATTTCCCTTGTTCGTCAAGGCGGTTGCCGGTGGCGGCGGCCGCGGGATGCGCCGGGTGACCGAAAAGTCCGCGCTGCCAGAGGCGGTCGAGGCCGCCAGCCGCGAAGCCGAGTCGGCGTTCGGCGACCCGACGGTCTATCTGGAGCAGGCGGTGCTGCGCCCGCGCCATATCGAGGTGCAGATCCTGGCGGACACCCAGGGCAACGTGATCCATCTCTACGAGCGCGACTGCAGCGTGCAGCGCCGCCACCAGAAGGTGATCGAGCTGGCGCCGGCGCCGAACCTGCCGGACGAGCTGCGCGCGAAGATGTGCGCGGACGCGGTCGCGTTCGCCCGGCACATCGGATACAGCTGTGCGGGCACGGTCGAGTTCCTGCTGGACGAGAACGGCGAGTACGTCTTCATCGAGATGAACCCGCGAATTCAGGTGGAGCACACCGTCACCGAGGAGATCACCGACGTCGACCTGGTATCCAGCCAGTTGCGGATCGCGGCCGGTGAGACGTTGCAGGACCTGGGGCTGACCCAGGACGGCGTCCGTCCGCACGGCGCGGCGCTGCAGTGCCGCATCACCACCGAGGATCCGGCCAACGGATTCCGTCCCGACACCGGCCGGATCAGCGCGCTGCGCACCCCCGGCGGGGCCGGCATCCGGTTGGACGGCAGCACCAACCTGGGCGCGGAGATCAGTGCGCACTTCGACTCCATGCTGGTCAAGCTGACCTGTCGTGGCCGCGATTTCAAGACTGCGGTCAACCGTGCCCGACGGGCCATGGCGGAGTTCAGGATTCGCGGGGTATCGACGAATATTCCGTTCCTGCAAGCGGTTCTGGATGATCCCGATTTCCAGGCCGGCCGGATCACCACGTCGTTCATCGACGAGCGGCCCCGGCTGCTGACTGCCCGCACGTCGGCCGACCGCGGCACCAAGATCCTGAACTATCTGGCCGACGTCACCGTCAACCAGCCGCACGGCGCCCGGCCGTCGAAGGTGTACCCGCAGAACAAGTTGCCCGAGATCGATCGGGAGGCCGAACCGCCGCACGGGTCGCGACAGCGGCTGCTGGAACTGGGTCCGGAGGGGTTCGCGCGCTGGCTGCGCGAGTCAAAAGCGGTGGGCGTGACGGACACGACGTTCCGCGATGCCCACCAGTCGTTGCTCGCGACCCGGGTGCGCACCAGCGGGCTGATGATGGTGGCGCCGCACCTGGCGCGCACGGTGCCGCAGCTGTTGTCGGTGGAGTGCTGGGGCGGCGCGACTTACGATGTGGCGCTGCGGTTCCTGAAGGAGGACCCGTGGGAGCGGCTGGCCGCGCTGCGCGAGGCGATCCCCAACATCTGCCTGCAGATGCTGCTGCGGGGCCGCAACACGGTGGGTTACACGCCGTATCCGGAGATCGTCACGTCGTCGTTCATCGAGGAGGCGACGGCCACCGGCATCGACATCTTCCGGATTTTCGACGCGCTCAACAACCTGGACTCGATGCGTCCGGCCATCGACGCCGTGCGCGAAACCGGTTCTGCGATAGCCGAAGTCGCGATGTGCTATACCGGCGACCTGTCCGACCCGGGCGAGCGGCTCTATACGCTCGACTACTACCTGCGGTTGGCCGAGTCGATAGTGGCGGCCGGTGCGCACGTGCTGGCGATCAAGGACATGGCCGGGCTGCTGCGCGCGCCGGCGGCGCACACCCTGGTTTCGGCGTTGCGCAGTCGCTTCGACCTGCCTATCCACGTGCACACCCACGACACCCCGGGCGGGCAACTGGGCAGCTATGTGGCCGCCTGGCAGGCCGGCGCCGACGCGGTCGACGGGGCCGCGGCGCCGATGGCCGGGACCACCAGCCAGCCGGCGCTGAGTTCGATCGTGGCGGCCGCGGCGCACACCGACTACGACACCGGACTGTCGCTGTCGGCGGTATGCGCGCTGGAGCCGTACTGGGAGGCGTTGCGAAAGGTGTACGCGCCCTTCGAATCCGGGCTTCCCGGCCCGACCGGGCGGGTGTATCGTCACGAGATCCCGGGCGGGCAGCTGTCGAATCTGCGCCAGCAGGCGATCGCGCTGGGGCTCGGTGACCGGTTCGAGGAGATCGAGGAGGCCTACGCGGGCGCTGACCGGGTGCTGGGCCGACTGATCAAGGTCACCCCGTCGTCGAAGGTGGTCGGCGACCTGGCGTTGGCGCTGGTCGGCTCGGGGCTTACGGCCGACGAATTCGCCTCCGATCCAGCCCGATTCGACATCCCGGATTCGGTGCTGGGCTTTCTGCGCGGTGAGCTGGGCGACCCGGCAGGCGGGTGGCCGGAGCCGCTGCGGTCGCGGGCGCTGGAAGGGCGCGCGTCGGCCAAGCCGGCCCCGGAGTTGACCGCCGACGACCGGGCCGCGCTGTCGGTGCCCGGCCCCGACCGCCAGGCGACCCTCAACCGGCTTCTGTTTCCCGGCCCGACAAAGGAATTCGAAGACCATCGGGAACTCTATGGCGACACCTCCCAGTTGTCGGCCAACCAGTTCTTCTACGGCCTGCGGCAGGGCGAAGAGCATCGGGTGAAGCTGGAACGCGGGGTGGAGCTGCTGATCGGGCTGGAAGCCATCTCCGAACCCGACGAGCGTGGCATGCGGACGGTGATGTGCATCATCAACGGCCAGCTGCGACCGGTGCTGGTGCGCGACCGCGGCATTGCCAGCGCGGTGCCGGCCGCCGAGAAGGCCGATCGCGGCAACGCCGGGCACGTCGCCGCTCCGTTCGCCGGGGTGGTCACCGTCTCGGTATCCGAAGGGGACAAGGTCAGTGCGGGGGAGACCATCGCCACCATCGAGGCGATGAAGATGGAGGCGCCGATCACCGCGCCCGACGACGGCACGGTGGAACGGGTGGCCGTGTCGAGCACCGCGCAGGTGGAGGGCGGCGACCTGCTGCTGGTGCTGAGTTCGTCCGGTCGGTGACTCTTGACCCGCATCATCGGTGGCGTAGCGCGGGGCAGACGCCTGGTCGTGCCGCCGCGGGGGACGAGACCGACCACCGACCGGGTCCGCGAGTCCCTGTTCAACATCCTGACCGCACGCATCGACCTGACCGGTCTGGCGGTGCTGGACCTCTACGCCGGATCGGGTGCGCTCGGATTGGAAGCCTTGTCGCGCGGCGCGGCGTCGGGGCTGTTCGTGGAAGCCGACGCCCGGACCGCGGCCGTGCTGGCGCGCAATATCGACGCGGTGGGCCTGCCCGGTGCGACGGTGCGTCGAGGTGCGGTGGCGGCCGTGCTCGCGGCTGAGCCGCGGTCGCCGGTGGACCTGGTGCTTGCCGATCCGCCTTATGAAGTGGAGACCTCCGACGTCAACGCCGTGTTGTCGGCGCTGCACGACTGGACCAGGGAGGGAACGGTGGCGGTGGTGGAACGCGGCGTCGGCAGTGCGCCGCTGACCTGGCCGGAGGGCTGGGCGGTATGGCCGGAACGGGTTTACGGCGACACCCGGTTGGAGCTGGCCGAGCGGGTCTGAGCCGGCGTGTAGCGTCATCTCCCATGAGTGGCGCGGTATGCCCGGGGTCGTTCGACCCGGTCACGTTGGGTCACATCGACGTTTTCGAGCGCGCCGCGGCCCAGTTCGACGAGGTGGTGGTGGCCATCCTGGTCAATCCCGCCAAGAAGGGCATGTTCGACCTGGACGAGCGGATCGCGATGATCGAGGAGTCCACGGTCCACCTGCCGAACCTGCGGGTCGAGGCCGGTCAGGGCCTGGTGGTCGACTTCGTCCGCTCGCAGGGGATGAACGCGATCGTCAAGGGTCTGCGCACCGGCACCGACTTCGAGTACGAGCTGCAGATGGCGCAGATGAACAAGCACGTCGCCGGCGTCGACACGTTCTTCGTGGCGACCGCACCGGAGTATTCGTTCGTGTCGTCGTCGCTGGCCAAGGAGGTCGCCATGCTCGGTGGCGATGTGACCGCACTGCTGCCCGAGCCGGTGAACCGCCGGCTGCGGGAGCGGATCAATCGGTGAGCTGCAGGTAGTTGTCCGGGTCGACGGTGGCCTCGCCGGACCATCGGTAGGCGGTCAGTTTTCCATCCTTGGCCGCGCTGAAGTCCACGCACGCGCAGTGCTGGGTCCAGTCGCGCAGCTGCTTCGGGTCACCCTTGCGCCAGTAGTGGCCGAAGAACACCGGCACGGTGTCGGTGTAGACGTACGAACGCTCGTCGGCCGCCACCTCTATGTCGGGCAGCGTGGGATACGGCTCGTCGGTGTCGGTGGTCAAACCCGTTGCCATTTCCGCTATTTCGCGCAGTGTCGCGGCAGTGGCGTCCCACCAGCGGATCCTCGCTTGGCGGCGAACATGGCCGTCTTTGTCTTTGAACGGCGGTTGGCCGTGTTTCACCAGGCTGATCTCCGGACCCTTGAGCAGGATCTCGACCGCCGTGAACAGTTCGTCACCGGGCGTCGAGGATCGCACGAACTGATCCAGCGAGTTGAACCGATCCGAACCTAGTTGGCTTTCAACGTATTTCATGGACACTTCATGCCAGCACGCGTGAACCACCCGGATGTCGCCGAGGTCGAGCCACAGCGGCAGCGTGGCGAACCAGTCCAGGTAGTAGGTGCGCTGCCCGTCGGTGAGCTGGTCGAGAAACTCCCGGTGCTGGTTGGTGTTCTTCTCGTTCTGCGGGCGTAAGTATTTCCCGCTGCCGGAAGGATATTCGATGGAGTAGCAGATCGCGTTGAACTCGTGGTTGCCCATCACGACCTGCGCGCTACCGGCCTCGACCATCGCCTTGACGATCTGCAGCACGCGCAGTTGCTCGGTCCCGCGATCGACCAGGTCGCCGACGAAGATCGCCTGGCGCTCCGGATGCAGGTAGGCGCCATCGCCGGCCCGATAGTCGAGCTTGGCCAGTAGCCGCTCCAATTGGCCGGCACAGCCGTGGATGTCGCCGATGATGTCGTAACCCTGCATGAACCGATCTTCGCACCTGGGTTCGGCTGGCCTAGGACCGACACCGTCGCTCTCGCGCAGGTCCGATACCTGTTGGCGCACAACATCGTTAGGCCGCTGTTGCGGGTGTTCACCGCGCGGATAGGTGGCAACCGACGGTCGCGGCGCTGCTCGAGGTCTAGCGCGGTCTTCATCACGTGGGTTACGGTCCCTCTGTGGCGGAGACCGTGCTGATCACCGGGGCCTTCGGCCTGGTCGGTTCCGAGGTTGTCCGGCGATTCGCGCTCGACGGTTGGCGGGTGGTTGCGACCGCTCATCGCACCGTGGCCGCGCTGCCTGCCGGCGCGGAACCCGTGCAGGTCGATCTGACCGACGCCGACCAGGTTCAACGGGTGGTCGCCGAGGTTTCCTCGGACGTCATCGTTCACCTCGCCGCAGTCATCCCGCCGCTGATCTATTACAACGGTCGCCTCGGCCGCCGGGTGAACGTCGACGCCACCGCCGCACTACTGCAGGCCGCGGAACGATTACCGAATCCGCCGCGATTCGTGCATGCGTCCAGCGGTTCGGTGTACGGGTCGCGAAACCCTCATCGGCATCCCGAACCGGTCACCGCGGACACGCCCACGCGTCCGTGCGAGCTGTACGGCGGTCAGAAACTGGAAGCCGAACAACTGGTGCGGGCGTCGAACCTGGACTGGGTGATGATGCGCCTCGGCGGTGTGCTCAGCGTCGACCTCTCGGCCACCCCGTTCACCAAGGACACCCTGTATTTCGGCAGCGCCA
Source organism: Mycobacterium sp. 20KCMC460 (assembly GCF_022179425.1). Lineage (NCBI taxonomy): Bacteria > Bacillati > Actinomycetota > Actinomycetes > Mycobacteriales > Mycobacteriaceae > Mycobacterium > Mycobacterium sp. 20KCMC460. Next base: position 2,257,677 of record NZ_AP025524.1, read on the forward strand.
TGCCAGCCGACGGCCGGGTGCATTGCATCGATAGCCGGGACGTGGCAACCGCTTTCGCGGCGGCCACGGAAGCCGATGTGGTTGGGGAGACGCTGTTGATCGCCGGCGACGATTCGCACCGGCTGCTGCAGGGCGGGATCGGCTCAGCCCTGGCGGCCGCACACGGAATGCCCGGCGCGATGCCGGCCGGTCTGCCGGGGAACCCGGACAGCGACGACGACTGGTATCCCAACGACTGGATGGACACCGCCCGCGCGCAGCAGTTGCTGAAATTCCAGCACTATTCGTGGCCCGACATGCTCGCCGAGATACGGGATCGGGCCGGCTGGATGCGCTACCCGCGGCGGGTCATCGCACCCATGGCGCATCAGTTCGTCAAACGTCAAGGGGCATATCGCAAGTCGCCCAGAACGCACGCGGACGTGTGGGGTGCGCTACGAGCCAGGTTCGGTGAGGTGGCGGTCGACACGGCTGGCGCCGAATAGCTCGTCGGGTCAGTCAGAAGACGATTGTCTGATTGTCATGCACGATGACGCGGTCCTGACAGTGCCATAGCACCGCACGCGAGAGCACGGCGCGTTCGACGTCGGCCCCGAGCCGCACCAGGTCGTCGACGGTATGAGTGTGGTTCACGCGCACCACATCCTGCTCGATGATCGGGCCTTCGTCGAGCACCTCGGTGACGTAGTGGGCGGTCGCACCGATCAGTTTCACGCCGCGCTCGCGGGCCCGCTTGTAGGGCGCCGCACCGATGAAGGCCGGCAGGAACGAGTGGTGGATGTTGATCAGCGGGCACCCGACGGCGTCGAGGAACTCCGGGGTGAGGATTTGCATGTAGCGGGCCAGTACCACCAAATCGACGTTGCCGGTGAGTAATTGGAGCTGACGTTGCTCGGCCTCGGCGCGGGTGTCGCGGGTCGCGGGGATGTGGATGAACGGCACTCCGAACGGGCGGACGCGTTCGGCGAGGTCGGGATGGTTGGCGATGACCATCGCGATCGACATCTGCAGTTCGCCGCGACGATTGCGCCACAACAGGTCCAACAGGCAGTGGTCGTCCTTGGAGGCCATGATGGCGACCCGCTTGGGTTTGGCGGCCTCGGTGAACCGGTAGTCCATGGCGAACCTGTCGGCGACCGCAGTGGCGAATTCGTTTTCCAGTCCGTCGAGCGCGGCGGTCAGCCCGGGCAGGTGAAAGATGGCCCGCTGCAAGAAGGTTCCGTCTTCGGGGGCGGTGGAATGCTGGTCCAGGGAGATGATGTTGGCGCCGGCCTGAGTCAGGAAGGTGCTGACAGCGGCGATGATCCCGGGGTGGTCGTCGCAGCGCAGCAGCAGCCGCCCGATGTCGGCGGGCGGCGGGGGGCCGGCGGGCCGCTGGGCGAAGCTGCCCGCCTCGTTCGGCGTCGCGGTATTCGCGATTAGGAGCTCCTTCTGCAAGGCCGTTGCGGAAAATTCGCTGGCCAGGATATAACGGCCCACCGCCGAACGGTGGGCATCGCCGACAACCTCGCGATGATGCAGCGGTTGGGCGTGCTGGGCTGAAGCTACTCGGGCTCGTCGTCTTCGGCGGGTGGGTAGCGGCGTTCGGGGTGGTGGAAGGTGTTGATGCGGGGTTGGCCGTGGTCGAGGTGGGTGGGGGGTAGCCATTGGGTGAGGCCGCGGCTGGTGGTGTGGGTGGTCCAGCCGTGTTCGGCGAGGCGGTTGTGGATGCCGCAGGCCAGGGCGAGGTTGGTGATGTGGGTGCTGTGGCAGGTTTGCCAGGCGGTGAGGTGATGGACCTGGCAGTGGTAGGCCGGGGTGGTGCAGCCGGGGCGGGTGCAACCGCGATCGCGGGCATACAGGATCAGCCGCTGTGCCGGGTTGGCCAGCCGCTTGGTGTGGTAGAGCGCCAGCGGTGTGGCGCCGTCGAACAGGGCGAGGTAGGGGTGCGCGGCGCCCGACCAGCGGATCACATCGGACATCGGCACTAAACTGCCGCCGCCGGTGCGGGCTGTGCCGGTGCCGGCTTCCAATTCGGTCAGGGTGGTGGTGACGATCAGGGTGACCGGCAACCCGTTATGGTGGCCGAGTTTGCCGCAGGCCAGCAGCGCCAGCAGCCCGGCCTGCAGCCCATCGTGCTGACGCTGAGCCGTGGTGCGGGTGTCGCGGCGGACCGCCTCGGGGTCGGGCTCGCCCTCGTCGATGTGGGGCAGGTGGTCGTCGGGGTTGGCGATGCCGGGGGCGGCCAGTTTGGCCCAGGCGGCTTGCAGGGCGGCGCGCAGCGCGGGGGTGATCCAGCCGGTGAGTTTGGACATGCCGTCGGGGTCTTGTTTGCCCAGACTCAGGCCGCGCTTGCGGGCGCGTTCGTCGTCGGAGAATTCCCCGTCGGGGTGCAGGTAGGTCAGTAGTGCGGTGGCGTAGTCGGCGACCTCGTCGGGGCGGGTGCTGGCGGCTTGGTCGGCCAGGTCGGCTTCGGCGTGTTCGCGGGTACCGGCGTCGACGTCGGCGGGCAGGTGTGTGAAGAAGTCGCGGATCTCCGCCACGTGCTCACTGCCGATGCGGCCGCGGCGTTGGGCGGCGGCGGTGGCTTCCAGCTTCGGGGGCAGCGGCTCCCCCGTCAGCGACATCCGGGGACCGAGGTCGGCGGCGTCGGCGATGCGCCGGCTGGCCTGGGCGCGGGTGATGCGCAGCCGGTCGGCCAGCGTATTGCGCAGGGTGTCGCCCAGCTCCTCTTTGGTGGCGGTGCCCAACTGGTTGAGCAGCTGATGCTGCGGCACCGGCAACCGCCGCGCCACCGTCTCCAAGCGCTCCAGGATCGCCATCCGCTCCGGGGTGGTGAGTACCTCAAAGCTCGACTCGCACAACCGCTCGACGGCCGCATCGCACGCGTCGAGGACCTCGACGATCTCCGCACGCGTGCTGGCTGTCATGCCTCGGATTCTACGAACACCCACCGACAACCCGGGGCCAGCAAGGACGCCGAAGACAAAGCCAGGCAAGAACTTTCGAGAATGGAACCCAACGCGACCTCGGTGCGTCTAATCCCTTGGGACCGCTATACGGTCAAGAATTTCCGTACCCCGTCAGTAGCACTCGTGCCCACTGTGCTCGGCATCCGGGGAGCCGCCCATCATTTTCAGCATCGGTAGTCCACCGCTGGTGAAGAACCGCACAACCAACACCGCCGCAACAACCAGAAAGGCGATGTTCAACCACGTCGTGTAGTTCCACGAGATCCCGGCCGACATGACCATCGCATTGCGCTGACTCGGTATGAGACCGGCTGCGCCGAAAGCCAATTCGACTACGTAACCGGCCACCACCATCGCGGCGTAGAACGTAGCCAGCAGGGTCAGCATCATCCGGGTGCCGTAGTACTTACGGTAGATGTTCAGGATCGGCAGGATCAGCAGGTCGGCGAAGATGAACGCGATGACCCCGCCGAAGCTGATCCCGCCGTTCCACAGCACCGCGGCCAACGGCACATTGCCAATCGAGCAGACGAACGACACGATCGCCACGAACGGCCCGACGAGCGGTCCCCAAATCGCTGACCAGGTCGGATGATTCGTCAAAAAGAAGTTCTGCCAAAAGGTTTCGGGCACCCACGCCGCGATCGCGCCCGCAATGAACAGACCGATGACCAGATCGCGCAGGATCGCGAGCCACTCCATCACGAAGACGTGCGACACCGAGGTGAGCCCCTGTCCCGAAAACAGGCGGCGCCAGAAGGAACCCTCACCCTTGATCGACATGTCCATTGCCGCATGGCCTTCCATGGATCCGGCGATACCCTTGTCGGCCTGCTCGCGGGCGGCTTCGACGAGCCGCGAGCGCACGAAGATCCGAAACAACACGGCGAGCACGAGGATCATCAGCGGTCCGCCCACGAACTCGGCGGCGGTGAACTGCCAGCCCATCAGCAGCGCCAGGATGATGCCCAGCTCAATCACGAGGTTCGTCGAACCGATCTCGAAGGCCATCGCGGCAGTGAAGTTCGCGCCCTTGCGGAACAGCGATCGGGCCAGGGCGACCGCGGCGTACGAGCAGGACGACGATGCTGCGCCCAGGCCGGCCGCCACCGCCAGGGTCCGCGGCCGGTCGTCGCCCAGCAGCGCCACGATGGTCGAACGACGCACCACCGCCTGGACCACCGCCGAGAGGGCGAAGCCGAGGATCAGCGCCCAGAGGATCTCCCACGTCATCGAACCGGTGAGCGCCAACGCGTGGCCGACCGCCGATAACACCTTGTCCATCGCGGGAACCTCCGCCCGGTCGGCAACGGGACATCAGCAACCTATACCCCATAGGGGTATAGGTCAAGCGGGCCGGGTGAGAGTCGCGCGACGGGGATCAGCGAGCCCTGATGCGCTTGCTCCCAGCTGCGCCATTGCCCAGTCCACCCGCCCGCGTGCTGCGCGGCGGGTGGAGCTTGTCGACGATGCGCCGCCGACACGCCGGCGGCGATAGGCTGGTAGCAAACCACGTGCTTGCGAGTGGTCTGCGGGACCGCAACCGAAATTCGAGCCCGACACACCGGCGTCACCACCGCCGTCACAGACGTAACACCAGGCACACTGGTAACAACCAGGATTGTTTGCAGGACGCCAGGAGGGTGTGGCCGTGTACCGAGTCTTTGAAGCGCTCGACGAATTGAGCGCCATCGTCGAAGAAGCCCGTGGCGTGCCGATGACGGCGGGCTGCGTGGTGCCTCGCGGCGATGTGCTGGAGCTGATCGACGACATCAAGGACGCCATCCCCGGCGAACTCGACGACGCCCAGGACGTGCTGGACGCCCGCGATTCGATGCTGCACGACGCCAAGTCGCATGCCGACTCGATGGTGTCGTCGGCCACCACCGAGGCCGAGTCGATGATCAACCACGCCCGCGCCGAGGCCGACCGGCTACTGTCCGACGCCAAGGCCCAGGCCGACCGGATGGTCAGCGAAGCGCGCCAGCACAGCGAGCGGATGGTCGGGGAGGCGCGCGAGGAAGCCATCCGGATCGCCGCGTCGGCCAAGCGCGAGTACGAGGCCAGTATCAGCCGCGCGAAGTCCGAATGCGACCGGCTGATCGAGAACGGCAACCTCTCCTATGAGAAGGCCGTGCAGGAAGGCATCAAGGAGCAGCAGCGCCTGGTGTCGCAGAATGAGGTGGTCCAGGCTGCGCACGCCGAATCCACCCGTCTGATCGACACCGCGCACGCCGAAGCCGACCGGCTGCGCGGCGAATGCGACATCTACGTCGACAACAAGCTCGCCGAATTCGAGGAGTTCCTCAACGGCACCCTGCGTTCGGTCGGGCGCGGTCGTCACCAACTGCGCACCGCGGCCGGCACGCACGACTACGTGACGCGGTAGGCCGCGTACATCCACGCATGTCGTGGAGCCCTCGGCCGGGAGCCGTAGGATTCCGGTATGGCCAAGCGGCACAGCCAGACCACCCATCGACCCGCAACCGGGCCGATGGCGATCGATATCGCCCGGTTGGGCCGACGCCCCGGCGGCACGTTCACGGTGCGCCAGACCGTGGACAGTCCATTGCGCATCGGTGTGGAGCTGATCGCGATCCAGTCCGGCGCACCGCTCGAGCTGGATCTGCGGCTGGAATCGGTGTCCGAAGGTGTGCTGGTGACCGGGACGGTGGCCGCGCCGACCGCCGGCGAGTGCTCCCGCTGCCTGTCGCCGATCGAAGGACGGGTGCAGGTCGGGCTGACCGAGCTGTTCGCCTACCCGGACAGTGCCACCGAGGCGACCACTGAAGAAGACGAGGTGGGCCACGTCGTCGACCAGAGGATCGACCTCGAGCAACCGATCATCGACGCGGTAGGCCTGGAACTGCCGTTCTCTCCGGTGTGCTCGCCCGACTGCCCGGGTCTATGCCCGCAGTGTGGGGTGTCGCTGGCCGCCGAACCCGGCCACCACCACGACCAGATCGACCCGAGGTGGGCCAAGCTGGCCGCGATGCTGCCCCCGCCGGAAGGCGAACAACGGTGAGTCCGTCGCCGCAGCCGCTGCTCGATGCGCTCGGTGTCGACTTGCCCGACGAACTGCTCTCGCTGGCGCTGACCCACCGCAGCTACGCCTACGAGAACGGCGGTCTGCCCACCAACGAACGGCTGGAATTTCTGGGGGACGCGGTGCTGGGGCTGACCATCACCGACGAGCTCTACCACCGCCATCCCGACCGCTCCGAAGGGGACCTGGCCAAACTGCGGGCCAGCGTGGTCAACACCCAGGCGCTCGCCGACGTCGCCCGCAACCTCACGGAGCAAGGGCTGGGCGTCTACGTGCTGCTGGGCCGCGGCGAGGCCAACACCGGCGGTGCCGACAAGGCCAGCATCCTGGCCGACAGCATGGAATCGCTGCTGGGCGCGATCTACCTGCATCACGGCATCGAGGTGGCGCGCGAGGCGATCCTGCGGTTGTTCGGTCCGTTGCTGGACGCGGCCCCGACCCTTGGTGCGGGGCTGGACTGGAAGACCAGTCTGCAGGAGCTCACCGCGGCGCGCGCGCTGGGCACGCCGTCGTACCAGGTCACGTCGACCGGGCCGGATCACGATAAGGAATTCACCGCGGTCGTGCTGGTGATGGAAACCGAGTACGGGTCGGGGATGGGCCGTTCCAAGAAAGAAGCCGAGCAGAAGGCGGCATCGGCCGCCTACAAGGCGCTCGAGGCGGCCGAGGTGCTCGGTTCGGCGGGGAAATCGACCGCCTGATGACCCGCTGGACCCGCGGCCCCCGCCGGGCGCCGGCCCGGCCGCGCCGCCGACTGTGAACTTTCCGCCTGCCGTGCGGCGGGTCGCGTCGCAGGCTTCACGCTCGGCACTGAAGGGGGCCCGCTGAATGCCCGAGCTGCCCGAAGTCGAGGTGGTGCGGCGCGGACTGCAGGCGCACGTCGTCGACAAGGCGATCACCGCGGTCCGCGTCCACCATCCCCGTGCGGTGCGCCGCCACGAGGCCGGCCCGGCCGATCTGACCGCGCGGTTGCTCGACGCCCGGATCACCGGGACCGATCGGCGCGGCAAGTACCTGTGGCTGCTGCTGGACAAGCCCGCCGACCCCGACATGGCCCTGGTCGTCCACCTCGGCATGAGCGGGCAGATGTTGCTGGGCAAGGTGCCGCGCGCCGAGCACGTGCGCATTTCGGCGCTGCTCGACGACGGCACCGTGCTCAGCTTCGCCGACCAGCGGACCTTCGGCGGGTGGCTGCTGGCCGACCTGGTCGAGGTGGACGGCAGCGTGCTGCCGGCGCCCGTGGCGCATCTCGCGCGTGATCCGCTGGACCCTCGGTTCGACGCCGAATCGGTGGTGAAAGTGTTGCGGCGCAAGCATTCCGAGATCAAGCGCCAGCTACTGGACCAGCAGGTGGTCTCGGGCATCGGCAACATCTACGCCGACGAGGCACTGTGGCGGGCCAGGGTCAACGGCGCGCGGGTGGCCGACACGCTGTCCCGTCGTCAGCTCACCGCGGTATTGGACGCCGCCGCCGAGGTGATGCGCGAAGCACTGGCCAAGGGCGGCACGTCGTTCGATTCGCTGTATGTCAACGTCAACGGCGAGTCGGGTTACTTCGACCGGTCGCTGGACGCGTACGGTCGCGAAGGCGAACCCTGTCGTCGCTGCGGGACGGTGATGCGCCGCGAGAAGTTCATGAACCGGTCGTCGTTCTACTGTCCGAAATGCCAGCCCCGGCCGCGTCGGTAGATCGATAGAAAGGGAACCATGACCGAACTCTGGGTCGAACGCACCGGCACCCGGCGCTACACCGGACACAGCTCGCGGGGAGCGCAGGTCCTGATCGGCAGCGAGGACGTCGAGGGCGTGTTCGCCCCGGGCGAGTTGCTCAAGATCGCGCTGGCCGCCTGCAGCGGGATGTCCAGTGACCAGCCGCTGGCCCGCCGGCTCGGCGACGAATACCGCGCGACCGTCCGGGTGTCCGGGGTGGCCGACCGCGAGCAGGAGCGCTATCCGCTGCTCGAGGAGACGCTGGAACTGGACCTGTCCGGCCTGAGCGCGCAGGACAAGCAACGCGTGCTCACCGTCGTGGAACGGGCCGTCGACGCGGTGTGCACGGTCGGTCGAACGCTGAAATCGGGCACCACGGTCAACTTCGAGGTCGCCGATGTCGGCGCCTGACCAGGTGCGGTTGACCGCGTGGGTGCACGGACGTGTCCAGGGTGTCGGTTTCCGCTGGTGGACCCGGTGCCGGGCGCTGGAACAGGGGCTGACCGGATATGCGGCCAACCAGGCCGACGGGCGGGTGCTGGTGGTCGCCCACGGTCCGCGGCCGGCAGCCGAGCGGCTGCTGGAGCTGCTGCGCGGCGGCGGCACACCGGGCCGGGTGGATAAGGTTGTCGCCGACTGGTCCGAGCCCACGGAGCAGTTCAGCGGATTCGTCGAGCGGTAATCTGGCCCCTCGTGTACCTCAAGAGTCTGACGCTGAAGGGCTTCAAGTCCTTCGCCGCGCCGACGACTCTGCGCTTCGAACCGGGCATCACCGCCGTCGTCGGGCCCAACGGATCGGGTAAGTCCAACGTGGTCGACGCCCTGGCCTGGGTGATGGGCGAGCAGGGCGCCAAGACGCTGCGGGGCGGCAAGATGGAGGACGTCATCTTCGCCGGCACGTCCTCGCGCGCGCCGTTGGGCCGCGCCGAGGTCACCGTCACCATCGACAACTCCGACAATGCGCTGCCGATCGACTACTCCGAGGTCTCGATCACCCGCCGGATGTTCCGCGACGGTGCCAGCGAGTACGAAATCAACGGCAGCAGTTGCCGTTTGATGGATGTGCAGGAGTTGTTGAGCGACTCGGGCATCGGCCGCGAGATGCACGTGATCGTCGGGCAGGGCAAGCTCGACGAGATCCTGCAGTCGCGCCCCGAGGACCGCCGCGCGTTCATCGAGGAAGCCGCGGGCGTGCTCAAGCACCGCAAGCGCAAGGAAAAGGCGCTGCGCAAGCTCGACGCGATGGCGGCCAACCTGGCCCGGCTGACCGACCTGACCACCGAGTTGCGCCGGCAGCTCAAACCGCTGGGCCGCCAGGCCGAGGTGGCGCGTCGTGCCCAGACCATCCAGGCCGACCTGCGCGACGCCCGGCTGCGGCTGGCCGCCGACGACCTGGTCAGCCGTCGTACCGAGCGGCAGGCGATCTTCGACGCCGAGACCACCATGCGCCGCGACCACGACGAGGCCGCCGCCCGGCTGGCGGTGGCCGCGGAGGAGCTGGCCGTCCACGAACAGGCGCTGGCCGAGCTCTCGCAGCGTGGCGAGGCGATCCAGCAGACCTGGTTTCGGCTGTCGGCGCTGGCCGAGCGGGTCGGCGCGACGGTGCGGATCGCCACCGAACGTGCCCAGCACCTCGACACCGAGCCGCTGCGCGCCAGCGACACCGACCCCGACGCGCTGGAGGCCGAGGCCGACGAGATCGCCTCGTTCGAGCGTCAGTTGCTCGAGGAACTGGCGGAGGCGGGCACCCGGCTGGATGCCGCCCGCGCCGAGTTGGCCGAATGGGAACGCCGTGCCGTCGAGGCCGAAAAGGCCCACCTGGCGGCCGTGCGGGCCGAAGCCGACCGGCGCGAAGGGCTGGCGCGGCTGGCCGGGCAGGTCGAGACCATGCGTGCGCGCGTCGAGTCGATCGACGACAGCGTCGCGCGGCTCACCGAGCGCATCGAAGAGGCCGCCGCCCGCGCCCAGCAGACCCGCGCGGAGTTCGAGGGCGTGCAGAGCCGCGTCGGCGAACTCGACCAGGGCGAGGTCGGCCTCGACGAGCATCACGAACGGACGATGACGGCGTTGCGGCAGGCCGAGACGCGGCTGGCCGAGCTGCAGGCCGCCGAACGCGGCGCCGAACGTCAGGTGGCGTCGCTGCGGGCCCGCATCGATGCGCTGTCGGTGAGCCTGGAACGCAAGGACGGCGCGGCCTGGATCGCCGAACATCACAGTGGTGCAGGGATTTCGGGTTCGGTAGCGCAGTTGGTCAAGGTGCGCTCCGGGTACGAGGCGGCGCTGGCCGCGGCGCTGGGTTCGGCCGCCGACGCGCTGGCCGCCGACAGCCTGGGTGCTGCCCGCAGCGCGGTCGCCGCGCTCAAGCACGCCGACGGCGGCCGGGCCGCCCTGGTGCTCAGCGACTGGCCCGCGCCAGCTGACGCGCCGCATCCGGTCGCGCTGCCCGACGGGGCGGCGTGGGCGCTGGACCTGATCGAGGCGCCGCCGCGGCTGCGCGGCGCGATGGTCGCCATGCTGTCCGGGGTCGTGGTGGTCGACGACCTGGGTGCGGCGCTGGACCTGGTAGCCAATAGGCCGCAGCTGCGCGCGGTCACCCTGGACGGCGACCTGGTGGGCGCCGGTCGGCTCAGCGGAGGATCCGACCGCAAGTTGTCCACGCTGGAGGTCGCGTCCGAGATCGACAAGGCGCGCGACGAACTCGCCGCCGCCGAGGAACAGGTCGCGCAGCTCAGCGCCGCACTGTCCGGCGCGCAGGCCGAGCAGACCGCCCGCCAGGACGCCGCCGAGCATGCACTGGCCGCGCTCAACGAGTCCGACACTGCGATCTCGGCGATGTACGACCAGCTCGGCCGGCTGGGCCAGGACGCCCGGGCCGCCGAGGACGAGTGGAACAAGTTGCTGCGCCAGCGCGAGGAGTTGGAGACCGGGCGCGCCCGCACCGTGGCGGAAGTCGTCGAACTCGAGACCCGGTTGCGCAACGCGCAGCAGATCGAGCTGGTCAGCGAGGCCGAGGCCAACCCGGCCGAAGCCCGGCAGGCGATCGCCGCCGCGGCCGACAACGCGCGCAGCTTCGAGGTGGAGGCCCGGCTGGCGGTGCGCACCGCCGAGGAGCGGGCCAACGCGGTGCGCGGGCGCGCCGATTCGCTGCGCCGTGCCGCCGCGGCCGAACGCGAGGCCCGGGTGCGGGCCGAGCAGGCGCGCGCCGCCCGGGTGCGCGCCGCCGGGATAGCCGCCGCGGTCGCGGAATCCGGGCGGCTGCTGGCGGCGCGGCTCAACGGGGTGGTGGATGCGGCGGCGCGCCGCCGCGATCAGCTGGCCGCCGAACGTCAGCAGCGGTCGGTCGCGCTGGCCGCGGTGCGCGAGGAGACCAACACCTTGAGCGCGCGGGTGGCCGCCCTCACCGATTCGCTGCATCGCGACGAGGTTGCCAACGCGCAGGCGGCGATGCGCATCGAACAACTCGAGCAGATGGTGCTCGAGCAGTTCGGGATGGCGCCGGCCGACCTGATCGCCGAGTACGGCCCCGACGTCCCGCTGCCGCCCACCGACCTGGAGATCGCCGAGTTCGAGCAGGCCCGCGAACGGGGTGAACAGGTGGTCGCACCCGCGTCGATGCCGTTCGATCGCACCACCCAGGAACGGCGCGCGAAACGGGCCGAGCGGGAACTCGCCGAGCTCGGCCGGGTTAACCCGCTAGCCCTCGAAGAGTTTGCTGCGCTGGAAGAACGCTACAACTTCCTGTCCACCCAGCTCGAGGACGTCAAGGCCGCCCGCAAGGATCTGCTGGACGTCGTCGCCGAGGTCGACGCGCGCATCCTGCAGGTGTTCAGCGACGCATTTTTCGACGTGGAACGCGAATTCCAGACGGTGTTCACCGCGCTGTTCCCCGGCGGCGAAGGCCGGTTGCGGCTGACCCAGCCCGACGACATGCTCACCACCGGGATCGAGGTGGAGGCGCGCCCGCCGGGCAAAAAGGTCACCCGGCTTTCTTTGCTGTCTGGCGGCGAGAAGGCGCTGACGGCGGTGGCGATGCTGGTCGCGATCTTCCGCGCCCGGCCCTCGCCGTTCTACATCATGGACGAGGTGGAAGCCGCGCTGGACGACACCAACCTGCGCCGGCTGATCAGCTTGTTCGAGATGCTGCGGGATCGCTCGCAGCTGATCATCATCACCCATCAAAAGCCCACCATGGAGGTTGCCGACGCGCTCTACGGCGTGACGATGCAGGGCGACGGCATCACCGCCGTCATCTCGCAACGCATCCGCGGCCAGCAGGTGGATCGGCTGGGCGCGGCAGCGGGCTGAGTCACTTCGGCCCGCCGCGGGTACTGGTGGCGTTGCGCGGGTACAAGGTGGCCTTGAGGGTGAACCGAGGGCGTTGCGGGTGAAGGCAGGGCGTCGACTGTGTACCGGCGGCGGGACTGCAACGATTTTCCCGCCCGGACTGCACCGCCGACGCCCAGGTTTCACACTCAACGGCCGGGCTGCACGCTCGTCGTCCGGGATGCGCGGGAGAGGCGCGCCGATGGGCGATCCCCGCTGACGCTGTCCCGGCAAGCCGTCGCTGACCCCGCCCGCTGATCCCCCCTCAACCCGCCGAGTGCCGGATGCCCCCCGGCTGGAAGGATTGTCAGCGTGTCCGAAGGTCTGTGGATCGCCATCGCGGTCGTTGCCGCCCTGCTCATCATCGTGGCGCTGGTCGTGGGACTGGTCCGCTACCGCAGACGCCAGATCAGCCTGGCCAAACCGCACACCGAGGCCATCGACCGCTCCGGCGGTTACACCGCCTCCTCCGGCATCACGTTCAGCCAGACACCCACCCTGGACGCCACCGGGCTGCCCGCCGTCGGCGACGACGCGACCATTCCGCGGGACGCACCCAAGCGGCCGATCTCCGAGGTCCAGCTGCCCGCCGTCGAGCCCGACATCGAGGTGCCGCCCACCGCGCCGCCGGAGGTGCCGGCGGTGCCGGAGGTGCCGGACACCCCCGAGGGCCTGGACATCCTCGAGGTCCTCGAGCCGGAGACACCCGAGCCGCCCCAGCCCGAGAAACCCGAGAAGCCCGAGAAGCCCGAGAAGCCCGAGAAACCCGAGGCGGCCCAAACCCAGCCCGAGGCGCCCGCGGTCGAGGAGATCGCGCCGACCGAGGGACGGCTGGAACGCCTGCGCGGCCGGCTGGCCCGCTCGCAGAACGCGCTCGGGCGCAGCATGCTGGGCCTGCTCGGCGGCGGCGACCTGGACGAGGACTCCTGGCAGGACGTCGAGGACACCCTGCTGGTCGCCGATCTGGGACCGGTGGTTACCGAGTCGGTGGTCACCCAGCTACGCGCCCGGCTGGCCAGCGGCAACGTGCGCACCGAGGCCGACGCCCGCGCGGTGCTGCGCGACGTGCTGATCAAAGAGCTGCACCCGGACATGGACCGCTCCATCCGTGCGCTACCGCACGCCGACCACCCGTCGGTGCTGCTGGTCGTCGGCGTCAACGGCACCGGGAAGACCACCACCGTCGGCAAGCTGGCCCGGGTGCTGGTGGCCGACGGCCGCCGCGTGGTACTGGGGGCCGCCGACACCTTCCGGGCCGCGGCCGCCGACCAGCTGCAAACCTGGGCGTCTCGGGTCGGCGCGGAAGTGGTCCGCGGCGCCGAGGGCGCCGACCCGGCCTCGGTGGCGTTCGACGCCGTCGACAAGGGCATCGCCGCCGGCGCCGACGTCGTCCTGATCGACACCGCCGGCCGGCTGCACACCAAGGTTGGCCTGATGGACGAGCTGGGCAAGGTCAAGCGGGTGGTCACCCGCCGCGCCGCCGTGGACGAGGTGCTGCTGGTGCTCGACGCCACGATCGGCCAGAACGGACTCGCCCAGGCCAAGGTGTTCGCCGAAGTCGTCGACATCACCGGCGCGGTGCTGACCAAGCTGGACGGAACGGCCAAGGGCGGCATCGTGTTCCGGGTCCAACAGGAACTCGGGGTACCGGTGAAGCTGGTCGGACTGGGTGAGGGCCCCGACGATCTGGCGCCCTTCGAGCCGGCCGCATTCGTCGACGCCCTGCTCGGTTAGCACTTCTTACACACCAGTTTCTACGTTAATTTCCACGAAACATCGCTGCCCCATCCGCGCAACAACTTATGCGCATGGTTCTGGATCAGGTCACCAGTCAATCCATCTGGGGCCCTCCCGACGCTGACTGGAGGTGATAGCGAGTGAGTTTCCCGATGATGGGCCAGCCCAATACGGGCGATACCGCCTGGATGCTGGCGAGTTCCGCGCTCGTTTTGTTGATGACGCCGGGCTTGGCGTTCTTCTACGGCGGCATGGTGCGTGCCAAGAGCGTGCTCAACATGATCATGATGAGCATCAGCGCAATGGGCGTCGTCACCGTGCTGTGGGTGCTCTACGGCTACTCCATGGCATTCGGCACCGACACCGGCAACGTCGTCGGCAGCCCGACCGAATACTGGGGACTGAAGGGTCTCATCGGCGGCAATGCGGTCGCGGCCGATCCGACCAAGACCCCGCCCGTCTCGGCGACGGATATCCCGCTGGCCGGCACCCTGCCCGCCACCGTCTTCGTCGCCTTCCAGCTGATGTTCGCGATCATCACCGTCGCCCTGATCTCGGGCGCGGTCGCCGACCGCCTCAAGTTCAGCGCCTGGATGGTGTTCTCCGGCCTGTGGGCCACCCTGGTCTACTTCCCGGTCGCGCACTGGGTGTTCGCCTTCGACGGCTTCGCCTCGGAGAAGGGTGGCTGGATCGCCAACAAACTTCATGCGATCGACTTCGCCGGCGGCACCGCGGTGCACATCAACGCCGGTGTGGCCGGCCTGGTGCTGGCGATCGTGCTGGGCAAGCGCAAAGGCTGGCCCACCACGCTGTTCCGCCCGCACAACCTGCCGTTCGTGATGCTCGGCGCCGGACTGCTGTGGTTCGGCTGGTACGGGTTCAACGCCGGTTCGGCCACCAGCTCCAACGGTGCCGCCGGGTCGACCTTCATCGCCACCACGGTCGCGACGGCCGCGGCGATGCTGGGCTGGCTGCTCACCGAGCGCATCCGCGACGGGCACGCGACGACGCTGGGCGCGGCGTCGGGCATCGTCGCCGGGCTGGTCGCGATCACGCCGTCCTGCTCGTCGGTCAACGTGCTGGGAGCGCTGGTGATCGGCGTGGTCGCCGGGGTGCTGTGCGCGCTGGCGGTCGGGCTGAAGTTCAAGCTCGGCTTCGACGACTCGCTCGACGTGGTAGGTGTGCACCTGGTCGGCGGTCTGGCCGGCACGCTGATGGTCGGCCTGCTGGCCGCGCCGGAGAGCGTCGCGATCAACGGCGTCACAGGTGTGTCGAAGGGCCTGTTCTACGGCGGTGGTTTCGATCAGCTGGAACGCCAGGCGGTCGGTGCGTTTGCTGTTCTGGCCTACTCGGGCATCGTCACGCTGATCCTGGCCCTTATCCTGAAGTACACCATCGGGTTGCGTTTGGGTGCAGAGCAGGAATCGACCGGCATCGACGAGGCCGAGCACGCTGAGAGTGGCTACGACTTCGCAGTTGCCAGCGGTTCGGTTCTGCCCCGCGCCAGCCTGCCGGACACCCCGAACGGCCTCGACGCGCGTTTGGCCGAGAAAGTGGAGGCGGAATAGAAATGAAGCTGATCACCGCGATCGTCAAGCCGTTCACCCTCGACGACGTCAAGACCAGCCTGGAGGACGCCGGTGTCCTGGGCATGACGGTCAGCGAGATCCAGGGCTACGGGCGACAGAAGGGCCACACCGAGGTCTACCGGGGTGCGGAGTACTCGGTCGACTTCGTGCCGAAGGTCCGGATCGAGGTCGTCGTCGACGACTCCATCGTCGACAAGGTCGTGGACAGCATCGTCCGGGCCGCACGGACCGGCAAGATCGGCGACGGCAAGGTCTGGGTCAGCCCGGTGGACACCATCGTGCGGGTCCGCACCGGCGAACGCGGTCCCGACGCGTTGTGACGATGCAGCCAAGACGGGCCGGGCGGGTGTGACACCCGACCCGCCGGGAACCTCGGAATCGGAAGTAACGCAAGCAGGAAGCGCCGTCGCGGCAGTCGATCTGGCTGCCGCGCGGCGCGAACTGCTGTCTGGCGACCTCACCGGCATGGCGCCCGCCGAGCTGCGCAAAGCGGTGCTGGACCTGCACGAAACCTGGCTGACCCGCAAAGCCGCCGAGATCGGTATCACCGGCGACAGCGGCTTTGCGCTGGTGGGTGTCGGCGGCCTGGGCCGGCGTGAACTGCTGCCGTATTCGGACCTGGACCTGGTGTTGCTGCACGACGGCAAACCTGCCGACGTGCTGGGCCCGGTTGCTGACAAGCTCTGGTACCCGCTGTGGGACGCCAACGTCCGGCTCGACCACAGCGTGCGGACCGTCAGCGAGGCGCTGAGCACCGCCAATGCCGACATGACGGCCGCCCTGGGCATGCTGGAGGCCCGCCACATCGCCGGCGAGGAGCGGTTGTCGGCCGAACTGATCGACGGCGTGCGACGGCAGTGGCGCACCGGAATCCGTTCCCGCATGGACGAACTCGTGGAGATGACGCACGCCCGCTGGCTGCGCCTGGGCCGCATCGCGCATCGCGCCGAGCCGGACCTGAAGTCGGGTCGCGGCGGCCTGCGCGACGTCCAGATGATCAACGCGCTGGCGCTGGCCCAGCTCATCGACAGACACAGCATGTCGCGGGCCGACAACCCGGCCGGGTCGCTGGACGACGCCTATCTGACCCTGCTCGACGTGCGCACCGAGCTGCATGTGGTGTCGCGCCGCGGCCGCGACCAGGTGCTGGCGCAATTCGCCGACGAGATCAGCGCCGCGCTGGGCGTCGGCGACCGTTTCGACCTGGCCCGCATGCTGTCCAGCGCCGGCCGCACCATCGCCTACCACGCTGTCACCGGCCTGCGCACCGCCGCCAACGCCCTGCCGAAGCGGGGGCTGGCCGCGCTGGTGCGCCGGCCCAAGCGGCGACCGCTGGACGAGGGTGTGGTCGAGTACGCCGGTGAGATCGTGCTGGCCCGCGAAGCCCAGCCCGAACACGACCCCGGCCTGGTGCTGCGGGTGGCGGCGGCCTCGGCCGACACCGGCGTGCCGATCGGCGCGGCGACGCTGAGCCGGCTGGCCGACACCGCGCCCCCGTTGCCGACGCCGTGGCCGCGCGAGGCGCTGGACGACCTGCTGGTGGTGCTGCTGGCCGGACCCACCGCCCTACAGACCATCGAAGCCCTCGACCGCACCGGGTTGTGGGGCCAGCTGCTCCCGGAGTGGGATTCGATCCGGGACCTGCCGCCGCGCGACGTGTCGCACAAGTGGACGGTGGACCGCCACGTGGTGGAGTGCGCGGTCAATGCCGCGCCGCTGACCACCAACGTGGCCCGCCCGGACCTGCTGGCGCTCGGCGCGCTGCTGCACGACATCGGCAAGGGCAGGGGCGTGGACCACTGTGTGCTCGGCGCCGATTTGGTGGTCCCGATCGGCGAGCGGCTGGGCCTGCCGCCCGCCGACATCAACACCTTGTCCCAGATGGTCCGGCACCACCTGCTGCTGCCCATCACCGCTACCCGTAGCGACCTGAACGATCCCAAGACCATCACGGCCGTCTCCGAGGCGCTGGGCGGGGATCCGCAACTGCTCGAGCTGATGCACGCCCTGTCCGAGGCCGACTCGAAGGCCACCGGGCCCGGGGTGTGGAGCGACTGGAAGGCCTCCCTGGTCGCCGATCTGGTGCGACGCTGCCGGCTGGAGATGGCCGGCGAACCGCTGCCGCAAGCCGAACCGACTGCGCCGCACTACCTTTCGCTCGCGGCGCAGCGAGGCGTGCATGTCGAGATCAACGCGGGGGACGGCGAGCGCCTGCACGCGGTGATGGTCGCGCCGGACGAGCGCGGACTGGTCTCCAAGGCCGCTGCGGTACTGGCGCTGAACTCGCTGCGCGTGCATTCGGCGTCGGTCAATGTGCACGAAGGCGTCGCGATCACCGAGTTCGTGGTGTCGCCGCTGTTCGGCTCGCCGCCGGCGGCAGACCTGTTGCGGCAAGCCTTTGTGGGTGCCCTGCGCGGTGACGTCGACGTGCTCTCGGCGGTGGAGAAACGCGATGTCGAGGCCACCAGTTCGGCGACCGCCCGCGCCGGTGAAGTACAGGTCGGGGTGCCGGTGACGCGCTCGACGGCGCCGCCGCGCATCCTGTGGCTGGACACCGACACCCCGGGCCAACTGATCCTGGAAGTGCGCGCGATGGACCGGGTGGGCCTGCTCGCACTGTTGACCGGGGCGCTGGAGCGGGCGCACACCGACATCGTCTGGGCGAAGGTCAACACCTTCGGCTCGACGGCGGCCGACGTGTTCTGCGTGACGGTCCCGCCCGAGGTCAATGCGCGCGCCGCGGTGGAGAGGAACCTGCTGGAGGTGTTGGGCGCCCCGGCTGTGGTGATGGTCGACGAGCCGGTGGGGGAGTAGGGCTCCCCGCCCCGACCCCCTTTGCCCCGCCCCGACTGTGGACTTCACGACGGGACACGCCCCGGTGGAGCGTCGGCAGTTTCACACTGGGGGGCGCGGTCGGGCGGGGGTCAGGACTGCTCGGCGTTGAGCCGCCGCACCGCGTCGATGCGCTCCTTGAGCTGATCTCGCGTCGCGGCCGCGATCGGCGGGCCGCCGCAGCGGCGGCGCAGCTCGTTGTGGATCCAGCCGTGCGGCTTGCCGGTGCGGTGATGCGCGATCGACACCAGCGCGTTGAGCTCGCGGCGCAGCTCGCGCAGCTGCCCGTGGGTGGTGATCGGCACGGCCGCTCCCTGCCCGGTCGCGGCTCGCTTCTGCAGCTGCTCGTCCTGGCGGCGGTGCAGCAGCGCCCGCATCTGTTCGGCGTCGAGCAATCCGGGGATGCCCAGGTAGTCGGCCTCTTCGTCGCTGCCGGCGGGGGTGGCGGTGCCGAACGACGAACCGTCGAAGATGACCTGATCCAGCTCGGCATCGGCGCCCAGTGAGACGAAACCCTTGTCGGGTTCGCCCGGCTCGTTCTGCTCCTTGACGGCCGGATCGTCGAGCAGCGGATCCTCGAGCGATTCGCGGTGCGGTTTGCCCAGCACGTGGTCGCGCTGGGCCTCCAGCTCGCTGGCCAACTGCAACAGATTGGGCACCGACGGCAGGAAGATGCTGGCCGTCTCCCCGGGCCGGCGGGAGCGCACGAACCGCCCGATGGCCTGGGCGAAGAACAACGGGGTCGACGCGCTGGTGGCGTAGATGCCGACCGAGAGCCGCGGCACGTCCACCCCCTCGGAGACCATGCGCACCGCGACCAGCCACCGGCTGGTGCCGGCGGAGAACTCGCTGATGCGGGCCGACGATTTCGGGTCGTCGGACAGCACCACGGTCGGGTCTTCACCGGTCAGCTTTTTCAGCAGCGCGGCGTAGGCGCGGGCCGCGGTCTGGTCGGAGGCGATGATCATGCCGCCCGCGTCCGGGACGTGCTCGCGCAGCTGGCGCAACCGGCGATCGGCCGCGGTGATGACCGCCGGCATCCACTCGCCGGCCGGATCCAGCGCGGTGCGCCACGCCCGGGCCGTCTGCTCGGCCGACAGCGGCTCACCCAGCCGGGCCTCGTGCTCTTCGCCCGCGCTGTCCCGCCACCGCGCCTGCCCGGAATAGGCCATGAACACCACAGGGCGGACCACGCCGTCGGCCAGCGCCTCGGCGTAGCCGTAGGTATGGTCGGCCCGCGAGCGCAGCACGCCCTCGGCGTCGGGCTCGTACTCGACGTAGGGAATGGGGCAGTCGTCGCTGCGGAACGGCGTGCCGGTCAGCGCAAGCCGGCGGGTGGCGTCGCTGAACGCCTCGCGGATGGCGTCACCCCAGGTCTTGGCGTCCCCGCCGTGGTGGATCTCGTCGAAGACGACCAGCGTCTTGCGCTGCTCGGTGCGCACCCGGTGCAGTGTCGGGTGCGCGGCCACCTGCGCGTAGGTGACGACCACCCCGTGGAACTCCGGCGAGGTCTGCGGGTTGGAGTTGGAGAACTTCGGGTCCAGCGACAGCCCCTGCCGGGACGCGGCCTGCGCCCACTGGATCTTCAGGTGCTCGGTGGGGACGACGACGGTGAGTTGCTCGACGGCCCGATGGGCGATCAGCTCACCGGCGATGCGCAGTGCGAACGCCGTCTTGCCCGACCCGGGGGTGGCGACGGCCAGGAAGTCGCGTGGCTCGGTGCCCAGGTACTTGACCAACGCGCGACGCTGCCAGCCGCGCAATGCTCGCGTCGTGTCAGCGGGGAAGTGCCCGACCGGCTGCAACGACAACAGTTCCCCCATAACTGGCTGAGCTGAGGCACCATGCGTGGTCGGTGCTGGGCTGTAAAACATAGCATGGCAACGCTTTTCGGGCGCGCTCGCGAGGTCAGCTTAGCGCGGCGCGTCGCGAGATTCGAGCCAAGACCGGATACGTGCGGCGACGTCGGGCCACCCGGGTTCGAGCATCATGTTGTGGCCCATGTCGAAGAATTCCGGCTCGGTCCGGTAGGCGCGCGCGGTGGCCCGGACGTCCCCGGTGCTGACGAAGCCGTCGTGCTCGGCGCCGAGCACCAGCATCGGCGTCGTAATCAGCTTGGTCTTGACGCCACGAATCATCGGGTCGACGGCCGCCGCGCGCAGGCTCTCGGGTCCGGCTTGCGATCGGCACGATTCGACGATCGCCGCTGGCGTCTGGGCACAGAACAGGTAGTCGCGCGCCAGTTGCGGGGTGTCGACGAATTCCAGCAGTGTGCCACCGGTGAAGCCCCGGATCGCGATCAGCGGGTGCTTGCGCCAGACGCGCGTGGCCAGCCGCAGATAGCCCTTCGGCGGCACCGACCCCACCAGCACCGCCCCCGGCGCGCGATGGGTCTCCAGGTAGCGCTGCACGGTGAAACCGCCCAGGGAGTGCCCGATCAGTACCGGCTGGCCACCGAGGATGTCCACGGCCGTCCCGACGTCGTCGATGTAGTCGGCCATCGAGCAGCGGTTCAGTGGCTTGGCGGTGGCGCTGGCGCCGTGTCCGCGCAAGCTCATCGCCACGGCCCGGTAGCCCGCATCGGCGAAGTAGTTCAGAAAATTCTCCCAGCACCACGCGCCGTGCCAGCCGCCGTGCACGAACAGCAGCGGCTGGGCGTCCGGGGAGCCTTTCTCGATCATCTCCAGCATCAGGGTGCGTCCGTTTCCCTTCCCTTTATCAATCGCTTGCCGGTCCGTCGTTCTTTTCCAGTCCGTCGTTGCCGTCGCAGAAGATGCAGGGATCGCCGCGCTCGCTGCCGTAATCGGCGTACTGCGCGACGGTGCCGACGACGGCTGCTGCGGTGGCGGGATCGAGCGCCGGCTCGTCGGCGAGCCTGTCGGCCCACTTCAGCGAGCCGATGCCGGCGATCAACGGGGCCGGATGGTCGGGATCGCCGGTGACGTCGCCGACGGCGGTCCCGTCGATGAACAGCGTGTAGAGGTCGTGTGCGGGAAAGTCGTAGTTGACTCGCAGCACCCACCACTGCCCAGATTGTCGCGCCGCATACGGGAAGTACCGGTACCCCGTCCGCATCCAGCGAGGCCGCGCGTGCAGGTCGACCCCGGACGTGTCCGGCATCTGCGAATGATAAATCCGGCTGCTTGCTGGCGGTGACGAAACAGCGGCGCGCAATGCCGGGAATCTGCAACCGGGGCGCTGGGCTGTCGCGGACGATCGCGGCCGTAAAACCGTGTAACCCGGCCGGCGCTGGGTGCTGCGAGTTCGCGACGGCAGATCGCGCCCGGCGGCGCCGGACCCACGGCAGCCATTAGGCTGGCCCACGTGTTTGAATCGCTGTCCGACCGGTTGACCGGTGCCCTGGCGGGGCTGCGCGGCAAGGGCCGCCTCACCGACGCCGATATCGAGGCCACCACCCGCGAAATCCGGCTCGCGCTGCTGGAAGCCGACGTCTCGCTGCCCGTGGTGCGGGCGTTCGTCGCCCGTATCAAGGAACGCGCCCGCGGTCACGAGGTGTCCGGCGCGCTAAACCCCGCGCAGCAGGTGGTCAAGATCGTCAACGAGGAGCTGATCGGCATCCTCGGCGGGCAGACCCGCGAGCTGCACTACGCCAAGAACCCGCCGACGGTGATCATGCTCGCCGGCCTACAGGGCTCCGGCAAGACGACGCTGGCCGGCAAGCTCGCCTACCGGCTCAAGAACCAGGGGCACACGCCGCTGCTGGTGGCCTGTGACCTGCAGCGGCCGGCCGCGGTCAACCAGCTGCAGGTCGTTGGGCAGCGCGCCGGAGTACCGGTGTTCGCGCCGCACCCCGGCGCCTCACCAGAGTCCGGCCCGGGCGACCCGGTCGCCGTCGCGGCCGCCGGCATCGCCGAGGCCAAGGCCAAGCACTTCGACTTCGTCATCGTCGACACCGCGGGGCGCCTGGGCATCGACGAGGAGCTGATGGCGCAGGCCGCCGCCATCCGCGACGCCGTCGACCCCGACGAAGTGCTGTTCGTCCTGGACGCGATGATCGGCCAGGACGCGGTCGCCACCGCCCAGGCGTTCGGCGACGGCGTCGGCTTCACCGGCGTGGTACTGACCAAGCTGGACGGCGACGCCCGCGGTGGCGCCGCGCTGTCGGTGCGTGAAGTCACCGGTGTGCCAATCCTTTTCGCCTCCACCGGGGAGAAGTTCGAAGACTTCGACGTCTTCCACCCGGACCGGATGGCCAGCCGCATTTTGGGCATGGGCGACGTGCTGAGCCTGATCGAACAGGCCGAGCAGGTCTTCGACGCCCAGCAGGCCGAGGCGGCCGCCGCCAAGATCGGGGCCGGCGAGCTCACCCTGGAGGACTTCCTCGAGCAGATGCTCGCGGTGCGCAAGATGGGCCCGATCGGCAACCTGCTGGGCATGCTGCCCGGTGGCGCGCAGATGAAGGACGCGCTGGCCGAGGTCGACGACAAGTCGCTGGACCGGATCCAGGCCATCATCCGCGGCATGACCCCGCAGGAGCGCGCCGACCCGAAGATCATCAACGCCTCCCGCCGGTTGCGCATCGCCAACGGCTCCGGCGTCACCGTCTCCGAGGTCAACCAGCTGGTGGACCGCTTCTTCGAGGCCCGCAAGATGATGTCGTCGATGCTCGGCGGCATGGGCATCCCCGGGATGGGCCGCAAGTCGGCGACGCGGAAGTCCAAGAGCGCCAAGGGAAAGAAGGGCAAGAAGGGGGCGCGCGGCCCGACGCCGCCGAAGGTCAGGAGTCCGTTCGGCGCCGGGATGCCGGGCATGCCGGCGGGCTTCCCGGATCTGTCCCAGATGCCGGAGGGCCTCAACGAATTGCCGCCCGGCCTGGCCGATTTCGACCTGTCCAAGCTCAAGTTCCCCGGGCAGAAATAGCCGCGCCGTGCGTTTGCACGTGCGCGGGCTGAGCCTGCCCGGTGAGGTCGCCACCGACCTGTGGATCGTCGATGGCCGCCTCAGCACCGAACCGGTGGCGGGCGCCGACACCGTCTTCGACACGGGCTGGATTCTGCCCGGGCTGGTCGACGCGCACTGTCACGTCGGGCTCGGTAAGGACGGCGGCGTCGAACTCGACGAGGCGATCGCCCAGGCCGAGGCCGAACGGGAGGCCGGCGCGCTGCTGCTGCGGGACTGCGGCTCGCCGATCGACACCCGTAGCCTCGACCACCATGCGGACCTGCCCCGGATCATCCGCGCCGGACGGCACCTGGCCAGGCCCAAGCGCTACATCCCCGGGTTGGCCGCGGACCTCGAGGACGAGTCGCAACTTCCGGATGCGGTGGCCGAGCAGGCTCGCCGCGGCGACGGCTGGGTCAAGCTGGTCGGCGACTGGATCGATCGGGGGATAGGCGATCTCGCGCCGCTGTGGTCCGACGACGTCCTCAAGGCCGCCATCGACGCCGCGCACGCCAACGGTGCCCGGGTCACCGCCCACGTCTTCGGCGAGGACGCGCTGCCCGGCCTGATCAAGGCGGGCATCGACTGCATCGAGCACGGCACCGGGCTGACCGACGACACCATCGCACTCATGGTCGAGCACGGCACCGCGCTGGTGCCCACGCTGATCAACGTGGAGAACTTCCCGGGCATCGCCGACGCGGCGACGCGTTACCCGACCTACGCGGCGCACATGCGCGACCTGTACGAGCGCGCCTATCCGCGGGTGGCGGCGGCGCATGAGGCCGGGGTGCCGGTGTACGCCGGCACGGATGCCGGCGGCATGATCGCGCATGGGCGGATCGCCGACGAGGTCGAAGCCCTCAAGGGCATTGGCATGACCGGCGACGAAGCGCTGGGCGCGGCGTGCTGGGACGCCAGGCGGTGGCTGGGCCGGCCGGGTCTGGACCATGGGGCGTCGGCTGACCTGTTGTGCTACGCCGAGGACCCGCGGCGCGGACCGGCGGTGCTGAACCGTCCCGACCTGGTGATTTTGCGCGGGAGGGTGTTCCGACCCGGCTGACCTCCGGGCCAGATGAAAGATTGCGAGTGATCGCTATCTATGTTAGGTTCACGGTCAGCCCGCGACCCTGGAGGACCTGTGACCTACGACGTGATCATCCGCGACGGACTGTGGTTCGACGGCACCGGCGCCCAACCGCAGACCCGCACCCTGGGCATCCGGGACGGGGTGGTGGCCACCGTCTCGGCCAGCCCGCTCGATGAGACCGGCTGCCCCGAGGTCATCGACGCGGCCGGCAAGTGGATCGCGCCCGGCTTCATCGACGTGCACACCCACTACGACGCCGAGATCCTGCTCGACCCGGGGTTGCGCGAGTCGGTTCGGCACGGCGTCACCACGCTGCTGCTGGGCAACTGCTCGCTGTCGACGGTCTACGCCGACTCGCAGGACGCCGCCGACCTGTTCAGCCGGGTCGAGGCGGTGCCGCGCAACTTCGTGCTCGGCGCACTCGAAGACAACCGCACCTGGTCCACACCGCAGGAGTACATCGAGGCCATCGACGCACTGCCACTCGGCCCGAATATCAGCTCGATGCTTGGTCATTCGGACCTGCGCACCGCGGTGCTGGGCCTCGACCGCGCCACCGACGCCGCGGTGCGTCCCAGCGACGCCGAGCTGGAAAAGATGGCGCGACTACTCGACGACGCACTGGAAGCCGGAATGCTGGGCATGTCCGGCATGGACGCGCCGATCGACAAGCTCGACGGGGAGCGCTTCCGCTCGCGCGCGCTGCCGTCGACCTTCGCGACCTGGCGCGAACGCCGGCGGCTGATCGAGGTGCTGCGCAAGCGTGGCCGGATCCTGCAGAGCGCCCCCAACGTCAACAGCCCGCTGTCCCCCCTCATGTTCTTCCTCACCAGTAGTCGAATCCTGAACCGCCGCAAGGGTGTTCGAATGAGCATGCTGGTATCGGCGGACGCCAAGTCGATGCCGTTGGCAGTACACGTGTTCGGGCGCGGCACCCGCCTGCTGAACAAGGTGCTCGCATCCAGTGTGCGGTTCCAGCACCTGCCGGTTCCGTTCGAGTTGTATTCCGACGGAATCGATCTGCCGGTGTTCGAGGAGTTCGGTGCGGGCACGGCGGCCCTGCACCTGCGTGACCAGCTGCAGCGCAACGAACTGCTGGCCGACGAGGCGTACCGCCGCCGCTTCCGGCGCCAATTCGACCGCAAGAAGCTCGGCCCGTCTTTGTGGCACCGCGATTTCCACGACGCGGTTATCGTGGAGTGCCCGGATAAGTCGTTGGTAGGCAAGAGCTTTGGTGCCATCGCCGACGAGCGTGGGCTGCACCCGCTGGACGCGTTCCTGGACATCCTGGTCGAGAACGGCGAGCGCAACGTGCGCTGGACCACCACCGTCGCCAACCACCGGCCCAAGCTGCTGGACAAACTGGCCGCCGACCCGAGCGTGCACATGGGCTTCTCCGACGCCGGGGCGCACCTGCGCAATATGGCCTTCTACAACTTCGCTCTGCGACTGCTCAAGCGGACCCGGGACGCTGAACGGGCAGGCGCCCCGTTCCTGAGCGTGCAGCGGGCGATCTACCGGCTGACCGCCGAGGTGGCCGAGTGGTTCGGCATCGACGCCGGCACGCTGCGCGAGGGTGACCGGGCAGACTTCGTGGTGATCGACCCCGCGCACCTAGACGACTCGGTGGACAGCTACAACGAAGCCGCGGTGCCCTTCTACGGCGGGCTGCGCCGCATGGTCAACCGCAACGACGCCACGGTGGTCGCCACCGGGGTGGGCGGTGTCGTGGTCTTCCGCGGCGGCGAGTTCCGCGACGGCTACGGTTCGACCGTGAAGTCCGGCCGTTACCTGCGCGCGGGTGCCCGGCACGCCGTGAGCGTGCCGGCCTGAGATGGCCAGGACCCAGCAGCAGCGCCGCGAGGAGACTGTCGGGCGGCTCCTGCAGGCCTGCATCGACACCATCGTCGAGGTCGGCTACGCGCGGGCTTCGGCGGCGGTGATCACCAAGCGCGCCGGGGTGTCGGTGGGCGCGCTGTTCCGCCACTTCGACACCATGGGCGACTTCATGGCCGCCACCGCGTCCGAGGTGTTGCGCCGTCAGATCGAGACGTTCACCAAGCAGGTCGCCGAGATACCCGCCGACCGGCCCGCGCTGCAGTCGGCGCTGACGATTCTGCGGGACATCACCGCCGGCCCGGCCAACGCCGTGCTCTACGAGCTGCTGATCGCCGCCCGTAC
Organism: Mycobacterium sp. 20KCMC460; assembly: GCF_022179425.1. Lineage (NCBI taxonomy): Bacteria > Bacillati > Actinomycetota > Actinomycetes > Mycobacteriales > Mycobacteriaceae > Mycobacterium > Mycobacterium sp. 20KCMC460. The sequence goes on from NZ_AP025524.1 coordinate 2,284,038, forward strand.
CGATGAGAAGCTGAAAGTCACTCTGCAACACGAGCTTTGGCAATACCGGTCGAAGATGTACGACGCCGCGCGGGAGATGCCCGGGGCGGATTCGTTCCCCGACGACACATTCCCGGTCGTGGTGGCGTTGCTGACCAATGTCTTCGACGGTGCCGCCGTGGTGGAAGGCGTACTGCCGCAGCCCGAGATCGCCGAGCGGCGCATTCCGGTGCTGGCCGGATTGCTGGGCGCGGCGTGGCCGCGCGATTCCTAGAGCGAGCCGATACCCGGCTGCGAACCCTGCGCGAAACCCCAGTCGAACAAGTTGCCCGCCTGGTCCCAGTACGTCGGGCCACCCGCCCTGACCAGGCCGTACATCATCGAGATCACCAGCCGCCGGCCGCCTCGGGCAGCCGCTCCCACGAACGTCTTGCGGGCGGCGTCGGTGAAGCCGGTCTTGCCGCCGATCGCACCCGGATAGCGGGACAGCAACTCGTCCTGGTTGAGGATCGGTTGATCGCCGTTGTCGCCGGGAAACATCGCCGACGGCTCGGCGGTGATGTGGGCGAACGTCGGGTTGGCCATCGCCGCGCGGAAGATGACCGCAAGGTCGTGCGCCGTCGACGCACCGGGGCCGTCGGGCCCGTCCAGTCCGGACGGGGTCGACGCGTGGGTGTTGTTCGCGCCCAGCGAGGCGGCCTTGGCGTTCATCTTGCTCACCGCGGCGCCCTGGCCGCCCAGCATGTGGGCCAGGGTGTTGGCGGCGTCGTTGCCCGACACCAGCAGCAGGCCGTCCAGCAGTTGGCGCGCGGTGTAGCTGCGGCCCGCCTTGACCCCGACGCAGTTACATTCGACGGCGGTGTCGGCGGCGTCGGCGACCACCGAGGAATTCAGGTCCAGCTCGTCGAGCACCACCAGCGCCAGCAACACCTTGATGGTGCTCGCGGGCGGATGCGCGACGTTCTGGTCACGGCCGGCCAGCACCTGTCCGGTGTCCATGTCGGCGACGATCCAGGTCTGCGCCGGGCCGTCCGGGACCGGCACCGATCCCGCCGCCTGCTGCACATCGGTGTCGGCTGCCGCGCCGGGCGCCGCGACCAGCGGGATCGTGAGCAGCGCGGCGGCTGCGGCGATGAGCTTTCGCATGGGCGCAGAGTTTAACGCCGCAGCCTGCGGGTCGGCTATTCCGCGATACCGCTGCGGTGTTGAATCGAGGCATGTTGAGCCTGGCAGAGATTTCCGACCGCCTCGAGATCCAGCAGCTGCTCGTCGACTATTCGACCGCGATCGACCAGCGCCGGTTCGATGACCTGGACCAGATCTTCACCCCGGACGCCTTCATCGACTACACGGCGCTGGGCGGCATCGCCGGTCAGTATCCCGACGTCAAGAAGTGGCTGTCGGAGGTGCTGCCGAACTTCCCGGTGTACGCGCACATGCTGGGCAACTTCTCGGTCCGCGTCGACGGCGACACGGCATCCTCGCGGGTGATCTGCTTCAACCCGATGGTGCTCGGCGGCGACAAGGAACAGATCCTGTTCTGCGGGCTCTGGTACGACGACGAGTTCGTGCGTACCGCGGCCGGCTGGCGGATGACCCGCCGGGTGGAGACCAAGACCTTCCAGAAAGTCATGTAGACCAGCGGCGACCGGCGGTAGCGTGGACGCTCATGAAGCACCGCATCGCCGGGGCGGCCGCGGCTGCCGTGCTGATGGCCGGCGGGCTCATCGCCGTGGCACCGCCGGCGCACGCCGGCTGCGTGTACGGCGGACCCGGCATCCTCGGCAAGTGCGACGGGCCTGTTCAGCCCGATGGCACCTGGCAACGTTGCGTGGCCTTCGCCAAGTGGGTGCCCAACGGGGCCAGTTCCTATGTGATGCCCGATCAGCACTGCGACGTGATGGGTCCGGATCAGCGCCCGGGCGATCCCGCGTTCGCCGACCCGCCGGCACATATCGACGACTGAGCGCCGGGTGGCTTTTCCCCTCGCGAGCGGCCCCATATGTACGGTAAAACGCCCCCACAACCGCCATTTCGAGGCCTGTGGCGTAAGGGCGAATTTCGTTCGCCGGGCCTCGATCTGGCACAATGGGCCGCTGTCCGGCCCGCGATCACGATCGCCCGTCGGTCACACACGCGAGGCAAAACCGGACCCGGGCATCCCGCCCCGGTCGCTGAATTGCAGCGTGACACACACAGGAGTTCCACTATGGCTGTCAAGATCAAGCTCACCCGGCTTGGCAAAATCCGCAATCCCCAGTACCGCATCGCCGTCGCCGACGCGCGCACCCGCCGCGACGGCCGCTCCATCGAGGTCATCGGCCGCTACCACCCCAAGGAAGACCCGAGCCTGATCGAGATCGACTCCGAGCGCGCGCAGTACTGGCTGTCGGTGGGCGCCCAGCCCACCGAGCCCGTCCTCAAGCTGCTCAAGATCACCGGCGACTGGCAGAAATTCAAGGGCCTGCCCGGCGCCGAGGGCCGCCTGAAGGTCAAGCCGGCCAAGCCCAGCAAGCTCGAACTGTTCAACGCCGCGCTGGCTGCCGCCGACGGCGGCCCCACCACCGAGGCCACCAAGCCGAAGAAGAAGGCGGCACCGAAGAAGGCGGCCAAGGGCGACTCCGAAGAGGCCGCCGCCGAGGCCACCCAGGCCGCTGAGCCCGCTGCCGAGGCCGCCGCAAGCGGCGCCGAGTCGACCGAAAGCTGACGGGCACCATGAGCACCGTTGTGGTCGACGCCGTCGAGCACTTGGTCCGGGGCATCGTCGACAATCCCGACGACGTGCGGGTCGACCTGGTGACCAGCCGCCGCGGCCGGACCGTCGAGGTACACGTGCACCCCGACGACCTGGGCAAGGTCATCGGTCGCGGGGGACGCACCGCCACCGCGCTGCGCACCCTGGTCGCCGGCATCGGCGGCCGCGGTATCCGCGTCGACGTGGTGGACACCGACCAGTAACGCTCGCATGGAGCTGATCGTCGGGCGGGTGGCCAAGGCCCACGGCATCGCCGGCGAACTCGTCGTCGACATCCGCACCGACGACCCCGACGCCCGGTTCGCGCCGGGCGCCACGTTGCGCGCGCGCAAGCCGCGCGACGGGAGCCCGGCGCGCAGCTACGTTGTCGAGGGCGTCCGCCCGCACGGCGCCCGGCTGCTGGTCCGGCTGACCGGCGTGACCGACCGGGACGGCGCCGACGCACTGCGCGGCGCCCTGTTCGTGATCGACTCCGACGAGCTGCCCCCGATCGACGAGCCGGACACCTATTACGACCACCAGTTGGAAGGACTTAGGGTATCGACCACGGCGGGCCGGCAGGTCGGCGTCGTCACCGAGGTGCTGCACACTCCGGGCGGGGAGTTGCTGGCCGTCAAGGGCGACTCCGGCGAGGTACTGGTGCCGTTCGTCGGCGCAATCGTCACCTCGGTGTCGCTGGACGACGGCACCCTGCTGATCGAGCCACCCGACGGTCTGTTGGATCTGGACGGTTAGCCGTGCGCAGCCCATGAAGATAGACGTGATCACGATCTTCCCGGCTTTTCTGGATCCGTTGCGACAATCGTTGCCGGGCAAGGCGATTGCCTCCGGTCTGGTCGATTTGCAGGTGCACGACCTGCGGCGGTGGACGCACGACGTGCACCACTCGGTGGACGACACGCCCTACGGGGGCGGTCCGGGCATGGTGATGCGGGCACCGGTGTGGGGCGACGCGCTCGACGAGATCTGTTCGGCCAAAACATTATTGGTGGTTCCGACGCCGGCGGGCCGGCTGTTCGACCAGGCCACCGCGCGACGCTGGAGCGCCGAAGGTCACCTGGTGTTCGCCTGCGGCCGCTACGAGGGCATCGACCAGCGGGTGATCGAGGACTCGGCGCGCCGGATGCGCGTCGAGGAGGTGTCGATCGGCGACTACGTGTTGCCCGGCGGCGAGTCCGCGGCGGTGGTGATGATCGAGGCGGTGTTGCGGCTGCTGACCGGTGTGCTGGGCAATCCCGCGTCACACCAACATGATTCGCATTCACCGGCCCTGGACGGATTGCTGGAGGGGCCGAGTTACACGCGGCCGGCGAGCTGGCGTGGCCTGGACGTCCCGCAGGTCCTGTTGTCGGGTGACCACGCGAAGATCGCTGCGTGGCGCCGCGAGGTGTCGCTGCAGCGCACCCGGGAACGCCGCCCGGAGCTGCTGCAGTAACAGCTCAGATGCGGCCGGTGGGGAAGATGGTCCGCACGGCCTGGGTGATGGTCTCGCGCGCGGTCGCGTCGTCGGAGGGCTGCAGCGACTCGATGACCATGATGTAGCGGCGGTCGGCGCCGATCACGCCGGTGGACAGGTGCATCCAGTCAGCCCCGATGCAGCACATCCAACCCTGTTTGACCGCAACGGGTTCGGCGTAGAGCCCCTCGGGGATGCCGAACCGCTGCGGGTAGCCGTCGATCCCGGTGGGGGTGGACTGCGCCAGGTCGTCGACGATCAGGCGGGAACGATCGCGGGGAAGACCACCCGATCCGTCGAGCAGCCCCTCGTAGTAGTGGATCAGGTCTTCGGCTGAGCTGATGGTGTTCCACCACCGCCCGTCGCTGGGGGGCGCGGTCGAGGTCAGCCCGTACCGGCCGGCGACCCGCGTGATGATCGCGTCGCCGCCGTCCTCACCCCAGAATCGCTCGGCGGCGCCGTCGTCGGACGACTGCAGCATCACGTCGAGGGCCTGATGGTCGTCGGCGGACAGCACGGCCTGACCCTCGGCCTCCCGCAGCAGCAGTTCGTCGGCGATGAACAGTTTCGCCACCGATGCGGTGGCGATGATCTGGTTGTTGCCGTTGGAGACCAGTTGGTGGGTGGCGCGGTCCAGGATGGCCACCGCCAGTGTCGCGCCGGCCGCCGCGGCCTGCTCGGTGGCCCGCTGGACCCGCTCCTGCACTCCGGCCAGGCTGCTGACCTGCCGAGTCGGTACGGGCATCGGGGCGCCGTTCGGCGTGATCGACCGGAGTAGCAACTCGACCAGCTGCGGCTGCGGCTGTTGCTGCTGCTCGGCGGGCCGCTGCTCGGCGGGGTTGGTGGCCTTGGCGTGCACCGTCGCCTCGCAACCCGCGACCACCGCCATCGCCACGGCGGCCACCGCGGAGAGCATGGTCAGCGGTCGGGCTCGCATCGGCTCTCCTTCCGGCATCCGGTTCGGCGCTGGGCAGGCCGCGGCCTGTTGGGTGCGGGGGCGGTTCGAACCCCGTTCATATGTACCACTTGCAGGCGGTTTAGGGCGGGCGTGAACCACCACAGATTCCTGTGATTTTCGCTGCACGCGGACCATCTGGCACAATTGAGCGGTTGTCTCCAGCGGTCGTTGGCCGGCTTCCTGCCTGCCGCCTGTTGCGAGATGCGACTCTTGAGCCCGTACCCATCGGCTTGGTGACCGCCGCACAGTCCTGTGCGGGGGTTATCGGACCGCGAACCTTGAGGAAGTGTCTTTCCAATGAACAGGCTGGACTTCGTCGACCAGGCGTCGCTGCGCGACGACATCCCCGCCTTCAACCCGGGCGACACGATCAACGTGCACGTCAAGGTTATCGAGGGCGCCAAGGAACGCATCCAGGTGTTCAAGGGTGTGGTGATCCGCCGGTCCGGTGGTGGCGTCCGCGAGACGTTCACCGTGCGCAAGGAGAGCTACGGCGTCGGCGTCGAGCGGACCTTCCCGGTGCACTCGCCGAACATCGACCACATCGAGGTGGTGACCCGTGGCGATGTGCGCCGCGCCAAGCTCTACTACCTGCGTGAACTCCGTGGCAAGAAGGCCAAGATCAAGGAGAAGCGCTGATCCCGGAGCGGGTGCGGGCGCGCCGTGCGGCCCGCGTGGCCGTGTCGCATACGCAACCCGTGAGCTGGCTACGCTGATCTCGTGACTGACACCGAAGACTCTCCGTCGGAAGACTCTTCTGCGGAGGTTTCTGCTGCGGAGGCTGCTCAGTCGGAGCCGACTGCGGCCCGCGACGCTGACACACCGGCCGAGGATCCCAAACCGGAGCCGGAGCAGGCCAAGAAGCGCTCGGCGACGCGGGAACTGGCCTGGCTGGCCGTCATCGCGATCGGGATCTACTACGTCATGCTGACGTACGTCGCGCGCCCCTACCTGATCCCGTCGGAGTCGATGGAGAGCACCCTGCACGGCTGCCCCACCTGTGTGGGCGACCGCATTCTGGTCGACAAACTGACCTACCGGTTCAGCTCACCCGAGCCCGGTGACGTCGTCGTGTTCAAGGGGCCGCCGTCGTGGAACACCGGGTACAAGTCGATCCGCTCGCACAACACCGTGGTGCGCTGGATCCAGAACGCGCTGTCGTTTCTGGGATTTGTGCCTCCCGACGAGAACGACCTGGTCAAGCGCGTTATTGCGGTCGGTGGACAGACCGTGCAGTGCCGGGCCGACACCGGGCTGACGGTCAACGGCAAACGGTTGCAGGAGCCTTACCTGGACCCCAACGTCATCAAGGTCGACCAGACCGCCTACCCGCCGGCCTGCCTGGGCAACGAGTTCGGCCCCGTCACGGTGCCGGCCGGACGCCTGTGGGTGATGGGCGACAACCGGACCCACTCGGCGGACTCCCGCGCGCACTGCCCGATGCGCTGCACGGGGGACTCGACGGCCGGGACGGTGCCGGTCGCCAACGTCATCGGCAAGGCCCGGTTCATCGTGTGGCCGCCGTCGCGATGGGGTGGTGTGGGTTCGGTGAACCCCCAGCAGGGTCAGTGATCGTGGCCTCGATATGAACCGGGCTGCGAACCGGTCCTGGCCGCCGCGCACGGTGATCCGCAAGTCCGCCGGTCTGCGCACGCTGGAGTCCGCCCTGTACCGCAACGGCCTGGGCCCGGTGGCCGGGGTGGACGAGGTGGGCCGCGGCGCGTGCGCCGGGCCACTGGTGGTGGCGGCCTGCGTGCTCGGCCCGGGCCGGTTGGAAAGCCTTGCCGCCCTTGATGATTCGAAGAAGTTGACGGAGAAGGTGCGGGAACAGTTGTTCCCGGTGATCCGTCGCTACGCGCTGGCCTACCACGTGGTGTTCATCTCCTCGACCGAGGTGGATCGCCGTGGCGTGCACGTGGCCAACATCGAGGGCATGCGGCGCGCGGTGGCCGGCCTGTCGGTGCGGCCCGGATATGTGCTGAGCGACGGATTCCGGGTGCCCGGCCTGGCGGTCCCGTCCCTGCCGGTGATCAGTGGCGACGCCGCGGCGGCCTGTATCGCCGCGGCCAGTGTGCTGGCCAAGGTCAGCCGGGACCGGTTGATGGTCGCCATGGACGCCGAGCATCCCGGCTACGGCTTCGCCGAGCACAAGGGATACAGCACGCCCGCACACAGCCGCGCCCTGGCCGAGTTGGGTCCGTGCCCGCAGCACCGCTACTCGTTCATCAACGTGCGGAGGCTGGCGAACGGGACGCTGGTCGGGTCCGGAGGTCCGGGCGCGCGCGTCGATTACGAGTGCGGAAAGATGGGGCAAAGGTTCGAGGATGAAGGACGTCTGAGCAGATGAGCGCTGAGGATCTCGAGAAGTACGAAACCGAGATGGAGCTCTCGCTGTACCGCGAATACAAAGACATCGTCGGTCAGTTCAGCTACGTCGTGGAAACCGAGCGCCGGTTCTACCTGGCCAACAGCGTCGAGATGGTGCCCCGCAACGCCGACGGCGAGGTGTACTTCGAGCTGCGCCTGGCCGATGCCTGGGTGTGGGACATGTACCGTCCGGCCCGGTTCGTCAAGCAGGTGCGGGTGGTGACGTTCAAGGACGTCAACATCGAGGAAGTGGAGAAGCCCGAACTGCGGCTGCCCGAGTAGCCGCCGCGTCGGCTAGGAACTCTCCTCGGAGGTTTCCAGCACGCCCCTGGTGTCGATGACGCGGCGGGCCACGTCGGCGAGCTTGATGTTGAGGCTCTGCGAGTGGCGCCGCAGCAGATCGAACGCCTCGTCCTCGGTCATCTCGTGCAGCATCATCAGCATGCCGACCGCTTTGCCGATCTCGCGGTTGCTCAACAGCCCCCGCCGCAGGCTGGATGCGTCCTCGCCGTGCGCGATCGCGTTGATGGCCACGCTGGCGAAGGACGCCAGCACCGCCGCCCGCCCTGCGGATTCGGAGTCGAACACGTTGGGTTGCTCGCTGAACAGGTTCAGCGCGGCGCCCTTGCGTTTGTCGATCAGCAGCCGGAACCCCATCGCCCCGCGCACCGGGGTGTCGGCGAGCAGCTTGGCGGCGAACTTCGGCCACTGCGTCGGGGTGCGCAGGTCGGATTCGATCTGGGGCGTCTCTTCCTCGATTGCGTCGATGCACGGGCCGTCGCCGGCGCGACGTTCCAGCTCGTCGACGCGGTGGGCCAGGCTACTGCTGGCACCCACGGTGACATACCGGTCACCGCGTTTGATCATCAGGCTGGCGTGATCACACCCCGGGACCACCAGGGTCGCGGCCACACAGATCGCGGCGTACATCTGGTTGGCGTCCGAGCCCTGGTAGATGATCTCGGCCAGGGCGGCGAACACCGTCGCCGGATCGGCGGTGAGTGGGCCCGGAGACGGGTTCTCGGGTTCGTTGGCCACGTCGTTGCCTCCCTTCGGCGCTGCGTTCTGGCCGTACCTTAGTCCGGCCGTCATCGCGGTCACACACCGACGGCGCGTTCGAGATCTTTCAGCGACGTGTCCAGATGGCTGAGCATGCGTTGCAGGTGGGGCACGCTTCCCCGGGCCCCGACCAAGCCGAAATCGAGATTATCGGCGTTGTTGGTCACCGTGATGTTCATCGCCTGCCCGTCCAGGGTGATCGACAACGGGTAGTTGCCGACCATCTGCGCGCCCCGCCAATACATTTTCTCTTTGGATCCCGGCACGTTGGAGATCACGATGTTGAACGGTGGCGGCGCGGTGCGGATGAATCCCGGGATCAGCCCCAGGAACAGCCCGCCGGTCAGGAAAGCGGACAACGCCAGCTGCTGAACCTGCGGGAGTTGGTTGAACAACTGCTTCTGTTCGGTCATCGACGAGTTGATCCCGCGAAGACGCTGGCCCGCGTCCTCGACGTCGGTGTTGAGGTTGCACAACACGGTCCCCACCGAGTTGCCGCTGCCTTCGGTGCCCTCTTTGCGCAGACTCACCGGAACCATCGCGATCAGCGGCGCGTCCGGCAGCGCGTTCTGCTCAATCAGGTAGGTGCGCAATGCGCCCGCGGACATCGCCAGCACGACGTCGTTGAAGCTGACGTCCGCGGCCTTCTTCACCTCGAAGATGCGTTCCAGCGGCCACGACTGCGCCGCTATGCGCCTGGCCCCGCCGATCCGGACATTGAACATGGACTTGGGCGCCCGGAACGGGAAGGTGAGCTGTTGTTCGAGCAGCGCCGCGCGTGCCAAGGACAACGTCGACGGAGCCAAGCCCGCCGCCGACCCGAGCGCGCTGGTCAGCGACCGCAGCGCCGAGGAGTCGCCATCCCGGTCCGGCTTGTGCCGCGGTTTGAGCTCCCACGGCACCCGGATTTCGTCGTCGTTCGGGTCGGCGGTGAACGCGCGCTGCATCAGGCGCATCGCGGAGACACCATCCATCAGCGAGTGGTGAAACTTGGTGTAGACCGCGTAGCGCCCGTCGCTGAGGCCCTCCACCAGGTGCGCTTCCCACAGCGGGCGGTGCCGGTCAAGGAGGCTGCCATGCCAGCGTGAGCAGACTTCGAGCAGCTCACGCACCCGGCCCGGGCGTGGCAGCGCCGACCGGCGGAAGTGATAATCCAGTTCGACGTCACGGTCGATCGCCCAGGCGAGGTTGGTCACCGGACCCACGAACGCCGGGTGCTTGCGGAACGTCGGCTGGATGTCGGTACGGCTGAGCATCGACTCGTACGCCTCGGTCACGAAGTCCTCGTCGGCGCCCTCGGGTGGCTGGAACAGTTGCAAGCTGCCCACGTGCATCGGGTGCTCACGGGATTCACCTAGCAGAAACATCGAGTCGGCAGGCGCGATCAACTTCATGTACTTACCCCTCTGCCCGAAATCAGACCCGCAAATGGCCGCGGTAGTAATAGCCAACTGTGGCGTCTCGCACACATTTGGTGACTTATCTCGTCGAAGCGTTTGGTAGTCGCCGGCGTCGGGAAGCTGACCGGGGGTGGGGCTAACTGTCGCGGTCACCGGGCCGACGGGCGAGATCGGGATCTCGGCCGTCACCGCCCTGGAACGCGAACCGGCCGTCGAGCGGATTCTCGGGATGGCCCGGCGGCCGTTCGATCCGCTGCGACAGGGTTGGGCCAAAACGGTGTATCGGCGCGGCGACATCCTGGACCGCGGCACGGTCGAGGGTTTGGTGGCTCACGCCGACGTGGTGATCCACCTGGCCTTTACCCATGCCGATTCGCCCGAGGACAGCGAACGGGCCAACCTGCAGGGGACCCGCAACGTCTTTGAGGCCGCGGTCGCCGCGGCGGCATCCTCGGAGCGTGCGCGTCGGCTGGTCTACGTCTCTTCGGCCGATGCCTACGGCTACCGCGCGGGCAACCCCGCGCTGCTGACCGAGGACGTGCCGGCGCGCGGTTCCGGCGGCCACCATTATTCGACGCAGAAGTCGTTGTCGGAGGCGGTGCTCGCCGAGGTGACTGCCGGGTCCGGGCTGCAGGTGTTCGTGCTGCGCCCGTGTATCGTCGCCGGTCCGGCCGCTCCGGCGCTGGCCGCGGCGATGCCCTGGAACCAGCTGCCCGCCCCGCTGCGCGCGGTGTCGCGGCTGGTGCCTGCGCTCAAGCCGGTGGTGTGCGATTCGGGACTTCCGCTGCAACTGGTGCATCACGACGATGTCGCCTCGGCCATTGCGCTGGCCGCGGTCAGTCCCGCACCGCCCGGGGCTTACAACATCGCCGGCAACGGGGTGGTGACGGTCAGCGACGTCGCGGTGGCGCTGGGCGGGCGGCCGGTCAGGATGCCCGCGGCCGCCGCCACGGCTGCCTCGGCCATCGCGCATCTGCCGTACGTGCCGTCCCTGCTGCACTGGCTGCACGTCACCCGGACTTCGGTGGTGGTGGACACCACCCGGGCCAAGCGGCACCTGGGCTGGCGTCCGACATACACCTCCGCGGAGACCCTGGCGGCGCTGGCGGCCGGGGGTGTGCCGCCACGCCCGGTAATCTGACGGCCGTGATAACCGCGCCAGCCGAACGGCTCCTGTGGGGCACGTAACGGCGCGCCGCCGGGTCCGGCATCTGGCCGCCGACCACGCCGGCGACCGGCCCGAGGCCCTGGCCGTCGAGGAGCCGCTGGAAATCCGGGTCAACGGTGCGCCGGTCATGGTGACCATGCGAACGCCGGGCTCGGATATCGAACTGGCGCAAGGGTTTCTGCTCACCGAGGGGGTCATCGTCCGGCGGGCCGACGTGCAGACCATTCGCTACTGCGAGGGCCGCGACACCGACGGGGTCAACAACTACAACGTGCTCGACGTGACGTTGGCGCCCGGCGTCGCGCCGCCGAGTCTGGATGTGACCCGCAACTTCTACACCACGTCGTCGTGCGGGGTCTGCGGCAAGGCGTCGCTGGACGCGGTCCGGCTGCTCAGTCTCTACGCGCCCGGCGACGACCCGGTCACCGTGGGCGTCGCCGTCCTGCAAGCGCTGCCGGACCAAATGCGGAGCGCGCAAAAGGTTTTCGCGGCTACCGGCGGGTTGCACGCGGCCGGGTTGTTCGGAGCGGACGGGACCATGCTGGCCGTGCGCGAGGACATCGGTCGGCACAACGCGGTCGACAAGGTGATCGGCTGGGCGCTGGAACACGAGCAGGTTCCGCTGACCGGCTCGGTGCTGCTGGTCAGCGGTCGGGCCTCGTTCGAGCTGACCCAGAAGGCGTTGATGGCCGGGATCCCGGTGCTGGCCGCCGTGTCGGCGCCGTCGTCGCTGGCCGTGTCGCTGGCCGAGGAGTCGGGGATCACCCTGGTGGGGTTCCTGCGCGAGGACTCGATGAACGTCTACGCCCGCGTGGACCGGGTCACGCGCTGACCCGCCGCGGGCCTGTGGATGAAGCATTGACTGGGGATAACCAACCGCCGGCCAGGCCATTCGGGGCGCAGCCGCGCCGCCGGTGTCGGGGCGGGCTGGCAGCTTGGCTGCATGACGACGTTGACGCGGGCCCAGCTGGGGGCGCTGGGCGAACAACTGGCTGTTGACCATCTGAGCTCGCTCGGCTTGGCGATCCTGCACCGCAACTGGCGCTGCCGCTACGGTGAACTCGATGTGATCGCCTGCGACACATCAAGTCGCACTGCGATTTTCGTGGAGGTCAAGACACGCACCGGCGACGGCTTCGGCGGCGTGGAGCAGGCCGTTACCGAGGCGAAGGTGCGTCGGCTGCGCCGGCTGGCCGGGCTGTGGCTGGCCGGTCAGGACGAAAGCTGGGCGGCACTGCGCATCGACGTGATCGGGGTGCGGATCGGGCGGCGCCCGGTCCCCGAACTCACCCACCTCAAGAGCGTCGGCTGATGGCGCTCGGGCGTGCGTTCTCGGTGGCCATCCAGGGACTCGACGGGCACCTCGTGGAGATCGAAGCGGACATCACCTCGGGGCTGCCCGGAGTGCATCTGGTGGGTCTGCCCGACGCGGCGCTGCAGGAGTCGCGCGACCGGGTCCGCGCCGCCGTCACCAACAGCGGCGACAGCTGGCCGATGTCGCGGCTGACCCTGGCGCTGTCTCCGGCCACGCTGCCGAAGGTCGGGTCGGTCTACGACATCGCGCTGGCGGCCGCGGTGCTCTCGGCGCAGCGCAAGAAGCCCTGGCACCGGTTGGAAAAGACCGTCCTGTTGGGGGAGTTGTCCCTGGACGGGCGGGTGCGGCCGGTGCGCGGGGTGCTGCCCGCGGTGCTGGCGGCCAAGCGTGAGGGGTGGCCCCTGGTCGTCGTCCCGACCGCCAACCTCGCCGAGGCCGGTCTGGTCGACGGCATCGACGTCGCCGGTGTGCGCACCCTGGGGCAGCTGCGGAACTGGCTGGACGGCTCCGTCCGGCTGGACGAGCCGGGCCCTACCGCGGACGCCGTGGCCGAGCCGGTGGTGGACATGGCCGACATCGTCGGGCAGTCGCAGGCCCGCTACGCCGTCGAGGTCGCCGCGGCCGGGGCACACCACCTGTTGCTGACCGGGCCGCCTGGGGTCGGCAAAACCATGCTGGCGCAACGTCTTCCGGGGTTGCTGCCGCCGCTGACGCACAGCGAGGCGCTGGAGGTCACCGCGGTCCATTCGGTGGCGGGTCTGCTGTCCGCAGACACGCCGCTGATCACCCGCCCGCCGTTCGTGGCGCCGCACCACAGCTCCAGCGTGGCCGCACTGATCGGCGGCGGGACGGGTATCGCCCGCCCCGGCGCGGTCAGCCGGGCCCACCGCGGGGTGCTGTTCCTCGACGAATGCGCCGAAATCGGCGGGCACACGCTGGATGCGCTGCGCACCACCCTGGAGGACGGCGAGATCCGCCTGGCCCGCCGCGACGGGGTGGCGTGTTACCCGGCCCGGTTCCAGCTGGTGATGGCGGCGAACCTGTGTCCGTGTGCCCCGGCCGACCCGCAGGATTGTGCGTGTCCCGCCGCGGTGCGGCGGCGCTACCTGAGCAAGCTGTCGGGTCCGCTGCTGGACCGGGTCGACCTACGGGTGCAGATGCACGTGGTGCGGGCCGGTGCGTTCGCGGTGGCGGACGGCGAGTCCACCGCGCAGGTGCGCCACCGGGTGGCCCAGGCCCGGCAGGCCGCGGCCCAACGCTGGGGACCGTACGGCTTCAGCACCAACGGCGAAGTCAGCGGCGCCCTGTTGCGGCGCAGGTTCCGCCTCGGCGCCGCCGCGATGGAACCGCTGCGCAAAGCCGTGGAGCGCGGCATCCTCAGCATCCGCGGGCTCGATCGCACGCTGCGGGTCGCCTGGACGGTGAGCGACCTGGCCGGCCGCACCTCCCCAGGGGTCGCGGAAGTCGCTGCGGCACTGAGCTTTCGGCAGTCGGGAGCGGCACGATGAGCGCCGCCGACCGGCGACTGGCGTGGGCCTACCTGTCGCGGGTAGCCGAGCCGCCCTGCGCGGAACTGGCCGCGCTGGTGGACGCGGTGGGGCCGCAGGAGGCCGCCGACCGCATCCGGGGCGGTGCGGTCGACGACGATCTGGCCCGCCACACCGAGGCGCGCCGCCGCATCGAGCAGGCCGAGGCCGATCTGCGGCTCCTGGACAGCCGTGGCGGGAGATTGATCACCCCCGACGACGCGGAGTGGCCGGTGCTGGCCTTCGCCGCTTTCGGCAACACCGCGGTGCGCCCGCGCGGCGGGCCGCCGCCGGTGTTGTGGGCGCTGGGCCCGGCCAGGCTGGACGAGGTGTCCTACCGGTCGGCTGCCATCGTCGGCACCCGGGCCGCCACCAGCTACGGCGAGCACGTCGCGGCGGACCTGGCGGCGGGGCTGGCCGAACGTGACGTCGCGGTGGTCTCCGGCGGGGCCTTCGGCATCGACGGCGCGGCACATCGGGCGACGCTGGCGGCGGACGGGACCACCATGGCGGTGCTGGCCGGCGGAATCGACGTCCCCTACCCGGCCGGGCATTCCTCGTTGCTGCACCGAATCGGCCGGACCGGCCTTTTGGTCACCGAATATCCGCCGGGGGTGCGGCCGGCCCGGCACCGGTTTCTGACCCGCAACCGGCTGGTGGCCGCGGTGGCCGGCGCGGTGGTGGTGGTCGAGGCGGGCCTGCGCAGCGGCGCCGCCAACACCGCGGCCTGGGCGCGGGCACTGGGCCGGGTGGTGGCCGCGGTGCCCGGACCGGTGACCTCGTCGGCGTCGGCGGGGTGTCACGTGCTGCTGCGCGACGGCGCCGAATTGGTCACGCGTGCCGACGACGTCGTCGAACTCGTCGGGCACATCGGCGAACTGGCCGAGGACGAGCTGCGACCCGCTACCGCGCTGGACGGGCTCGGCGACGCCGAGCGGCGGGTACATGACGCGTTGCCGGGTCGCGGCGCCGCCACCGTCGACGAGATCGCCGTCGCGTCCGGGCTGGCGCCCGAGCAGGTGCTGGGGCCGCTGGCGTTGTTGGAAGTAGGCGGGCTGGTGGAGTGTGAGGACGGGTGCTGGCGCATCGCTCGACGCCGTAGTGAACGACCACGGCTCGTATAGTCGAGTGGGATCGGGGTTCTGACAGGAGGATTCAGTGGCAGGTCGGCCTCTGCAGGCGTTCAAGGTGGTCGGTACCGAGCAGCTCACGCCGCACATGATCAGGGTGGTGCTGGGTAGCGACAACTTCGACACCTTCGTCCCCAGCAAGTTCACCGACTCCTACGTCAAGTTGGTGTTCGTCGCCGACGGCATCGACGTCGCGGCGCTGCCGGAGCCGCTGACGCTGGACAGCTTCGCCGAACTGCCGCCCGAGCAGCGGCCCGCGGTGCGCACCCTGACCGTTCGCCGCGTCGACGAGCAGGCCGGGCAGATCACCCTGGATATCGCCATCCATGGCGAGCACGGCGTGGCCGGCCCGTGGGCCGCGTCGGCCCAACCGGGCCAACCGGTCTACCTGATGGGACCCGGCGGCGCCTACACCCCCGACCCGGCCGCCGACTGGCACCTGCTGGCCGGCGACGAGTCGGCGATCCCGGCCATCGCAGCGGCCCTCGAGGCACTGCCCGACACCGCGGTCGGCAAGGTGTTCATCGAGGTCGCCGGACCCGAGGACGAGATACCGCTGCGCGCCCCGGAGTCGGTCGAGGTGAACTGGGTGTACCGGGGTGGCCGTGCCGACCTGGTGCCCGAAGACCGGGCCGGTGATCACGCGCCGCTGATCGAGGCGGTCACCACCGCATTCTGGCTACCCGGCCAGGTGCAGGTGTTCATCCACGGCGAGGCCCAGGCCGTCATGCACAACCTGCGGCCCTACATCCGCAAGGAGCGCGGCGTCCCCGCCCAGTGGGCGTCGTCGATCTCGGGTTACTGGCGCCGCGGCCGCACCGAAGAGTCGTTCCGGCAGTGGAAGAAGGAACTCGCCGACCAGGAGGCCGGGTCCCGGTAGTGCCGGGCTGAGATCGGCGACGCCGTTCTGAATGCCATTCTGAACGCATGGCATTCGCGGATTACCAATTCGAGATCTACCTGCAGGGCCTATCCGGGGTGACGCCGGAGCTGCCGATGGCCTACGCGGAGCTGGAGGCGCGGGCCGCGACGGCGATGCCGCCCTCGGTGTGGTCTTACGTCGTCGGCGGCGCCGGTGACGAACGCACCCAGCGGGCCAACCGCGATGCCTTCGACCGCTGGGGCCTGATGCCGCGCATGTTCGTCGGCGCCGCCGACCGCGACCTGTCGGTGGAGCTGTTCGGGCTGAAGCTGCCCTCGCCGCTGTTCATGGCCCCGATCGGGGTGATCGGGCTGTGCGCCCAGGACGGACACGGCGACCTGGCCACCGCCCGCGCGGCGGCACGTACCGGTGTCCCGATGATGGTCTCCACGCTGACCGCCGATCCGCTGGAGGACGTCGCCGCGCAATTCGGGGACACCCCCGGGTTCTTCCAGCTCTACACACCCAAGGACCGCGACCTGGCGGCCAGCCTGGTGGGGCGCGCCGAAGCGGCCGGCTACAAAGCGATCGTCGTCACCCTGGACACCTGGATCCCCGGCTGGCGCCCTCGTGACCTGAGCACCGCCAACTTCCCGCAGCTGCGCGGCCACTGCCTGAGCAACTACACCAGCGACCCGGTCTTCCGGGCAGGCCTTGCCAAACCGCCTGAAGAAGACCCGCAGGCCGCCGTGCTGCGCTGGGTGCAGCTGTTCGGTGCCCCGTTGACCTGGGCCGACCTGCCCTGGCTGCGCTCGCTGACCGATCTGCCGCTGCTCATCAAGGGCATCTGCCACCCCGACGACGCCCGGCGCGCCAGAGACGGCGGCGTCGACGGCATCTACTGCTCCACCCACGGCGGGCGGCAGGCCAACGGCGGCCTGCCCGCCCTGGACTGTCTGCCGGGGGTGGTGGAGGCGGCCGACGGGCTGCCGGTGCTGTTCGACTCCGGCATCCGCAGCGGCGCCGACGTGGTCAAGGCGCTGGCCCTGGGCGCGACCGCGGTCGGTGTCGGCCGCCCCTATGCCTACGGCCTGGCGCTGGGCGGCGTGGGCGGCGTCGTGCACGTGCTGCGCATGCTGCTGGCCGAGGCCGACCTGATCATGGCAGTCGACGGCTATCCGGCGCGCAAAGATCTCACCCCGGACACACTGCGGCGCGTCACCTGAACCAGCGCCGCGCGATCTGCCAGCGTGGGGGAGTGCCGGTGACCGCTGAGGTGATCCTCGAGGAGTTCGACGAGTACCTGCACCTGCAGTGCGGCCGCTCGGCGCACACCCGCCGGGCGTATCTGGGCGACGTGCGCTCGCTGCTGGATTTTCTGGCCGACCGCGGCGCCGACCTGCAGGCGCTGAGCCTGCCGGTACTGCGGGCCTGGCTGGCCGGCGCGGCCGGCGCCGGCGCCGCCCGCACCACGCTGGCCCGGCGCACCTCGTCGATCAAGGCGTTCACCGCGTGGGCGGTCCGGCGGGGTTTGCTGTCCACCGACCCGGCCGCGCGGCTGCAGGTACCCAAAGCCCACCGGACACTGCCGGCGGTGCTGCGCCAGGACCAGGCGCTGGCCGCCATGACGGCCGCGAAATCCGGCGCCGAGCAGGGCGATCCGCTGGCGCTGCGGGACCGGCTGATCGTGGAGCTGCTGTACGCCACCGGCATCCGGGTCAGCGAACTGTGCGGCCTGGACGTCGACGACGTCGACACCACACATCGGCTGGTGCGGGTGCTGGGCAAAGGCAACAAGCAGCGCAGTGCGCCGTTCGGGCAGCCGGCCGCCGAGGCGCTGCGCGCCTGGCTGTCCGACGGCCGCCCGGCGCTGATCACCGCCGAGTCCGGGCCGGCGCTGTTGCTGGGGGCGCGCGGCCGGCGCCTGGACGTGCGGCAGGCTCGCACGGTGGTGCATCAGACCGTCGCCGCGGTCGACGGCGCGCCCGACATGGGACCGCACGGGCTGCGCCACAGCGCCGCCACCCACCTGCTCGAGGGCGGCGCCGACCTGCGGGTGGTCCAGGAACTGCTCGGCCATTCGAGCCTGGCCACCACCCAGCTCTACACCCACGTGGCAGTCTCCCGGCTGCGGGCGGTGCACGACCAGGCCCATCCGCGCGCGTGACGCCGGGCCGCGGCTGCCGCGGGACCGCGCTGGACGGTGACACCGCATCCCGGGCCCGCTCGCGACTGCGCGGGGTGTGGTGCGAGTGGCTTGAGCCGCACCGGCGTCGACTCCAGCAGGCCCAACGGGTCGACGTAGTCGGCGCGCGCCGCCGGACCCCACATCGCGCCCCAGTGCAGGCAGGCCGCGGCCGGGCAGCCGGCGTGCCCTGCCTGCAGCGCACCCAGCGTCGCCCCTGCCGTTACGAACTGACCGGCCCGCACGACCGCGCGCACCGGCTCGTAGCTGGTGTGCAGCCCGCCCGGATGGGCCAGCGACACCACCGGCCGGCCCGCCAGCAGCCCGGCGAACACCACCGTCGCGTCGCCGGCGGCATAGACCGGCTGTCCCGGATGCCCGGCCAGATCGACTCCGCGGTGCCCGGCCAGCCAGCGTTGCGACGGCGGGTCGAAGCCACGCAGCACCGCCGGTGCCGGCCGTAGCGGCCAGCCCAGCCGACCGCCGGCGGCGTCCGCCGGCGGCGCGTTGAGCAGCACCCAGCCCAGCAGCAGCACCAGCAACACCCATCGCACCTGCTCAGTGCACCGCTACGGCGAACGTCCGGCCAGTCACCAGCCGACGGCTGTGGACGAGGGGAAAAGCACCCGCCGATTCCGTGTAAACTGCTCCACGCAGCTCGCATCAGCGGGCTGACTTCGCGCGTCTGCACCGCGACCCAGTAGTTCAGGGATCCGCATCAGCATGCCGAGCGGTCCCGCCCCAGGGCGGGTTCGGCACCGCAGCAGACGCCAGGGCCCGGCTTCACCCGACGCCGGGCGGCAACCGAATGGTGGTGGCCCGCTGCCGGCTTCTTAGTCGTGCCAGCCGATCACCGCCGCGACACACGAAAGCTGGGCACAGTCATGGCTGTTGTGACCATGAAGCAGCTGCTGGACAGCGGCACCCACTTCGGGCATCAGACCCGTCGCTGGAATCCCAAGATGAAGCGGTTCATCTTCACCGACCGCAATGGCATCTACATCATCGACCTGCAGCAGACGCTGACCTTCATCGACCGGGCGTACGAGTTCGTCAAGGAGACCGTCGCCCACGGTGGCACGGTGCTGTTCGTCGGCACCAAGAAGCAGGCGCAGGAGTCCGTCGCCGCCGAGGCGACCCGCGTCGGCATGCCGTACGTGAACCAGCGCTGGCTGGGCGGCATGCTCACCAACTTCTCCACCGTGCACAAGCGGCTGCAGCGCCTCAAGGAGCTCGAGGCGATGGAGCAGACCGGTGGCTTCGAGGGCCGCACCAAAAAAGAGATCCTCGGGCTGACCCGCGAGAAGAACAAACTGGAGCGGTCCCTGGGCGGGATCAGGGACATGGCCAAGGTGCCGTCGGCGGTGTGGGTCGTCGACACCAACAAGGAGCACATCGCCGTCGGTGAGGCGCGCAAGCTGGGCATCCCGGTCATCGCGATTCTGGACACCAACTGCGACCCCGACGAGGTCGACTACCCGATCCCGGGCAACGACGACGCGATCCGCTCGGCCGCGCTGCTGACCAAGGTGATCGCCTCCGCGGTGGCCGAGGGCCTGCAGGCCCGCGCCGGCCTGGGTCGCGGCGACGGCAAGCCGGAGGCCGAGACGGCCGAGCCGCTGCCCGAGTGGGAGCAGGAACTACTGGCCGGCGCCGCCCCGCCGGACGGTCCGGCCGCGGCCGAATCAACCACAGAAGCATCCTAGGAAAGGCTGAGCATTGGCGAACTTCACCGCTGCCGACGTCAAGCGACTTCGGGAGCTGACCGGTGCAGGGATGCTCGACTGCAAGAACGCGCTGGCCGATTCGGACGGCGACTTCGACAAGGCGGTCGAGGCGCTGCGGATCAAGGGCGCCAAGGACGTCGGCAAGCGGGCCGAGCGGGCGACGGCCGAGGGCCTGGTCGCCGCCAAGGACGGCGCCCTGGTCGAGCTGAACTCCGAGACCGACTTCGTCGCGAAGAACGCGGAGTTCCAGGAGCTGGCGAACCAGATCGTCGCGGCTGCCGCGGCGTCCAAGGCCACCGACATCGAGGCCCTCAAAGCCGCGAGCGCCGGTGACAAGACGGTCGAAGAGGCCATCGCCGCGCTCTCGGCCAAGATCGGCGAGAAGCTGGAACTGCGTCGCGTCGCCAATTTCGACGGGACCGTCGAGACCTACCTGCACAAGCGGGCGGCCGACCTGCCGCCGGCGGTGGGCGTGCTGGTCGAGTACACCGGCGACGGCGCCTCGGCCAAAGAGGCCGCGCATGCGGTGGCGTTGCAGATCGCCGCGCTCAAGGCGCGCTACCTGTCCCGCGACGACGTGCCCGAGGACGTGGTGGCCAGCGAGCGCCGCATCGCCGAGGAGACCGCCAAAGCCGAGGGCAAGCCGGAGCAGGCGCTGCCCAAGATCGTCGAGGGCCGGCTCAACGGCTTCTTCAAGGACGCGGTGCTGCTCGAGCAGCCGTCGGTGTCCGACAGCAAGAAGACCGTCAAGGCGCTGCTCGACGAGGCCGGCGTGACGGTGACCCGGTTCGTGCGTTTCGAGGTCGGACAGGCCTGAGCCGTCCCGGGGTCCGCGTACCCGCGTATCCGGTGGCGACGCCGGATTGACGGCTGAGAGCTCAGTCGGAGCCGAGTGTTTCCAGCATCCGCTTGAACTCGCGCTGCTGCGGCTCGGTCAATTTGGCCAGAGTCCGTGCGTCGGCGGCGTGCACGACTGCCTCCGCGCGCTTGAGCAGGGCTCGGCCCTGGCTGGTCAATGCGGCCGGCAGCGCGCGCCCGGAGGACACCGACGCGGGCCGCGACACCGCGCCGATGTCTTCCAGGCTGCGCAGCACCGTGTTCATTGCCTGGGGCGTGACGGCGGCGCGCCGGGCCAGCTCCGCGCTGGACGAGCCCGGTGACCGGGACAGGATGCGCAGGCAGACGAACTCCGGCAGCGTCAAGCCGAGCGGTGCCAGCGCCGCGGTCGCCCCGGGCCGCAATACGGACATCACCCGGTACAGCAAATAGCCCAGCGGGGCGTCCTGGGCCTGTTCTCCCTGACTCATATCAAGGATATTGACATATAGTGCGGCCGGACGTTGCCGAACGAGGTGTTGAACGCGCTGACCGTGGGGCGGAACATCTACGAGATAATCCAGTTCCGAATGCTGGCAGAACCTTTCACCGCCCACCGTCGGCAACGAGTGGACACCCGGTCCAATCGAGAACCGCTGCAATGGTATTGGGCCGCGGCGGGGGCGGAGTACGGTAAGCCCGTCGATGTTCTTGTCCGACTGGCCTATTGGGCGATTCGTTGGGAACATCTGCCGGTGTCCGCTTGCGGGACAGCGGCGTACGGTGGAATGTACTGGCGCTGAACTGTTTCTAATGGTGAGAAAGTGGCGCGAGTTGATCGGCGAATAAGATTGTGGCGCAGATCAATTTCGCCGTGTTCGCGCAGCTAGGCAGCCTGCACAAGGCAATTGGCCTACTCGGCTGTCGTTTGAGGCTGTGGCCGTTGGGTAAGCGATGAATGCGCGGTTGGCTCGCTTCAATGCTGCCGACTGCTTTAGAACGACACCAACGGAAAGGAATTCAGCGTGAAGTTCACCAAAACGACTGCGAAGACGGCCCTCGGTGCTGCCGGGATTGCCGCGATCAGCCTCTTCGGGGCGGCATCGGCTTCGGCGGCTCCCACCATTGTCGAGGGGCTCGGAACCCCGGAGACGCTGGTTGACGGCGCAATGTCGACTGACTACACGGTCAGCGGCCTGCAGCCCGCCAATGTCACCATCCCGGGTTACACCCCGGCCGGCCAGCTGTGGCAGGCCGACGTGCACGTGAAGGCCAACTCCGGCGTCGTGACACCGGTGGTGTCCAACTTCAACGCCAGCGCCGGTGAGCAGAGCTACCGCGTGATCAGCGCTCCGGCCGCCCCGCAGGGCCTCAGCCCCGCGCCGATCGCCCAGGGTGGCACCGCGACCGGGAAGATCTACTTCGACGTGACCGGTGCGCCTCCGACCCGAGTCGCCTACAACGACGGTGCACAGGACGTGTTGGTCTGGGAGAGCAGTGCGGCCGGTAACCCCGCGCCGAACTCGATTCCGGGTCAGACCGCTCCGGGTCAGACCATGCCGGGCCAGACGGCCCCGGGCCAGACCATGCCGGGTCAGACGGCCCCGGGTCAGACCATGCCGGGCCAGACGGCTCCGGGTCAGACCATGCCGGGCCAGACGACCCCGGGTCAGACCAACGCGGTTCCTGGCGCCGACCAGGAGCCTGAGGTGGCACCCAACTCGCCGGTGCACAGCAGCTAATCGCAGCTAGCCTGCCTCCCCGCGCCACGGCCATGGCGCGGGGAGGTTTGCGTTTGACAGGAGCGATCTGGGTACCCGGTCGGTATGACTCAAATTGACCACCGTCCCCCCGAAGTCCAAGACCAAGCGCAGCAGCACGCCGAGCGGGCCCGGGAGGCCATGGCCGAAAAGCGCGAGAAGCTGGACGGCGGCGTCAGTGGCTGGGTGGCGGAGCGGGCCGGGCAATGGGACCTCGACGGGCAGAGCGAGGCCACCATGCACCGGCAGAAGTTCTTCTGGAACGCGCTGGTCGACTACTGGTTCCGAATGGAGATCGACGGCTGGGAGAACGTCGGACCGGCACCGGTGTTGTTGATCGGCATCCACTCCGGCGCCCCATTCGTCTGGGACGCGTGGACCGTCGGGTTGCAGTGGTGGCGACGGTTCGGTCCGGACCGCCCGTTGCACGGCACGGCCCACGACGCGCTGATGGCGATTCCCGGCATCGGCCGGTACTTCCGCGCGATGGGTGTGTTACCGGCGGCTCCCGACGCGATCGCGACGGCACTGGCCGAGGGCCGCGACGTGGCGCTGTGGCCCGGCGGTGAAGTGGATTCGCTGCGCCCCTGGGCAGAACGCGATCGGGCCACCCTGGCCGGACGCAAGGGGTTTGTGAAGATGGCGATCCGCGCCGGAGTGCCGATCGTGCCGATCGCCACCGTGGGCGGCGCCGACGCGATGCCGGTGCTGATCCGTGGCGATCGCCTGTCACGGGCCCTTCGGCTGGATAAGGTGCTGCGGCTCAAGGTATTTCCGTTGGCCATCTCGCTGCCGTGGGGTATCGCGCCGGCCGCGCTGCCGCAGCTGCCGCTGCCTGCCAAGATCCGGACCCGGTTCATGCCCGCGGTCGAAATCGACCCCGATCCCGCCCGCGCCGAGGACGACGACTACATCGACGCCAAGTACCACGAGGTGGAGGACAGCATCCAGCAGGGCATGGATGCGCTGGCCCGCAAACGCGCGCTGCCCGTCTTCGGATAGCGTCCTGAACGGATTATCGTGTCAACGAATCGGGTTGCCGCACACCGGTTTCCGATACCCATGCCGGACTGAGCACCGGCTCTGAGACGATCCAGCGCGGTTGCGGCGGCGTCACCGCCATGTAACCCACACCGCGCACGGTGTCCACCATCGACTCGTGCCGCGGACCCAGTTTGGCGCGCAGCCGGCGCACGTGCACGTCAACGGTTCGGACCCGGCCGTTGCTGTCGTAGCCCCACACCTCGTGCATCAGCCGGGTGCGGCTGAACGCCCGACCCGCATGCTGGACAAGGAAATTGAGCAGCTTGAACTCGGTCAGCGTCAGGCCCAGGTCGGCGCCGTCCAGCGACGCGGTGTAACTGGCCGGGTGCAGAACGAGGTCACCGAACTGCAGCGTGCTGCCGACGGCGTTGCGCCTGCGGGTGATCGCCAACCGCAACCGAGCCTGGAGTTCGGCCGCCCCGGCGGCGGGTAGCAGCACGTCGTCGAAGTTCCAGTCGACGTCGACGGCCACGAAGTCGGCCGGCGCCACGACCGCCACCACCGCCAACCCGGGCGCGCTGGCGGTGAGCCGCCGGCAGGTGGTGCGGGCTGCCACCAGGTCGGTTCGGGCGTCGATGATCGCTACGTCGGCACCGCTGACCGCGCCGTCGGCGCCGTCCCTCAGGGGTGCGCTGCGCACCGTCAGCGCGAACGAATCCAGCTCCAGCACGGATTCGAAATCGGCCGCATCGGTAAGCAGTAGAACGTCCAACCGCCATCTCCAAACCTTATGAGGGTGATGCCCGCATAACCCCACCCGTCGCCGCGTCCGTGCAGCCACTCCCGCGGCCCCGGCGCAGCGCTGGATACCCCACCCGGAGGGCGATTATTCCAATAATTTGTTACCGCCGGTACTGCCAATGTCGGGCCGGAGATATTCGATGGGCCCGGCCCGTTGACACGGACCGGGCCCATCCTTCCACCAAGTCTTACTGGTTGGCCTTCTGGCGCTGCTCGGCGACGTCTGCCGCGGCGCGGGCCGCTTCGGCCTGGGCTTCCTTCTTGGCGGCGTCGCGCTGTGCCTCCGCCTTGTCCTGCTGCGCTTCGCCCTCGTTGATCAGGTCTCCGTCGCCGGTCACCGTTCCGATGGCTTCCTTGGCCTTGCCCTTGACGTCCTCGACGACACCCTTGACCGCTTCCACGGGTCCCGAGTTGCTGTCCGCCATGAGTTCCTCCTCAGTTAACCGCGATGGATGGGGCGCTCAGATTGACTGAGCCCGACCGAAGAAACGGCCGGCGCGGCATCGAGCGGTGCGATCCTTCTCCTCAAGACCGCGGCCTCGCCGCCGCGGACAGCGGATTCCCAAACCCGGGAATCACCAAACCTGCCGGAGGCTCACACCGACCCCGCCCACGTCAGAGCGCGGCGATGAGGCAGGATGAGGGCGGCCGTTTCCGGGTATTTGCCATGATGGCCCCGGGCGGACGGGAATGGCCGGGGAGACACCTGTCATACGAGGAGACTGATGGCGGAGTCCGACATCGCCGGTTCGGCGGCTCCGGGGCCGAACGCAACCAGCGGCGCGGTGACGGGATCGCCGTCGAAGTACTCCCGGGTGCTGCTCAAGCTTGGTGGCGAGATGTTCGGTGGCGGCCAGGTCGGGCTGGACCCCGACGTCGTCGCACTGGTGGCCAGGCAGATCGCCGAGGTGGTCCGCGACGGCGTGCAGGTGGCCGTAGTGATCGGTGGCGGCAACTTCTTCCGCGGCGCCCAGCTGCAGCAACGCGGCATGGAGCGCACCCGGTCGGACTACATGGGCATGCTCGGCACCGTGATGAACAGCCTGGCGCTGCAGGATTTCCTGGAAAAGGAAGGTATCGCCACCCGGGTCCAGACGGCGATCACGATGGGGCAGGTGGCCGAGCCGTACCTGCCGCTGCGGGCGGTGCGCCACCTGGAAAAAGGGCGGGTGGTGATCTTCGGCGCCGGCATGGGTCTGCCGTACTTCTCCACCGACACCACCGCGGCGCAGCGGGCCTTGGAGATCGGCGCCGACGTGGTCCTGATGGCCAAGGCGGTCGACGGCGTGTTTGCCGAGGATCCGCGGGAGAACCCGGACGCCGAATTGCTGACCGCGATCAGCCACCGGGAAGTCATCGACCGCGGCTTGCGGGTGGCCGACGCTACCGCGTTCAGCCTGTGTATGGACAATGGCATGCCGATCCTGGTGTTCAACCTGCTGACCGACGGAAATATCGCTCGGGCGGTCGCGGGTGAGAAGATCGGGACGCTGGTCACCACCTGAGGGGGATTGGCGCAGATGATTCGCGCTGGCGACGATGCAGAGCGTAGCGATGAGGAGGAGTGGCGCAGATGATTCGCGCTGGCGACGATGCAGAGCGTAGCGATGAGGAGGAGTGGCGCAATGATTGACGAAGCTCTGTTCGACGCCGAGGAGAAGATGGAGAAGGCGGTGTCGGTGGCCAGGGACGACCTGTCGACGATCCGCACCGGTCGCGCCAACCCGGGCATGTTCTCCCGGATCGTCATCGACTATTACGGTGCGACCACCCCGATCACGCAGCTGGCCAGCATCAACGTCCCCGAGGCGCGCATGGTCGTCATCAAGCCCTACGAGGCGGGCCAGCTCGGGGCCATCGAGACGGCGATCCGCAACTCTGACCTGGGCGTCAACCCCACCAACGACGGCACCATCATCCGGGTGGCCATCCCGCAGCTCACCGAGGAGCGCCGCCGCGATCTGGTCAAGCAGGCCAAGGCCAAGGGTGAGGACGCACGGGTTTCGGTGCGCAACATCCGCCGCAAGGCGATGGAGGAGCTGCACCGCATCCGCAAGGACGGCGAAGCCGGTGAGGACGAGGTGAGCCGGGCCGAGAAGGATCTGGAGAAAGCCACCCACCAGTACGTCGCGCAGATCGACGAGTTGGTCAAACACAAAGAGGGCGAGCTGCTCGAGGTCTAGCGGCCGACAGCAGCCGAGTCCATTGAAGTCCGTGGCCACCACCGACGCCGAAGCCGGCAGCCCGTCCGAGGAGCCGGTCGAGACGCTGCCGGGCGAGTCGGCGTCGCCGGCCGAACAGAAGCCGCCGGCCGAGACCGGAAAGAAACCGGGCAAGAAGAAGTCTCGCGCCGGACGGAACCTGCCGGCCGCCATCGCGGTCGGTGTCACCATCGGCGCCGTCCTGATCGCGACGCTGCTGTGGTTTCCGCGGTTCTGGGTGGCACTCTGCGCCGGGGCGATTCTGCTGGCCAGTCACGAGGTGGTGCGCCGGCTGCGCGAGGCCGGCTATCTGATCCCGGTGATCCCGCTGCTGGTCGGCGGGCAGGTGACGGTGTGGCTGACCTGGCCGTACGGCGCCGAGGGGGCGGCGGCCGGGTTCGGCGGCGTGGTGGTGGTCTGCATGATCTGGCGGTTGTTCATGCAGGACAACCGCGAAGCCGACAACGTCGAGGGCGCACCGCCGCCGAGCAATTACCTGCGCGACGTGTCGGCGACCGTCTTCCTGTGCGCCTGGGTGCCGCTGTTCGGCTCGTTCGCCGCGATGCTGGTCTACGACCCGCAGCACGGGCCGGCGCGGGTGTTCTGCATGATGATCGCGGTGGTGTGCTCCGACACCGGCGGCTACGCGATCGGTGCGTTGTTCGGCAAGCATCCGATGGTGCCCAAGATCAGCCCGAAGAAGTCGTGGGAGGGTTTCGCCGGCTCGCTGGTCTTCGGCATCACCGCGACCATCCTGACCGCGACGTTCCTGGCCGGCCAGCCGCCGTGGGTGGGCGCCCTGCTCGGTCTGCTCTTCGTGCTCACCACCACCCTCGGTGACCTGATCGAGTCGCAGGTGAAGCGCGATCTGGGCATCAAGGACATGGGCCGGTTGCTGCCCGGCCACGGCGGTCTGATGGATCGGCTGGACGGCATCCTGCCGTCATCGGTGGCCGCGTGGGCGGTTCTGACGCTGTTGCCCTGATACTGGACTGGTCATGGTCCAGCAGTTGGTGTTCGAGGAGCCGCCGCGGCGCGGCTCGATTCGGCGACCGCCGCGCCACCTGGCCGACCTCGACGCGGCCGGCCGCGCGGCCGCGGTCGCCGAGTTGGGGTTGCCGGCGTTTCGGGCCAAGCAGCTGGCCAACCAGTACTTCGGGCGACTGATCGCCGATCCCCGCCAGATGACTGACCTGCCGGCGGCGGTGCGCGAGCAGGTCGCCACGAGCATCTTCCCGACGCTGCTGACGCCAGTGCGCGAGGTCACCTGCGACGCCGGTGAAACCCGGAAAACGTTGTGGCGCTGCGTCGACGGCGCCACCGTCGAGTCGGTGCTGATGCGTTATCCGCAGCGCAACACGGTGTGCATCTCCTCGCAGGCCGGCTGCGGCATGGCCTGCCCGTTCTGTGCCACCGGTCAGGGCGGGCTGACCCGTAACCTGTCCACCGCCGAGATCCTCGAGCAGGTGCGTGCCGCGGCCGTGGCGCTGCGCGACGGCTTCGGCCCGGATCCCCAGCGGCTGTCCAATGTGGTGTTCATGGGGATGGGCGAGCCGCTGGCCAACTACGCCCGGGTGGTGGCGGCGGTGCGCGGCATCATTCAGGCGCCGCCGTCTGGGTTCGGGATTTCGGCGCGTTCGGTGACGGTGTCGACGGTGGGTCTGGCCCCGGCGATACGAAAGCTGGCCGACGAACGGCTCGGCGTGACGCTGGCGTTGTCGTTGCACACCCCCGACGACGAATTGCGGGACACCCTGGTTCCGGTCAACAACAGATGGAAGGTCAGCGAGGTGCTGGACGCCGCCCGCTACTACGCCGAGGTGACCGGCCGTCGGGTGTCCATCGAGTACGCGCTGATCCGGGACGTCAACGACCAGCCGTGGCGGGCCGACCTGCTGGGCAAGCGGCTGCACCGCGCGCTGGGTCCGCTGGTACACGTCAACCTCATTCCGCTCAACCCGACGCCGGGCAGCCAATGGGACGCCAGCCCCAAACCGGTAGAGCGTGAGTTTGTCAAACGTGTTCGCGCACAAGGTGTTTCGTGTACTGTGCGGGACACCCGCGGTCGGGAGATCAGTGCGGCGTGTGGGCAGCTGGCCGCCGAAGGTTGAGCGCTTGGTGAACCACGGGTGTGGGTAAACCGTGACTCCAGGCAACCGCCTAACGAAAAGGTCCCATCATGATTCGTCGTCTCTTGCGCCCGGTCAAGCTGCCGGTCGCCGCTCTTGTCGCCCTGATCCTGCTCACCGGTGTCGTCTCGGCGCCCCGCGCCCTCGCCGCCGACGACCGCCTGAACTTCACTGGAACCACCCTGTCCGGTGCCCCGTTCGACGGCGCCAGTCTGCAGGGCAAGCCCGCGGTGTTGTGGTTCTGGACGCCGTTCTGCCCGTTCTGCAACGCCGAGGCGCCGGCGCTGGCCCAGGTCGCCGCCGCTCACCCCGCGGTGAGTTTCGTCGGCATCGCGGCGCACTCCGACGTCGGGCAGATGCAGGGCTTCGTCTCCAAGTATGGCCTGAACTTCACCAACCTCAACGACGCCGACGGCGCGATCTGGGCCCGTTACGGGGTGCCCTGGCAGCCGGCGTGGGTGTTCTACCGCCCGGACGGCTCGTCGACGTTCGTCAACAACACCACCTCGGCGATGTCCCAGCAGGAGTTGTCCGGCCGGGTCGCCGCGCTGACGTCGTGACCGGGTGAACCAGTCTCTGATCGGCTTGGCTTTCGCCGCCGGACTGGTGGCCGCGGTCAACCCGTGCGGGTTTGCGATGCTGCCCGCCTACCTGGTGCTGGTGGTGCGCGGCGCCGGTGCGACCAGGACGCCGCTGGTCGCGGTCGGGCGGGCGCTGGCCGCCACGCTGGGCATGGCGCTCGGTTTCGTGACGGTGTTCGGCGTGTTCGGCGCGCTGACCATCTCGGCGGCCGCCACCGTGCAGCGCTACCTGCCGTACGCGACGGTGCTGGTCGGCGTCGTGTTGATCGGGCTCGGCGGTTGGCTGTTGGCGGGCCGCGAACTCGTCTCCGTCCGGCCGCTGGGGCCGCGCTGGGCGCCAACCATGCGGCTGGGTTCGATGTACGGCTACGGGATCAGCTATGCGCTGGCATCGCTGTCGTGCACCGTCGGCCCGTTTCTGGCGGTTACCGGCGCCGCGCTGCGGACGGGTTCGGCGCTGGCCGGCGCGGCGGTCTACGCCGCCTACGTCGGGGGTTTGACCCTGGTGGTCGGGGCGCTGGCGGTCGGGGTGGCGACCGCGAGTTCGGCGCTGCTGGGCCGGCTGCGGCGGGTGCTGCCGTTCGTCAACCGGGTGGGCGGCGGGTTGCTGGTGGTGGTGGGGCTCTACGTCGGCTACTACGGGCTCTACGAGGTGCGACTGTTCACCGCGAACGGAAATCCCGACGACGCGGTGATCGCCGCCGCGGGCCGGGTGCAGGGTCAGCTGGCGGGCTGGGTGCACCAGCACGGGGCGTGGCCGTGGCTGGCCGGGGTGGTGCTGGTGGCGGTCGGCGCGCTGGCCGCGGTGCGGTACCGGCGACATCGTCGTGACACCATCCCACTTGCAGATGACACCACAATGGTGTCATCATGACGTTATGGATTTGCAGCCATACGTCGACGTCGTCCGTCACGAACTCACGCTGGCGGCCGCCGCCGCCGGGCCCGATGCGCAGCAACTGGCCGAGCGGCTGAGCGCACCGCTGGACTCGGCGCTGCGGCTGGCGCTGTTGGAAGCGCTGTCCTCGGCCACCGAGGAGATCAGCGGCGAGTTGGGATCCGGTTCCGTCGAGGTCCGGCTGCGCGGCCGCGACCCCGAATTCGTCGTCGACGTGCCCGACGACTCAGCCGAACCGGCAGAGCCGCTCGTCTACGACGAGGACGGCGGCGCCACCTGGCGGATCACGCTGCGGCTGCCGGAGGGGCTGCGCGCGCCCGTGGAGGCGGCGGCCCGGCGCGACGGCACCTCGCTCAACGGCTGGCTGGTGCGAGTCGCCGCCAAAGCAAGCCAGGGACCAAATCACCACGCGCGCAAGAACTCTCACCGGGTAACCGGCTGGGTGCGCTGAACCGCCATCGAAGGAGATCGCCAATGCCGACATTCGCCACGCCCGAGCCGATCAGCGTTCGCGTCACGGTCGGTGCGGGATCGGTGCGCCTGGTCGCCGCCGACCGCGCCGACACCGTCGTCCAGGTTCGCCCGCACGACCAGACCCGGGAATCCGACGTCCGCGCGGCCGAGCAACTCCGCGTAGATCTGCGCGACGAGCGCAAACTGACGGTGGCCGCGGCCAAGCGAGGTATGCCCCGCACCGGGGCCGTCGAGATCGAGATCGAGCTGCCGTCGCAGTCTCGCATCCATGCCGAGTTGGGCTCGGCGTCCCTGCGCGCCGAAGGGGAGTTCGCCGACGTCCGCATCAGTGCGGCCGGCGGCGACGCCGAGATCGACACCGTGACCGGACGGATCAAGGCCGCCAGCTCGTCCGGCTCGGTCACCGTGCGTTCGGTCGTGGGGTACGCCTCGCTGGCCACGGCGTCGGGCACGCTGCGGGTGCACGACCTCGACGGCGACGTGAAGTTCTCCTCCGCCAGCGGTTCGGTGTCCGTCGACACCTTGCGCGGCAACCTCAAGGCACGCACCGCCTCGGGCTCGGTGATCGTCGAAGCCGCGGTGCGCGGCAGCGTCTCGGCCCACACCGGCAGCGGCGCGGTCGCGGTCGGCGTTCCCGACGGCACCGCGGTGCGGATGGACATCGTCGCCGGGTCGGGCGCCGTCACCAACCACTTACAGCCGGCGGACGGCCCCGAACCCGACGACGAAACCCTGGCACTGCACGTGCGCACCGGTTCGGGCGAGGTCCATCTGCACCGGGACCCGGCGGGCGAGCTGACCCGGCAGTCCGCTACCTGAGCCAGCCGCGGCGGCGGCCCCAGATGTCGCGCACCAGGATGAACAGCACCAGCGCGGCGAAGCCGACGCAGAAGATGTCCTCGACGTGGCCCACGTGGTTGCCGCGCAGAAACGCCAGCAGCAGAACGAAGATGAACGCGCCGACGCCGTACCAGGTGCGGTAGTTGATCCTGCTCCAGCCCCACCGCGCGGACGGCACCTCAGCTTCGTCGACGCCGGCGAACGGCTCCACCTCAGTACTGGCCACGGCGATCCCTCCGGTCGGACTGGACTTGAGACCCTGACATTCTGGCACAGGCCGTCCGCCGCAGGGCAGGTCCTATGACGGCGGCATCAGCACCGTGTCGATCATGTAGACCGTTGCATTGGCCGTCGTGACCCCGCCGCACACCAAGCCGGCGTTGTTGACCCGGATGTTGTTGCCCTGCCCGGTGACGGTCAGGTTGGCGCCCTGCAGCGTCTTGTGGGTGCCGGCGACCATGTTCGGGCTGGTCTGGCCCGGCACCACGTGGTAGGTCAGGATGCTGGTCAGCAGGCCCGAGTCGGTCTTGAGCTGATCCACGGTGGCCGGCGGCAGCTTGTTGAAGGCGGCGTCGGTGGGCGCGAACACCGTGTACTGACCGCTGTTGAGGGTGTCGACCAGGTTCACCTGCGGGTTGAGCTGGCCCGACAACGCCGCCGTCAGCATGGTCAGCATCGGGTTGTTCGCCGCGGCCTCGGTGACGGGCACCCCGGACATGCCCTGCACCGACGCCGGACCCGACGGATTCATCGCCGCATAGTTCGCGCAGCCCGGACCCACCAGGTCACCGGCCGCGGCGGTCGGGGCGACGGCCACCGCGCCTGCCGCCAGTGCAGCCGCGAAAAGTGTTGTCGCCGTTGATTTTTGCAATTTCATTGTGCTCCTCCTTGTGCGTGCCGGGATGGCTGGTGCCACCCCGCTGACATCCCGTCAGTGATTCGGAGCGGGCCGGGTGCCGGACGGCAATTCAGCCGAAAGTGAAGGAGAAGACCTGCAGTCCCTTGCTGGGCCGCACCTCGACGGTGGCCGACGTCTGCTGGTCGTCGGCGACGATCTGGCGGTTGTTCGGGGGCCCGCTCACCGGCATCGTCGTGGATGTCCCGTCGCGGGTCACGGTGAGGGTGCCGGTGCCGCCGACGACGACGAAGACGTTCTTGGCGTGGTAGTTCAGCTTGATGGCCGAGTCGTCGCCGTCGGCGGTGGCGCCCTGGTGGTCCAGCGTCCAGCGGCCGCGCAACGCGAAGCGGTCCGGCGCCAGGGTCGGCGGATACTCGAAGGTCGCCGACCCCTCGTCGTAGTGCCCGCCGCCGCCGTAGTTGTCCGCTTTGCCGACGGCGAAGTAGGTCTCGGACGTCAGCAGGCCGGTCGGGGTGAGGTCGGGCGCGTCCACCGGCGGCGGCAGGGCGACGCCCGGTTTGGCATCGGCCAGGAGTTGCCGGATCAGCCGTTCGGTGACGTCGTACTCGCCCTCGCCGAACTTGACGTGCCGGACCGTGCCGTCGGCGTCGATCAGGTACTCGGCCGGCCAGTACATGTTCTGATAGTTCGTCCAGGTCGAGAAGCTGTTGTCCAGCGCGACCGGGTATTTGATGCCCAGGTCCGCGGCACCCTTGGCGACGTTCTGCGGCACCTTCTCGAACGCGTATTCCGGTGTGTGCACCCCGATGACCACCAGGCCGTCGTCCCGGTAGGCCTCATACCAGCCGACGACGTGCGGGATGGCCCGCTGGCAGTTGATGCACGAGTACGCCCAGAAGTCGACGAGCACCACCTTGCCGCGCAACGAACTCAGCGTCACGGGTGCACCGCCGGGTGTGTTCAGCCACCCGGTGATCCCCTTGAGATCAGGTGCGGGCCCGCAGTCCTGCAGTCGGGTGTCGACATTGCTGCAGCCGGACAGTCGGGCGTTGGGATCCCTCGGTCGATGCCCGAGGCCGTCCCGCAGTGCGGTCGAGTCGCCGACGCTGCGTTGCAGCGAGCCGGTGTAGTCGGGAATGGCCCGCTGCAGCGCGGCCGGTAGGTCGAACACCAGCGCCACCGCCAGCAGCAGCGCCACGATGCCGGCGACCACCCGGATTTCGCGCTGACGCCGCCGAAACGCGTTCACCCGCTGGGCGATCCGCTGACCGGCCAGCGCGAAGAACAGCAACGGCAGCGCGTTGCCGAGCGCGAACGCGGCGGTGAGCACCACGGTCGGGGCGCCGATGTGTGCGGTCGCGCCGGCCACCACGATCGCGGCCAGCACCGGCCCCGCGCACGGGACGTAGAGCACCCCCAGCGCCAGGCCCAGACCGAAGCCGTTGCCCCGCAAGGAGATCTGGCGCTGCGGCAGGCGGGCGAACGGCTTCTCCAGCACCTGTTCGAACCGCGGGAAGATCAGTCCGAGGCCGATCGCCACCAGCGCGGCCAGCGCGACCCAGCGGATCGCGTCCTGCGGCAGGTGCAGCGCCGACAGCAGCGCCGAGCCGATCAGGGTGACCACGCTGAAGCTGAGCACCAGACCGCCGATCACCCGATAGGGGCGCAGCGTTTCCGACCGGGTCGGCCGGGTGGTCACCGTGACGCCGCTTCCCGATTCGGGTTCGGCGACGGTTCGGTTCGCGCCGGAGAGCAGGATCACCGGCAGCACCGGCAGGATGCATGGCGATATTCCGGTGACCACGCCGCCGAGGAAGCCGACCAGCGCAAGAGTCCACATGTCAGATATTCGTCACGATGCCGGGTCCGGTTTGGTTCATGCGGGCACTGACGTACCCAGGCGGCACAATGGACGGGTGACATTTTCCGGTGGCGGGTCCGCTGCGGGCCGGGTGCGGGTGTTGGTGCTGGGCAGCACCGGGTCGATCGGCACCCAGGCGCTGGAGGTGATCGCCGCCAATCCGGATCGCTTCGAAATCGTCGGGCTGGCGGCCGGCGGCGGCAACCTGGACACGCTGCTGCGCCAGCGCGCCGAGACCGGGGTGAGCAACATCGCAGTCGCCGACATAGCCGCCGCGCAGCGGGCCGGCGACATCCGGTTCCAGGGTCCCGACGCCGTCACCCGGCTGGTGCAGGAGACCGACGCCGACGTCGTGCTCAACGCGCTGGTCGGAGCGCTGGGCCTGCGTCCCACCCTGGCCGCGCTGGAAACCGGGGCCCGGCTGGCGCTGGCCAACAAGGAATCCCTGGTCGCCGGCGGGCCACTGGTGCTGGCCGCGGCGCGACCCGGCCAGATCGTGCCGGTCGACTCCGAGCACTCCGCGCTGGCCCAGTGCCTGCGCGGCGGCACCCCCAACGAAGTCGCCAGGCTGGTGCTCACCGCCTCCGGCGGGCCGTTCCGCGGGTGGTCGGCCGCCGACCTGCAGGACGTGACCCCCGAACAGGCCGGCGCCCACCCCACCTGGTCGATGGGCCCGATGAACACGCTGAACTCCGCGTCACTGGTCAACAAGGGCCTGGAACTGATCGAGACGCACCTGCTGTTCGGCGTCCCCTACGACCGCATCGACGTCGTTGTGCATCCGCAGTCGATTGTTCATTCGATGGTCACCTTCACCGACGGGTCGACCATTGCCCAGGCCAGCCCCCCTGATATGAAGCTACCCATCTCGCTGGCGCTGGGCTGGCCGCACCGGGTGCCCGGCGCGGCCGCCTGCTGCGACTTCGCCACCGCCTCGACCTGGGAATTCGAGCCACTGGATAGCGAGGTCTTCCCGGCTGTCGAGCTGGCCCGCCACGCCGGTGAGACCGGCGGGTGCATGACCGCGGTCTACAACGCCGCCAACGAGGAAGCCGCGGCCGCGTTCCTGGCCGGGCGGCTCTCGTTCCCCGGGATCGTCGCCACCATCGCCGACGTGCTGCACGCCGCAGATCAATGGGCCCCGCAATTGGGCCACCCACCGGCTACCGTGGATGACGTACTCGATGCCCAGCGCTGGGCCCGTGAGCGAGCGCAACATGCGATCGAGGCAGCCGGCGTGAGAAAGGTCGTAACAGGCTGATGATGTTCGTTATCGGCATAGTGCTGTTCGCACTGGCCATCCTCATCTCGGTCGCCCTGCACGAGTGCGGCCACATGTGGGCCGCCCGCGCCACCGGCATGAAAGTGCGCCGCTACTTCGTCGGCTTCGGCCCCACCCTGTGGTCCACCCGGCGCGGCGAGACCGAGTACGGCATCAAGGGCATCCCCGCCGGCGGGTTCTGCGACATCGCCGGCATGACCCCCGCCGAGGACCTCGCGCCCGACGAGCAGGACCGCGCCATGTTCAAGCAGAAGACATGGAAGCGGGTGGCGGTGCTGTTCGCCGGTCCCGGCATGAACTTCGTCATCTGCCTGGTGCTGATGTATGTCATCGCGGTGATCTGGGGACTGCCCAACCTGCACCCGTCCGACAAGGCGATCGTCGGTGTAACCGGTTGTGTGGCAGCCGATATCGACAAGAACAAGCAGGGTCCGTGCGAGGGCCAGGGGCCCGCGGCGCTGGCCGGGATCCGGCCCGGCGACGTGGTGGTCAAGGTCGGTGACACCCCGGTGTCCACCTTCGCGCAGCTGGCCGCAGCGGTGCGCACCCTGCACGGCACGGTGCCCGTCGTCGTCGAACGGGACGGCCGTCAGGTCACCACCAACGTGACGATCCAGCAAACCCAGCGCTACGACCCCACCGCGAAGGACAAGGACCACCTGGCCACCGTCGGTGCCATCGGGGTGGGCCCGCCCCGCAACGAGCCCACCCGCTACAACGTGCTGACCGCGATACCCGGCACCGTCGTCTTCGCCGGCCAGCTGACCGTCGAGGTCGGCAAGTCGCTGGCTGCGATTCCCACCAAGGTCGGCGCTCTGGTCAACGCGATCGGCGGCGGCGAGCGCGACAAGGACACCCCGATGAGCGTGGTCGGTGCCAGCATCGTCGGCGGCGACACCGTCAACCACGGCTTGTGGGTGGCATTCTGGTTCTTTTTGGCCCAGCTGAACCTGGTGCTGGGCGCGATCAACCTGCTGCCGCTGTTGCCGTTCGACGGCGGCCACATCGCGGTCGCGGTGTACGAGAAGATCCGCAACTCGATCCGGTCGGCGCGGGGCAAGGTGGCCGCCGCCCCGGTGGACTACTACAAGCTGATGCCGGCCACGTACGTGGTGCTGCTCTTCGTGGTGGGCTACATGCTGCTGACCGTCACCGCCGACGTGGTCAACCCGATCCGCATCTTCCAGTAACGAGAGAAGGCGAAGTTCAACGTGTCCATTGGCCTGGGAATGCCGGCACCCCCGGCGCCCACGCTGGCCCCCCGGCGGAAAACGCGTCAGTTGATGGTGCGCGACGTCGGGGTGGGTAGTGATTATCCGATTGCGGTGCAGTCGATGTGCACCACCAAGACGCACGACGTCAACAGCACCCTGCAGCAGATCGCCGAGCTGACCGCGGCCGGTTGCGACATCGTCCGGGTCGCCTGCCCGCGCCAGGAGGACGCCGACGCACTGGCCGAGATCGCCAAGCACAGCCAGATCCCGGTGATCGCCGACATCCACTTCCAGCCGAAGTACATCTTCGCGGCCATCGACGCCGGCTGCGCGGCCGTGCGGGTGAATCCGGGAAACATCAAGGAGTTCGACGGGCGGGTCGGCGAAGTCGCCAAAGCCGCCGGCGCGGCGGGCATCCCGATCCGGATCGGCGTCAACGCCGGATCCCTGGACAAGCGGTTCATGGAGAAGTACGGCAAAGCCACCCCCGAAGCGCTGGTCGAGTCGGCGTTGTGGGAAGCCTCGCTGTTCGAGGAGCACGGCTTCGGCAACATCAAGATCAGCGTCAAGCACAACGACCCGGTGGTCATGGTCGCCGCCTACGAGCAGCTGGCCGCCCAGTGCGACTACCCGCTGCACCTGGGCGTCACCGAGGCAGGTCCGGCCTTCCAGGGCACCATCAAGTCGGCCGTCGCGTTCGGCGCGTTGTTGTCGCGGGGGATCGGCGACACCATCCGGGTGTCGCTGTCGGCTCCACCGGTCGAGGAAGTCAAGGTCGGCACCCAGATCCTGGAGTCGCTCAACCTGCGGCCCCGCGGGCTGGAAATCGTGTCCTGCCCGTCCTGCGGACGCGCCCAGGTCGACGTGTACACGCTGGCCAACGAGGTGAGCGCCGGACTTGACGGCCTGGACGTGCCGCTGCGGGTGGCGGTAATGGGGTGCGTGGTCAACGGACCCGGGGAGGCCCGCGAAGCCGACCTGGGCGTGGCGTCCGGCAACGGCAAGGGGCAGATTTTCGTCAAGGGCGAGGTGATCAAGACGGTGCCCGAGTCGCAGATCGTCGAGACGCTGATCGAGGAAGCGATGCGCCTGGCCGAGCAAATGGTTGACGAATCGGAAAAAGATCCGGGGACGGCAGCGAGCGGTTCGCCTATTGTGACCGTAAGCTGATGAGGGCCTGACTCACCGGCCCTCGATCGCAATACGGGTTCGCACCACAGAGAGTTATGAGATGTCGGCTCCGCCCATCTTGCGCCTGGTTGGCGAGAGACGGGTGTCCGTGGTGCGCGACGCCGCCGCGGTCTGGCGGGTGCTGAACGAGAATCCGGTCGAGTCCTGCATGGTGGCCGCACGGGTCGCGGATTACGGCGTCGAGCCGAATGCGATCGGCGGAGAACTGTGGACCCGCGGCGGCGTGGACGAGTCGCTGTGCTTCGCCGGGGCGAACCTGATCCCGTTGCGGGGCAACCTGATCGACCTGAACGCGTTCGCCGACGAGGCCAAGAGCACGGCGCGCCGCTGCTCGTCGCTGGTCGGCCGGGCCGACCTGGTGCTGCCGATGTGGCAGCGGCTCGAATCCGCCTGGGGTCCCGCGCGCGACGTGCGCGACAACCAGCCGCTGATGGCGATCAACAGCCACCCGAACTGCACGCTGGACACCGAGGTGCGGCAGGTGCGGCCCGAGGAGCTGGATGCCTATCTGGTCGCCGCCGTCGACATGTTCATCGGCGAGGTCGGGGTTGATCCCCGGCTCGGTGACGGCGGTCGTGGCTACCGTCGCCGGGTGGCCAGCCTGATCGCGGCGGGGCGGGCGTGGGCCCGCTTCGAGCAGGGGCAGGTGGTCTTCAAGGCCGAGGTGGGCTCGCAGTCTCCGTCGGTCGGTCAGATCCAGGGCGTCTGGGTGCATCCTGAGCGACGTGGGCTGGGGCTGGGCACCGCGGGCACCGCGACGCTGGCCGCGGTGATCGTCGGCAGCGGGCGCATCGCCAGCCTCTACGTGAACAGTTTCAACACCGTGGCCCGGGCGGCCTACGCGCGGATCGGGTTCAAAGAGGTCGGCACCTTCGCGACGGTCCTGCTGGACTGAGGCTTCGCTTGGCCTTCCAGCCCGCGAGTGCGACCACACCGTGAAATCCGGGGCGGAATTCGGCAACCAAGTGGCCCGCGCGGCGAGGCGCACAGGCATAACGGTTCGGTCTCGGTGTGTCGGCACCGATGTCACGGCTGAAGTTCTTAACATCAGCATCGATGGTCACTAGAGCAACATTAGCCCCAGTTGTCACATGCCTGCTCGTCGCGCTGGTGGTGCTGCCCGGCTGCACACCCAAGCCCGAGGGGCCGAGTCCGGCGGCACAGAAGTTCCTGGCCGCGCTGTCGGTCGGCGACACCGCGACCGCCGCGCAGCTCAGCAACAACCCCAACGAGGCCCGCGAAGCGCTGAACGCGGCGTGGGCCGGCCTGCAGGCCAGCCACCTGGACGCTCAGGTGCTCAGCGCGAAGTACGCCGAGGACACCGGTACCGTCACCTACCGGTTCACCTGGCATCTGCCCAAGAACCGCACCTGGACCTATGACGGGCAACTGAAGATGGCCCGCGACGAGGGACGCTGGCAGGTCCGCTGGACTCCCAACGGGCTGCACCCCAAGCTCGGCGAGCACCAGACCTTCGCGCTGCGCGCCGAGCAGCCGCGGCGCGCCTCGGTCAACGAGCTCGGCGGCAGCGACGTGTTGGCACCCGGCTACCTGTACAACTACTCGCTGGACGCCACCCAGGCCGGACCCGAGCTGATCAACACCGCGCACGCGGTGATCGACGCCCTGCACCCGTTCAACGACCAGCTCAACGACCCGCAGCTGCTCGCCGAAACGGCCAGCTCCGGTACCCAGCCCGTGGACCTGGTCACGCTGCTGCCCGACGACAACAACCGGGTGTTCCCGGCGATCGGCACGTTGCCCGGTGTCGTCGTGACGCCGCGACCCGAACTGCTACCCACCGATCCGCACTTCGCGCCCGCGGTGATGGCCGAAGTGAAGAAGGCGGTGGTCGACCAGCTCGACGGTCAGGCCGGCTGGCGCATCGTCAGCACCAACCAGAACGGCGTCGACGTCGCGGTGTTGCACGAGGTCGAAGGCGCGCCGGCGCCCTCGGTGTCCATCACGCTGGACCGGGCCGTGCAGAACGCCGCCCAACACGCGGTGGACACCCGCGGCGGCAAGGCGATGCTGGTGGTGATCAAGCCATCGACCGGGGAGATCCTGGCGATCGCGCAGAACGGCGGCGCCAACGCCGAGGGGCTGCTGGCCACGACCGGCCTCTACCCGCCGGGATCGACGTTCAAGATGATCACTGCCGGCGCAGCCGTCGACCGCGACATGGCCACCCCGAACACCATGATGGGCTGCCCCGGTCACCTGGACATCGGCCACCGCACGATTCCGAACTACGGCGGCTTCGACCTCGGCGTGGTGCCGCTGTCGCGGGCGTTCGCCAGTTCCTGCAACACCACGTTCGCCGAGCTGAGCAGCAAGCTGCCGCCACGCGGGCTGACCCAGGCCGCCAGCCGCTACGGCATCGGGCTGGACTACCAGGTGGAGGGGATCACCACGGTGACCGGCTCGGTGCCGCCCACGGTGGATCTGACCGAGCGCACCGAGGACGGTTTCGGCCAGGGCCGGGTGCTGGCCAGCCCGTTCGGCATGGCCCTGGTGGCCGCCACGGTCGCCGCCGGCAAGACCCCGGTGCCGCAGCTGATCGCCGGTCGTCCGACGACGGTGAACGGCGACAACACCCCGATCACCCCGAAAATGGTCGAGGCGCTGCGGCCGATGATGCGGCTGGTGGTCACCAATGGCACCGCCAAGGAGATCGCCGGCTGCGGCGAGGTCTACGGCAAGACCGGTGAGGCCGAGTTCCCGGGCGGATCGCACTCCTGGTTCGCCGGGTACCGCGGCGACCTGGCGTTCGCGGCGCTGATCGTCGGTGGCGGCAGCTCGGAGTATGCGGTCCGGATGACCAAGGTGATGTTCGACTCGCTACCGGCTGGCTA
The DNA here is from genome assembly GCF_022179425.1 of Mycobacterium sp. 20KCMC460. Taxonomy (NCBI): domain Bacteria; kingdom Bacillati; phylum Actinomycetota; class Actinomycetes; order Mycobacteriales; family Mycobacteriaceae; genus Mycobacterium; species Mycobacterium sp. 20KCMC460. The sequence continues at coordinate 2,324,671 of NZ_AP025524.1, forward strand.
CCTGGCTTGACGGTAAGTTTGCGAGGGTGGGCGCCGAACTTCAGAGCACGCCGTGACCGACGGGGACATGGCGTTGCGGGTGTCCGACGCCGACCGCAACGGCACCATGCGCCGCCTGCACAACGCCCTGGCGCTCGGGCTGATCGACCTCGACGAGTTCGAGCAGCGGTCCCGGCAGGTGTCCTATGCGCGCACCCGTAACGAACTGGACAGCCTGGTCGGCGACCTCCCCGGGCCGGGTGCCGTCGTCACCTCGGCCACCGACCGGGTGGAGCTGCGCGGCTGGGCGGGCTCGCTCAAGCGGCACGGCGAGTGGACGGTGCCGACCCGGCTGTCGCTGGTGCGACGGTTCGGCTCGATCGACCTCGACCTCACCAAGGCCCGGTTCGCCGGGCCCGTCGTCGTCATCGAGATCGACATGAAGTTCGGCAACCTGGATCTGCGGTTGCCCGAGGGTGCCAGCGCCTCCATCGACAACGTCGAGGCCTATGTGGGCACCGCCGTGGATCGGCGTAAAGACCCACCGGCGGAAGGCAATCCGCACGTCGTGTTGTCCGGTCAGTTGGTGTTCGGTTCGGTGATCATCCGCGGTCCGCGGCGGGCGTTGCTGCGTCGTCCCAAATTGTTCTGAGACCCGACGCGCTGATTAGACTGGCGGTCATGCCCACGCGTACCGCGCTTTCCCCCGGCGTGCTGTCCCCGACGCTGCCGGTGCCGAAGTGGATCGCTCGTCCGGAATACGTCGGCAAGGACACCGCCAAAGAGGGCACCGAACCGTGGGTGCAGGAGCCCGAGGTGATCGAGAAGATGCGCGTCGCCGGACAGATCGCCGCCCGCGCACTTCAGGAGGCCGGCAAGGCCGTCGCCCCCGGCGTCACCACCGACCAGCTTGACCGCATCGCGCACGAGTACATGGTCGACAACGGCGCGTATCCGTCGACGCTGGGCTACAAGCATTTCCCGAAGTCGTGCTGCACGTCGCTGAACGAGGTCATCTGCCACGGCATTCCCGACTCGACGGTGATCGAGGACGGCGACATCGTCAACATCGACGTCACCGCGTACATCAACGGTGTGCACGGCGACACCAACGCGACCTTCCTGGCCGGCGACGTCTCCGAGGAGCACCGGCTGCTCGTCGAACGCACCCACGAGGCGACCATGCGGGCGATCAAGGCCGTCAAGCCGGGCCGGGCGTTGTCGGTGGTCGGCCGGGTCATCGAATCCTACGCAAATCGGTTCGGGTACAACGTGGTTCGCGACTTCACCGGCCACGGCATCGGCACCACCTTCCACAATGGGCTGGTGGTCCTGCATTACGACCAGCCGGCCGTCGAGACGGTGATCCAGCCGGGCATGACGTTCACCATCGAGCCGATGATCAACCTGGGCGGCCTGGACTACGAGATCTGGGACGACGGCTGGACCGTGGTCACCAAGGACCGCAAGTGGACCGCGCAGTTCGAGCACACCCTGTTGGTCACCGACACCGGCGCCGAGATCCTCACCCTGCCGTGATTATCCGGGCTGCCGGCCGCGGTGGTTTCCGGTAATTTGCGAGGGTGTCCCCGATGATGACCACCCTGGACGGTTTCGCCGTCCCGGTCGGTGTTGCCGGCCCGCAGAACGGCACGGTCGTGGTGATACTGGCCGCCGAACAACGCGCGCCGGCAGCGTATGACGCGGTCTGCGAACGGCTGCACAACGCGTCACTGCGCACCGTGGTCATCGGCGCCGACCCGAGACTGACGCCCAAATCGGTGATCGGCATCCTGGACTCGCTGGGCATCTCGTGGGCGGTGGTGGTCGGCGACCGCGACGGCGCCGAACTGGCCTGGGAACTCGCGGCGACCAGACTGGGCCGCTTCGTGGGGCTGGTCGTCATCGACCGCGTCCATCCCCGGCTGTCCAAGGCCGGCGACGAGAACTGTCCGCCGGTCGAGATCGCCACCACCGTGCTGGTGAGTTCGCCGGCGCTGCGCGACGCCGCCCGCGCCGGCCAGCGGCTGGTCTTCGGCGACTACCGGGTGGTGGACATGCTCGGCCGGCGCAACGCCACCGAGTCGACCGCGCAGCTGGCCACCGAGATCATTCTGCGCACTAGCGGTTGGTAGCGGTCGTCGACATGTTGTCCGAGGCCGAACTGGCGGCACTGGTCGCCGACGGTGACATCGACACCGTCATCGTGGCGTTCACCGACATGCAGGGCCGGCTGGTGGGCAAGCGGGTGGCGGGTCGCTTCTTCGTCGACGAGGTGGCCGGTCACGGCGCCGAATGTTGCAGCTACCTGCTGGCCGTCGACGTCGACATGAACACGGTGCCCGGCTATGCCATGTCGAGTTGGGAAACCGGCTACGGCGACATGGTGATGACCCCGGACGTGGCCACGCTGCGGCTGGTCCCGTGGTTGCCCGGGACGGCGCTGGTGATCGCCGACCTGTCCTGGGCCGACGGGAGCCCCGTCACCGCCGCGCCGCGGGCGGTGTTGCGCCGCCAACTCGACCGGCTCAGCGGGCGGGGTCTGGTCGCCGACGTCGCCACCGAACTCGAGTTCATCGTGTTCGAGCAGTCCTACCGGCAGGCCTGGGCGGACGGCTACCGCGGCCTGACGCCGGCCAGCGACTACAACATCGACTACGCGATCCTGGCATCGACGCGCATGGAGCCGCTGCTGCGCGACATCAGGCTGGGCATGGCGGGCGCTGGTCTGCGCGTGGAGGCCGTCAAAGGCGAATGCAACAACGGCCAGCAGGAACTCGGCTTCCGCTACGACGAGGCGCTGGTCACCTGCGACAACCACGCGGTTTACAAGAACGGCGCCAAGGAGATCGCCGACCGGCACGGCAAGAGCCTGACGTTCATGGCGAAATACGATGAGCGCGAAGGTAACAGCTGTCACATCCACCTGTCGCTGCGTGACGCGCAAGGTCCGCTATTCGCCGAAGCCGATGCGCCGCACGGCATGTCGGCCTTGTTTCGCCACTTCGTCGCCGGCCTGCTGACGTCGCTGCGTGAGCTGACGTTGTTTTACGCCCCGAACATCAACTCCTACAAGCGATTCGCCGATGGCAGCTTCGCCCCTACCGCGGTGGCCTGGGGGCTGGACAACCGCACCTGCGCGCTGCGGGTGGTCGGGCACGGACCCGGCATGCGGGTCGAATGCCGGGTCCCCGGCGGCGACGTCAACCAGTATCTGGCCGTCGCGGCGCTGATCGCGGGCGGCCTGTACGGTATCGAACAGGGCCTGGAACTCGGCGAGCCCTACACCGGGAATGCCTACCAGGCAACCGATGTCGAGCGGCTACCCGCCACCCTGGGCGAGGCCGCCGGGATTTTCGGGGCATCTGAGCTGGCCCGGTCCGCTTTCGGCGACGACGTGGTCGACCACTATCTGAACAACGCATGCGTGGAAGTGGCGGCGTTCAACGCGGCGGTCACCGATTGGGAGAGGAAGCGTGGTTTTGAACGGCTCTGACCCCGGTGGCGACCCGCTGCGTCCGGCTGCGCCGCACTTGCGATCGCCACGGGAGCCTGATGGTGGCGACCCGCTGCGTCCGGCTGCGCCGCACTTGCGATCGCCACGGGAGCCTGATGGTGGCGACCCGCTGCGTCCGGCTGCGCCGCACTTGCGATCGCCACGGAGCCGTCCGGTCGTGGGGCTGACGACGTATCTGGAGCAGATCCAGAGCGGCACTTGGGATGTCCCCGCCGCCTACCTGCCGTCGGACTACTTCGAAGGCGTGGTGCTGGCCGGCGGCGTCCCGGTACTGCTGCCCCCGCAGCCGGTGGCCGCCGACACCGTCGAGGGACTGCTCGACAGCTTGCACGCCCTGGTGATCACCGGTGGCTACGACCTGGACCCGGCCGCCTACAGCCAAGAGGCGCACCCCAGCACCGACCAGCCGCGCACCGATCGCGACGCCTGGGAGTTCGCGCTGCTGCGGGGGGCGTTAGACCGGGGCCTGCCGGTACTGGGCATCTGCCGTGGTGCGCAGCTGCTCAACGTCGCGTTCGGCGGCACCCTGCACCAGCATCTGCCCGAGGTCATCGGGCATTCCGGGCACCGGGCCGGCGGCGGCGTGTTCAGCCGGCTGCCGGTGCGCACGGTGGCGGGCACCCGGCTGGCCGCGCTGATCGGCGAGGGCATCGACGTGCCGTGCTACCACCACCAGGCCATCGACAAGGTGGGCGACGGGCTGGTCGTCGGGGCGTGGGACATCGACGGTGTGGTGGAGGCCGTGGAGTTGCCCGGCGACGCGTTCGCCGTTGCGGTGCAATGGCATCCAGAACAGTCGCTGGACGACTTGCGGTTGTTCACCGCCTTGATCGACGCCGCGAGATCGTACGCGGCCCGATGACCGCCGCCGAGCTGATCAACCCCGCCACCGAGGAGGTGCTGCGCACCGTCGAGCATGCCGACGTCGCCGCCGTCGACGACGCGGTGGCCCGCGCGCGGGCGGCGCAGCAGCGCTGGGCGGCACTGGCCCCGGCCGAACGCGCGGCCGGGCTGCGGGCTTTCGCGGCCGCCGTCGACGCCCACGTCGACGAACTGGCCGCGCTGGAGGTGGCCAACTCGGGGCACCCCATCGCGTCGGCGGAATGGGAGGCCGGCAACGTCCGCGACGTGCTGCAGTTCTACGCCGGCAGCCCGGAACGGTTGTCCGGCAAGCAGATTCCGGTGGCCGGCGGCATCGACATCACGTTCCACGAGCCGCTGGGCGTGGTCGGAGTGATCACGCCCTGGAACTTCCCGATGGTGATCGCGACCTGGGGGATCGCGCCGGCACTGGCCGCCGGCAACGCGGTGCTGGTCAAACCCGCCGAGTGGACACCGCTGACCACGCTGCGCCTCGGTGAGCTGGCCGCCGAGGCCGGCCTGGAACCCGACCTGCTGCAGGTGCTGCCCGGCCGCGGCGCGGTGGTGGGGGAGCGTTTCGTGACCCACCCGGGAGTGCGCAAGGTGGTGTTCACCGGGTCCACCGACGTCGGCAAGCGGGTGATGTCGGGGGCGGCGGCACACGTCAAGCGGGTGACGCTGGAACTGGGCGGCAAGAGCGCCAACATCGTCTTCGCCGACTGCGATCTGGAGCGTGCGGCGGCGACCGCGCCGGCCGGGGTGTTCGACAACGCCGGCCAGGACTGCTGTGCCCGCAGCCGGATTCTGGTGCAGCGCAGCGTCTATGACCGATTCATGGAGTTGCTCGAACCCGCCATCAAGGCGGTCGCGGTGGGCGATCCCGGGTCCCGGGACACCGAAATGGGCCCGCTGGTCTCCCGCGCGCACCGCGACAAGGTCGCCTCCTACGTGCCCGACGACGCCCCGGTCGCCTTCCGCGGCGCCGCTCCCGAGGGTCCCGGATTCTGGTTTCCGCCAACGGTTCTCACCCCGGCGCGCACCGACCGCAGCGTCACCGAAGAGATATTCGGGCCGGTGGTCACCGTGCTGGCCTTCGACGACGAGCACGATGCGATCACGCTGGCCAACGACACCGAGTACGGCCTGTCCGGGTCGATCTGGACCGACGACCTGTCCCGTGCGCTGCGGGTGTCGCGTGCAGTGGAATCGGGCAACCTGTCGGTGAATTCGCACTCCTCGGTGCGGTTCAACACCCCGTTCGGCGGGTTCAAGCAGTCCGGGCTGGGCCGCGAGCTCGGCCCGGACGCGCCGCTGCACTTCACCGAGACCAAGAACGTCTTCATCGCGATCAAGGAGGAGCAGTGATCGACCTGACCCAGCGGCTGGCCGGCCGGGTGGCCGTCATCACCGGCGGTGCCAGCGGCATCGGCCTGGCCGCGGCGCGTCGGCTGCACGCCGAGGGCGCCACGGTGGTGATCGGCGACATCGACGCCGACGCGGGCGGCGCGGTCGCCGAGCAGCTCTCCGGTTTGTATGTGCCCGTTGATGTTTCCGACGAAGACTCGGTGAACAAACTGTTCGACTCCGCGGCGCACGCCTGCGGCTCGCTGGACATCGCCTTCAACAACGCCGGTATCTCGCCGCCCGAGGACGACGTGATCGAGAACACCGAACTGGCGGCATGGCAACACGTCCAGGACGTGAACTTGAAGTCGGTGTACCTGTGTTGCCGGGCGGCGTTGCGGCACATGGTGCCGGCCGGCAAGGGTTCGATCATCAACACGGCATCCTTTGTCGCGGTGCTGGGTTCGGCGACCTCGCAGATCTCCTACACCGCCTCCAAGGGTGGGGTGCTGGCGATGTCGCGCGAACTCGGGGTGCAGTTCGCCCGCCAGGGCATCCGGGTCAACGCGCTGTGCCCCGGGCCGGTGAACACACCGCTGCTGGCTGAGTTGTTCGCCAAGGATCCCGAGCGGGCCGCCCGCCGGTTGATCCACGTGCCGCTGGGCCGGTTCGCCGAGCCCGACGAAATCGCCGCCGCCGTAGCCTTTCTCGCCAGCGACGACGCCTCCTTCGTGACCGCGTCGACGTTCCTGGTCGACGGCGGTATCAGCTCGGCCTACGTCACCCCCCTGTAGTGCGCAGGGCGGAGACGAACAGGTGCGTCGGGGAGGCGCCGTCCAGGCCCGGCACCGGCGCGCGGCCATAGCGGACCATCAGCTCCTCGGACGGCGTCGCCGTCACCTCCCAGCCGTGGCGGCGCAACCAGTCGCCGACGTCCTCGCGTTCTTCGAAGTACCACAGCTCGTCGGTGCTGGGCACCACCAGCTTGGAATCGGTACGGGCCAGCAACTCGCGGATCCGGTCCATCCGCTCGCGGCGCTGTGCCCGGCCTTCGGGGTCGGCGAACTGCGGGCCCAGACCCTCCACGGCCAGCCGGCTACCGGGGGCGGCCAGGGAATGGATACGTTCGAACAACAGGTCCTGTGCCGCCGCCGGCAGATACATCAACAGCCCCTCGACCGACCACGCGCTCGGCAATGACGGATCAAATCCGCTGTCCCGCAACGCCTTAGGCCAGTCCTGGCGCAGATCGACCGCGACGGCGACCCGGTTGGCCCGCGGTTGCGCGCCGTGCTCGAGCAGCGTCGCGGCCTTGAAGTCCAGCACCTTGTCCTGGTCCAGCTCGTAGACCGTGGTGCCGTCCGGCCACGGCAACCGCCACGACCGGGCGTCCAGACCCGCGGCCAGGATCACCGCCTGACGGATGCCCGCGTCGGCGGCCTCGACGAAGCTGGTGTCGAAAAACTTTGTCCGCGTGGCGAAATAATCGACCAGTGCGCGCATCCGCGCCGGCATGTCGGGTTCGGCCTCGACCACCTCGGCGGGCAGTTCGGGAGCGCCGTACCAGTTCCACACGCCGTCGCCGACGGTGTCGAGGAAGATCCGCGCGTACGGGTCGTCGATCAGCGGGTCGTCGCTTTCGGTGTCGGCCGCGCGCGCCGCGGCCACGCCAAGTGCCGTCGCGCCGACGCTTTCGGTGATTTCCCAGGTGTCATCATCGGTTCTCGCCACGGCTGCACCCTACGTGAACCGGTCATGGGCAAGAATTGCGGTCAATGGACTCCCAAGCAGACTCCGAGACCCACGAGCAGCCCGAACCGGTATCGCGGCGACCGCACATCGTGCGGCTCGCCGTTTTCGCGGCCTTTCTCGCCGTGATGTTCTATCTGCTGGCCGTGCGGCACCTGGTCGACATCCAGGACGTGCGCCGCGTGGTCGCGGCGGCCGGTCCGGCGGCGCCGCTGGCCTACATCGTGGTGTCGGCGGTGCTCGGCGCGATCTTTGTGCCGGGACCCATCCTGGCCGCCAGCAGCGGGTTGCTGTTCGGGCCGCTGCTGGGCGTGTTCGTGACGCTGGGGGCGACGGTGGGCACCGCGGTGGTCGCGAGCCTGCTCGGCCGGCGAGCCGGCCGGGACAGCGCCCGCGCGCTGCTGGGGGCTGCTCGCACCGAGCGGCTCGACGCGATGATCGAACGCGGCGGCCTGTGGGCTGTGGTCGGTCAGCGTTTCGTTCCCGGCTTGTCCGACGCGCTGGCGTCCTACGCCTTCGGGGCGTTCGGGGTTCCGTTGTGGCAGATGGCCGTCGGCGCCTTCATCGGTTCGGTGCCACGGGCTTTCGTCTACACCGCGCTGGGCGCGTCGATCGGCGACAAGTCGCCGGTGTTGGCGTATGCGGCCATCGGCGTGTGGTGCGTGACCGCGGTGGTGGGCGTGGTGGTGGCGCGCCGCGGGTTCCGGCACTGGCGCGCGCACCGGGTCGAGGCCGGGGAGAACGGTGAACTCTCGGATTGACGGCTCGGGCGGGTTGGGTCGCGTCGCCGACCTGGTACCCGGCCGAGGCCGCCGCGCACGGCCTAGCCGATGGCGATCAATGGGATCGCCAGCTCCGCTTCGGTCGCCGCGCCGTGAAAGCCGATGAGCCGGGCCGTCTCCGGTGGTTCGTGGCCGGTGGCCAGAATCGCCGCGTCGCCGGTGCAGGTCACCACCACGTCGCCGATGCGGGGCAGATTGCGCGGCGACACGGTGCCGAACATCCCGGAGCCGACGGCCTCGTCGCGGGTGCGCACGTCGGCGCGGCCGGCCAGCAACTCGGCCCAGGTGGCCACCACGTCGGCGGTCGCGCCGGGATCGGTGTGCAGGTAACGCACCCGAGGCTCGCCGGCGACCACCCGCACTCCGGCCGTCAGCCGCGGGTCGGCGTCCATGTCGATACGGGCGTCCGGGGGCACGTTGAGGCCGCCGTGGTCGGCGGTCATCAGCAGGGCCGCGCCGCCGGGCAGCGCATCGACCACCCGGGACAGCAGCGTATCCACCCGCGCCGCCGCATCATGCCAGTGCGGCGACCCGATACCGAACACGTGCGCGGCGGTGTCCAGGTCGGCGGTGTAGCCGTACACCAGCCCCGGTTCGGCGCGCAGCTGATCGGTCAGCCGGCCCGGGTAGTCGTCGTCGGCGCGGGCGGCGACGAATTGCGCACCGCCGTAAGCGGCTTCGGTCAGCCCGCTGCCGATGAACCACTCCGGCAGCACGGCGCGGGCACTGATACCGGCGTCGTGGAGCCGCCGGAACCACGTCGGCAGTGGTTGCCACTGTGCGGGCGGCGGGTCGTCGCGCCACCGGATGTGGTTGAGCACCCGGTCGGCACCGGGGACGGTGAGGGTGAAGCCCAGGACGCCGTGCTCGCCGGGCTGCGCGCCGGTGCCCAGCGACACCAGGCTGGTCGGCGTGGTGGACGGAAACGTGCAGTCCAGCCGCTGCAGCCGGCCGGCGCGGCCGGTCAGCACCGACGCCAGCAGCGGCGCGTCGTCGAGCAGGTCGGCAAGCAGGTGCCAACCCAGACCGTCCACCAGTACGACGCAGATGCGGTCGACGCGTCCCGTCCAGTCGGCGAGCCCGAGCGTGTCGGCTACCCCCGCCACCCCGAGCAGGGCGGCCACGCTGGGCAGCACGTCACAGATGGAACCGGGCACGCGGTCAGTCTGGCACGGAATCAGACGTGTGCCAGTCGTCGGCTGGTGAGCAGCAGCTGGCGCCGGGTGCTGTCCTCGAGCGCACGCACCTCCGTCGGCGCCAGCCGCCCGCACAACCGCGACCAGTGCACCGCGACGTCCTCGCCGGGGGAGACGTCGGGCACCGCGCAGTAGCCGTCGGTCCACAACTCGAGCCGCCGCGGTGCCGGATCGGACAGCGTCAGCGCGCGGCCGTCCCAGACCAGCCGCCGGCAGCTGACTTCGACGACGTCGTCGGTCCGGGAAAGCACTGTGCCCCAACTGATCCGGCAGTTGTCGAGCACATAGAGCGGATGCTCGACGGCGGTGGGGCCGCCGCGTCCCAGAAACCTCGACCAGGGGTACACGCCGAACACGTGGAAGCAATGATTTCCGGCCGCTTCGCAGGCCAGCTCGGGCGTCAGGTGCGACCAGTAATGTCCCGCCCGCGGTCCGATGATGGCCAGCAGTTCGTCGTAGAACTGCTCGGGAGCCAGGTTCGCACCCACCCCGCCACCGAGCCAGTACGACTGCACCAGCCGGTGATCAAGCGGGTCGGCGATACCGGTCAATTGCGCCAGCACGCGCAGATACGGCCAGGCGCCGGAGAACGTGCGGGCCGCGGCCCGCACGTCGTCCTCCGAACCGTCCCGCAAGGTGGCGCCCAGCGGGGGACCGCAGAAGCCGAGGGCGTTCGGGGCATAGGCATACCGCGCGAACATCTCGGCGCCCTCGGTCATCTCGACCGCTAGCCGGCGCTCAGCCCGGCCGCCGGGCCGGCGTCACCCCGACCCATCAGCTCCAGCCCGGCCATCGCCTGCTCGGCTCCGGCCCGATCGGTCTTCTCCACCACGAAACCCATGTGGATGATCACCCAGTCGCCGGCCGAGAACGTCTCTTCGGGCAACATGGCGACGTTGACTCGGCGTTGCTCACCGATCACGTCGACCAGGGCCAGTTGGCCTTCGTAGCCCTCCAGCATCCTGATCACTCGCCCCGGGATACCCAGACACATGGGTCAGTGCCCCTCCGGTGCTGAACACCGCAGTGCCGCAACGATTTTGCGAACCGCGTTGACCGCCCGGGGGACGGCGGCGGCCACCGGTCCGGTCAGGCCCATGCCCTCATCGACGCTGCCGGCTTCACACCCGACGATCACCGTGTACGGCGGGCTGCCTCCCAGCGCCCGCACACTGGCGAACACCGTCTGCGGATCCATGCTGTGTGCGTCCAAGCCGACGGCACCGCCGTCGGCGTCGTGGTCGGCCTGAAAGACGTGCAGGGCACCGGGATTGCCGCGGTTGGGTATCGCGTCGATCAGGACCAGGCTGTCCCATTCGTCGAGCAGGTCGTAAGCCAGGTGCATGCCGCCGATCCCGTAGTCGACCACCCGCACGTCGGACCCGTGCTGCGGCATCGCCGGGTGCCGCACCACCTCCGAGCCGAACCCGTCGTCGCCGAGGAAGATGTTGCCGATCCCGGCTACCAGAATGCGCGTCGCCATAATCCTGCCTGGATGCGCCTCACATGCGCCGAAGGCGTAGATAGCGTTTGGCATCGGGCAAGGAGGCGACGCCGATCACCACCGCCACCACCAACACCACCGCGATGAGGACGGCGAAAATCCGACCTAGGACATCCATGGCACATTCCTTTCGACTTGTTCGGCGCCTGATTGTTCGGCGACCGGCTCGATCTCGTCGGGGGAGAAGTACAGGTAGCGCCCGTACCAGTCGTGCAACTCGGCGGCCGGATCGTCTTCGACCACCACGCCGACGTGCCTGTTGCCCTCGACGTCTTCGTGCACCGACGCGACCCGCGCGGTCTTGCCGGCGACGAAGATGTCCTGTGCGTCGGCGTTGCGCCGCGGCCGCAACACCACCCGGCTGCCGCGGGCCACCCGGGTGCCGTTCACCAGCACGGCGTCGATCTCAGGGCGAACCGCGTTGTCGGCCCGCGGATCCCACCAGTCGACACCTTCGGGGATCTCGGGGATCAACCCCGATGCGGTGTGCGGGTCGCGCAGCACCCCGTGCAGGCGGGCCATCGCCTCGGGCGACATGGCGTCGCAGTGGTCGATGAGCTGCGCGGCCCGCGGATCGGTGGCGCGCGCCTGCGCCTTCTCCTCGTCGGTCATGGTCATCACCCGCAGCGTCAGGATCTCGTCGATCTCCGTGCAGTCGTACAGCGCGGTGCTGCTCTGTTCGGCCACTTCCGGGTGGTCGTAGAGGATGATCGGCGACACCAGCAGGATGTCGTGCGCCCCGGGCGGCCCGGCCAGCACCGGGAAACACCGGTGCTGGCTGCAGCGTGCGGCCGCATCGGCGGCGCCGGGCGGCGGCTCCAACAGCGAAACGAACGCCCCGTCAACGACTTCGGCGATGAGGTGGCTGCCGATCATGGACCGGGCGGTGGCGTCGTCCTTATCCGACGCCGTCGCACCGGTATTGGCCAGCCGCAACGAGATTCGCAGCAGCTCCCCGTCGGGTTCGGCGCGCAGCGTCAATTCGCCGCGGATCTCCTGGCGTTGCCGGACCAGGCGCCCGCCCGCGACGGGTTCGACGTCCGTTCCCGCTGGCGCCAGGACCGGCAGCGTCAGTGGAAATTCGTCGAATCGCAGTGATCTGAAAGCTATTTCGCACTCCACCGCTTCGTCCCAGGTCAGCCACAAGCCCGACGGCGTGGTCAACTCGTCGGCGGGTTCGAAGCCGGTCGGGGTCTGGCGCTGAGCCTGGCGGCGCTGCAGCTGCAGGAACCGCACCACCACGGTGAGTGCCTGTCCCGACTCGACCAGGAACTGCGTCGCCAGCGAGTCGTCTTCGCCGAGCCCGGCGTCGGCCGCTCCGGGTGGGCCCAGAACGCCGAATTGCCAACGTGATCGGTTCTTGCTAGACGTCCCGCGGTAGGGGTACAGCAGGTAGCCCTCGTAGAGCACCGCGTCGGCGACGGCGCGGGCGCGGTCCCAACCCGCGCTCATGGCGCCACCTCGCGCTGCGCCGACTCGGTCAGCAGCGTGCTCACCGCGTGATCGAGGTCGAGCATCCCGCGGGCCGACTTGTAGCCGGCCAGCGCGCAGACGGTTTCGTGACGCAGCCGCACCCAACCGGTGTTGGGGTAGTGCAGCGCGATCAGATCGTGCCAGACCCGGATCGGCATGTCGTAGCGGTCCTCGCAGTCCCAGGACACCTGCTGCACCGAGAATCCGCGTTCGGATTTGACGAAAATCGTTCCGCTGAACAGGAATTGGAGGGGAAGCGCACCATCGCTCAACGCATGCAGGTACTTGGCGGCGGTGACCTCGAAGTCGTAGGTGCAGTCCAGCGGCAGCGCCACCGTGGTGGTGCCGGCGAAGCCGGGAACCATTGCGCTGCAATGCTGCCACAGGAAAGTTCGCTGGGTGGTGGCCCACCGGTCTCGGGTGCCGAACAGGTCGGTCAAACCGGCGGCCTCGGCGTCGGTGTAGTTGCGGCGCAGCGGTTCGATCCGGACCTGGCAGCGCAGTGCGATGGCGTGCACCGGGTCGTCCGGGTCGGCGCAGACGCCGACGCGTGCCGTCAGCACCGGGGTGACGGCGTACGGTTCGGGCGTCACGTCGAGCACCGCGAAGCTCACGTCGATCGGCTGCTCGGTCATCGCGGCACCTCCCGCGCCCGCCCGGCGACCCGGGCGAAGAAGTCGTCGATGAACTGCCGCGCCTGCTGGCCGCCGTCGAACCCGCGCCACAACATCCGCAGCCGCCCGACGAACTCGTAACAGGCGTCGATCGGCACCAGAAACGTCTGCGGCGCGCCGCCGTCTGGACCGTCCGGGTTGTCGGGGACCCGCACCAGCAGCGCCTCCACGTCGTCGGCCAGTATCTGCACCCGGGGGTCGGCGGCTCGGATCGAATTCCACAGCTCCAAATCCAGCTCGGACTCGCACGCACCGGCCGGGCCGGGATAGAACGCGACCGTGCGGCCCAGGTCGGAGTTGGTGAAGAAGAACGCCACGCCGACCGGGATCTGCAGCGCCTCCCAGGCCCGGCGGTCCAGCGCGAACCGCGGAAACACCAGATACCGATCGGGAACGGCGCGGTAGCGCAACGCGGCGTGCGGGTCGGTGAACAGCAGATAACAGGCGCGGCACACGCACATCAGTTGCCGCCCCGCCACATTCACCACATGCTGGTGCTCGTCGGCGATCGACTCGGCGCACATCTCGCAACGTTCACCGGCGGGCTGCGGCTGCCGCCGGTTGGTGATGCGGGTCAGGACGTCGTACGGGCCGGTCACGCCGGCGCCCCCAACACCGGCAGCGCCACCGACAGCACCCCGTCGCGGGGCAGCAGCGGCAACGGCTCGAGATGCGCCCCATCCGGTCCAACGCCCGCCCGTACGACATCGAATTCCGTTGTGCAACGCGGACATTGCAGTGAGTTGCCGGTCAACCGCGCGCCGGCCAGCGAGTCGAGGCAGACCGGGCAATGGTCGCGGTAGGCCAGCGTCCGCTCGCCGACCCGGCAGGCCAGCACGCCGACTCCGGCGATCCAGAAACCCGCCACCTCGCCGGCGGCCAACAAGGCCAGCTCCGGCGCCGGCTGCCACGAGCCGCTCGAATGCACCCGCGACAGCAGCGATTCCGCCGCGATGACATGGGTGGGCGCGGTCGTCACCACCTCGATCGTGGCGATCTCCGGAGCGGCGGCGCGGACCGCGTCCTCGACGGCCAATTCCAGCGTCACCGCCGACGACGGGCACGATTTGCAGCTGCCCTGGAACGCCAGCCGCACGGTACTTTCTCCCGGTCCTTCGCCGGGAACGATCTCCAGCAGATCCACGTCGCCGCCGTGCGAACCGAGGTAGGGCCGCACTCGGTCCAGCGCGTCGCTCACCCGGCGGTGCAGGTCATGCGGATGCAAACCGTGCACCAGGAGCAGGCTGGCCACCAGGTCGTCGGTGGCCAGCCGCTCGGCTAAATCGGGACCGGCTTGGGCAAGAATCCGTTCGAGCGCGGCCCCGTAGAGCCCGACCACCTCGCGGACCAACTGCGCGGCCCGTTCGTAAGTCGCCGTCCCGCCGGCCGCGCAGGAATCCAGCAGGGTCTGGATCCGATCGCCCGCGGTGCGCCACTGCGCGTCATCTGCTGAAGCCTGCGGGCGATCCGGCCGAGTCATACCGGGCTCTACTCCCCGACCGGCGACTGGGTCGGCGTGTGCAGTCTGTCCAGGGTCTTCCCCTTGCCCAGGTACATGTGCACGCCGCAGGGCAGACACGGGTCGAAGCTGCGCACCGTGCGCATCACGTCGATGCCCTTGAAGTTCTCCCGGTCGTTCTCCTCGAAGATGGGCTGACCCTGCACCGCGTCCTCGTAGGGCCCCGGAGTGCCGAAGCTGTCCCGCGGGTTGGCGTTCCACGGAGTCGGCGGGTAGGGGTGATAGTTGGCGATCTTGCCGTCCCGGATCACCAGGTGGTGGCTGAGCACGCCGCGCACCGCTTCGGTGAACCCGCAGCCGATGCCCTCGTCGGGGACTTCGAATTTCTCCCACGTCTTGGTACGCCCGGCGCGGATCTCTTCCAGCGCCTTCTCCGCGAAGTACAGCGCGCAGGCCGCCGCGTAGGCCTGGAAGTAGGTGCGGGCCCGATCGCGCTCGATGGTGTTGCTGCCGAACTTGGGCACCTTCCACTCGAACTCCACCGGACCCTTGAGTGCGGTCTTGGGCAGGTTGATCTGGACGCTGTTGCCGGTGGCCTTGACGTAGCCGATGTCGACCAGTCCGGCCAGCGCGGTCGCCCACAGCCGGGCCAGCGGGCCGCCGCCGGTATCCAATGCCAGGTGGTCCTTGCCGTCGAACCAGCGCGGCGACATCACCCAGCTGTACTTGCCGCCGTCCATCTCGCGCTTCTGCGGATGGGGGTTGGTGTGCTGGTTCCACGGGTGCCGGCGATCCACCGGGTTGCCCAGCGGGTCGCGGTGCACGAACATCTCCTGATCGGTCCAGTCGTCGTAATACGAACTGCCCAAAAGGATCCGGATGCCGAGGTTGATGTCGACCAGCGAGTGGGTGACCAGCTTGCCGTCCACGACCACACCCGGGGTGACGTACATGGCGTTGCCCCAGCGTTCCATGTCCTTGTAGGCGAAGTTGCACACCTCGGGGTCCTGGAACGAACCCCAGCAGCCCAGCAGGGTGCGACGCAGGCCGACCTTCTCGTAGCCGGGCAGGGCGTCGTAGAAGAAGTCGAACAGGTCATCGTGCATCGGCACAACCTTTTTCATGAACTCGACGTAGCGCATCAGCCGGGTCATGTAGTCGGTCATCAACTGGATGGTCGCCACGGTGCCGACGCCGCCGGGGTACAGCGTGGACGGGTGTACGTGGCGGCCCTCCATCAGGCAGAACATCTCACGCGTCCAGCGGCTGACTTGCAAAGCCTCCCGGTAGAACTCGCCGCTGAACGGATTCAGCGAGCGCATGATGTCGGCGATCGTCTTGTAGCCGTGCGCGTCGGCGTGCGGGGCAGCGGTCTTCTCAGCCTTGGCCAGCACGCCGGGGTTGGTCTCGGCGACCATCTTCTCGCAGAAGTCCACGCCGACCAGATTCTCCTGAAAGATGTTGTGGTCGAACATGTATTCTGCGGCCTCGCCCAGGTTGACGATCCATTCGCCGAGGTGCGGCGGCTTCACACCGTAGGCCATGTTCTGCGCGTAGCAGGAGCAGGTGGCGTGGTTGTCGCCGCAGATGCCGCAGATCCGGCTGGTGATGAAGTGGGCGTCGCGCGGGTCCTTGCCTTTCATGAAGATCGAGTAGCCGCGGAAGATCGACGAGGTGCTGTGGCATTCCACGACTTCCCGGTTCTCGAAGTCGATCTTGGTGTAAATGCCAAGGCTGCCAACAATTCTGGTGATGGGGTCCCACGCCATCTCGACGAGTTGACCGGGCTCCCGCTTGGATGTCGACGGCTCGGGGATGATGGTTGTCATAGCGAATACTGCTCTCCGCCGCATACGGCTTTGAAGGGGAAAAGCACGGGGCACCTACCAGGTGCGGCGCGCTCCGGTGGTCAGTTCGGTGCCCTTGTGCCGCCAGCGCGGCTCCTTGTCGAGGGTGTGCTCGGTGATGTGCCGCAAGCCGCGGATCACCGAGCCGTACAGACCAGACGTGGTGCTCGACAGTTTGCCGCCCGGCGGTTCGTCCATGAACGGCATGAACTTGTCCGGGAAGCCCGGCATGGTGCAGCCGATGCAGATGCCGCCGACATTCGGGCAGCCGCCGATGCCGTTGATCCAGCCGCGCTTGGGTACGTTGCACTTCACCACCGGACCCCAACAGCCCAGTTTGACAATGCATTTCGGTGACCCGTACTCGGTGGCGAAGTCGCCCTGCTCGTAGTAGCCGGCCCGGTCGCAGCCCTCGTGCACGGTGTTGCCGAACAACCACTTGGGGCGCAGCGCATCGTCGAGCGGGATCATCGGCGCCTGACCGGTCGCCATGTAGAGCAGGTAGGTCAGCGTCTCGGAGAGGTTGTCCGGGTGGATCGGGCAGCCCGGCACGCAGACAATCGGGATGCCGGCCTTGCTCTTCCAGTCCCAGCCGAGGTAGTCGGGCACGCCCATGGCGCCGGTCGGATTGCCCGCCATGGCGTGGATGCCGCCGTAGGTGGCGCAGGTGCCCACCGCGACTATCGCGGTGGCCTTGGGTGCGAGCCGGTCCAGCCATTCGCTGGTGGTCATGGGCTGGCCGGTGGCCGGGTCGTTACCGAACCCGCACCAGTAGCCCTCGGCCTTGATCCGCTCGTTGGGGATGGAGCCTTCGACGACGAGCACGAACGGTTCCAGTTCGCCGCGGTCGGCTTTGAAGAACCACTCGAGGAAGTCGTCGGCGCCCCCGGTTGGTCCGCACTCGAAGTCGATCAGCGGCCAGTGCACGGCGACTTGTGGGAGCCCGGGCAGGGCCCCGAGGGCGATTTCCTCGACGCTGGGCTGGGTGGCGGCAGTCAACGCCACCGAGTCGCCGTCACAACTGAGACCAGCGTTGATCCACAACACATGGATCAATGTTTGTTCTGCTTTGACTGCCGCTTCTGTTGGCATGCTGCAGCTTTCCGGGGCCCGGGCGGTGGCCCCTGCGCCGCCGGAGTCGACCGTCGGCCCACTTGCGCGGCGCTGTTTTTGGGTCTACCCCCGCGGCTTGGCGTTGTCAACGGCTGCCGCGTGAAATTCGGTGGGAGGTAGGGGGATTCCAATTGCGAACGGTTTGCAGGTGAATCCCGCTCGCTGCGAAGCTATTTCACGTCACGTCGAGCGATGTCACCAAGAATTCGTTGCCGCGCACCACCTCGACGTCGGGACTGTCGCACGCCGGACACCAGATCGACCACGCCGAGGTAATCTCCGACTGCTCTCCGCAGGCCCGGCAGCGCACTTCAGCGCTCACGAGTTCCAGTTCCAGCTCCGCGTCGGGCATGGCCTCCCAATCCCGGACGAGCGTCCAGCAGAACGACAGCGAATCCGGCACCACCTGCCGCAGCGCCCCCACCCGCACCCGGACCACCTCGACGTGCCGTCCGTCGGCGTGGGACCTGACCACACCGGCGATCGCCTGACACAGCGACAGCTCATGCACCGGCGGTCACCCGAGTCCCGGAATGCCCATGGGCACCGTTCTACACCGCTCTGCCCGCTCTACACTGCCGAGTCGGGACCGGTAGCGCTTATTCGGGATTGGTTTCGGCGCCCCATCTTTCTTCGATGCGCCCGTACCGCCAGACCAGCAACGCCACGGCCCAGGTGAGAACGAACATCGCGACGACGACGAACCCGACGGTGTTCAGGTTGAGCCCGGCCAGCCAGTCCCAGAACGGACCGTGCCAGCGCAGTTGGTCGGCGAACAGGCCGAGCAGCTCCACCGTCCCGATCAGCAGGGCGACGGCCACCGACAGCGTGGTCACGGCGATGTTGTAGTAGATCTTGCGGATCGGGTTGGAGAAGGCCCAGCCGTAGGCGAAGTTCATGAACGAGCCGTCGATGGTGTCCAACAGGCACATGCCGGCAGCGAACAGCACCGGCAGGCACAGGATGGCGTACCACGGCAGCCCGGAGGCCGCGCTGGTTCCGGCCAGCACCAGCAACGCGACTTCGGTGGCGGTGTCGAATCCCAACCCGAACAGCAGTCCGACCGGATACATGTGCCAGGACTTGGTGATCGACCTGGTGAAGCGGCCCAATAAGCGGTTGACCAGTCCGCGGTTTTCCAGCTGGCGTTCGAGTTCGCTTTCGCTGTAGTGGCCGCGACGCAATTTCGCGAACACCCGCACGATGCCCACCAGGACGACGACGTTGAGCAGCGCGATCAGGTACAGGAACACGCCCGAGACGCTGGTGCCGATCAGCCCGGTGTAATGGTGCAGCCGCGACGAGTCGTCCTCGACCGGGCCGGAGATTGCCCGCACTCCCGCCGCCAGCAGCAGTGCCAACACGAACACCACGGTGGAGTGGCCGAGGGAGAAGAAGAATCCGACTGCCAGTGGGCGCTGCCCGTCGCCCATCAGCTTGCGGGTGGTGTTGTCGATGGCGGCGATGTGGTCGGCGTCGAAAGCGTGCCGCAGGCCCAGGGTGTATGCGGTAAGCCCGATGCCTATGCCAAATGCCTTGCCGTCCAACCTCAAATGGGCCGGCTCGACCACTATAACCAGGGTGACCCAGCCGATCAGGTGCAGCGCGGTGATCACCGCGAGCATCAGTGCCAACCGCCTCCACTCCGCCGTCGACAAGGCGTCGCGTAGGCGGGACCGGTCGAGCAGGCCGCTGGCCATCCGGGTCCTTCCCACGAGCGAGAGACGCACCGACTGTAGGTTCGCCGACAAGCTGAGTGCAAGTGACTTGCAAGTACTGATCCGTCTGCTGGCCGCGCGCGCTGGCAATCCCGGGCCGTCGGCGCGACACTGGGCGGGTGACCACCGAATCGGCGGGATTGGACCCGGCGGCCGCCGAACGCCTGGGTGAATTCCTCCGTGCCCGCGGGTTGCGGCGGATGCCGTCACGAATTCAGGTGCTGGCGGTGCTCGAACCGTTCAACGGGCATCTGTCGGTGGCCGAGATCCGCGAGCGGCTGCCGGCCCACTTGGCCGGGGGAACCCCGCTGCCCGACCTGGCGACCATCTACCGCACGGTGACCATGCTGGTGGACCAGGGTGTCCTGCATGCGCTGACCCTCGACGGCGGCGTCACCACCTACGGGATGGCCACCGCCCCGCATCATCATGCGGTGTGCACCCGGTGCGGCTCGATCATCGAGGTGCCGGCCCGTCAGCTCAGTTCGGCGCTGGAGCATGCGATGGCGGGCAGTTCCTTCGCGCTCTCGGAGCGGGCCGGTCTGACGCTGCACGGTCTGTGCCCGCAGTGTCAGGGCAAGGATCGTCCGGCGCGGCCCTAGCAGGATTGGTGGCCGCGGGAATTGGCGGTTCGGATGACGTCCCCGTCAAATAATGACAAACTGCACGTCGTTAGTGCTGGGGATTATTCCCGGGGAGCGGGAGACGGGTCGGGGGCGAGTCGATGGCATACCTGGGTGTGCACCCGGACTTGTTGGCAACGGCCACAACCGATTTGGTGGATATTCGAACGGCTCTCGGCCAGGCCGGTGCCGCCGCGGGGGTCCGGACGACCAGCCTGGCGGCGGCGGCCGCCGACGAGGTCTCGACGGCTATCGCGGCGCTGTTCGGCTCATACGGCCAGGATTTTCAGGGGATCTTCGCCCAGATCACGGCATTCCACGACGCCTTCGCGCAAAAGCTGGCCACCGGTGGGCTCGCCTACGCCGAGGCCGAAACCGCCAACGCCGTGCGGGCGCAGCTGGACTCCGTGGTAGCTCCGATCCGGTCGTTGTGGGGTGGTGCTGCGAGCACGTCATCGGCGGGGTCGCTGGTGTCGGCGCTGGCCGGAACGGGCCCCGCGCTCGTGGATCCCGTCGCGCTGGTGATGGGCGGCAGTGGCATGCCCACACCTACGCAGGCCTACATCGACGTCGTGCTGAAGTACGTCGCCTTTCCCTACACCAGCTCCCGGGGCGTGTTCACACCTGAGGGTCTGTATCCGCTCACCGGCCTGGGTACCCTGACCCTCAACGAGTCGGTGGCGCGTGGCGTGTCGCTGCTGAATTCTGCTATAGCACAACAGATTACGGCTGGTAACAACGTCACGGTGGTGGGTTATTCGCAGAGCGCCATCATCAACTCGTTCGAGTTGCACAACCTGCTCGCGGCGGGAAGCCCCTACCAGAGTCAGATCACCTTCACCCTGTTGGGCAACCCGGTGAATCCCAACGGGGGTTTCCTGTCGCGCTTCCCCGGCCTGAGCCTGCCGAGCATCGGCCTGGATTTCTACGGTGCGACGCCGTCGAACACGCCGTACCCCACCAATGTGATCACGCTGCAGTACGACGGTTACGCCGATTTCCCGCGGTATCCGATCAATTTCCTCGCGGACCTGAATGCGGCCGCGGGCATTCTGTTCGTCCACGGCGCGTACGCCGGGCTCGACCCGAGCAACCTGCCGGGCTTCGCGCACCTGGTCCAGCTGCCGGTCTCTTCGAGCGACGTGGCGACCAATTACTACATGATCACCTACCCGAACCTGCCGCTGCTCGAGCCGCTGCGCGCGATCCCGATCATCGGCAACCCGTTGGCGGATCTGGTGCAACCGGACCTGACGTACCTGGTCAACTGGGGTTACGGCGACCCCCACTACGGCTACTCGACCGGGTTTGCCGATGTGCCAACCGGATTCGGGCTGTTGCCGGCGATCAATCCGATCAGCTTCGCCGGCGATCTGGTGTCGGGGGCCGGGCAGGGTGCCGCGGCATTCGTCAACGACATCACCTTTGGGCAGTTCTCGCCGTTGTTGTCGCCGTTGCTGCCGTCGATGGCCGGCGTCGCGCAAACACCAAGCGCGCTGGCCTCCGTCACGCCGCCCACGCTGACGATCCCGTCGGGGACTTCGGTGTTCGACAGCATGCAGGCGGCTGCCGTCACCGGTGTGCCGGTGCTGACTCCGTTGGTGGATCTGGCTGCGGCGGCTTTCATCTCGGTTCCGCAGTACGACCTCGCGCTGTTCGCGGACGGAATGCAGCAGTTGTTCGCCGGCGATCCGATGGGGTTGGTCAACGCGATCGGAAACCCGATTGCGGCCACTACCGGCGTGTGGACGATTCTCGGCCTCTGGGCGCTTTCGTCGATCCTCTAGCGCCGGCCGCGGTCGCGTTGTCAGGGGTCGCTGTTCACTCAGCGCAGTCCCGGGTCGCCGCGGCAACCCTTAGGCACGCGACAACACTTGTGTAGTGGCGGTTTTCCGGCTCTTCGTAATTCAGAGTGCATCGACCAGTGAGTGCAAGGCGCCACTGTGTAGCAGTGAGCGCCATCGGTAGTGGGTGAGATTTCGGAAGCCAAGGGCGTTGCGGCGCAGGGCTTCCAGGCGGCCGTTGATGGCCTCGGTGGGCCCGTTAGAGGCGCGGTGGTCGAAGAACGCCAGGATGTCGGCGCGGCGGCGGTGCAGGGTACGGCCGAGTTGGGCCAGTTCGGCGAGGATCGCGGGGACGCCGCGGCGTAACGAGTTGATGATCGCGGTCATCATGGTCTTGGCGCGGCGTCGGTCGGGGTGGCTGTAGGCGGCGATGATGCGCTGATAGACGCTCCAGGTCACCATGACCCCGAGATGATCGTCATCGGCGAACACCGCTTCCAATCGTGCCCGTTGCCGGGCGCTTGGCAACGGCACCCGGGTGCGCAGGGAGCGGCGTACTCCGTAGAGCGGATCGCCGGTGCGACCCCGGTGCCCGCAGGTCAGCTGCTGGATGCGTTGGCGGCACAGATCCAACTTCAGGCCCGCCAGCGCGACGACGTGGAACGGATCCATGACCGCGGTGGCGTCGGGCAGTTCCTCGGTGGCGGCGGTCTGTAGCCGCCGAAGCCGTCCATGGCGATGACCTCGACCTGCTCGCGAAACGCCGGCAGCTGATCGGCCAGCCAAGCCTTCAGTGCTGCAGCGGAGCGCCCTTCGACAAGGTCAAGCAGCCGTGCTGGCCCGGTGCCGTCGCGGACCGGGGTGAGGTCGATGATCAACGTGACGAACCCTGCGGTGCCGCGTCGCCGTGGAGCCAGCGGTGCTCATCGACCCCGATGACCCGCACACCGTCAAGCCGATCGGGTCCGGCCGCGGCGATCACAGCCGCAACGGTGCGCACGGCGATCGTGCTGACGGTATGCCAGGACACCCGAGTTCGCCTGCGATCGCCGAAATGGTCGTGCGGTCGATCATTAACCGCCGCAATACATATCGGGCACACCGACGGGTCGTCGACGAGCGTGGGGCGGCAAGTTTGTCGAGGTTCTGGTTGAACACCGCCCGCCCGCACTGTGGTGTGAGACAACGGTAGCGCGGGATTGCGACCCTGAGCACCAGGAGGGCAGCCGGCCACCGGCAGATCGGTCAACGGCCGCACGACCGTGTCGCGATAGCGGCCGTCGTGGCCACAGTCCGGGCAGCGGGGATCACGGGCCACCGGCGTGCAAAAGATCGTGGTCTGCTTCTCGTCGACTGCGGCGTCAGTGATCGTCACCCCCAACTCGATGGTGCGCATGATCGTGTCGGCAACAACAGACGGCGAGCAGGCAGTAGCCTCAGGCACGGGTTCCCTCGGTGTGGTGGTTGTGGCAGGTGTAGGAACCCGAATCGTCACCCGCCGAGGGCCCACCTCAGCTCACCGACACGACAACATTCCCGGCAATCCGCCGATCACCGACGCACTCTCGTTCACGAAGAGCCCGAAAACGTCGTACTTGACAAGAAGTGTGTGGATCAATCCCTGGTGACATGAGATCGATCCGGAAATCTACGTGGGCACCTTTTTTGACCCAGTTGAACCATTCATTTTCCATTTATTTGTAAGTGGGGTCATTGAAATGTTCAGCTTGTCGGGCGATGGCAGCCAGGGTTTTGGCGTTGCGCAGCGACACCCCGGTGCGCCAGGGCGCCAACGCCGCGATCGAGCGCCGCCGGTGGCCCCCCGCAGCCCCTCACGCTCGATCTCAGCCACGATCTGCACCACCCGCCCATCGATGGCATTGCGCTGCCCGGTCAGCTCCGCCAACTCCTCAAACAACGCCTCCGAACGCTGCGCAGGCGAAACCGCCGCAGGCTCAGCAAGGGTGGACGAAGACATAACCCCATCAAAACAGCGGGCACCGACAACCCCGCCGAGCCGCGCTCACCACGCCTTTCCAGCTCGCCGGGTAATCACAGGCATCCCAGCCCCAACAAGGCGTTTTCGACCACCTCGGGCAGCGCCGGGTGGATCCAGTACTGGCCGCGGGCCATCTCCGGGGCCGTCAACCCGAAGCTCATCGCCTGGATCAGCGGCTGAATCAGCGCCGAGGCCTGATACCCCATGAAGTGCGCGCCGAGCAGCTGACCGGTGCCGCGGTCGGCGATCAGCTTGACGATGCCGGTGGTGTCCTCCATCGCCCAGCCGTATGCGACGTCGCCGTAGTCCTGGATCTTCACCGTCACATCGAATCCTTGTGCGACGGCTTGGTTTTCGGTCAGCCCGACACTGGCCAACTGAGGATCGGTGAACACCGCCGACGGCACGAACCGGTGGTCGGTGACAGCCATCGACTTGGTGTCGTCCCAGTCGCACAATAGATTTCGTTGCACCACCCGTGCCTCATGGTTGGCGACGTGCTTGAGCTGGTACGGCGACGAAACGTCGCCCAACGCGAAAACCCCACGGGCCGTGGTTCTCTGATATTTGTCGACCATCACCCGGCCGTTCTCGACGGCCACCCCGGCCTGCTCGGCGTCCAGCCGGTCGCCGTTGGCCACCCGTCCCGTCGCCACCAGCAGTGCGTCGGCGTCGAGGGTCGAGCCATCGTCCAGCGTCAGCGACACTCCGGCAGACGGGCCGCCGCGGTTGCGGGCGGCGACGACATTGCGGTGCGTCCGCAGCTCCCACTTACCCGCGGCGATGCGGGTGAACCGCTCGCAGATGGTGTCGTCACAGTGCCGCAGCAGGCAACCGCCCCGGATCACCAACGTCACCCGGGTGCCGAGCGCGGAGAACACATGCGCGAATTCCGCTGCGATGAAGCCACTTCCGACGATCACCAGATGCTCGGGCAGCTCGGGAACCCGCATGATGGTGTCGCTGGTGTGGTACCGGGCACCGGATTTGGCGATGGCCGCCGGAATCGTCGGCCGTGAACCGGCCGCGATCACCACCTGCTCGGCGGTGAACTCGTCGCCGGCCTCGGTGCGCAACAGATAGCGCCCATCGGCCTGGACCGGCCCGAAACGGGTGTGCCGATCGTAGACGTCGACGTTCTTCGCCGAACGCCGGTACTCTTCGCCCCCGGCCGCGATCGGGTCGATGCGCCCGAATACCCGCGACACGATGTCGCCCCAGCGCACCCCGTCGATGTGCGCGTCCACCCCGTAGCGCGCCGCACCACGGATCGTCTTGGCCACCTCGGCGGCGTAGACGAACATCTTGGTCGGGATGCAACCCACGTTGAGGCAGGTGCCGCCGAAGATGTCCTGCTCGCAGATCGCCACCCGTTTAGTGGCGTAGCGTTCGTCGACAATGCTGTTGCCCGAACCGGTTCCGATAATGGCCAGGTCGTAGGTCTCCATTGAATCAGCCTTTCCCCGACGGTGCCGAGGCGCCGGTGTCGTTCAGTTCGTCCAGGTAGTCGTCGAGCCAGCGGTCGAGATGGTGGTAGGCCAGCTTGCGTGGCTGCGGCAGCGACAAGAACACGTCGTGTTTGGCGTCCGGCACCGGAATGATGTTGCTGCGGTTGCCGATACACCCCGCCCAGCGGGCGATCTGACGAACGTCGAGAACCGCGTCGCCCTGTTGCAGCGCGGCCGGCCCGGCGTTCTCGTCCACAGTGTGGTCCGAACGCAGTATCAGGTTCGGCACGCCGACGTCGAGTCCCCGGTGCAGTCGGGCCTGGCCGCGACGCACGGCGTGCAGCCAGCCGAAGGTAACCGGGAAGCCGCCCAGCGGTTTCCACTGCAGGTTGTATTCGAACTCGCCGTGATAGTCGCGGTGCAGGCTGGAGCCGTAACCACCGGTGCCGCTGGCCCGCGCGACACCTCTGCTGCGCACCCGGGACAGCGCGGCGATGGTGGCCGAGGTGACGCCGAGCCGCAGTACCGCGGGGCCGTGCAGGTCCAGAAACGGGCTGTTGAGGACCAGCCCGTCGATGCCGGTCGGCGCGAGCAGGCGCCGCTGGCGCAGCCGGTCCAGCCACAGCGACACGATCAGCCCGCCCGCCGAATGCCCGTACATCAGCACGCTGACCCGCGGGGAGCCTTCCCGGATCAGGGCGATCGCGCGGTTCAGCTCGTCGTCGTACTGGGTGAGTTTGGTGGTGAAGTGGGGCGTCTGTTCCGGCTGCCGTGAGCGGCCGCACTTCCGCAGGTCCAGGGCGTAGAACCCGAAGCCGCGGCCGGCGAAGTGATCGGCCAGCTCGGTCTGGAAGAAGTAGTCGGTGTAGCCGTGGATCGCCAGCACCGCGCGATCACCGGCCGGCTGGTCGCCACGGCGCACCAAAGTGGCCACGACATCGCCCTCACCGTCGGGGTCGGGTCCCAACGGGATCGTGTACTGCCAGTACCCGGGGAGGACGTCGGGCATCCAGCCAGTCACGAGGGCCAGCTTAAAGCGTGGTCGCCGGGACGCGGCCATCGACGGGCGCCCACGCCCCAGAAGTCGTGACGGCCCAGCCGCTCGCGATAGCCTGGGACCGGCGCAGGCCGGCAAGGAAGGATCAGGGACCCGGTGGCAGAGCGATCCACGACCGACGTCGTGTTGGTGGGCGCCGGAATCATGAGCGCCACCCTGGGCGCGTTGCTGCGGCGGCTGGAACCGGACTGGTCGGTCACCGTGATCGAACGGCTCGACGCCGTCGGCGCGGAAAGCAGCAGTCCGTGGAACAACGCCGGCACCGGTCACGCGGGCCTGTGCGAGCTGAACTACACCCCGCAGCGGCCCGACGGCTCGATCGACATCACCAAAGCGGTGCTGGTCAACGAGCAGTTCCAGGTCACCCGGCAGTTCTGGGCGTACGCCGTCGAGAACGGCATGCTGACCGACGTCCGCGGGTTTCTGCGGCCTGTGCCCCACGTGAGTTTCGTGCGCGGCGCCGACGGCGTCGACTATCTGCGTCGGCGGTGCGCGGCGCTGGCGCACAACCCGTTGTTCGCCGCTACCGAGATGATCGACGATCCCGACGAGTTCGCGCGCCGGTTGCCGTTCATGGCCGCCGGGCGGGACTTCGCCGAACCCGTCGCCTTGAACTGGGCCGCCGACGGCACCGACGTCGACTTCGGTGCGCTGACCCGGCAACTCCTCGGCTACTGCGTGAGCACCGGCGCCACGGTCCTGTTCGGTCACCAGGTCAGCCGGCTGTCGCGAAAGTCCGACGGCAGCTGGACGTTGACGGTCGTTAACCGCCGCACCGGCGAAAAGCGGAAGCTGAACACCAGATTCGTGTTCGTCGGTGCGGGTGGCGATGCGCTGCCGCTGTTGCAGAAGGCGGGGATCGAGGAGATCAAGGGTTTCGCCGGCTTTCCGATCGGCGGCCGTTTCCTGCGTACCGCCGAACCCGCGCTGACCACGGCGCACCGGGCCAAGGTGTACGGCCGCCCAGCTGCAGGTGCGCCGCCGCTGGGTGCGTTGCATCTGGACCTGCGGTACGTCAACGGCAAACCGTGGCTGGTGTTCGGGCCGTATGCCGGCTGGTCGCCGAAGTTCTTGAAGCACGGGCATTTCAGCGACCTGCCCCGCTCGATTCGGCCCGGCAACCTGTCGTCGGTGCTCGGCGTCGGGGTCACCGAGACGAAACTGCTCAACTACCTGCTCGGTCAGCTACGCCTGCCCGAGCCGGGCCGGATCCGCCAGCTGCGCCAATTCGCGCCCAGCGCAACGGGTTCCGACTGGCAGCTGACGGTGGCCGGACAACGGGTGCAGGTGATCCGGCCGAACCGGCGCCGCGGCGGCGTGCTGGAATTCGGCACCACCATCGTCGGCGCCGCCGACCACAGCATCGTCGGATTACTCGGCGGATCGCCGGGTGCCTCGACCGCGGTACCCGCAATGCTGGAAGTGCTGGAGAATTACTTCCCGGGTAGCTACCAATCCTGGCTGCCCACCCTCAAAGAGATCGTGCCGTCGCTGGGCGCGCAACTGTCCCGCGAGCCGGCGCTGTATGAGGAGTTGAGGTCGTGGACGGCGCGGGCACTGCAGTTGGGAGAGCGCCGTTGACTGAAGCTTTGCGCCGGATGTGGTCCAAAGACCTGGACGCCCCAACGCTTTACGAGCTGCTCAAGCTGCGGGTGGAGGTGTTCGTGGTCGAGCAGGCGTGTCCCTATCCCGAGCTGGACGGTCGCGACCTGCTCGCCGAGACCCGGCATTTCTGGCTGGAAACCTCACCAGGAGAAGTGATCTGCACGCTGCGGCTGATGGAGGAACACCCCGGCGGCGAGAAGGCGTTCCGCCTGGGCCGGCTGTGCACCAAACGCAGCGCTCGCGGGCAGGGCCACACCACCCGGCTATTGCGCGCCGCCCTGGCCGAAGTGGGCGACTACCCGTGCCGGGTCGACGCGCAGACCTACCTGGCCGACATGTGGGCCAAACACGGGTTCGTGCGCGACGGCGACGAATTCATCGACGGCGGCATCCCGCACGTCCCGATGCTGCGACCCGCTTCCGGCCCCGCGGTGGGGGCGCAGCGGTGAAGCCCTACCCGTTCAGCGCGATCGTCGGGCACGAGCAGTTGCGGCTGGCCCTGCTGCTCTGCGCGGTGCGTCCGGAGATCGGCGGGGCGCTGATCCGCGGCGAGAAGGGCACCGCGAAGTCGACGGCGGTGCGCGGTCTGGCCGCGTTGTTGTCGGCGGCCACCGGCTCGGACGGTGCCGGGCTGGTCGAAATGCCTTTGGGCGCAACCGAAGACCGGGTAGTGGGGTCGCTGGACCTGCAGCGGGTGCTGCGTGACGGCGAACATGCCTTCGCGCCGGGTCTACTTGCCCGAGCGCACGGGGGCGTGCTCTACGTCGATGAGGTCAACCTGCTGCACGACCACCTCGTCGACATTCTGCTCGATGCCGCCGCGATGGGCCGGGTGCATGTCGAACGGGACGGTATCTCGCACACCCACGAGGCCCGCTTCGTGTTGATCGGAACAATGAATCCCGAAGAGGGCGAACTGCGTCCGCAGTTGCTGGACCGGTTCGGCCTCACCGTCGACGTGCAGGCATCGCGCGACGTCGACGTGCGGGTGGAGGTGATCCGGCAGCGGATGGCCTACGAGGCCGACCCGGACGCGTTCGCGCAACGCTACGCCGACGCCGATGCCGAGCTTGCCCGCCGGATAGCTGCCGCACGGGCGGTGGTCGACGATGTGGTGTTGCCGGACAACGAGTTACGGCGTATCGCGGCGCTGTGCGCAGCATTCGACGTTGACGGGATGCGGGCGGATCTGGTGGTGGCCCGGACTGCGACCGCACACGCGGCCTGGCGCGGCGCGCACACCGTGGCGGAACAGGACATCCGGGTGGCCGCCGAGCTCGCGTTGCCGCATCGCCGTCGCCGCGACCCCTTCGACGACCACGGCATCGATCGCGACCAACTGGACGAGGCGCTGGCCAAGGCCGCCGAATCCCAAGCCGAATCCCCGGGCGCCCCCGAGCCGGACCCCGACCCGCCCGGCGGCGGCCGGTCGGCGGATGGCGCCGCAGACACCGAGGCGCCACCACAACGACCCCCCGCCCCGCAACCGCCGCGCCCCAGCGCAGCGCCGTCGCAGGTGTTCCGCACCCGGGCGCTGACCGTCCCCGGCGTCGGCGAAGGCGCGCCCGGCCGGCGATCCCGCGCCCGCAACGCCTCCGGCAGCGTGGTCGCCGCCGCCGACCCCGCCGCGCCGGACGCCCACGGCCTGCACCTGTTTGCCACCCTGCTGTCCGCGGCCGAGCATGCGTCCGGGGCCGGCCGGCTCCGGCTGGGCCCGGGCGACGTGCGACGCGCCGTGCGGGTGGGCCGCGAGGGCAACCTGGTGATCTTCGTCGTCGACGCATCCGGGTCGATGGCGGCCCGCGACCGAATGGCCGCCGTCGGCGGCGCCACCCTGTCGCTGCTGCGCGATGCCTACCAGCGGCGCGACAAGGTCGCGGTCATCACCTTCCGCCAGCACGGCGCCACCGTGCTGCTGCCGCCGACCTCGTCGGCGCACATCGCCGGGCGGCGGCTGGCCCGATTCGACACCGGGGGCCGGACCCCGCTGGCCGAAGGTCTGCTGGCGGCGCGAGAACTCGTGCTGCGCGAGCGGGTGCGCGACCGGGCCCGGCGACCGCTGGTGGTGGTGCTCACCGACGGCCGCGCCACCGCGGGCCCGGACCCGTTGGGCCGCACCAGGATCGCGGCAGCGCGGCTGGCTGCCGAGGGCACCGCCGCGGTAGTGGTCGACTGCGAGACATCCTTTGTGCGGCTTGGCCTGGCCCCTGCTCTGGCCCGCCAGCTGGGTGCGCCGGTCATCCGGCTCGAGCAGCTGCACGCCGACCACCTGACCCGCGCCGTACGCAGCGTCGCATAAGCGCAAACAGGTAATCGACTATGCCACAGGGTAATCCGATCGAAGTACCCGACGACGGCCTGACCACCCGGGCGCGGCGGCACACCCCCGTGCTGGCCGTGCACACCGGCGACGGAAAAGGCAAGTCGACAGCCGCATTCGGAATGGCGTTGCGGGCCTGGAACGCCGGCCTGAACGTCGCGGTCTTCCAATTCGTGAAGAGCGCGAAGTGGAAGGTGGGGGAGGAAGCGGCGTTTGCGCACCTCGGCCGGTTGCACGACGAACACCACGTCGGCGGTGCGGTGGAATGGCACAAGATGGGCGCCGGCTGGTCCTGGACACGCAAAGCCGGCAGCGAGGTCGATCATGCGGCGGCCGCCGCCGGCGGCTGGGCGGAGATCGCGCGTCGGCTGGCCGCCGGACAACACGACTTCTACGTGCTCGACGAGTTCACCTACCCGCTGAAGTGGGGCTGGATCGACGTCGACGCCGTGGTCAGCGCTTTGACCGCCCGGCCCGGCCATCAACACGTGGTGATCACCGGGCGCGACGCTCCGCCGCGCCTGATCGAGGCCGCCGACCTGGTGACCGAGATGACCAAGGTCAAGCACCCGATGGACGCCGGCCGCAAGGGGCAGAAAGGCATCGAGTGGTGACCGCGGCCCCGACACCGGCCGTCGTCATCGCCGCGCCGGCTTCCGGCAGCGGAAAGACCACTGTCGCAACGGGTTTGATCGGGGCGCTGAACCGGTCCGGTCACCGGGTGGCGCCGTTCAAGGTGGGCCCGGACTTCATCGACCCCGGCTATCACGCGATGGCCGCCGGGCGCCCCGGGCGCAACCTGGACCCGCTGCTGGTGGGGGAGCGGCTGATCGGCCCGCTGTACCGGCACGGCACCGTAGGCGCCGACGTCGCGGTGATCGAAGGTGTGATGGGACTGTTCGACGGACGGATCGATTCGGACGCAGCGGGCCCGGCAGCGGGTTCGACCGCGCACGTCGCGGGTCTGCTGGGCGCTCCGGTGATCCTGGTGGTCGACGCGCGGGGTCAGAGTCACAGTATTGCCGCTCTGTTGCACGGCTTTTCGACGTTCGATCCGCACACTCGGGTCCGCGGCGTCATCCTCAACCGGGTCGGCACCGACGGGCACGAACAGGTATTGCGGCAGGCGTGCGAGCAGGCCGGCGTCCCAGTGCTGGGCGCCATTCCGCGCGCCGCCGAATTAGAGCTTCCGACAAGATATCTGGGACTGGTGACGGCGATCGAGTACGGCCGGCACGCCCGGCGGGCGGTCGAGGCGATGACCGATCTGGTGGGCCGGCACGTCGATCTGGCCGCCGTGCTGGCCGCCGCCTCGTGCCGTGTCGAGGACCCGGCGTGGGATCCGGCGGCCGCGGTGGGCCCGCCGATCGCACGGCGCGCCATGGTCGCGGTGGCGTCGGGCAAGGCGTTCAGCTTCGGCTACCCCGAGCATGCCGAGCTGTTGCGGGCGGCCGGCGCCCAGATCGCCGAGTTCGATCCGCTGTCCGATCTGCTGCCCGACGGGGCGGGTGCCGTGCTGCTGCCGGGCGGATTCCCCGAGCAGTTCGCCGCCGAGCTGTCCGCCAACGCCGGCCTGCGCCGCCAGATCGGCGAGCTGGCCGCGGCCGGAGCCCCCGTGCACGCCGAATGCGCCGGGCTGATCTATCTGGTGTCCGACGTGGACGGGCACCCGATGTGTGGCGTGCTGGCCGGATCGGCGCAATTCACCCAGCGGCTCACCCTCGGCTACCGCGACGCGGTCGCGCTGGCCGACTCGCCACTGCACACCCTCGGCGAGCGGGTGGTGGGGCACGAATTCCACCGAACCGCAATCACTTTCGCCCGCTCCTACCAGCCCGCCTGGGCGTATCGCCAGGCAGGGCGGGGCCGGCCCGGTGGCGAAGGTGCCGTGCACCATGGCGTGCACGCGTCGTATCTGCACACCCACGCGGCGGCCATACCCGGGGCGGTGGCCCGGTTCGTCGCCCACGCCGGCGCACTGAGCCCGCGAACGTAACGGCCGCGACTGTCGCCGCGTAACGGCACCGCGAAATTCAGCACCGCAATCCGCGGCGCGGTCGCACCCGCAATCGCACCCGCAGTCATACTCGCGGCCGAACGCCCCCGGCGGCCGAACATTAAGCTTGCCCGGTGACCGAGAGCCCCTACCTCGCGGGACTGCGACTGGCCGGCCGCAAAGTCGTCGTCGTCGGCGGGGGCAGCGTCGCGCAGCGCCGGTTACCGCTGCTGATCGCCAGCGGCGCCGACGTGCACGTCGTCTCGCGCAGCGCCACCCGCTCCGTGGAGGCGATGGAAGGCATCACCCTGTCGGTGCGCGAGTACCGCGACGGCGATCTGCAAGACGCCTGGTATGCACTCGCAGCCACCAATGATCCGCAGGTCAACGCCGCCGTGGTGGCCGAGGCCGAACGCCGGCGGATTTTCTGCGTGCGGGCCGACATCGCCGTGGAGGGCACCGCGGTCACCCCGGCAACGTTCAGTTACGCGGGCCTTTCGGTGGGAGTGCTGGCCGGCGGCGAGCATCGCCGTTCGGCGGCCATCCGCTCGGCCATCCGTGAGGCGCTGCAGCAGGGGCTCATCAGCACCGAAAACTCCGGCATCGAGAACTCCGACACCGAGCCCGGCCGGGTGGCGCTGGTCGGGGGCGGCCCGGGCGACCCGGAACTGATCACGGTGCGCGGTCGCCGGCTGCTCGCCCAAGCCGACGTGGTGGTCACAGACCGGCTCGCGCCGGCCGAGCTGCTTGCCGAGCTCGGCCCGCACGTCGAGATCATCGACGCGGCCAAGATCCCCTACGGCCGGGCCATGGCCCAGGACGCCATCAACGCCGTCCTGATCGAGCGGGCCCGGGCCGGGAAGTTCGTCGTGCGACTCAAAGGCGGGGATCCGTTCGTCTTCGCCCGGGGATTCGAGGAGGTGCAGGCGTGCGCCGAGGCCGGGATTCCGGTGACCGTGGTGCCAGGTGTGACAAGTGCCATAGCAGTACCGGCCGCGGCGGGTGTTCCGGTCACGCACCGGGCCGTAAATCACGAATTTGTGGTGGTCAGCGGGCACCTGGCGCCCGACCATCCCGAATCGTTAGTGAATTGGGATGCTTTGGCAGCAATGACCGGAACGATCGTGTTGCTGATGGCGGTGGAACGCGTCGAACTCTTCGCCGCGGCGTTGCTGAAAGGCGGCCGACCTGCGCAAACACCCGTCTTGGTGGTGCAGCACGGCACCACGGCGGCACAGCTGACGCTGCGGGCGACATTGGCGGACACGCCGGAGAAAATCCGTGCGGAAGGCATCCGACCTCCCGCGATCATCGTTATCGGCCCCGTCGTAGGCCTGCAAATGGCCTCCGGGCCGGCTGGGGTTTAAACAATTCTTAAGATTACTGTAAGGTAACCCGCTATGACGGCTCTCAACGAATCCGAGCGGACAGTCCACACTTGGACTGATGGACGCTCAGAACGTTCGGCCCAGGAGCGTCCCACGCGATCGGTGGAGACCGCTTTGCAGCGCATGAGCAGGTATTACCCGACATGGCTGCCGTCGCGCCGGTTCATCGCCGCGGTCATCGCGATCGGCGGGATGCAGCTGCTGGCAACGATGGACAGCACCGTCGCGATCGTGGCGCTTCCTAAGATCCAGAACGAGCTCAGCCTGTCCGACGCGGGCCGGAGCTGGGTGATCACCGCCTACGTGCTGACCTTCGGCGGGCTGATGCTGCTCGGCGGTCGCCTCGGCGACACCATCGGCCGCAAACGAACGTTCATCGTCGGCGTCGCGCTGTTCACCATCTCCTCGGTGCTGTGCGCGGTCGCCTGGGACGAGGCGACCATGGTCATCGCCCGGCTGTCCCAAGGCGTGGGGTCGGCGATCGCATCTCCCACCGGACTGGCCCTGGTGGCGACCACATTCCCCAAGGGCCCGGCGCGTAACTTCGCCACCGCGGTGT
This sequence comes from Mycobacterium sp. 20KCMC460, assembly GCF_022179425.1. Taxonomy (NCBI): domain Bacteria; kingdom Bacillati; phylum Actinomycetota; class Actinomycetes; order Mycobacteriales; family Mycobacteriaceae; genus Mycobacterium; species Mycobacterium sp. 20KCMC460. The sequence goes on from NZ_AP025524.1 coordinate 2,358,666, forward strand.
TCGCCGCCATGACGGCGATCGGCTCGGTGATGGGCCTGGTCGTCGGTGGCTTCCTGACCGAATACTCCTGGCGGCTGGCGTTCCTGGTGAACGTGCCGATCGGGCTGGTGATGATCTACCTGGCCCGCACCGCGCTGCGAGAGACCAACCGGGAGCGGATGAAGCTCGACGCCACCGGCGCCATGCTGGCCACGCTGGCGTGCACCGCGGCCGTCTTTGCCTTCTCGATCGGCCCGGAGAAGGGCTGGATCTCGGTCACCACCATCGGCTCCGGCCTGGTCGCCGGGGCGGCTGCCATCGCGTTCGCCATCGTCGAGCGCAAGGCCGAGAACCCGGTCATCCCGTTCGAGCTGTTCCGTGACCGCAACCGGCTGGTCACCTTCGTGGCCATCCTGCTGGCCGGCGGTGTCATGTTCAGCCTCACCGTCTGCATCGGCCTGTACGTGCAGGACATCCTCGGCTACAGCGCGCTGCGGGCGGGCATCGGCTTCATCCCGTTCGTCATCGCGATGGGCATCGGTCTGGGCATCTCCTCGCAGCTGGTGTCCCGGTTCTCGCCGCGGGTGCTGACGATCGGCGGCGGCTGGCTGCTACTGGGCGCCATGATCTACGGCTCGATGTTCATGCACCGCGGCGTGCCGTACTTCCCGAACCTGGTGATGCCGATCGTCGTCGGCGGCATCGGGATCGGTATGGTCGTCGTGCCGCTGACCCTGTCGGCCATCGCCGGCGTCGGATTCGACCAGATCGGACCGGTTTCGGCGCTGACGCTGATGCTGCAGAGCCTGGGTGGCCCGCTGGTGCTGGCCGTCATCCAGGCCGTGATCACCTCCCGCACCCTGTTCCTGGGCGGCACCACCGGCCCGGTGAAGTTCATGAACGACGCGCAGTTGCGGGCGCTCGACCACGGCTACACCTACGGGCTGCTGTGGGTGGCCGGCGCGGCCGTCATCGTGGGCTGTGCGGCGCTGTTCATCGGGTACACGCCCGAGCAGGTCGCGCACGCGCAGGAAGTCAAGGAAGCGATGGACGCCGGGGAGCTTTGATCCTCCTAAGCTTGGCCGCATTGCCAGGCCGGTGGCCGGGTAGCTGCTGAGTCTCCGGCCGCCCACTCCCATCGACACGCAGGGAAGGCCGCAAAGCGACCACCGCCGTTCTCCGCGCTTATAGCAGGTGAAGCCTGGGCTTTGAGTGTGAAGCCTCGGCTTTCGGTGTGAAGCCTGGGCGGGAATTCTGCAAAAAAGCCGCCCTGCCTTCACACTCAACGCCCTAACGTCACACTCAACGCCCTAACGTCACACTCAACGCCCTGACTTCACACCCAAAGCCCTGCGTTCACACCCAACGCCCTGCCTTCAACGCAAACCGCCTGGCGCAGCCACCAGCTGACTCCTCGGCGGCCCGTCCCTGGCCACCAAGCTAGGCTTGCCGCCTGTGATCACCCGGATGTCCGAGCTGTTCCTGCGCACGCTGCGCGACGACCCCGCCGACGCCGAAGTGCCCAGCCACAAACTGCTGATCCGCGCCGGGTACGTCCGACCCGTCGCGCCGGGCATGTACAGCTGGCTGCCGCTGGGCCTGAGAGTGCTGCGCAACATCGAACGCGTCGTCCGCGAGGAGATGAACGCCATCGGGGGCCAGGAGATCCTGCTGCCGGCGCTGCTGCCCCGCGCGCCCTACGAAACCACCAACCGCTGGACCGAGTACGGCGACGGCGTGTTCCGGGTCAAGGACCGGCGCGGCAACGACTACCTGCTGGGCCCCACCCACGAAGAGATTTTCACCCTGACCGTCAAGGGCGAGTACAGCTCCTACAAGGACTTCCCGCTCACGCTGTACCAAATCCAGACCAAGTTCCGCGACGAGGCCCGCCCCCGGGCCGGGATCCTGCGCGGCCGCGAATTCGTGATGAAGGACTCCTACTCCTTCGACATCGACGCCGCCGGGCTCAAAGCGTCCTATCACGCCCACCGCGAGGCCTACCAGCGCATCTTCGACCGGCTGCAGGTGCGCTACGTCGTCGTATCGGCGGTCTCCGGCGCGATGGGCGGCAGTGCCTCCGAGGAATTTTTGGCCGAGAGCCCGATCGGCGAGGACACTTTCGTCCGCTGCCCGGAATCCGGATACGCCGCCAATGTCGAAGCCGTCGTCACCGCCCGCCCGGAGAGCCGGCCCACCGACGGATTGCCCGAGGCGCAGGTCCACGACACCGGCGACACCCCGACCATCGCCACCCTGGTCGACTGGGCCAACGCGGCGCTGGACCGCACCGTCACCGCCGCCGACACCCTGAAGAACGTCCTGGTCAAGGTTCGCCAGCCGGGCGGGGAGTGGGAGCTGCTGGCCATCGGCGTCCCAGGCGACCGCGAGGTTGACGACAAGCGGCTGGCCGCCGCGCTGGAACCCGCCGAGTACGCGCTGCTCGACGACGCCGACTTCGCCCGGCACCCATTCCTGGTAAAGGGCTACATCGGCCCGAAAGCGTTGCGGGAGAACAAGGTTCGCTTCCTCGTCGACCCCCGGGTGGTGGACGGCAGCAGCTGGATCACCGGCGCCGACGAACCCGGCCGCCACGTCGTCGGCCTGGTCGCCGGGCGCGACTTCACCGCCGACGGCACCATCGAGGCCGCCGAGGTACGCGAAGGCGATCCCTCGCCGGACGGCGCCGGGCCGTTGGTCATGGCGCGCGGCATCGAGATCGGGCACATCTTCCAGCTCGGCCGCAAATACGCCGACGCGTTCACCGCCGACGTGCTCGGCGAGGACGGCAAGCCGGTCCGGCTGACCATGGGCTCCTACGGCATCGGGGTGTCCCGGCTGGTCGCCGTCGTGGCCGAACAGCACCACGACGAACTCGGGCTGCGCTGGCCGTCGTCGATAGCGCCGTTCGACGTGCATCTGGTGATCGCCAACAAAGACCCCGAGGCTCGGCTGGGCGCGGAGAAGCTGGCCGCCGAACTGGACAAAGTCGGTGTCGAGGTCCTGCTCGACGACCGTCAGGCATCCCCCGGGGTGAAGTTCAGGGACGCCGAACTGCTCGGCATGCCCTGGGTGGTCGTGGTCGGCCGGGGCTGGGCGGACGGCCGGGTGGAGCTGCGCGACCGGTTCGCCGGACAGACCACCGAACTGGGCGTCGGCGACTCCCTGGCCACCGACCTCGTCGCCGCCATGAGCCGCTGACCTACTCCGAGCCGCCCGGGAACGACGTGGTGATGGGCCAGCCGCCCAGCACCTTGTTCCAGCGGGCGGCCAGCACCGCGCTCTGGGTCAGCGCGGTGGAGGCGAACGCGCGGTCCTCGGCGGTGTCGGCGTGCTCCACGACCGCCCGCCACGCCGTGGCGCCGTCGTTTTCCATCCGCGCCGCCAGCCGGGCCGCTTCCGAGGGGCTGGCTACCGGCGAGGGCAGCTGGTAGCCGGCCGCGGCCACCGGCACGCTGGCCTTGCGTGCGGTCAGCATCGCGATCACATCGTCGCGCCGCTGCCGGTGCTGGTTGAGCGCCTCCACCACCAGATCGTTGACGCTGGGCGGCGACATCGCCGACACGATGCCGTAGCCGTAGATGGTGGCGTGTTCGACGGCGAGCGCCTCGCCCAGCGCCGCCACGTCCGCGTCCTTTCCCGCCGGCGCCCGCTTCGGGCCGGTCATATCGACGGTCCCCCCGGTACCAGGGCGACGGTGGCCGACGCGGTGCACGACGCTGCGATCGATCCGAGCAGCCCGGCCCGGTAGCCCGACGAGCTCGCCACCAGTCGGTTGGCGTCCTCGGCCGACTTGCGCAGCGAGTCGATGACGTCCGAGACGGCCGGTGGCGGGGGTGGCGGTGCCTCCGGCTCGCCCGCCGGGCTGGCGCTGCTGCTGCTACTGCTCGTCTCGCTCGTCGAGGAGACCAGCTTGCCCGCGGCGCGGGCGATCTCGGTGGACAGCGCCCGGGCATGCGCGGCGCGCTGGGTGGCGACCACGCTCAACGCGGCCGCAATCTGGGGCGGGCTGCCTACGGCTCCGGCGGCCGCGCTGGCCAGCGCGCTGTCGTGCCGGGCCTGTTCCAGCGGACCCAGCAACTCCTCGACGACGGGCGGCTTGGGCGCCGACTCGCCGCAGGCGGTGATCACCCCGAGCGCGGCGAGTGCCGCACCGCCGGCCAGCACACCCCGCCGACTGATCACCGGCACTGCTCTGGACACGCCCCACATCCTGCCATCACCTCACCGTGGCCGACGTCACGGCAACCGGCGGACACATCGGCAGTCGGGGGCAGGCGTAGCCCGTCGGGCCCGACGACGTGATCAAGGCGTCATTGCTCATTCCTGGCGTATCGTTGTGAGCTGGCCGCAAGTCTGGGTGGCGACCCCGCCGGGGGACCGTCGAACGACCACAACTCAAGATCAGGAGCTCGCCGTGACCATCGGGCTACCTTCGCAGGAGCAGGTGATCGAGCTGCTCAGCGCTGAGTTCGCGCGCGCCGGTTACGAGATCGAAGACGTGGTCATCGACAGCCGCTGCCGTCCGCCGCGCATCACCGTGGTCGCCGACGGCGATCAGGCCCTGGATCTGGACACCATCGCGGAGCTGTCCCGCTCGGCGTCGAACCTGCTGGACGGCCTGGACGGCCTCGACGGGTCGGCCGGCGCGAACCGCGGCGGGACGGACACCTACATCCTCGAGGTCAGCTCTCCGGGTGTGGAGCGTCCGTTGACCAGCGAAAAGCACTTCCGCCGGGCGCGCGGGCGCAAAGTGGACGTCACGCTGGCAGACGGATCGCGGTTGACGGGCCGGGTCGGCCCGATGAGGGACGACTCGGTGGCTCTGGTGGTGCGCGCCGGACGAGACCTGGCGATACGCGAAGTCCCGCTCGCCGAGATCGTCAAAGCTGTTGTGCAGGTTGAATTTTCGCCGCCGGCACAAGCCGAGCTGGAATTGGCGCAGGGGATGGAGGGCGGAACGTGAACATCGACATGGCCGCGCTGCACGCGATCGAAGTGGACCGGGGTATCTCGGTCAACGAACTGCTCGAGACGATCAAGTCCGCGCTGCTCACCGCGTACCGGCACACCCAGGGCCACCAGACCGAGGCGCGTATCGAGATCGACCGTAAGAGCGGTGTGGTGCGGGTGATCGCCTGCGAGACCGACGACGAAGGCAACCTGATCAGCGAGTGGGACGACACCCCGGAGGGTTTCGGCCGCATCGCCGCCACCACCGCGCGCCAGGTGATGCTGCAGCGTTTCCGGGACGCCGAGAACGAGCGCACCTTCGGTGAGTTCTCCACCCGGGAGGGCGAAATCGTCGCCGGGGTCATCCAGCGCGACAGCCGGGCCAACGCCCGCGGGCTGGTGGTGGTGCGGATGGGCACCGAGGCCAAGGCCTCCGAGGGCGTCATCCCAGCCGCCGAGCAGGTCCCCGGCGAAAGTTACGAACACGGCAACCGGGTGCGCTGCTATGTCGTCGGCGTGAGCCGCGGCGCCCGCGAGCCGGTGATCACGCTGTCGCGCACCCACCCCAACCTGGTGCGCAAGCTGTTCTCGCTGGAAGTGCCCGAGATCGCCGACGGATCGGTCGAGATCGTCGCGGTGGCCCGCGAGGCCGGCCATCGCTCCAAGATCGCGGTGAAGTCCAACGTCGCGGGCTTGAACGCCAAGGGCGCCTGCATCGGTCCGATGGGTCAGCGGGTCCGCAACGTGATGAGCGAGCTGTCCGGGGAGAAGATCGACATCATCGACTTCGACGAAGACCCGGCCCGCTTCGTGGCCAACGCGCTGTCGCCGGCCAAGGTCGTCTCGGTGCAGGTGATCGACCAGACCGCCCGGGCCGCGCGCGTGGTGGTGCCCGACTTCCAGCTGTCCCTGGCGATCGGCAAGGAAGGACAGAACGCCAGGCTGGCGGCCCGGCTGACCGGCTGGCGCATCGACATCCGCGGTGACTCGCCGGGTCCGTCCGGAGACCAGCCGGAGCAGGGGGCCAGTCACGGAATGGCGCACGAGCACTAATCGGCCGGGCCGCGGACCACTGCTGCCCGCCGGGTGGTTCGGAGCAGTACTTCGGTGACGCTAGACTGAGCCGTGATCCAGCGCGAGCCTCCGGCATCAGCGCACGGACGTCCCGATAAGCCCAGTGGACCGGTGCGGACGTGCGTCGGATGCCGGAAGCGAGAGTTGGCCGTCGAACTGCTGCGCGTAGTGGCTCGGTCGGACGGGAATGGCGGGTACGCCGTGATCGTTGACCAGGCTGCCAGCCTGCCGGGGCGAGGTGCATGGCTGCATCCCGACCCGCAGTGCGTACAACTGGCGATTCGGCGGCGAGCTTTCACCCGAGCGCTGCGCATCACCGGTTCGCCGGACACATCCGCGGTGGTCGAGCAGTTCAGCTCGTCCCACCGGGCAACAGAACAGGTAGCAACGAACATGAGCACACCGTGAAGTCCCGATGACCATGCGTCATAGCTAATAACCGAGGCGCGGCCCACCACTGTCGCCTCATAGACAGGAGATGTAGTGGCAGGTAAGGCCCGCGTACACGAGTTGGCAAAGGAACTCGGTGTCACCAGCAAGGAAGTGCTCGCCCGGCTTAATGAACAGGGCGAATTCGTCAAGTCCGCGTCGTCGACGGTGGAGGCGCCGGTAGCCCGGCGGCTACGCGAGTCGTTCGGCGGCGGCAAGGCGGCACCCGCGAAGGGCGCCGCGCAAAGCCCGGCGGCCAAGGCACCCGACAAGGTCGCGGCCGGCGCGAAGCCGTCGGACGCCGCCCTGGACCGGGCGCTGGACAAGGCGGTCGGCAACGGGACGACGTCACCCGCCGTCGCCAAGCCGGCAGACCCCAGCCGCGCGGCCCGTCCGGCCGCTGCGGCCTCGGCAGCTCCGGCAGCTCCGGCAGCTCCGGCCGCCTCCACCGCGGCGGCCACCCCAGCTGCTCCGACGGCTCCGGTGGCCAAGCCCACCGCGCCGGCCCCGCCGACCCCGGGCCCGCAAGCTCCGGCTCCGGGTCAGCCGCCCAGCCCGCAGGCACCGCAGCCGGGCATGACACCCGGCCCCCGGCCCGGACCCGCGCCCAAGCCGGGCGTTCGCACCCCGCGCGTCGGCAACAACCCGTTCTCGTCGGCGCAGCCCGTCGATCGGCCCATTCCGCGGCCGCATCCGCAGGCTCCGCGACCCGGTGCGCCCCGTCCGGGTGCACCGCGCCCAGGCGGTGCCTCGCCCGGCAGCATGCCCCCGCGTCCCGGTGGTGCCGGCGGTCCCCGTCCGCCGCGTACCGGTGCGCCCCGCCCCGGCGGCGCCCGTCCCGGGCCCAGTGGCGGTCGGTCCGACGGCGGCGGCGGTAACTACCGCGGCGGTGGTGGCGTCGGCGCCGCTCCCGGCGGCGGTGGCGGCTTCCGCGGCCGTCCCGGTGGCGGTGGCCCCGGCGGCGGTGGCGGCGGCGGTGGCCGTCCGGGCCAGCGTGGCGGTGCGGCCGGTGCATTCGGCCGTCCCGGCGGCGCGCCCCGGCGTGGCCGCAAGTCCAAGCGGGCCAAACGCGCCGAGTACGAGAACATGCAGGCCCCGGTCGTCGGAGGGGTGCGGCTGCCGCACGGCAACGGCGAGACCATCCGGCTGGCCCGCGGCGCCTCGCTGAGCGACTTCGCCGACAAGATCAACGCCAACCCGGCCGCGCTGGTGCAGGCGCTGTTCAACCTCGGGGAGATGGTCACCGCCACCCAATCGGTGGGCGACGAGACCCTCGAGCTGCTGGGCAGCGAGATGAACTATGTGGTCCAGGTGGTCAGCCCGGAGGACGAGGACCGCGAACTGCTGGAGTCCTTCGACCTCACCTACGGCGAGGACGAGGGCGGCGAGGAGGAACTCGAACAGCGTCCGCCGGTCGTCACCGTGATGGGTCACGTCGACCACGGCAAGACCCGCCTGCTGGACACCATCCGTAAGGCCAACGTCCGCGAGGGCGAGGCCGGCGGCATCACCCAGCACATCGGCGCCTACCAGGTCAGCGTCGAGCACGACGGCAACGAGCGACTGATCACCTTCATCGACACCCCGGGTCACGAGGCGTTCACCGCCATGCGTGCCCGCGGCGCCAAGGCCACCGACATCGCCATCCTGGTGGTCGCGGCCGACGACGGTGTGATGCCGCAGACGGTGGAGGCCATCAACCACGCGCAGGCGGCCGACGTGCCGATCGTGGTGGCGGTCAACAAGATCGACAAGGAGGGCGCCGACCCGGCCAAGATCCGCGGTCAGCTCACCGAGTACGGCCTGGTCGCCGAGGAGTTCGGCGGCGAGACCATGTTCGTCGACATCTCGGCCAAGCAGGGCACCAACATCGAGGCGCTCGAGGAGGCGGTGCTGCTGACCGCCGACGCCGCCCTGGACCTGCGGGCCAACCCCGACATGGAAGCCCAGGGTGTGGCCATCGAGGCGCACCTGGACCGTGGCCGTGGCCCGGTGGCCACCGTGCTGGTGCAGCGCGGCACGCTGCGGGTGGGCGACTCGGTGGTCGCCGGCGACGCCTACGGCCGGGTTCGCCGGATGGTCGACGAACACGGCGACGACGTCGAGGAGGCGCTGCCGTCGCGTCCGGTGCAGGTCATCGGCTTCACGTCGGTGCCCGGCGCCGGTGACAACTTCCTGGTCGTCGACGAAGACCGCATCGCCCGCCAGATCGCCGACCGGCGCAGCGCCCGCAAGCGCAACGCGCTGGCCGCCCGCAGCCGTAAGCGGATCAGCCTGGAGGACCTGGACTCGGCGCTGAAGGAAACCAGCCAGCTGAACCTGATCCTCAAGGGCGACAACGCGGGTACCGTCGAGGCGCTGGAAGAGGCCCTGATGGGGATCGAGGTCGACGACGAGGTCGCCCTGCGGGTCATCGACCGCGGTGTCGGTGGCATCACCGAGACCAACGTGAACCTGGCGTCGGCGTCGGACGCGATCATCATCGGCTTCAACGTGCGGGCCGAGGGCAAGGCGACCGAGCTGGCCAACCGCGAGGGTGTGGAGATCCGCTACTACTCGGTGATCTACCAGGCGATCGACGAGATCGAGAAGGCCCTGCGCGGCATGCTCAAGCCGATCTACGAGGAGAACCAGCTCGGTCGCGCCGAGATCCGCGCGATCTTCCGGTCCTCCAAGGTCGGCATCATCGCCGGCTGCATGATCACCTCCGGGGTGGTGCGCCGCAACGCCAAGGCGCGGTTGCTGCGGGACAACATCGTGGTCACCGAGAACCTGTCGATCAACTCGCTGCGCCGGGAGAAGGACGACGTCACCGAGGTTCGCGAGGGCTTCGAATGCGGTCTGACCCTGGGTTATTCGGACATCAAGGAAGGCGACATCATCGAGTCGTTCGAGTTGGTGGAGAAGCAACGTGGGTAGGAGTCTGCGTCATGGCTGACCCCGCCCGGGCGCGCCGGCTGGCCAAGCGGATCTTCACCATCGTCGCCTCGGCGATCGAGTACGAGATCAAGGATCCGGGCCTGGCCGGGGTGACCATCGTCGACGCCAAGGTCACCAACGACCTGCACGACGCGACCCTGTACTACACGGTGATGGGTCCCACGCTCGACGACGAGCCGGACTACGAGGCAGCGGCCGCGGCGCTGGAGCGGGCCAGGGGCGTACTGCGCACCAAGGTCGGAGCCGGCACCGGGGTACGCTTCACGCCCACCTTGACGTTCATCCGGGACACCACGGCCGATTCGGTGAACCGGATGGAAGAGTTGCTGGCTCGCGCCCGCGCGGCGGATGCTGATCTGGCGCGGGTGCGGGTGGGTGCGAAGCCGGCCGGGGAGGCCGACCCGTACCGTGACAGTGGGACGGCGGCCGAACCGTCGACCGCCGGGGGACTTGGCAGTGCGAGTGGGCTCGAAGCTGAGGACACCGATGACGACAACCGATCGCAAGATCGACCTGAAGACTGAGCTGACCAGCATGCCGCGCCCTGAGGGGGCGCGCGTCGACGCCGTCGGCGCCGCCCAGTTGTTGTCGGATGCCGGTACGGTCGCGGTGATCTGTCACGTCCATCCGGACGCCGACACCATCGGGGCCGGCCTGGCGCTGGCCGCGGTGCTCGACCGGTGCGACAAGCGCGTCGAGGTCAGCTTCGCCGCGCCGGACGAGCTGCCCGAGTCGCTGCGCTCGCTGCCCGGCGGTCACTTGCTGGTCAGCCCTGGCCAGCTGCACCGCGACGTCGACCTGGTGGTGACGGTCGACGTGCCCAGCCCGCACCGCCTCGGCAGCCTGCGTGAGCTGGCCGGACCCGGCCAGCAGCTGCTGGTGATCGATCACCACGCCTCCAACGGCATGTTCGGCACCGCGAACTTCGTCGACCTGACCGCGGATTCGACCACGATGATGATCGCCGAGATCCTCGACGTGTGGGGCAAGCCGATCGACATCGACGTAGCGCACTGCATCTATGCGGGGCTGACCACCGACACCGGGTCGTTCCGCTGGGCCAGCGCCCGCGCCCTGCGGTTGGCCGCCCGGCTGGTCGACCTCGGGGTGGACAACGCGTCCATCAGCCGGTCATTGATGGACAGCCACCCCTTCGCCTGGCTGCCGATGCTGTCCCGGGTGCTGGGCTCGGCCGAGTTGTGTCCCGACGCGGTCGGGGGCCGCGGCCTGGTCTACGCCGTGGTCGATCACCAGGAATGGCTCAACTCCCGCTCCGAGGAAGTCGAGAGCGTGGTGGACATCGTGCGCACCACCCAGCAGGCCGAGGTCGCCGCGGTGTTCAAAGAGGTCCAGCCGCGGCAGTGGTCGGTGTCGATGCGCGCCAAGAACGTCGACCTGGCTACCGTGGCGTCCGGGTTCGGCGGCGGCGGCCACCGGTTGGCCGCCGGCTACTCGACCAGCGGTTCCATCGAGGACGCCGTCGCGTCGCTGTGTGCCGCGTTGGGCTGAGCGATGACGGCACCGGCCGGCGGCGGTGCCAGTGGCCGGCGGATCGCCGCGCTGGCCCTGCCCGCCCTGGGGGTGCTGGCCGCCGAGCCGCTCTACCTGTTGTTCGACACCGCAGTGGTCGGTCGGCTCGGCGCGGTGTCGCTGGCGGGTCTGGCCATCGGCAGCCTGGTGCTGGGCCTGGTCGGATCCGGATCGACATTTCTGTCGTACGGGACGACCGCGCGCTCGGCGCGCCAGTTCGGAGCCGGCGACCGTGCGGCTGCCGTCCACGAAGGGGTGCAGGCCACCTGGATCGCCGTGGCCCTGGGCGTCGTGACCATCGCCGCGGTCCAGGTCGTTGCGGTGCCGGCGGTGTCGGCGATCGCGGGCAGCGCCGCGGTCGCGACGGCCGCCCTGCCCTGGCTGCGGATCGCGATCCTGGGCGTGCCGGCCATCCTGGTCTCGCTGGCCGGAAACGGGTGGATGCGCGGCGTGCAGGACACGGTGCGGCCGCTGCGCCACGTGGTGGCCGGATTCGCGTTGTCGGCGCTGCTGTGCCCGCTGCTGGTGTACGGCTGGCTGGGCTTGCCCCGGCTGGGGTTGGTCGGGTCGGCGGTGGCCAACCTGGCCGGCCAGTGGCTGGCGGCATTGTTGTTCGCCGGCGCGCTGCTGGCCGAGCGGGTGGCGCTGCGGCCGGACCGGCCGGTGCTGCGCAACCAGCTGGTGATGGCCCGGGACCTGATCGTGCGGACGCTGGCTTTCCAGGTCTGCTACGTCTCGGCGGCCGCGGTGGCAGCCCGGTTCGGCGCCGCCGCGCTGGCGGCGCATCAGATTGTGCTGCAGCTGTGGACGTTTCTGGCGCTGGTCCTGGATTCGTTGGCCATCGCGGCACAGTCGCTGGTGGGCGCCGCTTTAGGGGCCGGCGACGTCGCGCACGCGAAATGGGTGGCGCGGCGGGTGACGTGGTTCTCGCTGCTGGCCGCCGCGATCCTGGCGGTTGGGCTGGGGGCGGGGTCGGCGGTGCTGCCGGGACTGTTCACCGACGACGCATCGGTGCTTTCGGCGATCGGTGTGCCGTGGTGGTTCCTGGTGGCCCAAATGCCGGTCGCCGGAATAGTTTTCGCGTTGGACGGGGTGTTGCTAGGCGCCGGTGACGCCGCGTTCATGCGCACCGCGACGGCGACCAGCGCGCTGCTGGGCTACCTGCCGCTGATCTGGTTGTCGTTGGCTTTCGGGTGGGGGCTGGCCGGCATCTGGTCGGGGCTGAGCCTGTTCATGGTGCTGCGGTTGATGTTCGGCGGGTGGCGGGCGCTGTCGGGTCGCTGGGCGCGGTAGCGTCTGCGTTCCCGGCCCGCTCCCGCGGCCCCCCCGCCCCGCCCCGCGGCCCCCCGCCCCGCGAGCGTCACGCCAGCGTGTCTCGCGTCGCCGGGCGCTGCGCTGGCGTGACGTTCGGCGGTAACGGCCCGGCGGGTAGGCGAGCGATACACTGCGCCGGTGACGACCCCACGTCCACGGCTCCGGTCGCGTCGGGACTACGCACTGTTCGTGGTGTTGGTGGGCCCCAACCTGGCCTTGTTGTCGTTGTTCATCTACCGGCCGTTGGCCGACAACATCCGACTGTCGTTCTTCGACTGGAACATCTCCGACCCGCGGGCGCAGTTCGTCGGGTTTTCCAACTACGCCGAGTGGTTCACCCGCGCGGACACGGCCCAGATTCTGCTCAACACCGTGGTGTTCACCGTGGCCGCGGTGGTCGGTTCGATGGTGTTGGGGCTGGCCCTGGCCATGCTGCTCGACCAACCGCTGCGCGGACGAAACCTGGTGCGCTCCACGGTGTTCGCGCCGTTCGTCATCTCCGGCGCGGCCGTTGGCCTGGCCGCCCAGTTCGTCTTCGACCCGCATTTCGGTCTGATCCAGGACCTGCTGCACCGCATCGGGGCCGGGGTGCCCGATTTCTACCAGGATGCGCACTGGGCGATGTTCATGGTGACCGTCACCTATGTCTGGAAGAACCTCGGCTACACCTTCGTCATCTATCTGGCCGCGCTGCAGGGGGTGCGCCGAGATCTGTTGGAAGCGGCCGAGATCGACGGCGCCGGCCGCTGGACCACGTTTCGCCGGGTATTGCTGCCGCAGCTGCGTCCCACCACCTTCTTCCTGTCCATCACCGTGCTGATCAATTCGCTGCAGGTGTTCGACGTGATCAACGTGATGACCCGTGGCGGCCCGGAGGGCACCGGCACCACCACGATGGTCTTCCAGGTGTACGTGGAGACCTTCCGCAACTTCCGCGCCGGTTACGGAGCCACCGTGGCCACGATCATGTTCCTGGTGTTGCTGGCCATCACCTACTACCAGGTACGCGTGATGGATCGCGAGCAGCGACAATGACTTCCGATGCGCTCCGGCCCGCTCGCCTGCTCGGCTACGCGGCGATGCTGCTGGTGATCCTGTTGATCGCCGGTCCGCTGACGTTCGTGTTCTTCACGTCGTTCAAGCAGCAGCCCGACATCTATTCCCAACCCACCACCTGGTGGCCGCCGCACTGGTATCCGCAGAACTACCGGACCGCCACCCATCAGATCCCGTTCTGGACATACCTGCGCAACTCGGTGATCATCACAACCGTTCTGGCGCTGGTGAAGTTCGTGCTCGGCGTGCTCAGCGCGTTCGGCCTGGTTTTCGTGCGGTTCCCGGGGCGCAACGCGGTGTTCCTGTTGATCATCGCCGCGCTGATGGTGCCCAACCAGATCACCGTGATCTCCAATTACGCGCTGATTTCACAGCTGGGGCTGCGCAACACCTTCCCGGGCATCATCCTGCCGCTGGCCGGTGTCGCGTTCGGAACGTTCTTGATGCGCAACCACTTTCTGTCGCTGCCCGCCGAGGTCATCGAGGCGGCCCGGATGGACGGCGCGCGGTGGTGGCAGCTGCTGCTGCGGGTGGTGTTGCCGATGTCGGGACCCACCATGGTCGCCTTCGGCATCATCACCGTGGTCAACGAGTGGAACGAATACCTGTGGCCCTTCCTGATGTCCGACGACGAATCGGTGGCCCCGCTGCCGGTCGGCCTGACCTTCCTGCAGCAGGCCGAGGGCGTGACCAACTGGGGTCCGGTGATGGCGGTGACCCTGCTGGCGATGCTGCCGATCCTGCTCATCTTCGTCGCCCTGCAACGCCAGATGATCAAGGGCCTGACCTCGGGCGCGGTGAAGGGGTGAGCATGGTTGCACCAGAAACCTTGAGCCGCAGAAGGTTTCTGTCGCTGACCGCGGCCGCCGGGATGACTGCCGGCTGCGCGGCGATGGGCGGACCCAGGCCCGTCAAGTCCGGCAGCGGCCCAATCGCGTTCTGGTCCAACCACCCCGGCCTGTCGACCGCGGTGGAGAAAGAGCTGATCAACCGCTTTCAAGCGGAGTTTCCGGGGTTGCAGGTCAAGTTGATCGACGCGGGCAAGGACTACGACGAGGTGGCGCAGAAGTTCAACGCCGCCGTCATCGGCGCCGACGTGCCCGATGTCGTCGTGCTGGACGACATCTGGTGGTTCCATTTCGCACTCAGCGGGGTGATAGCCCCACTCGATGACCTGTTTCGGCAAGTAGGGGTTCAGACCTCGGACTATGTCGACTCGCTGTTGGCCGACTACGCGTTCGACGGCCACCACTACGCGCTGCCCTACGCGCGCTCCACGCCGCTGTTCTACTACAACAAAGCCAGGTGGGAACAGGCCGGCTTGCCCGACCGCGGCCCCAGTTCCTGGAAGGAGTTCGACGACTGGGGCCCGCGGCTGCAAAGGGTGGTGGGACAACGCAATTGGGCACACGGCTGGGCCAATTCGGAGGGCATCTCCTGGACCTTCGAGGGGCCCAACTGGGCGTTCGGTGGCGCATATTCGGACAAGTGGGAGCTGAGGTTCACCGACCCGCAGACCATCGCGGCGGGCACGTTCCTACACGACTCGATTCATGTCAAGCGTTATGCGGCCGTCGCCAACAACATCGCCAACGAGTTCGCCACCGGCATCCTGGCCTCGACGGTGGCGTCGACGGGCGCGCTGGTCGGCATCACCGCGCAGGCCCGATTCGACTTCGGGGTGGCGCCGTTGCCCACCGGCCCCGGCGGTGCGCCCGCCTGCCCGACGGGTGGGGCCGGGCTGGCGATCCCGGCGAATCTGTCTGAGGAGCGAAAACGCAACGCGGTCAAGTTCATTGCCTACCTCACCAACCCGCAGAACACCGCCTATTTCAGTCAGCGCACCGGATACCTGGCGGTGCGCAAGTCAGCGGTGGACGATCCCAGCCAGCAGCAGTATCTGGCCGACAATCCGCGCGCCCGGGTGGCGTTCGACCAACTCCCGAACACCCGACCGCAGGACTACGCCCGGGTGTTCCTGCCAGGTGCCGACCGCGTCATCTCGGCCGGGCTGGAGTCCATCGGGCTGCGGGGAGCCGACGTGCGCTCGACCTTCACCGACATCCAGCGACAATTGCAGGTCATCTACGACCGGCAGATCAAACGGAAGCTGCCCGACCGTGGCTAGCGTGCAGTACCGCGCCGTCACGCACCGCTATCCGGGCGCCGAAGCCCCGTCGGTGGACCGGCTTGATCTCGACATCGCCGACGGCGAGTTCCTGGTGCTGGTCGGCCCGTCCGGTTGCGGCAAATCCACCACGCTGCGGATGCTGGCCGGCCTGGAACCCGTTGCAAGTGGCAGCATTACGATCGGCGACGTCGATGTCACCGCGCTGCCGGCGCGGGCCCGCGACGTGGCGATGGTGTTCCAGAACTACGCGCTGTACCCGAACATGACGGTGGCCGGCAACATGGGTTTCGCACTGCGCAACGCCGGAGTGTCGCGCGCCGACACCAAGCGGCGCGTCGAAGAAGTCGCCGCGATGCTGGAGCTGACCGAACTGCTGGACCGCAAGCCGTCGAAACTGTCCGGCGGGCAACGTCAGCGGGTCGCGATGGGTCGGGCCATCGTGCGCCGGCCGCGGGTGTTCTGCATGGACGAGCCGTTGTCCAACCTGGACGCCAAACTGCGGGTCAGCACCCGCTCGCAAATCTCGGGCCTGCAGCGCCGTTTGGGCACCACCACCGTCTACGTCACCCACGACCAGGTGGAGGCGATGACGATGGGGGACCGGGTTGCCGTGCTCAAAGACGTTGTGCTGCAACAGGTCGACACGCCGCGCGCGCTGTACGACGATCCGGTGAACACCTTCGTCGCGACATTCATCGGGGCCCCGTCGATGAACCTGCTGGAGGTCGCAGTGGCCGACGGGACGGTGCGCTCCGCCGGCTTGGGCATCCCGGTGCCACGGGGCGCATCCGAGCGGGTGCTGATGGGTGTCCGACCGGAGTCCTGGGATGTCACGCCCGCGGGCACACCGGGTGCGCTGTCCGTGCACGTCGAACTGGTCGAGGAACTCGGCTTCGAATCGTTCGTCTACGCAACGCCATTGGGCAACGAAACCGGCAACCAGCGCATCGTGTTCCGCACCGACCGCCGCACCGCGGTCGGCGTGGGGGAGACCCTGGCGATCGTGCCGCACCCGCACGAGGTGTGCTTCTTCGACAGCGAGACGACGCACCGCATCGGCTAGGCCGCGGTCACCTACCGGCGGGCAGACCGGCCATCCACACGCCCACCGAGACGCCGTAGGTCACGAGGACGATTCCCAGACCCGCGGCCGGCCAGATCCACATAGGAGACCGCCGGGCCGCCGCCACGGCGATTCCGGTACCGGCCAGCAGCAGGGCGACCACGACCCCGCCGCCCGCGACGGCCGCCGCGGTAAGTGTCTGGTGCACAAAGTGATCGACTTGCGGACTGTCGCAGTTGTCACTACAGATCGGCATCATCAACCACAGCATCAGCGCCGCCGCGGAAACGACCGCTACCGCCGAGGCCACCGCCTGCGCAATCGACAGCACCACCGTCGCCCCGACATCCGTGCTGCTGCGCCGCGGCGGCGGCCAGTAGCCCGGCTGCTGCGGGTGCATGCGATCAGCGCACCTGCGAACGTCCGCGCTGCAGCACCGCGGCGCGGTTCGCGGCGATGTCGTCGCCGCTGGTTTTGAACTGCCGGGCCGCTGCGGCTTCCAGCCACAGGCCGCCGCCGATCTGCGCGTCGTCGATGTGGTGGTAGGAGGCGAGCAGCGCGCGCACCGCGTCCTGGTTGTTGCCGACGATGGAGGCCGCGACCTGACGAGCGGTTGGCAGCAGCTGGTCGTGCGGGACCACCTCGGTGACCAGGCCCGCGCGCAGCGCGTCGGCGGCCGAGATGTAGTCGCCGGTCATGCTCATCCGGCGGGCCAGGCCCACGCCCACCTTCTGCGGCAATCGCACGCTCAGGCCCCAGGTGGGCAGCAGACCGACCCTGGCGTGGGTGTCGGCAAACCGCGCCTGCTCGGAAGCGATCAGGATGTCGCAGTACAGCGCCAGCTCGAGCCCGCCGGTGACGGCGGCGCCGTTGATCGCGCCGATCACCGGTTTGGTCAGGGCCGGCCAGCGCGGGGAGATGTCCGGCAGCGCCGTCTGATCGCCGAGTTCCTTCAGGTCCAGCCCGGCGCAGAACACCGGGTCGGCGCCGGTGACGATGACGACGTCGACGCCGTCGTCGGTCTCGGCGTCGGCCAGGGCGCCGAAGAACTGGTCGCGTAGTGCCGCGGACAGGGCGTTGCGGGACTGCGGACGGTTCAGGGTCAGGGTGCGCACTCGTGCGTCGGTCTCGATCAGCAGGATGTCGTCGGTCATGGCCTTCACCGTAGCCGTCGCCCGGGTGCGCATCTGGCGACGGCAGCTGGCCGAGCACGTCGGCACCATCGGCAACCCCCGTCCACACACCTTCGCGTAGTTGCCGCCCCGGCTTATGGTGGACGCCATGTGCCGCAACATCACCGAACTGCGCGGACTCGAACCGCCGGCCACCGCCCAGGAGATCGCCGCGGCCGCGCGGCAGTACGTGCGCAAGGTCAGCGGCATCACGCACCAGTCGGCGGCCAACGCCGAGGCGTTCGAAGCCGCCGTCGCCGAGGTCACCGCGACCACGGCGCGGTTGCTCGAGGCGCTTCCGGCCCGACGGCAACCGCCCCGGACCGTACCGCCGCTGCGCCGCCCCGAGGTGGTGGCCCGGCTCGCCAGGTCACAGTGACGCCCGCCCTGAAGGAGTGGAGCGCGGCCGTGCACGCGCTGCTCGACGGGCGCCAGACCGTCCTGCTGCGCAAGGGCGGCATCGGTGAGAAGCGTTTCGAAGTCGCCGCGCAGGATTTCCTGCTGTTCCCGACCGTGGCGCACAGCCATGCCGCGCGGGTCCGGCCGGAGCATCGGGGTTTGCTCGGGCCGGCGGCGCAGGACAGCGACGACGAACACGTGACGGTGCGTGCCGCTGCGAAAGTCGTTGCCGCAGTTGAGGTCAACCGGCTGGAAGGACTCAGCCAGATCGAGGATCTGCACATCTGGACCGCCGATTCGGTGCGCGCCGACCGGCTGGACTTTCGGCCCCGGCACAAACTCGCGGTGCTGGTGGTCTCGGCCCTACCGCTGGCCGAGCCGGTGCGGCTGCCCCGGACTCCCGAATACCGGGGTTGTACCAGCTGGGTAGAGCTGCCGGTGCGGCCGAGCCTGGCGGCGCCGGTGCACACCGAGGAGGCGTTAGCCGGCGTCGTCGCCCGCGTCCGCCGGGCGGTCAGCTGATCCGCGCCCGACCGGCAGCAGCAGGCGGGATTCGCCGAAGTGCACCGAATGCGTCGCCGGCTTGTGCTGCCGCGCGGTCAGCATCGGCTCCTCGGTGCCCAGGTTGCGCGCATAGCGGGGGAACCAGCTGCCGGTGATCAGCACTCGGACGCGTGAGCCGGCCGCGAAGCGGTGCGCAACGGCGTCCAGTTCGATGCGGACCCGGTGCGTGCCCGGCTCCAGCGGCCCGAGTCGCCGGTAGCCGTCGCTGAGGTTGCGGGACCTGCCCTTCGCGTCGACCTCGCTGACCCGGACGAACAGGTCGACGTTGGGGTTGTCGGCGCTGTGCTCCAACTCGATGACCGGGTTGCCGTACACGAACAGGTCGTGGGTGAGGGTGGCCCCGGTGAAGCTGAGCACGTCGTCGCGCATGGCGAGTTTGGTGTCGTCGCGGTAGCCGCCTTTCGGGGAGAGCAGCGGCCCGCCGATCGTCGGCGTGGGGTGGGCGGGGTCGTAGTGGAAATTGGCCGGCCGGGTCTTGGTGGTCGGCGGCTGGTCACCCAGGTGGCCGTAGGGCTGCAGGTAGAGCGCGTGTTCGGTGGTGGCTGGGGGCCAGTCCGCCAGGTGACGCCAGCCCTGCCCGGTGACGAAGATGTGCGCCGGGGACGGCCGGCGCGGCGCCGTGGCGCCGCCCAGGTGGGTATCGAGCCAGTCCAGGGTTTCCCGGGTACAGGTCGCCAGACCCTTGGTGAGCATCTGGGTGTGTGTCCAGGGACCGATCGTCAGTCCCACCTCGATGCCCCGGTCGCGCAGGTGCCGGTATTGCTGCAGCGTCTGCCGCAGAAAAATGTCCTGCCAACCGCTGAGCAGCAGCACCGGGACGTTGACGCGGTCCAGTGCGTCGGGGAAGCGCAGCTGGTCCCAGAACGGGTCGCCGTGGTGGGTGTCCACCCACGATTCGAACCAGGGCGCACCCTCGCCGAGCAGCGCACGGGCCGATTTGCCCATCGGCACCTCGGCGAGTGCGCGCGCCACTTTGCGGGGCCCGCTCAGCTGGCGGATGCCCGCTCGCAGCAGGCCGGGCTCCTCCTGGCGGGCCACCATCGCGCTCCAGCCCAGAAAGTCGTTGACGGCGAATGTGCCGGTGCCCCAAACGGATTCACGGAAGTCGTGCGGCCCCACCGTGATGACGGCGGTGGCCAGCTCCGGCGGCGGATCCTGAAGCAGAGCCCATTGGGTGAAGCCGAGATAGGACAGGCCGATGGTGGCGAAACTGCCGGTGAACCAGGGCTGCTCGCGCAGCCACTGCACCGTGTCGGCCCCGTCAGCGGCTTCGTTGACCATCGGTTCGAACTGGCCTGCGGATCCGAACGTGCCCCGCACGCTCTGCAGCACCACGTGGTAGCCGCGGGCCGCGTACAACCGGGCGAAGGCCAGCGAGAACGGGAACCGGCGGCCGTAGGGGCCGCGGGTGAGCAAGGTGCCGGCGGGCTTGGGCGTCAGCGGCGCATAGTGGTCGGCGACCAGGTGCACACCGTCGCGCATCGGTACCTGAACATGGTGCCTGGTGTAGCGCGTCGTGGCCCGGGGCAGGTGCAATGCCCTGCCCAGCGCGCCCAGGGCGACGCGGCCGCTCACTCCGGCTGCGCGGTCACGCAGCTTCAGGTCGTCGTGCTCGGTCGATGTGGTACTCACTTTTCCCACACTAGGGAAGGGCCGAAAGGCGCGTCGGGCGGGCTAGAACTTGTACATGGGTGCCAGCTCGTTGGCCCGCTGCAGGTTGGTGGACGGGCAGTCGACGTCGGGCTCGGAGTAGACCGTGGAGTAGAACAGCGACTGCTGGATCACCCCGTAGCTCGTCTTGAACGTCACCATGCAGGAGATGTACCAGTAGCTGTTGTGATACGTCGGCTTGAGCACCCAGTACTGCGCGGCGCGATGCCCCTGGACGGTGGTCTCGATGGCGTCCGGCGGCAACGTCTGAGCGTAGGTGCGCCAGACGATCGGCTCGACCGCCAGCTGGTAGTTCCCGGCGTCGAACTGGCAGCGCAGCCCTTCCTGGGGCTCCGGCGGGGTGAAGGCCAGGCCCAGCCGCTGCACGGCGTCGAACGGGATGTCGGTGCACGGGTCGAACGGGCTGGGATTCTGGGTCTCCACGATCGGGCTCTTCATCGTGGTTTCCATCGGCTGGGCCGTCGACCGCAATTCGACTACGCCTCGGTGTCCGGGAACCGGGCCGTGCTGCCAGCCCGCCACTCCCACCACGACGGCTGTGACCAGCGCACCGAACGCTGCGGCCAGACGCACCTTGGCGAACACGACACCCCCTGCTGTTGGCGGCCCTATTGCCGGGAGTGTACAAGTCGCGTCCGCGCAGTCACAGCGAAAACTGGAACTCGTTCTAGCCCCGCTCCGCCAGGCGGCAAATCGTGTCATCGGCGCCGGGTCGTTAGGGTGGTTAATCGTGACAGGGCATGAAGCGACCGGACAGCCGACGCTGTGGGCTGTCTCGGATCTGCACACCGGTCACATGGGCAACAAGCCGGTGACCGAGTCGCTGCACCCGTCGTCGCCGGACGACTGGCTGATTGTCTGCGGTGACGTCGCCGAACGCACCGACGAGATCCGCTGGGCGCTGGACCTGCTGCGGCGCCGCTTCGCCAAGGTGATCTGGGTGCCGGGCAACCACGAGCTGTGGACCACCAACCGTGATCCCATGCAGATCTTCGGCCGCTCCCGCTACGACTACCTGGTCAACATGTGCGACGAGATGGGCGTGATCACCCCCGAGCACCCGTGGCCGGTGTGGACCGAACGGGGTGGGCCGGCCACCATCGTGCCGATGTTCCTGCTCTACGACTACAGCTTCCTGCCACCCGGGGCGGCCAGCAAAGCCGAGGGCATGGCCATCGCAAAAGAACGCAACGTGGTCTGCACCGACGAGTTCCTGCTCTCCTGCGAGCCGTATCCCACCCGGGACGCCTGGTGCCGCGAGCGCGTCGCGAAAACCAGAGCTCGTCTGGAACAGCTGGACTGGATGCAGCCCACCGTCCTGGTCAACCATTTCCCGCTGGTGCGCGACCCCTGCGACGCGCTGTTCTACCCCGAGTTCTCGCTGTGGTGCGGCACCACCAAGACCGCCGACTGGCACACCCGCTACAACGCGGTCTGCTCGGTCTACGGCCATCTGCACATTCCCCGCACCACCTGGCACGACGACGTGCGCTTCGAGGAGGTGTCGGTCGGTTACCCGCGGGAGTGGCGGCGCCGCAAGCCCTACAGCTGGCTGCGGCAGGTGCTGCCCGACCCGCAGTACGCGCCGGGCTACCTCAACGACTTCGGCGGTCACTTCGTGATCACCCCGGAGATGAAGGCACAGGCCACCCAGTTCCGGGAAAAACTGCGGCAGCGGCAGAACCGGTGACGGCCGGCATGCTGGTGTCGGCGCTGCTGCCCGGCACCCTGATCGACGACATGGCTTACGCCGAGCTGTATTCCGATCCGCCCGGGCTGCAACCGATGCCCGAAGAGGAGCCGTTGATCGCCAAGTCGGTGGCCAAGCGGCGCAGCGAATTCATCACCGTGCGGCACTGCGCCCGGATCGCGCTCGGTGAGCTGGGTGTCGAGCCGGTGCCAATCCTCAAGGGAGACAAGGGCGAACCCCGCTGGCCCGACGGGATCGTGGGCAGCCTCACGCACTGCACCGGTTACCGTGGTGCGGTCGTGGGACGCAGCGAAGGGGTCCGCTCGGTGGGGATCGACGCCGAGCCGCACGATGTGCTGCCCAACGGTGTGCTGGACGCGATCAGCCTGCCCGCCGAGCGCAGCGAGATTCCGCGGGCACTGCCGGCCGGCCTGCACTGGGATCGAATCCTGTTCTGCGCCAAGGAGGCAACCTACAAGGCGTGGTTTCCGCTGACCAAGCGGTGGCTGGGGTTCGAGGATGCGCACATCACCTTCTCGGCGGATTCGGAATCGGCGGGCCGTTTCGTGTCCCGCATCCTGATCGACCCGGCCGCCGTGTCGGGTCCGCCGCTGACGTCGTTGGCCGGGCGGTGGTCGGTGCAGCGCGACCTGGTGCTCACCGCGATCGTGCTGTGAGCGGTCTCGGGCCGGGACTGGTGGTCGTTGACAAGCCCGCCGGGATGACCAGCCATGACGTGGTGGGCCGGTGCCGGCGGATCTTCGGCACCCGCCGGGTGGGTCACGCCGGCACGCTGGATCCGATGGCCACCGGGGTGCTGGTGATCGGTATCGAGCGGGCCACCAAGGTCCTCGGCTTGTTGACCGCGACGTCGAAGTCGTACGCGGCGACCATCCGGCTGGGTCAGACCACCTCCACCGAGGACGCCGAAGGTGAACTGCTGCAGTCGGTTTCAGCTGCGCACCTCACCGAGGAGGCGATCGAGACGGCGGTCGGCGGGCTGCGTGGCGACATCAGCCAGGTGCCGTCGGCGGTCAGCGCGATCAAGGTCGCCGGCCGGCGGGCCTATCAGCTGGCCCGTGCCGGTGAGGTGGTCGAGCTGGCGGCAAGGCCGGTGCGCATCGACCGGTTCGAGGTGTTGGCGGTGCGGCGGTCGGACGGGCTGGTCGACCTGGACGTGCGGGTGGATTGCTCGTCGGGCACCTACATTCGCGCGCTGGCCCGCGACCTCGGCGATGCGCTGGGAGTGGGTGGACATCTGACGTCGCTGCGGCGCACCCGGGTCGGCCGCTTCGACCTGAACCACGCGGTGACACTCGACGAGCTGGCCGAGCGCCCGCGGCTGAGCCTCAGTCTGGACGAGGCCTGCCTGCTGATGTTCCCGCGTCGCGAACTCACCGCCGAGGAAGCCGATGCCGCGGCCAACGGCCGGGCTCTGGCTGTGGCGGGTATCGACGGTGTGTACGCGGCCTGCGCCGCCGGCGATCGGGTGATCGCGCTGCTGCGGGACGAGGGGTCTCGCACCCGATCGGTGGTGGTAGTCCGCCCGGCGACGATGCAGTCCGGTACGGACTGAGGAGGAGCCGGGCAATCCGATTCCGCCCGGCGACCCTCTAACCACCCGCGGGGCCCGCGAGCGTAACGTCACTGCGAAATCCGCCCTTGAATTTTCGCGGTGGCGTTCACTCGCGAGGCCGGGCCCACGGAAGGGGACAAAGTTGTCCAGCAAGGTGTCCAACAAGTCAGCCAACAGGGTCTACGTCGTCGGCGTGGGCATGACGAAGTTCGAGAAGCCGGGTCGCCGCGAAGGCTGGGACTACCCGCAGATGGCCAAGGAATCGGGCACCAAGGCGCTCGAAGATGCCGGGGTCGACTACAGCGAGATCGAGCAGGGTTACGTCGGCTACGTGGCCGGCGATTCCACCAGCGGCCAGCGTGCTCTCTACGAGCTGGGCATGACGGGCATTCCGATCGTCAACGTCAACAACAACTGCTCGACCGGGTCCACCGCGCTGTACCTCGGCGCCCAAGCCATCCGCGGCGGCCTGGCCGACTGCGTGCTGGCGCTGGGCTTCGAGAAGATGCAGCCCGGGTCGCTTCAGGTCGGATCCCAGGACCGCGAGTCGCCGCTGGGTAAGCACGTCCAGGCGCTGGCCGCCATCGAGGAGTTCGCATTCCCGGTGGCGCCGTGGATGTTCGGGGCGGCCGGACGTGAGCACATGAAGAAGTACGGCACCACCGCCGAGCATTTCGCGAAGATCGGCTACAAGAACCACAAGCACTCGGTCAACAACCCGTATGCACAGTTCCAGGAGGAGTACTCGCTCGAGGACATCCTGGGCGCCAAGATGATCTCCGACCCGCTGACCAAACTGCAGTGCTCACCGACCTCGGACGGCTCGGCGGCGGTGGTGCTGGCCAGCGAGGAGTACGTGGCCAAGCACAATCTGGCCGGACAGGCCGTCGAGATCGTCGGACAGGCGATGACCACCGACTTCGAGTCGACCTTCGACGGCAGCGCCGCCAACATCATCGGCTACGACATGAATGTGCAAGCCGCTCAACGTGTCTACGACCAGTCCGGGCTGGGCCCGGACGACTTCCAGGTGATCGAGCTGCACGACTGCTTCTCGGCCAACGAGCTGCTGCTGTACGAGGCGCTGGGCCTGTGCGGCGAGGGCGAGGCGGCCAAGCTGATCGACGACAACCAGACCACCTACGGCGGACGCTGGGTGGTCAACCCCTCGGGCGGGCTGATCTCCAAGGGTCATCCACTGGGGGCGACCGGTCTGGCGCAGTGCTCGGAGCTCACCTGGCAGCTGCGCGGCACCGCCGACAAGCGCCAGGTCGACAACGTCACGGCCGCGCTGCAACACAACATCGGCCTCGGCGGTGCCGCCGTCGTCACCGCCTACCAGCGCGCCGAGCGCTGAACCATGTTCGAGTGGTCCGAAACCGACCTGATGGTGCGCGACACCGTGCGCCAGTTCATCGACAAGGAGATCCGGCCGAATCTCGACGCGCTGGAGACCGGTGAGCTATCGCCGTACCCGATCGCGCGAAAGTTGTTCAGCCAGTTCGGCCTTGACGCGCTGGCCGCCGAGTCGGTGAAGAAGATGCTGGAACGCGAGCGCGCCAAGCAGAACGGCGAGCAGCTCGAAAAGGGCGGCGGCTCAGACGCGCTCGGCGGCATGGGAGGCGCGCAGGGGTCGATGGCGGCGGTGCTGATCTCCGAACTCGCCGGGGTCAGCATCGGGTTGCTCTCCACCGCGTCGGTGAGCCTGGGCCTGGGCGCGGCTACCATCATGAGCCGCGGCACCCTGGCGCAGAAGGAACGCTGGCTGCCCGACCTGATGACGCTGAAAAAGATTGCGGCGTGGGCGATCACCGAACCCGACTCAGGCTCGGATGCGTTCGGCGGGATGAAGACCTACGTCAAGCGCGACGGGCAGGACTATATCCTCAACGGGCAGAAGACGTTCATCACCAACGGCCCCTACGCCGACGTGCTGGTCGTCTACGCCAAGCTGGACGAGGGCGACCCTTCGATAGCGAAGCGGAACCGCCCGGTGCTGGTCTTCGTCCTCGACGCCGGCATGGAGGGCCTGACTCAGGGCAAGCCGTTCAAGAAGATGGGCATGATGTCGTCGCCGACGGGCGAGTTGTTCTTCGACAACGTCCGGCTGAGCCCGGACCGGCTGCTCGGGGAGAACGAGCAGCACGACGACGGCGACGGCCGCGACAGCGCCCGCGCCAACTTCTCCACCGAACGCATCGGCATCGCGATGATGGCACTGGGCATCATCAACGAATGTCACCGGCTCAGTGTGGATTACGCGAAGAGTCGCACCCTGTGGGGCAAGAACATCGGGCAGTTCCAGCTGATCCAGCTGAAGCTGGCCAAGATGGAGATCGCCCGAATGAACGTGCAGAACATGGTATTTCACACCATCGAGCGTCAACAGGCCGGTAAACCGCTGACGTTGGCCGAGGCGTCGGCGATCAAGCTGTACTCCTCGGAGGCGGCCACCGATGTCGCGATGGAGGCGGTGCAATTGTTCGGCGGCAACGGCTATATGGCCGAATATCGGGTGGAACAGCTTGCCCGCGACGCGAAGTCGCTGATGATCTACGCCGGCAGCAACGAGGTGCAGGTGACGCACATCGCCAAGGGGTTGCTGAGCAACTAGCCGCGCGAGCGTAACGAAGCCGCGAAACTCGCCCCGCCGCCGATCGCGGCCCCGCCGCCCTCGGACCGGGCTTTGAGCAGAGTCAGGCAACCACCCAGATCGCGCACGCCGCCGGGCTGCCCAGGTCCACCGTCGTCGCGCCGTCGTCCGACTCGACCGCCACCGAGACCATCCCGGCGAACTCGCGTCGGGTCAGCACCCGCAGCCGCGAGTCCAGGTTGATCCCGACGCTGTCGAAATACCGCAGCATCTGCGGGTCGGCGTCGGAGATGCGCGCCACCGTCCCGGTGTCGCCGTCGCCGCAGTCCCACAGTTGCCGCGCCGGCGGTGTCGGGACCTGACCGTCGGTGGCCGGAATGGGGTCGCCGTGCGGGTCGCGCTGCGGGAATCCGAGCTTGGCGTCGATGCGGGCCATCAGCCGATCGGACACCGCGTGCTCGAGCACCTCGGCCTCGTCGTGCACCTCGTCCCAGCCGTAGCCGAGTTCGTTGACCAGAAAGGTTTCCAACAGCCGGTGCCGGCGCACCATCGCTAGCGCCGCGCGCCGGCCGGATTCGGTCAGGGTGACCGCGCCGTACTTGGCGTGATCGACCAGGCCCTGCTCGGCGAGCTTGCGGATGGACTCCGAGGCGGTGCTGGCCGACACCCCGAGCTTCTCGGCCAGCATCTTGGTGCTGACCCTTTCCCGGGACCATTCCTGGGCAGTCCAGATGACTTTCAGATAGTCCTGGGCAACCGCGGTGAGTCCACCAGGCTCGTCGTCCGCCCTCACATGCCAAATCTTAGGCAACCCACGCCTAATCCGTTGCCCTGAGATTGCCGGGACGCCAAGCGGGACGATTAGGCTTGCGGTCGTGCAGCGGTGGCGCGGCCAGGACGAGATCCCAACTGACTGGGGTCGATGCGTGCTGACCATAGGGGTTTTCGACGGTGTGCACCGTGGGCACGCCGAGTTGATCGCGCATGCGGTGAAAGCGGCCCGCGCCCGCGGAGTGCCGTCGGTGCTGATGACATTCGACCCGCACCCGATGGAGGTCGTGTATCCGGGCAGTCATCCGGCGCAACTGACCACGCTGACCCGGCGTGCGGAGCTCGTCGAGGAACTCGGTATCGACGTCTTCCTGGTGATGCCGTTCACCACCGACTTCATGAAGCTCACCCCCGAGCGGTACGTGCATGAGCTGCTGGTGGAGAACCTGCACGTGGTGGAAGTCGTGGTGGGCGAGAACTTCACCTTCGGCAAGAAGGCGGCCGGCAACGTCGAGACGCTGCGCCGGGCCGGCGAGCGGTTCGGTTTCGCGGTGGAGTCGATGTCGCTGCTGTCCGAACATCACAGCAACGAGAACGTGACCTTCTCGTCCACCTATATCCGGTCCTGCGTGGACGCCGGCGACGTGATGGCGGCCACCGAAGCGCTGGGTCGTCCGCACCGCGTCGAGGGAGTGGTGGTCCGCGGTTACGGCAGAGGCTCCGAGCTGGGCTATCCCACCGCGAACGTGGCGCCGCCGATGTATTCGGCCATTCCCGCTGACGGTGTGTACGCCGCCTGGTTCACCGTGCTGGGGCACGGGCCGTCGACCGGCACGGTGATCCCGGGGGAGCGATACCAGAGTGCGGTGTCGGTCGGCACCAACCCGACGTTCTCCGGGCGCACCCGCACTGTCGAGGCTTTCGTCCTGGACACCGAGGCCGACCTCTACGGCCAGCATGTGGCGCTGGACTTCGTCGCCCGAATCCGCGGCCAGCAGCGGTTCGACTCGATCGACGAGCTGGTCGCCGAGATCGCCGGCGACACCGAGTGCACCCGCAAGCTGCTGAGCTGACGGGTCTCGTCCAGCCTGCACGCGCGGAACCGGACCTGATAACCCTGCTAAACTGCCCGACGACATCGGCGTGTGCTGCGGTTCGCGGTGGCCGCGCCGGAAAATCCTGATCGCGGACCTATTGATGGAGATGTTTTCGTGGCGCTTACCGCCGAGCAGAAAAAAGAAATTCTGAAGTCCTACGGGCTGCACGAGACCGATACCGGGTCTCCGGAGGCGCAGATCGCGCTGCTGACCAAGCGGATCGCGGACCTGACCGAGCACCTGAAGGTGCACAAGCACGACCACCACTCGCGTCGTGGCCTGTTGCTGCTGGTGGGCCGGCGTAAGCGCCTGGTGAAGTACCTGACCCAGATCGACGTGGAGCGCTACCGCTCGCTGATCGAACGGCTCGGTCTGCGCCGCTGACCCTGGGCGCTCTGCGCGCCCTGATCACCGGGGCCGTCCTGGCCACGATCGGCGGCGCATTGACGGGATGTTCGGTGCGGCCCAGCGGGCCCGACCTCGCCGACGTCAAAGTGGGGGACTGTCTCAAACTCGCCGGCACACCCGACCGCCCGCAGGCGACCAAGGCAACGTGCGGCAGTCCTGAGTCCAATTTCAAGGTCGTCGCCCTGGTCAAGGGTGGTGACCGGGCGAAATGTCCGACCGACGTCGACTCGTCCTACTCCACGCACAACGCGCTCAGCGGCTCGGACTCCACCCTGTGCCTGGACGTCGACTGGGTGATCGGCGGTTGCATGAGCGTGGACCCGCACCACACCGTCGATCCGGTCCGCGTCGACTGCGGCGACAGCGCGGCACCGCATCGGCAGCGTGCCACCGAGATCCTCACCGACCTCGACCCCCCGGTCGGGGTCGACCAGTGCGGCAGCGGTTTGGGCTACACCTACGCGCAGCGGCGGTTCGCCGTGTGTGTCGAAAATGTCAACGCCGGACCCCGGACCTGACCCCCCGACCTAGAGGTTTGCTCAATCCGCCGCGTAGGCCGGTGTAGAGTGAGGGCGTTCTGGGCCCCTTAGGCCCGGACGACATGGTGCGGTTCACGCAGATCCGCGGGTTCCGTTCCAGCGAGTCACCACGCATTCGCCAGAGCTGCTCAGTCTGCATCGGGCGGTCTTCGGTAGTGGCTGCCGGGCTCCCCGGATCTGGGGCAGGTCGGCCGCTTCGATCGATGGCCGTAGCCGCATCCGGACTTCGCTGGTTCTAGAAGGGCGCCTTCGCGCGTGACGACGCGAAACAGCTGAATAAACCAGAGAGGCCGCACCGACGTCATGTCTGCGACTGAAATTGAAGAAGGCGTTTTCGAGGCAACCGCCACCATCGACAACGGGAGCTTCGGCACCCGCACCATCCGCTTCGAGACGGGCCGCCTGGCCCAGCAGGCCGCCGGCGCGGTGGTCGCTTACCTCGACGAAGAGAACATGCTGCTGTCGGCGACCACCGCCAGCAAGAACCCCAAGGAACATTTCGACTTCTTCCCGTTGACGGTCGACGTCGAAGAGCGGATGTACGCCGCCGGCCGCATCCCCGGCTCGTTCTTCCGCCGTGAGGGCCGCCCGTCCACCGACGCGATCCTGACCTGCCGGCTCATCGACCGGCCGCTGCGTCCGTCGTTCGTCGACGGCCTGCGCAACGAGATCCAGGTCGTGGTGACGATCCTGAGCCTGGACCCCAACGACCTGTACGACGTGCTGGCGATCAACGCCGCGTCGGCTTCCACCCAGATCAGCGGCCTGCCGTTCTCCGGCCCCATCGGCGGGGTGCGGGTCGCCCTGATCGACGGCACATGGGTCGCGTTCCCCACCGTGGAGCAGCTCGAGGGCGCCGTGTTCGACATGGTGGTGGCCGGCCGCGTAGTCGGCGGTGACGCCGAAAAGGACGTGGCGATCATGATGGTGGAGGCCGAGGCCACCGACAAGGTCATCGAACTGGTCGAAGGTGGCGCGCAGGCGCCGACGGAGACCGTGGTCGCCGAGGGCCTGGAGGCCGCCAAGCCGTTCATCGCCACGCTGTGCGCCGCGCAGCAGGAACTGGCCGACGCAGCCGCGAAGCCCACCGGCGACTTCCCGGTCTTCCCGCCTTACGAGGAAGACGTGTACTACTCAGTGGCCACCGTGGCCACCGACGAGCTGGCCGCCGCGCTCAGTATCGGCGGCAAGGCCGAGCGGGACGCGCGCACCGACGAGATCAAGGCCCAGGTGCTCGAGCGGCTGGCCGGCACGTACGAGGGCCGCGAGAAAGAGATCAGCGCCGCGTTCCGGTCGCTGACCAAGAAGCTGGTCCGCCAGCGCATCCTGACCGACCACTTCCGCATCGACGGCCGCGGGATCACCGACATCCGTGCGCTGTCGGCCGAGGTCGCAGTGGTGCCCCGGGCGCACGGCAGCGCGTTGTTCGAGCGCGGGGAAACCCAGATCCTGGGGGTGACCACCCTGGACATGGTGAAGATGGCCCAGCAGATCGACTCGCTGGGGCCGGAAACCTCCAAGCGGTACATGCACCACTACAACTTCCCGCCGTTCTCCACCGGTGAGACGGGCCGCGTCGGTTCGCCCAAGCGGCGCGAGATCGGCCACGGCGCGCTCGCCGAGCGGGCGCTGATCCCGGTGCTGCCCCCGGTCGAGGAGTTCCCCTACGCGATTCGCCAGGTGTCCGAGGCGTTGGGCTCCAACGGCTCGACGTCGATGGGATCGGTGTGCGCGTCCACCCTGGCGCTGCTCAACGCCGGTGTGCCGCTGAAGGCGCCGGTGGCCGGCATCGCGATGGGCCTGGTCTCCGACGAGGTGGACGGCGAAACCCGGTACGTCACCCTGACCGACATCCTGGGTGCCGAGGACGCGTTCGGCGACATGGACTTCAAGTGCGCCGGCACCAAGGACTTCGTCACCGCGCTGCAGCTGGACACCAAGCTGGACGGCATTCCCTCGCAGGTGCTGGCGTCCGCGCTGGCCCAGGCCAAGGACGCCCGGGTGACCATCCTCGAGGTGATGGCCGAGGCCATCGACGGCCCCGACGAGATGAGCCCGTTCGCGCCCCGGGTGACCACCATCAAGGTCCCGGTGGACAAGATCGGCGAGGTCATCGGGCCCAAGGGCAAGGTCATCAACGCCATCACCGAGGAGACCGGGGCGCAGATCTCCATCGAGGACGACGGCACCGTGTTCGTCGGCGCCACCGACGGCCCGTCCGCGCAGGCGGCGATCGACCGGATCAACGCGATCGCCAACCCGCAGCTGCCGACCGTGGGGGAGCGGTTCCTCGGAACCGTGGTCAAGACCACCGATTTCGGCGCGTTCGTGTCGCTGCTGCCCGGCCGCGACGGCCTGGTCCACATCTCCAAGCTGGGCCGCGGCAAGCGCATCGCGAAGGTCGAGGACGTGGTCAACGTCGGCGACAAGCTGCGCGTGGAGATCGCCGACATCGACAAGCGCGGCAAGATCTCGCTGGTCCTGGTGGCCGAAGACGACGCGGCGGCCCCCGCCGAGGCCGCGCCGGCCGAGCCCGCCGCGACGGCCGGCAGCTGATCTGACGGGTGGCAACCAACGCTGAGCCCGCCGGGGCGCTCCGACCTGGCGGCGTGCGTCGTAGCACGCTGCCAGGCGGCCTGCGGGTGGTCACCGAACACCTGCCCGCCGTGCGTTCCGCGTCGGTCGGCGTCTGGGTCGGCGTCGGGTCCCGCGACGAAGGCGCCACAGTGGCCGGGGCGGCGCACTTCCTCGAGCATCTGCTGTTCAAGTCGACGCCGACGCGTACTGCCGTCGACATCGCCCAGGCGGTGGACGCCGTCGGCGGCGAGCTCAACGCCTTCACCGCCAAAGAGCACACCTGTTATTACGCGCATGTGCTGGACAGTGACCTGGAGCTGGCCGTTGACCTGGTTGCCGACGTGGTGCTCAACGGCCGCTGCGCGGTCGAGGACGTCGAACTGGAACGCGACGTGGTGCTCGAGGAGATCGCGATGCGCGACGACGACCCCGAGGACGCGCTGACCGACACGTTCATGACGGCGCTGTTCGGCGACCATCCGGTGGGCCGGCCGGTGATCGGCAGCGCGCAGTCGGTGTCGGCGATGACGCGCTCGCAGTTGCATTCGTTCCACGTGCGCCGCTACACCCCGGAGCGGATGGTGGTGGCCGTCGCCGGCAACGTCGAGCACGACGAAGTGGTGCGCCTGGTGCGCGAGCACTTCGGATCGCGGCTGGTTCGCGGGCGCCGCCCGGCGGCTCCGCGCAAGGGTGCCGGCCGGGTCAACGGTCGTCCCACCTTGCTGCTGAGCAACCGCGACGCCGAGCAGACCCATCTGTCGCTCGGCCTGCGTACCCCCGGCCGCGGCTGGCAGCACCGCTGGGCGCTGGCGGTGTTGCACACCGCGCTTGGCGGGGGGCTCAGTTCCCGGCTGTTCCAGGAGATCCGCGAGACCCGCGGGCTGGCGTACTCGGTGTATTCGGCGCTGGACCTGTTCGCCGACAGCGGGGCACTGTCGGTGTACGCCGCGTGTCTGCCGGAGCGCTTCGCCGACGTCATGAAGGTGACCAGCGCGGTGCTGGAATCGGTTGCGCGAGATGGGATCACCGAATCCGAGTGCCGGATCGCCAAGGGGTCGCTGCGGGGCGGTCTGGTGCTGGGTCTGGAGGATTCCGGGTCCCGGATGAGCCGGATCGGCCGCAGCGAGCTCAACTACGGTGCGCACCGCAGCATCGAGCACACCCTGAGGCAGATCGACAGGGTCACTCTCGACGAGGTCAACGCGGTGGCGCGGCGCCTGCTCGGCAATCCCTACGGCGCCGCGGTGGTGGGCCCGTACCGGTCGAAACGCTCGCTGCCACAACAACTTCGCGCGATGGTAGGTTAGCCCGGTGGTATTGGGCTTCTGGGATATCGCGGCGCCCATCGTGGGTGCGCCGATGGCCGGTGGCCCGGGGACCCCGGCGCTGGCCGCCGCGGTGTCGAATGCCGGTGGGCTGGGTTTCGTCGCGGGCGGCTACCTGAGTGCGGACCAGTTCGCCGCCGATATCGCTGCCGCGCGTGCGGCCACCACCGGGCCGATCGGGGCCAACCTGTTCGTGCCCCAGCCCAGCGTCGCCGACTGGCTGCAATTGGAGTACTACGCCGAAGAACTCGAAGAGGTGGCCGACCATTACCACGTCGAAGTCGGGCACCCGGTGCACGGTGACGACGACGACTGGGAACGCAAGCTCGACGTGGTGGCCGACGTGCGCCCGGAGATGGTGTCGTTCACCTTCGGGGCGCCGCCGCCTGACGTGGTCCGGCGGCTCAGTGCGCTGGGACTGTTGGTGTCGGTGACGGTGACGTCGGTCTACGAGGCCGGGGTGGCGGTCGCGGCGGGTGCGGACAACCTGGTGGTGCAGGGTCCGGCCGCGGGTGGGCATCGCGGCACGTTCGCCCCCGACATGGAGCCGGGTGCCGAGTCGCTGCATCAGCTGCTCGACAAGATCGGCAGCGCGTATGACGTGCCGTTGATCGCGGCGGGCGGGCTGGGCACCGTCGAGCAGATCGCGGCGGTGTTGCGCCGAGGCGCGGTCGCCGCGCAGGTCGGCACCGCGCTGCTGCTCGCCGACGAGGCCGGCACCAATCCGGCGCACCGGGTTGCGCTGAAGAATCCACTGTTCGACGCCACCGTGGTCACCCGGGCGTTCTCCGGCCGCTATGCGCGCGGGCTGGCCAACAACTTCACCCGGTTGCTTGATCACGTTGCCCCACTTGGCTATCCCGAGGTCAACCAGATGACCAAGCCGATCCGGGCGGCGGCGGTTGAGCAGGAGGACCCGCACGGCACCAACCTGTGGGCCGGGGAGGCCTACCGGGAGGCGCAGGCGGGTCCGGCAGCCGACATCGTCACGGCCTTGGCGCCCTACATCCGGTAGGGCACCCACACGGCAGGCCGGGTCAGTTCAGCAGGCTGGCCGGGTCGGTGAACGGCAGGTCGAGGTCGTGGGCCACGTGGTCGGCCAGCAGCGCCCCAGCGTGCGTCGAAAGGCCTTTGGCCAGAGCGGGATCCGAGCGGCAGGCCGCACGCCAGCCCTGGTCGGCGAGTTTGAGCAGGTACGGCATGGTGGCGTTCGTCAGCGCATACGTCGACGTCTTGGGAACCGCGCTGGGCATGTTGGCCACGCAGTAGAACAGGGTGTCGTGCACCGCGAACGTCGGTTCGTCGTGGGTGGTGGGCCGCGAGTCCTCGAAGCAGCCACCCTGGTCGATCGAGATGTCCACCAGCACCGCACCCGGCTTCATCTGTGCGACAAGAGAATTCGGAATCAAACTGGGCGCCTTCGCGCCGGGCACCAGCACCGCCCCGATCACCAGGTCGGCACGTTTGACCGCGCCCACCAGCTCGTAGGTCGACGAGTAGCGGGTGCCGATGCGACCGGCGAACTCCGCGTCCAACAGCCGCAGTTTGCCGAGGCTGACGTCGAGAACCATGACCGAAGCGCCCATGCCGCTGGCGACTCGGGCCGCGTTGTATCCGGCGGTGCCGCCGCCGATCACGACGACGTCGGCCGGCTTCACCCCGGGCACCCCGCCCATCAGGGCGCCGCGACCGCCCTGGGTCCGCATCAGGTGATACGAGCCGACCTGCGCGGAGAGCCGGCCGGCGACCTCGCTCATCGGGGCCAGCAACGGCAGTGCACCGTCGGCGGTCTGCACCGTCTCGTAGGCGATAGACGTTGCGCCCGAAGCCAATAGCGCATCGGTGCACGAACGGGAGGCGGCCAGATGCAGGTAGGTGAACAGGATCTGTCCGGAACGCAGGTAGCCGTATTCGGCCGGCAGCGGCTCTTTGACCTTGAGCACCAGTTCGGCCTCGGCCCAGACCTGCTCGGCGGTGTCGGTCAGCTGCGCGCCGGCCGCCTTGAACTTTTCGTCGGCGATGGCCGACCCTTCTCCCGCGCCGGCCTGGACCAGCACCTCGTGGCCCCGTTGGGTCAGGGTGGCCACGCCGGCGGGGGTGATGGCGACCCGGAATTCGTTGTTCTTGGTCTCGGTCGGGATTCCTACACGCATGTTCGGGCCTCCTGCCGAGTTCGGTTCCGGGGATACTTCGATTGTCAGAAAATTCCGCGGTCAGCGCTATTCGGGGCATCGGCGCGGCGCTGATCGGCGCCCGGGTTTGTCCGCTGAGGTGCTGGTTATGATTTTTCGATGACCGCGCCTTCCGCCACCGCCACCGTGCAGATCGACGCGAGCCCCGAGGCGGTGTACGGCTTGATCACCGACCTGCCGACGCTGGCTTCGCTGGCCGAGGAAGCCGTGAAGATGGAGCTGCGCAAGGGTGCGGCCGTCACCGAGGGTGCGGTGTTCGTCGGTCACAACGAGAACGGCGGCAAGCGCTGGACCACCAAGTGCACGGTCACCGATGCCGATCCCGGCCGTGCTTTCGCGTTCGACGTGCGTGCCGCGATGCTTCCGATCGCCCGCTGGAAATACGACATCGAGGCCGCCGCGGACGGCGGCTGCCGGGTGACCGAGAGCACCTGGGATCAGCGTCCCGGGTGGTTCCGCAAGGTCGCCGGGCTGCTCACCGGCGTCCCAGATCGCGACGCGGAAAACGCCAAGAACATCGGGCTCACGTTGCAGCGGCTCAAGCAGCGCGCCGAACAAAGGTAGTACCGCGGGTATCGCATACTCCCGCGCTTCAGTAAACTACCTGGCGGTTCGGTAGACGCGAGGCGCGAGGCGCGGGGCACGAGGCGCGATGCAAGGGGGCCTTGATGAGCACAGTCGACGACAGGGCGGTGGGTCCGCATTCGTCGGACACTGCCGATCATGAGCGGCTCGTTCTCGAAGCGCGCAACGTCGACTTCGACTGGACGAAGCTGCCGTTTCACTACGTGCCCAACGAGCCGCTGGCCACCCACGTGCTCAACGTCCTGCACCTGCTGCTGCCGGCCGGCGAGGAGTTCTTCGTCGAGGTGTTCAAGAAGACGCTGCCGCTGATCAGAGACGACCAGCTGCGCTTGGACGTCCAGGGTTTCATCGGCCAGGAGTCCATGCACTCCCAGGCGCACTCCGGGGTGCTCGCCCACTTCGACGCCCAGGGCATCGACGTGACGCCGTTCACCGACCAGGTCCGGTGGCTGTTTCAGACTCTGCTGGGGGAGAAGCCGTGGCGCAGCACCCGGCGGCAGCACAGTTGGCTGCTCGAACAGGTGGCGATGATCGCGGCGATCGAGCACTACACCGCCGTGCTGGGCGAATGGGTGCTGGACTCGCCGGCTCTGGACGCCGCGGGCGCCGACCCGGTGATGCTGGACATGCTGCGCTGGCACGGGGCCGAGGAAGTCGAGCACAAGGCGGTCGCGTTCGACACGATGAAGCACCTGCGGGCCGGTTACTGGCGACAGGTGCGGGCGCAGCTGGTGGTGGGGCCGGTGTTGCTGCTGTTGTGGATTCGCGGGGTGCGGTTCATGTTCTCCGTCGACCCGTACGTGCCGCCGGGCAGCAGGGCGAGCTGGCGCGGCTACCTGCGGGCGGCCCGCCGCGGACTGGTGCCCGGCCCGCTCCGGCTGATCCGCGTCGTAGGGTCCTACTATCGGCCGAACTTCCACCCCTCGGAGCTGGGTGGGCTGCAGCGGGCTGTCGACTACCTGGCGGTGTCACCGGCGGCCCGGGCGTCGCACTGACCATGAGGACGGTCTGATGACGACGATCCGCGCCTCCGACGGTGTCTGCCTGGCAGTGCACCGCTACGGCGAATCGGACCCGAAGCTGCCGACGGTGCTGGCGGTGCACGGCTACCCCGACAACCACCGGATCTGGGATGGCGTGGCCCGGCAGCTGGCCGGTCGGTGCAACGTGTTCGCCTACGACGTTCGCGGCGCTGGTGAATCCTCTTGTCCAACAAGCAGGTCCGGGTACCGGCTGACGCAGTTGGTGTCCGACATGGGCGCGGTGATCGACAGTCTGGACGCTGACCGGGTACATCTGCTGGGGCACGACTGGGGTTCGGTGCAAGGCTGGGCGGCGATCACCGACGCTTCGCTGGCCGGCCGGATCGCCTCGTTCACGTCGATCTCGGGTCCGCACCTGCCGTATGCGGGCAGGTTCGTGCGTTCGGCGCGCACGCCGCGGGCCGCGCTGTCGGTCGCCCGGCAGGTGTTGTGCTCGGCGTATCTCGCGTTCCTGCTGTGCCCGGGGGTGCCGGAGCTGGCTTTCCGGTCCGGAATCGCAGTGAAAGTCGTTGCGGCGCTGGAACGTATCGGGCAGTCAGGCGGTATCCGCGGCCATGCGCCGCGCGGGATCGCCGACTACGTCAACGGATTGGAGCTCTACCGGGCCAATCTGCCCGGGCCCCTGCTGTCGCCCGGTCCGGCGCCGGCGCAGACCCCGGTCGCGGTCCAGGTGCTGGTGCCACGGAAAGACATCTTCATCACTCCCGCGCTGCAGCGGTACCTCGGCGCCATTCCGCGGCGCGGCAGGGTCGTTCCGGTCGAGGGCGGGCACTGGGCGGTGACGTCGCACCCCCGGGAGATCGCCCGTCTGACCGCTGACTGGGTCGACCAGGTGTCGGCCGGGTTCGAGCCGTCAGACGAGGCGGCGAACGAGGCCGCGGATACGGCCGGGAATGCGGCCACGGATGTCGCCGCGGACCTTCCGAAATGACCGAGCCGCAGAGCATTTGGGCCAGCAGGCCGCCCGACCTGTACGGCCGGCGGGATCGGGACCGGTTCCTGACGGCGCTGTGCGGTCTGCGTTCGATGATCGGCGGGTTGTCGGCGGCGTCGCGGTGGACCCCGTCGCGGGTGCGGCCGGTGCGGCGTACCCACCACGCGACTGTCGTGGGACGTGAACTCGTCGCGCCCGACGTGGTGGCCCTCACCCTCGCCGATCCGCATGGCGGGTTGCTGCCGTCGTGGACGCCAGGCGGGCATATCGACGTGCAGCTGCCGTCCGGTCGGCGCCGGCAGTATTCGCTGTGCGGACCGCCGGGCCGGCGCACCGAGTACCGCATCGCGGTGCGGCGCATCGCCGACGGCGGCGGCGGTTCCATCGAAATGCACGAGGCCTACGACGTCGGTGACACCTTGGTGTTCGAAGGCCCGCGCAACGCGTTCTATCTGGGCTCGGCCGAGGGTGAGGTGCAGTTCGTGATCGGCGGCATCGGTGTCACGCCGATCCTGCCGATGCTGCGGGTGGCCGCGCAGCGCGGAACCGATTGGCGCGCAATCTATGCCGGGCGCAGCCGGGAGTACATGCCCTTTCTCGACGAGGTGCTGGCCGTTGCGCCGGAGCGGGTGACGGTGTGGGCCGACGACGAGCGCGGCGGCACCGCATCTGTCGAGGAGCTGTTGGCCGGGGCCGGTCCGGCGACGGCGGTGTACGTCTGCGGGCCCGCCGCCATGCTCGAAGCGGTGCGGGTGGCCCGCGACGGGTACGCCGACGCGCCGCTGCACTACGAGCGGTTCAGTCCGCCGCCGGTGGTGGACGGGACACCCTTCGAACTGGAACTCGCGCGATCCCGCGAAGTGGTGTCCGTTCCGGCGAATCGCTCTGCGCTGCAGGTGATGCTGGACCGCGACCCCACCACCCCCTACTCCTGCCGGCAGGGCTTCTGCGGCACCTGCAGGGTCAAAGTGCTTGCCGGACAAGTCGATCACCGCGGCCGCGCCGCCGAGGCCGACGGCGAAATGCTGGTGTGCGTGTCGCGGTCCGCCGGCGGCCGGATCGTCATAGACGCCTAACAGACCCCGCGCGTAGCAGACCCGCGCCTAGAACACCCCCGCGTCGGTCAGGACATCGGCGTACGTCGCAAGGTCAGCGGCGAACAGCGCGGGCTGTTCGAAGGCGGCGAAGTGGCCGCCGCGGTCCTGCACCGAGTAGTGAACGAGGTTGTAGCGCGCCTCGGCCCAGGCCCGTGGCGTCTGCATCAGCTCGAAGGGGTACACGGCGTATCCGGTGGGCACGTCGACGCGACCGGTCCAGTCGTCCAGCGCGCTGGTGCCGGCGCGCGCCGCTTCGCAGTAGAGTCGCGCGGCCGAGGTCGCGGTGTTCGTGAGCCAGTAGAACATCAGGTTGTCGATCAGCCGATCCATGCTGATCGGCATGCCCTCCCGGGTGTCACACCAGGCGTGAAACTTCTCGAGAATCCAACCCGCCAAGCCCAGCGGTGAGTCGTCGAGCCCGAAACCCAGCGAATGCGGGCGCGTCGACTGCAATTGCAGGTAGGCGGTGCCGTCCTTGGTTCGTTCGCTACTGGCCACGAGTGCGGCGAGTTCGGATTCG
The DNA here is from genome assembly GCF_022179425.1 of Mycobacterium sp. 20KCMC460. Lineage (NCBI taxonomy): Bacteria > Bacillati > Actinomycetota > Actinomycetes > Mycobacteriales > Mycobacteriaceae > Mycobacterium > Mycobacterium sp. 20KCMC460. Next base: position 2,397,888 of record NZ_AP025524.1, read on the forward strand.
GTGATGCGCGACAACAGTTCCTGATCGCTCTGGTCCGGCGGCGCGAACAGCATGTTGGTGTGAATCGCGGCCACGCGGTGCGCGTAGTGCTCACCGAGATAGCGGGTCACCAGCGCGCCCCAGTCGCCGCCCTGGGCCACGTAACGTTGGTAGCCCAGCTGGCCCATCACGTCGTCGACCGCCGCGGCGATGCGGGCTACGTCGACTCCCCGTTCGCGGGTGGGCCCGGAGAACCCGTAGCCGGGCATCGATACGGCCACCACATGAAAGCGCTTCCGCAGCAACGGAAGCACGTCGAGGAACTCGACGACCGAGCCCGGCCAGCCGTGCGTGATCGCCAGCGGAACGGCTTGCGGATGATCCGATTTCGCATGCAGAAAATGCACGTGTTGACCTGCCGCTTCGGTGCGGAAGGAGCCGGCGGCATTGACCTCGGCCTCGGTGGCCCGCCAGTCGTAGCGGTGCAGCCAATGCTCGACCACTTTTCTCAGGAACGTCTGCTCGGTGCCGTAATCCCAGCCGGCCCCGTCGATTTCGGCCGGCCAGCGCGCCGCGCTGAGGCGCCGACGCAGGTCGTCGAGGTCTGCTTCCGGGACGTCGAGAACGTAGGGTTGCACGCGAATGTGGTCCGCGGTCATGTCCGCGCCGATCGATACAGCCGGTAACCCACATGCGGCACGCTCACGCCGGGCAGTGGTTTCCAGCTGAACGTGCGGTCGTCCACATCGAACCCCTTCTTTTCGTAGAAATCTCGTGCCTTGCGGTTCTTCTCGGCGCACCACAGGATCATGTCGTTGTCCGGATACTGCTCGAGCGCCTTGCCCAGCAGTTCGCTCCCGACACCGGCGCGTTGACTTTTCTCCACCACATAGAGCGCGTCGATCTGAATGAGGTTGGGATTGGACAGGTCTGGGCCGAGGAGCATCATCCCGAGCAGTTGGCCCCTGGACTCGGCCATCCACATGCCCCAACCACCACGCTTCAGGGTCGTCGGATAGGAGGTCTCGACCCAGATCTTGGGGGTGACGATCATGTCCAGCACGTGCGGGGCGACGATGCCGTCCCACGACTGCCGCCACACCGGGTAGTGCATCGCCGCTACCCGCGCGTAGTCCTTCGGCTTGGCTTCGCGGATCCGGATCTCGCTGGATCTCACGTGGGCACCTCCGTTGGCTGCGGCTGGCATGGTCGATCACCCAGCCTAGAGCTGTGCTCCGGGGCCGGGGTGTTGTTGTGGGGTGCTCACGGTCCGGCGCGTTCGTCGTCGTTGTCGCGCAGCATCCGTTCCGGATGGTGATAGGAGTTGGTGCGAGGCTGGTTGCGGTCGAGGTGGGAGGGCGGTGTCCAGGCGGTGCGATTATCGCGCCGTTTGCTGGTTGTCCAGCCGCGGTTGAGCAGTTTGTGGTTGGGTCCGCAGGTCAGGGTCATCCTGTCGACGTCGGTGCGGCCGCCGGCGGCCCATTCGTCGATGTGGTGGACCTCGCATTTGTCGGCGGGGACGTCGCAGCCGGGGAAGGTGCAGCCGCGCTCGGCGGCGAACAGGGTCAGCCGTTGGTCGGCGGTGGCGATGCGCCGGCTGCGGCCCAGGTAGAGCGGCCGGTTGGAGTGGTCGTCGAAAACGGCGAGGTAGTGCAACGCTTTGCGGCTCATCCGGATTAGATCGCGCATGGGCAGTTGGACCCCGGAGGCGGTGATGCCGTGCCCGGCGGCGTCGGTGAGTTCGCGCAGCGTGGTGGAGACCACGACGGTCACGGGCAGTCCGTGGTGCTGGCCCAGGGCGGGATCGCCCAGCTGGCGTGCCACCAGGTAATTCAGGGCGTCGTGCTGGCGTTGGCGGGGGGTGCGGGTGTCGGCGGCGGCGGCCTGCTCGGTGGGCTCGGCGTCCACACACGGGTTTGTATCGGCAGGATTGGCCATCCCGGGGGCGGCGAATTTGGCCAGCCACGCATCGAAGTTGGCCCTCAGTTCCGGGGTGGCGATCAGGGTGCCTTCGCTCATCCCGTCGGCGCCTTGCGGTTTCCAGGTGAAGCCGCGCTTGCGGGCACGATCGTGCTCGGAGAACTCGCCGTCGGGATTGAGGTGGCAGGCCATCCGCTTGGCCAGCTTGTCGAGTTGGTCGGGACGCAGCTGCCTGGCCTGGGACGCCAAGGTTTCCTCGGCTTCTTCGACGACGTCGGAGGGAAGATCTTGAGGCAGCTCATCGACGAACTTCTGAATCACCTTCAAGTGTTCAGCATCGAGCATGCCGTTGCGCCACTGTTGGGCGGTGGCGGGCAGTACGGGCGGCAACTGCTCGCCGGTCATCGTGACCCGAGGGGCCAGCTGCGCGGCGTCGCGGATGCGGCGGCGGGCTTCGGCGTAGCTGAGGCGACACCAGTCGGCGATGACTTGGTGGGGCGCGCCGCCGAGCCTGGAGATTTCCTCCTGGGCCAGGGTGTAGATGATGTCGTGGCTGGTCACCGCCTGACGCCGGCGCGAGGTTTCCAACCGCTCCAAAGCGCGCAACCGGACCACCGGGTCCAAAGCGGCGAAGTCGAGCTCGCGCAGCGCGGCGACGGCGGCGTCGAGGGCCTCCAAGCGGGCCGCGACGTCGGCCGGAGCAGCGATCGCACACATGTTCGAATTCTATCGCGAAATCGGTAAGCGGCGGTCGGGCGCGAGCCGACACTGTGGATAAACCGCCAACTGTGAATAAGTCGATCATTCGGTCCGGGCCCGCTTGCGGGCGACGCATACCGACCGGTCCCAGCCAAGATCGCGAACAGTAGGCTGCAAGCCATGCGGGTAGGCGTGCTGGGGTCCAAGGGCAAGGTCGGCGCGACGATGGTGGGTGCCGTCGAGGCGGCCGACGATCTGACGCTGTCGGCCGCGGTAGACGCGGGCGACGAGCTGAGCCTGCTGACCGAGGGTGGCACGCAGGTCGTCATCGACTTCACCCATCCCGATGTCGTGATGGACAATCTGAAGTTCCTGATAGACAACGGAATTCATGCCGTCGTGGGGACGACGGGTTTCACCAGCGAGCGCCTGGAGCAGGTGCAGGAGTGGCTTGCCGCCAAGCCCGGCACCTGCGTGCTCATCGCGCCGAACTTCGCCATCGGAGCGGTGCTGTCGATGCATTTCGCCAAGCAGGCCGCCCCGTATTTCGACTCGGTGGAGGTCATCGAGTTGCATCACCCGCACAAGGCCGACGCGCCTTCGGGTACCGCCACGCGCACCGCCAAGCTGATCGCCGAAGCGCGAAAAGACTTGCCCCCCAACCCGGACGCCACCAGCACCAGCCTGCCCGGGGCACGCGGTGCCGACGTCGACGGCATTCCGGTGCATGCGGTGCGGCTGGCCGGGCTGGTCGCCCATCAAGAGATCCTGTTCGGCACCGAGGGTGAGACGCTGACCATTCGCCACGACAGCCTGGATCGCACGTCCTTCGTGCCCGGCGTCCTGTTGGCGGTACGCCGCATCACCGAACGCCCCGGCCTGACCATCGGCATTGAGCCCCTGCTCGACCTGCAATGACGGACGCCGCACGCACGGTGCGCACCCAGGCGCTCATCGCCTTCATGTGCGTCGCGATGCTGGCCTACTTCGTGTTGCTCGGCCGCGCCGCGTTGATAATGATCGGTTCGGGGCGCCCCGCCGCCGTGGCTCTGGGGGTTGCGGTGCTGGTGATGCCGTTCCTGGGGCTCTGGGCGATGGTCGCCACCCTGCGCGCCGGCTTCACGCACCAGAAGCTGGCCCGGCTGATCGCCGAGGACGAAATGGAACTCGACGTCAGTGCGCTACCGCGACGAGCATCCGGTCGCATCCAACGCGACGCCGCGGACGCGCTGTTCGCCTCGGTGCGAACAGAGTTGGAAGAAGATCCGGACAACTGGCGTCGCTGGTACCGCCTGGCGCGCGCCTACGACTATGCGGGGGACCGCAGGCGGGCCCGCGAGGCGATGAAAACGGCCGTTCAGATGCAGGCACACCAATGACGAAGACACTCTTGGTGATTCATCACACGCCGTCGCCGCACTGCCAGGAGATGTTCGAAGCGGTCATCGCCGGGGCCACCGACCCCGACATCGAGGGTGTGGAAGTCTGCCGACGGCCCGCCCTCACCGTCTCGCCGGTCGAGATGCTGGAAGCCGACGGGTATGTGCTGGGCACCCCGGCCAACCTGGGTTACGTATCGGGCGCTCTCAAGCATGCCTTCGACCAAAGCTATTACCAGATAATGGATTCGACGCGTGGGCGGCCCTTCGGGTTGTGGCTGCACGGGAATGAGGGCACCGAGGGAGCCGTGCGTGCCGTGGACGGGATCACCGCCGGGCTCGGTTGGGTCAAGGCGACCGATTACGTCGTTGTCTCGGGAAAGCCGACCAAGGCCGACCTCGAGGCGTGCTGGAACCTCGGAGCCACGGTCGCAGCGACGCTGATGGATTGACTCCGCGGCCACAGCAGCTTGAGGCGTTGATATGGCGCCAAAGCCGCTCAGGGCGAAGGTGTTTCGCCGGCTTCCCGTGGCCGCACTCGCTGCGCACCCGGACGGGTGAACAGCGATCGCGGCGCTGGCTGCGGCGACGCAGTGGGCTGGACGCGATTCATCGCGCTGCGAAAAGGCGATCCCACCTCAGCGCGCGCGGCTGCCTCCGTTGGGTGGAGTGAGGCCGGGTGGGATTGCTCGTGGGGTCCGTGAATCCGGTCAATCTGATACCCGAAGTCGTTGCCGGGCGCAATCGGTGCCGACGGGTCCCCGAGCGCGGCGCGCATTGCCGCCAGGTCGGAGCCGGTGCTGCTGATCTGGCTCAGGGAATAGCTGCTGGGCGGCAGATCCACCGGCGGCGGCCACGTCGGGCCCGATCCCTTGGCGGTGTCGTCCGGCGGGGCGCCCTTGCTGGCGTTGTCGTCGGCGGGCGGGATCGGCACATCAGGCGGACGGTAGTGACCGGGCGCCCCGGGCACCCCGGGCCCGTTGGCGGGCGCCCCGGTCGGCGAAGGCCCGTTGGCGGGCGCCCCGGTCGGCGGAGCCGCATTCGGCTGCCAAGCAACCGATGTCGGCGCCGGCGCTGCGCCGGTCGCCGACTCCAGGAACTGCCGCCAGGCCTGCAGGTAGCCGAACAGTTGCTGGCTGTAGTCAGCCGGCGCTGGTGGCACCGCAGCGCTGGACGGCATAGAAGGCATGGGCGGCCCGTAAGGCACGAACGGCGCAGCCGCCGGCATGGGCGGGGCGACCGGGAACCCCGACCCGGCCGTCATCGCCGTCCACTGCTCCAGAAGCTGTCGCCCGGTCTGCAGATAGTTGAGCAACTGCTGGTTGAAGTCGTTGAAAGGCATGGACATTGGTGGACCTCCCGCGAAGGTAGGGGACAGGGGAAACGGGACTGGCGAGTCCAGCGGATGCGGCAGTGACTGCTGGCAGAGTTTCGAGTCGAGCGTGCGTAGCGCACGGGTTTCGGCGGGCTCGCGGTTTTCGATGTCGAACACGTAGCAGTAGTCGCCGGCCGAGGTCGGCAGCCGAATCGGACTCGACAGGCCTTGATCGAGGAAGCCGAACGGAAACTTCCAGTCCAGAGTGGTCTTGTCTCGGCGATCGACACCGCCTGACTCGACCCAGATGTAATGGTCGAGAATGGCATTCACGGCGTGGCGTCCCGACTCGCACGCGGCCTCCATCGAGGTGACCCGGGTGAACGTCTTGTTCCAGGTGCCCGCGAAGACCACCGAATTGTTGTGCACTTGATAGCCGCCGTGGCGGGCCTGCCAGACGTTGCGTTGCTGAAGATCTTCGAGCCACCAGTCCTCGGACGGTGCGCTGCTCCACGACGATCCGTGCGGGTTCCACGGGTCGCTGCCGGGGCGATTGTTCCAGTCGCCGACGATGGGAACCAGGTACGGTGACTCGTTGCGGACCACGCGGCCCCGGCCCTGTCCGGGCCCGTCAGCCATGATCAGACTTCGATCGAGCGCGTACCACACGGGCCACGGCATCGCCTCTTCCCCGACGGATCCGGCGCAACTGGTGAGTGCGCAAACGATCTGTCGCCATACCTCCGCGGCGATTTCGTCGGCCGTGCAGTCGCGAGCCGCCTTGCCCCGGCCGAACTCGTCGACGAGATGACTGGAGGGAGTGTTGAAATCTGCGATGTCGACCGACAGCACGGAGACGTGTCCGTCGCGGTCCAGACTTGGCCGCTTCTCCCAGAATCCGGTCTGGTTGATCGACGACAGCGCCCACTCTGTGCCGCTGAACAGCATATGTCCGCGGAGTAACTGAAATTCCGTGTCGAAGTAGTACTGGATGCCGCACAGCGTTTGGAACCGATCCCACGGCACCCGCCCCATTTGATCCATCGAGTAGGGATCCCGTCGCTGGCGCGGCCGGGTTGTCTCAGGCTGCAGGGGACCCTCAGGTGGGGGAGGGATGGTGGCGTAACCGTCCAGCCTCGCCACGGTGCCGCCGGTGCCCGCTGCGCGCAGCGCGGTGGTGACATATTCGGCTGCCGGGGCGTCGACGGCGACGACGATGTAGTCCGGAGTCACCTGCGTACCGTCGGCGAACGTGACCCCGGCACGGGGCCGCAGATGGGGTGGCTGACTCGAATGAAAGGCCGGCGGGTCGAGGCGGGTCACCTTGTTGTGGACGAAGCCGACGCCGAGCGAGACCAGGTGGCGGTACCAGTGGTCCAACCACGATTCGGTGGTGGGACCGTTGAGCACGCCGTCGGCCTTGTTGTCGCGGCGGTCCATGCTCAGATACAGCTGCAGATACGTGCTGAGGTTGGTGCGCGCGTCGCCCCACTGCGAGTCGAGGGCGACCAGGATCCTTGGCATGTGGCGCAACAGCGCATCGCAAGGGGGCGTGTAAAAGAACTGGTTGATCCCCGTCGTCCGGTCGTGCCCGACCAAGAAGTCGTAGGCCGACATGTTCTGCAGTTCCCGGGCGCGACGCAACGGACTGGTGGCGAGGTAGCGCAGCATCCTCAGCTGAAAGGTGGTGATATCGCCGGGTGTGAAGCTCAATGTCGCGAACTGGCTGAGGATTCCGAGAAATTCGGCGAAGCTGCGTGGTAGTTCGCTGGGAAAGACGAGCGACGGCTGGCCCTGCACCGTCGTGCCCTTGGTGACCACCCGCCGGACGTTGTCGTAGACAGTGCGTGAAGTTGCCGTCCAGCGGGCCGTCCCGTCGGCCGTCTGGGTGAGCTGATAGACCGGAGTGCGTTGGAACAGGTCCCAGATGTGCAGGTAGTAAGCCGGGAAGAAGCGGAAGCCATGTTCACCGGCAGCCGCTCGCCCCGGATCACGGGGCTGACCCCGACGGCCCGGGAAGGGGCGCAGCTCAGCTTGGCTTCCGTCGTGCGTGCCCACCGTCGAATACTGCGAGGCGGCCAGCCCGCCGAGCTTGACCGGAGGGTAAGTTCCGGGCGGCTCGGTCCCCAACCCGTTGCGTTCATCGCGCCGTGCCTCGTACACCGTGACGACGAAGCCGCGCTCGGCGAGCTCATGCGCCGCGGTGAGTCCGGCGATGCCCGCCCCCAGCACCGCCACCGTGGGACGTGGTTTGCGTGACGCCGGTGTCGTTATGCACTCGCTCATGGCGCCCCCGCGCGAAGCTCAGTCAGCAGTACGGGCAGCGAGGGCGCCCGGACCGCGGCATGGACGTATGCCCGCAGCGAGTCGTGAGCACGCTGGACGTCATCGAGGGAACCGTGAACGCACACCGCCCCCGCTTCCACGGCCTCACCCAGCCCGACCCGCGCATCGAGCAGATCGAGGATCGCGACTCGCGAGGTGGCGATCCGGGCATCGCCCGGCTGCGCCGCACCTTCGGACACTCGAAGCCGATCACCGCCGCGCAGTGTGAACACCTCACCGTCGACGTCGATTTGTACCACCAGCGGGCCGAGCTCGCTGACCAGCAAGCGGTAGCTGTCGGGCACCTCGTTCTCCAGGTGCTCGACCGAACGCCGCAATAGCGACGAAACCCGTTCAGCCATGTAGGAACTCGAATACACCGGTACCGGCGAAGTCGATGTTTTCGCCGTTGATCGTTCCGCTGGCTCGGGCGCTACCGTCTGTTTCGCAGAGCACGGTCGATCGATCGAGACATACTTCGCTCGGCTGCGCCAGGCGGGCATAACAGCGCGAACGGAACTCGATGTGCACCGTATCGGCGCCCCGGGTTGCGGTGACGTCGAGGCGCTCCGGGACGCTTGGCACCTCGCCGTCGAGCAGCAACCGCATTTGGGGCGGCAAGGTGCAGTCGGCCGCGCGGCTGAGCAGACCGTCCGAGCGCGTCTGCACCGCCGCGTGCCGAAACGTCGCGGCAGGCTCGTCGTGATGCCACACGTAGAGCGCACGCGACAGGCAGCGCAGCCGACTGCGGTCGGTCATCTGCACTACTACCATCGACCACGGGTTGCCGGGTTCGGTCGGCAAAACGGTGCCCCACGTCCAGCCGAAGTCGTCGCCCCACCAGAAGCGGCCCCAGTTGTGGTCGTGATAGGCAAGGTCGTTTTCCATCCGGTACTCCCGGCCGGCGATACGTAGCCATCCGTCGGCGCGCAGCCGAGGTACGAAGAGCCAGCTGATTCGGCCGTCTCCCACCGGTTCGTTACGAACCACGACTGGCCTGCACCCGGAGGTGAAGTGCAGTTCGCCGCGAATCCCCTTGTCGGGCAGGTCGATTGACACGCGATAGCCGTCGGGTAGCACGGAGACCCGGCTGTCGCCGATGGTGAGTTCACCCAGATCGGCCGAGACGTTCAGCGCGCGCTCGTCGAACCGCTCGATGGCCCCCGTCCAATTCTCGTCGCGCGCGATCACGATCGCGCGTGGCGTAAGGCGGACTTCATCTGTCCCGAACGCTTCATTGGTGAGGCTGAAGTTGATCAACAGCCGCAACCCCCGACCGTGGACCACGAAGTGGTGCCACTCCTTGAAACCCGCCGGCCGGGCGGTGGCCAGCACCGGGGCGCGGAGGAAGTCGCTGCGCGCGAGCAGGGCACTCATCGCAGCCACCGCGTGCTCGGTGCGACGGGCAGCGTTGCGTCGGCTGTCATGTTCTGCTGTGCGGCAACTGGATTGGCGAGCCGCTCGATCCCCGCACCGATACTTGCCACCCCGAGCAGGACATGCACGAAGTCGTCTGCTTCGCAGGGACTTTCAGGTCGGCGGCCGACGTCGTCGGCCAAGGTGTGAACCACCCGGGCCAGCCCGGCGATGCCGACCAGGTAGCCGATGAACTCGCTCTGGTCGGCGAGCGCTTCGCGGGGATCGGTGAGCGTCATGCGAACCCCTCGGGCCGCAGCCGAGCCAGGACGGAATCGTCGAGCCCACGCCCGATCAAAGCGTCGGCCAGCAGGTCTGCCCAGGCGTTCGGGACGCCGCTGGGCGCGGTGGGACCGTCCAAAATGTTGAGGCTCACCATCTCCCAGACGCGTCGCAGGTTCTCCACTGCTTCGGAGGCGACCAGCGCGTCGCGCAGCCGCGTCCCACGGGGGGTGCGTGCATAGCGGCGGCCTTCGGCAACAAGGAGATCGTGCATGCGTCGGGCGGCCGCGGGATTGCCCAGGACGGCACGACGCAGCCCGACGAGGACGTCGAAGACGGTTCGCTCCGTCCCGTCGGCCTCATCCGGAGGGGCCGGACGCAACTGCGGGGTCTGTTGTTCGATCAGGTCGAGGGTGAGTTCGCGGATCCGCTCGAGTTCCGCGAGCATGCCGATCAAGCCTTCGGGGTTCATCGGGTCCGCCCGTGCACGTAGTCGACCAGGTCGGCGAGCACGTCGCGGTGGCGGCTGCGCGGCAACCAATTCAGGGTGGCAAGAACTTTGGCCGCCTCCCGTGCCTGCCGGGCGGCGATGTCGCGGGCGTGCTTGAGTGAACCGACGCGGTGCATCAATTCGTAAAGCCACCGAATGTCGTTGAGGGTCTTGGGCTCTGAGGGATGCTGCCCCTGCAGCCGGGCCTCGATCTCGGCCCGGCCCGACTGGGACAGTTGCCCGCGAGCGGCGAGCCGGTCCAGCAGCTCGCTCAGCCCCAACTCGTCGTCCGGGCTCGGACGGCGCTTGGCCAGAATCCGCACGGCCTGATCCCGGTCGTTGGGCTCGGCAGTGCGCAAGGCGTGCAACAACATCAGCGTCCGCTTGCCCTCCCACAGGTCGCCGCCGATCTCCTTGCCGTATTCCTGCGGGTCCGCCCGCAGGTTCAGCAGGTCGTCGGTGATCTGGAAGGCCGCGCCGAGATGTCGGCCGAGGGACTCCAGCGGCGCCAACCGCTCGGCTCCCGCGCCGGCGGCGATCGCGCCGGCCTGTAGCGGCGTAATGAAGGAGTACCAGCTGGTTTTCAGTTCCACCATGTTCAGGTAGTCGGCGTCGTCGAGCCGCCAGGCGTTGGACCGGACCCATTCGAGTTCCACGGCCTGGCCGTCCACGGTCAGCCGGGTCATTTTCGCGATGGCACGCAGGATGCGTAGCGCGGGCCCGAGGCCGATGCGCTCGACGTTGTCCAGCAGCGGCTGCAGCGACATCGACAGCATGGCGTCGCCGACGTTGACCGCAATCGGCACGCCGTGGTCGACGTGCAGCGTGGGTTTGCCGCGCCGCCACCAAGATTCGTCCTCGATGTCATCGTGGATGAGGAACGCATTGTGATAGAGCTCCAGCGTCGCGGCGGTCGGCAGTATCGCCTCGAGGTGGCCACCGAGCCCGAGGCAGGTGGCAATGCTCAGTGCCGGCCGCAGCGCTTTTCCGCCACGCATCGGGTAGTCGAGGATCATTTCGTGCAGACCGCTCGAGTGAGCGTCACCGGGACCGTAGAGCCGCTTGATCTCGCCGAAGCAAGCGTCCTTGCATACAGCGAGATAATCCTCGAGCGGGCTGAGCGCCGTCGGTACCGGCCGCGCGTCAGGCAGCGTGGCTGTCATCAGACGGTGAAGGCAACGAGGCCGCCTTCATCCTTCACCCTGGTGGCGTATGCGATGCGGACTCTCAATTCGATTGTGTTAGCGGCCACTTCGCCGACGACTTCCAGGCTGGGAGGAATGCTGACGGCGATGTCCACCGCTTCTTCACCCGCCGACGCGTCCGCTGCGCCTGCGGGCGCAATTCGCTGGCGCCGTCCCAGCAGCCACCCGCGGACATCGGGGTCGGTCGCGAGCGTGTCAACCCGCTGCAGGGAGTTGACGTTCGCCGGAGGTAGCAGCACGTCCGTTCCGGCGTAACCGTTCGCGATCGTGCTCGCGGCGAGCGCCATCACCCCGAACGTGTCGGTGACCAGACACGACGGGGCACGGTATCCGTTGTTCTCTACCTGCGCGCGGGCCGCGATCAGCGCAATCAGGAGATCCGATGCGGTAATTCCGCCGACCACCTGCTTGGGTGTCGTCCCCGTCAGCAGCGCCGGGAATACGGCGGTGTCGAAATCTGCGGCAAGCTGGACGGTGCTGGCGATCACGTTCGCCAGCAATGTGTCGGCAGTCGGGGCGACAACCTCGGCCAGCGTCAGCGTGAATGAAACGACGTGCGCTGGGGTGAGCGACAACAGGTTGATCGGCGGGGTCAAGTTGTCTTGGGACACCGCCGTCTGGCTGGGGTCGCCGGTGTCCCAGTGCGGGATGGCCTGCCAGGCGACGCTGGTCTGCTCGAAAGTCTCTCGGACTGTTTGGTTGGCCAGGGCCAACCGCTCCGCACTCAGATACATGTCTGACACTCCTTGCCGGCCCCGACTGTCGTTCAAATCATGGCAGACAGAATCAACGTGTGCGCAATTAAATTGCCGAGGTTCAAAAGTGAAGTAGTGCGCTACTTGGTCATCAGGGCTATTTCTTGACCAGGGGTCAGCTCACCGCGTGCCACCGCGTCGCAGTGCGCCAGATGCAGCGGTGCTACGGGATCCTCGGGCAACAACTCGCGGCATCGTTCGAAAGCGGCGCGCGCCCCCTCGACGTCGCCCGCGTCGAACAATGCGAAGGCCTCGTCGAACGCGGGTTGCGCCGCGCGCTTTGCGGCCCGCAGGGGAGCCGAATCCTCTTCGTACACTTCGTAAATCGTCACCGGTCGACGTCGGTTGACCACCATCACGCGCTCCATGCGCCGGATGTCGAATTGCTCGGACGACGAGAGGCGCTGATAGGTGCGGTCGGAGATGAGCAACGCCGAGCCGTAACGCTTGTTGGTGCTCTCGATACGTGCGGCGAGGTTCACCGCGTCGCCGATGATGGTGAGCACCATCCGGTTCACCCCACCGACGAGCCCGACCGCCACCGCGCCTGTGTTGATGCCGATGCCCGCCCGCAGCTCCTCGGAGCCGAGTGCTGTGCGTTCCTGGTTGTGCTCGCGCAGCGAGCGCAGCATGGCCAATCCCGCGCGGATGCCGTCGGACTCGGACTCGAACACGGCGACGATCTCGTCCCCGCGCACGTCTTGAATCATGCCGTGGTAGCTGATGATCGGCAGCTCGACAGCCCGCAGGAAGCCCATCGCCAGGTTGCCCGCCTCGGCGACGTCCATGTCCTCGATCATGGTCGTATAACCCCGGATATCGCTGATGAGCACGGTCATCTCGCGTTCCACCCGGTAGCCGCTGCGGACGCGGCGAAGGTCGTCGATGTCGAGGATGCGCAGCAGTTCATTGGGCACAAACCGGGATTGCACGTCGATCAGGGACTGTCGGTGCTCGTCGGCGGCCCGCAGGCGTGCCTCGAGCTGGAAGTTCCACAGGGGCGCGGCGGCCTGGGCGCTTAAGAAGGCGACCGCCTGTTCGTGGTCGGCGGTGAAGCTTCCGCCGGATTCGTCCTGCTCGGCGTAAATGACGCCGATTATTTTGTCCTGCAACGTGATCGGAACGACGAGCACGGACGGGCCCGGATGCTGTTGACCGCGTCCCGGTGACCGGCCACCCGGTTGGGCGGGCTCGGCGGCGACGATCATGGGGGAGCCGGTGCCCATCGCGCGGCGCACGATGTCGGCGTCGTAGGGCACTTCGGTCCAGGGGCCGTCCACGATCGAGATGTCGCCGTGTTCGTGGATGGCGCGGACCGACAGATTCTCCGCTGCACCGGTGAGGAACAGGACGCGGCGCGCACCGGTCGTGTCCGCCACCGAGCCCAGAATGATGTTGGCCAAGCCGTCCGGGGTCCGGGCGCCCGACAGCGCGTGCAGCAGCTGATGGGCGCCAACCGGGTCGATCCCGGCCGCATCCGTCTTGAGATCGCGTCTGAGCAGCCAGGGATGTTCCCGCGCCAGCCAGTCGGTACGCACCTTGAAACCCAGGTTCAGCCAGCGCTGATAGGCCGATCGCAGCATATGGTCGCGCAGCGTCGTCCGGCTGGTGTCGGCATAGAGGGCGGCCGCCTCCTCCTGGGCTCGCGCACTGATCATCGGCAGCTGATTTTTCTCGGCGAGCTCGATCGCCCTGTGCAGGTGGCGCTCGGCCTTGGCGTGTTGCCCCCGCGCTCGCGCCCATGCGCCCCGGATCAGGGCATAGGGCGCTGCGTAGTTTTCCGGTGCCTCCGTCGCCCACTTGCGGTGCGACGCCAGCGTCTGGCGGACGAAACGCGCCGTCGAGCGATCCCGAGGCGCGCACCGGATCATGCTGAGCGCGGCGATGAGGTGGACAAGTTCTGACACCGCGGTGCCGGCCAGACCCCCGAGGTGCTCGATTGCCTCCGGGGTGGCGGCGACCGCGCCGGCGTGGTCCCCGCACCAGAAGTGCAGGCCCTGCTTCATGGCTGCGGCGACACTCAGCGACACCTCGTCGCCCTCCCGTCGGGCGGCTGGCAGCACCTCTCGCTCGTCGTATCCGCTTTCGCCGGCGAGGAGGACGGGATCGGCGCTGCGGCCCATCAGGTTGAGGCAGAACTGGTGCATGGCCTGGCATAGCGAGCTGTGCACCGGCTGGGAACGGATGTGCGGGATCAGGGAGCTGGCGATTGCGTCGATCTCCGCGAGCGGACGACCGACGCAGAACGACTGCGAGAGCAGGACGGCGACCAGGCTTGCAGCGCTCTCCTGGTCGCCCTGGTCGAGCGCCTCCTCGATGGCGTCGCGAAGCTCGCTCAGGCCGTCGCGGAGCGGGTGGCGCCAGTGCTGGATGAAGTCCAGGTGCATGAACAACGTCTGCGGCCGCGCGTCCCGGAATTCCGGTCGCTCGGCAAGCATCATGCCGACCTCGCCGAAGCGCTGGCTGCCGGCATGGTCACCGAGCAGTACGAGCACAATCCCGTAACCGCCGATCACCACCGGCGAGGAGGGTGTGTGGCCGTGGGCCAACATCAGATCGAGTTGCTTGCGTACCAGCAAGGGCAACAGGTTGGGCCGGACGAGCACCGACAACCTGCACAGTTCGGCGAGAATCGGCTGGATTTCGATGACCCGCCGGTCCGCACAGTGCGGCAGGTCCAGCAGTCGCTCGCTACTCCAGCGGCTCATCGTCAGTCGCATCCGGACGATCGCATTGCCCATCCGCGGCTTGCCCGCCTCGCTGGGGATCTTTTCGCCGAGTTCGTCGAGGGCTTGCAGCCCGATTTCGAGCGCCTCCTGCAGGCGGTTCTCCGCGACCCGGCCCTTGAGCCGTAGATAGGCCAGGCGCGCGCGGTCCGGCGGTTCGTACAGCATCTGCTCGGCCTCGTCGAGCAGCGCATTGAGCACCGGTATGTCACCAACCAGCAGTGCGGCCTCGGCGGCGTCGAGCTGCAGCTCCCGGGTCAGCGCGAAGTGGGCGGCCCAACGTTGCCCGCCAAGCAGATCCAGAGCATTACGGCAATACCCGAGGGCCAACGGGAACGAAGCCTGCGCCCGGGCCTTGCGCGCCGCCCGCCGCACCACCTCGACGAAACCGGTGCGTTCGACCTCGTCGGCCAACCCCAGCCCGCCGATCCCGACGTGGCGCGCGGCCTCGAACACCCGATCGTCCCCGAGCGTGACCAGTCGCCGCCCGATACGCAGGTGCACGGCGCGCATCTGATCGGCGGACATCCCGGCGCGCGCTGCCTCGGCTACCCGGTCGTGGCTGAACCGGTAGCGGGCGTCGCGGCTGATCGCGTTGGTAATCCGCTGGCCACCGCCGTCGAGGGCCTCGACCAAACGAAGCTCGAGGCACACCCACAGCGCGTGGGCCACGACGTCGGGAGACCGCGCGGCCGCTGCCGTCGCGTCGTCGAGGTCGAACTCGGTGCCGATACACGACAACGAACTCAACACCTCCCGGTCGGTCGGGCGGAGCTGATCGAGGTAGCGCCCCAGGAACTCCGCGGCGGTGGCGGAGACCTCGATCGAGCTGAGTACGCGCAGATCCCAACTCGGGCGGCCGCCCGGGCCGGCCGGGTTGAGCGCGCCTTCGCGTTGCGCCCGATAGAACAGCTGACGCAGCTGCAGCGGGTTGCCGCCGGTCCGATGGTGGAACTCCGCTGCCACGTCGCGCATCTCCACGCTGCGACCGCACACCTCGGCGAGCAGCTCCTCGACATCATCGGCGGCCAGCGGTTCGAGCTCGATCGTCTTCAGGCTCTGCGCTCTGATGCCCGCCGCGGTCGCATCGAACGCACCCGAGCGGTACGCACCGACGACCAGGACGTTGCGCAGCGACACCGTCAAGAGTTCGGCCAGCAGCAGCAGTGTGTCCCGATCGGCCCACTGCAGGTCGTCGATCGCCAGGACCACCGGCCGATAGGACGCCGTGGCGGACAACAGCCGAATGGCGGCGCGGTGCAATTGGCGGCGCGAGTCCGCCGCATCGAGGTCGACTTCGTCCGAGGGGCCGCCCAGCACCGCCGCCAGGTCGGGCACGAGTTCGCCGAGAATGCCCGCAAACCCCGACATCTCGCTGACCAGATCGGCGCGCCAGTGCTCGCATTCGGGCGGCCCGGTGACCTGCATGCTGCGCACCAGCGAGCCGAGCGCGTCCGACAGCGCCGCGTAGGGGGCGGCGGCGCCGTCCCGGCACCTGCCGTACGCGAACACGCAGCCACGTTCGGACACCTCGACGCCGAAGGCCTGCATGAGCGTCGACTTGCCGACTCCCGGTGTCCCGCTGAGCAGCAGGCACTCACCGCCGACACGTCCCGCCGTTTCCACCGCGGCCCGAAGTTCGGCGAACTCCTGCTGCCGGTTGATCAGCCGGCCGTCGAGGTCGAGCACCGGGGTCGTCACGGCGCAGGGCACACCGGGGTGGGCGCTGCCGGCCGGACTGCGCAGTACGGGAAAGGGGTCCGGAAAAGGAGTAGCGGTGTTAAGTGAATGCGCATGGCCGGTTCCCCTCCAAGGGAATGTCCACCCGTCGTAGTGACCGTCCGCCCGCCACCCGAGACGTGCGGATCCGGTCGCGGCTGATGGAGCGTCAGCATAACCCAAACGCCGCACCCGGGCCGAGGTCTGGCAGCCCGGTGGCGTTTCGGCTAAGTGAACATCGGTTTGAATGCCTCGGCGGGCTGCGCCAGGGCCAGCGCCGAACTGGTGCCGATCGGCCCGTGCTGGTCGAACAGGATCGCGCTGCCGGTGGCCACTCCGGCGGCTGCGTAATGACTCTGGGCGGCCAACCCGACGTACTCGCCCTCCGGCAGTCGGCTTGCGGTGACCGTGTAGTCGGCATTGATGTACCGCAAACCCCCTGTGCCCCAATGGGTTAGCGAGCTTGTCACATCCCCGACGAACGCCAGCCGGGTGAACGGGGTCAACGGAAAGCCCTCCACCAACGGACGGAAAAGCCTTGTCCAGGCGAATTTCTGGGAGTGTGTCTGCTCCCACTCGCCGGCCGCGATACCCGGGCTGCCTGCCGAAGTGGCGCCGTACCCCCAGATGTGGAACGGCATGTCGTCCGGAAAACCCGCCGAGCCGGCCGGAAGGGGCGGCATCTGCACTGCTGCCGACCAGACTTCGCCCTCGGGATGGTCGCCGCGGCGCAGAAACAGCGCGCTGGCCCGCGCCACGGTCTTCCCGTTCTGCACCAGCGTGCCGTCGACGAGCCTGAGACGACGACCTGCGCGCTGCACCGAGGTATGAATCTGCACCGGCTCGAGCAGCGCCGGCCGCAGTAGGTCCACGGTGAGCCGGGCGGGCTGAAAATCCGCGTCGATACCGGATTGTTCGATACCGGATTGTTCGATTCCCCAACCCAACAGACCGCCGACGATCTGACCGCCCATCGTCGCGCCCCAGGGACCCCGCGTCATCTCACCGGGCAGGTAGAACTCGCCGTCGACCGTGAAGAACGCGTCGAGTGCGGGCGTGGAGTCGGCGGTCGTCATCGAGGACAGACTAACCGGCGATTCAGGACGTAAGTCCCTGGCCATCGGTCCCCGATGCCAGCAGGCTGAACACATGCCCACCTACCGAAATCCACACGTCCGGGACGCGGTCCGACAACTCAACAAGCGGGTGACCAACCCGCTCAGCATGGCCTTGGCGGGCCGCCGCTATTGGTATGCGTCGGTGATCCGGCATACCGGCCGCAACTCGGGACGGCGATACCAGACTCCGGTTGTCGTCATCACGACGCCGGACAAGATCCTGGTGCCGCTGCCCTACGGCACCGGTGTCGACTGGCTGCGCAACGTGCTCGCCGCCGGATCGGCGACCGTAGTGACCAAGGGGCGCACCGTCGAGGTCGTGCAGCCGCGCGTCATCGACGCCGCCACCGCCGAGCCGCAGCTGCCGGGGTGGTGGCGCTGGATCACGCGCACCGTCGACGTCGACAACTTCCTCGAAGCCGATTTGCAGACCTGATCTGCTGCGCCGATCTGGACCATGGGCCACGCGGCTCCTACGGTGTGAGAGGCATGCTCGATCGGGCGGCGGAAGGAGCCACGGCCATGGCGGAAATCGTCGAGATCCCCCGGGACGGCAACCCTTTCCCGCGGACGGGGGTTTCCTTCGGCCGCAACGGCGTTCCGCACTATGACGACATCCCGGCCACCCTGCTGGACATGCTCGCCGAGCACGTGGACGCGCGCCCGGACAGCGAGGCCGTCGTCGAACTGGGCGGGCAGCGATTGACTTACCGGCAGTTGTGGGACCGTGCGGCGCGGGTGGCCGGCGGTCTGCGGGCGGCCGGGCTCAAAGCCGGTGACCGGGTGGCGATTCGCCATCATGCGGGGGTCAATTGGGTGCTGGCTTTCTGGGGCACGGTGCTGGCCGGAGGCATTGCGGTGGCGGTCAATACGCGTTCGGCTCAGCCCGAGGTGGACTTCGTCCTGGCCGACGCGGGAGCGCACGTCGACCTGGCGCCGGATGCGCCGCTGCCGGACGGGCGGCCCTACGTGACCGAGCGGGCGCAAAGCACCGACGTCGCCGCGCTCTTCTACACCTCCGGCACCACCGGGCATCCCAAAGGCGTACCGACCACGCACCAGGCCTTTGTCACCAATACCGAGAACGCGGTGCGGTGCCTGCGGCAACCCCGGGACATCGCCGAAGCGCTGCGCACCCTCATTTCGGTGCCCTTGTTTCATGTGACGGGTTGCAACTCACAGCTTCTGGCGGCGCACCGGCTCGGCGGCGCGGCGGTGATCATGCCCGTTCTCAACCTCGACGAGTTGGTGAGCGCATTGAGCGCCGAGCGCATTTCGGTGATGGTGACCGTTCCCGCGATCTACGCACTGTTGTTGCGGCACAAAGGTTTCGCCGCCGCCGACGTTTCCGGTGTCCGCTGGGCGGGCTACGGTGGCGCCCCGATCGCGCCCAGCTTGGTGCAGTCGGTGCAGGTCGCGTTCCCGTCAGCCCAAGTGTTCAACGGGTACGGCATGACCGAGAGCGCGTCCCTGATGACCGTGCTACCCGACGCGGACGCGGTCGAGCACGCGGACTCGGTCGGATATGCCGTTCCCTCAGTCGATCTCGGTGTGATCCCGATGGGCGGCGACTCCGCTGACTCCGGTGACCTGGTCGGAGAACTCGTGACCCGGGGCGCCAATGTCACCGCCGGTTACTGGAACCGTCCGGACGCCACCGCCGCGACGATTGTCGACGGATGGTTGCACACCGGCGACGTGGTGCGTGTCGATGCCGCCGGCCGCGTGCACATCGTTGATCGGCTCAAGGACATCATCAACCGGGGCGGCGAAAACGTCTCCAGTGTCGAGGTGGAAGCGGTGCTGCTTTCGGCTCCCGGGGTGGCCGATGCGTGTGTGCTCGCGGTGCCCGACGAGGTGATGGGCGAGAAGGTGGGGGCGGTGCTGGTCGGAGAACAACTGGATGTGACGGCGGTGCTCGAGCACTGCCGCACGCAACTGGCCGACTTCAAGATTCCGCAATACGTCTCGGTGGCGACCACGCCGCTGCCGCGCAACGCCGGCGGAAAACTACTCAAAGGCGCGCTGCGCGAACAGGTCCGGTGGGGGCCGGCGCTGCGCTGAGCCGTCCCGCAGGCCGCCCCGACCATCGGGATACTCAGCGCGCCGGGCTTGGCCATGGCGGCAGAGGCGGGCCCGGATACGCCGGGTCGCGATACGGTTTGCAGCCCGTCGTGCTGCGCAAAGTCGCCGCGTGAGCTGCTTGTAAACGGTGGCTATGACGGACTCCCGGGAAAATGACAAGAGTCGGGTTCTATGAATTCCGTATGTCTGCTAACCGGTCGAATCCCGTCTTCACGAGGCTCTGACCAGCCACGATACAACGACGGCGGCCGCACCCGTGCGGATGCGGGGTATCGGCGATTCAGGGAGCATGCAGAGAAATACGGAGTCAACTCGACCGGCTTACTGCGACCGGTCTGGCAACGAGTGGGGGGTTCGCCGAGCGCACGCGTACCGGCGGTGAGCTTGATCGGACAAACGGCCTGTTGGGCGGGAGCGCCGGTACCACGGCCCGCCGGAGAACGGATACAGATTGGATTTCGGGGCACTGCCTCCAGAGGTCAACTCGGCGCTGATGTACGCCGGCGCCGGGGCGGCGCCGATGCTGGCGGCCGGGGCGGCGTGGAACGGTGTGGCCGCCGAGTTGAGCGCCGCCGCGTCCGATTTCGAGGCGGTGATAACCAGGCTGACCACCGAGGAATGGCTGAGTCCGGCAGCGCGGGCGATGGCCGCTGCGGCGCAGCCCTTCTCGGTCTGGCTGAGCTGCACCGCTGACTGCCTGGCGTTCGCCGGGGAACAGGCCCGGGCGTCGGCGGCCGCTTTCGAGACCGCGTTCCGGGCGACGGTGCCGCCGGCCGAGGTCGCCGCCAACAGGGCGCGGTTGACGCAACTTACGGCGACCAACACATTCGGGCAGAACGTGTCGGCCATCGCGGCCGCCGAGGCGCGCTATGGCGAGATGTGGGCGCAGGACGCCGCGGCCATGTACGGGTACGCCGCGTCCTCGGCGGCGGCAGGGCGACTGGATGCGCTGCGCAGCCCGTCGGCGGTGGCCGACCCCGCCGCCGCGCCCGCGCAGCAGACCGCCCTGGCGCATCTGGTCGACAGCGGCCCGAACGCCGTACTGAGTCTGGCTGCGCCGGCCGCCTCGACCTCGCCGGCAGCGGTGGGCGGGATCGGGGGGATCATCGGGCTGCTTGCCTGGATCGACGGCATCGACCATCCGATCTTCGAGGTCGTCAACCACGTCAAGGCCGTTTACGCCGACTTCGGTGCCAATTTCTCGAACATCGCCATGCCGGCCAACGACGACGACGACGATTTCGCCGATATCGCCGCAGCGAAGGTTGCGGCGAGGGCCCGGCTGGGTGCGCCCGCGGTGCCGGCGGGTGCGACACCGGTGGTGGCCGCCTCGGGTGCGGCGTCCTCGGTCGGTCGCCTGTCGGTGCCGACGGGGTGGTACGTCGCGGCGCCGGCCCGGGCCGGCGAACCGACGTCGGTCGGCACCGGCTGGGCGGTTCCCGGCGCGGACGATCCGATGGACGTGCTGCCGGGCGCACCCGCCGTCGTCGTGGACGGCGCCCGACCGGTGTCGGGGCCGCGTTACGGCGTGCGGCCGACGGTGATGCCCAAGCACGGCGTCGTCTGATCTGGCCCGTACGCTAAGCGCTATGCGGCCGGCAGCGCGCGAACGCGAAACCACTCTGCTGATTGCCAATCGCGGCGAGATCGCTCTCCGAATCATCCGCACCGCAACCGAACTGGGCATGAGTACGGTCGCTGTCTACGCGGACGACGACGCCGACAGCCCGCACGTACACGCCGCCGACGAGGCGATCAACCTGCCGGGCAACGGTGTCGCGGCCTACCTCGACCAGACCGCGGTGCTGGTGGCCGCGAAATCGGCCGGCGCCGCGCTGATCCACCCGGGCTACGGGTTCCTCAGCGAGAGCGCGCAATTCGCCCGGACCTGCGCGAACGCCGGGTTCGTGTTCGTGGGTCCGGCGGCGGAGTCATTGGAGTGCTTCGGCGACAAGTCCGCCGCCCGCGGCGCCGCGGTCACCGCCGGCGTACCGGTGCTGGCGGCCACCGACGGACCGGCCAGCGTGGACGAGGTGCGCGCCTTCTTCGCCGTCCAGGACGGCGGCATCATCATCAAGGCGCTGGCCGGGGGAGGCGGGCGGGGCATGCGCCGGGTGGACAGCGCCGACCAGGTTGACGATGCCTACCGGCAGTGCGCCGCCGAAGCCCGACTCGGCTTCGGTGAGTCGGCGGTTTTCGCCGAAGCGCTGCTCGACGACGCCCGGCACATCGAGGTGCAGATCGTGGCCGCGCCGGACGGGGAGCGGATGCGGGCTATTGCGCTCGGCGATCGCGACTGCAGTGTCCAGCGGCGTTATCAGAAGGTCATCGAAGTCGCTCCCGCGCAACAGCTTTCCGACGAGTTGCGGCGCGCACTGCACGGTGCCGCAGCCCGGTTGTGCGCCCAGGTGGGTCTCCGCGGCCTGGCAACCGTGGAGTTCCTGGTTCGCGGTTCCGAATTCGTCTTCTTGGAGGTGAACCCGCGGATTCAGGTCGAACACACCGTCACCGAAGAAGTCACCGGCACCGACCTGATCGCAGTGCAGTTGGCGATTGCCCGGGGTGCGGGCTACGGGCAGCTGAGCCTGCCGGCCGGAATCACCTCGGACGGAACCGAAGTGATCGGTCAGCCGATAAAGCCGCACGGCATCGCCGTCCAGGCGCGGGTCAACATGGAAACGTTCGCTCCCGACGGATCCGTCCTGCCCACGTCGGGAACCCTCAACGTATTCTCGCCGCCCACTGGCCCGGGGGTGCGGGTGGACACCTACGGTCGTCCGGGCCTGACCCCGAGTCCTAGGTACGATTCGCTGCTGGCCAAGGTCGTCACCCATGTGCGGGGCGCGTCATTTGCCGCCGCAGTCCGCAAAATGCACACCGCGCTGGGCGAATTCAGTATCGAGGGTGTCGGCACCAACCTGGAGTTACTGCGAGAGCTGCTGTCCGACAGCGACTTCCAGTCAGGTGTGGTGACCACGAGTTTTCTGGACAGCCGGCTTCCCGGGCTGGCCGCCGCGGCCACGTCGCACCAGCGCCGGCAGCAGGCCCACGTCGAGCTCTACCCGGGGGAGGAAGCGTTGCGGGCACAGCTCGCCGGCACGGTTATCGAGGTCGCGCCCGAGGGCACCAACGTCGAGGCCGGCGGGCAGCTGGTGGTGCTCGAAGCGATGAAGATGCAGCACGTGCTGGTTGCTCCGGGCGCCCTGCGCACCACCCGCAACCTGGTCATGCCCGGCCAAGTCGTCGGGACCGGCGACCCGCTGGTGGTCTACACCCGCACCGGATCCGAGTCCAACGACGAAAACACTTCGGGTTCAATCGATCTCGATGCATCTCGCGCCGATCTGGACGAGGTGCGGCGGCGCCACCTGATCACCCTGGACGAAGGCCGACAGGCGGCGGTCGCCAAGCGGCACCAGCGGGGCCGTCGCACCGCCCGGGAGAACATCGCCGACCTGGTCGACCCCGGCAGCTTCGTCGAGTACGGCGCGCTGGCGATCGCAGCGCAGCGCAGCCGCCGCTCCGAAGAGGACCTGATCGCCAACACCCCGGCCGACGGCCTGGTCGCCGGCCTGGCCACCATCGGGGCGCACCGGTTCGGGCGCGATGCTGCCGAGGCGGTGGTGGTGTCCTACGACTACACCGTGTTGGCCGGTACCCAGGGCATGCGCAACCACGCCAAGACCGACCGGGTTTTCGACCTCGCCGTCCGGAAGCGGCTGCCGGTGGTGCTGTTTGCCGAGGGTGGGGGCGGGCGGCCCGGCGACACCGACGTCGGCGGTCATGCCGGCCTGGACGTGCCGACGTTCGCGGCGCTGGCGGGCTTGTCCGGTCGGGTGCCGTTGGTCTCGATCGTCTCGGGGCGGTGCTTTGCCGGAAACGCCGCGTTGGCCGGGGTGTGCGACGTGATCATCGCGACACCGGACGCCAACATCGGGATGGGCGGCCCGGCGATGATCGAGGGCGGCGGGCTGGGGGTGTATCCGCCGGAGGCGATCGGTCCGATCGATGTGCAACGGCGCAACGGCGTGGTGAGCCTGGTGGCGCGCGACGAAGCCCACGCGGTGGCCTTGGCCAAGCAGTACCTGTCCTATTTCCAGGGCTCGCTCGGAAGCTGGGAGGAGCCCGATCCCCGGCTGGCTCGGCATGTGGTGCCGGAGAACCGGTTGCGCGCCTACGACGTGCACCGGGCGATCGAGTCGATCGTCGACGTCGGCTCGATGCTGGAGCTGCGACCCGATTACGGGGTAGGCATTGTCACCGCGCTGGTACGGGTGGAGGGCGAGGCGTACGGGCTGATCGCCAACAGCAGCCACCATTTGGGTGGGGCGATCGACGCCGAGGCCGCCGACAAGGCGGGGGACTTCCTGGCGCTGTGCGAATCGTTCCGTCTGCCGGTGGTGTCGCTGTGCGACACACCAGGATTCATGGTCGGGCCTGAGACGGAGAAAGAGGCGGCGGTCCGCCGGTTCGGCCGGATGTTCATCGTCGGTGCACAATTGACCGTCCCGTTCGGAATGATCATCTTGCGCAAGGGATATGGCCTGGGTGCAATGGCGATGGCCGGTGGCTCGTTCCACGCGCCGCAGTTCACCGTCGCATGGCCGACCGGCGAGATCGGCGGCATGGGTTTGGAAGGTGCTGTGCGGCTTGGCTTCAGCAAGGAGCTGGCGGCCGCCGCGGACGACGCCGCACGACAAGCGTTGTTCGACAGGCTGGTTGCCGCCGCCTACGAGCACGGCAAGGCGTTACGCGCTGCCACGACTTTCGAACTCGACGATGTGATTGACCCGGCAGAGTCCCGGACCTGGATCACCAGGCTGCCGGGACACTGACGGGTTGTGGATAACGGGGTAGTGGTGTTTTGCGTGGGAACCGAATCAGCCGTGGCCGGTGCCGCAACCGACGCCCGGAAGACAGCCTTCGCCGCCCGGCACGCCACCCGGACCGGCGAACTGGCCGCCGCTGCCGCAGATTCCGCCTACGCAGCCCTGGCCGCCGGGTCCGCCGCCGGGGCCTTGGTTGACACCGCCCGAGCCGCAGTTTCCGTTGGCGTCGCAGCCGCTGCCACCCGGGTCAAGGGGTGCGAAATGCGTGATGCCGGTGCTGGGAGAGCCCGGCACGGTCGCGGCAACGTCTGCAGAGGCCATTGGCGCCGCGGCAATCGCTGTAGCGACAGCCCCGGCCACCACCAGTGGTTTCATAAAATTCAATTTCGATAACATGCATCTCGCATACCACGTGTGCGCGCATTCAAACCTTGCCCCAAAAAGTCTTTCACCACTTTTTACAGACAGCAGGCTGACATCATGACCTCACTCGATCTGACCGGCCGCACCGCCATCGTCACCGGCGCCTCACGCGGCATCGGGCTGGCGATATCGCAGCAACTCGCCGAAGCGGGCGCCAACGTGGTGCTCACCGCACGCAAACAGGAGGCCGCCGAGCAGGCTGCCGCCCAGGTCGGTGAGCGGGCGCTGGGCGTCGGTGCGCACGCGGTGGACGAGGACGCGGCGCGGCGCTGCGTCGAGCTCACGGTGGAACGGTTCGGACGGGTGGACATCCTGATCAACAACGCGGGCACCAACCCGGCGTTCGGACCGCTGATCGAGCAGGATCATGCGCGGTTCGCGAAGATCTTCGACGTCAACCTGTGGGCGCCGCTGCTGTGGACATCGCTGGTCGTGAAATCGGGAATGGGCGAGCACGGCGGTGCGATCGTCAACACCGCTTCCATCGGCGGCCTGCACCAGTCGCCGGGGATGGGCATGTACAACGCTACGAAAGCCGCGCTGATTCACGTGACCAAGCAACTGGCCCTGGAACTTTCACCGCGTATCCGGGTCAATGCCATTGCCCCGGGCGTGGTGCGCACCAGGCTCGCCGAGGCGCTGTGGAAAGGCAACGAGGATCCGCTCGCCAAATCCATTGCGGTGGGCCGCATCGGTGAGCCCGTCGACGTGGCAGGTGCGGTCGCGTTCCTGGTGTCGGACGCGGCGAGCTGGATCACCGGCGAAACGATGGTGATCGACGGCGGCCTGCTGCTCGGCCCCGCGGGCGGTTTTCAGTCCCGGTAAGTGACGCTCAACGCAGCGCCGAGGCGAACGTCTCCGCCATCGCCGCCCAGTGCCGCTCGGCGGCCGCGGCGTCGTAGGGCGCATTGTCGGGCACCGCGAACCCGTGCCCGGCCTGGTACCACTCGATGGTGTGCCGGACCCCGGCCGCGGTCAGTGCTTTGCCCAGCTGCTCGGCGTGATCGGCGGTGAACGACGGGTCGTTCTCGGCGCCGCCCACGTAGATCACCGCGTTCATCCGGTCGGCCAGCAGGTGCGGGCTGTCCTCGTTGTCGCTCACCAGGCCGCCGCCGTGGAACGACGCCGCCGCGGCGACCCGCTGTGGAAGGCGCCCGGCCAGCAGCACCGAGATACGTCCGCCCATGCAGTAGCCGCAGACGCCGAACCGCTCGCCGGTGACCTCGGGGCGCCCGGCCAGGTAGTCGAAGAGCGCCTCGGCGTCGCGGGTGATCCGGTCCGGCGTCAGGGTACCCATCATGAACATGATCCGGGCTCGCTCGTCGGCGTCACCGAACACGGTCGCCATGTCAAACGGGGCCCAGTCGCCCTCCCGGTAGTACACATCGGGAAGCAGTACCGCGTAACCGAATCCGGCCAGCTTGGCCGCCATCTCGTCGAACGTGTCCCGCACGCCGCCGGCGTCGGGGATCATGACCACCCCGGGCCAGGGGCCCGTCCCGTCCGGGGTGAACAGTGCGACGTCGCAGCTGCCGTCGGGGGTGGTGACGCTGTCGGTGATTTTCGGCATGCCCTTCGTTCTACTCCGCCCCGTTCCCGCTCAGCCTTGCTACCCCGCGAATAAAACCGCACCGTCAAACCAGCGCCCGGAAAATCGCAGTCAGTTCCCACTAGCGGTGCCAAGCGCGACTAAGCTGGCCGGGTGCCGATCGCGACGCCGTACGAAGACCTGCTGCGCTTGGTTCTGGACACGGGAACGGCGAAATCCGACCGCACCGGCACCGGCACCCGCAGCCTTTTCGGCCGGCAGATCCGGTATGACCTGTCGGCCGGATTCCCACTGCTGACCACCAAGAAGGTTCATCTCAAGTCCGTGGTGTATGAACTGCTGTGGTTCTTGCGCGGTGACTCCAACATCGGCTGGCTACACGAGCACGGTGTCACCATCTGGGACGAATGGGCCAGTGAGACAGGCGAACTGGGGCCGATCTACGGGGTGCAGTGGCGGTCCTGGCCGACCCCGAGCGGTGAACACATCGACCAGATCAGCGCCGCGCTGGAGCTGCTGCGCACCGACCCGGACTCGCGGCGCATCATCGTGTCGGCCTGGAACGTCGGCGACATCCCGCAGATGGCGCTGCCGCCGTGCCACGCGTTCTTCCAGTTCTACGTCGCCGACGGACGCCTGAGCTGCCAGCTTTACCAGCGCAGCGCCGACCTGTTCCTCGGGGTGCCGTTCAACATCGCCAGCTACGCGCTGCTCACCCACATGATGGCCGCCCAAGCCGGCCTGGAGGTGGGGGAGTTCGTCTGGACCGGTGGTGACTGTCACATCTACGACAACCACGTCGAGCAGGTGACGTTGCAACTCAGCCGAGAGCCCCGGCCATACCCGAAACTGGTTCTGGCGCATCGAGATTCGATCTTCGAATACCGCTACGAGGACGTCGTGGTGGAGAACTACGACCCGCACCCGGCGATCAAAGCCCCAGTAGCTGTATGACGGGCCTGGTGTGGGCCCAGTCGACGTCCGGGGTGATCGGGCGCGCCGGTGACATCCCCTGGCGGGTGCCCGAGGACATGGCCCACTTCAAGCAAATCACGCTGGGACACACGGTGGTGATGGGGCGACGCACCTGGCAATCGCTGCCGGCGCGGAACCGGCCGCTGCCGGGCCGCCGTAACGTGGTGCTGACCCGGCAGCGGGATTTCGTCGCCGACGGCGCCGAGGTGGCGGGATCCCTCGACGAAGCGCTCACCGACCCGGACGACACCTGGGTGATCGGTGGCGGAGAGATCTACCTGCTGGCGCTGCCGCGGGCGACGCGCTGCGAGGTCACCGAAGTCGACGTGGTGCTGCCACGTGACGACGGCGACATCGTCGCCCCGCTGCTGGACGAGACGTGGCAGGGTGAGGTCGGGCAATGGCGGGTCAGTCGCTCGGGGTTGCGCTACCGGTTCCACAGCTACTCTCGAGCGTGAGGGGCGTGGCCGCGCCCGCTCGACGAAATGCCAGGCGTTTCACAAGGGGGAATTCGCAGTGAGAACCGAACCGGGGAAGACGTTCCCGCGCATGTTCCGGGGTTACGACCCGGCCGCGGTGGACGCTCGCATCGAGATGCTGACCGCCAAGGAGCAGCTGCTGCGCGACGACGTGGAGAGCCTGCGGGCCAGGTTGAAGGAGTCCGCCGACGAGGCCGCCGCGCTGCGCGCAGAGGTCGCCCTGCTCGCCGACACCTCGCCGTCGCCGCATGCGGTTCAGCATCGGATGGCCAAGATGATGCGCCGCGCGGTCGACGAAATCGCCGAGATGCAGGCCGAAGCACGCGCCGAGGCGGACGCGTTGATCGAATCCGCGCGGGCCGACATCGCCGACGAGCAGCGCCGGCACGAAGAACAGTTGGCCAACATGCACGCACAGCGCGAAGCCTTGGCAGCCGAATGCGAGGAAACCAGGAAAAACCTGGCCGCGGAGCTGGCCAAGATGCGGGCCGACACCCAATCGACGATCGAGCGGGAGACCCAGCAGGCTCAGCAGGAGCGGGAGCGACTCATGGAGCAGGCGCGGCGCGCGGTGGAGGAGGCCGCCGAGCGGCGCATCCGGATCCTGGAGCAACTCGCGGAGGTCTACCGCGATCTGGATTCGATTCCACCGGCGTTGGAAGCCGCCTACGGCGAACGCGACCGGGAGTCGGGCGCGGTGACGCCGTTGGATCAGAAAAGAAGGACCGGCTAGCCTCGCGGTCGCGGAAGGCCGGCAGGCCGGTATTCTCGGCCCGTGGCGCTGCGGACTCCCAGGCTGACCGCCGCCCAAGCCCGGCGGATAGCCGTTGCGGCTCAAGGGTTTAGCCAGCCGCAGCCGGCCGGTTCGATATCCCGGGCGCACCTGCGGCGGCTGATTTCGCGAATCCAGGTGCTGCAGTTGGACTCCGTGTCGGTGGCGGTGCGGGCGCACTACGCGCCGGTGTTCAGCCGGTTGGGGCCCTACGACCGCAACGTGCTCGACGAAGCGGCCTGGGGTCCGGCCCGCAATCGGCTGTTCGCCGAGTACTGGGCGCACGAGGCCGCGCTGATGGCCGTCGACGATTGGCCGCTGCTGCGCTGGCGGATGCGTCAGTACCGGCACGGCCGGTGGGGCACCCACATCGTCAAGGCCAATCCGCAGCTGGCCGACGACATCGTCGCCGCGGTGACCGAGCTCGGACCCAGCACGGCCGGGCAGATCGAGGCCTACCTGGAAGCCGAACCGCGCGGCGCCACGGGGCCGTGGTGGGGGCGCAGCGACACCAAGTGGGTGGCCGAGGCGCTGTTCGCCGCCGGTGTGCTCACCACGGCCACCCGGGTCGGCTTTGCCCGGCACTACGACCTGGTGGAGCGGGTACTACCGGCGCCCGTGCTGGCTCGGCAGGTCGACGACGACGAGGCGGTACGCGAGCTCGTGCTGCGCGCGGCCACCGCGTTGGGGGTGGGCACCGAGGCGGACATCCGCGACTACTTCCGGCTCTCCGCGCAGCAGACCAGGCCGGCGGTGGCCGAGTTGGTGGCCGGCGGTGCTCTCGAACGCGTCGACGTCGAGGGGTGGCCGCCGGCCTACCTGCGCCCCCGAACCGTGCCGCGCGTCGATCGCGGGACCGCGCTGCTGTGCCCGTTCGACCCGCTGATCTTCTTCCGGCCCCGGGTGGAGCGGCTGTTCGGCTTTCATTACCGCATCGAGATCTACACACCCGCGGCCAAACGCCGCTACGGGTACTACGTATGGCCTTTCCTGCTGGACGGCCGACTGGTGGCGCGAGTCGATCTCAAATCCGACCGGGTTGCCGACGAGCTGCAAGTGGTGGGGGCGTTCGGCGAAGCCGGGATCGACCGGCGCCGGGTTGCGTCGGCGCTGACCGGGGAGCTGGAGTCGATGGCCTCGTGGCTCGGCCTGGGCCGCGTCGGCGTGAACGACCGGGGGGACCTGGCGGCGGATCTGCGCAGCGCCGTGATCAAGCGGGCCGGCTGATGGACGGCAGGCTGGGGCATCACCTGGAGTTCCGCGTCGGGCAGGCGTTGCCGGCGATGACGGCCGACGGGTGTTTTCCGGTCTACGGTGCCAACGGCGTCATCGGGCGCACGAGAGAGTCCAATGCCCGTGGCCCGATGATCGTGGTGGGCCGCGTCGGCTCGTGCTGCGGCAGCGTGCAGTACTGCCCCGGCGATGCGTGGGTCAGCGACAACGCGATGGTCTGCCGCGCCAAAAACCCGGCAGAGACGCGATACTGGTACTACCATCTGAAAAGCTTTGAGCTCAACAGGTTTCGCGCCGGTTCTGGTCAACCGGTGCTCAACCACCGCGTGTTGGGCAGCGTCCCGATCAGCGCGGCGGACCCTGCGGAGCGGCAACCGATCGCTGGTCTGCTGGCCGCCCTCGACGACAAGATTGCCGTCAACTGTCGGGTCGTCGAATCCGCCGAAGCGTTGATGACGACGCTGGCCGGGAGAGTCGCCGAGTACACGACACTGGCGAATGTGGCGCAAAGGTCTTCTGCGAGCATCCAACCCGGCAAGCTGGCGGACAATGTCGCGCTCTACAGCTTCCCGGCATTCGACCATGACCAACGTCCAATCATGTTGGATGCCAATGTGATCAGAAGCGTGAAATTCTTGGTCGAGCACCCGTGTGTGTTGTTCGCCAAACTGAATCCCGGCACCCCGCGGATCTGGAATATCCCGCGCCCGGGTGCCGAACCAGGTCTGGCCAGCAGTGAATTCGTGGTGCTGCGGCCGATCGGAGTGGACACTTCGGTGTTGTGGTCGGCACTTCGGCAGCCGGAGGTGTCGTCGGTGCTTGCCCGGCTGGCTGCGGGGATGACGGGCAGCCGACAACGCATCCGGCCGCGCGAACTGCTCGATGTCCGGGTGCGTGACGTGCGCTGTCTGGATTCCGGGTCGGCGGCGACGATCACCACGCTCGGCGCGGTCTGTGAGCAGCGTCGCGCCGAATCCGCCGCGTTGGCGGCGATGCGCGACCGGCTGCTTCCGTTGCTGATCAGCGGCGCCGTGCGGGCAAGGGACCACTTCGTCGCGACTTCTGCCCCCGATACCGGAGACTAGGAGGCCGCATCGATGCCGCCTCACAGACAGCCTGAGCCTTCGACCATGAGGGAACTCAAGGACACGCTGTGGAAGGCCGCGGACAAGCTGCGCGGATCGCTGTCGGCCAGCCACTACAAAGACGTGATCCTCGGTCTGGTGTTTCTGAAGTACCTCTCGGACGCGCTCGACGAGCCCGGAGTGTTCGTGGTGCCTCCGGCCGCGCGATGGAAGTTCCTGGCGGACAACGCTGCTGAGGGCCGGCCCGGCAAGAACATCGGTCAGCTCGTCGACGAGGCGATGGACGCCGTGATGATGGCCAACCCGACGCTGGGCGGGACGCTGCCACGTGTGTACAACCGCTACGACATCGACCAGCGCCGGCTCGGCGAGCTGATCGGCCTGTTCGACAGCGCCCGGTTCAGCCGGCAGGGTGCGCACCGAGCCCGCGACCTGATGGGGGAGGTCTACGAGTATTTTCTGGGCAATTTCGCTCGCGCCGAAGGCAAACGGGGCGGCGAGTTCTTCACGCCACCCAGCGTGGTGAAGGTGATTGTGGAGGTGCTCGAACCCGCCGGCGGCCGGGTCTATGACCCGTGCTGCGGGTCGGGCGGCATGTTCGTGCAGACCGAGAAATTCATCGCCGACCACCACGCGGACGCGAAAAGCATTGCGATCTATGGCCAGGAGAGCATCGAGGAAACCTGGCGGATGGCCAGGATGAACCTGGCCATCCACGGGATCGATCACGCCGGGTTGGGCCGGAGGTGGGGTGACACGCTCGCGCACGATCAGCACACCGACGTCAAAATGGACTACGTGCTGGCCAATCCGCCGTTCAACATCAAGGACTGGACCCGTCACGAGGCCGACCCGCGCTGGCGGTTCGGCGTGCCGCCGGCCAACAACGCCAACTTCGCGTGGATCCAGCACATCCTGTCCAAGCTCGCGCCGGCGGGCAAGGCCGGGGTGGTAATGGCCAACGGCTCGATGTCGTCGAAATCGAACGGACAGGGCGACATTCGGGCGCGGATCGTGGATGCCGATTTGGTGTCGTGCATGGTTGCGCTGCCGACACAGTTGTTCCGTAGTACCGCAATCCCGGTGTGCCTGTGGTTCTTTGCCAAGGACAAGACGGCAGGTGAGCAAGGTTGCGTCGACCGTTCCGGTCAGGTGCTTTTCATCGATGCCCGCGAGTTGGGTTCCCTGGTGGACCGAACCGAGCGCGCACTGAGCGACGACGACATCGCTCGGATCGGTGACACCTACCACGAGTGGCGGGGTACGCCTTCGGCAGCTGCGAAAGGCATTACCTACAAGGATGTTCCGGGGTTCTGTAGGTCGGTGACACTGGCGGAGATCAAGGCCGCGGACTATGCATTGACCCCTGGTCGGTATGTCGGCGCGGCCGCGGCCCAGGACGATGGGGAGCCGATGGGTCAGAAGATCGCGCGCTTGAGGACGGAATTGCTGGCGGCGTTGGACGAGTCGGCACGGTTGGACAATGTGGTCCGAGAGCAGCTGGAGCGGATCGATTCGGGGCCTAGAAATCCTTTGCGGCCCTTACGCTGATCCTTTTCGTCGACCAGTCGCAGGCCGGGTGAGGTCGTTTGCCGTTAAGTTCCCAGCCGGCCTGGTGCGCGATGATGAGGGGCATTGACGGCGCAACAGAAGTCAGTGCAATGGTCCGTCCGGCTAGAGAAGCGGTTCTGCGACGTGTGCGGGACGCCCGTCACGCGACGACAGCGGACAGGCGAACACAAGCAAGTCACCGTCTTGTTTGCCGACGTTGTCGGTTCGGTGAGGCTCGCTGTGTCGTGCCCTCCGGGCGTGATCAATTCGAGGTGGCATGGCGCGTCGAGGTAGCTCGGTGCGTAACCCGCCCTACCGGCCAAGAAACTGTCAGCCTCCCGGCTGCGTGCAAAGGTGCGCGAAGCGATGAAGACGACCGATGGTGCGGCATCGGTGGCGACGGGCTTCGCTGCTACCGCGGGACGACCCACGGCGCTGACCTCGTGGAGCAAGTTGTGCCTGGCCGACGCAGTAATTGACCGAACCGGTGCAGCGCGATACCGGCAGTGGCCGCGCGGGCTAAGGTGAGCGCCGTGGCCGAGACCGCGCCGCTACGCGTGCAACTGATCGCCAAGACCGACTTCCTGGCGCCCCCCGACGTCCCCTGGACCACGGACAGCCCTGACGTGCAAGGGGGCTCCGCACTGGTCGAGTTCGCCGGTCGCGCCTGCTATCAGAGCTGGTCCAAACCCAATCCTCGGACCGCGACCAACGCCGGCTACATCAAGCACATCATCGACGTCGGGCATTTTTCGGTGCTCGAGCACGCCAGCGTCTCGTTCTACATCACCGGCGTCTCCCGCTCCTGCACCCACGAACTGATCCGGCACCGGCATTTCTCCTATTCGCAGCTCTCGCAGCGCTACGTGCCCGAATACGAGTCCCAGGTCGTGGTCCCGCCCGGCATGGAGGACGACCCCGAGCTGCGGGAGATCCTGACGGCGGCCGCAGACGCCAGCCGCGCCACCTACACCGAGCTGCTGACCAAGCTGGAAGCCAAGTTCGCTGACCAACCCAACGCGGTGTTGCGGCGCAAACAAGCCCGCCAGGCCGCCCGCGCGGTACTGCCGAACGCCACCGAAACTCGGATCGTCGTGACCGGCAACTATCGGGCCTGGCGGCACTTCATCGCCATGCGGGCCAGCGAGCACGCCGACGTCGAGATCCGGCGGCTGGCTATCGCCTGCCTGCGCCAGCTGGTCGACGTCGCGCCTGCGGTTTTCGCCGACTTCGAGATCACCAGGCTCGCGGACGGCACGGAAGTCGCCACGAGTCCTTTCGCGACCGAAGCCTGAGGCCGCGTAGCGGGGGAAGGCGTAGGGAGCAATCGGGTTGTGTGACCGAAGCCTGAGGCCGCAGGTCTGACCCCCTAGGCGGTTCAGCGCTAAAATAGCGCTGTGGCGACCATACAGATCCGGGAAATCCCCGAGGATGCCTACCTGGTCATCCGAAATCGTGCCCGCGCCGCGGGGCGATCGCTGCAGTCGTACATGCGCGACTGGGTGGTCGATTTCGCCAACCGCCCCACTCCGGCTGAGGCGCTGGAAGAAATGGCGGCGGCACGGAAGGCGGGCGATACTCCGGCCGCCACAACGGAATCCATCCTCGCCGATTTGGCCGAAGACCGGCGGTGAAGGACTTTGTCATCGATGCGTCGGCATTAGTGCTGAGCCTGGTCGGTAAGACCGCCGCAGCGGACGCGTTGCGGCAGCGGCTGCCTCAGATGCGCCGACATGCGCCGCACCTGATCGACGCGGAGGTGGGAAATGTGCTGCGCCGTCACGAGCGGGCCGGGCTCATAAGCGCCAGAGAAGCTGAAACGGCGCTGCGGATGCTCGATGCACTGGTAGACAACCGCTACCCACATGCCGGGATGTTGGCTCGCCGAGCGTGGGAAATGCGGCACCACGTCAGCTTCTACGACGAGCTTTATGCAGCCCTTGCCGGACATCTTGACATCCCGCTACTCACTGCGGATGCCCGCCTCGATCGCGCGGCAGGCCTGGCATGTCGCGTCGAAGTGGTCGGATGAACCGCCGGACCGTCCGCGGCGATACCAATCGGCTTGCCGTAGCCAGGTAATCTGGTCAACCGTGAGCACCGTCGGATTCGATGCCCCAGCGCGGCTGGGAACCTTGCTGACCGCGATGGTGACACCATTCGACGCCGACGGCGCCCTGGACGCCAAGACCGCGGCCCGGGTGGCCACGCACCTGGTGGATCAGGGGTGCGACGGGCTGGTGGTCTCGGGCACCACCGGTGAGTCGCCGACCACCACCGACGACGAGAAGCGCGAACTGCTGCGGGTCGTTCTCGACGCGGTGGGGGACCGGGCCCGGATCATCGCCGGTGCAGGCACCTACGACACCGCGCACAGCATCAAACTGGCCAAGGCAGCGGCGCAAGAGGGCGCGCACGGACTCTTGGTGGTCACTCCGTACTACTCGCGGCCGCCGCAGAGCGGGCTGCGGGCCCATTTCACCGCCGTCGCCGACGCCACCGACCTGCCGGTCGTGCTCTACGACATTCCGCCGCGCTCGATCGTGCCGATCGAGCCCGACACCCTGCGCGCGCTGGCGGCCCACCCCAATATCGTCGCGGTCAAAGACGCCAAGGCCGACCTGCACGGCGGCGGGCAGATCATCGCCGAAACCGGTCTGGCCTACTACTCCGGCGACGACGCGCTCAACCTGCCCTGGCTGGCCATGGGCGCCACCGGCTTCATCAGCGTGATCTCCCATCTGGCCGCGGGTCAGCTACGAGAATTGTTGTCCGCCTTCAATTCCGGCGACATCGCCACCGCCCGCAAAATCAACGTCGCGCTGGGTCCGTTGTGCAACGCGATGGCAAGGCTGGGCGGAGTCACGCTGTCCAAGGCCGGTCTGCGGTTACAGGGCATCGACGCCGGCGGCCCACGGTTGCCCCAGGTCGCCGCCACCCCCGAGCAACTCGACGCGCTGGCCGCGGACATGCGCGCGGCGTCCGTTCTCAGGTGAGCTGGCAGTGAACGAAGAACTCGCCCCACCAGGTCCCCTGCCCGCGGGCGGGCTGCGGGTCACAGCGCTCGGTGGGATCAGCGAAATCGGCCGCAACATGACGGTTTTCGAGCATCTCGGCCGGCTGCTCATCATCGATTGCGGGGTGATGTTCCCCACCCACGACGAGCCCGGCGTCGACCTGATCCTGCCCGACCTGCGTCACATCGAAGACCGCCTCGACGACATCGAGGCGCTGGTGCTCACCCACGCGCACGAGGACCACATCGGGGCGATCCCGTTCCTGCTCAAGCTGCGTCCCGACATCCCGGTCGTCGGCTCCAGATTCACCCTGGCGCTGGTTGCCGCCAAATGCCGGGAGCACCGGATCAAGCCGGTGTTCGTCGAGGTCAAGGAGGGGCAGAGCAGCCGGCACGGCGTGTTCGAATGCGAGTACTTCGCGGTCAACCACTCCATTCCCGACGCGCTGGCGATCGCCGTCTACACCGGTGCGGGCACCGTGCTGCACACCGGCGACATCAAACTCGACCAACTGCCGCTGGATGGCCGACCCACCGATCTGCCCGGCATGTCACGCCTCGGCGACGCCGGCGTCGATCTGTTCCTGTGCGACTCGACCAACGCCGAGCACCCCGGCGTCGGGCCGTCGGAAAGTGAGATCGGCCCGACTTTGCACCGGTTGATCCGCGGCGCCGACGGGCGGGTGATCGTGGCATGCTTCGCCTCCAACGTCGACCGGGTGCAGCAGATCATCGATGCCGCAGTGGCTTTGGGCCGCCGGGTTTCGTTCGTGGGCCGATCGATGGTGCGCAACATGGCCATTGCGCGTGAGTTGGGCTTCCTGCGGGTCGCCGACACCGACCTGGTCGACATCGCGGCGGCCGAGATGTTGCCACCCGACCAGGTGGTCCTGGTCACCACCGGTACCCAGGGTGAACCGATGGCGGCGCTGTCGCGGATGTCGCGCGGCGAGCATCGCAGCATCACCCTGACATCGGGGGACCTGATCGTGTTGTCCTCGTCGCTGATTCCGGGTAACGAGGAGGCGGTCTACGGCGTCATCGACGCGCTGGCCAAAATCGGGGCTCGTGTCGTCACCAACGCCCAAGCGCGCGTGCATGTTTCGGGCCATGCTTACGCCGGGGAACTGCTCTTCCTGTACAACGGGGTGCGGCCGCGTCACGTCA
Organism: Mycobacterium sp. 20KCMC460; assembly: GCF_022179425.1. Taxonomy (NCBI): domain Bacteria; kingdom Bacillati; phylum Actinomycetota; class Actinomycetes; order Mycobacteriales; family Mycobacteriaceae; genus Mycobacterium; species Mycobacterium sp. 20KCMC460. Next base: position 2,434,320 of record NZ_AP025524.1, read on the forward strand.
TGCCGGTGCACGGAACCTGGCGGCACCTGCGAGCCAACGCCAAGCTGGCCGCCAGCACCGGCGTGCCCCAGGAGTCGATCCTGTTGGCGGAGAACGGCGTCAGCGTCGACCTGGTCGCCGGCAAAGCCGTGGTGGCCGGCGCGGTTCCGGTCGGCAAGATGTTCGTCGACGGCTTGATCACCGGCGACGTCGGCGAGATCACGCTGGGGGAGCGGCTGATTCTGACCGAGGGTTTCGTCGCGGTGACCGTCGTGGTCAAGCGCGGCACCGCAAAGCCGGTGGTGCCGCCGCATCTGCATTCGCGCGGGTTCTCCGAAGATCCGAAAGCGCTTGAGCCGGTGGTGCGTAAGGTCGAAGCGGAGCTGGAATCGCTGGCGGCCAACAACGTCGTCGACCCGATCCGGATCGCGCAGGGTGTGCGCCGCACGGTGGGCAAGTGGGTGGGCGAGACGTATCGCCGTCAACCCATGATCGTGCCGACCGTCCTGGAGGTTTAGGTCTTCTCGGCGTATGCCGACCATTCGATCTGGGAAGTCGCCAGTTTGCGCCCGGTGGGCGCGACGTAGCGCTCGCTGAGTTCGTCGGGCCCGAGTTGCTCCACCAGTCGCCAGCCGTATTCGTTCAAGAACTGCGCGACTTCGTCGGGATCAAGACCGAAGTGCCACAACTTCTTTCGTCCACGGACCGACCGGTACAAGGTGCGGGTTCCGTATCGGTTGGTGCCGTCGATGAAGTCGCGACGGACGTAGGTGAACACCAGGCGGCTGCCCGGTGCCGTCGGGCGCAGCCCCTCCAACGTGGTGCGTACCGCTTGCTCGGTGAGGTATTGGGTGACTCCCTCCCAGATGAAGAACGCCCGGTAGTCGGGGAGGTAGCCGTGCTCGGCCAGTGCGGTCAGCAGGTCGTCGCGTTCGAAGTTCAACGCCACCAACCGAACCGAGAGTGGCAGTTCGCCCAGCACCCGTCGTACCGTTTTGGCCTTGCGGGCGATGTTGACCGGCAGGTCCACCTCGAAGACAGGCTTGCGGACCTGGCGGTTCAACCGGTACGCCTGGGTGTCCAGGCCGGCGCCGAGGATCACCACCGCGTCGATATCGTCGAGAGCCTCGGCGAGTTTGTCGCCGATAAATCGTTTGCGGCAAGCGATATTGGCCCATAGCCCGCGGCCGGTCCACTCCGAGGCGCGGATCAGCGCGCCGCGGACTGTCGGCCAGTGTGTCGTGGCGACGAGCAGGCGCATCGGTATCGGCAGAAACAGTTCGGCGAGATCATCGTCGATCAGCCTGCGATCGGCCGACTCGTTCTGCTCGACGGCGGCCAGCACCATCGGCCCGAATGCGGTGCGCGCGGCGGGGTTTCGGGACATACGCCTACCTCTTGTTCACCGAACCCGCGTCAACCGGCAGCGTGACCCCGGTGATGTAGCGGGCCTGGTCGGACACCAGCCAAGCTACCGCGTTGGCGATGTCGTCGGGCTGCAGAATCTGCACCGGCAGTGCATTGGTCATTCCCGGGGCCGAACCCGATTCGGCGACCATGTCGGCCAGCCACTGGCGGATGAACTTGTTGTTGATCATCGGTGTGTCGACCCCGGACGGATGCACCGAGTTGACCCGAATGTCATGTTTGGCAAGCAGATTGGCGTACAAGCGCATCAGTCCGACCATCCCGTGTTTGGCGGCGGCATAGCCGATGGAGCCGGCGTCGGCGCTGCCGACGCCGGCCAGTCCGGCGGCCGAGCTGATCAGCACGATCGAACCTCCGTCGCCGTGCGCGACCAGAGCAGGAATCGCGACGTCGACGGTGTGGTAGGCGCCAGTGAGGTTCACGTCGATGACATCGCGCCAGCCGTCTGCGGACTGCATCGGCGCGATACCGGCATTGGCTATCACGATGTCGAGCCGGCCGAACTCGTCCAGACCTTCTTGCAGCGCCGCCGCCAGCGCGTCGCGGTCCCGGACGTCGGCTTGGCGGGCCACGATGCGCGCACCGGTGTCCTCGACCTGCTTGACGGTGACGGCCAGATCCTCGGCGGTGCCCAGCGGGTAGGGGACGCTGTCGATCTGGCCGCACAGGTCGACCGCGATCACGTCGGCGCCGTCGGCGGCCAACCGGACCGCGTAGGCACGGCCCTGGCCGCGCGCGGCGCCGGTGACGAAGGCGACCTTGCCTTCGAGCGCGCGACTCATCAGGAGCGCAGTTGGCCCTTGTCGGGGTCTCCAGCGGGAAGCGGCTGCAACATCTTGATGTCGGGAGCCCCGGCCAGGTGATCGCCGACGGCGGCGAACATCTTGCCGATCGCGGGGGCGGTGCTGTGGGTCTTGAGCGCCTCCTCGTCGGCCCACTGCTCGACGAAGACGAAGGTCTCACCGGTCTGGTGCAGCGAGTACAGCTGGCAGCCGGGCTCTTCGTGCACCTCGCCGGCGGCGCCGGTGAGAATGTCGCGGACGGTGTCGACCGATTCAGGCTTGACGGTCATGGTGGCGACGACGACGACGGGCATGGTGAGCCTCCTGGCGACTTTGGCGGGTTCAGGCGTGAACTTTCGGTGGTGCGCCGCGGCACAACCGCGGCCGGTTGTCACCCTACTCACACCGGTCAGGTCACGAGGCGGGCACATCGCGGCGACGCGGTCGTTACCAGTGTGGCGGATGGTGCAGATGTTGTTTTTGCGACTAGGCTTGCGATCATGGCAAGTAAGACCGTCGCTGGCTCCGGAACCCGAACGAGCAGGTCAAAGGGTTCTCCGCGGACCGGAGCCCGAGGTGGGCGAGCCGCAGCAGCTGGCACATCGCAGGCCAAGCGTGCAGCCCGGCCGGCCAAACGCCCGACCCGGGCCGCCAAGCGTCCCGCCCGCCCAGCCAAGCGCCGCAATCAGTCGCTCCTGGTGCTGGCGGGAATCGCCGGGGGCCGGGCGGCCCGCGCCACCTGGATGATGGCCGCCCGAGGCACCGGCACCGCCGCACGGTCGATCGGCCAGGCTCGCAACATCGAACCCGGCCACCGACGCGACGGCATCGCGCTGGTGCTGCTCGGTCTGGCCGTCATCGTCGCCGCCAGCTCGTGGTTCGGCGCCGCCCGGCCGGTCGGCGCGTGGGTGGACGCCGGATTGCGCACCTTCATCGGTTCGGCGGTCGTGCTGCTGCCGCTACTGGCCGCCGCCGCGGCGATCGTGCTGATGCGCACCGAACCCAACCCCGACGCGCGGCCGCGGCTGATCCTGGGATCCAGCCTGATCGCCCTGTCTTTCCTCGGGCTGCGCCACCTGTGGTCGGGATCGCCCGAGGATCCCGAAATGCGCCGGCGGGCGGCCGGCTTCATCGGCTTCGCCATCGGTGGTCCGCTCTCGGACGGGCTGACGCCGTGGATCGCGGCCCCGCTGCTGTTCATCGGCGCGTTGTTCGGGCTGCTGCTGCTGACGGGCATCACCATCCGCGAAGTGCCCGACGCCCTGCGCAGCATGTTCGGCACCCGGATGTTCCAGCGCGACTACGACGACTACGACGACTTTGCCGCAGACGACTTCGCCGGCGACGACGCGGACACCGTCGAAGTGACGCCGGCCGAGGACTTCTCCGACGGCTACTACGACCAGTCCCTCGACGACGTCCCCAAGGCGTGGCCGTCGGCGCAAGCCCCGCAGACCCCGGGTCCCGAAGTCCAGGAGCCCGAAGACTCAGTCGATTCCGAGGCTCCGACGGAGCCCGTCCTCGGGCGGTCGCGGCGGCGCGGCGGCAAAGCCGAAAAGCGGGGCGATCAAGCGCTCGACCGCGTCGTCGAGGGCCCCTACACGCTGCCGTCGCTGGATCTGCTGGTGGCCGGGGATCCGCCGAAGAAGCGCAGCGCCGCCAATACGCACATGGCCAGCGCCATCGGCGAGGTGCTCACCCAGTTCAAGGTCGACGCCGCCGTCACCGGATGCACCCGCGGTCCCACGGTCACCCGCTACGAGGTCGAACTCGGACCCGGCGTCAAGGTGGAGAAGATCACCGCGCTGCAAAAGAACATCGCCTACGCGGTGGCCACCGAGAGCGTGCGCATGCTGGCCCCCATCCCGGGCAAGTCCGCGGTCGGCATCGAGGTCCCCAACACCGACCGCGAAATGGTGCGGCTCGCCGACGTACTCACCGCGCCGTCCACCCGCCGCGACCACCACCCGCTGGTGATCGGGCTGGGCAAAGACATCGAAGGCGACTTCATCTCGGCCAACCTGGCCAAGATGCCGCACCTGCTGGTCGCCGGCTCCACCGGATCCGGCAAATCCAGCTTCGTCAACTCCATGCTGGTGTCGCTGCTGACCCGGGCCACCCCCGAAGAGGTCAGGATGATCCTGATCGACCCCAAAATGGTGGAACTCACGCCCTATGAAGGCATTCCGCACCTGATCACGCCGATCATCACCCAGCCCAAGAAGGCCGCCGCCGCGCTGGCGTGGCTGGTCGAGGAGATGGAGCAGCGCTACCAGGACATGCAGGCCTCCCGGGTGCGGCACATCGACGACTTCAACGCCAAGGTGCGCTCCGGGGACATCACCACGCCGCTGGGCAGCCAGCGTGAATACCGCCCGTACCCCTATGTGCTGGCCATTGTCGACGAGCTGGCCGACCTGATGATGACCGCACCGCGCGACGTCGAGGACGCGATCGTGCGGATCACGCAGAAGGCCCGCGCCGCCGGCATCCACCTGGTGCTGGCCACCCAGCGGCCCTCGGTGGACGTCGTCACCGGGCTGATCAAGACCAACGTGCCGTCCCGGCTGGCGTTCGCCACGTCGTCGCTCACCGACAGCCGGGTGATCCTGGACCAGGCCGGCGCGGAAAAGCTGATCGGGATGGGCGACGGCCTGTTCCTGCCGATGGGGGCGAGCAAGCCGATCCGGCTGCAGGGCGCCTACATCACCGACGAGGAGATCCAGGCCGTCGTCGCCGCCTGCAAGGACCAGGCCGAGCCGGAATACACCGACGGCGTGACCGCCGCGAAACCGACCGGGGAACGCGCCGACGTCGACCCCGACATCGGCGACGACATGGATGTCTTCCTGCAGGCGGTGGAGTTGGTGGTGTCCAGCCAGTTCGGCTCGACCTCGATGCTGCAGCGCAAGTTGCGGGTGGGCTTCGCCAAGGCGGGCCGGCTGATGGACCTGATGGAGACCCGCGGCATCGTCGGGCCTTCGGAGGGCTCCAAAGCGCGCGAGGTGCTGGTCAAGCCCGACGAGTTGGCCGGGACGCTGGCGCTGATCCGCGGCGGGGCGAACGCCGACGGCGGCGACGCCGAGTAGCTGCTCGCATGGCTACAGGACCAGCAGCATCCGGGAATTACCCAGCGTGTTGGGTTTGACGTAACTCAGATCCAGGAATTCGGCCACGCCGATGTCGTAGGAGCGGCACATCTCCTCGAACACCTCGGCGGTGACCGGGGTGCCCTCGATCTCGGTGAAACCGTGCCTGGCGAAGAACTCGGTCTCGAAGGTCAACACGAACAGTCGCTGCAGCTCCAGCTCCCGGGCTACCTCGAGCAGCCTGTTGACGATCGCGTGGCCGATGCCGTGGCCGGTCATCGCCGGATCGACCGCGACGGTCCGGATCTCGCCCAAGTCCGCCCAAAACACGTGCAGTGCCCCGCAACCGACGACCTTGCCCTCGATTTCCGGGTGCTCGGCGACCCAGAACTCCTGGACGGACTCGTAAAGCGTGACGAGATTCTTTTCCAGCAGGATTCGGCCCGAATAGGTGTCGACGAGATGCTTGATGGCGGGAACGTCGGAAGTCCGCGCCCGCCGGACCACCGGCTGGTTGTCCCGTCGACTTTGGGTCACGTGCAAACAGTATCGACGTCAGCCACCACATGAGCTGGTCAGCCGTTATTCTGTTGCCGTGTCGGGGCAGCCGCAGACAGGTCAGATCGAAGGCCGTGCCCGCATCGCGAATCTCGCCAACATCCTGACTCTGACCCGGCTGCTGCTCGTCCCGATCTTCCTCTATGCCCTGTTCTACGGCGACGGCCACCACACCTACGCGCGGATCGTGGCGTGGGCGATCTTCGCCGTCGCCTGCATCACCGACCGGTTCGACGGACTGCTGGCCCGCAACTACGGCATGGCGACCGAGTTCGGCGCATTCGTCGACCCGATCGCCGACAAGATTCTGATCGGGTCGGCGCTGATCAGCCTGTCGATGCTGGGTGAGTTGCCGTGGTGGGTGACGGTGGTCATCATGGCCCGGGAGGTGGCCATCACCGCGTTGCGGCTGGCCGTCATCCGGCGCGGCGTTATCCCGGCCAGCTGGGGCGGCAAACTGAAGACGGTCGTCCAAGCGGTGGCGATCGGGTTGTTCGTACTGCCGCTCGCGGGTCTGCTGCACACCGCCGCGCAGGTGGTGATGGGGCTGGCGATCGTGCTGACGCTGGTCACCGGCATCGACTACGTGGCGTCGACGGTGCGAGAAATCCGCCACACCAAGCGGTCCGGTTAGATTTCTGTCGTTTTCCTGGGAACCAACGCGGCCCCGGTTGGCGTTGTCCTAAAGTCCCATGCTTTTTAGGGGCACGATCGTGACTGGATTCTGACCGGATGGAGGAGAGCGCGATGACGTCACTGGTGCGCGAGGTCATTGGCGACGTGCTGCGGGGGGCCCGGACATCTCAGGGCCGGACGCTGCGCGAGGTGTCCGATTCGGCGCGGGTAAGCCTCGGGTATCTGTCGGAAGTCGAGCGCGGTCGCAAGGAACCCTCCAGCGAGCTGCTCAACTCGATCTGCGACGCGCTGCAAGTCCCGTTGTCGCAGGTGCTCATCGACGCCGGCGAGCGGATGGCCGGTGAGGAGCGCAGCAGCGCACGCCTCGACGCCGGGGCCGCCACCATCGATGTCAGCACCAAAGTCGTCATTCCGCCGGTGGTCGCGCTGGCCGTCGCCTGATTGCCGGCCGAACACCTCGTCATTTTGGTCCCACCATGGGTGGGTAGATGCGGGTTGACCCACTAAATTGAGCGTCAGGGGTAGCGTTGCGGCCCAACCAGCACATAAGAAGCGAAGGCGGAGCTCACTGATGGCCAATCCGTTCGTCAAGGCGTGGAAATACCTGATGGCGCTGTTCAACTCGAAGATCGACGAGCACGCCGACCCCAAAGTGCAGATCCAGCAGGCCATCGAGGAAGCCCAGCGCACCCACCAGGCGCTAACCCAGCAGGCCGCGCAGGTCATCGGCAATCAGCGTCAGCTTGAGATGCGGCTCAACCGGCAGCTGGCCGACATCGAGAAGTTGCAGGTCAACGTGCGTCAGGCGCTGACGCTGGCCGACCAGGCCACTGCCGCCGGAGATGCCGCCAAGGCCACCGAGTACAACAACGCCGCAGAGGCCTTCGCCGCGCAGCTGGTCACCGCCGAGCAGTCCGTCGAAGACCTCAAAACCCTGCACGACCAGGCTTTGCAAGCCGCGGGCCAGGCCAAGAAGGCGGTTGAACGCAACGCGATGGTGCTGCAGCAGAAGATCGCCGAGCGCACCAAGCTGCTCAGCCAGCTCGAGCAGGCCAAGATGCAGGAGCAGGTCAGCGCGTCGCTGCGGTCAATGAGCGAGCTCGCCGCGCCGGGCAACACCCCCAGCCTCGACGAGGTGCGCGACAAGATTGAACGCCGATACGCCAACGCGATCGGATCCGCCGAACTCGCCCAGAACTCCGTGCAGGGCCGCATGCTCGAAGTCGAACAGGCCGGCGTCCAGATGGCCGGGCACTCGCGGCTCGAGCAGATCCGCGCCTCGATGCGCGGCGACGCACTGCCGGCCGGGGGGACGCCTGCACCCGGCGTGAACACCACCACGCCCGCCACCGGGGCCGCCGGACCTGTTCCTGAGCAGCCCTACGGTCAGCAATAGGCGTGACGTCCGAGATGTCTGCGAAGTCGAATCCACATCCGCGGTGGCGGGCGCTGCTGCAGCGCGGATTCGATACCGTTGCCGACTTGACCGGCCTGGTCGCCCAGAAGATCAACGCGGTCGCCGATCCGCGCGCCCGGATGCTGCGCCGCCGCCGCCGCGCGCTGCGCTGGGCCTGGATCTTCACCTTCGGGTGCCTGTTCTGGGCGGCGGTGACGGCGGGACTGGCAGCCTGGGGCTGGTTCGCGCTGCTGCTGCAGATCACCGGAGCGATCGCGGTCTTGATGGTGATTCCCGCGACCCTGCTGTTCTTCCGCTACCACTGGTTGAAGGCCGAGCCGCTGCCATCGCCGCGGCTGAGCAACATCCGGCGGCTGCCGGCGCCGGGGTCGGCCGCTCGGCCGGCGATGTACGCGCTGGGGGCCTCCGAACGCGGGTTCTATTCGCTGCTAGGCGTGATCGAACGCGGCGCCCTGCTACCGGCCGACGAGATCGCCGAGTTGACTGCCGCGGCCAACCGGACGTCAGCGGCGATGGCCGCCACCGCGACGCAGGTGGTGTCGATGGAACGGGCCGCGCACAACTCCGACCCGTCGCGGGAGTACCTGGTGCCGACCATCAACGCCTACACCGCTCAGCTGGGCGCGGGCGTTCGTCAGTACAACGAAATGGTCACTGCGGCAGCGCAATTGGTGTCGGCGGCAAACGGGGAGGGCGCGGGCGGCGCGATTCAACAGCGCTACCGCGACGAGCTGGTCGACGTGACCGATCGGTTGATGAGCTGGGCGCAGGCGTTCGACGAGCTCGGTGGGTTGCCGAGGGCAATGTAGGCCTGACCGCGCTGCAGCGGAGGCGAACTACCGCCCGTTCTGACCGCTGGAGCCGAGTAGTAGCCCGCCGGCGCCACCGGGACCGACTGCGCCGCGCGTCCCGCTAGCGGCGGCAGTCCCGCCGTTGCCGCCGTTGCCGATCAGCCAGGCGTCGCCGCCGCTGCCGCCATCACCGCCCTTGCGGGGCGCACCAGCCAGCGTTTGACCGCCGTTCCCGCCGTTGCCGGCATCGCCGATCAGCCCGGCCTTGCCGCCGTTTCCGCCGTTTCCGCCGTCGCCGCCGATGCCGCTTCCGCCGGTGCCGCCGGCCCCGCCGCTACCGTAGACCGGTCCGGCATTTCCGCCGGTCCCCCCAGGCCCGCAGTACTGACCCAAGCCGCCGGCGCCGCCTGCGCCGCCGGAGCCGATCAGCGCGCCGGTGCCGCCGGCGCCGCCCTGGCCGCCGGTGCCGGCAGCCATGATCTGCACGAATTGTTCATGGAACGCCGACGCCTGCGCGCTGAGGGCCTGGTACGCCTGGCCGTGGGTTCCGAACAACGATGCGATGGCGGCCGACACCTCATCGGCGCCTGCGGCCAGGACCGCGACGGTGGGGGCTGACGCGGCGGCACCCGCCGCATCCACCGACGCGCCGATGCTGGCCAAGTCCGCTGCAGCTGCCGTTATTAACTCTGGCGTCACGACTACAAATGACATTTTGGGCCTCCCCAATTTGCCATGGCCTATCGGTCATGCGCATTACGAGGCTCCGAGCCTGCCCTCGAACCTCGTCAGCGTCATCGTAAGTCGATCGCGGCGCGGTGATTTTTAGGTTTTTCACCGAACAACGTCAAATTTCGCTCAGAAATTTGCCATTTGCCACGTGCCGCGGCATGTGCCGTTTGCTGTGGACGTGGCTTGCCCTAAAGCGTCGGGCGCAGCGACGGGATCACCATGCCGGCCACGCCACGCAGCGTCGCCTTGAGCATGTCGAAGACGTCGAAGTAGTCCCGCCAGAGCGTGATCCGCCCGTCGCGCACCTCGAACACCCCGCACACCCAGAACTGGATTCGCAGCGGCCCGAAGACCAGCACGTCGGTGCGTTCGGTGAGCACCGCGTCGCCGTCGGCGGCCACCCGGTGGAACTTCACCTCGAAACCCATCCGGCCCTGCATCTTGCGGAACAGCTTCACCACGCGGCGACCACCGCGGATCGTCGAAAACCCGACGTTCTCGTAGACGAGGTTGTCGTCAAGGGCGGCGTCCAGGGTCTCGAAATCCTGATCCTGCAGCGCATACAAGAATCCCTCGACCGTGCGGATGTTGTCGTTGGTGGTGGTCTGAGTCAGCTCGGTCATGGTTGCCAGCGTAGGCGAGTGCGGTTGTGGCAGGGTAGGGCCGATGCGCGTCGCCGTGGTAGCCGGGCCCGATCCCGGGCACTCGTTTCCCGCGATCGCGCTGTGCCGGCGCTTATCCGCGGCCGGAGACACGCCCACGCTGTTCACCGGGGTCGAGTGGCTGGAGGCCGCCCGCGCGGTCGGGGTCGACGCCGTCGAACTGGACGGTCTGGTGGCCGTCGACGAGGACGTCGATGCCGGCGCCAGGATTCACCGGCGAGCGGCGCGGATGGCGGAGCTCGTCGCGCCGACGCTGCGCGAGCTGGCTCCCGACCTGGTGGTCTCCGACGTCATCACCGCCGGCGGTGGCATGGCCGCCGAACTGCTGGGCATCCCGTGGGTCGAGCTGAGCCCGCATCCGCTGTACCTCCCGTCGAAGGGGTTGCCGCCGATCGGCAGCGGTCTGGCGCCTGGGACCGGGGTGCGGGGACGGCTGCGCGACACCGTGATGCGAGCGCTGACGACACGCTCGGTGCGTGCGGGTCAGCGCCAGCGTGCCGCCGTGCGGGTGGACATCGGTTTACCGGCCGACGATCCGGGGCCGCTGCGGCGGCTGATCGCCACGCTGCCGGCGTTGGAGGTGCCTCGCCCGGATTGGCCGGACGAGGCCGTCGTGGTGGGACCGCTGCATTTCGAGCCGACCGAACAGGTGCTGGAGATTCCGCCCGGCTCCGGGCCGGTAGTGATGGTAGCCCCTTCCACCGCGGCGACGGGCACCATCGGGCTGGCGGAGCTCGCCCTGGAAAGCCTGATACCGGGCGACACTTTGCCCGAGGGTTCGCGGCTGGTGGTGTCGCGGCTCGGTGGTGCGGACCTGGCGCCGCCGCCCTGGGCTGTGGTGGGGTTGGGCCGGCAGGACGAGCTGTTGACCCACGCCGATGTGGTGATCGGGGGCGGCGGTCACGGCCTGGTGGCCAAGGCCTTGCTCGCCGGGGTGCCGCTGGTGGTGGTACCCGGCGGTGGCGATCAGTGGGAGATGGCGAACCGGGTGGTGCGGCAGGGCAGCGGGCGGCTGATTCGCCCACTGACCGCCGAGGCGCTGGTATCAGCGGTCGGCGACGTGCTGGGGTCGCCCGGGTATCGCGAGGCCGCCCGGCGGGCCGCCGACAGCATTGCGCAGGTGGCCGACCCGGTGCGGGTGTGCCACGAAGCGCTTGCTTTGGCCGGGTGACCGGCTGGGTATCTTGGCTGGCGTGCGGCTGACGGAGTTCAACGAGCGGGTGGTGCTGCGCTTTGGCGCCGCCTACGGCGCATCGGTGCTGGTCGACCACGTTTTGACCGGGTTCGGCGGGCGCACGGCCGCGCAGGCGATCGAGGACGGCGTCGAGCCGCGTGAGGTGTGGCGGGCGCTGTGCGCGGACTTCGACGTCCCGCGCGACCAGTGGTGATGTTGCTCCCTTTTCGCCGAACGTCACGCTGGCGCACACTTCGACGCCGAACGTCACGCTGGCGCCCAACTCCCTGCCTTTCCGCCGAACGTCACGCTGGCGCAGACTTCGACGCCGAACGTCACGCTGGCGTGACTCTCGGCGGGGAACTCAAGCCGTCAAAGCCCGCAGTCGCCGCATTTGCCACCGCCAGGCACGCGGTAGTAGAGACAGCAGCTGTTGCGCCGGAAGCCCAGATCGGGGCCGACGAGTTCGCCGGTTCCGGCCAGTTCGCCGATATCCAGCAGGGCGGCAGTGGTGCGGGTGATCGGCCCCCGGAGATCGGGCCGCGCCGCGAGCAGCATTCGCGCGGTTCCGGTGAGCGCCGAGGCGATGTTGCCGGAGCGCAGGCCAGGTGCCAGATTGACCCGCAGGCCGGCGGCAAACCGCTCCATGTGGTCCTGCACGACGACGCAATACAAGAGTTCGGGATCGGGTGGAACGGTTTCGCCGACGGGTTCGGGCAGCCGCAGTTGGGCGCTGTCGTCGGCGCGCTGCAGGTCGGTCAGGTCGGGCAGCACGCCGTGGGCCAGCACACAGGCCAACACGAGTGACCACAGCCGAGCGGCGTGGGCCAGGTGCACCAGCGAAGCGCCGATTCGCGGCTCGGAGCTGGCCAGGCGCGTGTTGGTGACATCGATCAGATCGGTGAAGCCGTCGGTGTAGGACGTGGTGACGGGATGCCAGCCCGTGGGGTCGCCGCCCACTTTCACGGCGAAAAATCCTCCATAGGTGGAGATCTCGGCGAGTTCGGCGGCGATGTCCATGGGTTTCCGGGTGCCTTTCCGGCGAAATCGCCCTATGCGGCGTGTCGAAAGTGGAGTCGAACAGGTGTTCGGCTAGTGTGTTGGCATTCGGAGATCTCGACTTGTCGGTGGCCCTCTCTAGTGTCACAGCCAACCGACCAATACCGGTCACCGAACACCGACTACAGGAGAGGCACCATGGCACAAGCCCCTGACCGCGAGAAGGCTCTCGAACTGGCGATGGCCCAGATCGAGAAGAGTTACGGCAAAGGCTCGGTGATGCGCCTCGGCGACGAGGTGCGTCAGCCGATTTCAGTCATCCCGACGGGGTCCATCGCGCTGGACGTCGCGCTGGGCATCGGCGGCCTGCCCCGTGGCCGGGTCATCGAGATCTACGGCCCGGAGTCCTCGGGTAAGACCACCGTGGCACTGCACGCGGTGGCCAACGCCCAGGCAGCCGGCGGCGTCGCGGCGTTTATCGACGCCGAGCATGCGCTGGACCCGGATTACGCCAAGAAGCTCGGCGTCGACACCGATTCGCTGTTGGTCAGCCAGCCGGACACGGGGGAGCAGGCACTTGAGATCGCCGACATGCTGATCCGTTCGGGTGCGCTGGACATCCTGGTCATCGACTCGGTGGCGGCACTGGTGCCGCGCGCGGAGCTCGAAGGCGAGATGGGTGACAGCCACGTCGGGCTGCAGGCCCGGCTGATGAGTCAGGCGCTGCGGAAAATGACTGGTGCGCTTAACAATTCGGGCACCACGGCGATCTTCATCAACCAGCTGCGCGAAAAAATCGGAGTCATGTTCGGGAGTCCTGAGACGACCACCGGCGGCAAGGCGCTGAAGTTCTACGCGTCGGTGCGTATGGACGTGCGGCGGATCGAGACGCTCAAGGACGGCACCAACGCGGTCGGCAACCGCACCCGCGTCAAGATCGTCAAGAACAAGGTGTCACCGCCGTTCAAACAGGCCGAGTTCGACATCCTCTACGGCAGGGGTATCAGCAGGGAAGGTTCGCTGATCGACATGGGAGTGGATCAGGGCTTCATCCGCAAAGCCGGGGCCTGGTTCACCTACGAGGGCGAACAGCTCGGCCAGGGCAAGGAGAACGCCCGCAACTTCCTGATGGAGAACAGCGAAGTGGCCAACGAGATCGAGAAGAAGATCAAGGAAAAGCTCGGCATTGGTGCAGTGGTGACCGATGACAGCGTCCTGCCCGCCCCCGTCGACTTCTGAGTCGTCTCGCCGCGAAGAGCAGGCGCGGGCATTGTGCCTGCGCCTGCTCACCGCGCGAGCACGTACCAGGGCCGAATTGGCCGGCCAACTGGCCAAGAAGGGCTATCCCGACGAGGTCAGCCACCGGGTACTCGACCGGCTGGCCGCCGTCGGGCTGGTTGACGATGCGGACTTCGCCGAGCAGTGGGTGCGGTCGCGGCGGGCGAACGCGGGTAAGAGCAAACGCGCGTTGGCTGCTGAGCTGCGTACCAAGGGCGTGGACAACGAGGTGATCACCGGGGTGCTCGGCGGGATCGATGCCGGTGCCGAGCGGGCGCAAGCCGAGCAGCTGATACGGACTCGGCTGCGCCGGGAGGTGCTGGGTGGCGACGACGACATCAAGGTGACTCGCCGGCTGGTCGGGCTGCTGGCCCGCCGCGGGTACAGCCAGACCGTCGCGTGCGAGGTGGTGCTGGCCGAGTTGGCCGCCGAACGGGAGCGTCGGCGGGTCTAGCCGACCCGGCTGCGGGGGCTGCCGTGAGCTGCGGGTTCCTCCGGTCAGCGGCGGTCCCCGTACCATTACCCCGTGACTTCGACGGTGGTACCAGGCGTTGCGGGCGCGGCGAGTGACGCCGTTTCCGCAGCGTCGGCGCGGACCTACCAGGTGCGTACCTACGGCTGCCAGATGAACGTCCACGACTCCGAGCGACTGGCGGGCCTGCTCGAGGCGGCCGGCTACCAGCGCGCGGCCGACGAGGCCGAGGCCGACATCGTCGTGTTCAACACCTGCGCCGTCCGGGAGAACGCCGACAACAAGCTCTACGGCAACCTCAGTCACCTGGCGCCACGCAAGCGCAGCAACCCCGACATGCAGATCGCCGTCGGCGGGTGCCTGGCGCAGAAGGACCGCGACGTTGTGCTGCACAAGGCGCCGTGGGTCGACGTCGTCTTCGGCACTCACAACATCGGCTCGCTGCCCACCCTGCTGGAACGCGCCCGGCACAACAACGCGGCACAGGTGGAGATCGCCGAGGCCCTGCAGGAGTTTCCGTCTTCGCTGCCGAGTGCTCGCGAATCGGCTTATGCCGCTTGGGTTTCCATCTCCGTGGGCTGCAATAACAGCTGCACGTTCTGCATCGTCCCGTCGTTGCGGGGCAAAGAGGTCGATCGCAGTCCCGCCGACATTCTGGCCGAGGTGCGCTCACTGGTGGACGACGGCGTCCTGGAAATCACCCTGCTGGGTCAGAACGTCAACGCCTACGGCGTCTCTTTCGCCGACCCCGCGATACCCCGCGACCGCGGCGCCTTCGCCGAACTGCTCAAGGCCTGCGGCGACATCGACGGCCTGGAGCGGGTCCGGTTCACGTCACCGCACCCCGCCGAGTTCACCGACGACGTGATCGAGGCGATGGCGCAGACACCGAATGTCTGCCCGGCGCTGCACATGCCGCTGCAGTCCGGATCGGATCGGATCCTGCGCGCGATGCGCCGTTCCTACCGCGCCGAGCGTTACCTCGGCATCATCGAACGGGTCCGGGCGGCGATGCCGCATGCCGCCATCACCACCGACCTGATCGTCGGATTTCCCGGCGAGACCGAGGAGGACTTCCAGGCCACCCTCGACGTCGTGGCCCGGGCTCGATTCGCGGCGGCATTCACCTTCCAGTACTCGCAGCGCCCCGGCACCCCCGCCGCTGAACTCCCGGATCAGCTACCGAAAGCCGTTGTGCAGGAACGCTATCTGCGTCTCGTCGACCTGCAGGAGCGGATCTCCCTCGAGCACAACCGCGCCCTGGTCGGCCAAACCGTCGAACTTCTGGTCGCCACCGGGGAGGGACGCAAGGACGCCAGCACGGCACGCATGACGGGCCGGGCGCGCGACGGCAGGCTGGTCCACTTCGCCACCAGCGACCGGACCCAGGCGGTCGACTCGACCGGGCGCGTGTCGGGAACCGACCAGGTGCGCCCCGGTGACATCGTTACCGTGCGAGTTACCGACGCCGCACCGCACCACCTTATTGCCGATGCCGGCGTCCTGAGCCATCGCCGCACCCGCGCCGGAGACGCGCACGCCGCGGGCCGCAAACCGAGCAGCGGGGTCGGCCTCGGCATGCCCGCGGTCGGGTTGCCGCTCGCCCCGGCCCAACCGGCCGGATGCGGTCAACCCGGCTTCGGTCGATGAGCAGATGAACGGAGACACAGACGTGGCGGATTTCGACGCCTACCGGTCCGAGATCGAGGACGCCGAGCGGCGTGTGGCACGTGAAATCGATCCTGGTGCAAGGGCTTTGGTCGTGGCGATCTTGGTGTTCGTATTGGTGAGCTCGTTCGTCCTGCCGCACACCGGAAGCGTCCGCGGCTGGGATTTGCTGTTCAACACCCACGGCGCCGCCCAGGCGGTGGTCGCGCTGCCGTTGCGGGTTTTCGAGTGGCTGGCGCTGGTGTTCGGGATCGGCTTCTCCACGCTGGCGTTGCTGACCCGGCGCTGGGCGGTGGCGTGGGTGGCACTGGCGGGCTCGGCGCTGGCCAGCGGCGCCGGCATGCTGGCCGTCTGGTCGCGCCAGACTGTGCCGCTCGGCCACCCCGGCCCGGGCATCGGCCTGTTCGTCTCCTGGATCACCGTGATCCTGCTGACCTTCCACTGGGCCCGCGTGGTGTGGCAGCGCACCATCGTGCAACTGGCCGCCGAGCAGGAACGGCGCCGCGTCGTCAGCGAGCTGGAGTCCAACACCGTCCTGGGCCGTCCGCCCGCGGAGCCGACCGACCCCGAAAGCCCCGAGCCCGACGAACGCTAGGACCTGCGGGTCAGCGCCTTGGCCGCGGCGTCGGCCCACTGCTGCCACTGCTCGGCGTTGGCCCTGGCCTGATCGGCTTCTTTGGTCTTGCCCGCCGCCTCGGCCTTGGCCGCCTGCTGTTCGTACTGCTCGGCGCGGGCCCGGAACTGCTCGGCGCGGGCCTGCGCCTGCGGGTCCGCCCAGTCCGACTCGCCTGCGTCACGCACCTTCTTCTCGATCGCCCGCAGCCGCCGCTCCAGATCGGCGGACCGCTCCCGCGGCACCTTGCCGATCGCATCCCATTTGTCGGCGATCGCGCGCAGCGCGGCGCGCGCGGCGTCGTGATTGCTGGTGTCGATCTTCTCCGCTTCGGCCAGCAGGGCCTCTTTGGCGGCGGCATTGGCCCGCTGCTCGGCGTCCTTTTCCGCGGTGACGGCGTTGCGGGCCTTGAAGAACGTGTCTTGAGCGGCCTTGAACCGGCGCCACAGCGCGTCGTCGACGTCCTTGCTGGCGCGTCCCGCCGCCTTCCACTCGGTCAGCAGCTTGCGGAACTCGGCGCTGGTGGCCGCCCAGTCCGTCGAGTCGGACAGCGCTTCGGCGCGCTCACAGAGCCGCTCCTTGGCCGCACGGATGCCCGAGCGCTCCCGGTCCAGTTCGGCGAAGTGGGAACCGCGCCGCCGGTTGAAGGTCTCCCGCGCGGTGGAGTAGCGCTTCCACAACGCGTCGTCGACCTTGCGGTCCAGCCCGCTGATCGTCTTCCACTCATCGAGGATGGCCCGCAGCCGGTCGCCGGCGACTTTCCAGTGCGTCGAGTTGGTGGCCAGCTCCTCCGCCTCGGCGGCCAGCGCCTCCTTGCGGGCGGTCTGGGCGATCCGATGCTCTTCGCGCCTGGACCGGTGCGCCGTGACGTACACGTCGATGCGCGCCTGGATATCGTCCAGCCGGCGGGCGATCGCGTCCACGTCGCCGAGCACCGCAGCCGTGGGCAACGTCTCGGCCAGTGCGGCGGCGTGGGCGCTGATCTTGCGGGGATCCCCGGTGCCGGACACCAGCCGCTCTTCCATCAGCGAGACTTCGGTGCTCAGGTCGTCGAAACGCCGCCCGAAATGGGAAAACGCGGCTTCGGGGTCACCGGCTTGCCAGGAGCCGACAACACGCTCGCCGGACGCGGTGATCAGCCATACGGTGCCGTCGTCGTCGACCCGCCCGAACTTGTGCGGATCGCTGGGCGGGTGCTTGGACACGTGGTGGGTGACCGTGGGTCGGGTACCCGGCGCCGGACCGGGCCGGGGCCCGGGACCTGGGCGCGGGCCGGGTACCGGCCTGGCGGATGTTTCACTGATCGACCCTGCTGAGTCGTTGCCGCTGGGCTGGTCACCCGTCATTGCGCTCGTCACCTATCCTTCTCCGTCACGCGGTCGAGATCCCGCGCAGCTGCCGCGCGAAGCGGCACCCAAGACGACCGGCAGCTCTGGTGCTCTGCCGACCGGTTCCCCACCAGTATTCAAGCAGTTTGGCAGGCGGTACGCGGCCACCTTTGGGCACCGATGCTTTTTCCCGCCGTGACAGGGTGCGTAACGAATCGGTTCCCGTTGGATTGCACCCGGCGGGGACTGCTCGCGGCCGGGTACCGTAACGAGGGGACGTCGGCGGGCGCGGAGCATTCTCACAGCCGCCACATAACCGGCTCTGGGCGGAGCTGAAGTTTCGCTGGCAAGGCTCTGGGGCGAGGTAACCGTCGGGAGGTTTCCAAGGGCGCGAAACGGATTGGCGACCGGCCGCAGCACTGTTCAGTGTCTCTGCAGAGCCATACAGTATTGGTTGAACTGCCAGCGAATATCAGGTGTCCGTAGACCTGACGGGGGGACGCTGGCGGCGAAGTTGGGAATGAGGGTCACCCATGTCAATGGTTGCGATCGCCGGGATCATCGCCCTGTTCGCGGCGCTGGCCTCGGCGACGGGCGACGTGATCCGCCAGCGCTCGGCGCACGAGATCACCGACGAGCAGGTCGGCCATCTCAAGCTGTTCGGCATGTCCCTGCGTGACGCGCGCTGGTGGACGGGCGGTCTGTGCGCCATCCTCAACTACAGCCTGCAGGCGGTGGCGCTGATCTGGGCGTCGGTGATGCTGGTGACGGCGCTGCAGGTGACGGCCCTGCTGTTCGCTCTGCCGATCTACTCGCGCCTGACCCACCACCGCATCACCCGGTCGGAGTGGATCTGGGCGAGTGTGCTGGCCGCGTCTCTGGCGGTGGTCATCTCAGTCGGTGACCCGACGGCCGGACATGACCGGGCACCGCTGTCGACGTGGCTGATCGTGGCCGTGGTGATGGGTCCGCTGTTGGTGTCCTGTGTGATCGCGGCAAAGGTGTGGTCGGGCCGCCCGCAGGCAGCGGTGCTGCTGGCCTTCGTCGCGGGTTCCTCGCTGGCCTTGTTCGCCGTGCTGACCAAAGGCGTCGTCGACGTGCTGCACACGCGGGGTTTCTTGGCCGCGATCAGCGCGCCGGAATTCATCCCGTGGCTGGTGATGATGCTGTGCGGGATGATTTTCCAGCAGTCGGCGTTCCGCGCCGGCGTGCTGACGGCATCGCTGCCGACGATGACGGTGGCCAAGCCGGTGGTGGCCACGGTGCTGGGTATCACGGTCCTGGGGGAGACGCTGCGGGCCGACGGCTTCGAGTGGGTCGGCCTGGGTGCGGCCGTCGCCATGGTGATCGCCGCGACGGTGGCGCTGGCTCGCGGCGAGGCCGCCACGATCGAGGCCGAGGCCGAAGCCGAAGCTGAAGCCCCCACCGCCCCGGCCCGACCCGCCGCTCCCGTCATCGCGGCCGAGGAGCCGGCGTGGGGGCCGACGACTGGGTGACGTCCAGCTAGTTTGGTGGCGTGCTGAGCGCGATCGCGATCGTCCCTTCCGCGCCGGTGCTGGTCCCGGACCTGGCTGGGGCGGCCGCCGCCGAGACGAGTGAGCTGCGGACGGCGGTACTGGCCGCGGCCGCGGTGTTGCCGGCCCGGTGGATCGCCGTGGGCATTGCGGGCACCGACGCCACCCTGGGCCCGGAGTGCGCCGGAACCTTCGCGGGATTCGGCGTCGACGTACCCGTGGCTCTCGCGCCGGGAAGCCGCCAGCCGACCGACCTGCCGTTGTGCGCGCTGCTGGCTGGGTGGGTCCGCGGCCGGGCCCGACCTGACGGCAGCGTGCAGGTCCGGGCGTATGCCGCCGACCGGGACCCCGCCGGCGCGCTCGCGTGCGGGCGCCGGTTGCGTATTGAGATCGACGGCGAATCCGAGCCGATCGGTGTGCTGGTCGTCGCCGACGGCGTGAACACCCTGACCCCGAGCGCGCCCGGCGGCTACGACCCCAGCGGCGCCCCTCCGCAGCTGGTCCTCGACGATGCGCTCGCCGCCGGTGACATCGGCGCCCTGGCCCGGCTGCCGGACCGGGTCCTGGGTCGGGTCGCCTTCCAGGTGCTGGCCGGTCTGGCCGAACCCGGACCGCGGTCGGCCAAGGAGCTCTACCGGGGGGCGCCCTACGGGGTGGGCTACTTCGCCGGTGTCTGGCAACCATGAGACCGCTGGCGATCATCGGCCCGACCGGCACCGGCAAATCGCAACTTGCGCTCGACGTCGTGGACCGGTTGGGCGGCGCGGCGGAGATCGTCAACGCCGACGCGATGCAGCTCTACCGCGGCATGGACATCGGGACCGCCAAGTTGCCGGTCGCCCAGCGCCGCGGCATCCCGCACCACCAGCTCGACGTCCTCGACGTCACCGAAACCGCCACCGTTGCCCGCTATCAGCAGGCGGCCGTCGCCGACATCGAGGCGATCCGGGCCCGGGCGGCCGTCCCGGTCGTGGTCGGCGGGTCGATGCTCTACATCCAATCCCTGCTGGACGACTGGTCCTTCCCGGCGACCGATCCGGCCGTACGCGCCCGCTGGGAACAACGGCTGGCCGAGATCGGGGTGGCCCGGCTGCACGACGAACTGGCCCGCCGGGATCCCGTCGCGGCCGCGGCGATTCTGCCCACCGACGGCCGGCGCACGGTGCGGGCGCTGGAGGTAATCGAGCTCACCGGGCAGCCGTTCGCCGCGTCCGCGCCGCGCATCGGTGTCCCCCGGTGGAACACCGCGATCGTTGGGTTGGATTGTGACACAACGATTCTCGACGAACGCCTGGCGCGGCGCACCGAGCTGATGTTCACCGAAGGGTTGGTCGACGAGGTGCGGACGCTACTCGGTCGCGGCCTGCGCGACGGCGTCACCGCCGCCCGCGCGCTGGGTTACGCGCAAGTCATCGAGGCACTGGACGCCGGCGGAACCGCCGAACTACTCGACGACGCGCAGCAGCAGACCTTTTTCGGCACCAGGCGCTATGTGCGACGGCAACGATCGTGGTTTCGCCGCGACCACCGCGTGCATTGGATCGATGCGACCGCGGCCGACGCGGTCGATCAAACGCTGCGGGCCTGGCAACGCTCAGGCTGAGTTCGTAGGCTGATCCGGTGTTCTTCGCCAAGGGTCACGGCACCCAGAACGACTTCGTGCTGCTGCCCGACGTCGATTGCCGGGTGGGGTTGCCCGCCGCCAAGGTCGCCGCGTTGTGCGACCGGCGCCGCGGCCTGGGCGCCGACGGTGTGCTGCGGGTCACCACCGCCGGGGCCGCGCAGGCCGCCGGCGTGCTCGATCGGCTGCCCGATGGCGTGTGCCCCGGCGACTGGTACATGGATTACCGCAACGCCGACGGCTCGACCGCGCAGATGTGCGGCAACGGCGTGCGGGTGTTCGCCCACTACCTGCGTGCCAGCGGGCTGGAGACGCGCGACGAGTTCGTGGTCGGCTCCCTGGCCGGACCCCGGCCGGTGACCCTGCACCACGTCGACCAGACCAACGCCGACGTCACCGTCGACATGGGCAAGGCGAATGTGCTCGGCCGCGGCGAAGCTACGGTCGGCGGCAGGCGATTCGCCGGAGTGGCGGTCGACGTGGGCAACCCGCACCTGGCGTGCGTCGATCCGCAACTGACCGCCACCGCGCTGGCCGCCCTGGACGTCGCGGCGCCGGTCACCTTCGATACCGCGCAATTCCCCGAAGGTGTCAACGTCGAGGTTCTCACCGCCCCCGCCGACGGCATGGTCACCATGCGCGTCCACGAACGTGGTGTCGGCGAGACCCGGTCGTGCGGCACCGGAACGGTCGCGGCCGCCGTCGCGGCGCTGGCATCCGAGGGTGCGCAGACCGGAACCCTGACCGTGCGCGTTCCCGGCGGCGACGTCGTCGTCACCGTCACCGAGGCCACCAGCTTCCTGCGCGGGCCGTCGGTGCTGGTGGCCCGCGGCGAGCTCGACGACGCCTGGTGGGACTCACCGGCCTGATATTCAGGTGCATCGCCGCCCGCGACGTGCCACCATCGAAAGCGCTTATGAATTATCCAGATTCGCCCGAAACGGGCATTCCAGAACCCAGCCTCGGTGAGCTCGCGCTCGAAGATCGATCCGCGCTGCGCCGCGTCGCCGGGCTGTCGACCGAACTCACCGACGTCTCCGAAGTCGAAT
This sequence comes from Mycobacterium sp. 20KCMC460, assembly GCF_022179425.1. Lineage (NCBI taxonomy): Bacteria > Bacillati > Actinomycetota > Actinomycetes > Mycobacteriales > Mycobacteriaceae > Mycobacterium > Mycobacterium sp. 20KCMC460. Next base: position 2,456,110 of record NZ_AP025524.1, read on the forward strand.
ACCGGCAGCTGCGCCTGGAGCGGGTGGTGCTGGTCGGCGTGTGGACCGAGGGGACCTCAGCCGACAACCAGGCCAGTATGGAGGAGCTGGCGGCGCTGGCCGAAACCGCTGGCTCCGAGGTCCTCGAAGGCCTCATTCAGCGCCGCGACCGCCCCGACCCGTCCACCTATATCGGCTCCGGCAAGGCCCAGGAGCTGCGCGAAGTGGTGATCGCCACCGGCGCCGACACGGTGATCTGCGACGGCGAGCTGTCCCCGGCCCAGCTGACGGCGCTGGAGAAGGCCGTCAAGGTCAAGGTCATCGACCGCACCGCGTTGATCCTGGACATCTTCGCCCAGCACGCCACCAGCCGGGAGGGCAAGGCACAGGTAGCGCTGGCGCAGATGGAATACATGCTGCCGCGCCTGCGCGGCTGGGGTGAGTCGATGTCGCGGCAGGCCGGCGGTCGCGCCGGTGGCAGCGGTGGTGGGGTGGGCCTGCGCGGCCCGGGTGAAACCAAGATCGAGACCGATCGGCGCCGCATCCGCGAGCGGATGTCCAAGCTGCGCCGCGACATCAAGGCGATGAAGCAGGTGCGCGACACCCAGCGCAGTCGCCGGCTGCACGCCGACATGGCGTCGATCGCCATCGTCGGGTACACCAACGCCGGCAAGTCGAGCCTGCTCAACGCGCTGACCGGGGCGGGAGTGCTGGTCCAGGACGCGCTGTTCGCCACGCTGGAGCCCACGACGCGGCGCGCCGAGTTCGAGGACGGCCGGCCGTACGTGCTCACCGACACCGTCGGGTTCGTGCGGCACTTGCCCACCCAGTTGGTCGAGGCGTTTCGGTCCACTCTGGAGGAGGTGGTGGACGCGGACCTGCTGGTGCACGTCGTCGACGGCTCCGACGTCAACCCGCTGGCCCAGATCAGCGCGGTTCGGCAGGTGATCTCCGAGGTCATCGCCGACCACGACACCGCGGCGCCACCGGAGTTGGTGGTGGTGAACAAGGTGGACGCGGCAAGCGGCCTGATGCTGGCCAAGTTGCGTCACGAACTGCCCGGCGCCGTCTTCGTCTCCGCGCGCACCGGGGAGGGGATCGACGCGCTGCGTGTTCGGATGGCCGAACTCGTGGGTCCGACCGACGCCGCGGTGGACGTGGTGATCCCCTACGAGCGCGGTGACCTGGTCGCCCGGCTGCATGCCGAGGGTCGGGTGCAGCAGGCGGAGCATCAGGCGGACGGCACGCGGATCAAGGCCCGGGTGCCGGCGGCTCTGGCCGCCACCCTGCACGATTTCGGTCGGGGGGCCTGACCGCTGCGATCAGCCGTCGGGGCGTCCGGCCACGCCTGCCGCCGACCAACCGCCCGGTTGGTATATGTTGGTGGCAGGTCTGCCAAATTTTCGCTACCCGGAGGTCGCACGCATGAGCGGTGCCGTCAAATACCAGCGCACGCTTTTCGAACCCGAGCACGACTTGTTCCGCGAGTCCTACCGGGCCTTTCTGGACCGCCATGTCGCGCCTCATCACGAGGAATGGGAGAAAGCCAAGATCGTCGACCGCGGCGTATGGCTGGAGGCCGGCAAACAGGGCTTCCTCGGGATGGCCGTCCCGGAGGAGTACGGCGGCGGCGGCAATCCGGATTTTCGCTACAACACCATCGTCACCGAGGAGACCACCGCCGGACGCTACAGCGGCATCGGGTTCGGTCTGCACAACGACGTCGTGGCGCCCTACCTGCTGAAGTTGACCAACGAAGAGCAGAAGCAGCGCTGGCTGCCCAAGTTCTGCACCGGCGAACTGATCACCGCGATCGCGATGACCGAGCCGGGTACCGGCAGTGACCTGCAGGGCATCAAGACCAGGGCGGTCAAGCAGGGCGACCACTACGTCCTGAACGGTTCGAAGACGTTCATCACCAACGGCATCAACTCCGACCTGGTCATCGTGGTCGCCCAGACCGACCCCGAGAAGGGTGCGCAGGGCTTCAGCCTGCTGGTGGTCGAGCGCGGCATGGAGGGTTTCGAGCGGGGCCGCCACCTGGACAAGATCGGTTTGGACGCCCAGGACACCGCGGAGCTGTCGTTCACCGATGTGCACGTGCCCGTCGAGAACCTGCTCGGCGAGGAGGGCCTCGGCTTCATCTACCTGATGCAGAACCTGCCCCAGGAGCGGATCAACATCGCGGTGATGGCGGCCACCGCCATGGAAACCGTGCTCGAACAGACGCTGCAGTACACCAAGGAACGCAAGGCGTTCGGCAAGCCGATCGGCAGTTTCCAGAACAGCCGGTTCCTGCTGGCCGAGTTGGCCACCGAGGCGACCGTGGTGCGCATCATGGTCGACCAGTTCCTGGCGCTGCACCTGGAAGGCAAGCTGACGGCCGAGCAGGCCGCGATGGCTAAGTGGTACTCGACCGAGAAGCAGGTCCAGCTGATCGACCGGTGCCTACAGCTGCACGGCGGGTACGGCTACATGCGCGAATACCCGGTCGCCCGGGCGTATCTCGATGCTCGGGTGCAGACGATCTACGGCGGCACCACCGAGATCATGAAAGAGATCATCGGCCGCGGCCTAGGCGTCTGACCTCCGCCCAGGCATCGGCAAAGTCCCCTCGCCACCCCAGCTCGCCCGGGAGTTCCGCACGCCGCGTGTTCGCGACACGAGCGCGGCACGGCATCATTTCGACATCGGCTCGGTATCCGTTTCCGTAATATCTACAATTTGACTTCGCATTTCTCGTTCGCAAGAGCAAAGTAATGCGAGCCCGGCGACGATGCGGACCGTTGCGGGGAAACGGCCCACGGCGGTGAATCCGCCGGCTCGCCAGGTGGGCAGGGCATCGGCTGGGAGGCTTGGTGAACGGGCAGAGAGGTCAATTGAGCAGGCTGTTCGGGCGGGCGTTACTCGGCTTGGCGGCTACTGCGCTGGCCGTCACGCTGATGGCGCCGACCGTCTCGGCGTCCCCGATCGGCGATGCCGAGGCGGCCATGATGGCCGCTTGGGAGAAAGCCGGCGGCGACACGTCGACGCTGGGAGCCCGCAAAGGCGACGTATATCCCGTCGGGGACGGATTCGCACTGGAATTCGACGGCGGCAAGATGTTCTACACGCCGGCCACCGGCGCCAAATACATGTTCGGACCGATCCTGGCCAAGTACGAGGCGCTGGGCGGTCCGGCAGGCAGCGATCTGGGTTTCCCGACCATCAACGAGGTTCCCGGCCTGGCCGGACCCGACAGCCGGGTCAGCACCTTCGCCGCCAGCGACAACCCGGTGATCTTCTGGACCCCCGACCACGGCGCGTTCGTGGTTCGCGGCGCGCTCAACGCGGCGTGGGACAAGTTGGGCAGTTCGGGCGGCGTGCTGGGCGCCCCGATCGGTGACGAAACCTACGACGGCGAGGTGACCTCCCAGAAGTTCACCGGTGGCGAGGTGTCCTGGAACCGCAAGACCAAGGAGTTCACCACCAATCCCGCGACCCTGGCCGAGCAGCTCAAGGGCCTGCAGGTAGCGATCGACCCCACGGCAGCCATCAACATGTCCTGGCGCGCCGCCGGCGGAGCGAACGGCCCATTGGGCGCCAAGAAGGGCGGTCAATATCCGATCGGCGGCGACGGGATCGTCCAGGACTTCAACGGCGGCAAGATTTTCTTCAGCCCGGCCACCGGAGCCAATGCGGTCGAAGGGCCGATTCTGCAGAAGTACGAGGCGGTCGGGGGACCGGTCAGCAGCGACCTGGGTTTTCCCACCGCCAATGAGGCCGACGGCGGCATCACGCCCGCCAGCCGGATCGCGACATTCTCCGCCGCCGACAAGCCGGTGATCTTCTGGACGCCCGATCACGGCGCGTTCGTGGTGCGCGGTGCCATGAAGGCCGCGTGGGACAAGCTCAAGGGCCCCACCGGGAAACTCGGCGCCCCCGTTGGGGACCAGACCATGGACGGCGACGTGGTGTCGCAGAAGTTCACCGGCGGCAAGATCTCGTGGAACCGCGCCAAGAACGCCTTCAGCACCGATCCGTCGAACTTGGCGCCGTTGCTGTCCGGCCTGCAGGTCGCGGGGCAGAACCAGCCGAGTAACTCCGCGTCCCCGCCGCCGGCTAAGAAGTTCACCTTCCACTGGTGGTGGCTGGTCGCGGCCGTACCGGTGCTGCTGCTCCTGCTGATGTTCGTATTGGTGTTGGTGGGCATGCGCCGTCGCCGCGCCGCCGGCCAGGTTGTACCCGAGTACGAACGAGAACCGGAACTCGATGTGGGCGCCGGCTACGAGCCCCGCGCCGACGTGCCCTGGGGGCACGACGACATCGACTACGGTTCCGAGCGATTCCCGCCCGTCGACGAGCAGTTCGAGGAGCATGCCGACTCCGGTCCGGCCGGGCGGGTCAGCTGGTCCCGGGGCGGGCTGGTCGGCGGCGCGGAGCCCGGCCGGGACGTCGGCGGCGACATCGATCGCGACGTTGCCGACGCTGAGCCGCGCCTCGACGACGAGTATGACGACGAATTCGCCGAATATGCGGCTGTGGGCGACGAGGGTTACGAGTCGGGGGAGCTCGCGGAGTTCGGCGACGACGAGGATCCCGACGCGGTGGGCACCACTCCGATTCCGATCGTGACGCGCAGTGCCTCCGGCGAGTTGATCGTGGAGGAACCGGCGGCCGCCGAGCCCGTCACGCCGGAAGTTTTCGAAACCGACGTCATGGTGCCGCAGACGCACTTGCCCGGCATCGGCGTGCCGGAAGTGGATGCGCTGGAAAGCGATGTGCCGGAGAGCTTCCCGGACGATGAGTACCTGAACGACTTCTACGCCGACGCCGAACCCGCCGATACTGAATCGGCTGCTGCCGAATCCGCTTTCGCCGAACACGCTTTCGCCGAAAACGCAGCTGCGGAGTCCGCCTACACCGAATCCACATATGCCGAAACCGACGAGACCGAACCCGCCGACGAGGAGTCGCCGGACTTCGCGTCTCCGCCGGAGGCCGCCCCCGTCCCCGAGGTTCGGACGGGCCGGCATGCAGCTGCGGAGCCAGCCGGGTACACCGCGGAGGCCGATACGCCGTATGCGGCTGCGCCGCGGGCCGAGGCGCCGGTGGCAGTGCCCGCGGGCAGCGCCGCAGTGCGTCCCACCATCCATCTGCCGCTTGACGATGACCCGTATCGCGCGCCGGACGGCTATCCGATCAAGGCCAGCGCCCGGTTCGGCCTGTACTACACGCCCAGCAGCGTGCTGTACCACGACACCTTGGCCGAAATCTGGTTCGCCACCGAGGACGCTGCCCGAGCCAATGGCTTCGTGCGAGCTGATTAAGCGCTCGCGCCGGCGCCGGGTTAGACCTTGCGGATAACGGTGACGACTTTGCCGAGCACGATCGCGTCGTTACCGGGAATGGGATCGAACGCGGGGTTGTGCGGCATCAGCCACACCTGACCGCCGGCCCGCTTGAACGTCTTCACGGTCGCTTCGCCGTCGATCATGGCGGCCACGATGTCACCGTTGTCGGCGACGTTCTGCTGACGCACGACCACCCAGTCGCCGTCGCAGATCGCGGCTTCGACCATCGATTCACCGACAACCTTGAGCAGGAACAGCGTCCCTTCCCCGACCAGCTCGCGCGGCAGCGGGAAGACGTCCTCGACGGCCTCTTCGGCGAGGATAGGACCGCCTGCGGCGATCCGTCCGAGAACGGGGACGAAGGTGGGTTCTGGTAATGCGTCGGAACCGGCAACGTCGGTAACCGGCGGTGTCACTGCGTCATCGGCGCCGCGCACGTCAACCGCGCGCGGTCGGTTCGGGTCGCGGCGTAGGTAACCTTTGCGCTCCAGGGTGCGCAGCTGATGTGCTACTGACGACGTCGACGTCAGGCCCACCGCGTCACCGATCTCGCGGATGCTCGGCGGATACCCGCGGGTGGTCACCGAGGAGCGGATTACTTCCAGGATGGTGCGCTGCCGCTCAGTCAGCGCGTTGTCGACCGCGTGCAAGCCCGAGGTGTCGTTGCTGTCGCTCATGGCTCCGAATGTAACCGCATCCGCGTCAAGAATCAAACATGTGTTCGACCGGCGCGTCGGGGTCCGGATCGGGCGCGTCGATCTGCGCAAATTCGTCGAATCACAAGTGTGTAACTTACCGATGGATCGGGTATTTAACAGTCACCAGCTGGTTGCACCGACTAAACCCTGTCGGTGGTGTGCTCTACCGTTTTGCTCGTGCGACACGCCTCGCTCAAATGTTCGGATATCGAACACATGAGCGACTAGTGTCGAACACACGAGCGATATGTAGTCGACCGGAGGGAACGGCATGACACTCATCTACGCGGGTCCGCACCGCAACGGCAGCACGCAGAGCCCGCTGAACAGGCCTGTCAACAGGCCCGCCAGTGAGTCTCCCTCCTATCGGGCGGGGCGCAACCGGTCGGTCCGGCCGGGGCCGGCCCCGACCCGCCGGTGCGCCGATGCAGTACTACGGCACCGGCGTCGTTCGGTCCACCGCCACGCACCACCGCCGGCCGGTCAGCGTGCGGACGACGATCGGCCTGGCTCTCCTCGCCGGGGTCATCACCGTCTGGCTGGGGCTGATGGCGAACTTCGGCAGCATCATCAACGGTGACTCGGCCGAGTCGACGAGCAAGATGCCTGCCGCATTGGCCGTGGTGCGAGTCGAGCCGGGGGAGTCTTTGCAGGACCTGGCCGCCCGGGTCGCTCCCGGCGCGCCCGTTCACGACGTCGTCGAACGCATCCGCGACCTGAACGCGCTGGACTCGGGGTCAGTCTCGGCGGGGCAGACACTGATCGCGCCGGTCGGCTGACGTCCATCGCCGCCGCAGCTTGAATAGGTAAGCGCACCAGCGCTTTTCCACTACCAGAGATCGAGGAGGATCTACTCCTAGCGTGCGCATTGGCCCGGCTGAGCGGCGCACGGGTACTCTCGGGGTGTTCTGCGGACCCCGTAACGTCAGCGCGGCGAAGGAGCGGCCATGCATTGCCCGTTCTGCCGGCATCCCGACTCCCGAGTGATCGACTCCCGGGAAACCGACGAAGGCCAGGCAATTCGTCGTCGTCGATCCTGTCCGGAGTGCGGACGCCGGTTCACCACCGTGGAAACCGCGGTGCTCGCGGTAGTCAAGCGCAGCGGCGTCACCGAGCCGTTCAGCCGCGAGAAAGTCATCAGCGGTGTTCGGCGGGCCTGCCAGGGGCGCCAGGTGGACGATGACGCCTTGAACCTGCTGGCTCAGCAGGTGGAAGATGCCGTGCGGGCCGCCGGGCCGGAGGTGCCCAGTAACGAGGTTGGCCTGGCCATCCTGGGTCCGCTGCGCGACCTCGACGAGGTGGCCTACCTGCGCTTCGCCTCGGTGTACCGATCCTTCTCGTCCGCAGACGATTTCGAGCGCGAGATCGAGGCACTGCGGGCTCACCGTAACGTGTCGGCGCCCAACTGAGCAGGCATCGGTGACGCCGGAACTGCACCCCGAACTGGCCGAGCTGGCCCCGCTGCTGGGTACTTGGGCGGGAAAGGGTTCCGGTGAGTATCCGACGATCGAACCCTTCGAATATCTCGAAGAGGTGGTGTTCTCCCACGTCGGCAAGCCATTCCTGATCTACGGGCAAAAGACCAGGGCGGTCACCGACGGGAAGCCGCTGCACGCCGAAACGGGCTATCTGCGGGTGCCGCAACGCGGTCACCTCGAGCTGGTGCTGGCGCATCCCAGCGGTGTCACCGAGATCGAGGTCGGTAACTACTCGGTCAGCGGTGACGTCATCGAAATGGAGACGGTCACCTCCGATATCGGTCTGACGCCGACAGCCAAACACGTAACCGCCCTTGGGCGTTCCCTGCGAATCGACGGCGACCAGTTGTCCTATTCGCTGCGCATGGGTGCGGTCGGTCAACCCGTGCAGCATCATCTGTCGGCCGTGCTACACCGCAAATCCTGACCGGCGTGCGCGTCAATCGATCTGTCGCACAGTGTCTTCGGTGACGCGGCCGGCGATCCGGACCCATGTTCGCGGACTCCAGCGGGTTTCGATCACCGATCCGTTGCCCTGCGTGATCACCAGATCCCTGCTCAGGTAGTCGGTCAGCCGCATGGCCGCCGAACCGGTTGCCTGGTCCTCGGCCACTCCCAGGTTGGCGGCGAACATCCGGGCCCGGACAGCCCCGGCGGACCGGTCGGCCCAGGCCCAGAGGTAGTGCGCGACATCGTCGGAGTAGTCGGCGGGATCGGCGGACACGACCGCGTCCGGTGACTCCAGATCGTGGATGGCGAAGTCGGGTGCCCACTCCGCGGGTGCCTCGATGGCGGTGCGATCGTCCTCGTAGCTCACCTGCACCAGGCCGGCCGGCACCTGCAGAGTGTTGACCGGCAATCCGCGTTCGCGTAACCACCACGACGCGCCGACGGTCGGGTGGCCGGCGAAGGGCAGCTCGATTAGCGGTGTGTAGATGGTGGCCTGAGCCGAAGTGGAATCGGCGGTCGGCATCTCGACGAAAACCGTTTCGCTGTAACCTAATTCGGTTGCGACGCGCTGCCGTTCGGTGGCATCGACCACGTCGGCGTCCACCACCCCCAACGGGTTGCCGAACCTGCCGTCGGAGTCGGTGAAGACCCGCAGCACGGTCACGTCGACGGTCATGAAGCTTCTGACCTAGGTTGCGCTGCGCTCGTCGGCTCCCATGGCGTTGAGCACCGCGACTCGGGTGTCGGCAGGCCCGGTGATCGTGCGCTCGCCGCCACCGGAGCGAAGCAGTTCCCGCAGCGCGGCCTGGTCGTATTCGGGGGGCACGGTGCTGTCGATGAATCGCTGCACGACGTCGAGGAACCGGGCCGGGTCGTCGTGGAAGGGGAAATGGCCGGCGTCGGAGAATATCTCGATCCGAGAGCCGGGCATCGCGGCGTGGGCCATGTAGGCGTGCTGGACGGGGATCACGGAATCCTTTTCGCCCCAGACGATCTGCACCGGGATGGCTTCGGTCAGATAACATCGGTCCAGCATTGTGACGATCTGTCCGCGCCAGTCCACCACCGCTCGCAGCGTGCGGGTGAACGCCGACGAGGCGGTCGGCTCGGGCAGGTCGTTCAGGATCCGCAACATGTTGGGCAGATCGCGGCCGATGGCCGTCGAACCCAGCGCGCGGCCGGCCAGCTGGCCGAGCAACTGAACCGCCGGCAGCACCATCGGCAGCCGCAACAGCGCCAAGGCTTCAGCGCCCATCGGCAGCGACGCGAACCGCAGCGCGATGTTGACGTCCTTGGTGACGCCCCCGGCGCCCACCAGGATCAGCCGGTCGACCAAATGTGGAAACTGGTAAGCGAATTGCATCGCCACACCGCCGCCCAGAGAGTGCCCGACGATGGTCACCCGCTCGATGTCGAGCACGCTGAGCAGGTCGCGCATGCCGTTGGCGTAGGCAGCGGCCGAGTAGTCGGCGCGCGGCTTGTCGGACTTGCCGTGCCCCAACAGGTCCGGGGCGATCACGGTGAAGCGCTGAGCCAGTTTGGCGTGGATCGGCGCCCAGGTCGTCGAATTGTCGCCGATGCCGTGGATCAGCAGGATCGCCGGACCGGACCCCGCTATCCGGAAGGCCCGCTTGTAGCCGTGGATGGTGCGGTACTGCAGCGACGGGGATGTCACTTCCCGCACCGGGCGAAGATTGCGCGTCCGCTCGGGCATGTCGCCAACCTCGTTGTCGTCAGGACGTCACGCAGCGTTAGCCCGTGTCGTCGTCGTCACGCTTCTTCTCGGCCTGCTGAGCCAGAAAACGCTCGAACTCTGCTCCGAGTTCATCTCCGCTAGGCAGGTCCTCGTCTCGCGTCAGCAAGGACCTGTTTTCCTGAGCGTCGATGAACGCATCGTACTGGCGCTCGAGTGCCGTCACCACTTGAGCGACTTCCGCGCTCGCCCGAACCTGTTCGTCGATTTTGGCCCGGATCTCGGCGGCCGCCTCGGCCAGCGCCGTCAGCGGCAGTTCCAGAGAGCCCGTCTTGGCGACCTGCTCGAGCAATGCCTGCGCTGCCGCGGGATAGTCGGTCTGGGTCAGGTAGTGCGGGACGTGGACGGTGAATCCGACGACCTCGTGGCCGTGCTGGGCCAAGCGGTATTCGAGCAGGTTGGCCGCGCTTCCGGGGACCTGGATCTCGGAGATCCACGGTTGAAAGTCGCCGATGAGGTCCGGGTTGTTGGAGTGTGCGGTCATCGTGACGGGCCGGGTGTGCGGGACGGCCATCGGGACGGTGCCCAGACCGATGGTCCGTCGCACACCGAGCCGCTCGGACAGCAGCCGCACCGCGGTGATGAAGCGTTCCCATTTCAGGTCCGGCTCCATGCCGGCCAGCAGCAGGAACGGGGTGCCGACGCTGTCGCGCAGCGCGTACAGACTGAGCTCGGGGTCGTCGTATTTGGTGAAATGGTCGGTCTTGAACGTCATCAGCGGCCGGCGGGAGCGGTAGTCCAGCAGTTCGTCGATCGCAAAGGACGCCACCAGCTCGGTGTCCAGGGCCGCTTTGAGGTGCGCGGCGGCCAACCGGATCGCATGGCCGGCGTCGGAGAAGCCCTCCAGTGCGTGTACCAGCACCGGTCCGCGGCCGTCGGACGCCGACAGTTGAGGCGCCGGGAACTCCAGCTCATACATGCCGGATTGCCCGGGCTGGTATTCCTGCGCCTGCCCGGGCGTGTGGTCGGACCGTGCTTCATCCTCGTACATGGGTGGAGCCTCCTCTCGGGGGTCTCAAGGCGTATCCAGGGTGCCCCAAACAGTCTCTCTCAATCGCTGGTGGAACGTGCGATTGCGTCAGCGGAATTTGCTGACACTCGTATCAACGCATCAGGGCGAATTTCTATTCGCTTGCTGCGTTCAGCGCAGGAACTGGCTGAGGGCGCGCATCTTGTTCGTGACATCCAGGGCGGCGACCTTGTAGGCCTCGGAGAACGTCGGGTAGTTGAACACCGCGTCGACCAGGTAGTCGACGGTTCCGCCGCATCCCATGACGGCCTGCCCGATGTGGACCATCTCGGTGGCGCTGGTGCCGAAGATGTGCGCTCCGAGCAGCGTGCGGTCGCGGGTGGACACCAGCAGCTTGAGCATGCCGTAGGAGTCGCCGGCGATCTGTCCGCGGGCGAGTTCCCGGTAGCGGCACACTCCCACTTCGTAGGGGATCGAGTTTTTGGTGAGCTCCACCTCGGTGGCTCCGACGTAGGAGATCTCCGGGATGGAGTAGATGCCGATCGGCTGCAGCGCGGTGATGCCGTCGGTCGATTCGCCGAAGGCGTGGTAGGCGGCCAACCGGCCCTGGTCCATTGAGGTCGCCGCCAGCGCCGGGAATCCGATGACGTCGCCGACGGCGTAGATGTGTTCGACTTTCGTCTGGAACTGGTCGTCGACGAAAATCCTGCCGCGATTGTCGGTTTCCAGGCCCGCGTTCTCCAGGCCGAGGTTCGCGGTCTGGCCTTCGCGCCCGGCGGAGTACATGACGGTCTCGGCGGGAATCTGCTTGCCGCTGCCCAGCGTGGTGACGGTGCCCGCGGCGCCGACGTCCACCGCGGTCACCTCCTCGCCGAACCGGAAGGTCACCGCAAGGTCGCGCAGGTGGAACTTGAGCGCTTCGACGATCTCCGGATCGCAGAAATCGAGCATGGTGTCGCGTTTTTCCACCACCGTCACCTTGGTGCCCAAGGCGGCGAACATCGACGCGTACTCGATCCCGATCACCCCGGCGCCCACCACGACCATCGACGCCGGCAGCGATTTCAGGTCCAGGATGCCGTCGGAGTCCAGCACGCGGCGCTCGTCGAACTCGACTCCGGACGGTCGCGCCGGTTTGGTGCCGGTGGCGATGACGATGTAGTCGCCGCTGACCGTCACACGCTCACCCTGGGAGTCTTCCTCCACCAGGATGGTGTGCGGGTCGACGAACCGGCCGTGGCCCAGGACCAGGTCGATGCGGTTGCGCATCAGCTGTGAACGCACTACGTCGACCTGCTTGCCGATCACATGCTGAGTGCGGGCCAGCAGGTCGGCCGGGGTGATCTTGTCCTTCACGCGGTAGCTCGCGCCGTACAGTTCGCGCTGGCTCATTCCGGTCAGGTAGACGACCGCCTCGCGCAGGGTTTTCGACGGGATGGTGCCGGTGTTCACGCAGACCCCGCCGACCATCCGGCCACGCTCCACGATCGCGACCGACTTGCCCAACTTGGCCGCGGCGATGGCGGCCTTCTGTCCGCCTGGCCCTGATCCGATAACGACCAGGTCGTATTCGCGCATGGAAGTCATGAGATAGACGATAAGGCCCACAGTCGCGACTTTCTCCACAAGCGGGCGCCGAATCACGTTGTGCGAGCACCAACTGACGGTGCCGGTCGTCAGCGTGGTCGTCATGACGAAGCATCGAAACGACTTTGAACTGAACCGCCCCGGCTCGTTGATCGCCGCGCTGCCCGCCATCCTCGGCTTCGTGCCGGAGAAATCGCTGGTCTTGGTGTCGTTGGAGCGCGGTGGATTGGGCGCGGTGATGCGAGCCGACCTGGACGAGGGCCTGATCGACCGGGTGGACCAACTGGCCCAGGTTGCCGCCGGCGCCGAGCCGGAAGCCGCGATCGTAGTGATCGTCGATGCCGAGGGTGCGCACTGTTCGGTGTGCAACGAGGAGTATCGGCGGCTGTGCGAAGCGCTCAACGATGCCCTTGCCCGGTACGACATCGAGTTGTACGCGGCGCATGTGGTCGACGAGATTGCGCGCGGCGGGCGCTGGCACTGTGTTGACGACTGCGGTGCCCACGGGGGGGTCGATGATCCGTCGGCGTCACCGCTGGCCGCGGCGGCGGTGCTGGACGGCCGCCGCCTCTATCCCCGGCGTGCCGACCTGCAGGCGGTGATCGCGCAGGACCCGCTACGTGCGGCCGCGCTGGCACCGGCGGTCGAGAAGGCGGCCAAGGTACGGGAGAAGGCGCGCCGGGCAGACGCCGCGGGCTGTTGCCGTAACGACGTTGAGAACGTCTTGGCGGTCGCTGCCCGCTTCATGGACGGCCAATCGTTGTCGGATGCCGAAGTGGCTCGGCTGGGCTGTGCCCTGACCGATACCCAGGTGCGCGACACGCTCTACGCCCTAGCCGTCGCCGAGAGCGCCGACGCGGCGGAGTCGTTGTGGTCGGTGCTGGCGCGGCAGCTGCCACAGCCGTGGCGGGTGGAGGCCCTGGTGCTGCTGGCGTTCAGCGCCTACGTCCGCGGCGACGGACCGCTGGCGGGGGGTGTCGCTGGAGGCCGCGCTGCGCTGCGACCCGGATCATCGGATGGCGGGGATGCTGGATACGGCGTTGCAATCGGGGTTGCGGCCCAACGAGATTCGGCGCCTGGCCAACACCGGGTATCAACTGGCCGAGCAGCTCGGAGTGCGCATGCCGCCGCGGCAGAAATACCGCCGGCGCGCCGGTTAGGGGACTGGCGGGTGGATCAGACCTTTTCGACTTTCACGGCGTGGGCCATCTCATGCGGCAGGGTGACGTTCTCGTGACCGGGGATCACGATGGTCACCCCGCCGCCGGGGCTGGTCTCCACCGTGACGCGCGCGTTGGGCACCACACCGGCGTCCTTGAGCCTGGTGATCAGGTCGATGTCGCCCTGGACGTGTTCGGTGAGCTGGCGGACGACGACGGCGACCGGTGCCCCGCCCGGCAATTCGGTCAGGCGGACCAGGTCGGCGTCCGCGGCGCGGGACTCCGGGCCGACGCCGAGGTCCAACAGACCCGGGATCGGATTGCCGAACGGGGAGGTGGTCGGATTGTCGAGCACCTTGACCAGCCTGCGCTCGACGTCCTCGCTCATCACGTGCTCCCACCGGCATGCTTCGGCGTGCACTTCCTCCCACGGCAGCCCGATCACGTCGACCAGCAGGCGCTCGGCGAGGCGGTGCTTGCGCATCACCGCGATGGCCAGTGCGCGGCCCTTGTCGGTGAGCTCGAGGTGACGGTCACCTGCCACGCGGAGGAGCCCGTCGCGTTCCATCCGCGAGACGGTCTGGCTGACGGTGGGCCCGCTCTGTTCGAGGCGTTCGGCGATCCGGGCACGCAGCGGCGTCACGCCCTCTTCTTCGAGGTCGTAGATCGTTCGCAGGTACATCTCGGTGGTATCAACCAAGTCGTTCATTTAGCATCCTCCGTTGCCGCCGAGTCTACTTCGCCAGCCGCGCGAGTGGTTCGTGCAAAACGCCCCACCGCAGCAGTATGCCCGCCGCGCAACCGCGGCGGGCACACCGTCTCCGATAAAGCTTGCCAAACTACATCGGCTGCTCCGACATTGGCCTCAGCTGGCGTAGGACCGCAACCGATCAGCCCGCTCGCCGTGGCGCAACTTGCACATGACATCGCGCTCGATCTGCCGCACCCGTTCCCGGGACAGTCCGAACAGCTTTCCGATCTGATCCAGGGTGCGCGGCTGGCCGTCGTCCAGGCCGAAGCGCAGGCGGATCACCTGGTGCTCACGCTCGTCGAGAGTGGCCAGCACGCTGCGGATGTCGGTGTGCAGCAACTCGGCGATGACCGCGTTCTCCGCCGACATAGCCTCGGCGTCCTCGATGAAATCACCGAGCGGGGCCTCCTCTTCGGAGCCGACCGGCATGTCCAGGCTGACCGGGTCGCGACTGTGCTCGAGCAGATCGTTGATCTTCTCGACCGGAATCCCGGACTCGGTGGCGAGCTCCTCGTCGGTGGCCTCGCGCCCCAGGTTCTGGTGCATCTCACGCTTGATCCGGGCCAGCTTGTTGACCTGCTCCACCAGATGCACCGGCAGCCGAATGGTGCGGCTCTGGTCGGCCATGCCCCGGGTGATGGCCTGACGGATCCACCAGGTCGCGTACGTGGAGAACTTGAAACCCTTTGTGTAGTCGAACTTTTCCATCGCGCGGATCAGACCCAGGTTGCCTTCCTGGATGAGATCCAGCAGCGGCATGCCGCGGCCGGTGTAGCGCTTGGCCAGCGAAACCACCAGGCGCAGGTTCGCTTCCAGCAGATGACGGCGTGCGGCCTCACCATCGCGCACCACCGCGGCCAGGTCGCGTTTCCGATTCTCGCCGAGGCGCTTTCGGGTTTCCAGCAGATGCTCGGCGTAAAGGCCGGCCTCGATGCGCTTGGCCAGTTCGACTTCGTCAGCGGCGTTGAGCAACGCCGTCTTGCCGATGCCGTTCAGATATACGCGAACGAGGTCAGCTGCTGGGCTCTGAGCATCCAGATCGCCGTCAATGCGGCTTGTGGTCGCCCTCTTTGTGGCATCGGCCATTGCGCCCTCCCGGTTGGCTTGACTTGTAAGTGGTTAACGAGAAGCCCGGTCGCAGAGTTCCCACGAGGTTGCGATCTCACACGCTGTGACGTGCAGAAATACAGAGGTGACCTGAGAATGTGCTGAGAAGTGAGGCGAGTGGACCGGTTAGTCGGAACTGTCCGGGTCGATCGTCTGCCATTCCGCCTGCGCCGGGCGTCGCGGCTCGAGCGCCGGCCGCTCCGCGGTCGGGAACAACGGCGTCCGCCCCCGACCGTCGTCGAAGCGTCGCGGTTCTTCGGCGCTGCGCGGCGGGCGGTCGTTGGCGATCAGCACCGCCATCCACGGCAACGGTATGGAGGCCGCCACGATCAACATGCAGATGAGCCCGTTGTGCCAGGCGCCGTAAGCGAACGCGGCCAGCAGCAGTGCGGGGATCCGGAATGCCATCAAAGTCAGGTATTTACGCACCCGCGCCCGATGCTGCTCCTCGTAGGAGGTGGCAGCAGCAGTGATCAGTACTGGTTTGCCCTCTTCGTCGAAACCCAGCTGCGGGCCGCGCTTCATCCCTCCACTGTTGCACACCTGAGCATGTTGTGGTTCCCCGGTGTCAGGCGGCAGGTCAGGATGCACAATGTTAGGCATGGAGACCCAGACGATTGAGCGCACCGACGCCGATGAACGCGCCGATGACGGGACCGGCAGCGACACTCCGAAATACTTCCACTACGTCAAGAAGGACAAGATCGCCGAGAGCGCGGTGATGGGCAATCACGTTGTCGCGTTGTGCGGAGAGGTTTTTCCGGTGACCAAGGCCGCCAAGCCGGGCTCGCCGGTCTGCCCCGACTGCAAACAGATCTACGACCGGCTCAAGAAGGGCTGATCACGTCTTCGGCTGCGCGGGCGCGGGATCTGGACTCGCTTTCGGGGTCGGAGGCGCCGGATCCTCCCTGCCGGACAGGGCCGCGGTCCGGCCGACCAACCATTTGCGGAGACGGTGTGCGTGCGTCGCAGGCGCCGGCCATTCCTCCTGGATGGCGGCGTTGAGTTCGGCGCCGATCATGATCGAGAAGCCACCGAAGAAGGCGAACAACAGGAACGCGATCGGTGTGGCGAGCGCGCCGTAGGTGTAACCGGTGCTGCCGATCCATCTCAGGTAGAGCCGCAGGCCAAGGGTGGCCACCAGGAACACCACAGTGGCCAGCACTGTGCCCGGTATCAGCCGATGCGTCGGCAGCGGGACCGGCAGCGCCACCCGGTACAGGACGGTCACCCCGGCCATCAGGCCGAGAATCAGCGCCGGGTAGTAGCCGTAGTGCAGCAGGTTCTGCAGGCCGATCGGGATGTGTTCGCTGACCTTGCGGGGTCCGACCACCGCCACCGGTGCGGTCGCCACCACGAAAATCAGCATCATGATGTACAGGAACAGCGCGAAGAACCGCTGCCGGACCGGATGGCGCAACGGCGTCTGGTCGTGAGCGTCAACGATGGCGTCCACGAACGAGGAGATCGCCGATGACCCCGCCCACAGCGAGATCAGGAAGCCCAGGGATGCCACCTCGCCGCCGGCGGTGGCGGTGATGTCCCGGATCGTAGGCTCGATGATCTCGTTGACCACGTTGGGGGAGAAGAAGTTTCGGGCCGTCGACAGAATGCTCTTGGTGATGGACGACAACGTGTCCGCACCGAACAGCGGAGCCACCCACGCCAGCGTCCCCAGTATCCCCAGCAGCAGCGGTGGCGTGGAAAGGCAGGTCCAAAAACCCGCTTCGGCTGACTCGGAGAAAATCGAGTCGTCCCAGGCTTTGGACAGAGTCCTTTTGCTGAGGTGCCAAACGTGATGGCGGGAAGGCTTAGGAGCTTGCGCGACGGTCATCCCGTCCAGCATTACTCACGAAGACCCGCCACGCTGCATTGGCCCCGGGCGAGTTCGGCGGCAATTACTGGCCGCTGACCTCCAGGACGGCCGCCAGCTCCGCCAACTTCGCTTCGTGCTTGTTGGCGTGGTGCTGGCAGAAGAGGAGCTCAGCACCCGAAGGCAGCTTGGCGCGGACCCGAGCGGCGGCACCGCAGCGGTCGCAGCGGTCCGCGCGAGTGAGCTCGGGACTGGTCAGAGTTGCGTTCATGGCTCCTCCGTTCTGGCGATAAATTCACTCTGTCAGACGTTCGGAGTTTTTGCCTTGTTCCCCGACCGTTATTGGGTGTGTCGTTTCTCACGAATATTTGCCCAAATTTGGGGCAGGGTAATCCTCGTGTTACAAACCCCGGAAATGTTGGTGCGGTTGTGCTCTGAGCAGGAGTGGGCCGACGCCCGCCGCGCCGGCTCGATCAGTCCCGAAGCCCCCGGTTCGGGTGCGGAGACCTTCGTGCATCTGTCGACGCCTCAGCAGGTGCACCTGCCGGCGAACCGCCTCTACGCGGGTCGCCGGGACATGGTGCTGCTGTACATCGATGCCGCGGCGTTGGTCGCACCGGTGCGGTGGGAGCCGGGGGTGCCGGGCGACCCCGAGTCGATGCTGTTTCCGCATCTGTACGGCGCGCTGCCGGTGAGTGCGGTGGTCGAAGCGGTGGCCTATCCGCCGGCCGCTGACGGTTCGTTCCCGCCCGTGCAGACGTAGGCCACCGTCGCGCCAACCTAGACAAGAGCACTTCCGATGCGGCGCAGAGCATCTCGTGTCTGAGCCGGCAAGACGTGCTGGCGGGCGCCTGGCAGGGGCCACAGTATCGATGCGGCGGCCGGGAGTCGCCCCTAGTCCAGGTAGTCCCTCAGCACCTGCGAACGGCTCGGGTGACGCAGCTTCGACATCGTCTTGGACTCGATCTGGCGGATGCGCTCCCGGGTGACCCCGTACACCTGACCGATCTCGTCCAGCGTGCGGGGCTGACCGTCGGTAAGCCCGAAACGCAGCCGCACCACGCCGGCTTCGCGCTCCGAGAGCGTGTCCAGCACCGACTGCAGCTGATCTTGCAGCAGGGTGAAGGAAACGGCATCGACGGCGACAACAGCTTCGCTGTCCTCGATGAAATCGCCCAGCTGGCTGTCGCCCTCGTCGCCGATGGTCTGGTCCAGCGAGATGGGTTCCCGGGCGTATTGCTGGATCTCCAGCACCTTCTCCGGGGTGATGTCCATTTCCTTGGCCAACTCTTCGGGAGTCGGCTCGCGGCCCAGGTCCTGCAGCAGCTCGCGCTGGATCCGGCCCAGCTTGTTGATCACCTCGACCATGTGCACCGGGATGCGGATGGTGCGGGCCTGGTCGGCCATGGCCCGGGTGATGGCCTGGCGAATCCACCAGGTGGCGTAGGTGGAGAACTTGTAGCCCTTGGTGTAGTCGAACTTCTCCACCGCGCGGATCAGGCCCAGGTTGCCTTCCTGAATGAGGTCCAGGAACGCCATGCCACGGCCGGTGTAGCGCTTGGCCAGCGACACCACCAGCCGCAGGTTGGCTTCCAGCAGATGGTTTTTCGCGCGGTCACCGTCGCGGCAGATCCACATCATGTCGCGGCGCTGCGCGGCGGGCAGCTTCTCGCCACGATCGCTCAGCTCCACCATCAGCTGGGTGGCGTACAGGCCGGCCTCAATCCGCTTGGCCAGCTCAACCTCTTCCTCGGCGTTGAGCAGCGCCACCTTGCCGATCTGCTTCAGGTAGGCGCGAACCGAGTCGGCCGACGCGGTGAGCTCGGCGTCCTTACGCGCTTGTCGCAGGGCCTCGGACTCGTCTTCGTCCCAGACGAAGTCCCCGGACGCCTTGTCCTTCTCGGTGGGCTCGGTGATTTCCTCTTCGTCCTCGGCGGCAGCCTCGTCGGCCACCCCGGACGGGGTCACCTCGCCGTCCTCGACGTCACCTGTCTCGAGGTCGGCGTCGACGGCCACGTCTTCCTCGAGGTCGTCGAGGGCAAGATCGGCAGCATCGATTTCGAGATCCTCGCCGGGCTCGACGTCGATGTCGGTGTCGATCTCCACGGCTGCGTCCAGAGCGACGTCGCCGCCGACCGAGGCGTCGTCTGCCGGCTTTGCCGCGCGCGACGAGGGGGCCTTGGCCGCCTTGGCGCGGGTCTTCTTCGGAGCCTCGCCGGGCGCCTCGTCGTGCTCGGTCTCGGCGGTCTTCGTTGCCCGCTTCGCAGGGGCGGTGCCGTGGGCGGCCTTGGCCGCCGTGCGCTTGGCTGGAGACTTCGTGGCGGTGCGCTTCACCGGCTCATCGGTCGCCGGAGTTACCTTCGTCGCTGCCACATACACCCCTTCGGTTGGACGCACTTCCGGTGGGTCTGGGCATGGTTGACCGAAAGTGTCTGTTATGTCGAATGTCGGCGTTTGATATCAGCGTGAGTATCGCGCGCTATCGGTTTGGGCGGCCGCCGACGACCATTGTAACTTCACCGCCCACGCGTACCGGTCGAGCGGCGAAAATTCAGTGCGTCACGTCTTGGGTCGACGCCATTGCCGCCCCCACGATTCCGGCGGCGTTCTGCAGGGTGGCGGGCACCACCGGGGTGCGGTTCTCGAGCAGATGTACCCACTTGTCGGCCTTGCGGCTGATCCCGCCGCCGGCGATGAACAGGTCGGGCCAGATCGCATTCTCGATGGCGACCAGCACCTTGGTCACCTGCTTGGCCCACTTCTCGTAGCTCCACCCGTTCTTTTCCTTGACCGACGACGCGGCCCGGTGTTCGGCCTCCTTGCCGCCGACCTCGAGGTGGCCGAACTCGGTGTTGGGGATCAGCTTTCCGTTGTGTATCACTGCCGAACCGATGCCGGTTCCGAAGGTGAGCAGCACGACCAGACCCTCGTGGCCCCGGCCCGCGCCGTAACGCTCTTCGGCCAGCCCGGCCGCGTCGGCGTCGTTGAGGATGGTGACTTCCTGGCCGTTGAGTGCGGTGCTGATGATGTCGCGGGCGTTGGTCCCGATCCAGGCTTTGTCGACGTTGGCCGCCGTCTGCACGATTCCGTGCGTGACCACCCCGGGATAGGTCACGCCCAGCGGGCCCGTCCAACCGAAACCGTTGACGACCTCGGCGATGGTCTTGGCGACGGCCGCGGGCGTGGCCGGCTGGGGGGTGAGCAGTTTGATCCGGTCGCCGATCATCTGTCCGGTTTCCAGGTCGACGATCGCGCCCTTGATGCCGCTGCCGCCGACGTCGATGCCGAATCCTCGGCGCTGCGGCGGGTGACCGGTCGGTGTGTCCGACGGATCGGGCCCCGGGACGCTGCTGGTCATCGCGATCTCCTCGATGAGACTTGGTGGTGCGCCCACCATAGCGACCTTGCGGGGGTGCGGTGGTGAGGCGGGATGGGCCCGTTGGGAAGTCAGCACTTGTGATGCGATAGACCGGTGACCCCACTGGATAACGAGCCCGCGAAGTTGCGGGCGGTGGCCGAACAGCTCGCGGCCGAGGCGGCGGCGTTCGTGCGCCGCCGGCGGGTCGAGGTGTTCGGCGATGCCACTCGAGCCGGATCCACCTCCGAGGTCGACGCCGTCCGCGCCAAGACCACGCCCACCGATCCGGTCACCGTGGTCGACACCGACACCGAAAACCTGCTCCGCGACCGGTTGGGTCAGCTTCGGCCCGGCGATCCGATCCTGGGCGAGGAGGGCGGTGGCCCGCTCCAGGACACCGGCGGTGCGCCGGCCGGGGCCGCAGCGGTCACCTGGGTGCTCGATCCGATCGACGGCACCGTGAACTTCGTCTACGGGCTACCCGCCTACTCGGTGTCGGTCGGCGCGCAGGTCGACGGCGCGTCGGTCGCGGGCGCGGTGGCCGATGTCGTTGCGGGGCGGGTGTATTCGGCGGCGGTTGGGTGCGGGGCGCACGTCACCGACCAGCACGGGACGCAACGGCTGCGCTGTACCGACGTCGACGATCTGTCAATGGCGTTGTTGGGCACCGGTTTCGGGTATTTGCCGGCGCGCCGCCGCCGGCAGGCGGCGCTGCTGGCCCAGCTGCTGCCGGTGGTCCGCGACGTGCGGCGCATCGGGTCGGCCGCGCTGGACTTGTGCATGGTCGCGGCGGGTCAGCTGGACGCGTTCTACGAGCACGGTTTACAGGTGTGGGATCAGGCCGCGGGTGCGCTGATCGCCGCCGAGGCCGGCGCCCGGGTGGTCTTACCGGGGCCCGATGTCCGCGGCGCCGGACTCGTGGTGGCGGCCGCACCCGGCATCGGCGACGCCTTGCTGGCGGCCCTCGATGACGCCGGCGGGCTGGAGCCGCTGGATTGACCTGATTGACGCGGTCAGCAGCTGGTGGAGTGGATCTTCGCCAGCAGTGTGTGATCGGCCGGTTCGGTGGCGCCGGGCCGCAGGGTGGCCAGCACGGCGTCGATGTCGTCGTTGTGTGCCAGCGAATTGAAGTCGGTGCCCAGGGCGAGGTCGACGGAGTCGTCGCCGCGGTTATCGCGGAACAGTTCGGTGCACGGCGCGACCAGCCACAACGCGGCCGCAGTGGCCTGCCCGGCGGTGCCGAACCGGATCTGGCCCTGGCAGGTCAGGCGGGTACCGGCGTAGATCGGGTCGTTGCTGGCGGTCGGCTGCGCGAAGCCCAGATCCTGCAGCGCCCCCGCGACGTCGCCGGCCTGGCCGCCGCGGCCGCTGGCGTTGAGGACGCGGACTTTGGTGTCGCTGAGTTTGGCGGGCGCCACGTCGATCATGTCCGATCGTGACACCGGCTCACCCAGCTTGGCGGGGGGCGCGGTGCCGACAGGCTCCGGCGGTGGGTTGCACACGGCGACCTCGCGGACGTCGGCCGGGCGGGTCAGCGCCACCGTCCACACCACGCCGGTGACCACGATCAGGAAGATCACCACGATGATCGCGGGGCGGGGGTTGCGGCGCCGGAACGGCCGACCGTGCTTGTCGAAGGCGGTACCCTCGGTGATGTGTGCAACCACAGGTGCACTCTAATCGCACCGTGACAGCGCCGTTTGAGGCCGCGTACAGCGGGCAAACACCCCCATGTGACACAAATCACACCCGATTCGCCGGCAATACGGGCACGAATCATTTGGTGCAGGCGTTCGACGCTGGTACAAAGCGTTGCTTGATCTTTTGCGGGTAATGATGCTTTGAGGGGATAGGACGGGGAAGAGGATGCCTACCGACTACGACGCTCCACGGCGTACCGAGACCGACGACGTCTCGGAAGACTCACTGGAGGAGCTCAAAGCACGACGGAACGAGGCCGCCTCGGCGGTGGTGGACGTCGACGAATCCGAATCCGCCGAGTCTTTCGAACTGCCCGGCGCGGATCTGTCCGGTGAAGAGCTGTCCGTGCGGGTGATTCCCAAGCAGGCTGACGAGTTCACCTGCTCGAGTTGCTTCCTGGTGCAGCACCGCAGCCGCCTGGCCAGCGAGAAGAACGGCCTGATGATCTGTACCGACTGTGCGGCCTGACGGCGGCAGTCAGCTTCTGAGCGCCGACAACACCCGCTGCGGGTGACGGCAACTCACCAACCAGTACGGCGTCGGGTCGTCCGGATCGTCGAGGACCAGCAGCACCATCGGGCCCACCCAGGCCCGATGCACCACGAAGGCTGCCGGATCCAGTTGCCGGCCCAGCGCCGCCGATTTCGCGGAACGGACTATCTCGGCGGACCGGCAGACCACGCTGACCGGCAGATGTGCCTCGCCCGCCCACAGTTCGACCCCGTCGGCGCCGTCGCTGACCCGGATCTCCACCCGCCCGAGCCACAGCAGCACCCCGGCCGCGACCGCGAACAGAACGCCGTAGGGCAACCAGTCCGGCAGCGCCCGCACTCCCACGTTGACTTCGGCCGCGATCAGCGCCGCCAATCCGAAACCCAATGGCCACCACCACCAGGGCACCCACAGCCGCTCGCGATACCGCAAGCTGTGCTGCGCGATGTCGCGCGTATCGGACACGCGGTCAAGGGTAATCTGTGCCCCCGTGTCGACCAGTCTGGCCATCGTCCGTCTCGATCCGGGGCTGCCCCTGCCCAGCCGCGCGCACGAAGGCGACGCCGGGGTGGATCTATTCAGCTCCGAGGATCTGGAACTGGCACCCGGGCACCGGGCCCTGGTCGGTACCGGCGTAGCCGTCGCCATCCCGTTCGGCATGGTCGGATTGGTGCATCCCCGCTCGGGATTGGCGTCCCGGGTCGGACTTTCCATTGTCAACAGCCCGGGAACCATCGATGCGGGCTATCGTGGCGAAATCAAGGTCGCGCTGATCAACCTGGACCCCGCCACGCCGATCGTGGTGCACCGTGGCGACCGCATCGCGCAGCTGTTGGTGCAACGCGTCGAGTTGGTGGACCTGGTCGAGGTCTCGTCGTTCGACGAGGCCGGGCTGGCCGAGACATCCCGCGGCGAAGGCGGTCATGGGTCCTCCGGTGGACACGCGAGTTTGTGAGACCGGGGATGCGGACCGAGGCGAGGAAAAGGGGTGGCGCTGATGCCGGCATTCGGTAGACGCACACGCAAGGACGACAGCGCTGCGGACGAACACCCGGACACGCCCGTCGACCCGCCGGCGCCGCCGGACGGTGACGACGACGGCGGCGGGGAACTCGAGGGCCCGTTCGACATTGAGGACTTCGACGATCCCGCCGTGGCCGAGTTGGCCCGGCTGGACCTGGGCTCGGTGCTGATCCCGATGCCCTCCGCGGGGCAGGTGCAGGTCGAGCTGACCGAGACGGGGGTGCCCAGCGCCGTCTGGGTGGTGACACCCAACGGTCGGTTCACCATCGCGGCCTACGCGGCGCCCAAGAGCCCCGGGCTGTGGCGCGAAGTGGCGGGCGAGCTCGCCGAATCGCTGCGCAAGGATTCGGCCAAAGTCTCGATCAAGGACGGCCCGTGGGGTCGGGAAGTGATCGGCACCGCCTCCGGAGTGGTTCGCTTCATCGGGGTGGACGGCTACCGCTGGATGATCAGGTGCGTGGTCAACGGGCCGCACGAAACCATCGACGCGCTGACCCAAGAGGCGCGGGAAGCGTTGGCGGACACCGTGGTTCGCCGCGGGGACACCCCGCTGCCGGTGCGCACGCCGTTGGCGGTGCAGCTGCCCGAGCCGATGGTCGAGCAACTGCGGGAGGCGGCGGCCGCGCAGCAGGCCGCCGAACAGGCGGCCGCGCAAGGCGACGCGCCGCAACCGGCGAACGAGCCGGTGGCCCGTCGCAGCGCCGACGGCTCGGCCATGCAGCAGTTGCGCAGCACCATTACCGGCGGCTA
This sequence comes from Mycobacterium sp. 20KCMC460, assembly GCF_022179425.1. NCBI lineage: Bacteria > Bacillati > Actinomycetota > Actinomycetes > Mycobacteriales > Mycobacteriaceae > Mycobacterium > Mycobacterium sp. 20KCMC460. Next base: position 2,480,513 of record NZ_AP025524.1, read on the forward strand.
GCCGCCTCGCTGAGCGCGGCCAGGCAGGCCGCTCCCAAGGCGGCCGTATCGGCGCCCATATCCACCAGGGTCACCGTGCGCAGCGCCGCCTGCGGTGCAGCGGTCACCCAGTCGACGGCCACCTGCAGCGGGTGAATCGGATCGTCCACCGCGGCCACCACACCCAGCGGCGGGAGCAGCCGGCTCAGCTCGGCGAGTCGCGGCGCTGCGTACGACGCCGCCTCTTCCATCGCCTCGGGCAGTTTGGGCCATTGCGCCCGCCACGACCGGGCGAGCTCGTCGGCCAGCCAGGACGGGCTCGATGCCCGCATCTGCGCCGTCGTCGCCTCGAGCCCGTCGCGGCGCAGTTGTGACGCGGTGTAGCGCGCGGCGTGCGCGGCCGGCGCCGCGGTGGGGTCGCCGAGCCAGGGCGGCAGCGCGGCCAGCACCGCGATCGTGCGGTCGGGATGAGCCAGTGCCCAGGTAGCGGCGACGGCCGCACCGATCGAGACGCCGCCGACGACAACCGGGCCGTGGCGCGCCGCGTCGTCCAGTGCCGCGCGGTAGCCCTCGATCAATCGGCCGGGGTTTGGCGCAGGTGTGATCAACACCGCACCGAAATCCTCTAACGGACCCGAAAATGCCCGGTAGACGTAGTTATCGTCGGACCCGGTCCCCGGTAACAACACGGTGGTGACACCGCGTAAATCGACAGCCACCTCCTCATACTGCCCGGTAGCTCGAAGCGCTCGAATATCGGTGGTTTCGCCGATGTGGCGGATGGGAACCAACAGGTCTACGGTGACCGTTGCAGTGATGGAATGCGGTTAGCTATCGAGCGTTCACAACGACGTCGAGTTTGTCAGGAGTGGCCATGGGGGCCCAAGGGTATCTACGCCGGCTCACCCGTCGGTTGACGGAAGACCCGGAGCAACGCGACGTCGAAGAACTCTCCGACGAGGTCCTCAATACCGGTGCGCAGCGCGCCATCGACTGCGAGCGCGGCCAGGAGGTCACCATGGTGGGCACGCTGCGCAGCGTCGAGACTAACGGCAAAGGGTGTTCCGGTGGAGTCCGCGCCGAACTGTTCGACGGTAGTGACACCGTGACGCTGGTGTGGCTGGGCCAACGGCGCATCCCCGGCATCGACTCGGGTCGCACGCTGCGCGTGCGCGGACGCCTGGGCAAGCTGGAGAACGGCACCAAAGCCATCTACAACCCGCACTACGAAATTCAGCGGTGAGCGGGCGGTCTATCGGGCCCGCACCGGACTCTGGTGAGCGCTAACCGGGGCGAGCGGCTGCTGGCGCAGGCGGGTGGCGTCAGCGGCCTGATCTACTCTTCGCTGCCGGTGGCGATGTTCGTCATCGTGTCCAGCGCCGCCGGTCTGATGCCCGCGATCGGCGCCGCGCTGGGGACTGCCGCCGTGGTCATGGTGTGGCGACTGGTGCGCCGGCAATCCGTGCAGCCGGCGGTGTCGGGCTTCTTCGGCGTCGCCGTCTGCGCATTGATCGCCTACCTGGTCGGACAGTCCAAGGGCTATTTCCTGCTCGGCATCTGGACATCGCTGCTGTGGGCGGTCGTCTTCGGAGTCTCGATCGTGGTGCGCCGGCCGCTGGTGGGCTACCTGTGGAGCTGGGCCGGCGGGCGGGACAACAGTTGGCGTCAGGTGCCGCGGGCGGTGTACGCATTCGATCTCGCGACTTTGTGCTGGGCCCTGGTGTTCGCGGCGCGGTTCGCAGTCCAGGGCCACCTGTACGAGCTGGGCAGGACCGGCCTGTTGGGCGCGGCCCGGATCGCGATGGGCTGGCCGCTGACTGGGCTGGCGGCGCTGGTGACCTACGCCGCGATCAAGGCCGTCATGCGCGCCACCGGTGCCGGGGCCAGCGCTGCCGACCACGAGGCGATCGGCGCCGACGACGAGGCCGTCCTCGATTAATCCGCGGTCGGCGGCAGCAGCAGCGAGCGCAGGTCTTCTTCGGCCTCGGTGACCGCGACGAAGAGCAACTCGTCGCCGCCTTCGAGCGGTTCGTCGCCGTCGGGCACGATGACCCGCGGTCCACGCAGAATCGTCACCAGCGAGACATCGCGGGGCAGTTGCAGCTTGCGTACCGGTTTGCCGCCCCACGGGGTGTCGTCGGGCAGCGTGATCTCGACCAGATTGGCTTGGCCCTTGCGGAATTCCATCAGCCGGACCAGATCGCCGACGGCGACCGCTTCCTCGATAAGCGAGGCCAGCATGCGCGGCGTGGACACCGCCACGTCGACTCCCCAGGCATCGGTGAACAGCCATTCGTTGCGCGGGTCGTTGACCCGGGCCACCACCCGCGGCACCGCGAACTCGGTCTTGGCGAGCAGGCTGAGCACGACGTTGACCTTGTCGTCACCGGTGGCCGCGACGACGACGTCGAACTCCTCGAGGTGCATCTGCTCGAGCAGGCTCAATTCGCAGGCGTCGCCCAGCAGCCAGTGCGCGGCCGGGATGGCGTCGGTGTCGAGATGATCGGGGTTGCGCTCGATCAACGTCACGTCATGGGAGTTCGCCACGAGTTCGCGGGCCACCGAGCGGCCGACGGCGCCGGCCCCCGCTATAGCGACTTTCATTTGTCGATGTCCTCGCTGGGCGGCAGCGCCGCGATGGCCAGGGCTTCGGCGACGCGGCCGGATATCGCGGCGACATAGACCTGATCGCCGTTCTGCAGGACCGTCTTGGGTTCCGGCAGGATGCCGGTTCCGAACCGGATCAGAAACGCGATCCGCGCTCCGGTGGCCTGCTCGAGATCGGTGGCGCGGTACCCGACCCAATCCTCGTGCAGGACCACCTGAGCGACGGCGACGGTACCGGTCGGATCTCGCCACTTGGCGGTCTCGGTTTCCTGCGTCAAGGCGTTGAGCAGTCGATCGGTGGTCCACGGCACGGTGGCGATCGTGGGGATCCCCAGGCGCTCGTAGACCTCGGCGCGCTTGGCGTCGTAGATGCGGGCCACGACGCGCCGCACGCCGAAGGTTTCGCGGGCCAGCCGGGCCGAGATGATGTTGGAGTTGTCGCCCGAGGACACCGCGGCGAAGGCGTCGGCCTCTTCGATGCCGGCTCGCAACAGCACATCCCGGTCGAACCCCTGACCGAGCACCCGGTCCCCGGCGAACTCGGGACTGAGCCGGTTGAAAGCGGAACTGTCCCGGTCGATCACCGCGACGTCATGGCCGATCCGCGACAGCCCATCGGCCACCGAGGAACCGACCCGGCCGCACCCCATCACAACCACCCGCAATTGGACGTCCTTTCGGTCGGGTCCTGCGCGTCGCAAGCAAACGCTACCGGCAACGCCACGTGGGCTTACTCTTGGCTCTCGTGTCCAAACTTTCAACCGCTGCACGCCGATTGCTCATCGGCGAGAAGATTCGCAGCGACCGGCTGAGCCACACGCTGCTCCCGAAGCGCATCGCGCTGCCGGTGTTCGCCTCCGATGCGTTGTCCTCGGTGGCCTATGCACCGGAAGAGATCTTTCTGATGCTCTCGGTCGGCGGCTTGGCGGCCTACTCGATGTCGCCGTGGATCGGGCTGGCGGTGGCCGCGGTCATGCTGGTGGTGGTCGCCAGTTACCGGCAGAACGTGCATGCCTACCCGTCCGGTGGTGGCGACTACGAGGTGGTCACCACCAACCTCGGTGCCAACGCGGGCCTCACGGTGGCCAGTGCCCTGATGGTGGATTACGTTCTCACCGTGGCGGTTTCGACGGCCTCGGCGATGTCGAACATCGGCTCGGCGGTCCCGCTCGTGGCCCATCACAAGGTGTCGTTCTGTGTAGCGGCCATCCTGCTGGTGACGGCGATGAACCTGCGCGGCGTGCGCGAGTCCGGGGTGGCGTTCGCCATCCCGACCTACGCCTTCATCATCGGTATGGCCGGCATGCTGGGTTGGGGACTGTTCCGGATCTTCGTGCTGGGAAATCCGCTGCGCGCGGAGTCGGCGGGCTTCCAGATGCACTCCGAACACGGCAAGATCGTCGGGTTCGCGCTGGTATTCCTGATGGCCCGGGCGTTTTCGTCCGGTTGTGCGGCGCTGACCGGTGTCGAGGCGATCAGCAACGGTGTCCCCGCCTTCGAGAAGCCCAAGTCCAAGAACGCGGCCACCACCTTGCTGATGCTGGGCACGATAGCGGTGGCCCTGCTGATGGGAATCATCGTGCTGGCCAAGAAGATCGGGGTGCAGCTGGTCAGCGACCCGCTGGTGCAGCTCGCCGGTGCCCGGGAGGCGGGCTACTTCCAGAAGACCCTGGTGGCTCAGCTGGCCCAAACGGTGTTCGGCAGCTTCCACCTCGGGTTCGTGCTGATCACCGCAGTCACCGCACTCATCCTGGTGCTGGCGGCCAACACCGCGTTCAACGGCTTTCCGGTACTGGGTTCGGTGCTGGCCCAGCACAGCTATCTACCTCGCCAGCTGCACACCCGCGGCGACCGGCTGGCCTTCTCCAACGGCATCGTGTTCCTCTCCGCGGCGGCCCTGCTGGCGATAGTCGCCTTCCGTGCCGAGTTGAGCGCGCTGATTCAGCTCTACATCGTCGGGGTCTTCATTTCCTTCACGCTGAGCCAGATCGGCATGGTGCGGCACTGGACCAGGCTGCTGCGCACCGAGTCCGACCCGGCGGCGCGCCGACGCATGATGCGGTCGCGGATCGTCAACACCATCGGCTTCATCGCCACCGGCGCGGTGCTGCTGGTGGTGATGGTGACGAAGTTTCTGGCCGGGGCCTGGATCGCCCTCGTCGCAATGGGCCTGCTGTTCGTGTTGATGAAGGCGATCCGGCGGCACTACGACGGCGTCAGCCGGGAATTGGCCGAGCGGGCCGCCGCGCACGGCAACGAGATCGTGCTGCCCAGCCGCAACCACGCGCTGGTGCTGGTGTCCAAACTGCACCTACCGACGTTGCGGGCGATCGCTTACGCGCGAGCGACCCGGCCCGACGTGCTCGAGGCGCTCACCGTCAGCGTCGACGACGGCGAGACGCGGGAACTCAAGCGCGAGTGGGAGGAAAGCGACATCAGCGTCCCGCTGAAGGTGATTGCTTCGCCCTACCGCGAAATCACCCGTCCGATCCTCGACTACGTAAAGCGGGTGAGCAAGGAGTCACCTCGCACGGTGGTGACGGTGTTCATCCCGGAGTATGTGGTGGGCCGTTGGTGGGAGCAGTTGCTGCACAATCAGAGCGCGCTGCGGCTCAAGGGCCGATTGCTGTTCATGCCGGGGGTGATGGTGACGTCGGTGCCCTGGCAGCTGACTTCGTCGGAGCGGGTCAAGGCGCTGCGGCCGCACGCGGCACCCGGCGACGCGCGGCGGGGCATTTTCGATTGAAACCCGAATCAGCTTGCGGGGAAGTGACTTTGGTCACCGGGGCACCGGCCAATGGCGGCAGCTGCATTGCGCATCACGACGGGCGGGTGGTCTTCGTCCGCTACGCGCTACCGGGGGAGCGGGTGCGCGCCCGGGTCACCGCCGACCGCGGATCCTATTGGCACGCAGACGTTCTCGAGGTGATCGAGCCGTCGGCGGACCGTATCGAATCGCTGTGCCCGATCGCCGGAGTGCACGGCGCGGGATGCTGTGACCTGGCGTTCGCGCGGCCGTCGGCGGTCCGAGCGGTCAAGTCGGCGGTGGTGGCAAACCAACTCGAACGGCTCGGCGGTCACATCTGGTCCGGGCAGGCGGAGCCGCTCTCGGATGCGGGGCCGACGGGGTGGCGCACCCGGGTGCGCCTCGAGGTCGGCGCCGACGGCCGGCCCGGATTCCACCGCTACCACAGCGGCGACCTGGTGACCGACCTGCGGTGCGGGCAGCTGCCGAACGGGATGCTCGACGGGCTCGACACCGTGCGCTGGCCGGCGGGGGTGCAGCTGCAGGTGGCCGTAGACGACACCGGTGAGCGGCATGTGGTCAGCACGTCCAAGCAAGGCAAACGGCACGTCGCCAAGGTCGTCGAGGGCGACTATCACGCTGTGCAGCGGGTCGGATCGCGCCACTGGCGCATTCCGGTGACAGCGTTCTGGCAGGCGCACCGCGACGCCGCGCGGGTGTACAGCGCGTTGCTGGCCGAGTGGGCGCAACCCGCCTCGGGCGCGACCGCCTGGGACCTGTACGGAGGTGCGGGTGTATTCGCGGCGGTGCTCGCCGACGCGGTGGGCGAGACGGGCCGGGTGCTCACCGTCGACACCTCACGGGGGTCGTCGGGTGCGGCGCGGGCGGCCCTGGCCGATCTCCCGCAGGTCGACGTTGTCACCGATTCGGTACGACGGGTGCTGTCCGCGCAGCGCGGCGGCGCCGAGGTGGCGGTGCTGGACCCGCCCCGGTCGGGGGCCGGACGCGAGGTGATCGACCAACTGGCCGCCGCCGAAGTGCCGCGAATAGTCCATATCGGTTGTGAGGCAGCATCTTTCGCCCGTGATATCGGCCTGTACCGAGGCCATGGTTACGCCGTGGAGCAGATCCGGGTGTTCGACGCGTTCCCGCTGACCCACCATGTGGAGTGCGTAGCGCTGCTGACCCGGCGGCCGGCGGACGGTCAGCACCCGTGAACGAGACCCTCCGCTACGCGCTGATCGTTCTGCTCTCGAGTGCTGTCGGACTGGCTGCGGTACTGGCGAATCGCCTCACCGAGAAGGTCAAGGTGCCGGTCGCGGTGCTGGTGCTGGTCGGTGCCGCCGCCGCGGTGCACGCCGTGCCCGCGATCCAGTCGCCGTCCGAGCGGACGGTGGAGCGGATCATCACCGTCGCCCTGGTGTTGGTGTTGTTCGACGGCGGCATGCACATCGGCGTCAAACGCTTCCGTGCCGCGGCGGTGCCCATCCTGTCCGTCGGCGTGCTGGGAACCGGCTTCGTCGCCGCCGGCGCGGCGCTGCTGCTGCACTATGCGTGCGGGATCGACTGGTACCTCGCGGTGCTGGTGGCCACCGCGGTGGCTCCCACCGATCCCGCCGTCGTCTTCTCCGTGCTGGGCAAACGCGAGATCGCCGGTCGCAGCAGCACCATCTTGGAGGGTGAGTCCGGGATGAACGACCCGGTCGGCATCTCCCTGATGGCCGGCTTGATCGCCGCCGGCGGTCTCAGCGTGGCCGGATTCGTCAGCGTCGGAACCCAATTCGCCCTGCAGATGGGGATAGGGCTGGCCGTCGGGTTGATCGGGGGCCGCGCCCTGCTGATGTTCATGCGCCGCGTCGCCCTACCCAGCGAGGGTCTGTACCCGCTGCGAACCCTGGCGTGCTGCCTGATGCTGTACGGCATCGCCACGCTCGCACACGGTTCGGGATTCCTGGCGGTGTTCGTCGCCGGCATCGTGATCGGCGACGCCCGCGCACCGTACAAGCCGGAGATCAAGCGTTTCCACGCCGCCTTGTCCGGGCTGGCCGAGATCGTCGCCTTCGCCGTTCTAGGGCTGACGGTCGACCTGCGCGTGCTCACCCATCCGGAGGTGTGGATTCCCGGCCTCGTCCTCGGCGTGGCCCTGAGCGCGGCAATACGACCGCTGGCTGCCGGTGCCTGCCTGGTTCGGGTGCAACTGAAGCGGAACGAGCGCGCCTTCATCCTCTTCGCCGGCCTCAAAGGAGCCGTGCCGATCCTGCTGGGCGAGCTGCTGCGGGCCGCGCACATCGCCGACGCCGAACGCCTGTACGGCATCGTGGTCGTCGTTGTCATCTTCTCGGTGTTGGTGCAGGGCAGCTTGGTGCCCGGTGCCGCGAAGCTGTTGCGCTTGCCCATGCGTACCGTGCAGACGCAGCCGTGGGAGATAGGTGTGCGGCTCGCCGACGAACCGCACGGGGTTCACCGGTTCAGCGTTGCCTCCGGCTCGGCGGCTCAGGGTTGCACGGTCGAGGAGCTCAGTGACCGGGTCGGCGACATCTGGGTCAGCATCGTCGTCCGCGCCACCGGCCTGGTGGCGGTGCGCGGCGACACCGAACTTCAGGCCGGCGACGAGGTGGTCATACTGGCCGATCCCGAACTGCGCGACAGCCTCGCCGCACTGTTCGCGAAAGCGTAAGGGAGCATCGGTCGCGCTCCCGGCCGCACTTGCGCGCGCTGCGTAGACTGACGTGATGCTGGAACAGATCCGCGGGCCTGCTGATCTGCAGCACCTTTCCCAACAGCAGCTACGCGACCTGGCGCACGAGATCCGCGAGTTCCTGATCCATAAGGTGGCTGCCACCGGGGGGCACCTGGGGCCGAACCTCGGCGTCGTCGAGCTGACTTTGGCGCTGCACCGGGTGTTCGACTCGCCGCACGACCCGATCATCTTCGACACCGGCCACCAGGCCTACGTCCACAAGATGCTGACCGGGCGGGCCCAGGATTTCGAGAGCCTGCGCAAGAAGGGCGGCTTGTCCGGCTATCCGTGCCGGGCCGAAAGCGAGCACGACTGGGTCGAGTCCAGCCACGCCAGCGCGGCGCTGTCGTACGCCGACGGATTGGCCAAGGCGTTCGAGCTGACCGGGCACCGCAACCGGCATGTCGTCGCCGTCGTCGGCGACGGCGCGCTCACCGGCGGCATGTGCTGGGAGGCGCTGAACAACATCGCCGCCTCCAACCGGCCGGTGATCATCGTCGTCAACGACAACGGGCGCAGCTACGCACCGACCATCGGCGGTGTCGCCGACCACCTGGCCAAGCTGCGGCTGCAGCCGGCCTACGAACAGCTGCTCGAGCGTGGCCGCAACGCGATGCGGTCGGTTCCGCTGGTCGGTGAGGTCGCCTACCACTTCATGCACAGCGTCAAGGCCGGCATCAAGGACTCGCTGGCGCCGCAACTGCTGTTCACCGACCTCGGCCTGAAGTACGTCGGCCCGGTCGACGGCCACGACGAGCGGGCGGTGGAGGTCGCGCTGCGCAGTGCCCGCGGCTTCGGCGGACCGGTGATCGTGCACGTCGTCACCCGCAAAGGCATGGGTTACGGGCCCGCCGAGGCCGACGAGGCCGAGCAGATGCACTCGACCGGCCCGCTGGACCCGCTCACCGGGCGCTCCACCAAGGTGGCCGGTCCGGGCTGGACCGCGACTTTCGCCGAGACGCTGATCGCCATCGCTCATCGGCGCCGTGACATCGTGGCCATCACCGCGGCGATGCCCGGTCCCACCGGGCTGTCCGCGTTCGGGAATGCGTTCCCGGACCGGCTGTTCGACGTCGGCATCGCCGAGCAGCACGCAATGACGTCGGCTGCCGGTCTGGCGATGGGCGGCATGCACCCGGTGGTGGCCATCTATTCGACGTTCCTGAACCGGGCATTCGACCAGATCATGATGGACGTGGCCCTGCACAAGCTGCCGGTCACCATGGTGCTCGACCGGGCCGGCGTCACCGGCAACGACGGCGCCAGCCACAACGGCATGTGGGATCTGTCGATCCTCGGTGTCGTGCCCGGCATGCGGGTGGCCGCACCCCGCGACGCGACCCGACTGCGCGAGGAACTGGCCGAGGCGCTGGACGTCGACGACGGGCCGACAGCGATCCGTTTCCCCAAAGGCGATGTCGGCGAAGACATTCCGGCTGTCGAGCGGCGCGGGGTCGTGGACGTGCTCGCAGTGCCCGCGGCCGGATTGCACAAGGATGTGTTGCTGGTCGCGGTGGGTGCGTTCGCCGCCATGGCCCTGGGCGTTGCCAAGCGCCTGCACCGGCAGGGGATCGGTGTGACGGTGATCGATCCGCGCTGGGTGCTTCCGGTGCCCGAGCTGTTGGGCGAATTAGCTTTGGAACACAAGCTTTTGGTGACGATGGAGGATAACGGACTGGCCGGCGGTATCGGCTCAGCGGTGTCGGCGGCGCTGCGCCGTGCCGAGATCGATGTGCCCTGCCGCGATGTCGGGCTGCCGCAGAACTTCTACGAGCACGCGTCCCGCGGCGAGGTGCTTGCCGAGCTGGGGCTCACCGATCAGGATGTGGCCCGCCGGATCACGGGTTGGGTTGCGGCCCTGGGAAGTTCGGTTGTCGACTCCGAGGTGCACGAGCACCTGGATTGACGTCGCCTGCCGCGGCACACTCGTCGACGGTGACGGGGAACGCCACCGCCGCGGCCAGCGCCGGCACCACCAGTTCGCGCTGCCAGTCCCGCGCCTGTCCGGCGCGCAGATACTCGTCGGTGATCGCCACCGGATCGGTCGTGCCCGGCGCCAGTCGCGGCGCGAGGATCTCCCACTCCCAGCACAGCCTCCGCACCAGATCGGGCGCGACCAGGTTCTCCGCCGGAATATGCACCCGCTCGGACAACTCCGCCAGCACCGCCCGCGCCGCCTCCAGTCGGGCGGCCGCGTCGGGTTTGCGCCGGCTCCACCGCGCCGGCGGCGGCGGGCCGCTGGCGGCCTCGTTGACCTCCGGCGGGTCCGGGTTCTGCCGCGCAGCCTCGAGCGCCGAGAGCCACATCGAGGCGCTGCGCCGCTGGTTGCGCCCGCCGAACACGGGCAATTCGACCAGTTCGTCGACGGTCTTGGGGTCGGTGAGCGCGGCGTCGATGATGGCCGAATCCGGCAGGATGCGGCGCGGTGCGATGTCGCGGCGCTGGGCGATGCGGTCCCGGGTCGTCCACAACTCCCGCACGGCGGCCAGTGCGCGGCGATCGTGCACTTTGTGGATGCCGGACGTGCGCCGCCAGCGGTCGCGGCGGGTGATCGGCGCGGCCCGGTCCTCGAAGGTCCGCAGGTATTCGAATTCCTGTGCGGCCCAATCGGTTTTGCCCTGCTCGGTCAGGATCTCGGCGATCGCCGCGCGCAGCTCGATGAGCAGTTCCACGTCCAGTGCGGCGTAGTTGAGCCACGCGGCGGGCAGCGGCCGTTTGGACCAGTCGGCCGCGCCGTGGCCCTTGGCCAGTCCCCGGCCCAGCAGCCGCTCGACCATGGTCGCCAGGTTCACCCGGTCGAAGCCGGCCAGGCGGCCGGCGAGTTCGGTGTCGTACAGCGCCGGCGGTCGCAGGCCCACCTCGGCCAGGCACGGCAGGTCCTGGTCAGCCGAATGCAGGATCCATTCGTCCTGCCCGAGCACCTCGGCCACCGGTCGCAGCACGGTAGCGGGATCGCCGCCGTGGCTGACCGGGTCGATCAGCACGGTGCCGGCGCCGGACCGCCGGATCTGGATCAGGTAGGCCCGGTTGGAATACCGGAAACCCGAGGCCCGTTCGGCGTCCACGGCGAACGGGCCGTGTCCGCGGTCCAACTTCGCCGCGGCCGCGGCGATGTCGCGGACCGTGACGGAAAGGGCCGGCATCCCGTCGGCCGGGTGCAGTAGCGGAGTGGCCGCGGGGTCGGTGCTGTCCGACGGATCCGGCTCCGTAGGAGACGAACTCATATCAGGCGCGTGACCGCGAGTTCAGGTCGGTGACACCGGCCGGCGGCAGGCCCGCCGCGTGCTCGAGAACGTCGCAGAACGCGGCGACATGGCTGCCCACCGCAGGGGTGGTGGCCGTCCACGACGCACGCAACTCCAGCTGATGTGCGCGCGGCGGACCGGAGATGTCGCCGTATCGCACCGAGGTGGTCGCGGTGACCGTTCCACCGAGCGCGGTCATGTGCTCGGTGTGCGCATCGAGCGCCTCGGACAACCAGCTCCAGGCGACCTCCGGCAGCAGCGGGTCGATGGCCTCGTGCGAGTCCAGGTCGGCCTGGATGTAGGCGACCAGGCGGATGGTGCCGTCCCAGGCGTCGGAGCCGTCCGGGTCATACAGCAGGATCAGCCGGCCGAACGCGTCACCTTCGGAGCGCTCGGGGACGATGTCGAGGTCGGGGTGCTTCACTTCGGCGCCCAGCGCGTAGCTGAAGGGCGCCAGCCGCTGCGGCGGCCGGATGGGGCCCAGCTCGATTTCCGGCCGCACGCTGACAGCGTTCATCGCCGCGACTGCCTCGCGGAACGGTGCGGGCTCGACGGCTGAAGTCATCGGCTTCGACGGTAGACCTATCGTCCAGCCCGCGAAATCAGGCGCGCCGAACCGTGCTCAGCTCTGCGGACCGGTGTCGAACCGGGCGGGACGCTTCTCACGGTGCGCGGCCAGACCCTCGCGCACATCCGGTCCGGCGAAGCCGATGAATTCCAGGCCGAGCGACGCTTCGAAGGCGGGCGCGAACATGCGGTACCAGTGGTTGAGGCTGTGCTTGGTCCAGCGGATCGCATTCTGTGCCCCGTCGGCCAGATTCTCCGCCAGCCGCGTCGCGGTGGACAGCACGTCGTCGTCGTCGACGCAGGTTGAGACCAGGCCGATGCGCTCGGCTTCTTCGCCGGACAGCGGTTCGCAGGTGAGCAGGTAGTACTTGGCCTTGGCCATGCCCGCCAGCAGCGGCCAGCAGATCGCGGCGTGGTCACCGGCGGCCACCCCCAGCTTGGTGTGCCCGTCGATGATCTTCGCCGAGCGGCCCGCCACCGAGATGTCGGCCAGCAACGCCACCACCAGCCCCGCGCCGACGGCCGGGCCGGTGATCGCCGACACCACCGGCTTGTCGAAGTTGACCAGGTTGAGCACCAGGTCGCGGGCCTCACGCATGATGCGCAGCCGCCCCTCGTAGTCGTTCATGGACTCGTCGATCAGGTCGAAGCTGCCGCCGGAGGAGAACGCCTTGCCTTCGCCGCGCACCAATACCGCCCGCACGTCGGGGTCGCGGTTGATGACCGGCCAGATGTCGGCGATATCGCGGTGCATCTGCGGGCCGACCGAATTGAGTCCGGGCGCGTCGAGGACCAGGTTCAGCAGGCCGTCGCGGTTGGATTCGCAGCGCAGGCTGGGGAAGTCGTCGTAGGTGACTGGCATTGCCGTGATGCTACGGGACCCGCGCGTGGCAGCATTGGAGCCGATGAACACCAGTGCGCGCACCCGCCGCGATCTTCCGCAGTCGCCCTACCTGGCCGCGGTGGCCGGCCGCAAACCCAGCCGCATCCCGGTCTGGTTCATGCGCCAGGCCGGCCGCTCGCTGCCCGAGTACCGGGCGCTGCGCGAACGGCACAGCATGCTGGCGGCCTGCTTCGAGCCCGAGGTGGCCTGCGAGATCACCCTGCAGCCGATCCGCCGGTACCAGACCGACGCGGCGATCCTGTTCTCCGACATCGTCGTACCGTTGCGCGCCGCGGGCATCGACCTGGACATCGTTGCTGACGTCGGGCCGGTGATCGCCGACCCGATCCGCACCGCCGCCGATATCGCAGCGATGAAACCCCTGGAACGGCAAGCGATTCAGCCGATCCTGGATGCAGTGGGTTTGTTGGTCGCCGGGTTGGGCGACGTCCCGCTGATCGGGTTCGCCGGGGCGCCGTTCACCTTGGCGTCCTACCTGGTCGAGGGCGGGCCGAGTCGTCACCACGCCCGCACCAAGGCGATGATGCTGGCCGAGCCGGCGAGCTGGCACGCGTTGATGACCAAGCTGACGGATCTCACCGTGGAGTTTCTGCGCGGCCAGATCGACGCCGGGGTGGACGCGATCCAGCTGTTCGACTCGTGGGCGGGGACGCTGTCGCTGGCCGACTACCGCCAGTACGTGCTGCCGCACAGCTCCCGGGTGTTCGCCACGCTGGCCGAACACGGCGTGCCGATGACGCACTTCGGGGTCGGCACCGCCGAGCTGCTGGGTGCGATGTCGGAGGCGGTGCAGCCCGGGCGGGCCAGGGTGGTGGGAGTGGACTGGCGGACCTCGCTGGCCGACGCCGCGGCCCGGGTCGTGCCCGGCACCGCGCTGCAGGGCAACCTCGACCCGGTGGTGGTGCTGGCGGGCTGGGCGGTGGCCGAGCGTGCCGCCCGAGCCGTGGTCGACGACGGACGCCGGGCCGTCGATGCGGGTGCGGCCGGTCATGTCTTCAACCTCGGTCACGGCGTGCTGCCCGAGACCGACCCCGGTGTGCTGACCGAGCTGGTGTCGCTGGTCCACTCGCTATGAGCTCGTATTGCGTTGTAGGCGGCGGTATTTCGGGTTTGGTGGCTGCCTACCGGCTTCGAATGGCGTTGGGCGGCGACGCCGAGATCACACTGTTCGAGCCCGCCGACCGGCTCGGCGGGATCCTGCGCACCGAGCAGGTCGGGGGACAGCCCATGGACCTGGGTGCCGAAGCGTTCGTGCTGCGCCGGCCCGAGGTGCCGGCGCTGCTGGCCGAACTGGGCCTGTCCGACCGTCAGCGCGCCACTACCGGTGTGCGACCGCTGATCTACAGCGGAGGCCGGCTGCACTCGATGCCGGCAGACACGATCGCCGGCATTCCGTCGTCGGCCGCGTCGGTGGCCGACCTGGTCGACGATGCCACGATCGCGCGCATACAGGCCGAACCGCAGCGGGCGCTGAACTGGACACCCGGCAGCGACCCGGCTGCCGCCGACCTGGTGTCCGACCGGTTCGGTGCCCAGGTGGTGGCCCGGCTGCTGGACCCGCTGCTGGGCGGGGTGTATGCGGGTTCGGCGGCAACCATCGGGCTGCGTGCCGCCGCGCCGGCCGTCGCCGCAGCCCTCGATCGCGGCGCCAGCAGCCTCACCGACGCCGTCCTCGGCGTGTTGTCGCAGGTCACCGACGGGCCGGTGTTCGGGTCGCTGCGTGGCGGCTACCAGGTGCTGCTCGACGAGCTCGTCGCGCGCAGCCAGGTGCGGTGGGTGCGCGCCAGGATCGACGCACTCGAACCGGGCTGGATGTTGCGCGATGAGACCGGGGAGCAGTGGCACGCCGACGCGGTGGTGCTGGCGGTGCCGGCGGCGCAGGTCGCGCGCCTGGTGGCGAGCGTGGCCCCGGACACCGCAGCGGCGGCAGCCCGGATCGTCACCGCTTCCTCGGCGGTGGTGGCGCTGGCGGTGCCGGCCGACACACCGTTTCCGCAGAGCTCGGGGGTGCTGGTGGCCACCGGGGAACCGTTGCACGCCAAGGCGATCACGCTGTCGTCGCGCAAATGGGGCTTGTCCGGAGATGTCGCGCAGCTGCGGCTGTCCTTCGGCCGGTTCGGTGACGAGGTGGCGGTCCGGACCGGCGACGACGAACTGGTGGCCTGGTCCTTGAGCGATCTCGCCGACGTTTTCGGTCTTGCGGTCGAGGTGCTCGACGTGCGTGTGCAGCGCTGGATCGACGCCATGCCGCAGTACGGGCCGGGTCACGCCGGGCTGGTCGCCGGGCTGCGCGCCGGACTGCCCCCGACGCTGGCCGTGGCGGGCAGCTACCTGGACGGAATCGGGGTACCGGCCTGCGTCGCGGCGGCGGGCAGGGCGGCCACCAGTGTCGTCGAAGCGCGGGGAACGCAAGTGGCACGATAGGTGCCATGTCACGCCTGGACTTCGACGCCCTCAACGCAACCATCCGCTACCTGATGTTCTCGGTGTTCTCCGTGCGGGCCGGGGAACTCGGCGATCAGCGGGACGCCATCGTCGACGAGACCGCCACGTTCCTCAAGCAACAGGAGGACCGCGGCGTCGTGGTGCGCGGTGTCTACGACGTCGCCGGGCTGCGCGCGGACGCGGACTTCATGATCTGGACCCACGCCGAGCGGGTGGAGGCCCTGCAGGCCACCTACGCGGACTTCCGGCGCACCACCACGCTGGGCCGGGCCAGCAACCCGGTGTGGAGCAGCGTGGCGCTGCACCGTCCGGCCGAGTTCAACAAGAGCCACATTCCGGCGTTCCTGGCCGGTGAGGACCCCGGCAACTACATCTGCGTGTACCCGTTCGTGCGGTCCTACGAGTGGTATCTGCTGCCCGACGAGGAGCGCCGCCGCATGCTCGCCGAGCACGGCATGGCGGCACGGGAGTACAAGGATGTGCGGGCCAACACGGTGCCGGCTTTCGCGTTGGGTGACTACGAGTGGATCCTGGCGTTCGAGGCGCCCGAACTGGATCGCATCGTGGACCTGATGCGCGAACTGCGCGCGACCGATGCCCGCCGGCACACCCGGGAGGAGACGCCGTTCTTCACCGGTCCGCGGGTCGGGGTCGAGCAGTTGGTGAACGCGCTGCCGTGACCACCTTTGACCCCAACGACCCGACTCGGTTCGAAGAGAGCTACCGCAACGAGCAGGTGGTGCGTGGCCTGCCCGCCGCCACACCGTGGGATATCGGTGGCCCGCAGCCGGTGGTGCAGCAACTGGTGGCGCTGGGCGCCGTCACGGGCGAGGTGCTCGACCCGGGAACGGGGCCGGGCCACCACGCTATTTACTATGCCTCGCAAGGGCTTTCGGCTACAGGTATAGACGGTTCACCGACCGCGATCGAGCGTGCGCGGCAGAACGCGGCGAAGGCCGGGGTTTCGGTGGACTTCCGGGTTGCCGACGCCACCAAGCTCGACGGTTTCGACGGCAGGTCCGACACCGTCGTGGATTGCGCGTTCTACCACACGTTCAGCACCGCGCCGGAGTTGCAGCGGTCCTACGCGCGGGCGCTGCACCGCGCGACCAAGCCGGGTGCGCGGCTGTACATGTTCGAGTTCGGCGCCCACGACGTCAACGGGTTCAAGATGCTGAGATCGTTGTCGGAGAACGCTTTTCGCGATGTGTTGCCGGACGCCGGCTGGGAGATCGGCTATTTGGGGCCCACGACGTACCGGGTCAACATCAGCGCGGATTCCATCGAGCTCATGGCGGCGCGCAATCCCGACATGGCCGCGGAAGCGCAGCAGATGCTGGCGCGGTACCGGGCGATCGAGCCGTGGCTGGACGACGGGCTGGTGCACGCACCGTTCTGGGAAGTGCACGCGACACGCGTCTGAGCCGGCGCCGACTGTGAACTCGGCGACCGCGACACGCCGCGGTGCTGTCTCGCAGGATTCACGCTCGACGGAGAGGCGGCGAGCCGGGGAGAGGCGGGCCGGTCAGGAACCGTCGGGGACCAGGCGCAGCGAGACCGAGTTGATGCAGTAGCGCTGGTCGGTCGGGGTGGGATAACCCTCGCCGGAGAACACGTGCCCCAAATGGCTGTGGCAGTTCGCGCACAAAACCTCGGTGCGGGTCATGCCCATCGAGGTGTCCGAGCGCAGGATCACCGCGTCGGAGGAGGACGGGTCGTAGAACGACGGCCAGCCGCAATGTGACTCGAATTTCTCTGTGCTGCGGAACAATTCGGCGCCGCAGGCGCGGCACTGGTAGATGCCCTGGGTCTTGGTGTCGGTGTACTCACCGGTGAAGGGGCGTTCGGTGCCGGCGCGGCGCAGCACGTCGAACTCCTGCGGGTTGAGCTTCTTGCGCCACTCGTCGTCGGAGAGCTCGAGTTTCGGACGTCCGATATCGGTCATGCTTCCACGCTAGCGCGCGGCGCCCGGTCGACTTTCAGCCAAGCCGGGTCGATGCCGTCTTCCAGCCGGTTTTCGGCCTTGGCGTCCAGATACCGGAAGTAGAGCACGGTGAACGTCACGATCAGCAGCAGCGACCACCCGTAGGTGATCTTCAGGTACTCCAGCGCCCGGCCCCACCGCATCCAGTTGAACAACAGCCAGCGGTCCAGCGTCATGAACCCGTAGATCGCCAGCCACGCCGGCCAGTTCCGGATCACCGAATTGGGCAGCACCACCGTCATCAGGAACGGGAACAGCATCATCGAGTAGTAGCCCTGGGCCAGCGACATCGCCAGCCACGACCACAGCAGCAGCACCCCCGAAGAGGTGGTGAACCAGAACAGCGGGTCGCGGGTGCGGTAGTAGCGGTAGAGCAGCCACAGCGCGGCGATCGCGATCAGGGTGAACAGCAGCCGCAGCGCGACGATCAGCCAGGTGGGCAGGCCGAAGTAGAGACCGTTGCCCTGGATGGAGCTGTTGAAGTAGTCGCGGGTGCCCAGGATGTAGGGCAGCGTCCGTTTGAAGAAGTCCATGGAGTGCGGCACCAGCGGCAGGGCGGCCAGGTTGATCGCCGCCGGCACCACCAGCGCGGTCACCCACGCCCGCCACTGGCGGTTCAGCAGCGGCAACAACAGCAGCGGACCGAGCAGCGGTTTGAGGGTGAGCGTCAGCCCGATGGCGAGCCCGGCCCACCACTGGTGGCTGACCTTGCCGTCCATCAGCCACCGCAGGAACAGGATCTCGGCCAACAGCACGCAACCGTTGATGTTGGTGAAAACCAGAGTGTTGGTCACCGTCTCGGTGCAGAACATGGCCAGGATCAGCGCGGGCGCGGCAACCGAGGACAGCGTGAAGTTGAACATCCGCAGCAGCAGGTAGGCGGCCAACAGGATCGCCACGGTGTTGATCGAGATGAACAGGTAGCGCGACGGCGCGAACGGCAGGTACCCGAACGGCGCCATCAGCAGCGTGCCGCCCGGCGGGTACAGGTAGTGCGGGTCGACGTAGTCGAAGTGCTCGTTGTACATGTCCAGGCCGTGCCGGAAATTGTCCACGGCACGGTAGACGGGTTTGAAGTCGTCGGTGATGTTGCCGTTGGTGGTGAGCACGATGCTGCGGTGCAGTACCGACAGGATGGCCGCCGGCCAGAGCACCGATCTCAGGATCGCTGTCGTGCTCCTGGGGCCGGGGCGAAACGCCGCCTGTACTGCGCCGCGCAAGCCGGTCGAGTCAGCTGCCGTCACCTGCGCAAAGTATCAGGCCGCGCGGCTGAGGTGTCAGGCAGTCTCGGGCGCGGTGCGTCGCATTTTCAGGCGGGACAATAAGTGTCGGTTCCGGGGAGTTTGCCCTCGTCGAGATATCCGATCAGCGGCGGAACCGCGCAGGGCGAATAGATGCTGGCGCCGTGGCCGATGCCCTGCCACATCACCCGCTTGCTGGCCGCGTTGGCGTTGATGATGGTGGCTGCCGTCGCGGCGACCCCTTCGTTGCCGGCGATCGGGTCGTTCTGAACGCCGAGCAGCAGCACGTCGACCTTGAGTTGCTTGGGCGCCTGCGGTGTCGACCCGGTGGGCCAGTGCACGCACTTGGCCAGATTGAGCGCCGCTACCGTGCCGAACTGCGGATACAGCTTGGCCCAGGCGACCACCAATTCGCGGATCCGGTCCGGGGTGGGCCGGTTCACCGCGTCGCTGCAGGCATTGACGAACTGGCCGTCGGTGTGCTGCAGGCTTTCGGCGCGGTTGATCAGATTGGTGAGCTGGTTCATGTCACCGGTGCGGGCGGCGGCCAGCGCGGTGGCCAGGTTCGTGGTGTTGGCGACACGGTGCCCGGCCGGGAAACCCAGGGCGGTGGTGATGGCGTTGGTGAGCGACGCTACCGAGGTGCGGCCCAGCCCCTGGCCGCTGCGGGCGGTGGCCAACAGCTGGCTGACTGCGCCTTTCGGGTCGGGTCCCAGCGGGCAGTTGACGGCGGCGCATTGCGCGGCGAACGCGTCGAGCGCAGCCTGCTGGCCTTTCACCTGTTGCTCGGCGGCCGCTTCGGCGCTGGCGCCCAGCGCGACCGGCGAGTCCAGGATCAGGCGAGCGACCTTGTCCGGGCGCGACCCGGCGTAGGTCAGCGCCACCTGGGCGCCGTTGCCGACACCGACCAGCGCCACTGCCGGCACGTCCCAGAGGTTGCGCAGCCGCTCGATGTCGGACGCCGCGTGGTTGTTGTCGTAGGCCGAGTCGCCGGGCGCGATCGCGTCGGTGCAGTTGGTGGTGGCGGTGTTGGAGACCTCGGAGAGGTTGGCTACCGGGTCGTCGCCGACCTGGAACTGGGCCTGGTCGCGCATCTCGTCGCGGTCTTGACGATCGCGGCAGTCGATCGGGCTGGACATGCCGATGCCGCGACGGTCGATCGCGACGATCGGGTGGCTGCGCAGCACGTCGGCGCCGGCGTGGGTCAGCCAGACCGGCAGTTGGGTGGATGACGCGATGTCGGAGCCGGTGGTGAATACCAGGGGCCCGGCGTTGCCGGGCGTCTGGGCCGAGCGGGCGCGGACCACGCCGATGCTCACCGATCCCGATCCGCCGTTGAGCGGGTCGAGGTCGGCGTCGAAGGTGGCGCACTCGAGCTTGACCCCGGGCGCCCCGGGAACGCCGGCGTCGGCATTGACCTTGCCCGTGCAGTCGCGCCACGCAAGGTCGTTCTTGGGTGCCGCGATCGGCGCCGGACCGCTGGGCGGCGGTGTGGTGTTGGGAACGCCCTGCGGCCGGGCGCCGGAGCTGGTGGCGAAGCGGGGATCGGCGCCGAAGATCGGGATGCAGCCGGCCAGCAGCGTGCTCGCCGCCACCAGGGCGGTGGCCAAGATGAGGTGCCGACGCATGCCGACCACAGTAGCCGGGCCCGTCACTCAGCCCTGACGTAGCGCGTGTACAGGTACCCGGTGTCGTCGGTCAGGACGTGGGCACAACGCATCCGGGTCTGCAGCTGGCCGGCTCCCGCGGCGATGCGGTGGGCCGCCCCGCCGACGACGACGGGCGCGATGGTCAGGCACAGCTCGTCGAGCAGGTCGGCGTCGATGAACGCGCCGAGCAGCGTGGGGCCGCCCTCGGTGAGTACCCGGCCCAGGCCGCGGGCCCGCAGCCTGGCCAGCATGGTGGCGACGTCCAGCTCGGCTGAGTTCTGGGCGGAGCAGTCGACGACGTCGTCGACCAGACCGGTGAGTTGGCGGGCGGCGTCGTCGGCGGCCGCGGTGCAGGTCAGTATCAGCGGTCGCACCTCGGTGCGGGTGAAGACCGGCAGGTCGCGGTCCAGGCGGCCGGTCTTGGTGACGATGGCCAGCTGCGGGATCTCGCTTTGTCCGCGGGCTTGGCGCTGCTGGCGGGCGGGGACGCTGACGTGCGCGCCCGAGTAGCTCTCTGAGCGCACCGTGCCCGCGCCGACTACGACGACGTCGGCCAGCCCGCGCAGCACGACGAAGACGGCCCGGTCACCGGGGCTGCCCAGCTGACCGCTGAGACCGTCGACGGTGGCGCCGCCGTCCAGGCTGGTGATGAAATTGGCTCGCACCCAGGCCCGGCCGGGGGGGTAGGCGTAGAGCTGGGGCAGTTCGTCGTGCCCGACTTCACGCTGGTAGCCCAGCAGCGTCAGCGATGTTTCGGCGGCCAGGCCGGCGGCGGTATCGGCCTCGAAGTCGGGCATGGGTTCGATTGCAGCACGTCGTTACAGTTCCAGCATGGACGGGGCCGGATCGGGGCAGGTTGCGCGCTTGGTCGACCGGCATCCGTCGGTGTCACCGGAGCGGCTGATCGGGCAGTTGCGGCCACCGCCGACGTTCGCCGAGGTGAGCTTCGCGACGTACCGGCCCGACCCTGCCGAACCCACCCAGGCCGCCGCCGTCGAGTCGTGCCGGGAGTTCTGCCGCCAGGCGGTGCAACGCCGGGCAGGGCGCCGGAAATTGCTCGGGCGCCGCGAGCCGCTGCCCGGTGTCGGGTTGTACCTGGACGGCGGGTTCGGCGTGGGCAAGACCCACCTGCTGGCCTCGGCGTACTACCAACTGCCCGAGGGGCAGCCCAAGGCGTTCGCCACGTTCGGCGAATTGACGCAACTGGCCGGTGTTTTCGGTTTCGCCGAATGCATCGAGCTGCTTTCCGATTACACCGCGGTGTGCATCGACGAGTTCGAGTTGGACGACCCGGGCAACACGACGCTGGTCTCGCGGCTGCTCTCGTCGCTGGTGCAGCGGGGCGTCTCGGTGGCGGCCACCTCGAACACGCTGCCCGAGCAGCTCGGCGAGGGCCGGTTCGCCGCTCAGGATTTTTTTCGCGAAATCAATACGCTGGCAAGCATTTTCACTACCGCTCGGATCGAGGGTCCCGACTATCGGCATCGCGATCTACCGCCGGCTCCGACGCCGTTGTCCGACGACGAGGTTTTGGTACGGGCCGCCGCCGTGCCCGGGGCTACGCTCGATGATTTCGACGAGCTGTGCGCGCACCTGGCCACCATGCACCCGTCGCGGTACCTGACCCTGATCGAGGGAGTGACGGCGATGTTCGTCACCGGGGTACACGTTCTGGACGATCAGAATGTGGCCCTGCGATTGGTGGCCCTGACCGACCGGCTGTACGACGCGGGCATTCCGGTGGTGGCTTCCGGTGCCAAGCTGGACAGCATATTCAGCGAGGAGATGTTGGCCGGCGGATTCCGCAAGAAGTACCTGCGGGCCACGTCGCGGTTGCTGGCGCTCACTGCGGGTCGAGCTCCCGGACCATGACGTGGTCGTCTTCGACGAACTCACCCATCTGAAAAGTCTTGGCGCCGTTGATGGTAAAACCGAATTTCGCGTAAAACCGCACTGCGCGTTCGTTTTTCTCATTGGTACCGAGCCACATGCAGCGCGCCCCCCACGCGGTGGCCTCGGCCAGCGCGGCTTCCATCAACGCCGCCGCCACGCCCGTGCGGTGAAACTCAGGCAGCAGATACATCTTCGACAGCTCCACGGCGGGCCGTACCGGGACGGCGCGCTGGATGTTGTCATCGTCGGGCACACCGCGAATCAGCATGGCGTATCCCACGATCCGGTCGCCGTCGCGGGCCACGAAGAGGGCCCGGTCCGGGTCGCTCAGGTACGTGGTGAAGCAGGCCGCCGAAAGGTTGGTGTCGACGAACGCGGCGATGTCTCGCGGGCGTGACCACGGCGGGCACGCCAGCGGGAAGGTGCGTGCGGCGACCGCGGCCAGTTCGCCGGCGTCGCCCGGTCGAGCGAGTTCTATTCTCAGCTCACAGGTTCCATTGCGCTAGGTGCTCGCCGGTCTTGCGGTCCAGCAGGACCACCACCGACACCGGGTCTCGGTAGGCGTCCCAGTACACCCCGCCCCGCACCACGGCGCCCTGCGGCGCGTTGCCCAGGGCGGCGTCCAGCCAGTCGGGCGCGTCGCACGGGCGGGGCTTGTAGGCATCGGCGAACTGGGTGACGCCGTCGAAGCTGAAGTTGGTCGCCATGATGTAGGGGTTGGGCACCCGGACCGCCCGCACCACCACGTCGGCGCGGGCAACCGTGCTGTCGGGGAAGCTTTTCACCGGCACGCCGCTGCGCGTGTAGCCGAATCCGGGCGGCGGGTCGACCGGTACCACGCTGGTGACGGTGACGTCGGCGACGTAGCTGCCGGTGTCCACCCGAAGGGTGTCGCCGAGGTGACCGATCGGCGCATCGCCGGCGTGGGCGCGGGGCAGGGCGGCGTCGAAAGGCAGCAGGCCCGCGCCGGTGAGCACGAACGCGCACAGGATCATCAGCCAGCGCTGCATTTTCGCCTCCTGGGCTACCGTTCTGCGGACCTTCGCATGATTGCACACGCGGCGATGCCGGGGGAGTGGTCGGCCGGCTCAGGCTTTGGCGGGACCGCCCGCGGTGAGCGACTCCAGGGCGTCGACGAGATCGGTTTCGACGCGGCTCTTGTCGACGCCGGCCTGGTGCAGCGGGCCGGTCCCGTGCTCGAGTTCGAGCAGTGCGAGCAGCAGGTGTTCGGTGCCGATGTAGTTGTGGCCCAACCGAAGTGCCTCGCGGAAGGTGAGTTCGAGGGCCTTGCGGGCCGGGCCGTTGAACGGGATCATCGCCGGGACTTCGGCGGCTGGTTCCGGCAGTTGGATCGAGGCGCGCAGGGTGTCGGTGTCGATCTGCTGCAGGCGTAGCAACACTGTGGCCAGCGCGGCCGGATCGCTGAGCATGCCGAGCAGCAGATGCTCGGGGGTGATCTCGCTGTTGCCGGCGTCGTGGGCGGCGTTCTGGGCGGCGACCACCGCGCCACGGGCCCGCGGGGTGAACCGCCCGAAGCCCTGCTCGAGATCAAGGACGGCCGATTCGGTTTTGGGGACGAACCGCTTCTGGGCGGCTTGCTTGGTGACGCCCATGCTCTTACCGATGTCGGTCCAGGAGGCACCCGATCGGCGGGCCTGGTCGACGAAATGCCCGATCAGGTGGTCGGCGATCTCGCTCAGGTGCTCGGCGGCCAGGACGGCGTCGGACAGTTGGTCCAGTGCGTCGCTGTGCGCTTTCTTGATGGCGTCGATCATTTCGTCGAGGCGGACAGGGTAGGCGATTTGGGTCGGTTCGGCCATGTCGTCAACTCTAGGTTGACGTAGGCGGCGTCGTCAACCAACGGTTGACGTTCGGGTCGGCCCCGCGGGTGGTCGTTCAACGTTCATTTCGTATTCGCCGCACGAGATGCGCGCTGACTGCGAGTGCAGCAGAATCTCGAGGTCATGAAGCGTTTGTTGGCGTTGACCGGTTTCCTGGCCGCGGTGGGCTGCTGCGCGGTGCCCGCGCACGCCGACGCCGGCCAGGACCAAGCGTTCCTGGTCTCACTCGGAGCCGCCGGGATCACCTTCAAGGACCCCGCGAGCGCGATAACCGCCGGCAAGACGGTCTGCGAACTGGCGAACCAGGGGAAGCCCGGAGTCGAGGTCGTCGGCATCATCCAGGGCGCGAACCCGGGACTGTCGCAGGACAACGCCGCACGGTTCACCGCGATTGCGGCACATGTCTACTGCCCCTCCCAGCTGCCACCCGCGGGCAGTTCGTAGTACCCGGCCGGCGCATGGTGACCCGACGGTAGCCTGACGTTCGAGCTGCGTCCCGCGCATGGGCGCTACGTTGCTGCCGGTGGGAGGTTGGGTTGAGAGCAGGCTTGGCCGCCACGACGGCGTTGGCGAGCGTGGGTTTGCTGGGCTGGGCGGGGATGCGGGCGCTGGTAGCTCGGATCGAGCGCAACCCCGACCCGTATTCGCGCGCACAGTTGCTCGCCCAACCGCAGGGCGAGGAGTCGACGATCACCCGTCCGGACGGCACCGTGTTGCGGGCCCTGGCCGCGGGCGACGGGCCGACGGTGGTTTTCGTGCACGGCTACACCGCAGACGTTCTGGAATGGAATCTCGTGTGGGATGCCTTGTTGGCCAAGGGTTTCCGTTTGGTCGCCTTTGACCAGCGGGGCCACGGCCGGTCCACGCTGGGCTCCGAGGGCATCGGCTCGCAGGTGATGGCGGCCGACATCGCTGCCGTCCTGGATCATTTCGACGTCGAAGACGCCGTGCTCGTCGGGCACTCGATGGGCGGGTTCGTGACGATTCGCGCGCTGCTGGACTTCCCCTCGGTGTCCGGGCGGCTGCGTGGCGTGGTGCTGTTCGCCACCTGGGCCGGCCGGGTTCTGGAGGGAGCGCCGCAGAACCGGTTGCAGATCCCGCTGATGGAACACGGTGTGATTCAACAGCTTTTGCGCAGCCGTACCGTTGGTGTGCTGCTGGGTGCCGCGCAGTGCGGGTCGCGGCCCTCGCCGGCGATGATCTCGGTGTTCCTCGAGTTTTTCCGTCGGCATCTCGAGGAGCACGGGCCACTGGCACCCATCGTGCGCGCGTTCTCCCAGGAGGATCGTTATCCGAGGCTGGGGGAGATCACCGTGCCCACGGTGGTGATGGTGGGGACTGCTGACCGCACCACGCCGCCCAGCCACTCCCGGCGGCTGACCGAAGGCATACCTGGTGCCCGATTGGTCAGCGTGCCCGACGCGGGCCACCTGCTGAACTGGGAAGCCGCCGACGAACTGGTCGAGGTCGTCGAATCGTTGTCGGCGCGGGCTGGTTTGTGCTCGACGGAGTGGGGTAGCTGTAGGGGAAACCAACGGACGGAGAAGCCGTGACCACCGCAGAACAGCCGCCACCGGAAGGCGACAAACAACCGCCGCAAGCCGCGTCCGCCGACGAACCCGACGAGGCATCTGGTGCGGCCGAGCATGGCTCGGAGGGTGAACACACGTCCGACGAGTGAGTCGGCATGGTGGGGGCGCGGTCGCGCCGTCATTCGTTTGTATAGCTAACATATGCGCCGGGGGCTGGGCGGATGAGCGAGGCGAATGAGGCGTAGATGGTTGACAGCCCCATCGTGACCAACCCGGCGGCCGAACCGGCCGAGACCGAGATTCGTCGGCTCCGCTGGGACAGCG
Source organism: Mycobacterium sp. 20KCMC460 (assembly GCF_022179425.1). Lineage (NCBI taxonomy): Bacteria > Bacillati > Actinomycetota > Actinomycetes > Mycobacteriales > Mycobacteriaceae > Mycobacterium > Mycobacterium sp. 20KCMC460. The sequence continues at coordinate 2,506,210 of NZ_AP025524.1, forward strand.
ATCACCCGCACTACAAGTGGGTCGCACTGTCGAACACCACGATGGGCATGCTGCTCGCGGTGATCAACTCGTCGATCGTGCTGATCTCCCTGCCGGCCATCTTCCGCGGGATCGGGCTGGACCCCCTCGCCCCGGCCAATATCGGTTACCTGCTGTGGATGCTGATGGGCTACCTGGTCGCCACCGCGGTCCTGGTGGTACTGGCCGGCCGGCTCGGCGACGTGTTCGGCCGGGTGCGCGTCTACAACCTGGGCTTCGCGGTGTTCACCGTCGCGGCGATCGCATTGTCGTTCGACCCCTTCCACTTCGGCGGCGGCGCAGTGTGGCTGATCGGCTGGCGGGTGGTGCAAGGTGTCGGCGGCGCCATCCTGATGGCGTTGTCGGCGGCCATTCTCACCGATGCATTCCCCAGCAATCAGCGCGGCATGGCCCTTGGCTTCAATATGGTCGCGGCGGTGGCGGGATCGTTCATCGGCCTGCTGCTCGGCGGCGTGCTCTCCGAATGGGACTGGCGCGCGATCTTCTGGGTCGGCGTGCCGATCGGGGTGCTGGGCACCATCTGGGGAGTGCGCTCACTGCACGAGATCTCCTCCCGCACAGCCGAATCGGTGGACTGGCTGGGTACCGTGACATTCGGTGTCGGGTTGACGGTGGTGCTCACCGCCATCACCTACGGCATCCAGCCCTACGGGGGGCACGCCACCGGGTGGACGAACCCGTGGGTGCTGGGCTCGGTGGCCTTCGGCCTGCTGCTGCTGGGCGCGTTCTGCGTCATCGAATTGCGGGTGTCGCAGCCGATGATGGACGTCCGGCTGTTTCGATCCGCCGCGTTCGGGATGGGCAACCTGGCCAACCTGATGTCGTCGGTCGGTCGCGGTGGGTTGCAGTTCATGCTCATCATCTGGCTGCAGGGCATCTGGTTGCCGCTGCACGGATACAGCTTCGAGTCGACGCCGCTGTGGTCGGGTATCTATCTGCTGCCGACGACGTTCGGGTTCCTGATCGGGGCGCCGTTGGCGGGCCGGCTGTCCGACCGGTACGGCGCCCGGCCGCCGAGTGTCGCCGGCATGTTGCTGATGGCCGCCACGTTCGTCGGGCTGGTGATGATTCCGGTGAACTTCGACTATTGGCTGTTTGCACTGCTGGTCTTCCTCAACGGATTAGGCGGCGGGATCTTCGCCGCGCCCAACACCGCCGTCATCATGTCGAGCGCGCCGGCGGGGGCGCGCGGAGCCGCGTCCGGTGTGCGGGCCACGTTCTTCAACGCGGGCTCGGCGCTGTCGATCGGCGTCTTCTTCTCGCTGATGATCGTCGGGCTGTCGAACAAGCTGCCGCAGGCCTTGAGCGGCGGGCTGCAGGCCCAGGGTGTGTCGGCCGCCGTGGCGCACGACGTTGCCGGGCTGCCGCCGGTGGGCAGTCTTTTCGCGGCGTTTCTGGGCTACAACCCGATCGCGAAATTGCTTGCGCCCTCTGGTGCGTTGCAGCAGCCCGGCGTCAACACCGAGGTGCTCACCGGCAAATCCTTTTTCCCGCAACTGATTTCGGGTCCGTTTCACGCCGGGCTGGTGGTGGTGTTCGTGGCCGCCGCGGTGATGATGGTGATCGGGGCGCTGGCGTCGCTGGCCGGTGCGGGGCGGTACGCGGATGAGGATGTGGTGGCGGGATTCAGTACCGCGGATTGAGCCGTATCGTCCGGTGATCTCGCGGAGGCCTACCGGGGCTCCCCGGGTCGGGCATCCTTCAGCCGCTGTTCCCTTCTTGGGCATCACGTATGACGCTCCGACAAGGCATTATTACGCTCGTGACAATTGACGGGTCGGGGATATGAGTGTGACGAAAACCCGTGCCTTCACCGGCCCCGGTCCGATATTGCGTCCTACCCGCAGCCCGCTCGCCGACCTGACGGTCTTTCTCGGCGCCGTGGTGCTCTTGTGGATGATTTTGCGGGTCGGCGGCGGCATGACCGTGCCCTGGGAAGTCGCGGGTGCGCCCTCGTCGCTGTCGACCAGCCCTTCCCAACTGCCGTACTTCGCGGCGCGATCGTTGCTGCGCATGTTCGCCGCACTGGGTCTGTCGCTGATCTTCACGTTCTTCTACGCCACTGCGGCAGCGCGCTCGCGCCGCGCGGAGAAGGTGCTGATTCCGCTGCTGGACATCTTGCAGTCCATCCCGGTGCTGGGCTTTCTCGCGATCACCATCACCGGGTTCATCGCGCTGTTCCCCGGCTCGCTGCTGGGCTTGGAGTCGGCTTCGATCTTTGCGATCTTCACCTCGCAAGCGTGGAACATGACGTTCGCGTTCTATCAATCGCTGATCGCCCAGCCGCATGATCTGGACGAGGCGTCCCGGTTGCTGCGGTTGTCGCGATGGCAACGCTTCTGGCGGGTCGACCTGCCCAGCGGCATGATCCCGTTGGTCTGGAACGGCATGATGAGTTTCGGCGGGGGCTGGTTCTTCCTGACCGCGTCGGAAGCCTTGAGCGTCAACAACCACAAGTTCGCGCTGCCGGGGATCGGTGCCTACGTCGCCGCTGCCAGCGCCGAGGGAAATCTGGCGCGGGTTCTCCTGGCCATCGCCACCATGATCGTGGTGGTCATCGGGGTCAATGCGCTGTTCTGGCGGCCGCTGACGGCGTGGGCCGAGCGATTCCGCATCGAAGAGTCCACGGCCGTGGAAGCGCCGCGCAGCGTCACGCTGGACATCCTGCGGCGCTCGCGCATTCCTCGGGTGATCAGTCGTCCACTCGGAGGACTGATCTACCCGATCGACCGGGCCACCGCGGTGTTCGGAACGACCGGGCACGCGCTGAAGACATCGGAGGTGCGTCGTCGCATCGGGGACGCCGTCTTCGTCCTCGCACTGGCCGGCGCACTGGGCTACGGCGCCTTCCGGGTCGTCGAGTACATCGCCCACAGTGCGGGCTTCGCCGAGTTCGGGCACGCGGCACTGCTCGGATTGGCCACCTTCGCCCGGGTGGTCGCCGTGGTCGTCATCTCGACACTGATCTGGGTGCCCGTCGGTGTGTGGATCGGCATGAACCCCAAGGTGACTCGCCTCGCCCAGCCGGTGGTGCAGGTGCTGGCCTCGTTCCCGGCGAATTTCCTGTTCCCGTTGTTCACCGCGGTGCTGCTGGTCACCGGGATCAGCATCAACTGGGGCGGCATCCTGCTGATGGCGCTCGGCACGCAGTGGTACATCCTGTTCAACGTCATCGCCGGCGCCAGCGCAATTCCGAACGAACTCCGGGACGCCTCGGCCAGCCTGCGGCTGCCGACGTTGCTGCGGTGGCGCACCCTGATACTGCCCGGCATCTTCGGCAGCTACGTCACCGGCGGCATCACCGCCGCCGGCGGCGCGTGGAACGCCTCGATCGTCGCCGAAATCGTGCAGTACCACGACACGACGCTGTCCGCCGTCGGTCTCGGTTCCTACATCACGCACGCCACCGCGGTCGGGGATTCGCCACGCCTGCTGATCGGCGTGATCGCGATGAGTCTGTATGTCGTGACCATGAATGTCGTGCTCTGGCAACCGCTTTACCGCTTGTCCGAGCGGCGATTCTCCCTGTCCTGATCCGCTGGTTTTAGAGAGGTTCCCATGACGCGAGACGACGTGATCATCGATCTCGACCACGCCTGCAAGAGTTTCCGCAAACCCAACGGCGGCACGCTGCTGGTTTTGGACGACATCAACGTCGATGTCCGCGAGGGCGAGGTGGTGGCGTTGCTCGGTCGGTCCGGCTGCGGCAAATCCACATTGCTGCGGATCATGGCGGGACTGGTCGCGCCCAGTGACGGCGCGGTGCGGTATCGCAACGCCGAACTCGTCGGCGCGAACCCGGGTACCGCGATGGTGTTCCAGAACTTCGCGTTGATGCCGTGGCTGACGGTGCAGAAGAACGTCGAACTCGGACTGGCGGCGCGCAAAGTCGCCCCGGCCGAGCGGGGTAAGCGCGCGTTGGAGGCCATCGACCTGATCGGGCTCGACGGTTTCGAATCCGCTTATCCCAAAGAACTTTCCGGCGGTATGCGGCAACGCGTCGGATTTGCCCGGGCGTTGGTGCTGCAGCCCGATCTGCTGCTGATGGACGAGCCGTTCTCCGCCCTCGATGTGCTGACCGCGGAGAACCTGCGCAACGAGCTGATGTCGCTGTGGGCCGGGCAGGATTTTCCGACGAAGGCAATCTGCTTGGTCACGCACAACATCGAAGAAGCGATCATCCTGGCGGACCGCATCATCGTGCTGGGCAGCAATCCCGGTCGCGTCGTCGCCGAATTGCCGATCAATTTGGAGCGTCCGCGAGATCGGCATGCCCCGGCGTTCCAAGCTCTGGTCGACGAACTCTACGGGCTGCTCACCGGCACCGGGCCGACCACCGCCCTCGGCGAACCCGCCGCCGCGACACCGGCAACCCATCCGTTGCCGAAGGCCACCGTCGGGGGACTGGCCGGATTGGTCGAGATAGTCCACGGCAAGGGCGGGCGAGTCGGCATCGCGGACATCGTCGCCGACCTCGGCATCGACGCCAAGGCGCTGTTCCCCTTGATCGATGCCGCGGCGTTGTTGGATTTTGTGCGCGTCAGTGGTGTGGAGATCGAACTCACTTCGGCGGGAAGGGATTTCACCACCGCCGACATTCAGGTGAGCAAACAGGTCTTCGCCCAGCAGGCCCGCACCCGCGCTCCCTTGGTGCGCACCATCTGCAACGCGCTGCAGGACTGTCAGGGCAGCAGTCTGCGGGCCAGTTTCTTCCTCGACATCTTGCAACAGGGATTCAACCAGCAGGATGCGCAGGAGCAGCTCGACATCGCCGTCGGCTGGGGGCGCTACGCGGAGCTGTTCGACTACGACATCCACACCGATTTGTTCACGCTGGAAGCCGGCGCCTCCGATGGCTCGGCGCTCGGCGCGGCTACCGGCTGAATGGCGTTGTCGCACTGGTGGTTAACGCGCTATAGGCTGAGTTGTCCTGGTGTCTAATGCTGTACCCGGTTCGATGCCGCGGCGGCGCAAGCGTAAGGCTGAATAGGGCCTTGGCCCGGGTGGTCAAGCGCTCGGGGCGCGTGCTCGTCGGCGTCGCCGATCCCGAGACGATGGCGAAGTTACCGTTCACCGGCCACGGCTTCGGCACTTATGGGGGCCGAGCCCGAAATCTCCTCCGGGAGAGCTTGTTTGGCTGCATCTTCCGGGGTGGGGCCCGAGGGTGGCGTTCGGTGAATCGTGGTGACGAGATCGTGCAAGAAGCCGGTGATGGTGGCGCGCTCGGGGGCGGTCAGCGCCGCGAAGGTGCGTATCAGATCGTTGTTCAGGTCGTCGTACAGCTGCGTCAATTCACGCACGGTGTCTTCAGTGATGGCCAGCAACGATGAACGCGCGTCGTGGGGGTTGCGGTATCGGTTGACCCTGCCGTCACGTTCGAGCCGGGTCAGAATCGCTGCCAGTGTGGTGGGGGTGATGCCGGTCTTGTCTGCGATCGCGGTGGGAGTTGCTGGTCCGTGAGCATGCAATACGTCGAGCACGCTGAGGTCTCGTGGGTTGAGTCGCGAGGCTTTCGCGACACGTTCGGTGACGATCTCAAATCCGATGCGCAGATCTTGCAGTGCCCTCAGTATCCCGGCGAAGTCGTCCGGTGACGGTGTCATCGCGGCGTTGTCGGTGCTATTGCTTGATGGATATGCGCCGTAGCGGTGTCCAGTTCGGCGACCATGGCGGCCGCCAGATCTGCGCGAGCGGTGTAACCCTGTGTCGGGTGGTCAACATCCAGCCGATAGGCCGAGACCGACGGCCGGTCGATTAACCGTCCCGGCCGCATGATCGTCCAGGAGATGTCGTCGGACTCCCGGAGAAACTCCTCCATCCGGCGCATGTCTGCATACAGCGTTCGCCCTAACACGTTGCGCAGCAACGGAAAGACGATGTGGTCGGGGATGAAACCGAAACCGGGTGGCGGTGGGTAGGTCAGCCCCGAGCTGACCACGACCAACCGGTTGCCCCGGCCACCGGTGCGCAGCGCGTCGACAATCCGTTGCGTGCCTGCCGAATACACCGATACCGGGTGCCGGGTGTAGGAGGCGCCGAGTGCCGATAGCACCGCGTCGGCACCTTCCACCGCCTCCGGTACACCGGCGCCGCTGATCGCGTCGGCCTTCACCTGGGTGAGTTGAGTGCTGGATAGATCCGGCAGCGGATCGGGCCGGCGGCTCACCGCCCGTACCCGGTGACCGGCTCGCAGCGCCTCGCGGCATATCCAGACACCGGTCGGTCCTGCGGCTCCGAAAACCGTGACGTCCACGAGAATTATCCTCCTTGCTCGCAGCGGTGGACCCGGCGCGCGAAGACCGGCAGGGCGCGGGCGTCAACGGTTTTCAACGGACCGACAACACGGCTACGGAAGCTGGGGCGTAGTAACTGATCGGCCATGAACCGCACCACCGGACCGGGGATGCTCGCGTAGTTCATGACGACGTAGCCACAAGGATCGTCGAAGGCCAGAAGCGTGGAGTTATCCACGCCCAGCACCTGTCCATACCAATCGGAGATCCCGGACCACACCCGGGCAACCTCCGCCGAAGTTCTCGAAGATGCGAAGTGGTTCAACAGGATTGGTCCGTCGAGGCTGTCGGTTTGTCCGGACCGCTCCACATTGCGTGCCAGAGTCATCAACGAAGGCTCGCCCAGATCCAATCCGTCCAGTACCGGCCGGGCCGCCTCGATCGCCTCGTCGCTGCCATCGATCAACAGCGCGACGTCGAAGCGCGGTGTGCCAGGGAGTGGGACGACGAACGTCGATTCCAGCAGTCGTACGTGGCCCATCCCGGGTACTGATTCGAGCTGTGTGAGACCGGTCCCGATGGCGTCGAGTTTGCGTTGCCGCGCCAGGCTGGGTGCCACGAAAGGGCCGATCTGCCGCAGATGCACGTTCCAGGCGGCGTAGAGGAATCGCCCCGGTACCGGGTCCGTGCGTTTCACCTGCGAACTCCGATCGAAAGTCAGCCGCTTGAGATTTACTACGATAATCGTAGCACTTGGGGGCCCGGCTGGGCACGTAGGCAGGAGTCGAGCACCCGCGTGGGCAACCTCGCCGGATCGTCGCCGGGGGCGGCCCAGGTTTCGGGTGATTCCGATGGAGTCGAGGTGAAATCCGGCGGAGCATCGTTGAGTGGACCTGAGCGCAGTTTCGACGGCAGCGTAAGCGCCGAGAACCCCGCCTACGTCACCATCACCAACGAACGAGGAGAAGTCGAAACCGTGAAAGTCACCAGCGTGCACGTCAAAACGGTGCCTGGCGAATGAAGCTCGAACGCCCCACCCACGTGCGGAAGTCAAACCGGTCGTCCGGGTGGCTGAGCGAGTTCACCGAGGAGATCCCGGGCCAGATCGCTGCGGGTATCAATCGCCTCGGCGACGGCGAATACACCATCTACTCGATCTACCCATTGCCGCCTGATGCGGCCTACGACGAGACCATCTACCCCGATGAGTGGGTCCAAACCACCGGGATTGCCCCGGATAGACTCACCGTAGAAATCCGGCGTCTCGACTCCGACGGCTTTTATCGCGTCTACACCATCGGACACCCGACCACCGAAACCGATTCCGAGGCAACCGAACCCATCCGCAACGGCGACAACAGTTACCTCGTTCGGCCCGCTGAAGTTCTCAGTGCCACCGAGGCCATCGACCTGTTCCAGCATTTCTACGACCACCATGGGGTGCCGTCTGGCTGGGAACTTCGCGAACAACCCGAGTTCACCATGGCTGCGGACGCGAGCGCTACCGCAGCAACCAAACCCGGAGCTGGCATTTCTCGGGACACGCCAGCTTCCTCACCCGCAACCACCACATCCCGCACCGCACCGAAGAAAGAACCGGCGCACGACAAACTTGAGAGCCGCCGCCAGACCCGCTCCAGCTAGCCGACACCCACCCCGGATGTCCTACGACCTCTTCGCCTTCGACCCGGACACAGCGCCCAGGGACGCCGAACTGCTGGCATGGTATGCGCGACAAGCCAAATGGTCCGAACAGCACTCCTACACCGACCCTGCGGTAACCACCCCACGACTGCAGGCGTTCTACCGCGACCTCATCAAAATCTTCCCGCCCATGAACGGGCCCGACGCACCGCTTCCGACGGCGACGCCGACACCGACTACGCCATCGGCCACAACATCCTCTACGTCGCCTTCCGCTGGTCCAAGGCCGACCACGCCCGCGAGGTATTTATCGAGCGAGGTATGGCGCACGGCGTCGGAGTCTGCGAAATCAGCGAGACTCCGGTACTCGTCAGTCGTCCTGCAGCACAGGCAACCACTCAAAACAGGGCCACCGCATCACAGACAGCGACCAGTAGCCATTCCATCGCCGGAATCGCCAGCCGAGCGGCGGAGACCACCGCTTCAATGGGCAACGTTGAATCCTGTTGCTTCTCAGTGCAATCCCTGCTTCACCCGGCCAGCGTCAAGCACGTCTCCGCGCCCTGTCCCGCGTGCGGAGCCGCCACCGCTTACCGCCGCGACTCCGCCGGCGAACTCGTCCGCGTTCCAGCACTACAGATCGTCACCGAGACCGGCTGCACCTGCCAGGTCTGCCGACACACCTGGGGCCCGGGCCTGTTCATGCACCTGGCGCGGGTACTCGGATTCGGTGCGCCCACGGGCGTACTCGAATAACCCAAAAAGTTACCCCGCGCGGCGCGCGGGCCGAATTTGGGGCTAACGGGGAGTCAGAATAGTCGCTCTTGTTGGCGTGTTGGTGGTCGTCTCTTCGGTTTGGAAGCCTCGGGATGATTTGGGTTCTCGGATGCTGTACGACGGACTTCATCAAGGCGGCGTTTCAGGTCCACTCGCCTGAATGATGTTCGCGTGCAGGTGAATAGCGCGGGGCCAGGTATAGCAATCAACCCGGTGATGTGTCGCCACTGGCTCATCACGATCTCAAGTTGACCCCACTTGGTCGCACCGTCGGTGCCGGTGAGTGCGACAAGTCTGAGACCGTGATCCTGGATCAGCTGAAGCAGACTCAGGTGGTCAAGGATGTTGCTATCGCGAGTAATTGCTATCCAATGCTGCTTAGCGACAAGTGGAATCCACTGACGATCCTTCCATCTTGGTTCGGGCACAATGCATTTCGGCCTCACGCGATTGTGTATTACAGCGCCAGGGTCGCCAGGGAGTGGACAAATGACCTTCGCCAACCCGAGAATGTCTGCGTCGAAATAGAACTGAACTTCCGACTTCTTGCGAGCCATCACTGCAGGCCTCGACCCCTATGCGGCGTTTCGTTCCTGCTCAAATGCAATAGCTAATCGGACATCACGGACGGGTAAGTCGAAGTCCTCGGCGATCTCGGATGCGGAAGCTCCTGACTCTGAGTACTCGAAGATAACCGCGGTGCTAATACCGTCCACTGACGGTTGACCGGATCGCTGCTCGGGGTCGATCACCACAGGGGACTTTGAGCCCGCAGGCCGCCACGCGTCGACGACGCCGCCGGCGAATTCGACACGATCGAGAAAGTACTGTCCTGGCGCAAGCAAGAGGGGTTGCTCACCAACCGGGGCGAACAACCAAAACTCGCGTGGGAGATCCACATATTCCTGGGCTTCAATGACAAGCTTTTTGCCCGCCATCCAGGGGCGCTCGTGCGCAAGCGGGTACGCCACTCCGAACTTGTCGCGGAGGTACTTGATAAATTGTCGGACCTCGTCCAGCGGCACACTCTTCTTGCGGTATTGGCTGAGCAGACCTGCCTCCACGAACTCCGCCCAGGTCACAACCTTCTTGCCTGTGGGCCGATCCCGGATCACAGGTTCATAGGTCCGACCGCGGTAGGACTTACCTTCAAGCCAATAATGCAGCGTTGGCTGCGGCACGCAGAGCAACCGAGCCGCGGCAGCCTCGGTGTACATATCGCGCTCGAGTATCGACACGGGGCCCATTCCGCGATTGTGGCACGGGGAGCCGAGCTCTCGTTACTGGAGATCCACTGGACAGCAACGTCAGCCACGGGTACCAATCGGGAGGACTGTTGCGGCAGGAAATATCAGCTGTGCAGAATTGCACACCTGAACCCGACGACGTTGACGCGCTGGCCGAGGAATTGATCAACAGCGACCTGGAACGCTGCCCTAACGAGCAGTTGCCGCCGCTGCCTGAGAACTAACAGCACGCGGATCCCGCCGAGTACTTACGGACCCTGATACCGGACGCGTCTGCGTGCCCGGGGCGACAATCCGTCGATGATGGAATTCGCCGGCCTAGTCGGCGCCGGCTCGGGCTCCCTGAGGGTGTTGCTGCAGCGTTCGATCAGTTCCGCGACGTGCGCCTCGGTCATCCGCCAGGTCCGTCCGATCTTGTACCCGCGCGCTTCTCCTCGGTTCAGCCGGTCGGCAAGCCAGCGGCGTCCATCTTTCAGCTCTGCAGGCAGGATCATCGCGGCAACCTGCTCAAGGCTGTAGGTCCTGAATGCGGCGGCATCAGATATCTGATCCGGCCCGTGCGGAAGTGCATCGGAGGGTTCGTCCACGCTGGGCCACGCTACCTCCGTCGACAACGGGGGCCACGTTGCATACCTGCCCCCGTCCACATCGTCACCCTTGCCGTTGTCAGCAATCTGGCACGGCCTCACCCAGCGCGGCGTAGAGCCTCTCGATCGACTGCGCATCTTTCGTGGCCAGTACGAACGCCCGAACAAGCCGCGCCCGCAGATCTCGTCGGCGCTTGCTCAGCACCTGAGCGTTGTACACCCGCAGACAGTCCACGCAATCCCCGTCACGCCAAGACATTCCAGTGTCTAGATCCTCGTATTCATCGGCGCGCACCGGGGCCGGCGCCAGATACTCAGGCTTGAGCCGTTCCGCCCGAGCCAGCGTGTGGTCACCAAGCAGCTGATGGGTGCCCCCGCACAGCGTGGCCACCTGCCGCTGGCCCGCCTGCCGAGCGGCGGCCTCGTCGCTGACCCGCCACAGGTGGCGCAGGTTCGGATTCTGCGGAAACGCGGCGCGGTACTCCGGGCGCAGCCGTTCGAGGTCGGTCAGTTGCTCCATTTGCGTGCGAGGCGCATCGCCGAGCGCCAGGGCCTGTTCGCGCTCGTCGCTGTCCCGATACGAGCACGAGTGCGGGATCAGAAGCGCGTGCCTGGTGACGACCGCGCAGTGCGAGCACTTGAGCGAGCCGACCCACCGCCGCCGCCACCTGTCGAGTGGGTCAAAGGGTCCGCGTTCTGCTTTGGCCTGTTTGTAGGTACGCAGCTGGCCGCACTGGCAGCACAACGCCTGCTTGACCGCCGGCGGGGGCGTGGGGTTCGCCGCCGCGGTACGACGGCGGTGCGGCCATTCGGCTTCGCGGACGCTATTGCGGGTCACACACGGCCTGCCCGGCTGAGCACCGCAGAACGGGCACCCGTGGGCGAGGGCTGGGTGAGATTCAGTCGCGGTCATCGCGTCACCCACCCGTCGATCCGGTCAGCGGTAGCCACCACCGCCGCCGCCAACTCCCGGGCCTCAGCGGTGGTGAACTGATGCTCGCCGACCATCACCAGCGGCGGCTCCGGGTCACGGTCATCGTGACGACGGTGACCATCACCGACCCTGCCGTCCGGGAACTGGATAGCCGACCCGGTGACCAAGCAGTCCGCGACGGCGACGTCCGGCGTCCAAACGACGCGGTACTGGTGATCCCAATCTGCCCACGTGCTCAGTGTGTACGCGCCGGGGGCTGGGGGAGTGGTGGGTGTGGCACTGCTGCTAGCTCCCGTCTGTCGGGTTGCTAGCGCGGTAATTGTGTGGCCCACATTTGGCCCATATCGACCGATGCTGGTCTGAGAAACTCGGTCAGACCTGCGTGAAACCTGGTGCGCGATACTGGGATTGAAGTTGGCTGGCTGCGGTTTCTCGATCTGATGTCTGACCTGCAAAGAAGTCCTCTGATCAGGCGACACTCGGGACAGTATCGCGTGACATGAAATGACGCAAGCGGACACGGCGGTACAGTGATTGGGCACGTATCGGGCACGAGCGCGATACATTTCCGCGATACTGGACACTCGGAGAGCCCATGGCAGCCACCCGCGACAAACGGTCCTTCGCCACCATCCGCAAGCTGCCATCGGGCCGCTACCAAGTCCGTTACACCGGCCCTGACGGGATCCGCCGGCCAGCACCGAACACTTTCGCCGCCCGCATCGACGCCGAGGCCTACGTCGTCGCCAAGCGCCGAGACATCGACCGCAAGGTCTGGGACGCCACCGACGACGACCGCCCCGACCCTGTCACCTTCGGCGCCTACGCCGCCGGCTGGCTCGACGGCCGCCAAGTCGCCGGCCGCCCCATCAAGGCCCGCACTCGCGAGCACTACACCAAGATTCTCGATGACCACCTGTTGCCCACCTTCGGCAACCGGCAGGTGTCCTCGATCAAGCCGAAGGACGTCCGCGACTGGTACACCGCGACCCTGGCCGATCGGCCAACGCTGCGCAGCCATGCCTACTCGCTGCTGCGCACCATCATGGGAAGCGCGGTTACAGACGAGCTGCTCGACGCGAACCCGTGTCGGATCACCGGCGCAGGCCGCTCCAAGCGCGTGCACAAGATCCGGCCCGCATCGATCGACGAACTCGCCACCGTCACGGCTGCGATGCCCGAACGGCTGCAACTGATGGTGATGCTGGCGTCCTGGTGCGCGTTGCGGTTCGGCGAGACCGTCGAGCTCCGCCGCGGCGACATCGACTTGTCGGCTGAGGTGATCAGGATTCGACGCGCAGCCGTCCGGACTCAGGGGGAGTACGCCGTGACGACGCCGAAGTCCGACGCCGGCGTACGGGACGTCGCGATCCCGCCGCACATCATTCCGCAAATCGAGACGCATCTATCGAAATATGTTGGTGGAAAACATGATTCGCTGATCTTCGCGAACGAGTCAGGCGGGCACCTGCAGCCATCGACGCTGTACCGGCACTGGTATAAAGCGCGTGGAGCCGCGGGCCGCAAGGATCTCCGCTGGCACGACCTGCGCCACTCCGGCGCGGTGCTCGCGGCGGCGACCGGAGCCAGCCTCGCCGAACTCATGGCCCGCCTCGGCCACTCCACACCACAGGCCGCAATGCGCTATCAGCACGCCGCCCAGGGCCGCGACCGCCAGATCGCCGCTCTGCTCTCGAAGATCGCCGAGAACGGAGGTATGCCGTGACAGACACTCACCGGTACGAAGGTCTATGGCCGGGCATGGCGGAATGGTGGATAGAGCACCTCGATGAAATCCCGTTGGTGATCGTCCGTTGTGGGTACGGAAAACCGAAGTGTCGCAGGCCGATTGGTGAAGTGAAGTCGACCGGCCAAGGCCGCTACCTAGCGATGAGCAAGAACGAGCACCCCGAGCCGATCGTGGATTGGTATCCGCTGGCAGCGCCCACGGTCGCAGAGCTCGAGGCTGAGATCGCTGAGCGTGAGAGTCAAATTCTGAGATACGTCGGCACTGGTGCCGATCGCAAGATCGTCTTTCGGCGTCGGCCGAATCTGCCCCGCGCCGTTGCTCCGATCGAGTGCCTAGGCTTCTACTCGTGCCGCGATCATGGTGAAGTCACAATCGACAAAGTCCAGCTGGCCGCTCTGGTCGCAGACACACCGGGCGTTAAGCAGACATTTTGGGCGCATGCTGATTTAGACTGACACAACTAGTCCGGAGCGGTGCGCGAAACCCCTGCGAGGGGAACACGGTTGGGCTGCCGAAACAAGTCAAGGAGCTTGTTTCGACATGTCCGCGAAACGTCACCTCGCCCTCAACGACGCTGCCGAATATCTCGGCGTCAACCCGCGCACCATCCGCCGATACATCGCCGACGGCCGACTCACCGGCTACCGCGTTGGGCCCAGGCTCATCAAGGTCGACGCCGATGAACTCGACGCCCTTCTGCAGCCGATCGGGCGCGCATGAGGAACCTACGAAGGAGCCGCCTCACTGCCCGGGAGGCGGCTCCGTCAGAATCCACGGCAGCGGATCGCCCCCAGCATAACGGCGTGGCCGCGTGGAAACGGCGACGCGCTGCCCGCCGACGCGTCGCACCACTCGACTGCGGATGCCCAGATCCGTGGCCGTGCACATGCTCTCGGCCGCCGCTGTCAAACAAGATGATCGATGCGGGCCGCGATGCCGCTCTGCATCTCCTCAGGGCCGGCCAAGTGCCGCTTCTCAAAATCGAAGTGCTGCAATCGCTTTACCGACGCGGCGGTAACGAACGTCAACTCGCCGAGCTGTTGTTCGAAGCGAGCGGCGGCGAGATCGCATGACCGAGGACGACCTACTCGCTCGAGGTCGGGAGATCGCCGAGCGGCTACGGTTCGACGCCGTCGAGGCGTCCGCCGTGATTGTTCTCGATCAGGACGTCGACCCGGCGCCGTCGCCCGAGTATGGCGTCAGCGGCGCCGAGTTCGTGCTGGACACGCCGGCCGGCATTCCCGCGATCTGGGGCCGCGACAACTCGGTGCTGTGGTCGGCCGGTGAGGCGTTCATGCTGGCCGGCGGCCAAGGCCTCGGTAAGACGACGCTGGCCCTGGCGTTGGTGCGTGAACTCCTCGGCCTCGGATCCGGTCGCTTGCTCGGTCTGCCCGTCAGCACCGACGTGGGCCGAGTGCTCTACCTCGCGATGGACCGCCCACACCAGATCGCGCGGGCCGCGGGCCGGATCTTCGGAGAGGCCGACCGCCAAGTGCTGGCCGAGCGGCTCCACGTGTGGCGCGGCCCGCCGACACGCGACCTCGCCGCCAACCCGGGCACGCTCGCCCGCATGGTCGACTACTACCGCGCAGGGGTTGTGGTCGTCGACTCCCTCAAGGACGCGGCCGTGAGCCTCAGCGAGGACCGCGTTGGCGCGCAATGGAACCGGGCACGACAAACCGTGCTGGCCCAAGGGTGTCAGATGATGGAGTTGCACCACACCAAGAAACGCAACCCCCTCACACCACGCGGCGCCCCGTCGGTGGACGACGTCTACGGCTCAACATGGCTGACGTCGGGCTGCGGATCGGTCGTGTTGCTCGGCGGCGAACCCGGCGACCCGATCGTCAGCTTCCGGCACGTGAAGCAACCTGCTGATGAGGTCGGCCCCTACCGGCTTCTGCACGACCAGACCAGCGGGCAGATGACCGTCGATCACGCGGTCGATCTTGTCGCGCTCGTGCGCGCGTCAGGAGTCGACGGGCTGACGGCCAAGGGCGCCGCGCAGGCCATCACGGAGAAGACGACACCCTCGCGGGCCGACGTCGAGAAAGCCCGCCGCAAGCTCGACCAGCTGGCCGCGGCAGGGGTGTTGGTGCGCATCGAAGGCAGTCGCGGCGGTGGCGAGACGCGTCAGAGCACCGCGTGGTTCCTGGCTGAGAACCAATCACGCCCCATTCACGAAATCGGCAAAACCGCTGGTAGAGACGTCACGCCGCCTTTCCCCGATTCCGAGTATCACGCATCGATCACACCCATCACAAAGAACGGAGCAGTGCAAGAAGAGAAGTCACGCGAGCAATCACGGCAATCACGGCAATAGCAATCACGTTCCTACCCCCTCTCTTATAGAGAGGGGGGGTAGGGGAAACGATGAAAGGGACAAACCCCATGAGCCAGAACACAGACCCCACGTCAACCGCGCACACATCGCTGCCCGAGATGCTCGCCGCCCTGGCCGCCGCCCTCCCACCGCTACCCGGCGCCCGATGCCTCGGACAGTGGGAACTGTTCGACGCCACCAGCACCCCCTGGCGGAAACGGAAACCACCAGCAGCCGTCCGACAAGCCCGTCACGACGCCCTCGACGCCTGCGCTCAATGCCCGGCGCTGATGGCCTGCCGCGACTGGCTCGACAACCTCACACCAGACCAACAACCCCACGGCGTCGTCGCCGGCCGCATCATCCGCCCACCCGCCACCCCAACCGCCGCCGACCGAAAGACGCAGCGGGCAGAACGCTTCGCCGCGCTACACCAGAAAGGCCTGAGCTACCGCGCGATCGCCACAGCAACCGGCAGCAGCGCGGGCACCGTCCGCCGAGCACTCAACGAAAGGCAACCCACCGCATGACCGAACGCCAACCCCAACTGCAGATGCTCGACATCCAGATCGAACCAAACCACCAGGCGATCGGCGCGCAACTCGCACTCGGCCTACTCGACGCAAACCCCAAGCACGTCCACCGGGCACTCACCCGCGCCGCAGTCGCAGGACTGGACGCCACCCTGGCCATCCTCACCGTGCAGACCCGCAACCTGGTCGTCGCACTGATGCTGCTGCAGGGCTCGGACGCCACACGCGCAGCACTCCAACGCACCCTCATCGACGCCGACCTCGACGCGGACCCCGACAACAGCGACGGCCAGCTCTATGCATAACCGAGCATGCATATCCACGCCCAGCAAACCTGGTCGTTGCGCAACCTCCGCTGCAGCAAACAAGCCAGCGGCAAAACCGCAGGTCAGGGGTAAGGGGGTCCGCATCGCTCTGACCAGCACAAACGCCCCGCGGCCCGGTGGTGCGGCTGTTTTTTGCACAAAAGTGCTGGTGGGGGGGTTATTTGGGCCAGGGGGTGCCGTTTTGCAGCAAACCCTCTGCCTAGCGGAGCAAAATCCAACCCTGCTACAGCAAACCTTTAGCCGAAAATGGTGGATAAATTGAGGAGTTTTATGCACAGGACGTTGCATGAACGCGGGCCGGAGGCGGCAAAGTGATCCTGCCGGGGTACCGCGACGTTGAGCGCGGATTGCGGCTGGCGTTGGCCCGGCGCCGTGGCGATGACGACGTGCTGCCGCTGCTGGCCGCGGAGTGCGAGACCGCGGAGGACGTCGATCGGCTCATCTTGGCCCAGGCCGCCGCGCTGAATCATGTGCTCGATCGGGGGCTCGAGGATCCGGAGAAGTTCCTGGCAAATTGGATCGCGCTCGTGCGCCGGCTTGCCGACGACGAGGAGAATGCGCCGCATTGTCAGGGCGGCGACGTATGATCGGGGGGTCTCTTTCTGTGGGGATGTGGTGGGGGCGTCAGCCCGTCCGCCCCCGGGGTCGGTCCGTACAGCCGGCGCCCGGAGTGGCCAGCGGTCAAGCCCTCATCCATCGTCGCGGGGGGATAAGCCTTGGCCTTGACCAGCGGTACACGGGTCCGTCCTCCGGGGACCAGCCCAATCCGTCCGTCCTCCAAGCGAATCCACTTCAGTGCGCGCATTTCGCGCGCGGATTTGCGTCGAGGAGGCGCTGACAGATGAACCAATTTCGGGACCAACTGCGCAAGAGAGTCCATGACCTCGCGCAGAAGGCAATCGACGAGGGCCGCGATTTCACCCCCTCCGAGAAGAAGATCGTCGATGACGCGTTGGCGGCGTTGAAGGCCTACGACGCGGGTGCCGCGAAGACTTCGGACATCATGGGCCAGCTCGACGCGATGGCGGCTGAGGCCGGCGGCGATTGCGGCGGCACGGGTGGCAAGTTCCTGTCGTTCGGCAAGTCCTGGTCGGCCAAGGCGGCGTCGGGCCTCGGGCAGAAGGGGCTTGCGACCGGAAGCCCGGTGTTCGTCGACACCGAACTCACGGCCACGCCGATCCCGATGAACCGGCCCGCGACGTCGCTGCTGAACATCCTGCCGGTGAAGAAGCACGGCCAGCCCGCCTACCGGTATTTGAGGCAGTCGGTGAGGAGCAACGCGGCGGCCGTCGTCGCCGAGGGCGCGGTCAAGCCGACATCGACGTACACCATCGTGCCGATCGACGGCTCGCTGTCTGTCATCGCGCACCTGAGCGAAGGTGTCCCAAGGTACTGGTTCGTCGATGCCACCGAGTTGAAGACCTTCGTCGAGCACGAACTCGCCTACGGTATCCAGACCGCCGTGGAATCGAAGGTGCTGGCCGATATCAACGGCACCAGCGGCATTCAGACGCAGGCCTACGCCACCAGCCCCCTGGTCACGTTGCGCAAGTCCCTGACGAAGCTCGAGGCCCTCGGGTTCAGCCCCGCTGGCATCGTGCTCCACCCGCTCGACTGGGAAAGCGTTGAGCTTCAGGTGGCCTCCACCAACGCGATCGAGCACATGAGCCTGCCGTACGACGCGGCGAGTCGAAGACTGTTCGGCGTCCCGGTCGTCGTGGCCAACGTCGAGGCATCGGGCACGGGGCACGTCCTGGCCACAGGTGCCGTGGGCGTCGACACCGACACCAGCGGCGTGGCGCTGCAGTGGTCGGAGGTGAGCAACGCCACGGACTTCTCAACCAACACCGTTCGTGCTCGCTGTGAAGGCCGGTTCGGAACGTCGGTCTACCAGCCCCTCGGTGTCGTCAAGGCCACCCTGACGTCTTCGTAGGAGTCTCGTCATGCCATCTGCTCCGCCGCGCGTGTGTGGGCGGTGCCCGGCTGCCCGCGCCTGGTCGACGTCGTCGACCACATCGTCCCGTTGGCGGAGCTGCCGAAGGGCGACTCACGCCGCTACGACCCGTCGAATTTCCAAAGCCTTTGCCGCAAGCATCATTCCGAGAAAACGGCACAGGATAGCCGGCGGGGTAAGACCCGTCTGAGAGGCTGAAAACGGCATGTCGGACCGAGTAACTATGGATGAAATCGCATGAGCGACACCACAATTGGCTATGCTGTCCTTCAGATCATCCCCAGCCTTAAGGGTGTTTCGGAGGCGATCGAGAAGCAGATCGCGGGCCAGGTTATTCCGGTCACGGTTGAGCCGAAGTGGCCGGATTCTGGGTCGAGTGAGGCGAAGAAGCTCGACCAGTCGGTGCGCGATGCGGTCAAGAAGAAGCCGCTGGAAGTTCCGGTTGAGCCGAAGGTCGAGCCGGCGAAGGTTGAGAAGTCGGTCGCCGATGCGGTCAAGAAGTCGAAGCCGCCGCAGGTCCGGATTGAGACGAAGATCGACCCCGGCCCGGTCAAGAGGCAGGCGCAGGAGGCCAGTCAGGGTGTCGGCCAGGTGTTGCGCGACACGATCAACGAGGCGCTGCAGGACGCGGCCGATGACATGGATATGCCGGTCGATGAGCTGAAAAGGAAAATCGGCGAGAAAATCGGCGGCGCGATCGGCGAGACGATCGGAAAGGCGATCGGCAACAGCCCTGTGGGCGAGTGGCTGCGCAAAGTTGCGGACAATGTGACTCCGGCCGCCGAAGGCGTACGGGGTATGGCCGACGCTCTAGCCCGTATTAGGCAAGGGGACGCCAGCGGAGGGCTGCAGGGCGTGGCTAACGCCATAACCCAGATGGCGCCGGTCGCAAAGCAACTGGGTATCGACATCTCATCGTGGCCGCAGCCGCTCTCTGAAGCCGCCCAGAAAGCTGGGGAACTGCAAGGGAACTTCGTCAGAGCCAAAGCGGGAGTCCAGGATTTTGCCGGGCAGATCGAGGGCGTCACTCCCGGTATCGCCGCGAATTTGGCGAAGTGGGCAGGCCCGATCTCGGCAATTGTTCTCGCGCTGCACGAGGCGCAGCCTGCACTGGACCACCTGTCCGACTTGTTAAGCAACGATCCTGCTCGGTTCGACGCCGCAAACCGGTGGAAGGGGAACCCGCAGAATCTGCCGCCGACGCAGCGCAGCGTTGAGGACAACCCGCCGCCGGTGCCGGGCGTCAATCCGAGCAAGGGCTCACAGAGCCTGTACGACATTCCGGTCAGTCAAGGAGGACTAGGCCCCGAACTCCCCGGCCGCGCGTCGGGCGGCATGGCCGATGTTCTCAACGGGATGATCCGCGGCCCGGGCACTGGAACGTCGGACAGTATCCTCGGATTGCCGGCGACGGTGCGGGTGTCCAACGGCGAGTTCCTCACCAACGCTGAGGACACCGCGAAGAATCTCCCGCTGCTGCAAATGGTCAATGCTGGTGTGCCGCTGTGGGATTGGCTTAAGTCGCTGCCGGGTTTCGACTCGGGTGGCCTGGTCGCCGGTTCAGCGCAGCTCCGCAAGATCATCGCGGAACGTTTCGGGATCGCCGACATCGGCGGCTACCGGCCCGCCGACAAGTACGGCGAGCATTCCACCGGCCGTGCCCTGGACGTGATGGTCGGCAACGACAAAGCCAAGGGCGACGCTGTCAAGGACTTCGCGCTCGCGAATGCTGCTGCGATCGACCTGAAATGGGTGATCTGGCGGCAGCATCTCTACTATCCGGGCGGCGGCGGCTACGACATGGAAGACCGCGGCTCACCGACGCAGAACCACATGGACCACGTCCACATCTTCTCGGGCCCGGGCATCACCGGCGGCCTCCTCGGGGCTCTGCAAGGCTCGGGTGGCGCGACCAGGCCCGGCCAAGGTCGAGGTGATGATGCGGCCACCCCGGCGGGGCTCAAGGACGCGTCCACCGGCGCCGCGGCCGGCGCAACCCCGGCGTCGTCTGGGGCGGGCGGTTCGTCGGGCGGGTTCGCGCTGCCGACGTCGTTCAGCGACATGGCCGGATTCGGGCTCAGCAGCCTCGGCCAAGGTGTCGGCGCGACCCAAAGCGGTACCGACCTCAGTGTTTTCGGTCAAGCAGCTGGCGCCGCGGTGTCCGGCCAGGTAGGGGCGGCGCTTGACGCGTTCGGTGTCCCCAGCTCGCCCGGCTGGCTGCAGGGCATCTCGAAGTTCGTCAGCGGCATCTCGATCGGAGGTTCCGGCGGCGGTGGAGGTGGTGGTGCGACCCCGGCGTCGATGGTGCAGCCCGCGGCCCTCACCCCGGCCCCGGCCGCGGGGGCGGCGGACAGTGTGCACAGTGTCGGCGCTGCCCCGCGCCCTGGACCGCAAACGGTTTTCAACATCCAAACTGCCCGCGTCGAAGACGCGTTCGTCGTCGCGCAGCGCAAAGAAAGAGAACGGGCCGCAAGGAAAGTGGAGTGGGCGTGGGCGTGATGGCGGCCCCGAGCAGTTCGGATGCCCGGGGCCGCTCGTGTTCGTTGCGATCAGGCGGTCAGCCGCTCCATCTCATCAGCAGCCGCGACTAGGGCAACAGCCAACTGACGCGCATCAGTAATCGTGAGCGCCCCGCCGTCCTCCAGGCCGAAGACCGTCAGGTGCGGTCCATCAACGGCGCCGGTCTCGTCCTGCAAGCCATCGATATCGACCGACAAGCGGCCGGCGGCGTAGGTGGCCCACCGCACCGGCCGGCACTGGCGGCCGGTCTGCTTATCGATGCTGTTCCATCCGTCGACTGACTTGGCGCCAGCGGGTGGATGGATACGGGCAGAGAGTTCGGCATCGCGCTCGTTGGTAGCGATGTAGTCGCGCGCTTCGCCGACCAGCCATTCGCGGTAGGCGTCGGGAGTGCAGTCCCCGCCGCGGCGTTCCCATTCCTCAAGGTCAGCGACCTGCTCCGGCGTGAGCCGGCGTACGAGATCGCGCCATGTCTGGGTGGGGGATTCGGGAGTGGTGGTGTTGGTCATGGTGTGCACTTTGCCCGAATGGTCCGACAACCGACCCGCGCCGCAGGCGGCCGTGTGGGTGCCGATGCCATCGCAGCAGGCGTGGTAAGTCGAGTCGACGGGATAGTTGGTGGTCATGGGCAAACCCCTCTCGTGTGGTGATCGAGAAGGCAGCCGGCGCATCTGTTGGGCACATCATGGGCACGAGGCCGGATCGGAAATCTAAAAATGATGTCTGACCTGCGGTGATGCTGGTGCGCGATACTGGGATTGAACCAGTGACCTCTTCCGTGTCAGGGAAGCGCTCTCCCGCTGAGCTAATCGCGCTGGGAGCAAAAATTGGAGGTGGAGACGGGAATCGAACCCGTGTGCACGGCTTTGCAGGCCGTTGCCTCACCACTCGGCCACTCCACCGCTGGGGTTGATGCCACTTGCACCGAGCGGATGACGGGATTCGAACCCGCGACCCTCACCTTGGCAAGGTGATGCGCTACCAACTGCGCTACATCCGCGCGCAACGGGCGAGATCGTCGCCCGGTGCGAAGCACGACGATAGTCCAGTGTGCGAGCGCACACAAATTCCTTGGTCCGCGCCGTGTCGCGATGCTCGCCACACCCTTCGCCATACCCTTCCGGACCACCTGGCCCGCCCGGCCGGTACGACGGTCGTGCTAGTGTTCGACGTCGTTCGCCTCTCGGCGCCGGTCCCGTGGCTCAGTGGAAGAGCGTCCGCTTCACACGCGGAAGGTCGCTGGTTCGATCCCAGCCGGGACCACCCTCGTAACCCGTTGCAGCGCGCCCGGCGTTACCAGTTGCAGTAATTCGCCCGGGCAATGTCGATCATCGACGAGACTTGGCCGAACGTGACGCCCCTGCCGTCCAGGTTCGCGTGCACCTCTTGGGCGATCCGGTCCGGCGACCAGCCCCAGTACAGGTCGTCGCAGATCAAATGACCCATCCCGACGACGGCATTGTCGTGTTCGGGTCCCCACGCGAAACCGGCAGCGCGAAGCTGAGCAAGGTACGCGTCGTCAACCGGGGAGGCGCCGGCCGTCGCGGTGCCGCTGAACACGGCAGCCGCGACCAGAATGGGCAGTCCCAGCATCCAGCGCGGTAGTGGCATCTGACGCGGTTCCTTTCGGCGCGTGGTCGCTGACGGCGTCAGTCTGTGTGTTCGAAGCGGCATCCGCATGACGTAAGGCGAAATCCAGACGAACAAAATTCAAAGAATGACGTGGCGCCGACGCCGGTTGACGATGCCGGCCTGGCGCGAAGTACGATCCCGCTCGGCGCCGCTCGTCGGCGGCAGAAGGGGAGGCGACGATGTCGGTCACGGTGATTCTCGAGTTGCGATTCAAGCCCGAGTCGGTATCGGCGGGCCGCGAGCTGATGGGCCGCGCCCTGCAGGACACCCGCGCGTTCGGAGGAAATCTGCAGACCGACGTGTGGATCGACGAGGACGACGAGGCGCACTGGCTGATCTACGAAGTCTGGGAGTCGGTGGATCACGACGAGGCGTACCGCCGTTTCCGGGCCGG
Source organism: Mycobacterium sp. 20KCMC460 (assembly GCF_022179425.1). NCBI lineage: Bacteria > Bacillati > Actinomycetota > Actinomycetes > Mycobacteriales > Mycobacteriaceae > Mycobacterium > Mycobacterium sp. 20KCMC460. The sequence continues at coordinate 2,529,103 of NZ_AP025524.1, forward strand.
CGAGGGCCGTCTGACGCAGCTTCCTCCGCTGCTGGCGGCGCCGCCGGTCAAGACCCGGTACACGGCCAGCGACGTGTAGCGGAAGGCGGCCGGCGATGAGCTTCTCCGAAGGAATCGGAACGCTGAAACTCGAATGCCCGCAAACCCATCCCGTCGGCCGGATCCTGCGCGAGAGCGCGCATCAGTCGGTCCAGTACGACCCCGGGGCTGCGGTTGGGCCACGCCGGTTCTGGCCGGGCGACGGCGAGCACGTGCAGTTCGTCGCGCACTGCAGGTTCTGCGACCGGCCGGTCGGCGACGCCACCGCGACCCTGCAGGCCAAATTCACCGAGCTCCTCGGCGACGTCTCCGAAACCTATCGGACCACCACACTGCCGTACCTCTAGAAACTATTGCAGGTGCACACTCTGGTCGCGCATATTGAGTTCATATCAATCGCCTATCCAAGACCATTGTTGCGATTCCTGGTTTTCGCCGCGAAACATCGAATCATCAAGGTGCACAAGGGTATTAGCGCGGTTGTGATTTGTCGGTGATTGGCGTTGCCGGCAATCCGAACCTTTACTCGGCACTTGTCCAATACCCTCTGGTTGGATTCGCCCATGCTGATATCGCTGAATCCTTATTGATTTCGTAGGGTTCTTGAGGAAACGTCTACAAACACGCACGTAACGCGTTTTTCAAGGTCCCTACTAGCACGGAGTTCTGATGACGCTAACCCGCAGGCACCCGCTGGGCGTCCTCGTCGCGGTTGTGGCCGGCCTCGCCGCTGTCACTTCTCTCGGCGTGTTCGCACCACGGGCTCAGGCCTTCTACGTCAAGTACCACGAGACCATTACGCGCAATGCTCTGCCCGGCGACCAGGTCAGTCAGCTGGCGGTCAACCAGATCCTCATCGGCCCGCCGCCCGGCGGTGGCGCGATGGGCAGTGACGCCTACGCCACCGACGAGTTCCGCCACCTGGACAACTCGATCAACCCGGTCGACATCTGCAACCGGGCGAAGCAGGCCTGGGACACCTTCTCGCCCATAGTCCTGAGCGGATCGGTGCTCAACGGCAACACCGAGGCCGACGGGCCCGGCGCCCGGGCCGCGTTCGGCGCCCTGCTGCACACCCAACAGGACTTCTACGCGCACTCCAACTGGGTCGACGAGAATGTCGCGATCGGCCAACTGGACCGGATCGCCCCGCAGATCTTCCCGACCTGCAACCCGGCCGACTTCCCCGCCGACCTGCACACCGGCTACTACAGCATCGACTTCGCGCAGCAGTTCCCCTTGGAGGGCTGCCCGGCCGGCGGGCCGCCGCCCGGCTTCCAGGAGTGCCACAGCACTTTGAACAAGGACGGCCCACACACCCCGCGCGGCGCCCAGCTGGTCCCGGGCACCAACATGACGATGTATGACCTCGCGGCCAAGCTGGCCACCCAGGCCAGCACCACCCTCTACACCCAGGTGCGCGACTGGGTCGCCGACACCAACGGCCAGAACGCCGCGGTGCAGCTGTTCCAGCAGGGCGGCCCGCTGCCGTCTTTGAAGAACCTGCCCAACCTGCCGCAGATCCCCTACACCGGCAGCTGAACGACCAAGTCAGCGGCTGCTCGGGCCGACAACGCCTGAGCGGCCGCTGATTTCGGCTCTACGGCCCGCTCGTCTAGGGTTTCCCGGTGTCGGTTTCCCACATGGTGCTGATCGGGCTGGCCGGTCTGGGTGCCGGTGCGATCAACGCGCTCGTTGGCTCAGGCACCTTGATCACCTTCCCGACGCTGGTCGCGCTCGGCTATCCGCCGGTCACGGCCACCATGTCCAACGCCGTCGGTCTGGTCGCCGGGGGAGTGTCGGGCACCTGGGGATACCGCGCCGAACTGCGCGGCCAGGGGGACCGGCTGCGCTGGCAGATCCCCGCATCGCTGACCGGCGCCATGCTGGGCGCCTACCTGCTGCTGCACCTGCCCGAGAATGTGTTCACCCGGATCGTGCCAGTGCTGCTGATCTCGGCGCTGATCCTGGTGGTGCTCGGCCCGCGGATCCAGTCCTGGTCGAGCCGACGGGCCCAGCAGGCCGGACGTTCGGCGCATCACGTCAGCCCCGCGCGGATGGCGACGCTGGTGGTGGGCACCTTCGCGGTCGGCGTCTACGGCGGCTATTTCACTGCAGCGCAAGGCATTCTGCTGGTCGGCGTGATGGGTGCGCTGCTCCCCGAATCCGTACAGCGTATGAACGCCGCCAAGAACCTGCTCACGCTGATGGTGAATATCGTTGCCGCGGTTGGCTACACGCTGGTCGCCTGGGATCGCATCAGCTGGCCGGTCGCCGGTTTGATCGCGGTGGGTTCGCTGATCGGCGGATTGTTCGGGGCCCGCTACGGACGTCGGCTCTCGCCAAACGCGTTGCGCGCCAGCATCGTGGTGGTCGGGCTGATCGGCCTGTACCGGCTGCTCACCCTGTGAAGATTCAGCTGACGGTGGTGGCGGTGGCCTGCTCGACGACGTCCATCACCTCTTGGCGACGGCGCCAGGCCCGCAGCTGCCGCATCGCCCCGTTGCCGTCCCTGCTCAGCCGGTCGAGCTCGTCGACAACCTGGCCGTAAGCGTCCAACGCATCCAGCGCCGGACGCACGCGTCGCACCAGCGCGGCCAACTGATCGCGGGTCGGCACGGCGCCCTGACCGGCCACCAAATCCAGTGTGTTGCCGTCCAATCCGTCGTGTGCGGCCTTCCAGTACGCGGCCCGCAACACCCCCGGCGGCGGTTGCACGACGGCGCGGTCACGCTCGTCGACGGCCGTCATCACCGCGGCCCGGATCAAGGTGGCCAGCAACACCGTCTCGGCGACCGTGGCCGGCACGTCGGCGACGCGGACCTCGACGGTCGGGAAGTCCGCTGACGGTCGTACGTCCCAATAGACCATGCCGGCATCCAGCAGCACCCCGGAGTCGACGAACATCCGCACCGTGCGGTCGTAGTCGTCGGGCGAGTCGAAGTACGGCGGTGCACCGGCCACCGGCCAGCGCCGCCACAGCACGCTGCGCCAGCTCGCGTAGCCGGTGTCGGCGTTACGGTAGATCGCCGAATTCGCCGACAAAGCAAGCAATGTCGGCAACCACGGTCGCAGCCAGTTGCCGGCGTGGACGGCCGCCGCCCGGTCGGGCACCTGCACGTGCACATGGCACCCGCAGATACCCTGCTCGTGCGCGACCATCCCGAATCGCTCGCCGATCCGCCGGTACCGCGGGGTGTCGGTGACCGGGAATTCGTGCGGGGTGACCGGCGGCAGACCCAGTGCGAGCAACCGGACCCCGGCAGCTTCGGCTGCCTCAGCCGCGGTGCGGCGCAACCTGGTGAGCTGCTCCCGCAGTTCCCCGGCGGAGTCGACGACGGGCGAGGTGGTCTCGACCTGGCAGCTACTCAGCTCGAGCTGCAATTCGACTCCGCGGCGTTCGGCCTCGACGGCCACCGCCCGGTTCCGCGGCGCCGGCTCGCCGGTGTCCGGGTCGACGAGCAGGAATTCCTCCTCCACACCCACAGTCGGGAGGTTGTCCGAGGGGCGTCCAGAGCTCATGCCCGCAAGCTACCCGGGCAACGGCGGCACAAACCTGCCGGGCAGCGCCGAGCCGAATTACTTTGACTATCTTTGCGATTTCCCTGTAGGAAGCCGTGCACTTCGGGACAATTGCCAGGATGCGCAAGGAAGGAGCGATCTGACGGTGTCGAGTCCCCGCCTGCACCACCACGACTACGTCCTGGATTCCGCCGAGGACTTGGTCGCCCAGGACGGTATCGAAGCCGTGACGATTCGCGCGCTCACCAAAGTCACCGGTGTGTCCAACGGCGGGATCTACCGGGCATTCGAGTCGCGTGGAGGATTGCTCGGCCGCGTGTGGATACGCGCGGAACGCCGCTTCCTGGACCTGCTGACGAGCCTGGTCGACGAGGCCAGGGACGCACCCGGCAGTGCGCCGATCGATGCGGTACATGCCGCTGCGGAGACTTCGCTGCTGTACCCGAAGATGTTTCCGGGATCCTCTGCTTGCCTGATGACCGTTCGGCGCGCCGACGTGGTGAGTCAGCCGATGCCGCCTGCGGTCGCCGAACAGTTGCGGGCGCTGGATAACGAACTCGCCGCCGTGATGGCGAAGCTGGCCGAAAACCTCTGGGGGCGAAGCGATGTCAGCGCCGTCGACTTGATCGCCACCTGCATCATCGACCTGCCCAAGTGGATCGGGCTGCGCGGGCACCAACACGGCATGCCGGTGGTGCGTAACTACCTGCGCGCGGCGGTGCGATCCGTGCTCGAGGTGGGGCCGCCGCCGGCGGAGGCTGGCCACGAACTGGTTGCGAACGGCGCGCGCTGCGGTGGGGCGGCTTGATCGCCTACTGCAGCCGGACTGGCTAGCGGCCAGTCAGGGCGGCGTCCACCGACGGGTAGATCGGTAGCAGCGAATCCAGCCCGCAGGCCTGCACAATTCGCGCGACGATCGGCGCGCGGCTCACCAGGCGCAGCTCGACACCGCGCTCGTGGCACTGTTCGGCGGCCTCGACCAGCACCGCGTACGCGCAACAGGCCATGAAGTCGACCTCGGTGACGTCGACGACGAACGGACCCGGCGCAGTGGCGGTGGTGGCCGCTTCGGTCACCAGGCGGTGCCAGGTGCGCTCGTTGCAGGCGTCGATCTCGCCGCCGGCGTGGATCACTACGGCCTGACCGCTGCGGTCGGTGGTCGCGCGCAGCGTGCTGCGCGGATCTCCGAGTTCGCACACCAGCCGTGTGCTCAAGGTCAGGTGAGTGGAAAAGGTTTCTGCAATAGCCAGGCTCATCGTGCACTCCTAATCGACTGGCGCCGGAATTAGCGCCGCGATGGATTGCCCGTCCTGCGGTCTGAAGACAGACAGAAGATCGCCCTGTGGATCTCAGTTGTATAACAAGACAGGGCGGTCTGTCTATACGTCGGAGCTGTGATTACGCTGAGACAAGTTATGCCATCCCTCGACGCCACGGGTCCTTCCGTGCCTGCCATCCCCGCCCGCGAACGCATACTGGGCGCCGCCTACGAGTTGTTCAGCCGACGCGGCATTCGCGCGGTGGGCACCGACGAAGTCATCGAGCGTGCCGGGGTCGCCAAAGCCACCCTCTACCGCCACTTCGCGACGAAGAACGCGCTGGTACTGGCGGTATTGGAGCGTCGCGAACAACTCTGGACCCACGGCCTGGTCGAGGAGCAGTCGGCGCTGCGGGGCAGCACGGCCGAAGATCAGTTGCTGGCCATCTTCGACGTCCTGCACGACTGGTTCCAGAACCGCGACGGCTACGAGGGGTGCTCCTTCATCAACGTGCTGCTGGAGTTGGGCCCCGATCACCCCGCCGGGCAGGCCAGCGTCGCCCACATCGACAACGTCCGGGCGATCGTACGGGAGCGCGCGGCGGCCGCCGGACTCCGGGATTTGGAGGATTTCGCCTGGTCGTGGCAGATCCTGATGAAGGGGGCCATCATCCTCGCCGCCGTCGGCGACGCACAGGCGGCCCGTCGTGCCCAGGCGATGGCCAGCGACCTGATCGAACGGCACCGGTGAATCAGGACGCCGCGGCAGCGTCCGTCTTGCGCTGGTGTTCTTCCTCGAGTTCGGCGATGGCGCGCGAGGTACGCTCGCGCATCAGGATCGCGGCGGTAACGCCGCAGATCAGGGCGATAACCAGCGCGACCCAGGAAAACCGCGACATGTACTTCTCGGCGGCCTCGCCGGCGAAGTAGACCAGCGCGGTGGTGCCGCCGGCCCAGCAGATGCCGCCGGAGACGTTGGCCGCCAGGAAGCGGGGATAGGGCATTTTCAGCGCGCCGGCCAGCGGGCCGGCGAAGATGCGCAACAGCGCGATGAACCGGCCGAAGAACACCGCGCGTACCCCCCACCGGTTGAAGGTGCGTTCGGCCAACATCACGTGCCCGGGTCCGAAGTGCTTGGGGAAGCGGCGCCCGAGCCGGTCGAACAGCGGCATCCCGAACCGGCGGCCTATCGAATAGCCGATCGAGTCGCCGATGACCGCGCCGATCACCGCGGCGGCGCCGACACCGATCGGGTTGACCGCCAGTTCGTGGTGCGACGACATCAGCGCGGCGGTGACCAGGACGATCTCCCCAGGTAACGGGATGCCCAGGCTCTCCAACCCGACCACACCACCGACCACCAGATAGACCGCGAGCGGTGGTATCGAATCCAGCAGGGCGTGGGCATCCATGGGTAAAGGATGCCTGACCGGCGGTAGTTCCGTCGGCGCAACGGGATCAAAGTTTGTGCTGCCGATACCCTCGCAGACGTCGCGACCTCACACGGCGCAGGAGATGCCATGGAATTCAACCTCGCCCAAGTGTTTTCGGCGGTGGCGGCCGCCAACCCGGACCGCGTGGCAATCGTGTTCGGCGACCGGCGTTTAACCTTCGCCCAGACCGACGAACGCGCCCGCCGTTTCGCCCGGGCGCTGCACGGCTGGGGATTGGGCGCACACCGGGAACGTCGCCAGTTGGCCCCGCACGAATCCGGCCAGAGCCACCTCGGCATCTACCTGGCCAACTGCAACGAGTTCCTGGAGGCGATGATCGGTGCCTACCAGGCCCGGGTGGCGCCGTTCAACGTGAACTACCGCTACGTCGCCGACGAACTGGTCTACCTGATCGGCAACGCGGGCGCCGACGCCCTGCTTTACCAGGCACGTTTTGCGCCGACGCTCGCCGACGCACTGACCGCGATGCACCGACGGCCGCGGCTGATCCACGTCGACGACGAATCCGGCCACGACCCGCTACCGGGCGCGGTGCGCTACGAGGAACTGCTGGCATCGGTCTCCGACGAGCCGCTGACCGACGTGGTGCCGTCTCCGGACGACCTGTACATGCTCTACACCGGCGGAACCACCGGCCTGCCCAAGGCGGTGCTGTGGCGTCAGCACGACATCTACATGAATGCCATGGGCGGACGCACCTTCGGTTCGGGCGAATCGGTGGCCAGTCTCGCCGAGATCGTGGAGCGGTCCCGGCCGGACGGACCCGGCTCGATGACGGCGGCACCGCTGATGCACGGCGCGGCGCAGTGGGCGGCATTCGTCAACCTGTGTGGCGGGCGGCCGTTCGTAATGGCCCCGACGACCACCCACCTCGATCCGGCCGAAGTCTGGACGATCGCGAGCCGCGAACGGGTGGTGTCGTTGTCGATCGTCGGCGACGCCTTCGGCCGGCCGCTGCTCGACGAACTCGAAGCCGGTTCCTACGACCTGTCCGGCCTGTGGGTGCTGGTCACCGGCGGGGCCGCGCTGAGCGCACCCCTCAAGCAGCGGTTCGTGGAGTTGCTACCGCAGTTGACCATCCTGGACGCGGGCGGGTCCTCGGAGTCCGGCGCACAGATGGGCCAGGTTTCCAGTCGCAACCAGAGCGGGTCGGGACGGTTCGCGCCGAATCCGGGCGCGGTGGTCGTCAGCGAGGATCTGACGCGGATCCTGACCCCCGGCGACGACGAGATCGGCTGGCTGGCCCAGCAGGGCCCGATCCCGCTGGGGTACCTCGGCGACCCGCAGAAGACGGCGCGCACCTTTCCCGTCATCGAGGGGATCCGGCACTCGGTGCCCGGTGATCGGGCGCGCTGGGCAGCCGACGGGGGAATCGAACTGCTGGGCCGGGATTCGGTCACCATCAACTCCGGCGGCGAGAAGATTTTCGCCGAGGAGGTCGAGGCCGCGATTCACGAGCACCCGGCCGTGTATGACGTCGTCGTCACCGGCCGCCCCAGCGAGCGGTGGGGCAGCGAGGTCGTCGCACTGGTGCAGCCGGCAGCCGACGCGCAGACCGACCGAAAAGCGTTGGCCGACAGCATCATCGCCGAGGCGTCCCGGCATATCGCCCGCTACAAGCTGCCCAAAGAGGTGATCTTCTGCACCGAGGTGCAGCGCTCACCGTCCGGTAAGGCCGACTACCGGTGGGCTAAACAGCAAGTCACGCAGAACCTTTGACGTTCTGACGCGGGTTCTGGGGTCGCAGGAAGACGTCGTTGAGCGTCACGGTGTGCAACCCGCGGGACCGGATGATGTCGACCAGTTGCCCGTAAACGTGGGTGACCGGAGGATGATTGAGGTGGCCGATCACGATGTTCTGGGCGACGAAGCTCCGATACGCCATCCTGACGATGTCGGCCTCGGGCAGCAGTGCCGAATCCCGCAGGTCGCCCGACCACAGCGTCGGAGCCCGGTAGCCCAGGTCGGCGGCAACCGCGTCGACCATCGCGTTGTGCCGGCCGTAGGGAGGCCGGTAGTACGGCGTGGCGTCCACGCCGTAGGTATTCCGCAGGAAGGCATCGGTGCTCTTGAGTTCTTCTGCGACCTGGCTTTTCGACAGCGTGGTCAGGTCAGGGTGTGTCCAGGTGTGGTTGCCCAGCTGGATCTGACCCGAATCGACGAGCGGTCGCAGCAGCGCGGCGTTCTCCGTCCACGACCGGTAGCTGGCGGTGACGAAATAGGTCAGGCGCACGCCGGTGTCTTTGGCGAACTGGGTGTAGAGCCGCACCACCTCGGAGTTGGAACCGTCATCGACGGTCCACGCCAGCAGATTGCCGTTGCCGGGCAACGTTTTCACTGCGCCGCCGCCGGGCAACTCGACACGCGATCCGGGGTCCGGGGACGGTGACAGCGGCCGCAGATCGGCACGGGCCTGCGGGTACCGGGAGAGTCCGCCGACCGCCACCGTTGCCGCCAACGCAATGAGGAGTCGCCGCCGGTCGAACTCGCCCACGTGACTTCTCCTGAATCTGCGGCAGATTGCTGATCAGGCTAAGGCCGGTACGGCGGCGCTCGGCGAAGGCTCGTGCAGTGTCGCCGGACTCTATATGAAGCTGTGATGTTCGGGCACAGGCTAATTGAAGAATCCGGACTGGTCGTCGCCGTTGTTCCAGCCGCCCGAGCTGCCGGTGCCCGAAACGTTCACGCCCGAGCTGTAGACGCCAGGGTTGGATATCCCGGCGACGTGGTCGCCGGAGTTGAAGAAACCCGCGCTGCCGAGCCCGGTGTTGTTGAAGCCCGCGAGGCCTCTGCCGTCGGTGTTGAAGAAACCCGATGTCTGGCCGTCCGAAGCCGTCGACACATTGTAGAAGCCGGACGTGGCGCTGCCCGTGTTGAAGAAACCGGACACATAGGTGCCGGAGGTACCGAAACCCGAACTGACCGCCCCTACCGGAGTGTCCGAGTGGCCGATTCCGGTAATGAAGTTGCCGGAGTTGAATATTCCGGTATTGACGCTGCCCGAATTGAACATCCCCGTGTCGAAGTAGCCCGAGTTGAAGAAGCCGGTGTTGTTGCCGAGGTAGGAGTAGTAGTCCCCGAAGTAACCACTGTTGAACGCGCCGGTGCTGCCGGATGTGGAGTTCCCGAACCCGACGTTGCCGAAGAACGCATTTCCGGCGCCCATATTTTGACTGCCGGCGTTACCGCTGCCGAAGTTGTAGTCACCGCCGTTGCTGAAGCCGGTGTTCACCGACCCCGCGTTCCAGAAGCCGGTGTTGGTGCTGCCGGCGTTTCCGAAACCGTGGTTGCCGTTTCCGGAGTTGAAGAAGCCAACGTTGTTGTCGCCCGAATTGAAGAAGCCAATGTTGTTGTTGCCCGTGTTGCCGAACCCGAAGTTTCCTACGCCCGTATTGAGCGCACCGATACCTACCTGGTTGTCGCCGGTGAGCCCGAAGCCGACGTTGTTGTTGCCGTGATTGCCGAAGCCGACGTTCCACAGCCCTTTGTTGCCGAACCCGACATTGTTATCGCCGGTGTTGCCGCTACCCAGGTTGAACGAGCCGGTATTGCCGCTGCCGAAATTGGTGTTGCCGAGATTTCCGAACCCTCGGTTGTTGTCGCCCCAGTTTCCGCTGCCGAGGTTGCCGTTGTTGGAGGAACCGGAGAACTGGTCCCAGTGCCCGTTGCCGCTGCCGAAGTTGAGGTTGCCGACATTCCCGTTGCCCAGGTTGGTGAAGCCGGCGTTGCCGCTGCCGAAGTTCAGGTTGCCCCAGTTGCCGCTGCCCAGGTTGGCATTACCGAGGTTTCCGCTGCCCAGGTTCGCGTTGCCGTCGTTGCCGCTGCCGAAGTTGGCATTGCCCCAGTTGCCGCTGCCGAAATTCTGGTTGCCGAGGTTTCCGATGCCCAGATTCCAGGCGCCGGTGTTGCCGATGCTGGTGTTCAAGGTGGCCAGGCCGGCCAGCGCGTCCTGCCAGGAGGTCAGGGCCGTCGCCGCCGCCGACGCCCCGCCGTGATAGCCGACCAGCGCCGCCACGTCGGCGGCCCAGAACTGCTCGTAGATGCTCTCCGCTGCGGCGATCGCCGGTGCGTTCTGGCCGAACAGGTTCGACACCACCAGCTGCACAAACGCATTGCGGTTGGCGGCCACCGCCAGCGGATGAATCGTCGCCTGCTGCGCCGCCTCGAAGGCGCTCGCCACGGCCTCGGCCTGGCCGGCCGCTCCCGCCGCGCGAGCCGCCGCGGCACTGAGAAAACTCGTGTACGGCGCCGCCGCGTTGGACATGGCGGCCGCTGCCTGCCCCTGCCACGCCTGCCCCAGTCCCGAGGTCACCGACGCAAAGGACTCGGCGGCGGTGCCCAGCTCGTCGGCCAGACCCGACCAGGCGGCGGCGGCAGCCAGCATCGGCGCTGAACCGGCGCCCACGAACATCCGCAGCGAGTTGACTTCCGGAGGCAGCGTGAAGAAACTCATGGCTCAGTCCTTTCGAGGTTGCCATCAGCCGCCTGTTCGGCCGGACGCAAAAGCGCGCCGCGTTGCCTACCAGTCATGATTCCCCGACCACCCGGCAACGCGACGCTGCGCAAACGGTAGCCGGGTTTTGCGGACAATATGCCGTTTTGACGAGAACTGTTGCAGTGGCCACCATGTCGGGCACCCCGCAGCTCGGGCGATAGGCTCGACGAATGCGGAATGAGCCGCCGCAGTACCCGATCGAGTCGGTGGACAACGCGCTGAAGCTGCTGTTGCTGCTGGGTGAGCAACCGCAGATCCGGCTCAGCGAGGCGACCCGGTACCTGGGGGTGGCCTCGTCCACCGCCCACCGACTGCTGGCGATGCTGGCATATCGCGGATTCGTCCGTCAGGACCCAGCCACCAAGGCGTACCTGCCCGGCCCGGCGCTGACCAGCGTGGCCTTCGCCATTTTCGGGCGGATCGACATTCAGCGGGCCGCGCTGCCGGTGATGCGGGAGCTAAGCGAGCGGTTGGGGGAGTCCATCCACGTCGGGATGCTCGATGGTGCCGAGGTGCGTTTCGTGGCGGCGATCGAGGGGCCCAGGGCGGTGCGGGTGGCCTCCCGGCTGGGCCGCACCATGGCGGCGCACTGTACCTCGACGGGCAAGGTGCTGTTGGCTCAGCTACCGGAAACTGAACTGCGCCAATTGCTTCCGGACGAGTCGTTGGCCACCATCACTTCTCGGTCGATCGGCAGCCGCAGCCGGCTGGAAGCCGAGCTGTCCCGCATCCGCGCGCAGGGTTACGCCACCAACCGCGAGGAGAGCGAGGAAGGCGTCGCCTCGGTTGCGGTGCCGATACCGACGCGGGCTCCGGGGCTGCTGCTGGCGCTGAATGCCGCGGCGCCGCAGAACCGGTTGCCGGCCAAGCAATATCCGGCAGTGGCGGCCGCACTTGTCAAGGCCGCCAAGCAGATCGGCGATCAGCTCGGTTGATCGCGCAACCGTGCGACCTCGTGCCGCCAGGCTGATTCGACGTTGAAACCGGAGCCCAGGTCCGGCAAGTCGTCCCAGTCCTCGTCGGCGATATCGTGCAGGGTTCCGCCGGCGGCGCGCACCCGCAGCGACATGCGGGCGAGTTCGTTGAGGCCGATCGCCTGCAGCACGGCCTCTTCGACGGTGCCGGCGGTGCTGGTGATGCCGTGTCCGCGGCAGATCACCACCGAGGCGTCGCCCATCGCCGTCACCATCTGCCGGCCCAGGCGCGCATTGCGGATCAGTACTGCGCGTTCGTACACGGGGACGCCGCCACGGGCCAGTCGGGCGCCCGGGATGTCGTACGCCCCGTAGATGGGGCGCAGGGTGATGCCGGCCAGGTCCGCGGCCACCACCTCCGGCGGGTGCAGGTGCGCGACGGCCCGATGCCGCGGGTCGGCCCGCATCGTCTCGGTGTGGATCGGCAGTTCGTTGGGCACCCGGTAGCCGTCGAGTTCGCCTGCGGCACCGGGGTTTCCGTCGAAGGTCACCAGCCGGATGTCGTCGGGCCGGGTGTAGGCCACTCCGGTGTCGGTGTCGCTGCGGCACCGGATCAGCAGCCGCTCGTCGTCCACCCGCAGGCTCAGATGCCCCAGCATGCCGTCGACCAGGCCGCGGGCCGCTGCGACCCGGCAGGCCTGGGCGAGCAACGAGCGCTGCTGTTCAAGCAAGCCGGAAACCCCCGTCGGGGTGCACGGTCTCGCCGGTGACGCCGCGGGACCGGTCGGAGGCCAGGAACACATAACTCCACGCGTGATCCTCGCCGGACAGTGCGACATGCAGCGGGGTGCGGGCGGCCAGATCGGTTGCGCGATCCGGAGAGTCGTCCAGGCGCACCTCGTCGAGGCCCAGACTGGCCAGCCCGCGCAGGTCGGTGTTCAAGGTTCCGCCGGGTGCGACGCCATTGACCCGCACTTGCGGCGCCAGTTCGTACGCCAGCGCCGTCACCAGCCCGCGCACCGCGAACTTGGACGACACGTACAGCACGCCGCCGCGACCCGGATAGTAGGCGGACGTGGACTCGGTCAGCACGATCGAGGGTCCCGTTCCTTCGCGCAACCGGGGCAGCGCCGCCTGGACCGACTGCAGGTGGCTGAGCACGTTGGTGCGGAACATCTCGTCGAACGCGGGGGACAGCGCCGCGGAGCCGATGTCGGAGAGCTTGCGGTAGAAGTCGAACACCCCGACGCAGTTCACCAGGGTGTCCAGGCCGCCGTAGCGGTCCACCGTCGCGGCAACAGCACGCTCGTTGGCCTCGCGGGTGACGGCGTCACCCTCGATCACCGCAACGTCGGGAAGCTCCTCGCGCAGCCGTGCGCACTTGTCCCGATCACGTTCCAGCACAGCAATTTCCGCGCCCTCGGCAAGGAACGCGTCGAGCACCGCCCGGCCGATTCCGGAGCCCGCCCCCACGACCAGGGCGCGCTTTGCCTCGAGCCAGCCGGTCATGGTTGCGGGTCGTCCGGCAACAACGGGGTCTGCGCGCTTCCCACCATGGCCGCCAGCGTACGGGGATTTTGCCAGGTCAATGCCTCGACTTCTAGGGCGTCCAGGGTGATCTGCCGCCCACTTCGCGGCGCGATGATCAGCAGCCGCGACCCATTGCGGGTGTCCACCCGCTGCACCGTCACCTCGGTGAATTCGTTTGCGACGGTGATGGGCTCGCCGACCGGGTTCACAGGAACACCGCCAGGTTCTGCATCCGCAGCACCGACTCGTCGGCAAAGATGTTGCGGCGGGCCAGCTTCCAGCCGTGATCGCACCGCCGCAGCACATCCTTGCGGCCGCAGGACAACAATGCGCTCTCGTTGACGTCGCCGCGGCTGCGGAACAGCAGTTCGGCGGATTCGACGAGCAACTCGGTGGGATCGTCGCATTCGAAGGTTCGCACGTTGGTGATGAAGTGCCGCAGCCGCGACGGCGGGTCCTCGGCCCAGGCGTGCTCGGTGCCCATCCGCGCCACCCGGTGACTCAGCGAGTACTTGTCTTCGTCGAAATGGTCCATCCCGGGCGAGGTGTCGAATCCGGCGCCGCGCGCGGTGGTGACCCGCACCGGCATCACGTAGCGGATGTCGTCGGTCATGGTGTCCAGCCACGCCTCGTACTGCTGGGCATCCAGCAGGTAGGCCTCGTCGACCAGGAACTGGTGCGCCTCCAGGTGGCGAATATCGTTGAACGGCAACGGCTTCTTCATGCCGACTCCAGTTGCTGCGCCCACAGTTTGAGCAGCTCGCGTTGGTTGTATTCGTTGTAGCCGACCTGCGCGCGTCCGGGCCCGTGGAAGGACTCCGGCGACAGTTCGGCGATGACGGGGCTGTCGTCTTCGAGCAGGCCCATCCGGCTGTTGAGCAGCAACCGACGGGCCATCGCGCCGCCCGCGGTGGTGGTCAGCGAGACCCAGTTCTCCACGTCGTCCTGCTCGAACATGCCGGTGGACCCGAAGCACATCAGATACGCCTTGTAGGAGTCCTTTTTGAACTGCTCGGGTGCCGCGGCGTCCACCGCGAACCACGAGTACACCTCGGTTTCGTTCTCGCTGATCGGTTGCCACTGCCGGATCGAGATGAACGGCAGCACCTGGTCGCTGCCGGGCAGTTTCGGCCAGTTGTGCACGAAGCTCAGATTGGGAAAGCAGGTGGCCGCCGAGAACATGAAGCCGTCGTCGGCGACCACCTGTTGCTGACGTGGCGACCAGACCTGTTTGATCCGGTCGATCATCTCGTCGGGGTAGCCGACGTAGCGCATGCGTTCCTCGAAGCCGCCCGGCGGCAGCTTGTAGGTGGTGCCGCCGCCGCGGTGCGCCCAGTAGGTGGCGCCGTCTTTGCGTTTCTGCGCCTTGGGTTCCCGGAACAGCCCGATCTCGACGATCGAGGCGTGGGTGTGCGGGGTGTGGTACATGTCGCCGGAGAAGTTCTCGGCGCCGATCTTCCAGTTCGCCTTGATCCGCCACCGTTGCGGCCCGCGCACTTCCAGGCCCCGGTCGCTCTGCTTGCTGTAAAAATCCAGATAGAACGCGAAGTCGCCGAGGAAGTCGGTCAGCGGCGGGGCCTGCGCATCGAGGCTGACGAACATCAGCCCGTTGTAGGTCGCGAAACTCGGTGCGGGCAATAGAGATTGGCCCTTAGCGAAGCCGGCGTCGCCGCCGTAGGCCTCGCGGTGGAACGGCAGACCGGTGAGCCGGCCGTCGTTGCGGTAGGTCCAACCGTGATACGGGCAGCGGAAATTGGAGGCGTTGCCCATTTCGGCACGGCACACCTGCATGCCGCGGTGCAGGCACATATTGAACAGGGCGCGGATCCGGCCGTGCGAGTCGCGGGTGATGATGAACGAATCGTCAAGTACCCGGCGCACCACGTAGTCGCCGTCGTGCGGGATCTCCGATTCGTGCCCGACGAACATCCAGGCACGGCTGAACAACCGTTCCTTCTCCAGCGCGAAGATCTCTTTGTCGTTGTAGATGTGCGCGGGGATCATGCCGCGGCGGACATGTTCGAACACGGCTGTCACCGCGACCCCCTTCTGTCTGCTCTACAGAGAATATCTCCGAACAGTAGAGAAGTGAGAACCGTGCCGCTTGGCCGGACAGGTCAGCCGTTGGCTCCGGTTGCGCCCTGGGCGCCGAAGCTGCCCACATCGCCGGGATCGCCGGACGCTCCGGGGGTCTTGGCCGCGCTAAGTGAACCCGTTGCGGCGCCACCCGCGGCTGCTGCGCCCGGGCTCCCCGCCGCGCCCCCGTGACCACCGATCCCGCCCGTCCCGCCGGAGCCACTGGCGCCCGCGTAGCCCAGCAGACCGCCGGCTCCCGCGCTTCCGGCCGCGCCGCCGTTGCCGCCGACCCCGCCGGTGCCGCCGTCGCCTCCGGTGCCACCGTCGCCGCCGACGCCGCCGTTGGCAATGAGAGGAGTGGCATTGCCGGTCACGGCGGCGCCGCCACCGGCACCGCCAACGCCGCCGGTACCGCCGCTGCCGCCGACCCCGCCTACACCACCGATGCCACCGTTTCCTGCGTCGCCGCCGATACCCACGAGGAACCCGCCGCGGCCACCGTTACCGCCGTCGCCGCCGAGACCGCCGGTCGCG
Source organism: Mycobacterium sp. 20KCMC460 (assembly GCF_022179425.1). Classification (NCBI taxonomy): domain Bacteria; kingdom Bacillati; phylum Actinomycetota; class Actinomycetes; order Mycobacteriales; family Mycobacteriaceae; genus Mycobacterium; species Mycobacterium sp. 20KCMC460. The sequence goes on from NZ_AP025524.1 coordinate 2,544,925, forward strand.
CCAGCGCCGCCCGTCCCCCCGGTGCCGCCGGTGCCACCGTTGCCGCCGGTCGCGACCCCATTCGCGAACTGGTTGTTGAAGCTGACGCTCGCGGCGCCTCCCGCACCGCCGCCGCCGCCCGCCGCGCCCGTGCCACCGCTCCCACCGACGCCGCCGGCGCCGCCCTGGCCGCCCGCGCCGCCGTTGCCGAACAGCAGGCCGGCATTCCCGCCGGAACCGCCGTGACCGCCGACACCGCCCGCATTGAGCGCCGAGGCGTCGGCGCCGGAGCCGCCCATGCCCCCGTCGCCGCCGCGGCCGCCCGTCCCGGAGTAATTCTGGACGTTGTTGCCGGAGGAGGTGGCGCTGCCGCCGCTGCCCCCCGCGCCGCCGGTCTGCCCCAGCGTCCCGTCTGTGCCGGTGCCGCCGCCGGTGCCGGTGACACCCGTGGTGCCGGTGGCGTTGGTGCCCGCGGTGCCGGCGGCCGCCGTTCCGCCGCCGGGCGTGGTGACGCCCGTCCCGGCCAGCCCGGTACCGCCCTGGCCGCCCGCGCCGCCGTTGCCGAACAGCAGGCCGCCGCCCCCGCTTCCGCCGGTTCCCGCCAAGCCACCGTTGAAGCCCGCCATCGCCGCGCCGCCGTTTCCGCCGGTGCCGCCGTTGCCGTAGAGCCAGCCGGCGGTACCCCCGGCGCCACCGGCTGCGCCGTAGCCGCCGTTGCCCCCGCGGCCGCCGTTGCCGATCAGCCCGGCGTTGCCGCCGCGACCGCCGGCCAGCCCGGAAGCGCCGGTCTGGGTGTAGCCGGTGCCGCCGTTGCCCCACAACAGGCCGCCGTTGCCGCCGTTGGGATTGGCGGCGGTGCCGTTGGTGCCGTCACCGACGAGCAGGACGCCGAACAGTTCGAAGTGGGGGTTGGCGATCAGGCCGGCCAGGTTGGTGGCCTCGGCGCTGGCGTAGGACGACGCGCTCGTCGACAGGGTCTGCAGGAACTGGTTGTGGAAGGCCGCGGCCTGGCTGCTGACCGCCTGGAAGGACTGCGCGTGGGCATTGAACAGCGCCGCGATGGCCTCCGATATCTCGTCGGCACCGGCCGCGGCGACCGACGTCGTCGCACCCCCTACAGCCGACCTGGCTGCGTCGATCGACGAGGCGATGTTGCCCAAATCCCCGACTGCCGCGTTCACCAACTCCGGAGCGGCGACTACATATGACATCGCGATTCCAATCCCTGTGTTTGCCGGCGAGGCGGAATTTAGCATCGGCCGCTCCCGCGGCAGCGGCCATTCGGCGCAGTCGCTACCGAATGCGGATAATTCCGGTCGCAATCCGTACAAACAGCCCCCGGATGCGCGGAAGCAGTCAACGCAGTCACCACACTGTTGTTGTGTGACAAGGGCTTCAGCGCCTCGGCGGGGTCGGCGTGCAGGCCGCCGACGGCCGCTGCGGTGCGGGGCGGGCGACGGGTCGCAGCGGATTGCGGGGAGCTGCCGAGTCGGTTTCGCCGGCGTGGGCCTGAGATCTTTGCCACGCCGATTGAGCGCGGCGCGCGCAGGACGGCCTGCCGCGAAGCGAGATCCGGCCCGAGTAGCGTCACGCTTCGTGAACGCCGCACCGCAGCGCGTCGCTTCGCAAGCCGACATCAGCGCGGAGATCGCTGCCGCCGAACTACTGGCCGCCCAGCAGGAGCGCGGGCGCGTGCCGCAAACTCAGCCGCGGCTGGATTACCCGCCCTACCGCAGCAGCGTGCTGCGACACCCGGACCACCCCCTGCTCGTCGTCGATCCCGACGAAATCGAACGCTGTGCACCGTGCTTCGGCCACCAGGACATCGACCCCCTCGACGCCGACCTGACCGCCGGGCACCCGGGTGAACCGATCGGGGAGCGCCTCATCGTCACCGGACGGGTACTCGACTCAGCCGGCCGTCCGGTGGTGGGTCAGCTGGTCGAGATCTGGCAGGCCAACGCCGCGGGCCGATACCGTCACCAGCGCGACCAGCACCCGGCCCCGCTGGACCCGAACTTCACCGGCGCCGGCCGGTGCCTGACCGGACCCGACGGCTCCTACCGATTCAAGACCGTCAAACCCGGCCCCTACCCGTGGCGCAACCATCACAACGCCTGGCGACCCGCCCACATCCACTTCTCGGTTTTCGGCACCGCCTTCACCCAACGACTGGTGACCCAGATGTACTTTCCCGGCGACCCGCTGGCCGGCCTGGACCCGATCCTCTCGTCGGTCGTCGATCCCGTTGCGCGGCAACGGCTTATCGCGCGCTACGACCACGACGTGACCGAGCCCGAATATGCCACGGGCTACCGGTGGGACATCGTGCTGGGTCGCGGGGACGCCCATGATGCCCAGGAATGAGTGCACGCCGGGCCAGACGGTAGGTCCGTTCTTCGGCATCGGACTGCCGTTCCCGCGCGACAGCGAACTGGTGTGCGCGGAGTTTCCCGGCGCGGTCGAGCTGCGCGGGACGGTCTTCGACGGCGCAGGCGTCGCGGTGCCCGATGCGCTCGTGGAGCTTTGGCAGCCGGACAGTGCCGGCCGCATCCCGCGGGCTTCGGGGTCGCTGCGCCGCGACGGTTGGACATTCACCGGTTGGGGCCGCGCGGCAACCGACGGCGAAGGCCGGTACGCGTTCAGCACGGTAGTTCCCGGCCCGACGGCCGCCGGACGGTCGCCGTATTTCGCCGTTACCGTGTTCGCTCGGGGGCTGCTGCATCGGCTGTTCACCCGCGCCTACCTGCCCGGCGCGACTCCGGACACCGACCCGGTGTTGTCCGCCGTGCCCCCGCAGCGCCGCACCGGCTTGCTGTGCATCGACGAAAGCTGTTCGGGGCGAACGATATTCCGTTTCGACATTCATCTACAGGGGCCGGACGAAACGGTGTTCCTGGCCTACTGCGACGAGTCGCGATGACCAATCTGCTGTGGCCCGGCGACGAGCGTGCCGGCGAGCTCATGACCGATCCGGCGCTGCTTCGGGCGATGGTGGCGGTCGAGTCCGCCTGGCTCGGCGCCCTGGTCCAAGCCGGGCTGGCTCCGGTCGGCAGGACCGACCTGGGCGAGCTACTGGCGGAGGACGACACCGAGCCGTTGGCACGCGGCGCCGAAGCCGGCGGAAACCCGGTGCTCGACCTGGTTGCCCTGCTGCGGCGACGCGCCAACCCCGCGCTGGCCCCGTACCTACACCGCGGCCTCACCAGTCAGGACGTGCTGGACACCGCGATCATGCTGGCGCTCAGTGCCGTCGCACAACAAGTCAAAGCGCAACTCGCCGAACAGATCTCAGCGCTCTCGGCACTGGCCGGCGCGCACCGGGCCACGCCGATGGTGGCGCGCACCCTGACCCAGCAGGCGGCGCCCACCACGTTCGGCGTCAAGGTCGCGGGCTGGCTGGACGGGATCGTCGACGCCTACACCAGGCTGCGGACGCTCGCCACCCCGGCCCAGTTCGGCGGCGCCGTCGGAACCTACGCCGCCACCGTCGAACTGGTGACACTGCGCACCGGGACCGCAGATCCCGCGGTGAGCGCCGAACACGTAGCGCGCAGCGCAGCAACCGCTTTGGGCTTGGACTTCCGTGCACCGTGGCACACCAACCGCGCGCCCATCACCGCGTTCGGCGATGCGCTGGTCGCGTGCACCGACAGCTGGGGACGCGTCGCCTCCGACGTGGTCACGCTGGCCCGCCCGGAGATCGGGGAGCTGAGCGAACCCGCGGGGCGCGGCGGATCGTCGTCGATGCCGCACAAACACAACCCGGTGCTCGCCATCCTGATTCGGCGTGCCGCGATCGCGGCGCCGCCGCTGGCCGCCACCCTGCACACCGCCGCCGCGCTGGCCAACGACGAACGCCCCGACGGCGCCTGGCATGCGGAATGGGACACACTGCGCACCCTGGCACGCCGCACGGTGGTCGCCGGTTCGCAATGCAGTGAACTGGTGGCCGGCCTGGTTGTGCACACCGATGCGATGGCCGAGAACCTGGCCGGGGCCGACGTTCTCGGCGAGCAACGGGCCATCGCCGAGTTGACCGGCGAGCCGCCGTCGTCCAGTTATCTCGGCGCGGCCGGCAGACTGACCGAAGCGAGCCTGCAGCGGGCCCGGCGGACGCTGGACGGGTGAACCACGCACAGGAGTCTTTTCGGATATTCACAGCTAGCAAACCTTCCCAGCCACGCTCGGAACCGGAACCCTGACACGGGGGTCGAACTGCGGAGGGGCTTGCCTTCACAGGCAGGTAAGGAGCGGCCGATGAATGCCTACGACGTGCTCAGAGAGCACCACGCCATGCTCAAAGCACTGGGCCGCAAGGTCAGCGCTGCGCCGTTGACCAGCCCCGAGCGGCACGAACTGTTCGACGAGATACTGCTCGAACTCGACATCCACTTCCGCATCGAGGACGAGCTCTACTACCCGGCGCTGTCCGCGGCGGGCGAATGGATCGCGATAGCCCACAAGCACCGCCAGGTGGTCGACCAGCTGGGCCGGCTGATGCGCACCCCGCAGTCCGCCCCGGGTCATCTGGAAGCGTGGGCAGCCTTCGTCACGGTCCTGGAAGCCCACGCCGACGGTGAGGAACGCGACATGATTCCGGCCCCGCCGCCGGTGCGGATCAGCGACGCCGACCTCGAGGCACTGGGCGACAAGATGGCCGCGCACATGACGGCGTTACGCGGCTCGGCTCTCTACGAACTTCGCACCAGGGGAAAGATCGAACTGCTCAGGGCGATGTAGCCGCGCGCTCACAGCCCGGTTCGTCTGCGTCAGAAGCGAATCCGTTGCCGGCGCGATCCAGCAGCGCGGCCACGTCGTCGTCGGTGACAGGGGCGAAGTCGCGGTAACCCTGGGCGACCGCGAAGTGCGGAACCGGCGGCTGAGCCCAGACCACCTCGTCGGCGTACTCGGCCAGCTGGTCGGCGACCTCGGCGGCCACGATCGGAACCGCCAGGACCACCGTGCGAGCCCCTTGGGCCCGTGCCACCTGGCAGGCCGCCTGCGCGGTTGCTCCGGTCGCGACGCCGTCGTCGACGATCAGCGCGACGCGTCCCTTCAGCGAAATCCGCCCGTGGCTCCCACGGAACCGCTGCCCCTGCCGGATCAGGTCCTCCCATTCCCGGTTTTCCACGTCGTCCATCTCGCGATACGTCAGACCGGCCCGCTGGATGACGGCGTCGTTGTTGATCCGCACCCCCCGTTCCCCGACCGCGCCGAAGGCAAGGTCGGGGTGGCCGGGGACCGCGAGCCGTCGCGCCAGGAGCACGTCGAACGGCAACCGCAACTCGCGTGCCACTTCGAAGGCCACCGCGACCCCGCCCCGCGGTAGCCCCAGCACCACCGCGTCTTCGTCGCGCAAGTGGCTCAGTAGGGGCGCGAGCCGACGCCCGGCCTCGGCGCGATCGGCGTATCGCTGCATGACTTCAGTGTGGGTTCTGCGCGGAGTCGCGGCTAGGGGCGGAAGCCACTTCTTGCGGTGACGAACATCCCGTATCCGGTAGCCGTCACCGGCGGGCCAGCGTGTCGACCGCGGGATAGCGCAGCAGCGCGGCGACGCCGTCCGCGGGTTGCATCCGCTCGTCCGTGCGCACTACGTCGGCCCCCACTGCGATTGCGGCGAACGGGAGTGCCTCGTCCGCCCGTACCACGCCCTCGACGGCTTCGCCCAGCTCCGACAAGGTGTCGGCATCCGGTGCGAGCGTGGTGCGCTCCCGACCGCGGACCACCGTGGCGTCACCCAGCGCCCCGACGATCAGGGTCTGCACGTCTTGGTCCCGCAGTGCCGCGCACACCGCAGCCAGCCCGTCGGTGGCCAAGCCGGCGGGCCCGATGCCGGCTTGGAATCGCTCGGCGACAGCGCTTAGCTCGGCATCTCTCAACCGGGCGAACTCGCCGGCGGTCAACTCACGGATCTCCTGGGTGTCGAAGTGATCCCGTCGCGCGCCGGCATGCAACTGCGACACACGCCTGGCGACGCGTTGCGGAAGCGCCGAAACGACGTCGCTGCGCGAGCGCACCTCCCCGGAGACGAACACCACCTCGGGGTCGGCTTCGTCAAACAGGTGGGTGAGGTGGTCGGCGACGGCGCGGCAGTTCATCCGCACCGCCTCCTCGGTGGTGTGCTGCAGGTCCCCGTAGCCTTTCCAGCCCGCGCTGGAGGGCCGGTGGACCGGATATCCGCCACCGTCGATGCTCGCCGACGTGACCGTCTCGCCCTTGCAGAGCGCGACGTCGGCGCCGTTGCGGTCGACCGCGGCGAACACGTAGGTCGGGCGGCGCATCTCCAGTTCGATCAGCGGCAGCAGATACGGGTATTCCGAAAACCGCACCTCGATCGACGGGGGCGGACTGAGCAGTTGCTCGTTGACCAACACCCGGTCGGCCGTTGCCACGATCGCCCGCCCGCGCCGGCCGACCGGCGGCCGCGCGTTGCGCACCGCATCACCGACTTTGCCGATGAGTTCGGCTGCGGCGCCCAGTCTTTCCAGTTCCGCGCGAATGTCGTGCCACTTCACCTCGAGTTGCTCGGCGGAATCCGACGCGTCCCGTGAATCGTCGAAATATATTGAGGCGTAAGGACCGTCCGCCTTAACCAACCAGCGCAATCGCTCTACTCGCATTGCTGTTCCTCCTGCTCCCGTGGTCTCAAACTCATCAGATATCGGGCGCGCGGGCGCGGGTAGGGACCAAAGTCCCACCCGCGTCGGCATTGGTCAGCGGCCGGCCGGCACCCTGGCGAGATCGGTTGCAGCCAAGGACCATCGACCCTGTCGCGGTGCACCCGGGCCCGCCCATACTGAGGTCGTGGCGATAAAGAGAGGACCGATGCGGGTCGGGGCGGCATTGGCGTTGCTGTATGCGGCGCGCCGGTACTACCTCAACTGGGGCACTACCAAGGCCGAGGCGCAGGCCAGGATGCCCGGCGACGAGCTGGTGGCAGATCCTGCCGTACAGACGACCGAGGCGATCAGTATCGACGTACCGGCAGCGCAAGTATGGCCCTGGCTCATTCCGGAGCAGGTGAATCCCGACTGGCCGCACCTGGAGGTCGGGGACGTCATCCAGGTGACGCCCGAGGGCTGGCTGGGGATCGACGGCGGGGTGAAACTGACCGTCGCGAAGATTGTGCCGGAGGAATGCCTGGTACTCACGGCCGGCCGGACCGACCGCACCGGGGTGTGGTCGATGCACCTGCAGCCGCACTGGGAGGACAGCGTCCGGTTGCTGGTGCGGGTGCGGCTCGCGCTGCGTCACCCCGGCGAGGTGGCCGCGCTGGAGTTGGCCCGCCCGGCGATCGCGCTGGGCACCCGCCGGCTGCTGCGCGGCATCAAAGAACGGGCCGAACGGGCCGCGATGACGCACGAGGACGGCTGACCGTGCACGATGAGATTCCGCTGGGACGGGTAGCCGGGTTCCAGGTGAAGGTCCACTGGAGCGTGTTGGTTGTCTTGTGGCTGTTCACCTGGAGTCTCGCCACGACACTGCCGGGCACCGTCAAAGGTTATGCGCACCTGGTCTATTGGATCGCCGGCGGATGTGGCGCGGTGGTGTTGCTGGCCTCGCTGCTGGGTCACGAGCTGGCGCACGCTGTCGTCGCGCGCCGGTGCGGGGTGGCTGTCGGGGGCGTGACGCTCTGGTTGTTCGGGGGAGTGACCACGCTGAGCGGCGAAGCGAAAACCCCCAAGGACGACTTCCGGATCGCCTTCGCGGGCCCGGCCACCAGCCTGCTGCTGTCGGCCACCTTCGGAATGCTGGCCGTCGGCGCGGCCGGCATAAGGGTTGCCTCCGTGGTGGTCGCGGTGCTGTGGTGGCTCGCCGTGGTCAACCTGTTGCTGGGCCTGTTCAACCTGCTGCCCGGCGCGCCGCTGGACGGCGGCCGCCTGGTTCGGGCCCTGTTGTGGCGCCGCCACGGTGATCTGGCGCGGGCGGGGATCGGGGCGGCGCGGGCCGGACGGATGCTCGCCTTCGTCTTGATCACCTTGGGACTGGCCGAGTTTTTGGTAGGGGGCATGATCGGGGGCGTCTGGCTCGCGTTCATCGGCTGGTTCATCTTCTCGGCCGCGCGCGACGAGGAGAACCGGATCTCGACCCGGCAACTCTTCGCCGGGGTGCGCGTCGGCGACGCGATGACGGCGCAGCCACACACCGCGCCCGCCTGGATATCCGTCGAGGACTTCATCGAGCACTATGTGCTGGGCGATCGCCACTCGGCTTATCCGGTGATCAATCGGGACGGAGCGATCGTCGGGCTGGTCACCTTGGCGCAGCTGCGCGAGGTCGCGCCCGACCGGCGTGCCGGCACCATGGTCGGCGACATCGCGCTCGCCCTGGCCGAGGTGCCCACCGCGGCGCCCGGGGAACCGTTGACCGACTTGCTGGCGCGGATGGCGCCGGTCGGCCGGCGCAGCCGGGCACTGGTGCTCGACAACGGCGCCGTGGTGGGGATCCTCACGCCCAGCGACATCGTGCGATTGCACGACGTCTACCGGCTGGCTTCAGCGCGGCTTGTGAGCGACGATCGCGACCGCGGTTAGGCGTTCGCGGTGCTTGCGAAACGTGTTGCGCATCATCAGGACTCGCTTACGCGCCTCGGGCTGGGTCAGTACGTTTTTGGCGAAGCGCAGGGCACCGAGCAGGCCCTCGTCGGAAACGATGCGCCGCGGCTGCAGTAGTGCCATCGGCGCGGTGGCGACGTTGTCGACCACCAGCCCGTGCCCGGCCAGCAGTTGCGACCACTCGGCGATGGTCAGCGGCCGCGCGTTGACCTTGATGGCGCGGGCCAGTGACTGGCGCACCTCGGTGCTGATCTCCTCGGGCACGTCGTCAGGTGTCAACGCGAGTTCGTGGATCGCGTAGCGTCCGCCGGGCCGCAGCACCCGCGCGGCCTCGGCCACGATGGCGTGCTTGGCCGAATCGCCTTGCATGGTCAGCATTGCCTCGCCGACGACCACGTCGGCACTGGCGTCGGGCAATCCGGTTTCGGCGGCGTCGGTGACCCGGACTTCCCCTTTCCCCCCGAGGACGCCGCGAACGTGGCTGGCGGCATCGGGGTCGCCTTCGGCGCCGACGTAGGACTTCGGGTTGCGGGCGACGATCTCGGCTGCGGTGCGGCCCAGGCCGGGCGCTAGTTCGAGCACGTCGGCGCCGGCGATATCGGCGCGGGCCAGCAGCGTGCGGGTGAGCTCGACCCCGCCGGGCCGCAGTACCCGCTTGCCGAGCCGGGCCAGCAGCCAGTGCCCTTGCACGTGTTCGTCGTCGCGTTGCGAAGAGGGAAGCCGGTTTTCCTTCTCGGTCATCAGGCTGCCCGCCGGGCCGGTGGCCGAAGCACGAGCGCCTGGCGGCGGTGCACGGTGAGGCGACGCAGTCCCTTGGGGCCGGCGTTGCATTGTCGACGGGAACGACGTGGCAGCCAGAGCAATGCGCCAGGGTGCATGTCGATGATGCCCTCCTCGGTTGAAGGCCGCCCGTTGCCGGACAGCACCTGGATCAATACGTCGAGATCCCGCATGCGTGTCGATTCTGCCTTCCGGTGGCGACGCGATGACATCGGCATCCAGGCCGTTGGCGCGGACCCTGCGTATTTACAACACATATTGTGTAAACTCTAGCGGATGGCCTACATGATCGGGAAACCCTGCATCGACGTGCTGGACCGAGGCTGCGTCGAAGAGTGTCCGGTCGATTGCATCTACGAAGAGGGCCGGGCGCCCTACATCCATCCCGAATGATGATGGACTGCGACGCCTGCGAACCGGTGTGTCCGGTGGAGGCGATCCACCACGAAGACCACCTGCCTGATGACCTGCACCCTCATCTGGCGGACAATGAAGCGTTCTGCAACGAAACCCTGCCCGGTCGCGACGCGCCGCTGGGTTCGCCGCGTGGCGCCGCCAAGGTCGGTCCGCTCGGTGTGGACGCGCCGTTGGTCGCCAGCCGACCCAAGGCTGACAAGTCGCGAAGGGGCGCAGTGCCAGTGAGTGAGAAAGCCGGACCGGGCGAGGACGCCGGCCGCCGCCGTGCGGTATTGCGGGTACTGCGCGCGTCGCCAAACCCGTTGAGCATCCTGAACATCGCCGAGGAGTTGGGTGTGCATCCCAACACCGTGCGCTTTCACCTCGAAAGCCTGGTGCGCGACGGCCAGGTGCAGCAGGTCCAGCCTGCGCGACGCGGCCCGGGCCGCCCGCCGCTGATGTTCGCCGCGGTGCGGCAGATGGACCGCGGCGGGACGCGGCACTACCGGCTGCTCGCTGAGATCCTCACCAACGGGATTGCCGCAGAAGAGGATTCGAGTGGGCGGGCGCTGGCCGCAGGACGTGAGTGGGGCAAGCGGCTCGAAGCGCCCCCCGTCACCAGCGTGGCGGACTCGATCGATCATCTGGTCGATCTGCTGGACGGGCTGGGCTTCGCGCCCGAGCGCAGGGAAGCCGAAGGCAAGACGCAGGTGGGCTTGCGGCACTGCCCGTTCCTGGAGCTCGCCGAAACCCGGTCCACCGTGGTGTGTCCGGTTCACCTGGGGCTCATGCGCGGGGCACTCGAGACCTGGGCGGCGCCGGTGACCGTCGAGCGGCTCGAGGCGTTCGTCGAACCGGATCTGTGCCTGGCCCATCTGCAGGGGGTGCCGGCGTGAGCGCCGCGCAAGCCGTCGAAACCGCGGTCACCTTCGTGTGGCTGGGCATGGTGCTGGCCATCTCTTTCGTGGAAGCCCCGCTGAAGTTCCGGGCGCCCAACGTGACGCTGCAGATCGGGTTGGGCATCGGACGCCTGGTCTTTCGTGCCCTCAACACCATCGAGGTCGGCTTCGCCCTGGTGCTGTTGGCCTATCTGGTCGCCGGGCCGACGCCGGGGCGAATCCTGGTGGCATACGCGACGGCCGGTGTCGCGCTGGCCATTCAGCTGGTCGCGGTGCGGCCCCGGTTGACGCGCCGCTCGGATCAGGTGCTGGCCGGCGCGGCGGGACCCCGGTCGCGCGCTCACTACGTCTACGTCGCATTCGAGTTGGTCAAAGTGGTTGCATTGCTGGTGGCGGGCATACTGCTGCTGAGCCTTTGAAAGGACGCACCGATGGAATCCATTTCGTTGAACAGCCTGGCATCCGAGAAATTGGCTGAGGCGGGCAAGTCGCACAGCGGCCGGGCCGCCCACACCATTCACGGCGGACACACCCACGAACTGCGCCAGACGGTGCTGGCCCTGCTCGCCGGGCACGAACTCGCCGAGCACGACAGCCCGGGCGAGGCGACACTGCAGGTGTTGCAGGGCCACGTGCGCCTCACCGCCGGCGACGACGCCTGGGACGGAAGGTCGGGCGATTACGTAGCGATCCCGCCGGTTCGGCACGCGCTGCTGGCCGTGCAGGATTCGGTGGTGATGTTGACGGTGCTGAAGTCCCAGCCGGGCGCGTCGCACTAGTCGAGGATGCTCGCCACAGCCTGGTCGCGCGACTTCGGCCTGCGGGTACCGATCGTCAACGCCCCGATGGGCGGCGTAGCCGGCGGGCGGCTGGCCGCCGCGGTCACCGCAGCCGGTGGACTGGGCATGATCGGGATGGGCAGCACCGCCACCAGGGCGGCGCTTGCCCGCGAGATGCGTTTTGTCAGTGGGCGATTCGGGATCGGGCTGGTCGACTGGGTGATGCGCGACCAGCCCGGGCTGCTCGACGACGCGGTGGCCGCAGGACCGGCCCTGTTATCGGTCAGCTTCGGCACCGACTGGTCCTGGGTCGGGCCGGCCCATGCGGCCGGAATCGCTACTGCGACACAGGTTTACGACGTGACCGGGGCCCGAAGGGCGACCGACGCCGGGGTCGACATCCTGGTGGCCCGGGGCGCCGAGGGCGGGGGCCACGGCGAGATGCGACTGGGCACACTGCCGTTGCTGGACGCGGTGCTCGACCAGGTGAGCGTGCCGGTACTGGCCGGGGGCGCGATCGCCTCGCCCCGCAGTCTGGCCGCTGTGCTGGCGGCCGGCGCCGCCGGGGCCTGGGTGGGCACTCGGCTGGCGGCCTGCCCGGAGGCGCTGACCGCCGATTCGGGCCGCGCGGCACTGATCGGGGCGGCCGGCACCGATACTCGCGTCACCCGGGACTTCGACATCGCTGCCGGACTGCCCTGGCCGGAGCGGTTTCCGGCCCGGGTGCTGGCCGACTCGGTGGCGGCGAACGACTCGCGGACCGCGCCGGTGGACGCGGGACAAGGCGTGGGGATGATTCGCGAAGCGGCACCGGCGGGCAAAGTCATCGAGGAGATGTGCGCGGCTGCAGAGAGTTTGCTGGCCGGTTGGTGCCCCTAACACGGGGGACGTGATCCACGCCCCATTCACGGGCTTGAAGTGACCAAAATCCGGGTCCTCGTCCCACCGGCGCGAGCCTGCGCGGTGTTAGCGTCGGAGCTATGACAGTAGCCGGTGAACAACGTCGTACCCGCGGCCGCAAGGTGCGTCGGGCCATCGGCGAGGTGGCACGGCCGTTTGCCCACACCGGTCGCTACCTGTCCAGTTCGTGGCGCGACTACCGCAACTCCGGCGCCGACTCCGACGCCCTCGATGTCCCCGACCTGCCGATCGCACGGCCTACGATTGCGTTGGCGGCGCAAGCATTTCGCGACGAGGTGGTGTTGGCGGGTCTGAAGGTGCGCCGCCCGGTCAGCCGACCCGCCGCCTTCCGGCGCATCAACGACGAGGTGGTCGAGGCGCTCGAGTTCTACCGAACCAGAGGGTGGCTGGAGGAGCCCAAGGGTTATTTCGTTGAGCCGCCAGCGCTTACGGACGTGCAGGTCAAGGATGGACGGGACTGCCAGCGGCTGTCGTTCGACAGCGGCTACGCGCCGCATCCCGGCGAACCCGGCGCCGAACGGTGGCTGGGCTACACCGCGTTGCGGCGCGAATACGCAGTGCTGCTACGCCATCCCGAGCCGCGGCCCTGGCTGATCTGCGTGCACGGCACCGAAATGGGCCGCCCGGGAATCGATCTCAGGATTTTCCGGGCCCGCAAGCTGCACGAAGAGCTCGGCTTGAACGTGGTGCTGCCGGTGCTGCCCATGCACGGCCGGCGGGCCCGCGGGTTGCCCAAGGGCGCGGTGTTCCCGGGTGAAGACGTGATGGACGACGTGCATGCCACCGCACAAGCCGTCTGGGACATCCGGCGTTTGCTGACTTGGGTGCGTGCCCAGGAGCCCGAGTCGCCGATCGGGCTGAACAGCATGTCGCTGGGTGGCTACATCGCCGCGTTGGTGGCCAGCCTGGACAGCGGGTTGACCAGTGCAATTCTCGGGGTGCCGGTGGCCAACCTCGTCGAGTTGCTGAGCCGCCATTCGGGTTTGCGCGCCGGCGATCCGCGCCGCGACACGATGAAGCTGGCCGAGCCCATCGGCGAGATGATGTCACCGCTCTCGCTCACCCCGCTGGTGCCGATGCGGGGGCGCTTCGTCTACGCCGGAGTCGCCGATCAGGTGGTCAACCCGCGCGAGCAGGTGATCCGGCTGTGGGAGCACTGGGGCAAACCCGAGATCTACTGGTATCGCGGCGGACACGCCGGCTTCATCCGGTCACGCCCGGTGCAGGTGTTCATCCAGGACGCGCTGCAGCAGTCGGGCCTGCTCGACGGGTACCCCCCGCTCACTCAGCGCCCGGCGTCCTAACTGTCACACGCCGCGCAGATACCGCTTGGCGATCACCCGCTGGGCCACCGCGACGAACGGCTTGCCGAGCCTGCTCCACCAGGTCGCCGGGCGGGAGAAGGCTGACACCTGCGCGTACACCGCGGTGGTGTCCGGGTCGTAGCAAACCACGAAGCGTTCCTCGCCCGATTCCGGGTGACCGGGCAGGGTGCCGTAGGCGAACCCGCGAATGTCGGGTTCCTCGACCACGTAGACCACCCGGCACGGCGCCCGCAGCACGCCCAGCACCGTCACCACCACCACCGAGGAGACGCAGACCGTCTCGGTGCTGGCCTGCACCCGCAACCCGGCGCCGCGCTGCATGCCCCAGTGCATGAGGGACTTGGCAGCCTGTTCGAAACGATCCCGTCCCGTCCCGATCTGGGCCGACACGTCGAGGTGGCCGTACCCCGCGGGCAGTTGGCCGGCAGCCGTCGCACCCACCTCCGGATAGGTCAGTTGCTGCTCGGCGAGCGTGTGCAGGTCCACCAAGTCAGCTTGCCACGCGTACGGTCGGGAACGTGACCGCCCAAGCTTCCGGGACATTCACCCTCGGCAACGACCTGACCGTCAACCGGCTCGGCTTCGGCGCGATGCGCCTGACCGGCGACGGGGTGTGGGGCCCGCCCGCCGACCGCGACGAATGCGTGCGCGTGCTGCGGCGCGCGGTCGAACTCGGGGTGAACTTCATCGACACCGCGGACTCCTACGGCCCCTACGTGTCCGAGGAGATCATCCGCGAGGCGCTGCATCCCTACCCCGACCTGGTGATCGCCACCAAGGCCGGCCTGCTGCGCACCGGGCCGAATGTCTGGGTGCCACTGGGCAATCCGAGCTACCTGCGCCAGGAATGCGAGATGAGCCTGCGCCGGTTGGCCGTCGACACCATCGACCTGTTCCAGCTGCACCGCATCGACGCGAATGTCCCGTTGGCCGACCAGCTGGGGGAGCTCGTCGCCCTGCAGAACGAGGGCAAGATCCGCCACATCGGTCTCTCCGAGATCGACGTCGACCAACTCGAGGCCGCCCGCCAGATCGCCCCGATCGTGTCCGTGCAGAACATGTACAACGTGACCAGCCGCAAGGCCGAGCCGCTGGTGGACGCCGCGACCACCCAGAACATCGGGTTCATCCCGTGGTTCCCGCTGGCCGGCGGACCGCTGGCGGCGCCGGGCGGCCCGCTGCAGCAGGTCGCCGCCGCGCACGACGCGACGCCGTCGCAGGTGGCGCTGGCATGGCTGCTCAAGCGGTCACCGGTGATGCTGCCCATCCCGGGAACCTCGAAGGTGGCGCACCTGGAGGAGAACGTCGCCGCCGCCGACATCGAGCTGTCCGACGAGGAGTTCGAGACGCTGTCGGTGGCCGGCGCGGCCCAGTAGCCCGGCGGCTCACCCTGGGGCACACCGCATACGGTGTCCTGATGGCAGCCGCAGATCAGCGACACCCCGGCGGGGGCTTCAACCCGCCCGAGCCCACCCACAAGGGCGGCCCCGACTACGGCCGATTCATCGACGCGGTGCGCAGACTGCAGGACCACGCCCGCGCCGTGGACGCGCCCGACGAGGTCATCAGCCAGGCAGCCGACCGGCTCGAGGAACTCTCGGCGCTGCTGGCTCCCTACGACGCCGACGAGTGGCACTCGCCGTCAGGGCGGCGGATGGACCTGCCGATGCGTGGCAACCTGCTGACGGTGCCGATGGAGGCCCGCAAGACCGCGGACGGCCGGATCGAGGGCTGGGCCCGGTTTTCGCGGTTTCATCTGGGCCGCAACGGCGCCGTGCACGGCGGTTCGCTGGGCATGTTGTTCGACAGTGTGCTCGGCCTGACCGGCGCGTGGCTGTCCGGCAGCCGCCGGCAGCGCACCGCCTACCTCAAGATCGACTACCGCAATATCGTGCCGATCGAAAAAGAGCTGCAATTCGAGGCGGGCATCGACCGCGACGAGGGCCGCAAGATCTTCGTGTCCGGCCGGCTGCGCGACGGTGACACGCTGCTGACCGAAGCCGACGCGCTGTTCGTGCGGCTCAAGCCCGGACAGCCCTGAGCATTCCGACGAGCGGCCGCAGAATGCCGTCGAAAGCGGGCCGCGAGCGTGCATATGGGGACGCTGGCGGCTTGCGTGCCGTGCGGGGGTGCCCGGGTCTGCCGGTTCAGCTAAGAAATCGGTAATTTGCCCGATTTCCCCGGCCCGGCCGTCGTTCGACGATAGGAGCGAAGGGCAGCCGTGGGGGCCGCCGCGATTCGGGCGAGGTCGGGCAAATGTCTTTTCTATCGGTGACGCCGCAGTTGGTGGCGACGGCTGAAACGGACCTGGCGGGTATCGGGACGCGGCTGGGTGAGGCCAACGCCGCGGCGGTGACCCAGACGACGGGGTTGTTGGCTGCGGGTACCGACGAGGTGTCGGCCGCGGTCGCGTCGCTGTTTTCCGGATATGGACAGGCCTACCAGGGGCTCAGTTCCCAGGTGGCCGCCTTTCACGACCGGTTCGCGCAGTTGCTGGGTGCGGCCGGCGGGGCATATGCGCAGGCGGAGGCCGCCGGTGCTGATCCGTTGCAGCTGGTGGAGAACGTGATCAACGCGCCCACCCAGGCGCTGCTGGGGCGACCGCTGATCGGCGACGGCGCCAACGGCACCGCGGGAACCGGCGCCAACGGCGGTGCCGGCGGGATCCTGGTCGGCAACGGCGGCGCCGGCGGATCGGGCGCGCTGGGACAGGCCGGCGGTAACGGCGGCGCGGCGGGGCTGTTCGGTAACGGCGGGCCGGGCGGGCTGGGCGGCGCCGGTGCGGCCGGCGGCACCGGCGGCAGCGGCGGCTGGCTGTTCGGCAACGGCGGGGTCGGCGGCCAGGGCGGCGCCGGGGTGTCGGGGATCAACGGGGGTATCGCCGGGCACGGCGGCAGCGGCGGCAACGCCATCCTGTTCGGCACCGGCGGCGCGGGCGGGCCGGGCGGCACCGGCATGATCGGCGCCAACGGCGTCAACTCCGAGGTCAGCGCTGTCGCCGCCACACTCGGAGCAAATGGTGTGTACGGAACCACGAGCCTCGCCGGTGCCACCGCAACCGGGGGAACCGGCGGACCCGGCGCCGACGCGGGACTTGCCGCCACCGGCGGCACGGGCGGAACCGGCGGGTTCGCGCTGGCGGCCGGGGGTGGTGACGGGACGGCTCTGGGCGGTAATGGCGGTCCCGGCGGTGCCGGTGGAAACGGGGGCACCGGCGGTTTAGGCGGCACCGCTCAATTCGTCGGCATCGCTTCGGGCGCCGCGTATGCAGGCGCCGGCGGCACTGGTGCCCTCGGATCAGCGCCCGGCGGGGCGGGTGGCTGGGGCGGACCTGGTGGTACGGCCTACTTCGGTCAGTTCGCGTACGGGGGAGCCGGTGGCGGCGGCGGTACCGGCGGCACGGGGGCGGCCGGAAGCGCCGGCGGTATCGGAGGTGCAGGGGGAGCCGGCGGCCACGGTGGTCTGCTGGTCGGCGACGGAGGTGCCGGTGGTGCCGGTGGCACCGGCGGCTTGGGTGGTACCGGTGCCGGCGGCGGTCAGGGCGGTGCCGGCGGTGGCGGGGGACTCGGTGACCAGGGCTCCTTCCGGTCTTCCGGTGGCAATGGCGGTGACGGAGGCCTGGGCGGTACCGGCGGCGACGGCGGTCAGGGCGGCGTCGGTGGCAATGGCGGTGCCGGCGGCGCCGCGGGTCTGATCGGCAACGGCGGTGCGGGTGGTGCCGCCGGTTCCGGAGGCGCGGGGGGCGCCGGTGGCGTCGGCGGATTCGGTGGTGGCGGCGGTCAGGGCGGGTCGGGCGAGCAGGCCAGCAACATCAACGTCGGCGGCAACGGCGGTAACGGCGGTGACGGCGGTAACGGCGGGACCGGAGGAACCGGCGGCGGCAGCGGACTCGGGGCTGCGGGTGGCGCCGGTGGGACGTTGTTCGGCCAGCAGGGCAGCAGCAGCGGCTGGAGCCAGGGTGGGTCCGGCGGTAGCGGCGGGGGCGGCGGCGGCTACGGGAGCGGCGGCAGCTACGGCACCGGTTCCACGACGAACGGTAGCAACGGCCTCAACGGCTACAACGGCTACACGGGCAACCACGGCCAGGACGGCTAGCTGTTGACCCGGCCACGCACGTGCGCGGCGGCCTGGGTCCGGTTGCGCACACCGAGTTTCGCCAGGATCGAGCTGACGTGACATCCGGTTGTCTTCGGGCTGATATGCAGTGCGGCGGCGATCTGAATGTTGCTTTGCCCCAACGCAATCAGATCCAGTACCTCGCGTTCCCGGCGAGACAACCCGTCCGGGTCGGCCAACGTCTCGGTGTGGCGACCGCGCCGGGAAAGACCTCGTACCTCAGCCAGCCGCTGCTGTGCGCGACGCGTCGCGGCCCGCGCGCCGAGACGCCGGAACGTGGTCAAGGCCGATTCGACCGCGGCGAGGTCCCCGCCCAGTTGAGCGATCGCCGCCTCATAGGGGCAGCCGCGCTGCGTCCACTGCTGCGCGGCGGCACGCCAATCACCGGCGATCTCCAACTGGACCGGTGTGAGTGGGGGCTCGACGGCCACGGAGATCGACTGGGGGCCGGGCATTAGCATCCACCGGCGCAATTGCCAGGTCAGCGACGGATCGCGGTCCATGCCGGCATCAATCAGGGCCTCGCGCGCCTCGCGTTGTGCGGTGTCGTCGTCACCGGCCAGCCACGCGGATTCCGCGCGGGCAGCGGCAATCGGGAACAACCGGAGCTGCTCGGGCTCGGAGCTGGCCGCGATTTCGTCGAGCAGCGCGCCGACAGCCGGATGCCCGCGGCGGGCGCGAATCAGCGCCAGCACCAGGCGCGGCAGGATACGGTGCAACGCCGGCAGTCCCCGGCGGGCGAGCAGGGACTCGGCGCACGCACTCGCCCGGGCCCACTCGCCGCGATGCAGGTCGACGAGCGCACTGACGCCCAGATTGAAAGCCTCGAACGTGACCAGGTTGCGTTCACGGCAGTAGGAAAGCGATTCGGCGATGTAACGCTCGGCGCGCTCCAGGTCGTACTGCCGCGCCGCCGCCCAGCAGATATCCGATCCGAGCAGTCCGGCGTGCTCGCCACGAGCGTCGGAAAGCATGGCCTCGCGCCAAGCCGATTCCAATTCCTCCCAACCGGTTTCCGATTGCAGCACCCTGGCCAGCGCGGCGTAGCCGCGGGCGCGGACGACGACGGCGTGGTCGCCGAGTTGGGTGCCCAGAGTGATGGCCTGGTCGGCGTACGCGGTGGCCGACTGCTCGAATCGGAGCACTCCTATCTCGGCGAGATTCACCAATGACCAGGCCAGCTGCGGGCAGGGACCGGATTCCTGCAACAGCCGCAGTGATTCCCGTCCGGCATCGGTGGCTTCGGTGACGCGGCCGATGCCGTACAGCTCGTGCGACAGCCAGCGCAGGTTTTGCGCTTCACCCAGCGTGTCCCCGGCCGAGCGGCACAGCCTGATGGCCTCGCGCCACGACGACACGGCCGGCTCACCCAGCCCGCACAGATGGCTGGCGAAAGCGTGCTGTTCCAGCCAGTGCACCTTCTCGTCGTCGGTGGTCTGGCCGTGCCGCAGCGTCAATTCATACAGTTCGGCGGCCTCGCGATGCGCCCCCAGCATGGCGGCATGCTCGGCCGCGGCGGGACCATACCGGATGACGGCGTCGTGATCGTCGGCGTGGTCGGCATGAAAAACCAACGCTGCCAAAGTGTTCTGCTCGATCGGCGGCTCGCTGAGTGCTCGCAGCGCACGGGCGTGCAAATCCTTGCGCAGGTAATCGGGCAGGCGCTGCAACGTGGCATGCCGGGCCAACTCGTGACGAAAACGAACCGCATCGTATTTCGCGACGAGCACTCCCGCGTCCAGGCATTCACTCAATGCGAGCGTGGCTTGCGGACACACCTCGCGCACCAAATCCACCTCGGCGAGCGGCCCGCAGACCGCCACCGCTTGCGCGGTCAGTCGCGCCTGCTTCGACAGCCGGGCCAGCCGGCCCCACACCGCCTCGAATATGCTGCGCGGCAACAGATCACACTCCAGCGCTGCGGCACCGCCCGCCAGCACCTCGGTGAGGTAAAACGGGTTTCCCCCGGTGAGGTCGTAGAGGTGCTCGACGTCGGCGCCGGTGTGGGCGGCCAGCGCGGCCACCGCCTCGCGGCTCAGCGGCTTCAGCCCGATCCGGCTGACCGTGGGGCAGCCGGCCAGATCACCCAGCGCCAGCGCCAGCGGGTGCCGGTGATCGAGCTCGTCGTCGCGGTAGGAGACCACCAGCAGCAGCGGCAACGACTCGACGCGCCGGGTGAGGAATCGCATTAGATCCAACGTCGCCCCGTCGGCCCAGTGCGCATCCTCGATCACCCACACCCGGCGCCGACCGTCCCGCAGGACGGTCAGTAGCCGCCGGTAGAGGGCGCCGGAGTCGCGGGATTCGATCGCGGCAGACAGGGTTGCGGCCGCCGCTGCCCCGAACCCGGGCAGCGCGTCGAACAGCGGGCCCAACGGGGGCGGTGCTGCCAGCGGGTCGCACCAGCCCGTCAACACCTGAATCGAGTCGTCCAGCCCGCCGGTGAACCGGTTGAGCAGCGCCGTCTTGCCCACGCCGGCTTCCCCGCGCAACAGCACCACCCGACCCGAACCGCTCTGGGCGGATCGCGCCGACGCGCCGAGCTCGTTGAGTGCGGCGCAGCGCTCGAGCAGACACACCATATTCACGTCCCCAACCCCGCCGGCCCGACGGCGAAGGCGGCAGTGTGCGCTTCGAGGGCCGGTCCGTCCCAGAGGTCCGGGCTGTCGAAGTCCTGTGAATCAGCCGGGGTGCGGGCTGCGGTCGGTGACTCGCGCCGCGGGCTGCGGGAGTCCGGGCCGACCGCCCCCCGATAGCATGGTCGCGACCGTTTCGACACGTCCCGTCGCACAGCATTGGAGACCAGCCCGATGAGCGCCCCAATCCGGGTCCCTGCCGGCACCACCGCGGCTGCCGCGGTCGGCGAGGCGGGACTGCCGCGGCGCGGGACACCGGATGCCGTGGTGGTGGTGCGCGACGCCGAGGGCAAGTTGCGCGACCTGAGTTGGGTGCCCGAGGTCGACGTGGAGGTGACCCCCGTCGCGGCCGACACCGAGGAAGGTCGCAGCGTGATCCGGCACTCCGCCGCCCACGTGTTGGCCCAAGCCGTCCAGGACTTGTTCCCGCACGCCAAGCTGGGCATCGGCCCGCCCATCACCGACGGCTTCTACTACGACTTCGCCGTCAGTGAGCCGTTCACGCCCGAGGATCTGGAGAAGCTGGAAAAGCGGATGCGCCAGATCGTCAAGGAGGGCCAGCTCTTCGACCGGCGGGTGTATGCCTCCAAAGACCAGGCCCGCCAGGAGCTGGCCGACGAGCCGTTCAAGCTCGAACTCGTCGACGACAAATCCGGGGACCCGGATGTAATGGAAGTCGGGGGCGACGAGCTGACCGCCTACGACAACCTCAATCCTCGTACCCGCGAACGGGTTTGGGGCGACCTGTGCCGCGGGCCGCACATCCCCACCACCAAGCACATCCCGGCGTTCAAGCTCACCCGCAGCTCGGCCGCCTACTGGCGCGGCGACCAGCGCAACGCCAGCCTGCAACGTATCTACGGCACCGCGTGGGAGTCGCAGGAGGCCCTGGACCGGCACCTGGAGTTGCTGGCCGAGGCGCAGCGCCGCGACCACCGCAAGCTGGGGGTGGAGCTGGACCTGTTCAGCTTCCCCGACGAAATCGGTTCCGGACTGGCCGTTTTCCACCCCAAGGGCGGCATCGTGCGCCGCGAGCTGGAGGAGTACTCGCGGCAGAAGCACGAGCAGGCGGGCTACGAGTTCGTCAACACCCCGCACATCACCAAAGAGCAGCTCTACGTCACCTCGGGGCACCTGGAGTGGTACGCCGAGGGCATGTACCCGCCGATGCAGATCGACGCCGAGTACAACGAGGACGGCTCGGTGCGCAAGCCCGGCCAGAATTATTACCTCAAGCCGATGAACTGCCCGATGCACCATCTGATCTACCGGTCGCGTGGGCGTTCCTACCGCGAACTTCCGTTGCGGCTCTTCGAGTTCGGCAGCGTCTACCGGTTGGAGAAGTCGGGGGTGATCCACGGCCTGACCCGGGTGCGCGGCATGACCCAGGACGACGCCCACATCTACTGCACCCGCGAGCAGATGCGCGACGAGCTGACCTCGGTGCTGCGCTTCGTGCTCGACCTGCTGGCCGACTACGGCCTGGACGACTACTACCTGGAGCTGTCCACCAAGGACCCGGAGAAGTATGTGGGCTCCGACGAGGTGTGGGATGAGGCCACCGAGGTGCTGCGCGAGGTCGGTGAGGCGTCCGGGCTGCAGCTGGTTCCCGACCCGGGTGGCGCGGCGTTCTACGGGCCGAAGATCTCGGTGCAGGTCAAAGATGCGCTGGGCCGCAGCTGGCAGATGTCGACGTTGCAGGTCGACTTCAACATGCCGGAGCGCTTCGAGCTGGAATACACCGCCGCGGACGGCAGCCGACAGCGTCCGGTGCTGATCCACCGCGCGCTGTTCGGGTCGATCGAGCGGTTCTTCGGCATCCTCACCGAGCACTACGCGGGTGCGTTCCCGGCGTGGCTGGCGCCGATCCAGGTGGTGGGCATCCCGGTTGCCGACGAGCACCTGGACTATTTGAAAGATGTTGCCGCACAATTGAAGTCGCATGGTGTGCGGGTAGAGGTGGACGGCAGTGACGATCGGATGGCCAAGAAGATCGTCAACCACACCAACCAGAAGGTGCCGTTCATGCTGCTGGCCGGCGACCGCGACGTGCAGGCCGGCGCCGTCAGCTTCCGCTTCGCCGACCGCACCCAGATCAACGGGGTGCCGCGCGACGCCGCGGTGGCGGCCATCGCGGACTGGATCGCTCGTCGTGAAAACTCTTTTCCCACAGCGGAATTGGTGAAAGTTGGCGCTGGTGGGTGACTGTGGCTGACGACGACACGATCCTCGACCGCGGCGTCGGCGAGCGCGACCATCTACAGCGGTTGTGGACCCCCTACCGGATGAACTACCTCGCCGAGGGTCCGCTCAAGCGCGACGATGCCAACCCGTCGCAGCCGTTCACCGACATCCCGCAGATGTCCGACGAAGACGGTCTGGTGGTGGCGCGCGGCGAACTCGTCTACGCCGTGCTCAACCTCTATCCGTACAACCCGGGTCACCTGATGGTGGTGCCCTACCGGCGGGTCGCCGAGCTCGAAGACCTCACCGAAGCCGAGAGCGCCGAAGTGATGGCGTTCACCCAGAAGGCGATTCGGGTCATCAAGAACGTCTCGCGTCCACACGGTTTCAACGTCGGCATCAATCTGGGCACCTCGGCGGGCGGGTCGCTGGCCGAGCACCTGCACGTGCATGTGGTGCCGCGCTGGGGCGGGGACGCGAACTTCATCACCATCATCGGCGGCTCCAAGGTGATACCGCAGTTGCTGCGCGAAACCCGCCGTCTGCTGTCCGAGGAGTGGGCCCGACAGTCATGAGCAAGTTGCCGTTCCTGTCCCGCGCGTTCTTCGCCCGACTCACCGACCCGGTCGCGCGGACGGCCCTGCGGGTCGGCCTGACACCGGACGTCGTCACCGTCATCGGCACCATCGGCTCGGCGGCTGGGGCGCTGATCCTGTTCCCGATGGGCAAGTTGTTCGCCGGCGGCTGCGTGGTGTGGTTCTTCACCCTGTTCGACATGGCCGACGGGGCGATGGCCCGCGAGCGCGGCTTCGGCACCCGGTTCGGTGCGGTCCTGGACGCCACGTGCGACCGTCTCGGTGACGGCGCGGTGTTCTGCGGGCTGCTGTGGTGGATCGCGTTCCACAAGCACGACGAACCGTTGGCCGTGGCGACACTGATCTGCCTGGTCACCTCGCAGGTGATCTCCTACATCAAGGCCCGCGCCGAAGCCAGTGGACTGCGTGGCGACGGCGGGTTCATCGAACGCCCCGAACGGCTGATCATCGTGCTGGTCGGGGCCGGGGTGTCCGACTTTCCGTTCGTGCCGTGGCCGCCGGCGCTGCCGGTGGCGATGTGGCTGCTGGCGGTGCTGAGCCTGGTCACCTGCGCGCAGCGGTTGCACGCGGTGCGAACCTCACCCGGCGCCGTCGACCATCTGGCCCTGCCCGGAAAGAGCGAGCCGTGATCCCGCCGTCGATGAAACTCAGAGTGCCCGGCCGGCGGCCCCGCGAAGTTCTCACCGGCACCGCCACCGACTGGGCCTACGCCAGCGGCTGGATGGCGGTGCGCGCGCTACCGGAATTCGCCGCGCGCAACGCCTTCGACGCCGGCGCCCGCTACGCGGCACGCCGCGGCGGACCGTTGCAGCTGCGCAAGAACCTGGCGCGGGTCCTGGGTGTCAAACCCGCCGCGGTACCGGATTCGTTGATGCGCGAATCTCTGGCTTCATACGCCCGGTATTGGCGGGAGGCCTTCCGGCTGCCGACGATGGATCTGCGCGCGTTGACCGAGCGGCTGGACAGCTGCACCGGAGGACAGGACAACCTCAACGGTGCGCTGGCCCAGGGGCGCGGCGTGGTGCTGGCGCTGCCGCACAGCGGCAACTGGGACATGAACGGGGTGTGGCTGGCGCAAACCTACGGCACCTTCGCCACGGTCGCCGAGCGCCTCAAACCGGAGTCGCTGTACCGGCGCTTCATCGACTACCGCGAAGGCCTGGGCTTCGAGGTGATACCCCACTCCGGTGGCGAGCGGCCCGCTTTCGAAGTGCTGGCCGAGCGGCTGCGGGACAACCAGATCGTGGCGCTGATGGCCGAGCGCGACCTCACCCGCACCGGCGTCGAGGTCGACTTCTTCGGCGAACCCACCCGGATGCCGGCCGGGCCGGCCAAGCTCGCGATCGCGACTGGGGCCGCGCTGCTACCGTCGCACTGCTGGTTCGAGGGTGACAGCTGGGCCTGCAACATGCAGACGCCGCTGGATACCAGCAGCGGCGACGTCAGAGCCATCACCCAGGCCCTGGCCGACGAGTTCGCGCGCAATATCGCCGCCCATCCCGCAGACTGGCACATGCTGCAACCGCAGTGGTTGGCCGATCTGTCCGACGACCGTCGGGCGTGGTTGAAGGACGGCTGATGCGGATCGGGATGGTCTGCCCCTACTCGTTCGACGTGCCGGGCGGGGTCCAGTCGCATGTGCTGCAACTGGCCGAGGTGATGCGCTCCCGCGGGCACGACGTCAGCGTGCTGGCGCCGTCGTCGTCGGAAAGCGAGCTGCCCGACTACGTCGTCTCGGCCGGCCGGGCCGTCCCCATTCCCTACAACGGATCGGTGGCGCGGCTGCGGTTCGGCCCGGCCACCTACCGCAAGGTCAAGAAGTGGCTCTCCGACGGCGATTTCGACGTGCTGCACCTGCACGAGCCGAGCGCCCCCAGCTTGTCGCTGCTGGCGTTGAACATCGCCGAAGGCCCGATCGTGGCGACCTTCCACACCTCAGCCACCAAATCGGTGGCGCTGTCGGTGCTGGGCGGGATGTTGCGGCCCCGGTTTGAGAAGATCGTCGGCCGCATCGCGGTGTCCGATCTGGCGCGGCGCTGGCAGATGGAATCGCTGGGATCCGACGCGGTCGAGATCCCCAACGGCGTCGACGTCGACTTCTACGCCTCGGCGCCGATGATGGACGGCTATCCGCGGCCCGGTAAGACGGTGCTGTTCCTGGGGCGTTTCGACGAGCCACGCAAGGGCATGTCGACACTGCTGGAGGCGATGCCGACGGTGATCGAACGATTCCCCGACGTGCAGTTGTTGATCGTCGGCCGCGGCGATGATGACGAACTACGTTCGCAGGCAAGCGAGTTCGTCGAACACATCCGGATCTTGGGACAGGTGGACGACGACGGCAAGGCCTCGGCGATGTGCAGCGCCGACGTCTACTGTGCGCCCAACACCGGGGGTGAGAGCTTCGGGATCGTGCTGGTGGAGGCGATGGCCGCGGGCACCGCGGTGGTGGCCAGCGACCTGGACGCGTTCCGGCGGGTGCTGGAGGACGGCGAGGTCGGGCGGCTGGTGCCGGTCGACGACGCGACCGCGCTGGCCGAAGCGCTGATCACGGTGCTGGACGACGACGCACTGCGGAAGCGCTACGTGGTCGCCGCGCGGGAGGCGGTCCGGCGCTACGACTGGTCGGTGGTGGCCAGCCAGATCATGCGGGTCTACGAAACGGTGGCCGGGGCCGGCGTCAAGGTGCAGGTGGCCAGCTGATGGCGTGGCTGATCGCCGCGTTTGTCCTGCTGTTCGTGGTGCTGGTCGCCTTCGCGGCCTGGGGGTATCAGCGGGCGAACCGATTGAACCGGCTGCATGTGCGCTACGACCTGTCCTGGCAGGTACTGGACGGGGCGTTGGCCCGGCGCGCGGTGGTGGCCCGCGCGATCGCGATCGACGCGTACGGCAACGCGCCCGAGGGCAGACGGTTGGCGGCGCTGGCCGACGCCGCCGAGCGGGCGCCCCGCAGTGCACGCGAGACCGCGGAGAACGAACTCTCCGCGGCGCTGGCGATGGTGGATCCGGCGTCGGTGCCGGCCGGGCTGCTGGCCGAGCTGGCCGACGCCGAGGCCCGGGTACTGCTGGCCCGCAGGTTCCACAACGACGCGGTGCGAGACACCCTGGTGCTGGCCGAGCGGCGGATGGTGCGGTTGTTCCATCTGGGTGGAAGGGCGCCGCTGCCAACGTATTTCGAGATCGCCGAACGGCCGCACGCACAGGCGCACGCCCATCACGAGCTCAACCACCGCACCTCGGCGCGGGTGGTGCTGCTCGACGAATCCGGTGCCGTGCTGTTGCTGTGCGGCTCGGATCCCGCGATCGCCAATGCTCCCCGGTGGTGGTTCACCGTCGGCGGTGAAGTGCGGCCGGGGGAGCGGCTGGCCGAGACGGCCGCTCGGGAGCTGGCCGAGGAAACCGGGCTGCACGTGTCGCCGGCGGAGCTGTACGGGCCGATCTGGCGGCGCGACGAGGTATTCGAGTTCAACGGCTCGATGATCGACAGCGAAGAGTTCTACCTGGTGCATCGCACCCGGCGGTTCGAGCCCACGTTGGACGGACGCACCGAGCTGGAGCGCAGCTATATCCACGGTGCCCGGTGGTGTACGGCCCAGGACATTGCCGCACTGAACGCGGCTGGCGAGCGGGTTTACCCCCGCCAACTCGGCGAATTGCTGGCCGCCGCCAATGACGTGGCGGACAGCTCGACCGGCAGCGATACCGTTGTGCTGCAGTCGATTCGATAGTGGTTCGTGCCCCGCTAGAAGGGTGGTGGTTCGTCGTCGGGACTGGGTGGGGTGCATGCGGCGTAGTGCCAGTAGTCGGTGTCGGGGTTGTAGGCGGGGGTGGGGTCGGGGAGGCCGGCTGCGTGGCGGGTTTGGCGGTTGTGGCGGCGTTCGGCGGCTACGCGTGCGGCGTGGTGTTGGGCGCGGGTGCGGCGCCGGCGGGGCATCATGGTGTTGCGTTCGGCGCAGTAGTCCGCTGGGGTTTCGGTTTCGGGGCTGGGCATCCCGCCCACGGCCGCGCACAGGCTGGGGAACAGCAGGGCGCTGCCCGGGGTGCTGACGTGGACCTCACCGGCCGGGGAGGTCAGGATCAGGGTGCCGTCAGCGAGTTGTTTTTCCCGCCAGCCCCAGAACGATTTCACCAAATGATGTGTGCGGCAATAGCATTTGAGGTTGCCGGCGTGGGTGGGACCACCCTGGGCATACGGGATGGTGTGATCGACATCGCAGCGGCTGGCCGGCACCTCGCAGCCCGGCCAGCGACACGTCAAGTCCCGGCACCGCACGAAATCCGCCAGCGCAGCCGACGGCCGGTAACCGGGCTCGGGGGGCCGGTAGCCGGGATGGATCAACGGCACCTGCCGGGCACCCGCAGCGAGTTCGGCCAGCACTTCGGGGGTGATCAACCCGCCGGCTTCGAGCAGCGAGGCCGGGGTGGTGCCGGCGCCGGCCAGGGTGGCCTGCTCGGCGATCACATGAATGACCACCGCCGCGGTGGGGGTGCGCTGCCCGGCGGTGCACTCGGTGCGCCCGCAGCGACAGCCCAGCCGATCCGCCCCGGCCCCTAGCGCGCCCAGGGCATCGGCGCGGCGCTGGGCGGTGGTGCGCGGGTCGTGCGGGCACACCGTGGCCGCCAACGCGGTCAGCCGCGCGTCCAACGCGCGGGCATCCGGGGTGAACAACCCACCCTCGAGGTAGGTGATGCCCTCGTGGTCCTCGCTGAAGCAGACCTCGCGCTGCACGGCGCGGTCCTGGCGGCGGCGCACCGCATCCGCGTCGAGCCCGGCCACGATCGCATCGACCTTGCCCGCCAACCGGCCCGCGGTCAGCGAGGGCCAACGGGTCAAGTTGGCCGCGACCAACCCATCCACCCGCGCCAGCACCTCGGCATCGGTGATCAGATCCGTGCGCGAGACCACCGTGGCGAACGCGCAGAAATCGATGTCCCCGGCGCAGAACAACGCCGCCACTTTCGGCACCCGCTCGCGCATCGCGCGCGCCCAGCGCAGCTTGGTCTGCGCGCGGCGCTGACTGATCCGCAACCCCGCCGCCACCTCGGCGGCCACCGCCTCCATGGTGTCGATGGCCCACTGCTCGGTCTCCGCCGAGCGCGCCAACCGGTCTGCGAACAACCCGCCGATGGCCACCAACTGCGCGGCCACCGCCTGATTCTCCACCCGCGTAGCCGCACAAATCCCCGCCAACCAGCCCCGCGTCTGCTCGGTGTGGCCGACCAACGCCTCACGGTGATCCATCACACCGTCCATATAGGCGCGAAACCGCGCCAACTGCGCCTCCGACTCGGCACTCCCCGAGATCCGTTCGAACATGTGTTCGATACTACCACGTCCACCGCCTCTGGAACGGCCCGTCTCCGTTCTCGCTCAACGCAGCAGCCCGAGATCACCCAGCGCGTCGCTGAACCCCTGCACCGCGCCCTGCCCGAGCTGCGAGAGCACCACCGCCGGATCGACCTGCGGGAACAGCGCGAACGGCGTCGCCACGTCCTGGAAGCCGGTGCGGTCGTAGCCCAGCTCGACCAGCACCCGCAGATCGGGCTGGATCAGGTCGGCCAGCGGGTTCCCCAGCACCGGCAGGGCGCGTAGCGGCGCCAACAGCGGCAGATCGTGGGTGGGGATCAGGATGTAGGTGGTCAGGCTGCCCGGCGACACCGGCTGCACTATTCCCGACGCCAGCTGGGCGGCCGTCAGACTGTACGAAGGGTGGATGAGCGCGAAACCCAGCAGCGCGTTGGCCGTCGCGAACACGTTCAGCGGGTACTTCGGGAAGTCGGCGGCGCCGTCGTACTGGATCGCGTAATCGACGGTGGGGTAGGCGTTGGCCGGCGTCGCGCCGTTGAACGTGAAGCCGATGAACGGAATCGAAAAGCCTGGCAGTCGCGCCAGCAGGCCACCGTTGGGGCGGTCGGGGTTGGCGGTCAGGACGAAGGACAGCTCGTCGGTGCCCGGACGCACGCCGGCGGGCAGCGACTGCAGGTAACGCATCTCCATCGAGGCCACCACGGAACTCTGCGACAGCCCGTAGACGATGGTGTGCTGTCCCGCGGCGTGCAGGTCCATGATCGCGCTATTCAGGTATTGCACGCCCGCGGCCACCGATGCGTCCAGGGTCAGGCTGGTGGGCCCGGTGAGCGGAAACAGCTTGGACGGCGTCACCAGGAACTGGGCCGCATACGTCGGATGGTTCGGGCCGATGAAACTCTCGGCCATCGGGATCAGGCCCTTCCAGGGCAGCGGGCTGAGGCCGGTTCCGCCCATGATCAGCGCGGTGGTCGTCGGGGTGCCGGTACCCATCTGGCCTTCGTCGATGATCCGGACGCCGACGTTGCCGTCGCCGGGCAGCCCGATGCCGACAAGTCCGTTACCGATGTTGCCGATCCCGATGTTGAAGTCGCCGCGGTTGGAAACGCCGATGTTGCCGTTACCGGTGTTGCCGAAGCCGATGTTGTCGACGCCGGTGTTGCCGCTACCGAGGTTGAACGTGCCGTGCTGCCAGTCGATGGTGAGTGCGGGCAGTCCCGTCGCGGCGTAGGCCCGGGCGAGCTGGGTGACCACCTCCGACGCGGCGGCGTGGTAGCCGGCCATGACCGCCACGTCGGCGGCCCACATCTGCTCGTAGGCGGCCTCGGCGGCCGCGATCGCGGGTGCGTTCTGGCCGAGCAGGTTGGTCGCCACCAGCGACACCAGGGCAGAGCGGTTGGTGGCCACCGCTGCCGGATGCACGATGTTCGTTTGCGCCGCCTCGAACGCATCCGCTGCCGTTCGTGCCTGCGCAGCCGCTCGCTCGGCCTGCGTCGCTGCCGTCGTCAACCAGGCCAGATAGGGGGCGGCGGCGCGGGTCATCGCCTGCATAGCCGGGCCCTGCCAGGACCCATCGGCCAATCCCGCGGTGACCGAGGCGAACGAGCGGGCCGCGGCATCCAACTCCACGGCCAGGCCGTCCCAGGAAGCGGCCGCGCCCAGCAACGGACCCGGGCCCGCGCCGGCGAAGATGCGCGTCGAATTGAGTTCCGGCGGCAACACGGTGAAGTTCATCGCAACCGTCCAGGCGTCGAGCAGCAAAGCGACCTTATGCCAGGTCCGGCAGGTGTGCAGCAGAACAGCGGGAAGTTCGATTTGCCGGTGACCACTAGACTGAACCCCGGAATCCAGAGCCGAGGAGCGTAGTGAACACCCAGCAGAACGGGGCCCAGACCGGAACCGCCCGCGTCAAACGCGGCATGGCCGAGATGCTCAAGGGCGGCGTCATCATGGACGTCGTCACCCCTGAGCAGGCCCGCATCGCCGAAGGAGCGGGCGCGGTGGCCGTCATGGCGCTGGAGCGGGTGCCCGCCGACATCCGCGCCCAGGGCGGCGTCTCGCGGATGAGTGACCCCGACATGATCGAGGGCATCATCGAGGCGGTCACCATCCCGGTGATGGCTAAGGCCCGCATCGGGCACTTCGTCGAGGCGCAGATCCTGCAGAGCCTCGGCGTGGACTACATCGACGAGTCTGAGGTGCTGACTCCGGCCGACTACACCCACCACATCGACAAGTGGAAGTTCACCGTGCCGTTCGTGTGCGGGGCCACCAACCTGGGCGAGGCGTTGCGGCGCATCGCCGAAGGCGCGGCGATGATCCGCTCCAAGGGCGAAGCCGGCACCGGCGATGTGTCCAACGCCACCACGCACATGCGCGCCATCGGCGGCGAGATCCGCCGGCTGACGTCGCTGTCGGAGGACGAATTGTTTGTTGCGGCAAAGGAATTGCAGGCCCCCTACGACCTGGTTGTCGAGGTGGCTCGGGCCGGAAAGTTGCCGGTGACACTGTTCACCGCCGGCGGCATCGCCACGCCCGCCGATGCGGCGATGATGATGCAGCTCGGTGCCGAGGGGGTGTTCGTCGGATCGGGCATCTTCAAGTCCGGCGATCCGGCGCAACGCGCCGCCGCGATCGTCAAGGCCACCACGTTCTACGACGACCCCGACGTGCTGGCCAAGGTGTCGCGCGGGCTGGGCGAGGCGATGGTCGGTATCAACGTCGAGGAGATCGCGGAGCCGCACCGCCTCGCACAGCGCGGCTGGTAAGAACATTCCGTGGCGATCGAACAGATCCTCGATCTCGAGCAACTCGAGGTCAACATCTATCGCGGACGTGTGTTCAGCCCGGACTCGGGCCATTTCCAGCGCACGTTCGGCGGCCATGTGGCCGGTCAGTCGCTGGTGTCGGCGGTGCGCACGGTCGAGCCCGGCTTCCTGGTGCACTCGCTGCACGGCTACTTCATCCGGCCCGGCGACGCCAAGGCGCCCACCGTGTTCATCGTCGAACGCATCCGCGACGGCGGCTCGTTCTGCACCCGGCGGGTCAACGCCATCCAGCACGGGCAAACCATCTTCTCCATGTCGGCGTCGTTCCAGACCGATCAGGAGGGCATCAACCACCAGGACGCCATGCCGTCCGCGCCACCGCCGGACGGCCTGCCGGAACTGAGTTCGATGAAGGTGTTCGACGACGCCGGATTCAAGCAGTTCGAGGAGTGGGACATCTGCATCGTGCCGCGGGAGCAACTGCAGCCGGGCCCGGGCAAGGCCTCGACCCAGCAGGTGTGGTTCCGGCACCGCGACCCGCTGCCCGACGACCCGGTGCTGCACATCTGCGCGCTGGCCTACATGAGCGACCTCACGCTGCTGGGATCGGCCCAGGTCACCCACCTCGACGAGCGCGAGCATCTGCAGGTGGCGTCCCTGGATCACGCGATGTGGTTCATGCGCATGTTCCGCGCCGACGAGTGGTTGCTCTACGACCAGTCCTCGCCGTCGGCCTGCGGTGGCCGCGCGCTGTGCCAGGGCAAGATCTTCAACCAGTCCGGCGAAATGGTCGCGGCCGTCATGCAGGAAGGCTTGACCCGCTTCCCGCGTGACTACCAGTTGAATCCCCGGTGACGGCACCCAGGATCGGGGTACTCGCGCTGCAGGGCGATTCCCGCGAACACCTAGCCGCGCTACGCGAGGCCGGTGCCGAGGCCACGACGGTGCGCCGGCGCACCGAACTCGATGCGGTGGACGGTCTGGTGATCCCGGGTGGCGAATCGACGGCGATGAGTCACCTGCTGCGCGACTTCGACCTGCTCGAGCCGTTGCGCAACCGGTTGGCCGACGGACTGCCGGCCTACGGCGCGTGTGCCGGGATGATCCTGCTGGCCAGCGAGATTCTGGACGCCGGCAGCAAGGGCCGCGAAGCGCTGCCGCTGAACGGCATCGATATGACAGTGCGGCGCAACGCTTTTGGACGACAGGTCGATTCTTTCGAAGGTGACATCCCGTTCGAGGGGCTGGATTCGCCGGTGCGTGCGGTGTTCATCCGGGCGCCGTGGGTGGAACGGGTCGGCCCCGAGGTGCGGGTGCTGGCCCGAGCGGCCGGCCACATCGTCGCCGTGCGGCAGGACAAGGTATTGGCCACTGCGTTTCACCCCGAGATGACCGGTGACCGTCGGGTGCACCGGCTGTTCGTCGACATCGTCCGCGGGCGGGTCTAGGGCCCGTAATCGGGTAGCCGGATGTTCTCCGCGGCCACGCCACCGAACCTTCGGCCGAGGTGCTCGACGCTGGCCCGCACGGCGGGCTGCGCGACGGCACGCGCACCGGCATGCAGCATCCGGATACCCGCCCGGGTGCGGGGGTTGGCCCGGCGCAGCACCGCCGGCCGCACGTTTTGCGCGGCGCTGACATGCGGGCGCATGAAGTTTTCGTATCTGGACAGCGCCGCGGGGACGTCGTCGGTGCCTTATGCAGTGAGCGCAACGAGCCGTTGGTTGCGCGCGTCGATCTCCTCCTGAGTGGCCGGGACCAGGACGTCGCCGCCCGGGCCCGCGGTGCCCTGCGCATAGGTGACGTGCGGAAGCTGGTCGCGCTCGTATTGCCGGAACGCCGCCGCCACGTCGTCGCGGTGCTCGCGCAGCGCTTCGGCCAGCAGCCAGGCCCCGGTCATGGCCAGGCTGGTGCCGCGACCGGACAGGGGAGACGCGCAATACGCGGAGTCGCCGACCAGCACCACCCGGCCGCGGTGCCACGACGGCATGTGAATCTGGCTCACCGAATCGAAATAGAGCTCGGGGTCGCGGCACGCCGCATCGAGTAGCTCGGGAATCTTCCACTCGGCGTGGCCGGCGAAGGCGTCGCGCAGAATCTGCTGCTGCGCGGCCGGGTCGTGATAGTCGTAGTCGATCCATGGTGCCCGAAACATGAAGACCGCCAGCGCTTTATCGCGGTAGGTGGCTATTCCTGCCATCCGGCCGGGGTAGTTGTACATCGCTGAATGGCGCTCTTGCCGGATATGTCCGGGCAGGTCGGCCAGTGCCACGTAGAGCCCGAGGTGTCGCAGGAATCGCTCTTTGGGTCCGAAGGTGAGCCGGCGGGTGGCCGAGTGCATTCCGTCGGCGCCGACCACCACGTCGTAGCGCTGCCGCTCACCGGAGGCGAACTGCACGTCGACGCCGTCCCCGTCGTCGTGCAGCGCGGTGATCGACTCGCCGAAGCGCAACTCGGTGGTCGGGCTCAAGGCGGTGCGCAGCACGTGGGCGAGGTCCTCGCGCGGGATCTCGGTGTCGTCCGGGCAGTCGTTGAACTCGGTGTCGGGCAGTTCGGCGAGCAGGTCGCCGTTGCGGTCCACGAACTGCACGCGCTCGCTCATGTCCACCCGTCGGGCCCGGATGCCGTCGAGCACGCCCATCTCGGAGGCCACGGCGATGGCCTCGCCGCGGATGTCGATCGGGGAGCCGTTGACCCGCAGGTGGTAGGCGCGTTCGACGATGGTGACGTCGTGTTCGGCCAGGGTGATGCCACAGCTCAAGCCGGCCATTCCCGCGCCGGAGATCAGAATCCGCATCGCAGACCCCCTTCGTATAAGATACAAATCGTATCTAACCCACGCTAGCTCGATCGATTAGGAAACGCAATGTCTCTTAAGGGGGGCGAAGTTCCGCAGCGCCGGCGCGGCGAGGTGCTGGAGAAGGCGCTGCTCGACGCGGCGTGGGCCGAGCTGACCGAACGTGGCTACGACGACCTGACCATCGACGCCGTGGCCAACCGCGCCGGCACCAGCCGGGCGGTGCTCTACCGGCGCTGGCCGGGTAAGCAGGACCTGCTGTTGGCCGCCCTGATCCATCAGGTGAAATCCGACGTGGTGGCCGCACCCGACACCGGCAGCCTGCGTGGGGACATGCTGGCGTTGCTGCGCCGGGCCAACGAGGTGCGGTCTCGGCTGGCCACCCTGGTGTTCACCCGGCTGGGCGGCTACTACCGGGAGGCCGGCACCAACCTCGCCGAACTCTCCGCTTACGTGCAGGGCGGCCGCGAGACCGTCCTCGAGGAAGTCCTGGCGCAAGCCGTCGCGCGCGGCGAGATCCGGCCGGGCCAGGTCAGCGCACGAGTCGCACGGGTGCCCGTCGAACTGTTCCGCTATCAGTTGATGGCCACGCTGCAACCGGTTCCCGATCGTGAGCTCGAATCGATCGTCGACGAGGTGTTCATGCCGTTGGTGAGGCTCGGCGCAACCGCCACGTAGACTCGCTACGCGAACTTTTCACAGGGAAAGAGGTAGTCAGACCGATGAGCGGCCATTCCAAGTGGGCCACCACCAAGCACCAGAAGGCCGTCAAAGACGCGCGCCGCGGCAAGGAATTCGCGCGGCTGATCAAGAATATCGAGGTCGCCGCCCGGACCGGCGGCGGTGACCCAGCCGGTAACCCCACGCTCTACGACGCCATCCAGAAGGCCAAGAAGACCTCGGTACCCAACGACAACATCGAGCGGGCGCGCAAGCGCGGCGCCGGCGAGGAAGCCGGCGGCGCCGACTACCAAACCATCATGTACGAGGGCTACGGCCCGAACGGGGTGGCGGTGCTGATCGAGTGCCTGACCGACAACCGCAACCGCGCGGCCGGCGAGGTCCGGGTGGCGGTGACCCGCAACGGCGGCAACATGGCAGATCCGGGCTCGGTGTCCTACCTGTTCACCCGCAAGGGTGTGGTGACCCTGGAGAAGAACGGCCTGAGCGAGGACGACGTGCTGACCGCGGTCCTGGACGCCGGCGCCGAGGACGTCAACGATCTCGGTGACAGCTTTGAAATCATCTCGGAACCAACGGATCTGGTCGCCGTCCGGACCGCGTTGCAGGATGCCGGGATCGACTACGAATCCGCCGAGGCCAGCTTCCAGCCCTCGGTCAGCGTCCCGGTCGACGTGGAGGGGGCCCGCAAGGTGTTCAAACTCGTCGACGCGCTCGAAGACAGCGACGACGTGCAGAACGTGTGGACCAACGTCGATCTGTCCGACGAGGTGCTCGCCGCACTCGACGAGGGCTGACCTTAGGGTTGCCACCGGCTGACGGTGTGGACCACCGTCCCGCCGCCGGCGGATCGGCGGGGGTACAGGTGCCAGGTCTGCCATCGCCAGCCGGGGCCGTCGGGTTCGGCGGTAAGCGCGGTCAGCGCGGCATCGTCGCCGGGGAATACCCCACCGAGCCAACCGGTTTCGTGGGCGCACCGGTCGCGCAGTTCCTTCGCCAGGGCGCGGAAGGTGCCCTCGGAGTGCGCCTCGGTCAGTGATTCGAGGATGTAGCCGGGCGCCTCGGACTGCCCGGGCAGGTCGCCGTCGACCGCGCACGACACCTGTTCGGAGAAGCGTCGCGAGCCGTGCTCGACGGTCACGACGTGCGAGGCGCCCAACACCCCCAGTAGCAGCGTGCTGCCCCCGGGATGTGCCAGCCGAGAAGTGGCGAGCGGCTGTGGTGGTGGACCGTTGAGCGCCAGTGCCAGCCGGGCCCCGGAGACGTCGGCAGGGGTGACGGCAAGCTGATGGAGCGGCACCGGCCTTAACCTACTCATCGGTGCGTGTCCCTGCGCAGAGTTGTCGGACCTGGCCGCTAAGCTATCGAACAGCTGTTCGGAAACGACATGGGGAGCTGCGGTGCGGGTGATGGGCGTCGATCCCGGGTTGACGCGGTGCGGGTTGTCGCTGGTGGAGAGCGGGCGTGGCCGGCAGATCACCGCCCTCGACGTCGACGTGGTGCGCACTCCGTCGGATGTGCCGCTGCACCGCCGGCTGCTGGCCATCAGCGACGCGGTGGACCAATGGCTGGACACCCACCACCCGGACGTGCTGGCGATCGAGCGGGTGTTCTCCCAGTTGAACGTCTCCACGGCGATGGGTACCGCGCAGGCCGGCGGGGTGATCGCCCTGGCGGCCGCCAAGCGTGACATCGACGTGCACTTCCACACCCCCAGCGAGGTCAAAGCCGCGGTCACCGGCAACGGCGCCGCCGACAAGGCGCAGGTCACCGCGATGGTCACCAGAATCCTTGCGCTGCAAGCCAAACCGACCCCGGCTGACGCCGCCGACGCGCTGGCGCTGGCCATCTGTCACTGCTGGCGGGCGCCGATGCTGGCCCGGATGGCCGCCGCCGAAGCGCAGGCCGCCCAGCAGCGCGACAAGTACCTGGCGAAACTGAAGGCCGCCCGATGATCGCCTCGGTGCGCGGCGAGGTTCTCGATGTGGCGCTCGATCATGCCGTCATCGAGGCGGCCGGCGTCGGGTATCGGGTGAACGCGACTCCGTCGACGCTGGCCACGCTGCGTACCGGCACCGAGGCTCGGCTGATCACCGCGATGATCGTGCGCGAGGACTCGATGACGCTGTACGGGTTCGGTGACGTCGAGACCCGTGATCTGTTCCACACGCTGCTGTCGGTGTCCGGGGTGGGCCCGCGGCTGGCGATGGCGACCCTGGCCGTGCACGATGCGCCGGCCCTGCGGCAGGCGCTGGCGGACGGCGACGTCACCGCGCTGACCCGGGTGCCCGGCATCGGCAAGCGCGGTGCGGAGCGGATGATCCTGGAACTGCGCGACAAGATCGGTGCGGTGGCCGGTGCGGGCGCCGCACCCGCGGTCAACGGCCACGCGGTGCGGGGTCCGGTGGTCGAGGCGCTGGTCGGTCTCGGTTTTGCCGCCAAGCAGGCCGAGGAGGCCACCGATAAGGTGCTGGCCGCCGATCACGACGCCACGACCTCGACGGCGCTGCGGGCCGCGCTGTCGTTGCTGGGGAAGAAATGAGCGACGGCTTCGACGAATTCGGCGAGCGCGATGTCTCGCCGTTCCTGGCGGTCGGCGAGGGCGACATCGACGGCAGCCTGCGGCCGCGTTCGCTGCGCGAGTTCATCGGTCAGGCCCGGGTCCGCGAACAGCTGCAACTCGTCATCGAGGGCGCCAAGAACCGCGGCGGCACCCCCGACCACATCCTGCTGTCGGGTCCGCCGGGGCTGGGCAAGACCTCGCTGGCGATGATCATCGCCGCCGAGCTCGGCTCGTCGCTGCGGGTGACGTCCGGGCCCGCCCTGGAACGCGCCGGCGACCTGGCCGCGATGCTGTCCAACCTGGTCGAACACGACGTGCTGTTCATCGACGAGATTCATCGCATCGCCCGGCCCGCCGAGGAGATGCTGTACCTGGCGATGGAGGACTTCCGCGTCGACGTCGTGGTCGGCAAGGGGCCCGGGGCCACCTCGATACCGCTGGAAGTCGCGCCGTTCACTCTGGTCGGCGCCACCACCCGGTCCGGTGCGCTGACCGGGCCGCTGCGCGACCGGTTCGGCTTCACCGCGCACATGGACTTCTACGAGCCCGCCGAATTGGAGCGCGTGCTGGCCCGTTCGGCCGGAATCCTGGGCATCGAACTCGGTGCCGAAGCCGGCGCCGAGATTGCGCGGCGCTCCCGCGGCACCCCGCGCATCGCCAACCGGCTGCTGCGCCGGGTCCGCGACTACGCCGAGGTCCGCGCCGACGGCGTCATCACCCGCGACGTCGCCAAGTTCGCGCTGGCGGTCTACGACGTCGACGAGCTCGGTCTGGACCGGCTGGACCGCGCGGTGCTGACGGCACTCACCCGCAGCTTCGGGGGCGGGCCGGTGGGGGTGTCGACGCTGGCGGTGGCGGTGGGGAGGAGGCCGCCACCGTGGAAGAGGTATGCGAACCATTCCTGGTGCGCGCCGGCATGGTTGCGCGCACACCGCGCGGCCGGGTGGCCACCGCGCTGGCCTGGACGCACCTCGGCATGACGCCACCGGTCGGCGTGAGCCAGCCGGGACTGTTCGAATAGGTGGGCATGCTTCAAGGCTTCGGGGCGCGGGTACCCACCTCGGTACCTATCGAGGAGATGCCATGAAACACATCGAGGACCGCCCCGTCCGCGGACGTATCCCACGCTCGCGTGGCGCGGTGACCGGATTGCTTTTAGTGCTGCTGGGCCTGTGGGGTGCACTGATCCCGTTCGTCGGGCCCAACTTCGACTTCGCCTACACCCCGGGCCAGTCCTGGACTGCCGCCCGCGGCTGGCTGGAAGTGCTGCCTGGCGTGGCCACCGCAGTTGGTGGACTGCTGCTGATCGCCTCCCGCAGTCGCGCCGGCGGGATGCTCGGCGGCTGGCTGGCCGCTCTGGGCGGCGCCTGGTTCGTGGTGGGCGGTGCGTTCGCGCCGCTGCTGGGCATCGGCTCGGTCGGCGACCCGGTTGCCGCGACCGAGCGCAAGCGGGCGGTGCTGCAGATCGCGTACTTCTCCGGTCTGGGTGTGCTGATCGCCTTCCTGGCCGGTGCCGCGGTAGCTCGCCTGGCCGTCCGGCTGGCGCGTGATGTCCGGCCGGTGGCGCAGCCGGTCGAGGCG
The DNA here is from genome assembly GCF_022179425.1 of Mycobacterium sp. 20KCMC460. Taxonomy (NCBI): domain Bacteria; kingdom Bacillati; phylum Actinomycetota; class Actinomycetes; order Mycobacteriales; family Mycobacteriaceae; genus Mycobacterium; species Mycobacterium sp. 20KCMC460. The sequence goes on from NZ_AP025524.1 coordinate 2,583,792, forward strand.
GTGCCGTCGCAGCAGTACAGCGGCTTGGTCGAGCCCGACCGCGACGCGCAGCAGACCGACGTGTTGACCACCCCCCGCGAGCAGTACGCGCCGGCCGGCGAGGCCGAGCCGAAGCGCGGGCTGTTCCGGCGGCACCGCACCCCGGTCGCGCATCAGTAGCACGCACGGCACAAGAAAGCCGGTCGCCCGCAGGCGACCGGCTTTCTTCGCGTCTACTTACAGCAACCCGAGCAGCTGCAGATCGGTGATGTACTTGACGATCACCGCCGGCGTGACATGCGGAATGTCCTTGTCGGGGCCGATCTTGGCTTCCTGCACTGCCGCCCGGAACCGGTCGGTCGGGGCCATCGAGCCGTTGATCGGCTTGTCGGGCCGCTGGTAGTTGTGCAGCAGCGGCAGCAACGAGTACTGGCGCTGACGCTCAGGCAGGGCCCGCAGCGACGTCTCGAACCGCTGCAACCACTCCTGGTAGTCGTCGATCCGGTCGATCGCATACCCCGCGTCCACCAGCCAGTCGATGTACTCGTCCAGGCCGATGCCGTCGTCGTAGGGGTTCATCACGTGGTACGTCTGGAACCCGATGTCGGGCACCTGCGCACCCAGCGTCGAGATCGAGTCGGCGATGAACTCTACCGGCAGCCCGTCGTAGTGGGCACGCTGCCGGTTGCCGTCAGCGTCCAGCTCGTAGAACGACTTCGGCGCGATGCCGGAGGCGACCACGCTGAGCATGGTCCGGGTGAACATGTCCGGCAGGTTCAGCTGACCCGCGTAGCTGGTGTCGGCCAGGATCATGTCGCAGCGGAACACCGCGACAGGTAGCCCGCACAAGTCGTGCGCCTCGCGCAGCAGCACCTCGCCGGCCCACTTGCTGTTGCCATAGCCGTTGGCGTAGCTGTCGTCGATCTTGCGGGTTGCGCTCATCACCCGGACGTCGGCGTCCTCGACGAACTTGCCCGGGGCGATCTGGTCCCCGACCCCGATCGTCGACACGTAGGTGTAGGGCTTCTGCTTGCCGGTCAGCGCGACCCGGATCAGCTCGGCGGTGCCCAGAGCGTTCGGCCCGAACAGTTCGCTGTACGGCAGCACGTGGTTGACCAGCGCGGCCGGGTCGACGATCAGGTCGACGGTGTCGGCCAGCCGCTGCCAGGTCGCGGCGTCCAGGCCCAGGTTGGCCTCGCCCTTGTCGCCGGCGATCACCTCGAGGTGATCGGCCGCCAGCTCCTGGTAGTGGGCGAGCAGCTTGGGGTCACCACTGTCGAACGTCTTGTCCAGACGCGCGCGAGCGTCCGCATCGGACTTGGCCCGCACCAGGCAGATGACCTTGCCGTCCACCAGATCCATCCGCTCCAGCCAGTCCAGCGCCAGGTAGCGGCCCAAGAATCCGGTGGCACCGGTCAGCAACACGGTGCGGACTTCGGCGGCCGGCCCGGGCAGGTTCGGTGCCGCGGCCAGGGTCGCCGCGTCGATGAACTTGTCCAGGGTCAGGTCGCTGGCATGCACCTCGGTGGCGCCCTTGCCGTGTACGGAAGCGAAGGTGGGCCGCTTGGATCCGCCCTGCTCGGCCTCGATGTAGGCGGCGATGGCGGCCAGGTCGTTGGCCGGGCTGACGATCACGCCGACCGGCACCTCGACGTCGAAGATCTCGTTCAGCAGGTTGCCGAACGTCAACGCCGACAACGAGTCCCCGCCGAGGTCGGTGAAGTGCGCGTCGGGGGACACCTCGGCGCTGGCGGCGCCCAGCAGGGCGACCGCAGCCCGGGTGACGGTGGTCAGTACCGGCGCGTCCTTGCCGGTGCGGCGAAGTTCGCTCAGCTCGTTGGCCTGGCCGGCGGCCAGGTCGGCGTAGAGCTGTTCCAGCCGCTCGCCGTAGTGCGCCTTGAGCTTGGGCCAGGCCAGTTTGCGGATGCCGGTCAGCAGGCCGTTCTCCAGGGTGAAAGGCGTGGTTTCGATGATGAAGTCGCGCGGCACCTCGTAGGACTGCAGGTTGGCCTCGCGGGCCACGTTCTGCAGCGAGTCGGCGATCAGCGGCTTCAACTCATCGACCGAGTACCGGGACAGGGCATCTTCGGTCGGCACCACCACCGCCAGCAGATACGGGTGGGCACTGTTGCCGTAGACGTAGATCTGCCGGACCAGCGGGCTGTTGCCGAATGCCGCCTCCAACTTGGCGACGGTGACGAACTCGCCCTGCGCCAGCTTGAGCACGTTGTTGCGGCGGTCGACGTAGACGACGTGGTTCGGCGCGACCTCGGCGACGACGTCGCCGGTGCGGTAGTAGCCGTCCTCGTCGAACACGTTCGCGGTGATCTCCGGGCGCTTGTAGTAGCCCGGGAACATGTTCTCGGTCTTGAGCAGCAGCTCACCCCGCGGGTAGGGCCGGTCGGTGTTGAAGTAGCCCAGGTCCGGCACGTCGACCAGCTTGTAGTCGATGACCGGGGGACGCTGCACCTCGCCGTCGAACAGCACCATGCCGGCTTCGGTGGAGCCGTAGCCGTCCAGCAGGTGCATCTCCAGCAGGGACTCGACCCAGGTCTTGAGTTCGGGGGAGGTGGGGGCCGAACCGGTCATCGCGAAGATGAACCGGCCACCCAGCAGGTGCTCGCGCTGTTCGACCAGCACCTCGGCTTCGACGGTCGCGCGGTCCGCCGAGCCGTCGGCCAGGCGGCGGTCGACCTCACTGAGGTATTCGGCGTACAACGTCTCCCAGATGCGCGGCACGAAGTTCATCTCGGTGGGCCGCACCAGGGCCAGGTCTTCCAGCAGCGTGGACAGGTCGCTCTTGGCGGCGAAGTACGCGGTACCGCCGTTGCCGAGGGTGCCGTAGAGGATGCCGCGGCCCATCACGTGGCTCATCGGCATGAAGTTCAGCGTGATCGACGCGGCCGTCGGGCCGAACCAGTTCTTGGCCGACCGGCGGAACATCTTGGCGACGTTGTACTGCGGGTACATGGCCCCCTTCGGGGCGCCGGTGCTGCCCGAGGTGTAGATGAGCAGCGCCAGCGCGTCCTCGGCCACTTCCGCGAGCGGGTTGGCCGGCAGCGTCCGGCCCCGTTCGATGAGTTCGGCCAGGGATTCGACCACGACGTTGGTGGCGGCGAGCGCATCGGCGGCGTTCGCCACGGCCTCGCGCTGGTCGTCGACCTCGGGGTGGTAGTCGAAGACGACGAGCTTGGCCGGCGCGAAGCCGGCGGAGATCAACGCGACGGCGTCGGAGAGTTGGTTGACGCTGGCCGCCATCAGGATGGGCTCGGTCTCGGCGACGATCGGCTGCAACCCGGCGATCGACGCGCTGGTCTGCAGCGGCACCGAGACGGCGCCGATGCTGCCCAGCGCCATGTCGATGGTGGTGTAGTCGACGCTGGTGAAGCCCAGGACGCAGACCCGGTCGCCGATCTGCACGGAATCGGCGGTCAGGGCGCGGCCGACCGCGTCGATTCGTTCGCCGAGTTCGCGGTAGGTGATGGTGTCGAAGTGGGGGAGCAGTGCGAGTTCGGTGCGCCCGGTGGCTTGGCTGGTGACGAATTCGACGGCACGCTGGCCCAGCGCGGGCCGGTCCGCGTAGCCGGTCAGGACGGTCTGCAGCACCTGCGGCAGCCGCTTGCCGGGCTGTTCGAGCGCTGCGGCGACGGCGGGGTCAGGCTGGGCTGCGGCGAATTGCGGGTCGTTGGCTATGAGTTCTTCGGCGCGGCGGGCTATCCGTTCTTCGTTGGTGATGTTCGACATGGCAATCCTCTTTGACAGAAAAAATTTGAAGGCTATTTGCGCGACGTTGCGCTGACTACAAGAACGTTAGCAAAACTAACATTATTTCTCAATGACGCCCGCCGCGAACCGATTGTGAGTTGGGGCACCGGGTGCGGACATCCGTCGACCCGTCACAGTTCGGCGAGTAAGCCCGTCAGCACCTCGACGCCTTCGGTCAGCAACTCGTCGCTGATGGTCAGCGGTGGCAGCAGTCGGATGATGTTGCCGAACATGCCGCAGGTCAGCACGACCACGCCGGCGGCGTGTGCCGCGGTGGCCAGCTTCGAAGTCAGCTCGGGATCGGGATCGGAACTGCCGGGCTTCACCAGTTCGACGGCGATCATGGCGCCGCGGCCCCGCACATCGCCGATCCGCTCGTCGCCGGCCTGCGCCCGCAACAGTGGTTCGGTGATCAGGCGTTCGATTTCCTGCGCGCGCTCGATCAGCCCGTCGGACTCGATGGTCGCGATGGTGGCCAGCGCGGCTGCGCACGCGACCGGGTTGCCGCCGAAGGTGCCGCCGAGGCCCCCGGCGTGGGAGGCGTCCAGGATCTCGGCGCGGCCGGTGATCGCCGACAACGGCAAGCCGTCGGCGATGCCTTTGGCGGTGACGATTACATCCGGCTCGATCTCCTCGTGTTCACAGGCGAACATCGCGCCGGTGCGCGCGAACCCGGTCTGCACCTCGTCGGCGATGAACACCACGTCGTTCTCTCGGCACCACCGCAGTAGGGCGGGCAGGAATCCCTCGGCCGGCACGATGAACCCGCCCTCGCCCTGGATCGGCTCGATGATGACCGCGGCCAGGTTCTTGGCACCGACCTGCTTGTCCATCACCGCGATGGCGCGTTCGGCCGCCTTGTCGCCGTCGGTGGCGAGGTCCTTGTTCACCAGGCCGTCGCGGTACGGGTAGGACATCGGCGCCCGGTAGATCTCGGGCGCGAACGGTCCGAACCCGCTCTTGTACGGCATGGATTTGGCGGTCAGCGCCATCGCCATGTTGGTGCGGCCGTGGTAGGCGTGGTTGAACGCGACGACGGCGGGTTTGCCGGTGTGGGCACGCGCCACCTTGACGGCGTTCTCGACGGCCTCGGCGCCGGAATTGAACAGCACCGAGCGCTTCTCTCCGGCCCCCGGGGTGATCCGGTTGAGTTCTTCAGCGACCGCGACGTAACCCTCGTACGGCGTCACCATGAAGCAGGTGTGCGTGAATTCGGCGACCTGCGCGCGCACCGCCTCGACGACGGCCGGCGCGGAGTTGCCGATCGTGGTGACCGCGATGCCCGAACCCAGGTCGATTAGGCGGTTGCCGTCGACGTCTTCGAGGATGCCGCCGCCGGCGCGCGCCACGAATACCGGCAGGGTGACGGCCACGCTCTGGGACACCGCGACCGTCCGGCGCTTGTTCAATTCCAGCGATGCGGGACCCGGGATTTCGGTGACCAGATGACGGCTCTGCTCGAGGCTGGCCACGGACCCCTCCTTCCGCGGCGCGCCGGTCACGTCGCGATTCAAAGCCTAACCGTTGGTAGGTCAGCACGGCGGCGGGACGATGCCGGTCGGTTTGCGACCTGCGGGAATGGCAGACTGGGGCCACCGGACCCGTTCCCGAACAAGTAGAAAGCGTTTTGATGGAGAGTTTTGTCCTGTTCCTGCCGTTCCTGCTCATCATGGGCGGCTTCATGTATTTCGCGTCTCGGCGTCAGCGCAAGGCGATGCAAGCGACCATCGACCTGCACGAGTCGCTGCAGCCGGGAGATCGGGTGCACACCACGTCCGGGCTGGAGGGCACCATCGTCGGCCTCACCGAGGACGACGTCGAACTCGAGATCGCTCCCGGGGTGGTGACCACCTGGATGAAGCTGGCGATCCGGGACAAGATTCTGCCGGATGACGACTCCGACGAGATCGCTGCCGAGGCGCTCGACGAGGACACCGACGACGAAGCGCCGGTGATCAAGGACTCCTGATCGCAGTCCGCACGCCGCGTCCGTGACGCGGGCCCGAATGCGGCACGTAGTCTTTCCGGAGGCTCCCACAGGGCAAGAACCGATTCGCAAGGAGATAGAAGGAACGTGGCATCGTCTTCGGCGCCGGTGCATCCTGCCCGCTACCTGTCGGTGTTCCTGGTCATGCTCATCGGCGTCTACCTGCTGGTGTTCCTCACCGGGGACAAGAAGCCGCACCCGAAGCTGGGCATCGACCTGCAGGGCGGCACCCGGGTGACGCTGACCGCGCGCACCCCCGACGGCAAGCGCCCCAGCGCGGAATCGCTGGCGCAGGCACAGCAGATCATCAGCTCGCGGGTCAACGGGCTCGGTGTCTCCGGCTCGGAGGTGGTCGTCGACGGCGACAACCTGGTCATCACGGTGCCCGGCAACGACGGCAACGAGGCCCGCAACCTGGGGCAGACCGCTCGGCTCTACATTCGCCCGGTGCTGAGCTCGCAGCCCGCCCAGAAGGCGCCGCCCGAGGAAGCCCAGCCCGCCGAACAGCAGCCTGCTCCCGCTGCTCCCGCGCCCGGTGCTCCGGCGCCTCAGCCGGGGGCGCCGCAATCGGGTCCGCCGGCGCCTCAGCCGGGGGCGCCGCGGGGGCAGCCGCGACCGTACCCGCAGGATCCCGCCCCGAGCCCGTCGCCGGCGCCGGCTCCCGCGCCCGCCCCGGCGTCCAGCCCGGCACCGCAACCGCCCGCCGAAGCGCCCGCACCGCCCGATCCGCGCAAGGATCTGGCCGAGCGCATCGCGCAGGAGAAGAAGTGGCGGCAGAGCACCAGCCAGTACATCCAGATGATCGCGCTGCAATTCCAGGCCACCCGCTGCGACAAAGACGACATCCTGGCCGGAAACGACGACCCGAATCTGCCCCTGGTCACCTGCTCGACCGACCACAAAACCGCCTACCTGTTGGCGCCGTCGATCATCAGCGGTGACCAGATTCAGGACGCCAGCTCGGGAATGGACCAGCGCAGCCTGGGCTACGTGGTGGACCTGCAGTTCAAGAGCGCGGCAGCAAACGTGTGGGCGGACTACACCGCCGCCCACGTCGGCACCGCGACCGCCTTCACCCTGGACTCCCAGGTCGTCAGTGCGCCGTCGATCCGGGAGGCCATCCCCGGGGGGCGGACCCAGATCAGCGGCGGTGAGCCGCCGTTCAGCGCGGCGACCGCCAAACAGCTCGCCAACGTCCTCAAGTACGGCTCACTGCCACTGTCCTTCGAGTCGTCGGAGGCGCAGACCGTCTCGGCGACACTGGGATTGACCTCGCTGCGCGCCGGGCTGATCGCCGGTGCGATCGGGCTGGCGCTGGTCCTGCTGTACTCGCTGCTCTACTACCGGGTGCTGGGACTGCTCACGGCCCTGTCGCTAATTGCTTCCGGCGCAATGGTTTTCGCGATCCTGGTATTGCTGGGGCGCTACATCAACTACACCCTGGACCTGGCCGGCATCGCGGGTCTGATCATCGGTATCGGCACCACCGCCGACTCCTTCGTGGTGTTCTTCGAGCGCATCAAAGACGAGATCCGCGAAGGCCGTTCGTACCGCTCGGCGGTACCGCGTGGTTGGGGTCGCGCCCGCAAGACGATCGTGTCCGGCAACGCGGTCACCTTCCTGGCCGCGGCGGTGCTCTACATCCTGGCGATCGGGCAGGTCAAGGGATTCGCCTTCACGCTGGGCCTGACCACCATCCTCGACCTCGTGGTGGTGTTCCTGGTGACCTGGCCGCTGGTCTACCTCTCCACCCGATCGTCGACGCTGGCCAAACCGGCCTACAACGGGCTCGGGGCAGTCCAGCAGGTGGCGCGGGAACGACGGGCCGCCTCCGCGGGAGCACGTTCGGGCGCCGCCAAGACGGGACGGGGATAACCCATGGTATCCAAACCCAAAGCCAGTGTCGGGACCAAGAAGGCCACGTCCACAAAGGCGGCAGCCGACGCTGAGGCAACCACCGTCGCCGTCGAACTGACCGACAGCGGCGCGGACCCCGCCGCCGGGCCCAAACACAGCTTCCTGTCCCGGCTCTACACCGGGACGGGTGCGTTCGAGGTGGTCGGCCGCCGCAAACTCTGGTACGGCGTCAGCGGTGCGATCATGGCGATCGCGGTGCTGGCCATCCTGATCCGGGGCTTCACATTCGGCATCGACTTCAAGGGCGGCACCACGGTGTCGATGCCCTCCGACGGCGTCCACGGCACCGTCCAGGTCACCCAGGTGCAGGACGTGTTCAAGAACGCGATCGGCAAGGACCCGGAATCGGTGGTCACCGTCGGCAAGGGTTCGTCGGCCACGGTGCAGATCCGCTCGGAACACCTGACCAACGAGCAGACCGAGAAGCTGCGTAACGCCCTGTTCGACGCGTTCGGTCCCAAAGGCTCCGACCACAAGCCCAACAAGAACGCGATCAGCGACGCGGCGGTGTCCTCCACCTGGGGCGGCCAGATCACCAAGAAGGCGATCATCGCCCTGGCGGTGTTCCTGGCGCTGGTCGCCGTCTACATCACCGTGCGCTACGAGCGCTACATGACGATCGCCGCGCTGGCGGCCATGGTCTTCGACATCACCGTCACCGCCGGTGTGTATGCGCTGGTTGGTTTCGAAGTCACCCCGGCGACGGTGATCGGGTTGCTGACCATTCTGGGCTTTTCGATCTATGACACGGTCATCGTGTTCGACAAGGTCGAGGAGAACACCCAGGGCTTCCAGCACACCACCCGCCGCACCTTCGCCGAGCAGGCGAACCTGGCCGTCAACCAGACCTTCATGCGCTCGATCAACACCAGCCTGATCTCGGTGCTTCCGGTGTTGGCGTTGATGGTGGTGGCGGTGTGGCTGCTCGGTGTCGGCACACTCAAGGACCTGGCGCTGGTCCAGTTGATCGGCATCATCGTCGGCACCTATTCGTCGATCTTCTTCGCCACACCGCTGCTGGTCACCCTGCGGGAACGCACCGAACTGGTGCGCACCCACACCAAGCGGGTGCTGCGGCGGCGCGGCCCGGTGACGACTCCGGAAAAGACGACCCCGCAGAAGACGACCCCGGAGAAGGCGACCGCCGAGAACCCGTCGGCGCAACCGTCCGACGACGACGCCACCGAAGAGGTCACCGCGGCCAAGGCCGTCGAGCTCACCAAGCCGACGGCGACGAGCAGCAAGCCGGCCCCCGGTGCGCGGCCGATACGTCCCACCGGCACCCGGCGTCCCACCGGCAAGCGAAACGTCGGTAAGCGGTAGCCGCATGGCCACCCGGTGTCGCTTGCGAAAAGCCTTGGTGGCCACCGGTGTTGCTGCTTTGCTGGCGGCATCGGGCCTGACCGCGTGTTCGGGCAGCGCCGCCAACCAGATCGACTACGTGGTCGACGGCGCGCTGTCCACCTACAACACCAACACCTCCATCGGTTTCGCCTCCGCCGGCGCGCAGGCGTTCGCCCGCACGCTGACCGGATTCGGCTACCACGGACCCGAGGGGCAGGTGGTCGCCGACCACGACTTCGGCACCATCTCGGTGGTGGGCGGGTCGCCGCTGGTGCTCGACTACCAGATCGCCGACAACGCCGTCTACTCCGACGGCAAGCCAGTGACCTGCGACGATCTGGTGCTGGCCTGGGCGGCCCAATCCGGACGCTTCGCCGGGTTCGACGCGGCGACGCAGGCCGGCTACGTCGATATCGCCAACGTCGAGTGCACGCCCGGCCAGAAGAAGGCCCGTGTGTCGTTCATCCCGGACCGCGGTGTCGTCGACTACACCCAACTGTTCACCGCCACCTCGATGATGCCGTCGCACGTCATCTCCGACACGCTGGGCACCGACATCACCACCGCGCTGCAGAACAACAAGGTGTCGGTGGTGGAACAGGTTGCGCGACTGTGGAATTCGACCTGGGACCTGCGACCCGGTGTCGACGCCAAGCACTTCCCCTCGTCCGGTCCGTACAAGATCGAGCGGGTCCTGGACGGCGGCGCGGTGGTGCTGGTGGCCAACGACAAATGGTGGGGCGCCAAGCCGATCACCAAGCGGATCACGGTATGGCCGCAGGGCGGCGACATCCAGGACCGGGTCAACAACCGCCGGGTCGACGTGGTCGACGTGGCGGCCGGATCGTCGGGAGCGCTGGCCACCCCGGACGGCTATCAGAGCGCCGACTCCCCGTCGGGGGGCATCGAGCAGCTGATCTTCGCCCCGCAGGGCGCGCTGGCTGCGGTGCCCGCCCGTCGCGCGTTCGCCTTCTGCACGCCCCGCGATGCGATCGCCCGCGACGCCGGTGTGCCGATAGCCAACTCGCGACTGTCCCCGGCGACCGAGGACGCCCTGGCCGCGGCCGACGGCACCAACGAGGCCGCCCCGTTCGGCAAGGCCGACCCGAAAGCCGCCCGCGATGCACTGCGCGGTGCCCCCCTGACGGTGCGGATCGGCTACCGCGGCCCCAACGCCCGGCTGGCGGCCACCGTCGGGTCCATCGCCGCGTCGTGCGCACCCGCCGGCATCACCGTGACGAACGTGACGCTGGACACCTCGGGACCGCAGGCGCTGCGGGACTCGAAGATCGACGTGCTGCTGGCCAGCACCGGCGGAGCCCCCGGCAGCGGTTCCACCGGGTCGTCGGCGATGGACGCCTACGCGCTGCACGGCGGCAACGGAAACAACCTGTCCGGTTACGCCAACCCGCAGATCGACGGGATCATCGGTGCGCTGGCGGTCTCGGCCGACCCGGCCGAGCGGGCCCGGCTGCTCGCCGAAGGCGCACCCATCCTGTGGGGCGACATGCCGACGTTGCCGCTGTACCGGCAGCAGCGCACCTTGTTGATGTCGAAGAAGATGTTCGCCGTGGGCCGCAACCCCACCCGGTGGGGTGCGGGCTGGAACATGGACCGATGGGCGCTGGTCCAGTGAGTCGCGGCGAAACGGCCGACGTCGCGGCCATGATCGACGCGATGACCCGCAAGGTCGCCGACTTCCCCGAGCCGGGCGTGCAGTTCAAGGACCTCACCCCGGTGTTCGCCGACCGGGTGGCGATGGCCGCCATCACCGAGGCGCTGGCCGAGGTGGCCGCCGGAGCGGACCTGGTGGCCGGCATCGACTCGCGCGGCTTCCTGCTTGCCGCCGCCGTCGCCACCCGGCTGCGCACCGGGGTGCTGGCCATCCGCAAGGGGGGCAAGCTGCCGCCCCCGGTGCTCAGCGAGGACTATCAGCGCGAATACGGCGCGGCCACCATCGAAATCCCCGCCGACGGAATCGAGTTGGCCGGTCGAAGCGTTGTGATCATCGACGACGTGCTGGCCACCGGGGGCAGTGTCGGCGCTGCGCGGCGGCTGCTGGAACGCAGCGGCGCTGAAGTTCCCGGTGCGGCGGTGGTCATCGAGCTTCCCGCGCTGGGCGGCCGCCAGGCGGTGGCGCCGCTGCCGGTGCACAGCCTCAGCCGCGCTTGACTTCCGCTTTTCGCCGCGAACCTAACCTGGTGGCGATTTGCGGCCCGCAGTTTCTCAGTGTCGTTACGCTCGCGAACGACAGATATCCTCTAAGACGGAGGTGACCAACGTGGCGGACGAACAGAGCACGCTGCAAGCTGCCGCGCCCCCCACCGAACCGCTGCCGGTCACCGAGGTACCCGAGCCGCCGGCCGAACCACTCAAGACCACCAGCAGCGCGTCCCGTCGGGTCCGGGCTCGGCTGGCCCGGCGGATGACAGCGCGCAGCAGCGCCATCAACCCCGTGCTCGAGCCGCTGGTGGCGGTGCACCGCGAGGTCTACCCGAAGGCCGACCTGTCGATACTGCAGCGTGCCTACGAAGTCGCCGATCAGCGGCACGCCAGCCAGATGCGGCACTCCGGGGACCCCTACATCACCCACCCCCTGGCCGTCGCCAACATCCTGGCCGAGCTGGGCATGGACACCACCACGCTGGTGGCCGCGCTGCTGCACGACACCGTCGAAGACACCGGCTACACCATCGAGGCGCTGTCCGAGGAGTTCGGCGAGGAGGTCGGCCACCTTGTCGACGGGGTGACCAAGCTGGACCGCGTGGTGCTGGGCAGCGCCGCCGAGGGCGAGACCATCCGCAAGATGATCACCGCGATGGCCCGGGACCCGCGGGTGTTGGTGATCAAGGTGGCCGACCGGCTGCACAACATGCGCACCATGCGATTCCTGCCCCCGGAGAAGCAGGCCCGCAAAGCCCGCGAGACGCTGGAAGTCATTGCGCCCCTTGCCCACCGGCTCGGTATGGCCAGTGTCAAATGGGAGCTGGAGGACTTGGCCTTCGCCATCCTGCATCCCAAGAAGTACGAGGAGATCGTGCGGCTGGTCGCCGGCCGCGCCCCGTCCCGCGACACCTACCTGGCCAAGGTGCGCGCCGAGATCACCTCGACGCTGAGCGCCTCGAAGATCAAGGCGACGGTGGAGAGCCGGCCAAAGCACTACTGGTCGATCTACCAGAAGATGATCGTCAAGGGCCGCGACTTCGACGACATCCACGACCTGGTCGGAATCCGCATCCTGTGCGACGAGATCCGGGACTGCTATGCCGCTGTGGGCGTAGTGCATTCGCTGTGGCAGCCGATGGCCGGACGTTTCAAGGACTACATCGCCCAGCCCCGCTACGGCGTGTACCAGTCGCTGCACACCACGGTCGTCGGGCCCGAGGGCAAGCCGCTGGAGGTGCAGATCCGCACCCGCGACATGCACCACACCGCAGAATTCGGTATCGCCGCGCACTGGCGCTACAAAGAAACCAAGGGGCGCAACGGAGTTCCGCATCCCAACACCGCCGCCGAGATCGACGACATGGCCTGGATGCGTCAGCTCCTCGACTGGCAGCGGGAAGCCGCCGACCCCGGCGAATTCCTGGAGTCGTTGCGTTACGACCTTGCGGTACAAGAGATCTTCGTGTTCTCCCCGAAGGGCGACGTGTTCACGCTGCCGGCCGGTTCCACGCCGGTGGACTTCGCCTACGCCGTGCACACCGAGGTCGGCCACCGCTGCATCGGCGCCCGGGTCAACGGCCGCCTGGTGGCGTTGGAACGCAAACTCGAAAACGGAGAAGTCGTCGAGGTTTTCACCTCCAAGGCGCTCAACGCCGGGCCGTCGCGGGACTGGCAACAGTTCGTGGTGTCGCCGCGGGCCAAGACCAAGATCCGGCAGTGGTTCGCCAAGGAACGCCGGGAAGAGGCGCTCGAGGCCGGCAAAGAGGCCATCTCCCGCGAGGTCCGCCGCGGCGGACTTCCGTTGCAGCGCTTGGTCAATGGCGGGTCGATGGCCGCGGTGGCCAACGAGCTGCACTACACCGACGTGTCGGCCATGTACACCGCGATCGGGGAGGGGCATGTCTCGGCGCGGCACGTGGTGCAGCGACTGCTGGCCGAACTCGGCGGCATCGACCAGGCCGAGGAGGAACTGGCCGAACGGTCCACGCCGGCGACCATGCCGCGGCGCCCGCGCAGCACCGAGGACGTCGGCGTGTCGGTCCCCGGCGCCCCGGGCGTGCTGACCAAGCTGGCCAAGTGCTGCACACCGGTGCCGGGCGATCAGATCATGGGCTTCGTCACCCGCGGCGGCGGGGTCAGCGTGCACCGCACCGACTGCACCAACGCCGCATCCCTGCAGCAGCAGGCCGAGCGCATCATCGAGGTGTTGTGGGCGCCGTCGCCGTCGTCGGTGTTCCTGGTGGCGATCCAGGTGGAGGCCCTCGACCGGCACCGGCTGCTGTCGGACGTGACAAGGGTGCTGGCCGACGAGAAGGTGAACATCCTGTCGGCGTCGGTCACCACCTCCGGTGACCGGGTGGCGATCAGCCGGTTCACCTTCGAGATGGGCGACCCCAAGCACCTGGGGCATCTGCTGAACGTGGTGCGCAACGTCGAGGGCGTCTACGACGTGTACCGGGTGACGTCCGCGTCCTGAGGCTTCCTCACGCGCTTACGGCGTTTCGGTCGGCTCCGTTGTGACGGTGGTCGTCACCGTCGTCGGCTCCGGGGTGTCGGACGTTTCGGGGGACTCGCTGCTGGTCACGCTGGTCGGGCTGGTCGTAGTGACCGGTGTCGGCTTGTCCGGGGGCGTGTCGTCGCCGCCGGCGAAGAACGCCACCGCCGCAGCCACCAGGACCAGCGTCAAGCCCGAGCCGGCGACGGTCGCGATCAGCGCGGCGCGACTGCCCGCCTTGACCGGCGCGGGTGAGCCGCCCGGCGGTGTGTCCGGCGGCGGCGGGGGTAGCGCAGGCAACGTCAACGCGGCCCCGCCCAGCGCCGCCCGGGCAGCGTCGGCGAGTTCGGTCACCGTCTGATACCGCGCGTCCGGATCCTTGGCCAGCGCCCGCGCGACCACCGCGTCGAAGGCCGGCGGCACGTCGGGGCACACGGCCGTCGGGCGCGGCGGAGGGGTGTAGAGGTGCGCGGAGATCAGCTCTTCGTACGAGTCTCCGGGAAACGGCCGGACGCCGGTCAGGCACTCGTAGAGCACACAGCCCAGGCCGTACACGTCGGCGCGGGAATCCGTTATGCCCCTGAATCTTTCGGGTGCCAGGTAGGCCAGGGTGCCCATCGTCTGCCCGGTGTTGGTCAGCGCCGTGTCGGTGCTGGCCCGGGCCAGCCCGAAGTCGATCAGGTAGACGAAATCCCGGGCATGGGCGACCAAAATGTTGGACGGCTTGACGTCGCGGTGCACCAGTCCGGCGTGGTGCGCGCTCTCCAGGGCCGCCGCCGTCTGATCGATGATCGCCACCGTCTGCGCCGGTGTCAGCCGGCCGCCCTTCTCGGCGATGAACTTCACCAGGTCGCGGCCGTCGACCAGACGCATGTCCACATACAGGCGCCCGTCGATTTCGCCGAAGCTGTGGATGGGCACCACGTGCGGATCGCTCAGGCTGGCCGCGGTGCGGGCCTCGCGGCGGAACCGGTGCTGAAACTCCTTGTCTTCGATCAGGTGCGGGGGCAGCAACTTGATGGCCACGACGCGGTCGGTCTGGGTGTCGTACGCGCGGTAGACCTGACCCATGCCGCCGCGCCCCAGCAACCCCTGCAACTGGTAGCGACCGAATGAGCTCTCGGTCACGAGCCTCCTCCCAGTCAGCCGCGGGTGTAGGGCTAGTCGAGCAACAGCGACGTGATCGTCACGTCCTGGGCAGGCGGTCCGTCTGGGCCGCCGCCGGCCACACCCCCTGCGGCGATTTTGTCCAGGGTAGCCAGCCCGTCGTCCTGGATCTTGCCGAAGACCGTGTATTCCGGCGGCAGCGCCGAGTCGCGGTAGACCAGGAAGAATTGGCTGCTGTTGGTGTCGGGTCCGGCGTTGGCCATGGCCAGCGTGCCGCGCGGATAGATCACCGGCTGCTTGAGCTTGGGATCGTTGGCCGGGAACTGGTTGGTGGGGTACTCGTTGGCGAATTGGTAACCCGGGCCGCCGGTGCCGTCGCCCTTGGGGTCGCCGCACTGCAGCACCGACAGCGACGGCGACGTCGTCAACCGGTGGCACTTGGTGTCCTTGAAGAAGTTCTGGTTGGCCAGGCTGGCGAAACTATTGACCGTGCACGGGGATTCGTTGTTGGCCAGCATCAGGCCGACCTTGCCCTGGCTCGTCATCATGCTGGCGCTGATCTGAGCGGGCTCGGTCGGGACCTTGCCGGTGCGCGGCGGCTTCGCCGGCTTGGCGGCCGGCGCGGCCTTGTCCGCGGGGTACTGGCAGTTGGCGCCCAGGTTGGCCGGGGCCTTGAACGGCGGCATCGGCACGGCGCCGCTGAGGTCGACGGGCGGCAGGTTGGTGGCGGCCGACCCGGACGTCGCGCTGCTGGGCGTGGTCGACGCCGACGGCTTGCCTTTGTGATCGTCCTTGCTGACGACGATGGCGACCACCACCGCCGCAACGACGGCCACCGCGGCGACCGCGGCGCCGGCGATCGTCAGGATGCGTCGCCGCTTGGCCTGCTGGGCGCGGCGTTCCTGCTGTCGCTCGAGTTTGCGCTTGGCGGCTTCGCGTCGCTGCTTGTTCGTTGGCACGGCCGCTATCTTTGCACGGCTGCGGGGATGGGAAACTGAGCACCGTGTTGATCACCGGATTTCCTGCCGGACTGCTGCAGTGCAATTGCTACGTACTGGCCGAGCGGCCGGGCGCCGACGCCATCATCGTCGACCCCGGCCAGCGTGCTTTCGGCCAGCTGCGCCGCATCCTGGACAAGAATCGGCTGACCCCGGCCGCGGTGCTGATCACCCACGGCCACATCGACCACATCTGGTCCGCGCAGAAGGTGTCCGACACGTTCGGCTGCCCCACCTACATCCATCCGGAAGACCGGTTCATGCTCGCCGACCCGATCTACGGGTTCGGTCCGCGGGCGGCGCAACTGGTCGCCGGCGCATTCTTCCGCGAGCCCAAGCAGGTGGTTGAGCTGGACCGCGACGGCGACAAGATCGACCTCGGTGGGATTTCGGTCAACGTCGATCACACCCCGGGGCACACCCGCGGGTCGGTGTGCTTCCGGGTGGTTGCCGACACGGACCGGGTGTTCACCGGCGACACGTTGTTCGAGCGGTCCATCGGTCGCACCGACCTGTTCGGCGGCAGCGGGCGGGACCTGCTGCGTTCGATCGTCGACAAACTGCTGGTGCTCGACGACAAGACCGTGGTCCTGCCGGGCCACGGCAACCCGACCACCATCGGCGCCGAGCGCCGCTTCAACCCGTTCCTCGAAGGTTTGAGCCCGTGACCGAATTCGTGGCACCCAAGGGGGTGCCGGACTACTTCCCGCCGGACTCCGCTGATTTTGTGGCGGTGCGCGACGGGCTGCTCGGGTCGGCCCGGCGTGCCGGATACGGCCACATCGAGCTGCCGATCTTCGAGGACACCGCGCTGTTCGCCCGCGGCGTGGGCGAATCCACCGATGTGGTGTCCAAGGAGATGTACACCTTCGCCGACCGCGGCGACCGCTCGGTGACGTTGCGGCCCGAGGGCACCGCCGGGGTGGTGCGCGCGGTCATCGAGCACGGTCTGGACCGCGGCGGGCTGCCGGTGAAATTGGCCTACGCGGGGCCGTTCTTCCGCTACGAGCGCCCACAGGCCGGGCGCTACCGGCAGCTGCAGCAGGTGGGTGTCGAGGCGATCGGCGTCGACGACCCGGCACTGGACGCTGAGGTGATCGCCGTGGCCGACGCCGGCTTCCGGTCGCTGGGGCTGGACGGGTTCCGGCTGGAGATCACCTCGCTGGGCGACGACAGTTGCCGGCCCCAGTATCGGGAACTGTTGCAGGACTTCCTGTTCGGGCTGGACCTGGATGAGGAGACCCGGCGCCGCGCGGAGATCAACCCGCTGCGGGTGTTGGATGACAAGCGTCCCGCGGTCAAGGCGATGACGGCGGACGCGCCGGTGTTGCTCGATCACCTCTCCGATGCGGCCAAGGCGCACTTCGACACCGTGCTGTCGCACCTGGATGCCCTCGGGGTGCCCTACGTGGTGAACCCGCGCATGGTGCGCGGCCTGGACTACTACACCAAGACCACTTTCGAGTTCGTGCACGACGGGCTGGGGGCGCAGTCCGGCATCGGCGGCGGCGGCCGCTACGACGGGCTGATGCGCCAGTTGGGTGGACAGGACCTGTCCGGCATCGGGTTCGGGCTCGGCGTGGACCGCACGCTGCTGGCGCTGCGGGCCGAGGGCAAGAGCGTGGGGTCGACGGCGCGCTGCGAGGTGTTCGGAGTGCCGCTGAGCGAGGCGGCCAAGCTGCGGCTGGCGGTGCTGGCCGGCGAACTGCGGGCCGCCGGCGTGCGCGTCGACCTGGCCTATGGCGACCGGGGGCTCAAGGGCGCGATGCGCGCGGCCGATCGCTCCGGCGCGCGGTTTGCGCTGGTGGCGGGGGATCGGGATCTGGACGCCGGCACGGTCGGGGTGAAGGACCTCGCGTCGGGGGAGCAGGTGTCGGTGCCGGTGGACGCGGTGGTCGCCGAGGTGCTGTCGCGCCTGACCTGACGCGCGCTGCTTGCGCCGCAGCGCTTCTCCCGCGAGCGTCCTGCCCCCTACTCAAGCCAGCCGTCCTGTCCCGTCTCCCGCGGGCCGTCCTGCCTCGAGCGTCCTCATATGTACGGTAAGTCGGCCTCGCGAACGGCATTTTGGGGCCCGTCGCGGCGAAGGGCGAAGGGCGAACGGCGAAGGACGCGAAGGCAGGGGCGCCGGCGGTCCGGGGCCGCCCTCTTGACGCGACTATCGAACAATTGTTCGAATAGGGGTATGCGCTGGGCCGGCCAAACGATAGCTGTCAACGGTTCCCCCGTCGATTCTCCGCAGGACGACGGCGCGCTGCCCGGCCTGCAGCGGATCGGCTTCGTCCGCAGCGTGCGAGTGCCGCAGTTCGAGGGCATGACGTTCCACGAGGTGCTGTGCAAGTCCGCGCTGAACAAGGTGCCCAATGCGGCCGCCCTGCCCTTCCGGTACACCGTCAACGGCTACCGTGGCTGCTCGCACGCCTGCCGCTACTGCTTTGCCCGCCCCACCCACGAATACCTGGACTTCGACTCCGGTGCCGACTTCGACACCCAGGTCGTGGTCAAGACCAACGTCGCCGAGGTACTGCGCCGCGAACTCGCAAGACCGTCGTGGCAGCGCGAAACCGTCGCACTGGGCACCAACACCGACCCCTACCAGCGCGCCGAGGGGCGGTACGCGCTGATGCCCGGCATCATCACCGCTCTCGCAGCCTCCGGGACACCACTGTCGATCCTGACCAAGGGAACGCTGCTGCGCCGCGACCTCAAGCTGATCACCGAAGCGGCCCAACAGGTTCCGGTGTCGGTGTCGGTATCGCTGGCGGTAGGTGATGCCGAACTGCACCGCGACGTCGAGCCGGGTACGCCCACGCCGCAGGCACGGCTGGCGCTGATCTCCGCGATTCGCGAGGCCAATCTGGCCTGCCACGTGATGGTGGCGCCGGTGCTGCCGCACCTCACCGATTCGGTCGAGCACCTCGATGACCTGCTGGGCCGGATCGCGGCCGCCGGCGCGACCGGCGTGACGGTTTTCGGTCTGCATCTGCGCGGCTCGACCCGCCAATGGTTCATGTCCTGGCTGGCCCGCGCGCATCCCGAACTGGTAAGCCGCTATCGCGAGTTGTACCGCCGCAGCGCATATCTGCCGCAGACCTACCGCGACATGCTGCGCGACCGCGCCCGGCCGTTGGCGGCGAAGTACCGGCTAAGCGGCGACCACCGGCTGACGACGCCGGCCGTAGTAGCAACGACAATGCCCGGGCCCGTCCAACAGACCCTGTTTTAACCGCGGGGCTTGGTCAAAGTGAACTGATCCACCGCCCGCGTCGCGCCGTAGGGTCCCGTCACCACGTGGTACGTCGCCTTGATCGACGTCGACCCGCCGGAAACGCCCGGGTCGACGTCGAAAGCCACGAAACCGTACGGATTGTCGCGGTCCCGAAACGCCGACCACGGCGCATCCTCCATCACGTAGATCGGCGGCTTTCGCCCGACGGCAGGATCGAATTCCCCCACCCCCGTGATCACCTGGCACCGCAGGTCGGGGAAGAACAGCCCATTGGTCGGTCGCGACGTGCCGCCCCCGCCGATGACGACGTGCACCGTTCCCCGGGTGACGTCGATGACGTCGCTGCGGGTGTCGACGGGGATCGGCGTGCGGGTGTCGGTGCCCATCGTGCCGCGCAACGGATGGGACCGCTCGTAGTGGTGCTCGTGTCCGCACAGCACCAGATCGACGTGGTACTGGTCGAACAGCGGCAGCCATTCCTGGCGGATCCCCAGGTCGGCGCCGTTGCCCTTGGCGGTCGAGATCGCCGTCTGGTGCATGCAGATCACCACCCAGTCGATCCCGGGATCTCGCCGAGCCGCGTCCAGTTCGGCTGCAAGCCAACGCTTTTGCGCGCCACCGGAATAGCCGTGAATGTAGGAGTTGCCGCCGTCCTGATAGGCGATGTCGTCATTGTTCAGGCTGATCACGCGCACCGAGCCGGCGGTGAACGAATACCACAGTCCGCGTAGTTCGGCGTCGGCGCCGGAATCGGGCACCGTGAAGTACGTCTGGTAGGCGCCGTAACCGACTGGGCCGTTGCCTAATTCGTTCTCGTGGTTGCCCGCCGCGGGCATCCACGGCCGGTGCCGGGCCGAGCGGGAGTTGTTGACGAACCAGTCCGACCAGGTGCGGATCCGGTCGTGGGCCAAGTTGGCGTAACACAGGTCGCCGTTGACCAGGTTGAACAGCGGCGCCATCCGTTCGATGGCCGCGGTGGTGTCGCCGGCCGCGGGGGAGCCGATGTTGTCGCTGATGTAGGTCCCGTCGGACAACCGGCCCAGGGCAGGCGTCGACTGGTCACCGAAACTGGTGAAGCGGAACGGTTTTCGGCCGGACGGTGCGGTCCTGATGGAGCCGAGTTCGGGCGTGGCGCCGTCGTGCACGGCGGCATAGATGTAGTCGGTATCGGGGGTCAGGCCGGTGAGCCGAGCATGGTTGACGCGAACTTCGTTGCCCGACTTGGCATCCCGATACGTGCGGGTTTCGGCGGCCACGCCGGTACCCAGGCCGCCGGTGGGCGTGCCCAACAGCACGCGCGGGTTGTGTACCGCATCCGTGCTGTGCCAGGAGACCACTACTTCGGTGGCGGCGTCGCGGCCGAACTGCAGATGCAGACCACCCACCGGCGGGGCGCCGGTGCGGTCGGGCCGAACCCAGACCCCCGGTGATTTCGACCAGAGCAGCGCGGCGCCGCCCACCCCGGCGCCGGCCCCGAGCACCGCCGCCGCTGCCCCGGTACCCAGCAGCGCGCGCCGGCTGACGCCAGCTTGTTCCGGGTCGTCGGTCATGGCTGCTTCATACCGCAACCGGGTGAACACCGACGTAACTAGGTGCGGGTAACGAATCCGGTAGCGTTTCCGATATGACGAACGTGCGAAAAAGCGTGAGCGCGGTTGCGGCAGCGTCTGCGGCGACGATCGCCGTGGCCTTCGCAGTGCTGCAGATGCCGGCGACCGCGCACGCGGACGGTCACCAGGTCACCTACACCGTTACCGCCACCGGCGAACTGACCGGCAACGTGCGCTACATCACCACCGATCCGCCCAGCCAGGCGGCTTTCGACGCGAACTCGTCGCAGTTTCTGACCACCGTGCCGGTGTCGTTCAGCCCCGGCACGCCGCTGGTGTACACCGCGACCCTGACCAACCCCAACCAGTGGGCGTTCGTCAACGCCAGCGGCGGCTGCCACTGGCCCAACTGCGGGTCGGGCACTCCCGAACTGCACTGCGAAATCGCCGTCGACGGCCAGGTAGTGGTGAATCAAACCGCGACCACCGGCGTGACCTGCTCGACGCGGCCCTGGTAGCCGTTTTCAGCGACGGTGTTTCGGCGTGGATGACCACGACGACCTCGGCCGGCCGGGTCCCCTGCTCAACGGCAGCCACCCGTTGGGCGCTTGACGCGCTGACGGCCGGGCGCCGCAGGGAGTTGCGAAGATGCTCGGTTAAACCCGGCTAACCCAAGTCGTTGGTGGCGAAGGTGTCGCACTTGTTGGGGTCGCCGCTCTGGTAGCCGATGGTGAACCACTTCTGGCGTTGCGCCGAGGATCCGTGCGTCCAGGACTCGGGGTTGACGCGGCCGTTCACCTCCGCCTGGATGCGGTCGTCACCCACCGACGCCGCCGCCGACAACGCGTCAGAAATGTCCTTGTCGCTCAACGGCTCCAGGAACGGCCGTCCGGTGCTGTCCTGCTTGACCGTCGAGGCGTAGTGGGCCCACACCCCGGCGTAGCAGTCGGCCTGCAGTTCGGTGCGCACACCGTTTCCCTGCGAGCCCTGTGCCCCCTGCTGGGCGCGGCCGAGGGTGTGCTGCAGGTTCTGCACGTGGTGGCCGTACTCATGGGCCACCACGTATTCCTGGGCGAAAGGCCCACCGCTGGAACCGAATCGGTCGACCAGCACCGAGAAGAAGTCGGTGTCGAAGTACGCCGTCTTGTCCACCGGGCAGTAGAACGGTCCGACTTCGGTGCTGGCCGGCCCGCATCCGGTGCTGACCGTGCCGCTGAACAGCCGCATTTTCGGTTTGGTGTAGCTGGGCATCAGCTGCTTCCACACCGCGTCCAGTGAATTGCCGGTGGCCACCACCCGGCACTGCACGTACTTGTTGGCGTCGGCACCGGTCTTGCACTTGTTTAGGTCGAATCCGGGCGCCACGTCGCCGCCGGTGTCCATCGGCTGCTGGCTGATGATCCCGCCGGGGTCGACGCCGAGCAGCATGGCGACCACCACGATCAGCAGGCCGCCGATGCCGCCACCGATGGCGATCGGCCCCATCCCGCCACCGCCGCCGGAGGAGGACGCGGAGCTGGTATCGATCTGCATACCCTCGTTGAAGGTCATCGCGCCCTCCGTTAGATCAGTCAGCCGGGTCTTCGACCCGTGCAAACCAGCTTTGCATACCTACCCCCGGTGCGTGCCAGCGATTCCGGTGCGGGGTCAGTCCTCATACCCGTTCGGCTGCACGGGCAAGCCCGTGGCTGAACTGCCGGTAGAGCCGTTTGATGAGCAATCGGGTCGGCAATCCCGTTCCTGTCAGCGCCGTGTTCCACGTTCCCGACCATTGAATGTGGGTTCCGCCGTTGGGTGTTGGGGTGAGGTCGACGTTCGCGCGGTAGTTGCGCAATGGCAGACCAGAAACCAGGGCGTAGCCGAAGCGGCGTTGCGGGATGAGCTCGGCGACTTGTTCGTGAGTGACGAATCTGATGCCGGCGCGGCGGAACCGGAATCGACGAATGGCGCCCACGCTTTCGCCGCCCTCTTGGCCCTCGCGCTCCAGTGTCATGGAGTCGAGATTGATCCATCTGGGCCAGTTCGCGCCGTCGGTGAGCAGGTTGTAGACCGTTGCCGCCGGCGCAGCGCTGTGTGCTGACGCCGTGGCGTGATGCAGGGGTGGGTATTCTCTCGTCATTGGAGTGAGTCCCATTTCCGTTGTCGTGGTGTCGTCGTCAGCTTGGGGGGCGTATATGAATGCCGGTGAGGTGGCTGCTGCGAAACCGCCGACGACGAGGACGCGCCGGATGCAGCGGGGCCGACGTGAGTTGGCGTTGGTCGCGCTTCGGCAGTACGAGGAGAAGGGTTTCGCGCAGACCACGGTGGAGGAGATTGCCGAGGCCGCGGATTATGCTCCCAGCACGTTTTTCCGGCACTTCGGCACCAAGGAAAACGCGGTCTTCTTCGATATCGACGAGCGGATGAACTCCTATCGCGCGCTGATGGCGCAGTCCACGTCGCCCGGTGGTTCGGGTTGGGCGCGAGTGCGTGAAGTCTTGCTGGACAACGCCGTGTACTGGGCTGAGTCCGATCCCGAATTTGCGTTGGCGCGAACGCGTTTGTGTCATAAGGAACCGGCGCTGTATACGCGCTATCTGCACTACTGCGATCAGGTCGAGACGATTGTGCGTCGCGTTCTGGCTGCTGACCGTGGCACCGATCCCGACGACGATATCGAAGCCGGAGTGCTGGCGGGC
The DNA here is from genome assembly GCF_022179425.1 of Mycobacterium sp. 20KCMC460. Classification (NCBI taxonomy): domain Bacteria; kingdom Bacillati; phylum Actinomycetota; class Actinomycetes; order Mycobacteriales; family Mycobacteriaceae; genus Mycobacterium; species Mycobacterium sp. 20KCMC460. The sequence continues at coordinate 2,607,003 of NZ_AP025524.1, forward strand.
GCCGCCGTGGCGGCCTTCCGCACCGCTCTGCGGGTTTGGCTGGGCGAGGGTGGTCGGGTGGTCGACCATCTCCAGGCCGGCCTCGACGCACTGCAAGCTGGGATCCCGTCGACTGGTAGCGGTTAGGTTCACGCTGCAGCCGGATGGCCTGCCAGACGAAGATGGGGGAGATGAACTCGAGCGCCAGCAACGCGCCGAACAGCATCTGGACGTAGGCCAGCGGAGTGCTGATTCGCTTGAGTTGCCCACTGATCGCCATGCTGCACGTGCAGACCAGCGCGCCGGCAAGGCTCACCAGAATCAGACCGGCGCGCTTCTGGGCGGCGTGGTCGCGGAAGAACGCCACCACCTCCTCGGGGGTGCGACTGGGCGACGGCGGCGGAATGAAGTGGCCCAGGACCCAGAAACCGAGGAAGAACACCGCCATCAAGGCGGGCCCGGTCCAGGTAAGCATGCGCTGGACCGACAGGTCGAGCCGATTCCTCGCGCCGGTTTCATCGAGTATGCAAGCCCTCCGCAGCTCGTGCTAGTAACGCTCTTGACAGGAGTCACTCTCATAGAACACCATGCTCTCAGTGGTCCAGATCACAAGAGCGAAAGGCGTGAGGTTGAGTTCAAAGACGGTGAAGTTCGGTCTGTTCGGCAACGAATTCCCGCCGATGGAGGCGGCTCTGGAATCGTTCAAACGAGCTGAGGCGCAGGGTTGGGAGTTCCTCGATCTGCCCGACCAGATCATGTCGACGCACCCGCAAGGGATGCTCACCCCGCCGGTGCCGGCCGCCGATCCTTCGGCGCCGACGAGTTTCTACGCCGACGCGTGGTTCGGCTCGATGGAGATGTGCGCCGCCGCGGCGGTTCTGACCCAGGACATCGAGATCCTGTTGGCGGTGATCGATCCGCTGCGGCGCAGCCCAGCGGTGATGGCCCAGGAAATGATGACGCTGCAGCATATGTCCAAGGGCCGCATGACGTTTGCGATCGGCGCCGGCGAGGAGAAGCAGTTCAAGCCGTTCGGCGAGGTGCGCAGCAAGCCGTTCTCGCGGCTGGAAGAGGCCGCGGCGATCTGGAAGACATTGTGGGAATCCGGCGCTGCACCGGTGTCGCGGGACTCGGAGTTCTGGCCGCTGCGCGATGCCATCTTCCCGATCCCGATGTGGGAAGGTGGCCCACCGCAGCTGCTGTTCGTCGGCGGCGGGCCGCGGATCCAGCGCTTGGCCGGCACGGTCGGCAACGGCTGGCTGACATTTCTGCCCGGTGGCGCCGGCAACGACTACGCCTGGCTCGCCGACTACATCGGCGGGATCAAAGCTTTCGCCGAGAAAGAGGGCCGCGATCCTGAGGCGTTGCGGTTCAACGCCCAGGTGATCACAGTCCTCGCCGAAGACGACAAAACAGCGTGGGAGCTGGCACGTCAGCCCAACCCGGGCTGGATTGCGATCACGTGCGCCAGCATCGATTCGAGCAAGACCTGGGAAAAGTGGGGCTTCGAGAATCCGCTCGGCGACTTCAACTGGGCTCAGGACATCAACCCGATGCTGGCCAGTCCCCAGCGGGTCGCCGAGATGACGGCGAAGATTCCGGATCAGGTCACCGATTTCGCGCTGGTGTGGGGAGGGCCGGAACGCGTTGCCGGTCGTGTTCAGGAGATGATCGACGCGGGGATCAACGAGGTCAGCTTCTTCAATATGGCCGCCAGCGCTGATCCCGAATACGGGGCCCACTGGAGCCATCAGATCTCGCAGGTGATCAAACTTCTTGGCGGCGAAGGGCTTTCATGAGCACCGCGGTTGACGGCAAGGTCGCGCTGGTCACGGGGGGTGCGTCCGGGATCGGCCGAGCCACCGTGCTGCGTCTGCTGGAGGCGGGTGCCAAGGTCCTGATCGCGGACATCGATCTGCCCGCCGCCCAATCGCTAGCCGAAACTACCTGCGCGGCAACAGCATTGCATTGCGATGTCAGCGAACCGGCTGACGTTCAGGCCGCGGTCGAGGCGACCGTCGAGGCGTTCGGCGGCCTTGACGTGTTGATCAACAACGCGGGGGTCAGTTCCGCCGGCGGTTTGATCGTCGATGCGTCTGCCGAGGATCTGCAGCGGACATTGGCCGTCAACATCGCCGGTCCGTACTACGGGATCAAGTACGCGGCCCCGCGCATCGCCGAACGCGGCGGCGGTGCCATCCTGATCACCGCGTCCACCGCGGGGTTGCGCGGCATGCCCGCGATGGCCGGCTATGCGGCGTCCAAAGCCGCGCTGATCAACCTCACCCAGTCCGCAGCGCTCGAGCTACGGCCCCTGGGCATCAGGGTGAACTGTGTGCTGCCCGGCATCATCGAGACGCCGATGCTCGACGGCATCAAAGCCATCTACGAGTCCGTTGCGCCGATGCCGATTGCCGACGTGGTGGCCGCCAAGCAGGGGCGTGTCGGCGTTCCCGACGACATCGCCCGCGCGTTGGTGTACCTCGCAAGCGGGGAGGCCGAGTTCGTATCGGGTGTCGCCTTGCCCGTCGATAACGCCATGTCGGTAAGTCTGTTCTGAAGGTTGGCGGTTCCCCAAGATCGGAGGTCCTGATGACGCAGGCCAAGTCGACATCTTCGAAGACGTCCCCGTCATCTCTGCCGGCTCAGCCCAACGCCGAATCGAAGCCGATCTGGTGGTTCGCCGCGTTGGGGGCACTGCTGCTGGTGATAGCCGCGCAGGGATGGCTGCGCTGGTTCGCCTCCGACGACTTCGGCCGGCCCATACCGTCGGGGCCGGACCACTACCCGTACCTGTGGTACCTGCGGGCACTGGAGATCGCCAGTGCCGCCTCAACGGTCTACCTGTGCTGGCGGTTCCTGATCAAACCCTGGATCAGGGACGGCAAGGTCTCCTTCGACGGCAAGCTCGTCATCGGCATGATGATCGGCTACTTCTGGGAGCCGATGGTGAACTTCTACAACTACACCTTCGCCATGAACGCCCACAGCATCAGCTGGGGCACCTGGGCGAATTACATTCCCGGATTCCGCTATCCCGGGCAGGCTCATTTTCCCGACGGACTGCTCTACGCCCTGCCGCAATACGTCTACTCCGGGGTGCTGCTGTCCCTGATCGGAGCCTGGTGGTTGCGTTTCTCGGAGCGCAAATTCCCACAGCTGGGCCAGATCTCGCGATGGGTCGCACTGTTCTTCCTGCTGGCCGGCATCTGGATGCCATTCGAGTTCGCCCTGTTCATCATTCCGCAGGTGTGGATCTATCAGGGCGTGGTGGGGAGCCTGAGTTTGTTCGCGGGAACCGTCTACCAGTTCCCGCTTTACGAGGGATTCATCATGGCGCTGTTCGGTTGCGGGGTCACGTTTTTGCGCGTCACGCGCAACGATCGCGGCGAGACGTTTGTCGAAACGGGTCTGCAGTCCATCAACCCGCGGTGGCGCAACAAGGTGTCCACGCTGGCGGTAACCGGCGTGGTGTGCCTGTGGACCGGCGTGTCCTACTTCGGACCCTGGACCTGGCTGCAGGTGCAAAACGACTCCACCGCGGTGAATTCGCCGTCGTACCTGCGATCCGGAATCTGCGGTGGCGGTACGGATATGGCGTGTCCCGACCGATCCGTTCCGATCCCCAGCAGAACCTCCATCCGCATCGGTCCCGCAGATCCACGGTTACCGCAAAGTGTCCGCGACGCGCAGGGGAATTGACCGCCCCAGCACACCACCGGCCTATCGCTGCGGGGCGGCGGCGAACCGGGTGTCGGTGTAAGCGCGCAGATTGCGCAGGAACCAGCGCAACCCCAGGTTCAGCAGCGGCCCGAACAGCACCATGCCCAGGCCGGCGCCGCGGGCCGGCTGCTGGGCCATGGTCCAGGTCAGTCGGCAGCCGCCGGGAATGACCTGCACCCGGTAGTCCTCGGCGAACGCGGCGACTGCCTTCGTCGAGCACGAGTTGAACCGAAAAGCCATGTGGGTGAACGGTTCCCAGGCGATGAACTCCTCGTCGCCGACGATGCCGCCGCGCATCTCCACGACGCGGGTGGTGCCCACGCCGCGCGGCTCCGGGCTGGTCCAGGTGACCTTGGTGATCGCCTTCGCCCAACGCGGCCACGCTTCGGCGTCGCCCAGCACCTCGAACAACTGCTCGGGCGTGATGGCCAGGTCCACGCTGTTGCGGAAGCGGTATTTGGCGTTGTCGACGAAGCTCAGGTCGACGCGTTCGCAGGGATGCATGCCGTGCACCTTAGCCGGGGCCTTCGCTGGCCGCGGCCAGCAGCGGCACGATCACGTCGCTGATCGGGGTGGGCAGGCCGTGGGCGCGGGCCTTGCGGATGATCACGCCGTTGCGCAGGTCCCATTCCAGCGGCCGGTGGTGTTCCCGATCGGTCAGTATCGAGGTCGTCATGTCCTCGGGAACCACCCGGAACGAATCGACGATCCGTGCGACGACGTCGTCGCCCAGCCGGGCGCCCTCGGCGCGCGCCACCGCCACACACTCGGCCACATACCGCCGCGACAGGTCGGCCACGTCGTCGCGGCGGAACATCCCCGACCGGCGCCCGGTCAGCACCATCAGTCCGGCCAGCGCGTTGAGCAGCAGTTTGCGCCAGATCACGGTGGTGAAGTCGGGGTCGCAGTCCACCCGGCAGCCGGCCCCGCGCAGCAGGTCGGCCAGCGCCTCCGCCGCCGGCCCGGTGGGCAGCACCAGCGCGGCCTCGCCACGCAACCGCACCCACCCGTCGGGCTGGGTCTCCGCCGAGTACCACACGCTGCCGGGAACCACGGTCGACGACGGGCACAGCGGCTGCACCTGCTCGAGCTGTTCGACGCCGTTCTGCAGCACGGCCACCACCGTGCGCTCGTCGCACAACCGGGCCAGCCAGCCTGCCGCGGCTGCGTTCTGGGTGGCTTTGACCGCCAGGATCAGCACGTCGACCGGTCCGCCGACGTCAGCGGGGTCGGTGTGCACCGGTCCGGGCACCACGATGGGGTCACCGGCCAAGACTTCGGGGTCGGGCCGCAGTTCGATGATCGCGCGCGGAGTGTGGCCGCACAGCAGCACCGGGTGCCCGGCGCGGTGCAGCAGGGCGGCGACCGTCGTACCGACAGCGCCGGGACCCACGAGTGCGATGGAGGTTGGAATACAGGCAAAAGTACCGTGTCAAACCCGCCCTTTAGACTGGGCAGTCATCCAATTCAGGTCTTAAGGAGTCTTTGTGCTGCGCAGCCACGCCGCCGGTTCGCTACGGGACAGCGACGCCGGGCAACAGGTGACGTTGGCCGGCTGGGTGGCCCGCCGCCGCGACCACGGTGGTGTCATCTTCATCGATCTGCGTGACGCGTCCGGCGTCGCCCAGGTGGTGTTCCGCGAAGCCGATGTGCTGGCCCAGGCGCACCGGTTGCGCTCGGAGTTCTGCGTCGCGGTCACCGGGGTGGTCGAGATCCGCCCGGAAGGTAATGCCAACCCCGAGATCGCCACCGGTGACATCGAAGTCAACGCCACCGCGCTGACCGTGCTGGGCGAGTCCGCGCCGCTGCCGTTCCAGCTGGACGAGCCGGCGGGGGAGGAGCTGCGGCTGAAGTACCGCTACCTGGATCTGCGCCGCGATGGCCCGGCCGCGGCAATTCGGTTGCGCTCCAAGGTGAATGCCGCGGCCCGCGAGGTGCTGGCCCGGCACGACTTCGTCGAGATCGAGACGCCGACCATCACCCGCTCCACGCCGGAAGGTGCGCGCGACTTCCTGGTGCCGGCCCGGTTGCGGCCGGGCACGTTCTACGCGCTGCCGCAGAGCCCGCAGCTGTTCAAGCAGCTGTTGATGGTGGCCGGCATGGAACGCTACTACCAGATCGCCCGCTGCTACCGCGACGAAGACTTCCGCGCCGACCGCCAGCCCGAGTTCACCCAGCTCGATATGGAGCTCAGCTTCGTCGACGTCGACGACGTCATCGCGATCTCCGAGGAGATCCTGTCCGCGTTGTGGGCGTTGATCGGCTACCAGATCCCCACCCCGATCCCGCGGATGACCTACGCCGACGCCATGCGCCGGTTCGGCTCCGACAAGCCGGACCTGCGCTTCGGGCTGGAGCTCGTCGAGTGCACGAAGTTCTTCAAAGACACCACCTTCCGGGTGTTCCAGGCGCCCTACGTCGGCGCGGTGGTAATGCCCGGCGGCGCGTCCCAGCCGCGCCGCACCCTGGACGGCTGGCAGGAGTGGGCCAAGCAGCGTGGGCACCGCGGGCTGGCCTACGTGCTGGTCGGCGACGACGGCACGCTGAGCGGTCCGGTTGCCAAGAACCTGACCGACGCCGAACGCGACGGCCTGGCCGGCCACGTCGGAGCCAACCCCGGCGACTGCATCTTCTTCTCCGCCGGCCCGGTCAAGGGATCCCGGGCGCTGTTGGGCGCGGCGCGCTCGGAGATCGCGCACCGGTTGGACTTGATCGAGCCCGGCAGCTGGGCGTTCGTCTGGATCGTCGACCCGCCCTTGTTCGAGCCGGCCGACGACGCCGTGGAGGCCGGTGACGTGGCCGTCGGCTCGGGAGCGTGGACCGCGGTCCACCACGCGTTCACCGCACCGAAGGCCGAACAGCAGGACCGCATCGAATCCGATCCCGGCGCGGTGCTGGCCGACGCCTACGACATCGTCTGCAACGGCAACGAGATCGGCGGCGGCTCGATCCGTATCCACCGCCGCGACGTCCAGGAGCGGGTGTTCGAGGTGATGGGCATCGGCCCGGACGAGGCGCAGGAAAAATTCGGTTTCCTGTTGGAGGCCTTCACTTTTGGCGCACCGCCGCACGGCGGCATCGCATTCGGCTGGGACCGGATCAACGCGCTGCTGTCCGGCGTCGACTCGATCCGCGAGGTGATCGCGTTCCCCAAGACCGGCGGCGGCGTCGACCCGCTGACCGACGCGCCGGCGCCCATCACCGCCCAGCAGCGCAAGGAGTCCGGAATAGATTTCAAGCCCAAGCCGCTGGACGGGGTATGACGCAACTGCCGGACGACCCGAAGGCGATGGCCGAGATGGCCAAGGCGATGAACAAAGACATCATCGCCGAGTTCCGTGCCAACCAGGGAAAGGTGGGTGGCCAGTTCGCGGGCGCCGACCTGTTGTTGCTGCACACCACGGGCGCCAAGTCCGGCGAACAGCGGACCTCACCGCTGGCCTACTTCGACATCGACGGCAAGCTGATCATCATCGGGTCCTTCGCGGGTGCCCCCGTCAACCCGGCCTGGGTGCACAACCTGCGGGCCAACCCCGCCGCGCGGGTCGAAGTCGGCACCGACGCCTTCGACGTGACCGCGCGGGAACTGCCGCCCGCCGAGCGTGACGAACTCTTCTCGCGGCTGGTGGCCGAAGCGCCAGGCTTTGGTGAATATCAGGCCAAGACCAGCCGGGTGATTCCATTGTTCGAACTGCAGCGCGGCTGAGCGCTCCTCGATTCTGCGGCGCGAACGGGTAGCAGCGCCCGCGTCGCATATTTCACACCCGGTGCGGTAAGCAGACGTCATGAGCACTTCGCTGCTGACCGGCGCCGCCGGCGAGGGCGTGGCCGCCGCGCACCGGCTGCGCGCCGCGCTGTGGCCGATCACCCAAACCTCCGTGGTCGCCGCACTGGCGTGGTACCTGACCCACGACCTGCTGCGTCACCAGCAACCGTTCTTCGCGCCGATCTCGGCGGTGGTGTGCATGTCGGCCAGCAACGTGCTGCGAGCGCGGCGTGCCACCCAGATGATGGTCGGCGTCGCGCTGGGTATCGCGGTGGGCGGTGCGGTGGAAGGCTTTCTCGGGGCCGGTCGCATCGCGATCGGCGTGGCGGTGTTCGTGGCGCTGTCGGTCGCGGTGCTGATCGGGCGCGGCGCCATGGGGCAGGGCTTGATGTTCGTCAACCAAACGGCGGTCTCGGCGATCCTGGTGCTGGTGTTCGCCCACAGCGGCGTGGTGGTGACCGAACGGCTCTTCGACTCCCTGATCGGCGGCAGCCTGGCCCTGCTGTTCGCGATCGTGTTCTTTCCGGCCGACCCGCACCGCCTGATCGCCGACGCGCGCACCGGGGTGTTGGCGGCCGCGCACCAGGCCCTCGAGCAAGCTGCGGGCATGCTGAGCGACCCGGGTAGTCGTGATCCCGACTGGCCGCGAGACGTCTCGGATCAGCTGCACGCGCAGGTCGGTGTGTTGATCGAAGCGCGCGCTACGGCCGACTTGACGGTGCGCCGCGCGCCGCGGCGCTGGGCGTCCCGCGCCACCATTCGGCGCATCGACGCGCAGGCTGCGCAGCTGGGCCTGTTCGCCGGCTGCGTCCTGCATCTGGTTCGCTCGGTGACCCGTCCGGTCGGCCGGGACGTCTCCCCGGCCATGCGCGCCGCGATTGCGGAGTTGATTGCCGCGACCGCGCTGGCCGACGCCGATCCCGCGGCGGCGGCCACGCACATCGCCGCCGCCCGCCGCCACGCCGGCGAGCTGCACACAACGGCGCGGGACAGCACCGAAGTGGTGCTCGCCGACGTCGTCGCGGGCTGCGCCGACGACCTGCAGGCCGTTACGACGACTTGGCCAGAAACTCCTTGACCAGCCGTCGCGGCGCCTGCGTCAACCAAGCCTCGGTGAGCAACTCCTCGAGCTCGAAGAACCCGATTTCGGCCAGCTTGACCAGCACGGCCGGGTAGCCGTCGAAATGCGGGGTGGTGAAGAAAATCCTCGGCTCGTCGGCGATCAGCGCGAACTTCACCCCCTCGTCGGGGACCCGTATTGCAAGGATGTCGCCTTCCGGTGGCTGCGCACCGGTGCTCGTCAGGGCCTCGATGTCGGACCTGCGCAACGGGCGCTCCCAGGCCAGCAACTTCTTGCCGACCCGCCAGTCGTGCTGCGACTGCTCGGTGACCAGCGGCAGCTCGGCGGCGATGCGCGCGACGTCGTCCCAGGTGGCCACGCCTACGATTGTGCGCCCGATCAGCCCAGCCAGGCCAGCAATTTGTCGTACACCGCCGGATGGTTGAGCAAATCGAAATGATTCAGCCCGCTCAGGGTCAGCCCGTGCTCGGGCTCGAACGGAATCCTGCGGTCCCGCCCGCGCCCGGCCGCACTGCTGGGTCGCACCAAATGGTCGCCGACCAGCAGGCCGACCGCGCGCGGCGCCGCGGTGGTGGAGACGAAGTGGTAGACCGCATGCGGCAGGAACGGCACCTCCTGGCAGCGGTCCCGCAGAAACTCGTCCGGGTCGGCATCCCGCCAGTCCTCGTCGAGCAGCGCGCCATACCGCAGATCTTTCACACCGTCACTGCGGGTGTTGAGAAACCGTGCCACGGCCCGGGTTTCGGGCAGCTTGGCCAGCGCCCAGGCTGCGGCGTTGACACCCTTTTCCAGCTCCGCGCCCAGGTGGGGCGAACCGAGGCACACCACGTTGCGCACGGCCGCGGTCCAGTCGTGTTCGCGCTCAGTGCCGTAATGGCAGGCGCTGCGTGCCACCAGGCCGCCCATCGAATGGCCGACCAGGACCAGTTCCCGCACCGGCACCGGCCACAGCGCGTGCATTTCGTTCAGCAGGCCGGCCAGCGCCTGGCCGTTCGCCGAGATGTGCAGGCCGCTGTTGTAGCGCAGGTACACGGGGGTGTAGCCGAGGTCCTTGCGCAGCCGCTTGCCGTACGGGCGCAGCGGTTCGCCGGTGCGCGGCTCGCGCCACCAGGACCGTTCGGTCATGCACCAGCCGTGGGTGAAGACGACGACCCGGCCGGTCGCCGTCGGGAACGCCTGCCGAAGGGAATCGGGGGTCAGTGCCACCGGCTGCCCCTTGCGCCGGATCTGCATGTTCAGTGCGAAGCCGTTGTTGCGGTTGGTCATCTCGTCGCCGTAGATGCCGTTGAGCGCGGCGAGGGCCCCGGCGACCCGCGGGCGGGCCTGCACCGTCGGGTCGTCGTCGTTGCTGATGGTTTCGGCGGCCAGCGCGCCGGCGCCGTAGAGGGAACCCCGGACCGCGGCGTCGACCAGCGTGTACACCGTCGATGCGGCGCCGTCGTGAATGGCCTGCACCGGTTTGGCCGCCGGGCCGATCGAGTCGAAGACGCGGCTGGCGATGCCGTGGTGCATGTCGCGGACGAATGTGGTCAGCACCCGGGTGCCTTCCCCGGCCAGATCGGCCAGCGACCGGATTTCGTGTCCCTGCACGAGTCGACTCCTTCCCGTGTGACTACTCAGTGACGACGTGTTGGCAATCAGGGTTCCCCGTAGCCGCCGGAATAGTCGGGCATGTGATGTGATCTGAGGGCCCAGGGTGATCACGCACAGGGGAGACGCCAGTTGCCGTATGCCGAGCTGTCCGGCCTGACCAGCCCCGCGGACGCCAAACGCTATCGGGTCACGCACCGCACCGAATACCGGTACTCCGACGTCGTGACCAGCTCGTACGGGCGCGGGTTCCTCACCCCGCGCGACTCGTTGCGCCAGCGTTGCGTGGCGCACCGACTGGACATCAACCCCACCCCGTCGGACAGCTCCACCAGCCGCGACACCTACGGCAACATCAGCTCCTACTTCCACGTCACCGAGCCGCACCGCGCGCTGACCGTCACCAGCGATTCGATCGTCGACGTGGCCCCACCGCATCCGGGCCTCTACAGCAGCGGCCCGGCACTGCAACCGTGGGAGGCCGCGCGGCCGGCCGGGACAGCCGGCGCGTTGGCTGTCGACTTCACCCTGGACCTCACCCCGCCGGAGATCACCGACGAGGTCCGCGCGTACGCCGCCCCCAGCTTTGAACCCGGACGCCCGCTGGTCGAGGTGCTGCGGGACCTCTCGTCGCGCATCTTCGGCGACTTCACCTACCGGTCCGGATCGACCACCGTTTCCACCCGCGTCAACGAGGTTCTGATTGCCCGCGAGGGGGTATGTCAAGACTTCGCGAGGCTGGCGATCGCCTGCCTGCGAGCCAACGGTCTGGCGGCCTGCTACGTGTCCGGGTATCTGGCCACCGACCCACCACCGGGGAAGGATCGAATGATAGGCATTGACGCGACCCACGCTTGGGCGTCGGTGTGGACGCCGCAACAGCCCGGCCAATTCGAGTGGCTGGGGCTGGATCCCACCAACGACGCCTTGGTCGACGAGCGCTACATCATCGTCGGCCGCGGACGCGACTACGCGGATGTGCCCCCGCTGCGCGGCATCATCTACACGAATTCCGAGCGCAGCGTAATCGACGTCGGTGTCGACGTCGTCCCATTCGAAGGTGATGAACTACATGCGTGATTTCAGCTGCCCCAACTGTGGCCAGCGCCTGACATTCGAGAACTCGGCCTGCCTGAACTGCGGCAGCGCGCTGGGCTTTTCGCTGGATCAGATGGCGTTGCTGGTGATCGCCAAGCAAGAGGAGGACAGCGACCACGCCGGTGCGGTCGCGGCCGCCGAATACCAGTTGTGCGCCAATCTGTATGTGGCCGAATGCAACTGGCTGGTTCCGGTGGATCCGCCAGGCACCCTGTGCGAGTCGTGCGCGTTGACAATCGAGCGCCCGCACGACGGCGACACGGTCGGTCTGGCGGAGTTCGCCCGCGCCGAAGCGGCCAAGCGGCGACTGGTCGCCGAGTTGCACGAGATGAAGCTACCGATCATCGGGCGTGACCAGGACCCGGACTACGGGCTGGCTTTCCGGCTGCTGTCCAGTGCGCACGAGAACGTCATCACCGGCCACGAAAACGGGGTTATCACACTGGATTTGGCCGAGGGCGACGACGTGCACCGCGAACAGTTGCGGGTGGAGATGGAGGAGCCGTACCGCACCCTGCTCGGGCACTTCCGCCACGAGGTCGGGCACTACTACTTCTACCGCCTGATCAGGACACCTGAGTATCTGCAGCGGTTCAACGAGCTGTTCGGCGATCCCGACGCCGACTATCAGGCCGCGCTGGACCGTCACTACAGCGAAGGTGCCCCGGATGGTTGGGAGGAAACCTACGTCTCGTCCTATGCGACCATGCACCCCGCGGAGGACTGGGCCGAGACGTTCGCCCACTACCTGCACATCCGCGACACCCTGGACACCTCGGCGTCGTGCGGTCTGGCCCCGGCGGCCGCCACGTTCGACCGGCCGCCGTTGGGCCCCAGCGCATTTCCCACCATTATCGAGATGTGGCTGCCGTTGTCATGGTCGCTGAACATGGTGAACCGGTCCATGGGGCACGACGACCTCTACCCGTTCGTGCTGCCGCCGGCGGTGCTGGACAAGATGCAGTTCGTCCACACCGTGATCGACGAGGTGACATCGCAGAACTAGCTACGCGGGCAGCGTGCGCCGTTCGTCGGGGCCACCCCACAGCGGCTGCATGCCGCCGGGCAGGGCGAGCTGCGTGGCGGTGATGGTGTCGGCCAGCTCGCGCAGCGCGGCGTGCACCCACTCCAGCAGCTCGGCCAGCTCTGCCCGCTGCCCGTCGGTGATCTCTTCCAGCTCAACGGGATCCGCGCGGCGCAGCCGGGTGCCGATCTCGTCCACGATCCGCTCGGGACGCGACGAGCCGGACGAGCCGGGCAGGTTCTTGAGGTGCGCCCGCAACTGCTCGAGTTGGTACAACAGCGAGCGCGGGTTCTGCGGGTCGAACAGCATCAGCTCGGTCACCGCGGCCACGCTGATCTTGCCCAGGTTGCGCCGGCGGTAGATGACCGACGACTCGCAGGCCTCCAGAGTGGCCTCGACGATCGATTGCTCGGCGACGGTGCCCCGGACCTTGGTGAGTGTGTCGGTCAGCAGCGCGGTCAGCCACAGCCCCCGCTCGATCCGCTTGCCGATGTCCATCATCGTCCAGCCGACGTCGCGCACCATCGACTCGCCGGCCACCCCGGCCAGCGTCAGCATCCCGGCGAGCGCCTGGGACTGGGCGGCGGCCAGCAGCGCGTCGGCTTCGGCCAGCGACTGCGGCGGATCCGACCGAAGGCCAACCGCGCGTTCGACATTGGCCAGCACCATCCAGGTGTCGTTGGACAACTGGTCGCGCACCGCGCGGGCGGCCAGCGCCAGACCCTCCACCGACTGGATCAACGATCCCGGCCGGCCCGACTCCACCGTCATCGCCCACAGCATCGAGGGAGCCACGGCGATCATCTCGGCGGGGTCGTACTCGTCGGCGCCGCCCGCCCCGGTGTCGGTTCCGGTGATGCGTCCGAGCGCGGCCATCAGCGCCGGCACGCACTCGCTCTCCTCGGTGTGCTGGTGGTGCCGGTAGACGTGGTAGCGCTCCCGCGCAACGATCAGCAGTCGCGCCATGTCCTCGGCCCGCTCGCCGTAGCGTCCTATCCAGAACATGTCCGAGAGCACCCGCGGCGAGCTGACGGCCCAGGTGCCCGCACCCGTCTTGACGGGCCGCGGCGCCGACGGCAGGGTCACCGTCTCGGCGATGGCACGCTCCGTCGGTCGCACCCAGATATCCTTGGCGGCAACCGTTTTCAAGGTGTATGCGGCCGGGCCGGGCGCCACCACGTAGCCCAGGCCGCCGATCATGGGTGCGTAGCCGCTGCGCTGGGCCACGGTGAACAACCGCATCCCGACACCCGCGGAGGACAGCACGCCGGCGTGGTCGGTGGGCGCCGAGGAGAACGTCGGCGGCTCCTGCCCGGTCCACCGCCACGGCGCCGCCTCGATACGGGCGGTCAGCTCGCTGAGCTGAGCGGACGAAAGTGTCGGTCCGACAAGGGTTTCCCCGCCGTCCACCGGTCGGATCAACAGCCGCGACAGGTTGGCCAGCAGGTGCGAGAGTTCAGCGGGGATGCCGCCCCAGAACACCTGCGCCGAAGCCAGCAGCGGCTCCTCGCCGAGCAGCCGCTCGGCCAGATCCGGCAGAAAACGAAGCAGCCCAGGGCTTTCCAGAATTCCGCTGCCCAGTGTGTTGACCACCGTGACAGTGCCGCGGTGCAGCGTCTCCACCAGCCCGACCACCCCGAGCCGGGAGTCGGCACGCAGATCCAGCGGGTCGGCGTACAGCGCGTCGACGCGGCGCAGTACCACGTCGACCCGCTTGAGTGTGCCCAGGGAACGCATCCACAGTTTCCCGTCGCGCACCACCAGATCGGCGCTCTCCACCAGCGGGAAACCCAGCAGCGTGGCCAGATAGGCCTGGTCGAACGCGGTCTCGGAGTAGATGCCCGGGCTGAGCACCACCACTACCGGGTCCTGCACCACATCGGGTGCGGCGTCGATCAGCGCCAGCCGCAGCGCCTGAGCGAACGGGGTGTTGGCCCGCGGCGCGATCCGTTCGTACAGATCGGGAATCGCGTGCGCCAGTACCCGCCGGTCGGCCAGCGCGTATCCGGCGCCGGAGGGGGCCTGGGTCCAGTCGGCGTTGATCTGGAAGGTGCCGTCGGCCCGCCGGCTCACATCGCAGCCGTGCATGAACAGCTGGTGGTGGCCGGGCACCTTGATCCCGGTGGCGGGCCGCACGTATCCGGGATGGGCGAACACCAGCTGCGGCGGCAGCAGTCCCTCGGTGAGCAGATGGCGCGGCCCGTACAGGTCCGCGAGCGCCGCGTCGAGCAGCCGGGCGCGCTGCACCAGCCCCGCTTCCAGCAACTCCCAGTCGGCGGCCGAGACCACCAGCGGCAGCGTGTCCAGGTGCCACAGTCCCGGCTCCGGGCCGTGCCCCGGGGACACGTCGCGCGCGTCCTGGGTGTCCGCGACCCCGGTGTAGGTGATGCCGTCGTGGTCGATCAGGCTGTGCACCACTGAGCGCAGCCGGTCCAGCCCGGCCCGGCCGCGTTCGGCGATCGCGTCGGCGAGTTCGTGCCATCCCGGCCGCACGTTGCCGTCGGAGTCGACGAACTCGTCGTAGCCGACGCCGGGACCCTCGCGCAGATCGAACAGTGCTTCCTGGGCGCGGGCGGTGCGATATCCGGCCAGCAGCCGGTCGCCGTCGTAGTGCCTGCTCTCGAACCCGGCCAAGCTCTCCTGGTGCCCGGCGAACGCCGAAGACCCGCTCATGCTCATGCCGACTGCCATAGGTGTGTCAAATTCCCGTGCCGTGTCCCGAACGCCACTACTGCTGCACGGTACGCACGCGTCGCAGGTCGAGGATGCCCGGCGCGCCGATGTCGGTGTACAACCGCGCCTGCTTCTCCCGGATACCGGCCAGGTCGAGCTTGCCCGGGGTGAACCCGGTCGCCTCGAACCGCCGCGACCGGCGCGACTCGGCCTCCACCGCGTTGACCGGCGGCTCATCGTAGGCGCGGCCGCCAGGGTGGACGACGTGGTAGGTGCAGCCACCGCGGGACGTCCCGGTGGTCAGGTCGATCAGCTCGAATTGCAGCGGCGTGTCGATGGAGATGGTCGGGTGCAGGGCGCTGGGCGGTTGCCACGCCTTGAACCGCACCCCACCGACGTGAATGTCGGGGTTGTCGGTGGCCAGCAACGGGACCGGGTAGCCGTTGCAGGTCACCGTGTAGCGGTGCCGGTCGGCGCCGATGACGCGGACCTGGACCCGCTCCACCGAGGAGTCGACGTAGCGGGCGGTCCCGGTGGCCGTGGACTCCTCGCCCAGGGTGTTCCACGGCTCGATCGCCCCGCGCAGCTCGATTTCCACGCCGTCGAACACCGCGGTGCCGATGCGCGGGAAGCGGAACTCGGTGAACGGGTCCAGCCAGCTCGTCTCGAACGCGATGCCGTGCGCGCGCAGGTCGGCCGCGACGTCGGCGATGTCGTGAATCAGGAAGTGCGGCAACAGATATCGTCCGTGCAGGTTTTCGCCGTGCCGGATCAGCGGGGCGCGCAGCGGCTCATCCCAGAACCAGGCCACCAGCGAGCGCACCAACAGCGACTGCACCATCGCCATCCGCAGATGCGGGGGCATCTCGAACCCGCGCAGCTCCAGCAGGCCCAGCCGGCCGCGGGGGCCCTCGGGGCTGTAGAGCTTGTCGATGCAGAACTCGGCGCGGTGGGTGTTGCCGGTGATGTCGGTGAGCAGGTGGCGCAGCGCGCGGTCGGTCACCCACGGCTTGGCGTTGCTCTTCGGCCCCCCGCCGCCGAGCCGGGCGATCTCGGCGAAGGCGATCTCCAGCTCGTAGAGAGCCTCGGCGCGGCCCTCGTCGACGCGCGGCGCCTGCGAGGTGGTGCCGACGAATCGGCCGGCGAACAGGTAGGACAGCGACGGGTGCCGCTGCCAATACGTCAACAGCGACACCAGCAGGTCGGGGCGGCGCAGCAGCGGCGAGTCGGCCGGGGTGACGCCGCCCAGTGTGATGTGGTTGCCGCCGCCGGTACCGCCGTGCGTGCCGTCCACGTCGAACGATTCGGTGGACAACCGGGCCAGGCGGGCTTGCTCGTAGAGCGTCTCGAGTTGTTGGCGCTGTTCGTCGAAACTGGCGGTCGGGGCGACGTTGACTTCGATGACGCCGGGGTCGGGGGTGACCGTCGTCGATATCAGCCGCGGGTCCGTCGGTGGCCCGTACCCCTCGATCACTACCGGGGTGTCGGCCTTGGCCACCGCCATCTCCACCCGGCTGACCAGGTCGATGAAGTCTTCCAGCGCCGCGGTGGGCGGCAGGAAGATGTAGAGCAACCCGTCGCGGACCTCGGCGACCAGCGCGGTCGTCGGCGCGCCCTGCGGGTCCACCAGCACCGCCGTCTCGCCGGCCGCGGCGGGCTCGGGTACCGGCAGCTGCCCCGGGCTGACCGGGTCGGCGTCGAACGGTGTCGGCGGCGGGCGCCAGCTGATCGAATCCAGCGGCAGCCGCAGGCCGGCCGGCGAGTCGCCCTCGGTGAGCACCAGCCGGCCGCGGCGCAGCCGCCAGTTCGCGCTGGCCCAGCCGGAGCCGTCCTCGCGACGATGGATCGGAAGCACGAATGCCACCGGGGTCGTGATGGTTTCGTCCAGGCTGGCGAGCAGGGCGGCGGCGTCGTGGCCGCTTTCCGGGGCCAGGTCGTCGGCGGGATCGACCGGGTCGCCGACCGGCAACCGCACCGCGGAGGCCAGCCGCGCCAGCGGGTCCTCGTAGGCCGGGCGCACCTGAGACAGCGGCAGCCCCAGACCTTCGGCGACGGTGGCAAGCACGTCGTTGGCCACCGACGTTTCGACAGGGTCCGGCAATTCCGGGGCCCAGGGGTCGGCCAGCAACGCTTCGTTGGCCCACAGCGGGCGCCCGTCGGCACGCCAGTACAGCCCGATCTGCCAGCGCGGCAACGGCTCACCCGGGTACCACTTGCCCTGACTGCGCTGCACCAGTCCCTGCGGCGCCCACTGCGCCTTGAGTCTGGCGGCCAGCGCGGAGGCCAGCCGCCGTTTGTGCGGCCCGTCGGCGGCGGTGCGCCATTCCGGGTCGACCTGGTTGTCCACCGACACGAACGTGGGCTCGCCGCCGATGGTCAGCCGGACGTCGCCGGCGGCCAGTCGCTCGTCGACCTGGTGACCGACGGTGCAGATGGTCTGCCACGCGTCGTCGGTGTAGGGCAGCGTGACCCGCGGATCCTCGTGGACGCGGGTGACGGTGTTGGAGAACTCCATCACCGACGAGCACGGCTCGGTGCTGCCGGTGATGGGTGCCGCCGACGACGGGTGCGGGGTCGCCGCCAGCGGAATGTGGCCCTCGCCGGCGAACAGCCCCGACGTCGGGTCCAGCCCGATCCAGCCCGCGCCGGGGATGTACACCTCGGTCCAGGCGTGCAGGTCGGTGAAGTCCGCGGCCGGTCCCGACGGGCCGTCCAGGGCCTCCACGTCGGAGGCCAGCTGCACCAGGTAGCCCGACACGAACCGGGCGGCCAGGCCGAGCTGGCGCAGGATCGACACCATCAGCCACGCCGAGTCGCGGCACGAACCCACCCCACTGCGCAGCGTGTAGTCCGGGGTCTGCACGCCGGGCTCCATCCGCAGGCTGTAGGTGACGTCGGCGTTGATCGCGTGGTTGAGCGCGACGAGGAAGTCGATGGTGCGGGTGCCCGGGGGGACGGCGAAGTTGCGCACCCAGGCCTGCACGAGTTCGCCTGGCCCGGACCCGTCGTGCTCCTCGTCGACGGGCCGCATGAACGGTTCCAGGTCGGCGGCCAGGGCTTTGGGGTAGACGAGCCCCTCCGCCGGCCACGTTTCGGCCCAGTCCTCGATGAAGAAGTCGAACGGGTTGATCACCTTGAGATCGGCGATCAGCCCGACGGTGATGGTGAGCTCGCGGGTGGGTTTCGGGAAGACCAGCCGCGCCAGGAAGTTGCCCAGCGCGTCCTGCTGCCAGTTGATGAAGTGCTCGGCCGGTTCGACCCGCAGCGAATACGCCTCGATCGGGGTGCGCGAATGCGGCGCCGGACGCAACCGCACGATGTGCGGATACACCTGGACCAGCTTGTCAAAGGTGTAACTGGTGCGGTGCTCCAGTGCAACTTTGATGCTCATAACCGCTGATCCCATCACAAGTGACTGCCGCCCGCAGCGCGCGCCGTTTCCGGCTTGTGCTGCGGGCGGCAGTCTTTCGTTAATCAGGCCGTTGCGTGTGAACGACCTGTTTCGCAGGTTTTACCAGTACTTACGAATACTGCGGACCCGGATACTGGCCCGGTGGCGGCCCCGGTGGCAGTCCAGCCTGCTCCAACGGGGCGACGTAACCGCCCGTCAGTTTGCGGTAGGCATAGGTCTGGATCAGGAAGGCGACCGGGATGGCCACGATCAATCCGACACCGCAAGCGAATTCGCCGACCAGCATGACCGCGATCTGAACGAGCCAGGTCAGCAGACTGGGGCCGACGTTGGCCCGGGTCAACGCAATGCTGGCTTTGATCGAATCAACCGGCGACAAAGACCGGTCCACCGCGAACTGCAGGGCGAACATCGTGAGGAAGCTGAAGATCAACCCCGGGATGTAGCACAGGATGCTGCCGATCGACGTGCCCACCATCACCAGCAACGCGGTGAGGAGGACTGGTCCGAAGTTGCGGGGTTTGAGGAACGACGCGACGGTCACCGGCTTACCGTCGGCGACGTCGAGGCTGCCCGAGATGAAGCTCGCCTGCATATAGAAGCTGACGACGGCGAGCAACAGGCCCAGCAGCAGCCCCAGGATCAGCGAACCCGCGCCGAGGCTGGCGTCGGTTTGGTAGGCGCCGGTGTTGGGGTCATAGGTGGTGGTGCTGGCATTCATCATCCCCGCGATCAATGACGTGTAGAGGATGGCGAAGAGGATGCCGAGACCGACGACGAAGATGACGCCCGCAACGGCCAGCGCCGCGGCGTTCTTGGTGAACTTGCCCCACGCCCAGCTGAAGGCCTCGCCGACGCTGAACGACGCGCCGGGGCCGCCGGCCGGGGCCCCGTAACCCGGCGGCGGGTAGCCGGCCGGCGGCGCGCTCGGTGCGCCGTAGCCGGGTGGCGGGGGCGGCGGGCCGCCGTAGCCGCCGGGAGCCTGGTAGCCGCCCGGCGGCCCCTGCGGCGGTGGGGGAGGCGTGTAGCTCGGCGGTGGGGCAGGCGTGTAGCTCGGCGGTGGAGGTGGCGGTGCGCCGTAACCCCCTCCGGGCGGC
Source organism: Mycobacterium sp. 20KCMC460 (assembly GCF_022179425.1). Lineage (NCBI taxonomy): Bacteria > Bacillati > Actinomycetota > Actinomycetes > Mycobacteriales > Mycobacteriaceae > Mycobacterium > Mycobacterium sp. 20KCMC460. Next base: position 2,626,446 of record NZ_AP025524.1, read on the forward strand.
GGTGCGCCGTGGCGCGGCGGGGGCGGGTAGCCCTGCGGATCGGACGGATTGCCTGGATATTCTGGCGGCTGGCTCATTGCAGTCCTAGTTGCCTCGTAGTTCGCTCTGGTCGATCGGGGCTTAACTTTGTTCCATCGGCGCAAACGGGAACTTAGCAAACCTGGGCCCGAATCGCGCGCATTGGTTGGCTATCCGCACTGCGTGGTAAGCCTGAATCCGTGTCCGACGGTCTGTTCGACCTTCCCGCGGAACCGGTGACGTCCGGCCGGGGCGGAATGGCCGCTCCGGGTGCGGTGGGCGCCCCGGCGGGAGCCTCGGCGCCGCTGGCGGTGCGGATGCGTCCGGCGACGCTGGACGAAGTCGTCGGGCAGGACCATCTGCTGGCGCCCGGGTCGCCGCTGCGGCGCTTGGCCGAGGGATCCGGGGTGGCCTCGGCCATCCTGTACGGGCCGCCGGGAAGCGGCAAGACCACGCTGGCGGCGCTGATCTCACACGCCACCGGCCGCCGGTTCGAAGCGCTCTCGGCGCTGTCGGCCGGCGTCAAAGAGGTGCGGGCGGTGATCGACCAGGCGCGCCGCAGCCTGCTCTCCGGTGAGCAGACGGTGTTGTTCATCGACGAGGTGCACCGTTTCTCCAAGACGCAGCAGGACGCGCTGCTGGCCGCGGTGGAGAACCGGGTGGTGCTGCTGGTGGCGGCGACTACCGAGAACCCGTCTTTCTCGGTGGTGGCGCCGCTGCTGTCGCGGTCGCTGATCCTGCAGTTGCGGCCGCTGACCCCCGACGACATCCGCACCGTCGTGCAGCGTGCCATCGACGACCCGCGCGGGCTGGGCGGCAAGATGGCGGTCGATGCCGCCGCCGTCGAGCTGCTGGTGCAGTTGGCGGCCGGCGATGCCCGCCGCGCGCTGACCGCGCTGGAGGTGGCGTCGGAAACGGCGGGAACGGCGGGAACGGCCACCGTCACCGTCGAGACCATCGAACAGTCCCTGGACCGGGCCGCGGTGCGCTACGACCGCGACGGCGACCAGCACTACGACGTCGTCAGCGCGTTCATCAAGTCGGTGCGCGGCTCGGATGTGGACGCGGCACTGCACTATCTGGCCAGGATGCTCGTCGCCGGCGAAGATCCGCGGTTCATCGCGCGCCGGCTGATGATCCTGGCCAGCGAGGACATCGGCATGGCGGACCCGACCGCGCTGCTGGTGGCCGTGGCCGCGGCGCAGACGGTGGCGCTGATCGGTATGCCCGAGGCGCAGCTGACGTTGGCGCATGCCACCGTTCACCTGGCGACCGCGCCGAAGTCCAATGCCGTGACGACGGCGCTGGGCGCGGCCATCGGCGACGTCAAAGCCGGCAAGGCCGGGCTGGTGCCGGCGCATCTGCGCGACGGGCACTACTCCGGTGCGGCGGCGCTGGGCAACGCGCAGGGCTACAAGTACTCCCACGACGCCCCGGATGGTGTTGTGGCGCAACAGTATCCGCCGGACGAGTTGGTGGGCGTGGACTACTATCGGCCTACCGGTCGGGGTGCCGAACGGGAGATGGCCGGCCGGTTGGACCGGTTGCGCGCGATCATCCGCGGGAAGAAGCGCTAGCGGATCAACCCCATCCGCCGAGCGTCACGCCAGCGTGACGGTGGGCACCGACCGTTGCGCCAGCGTGACGCTCGGCGCCAAACGCAGCCGTCAGACAACTCGGGCACGCTCGGCGCCAAACGCAGCCGTCAGACCAGCTCGGGCACCCGCAGCCGGGCGATCGCCAGCTCGAATTCGCCGACGTCGTCCTGGTCGATCCCGAGGTCCCGCAGGATCGCGGTGCGCAACGAGCGCGCCGCCTCGCTGCTGCGTTCCATCGCTTCGCGGCTGTCGTAGGTCACCGACACCACCGCCCGCGCCGAGGCGCGGTCGATCATCAGGCTGGCGCTGCAGAACCCGTCGAACTCTTCGACGGCCGGCAGCACCGCCAGCTTGTAGAAGTCGAGCGCCTGGTCGAACCGCTCCGGGCGGGCCTTGAGCCAGGTGGCCCGCACGCAGGCGCCCAGGCCGGACCGGTGGTCGCGGTGCAGCATCGCGATGTCCCACTGGTCCACCACCGCGCTGCCGCCGAAGATCTTGACGGCCCGGCTGCGGATCGGCCAGACTCGCTCGGCGCTGGCGCGCATCGCGTCCTGGTTCTCCCAGGCGCTGGTCGCCACACACCGCGCCGACTCCCGGTCCACCAGCAGCGACATGCCCAGGCATCCGTCGATCTGCTGCAGAGCGGGCAACACCACCTCGCGCATATGGGCCACACCCATGTTGAGCAGCGAAGGTTGGGCCTGGATGGTGGTAGAGCGTGCGTACACGGTCGTGCCTTTCTGCCGGCTGCGGTGGTGCACCAACCACCTTCCTCCGACCCCGCGGGTGTGGCAACCGTCACACTGTCGATTGGCAGTGCGCGGATGCCGAGCCGTAGGCTTGACCGGGTGCATACCGACGTGCTTGATGTGGACACCGCGCGTCGCCGCATCGTCGATCTGACCGAGGCGGTGCGCAGCTTCTGCGGTAGCCACGAGGACGGTTTGTGCAACGTCTTCGTCCCGCATGCCACCGCCGGGGTGGCGATCATCGAGACCGGTGCCGGCTCCGACGACGACCTGGTCGACACGCTGGAGCGGCTGTTGCCGCGCGACGGCCGTTACCGGCATGCGCACGGCTCCCCGGGCCACGGCGCCGACCACGTGTTGCCGGCCATCGTCTCGCCGTCGGTGACGGTGCCGGTCCATGGCGGCGAGCCGCTGCTGGGCACCTGGCAGAGCGTGGTGCTGGTCGACCTGAACCGGGACAACCCGCGGCGGTCGGTCCGGTTGAGCTTCGTCGAAGGCTGAATGGAAGGCTAAGCGGGGCCGAATTGCGTATTCGGTCGCAGAGCGCGGCGAATAGGCTGATGGTCGACCCCGTAAAGAAGCAAGGAAGAAGAAGAGTGCAGACACACGAGATCAGGAAGCGTTTCCTTGATCATTTCGTGAAGGCAGGCCACACCGAAGTGCCCAGTGCCTCGGTGATACTCGACGACCCCAACCTGTTGTTCGTCAACGCCGGCATGGTGCAGTTCGTGCCGTTCTTCCTGGGTCAGCGCACCCCGCCCTACGCCACCGCGACCAGCATCCAGAAATGCATCCGCACGCCGGACATCGACGAGGTCGGCATCACCACCCGGCACAACACGTTCTTCCAGATGGCCGGCAATTTCAGTTTCGGCGACTACTTCAAGCGTGGTGCCATCGAACTGGCCTGGGCGCTGCTGACCAACCCGGTTACCGACGGCGGGTACGGGCTGGATCCCGAAAAACTTTGGGCCACAGTCTATCTCGACGACGATGAGGCGGCGGGGCTGTGGCAGGAGGTCGCCGGCCTGCCGGCCGAGCGGATCCAGCGCCGCGGCATGGCCGACAACTACTGGTCGATGGGCATCCCGGGTCCGTGCGGGCCGTCGTCGGAGATCTACTACGACCGCGGCCCGGAGTTCGGCGTCGACGGCGGCCCGATCGCCAACGAGGACCGCTACCTCGAGGTCTGGAACCTGGTGTTCATGCAGAACGAGCGCGGCGAGGGCACCACGAAGGAGGACTACGAGATCCTCGGGCCGTTGCCGCGCAAGAACATCGACACCGGCATGGGTGTAGAGCGCATCGCGCTGGTGCTGCAGAACGTGCACAACGTCTACGAGACCGACCTGCTGCGCCCGGTGATCGATCTGGTGGCCAGCCGCGCACCGCGCGGATACGACGTCGGCAATCACGCCGACGACGTCCGCTACCGCATCATCGCCGACCACAGCCGCACCGCCGCCATCCTGATCGGCGACGGTGTCAGCCCCGGCAACGACGGTCGCGGGTATGTGCTGCGGAGGCTGTTGCGAAGGGTCATCCGCTCGGCCAAGCTGCTGGGCATCGACACCCCGATCGTCGGGGACCTGATGGCCACGGTGCGCGACGCGATGGGTCCCTCCTACCCCGAACTGGTCAGCGACTTCGACCGGATCAACCGGATCGCCGTCGCCGAGGAGACCGCGTTCAACCGCACCCTGGCGTCCGGGTCCAAGCTTTTCGACGACGTGGCCGGCGCCACCAAATCGGCCGGCGCCACCGTGGTTTCCGGCTCGGACGCCTTCACCCTGCACGACACCTACGGCTTCCCGATCGAGCTCACCCTGGAGATGGCCGCCGAGTCGGGCCTGACCGTCGACGAGGCCGGGTTCCGGGAGCTGATGGCCGAGCAGCGGCAGCGTGCCAAGGCCGACGCCGCTGCCCGCAAACACGCCCACGCCGACCTGTCCGCCTACCGCGAACTGGTCGACGCCGGCCCCACCGAGTTCACCGGTTTCGACGAATTGACCTCTGAGGCAAGGATTCTGGGGATCTTCATCGACGGCCGGCGGGTCCCGGTGGTCTCGCACGCCGAAAGCGCCGAGGCGGACCGCGTCGAGCTGATCCTGGATCGCACGCCGCTGTACGCGGAGTCGGGCGGGCAGATCGCCGACGCCGGCACGATCACCGGCACCGGGGCGGGCGGCAGCGCCAAGGCCGCCGTCACCGACGTGCAGAAGATCGCCAAAACCGTTCACGTGCACCGGGTCAACGTCGAATCCGGCGAGTTCGTCGAGGGCGACACCGTGGTCGCCGCGGTGGACCCCGGCTGGCGCAAGGGCGCCACCCAGGGCCACTCCGGCACCCACATGGTGCACGCGGCGCTGCGACAAGTTCTGGGCCCCAACGCCGTTCAGGCCGGGTCGCTGAACCGCCCGGGGTATCTGCGGTTCGACTTCAACTGGCAGGGCCCGCTGTCCGAAGCGCAGCGCACCGAGATCGAACAGGTCACCAACGAGGCCGTGCAGGCCGACTTCGAGGTGCACACCTTCGTCGAGCAGCTCGAGAAGGCCAAGGCGATGGGTGCGATGGCGCTGTTCGGCGAGGCCTACCCGGAGCGGGTGCGGGTGGTCGAGATGGGCGGCCCGTTCTCCCTGGAGCTGTGCGGCGGCACCCACGTGCACAACACCGCGCAGATCGGTCCGGTGACCATCCTGGGGGAGTCGTCGATCGGTTCGGGAGTGCGCCGGGTGGAGGCCTACGTGGGGCTGGAGTCGTTCCGGCACCTGGCCAAGGAACGTGCGCTGATGGCCGGGCTGGCGTCGTCGCTGAAAGTGCCCTCCGAGGAGGTGCCGGCCCGGGTGGCCGGCCTGGTGGAGCGGCTCAAGGCCGCCGAGAAGGAACTCGAGAAGGCCAGACTGGCCAGCGCGCGGGCGGCTGCGACAAACGCCGCCGCGGGGGCCGAGCGGATCGGTAACGTCCGGGTGGTGGCGCAGCGGATGGCGGCCGGGATGACCGGAGCGGACCTGCGCACCCTGGTCGGCGACGTGCGCGGCAAGCTGGGTGCCGACCCGGCCGTGGTGGCGCTGATCGCCGAGGGTGACGGCGCGACGGTGCCGTATGCGGTCGCTGTCAATACCGCCGCCCAGGACCTGGGCCTGAGCGCCAATGATCTGGTCAAGCAGTTGGCTCAGGCGGTAGATGGTCGCGGCGGCGGCAAGCCCGACCTGGCGCAGGGTTCGGGAAAGAACCCGGCCGGCATCGACGCCGCCCTGGCCGCGCTGCGCGCGCAGATCGCAGTGATAGCGCGGGTCGGTTGAGTGACGGGTGCAGCTGACCCCCGACGAGGACGCCGCATCGGCGTGGACGTCGGCACCGTGCGCATCGGGGTGGCCGTCAGCGATCCCGACGGCATTCTGGCGACCCCGGTGGAGACGGTCCGCCGCGAGCGGTCCGGCCGGCACCTGCGTCGGCTGGGCGCGCTGGTTTCCGAGTACGAGGCCGTCGAGGTGATCGTGGGGCTGCCGCGGACGTTGGGTGACCGCATCGGATCGTCGGCGCAGGATGCGATCGAGCTGGCGGACCTGCTGGCGCAGCGCATCGCGCCGGTGCCGGTCCGGCTGGCCGACGAGCGGTTGACCACGGTCGCCGCGCAGCGGTCGCTGCGCGAGGCAGGGGTGCGGGCCAGGCAGCAGCGCTCGGTGATCGACCAGGCGGCCGCGGTGGGGATTCTGCAGGGCTGGCTCGACCAGCAGCGTGCTCGGGCAGCCGACCCCGCCGAGCAGGCATCCGATGTCTGACTTGGACGAAGGCCGGGCCGAGCGCCGGGCCGAACCGGTCGCCGTCGGTGGCGGCGGCCCGCGCCGGACCCGGGCGCAGCGCAAGCACGCCCAGCGCATCCGTCGCCGCCGCCGTGTTGCCGGCGGTATCGCGGCCGGTCTGCTGGTCGCGGTCGTGGTGGCCGCGGTGTTGCTGGGCGGCAAGTTGTGGCATCTGTTCTCAAGCTCGGACAACGACTACGCCGGTAACGGCAAGCGCGACATCGTGATCCAGGTCCAGGCCGGCGACTCGACCACCGCGGTGGGAGAGACGCTGCTGCAGCGCGGCGTGGTGCGCACCGTGCGGGCGTTCGTCGACGCCGCCCACGGCAACGCCGCGATCTCCTCGATCCAGCCGGGCTACTACCGGATGCGCACCGAGATCCCGGCGGCCAACGCGGTGGCCCGGCTGGCGGACCCCGGTAGCCGGGTGGGCAGGTTGGTCATCCCGGAGGGTCGTCAGCTCGACGACACCACCGACATGAAGACCAACAAGACCACGCCGGGCATCCTCACCCTGATCTCGCGGGCCACCTGCGTCGACCTCGACGGCAACCAGCGATGCATCGCGGTGGCCGACCTGCGCACCGCGGCGAGCAAAAGCACACCAGCGGCGCTGTCGGTGCCGGATTGGGCGATGGAGCGGGTGCGCGAACTCGGCGACGACCACCGCCGGCTGGAGGGCTTGATCGCGCCGGGGACCTTCAACATCGACCCGGCCGCCTCCGCCGAGACGACGCTGGCCAACCTGGTCAGCGCCGGCGCGGTGGAGTATCTGACCTCGGGGTTGCTGGACACCGCCAAGTCGCTGGGCCTATCGCCGTACGACATCCTGGCGGTGGCCTCGCTGGTGCAGCAGGAAGCCAACGCGCAGGACTTCGCGAAGGTGGCGCAGGTCATCTACAACCGGCTGCACGAGCACCGCCGGCTCGAGTTGGACTCCACGGTGAACTATCCGCTGGATCGCCGCGAGGTGGCCACCACCGACGCCGACCGCGCGCAGCACACCCCGTGGAATACCTACATGGTCGAAGGGCTGCCGCGCACGGCGATCTGCTCGCCCGGCGTGGAGGCACTGCGGGCCGCCGAGCATCCCGCACCGGGGGACTGGCTGTACTTCGTCACCATCGACGCCCAGGGGACCACCTTGTTCACCCGGGACTACCAGCAGCATCTGGCGAACATCGAACTGGCCAAGCGCAACGGTGTCCTCGATTCCGCGCGATGAGCGTAGCCGCGCGGAGCGCGGCGGCGAAGAGGGCAATTCGATTCCGCGCGCTGAGATCCGCAAGGCGGGCGTGCTGGGCTCGCCGATCGCGCATTCCCGCTCGCCGCAACTGCATTTGGCCGCCTACCGCGCCCTGGGCCTGACCGGCTGGACCTACGACCGCATCGAGTGCGACGCCGCCGCGCTGCCGGGAGTGGTCGGCGGGTTCGGGCCGGAATGGGTCGGGGTGTCGGTGACCATGCCGGGCAAGTTCGCCGCGCTGCGCTTCGCCGACGAGCGCACCCCGCGCGCCGAGCAGGTCGGGTCCGCCAACACCTTGGTCCGCACCGCGCGCGGCTGGCGGGCCGACAACACCGACGTCGACGGCGTCGCGGGCGCACTGGGGTCGGTTACCGGACACGCGGTGGTGGTGGGGTCGGGCGGCACTGCGCCGGCAGCCGTGGTGGGGTTGGCTCAGCTGGGCGTCGAAGGCATCACCGTGGTGGCGCGCGATCCCGAGAAGGCCGCCCGGTTGGTGGAACTGGGGGCGCAAGTGGGCGTCGCGACCCGCTGCTGCGGCCTGGACGACCCCGCCCTGGCCGAGCGGGTGGCTTCGGCGGCGGTGCTGGTCAGCACCATCCCGGCCGACGTGGCGGCGCGCTACGCCGATACCTTCGCCACCGTGCCGGTGCTGCTGGACGCCATCTACGACCCGTGGCCGACGCCGCTGGCTGCCGCGGTGCAGGCCGTCGGCGGGCGCGTGATCAGCGGCCTGCAGATGTTGCTGCATCAGGCGTTCTCGCAGGTGGAGCAGTTCACCGGGCTGCCCGCCCCGCGCGAGGCGATGACTTGCGCGCTGGCCGAATTGCTCTAGCGTGCCGCTGCATGCGGATCGCGTGCGTGGTCGTGGTGCTGGCCTGGCTGGCGGTGTTGAGCGGCTGTGACATCCGCCACCGCCGGCTGCCCAACCTGTTGACGCTGCCCGGCGCGTTGGTGATCCTGGCAGGCGCCGGGCTGGCCGGGCGCGGGGTGGCGGCGCTGCTCGGTGCGGCGGCGCTGACCACGCTGTATCTCGCGGTGCATCTGGTGGCGCCGGCGGCGATGGGTGCCGGCGACGTCAAGCTGGCCACCGGGCTGGGCGCGCTGACCGGCTGCTTCGGCGTCGACGTGTGGTTCCTGGCGGCGCTGGCCGCGCCGCTGTGCACGGTGGTGATCGCGGCGGTCGCCCGCGCGCGCAGCGTGCCGCACGGCCCGTCGATGTGCCTGGCCAGCGGCCTGGCACTCGCGCTCACTCAGCTGACTCTGCTGCGTTGACTCTGCGCCTACGGCGCTGCCCACTCGAACTTCTTCGCCACAGCCGCAGAGTCAAGGGCGGAGAATCTTCATGGGAAGATGTTCGGGTGTTGCGCTGGATAACTGCCGGGGAATCCCATGGCCGGGCGTTGGTGGCCATGGTCGAGGGCATGGTCGCCGGCGTCGAGGTCACCTCCACCGAAATCGCCGACGAGCTGGCCCGACGCCGGCTGGGCTACGGCCGCGGCGCCCGGATGAAGTTCGAGCGCGACGCGGTCACCATGCTGTCCGGGGTGCGGCACGGTGTGACGCTCGGCGGTCCGATCGCCATCGAGATCGGCAACACCGAGTGGCCCAAGTGGGAAACGGTGATGGCGCCGGACCCCGTCGACCCGGCCGAGTTGGCGAACAGCGCCCGCAACGAACCGCTGACCCGGCCGCGGCCCGGACACGCCGACTACGCGGGCATGCTCAAGTACGGCTTCGACGACGCCCGCCCGGTCCTGGAGCGGGCCAGCGCCCGCGAGACCGCCGCCCGGGTGGCGGCCGGAACCGTGGCGCGGGCGTTCCTGCGGCAGGCACTCGGCGTCGAGGTGCTCTCGCACGTCATCTCGATCGGGGCTTCCACCCCTTACGACGGTCCGCCGCCGCGGGCCGAGGACCTCGCCAAGATCGACGCCAGCCCGGTCCGCGCCTTCGACGAGCAGGCCGAACAGTCGATGATCGCCGAGATCGAGGCGGCCAAGAAGGACGGCGACACCCTGGGCGGCGTGGTCGAGGTCGTCGCGTTGGGCCTGCCGATCGGGCTGGGTTCCTTCACCAGCGGCGACAACCGGCTGGACAGCCAACTGGCCGCCGCGGTGATGGGCATCCAGGCGATCAAGGGTGTCGAGATCGGCGACGGGTTCGAGACCGCGCGCCGCCGCGGCAGCCGCGCCCACGACGAGATGTATCCCGGGCCCGACGGTGTGGTGCGCTCCACCAACCGGGCCGGTGGCCTGGAAGGCGGGATGACCAACGGCCAGCCGCTGCGAGTCCGGGCGGCGATGAAGCCGATCTCCACCGTGCCGCGGGCGCTGGCCACCGTCGACATGGCCACCGGCGACGAGGCGGTGGCCATCCACCAGCGCTCCGACGTGTGCGCGGTGCCGGCCGCCGGCGTCGTGGTCGAGACCATGGTGGCTCTGGTGCTGGCCCGGGCGGCGCTGGAGAAGTTCGGCGGCGACTCGCTGGCCGAGACCCGCCGCAACATCGAGGCCTACCAGCGTTCGGTCGCCGACCGGGAGGCGCCGGCCGCGCGGGCGTCCGGGAGCTAGCCGGGATGGCTCCCAAAGCGGTACTCGTGGGCTTGCCGGGTTCCGGCAAGTCGACCATCGGGCGCCGGCTGGCCAAGGCGCTCGGGGTGAGCATGCTGGACACCGACGCCGCCATCGAGGAGAAGACCGGGCGCAGCATCGCCGACATCTTCGCCACCGACGGCGAGCAGGAGTTCCGTCGCATCGAGGAGGAGGTGATCCGCGCGGCCCTGGCCGACCACGACGGGGTGTTGTCGCTGGGCGGCGGCGCGATCACCAGCCCCGGGGTGCGCGCCGCACTGGCCGGTCACACCGTGGTCTATCTGGAGATCAGCGCCGCCGAGGGCGTGCGGCGCACCGGTGGCAGCACGGTGCGGCCGCTGCTGGCCGGGCCCGACCGTGCCGAGAAGTTCCGTGAGCTGATGGCCACCCGCATCCCGTTGTACCGCCGGGTCGCGACCATCCGGGTCGACACCAACCGGCGCAACCCCGGCGCGGTCGTGCGTTACATCGTGTCCCGGTTGCAGACTCAAGTAGAGGCCGCCAAATGACAGAGAACAGTTCGCCGGTCACCATCGAGGTGGCCGTCGACCCGCCATACCCCGTGGTGATCGGCTCGGGGCTGCTCGACGAGCTGCAGCAACTGCTCGCCGGGCGCCACAAGGTCGCCATCCTGCACCAGCCGGTGCTGACCGACACCGCCGAGCGGATGCGAATCCGCTTGGCCGACAACGGAATCGACGCGCACCGCATCGAAATCCCGGACGCCGAAGCCGGCAAAGAACTGCCGGTGGTCGGGTTCATCTGGGAAGTGTTGGGCCGCATCGGAATCGGCCGCAAGGACGCCCTGGTCAGCCTGGGTGGCGGGGCGGCCACCGACGTCGCCGGGTTTGCGGCGGCCACCTGGCTGCGCGGTGTGTCGATCGTGCACGTGCCCACCACCCTGCTCGGCATGGTCGACGCCGCCGTCGGGGGCAAGACCGGTATCAACACCGAGGCGGGCAAGAACCTGGTCGGCGCTTTTCACCAGCCGCTGGCCGTGCTGGTCGACTTATCCACCCTGAAGACGTTGCCGCACAACGAGATCGTCGCGGGCATGGCCGAGGTGGTGAAGGCTGGATTCATCGCCGACCCGGTGATCCTGGATCTCATCGAAGCCGACCCGCAGGCAGCGCTGGACCCCGAGGGCAAGGTGCTGCCCGAGCTGGTCCGCCGTGCCATCGCGGTCAAGGCCGAGGTGGTGGCCGCCGACGAAAAGGAATCCGAACTTCGCGAAATCCTGAACTACGGCCACACTTTGGCCCACGCGATCGAACGCCGGGAGCGCTACCGGTGGCGGCACGGGGCGGCGGTGTCGGTGGGCCTGGTGTTCGCCGCCGAACTGGCCCGGCTGACCGGCCGCCTCGACGACGAGACCGCAGCCCGGCACCGCGACATCCTGACTTCGCTGGGTCTGCCGGTCAGCTACGACGCCGACGCGCTGCCGCAGCTGATCGAATTCATGGCCGGGGACAAGAAGACCCGCGCCGGGGTGCTGCGTTTTGTGGTTCTCGACGGGCTGGCCAAACCGGGCCGGCTGGTGGGGCCCGACCCGGGCCTGCTGGTGACCGCGTACGCCGGGTTGTGCGCGCCATGACCGTGACCGTCAACGTGCTCAACGGGCCCAACCTGGGCCGGCTCGGCCGGCGCGAGCCCGCCGTCTACGGCAGCACCACTCACGACGAACTGGTCGCCCTGATCGAGCGCGAGGCCGCCGAGCTGGGCGTCAAAGTCGTTGTACGGCAAAGCGACAGCGAAGCCGAGCTGCTGGATTGGATCCACCGCGCCGCGGACGCTGCGGAGCCGGTGATACTCAACGCCGGCGGACTCACCCACACCTCGGTGGCGCTGCGCGACGCGTGCGCCGAGCTGCGCGCCCCGCTGATCGAGGTGCACATCTCCAATGTGCATGCGCGCGAAGAGTTTCGGCGGCATTCGTACCTCAGCCCGGTGGCCACCGGAGTGATCGTGGGCCTGGGTGTTCAGGGCTACCTGCTGGCGCTGCGCTACCTGGCCGGCGCGTAGGCGCCCCAGCGCTGTCCCGCCCATGGACTCGCGACTAAGCGGCCGAGCAAGAAATTCATCGAATGACGGTTGATATCACGAGGTTGTCGGCTTAATGCAGTTATCGGCGGTAAGCGAAAAGTTGCGAATGGCGAGGATGGCGCTTAACTAATGCCTCCGACCCATCAATGGAAACGCGCTCACGAACGTCTCAATGCTGATATTACTAAGGCGGCTAAGCGCAAGAATTTGCCATTCCGCAGCATCACTGACCTAATTAACACCAATGAACGCTACCCCAGCCTTATTCCTGTACTGATCGATTGGTTGAAGAATCTAGAGAACAAGAGTGGGCTGACTCAACCCACTGAGTTACATGATCTCCGTGATGGACTGTATAGGGCGTTGACCACGGTCGATGCGATGGGCACGGAGGCGGTATCGCTGTTATTCGACAGTTTCTATCTGCAGCCACCGGCGCCACCGATCATCTTGGCAACCATTGGTACGGCGCTCAGGTATATTGCTGCCCCCGCCGATTATGTACGCATGCGCCAAGTCGCGACGGATCGTTCGTTAAGTTTCGGACGAGCGCCGCTGATCGAGTGGCTGTTGCGGGCAGACCCGGATGACGCGCTTCCTTTGGCGGTCAGCGAGCTGGATGATCCGTCAGTTCGCCCCTACATACTCCGGTCGCTACGTGCGATCAAACACCTGCCAGCCTCCTTGCGGTCAGTGATCGAACCGTACCTGGATGATCCAGACAGCGAAGTTCGCCTTCAAGCGAAGCGGACGCTGGCGAAACTGGCAAGAGATTGACCTGAGCATTGATCGGACAGCGCATGCCCCTGTAGAAGTTGGCGGCTCGGATGTAGGTCGCCAAATAAAGACCCAACAGGTCCTCGGACCATGGGCCGCGCAGTATCCCGGTATGGCAACTAGTCTTTGCGCAGATCCGGCTTGGCGGTGGGCTTGGTGTGGTCGGCGTCGGTGCGAATGACCTCGGTCTTCGCGTCGCTGTCGTGGGTGGGGATGAATTCGGTTTTGGCTTCGCTGTCGCCGGTGCGGATGACCTCGGTCTTGGGGTCGTCCTCGTGGGTGCGGATGACCTCGGTCTTGGCGTCATCGTCGTGGGTGCGGATCACCTCGGTGCGCGAGTCCTGCTCGCGTTCCATCGTGGCGACCGGCGAGGTGCGCTCCTCGGTGGCTGCGGCCGTCGGGATCTCCCCGGTCGGGCTGTCGTCGGCGCGCACCGCGGAGAACACGTCGGTATCGGCGCGGTCGGTGCCACCGCGCGAGGCGTCGCGCTTCTCGGGCGCGGGCGCGTTGCGGTCCACCCGCCACCGGCCGATCGACACACCGACGATCGCGAACAGGAAGACCAGCAGGGCGGTGAACGCCGCGAACGTCGTCAGCTCGTTGAGCAACCCACCGGTGTAGATCGCCTTATAGAACAGCGCGATGATCCACGCGACCAGGCCACTGACCACGCCGGCCACCAGTCCGCCCAGCAGCCACACCATGGCCAGGTCGTCGCGACGGTCCGGGTCCGGGTGGGCTTTGGCATCGGCGCGACCGTCGAACGTGCCCCAGACCGCAGCACAGATGATGAAGATGGTCAGCAACACGATGCTGATCAGCGCGGACTGCGTCTGCCAGGCGTTAATCAGCGCCCCCTGCACCAGTCGGAGCACGACCATTCCGACTGCGAAAATCAATCCACGCACCATCCACTTGTTCATGGGCAAACAGCGTAGCGAGTACGGTCAAGGGTCGTGACACATTCTCAGCGTCGACACAACCTCAAATCCAAGATCGGTGCCGCCGGACTAGACGCGATGCTGGTCACCGACCTGATCAATGTGCGGTATCTGTCCGGTTTCAGCGGCTCCAACGGCGCGTTGCTGGTGTTTGCCGACGACCGAGAGGCGGTGCTGGCCACCGACGGCCGGTACCGTACCCAGGCAGCGCAGCAGGCACCCGATCTGGAGGTGGCCATCGAGCGCGCGGTCGGTCGTTATCTGGCCGGCCGGGCCGGGCAGGACGGCGTGACCAAACTGGGCTTCGAGAGTCACGTCGTGACCGTCGACGGCTTCGACGCGCTGGCGGGCGAACTTGACGGGCGGGCGACCGAATTGGTCCGGGCATCGGGCACGGTCGAAGCGCTGCGGGAGGTCAAGGACGATGGTGAGCTGGCGTTGCTGCGCCTGGCGTGCGAGGCGGCCGACGCCGCGCTGGCCGATCTGGTGGAGCGGGGCGGGCTGCGGCCGGGCCGCACCGAGCGCGAGGTGAGCCGCGAGCTGGAGAACCTGATGCTCGACCACGGCGCCGACGCGATCTCGTTCGAGACCATCGTTGCCGCCGGGCCCAATTCGGCGATCCCGCACCACCGCCCCACCGACGCGGTGCTGGCCGCGGGTGATTTCGTCAAGATCGACTTCGGCGCCCTGGTTGCCGGCTACCACTCCGACATGACCCGTACCTTCATCCTGGAAAAGGCGGCCGACTGGCAGCTAGAGATCTACCAGCTGGTCGCCGACGCGCAACGCGCCGGTCGCGAAGCGCTGCATCCGGGCGCCGAGTTGCGTGACGTGGACGGTGCGGCGCGCCAGCTGATCGCCGACGCCGGCTACGGGGAAAACTTCGGCCACGGACTGGGGCATGGAGTTGGCCTGCAGATCCACGAAGCGCCGGGCATCGGGGCCACGTCCGCCGGAACCCTGCTGGCGGGTTCGGTCGTGACGGTGGAGCCCGGCGTCTACCTCCCCGGCCGCGGCGGTGTCCGCATCGAGGACACCCTGGTGGTTCCCGCGGACGCGCCACGCGACGCAGGTCACGGCGCGTCCGGTCCGGAGTTGCTCACCCGGTTCCCAAAGGAACTGATTACATTGCAGCTCTGAGATCTGGGCCGCCCCACTAGGTAAAGCCGTGATAGCTGGGCACACACCGCCGAGCACGCTTAGCGGCGACTGAAACCTGGGAAGTTCCTGGCAACTTCGGAGGGCTTGTCCGCTGCCCGATACGCTCAATGCCTGCGCTTCATCACAACCGAGTCTGTTCACGACAGATTATCGACCGCTCCATCACAGATTGTTTCAGTACCCGCGTCGTCGGAGGTGTGAGATGTCGTTTGTGTTTGCGGCCCCGGAATTCGTCACGGCTGCTGCCTCGGATGTGGCGAGTATCGGTTCGACAGTCAATTGTGCCGGTGCGGCGGCGGCGACCGCGACGACGCAAGTGCTGCCCGCGGGTTGCGATGAGGTATCGGCAGCCGTCGCCGCCCTATTCGGGGCGCACGGGCAGGCGTATCAGGCGATGAGCGCGCAGGTAACGGCCTTTAACAAGCAGTTTGCCTGGTTGATGAACTCCGGAGCGGGTGAATATGCGACCTCCGAAGCCGCGGGGGCGGCCTCTCTGCAGACTCTGCAGCAAGATCTGTTGGGGTTCATCAACTTGCCCACCAATCTGTTGCTTGGACGCCCCCTGATCGGCGACGGCGCCAGCGGCGCCCCGGGAACCGGGGCGGACGGCGCACCAGGCGGATTATTGATCGGCAACGGAGGTGCCGGTGGCTCCGGCGGCGGCACCCATCTCAACGGCGGTAACGGTGGCGCCGGGGGCCTGTTCGGCAACGGCGGGGCCGGGGGAGCAGGTGGCGGATTGCTCGGCAACGGTGGGGCGGGCGGGTCTGCCGGTCTGTTCGGCAACGGCGGGACCGGCGGCCAGGGTGCCCCGGGCCACAACGGAGGGGCAGGCGGGGCAGGCGGGCTGTTCGGCATCGGTGGCGCCGGGGGCGCCGGCGGTAGCGCGATAGCCATTGCCGGGGCGGGCGGCGCCGGCGGTTCGGCCGGGCTGTTCGGCACGGGTGGCGTTGGCGGCATCGGCGGGAGCGCGACCTCAGGTCCTGGCGGCGCCGGGGGCGCCGGCGGTAGCGGCGGCATTTTCGCTGGCACCGGCGGGGCCGGCGGCGCAGGAGGGTTCACCGGACAGTTCGGGGTCGCCGGCGGAGCAGGGGGTGTCGGCGGCACCGGTGGCCTGCTGTTCGGTAACGGAGGGGACGGCGGGGTCGGCGGCTTCGCCCCCGACGCAGCTACCGGCGGTGCGGGCGGCAACGGCGGGGCCGGGGGCATGCTGGCCGGCTGGGGTGGTAGTGGCGGCGGCGGCGGATTCGGCGGCCAGGCCGGAGGTAATGGCGGTGCCGGCGGCAAGGCCGGGTTGATCGGTGATGGCGGGACCGGCGGGGGTGGTGGCGGCGGAGCGGTGGGCGGCGACGGGGGCCACGGTGGCGACGCCGATTTGATCGGCAACGGCGGGGCCGGCGGCAACGCAGGTATCAACATATTCGGCGTCAGCCCCGGTGTTGGCGGAATCGGCGGTGCCGGCGGGTTGTTGCTCGGCTTGAACGGGGCGACCGGGCTGGCGTAGCCGGCGTCATCACCCGGTCCCGAGGTCTCTCATCGAAGGTCGGGGGTGAGTTCGGCGGGTTAGCGTTGCCCTTTTACGCGGGTAAGCTCAGGCCGATGCCCACCCTCCTCGCACCCTCACGGGTAGAGGTTTACGCTCCACCGGCAGAACGTGATGGTGCTGCTGTGGGTATGGGCATGCCCTGGGGATCCCTGCCTAGAAGGCACGTAGACCCGTCACCATCCCGTAGCAGATCGGAGATCTAGAACATCGTGGCGAGCACTGCTGACTTCAAGAACGGACTTGTCCTGGTCATCGACGGGCAGCTGTGGACCATCACCGAGTTCCAGCACGTCAAGCCCGGCAAGGGGCCCGCGTTCGTGCGCACCAAGCTCAAGAACGTGCTGTCCGGCAAGGTCGTCGACAAGACCTACAACGCCGGGGTGAAGGTTGACACCGCCACCGTCGACCGCCGCGACACCACCTACCTGTACCGCGACGGCTCGGACTTCGTGTTCATGGACAGCCAGGACTACGAACAGCACGCGCTGCCCGAGTCGCTGGTCGGCGACGCCGCGCGGTTCCTGCTGGAGGGCCTGCCGGTGCAAGTGGCGTTCCACAACGGCGCCCCGCTGTACATCGAGCTGCCGGTCTCGGTCGAGATGGTGGTGTCGCACACCGAGCCCGGTCTGCAGGGCGACCGGTCCAGCGCGGGCACCAAGCCCGCCACCGTCGAGACGGGCGCGGAGATCCAGGTGCCGCTGTTCATCAACGCCGGCGACAAGCTGAAGGTGGACACCCGCGACGGCAGTTACCTGGGCCGGGTCAACGCCTGAGCATGCCGGACGGGGAACGCAAGCCGGACAAACCGGCGCCGAAATCGACGCGTCCGGTCAAAGGGCGCCACCAGGCGCGTAAACGCGCCGTCGACCTGCTGTTCGAGGCCGAGGCGCGGGGCCTGAGCCCCGCCGAGATGGTCGACGTTCGCACCGAGCTGGCCGCGGCCAACCCCGATGTCGCCCAGCTGCACCCGTACACGATTGCGGTGGCCCGCGGTGTCGCCGAGCACGCCGCCCACATCGACGAGCTGATCAGCGCGCACCTGCAGGCCTGGACGCTGGACCGGTTGCCGGCCGTGGATCGTGCGGTGCTGCGCGTCGCGGTGTGGGAGTTGCTGTACGCCGAGGACGTGCCCGAGCCGGTCGCCGTCGACGAGGCCGTCGAGCTGGCCAAGGAGCTGTCCACCGACGAATCGCCGGGCTTCGTCAACGGCGTGCTGGGCCAGGTCATGCTGGTGACGCCGCAGATCAGGGCGGCCGCCCAGGCGGTGCGGGGGCAGTCCTCGTGACCCGGCTGGAGCTGCGAGTCGTGCTGTCGGTGCTGGCAGCGGCGACGGTGGTGGTGGGCGCGGTGGTGAGCGCTGCGTTCGGCTGGACCATCGTGGCCTCGGTGCTGGCGATCTTCGCCCTGGGCGTGGGCGCCTGGGTGTATCACGCGGTCGAGCGCCTGATCCTGGCGCGCCGGATCAGCACGGTCCGTAGCGCGGCCAAGCCCCTGCAGCCGTTGCTGCCGGTGATGGCCGCCATCATGGGCCTGACCCAGGCGGTGGTGCGCTCGCTCACCGACGTCACCGATCTGCCGGCAAAGCGCTGGGAACTGCCGCAGTTGCCGTTGCTGAAACGGATGGAGAACCCGCTCGGCAACCGCGCCAACCGTGAGATCGTGGACGACGAGCTAGACGGCTGAACCTGCGGGAGCGCGTCCGATGATCACCTTGGACCGGCTGGTCAACGTCCTGGGTGGCTACGGCGTCCGGCTGCGCTGGTCGTCGGTGCCGCGCTCCACCGAGCTGCGCAGCGTGGTGATCCACGAAGCGGGCCCGGCCAGTCCCGGGTTCGGCGACCTGCTGCTGGCAATCGATGCGGCCTCGTCGGCCGAAGCGATGCAATGGGCGGCCGCGGCGCACGCCGTCGTCGTGCTTACCCGGGACCTCGACGAGCCCATTGACGACGGCTGGGCCGGTGCGGTGCTGGTGCTCGACCAAGCCGTGTCGTGGAGTGAGGTCGCCGCCGTGGTCTATGGGCTGGTGCTCGAGGGCCGCGAAACCGAGTCCGGGCGCGGTCCCACCGACCTGTTCGCGTTGGCCGACAGCCTGGCCGATGCGACCGGCGCGGCGGTGACGATCGAAGATCCGTTGCTGCGGGTGCTGGCGTATTCGCGGCGGCACAACGCCGATTCGGCCCGGGTGGCCACCATTCTGGAGCGGCAGGCGCCGGCCGAGCTGCGCGCACTGTTCGAGGCGCGGGGTGTGCTCGCGCACCTCGCGGCCCGCGACGAGCCGCTGTTCATCGACCCGGCACCCGAACACGGACTGGTGGGTCGGATGGTCGTGGCAGCCCGCTCCGGCCGGGAGATCCTGGGCTCGGTGTGGGTGGCCTGCCCGGCTCCGTTGAGCGGTGCCCAGCGCACCGCGCTGGCCGAGGGCGCCCACACCGTGGCGCTGCACCTGTTGCGCTCCCGGGCCAGCGCGGACCTGGAACGCCAGGTCGAATCCGATCTGGTGATCCGGTTGCTGGAGGGCACCATCGACGCCGCGACGGTGGTGAGCAGGCTGGGACTGCCGCCCGGCCCGCTCCGGGTGATCGCGCTGCACGCCACGATCGGGGCGTCCCGCGATGCCGCGCTGCTGCTGGCGTTCGACCGTGCCACCACCGGGTTCGGCTGGTCGCGACCGGGACGAAGCGCGTTGATCCGCAACACCATCTACACACTGCTGCCCGGCGAACAGGCCGACGGCGCGCGGCGCTGGATCAGCGGGCTGCGGGCCGCGCTGCCCGCGGACGCGGTGGTGTCGGCCGGCATCAGCGCGCCGGCCGAGCCGGCCGACCTGGTCGCCGCCCGTCAGGAGGCTGACGAGTGCCTGGCGCTGCAGGAGGCCGCAGCGCCGGGATCGGCGCCGCCGGTGTACGACGAGTCCTGGGACGAGGTGCTGCTGCAACGGCTGCGGACCGCCGCGCGGGCGGGCCGGTCGCCGGAGCGGGGCCCGGTGGTGGAGCTGCGGGCGCACGACCGCGCTCACGGCACCGAATACGTAGCCACGCTGCGGGCGTGGCTGGAGGCCCAGGGCGACCCGGCCGGGGCGGGTGAGCGACTCGGCGTCCACGAGAACACGGTGCGTTACCGGCTGCGGAAGATGGCCGAGATCACCGCGCTGCAGCTGGACGACGCCCGCAAGCGGTTGGCGATGACGATCGAGCTGGCGGCGACCGACCCCGATTGAGGCTGTCCCAGCCCGACAAATCCGGTAGCCCGATTTGTCCCGTCACGGCAATGCTTGCCGGGCCGGCCGACGCCACCATGGAATTGTGAGATCACCTTTCGCCCTGCTGCTGGTGCTGGTGGCCGCGTCGGCCGCGATGATCACCGGCGTCGGCGTCTACGACGTCCGCGCCGACTTCTATGCCGAGCAGGCGCAGAACCGTCGCCAGGTCATCGCGACTGTCGTGGGTGAGGCGCCGCGGCACCGGGACCTGGACAGCCCGCTGGCCACCGTGCCGGCCCGCTGGTCTGCCGGCGGTGCCGAACGCAGTGGCGCCGTCGTCGCCAACCGAACCGCGAAAACCGGTGACGTCGTACATATTTGGGTCGACGACGCCGGCCAGGCGGTGCACCCGTCCAACACCACCGCGGTCGACGAGGCGGTGATGGCCGCGCTCGGGGTCGGCGTGGCGGTATTTATCGCCGGGGTGTCGGTGCTGGGAATCGCGCGGTTCGCACTCGCCGGCCTGCAGCACCGGGACTGACTGTGCCGGTGTGTTGTCGGGACGCGACAACTGCCGGGAGCGCAGTTGTCCGGATCGGGCAAGCCGCCGGCCGCCACCGCCACCACCATGGGAATTGTCAGGTCAGAACATTCGGAGGTGTGTCATGGTGGTCGACAGCGAGCGGGTCGACGGCGGGCCGCGGTCGGCGATCGTCGTCGGTGCGGGCATCGTCGGGTTGTCGACGGCGTGGTTCCTGCAGGAGCGCGGGGTCGACGTCACGGTGGTCGACGGAGGCTACGTCGGCGCCGGTGCCTCGGGTGGCAACGCCGGCTGGATCGCGCCCGGCCTGATCGTGCCGCTGAACTCGCCTGCGGTGTTGCGTCTCGGGTTGCGATCGCTGCTCGATCCGCTTGCGCCGCTGCATCTTCCGACCCGACCGGATCCCAGGCTGGCGAAGTTCTTGCTGCAGTTCGCGGCCGACTGCCGGCGTGCGCCGCGGATGCGCGCCCTGCGGGCCAACGTGCCGCTGAACGAAGAATGCATCGAGGCGTTCGAGGTGCTCGTCGGCAACGGCGTCGACGTGCCGGTCACCGACGCGCCGGTGACCGCGGTCTTCCGCACCGCCGCGCGGGCGCAGCACCTGCTGACCGAGCTACGCGAACTCGAAAACGCCGGGCAGACAATCGATGTCACTTCCCTGGCGGGAGCCGAACTGCGCGAGCAGGTGCCGCTGGCGGCGGACGCGGTCACTGCCGGGCTCAACGTCAACGGGCAGCGCTTCGTCGACCCGGGCCGGTTCGTCGAGGCGCTGTGCCGTTCGGTGATCGAGCGGGGTGCGACCACCCGCAGGCTGCACATCGACGGCATCGGCACGTCGCGCACCGGTGTCGCGGTGCTGCCGAGCAGAGGCCTCGCACTCGAGGCGGACGTCGTCGTGCTGGCCACCGGCGCGCTGCTGTCGCGGCTGGCCGGCCGCCGGATGCGGGTGCCGGTGCGGGCCGGGCGCGGCTACTCGTTCACCGTGCCGGTCGACCGGCCGATCCCCGGTCCTATCTACCTGCCCGACGCGCGGGTGGCCTGCACGCCGTACCGCGGGCAGCTGCGCGTGGCAGGGACCATGGAATTCCGCGGCCCGCACGAAGCCGGCCGGCCCGAACGCGTGGACGCGATCGTCGCCTCGGTGCGCCCGTTGCTGGACGGCGTGCGCTGGGAGGAACGCAGCGACCTCTGGGTGGGGGCCCGCCCGGTCACCCCGGACGGCCGGCCGGTGATCGGCGAGGTCGGGCCGGGCGTCTATGTGGCCGGCGGGCACGGCATGTGGGGATTCGCGCACGGACCGGTCACCGGCCGGCTGCTGGCCGAGCAGATCACCACCGGCAAACAACCGCAGGAACTTCGCGAATTCGACCCGCTGCGCAAGGTGGGCCGCTAGAAACTTGGCCGGCACCGGCCGTCGAGTCGTCAGGGACGGTTGCCCGTCGGGCCCGTCCCTGACGACAACCCCTGGCAACCAACGAATCTGAAGTGAGGAGCAGCCAATGACCGGGCGGGCATGGATTTCCAGGCAGGCGTACGAACGGCTGCAGCAGCGACTGTCCTCGTTGCGCAAACAGTCGGCGTCGGGCCCCGATCCCGACGACGCGCAACTGCAGATCCAGCGGATCCACGACCTCATGCTCACCACCGTCGCCGGTGACGACCCACCCGACGACGGCATTGCCGAACCGGGCATGGTGGTGACCGTCCGCTTCGAGGACAGCGGTGACGTCGAGACGTTCCTGCTGGGGGTGCGCGGCGCCGAGCACGGCGACATCGAGGTCTACTCGACCCGGTCTCCGTTGGGTGCCGCGATCGTGGGCGCAGCACCTGACGAGCAGCGGACTTACCGCTTGCCCAGCGGTGAACAGTTGACTGTCACCCTGCTCGCCGCCGTTCCGTATGGCGTGCATGAGGCCGAACTCCCGGCCTGAAATCGCCGCCCCGGCGGCAGATGTCGCTTGCCAACCGGTGCCGAACGGTTCCGATCCCGCCCCGCCGACCTCTACTGTGGCATGGGATCAGCTGCAACCGCTGGCGGAAGACAGGTGACGAAATGAACCCAGACAGCGCCCCCAAGCGACGACTTCGAGTCTCCGCGCTGGCCGCGGTGGCCAACCCGTCGTACACGCGCATCGACACGTGGAACCTGCTCGACGACGCCTGCCGTCATCTCGCCGAGGTCGACCTGGCGGGCTTGGACAAGACCCACGACCTGGCCAAGGTGAAGCGGCTGATGGACCGCATCGCCGCCTACGAGCGGTACTGGCTGTATCCGGGGGCGGCGAACCTGGCGACCTTCCGCGCTCATCTGGAGATGTTGTCCACGGTGCGGCTCACCGAGGAGGTGTCGCAGGCCGTGCGGCTGCTGTCCGAATACGGTGACCGCACTGCGCTTTTCGACATCACCGCACCACTGGCCGACCAGGAGCTGGTGGCGCAGGCCAAGCAGCAGCAGTTCTACACGGTGCTGCTGGCCGACGACTCGCCGCACAACTCGCCGGACTCGCTGGCCGAGAGCCTGCGAGCGTTGCGCAACCCGGCCGACGACATCCAGTTCGAGATTCTGGTGGCTCCCAGTGTCGAAGACGCGATCACCGCGGTGGCGCTCAACGGCGAGATTCAGGCCGCGATCATCCGCCACGACCTGCCGCTGCGCTCGCGTGACCGGGTGCCGCTGATGAACACGCTGCTGGGCGCCAACGACGACGTCCCGGTGTCCGACCGCGCGCACGACTGGGTCGAATGCGGCGAGTGGATCCGCGAGCTGCGTCCGCACATCGACCTGTACCTGCTGACCGACGAGTCGATCGCGGCGGGCAACGAGGACGAACCCGACGTCTACGACCGCACCTTCTACCGCCTCAACGACGTCACCGATTTGCACAGCACGGTCATCGCCGGTCTGCGAAACCGGTTCTCCACACCGTTTTTCGATGCGTTGCGGGCCTACGCGGCCGCGCCGGTCGGTCAGTTCCACGCACTGCCCGTCGCGCGCGGCGCGTCTATCTTCAACTCCAAGTCACTGCAGGACATGGGCGAGTTCTACGGCCGCAACATCTTCATGGCCGAGACGTCCACCACCTCCGGTGGGCTCGATTCACTGCTCGACCCGCACGGCAACATCAAGAAAGCGATGGACAAGGCGGCGATCACCTGGAACGCCAACCACACCTACTTCGTCACCAACGGGACCTCCACCGCCAACAAGATCGTGGTGCAGTCGCTGACCCGCCCGGGCGACATCGTGCTGATCGACCGCAACTGCCACAAGTCACACCACTACGGCCTGGTGCTGGCCGGTGCCTACCCGCTGTATCTGGACGCCTATCCGCTGCCGCAGTTCGCCATCTACGGAGCGGTGCCGCTGAGCACCATCAAGAAGGCGCTGCTGGACCTCGAGGAGGCCGGGCAGCTGGACAAGGTGCGGATGCTGCTGCTCACCAACTGCATCTTCGACGGGGTCGTCTACAACCCGCGGCAGGTGATGGAGGAGGTGCTGGCGATCAAGCCGGACATCTGCTTTCTGTGGGACGAGGCGTGGTACGCGTTCGCCACCGCCGTGCCGTGGGCCCGGCAGCGGACGGCGATGGTGTCGGCCGAACACCTCGAGCAGCGCCTGGCCTCCCCGGAATACCGTGCGGAGTACCGCAAGTGGCAGGCCTCGATGCAAGGAGTGCCCCGCTCGGAGTGGGTCGATCGCAAGCTGTTGCCGGATCCCGATCGGGCCCGGGTGCGGGTGTATGCGACGCACTCCACGCACAAGTCGCTGTCGGCGTTCCGGCAGGCGTCGATGATCCACGTCCGCGACCAGGACTTCAACGCTCGCGCCCGCGACGCGTTCGGCGAGGCGTTCCTCACGCACACCTCCACCTCGCCGAACCAGCAGCTGCTGGCCTCACTTGACCTGGCTCGTCGCCAGGTCGACATCGAGGGGTTCCAGCTGGTCCGCCAGGTCTACGACATGGCCCTGGTGTTCCGGCACCGGGTCCGTAAAGACCGGTTGATCAGCAAGTGGTTCCGCATCCTCGACGAATCCGACCTGGTTCCGCAGGAGTACCGGGCGTCGGTCAGCTCGTACCGGGAGGTCCGGCAGGGCGCCCTGGACGAGTGGAACGAGGCCTGGCGGTCCGACCAGTTCGTGCTGGATCCCACCCGGGTCACGCTGTTCCTGGGCAACACCGGAATGAACGGTTACGACTTCCGCGAGAAGATCCTGATGGACCGGTTCGGTATCCAGATCAACAAGACGTCGATCAACAGCGTGCTGCTGATCTTCACCATCGGCGTTACCTGGTCGAGCGTGCATCACCTGCTCGACGTGTTGCGCCGGGTGGCCATCGACTTCGACCGGGAGAAGAAGGCCGCCAGCACCGCCGACTGGGCGCTGCACGAGCGCCGGGTCGAGGAGATCACCGAGGATCTGCCGCATCTGCCCGACTTCAGCGAGTTCGACGTCGCGTTCCGGCCGGAGGGGGCGACCAGCTATGGCGACACCCGCTCGGCGTTCTACGCCGGCTACGAGGAATCCGACCGTGAATACGTGCAGATCGGTACCGCCGGGCGTCGGCTCGCCGAGGGAAAGACGTTGGTGTCCACCACGTTTGTGGTGCCCTACCCGCCGGGTTTCCCGGTGCTGGTGCCGGGGCAGGTGGTCTCCAAGGAGATCATCTACTTCCTGGCTCAGCTCGACGTGAAGGAAATCCACGGCTACAACCACGATCTGGGATTGTCGGTGTTCACCCAGGAGGCGCTGGCCCGGCTGGAGGCCAAGCGCAGCGCGGTGACCAGCGCCAGTAGCAACGGCAACGGGTCCGGTCCGGCCACCGGAGCCGAACAGACGCTGGTGGCCAACGAGCACACCGTTCCGGTGAACTGAGTCGGGGCTGCTTCGGCCGTCCGCCTCGCCGTCGGCGGCTGCCGAGCGGGAATCCGGCGACGGCACAGCGGCGTGTCGCGTCGTGTGATTCCCAGTCGGCGCGCCTGCGCGCGGGCGCGCGGCCGTTACGCTCACCGGGATCGGAAGTTGCCGCGGACGCCTCGGGTGGCGCAATAGCCCACTGATCCGCGGTTTTCGCTGGTCGCAGCCGACCGGCCCGAACCGTGGCCTGGCGCATTGGTCGGTGCCGCCACCGACCCGCTCCGAGTGTCCAGAATGGGCCGCTGACCTGCATTAGCGTGACGGCGTGGCCGAAGCAGTACCGATCCAGGGAGCCCGGGCCGACCGGGCCCGGCGCACCGCCGACGTGTTGCGTCAGCAGATCCACGCCGGCGCCTACGCCGACGGCTTGCCGGCGGAGAGCGAACTGGCCGCCGAATTCCTGGTGTCGCGCAACACCATTCGCGAGGCGCTCGGCGTACTGAAGAACGAAGGGCTGATCGAACGCGGACCCAAAGTGGGAACCCATGTCGCGCAACGGAAGTACGCGCACGGCCTGGATGCGCTGCTGGGGCTCAAGGAAACCTTCAGGAACGACGGCGAAGTGCGCAACGAAGTCCGCGTCGCGATGTCGGTGGTGGCCCCGCCGTCGGTGGCCCACCGACTGCGGCTGGAACCCGGCGCGCAGGCGGTGTTCGTCGAACGGTTGCGTTTCCTGGGCAATCTGCCGCTCAGCCTCGACCTGACCTACCTGGCGCCCGATATCGGCGCCGAGGTACTCAAGCATCGGCTGGAGACCGACGACATCTTCGCGCTCATCGAGCAGGTCAGCGGCCAGGTTCTGGGTTCGGCGACGCTGGCGCTGGAAGCCATTCCCGCCGACGCCCATTCGGCGGCCACCCTGCAGGTGCCCGACGGGGCGCCGCTGCTCATGCTCGAGCGGCTCACCAGCCTCGACGACGGCCGGCCGGTCGACCTGGAGTACATCCGGATGCGCGGTGACCGAATCACCATGCGCGGCAATCTGATTAGGAGCAAGCCTTGACACTGGTCAGCAACAACCGCGCCGACGTGCCGGTCACCATCGACGAGTCGCTGTGCATCGACGGTTGCACGCTGTGCGTCGAGGTCTGCCCGCTGGACGCGCTGGCGATCAACCCCGACACCGGCAAAGCGTTCATGCACGTCGACGAATGCTGGTACTGCGGGCCGTGCGCGGCCCGCTGTCCGACCGGCGCCGTCACCGTCAACATGCCCTATCTACTCCGCTAGGACCGACCATGAAACTCCGCGCCGCCCTTATGTCGGTGGTGATCGTGGCGGCGACCCTGAGTTCGGGCTGCTCATTGGAGTCGATGGCCGATTCCGCCGGGGTGGTCAACGTCGTCGTCGGCTACCAGTCCAAGACCATCAACACCGTCACCGCCGGCACCTTGCTGCGCGCCCAGGGCTACCTGGAGCACCGGCTGGCCGACATCACCGCCCGCACCGGAACCCGATACGCGGTGCGCTGGCAGGACTACGACACCGGCGCCCCGATCACCGCGCAGATGCTGGCCGAGAAGATCGACATCGGCTCGATGGGGGACTACCCCCTGCTGATCAACGGTTCCAAGACGCAGGCCAACCCCCGCGCGCGTACCGAGCTGGTCTCGGTCACCGGGTACAACCCCAAGGGCGCACTGAACATGGTTGTGGTGAAGCCTGATTCGGCTGCCACCACGCTTGCCGATTTGTCCGGCACGAAGGTGTCGGCCTCGGTGGGTTCGGCCGGCCACGGCACCTTGGTGCGAGCCCTGGCCAAGGACAACGTATCCGGAGTCGACGTGCTCAACCAGCAGCCGCAGGTGGGTGCCTCGGCCCTGGAATCCGGTCAGGTGCAAGCGCTTTCACAGTTCGTCGCGTGGCCGGGGCTGCTGGTCTACCAGAACAAGGGCAAATTGCTCTACGACGGGGCCGAACTGGATGTGCCGACCCTGCACGGTGTGGTGGCGCGGCGGGCCTACGCCGGCGCCCACCCCGAAGTGCTGGCGGCGTTCCTGCAGGCGCAACTGGACGCCACCGACTTCCTCAACACCAGGCCGCTGGAGGCCGCCCGCATCGTCGCCGAGGCCAGCGGGCTGCCACAGGAAGTGGTGTACCTCTACAACGGGCCCGGCGGTACCTCCTTCGACGCCACGCTGAAGCCGTCGTTGGTGGAGGCGCTCAAAGGCGATGTCCCGTACCTGAAGTCGATCGGCGATTTCGCCGACGTCGACATCGACGGTTTCGTGCAGGAGGAGCCGCTGCGTGCGGTGTTCGGCGCGCGCGGACTGGATTACGCGGCGGTGCGCCGGCGCACCACCAACCCGTCGGCTCTTGGCGGGGATCCCGCGCTGGCCAGTGAACTGTGGCTGGACGGCGCCGCCGCGACGCAGCCGGTGGCCAGTCCGACCGCCCTGTTGCAGGCGGTCCGGGATGCGACCGCCCGCGGCGCGAAAGTGCGCGCCGCCTACGTGCCCGACGCCGAGCTGGGCACCCGCTGGTTCGCCGACAAGGCGGTCTGGGTGCGCGACGGTGCCGTCTACCGCCCGTTCGGCACGGTGGCCGGGGCGCGGCGTTACCTGGCCGCGCACCCGGGCGCGGTGACGGTGAATTATCAACAGGCACTGGGAGGTTCGCTATGACGGCCGAGTTGACCGACAGGGTGGTCGGGGCGGTCCCCGCCCCGGTCTTCGTGACGCTACGACGGACGCGCTCGCCGTGGCGGTCGCGGCTGCTGCGGCTGGCGTCGGTGCTCGCGGCGGTCGGGTTGTGGCAGCTGCTCACCGCCGGCAAGGTGCGGTTCTGGCTGCGGTTCGACACGCTGCCGACCGTCACCGAGATCACCCATGCGGCGAACCGCCGGCTGCAAACCTACGAGTACTGGCTGGATTTGGCGCAGTCCCTGCTGCGCATCCTGACCGGGTTCGGCATCGCCGCGGTGATCGGTGTCGCGACCGGGGTGCTGCTCGGGCGTTCGAAGTTGTTCGCCGACACCATCGGCCCGTTGACCGAGCTGGCCCGGCCCATCCCCGCTATCGCGATGGTGCCGGTGGCGATCCTGCTCTTTCCCACCGACGAAGCCGGGATCGTGTTCATCACGTTCCTGGCCGCCTTTTTCCCGATCATGGTCAGCACCCGTCACGCCGTGCGGGCGCTGCCCACGCTGTGGGAGGACTCGGTGCGCACCTTGGGCGGCCGGCGCTGGGAGGTGCTGACCCAGGTGGTGCTGCCCGGCATCCTGCCCGGCGTGTTCGGCGGCCTGTCGGTGGGCATGGGGGTGGCGTGGATCTGTGTGATCTCCGCGGAGATGATCTCCGGCCGGCTGGGGGTCGGATACCGCACCTGGCAGGACTACACGGTGCTGGCCTATCCGCAGGTGTTCGTCGGGATCATCACGATCGGCGTCCTCGGCTTCGTCACGGCCGCGGCAGTGGAACTTCTCGGCCGGCGGGTGACGCGCTGGCTACCGCGCGCGCAGGAGGAGCAAAGATGACCCCGACGAGCCACGCGATGAGCCTGGAACTCGATCGAGTTCGATTGTCCTACACCGGAGAACCGGTCATCGACGGGCTGAGCCTGGTGGTGCGTCCGGGTGAGATCCTGGTGCTCACCGGACCGTCGGGTTGCGGCAAGTCCACCGTGCTGCGGGCGGTGGCGGGGTTGCTGCGGCCCGACGCCGGCCGGGTGCTGGCCGACGGCGTCGAGGTCACCACCACCTCGGGTGACCGCGGCATGGTGTTTCAGGACAACGCGCTGTTGCCCTGGCGCAGTGTGCGATCCAACATCGAACTCGCGCTGCGGCTGCGTGGTGTGCCGCGGGCCGGGCGGCGTGCGCAGGCCGAAAGGTGGATCGCCGAACTCGGGCTCGGCGGCTTCGGCGACTACCTGCCCAAGAGCCTGTCCGGCGGCATGCGGCAGCGCGTCCAGCTGGCCCGAGGTCTGGCCGGCGCGCCGCGGGCGGTGATGATGGACGAGCCGTTCGGCGCGCTGGACACCCAAACCCGTTCCGCCATGCAGAGATTGCTGATCGACACCTGGAGTTCCCATCCCACCACCGTGGTGTTCGTCACCCACGACGTGGACGAGGCGCTGTTGCTGGGTGATCGAATCGCGGTGCTGGGCAAGGCCGGACAACCGCTGCGCGCGGTCATCGATGTGCCCGAGCCGCGCGTCGACACGCCCCGTCCGGCGCTGCGTGCCGAGATCATCGCCGCGCTCGATCATTCGGTGGTGGCGGCATGATGCAGATCCCGGACGTGCAACCGCAGGTGCGGCTGGATTGTGACGTGCTGGTGATCGGTGGCGGCACCGCGGGCACCATGGCGGCGCTGACCGCGGCCGAGCACGGCGCCCAGGTGCTGCTGTTGGAGAAGGCGCATGTGCGGCACTCGGGCGCGTTGGCGATGGGCATGGACGGGGTGAACAACGCCGTCATCCCCGGCAAGGCCGAACCGGAGGACTACGTCGCCGAGATCACCCGGGCCAACGACGGAATCGTCAACCAGCGCACCGTATATCAGACCGCCACCCGCGGCTTCGCCATGGTGCAGCGGCTGGAACGTTACGGGGTCAAGTTCGAAAAGGACTCCCATGGCGAGTATGCGGTGCGCCGGGTGCACCGCTCGGGCTCCTATGTGCTGCCGATGCCCGAGGGCAAGGACGTCAAGAAGGCCTTGTACCGGGTGCTGCGGCAGCGCTCCATGCGGGAGAAGATCCGCATCGAGAACCGCCTGATGCCGGTCCGGGTCCTGGTCGCCGACGGCCGGGCCGTCGGCGCCGCCGCGTTGCACACCCGCACCGGCGAATTCGTCGCCGTCGGCGCCAAGGCGGTGATCCTGGCGACGGGTGCGTGCGGCCGGCTGGGTCTGCCCGCCTCGGGGTATTTGTACGGCACCTACGAGAACCCGACCAACGCCGGGGACGGCTACTCGATGGCCTATCACGCCGGCGCCGAGCTGTCCGGCATCGAGTGCTTCCAGGTCAACCCGCTGATCAAGGACTACAACGGCCCGGCCTGCGCGTACGTGGCCAACCCGTTCGGCGGGTACCAGGTCAACGCCGACGGAGAACGGTTCGTCGACTCCGACTACTGGTCGGGGCAGATGATGGCCGAGGTGAAATCCGAGATCGACTCCGCCCGCGGACCCATCTACCTGAAGGTGTCACACCTGCCCGACGAGACGCTGACCGCGCTGGAGAACATCCTGCACACCACCGAACGGCCCACCCGCGGCACGTTCCACGCGAACCGCGGCCACGACTACCGCACCCACGACATCGAGATGCATATCTCAGAAATCGGTTTGTGCAGTGGGCATTCCGCATCCGGGGTGTGGGTCGACGAGCATGCCCGCACCACGGTGCCGGGCCTGTACGCCGCCGGTGACCTGGCGTGCGTGCCGCACAACTACATGATCGGGGCGTTCGTCTTCGGCGATCTGGCCGGTGCCGATGCTGCCTCGTCCGTTTTGGAAGTTGCTGCACCACAACAACTCCCGTCCGAACAATTGCGAGAGGCGCACGAGTTGATCTACCGCCCGTTGCGCCATCCGGACGGGCCGCCGCAACCGCAGGTGGAGTACAAGCTGCGGCGCTTCGTCAACGACTATGTGGCGCCGCCGAAGTCGGCGGCCAAGCTGTCCATCGCGGTGCGCACCTTCGAGCGGATGCGCGACGAGATCGCCGCCATGGGTGCGCGCACCCCGCACGAGCTGATGCGCGCCGTCGAGGTGTCATTCATCCGCGACTGCGCCGAGATGGCCGCCCGGTCCTCGCTGACCCGGACCGAATCACGCTGGGGCCTCTACCATGACCGCGCCGACCTGCCCGGCCGCGACGACAGCCAGTGGGGCTATCACCTCAACCTGTGCAAGGGTCCCGGCGGGGACATGCTGTTCCGCAAGCGGCCGGTGGCGCCGTATTTCGTGTCGGTGCCCGAACTCGACGGCCTGCCGCCGGCCGACCAGCGGGAGCTCGACGTGCAGGAGCCCGCGCTGGTCGGCGGGCAGGCGCCGGCGACCACCCGGTCGCGGATCACCGCGGCGCCCGCGGTGGAGCCGCCCTCGCCGCGCATCGCCGCGGTGCTGGCGCTCGACGAGCCCACCACCGAAACGCTTGCCGACTACCTCACCGACCCCGATCCCGGGGTGCGGCGCACCGCGGTGGCCACGCTGACCGAGCACACGCCCGACGGCTACGGACCAGCGCTGCTGGCCGCGCTGGACGACGCCGACGCTTCGGTGCGCCGCACCGCCGCCGAGGGAGTCCGGGAGCTGGTCGAGGTGCTGCCCGACCCGGCGCAGGCCCGTGGTCACCTGGATTCGCCCGACCGGGTGGTGCGGGCGGCCGCAGTCTATCTGTTGGCCGCGCGGCGCGCCGGTGAGCCGGACTTGTACCGCCGGGCCCTCGCCGACGACGATCACCGGGTGCGCATCGAGGCGGTGCACGCACTGGTGTCGGTGGACGACGCCGCCGGGGTGATCGCCGCCACCGGCGACGAGAACCGCGAGGTCCGCATCGCCGCGGCCGCCGGCCTGGCGACGCTGCGCGACTGCCCCGACACCGGCCGGGCCGCAGGCCGGCTGATCGCCGACCCCGACCCGCTGGTGCGCGCCGCGGCCTTGACCGCCATCGGCAAAATCGGTTGTAGCACAGAAGATTTGGGGCAGGTCGAGCAGGCCCTGCGGGCACCGGCCTGGCAGGTCCGCGAAGGCGCGGCGCGGGCCCTGGCGGGGGCCGGCGCCGAGTTCGCGGTGCCGCGGCTGGCAGATGCATTGGGCGACGCGCATCTGGACGTCCGAAAAGCGGCCGTGCTCAGCCTGACTCGCTGGTCCGACCAGAGCGCCGCCCGGCATGCGCTGGGTATCGCGCTGAAGGACAACGACGCCGACGTGCGCGCCTACGCCCGGTTGGCGCTGGACATGGCCGGATAGTCGGACAGCATCGCCGGTGACTCGGCCATGGCTCCAGCCTCAAAGCTTTCCCTACAGCCCCAGCGCGCGGTAGGTGTGCCGGACGAACCGCGGTTGGGCGGTGCGCAGCCGGGCCAGGGTCGGGTTGCCCGCTACCGCGGCGGCGGCGTTGACGGTCAGGTCGGGGCAGTACTGGATCAGGTACATCAGGATCAGGTCCGCGCTGGGGTCGGCCTGCCACCACGTCCCGTAGGCGCCCGGCCAGCTGAACGTGCCCACGCCGCCGGGCCCGAACAGCGGGGTGGCCTTGGCCGGATCGGTCACCACCGACAGGTTCAGCCCGAACCCGCGGCCCACCCAATACGGCGAGCCGAGGAAGTGGTGCCGCTTCTGCTCCTCGGTCAGCCGGTCGGTGCGCATCAACCGCACCGATTCCGGGGACAGCACCCGCACGCCGTCGATTGACCCGTCGCCGAGCAGCATCCGGATGAACCGCAGGTAGTCGTCGGCGGTGGACCACAGCCCGCCGCCGGCGTTGCAGAACGACGGCGGCTTGACCTGCGGTGGTCCCATCACGTCGTGACGCAACTGGTCGTTTTCGTCGTGCCGGTACATGGTGGCCGCGCGGGAGCGCGCCCCGGGCGCTACGAAGAACCCAGTGTCGGGCATGCCCACCGGACCGAGCACGCGCTCGTCGAAAACCTCGTAGAGCGGCTTGCCCTCGATGCGGGACAGAATGACGCCCAGCACGTCGATGGCGTGGCTGTAGGTCACCTTTTCACCGGGTTGGTGGACCAGCGGCAGCGCGGCGAGTTCGGCGAGCCAGACGTCGGAACCCTGGTTGAACGGCAGTCGTAGGTAGGACCGGCCGATCGGGCCGCCCACCGAGAACCCGTAGGCCAGCCCGCTGGTGTGGGTGAGCAGATCCTCGATCAGGATCGGCCGCCGGGCGGGATGCGTTCGGTCCAGCGGGCCGTGTGGGTCGTCGAGCACCCTGGGATCGGCGAGTTCCGGTGCCCACCGCGCGACCGGATCGCGCAGAGTCAGTTTGCCCTCGTCGACCAGGCTCATCACGGCCGCCACGGTGACGGGTTTGGTCATCGAGGCGATACGAAACAGCGTGTCGCGCTGCATCGGTAGCCCCGCCTCGACATCGCGGTAGCCGATTTCGTTGACTTGCAACACTTCTCCACGCTGCCAGACCACCGTCACCGCTCCGGAGAGCAGACCGGCGTCACAGACCTCGCGGATGGTTGCCTGATTGCCGTCGAGATTCACCCGGGTAGGTTAGCCGCCCGGTCCGTCGAGGCGACGCGCGCGCCGACAAATTGGCGGCTCCGCAAAGAGCGCGCCGGGCGGCCCTCGGGCCGGTCAGTTACTTCTGCGAAACCGTTTGCACCATCGCAGCCGCATGTTACTGTCGCGCTCTCCGGCAATTGTGATCTGGGGAACACGCTGTGAGGGCGGCGACGTGCTGTTGACGGTGTCGTCGCCGGTGAACCAGGGTGCGGGGTGTGCAGTCACCGAGACCCGCGACCATGGCCGGTGCCTGGGTTTCCAGGCTCCGGCATACCGTACGACGAGGGCGGCGGCCCGCCGCTCGCTACCACTGGTTGGTTAACTCAGCAAAGGCTGGCCATGAATGGCTTGATCTCACAAGCGCAAATTTCCCAACGACGTGTTTCCTGCCGATCCTGGACCCGGCCGTCAGTCGCGATTGTGTTCGCCGCGGCCGTTGTCGCGACGGTCATCACCGGATGTGGAAACAAGAATTCGACCGCCACGTCCTCGACATCGGCGACTTCCGGATCCGCGGCCTCATCGGCGACCTCCGGGGCCAGCTCCGGTTCGTCGGCGGCTCCCTCGCCGGAGGCGCAGCAGTTGCTGCAGGACAGCTCCAAGGCCACCACCGGGTTGCACTCTCTGCACGTGAACCTGCAGACCGCCGACATCAACACCTTGCCGATGGAGTCGGTCAACGCCGACGTCACCAACCAGCCGCAGGAACTCGGGGGGCAAGCCGTCGGTGACGCCATGATCCGGCTGCAACCACAGGCACCCGCGGTGCCCAAGCAGTTCGTGGTCACCAAGAAGACGATGTACACCAAGGACGACACCGGAAAGTACACCTCGGCCGGGCCGGCGGACAAGATCTACGACCCCGGTGTGGTGCTGGACAAGGACAGGGGAATCGGCTCCGTGATCGCCAAGGTCCAGAGTCCGCAGATCGCCGGTAACGAGAACATCGACGGGGTGGCCACCATCAAGGTGACCGGGACGATCGACCCGGCTGTCGTCGACCCGCTGGTGCCGCAGATCGGCAAGGACGCCAAGGGTCCGCTGCCGATCACCCTCTACATCGTCGACGCGAAGGCGCCGGGCGCTCCGGGCAATCCGCCGAGTGCCTACCTGGTGCGGATGGTGCTCGACAAGGACAAGGGTCACGTCACCATCACGCTGTCCAATTGGGGAGCGCCGGTGACCATCCCCAACCCGCAGGGATAACGGGCTCGTTCGGGTAGGGAACCGACCCGGATGTGCGGCACTGCATTGCGGCCGCCGGACTCCGGGTCGGTTCTCGTCCGCAGTTCGTCTCCAGTGATGCGCAGGATCCCAGCGTGCAGCCATTGAGAATTCTCCAAGGCTCCATCAAGGCCGAGCTTGCACTATTTGGGCCAACTCGCCGGAAAGCCCGGCGCGCAGCCGATTTCACTCGACCAGACCTGGAGGACCAGCAATGACCAACGACGTCCCGGAGGTTCAGGAGCGCGGGACCGACCCGCGCCCCGGTCCTCCGCCGGGCGGGGGACCCCCGGTGTTGCCCGATGTCTGGGTGTACAACGGGCGGGCCTACGACCTGAGCGACTGGATCGACAAGCATCCCGGGGGTGCCTTCTTCATCGGGCGCACCAAGAACCGTGACATCACAGCGATCATCGCGTCCTATCACCGCGATCCGACGGTGGTCGAACGCATTCTGGAGCGCCGCTACTCGCTGGGCCGGGAAGCCACTCCGCGCGACATCCATCCCAAGCACAACGCCCCGCCGTTTTTGTTCAAACCAGACTTCGACAGCCGGCGCGACACCCCGCACTACCGGTTCGACAACCAAGAAGACCTGATGCACCGGGTCAAGGCGCGGCTGACCGAGCCGGCGCTGGCGGCGCGAATCAAGTTGATGGACCGGCTTTTCAACGTTGTCGCCGTGCTGTTGGCGATCGGCTACTTCGGTGTGCAGGGGCTGCGCCTGGTCGAGCCGCGGTGGATGCCGTTGTGGGCCTTTGTGTTTGCGATGGTCGTGTTGCGCAGTTCGCTAGTCGGCTACGGCCACTACGCTCTGCACCGTGCGCAGCGCGGCCTGAACCGGGTGTTCGTCAACTCCTTCGACCTCAATTACATCGCGCTGGCGCTGGTGGTCGCCGACGGTCACACGCTGCTGCACCACCCGTACACCCAGAGCGCGGTGGACATCAAGAAGAACGTGTTCACCATGATGATGGGGTTGCCCAGGCTGTATCGGGTGCCCGTGCACACGGTCCACAAGCTCGGCCACACGGTGACGGGCATGGCGGTGCGGATCGCCGACGTCTGGAACATGACCCGCAAGGTGGGAGTCGAAGAGGGCTACGGCAGCTGGCGCAACGCGTTACCGCACTTCCTCGGGTCGTCCGGGGTGCGGTTGCTGCTGGTGACCGAGATGGTGGTGTTCCTGGCCGTCGGCGACTTCTGGGCCTGGGCATTGCAATTCGTCGCGACGCTGTGGGTCAGCACCTTCATGGTGGTGGCCAGTCACGAGTTCGAGGACCAGGACTCGGCAACCGAAGCAGCAGGGGAGGATTGGGGGGTCGACCAGCTCGAGCACGCCCACGATCTGAAGGTGATCGGCAACCGCTACGTCGACTGCTTCCTGTCGGCCGGCCTGAGCTCGCACCGCGTGCACCACGTATTGCCGTTCCAGCGAAGCGGTTTCGCCAACATCGTGACTGAGGACGTGTTGCGCGAAGAGTCGGCGAGGTCCGGAGTGGAATGGTTGCCGCCGAAGAGTTTCCTCACCGATCGGCTGCCCACGCTCTGCTGCACTTACCTGTTGTCGCCGTCGCGTCCGGCCCGGGAACGCAACTGGGGTCTGCTGCGTGAGCACCTCTCGCCCACGGCGTTCAAGGACAGCGTCAACTACGTGGTCGCCGGCTTCGTCGGAATCGGGTCGGTATGAGCACCCGGGAGGGCGGTGTGGTGTTGCCCGCCGAAGAAGTCGACGAGATCGGCCTGGCGCAGCTGCCGCCGGCGCCGCCTACCACGGTCGCGGTCATCGAAGGCATCGCGACGGGCGGGCCGCAGCGCACGGTCGGGCAGGCCGACGCCGCCGCGCGGGTCGCCGAGCTTTTCGACGATCCCGAACAGCGGCAACGGATTCCGCGGATATACCAGAAGACGCGGATCGACACCCGCCAGATGGCGGTGGACCCGCTGAACCCCGAATTCGGCGCATTCCGGCGTGACCCTGCGACGATCCGGGACCGGATGAACATGTTTTTCGACCACGCGGTTCCGCTGGCGGTGGACGTGAGCAGACGAGCGTTGGCCGACTTACCCTACGGGGCCGACGAGATCGGGTTGCTGGTGTTCGTCACCAGCACCGGGTTCATCGCGCCGGGTGTCGACGTCGCGGTTGTCAAGGAACTCGGCTTGTCGCGGTCCATTTCGCGGGTGGTGGTCAACTTCATGGGTTGTGCCGCCGCGATGAACGCCGTGCGCATCGCTGCCACCTACGTGCGGGCCCATCCGAGCATGAAGGCGCTGGTGGTGTGCATCGAATTATGTTCGGTGAATGCAGTTTTCGCCGACGATATCAACGACGTGGTGATCCACAGCCTGTTCGGTGACGGTTGTGGCGCGCTGGTGATCGGCGCCAGCCAGGTGCGACAGCTGCTTCCGCAGGGCAGCGTGGTGATCCGCAGCAGCTTCACCCAACTGCTCGACGGCGCCGAGGACGGCATCGTGCTCGGCGTCAACCACAACGGCATCACCTGCGAGTTGTCGGAGAACCTGCCCGACTACATCTATCGCGGTGTCGAACCCGTGGTGGCAGAAGTGTTGCGGGACAACGGGTTGGCTAAGTCCGACATCGATCTGTGGGCGATCCATCCCGGCGGCCCCAAGATCATCGAGCAGTCGGTGCGTTCCTTGGGCATCGCCGCCGAACGCGCGGCGCAGAGCTGGGAGGTGCTGGCCAGGTTCGGCAACATGCTCAGCGTGTCGCTGATCTTCGTGCTGGAATCGATGGTGCGGCAAGCGGAATCGGCCAAACCTATCTCCACGGGCGTGGCGTTCGCGTTCGCGCCGGGCGTCACCGTGGAAGGCATCCTGTTCGACATCATCCGGGAGTCCTCGATATGAGCACCGCTGTGAACCGCGTGCCGTACCGGTCGTTGATGAGCGACAACACGCGATGGGACGCTCTGGAACTGCGGCCCGGCGACATCATCATCACCACGCCGTCGAAATGCGGCATGACCTGGATGCAGCGGTTGGTCTCCCTGCTGGTGTTCGACGGTCCGGATCTGCCGGGGCCGTTGTCGACGGTGTCGCCGTGGTTCGATCAGACGATCCGGCCGGTCCAGGAGGTTGCCGCGGTGCTGGAGGCGCAGCGGCACCGGCGCTTCATCAAGACGCACACCCCGCTGGACGGCCTCGTCCTTGACGACCGGGTGACGTATATCTGCGTCGGCCGCGATCCGCGCGATGCCGCGGTGTCGATGCTGCACCAGACCACCAACATGGACCGGGACCGGGTGCGTGAGCTGTATGACGCCGCGGCCCCGGCGACCGGCCGCCCGGGCCGGCCGGATCGGGTGCCCGAGCCCGGGCACGGGCCGCGTGGGCCGGTGGCGGAATTCCGCGACTGGATGGAAGGCCCGGCGCACCCGCCGCCGGGGGTCGGCTTGGCGCCGCCCCGGGGCATCGGCACGCTGGCCAACATCCTCGACCAGTTCGGAAAGTCCTGGGAACGCCGCCACGCGCCCAACGTCGCGCTGTTCCACTATGCGGACTTGCAGGCCGACCTGGTGGGCGAGCTGCTTCTGCTGGCGTCGACGCTGGGCATCGACCTCACCCGTGAGCGCGCGCAGGAGTTGGCCGCGTATGCCTCGCTGGATGCGATGCGTTCGCGGGCCAGCGAGATCGCGCCGAATACCACCGACGGCATCTGGCGCAGCGACGAACGCTTCTTCCGGCGCGGCGGGAGCGGGGAGTGGCAGCAGTACTTCGGTTTCCACGAAACGCGCCGCTACAACCACCGCATCAACCAGTTGGCGCCGCCGGATCTGCTGGCTTGGGCGCACGAGGGACGCCGGGGGTGTGACCCCACCGGCTAGCGGGCCGTTTTCCAGCTGGTCAGGTGTCTTCGTGCCGAGCGTTCGACTTGAGCACAGTTGGAGTGTTATCCACGGTTTTGGCTTCCGGGCCGCGCTGGGACCGGTTCGACCCGCCGAACAGCGATAGCATTCGAACATGTGTTCGGTTGCTGCTCCGGCCGACGTCGCGGCCCGCTTGGAGGCCCTCGACGCCGCCGTCGCCGCCCTGCGCGAGCTCGACTTCGCCGCGTTGGACCCGGTGCTCCGGCTGCGCGCTTTGGACCAGTTGGAAACCTCGCGCCGGCGTCAGGCGGTGACCAGCCACGACATCGTTCACACGCTCGCCCAGGAGGAAATCTCCAGGCTCGGCGGCGCGCCCCACCAGGTCATCGCCGACTGGTGTCGCCTCAGTTACGCCGAAGCCCGCCGCCGCATCCGCGACGCCGCCCAGCTGGCCCCTCGGGTCACGATGACCGGCGAGCAGTTGCCGCCCGTACTTCCCGCCACCGCCCAGCAGTGGCGCGACGGCATGCTCGATGCTGAACACTTGAAGGTGATTCAGAAGTTCGTCGATGAGCTGCCTCAAGATCTTCCCTCCGACGTCGTCGAAGAAGCCGAGGAAACCTTGGCGTCCCAGGCCAGGCAGCTGCGTCCCGACCAACTCGACAAGCTGGCCAAGCGGATGGCCTGCCACCTCAATCCCGACGGCGAGTTCTCCGAGCACGATCGTGCCCGCAAGCGCGGCTTCACCTGGAAACCGCAAGGCGCCGACGGGATGAGCGAAGGCACCCTGATCGCCACCCCGGAACTGAGGGCCAACCTCGATGCGTGGCTGGCCAAATTCGCCGCACCCGGGATGGCCAATCCCGCCGATACAAACCCATGTGTCGACGCCGAGCCCACCGAGCAGGCCGCCGCCGACACCCGCACCCCCCGCCAACGCCAACACGACGCCCTGAATTACCTGGTGCAGAGCCAACCGGGCGATCCCGCCCTGGGCCAGCACCACGGACTGCCCGTGACCGTCGTGGTCTCCACCACGCTGCGCGAACTCACCGACGCCGCCGGGCACGGCATCACCGCCTCCGGGGTCCAACTGCCCATCCGCGATCTCATCCGGATGAGCCGCAAAGCGTTGCACTACCTCGCCGTTTTCGACGACCACTCCAACCGCCCGCTCTACCTGGGCCGCAGCCGGCGCATCGCCACCGCCGACCAACGGCTGACCCTGTTCGCCGCCGAGCGCGGATGCACCTTCCCCGGCTGCGACGTCCCCGCCGACAAATGCGAGGTCCACCACATCGACGAATGGGCCGCCGGCGGCCGCACCGACGTCGACAGGATGACCCTGACCTGCGGACCCAACCACAAACTGCTCAACCGCGGCTGGACAACCAGCAAACGGCACGATAAC
Source organism: Mycobacterium sp. 20KCMC460 (assembly GCF_022179425.1). NCBI lineage: Bacteria > Bacillati > Actinomycetota > Actinomycetes > Mycobacteriales > Mycobacteriaceae > Mycobacterium > Mycobacterium sp. 20KCMC460. The sequence continues at coordinate 2,666,234 of NZ_AP025524.1, forward strand.
CGCACCGCCTGGACACCGCCCTCCCACCTCGACCGCAACCAGCCTCGCACCAACTCCTATCACCATCCGGAACGGATGCTGCGCGACAACGACGACGAACGCGCCGGACCGTGAACACCCCACAACAACACCCCGGCCCCGGAGCACAGCTCTAGGCTGGGTGACCGACCATGCCAGCCGCAGCCAACGGAGGTGCCCACGTGAGATCCAGCCAGACCCGGACACCTCCGGTCAGACACGCGCTAGTCGCATAACGGTTTCAGTTGAGCAAAGCTACTGTGGCTCACCCGCGATGTGAGGGCCGATTTCGCCGGTCCCGCTATAGTGTTGGACCCTATGACCGGACTTCGCCGCTACGAGAAGCGCTGGCGCACAGCGCTTCACGTGGTTTTGTCGGCCTGTGTCGTTGCCCTGCTCGGGATCGGCGCCGCCCCGGCAGCTCACGCGGCCGCGGTCACGGCGACGTTGTCGGTGTCATCGACGTGGCAGACCGGTTTCATCGGGCACTTCACCGTTACCAACGCGAGCATGGCGCCGCTGTCCGACTGGCGGCTCGAGTTCGATATGCCGGTGGGACAGTCGGTTTCGCACACCTGGAACAGCACCATCGCCCAATCTGGTACCCACTTCGTGATCAGCCCGGCGAACTGGAACCGCATCATTGCGCCCGGCGGCACAGCGACCGGTGGTATGCGAGGCGTGCTGACCGGTACTTACTCGCCACCGGTGAACTGCCGGATCAACGGGCAGCCCTGCGGTTAGCCGCGACGCGCATCAAGTGTCAGTCGACACCGTGCAGTGTCGCCGCGCATTGCGTGGCGGCGGTGCCGGCCAACCGCCCGAGTTCGCAGTAGGCGGCGAACTGGCCCTCGGTGAACCACTGATCGGACGTCGGGTCGTGTGGAAACACGGCGTTCTCCTTGGCCGCGGCATAGGTGAGCAACCAGTCCGGACAGTCGCGCCACAGAACAGCCTTGGCGAATATCAAGGTTCCTTTATCGCCCTTCACGCCCGCCACCTTCGGGTAAGTGATCGTTCCTTTCGCGACGAGGCCACGGGTCACCCGGGAGTTCAGGGCCGCCAGTGACGGGTTGTCGGTGAAGTCCCGGCCGGAACCGGGGGCAAGGTTGCCCACCCCGAACTGGCCGTCCTCGTCGAGGATTATGTCTACGCCGAGTTCGTATTTCGCCAGGCGGATCGCGTCACTGAGGCCGCTGAGCAGTGGCGGGGCGTCGCCGCCGCCATCGATGCAATAGATCAACCGGCATCGCCGCCGCAGCGCCTCCACCAGTCCCAGGTTTTCGTAGTGACCACCGTCGGTCACCTGCACGAGCCGTGCGTCTCGGTTGTTGATCCCGAACAACTCGCGGTAGAAGTAACCGGCGCCGCGAATCGTCGGCAACGACTGCGGCCACCATCTCGTGTCCGCGTGGTGATCAGACTTGCCTGCCGCGGCGTGATCGAGGGAATCGCGGAGGTTGGCGACGAAGCGGGGATTGGGCAGCCAGGTTCCCAGCCGGGCACCTGAGACGGCCAAGAGTTTCTGAAAACCCTTGTTCTGCCGGCCCATTGCCGATGCGAACGCGGCCCCACTGATCGCCACCGCTGCCTGCACGGTCATGTCGCGTCGCAGTCGTGGGGTTGCCGCGTGCCAGAGTTCTTCTGTTTTCAGCCAACCCAGCTGCGGCCCGCCAATGTGCTTGGCGCCGAGGACGAATGACACCGCGTTGAGTCCCGGCGCCGGTTTGCCTTCCCCGCTGATCGCGGCAGCCGCGGCGAACACGAACTCCGGTCGCTTGCCAACGGTCACTTCGCCGTAGTCGTGCAGCCACGTCGGTTCCCTGGCCGGATACGGCGCGGCCAACGCCGTGGCGGAACCCCGGGGTACCTCGCGCCGGACGGCAAACGCGCTGGCCAACCGTCGCCGGTAGAAGGGGTGCAGGCTGAGCGACGTCACATCGGCAAAGCCGAGAAAACCTACTGTGAGCACCAGGCCGAGCAGCCACAGCTCCTGGTAGCGGATGCCGCCGATGGCGCCGTGCCGGGGCAGAGTGACCTGGTAAAAGATTCCGGCCGCGAAGCTGCCCAGCACCATCAGCCACACGGCGGCCAGGGCGGCCAGCGTCGCCAGCACGATCAGGATCGCGAAGACGCCGGGTGGAAACAACGACTTCCATCGCCCAGTGCTGGGCGCGGTAGCAGGCAGATTTCCTCTTTTCTTCCACGCGATTGCGACGATCGCGGCGAGGTATTGCAGGCCAACCACCCCGGTGAGAAACCCGGTCGCCTTCTGGGCGGATTGAGCGTGTCCGTCTTTATCGATATCGATCGCCGAGGCACACAGGTGCATCAATTCCGGCATGGCCACGGTGATGGCGAAAATGAGCAGACCGAACATCGCGCATCCGAGTGCCCACCTCGTCATTTTGATGCGCCAGGCCTCACGTTTTTCACTGACGCACTCGATCACCAGTGCGAGCATCGTGAAAACGACTGCGCACGATGCGAAGAATCCGATTGCCCACCACGGGTAGACATGGTTCGTCAGTGCCAGGAAATAATCGTCGGGATAACTGCTCAACTCCTGCGGTTTCAGCGGGTCGCCCACTGGGACGAAGGCGGCGATCGGGAAGCGGGGGTTCGCCAGCAGGTACCCCAGTAAGGATCCGACGATGACCGGGACCGCCAGCAAGGTGACCAACGACGCCAATAGATTCTTCAGCACCTGAGCAAACGCACTCAACAGTGCACTGGGAGAATCGGCGATATAGCTGGAGTGTCGCCGCATGTGGTCGAATTCGGCGGATCCTTCGCCGAATCGCTGGGACAACAGTGACTTACCGGATTCGGCCGGCCGTTCCGAGTCCGGCTGCACCGCAAGTAGCCGCGCCCCCGCGGTGTATCCGCCGCCCGACACCGAGATGATGTAGTCGACAGAGTCCAGCAGCTTTGGCTGCCCCTCGGTATTTCTGGGCGGTCGCTGCGTTTGCGTATCGGCGGCGTCGGCGTCCAGTTCGACGGGATAGTCGGCGCGCGCGAAGACCTGAGTTGCGCCCATCGCGACGCACGCGGACCGAACGCCGCCGCCGGACAGGCAAATCGCTATCGGAAGATCCTTGTCATCCCGATCGCCGTTGTCGGGCTGAGCTGTGGCGCCGGGCACGTGATACGCCTTCGCCCAGGTCGTCTCCGCCGTGGTGAGGGACGCCGGGACGGCGGACTTACCCTCGTCCGCCAGTACCTTGTGCCACCAGTGCGTCTCTTTGCCCAGCCGTGTCCGAAGCCACGCCCAACCCCAGCGCAGCAGCGCGCCGCAGGCGCCGGGCACACTGAGCACAGCGAGCAGGGCGGCGCACCATTTGATCGTTGCCGCAGCCGCAGCGGCCGTGGCCAGGGCCGTTCGCTCGGGCCAGGTGTAGGTCGAGAGGTACAGCAGCACGTCCTCGGTCGCGTCGGCGACAAGTGTCACCAACACTGCCGCGCGCGCATAGTTCGCAAAGGCGCGGCCGGTGCTCGAGATGGCGAACGCACGGAGCAGCACCACAAATGCGCCGAGCACCAGACCGTAGCCGGCGATGAACCCGATATCTGCGAACAAGGCGTCGTCGAGACCGGCGGGCACCGGATTTCTGTCGCCGAAGGTATAGCGTTCCAGCCCCGCAGGCGAGGCTTCCTTTCGGCATATAACCAGTAATGCAGCGCCCACGATCGTCACCAGCGGGGTGCTGCGCAGCAATAGCCGCTGCGTCGACGGCGTCATCCGGCAACTTCGCCGGTAGTGGCGGATGGCTGGCTTTCCTCCGATGGAGCACTCGACATCGCCCACCCCCGCGGCTTTGCTAGTTGTGTCAGGAAATCGTATGCCCCGCGAGTTCGGACGTCGATACTCGAAATCTGATGGCGAAAACGGTGCGCAACAGGCTCGAGATTTGTTGGAAGGCAGTGCCTTCCACGCCGGATGCGAGCGGAGTCCACGGCGGGCGCCGCGGTCGCGAAGCCCGCGCCTCGCCCGCTGATCTGCTGTGGCGCATGTGACTGCTGCGACGAAAGCGGTTGCCGTGGAACACCGATGGACGTGCATATGCATCGGAGCCCGCACGTGCCGTGCCCGTGCTCCGGGCGTGCCCATGCTAGGCTGCCCCGCAGTCGACATCCTTTAACGGACCGTCCAGAGAGGCGGAGAAGGAGGTCAAGCGCTCGCATGTGTGCTGCCCGGGAATCGCGAGAGTTGATGTCAGCGGCCGACGTCGGTCGCACCATCTCTCGCATGGCGCATCAGATCATCGAGAAGACCGCCCTGGACAATCCTGATTCGACGCGGGTGGTGTTGCTCGGCATCCCGACCCGTGGTGTCACTTTGGCCAATCGGCTGGCCGCCAACATCGCCGAATACAGCGGCGTCGACGTCGGCCACGGCTCCCTGGACATCACGCTCTACCGCGACGACCTGATGATCAAGCCGCCGCGACCGCTGGAAGCGACTTCGATCCCGGCCGGCGGCATCGACGATGCGCTGGTGATCCTGGTCGACGACGTGCTGTATTCCGGGCGCTCCACCCGCTCGGCCCTGGACGCGCTGCGCGACGTGGGCCGCCCCCGCGCCGTGCAGCTTGCGGTCCTGGTCGACCGCGGCCACCGCGAACTTCCGGTTCGGGCCGACTACGTCGGCAAGAACGTGCCTACTTCACGCAGCGAGAGCGTGCACGTGCAATTCAGCGAGCACGACGGCAAAGACGGGGTGGTGATAACCCGATGACGCCCGCGCCGGTGACGATGCAGAGCGAAGCGATGAGGAGGAGCGGCGCCAATGACGGCCGCGCCGGTGACGATGCAGAGCGAAGCGATGAGGAGGAGCGGCGCCGATGAGTCCTAGGCATCTGTTGGCCGCCGGCGACTTGAGCCGCGACGAGGCGACCGCCATCCTCGACGACGCCGACCGGTTCGCCCAAGCGCTGGTCGGCCGCGACGTCAAGAAGCTGCCGACGCTGCGCGGACGCACCGTGATCACCATGTTCTACGAAAACTCCACCCGTACCAGGGTGTCCTTCGAGGTCGCCGGCAAATGGATGAGTGCCGACGTGGTGAACGTCAGCGCGTCCGGTTCCTCGGTGGGCAAGGGTGAGTCGTTGCGCGACACCGCGCTGACGCTGCGGGCGGCCGGCGCCGACGCGCTGATCATCCGTCACCCGGCCTCCGGTGCCGCGCAGCTGCTGGCGGATTGGACGGCCGGTGCCCGCGACCCGGCCAGTTCGGGGGGCCCCTCGGTGATCAACGCCGGCGACGGCACCCACGAGCACCCCACCCAGGCGCTGCTGGACGCTCTGACCATCCGGCAGCGTCTCGGCGGCATCGAAGGCCGCCGCATCGTGATCGTGGGCGACATCCTGCACAGCCGGGTGGCGCGCTCCAACGTGATGCTGTTGCACACGCTGGGCGCGGAGGTGGTCTTGGTGGCGCCGCCGACCCTGTTGCCGCGCGGCCTCGAAAGCTGGCCGGTCACGGTGTCCCACGACTTCGACGCCGAACTGCCCGCCGCCGACGGCGTGTTGATGTTGCGGGTGCAGGCCGAGCGGATGAACGGCGGCTTCTTCCCCTCCACCCGGGAGTACTCGACCCTGTACGGGTTGTCGGCCCGCCGCCAGGCGCTGCTGCCCGGCCACGCCGTGGTGCTGCACCCGGGTCCGATGCTGCGCGGCATGGAGATTTCTTCGTCCGTGGCCGATTCGTCGCAATCGGCTGTGCTGCAACAGGTTTCCAATGGGGTGCATGTGCGGATGGCGGTGCTGTTCCATGTGCTGGTGGGTGCGGAAGAGGTCGCGGCATGAGTGTGCTGATCCGAGGCGTCCGGCTCTACGGAGAGGGTGATCCGGTCGACGTCCTGGTCGACGATGCGCAGATCGCCGAAATCGGTACGGGACTCGCAGAGTCCGGAGGACTCGACAGGGCCTCAGTCGTCATCGACGCTACCGGCCAGATCCTGCTGCCGGGCTTCGTGGACCTGCACACCCACTTGCGCGAACCGGGCCGCGAATACGCCGAGGACATCGAAACCGGTTCGGCGGCAGCCGCTCTGGGTGGCTACACGGCGGTGTTCGCGATGGCCAATACCGACCCGGTGGCCGACAGCCCGGTGGTCACCGATCACGTCTGGCATCGCGGCCAGCAGGTCGGCCTGGTCGACGTGCACCCGGTCGGCGCGGTCACCGTCGGACTGGCCGGCAAGGAACTCACCGAGATGGGGATGATGGCCGCGGGCGCGGCGCAGGTGCGGATGTTCTCCGACGACGGCATCTGCGTGCACGACCCGCTGGTGATGCGCCGCGCGCTGGAATACGCCACCGGCCTCGGTGTGCTGATCGCCCAGCACGCCGAAGAACCCCGGCTGACCGTCGGCGCCGTCGCCCACGAAGGGCCGGCGGCCGCCCGGCTGGGACTGGCCGGCTGGCCGCGGGCGGCCGAGGACTCCATCGTCGCCCGGGACGCCATCCTGGCGCGCGACGCCGGTGCCCGCGTGCACATCTGCCACGCTTCCACCGCGGGCACCGTCGAGATACTGAAATGGGCTAAGGGGCAAGGTATTTCGATCACCGCCGAGGTCACCCCGCACCATCTGCTGCTTGACGACAGCCGCCTGGCCGGTTACGACGGGCGCAACCGGGTCAACCCGCCGCTGCGCGAAGCCTCCGACGCGGTCGCGCTGCGCCAGGCGCTGGCGGACGGGATCATCGACTGCGTGGCAACCGACCATGCCCCACACGCCGAGCACGAGAAGTGCGTCGAATTCTCCGCAGCGCGCCCCGGCATGCTCGGCCTGCAGACCGCGTTGTCGGTAGTGGTGGCCACCATGGTGCAGCCCGGCCTGTTGAACTGGCGCGATGTGGCGCGAGTGATGAGCGAGAACCCGGCGCGCATCGTCGGCCTGCCCGACCAGGGCCGCCCGCTGCAGGTGGGGGAACCGGCCAACCTCACCGTGGTCGATCCCGAGGCCAGTTGGACGGTCGCCGGCGACGAACTGGCCAGCCGCTCGGCCAACACTCCCTACGAGTCGATGACATTGCCGGCCGCCGTGACGGCGACGCTGCTGCGCGGGAAGGTGACTGCGCGGGATGGGAAGTGTCCGGCATGAACTCCGGCACTCTGGTGGGCACGCTGATCTTCGCGGCGGTGCTGGTGGTGGTGCTGGCCGTAGTGATCCAGCTGATGATGCGCGGCTGGCGGCGCCGCGCCGAACGGCAGGTGGAGCTGATCGGCGACCTGCCCCCCCTGCCCGACGAAGTGGGCGCCGCCTCGATCACCACCCCGGGTCTGTATGTGGGGTGCACGTTGTCGCCGGCCTGGAACGACCGGGTGGCGGTCGGCGACCTCGGGTACCGCAGCAAGGCGGTGTTGACCCGTTACCCCGGCGGGATTTTGGTGGAACGCATTGGCGGGCAACCGATTTGGATCCCGAAGGAATCGATAGTGGACATCCGGACCGAGCGCGGGGTCGCCGGCAAGGTGGCGGCCCGCAGCGGGCTGCTGGCAATCCGGTGGCGGCTGCCGTCGGGCACCGTGATCGACACCGGGTTCCGGGCGAACAACCGCGACGAGTACGCCAAATGGCTGCAGGAGGGCGCATGACCCGCGGGCCACGCGCGCGAATGCAGCCACACGGTGAAATTCTCGCCCAGAAATCGCAGCCAGGTCCCACTCGCGGGCAAGAAAGGAGTGGCGGATGACGAAGGCGCAACTGGTGCTCGAGGACGGCCGGATCTTCACCGGCACCGCGTTCGGAGCAATCGGACAGACGCTGGGGGAGGCGGTGTTCAGCACCGGCATGTCCGGCTATCAGGAAACGCTGACCGACCCCAGCTACCACCGCCAGATCGTCGTGGCCACCGCCCCGCAGATCGGCAACACCGGCTGGAACGACGAGGACGGCGAGAGTCGCGGCGACAAGATCTGGGTCGCCGGCTACGCGGTGCGCGACCCGTCGCCGCGGGCGTCCAACTGGCGGGCCACCGGCACCCTCGAGGCCGAACTGGTGCGTCAGCGCGTCGTCGGGATCGCCGCCATCGACACTCGGGCGGTGGTGCGTCACCTGCGCAGCCGCGGCTCGATGAAAGCCGGTGTGTTCTCCGGCGCGGCGCTGGCCGACCCCGAGGAACTTCTCCAGCGGGTGCGCGCGCAGCGGCCGATGCTGGGTGCCGACCTGGCCAACGAGGTCAGCACACCCGAAATCTACACAGTCGAACCCGAAGGTGCGCAGCGGTTTAACGTCGTCGCCCTGGATCTCGGCATCAAGACGAACACGCCGCGCAATTTCGCCCGCCGCGGAATACGTAGCCACGTGCTGCCCGCGTCGGCGACCTTCGCCCAGATCGCCGACCTCAAGCCCGACGGTGTCTTCCTGTCCAACGGACCCGGCGACCCGGCCACCGCCGACCACACCGTGGCGCTCACCCGCGAAGTGCTCGAAGCCGGAATCCCGTTGTTCGGAATCTGTTTCGGTAACCAGATCTTGGGCCGGGCGCTGGGGCTGGGCACCTACAAGATGGTGTTCGGCCACCGCGGGATCAACATCCCGGTGATCGACCACGCCACCGGCCGGGTCGCGGTGACCGCGCAGAACCACGGCTTCGCGCTGGAGGGGGAGGCGGGTCAAACCTTCGACACCCCGTTCGGCCCGGCCGTGGTGAGCCACACCTGCGCCAACGACGGCGTGGTCGAAGGCGTCAAACTCATTGATGGACGGGCTTTTTCGGTGCAGTACCACCCCGAGTCCGCCGCCGGGCCGCACGATGCGGAATATCTGTTCGACCAGTTCGTCGACTTGATGGAGGGACGCCAATGAGCTCGAGCGCGCCCGAATGTACGCCGGCACGCCGTAATCGGTGTGCATATGGGGCCGCTCGCGGCGTCCGGGAAGGAAACAGCTAGTGCCGAGGCGCACTGACCTCAACCATGTGCTGGTGATCGGCTCCGGCCCGATCGTCATCGGCCAGGCCTGCGAGTTCGACTACTCCGGCACCCAGGCCTGCCGGGTGCTGCGGGCCGAAGGGCTGCAGGTCAGCCTGGTCAACTCCAACCCGGCCACCATCATGACCGACCCCGAGTTCGCCGACCACACCTACGTCGAGCCCATCACCCCGGCGTTCGTCGAGAAGGTCATCGCCCAGCAGGCCGAGCGCGGGAACAAGATCGACGCCCTGCTGGCCACCCTGGGTGGGCAGACCGCGCTGAACACCGCGGTCGCGCTCTACGAGAACGGCGCCCTGGAGAAGTACGGTGTCGAGCTGATCGGCGCCGACTTCGAGGCCATCCAGCGCGGCGAGGACCGGCAGCGGTTCAAGGACATCGTCACCAAGGTCGGTGGCGAATCCGCGCGCAGCCGAGTGTGTTTCACCATGGACGAAGTCCGCGAGACGGTTGACGAGCTGGGCCTGCCGGTGGTGGTACGGCCCAGTTTCACGATGGGCGGGCTGGGTTCGGGCATGGCCCGATCCGTCGACGAGGTGGAGCGGATGGCCGGGGCCGGGCTGGCCGCCAGCCCCAGCGCCAACGTGCTGATCGAGGAGTCGATCTACGGCTGGAAGGAATTCGAGCTCGAGCTGATGCGCGACGGCAACGACAACGTCGTGGTGGTGTGCTCGATCGAGAACGTCGACCCGATGGGCGTGCACACCGGCGACTCGGTCACCGTCGCGCCGGCGATGACGCTGACCGACCGCGAGTACCAGAAAATGCGCGACCTGGGCATCGCCATCCTGCGCGAGGTCGGGGTGGACACCGGCGGCTGCAACATCCAGTTCGCCGTCAACCCCGACGACGGACGGCTCATCGTCATCGAGATGAACCCGCGGGTGTCGCGGTCCAGTGCGCTGGCGTCCAAGGCCACCGGTTTCCCGATCGCCAAGATCGCCGCCAAGCTGGCCATCGGCTACACCCTGGACGAGATCGTCAACGACATCACCAAGGAAACCCCGGCCTGCTTCGAACCGACGCTGGACTACGTGGTCGTCAAGGCCCCCCGCTTCGCGTTCGAGAAGTTCCCCGGCGCCGACCCCACCCTGACCACCACGATGAAATCCGTCGGTGAGGCGATGTCGTTGGGCCGCAACTTCGTCGAGGCCCTCGGCAAGGTGATGCGGTCGCTGGAGGCCACCCGCGCCGGGTTCTGGACCAAGCCGGACACCGAAGGCTCGCTGGAAGACGCGCTGACCCGGCTGCAGACCCCCACCGAGGGGCGCCTCTACGACATCGAATTGGCGCTGCGCCTGGGCGGTTCGGTGGAGCAGGTGGCTAAGGCCAGCGGTGTCGACCCGTGGTTCGTGGCCCAGATCGACGAGCTGGTGGCGTTGCGCGCCGAGCTCGTCGACGCGCCGGTGCTGGACGCCGACCTGCTGCGCCACGCCAAGCACAGCGGGCTGTCGGATCGTCAGATCGCCTCGCTGCGACCGGAATTGGCCGGCGAGGACGGGGTGCGCTCGCTGCGCGCGCGGCTGAACATCCACCCGGTGTACAAGACCGTCGACACCTGCGCCGCCGAGTTCGAGGCCAAGACGCCCTATCACTACAGCAGCTACGAACTCGACCCGTCAGCCGAGACCGAGGTCGCCCCGCAGACCGACAAGCCCAAGGTCCTGATCCTGGGCTCGGGCCCGAACCGGATCGGGCAGGGCATCGAGTTCGACTACAGCTGCGTGCATGCGGCAACCACGTTGAGCCAGGCCGGTTTCGAGACCGTGATGGTCAACTGCAACCCGGAGACGGTGTCCACCGACTACGACACCGCGGACCGGCTGTACTTCGAGCCGCTGACGTTCGAGGACGTCCTGGAGGTGTTCCACGCCGAGGAGCAGTCCGGCGCGGGGGGCCCCGGCGTCGCGGGTGTCATCGTGCAACTCGGCGGCCAGACCCCGCTGGGGCTGGCGCAGCGGCTCGCCGACGCCGGCGTTCCGATCGTCGGCACCCAACCGGCGGCCATCGACCTGGCCGAGGACCGCGGCGCGTTTGGCGACGTGCTCACCGCCGCCGGTCTGCCCGCGCCCAAGTACGGCACTGCGACCACCTTCGACCAGGCCCGCCGGATCGCCGCCGACATCGGCTATCCGGTGCTGGTGCGGCCGTCCTACGTGCTGGGCGGCCGCGGCATGGAGATCGTCTACGACGAGGAGACCCTGCGCGGCTACATCACCCGCGCCACCGAGCTCTCACCCGAGCACCCGGTGCTCGTCGACCGCTTCCTGGAGGACGCGGTCGAGATCGACGTCGACGCGCTCTGCGACGGCACCGAGGTCTACATCGGCGGGATCATGGAGCACATCGAAGAGGCCGGCATCCACTCCGGAGACTCGGCCTGCGCGTTGCCGCCGGTCACCCTGGGCCGCAGCGACGTCGAGAAGGTCCGCCAGGCGACCGAGGCGATCGCGCACGGCATCGGCGTGGTCGGCCTGCTCAACGTGCAGTATGCGCTCAAGGACGACGTGCTCTACGTGTTGGAGGCCAACCCCAGGGCGAGCCGGACGGTGCCCTTCGTATCCAAGGCCACCGCCGTGCCGCTGGCCAAGGCCTGCGCCCGGGTCATGCTGGGCGCCAGCATTGCCCAGCTGCGCCGGGAGGGAATGCTGGCCGAGTCCGGGGACGGCGCCAGCGCGGCGCCCTACGCCCCAATCGCGGTCAAGGAAGCGGTGTTGCCGTTCAACCGCTTCCGTCGCGCCGACGGCGCGGCCATCGACTCGCTGCTGGGTCCGGAGATGAAGTCGACGGGCGAGGTGATGGGCATCGACCGCGACTTCGGGACCGCGTTCGCCAAGAGTCAAACCGCCGCGTACGGCTCGCTGCCGGCGCAGGGCACGGTGTTCGTCTCGGTCGCCAACCGGGACAAGCGCTCCCTGGTGTTCCCGGTGAAACGACTGGCGGACTTGGGTTTCCGTGTTCTGGCCACCGAAGGCACCGCGGAAATGTTGCGCCGCAACGGAATTCCGTGCGACGAAGTGCGAAAGCATTTCGAGTCTCCGCAGCAGGGCCGCCCGGCGATGTCGGCCATCGACGCGATCCGCGCCGGTGACGTCGACATGGTGATCAATACGCCGTTCGGCAACTCCGGCCCGCGCATCGACGGCTATGAGATCCGCTCGGCGGCGGTGGCCGTCAACATCCCGTGCATTACGACGGTCCAGGGCGCCTCGGCGGCCGTGCAGGGCATCGAGGCGGGAATTCGCGGCGACATCGGGGTGCTGTCCCTGCAGGAGCTGCACCGCAACCTCGGCGCCCGGAACGGCGGCCAGTGAGCAGCTTCGGGGTCCGGCTGGCTGCGGCCAAAGCGCAGTCCGGGCCGTTGTGTCTGGGTATCGATCCGCATCCGGAGTTGCTGCGGGCCTGGGAGCTGCCGGCCACCGCCGACGGGCTGGCAGCGTTCTGCGACGTGTGCGTGCAGGCTTACGAAGGCTTCGCGGTGGTCAAGCCGCAGGTGGCGTTCTTCGAGGCCTACGGCTCAGCGGGCTTCGCGGTGCTCGAACGCACCATCGCCGCCCTGCGGGCCGCCGGCGTGCTGGTGCTGGCCGACGCCAAGCGGGGTGACATCGGGACCACGATGGCCGCCTACGCCGCGGCCTGGGCCGGTGATTCGCCGCTGTCCGCCGACGCGGTGACGGCCTCGCCCTATCTGGGGTTCGGCTCGCTGCGCCCGTTGATCGAGGTCGCCACGGCCAACGACCGCGGGGTGTTCGTGCTCGCCACCACCTCCAACCCGGAGGGTGCGACCGTCCAGCGCGCCGACGTCGGCGGCCGCACGGTGGCGCAGATGATCGTCGACCACGTCGCGGCGGCCAATCAGTCGGCGACCGGCGGGACACAGCCCGGATCGTTCGGCGTGGTGGTCGGTGCGACGGCGCTCGAACCGCCGGACCTGAGCGCACTGGGCGGGCCGGTACTGGTGCCCGGCGTCGGCGCCCAGGGCGGCCGTGCCGAGGCCCTGGCGGGGCTGGGCGGCGCCGAGTCGCACCAACTGTTGCCCGCGGTCTCCCGGGAGGTGCTGCGGGCCGGGCCGGCCGTGGCGGACGTGCGGGCGGCCGCCGAACGCATGCGCGATGCGGTCGCCTACCTCGCGCAGCGCTGAGCTTCGCCCGGACGACCATGGTCGCGCGACACGCGCGGCGTCGCACCAAAATGCGTGATTCGTGGCACCGGGCTGCCGCGTCGCTTCGCCGCCGGCCGAGGTGCCGGCGGGCCACGCTGGCCGGCGAAGTCCACCGCACCGGCTGAAACTGCAGGTCAAGACCGAAATTCGGCGACCGATACCGGGTTCGGCGAGGTCATCGCGACGGGCCGCCCGTCGCACCCGGCCCGCGGTCTGGACGCCGACGGGCGGGGCGCTCGGGCGTGTCGGCGAGGGACCCGAGCTGGACAAATGACCGCCAAACCGGGGGGTCGGGTTAGATTTCGTCAGACAGCGTGAGTACGGTCGTCTGCGCTGGCTGAAGTACCCGGCCGAGACAAAGTAGATCGACAGATATCCCCAAGATATCGATGAGAGACGGAGGAATCGTGGCCCTTCCCCAGTTGACCGACGAGCAGCGCGCGGCAGCGTTGGAGAAGGCTGCTGCCGCACGTCGAGCGCGAGCAGAGCTCAAGGATCGGCTCAAGCGCGGCGGCACCAACCTCACCCAGGTACTCAAGGACGCCGAGACGGACGAAGTCCTGGGCAAGATGAAGGTGTCTGCGCTGCTGGAGGCCTTGCCGAAGGTGGGCAAGGTCAAGGCGCAGGAAATCATGACCGAGCTGGAGATCGCCCCGACCCGCCGCCTGCGCGGCCTCGGCGACCGTCAGCGCAAGGCCCTGTTGGAGAAGTTCGGCTCGTAGTCGAGTCGAACGAACGACGTCGGTTCACCGACCGGGGAGCGCCGGTGAGCGCTGGCGGGGGACCGGACGCAGGACGCGTGGTCGTGCTGTCCGGTCCCTCCGCGGTCGGCAAGTCGACAGTGGTTCGGTGTCTGCGCGAGCGGATCCCGGACCTGCATTTCAGCGTCTCGGCCACGACGCGGGCACCGCGGCCGGGCGAGGTCGACGGCGTCGACTACCACTTCGTCAGCCCCGCTGAATTCCAGCGCCTCATCGACGAGGGCGAACTGCTGGAATGGGCAGAGATCCACGGTGGTTTGCACCGGTCCGGCACCCTCGCCCAGCCGGTCCGGGCGGCGACCGCGGCCGGCTATCCGGTGTTGATCGAGGTCGACCTGGCCGGTGCCCGGGCCGTCAAGAAGGCGATGCCCGAGGCGCTCACGGTGTTCCTGGCGCCGCCCAGCTGGGCGGATTTGGAGGCCAGGCTGGTAGGCCGGGGCACCGAAACCGCCGACGTCATCGCCCGCCGGCTGGCCACCGCGCGCATCGAATTGGCCGCTCAGGATGACTTCGACGTCGTGGTGGTGAACAGTCGATTAGAGTCTGCGTGCGCCGAATTGGTATCCTTGCTGGTGGATTCTGCCCCTGGCCCTGCGTAAAGCAGCACAGACACAGCGCACGCCAGCGGAGACCTACCGGAAAAACGACCTTCCAACCATGTCGCTCTACGCCGCCAGGAGATTTTCTACGTGACTATTCCGCAGTCCGACGCGTCGTTGGCAACCGTCTCCGCGGTGGATCAGTTCGATCCCGCGGCCGGCGGAGCCAGCGCCTACGACACCCCGCTGGGCATCACCAACCCGCCCATCGACGAGTTGCTGGACCGCGTCTCGAGCAAGTACGCGCTGGTGATCTACGCGGCCAAGCGGGCCCGGCAGATCAACGACTACTACAACCAGCTCGGCGAAGGCATCCTGGAGTACGTCGGGCCGCTGGTCGAGCCCGGGTTGCAGGAGAAGCCGTTGTCGATCGCGTTGCGCGAAATCCACGCCGACCTGCTCGAACACACCGAGGGCGAGTAACAGGCCGGCGCGCGGTGGAGAGCAAGCGGATCATCGTCGGCGTTGCCGGCGGTATCGCGGCCTACAAGGCCTGCACCGTTGTCCGTCAGCTCACCGAATCCGGCCACCGCGTCCGGGTCATTCCCACCGAGGCCGCGCTGCGTTTCGTCGGCGCCGCCACCTTCGAGGCCCTCTCCGGTGAACCCGTCGAGACCGGCGTGTTCCAGGACGTTCCGGCCGTCCCGCACGTCCGCCTCGGTCAGCAGGCCGACCTGGTGGTGGTCGCGCCGGCCACCGCTGACCTGCTGGCCCGCGCCGTGGCCGGGCGCGCCGACGATCTGCTGACGGCGACGCTGCTCACCGCACGCTGCCCGGTGCTGTTCGCGCCCGCCATGCACACCGAGATGTGGCTGCACCCGGCCACCGTCGACAACGTCGCCACCCTGCGCCGACGCGGTGCGGTGGTGCTCGAGCCCGCCTCCGGTCGGCTCACCGGCGCCGACAGCGGCGCCGGCCGGCTGCCGGAGGCCGAGGAGATCACCACGCTCGCCCAACTGCTGCTGGAGCGCCCCGAGGCGTTGCCGTACGACCTGGCGGGCTGCCGGGTACTGGTGACCGCGGGCGGCACCCGCGAAGCGATCGACCCGGTGCGGTTCGTCGGCAACCGCAGTTCGGGCAAACAAGGTTACGCGGTCGCGCGGGTCGCCGCCCAGCGCGGCGCCGAGGTGACGCTGATCGCCGGGCACACCGCCGGGCTCGCCGACCCGGCCGGCGTCAACGTGGTGCACGTGAGCTCGGCTGAGCAACTCGGCGCCGCGGTGTCCAAACATGCCCCGGAAGCGAACGTGCTGGTGATGGCCGCTGCGGTAGCCGATTTCCGGCCCGCGCAGGTCGCCCCCGCAAAGATCAAGAAGACTGCCGGCGGGCCACCCACCATCGAGTTGCTGCGCAACGACGACGTGCTGGCCAACGCGGTACAGGCTCGTGCACACGGGCAACTACCCAATATGCGCGCCATCGTCGGGTTCGCCGCCGAAACCGGTGACGCCAACGGCGACGTGCTGTTCCACGCCCGCGCCAAACTGCAGCGCAAGGGCTGCGACCTGCTGGTGGTCAACGCCGTCGGCGAAGGGAAGGCGTTCGAGGTAGACAGCAACGACGGCTGGCTGCTGGCCGCCGACGGCACCGAGTCGGCGCTGCAGCACGGGTCCAAGACGGCGATGGCGAGCCGTATCGTGGACGCAGTTGTCGCGTTCCTGCGCGCAGACCACGGAGCAGACAGCGGATAACGCGTGCCGGGCAGCGTGGCCCGTCCGGAACCCCGAGATTTGCATGGCGTCGGGTTGCTCCGGTTTGCTTAGCGGCAACAAGAATAATTCGTCTAACTAATATTCGGGCGGAGTGACCGGAAGGATGACAAGAGTGAGCGAGAAGGGTCGGCTGTTCACCAGCGAATCGGTGACCGAGGGGCATCCAGACAAGATCTGTGACGCGATCAGTGACTCGGTCCTCGACGCGCTGCTCGCCGACGATCCTCGCTCCCGTGTCGCGGTCGAGACGCTGGTGACCACGGGGCAGGTCCACGTCGTCGGCGAGGTGACCACCACCGCCAAAGAGGCGTTCGCCGACATCACCAACATCGTGCGCAAGCGCATCCTCGACATCGGCTACGACTCCTCGGACAAGGGTTTCGACGGCGAGACGTGCGGGGTGAACATCGG
The DNA here is from genome assembly GCF_022179425.1 of Mycobacterium sp. 20KCMC460. NCBI lineage: Bacteria > Bacillati > Actinomycetota > Actinomycetes > Mycobacteriales > Mycobacteriaceae > Mycobacterium > Mycobacterium sp. 20KCMC460. The sequence continues at coordinate 2,682,837 of NZ_AP025524.1, forward strand.
CATCGGCGCCCAGTCGCCCGACATCGCCCAGGGTGTGGACACCGCGCACGAAGCCCGCGTCGAGGGCGCGGCCGACCCGCTGGACTCTCAAGGCGCCGGCGACCAGGGCCTGATGTTCGGCTACGCCATCAACGACACCCCGGAACTGATGCCGCTGCCCATCGCGCTGGCCCACCGGCTGTCGCGGCGGCTCACCGAGGTCCGCAAGAACGGCACGCTGGGCTATCTGCGGCCGGACGGCAAGACCCAGGTCACCATCGCCTACGAGGACAACGTCCCGGTCCGGCTGGACACCGTGGTCGTCTCCACCCAGCACGCGGACGGGGTCGACCTGGAGAACACGCTGGACCCCGACATCCGGCAGCACGTGCTGCAGACCGTGCTCGACGAGCTGGCCCACGACACCCTGGACGCCTCGTCCACACGGGTGCTGGTTAACCCGACCGGCAAGTTCGTGCTGGGCGGCCCGATGGGCGATGCGGGCCTGACCGGCCGCAAGATCATCGTGGACACCTACGGCGGCTGGGCTCGGCATGGCGGCGGCGCCTTCTCGGGCAAGGACCCGTCCAAGGTGGACCGCTCGGCGGCGTACGCGATGCGCTGGGTGGCCAAGAACGTCGTGGCGGCCGGATTGGCGGAGCGGGTCGAGGTGCAGGTGGCGTACGCCATCGGCAAGGCTGCGCCGGTCGGGCTGTTCATCGAGACGTTCGGCACCGAGGCGGTCGACCCGGTCAAGATCGAGAAGATCATCCCCGAGGTGTTCGACTTGCGTCCCGGTGCGATCATCCGTGACCTGAACCTGCTGCGGCCCATCTATGCGCAGACGGCCGCCTACGGGCACTTCGGGCGCACCGACGTCGAGTTGCCCTGGGAGCAGACCAACAAGGTCGACGACCTCAAGCACGCCATCTAGCGTTCCCGTCTCAGCTGGGCGGCAGCGGGTGGTCCGGCTCCAGGCCGGCCAAACCGTCGATGCTGCGCAGGTTGCGGCCGATGGCTCGCGAGTACGTCTCCTGGGGTTGCTTGCTGTGAAACGAGTCGAGCACCGGCCGCTCGTCGACCAGCTCGTAGTAGGGCACCGCGAAACCGCACGCGTCGGCGATCCGCTCCACGTCGACGACTATCGCGGCACGCACGCCCGGTCGCTGCCCGAAATGGTCTCTGACACGGGCGAATTCGTCGTCGTCGGGCCGCAGCACCCGCCCGGTCCCGAACAGCCGCAGGATCCGGGAATTGCGGTTGAACGAGCAGAACATGATGGTGATGCGGCCGTTGTCGCGCAGGTGGGCGATGGTTTCCACGCCGCTGCCGAACAGGTCCAGGTAGGCGACGGTGTGGTCGTCGAGCACGGCGAAGGTGTCGGCGTAACCCTTGGGGGACAGGTTGATCCGGCCGCCCTGCGAGGGCGCGGTCGCGACGAAGAACATGGCCTGCTCGGCGATGAACTCCCGCAGCGACCCGTCGATATGAGAGAACTCCTTGGCCACCCTCCGAGAGTAGAGCAGCGGTGCCTAGCGCCCGGGCTTCAAGGCGGCCAGACGGATGTCTCCGCCGTAGAAGGCCAGCACCCGCCGGTCCATCACGCGTCGCCACAGCGGGGGAATCATCGCCAGCGGCACCATGGTGCTGTAGCCGCCGGGTAGCTGCGGTGACTCCTCGTCGTGCCGCAGCGCCTGATATCGGCGCAGCGGGTTGGCGTGGTGGTCGGAGTGACGCTGCAGGTGGAACAGGCACACGTTGGCTATCACCGTGTTGCTGTTCCAGCTGTGCGACGGCCGCACCCGCTCGTAGCGTCCGCTGGCCAGCTGCTGCCGCCGTAGTCCGTAGTGCTCGACGTAGTTGACCGTTTCCAGCAGCCCGATGCCGATCACGGCCTGGCCGATCAGCCAGGGCAGCACGACCGGCCGGAACCAGAGAGCCAGCACGGCGAACAGGACGATGCTGATCAGCCAGGCGTTGAGCACGTCGTTGCGCAGAGTCCAGCGAGTTTTGCCGTCCCGGGCCAGTCGGGCGGCTTCCAGGTTCCACGCAGAGCGCACGCCGCCGATCACCGACCGCGGCACGAAGGCGTACAGGGTCTCGCCCAGTCGCGCACTCGCCGGATCCTCGGCGGTGGCCACCCGCACGTGATGGCCGCGATTGTGCTCGACGAAGAAGTGCCCGTAGCAGGTCTGGGCCAGCGCGAGCTTGGCGAGACGTCGTTCCTGGACTTCGCGGGTGTGTCCCAGATCGTGGGCGGCGTTGATGGCCAGCCCGCCGATCAGTCCCACGGTCGTCATCAAGCCGGCCTTGTCGGCGAAAGTCATTGTGACCCAACCCCCGCCGGCCCAGAACCAGCACGCGAGCAGCACCGATCCATACTGATTCGGCAGGTAGAGATACGTGATGCAGCGATAGAACCGGTCGCCTTCCAGCCATTCCAGAACGTCCTCGGGCGGGTTGCTGGAATCGGGTCGGATCATCTGGTCGAGCACCGGGATGACCCCGAACGCGAGCACCGGACCAATCCACCAGAACACGCCGAGACCGGTCAGCGCGACCAGCAGCCATGAGGCCACCACCAGTCCCGGTACCGCTGCGGCAACCAGCCACAGGTAGCGCTTCGGGTCGCGCCAAGCCGGCAGCGATCTACTTGCCGAGGTTTCTGATTCACTTAGTTGTAACTTATGAAGTTCTCGTGTCTGAACTACCATACAAAAGGGTATTACCATACTATAAGTACGTATAAACCTGTGATTCGAGTAACAACAGTCTGCTGAGTGGGGAGTGGTCGAGTCATGAATCCGGCAGGAGATACGCAACACGGACGACGCCTAACCCGGCGGCGCTTCCTGGGCGCTGCCGCGGGTGTGGCCGTCGGGGCCGCTGGTCTCGGCGCTTACGAACGGGGCACTCACCGGACCGAACCCGCATCGCGTCCCAAGAGCCATTACCGCGCCATCGTGATCGGCAGCGGTTACGGGGGTGGGGTGACGGCGCTGCGCCTCGGCGAAGCCGGAGTCGAAACCCTGATCATCGAGAAGGGCAGGCTCTGGGATGTCGCCGACGGCGACGGCAGACGATTCTCGCGGATGCTGCCCGCGGACAACCGGGCCGGCTGGTTCACGTCGGTGCCACCCAGCCTGGTGCCGTCCTTCCGTGGCGTGTCGATGGAACAGGTTTCCCGCCACGCCCCGTCCAAGCAACCGGTGCAGGCCGGGATCTGCGACAAAGTGGAGCACGGCGCACACACCGTGTTCCGCGGCGTCGCGGTGGGAGGCGGGTCGATGGTCAATGCCGCCATCGCCGCGATACCGACCCCCGCCCAGCTTCGCGCGGCCTTTCCCGACATCGACCCCAACGTATTCCTGGGCACCTACATCCAACGCGCAAAAGCCATGCTGCGCATCAGTTATCGCGATCTCGACTGGTTCGAGCGGACGCCGTACTTCCAGTACGCCCGGGTCGGGCGGCAGTACGCGGCAGCCGCGGGTTACGGGGTCGACTACAACGGCAGCGCCTACTCGTTCGACTACCTGAGAAAGGAAGAAGCGGGCCAGGTTCCGCGCTCAGCGCTGGATTTCGAGCAGCAGTACGGCAACAACTACGGCAGGTTCGGCAGCGTCGATCAGACCTACATCGCGGCCGCGCTGCGAACCGGCCGGGTGACGCTGCGACCGCTCACCGAGGTCACCGAGATACGCCGCGACTCCTCCGGCGAGTACGTGGTGGCAACCCGCGAGATCGACCGGTTCGGCAAGGAGCTGCGGCGCGACGAAATCGGTTGTGAGGAACTGTATCTCGCCGCCGGTGTACTCGGCACCACGGAACTGTTGTTACGGGCCCGGGAAACCGGGACGCTGCCCGACCTGAACGACGAGATCGGCCGCGGCTACGGCAACAACGGCGACATCATGGTCGCGCACATGCTGGCGCCCGGCGATCCCGCCGGCACCCGGCAGTCCTTGATGGGCATGATCAATCTGGACGGCCGTGACGACCCGGACAATCCGGTCTATGCCAGCATGTTCTCGCTGCCGCTCCCCGTCGAGACCTATGCGCTGGGCTACTACGTCATGGTGCGCACCGGCGACCGTGCCGATATCGGCTTCGACCGGGCCGCGAACACGATCCGCATCAACTGGCCGCAGGGGCACACCGAACACCTGCGCGAACGCGCCAAACTGGTCTTCGACCGGGTTACCGGCGCCAACCAGGTGGACTATCGTGACGACCTCTTCGGCGGAAAGGTGTTCACGCCCAACACCGTTCACCCCATGGGTGGTGTGGTACGCGGTAGGGCCACCGACCCGTTCGGCCGGGTCAACGGCTACCGGAAGCTGTACGTCAACGACGCCTCGCTGCTGCCCGGATACCTGGGCTGCAACCCGTTCATGACCATCACCGCGCTGGCCGAGCGCAATGTCGAGGCCGTCCTGCAGGGTCGCTGATCAGGCGCTGAACCGGTAGTCGTCGAGGTCGAAATGCCTACTGCGCCAATAGGCTTCGACGGTGGTGGTGGGTCGCAGCGGCACGTCGCCGTTCTTGTCGAAATAGTAGCTGTTGGCCTGCCGGCAACTGTCCTGCCAGAACACCTGCCGGTAGCGCCGGCGCATCATCTCGGCGAAATACCGGTCGTTGGCTTCGGCTTTCACCTCGACGCGGGTCGCGCCGTCGTCGCGGGCACGCTTGAGGCAACGCAGGATGTGGTGGGTCTGGGTCTCGATCAACGCGAAGTACGACGAGCCGACATAGCCGTATGGGCCGAACACCACGAAGAAATTCGGAAAACCCGGGACGGCTACTCCCTCGTAGGCCTGCGTGCGATGCTCGTCCCAGAACTGGCTCAGTGACTGGCCGCCGGATCCGGTGACGGCGAACGTCAGCACGTCATCGGTGTCGAGCACCTTGAAGCCAGTAGCCAGGATCAGCACGTCGACCTCGTGGCTGCTGCCGTCGGCCGTCACCACCGACGTGGGGGTGATTTTGGCGATCGGATCGGTGACCAGCTCTACGTTGTCGCGGTTGAAGGTGGCCAGGTACGTGTTGTGAAAACCCGGCCGCTTACAGCCCACGGCGTAGCGGGGGGTGAGCTTGTCGCGCACCACCGGATCCTTGACCTGCTGGGCCAGATAGCGCCGGCCGGCCACCGCGGTCCACCGGGCCAGCGGGAACACCTTGAAGTAGTGCGCCGAAATGGGGAAGGTGGCCTCGACGTAGGCCTGGCTGAGCCAACGTTGCACGGCGCTGCCGCCCGGTATCCGCATCGCCCAGCGGGCCGGGGCCGGCAGCGGGAAGTCCAGCTTGGGAAAACACCAGATCGGGGTGCGCTGAAACACGGTGAGCTGACTGACAATCGGCGCGATCTCGGGAATGATCTGGACGGCCGAGGCGCCGGTGCCGATGATCGCGACCCGTTTGCCGGTCAGGTCCTGGCTGTGGTCCCAGCGCGCGGTATGCATGGTGATGCCGTCGAAGGAGTCCACGCCGTCGATGTCGGGCAGCTTGGGCACGGTCAGCACGCCGCTGGCGCCGATCACGAAGCGTGCGGTGATTTCGCCGCCCGGATCTGTCTGTAGCCGCCACAGGTCGTGCGTGTCGTCGAATGCGGCGGAGATCACCTTGGTGTTGAACCGGATTCGGGACCCGATGCCGTACTTGTCGACGCAGTGCTCGGCGTAGGCCCGCAACTCGTGCCCGGGCGCGTAGCTGCGCGACCAGTTCGGGCTCTGCTCGAACGAGAACTGGTAGGAGAACGACGGAATGTCCACCGCGATACCGGGGTAGGTGTTCCAGTACCAGGTGCCGCCGACCCCGTCGCCGGCTTCGATCACCAGATAGTCGGACAACCCGGCCTGGTCGAGTTTGATGGCGGCGCCGATGCCGGAGAACCCGGCTCCGACGATGACGACGTGGTAGTCGGGTGAGGTATTCCGTCGCGACTGCATGAATCCGACGGTAGTCGGCTCAGCCGTGTGCGCCTTGGTTGCCCTGCAGGCTGCCCCGGGCGCCACCGATGCCGCCGGAACCGCTGGCGCCGTTGGGTGGACCGACGCCGCCCGCGCCGCCCTTCCCTCCGGCACCACCGTCGCCGATGAGTTGGGCGGCGCCGCCGTTGCCGCCCGGCCCACCGGTACCACCGGCAAACACATTCGGCGTCGTGTTGTTGCCGCCGGCACCGCCGGTGCCACCTGCACCACCCGAACCGATCCAGCCGCCGACGCCGCCGTTGCCGCCCCGCGCGCCGGTTGCGGCGTAGGGGTTATTGACCTGCCCTTCCAGGCCGCTGGACCCGCCGACACCACCCACTCCACCGTTTCCGTAGAGCATGGCGGCGCCCCCGTCGCCACCCACCCCGCCGGTCCCGGCCTGAATGGTGAATCCCTGGTAGAAGGTGGTGGCGGCGTTGCCGCCGCCGCCTCCGGCGCCGCCATTGCCGAACAGGCCGCTGACCCCGCCGACCCCGCCGGCGCCGCCCTTATTGCCGGAGATGACGGCCGTCCCGCCCAGCCCGCCGTGCCCACCTGCCCCGCCGTCGCCGAACAGCAGGCCGCCGCGGCCACCGGCGCCTCCGGCGCCACCTGTCGTCGGGGCGTTGTTGCTGATCAGCGCGTTACCACCGGCCCCGCCGGCACCGCCGGTGCCGGACAGCCAGCCGCCGTTGCCGCCGGCACCGCCGACGGCACCCGCGCCGCCCAGGCCACCCGGGCCGCCGTTGCCGATCAGCCCGGCGTCTCCGCCCCGGCCCGCGGGCAACCCCCCTCCGCCGGCGCCCCGGCCCCGCCGTTACCGATCAACAGCCCACCGGCACCGCCGGGCTGACCGGCCGCGCCGGTAGCGCCGTCACCGATCAGCGGGCGTCCGAGCAGCAGCTGGGTGGGAGCGTTGATCGCGTCGAGCACCTGCTGCTGCACGTTGGACACCTCCGCGGCGGCGTATGCGCTGCCGCCGGAGTTCATCAGCTCGACGAACTGGTCGTGAAAGGTCGCCGCGTAGGTGCTGAGCGCCTGGTAGGCCTGGGCGTGGCCGGCGAACAGCGTAGCGACGGCAGCCGAGACTTCGTCGGCGCCCGCGGCCAGCAATGCGGTGGTGGGGATCGCCGCGGCCGCATTGGCGGCGCCGAGTGTCGAGCCGATCCCGGCCAGATCCGAGGCTGCAGCGGCCACCCACTCCGGCGCGGCGATCACATACGACATTCCGTACCTCCCGACAGGCAACGGCAATCCAGTCTGCTCATCCTAGAGCGCGGATCACAATCCTGCTTGCCTTTCGGGCGCATCGCCCTACCGCCGAACGAAAGATGTTGCCCTGGAACGTTTTTAAGGGTAGAGCGCCTTCTTCAGCGCCGCCAGCCCGCGGCTCGTCGCCTCCGCGGCGGCGGGCACCACCACCGCGAAGCTCGCGTAACCGTGCACCATGGTCGGCTCGTTGCACAACTCCACCGCGACCCCCGCGGCGGCAAGCAGCTCGGCATACCGGGCCCCGTCGTCGCGCAGCGGATCGTATTGCGCGGTACCGATGAATGCCGGCGGCAGACCCGCCAGCTCGCCGTTGCCGGGAGCCAGGTGGGCGGGCAGCGCAGTGTGGTCGCTGAGGTCGAGGTGCGGGACGTACCAGGCCAGAAACGCGTCGATGACCTGCTCGTCCAGGATCGGGTCCCGGCTGTTCTCCAGGAACGACGGCAGCGTCCGGTCGCCGATGCACGACGGGTACCACAACAGCTGAAAGATCAGGTCCGGTCCGTTGTGGTCGCGGGCCAGTTGGGCCATGACCGCCGAGATGTTGCCGCCCGCGGAGTCGCCGGCGACGGCGATGCGCGTGGGGTCGCCGCCCAGCTCGGCGGCGTTTTCGCCGACCCAGCGCAGCGCCGCCCAACTGTCCTCGATGGCGGCCGGGAACGGGTGCTCGGGGGCCAGCCGGTAGTCCACTGACACCACGATGGCGTCGGTCCCGACGGCGTGGGCGCGCGCGACGTGGTCGTGGGTGTCCAGGTCGCCCAGCGCCCAGCCGCCGCCGTGGTAGAAGACGACCACCGGCAGGTCGTCCTGCGCGGCGGTCGGCGGCCAGTAGATCCGCACCGGGATGTCGCCGTGTTCGCCGTAGCCGACCCGGCGCTCCTCGATGCGCAGCGGCGGGAGCAGCTCCGACGGCAACTTGAGCGCCGCCATCTGCGCCCGGGCGACCTCGACGCCGTCGGCGGCGCTGAAGGTCATCGGAATGGCATCGAGCAGCATCTTCAGGATCGGATCGATGCCGCTGGGGACGATGGTCGGATCCGTCATGGCCTTACGGTACGCAAAACCGCAACTATCCGTGCAGCGCAACGCGCAATTGCGTTAACCCGCGGTCCATCGCGGCGGTGGCCGCGGGCACCACCCCGGCGTATCCGAGGTAGCCGTGCACCATGGTCTCGGCGTTGTGCACCTCGACCGGGACGCCGGCCTCGGCCAGCAGTTCGCCGTACCGGATGCCGTCGTCGCGCAGCGGGTCGTAGGCGGCCACGGCGATGTAGGCGGCCGGCAGGCCGGACAAATCAGAGGCGCGGCCCGGCGCCATCGCCGCGGGTGGATTGGACATGTCGACTTCGCCGGCATACCAACGGGAGAAGTCCGAGATCGCCTTGGCGCCCAGGATCGGCGCGTCGGCGTTCTCGGTGAACGACGGCAACGACGCGTCCCACATCGTGGACGGGTACCACAGCAGTTGGAATGTGATCGGCGGCGCGCCCTCGTCGCGCGCCTGCTGCGCGATCGCCGCAGCGATGGTGCCGCCCGCCGAATCTCCGGCCAGCGCAATCCGACTGGTGTTGGCGCCCAGCTCGGCCCCGTGCTCGGCGACCCATCGCGTTGCGGCCCAAGCGTCCTCGATGGCGGCCGGATAGGGATGCTCGGGGGCCAGCCGGTAGTCGACCGACACCACGATCGCCTCCGCGCCGACGGCATGCTGGCGGGCCGTGCCGTCGTGGGTGTCCAGGTCGCCCATCACGAAACCGCCGCCGTGAAAAAACATCACAACCGGCGAAAGCTCGGATTGTGTTGGCGGCCAATAGATCCGGATGCCTACCGGACCACCGGGGCCGTCCAGTGTCCGGTCTTCGACGCGAAGTTCGGGATGCAGCGGCCGGCGCGGCAGGTCACGCAGCCGCTGACGGACGGCGTCGAGCCCGTCCTCGGTCGATAGCCGAAACGGAACGGCATCCAGTACCTTCAGCAGGATGGGGTCGACACCGGGTTTCTCATCGGCGGCGTTGTCCAAAGTGGGCATGGGGGTACCGTACGCACCCCGGTTGATGGTCGGCGGCTGGGTGGCCGCCGGATGGGCGGGCATCGCCTACGGCGTCTTTTTGACCGTGATCGCCCTGCGGTTGCCGCCCGGTAGCGAACTCACCGGGCAGTGGAGCCTGCAGCCGCTTTTCAAGGCGTCGATGGCGGTGCTGCTGGCCGTCGCCGCCGTCGCACACCCGGTGGCCCGCGAGCGGCGCTGGCTGGTGCCGGCACTGTTGTGCTCCGCCGCGGGTGACTGGTTGCTGGCGATGCCGTGGTGGAAGTTGTCGTTCGTGTTGGGGTTGGGCGCATTTCTGTTGGCGCACATATGCTTTCTGCTCGCGCTGCTGCCGCATGCGGTCCCGTCGCGGGGGCGCGTCGCGGCCGCGGTGGTGATGGTGCTGACGTCGGCCTCGATGCTGGTCTGGTTCTGGCCGCACCTGCACGAAGGTGCCGAGAATCTGACCGTCCCGGTGACGGTCTACCTCACCGTGCTGTCGGCGATGGTGTGCACGGCGCTGCTGGCGCGGCTGCCCACCATCTGGACCGCGGTGGGCGCGGTGTGCTTCGCCGCGTCGGACTCGATGATCGCGATCGGCAAGTTCATCCTGGGCAACGAAGCGTTGGCGGTGCCGATCTGGTGGTCGTACGCCGCGGCCGAGATCCTGATCACCGCGGGGTTCTTCTTCGGCCGCGAGGATCTGCAGAGGCCGGCGGAAACTGCCGCCGTGGCCAGCGAGTCAGACCAGAAAGACGTTGATTAGCAACATTTCTCGCGATTCGGCTGCCGCCGAGGTGGAGCCGGTCGCGCGGGTGTTGCCGATGCTGTCGGTGCCGCATCTGGATCGCGAGTTCGACTACCTGGTCTCACCCGAGCAATCCGACGACGCGCAGCCGGGCGTGCGGGTCCGGGTGCGCTTCCACGGCCGCCTGGTCGACGGGTTCGTGCTGGAGCGACGCAACGACACCGATCACCAGGGCAAGCTGGGCTGGCTGGATCGGGTGGTGTCCGCCGAGCCGGTGCTCACGCCGGAGATCCGCCGGCTGGTGGAGGCGGTCGCCGCGCGGTACGCCGGAACGCGGGCGGATGTGCTGCGACTGGCGGTCCCGGCCCGGCATGCCAGGGTGGAAAAAGAAGTGACGGCCCTGGCCGTGCTGCCGGTGGTGGCGCCCGTCGACCCGTCCGGCTGGCAGGCCTACAGTCGCGGCGCTCAGTTTCTGGATGCGCTGGCCGCCTCTCGGGCCGCCCGCGCCGTGTGGCAGGCGCTGCCGGGTGAGCGGTGGGCCGACCGCTTCGCCGACGCGGCCGCGCAGACCGTGGCAGCGGGACGGGCGGCGCTGGCGATCGTGCCGGACCAGCGCGATCTGGACACGTTGTGGCAGGCGACGATCCAGCACGTCGACCCCGACAGCGTCGTCGCCTTGTCGGCCGGGCTCGGGCCGGCCGCGCGCTACCGGCGCTGGCTGGCCGCACTGCGGGGCAACGCCCGCGTGGTAATCGGCACGCGTAGTGCGGTGTTCGCCCCCATCGCCGACCTCGGTCTGGTCATGGTGTGGTCGGATGCCGACGACAGCCTCGCCGAGCCCCGCGCCCCCTATCCGCATGCCCGTGAGGTGGCGATGTTGCGGGCGCATCAGGCCCGCTGCGCCGCTGTGATCGGCGGTTATGCCCGAACCGCGGAGGCGCAGGCGCTGGTGCGCAGCGGCTGGGCGCACGACATCGTGGCCCCCCGGCCGGTAGTGCGGACCCGGGCGCCGCGGGTCGTCGCCCTCGACGACAGCGGGTACGCCGACGAGCGCGACCCGGCGGCGCGGACCGCGCGGATACCGTCCATCGCGTTGCGCGCCGCCCGCTCAGCGCTGGAGGCTGGCGCGCCGGTGCTGGTCCAGGTGCCGCGCCGCGGGTATGTGCCGTCGCTGGCCTGTGCGCGCTGCCGTGCGATCGCCCGCTGCCGCCACTGCACGGGTCCCTTGGCGTTGCCGGAGCGCGGTGTGGGCGCGGCATGCCGGTGGTGTGGCCGGGTCGACCCGGTGCCGCGGTGCGCCCGCTGCGGGTCGGACGCGGTGCGTGCGGTGATCGTCGGGGCGCGGCGCACGGCCGAGGAGATGGGCCGGGCCTTTCCGGGCACTCCGGTGGTCACGTCGTCCGGTGATGCGGTGGTGACGGAGGTGCCGGCGCACCCCGCGTTGGTGGTGGCCACGCCGGGTGCCGAACCGAGCGCGTCGGGCGGCTACGGGGCGGCTCTGCTGCTGGACACCTGGGCCCTGTTGGGCCGCCAGGACCTGCGCGCCGCCGAGGATGCGCTGTGGCGCTGGATGAGCGCGGCCGCTCTGGTCCGGCCCCGCGCCGACGGCGGCGTGGTCGCCGTGGTCGCCGAATCCTCCCTTCCCACAGTGCAATCGCTGATCCGGTGGGATCCGGTGGGGCATGCCGACGCCGAGCTCGCGGCGCGCGCCGAGGTCGGATTGCCGCCCAGTGTGCACATCGCCGCCCTGGACGGCAGCGCCGACGGGGTGGCCGCGTTGCTGGGCGAGGCGCGGCTGCCCGAGGACGCCGAGTCGCTGGGGCCGGTGGATCTGCCCGCAGGCGCCCGCCGCCCGCCGGGGACCGCCGCCGACGTCCCGGTCATCCGGATGCTGGTGCGGGTCCCCCGGGAACACGGTCTGCGACTGGCGGCCGCCCTGCGGGCAGCGGTCGCGGTGCTCAGCGCGCGGCAGTCTCACCATCCCGTCCGGGTCCAGATCGATCCGCTGCACATCGGCTGATCGACGCGCTCGTCCGGTGTTCAGAACATGACCACTAGTAATTATTGAGGCTAGAAACAATCACTCCGTACGACTATGAAACTGTTACGCTTTCTGCGCTGTCGTGAGCATGGAGCGAGCGTCCGGGCTACCCCGGGAGAAAGGGGCCGTGATGCCGACGGAGAACGCGACAACGGCCGATGAATCGCTCGACATCCTCACCGATTCCTTGTTGACCGCGTCGCGACTGCTGGTCGCCATCTCGGCTCGCTCGATCGCTCAGGTCGACGAGACCATCACCATCCCGCAATTCCGCACCCTGGTGATCCTGTCCAATCGGGGCCCGGTGAACCTGGCCACGCTGGCCACGCTGCTGGGCGTGCAGCCCTCGGCCACCGGGCGGATGGTGGATCGGCTGGTCAGCGCCGGGATGATCGATCGGCTGCCGCATCCGACGTCGCGCCGGGAACTGCTGGCCGCGTTGACCAAGCGGGGCCGCGAGGTGGTCCGGCAGGTCACCGCCTACCGGCGCAAGGAGATCGCGCGCATCGTCGAGCAGATGCCCACAACGGAACGGCAGGGCCTGGTGCGAGCGCTGACCGCGTTCACCGCAGCCGGCGGCGAACCCGACGCTCACATCGACATCGAGGAGATGTGAGCGCCGGGCCGGCCACGCGCTCAGCGCTTTTCGGCGGTGAGCAGTAGGTACTCCCACCCCATGACGCCGTCGCTGAGGTATTCCTCGGCGAGTTCGATCAACTGCGTGTCGAGTTCGGCGGCCAGCACCGCGTTGCCGGCGACGTTGGCGTACGCCTCGATCGTCGGGCCGTAGTGGTTCTTGAAGTAGTCGTGGACTGCTTGTGCCGTGTCGAAACGGGTCACGTCGAGCGAGCCACGCTGCGTCTTGACGTTGCACACGCGGTCGCCGAGCATGCCGCGGAGGTAGGCCTCGCGTCCCCACAGCGCCGACGGCGGGAGTGCCGCCGAAAGGCTCGGCCGGTAGGGCCGGATGGTCGCCAGCATCCGTCCGAAGAAGCCTTCGTGCGTCCAGCTGATCAGCCCGATCGTCCCGCCCGGACGGCAGACCCGGACCAGCTCGTCGGCGGCGCTCTGGTGATCCGGTGCGAACATCACCCCGATCGCCGATACGACGGCGTCGAACTTGTTGTCGCCGAACGGAAGTGACTGGGCATTGGCTTCCAGGTACTGCAAGTTCAGCCGCTGCGCTGCGGCGCGTTGCTGGGAACGCTGCAACAACTCCGGGGTCAGGTCGGTGGAGACGACGGTGGCGCCGGTCCGGGCCGCGGGCAGCGAGATGTTGCCCGATCCGGCGGCGACATCGAGCACCCGCACGCCGGGTCCGATGCCCGCCGCGGTCACCAGCACCGGGCCCAGTGGGGCCATCACCTCCTCGGCCATCAGTGCGTAGTCGCCCAGGGCCCAGATTTGGCGGTGGGCCTTGGCCAGAGTCTGGTCCTCGCGGATGGGTGTGCCGATGGTCATCTGACCTCCTGCGAAAAGGGTTGAGGATGTGCACGACGTCATCGTCGCCGAACCGCAATAAAACATGCAGTAGGACACAGTATGCCTACGAAATATTGTGACTAGCTGAGAATCTTCTGCGCTTGTGGTCCACGGCACGTCAGCCGGCCTTTCTAGACTGTTGCGGTGCGCCTCGTCTTCGCCGGCACCCCCGAACCCGCGCTGCCCGCCCTGCGTCAGCTGATCGACTCGCCCAACCACGATGTGGTCGCCGTGCTGACCAGGCCCGATGCCGCGTCGGGACGGCGCGGGCGGCCGGAGCCGTCGCCGGTGGCCCGCGAGGCGCTCGATCGTGGCATCCCGGTGCTGAGACCGTCGCGGCCCAATTCCGCGGAGTTCGTCGAAGAACTGCGCGAGTGGGCGCCGCAATGTTGCGCGGTCGTCGCCTACGGTGCGCTGCTCGGCGACGGGCTGCTCGCGGTCCCCCCTTACGGTTGGGTGAACCTGCACTTCTCGTTGCTGCCCGCCTGGCGCGGGGCCGCGCCGGTGCAGGCCGCGATCGCCGCCGGCGACACGATCACCGGAGCCACCACCTTCCAGATCGAGCCCAGCCTGGACTCCGGGCCGGTCTACGGCGTGCTCACCGAGACCATCCGTCCCACCGACACCGCCGGGGATCTGCTTGAGCGGCTTGCGGTTTCGGGCGCCCAGCTGTTGTCGGCCACCCTGGACGGCATCGCCGAGGGCACGTTGGTGCCCAAACCGCAGCCCACCGAGGGGGTCAGCCTGGCGCCCAAGATCACCGTGGAACAGGCCCGGATCCGCTGGGACCTGCCCGCGCAGGTGGTCGAACGCAGGATCCGGGCGGTCACGCCGAATCCGGGCGCCTGGACCATGATCGGTGATCTGCGTGTGAAAGTCGGCCCGGTGCAACTCGATTCGGGCGCCGAGGATGATCTGGCACCCGGCGCCGTCCGGGTGGGGCGTAAGGACGTGTGGGTCGGCACCGCGTCGGAACCTGTGCGGCTGGGGCAGATCCAACCGCCCGGCAAGAAACCGATGAACGCCGCGGACTGGGCGCGCGGCGCCCGGCTGGACGATACGGTCACCGCCTCATGAGCCAGGACGAGCCGTACCGGAAACGGCCGGACCGGCAGCACCGAAAACCTCCCGGCCCGCAACGCCCCAAGGGCCCCCGCCGCAAACCCCTGGACCCCGCCCGCAAAGCCGCCTTCGACGCACTGCGTGCGGTCACCGAGCGCAGCGCCTACGCCAACCTGGTGCTGCCCGCGCTGCTGCGCGAACGCGAAATCACCGGCCGCGACGCCGCTTTCGCCACCGAACTGACCTACGGCACCTGCCGCACCCGGGGTCTGCTGGACGCCGTGATCGGCGCGGCCGCCGGACGCGCGCCGGACACCATCGACCCGGTGCTGCTGGACCTGCTGCGGTTGGGGGCCTACCAGCTGTTGCGCACCCGGGTCGAGGCGCACGCCGCGGTGTCCACCACCGTCGACCAGGCTGGTATCGAATTCGATTCGGCGCGAGCAGGTTTCGTCAACGGCGTGCTGCGCACCATCGCCGGTCGCGACGAGAAGTCCTGGCTGGACGAACTCGCCCCCGACAACGACCCGGTGGGTCGTGCGGCGTTCCGGCACGCCCATCCGCGCTGGATCGCCCAGGCCTTCGCCGACGCGCTGGGCGCGGACGCCGGCGAACTCGACGCGGTGCTGGCCAGCGACGACGAACGCCCACAGGTGCATCTGGCGGCCCGCCCCGGAGTGCTCAGCGCCGCCGAACTGGCTCAGGCAGTCCACGGCGAGGTCGGCCGCTACTCGCCGTTCGCGGTGTATCTGCCCGGCGGCGACCCCGGGCAGCTGGCGCCGGTGCGCGACGGGCAGGCATTGGTGCAGGACGAGGGCAGCCAGTTGGTGGCCCGCGCGCTCACGCTGATCCCGGTCGACGACGACGCCGGGCGCTGGCTCGACCTGTGCGCCGGACCGGGCGGCAAGACCGCACTGCTGGCCGCGCTGGGAGCGCAGACCGGTGCCACGGTGACCGCGGTGGAACCGGCCCCGCACCGGGCCGACCTGGTGGTGGAGAACACCCGCGGGTTGCCGGTGGAGGTGGTGCGGGCAGACGGGCGCGAGCCGCAGTCGATGGGCTTGCAACCCGGCTTCGACCGGGTCCTGGTCGACGTGCCGTGCACCGGGCTGGGTGCCCTGCGCCGGCGTCCCGAGGCGCGCTGGCGGCGTCAGCCCGCCGACGTCCCCGCCCTGGCCAAGCTGCAGCGCGAACTACTGGCCGCGGCGATCTCGCTGACCCGTCCGGGTGGGGTGGTGCTCTATTCGACCTGCTCGCCGCACCTGGCCGAGACGGTCGGTGTGGTCGCCGACGCCCTGCGCCGCCACCCGGTGACGGCGCTGGACACCCGCCCGTTCTTCGCGCCGGTCGAGCAGGGGTTGGCGCAAGGCCCGTCCGGCCAATACGTGCAGCTGTGGCCGCACCGACACGGCACCGACGCCATGTTCGCAGCGGCCCTGCGCCGCCAGTAAGGTGTCGCTCATGCCTTCTACGGGGGGACCGCTGATCGCACCGTCGATTCTGGCCGCCGACTTCGCCCGCCTCGCTGACCAGGCTGACGCGGTAGCAGGTGCCGACTGGTTGCACGTCGACGTGATGGACAACCATTTCGTGCCGAACCTCACCATCGGCCTTCCGGTGGTGGAGAGCCTGCTGGCGGCCAGCGACATCCCGATGGACTGCCATCTGATGATCGACAACCCGGACAAGTGGGCGCCGCCATATGCCGAGGCCGGTGCTTACAACGTCACCTTCCACGCCGAAGCCACCGACAACCCGATCGGGGTGGCCCGCGACATCCGGGCCGCAGGTTCCAAAGCGGGCATCAGCGTCAAGCCGGGAACGCGGTTGGAGCCTTACCTGGAGATCCTGTCGCACTTCGACACCCTGCTCATCATGTCCGTCGAGCCCGGATTCGGCGGGCAGAGCTTCATCCCGGAGGTGCTCAGCAAGGTGCGCACGGCCCGAAAGCTGGTGGATGCAGGGGAGTTGACGATCGTGATCGAGATCGACGGCGGGATCAACGAGGACACCATCGAGCAGGCCGCCGAAGCCGGCGTCGACTGCTTCGTCGCCGGATCCGCGGTGTACGGCGCCGCAGATCCGGCCGCCGCCGTCGCAGCGCTACGGAGCCAGGCCGCGGCGAAGTCACCGCACCTGCGCCGGGTGAGCGGCTCATGACCGTCCCGAATTCCCCGGAGCAGGTCAAGAGCCTCGAAGAGGCCATGCGGTTGGCCATCGAGCACTCCTATCAGGTCAAAGGCACCACTTACCCCAACCCGCCGGTCGGCGCCGTCATCGTCGACCAGGAGGGCAGGGTAGTGGGCGTCGGCGCCACCCAGCCGTCCGGCGGCGACCACGCCGAAGTGATCGCCCTGCGCCGGGCGGGCGGCCTGGCCGCCGGCGGTATCGCGGTGGTCACCATGGAGCCCTGCAACCACTTCGGCAAGACGCCGCCCTGTGTCAACGCACTCATCGAGGCGCGGGTGGGGACGGTGATCTTCGGCGTCAACGACCCGAACGGAATCGCGGGCGGCGGCGCCGGCCGGCTCAACGCGGCCGGTGTGCAGGTGCGTTCCGGGCTGTTGGCCGATCAGGTCGCGGCGGGCCCGCTGCGGGAATGGCTGTACAAGCAGCGCACCGGCCTGCCGCATGTGACGTGGAAGTACGCCACCAGCATCGACGGTCGCAGCGCCGCCGCCGACGGGTCCAGTCAATGGATTTCCAGCGAGGCGTCCCGCGCGGACCTGCATCGCCGCCGGGCCATCGCCGACGCGATCGTCGTCGGCACCGGCACGGTTTTCGCCGACGACCCCGCGCTGACCGCCCGGCTGCCGGACGGGTCGCTGGCCCCACAGCAACCGTTACGGGTGGTGGTGGGCAAGCGCGAAGTGCCGCCGGAAGCCAAAGTGCTCAACGACGATTCGCGCACCATGGTGATCCGCACGCACGAGCCCGTCGAGGTGCTCCGGGCGCTGGCCGACCGCACCGACATCCTGCTCGAAGGCGGGCCGACCCTGGCCGGGGCGTTCCTGCGGGCCGGGGCGATCAACCGGATCCTGGCCTACGTCGCGCCGATCCTGCTGGGCGGACCGGTGACCGCGGTCGACGACGTCGGGGTGTCCAGCATGGTGCACGCGTTGCGCTGGCAGTTCGACAGCGTCGAGCAGGTCGGCCCGGATCTGCTGCTCAGCCTGGTTGCTCGGTAGTCGCCGGTGCCGGTTCGAACGACGGCTGGCCGGGCGTAACCGGCTGGTCGTCCGGCCCCGCGTGCTCAGTGCGTGCGCCGATCAACAAACCGAGCAAAGCTCCGACGACGCAGATCGCCACCGTGACCTTGAAGATGTCCCCGTACATCAACGCGAACGCATGTACGTAGGAACCCTGCGAGACCGGCGACTCAGCCACAATCTGATTGAACCGGTAGAGCCCCCACGCGGTCAGCGCGGCCACACCGATCAACATGCCGGTCATCCTGGCGACCACCACCGACGCCGACGCTATGCCGTGCTGAGCGGCAGGAACCACCCGCAGCGCAGCCGAGGACAGCGGGCCGATCACCAGGCCGAGACCCAGTCCCGCCACCAGCAGGTCGGTGTGCACCGCAGGGAGGGTGAACAGGCCGAAGATGTCGTGGCGCTGGTTCAACAGGTTGGCGCGCCAGTACGAGATGAGCCAGTATCCGCTGCCTGCGATCAGCAGCCCCACGAAGACCACGACGCGGTCGCCGGTTCGGGTGGCGATCCACCCCCCGATCACCGCGCCGATCGGCAGCGCGATCAGGAACCACAGCAACAGACCCGCCGCCTGATTCTGATCCATTGCGAGCACACCCTGACCGAACAGCTCGACGTTGACCAAGGTGACCATCAGCGCCGCGCCGGCGCACACCGAGGCGCCCAACGCCGACAGGAACGGCCGGAAGTGCACGCCGGCCGGTTCGATGAGCCGGGTGCGAGCAAAGCGTTCCCAGACGAAGAACAACACCCCCGCCACCACCGCGCCGATCACCAGCGGTGGGCCGTAAGAGGGCAACACCTCTTTGCCGTCCGGTTTGGGGTTGTACAGACCGATCACCGCCAGACCCAGCGCGAGCGCCAACAGCAAACCGCCGGTGATATCGATCTTCTCCCGCTTCGCACTGCGTTCGTGCGACGGCAGGCTGAAGTGGATCATCACCATCGCGATCAAGGTGAGCGGCACGTTGACCCAGAACACGTCGCGCCAGTCGTGCAACAGCCACACGATGAAGATGCCGTACAGCGGACCCAGCACGCTGCCGAGTTCCTGGGCGGCGCCGATACCGCCGAGCACGCCGGCCCGATTCCGTTCAGCCCACAGGTCGGCGCCCAGCGCCAGTGTGACCGGCAGCAGGGCACCGCTGGCGATGCCCTGGATGGTTCGCCCGGCGATCAAGTAGTGGAATGCGCGGTTGGGATCGGGATCGACCATGTAATCGCCGAACTCCGGGTTCCAGTTGCCCAGTTTCACCGACATCGCGGTGAGCACCGAACCGACGATGAACAACGCCAAGCTGGATTGCAGGACGAACTTGCGCCCGAACCGGTCCGACGCCCGACCCAGCAGCGGCATCGCGGCGATATACCCCAGCAGGTACAGCGTGACTATCCAGGTGATTCGCTGCAGCTGATTGACCGGAATACCGACACTGCCCATGATGTCGCGCATGATCGTGACCACGACGTAGGTGTCGAGCGCACCTAGCAGCACCGCAAGGCTGCCCGCGCTGATTGCTATTCGGCGTCCTGCTCGCATCGTCATCAGTTCCCCGGCTTCGTGACCTGGACGGGCTGGTTCCAGTTCGACAGCGTCATCTGGATCGAATTACCGGAACCCTTGTCGAGCATGACCTGCGCGAGCTGGTGATCACCGGTCTCCTGGATCCAGACTGTGGTCGGAGTCGATCCCGTCGCGCCCAGTGGTGCGAGCTTGTTCACGACGTCGGCGTTGACGTTTCCGCTGACGCGAACCGCGCTCTGCCCGTTGATCGTGTCGCGGCCCTGCGCCTTCGGATCGTTGAGGTTGGCCAGGATGTTGGCGACGCCCGTGTCGGGGTTCAGGATTGCCGACGGGTCGTAATGCAGAAGTTCGTCGATCTTGCCCACGTCGTCCCATTTACCCGGGGTGAGAGCGGTGGTGTAAAGCTCGCCGTCCAGAATCACGAAGTCGGCTTCTATCTCGCTGCCGATGATGATGATTCTGGCGGTCCCCTTGCCCGCGGTGGTCGGGGTGGTGGTCAGATCGCCGGTGAGCGTTTTAAGGGGCAGCCCCGTAATTTTGCCGTTGACCGTCAGGACCAGGTGTGCGCTCTTGACGCCTTTGGTGACTTCGGCGGATTGGGTGACCAGCGTCTTCCCGTCAGGCAGCGGACCACCTTTGGCCTTCTTGCTGATCGAGCACCCGGCGACCAGCGTGGTCGCGATGCTCAACGCAGCAAGGACAGCCATAAGCCGGCGGGGGGTTTGCATACCCAGCATCGTAGAGGGTGCGCATGTGTGGACCTGGGACCCAGGCGGGTGCCCAAGGGCCGCCGTACTTATTAACCTGGTGCGATGTTCACCGGAATTGTCGAGGAACTGGGCGAGGTGACGGGCCGCGACGCCCTGGTCGACGCGGCGCGGCTGATCATCCGGGGCCCCACTGTCACCGCCGACGCCGGCCACGGCGACTCGATCGCCGTCAACGGGGTGTGCCTCACCGTGGTCGATGTGCTGGCCGACGGACAGTTCAGTGCCGACGTGATGGCCGAGACGCTGAACCGCTCCAACCTGGGCGGGCTGCGACCCGGCAGCCGGGTGAATCTGGAGCGCGCGGCCGCGATCAACAGCCGGTTGGGTGGACACATCGTGCAGGGCCATGTGGACGGGACCGGTGAGATCGTCGCTCGCACACCTTCTGAGCACTGGGAAGTGGTGCGCGTCGAAATGCCGGCGACGGTCGCCCGCTATGTGGTGGAGAAGGGGTCGATCACCGTCGACGGCATCTCGTTGACCGTCTCGGGCCTCGGCGACCAGCCCCGCGACTGGTTCGAGGTCTCGCTGATTCCGACCACGCGGGAGCTGACCACGCTGGGGTCGGCGCCGGTGGGAACCCAGGTCAACCTGGAGGTCGACGTGATCGCCAAGTATGTGGAGCGGCTGTTGCATGTCCCACTGAACAAGCAGGGGCAATAACTGAGCTGAAGTAGTGGTTCATACTGAATGCAGCACGAGGGCTCCGGTGGGCTCTTCAGCTAGGACAGCGCCGACAGCAAGGTAGCAACGATGACGAGGTTGGACTCCGTCGAACGGGCGGTTGCCGACATTGCGGCGGGCAAGGCCGTTGTCGTCATCGACGACGAGGAACGCGAGAACGAGGGCGACCTGATCTTCGCGGCCGAGAAGGCCACCCCGGAGCTGGTTGCGTTCATGGTGCGCTACACCTCGGGCTATCTGTGTGTACCGCTGGACGGCCCGATCTGTGACCGCCTCGGCCTGTTGCCGATGTACGCGGTCAACCAGGACAAGCACGGCACCGCCTACACCGTCACCGTGGACGCCAGAATCGGTGTGGGAACCGGGATTTCGGCCTCCGACCGGGCCACCACGATGCGGCTGCTGGCCAATCCGACGAGTATCGCCGAAGATTTCACCCGGCCGGGGCACGTGGTTCCGTTGCGCGCCAAGGACGGCGGTGTGTTGCGGCGCCCGGGCCACACCGAGGCCGCGGTCGACCTGGCCCGGATGGCCGGCCTGCAACCTGCGGGCGCGATCTGCGAGATCGTCAGTCAGAAGGACGAGGGCTCGATGGCCCAGACCGACGAGTTGCGGGTCTTCGCCGACGAGCACGGTCTGGCCCTGATCACCATCGCCGACATCATCGAGTGGCGCCGCAAGCACGAGAAGCACATCGAGCGGATCGCCGAGGCCCGCATCCCCACCCGGCACGGGCAGTTCCGCGCGATCGGCTACGCCAGCATCTATGAGGACGTCGAACACGTCGCGCTGGTTCGCGGCGAGATCGCCGGACCCAACGCCGACGGCGACGACGTACTGGTCCGGGTGCACTCCGAGTGTCTGACCGGCGACGTGTTCGGGTCGCGTCGCTGCGACTGCGGGCCGCAGCTGGACGCCGCGATGGCGATGGTCGCCCGCGAGGGCCGCGGGGTGGTGCTGTACATGCGCGGCCACGAAGGTCGCGGCATCGGGCTGATGCACAAACTGCAGGCCTACCAGCTGCAGGACGCCGGCGAGGACACCGTCGACGCCAACCTCAAGCTCGGGTTGCCGGCTGATGCGCGGGATTACGGTATCGGCGCGCAGATCCTGGTCGACCTGGGTGTGCGCTCGATGCGGCTGCTGACCAACAACCCGGCCAAGCGGGTCGGGCTGGACGGGTACGGACTGCACATCATCGAGCGGGTGCCGCTGCCGGTGCGGGCCAACGCCGAGAACATCCGCTACCTGATGACCAAGCGCGACAAGATGGGTCACGACCTGGCCGGGCTCGACGACTTCCATGAATCCGTGCACCTCCCCGGTGAATTCGGCGGCGCTCTATGACCGGTGGTGTGCTGTGAGCGGTGGCGCCGGTGTGCCGGACATCCCGTCCCTCGACGCCTCGGACGTGCGGCTGGCCATCGTCGCCAGCACCTGGCACGACAAGATCTGCGACGCCCTGCTCGACGGTGCCCGCAAGGTGGCCACCGACGCCGGGATCGACAACCCGACCGTGGCCCGGGTGCTCGGCGCGATCGAGATCCCGGTGGTGGCGCAGGAATTGGCGCGCACCCACGACGCCGTCGTCGCGCTCGGTGTCGTGATCCGCGGTGAGACACCGCATTTCGATTACGTATGCGATGCGGTGACTCAGGGTTTGACCCGGGTCTCGCTGGACGCCTCCACTCCGGTCGCCAACGGTGTGCTGACCACCAACACCGAGGCGCAGGCCCTCGATCGGGCCGGGCTGCCGACGTCGGCCGAAGACAAGGGTGCGCAGGCGGCGGCGGCCGCACTGACCACCGCGCTGACCTTGCGCGACCTGCGCGCTCGATCGTGACACCGGAATCCGACACGGGCGATTGGGATTTCGTCTGTCGTCCGCACTTGACGCCGATATTCGCTTATGTTGCAGCGGTTTTGATTCTGGTGGCGCACATTGCGGGCGGTCTGGTGCTCAAGATCGGATCGACCGGAGTGGTGTTCCAGACGGCTGACCAGGTGGCGATGGCCTTGCTGGGAGTCGTGCTGGCCGGCGCGGTGCTGCTGTTGACCCGGCCGCGGCTGCGCATCGGGCCTGCCGGTATCTCTGTGCGTAATGTGCTGGGGGACAAGCTGATTGTATGGCCTGATGTGGTCGGGGTGTCGTTTCCGCTCGGCAGCCGGTGGGCCAGGGTCGACTTGCCGGACGACGAGTACATTCCGGTGATGGCGATCCAGGCGGTGGACAAGGAGCGCGCCGTGCAGGCTATGGACGCCGTTCGCTCGCTGCTGGCGCGATACCGGCCCGATCTGCACGCGCGCTGAGGCCGTTGTGACGGCGCCGCCTGTCGCGGACCTGTTGTCGGTGGTTTCGTCAGACTCGGTGGTGATCGTCGTTGCGCGTAGTCTGCATGTATTCGGGTTCCAGGGCGAGAGGAGGCGGCCGGTGTCCGACCTTGCGCACGTGCCGCGCGGCTTGCTGAGCCCCTCCTCGAGGATCACCTGCCCGCTGGGGTCGAGGCGGTCCCTGAGGTCGAGGTGATCACGAAAGAATCGTTCCCACCGAGTGTTCGTGGTCCCGACATCGTCGTGGTTCCAGACAGCGTGTTCGGGCGGGCTCCACCAGGATCTCTGCCGCGGATGTGGTGCTGGTCGTGGAGATCGTGTAGCCGGGCTCCCGGCGACCACTAACCTTGATCACGTGCCAGATCCCGCCACCTACCGTCCGGCTCCCGGGTCCATCCCGGTCGAGCCGGGGGTGTACCGATTCCGGGACACCCACGGCCGGGTCATCTACGTCGGCAAGGCCAAGAGCCTGCGCAGCCGGCTGACGTCGTACTTCGCCGACGTCGCCAGCCTGCACCCGCGCACCCGGCAGATGGTGACCACCGCGGCCAAGGTCGAGTGGACGGTGGTCAACACCGAGGTCGAGGCGCTGCAGCTGGAATACAACTGGATCAAGGAGTTCGATCCCCGGTTCAACGTCCGCTACCGCGACGACAAGTCCTACCCGGTGCTGGCCGTCACCCTCAACGAGGAGTTCCCGCGGCTGATGGTGTACCGGGGGCCGCGGCGCAAGGGGGTCCGCTATTTCGGGCCGTACTCGCACGCCTGGGCCATCCGCGAAACGCTGGACCTGCTCACCCGGGTGTTCCCGGCGCGCACCTGCTCCAACGGAGTGTTCAAGCGGCACAACCAGATCGACCGGCCGTGTCTGCTGGGCTACATCGACAAATGCTCCGCGCCCTGCATCGGCCGGGTCAGCGCCGAGCAGCACCGTCGGATCGTTTTGGATTTCTGCGACTTCCTGTCCGGCAAGACCGACCGTTACGCCCGCGAGCTGGAACAGCAGATGCACGCGGCGTCCGCCGAGCTCGATTTCGAGCGCGCCGCCCGGCTGCGCGACGACCTGGGCGCGCTCAAGCGGGCGATGGAGAAGCAGGCGGTGGTGCTCGGCGACGGCACCGACGCCGACGTGGTGGCCTTCGCCGACGACGAGCTCGAGGCCGCGGTTCAGGTGTTCCACGTCCGAGGCGGCCGGGTGCGCGGCCAGCGCGGCTGGATCGTCGAGAAGCCCGGCGACCCGAGCGAGTCCGGCGAGGAACAGCTGGTGGAACAGTTCCTCACCCAGTTCTACGGCGATCAGGCCGAATTAGACGGCGCCGCAGACGAATCCGTCAACCCGGTGCCGCGCGAGGTGCTGGTGCCCTGCCTGCCGTCCAACCACGACGAACTGGCCGACTGGCTGTCCGGGTTGCGCGGGTCCCGCGTCGCATTGCGGGTGCCGCGCCGCGGCGACAAGCGCGCCCTGGCCGAAACCGTGGAACGCAACGCGAAAGAGGCTCTGCAACAACACAAGCTGAAGCGAGCAGGCGATTTCAACGCCAGATCCGCTGCGCTGCAGAATATTCAGGAGGCCCTCGGGCTGGCGGACGCCCCGCTGCGTATCGAGTGCGTCGACATCAGCCATGTGCAGGGCACCGACGTGGTGGGCTCGCTGGTGGTGTTCGAGGATGGCCTGCCGCGCAAGTCGGACTACCGCCATTTCGGCATCCGCGAGGCCGCGGGTCAGGGCCGCTCGGACGACGTCGCCTCCATCGCCGAAGTGACCCGGCGCCGCTTCCTGCGGCATCTCAGTGATCAGAGCGACCCGAATATGCTTTCCCCGGAAGGGAAGTCACGACGATTCGCCTACCCGCCCAACCTCTACGTCGTCGACGGCGGCGCGCCGCAGGTCAACGCGGCCAGTGCGGTGCTCGACGAGCTGGGCATCACCGACGTCGCGGTGATCGGTCTGGCCAAGCGGCTCGAGGAGATCTGGGTGCCCTCGGAACCAGACCCGATCATCATGCCGCGCAACAGCGAGGGCCTTTACCTGCTGCAGCGGGTGCGCGACGAGGCCCACCGATTCGCCATCGCCTACCATCGCAGCAAGCGATCCAAGCGGATGACGGCCTCGGCGCTCGACGCGGTTCCCGGCCTCGGCGAGCACCGGCGCAAGGCGCTGGTCACCCACTTCGGATCGATAGCCCGCCTCAAGGAGGCCACCGTCGACCAGATCACCGCCGTCCCCGGTATCGGCGTGGCCACCGCCACCGCCGTCTTGGAAGCGCTACGGCCGGACCCACCCGGAGCCGCCGGATGACCAACGGCGAGGACGCCCCGGCGGGCATCGACGTAGTCCTGGTGACCGGCTTGTCGGGCGCGGGCCGCGGCACCGCCGCGAAGGTGCTCGAAGACCTCGGCTGGTACGTCGCGGACAACCTGCCACCCCAGTTGATCACCCGCATGGTCGATTTCGGGTTGGCGGCCGGGTCGCGGATCACCCAGCTGGCCGTCGTCATGGACGTGCGCTCCCGCGGGTTCACCGGCGACCTCGACGAGGTCCGCACCGAGCTGGCCACCCGCAACATCACCCCGCGCGTGGTGTTCATGGAGGCGTCCGACGACATGCTGGTGCGCCGCTACGAGAACAACCGCCGCAGCCACCCGCTGCAAGGCGAGCAGACCCTGGCCGAGGGCATCGCCGCCGAGCGCCGGATGCTGGCGCCGGTACGCGCGACCGCCGACCTGATCATCGACACCTCGACGCTGTCGGTGCGCGGGCTGCGGGAGAGCATCGAGCGCGCTTTCGGCGGCACCGCCACCGCGACCACCAGCGTCACCGTCGAATCCTTCGGGTTCAAGTACGGCCTGCCGATGGACGCCGACATGGTGATGGATGTGCGTTTCCTGCCCAACCCGCACTGGGTGGACGAGCTACGGCCGCTGACCGGCCAGCATGCCCCGGTGCGCGACTACGTGCTGAGTCAGCCCGGCGCGGCTGAGTTCCTGCAGACCTATCACCGGTTGCTGGCGCTGGTGGTCGACGGCTACCGACGGGAGGGCAAGCGCTATATGACGGTGGCGGTCGGGTGCACGGGGGGCAAGCACCGCAGCGTGGCGATCGCGGAGGCCCTGATGGGACTACTGGGGGCGGACCCGCAACTGGCGGTGCGGGTACTGCACCGGGATCTGGGCCGCGAATGAGCTCCCCGGCGAATCAGAGCATCGTCGCCCTCGGCGGCGGGCACGGCTTGTATGCCACGCTGTCGGCTGCCCGCCGGCTGACGCCGTACGTCACCGCGATCGTGACGGTCGCCGACGACGGCGGCTCCTCGGGCCGGCTGCGCAGCGAACTGGACGTGGTGCCGCCGGGCGATCTGCGAATGGCATTGGCGGCGTTGGCATCCGATAGTCCCTACGGGCGGCTGTGGGCGACGATACTGCAGCACCGCTTCGGTGGCACCGGTGCGCTGGCCGGGCACCCGATCGGCAACCTGTTGCTGGCCGGCCTGTCGGAAATGCTGGCCGACCCCGTTGCGGCGCTCGACGAAATCGGGCGCATCCTGGGCGTCAAGGGCCGGGTGCTGCCGATGTGCCCGATCGCGCTGCAGATCGAGGCCGACGTGTCCGGCCTGGAGAGCGACCCGCGGATGTTCCGGCTGATCCGTGGCCAGGTCGCGATCGCGACGACCCCGGGCAAGGTGCGCCGGGTGCGGTTGCTGCCCACCGACCCGCCGGCCACCCGGCAGGCCGTCGACGCGATAATGGCCGCCGATCTGGTGGTGCTCGGGCCCGGATCGTGGTTCACCAGCGTGATTCCGCACGTGCTGGTGCCGGGGCTGCTGCAAGCGCTGCGGGCCACCACCGCGCGCAAGGCGTTGGTGCTCAATCTGGTCGCCGAGCCGGGCGAGACGGCCGGGTTCTCGGTGGAACGGCACCTGCACGTGCTGGTGCAGCACGCGCCGGAGTTCCGGGTGGACGACATCATCATCGACGCCGACCGGGTGCCCAGCGATCGCGAGCGCGACCAGTTGCGCCGCACCGCGACGCTGCTACATGCCGAGGTCCACTTCGCCGACGTGGCCCGACCTGGTACACCTTTACATGACCCGGGCAAGCTTGCGGCAGCGCTGGACGGGGTACGGGCACGTGACAGCGGCTCGGTGCGGCCGTCGGTGACGGCCACGGAGGAGATACCGATCGACGGCGGCCGTCGGGAACGAACCAAGGGGTGACGACGCGTGGCGATGACGACTGAAGTCAAGGACGAGCTGAGCCGTCTGGTGGTCAAGTCGGTCAGTGCTCGGCGTGCGGAGGTCACCTCGCTGCTGCGGTTCGCCGGCGGGTTGCACATTGTGGCGGGCCGGGTGGTGGTCGAGGCCGAGGTGGATCTGGGCAGCATCGCGCGCCGGCTGCGCAAGGACATCTTCGACCTGTACGGCTACAACGCGGTCGTGCATGTCTTGTCGGCCAGCGGGATTCGCAAGAACACCCGGTACGTGCTGCGGGTCGCCAGCGACGGTGAAGCGCTGGCCCGCCAGACGGGTCTGCTGGACATGCGTGGCCGTCCGGTGCGCGGCCTGCCCGCCCAGGTTGTGGGCGGCAGCGTCGCCGACGCCGAAGCCGCCTGGCGGGGCGCATTTTTGGCGCACGGGTCGCTGACCGAGCCGGGTCGTTCCTCGGCGCTGGAGGTCAGTTGCCCCGGGCCCGAGGCGGCGCTGGCGCTGGTCGGTGCGGCACGCCGGCTCGGTGTCAGCGCCAAGGCGCGCGAGGTGCGCGGTGCCGACCGGGTGGTGGTGCGCGACGGCGAGGCCATCGGCGCGCTGCTCACCCGGATGGGCGCCCAGGACACCCGGCTGGTCTGGGAGGAGCGTCGGCTGCGCCGGGAGGTGCGGGCCACCGCAAACCGGCTGGCCAATTTCGACGACGCCAACCTGCGCCGCTCGGCGCGCGCGGCGGTGGCGGCGGCGGCGCGGGTGGAACGCGCGCTGGAGATCCTCGGTGACACCGTGCCCGACCACCTGGCCACCGCGGGTCAGCTGCGCGTCGAGCACCGGCAGGCCTCGCTGGAAGAGCTGGGTCGTCTCGCCGACCCGCCGATGACGAAAGATGCTGTGGCAGGCCGTATTCGGCGCCTGCTGTCGATGGCCGACCGTAAGGCCAAGGTGGACGGTATTCCCGACACCGAGTCGGCGGTGACCCCCGACCTGTTAGAGGACGCTTAACCGCTTGCGCGCGAGTGCGACCGGGCTGCGAACGCAGCCGCATGATTTCGCGACCTGGTTACATTCGCGGCCGGGCTCGGGCTACGGTCATGTAATGAAACGGCTTTCTAGTGTTGATGCGGCGTTCTGGTCGGCCGAAACCTCCGGCTGGCACATGCACGTCGGCGCGCTGGCGATCTGCGATCCCAGCGATGCGCCCGACTACAGCTTCCATCGACTACGGGAACTGCTGATCGAGCGGCTGCCGGAGATCCCGCAACTGCGGTGGCGGGTGGAGGGTGCGCCGCTGGGCCTGGACCGGCCGTGGTTCGTCGAGGACGAGGAACTCGACGTCGACTTCCACATCCGCCGCATCGGGGTGCCCGCCCCGGGCGGGCGGCGTGAGGTCGAAGAGCTCGTCGGTCGGCTGATGTCCTACAAGCTGGACCGCTCGCGGCCGCTGTGGGAACTCTGGGTCATCGAGGGCGTCGAAGGCGGTCGCATCGCGACGCTGACCAAGATGCATCACGCCATCGTCGACGGTGTCTCCGGGGCGGGGTTGGGCGAGATCCTGTTGGACGTCACCCCGGAACCGCGGCCGCCGCAGAAGGAGACGATCGGATTCGTCGGCTTCACCATCCCGGGTCTGGAGCGGCGCGCGCTCGGCGCTCTGGTGAACCTGGGCATCATGACGCCCTTTCGCATCGCCCGGCTGGTGGAGCAGACGGTGCGTCAGCAGATCGCCGCGCTGGGGGTGGCGACCCGGCCGCCGCGCTATTTCGAGGCCCCCAAGACCCGATTCAACGCGGCGGTGTCCCCGCACCGCCGCATCACCGGCTGCCGCATCGAGTTGGAGCGGGCCAAGGCCGTCAAAGACGCGTTCGGCGTCAAGCTCAACGACGTCGTGCTGGCGATCGTGGCCGGCGCGGTGCGGGAGTATCTGCTCAAACGGGACGAGTTGCCCTACAAGCCGCTGATCGCCCAGATTCCGGTTTCCACCCGCACCGACGAGAACAAGTCCGACGTCGGCAACCAGATCAGCTCGATGACGGCCTCGCTGGCCACCGACATCGAGGACCCGGCCGAGCGGCTCAGGGCCATCCACGAGAGCACCCGCAGCGCCAAGGAAATGGCCAAAGCCCTTTCGGCACACCAGATCATGGGCCTCACCGAGACCACGCCGCCGGGCCTGCTGCAGTTGGCCGCACGTGCCTATACGGCCACCGGCTTGTCGCGGAATCTGGCGCCGATCAACCTGGTCGTCTCCAACGTTCCCGGCCCGTCGTTTCCGCTGTACATGGCGGGCGCCAAGCTGGACTCGCTGGTTCCGCTGGGTCCGCCGGTGATGGACGTCGCGCTCAACATCACCTGCTTCTCCTACCAGGAGTTCCTGGACTTCGGGTTCGTGACGACGCCCGAGGTGGCCAACGACATCGACGAGATGGCCGACGCGATCGAACCGGCCCTGGCCGAATTGGAACGCGCCGCAGACCTGTGATCGGCTAGCGGTCGCCCAGATACTTGGTCACGTACACCCAGGACAGGAACCTGGCAACCGCCTCGGCGGATTTGTGGGCCCGCGGTGAGGCGAAGATGTCGAAAGCGTGCTGCGCGTTGGGTAATTCGGCGTAGGCGACCGGCGATTTGGACACCGCGCGCAGCTCGTCGACGAAATCCCGCGCCTCCTGCACCGGAATCAGCGAGTCGTCGGCCCCGTGCAGGACGAAGAACGGTGGCGCGTCCGGCCGCACGTAGGTGATGGGGGAGGCGTCGATGTAGATGTCGCGGTGGGTGCTGATCTTCTTCTTGACCACCAGCCGCGCGAGCACCTCGAGGAATTCACCGCGGCCGGGTTCGTCGATGGAAAACCAGTCGTATCGGCCGTAGAACGGAACCGCCGCGGCCACCGAGGTGTCGGATTCTTCGAATCCCGGCTGGAACTTCGGGTCGTTGGGGGTCAGCGCGGCCAGCGAAGACAGATGGCCCCCGGCCGAACCTCCGCTGATCACAACGAAATTCGGGTCCCCACCGTATTTGGCGATGTTCTCCTTGACCCAGGTCAGCGCACGCTTGACGTCGACGATGTGGTCGGGCCAGGTGTGCAGCGGCGACACCCGGTAGTTCATCGACACACACACCCAGCCCCGCGAAACCAGGTATTCCATCAGCGGATACGCCTGCGGGCGGCGCCATCCGATCATCCACGCCCCGCCGGGCACCTGCAGCAGCACCGGCGCCTTGCCGTCGCGCGGCAGGTCGCGGCGACGCCAGATGTCGGCCAGGTTGGCGCGCCCGTGCGGGCCGTAGCGCACGATGTTCTGCTTGTCGACGTAGCGGCGCCGCGCCACGGTGGACCGCAGCGGCGGGTTGCGCCGGCCGGGTGCGCCGGCCAGCTCGGAGGGCAGTTGGCGCAACGCGTCGGTGTAGTCCGGACCGAGTTGCTCGGTCAGCGCCGACTCCAGCACGGGCCCAGGGGTTTTCACGCCCCGGTAGGCGATCACGCCCAGGATCGCCCAGGAGGCGGCCGTCAGGGCGAGCGCCACCTTGCCCTTGGGCCCGTCGAAATCGCCGCGCCGGCTGCGCCGCAGCGCGTCCACGGCCGAAACGCCTGCGTAGACGAACGGCACCTCCGAGGTCGGCCAGCCGAACCAGAACACCGTCGGGGCAGCCCACGGATTGCGGGTGACGGGGTGTAATCCGTTGGCGGCGTTGACCAATTCCACTGTCGCGCGGGTCAGCGGCCGGGGCCGGCGCACTTGCGCGATCACTTGACGGAGGTTCATGAGCCACTCACCCGTGCCTTCAGTTCGTTGCGCAGAATCTTGCCGGTGCTACCGCGGGGAAGCTCGTCGAGCACCGTGATCTCGCGCGGCACTTTATAGTTCGCCAGGTTGTCGCGGACGTGCTGCTTGAGGGTGTCGACGTCGGCGGCGGCGCCGGGTTCGAGCACCACGAACGCCGCCAGTCGCTGCCCGTACTGCTCGTCGTCCACGCCGAGCACCGACGCCTCGGCCACCTCCGGGTGGGTGGCCAGGGTCTTCTCCACCTCGATCGGGTAGACGTTTTCACCGCCGGAGACGATCATCTCGTCGTCGCGGCCTACCACGAACAGGCGCCCGTTCTCGTCCAGATATCCGACGTCTCCGGACGACATGAAGCCGGCGTGAAAGTCTTTGGTCTTGCCGGATGTGTACCCGTCGAACTGGGTGTCGTTGCGGACGTAGATGGTGCCGACTTCGCCGGTGGGCAGTTCGTTGAATTCGGGGTCCAGGATCCGGATCTCGGTTCCGCCGGCCGGTGTGCCCGCGGTGTCGGGTGCGGCGCGCAGGTCGGCCGGTGTGGCGGTGGCGATCATGCCCGCCTCGGTGGCGTTGTAGTTGTTGTAGATCACGTCACCGAATTGATCCATGAACGAGATCACCACGTCGGGCCGCATCCGCGAGCCCGACGCAGCGGCGAAGCGTAACGACTTGCCGCTGTAGCGGTTTCGCACCTCGTCGGGCAGGTCCATGATCCGGTCGAACATCACCGGCACCACCGCGAGTCCCGTCGCCTGGTATTTGTCGATCAACGCCAGCGTCGCTTCGGGGTCGAACTTGCGCCGGGTGACGATCGTGCACGCCATCGATGCGGCGAAGATCAGCTGCGAAAAGCCCCACGCGTGGAACATCGGTGCCACGATGACGATGGTTTCCTCGGCCCGCCACGGCGTGCGGTCCAGGATCGCCTTGAGTGTGCCGATTCCAGCGTTGCCGCCAGACTGCTTGGCGCCCTTGGGTGTTCCGGTGGTGCCGGAGGTGAGCAGGATGATCTTGCCCTTGCCGCCGTCGCGCCGCGGCTGCTGGCCGGCATGCGCGGCGATCAGCTTCTCCACCGTGTGTTCCTGCGGTGTGTCGGTCCACGCCAGAATCCGCGCGGCGTCCGGCACATCGGCCAGCGCGCGGTCGACGGTGGCGGTGAACTCCTCGTCGTAGATCACCGTGTCGACGCCCTCGCGGGTCACCACCTCGGCCAGCGCCGGCCCGGCGAAAGACGTGTTCAGCAACAGGATGTCGGCGCCAATCCGGTTGGCGGCCACCACCGCTTCGACGAATCCACGGTGGTTGCGGCACATGATGCCGACCACTTTCGGTCGCCCGGAGGGCAGCTGCTGCAGCGCCGCGGCCAGCGCGTTGATCCGCTCGTCGAGTTGCCGCCAGGTGAGCGTGCCCAGTTCGTCGATCAGGGCAAGACGGTCCGGGCAGCGCTGCGGCGCGCCGGCGAATCCCGCCGTCATGCCCATGCCTTCGCGGCGCATCGCGGCGATCATCTTCAGGTAGCGGTCGGGCCGCATCGGCGCGATCATCCCGGCGCGCCTCATGGTGCGGATGACTCCGAGGATTTTCTCGATGCGAGATGCCATGGCTCAGCCGACAATCGGGAAGCGACGCTTGGCGGCGAGCTCGTTGAGACCCGCCTGCATCACCGACCGCACGTGCTCGTCCACCGCGTCGACATCGGGATCGGCACCGAATTCGGCGGCGATGTCGATCGGTTCCAGCACCTGCATCACGATCTTGGCGGGCAGCGGCAGATTGGGTGGGATCGCGGCACTGAACCCGAACGGAAAGCCGAACGACAGCGGCAGGATGTCGCTGCGGATGAGCCGCTTCAAACCCAGTCGTTTGGCCAGCCAGGTGCCGCGGGTCAGATACAGCTGGGTTTCCTGGCCCCCGATGCCCACCAGCGGCACGATGGGCACTCCGGCCGCGATCGCGGTGCGGACGTAGCCTTTACGACCGTTGAAGTCGATGACGTTCTCGGCGGTGGTCGGCCGGTACGCGTCGTAGTCGCCGCCGGGAAAGACGACCACCACTCCGCCGGAGCGCAGTGCGGCGGCGGCGTTCTCCGGGTTGGCGCGGATGTAGCCGGTTTTGCGGAAGATGTCTCCGGTCGGGCCCATGAACAGGATGTCGTGGCTCAGCGTCAGCACCGGGCGTTCGTAGCCGAACTTGTCGTAGAAGTCGGTGCTGAAGATCGGCACGTCCATCGGGAACTGCCCGCCGGAGTGGTTGGCGACCACCAGCGCGCCGCCGGACGGAAACAAATCCAGGCCGTGCACCTCGCTGCGGAAGTACGTTTTCAACACCGGTCGCATCATGGAGATCATCCGCTGGGTCATGCCAGGGTCGAACTTGCCGATGTCGTCTTCGCTCACTGAGGCTCCTTTGCCGACGAGTTCCTCGATCGTAGCGACCGGTCGTGCGGCCTCGACAGGAAACCTCAGCGCAGCAAGGCTGCGATCGCCTGCTCGGCTCCGTCGATATCGAGTTGCTCGCCGGTGATGAGGTCGGCGTAGAGGAAGGACTCGATGATCCGCATGATCAGGTAGGCAAGGTCGTGCGGTGGCAGCGGCGGGTTGAGCCGTCCCAGTGAAATCTCTTCGTCCAGAAGTGTTTCGACGGCAGCGACCACCCGTGCCTGGATGGTGCCGGCGCGCGTGGTCAGGATTCGCAGCGCGCGTTCGGGTTCGCGGCGCAGGAATTCCCGGAAGTACTCCGCTTGGTCCATCATGCGGGCGAACCGGCCCGAGATCGCCGCAATGCGCTGGCCGCCGGTTCCCGACGAGTCGCGAACCGCCAGCGCCAGAGTGGGTTTAGCCAGCGACCAGAGGATCTCGGCGAGCAGTTCGTCGCGGCTGCCGACCCAGCGGAACAGGGTGGCCCGGTTCACGCCGAGTTCGGCGGCCAGCTCGCGCATTTCGATGCGGCGGCCTTCGACGAACCAGCGACGGGCGATGCGGAAGGCGGTCAGCGCGTCCGGGCGCCGATCCTCGGCGAGTAGACGCGCCAACGGTGTCTGACTCATTCGCGCACCACCCGCCAGCGTTTTAGGAAATGTCGTAGTGATGCAACATATTAGCAGGAATACATTTCAGTGAGCTTTCTCTCCATTCAATGCATAGATGCAACATTTATGGATACGATGCATGCTGCCCCGCGTGAAAGGACCCCGCGAATGACCATCCTCGACAGCTTCCGGCTTGACGACCGCATCGCTATCGTCACCGGCGCTTCCAGCGGCCTCGGAGTCGGGTTCGCCGCGGCGCTCGCCGAAGCGGGAGCGCACGTGGTGCTGGGTGCCCGGCGCGAGGATCGGATGGCCCGCACCGCGGCGCTGGTCGAGAACGCCGGCCGCCGATCCCTGGCGGTGCGCACCGACGTCACCCAGCCGGCCGACTGCCAGAACCTGGTCCAGGCCGCGATGGACACATTCGGGCGGGTCGACATTCTGGTCAACAACGCCGGCGTGGGGACTGCCGTGCCGGCCCTGCGTGAGACACCCGAAGAGTTCCGGTCCGTGATCGATCTCAACCTCAACGGCAGCTACTGGATGGCGCAGGCGTGCGCGCAGGTGATGCGGCCCGGCAGTTCCATCGTCAATATCAGCAGTGTGCTCGGCCTGACCACGGGTGGTCTGCCGCAGGCCGCCTACGCGTCCTCCAAGGCCGGCGTGATCGGCCTGACCCGCGATCTGGCCCAGCAATGGACCGGACGTAAAGGTATCCGGGTCAACGCGCTGGCACCTGGTTTCTTCGAGTCGGAGATGACCGACGAACTCCCAGCCGGCTACCTTGACGCCACTGTCGTTCCGCGCACCCTCGTCGGCCGCATCGGCCGCACCGAAGAGTTGAGTACCGCCCTGATTTTCCTCGCCAGTGACGCCAGCAGCTACATCACCGGCATCACGCTGCCCGTCGAAGGCGGCATGCTGGCCAACTGAGCGCCGAAAACCCAAGGAGCCGTTCGTGAAGCAACTCAGCGGTCTGGACGCCGCGTTTCTGCATATGGAAACCTCGACGACGTTCGGGCATGTCACCAGCGTGATGATCTTCGAGCGGCCCCGGCGGGACTACGACGCCTACGCCGCGGTGTACGCCAAGTTCGCGTCGCTGGTGGGCGAACTCGAGCCGCTGCGCAGGCGTCTGGTCGAGGTGCCGTTCGGGCTGGATCACCCGTACTGGGTGTCCGACCCGAATCTGGACCTCGATTTCCACATCCGTGAATTGCGTTTGGCCAAGCCGGGTTTGATCGACCAGCTGGCCGATCAGGTGTGCCGGATCGTCGGGCGTCCGATGGACCGGACCCGCCCGCTGTGGGAGGTCTACGTCATCGACGGGTTGGCCGACGGGCGGTGGGCGCTGTTGACCAAGTATCACCACGCCACCATCGACGGGGCGTCGGGCCAGTTGATGCTGCAGATCGTGACCGATACCGCGCCCGATGCCCTGCCGCCGGGCGACGGGTCGCAGTGGCAGTCCGAATCACTACCGGGCGCCGGAGAACTATTGCGCCGCACAGCAATTCGTTTGGCGGGCAACCCGTTCCGGGCGATACGGGTGCAGACGCGGATCGTGCGGCAACTCGCCGACGCCGCCGGAATCCGCGGCGTGGGAAGCGCCGCTGCAGTCGCGGGGTCAGTGGTCAAACGAGTAGCCGGCACCGGCATCGGCGACCTTGCGCGTGTCTCGCTGCCCAGCGTGTCGGCGCCGTCGGCACCGTGGAACAAGACCATCACCGCCCATCGTCGATTCGCAATGCGCACAACGTCTTTGGAGAACATCAAGCGCCTCAAGGAGGCGACGGGCGGTACCGTCAACGACATCGTGATGGCGATCTGTGCCGGCGGATTGCGCGAATACCTGTTGGCTCACGACGCGCTGCCCGATCGACCGCTGCGGGCCATGGTGCCGGTGTCGATCCGGACCGGCGACGAAGCCGACCCATGGACCAACCGGGTGTCGGCCATCGTCGCCGACCTGCCGACCGATTGCGCCGACCCGCTCGAACGGGTCGAGCTGTGCCGGGCCGCGATGCGGCAGGCCAAGCGTCGCTTCGAGCTGGTGCCGGCCGAGGAGCTGGCCGACCTCACCCGGTACTCGGCGCCGGTGCTGTCCACCTCGGCGGTCCGGTTGGCGTCCCGGCTGCAGTTGGCCAACCGGGTCGGGCTGCCCTTCAACGTGGTGATCTCCAACGTTCCCGGGCCGCGCCGCCCGTTGTACTTCGCGGGCGCCAAGCTGTGCCATCAATTTCCGGTGTCGATCGTCACCGACGGGCAGGGCCTCAACATCACGGTGGTCAGCTACCTGGACCGACTCGACTTCGGTTTCATCGCCGACCGCGAGCTGGTACCCGATGTGTGGGACCTCGCCGACATGCATATCGCCGAGATCGGGCGGCTGTTCGACGCGACCGGTGCGCAGTGGGCGCAGCCGCTGCGGCCCGCGCTGCCGCGCCGCGGGCGGGGCGGCGCGCACTGACGTAGACGGTCTCGCGCAACACCGGACGGCCAAAGCATTCCGTCCCGGCCTCGAGACGGGCAGAGTGTTGCGGGGGACTCTGCGGAAGGAACCCGAGGTGCCTGAAGCTGGTGAGGGTCAGCTGTCGGTGATCGCTCGACAGATGGACGCGATCCGCGAGGACTTCATCGCGGACTTGTTCGAGTCGATGCAGAAGCAGATCTCGGGCCTGGACTACGACGGCCGGATGCTGATGATGTGGCGGGCCAGCCTCACCGAGAGCGTGGTCGCGGGCATCCACTATCTGGAACGGGATCAGGCCGAACCCTTCCTGGAAGCACCGGCGGCGGCCCTGGCCTACACCCGGGCGGCCGCGCAGCGCGGTACGCCGTTGTCTGCGCTGGTGCGGGCACACCGCCTGGTACATGCGCGGTTCCTGGAACAGGCGATGCAGTTTGTCGCGCTGTTGGATGCCGCGCAGCGCGTTCCGGCGATCGTCGAACTGGTGAATCGCTGCGCTTGCGTCGTCGATGTGGTCGCGGATCAGCTGATCGTCGCCTACGAGCAGGAGCATGACCGGTGGGTGAGTCGCCGCAGCGGCCTGCAGCAGCAGTGGGTCACCGATCTGCTGGCCGGCACGCCCATCGATGTCCAGCGCGCCGAGATGGTGCTGGGTTATCGGTTGGACGGCGTGCAGATCGCGGCGGTGATGTGGGCCGATACCGCGCTGACCAACCGCGACGTCGCGGCGCTGTTCGACAAGGCTGCGTCGCTGCTGGCGGGGGAGTTGCTGGCGGTCGGGCGGTCCCTGATGGTGCCGACCGACGAGCGGGAGGCCCGGTTGTGGTTCTCCCCGGCCCCGGGCCGGGTGGTGCAACCGACGCAGGCGCGTGCGGCATTCGAGTCGGCCGGCATTGAGGTGCGTCTGGCGTTCGGGCGGGTCGAGCACGGCCTGGACGGGTTCCGGACGTCGCTGAGACAGGCCGAGCGTGCCAAGGCGGTGGCTCTCGCCGGCGGGGACCACCCGTGTGACCGGGTCGTCTGCTACGGGGATATCGCGCCGATCGCGTTGCTGGCCAGTGACCCCGAGGAGTTGCGGCGATTCGTGGCCGACGTGTTGGGCGACCTCGACGTGGACGACGAACGCAACCGGTGGCTTCGTGAAACGTTGCGCGAATTCCTGCTCCGCAACCGCAGCTATGTCGCGACGGCGGAATCAATGAGCTTGCATCGCAACACTATTCAGTATCGCGTCGGTCAGGCCATGGAACGTTGCGGACAGGACTTCGATGATCCCGACGCGGTGCTCAAGGTGCAGTTGGCGCTGGAGGTCTGCCGGTGGATGGGCCGGGTTGTGCTGCGCGCACAAAAGCAGTGGTGAGCTTCGGCGTCGCGACACGTGGTTTCCGTAAGATACGGTACGTTATCGTTCACTCATGATCGCCGCCACGCCGCCCAGCTATCCCCGGTTGCGCGCGACGTCGCATCGAGCGGTACGTGCCCACGAGGGTCGGCATTCCGATGAGAATCTGCATATTCCACCGCATTTCACCGCTCCAAAGCCGGCTCCGCCCGCTGAACCTCGCTATCTTCCCGAGCCACCGACGGGGGATCGGCGCCAAGCCGAGTACTTCCTGGCGCTGTTGACCGCGAACCTGCGGCGCATCGACCATCGGATCGAGAAATGCCGGGCTGGTATCACGTTCGCGCAAGCCGCCGGCGACATCGACAACGTCCTCGGTTTCCGCGACCTGTTCCGGGTCGAACTGCGGGAAAGGCAGACCGTCGAAGCCCTGATCGCGAAGCTGCGGCGGCGATTCTCCCTGCCGGGAGGCGATCAGGTCCGCTGATCCTCGGACGGGCGCCGTGGTCTCGGCGCCCGCACATCCAGGGCGGCATGCCAGGCGATTGAGGGGTCGCACGGAGTGTCTGTCCGCCTAACCGTCGCCGAGCGTGCGCCAGTCGGGAAAGATCCGTCGGGCTGGATCTTCCCGCACTGCGCACGTTCGGCGACCTTGGCCGACGGCCGATCGGTGTTGCCGCACCCGATACATTTGGACCCGCTGGTTTCACTTGGGGAACGGGGCCGTCATGGGATTCATGTCACCAGACCTTCCGGACGTCGATCACCACGCCTGGCCGACGCAGCCAAACTCTACGACGCCGAGACCGCCGAGGTGATGGCCGACAAGGTGGGGGGCCTTCCGGTCGATGCACTCCCACGGCCGTGCGCTCAACGGCCTGCGGTCCCGGGCGCTGGGCGCCGACGAAGCCGATTACCAAGTGCGCGAAGAAGAAATCGTGGCAGGGCCGGGTACGTCGACGTCGCGGACATGCTGACCCGCCAGCCCTGGCCGGAACCCGGCGACGAATTCCCGGTTCCCGTCAGGTCGCTGCGCGCTGTGCCGGCATGACGACCGCTGTCGTCGTCGGCGCCGGGCCCAACGGGCTGGCCGCCGCAATCCACCTGGCCCGCCAGGGCGTCGACGTGCAGGTGCTCGAGGCGCAGGACACCATCGGGGGAGGCGTGCGCTCGGGTGAATTGACGGTGCCCGGCGTCGTCCACGACCACTGCTCGGCGTTTCATCCGCTCGGCGTGGGCTCCCCGTTCTGGAAGGAGATCGGACTCGAGAGTTACGGGCTGACGTGGAAGTGGCCGGAGATCGACTGCGCACATCCGCTCGAGGACGGCACCGTCGGTCTGCTCTATCAGTCGATCACCAAGACCGCCAAGGGACTTGGTGCGGATCGCCGTCGATGGAAGGCGGCGGTCGGCGGACTGGCCAAGGGCTTCGACGCCCTGGCCCAAGACCTGCTGCGCCCGGTCCTCAACATTCCGCGGCATCCGATCCGCCTGGCGGCCTTCGGTCCGCGCGCGGTGCTGCCGGCCACCGCGGTGGCCGGCTGGTTCCACACCGAGCAGGCGCGGGCCCTGTACGGCGGGGCGGCCGCGCACGCCTTCACCCGGCTGGATCGGCCGCTGACCGCCTCGCTCGGACTGATGATCCTGGCCAGCGGGCACCGGTACGGCTGGCCCGTGGCCGAAGGTGGATCCGGCGCCATCGCACGCGCGTTGGGTGCGGCGCTGGCCGCCGCGGGCGGACGGGTGAGCACCGGTGTCACCGTCACCCGCCGCCGCGACATCCCGACCGCGGACATCGTCATGCTCGACCTCAGCCCCGCCCAGGTTCTCGATCTGTACGGCGATGCGATGCCGGCCCGCATCAGGCGGTCCTATCGGCGTTACCGCGAAGGTTCCTCGGCGTTCAAGGTCGACTTCGCGATCGATGGCGACATCCCCTGGGCCAACCCCGATTGCGGGCGGGCCGGGACGGTGCATCTGGGCGGTAGCTTCCAAGAGATCGCCGAGACCGAACGCCAACGCGCACAAGGCAAGATGGTGCAACGTCCGTTCGTGCTGCTCGGGCAGCAGTATCTGGCCGACCCGTCCCGGTCGGCGGGCAACATCAACCCGATCTACGCGTACGCGCACGTGCCGTACGGCTACACCGGCGACGCGACGGCCGCGATCGTCGACCAGATCGAGCGGTTCGCGCCCGGGTTTCGCGACCGTATCGTCGCGACGGTGTCCACCAGCACCGGCGAACTGCAGGCCCGCAATCCCAGCTTCATCGGCGGCGACATCATCGGCGGCGCCAACGACCGGTTGCAGATCCTCTTCCGGCCGCGGATAGCGGTCGACCCGTATGCGATCGGCGTGCCGGGTGTCTACCTGTGCTCGCAGTCCGGGCCGCCGGGCGCCGGGATACACGGCCTGTGCGGCTATCACGCCGCCGAGGCGGCGCTGCGCTGGCTGCACAACCGCTGACCGCCGGTGCTGGGGCGCCAAGGCCGGCTGGGCCCGCGGGGCGCGCCGCGTGCGTGCCGCGGCGCTCGGCGGGGCCTTAGGTGCGCCGAACGTCACGCCAGCGTGACGGCCGGCGCCGACAGTCGCGCTGGTGCAACGCTCGGCGGGGCCCTCGGGAGCGTCACGCTGGCGTGACGCTCGGCGCCGGCTGTCACGCTGGTGCAACGCGCAGGGGTGGCGGGCGGCCAACCGCCCCGCGCCGACCACGGCCAATAGACCAACCCGCCCGCGTGGCCGAACCGTGACGAAGCCTTGACCGAATCGCCCACCGCGGCTGCGCTTTCCCTGCTCAGCCCGCCTTTAGCATCGCTATTGCAACCATGTCAGTTAGAGGGAGTTGAGATCAGTGCCAGCGTGCCACGCCACGGTCGACCCGCTACCAAGGTCGACAGCCTTGCGCAGCGGTGTGCCGCCGGACGCGCGACGCACTGGCGGTGTGGACGCCGGAACGCGTCCGCCGCCGAATCAATTAATGCGCTCTGCTGACTAGCTGTTCGCATTCACTGCGAATTACGCATTCTCCGCTGCAGCGGAGTCCACTATTCCTGCGCCGACCGAATCTGATTCGGTGTGCGCGAGGCAATAGTCATATCGGCGTGCCGTAAATCAAGGCGTCGAATAACACACACCCGGCCCGCCGATGTAATTGGGCGTGCGACCCGCGACGAAAAGGAACCCCCGGGTGAAACTCACCCCGGGGGTTCCTCGACGCCGAAATCAGCTAGCAGGACCGGGCCGATAGGGCTGCCCGGGCACCGGCCCTCCCGGCACCGGGCGGGTCGG
Source organism: Mycobacterium sp. 20KCMC460 (assembly GCF_022179425.1). Classification (NCBI taxonomy): domain Bacteria; kingdom Bacillati; phylum Actinomycetota; class Actinomycetes; order Mycobacteriales; family Mycobacteriaceae; genus Mycobacterium; species Mycobacterium sp. 20KCMC460. The sequence continues at coordinate 2,724,047 of NZ_AP025524.1, forward strand.
TTCGCCTTTGCCAGTCCCCGACATGTCGGTGATCGGGGCTGCCACTGGACCGAGGTCGACCAGCGGAGTGCCGGCCGCGATGACCGGAGCCAGCGGAACCGGAACCCCGCCCGCGACGGGTGCGCCGATCGGAACTGGCGCACCGACGGGCACCGGCGCGCCGACGGGGACGGGCGCACCGACGGGGACGGGTGCGCCGATCGGAACTGGCGCACCGACGGGCACCGGCGCGCCGACGGGGACGGGCGCGCCGACCGGTACCGGTGCGCCGACCGGTACCGGTGCGCCGACGGGGACCGGTGCGCCGACGGGGACGGGGGCGCCGACGGGTACCGGCGCAACCACCGGCACCGCCGCCGGACCCGGCACCACCACCGGAACGCCGGCCATGTCGGTCAGCGGCGCACTGGCCGGCGCGCACGCACCGGCAGCGGCCGGGCCGGCGGGCGTCGACTCGCCGGCGGGTGTGGTGCCTCCGGCGGGCGTCGTTCCTCCCGCGCCGGCCAGGCCGCCCGCGGCGCCACCGGGGTAGGCGCAGCAGGTCATCGCGGTCCCCGTCGCGCCCGTAGCCCCGGAGCTCCCGGAGCTCCCGCGGGCGCGGGTCCGCCCGCGGGCGCCGGGCCCCAGCGGCTCCCGCGCCGGCGCCGTAAGCGCAGCACGCCGCGGCTGCCGCCGCCGCGGCCGGCGCACCCCCGACTCCCGCCGGTGCGAGTTCCCCGGCCATGCCCTGAATGCACGCGGCGCCGCCCGTCTTGAACGGCAGGGCGGCCGCGACCGGGCTCAATGACAGCGCAGCCCCACACAACCCTGCGGCGGCGGCAATTACCTTGAAGTTGAATCGATCAAAGATCGTCATCAACGTCAACTCCTTTATTCGTGCTCACGCGTGCGTGCTCAATTCCTGGCTGTCAGACGGACCCAATTCTCAGTCGCCATCCAGAACTCAATGCCGCGCCGCACCGCGCCGTATCCAAAAGGTGACTTTCGGGCGGGTTTGTCCGCCCGGAAAAGGCACCGGCCCGGCGAGGTAAATGGATAAGCCCGACGCCCCAGGGCGGATAAACCGAAACGGCGCGCGATCGAATTCGGAGCCACCGCCGACCGCCCGGCCCAGAGCGCGGCAGCGCGGCACCCGGGCCCGCGGTCTAACCGGCCCAGCACAGGTGACCGCCCTGTTCTAGGCTGACCACGAGCGCTGAATCAGCGGAGACGAAAGACTAAGGAGAGACACGTGACGGTCCGAGTTGGCATCAACGGCTTTGGTCGAATCGGACGCAACTTCTACCGCGCCCTCTTGGCCCAGCAGGAGCAGGGCCAGGCCGCCGACATCGAGGTGGTGGCCGTCAACGACCTCACCGACAACGCAGCCCTGGCGCATCTACTGAAGTTCGACTCCATCCTCGGCCGGTTGCCCCAGGAGGTCGGCCTCGAAGGCGACGACACCATCGTCATCGGCGGCAAGAAGATCAAGGCGCTCGAAGTCAAGGAAGGGCCGGCCGCGCTGCCCTGGGGTGATCTGGGCGTCGACGTCGTCGTCGAGTCGACCGGCATCTTCACCAACGCCGCCAAGGCCAAAGGCCACCTGGACGCCGGGGCCAAGAAGGTCATCATCTCCGCGCCGGCTACCGACGAGGACATCACCATCGTGCTGGGTGTCAACGACGACAAGTACGACGGCAGCCAGAACATCATCTCCAACGCGTCGTGCACCACCAACTGCCTGGGGCCCATCGCCAAGGTGCTCAACGACGAGTTCGGCATCGTCCGAGGCCTGATGACCACCGTCCACGCCTACACCCAGGACCAGAACCTGCAGGACGGCCCGCACAAGGACCTGCGCCGGGCACGCGCGGCCGCCCTGAACATCGTGCCCACCTCCACCGGCGCGGCCAAGGCCATCGGCCTGGTGCTGCCCGAACTCAAGGGCAAGCTCGACGGGTATGCGCTGCGGGTGCCGATCCCGACCGGTTCGGCCACCGACCTGACCGTCGAGCTGGAGAAGGCGGCCACTGCGCAAGAAATCAACGCCGCGATGAAGGCCGCCGCCGACGGACCCATGAAGGGCATCCTGAAGTACTACGACGCCCCCATCGTCTCCAGCGACATCGTCACCGATCCGCACAGCTCGATCTTCGACTCCGGCCTGACCAAGGTGATCGACCACTCGGCGAAGGTGGTGGCCTGGTACGACAACGAATGGGGTTACTCCAACCGCCTCATCGACCTGGTCGGCCTCGTCGGCAAGTCGCTCTAGCCGTGAGCGTCCCAACTCTGGAAGACCTTCTCGCCGAAGGTGTTTCGGGTCGCGGCGTGCTGGTGCGCTCCGACCTGAACGTGCCGCTCGACGATGACGGCAACATCACCGACGCCGGGCGGATCACCGCCTCGGTGCCGACGCTCAAAGCACTGCTGGATGCCGGCGCCAAACTGGTCGTCACCGCGCATCTCGGTCGCCCCAAAGACGGGCCCGAGCCGAAGTTCTCGCTGGCGCCGGTTGCGGCGGCGCTCGGTGAGCAACTGGGCAGGCATGTGCAACTGGCCGGCGACGTGGTCGGCACGGACGCGCTGGCCCGCGCCGAGGGCCTCACCGACGGCGACATCCTGCTGCTGGAGAACATCCGCTTCGACAAGCGCGAAACCAGCAAGGACGACGACGAACGCCTGGCCCTGGCCAAGCAACTCGCCGAATTGGTCTCGCCCGGTGGGGCTTTCGTGTCCGACGGGTTCGGGGTAGTGCACCGCAAGCAAGCCTCGGTGTACGACGTCGCGACGCTGCTGCCGCACTACGCCGGGAAGCTGGTCGCCGACGAGATCAAGGTGCTCAAGCAGCTGACCAGTTCCACCGAGCGGCCTTACGCCGTGGTGCTGGGTGGCTCGAAGGTGTCCGACAAGCTCGGGGTGATCGAGTCGCTGGCGACCAAGGCGGACAGCATCGTGATCGGCGGCGGAATGTGCTTCACATTCCTTGCCGCGCAAGGTCATTCGGTGGGTAAATCGCTGCTCGAAGAGGACATGGTGCAGACCTGTCGCGATCTGCTGGAGACTTACCACGACGTGCTGCGGCTGCCCGTCGACATCGTGGTGACCGAGAAGTTCGCCGCCGATTCCCCGCCACAAACGGTGGACGCCAACAAGATTCCCGACGAGCTGATGGGGCTGGACATCGGCCCGGGTTCGGTCAAGCGATTCACCACGTTGCTGTCCAACGCCAGGACCGTTTTCTGGAACGGGCCGATGGGTGTCTTCGAATTTCCCGACTACGCGTCGGGCACCCGGGGCGTCGCCGAAGCGATCGTCGCCGCTACCGGAAAGGGTGCGTTCAGCGTCGTGGGCGGTGGCGATTCCGCCGCGGCGGTCCGTGCGCTGGGAATCCCCGAGGATGCCTTCTCGCACATCTCCACCGGCGGCGGTGCATCGCTGGAATACCTTGAGGGCAAATCGCTTCCCGGTATCGAGGTGCTGACACACGAGCAGCCGACAGGAGAAGACTTGTGAGCCGCAAGCCGCTGATCGCCGGCAACTGGAAGATGAACCTCAACCATTTCGAGGCGATCGCACTGGTGCAGAAGATCGCATTCGCGTTGCCGGACAAGTACTTCGACAAGGTCGACGTCGCGGTGATCCCGCCGTTCACCGACCTGCGCAGCGTGCAGACCTTGGTCGACGGCGACAAGCTGCGCCTCACTTATGGGGCGCAGGACATCTCGCAACACGACTCCGGTGCCTACACCGGTGAGATCAGCGGCGCGTTCCTGGCCAAGCTGGGCTGCACCTACGCCGTCGTCGGGCACTCCGAGCGCCGCACCTATCACAACGAGGACGATGCGCTGGTGGCCGCGAAGGCCGCTGCCGCGCTCAAGCACGAACTCACCCCGATCGTCTGCATCGGGGAGCACCTCGAGGTACGCGAGGCCGGAAATCACGTGTCGCACAACGTCGAACAGCTACGCGGCTCGTTGGCCGGACTGTCCAAGGAGCAGATCGAGAAGGTCGTCATCGCCTACGAACCGGTCTGGGCGATCGGAACCGGACGGGTGGCCAGCTCCGCCGACGCACAGGAGGTGTGCGCGGCCATCCGCGAGGAACTCGGCAAGCTGGCATCCCCGCAGATCGCCGAGACGGTGCGGGTGCTCTACGGCGGATCGGTGAACGCCAAGAACGTCGGCGACCTCGTCGCGCAGCAGGACATCGACGGCGGCCTGGTCGGTGGCGCGTCGCTGGACGGCGAGCAGTTTGCGACGCTGGCGGCGATCGCCGCCGGCGGCCCGCTGCCGTAGCGCGACGGCAAACGCTGATGGTCGGGCAGTCGCACCAGTTTCACGGGTGGTACGAGACGCCCGTAATTCAGCCCCGGGCCGGTGCCGGCGTGCCGATCAGCAGGTGGGGTGCCCCGTCTGCGGCATTGATCCGACGGTGTTGCACGGTCAGACCCGCGCTCTGCAGGGCGTCGATGACCTCGGCTATGGGGCGAAGGCGGAACCCGTGGCCGGTGAACGGTAATTTCGCCATCGTCTCCGGGTCGGCGACGCCGACGACGATGCGCCCCCAATCTGCTGTCACCCGGGCCAATTCGGTGCACGCCTCGTGCAGCTCGGCGACGAAGTAAACGGTGTTGACGGTTAAGACGCCGTTCAGGGCCCCATCGGCGAACGGCAGTCGGGTCAACGACCCGTGGTGCAGCTCCAATCGCCCCGCCGCGACCTCGCGGCGATACCGTCTTGCGGCCCGTTCGAGCATCATGTCCGACACTTCCACCCCGTGGACACAGCCCGAACCGGTAACGCTGTCGAGCAACAACTTCAGGCCCACCCCGCCGCCGAATCCGACGTCGGCCACCATGTCGTCGTTGCCGGCGTGCAACGCCTGCACAGCTGCGCGCACGAAGCCTCGGTTCCCCCGATTCAGCGCGAGCCCGACGATCCGGCCACCCACGCCGCGTGGATGGCCGAGCTGCTTGGCGATAGCCGCCATGAGAGCGTCCCGCACGGCCATCTGTTGACCGTACTGGCTCGACGCGTTCTACACCCGAAGATTTGCCCTTCCGAAGAACGAACAGCCCGACGCTCTTTCAGGCGTGCAGCAGCACCATCACGATGAGGAAGAACAACACCAGGGCGAACGGCACCACCATCACCGCGATGGTGATGCCCAGGCCGTTGTAGCTCTGCGGTGGCGGTCCCAGCGAACCGGCACTGAACGACCATGCCGGCGCCCTGTATTCCAGCTCGACGATGTGTCCGGGGTGGACGTCCACGACGGCGTCGGCCGGCCCGATCTTGGGCGGCAGGAAATACGGTATGTGGACGTGCACATGGTGGCGGCCGGGTTGTGCCGGCAGCATCGTGCGACCCCAACTTGCCGGGGGCATCTCGTAGTTGTCGATGAAGACTTTCGGCTTGACCAGGGCAAGCATGAATCCCAGGGGGAAAAAACGTGTGGTGACGGCGATGCCGCCGGCGCCGGCGGGCAGCTGACCGGGCGCGCCGTGCGGCGCCGCGACCGGGGGGCGCGGAACCTGTGGCGCCTGGTAGGGCTGATTGTGCTGAGGCGGGGCGTACGGCCGCGGCTGGCGCGGGGGCAGCTGGTGGTTCGGGTGAGGCGGTCGGTACGGCTGCTGTCCCGGCTGCTGCGGATAGCTCACCGCAACGTCACTTGTACTTGATCAGCAGCGCCATGCCGATGATGGAAACCAGCCAGATACCGACGATGAACAGCGTCAACCGGTCGAGGTTCTTCTCCACCACGGTCGACCCGGACAGGCTGGACTGCACACCGCCGCCGAACAGCGTCGACAGGCCGCCGCCCTTGGCGCGGTGCAGCAGCACCAGCAACACCACCAGCACGCTGGTGACCACCAACGTGATCTGCAGGGCCAATTCCATACCGGGCAGCCTACCGAACGACCACCCGACGACAGGCGCCGACCGGCCCGGTCGCTAATACTGGGACCCATGGTTGAGGCTTCCGACACCGCACTCGAGCCCATCGGCGACGTCCATCGGACCAAGCTGGGACGCGAGGCCACCGAGCCCATGCGCGCCGACATCAGGTTGCTCGGGGCAATCCTGGGTGACACCGTTCGCGAACAGAACGGCGAGGAGGTCTTCGACCTGGTCGAGCGGGCCCGGGTGGAATCGTTCCGGGTGCGGCGCTCCGAGATCGACCGCGCCGAGGTGTCGCGGATGTTCGACGGCATCGACATCCACCAGGCGATTCCGGTCATCCGGGCGTTCACCCAGTTCGCGCTGCTGGCCAACGTGGCCGAGGACATCCACCGGGAACGCCGCCGGCGCATCCACGTCGCCGCCGGCGAACCGCCGCAGGACAGCAGCCTGGCCGCCACCTACGTCAAACTCGACGCGGCCGACCTGGATTCGGCCACCGTCGCAGAGGCCCTGCGCGGCGCGCTGGTCGCGCCGGTCATCACCGCGCATCCGACCGAGACCCGGCGCCGCACCGTGTTCGTCACCCAGCACCGCATCACCGAGCTGATGCGGCTGCACGCCGAGGGCCACACCGAGACCGATTCGGGGCGCAGCGTCGAGCTCGAATTGCGCCGCCAGGTCCTCACGCTGTGGCAGACCGCGATCATCCGGCTGTCCCGGCTGCAGATCACCGACGAGATCACGGTGGGGCTGCAGTACTACCGGTCGGCGTTCTTCGAGGTGCTGCCGAAAGTGAACGCCGAGGTCAGGGAGGCGCTGCGGGCCCGCTGGCCCGACGCCGACCTGCTGTCCACCCCGATACTGCAGCCAGGATCCTGGATCGGCGGCGACCGCGACGGCAACCCCAACGTCACCGCGGAGGTGGTTCGGCTGGCCACCGGCAAAGCCGCCTACACCGCGTTGTCCCATTACCTCGCCGAGCTCGACCAACTGGAACAGGAGCTGTCGATGTCGTCGCGGCTGCTGGCCGTGACGCCCGAGCTGGCCGAACTCGCGGACGGCTGCCAGGACAAGGCCCGCGACGACGAACCCTACCGGCGGGCGTTGCGGGTGATCCGCGCCCGGCTGAGCGTCACCGCCGCCGAGATCCTCGACGAGGAACCGCTGCATCTGCTCGACCTGGGCTTGTCCGGCTATGCGACGCCGGCGGAGCTGCGGGCCGACCTCGACACCATCGACTCCTCGCTGCGCACGCACGGCAGCGCGCTGCTGGCCGACGACCGGCTGGCGCTGCTGCGGGAAAGCGTGCACGTCTTCGGTTTTCACCTGAGCGGCCTGGACCTGCGGCAGAACTCCGACGTACACGAGGAGGTGGTTGCCGAACTGCTGGCCTGGGCCGGCGTCCACGACGACTACGCCTCGCTGCCCGAAGACGAGCGGGTCGAGTTGCTGGTGGCCGAGCTGAGCACCCGTCGTCCCCTGGTCGGGGACCGGGCCAAGTTGTCCGAGCTGGCCCAGAAGGAACTCGGCATCGTCGCGGCCGCCTGCCACGCGGTCCAAACCTACGGTCCCGCAGCGGTTCCCAACTATGTCATCTCGATGTGCCAGTCGGTGTCCGACATCCTGGAGCCCGCCATCTTGATGAAAGAGGTTGGCCTGCTGGATGCTTCGGGCGACGAACCGTACTGCCCGGTCGGCATCTCGCCACTGTTCGAGACCATCGACGACCTGCACAACGGTGCGTCGATCCTGCAGGCGATGCTGGACCTGCCGCTCTACCGGGGCATGGTGGCCGCCCGCGGCGACATGCAGGAAGTGATGCTGGGTTACTCCGACTCCAACAAGGACGGCGGCTATCTGGCCGCCAACTGGGCGGTGTACCGCGCCGAGCTGGCCCTGGTCGAGGCGGCCCGCAAGGGCCGAATCCGGTTGCGGCTGTTCCACGGTCGCGGCGGCACCGTCGGGCGCGGTGGCGGCCCCAGCTATCAGGCCATCCTGGCCCAGCCGCCGGGGGCGGTGAACGGCTCGCTGCGCCTGACCGAGCAGGGCGAGGTGATCGCGGCCAAGTACGCCGAGCCGCAGATGGCGCGGCGCAACCTGGAGAGCCTGCTGGCCGCGACCCTGGAGTCGACGTTGCTCGACGTCGAAGGCCTCGGGGATTTCGCCGAGCGGGCCTACGCGGTGCTCGAAGAGGTAGCCGCCCTGGCTAAGCAGGCCTACGCCGACTTAGTGCACGACACACCGGGTTTCGTCGAATACTTCAAAGCCTCCACGCCGGTGAGCGAGATCGGGTCGCTGAACATCGGCAGCCGGCCGAGCTCTCGCAAGCCCACCGAGTCGATCTCGGATCTGCGCGCGATTCCCTGGGTACTGGCGTGGAGCCAGTCGCGGGTGATGCTGCCCGGTTGGTACGGCACCGGTGCGGCGTTCGAGCAGTGGATCGCCGCGGGCCCGGAGAGCGAGGATGAGCGGTTGGCGGTCTTGCACGAGCTCTACCAGCGGTGGCCGTTCTTCCGCAGCGTGCTGTCCAACATGGCCCAGGTGCTGGCCAAGAGCGATCTGGGACTGGCCGCGCGCTACTCCGAGCTGGTCGACGACGAATCGCTGCGGGACCGGGTGTTCGGCAAAATCGTCGACGAGCACAAGCGCACCATCGCCATGTACAAGCGAATCACCGGTCAGGACGACCTGCTCGCCGACAACCCGGCCCTGGCGCGTTCGGTATTCAACCGCTTCCCGTATCTGGAGCCGCTCAACCATCTGCAGGTGGAGTTGCTGCGGCGCTACCGCTCCGGCGAGGACGACGAACTGGTGCAGCGCGGCATCCTGCTGACCATGAACGGTTTGGCCAGCGCGTTACGCAACAGCGGATAACGGGCAACCCCTGCACACGGAGGGAGCCCGCCATGCCAGAAAACGCGACGCCAGAATACGCGACGCCAGAAAACGCGTTGCCCCACCGCGCGACGCCGGACGACTCGACGCCGGTCACCGCGGCGCAGGTCGCGCAGAACGGGGTGTTCGAGAAATTCGCCCGCGCCGGGTTCGTCGTCTCCGGTCTGCTGCATCTGATCATCGGCTATCTCGCCATCCGGATCGCCCTCGGCGCCGGGGGCACCGCCGACCAGTCCGGGGCGTTGGCGACGTTGGCGGCGCGCCCGGGCGGTCCGGCCGCGCTGTGGCTGGCCACCGCGGCGCTGCTGATGCTGGGGCTGTGGCGGCTTGTCGAAACGTTCCTCGGCCGTTCGGTCGACCGGGATGCGTCGCGGCCGGCGCCCGGATTCACCGATCGCGCAAAGTCGTTCGGGATCGCGGCTGTCTATCTCGGATTCGCCTACTCCGCTTTCGGGTTCGCCCATGGCGCCGGCAAATCCACCGGCCAGCAGAGCTCGGCCATGAGCGCTCGGCTGATGGAGACCACCGCCGGCACCGTCGCGCTCGTCGGTTGCGGCGTCGGTGTCGTCGCGGTTGGCGCTTACCACGTCTACAAGGGCGCCGGCCGCAAGTTCGTCGACGACCTCAACGGCAAGCCGGGGAAGCTGGTTCGCCGCCTCGGGGTGGCCGGCTACGTGGGCAAGGGCGTGGTGCTCGCCGCCGCGGGATTGCTGGTGGTGGTGGCGGCGTGGCGCTCGGAGCCGGCCAAGGCCACCGGCCTGGACGGCGCGCTGAAGACGCTGGGCGCCCAACCGTTCGGGATGGCGCTGCTGATCGCCGCCGGCGTCGGGATCATCACCTACGGTCTGTACAGCTTCGTGCTGGCCCGGTCAACCAAGATGTGAGTGACCGTCGAAGATGTTGTCGCGCAACGTTCCCGGCGGCGCCGCGGGGTCGACGAACCATTCGTATCTGAATACCGCGCCCAACACCGGGGGCGGCAGGCGCAGCAGCGCGGCGTAGACGCGTGCACCCAGGCCGCTGCCCAGCTGCGAGCGGTGCGCGGCCATCGCGTCCCGCTTCTGCCGGGCAAATCGGCGCACGTCCACCCGGTGGGTGATGGCGGCGCCCGGGGCGTAGGCGGTGCCGACCACCTGCGGGTCATACGGCGGGGGCAACCGCAGCGCCCGGCACAGCTCGCCGATCCGATGCAGTACTTCGCGTGGCATGGTTGCTTCGAGAACGTTTGGTGTGCCGGCTATTTCGGCGGCCCGCTTGCCGACCTGGTGCACCTGCACGTGGTCGCGGTGGCCGTACCCGCCGTTCGCCTGATAGCTCAGCAGCAGGTCGGCGCCTTCGGCGGCCAAGATCGTGGCCAGCCGTTGTGCGGCCTCCTCGACGTCGGCCCGCGCGAACCGGACCCGGCCGGGCGGGTCGGGGTAGAAGTCCGGCCCGTACCCACTGTCGGCGTAGGCCAGGCATTCGGTCCTGTGTGCGCCCAGAGCTTTTGTGCTCAAACGTAATTCATCCAAGCGGTGGTGATTGTCCTCGTTGCCCATCCGCCCGTCGGTGGCGGTGACGACCACCACCCGGTGCCCGTCCGCGACGGCCTTGGCGATGGTGCCGCCGGTGAGGATGACCTCGTCGTCGGGATGGGCGTGGAAGGCGACGACGGTGGGCATGGGCCGTCGCTTCAGGATGCCGTCCGGCGGCGCGAGCGAGCCGTCGGCACTGCCGTTTTCGCGATCGGATCGAGTGCGCCGGCCAGCCGGGGATACCTGATCGCCGGCCCGACCCAGCGGGCCAGGAACCGGCGCAGCTCATCCGGGCTGCGGATGTCGCGTTCGGTGAGGAACGAATAGAGCAGCCGGATGGTGAATTCGGACAATTCGTCGAGGGCGGCTTCATCGAATCCGTGCGCCTCCCAGTCGACGTCGAAGCGGTGCAACATCGAGCGGCTGAAGGTCAACGCGGTATCCGAGGCGATCGCGGTGGTGACCTTGCCGCCGGGCCGGTTGGTCAGAATGAAGTTGATCCGCGGATCGTCGGCCAGCTGTTCCACCGCGAACGCCATGCCCTCCACCACCGCGTCGACCGGTTCGGTGACGCCGCGCACGCGAGCCGCGAGCTGCTCGAGAAAGCCGTCGCCGGAGCGCATCGACGTGGTCAGGATGAGCTGTTCGGCGTTCGGGAAATAGCGGTAGACGGTCTGGCGTGTGACGCCGAGAGTTCGTGCCACGTCGGCGATCCGCAGTGCCGGGCCGCGTTCGACGAGAAGTCGTTCCGCGGCGTCGAGGATGCGGCTGATCGCCTCTTCGTCGGAGCCCGGCGTATCACCCGACCAGCCATGGCTGCGCATTGCTAGCCGATCGCCGCGTTCACAGACATAACCGGATCATAAACGGTGCGTCCTGAGGCTCGCCCAGGCTTGACCATACGTGCCTGGTGGAATGTATGGTGAGGCATGGCTGAGTCGGCGTTGCCTGACACCCGGGAATCGGACATTCGGGCGCTGATCGGGCTGCCGTTCAATGACTCCGACGACGTCATCCGCGCCGCGGTCGAGCAGGCCAGCGTGCCGGCGCTGCTCATGTCGATGGTGCACATGACCGGCGACATCGGCTTGCTCGACGAGCTGCCGAAGCCGTTCCTGCTCATCGCGATGGACCTGCAGGGCGGCATGAGCGAGCCGGACAAGCAGATCGTGCGCGCACGCGCCTTCGACGTGGTGCGCGACTACCGTGATCGCGGCTGCCCGCCGCCGTTCGTCCCCACCGGCGACCAGATGCGGGTGATGCTCGACGTCATGACCGCCGGACAGGTCACCGACGAATACATCGACTACGTCGCCGCCGACCTGCGCTTCACCGACGACGACCAATACGGGCCCGCGCTGGCCTCCAGCGCCCGGCAGCGCAGCGAGTTCCCCGTCGTCATCGTCGGTTGCGGTGAAGCCGGGCTGCTGGCCGGGATCAAACTGAAACAGGCCGGCGTGCCGTTCACCATCGTCGACAAGCAGGACGGCGTGGGCGGCACGTGGCGGGCCAACCGCTACCCGGGCTGCCGCGTCGACATCGCCAACCAGTACTACGCGTACTCCTTCGAGCCCACCGACCACTGGACCCACCTGTACTCCGAACAACCCGAGATCCTGCAATACCTGACCGACGTGATGGCCAAGCACGACATCGCCCCACACGTGCGGTTCAGCACCGAAGTCACGGCCGCGACGTGGGATGACCCAACGGCAACCTGGCAGGTGACGATTCGCAGCGCCGACGGTCGTTCCGAGACACTCACCGCCCGCGGACTGATCTGCGCCGTAGGACAGTTCAGCAATGCGGTGATCCCGGACATCAAGGGCGCCAAGGACTTTCGTGGACCCGCATTCCACACCGCGCAATGGCCGGACGGCATCGACCTCGCCGGACGGCGGGTGGCCGTGATCGGCGCGGGCGCCAGCGGATTCCAACTGGTCCCGGCGATCGCCGACACCACCGCGCACGTCGCCGTCTATCAGCGCACACCGCAGTGGATCGCGCCCAACGTCCACTACCACGAACCGGTCGGCGCCGGAGCGCAGTGGGCCATCCGCCACCTGCCCTACTACGGCCGCTGGGTGCGGTTCGTGTCCTGGTGGCCGTTGACCGACGCCATCCGTGAACAGGGTCTGATCGACCCCGCCTGGGACACCGGCGGCAAGTCGTGCAGCGCGAGCAACCATGTGATCCGGGAGGTCTTCATCGCCTGGATGCGGGCCTTCACCGACGACGAGGAACTGCTGGCCAAGGTCGTTCCCGACTATCCGCCGCTAGGTAAAAGAACGTTGCAGGACAACGGAACCTGGATCACCACGCTGCAGCGGCCCGACGTCGAGCTGATCAACGACCGCATCGCCGAGATCACCCCGGACGGGGTCAGCACCGTCGACGGCGTCCACCGGCCGGCCGACATTCTGGTCTGGGCAACGGGATTCGACGTCAACCACCAACTCGGACCGATCAACGTGCGCGGCCTCGACGGGATCGCTCTCAACGACGTCTGGGGCGACGCCCCGTACGCGTACCTCGGTGTCACCGTGCCCGGATTCCCGAACTTCTACTGCATGTACGGGCCGGGCACCAACGCCGTCAACGGCGCCAGCATCATGTACAACTCCGAATGCCAGATGCGCTACATCATGGCTTGCATCGACATGGTGCTGGCCCAGGGTGTGCGCTCGGCGATGCCGCGCGCCGACGTCTGCGCCGAGTACCACCGCAACAATCAGGACAAGCTCAAGACCATGGTCTATTCGCACCCGAAAGTGGCCAGCTATTACAAGAATTCGACGGGCGCCCTGCCGACGCTGTACGGCGGCCGAATCGTCGACTACTGGAAATGGACCCGCCACGCCAACCCGGCCGACTACGAGCTGCGGCCGTAGCGGCGGGACTCGGCGTGCCGGTGGCTAGTGCACGGTTCGGTTACGCAGCCGGTCCAGCATCCCGCGCATCATGTGCTCGGTCACATTGAGCGGCGTCATCATCGTTTCACCCCAGCTGACGAGGTTGTCCATCCGCTCGAGGATGGCCTCCACCGGCTGCAGCACCGCCAGCAGCCGCTTGGCGAGGTCGTCGAGACTGGACAGGGTGCCGTCCAGATGATCCAGGCCGCCTTCGAGGCGTTCGACGGTGCCGTTGAGCGCCGCCAGTGACCTGTTCAGCTCGACGATGGAGGTGCTGAGGCCGTCCAGCACGTCCTCGACCTGCTCCACCGTCTTGTCGGCGTTCAACGCCGCCTGGGTAAGCGTTTTCATTCGTTGCCGAGCCGGAGTGGACCGCCCACCGCTTCTGTCTGCCATGGGCTCATTATTACGCCGCTGACTACGGGTGACCTAGCCCCGGCGGCAACCGCGCAAAGTCAGGTGGGAAGTTTGCCTGCAGCGTCCTGGTCGAGTAGCCACAGCGTGGTCTCGCTGCCGACCGCCCCGGCCGCGGGCAGCGTCACCGGATCGGCGCCGCCGATGGCGGCGGCCACCGCGTCGGCCTTGCCCGCCCCCGACACCATTAGCCAGACCTGGCGGGAACCCCGAATTGCGGGCAATGTCAACGTGATTCGCTGTGGTGGGGGCTTGGGGGAGTCCTCCACCGCCACCACCAGGCGGCTGGTCTCACGCACCGCCGGGGTGTCCGGGAACAGCGAGTTGACGTGGCCCTCGGGACCCATGCCCAGCAGGTGGACGTCGAATTTGGGCGCCGGGTCGCCGGGGGCGGCGTTGGCGGCCAAGATCTGCTCGTAGGCCAACGCGGCCGCGTCGATGTCGGCGCCGTACTCGCCGTCGCCGGCTGCCATCGGATGCACCTGGCTGGCCGGGATGTCGACGTGATCGAGCAACGCCTCGCGGGCCTGCTTCTCGTTGCGCTCGTCGTCGTCCTCGGCGACGTAGCGGTCGTCGCCCCAGAACACATGCACTTTCGACCAGTCGATCTGGCCGTCCTTGGTGGCCAGATAACGCAACAGCCCGGTGCCATTGCCGCCGCCGGTCAACACGATCGTGGCCCTTCCGCGTGCCGCTATCGCGTCGGCGATGACGCCGATCAGTCGTTGGCCCGCGGCTTCGACGAGTTCGTCAGTCCCAGGGAAGATCTTGATCTCGGTGCTCACGCGTACTGCACTTTCTTGATGCCTTCCAGGGCCGACAAGTAGATCTCGTCGGCGTCGAGCCTGCGCAGGTCCTCGGCCAGGCATTCGCCGGTGTCCCGGCGCGGCAGCGGAACCAGGGCTTCGGGCTTGGACGTGCGGCTCAGTGTCGCGGTGGTGCCCTCCTGCGGCCGGCTGAGCGCAATGGTCTCGCTGGCCCGCACCAGTTCCACCTTGAGGTCACCGACCTCGCGGCGCACCGGGCCGTCGATGCGGCTGGCCAGCCAGCCGGCCAGCACGTCGAGCGCGGGTTCGGTCTGCAACCCCGAGATGACGGCCGACTCGATCGGCTCGTGCGGCGGCAGGTCGACCGCCGAAGTGAGCAACGCCCGCCAGTAGGTGATGCGGCTCCAGGCCAGGTCGGTGTCACCGGCGGTGTATCCGGCCAGCCGGCTCTTGATCGCCGACAATGGATCCACGCCGTTGGTGGCATCGGTGATGCGGCGAATCGCCAACTTGCCCAACGGATCCTGAGCCGGCACCGACGGTGCGACGTCGGGCCACCAGGCCACCACCGGGATGTCGGGCAGCAGGAAGGGGACCACGACGCTGTCGGCGTGTCCGCACAGCGGACCCGAGAGTCGCAGGATCAGCACCTCGCCGGCGCCGCCGTCGCGGCCCACCCGGATCTCGGCGTCCAGGCGCGGTTTGTCGGCGTAGGCATCGCCGCGTGTCGCGACGATGACCCGGGCCGGATGCTCGTGGCTCGCGTCGTTAGCGGCTTGGATGGACTCTTCCAGCACCGCGTCGCTGTCCGGGGCGATGATCAGCGTCAAAACCCGGCCCATCGTGACGATGCCGGCCTTCTCCCGCAGCTCATCGAGCTTCTTGTTGACCGCGGTGGTGGTGGTCTCGGGCACATCGACAATCACTGGCGCCGCTCCTTCTCAGCGCTTCGCGCTGCATCGTCGCCGGCGGGGTTCATTGGCGCCGCTCCTTCTCAGCGCTTCGCGCTGCATCGTCGCCGGCGGGGTTCATTGGCGCCGCTCCTTCTCAGCGCTTCGCGCTGCATCGTCGCCGGCGCGCATCACGGCCGCCGCCATTCGCGGCCCGTGCGGCGCAGCATCTCGAACGCCGACTCCGGACCCCAGGTGCCCGCCTCGTACGGATCCGGCTTGCCGTGAGCGGCCCAGTTGTCCAGCACGGGATCCAATATCTCCCAAGCCAATTCGACCTCTTCGTTGACCGGGAATAAGGACGGCTCGCCGAGCAGCACGTCGAGGATCAGCCGCTCGTAGGCCTCCGGGGACTCCTCGGCGAACGCCGAGCCGTACGAGAAGTCCATGTTGACGTCACGCACCTCCATCGCGGTGTCGGGCACTTTGGAGCCGAACCGCAGCGTGATGCCCTCGTCGGGCTGGACCCGGATGACCATGGCGTTGGCGCTCAGCTCGTCGGTCATGGTGGCGTCGAACGGCAGATGCGGGGCCCGCTTGAACACCAGTGCTATCTCGGTGACCCTGCGCCCCAACCGTTTTCCGGTACGCAGATAGAACGGCACACCGGCCCAGCGACGCGTGTCCACCTCGAGGGTGATGGCGGCGAAGGTCTCGGTGGTGGAGTCCTCGGCGAAGCCCTCCTCCTCGAGCAGGCCGACCACCCGCTCGCCGCCCTGCCAGCCGGCGGTGTACTGGCCACGGCTGGTCGTCTCGTCCAGCGGTTCGGCCAGCTGGATGGCCGAGAGCACCTTGATCTTCTCCGTCTGCAACGACTTCGGCGTGAAGCTGACCGGTTCCTCCATCGCGGTCAGCGCGAGCAGCTGCATCAGGTGGTTCTGGATCACGTCGCGGGCCGCGCCGATACCGTCGTAATAGCCGGCCCGGCCGCCCAATCCGATGTCCTCGGCCATGGTGATCTGCACGTGGTCGACGTAGTGCGAGTTCCAGATCGGGTCGAACAACTGGTTGGCGAACCGCAATGCCAGGATGTTCTGCACCGTCTCCTTGCCCAGGTAGTGGTCGATACGAAAGACCGATTCCTCCGGGAAGACGTTGTTGACCGACGTGTTGAGTTCCTGAGCACTTTTCAGGTCGTGGCCGAACGGCTTCTCGATGACAACGCGGGCCCACCTGTCCTTCTGCGGGCGGGCCAGCCCCGACTTGTGCAGCTGGTCGCACACCACCGGAAACGACTTGGGTGGAATCGCCAGGTAGAAGGCGTGGTTGCCGCCGGTGCCGCGCTCAGCGTCGAGCTTCTCCAGCGTCTCGGCAAGCCGGTTGAAGGCGTCGTCGTCGTCGAAAGTGCCTGGCACGAAACGGAATCCCTCAGCCAGCCGGTCCCAGTTCTCCTGCCGGAACGGGGTGCGGCAGTGCTGTTTGACGGCGTCGTGCACCACCTGACCGAAGTCCTCGTTATCCCAGTCGCGGCGCGCGAAACCCACCAGCGAGAACGTCGGTGGCAGCAGGCCGCGATTGGCCAGGTCATAGATCGCCGGCATCACCTTCTTGCGGGCCAGGTCGCCGGTGACCCCGAAGATGACCATGCCGCACGGTCCGGCGATACGGGGAAGCCGCTTGTCGCGCTTGTCGCGCAACGGGTTACGCCACGGATGGGTTTCAGCGGCGGCCGAGTCCGCAGGGCTCATTTGTTGGCGCTGTCGAGCTGCCCTTGCGTCGCTTCCAGCAGCTCGCCCCAGGAATCCTCGAACTTCTGCACGCCCTCGTCTTCGAGCACGATGAACACGTCCCTCAGGTCGATTCCCAGCGCTTCGAGCTTGTCGAACACCGCCTGTGATTCCCCGGCGGTACCGCTGATGGTGTCGCCGGTGACAGTCCCGTGGTCGGCAACCGCCTCAATCGTCTTCTCCGGCATGGTGTTCACCGTGTTCGGGGCAACCAGCTCGGTGACATACAGGGTGTCGGAGTAGTCCGGGTTCTTCACCCCGGTGGAGGCCCACAGCGGTCGCTGCACCCGCGCGCCGTCGGCGGCCAGTGCCTGGAAGCGCTCGCCTCCCTCGAACACTTCCTGGTACGCGGCGTAGGCCAGCCGGGCATTGGCGACCCCGGCCTGCCCGCGCAGCGCGAGCGCCTCCTCGGATCCGATGTCTTCGAGCCGCTTGTCGATCTCGGTGTCCACCCGCGACACGAAGAACGAAGCCACCGAATGGATCTTGGCCAGGTCGTGGCCCGCCTCGCGGGCCTTCTCCAGCCCGGCCAGATAGGCGTCCATCACCGCTCGGTGCCGTTCGACCGAGAAGATCAGCGTGACATTGACCGAAATGCCTTCCGCCAGAACGGCGGTGATGGCCGGCAGGCCGGGCTCGGTGGCCGGGATCTTGATGAACAGGTTCGGCCGGTCGACGATCTTCCACAACTCGATGGCCTGCTGAATGGTCTTGTCGGCGTCACGTGCCATGCGCGGGTCGACCTCGATCGACACCCGGCCGTCGACGCCGTCGGAAGCCTCCCACTGCGGCGCCAGCACGTCGCACGCGTTGCGCACGTCGTCGGTGGTGACGGTGCGAACGGTGGCGTCCACGTCGGCGCCGCGCTCGGCGAGTTCGGCGATCTGGCTGTCGTAGGCGTCGCCCTCGGACAGCGCTTTCTGGAAGATCGACGGATTGGTGGTGACGCCGACCACGCTCCGGGTGTCGATGAGCTCCTGCAGGTTGCCTGACTTCAACCGGTCTCGCGACAAGTCGTCCAGCCACACCGAGACGCCCGCGGCGCTCAGCGCTGCGAGGTTGGGGTTCTGGGTCATCTCAATCACCTTTTCCTAGTTGTCGAGCGCTTCCTCCGCCGCGGCAGCAACGGCCTCTGCGGTGAAGCCGTACTCCCGGAACAATGTCTTGTAGTCGGCGGATTCCCCGTAATGCTCGATCGACACAATCTTTCCGGTGTCACCGACCAACTTGTGCCACGACTGCGCGACGCCGGCTTCCACGGCGACCCGCGCCGACACCGTCGGAGGCAGCACGCTGTCGCGGTAGTCCGACGGCTGCGACTCGAACCATTCCACACATGGCATCGACACCACCCGCGCCAGAATGTCCTTGTCCGCCAACAACTTCTGCGCCTCGACTGCCAGCTGCACCTCGGAACCGGTGGCGATCAGCACCACATCCGGATCCTCGTCGTCCTCGCCGCCACCCAGCACGTAACCGCCGCGGGCCACGCCGTCGCGGTCGGTGCCCTCGAGAACCGGGACGTTCTGCCGGGTCAGGATCAGCCCGACCGGACCGCTGCCGTTGCCGCGGGCCAGCACCGTATGCCACGCGAAAGCCGTCTCGTTGGCATCGGCCGGACGCACCACCGACAGGTTCGGGATCGCGCGCAGCGCCGCCAGGTGCTCGATCGGCTGGTGCGTGGGACCGTCTTCGCCCAGACCGATCGAGTCGTGCGTCCACACGTAGATGGTGTCGATGTCCATCAGGGACGCCAGCCGCACCGCCGGCCGCATGTAATCGGAGAACTGCAGGAACGTGCCGCCGTAGGCCCGGGTGGGTCCGTGCAGCACGATGCCGGACAGGATGGCGCCCATGGCGTGCTCGCGAACACCGAAGTGCAGCGTGCGGCCGTACCAGTCGGCGGTGTAGTCCTTCGTCGAAATCGACGGCGGGCCAAAGGATTTGGCACCCTTGATGGTGGTGTTATTGCTGCCCGCCAGGTCGGCCGAACCGCCCCACAGTTCGGGCAGCTTGGGGCCCACCGCATCCAGCACCTCGTTGGAGGCCTTACGGGTGGCGATCGCGTCGGAGCCCGGCTCCCAGTGCGGCAGGTCGGCGTCCCAGCCGTCCGGCAGCTCCTCGGCGGTCAACCGGTCCAGCAGTGCCTTGCGCTCGGGCTCGCGTTGCGCCCACGCGTCGAACGCCGTCTGCCATTTCTCGTGCGCTTCCTTGCCGCGCTGGACCAGCTTTCGGGTGTGCTCGATCACCTCGTCGCGCACCTCGAACGTCTTGTCCGGGTCGAAGCCGAGGATCTTCTTGGTGGCCGCCACCTCGTCGTCGCCCAGGGCGGCGCCGTGCGCCTTACCGGTGTTCATCAGGTTGGGGGCGGGGAAGCCGATGATGGTGCGCAGCGAGATGAACGACGGGCGGCCGGTCTCGGCCTTCGCGTTGGCGATCGCCTCCTCGATGCCCACCACGTTCTCGCCGCCCTCGACCTCCTGGACGTGCCAGCCGTAGGCGCGGTACCGCGCCGCCGTGTCCTCGCACAGCGCGATGTTCGTGTCGTCCTCGATCGAGATCTGGTTGTGGTCGTAGAAGACGATCAGGTTGCCCAGCTGCTGCACCGCGGCCAGCGACGACGCTTCCGACGTGACGCCCTCCTCGATGTCGCCGTCGGAGGCGATCACGTAAACGTGGTGGTCGAACGGGCTGGTGCCGGGTTCGGCGTCGGGGTCGAACAGCCCGCGCTCGTAGCGGGCGGCCATCGCCATTCCCACCGCGGAAGCCAGGCCCTGGCCCAGCGGGCCGGTGGTGATCTCCACGCCGTCGGTGTGCCGGAACTCCGGGTGTCCCGGCGTCTTGGACCCCCAGGTGCGCAGCGCTTCGATGTCGGACAGCTCCAGGCCGAACCCGCCCAGATACAGCTGTAGGTACAAGGTCAGGCTGCTGTGCCCGGCGGACAGCACGAACCGGTCGCGGCCCAGCCAGTGCACATCACTGGGGTCGTGGCGCATGGCACGCTGAAACAGCGTGTACGCCAGCGGCGCCAGGCTCATCGCCGTACCCGGATGGCCGTTGCCGACTTTCTGGACCGCGTCGGCGGCCAGCACCCGAACAGTGTCGACCGCAGCCGAATCGATCTCGGTCCAGTCGTCGGGGTGGTGCGGTTGGGTGAGCGCAGAGATCTCTTCGAGTGTGGTCACTAATTCAGTCCTCAGTTCAGTCCGCAGGCCAGGGTCGTCAACTGATCAATCCCACCCTAGTGCGGGATTGCGGGCCACCGCAGGTCCAGATTCGGGGTACCCAATGCGGCCGGTGTGAAAATATCGTGTCGGGGAATTCTGGCCTGCGATCTGCGCCGCAACACTTCGTTATCGGCTGCCAAACGGAAGGGAAAATCCTGCGAATCGACCCTGCGGGGCAGCGACCCGGCTCCCGCCGTCTACCATCATGCGTAGTAGAAGCTGCGCGCGGCTGCGATTTTTCCCGAGGAGTTAATGCGTGAGCGTTCGCGGGCGCCCAGAAGTCGCGACCCCGGGCCGGACCACCGGCGAGAGCCCGACCCGGTTCGCTGGCCGGCTCACCGGCACGGTCCTGGCTTATCTGGCGCTGACCAAGCCGCGGGTGATCGAGTTGCTGCTGGTCACCGCTATTCCGGCGATGCTGCTCGCGCACCGCGGCAGCGTCCAGCCGATGCTCATCCTCAACACGCTGGTCGGCGGCATGATGGCCGCGGGCGGCGCCAACACCCTCAACTGCGTGGCGGACGCCGACATCGACAAGGTGATGAAGCGGACCGCGCGACGCCCGCTGGCGCGGGCTGCGGTACCCAAGCGCAACGCGCTGATCTTCGGGCTGGTGCTCAGCGTTGGCTCGTTCTTCTGGCTGTGGCTGACCACCAATTTGCTATCCGGCCTGCTGGCGGTGGCCACCATCGCGTTCTACGTGTTCGTCTACACCTTGCTGCTCAAGCGGCGGACCTCCCAGAACGTGGTTTGGGGCGGCGCGGCCGGCTGCATGCCGGTGATGATCGGCTGGTCGGCGGTCACCGGGACCATCGGCTGGCCGGCGCTGGCCATGTTCGCGGTCATCTTCTTCTGGACGCCGCCGCACACTTGGGCGCTGGCCATGCGGTACAAAGAGGACTACAAGGTGGCCGGCGTGCCGATGCTGCCCGCCGTGGCGACCGAGCGGCAGGTCACCAAGCAGATCCTGATCTACACGTGGCTGACCGTGCTGGCGACGCTGACGCTGGCGCTGGCGGCGGGCTGGTTGTACGCCGCGGTGGCGGTGGTCGCCGGAGTGTGGTTCCTGACGATGGCCCACCAGCTGTATTCCGGGGTGCGCGCCGGCGCGGAGATCAAGCCGCTGCGACTGTTCCTGCAGTCCAACAACTACCTCGCGCTGGTGTTCTGCGCGCTGGCCGTCGATTCGGTGATTGCGCTGCCGACTCTGTTCTGAGCGGACCGCTGTCCACCATTCGCCCAAAATAGCCAAAATGACTAAACTGGCGGGTGTTCTGGTGAGCTAGGAGGGCAGCGTTATGACCACTGTCTCGTTCCGCAACCGTGCCGGTCAGCTGGTTGACGTACCCGTGGTGAGCGCGACGCGCCTCAAGAACGAGTTCGGCGCCGTGATCGACCAGGCCGCCCTCAACGGTGCGGTGGTGATCACCAAGCACGCCACCCCCAAAGCGGTGTTGATGTCCTACGCCGAATTCGAAGCGCTGACCGCGCCGGCGGCGCCCGCGCTCGACGACCTCAGCGATCGCTTCGACGAGCTGCTGGCCGCCATGCAGACTCCGGAAGCCAAAGCCGGTGTCGCCGCCGCGTTCGACGCCACCCCGGCGGAGATGGGTGCCGCTGCGGTGAAGGTGGCACGCGCCGCGCGCGCACGTTGACGCAGCGGATCAATGTGCTGGCAGGCGTCAACGGCGCCGGCAAGAGCAGCATCGTCGGCGCCACGATCCGGGACAAGGGCGGCCAGTACTACAACCCGGACGAGGCGGCGCGGGAGATCAAGGCTGCCAATCCCGGGATGGGTCAGACCGCGGCTAACGCCGCCGCCTGGCAACAGGGCCGACGGATGCTGGAACTGGCCATCGAGCGAGGTCTGGATTTCACGTTCGAGACCACACTCGGCGGCACCACGATGCCGCGGCTGTTGGCCGACGCCGCCGGGCGTGGCGCCGAGATCCACGTCTTCTACGTAGGGCTCAACAGTGCCGAGGCGCACATCGACCGGGTGCGCCAGCGGGTTCGTGCCGGCGGGCACGACATCCCGGAAGCCGATATCCGTCGCCGTTACCGGCACAGCCTGATCAACCTCGTGACATTGCTGCCCGTGCTGAGCGAGCTACGGGTCTACGACAACTCGGTGACCGCCGACCCCGCGACCGGGCAGGTGCCGCAACCGATCCTGGTGCTGCACATGGAGCATGGCCGCATCGCCGGGCCCGCTGATTTGGCTGCGACACCGAAGTGGGCCAAGCCCGTCGTCGCGGCGGCGCTGGAACTCGCCCGGCGAACATAGTCGCCGCCCGAGTGATGCCCCGGGGACGCCAATTCGCCTGCCGAACCGGGCAATTCGGGCGATACGAACACGACAAACAGAGATCGGCGTTAAGGCGGCGGCCTGTGCCGATTTGCGCTACCCTTCGTAGCGATATTGGCTCATCCGGTACCCGCCGTGGAAGGGGTGTCTGGCATGACGTTCGATGCCGGTTGGATGGATCCGGGCACGTACTGCGCCGCCACGACCCAGGCAGGGCATCCGGTCTGCGGCTGACCGATGGCCACCATCTTCTGGATGGCTTCGCCTCCAGAGGTACATTCGGCGTTGCTGAGCAGCGGGCCGGGCCCCGGTCCCTTGCTGGCAGCGGCGGCGGCGTGGGCCTCGCTGAGCGCCGAATACGCCTCAGCCGGTGAAGAACTCGGTGCGCTGTTGGCGTCGGTACACGCCGGAACCTGGCAGGGGCCCAGCTCCGAGGCGTATGTGACGGCGCACGCACCCTACCTGGAGTGGTTGACCTCGGCAGCCGTCGCCAGCGCAGCCAGGGCCGCCCAGCACGAAGCAGTGGCCAGCGCCTACACCGCCGCGCTGGCGGGCATGCCGACACTGCCCGAACTGGCGGCCAATCACGCCGCGCACGCGATCCTCACAGCCACGAATTTCTTTGGCATCAACACCATTCCGATTGCCCTCAACGAAGCCGACTACGTACGCATGTGGGTTCAGGCCGCCACCATCATGTCGGCGTACGAGGCGCTTTCGCGCGGCGCGCTGACGGCGAGTCCGGACGACGCTGCGGTGCCGCAGATTTTCAATTCTGCAGCATCGACCGCAGCGTCGTCGGACCCGCCGTATGAGAGCCGGCAGGGCCCGCAGCAGCTCGTCCAGTCCGTGCTGCGACTGATCGGGATGGATTGGGACCCCACCGCCGGCACCCTCAACGGCATCCCGTACGCCTCCTACACCAGCCCACTTCAGCAGGGGTTTTGGATCTCCCGGCTACTGCTCTTCGGCGACGACGCCGGGAGCTTGCAGGATTGGATCCAGCTGTTGCTGACCAATCCGATATCTGTCCTGCAGTCCCTCGCCGGGATCACGCCGGCGCAGCTGACCGCCTACCTGACAGTCCATCCGGCGCTGGCGGTGGTGATCGCGTCTTCTCCGCTGGGGTCGACCCTGCCGACGCTGCCCGCCGCCGCAGCCAGTGTGGCGGCGGTGGCCGGGATGGCCACGCTGCCCTCTGCCGAGGCGGTCGGGCCGGTGCCGGCTCCGGTGGTGGGCGCGGCCACTGCCGTGCCCGCCTCGACGATTGGCGTCGCGCAGGTCGGGTCGGTGCCGCCGAGCGCGTCGGCTCCGGCCCCGGTCACGACGGTGAGCACGGTCAGTTCGCCTCCGCCGTCCGCCGCGCCGTCCGTCCCGGCCGGTCATACATTCGTTCCCTACGCGGTCGGCGGCGGTCCCGGCGTCGGCTCCGGCCCCGTGCATCGCGGCACCGGCGGCGCGTCGTCACGCGCCAAGACGCCCGAACCCGACGGTGTGGCGGCGGCCGCCGCAACCGCCGGCCGCCGCAAAGCGCGCAACCGGCGCCGGCAGTACAAGCAGCAGCACGGCTATGCCGATGAATACGTTTACATGACAACCGATTTCGACGAAGGGCCGCAAGCATCCGACCGGTCTGCCGGCCCGCTGGGTTGCACCGCGACGTCGACCAGGCAGCCGGTTCGGCCGGCCGGCCTGACCACACTGGCCGGCGACCCGTACGGTGGCGGCCCGAGTCTGCCGTTGCTGCCCTCCGCCGGGGATACCGGAAGCTAAGGGAGCAGCACGATCGAACCGCTGGTTTTGCGGCCCTCCAAGTCGGTGTGGGCGCGCGCGGCCTCAGCCAGCGGATAGCTGCCACCGACCGCGACTTGCACTGCGTCGCTGGCGATCACGCCGAACAATTCGTCGGCTCGCCAGCTGAACTCCTGTGCGGTGCGGGTGAAATGGGCCAACGACGGCCGGGTGAGGTACACCGACCCGGCGTAGTTCAGGCGCTGCGGGTCGAACGGGGGGACGGGTCCGCTGGCGGCGCCGAACAGGGCCAGCGTGCCGCGCACCGCCAGGCTGGCCAGGCTGGCGTCGAACGTCGTCGCGCCCACGCCGTCGTACACCACGGCCACCCCGACGCCGTCGGTGAGCTCGCGCACCCGGTGCCCGAATCGATCCGCGTCGTCCGGGTAGGGGAGCACCTCGACGGCGCCCGCCTGGCGCGACAGTCGTTCCTTGTCCGGCGTAGAGACCGTCGTGATCACCCGCGCCCCAAGGTGGGTGGCCCACTGGGTCAGGATCAGGCCCACGCCGCCGGCGCCGGCGTGCACCAGCACGCTGTCCCCGGCCTGCACCGGGTACACCGAGGTGAGCAAGTACTGCGCGGTCAGCCCTTTCAACAGCGCCGACGCGGCCACCTCGGAGCTGATGCCGTCGGGCACATTCGTCGTCAAAAATGCTGGGGCAGTGCAGAATTCGGCGTAACCGCCGTTGGCGGCGGCACTGACCACCCGGTCGCCCACGGCGAGGTCCTCGACCTCGGAGCCGGCGGCAACGACCGTGCCGCACACCTCCGAGCCGAGCACGAAGGGCAGCGGCCGCGGGTACTGCCCGGTGCGGAAATAGGTGTCGATGAAGTTGACGCCGATGGCCTCCGCTTTGATCAACACCTCGCCGGGCCCGGGGTCGGGCTGCGGCAACTCGGTGTAGTTCAGGACTTCGGGGCCGCCGGTTGCGCTGACTTCGATCGCATGCATGTCGCTATCATGCCCGGGCATGAAGCTAGCCCGACCGGATACCTTCCACCCGCGCATCGTGTTGACGGGGGAATCGCAGGACGCCGCAGGTGACGACGCCGGGCTGGTGGGCGCCTTGCGCATTCGCGGTCTGCACGCGCGCTGGCTGCCCTGGGACCACCCGGATACCTCCGCGGCGGACCTGGTGATCCTGCGCGCGGCCCGGGACTACGTCCGGCGTCTCGACGAGTTCCTGGCCTGGACGCGAGCCGTGCCGAATCTGCTGAACCCGCCGGCCGTCGTCGCCTGGAACAGCAACCGCCGCTATCTGGGCAGGCTGACCGAACGCGATGTGCCGGTCGTGCCGGGCGTGCGCTACGCGCACGGCGAGGCTGTCCGGCTCGCTCAAGGTGACCACTACTTCGTCGGCCCGGCGGTGGGGACCGGGACGCGGCGGTTCAGCGATCCGTCCGCGGTGCAGGCCTATGTCGACCAGTGCGACACGGATGTGTGGGTGCAGTCGGCTCCGGCGGCGCCAGAGACGGTGCTGGTGTTTCTGGGCGGGAAACCGTCGCACGCGTTCGTCACCGTGGGCGACGCGCTGCACCAAGGCGAAGCGGACTTCGAGCTGTGGGATGCCGGTGCCGCTGCGCTGGCCACTGCACCAGGCGAATTGTTGTATGCGCGGGTGCATCTGGTCGGGAACCGGGTACTGGGCCTGGGTCTGATCGACCCGTCGCTGGGCTGGCTGCGGCTGGATGTCGAGACACGCGGACTGGCCCAGCGTCAGTTCGCGCTGGCCGTGGAGTCAGCCCTGGAGCGCCTCGGGCTGGGCCCGTTCTCGCATCGACGCCCATAGCGCCGCGGTGGCCGCCGTGCAGGCCGCTGCGCCGGCCACGTGGATCGCGACCAGGGCGGCGGGCACCCCGGTATAGAACTGCGCGGTGCCCACGGCAGCCTGTGCGAAGACCAGCGCCACCAACACCGCGAGGCGTCGCGTGACGGCGGGCGCGGCGTGCACCGCGACCAGGCCGAATCCCAAGCCCACCAGCAGCGACAGGTAGGACACCAGCAGCGACGAGTGCGCGTGCACCAGGGTGGTGATCTCGATCGTCAGCCGCGGCACGGTGCGGCTGGGGCTTTTGTCGCCGGCGTGCGGGCCGGCGGCGGTGACCAGGGTGCCGGTCACCAGCACCGCGGCCAGATTCAGCGCGCTGAGCGCGGTGAGCAATCGCAGCGGTGTGGCGACCCGCTGTTCGGCCACCCCGTCGTCGGGCTCGCCCACCTTGACGTAGAGCAGCACCGACAGCCACACCATGCTCATCGACGTCAGCAGGTGGATGGCCACCGTCCACCAGAGCAACCCGGTCCGCACCGTGATGCCGCCGATGACCGCTTGTACCACCGTGGACGCCGGCATCAGCCACGCATAGACCAGCACTTCGCGGCGCCGCCGGGCCCGCGTCAGGGCCAGCACCGCCAGTGCCGCGGTGATCACGACGGCGAAGG
This sequence comes from Mycobacterium sp. 20KCMC460, assembly GCF_022179425.1. NCBI lineage: Bacteria > Bacillati > Actinomycetota > Actinomycetes > Mycobacteriales > Mycobacteriaceae > Mycobacterium > Mycobacterium sp. 20KCMC460. The sequence continues at coordinate 2,750,878 of NZ_AP025524.1, forward strand.
TGATCATCCGGTTGCCGAACTCGACCGCCTGATGGATGCGCGGCACCTCGGCGACCGCGACGGGGGTGAAGCTGCCCGGAAAGCACTGCGGCCAGGTCGGGCAGCCCAACCCGGAGGCGGTGACGCGCACGATGGCCCCGGTGACGGCGATACCGCCCTGGGTGAGGATGACGGCAGCGGCCAGGACCCGCTGGACGCGCAGGCTGGGGTCGGGGAGTAGGTCCACCGCACGCATCAACGCTCGTCCGACGGCCACCGCCCGATCGTAGCGACAACCGTTTTGCCCATTGACTCTGCGCGGTTGCGCGTTGATTCTGCGCGGTTGCACGTTGACTCTGCGTGCAGGGCGCACGCCACTCGCACTTCTGCGCCATAGCCGCAGAGTCGACGAACGGGTTGCGGGCTGACTGGCCGGGGACGCTCTCGGCTGCCAACATGCGCGCGGTGAGCTTTGGGCAGCAACCGTTCATCGGCAGTGAGGCGTTGGCCCGCGGCGACCTCAACCGCTACCAGCTGCGCAGGTACTACCGCGCCATAATGCCGAACGTCTACCTGGACAAGTGGGTTGAGCCGTCGCTGCGGCAGCGCACAGCAGCCGCCTGGCTGTGGTCACGTCGAGAAGCGGTGATAGCCGGCCTTGCCGCTTCGGCGATGCATGGGGCCAAGTGGGTCGATCCGGCGGCGCCGATCGAGTTGATCTGGCGCAACGCGAGAACCCCACCACGTGTGGTGACCAGAGCTGACCTGCTGGTCGACGGCGAATACGAACGGCTGGATGGTTTACCCGTCACAACACCGGAGCGCACCGCATTCGACCTCGGCCGACGCGGCACGCTCGGTCGCGCAGTCGCCCAACTCGATGCGCTTGCCGCTGCCACCGGTTTCAGGGTCCGTGACGTGGCGGCGTTGGCCGGCAACCACCGGCGCGCCCGAGGGCTGTGTCGATTGCAGGAAGTACTGGCGCTGGTTGACGGTGGCGCCCAGTCGCCGAAGGAGACCTGGCTGCGGCTGTTGTTGATCGAGGCGGGTTTCCCGCGGCCGCGGACTCAGATACCCGTACCGGGCCCCGACGGCTTTCCCCGCTATTTCCTCGACATGGGTTGGGAGGACATCATGTTGGCCGCTGAATACGACGGCGACCAGCATTGGACCGACCCCGCCCAGTACGCGTGGGATGTCGAGCGCCAGGAATATCTCGACCGAGTGGGCTGGACCGTGGTCAGGGTGGTGGCGCGCCAGCACCCGGCCGACATCGTTCGACGGGTTCAGCGCGCCTGGGACTCGCTGACGCCCCGTTGACTCTGCGCGGACGACGCGTTGACTCTGCGCTGACGACCCGTTGACTCTGCGCTGACGACCGTTGACCCTGCGTTCACGGCGCATGCCACTCGCACTTCCGCGCCCTGGCCGCAGAGTGAATCGCGCAAGTCAGGTGAAGCGGAACCAGCGTCGCGCCGCCAGGGCCGCCAGCGCCCCCCAGCCCGCAAGAACAGCGATCCCGAACCAATCCACCCGCAGCGCCATAGCTTGGGTCAGCGCCTCGGTGAGCGCCCCGGACGGCGTCAACCGGGCCGCCCACTTGACCGCCGTCGGAATCATGCCGCTCTCCAGCGTCAGTGCGCCCAACCCGGCGAAGACGAACCACAACAGGTTGGCCAGGGCCAGCACCACCTCGGCTTTCAAGGTGCCGCCGAGCAGCAGGCCCAGCGCGGCGAACCCCGCGGTACCCAGCGCGATCACCAGCGCACCCAAGGCCAGGGCCGCCAAACCCGGCCGCCATCCCAACGCAAAACCTATGCCGCCCAGGATGATTGACTGCAGAAAGACGGTGAAGATCACGGCCAGCGACTTGCCGGCGATGATGCCCCAGACCGGTAGCGGGGTGGCTCCAAGCCGCTTCAATGCGCCGTAGCGGCGGTCGAAAGCGACCGCGATGGCCTGCCCAGTGAACGCGGTGGAGATGACGGCCAACGCCATGATCGCGGGAGTGAACACCGCGGCGCGGGGCTCACGGAACGACCCGAACGGTAGCAGGCTGAGCCCGACCAGCAGCGTGATCGGGATGAACATGGTCAGCAGCAGCTGCTCGCCGTTGCGCAGCAGCAGCTTTGCTTCGAGGTTGAACTGGGCGGCCAGCATCGTCGGCACCGCGCTGGGGCGCGGGTCCGGAGCGAAAGTGCCGGGCGGGAACAGGTCGCTCATTGCCGCAGCTTCCTGCCGGTGAGTTCGAGGAAGACGTCCTCGAGACTGCGCTGCTCGACGCGCATGTCGGTGGCGAGTACGTCGATCTGTGCGCACCACGCCGTGACCGTGGCGAGCACCTGGGGTCCCACTTCGCCTTCGACCAGGTACTCGCCGGGCGTCAGTTCGGTGGCAATGTAGCCCTCCGGCAGCGCGGCGCTCAGCAGCGACAGGTCCAGGCGCGGGGGTGCGCTGAACCGCAACTGGCCTTTGGCGCCGCTGCGCATCAGATCGGCGGGTTTGCCCGCGGCGACCGTCGTCCCGTGGTCGATGATGACCAGGCGGTCGGCGAGTTCCTCGGCCTCCTTGAGGTGATGCGTGGTGAGCACCACGGTGACGCCGTCGCGGCGCAGCGCGTCGATCAGCTCCCACACCAGCACCCGGGCGTGGGCGTCCATCCCGGCGGTGGGCTCGTCGAGAAACACCAGCTCGGGGCGCCCGACCAGGGCGCATGCCAGCGCCAGCCGCTGCTGCTGGCCGCCGGAGAGCCGTCGATAGGTGGTACGGGCGGCGTCGGTCAGGCCCAGCGTGTCGAGCAGCCAGGCGGGATCCAGTGGGTCGGCGGCGTAGGAGGCCACCAGGTGCAGCATTTCGCCGGCGCGCGCGGCCGGGTAGCCGCCGCCGCCCTGCAGCATCACCCCGATGCGGGGCCGCAGTCGCGCGTTGTCGGCGATCGGGTCCAGGCCGAGCACCTCGACGCTGCCGGCGTCGGGGCGGACGAATCCCTCGCACATCTCGATGGTGGTGGTCTTACCTGCGCCATTGGGGCCCAGTAGGGCGAACACCTCGGCGGCGTGCACTTCGAGATCGAGATCGGAAACTGCCGTGACGGACCCGTACTGCTTGCGCAGCCCACGAAGCCGAACCACGATTTCGCGGTGCTGGGGGACGGGGCTCACGTGGAATCAGCGTAGGCGTCCGGGGTGGTGGTCGTCCGCTGGGTCGGTTCCTGCGCGGCCGCTGTGATGGGCGTCTCAGCCGGCCGCGGTCCCTCCTCTTCTTCGGGAAGTGGGCGCCACGGCAGCCGGTGGTAGGTCACCGAAATCAGCGCCACCACGATGAATGCGCTGGCCAGTGTGGCATCGACGATCTGGAAGAGCGCGAAGCGGTCACCGTTGGCGGTGGGTCCGAAGATGCCGACGATCAGGGTGATGACGATGGCGGCGGCCCGGAATCCGGTGCGGGTGGCCCAGGCTGCCAGCGGGATGATGGCCCAGAGCAGATACCAGGGCTGCACGACCGGGAACAGCAGCACGGTCAGGCCCAGTGCCACGCCCAGGCCGCCGATCGGATGCAGCCGGCCGCGGAAGACGGCCAGCAACAGCCAGCAGACCATCACCATGATGATCAGCACGCCGATGGCACGGGTCAGCGACAGAATCGCGGTGGTGTGATCGCCCAGGCCCAGCAGAATGCCCACCTGCCCGGTGCCCAGCGCCAGCAGGGTGGGCGGCGACATCCAGCTGCGCACCACGTTGGCGGTGCCCAGTGTGTAGATCCAGCCGAATCCCAGGCCGCTGGCCCAGCCGACGATGCCCATCACGGCCAGCGCCAGGCCCGCCATGGCCGCGCCGGACAGCATCAGGGCCTTGATGGTGCCGCCGAGCCGGTAGGCCAGCGCGCCCGTGACGAACCCCAAAGCCAGCAACGACGGCAGCTTGACCTGTGACGACAGCACGATCAAGACGGAGCCGGCCAGCAGCATGCCCAGTGGTTCCCAGTCCGGGCCGATCCGCCACGAATGCGGTTTGAGGGATTCCTTCGAATCGATGCCGCGGAGCGCGAATTCGGCGCCGGTCAGCATCAGTCCCAGCATCAGCGCCTCGTTGTGGATGCCGGCGACCAAGTGCATGAACAGCAGCGGGTTGGCTGCGCCCAACCACAGCGCGCTGACCTCGGCCACGCCGCAGCGCCGGGCCAGCCGCGGCGTCGCCCAGACGATCAGCGCCACCCCGAACAGCACCACCAGCCGGTGGCAGAGCACGGCGGCGACGATGTTCTCCCCGGTCAGCGCCGAGATGCCGCGTCCGATCCACAGAAACAGCGGGCCGTAGGGCGCGGGTGTCTCGCGCCACAGGCTGGGCACCGACAGGGTGAAGACGTGGCCCAGGCCCAGGCCGGAGGCGGGTCCGACCCGGTAGGGGTCGAGTCCTTCCAGCGAGATCTGGCTCTGCGCCAGGTAGGAGTAGACGTCCTTGCTGTACATCGGCGGGGCGATGAGCAGCGGCAGCATCCACAGCACCAGGGTGCGGTCCAGCTCGCCGCGGGACATCCGCCGCTTGCCCGACACGAACCGGCCCAGCATCAGCCAGGCCAGCGCCATCATCACCGCGCCGGTGGTGGTCATGGTCAGGGCCACCGTCTGGATCCGGGACGGCAGGTTCAGCAGCCGCACCCCGAAGGTGGGGTCCTGGACGACCGGCCGCGCGCCGGCACCCAGGGCGCCGATGGCCATCAGGACGGTGCCGGTCGCCCCGAATAACCGGGTGTGTTTGAGTGCGGCAAGCTCGGTGGCGTTGAGGGGTTTGCCCACCGTCTGCTCGTCGCCGTGCAATGCGGCGATCGACGAGCTCAGGGTGTGGTGGCGGGCTGCCATCAGAGCAGCGTACTGGCACGCTCAGACAGCGTTGTTGGCCTCGTCACGTAAGGGCACCCTTGCTGGACGGGTTGCCCGAATTGCGACACACTGGTGTTGTGAAAATCCAATCCGAGCTGGATGCTGCCGTGCCCGCAGCCGGGGCTGTCGGGTCGGAGGGTCACACCCGTCGCGCGATCGTGCGCCTGCTGCTGGAATCGGGATCCATTACCGCCACCGAAATCAGCGAGCGGCTGGGTCTGTCGGCGGCCGGGGTGCGCCGTCACCTCGACGCACTGATCGACGCGGGCGATGCCGAGTCGGTGGCCGCCGCGTCCTGGCAACAGGTAGGGCGGGGCCGCCCGGCAAAGCGTTACCGGCTGACCGCCGGCGGACGGGCCAAGTTGGATCACTCCTACGACGACTTGGCTTCTGCCGCAATACGACAACTGCGCGAGATCGGTGGGGACGACGCGGTGAAAACGTTCGCGCGGCGCCGCATCGACGCGATCCTCTCCGACATCGCGCCCGCCGAGGGGCCCGACGACGCCGCTGTCGAAGCGGCCGCCGAGCGCGTTGCGCAGGCGCTGACCAAGGCCGGCTACGTCGCCACCACCACCCGGGTGGGCGGGCCGATCCACGGTGTGCAAATCTGCCAGCATCACTGCCCGGTGTCGCACGTGGCCGAAGAATTCCCGGAACTTTGCGACGCCGAGCAGCAGGCGATGTCCGAGGTGCTCGGCACCCACGTGCAGTTGTTGGCGACGATCGTCAACGGCGATTGCGCCTGCACCACCCACGTACCACTCACCGTCCCCAATTCGAAGGCGCCCAGCCCGCGCCCCGCCACTAGCAACGAAGGAGTCTCGTCATGACCCTCGAAGCCGCCAAGGAACCGTTGACCCAGGAGCAGACGATCGACGCCCTGGGTAGGTACGGCTACGGCTGGGCCGACTCTGACGTCGCGGGCGCCAGCGCGCAGCGCGGATTGTCCGAAGCGGTGGTGCGCGACATCTCGGCGAAGAAGAACGAGCCCGAGTGGATGTTGAATATCCGGCTGAAGGCACTGGGCATCTTCGACAAGAAGCCGATGCCGAACTGGGGGTCCAACCTCGAGGGCATCGACTTCGACAACATCAAGTACTTCGTGCGGTCCACCGAAAAGCAGGCGGCGAGTTGGGAAGAGTTGCCCGAGGATATTAAGAATACGTATGACCGCTTGGGAATTCCTGAGGCAGAAAAGCAAAGATTAGTTGCTGGAGTAGCGGCACAATATGAATCCGAAGTGGTTTACCACCAGATCAGAGAGGACTTGGAGGCTCAGGGAGTCATCTTCTTAGATACTGATACTGGTTTGCGGGAGCACCCCGATATTTTCCAGAAATATTTCGGGACCGTAATTCCAGCGGGCGATAATAAGTTTTCTGCACTGAATACCGCTGTTTGGAGTGGTGGTTCGTTTATATATGTCCCACCGGGCGTCCACGTGGACATCCCGTTGCAGGCCTACTTCCGGATCAACACCGAGAACATGGGTCAGTTCGAGCGCACACTGATCATCGCCGACGAAGACTCCTACGTTCACTACATCGAGGGCTGCCTGCCGGCCGGTGAGCTGATCACGACCGCTGACGGAGACTTGCGGCCTATCGAGGCAATCCGCGTTGGTGACCAGGTGATGGGCCACGATGGACGGCCGCATCGGGTGACCGCGGTGCAGGTGCGCGACCTCAATGGCGAACTGTTCAGCTTCACGCCGATGTCGCCGGCCAACAAGTTCTCGGTCACCGCAGAGCATCCCCTGCTGGTCGTCCCGCGCGACGAGGTGCGTGTCATGCGCAAGGAGCGCAACGGGTGGAAGGCGGAGGTCAATAGCGCCAAACTGCGTGCCGCCGAGCCTCGTTGGATCGCGGCCAAGGATGTGGCCGAAGGTGATTTCCTGATCTACCCGAAGCCGAAGCCGATTCCGCACCCGACGGTGCTGCCGCTGGAGTTCGCGCGGTTGGCCGGCTATTACCTCGCAGAGGGTCATGCGTGCCTCACCAACAACTGCGAATCGCTGATTTTCTCGTTCCACAGCAAGGAATTCGAGTACGTCGAAGAGGTCCGGCAGGCGTGTAAGTCGCTGTACGAGACACCCGGTTCGGTCCTCATCGAGGAGGACAAGCATTCCGCGCGGGTGACCGTGTACACCAAGGCCGGCTACGCCGCCATGCGGCACCACGTCGGATCTGGTTCTGCCAGCAAGAAGCTGTCCGACACGCTGATGCGGCAAGACGAGGCATTCCTGCGTGAGTTGGTCGACGCCTACGTCAACGGCGACGGCAACACCATCGAACGCGGCGGTGCGCTCTGGAAGCGGGTCCACACGACCTCGCGCGTATGGGCGTTCCAGCTGCAGTCGATTCTGGCGCGGCTGGGCCACTACGCGACCGTCGAGCTGCGTAGGCCTGCCGGACCCGGCGCGATCTTGGGTCGTGACGTGATGCGCAAGGACATTTATCAGGTCCAGTGGACCGAGGGTGGGCGTGGTCCGAAACAGGCTCGCGACTGCGGCGACTACTTTGCGGTGCCGATCAAGAAGCGCTCGGTGCGCGAGGCGCATGAGCCGGTATATAACCTCGATGTCGAGGCTCCGGATAGTTACCTCGCTTACGGCTTCGCCGTGCACAACTGCACCGCTCCGATCTACAAATCGGATTCGTTGCACTCGGCTGTCGTCGAGATCATTGTGAAACCACATGCGCGCGTTCGTTACACGACCATCCAGAACTGGTCGAACAACGTCTACAACCTGGTCACCAAGCGTGCTCGGGCCGAGGCGGGCGCCACCATGGAGTGGGTCGACGGCAACATCGGCTCCAAGGTCACCATGAAGTACCCGGCGGTCTGGATGACCGGCGAGCACGCCAAGGGTGAGGTGCTCTCGATCGCGTTCGCCGGCGAAGACCAGCACCAGGACACCGGCGCCAAGATGCTGCACCTGGCGCCCAACACGTCGAGCAACATCGTGTCCAAGTCGGTGGCCCGCGGCGGTGGCCGCACCTCCTACCGCGGCCTGGTTCAGGTCAACAAGGGCGCGCACGGCTCCAAGTCGAGCGTGAAATGTGATGCGCTGCTGGTCGATACGATCAGCCGCAGCGACACCTACCCCTACGTCGACATCCGCGAGGACGACGTCACGATGGGCCATGAGGCCACCGTCTCCAAGGTCAGTGAGAACCAGCTGTTCTACCTGATGAGCCGCGGCATGACCGAGGACGAGGCGATGGCGATGGTGGTGCGCGGATTCGTCGAGCCGATCGCCAAGGAACTGCCGATGGAGTACGCGCTGGAGCTCAACCGGCTGATCGAGTTGCAGATGGAGGGCTCGGTCGGATGACCGCGACGTTGAACAAGGGGGAGTTGTTCTCCTCCTTCGACGTTGACGCGTTCGAGGTGCCGCACGGCCGCGACGAACTGTGGCGGTTCACCCCGCTCAAGCGGTTGCGCGGCCTGCACGACGGCTCGGCCCACGCCACCGGTAGCGCCAAGATCACCGTCGCCACGCACGACGGCGTAACCACCGAGCAGGTGCGCCGCGGCGACGAGCGGCTCGGTCAGGGTGGGGTGCCCGCTGATCGGGTTGCGGCACAGGCATTCTCGTCGTTCAACTCCGCGACACTGGTGACCGTCGGCCGTGACACCCAGATCGCCGAACCGATCAATGTCACCGTCGAAGGTCCCGGCGCCGGCGCCACCGCCTACGGGCACCTGCAGATCCGGGTCGAGGAACTCGGCGAGGCCGTCGTCGTCATCGATCATCGGGGCAGCGGAACCTACGCCGACAACGTCGAGTTCGTCGTCGGCGACGCCGCCCGGCTCACCGTCATCTGGATTGCCGACTGGGCCGACGACACCGTGCACGTCAGCGCGCACCACGGCCGGCTCGGCAAGGACGCGGTGCTCAAACACACCACCGTCACGCTGGGGGGCGAGGTGGTACGGATGTCGGCCACCGCCCGCTTCGCCGGACCCGGCGGGGATGTCGATCTGTTGGGCCTGTACTTCGCCGACGACGGCCAACACCTCGAGTCGCGGCTGCTGGTCGACCACGCCCAGCCGCACTGCCGGTCCAACGTGCTGTACAAGGGTGCGTTGCAGGGCGATCCGTCGTCCAAGCTGCCCGACGCGCACACCGTCTGGATCGGCGACGTGCTGATCCGCGCCGAGGCCACCGGCACCGACACCTTCGAGATGAACCGCAACCTGGTCCTCACCGACGGCGCCCGCGCCGACTCGGTGCCCAACCTGGAGATCGAGACCGGTGAGATCGCCGGCGCCGGACATGCCAGCGCCACCGGCCGTTTCGACGACGAGCAGCTGTTTTACCTGCGCTCCCGCGGCATTCCGGAAGAGCAGGCCCGCCGTCTGGTGATCCGCGGCTTCTTCGGCGAGATCATCGCCAAGATCGCGGTGCCCGAGATTCGCGAGCGCCTGACCGCAGCCATCGAACACGAACTGGAAATAACGGAAAAGACAGAAATTTCATGACCACTCTGGAAATCAAAGATCTGCACGTCAGCGTCGCCGGCGACGGCGACGGCGAAATCCCCATCCTCAAGGGCGTCGACCTCACCGTGAAGTCCGGTGAGACACACGCCCTGATGGGGCCCAACGGCTCCGGCAAGTCGACGCTGTCCTACGCCATCGCCGGCCACCCCAAATACCTGGTGAACTCCGGCTCGATCACCCTGGACGGCGAAGACGTGCTGGCCATGAGCGTCGACGAACGCGCAAGGGCCGGACTGTTTTTGGCAATGCAGTACCCCGTGGAGGTGCCCGGCGTGTCGGTGTCGAACTTCCTGCGTTCGGCCGCCACCGCAATCCGCGGCGAGGCGCCCAAGCTGCGGCTGTGGGTCAAGGAAGTCAAAGCGGCGATGGCCGCGCTGGAAATCGACCCGGCGTTCGCCGAGCGCAGTGTCAACGAGGGGTTCTCCGGCGGTGAGAAGAAGCGCCACGAGATTCTGCAACTCGAGCTGCTCAAGCCCAAGATCGCGATCCTCGACGAGACCGACTCCGGCCTGGACGTCGACGCACTGCGCGTGGTCAGCGACGGCGTGAACCGCTACGCGCAAGCCAACGACGGTGGCGTCCTGCTCATCACGCACTACACCCGCATCCTGCGGTATATCCACCCCGAGTTCGTGCACGTGTTCGTCGGCGGCCGCATCGCCGAATCCGGCGGCCCGGAGCTGGCCGACGAACTCGAGCAGAACGGCTACGTGCGCTTCACCCAAGCGGCGACTGCCGGAGCGTAACCATGCTGGACCTCGCGGCGATCCGGGCCGATTTCCCGATCCTCAAGCGCGTCATGCGCAGCGGAAATCAGTTGGCCTATCTCGACTCCGGGGCCACCTCGCAGCGGCCGCTGCAGGTGCTCGACGCTGAGCGCGAGTTCCTGGTGACTTCCAACGGCGGGGTGCACCGCGGTGCGCACCAGTTGATGGAGGAGGCCACCGACGCCTACGAGCAGGGCCGCGCCGACATCGCCGCATTCGTCGGCGCCGACACCGACGAGCTGGTGTTCACCAAGAATGCCACCGAATCGCTGAACCTGGTGTCGTATGTGCTGGGGGACAGCCGCTTTCCGCTAGCGGTCGGCCCGGGTGATGTGATCGTAACCACCGAACTCGAGCACCACGCCAACCTGATCCCGTGGCAGGAGTTGGCCCGGCGCACCGGAGCCACACTCAAGTGGTATGGCGTGACCGAGGACGGCCGCATCGACCTGGACTCGCTGCAACTGGACGATAACGTCAAAGTCGTTGCGTTCAGCCATCATTCGAATGTGACCGGTGCGCTGGCGCCGGTAAGCGAATTAGTCTCCCGCGCGAAGGCGGTCGGGGCACTGACGGTCCTGGACGCTTGCCAGTCGGTGCCGCACCAACCGGTGGACTTCCACGCGCTCGGCGTCGACTTCGCCGCGTTCTCCGGGCATAAGATGCTGGGGCCCAACGGCATCGGGGTGTTGTACGCCCGCCGCGAGCTGCTGGACGCGATGCCGCCGTTCATCACGGGCGGGTCGATGATCGAGACCGTCACCATGGAGACCTCTACCTACGCGCCCGCCCCGCAGCGTTTCGAGGCCGGCACCCCGATGACCTCGCAGGTCGTCGGATTGGCCGCCGCCGCCCGCTATCTCGACGGCGTCGGGATGGAGAACGTCGAGGCCCACGAGCGCGAACTGGTCGCTTTGGCCCTGGATGGGCTGTCAACGATCGACCAAGTGCGGATCATCGGGCCCACCTCTTTGCAGGACCGCGGGTCGCCGGTGTCGTTCATCGTCGACGGCGTGCACGCCCATGACGTCGGTCAGGTGCTCGACGACGAAGGGGTGGCGGTGCGCGTCGGGCATCACTGCGCGCTGCCGCTGCACCGCCGCTTTGGCCTGGCGGCCACGGCGCGCGCGTCGTTCGCGCTGTACAACACCCCCGACGAGGTCGACCGCCTCATAGCAGGGGTCCGGCGGTCCGTGGAATTCTTTGGGAGAGACTGACTTTGCGTCTCGAGCAGATGTACCAGGACGTGATTCTGGACCATTACAAGCACCCGCACCACCGTGGGCTGCGGGAACCGTTCGGCGCGCAGGTGTTTCACGTCAACCCGGTGTGCGGTGACGAGGTGACGCTGCGGGTGGCGCTGTCCGAGGACGGCGAGACCGTCGCCGACATCTCCTACGACGGGCAGGGTTGTTCGATCAGTCAGGCGGCGACATCCGTGCTGACCGATCAGGTGATCGGCCTGAGCGTGCCGCAGGCGCTGCAGACCGTCGACGCCTTCACCGAGATGGTGTCGTCGCGCGGCAACGTGCAGGGTGACGAGGACGTGCTGGGCGACGGAGTAGCGTTTGCAGGAGTGGCCAAGTATCCGGCGCGGGTCAAATGTGCACTGCTCGGCTGGATGGCGTTCAAAGATGCACTGGCGCAGGCCCACGCAGCCTTCGAGGAGGTCGACAGATGAGCGAAACCGCGCTGCCCGGTAGCGAGAACAGCGCCCCGGACGAGGAACTGCTCGCCGATATCGAGGAGGCGATGCGCGACGTCGTCGACCCCGAACTGGGGATCAACGTCGTCGACCTCGGCTTGGTCTACGGCCTGAATCTGGAAGAGGGCGAGGAGGGCACCGTCGCCCTGGTCGACATGACCTTGACGTCGGCGGCCTGCCCGCTGACCGATGTCATCGAGGATCAGTCCCGCTCGGCGCTGGTCGGCAGCGGCTTGGTCGACGAGATCAGGATCAACTGGGTGTGGAACCCGCCCTGGGGTCCGGACAAGATCACCGAGGACGGCCGCGAACAACTCCGGGCCCTGGGCTTCACCGTCTGACGTCCGGGCTCAGCGGTGGTGGGGTTCGCCGCCACCTTCATTGCACTTGCCCTTTTCGGCAGGCTGCAGGCTGATCGAGGTGGCCTGCAGCGCGCCGTTGTTCTCGCTGCCGCGCGCGGTCAGGCACTTGCCCGCACTGATGGCCTGCGAGTTGGCTGCGGTCTCCTTGGTGTATTTCGTCTTGTCCGTGACCGTCACGGTCTGAGACCCCGAAGCGGTATTCACCGTGATGGTGTTGCCCGCGACGGACGCCACCGATCCCTGGACTGCCGGTTTCTTCCCGGGGCCGGTCGTCGTCGTCGGCGTTCCGGATGGTGTCTCCGACGGCGTCCCCGACGGCGTCGACGACGGAGTGGGGGCCTGCTTGCCCTCCGGGCATTTGCCGTTTTCGGCGGGGCTGACGCGTACCGACGCCGCGGTGATCGGGCTGCCGGGCTGCGTGTCCTCCTTGGACCGTGCGGTGATGCAACTGCCCGCGGTGACGTCGGTCAACGCGCCAGGGGTGACCTCGGTGACTTTCGTCGAATCGGTGAAATCGACTGTGGTGGTTCCGCTTTGCTGAGTGACCTGGGCGGCGTTTCCGGAGACCGAGGCGATCAGTCCGCGCACCTGTGTCTCGCCTTTGGGTGCTGCCGACGAGGGCGCGGTCGTCGGTGAGGCAACTACGGTGCTCGGCGTGGTGCTCGGGCTCGAGGTGTTGGACGAGCTACACGCGGCCGCGGACAGCGCGGCGGCTCCGGCAATCGCAACGAGCGCGAATCGAGTGGTTAACAACGGTCCTCCCAAATCGTCGGTGGTTCTGACGAATGGGTTTACCTGGTCAAGCTGTGCGATATCTGTGTGCTGGTCAGAAGGCGTCTTCGGGGAGGCGCATGATGTCGTCGTCGGTGTGCTCGATGACGCTGCGCAGCCCGGCCAGCTTGGGCAGCATGTTCTTGGCGAAGAAGCCCGACACCGCGATCTTGCCGCGGTAGAACGCGCGGTCGCTGTCCGACACATCGCCGTGCAGCGCCGTCTGGGCCACGCCCGCCTGGACCAGCAGCCGCCAGCCGATGATCAGGTCGCCGACGGCGAGCAGATAGCGCACCGATCCCAGGCCGACTTTGTAGATGTCGGTCGGGTTCTGGGCTGCCGACATCAGATAGCCCATCAGCGCGGTCGTCATGGCGGTGACGTCCTCGAGTGCGGCCTGCACCAGTTCGGCCTGATCCTTGAGTGACTCGTCGACGTTTTCCAAGGTCTTGTTGATCTGCGCCGTCACATGCTGCAGGGCCTGGCCGTGGTCGCGCACGATCTTGCGGAAGAAGAAGTCCATCGCCTGGATGGCGGTGGTGCCTTCGTAGAGCGAGTCGATCTTGGCGTCGCGGATGTACTGCTCGATCGGGTAGTCCTGCAGGAATCCCGAACCCCCAAGTGTCTGCAGGGATTCGGTGAGCACCTCGTAGGCGCGCTCGGAACCCACACCTTTGACGATTGGCAGCAGCAGGTCGTCGATGCGGTGCGCCATGTCCGGATCTGCGCCCGAAACATGTTGTGCGACAGCATCATCCTGATGCGCAGCGGCATAGAGATACAGTGCGCGCAGGCCTTCGGCGTACGCCTTCTGGGTCATCAGGCTGCGGCGCACGTCGGGGTGGTGCATGATCGTCACCCGCGGCGCGGTCTTGTCGGTCATCTGGGTCAGATCGGCGCCCTGCACCCGCTCCTTGGCATACGCCAGCGCGTTGAGGTACCCGGTGGACAAGGTGCCAGAAGACTTGACGCCGATGGTCATGCGGGCGTGCTCGATCACGGTGAACATCTGGGCGATCCCGTTGTGCACGCCACCGACCAGATATCCGACGGCCGGTACGTCGGTGGCGCCGAACGTCAGCTCGCAGGTGGGCGAGGTCTTGAGCCCCATCTTGTGTTCCAGGTTGGTGACGAAAACGCCGTTGCGGGCACCGAGTTCGCCGGTGTCGGGGTCGAAAAGGAACTCGGGCACGTAGAACAGGCTCAGCCCTTTGGTGCCGGGGCCGGCGCCTTCGGGCCGGGCCAGTACCAGATGGAAGATGTTCTCGGCGGTATCGCCGACGTCGCCGCCGGAAATGAATCGCTTGACACCCTCGATGTGCCAGGTGCCGTCCGGTTGTTCGATCGCCTTGGTGCGTCCGGCACCGACGTCGGAGCCGGCGTCAGGCTCGGTGAGCACCATGGTGGCCTGCCAGCCTCGCTCGATTCCCATTGCAGCCCAACGCTTTTGCTCTTCATTGCCTTCTTCGAACAGGGGTTGGGACAGTACCGGGCCGAAGTTCAGGAAGGACACCGACGGGTTGGCGCAGTAGATCATCTCGTTGACGGCCCAGGTGAGCGGCGGCGGCGCGGCCATGCCGCCGATCTGCTCGTCGAGCCCCAGGCGCCACCACTCGGCGTCTTTGATCGCCTGCAGTGTCTTGACCACTTCCGGTGGGATGCTGATGCGGTGCGCGGCCGGGTCGAACACCGGCGGGTGCCGATCGGCGAAGGCGAAGGTTTCGGCAAGCGGCCCCTCGGCCAGTCGCGCGGCCTCGGCCAGGATGGTGTGCGCGGTGTCGATGTCGAGGTCGGCGTAGCGGCCGGCGCCCAGTACCGCGCCGATATCGAGCACTTCGAAGAGGTTGAACTCGAGGTCGCGGACGTTGGCGATGTAGTGCCCCACGGTGGTTCCCTTCCACTCAGGCCGGTGGGGCTAAGTGTGGATGACGCCGGAAAACGTACGCAAGCGTAAGTGGCGACCGGCCTGCTGTGCCGCGAAACTCAGACAGCGCCGTTGGCGCCCCGTTGGCCGAACAGCAATCCGCCCCTGCCGCCGAGCCCGTCGGTGCCGCCTATACCGCCGTTACCGCCGGGGCCGCCGTTACCGAACAACACCGCGTCACCGCCGTTGCCGCCGTCGCCGTTGGAGCCGCCGTTACCGCCGCTGCCTCCGTCGCCGAACAGGAACCCGCCGATGCCACCGTTGCCGGCCCTATCGCCGGAGAAGGTGGACCCGCCCGCGCCGCCATTGCCAAGTAGGAATGCTCGACCGCCGTCGCCGCCGCCGAAGAAGCCTGTTCCGCCGCTGCCGCCGTTGCCCAATAGGAGCCCGCCGTTGCCGCCGGCACCGCCAGACGACATACCGGTTGGACTGATGCCGCCGTTGCCGCCGTTGCCGATCAGCACTGCCGAGCCGCCCGCTCCGCCGCCGCCGCCGAGGCCGCCGCCTCCCGCACCCCCGGGACCACCATTACCGAACAGAAATCCGCCGGCCCCGCCGCGGCCGCCCACCTGACCCGCTGCTGCGCCTGCGCCGCCGGGACCGCCGTTGCCGAACAGGATTCCGCCGTCCTCTCCGGGCAAGCCGGGCGCACCGGCGCGGCCGTCGCCGATCAACGGGCGGTTGAACAGCGCCCGGCTGGGCGCGTTGATCAGGTCCAGGATCCCTTCCAATGGATTGGCCGCGGCGGCCTCAGCGGCGGCGTATGCGTTCGCGCCGCCGGCCAAGGTCGCCACGAACTGGTCGTGAAACGCGGTCGCCTGTGCGCTGAGCGCCTGATAGCCCTGGGCGTGCGAGCCGAACACCGCTGCAACGGCCCGCGACACCTCGTCGGCGCCGGCCGCCAGCACGCCGGTGGTCTGCGCCGCCGCCGCGGAGTTGGCTTGGTTGATGGCCGATCCGATGTTGACCAGGTTGCCGGCGGCTCCGGAAAGCAGATCGATGTTGACGGCGACGTATGACATGTCGGACCTCCGCAGCCTCGGCGATCAACGAATCGTAACGCTAATCGAGGCCGTTGAATCCATTCCCGACCAGGTTTTTTTCGGCGGCCACACGGGCCGTCGCGGCGGCGGCCGGCAGGGTGCGCGGTGGGTGTCGACGGACAGCGGCGCCATCGCGGTATGCCTTGTCCCATAAGTCAATTCGGCGACATACCGCAATCGAACCGAGACCTCCGGCCAGACCTGCGTCAATAGACTCGGAACATCCTGACGAACTCTTCTCCCTCTGCGAGGCCGCCGCAATGACCGTGACCACTTGCGAAGCGACCCTCGCAGCGGCCGATCCGGCCGGCGGGCCGGCGTCCTCCGTCCGTCCGCAGAGTTGTCACGCGGCGCTGTGGTCGGTCACCTCCGTGCGCTGGGCGGCGGCGGCGCTGTCGCTGTTCGCGGCGGGCCTGGTGGCACAGCTAAGCGGTGCGCCACAGGACATCTGGTGGTCGCTGTACCTGGCTTGTTATCTGGCCGGCGGCTGGGGTTCGGCGTGGGCCGGCGCGCAGGCGTTGCGCAACAAGGCGCTCGACGTGGATCTGCTGATGGTCGTCGCCGCGGTCGGTGCGGTGGCGATCGGACAGGTCTTCGACGGCGCACTGCTGATCGTGATCTTCGCGACCTCCGGTGCCCTCGACGACGTCGCCACCCGGCACACCGCCGACTCGGTCAAGGGCTTGCTCGACCTGACGCCGGACACCGCCGTCGTAATCGACGGCGCCGGCAACGAGCGGGTACTGCCGGCAGCTGAACTGGTGGTCGGTGACCGTGTTGTGGTGCGGCCGGGAGAGCGCATCCCGGCCGACGGCGCGGTGCTGTCGGGTCGCTCCGAGGTCGATCAGTGCTCCATCACCGGCGAGTCGGTTCCGGTGTTGCGGGCCGCCGGCGACGACGTGTTCGCCGGCTCGGTCAACGGGTCGGGTGTGCTGCGCGTGGTCGTCACCCGTGACCCGTCGCAAAGCGTGGTCGCCCGCATCGTCGAAATGGTCTCGGCGGCCTCGGCGACCAAGGCGAAAACCCAACTGTTCATCGAGAAAATCGAGCAGCGTTACTCGGTCGGGGTGGTGGTGGCCACGCTTGCGCTGATCTCGATTCCGTTGCTCGGGGGCTCGCCGCTACGCCCAGTTCTGTTGCGCGCCATGACATTTATGATCGTCGCGTCGCCGTGTGCGGTGGTGCTGGCCACCATGCCGCCGTTGTTGGCGGCGGTCGCCAACGCCGGCCGGCACGGGGTGCTGCTCAAGTCCGCGGTCGTCGTCGAACATCTGGCCGACGTCAGCGTGGTCGCGTTGGACAAGACCGGCACGCTGACCGCGGGCGTGCCGCGACTCGCCATCGTCGAGCCGCTGCGGCCGTTCGACGAGTCCAAGGTGCTCCAATTAGCCGCTGCCGCAGAGCAATTCAGCGAGCATCCGCTGGGCCGTGCCATTGTCGACGAAGCCCGGCGGCGCGGTCTTGCCGTCCCGCCGGCCGAGGATTTCCAGGCACTGCCGGGGCGCGGCGTGCGCGCCGAGGTGGGCAGTGACTTCGTGGAGGTGTGCAGTCCGCACAGTTTTCGCGGCACGCCGCCGGACCAGTTGGGGCCGATTGTGCAGTCCGGTGCCACCGCCGCGATCGTCTCGGTGAACGGGGCCGCCGTCGGCGTCCTCGGACTGACCGACCAGATCCGCGCCGACGCCGCGGAGTCCGTGGCTGCGCTGACCGCATTGACCTCGTCGTCGCCGGTGTTGCTGACCGGTGACAACGCCCCGGCGGCCGGTCGGGTCGCTCGCGACGTCGGGATCCGCGAGGTGCATGCGGCACTGCTGCCCGAGCAGAAAGTCGAAGCTGTGCAGGCGCTGCAGTCCGCCGGGCACCGCGTGCTCGTCGTCGGAGACGGCGTCAACGACGCACCCGCGATGGCCGCCGCCTGCGCCTCGGTGGCCATGGGCGCCGGCGCCGACCTCACCCTGCAGACCGCCGACGGGGTCACCGTGCACGACGAGTTGCACACCATCCCGACCGTCATCGGGTTGGCTCGGCAGGCACGCCGGGTGGTGATGGCCAACCTCGCGATCGCCGGAAGTTTCCTTGCGGTGCTGGTGGTGTGGGATTTGTTCGGGCAGTTGCCGTTGCCGCTCGGGGTGGCCGGCCACGAAGGATCCACGCTGCTGGTCGCCCTCAACGGGCTGCGGCTGCTGACCAACCGATCGTGGCGCGCCGCGGCGTCGCGCTGACGTACGCTCGACGCCAAATGGCAGCAACAGCGACGCGAGACCTCACCGCCGTCGACTTCGGGCAGGCGGTCAAGGGCAACGACCACGTCCTGGTCTACTTCTGGGCGCCCAACTGTGCACCGTGCGAGGTGTTCGCGCCGAACTACGAGACGTCGGCGGCGAGCTGCCCGGACATCGTGCACGGAAAAGTGAACTTCGAAACCGAGAAGGAACTGGTTCAGGCCGTCGGTGTCAAGCTGTTGCCGACACTGATGGCGTTCAAGAATGGCCGGCTGGTGTTCAAGCAGGCGGGTATCGCCAACCCCGCGGTGATGGCCGATCTGGTCAGCCAACTCCGGGCCCACCGGACCTCGACGCCCCGTTTGCTGTAACCGTCGGGAACAACCATTCCGCCCGAGGCGTTACCGCAGACGTGACTACCCAAGACCTCACCGCCGCGCAGTTCAACGACACCATCAACGGCAACGACATCGTCCTCGTCGACTTCTGGGCGTCCTGGTGCGGCCCGTGCCGGGCCTTCGCGCCGACGTTCAAGGCGGCCTCGGAGAAGCACCCCGAGGTGGTGTTCGCCAAGGTGGACACCGAGGCCGAGCAGGAGCTGGCCGCGGCCGCCCAGATTCGGTCCATCCCCACCCTGATGGCGTTCAAGAACGGCAAGCTGCTGTTCAATCAGGCCGGTGCGTTGCCTCCGGCCGCGCTGGACGAGCTGGTTCAGCAGCTCAAGGACTACCAGGAGCCAGAGGTGACCGAGGTCTGAGGTCCGGCCCTGCACGCCGTGCCTCGTTCCCTCCGCGCCCTCCCCGGCGCGCTCTCGCGAGTGTGACCCGGCCGAGATTTCGAGCGCCGGATTTCGCGGTGCGGTGAGGTTCGCGAGGTCACGTCGCTGCTGCGATACCGTTCACGGGTGAATTTGGTCCTGCTGGAACACCCGCGCCCCGAGATCGCCCTGATCACCCTGAACCGTCCCGAGCGGATGAACTCGATGGCGTTCGACGTCATGGTGCCGTTGCGGGATGTCCTCGACGAGGTCGGCTACGACAACTCGGTGCGGGTAGTGGTGCTCACCGGCGCCGGCCGCGGGTTCTCCTCGGGCGCCGACCACAAGTCCGCGGGCAGCGTTCCCAACGTCGATGGTCTGACCCGGCCGACGTACGCGCTGCGGTCCATGGAGGTCCTCGACGAGGTCATCCTCAAGCTGCGACGGCTGCACCAGCCGGTGATCGCCGCGGTCAATGGCGCCGCGATCGGCGGCGGACTGTGTCTGGCCCTGGCCGCGGATATTCGGGTGGCCGCTACCAGCGCATACTTCCGGGCCGCCGGCATCAATAACGGTCTGACCGCCAGCGAACTGGGCCTGAGCTACCTGCTGCCCAGGGCGATCGGGGCGTCGCGGGCGTTCGAGATCATGCTGACCGGTCGCGACGTCAGCGCCGAGGAGGCCGAGCGGATCGGGTTGGTGTCCTGCCAGGTGCCCGACTCGCAGCTGCTGGACACCTGCTACGCGATCGCCGCGCGCATGGCCGCGTTCTCCCGGCCCGGCCTCGAGTTGACCAAACGCACACTGTGGACTGGACTGGACGCCGGTAGTCTTGAGGGGCACATGCAGGCCGAGGGCCTGGGACAGCTATTCGTCCGCCTGCTCACCTCCAACTTCGAAGAAGCGGTTGCCGCACGCGCGGAGAGACGGCCGGCGGTGTTCACCGACGACAAATGACAGCTAAGGAGCAGATGTGATCACGGCAACGGACCTCGAGGTCCGCGCTGGTGCGCGCATCCTGCTCTCGCCCGACGGCCCCGATCTGCGGGTGCAGCCCGGCGACCGCATCGGTCTGGTAGGGCGCAACGGCGCGGGCAAGACGACCACCATGCGGATCCTGGCGGGGGAGGGCCAGCCCTACGCGGGTTCGGTCAGCCGCAAGGGTGAGATCGGTTACCTGCCGCAGGATCCCAAAGAGGGCGACCTGGACGTGCTGGCACGCGACCGAGTGTTGTCGGCCCGCGGTCTGGATGTGCTGCTCACCGATTTGGAGAAGCAGCAGGCGTTGATGGCCGAGGTTGCCGACGACGCCGCGCGCGACCGCGCCATTCGGCGTTACGGCCAGCTCGAGGAGCGTTTCGTCGCCCTCGGCGGGTACGGCGCCGAAAGCGAGGCGGGCCGCATCTGCGCGAGTCTCGGCCTGCCCGAACGCGTTTTGACGCAGAAGTTGCGCACGTTGTCCGGCGGCCAGCGGCGCCGGGTGGAGCTCGCCCGCATCCTGTTCGCCGCGTCCGACAGCGGCGCGGGCTCGTCCACGACGTTGTTGCTCGACGAGCCGACCAATCACCTGGACGCGGATTCGGTTGGCTGGCTTCGGGATTTCCTGCGCTCCCACAACGGCGGGCTGATCATCATCAGCCACAACGTCGACTTGCTCGCCGACGTCGTCAACAAGGTCTGGTTCCTCGACGCGGTGCGCGGCGAGGTCGACGTCTACAACATGGGTTGGCAGAAGTACCTTGACGCCCGCGCAACCGACGAGCAGCGTCGCCGCCGGGAACGCGCCAACGCCGAACGCAAGGCCACCGCGCTGCGCAACCAGGCCGCCAAACTGGGTGCCAAGGCGACCAAAGCCGTTGCGGCGCAGAACATGTTGCGTCGTGCGGATCGGATGATGGCTGCCCTGGACGACGAGCGCGTCGCCGACAAGGTGGCCCGCATCAAGTTCCCCACCCCGGCCCCGTGCGGCCGCGTCCCGCTGGTGGTCAAGGGGCTGAGCAAGACTTACGGCTCGCTCGAGGTCTTCACCGGTCTGGATCTGGCCATCGACCGCGGCTCACGCGTGGTCGTGCTCGGTCTCAACGGTGCCGGCAAAACCACCCTGCTGCGGTTGCTGGCCGGCATCGAGACGCCCGACACCGGTGGCCTGGAACCGGGACACGGTTTGCGTATCGGCTATTTCGCCCAGGAGCACGACACCCTGGACAACGACGCGACCGTCTGGCAGAACATCCGCCATGCCGCACCGGAATCGGGCGAGCAGGAGCTGCGGGGTCTGCTCGGCGCGTTCATGTTCAGCGGCCCGCAACTCGAGCAGCCGGCCGGCACGCTGTCCGGTGGCGAGAAGACCCGGCTGGCGTTGGCCGGCCTGGTGGCCTCGACGGCCAACGTGTTGCTGCTCGACGAGCCCACCAACAACCTCGACCCGGCGTCGCGCGAGCAGGTCCTCGACGCGTTGCGCAGTTATCAGGGTTCGGTGGTGTTGGTGACCCACGATCCCGGCGCGGCCGAGGCCCTCGATCCGCAACGGGTGTTGCTGTTGCCCGACGGCACCGAGGACTTCTGGTCCGAGGAGTATCGCGACCTGATCGAGCTCGCCTGATCCAAGGGGTCCGTTTCGGCAAAACCTTTCCGTTTGCAGTCGGGGTTCCTACGCTATGTGCCATGCGGAAGTCAACGGAGACCCGCGAACAGTTGTTGCGCGAGCTGCGTAGCGCCTACGAGAGAGGCGCCAGCATTCGCAATCTGGCGGCCTCCACCGGGCGGTCCTACGGGTCGGTGCACAGCATGCTGCTCGAGTCGGGCACCACGATGCGAAGCCGCGGTGGCCCCAACCACCGTTCCCGCGCCTCACGCGCGTTACCTTGAGGCCTTCCGGCTATCCCCGCTGTGCCGTCACCGCACCGCGAATTCGGCCGCTCAGGTCACACCCGCGAGGAAGGGGCGGGTGCTCGGACCGAGTTTTCCACCAAGTCCAGCACCGCGGCCAGCCGCTGCGGATCCTCGCCCGATGCCAGTCGGCTCACCAGCCCGTCGAGCACCAGATCCAAATAACAGTGCAGCACGTCGGCCGGCACGTCGTCGCGTATCCGGCCGGCCTGCTTCTGGCGCCGCAACCGCTCGGTGGTGGCCGCCGCCAGCTCCGCGGACCGCTCGGCCCAGCCGCGGCTGAACTCCGGATCGTGGCGCAGCTTGCGGGCGATCTCCTGCCTGGTGGCCAGCCAGTCGAATTCCTCTGGCGACGCCAGCATTTCGCGCATCACCTGAATCAGGCCGGAGCGCGACGTGACCTCCGCCATGCGTTGGGTGTCCTCCTGCGCGAGCGCGAAGAACAACGCATCCTTGTCCCGGTAGTGGTGGAAGATCGCGCCGCGGGATAACCCGATCTCTTTTTCCAGTCGGCGCACGGTCGCCTGTTCGTAGCCGTATTCGGCGAAGCAGCGACGTGCACCGTCGAGGATCTGACGGCGTCGGGCCTCCAGATGGTCCTCGCTGACCTTTGGCACGGGTGTGGCCGGCTCGTCGGGCGCCCGCTAGCCCGACTTGAGCATGTTGCGCAGCACGTACTGCAGGATGCCACCGTTTCGGTAGTAGTCCGCCTCTCCCGGGGTGTCGATGCGCACCTTCGCGTCGAATTCGATCGGGTCTCCGGAATCCTTGCTGGCCTTGACCTTTACCGTCTTCGGCGTCTTGCCGTTGTTGAGTTCCTCGATCCCGGTGATGTCGAACACCTCGGTGCCGTCCAGCCCCAGCGATTCAGCCGACTCGCCGTCGGGGAACTGCAGCGGGATGACGCCCATCCCGATCAGGTTGGACCGGTGGATGCGCTCGAAGGACTCGGCGATCACCGCGCGCACCCCCAACAGCCGGGTGCCCTTGGCCGCCCAGTCGCGCGAGGAACCGGATCCGTACTCCTTGCCGCCCAGTACCACCAGCGGAATGTTTTGTGCCGCATAGTTTTGCGCCGCATCGTAGATGAATGCCTGCGGCGCGCCGTCCTGGGTGAAGTCGCGGGTGTAGCCGCCGGAGACGTCGTCGAGCAACTGGTTGCGCAACCGGATGTTGGCGAAGGTGCCGCGGATCATCACCTCGTGGTTGCCGCGGCGAGAGCCGAAGGAGTTGTAGTCCTTGCGCTGCACACCGTGCTCGTCGAGGTATTCGGCGGCCGGCGTGCCCGGCTTGATGCTGCTCGCGGGCGAGATGTGGTCGGTGGTCACCGAATCACCCAGCAAGGCAAGCACTCTGGCGCCCTTGATGTCGCTGACCGGCTCGGGCTCGGCGGGCATCCCGTCGAAGTACGGCGGCTTGCGCACGTACGTCGAATCCTCGTCCCACTCGAAGGTGTTGCCGCTCGGGGTGGGCAGGTTCTGCCAGCGCTCGTCACCCTTGAACACGTCGGCGTAGTTCTTGACGAACATCTCCTGGCTGATCGCCGAGGCGATGGTGTCCGAGACGTCTTTCTGTGACGGCCAGATGTCCTTGAGGAAAACGTCGTTGCCTTCTTTGTCGGTGCCCAGCGGGTCCTTGTCGAAGTCGAAGTCCATCGACCCGGCCAGCGCGTAGGCCACGACAAGTGGCGGCGAGGCCAGGTAGTTCATCTTGACGTCGGGGTTGATGCGGCCCTCGAAGTTGCGGTTGCCTGAGAGCACGGCGGCCACCGCAAGGTCGTTGTCGTTCACCGCTTTCGAGATTTCCTCGGGCAGCGGGCCGGAGTTGCCGATGCACGTCGTGCAGCCGTAGCCGACCAGGTAGAAGCCCAGCTTCTCCAGGTAGGGCCACAGTCCGGCCTTGTCGTAGTAGTCGTTGACTACCTGCGATCCCGGCGCCATGGTGGTCTTGACCCACGGCTTGGATGCCAGGCCTTTCTCGACGGCGTTGCGGGCCAGCAGCGCCGCGCCCAGCATCACCTCGGGGTTGGAGGTGTTGGTGCACGACGTGACGGCGGCGATGACGACGGCGCCGTGGTCGAGCTCGAATTCGCCGTACTCGTCGGACTTCACCGTCACCGGGTTGCTCACCCGGCCCTTGGAGTGCGCCGCGGCGGACTGCACCTTCGGGGCGTCGTCGGCGTGCCCGTTGTCGGGTGAACCCGGGTCGCTGGCCGGGAACGACTCCTCGACGGTCTCGTCGAGCTTGGAGTACTGCTGACCGCCGTCCTGGTCACCTACGTAGTTCGGAATCTGTTCGCGGAAAGTGGATTTGGCGTCGGACAGCGGAATGCGGTCTTGCGGACGCTTGGGGCCGGCGATCGAGGGCACCACGGTGGACAGGTCGAGCTCGAGGTACTCGGAGAACTTCGGCTCGTGCTCGGGGTCGTGCCACAGGCCCTGCTCTTTGGCGTAGGCTTCGACCAGCGCCAGCTGTTCCTCGCTGCGCCCGGTGAACTTCAGGTAGTCGATGGTCTCTTCGTCGATCGGGAAAATCGCTGCGGTGGAACCGAATTCGGGGCTCATGTTGCCCAGCGTGGCGCGGTTGGCCAGCGGCACCTCGGCCACGCCGGCGCCGTAGAACTCCACGAACTTGCCGACCACGCCGTGCTTGCGCAGCATCTCGGTGACGGTGAGCACGACGTCGGTAGCGGTCACACCCGCTCGGATCTCGCCGGTCAACTTGAAGCCGACGACCCGGGGGATCAGCATCGAAACCGGCTGGCCGAGCATCGCGGCCTCGGCCTCGATGCCGCCGACGCCCCAGCCCAGTACGCCGAGACCGTTGACCATGGTGGTGTGGGAGTCGGTGCCCACGCAGGTGTCGGGATAGGCAACGCCATCGCGGGTCATCACGACGCTGGCCAGGTATTCGATGTTGACCTGGTGCACGATGCCGGTGCCCGGCGGCACCACCTTGAAGTCGTCGAATGCGCCCTGCCCCCAACGCAGGAACTGGTAACGCTCACCGTTGCGCTCGTATTCGATCTCCACGTTGCGCTCGAATGCGTCGGCCCGGCCGAACAGGTCGGCGATCACCGAGTGGTCGATGACCAGGTCGGCGGGCGCCAGCGGGTTGACCTTCTCCGGGTCGCCGCCGAGGTCGGCAATGGCCTCGCGCATGGTGGCCAGGTCGACGATGCAGGGCACCCCGGTGAAGTCCTGCATCACGACGCGCGCTGGCGTGTACTGGATTTCGATGCTGGGCTCGGCGTCGGGATCCCAGTTGGCGATGGCGTTGATGTGGTCTTTGGTGACGTTTGCGCCGTCTTCGTTGCGCAGCAGGTTCTCGGCGAGGACCTTGAGGCTGTAGGGGAGTTTCTTGGTTTCCGGGACCGCGTCGAGGCGATAGATCTCGTAGCTGTTGTCGCCCACCTTCAGCGTGTCGCGGGCCTCGAACGAATTCACCGAACCTTTGCTGGTCACATCAACTCCCGTGGATTGAGTTCTTCGCCGCCGACGGGCCGTGTCGACGGTGCGATGCCAGTTTAACAGTACGCTTGTCCTGCAATGTGCGGCACCCTTCGCTTGCCAGTCTTGTCCGGTCGCGGGCGCGGCGAAACCCCTATCTCGTGAGGTTGGCGAAACGCTTGCTTTGAGGTTGGGCGTTGGGTGTGAAGTCTGGGCGTTGGAAGTGAAGCCAGGGCGGAGATTCCGCGAAATTCCCGCCACAGCTCCACCCTCGACGCCACAGCTTCACACTCGACGCCACGGCTTTACGCTCGACGCCTCAGCTTCACACTCGACGCCATAACTTCACGCTCGACGCCCCAGCTTCACACTCGACGGCCGTTCCTTCGCACGCGGCGGCCGGCGGTGCTTGACGCTCCAACCGTGCCGAGCGCCCCAGCCGCGGCGGGCGTTGGGTGTGAAGTCTGGGCGTTGGAAGTGAAGTCTGGGCGTTGGAAGTGAAGCCAGGGCGGAGATTCCGCGAAATTCCCGCCACAGCTTCACACTCGACGCCACAGCTTCACACTCGACGCCATAACTTCACGCTCGACGCCCCAGCTTCACACTCGACGCCATAACTTCACGCTCGACGCCCCAGCTTCACACTCGACGGCCGTTCCTTCGCACGCGGCGGCCGGCGGTGCTTGACGCTCCAACCATGCCGAGCGCCCCAGCCGCGGCGGGCGTTGGAAGTGAAGCCAGGGCGGAGATTCCGCGAAATTCCCGCCACGGCTTCACGCTCGACGCCACAGCTTCACGCTCGACGCCACAGCTTCACACTCGACGCCCCAGCTTCACGCTTGACGCCCCAACCATGCCGAGCGCCCCAGCCGCGGCGGCATTGGATCCCGACGCGAACAAACTTCACCCCCGGGCGGACGCCAACCACCGCGGGCCGCGACCAACACAGCCCGGGTACGGTGCTCCTAGCACCACGGGAGGAGCGAGCCCATGACCGGACGCGAAGTTTTCGGCGAACTGCCGTTGCCGCAGACGATCCCGTTCCTGCCCGAGTACATCCCGGTCGACGTCGACATCGCCGCAGTCAAGGCTCAGGTCGCGGTCGACGGCGTGGCCGCCCCGCCGGGCCCGGAGCCGGGCCTGCTCGACGTGGTCAACCACGCCCGCGGCGACGGCATCACGCTCAAGATCGTCCTGCTCGACCACAACCCGCCGCACGACACCGCGCTGCGCGACATCGCGACCGTCGTCGGCGCCGACTACCCGGACTCCACCGTGCTGGTGCTCAGTCCCAGCTACGTGGGCAGCTACAGCGCGCGTTTCCCGCGCGTGACCCTTGAGGCCGGCGAGGACCATTCCAAGACGGGTAATCCGGTGCAGTCCGCACAGAATTTTCTGCACGAACTCGAGACCCCTGAGTTCCCCTGGACCGCGCTCACCATTGCTTTGCTGATCGGGGTGTTTGCGGCCGCCGCCGGTACCCGCTTCCTGCAGCTGCGCAACAGGCAGCCAGCAACCTTGCAAGCTAACGCTGAGACGGCGTCCAGCAAAGACGCGTAGTCGATCCACACAGGTCACAACCCTGTAACAGCCACGCGGCGGCATTTCGACCGCTGCTGTTGGCAAACCATTCAGATCACTGTTCGGTCACAGTAAACGCACTTCCAGAGTGCGATTTGTGACTTGCGTTTCTTTAGCGACGAGTGTGACGTACGGTGCGAATGATGCTTCTGATGCTATTGGCGCTTTCAGCGGAAACAAGCGCCGTCCGTCCGATTTAAGCCATAGGAGATCCAAGTCGTATGAGACGGACACGCCACGGCTCTGCCTCTCAGGCCGCCGCCCGGCTGGTGCGCCCAGCGGTTCCGGCGGTGCTGAGTGTGGCGTTGTTGCTCTGCACCCCGGAGCTGGCCGGGGGAGTGGCGAATGCCGAGCCTGCCAAGGACTCCATTGCGGTGCTGATCGCCAACGTCGCCAAGGCCAACCAGCGTCTCGAGGATCTGAGTTCCGCTGTCGAGCAGGAGCAGGAGAACGTCAACAAGGCGCTGGTAGCGGTCGAGGAGGCACGCGAACACGCCGACGCGGCCGGGCACGAACTGGAGGCCAGTCAGCAGGCGGTCAAGGACGCCAACGCGGCCATCGCCACGGCCCAACAGCGGTTCAACACCTTCGCGGTGGCCACGTACATGAGAGGCCCCTCCGGTGGCTATCTGATGGCGCGCAGCCCGGAGGACATGATCGCCGCGGCGACCGACGCCCGCGCCGTCGCGACCAGCGCGCAAACGGTGATGGCCAAGCTGCAGCGGGCGCGTACCGAGCAGGTGAACAAGGAGTCGGCGGCCCGACTGGCCAAGCAGAAGGCCGACAAGGCCGCTGCCGACGCCAAGGGCAGCCAGGACGCGGCGGCGGCGGCGCTGGCCGAGACCACCCGCAAGTTCGACGAACAGCGTGACGAGGTCAATCGTCTCGCTGCGGAGCGCGACGAGGCCGAAGCCCGGCTGCAGCAAGCCAGGTTCGTGGTCTGGACCCAGTCCGGCGGGCAGGGCACGCCGCCGCCGGGAATGTGGGACAGCGCGACCAGCCCCAACGGTGGCCGTCGTTGGGACGGCTGGGACCCCACGCTGCCGCAGATCCCCAGCGCCAACATCCAGGGCGACCCGATCGCGGTGGTCAACCAGGTGCTCGGCTACTCGGCGACCTCGGCGCAGGTCACCGCCCAGATGGGGCGCAACTTCCTGCAGCAACTGGGCATCCTCAAGCCCACCGACACCGGAATCACCAACGCCCCGACCGCATCGACGTCGGGCCGCATCCCGCGGGTCTACGGCCGCCAAGCCTCCGAGTACGTGATCCGCCGCGGCATGTCGCAGATCGGCGTGCCCTACTCCTGGGGCGGCGGCACCGCGGCCGGACCCAGCCACGGCATCGACTCCGGAGCAAACATCACCGGGTTCGACTGTTCGGGCTTGGTGCTGTACTCCTTCGCCGGGGTGGGCATCAAGTTGCCGCACTACTCGGGCTCGCAGTACAACCTCGGCCGCAAGATCCCGACGTCCCAGATGCGCCGCGGCGACGTCATCTTCTACGGCCCGGGCGGCAGCCAGCACGTGACGATCTACCTCGGCGACGGGCAGATGCTCGAGGCGCC
Organism: Mycobacterium sp. 20KCMC460; assembly: GCF_022179425.1. Lineage (NCBI taxonomy): Bacteria > Bacillati > Actinomycetota > Actinomycetes > Mycobacteriales > Mycobacteriaceae > Mycobacterium > Mycobacterium sp. 20KCMC460. The sequence goes on from NZ_AP025524.1 coordinate 2,779,285, forward strand.
CGACATCGGTTTGAAGGTACGCACAGCGCCCGTGCGCACCAGCGGCATGACGCCCTTCGTGGTCCGCTACATCGAGTATTAACGAGGTTCTATGCGGCACAACAGATTTCGACTGATCGGTCTGGCCTGGATCACCACACTGGTGTCCGGGCTGTTGATCGCTGTGGCCGCTCCCGCCGCGGCCGAACCGGGGGAGTGGGATCCCACCCTGCCCGCCGCCATCAGCGCCGGCGCCCCCGGTGATCCGCTGGCGGTGGCCAACGCCTCGCTGCAGGCCACCGCGCAGGCCACCCAGACCACGCTGAACCTGGGCCAGCAGTTCCTCAGCGGGCTGGGCATCAACCTGGGCGGGGCCACCCCCGCGGCCAACAACACCACCGGCAGTCGCATCCCGCGAGCAAATGGCCGACAGGCCATCGAGTACGTGATCAAGCGGGCCGGATCGCAGATGGGTGTTCCTTACTCCTGGGGTGGCGGCTCGCTGGACGGGCCGAGCAAAGGCGTCGAGGACGGTGCCAACATCACCGGTTTCGACTGCTCGGGACTGATGCGCTACGCATTCGCCGGCGTCGGCGTGTTGATCCCGCGGTTCTCCGGCGACCAGTACAACGCGGGCCGCCATATCCCGCAGGACCAGGCCCGGCGCGGCGACCTCATCTTCTACGGCCCCAACGGCAGGCAGCACGTCACTATGTATCTGGGCAACGGGCAGATGCTGGAAGCCTCCAGCCTGGCCGGCAAAGTCACCATCAGCCCGGTGCGCAAGCCCGGCATGACGCCCTATCTGACTAGGATCATCGAGTACTGAGCCGGATACCGGGGGCGCAGGCCGCCCGCCAGCGATTCGGCGACGTCGACGGATTCCGGGACGCCTGGAATAGTTGAACGCGGGCACGAAGCTGCCCGACGACATTGGTCGTGACAGCAAGTCGTGTCCGAATGAGCTGCGGAGGGTTATTAATGACAACAGCAGGTGGCGGTTACCCGGGGCAGGGTGCGCACTCGGCCCCTCCCACCCAGGAGGCGCCCGCGGGCGGCGCCGACGGGTTGGCCGCCGAGGTGCACACCCTGGAGCGAGCGATCTTCGAGGTCAAACGCATCATCGTCGGCCAGGACCAGTTGGTCGAACGGATGCTGGTCGGCCTGCTCGCCAAGGGGCACGTACTGCTGGAAGGTGTCCCCGGTGTCGCCAAGACGCTGGCGGTGGAGACCTTCGCCAAGGTGGTCGGCGGCTCGTTCGCGCGTATCCAGTTCACCCCTGACCTGGTGCCCACCGACATCGTCGGTACCCGCATCTACCGGCAGGGCAAGGAGGAGTTCGACACCGAACTCGGCCCGGTGGTGGTCAACTTCCTGCTCGCCGACGAGATCAACCGCGCACCGGCCAAGGTGCAGTCGGCGCTGCTCGAGGTGATGGCCGAACGCCACGTGTCCATCGGCGGCAAGACTTTCCCGCTGCCCAATCCGTTCCTGGTGATGGCGACGCAGAACCCGATCGAACAGGAAGGCGTCTACCCGCTGCCCGAGGCGCAGCGCGACCGCTTCCTGTTCAAGATCAACGTCGGCTACCCGTCGCCGGAAGAGGAACGCGAGATCATCTACCGGATGGGTGTCACCCCGCCGCAGCCCAAGCAGATTCTGGGCACCGGCGACCTGCTGCGCCTGCAGGGGGTGGCGTCCAACAGCTTCGTGCACCACGCGCTGGTCGATTACGTGGTGCGCGTGGTGATGGCGACGCGTCACCCCGAGCAGTTGGGGATGAACGACGTCAAGACCTGGATCGCATTCGGCGCATCGCCGCGTGCCTCGCTGGGCATCATCGCCGCGTCGCGGGCGCTGGCTCTGGTGCGTGGGCGTGACTACGTGATCCCCCAGGACATCATCGACGTGATTCCCGACGTGCTGCGGCACCGGTTGGTGCTCACCTACGACGCGCTGGCCGACGAGATCACCTCGGAGACCGTGATCAGCCGGGTGCTGCAGACTGTTGCGCTGCCACAGGTCAATGCCGTTCCGCAGCAAGGGCATTCGGTTGGTCCGGTGATGCAGGGTGCCACCGTGGCGGCTGGCGGTCGGTGACCGACCCGAATCCCGCCGCGGGTAAGTCCGCGGTTCGTCATCCGCCGTCGATGATGCGCGGCACCATCGACGACCCGAAGTTGTCGGCCGCGCTGCGCACCCTCGAGTTGACGGTGAGCCGCAAGCTGGACGGCATTCTGCACGGCGATCACCTGGGCTTGATCCCCGGTCCGGGCAGCGAACCGGGGGAGTCGCGGATCTACCAGCCCGGTGACGACGTGCGCCGGATGGACTGGGCGGTCACCGCGCGCACCACCCACCCGCACGTGCGGCAGATGATCGCCGACCGGGAGCTGGAGACCTGGCTGGTGGTCGACATGTCGGCCAGCCTGGACTTCGGCACCTCGACGTGTGAGAAGCGCGATCTTGCGGTGGCGGCCGCGGCGGCCATCTGTTACTTGAACGTCGGCGGCGGTAACCGCCTTGGCGCGCTGATTTCCAACGGCGCCAACACGATTCGGGTGCCGGCCCGATCCGGGCGCGAGCACGTCCACACGCTGCTACGCACCATCGCGACCACGCCGAAGGCGCCGGTCGGGGTACGCGGGGACCTGGCCGCGACCATCGACGCGTTGCGCCGGCCGGAGCGGCGCCGCGGGATGGCGGTGATCATCAGCGACTTCCTGGGGCCGATCAACTGGATGCGTCCGCTGCGGGCCATCGCGGCGCGCCACGAGGTGCTGGCCATCGAGGTACTCGACCCCCGCGACGTGGAGTTGCCCGACATCGGCGATGTGGTCCTGCAGGACGCCGAGTCCGGGGCGGTTCGTGAATTCACCATCGACAGCCAGCTGCAGACCGATTTCGCCCGGGCCGCGGCCGCGCACCGCGCCGACGTAGCCCGCACGATTCGCGGTTGCGGTGCCCCGGTCATGACGCTTCGCACCGACCGGGACTGGATTGGCGACATCGTGCGTTTCGTTTCCAACCGCCGGCGCGGGGCTATGGCGGGGCGCCGGTGACCGGCCTACAACCAACGACGGGTCTGTTATGACGTTGCCCTTGCTCGGGCCGATGACGCTGTCCGGCTTCGAACACTCGTGGTTCTTCCTGTTCCTGTTGGTCATTGCCGCGTTGGTCGCGCTGTACGTGGTGCTGCAGCTGGCGCGGCAGCGGCGCATGTTGCGGTTCGCCAATATGGAGTTGCTGGAAAGCGTTGCGCCCAAACGGCCTTCGAAGTGGCGCCACGTACCGGCCATCCTGCTGGTGTGCTCGCTGGTGCTGCTGACGGTGGCCATGGCCGGGCCCACCAACGATGTCCGGATTCCGCGGAACCGCGCGGTGGTGATGCTGGTGATCGACGTGTCGCAGTCGATGCGCGCCACCGACGTCGAACCGAACCGGATGGTCGCGGCGCAGGAGGCGGCCAAGCAGTTCGCCGGTGAGCTGACCCCCGGCATCAACCTCGGTTTGATCGCCTACGCGGGCACGGCGACCGTGCTGGTGTCGCCGACCACCAACCGCGACGCGACCAAGGCCGCGCTGGACAAACTGCAGTTCGCCGACCGCACCGCCACCGGCGAGGCGATCTTCACCGCGCTGCAGGCGATCGCGACCGTCGGTGCGGTGATCGGCGGCGGGGACACGCCGCCGCCGGCGCGGATCGTGCTGTTCTCCGACGGCAAGGAGACGATGCCGACCAATCCCGACAACCCCAAGGGCGCCTATACGGCCGCGCGCACCGCCAAGGACCAGGGCGTGCCCATCTCGACGATCTCCTTCGGCACCCCGTACGGCTTCGTCGAAATCAACGACCAGCGCCAGCCGGTGCCGGTGGACGACGAGACGTTGAAGAAGGTGGCGCAGCTTTCCGGCGGAAACGCCTACAACGCGGCCACGCTGGCTGAATTGAAGGCGGTATACGCGTCGCTGCAGCAGCAGATCGGCTACGAAACCATCAAGGGCGATGCGAGTGTGGGCTGGTTGCGGCTGGGGGCGCTGGTGCTGGCCGTTGCCGCGCTGGCGGCGCTGCTGATCAACCGCCGGCTGCCCACCTAGCCTCCGCTCTTTGACTCTGCCGCGACTGTGACCGGGGGAGGCTGCGGCGCAATCCCGGTGAGGCGATAGGTTGTCGGAGTGACTGAAACAGCCACCGGCGGCGGCAAACCCGCATTCGTATCCCGATCAGTCCTGGTCACCGGCGGAAACCGGGGAATCGGGCTGGCGATCGCGCAGCGACTGGCCGCCGACGGCCACAAGGTGGCCGTCACGCACCGCGGGTCCGGGGCGCCCGAAGGGCTGTTCGGTGTCGAGTGCGACGTCACCGACAACGACGCCGTCGACCGTGCCTTCACAGAGGTCGAGGAGCACCAGGGCCCGGTCGAGGTGCTGGTGTCCAACGCCGGCATCTCCGCCGATGCGTTCCTCATCCGTATGACCGAGGAGCGGTTCCAGAAGGTCATCGACGCGAACCTCACCGGGGCGTTCCGGGTGACCCAGCGGGCATCGCGGAGTATGCAGAAGAAGCGATTCGGCCGAATCATCTACGTCGGCTCGGTCTCGGGCACCTGGGGCATCGGCAACCAGGCCAACTACGCAGCGTCCAAGGCCGGGCTCATCGGCATGGCCCGCTCGATCTCGCGGGAATTGTCCAAGGCCAATGTCACCGCCAACGTGGTGGCCCCCGGCTACATCGACACCGAGATGACCCGCGCGCTCGACGAGCGCATCCAGAAGGGGGCGCTGGAGTTCATCCCCGCCAAGCGGGTCGGGACCGCCGACGAGGTCGCCGGGGTGGTCAGCTTCCTGGCGTCCGAGGACGCCAGCTACATCGCCGGTGCGGTCATCCCGGTCGATGGTGGCATGGGCATGGGTCACTGAAGAGCTAGGAGAGGGACGGACTTATGGCAGGACTGCTCGAAGGTAAACGAATCCTGGTCTCCGGGATCATCACCGACTCGTCGATCGCGTTCCACATCGCCCGGGTGGCCCAGGAGCAGGGCGCCCAGTTGGTGTTGACCGGCTTCGACCGGATGCGGCTGATTCAGCGCATCGCCGACCGGCTGCCGGAGAAGGCGCCGCTGATCGAGCTCGACGTGCAGAACGAGGAGCACCTGGCCACCCTCGCCGACCGGGTCAAGGCCGAGATCGGCAAGGACAACAACCTCGACGGCGTAGTGCACTCGATCGGCTTCATGCCGCAAACCGGCATGGGCATCAACCCGTTCTTCGACGCCCCGTACGAGGACGTCTCCAAAGGCATTCACATCTCGGCGTATTCGTACGCCTCGCTGGCCAAGGCATTGCTGCCGATCATGAACCGCGGTGGCGCCATTGTCGGCATGGACTTCGACCCCACCCGCGCGATGCCGGCCTACAACTGGATGACGGTGGCCAAGAGCGCCCTGGAGTCGGTGAATCGGTTCGTGGCGCGCGAGGCCGGCAAGGTCGGTGTCCGCTCCAATCTTGTTGCCGCAGGCCCAATCCGGACGTTGGCCATGAGCGCCATCGTCGGCGGTGCACTCGGCGAGGAGGCCGGCGCGCAGATGAAGCTGCTCGAAGAGGGCTGGGACCAGCGTGCCCCGATCGGCTGGGACATGAAGGACCCCACTCCGGTCGCCAAGACCGTGTGCGCGGTGTTGTCGGAATGGTTGCCGGCGACGACGGGTGACATCATCTACGCCGACGGCGGCGCCCACACGCAGTTGCTCTAGGGCGCAATGGATTTCGACGCTGTCCTGCTGCTCTCGTTCGGCGGGCCGGAGGGCCCGGAGCAGGTTCGACCGTTCCTGGAGAACGTCACCCGGGGCCGCAACGTGCCGCCCGAGCGGCTCGACGACGTCGCCGAGCACTATCTGCATTTCGGTGGTGTCTCACCGATCAACGGCATCAACCGCGCGCTGATCGAGCAGCTGCGGGCCGTCCAGGACCTACCCGTGTACTTCGGGAACCGCAACTGGGCGCCCTATGTCGAAGATACGGTAAAAGAGATGCGCGACAACGGTATTCGTCGCGCCGCGGTATTCACCACCTCAGCCTGGAGCGGCTATTCCAGTTGCACGCAGTACGTCGAGGATATCGCCAGGGCGCGCGGGGCGGCCGGTGACCAAGCGCCAGTACTGGTCAAGCTGCGTACTTACTTCGACCATCCGCTGTTCGTCGAGATGTTCACCGAAGCCGTGACGAATGCTGCAGAAAAACTGCCCCGCGGGCGCCTGGTCTTCACCGCCCACTCCATTCCGATTGCCGCCGACCAATGCTGCGGACCCAACTTGTACAGCCGTCAAGTTGCTTATGCCGCAAGGCTTGTCGCGACCCGAGCGGGTTACGAGGACTACGACCTGGTGTGGCAGTCGCGCTCGGGACCGCCGCAGGTCCCGTGGCTCGAACCCGACGTCGGTGACCACTTGACAGCGCTGCACCAGCAAGGTGTCGAGTCCGTAATCGTCTGTCCCATCGGCTTTGTCGCCGACCACATCGAGGTGGTGTGGGACCTCGACCATGAGCTGCGGCTACAGGCCGAGGCGCTGGGCGTGCAGTTCGCCAGAGCCGCGACCCCCAACGCCGACCCCCGATTCGCTGCGCTGGCAATCGATTTGATCGACGAACTGCGCGAGGGTAGGCGACCCTCCCGGGTCACCGGCTCCGATCCGGTCCAGGGTTGCCTGGGCAGCGGCAACGGCGCACCGTGCCGTCCGCCGCACTGCGCGTCGAGATCGGGCTAGTCGGTCCAGGCGGACGCCAGGATCGCGTCGACTGCGGCCATGCGCGCCGAGATCGGGCTAGTCGGTCCAGGCGGACGCCAGGATCGCGTCGACTGCGGCCATGCGCGCCGAGCGCACCACTGCGGTCAGCGGCCGCAGCGCGTCGGTCGCGATCCGTCCCGCCGAAGACGATTGCATCCCAGCCAATTCCGGTGCGGCGGTCACCCGGTCCGACGGCCGGCTCGATCCGGCGCTGACCGCGATGATCGCATCGACGTGCGCGGCATTCTCCAGCACCCGCAGGGCCCGGGTGGGCGCGTGATCCGGAACCCGGTGTTGCCGTGCCGATTCCAGCATCTGCTCGACGAGTCCGCGTGGATTCTCCACGCCGCTGGCAGATCCCAGACCCATCGCGCTCAACGCGTCGGCGGCCGACCGGACCGCCGACCGCAGCGCGTATTCGGCGCCGCCGAGGTCGTGGCAGTCGTACGCCGGCGGCCCGGGCAGCGAGTACACCATCCAGGTCAGCGCAAGCAGTTCGGGTTCGCCGCTGTCGGTGTCGTCGTCGATGTCGCTGTAGGTGAAGTCAGGGACCAGGCCGATCGCGGTGTTCGGGTCGCCCGGATGGCTGATGATCACCGCCTCGCCGGCGGTCAGTGCGTCGCTGGCAAACTGTGTCCCGGCAAAAAGGCCGCGCACGTCACCGGGCACCGGTAGCACCACGTTGATGGTGCCGCGCAGCGACGACGACGACGGCGCCGGCGAGCGCCCGACCGCCCCACGCAGCGTCTGCAGCAGACACACCGTCCCGGCGTCGCTCACGTCCGGCCACGGTAATCCGGTGTGACCCGCGGCAACCGCATCGTAGGCGGCAACGGATTGCCTTGGCGCCCAAAGGGATAACGCGTCGAGGACGTCGTCGGGCGCGGCCTTTCCGGCGAGCCAGGCATTGGCCCACATCGACAGCGAGACACTCGGGCACCACATGGTCTCGCAGTGTAGTGGCTCGCCGCCGTTGAGGTGGTTTGTCGGGGACCGCGCGTATTCTGTGCCCATGCCCGTCGCGCTGGTCTGGCTAATCGGAGCGTTGGTTCTCGTCGGTGCCGAAGCCCTCACCGGCGACATGTTTCTGCTGATGCTCGGCGGCGGTGCGTTGGCCGCGGCAACGGCCAGTTGGCTGACGGACTGGCCGCTGTGGGCCGACGGGCTGGTGTTCCTGGTCGTCTCGGTGCTGCTGTTGGCCACGGTCCGGCCGACCCTGCGGCGGCGGTTGACGCCCGCCAAGACCCCGGTGATGGGGGTCAAGGCGTTGGAGGGCAAGAACGCGGTGGTGCTCGACCGGGTCGCGCACGACAACGGCCAGGTCAAGCTCGACGGTCAGGTCTGGACGGCGCGTCCACTCAACGACGGCGACGTCTACGAGCCGGGTCAGTCGGTCACCGTCGTGCACATCGACGGCGCCACTGCAGTGGTCTTCAAGAACGCGTAGCGGAAGGAAGTCCCATGGGTCTGGCAGTTCTGGTGTTCCTCCTCGTATTGGTCGCGTTCACCATCGTGATCGTGGCCAAATCGGTGGCCCTGATACCGCAGGCCGAAGCCGCCGTGATCGAGCGGCTGGGGCGGTACAGCCGCACGGTCAGCGGGCAGCTCGCTGTTGGTGCCGTTCATCGACCGCATCCGGGCCCGGGTGGACCTGCGGGAGCGGGTGGTGTCCTTCCCGCCGCAGCCCGTCATCACCGAGGACAACCTGACGCTGAACATCGACACCGTCGTCTACTTTCAGGTCACCGTCCCGCAGGCGGCGGTGTACGAGATCAGTAACTACATCGTCGGCGTGGAGCAGCTCACCACCACCACGCTGCGCAACGTCGTCGGCGGCATGACCCTGGAACAGACGCTGACGTCCCGCGACCAGATCAACGCCCAGCTGCGCGGCGTGCTCGACGAGGCGACCGGACGCTGGGGCCTGCGGGTCGCCCGGGTGGAGTTGCGCAGCATCGACCCGCCGCCGTCCATCCAGGCCTCGATGGAAAAGCAGATGAAGGCCGACCGGGAGAAGCGGGCGATGATCCTGACGGCCGAGGGCACCCGGCAGGCGGCGATCATGCAGGCCGAGGGACAGAAGCAATCGCAGATCCTGGCCGCCGAGGGCGCTAAGCAGGCCGCCATTCTGGCCGCCGAGGCAGACCGGCAGTCCCGGGTGCTGCGGGCCCAGGGTGAGCGCGCCGCCGCGTATCTGCGGGCCCAAGGGCAGGCCAAGGCGATCGAGAAGACGTTCGCCGCCATCAAGGCGGGCCGCCCGACGCCGGAGATGCTGGCCTACCAGTATCTGCAGACGCTGCCGGAGATGGCGCGCGGCGACGCCAACAAGGTGTGGGTTGTGCCCAGCGATTTCAACGCCGCGCTGCAGGGGTTCACCCGCTTGCTCGGCAAGCAGGGCGAGGACGGGGTGTTCCGGTTCGAACCGTCGCCCCCCGACGACACCCCGGCGCCGGCCGACGATGCCGACGACGAGGTCGCCGACTGGTTCACCACTGACACCGGGCCGGCGATTTCCCAAGCGAGAACCAGCACCGACGCCCTCCCCGGCAACGTGGCCCGCAATCCGGTGGGTATGCCGCCCGAGCTTGGTCAATAGGATCGAGCAATGAGCGCTCTGACTTCCCCGAAAACCTATGCCGGTCTGGCCGCCTTCCACGCCGTCGACGCGGTGCTGTGTGCCGTCGAAGCCCCGCCGGTCAAGAAGGCCCTGGACACCGTCGAGTGCCCGGAGAGCATCCGGCCGATATTTCCGGTGGTGAAGACCGCCGCAGCGGTGGGTCTGGCCTCGGTGACCCGGTTTCCGGGGTTGGCGCGGCTGACAACGGCGATGCTGACGCTGTATTTCATCCTGGCCGTCGGCGCGCACGTCCGGGTGCGCGACACGATCGCCAACACGCTTCCGGCCGCGACGTTCCTGGCGTTGTTCGCGGCGATGACGGTCAAGGGCCCGGACGCCGACCCGGCTGGCTAGCCGACGTTCGAGCGGTCCGGCGGGATTTCACCGCCAGGACCGCTCGGCCGGCCGGCTTACCGTGGGGGCGTCGCCGACGGGCTGGGCCCGGTCGACGGTGAGGCCGGTCCGGGGGGTTGCTGGCCGGATTGGCCAGGTCCACCGGGTCCACCAGGCCCGCCGGGGCCACCGGGGCCGCCCATCGGGGGAGGCCCGCCCGGGAACGGCGGCGGGGGCATCATGCCGGGGCCACCGGGCCCCATCGGGCCGTGCGGTCCGGCCATCATCGGCCCGCCTGGCCCGCCCGGGCCGCCGAAGCCGTGATGGCCGAACTGCGCTGCTCCCGGCGGCCCGAAGCCCGGTCCCGGCGGCGGCGGGGGCGCCCCGAAGGCCATGAACAGCACGGCGGCGCCTGCGGTGAACAGCGACCCGATGAAGCCGCCCAGCAGGCCCGCGCCGAGCACGATGCGGGTCGAGTAGCGGCGCTGTTCGGCCGCTGGGGCGACAGGCGCCGGGGGAGCCGCCGGGGCTGCGGGTGCAACTGCGGCGGGTGCGGGTGCGACGGCTGCCGGGTCGGCAGCGGACGCGTGGTCGTCGGAGGTCATGTGACTCCTCTTTCATCCGAATGTGTGGTGATCGCGACGGTAGGAGCCGAACTTGAAGCAAAGCTGAAGAATGGGTCGTTGAGTCGCGGCGCGGGGCCAGTCGGCGCGCCGAGTATGAACAATGGGGGTTATGACTCGAGCGGACCGCACCGGCAAGGCGACCGATCAGTTCAGCGTCGGCACACCCCGGGTGCTGGTGGTCGAGGACTCCGAGACGATCCGCGAAATGGTCACCGAGGCGCTGGCCGACGTCGGCTATCACACCGATTCCCGTTGTGACGGAACAGGATTGGAAGAAGCACTGGAGGGGCTGCGGCCTGACCTGGTGGTGCTCGACGTGATGCTGCCGGGCCGGGACGGCTTCGAGCTGATCGACGTCGTCCGCCAGTGGGGCGACGTCGGCATCGTGATGATCACCGCCCGTGACGGCCTGCCCGACCGGCTACGTGGCCTGGACGGCGGCGCCGACGACTACGTGGTCAAGCCGTTCGAGCTCGCCGAACTCGTGTCGCGGGTCGGTGCGGTGCTGCGCCGACGGGGGCGGCTGCCCAAGGTGGTGCAGTTCGGCGACCTGTTGCTCGACGTCGACGCCGGGGTAGCGGCGCGCGCCGGGCATCCGCTGGACCTGACCGCCACCGAATTGCGGCTGCTGGAATTCCTGGTCGAACAGCGCGGCCGGATCGTCAGCGCCACCCAGATCCTCAGCGCGGTATGGGGATACGACGCCTACGACCCCAACCTGGTGCAGGTGCATGTCAGCGGGTTGCGGCGCAAGCTGGAAGCGCACGGGCCGCGGATCCTGCACACGGTTCGCGGTATCGGTTACCGGCTGCAGCCGCCGCGATCGTGACGGATCCGGTCACCGCGACACCGTCGCTGCAGCGGCGGGTGATTGTGCTGGTGGTGGCGCTACTGGCGGTGCTGTTGGGGGTGCTGGGCGGCACGGTCGACTTCATGCTCCGCACTCAGGCCGAACGCAACCTGCACGACCGGTTGCTGGCCGCGACGTCGCGTGCCGATGCGCTGGTGGCCGCCGGCACGCCGCCCGACCTGCTAGCCGCCCAGCTCAACGGCGGCAGCGTGCGTGCGCTGGTGGTGATGGCCGACGGCGTCACCTACGGCGATCCCGGCATCAGCCCCGACACCAAAGCGGGCTCCACGGTCCCGCCGCCGTTTCCGCCACCACCGCCGGGCCATCCGCACGGGCCGCTGCCGTCGAACCTGCCGCCGCTCCCGTCGAACCTGCCGCCGCCGCCGTCGGGGCTGCCGCCCCCGCCGCCCACCCCGCGCGACGCCACCGCGACCGTCGTCGTGCACCCGCTGCCCGACGGCGCCCGGCTGATCCTGGTCGCCGACACCACCCAGACCACGCAGGTCACCCGTCAGCTCCGGCAGATCATGTTCGGCGCCGGCCTGGCGACACTGCTGCTGGCCGCGGTGCTGCTGGTCGCGATCAGCCGGGCCGCGCTGCGCCCGTTGGAGCGACTCACCGCACTGGCCAGGGACATCTCCACCGGCGACCGCGGCCGGCGCCTCCGACCCTCCCGGGCCAATACCGAATTAGGCCGTGCGGCAACCGCTTTCGATGGGATGTTGGACGCGCTGGAGGACTCCGAGCTGCGGGCCCGACAGGCCGCCGACACCGCGCAGCGCGCCGAAGCGGCGACCCGCCAGTTCCTCGCCGACGCCGCGCACGAGTTGCGTACCCCGATCGCAGGCATCCAGGCCGCCGCCGAACAACTGGCGGCCCACCAGAGCGACGTCGAGGACGCGCAGCGTCGGCGGGCCAGCCTGCTGCAGTCCGATGCGCGGCGGGCCGGGCGGCTGGTCGCCGACATGCTCGACCTGAGCCGCATCGACGCCGGGCTGGTGCTGGACCGGCAGGACACCGACCTGGGCGCCATCGTCGACGCCGAGGTGCAGCGAGCGACGATGCTGGCCCCGCAGCTCTCCATCGTGCGCACCGGTTTGGCGACGCTGAACGTCGAGGCCGATCCGACCCGCATCGCGCAGATCCTGTCCAACCTGCTGGAGAACGCCCGCCGGCACACCCCGCCGGGCGGATCGATCACCGTCGACCTGAGTGCGGACAGCGCGGCCGTCGTCACCGTCACCGACACCGGTCCGGGCGTCCCCGACGACGAGCGCCGCCGCATCTTCGAACGATTGGTGCGTCTGGACGCAGACCGGGCCCGCGACCACGGCGGCGCCGGACTGGGGCTGTCGATCGCCCGGGCGCTGGCCCGCGCGCATGGCGGCGATTTGGTGTGCGTGCCGCACGACGGCGGCGCGCGGTTCCGGCTGAGCCTGGAGCTGCCGCCGCGAAGGTGATCGCACCCCTCGAAAATCGGAGCGCTCAGCGGAGCCGAGTCAACTCGTGACGACGTCCAGGCCCCACTGATCCAGCCACGGCCGTAACAGCTCGGCCACCGAGAACGTGGCCGGCGTCGAACAGCTGGGGTTGGGGTCATTTTGACGTCCGCCGCGGATGTGGATCCCGACGGCGACGGCGCCGTCGCGCTGGATCAGGTAGACCGGGCCGCCGGAGTCGCCGCACTGGCTGGCCGCCAGGAACACCACCTTGCTGTCGGTGACGTCGGTGATCTGCCCGCATTCCACCCGGCCGGTCTTCATGCCGAACTTGCACAGCTGCTGGCCGATCTGCAGGTTCTCCGCGACGCGCGCCACCGGCATCGATGCCATGATCGCCGGCGTCTGCGGGATCTGGTCGGCGTCGAGTGTGATCAGTCCGATGTCGTGTTGTTCGCCGTGGGTTCCTTCGCTGACGGTCTGGTCGAAGGTGCCCACGGTCACGTAGGACTTGGTGGCGGAGTTGATGGTCACCCTGCTCGCTTCGCCGGGCTTGTTGCAGTGCCCGGCAGTGAGCACCCCGGTCTGCCCGCTCTGTTCGCGCACCAAAAACCCTGCGGTGCAAGTCATTCCGCCGGTGCCGTCGGCGAAGCGGACGGCGATGGCGGTGCCCGGGCCGATGCCGGTCGCCGCGGGCAGCGGGACGGGGAAGGCGATCGCCGGGTCGTCCCGCGGCGGTGACGGCGCGCGGTGGTCGGGTAAGAGGATCGCGGCCACAAACGCTGCCGCACTGAGCAGCGCGACGACCGAAAGCCGCCAGCTGTAGGTGCGCTGGTCGGCGTCGTGCCGGTTGGCGGTTAGAGGCCAGGACGCCACCACCAGACACACCAGTGCGCCGGCGCCGAGCAGGATGGCGCGCAGCGACGCCTGCGGCGTCATGTGGGCGAACGCACCGACCATGAGGTCGATCCTTCAGGGAACGGCAGGCCCGTTCAAACCGAGCGGACGGGCTCGCGTTCGACGGCGTGCTGAGCCGCATGATGCTGCCGGTACTTACGGACCTCATAGATCAGCCCGCACAACCCCAGCGCGCCGGTACACACCGACACCAGCACCAGCAGCGGATTGCCGTCGCCGGCGAACGCGTTGCCCAGAATCACCACCGCGGCGGTGCCGGGCAGCAGGCCGACGATGGTGGCGGCCAGGTAGGGCGCCACCCGCACCGCCGAAGCTCCGGCGGCGTAGTTGATCGCCGCGAACGGCACCGCGGGGATGAACCGCAGCGACAGGATGGCCAGCCAGCCGCGCTCACGCAGCCGCTCGTCCAGGCGCGCCACCACGCGCCGGCGATCCAGGCGATGCAGGCGCCACCCGGTGGCGCGCACCAGCAGCAATGCCAACACCGCGCTGGCCGTGCTGGCCGACACCGCGATCGCCACTCCGATCACCGGCCCGAACAGCAGCCCGGCGGCGATGGTGAACGCGGTGCGCGGGAAGGGCGGCACCGTGACGACGGCGTGGACCAGCCAGAACGCCAGCGGGAACCACGGCCCTACCGAGCGTGCCCAGTCGCGCATCTCGAGCGCCGTCGGCAGCGGAACCAGCAGCGCGACGGCCACCAGGATTGTGATTCCCGCCACGGTGAACACCAGTCGGGGCCGCGACGCCTGCCGCAGCGCGCCGCGCAGCGCCGACCCGATGCCGCGCACGGTATCGGTGGTTTTGCTGATCGCGGGGGAGGTCACGGTTGCCAAGGGTACGGGGCGCGGGTGAATACCGAGTTGCCTTCGGCTGGCGTTTCGCATCACAACGCGGGCGGGCCGGACCCGATGCGATTGCTGTTTTGCGACGCCGATCATTTAGCCTGATTTGCAAGTCACCTACCCCCGACAACTGGGAAAACAGGAGCCGTCGGTGTCCATTGACGTACCCGAGCTGGCGGACCTCGAGGAGGTCCGCGGTCGTTGGCGCAGTGCGGTCGCCGGAGTGCTGGCCAAGAGCACCCGAACCGACCCGGCCGAGTTGGGCGAGGAACCCGAGCACCGGCTGGATACGCCGACCTATGACGGGTTCGTCATCCACCCGCTCTACACGGTGTTCGACGAATTGCCCGAGCCGCCGCTGCCCGGCCACTGGCCGTTCCTGCGGGGCGGCGACCCGACGCGCGACGTCAAGTCCGGCTGGAAGGTCGCCGAGGCGTTCCCGCTGCCGGGCCTGGCCGCCGGGGAGGCAAACTCGGCGCTGCTGGCCGCCCTCGGCGACGGGGTCAGCGCGCTGCTGATCCGGGTGGGGGAGTCCGGGGTGGCGTCCGCCGACCTCGGGACGCTGCTGGACGGCGTGTACCTGAGCATGGTGCCGGTGATCCTGGACGCCGGCGCCGAGTACGTTGCCACCGCCGAGGCGATGCTGACCCTGGTGGACGCCGTGGCGGAGGACCAGCGCGCGACGGTGTCGGTGGACCTGGGTGCCGACCCCCTGACGGCGGTGCTCAGCGACCGCGACGCCCCGAGCGTCGAAGAGGTGATCGCGGTTGCTGGACGCGCTGCCGGCAAACACGGGGTGCGCGCGATCACCGTCGACGGGCCTGCCTTCAACAACTTGGGCGCCACCGCCGCCTGGGAGCTTGCGGCCACCATCGCCGCGGGGGTGGCCTACCTGCGGCTGCTCACCGAATCCGGGCTGTCGGTGTCGGATGCGTTGCGGCAGATCAGTTTCCGGCTTTCCGCCGACGACGACCAGTTCATGACGCTGGCCAAGATGCGCGCCGTGCGGCAGCTGTGGGCGCGTGTTGCCGAGGTGGCCGGCGACCCCGACGGCGGCGCCGCCGTCGTGCACGCCGAGACGTCGCTGCCGATGATGACCCAGCGCGACCCGTGGGTGAACATGCTGCGCACCACGCTGGCGGCGTTCGGCGCCGGGGTGGGCGGCGCCGATACCGTGCTGGTGTACGCGTTCGACGTGGCGATCCCCGGCGGCTGGCCGGGCACGGCCACCAGCTTCGCGCGCCGCATCGCCCGCAACACCCAGCTGCTGCTGCTCGAGGAGTCGCATGTCGGCCGGGTGCTCGATCCTGCCGGCGGATCGTGGTTCGTCGAAGACCTCACCAAGCAGCTGGCCGAACAGGCCTGGCAGCACTTCCAGTCCATCGAGTCGCACGGCGGATTCGCCGAGGCCCGCGACTACCTCAAAGCCCAGCTGGACGAGCTGGCGGCCAGACGCGCCGACGACATCGCACATCGCCGCATCGCCATCACCGGCGTCAACGAGTTCCCCAACCTGGGGGAAGCGCCGCTGCCGCAAGGTGATTCGATGGGCCGCGCCGGGCACGTCATCCGGTACGCGGCCGAGTTCGAGGCGCTGCGGGATCGCTCGGATGTCTATTTCGCCGAGCACCAGGTGCGACCGCAGGTGCTGTTGTTGCCGCTGGGCCCGCTGGCCGAGCACAACATCCGCACCACGTTCGCGTCCAACCTGTTGGCCTCCGGTGGCATCGAGGCGGTCAACCCGGGCACCGTCGACGCCGCGGGTGTCGCCCAGGCGGTCCGATCGGCTGATTCGCTGAAGGTCGCGGTGATCTGCGGCACCGACAAGCGCTACGCCGACGAAGCCTCCGAGGTGGTGGCCGCCGCCCGCGCCGCGGGTCTCGAGCGGGTCTACCTGGCCGGGCCCGAGCAGGCCGTGGCCGACGCCGAAAACCGGCCCGACGACTTCTTGACCATGAAAATCAATGCAGTGCAAGTGCTTTCGGATCTACTGACTCGATTGGGGGCCTAGCATGACGACGACGGTTCCTTCGATAGGGAGTTTCGCCGACGTCCCGCTGAGCGGTGACAAGACTATCGACAAGCCCACCGAAGCCGACGTGAAAGCGCACGTCGAGGCCGCCGCGAAAGCCCACTGGTACACCCCTGACCAACTGGTGTGGGAAACCCCCGAGGGCATCGACGTCAAACCCGTCTACATCGCCGAAGACCGCAACGCCGCCGGCGAGCAGGGCTACCCGCTCAACAGCTTCCCCGGCGAGCCGCCGTTCGTGCGTGGGCCCTATCCGACCATGTACGTCAACCAGCCGTGGACCATCCGGCAGTACGCGGGCTTCTCCACCGCCGCCGAATCGAATGCGTTCTACCGCCGCAACCTGGCCGCCGGCCAGAAGGGCCTGTCGGTGGCCTTCGACCTGGCCACCCACCGCGGCTACGACTCCGACCACCCGCGCGTGCAGGGCGACGTCGGAATGGCCGGTGTGGCAATCGATTCCATCCTGGACATGCGGCAGCTGTTCGACGGGATCGACCTGTCGACGGTGAGCGTGTCGATGACGATGAACGGCGCGGTGCTGCCGATCCTGGCGCTGTACGTGGTGGCCGCCGAGGAGCAGGGGGTGCCCCCGGAGAAGCTGGCCGGCACCATCCAGAACGACATCCTCAAAGAGTTCATGGTACGCAACACCTACATCTATCCGCCCAAGCCGTCCATGCGGATCATTTCCGACATCTTCGCCTACACCAGCGCCAAGATGCCGAAGTTCAACTCGATCTCGATCTCCGGCTACCACATCCAGGAGGCCGGGGCCACAGCCGATTTGGAGCTGGCCTACACCCTGGCCGACGGCGTGGAGTACATCAAGGCGGGCCTGGACGCCGGGCTGGACATCGACAAGTTCGCGCCGCGGCTGTCCTTCTTCTGGGGCATCGGGATGAACTTCTTCATGGAAGTGGCCAAGCTGCGGGCGGGCCGGCTGCTGTGGAGCGAGTTGGTCGCCAAGTTCGACCCCAAGAGCGCGAAATCGCTGTCGCTGCGCACCCATTCGCAGACCTCCGGCTGGTCGCTGACCGCCCAGGACGTGTTCAACAACGTCGCCCGCACCTGCATCGAGGCGATGGCCGCCACCCAGGGCCACACCCAGTCGCTGCACACCAACGCCTTGGACGAGGCGCTGGCGCTGCCCACCGACTTCTCCGCGCGCATCGCGCGTAACACCCAGCTGGTGTTGCAGCAGGAGTCGGGCACCACCCGCCCGATCGACCCGTGGGCGGGCTCGTACTACGTGGAGTGGCTGACCCACCAGCTCGCCCAGAAAGCCCGCGCGCACATCGAGGAGGTCGCCGAGTACGGCGGTATGGCCCAGGCGATCAGCGAGGGCATTCCCAAGCTGCGCATCGAGGAGGCCGCTGCCCGGACCCAGGCGCGCATCGACTCCGGGCAGCAGCCGGTGATCGGGGTGAACAAGTACCAGGTCGAAGAGGACCAAGAGATCGAGGTGCTCAAGGTCGAGAACAGCCGGGTGCGTGCCGAGCAGCTCGCCAAGCTCAAAGAGCTGCGGGCGAATCGGGACACCAAGGCGGTCGAGGCCGCGCTGGCTGAGCTCACCCGCGCCGCTGCCGCACAGGGTCCGGCCGGTGAGGACGGGCTGGGCAATAACCTGATGGCGCTGGCCATCAACGCCGCCCGGCACAAGGCCACCGTCGGCGAGATCTCCGATGCGCTGGAGAAGGTCTACGGACGCCACCAGGCCGAGATCCGCACCATCGCCGGCGTCTACCGCGACGAAGTTGGAAAGGCCCCCAACATCGCTGAAGCCACTGCACTCGTAGAGAAGTTCGCCGAGGCCGACGGCCGCCGGCCCAGGATCCTGATCGCCAAGATGGGCCAGGACGGTCACGACCGCGGCCAGAAGGTGATCGCGACCGCGTTCGCCGACATCGGGTTCGACGTCGACGTCGGGTCGCTGTTCTCCACGCCCGAAGAGGTGGCCCGGCAAGCCGCTGACAACGACGTGCACGTGGTCGGGGTGTCGTCGCTGGCGGCCGGGCATCTGACGCTGGTGCCGGCGCTGCGCGACGCGCTGGCCGAGGTGGGCCGGCCCGACATCATGATCGTGGTCGGCGGGGTGATCCCGCCGGGCGACTTCGACGAGCTGTACCAGGCCGGCGCGGCGGCCATCTATCCGCCGGGGACGGTGATCGCGGACTCGGCGATCGGCTTGCTGCACAAGCTGGCCGAGCGGCTGGGCTACGACCTGGATTAGCGTGCTGGGCCGTACTTGTTGCCCCTTGAGCGTTGACTCTGCGCTGAGGGCGCGCCTTACTCGAACAACTGCGCCGCCGGCGCAGAGTCGATTCCTGGGCAGTGAGTCGGCATGAAGGTCCAGGACCTGGCCGACGCCATCCGCAGCGGCGACCGCGCCGCGCTGCCGCGGGCCATCACCCTGCTCGAGTCCACCCGCGCCGACCACCGGGAGCAGGCGCAACAGCTGCTGTTGGAGCTGCTGCCCGATGCGGGGGGCGCTCACCGGGTGGGCATCACCGGGGTGCCGGGGGTGGGCAAGTCCACCACCATCGAAGCCCTGGGTATACACGTGATCGAGCAGGGGCACAAGCTGGCCGTGCTGGCGGTCGACCCGTCCTCGACGCGTACCGGTGGCTCGATCCTGGGCGACAAGACCCGGATGGCGAAGCTGGCCACGCACCCCGACGCCTACATCCGGCCGTCCCCCACGTCGGGGACCTTGGGGGGTGTAGCAAAGGCCACTCGGGAGACCGTTGTGCTGTTGGAGGCCGCGGGCTTCGACGTGATCCTGATCGAAACGGTGGGGGTGGGGCAGTCCGAGGTGTCGGTGGCCAACATGGTCGACACGTTCGTGCTGCTGACCCTGGCGCGCACCGGGGATCAGTTGCAGGGCATCAAGAAGGGCGTGCTGGAGCTGGCCGACATCGTGGTGGTCAATAAGGCCGACGGGGCGCACCTCAAGGACGCCAAGCTGGCCGCCCGCGAGCTGTCCGGGGCGTTGCGGCTGATCTATCCACGCGAAACACTTTGGCGGCCACCGGTTTTGACGATGAGCGCGGTCGAGGGGACCGGCTTGACCGAACTGTGGGAGACGATCGAGAAGCACCGCAAGGTGCTCACCGAGGCCGGGCAGTTCGAGGCGCGCCGCCACGATCAGCAGGTCGACTGGACCTGGCAGATGGTGCGTGACGCGGTGCTGGACCGGTTGATGTCCAACCCGCAGGTCCGCAAGGCCCGCCGGGACGTCGAGCGTCAGGTGCGTGAGGGCGAGCTGACCCCGGCCCTAGCCGCCCAGCAAATACTTGAGATCGCGACGACTTAACAGATCGGTAAATATGTCGGGGTTTGCCGGTGAGCGCTTAGACCGTTGAAGTAAATTCGATCTGTGACGGTAGACATCGGAGTCGATCGCCGCGCTGTTCCTCCTCACGATGCCCCCGACGCAGGGCATGGTGTGTTCGGCGCCGCGGACTCGCAATTCAGTTGCGTCGTTCGTTTTTTCTCCAGCATGTTCCCCTACCACCGCTTCGGCGGCGGGGCTTTGTCGGTCTATCTGGACGGACAGCCGGTCGTGGACGTCTGGAAGGGCTGGGCGGACCGGGACGGGCAGGTGCCGTGGACGGAGAACACCGCCCCGATGGTGTTCTCGGCGACCAAAGGCATGGCCGCCACGGTGATCCACCGGCTGGCCGACCGCGGTCTGATCGACTACGACGCCCCGGTCGCCGAGTACTGGCACGCCTTCGGCGCCAACGGCAAGGCGAACATGACCGTCCGCGAGGTGATGAAGCACACCGCGGGCCTGTCCGGGCTGCGCGGCGCCGACCAGGTGACCGTGCTCAACCACGTCGCGATGGAAGAGCGGCTGGCGGCAGCCTCCCCGGGTCGTCTACTCGGCAAGCCCGCCTATCATGCGCTGACGTTCGGCTGGCTGATGTCGGGACTGGCCCGGGCGGTCACCGGCAAGGACATGCGGGTGCTGTTCCGCGAGGAACTCGCCGAACCGCTGAACTCCGACGGCTTCCACCTGGGCCGGCCGCCGGCCGAGTCGCCCACCAAGGTGGCCGAGATCATCATGCCGCAGGACATCGCGGCCAATCCGCTGTTCACCTATGCGGTGCAGAAAGTCGCCAACAATTTCTCCGGTGGGTATCGCTCCATGTACTTCCCGGGAGTCATTGCCGCGGTGCAGGGTGACAACGCCATGCTGGACGCCGAGATCCCGGCGGCCAACGGCGTGGTGACGGCCCGCGCGCTGGCCCGGATGTACGGCGCGATCGCCAACGGGGGAGAGGTCGACGGCACCCGGTTCCTGTCCCGACGATTGGTCGCGGGCCTGACCGGTGAACGCGTCATGGCGCGTGACCACAACATCTTCATGCCGATGGCGTTCCACCTGGGCTATCACGCGCTGCCGTTCGGCAATGTGATGCCCGGGTTCGGCCACGTGGGCCTGGGCGGTTCGGTCGGCTGGAGTGACCCGGAGACTGGGTTGGCGATCGGGGTGGTGCACAACCGCCTGCTCACGCCGCTGGTGCTGACCGATCACGCCGCCTTCGTCGGGCTCTACAAGCTGGCGCGCCAGGCTGCGGCCAAGGCGCGTAAGCGTGGGTACCGGCCGGTGCACGGACTTGGGGCGCCGTATTTTGAGCCGGGGGCCGCTGCGGGATAAGTCCCGCGGACTACCAATCTTCTCGGCGGAAGCCAACTTTGATGGTGACCTGGTAGTGGGCGACGACGCCCGCTACCAGCTTCCACGAATGGGCGCGCCTCGGGCCAGTCTCGGTTGCGCATGGTGTTGGTCGCGCGGGCGATCCTTCGACCAGGCGAGTGATTTGCCGCCAACGGCGAGACGAATCTCGTACGCTTGGTCGCGGCACCCGGATGGATGTGGGCGACTAATCTCGCCTCGACTGATTGAGAAGCGCTGTGCTGCACAGAAGAAGCAACCGGGTGTAAGGCAGGTGGTGGCTAAGGGGGCATAGCGCGGTGGAGCGTGAGAGTTCGACGCCGGATGCTGCAGAGGAGCTTTCGGAAGTGCAGCAAGTCGCGCCGACTTCATTCGGCGATGAGCACCACGCCGGAGCGGAATCGGCGGATGCGGCGGACCCGCGTCCAACCCGGTTCGGATTACTGGCCGCGCTTGCATGCTTCGTCCTGGGCGCAAAATTAATCGTTATCTCATCTCTCGGTTCGCCCGTGCCTATAGTCGACCAGTGGGATGGCGAAGCAGCGATTATCTACGCGCCCTATCTAAGGGGCACGCTTTCGTTTGCTGACTTGATTGCTCCGCACAACGAGCACCGAATCTTTTTAACCCGGCTGCTTGTGCTCGCGCATTTGGAATTAGCCGGAGAGTGGAATCCGCGCCTCGAAATGATTCTAGATGCAGTTCTTCATACTGCCGCAATCACCTTGCTCGCAGCACTGCTAATACCACTCGTCGCGGTGCGGCGCAGAATTTTGTTTGTTGGCTTCGTTGCCGTTGTGTTTGCGAGCATGGGAGGCTACGAAAACGTCCTTTGGGGCTTCCAGTCCCAGATATATTTTGTGGTGCTATTTGGGATACTGGCCTTATGGGCGTTCGCTAGTGCGAGAGCCTTCTCGCTGCGTTGGTATTGCGGTCTGGCTGCCGCACTTCTCGGGTTCCTGTCCTTCGCGGCAAGCGTGAGCGGCATTGTCGCTGCTGGTGCCGTAGTGGGAGTGCAGTTGTCCGTAGGTGCTCGAAAGCGCGGTGGGCGCGAGTACGCAGGGCTCGCCGCTATCCTGCTGGTGTGCGCTGCGATGGCTCTCTCAACAGCGACCTATTCCCATGCGCTTAGCACGCCAAAGACTTTCTTTCTGGGATTATTGCTCCTCGTAGCGGAACTGATCATGGGATTGATCCCAGCGGTATGGTTCTGCCGGTACGTGGCCGCACGCCGCCTAGCAATGACGGACCGAGCATGGCTCGTATTGGGAATAACCGTGTGGGTAACGGTTCAGGCTGTGCTGCTCGCTTATGGCCGCGGGATAAATATCGCGCCACGTTACATGGACATTCTGCTACTTATTTATCCGGCGGCACTGATTGCGGTCTTTTGTTTCGCAGAGCGGGGCCGTGTAGGGAAGTTCGGCGCAAATGCGGTAAGATATGCTACGGCGTGGGTGTTCAGCCTTGTATTCATCTTCGCAGTGGGCGGCTACCTATTCGAGCTCGGCGCTATCGACTGGAGCCGGGCTGCCGCCCAACAGGTCACAAATATTAAGTCGTTCTTCGCCACAGGGAACGTGGCCGACCTAACGAAACGGCGCCCAGGACATTCATTCGATCTCATCCATCCCAACCCAGGATTGGTCGCCGATCAGCTTCGGGATCCTGATATCAGGGCGATTCTGCCACCCGAACTGCGCCCATCCGACGCAGACAATGCGGCTGAGTACAAGCGGATGTGGCTTCGCGGTAAGTTCGCCGGCGTGACGACCTCCGGGGTACGCGTCATGCTCCTGATCGGTCCTGTGTTGCTGGGATTGGGGCTCGGATTGTTCTTCGCCGCTGGGGCACGTGGGACTTTCACGGGATCGAAATCTGCGGCCCCCTCGCCAACACCGTCCGCTGAGCTGGCGAACCGGCAGTGTGAGCGCGTGGGGACAGCCCAGAGCGGGGGAGTACGCGGGTGACTCGGCCCTTAGAGCTTCTTCGGATTTGGAAGTCCAAAGCAAAACATTATGCGGCGGTGATCGTCGGCCAACCGGCGCGGACTCTTCTGCTCGGCACCGTGCTCGTCGTGACGGCGGTTTCGGCTGTGTTCGGATTCGTTCTAACTCAGTACTTTTCGGTCGACGTCATGTCGTCGTTGGTTTTCGTGCCGGACGATTGCTACCTCGACTGGAGCACAAAAGTTGGACGGCATTGCTTCAGCGACTACACGATGGTGGTGGACCTAGGGCTGCAGGCCAATCCGTGGGACCGCTATCCCGTGCACCTCCGGTCGGGCCTGACGTACGCGTACAACAACTATCCCGCGGCTGGAATGCTGCCGCAGCTAATCTTCGGAATTCTGGGTAAATGGCTGGGCGCAGAACGGCTTTCGTTGATCGGTTACCAGCTCGCCCTGACGATCGCCACTCTGTGCCCGGCGGTGTGGGCGGCGCGGGGCGCACGAGGTCTTGAGCGGATCGTGGTTTTCCTCGCATGCAGTGTTGCCGCTATTCCGGTTTGGATGGTGATCGACCGAGGCAATTCGGCGGGGTTCGCAGTGCCGGCCATGTTGGTCTACTTAGTGGCGCTGTGTCGGCGACGATGGGGTCTGGTTGCGGTGATGGTCATCGTGGCTGCGCTGGTGAAGCCCCAGTTCGCGATGTTATGCGTTGCGCTGTTCGCGGCCCGTCAATGGCGGTGGGGGACCATCGGGGCGGGTGGTGTCGTGCTGTCCAACCTGGCCGCTTACCTACTGTGGTCGCGCAACTTCCCACAAACAATCCCGCAATCGATCCACAACAGCTTCGCCTACGGTAACGGCTCCTATAAGGCACTTCTTGCGACGTCGAACGTGTCATTTGGCAAGGCGCTGCTCCTTGTGCCCGACGGTCTCAAGACGCTTCAGACGGGCTTGATGCCGCCGGACGGCTACCTGGCAGGCCCACGATCAGTTCTGGGCTACGCCGTGCTGGCAGCCGTGGTCGTTTCGGTTCTGTTTCTGGGGCGGCGAATTCCCCCGGTGATGGCAGGTGTTTTGCTATTGGCCGCGGCGAGTCTCGCCCCAGCGTTGAGCCAGCCCTACTACCTTGTCTTCGTACTGCCGGTCGCCGCGGTGATGCTGCGGGCTCCCGACGGACTGCCCTCAACCGGAATCTTTGAGCAGTTCGCGGCCGCCGGTGATCCGCGCCGGGCGCTCGGTGCTTGTGTGAGCCTCGCCGTCGCACTGTGTATAGCGCAAATCCCACTGCCCGGCCCGCCAGTCCAGGCCGGTGACATAACGGGACAATTCGGGGTGACCGGAACGACAGGCAGGTCCATTGTTTCCACGACCGTATCTCTTGGACCGCTCCTGTGGCTGGGCATCTGTGTAGTGGTGATTGTCTCCTACGCGCGACGGCCGACCTCGTTGACAGGTGTCGCCACGCGACGACTAGGTGACGCGATCGAAGCCAGGGATGCGTTCCAAGCTAATAAGTCAGTTTTCCTCCCAACCGCCAACTAATCTGGAAAGCTTTCCTGCGATAGGAAGACCAAGCACGCAGGCCCGTCGTTCGCGGATGGTGCGCGTCGGGCCTGAAGTTGCCGAATTGCCGTCGTCGTCGGAGCTGATCAGAGCCTCGTGGGCAAAGTCGGCACTGGGCTGACGGATAGGCGGCTAGCTGGGCTGCGCCGGCCCGGCAGTGGCGTTGTCGGGTAAGGGGGAAAGGCGTTGAAACAGCGGGTAGAGGCATTAGAAGAGCCGATTTCGGCCGTCGAAGATCCGTTCGAGAACGCAGTCCGCGTGGAAGAGGATGTTCTCGCGACAGAGGACGTCCCCGCAATCAAGCAACAGCCTGATCGGATTGCTAACCAGAGCAACCTATATCAAAATATTTCCTTCGCCTTCTGCGTCTTGTTCGGGCTCGCCATGATCGCGAACACTCACGCCGCTAGCGACGGAGTTTGGTATTGGTACAGCGTTTTTTTTGCCGCCGGCAAACACCTCTATTCCGATATGCATCTGGTGTTGCAGCCGGTCTACGTACTCGAAACCAGCGCCTTCATGGCCGTGCTCGGCAAGGGATGGCTGGTCTCGAAGATCCCGGCGGTACTTCATTTGGTGGCGTACTGCCTGGCGCTTCGCTTGCTGATGCGGCGAACGAGCCTTTCAGACGCCGGCAAGGGGATCGTGCTCGCCTGCGCTTTCTTTGTCACCGTTTCCTTCGAGGCATACCGCTTCGACGACTACCACGTCCTTGCCGACTGCTTTGTCCTGTATTCCCTGCTAGCGCTGCTGGCCTTGCAAAAAGCGTCGAGCGCCGTCCGTGCCCAGGGTATGGTGGCGTTACTTGGCGCGCTATCCGGCCTGGCGCTGACCACCCGGCCCAACGACGGTGCTGCGCTGATCGTTGCTGTGGTACTTGGCATCATGTGCCTGGCACCCGCGAGGAAACTCTTGTCCTTACTCGCCTACGGCGTCGCGACGGGCTTGACCGTCCAGATCGTCGTGGCCCTTACCGGGGATTCCTTGCATGACTACGTCACGTCGACGCTTCTGAATGCTGCCGGCAATAAAGGCGGCACGTTGGACATTTTGTTGCACCCTCTGCGGCTTCCCTGGAGCAGGGTTGTATGGCTGTGTCATGGATTTCAGAGCTCAGTAGCGGCGGGGTGCGCCTTTTTTGCGCTAATCTGGGTTTTTGCGCTGCGCCCGCTGGGCCGCAAACATGGCTGGAAGCGGATCGTTTTCGCCGCGGTTGGCCTCGCAATGATGATCGACTGGGCTTACGCACTGTATGTGACTTTAATTAGAGACAATGTTGCATTGGTAATTATCTACAGCCCGCTCGTAATTTTGGCATACGGGCTGTGCTTATGGGTGGGTTGGAAGTTTATCCTGTGGCTACTGGGCTCGCCCCGCGTCCGCGATTGGGATACCCGCGAGATCCTCATTTTCATACCGCTCGGACAATTGGCTTCGGCATCGATGTCCTCAGGTGAATCACATTTTGACCTTTATTCGCCGGTGGCGGTGTTGATTGTAGTGTTGGCTATTTGCTCGCCCATCCACGTCAAGAAGCAATGGATAAGAGAATTTCTGTACGCTTCCGCTGTTCTGCTGATTTGTTCCACAGTTGTCTACCGATTTCATGATCCCTGCCACTGGCATACGTATTCGGAAAAGCCCATGTTCAGCGGTCGAACTGTGTATCACCACCCCGACTATGGCCCAATGGTAATCAGCACCGAGCTATTGCATATGATTAAGCCAGTCTGTGAGACGATCGAAGAAAAGGGCCCGGACAATGATCTGTTGTCCATTCCGTTGCCTTATGCAAACTATTTCTGCGCCATACCGCCGTGGAATAATGCGGTCCAGACATTTTTCGACATATCCTGTGAGCAAACCATTCAAAATTTGATTACTGAGCTGCGAAATTCGCCGCCGAAGTGGATCTTCCTCCAGCGGGAGCTCAAAATCCTTCGCTTGCACGAGGTGGTATACAACCATGGCAACCCACTGCCGCATCGGTTGCTAAACGACATGATCGAGCAGAAGATCAACGATGGTGCGTGGAAAGTCGTTTATACGAGCGACTTTGGCAACAGCGTTAAGTGGGACAATAAATGGTTGCTGATCCAAACCCGGTAGTCCGTCGGAAGCACCACCGTTTTCCCGCCCCCGAGCTTGCTGGCCTCGTCCGGTGGCGCGCCGGACGAGCCGGATTGGTCTGACCGGGGCGTCGACCCGAATCCGCGGCGGGGTAGTGTTCTGCCAGAATATGCAGGCGCCGCGCTGAAATCCAGGCCTGCCACCCACTACAGGAAGCGCTGCATGGAGAACTACCTGACTAACCTGTTTAACCTAGAGGATAAAGTCGCTGCGCTGACCGGAGCCGGCGGGCATCTGATTGGCGAGATCAGCAGAGGGCTCGCAAAAGCGGGTGTCAAGGTGGCTATCTTGGATTCGCGAATCGAGAAATCCGAAGCGGTCGCGGCGGAAATCCGCGACTTCGGCGGGCAAGCCCTCCCGCTGCGTGTCGATGTCCGGAGCAAAAGCGATTTCGAGGCCGCGCTGGATGAAATTCTGGAAAAGTGGGGTGACCTTCATATCGCTGTCAACGGTGCGGGTATAAATTCGCCGACGCCATTTCTCGATATTAGCGTCGAGGAATGGGATGAAGTGCTCGCTACTCAACTCACCGGTACCCTCCTGGGTTGCCAAGTCCTGGGTGGTTACATGGTGAATCGCGGATACGGCGCGATCATGAACATATCTTCTGCGTCTGCCGGTCCACCCCTATCGAAGGCCTACGCCTATTCGGTTGCGAAGGCTGGGATTGTCAATCTGACTAAAAACTTGGCGCGGGAATGGGCTCCAGCGAGAGTGCGGGTAAACGCCTTACGCCCCGGATTCTTTCCCACCGACTGGAATCGCAAGAATTTCATTACTCCCGAACGGGAAGCAGCGATCTTGGGCCATACTCCAATGAACCGCTACGGAGAAGTGAGCGAATTGGTCGGAGCGTCTCTGTGGATGCTGTCGGATGCCGCCAGCTTCGTCACCGGCGCAGAGATCGCAGTTGACGGCGGTTTTAGCGCCATGTCAATTTGAGGGGACTCGTGACTAACCCACGAACAGTAGTCATTACCGGCGGTAACAAAGGCATCGGTCAGGATATCGCCCGCGCTTTCCACCACCACGGCGACGACGTCATCGTCGCCTCACGCAGCGACAACGGCTTCGCTGATGAATTTTCTGAGCGCATGCGCTTCATCGCCTGCGACGTACGCGATCCCGAAGATCTGCAGGCTGTGGTAAATGCCGCGGCGAAATCCGGCAGCATCGACGTGTTTGTCAACAACGCCGGCTACTCGGAATGGCGGTCACTCGAGAACATTGATGAGGCTTTTTGGGACAACATGATCGCCACTAACCTGAAGGGTTGCCTATTTGGTTGCCAAGCCGCTGCGGGTGCCATGCCTTCTGGCGGGGTCATTATTAACGTCTCCAGCATCGCCAGCAAGCGCGGAACTCCGAACAACACTGTTTACTGCGCGTCGAAGTTCGGCATGAACGGCATCACTCAGGCTCTTGCCAAGGAGTTGGGGCCCAAGGGAATTCGTGTCAACGGTGTCTGCCCGGTGCTGGTAGCCACGGATGGATTGATGGAGGGTTTGCGGCGGCCCGAAGCTCCGCCCGGTGGCGACAGCGTTGAGGATTGGCTGGCCAATTTTGCTGCAACGCAATCCGCCTTGCGCCGCTTGCCAACGGGCGGCGAAGTCGCCGATCTCTGTCTCTATCTCGCATCACCGGCAGCGTCGGCCATTACCGGCCAGAACATAAATGTCGATTGCGGCGTGTTGCCGCAATAGTGATCCGACTAGCACCCGTTAAGCTTAACTTTAGGATGCGTTCGCCGTAACAGGTTGACTTGACACTGGTATAGAGACGTCTTCACGGCTTTTTGACCACGGTTTACGGGCGTAAGAGACGACGATTGCCGCGCATGCGAGCAGCCACAAGAGGGGAGCCAACGCCGCAGTGGTTTCCACGAGATCCAGGCGGCCAGTCCATGCGCTGATGATTGGCGAGAAAGGCAGTGGTGTCTGGGCGATGCTAAGTGCGGCGGCGAGACTGACGCAGATCCCGACTGCGCGACGACCGTCCTCAATTGTTGCGAGTCGGTCAAAGATTCCCGATCCCGGAGGGCCGTCCGGGTCGCGTATCAGCAGCGCTGCGACTGGTAACACGAAAACGAGGTAGTAGTGGTAAACCAACGGCGGGGAAAGCGAGGCGGTAGCTAGCAGGGCGATTCCGACCATCACCGGGGGGACGCGTCTTCCGAGGGCGAACAAGCAACCGACAATCAGGACAAGTACGCCATATCCGATCAATGAGCGCGCACCGCTGAGGTAGCCAACATGCAAGTCGCCCGCCCCGTTCTTGATGGCATCGGGGATCAATAGGAGTCCCCTGCCGAAGGACACGTTATAGGAGACGAGCAGCAAACTCTGATTAAGGTTTCCCGAATTATGACCGCGCATATTGTCGACTGTCTGCACGATGGTTCGCGGAAAGTCATGCGGCGTCAGCAGCAAGTACGCCGCGAGGTTGGATAGTATGCCCCCGACGGCCGCGATGCCGCCCAATCTCCATTGACGAGCCGCGAGTAACGCAACTCCCAACAAGGCGAACTGTGGTTTGACCAGCGCAGCCAAGATCACCATCACTGCGACCACCCCCCACCGTTGTCTGCACAATGCAATCAAAAACACCAGCATGATCGGCACTACAAACCCGGTCGAGTTACCTCGATCGACATCGACCAATGCCGGAATGGCGGCCGCGCCGCAAGCCACGAAAATCACGAGCCTTTCCAGACCACGTGCGCCCCGAGCGGCCCAGAAGGCGGGAGTAAGGACCGCCATGGTCAGAGCGATCAGGTATCCGAACAAGACCAGTTGCGGCACACCCAACCAGCTACCTAAGAGCGCAAAAAGCCGAAACGGCATGAGCGCTGCTGCCGAGTACACACCGGTGCTAGAGACGAAGTAGTGATGCCAGGGGTCCGGCTGCTGCATCAAAGCCACCAGATCCGCATAATCGGTGAAGCAGTGGCGCCCGACGCCTTTGACCATGTCGTCCCGGCAATCGTCGCGTAGATAGAACAGAGATGTGATTACGTCTTTGGAGAAGTATTGGGTGAGTACGAAGCTCGTGGCCGCCGCCACCGCTGACATCAGAAGGATGGTGCCGATTAGTAGCGTGCGCTCGGACTGTTGAAGGACGCCTGAAAGCTGCTCACGGATCGAGATAGCGACCTTTCGAGGCGTGTCGGCCGATAGCCTCACATTTATCCCCTCGGTGGCACTAGGGGCTCGGCGTCTCATCTTCAGCGTCGTCCCCGCTGCGCCGGAACGAGAAGTGCCGGTGGCCGAAGTAGCTCAGAAATGTGGTGGATGCGACGATGATCCCTTGTCCCGCAATGCGGTTCAGGCCCATCTGGACCAGCAGAGGTAACACTACAATGTTCACTGCGAGCCCGGTGAGGTAGACGCTCCAGAATCGCACCAGGTCGCGAAAAACGTGTCCGCGAACGTGGAACACGAACCGTCGATGCAACACGAAAGCTGATAACACAGCAAGTACGTGCGCGACGCCGACGGTCACCAGTGATCCGGCGACCTTGCCGAATCGATGGTCAACGAGGTGGCCCACGGTCACCGAGCAGGCAATGAATATCGCGAACCCTACGACGGTGTTGATCACCCCGACCATCAGGAACGCTACCCGCTGATCGTGAACCAGTCGGATCAGCGGCCCAGGGGGCGCAGCTTGTGGTGGCAGGTCAAATTCGGTCATCCGAGGCTCTCGAACGCGGCGATCTGTTCTTGAGTCACCGCCAGCGGGTCGGCGCCTTCGTGCACGCGCCGAGCCCAGTCGATTGTCCACGTGACGGCATCCCGAAAGCCGAGCCGATTGCGCCAGCCCAGTTCACGTTCCGCCTTGCCGGCGTCGAGGGCCAGCAGGTTCGCCTCGTGGGGGTGGTCGCCAGGCTGCGGTTGCCAATGAGCACCGCCGCCCCATAATTCGGCGGCCAGCGTCGCGACCTCGCCGACCTGAACGAAACTGTCGCGGCCCGGCCCGAAGTTCCACTGACCCAAACCGGAACCAGTTAGCAGCGCGTCGGCAAGGACGAGATACCCGTTAAGGCAATCCAGTACGTGCTGCCACGGTCGCACCGCGCGCGGAAACCGCAATTGGGGCGCCCTGCCATCGGCATAGGCGGCCACCAGATCTGGTAGCAGCCGATCGTGACTGACGTCGCCACCGCCAATGACGTTGCCGCCCCGCGCAATTGCGGTGGGCACACCTGGAAAGCTGCGAATCCAGGACTGGGCCAACAGATCAGCCATCGCCTTGGAAGCGCTGTAGGGATCATCACCGCCGAGGGGGTCGGTTTCGACGTATCCGGCCTCCTGATCGACGTTGCGGTAGACCTTGTCGGTCGTAATGACCACGTGTGCGCGCACCGAGGGGGTGGCGCCGACCGCTTCCAGCACGTTGAGGGTCCCGATCGCGTTGGTCTCGTAGGTGTACCGCGGGTTGCGATACGACTCGCGGACCAGCGACTGGGCGGCCATATGCACCACGACGTCGGGGGCGGCCGCCTTGACCGCCGCGGCGGTGGCTTCTGCGTCGCGGATGTCCACCCGGAAGTCGCTCACCAGGTGTTCGGTCAGCCCGGCCCGTTGGAACAGGCTGCCGTCATCGGGATTCAGGGCCAGACCGGACACCTGGTGGCCGCGGCTCAGCAGCAGTAGCACCAGCCACGGCCCCTTGAACCCGGTGTGCCCGGTGATGAGGTAATGCACGGTTATCGCGCGGCTTCGGCCATGTACTCGCGGATCGAGTCCGCGACGAAGTCCAGCATCGGTGTGGTCAGACCGGGATAGGTGCCGACCCAGAACGTGCGGTTCATGACGATGTCGGTGTTGGTCAGGTCTCCGACGAACCGGAAGTCGACGTTGCGATAGGCCGGCTGCTTGACGAGGTTGCCGGCGAACAGCTGCCGGAAGCCGATCTTGCGTTCGTCGAGGAAGCGCATGAACTTGGTGCGCTCCACGGGGTGCTCGGGATCCAGAGTGATCGGGTAGCCGAACCAGGAGGGTTCCGACTTGGGGGTGGCGACCGGCAGGATCAGTCCCTCGGTGCCGGTCAACTTCGAGGTCAGGTAGTCGAAGTTCTCTTTTCGTGCCTGGACGAACCCGTCGATCTTGGCCAGCTGCGACAGCCCCAGAGCGGCCTGCATGTCGGTCGCTTTCAGGTTGTAACCGATGTGGCTGTAGATGTACTTGTGGTCATAGCCCTTCGGCAGGTCGCCGAGTTGCCATTCGAACCGCTTCTCACACGTGTTGTCGTTCCCGGGGGCGCAGTAGCAGTCCCGGCCCCAGTCGCGGAACGACTCGACCTGCTTGCGTACCAGTGCCGACTTGACGAATACGGCGCCACCTTCACCGGTGGTGATGTGGTGGGCGGGGTAGAAGCTGACGGTCGCGGTGTCGCCGAAACTGCCGGTGCGTTGGCCGTCGTAGGTCGATCCGAGTGCGTCGCAGGAGTCCTCGATCAGCCACAGGCCGTGCTTGTCGCACAGCTCCCGCACGGTGTCGAGGTCGAACGGATTGCCCAGGGTGTGTGCCATCATGATGGCCCGTGTCTTGGGCCCGACGGCCTCACGCAGCCGCTCCGGGATGGCGTCGTAGGTGCCCAACTCGATGTCGACCACCACCGGCCGCATGCCGTTTTGGATGATCGGGTTGACGGTCGTGGGGAAGCCGGCGGCCACGGTGAGCACTTCGTCGCCGGGCTGAAGTGGCCCCTTGCCGAAACGCTTTTTGTTGCCGGCGAGCTTGGGGCTGGTCAGGGCGCTGAGAGCACACAGGTTGGCGCTGGACCCGCTGTTGACGAAAACGGCGCCGCGGGCTCCCACGTAGCGGTACAGAGCGCGCTCGAACAGCGGATGGAACCGGCCGGCGGTCAGCCAGCCGTCCAGAGATGCGTCGACGAGTGCGGCGAAATCCTCCGGATCCAGGACCTTGCCTGAGACTGGGACGGGCGTCTCGCCAGCGACGAATTCCGATGTCACGAGCTTGCGCTTGGCGTATCCGCGAACCGCCGCGAGGATGTCCTCGCGATCCTGCTCGAGCCCGCCCTCCCCAAACTCATCGGTATCGAGTCTTGAAATGACATCTCCTCAAAGCTGTGTATGTGGAACATTATGCGGCGGCCTCAAAACCCCTCCGGCCGCGTCGCTGCGTTGCTAGTGTGTCATCTGCGCGACGCCACGTCAGCGAAACCGCGCTTGGGGGACAAACTACTTGAGATTGGAACAATGGTAATGAAAGCCGTGCTCCTCGCGGGCGGCCTCGGCACCCGTATGCGTGAGGAGACCGAGTTCCGCCCGAAGCCGATGGTGGAGGTGGGCGGTCGCCCTGTGCTTTGGCACATCATGAAAATCCTTGGCCACCACGGCATTTCGGAGTTCGTGGTGTGCACGGGTTACAAGAGCGAATACATCAAGGGCTACTTCTCCAACTATGGGGTGTCCAACCTGGACTTCACCATCACACTTGGCGACCAGTCCAGCATCAAGTACCACGGGTCTCACGATGAATTCAATTGGCAGGTGACGGTTGCCGATACAGGTCTGGACACGATGACCGGAGGTCGGATCAAGCGCATTCGGAAGTACGTGGGCGACGAGACCTTTCTGTGCACCTACGGCGACGGGATCGCGGACGTGGACATTCCCGCGCTGATCGAGTTTCACCGCGCGCACGGCAAGATCGCGACCGTGACAGCGACCCAGCCGATGAGCCGGTTCGGAGTCATTGACCTCGAACAAGACGGAGCCGTTGCCAAATTTCGAGAGAAGCCCAAAACCGAGGACTGGATCAACATCGGCTACTTCATTTTTGAGCCGGGAGTGTTCGATTATCTAGAAGGCGACGAAACGGTCCTCGAGGATAAGCCCTTGCTGCGGCTTGCCGAGGATCGTCAAATCGCCGCATTCCCGCACCACGGATTCTGGCAGCCGATGGATACTTTCCGGGAATCGCAATTACTGAACAACCTCTGGAGCGGTGGTAACCCACCCTGGAAAGTGTGGAGTTAGGTGCGGCAGTGAAGAAGAAAATCGCAGTGATCTCGCCCGCTTTCAATGAAAGTGAGTGCGTCGAAGAATTAGCCCGGCAGCTCGCAAAGGTGTTCGACTCCGAGCCGGAATACGACTTCGAGGCGATCATCATCGAGAACGGTTCGACCGATGACACGATGGACAAACTGCTTGCAATTCATGAGGCGGACCCGCGTTTCAAGATCTTGCAACTGGCCCGCAACTTCCGGATGGATGGCGGGCTGACCGCCGGTCTCAACGTGGTGGATGCCGATGCCGTCGTACTAATGACCGCCGACCTGCAGGACCCGCCCGAGTTCATCCACGACATGATTCGCGCGTGGGAACAGGGATACGAAAACGTTTACGGAGTTGTCACCGAACGGGGTGGCGTCGGTCCCATCCGCAGGATGAACTCACAATTGTTCTACTGGCTCGCCGGTTACCTCACCGACGATCGGATCACCAAGAACGCTAGCGACTTTCGTTTGGTGGACCGCAAAGTTTACGAGGCGGTGCGCGCGATGGATGAACGCAATAGGTTCGTTCGGGGCCTGTTCTCCTGGGTCGGTTTCAAATCGATCGGCCTGCCGATGAAGCGGGCACCTCGTTTCGCAGGGGAATCCAAGGCTTACACGTTTGGCGTAATCGACCTGGCAGGCAAGGGTATCCTTGCCCATTCCTACATGCCGCTGCGGCTTATCACGCTCACCGGCTTTGCCTTGAGTGGTCTCGCAGCCGTCTCCGTGGTTCTGCTCGCTGTGCGCTTCTTCCTAATGGGGGTGCCATTTCCCGGGTACGGC
Organism: Mycobacterium sp. 20KCMC460; assembly: GCF_022179425.1. Taxonomy (NCBI): domain Bacteria; kingdom Bacillati; phylum Actinomycetota; class Actinomycetes; order Mycobacteriales; family Mycobacteriaceae; genus Mycobacterium; species Mycobacterium sp. 20KCMC460. Next base: position 2,813,846 of record NZ_AP025524.1, read on the forward strand.
TCTTTGATCTGCATCATGCTGATCGGTTTCGGTGTTGTCACATTGCTCCTCGGGGTCGTCGGCGAATACTTGGCGCTCATTTACGAGGAAGTCAAACAACGCCCCAATTTCGTTGTGACCAGGAAAGTCGGGTTATGACAGCGCCAACTAAATACGGTGACCAGCTGATCGACTGGTTGGTCGGCGCCGGTTACACCCATTGCTTCTTCGTCGCCGGCGGCAACATCATGCACCTTCTCGATTCAGTCCGAACCCGGATGGTGTGTGTGCCCTTTGTTCACGAGGTAGGTGCCGCGATCGCGGTGGAACACTTCAATGCTTCACGCGATGACGGTGCCGGTCGTGCGATGGCCCTGGTCACCGCCGGGCCCGGCATTACGAATGCGCTAACGGGCATTGCCGGAGCTTGGCAGGAAAGCCGTGAATTGTTGGTCATCGGCGGACAGGTCAAGAGCAGCGATCTGAGCCGCGGTTCGGTACGTCAGCGTGGCATCCAGGAGATCGACGGCGTCGAGCTGGTGAGCAGTATTACCAAGCGGGCGTTACGCATTGAACGACCGGTCGAACGCGACATCGTCCTAGACGCAGTCCTCGATGGTCGCACGCCACGGCAGGGACCGGTATTTCTCGAGGTCTGCCTCGATGCCCAGGCGGCACCCACGATCCCGGCGCCGGAGAGCCCGGCGGTCCCCGAGGCGGCCGCTCTGGATGACGTGCCCGCGGCCGAGGTCGAACGGGTTGCCGCGTGGATGCGCGAGTCGGAGCGCCCAATCATCCTCATCGGTGGTGGGGTGAGCCGTCGCGCCGTTCGAGCGCTGGGGGAGCGGACCGCAGCAGCCGGCATCCCCCTCATGACGACCTGGAACGGCATCGACCGGGTTCCGACCGAGCACCCGCTTTACGCGGGGCGCCCCAACGGCGCTGGACCCCGGGCGGCCAACATCCTTATTCAGCAGTCAGACCTGGTGGTCGCAATCGGCACCCGGTTGGGTTTGCAGCAAACCGGCTTTGCCTGGGAGGAGTTCGTGCCGGTAGGGCGCGTCGTCCAGGTCGATATCGACGCCGCGGAGTTGGAAAAAGGACACCCACGCGTCGATTTGCCACTGTGTGGGGAAGCCAACCGATTCCTGGCCGCTCTGTACGCCGCCGATCTCGGCGATCCGGCGCGGTGGGAAACGTGGCGGGAGTTCATCGCTTCTGTACGGGCCGAGTTGCCCCTCAACGACCCGCAAAACGTTACCTCTCCCGGCTTTGTCAAACCGTATGAGTTCGCGATGCAGCTGTGTGACATCGCCGAACCAGACGCGGTCGTCCTGCCGTGTAGCAGCGGCAACGCGGAGGTCGTAGCTATGCAGGCCCTCCAGCTGCGGGCTGACCAGAAGGTCGTCGGCGACAAGTCGTTGGCGAGCATGGGCTATGGGCTCTCCGGCGCCATCGGCGCTGCGCTGGCTAACCCCGGTCGGCAAGTTCTGCTCAACGAGGGAGACGGCGGGTTCGCGCAGAATCTGCAAGAACTCGGCACGCTCGCGGTCACTGGAGTAAAGCTCAAGGTTTTCTTGATGGTGAATAACGGCTACGCGTCGATCCGGATGACGCAGCGCAACTACTTCAACGGAGCCTGGATCGGCTGCGATGCCACGACTGGCCTGGGCCTGCCGAACTGGCAGGATTTGGCCAAGGCGTACGGCATTCCGTATGCACGAATCGAAGTCAAAGCCGGCACGGACGGTGGTGACTTGCGTTCGTTGTTCGATGCTTCCGGTGTGACTGAGCTGCTTCAAGCAGACGGTCCTGCACTGATCGAGGTCCCAGTAGACCCCGAGCAGACCTACTACCCGAAAATCAGCTCGGCGGTGCAGCCAGACGGTTCGATGAAGTCCAACCCGTTGCACCGGATGAGTCCGCCGCTGCCAACCGCGGTGGAGGAACGCGTTCTCGTCCACCTCAAGTCGGCAGTACCCCAAGCCTGAGCACATGATCCAGCTAATAACGCCGTTACGCCACGAAATTGGTACGCATGTCGCAGAATGGAGCGCGTTAAGGCGTCGACGTGACGAGGGAGGCACGATCGTATGAACAAGCCAAGCCAGCGAGACCGTGAAATTTTTGAGAACCTCTTTGTACTGGAGGCGGCCAACAATCACTGGGGCGACTTGGAGCGTGGCAAGAAGATTGTGAGCGACTACGGTCGGGTGGTCCGCTACAACTCGGTCAAGGCCGCGATCAAATTCCAGTTCCGCGACGTCGAGAACTTTATCCATGACGACTTCAAGGGCAATAAGGAGATTCGCTACATCAGCAAGACTGAGGCGACCCGACTGTCCAAGGCGAACTTCAAAGTGCTGGCCGAAGAGACCAGGCGCGTCGGCTGCATTCCGATGGCCACTCCGTTCGACGAAACGTCCGTCGATCTGTGCGTTGAACTCGACTTTCCGATCATCAAAGTGGCGAGTTCCGATTGCAACGACTGGCCTTTGCTAGAGAAGATCGCCTCCACGCGGCGCCCGACGATTATCTCGTCCGGCGGTGCGAATGAGAAGTCGCTTGACGATGTCGTGACGTTCTTTGAGCATCGCGCCATTCCACTGGCGATCAACCACTGTGTGAGTCTCTACCCTTCCGAGGACTACCAGCTCGAACTCAACCAAATCGACTATCTACGTTCGCGATACGACGACCATGTAATCGGTCTGTCGACCCATGAGTATCACGACTGGCACTCAAGCATGCTGATTTCTTACGCGAAGGGGGCGCGGACCTGGGAGCGACACGTCGACATCGACTACGACGACGTACCCGTCTCGTCCTATTGCTCACTTCCCGAGCAAATCGACACATGGTTCAAGGCTTTCCGGAAAGCCGAAGAGATGTGCGGTGGTTCATCAGACCGCCGCCGGGTGCTTCCGAAAGAGGAGATCCAGTACCTGGATGCATTGGTCCGCGGTGCTTACGCCAAGCGTGACCTAGAGCCGGGCTACGAATTCCACAGCGCTACCTTCAACGACGATTTTTACCTAGCCATTCCTCTTCGTAAAGGCCAGCTTTCCTGTCGAGAGATCCTGAACGGTCAAAAGCTCACCGAGCCGATCAAAGTGGATGAGCCACTGACGATCGAACACGTCGACGGTCCCTATGCCGAGTCGGACTACCTGCGTCAGTTCATCCTCGACCGCGGGTTCTGACGAGGTCATGGCGAAGTCCGCTCAGCTGCCCGCCCCCGACGGGAAGCAAGCCGGTGCACCCACACTGTGTCCGATCTGCGGTGCTGCCGCGACTGTCCAAGCCCATGGCAGGATCGCGCCATTCATTTTGGAGCTCCAAGGTGACCCAGCGGACGCCGAGCGGCGCACGGCGTTGTGTTGTTGCGTCACTTGCGATTTGGTCTACTTCTCGCATCGATTCGACGAGAAGGCTCTCGATGCAATGTATTCGGGGTACCGGAACGGCCGGTATCTATCAATACGGCGACGTTGGGAGCCTTGGTATTCACGCAACGTGAATTCGGCGACGGAGCCTGGATCGGAGGGTGCTGCCGAACGCGTCGGGTTCCTGACCGGGATCGTTGCGTCCTATACCAACATCAATGAGTTGCGCAACATCGTCGACTACGGCGGCGATGAAGGTCAGTTCTTTCCCGTAGGCTACGCGGGCCCGAAGTACGTTATTGAGGTTTCGGGCAAGAAACTGGTGGACGGTGTACGGGCGGCGGCATCGCTGGTGGAGCTACCAGAACAACCCCATCTGGTCATCGCGGCTCATTTGCTCGAGCACCTCGTGGACCCTGCGGCGCTGGTCAAGGAAGTTCGGGCCGCTATCGGTGAGGATGGGCTGTTCTACGTTGAGGTTCCATTGGACCGGCCGAAGGTCCGCCCTTGGCATGGGGGAGAGCGCTACCGTCGCTTTCTCGACTGGGTGTCAGCCACCCATGGCAGTTGGGTTGCTGCAGATTTCGCTGCCGGCGTTGCGCGGAACCTGGGTCGCACCGTACCGCGACTTGGGGCCGTCAAGCAGAGCGAGCACATCAACTATTTCTCGACGAAATCGTTGCGGGCGTTGCTTGCCGCGGGAAATTTCCGAGTAGTCTGCACGCAGGCCGACCCAACCGCGAGTGTCGGGGGTTTGCGGATGGGCCGCTTGGGAGTGCTCGCCATTCCAGTTTGACCGCAGCGTGACGCCGAATTAGTTGCGGCCCAGCACTCCGCGGGCCGTGATCTCAATCTGGCGATCAAGGGGCAGGCTCGCCAAATCCCATTTCCGGCAGCGCATTTCCCAATCCTGGCCGTCGGAATGGTAGCGATCTGGATTACCGGGCTTGACTTCGCCGCGGCTGATCACTGTGTCGGGACGGATCACTGACGCAACCCGTGCAGCTAGCTCAGCCATCTCGACCAGCTCGCCGCCACTGTCAACCGTGGCGGGTCCCACGCCTCCCTCGGCCAGACCTATTGCCAGTAACTCTTCAGCGAGCACGAAGCGACGAAATACCGGTCGGCGCGCCATGATTCGGATGGACCCCGCCGCAGCATCGCGGATCATGGAGCCGAGCGCGTAACCCTCGGGTTTTTGCACATGGGCGCCGGAAATGCTCCACGCCCGCACCACGACGGGAACCGCATCAGTCTCGGCGGCGGCTTCGTTCATGCGGATTTCTGCCTCACGCTTGAGGTAGCCGTACGGGTTGTCCTCAATCGGAGCTGTGAGAGCGTCTTTCGGGTAAACAGCCGCTCCGCTGGAAACCGTAAGTACAAGACGTACGCCTGGCAGTCGTGTGGCGTGCAGCAGGCGATCCGTCAGTGTCCGATTAGCCGAAATGTACTCATCGAGCGACAACTCGGCGACTCGGTCGCGGGTGAGAAACGCGCAGTCCAGCACGACGGTCGGGGCAAAATCGGCCACCTCCCGCTCGTCCCACACGCGGCACTCGATATCGCGACCATCAACTTGGATAGTCCGGGCTCGACTGGCCAGCGCTAGGGTGGGCAGATCCAAGGGGGCCAACAGGTCCAGAGCAGTCCTTCCAAGCCAACCTGATGCGCCGGTGACAAGTATTCGGTCGTCGCCGATCGCCTTTGTCGCAAGTGCGCGCGCGCCGGCACTCACCATTTCGTCAATTTCGTTGATCAGTCACGAACCCCTTTCCGGTTTCCGTAGCTTTCGGCGCAGCACCTCCAGACACCCCGCGCCGATGAACACAGGCAATCGCTTCTTGAATTCTTTGTCCTCTTTTTTGCTCAGACCGCTAATATCGTTGTAGTCAGCAACAACGATATCCACGTACCGAGTCACGAGTGCCGGGTTGGAAAAACAGCGAATATTGAAGTCCCAGTCGGCCCATAACCGATAACGCAGGTTGTAGGGGCCGATATTGCTGAAAAGTTCGCGGCGGTAAAAAATCGCCTGATGGCATATGTTCCGCTCGAATACCAGACGGTCAAGGTCGAATATTCCGGCGTACCGGGTTCCCTTCGAGCGCATGATCACGTCGCCATATATAAGATCCGCGTTCTCCTGCTCGCTGGCGAAATTGGCTATTTTAGCCAGGGTATCCGACTCGTAGAGTGCATCATCGGCTCCAAGGAAAAACAGCCATGCACCGCTGGCCATGCCTACGCCGCGGTTCATGGCATCGTAAGGGCCTTTGTCCGGGCCGGAATGGAGGATAAGACGCTGGCCGAAGCTGGCGCGGTAGTTTTCGACGACGTCCATAGTTCCGTCCGTGGACCCGCCGTCGACCAGGACGACCTCGAAGCTGCGGAACGTTTGAACGGCAATGCTGTTCAGGCAGGCCCGCAGGGTCGACATCACATTAAAGGTCGGAATGATGATCGAGAACTCGGGTGCTCTCCCGGGATCGTCCACTAATCATCCTCACGGAAGAACGTGCCGTCGGCTTGCAACATTCGACCGTTGCGTAAATCCGTGAAACAAGGTTGTAGCCCGGTCAACGTGAAGCCCAGCGAATGCGCGAGATCGAGTGCCTCGCGTATGAGCATGCCGCCTTCGTAGAGGGGCACGAACGACAGTTCGAGTTGCATACCGACGCAATGCTCGCTTACCGTCGACGTGCTTCCTGCCAGCACTTGCTTCTCGAAGCCTTGAACATCAATTTTGAGAAATGCGACGTCGGTTGGTCGCAAGATTTCCGCGGCTATAGAGTCGAGTCGGTGTATCGGTACTTCTTCGACCCCGACATAATTAGCTGGGGGATAGGCTTCCCGATGAGTTTCTAGCATAGGCAATACTGAGCTGCTTTCGCCCGAGTTGCCCGCTATATGTATCGATGTAACGCCGTCATAGTCACCCAGCGCACAATGTCGGCACTCCCATCTCAAATCGCCGGAGGCCTCGCGCCGCAATTTCTTGAATGGTCCCGACAGCGGTTCGAACGAGACTATTTGCCCTTTGAATCCCGCTGCACGCAGACCGGCGCCGTACTGCCCGGAGTTGGCGCCGACATCGAGAACTACGTTGACTTGGTGCGATTCCAGTTGACGCAAGAAATTGCGCTTGAAGTCCAGATCAGGACGGTACCGGGACACTTCGATGCCGCCACGCTGCATGATTGCGCGGGCACGATGAAAGAAACTCACCTTGTCACACTCACGTCGTCCATCTATTGCCTCACCCCGGCGGCGTTCTCCCGATACCACGCGACGGTTGACGCGATGCCGTCAGCGAGCGCGATGCTGGGCTGCCACCCTGCCTCCCGTAGCAACGAAACGTCCAGCACCTTTCGGGGCGTGCCATCCGGTTTGGTTGCATCCCAACGAGTTTCGCCTCGGTAGCCGACCGCTTTGGCTACCATTTCGGCGATTTCGCGGATCGTGTGGTCGACGCCGGTACCGACGTTGACCTGATTCGGCCCGTCAAAGTGTTCAAGCAAGTGCAAGCACGCACTTGCAAGATCATCGACGTGCAACAGCTCACGCCGAGGTGTCCCGCTGCCCCAGTTCGTAACCGCCGGTGCGCCCGTAGCTCTCGCTTCGTCATACCGACGAATGAGTGCCGGCAGCAGATGCGAGTCGGACGGGGAGAAATTATCTCCCGGCCCATACAAATTCGTGGGCATCGCGGAAATCCACGGCAACTCGTATTGACGCCTCACCGATTGCACGTGAAGAATCCCGGCAATCTTGGCGATAGCGTACGCGTCGTTGGTCGGCTCGAGCGGCCCGGTAAGCAGCGCGTTCTCTCGGATCGGCTGCGGACTGAACTTCGGGTAAATGCACGACGAGCCCAGAAACAGTAACCGCGGTACCCGCATCGCCACCGCTGCGTCGAGCAGATTGACCTGGATCTGCAGGTTTTCCGAGAGAAAGTCGGCCGGGTAGGTGCTGTTTGCCATGATGCCACCCACCCGGGCCGCCGCGTCGATGACCACCTGAGGCCTGGATGTGGCCATGAAGTCGAACGTCGCGGCGCGATCGGTCAAATCGAGTTGGTCCCGCGACCGCAGAACGAGATTGGTGAATCCTTCACCGAGGAACTTCCGCACCAAGGCAGAGCCGACTAGTCCGCGATGCCCGGCGATGTAGATCGGAGCCGCGCGGTCAAGGGCTCCGATTGGATAGGCAGCGGTCATTTCTCTCCGGCGAATATCGGTTCGTCGACCCAGGGTGTGCCTTCGCACTCTAGGGCGGCAATGTCCGCATCCACCATGATTCGGGCTAATTCGGCAGTGTGGATTGACGCCTTCCACCCGAGCGTTTGAGCGGCCTTGGTTGCATCGCCGATCAGCGAATCGACCTCGGTGGGCCGTAGATAGCGTTCGTCGAATCTCACGTGCTTGCGCCAATCCAGGCCGGCGTGATCGAAGGCAGTCTGGGCGAATTCCTGGACGGTGTAGCCGCGCCCCGTCGCCAGAACGAAGTCGTCGGGCTCAGGTGCCTGCAGCATTCGCCACATACCTTCGACGTACTCCGGCGCATACCCCCAGTCGCGAACCGCATCGAGGTTGCCCATAAAGACCTCGGACTGCAGGCCGGCCTTGATGCGTGCCACGGCACGCGTAATCTTGCGCGTTACGAACGTCTCACCGCGCCTTGGTGATTCGTGATTGAACAAGATGCCGTTCACTGCGAACAGTCCGTAGGCTTCGCGATAGTTACGGGTCGCCCAGTACGAGTACACTTTGGCCGCGCCATACGGCGACCGAGGATAAAACGGCGTCGACTCGTTCTGTGGCGGCGGGGATGCGCCGAACATCTCCGAAGACGATGCCTGGTAGAAGCGACATTGCACCCGGGACAGGCGGACGGCTTCCAGTAGTCGAATCGAACCCATACCAGTGGTGTCGCCGGTGTGCACGGGTTCGTCGAAGCTCACTCGCACATGCGACTGGGCCGCGAGGTTATATACCTCGTCAGGTTCGATGGTGCTCAGCAACGTCACCAACCGAGTACCGTCGATCAGGTCACCATAGTGCAGGAACAGGCGCGCACCGGGGTCGTGAGGATCAACATAGAGGTGGTCGATCCGCGAGGTATTGAACGTCGACGCTCGACGGATCAGCCCGTGAACCTCATATCCTTTGCTGAGGAGGAGTTCCGCGAGATACGAGCCGTCCTGCCCGGTGATGCCGGTTATCAGCGCTCGCTTCACTCGGTTTCCATTCCTGTCGTCGACCCCGCCGCTGTCATCAGCCCGACGTTGCGCTTAGGTCCGTTAGACCGCCTCTCCGCCCGGATTTTAAGGTACAGGACTCGGCAATCGGCCTGAATTTGCGTACTCGCGATGAAGTCGCTTCTGGGCTGCCATGAAAGATCGTTCTCCGTCTGATGCGTTCTCGGGCGCGGACTCACTCGATCTTCGGCGCCAGATCGAATTCGGCGAATGTACGAGATACGAGCTCGCGCAACTCCGTTCGGGAGTTTGGCCCCCCCGGTCGGTAGGCAACGACGGTGAGGAAGACCTTTCCGAGGATCCGACCCGAGGCCACAAAGAGCTGACCGCCGATGCGTTCGAGAGTGCCCGTCGTAATGCCCGGTTCGATCAACCGCCCAGACGCATAGTCGGCATCTGTTCCATCCGGCCGTGCCGCCGCGGGATGTAGCGAGCCGAGATTGGAGCAACCGATGGGCAGAACGGATGTGCCCAGCCCGGCCCCGATCAGTCGTCGTGCTATCCATCTCGGTGTCATCGATGCCAGCGGCAGGACGGCCAACATCTCGTTGGGTTTCTCCGCAAGCTCACTGAGAGCCTGCTTGAGCTTGAGCCTGATTTCTCGAAGGTCTGACGTCACGTGCGCTGGGTCAACCGTCACCGTGGTGAATGTCAATGCGTTTCCGCGCGTGTCGCTTTCGGACCGTGCACCGACCGGGAAGGCCAGAGTGACTGAACCGTCGTTTCCCACGCGCCCCATTTTGACCCCCAGCCTGGAAGCAACGCCCGCGAACAGCGAGTTACTCGTCCCGTTAAGCTCCCTGGCGCGTGCATCCCAACGCTCGAGATCGACATATGCGGTCAGAGTGGGGACCACTGTTGCGTGATCACGGCTAGTCTGCCGCGGTGCAGGAGGTGCCGTCGCGATCGATGAGGCAAGTTCGGGACGGCCGCGCCGAGCGAGCCGCACGATCGCGGTCAACGCCCGTGCCAGCTCCGGTGCCGAGGCAAGAGTCTGTCGGCCATCCTGCAGCAGGGCTTGGCGGCGTGTACGCGAGCCTGGAAGCGGATAACCGAAGTCATGCGTTATGCCCGTGGCTGCGTCAGCTACCACCTGGCCAAGTGCAAGGCCGTCCACGACGGTGTGGGAAGCCACCAGGGTGATAGCGGTTCCTCCGTCCTCAAGCGGCAGAACTCCGAGATGCCAGCTGGGCCCGAACTCGGGGTCGACGGGGAGGCAAGCCCGCTCGTACGTCCAGGCATTCAGATCCGTCCGTGGCCGGGGTGCTTCGGCGACGTCGATGTCCTCTGGACCCCGAGCGAGCACCCACCGATCCCTCGCAAAGGGCAACGGAGACCGCTCGATTCGGCGCCCTAACAGACTGTGGCCGAGATTTCGATGAAAGCGACGTAGACCGTCGAGATTGGCGGGTCGGTCGTAGATCCACGTGACTTGCACGAGCGTTGCGTACCCAAGCGTGCGCAGCCCAAGATAGGACGTCTGATCAATGTGCGCGAGGCGGTTATCCACGGTACGGGTGGTTACGAGGGGACGGCCGCGGTTCAAATGGCCGAGGTGGCAAGTAGGCCCCCATCCCTCAATTGCTCAGCGTGAGCGAACTCGCGGACAGGCGCCTGCGCAATCAGCTTCAATCGAGACTCGCGTTGCGGTCCAAACACCAACACCCGCACGTGCACGCCCAGCCAAGTGAGTACCCACCACGCCCTGGCCATGCGACGAATCGCCCTGGGTGCAGCCGGATCCACAATCAGCCACGTGAGGATCCGCAGGCGGTCGAGCCAACTGCGTTGCGATCGGAAATTGCGCACTGATTCTGTGCCGGCCGAGTTAGTGCGGACCGACAACTTCTTCGGTACAAAGCAGACCGCCGACCGCAACATCAGGCGATACCAGAAGTCCAAGTCGACAAGTTGATAGATGTCAGTTCGAAAGCCCCCGACATCGAGGGCCAGCTGGCGCCGAAACATCACGCAGGTCGGTTCGCCGATGAAGTTACCGGACCCACCGAACAGGAGCATCTGCGCAACCAGCGACGGGCCTTCGTTGAATTCACGTAGCCGCAAGAAATAGATGTGCCGGGGACCTATACGCATCGTGAAGGGGATATTTTCGTACACCATCTGACGGGGTGCGAAAGCTAAACCGATCCTCGAATCATCGAAACACCGCGCCAGCGTTTGTAGAGCACCCGGCAATAACCAGTCGTCTCCGTGGACGAATTGGATAAGGTCACCGCGCGCGACTTCCATGCACTTGTTGTGGTTGCCGTTGAGCCCGAGTCGTACCTCGTTGCGAATCAGTCGGTCTCCGGGCCGGAGCATCGCTGCGGCGATATCAGCACAACCGTCCGGCGAGTCGTCGTCGACGACCACGATCTCAAACTCCACGCCCTCTTGATCCAGGATGCTTTGTAGGCACCGTGCGATGGTGGCGCTGTTGTTGTACATCGGAATGCACACCGAGACCAGCGGTGCCGGTGATCCTTGGCCGTCCTCATGTGGCTTCACGAAGGCCACGCTAGTTGCATCGCGGACTTACCAGTTCTCCGCCGCTGACCCGGCGGGTTAGCAGTCGCAAACCGAATGTGGGCATGCGGCAGGCGGGAAGCTAGCAAGTAGAGCATCGAGAGTTGGCTTAGAGATGGCCGATGCCCTGAGACATGAAAATTATCGCCGCCAGCGCAAGCGTGCCCTGGATGATCTGCCGACGATAAGTCCTCAGCAAAGTGTTCACCCGTAGCATCGCCGCCTGGGTCTGCCGTGGTGCCACCAGGTAACAAATAAGTGGAATCTCGACAAACACCAGTACCAAGAGGATGAACACGAGGAAGGCGCTGAATTGCGTGCTGGTACCCGCACCCGAGGCCATAATGACCGTCAACGCCATCGGTCCTTCGATGGGCGGCACCGACGCTCCGAGGCCCACCAAGAAAGCAGGCCAGGCAAGTCCACCTTCCAGCATGCTCTGGGTGCGTGCCGCGATTCGCGACATGGGGGTTTGGATTCGCGGCGGCCCCATCTCGCTGGCCATGATCTCTCCGTCCGGCCCTACGAGTGCCGGCGCAGTTTTCCGCGCCCGTTCCCGGGCCACCATTGCGGCTAGACAGAGCATCGCGATCAAACCAAGCGTGATCTGAAGGCGCCCGCCGGACAAAATTATGACTTCAGACCTTATCTCGTTAATTGTGGACATCGCGGATTGAATCGCGCCGAGCGCAATATCGTGCAGCAGAACGAGTACTGCAATTCCAACTCCGACGCCTGCGATGATGCCGCCGAACCAGTACGCGACCAGAGTCCGCAAGGCCTGCCGTCGAGATGTCAGGATTGCCGCGATTCCGATTCGCGCGGGGTCGATTAGCACCCCGAATCCTAGGCACAGCACGTAGGTCCACATCAGGAGGAACGCTACTAGGTTGGCGCGTATCTCGTGGCGTAACTGACGAATTAGTTGCACGAGTTGTCGCCACTCGGGCATCACGAGCAGCGCCTGTAGCCAGCGCGAGATATGACGGGCGGTACTGCGCCCGTGTGGCACCGCGAATCGTGGGTCTGCCAGGTGCGCAAGGGCTAGAAGCCTACGCCCGTCGTACCGGGTCTTACGGATTATGGGTTTTGCAGAGAGGGGTCCTCGGCGACTGTAGTGTGTTGCCCGTGGTCGAATCCTCACTTCCCAAGGTGGTGCGCGAGCGTGCGAGTTTGCAGCCCAACGATATTGCGCTGACCTTCTACGACTACGAGCAATCCTGGGATGGCGTCGAGCTCACCCTGACCTGGTCGCAGCTGTACCGCCGGATGCTCAACCTGGCCGCTCAGATCGCCCAACACGGCTCTACCGGCGATCGGGTGCTGCTGCTGGCGCCGCAAGGCCTGGACTACATCGTCGGGTTCCTGGCCTCGTTGCACGCCGGGCGCGTCGCGGTTCCGCTTTCGGTGCCGCAGGGCGGCGCCCATGACGAGCGCACCACGTCGGTGATGGCCGACACGTCGCCGGCCGTGGTGCTCACGTCGTCATCGGTGGTGGACAACGTCCGGCCGTACGTGACGCCGCGTCCCGGACAGGACGACACCGCCGTCCTGGAAGTCGATCAACTGGACCTCGACGCACGGCCGGGCCCGGCCGCACGGGCCACCTATGAGCAGCACCTCGACCCGCTCTACCTGCAGTACACCTCCGGGTCCACCCGGACACCGGCCGGGGTGATGTTGTCGAACGACAACTTATTCACCAATTTCGAGCAGATCATGAGCGCCTTCTACGGCATGCACGGCAAGGTGGCCCCGCCGGGTTCCACCATCGTGTCGTGGCTGCCGTTCTACCACGACCTGGGCTTCGTGCTGGGCATCATTCTGCCGATCCTGGGTGGTATTCCGGCCAAGCTGACCAGCCCGATGGGGTTTCTGCAGCGGCCCGCCCGGTGGATACAGCTGCTGGGTAGCAACACCCAGGCCTTCACCGCCGCACCGAATTTTGCCTTCGACTTGGCGGCCCGCAAGACCAAGGACGAGGACCTGGAAGGTTTGGACCTGACCACCATCCACGGCATCGTCAGCGGCGCCGAACGGGTCCAGCCGGTCACTGTCAAGCGCTTCATCGACAGGTTCAGCCCGTTCGGTCTGGATCCCAAGGTGATTCGCCCGTCCTACGGTATGGCCGAAGCCACGGTGTTCATGGCCTCACGCAGGGTGGCCGAGCCGCCCAAAGTCGTTCATTTCGACGCCACGAAGTTGCCCGAGGGCAAAGCGGTGCCGGTCGACGCCGCAAGTGACAGCACCGCACCGCTTGTCAGCTACGGCGTGGTCGACACGCAGCTGGTGCGCATCGTCGACCCGGACACCGGACGGGAATGCCCCGATGGCGTGGTCGGTGAAATCTGGGGACTGGGCGACAATGTCTCGCGCGGCTACTGGGAGAAGCCCGATGTGAGTGCCCGCACCTTCGGCGCCACCATCGTCAACCCCTCGGAGGGCACACCGGAGGGTCCCTGGCTGCGAACGGGCGATTCCGGATTCCTTTCCGACGGTGAGCTCTACATCGTCGGCCGCATCAAAGACCTGCTGATTGTCTACGGGCGCAACCATTCTCCCGACGACATCGAGGCGACGATCCAGACGATCAGCCCGGATCGATGCGCGGCCATCGCGGTTCCGATGGACGGCATCGAGAAGCTGGTCGCGATCCTCGAGATCAGGAAGAAGTTCGACAATCCCGAAGAGAAGACCGAACGCCTCGACTACGTCAAACGCGAAGTCACTTCGGCTATTTCGAACTCGCACGGGCTGGCGGTCGCCGATCTGGTGCTGGCGCCACAAGGTTCGATCCCGGTGACCACCAGCGGCAAAGTGCGCCGGGCCCTGTGCGTCGAGCTCTATCGTCAGGGAAAATTCGCCCGCCTGGATGCGTGACCAAAACGCCCCGACTGTTCTAGTTCTGGGCGAGCGCGCGGTCGGCCAGGGCCGCGATCGCCGGTGAGATGAGCCGGGAGTATTCGAGGGTCAGGTGACCCGCATCGACGTAGACCAGCGTGTTGCCGATGATCACGGGGCAGCGGTTCTTGGTGCAGAAGAGCTCCTCGAGTTCGGCGTACTGTCCACCGCCGGCCTTCACGGCCGCGGCCTCGGCGGCGATACCGGCCCGGTCGAAGGCGAACGACATGGGGGGCGAGCAGGCCGTCGCGTCAGTAAGGTGCTCGGACAGGCAAGCGGGCACCGCCGCAGTCAATCGTGGCAGCGGTCCCAGCACCAGCACCTTGGCGCCGATGCCTCGCAACTGTTGCACGAGGCCCTTCAACCCTCCGATCCACGCCGGGTCGTACGAGGTGAAACCCGACAGGAAACCATTACTGTTCTTGGCCATATACCCACGGAACACGCTCAGCACCACCAACTTCGGGTGCTCGGCGCGTAGTCGGGCCATGACCTGACCACGCCATTGCTCGCAGTGCTGCAAGTACTCGAGCAGGGGGGCAGCGAAGCGGTTGGCGATCGGCAAGTCCATCATGGGACAGGCCGCCTTGGCCATGGTCTCGATCCGCCACGGCCGCTGTGTGCCGATCTGCTGAAACGCCGGAATCCACATCGAGGCATGCGAGTCGCCGATCACGGCCACCGTGGTCTTGGCGGCGACATCGCCCGTTGCGCATTCGGGTGTCCCGGCTTGGACCGGCAGACGCAGGCAGCCGTCGAACATCATCGCGCCGAGTTCTCCAGACGCACCGGCGAGTGAGGGGTCGAGGTTCGACGGCACGTCTCGCAGGTCTGCCGATGCCGCGACCCCCGCTTGCACCTGCGCGAACACGTTCTGCACTGCCGCGTCGTAGGCAGCGACGTCGTCGCCCGTCGGTGTCGGCGGTGCGGTGATGGTCAACGCCTTTGCCTGCGCACCGTGCGCGACGGCCACCGGCATTGGGATCGAGGACACCCACATCAGCAGCGCCACGCCCACGCAGGCGGCAAGGGCGGTGGCGAGCCCGCCGGCCGCCAGGCTCTTGCCCGGCGACTTGCGCAGCGGCGCGGCATAACGCAGTGGGTTCTCGATGAAACGCAGCGTGAGCCAACCCAGCCCACCGGAAACGACAACGGCCGCCATGAACTTGCCGAACAGCCCCAGCGGGTGTCCGATGATGATCGGCGCGAACACCAGCACCGGCCAGTGCCAGAGGTACCAGGAGTAGGACAACCGGCCGACCACCCGCATCGGTGACCAACCCAGGATCCGGCCGGCGCCGCGCGTCGATATCGAACAACCGGCGCCGAGCAGCAAGGCCGTGCCCAAGACGGGAAGCAGCGCGGCAGTACCCGGATAGGGGATGTCCGGGGTGTAGGTGACGCAGGCCCACAGCACCATCGCCAGCCCGAGCCATCCGATGAGAACCGCGGCCCGTTCGGGGAGCCGGCTCCAGTACTCGGCGGTCAGCGCCACCAACGCGCCCAAGGCCAACTGCCAGGCCCTGGTGAACAGCGAGAAGTACGCCGCCAGCGGCATGACGTAGGTGACGAGCAGCGACAGCGCGAAAGAGATGAGCGCGATCAGCGTCACCAGCACCAGGTACGGCGTCTTGGACGGCTTGTTTGCTGGCGGCGCATCAGTTTTCCTGCGTCGATGCAGACGCCGGATCAGCCATGCCGTGCCAACGATCATGGGCGGCCACAGCAGGTAGAACTGTTCCTCCACGCCCAAAGTCCAGTAGTGCTGGAACGGCGAGGGCGTGCCGCCGGAGAAATAGTCGACCTGCTGGACGATGAACCAGAAGTTGGGGACGTACAGCGCGCAGGCGATGGCGTCCTTCAACGCCCCTTGGGCCGCCACCGCCGGCAGCAGCAGCGCCGCGGCGATCGCGGTGATGACACCCACCGTGGCAGATACCGGCAGCAGTCGGCGGGACCGCGCCCCATAGAACTTGCGCAGCCCGACGGTGCCGGTGTTGCTCACCTGCTTCCAGAGCTGCCCGGTGATGACGAAGCCGGAGATTTCGAAGAAGATGTCCGGCCCGACGAAGCCGCCGCTGACCCCGGGCATGGAAATGTGCCAGCCGACAATGGCCAACAGGGTGAAGCCGCGCAAACCCTCGATATCGTCGCGGAAGTCCGTCTTCTTCGGCGGTGGGCCAACCAGCGCTTCGACCGCTCGGTCGCTGTCAGTGTGGCCGGCGCTGTCGGTGTCGGTACGGCTGGCGCTGTCGGTGGGACTGACGCTCTCAGGCTGGCGCACGATCACTCACTATAGAGACGGGGACGCGAATGCTGCCGTGTAACCGGCATTTTCGTCACGATTACCGCGCTGGGGATGCATGCGAAAGTCAGGTGATCGCCGGAGTGCCCGGCGTTGGCTTCATTGCCGCGCCGTTGTTGTCGCCATTCGATTCACGTTCCAGCAGTTCGTATCCGAGACCGAACAGCGGTAGCGAATGGGTGAGCAGGTGGTCGACGGGTTCCTTACCGCTGCGTCTGCTGCGCGTCTTGCGGTTGCTCTTCGACGCGCACTTCGACAAGTCGTATGCCGGCAGGGTGGTGACACCGAACAGCGGCAGTGCGTGTCCCGGGAGCAGGTCGATGGTGCTGGCGGAGCTGGCTGGCGCCTTGCGGCGCACCGGCTTTGGCTCCGGTTGCGGGGCCACCGCCCCGGGAGCTTTACCGGTGAGGAAATACTTTGTCCGATCCAGCCAGAGCTGAGCCGTGGCAGATCGCTTGGCTTGCTTGGCTTTTGCCCTGTTGCTCTGACCCAGCTTCGAGGGCCACCAGTTCTTTTGGCCAAGCATCGCAGCGACCGCGGGCACCGTGATGGTGCGCACCAGGAAGGTGTCGATCACGATCCCGATGCCGATGGTGAATCCGGCCTGCGCCATGGTGGTGATGCTGGCTGCGATCAGTCCGAACATCGACGCGGCAAAGATCAACCCCGCCGAGGTGATCACACCACCCGTTGATCCCACGGTTCGGATGACACCGACGCGCACGCCGTGCGGTGACTCATCTCGAATCCGAGAAATCAACAACATGTTGTAGTCGGCGCCGACTGCAACCAACAGGATGAACGACAGCCCGGGCAAGCTCCAGTGCAGTGGCTCATCGAGTAGTACTTGGAAGACGAGGACCGCGAGGCCCAGGGCCGAACAGAATGAGATCAGTACGGAGGCAATGAGATACAACGGCGCTACGATCGCGCGCAGCAGGATGACCAGAATGAAGAAAACGATGATGATGGTCGCGATGACGATGAATTTGATGTCACTGTTGTAGAACTCGCGGGTGTCCCGAAGTCCGGTCGGTACTCCCACCAGTTGGACCTTCGCGTCGGCCAGTTCGGTATTGGGTTGCGCCGATCGGGCCGCTTCGAGGATCTGGCTGACCTGATCCATACCCTCTTTAGAGGTGGGGCTGAGCGCGCTCTGGACAAAGTACCGGGCCGCGTGCCCGTCGGGCGACAGGAAGAACTGCGCACCCTTTTTGAACTCGTCCCTCGTCATGATCTGCGGCGGGATGTTGAAGCCGGCCATGTTCGGTCGTTCTGCGTCACGCTTCATTCCGAGCAGGAAGTCGGAAGCCTCGTTGAGGCCACCGCCCATCTGCTTGACCTGAGTCACCAGTGCCTGCACGCCGTCCGCTACCGCGTTACTGCCGTCGGCGAGAGCGCCGGCACCCGCCTGCAGCTGCGACAACGTGTTCGGCAGCCCGTCGATCATCTTGAGGGTGGCGACGATCTGCTTGAGTTGGTCGTCGAGCTCGCCGACCGTCTTGGCCAAATTCTGGTATCCCTCGGTCTGCTGCAGGGTGGCGGCCATCCTGCCCATCACCTTCAACAGCCCGCTGTTGTTGGCCTCGACCATTGCCGACAATTGCGAGCGTGAACGCACGCATGAGGGGTCGGCGTTGCAGCTCGGGCTGGAATTCAGCGCCGCCACCATGGGGCCGGCCCAAACGGCCATGGTCTGGCCGTCCGAGACTGTCCCGCTGAGATCGTTTCCGAGTGCCTTCATGCGCGACACGTAGTGGGAGGCGTTGTCGAGTTCCTGGATGGTTTTGTTTCCACCCATGAGCTTCAACATGTTCTGCAACGCGGCGACCAGTCCGGCGGAGCTGGCCACCGCTCCGTTGACCTGTGCTCGAATCTCGGCCAGGGCGTCGGCGAGTTGGCGAGAGCCGCCGACCAGATGATCAAGGTCGCCGCCGTGCTCGGTGATCGCGGTCGATGCTTCGTTGAGTTTGCCCCCGACCTCACCCGCCTGGAACGAGACCTTGGTTTCTTTCAATGGTTCGCCGTTGGGCCGGGTCAGGCCACGCACCATCACGATGTTGGGCAGGTCGGTGATCCGCCGCGACATCATCTCCAGGTCGCCCAGGGCGGCCGGGGTGCGTAGGTCACGCGGCGACTTGACGAACAGAAACATCGGGGTCATCGAGTTCATCGGGAAGTGCTTGTTCAGCGCATTGAGACCCCGCACGCTGTCCATGTCCTGCGGCATCGTCTTGAGGTCGTCGTAATTGAACCGGATGAAGGCCGCACTGGTGGCCAGGACGGTCAGCACCATCAGGCTGCCGGCCAGGTGCACCTTGGGACGCCGCACGATGCGGGTTCCCGAGATCCGCCAGAAGCGGGTGGTCAAGTCGCGTCGCGGCTTGATCCAGCCGCGACGCCCGGTGAGCACGAGGATCGCCGGCAGCAGCGTGGTGGCCGTCAGCAGCGAGACGATGATCGAGACGGTGATGGCCGGCCCGACGGCGGAGAACACTTCGAGCTTGGTGAAAACCATGGCCAGGAAGGTGACGGCGACGGTCGCCGCCGATGCGGCGATGACCTTGCCGATCGACATCAGTGCTTTCTTCACCGCGCGATCGGAAGTTTCTCCGTGCCGAACGTAGTCGTGATACCGGCTGATCAGGAACACGGCGTAGTCGGTACCGGCGCCGATCATGACCGCACTCATGAACACGATGCACTGCATGTTCACCGTCAGGCCGAGTTCGGACAGCGCCGACAAGACGCCCTGCGCACCTCCGATCGAGACGCCGATCGTGGCAAGGGGTAGCAGCATGGTGACGAGGTTGCGATAGACGATGATCAGAATGACCAGCACACTGACGATCGTTCCGACCTCGATGATCTGCACGTCGGACTCGCCGAGTTTCTGGACATCGGACGCGGTGGCCACCCCACCGCTCAAACTCGCTGAGAGGGTCGTGCCTTTGACTGTCTTTTCGATGATGGCCCTGATATTTGCCAGCGCCGCCTGTGTCTCGGGCGCCGCCTCAGCGCCGGGCAAGGTAATTGGCAGGTTCCAGGCTTTCTTGTCCTTGCTCTCCAGCATCTGCCGCAATTCCGGCGTGCCCATGAAGTCCTGCACCGACATCTTGTCCTGGGTGTCCTGCCGCAGGTTGTCGAGCAGCCTGCGGTAGGTGTCCTCGTCGGCGGGGCTCAGGCCCTTTTCATTGGTCAACACGACCAGCAGCAGGGCGCCGGTCGGCTTCTCGTCAGCGGGTTTGCCCCCGCCGCCACCGGACCCTTCCGGCCCGCCAGGCCCTGCCGACCCGCCAGGCCCTGCGGACCCGCTGGAGCCGGCCGGCCCGCCGGATCCTTCCGACCCGCCGGGCCGCGCCGCGAAGGCAGCGTTCATCTCCGCCTGCGCGATCATCGTCGGCGCGTTGTCAGGTAGCGGTTTCTGCTCGTGCTTGGCGGCTTGCACCTGAAGCGGGGGAAACGTCAGAGCCAGGAAAGCCACCACGGCGATCCAGCCGCCGACGGCCAGCCATGGCCACTTGATGACGAAGTCGCCGACGCGGTCGAAGACGCCACCAATTTTCGCCTCGTCGTGCGATCTCGCCTGCCCAGCCACCTCACAAACGTACAAGGAGAGTGCTGATCAGGTGGGGGAATGGAAATTTCCTTAGTAACCGCGCAGGCGAGCGTCCCAGCGATCGAGGCGCCCCCTATCGGAAGGCAAATGCGCAGATCAAGGAGTTTTTAGTCCGTCACCGGTTTGCTCGTCGAGCATTTTGGAGCAGTGCCTCCACCGCTGCGCGCGGGTAACTCGTGGCCAGCAAAGTTGCACGCGCGTGCTGATATCTCGCTCATCGGGGTTGGCGCTTTTGGCATCTTCGACGGGTCACGCATGCGACACTCTTCCGCGTGGCTCTGAAATACCGCCTGCAGTCGAACCCGTTGGTCGGCAAGATCACCACCAAATACCTGCTACCGCTGGGTACCCGCCAGGTCGGCGACGACGTGGTGTTCTTCAACTTCGGTTACGAAGAAGACCCGCCGCTGGGCTTGCAGCTGGATCCCGCTGACGAACCGAACCGGTACTGCATCCAGCTCTACCACCAGACCGCCAGCCAAGTGGACCTCACCGGCAAGAAGGTGCTGGAGGTCAGCTGCGGCGCCGGCGGTGGGGCGTCGTACATTGCCCGCAAGCTCGGTCCGGCGTCTTACACGGGTCTGGACCTGAACCCCGCCAGCATCGACCTCTGCAAGAGGATGCACACAGTGCGGGGCCTGGACTTCGTGCAGGGCGACGCCCAGCACCTGCCGTTTCCGGACGAATCTTTCGACGCTGTTGTCAACGTGGAAGCCTCGCACCAGTACCCGGATTTCGCCGGCTTCCTGGACGAAGTGACGCGCGTGCTGCGCCCTGGCGGGCATTTCCTCTACACCGACTCTCGCCGCAATCCCGTTGTCGGGGAATGGGAAACGGATCTGGCCGGCATCAAACTGCGCAAACTGGCTCAGCGAGACATCGGCAGAGAGGCCAAGCGTGGGCTCGACGCCAATACGCGGCGATCGCAAGAGAAGATAGCCAGCCGTGCGCCGGCATTTCTGTCGAGTCTGACCCGTTACGCGGTCAGCATGCTTGACCGCGACCTCGAGCGCGGCGGTGGATTCACTTATCGCATCTACCTTTTCGAAAAGGACTGAACTAGTTCCGCTCGCCAGCACCAGTAGCTAAGCGCGCACCAGCGCCGACTCTTCCAACAGATCCGCGGCCCTCGCGACGGCGTCCATCGGATCGGCCATCTGCGTGGAAATCTCGCGCGCTCGCGCGGCACAGTCGGGCGCCAGGATGCCGCGGATCGCCTTGGCCAGCGACTTGCGGTTGATCCTGCTGAGACGGCGGGTCGCACCGACTCCCAACCGTTGCACCGCGGCGCCCCAGATCGGCTGATCCGCCACGTCCCAGAGCACCAACGTCGGCATCCCGGCCCGCAGGCCGGCCGCCGTGGTGCCCGCCCCGCCGTGGTGCACGACCGCGCGGCACTGCGGCAGGATCACCGAATAGTCGATCAGCCCAACCAGTTTCACGTGCTCGGCCGGCGCGGAGACGTCGTCACCGCCGGGGGAGTAGACCAACGCGCGTTCACCGAGTTCGGCACACACCTCGGCGATCATCGCGACCGTCTCGCTGGTGGACTGCACGGGCGTGCTGCCGAAACCGAAGTAAATCGGCGGAGTTCCCGCCGCGATCCACGACTCGAGCTCCTCGTTGGGCTCGGTATGCAGCCGCATCGACAGCGCACCCACGAAGGGCCGCCGGCCATCCCACTCCTCGACCAGCCCGGGAAACAGCGCCGGGTCGTAGGCCTGGATCTCCGGCGCGCCGCCGGCCACGATCCGGTCCAGGGCCGCGGCCGAGACCGGGGGTAGCCCCAACTCCTGACGCTGGGCGCGGTCGGCGTCCCTGGTCACGTACGAGTACAACCGCCAGGACGCCCCCATCACGGTCCGGATCAGCGGTCGCGGAATCGGCGCCGGAACCGCGACCTGTCCGTTGACATGCATCGGGAAGTGATGCAGCGCCGCGACCGGAACGCGGTGATACTCGGCGACATTGGCGACCACCCCGTGGTAGGTCTGGCCCGTCGTCAACAGATCGGCGCCGTCGGCCAGCTCGGCCAGCGTCCTGCCCATCTCGGCCCACCCCTCGACGAACAGTTCCTTGCCCGCCTTGGCGAGATTGAACGGATTCTGCGCCTTGGTCAAATTGTGGGCGAACGCCGCAACCTGGTTGATCTGGACCCCGGAGTCCGGTCCGTATGCCACGCCGGTCAGGCCCGCCGACTCGACGAAGCCGATCAGGTTGGGCGGCAACGCCATCCGCACGCCATGCCCGCGCCGCAGCAGCTCCATGCCGACCGCTGCGCACGGTTCGACGTCACCCCGGGTGCCATGCACCGCCAAGACGAATTTCATCGGACGTCAGGCGGAGGTCAGCTCGTCGTACAGCAGATCGGCCAGGCTACGCACCGTCGTGTTGATGTTGGTCGCGGTGATGCGCACCCCCGTCTCGGCCTCCAGCCGGGTGCGCAATTCCTGGCTGCTGAGCGAATCCAGCCCATACTCGGTCAGCATCCGGTCGACGTCGATGGTCCGGCGCAGGATCAGACCGATCTGCTCGGACACCATGCGGCGCAACCGAGCCGGCCACTCGTCCTGCGGCAGCCGGTCCAGCTCAGTGAGGAACTTGCTGTTGCCGGCGTGCTTGGCGGTGCTGCGGAACGCCTCGGCGAACGGGCTCTGCTGGGCGAAGGCGTTGAGCCACGGGGAACCGATGATCGGGGCGTAGCCGGTGTAGGCGCGGTTGTGCCGCAGCAACGCCTCGAACGCGTAGGCGCCCTCCTCGGGATGGATGGCGTCGCCGGCGGTCTCGGCGAAATCGGTGCCCCGCCCGATCTCCGCCCACGGGCCCCAGGCGATCGAGGTGGCCGGCAGGCCCTGCGCACGGCGCCAGTGGGTGAACGCGTCCAGCCAGCTGTTGGCCGCCGCATACGCCCCTTGTCCCGGCGAACCTACCAGGGCCGCCGCCGAGGAGAACGAGCAGAACCAGTCCAGCTCTTGGTCTTTGGTCGCCTCGTGCAGATTCCACGCCCCGTACACCTTGGGCGCCCAGTCCCGCGCGATGAGCTCGTCGGTGATGTTGGGCAAGGTGGCGTCTTCCACCACGGCGGCCGCGTGCAGCACCCCGCGCAGCGGCAGGCCGGTGGCCGTCGCGGCCGCCACCAGCCGGTCGGCGGTGCCCGCCTCGGCGATGTCACCGCACGCCACCACCACGTCAGCTCCCATAGAGCGGACCAATTCGATTGTCTCCAAAGCCTTTTGATTCGGCTGGGAGCGCGAGGACAACACGATGCGGCCGGCGCCGGCACCGGCCATCTTCTCGGCCAGGAACAAACCGAGACCACCCAGACCGCCGGTGATGAGGTAGGAGCCGTCGCCCCGGAACGCCGGCGCATACTCGGGTGGCATCACCACGCTGCTGCGCCCGACGTGCGGCACGTCGAGGATCAGCTTGCCGGTGTGCTCGGCCGCGCCCATCACCCGGATCGCGGTGGCCGCGTCGGCCATCGGATAATGCGTGGTCTGCGGCGGCGGCAGTGCGCCGGTGGCGATCTGCCGATACACCGTGTCCAGCAACTCGTGCACCTGCGCGGGATGGCTGTCGGCCATCAGCGCCAGGTCCACGCCGTAGAACGCGAGGTTCTGCCGGAACGGGAACAACTCCAGGCGAGTGTTGGAGTAGATGTCGCGCTTGCCGATCTCGACGAAGCGACCGCCCAGCGCCAACAGCCGGATCCCGGCCTGCTGCGCCGCGCCGGTCAGCGAGTTGAGCACGATGTCCACACCGTAGCCGTCGGTGTCGCTGCGGATCTGCTCGGCGAACTCGGTGCTGCGGGAGTCGTAGACATGCTCGATCCCCATGGCGTGCAACATCTCTCGACGCTGCGGGCTGCCGGCCGTGCAGAACACCTGGGCGCCGGCGGCCCGCGCGATGGCAATCGCCGCCTGGCCCACCCCGCCGGTCGCCGAATGAATCAGCACCTTGTCCCCGGACCGGATCCGGGCCAGCTCGTGCAGGCCGTACCACGCGGTCGCATAGGCGGTGGTGGCCGCTGCCGCCTGGGCATCGGTCAACCCCTCGGGCACGTCCGTGGCCAGCCGGGCATCGCAGGTCAAGAAAGTGGCCCAGCAGCCGTTGGTGGACAGCCCGGCCACCCGGTCGCCGACCTTGCGGCCGGTGACGTCGGGGCCCACGGCGGTCACCACGCCGGCGAAGTCCATGCCGAGCTCGGGCAGCTTTCCGTCGAACGTCTGGTAGCGGCCGAAGGTGGCCAGCACGTCGGCGAAGTTGACGCTGGACGCGCTGACCGCCACCTCGATCTCACCGGGGCCCGGAGCCGTCCGGTCGAACGCGGCGAACTCGAGGGTCTCCAGGTCTCCCGGTGTCCGGATCTGCAGCCGCATCCCGACCCCACTGCCCTGCGGGTTGTGGTTGACGATCGTGGTCAGCCGTTCCTCGGGTTGCAGCGGCGTGGGCCGCATCCGGGCGGTGTACCACTGGTCGTCGCGCCACGCCGTCTCGTCCTCGTCGGTGGCCAGCAACAGCTGACGCGCCACCTGCTCGACGCCGGTCTGTTCGTCGAGGTCGACGTAGCTGACCTTCAACTGTGGATTCTCCGAGCCGATCACCCGCAGCAGACCGCGCAGACCGCCCTGCTCCAGGTTGGCGTGGTCGCCGGACAACACCGTCTGCGCATTGCGGGTCAGCGCGTACACCCGTGGCGGCGAACCCAGCAGCTCGGGCAGCTGCCGGGTGATCCGCACCACCTGCTCGACGTACTGCTCGCCGCGCTGCCCCGACTCCCGCTCCGGGCCCTGCTGGGTGGCGGTCAGCAGCACCACGCCCGCGAACGAGCCGGACTCCAGCTGGCCGCGCAGCCGCTGCGCGCACGTCGCGTGGTCGTCGGTGAACGACCAGGACAGCGTGGTGCACTGTGCGTCAAGCACTTTCAGCGCGTCGGTGAGCTGGGTGGCCAGCATGTCGGCGGCTTCGGAAGTGCGGATCAGCAGCCAGTTGCCGGGGTCGGTGACCGCCTTCTCGGGCAACTCGGCCGGCTGCCACTCGATGGTCAGCAACCGCTCGCTCAGCACCCGGTCGCGCTCGCTGTCCGGGGAGGCGCCAGTGCCCAACCGCAGGCCGCGGACCTCCAGCAGCACGGTGCCGTTGTCGTCGACGATGTCCAGATCGGCGTCCACGCCGGCGGCGACACAGCTGGTCACCGTCGCGTAGCAGTACCGGGCATGGCGGGCCGAGCCGTACGCGCGCAGCCGGCGAATGCGCAACGGCAACAACAGGCCACCGTCGACGGCGGCGGCGACGCTGGGATGGGCGGCGACCGCCTGGAAGCAGGCGTCCAGCAGCGCCGGGTGCACCACACCGTAGGCGCCCTGCTGGGGCCGCAGCGGGCCCGGCAGCGAAACCTCGGCCAGCACGGTGTTGCCCGCGGCCTCGGCCAGGTATGCCGCACCCAGGCCGCCGAACGCCGCGCCGAGCCGGTGGCCGCGCTTGTCCATCCATTTGCGGATCTCGTCGCTGTCCACCTTGCGCGGGTGCGTGGCCAGCAGCCCGCCCAGGTCGTGCGCCGGCGGCTGGTCTGCTGGGTCGGCTGCGTGCAGGACGGCGGTCGCCTGCCGCTCGTAGCGGCCCTCCTGGTTGGTTTCCACCGTGAGCGCGACGACGTCGGGAGCTTCGAAGGTCGCGGTGATGCCCACCGGGGTCGCCTCGTCGAGCAGCAGCGTGCACTCGAAGCTCAAGTCGCGCACTTCGACCTGATCGCCGAGCACCGTGCGGGCCGCGACCAGCGCCATCTCGCAGTACACAGCACCCGGAAGTGTTGCGGCGCTTCGGATTTGGTAGTCAGCCAGCCAGGGCACCGCTGCGGTGCCGACCTCGCCCTGCCACACGTGCCGCTCGGGCTCCTCGGGCAGTCGCACGTGCACACCCATCAAGGGGTGGGCCGGCACCAGAGCGCTGCGGCGGGCGACCGAGTCCAGGCCGCTGGTGGTCAGGAACAGCGAACGCTGACTCCAGCAGGGCAACGGCGCGTCCAGCAGCCGGCCGCTCGGGTAGAGCACCGAGAAGTCCAGCGCGGCCCCGGCCGCGTACAGCTCGCCCACCAGGCCGCGCAGCCCGTGCGGCAGCGGTTGCTCGCGGCGCATGGCCGCCAGGGCGGTCGCCGTTTTGTCCAGGGCGCGCGCGGTCTGGTCGACGGCGTTGGTCAGCAGCGGGTGCGGGGACAACTCGGTGAAGACCTTGAACCCGTCCTCCAGCGCAGCCTGCACCGCGGCGGCGAAACGCACCGTGTGCCGCAGATTGTCGGCCCAGTAGCCGGCGTCGCAGTACGGCTCCTCGCGCGGGTCGAACGAGGTGGCCGAGTAGTAGGGCACCTCCGGCTGCAGCGGCTCGATGTCGGCCAGCACCTCGTAGAGTTCGTCGAGGATCGGGTCGACCTGCGGCGAATGCGACGCCACGTCGACGGCCACCTCGCGGGCCATCACATCGCGCTCTTCCCACGCCGCGACCAGGTCGCGAACCGACTGGGTGGCGCCGCCGATCACCGTGGACTGCGGGGAGGCGACCACCGCCACCACGACGTCGGTGACGCCACGCGACACCAACTGGGTGATCACCTCCTCGGCGGGCAGTTCCACCGCAGCCATGGCGCCGGCGCCGGAGATGCGGGTCATCAGCTTGGACCGGCGGCAGATCACCTTGACGCCGTCCTCGAGCGACAACGCGCCGGCGACGACGGCAGCGGCCGACTCACCCAGCGAGTGCCCGACGACCGCGCCCGGGTTGGCGCCGTAGGCCTTCATGGTCGCGGCCAGCGCGACCTGCATGGCGAACAGCGTCGGCTGCACCCGGTCGATGCCGGTCACCTTCTCCGGCGCGGTCATCGCCTCGGTGACCGAGAAGCCGGACTCGGCGGCGATCAGCGGCTCGATCTCGGCGATTTTGGCCGCGAACACCGGCTCGTAGGCCAGCAGATCCTTGCCCATCTCGGCCCACTGCGAGCCCTGCCCGGAGAACACCCACACCGGACCCTTGTCGTCCAGACCGATCGCCGGCGGATAGGGCACCTCACCGGTGGTGATCTCCCGCAGGGCTGCGGTCAGTTGCGCGCGGTCCGCGGCGATGACGGTGGCCCGGACCGGTCGCGGGTTGCGCCGCCGGGCCAGGGTGTAGGCCAGGTCGCGGATGTCGAGGTCGTCTTGGGTGTCGATCCAGTCGGCGAGCCGAGCCGCCGTGTTGCGCAGGCCGTCCTCCGAGGACGACGACACCGCGAAGATCAGGGCGCCCTGCAACCCTTCGGAGTCTTGTGCCTCAACGATTTTGGCCGCCGGGGCGGGAGCCTGTTCCAGCACCGCGTGCACATTGGTGCCGGAGAATCCGTACGACGACACCGCCGCCCGTCGCGGAGTGCCCGGGTCTTGGCTGGGCCAGGGCGTGTTCTCTTGCGGCACAAACAGATTGGTCTTTATCTCGGCGAACTTCTCCGGCATTTGGGTGAAATGCAGATTCTGCGGTATCACGCCGTGCTGTACGGCCAGCACCGCTTTCATCAGCCCGAGCGCGCCGGCGGCCGACTGGGTGTGCCCGAAGTTGGTCTTGACCGACGCGAGCGCGCACGGGCCGCTGGTGCCGTAAACCTCTGCGAGACTGGCGTATTCGATGGGGTCACCGGTCGGGGTGCCGGTGCCGTGCGCCTCCACCATGCCGACCGTGGTCGGGTCGACGTCAGCGGCGGCCAGCGCGGCCCGGTACGCGGACACCTGCGCGGGCAGCGACGGTGTCACGATGTTCACGGTGCGGCCGTCCTGGTTGGCGGCGGTGCCGCGCACCACGGCCAGAATTCGGTCGCCGTCGCGCTGCGCATCCTCGAGCCGCTTGAGCAGGATCATCACCGCGCCCTCGCCGGAGACGAAGCCGTCGGCGTTGACGTCGAACGCATGGCAGTGTCCGGTGGCCGACAACATCCCGATCGCAGAACCGGATGCCGCCTTGCGCGGTTCCAGCGTCACCGACGCACCGCCGGCCAGCGCGAGGTCGCTCTCACCGTCCTGCAGGCTCTGGCAGGCGAGGTGGATCGCCGACAGCCCTGACGAGCAGGCGGTGTCGACCGTCATCGCCGGCCCGCTGAGCCCCATGGCGTAGGAGACCCGACCGGATCCCATGGCGAAGCTGTTACCCATATAGCCGTAGGGGCCGCTCAAGGTGTCGGCGTCGGCGTGCATGAACAGGTAGTCGTCGTGCATCAAGCCGACGAACACCCCGGTCCGGACCGCGGCGAGCGCTGCGCGGGTCAAGCCGGCGTGTTCCATGGCCTCCCACGAGGTCTGCAGTAGCAGTCGGTGCTGCGGGTCCATCTCGGTGGCTTCACGTTCGCTGATCCCGAAGAACTCGGGATCGAAGTCGGCGACGTCATCCAGGAACGAACCCCATTTGCAGACCGTCCGGCCGGGCACGCCGGGTTCGGGGTCGTAGAACTCCTCGACGTCCCAGCGGTGCGCGGGCACCTCGGTGACGAGGTCGTCGCCGCGCAGCAGTGCTTCCCACAGGGCGTCGGGGGAGTCGATGCCTCCCGGCAGTCGGCACGCCATACCGATGACGGCTACTGGGACGACACCAGTCCTGTCCACGGTCGTTCACCTCTACTTCCCGTTTCCTGCCCGTTCCCGCCACCCATTTCCCGTTCGCGCCTGGGGTTTTTCGTTCGTGGCTTCGGGGCTTGCACGCGCCGCTGAGCACCAGTGCCAGGCTCGATTCGGCCGGAAGCAACGAGGCGCGGCGCGCCCGCGACACCCCCCGCGTCGAAGCTCGATTGCAGTTCGTGACTCGCTCAGCAGCGTAGTCGTTCAGCACTGCGGATGTAGCCGAAATCGGTGCGGACGTACTAAAAAACCAGTCCCAAGATCCGCCGTGAGCAGCGGCTACCCGCGCGGCCGGTGCCGTGGGGCGGGGCGGGCCGAACGTGTCGCGCTGTTAGGTGGCGCACGATTTTTCCAAACCGCCCATGCGGGCCACCGCCCCGACCTATACTTCAATCTCTCCGAGGCAGGCACACGATCCCAGCGCCAGATCCTCGTCGGATATCGCCGACCAGATTTGCTGTCGGCTCGCTGTTTTTGCGGCGACGCAATTCCTGTTTCAAACTTTTGGTATGAATCGAATTCGATGAACTAACCATTTCCCTGTCGTGCGCCCCGCCGTTTATGTGACGGGGCTCACAACAAGTGTCGCGCGAATGGTTATTGGGCCACCTGAACCGCGGCATTTGCGTACTGGCCCTCGGCCGCCCGTGCGAACACCGACTTGAGGACTTCGAGGTAACGAGTCACCGATTCCCTGGCCACGGGGTTATTCGGGAAGTTCACCATGATGGAAACCTCGTCGAATAGCCGGATCACCGAGAAATACAGGTAAGCGGGGTTACGGCCGTCGTTGTAAGCCGTCGCATTCGCACCTTTCAATGCCGTCGCGACAACTGCGGAAAGCGGCGGCAGGCCGGCGTCCATGTAGTTCGTCATGAAGAACTGCGACGAATTTCGCTTCAGCCAGGGCGCCAATTCCAGAACGCGGTCGTAAGGCACATTGGCCATGTCCAGGTTGTCGTCGAACGACGCCTGCGTGGAGCGGGCGGTCTCCTCGAACGAATTCGGGTCGATGGAGACGGTGTAGGGCACGCCGCCGGTGAACCAGCCCATCGACAGGTATTCCTCGGGGGAGGTCCGCTTGTCGACCGGGGTCATGCCGTGGTAGGTCTCCTGGCCGGTCAGTTCGTGGTGGGCCAGTGCGACGCAACCGAACAGGCCACCGCTGAACCGCGCTTGTGCGGCCATGCAGCGAGCCTCAAACTTCGCCGTTTGCTCCGGCGTCAGCAGCTTCTCGATCAGAATGTCGCCGCCGCAGGTCAGCGTCTGCTCACCCAGCGGCAATGGGAACTCCGGCAGACCGCCCCCGTTGCTCTCGGCGAAGTCGATCCATTTGCGGACCTCGGGAGAATCCAGGGTGACCTCGGCGGCGGTCTTCGCCTCCCGAATGCAGAAGTTCTCGTGGCTGCCGGGCTCCGGCATCACCAGCGGCGGCTTGCCCTCGAGCAGCTGGCGGTAGTTCGTCAGGATCTCCACGTACAGCGAGGACACCACGGCCGGGTCGCAGTGCAGGTGGTCGACGATCGCGAAGAGCGTGCAGTGGTTCTCGTGCTGGATCAGTCCGAACCGGAAGCAGTCCCATTCCACCGGCGGGGGGGTGGACACGACCAGGTCGCGCCATTCCGGCTGCGTCAATTCGCCGTGCTGAACCGGAGCGAGTTGAATGTCGCGGGGATTTTGAATTTTGTGCCGAATAATGTCTTTCGGGCCATTGTATTCAAACCAGCTGCGGTAGGTTTCGTGACGGCGTACGTGCGCATTAATGACGTGCGTCATGGTGCGGATGTCGCAACGGCCCGGAATTTCCCAGGAACCCATTACCAGCCGGGAATAGTCGAGCCCACGCTCGCCGAATTCCACATAACCGCGCAAATGGCCGGTCTGCATAGAGCTGGGCGGAACGTCGACAATCGGCGCTTGCTTGGCTTTCGCGCGCGATGCCGGTGTCGGCTGCCAGGTTACGATCGAACCGCGACCAGGGTCCCAGTCGTAGACGATTCCCACGCCGAGAGTGACGTCTGCTGATCCCCCACCTATGATCACGCTTCCTCCTCGATATATGCCGGCTGCCCAGCAGCGGCGCTTGGTCCTTTTTACCTCATAGGTGTGTTGCTGCGTCGCCTTTTGATGTCAATTGGTTGTAAAGGTGATCGGCCAAGCCTCGGATGGTCGTGATGTCGGTTGTCGTGACGCGGATCTTGAGCTCCGATTCGATATGAGTGCGCAGTTCCAGGTTCCCCAGCGAATCCAGACCGAACTCGGAAAGCGGACGGTCCACGTCGACGGCGCGCCGCAACAGCAGGCCGACCTGTTCGGAGATCATCCGGCGCAACCGCGTCGGCCATTCGTCCTGTTCCAGGTCGGCGAGCTCGGCGAGGAACTTGCTGCCTCCCGAGCGGCCCTTGCCGGCGGATTTGAATGCCTCGGCGAACGGACTGCGCTGGGCGAACGCGGTCAGCCAGGCCGAACCGATCACCGGCGCGTAGCCGGTGTAGGCCCGGTTGTGCCGCAGCAGTGCCTCGAACGCGTAGGCGCCTTCCTCGGGTTCGATTGCATCGCCGGAATTTTCGGCGAAGTCCGTGCCCCGCCCGATCTCCGCCCAGGCGCCCCAGGCGATCGACGTGGCCGGCAGTCCTTCGGCGCGCCGCCACAAGGTGAAGGCGTCCATCCAGCTGTTGGCCGCGGCATACGCGCCCTGACCGGGCGAGCCGGCCATGGCCGCCGCCGAGGAGAACGAGCAGAACCAATCCAGGTCGGTGTCCTTGGTCGCCTCGTGCAGATGCCAGAGACCGTGCACCTTGGGCGCCCAGTCCCGCTCGATGAGCTCGTCGGTGATGTTGGGCAAGGTGGCGTCCTCGACCACCGCGGCCCCGTGCAGCACCCCGCGCAACGGCAGCCCGGTGGCGGTTGCGGCGCTGACCAGCCGCTGCGCGGTGCCGGCCGCGGCGATGTCGCCGCACTCCACCACCACGTCGGCTCCCATCGAGCGGATCAGCTCGATGGTTTCCAGGGCTTTGCGGTTGGGCTGCGAACGCGAGCTCAATACGATCCGGCCCGCACCGGCGCTGGCCATCTTCTCGGCGAGGAACAAACCGAGACCGCCCAGACCACCGGTGATGATGTAAGAGCCATCGCCGCGGAATGCCTGGGCCTGCTCCGGCGGCAGGATGACGCTGCTGCGACCCGACTGCGGGACGTCGAGGATCAACTTGCCGGTGTGCTCGGCCGCACCCATCACGCGGATCGCGGTGGCTGCCTCGGCGAGCGGGTAGTGAGTGGCTTCCGGTACCGGCAGCACACCCTTGGCGGTCTGCTCGTACACCGTGTTCAGCAGGCCACGGACCTGCGCCGGGTGCGTCCGCGACATCAACGCCAGGTCCACGCCGAAGAACGCGAGGTTCTGCCGGAATGGGAACAGACCCACCTTGGTGTCCTGGTAGATGTCCAGCTTGCCGATCTCCACGAACCGTCCGCCCATGGCGAGCAGCTTGATCCCGGCCAGCTGGGCGGCGCCGGTCACCGAGTTGAGCACGATGTCCACGCCGTAGCCGTCGGTGTCGCGGCGGATCTGGTCGGCGAACTCCGTGCTGCGCGAGTCGTAGACATGCTCGATGCCCATGTCGCGCAGGATCTGCCGGCGCTTCTCGCTACCGGCGGTGGCGTAGATCTCGGCGTCCACCGACCGCGCGATCGCAATGGCCGCCTGGCCCACCCCACCCGTCCCGGAGTGAATCAGCACCTTGTCGCCGGCCCTGATCCGGGCCAGCTCCACCAAGCCGTACCAGGCGGTGGCCGACGCGGTGGTGACCGCGGCGGCCTGCGCGTCGGTCAGTCCAGCCGGCAGCGTCGTCGCCAAACCTGCGTCACACGTGACGAAAGTGGACCAGCACCCGTCCGGGGACAAACCGCCCACGTGGTCGCCGACTTTGTGGTCGGTGACATCGGGTCCGACCGCGGTCACCACGCCGGCGAAATCCAGGCCGAGCGGTGGCTGCTTGCCGTCGAAGGTCGGGCAGCGGCCGTACGCCGCCAGCACGTCGGCGAAGTTGATGCTCGACGCACTGACCGCAACCTCGATCTCATTGGGTCCCGGCGGCACCCGGTCGAAGGCGGTGAACTCCAAGGTCTGCAGATCGCCCGGCGTGCGGACGTGCAACCGCATGCCCTGCTCGCGGTGCTCGACCACGGTGGTGTGGCGCTCCTCCGGCCGCAGCGGGCTGGGGTACAGGCGTGCGGTGTACCACTGGTCGTCGCGCCACGCGGTCTCGTCTTCGTCGGTGGCCAGCAGCAGTTGGCGCGCTACCTGCTCGGCGCCGGTCGTGTCGTCGACGTCGATGTAGCTGACCTTCAGGTGCGGGTGCTCGGCGCCGATCACCCGCAGCAGCCCGCGCAGCCCGCCTTGCTCGAGGTTCGGGCGGTCCCCGGCCAGCACCGTCTGGGCGTTGCGGGTCATCACGTAGAGCCGGGGCGACTGGCCGACGATCTCCGGCAGTTCCCGAGCGATGCGAACCGCGAGCTTGACGTAGTCGGCGCCGCGGACGATCGACTCCTCATCCGTGCCGCTTTGCCGTTCGGTGAGCACGACCAAACCCGAGAAGGCGGCGGAATTGAACTGTTCACGCAACCGTTGCGCCTCGGCCTCGTGGTCGCCGTGCAGCGGCCAGGACATTGTCGTGCTTAGTGCGTCGTGCATCTTCAGCGCGTCGGTGAGCTGGGTGGCCATCATGTCGGCGGCCTCGGAAGTGCTGATCAGCAGCCAGTTGCCGGGATCGGTGACGGTCTCGTCGGGCAGCTCACGACCCTGCCATTCGATGGCCAGCAGCCGGTCGCTGAGCAGGCGGTCGCGCTCGTCGCCCTGGGAGAACCCGGTGCCCATCAGCAACCCGCGCACCGCCACCAGCACGGTGCCGTTGTCGTCGAGGACGTCGATGTCGGCGACCAGTTCGTTGGCGCCGGAGCCGGAACTGGTGACGGTGGTGTGGCAGTAGTGGGCGTTGCGCGCCGGGCCGAAGGACCGGATCCGGTCTACACCGAGCGGCAGCAACAGACCGCCATTGGCGACGTTGCGCGCGCCGGGGTGCGCGGCCACCGACTGGAAGCACGCGTCCAGCAGCGCCGGGTGGATCGCGTAATCGCCCTGCTGGGATCGGATCGAACTGGGCAGCCCGACCTCGGCCAGCAGCACGGGTTCGGCCTCCGAGGTGTGCGCTGTGGCCAGCCCGCAGAACGCGGGCCCGAATTGGATGCCGCGCAGGTCGGCTTCCAGCCGCAGGTCGTCGCCGTCAATCGGGTTCGGCAGCCGGGCCAGCAGGGCTTCGATGTCGTAGGCCGCCGGCTGGTCGGCTTCGAGTTCGGCCTCCGACAGCGCGTGCAACACCGCCGACGCCCGCCGCGAGCGTTCCCCGGCCTGCGAGGTCTCCACCGTGAACTCGGCCGTCCCGGGGGATTCCACGGTCGCGGCGGCGCCGATCGGCGTCTCCTCGTCGAGCAGCAGCAACTGCTCGAACCTGACGTCGCGGACCTCGGCAGCCTCACCCAGCACGGTGCGGGCCGCGGTCAGCGCCATCTCGCAGTACGCGGCACCGGGCAGCGCCGCCGCTCCGCGCACCTGGTGATCGGCCAGCCAGGGCAGTGCTCCGGTGCCGATGTCGCTCTGCCAGACGTGGCGCTCCGGCTCCTCGGGCAGCCGCACGTGCGAGCCCAGCAACGGGTGCACGGCGACGGCGTGGGTGTGCGCGAGGCGGTCGGTGCTTTCCAGCAGCATCAGGCGGCGGTGATTCCAGGCCGGCAGTGTGGCGTCGACCAGGTTGCCCTCGGGGTAGAGCACCGCGAAATCCACTGCGGCGCCGGCGGAGTACAGGTCACCCACCAGCCCGCGCAGCCCGTGCGGCAGCGGCTGTTCGCGACGCATGGCGGCCAGCGCGGTGGCCGCCATCTCGATGTTGCGGGCGGTCTGATCGACCGCGTGGGTGAGCAGCGGGTGCGGCGCCAGCTCGGTGAAGACGCGGAAACCGTCCTCGAGGGCCGCGTGTACCGCGGCGGCGAAACGCACCGTGTGCCGCAGGTTGTCCGCCCAGTAGTAGGCGTCGCAGTACGGCTCCTCGCGCGGGTCGAACGAGGTGGCCGAGTAGTAGGGCACCTCGGGTTCCAGCGGCGTGATGTCGGCCAATGCCTCGGTCAGGTCGTCGAGGATGGGGTCGACCTGCGGGGAGTGCGAGGCCACGTCGACGGCCACCTCACGCGCCATCACGTCGCGCTCTTCCCACGCCGCGACCAGGTCGCGCACCGTCTGGGTGGCGCCGCCGATCACGGTGGACTGCGGGGAGGCCACCACGGCCACCACGGTGTCGGTGATGCCGTTGGCCATCAGCTCCGAAAGTACTTGCTGCGCAGGCAGTTCCACCGAAGCCATGGCGCCGGCGCCGGAGATGCGGGTCATCAGCTTGGACCGGCGGCAGATCACCTTGACGCCGTCCTCCAGCGACAACGCGCCGGCGACGACGGCGGCGGCCGACTCACCCAGCGAGTGGCCGATCACCGCGCCGGGGCTGACCCCGTAAGCCTTCATGGTGGCCGCCAGGGCGACCTGCATGGCGAACAGCGTCGGCTGCACCCGGTCGATGCCGGTCACCTTCTCCGGTGCGGTCATCGCCTCGGTGATCGAGAAGCCGGACTCGGCGGCGATCAGCGGCTCGATCTCGGCGATTTTGGCCGCGAACACCGGCTCGTGGGCCAGCAGATCCTTGCCCATCTCGGCCCACTGCGAGCCCTGCCCGGAGAACACCCACACCGGACCCTTATCGTCCAGGCCGACGGCGGGCGGGTACGGCACCTCGCCGGTGGCGACCTCACGCAACGCCGCCGCGAGCTCGTCGCGCGTCTCGGCCAGCACGGCGGTCCGGACCGCCCGGTGCCCGCGGCGCCGGGCCAGCGTGTAGGCGAGGTCCTTGATCGACAGGTCGTCTCCCTGGGCGTCGACCCAGTCGGCGAGTCGCCCGGCCGTCTTGCGCAGCGCCTCTTCGGAACTGGCCGAGAGCGGGAAGATCAGGGCGCCGTCCGCGACGGGTGCCTGCGCTTGCGTGTCCACCGGTGCCGGCGCCGGTGCCTCTTCCAAGATGGCGTGCACGTTGGTGCCCGACATGCCGTACGAGGACACCGCTGCCCGACGGGGAGCGCCTTCACTCGGCCACGGCGTAACATCCTGTGGCACAAAGAGATTCGACGATATCTCGGCGATGTTCGCGGGCATCTCGTTGAAGTGCAGGTTCTTGGGAACCACGCCGTGCTGGACCGCCAGCACGGCCTTCATCAGCCCCAGCGCACCGGCCGCGGACTGCAGGTGCCCGAAGTTCGTCTTCACCGACCCCAACGCGCAGGGGGCGTCGGTGCCGTACACGGCGGCCAGGCTGGCGAACTCGATCGGGTCGCCGACCGGAGTGCCCGTCCCGTGCGCCTCGACCATCCCGATGGTGGTGGGGTCAACCTCCGCGGCGGCCAGGGCGGCGCGGTACACAATCTCCTGCGCGTCGGCGGACGGGGTGACGATGTTGACGGTGTGGCCGTCCTGGTTGGCGGCGGTGCCCCGCATCACCGCCAGCACCCGGTCGCCGTCGCGCAGCGCGTCGGGCAGACGCTTGAGCAGCAGCACGACCGCGCCCTCGCCGGAGACGAAGCCGTCGGCCTCGACGTCGAAGGCGTGGCAGCGCCCGCTGCGCGACAGCATGCCGTTGGCCGAGCCCGAGGCGAAGCGGCGGGGTTCGAGCATCGCGTAGACGCCGCCGGCGAACGCCAGATCACTCTCGCCGTCGTTGAGGCTGCGGAAGGCCATGTGCGCAGCAAACAGACCGGAGGAGCACGCGGTGTCCACGGTGACCGACGGCCCACGCAAGCCCAGGGCGTAGGAGACCCGACCCGAGGCCATGCAGGAGTTGGTGCCGGTGTTGCCGTAAGGGCCTTCCAGGACGCCGGTTTCGGCCTGCACGAACTGGTAGTCGCCGTGGTTGAGGCCGATGAAAACCCCGGTGGCCGAGTCGACCATCTGCCGTGGGGTCAGGCCGGCGTGCTCCATCGCCTCCCAGGAAGTCTCCAGCAGCATCCGGTGCTGCGGGTCCATGGCGGTCGCTTCTTTTTCGGAGACGCCGAAGAACTCCGGGTCGAAGTCGCCGATGTTGTCCAGGAAGGACCCCCACTTGCAGTGCGAGCGGCCGGGAACCCCGGGTTCGGGGTCGTAGTACTGGTCGATGTCCCAGCGGTCCAGCGGAACTTCGGTGACGAAATCGTCACCCCGCAACAACGCTTCCCACAGCTGATCAGGTGATTCGATGCCCCCCGGCAGTCGGCATGCCATCCCAATAACAGCAACCGGCGTCACGCGTGTTCCATCCACGTTCGTCCTTCATCTCCTCAGCCGCACTTCAGAGCCCACTTCGACGGGTTCTTCGAACTCCCGGGCCCGCGCCGCGACATCCCGCAGCAGCGGAAGCACCCACCGACCCCCACACTTCGACGCCAACGTCATAGTTGTACGTGATTCAGCAGCGTAGCCGGTCGGTTCGTCGCATGTAGAAAAATCGTGCGTACGTACAAAAAAATCTTCACGCGGCCACGCTGATACCACATCGGCTCTCCATTGCGGCCGTGCGGGCGGGTCAACGGCAAAACACCAGCGTATGACGCTGGTACGGCGATGTGGAGGGTCGTACCGGAGGTGTTGAATTCCTCGCGGTGTTAAATCCTCCTCGCCCGCTCTCCATCGGGTTGTGATGGTGAGCGGCGATCTGGGCCGCGCCGAAAAAAGTAGCTGGGCGGCCTCCGCAGGACGGAAATCTTTGGTTCTCGAGGGTGGTGGAGAAGGTTTGCCGAAGTGTGGGAAAGCGCACCGAACTCCGTTATCAAGGCTATGCGTTTACGGCGTCGGAAACGGCGGAATGCGAAATATCGCACGAGGTTTTACGCGTTCGTGACGAACCCCAACCGAAAGCGCCTGACCTGGGGGTTTACCGCCGAAGCGGGACCGGCATCCGGGGGATGGTGACCGGGCGGCCATCGGCCACCCGGACAAATACCGATCTCATCGTCTCCCGATACCAGGCGATCGACTCGTAGGCGATCGGATTCCTCGGGTACGACGCGGTGACCGTCGTTTGCTCGTGGAACTTGTTGACCCACATGCAGACTCGGTTAGCCACCCGGCCGTCGCTGAAAGCGCGGACCGGGCTGTGGTCCACGGGCGTTCACCTCGTACTCGCCCCGCGCGGGCGCCGCGCTTCGAGGCCATCTTCCCGGCTCAGCCTGCCTCGACGGCGGATCAATGCGCCGACGTTTCACGGCTGCCGCGACGCCGGGGCCACCACACTTGCACCAAACGGACCTCAGCGACCACACGTCGACAGGTAGTGTTTCCAGCCGTGGTTGGCTCTTCGATACCCGCGGTACTGCGTGAGCGCGCAAGTCTGAACCCCAACGGTCCGGCACTCACCTACATCGACTACGACCAGGATTGGGAAGGCGTCGAAGACACGCTGAGCTGGGCGAAGTTGTATCGCCGCACCCTCAATATCGCCGAGCAGCTCAAGCAGGCCGGCTCGCCCGGTGACCGTGCCCTGATCCTGGCGCCGCAAGGACTCGAATACATCGCCGGCTTCCTCGGCGCACTGCAGGCGGGTTTCATCGCGGTGCCGCTGACGGTTCCCTACGGCGGCGCCCACGACGAACGCACCATCTCGGTGCTGGCCGACACCTCACCCTCCGTACTGCTCACGACGTCGGCGGTGGTCGACAACGTCCGGCAATGCGCCGAGCCGCACGTCGGTGAAAAGGCGCCGGCCATCATCGAAGTCGACCTGCTGGACCTCGACGCGCGGCCGCCGTCGTCGCGGCCGGCGCGCGACACCGGCGATCAGGGGGCGAAGACGGCCTACCTGCAGTACACGTCCGGGTCCACCCGGACGCCAGCCGGTGTCACGGTGTCCAACGACAACGTCATCGCCAATTTCGGTATGGCCATGGGGGACTTCTTCGTCAACGAGGGGGCGGTGCCCTCCGACCTGACGGTGATCTCGTGGCTGCCGCTCTACCACGACCTGGGCCTACTGCTGGGAACGATCATGCCCACCCTCGCCGGGCGGCCCACCGTGCTGTTCAGTCCCGCCGGGTTCCTGCAGCGGCCGGCCCGCTGGCCTCAGCTGCTGGCGCGCTACGGGAACACCATCTCGGCGGGACCGAACTTCGCGTTCGACATCGCGGCCCGCAAAACCTCCGACGAGGACATGGCCGGGCTCGACATGAGCCGGGTGCACACCATCCTCAACGGCAGCGAGCGGGTTCAGCCCGCGACCCTGAAGCGGTTCGCAGACCGATTCGCGCAGTTCCGCTTTCAGCCCAAGGCGCTGCGACCGGCGTATGGCATGGCCGAAACCGTCGTCTACATCGCCACCCGCCGGGTTGGTGATCCGCCGGAGATCGTGGAATTCGACTCCGAGAAGCTGCCCGACGGCCAGGCGGTGCGCGTCGAAAAAGGAACCGGCACAGCACTTGTCAGCTACGGCAGGTGCGAGTCGCAGGAACAGGTCCGCATCGTCGACGGCGACACGCGCATGGAGTGCCCGGAAGGGACCGTCGGCGAGATCTGGGTGCACGGCCCCAATGTGGCCGCGGGCTACTGGGAGAAGCCCGAGACGACGGCCCGCACCTTCGGCGCGAAGATCGTCAACCCCACCGAGGGCACCGTCGAAGGGCCCTGGTTGCGCACCGGAGACTCCGGATTCTTCTCCGGCGGTGAGCTTTTCATCATGGGCCGGATCAAGGACCTGCTGATCGTCTACGGCCGCAACCATTCTCCCGACGACATCGAGGCCACCATCCAGGACATCAACCCGGGCCGCTGCGCCGCGATCGCGGTGCCCCAGGACGGCGTCGAGAAGCTCGCCGCCATCGTCGAGATCAAGAAGAAGAACGGCGAGTCCGACGACGACCTGGCCGAGCGGCTGGGCGTGCTCAAACGCGATATCAGCGCCGCGATCTACGACTCACACGGGCTCAGCGTGACGGATCTGGTGTTGGTGTCGCCCGGGTCGATCCCGATCACCACCAGCGGCAAGATCCGCCGGCAGCAGTCGGTGCAGATGTATCAGGACAAGGCGTTCGCCCGGCTGGACGCCTGAGCGCTCAGCCGCTCACCCAGGTCTTGGCGCTGTCCAGCTCGTCGAGGCCGAACACCTTGAGCTCGCCCGGCACCATCCAGGCCAGCGCGTGCAGCGTGTGGGTCACCCAGTCCTTGTCGGTAACGATCGCGATGCGCTTGAACGCAGAGTGGTGCGGGAAGACCAGGCCCAGGCCCAGCTTGACGTCCTCGGCGAACCCGCCGGGCCCGAACCCCTCGTAGTCGGAGTCGATGATCTCCAGGATCCGGATGTCACCGGTTTTCAGCCGCTCCTCCATCAGGGGCCGGACGTCGCGCAGCTCGGCACCACTGAGCCGGCCCGACACGCGCACACCGGTCACGCCTTCCGGCAAGTCCGTGAGCAATTCGATCATCGAAGTCACCTTCCCTTCGCTGGCTACCATTGCGGTGAAAACGACGGCGTCGTCAATCGGGAGTCTTCCACCATGACCGAGTTCAGCAAGGCCCGGATACCGCTGCTTCCGTTGGAGGAGGCCAAGGCCGCCGCCGACGAAGCCGGCGTCCCCGACTATATGGCCGAACTCAGCATCTTCCAGACGCTGCTGAATCATCCGCGGCTGGCGCGGGTGCTCAACGACCTGCTGGCGATGATGCTGTGGCACGGCGACCTGGACCGCCGGCTGCGCGAGCTGATCATCATGCGGATCGCTTGGCTCACCGAATGCGACTACGAGTGGACCCAGCACTGGCGCGTCGCATCGCGGCTGGGGGTGTCGGCCGAAGACTTGGTGGGGGTGCGGGACTGGCCGGCCCACGACGGGTTCGGTGCCGCCGAGCGTGCGGTGCTCGCCGCCACCGACGACGTAGTGCGCGACGGTGTGCTCAGCGATGCGAGCTGGGCGGCGTGCGAGCGCGAATTAGGCAGTGGTGAATTAGGCAGTGACAGAACGGTTTTGATTGAACTGGTGACCGCGATCGGGGCATGGCGGATGGTGGCGTCGATGCTGCGCAGCCTGCGGGTGCCGCTGGAGGACGGGGTGGACAGCTGGCCGCCCGACGGGGTGGGGCCCTCAGTGGTCTGATCGCGTTTCTTCCGCCGAGCGTTTTTTCTTCGCCGAGCGTTTTCTTTCGCCGAGCGTTTTTCTTTCGCCGAGCGTCACGCTGGCGCAGCGTTGGGCGTCGGGCGTCACTCCAACGTGACGCTCGGCGCAAAGGGGAGGGGTGACGCTCGGCGCAAAGGGAAGGGGTGACGCTCGGCGCAAAGGGGAGGGGTGACGCTCGGCGCAAGGGGGCCGGGTGTGAGGGCGTAGCGTCGCCGATATGCGAACCAGAGTTGCCGAAATGCTCGGCGTCGAGTTTCCCATCTGCGCCTTCTCGCACTGCCGCGACGTGGTCGCCGCGGTGACCAACGCCGGCGGGTTCGGGGTGCTCGGCGCTGTCGCCCACAGCCCCAAACGCTTGGAGAGCGAACTGTCCTGGATCGAGCAGGAGACCGGCGGCAAGCCCTACGGCGTCGATCTGCTGTTGCCGCCCAAGTACGTTGGCGCCGACACCGGCGGCATCAACGCGCGGCAAGCCCAGGAACTGCTGCCCGAAGAGCATCGCGCGTTCCTCGACGAGCTGATGAGCCGCTACGGCGTCGCGCCCCACGCCGAGGACGAAGAGGCCATCCGCGGCGGCCTCAACATTTCGCCCAAAGGCTACGAACCGTTGCTGGAAGTGGCCTTCGGCCACAACATCCGGCTGATCGCCAGCGCGCTGGGCCCGCCGCCGCACGATCTGGTGGAGCGCGCGCACAGCCACGACGTGCTGGTGGCCGCCCTGGCCGGGACCACCAAGCATGCGCAGCGGCACGCCGCGGCCGGGGTGGACCTCATCGTCGCCCAGGGCACCGAGGCCGGCGGGCACACTGGCGAGGTGTCCACCATGGTGCTGGTCCCGGAGGTGGTCGACGCGGTGGCGCCGACGCCGGTGCTGGCCGCCGGCGGGATCGCCCGGGGCCGGCAGATCGCGGCTGCGCTGGCGCTGGGTGCCGAAGGCGTGTGGTGCGGGTCGGTGTGGCTGACCACCGAGGAAGCCGAGACGGTGCCGGTGGTCAGGGACAAGTTCCTGGCCGCCACGTCGTCGGACACCGTGCGGTCGCGATCGCTGACCGGCAAGCCGGCGCGCATGCTGCGCACCGCCTGGACCGACGAATGGGCGCGGCCCGACACCCCCGACCCGCTGGGCATGCCGCTGCAGACCGCCCTGGTCACCGACTCGCAACAGCGGATCAACCAGGCCGCCAACCAGCCCGGCGCCAAAGCCCGGGAGCTGGCGACCTATTTCGTCGGGCAGGTGGTCGGGTCGCTGGACCGGGTGCGGCCGACGCGGGCAGTCGTGCTCGACATGGTCGAGGAGTACATCGACACCATCGGGCGACTCGACGGCCTGACATAGCGAACTCACATCAAATTGTGACATCGAACACATCCGCATTTCCGCAGGTCACAGCCCCGGAAGTGGGGCGAGCGCCGGCTGTGTGCGTAGCGGAACCATAAAGATCCCAAAACAGGGGTACGGCGCGTTGACCCAGCCCGCTCCGTGGTGCATCATCGGTCAGGCAAGCACCTCGTTAGGTGAGGCGGCTACACCGAACACAGGCCACTGACCCCGAACGTCGAAAGACGCCCCGGGTCAGGACAGCTCCTCCCGGCTTAAGGGTTGAGCCCAGGTGGCTTCCGGATTACCGGACACGTCGGGTAGTGCCAAAGCTCTGACGAGAGGGGTGCGGATTTCCGGCAGTCGCCGGATTCTGTCCTCCTGTGTGCGCGCAGATTACGCGTTACCCGCGTGCGCGGCGACCGAGAGGAGGTGAGGGACGAATGAGTTCCAGTGGTAGTCCGGGCCGATATCCGGGCTCTGTTTCGTCCCTGACCGGTCTCCGGCAAAACGCTCTGACTTAAGAGCTCTCGGTTAAGCCAGCCGAATCGGAACCGTTGCGGGACGGGACTTCCCAAGAAAGTTTCAAGCTCCCCCTGTCAACGTGTGATTTCCCACCCGAGGAGGCGATCATGACCGCTGCGCTGTACGACGAAGTCGTTACCTTCCCCAGTGCTCCCAAGCTGCGCGTCGTGCGCGACGTTCCCGCGGCCCCGGCCACCAAGACGGCGCGCCGCGCCGAGGCGGTCGCTGCCGCCGCCGGCAGCGACCCGCTGATCGACGGTGCCGCCCGGCTGCTCAGCATCCCGCTGCGGCACATGTACGCCGCGCTGTGGCGCATCGGCGTGCTCGAGGTCCAGGCGTAACGCCATGGACAGTGCGCTACCCGGGACTCCAAGGGGTTAACCGACTGCAGGCCTGGTCCTGCGGCGGGTTAGCCCCTTGGAGTCCTTTAGACTTAGACAATTGGCGCAGATCCGGCCATCACCGGGGAGCCTTCGGAAGAACAGCCGATCCGGCCCAGTAGAACCGAACGGGTAGGCCCGTCACAGCCGTCACGAGCGGTCACGCGGTTTGCGTGGCAAGCGGGGTGGTACCGCGGCGTTCGCGCACCAGCGCATCCGTCGTCCCCGTGCCTGAAGCAACAGGGCACCACGGGAGCGACGCACGATGACCGAGAACTACCCGAAGCTGGCCGCCGGATCGCCCGACTTTCCGGCGCTCGAGCTCGAGGTCCTCGACTACTGGTTCCACGACGACACCTTCCGCGCCAGCATCGCCAACCGCGACGGCGCCCCCGAGTACGTCTTCTACGACGGGCCCCCGTTCGCCAACGGCCTGCCGCACTACGGGCATCTGCTGACCGGCTACGTCAAGGACATCGTGCCGCGGTATCGCACCATGCGCGGCAACAAGGTGGAACGCCGATTCGGTTGGGACACCCACGGTTTGCCCGCCGAACTGGAGGTGGAGCGCCAACTCGGCATCACCGACAAGTCTCAGATCGACTCGATGGGAATCGCCGCGTTCAACGACGCCTGCCGCGCCTCGGTGCTGCGTTACACCGACGAGTGGCAGCAGTACGTCACCCGGCAGGCGCGCTGGGTCGACTTCGACAACGACTACAAGACACTCGACCTGCCCTACATGGAGTCGGTGATCTGGGCGTTCAAGCAGCTGTGGGACAAGGGTCTGGCCTACGAGGGCTACCGGGTGTTGCCGTACTGCTGGCGCGACGAAACCCCGTTGTCCAACCACGAACTGCGCATGGACGACGACGTCTACCAGAGCCGCCAGGACCCGGCCCTGACGGTCGGGTTCAAGGTGAGCGGTGGTGATCTGGACGGCGCTTACCTGTTGATCTGGACGACCACCCCGTGGACGCTGCCGTCCAACCTGGCTGTAGCCGTGCACCCGGACGTGACGTATGTGCATGTCGCGGTGGGGGATCGGCGCTTCGTGCTGGCCGAGGCGCGCCTGGGCGCCTACGCCCGCGAACTCGGCGAAGATCCCTCGGTGCTGGGCACCTACCGGGGCGCGGAACTGGTGGGCGCCCGGTACCTGCCGCCGTTCCCGTATTTCATGGACGCGCCCAACGCTTTTCGGGTCCTGCCGGCCGACTTCGTCACCACCGAGGACGGCACCGGGCTGGTGCATCTGGCGCCGGCCTACGGCGAGGACGACATGGCGGCGGGCGACGCGGCCGGAATCATCGCGGTCACCCCGGTGGACGCCAAGGGCCGCTTCGACGCGTCGGTGCCCGACTACCAGGGGCAGCACGTCTTCGACGCCAACCCGCACATCATCCGGGACCTGAAGAACGGCAGCGGCCCGGTCGCGGTGAACGGCGCGGTGCTGCTGTGCCACGAAACCTACGAGCACCCCTACCCGCACTGCTGGCGCTGCCGAAACCCGCTGATCTACCGGGCGGTGTCGTCCTGGTTCGTGCGGGTGACCCAGTTCCGCGACCGGATGGTGGAGCTCAACCAGCAGATCACC
This sequence comes from Mycobacterium sp. 20KCMC460, assembly GCF_022179425.1. NCBI lineage: Bacteria > Bacillati > Actinomycetota > Actinomycetes > Mycobacteriales > Mycobacteriaceae > Mycobacterium > Mycobacterium sp. 20KCMC460. Next base: position 2,858,488 of record NZ_AP025524.1, read on the forward strand.
TGGTATCCCGAGCACGTCAAGGACGGCCAGTTCGGCAAGTGGCTGCAAGGGGCCCGCGACTGGTCGATCTCGCGAAACCGGTACTGGGGCACTCCGATTCCGGTCTGGAAGTCCGACGACCCGGCCTACCCGCGGGTCGACGTGTACGGCAGCCTCGACGAACTCGAACGCGATTTCGGGGTGCGGCCTTCGAACCTGCACCGGCCCTTCATCGACGAGCTCACCCGGCCCAATCCCGACGACCCGACCGGCCTGTCGACGATGCGCCGCATCCCCGATGTGCTCGACGTGTGGTTCGACTCCGGTTCGATGCCGTACGCGCAGGTGCACTACCCGTTCGAAAACAAGGACTGGTTCGACGGTGTCCACACCGGCGACCCCGACAAGCAGGTCGACGGCCATTACCCCGGCGACTTCATCGTCGAGTACATCGGGCAGACGCGCGGCTGGTTCTACACCCTGCACGTGCTGGCCACCGCGCTGTTCGACCGTCCGTCGTTCAAAACCTGTGTGGCACATGGCATCGTGCTGGGTTCCGACGGCCAGAAGATGAGCAAGTCGCTGCGCAACTACCCCGACGTCACCGAGGTGTTCGACCGCGACGGGTCCGATGCCATGCGGTGGTTCCTGATGGCCTCGCCGATCCTGCGTGGCGGCAACCTGATCGTCACCGAGCAGGGCATCCGCGACGGGGTGCGCCAGGTGCTGCTGCCGTTCTGGAACGCCTACAGTTTCCTGGCGCTGTACGCCCCGAAAGTCGGGACCTGGCGGGTGGATTCGGCCAACGTGCTGGACCGCTACATCCTGGCCAAGCTGGCGGTGCTGCGCGACGAGCTGACCGCCTCGCTGGACGTGTGCGACATCTCCGGGGCCTGCGAGCAGTTGCGCCAGTTCACCGAAGCGTTGACGAATTGGTATGTGCGGCGGTCGCGTTCCCGGTTCTGGGTCGAGGACACCGAAGCGATCGACACCCTGCACACGGTGCTGGAGATCACCGCGCGGCTGGCCGCCCCGCTGCTGCCACTGATCACGGAGCTGATCTGGCGGGGGCTGACCGGCGGGCGCTCGGTGCATCTGACCGACTGGCCGCAGGCCGGCGAGCTGCCCGCGGACCCCGACCTGGTGGCCGCGATGGACCAGGTTCGCGAGGTGTGCTCGGCCGGGTCGTCGCTGCGCAAGGCCAAGAAGTTGCGGGTGCGGCTGCCGCTGCCGAAACTGACTGTGGCAGTGGAGCATCCGGAGCGGCTCGAGCAGTTCACCGGTTTGATCGCCGACGAGCTCAACGTCAAGGCGGTCGAGCTGACCGACGCGATCGACACCTACGGCCGCTTCGAGCTCACGGTCAACGCCCGGGTGGCCGGGCCGCGGCTGGGCAAGGACGTGCAGGCCGCGATCAAGGCCGTCAAGGCCGGGGAAGGCGTGGTCAACCCCGACGGCACCCTGACCGCGGGCCCGGCGGTGTTGCTGCCCGAGGAGTACAGCTCGCGACTGGTCGCCGCCGACCCCGAGTTCACCGCGGCGCTGCCCGGCGGGGCCGGGCTGGTGGTGCTCGACGGCACGGTGACACCCGAACTGGAGGCCGAGGGCTGGGCCAAGGACCGCATTCGCGAACTGCAGGAGCTGCGCAAGTCCAGCGGGCTGGAGGTGTCCGACCGGATCAGCGTGGTGATCGCGGTGCCCGCCGAGCGGGCGGAATGGGCGCGGACGCACCGCGATCTGATCGCCGGCGAAATCCTGGCCACCAGTTTCGAATTCGGCGAACCCGCCGACGGCGCGGAGATCGGCGACGGGGTACGGGTGTCCATCGCGCGAGTGTGACCAGGCGGTGCGAATGCGGGCCGGCAATGCCGGCCCGGTTACGCTCGCAGTCCAAGGGAACGGAGGCACGGTGCGAATCCTCGGCATGTTCCGGGTGCACAACGGCGCGGACAACCTGCCCCGCGTCCTGGACGCCCTGGCCGGTTGGTGCGACGACATCTACGTGATCGACGACCGCAGCACCGACAACACCCCGCACATCCTGGCCGGCCACCCGGCCGTGACCAATCTGGTGCGCGCCCGCCACGACCTGCCCGCCACCCCGTGGCTGATCCCCGAGCCCCCCGGGCTCGAATTGCTCTACCGCATGGCCGATTTCTGCCGCCCCGACTGGATCGCGATGATCGACTCCGACCAGGTGGTGCAATCCGACGTCGACATCCGCACGGTGCTCGCCGACACTCCTCCCGACGTCGCGGCGCTGATGTGCCCGATGCTGCCCACCTGGGACGACCCCCATTACCCGGACATGATCCCGGTGATGGGGCCCGCGGAGTCGGTGCGCGGGCCGTTCTGGCGCTGGCGGCCGGGTCTGCGCGCCGGGACCAGGATGATCCACAACCCGCATTGGCCGGCCAACATCACCGACCACGGCCGCATCGGTCTGGTCAACGAGATTCAGTTGGTGCACCACGGTTGGTCGACGCTGGCCGAGCGCATCGGTAAGGTCGACCACTACCGCAAGATCGACCCGGACTGCCGGCTGAACTACGGCGTCCCCTACGACCGGGCGCTGCTGTTCGGCTACGCACGCGACGAGGTCGACCTGCTCGAAGCGGACTACCGCAGGCGGGTGCGCGGTGACTTTGACCCGGCCGAGCCCGGCGCCCGGCTGCCCATCGACCGCGAGCACCTCGCCGTCGGCGCCGGCTACGGACCCCGGGCAGGCGCTTTTCACCCCGGTGTCGACTTCGCCGCCCTGCCGGGCACCCCCGTCTACGCCGTCAACTCCGGAACCATCAGTCGCACAGAGGTTCTCGATCACAACGGGCTGCGTTCGGTGACGATCTCCAACGCGCACGCCGACCTCGTCTACGTACTGCGGTCCGGCGAAGACCACGCCCCCGGTGCGCAGATCGCCGCGGGCACTCAGATCGGCACGGTCGGACGCGAAGCCGAATCAGCGGACGGCTACCTGCATTTCGAAGTCCAGCGGGACGGCGCCCACACCAGCCCGGTGCGCTACCTGGCCAACATGGGCCTGCACCCATGGCCTCCGCGCGGGCGTCCGCGACCGGTGTCGGGGACCTACCCGGCGGCCACGCCGTGCACCATCACGGTGTGACCAGAGCACGGGCCGACCGGATCGCCGAGCGCACCTCCTGCAGAACCTTGGCCGGATGCTGCTCGTCGAACGGGCCCAGCCGGTTGTAGCGCTCGACACCGAACCCGGCCGACTCCAAGCGAATCCCGAACGGCACCGCCAACATTCGCAGTGCTTCGAAGTGCAGGTAGGGCAGCACCGGCTGGCCGGCCACCAGCAGGCACGTCGAGTGCTGCATGCCCACCGTGCGCGCGGCGAAGGTGTAGGTGTCCGCGGAGTTGGCGCGCCGGTGCTCGGGGTCCGGGGACGCCGTTTCCAGCAGCGTGATCGGCACACCGAGGTTGTTGCTGCCCGGCGAGAACCGCCACACCGCCTCGTCGCGCGGCGGCTGGTAACCGCGGCGGTGCATGTGCTCCCGCACGCCCGCGACGTCGACTCCGAACGATTCGGCGGCCGCGGCAACCAGCAGGTCGAACTCGGTGCGGGCCCCGGGCGCGCACACCTCGACGGCGTCGCGTTCGGAATCCATCACGCCCCGCGACGCCGCCGCCAGCACCACCTGCCCGATGCGCCGCGTAGCCGCCAGCTCTCGCGCGTACCCGACCCGCAGCCGATTGGTGTAGCGGCCACCGCCGATCACCAGCAGAAAGTCGAAATCCGTTCCGGTGGGCGCGGATTCGTAGACCAGACCCAGCTCTGCGGTCAGCGCCTCGATGTGCTGCAGCTCCGCCTGCGGTCGATCCAGGCGGGGGATCAGCCACCGGACGGCGCCGGCAGCGTCCTGGCTGTCCACCCGGGCGGAGGCGCGGGCCCGGCCACGGTAATCCCACACGCTGCTGAACTCGTCGAGCCACGCCAGTCGCGCGTCCAGATCGAGGTCCGCCGCAACGCTGCCACCGAACATCGTCACCAACTCGGTCAGGGCCGGATGCGTGCACCAGGATTCCACCTCGCGGCGAACATCTGTGGCAAGCAAACCGCAATCCTCCTCTTGGTACACGCGCAACGCCGTCGGCTAACCGGAATCGTCGCCGATTGACAGTAAGGTGTTGGCCGGGTATCCAGCCGACAACGACACGACGCGCGGGAGCATTTTGCGGTGAGAATTCTGGTGACCGGTGGGGCGGGCTTCCAGGGCAGCCATCTGGTCGAGGCCCTGCTCGCCGCGGGTCATCAAGTGACTGTGCTGAATACGTTGTCGACCGCGGCCAAGCGGAACCTCCGCAACATCGAGACGCACCCGCGCGCCGACGTCGTATTCGGCTCGGTCACCGATCCCGAACTCGCCGTCAAAACGGTGCCCGAACACGACGTCATCTTCCACCTGGCGGCAAACGTCAACGTCGACAAATCGCTGAGCGATCCGAAAAGCTTTCTGGACACCAACGTCATGGGCACCTACAACATCCTCGAAGCGGCGCGGAGGTGCCATGCGCGCGTCATCTATGCCTCGACGTGTGAGGTCTACGGCGACGGGCAGAGCCTCGGTGCGCACGAATTGCTGCACGAGAGCGCCGAATTGATGCCCAACAGTCCCTACGGCGCCTCCAAGGCTGCCGCCGACCGGCTCTGCTACTCCTACTACCGGTCCTACGACATGGACGTCACCATCGTGCGCCCGTTCAACATCTTCGGCGAACGCCAGAAAAGCGGCGCTTTCGGGGCACTGATCCCGATCCTGGTCCGCCATGCGCTGTCCGGACGAAATCTCACGATCTTCGGCAAAGGCACCGCAACCCGGGACTACCTGCACGTCAGCGACGTGGTCCGGGCATACCAATTGGTCTTGGACACCCTCACCCTGCAGGGCCGCGCGATCAACTTCGCCAGCGGCACCAACACCAGCGTCCGCGACATCGCCAACTACATCGCCGACAGATTCGGTGTCCGGGTATTCGAAGGCCCGGCGCGACCGGGCGAAGTCTCTCGCTACCCGGCCGACATCACCTTGGCCCGCGACATCGGATTCGCGCCACACGTCGATATCTGGACCGGAATAGACCGCTACATCGATTGGGCAAAAGGGCAGCCGGACAACGATATTCAGCCCTGAATCCCCGGCCCGGCGTGCTGGGCCATAGCATCAAGACCCGTGGATTCCCGTTGGGTGCTGCACCTGGACATGGATGCGTTCTTCGCCTCCGTCGAGCAGCTCACCCGCCCGACGCTGCGGGGGCGCCCAGTGCTGGTCGGCGGCCTGGGCGGCCGCGGAGTGGTGGCGGGGGCCAGCTACGAGGCGCGCGTTTTCGGCGCCCGTTCGGCGATGCCGATGCATCAGGCGCGCCGACTCGTGGGCGTGGCGGCGGTGGTGCTGCCACCGCGCGGCGTGGTGTACGGGGTGGCCAGCCGGCGCGTCTTCGAAACCGTGCGCAGCCTGGTGCCGGTGCTCGAGCAGCTGTCCTTCGACGAGGCGTTCGGCGAACCCGCCGAACTGGCCGGAGCGTCCGCCGAGGACGTCGAGATGTTCTGCCGCCAGCTGCGCCGGCGGGTGCGCGGCGAGACCGGCCTGACCGCCTCGGTGGGTGCCGGCTCGGGCAAGCAGATCGCCAAGATCGCCTCCGGCCTGGCCAAACCCGACGGAATCCGGGTGGTGCGGCGCGACGAGGAAAAGCTGATGCTGGCCGGTCTGCCGGTGCGGCGCCTGTGGGGGATCGGACCGGTCGCCGAAGACAAACTGCACCGCCTCGGCATCGACACGATCGGCCAGCTGGCAGCGCTCACCGACGCCGAAGTGGCCGACATCCTGGGCGCCACCGTGGGACCCGCGCTGCACCGGCTGGCCCGCGGCATCGACGACCGTCCCGTCGCCGAACGCGCCGAAGCCAAACAGATCAGCGCCGAATCCACCTTCGCCGCCGACCTGACCACCCTGGAGCAGCTGCGCGAGGCGATCGAGCCGATCGCCGAACATGCTCACCGGCGGCTGCTCAAAGACGGTCGCGGCGCCCGCACCGTCACAGTCAAACTGAAGAAATCCGACATGAGCACGCTGACCCGCTCGGCGACGCTGCCCTATGCGACCGCCGAGCTGGGCGCACTGGCGGCGGTGGCCCGCAGACTGCTGCTGGACCCGCTGCAGATCGCGCCGATTCGCCTTCTGGGCGTTGGGTTTTCGGGCTTGAGCGACGTGCGTCAGGAATCGTTGTTCCCCGACCTGGACCTGGGACCGGAGACGGCCGAGGAAGCGCATCAGGATTTCGAGACGCTGCGAGCGGCGCTGGTCACCGGACAGGACGGCACCTCGTGGCGGATCGGCGACGACGTCGCGCACGACGATCTCGGGCACGGCTGGGTGCAAGGCTCCGGGCACGGGGTAGTCACCGTGCGCTTCGAGACCCGCGGCTCCGGCCCGGGCCAGGCCAGGACGTTCCCGATCGAGACGGCCGAGCTTCGCCCCGCCAACCCGGTGGACAGCCTGGACTGGCCGGACTACGTCGGCGACCTGCGGGTGCAGGAGAACCAGCAGAATTCAGCCCCAGCGGTTGAGGACGTCGGCGACCGGTAACCCCGCCGCCAGCGCCGCCATCAACAGCACCCGGGCCTGCGACGGCGCCAGCCGCGGCACCAGCACCGCGCCGGCCTGCACCAGATCGTGGCCCGGGCCGTAGCCCGCGCTGACCCGGCCGCTGGGCACCCGGGTGGACACCGCGACCACCACCCCGGCGCGGCACCAGCGGCGGACCCCGTCGACCACCGCGACACCGGCGTTGCCCGACCCCAGCGCTTCCAGCACCAGCCCACGAGCACCGGCCGCGGCGAACGCGTCCATCGCCACCGCGTCACTGCCCAGATACGCGGCCACGATGTCGACCCGGGGCGCGTCGGCCGCGCTGAGCTCGCCGAGGAACGGGCGCACCTTGGGTCCCGTCAGCGTCAGGCCGCCGTGCATCGTCCCCAGCAGCTGGCCGGCGAAGCCGCTCAGGTCCTGGGTGGCCACCTTGCGCAGGCCCAGCGGTTGCAGCACCCGGCCGGCGAAGCACACCAGCACCCCCAGGTCGCGGGCCGCCGGGTTGGACGCCACCCGCAGCGCGTCCCGCAGGTTGGCCGGACCGTCGGCGTCGGGGGCGTCGGCGCTGCGCATCGCGCCGGTCAGCACGATCGGGGGACTGCCCGCATACGTCAGGTCCAGCCACAGCGCGCTTTCTTCCATCGTGTCGGTGCCGTGCGCGACCACGATCCCGTCGGCGCCGTCATCCAGCGCCGCGCGCACCGCCGCGCTGATCTTGTCCCAGTCGGCGGGCACCAGTTCGGAGCTGTCCACCGCCAGCACGTCCACCACGTCGACGTCGACTTCCACGTCCAGGCCGGCCGTCAGTTGCGCGCCACTATGGGCGGGCCGGCGTACCCCGTCGGGGCCGGCGCTAGTCGAGATCGTTCCCCCGGTGGTGATGACGGTGACGCGGCCCATGGGGGAATCATCGCGCACGCGCCGCCGGTCGGGGTGCCCGCTTAGTGGATGATGGGGGGGTGCCCGACGAACCCACCGGATCCGCCGAGCCGCTGACATCGGCCGGTGACGCGGACGCGTCCCCCGAAGACGGAGGTCCCGCTCCCAAGCCGCCGGCCAAGCGGCTGCGCCTGCTGCTGTCGATCGCGGCGGTGGTGCTCGCGCTGGATGTGATCACCAAGGTGCTGGCGGTCAAGCTGCTGCCGCCCGGGCAGCCGGTGTCGATCATCGGGGACACGGTGACCTGGACCCTGGTCCGCAACTCCGGCGCTGCGTTCTCGATGGCGACCGGTTCCACCTGGGTGCTGACGCTGATCGCGACCGGCGTGGTGGTCGGCATCTTCTGGATGGGCCGGCGGCTGGTCTCACCCTGGTGGGCGCTGGGACTGGGGATGATCCTGGGCGGCGCGATGGGAAACCTGGTCGACCGGTTCTTCCGGTCCCCGGGACCGCTGCGCGGGCACGTCGTGGACTTCCTGTCGGTGGGCTGGTGGCCGGTATTCAACGTCGCCGACCCGTCGGTGGTGGGTGGTGCCATCCTGCTGGTCGTGCTGTCGATCTTCGGCTACGACTTCGACACTGTGGGTCGGCGTACCGCCGACGGGGACACTGTGGGTCGGCGTACCGCCGACGGGGACTCCGGGGCTCGGTCTCAAGGCGACGACGGCGACCGGACCTGATGACCGAACGATCGATGCCGGTCCCGGAAGGACTGGCGGGCATGCGCGTCGACGCCGGACTGGCGCGGCTGCTGGGGCTGTCCCGCAGCGCGGCGGCGGCCATCGCCGAGGACGGCGGCGTGGAACTGGACGGGGCGACGGCCGGCAAATCGGACAAGCTGCACGCCGGCGCCTGGCTGCAGGTGCGGCTGCCCGAACCGCCGAGACCGCCCGAGAACACACCCGTCGACATCGAGGGCATGACGATCCTGTACGCCGACGACGACATCGTCGCCGTCGACAAACCCGCCGCGGTGGCCGCGCACGCCTCGGTGGGCTGGACCGGGCCGACCGTGCTCGGCGGACTGGCCGCCGCCGGCTACCGCATCACCACCTCCGGGGTGCACGAGCGGCAGGGGATCGTGCACCGCCTGGACGTCGGCACCTCCGGGGTGATGGTGGTGGCGCGCTCCGAACGGGCCTATACCGCGCTCAAGCGGGCCTTCAAGCAACGCACCGTCGACAAGCGTTATCACGCGCTGGTGCAAGGACATCCGGATCCCTCCAGCGGAACCATCGACGCCCCGATCGGCCGCCACCACGGCCCGGAATGGAAGTTCGCCGTCACCTCCGACGGCCGCCACAGCCTCACCCACTACGACACCGTGGAGGCGTTCGTCGCGGCCAGCCTGCTCGACGTGCACCTGGAAACCGGCCGGACCCACCAGATCCGGGTGCACTTCTCCGCGCTGCATCATCCGTGCTGCGGCGACCTGGTCTACGGCGCCGACCCTGTGCTGGCGAAAAAGCTTGGTCTGCAACGTCAATGGCTGCACGCGCGGTCGCTGGCGTTCGCGCATCCGGCCGACGGCCGCCGCATCGAGATCGTCAGCCCCTATCCGGCAGACCTGCAGCACGCCCTGGACGTGCTACGCGCCGAGCACTGACGGCTTGCGGGCCTCGACCAGCACCCGGGTGGGGTGGGTGACGAACCGCCCGTCGGCCTCGATCCGTTCGTGCAGCGCGCGCAGCCGGCTCAGATAGGGCTCGGCGGTGAAGTCGGGCACCGTCCAGATCAGCTTGCGCAGGAAGTACACCACCGCGCCGATGTCGAAAAATTCCGCGCGCAGCTGCTCCGCACGAAGCTCTACGACCTGCAGCCCGGCGGCTTCGGCCTGGGCCCGCTGGGTGTGCGGCTCCCACTGCGCCCACAACTGCGGCTGCGGCCCGACGACGTGGGTCACCAGTTCTGCCACCGTCGCCGGCCCGGGGTGCTGCGCCAAGTAGGCGCCGCCGGGGCGCAGCACCCGGGCGATCTCGTTCCACCACACCGCAGTCGGGTGCCGACTGACCACCAGGTCGAAGGCCTCACCGGCGAACGGCAGCGACGGCTCCGCGCCGGTGGTGACCACTACGACGCCCCGCGGGTGCAGCCGGGCGGTGGCCAGCGCCGCATTCGGCGGCCAGGACTCGGTGGCCGCCATGGTCGGCGGGAACTTACCGACTCCGGCCAGCACCTCCCCGCCGCCGGTCTGAATGTCCAGGGCCGCCGACACCGTCGCCAGCCGCTGTCCGATCAGCCGCTGATACCCCCACGACGGCCGCTGCTCGGTAGCCCGGCCGTCCAGCCAGGAAAAGTCCCAGCCGTCGATTTGAGCCGAAACCGCTTCTGCAACAAGATCTTCGAAGGATCGGAGTGTCATGCGGGTTTGCGCGCCTCGATGAGGACCCGCGCCGCGTGCGCCACGAAAGGCCCGTCGGTTTCGATGCGGTCATGCAGTTCGCGCAGTTGCGGGCGGTAACGGTCGACGGTGAAGTCGGGCACCGCCCAGATCACCTTGCGCAGGAAGTAGACCACCGCGCCGATGTCGAAGAATTCCTGACGCAGCCGCTCGTGGCGCAGCTCCACGACCTGCAGGCCGGCTTTGTGCGCCTGGTCGCGTTCGTTGTCCGGATGGCGCCGTGCCCACGCCTCGGGCTGCGGCCCGATGAAGTGCTCGACCAACTCCGACGCCGTCCCCGGGCCGATGTGCTGAGCCAGATAGGTGCCGCCGGGTCGCAATACCCGGGCAATCTCGTTCCACCACACCGTATTCGGGTGCCGGCTGGTCACCAGGTCGAACGCCTCGTCGGCGAATGGCAGCGGCGACTCCGGCGGCGTGACCACCACGACCACTCCGCGCGGATGTAAGCGCTGGGTGGCCAGCGCCGCGTTCGGCGGCCAGGACTCGACAGCGGCCATGGTCGGCGGGAACTTCGGTGCACCGGCCAGCACCTCACCGCCGCCGGTCTGCAGGTCGACCGCGGCCGTGGCCGCGGCCAACCGCGCGCTGATCAACCGCTGATACCCCCAGGACGCCCGCTGCTCGGTGGCGCGGCCGTCGAACCAGGAGAAGTCCCAGCCGTCCAGCGGTGCTGATTCGGCCTCGGCTACCAGTGCTGCGAAACTGCGGCGCATGTGGGCATTCTGGTATGTCCTCGGCCGAGGACGTCACTCAGATGCGGGATCCACGCGACGAGCGTCCCCAAAATGCCGTAGAAATCGGCCTGCGAGCGTACATATGGGGACGCTGGCGGGGGGCGAAAGGGTCGCCGGCGACGCCGGCGGGGGCGACGGTCAGGCGGGCCCGGTCGCACGCCGCGTTCGGACATGCGCGAATCACCTTGTGCGGCAGACGAACTTGGTGCCGCCCAGATCGAGGGTCACCTCACCCTGATGCTCCCAGTACTCCGAGCCCTGACGGCCATACCTGGCGCCGCTGCCGGACTGCTGCAGGAACAGGATCACGCGATTGCCCTTCCAGTCCAGGACAGCCGTCTTGGGGTCGAAGTCGTTGTAGAACTGTGCGCTCAACGTGCCGGCGTCGGCGGGGCAGTCGTAGTTGACGACCGGCGGGGCCGCCGTGGCGGGGTCCGCGAGGGCTAATTCGACCAACCGCGTCTGGTAGGTCTCCGTCACGCAGGTCCGAAGGTCGGCGGCATCAGCGCAGCCGTCTCGGGTTGTCGCGAACGCGCTCTGCGCAGTGGTCAGCGCGGGCTGGTCGGCGCTCGGGCGAGTCAATGCCTGCTGATACGCGGACTGCACGCGCCGGTCCAGATCGGCCAATTGCGGGTCGCCGCAAACCAATTGCTGCGCCCTGTTCGCCGGTTTGGCGCAGTCGAACGTGCCCAGCGGCTTGCTGGACGTGGTGGTGGGGGCGGGGCTGGAAGCGGTGGTGGTGCCAGGTGCCGGCGGTGCGGACTTGTCGCAGGCGCCGATCAGCAGCACGGCCAGCAGGGCCGCCATCAGTCTCATACCTGCTGACTACCGGTTGCGGGCCGGACCCGCCCGCGCGACACGCCATGGCGGCCGGACAAAACTCGAAACACCGGTGGTGACCGTGCTCGCCCGGCGATCGTTACCCAATCGCCGTGGCGATGTCCTAGGTTAACTTTATGACCTACGTCACAACGTCTGCCCTCAGGAGCCACTGTCAATGAACCTCGGTGACCTCACCAACCTGGTTGAAAAACCGTTGGCGGCCGTGTCTAACATCCTCAACACGCCGAACTCGGCCGGGCGCTACCGGCCGTTCTACATTCGGAACCTGCTCGACGCGGTACAGGGTCGCAAGCTCAGCGACGCAGTGGACGGCCGGACCGTCCTGATCACCGGCGGTTCATCGGGCATCGGCGAGGCAGTCGCGCACAAGATCGCCGAGGCGGGCGGCACCGTGGTGCTGGTTGCCCGCACGCTGGAAAACCTGGAGAAGGTCGCCGACGACATCCGCGCCAATGGCGGCATCGCGCACGTGTACTCGTGCGACCTCTCGGACATGGACGCCATCGCCGCCATGGCCGACCAGGTACTCGAGGACCTGGGCGGCGTCGACATCCTGATCAACAACGCGGGCCGCTCGATCCGGCGGTCGCTGGCGCTGTCCTACGACCGCATTCACGACTACCAGCGGACCATGCAGCTCAACTATCTGGGCGCGGTGCAGCTGATCCTGAAGTTCATCCCCGGCATGCGCGAGCGCGGGTACGGGCACATCGTCAACGTCTCCTCGGTAGGGGTGCAGACCCGCGCGCCGCGGTTCGGCGCCTACATCGCCAGCAAGGCCGCGTTGGACAGCCTGTGCGACGCGCTGCAGGCCGAGACGGTGAGCGACAACGTCCGGTTCACCACCGTGCACATGGCGCTGGTGCGCACGCCGATGATCAGCCCGACCACCATGTACGACAACTTCCCGACCCTGACTCCGGACCAGGCCGCCGGTGTCCTCACCGACGCGTTGATCCACCGGCCACGCCGGGCCAGTTCGCCGTTCGGGCAGTTCGCCGCGGTCGCCGACGCCCTCAACCCGGCCGTCATGGACCGGGTGCGGAACCGGGCGTTCACCATGTTCGACGACTCCTCCGCCGCCAAGGGCGACGAAAAGTCAACGGAAGCAAAAGATTTCGACCGAAGAAGCGAGACCTTCCTGCAGGCGACCCGAGGGATACATTGGTGACGACATGAGTCTTCCGAAACCGAGCAAGACCGCAACCGTCGTCATCACCGGCGCTTCGTCGGGCATCGGAACCGAGTTGGCCAACGGCCTGGCCCGGCGTGGCTTCCCGCTGATGCTGGTAGCCCGGCGCCGCGAGCGCCTCGACGAGCTGGCCGCCAAGCTGCGCGCCGAACATCAGGTCGACGTCGAGGTGTTCCCACTTGACTTGGCGGACAAAGATTCTCGCGCCAAGCTGGCCGAGCGATTACGCAACGAGCCGATCGCGGGCTTGTGCAACAGCGCCGGGTTCGGCACCAGCGGGCGGTTCTACGAGCTGCCGGAGGAGCGCGAAAGCGAGGAGGTCACCCTCAACGCGCTGGCACTGATGGAGCTGACCCGCGCGGTGCTGCCCGGCATGGTCGAGCGGGGCGCGGGCGCGGTGCTCAACATCGCCTCCATCGCGGGTTTCCAGCCGCTGCCCTTCATGGCGGTGTACTCGGCGAGCAAAGCATTCGTGCTGACCTTCTCCGAGGCGGTGCAAGAGGAACTGCACGGCACCGGGGTGTCGGTGACCGCGCTGTGCCCGGGGCCGGTGCCCACCGAGTGGGCCGAGATCGCCAGCGCGGAACGATTCAGCATTCCGATCGCGCAGGTTTCGCCGCACGAGGTCGCCGAGCAGGCGATCGGGGGCATGCTGTCCGGCAAGCGCGGGGTGGTGCCCGGCCTGGTACCCAAGATCGTCAGCCAGGGCGGTCGGCTGCTACCGCGCAGCGTACTGCTGCCGGGAATCCGGATCGGCAACAAGCTGCGCGGCGGGCCCAGCCACTAATTTCCCCGGCCACCGGCCACCGGCCACCGGCGGCCGGTGACAAGGGGCGGGGCGTTAAGCGCGACGCCAGGGATGGTCGTCGAGCATCGCGGCCACCGCCGCGATGGCTTCGGCGTTGGTCTCCGAGTCGTAACGCCGCAACTGCTCGAGCACCGCTGAAACCCGTTGCAGCAGAGCGCCATACGTGGCAGCCGCCGCGGCTGCGTAGTCGTTGGCGGCGTCGACCTGCCACTGCTCGGAGTAGTGGGACGGCAGGTTGTGCAACAACTCGGCCAGATTGCGCGCTTCCTCGGCCGCCGTGTCCACCAGGTTGCGCACCGTCTCGAGGTCGACCGGCCGCCGGGCCGGACCGCCGTCACTTGCGCCGGCCTCCAAGATGCGATCGAGTTCGCGCACGGTGGACACCGCCAGTTCGATGGGCCCGGTGTGCGCCGACAAACCCAGCGGGGGGATGGGCAGCGTCAGCAGGTGCGGCGATGCGTCGGCGGATAGCGCCGACAGACTCGACTGGGCTTCCAGCGCCGCTTGAGCGGCTTCGGCCGCTTCGGCCCGCGCGGCCGCAACCTCCGCCTGCGCCGCCTCGTGCGCCGCAGCCACCTGGGCTTCAGCCTGTTCGCGAGCCTGTTCGCGCGCGTTGGCCACTTCCGAGGCCAACTCGGCGGCCGCAGCGGCACGGAGCTGCTCGATCTCGGCGCGCAGCCGCTCGATCTCGCCGCGGGCTGAAACGACGGCAGCCGCCGCTTCCTCGGCTTGGCTGCGGGCGTGCTTCACCTCGGCTTCGGCGGCTTTGCGAACGGCGGTCAGCTGGTTATCGGCCTGCTCGCGCGCCGCGGCGAGCTCGGCGGCCGAAGCGGCACGCAGCTGCTCGATCTCGGCCCGGACCCGGGTCACCTCGGCCTCGGCCGCACGATGCGCGGACGTGATCTGGGCGGTGGCCTGCCCGCGTGCCGAGGCCACCTCGGCGGCGGCGTCGGCACGGATGCGTTCGAGTTCGGCGCGCACCTGCTCCAGCGCCCGCTGCGCGGTCTCCTTGGCGGCCGCCCGCTCGGCGATGCGTTGTTCGGCACGGGCTTCGGCGGCGCTGACCCTTTCCTTGGCCGCGGCGAGCTCGGCTTGCGTGTCGGCGCGAACCTTCTCCAGTTCGGCGCGCACCTGTTCGAAAGCCTCACGCGCGGTTGCTCGTTCGGTCGCGCGCTCACCCATGCGCTGTTCGGCGCGGGCTTCGGCGGCGTTGAGTTGCTCTTTGGCCGCGGCGAGTTCGGCCTTCGCGTCGGCGCGGACCTTCACCAGTTCGGCGCGCAGCTGCTCCAGCGCCCGCTGGGCGGCCGCGCGCTCGGCCGCGCGCTCGGTTTCCCGCTGCTCGGCGGCCTTGGCCGCCGCCTCCCGCTCGGCCGCCCAGTCGGCCTCCTTCTGAGCCGACTCGGCCTGCACCTCGCGCACCCGCTCCCGCGCCGCCGAGGCCGCCCGCGCGGACTGCTCCGCCTCGGCCCGAGCCATCGCGGCGGCAGCTTCGGCGTCCTTGCGGTGCTGTTGCGCCTCACGGGTCTGCTGCTCGGCCAAGACCCGCATATGGTCCGCCTCGACCAGGCGCATCGCCGGCGACAGCCGCTTGCGGGCCGGCCCGTAGCGGTTGCGGTGCTCGACGAGATCGCGTTCGCTCATCGCCGCCAGCGCCACCAGCTCAGCCGGGGGACGCTGCCCGAGCCGCTGGGCGGCCGCGACCGAATCGGCCGCGGCGCTCTTGACCAGCGCCGCCCACGTCGCGGGGTCCTGGTCGTCGATGTGTTGCCGTGTGGTGCTCACCGGCGACGACGCCGTCCTTCGGCGGCGGGCTCTGCGGCGACGGTCTCGGTCGGCTGCTCGTCAGCGGACGCGGGTTGGGTGGCGGCAGTGGGCTGCTCGTGCCGTGGTTCCCGGGTTTGTGGAGCGTCCCGACCGGGCGGAGATTCCCGGGTGGGCTGAGCGTCCCGACCCGGCTGAGATTCCCGATTCGGCGGAGATTGCCTGCCTGCCGGCGCCTCTCGGGGGGCTTCTTTGCGCTGCGCCGACGCGAATTGCGACAGCGGACCCGCCTGCTGGGCCAGCACCAACGAGAACTGGTTGAGGTAGACCGACACCGACTTGGCTAGCGTTTCGTCCCCCAGTTGCTCGGCGTCGCGCAGCAGTCCGCGCAGCAGCTCCAAAGCCAGCTCCGGACCCAGACCCAGCGTGGCGTGCTCGTTGGCCGCCGGCTCCAGCCCCGCCGTCTCCACCACCCAGACCAGCCGCTGCCAGCACCGGTCGATCGCCGCGGCGCGTTGCTCGTCTTCGCGGCGCTCCTGGCGGTGGCGTTCCTGCAGCTCGATCTGCAGCTCGTCGCGCTTTGCCGTCCGGCGCGCCACGACATAGGCGACCAGCGCCAGGATGACCGCGGCAATCACGGCGGCCACACCGCCGAAGCCCGCGGACGTCAGGAATTCACGCGCCGTCGGCAACGTCGGCATGCTCTGCGGGGAGGGCCCTTCCGCCCCGAGAGCGGATAGCACATGCAAGCTCATGGATCGGACGCTACCAAACCGCCGAGCTGGAAAACCTCGCCAAACTGGGCGTGAACCCTAACCGTCAGGTGCGAACTTGAGCACCCGTCCCGGGGTCACGAACCGGCCCGACCGGTCAGTCAGGGCCGAGGTGAGAACGTAGAGCGTGTCCCCGGCACCGACTGCCAAACCGTCGGTGTTGGCGCCCAGCGGCACCTTGACCGGGGCGCCGCCGCCGGCGGGCAACTGAAAGAATCCTCTGGCGAATCCGTCGCCGATGAAGACATCCCCGCGACTGTCCCGCACAATCCGGTTCGGGTCGATGAGCCCCGGGATTTTGAGCGGTTCGGCTTCCGTCGCACCCGGCGCGAGTTTGAGAACGTAGCCCCTGCCGGCGTCTTTAACAGTGGTGGAGACATAGACGCTGCCGGCGGAGTCGACACCGATTCCGTGCGGTACGTACAGATTCTTGAACGGCAGATCGGTCGGCCCGTTCTCGCCCAACGGCAGCTTCTTCACCCCGTAGTCGCTGCCCGACGATTTGCGCGCCAGGCCGCCGACCGCATAGGTGTTGGTTGCCTGGTCAGTTGTGACGGCCGTGATCAACGTGAAGCCCCGGAACGGCAACCGGATCGGGTTTGATTTGCCCGGCTCCAACAGATAGACGTGTGCGCCGCTGCTGTAGTACAGAGCGCCGGACGAGTCGGTGGTCAGGTCGGACGCCATCTGCAGATCCATGTCCGCAATGTCGAGCACCGTGGCATCGGTTGCGCCCGGAGCGAGCTTGTACAGCTTCAGCGGTGCCGAGTCGAACGGACCGGCGTCGGCGAACGGCATCGGGCCGGCCAGTGCGTAGACGTTGCCGGCCAGATCCACCGCCAAGCCTTTGGTCGTTTGGAGGGGTGGGAACGGCAGCTGGACCGGGTTCGTGGTGTACCTGCGGGGGGCCGGAACGGTGGTCGTAGCGGTAGGGCCGGACCCGGAGTGACCGACCAGTCGCGGGATGGCGATGGCGCCCGCGACGACCACGACCACGATCGCGACGGCAGCCAGGACGGGAGCGAGCCGCCGCCGACGTCGTACCCGCGCCGGCGGCGCCGTCCAGGGCTGCGGCGGATAAGGCCCGGGCGCGGACACGCCCGCCGGCGGCGGGCCCGGTGCACGGGGTCCGGCTGCTTCCGCCCGCGGGGGCAGCTGGAATGTTCGGGTCGCCGCCTCGGACGGGGCGCTGGGCGCGGCCACCTGGATGGTGGATCTGCCGCTCGGTGTTTCGAGCAGCGCGCGTTGAGCGGCGGCGGCCAACTCGGTGGCGCTGCGAAAGCATTCAGCGGGGTCGGCGGCCAACCCTCGGGCCACCACGTCGTCCAGCGCGGCGGGCAGGTCGGCGCACCGTTCGCTGGGGCGTGGCACCGTTGCGCCGGGCGGCACCGGACTCGGCGGATGCCCGGTGAGGCATTCGTAAAGCACGGCGGCCAGCGCGCGGATGTCGGCCCGGTAGGTGGCCGCGGTGTTGACGACGAGCGCGCGAGTGTGATCGGTCGAGGGCGTGGGGCCGCCGGCGTCGGCCAGATAGACCGACCCGTCGCCGGCAAGCAGGATGGTGGCCGTGGAGACGTTGCGGTGCACGCCGTGTCGGGCGTGCGCGTCGTCGACGGCCGCCGCCACGGCGCGCACCACGTCGACGGCGCGCCTGGGATCCAGCCGGCCGTGCTGCGCCAGTACGGTTTTCAGGTCGCTGGTCTGCCCGCCCGCCGTCATCAACCGGCTCCGAGCCTGAGCAGCCGGTTGTATTCGGTCAGATAGACGAAGTTCGCCTTGTCGATCGCGATGCCGCCGAACGACTGGGTCTCCGGAGCGGCCACCAGGCTTGGTGACGTGGCGCCGGCCGGAAGCTTGAGCAGGCGTCCCATGTTGGCGGCGTTGTCGATGACAAAGACGGTCCCCTGGCTGTCCACCGCGATGCCCTGTCCACGGCCGATCTGCCCGAACGGCAGTTGGGCCGGGCTGGTCGCATCGGGGGCGAGTTTGAGTACCCTGCCCAGCTGCTGGGCGTAGACATTCCCGGAGTTGTCCACCGCGACGCCCTCGAACGGCCCCGGGCCGAACGGAAGCACGACGGGAGCCGTCGCCCCGGCCGCGAGCTTGTAGACCTGGTCTACCGAGGTCACATAGAGGTTTCCGGCGCTGTCCACGGTCACCCCCGTCGGAATCATGCGCCCGAACGGCAGCTCCGTGGCGGTGGTGGCGCCCCGGTCCAATTTCACGACTCTGCCGTTGCCCGCGCTCAACAGATCAGAAACGTACACTGCGCCGGCCGCATCCACGCCTACGTATTGCGGCCTGGTGAGTCCGCGGAGGGGCAGCTCCACCGGTGCGGCGGCGTTGGGGGCGAGTTGGTAGATGCGGGCGGCGCTGCTGTCGGCAAAATACACCGCCCCGTCTCCACCGATGGCCACGCCGACCAGTTCGCCCATGCCGATCACCGGCAGCCGAACAGCGTTCAACGCCGGCGCGGTGCTGCTCGGCGGGGCGGGGGCGGTGCTGGTCTGCGCCGCCGGTGCGGTGCTGCGCTCGGAGGCCCGGTCACCCATCAGCACCACCGAGGTGACCACGGCTGCGGCGACGACGGTGAGCGCGGCAAGGACGAGCAGGGTGCGGCGACGGGACTTCGCGGGGCGCGGCTGTGGCCGCTCGATCGGTTGCTCCACCGTCGGCGCCGCAGCGGTTTGGGCGGCCCAGTCGGAGTTGGGCGGGGCAGTCTGCAGGGCACGCTGGGCGGCGGCGCCCAGTTCGCCCGCGCTGTGGTAGCGGGCCGACGGCTCCTTGGCCATCCCGCGGGCGATGACGTCATCGAACCCGGATGGAATGCCCGGCCGCATCTGGCTGGGCCGCGGCGGCGGGGTGTTCAGGTGTGCCGCGATGATGGCCGGGATCTCGGTGCGGCCCGCGTAGGGCGCCGAGCCGGTCAGGCATTCGTAGAGCACGCACGCCAGTGCGTAGATGTCGGCGCCGGGCGTGACCTGGCCGGAGACGAGCCGTTCGGGGGCGAGGTAGGCGAAGGAACCGATGGTGGTGCCTTCGCTGGTGAGCTTGTTGTCGGTGGCGGCGTTGGCCAGGCCGAAATCGACCAGGCAGGCGAAGTCGTTGCGGCCCAGCAGAATATTGCCCGGTTTGACGTCGCGGTGGATCACCGTCTCGGCGTGCGCAGCGTCCAGCGCCGAGGCGATCTGCCGGATGATGTGGACCGCCCGCGCGGGGGGCATGGCGCCGCCGCGGTCCAGCACGGTTTGCAGATCGGTGCCGTCGATGAGCCGCATGTCGATGTAGAGCTGACCGTCGATCTCACCGCAGCCGTGGATGGGCACCACGTGCGGATCGTGCAGCCGCCCTGCGGTGTGGGCCTCCCGGAACAGCCGTTCCCGGAACGCCGGGTTGCGTGAGTAGGTGGGGGAGAGCAGCTTCAAGGCGACCGTGCGGTGCATCACCGTGTCTTCGGCGGCGTAGACCTCACCGAAGCCGCCGCTGCCCAGCAGCCGGTGCAACACGTACGGTCCGAATCGCGAACCCGCACGTGACCAGGCCGGACTCGGGGTGCCGGCGTCCCCGGCCGGACCCGTCACGGGGTGGTCCCCAGTTGCAGAACCTTGCCGTTGGCGCAGTCGTCGCTGCGGTGGCAGTCCACGACGTACAGGTCACCGTTCTTGTCGACCGCGACGCCGAAGGGGTAGTTCAGCGCGGCGACGTTGACCGGCGTGGCCAGTGCGGTCCCGGCGGCCAGCTTGAGCACCTTGCGGCCCTCCATGTCGGTGACGTACACGTTCCCCCTGCTGTCGACCGCGACACCGTACGGCGCCTGCAGCCCGGGGAAGGGCAGCTCCACCGGGGTGTCCGAGCCCGGCGGCAGCTTCAGCACCCGACGGTCGCCGCTGTCGGTGAAGTAGAGGTTGCCGTCGCCGTCCACCGCGATTCCCACCGGGGCGTTGAGCGGTGTGGTCGGCATCAGCGCCGTGGGACTGCTCGCCCCGGCGGGCAGCTTGAGCACTTGCCGCGAACCCGGGTCGGTGACGTAGACGCTGCCGTCCTTGGCTACCGCCACCCCGACCGGGCCGCTGAGGTGCCCGAACGGCACCCGCGTCGGACCGCGCGCGCCGGGTTGCAGTTTCCACACCGCGGGTCCGTTCAAGTCCGCGATGTAGACGTTGCCCGCCGCATCCACCGCGACCCCCTCGGCATAGATTTCCCCGAACGTCAGCTCGGCGGGCGCGCTTCGACCGGGCGCCAGCTTGAGCACGCGGCCCTCGGGGGCGTGCTTGCCCAGTTCGGTGGCGTATACGTTGCCGGCGCCGTCGACGGCGACCCCCCGGGCCCGCGGCATCGCGGGAAACTGCAGGGTGGTCGGCACCGTCGACGAGGGGCGGGGCGTGGCGGCCGCGGAGTTGCTGGGAGCGGACCGGTGCACGACTGCGAACACCGCGGCTGCGACGGCGGCGGCGACGAAAGCGGCCGCGGCCAGGGCGATCACGGTGCGGCGGCGTGGTTTTCGGCCGGCGGGCCGGGCGGGACCCGGGAGTTGCCCGGCCGGGGTGCTCCACGGCTGGGTCGTCGGAGCCGGTGGGGGGGTCGACGGCGTCTGCCCCAGCGCGAGCCGGGCGGCGGAGGCCAGCTCTCCGGCGCTGGGGTACCGCGCGGCGGGATCCTTGGCCATGCCGCGGGCGATGACGTCGTCCAGCTCGGGCGGCAGGCCGGCCCGCCGCTCGCTGGCGCGGGGGATCGGAGCGCTCAGCTGCGCATTCATCAGCGCCGGCAGATCCTGGTAGTCGGCGTACGGCGTCGTGCCGGTGACCAACTCATACAGGACGCAGGCCAGCGCGTAGACGTCGCAGCGGTGGTCGACCGCGGAGCCGTTGAGCCGTTCGGGGGCAACGTAATCGAAGGTGCCGACCGCCTTGCCGGGCCGGGTCAGGCGGGCGTCGCCGGCGGCGTTGGCCAGACCGAAGTCGACCAGGCTGGCGAAGTCGTTGCCGGAGAGCAGGATGTTGGCCGGTTTGACGTCGCGGTGGATCACCGATTCGGCGTGTGCCGCATCGAGCGCGCCGGCCACCTGTTCGACGATGGCGACCGCGCGCGCCGGGTCCAGCGGGCCTTCTCGTTGCAAGAGGGTGTCGAGATCCACGCCGCGCACCAGTCGCATATCGAGGTAGACCTGGCCGTCGATCTCCCCACAACTGTGGATCGGCAGCACGTGCGGCTCGCGCAGCCGCCCGGCGGTGCGGGCCTCGCGGAACAGCCGTTCGCGGAACACCGGGTTCTGCGAATAGGTGCTGCTCAACAGTTTCAGCGCCACCACGCGGTGCATCGCGGTGTCCTCGGCTTCGTACACCTCGCCGTATCCGCCGCTGCCGAGCAGCCGGATCAGCCGGTAGGGGCCGAATTGCGTGCCCGCCCGATCCTGGTCCACTACCACCCCTCCACTTTGCCGCAGAGCGTATCGGGGTTCACATCGGCGCGGTTAGGGTGATCCGATGGCCTCCGTTGAGTTGAGTTCCGACGTCCCGATGAGCCCCCAGGACATGTGGTTGCACGTGTCGGACCTGTCCAAGCTGAACGAGTGGCTCATCATGCACGAGGGGTGGCGCAGCGACGTGCCCGAGGAGATCGGGGAGGGCACCCAGGTCGTCGGCGTGGCGAAATCCAAGGGTCTGCGCAACAGGGTGACCTGGACGGTGACCAAGTGGGATCCGCCGCACGAGGTCGCGATGTCCGGAGACGGCAAGGGCGGAGCGAAGTACGGCGTGCGCGTCACGGTCACCCCGCGCGACGAGGGGTCGACCATGGGACTGCGTCTGGATCTGGGCGGGCGTGCGCTGTTCGGCCCGGTCGGCTCCGCGGCGGCGCGCGCCGTCAGAGGCGACGTGGAGAAGTCGCTGCGCAACTTCGTCGAGAAGTACGCGTAGACGCGGCTTGCCGCCGCTGCGGCGGTGTTGACTCTGCGCACCGGGCGCGTGCCACTCGATCTTTTGCGCCGTGGACGCAGAGTCAACCGCCGATGCGTATCGGCCACCGAGGTGCTCCATCCGACGCTGTTGTGGCCACTGTTTCTGGTGTGAACAAAGGGTCGGGACACGCTCTGCGACACGCCCGGAGCGTGTCGGCGGACCGTCCTAGACTTGCGTCCCTATGAGCGAGTCATCCTTCGTGCACCTGCACAACCACACCGAGTACTCCATGCTCGACGGTGCCGCGAAGATCAGCCCCATGCTGGCCGAGGCGCAGCGGCTGGAAATGCCCGCGATCGGCATGACCGACCACGGAAACATGTTCGGCGCCAGCGAGTTCTACAACTCGGCCACCAAAGTCGGGATCAAGCCGATCATCGGCGTCGAGGCCTACATCGCGCCCGGTTCGCGCTTCGACACCCGCCGCATCACCTGGGGTGACCCCAGCCAGAAATCCGACGACGTGTCCGGCAGCGGCTCCTACACGCACATGACGATGATGGCCGAGAACGCCACCGGTCTGCGCAACCTGTTCAAGTTGTCGTCGCTGGCCTCCTTCGAAGGTCAGCTGGGCAAGTGGTCGCGCATGGACGCCGAACTGATCGCCGAACACGCCGAAGGCATCATCGCCACCACCGGATGCCCGTCCGGTGAAGTGCAGACCCGGCTGCGGCTGGGCCATGAGCGCGAAGCGCTCGAGTCGGCCGCCAAGTGGCGCGAGATCTTCGGCGCCCAGAACTTCTTCCTCGAGCTGATGGACCACGGCCTGTCCATCGAGCAGCGGGTCCGGGAGGGCCTGCTCGACATCGGGCGCAAGCTCGGCATCCCGCCGCTGGCCACCAACGACTGTCACTACGTCACCCGCGACGCCTCGCACAACCACGAAGCGCTGCTGTGTGTGCAGACCGGCAAGACGCTCTCGGACCCCAACCGGTTCAAGTTCGACGGCGACGGCTACTACCTCAAGTCCGCCGCCGAGATGCGCCAACTCTGGGACGACGAGGTGCCCGGCGCCTGCGACTCGACCCTGCTGATCGCCGAGCGGGTGCAGTCCTACGCCGACGTGTGGACGCCACGCGACCGGATGCCGATCTTCCCGGTGCCCGAGGGCCACGACCAGGCGTCGTGGCTGCGCCACGAGGTGATGGCCGGCCTGGCGCGCCGCTTCCCCGACGGCGTCGCCCAGGAGTACCTCGACCGGGCCGACTACGAGATCAAAGTCATCTGCGACAAGGGTTTTCCGGCCTACTTCCTGATCGTCGCCGACCTGATCAACTACGCGAAGTCCGTCGACATCCGGGTCGGGCCGGGCCGCGGTTCGGCGGCCGGTTCGCTGGTGGCCTACGCGATGGGCATCACCAACATCGACCCCATCCCGCACGGTCTGCTGTTCGAGCGGTTCCTCAACCCGGAGCGTCCGTCGGCTCCCGATATCGACATCGACTTCGACGACCGTCGGCGCGGCGAGATGGTGCGCTACGCCGCCGACAAGTGGGGATCGGACCGGGTGGCCCAGGTCATCACCTTCGGCACCATCAAAACCAAAGCGGCGCTGAAGGATTCGGCGCGAATTCACTACGGGCAGCCCGGTTTTGCGATCGCCGACCGGATCACCAAGGCACTGCCGCCGCCGATCATGGCCAAGGACATCCCGTTGTCGGGCATCACCGACCCGAGCCACGAACGCTACAAGGAAGCCGCCGAGGTGCGCGGCCTGATCGAGACCGACCCCGACGTGCGCACCATCTACCAGACCGCGCGTGGCCTAGAGGGGTTGATCCGCAACGCCGGCGTGCACGCGTGTGCGGTGATCATGAGCAGCGAGCCGCTGACCGAGGCGATCCCGCTGTGGAAACGGCCGCAGGACGGCGCCATCATCACCGGCTGGGACTACCCGTCGTGTGAGGCCATCGGCCTGCTGAAAATGGACTTCCTCGGTCTGCGGAACCTGACGATCATCGGCGACGCCATCGAGAACATCAGGGCCAATCGGGGGATCGACCTCGACCTGGAATCGCTGCCGCTGGACGACAAGCCCACCTACGAGCTGCTGGGCCGCGGCGACACCCTGGGCGTGTTCCAGCTCGACGGTGGACCGATGCGCGACCTGCTGCGCCGCATGCAACCCACCGAGTTCAACGACATCGTCGCCGTGCTGGCACTCTACCGGCCGGGCCCGATGGGGATGAATGCGCACAACGACTACGCCGACCGCAAGAACGGCCGTCAGGCGATCAAGCCCATCCATCCCGAACTCGAGGAGCCGCTGCGCGAAATCCTCTCCGAGACTTACGGTTTGATCGTCTACCAAGAGCAGATCATGTTCATCGCGCAGAAAGTCGCCTCCTACACCATGGGTAAGGCCGACGCGCTGCGCAAGGCGATGGGTAAGAAGAAGCTCGAGGTGCTCGAGGCGGAGTACAAGGGTTTCTACGAAGGCATGACCAACAACGGTTTCTCCGAGAAAGCGGTGAAAGCGTTGTGGGACACCATCCTTCCGTTCGCCGGGTATGCGTTCAACAAGTCGCACGCCGCGGGCTACGGGCTGGTGTCCTACTGGACGGCCTACCTGAAGGCCAACTATCCCGGCGAGTACATGGCGGGCCTGCTGACTTCCGTGGGCGACGACAAGGACAAGGCCGCCGTCTACCTCGCGGACTGCCGTCGGCTGGGCATCACGGTGTTGCCGCCCGACGTCAACGAGTCGGTGCAGAACTTCGCCTCGGTGGGCAACGACATCCGGTTCGGCCTCGGCGCGGTGCGCAACGTCGGCGCCAACGTGGTTTCCTCGCTGATCGGCACCCGCAACGACAAGGGCAAGTTCACCGACTTCTCGGACTATCTGAACAAGATCGACATCTCGGCCTGCAACAAGAAGGTCACCGAGTCGCTGATCAAAGCCGGGGCGTTCGACTCGCTCGGGCACGCCCGCAAGGGGCTGTTTCTGGTGCACACCGATGCCGTGGATTCGGTGCTGGGCACCAAGAAGGCCGAGGCGATGGGGCAGTTCGACCTGTTCGGCGGCTCGGACGGGGAAGGCGGCGGCGACTCCGTCTTCACCATCAAGGTTCCCGAGGACGAGTGGGAGGATAAGCACAAGCTCGCGCTGGAGCGAGAGATGCTGGGCCTGTACGTATCCGGCCACCCGCTCAACGGGGTGGCCCACCTGCTGGCCACCCAGGTCGACACCGCCATCCCGGCGATCCTGGACGGGGACGTGCCCAACGACGCGCAGGTACGCGTCGGCGGCATTCTGGCGTCGGTGAACCGCCGGGTCAATAAGAATGGAATGCCTTGGGCGTCAGCGCAATTGGAGGACCTGACCGGCGGTATCGAGGTGATGTTCTTCCCGCACACCTACTCCACCTTCGGCGGTGACATCGCCGACGACGCGGTGGTGCTGGTCAGCGCCAAGGTGGCGATCCGCGACGACCGCATCAGCCTGATCGCCAACGAGCTTGTGGTGCCGGACTTTTCCAACGCACAGCCGAATCGGCCGCTGGCGGTGAGCCTGCCGACACGGCAGTGCACCGTGGACAAGGTCAGCGCCCTCAAGCAGGTGCTGGCGCGGCACCCCGGCACCTCGCAGGTGCATCTGCGGCTGATCAGCGGAGAGAAGATCACCACGCTGGAGCTGGATCAGTCTTTGCGGGTGACGCCGTCGCCGGCCCTGATGGGGGACCTCAAGGAGCTGCTCGGTCCGGGGTGCCTGGGCAGCTAGGGTCGGCGCGCCTCGCCTTCACCCGTCGTGCGGGCTACGCGCGCGGGCACTGCCCGCGCCCTCGCGCCGAGCGTGCGGTTTCGCGCCCTCGCGTCCCCGTTCGCAAGCCACTTTCTGCAGACATTCCAGGCCGGCCGGCCGCAGCGCGCGCAGCGCGCCGGCCACTTCCCGCCGAGTGTGCATCCTGCGACGAAATTCGCCGCTCGGCCCCGAGCCGTTGCGCTGGCGTGACGGTCGGCCCCGAGCGCTGCGCTGGCGTGACGTGCGGTGCGGCGTCGGTAACTCGCACGGTGACGTCGGCCCCGAGCCGTTGCGCTGGCGTGACGGTCGGCCCCGAGCGCTGCGCTGGCGTGACGCTCGGCCCCGAGCGCGGGCGCGGGACGCCGAGCCGTCACGCCGCCGCGAACCGTCAGAACCGGTAGCGCAGTATCCGCGCCTTCCGTGCGCTGGCCGGAAACTTGCCGGATGCCTTGGTGGCCAACCGAATCCAGCGCGGGAACAGCTCCACCTCGGGCTCGTGGGTGAGGCTGGCCTCCTCCACCAACGTCAACCGCGGATTCCACGATTCGGGCACGCGGGCGTCCTTGAAACCCGCATAGCCCCATTGGGCACCGACGCTCTTGAACATCTGCTGCGGCAACACTTTCACGGCGAGCCGGCTGACCCAGCCGATCCGGCCGTAGTCGTTGAACGCCAACTCGCCGCAGGCGAAGTGCTCGGTGATGCGGCGGAAGACGCTCACCAGCACCGACTCGGACAGGAACGCGAAAAGGCCGTCGGCGATCACCATGGTCGGCCGGCCACTCGGAATGCTCAATGGCCAGTCGGGATCGGCGACCGATGCGGCGATCGAATGCCACCGTTCGCCCGTCGGCAACACCGCTTCGCGCAAGGCGATCACATTCGGCAGGTCGACGCTGTACCAGTCCACCGTCGCGGGCGGCAGTACCCGCGAAGGGCCGGAATCGATCCCGGCGCCAAGGTCCACCACGACGGCGTCCGGATGCTCGGCGGTGAACGCACGCACCCTGTCGTCCAGCATCTTGGCCCGCAGCGCCGACTGGCATACCACACTCGTGCTGACCCCCAGTCCGGCGAAGTCGTAGTCGATTTCGCCGACCACCCGATCGGCCAGGCTGTCGCCGAGAATCGGTCGAACCCACCGGCTGTCCAGTGCGCGGGCGTATTCGGTGAGCAGTGCCGTCTGTTCCAGCGGCGAAAGGCCGCTAACATTTTGCCCCATCGTCGCCAACCTACGCCGGTGTACTGTTCCGCGGCCTGTCGCCGCAGACGTAGGCTCACGAAATGACTCGGCGTCCGGCTCCCATGGGTGAGGCTTTCCAGCGCACTGGCGCACTTTCAGGGGCCCGACGCCACGCCGGCCTGAACAGGAGACAACGATGACTGCAGGCGAAGCCGGTCGAGCCGGAGTGCGAAAACTGTTGCAGCGCACGGGGATTGTCGAAGAATCCACCACGCCGCTGGCGACCGATTCGGAGGCGGTCACCCGGCTGCTCAAAGCGCAATGGTTCACCCAGCGCCTCGATGCCCTGGCCGACGAACTGGGCCGCGATCCCGAGAGCGTGCGGGTGGAGGCGGCCGGTTACCTGCGTGAGGTGGCGGCCTCGCTGGACGATCGCGCCGTCCACGCCTGGCGCCGGTTCAGCCGCTGGCTGATGCGGGCCTACGACGTGCTGGTCGACGAGGACCAGATCGCCGGCCTGCGCAAACTGGATCGCAAGGCCACGCTGGCGTTCGCGTTCTCGCACCGCTCGTATCTGGACGGCATGCTGCTGCCCGAGGAGATCGCCGCCAACCGGCTCTCGGCGGCGTTCACCTTCGGCGGGGCGAACCTGAACTTCTTCCCGATGGGCCCCTTCGCCAAGCGCACCGGGACGATCTTCATCCGCCGCCAGACCAAGGACATCCCGATCTACCGGTTCGTGCTGCGCGCCTACACCGCCCAACTCGTCCAGGACCACACCAACCTGACCTGGTCGATCGAGGGCGGTCGCACCCGCACCGGCAAGCTGCGTCCCCCGGTGTTCGGCATCCTGCGCTATCTCACCGACGCCGTCGACGAAATCGACGGTCCCGAAGTGTATTTGGTGCCGACCTCCATTGTGTACGACCAGCTGCACGAGGTGGAGGCGATGACCACCGAGGCCTACGGCGCCACCAAGCGCCCGGAGGACCTGCGGTTTCTGGTCCGGCTGTCCCGCCAGCAGGGCGAGCGGCTGGGCCGCGCCTATCTGGACTTCGGCGAGCCATTGCCACTGCGCAAGCGGCTCGAGGAACTGCGGGCCGACCCGTCGGGCACCGAGACCGTCGTGGAACGCATCGCGCTGGACGTCGAACACCGGATCAACCGCGCCACCCCCGTCACGCCCACCGCCGTGGTGAGCCTGGCGCTGCTCGGTGCCGACCGGTCGCTGTCCATCAGCGAGGTGCTGGCCACGGTGCGGCCGCTGGCCAGCTACATCGCCGCCCGCGACTGGGCGGTGGCCGGGGCAGCGGACCTGACGAACAAGTCGCTGATCCGCTGGACCCTGCACCAGATGGTGGCCTCCGGCGTAGTGAGCGTGTACGACGCCGGCACCGAGGCGGTGTGGGGGATTGGCGCCGACCAGCATCTGGTGGCGGCGTTCTACCGCAACACCGCGATCCACATCCTGGTCGACCGCGCCATCGCCGAGCTGGCGCTGTTGGCGGCCTCAGAGGATGCGGCTGACGGCCTGGTGGCACCTTCGGCGGTACGAGACGAGGCACTGCGGTTGCGGGAGTTGCTGAAGTTCGAATTCCTGTTCTCCGGGCGTGCGCAATTCGAGCGGGAGCTCGCCGACGAGGTGCGGTTGATCGGGCCGGTGGACACCAGCAAGGAGGTGAGCGCGGCCGAGGTGGGTCGGTTGCTGGAGTCTGCTGATCTGCTGCTGGCGCATCTGGTGCTGCGGCCGTTCCTGGACGCCTACCACATCGTCGCCGACCGGCTGGCCGCGCTCGAGGACGAGCCGCTGGAGGAGGACAGGTTCCTGACCGAGTGCCTCGAGGTGGGCAAGCAGTGGGAGCTGCAACGGCGCATCGCCAACGCCGAATCCCGGTCGATGGAGTTGTTCAAGACCGCGCTGCGGCTGGCCCGGCACCGCGAACTCATCGATGGTGCCGATCAAGCCGACCTGGCCAAGCGCCGGCAGGAGTTCGCCGACGAGATCGCCACCGCGGCCCGACGCGTCAACGTGATCGCCGAGATCGCCAGGCGCCAGACCTTCGGGGTGTAACACCGGCGCGCGCATAAAGTGGTCGGCATGCCATTAAAAGGGGAGTACGAGCCCAGCCCGTGGGAATTCGCCAGAGAACAAGCCGAGAAATACATCGAGTCCGGCGGCGCGCAGGCCGCCGACATGAAGGGCATGCCGATCATCGTGTTGACCACCGTCGGCGCGAAATCGGGCAAGCTCCGCAAGACCCCGCTGATGCGGGTCGAACACGACGGCGAGTACGCGGTGGTCGCCTCGCTCGGCGGTGCCCCGAAAAACCCGGTCTGGTACTACAACATCAAGAAGAATCCCCGGGTCGAGTTGCAGGACGGCTCGGTCACCCGCGACTACGACGCCCGCGAGGTGTTCGGCGACGAAAAGGCCACCTGGTGGGAGCGTGCCGTGCAGGCGTTTCCGGACTACGCCGACTACCAGGAGAAGACGGACCGCCAGATCCCGGTGTTCGTACTCACACCGGTAAATTGACTTTCGGGCAAATTCGGCGGTCAAGTCCGGCGGCGACTGGGTAGGGTCTGCGGCAAGGTAGCCCCAAGGAGGTCCCGATGAAGAAAATGCTGGGTGCACTGTTGACCGTCGGAGCCCTTGCTCTGGCGCCGCTGGCAGCCACGCCGGCCGCTCGCGCCGACATCTGTGCCGGCGCCGACGGCCGCCACGTCGCCGTCGGTGGCTGTACCAACATCGCCGGCGACGTCGCCGCAGGCGCCGCGATCGCCGCGTCGGACCACCCGTACGTCCTGGGCGAGCAACCCTGCTACACCGTCGAAGGTGTTCCGTACTTCACTCCTCCTGGCGATCCCTGCTGAGCGACTGAGCCCACCACGCGTGGCACCATTGACCGGTGTCCGCCGAACTGAGCACCAGCCCGTCGCTGCCGCCGCTGTCCGCGGCCGACATCGAGGCGGCGGCGAAGCGGATAGCGCCGGTGGTGACGCCCACGCCGCTGCAGCACAGCGACCGGTTGTCGGAGATCACCGGCGCCGAGGTCTTCCTCAAACGCGAAGACCTGCAGATCGTGCGGTCCTACAAGCTGCGCGGCGCCTACAACCTGCTGGTACAGCTGTCCGACGAGGAGCTGGCCGCCGGCGTGGTGTGTTCCTCGGCCGGTAATCACGCGCAGGGCTTCGCCTACGCCTGCCGGTCGCTCGGCGTGCACGGCCGCGTGTATGTGCCGGCCAAGACGCCGAAGCAGAAGCGGGACCGGATCCGCTATCACGGCGGGGAATTCATCGAGCTGATCGTCGGCGGGTCCACCTACGACCGGGCCGCCGAGGCTGCGCGCGACGACGTGGCGCGCACCGGCGCGACGCTGGTGCCGCCCTACGACGACCTGCGCACCATGGCCGGTCAGGGCACCATCGCCCTGGAGATCCTGGATGCGCTGGACGTCGAGCCCGATCTGGTCGTGGTCCCGGTCGGCGGGGGCGGTTGCATCGCCGGCATCACCACCTATCTGGCCGAACGGACCACCGGCACTTCGGTTCTGGGGATCGAGCCGGCCGGGGCCGCCGCGATGATGGCCGCGCTGGCGGCGGGTGAGCCGGTGACGCTGGATCACGTCGACCAGTTCGTCGACGGCGCCGCGGTGGCCCGCGCGGGCACGCTGCCGTACGCCGCACTGGCCGCCGCCGGCGACATGGTGTCGATTACGACGGTCGACGAGGGTGCGGTGTGCACCGCGATGCTCGACCTGTATCAGAACGAAGGCATCATCGCCGAGCCGGCCGGCGCGCTGTCGGTGGCCGGGCTGCTGGAAGCGCAGGTCGAGCCCGGGTCCACGGTGGTGTGCCTGATCTCGGGCGGCAACAACGATGTCTCCCGCTACGGCGAGGTGCAGGAGCGGTCACTGGTGCACCTGGGCCTCAAGCATTACTTCCTGGTGGATTTCCCGCAGGAACCCGGTGCGCTGCGGCGGTTCCTCGCCGAGGTGCTCGGCCCCAACGACGACATCACGCTGTTCGAGTACGTCAAGCGCAACAACCGCGAGACCGGCGAGGCGCTGGTCGGCATTCAGCTTGGTTCGGCGGCGGACCTCGACGGGCTGCTGAACCGGATGCGGACCACCGACATGCACGTCGAAACGCTGCTGCCGGGTTCGCCGGCCTACCGGTATCTGCTGCTGTAGCCGATTGGCTCGCGGGTCAACGCAAATAAGCGGGCAGCGGGAGGTCGCAGTCGCCGTCGGGGACCGGTGTCCCGGCCGTCAGCGCCAGCGGCACCACCCCGGCCCAATGCGGAAGGGCCAGGTCCTCCGGGTCGTCGGCGACGCCGCCGTCGCGCACCTTGGCCGAGACCTCGACCAGGTCGAGGGCGAGCACCGCAGTGGCCGCCAGCTCGCGGGCGTTCGGTGGCCGGCAGTCCGCGGCGCGGCCGGGCCGGATGTGGTCGAGCAGCGCACCAAGCGCCCGGGCCTTCTCGGCCGGGTCGGCGACGATGCGGGCGGTGCCCAGCGCCACCACCGAGCGGTAGTTCAGCGAGTGGTGCATCGCCGAGCGGGCCAGCACCAACGCGTCGACGAGCGTGACGGTCACACAGATCCGCAACCCGGACAGGCGGGCAGCCAGCATCGGGCCGCTGCCCGAGGAGCCGTGCAGGTAGAGGGTCTCGTCGAGGCGGGCGTGGGTGGTTGGCAACACCACCGGTCGGCCGTCCCGGACATAACCGAGGTGGCAGATCAGCGACTCGTCCAGGATGCGGTGGACGGTGTCGCGGTCGTAGCGCGCACGCTCCCGGTAGCGGGTCGGCGTCGTAGCAGGGGTGGGTAGATACCCGGTCATGCACTTGCCTTTTCATTTGTACTAGTACATAATGATCGATGTGCCAGTACAATACAGCATATCCGGGACGGGTGCGGAGTCGATAGCCGCCAGCGTCGAAGAGGGCATCTCGCAAGGTGCCCTGGCGCCCGGTGACGCGCTGCCGTCGATCCGCGAGGTCGCCACCGAACTCGGGGTGAACGCCAACACCGTGGCCAACGCCTACCGGCTGCTGCGCGATCGCGGCGCGATCGAAACCGCGGGACGCCGCGGCACCCGGGTCCGGCATCGGCCGGCAACCACATCCAGGTCGCTGCTCGGTATCGAGGTGCCGGAGGGGGCGCGCGACCTGTCCAGCGGCAACCCCGACCCCAAGCTGCTGCCGATCGGCGCCGCGCAGGTGGCCCCGCCCCCCGGAGCTCCGGTGCTGTACGGGAAGCCGGCGATGTCGACCGAATTGGTCGACCACGCCCGGGCCGTGCTGACCGCGGACGGCGTCCCCGCCGATCACCTGGCGGTGACCAGCGGCGCACTGGACGGAATCGAACGCGTGCTCACCGCCCACCTGCGCCCGGGGGACCGCGTCGCCGTCGAAGATCCCGGCTGGGCGAATCTGCTGGATCTCATTGCCGCCCTTGGCCTTTCCGCCGAACCGGTGCAGGTCGACGACGACGGGCCGGTGGTCCTGAGCATGGCACGCGCCCTGCGCCGCGGGGTGCGGGCGGTCATCGTCACCAGCCGCGCCCAGAACCCGACCGGAGCCGCGCTGTCCAAGGACCGCGCCCGCGCATTGCGCAGCCTGTTGGCCAGCAAGAACGACGACGTGCTGGTGATCGAGGACGACCATTGCGCCGGGATCGCCGGCGTTGCGCTGCACCCGCTGGCCGGTGCGACACGACGCTGGGCGTTCGTGCGCTCGACGTCGAAGGCGTACGGACCCGATCTGCGGCTGGCCGTGGTGGCCGGGGATCGTCGCACCATCGACCGGGTGCACGGACGGCTGCGGCTGGGGCCGGGGTGGGTGAGTCACCTGCTGCAGGACCTTGCGGTGCGGCTGTGGTTGGACCCCGAGGTGACCCGACTGGTGGTCGCGGCGGGAGATCGGTACGCCAACCGTCGCCACGCCCTGCGCGACGCGCTGGCCGAGCGTGACGTGGCCGCGCACGGCCGGTCCGGCCTCAACGTGTGGATACCGGTCGCCGACGAAACCGCCACCATCACCCGACTGCTGCAGGCGGGCTGGGCCGCGGCGGCGGGAACCCGGTTCCGCATCGACGCGCCGCCGGGGGTTCGCGTCACCATCGCGGATCTGAGCCTCGACGAGATCGAACCGCTGGCCGACGCCATCGCCGCCGCCGTGCACGGCACCGGGCGCCCCAGCGTGTGACTCACCGGGTGGTGAGCAGCCACACGAATACGAACGCGTAAAGGGCGAAGTGGGTGAGCGAGAGCGTCAGGCCGGCGATCGCGACCCGGCGTCCCGCGTCGTTGCGCGTCTGGTGCACGGCGTTGATCGCCACCGGGACGGTGACCAGCCAGCAGGGAATGAACAGGACGAAATACTGCAGGATGCCGCAGACCAGACTGACGACGGCGAGGCCGTTGATCTTCGGGCGCTCGATCGAGTAGCCGGGCGCTGCCAGTTGCGGTGCGATCATCGTCATGCCGGTAGCGTCGTGCACCGCGCTTGGCAGATCCTTGGCGCAGTCTCCCGGCTCCGACGGGCTAGCCTCGGCATCCGTGATCGTGCTGCTACCGCCGTCGGAAACCAAGCGGGGCGGGGGCGACGGCCCGGCTCTGAGCCTGGAGCAGCTCGGCAATCCCTCGTTGGGCTCGCTGCGGTCTGCGCTGATCGGCGAACTCGTCGCTCTCGCGTCCGATCCAGCGGCGTGCCGGACAGCGCTGGGCATCTCTGCCTCGCAGGTCGCCGAGATCGAGCGCAACGCCGCGCTCCGCACCGCGCCGACGCTGCCGGCCATCCGCCGCTACACCGGCGTGCTCTACGACGCGCTGGACATCGATTCGCTGCGCGGCGCCGAGGCAACGCGTGCCGGCGCCCGGCTGATGATCGGTTCGGCTTTGTTCGGGTTGCTGCGCGCCGACGACCTGGTGCCGGCGTATCGGCTTTCCGCCACGTCGAAACTGCCGGGGAAACCCACGTTGGCCGCCCGGTGGCGGCCGCTGTTGGAACCGTTGCTCGCTGAGTTGGCCGCCGAGGATTTGATCGTCGATCTCCGCTCGGGCTCGTATGCGGCGTTGGGGGGCGTACCCAGCGCGGTCCGGGTGAACGTGGTGGCCGAGCAACCCGATGGCCGACGGAGTGTGATCACTCACTTCAACAAGGCGCACAAGGGCCGGCTGGCCCGCGTGCTGGCCGGCACCCGGGCCGAGCCCGACAGCGCGGCCGGTGTCGCCGCCCTCGCCCGTCGGGCTGGAATGTGTGTGGAGCGCAAGGGAAATGAGTTAACCGTCGTCGTTGCGACGGGATAACCCAGGGGCGACTGGTGTATGTTAGGTGTATGTCGCGCACCAATATCGACATCGACGACGAACTCGCCGCCGAGGTGATGCGTCGGTTCGGCCTGCGCACCAAGAGGGCCGCCGTCGATCTCGCGCTGCGTCGACTGGTGGGTTCGCCGTTGAATCGCGAGTTCCTGCTCGAGCTCGAAGGTGTCGGCTGGGAAGGCGACCTCGACGATCTCCGCGACGATCGGCCAGACCAGCTCCGGTGATCCTCATCGACACCTCCGCGTGGGTCGAGTACTTTCGGGCCAGCGGATCAGCCGCTGCTCACGAGGTGCGCCGGCTGATCTCTGACCACGCCGACCAGCTCGCGATGTGCGAGCCGGTGGCTATGGAAATCCTTTGCGGCGCAACCGATGACAACGCACAGGCAAAACTCGAGCGGTTGGTCAACGGCCTACCCTCACTGCCCGTCGACAACGCCATCGATTTCCGAGCCGCGGCGGAGGTCTATCGCTCCGCCCGGCGAGTCGGCGCAACGATTCGCAGCATCACCGACTGCCTGATCGCCGCGGTGGCTATCCGCCATGGCGCTACGGTAATGCACCGCGACGCGGACTTCGACGTCATCGCACGCATCACCCGCCTCGACGCGCAATCGCTGCGCTGAGACTGCGCTCCGCAATCTGCGGGGACTGGGTGCACCGATTTTCGCCCGTGGCGCAACACCGTTGACCCATATCAAGACACTTGATATCAAGGTACTTGATGCCTAGGTGTGCAGATCGCAGGCCGGTTGGCACGAAGGAGAGTGCGAAATGAACTTTGGTGGATTTTCCGGCGGCCCCGACTGGGGTGGCGCAGGTTTCGGCTTCGGATCCGGCCCCGGCGGACACGGCGGGTGCGGCGGGCACGGACACGGTTCCGGCTTCGGTGAGCACGGTTTCGGGGGTGGCCGACTCAAGCGGGCCGCGTTCGGCACTGCCACCCTGCTTCTCGACGGGCCGGCCGACGCCGCCCAGGTGGTACAGCGCGTCACCGAAGCCACCGATGGTGCCTTCAGCCCACCCCAGGAAGTGGCCGAGATTGCGATCGGACTGCTGGCGGCCCGCGGCTTCGTAACCGTCGACAACGGTGTCGCCACTTTGACCGACCTCGGCAAGAACATCTTGGCCTGGCGTGGCGTCACCAGCGAGACCGCGCATGCGATGTTCAGGCGGATGGGCAAGTTCGCCGAAGTCATCAAAATCCGCGCCGGCATGAAAGAAATCGCCGGCATGGCACGAACCATCATGATGACGGGCACCGAGGAGCAGAAGTCGACCCTCGCGGAGGTACGGGCCAACCTCAGCGCCGCAGTCGCCGAAGCCAAGCGGACGTTGCACAGGACGCTCGGCGAAAGCTGACCTGCATGTGGTGGGGAGCGAAAGACCAAGTCTTTCCGCTCCTCACCACACCCGAGTCAGGACGTGGTGATCGTTGGGGTCCGGGCGCCGATCACTGCGACAGTCGCCTATCCACGGCGCAGGATCGCCACCGAATGCCCGGGTAACCGGGTGGCCGCGGCGCCGATGTCGGGTGTATCCCAGGCCAGCACCAGCTCGCCGGTTACCGGTACAGCCACCGCGTCGGCCCCGAGATTGCAGGCGATCGCCAGCGTGTTGCGCCGCAACATAATCCAGCGCTGCGCTTCGTCATAGTCGACGACGAGGTGCCCAAGCCAGGGGTCGGCCAGGTCTGGTTCGTTGTGCCGCAACGCGATCAGATCACGGTAGAACTGCAACAGCCGC
This sequence comes from Mycobacterium sp. 20KCMC460, assembly GCF_022179425.1. Classification (NCBI taxonomy): domain Bacteria; kingdom Bacillati; phylum Actinomycetota; class Actinomycetes; order Mycobacteriales; family Mycobacteriaceae; genus Mycobacterium; species Mycobacterium sp. 20KCMC460. Next base: position 2,894,491 of record NZ_AP025524.1, read on the forward strand.
GCGTGCTCGCCGGCCTCGAGCTCGGACCAGTCCAGTTTGGAACGCTGGAAGGTCTGCGGGTCCTGCGGGTCGGGAATGTCCTCGGCATCCCAGCCGTGTTCGGCGAACTCCGCCCGGCGGCCGTCGCGGGTGGCCTGGGCCAACTCGGGCTCGGGATGGGAACTGAAGAACTGGAACGGGGTCGAGGCCCCCCACTCCTCACCCATGAAAAGCATTGTGGTGTAAGGGGAGCCGAGTACCAGCGCCGCTTTGACGGCGAGTTGTCCGGCGTCCAGGTTCTGCGACGGGCGATCGCCCAGGGCGCGATTGCCGACCTGGTCGTGGGTGCAGGTGTAGGCCAGCAGCCTGGTCGCCGGCACCCGGGTGGTGTCCAACGGCCGGCCATGCCGGCGGCGCCGGAACGACGAATACGTGCCTGCGTGGAAGAAGCCGTGGCGCAACGTCTGATCCAGTGCGGCGAGCGATCCGAAGTCGCGGTAATAGCCCTGCCGCTCGCCGGACACGGCGGTGTGGACGGCATGGTGAATGTCGTCGTCCCACTGGGCGGTCAAGCCGTAGCCGCCGGCGTCGCGCGGCAGGATCAGCCGCTGATCGTTCAGGTCGCTTTCGGCGACCAATGCCAGCGGACGGCCCAATTGCTGTGCCAGCCGGTCGGTCTCGGTGGCCATCTCCTCGAGGATGTGCACGGCGGTGGTGTCCACCAGCGCATGCACCGCGTCCAGTCGCAGGCCGTCGGCGTGGAAGTCTCGCATCCAGCGCAACGCGCAGCCGATGATGTAGCGGCGCACCTCGTCGGAGTCGGCGTCGGCGATGTTGATGCCCTCACCCCAGGGGTTGCTGCCCGAGGACAGATACGGGCCGAACCGGGGCAGATAGTTGCCCGACGGCCCGAGGTGGTTGAACACCGCGTCGATCAACACGCCCAAACCCTTTGCGTGGCAGGCGTCGACGAGCCGTACCAGTCCGTCCGGGCCGCCGTAGGGCTCGTGCACGCTGTACCACAGCACCCCGTCGTAGCCCCAGCCGTGGGTGCCGGCGAAGGAGTTCACCGGCATCAGCTCGACGAAGTCGACACCGAGATCGACCAGGTAGTCCAGTTTTTCGGTAGCGGAGTCGAAGGTGCCGGCGGCGGTGAAGGTGCCGATGTGCAGTTCGTAGATGACCGCGCCCTCGACGGATCGTCCAGCCCAGTCCCCGTCGGTCCAGGCGGCCGCAGCGGGATCCCACAACTGTGACCGTTCGTGCACGCCGTCGGGCTGGCGCGCCGAGCGCGGGTCGGGCAGTACGGTGGGATCGTCGTCGAGCAGGAAGCCGTAGCGGGCGTCGGCGGGCGCGTCGGCGGTCGTGTGCCACCAGCCGTCGTCGGAGCGGGTCATGGCGTGCACCGCGCCCTCGACATCCAGGCGCACCAACTCGGGTTTGGGCGCCCACACCCGAAATTCAGCCACGATCGCGCTCCAGCAGTACCACCGGCAGATCGGAGAACAGTTGTGCGGCCGAAGTAGGTCCGCTGGCCATGGCGCCGGTCAGCCGATCGGTCCAGGACCCCTCGGGCAGCGGCAGTACCGTGTCACCCCAGCCCGTCTCGGCAAGGCGCACCGTCCAGCGGGTGACCGCAACCAGGATGTCGGGACCGCGCCGAAACGCCAGCACATGATCGGCGGCCTGCCCGGCGGCCGGCACCGGCACGTAGTCGCCGTGCAAGAAGTCGTCCGGCCGGGCCCGCCGCAGCCGCAGCGCGGTGGTGACGACCCGAATCTTGGGATGCTGCAACTCTTTCAAAGCCGACCGGCGGGCGGCGTAGTCGACTTCGCGGCGGTTGTCCGGGTCCACCAGGCTGTCGTCCCATACCTCGGTGCCCTGATAGACGTCGGGGATGCCGGGCACCGTCAGCGCCAGCAGCTTCTGGCCCAGCGCATCGCTGGCGGCGTGCGGGTTGAGCTGTCCGACCAGCTGAGTCAGCTCGCCGGCCACCGGGCCGTCCAGCACGGTGTCGATCCAGCGGTGCACGGCGTCCTCGAACTCGGTGTCCGGGTCGTTCCAGGTGGTGTGCCACGCGGCCTCGCGGATGGCCTTCTCGGCGTAGCCGTGCAGCCGCTGTCGTAGCGAATCGTCGACCTGGCCGCTGACCGGCCAGACGCCGAAGATGTTCTGCCAGAGGAACTGTCCGGTAGCGGGGTCGGGCGAGGGTGCGTGGGTCTCCCAGCGCGAGACGAACTCGGCCCACAACGACGGAACCTGTGACAGCACCCCGATGCGGGCCCGCACGTCCTCGCCGCGCTTGGTGTCGTGGGTGGTCAGCGTCGTCATGGCGGCCGGCCACAACCGGGCGCGGGTGGCCGCGCTCTGATGGAACTCCGCGGCGCCGACACCGAAGCGGTGCGGCTCGCCGCCGACCTCGTTGAGCGACACCAGCCGCGCGTCGCGGTAGAACAGGCAGTCCTCCACCGCCTTGGCGGTCACCGCCCCACACAGTTGCTGCAGCCGGGTGGCCGGCTCGCCGCCGCGAGCCAGCGCGGTCGCCAGCACCTGCAGGGCGGGTCCGTATTCCGGTTGCGCCGCTTCGGTTTCGGCCAGAGCGGTGGGCAGGATCGCGGCCAGGCCGCGGTAGTCGCTGCGGTAGACATCGATGTGGGTCAACAGGGCCGCGACCGCCTCCGGCAGCGACGGGTCGTCGGCGCCCGCGGCGGCCACGATGCTGCGGTGCAGCCGAGCCAGCTCACTGGCCAGCGTTTCGGTCGCGGCCCGGATTTTCAGCTCGGACAACATGTTCGGCATCGCCGCATAGTCGAGGCCGACGGATTGGACCAGAGCGGTGAGCGCCGGTGCGCCCGAGGGGTCGACGAACAGGCCGCCCACTTCCCGCAGCACGTCGTAGCCGGTGGTCCCGGCGACCGGCAGGGTCGGTTCCAGGGCCTCGTCGACGGCCAGGATCTTCTCGATCACGATCCACGCCTGTGGTCCCACCAGCTCCCGCAGCCACTCCAAATAGCCTGCCGGATCGGACAATCCGTCTGGGTGATCGATCCGCACACCGTCGACCAGGCCGTCGCGCACCCAGCGGCCCACCTCGGCGTGGCTGGCGTCGAACACCGCGCGGTCCTCCTGGCGAAGTCCCGCCAGCGAGGTGATGGAGAAGAAGCGGCGGTAACCACACACCCCGTTGCGCCAGCCGACCAACCGGTAATGCTGGCGGTCGTGCACCTCGGGTCCGCTGCCGGCTCCGGTGCCGGGCGCGATCGGCAGCGCCAGATCACCCAGTCGCAGCAGGTCGACGTCGGCGCTCAGATCGGCGACATCGTCGTCGGACCCCAACAGCGGCAACACGATTCGCCCGGCATCGTCCAGCGACCAGTCGATGTCGAAGAAGTCCGCGTACCGGGAGTCCCGCCCGTGCCGCAGCACATCCCACCACCAGGCGTTCTGCTCGGGCTTGTCGATGCCCACGTGATTGGGCACCACGTCGACAACCAGGCCCATGCCCCGCTCCCGCGCCGCGGCCGCCAACCCGGCCAGCGCCTCGGGGCCGCCGAGTTCGCTCGACACCGTGGTGGGGTCGGTGACGTCGTAGCCGTGCGAGGATCCCTCCACCGCGGTCAGGATGGGGGACAGGTACAGGTGCGACACCCCGAGGTCGTCGAGATAGTCCAGCAGGCCCTCGGCGTCGGCAAGAGTGAACGCAAAACCACTGGACGCGCCACGAAGCTGCAACCGGTAGGTTGACGTTATCGGAAAAGCCATGCGTCACAAAGTCTTACGAAGGATGAAGACGGAACGTCCGGGCACGGCCAGTTCTTCGCCGCGCTTGACGAAGCGTTCCGCGCCACCGGTCGGGTGATTCGTGTCGAGTTCTACGATCCACTCCTTCGCGTAGTCGTCGCCGGGCATGACGAAGGTGACCTCCTCGTCATGGGCGTTGAAGCACAACAGGAACGAGTCGTCGACCACCCGTTCGCCGCGGCGATTGGGTTCGGCCAGTGCCTGACCGTCCAAAAAGACCGCGATCGATTTGCCGAAGTAGTTGTCCCAGTCCTGGGCGGTCATCTCCGCGCCCGTCGGGGTCAGCCAGGCGACGTCGTGCAGGCCGGTGCCACCCGGACCCGGTTTGCCCTTCAGGAAACGTCGGCGCCGAAACACCGGGTGTTTCTTCCGCAATGCTGTCACCTTGCGGGCGAACGTCAGCTGGTCGGCGTTGGTGCCGAGCAAAGACCAGTCCATCCAGGACAATTCGGAGTCCTGGCAGTACACATTGTTGTTGCCCAGCTGGGTGCGCCCGATCTCGTCGCCGTGCGAGATCATCGGGGTACCCTGGCTGACCATCAGCGTCGCCCAGAAGTTGCGCATCTGCCGGCAGCGCAGCTCGTTGATGTCGGGGTCGTCGGTGGGGCCTTCCACGCCGCAGTTCCAGGACCGGTTGTGACTTTCGCCGTCGCGGTTGTCCTCACCGTTGGCCGCGTTGTGTTTCTCGTTGTAGGACACCAGGTCCTGCATGGTGAAGCCGTCGTGGGCGGTGACGAAATTGATGCTGGCACTGGGCCGCCGGCCGGTCGCCGCATACAGGTCCGACGACCCGGTCAACCGGGAAGCGAACTCGCCAAGGGTCGCGGGCTCGCCCCGCCAGTAGTCGCGCACAGTGTCGCGGTATTTCCCGTTCCACTCGGTCCACAAACCTGGGAAGTTGCCGACCTGGTAGCCGCCTTCGCCGACGTCCCACGGCTCGGCGATCAGCTTGACCTGGCTGACCACCGGGTCTTGCTGCACCAGGTCGAAAAACGCCGACAACCGGTCGACGTCATAGAACTCGCGGGCCAGAGTGGCGGCCAAATCGAAGCGGAACCCGTCGACGTGCATCTCGAGCACCCAGTAGCGCAGCGAGTCCATGATCAGTTGCAGGGTGTGCGGGTGGCGGACGTTGAGGCTGTTGCCGGTGCCGGTGAAGTCCTTGTAGTGCCGCAGGTCTCCGTCGACCAACCGGTAATAGGCGGCGTTGTCGATGCCGCGGAAGTTGATGGTCGGGCCCAGGTGGTTTCCCTCGGCGGTGTGGTTGTAGACCACGTCCAGGATCACTTCGATGCCGGCCTCGTGGAAGGAGCGCACCATCGCCTTGAACTCGGCCACCGCACCGCCGGGTTTACGGGTCGCCGCGTACTGGTAGTGCGGTGCCAGGAAGCCGAAAGTGTTGTAGCCCCAGTAGTTTCGCAGTCCCAGGTCGACCAGCCGATGGTCGTGCATGAACTGATGCACCGGCATCAGTTCGATGGCGGTGACGTTCAGCGACTTGAGGTGGTCGATGATGACCGGGTGCGCCAGCCCCGCGTAGGTGCCGCGCAGTTCGGGCGGGATGCCGGGGTGCGTCTGGGTCATGCCCTTGACGTGGGCCTCGTAGATGATGGTCTCGTGGTACGGCGTGCACGGCGCGCGGTCGGACGCCCAGTCGAAGAACGGGTTGATCACCACGCTGGTCATGGTGTGGCCCAGGGAGTCGATCATCGGCGGGACACCGGTCTGCGTTGGATCCTCGGCCGCGACCTCCAGGTCGTAGGAGAACAGCGCCTGGGTGAACTTGAAGTCGCCGACGAAGGACTTACCGTACGGGTCGAGCAGCAGCTTGCTCGGATCACAGCGGTGCCCGGAGGCGGGATCGAAGGGGCCGTGCACCCGAAACCCGTACCGCTGCCCCGGGGTAACCGCGGGCAGATAGCAATGCCAGAGGAAGCCGTCGACCTCCTCGAGATTGATCCGGGTCTCGGAGCCGTCCCGGGCGATCAGGCACAACTCCACCTTGTCGGCAACCTCGGAGAACAGCGAAAAGTTGGTACCGGCACCGTCATACGTGGCCCCCATCGGGAACGGCGCGCCGGGCCAGACCGCCGCCACCGAGGGGGAGTCCTCGGCGCCGTCGAATGCCTTGTCGGTCCCTTGCACGGTCCCAGCCATCACTCGACCTTAACGGTGCGCCCGCTGCGCCGTCGCTGCGCGCGACGGCACCGCGAAAATGGAGCCCGATCTCACAGTCCGGTGACACCGGCGGCACCACTTACGCCGGCGCCACACCAGGCCGCTACCACCAGCTGGTGGCCACCGAGATCTGCCGGCCCAGTTCGGGCGCCAGCGTGCGCATGTAGGTCGGGGTCAGATGGTGTGGGTCCCGGTAGATCAACACGTTGCCCTCGGCCGCCTGGCAGATGTCGGGCCGGCAGATGGCGTCGGACAGGTCCAGAGGCTTGAGCAGGGGGAACTGCCCGACGAAATCCAAGGTGGTGTTGTGCTCGGAGAGCAGTTCGGACCGCTTGATCCCACAGGACGCCGGGGTGCCGTCCTTGGCCAGGCAGTCCGCGGCGTTGAACGGCTGGCCGTCCTTGACCAACCAGGGCGTGTCCCGGACGCCCAGGATCGGGATATTGTTGTCGGACAACGTTTTCCAAATCCCGATGTAGGTGGCCGGCATCACGTCGCCGGGCTTGATGTTCCACGGTCGGGTGGTAGTGGTGAACACATAGTCCGGGCGATCGGCGACCAGTTTGGCCATCGTCGTCTCCACCCACTGCCGGCACTGTGGGTACGGCGCGTTGTTGCCCATGATCAGCGGGACCTGTTCGGTGGACAGCGCGCAACCCATCTTCAGGTAGGTCACCACCCGGAAGTGGTGCAGACGGCCCAGCAGATCCAGGGCGGTCAGCCAGTGCTCGGCGTGTGAACCGCCGGCCAGCGCGATGGTGCGCGGTGCGTCGGTATCGCCGTAGGTGCAGTTCACCACCGCCGGGTTGACGAAGTCGCTGATGCAGCCGTCCCGGGTGGAGGCAGGCAGGTCCTCCTTGACTTCCAGCACGGTCGGCCGCATCCGCAGGTTGGGCACCCGCACGTGCTGGGTGAGCGCGCGGGCACCCGGGTAGTCGACCGCGCTCAGCCCGCTGAGTTCCTTGCCCGAGGCACGTTCGACGATCAGGTGCTCACGCCAGGTGAACGAAGTCGCGGTCAAGGTGACGGCCAGCAACGCCACCACCGAGCCCAAGGCGATCGTCGGCCGGCGCAACCGCTGTCGCCAGGGGGTCATCGTCGCCGGCTGGGCGGAGGCGCGGTAGCGCAGCGGGTCCTCGACCTGACGCAGGGTCAGGTACGCCAGCAATCCCGACACCAGCAGCACACCCGCGCCCTCGACGAAATTGACGTGCTTGTGGCCGGTGTAGGACAGCCAGAAGATCAGCAGCGGCCAATGCCACAGGTACAGCGAGTAAGCCATCGCCCCCAGGGTGAACAGCGGCCCGACCGCGAGCATCCGGTTGGGCAGCGGCATCCGGTCGCGGGTGTCGGCGCGGGCCGCCATGTTGGCTCCGGCCAGGATCATCAGCACGGTGGCGCCCACCGGCACCAGCGCCCACGGGCCGGGGAACTCCTTGACGCCGTCGATCAGCGCGCCGCAGGACAAAATCGCCGCCAGCGCCACCGTGGCGACGACCGTCCGCAGCCACATCGGCCAGCGGATGTAGGGCACCAGCGCCCCCACCAGCGCGCCCAGCAGCAATTCCCACCCCCGGGCGAAGGTGTTGTAGTACGCGGTCGGTTGATAGTTCTGGTGAGCGACGATCGCGTAGCAGAACGACGCTACCGTCAGCACGCTCAGCAGCACCACGAACAGCGTCCGCAGGTGTCTGCCCAGGACGTCCCGGAACAGGTAGACGCAGCCGGCGACCACGATCAGGAACGCGACGTAGAACTGGCCCTGCACCGACATCGACCAGATGTGCTGCAGCGGGCTGACAGCTTCGCCGGCGCGCAGGTAGTCCGACGCCGAGTTGGCCAGTTCCCAGTTCTGGTAGTAACCCAGACTGGCCAGGCTCTGGTCGGCGAACGTCTCCCACCGGGTCTCGGGCTGCACCAGCACGGTCAGCAGGGCGCACCCGGCGAGCACCACGACCAGGGCGGGCAGCAACCGGCGGACCAGCCGGACGAATTCGGTCGGACCCGACAGCGTCCCCCCGAGCCCGGCGCGCAGGATCTTGCCGCCATAGAAGAAGCCGGACAGGGCCAAAAAGACGTCGACGCCGCCGGAAACCCGGCCGAACCAAATGTGGAAGACGGCCACGAGCAGGATCGCGATGCCGCGCAGGCCGTCGAGATCGTGCCGGTAGAAGCCCGACGTCCGGGTGCCCATGCCACCCGGATCCGGCGGCGCGGACCCGGTCTCGGCGGCTGGTGGGGGCGGTGTCGCGGTCGTCATGGTCACCGCCAACTTACCGAAAACCGCCACCTGCTCTGCGCCGTCGGCGCGGGAGCAAATGGCGGTCGGGGTGGTACCGGGCGGCGATTACCTGCCCGTACCGGCCGCGGGGGCCGGCTGGACCGGAACCAACTGCAGGGGCGCCTGCGGTGCGGGCACCGCCTGCGCCGGCGCCTGAGGTGCGGGGACCGCCTGGGCCGGCGCCTGCGGTGCGGGCACCGCCTGCAGTGGCGCCTGCTGGGTGGTGACGGTCTGCAACGGGGCCTGCGGGGTGGGCAGCGTCTGCAGCGGGGCCTGCTGCAGCGGGGCTTGCTGGCCCGGGACCTGCTGGGCCGGCGCCTGCTGGCCCGGCAACTGCTGAACCGGTGCCTGCTGCGCGGGCGCCTGCTGGCCGGGCACCTGCTGGGCCGGGGCCTGCTGACCCGGGACCTGTTGGGCCGGCGTCTGCTGACCGGGGACCTGCTGGGCCGGGGTTTGCTGGCCGGGGACCTGCTGGGCCGGGGTTTGCTGCGCCGGCGCGGCCGGAGTGTTCTGCGTCCCCAGGATCCGGACCAGGTAAGGCGCCATGTTGGTGCTGCGCACCGGTGAGACCTGGACCACGTCGCCGACCTCGATCATCTGGCCGTTTCCGAGGTACATCGCCACCGACTGGGTGCCCTCGGGGCCGTAGAAGATCAGGTCGCCCTTTCGTGCCTGCGCCGGCAACACCCGTTGGCCGACCTTGTACATCTGACCGGACGAGCGGGGCAGCTTGAGCCCGGCGCCGGCGTAGGCGTACTGCATGAGGCCCGAGGCGTCGAACCCGACGGTGTTGATGCCGCTGCCGGTGCCGCGGGTGGGTCCGGTGACGCCGCCGCCGGCCCAGGAGAACGGCACGCCGCGCTGCGACAGAGCGCGGGCGACGACCACATCGGTGGCTTGGGCATAGTCCATCGGCTTGGTGGCCGGATCCGCGGCCGCTATGCCCGTGGCGGCGATCGGCGCCACCATCATGACCAGACCGATCGCGAGGGCGTAGACGCGCTTCATGTGATTCCTCACCTTCCGGGGCCGTTCGGCCCTTCTGTGCCGGGCGCGGTGACTGCGCGCTTCGGCCGCCGTTCCAGGCGGGCGAGGGCCGCATCGTCGTGGCCTCGCGCCGCTGGATGACTCGTGGTAGGTGAACCAGTCGGTTAGGCCAACTTATTCACACCAGTCACTACAGACACTTTGGCAACATAGAGTAGCGCGCGCCAGCGCCGCCAAACATTATTTGTAGGAACGTGACCGGACGGTGATTGGCGACGCCAATTCCGTGATGGCAGTTGCGATTTCGGTCTTACGAACGTTGCCGCCGCGTGACCTTCCGGCTCAGTGCCAGTACTGTGCGCTGAATGCCGTCAGAGCATGCGCCACGAACGACGTGACCACCAGAATCAGCACGGCGATCGCCGGCCAGAAGGACATGAACCAGCCCTTGAGCAGCGACACGAACGGCCCGACGCCGCACGCGGCCAGCGCCGCACCGATGCCGCCCCACATCACCGGATAGATGTAGTAGTTCACTCCGAAGGGCACCGGCTCGCACGTGTCCTGCGGACAGATGTCACTGGTGAAGCCGTAGAGCTTGGCGGGCCAACTGGTTGCCGTCGCGAGCACTACCAGCGCGCCGATCAGCACCACGGTGCAGATTATGTCCAGCGGGGACAGCCGCAGCCGCAACACCGGCGGCGGGCCTTCGTCGAGGTGTTCGCCGGGTTCGGCGGGGAAGTCGACCGTGTCGGGGACGTCGGTCGCGGTGGGGGCGTCCGGCTCGTGGGGTGCAGCCATAGCTGCCAATGCTTCCCGATGACCGCTCGTTTGGCGACTTGTGCTGACTTGCCAGGCGCGCGCCTTGCGTGAAATGAGGGCGAAGAGCGACCCGGAGACCGCCCAGTGTTCACGCGAGACGCGCCCACGGTGCGCGAGAGTTTGGGAAGACAGCGGCCAAGGGCGGAATCAAGCGACTGGGATACTGTCGAACCCCGTGACGGCAGGGCGGCCCGGGTTGACCCCCGAGCAGATCAGCGCGATCGACGCCGCCCATCTGTGGCATCCCTACAGCACCATCGGCGGCGAGGCGATCCCCCCGGTGGTCGCGGTCGCCGCCCGCGGCGCTGGACTGACCCTGATCCGCGACGGTCGGCCGATCGAGGTGCTCGACGCGATGAGCTCGTGGTGGACCGCGATCCACGGCCACGGCCACCCGGTCCTGGATGCGGCGATGACCGCCCAGCTGGCGACCATGAACCACGTCATGTTCGGCGGTCTGACCCACGAACCGGCGGCCCGGTTGGCGCAACTGCTGGTGGAGATCACCCCGCCGGGCCTGGAAACGGTCTTCTTCAGCGACTCCGGGTCCGTATCGGTGGAGGTCGCGGTCAAGATGGCGCTGCAGTACTGGCGCAGCCTGGACCGGCCCGCCAAGCACCGCCTGATGACCTGGCGCGGCGGCTACCACGGCGACACTTTCACCCCGATGAGCGTCTGCGACCCCGACGGCGGCATGCATTCGCTGTGGACCGACATCCTGGCCGCCCAGGTGTTCGCCCCGCAGGTGCCGCGCGACTACGACCCCGCCTACAGCGCCGCCTTCGAAACCCAGCTCGCCGTTCACGCCGCCGAACTCGCGGCGGTGATAGTCGAACCCGTTGTGCAGGGCGCCGGCGGGATGCGGTTCCACGACCCCCGCTACCTGGCCGACCTGCGCGACATCTGCAGCCGCCACCAGGTGCTGCTCATCTTCGACGAGATCGCCACCGGCTTCGGCCGCACCGGCGAACTGTTCGCCGCCGACCTTGCCGGCGTCAGCCCCGACATCATGTGTGTCGGCAAGGCGCTCACCGGCGGCTACCTCAGCCTGGCCGCCACGCTGTGCACCCGCGACATCGCACACACCATCAGCACCGGCCACGGCGCCCTGATGCACGGTCCGACGTTTATGGCCAACCCGCTGGCCTGCGCGGTGTCGGTGGCCAGCGTGGAACTGCTGCTGTCCCAGGACTGGCGCTCCCGCGTCGCCGAAATCGGTGCGCAGCTGACCGCCGGGCTGGAACCCGCCCGCCAGCTGCCGCAGGTGATCGACGTGCGGGTATGCGGCGGCATCGGCGTCATCGAGTGCGATCGCACCGTCGACCTGGCCGTCGCCACTCCCGCGGCGCTGGACTGCGGGGTGTGGCTGAGGCCGTTCCGCAACCTGGTGTACGCCATGCCGCCTTATATCTGCGGGCCGGCCGAGATCGCACAGATCACCTCGGCGATGGTGCAGGTTGCCGGCCTCGTAGGCTGAGCGTCGATGAAAGCACCGATCGAGACCTCGCCGCTGGCCTGGCTGGAGGTGGTCGAGGCCCAGCGCCGCGAGGCCGGGCTGCGGCGTTCGCTGCGGCCGCGGCCACCGGTGAGCACCGAACTCGACCTCGCTTCCAACGACTACCTGGGGCTCTCGCAGCACCCCGACGTCATCGACGGCGGCGTGCAGGCATTGCGGGTATGGGGCGCCGGGTCCACCGGATCGCGGCTGGTCACCGGGGACACCGAGCTACACGCCCAGTTCGAGACCGAGCTCGCCGAATACCTCGGCGCGGCCGCCGGGCTGGTGTTCTCCTCCGGCTACACCGCGAACCTGGGTGCCGTGGTGAGCCTGTCCGGGCCGGGTTCGCTGCTGGTGTCCGACGCCTACTCGCACGCCTCGCTGGTGGACGCCTGCCGGCTGTCCCGGGCCAGGGTCGTGGTGACGCCCAATCGCGACGTCGGTGCCGTGGCGGCGGCGCTGGGATCACGTCAGGAGGAGCGCGCCGTCGTGGTCACCGACTCGGTGTTCAGCGCCGACGGGTCGTTGGCGCCGCTGCGCGAGCTACACGACGTGTGCCGCCGGCACCGCGCGCTGCTGATCGTCGACGAGGCCCACGGCCTCGGGGTGCGCGGCGGCGGCCGCGGCTTGTTGCACGAGGTCGGGCTGGCCGGTTCCCCTGACGTGGTGGTGACGACGACGCTGTCCAAGGCGCTGGGCAGTCAGGGTGGTGTGGTGCTGGGCCCGGCCGAGGTGCGGGCTCACCTGATCGATGCGGCGCGGCCGTTCATCTTCGACACCGGGCTGGCGCCTGCAGCGGTCGGCGCGGCGCTCGCCGCGCTGCACGTGCTGCAGGACGAGCCGTGGCGCCCGGCCGCGGTGCTTGCGCATGCCGCCGAGCTGGCCCGGGTCTGCGATGTTCCGGAAACACCGGAATCTGCGGTGGTGTCGGTGATCCTGGGCGAGCCGGAGGTCGCGCTGGCCGCGGCGACGGCGTGCCTGCACGCCGGGGTCAAGGTCGGCTGCTTCCGCCCGCCCACGGTTCCGGCCGGGACGTCGCGCCTGCGGCTGACTGCCCGTGCCTCGCTGAGCGCCGAGGAACTCCAGCTGGCCGGCCGGGTGCTCGCCGACGTACTCTCCGGCACTTGACCGTCCTGGTCGTCACCGGGACCGATACCGGCGTCGGCAAGACCGTCGCCACCGCCGCGCTGGCGTCGCACGCACGGCAACTGGGCATCGGAGTGGCGGTGTGCAAGCCCGCGCAGACCGGCACCGCCGACGGCGACGACGATCTGGCCGAGATCGGCCGGCTGTCCGGGGTGACCGAACTGGCCGGCCTGGCGCGCTATCCACTGCCGATGTCGCCGACGGCCGCGGCCGCGCAGGCGGGTCTGCGGCTGCCGACCCGGGAACAGGTACTGGCGTTGATCCGCGGCGTGGACCGCCCGGGACGACTGACGCTGGTCGAGGGCGCCGGCGGCCTGCTGGTCGAGCTCGCCGAGGGGGGAGTCACGCTACGTGACCTGGCCGCCCAGCTGAGCGCGCCGGCGCTGGTGGTGGCCAGGGCGGGACTGGGCACCCTCAACCACACCGCTTTGACCCTGGAAGCGCTTGCTGCGCAAGGTGTTTCGTGCGCCGGACTGGTTATCGGGAGCTGGCCGGCCCAGCCCGGGCTGGTGGAGACCACCAACCGGACGGCACTGGAACGGCTGGCGCCGGTGCGCGCGGTGCTGCCCGACGGGGCGGCCGCAGCGGCCGACTTTACGGCCATGAGTCGTCAGGCGTTCGACTTCGACTGGGTCAGGACGCTGGTCGGCTGATGGTGCACTCGATCGAATTACTCTTCGACCCCGACACCGAAGCCGCGATCCGGCGCCTCTGGGATGAACTGGCCCACGCCGACATCGCGGCCCGGATTCCGCCCGGGCGTCCCCACGTGACGCTGGCCGTTGCCCAACGCATCGACACCGACGTCGACGAACTCTTGGCGCCGGTGGTGACCCGGTTGCCGCTGCGGTGTGTGGTCGGCGCGCCGGTGTTGTTCGGCCGCAACAATGTGGTGTTCGCCCGACTGGTGGTGCCGTCACGCGCGCTGCTGGACCTGCACGCCGAAGTCCACCGGATCTGCCAGCCGCACCTGCGACCCGGACCGATGCCCAACAGCCGGCCCGATCAGTGGACCGCGCATGCCACGCTGGCCCGCCGGATCGAGGCCGCCGACCTGGGGCGGGCGCTGGGCATCGCGGGCCGGCCGGCACAGATCGCGGGCGCGTTCACCGCGATGCGCCGTTGGGACGGTGACCAGCGGGTCGAGTCAATCCTGGGTCCAAGGTGACTCAAATAATTGGCGCCGGTGGTGGTGGGGCCGGCGGTGGCGCTGCTGCGGCCGCCGGGGGCGGGGGCGGGGCCGGTGGCGCTAACTCGGGCGCATGGTGGCTGTACCCGCTCGGCTTCCCGTTGCCGTAGCTAGCGGACGCGCTCGGGCGTGGTGGCCTGCTCGACTCGGGCGCGCCGTTCGTCGATGGCGCGGCCCAACTCCTGCTGCAGCAATGGCTTGCCCATCACGAACTGGGCGAGATGCTCACGATCGATCTGCAGCGCAGTCACTTCCCCGATCGCGCGTGCGTCGGTCAGATTGGGCTGACGGGTCAGCGCGGTCGCACCGATGAACGAGCCCTCGTCCATGATGCCGATCACCACCGGCGATCCGTCGTGTGCCACCGAGGTCAACCGCACGCTGCCGTCGATCAGGAACGTCATTTTCGCGGGCACCTGATCGGCGTGCTCAACGATCTCGTCCGCGGCGTACCGCACGATCCTGGCGTGCGATCCCAGGGTCTGCCGGTCGTCCGGGCTCAGCCGCAGCGCGGGCGCCACCACCGTCCGCAGCGCCTGCTCGACCCGCTCCGGCGTCGAATAGTCGTCGTCCTGTTCGTCGAGGTGCAAGCCCTCGCGGCGGGCCGCGTACCACAGCCAGCGCAGGAAGGTGGCCTGCGCGGCGGAGTCGTCGGCGGGTGACCGCAGCCCGACGGTGACCCGGTACTCGCCGCTCCCGACGGGTAAGGCGGTGCTGTCGAAGTCGCCCCGGCGCTGGGGCAATGCGTCGGCGGTCCGGATCAGCAGCGCGCACACCCGCTCGGGTGGGTCGGCTGCCGAGAACGTGGACGTGATCACCAGCTTGTGCTCCCCGCCCGGTCGGCTGAGATTGGTGAACGAGGTGGTGGCCAGTACCGAGTTGGGGGTGATCTGGACGCCGTGGCCGGTCTGGATGTGGACGGCCCGCCAGTTGGCCTCGATGATCCGGCCGCGAGCGGCCGGAGTGTCCAGCCAGTCGCCGATCCGGAACGGCTGCTCGAACAACACGAACAGACCGGACACGATCTGGCCGACCGAATTCTGCAGCATCAGACCGATGACCACCGACGTCACACCCAGCGCGGTGAAGATGCCCCCGACCCGCACCCCCCACACGTAGGACAAGATCACCGCCAGGCCCACGCCGATCAGCAGGAACCGGGTCACGTCCAGGAAGATGCCGGGCACCCGCTTGCGCCACGAGCCTTGCGGGGCACCCTCGAACACCGTCGCGCCGAGCCCGGACAGCAGCAGCACCAGCAGGGCGAAGCCGAATACGGTCGCGAGCAGTCGCACCGAGGTGACGTCCCGGGGCAGCTTCGCGACCTGCACCAGCAGCACCAACAGCGCGCCCAGCGGTACCAGATAGTTGCGCAGCAGCAGCACCGGCCGGGCCAGCGGGCTGGCGGCGCGGACCAGGTAGTGGTGCCACTCGGTGATGGCGATCAGCAACAGCGGCAGGCCGGTCACCAACGCGGCGGCCCACCAGAGGAATGAAATGCTCACCGTTCCTCCGCAAGTCGCCAGATCTGTTGTTCAGTGCCCGCGACGGTGACGGTGCCGGCCGGCGCGAACTGCCGGATGTCGCCCATCGCCTCGTAGACCGCAGTGGTCACGTAGATCCCCGCTTGCGAGGTGCTGCCACGCACGCTGTGGGCGAGGTTGACCGCCGCGCCCCACATGTCGTAGACGATGCTGGACCGTCCGACCAGCCCGCTGATCACATGGCCGGTGTTGATTCCGGCGCGCAACGCCAGGTGGTAGCCCGTCTTGCTGTTGAACCGTTCGATGATGTCCTGCATCTCCACGGCGAATTCGACGGTGCGGTGCACGCTGTCCAGGCGCGGGAAGTTCAGCCCGCAGCTGGCCAGGTAGCCGTTGTGCAGCGTTCGAATCGGTTCGACGCCAAGGGCTTCCGCGGCGGCGTCGAGTTCCTGGATCAGGTCGTCGACGATGCTCACCAATTCTTCGCCGGGCAGCTTGCTGGAGATCTCGTCAAGGCCGATGAAGTCGGCGAAGATGACGGTGACGTCCTGGTGTTCCTGGGCGATCGTCTGTTCGCCCTCGCGGTAACGTTGCGCGACCGGTTCGGGCATCAACGAGCCCAATAGTCGGTCGTTCTCTTTGCGCTGTTCGCTCAGCAGGTCTTCCTTGATCTGCAGATTGCGGCTCATGTCGTTGAAAGCGTCGGTGAGTTCCCCGATTTCATCGCGTGAGGTCACCGGTATCGCAACCTCGTAGTTGCCGGCGCTGATTTCGCGGGTGCCGTTCTGTAACCGCCGGATCGGCCGCACGAATATCTGAGCCACTAGCAACGCGCCGACGCAGATCACGAAAACCATTGCCGCGGTGGCAATTACCAGAGTCTGCGTGAGTGAGACGAAGCGGGCGTTGGCTTCCGAGGTCTCCCGGGACGCCAAGACCGACCAGTGCAGATCGGAGTTCGGCAGCGACAGCGGAGCGTAGGCCACCAGTTCCCGACGGCCCAGATAGTCGGTGTCGATCATGGTGCCGGTTTCGCCCCGCTGCGCGGCGCGAACCGCCTGGGTCGCGACCGGCTGCACGAGTGTCGTTCCGCGCCAACGGATCGCCTCGTCGACGATGTCCGCCCGGGTGCCTGCCGCTATGGCCTCGGTCCGATACCGCTGCGGGTCCTCCAGAAACAACCGCGAGTCAGAACGCATCAGGCTGTCCGGACCGGCAAGATAGGTTTCGCCTGTCTCGCCCATGCCGGCGGCTCGCCAGTTTCGATCGGCGGTCATGATGCGGTTCACCTTGGCGATCGGTAGGGGCAGCGCCAGCACCCCCGCGGCCTTTCCCGGCGGCCCGATCGGTGCCACCAGCCAGGCCAGTGGTTGGCCCAGTTGAGCCTGGTAGGGCTGAAAGTCGGTGATCCACACGAAATTCGCGGAGTTGGCGCCCATCGCCCGTTCGTAGGCGCCGCGCAGGTTGGACTGCCGGTAGGGGCCGGTGACGATATTGGTGCCCAGTGAGGCGTTCTTGCGCACGCTGTAGACGACGTTGCCGCGAGCGTCGAGCAGCAGGGCGTCGCGGTACTCGAACCGGGTGGCGATCAAGCGGAAGTATTCGTTGAAGCGGGCGTTGGCCGCCGACCAGGCGCTGCCGTCGCCGGCATCGTCGAGCTCCGATGCGTTCGGCTGCACCGAGTAGTGGGCCTGCAAATACCTTTGCGAGTTGTTGGTGGGCAGCAGCGCGTCGAGATCCAGCTTGGTGCCGGTGGCGCTCTCGACGGGCTGGATCAGCCTGTTGTTGTAGTAGTCGACGAGCGCCTGTTGCTGCGCGGGGTCGACGGGCGCGGTCGCGAGCTGATCGAATCCGGCGGTGAACGCCTGAACCGCTTCGAGCGCGGTCGACCCGCGGCTGTAGACCACCAGCGAGTTCGCCAGGTCGGTGAACAGCGTCTCGATACCCCGCTTCTGCAGCTCACGCAACTGGGTCATCCGCTCGGACGCCGACGGCAGCAACGCGTTGCGCGCGGCTACGTACCCGACCACTCCGATCACGCCCAGCGACGTCAGGCTGGCGATCAGCAGCATCGCCATCACCTTGGACTGCAGGCTGAACCACGGCCTGACCAGGGGACGCCGCCACCGCCGGCCCGGCCGGGGGGTGTCGCCCACGGGAATCTCGTCAGTCGAACTCGGCGAGGTCAATTAACGTCCTTTCGGTTGCCGTCCAGCCTCTCAACCCCCGAACAGCAAGTACAAACCGGTGAAGGTGTACCCGACCATCACCAGCATCATGGTGAGTTGCCCGGTGAGCTGATGGCCCGCCGGCAGCAACCGCAGCGCCTTGTCGTGAGCGGCGATCACCGCCACGATATGCCCGGTCACCACGCAGGCCACCTTGATGGTGGCCAGCACCGGCGGGTGGGTCGACAGCACGTAGCCCACCTGCCACCCGCGGGTCAGCGGATCGGCCAGGGCGATCACGGCCTGCTGCCCGCGCTCCACCAGATAGGTGAGGTAGTGCGCGAAGATGTAGCCCACCACGATCGGGATCAGCGAGTGCGCCATCTCGCCGGGCAACGCGCGGCGCCGCTGCGTGTCCAGGCCGCCCGTCGCCCGCGCGGCGAACGAAAACGTCACTGCCACAACGGAAATGAA
Source organism: Mycobacterium sp. 20KCMC460 (assembly GCF_022179425.1). NCBI lineage: Bacteria > Bacillati > Actinomycetota > Actinomycetes > Mycobacteriales > Mycobacteriaceae > Mycobacterium > Mycobacterium sp. 20KCMC460. The sequence continues at coordinate 2,912,498 of NZ_AP025524.1, forward strand.
CAACAACAGGCCGACCGTGCGCAGAGCCGACGACGGTAACGGCTCGCCTCGGGTCAGCCCGTCGGAGAAGTTGCGCCAGGTCGGGGATGCCGAGAAGCTGTCGAATGCGGTGGAGCCGAGCAGCACCGCCAGCACCAGCACCACCCCCGGGCGCACCGGCAGCGACGGCAGGTGGTCGAACGGGTTGCCGATGACGATACGTCCGTCGTGCCGCCGAAACGGCGAGAGCCGTGACACCGCCATGCTGTAGACGCCGAACGGGTCGGCGCGCGCCAGCCAGCGCTGCCCGCACAGCCATGCCCCCGCCAGCAACACCACGGTGTAGACGAGCAGCCACGCCTTCACCCCGATCAGCGACGCCGAGTTCGGGCTGGCCAGCTCCATCCATACGAACGCGAACAGGCCGACCGCCGCCGGCCGGTATCCCCAGCTCTCCGGAAAGCTGTAGCGCGGCTCGCCCAACCGGCCGGGCACCGCACGGCGCGCCAACAGGTACAGGGTGCGCACCGGCGAGATCACCCGCCACACCGGCCCGAACAGCAGGGACAGCGCAACCAGCCCCACCCACAGCAGCACGTAGAACGCCCCGAGCAGGCCGTTGGCCGGACTCTGCGGCCCCCACACGCCGACCGCGACCGCCCACGCCGCCACCACCAGGGCCAGCCCGGCGGCCGTCCCCCGGGCCACCGGGGAATCGACCAACCTGGTCACCGCCGTCGGCAACGGGCGACCGGGCTTGTCCGGGTCGAACCGGGGCCGTTTCCACGCGAACGCCACCAGCGCGAAGGTGAACGTCAACGCCCAGGCCGCGCCCACCATCGCATACATGTACGGGACCGGCAGATCACCGACCCGCCGAGGCCGTGGGCCTGCAGCGACAAACTCACGATTGCACTTGGATGGTGGCGATCGTCCGATGCAGATGGTGCAGCTCGACGTCGACGCTGCCCGGCACGTCGACGGTGAACTGGAAGGCCTGGTTCGGTGCGGCGGCCACCTCGAACTTGTGGTCGGGCACCGAATGCACGTGCAGTTCGTCGGTGGCGTCGCTGTTGACCCGCAGGTTGATCTGCTGGCCGACGGACGCGTGCAGGGTGGCGTTGGTGGGTGTCACCTGCCCGTTGGCGATGGTGATGTCGACAACCAGGGACTGCGGCGCGGGCTTGCTCGGCGACTTACCGCCGCACCCTACCAACGCGCACGTCAACGCGAGTGCGCCGAGAAGGCAGCCGAGGATGCGGGCCACCGGTCACGCCGCCCGGGGAAGCGGAGTTTCCGCGTCCTCCGTACGCCTGGGCCGGCTGGTTCCGCCGTTGATCCGCCCCGCGCCCCAGGTGATGCCCGCGATCACCATCAGCGTGAAGATCAGCACCACGATCGAGCCGACGTTGAACAGCCACACCGGGGCGTTCTGGTCGCGCTCGCGCTGCAGGATGGTGATCTCCTGGACGAACGGCCGGGTGCTGTTGGCCAGCGCGGGTACCTCGGCGGCGGGAATCGCGTCATCGGCCGGCTCCCAGATCGGCACGGCGGTCATCGTGTAGCCGTCCTGCGCGCGCAGCAGTGTCTTCCACTTGCCCCAGACGGGGATCGGCTGGGTGGACCGGTAGTGACCGGGTCCGACCCGCTCCAGGCGGTCGATGACCAGGCCGCGGCGGTTCTCCATGCCGCCTTGCCAGGACAGGATGGTCAGCCAGTCGGGATTGTCGCTGACCATGTTGGCCGGGTTGAGCTGCACATCGGCCGACACCATGCGTTTGCCCGGCTCGCCGGGAAGGTCGGTCAGGGTGATCGTCGCGGTGTCCTGCTTGGGCACCACGATGTGCAGACCGTTGGCCACCGTCGCCCCGATCACCAGCACCGTCATCACCACGACCGAGATCCCGATGGCGCGGCGCGGCAGGCGCTGGCCGGTGAGCACCATGCCCAGCAGGCCGCCGCACACGCCCATCAACACCGCCACCGGCACCGCCATGGCCAGCGCCTCGCCCCACATGCTCGTCGGCCACGGGTAGTGGTAGACCGTGCCGATCCACAGCGATTCCAGCCAGAGTCCGACGGTGCCGACGCCCAGTCCGGCCACCGCGCCGAACACCACCGGGCGCTTGAACAGCGGTGTCAACGCCACCGCCTCGACCACCAGCGCCGGCCCCAGATAGAGCGGGAACCAGTTGATCGGCGCGCCCAGCACCGGCCCCACCAGGAACGCGACCACGCCGCGGAGCAGGATCGCGAACAGCGCGGCAATGATCGCCGCGCCCTTGCCCAGCGTCATACGCGCGACCACCAGACCCAGCGCGGCGACCCCGGCGATCATCATCGGCTGCAGCACCAGGCGGAACTGCTCGACACCGAAGTCGTACTCGATCTGGTAGACCGACAGGCCGATCAGCAGCCCGCCGCAGGACAGGTAGCGCAGGAACCGGACGAACGGCCGATCGGCCGGGGCGTCGGGTAGCGCGCCGCCGCCCTCGTATTCCAGCATCAGCACCGCGAACAGCGAGAAGCACGCGCCGCCGATCATCATCAAGTGCGTCGGGCCCCACAGCGTGACGTCCTGGCCGAACAGGCGATGCCAGATGTCGTCGAGCGGAAACCCGATCAGCGCGTACAAGCCGCAGCCGGCCATCAGCACCCCGCCCACCGGCGCGTGCCAGTCCTTGGTGATGCGCACCGGCGCCGGACCGGGCTTGTCGAATGGCAGAACCACCGCGATCATGCCCGCGAGGAAGATCCCGAACAGGCCGATGATGATGAAGTAGTGCGCCGGGTTGGCCAGCGGTCCGGGGTCGCGCCCTTCGCCGATGTGCCAGCTCACGTCCCAGATGAACCCGAACAGCGCGCAGATGATGAAGGTGGTGAACACCAGCACCGGCAGCGCCACCCAGGACGGGCGCTTGAACTTCACGCCCAGCCAATCGGCGAAGTTGCCCAACCATGCGATGCGATGGGTGCGGTGGCGATGACCGATCCACAGCATCGCCAGCGCGATCATCATCGCGGCAATGGAAAGCCCGATCACCTGGTCCAGGCCTGCGCCTCGAGCCGGCGCATCCGCTGCAACAACTGACAGAACCACCGCTATCGCCTCCCACGCTGAGACATCCCGGAAATTCACATCACCGAGCCGCTGCCGTTTAATTGTGATCCAATAATGCCCACTCGATGTGACCGTTAATCCTGCTTTTCGGCGAGGGTGTCGTCGGACTCCTTTTGGCGCCTGTCCCGGATGGCGATGTAGGAAATCACCCCGACCACGATCACCGCGGGAAAGAACGCGGGGATGGCCAGCAGCAGCGCGTGGTGGCCCACGACGTGGGTCTGGCACTCGACGACGAGGTGGTTCATGACGGTCGGGTGACCCTCCAAACCGGCTACCGCAAGCAATCGGTGCATCCGCCGACCGTTACCCTAGCCTGTACGACATTTCGCTCAGGCTGCCCGATGCGCGCAGCGCGGAAACATCCATACCGACCAAGGATTCAGGGGAGTAACCCGGTGACTCAAGCGCCAGTTCGACCGACCACTGCTGCTGGCCACGATGGCAACGAGGCTTCGGACATTCTCGCGGTCGCCCGTGAGCAGGTGCTCCAGCGGGGCGAGGGGCTGACCAAAGACCAGGTGCTGCGGGTGCTGCAGCTGCCCGACGACCGGCTCGAGGAGCTGCTGGCGCTGGCCCACGAGGTGCGGATGCGCTGGTGCGGCCCGGAGGTTGAGGTCGAGGGGATCATCAGCCTCAAGACCGGCGGCTGCCCGGAGGACTGCCACTTCTGTTCCCAGTCTGGATTGTTCAAGTCGCCGGTGCGCAGCGCCTGGCTGGACATCCCCAGCCTGGTCGAGGCGGCCAAGCAGACCGCCAAGTCCGGCGCGACCGAATTCTGCATCGTGGCCGCGGTGCGCGGGCCCGACGAGCGGCTGCTCGCCCAGGTCGCCGCCGGTATCGAGGCGATCCGCAACGAGGTGGAGATCCAGATCGCCTGCTCGCTGGGCATGCTGACCGCCGAACAGGTGGAGCGGCTGGCGGCGATGGGGGTGCACCGCTACAACCACAACTTGGAGACCGCGCGCTCGTTCTTCACCAACGTCGTCACCACCCACACCTGGGAAGAACGCTGGCAGACGCTGTCGATGGTGCGCGACGCCGGGATGGAGGTGTGCTGCGGCGGCATCCTGGGCATGGGCGAGACGCTGGAGCAGCGCGCCGAATTCGCCGCCGATCTGGCCGAGCTGGACCCGGACGAGGTGCCGCTGAACTTCCTCAACCCGCGCCCCGGCACGCCGTTCGGCGACCTGGAAGTGTTGCCGGCCAGCGAGGCGCTCAAGGCGGTGGGTGCGTTCCGGCTGGCGTTGCCGCGCACGATGCTGCGCTTCGCCGGCGGCCGTGAGATCACGCTCGGTGATCTGGGCGCCAAGCAGGGCATCCTGGGCGGCATCAACGCCGTCATCGTCGGTAACTACCTGACCACGCTGGGACGGCCCGCCGAGGCGGACCTGGAGTTGCTCAACGACCTGCAGATGCCGCTGAAGGCACTGAACGCCAGCCTGTAATGACCGGTGACCTGCCGGGCCCGGTGGGCGCCGGCGCCTACAACGTCTACACCGGAGACCGCGCGGGCACCGCGGTGCCTACCGCCGCCCAGCTGGGACTGGAGCCGCCGCGGTTCTGCGCCGAATGTGGACGCCGGATGATCGTGCAGGTGCGCCCCGACGGCTGGTGGGCCAAGTGTTCGCGGCACGGGCAGGTGGACTCGGCCGACTTGGACGGGCAGCGCTGAACCGGCGCGGGCGTCGGCGACTATATGCTCGCGGGACCATCGAAGCGGAGGAGTGCGGCGTGACTGACGGCGTGGCGCTGGCATCGGAGCAGCCGCTGGGCGCCGGGCCCGGCCAGGTCAAGCCGCAGCGGGCGCGGGCATATCTCGTCGTGATCGGCGCCCTGCCGGCCTGTGGGGTGCTGGCCGGTGCGCTCTGGGCGTGGATCGCGCCCTCGATTCACGCCGTCGTGGCGGTCAGCCGCAAGGGCGAGCGGGTGCACGAGTACCTGGGCAGCGAATCGCAGAACCTGTTCGTCGCGCCGGTGTTGCTGGCGGGCATGCTGGGGGTGGTCGCGGCGGTGGCGGCGGTGGCGGTGTGGCAGTGGCGCTATCACCGTGGCCCGCACATGGTCGCGGCATTGACGGCGGGGCTGGTCGGCGCCGCCGCGCTGGCCGCGGGGGTGGGTGCGCTGCTGGTACGGATGCGTTACGGCGCAATCGATTTCAACACCGTGCCGCTGGCTTCGGGTGAGCATTCGCTGACGTACGTGGAACTGGCACCGCCGGTGTTCGTCGGCCACTCGCCGCTGTTGATAGCGGCCACGCTGATATCGCCGGCCGCAATAGCGTCGCTGGTCTACGTCATGATCGCCACCGGATCGGTCCGCGACGACCTGGGCGGCTACCCGCCGCAGCGTCGCCCGGTCATGCCGCCGGTGGTGCCGCCGCCTCCGCCGCTGCCCGCGCCCCCGGTGTCATAGCGGGCGCCGGCGGATCCTGCGACCGAGAATGACCTTGGCCGCGATCACGCCCAGCCGGGCCATTCCCGCGTAGGTCATCGGGTTGAACGCGGTGGGCCAGGTGGTGCGTACCAAGTTGTCGCTCAGCGGGCGACCCGCGAACCGGTCGATCAGCCAGCGCAGCGCCATCGGGGCCGACAGCGGATGCAGGATCATATGCTCGTTGAACGCGTCCCGGTGGTAGGTGACGCTGGCGCCGCCGGCGATGTACGTCTCGGCCAGTTCGTCGATGTCGTCGACAGCGATCAGATAGTCGTGGACGGCCTGCACGATCAACACCGGCGGCGTCGGGATCGCGGCACCGAGCTTGATGCTGTCGAAGACGTGCACCACGGCCGGGCGCGACAGGGTCTGCTCGAGCGGTTCGTCCAGATAGTCGCCCACGTTCTTGTGGGCCATCTTGATCACGGCCTCGGCGGTGGTCATCGTCTCGAGGCTCTCGAGCAGGGCACGGCCCTCTTCGCTGGTGTGCTCCTTGATCACCTGGTCCAGACCGGGGTAGCTGTGCGTGAGCGCGGCTACCACCAGGGCCGGCAGCCCGGCGAACAACCCGCCGTTGAGGCGGCGGAAGGTGTGGCCCAGGTCGCCGACGGGCGAGCCCAGGACCGCTCCGACGATATCGAGCTCGGGGGCGTACTCACCGCACATCTCGGCCGCCCAGGCACTCGCCAGGCCGCCGCCCGAGTACCCCCACAGCCCGACCTTCGCCGACGGCGACAAGCCGAGCCGCTCGGAGCTGAGCGAGGCGCGGATCCCGTCCAGGATGCGGTATCCGGGTTCGATCGGGGTGCCCCACAGCCCCTGTAGGCCCTCGTGATCGGGCACCGACACCGCCCAGCCCTCGGCGACCGCCGCGGCAACCAGGAGCAGCTCCAGCTGCGCCAAAGAGCCGACGGCCTTCGCGCGGCGCCGCATCGCATAGGAGGGGAAGCAGCGTGACGACACCGCGTCGATGGCGCACTGATAAGACAGCAGCGGGATGGTCTTGCCCGGCGCTACCTCGGCGGGCACGATCACCGTCGTCACCGAGGCCTCGGGGTTGCCGTGCTTGTCGGTGGTCCGGAACAGCAGCTGCGTGGCGTTCAGGGTCTGCGGAATCAACCCCATGAACGCCAGCTCGACGTCGCGGGAGCGCAACACCGTCCCGGGTTCGGCATGCTGAAAGCCGGCCGGGGGCTGGTAGAAGGGGTCGTCGGTCGGCAGCAGCGGCCGGACCTTGCGCTGCAGCTCCTCGTGCGGTGCCGCGCCGATCCACCGCAGGCCGTCGGTTCCCGTCGCGCCGGCCAGGTTGCCCAGCTCCCCCATCAACATTCCCTTCACGTCCACTCGGTTCGCGCGAGTTGCGCGCCGTCGATCCCGGATCAAGTGCAGTGCTGTCAGCCGGAAGAGTTCACCGCGGGCGCGTGGCATGCGCCCGCCGGCTCTTAATCATCTCTTAGACAATGTACAGGTGGCGTACGCCGAATCGAAACCGGCGTGTCGCGCCGCGCCGGTCTCTCAACCGGGCGGGCGCAGCGCGGCGAACTCGTCGGTCACCCGCAACTGGGAGTCGGTGAACCGGTACAGGGCGGCGGGGCGGCCACCGCTGCGGCCGGACTGGGCGATGGTGCCGGTCGCGGTGATGACGTTGCGGCGGGCCAGTACCCGCTGCAGGTTGGTGGCATCGACCTGGTAGCCGAGCGCGGCACCGTAGATGTCGCGCAGCGTGGAGAGTGCGAATTCCTTTGGCGCCAAAGCGAATCCAATGTTCGTGTAGGACATCTTGGCGACCAGCCGGGCGTGCGCGTGGGTCACCATCGGGCCGTGGTCGAATGCCATCTCGGGTAGCGCGTTCACCGGATGCCACCGGGTGTCGGCGGGGAGTTCGGGCGTGGCGGGGGAGGGCACCAGTCCCAGGAAGGTGGACGCGATCACCCGGCCGCCCGGCACTCGGTGCGGATCGGAGAACACCGCGAGTTGTTCCAGGTGGGCCAGCTCGCGCAGGTCGACCTTTTCGGCCAGCTGGCGTCGCACCGAGGTGGTCATGTCCTCGTCGGCGCGCAACTGACCGCCCGGCAGCGACCACGCGCCGCGCTGCGGATCCTGGGCACGCTGCCATAACAGCACGTTCAGCTGCGGTTTTCCGGATGGTGTGGCCGCGGTAACCATCCGAACCTGGAACACGACCGCGAGCACTTCGTGGCGAGTGCTACCATGTGGCATGTTTTCGATTATAAGTCGAAAACCTCCTGGTGTGAAAGGAGCCCCCATGACGGTCTTGAATCGCATGGACACGCTTGCTACGCGGCGATCGCAAGCGCGGCTCAGCACGGCGCCGCAGCTCGGCGCCATCTGCGAGGAATTGGCCGACCGGATCGTCAGCACGCCCACCGGTTACACCGGGGTCGAGGGTGACGCCCGGTGGGCCGCCGAAATCCGCCGCCTGGCGCGGCTGCGCGGCGCCACCGTGCTGGCGCACAACTACCAACTGCCCGCGATCCAGGACGTCGCCGATCACGTGGGGGACTCGCTGGCCCTGTCGAGGATCGCGGCCGAGGCGCCCGAGGACACCATCGTGTTCTGCGGGGTGCACTTCATGGCCGAGACCGCCAAGATCCTCAGCCCGGAGAAGACGGTGCTGATCCCCGACCAACGGGCCGGCTGCTCACTGGCCGACTCGATCACGCCCGCCGAACTGCGCGCCTGGAAGGACGAGCACCCCGGCGCGGTCGTCGTGTCCTACGTCAACACCACCGCGGATGTGAAGGCGCTCACCGACATCTGCTGCACCTCCTCCAACGCGGTGGACGTGGTGGCCTCCATCGACCCGGATCGAGAGGTGCTGTTCTGCCCCGACCAGTTCCTCGGCGCCCACGTGCGCCGGGTGACCGGCCGCACCAACCTGCACGTGTGGGCCGGCGAATGCCACGTGCACGCCGGGATCAACGGCGACGAACTGACCGAGCAGGCGCGGGCCAATCCGGATGCCGAACTGTTCGTCCACCCCGAATGTGGTTGTGCCACCTCGGCTTTGTATCTGGCCGGGGAGGGTGCGTTCCCCGCCGAGCGGGTCAAGATCCTGTCCACCGGCGGCATGCTCGACGCCGCGCACGCCACCCGCGCCCGCAAGGTCCTGGTCGCCACCGAGGTCGGCATGCTGCACCAATTGCGCAGGGCCGCACCGGACGTCGACTTCCAGGCGGTCAACGACCGCGCCTCGTGCAAGTACATGAAGATGATCACCCCGGCCGCGCTGCTGCGCTGCCTGCTCGACGGCGCCGACGAGGTGCACGTCGACCCCGACACCGCGGCCGCAGGCCGGCGCAGCGTGCAGCGGATGATCGCCATCGGCCAGCCCGGCGGTGGCGAATGACGACCGCCCCGCTCTGGCAGGACCGCGCCGATGTCGTGGTGATCGGCATGGGAGTGGCCGGGCTGGCCGCGGCGCTGGCCGCGCACCGCGCCGGCCGGCGGGTCGTCGTCCTGAACAAGTCGGCCCAACTGCACGGGGTGACCGCCACGCACTACGCCCAAGGCGGCATCGCGGTGGTGTTGCCCGACAACGACGATTCGATCGACGCGCATGTCGCCGACACCCTGGCCGCCGGCGCGGGCCTGTGCGACCCCGACGCGGTCTACTCGATCGTCGCCGACGGCTACCGCGCGGTCACCGAATTAGTCGGTGCCGGAGCACGATTCGACGAATCGGTGTCCGGCGGCTGGGACGTGACACGCGAGGGCGGGCACTCGCGGCGCCGCGTCGTACACGCCGGCGGCGACGCCACCGGCGCCGAGGTGCAGCGCACCCTGGATCACGCGGCCCGCGCGCTGGACATCCGCAGCTCGCACGTGGCGCTGCGGGTGCTGCACGACGATTCCGCGGTGACCGGGGTGCTGGTGCGCCGTCCGGACGGCTGCGGCATCATTCACGCCCCCGCGGTGATCCTGGCCACCGGCGGGCTCGGCCACCTCTACAGCGCGACCACCAATCCCGACGGATCCACCGGCGACGGTATCGCGCTGGGGTTGTGGGCGGGTGTGCCGGTCAGCGATCTCGAATTCATCCAGTTCCACCCCACCATGCTTTTCGACGCGTCGCGCGGCGGTGGGCGGCGTCCGTTGATCACCGAAGCGATCCGCGGCGAAGGCGCCATATTGATTGACCGGCAAGGCAATTCGATCACCGCCGGGGTGCATCCAATGGGCGATCTGGCTCCCCGCGACGTGGTCGCAGCCGCCATCGACGCGCGGCTGAAGGCCACCGGCGACCCGTGCGCGTACCTGGACGCCCGCGGCATCCCGGGTTTCGGTGCGCGGTTCCCGACCGTCACGGCCTCCTGCCGGGCGGCCGGCATCGACCCTGTGCGCCAACCCATTCCGATCGTTCCCGGCGCCCACTACAGCTGCGGTGGCCTGGTCACCGACGTGTACGGCCAGACCGAACTCGCCGGGCTCTACGCGGCCGGTGAAGTAGCGCGTACCGGCATGCACGGCGCCAACCGGCTGGCCTCCAACAGCCTGCTGGAAGGTCTGGTGGTCGGCGGCCGGTCCGGCAAACTCGCCGCCGCGCACGCCGCAGCCGCCGGGCGTCCCCGGGCGGCGATGCCCGAACCGATCACCCACACCGCTCCGCAGCGCGGCGATCTGCAGCGGGCGATGAGCCGGGACGCGTCGGTGGTGCGCGACGCCGCCGGACTGCACCGGCTGGCCGAAATGCTCGACGCCGCGCCGGTGCGCGAAGTCTCGGATCGCTTCGCAGCCGAGGACGTTGCGCTGGCCCTGGCCGCCCGGACCGTGGCCGCCGCCGCCCTGGCCCGCACCGAGAGCCGCGGTTGCCACCACCGGGCCGAATACCCGGAAACCTGCGCCGCGCAAGGCCGCAGCCTGCTGGTCCGGCTGGCTCCCGGGTCCTGCGACACGGTACAGGCGGAGGCGCTGGCGGCGGTGGGCTGATGATCCTCGACGACGCCGAGCGGGCCGACGCACGCGAAACCATCCGGCGCGGTCTCGTCGAAGACCTCCGCTACGGGCCGGACGCCACCACCTTGGCGACGGTGGCCGCCGGTACGGTGGCCACCGCATCGATGGTGCCGCGAGAGGCGGGCGTGGCCGCCGGGGTCGAGGTGGCCTTGCTGGTGCTCGACGAGGTGATCGGCAGCCGCGGCTACCAGGTGCTGCACCGCGTCGAGGACGGTACCCGGCTGCAGGCCGGCCAGCCGCTGCTGACCGTGCAGGCCGAGACCCAGGGCCTGCTGACGGCCGAGCGAACCATGCTGAACCTGGTGTGCCACCTGTCCGGCATCGCCACCGCGACCGCGGCCTGGGTGGAGGCGGTGAGCGGCACCAAAGCCAAGATCCGTGACACCCGCAAGACGCTGCCCGGTCTGCGCGCTTTGCAGAAATACGCGGTGCGCGTCGGCGGTGGTGTCAACCACCGGCTGGGCCTGGGTGATGCGGCGCTGATCAAGGACAACCACGTGGCGGCGGCCGGATCGGTGGTCAAGGCGCTGCGCGCGGTGCGGACCCACGCGCCCGAGCTGACCTGCGAGGTGGAGGTCGACTCCCTCGAGCAACTCGACGAGGTGTTGCCGGAGAAGCCTGAGTTGGTCCTGCTGGACAATTTCCCGGTCTGGCAGACCCAGACCGCGGTGCAGCGCCGCGACGCTCGGGCCCCGGGCGTACTGCTGGAATCATCGGGCGGGCTCAGCCTGGAAACGGCCGCCACCTACGCGCAGACGGGTGTTGACTTTCTGGCCGTAGGAGCGCTGACGCATTCGGTGCGGGTGCTCGACATCGGCCTGGATATGTGAGCGCCTGTTTTCGCCCCGTCGCCTCTGCGTTCCGTCCCCCCTGCGCTTTCGCTGCCAGCCCGGGCCTGACGTGAAATCAGGGCGGCAAAAGCGCCTTCCGACCGCCACCAGTTCACGCGAGGCGGGGGTCGGTTCACGCGAGGCGGGGTAGCTCCGGGCGCGGTGGGAGATCCGCTGCCCCGGTCAGGCGATATCGGCCACGAAGACCGCCATCCGGCGCAACTGGGCGCGGGCCGGCCAGGGCAGGTCATCGCCGGGGGTGCCGGCCGGCAGGATGCGCGGATTGACGAGATGCACGCTGCGCCGCGCATAGTGCAGGTCAGCCTCGCCGGCCGCCAGCACGTTCTTCACCCAGTCGGTCTTGCCGTGGCCCAGCGCGATCGCCAGCACGTTGCCCTTGCGGTAGGTGGTGACGATGGTCTGATAGGGCTTGCCGGACTTGCGGCCGCGGTGCTCGATGGTCGCAGTGCCCGGCAGGTAGCGGGCGACCGGCTTGAACAGCGGGTTCAAGTACTTGACTTGGAGGTTCTCGAACCACACCGGGAAGACCATCGGGATCCCGGGGGCGTTGTTGGGGTGTCGATCCCGTGCTGACATGGCTGACTCCTCTGTTATGCGGGACTGTACCGGGCGGATATCGACTTGAGTTGCTCTGGGACAATGGTCCGGTGACCACATCGCCCCCGCTGCTGGCCCGCATCGATCTGCGGGGCGTCGAGCTGACGGCCGCGCGGTTGCGGGCCGCACTGCCGCGCGGCGGCGTCGACGTGGAGTCCGTGCTGCCCAAGGTACGTCCCATCGTCGAGGCGGTCGCCGACCGCGGCGCCGACGCCGCCCTGGAGTACGGCGAATCGTTCGACGGGGTACGGCCAGCCACGGTCCGGGTTCCGGCCGCCGCGCTGGACGAGGCGCTGGCCGGCCTGCAATCCGAGGTTCGCGACGCCCTGCAGGTGATGATCGAGCGCACCCGCGCGGTGCACGCCGACCAGCGCCGCGCCGACGTGACCACCACTCTCGGCCCGGGCGCCACCGTCACCGAACGCTGGGTGCCCGTGGAGCGGGTCGGCCTGTACGTGCCCGGCGGCAACGCCGTCTACCCGTCGAGCGTGGTGATGAACGTCGTGCCCGCCCAGGCGGCCGGCGTCGAGTCCCTGGTGGTGGCCAGCCCACCCCAGGCACAGTTCGGCGGACTCCCGCACCCGACCATCCTGGCCGCGGCCAAGCTGCTGGGCGTGGCCGAGGTGTGGGCGGTCGGCGGAGCCCAGGCGGTGGCGCTGCTGGCTTACGGCAGCAGCGCCGGGGAAGAGCTGGCGCCGGTCGACATGATCACCGGTCCGGGCAACATCTACGTCACCGCGGCCAAGCGGCTGTGCCGCTCCCAGGTCGGCATCGACGCCGAGGCGGGCCCCACCGAGATCGCGATCCTGGCCGACCACACCGCCGACGCCGCCCATGTGGCCGCCGACCTGATCAGCCAGGCCGAGCACGACGAGATGGCCGCCAGCGTCCTGATCACGCCCAGCCCGGAGTTGGCCGACGCCACCGACGCAGAACTGGCCGTCCAGTTGCGGACCACGGTGCACCGCGAGCGGGTGACCGTGGCCCTGTCGGGTCCGCAGTCGAAGACCATCCTGACCGACGACCTCGACGCCGCGATCAGGGTCGCCAACGCCTACGCCGCCGAACATCTGGAGATCCAGACCGCCGACGCGGCGCAGGTGGCCGGCCGGATCCGTTCGGCCGGAGCGATTTTCGTCGGCCCCTATGCGCCGGTCAGCCTCGGCGACTACTGCGCCGGCTCCAACCACGTGTTACCCACCGCCGGTTCGGCCCGCCACTCCAGCGGTCTGTCGGTGCAGACCTTCCTGCGCGGCATCCACGTCGTCGACTACACCGAGGCGGCGCTCAAAGACGTGTCCGGGCACGTGGTCACCCTGGCCAAGGCCGAAGACCTGCCCTCGCACGGCGAGGCGGTACGCCGGAGGTTCGAACGATGAAGCCGACCCTGGACGACCTGCCGCTGCGCGACGACCTGCGCGGTAAATCACCCTACGGCGCACCGCAATTGGACGTGCCGGTGCGGCTGAACACCAACGAGAACCCGCATCCGCCCACCCCCGCACTGGTCGACGACGTGGTCGGTTCAATGCGCGAGGCGGCCGCCGATCTGCACCGCTATCCCGACCGCGACGCAGTGGCGCTACGGACCGACCTGGCCGCCTACCTCACCGTCCAGACCGGCGTCCGGGTCGGGGCCGAAAGCGTTTGGGCGGCAAACGGTTCCAACGAGATCCTGCAGCAGCTGCTGCAGGCGTTCGGCGGTCCGGGGCGCAGCGCGATCGGCTTCGTGCCGTCGTACTCGATGCACCCGATCATCTCCGACGCCACCCGCACCGAGTGGATTGAAACCGCCCGCGCCGACGACTTCAGCCTCGACATCGCGGCCGCCGTGACCGCCGTCGCCGAACGCAAGCCCGACGTGGTGTTCATCGCGAGCCCCAATAACCCGTCCGGGCAGAGCGTTTCGCTGCCGGATCTGCGTCGGTTGCTGGACGTGGTGCCGGGCATCCTGATCGTCGACGAGGCCTACGGCGAGTTCTCGTCGCAACCCAGCGCGATCGGTTTGGTCGAGGAATATCCGACCAAACTGATCGTCACGCGAACCATGAGCAAGGCCTTCGCCTTCGCCGGGGGACGCCTGGGCTACCTGGTGGCCACCCCCGCACTGGTCGACGCGATGCTGCTGGTACGGCTGCCGTATCACCTGTCGTCGCTCACCCAGGCCGCCGCCCAGGCCGCGCTGCGACACGCCGACGACACCCTGGGCAGCGTGGCCACCCTGATCGCCGAGCGCGAGCGGGTGTCGGCGGCGTTGGCCGGCATGGGTTTTCGGGTGATACCCAGCGACGCCAACTTCGTGCTGTTCGGAGAATTCGCCGACGCGCCGGCCGCCTGGCAGCATTACCTGGATGCCGGGGTGCTGATCCGCGACGTCGGCATCTCCGGTTACCTGCGCGCCACCACCGGACTGGCGCAGGAGAACGACGCCTTCCTGCGGGCGAGCGCCCAGATCGCCGCAACCGAACTAGCCAGCCCGTCAGAGGCGGGTCGCGACCAAATATCAGCAGCCCGGTAGGAGTTCCGTGACCAGCCCTGAGCCCAGGCGCGCGCGCATCGAGCGTCGCACCAAAGAATCCGACATCATCATCGAACTCGACCTCGACGGCGCCGGTCAGGTCCACATCGACACCGGCGTCCCGTACTTCGACCACATGCTGACCGCGCTGGGCAGTCACGCCAGCTTCGACCTGACGGTGCGCACCAAGGGCGATGTCGAGATCGAGGCGCACCACACCGTCGAGGACACCGCGATCGCGCTGGGCCAGGCGCTGGGCAAGGCGCTGGGCGACAAGAAGGGGATCCGGCGCTTCGGCGACGCCTTCATTCCGATGGACGAGACGCTGGCGCACGCCGCCGTCGACGTATCGGGTCGCCCCTACTGCGTGCACACCGGTGAGCCGGATCACTTGCAGCACTTCACGATTGCCGGTAACTCGGTGCCCTACCACACCGTGATCAACCGGCATGTGTTCGAATCGCTGGCGATGAACGCCCGCATCGCGCTGCACGTCCGGGTGCTCTACGGCCGCGACCCGCACCACATCACCGAGGCGGAATACAAGGCGGTGGCCCGTGCACTGCGCCACGCCGTCGAGTTCGACCCCAAGGTTTCGGGTGTGCCGTCCACCAAAGGTGTTTTGTGACAAGTAAATCTGTCGTAGTGCTGGACTACGGCTCCGGAAATCTGCGCTCGGCTCAACGAGCGCTGGAGCGGGTCGGTGCCGCGGTCGAGGTGACCGCCGACGCGGAGCAGGCTTTGGCCGCCGACGGCCTGGTGGTGCCCGGTGTGGGCGCCTTCGAGGCGTGCATGACCGGCCTGCGCAAAATCGACGGCGAACGTATCATCGCCCAGCGGGTGGCCGCCGGCGCGCCGGTGCTGGGCGTGTGCGTGGGCATGCAGATCCTGTTCGCCCGCGGCGTCGAATTCGGGGTCCAGACAACGGGTTGCGGTCAGTGGCCCGGCGCGGTGACCCGGCTGGACGCCCCGGTGATCCCGCACATGGGCTGGAACGTGGTGCAGGCTGCGCCGGGCAGCGTGCTGTTCAACGGGCTCAGCGCCGACACCCGGTTCTATTTCGTACACTCCTACGCCGCGCAGCGGTGGGAAGGTTCAGCCGAGGCGATGTTGACGTGGGCGACACACCAGGTGCCGTTTCTGGCGGCCGTCGAGGACGGGCCGCTGTCGGCGACCCAGTTCCACCCGGAGAAGAGCGGGGACGCCGGAGCGGCCGTGCTGCACAACTGGGTCGAGGGCCTGTAGCCATGTCGCTGATTCTGTTGCCCGCGGTCGATGTGGTCGAGGGACGGGCCGTGCGCCTGGTGCAGGGCAAGGCCGGTAGTGAGACCGAATACGGTTCGGCGCTGGATGCCGCCCTGGGTTGGCAGCGCGACGGCACCGACTGGATCCACCTGGTCGACCTGGACGCCGCGTTCGGGCGCGGATCCAACCGCGAACTGCTCGCCGACGTGGTGGGCAAGCTGGACGTACAGGTGGAGCTGTCCGGCGGCATCCGCGACGACGATTCGCTGGCCGCCGCGCTGGCCACCGGCTGCGCCCGGGTCAACCTGGGCACCGCGGCGCTGGAGAACCCGCAGTGGTGTGCCCGCGCGATCGCCGAGCACGGCGAGAAGGTCGCAGTGGGCCTGGACGTCCAGATCGTCGACGGCCGACACCGGCTGCGCGGACGCGGCTGGGAGACCGACGGCGGGGACCTGTGGCAGGTGCTGGACCGGCTCAACGGCGAAGGGTGCTCGCGTTACGTCGTCACCGACGTCACCAAGGACGGCACGCTGGGCGGTCCCAACCTCGAGCTGCTGGCGGCGGTCGCCGAGCGCACCGAGGCGCCGGTGATCGCCTCCGGCGGGGTGTCCAGTCTGGACGACCTGCGCGCCATCGCGACACTGACCGATCGTGGCGTCGAGGGCGCCATCGTGGGCAAGGCGCTCTACGCCGGGCGCTTCACCTTGCCGCAGGCGCTGGCCGCGGTGCGGGAATAGGGAACAGCTGCGCGATGGAGCGAAATTTCTCGCTGGACTCGCTGGTCGAACGGGCGGCGGCGGTCCTCGACGACGCGGTCGAGCCGTTCCTGGCGGGCCACCGGGCCGATTCGGCGGTCGCCAAGAAAGGCAACGACTTCGCCACCGAGGTGGATCTGGCGATCGAGCGGCAGGTCGTCGACGCCCTGGTGGCGGCCACCGGAATCGAGGTGCACGGCGAGGAGTTCGGTGGCGCCGACGTCGACTCGCCGTGGGTGTGGGTACTGGACCCGATCGACGGCACCTTCAACTATGCCGCCGGCTCGCCGCTGGCCGGGATCCTGCTGGGGCTGCTGCGCGACGGCGAACCGGTGGCCGGGCTGACCTGGCTACCGTTCACCAACCAGCGCTACACCGCGATCACCGGCGGTCCGCTGCTGAAAAACGGTGTGCCGCAACCCAATCTGGTGCGCGCCGAGTTGTCCGATGCGCTGGTGGCGGCGGGATCGTTCAGCGCGGACTCGCGTGGCCGCTTTCCCGGCCAGTACCGTCTGGCGGTGCTGGAGAACCTGAGCCGGATGTCGTCGCGGTTGCGGATGCACGGCTCCACCGGCCTCGACCTCGCCTATGTCGCCGACGGAATACTCGGTGGGGCAATCAGTTTCGGTAGTCACGTGTGGGATCACGCCGCCGGTGTCGCCTTGGTGCGGGCCGCGGGCGGCATCGTCACCGACCTGGCCGGCCGGCCGTGGACCCCGGCGTCGCGGTCGGCGCTGGCCGCCGCGCCCGGCATACACGCGGAGATGCTCGACATCCTGCGCAGCACCGGCCAGCCGGAGGACTTCTGATGTTGCACGACGCCAATGATCTTGCGGTGCGGGTGATCCCGTGCCTGGACGTGGACGCCGGTCGCGTCGTCAAGGGGGTTAACTTCGAAAACCTCAGGGATGCAGGCGATCCCGTCGAACTCGCCGCTGCCTACGACGCCGAGGGCGCCGACGAACTGACCTTCCTGGATGTCACCGCCTCCGCCTCGGGTCGCGCCACCATGCTCGACGTGGTGCGCCGCACCGCGGAGCAGGTTTTCATCCCGCTGACGGTGGGCGGCGGGGTGCGCACGGTGGCCGACGTCGACGTGCTGCTGCGCGCGGGCGCCGACAAAGTCTCGGTGAACACCGCCGCGATCGCACGCCCGGACCTGTTGGCCGAGATGGCACGGCAATTCGGCTCGCAGTGCATCGTGCTGTCGGTCGACGCGCGCACGGTCCCGGCCGGTTCGGAACCGACGCCGTCGGGCTGGGAGGTCACCACCCACGGCGGCCGGCGCGGCACCGGCATCGACGCGGTCCAGTGGGCGGCGCGCGGCGCCGAGTTGGGGGTGGGGGAGATCCTGCTCAATTCGATGGACGCCGACGGCACCAAGGCCGGCTTCGACCTGCCGATGCTGCGGGCGGTGCGCGCGGCGGTGACGGTGCCGGTGATCGCCAGCGGCGGGGCGGGAGCCGTCGAACACTTCGCGCCCGCGGTCGACTCCGGTGCCGATGCGGTGTTGGCGGCCAGCGTCTTTCACTTCCGGGAGCTGACCATCGGGCAGGTGAAGGCCGCGATGGCGGCCGAGGGGATCACGGTGCGATGAGCCTGGACCCGCGCATCGCGGCGCGGCTGAAGCGCAACGCCGACGGGTTGATCGCCGCCGTGGTGCAGGAGCACGGCACCGGCGACGTGTTGATGGTGGCCTGGATGGACGACGACGCGCTGGCCCGAACGCTGGAAACGCGTGAAGCCACGTATTTTTCGCGGTCCCGCGGCGAGCAGTGGATCAAGGGTGCGACGTCCGGGCACACCCAGCACGTGCACTCGGTGCGCCTGGATTGCGACGGCGACACCGTGCTGTTGAGCGTCGACCAGGTCGGCGGCGCCTGCCACACCGGCGACCACAGCTGCTTCGACGCCGCGGTGCTGCTCGACGACGCCGAAGCTCAGCGTGACTAATCCACGTCCAGGCCGTTGGTGGCGGCTAGGGCGGCCTTGACCCACTCGCGTTTCGCGACTGCCGGGGCGATGTGTTCGTGGCCGATTTCTTCGACGTCGATGGGCCGGTTCGCGGTGATCGCGGTGGCCACCTGGAAGATGAAGGTGCGGCTGTCGGTGGCGATTCCGAGTAGGGCGTCGTTGTCGCCGAGCCCGTTGTCGGCGATTTCGCGGTCGGCCCACCGGGCCGGGTCGAGCCGGCCGAAGTTCTTGATGTACACCACCCAGAGCCGGATGCCGCGTCGCTGGAGGAGTTTGTCGAGGGCCGCTTCGACCGCGTCGTGCTCGGCGGGTTTGAGTACGCGCGCGTCATCGGTGAGGTGGGCGGTCAACCGTGGCTGGGGTGGTGACGCGGGCGTGGCACTGCTGCTGGGCGGTTCGGCAGACCGCGAGGTGGAGCTGCTCGGCTGACTCGAGGCGGCCCGGTTCTCGGTCCTGGTGCTCATCACCACGACCCCGAGAATCACCGCAACGCCCACCAGCGCGATGGCCGCCAGGGTCGCGATCAATGTCGCGTGCCCGCCACGGGGCGCCGGCGGTGGCGCCGGGATGACCTGAGTCGGCCCGGCCAGGGCCAATGGGGGAACCAACGGCGGGCCCGCGACCAGTCCGGGCGGGGCGGCCAAGGCGGCCGCGAATTCCGTACACGAGGCGAACCGCGCAGACGGGTCCTTGGCCAGCGCCCGGGCCATGACCGTGTCGAGGTGGGCCAGGTCGGGCCGCCGTCCGCTGAGCAACGGCGGCGGTGCGGACAGGTGCTGGGTGACGATCGCCGCGGGGCTGGAGTGGTCGAAAGGCGCCACCCCGGTCAGTAGCTGATAGGTGGTACACGCGAGCGCGTACTGGTCGACCCGTCCGTCGAGGGCCGAGCCCAGCAGCTGCTCGGGCGCGCAGTAGGCGGTGGTGCCCATCGTCATGTTGGTGGCGGTCAGTCCGCTGGTCTGGTCGAGCTCGCGGGCGACGCCGAAATCGGCCAGCACGATGCGTCGTCGCGGGCCGGCGTCACCCAACAGGATGTTGGCCGGTTTGACATCGCGGTGCAGCAGGCCACGGGAGTGCGCGTAGTCCAGCGCGTCGGCGACCGCGGCGACGATCTGCACGACGTCGGGCAGCGGCATTCCGGACGGGTAATGGTCCTGGATCAATCTGGCGGCGTCGGTTCCTTCCACGTAGTCCATCGACAGCCACAGCTGCCCGTGGTACTCGCCGCGGTCGTGGATGCCGACGATGTGCTCGTGGTAGAGGGCGCCGGCCAGTTCGGCTTCGCGGTTGAAGCGCTGGCGGTACTCCTGATTGACGGTGAGTTCGGCGGGCAGAATCTTCAGCGCGTCGCGCCGCGGTAGCCGCGGGTGCTGGGCCAGGTAGACCTCGCCCATGCCGCCGACACCCAAGCGCCGGATGATGGTGTAACCGGCGAACAGTTCGCCAGCCCGCAAGCCGTCGTCCTGGCTCTCGCTTGTCGGCATGTGAGCATGCTACTGGCGGTGGTCGCTGGTCGGCGCTCGGGCGGGCCAGCTAACCGCGCTGCTACACTTGCAAAGCTGAGAGTTTCGCCGGCGGGGTCCGCCTGGCCGGCTGCGATCCACCATTCTGGATGTAGCCGTAGAGCGAAATCAGTTCTGGCTGAATGTGATTGGGAAATTGGTTTCTCGCACGTGAACGCTGGGCGTCCAGGTGGTTGCCCACCCGCCGGCTGCGTGCCGTGGCACAATCCTGCTGTGCGGCAACCGGTTTGATGACGACGGCGAGGAAAGGGTCGACGGTGCTGACACGAGTGTCCTGGAATCTGCTGGCCCCGGTGATAGCGGTCGTTTCGCTGGTGTTCACCTGGGGTGAGGACATCGGGCCTCTGGTCGGGGGGATCGAAGCGGTGTTGCTGGCCGGCGCCGTGCTGGCCGCCGTCCATCACGCCGAGGTGGTCGCGCACCGGGTCGGGGAGCCGCTGGGCTCGCTGGTGCTCGCCGTCGCGGTGACCGTCATCGAGGTCGCGCTGATCGTCACCCTGATGACCTCCGGCGGCGACAAGGCCGCCACCCTGGCCCGCGACACGGTGTTCTCCGCGGTCATGATCACCACCAACGGGATCGCCGGTTTGGCATTGCTGGTCGGGTCCCGTCGTTACGGGGTGACGCACTTCAACGCCGAGGGCAGCGGCTCGGCGCTGGCCACCATCGCGACGCTGGCGACGCTGGGTCTTGGTGCTGCCCACGTTCACCACCAGCCACCCCGGTCCGCAGTTCTCCCCGGGCCAGCTGGTGTTCGCCGCCGTCGCTTCCCTGGCCCTGTACCTGATGTTCGTCTTCACCCAGACGGTGCGGCACCGCGACTTCTTCCTGCCGGTCGAACAGCAGGGCGCCGACGATCCCGACGACGACAGTCACGCCGACCCGCCCAGCAACTCCGAGACGCTGATCAGCCTCGGTTTGCTGCTGGTGGCGCTGGTGGCGGTGGTGGGTCTGGCGAAAGTGGAGTCCCCGATCATCGAACGCATGGTGGCCGCCGCCGGCTTCCCGCATTCCTTCGTCGGGGTGGTGATCGCGACGCTGGTGCTGCTGCCCGAGACGCTCGCCGCGGTGCGCGCGGCACAGCGGGGCCGCATGCAGATCGGCCTCAACCTGGCCTACGGGTCGGCGATGGCCAGCATCGGGCTCACCATCCCCACCATCGCGCTGGCCTCGATCTGGATTCGCGGGCCGCTGATCCTGGGGCTGGGCGCCACCCAACTGGTGTTGCTGGCGCTGACGGTCGTGGTCAGCACCCTGACCGTGGTGCCCGGTAGGGCGACCCGACTGCAGGGCGAGGTGCATCTGGTGCTGCTGGCGGCGTGCTTCTTCCTGGCGATGAGCCCGTAGCGGCCCCTGCGGGTCAGCGGTTGCGCAGTGTCTGCAGCGCTTTGTCGGCGTGGGTGTCCATGCTGAACTCGCTGGCGATCACGTCGAGCACTTTGCGGTCTTGGTCGATGACGAACGTGGTGCGCTTGACCGGCATCAGCTTGCCCAGCAGGCCGCGCTTGACGCCGAACTGGGTGGCCACCGCGCCGTCGGCGTCCGACAGCAGCGGGTAGTCGAACTTCTGGGCGTCGGCGAACTGCGCCTGCTTGTGCACCGCGTCGGTGCTGATACCGACCCGGTTGGCGCCCACGGCGGCGAACTCGGCGGCCAGGTCGCGGAAGTGGCAGGCCTCCTTCGTGCAGCCCGGGGTCATGGCCGCCGGGTAGAAGAACAGCACCACGGGACCGTCGGCGAGCAGGTCGCTGAGTTTGCGCGGGGTGCCCGTCTGGTCGGGAAGCTCGAAGTCGGCCACGGTGTCGCCAGTTTTCATGGCCGTCACGCTACGCCAGCCGCGCCGAGCCACCGCGAGGGTGACCATGCCGCGGAGAATCGGCGCCGAAATCACGCCCGGGTTGCGCTCGTGAGCACCTCATGGCGGGCCGTCTGCGAGGATGTGTCGGTGCACCCCAACCTTGCAGCCACGACAACGCGGGAGGATTTCCGCGTGCTGGCGGCAGAGCACCGGGTGGTCCCGGTCACCCGCAAAGTCTTGGCCGACAGCGAAACTCCGCTTTCGGCCTATCGCAAGCTCGCCGCCAACCGGCCCGGTACCTTCCTGCTCGAATCGGCCGAGAACGGCCGTTCGTGGTCACGGTGGTCGTTCATCGGCGCCGGAGCGCCGACCGCGCTGACGGTGCGGGACGGGCACGCCGTGTGGCTGGGTGCCGCCCCCAAGGACGCGCCCACCGGCGGCGACCCCCTGGACGCGCTGCGCGCCACGCTGTCGGTGCTGGCGACCGCTGCTCCCCAGGAGTCCCGCCCGGGGCTGCCGCCGCTGTCGGGAGGCATGGTCGGCTTCTTCGCCTACGACATGGTGCGCCGCCTGGAGCGCCTGCCCGAACTGGCCGCCGACGATCTGCGGCTACCGGACATGCTGTTGCTGCTGGCCACCGACCTCGCCGCGGTCGACCACCACGAGGGCACCATCACGCTGATCGCCAACGCGGTCAACTGGAACGGCACCGACGAGCGGGTCGACTGGGCCTACGACGACGCGGTTGCGCGACTGGACGTGATGACCGCGGCGCTCGGGCAGCCGCTGCCCTCGACGGTGTCCACCTTCAGCAAGCCCGAGCCGCGGTATCGCGCGCAGCGCACGGTCGAGGAATACGGCAAGATCGTCGACTACCTGGTCGAGCAGATCGCGGCCGGCGAAGCGTTTCAGGTGGTGCCCTCGCAGCGCTTCGAGATGGACACCGACGTCGACCCGATCGACGTGTACCGGATGCTGCGGGTGACCAACCCCAGCCCTTACATGTATCTGCTGCAGATCCCCGATAGTGATGGGGCAGTGGACTTTTCGATCGTCGGATCGAGCCCGGAGGCGTTGGTGACCGTGCAGGACGGGCGGGCCACGACGCATCCGATCGCCGGAACCCGCTGGCGCGGGCAGACCGACGAGGAGGACGTCCTGCTGGAAAAGGAACTGCTGGCCGACGACAAGGAACTGGCCGAGCACCTGATGCTGGTCGATCTGGGCCGCAACGATCTGGGCCGGGTCTGCACCCCGGGCACCGTGCGCGTCGAGGACTACAGCCACATCGAGCGCTACAGCCACGTCATGCACCTGGTGTCCACCGTGACGGGTCTGCTGGCCGAGGGCCGGACCGCGCTGGACGCGGTGACCGCCTGTTTCCCGGCCGGCACGCTGTCGGGAGCGCCCAAGGTGCGCGCCATGGAGCTGATCGAGGAGGTCGAGAAGACGCGCCGCGGGCTCTACGGCGGCGTGGTGGGTTACCTGGACTTCGCCGGCAACGCCGACTTCGCGATCGCGATCCGTACCGCGCTGATGCGCGACGGCACCGCTTATGTGCAGGCCGGCGGCGGCGTGGTCGCCGATTCGAACGGCCCCTACGAGTACAACGAGGCCAGGAACAAGGCGCGGGCGGTGCTCAACGCGATCGCGGCCGCCCAGACGCTGACGACCCCCGACGTGGGCAGTGGCTGACTCCGCGCGCCGCGACCGGCTGACCGTGCGGCTGGCCCAACTGCTGTTGGTCGCCGGCGCCGGCGCGTTGTGGGCGGCGTCCCGGCTGACGTGGGTGACCATCCGCTCCTTCGACGGGCTGGGCCAGCCCAAGGACGTGGCGCTGTCCGGCGCGTCCTGGTCGACGGCGCTGCTGCCCCTGGCGATGGTGAGTCTGGCCGCCGCGGTCGCCGTCCTGGCCGTGCGTGGCTGGCAGCTGCGTGCGCTGGCGGTGCTATTGGCGGTGTCGAGCTTCGCCGTCGGCTATCTGGGCGTCAGTCTGTGGGCGGTGCCGGACGTGGCCGCCCGTGGCGCGGACCTTGCGCACGTTCCGGTGGCGACGCTGGTGGGCAGCGGGCGCCAGTACACCGGTGCGTCCATCACGGTGGTGGCAGCGGTGTGCACGCTGGTGGCCGCGACGTTGTTGATGCGCGCCGCCTCGGCCGCCGGCCCGGCGCGCTCGAGCAGCAGCAAGTATCTGGCGCCCGGTGCGCGCCGGTCGATTGCCCGCGACGAGGCCCGGCCGGGTGAACCCAAGCTGTCCCAGCGCACAATCTGGGATGCCCTCGACGCGGGTCGCGACCCTACCGAAGGGTCGGCCGAACCAGACACCGAGGGGCGGTGACGGACCCTGTCCCGACGGTCGCTACCCTTCTTGCACGTCGGCGAAACTGGCTGGCGAGCGTTGGGTCACGGGAAAGGAACACGGCAGGCATGAGTCCGGCATCCGTGCTTGACTCCATCCTCGAGGGAGTCCGCGCCGACGTTGCCGCGCGCGAAGCCCGCGTGAGCCTGTCCGAAATCAAGGCGGCCGCAGCCGCCGCGCCGCCACCGCTGGATGTCATGGCGGCGCTGCGCGAACCCGGCATCGGCGTGATCGCCGAGGTCAAGCGCGCCAGCCCGTCGAAGGGTGCGCTGGCGCCCATCTCCGACCCCGCCAAACTGGCCCGCGCCTACGAGGACGGCGGCGCCCGGATCATCAGTGTGCTCACCGAGGAACGACGGTTCCAGGGCTCACTGGACGACCTCGACGCGGTGCGCGCCGCGGTGTCGATCCCGGTGTTGCGCAAAGACTTTGTGGTGCAGCCCTACCAGATTCACGAGGCTCGTGCGCACGGCGCGGACATGCTGCTGCTGATCGTCGCCGCGCTGGACCAGTCGGCGCTGGTGTCGATGCTCGATCGCACCGAATCATTGGGCATGACCGCGCTCGTCGAAGTCCACACCGAAGAAGAAGCCGACCGCGCGCTCAAAGCCGGGGCCAACGTGATCGGGGTCAACGCCCGCGATCTGGCGACGCTGGAGGTCGATCGGGACTGCTTCGCGCGCATCGCTCCGGGGCTGCCCAGCAAGGTGATCCGGATCGCCGAATCCGGTGTGCGCCACACCGGTGACCTGCTGGCCTATGCCGGCGCGGGGGCCGACGCCGTTCTGGTCGGCGAGGGTCTGGTCAAAAGCGGTGACCCGCGCGCTGCGGTCGCGGATCTGGTCACCGCCGGCACCCATCCGTCCTGTCCGAAACCGGCTCGCTAACTCTTGATGTGCCGCACGCGCGCTGAGTACTTGTGATGGCAGATCTTTCCAACCCGGACCTTCCGCGCACCAGCGCCGCCGTCGTCGAGCGCACCCACCACGACCCTGACCAGGGTGGGCATTTCGGCAGCTACGGTGGCCGCTATGTTCCCGAGGCGCTGATGGCGGTGATCGAGGAGGTCACCGTCGCCTACGAAAAGGAGCGCGTCGACCAGGATTTCCTGGATACCTTGGACAGGTTGCAAGCCAACTACGCAGGTCGGCCGTCGCCGCTGTACGAGACGACTCGACTGGGCGGGTACGCCGGGTCGGCGCGGATCTTCCTCAAGCGAGAAGACTTGAACCACACCGGTTCTCACAAGATCAACAATGTGCTGGGCCAGGCGCTGCTGGCCCGCCGGATGGGTAAGACCCGGGTGATCGCCGAGACCGGTGCGGGCCAGCACGGGGTGGCCACCGCCACCGCGTGCGCGCTGTTTGGCCTGGAGTGCGTCATCTATATGGGTGCGGTCGACACCGCGCGCCAGGCGCTCAACGTGGCGCGGATGCGCTTGCTCGGCGCCGAGGTGGTATCCGTCCAGACCGGGTCGAGGACCCTCAAAGACGCCATCAACGAGGCCTTCCGGGATTGGGTCACCAACGCCGACAACACTTATTACTGCTTCGGCACCGCCGCCGGCCCGCACCCGTTCCCGACCATGGTGCGCGATTTCCAGCGCATCATCGGGTTGGAGGCGCGGGCACAGATCCAACAGCAGATCGGCCGGTTGCCCGACGCGGTGGTGGCCTGCGTCGGCGGTGGGTCCAACGCGATCGGCATCTTCCACGCTTTTCTGGACGACCCCGGCGTGAAGTTGGTGGGTTACGAAGCCGCCGGCGACGGCGTCGAGACCGGGCGGCACGCCGCGACGTTCGCCGGCGGCTCACCCGGGGCGTTTCAGGGTTCCTACTCGTATCTGTTGCAGGACGAAGACGGCCAGACCATCGAATCGCACTCGATCTCAGCGGGTTTGGACTACCCCGGGGTGGGACCCGAGCACGCGTGGCTCAAAGACATCGGACGCGTCCAGTACGAACCGATCACCGACACCGAGGCGATGGACGCGTTCGGCCTGCTGAGCCGCTCCGAAGGCATCATCCCGGCCATCGAGTCCGCGCACGCGGTGGCCGGCGCCCTGAAGCTGGGTGCCGAATTGGGCAGGGGGGCCGTCATTGTGGTGAATTTGTCCGGCCGCGGCGATAAGGACGTGGAGACGGCCGCGAAATGGTTCGGCTTGCTGGACAAGTGATGACGGTGCAGCAGAGCGGGGCCAGCAGGCTGAAGCCGGTGTTCGACACGTGCCACGGCGAGGGGCGGGCGGCGCTGATCGGTTATCTGCCGACTGGCTATCCGGACGTGTCGTCCTCGGTGCAGGCGATGATCGCTTTGGTCGAATCCGGTTGCGACATCATCGAAGTCGGCGTGCCCTATTCGGATCCGGGGATGGACGGCCCGACAATCCAACGGGCCACCGAGCAGGCGCTCAGCGGGGGAGTCCGGGTTCGGGACACGCTGGCCGCCGTCGAGGCGATCAGTGCTGCCGGTGGGCACGCCGTGGTGATGACCTACTGGAATCCGGTGCTGCGCTACGGGGTTGACGCGTTCGCAAGGGATCTTGCCGCGGCCGGGGGGCAGGGGCTGATCACTCCCGACCTGATTCCCGACGAGGCGCAGGCCTGGTTCGCGGCCTCCGACCAGCACGGCTTGGATCGCATCTTTCTGGTGGCTCCGTCGTCGACGGCCGAGCGACTGGCGGCCACCGTCGAGGCGTCGCGCGGATTCGTCTACGCGGCGTCGACGATGGGGGTGACCGGGGCGCGTGATGTGGTGTCACAGGCCGCGCCCGAACTGGTGGGGAGGGTGAAGGCGGTGTCGGACATACCCGTTGGGGTCGGCTTGGGGGTGCGCTCTGCTCAGCAGGCTGCGCAGATCGGCAGCTATGCCGACGGTGTGATCGTGGGGTCCGCGCTGGTGTCGGCGTTGGGTGAGGGGTTGCCGCGGCTGCGCGCGCTGACCGGGGAACTCGCAGCCGGTGTGCGCCAGAGGGTGTCGGCATGACTCTGGCTGCCTCGCAGGTGTGGCTCGCATCGTTTCCGAGTCCGCCGCGCGGGGTCTGGCACTTGGGGCCGTTGCCGATTCGCGCGTACGCGTTTTTCATCATCACCGGGATCCTGATCGCGTTGGTGATCGGCGACCGGCGGTGGGTGGCTCGCGGCGGTGAGCGCGGTTTGGTCTACGACATCGCGCTGTGGATGGTGCCGTTCGGTCTGGTCGGTGGCCGCTTGTATCACCTGGCCACGGACTGGCGGACGTATTGGGGTCCCGGCGGCGCCGGAACCAGTGCGGCGCTGCGTATTTGGGATGGCGGGCTGGGCATCTGGGGTGCGGTTGCCCTCGGCGTGGTCGGCGCCTGGATCGGTTGTCGGCGCAACGGTGTTCCGCTGCCGGCGTTCCTCGACGCGGCGGCTCCCGGGGTGGTGCTGGCGCAGGCGATCGGCCGGCTCGGCAACTACTTCAACCAGGAGTTGTACGGGCGCGAGACCACCATGCCGTGGGGTCTGGAGATCTTCTACCGTCGTGACCCGTCGGGCATTCTGAGCGAGCATTCCCTCGACGGCGTGTCGACGGGCCAGGTGTTCGCCATCGTGCAGCCGACGTTCCTTTACGAATTGCTGTGGAATCTGCTGGTATTCGCTGTTCTGCTTTACCTGGACCGTCGGTTCGTGTTCGACCACGGACGGCTGTTCGCGGCCTACGTGGCGCTGTACTGCGTGGGACGGTTCGGTGTCGAGTTGCTGCGCGACGACACGGCCACTCACATCGCCGGCATCCGGATCAATACGTTCACATCGACTTTCGTGTTCCTCGGCGCCGTGGTGTACATGATTCTGGCGCCGAAGGACCGCACGGATCCGGACACGCTGCGCAGCCGCTTCGCCGACGAGGAGTCGGAAGAGGAGTCGGAAGAGGCTGAGGAGCTTGCGGCCGTCGCGGCGGGTTCGGCGGTTGCTGCCGGTGCTGGGGGTGGCGGTGACGCGGAACCGGTTGCCGCGGATGCGCAGGCCGTCGAGGAGCCCACCGACGAGGCCGAGGCCGGTACGCCCGTGGTGCTGGAGAAGGCGGCGGCTGCAGCGGCCGCGTCGGAGTCGGAGCAGGCGGACGTCGAGGCGGTCGAGCCGGTAACCGAGGCGGTCGCGGAGCCAGAGGTCGCCGAGGGGGAGGCAGAGGCAGAGGCAGAAGCGGAGCCAGAGGTAGAGGCAGAGGCAGAGCCTGAGGCTGCGGCGGCGGTAGCCGAGCCTGAGTTGGCAGAGGCCGAATCCGCGAATGAGGTTGAGACTGCCGACGGTTCTGCCGAGGGCGACACCGAGGCGGGCGAGGCTGAGTTCGCGACGGCGGATGCCGACGTCGAGGAGGGCGAGGCCGAACCGGAGACGACCGTCGAGCCCGCAGTAGCCGAGGCGGCGCCGGAGGCCGAGTCAGAGGACGAGTCAGAGGTCGCGCCAGAGCCAGAACCAGAGGGCGAGGCTGAGGCTGAGGCTGAGCGAGAGTCAGAGGCCGACGCAGAGGCCGAGGCTGAGCCAGAGGCCCACGCAGAGGCGGAGGCTGACCTCCCGCCCGCGTCGGCAACACAGGCAGAAGCAGCCGATGCAGCCGATGCCGCCGAGCCGGAGGTCACCGGGGCTGCCGACGCGGTGGCCGAAATAGCCGATACCGAACAGTCCGAGAGCGAGTCGGCTGACGAAGCGGTCGATGCAGCAGCCGAAGACGCTGAAACCCAAGAGCCGCAAGCCGAATCGCTGACGGAGGAAACCCAGACCGCACTTCCCCAGACCGCACTTCCCGAGGCCGAGCCCGCGGAGGCGAACACCGAAGCAGCGGAAGCCGCGCCGGAGAACCTCGAGGTGCCGGCCGACGACGCCCAGACCAGTCCACCGCCAGCGGAAACGCACGGTAACTCCGACGGAGAAGACCGCAAGCGATGGAGGTTCCGTCGGCGGCGCGGCTGAACCCGGGCCTGGAGTCGTTTCTCTTTTTCGGAAAGTGATATCGCCGGCGCTATCGCATTTGTAAATCGATCGGCGTTCTCCCGATGGCGGCCCGGTCCGTCGGCTGAATATGCGCCCGCCGAGAGCAATCGCAATCGACGGTCCCGCGCGTCGTCTCCGATCTGGCATCCTGAACCGGTGATCGACCAGCCGTGGCCCCCGACTGAGACGCGGCCGGCACAGACCGGCGACCAGCCCAGCCGGACCCGGAATCGCCTCGCCGCCGCCGGATCGGCGATGCTGCTGACCGGCGCCCTCGCCTACATCGGGTTCGCCGACCCGCACAACCCGGACTCGCTCTACCCGCAATGCCCCTTCAAATGGCTCACCGGCTGGAACTGCCCGGCCTGCGGGGGTCTGCGAATGACCCACGACCTGCTGCACGGGCACTTCGCGGCAAGCGTTCACGACAACGTTTTCCTGTTGATCACCCTCCCGTTGCTGGCGGCGTGGATCCTGCTACGGCGCTACCGCGCGAAGTCGTGGCTGCCGGTTGCCACTCTGGTCACCGTCTTAGTCTTGTCCGCCGCGTGGACGGTGGTGCGCAACATGCCCGGCTTCCCTTGGGTCCCAACGGTTCTCAGCGACTGACCGGCGAGAACCGGGTGACCAGAGCCGGCCCGCGACGCGACGGCGTTACGCGCGTCGCACCCACGAGACACACCTAGGACATCGAGCGCGACTATGCTTTGGCGTCGTGACTAGACGCGGAAAGATCGTCTGCACTCTCGGGCCCGCCACGCAGCAGGTTGATCTGCTCAAGGCGTTGGTCGAAGCGGGAATGGACGTCGCCCGCATGAACTTCAGCCACGGCGACTACAGCGACCACGAGGCCTCCTACGAGCGGGTCCGGAAAGCCTCGGACGCCACCGGTAGGGCGGTCGGCATTCTCTGTGACCTGCAAGGCCCGAAGATCCGGTTGGGTCGCTTCGCCTCCGGTCCCACCTATTGGGCCGACGGCGAAACGGTCCGCATCACCGTCGCGGACTGCGAAGGCACCCACGACCGGGTCTCCACCACCTACAAGAGGCTGGCCAAGGACGCCGTAGCCGGCGACCGGGTGCTCGTCGACGACGGCAAGGTCGGCCTGATCGTCGAGCGCGTCGAGGACGACGATGTGGTCTGCAGAGTCGTCGAAGGCGGCCCGGTCAGCAACAACAAGGGGATCTCGCTGCCCGGCATGAACGTGTCGGCGCCCCCGCTGTCGAAAAAAGACATCGACGATCTCACCTTCGCCTTGAAGCTCGGCGTCGACCTGGTGGCCCTGTCCTTCGTGCGCTCACCCTCCGACGTCGAGCTGGTCCACGAGGTGATGGACAAGGTCGGCCGCCGGGTGCCGGTGATCGCCAAGCTGGAGAAACCCGAAGCCATCGACAACCTCGAGGCCATCGTGCTGGCCTTCGACGCCGTCATGGTGGCGCGCGGCGACCTGGGCGTCGAGTTGCCGCTGGAAGAAGTGCCCCTGGTACAGAAGCGGGCCATCCAGATGGCGCGGGAAAACGCCAAGCCGGTGATCGTGGCGACCCAGATGCTGGACTCGATGATCGAGAATTCGCGCCCCACCCGGGCCGAAGCCTCCGACGTCGCCAACGCCGTGCTCGACGGCGCCGACGCGCTGATGCTGTCCGGTGAGACCTCGGTGGGTAAGTACCCGTTGCAGGCGGTCCAGACGATGTCGCGGATCGTGTGCGCGGTCGAGCAGAACTCGACCGCCGCGCCGCCGCTGACCCACGTACCGCGCACCAAGCGCGGCGTCATCTCCTACGCCGCCCGCGACATCGGCGAGCGCCTGGACGCCAAAGCGCTGGTGGCGTTCACGCAATCCGGTGACACCGTGCGGCGACTGGCCCGCCTGCACACCCCGCTGCCGCTACTGGCCTTCACTGACTTGCCCGAGGTGCGCAGCCAGCTGGCGATGACCTGGGGAACGGAGACGTTCATCGTCCCGCACATGAAGTCGACCGACGGCATGATCCGCGAGGTCGACAAGTCGCTGCTGGAACTGGGCCGCTACAAGCGCGGTGACCTGGTCGTCATCGTCGCCGGCGCGCCGCCGGGAACAGTGGGCTCGACCAACTTGATCCACGTGCACCGCATCGGCGAGGACGACGTCTAGTTGCCTGACGGGTTGTCCGACTTCGACGAACTGCTGGCGGTTCTGGACCTCGATCGCGTCACCGACGACCGGTTCGTCGGATCCCACCCCAGCAAGAACCCGATGCGGACCTTCGGTGGACTGCTGGTGGCGCAGTCCTTCGTGGCGAGCACCCGCACCCTGGCCCGCGACCTGCCGCCCGGCGCGGTGTCCGTGCATTTCGTCAACGGCGGCGACACCGCCAAGGACATCGAATTCCAGGTGGTCCGGTTGCGCGACGAGCGGCGCTTCGCCAACCGGCGCGTCGATGCGGTTCAGGACGGCGTGCTGCTGTCCACCGCGATGATCTCCTACATGTCCGGTGGCCGCGGACTCGAGCACAGCGTCGAACCCCCACAGGTCCCCGACCCGGAGGGGTTGCCGACGATCGGCGAGCTGCTGCGGGGCTATGAGGAGACCGTCCCGCATTTCGTCAACGCGCTGCAACCGGTCGAGTGGCGCTACACCAACGACCCTGCCTGGGTGATGCGCGACAAGGGGGACCGGCTGGGTCACAACCGGGTCTGGATCAAGGCCAAGGGCAGGCTGCCCGACGACCCGACGCTGCACACGGCCACCATGCTGTACTCATCGGACACCACCGTGCTGGACTCGGTGATCACCACCCACGGACTGTCCTGGGGCTACGACCGGATCTTCGCGGCGTCGGCCAACCACACGGTGTGGTTTCACCGGCAGGTCGACTACAACGACTGGGTGCTGTACTCGACGTCGTCGCCGGTGGCCGCCGATTCCCGCGGACTGGGCACCGGGCATTTCTTCGACCGTTCCGGTCAGGTCGTCGCCACGGTTGCCCAAGAGGGCGTATTGAAATACTTTCCCACCGCGAAAAGGTAAGCGGTGCAACGGGATTACGATGCTTTTCTGTCGTATACGCGTCGCGATCGCCAAGCCGCCGCCGGTATCCAGCAGGGTCTGCACCGGATCGGGCGGCGGGTGGGCCAGCTGCGTGCGCTGCGGGTGTTCCGCGACGACACCGACCTGACCGTCAGCCCCGATCTGTGGGGCAAGATCACCGAGGCGCTCGACCGGTCCCATTACCTGGTTGCGGTGCTGTCGCCGGGGGCGGCCGAATCGTATTGGGTCAACCGCGAAATCAGCTACTGGCTCGACCACTCACCGACCGGCGCCGGCCGCGAGCGGTTGCTGCTGGTGCTCGCCGGCGGACGGCTGCAGTGGGACTCGGTGCACCAGCGATTCGATCCCGAGTCGTCGGACGCGGCGCCGCCGGTACTTGCCGAGCCGGGAGCGCTGCCGGCGGAGCCGTTCTTCGTCGACGTCAGCGGTGATGCGCCGTGGGATGCGCAAGCACCCGCGCTGCGGGAGAAGATCACCGCGCTGGCCGCCCCGATCCATGGTCTGCCCAAAGACCAGTTGGCCAGCGACGATCTGCGGGAGCGCCGCCGCTCACGCCGGCTGCGCGCGGCTGCCGTCGCCGCGCTGGTGGTGCTGACGGTGGTGGCGGTGGTAGCGGCGCTGTTCGCGGTAGTGCAGCAACGCGAGGCCGTCCATCAACGGCAGCAAGCGCTGCGCCAGCGCGATCAGGCAGTCGCGGTGAAGTTGGCGTCGCAGGGCGCGGCGATGCTCGCCGGCATTCAGCCGGGTGGCGACGTGCGCGCCATCCAGCAGATCTTGGCGGCCCCGGCGATCGCGCCGGGCACCGATGTAGGGACTTTGCTGAACACGCTGGCGGTGCGGCGCAGCACCGTCAAGATGTTCCCGTTGGCCGAGGCATCGTTGGGGGTCACGGCATTGAGTCCGGACGGGCGACGCATCGTCTCGGCCAGCGACAAGGCGTTGCGGTTGTGGGACGCCGAAACCGGCGCGCCGATCGGTGGCCCGCTGGTCGGCCACACCGAGCCGGTGTCCAGCGTGGCGTTCAGCCCGGACGGAACCCGCATCGTCTCCGGCGGGCGCGACGACGTGGTGCGGCTATGGGATGCCGCAACCGGGGTCCCGATCGGTGCCCCGTTCACCGGGCACACGGATGCGGTGTCGGCGGTGGTGTTCAGCCCGGACGGGGCGCGCATCGTGTCCGGCAGCTGGGACAAGACGCTGCGGATCTGGGATATCGCCACCGCCTCCCCGATCGGGGCGCCGATGACCGGACACACCGGTCAGGTGACCGATGTGGATTTCAGTTCCGACGGTGGACGCGTCGTCTCGGCGAGCACCGACAACACGGTGCGGTTGTGGGATGCGCGGACCGGAACGCCGGTCGGCGGGCCGTTGACCGGGCACACCGACGACGTGTCCAGCGTGGCGTTCAGTCCCGACGGACTACGCGTGGTCTCCGGTAGCTGGGACAACACCTTGCGGCTGTGGGACGCCCGCACCGGTGCACCGATCGGGGCGCCGCTGACCGGCCACACCGACCAGGTGACCAGCGTGGCGTACAGCCCGGACGGGCAGCGGATCGTCTCCGGCAGCGCCGACAAGACGCTGCGGCTGTGGGACGCGACCACCGGCGCGCCGGTCGGTGTACCGCTGGTTGGGCACACCGGCCAGGTGGCCAGTGTCGCGTTCGGGCCGGGTGGGCGACGCATCGTCTCCGGCGGCGCCGACGACATGCTGCGGGTATGGGACCCCGACGCGGCCCTGAGCAGGGTGCTCACCGGGCACACCGCGCCGGTCCAAAGTGTGGCGTTCAGCCCCGACGGGCACCGCATCGTCTCCGGCGGTGGCGACAACACGGTGCGGCTGTGGGACGCCGTGACCGGCGCCGCGATCGGCGCCCCGCTGACCGGGCACACCAACCAGGTCAACAGCGTGGCGTTCAGCCCCGACGGGCGCCGCATCGTCTCCGGTGCCAGCGACAACACGGTGCGGTTGTGGGACGCCCTGACCGGTGCCCCGATCGGCGGCCCGCTGCAGGGGCACACCAGCGGGGTGACCAGCGTCGCGTTCAGTCCGGACGGGCAGCGGATCGTTTCCGGCAGCGCCGACATGACACTGCGACTGTGGAACGCCGCCACCGGCGCGCCCATCAGCGCGCCACTGACCGGGCACACCGGTTTCGTCGAGTGCGTCGCGTTCAGTCCGGACGGCCGCCGCATCGCCTCGGGAAGCTGGGACACCACGCTGCGGCTGTGGGACGCGACCACCGGCGCGCCGGTCGGCGCGCCCTTGACCGGGCACACCCGGGCGGTTCGCGACCTCGCCTACAGCCCCGACGGGCAGCGCATCGTCAGCGCCAGCTGGGACACCACGCTGCGCCTCTGGGACGCGACCACCGGTGCGCCCGTGGGCGAACCGCTGACCGGGCACTCCGCGGTGGTGCGCTCCGTCGCGTACAGCCACGACGGCGCGTACATCGTGTCCGGCAGCGCCGACAACACGCTGCGGTTCTGGGCTGCCGGCACCGGTGAGCCGCTCGGTGTCCCGCTCACCGGGCACGACGAGGTGCTCACCGGCGTAGCGTTCAGTCCCGATGGTCACCGCGTGGTCTCGAGCAGCCAGGACCGGACGCTGCGGTTGTGGCCTGCTCCGACGGCGTGGCCAGAGCTGTTGTGCGACAAGATCACCGCCAACATGAGCCGGCAACAATGGCGCGACTGGGTGTCACCCGACATCGGTTACCGCACGGTGTGCCCGGGGCTGCCGATCTCGCCCGGTTAGCTTCTGGCGGCGCCCGATTCCTCGAGCAGGGACACCGCGGAGGCCCGGGTGATCTTCCAGTCGCCCTGCTTGATGAACGTCAGCTTCTGGGTCACCGGGGTCAGTTTCGGGCCCGAGATCGTGACATCCGCCGAAGCCTGGTCGGGGCCGGCCGGCTGGATATTGGCCACGGCGGCCGTCAGCGGCAGTTCGCCGTGTGCGACGGCCTGTTTCATCCGGGCATCGGCGAGGTGCGCCTCGACCGGACTGATACCGCCCTCGACCAGGTGGCTCTTGTCGACGAACGATACGTTCGGGTCCTGTAGCGCGTTGAGCAACGCCAGCAGGTCGGCGGCCGCGGGCAAGGCTGGGCTGGGATCGAGGGGCAGCGGCGAAGCGAAGTCGAGGAACTGTGTCCGGGTGGCCACCGTGTCGGTGGGCACGAGGTAGAGCGCTCCGGCGAGAGCGGCCATCGTCGCCGCGGTGGCCAGGAGTTTCGTCATCGTCCGCTGTCCTCTCAACACCATTCGGTGCTGATGTTAGACCCGGCCAGCCGCAAATTCGCCCGGATCAGGCGTAACGTTTGCGGGTAGGGCGCGGCTTGGAGGAGACGGGGTGAGGGTGCCGTCGGTGGGACTGACCAAGCGCATTCGGGCGCGCGAACGCGTTGTGGTCCAAGTCGATTCGCTAGCTCTGCGCTGTATCGGCGCGGCGGCTCTGGTCTGTGCGTCGGTCTGGCTGGTCGTCGTGCTCACCGGAAACCACCGGGACGGCCAGTTCGGGGGACGGCTGGCGTGGTCGCTGACCGTGCTGGCCGCGGTCGCGTTGATCGCGCGCGGCATCTTCCTCGGCCGTCCGGTCACCGTCATGCATGCGGTTGCCGCGACGTCAGTGCTGCTGGGCGGCTTGTTCGCCCATCTGCTGGGATTCGCGCTCCCGGGTGGGGTGCTGATCGCGAGCTCCGGGCTGGTCCTGATGTGGCCGACGGCCGCGCGCCCGCGGCCCGACGAGCTGCCGAAGGTGTGGGCACTTATCGAAGCCACGAAGCAAGATCCGTTGGCGCCGTTCGCCATGCAGACGGGCAAGTGCTATCTCTTCGACGAGACTGGCACCGCGGCACTGGCGTACCGGACGCGACTGGGCTTCGCCGTGGTCAGCGGCGATCCGATCGGCGCCGAAGAGCGATTCCCGGCGCTGGTCGCCGATTTCGCCGCACTATGCCATAGCCGCGGCTGGCGCATCGCCGTGCTGGCCTGCAGCGATCGCAGCCTGAGCCTCTGGCGTGATGCCGACACGATCGGCCAGTCCCTGACGGCGGTGCCGTTCGGGCGTGACGTGGTCATCGACGTCGAAGATTTCGAGATGTCCGGCCGCAGATTCCGCAACCTGCGCCAAGCCGTCCGGCACACGCACAACCGCGGCATCACCACCGAGGTCGTCGACGAACAGTCGCTCACCGACGCCCAACGCGCGGAACTCGCCGAGATGCTACGGGCCTCGCCCAAGGGCGCCCACACCGACCGCGGCTTTTGTATGAGCCTCGACGGCGTGCTCGAGGGCCGCTATCCCGGCGTGCAGTTGATCATTGCGCGGGATGCGGCGGGCCGCGTGCAGGGTTTCGACCGTTTCACCACCGCGGGCTCGGGCAGCGACATCTCCCTCGACGTGCCCTGGCGCCGCCGCGACGCGCCCAACGGCATCGACGAGCGGCTCACCGTCGACATGATCGCAGCGGCGAGAAAGGCAGGGGCGCAACGGTTGTCGCTGGCGTTCGCGGCGTTCCCGGAGCTGTTCGGCGAGCACCCGCGCGGCTTGCTGCGGGTGTGCTACCGACTCGTCCACATCCTGGACCCGCTCATCTCCCTGGAGTCGTTGTACCGGTACCTGCAGAAGTACCACGCCATGGATGCGCGCCGCTATGTCCTGATTTCGCTGACTCAGCTGGTTCCGCTGCTGGTCGTGTTGCTGTCGCTGGAGTTCATGCCGCGTCGACGCCGCTTGTGAGGTCCAATTTCTCGCAGTCGATGTCGCGGGGCAGATGATGGGTGGCGACCACCACGGTCCGGGCGGCGGGCAGCAGGGCGCCGTCGGCAGCCAACAGCCCGCGCAGTAGGTCCTCGGCGTCGTTCCGGTCCAGGTGCTCGGTGGGTTCGTCGAGCAGCAGGATCCGCGCGGGGGACAGCAGCGCCCGCGCCAGCAGCAGCCGTCGGCGCTGCCCCGCCGAAACCGCTTGCGCGCCGCCGACCAACACCGTGGACAGGCCCTCGGGCAGCCCGGCCAGCCAATCGCCCAGGCCGACGGCTGTCAATGCCGCCGTCAGCTCCTCGTCGGTGCAGTCACCACGAGCGACCAGCAGGTTATCCCGGACCGTGGTGGTGAACAGGTGCGCGTCTTCGGCGAAAAAGACTATCGCACTGCGTAATTCAGCTTCGCGGATGCTGTGCACGTCGACGCCGTTCAACGTCACCCGTCCCTGCAGGGGCGGCAGCAGACCGGCCAGCGTCATCAGCAGCGTGGTCTTACCGGAGCCGCTGGCGCCGGTGACCGCCAGCCGCGCCCCCGGCACCACGTCGACCGCGCACCGGATTCCCGGCGTTCCCGGGTGACCGCAACGCACATCCGCGGACAGCCGGCCCGACGGTCGCGGCAGTGCGACCGCCGAGGTTTCGTCGGGGTTGTCCAGCCGGGGAGCCAGCTCCTGCAGCCGACGCGCCGAGATCCGCGACCGGGTCAGCTGCACCGCGGCCGCCGGCAGGGCGGTGGTCGCTTCGAACGCCGAGAGCGGCAACAACATCAGCACGGCCAGCGTCGTCGGGGCCACCGAGGACCCCATCCCGATCGCGGCCACCACCGCCCCGAGCACACTGACCCCGACGGCCGCGGTGGGCAGCGCCTCGGCGATCGCCGCCGGCCGAGCGGCCGCGTCCAGGGCTGCACCCCAGGATCGTTGCCGTTGTTGGGATTCGGCGATCAGGCCGGGCAGCGCACCGGCGACCCGGAGTTCGGGCGCGTGTTCAAGCGCGAGCATGGCAGAGGTGTCCCGTTCGGAATGCTGCTCGCGGGCAACGGCTTCCTGCCGTTCGGCGGCCCGGCCGGCCAGCGCGGGAGCGACCACGCCGGCCACCAGCAGGCAGACCGCCAGCACGATCGCGGCCGAGGGCGAAATGCACCCGACGACGCCGACGGCCGCCACCATCAGCACCGCCGCGACACCCATCGGCACCAGGGCGCGCACCAGCACGTCGGCCAACGCGTCGACATCGGCGCCGACGCGGGCCACCAACTCGCCGCTGTGCAACCGGACTGCCAGCGCGGCCGGCCCGGTGGCCAGCCGGCGATAGATTTCGGAGCGGGCCGCGCCGGCCGCCCGCAGCGCGGTGTCGTGGCTGGCCAGTCGCTCGCAATAGCGCAGCACGCCGCGCGAAATCGCGAACGTGCGCACCAGCACGACCGCGATCGACAGGTCCAACACCGGGGGCAGCTGCGCGGCGCGGGTGATCAGCCACGCCGACACCCCAGCCAGGGCCAGCGCGCTGCCCAGCGACAGCGCCCCGAACGTCACAGCGGCCAACACCCTCGGCAGCCGGGGCCGCAACAGCTCCAGCGCCGCCACGAGCGGATCAGACCGGCGCATGACGCGCCTCGCTTCCGGCGACCACCTCGACGACCCGATCCCCGATCGCCAGGACCCGCTCGCGATGCCCGACGACCACCACGGTCGCGCCGGCGCGGGCCCGCGCGACGACGGCTCGCAGCACTCGGTCCTCGGTGGCGGCGTCCAGATGCGCGGTGGGTTCGTCCAGCAACAGCACCGGCGCCGCAGCGCCGAGCGTTCGCGCCAAACCCAGCCGTTGCCGCTGCCCGAGCGACAAACCCACACCGTCGCGACCCAGCACGGTGTCCAGACCGCGTGGCAACTCCGGTAACACCGCGTCGAATCCCGAAGCCGTGCAAGCACTCTCAAGATCGTCCAGCGGACCCAGCAGCGTCAGGTTGTCGCGCACCGTCCCCGGCACCAGCACCGGGCGTTGCGGCAGCCAGGACAACTGCTCCCACCACGGCTCGGACGCCAGTTCGGCGATGTCGACGCCCCCCACGGTGACACGGCCCGACGTGGGCGCCGTCAGGCCCGCAATCACCTGCAGCGCGGTGCTTTTGCCCGCACCGTTAGGGCCGGTGAACACCGTCACCGCGCCCGGTTCGACGACGGCGGTCAGATCGTCGGGGGCGCGACCCGCCCGGGACGTGACGCTGAGGTGCTCCAGGCGGATCTGTGCCCCGCGTGCGCTGACAGTCCGGCTACCCGGCGCTCGCGGCGGCGCCGCGGGCGCGCCGATGAGCGCAAATGCCTTGTCTGCCGCGGCTCGTCCGTCCTGCGCGGCGTGAAACTCCACCCCGATGCGGCGCAGCGGCCAATACACGTCCGGCGCCAGCAGCAACACGGTCAAGCCGACGGCCAGACTCATCTCCCCGAACACCAGGCGAAGCCCGATGCTGACCGCCACCAGAGCCACGCCCAGGGTGGCCAGCAATTCGAGGACGAGCGCCGACAGGAACGCGATCCGCAAGGTGGACATCGTCGAACGACGATGCGCCGCACTGAGTTCGGCGATGCGGCGCTCAGGTCCCGACGCCCGCCCCAGCGCCCGCAGCGTCGGTATGCCGGCGATCAGATCCAGCAACCTCGCCTGCAAGGTGGTCATGGCTTGCAGGGCGGCGGCGGCACGGTCGGCGGTGGCCAATCCGATCAACACCATGAATACCGGTATCAGTGGCAGCGTGATCACCACAATGACCATCGACTTCAGGTCGTAGCAGGCGATCACCGCGACGGTGGCCGGGGTGAGGATCGCGGCCAGCAGCAACGTCGGCAGATAGCCGGTGAAGTACGGGCGCAGGCCGTCGAGGCCGCGGGTGACCACCGTGGCGGCCGAGTCTCGTTCTGCGGCAAGCTGATCGGGTGGTCGGGCCGTCACCGCCGTCAACACTTGCCCGCTCAGGTCGGCGATCACCGCGCTGGCGCCCCGCTGTCCCAGCCGGGCCTGTAGCCAGTGCGCCAGCGTGCGGATAACCCACAGTGCCGACAGAATCGACAGCGATGCCGACCATTCGCGCAACTCCCGCGCGGCGGGGTCGGTAGCGACCCGCGCCACCAGGCCGCCCAGGACGATCGCCGCCGCGATGGCGCAGCCCGAGATCACCACGCCGCAGAGCACACTGGCGGCCAGGTAGCGGCGCAATGCGGTGGACGCCCGCCACAGCCGGGGGTCCACCGGACCCCGTGCACTCCTACCGGTCAGGACGGACGCCTGGTCAAACCGATCGACGCAGGTATCCGGTCAGCCGAGATGCGTTGCCGGAATACCCAATACGTCCAGGCCTGGTACACCACCGTCAGCGGCGTCATGATCGCGGTCACCCAGGTCATGATCTTGAGGGTGTAATCGGTGGACGACGCGTTGTAGATCGTCACGTTCCACTGACTGTTCAGCGTGGACGGAACCAGGTTGGGGTAGAGCGAGCCGAACAGCAGCACCACCACGCTGGCAACCACCAGCAGCGTGCACACGAACGCCCACCCATCGGAGGCGCGTCGCCACACCAACAGCACCGCCGCCACCTGGGCCAGCACCGCCACCCCCAGCACCGCCCAGGTCCAGTCCTTGCCGTGCGCCAGCTGCGTCCAGATCCCGAACGCGGCAACCAACACCGTTACCGGCAGCGCCAAGATGCGGCCGAATCGGTGGGCGTCGTCGCGGATGGAGTCGGCCGTCTTCAGCGAGACGAACACCGAACCGTAGAACAAGAACAATCCGGCGGTGGCCAGACCACCCAGCAGAGTGTAGGGGTTGAGCACGTCACCGATCGAGAGGTCCACCTGTCCGTCGGGGCCCACCGGGAGCCCGCGCACCAGAATGGAAAACGCTGTGCCCCAGAGGATTGCAGGAAGCCAGGAGCCGGCGGCAATGCCGAAGTCGGCCCAGCCCCGCCATTTCGTGTCGTCGACCTTGCCGCGCCACTCGATGGACACCACGCGCACGATCATGCCGAACAGGATCGCCAGCAGCGGCAGATAGAGCGTGGAGAACACGGTGGCATACCAGCCGGGGAAGGCCGCGAACATGGCCGCGCCCGCGGTGATCAGCCAGACTTCGTTGGCGTCCCACACCGGCCCGATGGTGTTGAGTGCCGCGCGCCGATGCGCTTCCCGATCGCCCTTGCTGACCCGAGCGAACGGTTCCATCAGCATGCCCACGCCGAAGTCGAAGCCCTCGAGGATGAAAAAGCCGAGGAACAGTGTCGTGATGAGGCCGAACCACAACTCTTGGAGTTTCACCGGTCAGCTCCTTTCGGCGTC
This sequence comes from Mycobacterium sp. 20KCMC460, assembly GCF_022179425.1. Taxonomy (NCBI): domain Bacteria; kingdom Bacillati; phylum Actinomycetota; class Actinomycetes; order Mycobacteriales; family Mycobacteriaceae; genus Mycobacterium; species Mycobacterium sp. 20KCMC460. The sequence goes on from NZ_AP025524.1 coordinate 2,953,714, forward strand.
TAGTAGGCGAACGACAGGGGTGCCACGTCGTCTTCCTGCTCGGCAGGAGGCGCGGCCGGTTCGGCGTCGTGTTCCAGCGGCCCCTCCGCGATGTAGCGCTTGAGCAGCCAGAACCACACCACCGCGAGCACGGCGTAGACCAGCGTGAACGTCACCAGCGAGGTGATCACCACCCCGGACCCGTGATGCGACACCCCGGCCGCGACGGTGAGGTGGACGTTCGGGTCGCCGGTCGGGTTCGGGGCGACGATCCACGGCTGGCGGCCCATCTCGGTGAACACCCAGCCGGCACTGTTGGCCAGGAACGGTGCCGGGATCGCCAGCAGCGCAAACCAGGCGAACCAGCGCTGGTTCGGGATCCGTCCGCCGCGGGTCAGCCACAGTGCGGTCAACGCGAACAACACCGGAATGGCCAGCAGTCCGATCATCGCGCGGAAGGACCAGTAGGTGACAAACAGGTTGGGGCGGTAGTCATTTGGGCCGAAGCGCTGGTTGTAGTCCCGCTGGATGTCGCGCACACCCTGCAACGTGACGCCGTCGAACTTGCCCTCGGCCAGGAACGGCAGCACGTACGGCACCTCGATGACACGGGTGAGCGCATCACAGTTGTTCTGTCGCCCGACCGTCAGGATGGAGAAGTCCGGATCGACCTGGGTGTCGCACAGCGACTCCGCCGACGCCATCTTCATCGGCTGCTGCCGGAACATCAGCTTGCCCTGGTGATCGCCGCTGAAGAACAACCCGACCGTGGCGAGGAGCACCACCCAGCAGCCCAGTACGGTCGCCGGGCGATACATCGCCCGAGTGCCCGGGTCGACGGTGTCGGTCTGTGACCGCACCAGCCACCAGGCGCTGACGGCAGCCACGAACGTGCCCGCGGTCAGCAGCGCGCCGGTGACCGTGTGGCCGAACGCCGTCAGGCCGGTGTTGTTGGTGAGCAACGCCAGGATGTCGTTCAGTTCGGCCCGGTGGGTCTGCGGGTTGTAGTGCACGCCCACCGGATGCTGCATGAACGAGTTCGCGGTGATGATGAAATACGCCGAAACGTTCACCGAGATCGCGACGATCCAAATGCAGGCCAGGTGAACCAGTTTCGGCAGTCGGCTCCAGCCGAAGATCCACAATCCGATGAAGGTCGACTCGAAGAAGAAGGCCAGCAGGCCCTCCATCGCCAGCGGCGCGCCGAACACGTCGCCGACGAACCTCGAATACTCGCTCCAGTTCATCCCGAACTGGAACTCCTGCACGATGCCGGTGGCCACCCCGATGGCGAAATTGATCAGGAACAGCTTCCCGAAGAACTTCGTCAGCCGGTACCAGGCGACGTTGTCGGTGACCACCCAGGCCGTCTGCATGATGGCGAGCAGTGGAGCCAGGCCGATGGTGAGCGGCACGAAAATGAAGTGGTAGACGGTGGTGATACCGAACTGCCAGCGCGATAGATCAACAACGTTCATCTGTCAGCTCCCGGGGCTGCGGGACAATCTACGACGGAGTGTAGTAATCGGTTCTGGCCGACGCCAACTCGATGGGCGTGCTGATCAGCCGGTGAGGTTTTTGGACGCCTTCCGGATGCCGAACGACGACACGATTTCGAAGACACCGATGACGATGAGCCAGATGCCGACCACATACGCCAGGGTGATGATCGATTGGAAGGGGGAAGCCATCACGACGATCCCCGCCAACAGGCTGATCAGGCCGATGAAGATCGCCCAGCCCCGACCGGGAAGTTCGGGATCGCTGATGGCCGAGACCGTGGTGGCCACACCGCGGAAGATGAACCCGACCCCGATCCAGATCGCCAGCAACAGCACGGCGTTGCCGAAGTGACGGAACGCCAGCACCGCCAGAATCAGTGATGCGGCACCGCTGATGAACAGCAGAATCCGGCTGCCCGCCGACACGTGCAGACTGAACGCGAAGACGACCTGGGCAGCGCCGGTGACCAGCAGGTAGGCGCCGAAGAAGATGGCGGCCACCAGGACCGTTTGACCCGGCCAGGCCGCCACGGCGGCGCCGAGCGCGAGCGACAAGATCCCGGATACCAGGGTGGATTTCCAGAGGTGGGGGAGCAGACTAGGCGGCGACAATGTTGCGGGACTAGTTTCCATGCAGCCAGTGTGACGCATGTGGCGGAGCCGGGGTAGGGGTCTTTTGACCTCAGACGGGTGCGACACGGAGGTCTTCGGCCGGCAGACTGTCCGGTTCCTCGACCGGCTTGCGGCCCATCAGGTACCAGGTGCGCATCACGCCTTTGCCCTTGACGTCGATGTAGCCGCGTTCGCGCAGTTCGAAATCGTCCTTCAGCCGCTCGTAGACCTCGTCGGGCACCTGGATCTGCCCGACCGAATCGGTGGACTCCATCCGGGATGCGACGTTGACCGCGTCGCCCCAGACGTCGTAGAAGAACCGGCGGGAGCCGACCACCCCGGCTACGACGGGACCGGTGGCCAGTCCCACCCGTAGTGGAACCGCTCGTCCGTGCGGATCCTTGAGCGCGGCTGCGGCGTCGGCCATGTCGAGAGCGAAATCGGCTAAGGCGTGCACGTGGTCGGGCCGCGGGCGCGGAACCCCGCTGACGACCATGTAGGAGTCGCCGCTGACCTTGATCTTCTCCAGCTCGTACTTGTCCACCAGCGCGTCGAACGCGCTATACAGGCGGTCCAGGAAACGGACCAGGTCGGCGGGTGGGGTGCTGCTGGCACGTTCGGTGAAGCCGACGATGTCGGCGAACAGCACCGAGGCCTCGTCGTACTTGTCGGCGATGACGCGCCGCTCGGGTTCCTTGAGCCGTTCGGCGATGCTGGCCGGCAACATGTTGGCCAGCAGTGCCTCGGAGCGCTCGTACTGTTCCTCCATGACCGCCTCGGCCCGGGCGGTGTCGCGCAACGCGAAGTAAACCGTGGCGACCACCATCACGCACGCCGAAATGGTGGTGACGACAAAACCCGTGGACTGCGCCCAATCCGGCTGCAGGCCGGTGCTGCGCGGGATCACGAACTCGGACATGATCACCAGCCCGGCGCCGAGCGCCGCCAGGAAACTGGCCAGCACGATGTGCTCGATACCCAGCAGCAATACGGCCAGACATGACCCGACGATGAAGAACAGCTGGGCGCCCGAACCGGTTCCCACGTCCCAGCAGCTGGCCAGCACGGTGGCGTAGGCGGCGAAGATAAAGGTCAGCGGTGCCACCAGTTCGCCGAAGCGGTGCAGCATCGGAACGAACGCAAAGACCAGCGCCGCGGCGATATTGATCGAGATGACCTGCCACAACCACGAGCCGGTGAGCAGCTGGACGGCAACGAAGCTCCCGCTCACCAGGACGGCCATCCAGGCAGCGATGTCGAGAATGCGCGCCCGGCGGGCAGCGGCGTCCGCGTAGTGCTGCCGCAGGTCTTTGGTTTGGGCTCGGACCGCGGCGACGCAGTCGGGCCGGCGAACCGGGTCGTCGTTGCCAGCTTTGAGGGCAGCGCACTTTTTTGCGCCCATGGGGTAAAGCCTAACCGTTGGCCGAGATTAGCGAGCGGTGTTGCCGCGTACCTTGACCGCAACGACCAGGGGTTGTGCCGGTATTCCGGGCTGATGGTCGCGGCAGACCGATAAATAGAGAATTCTCCCGATTTATTCGGTCTGCCGCGCGGGTCCAAACTGCCCAGTAGGCGCCTCTTGGTGGGGCGCGCTGACGGGAGGGCGCCGCTATGTCGTTCGTATTCGCGGCTCCGGACGTGGTCTCCGCGGCCGGGACCGATCTGGTCGGACTGGCTTCGGGTTTGCAGGGGGCCACCGCGGCCGCGCTCGGGCCGACCACGGCGATTCTGTCGGCCGCCCAGGATGAGGTATCGACGTTGATTGCGGCGCTTTTCGAGGGGCATGGCCAGGACTTTCAAGCGCTCAGTGGGCAGGCCTTCGCGTATCACGAGCAATTCGCGCAGTTGCTCAGCGCCGGCGGAGGTGCGTACGCCGCCGCCGAGGCTGCCGGTTCGAATCCGCTGCAATTCTTGAGCCAGGCGGTGTTCGGGGTGATCAATGCGCCCACTGAGCTCCTGTTGGGTCGTCCGCTGATCGGCAACGGCGCCAACGGCACTCCGGGCACCGGGCAGAACGGCGCTGCCGGAGGCATCTTGATCGGCAATGGTGGGTCCGGCGGGTCCGGAGCGCCGGGTCATAACGGTGGCGCCGGTGGCGCGGCCGGGCTGCTCGGTACCGGCGGGGCAGGCGGTGCCGGCGGCAAGGTGGCATCGGGTACCGCCGGCGCCGGTGGTGCGGGCGGTGCGGGTGGTCTGCTGGCCGGCACCGGCGGCGTGGGCGGTGCCGGAGGGGCTTCCGCTTCCGGAACAGGAGGAGCCGGTGGGATCGGTGGTGCCGGTGGACTGTTCGGCGCGGGGGGCCTCGGCGGCGCCGGCGGCTTCGGCGGTGTCAACGGCGGTGCCGGCGGTGCGGGTGGGGCCGGCGGGCTGCTCGGCGGGCTGATCGGTGCCGGCGGCGGCCACGGCGGGGCCGGCGGATACGGCGATGCGGGTGCGGGCGGTGCGGGCGGTGCCGGCGGCAACGCCGGTCTGCTCGCCGGTCCCGGTGGGGCCGGCGGCACGGGCGGACACGCGGCCGGAACTGGGGATAACGGTGGTGCGGGAGGCGCGGGCGGCAACGCAGGACTGCTGTTCGGCGCCGGCGGCGGTGGTGGGGCGGGCGGGTCCGCCGAAGACGGACTCGGCGGCGCAGGTGGGTACGGCGGTAACGCCGGCCTGCTGTGGTCCAACGGCGGTTCGGGCGGCGCGGGGGGCTTCGGCAGCAATATCGGCGGTGCGGGGGGTGCCGGCGGCAATGCCCTGTTGCTCGGTTTCGGTGGGATCGGTGGATCGGGCGGATCCGGCCAGATAGCGGGCGCGACCGGTGGCGCTGGGGGCCAGGGCGGTCTGCTGCTGGGCGACGGCGGTTCCGGCGGGACCGGTGGGTGGAGCCCCGGCCACGGCGGCACCGGCGGCACCGGCGGAAGAGCTTTCTTGATCGGCGTGGCCGGCAACGGCGGTGAGGCCGGTTACGGCGTCTCAGCGAACGGCGGCGCCGGGGCGAGCGGCATCGCCAGTCCGCTACAGCCGCTGTTCACCGCCCTCAACGTGCCGACCGAAGCGGTGCTGGGGCGCCCGCTCATCGGCAATGGCGCCAACGCGGCGCCGGGATCGGGATTGACCGGCTCGCCGGGAGGCCTGCTGCTCGGCGACGGTGGGGCCGGTGGATCCGGTACGGCCGGCCACCCGGGCGGCGTCGGCGGTGCTGCCGGGGTGCTGGGCACCGGCGGTGCCGGCGGTATCGGAGGGGGAGCTCCGACCGCGGGCAACGGCGGCGCCGGTGGCGCTGGGGGCGCCGGTGGGGCGCTGCTGGGCGATGGCGGATCCGGCGGCCCGGGTGGCTTCGCGTTCTCCGGTAGTGGGGTCGGCGGTGCCGGCGGCGCGGGCGGGGCCGGCGGCTTGCTGAGCGGCGGCGGGGCCGGCGGTGTCGGGGGGCTCGGCTTCGGTCTGAGCGGTGTCGGGGGCGCGGGCGGGTCCGGCGGGGCGGCCGGCTTGCTGAGTGGCGGCGGCGGCGACGGAGGTTCCGGCGGATTCGGCGAGGCCGCGGGCGGTGTCGGGGGCGGCGGCGGCAACGCCGGGCTGCTCGCCGGAAACGGTGGCGCCGGAGGGGCCGGCGGGCTCGGCTACGACAACGCTGGTGTCGCGGGAGGCAATGGTGGCACCGGCGGCTTGTTGTTCGGTGCCGGCGGCGTCGGTGGAGACGGCGGAATCGGCTTCAACGGAATCGGCGGCACCGGCGGCAGCGGTGGTAGCGGGGGCGCAGTGTTCGGCGTCGGCGGGGCCGGAGGCGATGGAGGAGTGAGCGAGCACAATGCCGGCGGCGCGGGCGGAGCGGGCGGTAACGTTGCGCTGCTCGGCGATGGCGGGACCGGTGGTCTGGGCGGATTTAGCGTGACTCAGGTCGGCGGGCAGGGCGGGGTCGGCGGCGCGGCAGGTCCGTTGGTGGGCAACGGGGGAGCGGGTGGCGCCGGCGGCGCGGGCGCGACCAACGCCGGCAACGGTGCAGCGGGAGGCAACGCCTTGGTGATCGGCATCGGCGGCAACGGCGGCAACGCTGGAACCGGCGGCACGCCGGGGACTCCGGGTGACGGTGGTAGCGGCGGCCTGCTGGGGGTCAATGGGCTCAACGGGTTGGCCATCTAGCGCCGATCCGCCGGCGCCAGGTACGTCGGCCAGGTACGTCGGCGAGATCTCCCACATGCCCCGAATACAAGCATTGACGGCTCGGTCTTGATAGCGGGATCTCTGGTGCCCTCGGTGAGATTCGAACTCACACTGTACGGGTTTTGAATCCGTTTCCTCTGCCAGTTGGGATACGAGGGCTGCTAACCGGTTTCGGTCCGGAGTACACCATAGAGGAACCCCCCGGGTTCCCCGTCACAGGCGTCACGACAGAATATCCGTCATGACGGACCCCACCTCCGATGCCGCCGCCGCTCCGACGCGGCGGGTCCTGATCGCCGAAGACGAAGCGCTGATCCGCATGGACTTGGCTGAGATGCTGCGTGAGGAGGGTTACGAGATCGTCGGTGAGGCCGGCGACGGCCAGGAAGCCGTGGAGTTGGCCGAACAACACCAGCCCGATCTGGTGATCATGGATGTGAAGATGCCGCGCCGCGACGGTATCGACGCGGCCTCGGAGATCGCGAGCAAGCGCATCGCGCCGATCGTGGTGCTGACCGCCTTCAGCCAGCGCGACCTCGTCGAGCGGGCGCGGGACGCCGGGGCAATGGCGTACCTGGTCAAACCGTTCACTGCCAGCGACCTGATCCCGGCGATCGAACTGGCGATGAGCCGGTTCAGTGAGATCACCGCCCTGGAAAAAGAAGTGGCGACGTTGTCGGACCGGCTGGAGACCCGCAAGCTGATCGAACGCGCCAAGGGCCTGCTGCAGGTGAAGCAGGGCATGACCGAGCCCGAGGCGTTCAAGTGGATTCAGCGCGCCGCCATGGACCGCCGGACGTCGATGAAGCGTGTCGCCGAGGTGGTACTGGAAACCCTCGATACGCCCAAGGACGCTTGACCTTGGACGCGCCCCTTGCGCGTCGAGCGTCCTGATATGTACGGCAAAAGCCCACTGCGACCGTACATTTGGGGCCGCTCGAGGCAACAGAAACGGCGCGAAAGCCCCTAGCGGGCGACGATCACCGACGACCCGTGCCCGAACAGCCCCTGGTTCGCGGTGACGCCCACCTTCGCGCCTTCCACCTGCCGGCCCGTCGCCTGTCCCCGCAGCTGCCAGGTCAGCTCGCACACCTGCGCAATCGCCTGTGCGGGAATGGCCTCACCGAAGCAGGCCAGACCGCCAGACGGGTTCACCGGAACGCGGCCACCCAAAGCCGTTGCCCCGGAGCGCAACAGCGCCTCGGCCTCGCCGCGACCGCACAACCCCAGGTGCTCATACCAGTCGAGTTCCAAAGCAGTCGACAGGTCGTACACCTCGGCCAGGCTGACGTCCTCGGGCCCGATGCCGGCCTCGGCGTACGCGGCGTCCAGGATCTGGTCCTTGAACACCCGCTCGGGTCCGGGCACCACCGCGGTGGAATCCGTTGCGATATCCGGTAATTCGGGCAGATGCTGCGGGTATCGCGGCGTCACCGTGCTGACCGCACGCACGGACGGAACACCGTCCAGCGAGCCGAGGTGCTTGCGGGCGAAGTCCGCGCTGGCCACGATCAGGGCGGCCGCGCCGTCGGAGGTGGCGCAGATGTCCAGCTGACGCAACGGGTCGGACACCACCGGGCTGGCCAGCACGTCCTCCACCGAGGATTCCTTGCGGTAGCGGGCATTCGGGTTCTGCAACCCGTGCCGGGAGTTTTTCACCTTCACCTGCGCGAAGTCCTCCGACGTCGCGCCGTACAGGTCCATCCGGCGCCGCGCCAGCAGGGCGAAGTAGACCGGGTTCATCGCGCCGATGAGATGGAAACGCTGCCAGTCGGGATCGTTCTTGCGCTCGCCGCCGACCGGCGCGAACGCCCCCTTCGGCGTGGTGTCGGCGCCGATCACCAGCGCGACATCGCAGAATCCGGCCAGGATGTGGGCGCGGGCGCTCTGCAGGGCCTGCGAACCGGACGCGCACGCCGCATACGACGACGACACCGGCACCCCGTTCCAGCCCAGCTTCTGCGCGAACGTCGACCCCGCGATGAAGCCCGGATAGCCGTTGCGGATGGTGTCGGCGCCGGCGACCAGCTGAATCTGCCGCCAGTCCAGCCCGGCCTCGGCCAGCGCGGCACGGGCGGCCACCACTCCGTATTCGGTGAAGTCGCGGCCCCATTTGCCCCAGGGGTGCATGCCGGCGCCGAGGATGTAGAGCGGCTCAGGAGTGCTCATGCCGAGACCTTCCACGCGTAGACGATCCGCTCCACGCCGTCGTCGCCGGTGAACAGCGGCATCGTCGTCAGCTCCATCTCCATGCCGACCTTCAGGTCGGCCGCCAGCGTGCCCTCGACCACCTTGCCGAGCACGATGATGCCCTCGTCGGCCAGTTCCACCGCCGCGATCGCGAACGGTTCGAACTCGGCGGGCGCCGGGTAGGGCGCCGGCGGCGGGTAGCGGTTCTCGGTGTAGCTCCACAGCTTTCCGCGCCTGGACAGGGCGACCGACTCCAAAGTGTCGCTGTCGCAGGCCGGATTGGGGCAGTTGTTCTCCCGCGGCGGGAACACGAAAGTCCCGCACTGCGGGCATTTACTGCCGATCAGATGGGTGGTTCCGTCGTCGTCGGTGGCGAACCATCCCTCGATCGCGGGTTGCTGGCTGGTGAGCTCGGGCACCCGGCAAGACTACCAAGCGCTTGTTTGGGGACACCACGGGACACCAGGAGGCGCCGGGGACACCGGGGCGCGTCGGACCCGATGCCTAGAGTGAGTCTCGTGACTGCCACCACCCAGGATCAAGCCAAGCCGACCCTGATGCTCCTGGACGGCAATTCGCTGGCGTTCCGGGCGTTTTACGCGTTGCCCGCGGAGAACTTCAAGACCCGAGGCGGCCTGACCACCAACGCCGTCTACGGCTTCACCGCCATGCTGATCAACCTGCTGCGCGACGAGGCGCCGACCCACATCGCCGCGGCCTTCGACGTCTCGCGCCAGACGTTTCGCTCCGAGCGCTACCCCGAATACAAGGCCAACCGCTCCTCGACGCCCGACGAGTTCCACGGCCAGATCGACATCACCAAGGAAGTGCTCAACGCGCTGGGCATCACCGTGCTGGCCGAACCGGGATTCGAGGCCGACGACATCATCGCCACCCTGGCCACCCAGGCCGAGAACGAGGGCTACCGAGTGCTGGTGGTCACCGGCGACCGCGACTCCCTGCAGCTGGTCAGCGACGACGTCACCGTGCTCTACCCACGCAAAGGCGTCAGCGAACTCACCCGCTTCACCCCGGAAGCCGTCGTCGAGAAATACGGGCTCACCCCACGGCAATACCCCGACTTCGCCGCGCTGCGCGGCGACCCCAGCGACAACCTGCCCGGCATTCCCGGGGTGGGGGAGAAAACCGCCTCGAAGTGGATCATCGAGTACGGCTCACTGCAGTCGCTGGTCGACAACGTCGACACGGTGCGCGGCAAGGTCGGCGATGCACTGCGGGCGCACGTCGCCAACGTCGTGCTGAACAGGGACCTCACCGAGCTGGTCAAGGACGTGCCGCTGGCGCAGACGCCCGACACGCTGCGGCTGCAGCCCTGGGACCGTGACCACATCCACCGGCTGTTCGACGACCTCGAGTTCCGCGTCCTGCGGGACCGCCTGTTCGACACCCTCGCCGCGGTCGAGCCCGAGGTCGACGAGGGATTCGACGTGCGCGGCGGGGCGCTGCAGCCCGGCTCGGTGAAGCAGTGGCTGGACGAGCACGTCGGCGACGGGCGGCGCGCCGGACTGACGGTGGTGGGCACGCACCTGCCGCACGGCGGCGATGCGACAGCCCTGGCCATCGCCGCGGCCGACGGCGAAGGCGCCTACCTGGACACCGCCACGCTGACGCCGCAGGACGACGCCGCCCTGGCGCAGTGGCTTGCCGACCCCGGCAGGCCCAAGGCGCTGCACGAGGCGAAGCTGGCGATTCACGACCTGGCCGGCCGGGGCTGGACGCTGGCCGGTGTCACCTCCGACACCGCGCTGGCCGCCTACCTGGTGCGGCCCGGGCAGCGCAGCTTCACCCTCGACGACCTCTCGCTGCGCTACCTTCGCCGCGAGCTGCGCGCGGAAACTGCTGAGCAACAACAACTTTCGCTGCTCGATGACGAGGAAGGCACCGACGAGCAGGCCGTGCAGACCGCCATCCTGCGGGCCCGCGCCGTCATCGATCTGGCCGACGCCCTGGACGCCGAACTGGACCGCATCGATTCCACCGCGCTGCTGGGTGAGATGGAACTTCCGGTGCAGCAGGTACTGGCCGGCATGGAAGCCGTCGGCATCGCCGTCGACCTGCGCCTGCTGACCGAACTGCAGAGCCAGTTCGCCGACGAGATCCGGGACGCCGCCGAAGCCGCCTACGCCGTGATCGGCAAGCAGATCAACCTGGGCTCGCCCAAGCAGCTGCAGGTGGTGCTGTTCGACGAGCTGGGCATGCCCAAGACCAAGCGCACCAAGACCGGCTACACCACCGACGCGGACGCCCTGCAGTCGCTCTTCGACAAGACCGGGCACCCGTTTCTGCAGCATCTGCTGACCCACCGCGATGTCACCCGGCTCAAGGTCACCGTCGACGGGCTGCTCAACTCGGTGGCCGCCGACGGCCGCATCCACACCACGTTCAATCAGACGATCGCCGCCACCGGCCGCCTTTCCTCCACCGAACCGAACCTGCAGAACATCCCGATCCGCACCGACGCCGGCCGCCAGATCCGCAACGCGTTCGTCGTCGGCTCCGGCGGTTACACCGAGTTGATGACGGCCGACTACAGCCAGATCGAGATGCGGATCATGGCCCACCTGTCCCGTGACGAGGGGCTGATCGAAGCGTTCAACACCGGCGAGGACCTGCACTCGTTCGTCGCCTCACGCGCCTTCGGCGTTCCGATCGACGAGGTCAACGCCGAATTGCGGCGCCGGGTCAAGGCGATGTCGTACGGCCTGGCCTACGGGTTGAGCGCCTACGGCTTGTCGGCCCAGCTCAAGATCTCCACCGAAGAGGCCAAAGAACAGATGGACCAGTACTTCGCCCGGTTCGGCGGGGTACGCGACTACCTGCTGGCCGTGGTGGAGCAGGCCCGCAAGGACGGCTACACCTCGACCGTCCTGGGCCGGCGGCGCTACCTGCCCGAACTGGACAGCAGCAACCGCCAGGTGCGCGAGGCCGCCGAACGGGCCGCGCTCAACGCGCCGATCCAGGGCAGCGCCGCCGACATCATCAAGGTTGCGATGATCGAGGTCGACAAGGCGATCAAGGAAGCGCAGCTCAAGTCGCGCATGTTGTTGCAGGTCCATGACGAGCTGCTGCTTGAAATCGCGCCGGGGGAGCGCGAGCAGGTGGAGCAGCTGGTGCGCGAGAGGATGGGTGGCGCGTACCCGCTGGACGTGCCGCTGGAGGTGTCGGTCGGCTACGGTCACAGCTGGGATTCGGCGGCACACTGAGTCACCCCGCGGAAGCAAGTCGCTCATCCACAGCGGGACCGAGTTTGGCCTGCGTGTACGCAGTCGAGTAGCCTCGACAGGTAAACCCAAATTGTCCCTGCGATCAATCCTGTCCGGAGCAACCCAACAATATGCCGAGTCCCACCGTCACCTCGCCGCAAGTAGCCATCAACGACATTGGCACCAGCGAGGATTTTCTTGCCGCAATAGACAAAACGATCAAGTACTTCAACGATGGCGACATCGTGGAGGGAACCATCGTCAAAGTGGACCGGGACGAGGTGCTCCTCGACATCGGCTACAAGACCGAAGGGGTCATCCCCGCCCGCGAGCTCTCCATCAAGCACGACGTCGACCCCAACGAGGTCGTTTCCGTCGGTGACGAGGTCGAGGCCCTGGTTCTCACCAAAGAGGACAAAGAGGGCCGGCTGATCCTGTCCAAGAAGCGCGCGCAGTACGAGCGCGCCTGGGGCACCATCGAGGAGCTCAAGGAGAAGGACGAGGCCGTCAAGGGCACCGTCATCGAGGTGGTCAAGGGTGGCCTGATCCTCGACATCGGGTTGCGCGGCTTCCTGCCCGCCTCGCTGGTCGAGATGCGCCGGGTGCGCGACCTGCAGCCGTACATCGGCAAGGAGATCGAAGCCAAGATCATCGAGCTGGACAAGAACCGCAACAACGTGGTGCTGTCCCGGCGCGCCTGGCTGGAGCAGACCCAGTCCGAGGTACGCAGCGAATTCCTCAACCAGCTGCAGAAGGGCACCATCCGCAAGGGTGTGGTCTCCTCCATCGTCAACTTCGGCGCCTTCGTCGACTTGGGCGGGGTGGACGGCCTGGTGCACGTCTCGGAGCTGTCCTGGAAGCACATCGACCACCCGTCCGAGGTGGTCAGCGTCGGCGACGAGGTCACCGTCGAGGTGCTCGACGTCGACATGGACCGCGAGCGGGTTTCGTTGTCGCTGAAGGCGACTCAGGAAGACCCGTGGCGCCACTTCGCCCGCACCCACGCGATCGGTCAGATCGTGCCGGGCAAGGTCACCAAGCTGGTGCCGTTCGGCGCGTTCGTGCGTGTCGAGGAGGGCATCGAGGGCCTGGTGCACATCTCGGAGCTGGCCGAGCGCCACGTCGAGGTGCCCGACCAGGTGGTCGCCGTCGGCGACGACGCGATGGTCAAGGTCATCGACATCGACCTGGAGCGGCGCCGAATCTCGTTGTCGCTCAAGCAGGCCAACGAGGACTACACCGAGGAGTTCGACCCCGCCAAGTACGGCATGGCCGACAGCTACGACGAGCAGGGCAACTACATCTTCCCCGAGGGCTTCGACGCCGAAACCAACGAGTGGATCGAAGGTTTCGACGCCCAGCGCAACGAGTGGGAGGCCCGCTACGCCGAGGCCGAGCGGCGGCACAAGATGCACACCGCGCAGATGGAGAAGTTCGCCGCCGCGGAGGCAGCCGACCACAGCAGTGGCGGCAGCAGCTCGTCGAGCAGCAGCTCCTCGGAGAAGTCCGCGGGCGGGTCGCTGGCCAGCGACGCGCAGCTGGCTGCTCTGCGCGAGAAGCTCGCCGGCAGCGCGTAATACGCTCGGATGCTGCGCATCGGGCTGACCGGCGGCATCGGCGCCGGCAAATCGGCGCTGTCCAAGACGTTCTCGGAGTGCGGTGGCATCATCGTCGACGGTGATGTCATCGCCCGCGAGGTCGTCGAGCCGGGCACCGAAGGACTGGCCGCACTGGTCGACGCCTTCGGCGAGGACATCCTGCTGCCCGATGGTGCGCTGGACCGGCCGGCGTTGGCGGCCAAGGCTTTTGCCGATGAGGAAGAGCGCAAGAAGCTCAACGGCATCGTGCATCCCCTGGTCGCCAAGCGCCGGTCCGAGATCATCGACGCGGTTGCCCAGGACTCCGTGGTGGTGGAAGACATCCCGCTGCTGGTGGAATCGGGGATGGCCCCGCTGTTCCCGCTGGTGGTCATCGTGCACGCCGACGTCGAGCTGCGCCTGCGACGGCTGATCGAGCAACGCGGCATGACCGAGGACGACGCCCGCGCCCGGATCGCCGCGCAGGCCACCGACGAGCAGCGTCGTGCCGTCGCCGACATCTGGCTGGACAACTCCGGCAGCCCGGGGGAGTTGATCGAGCGGGCAAAAGACGTGTGGCACAACCGGATTCTGCCGTTCGCGCACAATCTGGCCGAGCGTCAGCCGGCGCGGGCGCAGGCCCGGCTGGTCCCGGCCGACCCGAGTTGGCCCGAGCAGGCATCGCGAATCCTCAACCGGCTCAAGACTACGTGCGGCCATCGGGCATTGCGGGTAGACCACATCGGCTCCACCGCGGTGCCGGACCTCGACGCGAAGGACGTCATCGACATCCAGATCACCGTCGAATCACTGGACATCGCAGACGAACTCGTCGAGCCGCTGCTGGCCGCGGGCTACCCCCGTCTCGAGCACATCACCCAGGACGCCGCCAAGACCGATGCCCGCAGCACCGTCGCGGACTTCGATCATAGCGACGATCCAACGTTGTGGCACAAGCGTATTCACGCCTCCGCCGATCCAGGACGTCCGACCAACGTGCACATCCGGGTCGCCGGACGGCCGAATCAGCAATTCGCGCTGCTGTTCGTGGACTGGCTCAAAGCCAACCCCGCGGTGCGGGCGGACTATCTGGAAGTCAAGCGCGCGGCCGACGCCGGCGGCGGCGGTGACATCATCCGGTACGTCACCGCCAAAGAACCGTGGTTCCTCGACGCCTACCGCCGGGCCTGGGAGTGGGCCGACACCACCGGCTGGAAGCCCTGAGCGGTCCGAGTACCTTTTTTTCATGCCGTTCGTCACCGACATCCTGGGGCCGCGGCGGCCCGTCGACCTGACGCCCCCGCTGACGCCGGGCCGGATGCGGCGCACCAGCACCATCGACACCCACCCGGGCGGACCGGGAGAATCCTTCGCCGAACTCCGGGGGCGCGACGCGGTAGGTACCGAGGACGGCATCGCGGTAGTCGGTCAAGTCCAGATCCGGGCACGGCTGGTCGATTTCGTCGTCGACGACATCGAGCCCACGCCGCCGGACGCCCGACTCGATGCGCTGCGGGGGCAGCGCGTCAGCCGGGGCTTCCGGGCGAAGCTCGGTGAACTGCTGCCCGACGAGGTGCGCAAAGCCAGCCTGCTGCATCTGCTGCTGGACGACTGGGTGGGCGCGGCGCTGGTGTCCGGATATGGCATCCAGCACACCGCGATCAGCCTGGGCATCGAGCAGAAGATGCCGCCGGGTGTGGCAGACCGGATGACCGGGATCTGCGCGGGTTTCGCGCCGGAGGCGTCCGTGGTCGGCTACGCCCGGCAACACGATGTGATTCCGACCGGTCGCGGCCCGGTGGCGCCGGCACTGGCCGGACTGCACGAAGCCGAGCCGCTGCGAGCGCGCGGGATGCGCAGACTCCGACGTCTGGACACCTGGCCGGTGGGCGACGGCGTGGTCGAGTTCGACGCACACTTTCGCGATTCGCACACCGACGACGACCTCGTCGAGACCATCGTGCACGAGTACACGGTGACCGGAACGCTGCAGGAGTCGACCCGCACGGTCCTCTCGGCGCGGGCCGACGTGCGGGTGCTGCCGTGGCAGGAATGCCCCGGTGCCGTCGAAAGCGCGGCGCGCATCGCGGGCATGACGCTGACGGAGTTGCGGGACCGCGTCCGTGTCGAATTCGTCGGCACCAGCACCTGCACGCATCTGAACGACACACTGCGGGCCATCGCCGATTTGGATGCCCTGCTGAATCTGCCGATCCGCTGACGACGGTGGTCAGGGACCGCCGCGCCAATGCTCGATCCGGTGATGGTCGGGTGTGAACCCGTGCTCGACGCCCCACAACACCGCCTGGGTGCGGCTACCCACCCCGATCTTGCGGTAGATAGTGCGGATGTAGGACTTCACGGTGTTGGGGCTCAGGTAGGTCAGCCGCGCGACGTCGGCGTTGCTCTTGCCCTGGGTGATCAGCGCCAGGATCTCGGCCTCACGGTCGCTGAGGCCTTCGCCGCGGCCCGGCCAGTCCAGCCCGGGCGCGCTGCGCGCCCGCTTCGCCACGTCGCTGATGATCAAATCGCCGCAGTGCACCGCTTCCAGTGCGGCCACCAGTTCACTGGCCGGCAGGGTCTTCGACAGGTAGCCGTGCGCACCCTGGCGCTGAGCGCTGTCGACCAGATCGGGGTGAAAGTTCCACGTGTACACCACAACTCGGCGCGCGCGTGGGTTGGCGACCAACACGCCGATCTCCTCGTGATCGGATTCGGGCTGGGCGAAGGAGTCGTACAGCACGATGTCGACGGCGTCCTTGACCGGCATCGTGGAGTCGAGTTCCGCGATCACCACGCGGTCGCGGTACGGGTCCAGCATGTTGGCAACACCTTTGACGACGACGTCGTAGTCGTCGACGAGGGCGACCGTGATCGGCTCACCGGAAGGCGGCATATCGCGCAGATTACCTCCCTAGGGGTGTAGTTCTCGCCCCGCAAAGGGCGTTCGCTGGAATCAGCGTCGGGGCAAACCGACCCGACCGGCAACATCGCTGAAAGGGAGGGCTCGTCATGATCGTTCTCGGAATCATCCTGCTGATCGCCGGATTTCTGCTCAAGATCAACATCCTGTGGACGCTGGGAATCATCCTGGTGGTCATCGGTGCGATTCTGGCCGTGCTCGGCTCCACCGGACGCGCGGTCGGCGGACGTCGGCATTACTTCTGACGCCAACGCACGTTTGCATCCGTTTCATGCCGGTTATTCGACATGAGTACGAGAGGAGCAGAAAATGGCTCTCTGGCAATGGATTCTGATTGCATTACTGGCCGTCGTCGTGGTCGCAGTCCTGGTAGCGGCGGCGTTCATGGCGAGCAGCCGCAGAAGGACCGAACGTCTGAAACGGCATTACGGCAGCGAGTACGAGCGACTGGTGTCGCAAACCGGTGACCACCGCGCCGCCGAGCAGGAGCTCACCGCCCGGGAGCGCAATCGCAAGAAGCTCGACATCGTCGCGTTGACCCCTTCGGCGCTGACGGACTTCACCACCCGCTGGCAACAGGTGCAGACCGGGTTCGTCGACAACCCGGCGACCGCGGTCGGCGTCGCCGACCGGCTGGTCACCGAGGTGATGCGGCAACGGGGTTATCCCGTAGACGATTTCGAGCAGCGAGCCGCTGACATCTCGGTGGATCACCCCCAGATCGTCGAGGACTATCGGGCCGCACACAGCATTCACCTGGCCCAGCAGCGCGGCGATGTCGACACCGAACGGCAACGGGAAGCGTTCGTGCACTACCGCGCGCTGTTCGAGAAACTGCTCGAGACCACTTCCAAGGAGGCAAGCGCATGACCACCCAAGAACAACCGACCACCACCTATGACGAACCCCAAAACCCGGACGTCGCAACACAACCGCCGGCGACCGAGTCGGCAGAGCCCGCGCGGCACAAACACGAATCCGCGCCGGCGGAGTCGCACGAGTCCGCAACCACCGAAATGCTGTTCGCCGAGGACGATCTCGCCGAGCTTCGCGGGCGCTGGGCCGCGGTGCAGGCCGCTTTCGTCGACGATCCCAAGGACTGCGTGCAGAAGGCCGATGTCCTGGTCTCGGATCTGGTGGACCAGTTGACATCCCAATTCGCAACTGCGCGTACGCGTTTGGAGGAGCAATGGGCCCGCGGGCAGCAGGCTTCCACCGAGGACCTGCGGCTGGCGCTGATGCACTACCGCGAATTCTTCGAACGCCTGCTTGCGGTCTGATCAGTCGGGGCCCTCAGATATCCGGTCAGCAGCAGGACGATCTCGTCCTCGGCGTGCTGAAAGTCGACGTTCTCGCCGGAGGTGACCAGCCGGTGCACCAGGGATTCGATGGTCACCACCACGATCTGGGCAGTGAGCCGGTCAGCTCGGGTCCCGTGGTGTCGGGCCAGCAACTGGGCAGCCATATCCACGCTGAACCGCTCCAGTTCGTGCAAGCGGTCCAGGAACTCGGGCGCCCGCGGCGCCTCCTCGAACAGCACGCGGTGCAGGCGCGGGTTGTCCCGGTGGTTGTCGATGACGGCCCGCACGAACAGCCGCAGCGTATCCTCGAGCCCTTCCGGTAGCCCCTCTGACAGCCGGTTGCCGAGCAACTCGGTCCCGGCCTGCAGGTGTTCATCCATCAGGGCACGTAGCACCGCGTCCTTGTTGGGGAAGTACTGGTACAGCGAGCCGATGGACATCCCGGCCCGTTCGGCGATGCGGTTGGTGGTGCCGGCCGAATACCCGTATTCGGCGAAAACCTGAGCCGCCGCGTCCAGGATGCGTTGCCGGGTCTGGGCGGCTCGCACCTGCCGAGGCTGCTTACGCTGCCGAAAACGGTCAGTCGGGGCGATCCTGGACCTCCCGGTGTTGCAGGGCAAAAAGCGAGTAGTCATTCCACCCCGACACCAGCAAAATCAGGGACCTAACTGTTGCCCGAGGAGTCGGAATGCGTACCGTGCACGTTGAAACTATCCTGCCCACCAGCGCCGAGCGGGTGTGGGCGGCGATGCTCTCACCGGCCACCTTCCTCTACGTCTGCAAGGGGTTGTTCGGCTTCCCCGCGCTGGCCGGACGTACCGAGGCGCTGCGGCTGGGCGAGAGCGGCACCGGCTGGCTGATGGCGTTCCACGTCGTTCCCGCCTACCGGCACACCATCGAGGTCGTCGACGTGGACCAGAAGGCCGCAACGATCCGGACCCACGAACACGGCGGCGTGCTGAAGACGTGGAACCACACCCTGCATGTCGAACCGCTCGAGGCCGACCGGTGCCGGTACAGCGACACCGTCGACATCGATGCCGGTGTGCTCACCGGCATCGTCGCCGCACTGGCCGGCGGGATCTACCGCTACCGGCAACGGCGCTGGCGCAAACTTGTGCGACGACACCTGCTGCCGGCGGAAACGGCATGCGCCGGCAACCGCTAACTTGCGCGCCCCGGGTTGTCACCGCAAATTATGGTCGGCGCCTCGCCAGGTGAGCTGGATGCCGCCGGCCGCCAGCCATGCCGTCAGGTCATAGCCGTGGCCGGCCAGCCCCTCGACGGCCGCCACTGCCCGCCGTACCGCCACCTCGGCCACGTCGGGCGACAACAGGCCCTGCCGCAGGGCTTCGAGCAGCTCGTCGACGTCGGCGAGTTCCACGCCGCGGCCGGTGCGCACCTCGAGGTCGAGGTAGTGGTCCTCCGAACGCCACACCGTGTCGCCGGGCGTGTACTCGCCGACGTCGAGGTAGTAGTCGTGGTCGCGTTCGTGGCCCGGGTTGAAGTGAAAAACGGTGGCGCGCAACCCCATCGACGGCAGTAGCCAGGATTCCAGATAGTGGAACTGGGCGCGGCCGGGAGTGGGTCGGGCCAGATACAGCCCCCACGGATGCACCGCGTACTCGTCGACCGCCCGCACGATGCCCTTGGGGTCGGTGTTGGTGCGGGCGGCCAGGTCGAATGTCTCGTGCTTGGGTGGATGGATGCGGTCAGCCTACCGGCGCAGCCGGATCTTCCATCGCACGAAGCAGGCGTAGAACACCGACAACGCGGCGAGCATACCCATGTCGAGCAGCCAGATCTTCGACGTGTGCTGCCAGAACCGGTCCTTGGGGATCAGCGAGCCCGGGACCAGATTGCGCACGTCGACCGTGGCGGCGGCCGCGGCGTAGCCCCAGCGCGCCGGCACCACCGTGGACAACTGCTCCAGCACGATCCGGTTGGTCACCGGGACCATGCCGCCGCACAGCACCAGCTGCGCCATGATCGACACCACGAACAGCGGCATGATCTGCTCGTTGGAGCGCACCAGCGCCGAGATCGCCAGCCCCAGAATCGCCGAGGCCACGCACGTCGCAGCCACGGTGAGGAACAGCTCGATCGTCGCCGCCACGTTCCCGTGGCCCAGCACCAGCCCGCCGCGGGTCGGGCCGCTCTTGCCCACGATCACGATGGTGGTCGCGACCGCCGCCTGCAGCACCGCGAACACGCAGAACACCGCCGTCTTGGCCAGCAGATACGCCGTCGTCGACAAACCCACCGCCTGCTCGCGCTGGAAGATCGCCCGCTCGCCGACCAGGTCGCGGATGGTCAGCGCGGTGCCCATGAACGCGGCCGCCAACAGCAGCAGGTTGAGGATCTGCGCCGACTCGTCGGGCGTCCCGGCGTGTTCGGCGACCACCCGGAATCCGTTGGACCCGGGCACCGTCAGTGACAACGTGCCGAGCACGAACGGCAGCAGGGCCAGGAACACGAAGTAGGCCCGGTCGGCGACCACCAGGCGCACCTGGCGTCGCGCGATCGTCGAGATCTGGCGGCGCAGGCTGGTGTGCGTCGGCTTGCCCAGCTCGGCGGGCTCGGCGTCCTCGGCGGGACGCTTGGTCGCCTGGCTCTGCGCCAGGAAGCGGCGGTTGGCCTCGTCGGGGTCGGCGCCCACCTGGGTGAAGATCTTGGCCCAGTTGGTGGTGCCCATCGCCGAACCGATCTGGTCGGGCGGACCGCAGTACGCCGTCTTTCCGCCCGGCGCGACCAGCAGCAACTGGTCGCAGATGTCCAGGTAGGACAGCATGTGCGTCACCACGATCACCACCCGGCCGGCGTCGGCGAGCGAGCGCAGCATGGTCATGACCTGGTGGTCGAGGGCGGGGTCCAAGCCTGAGGTCGGCTCGTCCAGGATCAGCAGCGACGGGCCGGTGAGCAGCTCGAGGGCCACCGACGCCCGTTTGCGCTGCCCGCCGGAGAGCTTGTCCACCCGGGTGTCGGCGTGCTTGGTCAGATCGAGTTCTTTGAGCACCTGACTGACCACGCGGGCGCGGTCGGATTTGCTGGTGTCCGGCGGCAACCGAAGTTCGGCCGCGTAGCCCAGCGCCTGGTTCACGGTGAGCTGCCGGTGCACCACGTCGTCCTGCGGCACCATCCCGATCCGGCTGCGCAGCGACGCGTACTCGGCGTGGATGTCGTGGCCTTCGAAGGTCACCGACCCGGACGTCGGGCGGGCGTAACCGGCGATCAGCCTGGCCAGGGTGCTCTTGCCGGCGCCCGATCCGCCGATCACCGCGGTCAGCGTGCCCGGCCGCGCGACCAGCGAGATGCCGTCCAGCAGTTGCTTGCCGTTGTCGACGGTGTAGTCGACGTTGCGCACCTCCAGCCCGCCGGTGCGGGTGGCGGTTTCGCTGCTGGGTAGCAGGGTGCCGTCGCTGAATACCAGGTCGACGTTGCCGATGGTGACCACGTCACCCTCGGCCAGGATCGCCGACCCCACCCGGGTGCCGTTGACGAACGTGCCGTTGACACTGCGGTCCTGGATCTCGGTGCCCAGCGGGGTGAGCCGCAGGGTGGCGTGCTGGCGGCTGGCCAGCACGTCGGAGACGACGATGTCGTTGTCGTTGGCGCGTCCGATGGAGATGACGCCGGTCGATTTCGCCGGCTCCGAGCCCCGCTGCGAGCGTGGTGCCAGGATCTTGACCATCCGGGTGGCCAGGCCGGACACGTCGGCCGACTTGTGATCGATATGGGTGACCTCGGCGGCGGGCCGGTCGAGGTTGACGGTGGTGATCTGTTCATGCGGCGGCGGCGGTGACGGCGGTGACGGCGGCCGGGGCGCGGGGCGCGGTTGCTGCGGCGGGGTGGGACGCACGGGTCGCCCGTTGCTCCGGGCCGGTGGGGCGGGCTGCGGTGGCCGCGCCGGCGGCATCGGCGGAGGTGACGGCGGGGGTGGCGGTGGCGGCGTGACCGCCCAGGTCAGCGTGGGCGGCCCGCTGTCGTGCACCGGCCCGGCGCTGGCGAAGCCGTTGCGCGGGCGAACCGGCTGGGCGCGCTGCCCGCCGAGTTCGAACGTCAGCCGCGGCCCGGCGGGATTGCCGATGTTGATGCTCTGGCCGTCGTGCACGTCCACCACCGGCATCCGGTACCCGGCGACGTACGTCCCGTTCAGCGAGCCGTTGTCGATCGCCAGCCAACGCCCCTGCTCGAAGCGCAGGATCAGATGCGCCCGGGAGATCCGCGGATCGGGAATGCGCAGGTCGGCGTGCAGGTCGCGGCCGACGACAATCTCGTAACCCGGGGCGAAAGAGCGTTGGGAGCCGTCGTATCGAATGGTCAGGGCTGGCGGGACGGGTCGATTCACCACACCAGTATCGGCGCGCCAGCGGGGTTGCTCGATGAGAGTCAGCTGTGCGGTTCCTATGTCTGCAACGCTGCCTCTCATAGCAACTGCACAGCTCGGATCGGGACATGCAACACGTCAACTCGGGCATCATTCGAGGGGGAGGAGGGACGAAACGGCATGGAAGATCGGTCTGGCGGCACCCGGCGTCTCAACGCCGGCCGGCGACTGCTGGGCAACTCGCGTCAAGCTCTGCGCGCAGGTGTCCAGTCGCTGCCCGCCACCACCGTCAAGCTGCTGCGCCGCGTCCCGCCGGCGGTCCCACCGCCGAGACCCGCCGATCACCCCGCGCCGGGATCGCGCACCGCCATGGACCGCGGCGCGCAGTTCGCCGGCTACACCATCCTGCGGCAGCTGGGTGCCGGCGGAATGGCCGAGGTCTATCTGGCATTGCACCCCCGGTTGCCGCGCCGGGATGTGATCAAGGTGCTGGCCGAGGCGATCACCGCGGACAGCGAGTTCCGCGAGAGGTTCAACCGGGAAGCCGATCTCGCCGCCACGCTGTGGCACCCGCACATCGTCGGTGTGCACGATCGCGGCGAGTTCAACGGCCAGCTCTGGATTTCGATGGACTATGTCGAAGGCACCGACGCTGCCCGGCTGGTACGAGAGTCTCACCCCGACGGCCTGCCGGCCGAAGACGTCTGCGCCATCCTCACCGCCGTCGCGGGGGCGCTCGACTACGCCCACGACCGCGGGCTGTTGCACCGCGACGTCAAACCCGCCAACATCCTGCTCACCCATCCCGAAGACGGGGAGCGGCGAATCCTGTTGGCCGACTTCGGTGTTGCCCGTCACCTCGCCGACGTCAACGGGATCACCCAAACCAACGTCGCGGTCGGCACCGTCGCCTATGCCGCCCCCGAGCAGTTGGCGGGCTCCAACATCGACCGGCGCGCAGACCAATATGCGTTGGCCGCCACGGCTTTTCACCTGCTCACCGGCACCCCGCCGTTCCGCAACCCCAACCCGGTCGCGGTCATCAGCCAGCATTTGCACGAGGACCCGCCCCAGATCAGCGACTACCGTCCCGAATTGGCTTGTCTGGACGACATATTCGACCGGGCACTGGCCAAAGCGCCCGAGGAACGGTTCGATCGATGCCGATCCTTCGCCGCCGCCGTCGCCGCCGCGGTGGGCAACCCGCTGCCCGAAGACACCGCCGCCGGTGACGCCACTCCCGCGCGCGCCCGCCGCATCTCGCCGCGCACCCGGATGGCGGCCGCGCTGACGTGCGCGGTCCTGATTGCGATCGCGGCCACTTGGTCGGCGCTGTACAGCTTCCAACCCGACCTCATCGATCCCACGTTGGCGGCCCGACCCGCCGCCCAGGCGGCCGCTCCCGCGCCCGCCGCCCCGGTCTCGGCGCCCCCCGGCAAGGTCCTGGACGGCACCTACCGGCTGGATTTCGACCGCTCCAAGCGCACCACCAACGGCACACCGATGCGTCACAACGGCCTCCCCACCACCACGTGGTGGGCCTTCCATTCCGTCTGCACCACCAACGGCTGCGCGGCTACCGGTGTCCAGCTCGACCAGAGCTCCCACCAGGTCGCCGACACCACCGACGGCGGCTCGAGCGACACGCTGCGGTTCGTGGCCGGCTATTGGCAGGGCGCCCCGGCGCAGCAGCAGGTCGCGTGCCACGAGCCGAACGCTCCGGCACCGGCCACCCAGCAGGAGACGGTGGCGTTCTCGCTGGCACCGCAGGCAGACGGGACGCTGCGCGGCGTGCAGACCGAAACCGTCGGCAGCAACGAGTGCGGTGCGCAGGGGGCGGTGGCGCGGGTTCCGGTGGTGGCCACCCGGGTGGGCGACGTGCCGCCGGAGGTGACGCTGAGCGACCCCGCGCAGGCGGTCAGCGCGGCGCTCGCGCCGGCGTCCCGGCCCACCCCGCCCGTGCTCGGCGGTGCCTGCACCGACGCGGACAAGCTGGCCTACGACCAGACCAGCAACGAACAGGTGGTCTGCGAGGGCAGCACCTGGGACAAGGCGCCGATCACCACCGGAGTGCACTCCGCCGGCAGCACCTGCGACCGGCCGGACATCCCGGTGTTCGCGATGTCGGCTTCCAGCGACGGCTACCTGATCGAGTGTGATCCGGTGAGCCGGATGTGGACCCGGCATCGCTGACGCTTTTTTCGCGTCACACTCCGGCGGGGACTCGCTTGTTCGCGGCGCGCATCTCTTGGCGCAACGCGGTGAACTCCGAGATCGTCCTGGTGGCCACCGAGGCGACCGGACGGTTGTTGCGGCCGGTGGCCTCGGTCTTGGACACCATCACCACGCTGTCGATATACGGCTGGATGGTGGTGGCGTTCTGCACGGTCGCGACGATCACCAGCTGGAACCCGAACTTGCGGAACGCCTGCAAAGCCTGCTGAGCGAACTGCGGGTCGGACTTGGAGAACGCCTCGTCGAGCATCAACTGGGCGAAAACCGGCCTGTTATCCGTGCTTTCGGGGCTGGCCAGGTTGAAGCTCAGCGCGCCGGCCAGGCAGAACGCCATCAGCTTCTCCTGCTCGCCGCCGGAGTTGTCGCCGGCGTTGCTGTGCGTGCGAATCAGTTCGTCGCTGCTGACGTCCCATTCCGCGCAGTCGAAGGTGAACCGGTTGCGCACGTCCAGGGCGTCGCGGGTCCACGCCCTGTCCTCGGGCGCGGTGGAGGCCAACCGGTTGCGCAGACGCAGGATGTCGGCGTACTGGTCGAGGATCGCCTGCTTGTCGCCGAGCCCGACCTCGGCGATGCGCCGTGAGATGGCGCGCACGATCTCGGTGAGTTCGTCGACGGCTGGCAGCTGCCGCGGGGTCGCCCGCAGCGTCAACCGGGTGCCGCGGTTGAACTCCACCGCGCCCAAACCGGTGTTCACCCGGTCGATCTGCTCGCTGATGCGCCGCGTCTCCTGCTGAGCGACCCGGTGCAGCGTCAGGATCGCATCCGGGGCCTGCTCGGTGACCAGTCGCAGCATCCGCTCGTAGGCGTCGGGCAGTTCGCGCTCGTCGATGTGCCGGCACAGCGCGACGTAGTCGTGTACCCGTTCGTCGAAGTTGTCGCTGTCATTCGGGATGGCGTCGGGGAACGAGGTGTCGAAGGTGTTGAGGATGCGGGCCAATTCGTCGTAGGAGCGGCGGCGGCTCTCGCGCAGCTGTTCGCGGTCTTTCTTGATGGCCGCGAACAACGCCTCCCGGTGCGGCTCGGGATCCAGCAGTTCCAGCGCTACCGGGATCGCGGCGGCGTAGCGGTGCAGCAATTCGGTCAGTGGTTCGGAGACGAACGCCGGCGCCAACCGGTCCTGCAGGTCCAGCAGCCGGGTGCGCCGCTCGTCCAGGCTGTCGCGGCGCATCTGGATCGCCCCGCGCCGCGTCATCAATCTCTGTATCTGCGACCAGCATTCGTCGGCACGGGCATTGAGGGCGTCCAGATCGGGGTGATCGGACAGCAGCAACTCGTACTGCTGGCGCAGGCGCTCGGCGTGCCCGTCGGCGGTATCGGTGTCGATGTGACTCCACTGCGGGAACTGCTCACAGATCGCCTTGCAGGCCACCGCGCGGTCCCGCCACCGCTGGCGCTGGGCGGCGATGGCATCGGCGGTGTGGCGGGCCTGCCGGTAGGTTTCTTCGGCGGCGGCAAGTTCCAGCGTCAGCGCATTGATCTTGGCCGACACGTCGCCCTGGTAGAGGTATTCGGACGGCTTGATCGGGCGCCGGTCGTCCTTGATCGCCAGCCGATCGGAGTCCTTGTACAAGCCGGTGTCGGTGACCGCGCGGCGGAAACGGGCGAAGACGTCTGGGCTCTCGACGCAGACGTGGTCGCCGGCGGCGGCGATGACGTCGACGGCCTCGGCCGCGCACGGGTGGCCGGGGTCGACGGCGAACAGCTTGCCCGCCAACGTTTTCGGGTCCAAATCTGCAGGCGCGGCACGCAGGAACTTGGTCCGGACATGATGCAGCTGAAGGCGGCCGCGCAGGTCGGTCTCGTTGACGAACCGCAACACCGCCGCCCAGTGCTGGTCGGGCACCAGCAGCCGAAGTCCGGTGCCGCGCAGCACCTTCTCCACCGCCAGCCGCCACCGGGTCTGGTCGGGGTGCAGGTCCAGCAGTTCGGCGATGTAGGGCAGATCGGCCGGGTCGGCCCGCACCGCGGCGCAGATCTGGTCGCGCATCGCCAGCGCGAACTCCGGCAGCGCGGAGACGACGTGTTCGACGCGGCGCAGTTCCTTGGCGGCCTCGTCGCGGGCGATGCGGGCCGATTTCTGCGCGTACTCGGCGTCGGTGGAGGTCTCCCGGTTCCGTTCCACCTTGGCCAGCATCTCGGTGGCCTCGGTCAGCAGTTGCTCGCGCAAGTTCCAGAATTCGTCGGCCGTGTCCGGGATCTCGATGTCCTGGGCGGACAGCAGGTCTTCGTATGCGGCGCGGCGACGGCTGACCTGCTCGGCTTCGGCCTCGGCGGCGGTGACCTGCGACTGCAGCGGGGCGATGTTCGCGCTGGACCCGCTGATCTGGGCGTTGAGCGAATCTGCTTCGGCCTTGGCCAGATTCAATGACCGGGTGACATCCTCGTACTCGTTCTCCAGCTGGTCGATGGTGCTGTCCAGGGCGGCGATCTGAGCCGGGCACTGCGCCAGCCGGACGTGGTCGCTGAACGCGCGCACCATCGGCGCATCAACCAGGTCGATGATGCCCAGGTCCGACGACTCGGCGGCGTAGCGCTGCTGCACCTGCTCGATGTCGCCCAGGATGCGCCGCTTGCGCTGGGCGACCGCGAGCAGCTCCCGAGCCTCCACCAGCGGGTCGATCTGCTTGAGTGCTTCGGGTAGCCGGGCCAGGCTGTCGGGTTCGTCGAGCATGAAGTCGCGGACGAATTGCTCAAGTCCGCCAACGCTTTTCAGTGACTTCGCCTTGCCGAGCAACTGTTGGGCCGCATCGGAGGCCCGGATGCCGATGGTGGCGTACAGCTGCGCCAGATACTGCGACTCGACCTTGGTGGAGAACCGCCAAGCCTCCTTGAACACGCCGACATCGAAGCGGTTGGCCGCCCATCGATTGCAGATCTCCTAGATGTCGAGGTCGCCGTCGCCCAACACGAAGCGACTCGACGAGTCGCTGCGGGAGTCGCCGGTCAGCCACTTGAGCACCAGGCCGGTGACGGTGCGGCCCGACTCACCGGTGTAAGTGACCGCGACCGCCGACCACGCGGTTCCGTCGCCGCGCAGGTACATCACCCGGCTGGTGCCGCCGTCACTGCGCTGACCCCAGGCTCCGCGCACATACTTGTCGACGGTGCGGCGTCCGGCGCTGGACCCCGCGGCGGTGTGGTCGCCGGAGGCGTTGAAGTTGCGCCGGTTGAACGGCAGGAAGCCAAGCGAAATCGCATCCAGCAGTGAGGATTTACCGCTTCCCGATGCTCCGGCGATGAGCGCACCGCCGCTGCTGAACGGGATGCTGTGGTAGCCGTCGAAGACGCCCCAGTTGATGATCTGCAGCCGGGACAGGTGGAATTGTTCAGTCGTCATCGGGCTCGGCTTCGTCGTCCGTCTCCTGCGGAATGCCGCCACTGAGCAACTGCTCGAATTGCTGCTGCAACTCCGTGATGACGGAGGCGGTCATGATGGCGGTGATCACCGGGCTGATCGTGTAACTGTCGTCGTCGTCACGGCTTCGGCGCAGGATCTCCAAACCGGTCAACCGGGCGATGGCGCCGTCGATGCGGGCGGCGAACGTGACCGCGTCGCGATCGGTGTCGTTGAGCACCCCGGAGAACAGGCCGTGCATTTCTTCGCGGCTGATCAACACGGCCTGCCCGCCGGATGCGCGCATCATCTGGGCCAGGTGCAGCGCCAGGATCGAGTCGTAGGTGCCCAGCGGTTCGCGGCGCAAAAGCTTGATGCCCCTGGCTGATTCGTAGCGGGCCTGTTCGATGAACGCGATCTCCGTTCCGTCGGTGATGCGCAGTTGCAGGTCGAGTTCGGAGAGCCGGACCGACAGCTGGGCGCGGTACTCGACGACCCAGCTGTAGATGTCGGCGTCGGCCTCGGCGCTGATGTAGCGGCGGGTGAGCAGGTGCTGCAGCGCCCAGCACGCGCGGTCGGGCAGCTCGGAGACGTCGCCCTCGAAACGCGGCCTGCGCCCCACCGGCGGAGTCGCCGCCTGATCGACCTGCGGCAGCGACGAGAAGTCGATATCGGTCTCAATGGTCACGTGCCGGCTCCCGCGAGAGTGGTGATCGGTTCGGTGAAAGTCAAACGGGGAAGCTCGATTTCACGGTCGGGGCCGGCCAGGGAGCGAAACCGGACGGCGGTCGACCCGACGGTGCCGTCTTGGGGTTGCTTGAGCGCCCAGGACCACAAAACGATGACGTGACCGAGGTAGGCGGTGTCCAGCATCGCGACGGCGTCCGGCAGGCTGACGGGTCCCTTGCGCAGGCTGTCGTTGAGGGCGTCCGCCATGGCGGGTGCGTCGACCTGCGTGGTGAGGGCAGCGAAGGTGGTCAGGTCGACCTCGCCGGTGGCGGCCTCAGCGGGTTTGGGCCTGGACAGGTCGCCGATCTTGAAGCTCAGTGCGCCGACCGAACTGATGGCGTGCCGGGCCAGCGGGACGTCGATGTCGAGGCGGGAGTCGGTCAGCGAAGTCTTGAGCAGCGCACGGGCCGCGCCGATGGCCTGGTTGAGCTGACGGGCCACGCCGCGGCGCTGCTCCATGGTGCCGAATGCGGTGAACCGCTTGACGCGCTGGGCGCAGCGCTGCTGAATGCGCTCCACCTCGTCGATCTGGTGGCCGACGAGTTCGAAGAAGCCGGTCATGATCTTGCGCAGATCCGGGTCGAGGGCGGGCAGCGCGTCGGCGACGGCGGCCACGTCGGCCTCGAATTCGGCACGCTGGTCGGGGTCGTTGACCATGCGCAGGAAGGCGCGGTGCGAGTCACGGCCTCGGGAGTCCCAGGCGGCCTGGTAGTCGGAATACATCTGGCGCTGCCGGTCGCGGTATTCCACGTTGCTGTCGATGGGTTCGTCCAGGGCGGCGGTGGCCTGCTCGATCATGGCACCGTACTGGCCGATGTCGGTGATCAACCGTTCCATCTGCAAGGCGATCGCGCGCGCTTCGTCGTAGCAGTCGGTCACGTCCGGTGCCGGGCGTTGGCCCGCGTCGAGCTGGTCGAGTTGCTGGTGCAGGGCGTCGATCTCGGCCTCGATCTGCTTGCGGATGCGGGCCGGGTCGCTGTCCACCCGCAGGGCGACCTGCTTGAGCCGGGCGGCGAGCCCGGTGATCGAGCCCCCGGTGGCGATGGTGTCCTGACGACGCATGCCGCGCAGGAAGTCCAGCGCGCGGCGGGTGTCCTGGGTGAGATAGCAGAGGTTCTGTTCGTGGCCGGCCCGGCTGTCCACGACGCGGTGCAGCCAGCCCTGGCCGGCCCAGGATTTGATCAGCGCGAGCCCGGACTGGGGCTCGCCCAGCTCGGCGAGATCGCGTTCCAGCCGCACCACGAGCTCGGTCTCCGGGACGGCGGTGTCGCTGAGGTGGCGTTCCATCAGCGTCGCGTAGAGGCCCAGGTTGAGCGTGGCCAGCAGCCGGACCGCCCGAGAGCCCTGCAGGTCGCGGTTGAGCGCGAGAAGGTCTGTCGCCGACAGGCCCGCGTAGTCGTCCACCGTCATCCCTTGCTCTTGTCGTTCGTCCGGACGCCCAACATAGGCCACCGGGCCGACAAGTCCGGTGCGCCGCGGAGCCGTGTCGGCTGAAAATGGCGCTCTGCCAGGGCCTTTCCGTGAAATGAGAGATGCATGTTGCTGGTGTGCACACTGTGGCTGATGTGCCGGTTGGATTTCGTCCCTGCCTGCGCGAGCGTCCTCAGAGGGATGGTCGGGGCGCACCGTTCGCCGGCCTTCGGGGCCGCTCGCGCCGAGGACTTGTCGGTCCCGTTGACTACCCTGGCAGACATGGCTTTCGCCACCGAACACCCAGTAGTCGCGCACTCCGAATACCGCGCCGTCGACGAGGTCGTCCGCACCGGCGCCAAATTCGAGGTGGTCAGCCCGCACCAGCCCGCCGGTGACCAGCCGGCGGCCATCGACGAACTGGAGCGGCGCATCAAAGCCGGGGAGCGGGACGTCGTGCTGCTCGGCGCCACCGGCACCGGCAAGTCGGCGACGACGGCCTGGCTGATCGAACGCCTGCAACGGCCCACCCTGGTGATGGCGCCGAACAAGACGCTGGCCGCACAGCTGGCCAATGAACTGCGGGAGATGTTGCCGCACAACGCAGTCGAGTACTTCGTGTCGTATTACGACTACTACCAGCCGGAAGCCTATATCGCGCAGACGGACACCTACATCGAAAAGGACAGCTCCATCAACGACGATGTGGAGCGCCTCAGACATTCCGCGACCTCGTCGCTGCTGTCCCGGCGCGACGTGGTGGTGGTCGCCTCGGTGTCCTGCATCTACGGCCTGGGCACCCCGCAGTCCTACCTGGACCGCTCGGTGGAACTGCAGGTCGGAAACGAAGTGCCCCGGGACGCGCTGCTGCGGCTGCTGGTCGACGTGCAGTACACCCGTAACGACCTCTCCTTCACCCGCGGCTCCTTCCGGGTACGCGGCGACACGGTGGAGATCATCCCCTCCTACGAAGAGTTGGCCGTCCGGATCGAGTTCTTCGGCGACGAGATCGAGGCGCTGTACTACCTGCACCCGCTGACCGGGGACGTGGTGCGCCAGGTCGACTCGCTGCGCATCTTTCCCGCCACCCACTACGTCGCCGGCCCGGAGCGGATGGCGCAGGCGATCTCCACCATCGAGCAGGAACTGGCCGAACGCTTGGCCGAGCTGGAAGGTCAGGGCAAGCTGCTGGAGGCGCAGCGGCTACGGATGCGCACCAATTACGACATCGAGATGATGCGCCAGGTCGGATTCTGCTCGGGCATCGAGAACTACTCGCGGCACATCGACGGCCGGCCCGCGGGCTCGGCGCCGGCCACCCTGCTGGACTACTTCCCGGACGATTTTCTGCTCGTCATCGACGAGTCGCACGTCACCGTGCCGCAGATCGGCGGCATGTACGAGGGCGACATGTCGCGCAAGCGCAACCTGGTCGAATACGGGTTCCGGCTGCCGTCGGCGGTCGACAACCGGCCGCTGACCTGGGAGGAGTTCGCCGACCGGATCGGGCAGACGGTGTATCTGTCGGCCACTCCCGGACCATACGAACTCAGCCAGACCGGCGGGGAGTTCGTCGAACAGGTCATCCGCCCGACCGGGCTGGTCGACCCGAAGGTGGTGGTCAAGCCGACCAAGGGCCAGATCGACGACCTCATCGGCGAGATCCGCAAACGCGCCGAGGCGGACGAGCGCGTCCTGGTGACCACACTGACCAAGAAAATGGCCGAAGACCTCACCGACTATCTGCTGGAGATGGGCATCCGGGTGCGCTATCTGCACTCCGAGGTCGACACCTTGCGCCGGGTCGAGTTGCTCCGACAGCTGCGGCTCGGCGACTACGACGTGCTGGTGGGCATCAACCTGCTGCGTGAGGGCCTCGACCTGCCCGAGGTGTCCCTGGTGGCGATCCTGGACGCCGACAAGGAAGGCTTCCTGCGATCCACCCGCAGCCTGATCCAGACCATCGGCCGCGCCGCCCGCAACGTCTCCGGCGAAGTCCACATGTACGCCGATAAGCTCACCGACTCCATGAACGAGGCGATCGACGAGACCGAGCGGCGGCGGGCCAAACAGATTGCCTACAACGAGGCGCACGGCATCGACCCGCAGCCGCTGCGCAAGAAGATCGCCGACATCCTCGACCAGGTCTACCGCGAGGCCGACGACACCGAAGTCGGCGTCGGCGGATCGGGGCGCAACTCCTCGCGCGGTCGGCGGGCCCAGGGCGAGCCGGGTCGTGCCGTCAGTGCGGGCGTCATCGAGGGACGCGACACCTCCTCGATGCCGCGCGCCGAGCTGGCCGATCTGATCAAGGACCTCACCGCGCAGATGATGGCCGCCGCGCGGGACCTGCAGTTCGAGCTGGCGGCCAGGTTCCGCGACGAGATCGCGGACCTCAAGAAGGAGTTGCGGGGTATGGACGCCGCCGGCCTCAAGTGACGCAGACAGCGCGCGCGACCGGCAGCTGGCGTGACCTGCTGGGTCACCATCTGGGTACCTGCACCGTGCTGGCCGGCGGCGTCGCGATGTACGCCACCAACGAGTTCCTCACCGTCAGCCTGCTCCCCAGCGCCATCGCCGAGATCGGCGGCAGCCGCCTCTACGCCTGGGTGGTCACGCTGTATCTGGTCGGCTCCGTGGCCGCGGCCACCACCGTCAACGCGACATTGCGGCAGTTCGGAGCCCGCGTGTCATTTCTGCTGGGACTGTCCGTGTTCGGGGTGGCCAGCCTGGTATGCGCGGTCGCCCCGACCATGCAGGTGCTGATCGCGGGCCGCACCTTGCAGGGAGTCGCCGGGGGCCTGCTGGCCGGACTCGGCTACGCGCTGATCAACGCCGAACTGCCGCGCGAGCTGTGGACCCGCGGGTCCGCGCTGGTCTCGGCGATGTGGGGGGTCGCCACGGTGGTGGGCCCCGCGATCGGCGGGGTCTTCGCGCAGTACGGCCTGTGGCGCTGGGCTTTCGGGACGATGACGGTGCTGAGCGTTTTGATGGCGGCCCTGGTGACCGCGGTGCTGGGCGCCGAGCGGGCCGTCGCGGCGGGGGAGCACTCCACCCGCCAGGTGCCGGTGTGGTCGCTGCTGGTGATCGGGGCCGCCGCGCTGGCGGTCAGCGTCGCACAACTACCGCGCAACGCCGCCGCCATCGCCGGCCTGGTGTTCCTCGGGCTGCTGCTGGTCGCGGCATTCATAGCGGTCGATCGCCGGAAGCAGGCAAAGGTGCTGCCGCCCAGCGTGTTCGGCTCCGGTCCGTTGAAGTGGATCTACCTGACCATGGCGATGCTCATGATGGCGGTGATGGTCGACACGTACGTGCCGCTGTTCGGGCAGCGGCTGGGACACCTGTCACCGGTCGGCGCCGGCTTCCTGGGCGCCTCGCTGGCTGTCGGATGGACGGTCAGCGAGGTCGTCAGCGCGTCGCTGCACAACCGACGTGTCATCGGATACGTCGTGCTGGTCGCGCCGCTGTTGATGGGGACCGGGCTGGCGGTGGGCGCCCTGACGCAGAGCGCGGACGCTTCGCCGAGCCTGGTCGGGCTGTGGGCGCTGGCTCTGGTGATCGCCGGCATCGGCATCGGCATGGCTTGGCCACACATGTCGGTGCGGGCCATGGAGTCCGTCGACGACCCGGCCGAGAGCAGCGCGGCCGCCGCCGCGATCAACACCGTGCAGCTGATCTCCGGAGCCTTCGGCGCCGGGATCGCCGGCGTGGTCGTGAACACCGCTCCGGGCGACGCGGTGATTCAAGCCCGCTGGTTGTACGCGGTGTTCACGGTGCTGGCCGCGGTCGGTGTGCTGGCGGCGTATCGGGCGACTCGCCGGGATCGGCGGTCACTGCGTTAACACCGCACCTCTTACGGTAGGAGCGTGACGGAGACGGTCAGTGAGACCGGCAGTTGGCGTGAGCTGTTCGGTCGGCATCTGGGCACCTGCACCGTGCTGGCCGGCGGCGTCGGACTCTACGCCACCAACGAGTTCCTCACCGTCAGCATGCTCCCGAGCATCGTCGCGGACATCGGCGGTGAACGCCTGTTCGCCTGGGCGACCACGCTCTATCTGGTCGGCTCGGTGGTCGCGGCGACCACGGTGAACCCGATGCTGGTGCGGGTCGGAGCACGATCGTCATATCTGATGGGGCTCACCGTCTTCGCGTTGTCGAGCCTGGTCTCGGCACTGGCGCCGAACATGCAGATCCTGGTCGCCGGACGCATGCTGCAAGGCCTCGCGGGCGGCCTGCTGGCCGGTCTGGGGTATGCGCTGATCAACTCCGCGCTGCCGCGCCAGCTGTGGACCCGCGGCTCGGCGCTGGTCTCCACGATGTGGGGGGTCGCGACGCTGGTCGGACCCACAACCGGAGGGATCTTCGCCCAGCTGGACTTGTGGCAGTGGGCGTTCGTGTCGATCGCGTTCGCCGCCGCACTGATGGCGCTGCTGGTGCGGAAAGTGCTGCCGGCTGGGCATATCGGCGGCGAGAAGCCGATCGCCCACCCGGTGCCGGTCTGGTCGCTGCTGCTGATCGGGGCGGCTGCGCTGGCCGTCAGCGTCGCGGAGCTGCCGCAATACCGGATTCAGACCTTCGGGCTGCTGGCCGCCGCCGCGCTGCTGGTGGTGGTCTTCGTGATCGTGGACTGGCGGATGCACGTCGCGGTGTTGCCGCGCAGCGTGTTTGGTTCCGGGCCGCTGAAGTGGATTTACCTGACCATGGCCGTGCAGATGGTGGCGGCGATGGCCAACACCTATGTGCCGTTCTTCGGGCAGAAGCTGGCCGACCTGAGTCCGGTGGAATCCGGGTTTCTGGGGGCCGCGCTCGCCACCGGGTGGACCCTCGCCGAGGTGGTCAGCGCGTCGCTGACCAACCGGCAGGTGATCGGGCATGTGGTCGCGGTGGCTCCGCTGGTGATGGCGTCCGGCCTGGCGCTGGGTGCGGTAACGCAGCGTCCTTACGCCTCGCTGTCGTTCGTGCTGCTGTGGGCGCTGGCCCTGCTGATCACCGGTGCGGGCATCGGAATGGGGTGGCCTCATCTGGCGGTCCGGGCGATGACCGCCGTCGACGACCCGGCCGAAAGCAGCGCGGCGGCCGCGGCGATCAACATCGTCCAGCTGAGTTCCGGGGCGTTCGGCGCCGGACTGGCGGGCGTCGTCGTCAACACCGCACCCGGCGGCGAGGTGACGTCGGCGCGCTGGCTGTTCGCGGTGTTCACCGCACTGGCCGCCCTCGGATTCCTCAGCTCCTATCAGGCAACCCACCGCGACCGACGCTCACCGGGTCGACTTGACGACCTGTGAATAGTGGAACTGCCACCGCTCGACGATGTGAAAACCCAGATGGCCCGGGAACTGATAGGCCGGTGAGCGCCCGAACGCTCCCGGCGGAAGTGACTGTCCCACTTGGTGATCGGGCTGCGAAGGGTCGTGGTTGGTGATGGTCCACAGGGTGGAGCATTTGTTGATCTTGGCGGTCGTCAGCCAGACCGCGACGTGGCCGTCCCACAACGTGCCGGCCTTGGGTCCGTAGGCGCCCCGTTCGATGTCGATCAGGGAGTGGAAGGCGGCCGGCCGGGTGGCCACCAGGGCGCGGATCGGCCCGGGCAGCCAGGGCACCGTGTTGTCCAGCAACAGACAGTCGCCGGGTGCGGCGTGGGCGCTGATGACGTCCGCCACTTGGCTGTAGTCCCACCCCTCCTTGGCGTACGG
This sequence comes from Mycobacterium sp. 20KCMC460, assembly GCF_022179425.1. Classification (NCBI taxonomy): domain Bacteria; kingdom Bacillati; phylum Actinomycetota; class Actinomycetes; order Mycobacteriales; family Mycobacteriaceae; genus Mycobacterium; species Mycobacterium sp. 20KCMC460. The sequence goes on from NZ_AP025524.1 coordinate 2,988,893, forward strand.
CCCACGCTGGATGAAGTAGTAGCCCGGAAACGCGGCCACGGCCATGGCTACCAGCAGGGCGGCCACCTGCCACCGGGTGCGGGCGATGGCGACGATGCAGATTGCCAGGATCACCGCCGCGGCGGGGGCGGTGAAGATCAGGTATCGCGGGTAGTAGATCGGTTCGCTGAGCGCCGAGTAGATCAGCACGGTGCCGGTCGGGATGACCACCCACAGCACACTGATCAGCAGCAACCGGCCGGTGCCGGCCTCGGCCCTGGCGCGCCCGGCCAGCCGGAGGCCAGCCGCGACGACCACCAGGACACCGGCGAGGATGGCGAAGGCGATGCTGTGGTCGAAGAACTGCCGGTGCACGACGTCGAGGAACAGGTTGCGGTGCAGCCCCGCGATCCAGCCGACCTGAAAGACCTGGTTGTGGGCGAACAGCAGGAAAGGCGTCATCGCTCCGAGCGCGACGGCCGACGCCACCGCAAACCAGATGGCCGGCCGCTTACGCGGCTTGCCCGGGGCCACCGCGGGCAGGATCGCCGCGTACACCGGCACCAGCAGCACCGTGTTGATGCTGACCAGAATGGTGAGCATCAACGCCAGCGCGTAGGACACCCACATCCGGGCCCGATTACGTCGCACCGCGGCGACGAACAGCACGGTCAGCCAGACCGCGGCGGCGACCGACAGCGCGTAGGAGCGGGCCTCGATGCCCGCCCATGTCACCCTGGGCAGGATCGCGAAGACGACGCCCGCGCACAGTGCCGTCGTCCGCCCCGCGAACTGCTTCGCGAACACCACCACGCCTGCGGCGGCTGCCCCCACCGCCAGCGCGCTGGGTGCTCGTGACCAGAATTCGGTCGGGGGGAAGATCGCGAACCAGCCGTGCATCAGCAGGTAGTAGAAGCCGTGGACGGCGTCGATGTGGCTCAGCAACTTCCACAACTCGGGCAGCGTGCGGCTGGCCGACGCCGAGATCGTCGCGCCTTCGTCGTACCACAGCGACGGTCGCGCGGCCCAGGCGCCGCTGACGACCGCGGTCAGCGCGGCTATCGCCCACGGGTCCAGCAACCTGCCGCGCGAAGTTGCCGACGACGCCGATTCGGCGCCGTCAGCCACGGGATCTTCGACGACAGGGGTAGACATGATCGCCTACCACCTTAAGTGGAGCTTTGCCGAACAGTGCAGTTGAGCGGCCCGGCGACGTGAGCTGCGCAATGCGGCGGACACGACCGTGAGGGCTGCCACGCCGCAAATCTCTCCCACCACGGTCCAGCAACGCGATACTGTCTTGGGTTGGCTGAGAAACCGACACCTGGGAGGGTAAATGAGCGCCTATCAAACCGTTGTCGTAGGTACTGACGGCTCGGATTCGTCGCTGCGCGCGGTCGAGAGGGCGGCCAAACTCGCCGGAAGCGACGCCAAGTTGATCATCGCGTCGGCGTACCTGCCCCAGCAGGAGGACGCCCGCGCGGTCGACGCCCTCAAGGGCGAGAGCTACAAGGTGACGGGCACCGGTCCGATCTACGACATCCTGCACACGGCCAAGGAACGGGCGCACATCGCCGGCGCGAAGAACGTCGAGGAGCGCGCGATCGAAGGCGCCCCGGTGGATGCGTTGGTGCAGCTGGCCGAGTCGGAGAAGGCGGACCTGCTGGTGGTCGGCAACGTCGGCTTGAGCACGATCGCGGGACGGCTGCTGGGATCGGTGCCGGCCAACGTCTCGCGTAAGGCGAAGGTCGACGTGCTGATCGTGCACACCACGTAGCCGGCCTACCAGCCGCGCTCACGCCATTCGGCCAGGTGTGGGCGTTCGGCGCCCAGCACGGTGTCGTCGCCGTGGCCGGGGTAGATCACGGTGGCGTCGTCGTACACGTCGAACACCCGGCTGGACACGTCGTCGAGCAGCTGCTCGAAGTCACCGGGTTGCCAGGTCTTGCCGACGCCGCCGGGGAATACCGTAGGCTCTTAATTGTGAATACTTCGGTCGGCGAGCGCGTCGCGCTCTACGCGCGCATCAGCCAAGACACCAGCGGCCAGGCGGTTGGCGTCACAGCCCAGCTCGACCATGCCCGCACCTTCGCCTCAGCACGGGGTTATCGGATCGTGGCCGAGCACACCGACAACGACATCAGCGCGTTTCGTGGCGCCGAACGGCCCGGCTACCAGAAAGTTTTGCGGCTGGCGCGTGACCGGCAGATCGACCGTGTCATCGTCTACCAGCTCACCCGCATGACCCGGAACCGAGGTGAGCGCGCCGAGTTCATCGACTCATTCCACGCGTGCAGGGTCAACGTGTCCGAGGCCCAGGGCGGCGACTACGACCTATCAACGGCGGCCGGCCGCTCCTGGGTCGACATTCAAGGGGCGTTGGCAACCTGGGAATCTGAAATCAAGTCCGAGCGCGTCACAGCCGCGGCCGCGCGACGTGCCCGCTCAGGCCGGCCATCCAGCGACCTCGGCTACGGGTGGCAGAAGAGGGGCCGCGGGGCTGACGCCACCTGGGTCGAACACCCGCAACAGGCCGGTGTTGTCCGTGAGGTCGTCGACCGTCTGCTCGCTGGTGACACCCTCCGCGGCATCACCGAGTCGCTCAACCAGCGCGGCGAGCCGGCGCCCAACTCGGCGCGGTGGGGTAAGACGTCGGTCAAGAAGCTCGCCATCCGAGAATCGAATATTGCGCAACGTGTTCACCATCGCGGCCTTCCCGATGAGGAACGTTTCGACGGCTGCTGGCCGCCGATTGTTGACCGCGCCAAGCACGAGAAAGTCGTTGCGCTGCTCACCGAGCCCGGGCGCCGAGTCAACGGCACCGCCCGCCCCGGCGCCCGCCGGCATCTGCTCAGCTGGGGGATAGGCGAGTGCGGGGTGTGTGGAGAGAAGCTGCGTGCCGTCACGCGCCGCGGGCAGCGCGGCAAGCCGCTCGATTTGTACATCTGCGACAGCAATAAGGGCTGCGTCGGCCGCTCCGAGCCGTCGGTCGACGAGGTCGTCAGGGAGGTCGTCATCGCGCGCCTGGCTCAGCCTGACGCACTGGACTGGCTACTCGGCGATGATGCGGAGGCGCGGCGGTGGTCCGACCGTGCCCGCGAGCTGAATCAACGTCTGAGCGAAGCGGCCGACGCGTTCGCCGAGGGCGCCATCAGCGCCGACCAGCTACGCCGAATCACCGCGCGCCTGCAGCCCGAGCTCGATGAGGCCGAACGGCGCCGCGCCGAGTCCGTCGTCTCGCTGGACATCAGCGCGGTGCAACCGCTGGCCGGCCCGCGAGCTCGAGAACGATGGGACGAGATGGCCGTATCCCAGCGCCGCGCCATATTGCAGGCGCTGCGACTGCGCGTGATTATCGACCGCACCCGGCCCGGTCCAGGTTTCGACCCCAGCAGCGTCAGATTCGAGTGGGACCGATGATCGACCGCATCCGCGTTTTCTGCGACGACGCCGTGCACTCCCGCGGCACTTACGAGCTCGGGGCGCTGATCTGCGACACCAGGGGATGGCGGCCAGTGCCACCCGAAAACGGGCGGCGATGCATTTCTCTGCAAGCTCTGCGCGAAATCGACGGTCGCACAGTGGAAATCGAACCAGGCTCCGATCTGCTCACGCCGAGCGACGCGAGCAACGTCCGGTACCGAATGCTGTTTGAATGCCACGGCCAGACGACGCCCGCGAGGTACGAGTCGCTAGCGGCATTCCTCGACACGTGGGCGGCGCACGGCCAAACCTCCATCAGTCTTAAGAATCTCGCTGCTAGCCTGTGAAGCGCCAACGACCGGTACGTCGGGCGCCCCGTAACAGCGTCGGTGAGCGCCAACAAGGGCCGGATGTCGCTCGGTGACAGCCTTGCCAGCGCGAGGGTTAATCTCTCGCGCTCTTGGAGGCCCTGGCGATGGCTTTGTCATCGGAAACCGCACATTATCGCGCTCGCATCGGTGCGCTGTCCCGCGACCGTAAGCCCGACGACCCGGAGCTGGTCGAGGCCCGCCGGGCGCTCCGTGCCCACCAACTGGCCGAGCACGTCGCGAGGGTCGTCGCCCAGGCGCCGCCGCTGACCGCCGAGCAGCGCGAGCGCATCGCCGCGATTCTGCGCGGCGGCGCAGCGTGAGCGACCGGCCCGGCAGCCTGATCGACTACGAACGCTCAGCTTGCCTGTGCGACGTCGGCGCACCCGACTATCTGGCCGCCGTCTGTGTGACCAACGCCGGCGACGAGGTGCTGTGGCTGGTAAGCAAGACCGCCCTCGCCGGGGGGCGCGCGCAACACGGAGACCCATCGCAGCCACACGAGGGGCTTGGGCGGCTGCCGGCCACCATGCGCGAGCGCATCTGGGGTGACAGTCTGCGCTGCGGGCGACCCACTTCGGCTGGCCAACCCTGCCGTCAGCGCGTCAAGGAACCTGGCCTGGCGTGCGGGCTGCACACCGCGAAGGCCGCAACGTGAGACCGCCGTTCGTCAGGGTCATGCCGGACGAGGTCGAGCGTTACGGCGCAGCGGCAGCCTTAGTGCTGGCCCACATTCGGTATCGGTGTGAGTCCAACGGACCTGGGCGCGTGACGGTGGCCGGCGTGCGTTGGTGGCGCGTGTCCTATTCCGAATTCGGCAGCGAAGTCGGATTGAGCGGCAGCGCAATTCGGCGCGCCTTGGAGCGTCTAGCAAACTCAATCGAGGTCGCAGAACACCCGCCGCGCGAGGACCGACGCCGATCTTACAAAATCGCCTCTGACCAGACAGAATACGAATCCGACAAACCTGCGAGCTGCCACAATACGAATCCGGCAGACCATGTGCCGAATTCGTACGATGGTCTGTCGAAATCGACACACCCCCCTGTCGAATCCGACAGATGCACTACTTATAGAGACCTTGGAGAAGTAACAGAAGAAGGGGGAGAAGCGCCCACCGTCGACGCCGAGCTCGTCGACGAGCCCACCAAGGCGATCGAGCAAACCGGCAAACAACTGCAGCGCATCAGCGGCGTACCCGCCGACCTGTCGAGCATTCCGGCCGAGCCGCCCCGCTACTGCTCGAGGCACATGCCTGCCGGCACAGAACTCAGCTGCGGTCCATGCCGCGATGCTCGGCACAACTACACGCGCTGGGAAAAGCGATACGGCGCAATCTGGGACGTGTTGCACCCGCCACCAATCGGCAAGACCGAAGCCAAGGCCCTCGGCAACCTGCTCGTCGCCGAGCGCCTGATTGCACGGATGGACTCGGATGACACGGAGCAACCGCCAGGGCCGGCCGCCGCGCCGCGCTATTTGTGCAACAGGTGCCGAGACCGCGGAATCGTGCTCAACAACGACGGCAAACCAGGCCGCGTCATCCGCGTCTGTCACTGCGACGGTGGCAGCCACCCAGCAATCGAGGGCGAACTCACCGATGAGCAACTCGCCTACGCACGCCAACTCCAAGGACAAACCCGATGATCGACGACACCGAATGGCGGGCCGCCGTCGCCGAGCTGACCGAATGGGACCACGCCGCCACCGACGACCCGCGAACCTACGCAGACCTGCACTCGCTCAACGGGATTCGGACACCATGAGCCACCTACGCGAACACCTCACCAACCCGGTCAGCGCCCTGGTCGCCGCCGCGCTGCGCCGCCGCTGCGAACTGTGCCACGCCCAACCCGGCCAGCACTGCCACAACCTCGCCGGTAACACCGGCCCGCTGCCCGGCGGCCGCATCGTCCACTTCACAAGGCTCACAACATGACCGCCGTCCTGGTCTGCCACCGCGAGCACCCGAGCACCGGCACACTGACCGCAGAGTGGACCTACTGGGACAGCCTCGAGCTGGCCCACCAGGCCGCGGCCGAGCTGCCGCCCTGCGGGCCACACTGCATCGGTGTGCACACCGTCGTCCCCGTCGAACTCGAGTCCGCCGCCCCCCGCGGCCGCCACCTCGCCAGGTTCCTGCCATGACCATCCGCCGCCCTGGTCCTCGGCGTGCCCATCCCCGCGCTGCCCGGCGCCCGCTGCCGCGGCCGACACGATCTGTTCGACCGCCCCCCGCGCCCGCTGCGCCGGGCGGCCGCCGGCCCCCGCCGCCCGGCGGGGAAGGGTCCAATCGCCGTGACGCCTGTGACGCGACCGCTTTGTCAAGGCCCCGTGGGCGTGGACCCAACAAATTCCGATTTTCCAGGCCGATTGTCGGGCCGAAACGACCGAAAGGTATTGATTATGGCGAGAACTGGCCGCAAGGCCACTCCGAACCGGCTCAAGCTGCTGGCGGGCAGTCGGGAGCGGGACTTGAACCGCGACGAGCCGATTCCGTCGCCACCTGCTGACGGTGTCGACTTGACGAAGCCGCCGCGTGGTCTGGGAGCCGCCGCGGCGAAGGTGTGGCGTGAGCTGGCGCCCGACTTGGTCGACAAGCAGGTGTTGGCAGTCTGGGACTTGACGCTGTTCGAGGCGTTCTGTCGGACGGTGGCGCACTATCGGGCGTTGGAGGCGAAGGTTCGCCAGGACGGCTACACCGGGGCAGGCAGCCAGGGGCAGCCGATCAAGTCGGTGTACTGGGCGGCGCGTAACGATGCGCTCAAGCAGCTCATGGCGCTGGCGGCTCGTTTCGGGTTGACACCGGCTGACCGCGCCGGCCTGGTCGAGGGCGTCATGCCCGGCGGGGCCGGCCAGGGCCGTCCCGTGCTCGGTCCCGAAAGGCTGCTGAATTGAGGGCCGAGGATCGCCGGTTGTGCGAGGAGTTCGTGTCGCGGATGCGCGCGAAGGATGGCATTGGCTCCGACGAGTTGGCGATGGCGCACCAGGTCACCGCTATTTGCGCGAACGCCGACACGGTCGAGGAGATGGCGCTGTACCGGCTGGCTGTGGCGACGGTGGGACTGTGGTCTGTCGACGACACCGGCCCTGCGTGGTTGATTGCGCGCGCGGAGTTGGTGGAGGTGCAACTGGACGCGGCCATCGCAGATGCGTCGCCGCCGGGCGATCCCGATGGGCCGGAATCGGGCTGAGTGCGGCCCTCGGCGACGAACACGCGCCGCCGAGGGTGGTTGCACCCTAAATCTCATTCGTGTCATTCTGGGGGCAGCCGTGGGCGCTGACTGACCGAGATGATCCGTCGGGTACCCGCGGTGAGGAGCCCGCCACCGAGCTGACCCGCCGCCGTGAAGGTTCGCCCGCCGCCGAGAAATCGACCGCCGCCGGAACCGGATCGACCGCCGCTCAGCGACGTCGCCGCCGCCGAAATCGCCCGTTTCGGGCACCCCTCATTCATGCTGCGCGGAATACGTTGCCGCGCACAATATTTCGGAGGCATCTTGCGATGAATCTCGCAGAGGAAGTCAAGACCAAGGCGGCCGCATACCGGGCCGGGCAGATCACCGATGCCGAGTTTTCGGCGTTCATGGACGACGCCGAGGCCCGCGCGGCCCAAGACGCGACCGCCCAGCGTGCCCGGCAGTGGCGCAACGCCGGCTATGCAGCCGCCGAGGGCGCCGTGGTCGGCAAGCAGGTGACCGGACGCCAGGTGGCGCCGCTCGGCCTGGACGAGGAGTCGTCGCGCGCGCTGTATGAGGCCGTGGTGTCGCGGCAGTCGCTGCAAGTCAAGGCGTTCTCGTCTCCTGACTCGCTGCTGCCGGCGCAGCTGGTGCCCAATGTCTTGGGGCCGGTGCACGAGAACCGGATTTTGGACCGGCTGCCGGTGCAGGCGATCAGCGCGCCGTCGGTCGAGTACATCAGGCACAACAGCACGACCGGCGCCGCGGCCGTGGTCGCCGAGGGCGGGCTCAAGCCCGAGCTGGTGCTCAACACGCAGCAGATGACCGCGACCGCGCAGAAAATCGCCGCGCACACCGCCACCACGTACGAGGCGATTTCGGACTGGGACTCGTGGACCGGCTATGTGCAGGCCGAGCTGTTCCGGCAGATCATCGACGTCGAGAACGCCGAGCTGTTGGGCGGCGCTGGCACGACCGGGCACCTCACCGGATTGCTGCACACCTCGGGAATCCTGACGCACGACCACAGTGCGGACGCGACTGGCGTCACGACGCTGGACGCGGTGGAGATGAGCATTGCGGCGCTGCGCACCGGGGCGGCGCTGGCTGAGCCGGACCTGCTGGTGCTCAACCCGCTCACCTGGTCGGCGATGCGCCGCGAGAAGGACAGCCAGAACCGCTACCTGGTCGCACCCGATCCCACCCAGGGCGCCGCGAGCTCGCTGTGGGGTGTCGAGGTGCTCGTCACCACGGTGCAGGCCGCCGGCACCGGACTGCTCATCGACAGCAGCAAGTTCGGCCGCGTCCTGCTGCGTGAGGGCCTGTCGCTGCGCACCGGCAGCGCCAACGACGACTTCACGCACAACCTGGTGCGGTTCGTCGGCGAGGAGCGCCTGGCGCTGGCCGTCGAGCGGCCGGCGGCGCTGCTGTCCATTACCGGCCTACCGACGAGCTGACAGGAGCGTCTGCGGTGAAAGTCAAGGTGCTGCAACCGTTTCAGGTCTGCCACGACGGCGCGATCCACCGGCCCGGCAAGACCGCCGAGGTGCCCGACCACGTCGGGGAGCTGTGGCTGGCCTCGGGATGGGTCGACGAGGTCGGCGGCCGCAAGCGCAAAGCCGGCTGGGTACCTCAGGCGGTGTCGGAGGCGGGCACGCCGGTGGTCGACGAGGACGGCAGGCCGGTCCCACCGGCCGGCGACGGCGCCCCTGTCGACGAGTGACCGCGCCGGCCAGCGCGACGCGCCGCGGCGTCTGCAGGCAGCTGCGCGGCGAGGCCGCGTTCGACATCATCATCGCCGGCGGCCACCGCGAGCCCGGCGGGGTGATCCTCGGGCCGAGCCAGTGGCGGCAACCGTTCCCCGAGCGGGTGCCAATCACCGTTGTACGGCACGGCGAAAGCCAGGTCGTCGGCGAAGGAACGCCGCTGCTCGACCGCAAGAACAACCTCCGCATCCGCGGCATGTGGTCAACGACCCCGCTCGGAGAATACGTGAGAACCCTTGTCGCGCAACGTGTTCTGCGTGAGGCGAAGCTGGAATATACCGACACCATCGACGACGCCGGCCAGCTGGTGCGCGAGGTGCTCGGCGGGGTGTTCACGCTGCCCACCGGGCCGCCGACCGTTGGCGGCGGCGCTGAGCCGGCGGCCGAGCTGCTCGGTCTGGCCGCCCGCATCTACACCGCCACACCGGCCCAGCGGGCCGTCCTGGCCGACCAGGTCATCGCCTGCGCTCTCGCGCTGGGAGGAACTGCGCCGGCCTAGTCGCCGAGGCCCAGCTCGTCCCGCAGCTGCCGCGCGGGAATCGTCTCGCCTGTCCGCAACAGCACGCTGAGGTCATCTTCGAGCAGCTCCATCGACAGGCTGATCACGTGGGCCGGCACGCCGCGGGCCAACGCATCCGCGACCGCGTCGCGCAGCTGGCCGGCTGCCGCACTGATGGCCTGGACGTCGTACACCCGAATCGTCGGGTCGTCAGCGTCCATCTGATCAAGCCAGCGTTCCGCTGCCTGGGTTCCACCCGACTCACTCACGCTGACCAGTATCCCGTCGCTCGCCACGCGGACCAAGAGCGCGACAGCGGGACTCAGCGTGTCCACACAAATGTGCGGCTAACGCGCTACGTGTGTCGGTGCCGCGCACTACGCTCTGCAACGTGCAGGTGCCGACTTGGATCGCGCTGGCCGCTTTGGTAGCACCGGCCATCTCGGCCGCGGTGGCAGTGATTCAGGCCAGACGCGCCACAAAAGCAAAGGACGCGGCGCAACTTCACGAGGCCAAAGCCGAACAGAACGCCGCACGAGCAACCAAGGCGGCCGAAGAAGCTGCGGCCTGGCAGCGCCAGGCCGCAGCGGCGGCCCAGCGGTCGGCCGAGGCCCTCGAGGCGCAGAACCGGATGGCTGAAGAACATGCTGAGCGCGCCGAGGGCGTTCCCTGGGAGTTGAGGCACGCACAAGGTGACCAGTACGACCTCTGGAATGTCACCGACACCGCCAAGTTTGGCGTAAAGATTTCAGGTGGGGGCGTTGCAGGTGATCCCGTGTTCGACCGTGTCGACGGCCGCAGCTCCGCGCGGTTCATGATTGCCCCGTTCGGCGGTGAAGCCGACCGGATAGATGTGACGTGGCACCGTCGCGACGACCTGTCCGATCAGCCGCCGCAACAGTGGCGAGGCACAAGGCCGCCGAAGCTATAGCGCGGCAAGCGCCGCAGCGCGTATCTCGTCGTCGTCGACGGCGGTGTACCGCTCGGTGGTGGCTATCGAGGTGTGGCCGAGGAGCACCTGGACGGCGCGCAGGTTACGGCTGCCGCGATAGGCGCGGGTGGCGAAGCGGTGCCGCAGCTTGTGCATCGACCAGCCGGCCGGCAACGCGTCGGCGACCAGCTTGCCGACGTGCTCGGCCGTGAGGTGCCCGCCGGCCGGCCACGCCGGGAACAGCCAACCGACGGCCGGCAGATACGGGGTGTGGCCGGCGGCACCGGCCCGCAGCACCGCGGCCAGCGAGTCGCTGATCGGCACGACCCTGGTCTTGCCGCCCTTGCCGTGTACGACGAGCTGCGGCCCGCCGACGCCGTCGACCAGGTCGCTGGTGTGGACCTGGGCGACCTCGGCGCGCCGCAGGCCGGCCTCGGCCGCGAGCCGCATCATCAACGTGACACGCGCATCCGCGGCCGAAATGGCTTGCTGCCAGGCATCATCAGGCACCGGCCGCGGCACCGCCGGCGGTATCCGCACCGCCGGCAGCTCGTCACCGATGTTGGCCGGCACGCGGCCGGCCCGGTGTGCCCAGCGGAAAAACTCACGCGCCGCAGCCCGGTAGAACCGCCGCGTCTCCGGTTTCCACTGCTGCCCGCCGAACCATTCGACGAGCAGCTGCCCGGTCACCTCAGCGGGTGGCCGGCCCACGCCGCGGGCAATGCGCGACACGGCGTGTCGGCGTGCGTCGACCGTGCGCGCGCTCTGGCCTGCCGCCGCCAGGTGCAGGCAGTAGTCGGCGACGGGTTGCCGCCACGCCGCCGGGATGCGGGCCGGCGCCGGCCCCGGCCGGCCGCCGCGGTACCGCTCGACCAGGTACGCCTCGATGGTCTCCAACCGGCCGGCGATCACAGGGCCGCCGGCATCGCGCAGCTCGAACACATTGCCGCGCCGCGCCATCTGCACCTGCAGCGCTGCGGCTTGGCGGCGCGCGATCCGCGCCCGACTGGCCTCGGTCGCCGTCATGTCAGAGCGTCGAGTGAGTCGGCCGCATCGAGCAGCGCAGCCGCCAGTCGACGGGCCTGCGGTGCCGTGAGTTCGGCGTCGCCGGTGTCGGGGCGGAGCAACACGTACCGGAACAGTTCGCCGTTGCCGTACTGCGCGCCGGCGACAGTCACGCTGACCTCGCCGACGTCGTGCTGCGACCACGTCAGCGGCCGGTAGCAGTCCTGCGGGCAGCTGCGGCCTGTGATGTCGTGCCAGATATCCCAGTCACCGGCGACCGCACCGGCAGGGATCGGCGGGCAAGAAGCATTGCTCAGGTCATTGTCGCGGCTCATGGCCGAGGAGCCTATTGCACCGAATTACGTTGGTAAATAGGCAATTTGAACGCTTAATCATTGCGCTACAGGGCTGTAGCGCGTTGGACAGTCGGCCGCGTAGACGGACGTGGCGCTCGGGCGAGCGCAGTATCGAGAGTGCCGCGCTTCACCAGCCGCGTTCGCGCCACTCCGCTACGTGCGGTCGCTCGACGCCGAGTGTGGTGTCGTCGCCGTGGCCGGGGTAGATCACCGTGGCGTCGTCGTAGCGGTCGAAAACTCTGGTTTCCAGGTCTCCGATGAGCGACTCGAATTCTTCCGGGCGTGTTGTACGCCCAGGACCGCCCGGGAACAGGCAGTCGCCGGTGAACAGCTGGGTGACGCCGCCGGTAGCGGGCCCGTCCAGGGCCAGTGCCACCGATCCCGGAGTGTGCCCGCGCAGGTGGATGACGTCGAAGGTGAGCTCACCGATCTGGATCGTGTCGCCGTTGGCCAGCAAACGGTCCGGTCGGACCGGTAGTGGCTCCGCGTCGATCTTGTGCGCCGCCGTGGGTGCTCCGGTGGCGGCGGCGACCGCCTCCAGGGCCTGCCAGTGGTCGAAGTGCTGGTGGCTGGTCACGATCAACGCCAGCTTGGGGGCGTGCCGGCGGATCAGGTCGATCAGCGCGTCGGCGTCGTTAGCGGCGTCGATGAGCAGTGTGTCTCCGGTCGCGGAACAGGTCACCAGGTAGGCGTTGTTGTCCATCGGGCCGACCGAGGCCTTCAGGATCGTCGCGCCGGGCAGCGTGCGCTGGGCGGCGGTGCCCGGGTCGACGTGTCCGGTGTAGGAGTCGGAAACAGTGATCATGCTGGTCACGCTACTTGGTCAGGCGCGGGCCGGCAGCGGCCGGACGAGGCTTGTCGGTGGCTGCACCTAGCATGGATTGCGGCCTGCGCTGTGAGCTGTTCGTCACGGCAGGGCTCTACGAGTTTCAGCTGAAAGGGACAGCGTGGCCGACCGTCTCATCGTCAAGGGCGCGCGCGAGCACAACCTGCGCAGCGTCGACCTTGACCTACCCCGCGACGCCCTGATCGTGTTCACCGGGCTATCCGGGTCGGGCAAATCGTCGCTGGCCTTCGACACGATCTTCGCCGAGGGACAGCGCCGCTACGTGGAATCGCTGTCGGCGTATGCGCGCCAGTTCCTGGGGCAGATGGACAAACCGGACGTCGACTTCATCGAGGGCCTGTCGCCGGCGGTGTCCATCGACCAGAAGTCGACCAACCGCAACCCGCGCTCGACGGTCGGCACCATCACCGAGGTCTACGACTACCTGCGGCTGCTGTACGCCCGCGCGGGCACGCCGCACTGCCCGATCTGTGGTGAGCGGATCGCGCGCCAGACGCCCCAGCAAATCGTCGACCAGGTGCTCGCGATGGACGAGGGCATCCGGTTCCTGGTGCTGGCGCCGGTGGTGCGCACCCGCAAAGGCGAGTTCGCCGACCTGTTCGACAAGCTCAACGCGCAGGGCTACAGCAGGGTTCGGGTCGACGGCGTGGTGCACCCGCTGACCGATCCGCCCAAGCTGAAGAAGCAGGAGAAACACGACATCGAGGTGGTGGTCGATCGCCTCACCGTCAAGGCCGGCGCCAAGCAGCGACTGACCGACTCGGTGGAGACCGCGCTCAACCTCGCCGACGGCATCGTGGTCCTGGAGTTTCCCGACGACCGCGACGAGCACGACCGGCCGCGGGAACAGCGGTTCTCCGAGAAGCTCGCCTGCCCGAACGGGCACGCGCTGGCCGTCGACGACCTCGAACCACGGTCGTTCTCGTTCAACTCGCCCTATGGCGCCTGCCCCGAATGCGTCGGCCTGGGCATCCGCAAGGAGGTCGACCCCGACCTGGTGGTGCCCGACCCGGAACTGACGCTGGCCGAGGGCGCGGTGGCGCCGTGGTCGGCCGGGCACACCGCCGAGTACTTCACCCGGATGATGGCCGGGCTCGGTGACGCGCTGGGATTCGACGTCAACACCCCCTGGCGCAAACTACCGGCGAAGGCGCGCAAGGCGATCTTGGAGGGCGCCGACGAGCAGGTGCATGTGCGCTACCGCAACCGGTACGGCCGCACCCGGTCCTACTACGCCGAATTCGAAGGCGTGCTGGCGTTCCTGCAGCGCAAGATGGCCCAGACCGAATCCGAGCAGATGAAGGAACGCTACGAGGGCTTCATGCGGGACATCCCGTGCCCGGTGTGTGAGGGCACCCGGCTCAAGCCGGAGATCCTCGCGGTGACGCTGGCGGCGGGGGAGCACGGCCCCAAGTCCATCGCCGAGGTCTGCGACCTGTCCATCGCGGACTGCTCGGATTTCCTCAACGCGTTGACACTTGGCCACCGCGAGCGGGCGATCGCCGGGCAGGTGCTCAAGGAGATCCAGTCGCGGCTGGGCTTTCTGCTCGACGTCGGGCTGGACTACCTGTCGCTGTCCCGGGCGGCGGCCACCCTGTCCGGCGGCGAAGCTCAGCGCATCCGGCTGGCCACCCAGATCGGCTCCGGTCTGGTCGGTGTGCTCTACGTGCTCGACGAGCCGTCCATCGGCCTGCACCAGCGCGACAACCGCCGCCTCATCGAAACCCTCACGCGCTTAAGGGATTTGGGTAACACGCTGATCGTCGTCGAGCACGACGAGGACACCATCGAGCACGCCGACTGGATCGTCGACATCGGGCCGGGCGCCGGCGAGCACGGCGGCCACATCGTGCACAGCGGGCCCTACAGCGAGCTGCTGCGCAACAAGCAGTCGATCACCGGCGCCTACCTGTCGGGCCGGGAGAGCATCGAGATGCCCGCGATGCGCCGGCCCGTCGACCCGAAGCGGCGACTGACCGTCGTCGGTGCCCGCGAACACAACCTGCGCGGCATCGACGTGGCGTTTCCGCTGGGCGTGCTGACCTCGGTGACCGGGGTGTCGGGCTCGGGCAAGTCCACTCTGGTCAACGACATCCTGGCCGCGGTGCTGGCCAACCGGCTCAACGGCGCCCGCCAGGTCCCCGGACGGCACACTCGGGTCACCGGCCTGGATCACCTGGACAAGCTGGTGCGGGTGGACCAGTCGCCGATCGGGCGTACGCCCCGCTCCAACCCGGCCACCTACACCGGCGTCTTCGACAAGATCCGCACCCTATTCGCGGCCACCACCGAGGCCAAAGTCCGCGGCTACCAACCCGGCCGGTTCTCCTTCAACGTCAAGGGCGGCCGGTGCGAGGCCTGCACCGGCGACGGCACCATCAAGATCGAGATGAACTTCCTGCCCGACGTGTACGTGCCGTGCGAGGTGTGTCAGGGCGCGCGCTACAACCGGGAAACCCTCGAGGTGCATTACAAAGGCAAGACCATCTCCGAGGTGCTGGACATGTCCATCGAGGAGGCCGCCGAATTCTTCGAGCCGATCAGCGGCATCCACCGCTACCTGCGCACCCTGGTCGACGTCGGGCTGGGGTACGTGCGACTCGGCCAGCCCGCGCCGACGCTGTCCGGCGGTGAGGCCCAGCGGGTGAAGCTGGCCTCCGAACTGCAGAAGCGATCCACCGGGCGCACCATCTACGTGCTCGACGAGCCCACCACCGGCCTGCACTTCGACGACATCCGCAAGTTGCTCAACGTCATCAGCGGCCTGGTCGACAAGGGCAACACGGTGATCGTCATCGAGCACAATCTGGACGTGATCAAGACCTCCGACTGGATCGTCGACATGGGTCCTGAGGGTGGTGCCGGCGGCGGAACCGTTGTGGCGCAAGGCACTCCGGAAGACGTCGCCGCGGTGCCGGAGAGCTACACCGGCAAGTTCCTGGCCGAGGTGCTCGGCCCGGCGAGCACCGGCCCCAAGCGGACCGCCAGCAAGCGACGCAAAGTCAGCGCGTAATTTCGCCGCGCCGCGGCGGTAGTCTCTGCGACGTGGACGAGTTGCTGCAGGTCGATCTGGACAACCTGCACCGGCTCGGCGCCACCCTGGCCGGGCATGCGGATGCGATCGCAGGGTGCAAACTCACCGTCGCGGTGGCGATGCCGGGCTCACCGGTCCAGATCGCCGCCGATCAGGTCGGCGACGGGGTGGTCAAGGCATTCGGCGTGGTCGGAAAGTGCGTGCGCCGAATGGCCGAGGCGTCGACCAACGCCGCCGCCACCTACGAGGAACTCGATCAGGCGTTCGCGGCCCAACGACGCCTGTACAGCGACGGCCGCTGAGTCGCGGTGACCACCATCAGCCACGTGCGTGGTTGCCAGCCCGAGACGATGACGGCGTTCGCCGAGGATCTGAGCGCACAGGGCAACACTTTCACCTCGCGCGTCGAGCAGGCCGAACGCGACGTCGACGCCGCGATGAACACCTGGAAGGGTGCGGCAGCCGGCGCCGCTTCGGTGCGCGCGACGTCACAGCGGCTGGCCGCCAACCACATCGGCTCCGCCGTGGTGACGCTGGCCGACACCTTCAACACTTACGGCGCCCAACTGAGCGGATACCGGAACACGTTGCTGCGAATAGTCGACGGCGACATCCCGGCCGCCGGGATGACCGTGGACGACGCGGGCAACGTCAAGGCGCCGCAAGTGCCGGGCGCACGATCGGGGGACTTGCTGGCCTACCTGCTGCAGGGGCAGCTCGACGGCCAGGCTGCCGATTTCCAGACGCGCGTGAAGAATCTGCTGACTCAATTCGGGGATGCGGAAACCCAAGCGGCGCAAGCGATCTCCACCGGACTGCAGGAGCTGACCGGTTACGCACAGCACCCCGACGGGCCGGCGGTGCGCCCGCAGGTGCAGGCCATCATCGACGGCCACGCCCAGCTGCCCACCGACCCCAAACAGCTGCACGATTTCTGGGCGGGACTTTCGCCCGCGGAGAAGGACGCCCTCTACCGCCACGACCACTACATCGGGAATCGCAACGGCTTGCCCGCGGTCGACCGTGACTACTACAACCGTGAAACCCTGGCCGACGAACTGAGCCGGGCCCGCTCCGCCGCGGCACAGGTCGAGGAGCTGCGCGCGCAGCACCCGGATTGGGCGGCGGGACACAACATTCCCTCACCCAACGAACCGGGTGCGATTTTCGACGACCGCGTGGCCTACGAGCAGTGGCAGCGGCGCTACGACGCCGCCCTGGCCGGCACGAGAACCCTGCCGGATCTGCAGGCCGTCGACAAGGCCGTCGGCGGCAAACCCGACCGCAAGCTGTTGCTGCTGGACACCCAGACCGGTCGACAGGCGCACGCTGCCGTCGCGATCGGCGACCCGGACACCGCCACCCACGTCTCAGTCACCGCGCCCGGGCTCAACACCACCGTGCACGGGGCAATCGACGGGATGGCCTCGGAAGCGACGCACGTCCGGGAAGAAGCGCTGCGACAGCTGCGCACCACCCCGGGGCACGCCCACGACACCGTATCGGCGATCGCCTGGATCGGCTACGACGCGCCGCAGGTCCCCGGAACCGACGACCTCGGCAGATCGCTGGCCGGCGGTTGGGACGTCAGCCACGACACCCTTGCCCGCGCCGGGGCGCACCAGCTGGCCGGCTTCTACGACGGGATCACGGCCGCCCATGACGGGGGGCCAGCGCATCTGACCGCCATCGGCCACTCCTACGGGTCGTTGACCACCGGCCTGGCCCTGCAGGAACCCGGCAATCACGGGGTCAGCGACGCCCTGTTCTACGGTTCGCCGGGCATCGAAGCCAGCACCCCACAGCAACTACATCTGCAGCCCGGGCACGTATTCGCCATGGAAACCCCGGACGACCCCATCCAATACACCTACGACGCACCGCCGCTGGTCCATGCCGGCGCCCCGTTCCTGCCGTTTCCGCTGAACGTGATCGCCGAGGGCGGCCTGACCGCGTTGGATGCCTCCGGAGCCGGTCATTTCGGACCCAACCCCGCCACCAACCCCGAATTCACCCGGCTGGCCACCGGTCCGGTCGCCATACCCGACGGACACGGCGGAAGCCTCAACCTGGAAGGCGCGCACGGGCACAGTGATTATCCTCGCCAGGGTGGCAACAACCTGCCGCGCACCACGGGCTACAACATCGCCGCCGTCGTCGCCGGCCTGGGTGACCATGCGATCCGCGGAGACTGACGACCAGATGAGAAAGCCCACCGCACCGATCCGCACGGCCGTTCGCTGCGCGGCGACACTTGCGGTTCTGCTAGCGACGACAGGATGCCACGTGGAACAGCCCTATCCGCCCACCCCGTCCAGCGATGCCGCACACGCCCTGCAGCAGCTGAAAGCCCTGCCGTCCTTGGAAGACACCAAGACCCAACTGCAGTCCGCGATGGACGCGATAGCCGCGGCGGCCAGCGCGAGAATTCCCTCGATCCGGTGGGAAACCCTGGACCAGGGCAGCAGCGACAACTGCCAGCGACCGTACGAGCAAACCGCTGGCCAGAGTTTCTTTCTGCCGCAACGCGTCGCGGAGAACGTCGCTGTTTCCGAGCCGGACTGGGCCGCGATCGTCGCGGCGGCCAAGGACTCGGCCGCCAAGCTGGACGCCACCGACGTCCAGGTGATGAAGGACCAGCCCAGGGATCACGACGTCTGGTTCTCCGGTCCCACCGGGCTGTCCATCAAAGTGTCCTACGGCGGCAACCTGGTGATCGCCGGATACACCGGCTGCCGGCTTCCCAACGACAAGAAGTGAGGCCGACGGGGTTGGCGGACAACGACTTCGAAGAGCTCGGGCTCAAGGTGCAGCGCGCTCAGCGCGCCCTCGAGCAGGCCCGCGGTGTCGGGACGGCCGACGGCATCCACGTGGTCGTGGACGCCGAAAACCGGCTGCTGTCGGTGAACGTACCCGACGAAGACGCGATCATCGCCGCCTACCGCGCCGCGGTGGCTGACGTACAGGTCAGGGTCGAGGACGCCATGAGCGAGGTGCGGTCCGACCCGCGGTTCGAGGCGATGTCGACCTTCGTCGAGGCGAACTCGGCTCGGCTGGACGCCGAGCGTGCCCAGCGTGAGCAAGACGACGAAGCCTACTACGAAGAACAGGCCCGACGCGGTTGGCGGGATCGCTGAAGGCGAAAGTCTTTGTCGCCCAGTGTCAGTGCACGCGCTGCAGAGCCGCTTCCTCGGTCTGGGCGCCTTCGCCGCGACCGAGTGCGACGGTCGCTGCCGCCATCGTCGCGATGGCGGCCGGCAGGATCACCGCCCCGACGCCGTGGGCCGTCAACTGCTCGCCCAGCACCACGACGCCCAGCGCCACCGCCACGACCGGCTCGCCGACCAGCATGACCGGCACCGACGCCTGCAAGGCGCCCGCCTGGAAAGCCCACTGCTGCAACGCGGTAACGGCCACGGCCAGCGTTACCAGCAGATAGGGCGCGGGAGCGGAGAGCAGGGCGGGCCAGCCGCCCACCCCGACCAGGTGTGTACACGTCTTGGTCAGCAGGGCGATCATCCCGAGTCCGACGGCCACCGCCACCCCCAGGGACGTCGCACGAACCCTGCCCGTGGTGCGACGTGCCACCCACACGCACAGCACCACCACCGGCACCGTCGCGGCGCAGGCGAGCGCCCAGGCCGGCGCCGTGGGGCGATAGTGTCCTTCCCTCGGCCGCCCGACCAGTACGAAAACCGCCAGCGCGGCGGTCAGTAACGTCGCCCACGCCCACTCGGGCCCGGTTACCCGCTTGCCGGTCCGCCAGGCACTCATGGGCAGCACGAACAGCAGCGAGGACACCAGCAGCGGTTGCACCAGCATCAGCGACCCGTGGGCGAGTGCGAGCGCCTGAAATGCGTAGCCGGCTACGGCCGACGCCGTCCCCGCCCACCACAGCCCGTCGCGAAGCACCGCCGCGGCGGCTGCCGGTAGCGGTTTGTCGCTGACGGTCGGACGCTGCAGAGCGGCCTGACGCACCACAATGCCCAAAGCCAGAAACAGCGACGCCGCCGCCGCCGATCCGATTGCCGCAAGGTGCGTACCCAGCCAATGCATGACCCGCTACATACCCCTTGCGCTCGTACCTGACTCAGGCCGGTGCCAGCGGCCCGCGGCCGGACTTGGACAGCGGCGAAGGAAAGCGCGGGCTGATTCGCGCCCCGTCCAGCCAGGCGGTGAGCTCGTCGGCCCGCTGCTGCAGTGCGCGGCGCCCGTCCGCGCCCGGGTCTTCCAGCAACTGCAGCCGGACCCGCCCGGGTTGGCCGGGCTCTGTTTCCTGGCACCAGCCGCCTACCACCTGCCCGTTCCACCACGCGGTGGGACCGGCGTTTCCGTTGCGGTCGAAAATCTGGTCGCGATGTTCGCCGAGATACCAGTCGCGTTCCGACCATCCCATCGTGGTGGGGTCCAGCGCCGGGAGCAGCGCGGCCCACGGCGGCGCGTCGGCCTCGGTGCCCAGGTCTTCGGCCAGCGCGTAACCGGGATTGCCGTGCATGTCCACTTCCACCGCCCCGATCGCGGCCAGCGCCACTCGGGTGGCGGTCAAAGTGGTGCCGAACCACCACTTGATGTCGGTGACACTGGCCGGCCCGAAGGTGTGCAGCCAACGCCGGACCAGTTCGGCGCGCGCCGTACCCTCGGGCGGTGGTGCGCCGGCCTGGTCCAACCAGTCCCGGGCCGGCACCCACCGTGGTCGTGACGTCGTCCAGGACCCGTCGTTGGGGCCGCGCACCACCGCACCGCTTGCGGCCAGCACGGTCAACACCCGGGGGGCCACCGGAGTTGAACCGCCCCAAGGTTTTCCGGGGGCGGGATCGTAGGTTCCGGCCAGCTCCGGCAGTGCCGCCCGCAGTTCGGACGTGTTCGCCGGACCGTGCTCGCCGAGGTGACGCAGCACGGCCGCGCCGGCCTGATTCAGCCACCCGTCGCCGTCGTCAGTCACGCCGGCCTTGTGCAGGTCGCCGATCAGGCGGCGCCGCTCGTTGTCGGCGACGGCGGCGCTGGCCGCCGACTGAACCAGCGGAAAGTCGTCGGTGTTCACCAGCCACAATGTCCGCCGCATCGCCAGATGTTTTATGGCAGAACGTCTTTGGTAGAGCAACCGGTCCAGGTCGGCGACGGTGAAGTCGGGGCAGCGGGCCCACAGCGACAGGTACGGCGTGGCCGGGTCGGTGGCGTGCAGGCCGAGCAGTCCGGCGGTGACGCGGGTCGCCGAACCCCGTGCCGACAGGAAGTGCCTGCGCGCCAGCCGGTTTCGGCGTTCCGCGATGCTGAATTTGCGCACGGCTCAATGGTTCCCGGGGGTCACTTGGGTAGTTTCGTGGCCATCTTGTTGGCGATCAGCCGAGCCTGGTTGATGACCCCGGGCGCGCAGACGTTGACGTCGAACACCACGTTGGACACCGCACTCAGCACGTGCTGGCAGATCACCGGGCTGTCGGCCAGCGTGCGGGTCAGCGCAATATTGGGCGGGTTGCCGCTGAGTTGCCCGAACGTCCATTCCGACGTCTTGCCGCTGTTGACCTGGGTCACCGACTTTCCGGCGCAGTACTGCCACGACTCCGCCTGTGCGGCAACGAAATCGGCCGCCTGCCGGGCGGAGGCGAAAACCGCCGATCCCTGGACCACCACATAGCCGGGATTGGCGTTCGGCTTCTGCAACAGCTGCGCCGACATCCCGGTGTAGCCGCTGCTCTTATACGTCCGCGTCTGGAAACCGATGAGGGCGCCCAGGCAGCGTTCGTCGGACAACGAGTTCTCCGGGCCCGGGTCCTTCATCTCCGAGACGTTGTGGTCCAGAAGGATGCCGGTAGTCCCGACGCTGGTGTTGACCTCCTGCTCGGTGAGCAGCAGCGACCCGAGTTGCGCCGCGGTTACCAGCGGCGCCGCCGACGGCGCGGCGGTGGTGGTGACGGCCGCACTGCCCGCGGCGGGCGAGGTGGCGGTGCTGCTTGCCTCGTTTCGTCCACCGCCGCCGCGGCTGCCGCTGATCAACCAGATGCCGGCGCCGGCCAGGAGCACCACCACTACCAGCGCCGCGGCCGGCAACAACCACCGGTTGCGGCGTGGTGCCGGGGCCGGCCGCCACTGCGGCGCCGGGTGCGCGGGTCCCTGCGGCGGCGGTGCCGCGTACGTCGGATGCGACACCGGTGGCGTCCAGTGCGGTTGGGTGACCGGCCCGCTGGGCGCCGGGAGCGGCGGCGGCGGGCCGGGATGCTGGGTGTGCTCGATGATGGTGGCCGCCCGATCCCGGTCGGGCGCGCTGAGCGCCTCTCTGGCTGCCCGGGCCAGCTCACCGGCCGTCGAGAACCGGTCCGCCGGATTCTTGGCCATGCCGCGGTCGATCACCCTGTCGAACGCCGCCGGGATATCGTGGCGCGCCTGGCTGGGCCGCGGGACGGGCTGCATCATGTGCGCCGCCATCAGTGCGCTCAAGTTCTGCGTCTGGTAGGGCGGTGACCCGGTGAGACTCTCGTACAGCACGCACGCCAGCCCGTAGATGTCGGATCGGTAGGTGGTCTCGTCGTCGGCGAACCGCTCGGGCGCCATGTACCGCCAGCTGCCCACCGCGGTGCCGGTTTTGGTCAGTTGTTGGTCCGTTGCCGCCGCAGCGATGCCGAAGTCGACCAGGTAGGCGAAGTCATCACCGGTGATCAGGATGTTCTCCGGCTTGATGTCGCGGTGGATGACACCGGCGCGGTGGGCGGCGTCCAGCGCGGCGGCCACCTGGGTGATGATCGCGACGGCTCGCGGGGGGGGAAGCGCGCCGGTGCGCGCCAGCAGCGACCCGAGGTCCTCGCCCTCTATGAAGCGCATGTCGATGTACAACTGGCCGTCGATTTCCCCGAAGTCGTGGATCGGCACGATGTGGGGTTCCTGCAGACGCCCGGCGGTGTGCGCTTCGCGCTGCATGCGGCGCCGGAAGGTGTCGTCGGAGTTCAGTTCCTGAGACATCAACTTCAGCGCGACGGTGCGGTCCTTGACCGTGTCGTGGGCTTCGTAGACCTCACCCATCCCACCACGGCCCAGCAGTCGGCCCAGCCGGTACGGGCCGAACTGACGGCCGGTCCGCGAGGTTGGCGACGTGTCACTCATCGGTGTGCATCGACTCCCGGATCTGCGCCAGGCGCTCGGCGGCCGCCCGCTGACGCTGCTGGTAATCCTCTTCGACGGACCGGCCTTCGGTCGTCTCCGCCGCCAGTTCCTCGGCCCCCAGTGCGGCGCCGTAGCGCGATTCGATCTTCTCGCGCACCGAATCGAACGTGGGCACCCCGGCGCTGTCATAGCCGGGGTCGGGGACAGGAGCGCTCGGCTGTTCGGGCATGCTCGTCACGTTACTTGGGCTGCCGACGGCCGAAATAACGCACCATCGGGTGCCGACGCACCGAAGTCAGCTCCCGGGCGGCCGGGAAGTGTCGCGGCCACGCGTGGGGTCAGTGCGGCTTGGCCAGCGGGAAGGGCAGCGTCTCGCGGATGCTGCGCCCGGTGATCAGCATCACCACCCGGTCGACGCCCATGCCCAGCCCGCCGGTGGGCGGCATCGCGTATTCCATCGCCTGCAGGAAGTCCTCGTCGAGTTGCATGGCCTCCGGGTCGCCGCCGGCGGCCAGCAGCGACTGCTCCTCGAGACGGCGCCGCTGTTCCACCGGATCGGTGAGTTCGCTGTAGGCGGTGCCCAGTTCGACGCCCCACGCCACCAGGTCCCAGCGCTCGGCGACGCCGCGCCTGCTGCGGTGCGGCCTGGTCAGCGGCGACACCGAGGTGGGGAAGTCGATGTAGAAGGTGGGCTGTTCGGTGCGCGCCTCGACCAGGTGCTCGTAGAGTTCCAGCACCACCGCGCCGGCGTCCCAGTAGGCGCGGTAGGGGATGCGGGCGGCGTCGGACAGCTTACGCAGTCGGGCCAGGCCGGTGTCGGGATCGATCTGCTCGCCCAGGGCTTCGGAAACCGCGTCATGGACGGTCTTGACCGGCCAGACCCCGGAGATGTCGACCGGTTCCAGACGGCCGCTGTGGCTAACCGAATCATCCTGAGTCCTGGGCCGCATCGCGGTCTGTGCGCCGTTGGCGGCCTGGGCGGCGTTCTGGATCAGTTCGCGGCAGCCGTCGATCCACACCTTGTAGTCGGCGTGCGCCTGATATGCCTCCAGCAGGGTGAACTCGGGGTTGTGGCTGAAGTCGACGCCCTCGTTGCGGAAGGCCCGGCCGACCTCGAAAACCCGCTCCACGCCTCCCACACAGAGCCGTTTGAGGTACAGCTCCGGGGCGATGCGCAGGTACAGGTCCATGGAGTAGGCGTTGATGTGGGTCACGAACGGCCGGGCGGTCGCCCCACCGTGCACCTGCTGCAGCATCGGGGTCTCGACCTCGATGAATCCCTTGCCGAACAACGTTTCCCGGATCGACCGCAGTACGGCGCTGCGGGCGGTGATCAGGTCGCGGGACTCGGTGTTGACGGCCAGGTCGACATAGCGGGTCCGCACCCGGGCCTCGGGGTCGGTGAGCCCTTTCCACTTGTTCGGCAGCGGCCGCAGGCACTTGCCGATCAACCGCCAATCGCTCACGATCAGCGATCGGGTGCCCTTGTCGCTGAAGCCCATGTGCCCGGTCGTCTCCACCAGGTCACCGAGGTCGATCGCGGCGTTGAAGTCAGCGGCGCGGCCGTGCCGCAAACGTGAATTGTCCAGTAGCACTTGCATTTCCCCGGACCAGTCGCGCAGCTGGGCGAACAGCACGCCGCCGTAGTTGCGGACCCGCAGAATGCGCCCGGACACCACCACATCGGCGTCGTCGGCGGCCTGCAGTGCCTCGGTCACCGTGTGACTGGGCGGTTGGCCGACCGGATAGGCGTCAATGCCGTTGTCGCGCAGCTTCTTCAGCTTCGCCAGCCGCACCCGCACCTGCTCGGGCTGGCGGCGGCCCGACTCGTCGTGTTCGGGGATCTCGGCATCTTGCAGTCCGCTGACGTCCGGTGCGGTGCCGTCAGGGTGCAACAAGCCGGTCGCCACCAGCGGCTCCGGCACGGCGGGGTGATGACCGGTGTGCACCTTGTCGCGCCGACTGAACGGCAGCACTAGGAAGCCCTCGGCGATCACCGAGGCGACGCCGACCCGCGGGATCATCCGGGCGTCCTCGTAGCAGGCGTAACGGGGCACCCATTCGGGTTGATACTTGGCGTTGGAGCGGTAGAGGGTTTCCAGCTGCCACCACCGCGAGAAGAACACCAGCAGGCCACGCCACAACCGCGCTACCGGTCCCGCGCCGAGCTGCTCGCCCTGCTCGAATGCCGAGCGGAAAACGGCGAAATTCAACGAGATTCGGCTGATGCCCAGACTTTCGGCGTGCAGCGTCAGCTCGCTGACCATCAGCTCGATGGTGCCGTTGGGTGACTCCCGTGATCGGCGCATCAGGTCCAGCGAAACGCCGGTGGCGCCCCAGGGCACCAGGGACAGCATCGCAACCACCTCGCCGCCCGGGTTGACCGCCTCGACCAGCAGGCAGTCGGCGTCGGCGGGATCGCCCAGCCGGCCCAGCGCCATCGAGAAGCCGCGTTCGGTTTCGGTGTCGCGCCAGGCGTCCGCCCGCTCGACGGTTTTCGCCATCTCGTCGGGGGAGATGTCGCGGTGCCGCCGGATGCGCACCGTCAACCCCGCGCGCCGGGCCCGGGTGACCGCCTGACGCACGCCGCGCATCTCGGGCCCGGACAGCTTGTATTCGGCCGGCCGCAGAATGGCCTCGTCGCCCAGCACCAGAGCGTTGAGTCCGGCCTCGCGGAACACCTGGGCGCCTTGGGAACTGGCGCCCATCACGCCGGGCGCCCAGCCGTATGTCTGGCACAGCTGCAGCCACGCGTCGATGGCCTGCGGCCACGCTTTGGGGTCACCGACGGGGTCGCCGCTGGCCAGGCAGACGCCGACTTCCACCCGGTAGGTGATGGCGGCGCGCCCGCTGGGGGCGAAGATCACTGACTTGTCCCGCCGCGTGGCGAAGTACGCCAGCGAGTCGTTCTTGCCGTACAGCTCGACGAGCCCGCGGATCGCGGATTCGTCCTCGCCGGTCAGTGCGTTGTCCGCGCGCTGGGACAAAAACAGCACGATCGCGGCGGCGATCAGGGCGAACGCGCCGAACAGTCCGAATATCGCGTTCAGGAAGACATGCGGGCGCCCGGTGAACACGTCGGAGTCGATCAGGCCGAATCCGATCACCCGGTTGGCGACGTAGGGCAGCCGGTCCTGGGGCGCCAGCGTGCCGGGAAACATCTCCACCAGGGCCCACGACGCGAGGATTCCGATCGCCCCGCCGACCACCAGCACCGCGGCCGCCCGGAACAATGCGCCGCGGCGCACCTTGGCCCAGAATTCCCGGTAGCCCAGCACCAGCAGGACAGTGGCCACGATGTGAAAAGCGAAGCCGAGGTTCTCGCCGAACGCCTCGGCGGGGGTGTTGCCGCCCGCGGCGATGTCGGCGGCGTTGATGCCCGCGGAGACCACCATGTTGCCCAGCAGCACCACCCAGGCGATGCGTTTGCGCGCGGTGAGCGCCGCGGCCAGCAACGCGAGCACGAACGACCAGGCGAAGCTGGTGTCCGGGAAGTTGAACAGGTAGCTGTTGATGAATTCGCGCGGCTCGTGGATGAGCCAGCGGATCAGCGGCGACAGACTGGCCAGCAGCGACACGGTTGCGATGACGCCGACGGTCCAGCCGGCCACCGCGGGCAGCCAGTGGTACCGGGATGACGGCCGGCGCACCGAGCGAGGCTTGATGAGTGTCACAGACGGCGAGGATATGCCCTAAATCTACGAAATTCCTGGTGTTGCGGCCCGTCCGCAAATGGGCGCGTTGCCGAGCCGAAGTGTAATTGCTGTTAGACTTACCGCTGCGACCATCCCGGCGAACGCCAGGGAACGTTAAGTGGAGTCCCACTCCCACCGGAAGCCGTACAGGCTATTCGGTCCGGTCACAGGCATCTACGGTGCCTGGTCTGCGCTTGACGCAGGCGGCTGGAGCTGTCCAAGCCGTGATCGGTCGGCATTGGGCCCTGCTTCTGCAGGGCTTTTTTGCTGATGGTTGGTGTGTCCCCACCGCTGTTTCCGGCTGTCCAGGACTGGACCGCACTGAAACCCAAGCCAACGAGGGAGGCCCCATCAGCACTGAGACCCGCGTCAACGAGCGCATTCGCGTGCCTGAAGTTCGATTGATCGGCCCCGGGGGAGAGCAGGTCGGCATCGTGCGTATCGAAGACGCACTCCGCGTAGCCGCGGACGCCGATCTCGACCTTGTCGAAGTTGCTCCCAACGCCCGACCGCCGGTCTGCAAGATCATGGACTACGGCAAGTACAAGTACGAGGCGGCGCAGAAGGCGCGCGAATCGCGCAAGAACCAGCAGCAGACCGTCGTCAAGGAACAGAAGCTGCGACCCAAGATCGACGACCACGACTACGAGACGAAGAAGGGCCACGTGGTCCGCTTCCTCGAAGCGGGTTCCAAGGTCAAGGTCACCATCATGTTCCGCGGACGCGAGCAGTCGCGGCCCGAACTGGGTTACCGATTGTTGCAGCGTCTGGGCTCCGACGTGGCCGAGTACGGGTTCGTCGAGACGTCGGCCAAGCAGGACGGGCGCAACATGACGATGGTGCTGGCACCCCACCGCGGCGCGAAGACTCGCGCCAAGGCGCGGAACGAGGGCGAGACCGCGGCCAAGCCGCCTGAGGACAACCCGTCGGCGAACTGATCGTCTGCAAGAACCAAGAACAAGAACCACGAACCTGAAGAAATCGAGGGAACATGCCCAAGGCCAAGACTCACAGCGGGGCCTCGAAGCGGTTCCGGCGCACCGGAACCGGCAAGATCGTCCGGCAGAAAGCAAACCGCCGGCACTTGCTCGAGCACAAGGCCACTAAGCGCACCCGGCGGCTGGACGGTCGCACGGTCGTCGCGGCCAACGACACCAAGCGGGTCAAGTCGCTGCTCAACGGCTGACCGGCGTTCGCACCCCACCCCTTGACCGATTCCGGGCTGTTAGAGCCCGACCAAAGTTTGAACGAGAGTAGGAACACCCATGGCACGCGTGAAGCGGGCGGTCAACGCCCACAAGAAGCGGCGCAGCGTCCTGAAGGCATCGAAGGGCTACCGCGGTCAGCGGTCCCGGCTCTACCGCAAAGCCAAAGAGCAGCAACTGCATTCGCTGAACTACGCCTACCGCGACCGTCGTGCCCGCAAGGGAGAGTTCCGCAAGTTGTGGATCTCGCGGATCAACGCCGCCGCGCGTGCCAACGACATCACCTACAACCGGCTGATCCAGGGCCTCAAGGCCGCGGGTGTCGAGGTCGACCGCAAGAACCTCGCCGACATCGCGATCAGTGATCCGGCGGCGTTCACCGCGCTCGTCGAGGTCGCCCGCGCCGCGCTGCCCCAGGACGTCAACGCTCCCTCCGGAGAAGCTGCCTAACCGGCTGGTCGCGGGCTGTGCAGGCCGCGCTCACCGAACGTTCGGCCCGGGTGGCCGCGGCGGTCAAGTTGCACCGTCACGTGGGCCGGCGCCGCGACGGGCGGTTCCTGGCCGAGGGATTCAACCTGGTGCAGGCGGCTGCGGCGCGCGGCCTGGTTCGTGAGGTTTTCGTCACCGAAGACGCCGCGCGCCGCCACGAGGCGCTGCTGGCAGCACAGGCCGCACCGGTGCACCTGGTGACCGAGCGCGCCGCCAAGTCGTTGTCGGACACCGTCACACCGGCAGGTCTGGTGGCCGTGTGTGAGATTCCGCAGACCACGCTCGACGAGGTGCTCGACAGCTCGCCGAGGCTGATCGCCGTCGCCGTCGCAATCGGTGAACCCGGCAATGCCGGCACCTTGATCCGGATCGCCGATGCCATGGGCGCCGCGGCGGTGGTGCTGGCCGGACACAGCGTGGACCCGTACAACGGCAAGTGCTTGCGTGCCTCCGCCGGCAGCATCTTCGCGGTTCCCGTCATCGTTGCCCACGATGCCGCGGACGCGTTGGGCCGGCTGCGCGCGGCCGGTCTGCAGTTGCTGGCCACCACCGTGGACGGGGAGATCTCCCTGGATGACGCCGACGGGCTGCTGGGCGACCCGACGGCATGGTTGTTCGGGCCGGAATCCCACGGGCTGCCCACCGAAATCGCGGTCCAGGCCGATCGCCGCCTGCGTATCCCGATGGCCGGAGCAGCGGAGAGCCTCAATGTTGCGGCCGCGGCGGCGATCTGCCTGTATCAGAGTTCGCGTGTGTTGCGGCTGGGGTCGCGCGGCTGAAAACCTCAAGCCGCCCGGCTGCGTCCCCGGGCCGGTCGCAACCCAGCAATTGACAAGGTGTTGTGCACCAGCGAACCCGCGCGCTCCATCAACGCTTTGGCCGGGTCCAGCGGTGACCGGGGGCGCGGCGGAAAGTAATGCATGGGCAGGCCGCGCCGATCCCGCGGCGGTGCCATGAACGCGGGTGCCTCGACCAGTGGCGCGTCGCTGCGGACCCGTCCTTCGGCGCGGCGGTAGGCGGCCAGCGCGCGGGGGTGCAGCCGGATCTCGTCGGGCACGGCCAGGAAGGCCAGCTCGACCATCTTGCCGAACACGCGCAAAAGGATCTCGTCGCCCGGCGTCCAGTGCATCCCGGCTTTCTCTCGCACGGCGGGCTCGAACAGGCCGGCCGCGATCCAGCGCTGACCGGCCACCAGCGGCTTGAAGATCTGGTCCCAGACGGGAGTGGGCATCAGCACGAACTTCGGCTTGGGAATGCGCATGTTGAAGATGTCCAGGGTCGCCTGGTTGATCTCCAACTCGTCTCGGCCCACGCGCTCCCAGTACTCCTGGAATTCGTCCCACGATTTGGGCACCGGACGCATGCTCATCCCGTACATGCGGTACCACTGCACGTGCTCGTCGAACAGCTGACGCTTCTCGGCCTCGGTCAGGCCGCCGCAGAAGTATTCGGCCACCTTGATGACGAGCATGAAGAACGTCGCGTGCGCCCAGTAGAAGGTCTCGGGGTTCAGGGCGTGATAGCGGCGGCCCTCGCCGTCGACTCCCTTGATGGTGGAGTGGTAGCCCTTGATCTGCCGGCCGGTCTGGGCGGCGCGGTCGCCGTCGTAGACCACACCCATGATCGGGTACACCGAGCGGGCCACTCGCTGCAGCGGTTCGCGCAGCAGGATGGAGTGTTCTTCGACACCCGCGCCCAGTTCCGGGTACATGTTCTGGATCGCGCCGATCCAGACGCCCATCATCCCGGTGCGCAGATCTCCGAAGTACTTCCACGTCAGCGAGTCGGGCCCGAGCGGGTCAGCCGGCGTCGTTGCCGATGTGACTGTCATGACGGCCTCCAAAGCGCCTGTACTGCGATCACGATAAGCGTTGACAACGTGCGTTGTCCACGATTTCGGCATACGCGTCGCACCGTCGTTACCCACTCTCCACAGCGCCGCCGTAACCGCGTGATCAGCATGTTTGTCGCGTCAGCGCACACGGGGTGGCGCAGCCCTCGTTGCCCGGGTCAGTCCGGACCAAATACCCTGGCCGGGTGGAGGTCGCGCCCGACGGAGCAAAGTCCGGCTCAGCCGACGAGACCACGACGGCGGTGGCCGAAGACGCTCCTCGACGGCGGTCCCCGGCCAGGTGGCTCCGCAACACCAACCGCAGCCCAGGCGTGGTGAACTTCGTCAAGCGGGCCCGGCGCTTGCTGCCCGGCGACCCCGAATTCGGCGATCCGCTCTCGACGGCCGGTGAGGGTGGTCCCCGTGCCGCGGCCCGCGCCGCCCACCGGTTACTCGGGGATCGCGACGCGGCATCGCGCGAGGTCAGCCTGGGTGTGTTACAGGTGTGGCAGGCGATGACCGAGGCGGTCTCGCGCAAACCGGCAAACCCCGAAGTGACGCTGGTGTTCACCGATCTGGTGGGTTACTCCTCGTGGTCACTGCAGGCCGGCGACGAGGCCGCCTTGGCCTTGTTGCGGCAGGTGGCGCGCGCCGTCGAGTCTCCGCTGCTGGATGCCGGCGGACACATCGTCAAGCGCACGGGCGATGGCATCATGGCGGTCTTCCGGCGCCCTGCCGTTGCGGTCCAGGCCGTCATCGCTGCCGAGGAAGCCATCAAATCCGTTGAGGTACAAGGATATACACCTCGGATGCGGGTCGGCATCCACACCGGACGGCCGCAGCGGCTGGGTTCGGACTGGCTGGGCGTCGACGTCAACATCGCGGCGCGGGTGATGGAACGCGCCACCAAAGGCGGGATCATGATCTCGAGTCCGACTCTTGATCTGATACCGCAAAGCGAGCTGGACGCGATGGGCGTCACCGCCCGGCGGGCGCGCAGGCCGATGTTCTCCAGCAAACTCACCGGCATCCCACCTGACTTGGCGATATATCGCCTCAAGGTTGGTAGGCACTTGACAGCTGGCGATAACACGGATGAGACAAATGTCCATGCATAGTGGAAGGTGATGTTTTCCGAGATTTTCGCCCGGCTGTTCCGGGTTCGCTTCACCGTGGCCTACATGGCCACGTTATTCGGTGTCAGCATCACCATGCTGATGCTGAGCCCGCAGGCCCACGATCGGCTGATCAGGCACGCCAGCACCAATCTGCACAACCTGTCGCACGGCCGGCTGCACACGCTGCTCGGTAGCGCGTTTGTGGTCGAGGCGGGTCCGCTGTGGTTCTGGATGCCGTTTTTGACCTGTCTGCTGGTGCTCGCCGAACTGCACCTGCGCACGGTGCGGCTGATCGTGGCGTTTCTGGTGGGTCACATCGGGGCCACGCTCGTGGTGGCCGCTGCGCTGGCCCTAGCGGTGAAGATGGGCTGGATGCCGTGGACGATCACCCGCGCCAGCGACGTCGGGATGAGCTACGGCGCGCTGGCGGCCCTGGGTGCGTTGACTGCCACCATCCCGCGGCCCTGGCGACCGGCGTGGATCGCCTGGTGGATTTCGTTGAGCGTGACGGCCGCAGTCGTCGGGGGCGACTTCACCAACGCAGGTCACGCGGTGGCCGTCCTGCTGGGGGTGCTGATCTCGACTCGCTTCCGTGCGCAGGTCCACTGGACGCCGCTGCGCTGCTTCATGTTGCTGAACTCGGCGGGGTTCGGGTTCCTGATCCTCGCGCACAGCACTGCGTCGATGGTGGCCGGAACGGTCGTCGGTGCGCTCGCGGCCGTGGTCGCGCACCTGGCCGCACGCCTGTTCGGGTCCCGCGATCCCGGCGGCGACCAGCTCAGCGAGCGCCCGGTGCCCGCGATGAGCGTCAACGGGTAACGCACCCGACAGCTCCATGTGACGGCGGCACGCATCCCCGCGGTCCGCGGCGGCGCCACCTTGACTAGGATCGGCACTTGCGTCACAGCGTGCCGTGAACCCACCCGGCGGCGATGCGGGCTAACCTGAGGCCCCTCGCGGCGGGAACAGCCGACCAGCCCCGTCAGCAAGGAGAGTGCCGCCGCGTGGGTGATCAACCCGTCGATCTGTCGCCGGAAGCCCTGGCGAAAGCGGTCGAGGCCGCCCGGCAGGCCATCGCGCGCGCCGACAGCCTGGATGCGCTCGCGCACACCAAGACCGAGTATCTCGGCGACCGTTCCCCGTTGGCACTGGCCCGGCAAGCGCTGGGCAACCTGCCCAAGGACCAACGCGCCGACGCCGGTAAGCGGGTCAACATCGCGCGCAGCGAGGTCCAGCGCAGCTACGACGAACGCCTGGCCACGCTGCGCGCCGAGCGGGACGCTGCGGTGCTGGTCGCCGAACGCATCGACGTCACGTTGCCGTCGACTCGGCAGCCCACCGGCGCGCGGCATCCGATCACCATCCTGGCCGAGCACGTCGCCGACACGTTCGTTGCGATGGGCTGGGAGTTGGCCGAGGGTCCGGAGGTCGAGACCGAGCAGTTCAACTTCGACGCCTTGAACTTCCCGCCGGACCATCCGGCCCGCAGCGAGCAGGACACGTTCTACATCGCTCCGGAGAATTCGCGGCAGCTGCTGCGCACCCACACCTCGCCGGTGCAGGTGCGCACCCTGCTCGAGCGGGAGCTGCCGGTGTACATCATCTCGATCGGCCGTACCTTCCGCACCGACGAACTCGACGCCACCCACACTCCCGTCTTCCACCAGGTCGAAGGCCTGGCCGTGGACCGTGGCCTCACCATGGCGCACCTGCGCGGCACCCTCGATGCGTTCGCACGGGCCGAATTCGGTGCCCAGGCCCGCACCCGGATGCGCCCGCACTTCTTTCCGTTCACCGAGCCGTCGGCGGAGGTCGACGTGTGGTTCGAAGGCAAGAAGGGTGGCGCGGACTGGGTGGAATGGGGCGGCTGCGGCATGGTGCATCCCAACGTGCTGCGGGCTGCCGGCATCGATCCCCACGAGTACTCGGGTTTCGCCTTCGGCATGGGGTTGGAGCGAACCCTGCAGTTCCGCAACGGCATTCCCGACATGCGCGACATGGTGGAAGGTGACGTCCGCTTCTCCCTGCCGTTCGGGGTGGGCGCCTGATGCGCGTTCCGTACAGCTGGCTGCGTGATGTGGTCCGCGCCGGCGCCCCGGACTGGGACGTCAGCGTAACCGAGCTGCAAGAGGCGCTGGTCCGGGTCGGGCACGAGATCGAAGAAGTGATCGAGCTCGGTCCGGTCGACGGGCCCTTGGCCGTCGGCCGGGTGACCGACATCGAGGAACTCAGCGGATTCAAGAAACCCATCCGCGCCTGCCTGGTCGACGTCGGTGCCGACCAGCCGCAGGAAATCGTTTGTGGCGCAACAAATTTCAAAGTGGGTGACCTGGTTGCCGTGGCGCTTCCGGGGGCCACGCTGCCCGGCGACTTCAAGATCGCTGCACGCAAGACTTACGGCCGCAACTCCAACGGCATGATCTGTTCGGCGGCCGAACTGGGTTTGAGCGCCGACCATTCCGGGATCCTGGTGCTGCCGCCGGGCACCGCCGAGCCAGGAGCGGACGCGACCGTCGTCCTGGGCCTGGACGACGTCGTCTTTCACCTCGCCATCACACCCGACCGTGGCTACGCGATGTCGGTGCGCGGGCTGGCCCGCGAAATCGCCTGCGCCTTCGACCTGAAGTTCGTCGACCCCGCCGAAGTTCCGCCGCTGCCCGTCGAAGGCGAAGCGTGGCCGCTGACCGTCGACCCGGCGACGGAGGTGCGCCGGTTCGCGCTGCGCCCGGTCGTCGGGATCGATCCGGCGGCGGTGTCACCGTGGTGGCTGCAGCGACGACTGCTGCTGTCCGGCATCCGTCCCACCTCGCCGGCCGTCGACGTCACCAACTACGTGATGATCGAGCTCGGCCATCCGATGCACGCCCACGACCGGGCCCGCATCACCGGAGGCTTCGCGGTGCGCTTCGCCCGCCCCGGCGAGACCGTGATCACCCTCGACGACGTCGAACGCAAACTCGAACCCGCCGACGTCCTGATCGTCGACGACGTCGCAACCACGGCCATCGGCGGCGTCATGGGCGCGGCCAGCACCGAGGTGCGCGCGGACTCCACCGAGATCCTGCTGGAAGCCGCCGTCTGGGACCCGGCCGCGATCTCGCGCACCCAGCGCCGGCTCCACCTGCCCAGCGAGGCCGCGCGCCGGTACGAGCGCGCGGTGGACCCGGCCATCTCGGTGGCCGTCCTGGATCGCTGCGCACGGCTGCTCGTCGACATCGCCGGGGGAGTTGCCGAGCCGAGCCTGACCGACTGGCGCGGCGACCCGCTGCGGGCGGATTGGTCACCACCGCCGATCCAGGTGACCGCCGACCTGCCGGCCCGCGTCGCGGGCGTCGACTACCCGCCGGGCACCACCGCGCGTCGTCTCACCCAGATCGGCGCCCGCGTGGCCCAGGACGGGGATACCCTCACCGTGACTCCACCGAGCTGGCGCCCGGACCTGCTGCAGGTCGCCGACCTCGTCGAGGAAGTGCTACGGCTGGAGGGGCTGGAAGCCATACCGTCGGTGCTGCCCGCCGCACCCGCGGGACGCGGCCTGACGGCTACCCAGCAGCGCCGCCGCGCGATCGGCAAGTCGCTGGCCCTGTCGGGCTACGTCGAGATCCTGCCGACGCCGTTTCTGCCGGCCGGTGTGTTCGACCTGTGGGGGCTGCCGCCCGACGACGCTCGCCGCACCACCACCAAAGTGGTCAACCCGCTCGAGGCCGACCGCCCGGCGCTGGCCACCACGTTGCTCCCGGCGCTTCTGGAAGCATTGGGCCGCAACGTGTCCCGAGGTTTGGGCGATGTCGCGCTGTTCGCCATCGCCCAGGTGGTCCAGCCGACCGAACAGACCCGTGGCGTCGAGTTGATCGCGGTCGATCGCCGGCCCACCGATGCCGAGATCGCCGCGTTGGACGCGTCGCTGCCGCGCCAGCCGCAACATGTCGCCGCGGTGCTGGCCGGGCTGCGTGAGCCGCGCGGGCCGTGGGGCCCGGGGCGCGCCGTCGAGGCGGCCGACGCATTCGAGGCGGTGCGCATTATCGCCCGCGCCAGTGGAATCGACGTCACGCTGCGGGCGGCCCAACATCTGCCGTGGCATCCGGGTAGGTGCGCCGAGGTGCTGGTCGGCGACACCCTGGTCGGTCATGCCGGCCAGCTGCATCCTGCCGTCATCGAACGCGCCGGCCTGCCCAAGGGCACCTGCGCTGTCGAGCTGGATCTGGATGCGATACCGACCGGCCGGCAACTGCCGGCGCCGCGGGTGTCGCCGTTCCCCGCGGTATTCCAGGATCTCAGCCTGGTGGTGGCCGCCGACGTACCCGCTCAGTCGGTCCTGGATGCCGTTCGTGACGGCGCGGGGGCACTGCTCGAGCACATCCAATTGTT
Source organism: Mycobacterium sp. 20KCMC460 (assembly GCF_022179425.1). NCBI lineage: Bacteria > Bacillati > Actinomycetota > Actinomycetes > Mycobacteriales > Mycobacteriaceae > Mycobacterium > Mycobacterium sp. 20KCMC460. Next base: position 3,024,081 of record NZ_AP025524.1, read on the forward strand.
CGACGTGTTCGTCGGGCCCCAGATCGGCGACGACCGAAAGTCACTGACGTTCGCCCTTCGTTTCCGCGCGCCGGACCGCACCCTGACCGAGGACGACGCGAGCGCGGCCCGCGACGCCGCGGTGCGCTGCGCGGCCGATCGGGTCGGAGCCTTCCTGCGCGGCTGACGACGCTGCGGGATCGCTGTGGAAATGGCACGTTTTCCCGCGCGTAACCTTTTGTCGCCACTAGGCTCCGTTTCTCGTCGGCCACATCGGGTGACCTCCGACATTGATCGAGTGGAGCTGCTGATGTCCTTCCTAGTCGCCACCCCCGATCTGGTTACATCAGCGGCCGCCAATCTGGCCGGCCTGCGCACGGTGTTGGAGGACGCCGCTGCCGCGGCAGCGGGCCCCACTACCGGTGTGGCGGCCGCCGCTGCCGACGACGTGTCGGCCGCGGTCTCGCGGTTGTTCGGCACCTACGGCCAGCAGTTCCAGGCTCTCAATGCGCAGGCGACGGCTTTCCACGCGCAATTCGTCCAGACTCTGAGCGCCGGGGCGGCGTCCTATGCGGCCGCGGAGACCGCGGCCGCATCACCGCTGCAGTCGCTGCTCGACGTGGTCAATGCACCCACGCAGTCGTTGCTGGGCCGCCCGCTGATCGGTAACGGCGCCGACGGCGCGGCCGGGACGGGTTCCGGGGCAGGCGGAAACGGCGCGCCCGGCGGGCTGCTGTACGGCAACGGAGGCGCCGGCGGTACTGGCGGGCCGAACGGCGGTGCCGGCGGCAACGGCGGAGCCGCCGGATTGATCGGTAACGGTGGTGTCGGTGGGGCCGGCGGAACGGACGGGCTCACCGCGGTCGGCGTCGGTGGGGCCGGTGGCAGGGGCGGGTTGCTGTTCGGCGCCGGTGGTGCGGGCGGTGCCGGCGGCATCGGCACGATCATCGGCGCGGGCGGCGCGGGTGGTAACGCCGTGCTGTTCGGCGACGGCGGCAGCGGGGGCAGCGGGCCCTCCGGCGGCACCCCCGGTCACGCCGGGGTTTTCTACGGCAATGGCGGTAGCGCCGGGGCCGGGTCGGGGCTGGCGGGTGCGGACGGCGGTTTCATTGGCAACGGTGGTGCCGGTGGGTCCAGCCTTACCGCTGCCGGCGGTGCCGGTGGAAACGCCTTCTTCGGACACGGCGGCGACGGCGGGTCGAGCAGCGCGGCGGGAGGCGGCAGCGGCGGCAGCACCTTCGTCGGCAATGGCGGGGCCGGCGGGAACGCGGGCGGCACCAACAGCGGAAGTGGCGGTGCCGGCGGCAACGTTGGATTGGTGGGCTTCGGCGGCGCCGGTGGAGCCGGCGCTGCGGGCTCGACCTCCCTGCTGTCCAGTCAAACGGGTGGGGTCGGCGGAGCCGGCGGCAGCGCCGGCCTGTTGTTCGGCAATGGTGGTGGCGGTGGGATCGGCGGTAATGGCGCCAATAACACGCCCTTGACCAGTGCGGGCAACGGCGGCGCCGGAGGCGCCGGAGGCCACGCTGGCTTGTTCGGCAACGGAGGTACTGGAGGTACGGGAGGTACCGGCGGAAACAACACGAATTCCAGCACCCTGACGGGCGGTCCAGGTGGGACCGGCGGCGTGGGCGGCGCGGGCGGTACCGGCGGCTTGCTGGCCGGCAGTGGGGGAGACGGCGGCCTCGGGGGTGTCGGCGGCTCGACCGCCCGCACCAACCTGGCCGGTGGTACCGGCGGTGTCGGGGGCGCCGGTGGTGGCACGGCATTGTTCGGTGCCGGTGGTGCGGGTGGGGTCGGTGGCTCCGGCGGACTCGGGGCGGGCATCGGTGGCGGCGGAGGCGCCGGCGGCAACGGCGGCAACGCCGTCGTCTTCGGCGGAGACGGCGGAGTGGGTGGCGCCGGCGGCGCACCGAACGGGGTCAGCGGAGCTGCCGGCCAACCGGGCCACAGCTTGTTCAGAGCGCTGGGGCTACCCGCTGCGGCGGCCGCCGCGCCGGGCCTGGCCGCAAGCGTCCCGATCTTGCAGCCGTACGAAGACCTGCTCAACAACACGGTCGCCAACCTGCGCAGCATCGGCACGGCATACCTCGCTGACCCGTCGCCGTTCCTTCAGCAGATCCTGGCCAACCAATACGACTACGGGCGGCTGACCCTGACGTCGCTCACCAATGCGGCCCGCGACTTCACCATCGGCGTGGCCGGAATCCCGTTCAGTTTGCAGGTGGCCTTCCAGGATCTGCTGGCGGGAGATACCAGCGGTGCGTTGCGCGCAGTCGGCGGGGCGGTGCTGAATACCCTTGTGACCGGTCTGAACGCTTCCGATCTGTCGAACATCAAGCTGGTCGGCACCCTGGGTGATCTGCTGCCCATACTGAGCATCCCCGGCGACTTCGCGCAGAACGTCACGAACGTGATCAACACCGCGTTGGACACCAATATCGCGGCGGTGATCAATGCCGCGACGCTCAGCGGCAGCATCACATTCGGTCTTCCGCTGGCGCTGGCCGTCGACGCCCTGGGAGCGCCGCTCACCAGCACGATGGCGACGGTCAGCAGCGCGACGACGTTCATCGGCGCGCTTCAGGCGGGCAACATCTCGGCGGCCTTGACCTCACTCGTCGACGCTCCGGCAGCCATCACCGACGCCTTCCTCAACGGTCAGGTGACGCTGCCGCTGGCGTTGTCGCTGTCCGGATTGCCTCCGGCGACCATCGGTGTTCCGGTCGGCGGCATCCTCTCGCCGCTGCGGCCGTTCACCGCAACCGTGAACCTGTCTCCGCTGCCGCCGATCTCCATCGTGCTCGGCGGTACGACCACCGGCGGCATCGTCCCGGCGCTGCTGGGTTACGCACCGGCGCAACTCGCAGCTGCGATTTCGTAGCGCCACACGCCGGCACTTCCCGCCCGAACGAAAATTCGGGGTTTGAACGCGACGTCATTGGGGTAACACCCGCCCGAATGCCAGGCGTCGACGGGAGATGGCTGTGTCGTTGGTAATCGATCCGGGACTGGTAGCGACGGCAACGGGTCAACTGGCTGATATCGGTGCCTCAATAGGTGAGACGGCGGCGGCAGCGTCGGCACCGACGACGCAGATCGCGGTCGCTGCCTCCGACGAAGTCTCCGCGGCGGTGGCGCGGCTCTTCGGCACGCTGGGAGCAGAATTTCAGCAGGCCAACGCCCAGGCCGCGGCATTTCACGCCGAGTTCGTCCGTGTTCTGAGTACCAGCGCGGCGGCGTATATCGGAGCTGAGATAGCCAACGCTGAGAAGCAGCTGCTGGACACATCGGCCGCAGCAGCCGCGACCGATCCACTCGGCGGATTACTCGGCAGCATTCTCGGAGGTGGAACCAGCACCAGCGGCACCGGCCTGGGCGGCCTGCTCGGCGGCTCCGGCGGGCTGCTGGACCCGATCCTCTTCGGTGGCACCGGCGGTCTGCTGGGCCCGCTCATCGGCGGCAACGGCGTGCTGACGTCGCTGGTCGGTAACGGGCCGTTCGGATCCATATTGAACTCGGCCGGGCAGCAATTCGGCGCCGGTATCTCCGCACTGATCGGCGGCACCGGCGGACAGTTCCTCACCGGCCAATTACAGGGGCTGGGCTCCCTGCTGTTCCCGGGACTCTTCCCGACCACCGGTGTAGTGACCACGGCCCCCGCCGTTGGCGGGGCGTGGCAGCAGCTGTTCATCAACACCGGCAACAATCTGGCCGCGCTAAATGCCGCGTTTGCCGCCGACCCGTTCCCGCTGCTGCGCCAGATCGTCGCCAACCAGCAGGGCTACGCGATGCAGATCGGCGCCGAATTGGCCTACGTCGCACAGCATCCTGCCCTCGTGGGGCAGGCGAGCTTGGCGTACCTGATGTCGGGCGGCCCGGCCTTGGCGGTGCAGACTGCCGTCAATGGCACGCTCAGCGGCACGGCGGGGAACTGGCAGACGCTCAGCACGTCATTCTCGGCTTTCAATCGGGATTTGTCGGCCAACCTGGCTCATTTCCCGTCGGACTGGGCGAAAGTCAACCAGGATCTGGCTACCGGCCAATACCATCTCGCGGTCACCGATGGGACGTCGGCGGTGCTCAACGTCTTCCTGAGTGGATTCGACACCCATAATCTGGCCGACATCAAGCTGGTGGGCCCGGTGGGAGACCTCTTCCCGGTGATCAGCCTGCCCGGCCAGAACCTGAGCGGCCTCAGCACCTTGATGCCGGCTCATTCCGTGCCCGCCCAGATGACCAACAACCTGGGCAGATTCTTTACCGCGCTGGCGGATACGAGCGTCTCGACAACAATCAGCGGAACAGTCAACCCCCCGGCACTGGTGCTGGGCGCGAACTTCGGCTTGCCGCTCTCACTCCTGTTCGGCGTCGCGGGGGCGCCGGTTGCCGGACTCAACGGGCTCGCCACCGCCGGAACGGTGATCGGGGGAGGCATCGCGACCGGAAACCCCGTCCAGGTGGCTGGCGGACTGGTCGACGCGCCGGCATATGTGTTGAACGGTCTACTCAACGGCGAGGCAATTGTGGATGTACCGCTGCCCGTCACGTTCGATGTTCCTATCCTCAGTACCCTCACCGGGCCCATCAACATTCCGGTCGTCGCGCACTTGCCCTTCAACGGCCTCCTTGTCCCGCCGCATGCCATCACGGCGACGGTGCCGATATCCGTGCTTGGGATCTCTATCCCGATCAACCTGACCTTGGGCGGGACGAAGTTCGGCGGGCTGTTCCAACTGTTGGCCAACACCGGATTCCGCACACTCGCCGACTCGATCGCTAACTGAGTAGATCTGCCCTATCCAGACGGGTGGTGCCGCGCTGCTTGGCGGCACCCGTTGGTCGAGCAGTGCCTAGCCGTTGATGTGCCTAGCCATTGTTGCTGCGCCACAAACGAATTCGCGGATCCCGCGGCCTGAGGTTTGCGGGGACGGCCACGGCACCAGAAGTCCGCGGTGGTTAGACCGACCAGACTTCCGGTGCCGCGCCGCTGGGGATCTTGTTGCTACGTCCCGACGGAAACGCCGATGCTGGCCTGCAGCGCCAGTTGGAGGTTGAGCAAGGCGTTGCTGAGCGAAACAGCGAGGTCGAGGGCGGTGTGGTTCAGCGCTGTCAGGATGGAACCGCCAGTTTGGGTGAGACCGGTGAGGGCACCTGCGAGGGTGGCTCCCAACACCCCACCGGTCTGGCCGAATCCCGACAGTCCTGCACCGATGCTGGCATTCAGCGCACCGCCCACCACGTTGCTGACCTGGGCGACGGCGTTCGCCCAGATGTTGGCCAGCGCCATCCCGGTCTGGCCGGTGCCGCTCAGTGCGGCAAGCAGGTTGTTGGTCAGACCTGCGCCAACCTGTGCCAGACCGGTCAACCCGGAACCGAAGGTGGCAGAGAGCGCCTGGCCGGCGTCCACCAGAGCTGAGACGGCACCGTTGATCGATCCCGACAGCGCCGCACCGATGTTCGCGCTGATGTTGGCGGTCAACGAAGCGTTCAGGCCGGCGAGGCTGGCGTTGATCATCGCGCTGAAGTTCGAAAGGCCGCCAGTGATGGCCGCATTCAAAGCCGGAAGCCCGGCGCTAAATGCTGTGTTGATGGCGGCGTTCAGGCTGCTCAGGCCTGTCCCAAAGGCTCCATTCAAGGCTGCGGAGATGGTCGTGAGCCCGTTGAGTCCGGCGCCGAAGCTGCTCGACAGGGCGTTGTTGAATGCCGCGTTGAGGGCGGGCAGACCCGCGCTCAGGGTGCCCGCCAGGGTCTGACCGGCGGTGATGAGGCCGTTCAAGCCGCCACTGAAGACACCGGTGATGGCTGGCAACCCGCCATTGATGGCGATGCTGAGTCCGTTGAGTCCGGTGGAGATGGCGCCATTGAACGCTGCAGACAATCCATTCAGCCCTACGCCCAGGCTTCCCGACAACGCTGCGTTCAGTGCAGCTGACAGTTCCGGCAGGTTTGGCAGCGTGGGCAGGGTGAAGGGGGGCAGGGTGAAGGGGGGCAGGGTCGGGAAGGTGAACGGCGGCAACGTCAATGACGGTAGTTGGGCTGCCAGGTTGGCGCCGAGGTTGATCAAGGTGTTGATACCGCCGGTGATGGCCCCACCGATGTTGGGCAGGGTGAACGGCGGCAGGGTGAAGGGGGGCAGGGTCGGGAAGGTGAACGGCGGCAACGTCAATGACGGCAGCTGCGCTGCCAGGTTGGCGCCCAGGTTGACCAGCCCGCTGATACCGGCGTTGATCGCTCCACCGATGTTGGGCAGGGTGAACGGTGGCAGGGTGAACGGGGGCAGGCTCGGGAAGGTGAACGGCGGCAACGTCAATGACGGTAGTTGGGCTGCCAGGTTGGCGCCGAGGTTGATCAGGGTGTTGATACCGCCGGTGATGGCCCCGCCGATGTTGGGCAGGGTGAACGGCGGCAGGGTGAACGGGGGCAGGGTCGGGAAGGTGAACGGCGGCAACGTCAATGACGGCAGCTGCGCTGCCAGGTTGGCGCCCAGGTTGACCAGCCCGCTGATACCGGCGTTGATGGCCCCGCCGATGTTGGGCAGGGTGAACGGCGGCAGGGTGAACGGGGGCAGGCTCGGGAAGGTGAACGGCGGCAACGTCAATGACGGCAGCTGCGCCGCCAGGTTGATCAGGGTGTTGATGCCGCCGGTGATGGCCCCGCCGATGTTGGGCAGGGTGAACGGCGGCAGGGTGAACGGGGGCAGGGTCGGGAAGGTGAACGGCGGCAACGTCAATGACGGCAGCTGCGCTGCCAGGTTGACCAGCCCGCTGATACCGGCGTTGATCGCCCCACCGATGTTGGGCAGGCTGAACGGTGGCAGGGTGAAGGGGGGCAGGGTCGGGAAGGTGAACGGCGGCAACGTCAATGACGGTAGTTGGGCTGCCAGGTTGGTGCCGAGGTTGATCAGGGTGTTGATACCGCCGGTGATCGCTCCACCGATGTTGGGCAGGGTGAACGGGGCAGGCTCGGGAGGGTGATCGGCGGCAGGGTGAAGCTGCCGGCCAGGGTTTGACCGAGCTGGATCAAGGTGTTCAGGCCGCCGTTGAAGGCGCCGGTCAGGGTGGCGCCCAGGGCCGGTAGGCCACCGGAGAAGGCGGCGTTGATGGCGGCGTTGAGCCCGTTGAGTCCGGTGGAGATAGCACCGCTTAGCGCCGCGGACAAACCGTTGAGGCTCAGGCTCAGGTTGCCCGACAGTGCTGCGTTGATGGCCAGGCTCAGGTCGGGCAGTCCGGGCAGCGTCGGGAAGGTGAAGGGGGGCAGGGTCGGGAAGGTGAACGGCGGCAACGTCAGTGAGGGCAGTTGCGCTGCCAGGGTGGCGCCCAGGTTGACCAACGTGTTGATGCCGCCGGTGATCGCCCCGCCGATGTTGGGCAGGGTGAACGGCGGCAGGGTCGGCAGCGTGAACGGCGGCAACGTCAACGGCGGCAGGTGCAGACTGCCGGCCAGGGTGATCAGGCTGTTGATCCCGGCGTTGATCGACCCACCAATGACCGCACCAATGTTGGGCAGCGAGGGCAGGGTGAACGGGGGCAGGGTCGGGAAGGTGAACGGCGGCAACGTCAATGACGGTAGTTGGGCTGCCAGGTTGGCGCCGAGGTTGATCAGGGTGTTGATACCGCCGGTGATGGCCCCACCGATGTTGGGCAGGGTGAACGGCGGCAGGGTGAACGGGGGCAGGCTGGGGAAGGTGAACGGCGGCAACGTCAACGACGGCAGCTGCGCTGCCAGGTTGGCGCCCAGGTTGACCAGCCCGCTGATACCGGCGTTGATGGCCCCGCCGATGTTGGGCAGGGTGAACGGCGGCAGGGTGAACGGGGGCAGGCTCGGGAAGGTGAACGGCGGCAACGTCAATGACGGCAGCTGCGCCGCCAGGTTGATCAGGGTGTTGATGCCGCCGGTGATGGCCCCGCCGATGTTGGGCAGGGTGAACGGCGGCAGGGTGAACGGGGCAGGGTCGGGAAGGTGAACGGCGGCAACGTCAATGACGGCAGCTGCGCTGCCAGGTTGACCAGCCCGCTGATACCGGCGTTGATCGCCCCTCCGATGTTGGGCAGGCTGAACGGTGGCAGGGTGAAGGGGGGCAGGGTCGGGAAGGTGAACGGCGGCAACGTCAATGACGGTAGTTGGGCTGCCAGGTTGGTGCCGAGGTTGATCAGGGTGTTGATACCGCCGGTGATCGCTCCACCGATGTTGGGCAGGGTGAACGGCGGCAGGCTCGGGAGGGTGATCGGCGGCAGGGTGAAGCTGCCGGCCAGGGTTTGACCGAGCTGGATCAAGGTGTTCAGGCCGCCGTTGAAGGCGCCGGTCAGGGTGGCGCCCAGGGCCGGTAGGCCACCGGAGAAGGCGGCGTTGATGGCGGCGTTGAGCCCGTTGAGTCCGGTGGAGATAGCACCGCTTAGCGCCGCGGACAAACCGTTGAGGCTCAGGCTCAGGTTGCCCGACAGTGCTGCGTTGATGGCCAGGCTCAGGTCGGGCAGTCCGGGCAGCGTCGGGAAGGTGAAGGGGGGCAGGGTCGGGAAGGTGAACGGCGGCAACGTCAGTGAGGGCAGTTGCGCTGCCAGGGTGGCGCCCAGGTTGACCAACGTGTTGATGCCGCCGGTGATCGCCCCGCCGATGTTGGGCAGGGTGAACGGCGGCAGGGTCGGCAGCGTGAACGGCGGCAACGTCAACGGCGGCAGGTGCAGACTGCCGGCCAGGGTGATCAGGCTGTTGATCCCGGCGTTGATCGACCCACCAATGACCGCACCAATGTTGGGCAGCGAGGGCAGGGTGAACGGGGGCAGGGTCGGGAAGGTGAACGGCGGCAACGTCAATGACGGTAGTTGGGCTGCCAGGTTGGCGCCGAGGTTGATCAGGGTGTTGATACCGCCGGTGATGGCCCCACCGATGTTGGGCAGGGTGAACGGCGGCAGGGTGAACGGGGGCAGGCTGGGGAAGGTGAACGGCGGCAACGTCAACGACGGCAGTTGGGCTGCCAGGTTGGCGCCCAGGTTGACCAGCCCGCTGATACCGGCGTTGATGGCCCCGCCGATGTTGGGCAGGGTGAACGGCGGCAGGGTGAACGGGGGCAGGCTCGGGAAGGTGAACGGCGGCAACGTCAATGACGGCAGCTGCGCTGCCAGGTTGACCAGCCCGCTGATACCGGCATTGATCGCCCCACCAATGTTGGGCAAGGTGAACGGCGGCAGAGTCGGGAAAGTGAAGGGCGGCAGGGCAAATGGCGGCAGCGTGAAGCTGCCGGCCAGGTTGACCAGGCCGTTGATTCCCGCATCGATCGACCCGCTGATGATCGCACCCAGGTTCGGCAACGACGGGAACGTAAACGGCGGCAGCGTCGGGAATGTGAACGGCGGCAAAGTGAAATTGCCGGCCAGGTTGAGCAGTGTGTCCAGGCCACCCTGGAAAGCCCCGGCAATGTTGGCGCCCAGCGTCGGCAGAGCGCCCAGGGCCGCAGAGATGTTGGCAATCAAAAGCCCACCGGTTTGCCCGAGTTCAGCCAGGCTGGGCAGCATCGCATTGAAGTTGGCGGTCAGGCTGGCGGTCAAGGTGGCGCCAAGTGACCCGCTCAGCAGAGCCTCGAGGGCCGCATTGCCTTGCGCGGTCAGGCCGGCGCCGGTGACCGACAGCAGGGCGCCCGCGTTGCCGAGGGCAACCCCGGCATTGGTGATCAACTGCCCCGCCTGAGCCAAACCGGAGCCCAGCCCCGACGTGAGTGCACCGCCGGTCTGCAGCGCAAGTCCCGCTCCCAGGGTGGGCAGTGCGGTGAGTGCACGCAAAGCGGTCGCTGCGTTGAGACCCAATGAGCCTGTGCCGCTGATACTTCCGCCGATGCCGCCCAATCCGAATGCGGCGTTGAGGGCACCGCTGAACTGCGTTGCGAGGTTGCCGACGCCGATCTCGAAGGCGGTAACCAGTTGTCCGAGGTCGAGCAACGCGGACACGTTGAGTGCCTCCGCGGCTGCGTAGGCTGTGGCGCCCCGAGTCAGCAGCGCAACGAAATCTTCGTGATACGCGGTTGCTTGGGCATTGATGGCCTGGTACTCGCTGCCGAACGTGCCGAATAACTTGGCGATTGCCACCGACACCTCGTCTGCGGCGGCGGGTGCTACCTCGGTGGTAGCGCTCAGCGCCGCAGTGCTGATGTCGGCCAGTGTGGTGCGTATACCGGCTAGTTGCTCGGCAGCCGCCTCAACGATTTCAGGCACGATCAAAACAGACATGTCCATCTCCCCAAGATGACCCAAATGAACACGCTCTTGACTCGACGACGCCCGATCGTCAGCGAGGCAACACGTGCCGAATAAGTCCCCATCGTGGGGAGGGCTTAAACCCGATATCTCTAAGAAAATTTTGACGGCAATCTTAGGGTCTGTTCAGCCGGCGCTGTCCTACCTTTAGGCCGAAAACTAGTGCGGCAGAGAGCAACTGCTCCCCGACCTGCGCCGTCAAATACGCGCATTTTTGCGCGCATGTCGGCGTGTCCTGTTGACAGGTCACCAACCTGGGCAGTCTGGTGATCGCCAGACTGGCCGGGTTCTAAACCTGAGAATTAATTTGCATTAATCTGCATAACCATGCAACCATCTGCGGATGGTCGACGGAATCAGTGTGGCGGTCGCCGGCGCCAGCGGCTACGCGGGCGGCGAGATCCTCCGCCTGTTGCTCGGTCATCCGGCTTACGCGGAGGGTCGGCTGACCATAGGTGCGGTGACGGCCGCTGCGAGTGCGGGAACCATACTGGGCGAGCACCACCCGCACTTGGTGCCCCTGGCGCACCGCGTCGTCGAACCCACCGATCTAGCCGTGCTCACCGGCCACGACGTGGTTTTCCTGGCCTTGCCTCATGGGAATTCCGCGGCACTTGCCGCACAGCTCGGGCCGGAAACGCTCGTTATCGACTGCGGCGCAGACTTCCGCCTCACCGACGCTGCGGCCTGGGAGCGCTTCTACGGCATGCCCCACGCCGGAAGCTGGCCCTACGGCCTGCCGGAGTTGCCGGGCGGACGGGACAAGCTGCGCACCGCGCGCCGCATAGCGGTTCCTGGCTGCTATCCGACCGCGGCGCTGCTGGCCCTGCTGCCCGCTGTGGCCGAGGACCTGATCGAGCCCGCGGTCAACGTCGTCGCGGTCAGCGGTACGTCCGGCGCCGGACGTGCGGCCAAAACCGACTTGCTCGGCTCCGAGATCATCGGCTCGGCCCGCGCCTACAACATAGGTGGGGTGCATCGGCACACCCCCGAGATCGCCCAAGGTCTGCGGGCCGTCACCGACCGCGACGTCACGGTGTCCTTCACGCCGGTTCTGATCCCGGCATCGCGCGGCATCCTGGCCACCTGCACCGCGCGCACTCGCGCGTCGATCTCGCAGCTGCGAGCAGCCTACGAAAAAGCGTATGACGCGGAGCCCTTCATCTATTTGATGCCGGACGGGCAGTTGCCGCGCACCGGGTCCGTCATCGGCAGCAACGTGGCGCATATTGCGGTCGCGGTGGACGAGGACGCCGCAACGTTCGTCGCGATCGCCGCGATCGACAACCTGGTCAAGGGCACGGCTGGTGCAGCGGTGCAGTCGATGAACCTCGCACTCGACTGGTCCGAGACGGCAGGGCTATCGGTGGTGGGAGTCGCGCCATGACCGAAATCGTCGACACGACAAGGTTGGTGCGTGCTCAGGGGGTCACTGCGCCGGCGGGGTTTCGCGCCGCAGGTATTGCTGCTGGTATCAAGGCGTCCGGAGCGCCTGATCTGGCTATGGTCTTCAACGAGGGCCCTGATTACGCCGCGGCTGGCGTCTTCACCCGTAATAAAGTCAAGGCCGCGCCGGTGCTGTGGACCCAGCAGGTGCTGAGTACCGGGCGGTTGCGTGCGGTGATCCTCAATTCTGGCGGCGCAAACGCCTGTACTGGACCGGGTGGCTTTCAGGACACCCATGCCACCGCGGAGGCGGTTGCTGCGGCGTTGTCGGACTGGGGAACCGAGACTGGGGCAATCGAAGTTGCCGTTTGCTCCACCGGCTTGATCGGCGACCGGCTGCCAATGGACAAGGTGCTGGCCGGGGTCAGCGATCTCGTGCATGAGATGCACGGGGGTCTCAGCGGCGGCGACGAGGCCGCGCACGCCATCATGACCACCGATACGGTCCCCAAACAGGTTGCGCTGCACCATAAAGACAATTGGACGGTTGGCGGTATGGCCAAAGGTGCCGGGATGCTGGCGCCATCATTGGCCACCATGTTGTGCGTGATCACCACCGATGCCGTCGCTGAACCGTCGGCGCTCGACCAGGCGCTGCGGCGCGCGGCCGCACGCACCTTCGACCGCCTCGACGTCGACGGGAGTTGCTCCACCAACGACACCGTTTTGTTGCTGGCATCGGGGGCCAGTGAAATCGCGCCGAGCCAAACGGATCTCGACGACGCCGTGCTGCGGGTCTGTGACGATCTATGCGCCCAGTTGCAGGCGGACGCCGAAGGTGTCACCAAGCGTGTCACGATAACGGTGAAAGGCGCTGTCACAGAAGATGATGCGCTGATCGCTGCACGCGTCATCGCTCGCGACAGCCTGGTGAAGACCGCACTTTTCGGGTCCGACCCGAACTGGGGCCGGGTGCTCGCGGCTGTCGGAATGGCGCCCGTCGCGATGGAGGTCGACCGAATCACCGTCTCGTTCAACGATTTCGTCGTGTACTCCGACGGAGCCGGGGCCCCTGGTGCACGCGAAGTGGATCTGTCAGGCACTGACATCCACATCGTCGTGGATCTGGCCGTCGGGCAAGGTGCGGCGTCCGTCCGGACCACCGACCTGTCGCACGGTTACGTCGAAGAGAATTCCGCGTACAGCTCATGACCGCGAATACGGATGCGTTGTCCACCCAGGTCAAGGCGCAAGTGCTCGCCGAGGCGCTGCCATGGCTCAAGCAGTTGCACGGCAAGATCGTCGTCGTCAAATATGGTGGCCACGCGATGACCGACGAGTCGCTGCGCCGGGCGTTCGCCGCGGACATGGCGTTTCTGCGCAACTGCGGCATCCATCCGGTTGTCGTGCACGGGGGTGGCCCGCAGATCACCGCCATGTTGCGCCGGCTGGGTATCGAGGGCGACTTCAAGGGCGGATTCCGGGTGACCACGCCCGAAGTGCTCGACGTCGCGCGAATGGTGCTGTTCGGTCAGGTGGGTCGCGAGCTGGTCAACCTCATCAACGCGCACGGACCGTACGCCGTCGGCATCACCGGCGAAGATGCGCAACTTTTCACCGCCGTACGGCGCAGCGTCACCGTCGACGGCGTCGACACCGACATCGGTCTGGTCGGCGATGTCGAGTTGGTGAACACCGCTGCGGTCTTGGATCTCATTGCAGCGCGCCGTATTCCGGTGGTATCGACGCTGGCGCCCGACGTCGACGGCGTAGTGCACAACATCAACGCCGATACCGCAGCAGCGGCGCTGGCGGAAGCCTTGGGCGCCGAGAAGCTGTTGATGCTCACCGATGTCGAAGGCCTCTACACCAGTTGGCCCGACCGCACCTCGCTGGTCAGCGAAATCGATACGGCCACTTTGGCGCAACTGCTGCCCAGACTGGAGACGGGAATGATTCCCAAAGTCGAGGCGTGCCTGCGGGCCGTCACCGCCGGCGTGCCCAGCGCGCACGTCATCGACGGGCGGGTCGAACATTGCGTGCTGGTGGAGCTGTTCACCAATGCCGGGACCGGAACCAAAGTGGTGCCGGTATGACTCACCCCACCAAAACTCAAGAACTGCAGCAGCGTTGGCAGTCGGTGATGATGAACAACTACGGCACGCCGCCGCTGGCCTTGGTCAGCGGCGTCGGAGCCGTCGTGACCGACGCAGACGGCAACACCTACGTCGACCTGCTCGGTGGCATCGCGGTCAATGTGCTCGGTCACCGGCACCCGGCGGTGATCGAGGCCGTCACCCAGCAGATGTCGACGCTGGGCCACACTTCCAACCTGTACGCCACTGAGCCCGGCATCGCCTTGGCCGAGCAACTCGTGGCGCTGCTCGGTGTCGATACTCAAGCGCGCGTCTTTTTCTGCAACTCCGGAACCGAAGCGAACGAGGTGGCTTTCAAGCTGACCCGGCTCACCGGCCGGACAAAAATCGTTGCAGCACAAGAAGCATTCCACGGCCGCACGATGGGTTCACTGGCGCTGACCGGACAGCCGTCCAAACAGGCGCCGTTCGAACCGCTGCCCGGCTACGTAACCCACGTTCGGTACGGCGACGCCTACGCGCTCGACAAGGCAGTCGACGACGAAACAGCCGCGGTGTTTCTGGAGCCGATCATGGGCGAGAGCGGGGTCGTCGTTCCGCCCGAGGGCTACCTCGCCGCGGCCCGCGAAATCACCTCCCGGCACGGTGCTTTGCTGGTTCTGGACGAGGTGCAGACCGGGATGGGGCGCACCGGGACGTTTTACGCGCACCAGCACGACGGAATCACCCCCGACGTGGTGACGCTGGCCAAGGGTCTCGGTGGCGGGTTGCCGATCGGGGCGGCCATCGCGATCGGCCCGGCCGCGGACCTGTTCACCCCCGGCCTGCACGGCAGTACCTTCGGCGGCAACCCGGTGTGCACGGCGGCGGCGTTGGCGGTACTGAAGGTGTTGTCTGACGACGACCTGGTGCGCGGCGCCGACGTCAAGGGCAAATCCCTCAAACACGGCATCGAAGCGCTGGGTCATCCGCTGATCGACTACGTGCGGGGCAGGGGACTGCTGCAGGGCATCGTGCTGACCGCCCCGCGCGCTAAGGACGCCGAGGTGGCCGCCCGGGACGCCGGCTACCTGGTTAATGCGGCCGCGCCCAACGTCATTCGGCTGGCTCCACCGCTGATCGTCGCCGAGTCGCAACTCGACGGCTTCGTCGCGGCGCTACCGGGAATCCTCGATGCGGCGGCGGCCACATGATCAGACACTTCCTGCGCGACGACGACCTCACCCCGGCCGAGCAAGCCGAGGTCCTCGAACTGGCTGCCGCACTCAAGAAGAATCCCTTCAGCCGTCGGCCGCTGGAGGGCCCGAGAGGGGTCGCGGTCATCTTCGACAAGAACTCCACCCGCACCCGGTTTTCCTTCGAGATGGGCATCGCCCAACTCGGCGGCCACGCGGTCGTCGTCGACGGGCGCAGCACCCAGCTCGGCCGTGACGAGACCCTGGAGGACACCGCCAGGGTGCTGTCCCGCTTCGTCGATGCCATCGTGTGGCGCACCTTCGGACAGGACCGTTTGACCGCGATGGCCTCGGCCGGTTCGGTGCCCGTGGTCAACGCCCTCTCCGATGAATTTCATCCCTGCCAGGTGCTGGCCGATCTGCAGACGATCGCTGAACGCAAAGGCACGCTCAAGGGCCTGAAGATGACCTATCTCGGCGACGGCGCCAACAACATGGCCCACTCCCTGATGCTGGGTGGGGTGACCGCGGGAATGCACGTCACTGTTGCTGCGCCAGAGGGCTTTACACCGGATCCGGGTGTGGTGGCAGCGGCCGAGCGGCGTGCCCAGCAGACCGGCGCTTCGGTCGCCCTGACCACCGACCCCGACGCGTCCGCTGCCGGGGCCGACGTGTTGGTCACCGACACCTGGACGTCGATGGGACAGGAGGGCGACGGCCTGGATCGCGTCGAACCGTTCCGGCCGTTCCAGGTCAATCAGCGGCTGCTCAGGCTGGCCGATCCCGAAGTCATTGTGCTGCACTGCCTTCCGGCGCACCGCGGCGACGAAATCACCGACGAGGTGATGGACGGCCCGGCCAGTGCGGTGTGGGACGAGGCCGAGAACCGGCTGCACGCCCAGAAGGCGTTGTTGGTGTGGCTGCTGGAAAGGTCGCGATGACACGCGCCGACGGCGGGGCCAAAGCGGCACCTGAGATCAGCGGCAACCGTGCCGGCCGGCAGGCCCGCATCGTCACGATCCTGTCCACCGCAGCGGTGCGCAGCCAGAGCGAGTTGGCGGCCCGGCTGGCCGCCGACGGCATCGAGGTCACCCAAGCGACGCTGTCGCGTGATCTCGAGGAACTCGGCGCGGTCAAGTTGCGCGGGGCCGACGGCGGAGTCGGCGTCTACGTGGTGCCCGAGGACGGCAGCCCGGTGCGCGGCGTCGCCGGCGGCACCGGCCGGCTGTCCCGGCTGCTGGGCGAATTGCTGGTCTCCACCGACGCCAGCGCAAACCTCGCCGTGCTGCGCACCCCGCCCGGCGGGGCACACTATCTGGCCAGCGCAATCGACCGGGCCGCGTTACCGTACGTCGTCGGCACCATCGCCGGTGATGACACGGTGTTCGTGGCCGCTCGCGAGCCCATGACCGGCGCGGAGCTGGCCACAGCTTTAGAAGACCTGAAGTAGCCCCCAAACCAGCTACCCCGAGCACAAGGAGAACTTTTCATGTCAGAACGCGTCATCCTGGCGTATTCCGGCGGTCTGGACACCTCGGTGGCCATCAGCTGGATCGGCAAGGAGACCGGCCGCGAGGTCGTCGCGGTGGCGATCGACCTCGGTCAGGGCGGCGAGGACATGGAGGTCGTCCGGCAACGGGCGTTGGACTGCGGCGCCGTGGAGGCTGTCGTCGTCGACGCCCGGGACGAGTTCGCCGAAGGCTACTGTCTGCCCACCATCCTCAACAACGCGTTGTACATGGACCGCTACCCGTTGGTGTCGGCGATCAGCCGGCCGCTGATCGTCAAGCATCTGGTGGCCGCCGCCCGCGAGCACGGTGGCAGCATCGTCTCGCACGGCTGCACCGGTAAGGGCAACGACCAGGTTCGCTTCGAGGTCGGATTCGCTTCGCTGGCACCGGATCTCGAGGTGCTGGCGCCGGTCCGCGACTACGCGTGGACGCGGGAGAAGGCCATCGCCTTCGCCGAGGAGAACGGCATCCCGATCAACGTCACCAAGCGTTCGCCGTTCTCCATCGACCAGAACGTGTGGGGTCGCGCGGTGGAGACGGGTTTCCTCGAGCACCTGTGGAACGCCCCCACCAAGGACGTCTACGACTACACCGAGGACCCGACCGTCAACTGGAACACCCCCGACGAGGTGATCGTCGGCTTCGAGAAGGGCGTGCCGGTCGCCATCGACGGCAAGCGGGTGTCGGTGCTGCAGGCCATCACCGAGCTCAATCGCCGGGCCGGCGCGCAGGGCGTCGGGCGACTCGACGTCGTCGAGGACCGGCTGGTGGGTATCAAGAGCCGCGAGATCTACGAAGCGCCCGGCGCGATGGTGCTCATCACCGCGCACACCGAGCTCGAGCATGTCACCCTCGAGCGCGAGTTGGGCCGGTTCAAGCGCCAGACCGATCAGCGCTGGGCGGAGTTGGTGTACGACGGGCTCTGGTACTCGCCGCTGAAAGTCGCCCTGGAGAGCTTCGTCGCCAAGACGCAGGAGCATGTCACCGGCGAGATCCGGCTGGTCCTGCACGGCGGCCACATCGCGGTCAACGGCCGGCGCAGCCCCGAATCGCTGTACGACTTCAACCTGGCGACCTACGACGAGGGCGACACCTTCGACCAGTCGATGTCCAAGGGTTTCGTCTACGTGCACGGGTTGTCGTCGAAGTTGTCGGCCCGCCGGGACCTGCGGTGACTCTCCATCGGTTCGGCCAACCGAAATGAGCACCAACGAAGGGTCGCTGTGGGGCGGCCGGTTCGCCGGCGGTCCCGCCGACGCGCTCGCCGCGCTGAGCAAGTCCACCCACTTCGACTGGGTGCTGGCGCCCTACGACATCACCGCGTCCCGCGCCCACACCGTGGTCCTGTATGCGGCCGGGCTGCTCACCGAGGAGCAGCGCGACGGGTTGCTGGCCGGGCTGGACAGCCTGGCCGAGGACGTCGCCGACGGCAGTTTCGGTCCGCTGGTCACCGACGAGGACGTGCATGCCGCGCTGGAACGCGGGCTGATCGACCGCGTCGGGCCGGAGCTGGGTGGCCGGTTGCGGGCCGGACGCTCCCGCAACGACCAGGTCGCGACCCTGTTCCGGATGTGGCTGCGCGACGCGGTGCGCCGGGTCGCCGACGGCGTATTCGACCTGATCGGCGCGCTGGCCGACCAGGCTGCCGCCCACCCCGACGCGATCATGCCCGGTAAGACGCATCTGCAGTCCGCGCAGCCGATCCTGCTGGCACATCACCTGCTCGCCCATGCCCAGCCGTTGTTGCGGGACGTGGACCGGATCGTCGACTTCGATAAGCGTGCGGCGATCTCCCCGTACGGTTCGGGTGCCCTGGCGGGTTCGTCGTTGGGCCTGGACCCCGACGCGATAGCCGCGAACCTGGGCTTTTCGGCCGCGGCGGACAATTCGGTGGACGCGACCGCGGCCCGTGACTTCGCCGCCGAGGCGGCATTCGTGTTCGCGATGATCGCCGTCGACCTGTCCCGGCTGGCTGAGGACATCATCATCTGGAGTTCGACGGAGTTCGGCTACGTCACCTTGCACGACTCGTGGTCGACCGGCAGCTCGATCATGCCGCAGAAGAAGAACCCTGATATCGCCGAACTGGCCCGCGGCAAGTCCGGCCGCCTGATCGGAAACCTGGCCGGCCTGCTCGCCACGCTGAAGGCCCAGCCCCTGGCCTACAACCGTGACCTGCAGGAAGACAAGGAGCCGGTGTTCGACTCGGTGGCGCAGCTGGAGCTGGTGCTGCCGGCGATGGCGGGGCTGGTGGGCAGCCTGACCTTCCATGTGGAGCGGATGGCGGCGCTGGCGCCGGCCGGCTACACATTAGCCACCGATATCGCCGAATGGCTTGTGCGGCAAGGTGTTCCGTTTCGGTCCGCGCACGAGGCCGCCGGTGCCGCGGTGCGTGCCGCCGAACAGCGCGGCATCGGGCTGCAGGAGCTGACCGACGACGAGCTCGCCGCGATCAGCCCACAGCTCACCCCCGACGTCCGCGACGTGCTGACCATCGAGGGGTCGGTGTTGTCCCGCGATGCCCGGGGCGGAACGGCGCCGAGTCAGGTGGCCCGGCAGCTGGCCACGCTGAGGTCGGCAGCCGATCGATTACGCAGCCAACTGCGGCGCTGAGGCGCGGTCGGCGTCCTTTGCCGGTCAAACTGGAACAATTAAACTTCGACGCTTCAGCGAGTCGGTCGACCGAACCTGGTGAACAATGTGGCCTTGATGTTCGTATCAAAGGGGTGGGACCAATGAGCGTCATCGCCGGCGTCTGCGGAGCCTTGCCGCCGCATCGCTACTCGCAGCGCGAATTGACCGACACCTTCGTCAGCATCCCCGATTTCGAGGGTTACGAGGACATCGTGCGGCAACTGCATGCCAGCGCGAAGGTGAACAGCCGACACCTGGTGCTGCCCCTGGACCGCTACCCGAAACTCAGCGACTTCGGCGAGGCGAACACCATCTTCCTGGAAAAGGCCGTGGATCTGGGCGTGGAGGCCCTGATGGGCGCGCTGGACGAGGCCGGGCTTGGGCCCGAAGACCTCGACGTGCTGATCACCACCACGGTCACCGGCCTCGCGGTGCCATCGCTGGACGCCCGGATCGCCGGGCGGGTCGGCCTGCGCCCCGACGTGCGCCGGGTGCCGTTGTTCGGGCTGGGCTGCGTAGCCGGTGCGGCTGGCGTGGCACGGCTGCATGACTACCTCAAGGGAGCGCCCGACGGCATCGCCGCCCTCGTCTCGGTCGAACTCTGCTCGCTCACCTTCCCGGGTTACAAGCCCTCGGTAGCGGGTCTGGTGGGCAGCGCGCTGTTTGCTGACGGTGCGGCCGCGGTGATTGCGGTGGGGGACAGACGTGCCGAACAGGTCGAGGCGGCTGGCCCGTCGATTCTCGATTCCCGCAGCACCCTGTATCCCGACTCATTGCGCACCATGGGGTACGACGTCGGCTCGGCCGGTTTCGAACTGGTGCTGTCCAAGGACCTGGCTGACGTCGTCGAGCAGCACCTGGGCAACGACGTCACCTCGTTCCTGGCTGCGCACGGGCTGAAGACCACCGATATCGGTGGCTGGGTGACGCACCCGGGCGGGCCGAAGATCATCAACGCCATCACCGAGACCTTGAATCTGCCGCCGGAGGCATTGGAGTTGACGTGGCGCTCGTTGGGCGAGATCGGCAACCTGTCCTCGGCGTCGGTGCTGCACGTGCTGCGTGACACCCTCGCCAAACCACCGCCCAGCGGCAGCCCCGGTCTGATGATCGCGATGGGCCCGGGTTTCTGCTCCGAGCTGGTGCTGTTGCGTTGGCACTGAGGGGCTGACCGCTTCGATGGCTGGCACGGTATGAGCAGCACGCACGACGAACTCGTGTCGGCCCTGCGGCGATCGCTCAAAGAGAATGAGCGACTCAAGCGCGAGAACCGGGACTACCTGGCCCGAGCCACGGAGCCGATCGCGTTGGTGGGCATGGGTTGTCGCTATCCGGGCGGGGTGGACTCACCGGATCTGTTGTGGCGGATGGTGGCCGAGGGCCGTGACGTGGTCACCGATTTTCCCAGCGATCGGGGCTGGGACCTGGCTGGGCTCTTCGATGCCGACCCGGATGCGATCGGCAAGTCCTACACCCGCCACGGCGGGTTTCTCGACGACGTCGCCGGATTCGACGCCGAGTTCTTCGGAATCGCCCCGAGCGAAGCTCTCGCGATGGATCCGCAGCAGCGCCTGCTGCTGGAGGTCTCCTGGGAAGCGTTGGAGCGGGCCGGGATTGACCCCCTGTCGCTGCGGGGTTCGTCGACCGCCGTCTTTGCCGGTGTGTTCCACGGCTCCTACGGAGGCCAGGGGCGGGTGCCAGGGGACCTGGAACGTTACGGGTTGCGCGGTTCGACGCTGAGTGTGGCCTCGGGCCGGGTCGCCTATGTGCTGGGGCTGGAAGGGCCTGCGGTGTCGGTGGACACCGCGTGCTCGTCGTCGCTGGTGGCACTGCACCTGGCGGTGCAGTCGCTGCGTTCCGGGGAGTGCGATCTGGCTTTGGTTGGTGGGGTGACGGTGATGGCTACCCCGGCCATGTTCGTCGAGTTCAGCCGCCAGCGGGCGCTTTCGGCGGATGGCCGGTGCAAGGCCTACGCCGGCGCCGCCGACGGGACCGCATTCGCCGAGGGCGCCGGGGCGCTGGTGGTGGAACGGCTGGCCGACGCGCAGCGGTTGGGGCATCCGGTGTTGGCGGTGGTGCGGGGTTCGGCGGTCAACCAGGACGGTGCGTCCAACGGTCTTGCCACTCCGAACGGCCCTGCCCAGCAACGGGTTATCCGCGCGGCACTGGCCAATGCGCGACTGAGCGTGACAGACGTGGATGTGGTCGAAGGCCACGGGACCGGGACGACGCTCGGGGATCCGATTGAGGCGCAGGCGATCTTGGCAACCTACGGTCAGGGGCGCACCGAGCCGCTCTGGCTGGGCTCGATCAAATCGAACATGGGTCATACCTCGGCCGCGGCAGGCGTGGCCGGGGTCATGAAGATGGCGCTGGCGATGCGGCACGGCGTGCTGCCCAAGACGTTGCACGTGGATGTGCCGACGCCGCACGTGGATTGGTCGGCGGGCGCGGTGTCGTTGCTGACGCGGTCCCTAGTGTGGGCCGAGCCGGGGCGGCCGCGCCGGGCGGCGGTGTCGTCGTTCGGGATCAGCGGCACCAATGCGCACGTGATCCTCGAAGAGTCCCCAACGGTCGAGGTGGACGCCCCGAAACGTGTTGACAAACCCACGATTTGGCCGTTGTCGGCCCGATCCTGCGTGGCGCTGACCAATCAGGCACAGCGGCTGCTGGATTGGGTGGCCGCCGACGACGGCTTGAGCGGACCGAACGTGGGCTGGTCGCTGGCCAGCACGCGGTCCCTGTTCGGGCACCGCGCGGTGGTGGTCGGTGCCGACCGGCGGCGATTGCTGTCCGAGCTGGCTGGACTGGCCTGCGGTGAACCGGGTTCCGGTGCGGTAGTGGGCCAGGCGCACCCGCTCGGCAGGACGGCGTTCGTGTTCCCCGGACAGGGTTCGCAGTGGCCCGGGATGGGTGCTTCGCTGCTGGACAGCGCACCGGTGTTCGCCGAACAGATGCGCCGATGCGAAGAGGCGTTGCGGGCCCATGTCGAGTGGTCGCTGATCGACGTGGTGCGGGGCCAGCCCGGAGCACCCGGCTTGGATCGGGTGGACGTGGTGCAGCCGGTGCTGTGGGCGGTCATGGTGTCACTGGCCGAGATGTGGCGCTCGCTGGGCGTCAAACCCGATGCGGTGATCGGGCATTCGCAGGGCGAGATCGCCGCGGCCTATGTAGCGGGAGCCCTGTCGCTGTCCGACGCGGCCAAAGTGGTGGCGCTGCGCAGCCGACTCTTGGCGCGGTTGTCGGGGCAGGGCGGAATGGCTTCGCTCGCCGTCGGACCGCGAGCAGCCGAGCAGTTGGTGGCTCGGTGGGGCGATCGGTTGAGTATCGCTGCCGTCAACGGTGTTTCGGCGGTCGCCGTGTCCGGCGACGTCGCCGCCGTCGACGAATTGCTGCGGTACTGCGACGCCGACGGTGTCCGCGCCCGCCGGATCGACGTCGACTACGCCTCGCATTCCCGGCAGGTCGAGGCCATCCGTTCGGATCTCACCGAGGCACTCGCCTCGATCGTGCCCCGATCGTCGGCAATCGCGTTCTTCTCCACCGTGACCGGCGGACTCGTCGACACCGCGGGCCTTGACGCCGATTATTGGTACCGAAGCCTCCGCCAGACCGTGTTGTTCGAGGCGGCCGTGGGCGCCGCCGCCGAGGCGGGTTACCAGGTGTTCGTCGAATCCAGTCCGCACCCGGTGCTGGCCGCTGCGGTGGAGGAAACCGTGGTCGCGCACCATCCGTCCGCGCAGCCTGTGGTGATCCCCACCCTGGGTCGTGCAGATGATGGGCTGCAACGGTTTTGGCTCTCGGTGGCGCAGGCACACGTGGCGGGTGTGGCCGTCGACTGGTCGCCGGTTTTCGAGGGCGCCCGCAAGGTGGCGCTGCCGACGTACGGGTTCGCGCGGCGCCGATTCTGGCTTACCGAATCGGCAGGCCGGGACGCCCGCCGGGACGGAATCGTCAGCGCTGAGCACGGACTACTCGGCGCGGTCGTCGAGCGGCCCGACACCGGCGGTGTGGTGTTGACGGGCAGCCTCTCGCTGACCGCGCAGCCGTGGCTGGCCGATCATGCGGTCAACGGCACGGTGCTGTTCCCGGGTGCGGGATTCGTAGAGTTGGCGATCAGGGCCGGCGACCAGGTCGGCTGCCCGGTGGTCGAGGAACTGACCGTGTCGACGCCGCTGAGGCTGCTCGGCGAGACCCGGGTACAGGTCGTGGTCAGCGCCGCGGACAAATCGGGCCGCCACGACTTCGCCGTGTATTCCCTCGGTGAGCAACCGCAACTGCACGCCGAGGGCGTGCTGGCGGCCGGCGGACTGGAACCGCAGGCAGACCTGTCTTCCTGGCCGCCGCCGGACGCGCAGGCGGTCGAGTTGAGCGGTGCGTACGATCGGCTGGCCGCCGGGGGATACGAGTACGGCCCGGCGTTCCGCGGTTTACGCGCGATGTGGCAGTCCGGCGACGACCTCTACGCCGAGGTTGTGCTCGCGGAGGAAACCGGTTTGACTGCAACCGGATTCGGAATTCATCCGGCGCTCCTGGACGCCGCGCTGCACGCGTGGGGAGTCGCCGGAACACACGATGGGACGGTGTTGCCCTTCGCCTGGCAACGCGTGGCGCTGCACGCTGCGGGCGCCACCCGGCTGCGGGTCCGGCTGAGCCGCGCCGGCGGCGGTGCGCTGTCGATGGAACTGGCCGACGCCACCGGCCTGCCGGTCATGACGGTGCGGGAACTCGACTTTCGCCCGGCAGCCGACTCGATATCGGCGGCGGCCGGCAGCGGCCTGGTTGGCGACGCCGGCCTGTTCGAGGTCGGGTGGTCACCCGTCGGTCCGGTGGCCGGCAGCGACACGCCGGTGACGTTGTGGCAGTTGCCTTCCGATGACGGTGACACGTGCCGGGCGGTCAGCTCGGCCACGCACGCGGCGCTGGCGGTGCTGCAGTCGTGGCTGGGCGGTGCGCAGGACGGTGTCCTGGCGGTCGTGACCCGCGGTGCGGTGGCACTGGGTGGCGAGGATGTCACCGATCTGCCCGGCGCGGCCGTATGGGGCCTGGTGCGTTCGGCACAGGCCGAGCATCCGGATCGGGTAGTCCTGTTGGATTCCGACGGGTCCCTCGACATCAGGAGCGTAATCGCCTGTGGTGAGCCGCAATTGGTGATCCGCCGGGGTGCGGCATACCAGCCGCGGCTCAAACCGGCGGAGTCGGAACTGGCTCTGCCCGAAGCGGATTCGGGCTGGCGCTTGGTCGTGGGCGGTGGCGGCACGCTCGAGGACGTGCAGGTGGGTAGCTGCGCCCGTGCCGAGCTGGCTACCGGGCAGCTGCGAGTCGCGGTGGCCGCGGTGGGGGTGAACTTCCGGGATGTGCTGGTGGCGCTGGGCATGTACCCCGGTGGTGGCGAGTTGGGTGTCGAGGGAGCCGGCGTCGTCGTCGAAGTGGGACCGGGTGTCTCGGATCTTGCCGCAGGCGACACGGTACTGGGGTTGTTGGGTGTGGCGGGCCCCGAGGCGGTCGTCGACCGCCGGTTGGTGACCCGCGTCCCGGCGGGTTGGTCGGCTGCGCAGGCCGCCGGATTCCCGGTGGCGTTCCTGACCGCGTGGTACGGGTTGTCGGTGCTTGGCCAGGTGAAAGCGGGCGAGCGGGTGTTGGTGCACGCGGCGACCGGCGGGGTCGGCATGGCCGCGGTGCAGTTGGCACGCCATTGGGGTTGCGAGGTGTTCGCCACCGCCAGCCGCGGTAAATGGGACACGTTGCGCGCGATGGGTTTCGATGACGATCACATCGGCGACTCCCGCAGCCTGGATTTCGAGACCACCTTCCGCGCCGGTGCGGCCGGCGCCGGGGTGGATCTGATCCTGAACTCGCTGGCCGGCGAGTTCATCGACGCATCGCTGCGCCTGCTGGTGCACGGCGGACGATTTATCGAGATGGGCAAGACCGACCTGCGTGACCCGGAGCCCCTGGCGGAGCGCGGCATCCGATACCGGGCGTTCGACCTCATCGAGGCCGGCCCTGACCAGACCGCGCATATGCTGGCCGAATTGATGGCGCTGGTGCAGGTCGGAACCGTGACGCCGTTGCCGGTCAAGACATTTGACCTGCGCGCGGTGCGGCAAGCATATCGCTATGTCAGCCAGGCCCGGCACATCGGCAAAGTGGTCCTGACGTTACCGGCCGCCACCGGCCTCGCCGACGGCACCGTTTTGATCACCGGTGGTACCGGGATGGCCGGCGCCGCGCTGGCCCGCCACCTCGTCACCCGGCACCGAGTTCCTCATCTGCTGCTGGTGAGCCGTTCGGGCGCTCGCGCACCAGGTTTTTCGAAGTTGGTGGAGGAGTTGCACAACGTCGGCGCTCGGGTTTCGGTGGTGGCCGCTGACGTGGCCGATCCCGACTCCGTCGCGGAGTTGCTCGCCACGGTTCCCGAGAGGTTTCCGCTCAAGGCGGTGATCCACGCTGCCGGCGTGCTGGACGACGGACTGATCGGATCATTGACGCCGGACCGGATCGACGCGGTGCTGCGGGCCAAGGTTCACGGCGCATGGAATCTGCATGAGCTGACCCGGGATCTCGGCCTGTCGGCGTTCGTGGTGTTTTCGTCCCTGGCCGGCATCCTCGGCACGCCCGGGCAGGGGAATTACGCGGCGGCCAACAGCTTCTTGGACGCCCTGGTGACCCACCGTCGTTCCCAGGGCCGGCCCGGGCTGTCTCTCGCGTGGGGACTGTGGGAAGAGGCGAGCGCAATGACCCGCCACCTCGGTGACCGCGACAAGGCGCGGATGGGGCGGGCCGGATTGGCCACGCTGGGAACCGAGCAGGCGCTGGCGTTGTTCGACACGGCGCTGGCCACCGATCCCGGCGTCGTGGTGGCTACCCGCCTCGACGCGTCCGCGCTCACTGAAGACGCCCCGCCGCTGCTGCACGACCTGGTCCGCCGCCCGGTGCGCCGTGTCACCGCCGACGCGGAATCCGGCTATGCCAGTACCGGTCTCGCGGCGCGACTGCGGGGTCTCGACGCCGAGCAGCGACACCGCGAACTGGTGGATATGGTGTGCCGCAACGCCGCCACTGTGCTGGGCCGGTCCAGCAGCACCGACATCAGCGCCCAGCGTGCCTTCCAGGACCTCGGTTTCGATTCGCTGACCGCGGTGGAACTGCGCAACCGGCTCAAAACTGCGACCGGCCTGACCCTTTCACCCACCCTGATCTTCGACTATCCCAGTCCCACCGTCCTGGCCGAACACCTTGACATCCGGCTGGCTGCCCCTACCGAGCACGGCGATCCGGTGGCCCGGTTCAATGACATCGCCGCTGAATTGGAGGCTCTGATCAATCGAGCGGACTGGACCCCGGAGCAGCGGGCACAGCTGTCGAACCGACTGCACACCATCCAGGCTGAGCTGGCCGGCGCGAGCGACCTGCTCATCGACGACGACCTCGCCGCGGCCAGCGAAAGCCAGCTGTTCGCCATCCTCGACGAAGAACTGGGCTCCTAGACCATGGACCAGGGCCCGGACACCACCAGACACGTCGAGTACCTCAAACGTCTCACCGCCGATCTACGGCGCACCCGGCGGCGGCTGTCGGAACTGGAGGGCCGGTTGTCCGAACCGGTCGCTGTGGTGGGCATGGCGTGCCGGTATCCAGGCGGGGTGGATTCGCCAGAAGCATTGTGGGACATGCTGATCGACGGTCGCGACGCCGTCTCGGACTTCCCGACGGATCGGGGCTGGGATATCGACGGCATGTACGACCCGGATCCCGACGCACCCGGCAAGACCTACACCCGACGCGGCAACTTCCTGCGGGATGCCGGCGATTTCGACGCCGGTTTCTTCGGCATCGGCCCCAACGAATCGCTGGCGATGGACCCTCAGCAGCGCGTGATGCTGGAAGTTTCCTGGGAAGCGTTGGAGCGCACCGGGATCGATCCGGGCACCTTGCGGGGCTCGGCGACCGGCGTGTTCGCCGGGGTAATTCACGCCGGCTACGGCGGTGAGGTCAAAGGGGAGTTGGAGGGCTACGGACTCACCGGTTCGACGCCGAGCGTGACTTCGGGCCGGGTGGCGTATGTCCTGGGCCTGGAGGGCCCCGCGGTGTCGCTGGATACGGCGTGCTCTTCGTCACTGGTGGCACTGCACCTGGCGGTGCAGTCGTTGCGTCACGGCGAGTGCGACCTGGCGCTGGTCGGCGGGGTCACCGTGATGGCCACACCGGCGGCGTTCGTGGAGTTCAGCCGCCAGCGGGCGCTTGCCGCCGACGGGCGGTGTAAGGCGTACGCGGGTGCCGCTGACGGCACGTCATGGTCCGAGGGTGCCGGGGTGCTCGTGGTCGAACGACTGGCCGACGCAGAGCGGTTGGGGCATCCGGTGTTGGCGGTGGTGCGGGGTTCGGCGGTCAACCAGGACGGCGCGTCGAACGGCCTGACCGCACCCAACGGTCCCGCACAGCAGCGGGTGATCCGGGCGGCCCTGGCCAGTGCGGGTCTGACCCCGGCTGATGTGGATGCGGTCGAAGGTCATGGGACGGGCACCCGGCTGGGCGATCCGATTGAGGCGCAGGCGATCCTGGCGACCTATGGGCGCGACCGCGCCGAGCCGCTGTGGCTGGGGTCGATCAAGTCCAATATCGGCCACACTTCCGCGGCGGCGGGTGCGGCGGGGTTGATCAAGATGGTCCTGGCCATGCAGCATGGCGTGCTGCCCAAGACGCTGCATGTCGATGTGCCCACCCCGCACGTGGATTGGTCGGCGGGCGCGGTGTCGCTCCTGACCGAACCGCGGCCCTGGCCCGAGCCGGGCCGCCCGCGCCGGGCGGGTGTGTCGGCGTTCGGGATCAGCGGCACCAACGCGCACGTGATCATCGAACAAGGTCCACCCGCGGAAAATGTTGCACCGCAGCCTTTTACCGGCGCCGTCCCGTGGGTGTTGTCGGCGCGTTCGGCTGCCGCGCTGGCGAACCAGGCGGGACGCCTGCTGGCCCGGTTGAACGCGGACGCCGGTGTGCGGCCGCTGGATGTCGGTTGGTCGCTGGCCAGCACCCGGTCGGTGTTCGAGCACCGCGCCGTGGTGGTGGCCGCCGATCGTCGGCGTTTTCAGGATGCGCTGCAGATGCTGGCGGCCGGCGAACCGGCGACCGGTGTGGCGGCCGGGCGCACCCGGGCGCTGGGCAAGACGGTGTTCGTATTCCCCGGCCAAGGTGCGCAGTACCTGGGTATGGGGCGCGACCTTTATCGGCGATTCCCGTTGTTCGCCAACGCATTCGACGAGGCCGCCGGTGCACTGGATCGGCACCTGCGCAAGCCGCTGCGGCAGGTGGCCTTCGGCACCGACGCGGCGTTGCTGGAGAGCACCGAGTTTGCCCAGCCGGCGCTGTTCGCCGTCGAAGTGGCGTTGGCCGCGTTGTTGCAGTCCTGGGGTGTAGTTCCCGACCTGGTGCTCGGCCATTCGGTAGGCGAGATCGCCGCGGCCCAGGTGGCCGGGGTGCTGTCGCTGGACGACGCGGCCCGCCTGGTCGCTGCCCGCGGCCGGTTGATGGCAGGGTTGCCGGCCGGTGGGGTGATGGTTTCGGTCACGGTGGGCGAGGCGGAGGCAGCTGCGTTGCTCGGCGACGAGGTGAGCATCGCTGCCGTGAACGCCGCTGGTTCCGTGGTGCTTTCCGGAGCGCAGCAGGCGGTGGCCGCGGCGGTCGATCGGCTGGCCGGCCGGCGGGTGCGCCGGTTGGCGGTGTCGCACGCCTTCCACTCGGCCCTGATGGAGCCGATGATCCCGGAGTTTCGCGAGCTTCTCGCCGACGTGACCGCCAGTGAACCGCGAATCAGGTTGGTGTCCAATGTCACCGGGCAACTTGCCGGCGCCGGCTACGGTTCGCCGTCCTACTGGGCTGACCATGTGCGTAAGCCGGTGCGCTTTGCCGACAGTGTGCAATGCGCCGAATCGTTGGGGGCCGGGGTGTTCCTCGAGGTTGGCCCTAACGGCGGATTGGCGGCCCTGATCGAGCAGTCCGTCGCGGGACCGTCGGTGGCGACGGCGATGCTGACCAAGGGTCGCCCCGAAGTCGAATCGCTGTACGGCGCGCTTGCGGAGTTGTTCACTTCGGGCCTGCGGTTGGACTGGCGCGAGACGTTCGCGGGATCGGACGCACAGATCGTGGCATTGCCCACGTACGCCTTTGACCGCAAGCATTTCTGGTTGACCGACCTGGGCGTGGGACCCACATCGTTGCGCGCCGCCGGGCTGTCCGGTATCGGCCACCCACTGCTGGGTGCGGCGGTGCAGCGAGCCGATGGCGGCGGCGTGATTTTGACCGGTTGGCTCTCGACCGCTACCCAGGGCTGGCTGTCCGATCATGTGGTCAGCGGGGTTGCGCTGTTTCCGGGAGCCGGTTTCGCGGAGTTGGTGCTGCGCGCCGGCGACCAGGTGGGTGCACCGGTGATCGAGGAATTGACGCTGCTGGCGCCGATGGCGTTGCCGGCGACGGGTGGGTTGCGGATACAGGTGCTGCTCGGCGCCGCCGACGATTCCGGGCGGCACAGCGTCTGGGTCTATTCCGCTGCGGGAGAGAGTGATTCGTGGGTGCTGCACGCCGAGGGGACGTTGCGGGCGGGTGGCATCCGAAGTGGCGCCGATTTGTCGTCGTGGCCGCCGGTCGGGGCCGCGGCGGTGGATGTGTCGGCGGTCTACGAGCAGTTGGCCGGGCGGGGCTACCGATACGGGCCGGCGTTTCAGGGCGTGCGGTCGGCGTGGCGGCGAGGGCGCGAGGTGTACGCCGAGTTGGCGGCGCCCCACGGCGTGAGCGTGGCAGGGTTCGGAATCCATCCGGCCCTGCTGGATGCCGCCCTGCACACCTGGATCTTGATTGCGGGCGACGGCCCCTTGGCCCTGCCGTTCTCGTGGCAGGGCGTGTCGTTGGACGCCACGGGTGCCACCCGGCTGCGGGTTCGGATAGCGCCCACCGGCGGCGGCTCGGTGTCGGTGGAGCTCGCGGATTCGTCGGGATTGCCGGTCCTGTCGGTGCGGGAATTGGTGGTGCGCCCGGTATCCGCGCAGGCGCTGTCGGCGGCGATCTCGTCGGGCGCGGCTTCGGCGAGCGGGTTGCTCGAGGTGGTGTGGTCGCCGTCGGAACGCGACGTCGTTGCCGCTCCCGCCGATCTGACCGTATGGGAGTCGGATCCGGTGACCGTGTCGGCTGCCGTCCACCAGGCTTTGGAAGCGGTGCAGAAACACCTGACTGGCGACGGACCGGGCCAGCTGGCCGCGGTGACTCGCGGAGCGGTGTCGGCGGGTGGGGAGGACATCGTCGACCTGGCCGGTGCCGCGGTTTGGGGGTTGGTGCGGTCCGCGCAGGCCGAGCATCCGGGCCGATTGGTGCTGGTGGACACCGATGGCTCGGTGGCGATCGAGGACGCGTTGCGTTGTGCGGAGCCGCAATTGGCGGTTCGGTCGGGTGTGGTTTACGGCCCCAGGCTGGTCCGGGCCGACGAATCGTCGGTGCTGACGTTGCCGGATGGCTTGTGGCGGTTGGGTGTCGGCGACGGCGGCACCCTCGACGACGTCGCCGCATTGCACAGTGAGCCGCTCGATTTGGGGTCCGGACAGGTGCGCGTCGCCGTCTGTGCGGTGGGCGTGAACTTCCGGGATGTACTGGTGGCACTGGGCATGTATCCCGGCGGCGGTCAGCTGGGTGCCGAGGGCGCCGGAGTCGTCGTCGAGGTCGGTCCCGGGGTGACCGGATTGTCCGTCGGCGACACGGTGTTGGGCCTGTTGGGTGTGGTGTCGCCCGAAGCCGTGGTTGATCAACGGATGGTGGTCGCGGTTCCGGCCGGCTGGTCGATGGACACGGCCGCCGGGGTTCCGGTGGTGTTCCTGACGGCCCTGTATGGTTTGCGCGAGTTGGCCGGGCTCAAGGCCGGTGAGCGGGTGTTGGTGCATGCGGCCACGGGCGGGGTCGGCATGGCTGCCGTGCAGCTGGCCCGGCACTGGGGCTGCGAGGTGTTCGTCACAGCCAGTCGCGGCAAGTGGGATGTGTTGCGCACGTTGGATTTCGACGACGCTCACATCGGCGATTCCCGATCCCTGGAGTTCGAGACGCGGTTCGCGGCCGCCACCGGCGGGACGGGGATGGATGTCGTGCTCAACTCGCTGGCGGGCGAATTCACCGACGCGTCGCTGCGGCTGATGGCGCCGGGCGGGCGATTCATCGAGATGGGCAAGACCGATATCCGCGAACCTGAATCCGTCGCCGCCCGGTACGGAGGCGTCGCCTACCGAGCGTTCGACCTGATGGAGGCGGGACCCGACCGCATCGCCGCGATGCTTGCCGACTTGCTGGACCTGCTGCACGCCGGCGCGGTGAAACCCTTGCCGGTCAGAGCGTTTGACGTTCGCAGCGCCCGGCAGGCTTACCGCTTCGTCAGCCAGGCTCGTCATGTCGGCAAGGTGGTGCTCACCCTGCCCTCCGGCCCGGACGGCCCAGCCGGGGCGCAGTCCCCGTTGGCCGGTGGCAGCGTGCTGATCACCGGCGGCACCGGGATGGCCGGTGCGGCGGTGGCCCGCCACCTGGTGGCCCACTACGGCGTCGCCCACCTGGTCTTGGTCAGCCGCTCGGGTGGACAGGCCGCGGGGGCGGCTGATCTGACGGCGGAAATCGAGCAGGCCGGAGCGCGAGTTACTCTCGCGCAGTGCGATATCGCCGACCGTGCCGAAGCGGCTACGCTCCTGGCACGGATACCAGCCGAGTTCCCCCTCAAAGGGGTTTTCCATGCCGCCGGAATCCTCGACGACACGGTGATCACATCGTTGACCCCGCAGCGGCTGGACGAGGTGCTGCGGGTCAAGGTCGACGGGGCGTGGAACCTGCACGAGTTGACCAGCGGGACGAATCCCGCTGTGTTCGTGATGTTCTCGTCGCTGGCCGGAATCGCGGGCAGCCCCGGTCAGGGCAACTATGCCGCCGCCAACGCCTTCCTGGACGCCCTGGCCGGTTATCGCCGCCAGCAGGGCCTGAGCGGCCTGTCGATCGCCTGGGGTCTGTGGGAGCAGGAAAGCGCGATGACCCGCCACCTCGGCGGCCGCGACCTGGCCCGGATGAAGCAGGTCGGATTATCGCCGCTGCCCACTGGGCAGGCACTGGATCTGCTTGATGCCGCCCTCCTTGCCGACCGGCCCGTGGCCGTCGCGGCGAGGCTGGACACCACTGCACTGACCGCTGACACCGACTTACCGCCGCTATGGCGCGAATTGGCCACCCGCCGTACCCGCCGCGTCATCGAGACCACTGACCGCGCAGTGGCCACGACAGGCCTCATAACACGTCTGTACGCGCTGCAGCCGGAGCAGCGGCAGCGGGAACTCACCGAGCTGATATCCGGCAGCGCCGCCACCGTGTTGGGGCACTCCACCGCCGTGGACATCGAGCCGGACAAGGCTTTTCAAGAGCTCGGCTTCGACTCCCTGACCGCAGTCGAACTGCGCAACCGGCTCAAAACCGCCACCGGACTGACACTTTCGCCGACCCTGATCTTCGACTACCCGACACCGGCTGCGCTGGCCGAACACCTCGCCAGTGAACTCGACTCCAACGCGCCACCGGCGGCAGAGCAGTTCGCGAAGCCGGACCGCGTCGAGGACCTCACCCGCGAACTGGACCTGCTCATCCATCGACCGGACTGGACGGCCGAGGAGAAGAACCAGCTCACCGACCGGCTGCGCGCCCTGATCGACGACCTCGGACCATGAGCGCGACGTGAAAGCCGTGCGGCGAAAAGACATCGCGATCATCGGGCTGGCTTGCCGGTTTCCCGGCGCAGCCGACCCGCGCGCGTTCTGGCAGTTGCTGCAGGATGGCCGTGAGATCGTCGGCGCACTGGCCGACGCTGCCGATTTCGACGCCGGCTTCTTCAACGTCTCACCGCGTGAGGCTGCCGCGATGGACCCGCGGCAGCGGCTGGCTTTGGAACTGACCTGGGAACTCTGCGAAGATGCCTACCTTGTCCCGAAAGATATCCGCGGGCAACCGATCGCGGTTTACCTCGGAGCGATGAACGACGACTACGCATTGCTGACGACGCGCCACGGCCTCGATCAGGTCGGCCACCACGCCTTCAGTGGGCTGAGCCGGGGCATGATCGCCAACCGGGTTTCGTTCTGCTTCGACTTGCGGGGTCCCAGCCTGACGGTCGATTCCGGGCAGTCGTCCTCGTTGGTCGCGGTGCACCTGGCCGCCGAGGCGCTCCGGGCCGGAACGGCCTCGATGGCGGTAGCCGGCGGCGTCCAGCTCAATTTGGCGGCCGAAATCGAGTCTCTGGAAATGGAATTCGGCGCTCTCTCGCCGTCGGGCCACACCTACGCGTTCGACGCGCGTGCGGATGGTTATGTGCGAAGTGACGGTGCCGCCTTGGTCCTGCTCAAACCTCTCGGCGCTGCCCTGGACGACGGAAACCGGGTCCACGCAATCATTTCCGGCAGCGCTGTCGGGAACGCGGGCGGTGAGACCCCGGGCCTCACGGTCCCGTCGGCGACTGCGCAGGCCGACGTAATACGGCTGGCGCTGGCCGATGCGGGGCTGGACCCCGCGCAGGTCGACTATGTGGAGGCGCACGGGACCGGCACCCGGGTCGGGGACCCCATCGAGGTCAGTGCCTTGGCCGAAGTGTTCGGTCCGCGGCGCCGCCCGCTGACCATCGGGTCGGTCAAGACCAATGTCGGGCATACCGGCGCCGCGTCGGGTATCACCGGTCTGCTCAAAACGGTGCTCGCCGTGGCGAATACGGCGCTGCCGGCGAGCCTGAACTTCGACGAACCCGCCGGTGATGTCGCCGGAGCCGGACTGCGGGTCAACACCGCGTTGGCGCCCTGGACCGATGATGAGCGGGTGGCCGGGGTGTCATCTTTCGGTATGGGCGGCACCAACGCACACGTGATCGTCGAACCGGCGCCGAAAGCCAAAGTGGTTGCCGCCGAATCAGATACCGGGGTGATGGTGCCGTGGGTAGTGTCCGCCCGGTCAGCGGAGGCGTTGAGCGGGCAGGCACGCCGGCTGGCCGAGGAGGCTATGACGCTCGGAATTGCTGATACGGGTTGGTCGTTGGCCACCACGCGCACGGTGTTCGAGCACCGGGCGGTGATCGTGGCCGCCGACCGTAAGCGCATTACGGACGGTCTGGCCGGA
This sequence comes from Mycobacterium sp. 20KCMC460, assembly GCF_022179425.1. Taxonomy (NCBI): domain Bacteria; kingdom Bacillati; phylum Actinomycetota; class Actinomycetes; order Mycobacteriales; family Mycobacteriaceae; genus Mycobacterium; species Mycobacterium sp. 20KCMC460. The sequence continues at coordinate 3,058,268 of NZ_AP025524.1, forward strand.
CTGGTAGACGGGGCGCCGGGGGCTGGGGTAGTGGCCGGCCAGGCCCGATCGCTGGGCAAGACGGTGTTCGTGTTTCCCGGGCAGGGGTCGCAGTACCTGGGCATGGGCCGCGGGCTCTACCAACGCTTTCCGGCGTTCGCGGCGGCCTTCGACCGGGCTGCCGACGAACTCGACCTGCATCTGAGATCGCCGCTGCGGCAGGTTATCTGGGGCAGTGACGGGGCGGCGTTGGAGAGCACCGAGTTCGCTCAGCCGGCCCTGTTCGCGGTGCAGGTCGGCTTGGCGGAACTGCTGTGCCGCTGGGGCGTCACAGCTGATTTCGTGATGGGGCACTCGGTAGGGGAGATCACCGCGGCCCACGCGGCGGGAGTGTTGTCGCTCGCGGATGCCGCGCGGTTGGTGGTCCAGCGGGGCAAGCTGATGGCGGCATTACCGGCCGGCGGTGCGATGGTCGCCGTCGCCGCGAGCGAAGCGGAGGTGACGCCGCTGATGAGCGCGCAGGTCAGCCTGGCAGCGGTCAATGCGTCCGACTCGGTAGTGTTGTCCGGACCGCAGCACGCGGTCGGTGCGGTGGCCAAGCAATTGGCCGAACAGGGACGGCGGGTACGCCGGTTGGCCGTGTCTCACGCGTTCCACTCGGCCCTGATGGAGCCGATGGTCGACGAATTCTCCCGGCGACTCGCAGACCTGCAGGTGCATCGCCCGCGGACCCCGTTGGTGTCCAATGTCACCGGGGAGCTGGCCGGCGCGGATTACGGCTCGGCCCGGTACTGGGCCGAGCACATCCGCAACCCGGTGCGGTTCAGCGACGGCGTGTCGACCGTGGTGGGCCTTGGCGCCAAGGCGTTCATCGAGGTGGGTCCGGGCGCCGGATTGACCGCGGAGCAAGAGGTTTCGGTTGCGACGCTGACGGCCGGCGTTCCCGAAGTCGACGCGGTGCTGACCGCGGCGGCGCGACTGTTCACCGCGGGTGTGGAAGTCGACTGGGCGGCCACTTTCGACGGGCTGAGTTGTCGGCGCGTAGACCTACCCACGTATGCTTTTGCCCGGCAAAGGTTTTGGCTGACGGCCGGTGACAGCGTGGTCGAGCATCCCGTCGAGCCCGTGGCCGCACGGTTGCAACATCTCGATCCCGCCCAGTGGCGTCGTCAGCTGATCGCCCTGGTGTGTGGGCACGCCGCTGCGGTCCTGGGTCACGGCAGTGGCCGCGACGTGGATCCCGAGCGGCCCTTTCAGGACCTCGGGTTCACCTCGATGGGCGGTGTCGAGCTGCGCAACCGGCTCAGGGCGGAGAGTGCGCTGAGCGGATTGTCGCTACCGCGCACACTGATTTTCGACTATCCGACTCCAACGGCGCTGGCCGACCATCTCTGCGATCAGCTGAGCGACCATTATGATAATCGGCCCGAAAACGAAAGAATTTGGTCGGAGCTGCGCAATATACCCATCGCGGAACTGCGCAGGACCGGACTACTCGAGAAACTATTGTTGTTGGCGGGGCGAACGGATAGGGCCACGTCAGAACACTCAATGAGCGACAACGACATCGATTCGCTGAGTCCCGACGATTTAATTGCGATGACTTTAGACGGCGATGGAGACAATGGCTGATCACCCCGAATCCCGGCCAAATAAGACAGGTGTTGAATAGCGGTCGTTTTTGCGATGCAGTCGAACGCCCATTAAACTCCCCGATTTGGGGAGTCTGATCGGGGCGGACTGGCCGGCGACTAACTGAATGAGGCAGGTGCATGAGCGTCATCGCAGGTGTATCTGGTGCATTGCCACCACACCGATACAGCCAGAGTGAGATCACCGATTTGTTCGTCGAGTTCCCCGGTCTCAAGGAGCACGAGGAAATCGTCCGGAAGCTGCACAAGTCAGCGAAGGTGAACGGGCGGCACTTCGTGTTGCCGCTGGATCAGTACCCGGCGCTCACCGACTTCGGTGACGCCAACGAGATCTTCATCGACAAGGCTGTCGACCTCGGAATCGAAGCGCTGATGGGGGCGCTCAACGAGGCGGGACTGCAGCCAGACGACATCGACCTGATCATCACCACGACGGTTACCGGCGTGGCGGTTCCGTCGCTGGATGCCCGGATTGCCGGCAGGCTTGGCCTGCGGCCCGACGTGCGGCGGATGCCACTGTTCGGGTTGGGCTGTGTGGCCGGGGCGGCCGGTGTGGGCCGGTTGCACGACTATCTGCGTGGCGCACCCGACGACGTGGCCGTGCTGATTTCGGTCGAGCTGTGCTCGCTGACCTATCCGGCGATCAAGCCGACCGTATCCGGGTTGATCGGGTCGGCGCTGTTCGGCGACGGCGCCGCCGCGGTGGTAGCCGTCGGTGACCGGCGAGCCGAACAGCTGCAGATCAGCGGACCCAGGATCGTCGACTCGCGCAGCCGCCTCTACCCCGAGTCGCTGCACATCATGGGCTGGGACGTCAGTTCGGCCGGTCTGCGGCTGCGGCTCTCACCCGACTTGACGGACCTGATCGAGCAGTACCTGGCCGCGGACGTCGAAGGCTTCCTCGCCACGCATGATCTGACCAAGGACGACATCGCGGCCTGGGTCAGCCACCCCGGCGGGCCCAAGGTGATCAATGCGATCACCGACACCCTGCAGTTGCCGCCCGAGGCGCTGGAGCTGACGTGGCGCTCGCTCGGCGACATCGGCAACCTGTCGTCGTCGTCGGTGCTGCACATCCTGCGCGACACCATCGAGAAGCGACCGCCCAGCGGTAGCCAGGGGCTGATGCTGGCGATGGGGCCCGGCTTCTGCTCTGAACTCGTACTGTTGCGCTGGCACTAGCTTTTCGCCTGGATCGTCAGGCCCGGACGGGGACTCAGCGCGTGGGTTTCATTCCAGCGCCTCCGACAACTCCAGCCATCGAGCCTCCATCTCGGCGACCTCGTCTTCGAGGGAGCGCAGCTCCTGCGTCAGTCGGGTGACGCCGACATGGTCGGACTGATCGTGCTCGGCCAGCTCGGAGTGCTTGGCGGCGATACGGTCGGCGAGGCGGGCCAACTGGCGGTCGACTGCCGCCAATTCCTTCTCGGCAGCCCGCCGCTGGGCGCCCGACATCGTCTGCGAGGCCGGCGCGGCGGACGGCCGGTCAGCGGGTTTGGCGGACGCAGCGGCTACGAGCTGCAGGTACTCGTCGATGCCGCCCGGCAGGTGTCGCAATCGACCGTCCAGGATCGCGTACTGCTGATCGGTGACGCGTTCGAGCAGGTAGCGGTCGTGGGAGACGACGATCAACGTGCCCGCCCAGGAGTCGAGCAGGTCTTCGGTCGCGGTCAGCATGTCGGTGTCCACGTCGTTGGTGGGCTCGTCGAGCAGCAACACGTTCGGCTCGGCCAGCAGGGTCAGCATGAGTTGCAGGCGCCTGCGCTGGCCGCCGGACAGCTCGCCGATACGCGCCGAGAGTTGTCCACGGGCAAACCCGAGGCGCTCGAGCAGCTGGGCGGGAGTCATCTCGCGACCTTCGACTTCGTAGCCGCTCTGCAGACGGCCCAGCACATCGGCGATCCGCTCGCTGGCCAGCGCTTTCAGCTCGTCGCCTTGCTGGTCGAGTACCGCGAGTTGGACCGTCTTGCCACGCTTGACCCGCCCGGTATCCGGCTGGACCGTTCCGGCCAGCAATCCCAGCAGGGTGGATTTCCCCGCACCGTTGGCCCCGACGATTCCGGTGCGCTCCCCGGGCGCGATGCGCCACTCGACGTCCCGCAGCACCGGACGTCCGTCGAACGACACCGACACGCCGAGCAGGTCGATGACGTCTTTTCCCAGCCGGGCGGTGGCCAGCTTGGCCAATTCGACGGTGTTGCGCAGCGGCGGTACGTCGGCGATCAGCTGGTTGGCGGCCTCGATCCGGAATTTGGGTTTCGACGTCCGCGCCGGGGCGCCGCGACGCAACCAGGCCAGTTCCTTGCGCATCAGGTTTTGTCGCTTGGCCTCCGAGGCGGCCGCCTGCCGGTCCCGCTCGACCCGCTGCAGGACATACGCGGCGTACCCGCCCTCGAACGGTTCGACGACGCCGTCGTGCACCTCCCAAGTGGTGGTGGCGACTTCGTCGAGAAACCAGCGGTCGTGGGTGACCACCAGTAGACCGCCGCTGTTGCGCGCCCAGCGTTGTTTGAGGTGGCCGGCCAGCCAGGTGATGCCCTCGATGTCGAGGTGGTTGGTGGGCTCGTCGAGGGCGATCACGTCCCATTCGCCGATGAGCAGTTGCGCCAGCTGGACCCGTCGACGTTGTCCACCGCTGAGCGTGGAAACCCTTGCTCGCCAATCGATGTCGGAGACCAACCCACTCACCACGTCGCGGATGCGGGCGTCGCCGGCCCATTGATGTTCGGGTTGGTCGCCAACCAGCTCGGCGCCGACCGTGCTATCGGGGCGCAAGGTGTCGGCCTGGCTGAGGGCACTCACCCGCAACCCGGTTCGAAGTGTCACCCGACCGGTGTCGGGCGTCAATCGGCCGGTGAGCAGGCCGAGCAGGCTGGACTTGCCGTCGCCGTTGCGCCCCACGATGCCGATACGGGCGCCGTCGTTCACCCCCAGGGTGATCGACTCGAATATCACCTGGTTCGGATACGCCAGGTGGACCGCCTCGGCCCCGAGTAGGTGCGCCACCCGCACGACGGTAGTAGGTGGAGCAGGCGGGGTGGATCCACGGATAGAGCGGACGACCGTGCCAAGAGTCGGAATCGGTGGGTGATGCCCCCCGGACTTCGGGTGCGTATCGTCGGCGGCTGCGGTACAATCGAACATGTGTTCGAGCCGCTGAATGTACAACCACCCGATACCGAAGATCGGGCCGTGTTGTGGGCGTGGCTCGATGACATGGACAAGCTGCGGCGTCGCGTGTTGCGGACCCCAACCGCGGAGTCGGCGGGCTGGATGGAGGCGGTACGCGCGGGGGCGCGGTTGGAGAACCAGGCCGCCGCCGCGCAGTTGAAAGCCATCGGTGAGTTGTTCGCGTATCGGTTGACCCAGAGCGCTGAGACCGCGGACTGGGCAATCGACACGATGGAAGCGGTGGCCGCCGAAGTGGCCGCGGGGTTGCGGATCAGCCAGCGCCGCGCGCAGACCAAACTGCGCTGGGCGCGCGCACTGCGCGAGCGGGTGCCGAAAGTAGGGGCACTGTTTGCGGCCGGGGAGATCGATTTCTGCGCGTTCGCCACCGTGGTGTCACGCACCGAGCTGATCACCGATCCCGAGGTGCTGGCCCGCGTCGATGGGCTGGTCGCAGCCAACCTGACCCGCTGGCCGTCGCTGACCGCGGGCCGGCTGGCCGGCAAAGTGGATTCCCTGGTGGCCCAGGCGGACCGGGATGCGGTGCGCCGGCGGCAGGAGCGCCACGTCCAGCGGGAGGTCAGCTTCAGCGATGATCATGAGGGCATCACCTACCTCGAGGGCGGGCTGTTCACCCCCGATGCCCGCGCGCTGCAGGCGCGACTGTCCGCGCTGGCGGCGACGGTGTGCCCGCACGACCCACGCAGTATGGACGAGCGCCGTGCCGATGCCCTGGGTGCTCTGGCCGCCGGTGCGGATCGGCTGGGATGCCGCTGCGCGCGCGAGGATTGCGCCGCGCAGGACCGTAAACCCTCCCCGGCGGTGGTTATTCACGTCATCGCCGAGCGCGCCACCCTGACCGGCGCCGGCAGCACCCCGGCGTCGCTGGTGGAGGCCGGCGCGCTGATCACCCCCGAGGTGCTGGCCGAACTGGCGCTAACCGCCAAGCAGGTACCGCTGATCCATCCCGGCTGCCGTCCCCCCGAACCCGGCTACCGCCCTTCCCAACAGCTGGCCGATTTCGTGCGGTGCCGGGACTTGACGTGCCGCTGGCCGGGCTGCGACGTGCCGGCCACCCGCTGCGACGTGGACCACACCATCCCGTATGCCCAGGGTGGACCCACCCACGCCGGGAACCTCAAATGTTATTGCCGCACACATCATTTGGTGAAATCCTTCTGGGGCTGGCGGGAGAAACAACTCGCCGACGGCACCCTGATCCTGACCTCCCCGGCCGGCGAGACTCACGTCACCACGCCGGGCAGCGCCCTGCTGTTCCCCAGCCTGTGCGCCGCCGTCGGCGGCATGCCAAGCCCCGAAACCGACACCCCACCGGCCGACTACTGCGCCGAGCGCACCGCCATGATGCCCAGGCGCCGCCGCACCCGCGCCCAAGACCGCGCCACCCGCATCGCCACCGAACGCCGCCACAACCGCCAAGCCCGCACCGCCGGCGATGCCGCCTACCTCAGCCACGGCGGCCTCAGCCACGGCGGCCCCGCCCCACCCGACGACGAACCACCACCCTTTTAACACGGGCTTAACGCTCGGACCGTGCCATGGGGCCGATGTGCCATGATGACCACGCTGGTCAAGGCCAACTCAGCGAGCAGTCAGGAGCAGCGGTGGATCTCAATTTGTCGATCGTCACCCGACCCGTCGAGCGTCTGGTGGCCACAGCGCAGAACGGTCTGGAAGTGCTGCGCTTGGGCGGCCTGGAAACGGGCAGCGCCCCGTCGCCGTCCCAGACCGTGGAGAGCGTGCCGATGTACAAGCTCCGGCGGTACTTCCCGCCGGACAATCGGCCAGGCCAGCCGAAAGTCGGACCGCCGGTGCTGATGGTGCACCCGATGATGATGTCGGCCGACATGTGGGACGTCACCCGCGAGGACGGCGCGGTGGGCATCCTGCACGCCAGCGGACTGGACCCCTGGGTCATCGACTTCGGCTCGCCCGACAAGGTCGAGGGCGGCATGCAGCGCACCCTGGCCGACCACATCGTCGCACTCAGCCAGGCCATCGACACCGTCAGAGATGCTTCCGGGCAAGACGTGCACCTGGTCGGCTACTCGCAGGGCGGAATGTGGTGCTACCAGGTCGCGGCCTATCGGCGGTCCAAGAACCTGGCCAGCATCGTCACCTTCGGCTCCCCGGTCGACACGCTGGCCGCGCTGCCGATGGGTCTGCCGCCGAACCTGGCCCCGGCCATGGCCGATTTCATGGCCGACCACGTCTTCAACCGGCTGAACATCCCAAGTTGGATGGCGCGCACCGGTTTCCAGATGATGGATCCGCTCAAGACGGCCAAGGCCCGCGTCGATTTCCTGCGGCAGCTACACGACCGCGAGGCCCTGCTGCCGCGCGAACAGCAGCGCCGATTCCTTGAGCGCGAAGGTTGGATCGCCTGGTCGGGCCCGGCGATCTCGGAACTGCTCAAGCAATTCATCGCCCACAACCGGATGATGACCGGCGGTTTCGCGATCAACGGGCAACTCGTGACGCTCACCGATATCACCTGTCCGGTCCTCGCGTTCGTCGGTGAGGTCGACGACATCGGTCAGCCGGCATCGGTGCGTGGTATCCGGCGCGCCGCGCCCAACACCGAGGTCTACGAAAGCCTGATCCGCACAGGTCATTTCGGACTTGTCGTGGGTTCGCGGGCCGCCCTGCAGAGCTGGCCCACCGTTGCCGAGTGGGTGCGATGGATCTCCGGCGGCGGCGATCAGCCGGCGAACATCCACCCGATGGTCGAACAACCGGCCGAGCACACCGACAGTGGCGTGGCGTTGAGTACCCGCCTTGTGCACGGCATGGGCGAGGTCTCCGAAGCCGCACTGGCGGTGGCACGGGGTGCCGCGGACGCCGTCGTCGCGGCCAACCGGTCGATGCGCACGCTGGCCGTCGAGACCGTACGTACGCTGCCCAGGCTGGCCCGACTCGGTCAGCTCAACGACCACACCCGAATCTCGTTGGGCCGCATCATCGACGAGCAGGCGCACGACGCCCCGCAGGGTGAGTTCCTGCTGTTCGACGGCCGGGTGCACACCTACGAGGCCGTCAACCGCCGCATCAACAACGTGGTCCGGGGTCTCATCGAGGTCGGGGTGCGCCAGGGCGACCGGGTCGGGATCCTGATGGAAACCCGGCCCAGCGCGCTGGTCGCGATAGCCGCGCTGTCCCGGCTGGGCGGGGTGGCCGTGCTGATGCGTCAAGACGTCGACCTGGCCGCCCAGGCCCGGCTCGGCGGAGTCAGCGAAATCCTGACCGACCCGATCAACCTGGAGGCCGCCCGCCAGCTGCCCGGCCAGATTCTGGTGCTGGGCGGCGGTGAGACCCGCGATCTGCATCTGCCCGACGATGCTGACGTCATCGACATGGAGCAGATCGATCCGGACATCGTGCAACTGCCGGCCTGGTATCGGCCCAACCCGGGTTTCGCCCGCGACCTGGCGTTCATCGCGTTCAGTTCGGCCGGCGGCGAACTCGTCGCCAAACAGATCACCAATTTCCGGTGGGCCCTGTCGGCTTTCGGAACCGCTTCGACCGCGTCGCTGGACCGCAAGGACACCGTCTACTGTCTGACGCCGCTGCACCACGAATCCGCGCTGCTGGTCAGCCTGGGGGGCGCGGTCGTCGGCGGCACCCGCATCGCGCTGTCCCGGGGCCTGAACCCGGAACGGTTCGTCGCCGAGGTACGCCAATACGGTGTGACCGTGGTGTCCTACACCTGGGCGATGCTGGGCGACGTGGTCGACGACCCCGAGTTCGGGCTGCACGGCAACCACCCGGTGCGGCTGTTCATCGGCTCGGGCATGCCGACCGGGTTGTGGGAGCGGGTCGTCGACGCGTTCGCCCCTGCCCGTGTCGTCGAGTTCTTCGCCACCACCGACGGGCAGGCGGTGCTGGCCAATGTGTCGGGCGTCAAGGTCGGCAGCAAGGGCCGGCCGCTGCCCGGTGCCGGGCGGGTGGAACTCGGCGCCTACGACGCGGAACACGATCTGATCCTGGAAAACGACAACGGCTTCGTCCAGGTGGCCGCAACCAATCAGGTGGGAGTGCTGCTCGCCCAATCCCGCGGGCCGATCGATCCCACTGCCTCGGTCAAGCGCGGCGTCTTCGCGCCCGCCGACACCTGGATCTCCACCGAATACCTTTTCTACCGCGACGAAGACGGTGACTTCTGGCTGGCGGGCCGGCGTGGATCGGTGGTCCCCACCGCACGCGGGATGGTGTACGCCGAACTGGTCACCGACGCGCTCGGCCTGATCAGCGCGGTCGACCTCGCGGTGACCTACGGGGTCCCGGTGGGCGACCGGCAGCTGGCGGTGTCCGCGGTGACGTTGCGTCCGGGCGCCACCATCACTGCCGCGGACCTGACCGAGGCCGTGGCCAACATGGCGGTGGGATTGGGCCCCGACATCGTGCAGGTGGTGCCGAAGTTGACGCTCAGCACAACCTACCGGCCCACCGTGAGCACGCTGCGGGCCGCCGGAATCCCTAAGTCCGGCCGGCAGGCCTGGTATTTCGACGCCACCAGTAAGGAATTCCGTAGGCTGACCCCGGCGGCGCGTGCCCAGATCAGCGGTAAGGCGGTGAAGGCCGATGCTTGACGACACCTTGTTGCAGATCCTGGTGTGCCCGGACGACCGTGGCCCGCTGCTGCTCGTCGAGAACGGGACGATCCTCTACAACCCGAGGCTGCGCCGCGCCTACCGCATCGACGACGGCATTCCGGTCCTGCTGGTCGACGAGGCCCGCGACGTCGACGACGACGAGCACGCCCGATTCACGGCGCAAAGCCCTCCGGCAGATCCCCGGTGAGGTAGCGCTGCAGGTTGGGCGCGATGGTCTGGGCGATCTGCTCGGTCGGTAGCGACGCGAACGGCTCCAGCTTGATTATGTAGCGCGCCATCACCACACCCATCATCTGCGACACCACGAACTGGGTGCGGATCTTGCCGGTCCCCGGCGGGTTGTCGACCCTGGCCCCCACAGCGCCGCCGACGATCTCCTGCAGAAACGACCTCGCCAGTCCGACCTCGTCGCCGGCGACCAGCGATCGCAAGGTGGCGATCAGTCCGGCGCCCAGTTCGGAATCCCACAGCGGCAGCAGCAGCGACGGCAGCTGCAGTCCGATCTCTTCGACCGGCACTTCCGATAACTGCCCGATCACCTGCATCGGGTCGATCGGAATGTGCACCGCGGCGGCGAAAAGCCGCTCTTTGGTGCCGAAGTAGTGATGCACCAACGCCGCGTCCACTCCGGCCGCCGCGGCCACCGCACGGATCGAAGTCTTGTCAATGCCCTTGTCGGCGAACATCTCTCGCGCACACGTCAGAATCCGCTCGCGGGTGTCCGAGCTGCCGGCCGGGCGGCCGCGCCGCTTCTTGCCGGTGGTGACCGCCACGCTAGGGTGTCCTGCGCCGCAGCGTCGCGGCGGCCAGGCACAGGGATGCGACGGCGAAGCCCAGGACGACGACCATGTCCCGAACGGTAGTCGCGGTCAATCCGGGATGCGCACCCACCTGCTGCAGTGCCTCGAGTGCATAGCTGGCCGGCATGACGTCGCTGATCCAGTGCAGCCAGTCCGGCATCGCCGCGCGCGGCACGATCACCCCGGCCAGCAGCAACTGCGGCACCATCACCAGCGGAATGAACTGCACGGCCTGGAACTCGGTGCGGGCGAAGGCGCTGAACAGCAGGCCCAGGCCGACACCGAGCACCGCGTTGGCGACCGCGATCGCAAACACCCACACCGGGCTGCCGGCCGTGCTGAAGCCGAGGAACCAGAACGAGACGACGCACGCCACGATGGCCTGCGCGGCGGCCGCGATCGAGAACGCGGTGCCGTAAGCCAGCAGCAGATCGAGCCGCCGCAGCGGCGTGGTGAGGATGCGCTCGAGGGTTCCGGATGCGCGTTCACGCTGCATCGTGATCGAAGTGATGATGAACATCACGAACAGCGGGAACAAACCCAGCAGGATCAGGCAGGCGCTGTTGAACGGCGTCGGCATGCCCGGCCGGTGCGGCGCGTTCTGAAACATGAAGTACATCAACGTGATCACCACCACCGGAACCATCAGGATCATCGCCATGCTGCGGTGGTCGGCGGCCAGCTGCCGCAGGATGCGGGCGGTGGTGGCGGTGTATCCGGTCAGGCTCAGCCGGCTTTTTGCTCGGTGCTGCGCCGGATGATGGACAGAAACGCTTCCTCCAGTGACGCGCATGAGGTGTCCTCTCTTAGTTGAGCCGGGGTGGTGTGCGCGACCAGGCGTCCCGCGCGCATCAGCAACAGATCGCCGCAGTGGTCTGCTTCGTCCATCACATGGCTGGACACCAGCAGGGTGGTGCCTGCCTCGGCCAGTTCGCCGAATTGCCGCCAAAGATCAACCCGCAGAACGGGATCCAGTCCCACGGTGGGCTCGTCGAGCACCAGCAGGTCGGGCCGGCAGACCAGGGCGCAGGCCAGCGACACCCGGGTGCGCTGACCACCGGACAGGTTGGTGCAGCAATCGGTTCGGTGATCGGTGAGCCCGACGCGTTCGATCGCGTCGTCGGCGGCCGCGCCGTCGAATCCGTACAGCGAGGCGAAGTAGCGGACGTTGTCGATGACCCGCAGGTCCAGGTAGATGGTCGGGTCCTGGGGCACGTACCCCACCCGGTGGCGCAGCGCCGCACAGCCCGCGGGCCGGCCGAGCACGGTGACGGTGCCGGAGGCGACGATTTGGGTGCCGACGATGCTGCGGATCAGGGTGGTCTTGCCGCAGCCGGACGGGCCGAGCAGCCCGGTGATGGTGCCGCGCCTGATCTGCACCGAGAAGTCTTGCAGCGCAGCGTTTTTACCCCGGACCACCCGCAAATGCTCGATGCTGACCGCTGGCGTGGCCGACTCCGCAATTAATTCATCGCGTGATGAAGTCATCATATGGTGAATATTCGGCCGGTGCACGGCCGTTGTCAAGGAGCAGGCACAATCGGTGCGGTGAGCGCCTCCAACGCAGCCCCCGACGCGGCCGCTGAAGCAGCCGGTGCGCCAGCCACCGCACTGCTGGTGGATCCGGTCGCGGCCGCCCACCGACTACTCGGCGCCACCATCTTCGGCAGGGGAGTGAGCGGGGTCATCGTCGAGGTCGAGGCCTATGGCGGTGTGCCGGACGGGCCCTGGCCGGACGCGGCCGCGCACTCCTACCGCGGGCGCAACACCCGCAACGCGGTCATGTTCGGGCCGCCGGGCCGCCTGTACACGTACCGCAGCCACGGCATCCACGTCTGCGCCAACGTCGCGTGCGGACCCGACGGCACCGCCGCTGCCGTGCTGCTGCGGGCGTGCGCCATCGACGACGGATTCGAGGCGGCATCCGCGCGGCGGGGCCCGGCGATCCGTCCCGTCGCGCTGGCCCGCGGCCCGGGCAACCTGTGCTCGGCGTTGGGAATCACCATGGACGACAACGGGATTGACCTGTTCGATCCGAACTCTCCGGTGACCGTCACGCTCAGCGAGGCGAACGGCGTGGTGTCGGGTCCGCGGGTCGGGGTCAGCAAGGCCGCCGACCGGCCCTGGCGGTTATGGCTGGCCGGCCGGCCGGAGGTGTCGGCGTATCGGCGCAGCCCACGTGCGCCGACGCCGGGACGCAGTGACTAAACGGGCCGGGGCACGGCGCGGAACGAGGGGTCCAATCGGCGCACCGCGAAGATGAACGGCACGGCGACCAGCGGCGCCAACACGCCGTACACCGCCGCGGGGGTGCCCATTTCGGCGTTGTTGAGCAGTTGCGGGCTCAGCGCGATGCCGATCGCCACCACGGCGTTGTGCAGGCCGATCTCGAGGCTGACGGCGATTGCCTGCGGCGGAGTCAGTTTCATCCAGCGCGGAACCAGATACCCGACGGTCAAGCTCAACGCGCAGAACGACAGCACCGCGAAACTGAGCACGCCGAAGTTCTTCCACAACGCCGCGCGGCCGCCGGCGACACCAGCAACCACGGCCACCACCAACAGCACCGCCGCAGCGATGCGCACCGGCTTGTGCAGTCGGCGCGCCAGATCCGGGAACCGGTGCCGGATCGCCACCCCGATCGCGGTGGGCACCAGGACGATCGCGACCACGCCCAGGAACTTGTCGAACTGCAGCGGGATGAATCTGCCCTCGCCGAGGAACCAGGTCATCGACACCGCCAATATGGCCGGAATCGCGAAGATCGACAGCACGGCGTTGACCGCGGTGAGCGTGAGATTGAGGGCCAGATCCCCGTGGGCCAGGTGGCTGAGCACGTTGGCCAGCAACCCGCCCGGTGTTGCGGCCATCAGCATCAGCCCGACCGCCAGATTGGGCTCGAGGTCCAGCGCCTCGGCGATCAGCAGACAGAACACCGGCAGCAGCACGGACTGGCAGATCAGCGCCACCAGCAGTGGGCGCTTGAGTGTGGCGGCCCGCTGGAAGTCGCCGACGGTCAGCGTCAGCCCGAGGGCCAGCATGACCGCGACGACGACCAGCGGGAAATACCGGTTGTCCATCGCAAGGACTCTACGGTCGCCCCCGTCGGATGCGCTCAGCTGGAATCAGCCTGAACCGATTGCGGGCAGCTCGCGGCACCGGAAACGGCCCTGCAAGACTCTTCGCCATGGGTAGCGAGTCATCCGGAATCCTCGACGAGCTGAGCTGGCGTGAGCTGATCGCGCAGTCCACCGACCTCGAGGCGCTGGCCGCAGAGGCGCAGCGCGGACCGATGACGGTCTACGCCGGCTTCGACCCCACCGCGGCCAGCCTGCACGCCGGGCACCTGGTGCCGCTGCTGGCGCTGCGCCGGTTTCAGCGGGCCGGACACCGCCCGATCGTGCTGGCGGGCGGCGCCACCGGCATGATCGGCGACCCCCGCGAGGTCGGGGAGCGCAGCCTGCAGCAGGCCGACACCGTCGCCGAATGGACCGACCGCATCCGCGGCCAGCTGGAGCGGTTCGTCGACTTCGACGATTCACCCACCGGCGCCATCGTCGAGAACAACCTGGACTGGACGCAGAAGTTGTCCGCGATCGAGTTCCTGCGCGACATCGGCAAGCACTTTTCGGTCAACGTGATGCTGGACCGCGACACGGTGCGCCGCCGTCTGGAGGGCGAGGGCATCTCCTACACCGAGTTCAGCTACATGCTGTTGCAGGCCAACGACTACGTGGAATTGCACCGGCGGCACGGCTGCACGTTGCAGATCGGCGGATCCGACCAGTGGGGCAACATCATCGCGGGCGTGCGGCTGGTGCGGCAGAAGCTGGGCGCCTCGGTGCATGCGCTCACCGTCCCGCTGGTGACCTCGGCCGACGGCAAGAAGTTCGGCAAATCCACCGGCGGCGGCAGCCTGTGGCTGGACCCCGAGCTGACCAGTCCGTACGCCTGGTACCAGTACTTCGTCAACACCGCCGACGCCGACGTGATCCGCTACCTGCGCTGGTTCACCTTCCTGACGGCCGACGAACTGGCCGAGTTGGAGGAGGCCACCACGCAGCGCCCGCAGCAGCGCGCCGCCCAGCGCAGGCTGGCCAGGGAACTGACCGTTCTGGTGCACGGCGAGGCGGCCACCGAAGCCGTCGAGCACGCCAGCCGGGCCTTGTTCGGGCAAGGTGAGCTGGACCGGCTCGATGCGGCGACGCTGTCCGCGGCCCTGGGTGAGACCACCGTCGCCGAACTCAAACCCGGTGAGCCGGACGGGATTGTCGACCTGTTGGTGGCTGCCGGGCTTTCCGAGAGCCGCAAGGCCGCCCGGCGCACCATCGGCGAAGGCGGCGTCTCGGTCAACAACATTCGCATCGAAAGTGACGAATGGGCGCCGCAGCCAACGGATTTCCTGCACGGGCAGTGGCTGGTGCTGCGCCGCGGCAAACGGAACATCGCAGGCGTGCGACGGGTTGCGCCGGGCTGACAAGATGCAAAACGACCCAGCGGAGTCTCATCGCGGAGGGGGAGGGAGGTGATGAGACCCCGCTGAAGGATCGTTGTTCAATTTGCTTACGCGACCTATTCTGGGCTCCGCCGCGCGAGCCTGGTATCCCATTACCGGCCATCGGTTCGGGGGAAAACGCGTTTCCCCCGCGGACCCGACCGCGCTGTCCGCCATTCGGGGGACAAGCATGTCGCAGCGGCGCCGCCCCGACTCGAAACGCGTTAGTGCGCAAACAGTGACCTCACTGTGTCGTGAATGTGACCATCGCCCAGCACTGTTGTCACGATGACCACACCGGCGACCGCGTTCAGGTTCCTGACGTTGGCCGCCGGCGTGTTCGGTGTCTCGGCGGCGGTGGCGGCGCCGATTCACGCCGACATGATGGGAAACGTCTTCCTGAACTCGCTGAACAACGCGGGCATTCAGTACGGACAGCCGGCAACGGCGATCGCGATGGGGCGCTCGGTTTGTCCCAAGGCTCTGGCCCCCGGTGGCTCATTCGAGTCCGTCGTCGCCGAGATCGCCGAACTCAACGGCATGTCGCGAGAGCGAGCGGCGACGTTCACCATCGTCGCGATCGCGACCTACTGTCCGTCGCTGCTGTCTCCGCTGCTGCCAAACAAGCTGCAGGCCTGACAACTTCGACCCGTCCGGTTCGACCCGGCCGGCGGTGCGGCGGCAAATTGTGAGTCTGTCCGGTGTGCCCGTAACCTCTAGCGAGTGGTCAACGACAGGCAGGCGCGTAACGACGGACGCCGTCCGCGCCCTGCCTCCAACGGCGCCCCGCGACGCTCGGGTCCGGGCCGGGCACGACCCGTCCAGCCGCAGTCGGTGCCGGCCGATACCGCCGGTCCGGCCATCCCGCCCGAAGTCGACGCCCGGCAACTGGCGCCCGATGTGCGCCGCGAACTGACCACCCTGGACAAGGCCACCGCCGACGCCGTCGCCCGCCACCTGGTCACCGCGGGCGGGTTGCTCGACGAGGATCCGCAGGCCGCGCTGAATCACGCTCGCGCGGCCCGGGCGCGGGCCAGTCGCATCGCCGCGGTCCGCGAGGCCGTCGGGATCGCCGCCTACCACTGCGGTGACTGGGCTCAGGCGCTGGCGGAGTTTCGGGCCGCACGGCGGATGGGCAGCAAGTCCGCGTTGCTGGCGCTGATCGCCGACTGCGAGCGTGGCCTGGGCCGCCCGCAGCGGGCCATCGATCTGGCCCGCGGGCCGGAGGCGGCCCAGCTCACCGGCGACGACGCCGACGAACTACGCATCGTCGCCGCCGGCGCCCGCGCCGATCTGGGGCAGCTCGAGCAGGCGCTGACCGTGCTGTCGACTCCCCAGCTGGACCCCAACCGCACCGGGTCGACGGCCGCCCGGTTGTTTTACGCCTACGCCGAAACGCTGCTGGCGCTCGGCCGCGACGACGAGGCGCTGCAGTGGTTCCTGCGGTCGGCGGCCGCCGACGTCGAGGGCGTCACCGACGCCGAAGACCGGGTCGGCGAACTTGGCTAGCACCGAAACGATCGGCCGGCGACACGACTGTCTGCTGCTCGACCTGGACGGCACGGTGTTCCGCGGTCATCAGCCGACCGAGGGCGCGGTCGAAGCGCTGGACGATCTGGCCGGCCGCAAGTTGTTCGTCACCAACAACGCCTCGCGCAGCGCTGACGAGGTCGCTGCGCACCTGCGGGAACTCGGCTTCACCGCCACCGCGGACGACGTCGTCACCAGCGCCCAGAGTGCCGCGCACCTGTTGGCCGCTCAGCTGCCGCAGGGGGCCAGGGTGCTGGTCGTGGGGACCGACGCGCTGGCCGACGAGATCACCACCGCCGGTCTACAACCGGTGCGGCGCTTCGAGGACGAACCCGACGCCGTCGTCCAGGGCTTGTCGATGCAGGTCTGCTGGTCCGATCTCGCCGAGGCCGCACTGGCCATTCGCGCGGGTGCGGTCTGGGTGGCGGCCAACGTCGACGCCACCCTGCCCACCGAGCGAGGCCTGCTGCCCGGCAACGGATCGCTGGTCGCCGCGCTGCGGGCAGCCACCGGCGAAGAGCCGCAGGTCGCCGGCAAGCCGGGGCCGCAACTGATGAAAGATGCGGTGGGCCGCGGCGATTTCCAGTCCCCGCTGGTGGTCGGCGACCGGCTGGACACCGACATCGAGGGCGCCAACGCCGCCGGCTTACCGAGCCTGATGGTGCTCACCGGGGTGAACTCCGCGCGCGACGCCGTGTACGCCGAACCGGCCTGCCGACCCACCTACCTCGGCCATGACCTGCGGTCGCTGCACCAGTCGCCGGAGAAACTGCAAGTGAGTCCGCAACCGGGCTGGCGCGTCGAGGTCGCCGGCAGCACGGTGACCGTCAATGCGAACGGTGCGGACGAGTCGGACGGTGACGAGCTGTCGATCGTGCGCGCGGTGGCCAGCGCGGTCTGGGACACGGATGGGTCACCGCGCATCGTGGCCGGCGACGAGCGGGCCCGCGCCGCGCTGGACGGCTGGTCTCTGCTGGCCGCCGACTAGCCGATGACTCGTCGGCGACTAGCGTAGGAGCGCAATGACCATCGATCCCACCCAGATTCGCGCCGAAATCGAAGGGCTGCTGGCCCAGCTGCCGGACACCGCCGACGCCGGGGGTGCTCCGTCGCTCGAGGACCTCGAAGACATCGCCCGCCGGCTCTCGGAGGCACACGACGTGCTGCTGCGGGCCCTGGAGTCCGCGGAGAAGGGCTGAGTGCGGGCATGCCACGGCGTGCCCGCGTCGACGCCGAACTGGTTCGGCGGGGCCTGGCCCGGTCGAGGCAGCAGGCCGCGGAGTTGATTGGCGCAGGCAGGGTGCGTATCGACGGTCTGCCGGCGGTCAAGCCGGCCACCGCGGTGTCGGTTGCCTCGGCGCTGACCGTCACTGCCGACGCCGAACGCACCTGGGTGTCCCGCGGGGCGCACAAGCTGATCGGCGCTCTGGACACCTTCGGGATCGGCGTCGAGGGACGGCGCTGCCTGGACGCCGGCGCGTCGACCGGGGGATTCACCGAGGTACTGCTGGACCGTGGGGCCACTGAAGTCGTCGCGGCCGACGTCGGCTACGGCCAGCTGGCCTGGTCGCTGCGCAGCGACCCGCGGGTGGCGGTGGTGGAACGAACCAACGCGCGCGACCTGACGCCGGAAGCCATCGGTGGCCCGGTCGACCTGGTGGTCGCCGACCTGTCCTTCATCTCGTTGGCGACGGTGTTGCCCGCGCTGGTTGGTTGCGCGTCTCCCGGCGCGGATATCGTTCCCATGGTGAAGCCGCAATTCGAGGTGGGGAAGGGCCGCGTCGGGCCCGGCGGGGTAGTCCAGGACCCGCAGTTGCGCACGGATTCGGTGCTCTCGGTGGCACGACGTGCCGGCGCGCTGGGCTGGCACACCCTGGCCGTGACGGCCAGCCCGCTGCCGGGACCGTCCGGCAACGTCGAATACTTCCTGTGGTTGCGCGCCGAGACGCAGCGCGCACTGGATGAGGATGCTTTGCAGGCTGCCGCGCAACGCGCCGTTCGGGAGGGGCCCCAATGACCGCCGAACGCACCGTGCTGCTGGTGGTCCACTCCGGGCGGGACGAGGCCACCGAGACCGCGCGCCGGGTGGAGAAAGTTCTGCGCGACAACGGTATCGAGCTCCGCGCGCTGTCGGCCGAGGCGGTCGACCGGGGATCGCTGCGGATGGCTCCCGGTGACGTGCGGGCGGTGGGCATCGACATCGAGGTCGTCGACGCCGACCCGATGGCCGCCGAAGGTTGTGAGCTGGTGCTGGTGCTCGGTGGTGACGGCACGTTCCTGCGTGCGGCCGAACTCGCCCGCAACGCCGGCATCCCGGTGCTGGGAGTCAACCTGGGCCGGATCGGTTTCCTGGCCGAGGCCGAAGCCGAGGCCATCGACTCCGTGCTGGAGCACATCGTCGCCAAGGACTATCGGGTCGAGGACCGTCTGACGCTGGATGTCGTTGTGCGCCAAGGCGGTAAGGTGATCGACCAAGGCTGGGCGCTCAACGAGGCCAGCCTGGAAAAAGGGCCGCGGCTCGGCGTGCTCGGTGTGGTCGTGGAGATCGACGGGCGGCCGGTGTCCACCTTCGGATGCGACGGTGTGCTGGTGTCGACGCCCACCGGATCCACCGCTTACGCGTTCTCTGCCGGCGGTCCGGTGCTGTGGCCCGACCTGGAGGCAATCCTGGTGCTGCCCAACAACGCTCACGCTTTGTTCGGCCGCCCGATGGTCACCAGCCCGGATGCCGCGATTGCGGTCGAGATCGAAGCCGACGGCCACGACGCGCTGGTGTTCTGCGACGGCCGCCGCGAAATGCTCGTCCCGGCCGGCAGTCGCCTGGAGGTGACTCGAAGTGTCACCCCGGTCAGGTGGGCGCGGCTGGACAGCGCGCCGTTCACCGACCGCCTGGTGACCAAGTTCCGGTTGCCCGTAACAGGTTGGCGCGGGCAGTAACTGGTGCTGACCGAGTTGAGAATCGAGTCGCTGGGCGCCATCAGCGTCGCGACCGCCGAGTTCGGTGACGGCCTGACCGTACTGACCGGAGAGACCGGGACCGGCAAGACGATGGTGGTGACCGGCCTGCACCTGTTGGGCGGTGCCCGTGCCGACCCGGCGCGGGTCCGGTCCGGGTCGGATCGCGCTGTCGTCGAAGGACGTTTCACCACAACCGATTTGGACCAGGCGGTGGCTGCCGGGCTGGACGATGTCCTGGACGCCTCCGGCGCCGAGCGCGACGAAGACGGCAGCGTGATTGCGCTGCGTACGGTGAACCGGGACGGTCCGTCCCGCGCCTACCTCGGCGGCCGCAGCGTGCCGGCGAAATCGCTGAGCGGGTTCACCACCCAGCTGTTGGCTCTGCACGGGCAGAATGACCAGCTGCGGCTGATGCGGCCCGACGAGCAGCGTGCCGCCCTGGACCGCTTCGCGGCGGTCGGCCCGGCCGTGCAGCGGTACCGCACGCTGCGCGATGCGTGGCTGTCTGCCCGGCGCGACCTCGCCGACCGCCGCGACCGGGCCCGTGAACTCGCCCAAGAGGCCGACCGGCTGAAGTTCGCCATCGACGAAATCGACGCCGTCGAACCGCAACCCGGTGAAGACGAGGCTCTGGTGGCCGACATCGTCCGGCTGTCCGAGCTGGACACCTTGCGCGAGGCCGCCGCCGTGGCCCGCGAGTCGTTGTCCAGCTCGTCCGAGGACGCGCTGGGCGCCACCGACACGCTGGGGCGGGCCCGGGCCGCCCTGGAGTCGACCGGTGACGCCCGGCTGCGAGAGCTGGCCGACCAGATCGGTTCGGCGCTCACCGTGGTCCTCGACGCGGCCGGTGAACTCGGCGACTATCTGGACGCGCTGCCTGTCGACGCCAGCGCGCTGGATGCCAAGCTGGCCCGGCAGGCCCAGCTGCGCACACTGACCCGCAAGTACGCCGCCGACATCGACGGGGTGCTGCAGTGGGCGGCGGAGTCCCGCGAGCGGCTGGCCCAGCTCGACGTGTCCGAGGAGGGACTGGCCGCGCTGGAGGCCCGCGTCGGGCAGCTCGCACGCGAATTGGCCCAGGCCGCAACCGAACTCAGTAAGGCTCGGCAGAAGGCGGCCAAGAAGCTGGCCAAGGAGGTCACCGCCGAGCTGTCCGGCCTGGCGATGGACAACGCCGTCTTCACCATCGACGTCGCCACCGACTCATGCCAACCGGATGACCCCGCGGCCCTGACTCTGCCCTCCGGTGAGACGGTCCGGGCCGGCGCCGACGGCGTCGACGTCGTCGAGTTCGGCTTCGCGGCGCACCGCGGGATGTCGGTGCTTCCGCTGGCCAGGAGCGCTTCCGGCGGCGAGCTGTCGCGGGTGATGCTGGCGCTGGAGGTGGTGCTCTCGGCCTCGGCCACCGGCACCACCATGGTTTTCGACGAGGTCGATGCCGGCGTGGGCGGCTGGGCGGCGGTGCAGATCGGCCGCCGGCTGGCCCGGCTGGCCCGCACCCACCAGGTCATCGTCGTCACGCACCTGCCCCAGGTGGCCGCCTACGCCGACGTCCATCTCGTGGTGCACAGTCAGGGGCCCAAAGGCGCCAGTGGTGTGCGGCGGCTGGATCACGACGACCGGGTCGCCGAACTGGCCCGGATGCTGGCCGGCCTGGGCGAATCCGACAGCGGCCGCGCGCACGCCCGCGAACTGCTGGACACCGCGCAGAGCGAGTTGTAGCTCTCCGGGCAGCGCAGCGAGCGTCCCCGGATGTGCGCCGATCTGCCGTTGCGACCGTACATTTGCGGCCCCTCGCGCCCAGGCGCCGCAACCAGCCCGCGACCAGCCTGTTACAGATGTGACGCTTTTAAACTTAAGTGACAGATGTTACGGCGCGCCTCCGCGGCCCGAACGCGCTTCGCCGACAGAATCGGCTCCCATGAAGATGTCAGCGCTGCTATCTCGCAACAGCGACCGGCCGGGTCTGGTCGGCACCGCCCGGGTCGACCGCAACATCGATCGACTGCTGCGCCGGGTGTGCCCCGGCGACATCGTGGTCCTCGACATTCTGGACCTCGATCGCATCACCGCCGACGCGCTGGTCGAAGCTGACATCGCCGCCGTCGTCAACGCCTCCCCGTCAGTCTCGGGCCGCTACCCCAATCTGGGCCCGGAGGTGCTGGTTAACAACGGCGTCACCCTGATCGACGAGACTGGTCCGGAGATCTTCAAGAAGGTCAAGGACGGCGCCAAGATTCGCCTGTACGAAGGCGGCGTCTACTCCGGTGACCGCCGGCTGATCCGCGGCACCGAGCGCACCGACCACGACATCGCCGACCTGATGCGCGAGGCCAAGAGCGGGCTGGCCGCCCACCTGGAAGCGTTCGCGGGCAACACAATCGAGTTCATCCGCAGCGAAAGCCCGCTACTGATCGACGGAATCGGCATCCCCGACATCGACGTCGACATGCGCCGCCGGCATGTGGTGATCGTCTCCGAAGAGCCCAGCGCCGCCGAAGATCTCAAAGCCCTCAAACCGTTCATCAAGGAGTACCAACCGGTGCTCGTCGGTGTCGGCCAGGGTGCCGACGTGCTGCGCAAAGCGGGGTACCGCCCGCAACTGATCGTCGGCGACCCCGACCAGATCAGCACCGAAGTCCTCAAGTGCGGCGCCCAGGTGGTGTTGCCCGCCGACGCCGACGGGCACGCTCCCGGACTGGAACGCATCCAGGATCTCGGAGTGGGAGCCATGACGTTCCCCGCGGCCGGCTCCGCGACCGATCTGGCGTTGCTGCTGGCCGACCACCATGGCGCCGCGCTGCTGGTCACCGCCGGCCACACCGCCAACATCGAGACGTTCTTCGACCGCACCCGTTCGCAGAGCAACCCGTCGACCTTCCTGACCCGACTGCGGGTGGGGGAGAAGCTGGTCGACGCCAAGGCGGTCGCCACCCTGTACCGCAATCACATCTCGGCCGGTGCCATCGCCCTGTTGGCGCTGACCATGCTGATCGCCGTCGTCGTGGTGCTGTGGGTATCGCGCACCGACGGCGTGGTGATGCACTGGATCGTCGACTACTGGAACCAATTCACCATGTGGGTCCAGCATTTGGTGTCGTAACCCTCCCTAGAACGGTGTTTTCATGATCTCGTTACGCCAACACGCGATCTCACTGGCCGCGGTGTTCCTGGCCCTGGCGATCGGAGTGGTGCTGGGTTCCGGCTTCTTCTCCGACACGGTGTTGTCCAGCCTGCGCAACGAGAAGCGCGACCTGGCGTCGCAAATCAGCGGACTCACCGACCAGCGCAACGCGCTGAACGAAAAGCTCAGTGCGGCAAATAATTTCGATGCTCAGGTGCTCGGCCGGATCGTTCACGAAGCGTTGGCGGGCAAGACGGTGGTCGTGTTCCGCACCCCGGACGCCAGCGACGACGACGTCGCTGCGGTGTCGAAGATCGTCGGGCAGGCCGGTGGCTCGGTCACCGCAACCGTCGCGCTGACCCATGAGTTCGTCGAAGCCAACTCCGGGGAAAAACTGCGCACGGTGGTCAATTCGGCCATCCTGCCCGCCGGCACCCAACTGAGCACCAAGCTGGTCGACCAGGGGTCGCAGGCCGGTGACCTGCTCGGGATTGCGCTGCTGAGCACCGGCAAACCGGATGCGCCGCCGGTCGACGACACCCAGCGTGACACCGTGCTGGGCGCATTGCGCGAAACCGGGTTCCTGACCTACCAGCCCAACGAGCACATCGGGACGGCCAACGCCGCCATCGTCGTCACCGGCGGGGGACTGCCCGCCGACGCCGGCAACCAGGGGGTCACCGTGGCGCGGTTCACCGCCGCCCTGGCGCCGCACGGTTCGGGTGCGGTGTTGGCCGGCCGGGACGGTTCGGCGGCCGGCAGCGCCGCCGTCGCGGTGGCCCGCGCCGACGCCGGTATGGCGGGTGCGATCAGCACCGTCGACGACGTGAACGCCGAGTCCGGACGTATCACCGCCATCCTGGCCCTGCACGAGCTGGTCGGTGGTGCCCATCCCGGCCATTACGGCATCGGACACGGCGCGACGGCGGTGACCGTCCCCCAGTAGGGCGTGTTCCCCGCGGCGCGAGCCGGTGGATGTTAGGGTGGGTTTCCGTGGGTCGGCAGGCCCAGATCGTTGATTTTTCCTGCATAATGCCCTGCCCGTCTTCACGGAGGTCGCCCAGTTGCGCAAGCATCCGCAAACCGCCACCAAGCACCTCTTCGTCAGCGGTGGCGTCGCCTCTTCGCTGGGCAAGGGCCTGACCGCCAGCAGCCTCGGCCAACTGCTGACCGCGCGCGGCTTGTACGTCACGATGCAAAAGCTGGACCCCTACCTCAATGTGGATCCGGGCACCATGAACCCGTTCCAGCACGGTGAGGTGTTCGTCACCGAAGACGGCGCGGAAACCGACCTCGACGTCGGGCATTACGAGCGTTTCCTGGATCGTGACCTGTCCGGGTCGGCGAATGTCACCACCGGCCAGGTGTATTCGACGGTGATCGCCAAGGAGCGTCGCGGCGAGTACCTCGGCGACACCGTGCAGGTCATCCCGCACATCACCGACGAGATCAAGCGCCGCATCCTGGCGATGGCCGAACCCGACGCCGACGGCAACCGGCCCGACGTGGTCATCACCGAGATCGGCGGCACGGTCGGCGACATCGAGTCGCAGCCGTTCCTGGAAGCGGCCCGCCAGGTCCGCCACTACCTGGGCCGCGAAGACGTCTTCTTCCTGCACGTGTCGCTGGTGCCGTATCTGGCGCCCTCGGGGGAGCTCAAGACCAAACCGACCCAGCATTCGGTGGCCGCGCTGCGCAGCATCGGTATCAGCCCGGACGCGTTGATCCTGCGGTGCGACCGAGACGTCCCCGAAGCGTTGAAGAACAAGATCGCCCTGATGTGTGACGTCGACATCGACGGCGTCATCTCCACCCCGGACGCGCCGTCGATCTACGACATCCCGAAGGTGTTGCACCGCGAGGAACTCGACGCCTTCGTGGTGCGCCGTCTCAACCTCCCGTTCCGCGACGTCGACTGGACCGAGTGGGACGACCTGCTGCGCCGGGTGCACGAACCCCATGAGACGGTGCGAATCGCGTTGGTGGGCAAGTACGTTGAACTCTCCGACGCCTATCTCTCGGTCAGCGAGGCGCTTCGCGCCGGTGGGTTCCGGCACCGCTCCAAGGTCGAAATCAGCTGGGTCGCTTCCGATGACTGTGAAACACCGACGGGCGCCGCGCACGCGCTGGGCGACGTACACGGGGTGCTGATCCCCGGCGGCTTCGGCATCCGCGGTATCGAGGGAAAGATCGGCGCCATCCGGCATGCCCGGGCGCGCGGAATTCCGGTGCTGGGTCTGTGCCTGGGTCTGCAGTGCATCGTGATCGAGGCGGCGCGATCGGTTGGCCTCACCGAGGCCAACTCGGCCGAGTTCGAGCCGCAGACACCGGATCCGGTGATCTCCACGATGGCCGACCAGGAGCACATCGTGGCCGGCCAGGCCGACCTGGGCGGCACCATGCGACTGGGCGCCTACCCCGCCGTGCTGGAGCCGGATTCGATTGTGGCCCAGGCATACGGGACCACCGAGGTGTCCGAACGGCACCGCCACCGCTATGAGGTGAACAACAGCTACCGGGAGCAGATCGCGCAGAGCGGCCTGCGGTTCTCCGGTACCTCACCGGACGGCCATCTGGTCGAGTTCGTCGAATACCCGGCCGATCAGCACCCGTTCGTGGTCGGCACCCAGGCCCACCCCGAACTGAAGAGCCGACCCACCCGGCCGCACCCGTTGTTCGTCGCGTTCGTCAAGGCGGCCATCGATTACAAGGCGGGCGAGCTGCTGCCCGTCGAGATCCCGGAGATCCCCGATCAGCCTCCGCCCAACGGCACCGAGCACCCAGACGGCGCCGGTTCGGTGGTCGCAGCGTCGCTCCCCGAACCCGTCACCCGTGGCTGAGCACGACTTCGAGACGGTATCGTCGGAAACCCTTTATCAGGGAGCGATTTTCGCGCTACGCCGAGACCAGGTGCGGATGCCCGGCGGCAATATCGCCAAGCGGGAGGTGCTCGAGCACTACGGCGCGGTTGCGGTGGTTGCGATGGACGACGACAACAACATCGCCATGGTCTACCAGTATCGCCACACCGCCGGGCGCCGGCTGTGGGAGTTGCCCGCCGGCCTGCTCGACGCGGCGGGGGAGCCCGCCCAGCTGACTGCGGCCAGAGAACTGGAAGAGGAGGTCGGCCTGCGGGCCGGGACCTGGCGGATGCTGGTGGACATCCAGACCGCGCCCGGTTACAGCGACGAATCGGTACGCGTGTATCTGGCTACCGATCTCACCGACATCGGCCGGCCCGAGGCGCACGACGAGGAAGCCGATATGACGATGCGCTGGTTCGCCCTCGACGATGCGGTGCAGCGGGTGCTCAGTGGCGAGTTCGTCAATTCCATTGCGGTGGCCGGGATTCTGGCCACTTACGCCATCACCGGCGGACTGGCCGAACCGCGGGCGGTGGACAGCCCATGGGTCGACAAGCCGACGGCGTTCGCCAAGCGCAAGGCCGGGCAGTGACGACGGCGCTGACGCTCGACGCGCAGCTGCAGGGCTACCTCGACCATCTGACGATCGAGCGCGGCGTCGCGGCCAACACGCTGAGCTCCTACCGTCGCGATCTGCGCCGCTACTCGAAGCATCTGGAAGAGCGGGGAATTCACGATTTGGCGCAGGTCGGCGAAGAAGACGTCGCCGAGTTCCTGGTGGCGCTGCGCCGCGGCGATCCGGAGGCCGGGGCGGCGGCGCTGTCCGCGGTATCAGCGGCGCGGGCGCTGATCGCGGTGCGCGGCCTGCACCGCTTCGCCGCCGCCGAAGGACTGGCCGCCGTGGACGTGGCGCGGTCGGTGCGCCCGCCGACACCGGGACGCCGGCTGCCCAAGAGCCTGACCATCGACCAGGTGCTGGCGTTGCTGGAGGCCGCCGGCGGCGAGGACGCCGCCGACGGTCCGTTGACGCTGCGCAACCGGGCGTTGCTGGAACTGCTGTATTCCACCGGGTCGCGGATCTCCGAAGCGGTGGGCCTGGACGTCGACGACATCGACACGCATGCCCGCTCGGTGTTGTTGCGCGGCAAGGGCGGTAAGCAGCGACTGGTGCCGATCGGGCGCCCCGCGGTGCAGGCGCTGGACGCCTACCTGGTGCGTGGCCGCCCCGATCTGGCGCGCCGTGGCCGCGGCACTCCGGCGATCTTCCTCAATGCCCGGGGCGGCCGGCTGTCCCGGCAGAGCGCGTGGCAGGTGCTGCAGGACGCCGCCGATCGGGCCGGCATCACCTCGGGTGTGTCGCCGCACATGCTGCGGCATTCGTTCGCCACCCATCTACTCGAGGGCGGCGCCGACGTCCGGGTGGTGCAGGAGTTGCTCGGTCACGCCTCGGTGACCACGACGCAGATCTATACGCTGGTCACGGTGCACGCGCTGCGCGAGGTGTGGGCCGGGGCGCACCCGCGGGCGCAGTGATCGGAGCGAAACGATTGCGACCGACGGGCCGCGTCAGCAAGGGACGGCACGGGCCACAGTGTCGGCATGAATGCCGGCCGGCACCAGGACGACGACCAGCACCAACACGGTGCCCAACACCAGCAGGCAGATGTCCCACGGTGAGCGCCGCTTGATCGCCACGGCGGCACACAGCGACAGGCTCGTGACCAGGACGGTGCCGTAGCCGAACAGCATCCAGGTGAAGCCCGCCCGCTGGGCGGCATACCAGCGCGGCAGGCATGACGATGCCACCGGGTCGCGGAACCCGAATGTTGAATTGGGTTGCAGCCGATGGTGGATCGCCAATAGGTAGCCGTCCACGATGGTGCCGAACAAATACAGCAGCAGTCCGCACGCGGCGAATGCACATATCCAGCCGAGGATCGTGCCGGTGCGCCCGGAGACCGGCGCCGCGTGGCCGGTCGGCCTGAGTTCAGCCACGGCAGGCCGCTGACCGGCCGGGTCGTCGGAAGCCGCACGTGCCGCACGGCTGGCAACGACAGCGGTCACGATAAGCAGACAGATCCACGCGACAAAGGCCGTGCCGCCGATCATCGCGACGATCAGACGCCATCCCCGCGCGGCGGCCGCGACCAGGGCCGCGACGACCGCAAGGTTGAACAGCACATACATCGGCGCCAGGCGGGCCGCGGCGCCGTTACCCGCCCGCCACGTTTGCTCGCTGCGCAGCGTCGACGGTGTCTTGATCCCGTTCCCGCGCCATCCGTACCCGTTGGGTTCCGTCAGCGGCAACGAGCCTTTGGCGGCCCGCCGGCAGCTGAACATCACTAACGCGCTACCGCCGGACAGGGTGATCGAGATCAGGACCGCCCAGATCAGCGCCTGCTCCACCACCGCACTCATGAGAGCACCCGAATGCGCATCCGCCGGCCCGGACTTGACTAGCCGAGGTATTCGGATTCCAGCACCAGGTCGGGCACCAGCGACTGGTATTCGACGTGCGTTTTGTGCTCCACGGTATGCCAGGTCTTGCCCTGCTGCTCGCGCATGTAGGCGCGGTACTTGGGCGCACCCGGCACTTTGACATTGTCGGCCACCACGATCGAGCCGGGATGCAGCCAGCCGCGCTGCACGATGCTCAGCAGGTCGTCGAGGTAAGCGGCTTTGTCGTGGTCGATGAACACGAAATCCAAAGCGGCAGAAGTAAATCCGTGATCATTGGCCAGTGTGTCCAGGGTGCGCCCACCGTCGCCGATGGTCCCGACCACACAGGTGACCCGCTCGGCCAGGCCGGCATGTGCCCAAATCCGCCGGGCGTTGGCGGCGTTGGCTGCCGAGAACTCGACGGAGTACACCTTCGCCTTCGGTGCGGCGCGGGCGATGCGCATGGCGCTGTATCCGACGTAGGTACCCAGCTCCAGCGCCAGCGCCGGATCGGCCCGCCGCACCGCCGCGTCGAGCAGTTCCCCTTTTTCGTCGCCGACGTTGACCAACATCGACTTCTCGTAGGCGAACCTGTCGATGGTGGCCAGCGCGTCGTCCACGTCACCCGGCTTGGCGTTGTTCAGGACGTAGTCGACGGTGGCGGCTTCGCGCCCATCGCCGAACTGCCCGGTGTTCTTGAACGAGCGGGCACCGAGTCCCATCCGCAGCATCGACCATCCGAGGGTGGGCAGACGCGATAGGAGGCTCATCGGTGCCACCTTACGCACCCCCGTAAAACCGGGGCTGACAGTTGCCTGCGGGTCGTCCTACGCAGGCGGGCGCAGCCGTTAGACTTTCCTGCGATGTCCCAGCAGACGCCCGTCACCACCAGTCGCGTCCGGGTATGACCGACCACCCGGACAGCGGCCCGGAGCTCGGCCTCACCGGCCGGCCGGCGCGGGCGATTCCCGAGCCTGCCCCGCTCACCGGCCACGGGCCGGCCAAGGTCGTCGCCATGTGCAATCAGAAGGGCGGCGTCGGCAAGACCACCTCGACGATCAACTTGGGGGCGGCGCTGGCCGAGTACGGCCGCCGGGTGCTGCTGGTGGACATGGACCCGCAGGGCGCGCTGTCCGCCGGGCTGGGTGTCCCGCATTACGAGCTGGAAAAGACCATTCACAACGTGCTGGTCGAGCCGCGGGTGTCGATCGACGACGTGCTGATCCACACCCGGGTCAAGAACCTGGACCTGGTGCCCAGCAACATCGATCTGTCCGCCGCCGAGATTCAGCTGGTCAACGAGGTGGGTCGGGAGCAAACGCTGGGCCGGGCGCTGTATCCGTTGCTGGACCGCTACGACTACGTGCTGATCGACTGCCAGCCGTCACTGGGCCTGCTCACCGTCAACGGCCTGGCCTGCGCCGAAGGCGTGGTGATCCCGACGGAGTGCGAGTTCTTCTCCCTGCGTGGGCTGGCGCTGCTCACCGACACCGTCGACAAAGTGCGCGACCGGCTCAACCCCAAACTGGACATCAGCGGGATCCTGATCACCCGCTACGACCCGCGGACCGTCAACTCCCGCGAGGTGATGGCCCGCGTCGTGGAGCGGTTCGGTGATCTAGTGTTCGACACCGTGATCACCCGCACCGTGCGCTTCCCCGAGACCAGCGTCGCCGGAGAACCCATCACGACGTGGGCGCCCCGATCCAGCGGCGCCATCGCGTATCGGGCGCTGGCGCGCGAGTTCATCGACCGATTCGGCGTGTGAACGCCGCATCCGAGAGCGGCTTCCAGGTTCGGCTGACGAATTTCGAGGGTCCGTTCGACCTGCTGTTGCAGCTCATCTTCGCGCATCGGCTCGACGTCACCGAGGTGGCGTTGCACCAGGTCACCGACGATTTCATCGCCTACACCAAGGCCATCGGCGCCCGGTTGGACCTCGACGAGACCACCGCCTTCCTGGTGGTGGCCGCGACCTTGCTGGACTTGAAGGCCGCCCGGCTGCTACCTGCCGGCCAGGTCGACGACGAGGAGGACCTGGCCCTGCTCGAGGTGCGCGACCTGCTGTTCGCGCGGCTGCTGCAGTACCGGGCGTTCAAGCACGTCGCGGAGATGTTCGCCGAGCTGGAGGCGACGGCGATGCGCAGCTATCCCCGGTCGGTGTCGCTGGAGGAGCGCTTCGACGGACTGCTGCCCGAGGTGATGATCGGGGTGGACGCCGCACGGTTCGCCGAGATCGCCGCGATCGCGTTCACCCCGCGGCCGGTTCCGACGGTGGGTGTCGGGCACCTGCACATGGAGACGGTGTCGGTGCCGGAGCAGGCCAGGCACATCTTGGCGCTGCTGGAGGGGCGCGGCAGCGGGCAGTGGGCGTCGTTTTCGGAGCTGGTCGCCGACTGCAAGGCGCCGGTCGAGATCGTCGGGCGCTTCCTGGCGCTGCTCGAACTGTATCGTTCCCGGGCGGTAGCATTCGACCAGTCCGAGCCTCTTGGCGTCCTCCAGGTGTCGTGGACCGGGGAACGACCCACCAGCCAATCGTTGCTAGAAGTGCGAGACGAGTAAGTGACCGAACACCTGCCAGACGAGCTCGACGCTGGCATCCCCGATATCGCCGAGCCCGCGGAGCTGGACCCCGACGAACTGGGCCGGGTGCTGGAGTCGCTGCTGCTGGTGGTGGACTCCCCGGTGACCGCCGAGGCGCTGGCCACCGTCATCGAGCAGCCGGTGTACCGGGTCGCGGCGAAGCTGCAGCAGATGTCCGAGGAGCTCACCGAACGCGACAGCGGCATCGACCTGCGGCAGGGCGGCGAGGGATGGCGGCTCTACACCCGGGCCCGGTTCGCGCCCTACGTCGAGAAGCTGTTGCTGGACGGTGCCCGGACCAAGCTGACCCGGGCGGCACTGGAAACTCTTGCCGTGGTCGCGTACCGCCAGCCGGTGACGCGGGCGCGGATCAGCGCCGTGCGCGGTGTCAATGTCGACGCCGTGATGCGCACCTTGCTGGCCCGCGGTCTGATCACCGAAGTCGGCACCGACGAGGACAGCGGTGCGGTGACGTTCGCCACCACCGAATTGTTTCTGGAGCGTTTGGGTTTGACGTCCTTGACGGAGTTGCCCGACATCGCGCCGCTGCTCCCGGATGTCGACACGATCGACGACCTCAGCGAATCCCTGGACAGCGAGCCACGTTTCATGAAGCTGGCCGGTGGCCGGCCGTCCGATCCGGCTGTGGCGTTCGATGTGGACCGCGACTGATGGTCGAATTCGAAGAGCCGCAAGGCATCCGGTTGCAGAAGGTGTTGTCCCAGGCCGGGATTGCGTCGCGCCGGGCGGCCGAGAAGCTGATCGTCGAGGGCCGGGTCGAGGTGGACGGGCAGGTGGTGACCGAGCTGGGTACCCGGGTCGATCCCGACACGTCGGTGATCCGCGTGGACGGGGCCAGGGTGGTGCTCGACGACTCGCTGGTCTACCTGGCGCTCAACAAGCCGCGCGGCATGCACTCCACCATGTCGGACGATCGCGGCCGGCCCTGCATCGGCGACCTGATCGAGCGAAAAGTCCGGGGCAACAAGAAACTTTTCCACGTCGGCCGGCTGGACGCCGACACCGAGGGGCTGATCCTGCTGACCAACGACGGGGAGCTGGCGCACCGGTTGATGCACCCGTCCCACGAAGTGCCCAAGACCTACCTTGCGACTGTGACGGGTACGGTGCCGCGCGGGTTGGGCAAGCAGTTGCGCGCCGGCATCGAATTGGAGGACGGCCCGGTGCGGGTTGACGACTTCGCGCTGGTGGATTCGATTCCGGGCAAGACGCTGGTGCGGGTGACGCTGCACGAGGGACGCAACCGCATCGTGCGCCGGATGCTGGCTGCCGTGGGGTTTCCGGTGGAAGCGTTGGTGCGCACCGATATCGGTGCGGTGACGCTGGGCAAGCAGCGGCCGGGCTCGGTGCGTGCGCTGCGGCACGACGAGATCGGGAAACTGTATCAGGCGGTCGGGCTGTGAGCGGCCTGGTGATCGCGATCGACGGTCCGGCCGGAACCGGAAAGTCCTCGGTGTCAAGAGGTTTGGCGCGCGGTCTGGGTGCACGGTTCCTCGATACCGGCGCGATGTACCGGATGGTGACGCTGGCCGTGCTGCGGGCCGGCATCGATCCGTCCGACGCCGAAGCTGTTGCGCGTTGTGCTTCGGAGGTAGAGATATCCGTCGGCTACGACCCCGATGTCAGCAGCTTTCTGCTTGGCGGAGAAGATGTTTCGGCACAGATCCGGGCCGACGACGTCACCCGGGCGGTGTCGGCGGTGTCAGCGGTGCCGGCGGTGCGGACGCGGTTGGTCGACATTCAGCGCGAACTGTCGCGGGGCGACGGGCCCATCGTGGTGGAGGGCCGCGACATCGGCACCGTGGTGTTTCCCGAGGCGCCGGTGAAGATCTTCCTCACGGCTTCAGCCGAGACCCGCGCGCAGCGCCGCAACGCGCAGAACGTCCGGGCCGGGTTTCCCGACGACTACGAGGCGGTGCTGGCTGACGTGCGCCGCCGCGACCACCTGGACTCCACCCGGGCGGTCTCGCCGTTGCGGGCGGCCAGCGATGCGATCGTCGTCGACACCGGCGACATGACCGAATCCCAGGTGGTTGCCCACTTGCAGGAGTTGGTCACCCAGCGAAGTGAGGCGGTGCGGTGACCGAGGATGGCACCTGGTCGGACGAAAGTGACTGGGAATTAACTGATTCCGATTCCGAGGAGTCGGGTGAGGCGGGCCCGGCGCCGGTGGTGGCCATCGTCGGGCGTCCCAACGTCGGCAAGTCGACTCTGGTCAACCGGATCATCGGCCGGCGCGAAGCGGTGGTGCAGGACGTCCCCGGGGTGACCCGCGACCGGGTGTCCTACGACGCGCTGTGGACCGGCCGCCGGTTCGTCGTGCAGGACACCGGAGGCTGGGAGCCCGACGCCAAGGGCCTGCAGCAACTGGTGGCCGAACAGGCGTCGGTGGCCATGCGCACCGCGGACGCGGTGATCCTGGTGGTCGACGCCACCGTGGGCGCGACCACCGCCGACGAAGCCGCCGCCCGGATCCTGCTGCGCTCCGGCAAGCCAGTGTTCCTGGCCGCCAACAAGGTTGACAACGAACGGGTGGAAGCCGATGCGGCCGAACTGTGGTCGCTGGGGCTGGGGGAGCCGTACGCGATCAGTGCCATGCACGGTCGCGGAGTCGCCGATCTGCTCGACGCGGTGCTGGGCGCGCTGCCCGAGGTCGGGGAATCGGCGGCAGGTGCCGGCGGTCCGCGGCGGGTGGCGCTGGTCGGCAAACCCAACGTCGGTAAGAGTTCGCTGCTGAACAAGCTGGCCGGCGACCAGCGTTCGGTGGTGCACGACGCGGCCGGCACCACCGTGGACCCGGTGGACTCGCTGATCGAGCTGGACGGCAAGGTGTGGCGGTTCGTGGACACCGCGGGGCTGCGCCGCAAGGTCGGTCAGGCCAGCGGTCACGAGTTCTACGCCTCGGTGCGCACGCACAGTGCCATCGACGCCGCCGAGGTGGTGATCGTGCTGATCGATGCGTCCCAGCCGCTGACCGAGCAGGATCTGCGGGTGCTGTCGATGGTGATCGAGGCCGGACGGGCGCTGGTGCTGGCCTACAACAAGTGGGATCTGGTTGATGAGGACCGCCGCGATCTGCTGGACCGCGAGATCGACCGCGAGCTGGTACAGGTGCGGTGGGCGGAGCGGGTCAACATCTCCGCCAAGACCGGCCGTGCGGTGCAGAAGCTGGTGCCGGCGATGGAGAAAGCCCTGGCGTCCTGGGACACCAGGATCGCCACCGGCCCACTGAACACCTGGATCAAAGAGGTGGTCGCCGCGACGCCGCCCCCGGTGCGCGGCGGTAAGCAGCCGCGCATCCTGTTCGCGACGCAGGCGACGGCCCGTCCGCCGACGTTCGTGCTGTTCACGTCCGGCTTCTTGGAGGCCGGGTACCGGAGGTTCCTGGAGCGGCGGCTGCGGGAGACCTTCGGGTTCGAGGGTTCGCCGATCCGGATCAACGTGCGGGTGCGGGAGAAGCGGGGCGCTCGGCGTCGCTAGGGCGGACCGGGTCTGGTTGCGCTGTCGATCGTTGCGGTGGGCAGCCGGTACTGCGAATGGGCCGTCAGTCGGATCGCCGTCAGACCGCCGACGGCCGCGACCGGGATCAGGTAGTAGGCGAAGTCGCCGTCGATGACGAAAAAATAATCGATCTATTCGGGATCACATGTCGCGCGTACTTTGCCGGAATTGGAAATCCACGCGGTCCACTCACCCGCTTGCTTCACCGTGGTCGTCTTGACCTGGATGCGTTGTACTGCAGCGCCGATCCAAACGAGTAAGTCATAGCGGCACGGCTCAAGCGGCCAGGAGACGGAGTGGCCGCACAGCGCGAACCACGCGGCTGCCATCAGTGAGCCCGCTCGGGCGAGATTGGCGCGTTGTGGACACATGACGACTGTTGGAGTCGAAGCAACCCCAGGCTGGACACTATTCCGAGGTCCGAGACCGATGCGGTCGGGCTGACAGGATTTGAACCTGCGACCCCTACACCCCCAGTGTAGTGCGCTACCAAGCTGCGCCACAGCCCGCGAGTCTGCCGCAACAAGACGACAGACGCTAGGGAACCATACATCAGGTTCGTCGCGGTCTCCGAAACGGCTCTGAATGTGCCCGCAGGCGCCGACAGCTTTCAACTTCCGCCGAGCGCCTCCCGCGCCAATGCTGCTGCGGCAGGACTCACGACGTTTTGCTGGGCCCAGCTGATGGGCTGGTCGGTCGCGTTGCGCAGGACTTGGTAGGCGGGCAGTTGGTACCGAGCGGAATCCGAGACAGGGTAGTCGACCACATCACGCCGTCGCGCGTGACGCAGATCGGGACGCGACACCGGTTCCGTTACCAGGCGCAGGTATGGGCGTTCGCTCATGCCGCCCACCTTAAAGCTTGGCGCCCAGACGATCGGGTGTCGCCAGGCGCCGCACCGGGCCGAAAGAGCAGTCCGGGACCTACGCGTCGGCTCCCGAGGTGGTCGAAGAGTCCGGGACGTTGGGGTCCCACCGTTGCGGCGCCAGCAACCGCGCCGGCCACCGGCCGGACCGAATGAGGTCGGCGGTCTCCTCGCGTAGCACTTCGCCGATCTTCGCGGTGAGTTCTCGGGGTAGCTCCAGGCGCGTCGTCGCGGCTACTCCCAGTTGCTGGTTGAGGACGGGATCGCATGGCGCATAACGCAATCGTCCGATACCGATGTCGTGGTTGCACGCGGACAGAGGCAACACCCCGTAAGCCGTACCCGCCGCAATGAGTGCTTTGGCGACCGCGACGGAGTCGCTGGATGCTCGGTAGCTCACTTTGACTTTCGTTCGCAGAGCGGCGTTCTCGAGAATTGCACCGATGCCGGTCGGGGAGCGGGGGATCACCAGGGGCAAGGTCGCGAGCTCTTCGAACGTAACCGCCTGGTCGGCCTGCAGATGTGATTGCGGGCCGCCCACGACAACCAGCTCTTCTTCAACCAGCGCGCGGTAGAACACCCTGTCGTCGGGTACCGGATTGATCAATGCGACGTCGACGCTTCCCCTCAGCATGGCTTCGACGAGATGGTCAGTGCTGCCGGCGGTTATCGAGAACACGGCGTTGGGGAATGCCGCGCTGAGACTGCCGATCAGCGGGGCGGCGAGAACGTCAATTGCCGTCTCCGGTAGGCCGAGCAGCATGTTGCGTTTGAGCCGTGCCAAGGGCGACGCAGCGTATTTGACGGCTAGATCCAGCTGACGCAGCGGCGCCGCCGTCGCGGCGCGTAAACGTTCGCCTGCGTCGGTCAACTGGACGCCGCGGCGGGTGCGCCGAAACAACTCGACACCCAGGTCTTCTTCGAGTAGCTGCAGCTGGCGGCTCAGTGCGGGCTGCGCGATGCCCAGCAGTTCGGCTGCACGCGTGATCGACCCTTCCTCCGCGATGCGCAGGAAGTACTTCAACCGGTGCGTGTCCATATATCAGACGTATACCAGCCATCGAGAAAAGGCATGACTGAACACCGCAATCGGTATTACCGCAGCTGCGTACCAGGGCCATATCGTCGCCATCAAGCCGATCGAAGGAGCGCTCGTGACGGTAGACGATGCAGAGGCAGTTGCCGCACTGAATCTCGACAAGTTGCCGACCCACATCGTCGGCAAGCGCGTGACCGAACTGATGGACCTGACCGGGAAGAAAGCGTTCTGCACCGGCGCCGGCGGCGATGGCTTGGGACACGCGATCGCCAATCGTCTGGCTGGATCCGGCGCGGACATCGCTCTGGTCGGTCGGACTTTGGAGCCGCTACAGCGCCGAGCCGAGGAGATCGCGCAGCGGTGGGGAGTCAACACCGTGCCGGTTCGGGCAGACATGTCGGATTGGGATCAGATACACCGCGCGGTCGGTGAGGCGCACGAGAAGCTCGGCGGCCTGGACATCATGATCAACAACCCCGTCATGGTCGCTGCCGGACCCTTCGAGACGCAGACGAAAGCCGACATCGACCTCACGGTCCTGGGCAGCCTCACCATGATGATGTACGGCGCGCACGCCGCGCTGCAGTACCTGTTGCCGCAGGGATCCGGGACGATCATCAACATCGGGTCGGTCGGTGGGCGGATCCAACAGCGCGGCCTGGTCGCGTACAACGCCTGCAAGGCAGGCGTCATCGGGTTCACCCGAAATCTCGCGCACGAGGTGGCGCTGCGCGGAGTCAACGTGTTCTGCGTAGCACCCGGCATCATGATCAAAGAACAGATGAAACAGTATCTGTTCGATCCGCAGACCCCGGCGCACCATGCCGGGCGTGGCGCAATCCTGGAAGCGATCACCACCCAGGTTCAGCTGGGTCGGGCCTCGCTACCCGAAGAGGCCGCCAACATGGTTGTGTTCTTGGCTTCAGAAGCGGCCAGTTACATGTGCGGACAGACCATCGATGTTGCCGGCGGACAGTGGATGGGCTGAAACATGCTGTCGCTCAGCGAGATACAGGACGCCGCAATTGCTCGAACTGGGCTGCGGGACTTCGGCGACGAGTCCTACGAAGAGGGTCTGTCGATATTGCTCGCCGCGCTGCGTGACGAGGCTCGACTGAATTCCCGCGGTGAGGCGTTCATCACCCAGCGCATTGTGGGCTATCTCGGGCAGCGACTGCAGGTGGAGGACTGGTATCGGCGTCACCCCGAGATCGACGAGGTGCCCTGCCAGGCGCCCCTGATCGGGCTCGGCCTACCCCGCACGGGTTCGACGGCGCTGTCCATGCTGCTCGCACAGGACCCCGCGGTGCGTTATCTGCGGCGGTGGGAGTCGGCGCAACCCTGCCCACCGCCGTCAACCGTGCAGGGCGCCGACCCACGCGTTCCCAAGGACAAGGGCGAGATGATCGGCACCCGCTACCACGTGCCCGGCGATACGCACGGCCCGATGGAGTGCCACGAACTGATGGCGCTGAGTTTCGCCTCCCACATCTTTCAGTCGTTCGCCCAGGTTCCGTCCTACTCGCGGTGGCTGGTGGAGGATGCCGACCTGACGTCGACACTGCAGTACCAACGCCGCGTGCTGAAGTTGCTGCAGTGGGGCGAGCCCGCCCGGCCCTGGCGGTTGAAATGTCCCTCACACGTGTTGTGGCTCGAGGCGCTCGACTCGGTGTTCCCGGACGCCCGGTATGTCATGACCCACCGTGACCCCACGGATGTGATCCTGTCGGTGGCCGAGTTGTACGCCGACATCGTCGGATCGTTCACCGATGACATCGACCGGCCCTACATCGGTCGATTGAACGTCGAGCACTGGTCGCTGGGAATGCAGCGGACTCTACAGTTCCGCCGTGCCGGTGCCGATAAACGCTGCTACGACATCGACTTTCGTGCCATGCAGGCCGATCCCGTCGGCGAGGTCGGCAGGCTCTACCACTGGCTGGGCGAACCGGTGAACGAAGAGTTCACCGCCCGCATGCACAGCTGGTGGACGCACGCCGCGGCCGAACGTGAGCCCAGCCACCGCGCCGACCCCACCGAATTCGGCATCGACCTTGACACCGTGCGTCCACTCTTCGCGGCCTACGTCGACGCTGCGGCGCGGTGGACGAACCACGACACCACCGAAAGGCAGGCTAACGAATGACAGTCGACTTAACCGGCGGTATCGATCCGATTTGCGAGTACGTGTTCGAGCAGCGTCCCGACAACCCGGAAATGCGCGACTCGGTGAGCTTTTGGACCGTCGACGACCGCGGCCAGGTGGGACTGCCGCGCATCGGTATCGAGGCGGTCGCCGCGAATTGGGACGCGCACGACATTCAGGTCAATCTCGCCTACCCCGACGGGCGGGTGTACCGGCTACGCACCAACGCGAACTCGTTGCCCGCGACCGGACCGGAAGGCAAGCCCACCATACTGGGCGCCGGCGGGCTCGTTTTCCGTTGCGTCGAGCCATTTTCCGTGTGGACGATGACCTACCGGGGCAAGGCGCTGCAGACCACGTCACAAGATCTTGTCGCCGGACGCAAGGACGGACCCATGATCGACGTCGAATTCAACGTCGAGGCGACGATGGCTGTTCCGCCGTGGGTCCAGGGCAGCCTGCGGACCGATGCCGGCGAGCGGCTCAAGACGTCGGTCGAAGGTGACCTGATGGGAGGTTCGCGCTACGAGCAGCTCTACACCGCAACCGGTTCGGTCACCATCGACGGCGGCGAACGCAAAGCCTTCACCGGCAGCGGATTGCGCATCCGTCGTCAGGGCGTGCGTAGGCTCGCCGGGTTCTGGGGGCACAGCTGGCAATCGGCG
This sequence comes from Mycobacterium sp. 20KCMC460, assembly GCF_022179425.1. Taxonomy (NCBI): domain Bacteria; kingdom Bacillati; phylum Actinomycetota; class Actinomycetes; order Mycobacteriales; family Mycobacteriaceae; genus Mycobacterium; species Mycobacterium sp. 20KCMC460. Next base: position 3,096,731 of record NZ_AP025524.1, read on the forward strand.
GTCTTTCCCAGCGGCAGGGCGTTTGGATACATCGCCTATCCGCCGCGCCCTGATGGTCAACCCACATTCAACGAGGGGTACCTGTTCAGCGGTGACGGTCCACTCGTCCCGGCGCGCGTGGTCGCGGCTCCATGGCTGACCAGATTGCAGGCCGCGGGTGAAGACGTGTCACTGGTTCTGGAAACCGCCGACGGCACAGTGCACATCGAGGGGGAAACGGTCTTTTCCACCCACGACATCCACCACGACGATGACATGTACTCGATGCACGCGCTCAAGAAGGAGATGCCCAGCTTCCCCGCGCTGCAGCAAGCGGGCGTGCGTTATCGCTGGGACACCGAACAGACATACGGCATGCTCGAGCGGTCCAACCCGCTCGACAAGATCGAACGCGGTTAGGCATCTGATGGGCACAGATCTGGCCGGGAAAGTGGCACTTGTCACCGGCGCCGCACGCGGTCAAGGCCGTGCGCACGCCCAACGGTTGAGTGCCGACGGCGCCGACATCATTGCCGTCGATATCGCGGGGCCGCTTCCGCCGAGCGTTCGCTACGCATCGCCCACCCCCGACGACCTGGCCGAAACGGCGCGTCTGGTGAAAGCCAACGGTCGGCGGGTTATTCAGGCCGCCAACGATATTCGCGATCTGGACGCACTCACCGCCGCCGTCGACCGAGCCGTTGCCGAACTGGGCCGCCTCGACGTCATCGTGGCCAACGCCGGGATATGTACGCCCGCGCCATGGGATCAGATCACCGCTGCGGCCTTCCGCGACACCATCGAAACGAACGTCACGGGCACCTGGAACACGGTCATGGCCGGCGCTCCGCACATCATCCGGGGCGGGCAAGGCGGATCGATCATCCTCATCGGATCCGCGGCCGGTGTGAAGATGCAGGCGTTCATGGTTCACTACACCGCGAGCAAGCACGCAATCACCGGCATGGCAAAGGGTTTCGCAGCCGAACTCGGCATGCACAACATCCGGGTGAACAGCGTGCACCCCGGTTCAGTGGCCAGCCCCATGGTGACCACCGGGGGATTGATCGAGGCGCTGACAGCGGCGCGAGAGACGAACCCCCACCTTGCAAATCTGCACACACCGCTGTTGCCACAGGGGATCGCGCAGCCCGAAGACATCGCCGACGCCGTCGCATGGCTGGCATCGGAGCAGTCGAAATTCGTTACCGCAGCCGCGATTTCAGTCGACATCGGGGTGGCTAATTGCTGACCGTCCGGACCAGCCACCTCACGACTGAAGGAGTTCCATGCGCGGCTTAGCCGACAAGACGTTCATCGTCGCCGGGGGTGCCACCGGGATCGGAGCCGGAACAGCACGACGGCTCGCCGAAGAAGGCGCAAATGTCGTCGTCGGCGACATCAATTTTGCCGGCGCGACGCGAACGGCCGAGGCGCTGAACGCCCTCGATGGCCGCGCCATCGCCGTCGAATTCGACTTGGCCGACGAAGCCTCCGTGGCGCAGTTGGTGCAGCAGACGCTCAGCGAATTCGATTCGCTGCACGGGTTGTTCAACGTCGGCGCGGATCTGTCCGCCGAAGTCAACGGCAGCGACTTCACCGTGCTCGACACCAGTATGGATATCTGGCGACGCACGCTCGAGGTAGATCTGCTCGGCTACGTCCGAACCATCCGCGCGGTGCTGCCGCATCTGATCGAGCAGGGCACCGGCAGCATCGTCAACACCTCGTCGGGCGGATCGCTTGGCACCGGCGACCCAATGCATGTCGCCTACAACGCCGCAAAGGCAGCGGTCAACCAGTTGACCCGCCACGTCGCAAACAACTACGCAAGCACGGGGTCCGGAGCAACTGCGTCATGCCGGGTCTCGTCTGGGGCGAAACACAGGAACGTGCTGGTCTTCATTCTCTGCAAGAGATGTTCATCGCCGCGGCCAGGACCACCCGCATCGGTCAGCCGTCCGATCTCGCCGCCATAACGACCTTCCTGTTATCGGACGAGGCGGAGTGGATCAACGGGCAATGCTGGTACATCGGCGGCGCCGCCCACATGCGCCAGTAGGGAAGACTTGCCGGGATCAGACACGATGGGGTAGGGCTACCAGCGTGATGGCGCGGTGCTACGACTTCGGCGCCGACGGGTAAGCGTCCTGCCGACACACCGGGTAGGCCATCCTGAGGAATTCTTGCCTCTGACGCCCTGAAGACACCTAAAATTTCTCGGGTGTTCACCGACGAACCACGACCGGCCGGGGTGCCACTGAGCCGTACCTGGCCGTCGCTGGCCGTCGCAGCGATCGTCGTAGTGCTCGTCGTGCTGCAAGTCGCAGCGCACAGGTTCGGCTTCCAGGGTCCGCTACACAGCCTGATCAGCGACTACGTCGCCACACCGAAGTCGGCCACGGTGCCGTGGGTCGGGTTGGGGCTGGCCATGGCCGGGCTGGCCAACCGGTCGCGAATGGTCGCGCTGTCGGTGGCCCTGGCCCTGGACCTTGTTTTCGCCACGACCCGAGTCCTGCAGAACCACGTACTGACGTTCGGCAACGGACCGTTGATCGTGCTCACCGCGCTGGCTCTGACCGGAGCCTGGCGCTGGGTCAAGGGTGAGTCCACCACCGCTTATCGGGGCGTCGCATTCGGTCTGCTGCTCATCATCGCGACCAAAGTCGGCGACGCTTGGTTGCGGATCACCGCGCTGACGCGACCGAAGGTCTTCGACGAATACGCCCTGCTAGCCGATCACGCGCTGGCACAGCCATCTTGGTTGTTCGGCCGGCTGATCCACGCCGGCGGGCCGGTCCTCGGCGGCGGCCTGCACTGGGTGTACATCGAGTTGCCGCTGGCGGCGCTGGTGGTCGCGGTCTATCAGTTGCGCAACGTCTCCGCCGAGGGCTGGCCGCGGCACTTCCTGGTGCCGACCTTCCTGGTACTGGGATTGATCGGCCCGGTGATCTACGTGCTGTTCCCGTTGGTCGGCCCCGAGTTCGCGTTCGGCGGGGCCGGCGGAGGCTTTCAGGTGGGCAACTACTGGCCCCATGCGCTGCCGCCAATTGATCTGTCGCCCAGAGCCGTTGGCTTCGACAGCCAAACTCCACGCAACTGCATGCCGTCCATGCACACGGCGTGGGCAATGGCGGTCTTTCTCCATTCCCGCGGTGGACCACGTTGGCTGCGCACTGGCGGTACCACCTGGCTGGGCTGCACCATCGCGGCGACCCTCGGCTTCGGATACCACTACGGCGTCGACCTGGTGGCGGGAACGGTGCTGTGTCTGACGGTGGAAGCGGTGCTGCGCGAACCGTTGCGCGGCCGGATCTGGTCACGAACGTCGTTGATCCTCGCCGGGGGAACGTTCTTGGCGGTGCTCTTGCTGGCCTGCCGCTACCTGGCCGAGGCCATGGCACGCCATCCACTGCTCACCGGGCCGCTGATCATCGGCGCGCTCGCCGTTTTCATCGCCGCCTTCTACGCGACGTTCTTCGCCCGCGCGGGTGCGTCGTCGACAGCGTCTGTTCGTGGCAGCTTCGCGGCGGCCATGATGCCTACCGAGCCCACTTTCGGACCCGAGACGGAACCCAGTCGCGCTTAGGAATTGTCGCGCTTAGGAATTGTCGCGCTTAGGAATATCCATTCGGTTTCGGGATGCAGGCGCCTCGAATACACCCCAGCACCCCGCGCTGGTGATCGGGATTCCAGGTGGGACGCGGCGGTTGACAGGCGTCGGCCTGGCAGGGAACACCGGGGCCGGGGGGATCGGCTTGAGCCGCGGGCGCGAACAGCATCAGCAGCGTTCCCAGCACCCCTGCCAGCCCCATCTTGAGTGCAATGATGATCGCCTCCTCAGCGCGGGACATTGCGCGGTCCCGATACGACGATAGCGCCGCGCGGCTCAGGATGCTGGCTGGGTCGAGGCGGCAGTTGCAGCGCAACGTAACTCGAAAAGGCGCGCGCCCTGACCGCGCGCCAAATCGAGGGCGCGACTCAGGTCGGATTCACGGGCGGCCGGGTCGGTGCGCGTCTGCGCGCGGAGCCTCAACAATTCGGAGTCGTAAAACGTCATTCCGGTGTCGCGCGCCAACTCCAACGCGGCGTCGAGCCGAGCGCCCGCGCGGTCGAGTTGTCCAGCGGCGATCATCAGCCGCGCCAGCATGCCCTCGAAAAAAGGCAGGTAGACACCGAGGTCGGCGGCGCGCAGTTCGTCGACCAAACCGCTGACCTGCCGGATGCGGTCGGTGCCGACCGCTGCTGCGGCGCGCTCGGTGAATCCGTTCGCGACGGCGTGCTGGATGGTGCCACGGAGCCGCCATTGGTCGAAGCCATGCCGGGCAGCGTCGTCGACCATGTCGACCGCCAATGCGGAGGCGCGCTCGTGTTGGCCGGCCTCGATGTGCACCCAGACCTGGGCGAACCTCAGGTAGGCCAGGCTGTACGGGCCTTGCGGGAATCCCATTCCCTCGACCCGCGACGCCGCATGGGCGAGTTCGGTCTCGGCGGCTTCGAGGTCGCCCTGCACCAGTCGCACCAGCGCCAAGTGGATATGGGCCGCAACGATCGGGTCGATGGGCAGAAAGCCGACTGTCTCGGTCTCGCGGTCATCGGTTGCGCCGCGTCCGGTGGCCAGCTCCAAATTCGTTCGGGCACTGTCGAATTCGCCACGCAGAAACGCCAGCACCCCGGCCCACGCGCCGATTCTCGGCCAGAAGCCGGGCCGCCACTGCTCCAGGGCTGCCCGCAGCAGCTCAAGCGCCTGATTAGCCCGGGCCAGATCCGCCCGGGCAGTGTAGTAGCCGGTCAGCACCCCCAGTGTGGCGAAAAGTTCCTGCGCGGTGGAGGTGCGGCCGCGGTCGTTGGTCGGCACCTCCGCGCCGACCAACGCCAGGCAGCGCTCCAAGTCCGGCGCGACAACGGGACTCGACGGACTGACGGCGCTGCCGGCAAGAAATCCTCGCCCCAATCGCAGCGCGATCTCGCGGCGGTCACGATCGGGATTGGGTGGACACCGGTCAAGCTGGGTGAGCGCCTGGCTGAGATGAGCGCGCGCCTCCGCGAGGGCACCGCGGCGCCGCGCGGCAGCCGATGCCTGCTGGTGGGCGGATGCGGCGTCGTCGAACCGCTCGGCCTGGGCGTAATGATTCGCGACCAGGCCCCAGTCCGGCTCACCGCCGAAGCTGCACAGCGCGTCGCCGACCCGGGCGTGCAGTCTGCGCCGCACGCTCGGCGGCGCCAACTCGCCGGCCACCTCACGCAGCAACTCGTGACGGAACCGCCAACCGTCCCCGTCCCACGTTTCGAGCACCCGCGCGTCCACGAGTTCGTCGACGACGCGTTGCAACTCGTCGTCGTCCGTGTCGACCACGCTGCGCAGCAGGCTCATATCGACGTAGCGGCCGATCACCGCCGCCGCCTCCACCACCGGCACCACCTGCGCGCTCGCGCGCAACCGGGCGAATAACGGTTCGTAGAGCGCCTCGGGCACACCGACCTCGGTGATACCGGCCACCACCTGCTCGATGTAGAACGGCAGTCCATCGCAGCGGGACCGGACACTGGCCTGCTCCTGCGGGGTCAGTTGCGGATTGAGGGCAACGATCAGCCGGTCGGTCTCCTCCTCGGTCAAGGGCTCCAGATCGACGACCTCGACCGGCCAGTTCTCCGGTAACCAGTCCCGGTGCCGCGCGGTGACGACGACGAGCAGCCGACCTTGCGCCGCTTCCAGCAGGCCGCCGAGCACTTCCAGACTGGTGGTGTCGAACCAGTGTGCGTCCTCGGCGACCACCAGACCGGGCCGGCGCCCGAACCAGGCCAATAGGTAGGTCTGCACCGCCTCGGCGATCAGGTCGTACAGCTCGCGTCCCTCGTCGGTGACGGCACGATATCCATGTTGGGGATCGATGCTCAGCACCGGCGCCAGCAGCGGAATGAAGCGGACGGGATCCAGGCCCACCCTGGTCAATTCGGTATCGAGCAGCGCCAGGCGCTCGGCCGGATCGGTGAGACGGCTGATGCCGCAATGGCGTTCGATCAGCGTGCGGATCGGATGCATGCCGGCATCGGTGTGAAAGGGTGAGCCGATCAGCTCCATCACGGCGTTGGTGGACTGCCTGACCATCGTCTCGCTGGCCGCCGCCAGCCTGCTCTTACCGATGCCGGGTTCACCGCAGAACACCATTGCTGGTGTGCTCAACCGACCCTGTTGCGCCTCGGTCCAGTTGGCTTGCAGCCGCTGCCACTCGCGCGATCGGCCGACGAACGGTCCCTGCGCAACCAGGTTCGGCGCGGTCCGCTCGCCAAGCACCAGGTGATGCTCGATCAGGCCTTGGACGCCCTTCACCGGGGCCGCGGGCCGGGCCTGCAGCTCGAACGCATCACGAACCAACCGTGCGACCGCCTCGGAGACCACCACCGCCCCCGGCGGCGCCAGCCCGCAGACTCGCGCGGCAAGGTTGGCGCCCAGCCCGTAGACGTCTTCTTGCGTCGTGTCCAGATAGACCACACCGCGATGCACGCCCACCCGGGCGCGAATCTCGAACCCGAAGCGCGCCTGCACCCTAGCGCTGAGTTTCGCGACGGCACGGTTGATTTCCAGACCCGCCAGCACCGCGCGGCGCACGTCGTCTTCGTGGGCGACCGGATGACCGAAGACGGCCAGTAAGCCGTCACCGTGGGTCGAGCCGATGTGTCCGCCGAAGCGGTTCACGACGGCAAGCACCTGTTCGCGATACCGGCCGACCACCAGCCGGTAGGTCTCCGGTTCGACACTGGTCGACAGCGCGGTGGAGTCCACCAGATCGGCGAAAAGTATTGTCAGCCGCCGAATTTCGCCGCTGTGCGCCGGGGCTGCGAGCAGCTCCTCGGCGTCGGTGTTGCCTTCGTCGGCGGCCAGCACCTGACCGGCGAGTGCCGTCGCCGCGGCATGGTCGCCGCTGTCGAGTGCGGCCACGGCCCGATCCAGCAACGCATCGATCGATGTGCTCTGGTCGCGACCGTCCACCTGAGTATCTTGTCACTCCGGAGGCCGGTGAGCACCAGATGCTTAAGTCCCTGGCAGACGGCCGGAGACACCGTCTAGAGCTCTGCCTCAGTTTCCAATAGGTCGGCGGCGGCAGCAATGCTCTGGGCCGCGTCGGTCATCTGCCCGGCGACCGCACGGGCGGTCGCGGAGTATTGCGGCGAGAGGATCTCGCTCAGGTTCGCGACAATCGAATCCAGCGCGGAAGCCGAATATGGCTGCGCGGTACCAACTTTCAGGCTCTGAATGCCGGCGGCCCACAGCGGCTGGTCGAGCCACGACCACAGAATCAGCATCGGGATCCCGGCACGCAGACACGCGGCAGTGGTGCCGGCGCCGCCATGATGAACGGCTGCGCGGCAGAGCGGCAGCACCGCGGCATGGTTGACCGTGCGCACCATCCGCACCCGCTCCGAGTCCGGAGTCGGGTTCAGGTCGTTGGGTCCGCTGCACACCAATGCGCGCCCGCCCAGGCGGCCGGCGGCCGCGGTGATCCAAGTCAGCGTGTCAGGTTCGACGGACGTGCTTCCGAAGCCGAAGTAGATGGGCGCCGGTCCGGCGTCGATCCAGGACATGACCTCGTCGTCGGTGTCCGTCGGCAACGCCAGCGTCAGCGCGCCGACGAACGGCCGGCGGCCAGGTGCCACCCATTCGGCGGCGGGCCCCGGCAGGCAGAGCTCGTCGTAGGCCTGAATCTCCAGTATTTCTCGCGCAGCCCCGGAGTCCGCGGACAACCCCAATGCCTGGCGCTGTGTGGCTTCGGCCTGCTTCGACATGGTCGCCACCAGGCCCCAGGACGAAAAGACCTTGGTGGGGAAGTAGTGCACCGCAGCCAGTGGGACGCCGTAGTACTCGGCGACGATGCCGGCCAGCCCCTGCTCGTTGAAACCGGCCACGATCAGGTCGGCCCCCTGCGCCACCGACTTCAGCGTCGCCGTCTTTGCCGCCGTGACCGCATTGATCCGCTCGATAATCCTAGGTAGCGCGGCGACCGGATTCGACAGTCCGCAGTCCCGCACCAGCTCTGCTGCCGAGTCCAGGTGTGCACGCGAATCCGGTCCGTAGTCGACCGCAGTGAGGTCGGTTGCCGTGGCGAGCTCGATCATATTGGGAGGCAGCGCAATTCGGACTTCGTGTCCACGGCGCTGTAGCTCCCGGGCGACGGCCACGCACGGTTCGACGTCACCCCGGCTGCCGTAAGCAACCACCGCAACCTTGAGCCGACGGGCCGCCGGGCTCAACGCCCCTCGATCGGTGGCCATGCCCGCCAGATTAACTGGGCCGGGCGCAGCTGACCGAGGCGAGCGGATGCGCCCGGCGAGTCGGTGTCCGGCGCTCGGAGCCGGGCATTTCCGAAAGTCGATGCACCGTTAGGGTCGGCTCCAGCGACAGATCGTGGAAGGGAAATGGTTGATGGGCGACGCTGATGCCGCCGCGGTTCGCGCCGAAGGCGGCGACTGGATGAAAGAACACCTGGCGATCTATCTCGACTCGGGCGGAGCCCAGGGCCATATCGTCGACCTCAGCGCTATCGGCGGTCGCGCGATGACCACCCACTGCCTGGTCCGGTACCGCGGTCGAAAGTCCGGCAGGACCTACATCAAGCCACTCATCTACGGCAACGTCGGTGGGGAGGTCGTGATCGTGGCGTCCAAGGGCGGCGCCGACACCCACCCCGAGTGGTACCTGAACATCGTCGCCGGCGAGACCGTCGGAGTGCAGATCGCGACCCAGGCGTTCGAGGCCACCTGGCGCGAACCGGAGGCCACCGAGCGCCACGACGTGTGGGAGTACATGAGCCACCTCTACCCGCCGTATGTTTCCTACCAGCAGTCGACGAGCCGGCACATCCCGCTGGTGATGCTCAAGACGGTGCGACCGATCGAAGTCTTCACACCGACGCCGGGCTGAGCCGGCGCTGCGCGCTTGATCCGATAGCCGCGACCGGCTACGCCCGGCTGCGCCGCGTGCAATCGCGACGACAGCGGCTGGCTATGCTGGGCGCGGTCAACGGGAAGGCGAGGCGAGAATTTTGGCAGCCGTGGCGGCCGCGGTCCTTTCGGGCAAGGGCGGGACGGCTAAGACGTTATGGCAGATGATGCTGGCCGGCGAGGCCTCCCGGAATGCCATCTCGACACTGCTGGTGGACGCGGACCCCGAGCGGAATCTGTCCAATCACTTCGGCGTGCCCCAGCATTCGACCGGGCTGGGCTCGGTGCTGGAGGACGCCGGCATCAACTTCTGGGGAAACCCCGACAACGCCGCGAAGCGGGTCGACGAGGAGATCATCGACACCAAGTGGCCCCACGTCGACCTGCTGCCGGCAGGCGCAACGCTGACCCGGGTCGCCGGGGTCGGTTTCCCGGACACCGGTCTGCTGCGCGGCATCTTCGCCTCGGCCGGCGTGTTCGACCGTTACGAGCTGATCCTGATCGACACCGGCGGCCGCACCGGCTCGCTCGAAGCGCTCGCCATGCATCTGGCCGACGTGGCCTACGCCCCGATCGTGCCGACGATCGACGCAGTGCGTAAAGCCGTCGAGGCGCGTAACCGGGTAGAGCGCATTCAACGGACTCATCCGCTCAAGTGGGTTGGTGTGGTGTTGTCCGGCTTCGACACCCGCAACAGCATCGAACAATCCATCCGGGAACGCGTCTACGGGGAGTTCGGCGACGAGGTCCGCGCCGAAGTGCCGCGGCGCGCCGTCATCAACGAGGTGTTTCAGGTCGGCGATCGCCTGGGCGACCGGCACGATCCCATCGCGCGGCGGCTGGCACCCGTCTTTCGCGACTTTCTGGTCCGCGACCTGCTGGGTCGCAGCGGCGAGGCCGCAACGGTTCTCAACGCCACTTGATCCCGCACCCGATCGACGGCCGCTGGTCGGCGTCGACGGGCCGCCCGGCCAGCACCGCGTCGACCGCCGCCCGCACGTCGGCACCGGTGACCGGCAGGCCGTTCTTGGGTCGCGAGTCGTCGAGCTGGCCGCGGTAGACCAGGCGGCGCTCACCGTCGAACACGAAAGTATCCGGCGTGCACGCCGCAGAGAAGGCCCGCGCGACGTCCTGACTCTCGTCGTAGAGGTAGGGGAACGTCCAGCCGTGCCGGCGCGCCTCTTCGACCATCTGCTCGGGGCCGTCCTGCGGATAGCTGACAACGTCGTTGCTCGAGATCGCCACCATCGCGACGCCCTGTGCGGCGAAGTCGCGCCCCAGCGCGGCCAGAGCGGCGGCGACATGCTGGACGTAGGGACAGTGGTTACAGATGAACGTGACCACCAGGGCCGGGCCGGTCAGGTCGTCGAGGCTGACCGTGGCGCCGGTCGCCGGGTTGGGCAATGTGAACGGCGGGGCCGCAGTGCCGAGTTCGAGCATTGTCGATTCAATAGCCATGGCCGCCAGACTAACGTCCGTCAGTTGCCGGTGATCCTGATGCGGATGGGGCCCCGCCACGCTGCGTCGGCGTCCAGCACCGCACCGTGCTGGGTGATCTGAACCGCACCGGATTTCGCCAGCCCGCGCGCGAGTTCGCGGGCGTCGTCGGTCAAGTCCCGCCAGTTGTCGCCGCCCACCGCTCGCGCCGCATCCGACGGGCAGATGCTGCTCTGCGGGCCGCGGCGGGTGGCCAGAGCCAGGATCGCCGACTTCAACCGGTCTTCGATGGGCCCGTCGCCGAGCGCGATTTCGGCCTCGGCGCTACCGGGGCCGCCGTCGTCGACGACGCGGCGCAGTTCCGCGCGCAACTGCTCAGTCATGTTGCACCGGTGAGGCTTTGGGTGATCCGGGCACCGAGTGGCGCGCCCACCGCGACCGCCGCCGCAAGCACCACGGCGGCGGCACAGGTTGCAGTGGTCGCTTTCACTTCAGTCAGGGTAGCGACGCTGCGCCACGCGCTTGGGCGACAGCGGCAGCCACCTGCGGCGTGCCGGGGCGGTGGTGATCTCGCGGATCTGCGGGTAGCGGCTTTGCACGCTGCGCGCCACCAGATCGCCGAGGGTGCGACCACTCATCGGGCAGCCCAGGCAGGCCCCGTCGAGCGCCAGGGTGAGGGTGCCGTCGCGCACCGAAACCACCGTGATCGCGCCCCCGTGCGAGTCGGCGAGCGGTGCGACCTCACGCGCCAGAATCTGCTCGATCGCATTCCGGAGCTCATCGTCGGTGAGTTCGTCGGCCTCGGCCGTGGAGAGCGCCGCGAAGAGCGCCGAACGCACGCGCGGGCCGTCGACGGACCAGGATCGGTTGGGACCCAACCAGGTTCGTACTTCGTCGGCGCCGATCTCAGCGCGCTCCAGCACGCCCTCGTCGATCAGCGCGCTCAACTGCGGCGGTACGTCGGACAGTTGGCGCCCGTTCGTCAGCCACCGCAACAGGCGCGGGTCGTCGGTGGTCTGCGGGTGCAGCAGCGGTCTGGACACGCTCAGCCGGTCAGCCACAGGGTGATATGGCGGGCGGCGAAGGCGGCGACCCAGGCCAGGACGAACAGGTATCCCCACGCCACCAGGGGCCACCGCCACGAATTGGTCTCGCGGCGGATGGTGGCCACGGTGGACATGCACAGCAGCGCGTAGGCGAAGAACACCAACAGCGCCACGGTGGTAGCTGCGGTGAACAGCAGCGCCCCCTGGTGCGGCCCGGAGGTGAAGACCGCCGAGTGCGCGGTGGCGGTCAGGTCGCCCGTCTCGCCGGTGGCGAAGATCTGGCCCAGCGTGGCCACGAACACCTCGCGGGCGGCCATCGCCCCGATCAGCCCCACGCAGATGCGCCAGTCGAAACCGAGCGGTGAGAACACCGGTTCCAGCAGCTTGCCCAGGCCCGCGGCAAACGAGTGGTCCACCACGTAGGCGTTGGCTGCGTCCGGGTCCATGCCGGCGGTCTCGACGGCGCGGGTGGGCAGGTTGAGCAGAAACCACAGCACCACCGAGGTGCCCAGGATGATGGTCCCGGCCTTGCGCAGGAACACCTTCGCCGAGTCCCACATCGTCAGCAGCACCGACTTGGGCGACGGGAAGCGGTATGGCGGCATCTCCATGTAGAAGGGCAGCAGATCACCACCGAGGACCACCGACTTGAACAGCCAGGCGGTCGTCATCGCCGAGATGCCGCCGAGCACGTACATCCCGAACATCGCGACGCCTTGCATCGACACCGGACCCCACCGGGATCGGGGATCGACCAGCAGCCCGATCAGCAGGATGTACACCGGCAGCCGCGCCGAGCACGTCATCAGCGGGGCGGCCATGCAGGTGGCGATGCGGTCCCGCGAGGACGGCAGCGTGCGGGTCGCCATGATGCCGGGTACCGCACAGGCCAGCGAGGACAGCATCGCCACGAATGCCCGCCCGTCGAGTCCGGTGGTGGCCATGATGCGGTCGACCAGGAAGGCGGCGCGCGTCATGTAGCCGACGTTCTCCAGCAGGGAGATCAGCAGGAACATCAACACGATCTGCGGGATGAACACCAGCACGGCGCCCACGCCGCCGATGATGCCGTGCCCGAGCAGGCCGGCCACCGCCGTATTGGAGATGTGGTGCTCGATGAGCGTGGCGAGCCAGTCGAAGAGTTGCTTGATCAGGTCCTGGGCCGGAGCGGCCACGGTGAATATCGTCTGGAAGAACGCGAACATCACCACGACGAAGGCCAGCGAACCCCATACCGGATGCAGCAACACCCGGTCGATGCGGGCGCTGCGACGGTCCGGGATGGGTTGGCGGTAACGGCCGGCGTCCAGGATCGAGGCTGTCCAACTGCTGAATTCGGCATCGTCTTGCGGCGGCGGCACGGGGATCCGGGCCCACGTGTCGGGGGCGGCCAGCAGCGCTCGCAGCGGTTCGAATCCTTTGCCGCGGCTTCCGATGACGCCCACTACCGGGATACCCAGCGCGGCGGCAAACCGCTCGATGTCCAATCGGCCACCACGGGCGGCCAGTTCGTCGGTCATGGTGAGGATCACCATGGTGGGGGCGCCGAGTTCGAGCACCTGGGCCACCAGCGACAGCGACCGCTCGAGCACGGTGACGTCGACGACCACCGCCAGCGCTTCGGGGGGCGCGACGCCGGGGAGTTGCCCGTGCAGCAGGTCGGCGACCACCTTCTCGTCGGGACTGACCGGATGCAGGCTGTAGCACCCCGGCAGGTCCTCCACGACGAAGTCCCTGGTCGTCCCGCCGTCACGGTACCGGCCGGTGCCCATCCGGCGGGCCACGGTGACGCCGGGATAGTTACCGGTACGCGCCCGCATGCCGGTCAGATGGTTGAAGACGCTGGTCTTGCCGGCGTTGGGGCTGCCGACCAGCGCGATCCGGGGGAGGCTGGGCGGTGCGCTGACGGTGCCTTCGTCGCTGTGGCAGGACGCGGTCACGGCTGCTCGCCGATCTCCTCGGGGACCGCTGCGGCGACCTCTTCGGAGACCTCTTCGGAGACCTCCAAGTACGCCGCCTCGTGCCGGCGCAGGCAGGTGTCGTACCCCAGCAACCGGTATACGGCAGGGTCGCCGAGCGGCGCGGTGCGCAGTTTGACGACTTTGGTGCCGGGCCGAAAACCTAAGTGGCGCAGCCTGGTTCGCACTTCGGGGGGTGCCGATTGGCTCACTGCGACGATTTGGGCGGCGGTCTGGGCAGCCAGGTCGGCCAAGGTGGGTGGCCGATCGGGATCGGCGCGCGGCGGCCGCACCGAGCGGTTCGACCGATTCCAGGTCATCCCGACACCTCCGATTGCCGCCACAGTAGTTAGGCAAGCCTATCGAAATGTGCCGAGCCGCATCAGGGTGCGGTGGCGAACCTAGCTTTTACTGTTGCGCTCCACCCACTGGGTCAGCGCGTCCTCCAGCGCCGCGGACACGCTCACGCCGGCGCCTTCGGCGGCGTGCTCGAATCGTTCGACCAGGTCCGTCGGGACCGAAACGTTCAACTTGGAGCGCTCCGGCTTCGGCTTCGGCGGCTGCTCGACCGCCACGTGCTTGGCGGCGGTCGCATCCATGGTCTCGCGCAGCGCCGGGATCTCCTTGAGTAGCCGGTCCAGGTCGTCGCGCTCGATGCGCAGCACCTCGGCAGGTCCGATCGTGGTGACGGTCGCCGACCGCAGTTTCCCGCGGCGCAGAGCTGACTCACCGATGACCTCACCGGGTCCCACCACGGCAACGCGGTCCCGGCCGACGTACACGCCCACCTCACCGCTGAGCAGGATGAAGCACGCGTCCGACGGCGTCTGCTCCCGGATCAGCGGCCAGGGCACGGACTGTGACGAGTGATGGGTTGCGGCGACGAGACGATGCAGTTCGCTGTCCGAGAACTTCTCGAAGGCGGGAAACTCGCGCAGCCGACGCGCATCGTCGCGGATCCGACGTTCTTCTTCCTCTTGCTGCTTCGCATCCACCTTCATGGGGGACTCCTGCCGTGCGCTGTGAATGATGTGAACCCTGACACCGAGGAGCCTACGTCGATTCGGCTCAAGTGCACCCAGATATTTCCGGCGCTACCGGCGGCGATCGACCGATCAGTCCGGCGGTGGGGGTGTCATCGAGCCGATGAAGTAGGTTTCCCGCCCGGTGGGGTAGCCGCCGCCGTTGGTGGCGATGTGAACGTGGTCGTAATGGTTGGCGGTTTCGTTGCCCAGATCGGCTGTCCAGCTGCCGGATCGGATACCGAGATAGATCTTCTGCCGCCAGATGACGTGGTCGATGCCCCAGCGTTTGGCATTGGCAAGGGCCAACCCGGCAATCTGGTTGCCCAGCGCGATGCCTTCGGGACTGCCGTGGTCGGGGATCATCACGTCGATCGCCAGCCCGTTGGGATGCCATTTCAACGGGTCCTGACGGTAGCCGTAGATGGTCTTGATCTCGGGGAACAGCACGCCGATGGCGCGGGCCGCCCAGATCGTCTTGACCTGTAGTCCCTGCTCCGAGGCAACGCTCGGGGGCAGCGCGATCTGGAAGTCCTGGGCGGCGACAGGGGCGTTGCCGGCCAGCTGGGCCGCTTCCTCCGGACTGGCGGTCTGCGGCGTCCCCGGCCCCGGGGGCGCCGCGACGGGCTGGCTGCTCGGTGCGGCGGCCGCCGTGGTGGAGTCCACGCAACACGGGGTCTTCGGCCTGGTGTCCTGGGCGTAGATCATGCCGCCCGCGAGGACCAGCGAGGCTGCGATCGCCAGCCAGCGGCCCCAGCCCTTGCCTGACGCGCCGTTGCCCACGCAGACACTTTAGTGTCGGGTGGGGCCGATGTGACAGACCTTGGCGAACTTCAAGTGTGTCGGGCTGAGTCGTCGGTCAGGTCCGGCCGGGCAGCTTCATCACCGTCCGCACGATCGGCAGCAGCGACTTCTGCCACAGGGTCTTGGGCAGGCCGAACGGTGGATCGAGGTTGAACACCCGCGCGGTCGCGATCGTCTGCGACTCGGTGTATTTCAGCAGCCCCTCGGCGCCGTGCCGGCGACCCACACCCGAGATGCCCATGCCGCCCATCGGCGCGCTGAGGCTCCCCCAGGCGAACGCGTAGCCCTCGTCCACGTTCACCGTGCCCGAACGCAACCGGGCCGCGATTCGCTGACCCTCGGCGGGTGACCCAGCCCAGACGCTGGCGTTGAGGCCGTACTGGGTGTCGTTGGCCTTCTCGACCGCCTCTTCCACGTCGGCGACCGGATAGATGGAGACCAGCGGCCCGAACGTCTCGTTGGCCGCGCACTCCATCTCCGGTGTGACGTCGGTCAGCACCGTCGGCTCGTAGAACAGCGGGCCGATATCGGGGCGCGCCTTGCCACCGGCAATCACCTTGGCGCCCTTGGCTGTTGCGTCTTCGACGTGTGCCGAGACGGTCTTGAGCTGTCCCTCGGAGATCAGGCTTCCCATGTCGACCGAGAAGTCGTAGGCGGTTCCCAGTTTCATGTTTCGCGCGGCCGCGCCGAATTTGTGCGCGAACTCGTCGGCGATGTCCTTTTCGACGTAGATCCGCTCGATGGAGATGCACAGCTGGCCCGCGTTGGAGAAGCAGGCGCGGGTGGCGGCTTTGGCCACCTTGTCCAGATTGGCGCCACGCGTGACGATCATCGCGTTCTTGCCGCCCAGTTCGGCGGAGAACCCGATCAGCCGGCGGCCTGCCTGCTCGGCGAGGTGGCTGCCGGTCTCGGAGGACCCGGTGAACATCAGGTAGTCGCAGTTCTGGGTGATCGCGGTGCCCACCACCGAGCCGGGCCCGGGCACCACCGCGTACAGCGCCCGCGGCAGGCCGGCCCGGTACAGCAGCTCGGCGCAGGCCAGTGCGCAGTAGGGGGTCTGGCTGTCCGGCTTGAGCACCACTGCGTTTCCCGCCAGCAGCGCCGGAACCGAGTCCGACGCGGTCAGCGTCATCGGATAATTCCACGGCGAAATCACGCCCACCACGCCCTTGGGCTGGTAGCAGACCGTCGTCTTGCCGATCGCCGGCAGCAGCGACTGGACCTTGCGCGGCTCCAGCAGGCCGGCGGCCACGCGCACGTAATAGTTCGCGTTGGCCATCAGGTCGACGATCTCTTCCTGCGCCGCCCACCGCGCCTTGCCCGCCTCGGCCTGCAGCAGATCCATCAGGAACTCGCGGTTGGCGACCACCAGGTCGCGATAGCGGCGGATCACCTCGATCCGCTCTGCGACCGGCCGGGCCGCCCACTCAGCTTGTGCCGCACGGGCTTTGAGAAATGCCGCATCGACATCGGCCGCGGTGCCGACCGGGATGGTGGTCAGCGGCCTGCCGGTGAAGACCTCGTCGATGGTCTTCGTCGGGCGCTCATCGACGTCGTCGATCGCAGCGAGCCGGCGCAAGCGGTCGAACACCTCGGCTGACGGTGCGGGCATGGCGGAACCTCCCTGGTATTGCCGCGATGATTACCCCGCTGGCGCCGGGTCAACCACTCATCGCCGAGATACGTTGTGCAACTTGGCCATAACGCTCGAATCGGTCGGCGTCACCGAGCGCGTTGTACAGCACCAGCCGCGACGCGACGCCCTGATACTTGGCCAGCAGGGCGTCGGCCAGGCCGTCCCACGTCGATTCGGTGGCGAACACGGCGATGTGGTCGTCGGTGATCTCCGCCGCCATGCCGGCCACGTCGCCGGCCTTCTGCTTGGCGCGCAGCCGGGCGGTCGTGCCCTCGAAGCCGGCCTCGTCCAGGATGAACGCGTAGTTGGGGGTGCTGGCGTAGAAGCTGATGCTGGACCGCACCAATTCCCGCTCCTTGCGGCGTTCTTCTTCGGTGTCGCCGACGATCGTCATGACCGGCACGATCACCGCGACGTCGGCGGGCAGGCGGTTCGCCTGCACTGCGCCCGCGGCGATATTCGGTGCCACGTGGCGCGTGAGGTAGCCGGGCTCACCGAGCGGGTGGACATGGACCCCGTCGGCCACCTCGCCGGCCATCCGCAGCATCCACGGGTTCACCGCGGCTACATCCACCTTGGGATCGGGTGCGTCGATGGGGCCGGCGCTCCACTGCGGGGTGATGAAGTCGAGGTTGTAGAACTCGCCGTGGTGGTCGAGTCGGCCCGTTCGGAACGCCGCGAAACACGCCTTGACCGCGCGCACGTAGTCACGCAGCCGAGGGCCGGGATGTTCGAACTGCACGCCGTAGCGCCGCACCACATGGGTCCGCACCTGGGTGCCCAACCCGAGCCGGAAGTTTCCGTTGGAGGCCTCCTGCAGTTCCCATGCCGCGGCCGCGGTGACGAACGGGCTGCGCGGAAAGGCGACCGCGACGCCGGTCGACAATTCCAGTCCCGGGGCGGCCTGGGTTGCGACCGCGGCGTTGAGGTACGCGGTGCGCCCGGTCTCGGTGAACAACAGCCCGCTGAACCCGGCCTGCTGGGTGCGCCGGGCCACGTCCCCGATCTGCGCCAATGGTAGGGGAATCGTCATCGCGTCGACCTGCACAGTCGAACCGTACAACGGTAGCGGGGCGGGCCCGCGACCCAGCCAGGGTGCGGCCCGCTCTGCGCGCGCCGATGCGGCCGGTTAAGGTCGAAAAGGTGTGTGGAGCCACCGGTGAGGTGCGACTCGATGGCCGAGTGCCCGATGTAGGGGCAGTTGCGGCGATGGCTGACGTAATGGCGCCGCGCGGGCCGGACGGCGCCGGGGTCTGGTCCCAGGGCCGGGTTGCCCTCGGGCATCGCCGCCTCAAGATCATCGACTTGACCGAGGCCGGCGCACAGCCGATGGTGGACGCTGAGCTGGGTCTGGCCATCGCCTGGAACGGCTGCATCTACAACTATCGGGAATTGCGCCGGGAACTCGAGGGCCACGGCTACCGATTCTTTTCGCACAGCGACACCGAAGTCCTGATCAAGGCCTATCACCGCTGGGGTGACGACTTCGTCAGCCACCTGCATGGCATGTTCGCGTTCGCCATCGCCGAACGCGACAGCGGGCGGGTCCTGCTGGGCCGCGACCGGCTGGGTATCAAACCTCTCTACATCACCGAAGACAGCCACCGGATCCGGTTCGCCTCGACGCTGCCGGCGTTGCTGGCCGGCGGCGGCGTGGACACCCGCATCGATCGCGTCGCGCTGCACCACTACATGACGTTCCATTCGGTGGTGCCCGCACCGCTGACCATCCTGCGCGGCGTGCGCAAGATCCCACCGGGATCGCTGCTGGCCATCGAACCGGACGGCAAGCGCACCGCCACCACTTACTGGACGCCGGACTTCACCCGGCAGGACCGCCACTCCGACTGGTCGGAGACCGATTGGGAGGACGCGGTGCTCGCCGCGCTGCGCACCGCGGTCGAACGCCGACTGGTCGCCGACGTTCCGGTCGGTTGCCTGCTGTCGGGCGGAGTCGACTCCAGCCTGATCGTCGGACTGCTCGCCGAAGCCGGGCAACACGGCCTTTCGACGTTCTCCATCGGCTTCGAGTCCGTGGGCGGCGTCGAGGGCGACGAGTTCCGCTACTCCGACATCATCGCCGAGCGGTTCGGCACCGACCACCACCAGATCCGCATCGGGACAGACCGGATGCTGCCGGCGCTCGACGACGCCATCGGGGCGATGAGCGAGCCGATGGTCAGCCACGACTGCGTCGCCTTCTACCTGCTCAGCCAGGAGGTGTCGCGCCACGTCAAGGTCGTGCAGTCCGGTCAGGGCGCCGACGAGGTGTTCGCCGGATACCACTGGTACCCGCCGATGGGAGCGCCGGAGGCCAGCAGCCTGCCCGGATCGGTCGCGGCGTACCGGGCCGCCTTCTTCGACCGCGACGTCGCCGGGCTGCGGGCCCTGGTGGCGGCCGAGAACGTCGCCGCGGACGACCCCAGCGAGCGTTTCGTCGCCGAACACTTCGCCCGGCCCAACGCCGACACCGGCATCGACCGGGCGCTGCGGCTGGACACGACGGTGATGCTGGTCGACGACCCGGTCAAGCGGGTCGACAACATGACCATGGCCTGGGGACTGGAGGGCCGGGTGCCGTTCCTGGACCACGAGCTGGTGGAACTGGCCGCGACCTGCCCGCCGGAACTCAAGATCGCGCACGACGGAAAGGGCGTCCTCAAGCAGGCCGCGCGCCGGGTGATACCGGCCGAGGTCATCGACCGGCCCAAGGGCTACTTCCCGGTGCCGGCGCTGACCCACCTGGAAGGGCCCTATCTGGACATGGTCCGGGATGCCCTGTACGCGCCGGTCGCCAAGGAGCGCGGCCTGTTCCGGTCCGAAGCGGTCGAGGCGCTGCTCGCCGACCCCAACCGCAGGCTGACCCCCTTGCGCGGCAACGAGCTCTGGCAGATTGCACTGCTGGAGATGTGGCTGCAGAAGCACGGTGTCACAGGGTCCGCCGGATGACGATCATCGATCCGTCGGAGGATCACCCGGAAGCGATCACTCTCGGTTTGCACGACGCCGCCCCGCCACAGCTGGCCGAGGCGATGGCGCATGATGTGGAGCTCGAATTGGGTTGGGGCCGACTGATTTTCGGTCAGACATTCTCCGATGCCGACACGCTGGCCGAGTCGCTGCGGCGGGAGGCGCCCGGCCGGCGCGACATCTGCATCTACGCGCGCGAGTCCCATGTGGTGGTCGCCAAGGCTCCGAACGAGCTGTTCATCGACCCCAGTCACACCTACCGGCTGCGTTTCGCCAACACTTCCGGGGACGACGACGAGCGCGCGACACCCCCGTACGTCACCGTGCGGACGCTCAACGACGTGGGTGACGCCGATGCGATGAACCGCGTCTACGTGCGGTGCGGAATGGTTCCAGCCCCGGTGGAGACGATCTGGCACAACCACCTGCAGGTGGAGGCGGTGACCTACCTGCTCGCGGTGCGCAACGAGGACGGGGCCGTGGTGGGGACCGTCACCGGCGTCGACCACGAACTGCTGTTCGCCGACCCCGAACACGGATCCAGTCTGTGGAGCCTGGCGGTCGATCCCGCCGCCGCACTGCCCGGGCTGGGCGCCGCGCTGACCCGCGCGTTGGCCGAGCACTTCCGCAGCAAAGGCCGCGCCTACATGGATCTTTCCGTGGCACACGACAATGCCGCCGCCACCGGGCTTTACGAGAAGTTGGGCTTTCGTCGCGTTCCGGTGATGGCGATCAAGCGCAAGAATGCGATCAACGAGCCGCTGTTCACCCCGCCGCCGGAAACCGTCGACGACCTCAACCCCTATGCCCGGATCATCGCCGACGAAGCGCTGCGCCGGGGGATCTGGGTGGAAGTGCTCGACGCGGAGACCGGGGAGATCCGGCTCACGCACGGTGGACGCTCGATCGTCACCAGGGAGTCGCTGTCCGAGTTCACCTCGGCGGTCGCGATGTGCCGGTGTGACGACAAGCGGCTGACCCGCCGGCTGGTGGCCGAGGCGGGCATCACGGTGCCCCGGGCGCGACTGGCCACCTTCGACGACGCCGATTACGCGTTTCTCAACGAGGTCGGTGAGGTCGTCGTCAAACCGAGCCGCGGCGAGCAGGGCCACGGCATCACGGTCGGCGTGTCCGCCGAGCGCGGTCCCGGGGAGTTGGCCGCGGCGCTGGCCCGGGCGCGCGAGGTGTGCCGGGAGGTGCTGATCGAGCAGCGGGTGCAGGGCCAGGATCTGCGTCTGGTGGTGATCGACGGCCGGGTGGTCGCCGCCGCCTTGCGGTTGCCGCCTGAGGTCATCGGGACCGGTGACCACACCATCCGGGACTTGATCGCGGCCGAGAGCCGGCGGCGGTCGGCCTCCACCGGCGGTGAATCCCGCATTCCCCTCGACGATCTCACCGAGGCGACCGTCGCCGAATCGGGTTGGTCGCTGGACGACGTGTTGCCGCAGGGGACGCGGCTACTGGTGCGCCACACCGCCAACCTGCATCAGGGCGGCACGATCCACGACGTCACCGCACAGGTGAATCCGGAACTGTGCCGGGTCGCGGTCGCGGCGGCCGAGGCGATCGGAATTCCGGTGACCGGCATCGATCTTCTCGTTCCCGACGTCGCCGGCGAAGAGTACGCGTTCATCGAAGCCAACGAGCGTCCGGGACTGGCCAACCACGAACCACAGCCCACCGCAGCCGCTTTCATCGACTTCCTGTTTCCGGGGCGCCCCGGTCAACCACCGGCATGGACTCCGGAAGAATCGCCGGCCACCTGAGGCCCCGGCGGGCGAACCCGTGACGCGGGTGCGCTTCAGCCACGGCCGGATCACGGCGAGTGGGTATAGAAGGGGCAATCGCCGAGCCGGAGACCACCAGCGCCGGGCCGCGGCCCCGTTGACGCAGAGGACCTGACGCATGCCCGCATCGACCGCGGTTCATTTCTTCCTCGAGCTTGCCGTCATCCTGGCGGCGTGCCGAGGTGTGGGGCTGGTGGCGCAACGCTGCGGGCAACCCCAGGTGGTCGGTGAGATGGTTGCCGGTGTACTGCTGGGTCCCTCGTTGCTGGGCCGCATAGCGCCCGGCGTGCAACACCAGCTGTTCCCGCCGGGGCAGGCCAACGTCGTGCTGTACACGGCCGCTCAGATCGGGCTGGTGCTCTACATGTTCCTCATCGGGCTCAACTTCGACGCCAATCTCATCAAGCACCGGGCCGGCACCGCCGTCGCGGTCTCGTCGGCTGGCATCCTGGCTCCACTCGCGCTGGGCGCTCTGCTCGCCGCGCCCCTGCTGTCCGGCGGAATCTACTTCGACGGCAGCGTCACCGTCGTCATGGCGATGATGTTCCTGGGCGCCTCGATCGCGACCACGGCGTTCCCCATGCTGGCCCGGATAATCTACGAAAAACGGCTCACCGGAACGTCTTTGGGCACGCTGGCGTTGGCTTGTGGCGCGGCCGACGATGCGCTGTCCTGGTGCCTGTTGGCCGTCGTGCTCGCCATCCACCGCGGAAGTCCCCTCACCGCGGCCACCGCCATCATCGGCGGCCTGCTGTACTGCCTGGTGCTGCTGACCATCGGGCGCAGAGCGCTGGCGAGGCTGGGCAGCACGTCCGAACGCCGGCAGGCGATAACGCCATCGGTCCTCAGTGCCGTCCTCATGCTGCTCATGATCTGCGCCTGGTTCACCGACGTGATCGGGATCTACGCCATATTCGGCGCCTTCGTCCTCGGCGTCGCAATGCCGTCCGGCTTCTTCGCGCAACGCCTCACCGCGATGGTCGACCCGCTCGTGACGACGTTCCTGTTGCCGCTGTTCTTCGTCTATTCGGGTTTGAACACGCAGATCGGACTGCTGGACACCCCGAAACTGTGGGCAGTGACGCTGGGCATCCTCGCGGTGTCGATCGCGGGGAAAGGAGTCGCGTGCACATTGGCCGCTCGATTCAGGAAGGTTCCGCTGCGTGAGGCGGTGGCACTGGGTGCGCTGATGAATGCCCGCGGGTTGATCGAACTCATCCTGCTCAACATCGGGCTTCAGGCGGGCATCATCACCCCTACGCTGTTCACCATCCTGGTGCTGGTGGCCGTCGTCACGACACTGATGGCCGCGCCGATATTCGAACTGGTCTACGGGCGATACCGGCCAACCGGGATCGCGGCAGACGAGGTGCCCAACCCCGAAGCGACGCTGACGGCGGCTGACGACCACACCGGCGCGGCCGGTTCGTGAGCGCCGCGATACCAACCATGATTTCATGTAATTTCTTAAATATTAAGTAACTGTTGTAATTGAAGAACCAGCCTGCAGGAAGGGAGATGGCGTGGACACCCAAGCTCAGCTCTCGCGATTGAGCCCGCAGGCGCGGGCGGCCCTGGCACAGCGGATACGCGACCAGCTGTCGGACGCCGCCGATAGGACTGTGCCCGCCGCGGACTTCGACGTGGCCATCATCGGCGGCGGCATCGCGGGTTTGACACTGGCCATGGAGATGCGCATAGCCCGCCCCGGCACGCGGGTGCTGATCATCGAACCGGTCGCGCACCCGGTACCGGAGATCACCCACACGGTGGGCGAGTCGACTGTGGAGGTGTCGGCGCAGTACCTGCGGGACCGGCTGGGATTGGCCGACCATCTGCACACCTCGCAACTGCGCAAGATGGGGTTGCGGATGTTCTTCTCGCACGACGGAAACACCGACATCGCTCAGCGAATCGAACTGGGCAACTCCAGGTACACCCCGCAGGTGACATTCCAGATCGACCGCGGCCGGCTGGAGAACGAACTCACCAGGCGATGCCTGGCAACCGGAGTCGAAATCGTCTCCGGCCGGATGCGATCGGTCGAACTCGGTGCGGCGGATGAGGTACACACCGTCTGGTACCAGAGCGATGACACCAACACCCGCACGACTGCACGCTGGGTGGTGGACGCGTCGGGACGCAACCGCGCGCTGGCCCGGCAATTGGACCTCAAACGCACCAATGACCACCACTGCAATGCCGTCTGGTTGCGTGTCGCGACCGAGATCGACATCGGCAAATGGAGCAATGACCCCGGCTGGCGGCAGCGCCTGGTCGAAGGCGATCGCGCGATGTCCACCAATCATCTGATGGGAGAAGGATATTGGGTCTGGCTGATCCGGCTGGCGTCCGGATCTACCAGCGTGGGGATCGTCGCCGACCCGGCGCTGCACGCGTTCGACAGCTTCAACACGTTGGACAAAGCCAAGGCCTGGTTGCATGAGCACGAGCCCCAATGCGCCGCGGTGCTCGCTGAACACGATCACCTGATCAAGGACTTCAGGGTGATGAAGAACTACAGCCACACCGCCGCGAAAGTCTATGACGGCCAGCAACGTTGGTGTCTCACCGGCGACTCGGGGATCTTCCTCGACCCGTTGTACTCCTCCGGGCTGGACTTGATCGCGATCGGCAACGGCCTGATCACCGACATGATCTGCCGCGAACTGGGCGGTGAGGACGTCGTCGCGCGCGCGGCGATCAACGACTCCCTGTTCCGCTCACTCACCGACATGTGGCTCAACATCTACTGCGACCAGTATCCGCTGATGGGTTCACCGGCGGTGATGTCGGCGAAGGTGATCTGGGACATCGCCTTCTACTGGGGCTTCCTCGGGTTCTTCTACAGCAACGGCCGATTCGTCGATGTCGCCGAAGACCCCGACGTGGTACCCCGCCTGCAAGGCATGATCGACCTCAGCAACCGCATGCAACAGTTCTTCCGGGAATGGGCCGCTGTCGAGAAGTCATGCCCCGCCGGGCAGTTCGTCGACTTGTTCTCTCCGCTCAACTTCATGGTCACGCTGCACACCGCGATGATCGGAAAGTCCCCGGAGTTCGCCAGACAGTTCGACACCAACGATCGGATGCTGCGCCAGATAGCCGGCTATCTGGTCGAAACCGTGCTCGGCGAACACAGCAGCCGCTTCTCCGAGGACGACGTCATGCGGCAGGTCCAGGCATGGCAACGAGACACGTTCCTGCGTGAACTCCGGTCCGTCTACCGGCACGACCAGTCGGCCAGACCAATCAGCGAGGAGTGGATTCTGCGCCCGGGATCGACCCTGGTGCCGGTGCCGGCCACGTGAGGCGTGCCGCTCTGCCCGTCGCACCGGATGTGAACGCAAAAGGATGAACATGCACACAGATCAGGGCGGTCGCGAGCCACTGGCGATTGTCGGAATCGGATGTCGGTTTCCCGGTGGCGCCCATAGCGCGCAGGCCTTCTGGGACTTGCTGTGCAGTGCGACCGACGCCACCTGCATCGTTCCCGAAACACGTTGGAACGCAGATCGACACTACGATCCGAACCCGGCGAAAGTCGGGAAGATGGTCACCCGCCGAGGCGGCTTCCTGAGCGAGATCGACCAATTCGACCCCCAGTTCTTCGGGATCTCTCCGCGGGAAGCCAATCTGCTCGATCCGCAACAGCGACTCCTGCTGGAAACCACCTGGGAGGCACTGGAAGATGGCGGGATACCGGCAGATGCGCTGGCGGGCACCGACGTCGGAGTTTTCGTCGGCGGCTTCACCCTCGATTACCAGCTGCTGCAGAATCAGGGCCGCACCAGTCGCTATCGGCTCAAGACGCACTCCGCCACGGGAATGATGATGACGATGCTGGCCAACCGCATCTCATTCGCCTTCGACTTCCGCGGCCCCAGTATGACCGTCGACACGGCGTGCTCGAGTTCACTGGTCGCCGTGCACCTTGCGGCGCAGAGCATCTGGAACGCCGAATGTCACCTGGCGGTTGCCGGGGGAGTGAACATCATGATCGGCCCCAACACCGCCATCGCCGAATCCAAGAGTGGATTTCTCAGCCCGGAGGGCCGTTGTAAGGCATTCGACGAGTCCGCGGACGGCTACGCGCGCGGCGAAGGTGGCGCCGTCGTCGTCATCAAACCGCTCGAACGGGCACTGGCCGACGGCGACGAGATCTATGCGCAGATACTCGGTACCGGGGTGTCCCAGGACGGCCACACCGACGGCATCACCGTCCCCAGCGAAAAGGCACAGCAAGCGGCTATCAAGACCGCCCTGCGGCGGGCTGGACTGTCCCCCAACGAAATCGGCTACGTCGAAGCCCACGGCACCGGAACCCCGGCGGGCGACCCGATCGAGCTGCGGGCACTGGCCAACGCGCTGGCAGCAGACCGGCCGGAATCCGATCCGTTGCTCGTCGGCTCGGTCAAGACCAACATCGGCCACCTGGAGGCGGGCGCGGGGGTAGCCGGGCTGATCAAGACGGCGCTGGTGCTCAAGCACGGATACATCCCGGCGAACCTGCATCTGCAGAATCCGTTGCAGCAGGCCAACATCGACATTCCGCGGACCGGTCGCCCGTTCCCCGACGGAAATCGGCGGGTGGCCGGTGTCAACTCATTCGGCTTCGGCGGCACCAACGCGCACGTGGTAATGGCACAGCCGCCCGCCCCGAGCGCCGACGCGGGCCACGCTGCGGTCCGCCCACTGGCCGTTCTGCCGATCTCGGCACGGTCGGGTGAGGCGCTGGCGGGGAGGGTTCAGCAGCTCGCCACGCACGTCAGCGAACACCCCGAGGTCACCTTGGCGGATCTCGGCTACACCCTGGGGCTGCGCCGCTCACATCTGAATTACCGCCGGGCGATCGTCGTCGAGAGCATCGACGAAGCGCGAGAACAGCTTCGGGCGCTCGCCGCGGGCGGACAGATCGCGCCGTCCCGCCCGCAGCCGGGCGCGCCGAAGCTGGCCTTCGTGTGCACCGGAATGGGACCACAGTGGTGGCGGATGTGCCGCGGCCTGCTGGACGCCTATCCGGCATTCACCGACAGTATTGTGCGCACCGACCGCGAGCTCGCCCGCTACACCGGTTGGTCGCTGCTCGACGAACTCCGAGCCGACGAAGCTCACTCTCGAATGTCGGAGACCGAGGTCGCACAACCGGCCAACTTCGCCGTCCAGATCGCACTCGCGGCGCAACTGGCCGAATTCGGGATCACGCCGGACGCAGTTATTGGGCACAGTGCCGGGGAAGTGGCGGCTCATCATCTGGCCGGTCTGCTCACCTTCGAGCAGGCGATCCAGGTGATCTATCACCGAAGTCGCCTGCAGCAACGGACAAGTGGAATGGGACGCATGCTGGCCGTCGGCCTCGGCGCCGATTCGCTCATGCAGAAACTCGACGACAAGGCATTCGACGAAATCGGTCGACGGGTATCAATTGCCGCGATCAACAGCCCGTCGGCGGTGACCCTGGCGGGTGACAGCGACGTCCTCGAAGACATCGCCGGTCAGTTGACCGAGGCGGAGATCTTCAATCGGTTCCTGAGCGGGAAAGTGCCTTACCACACCCATTACATGGAGGTGGTCAAAGACG
Organism: Mycobacterium sp. 20KCMC460; assembly: GCF_022179425.1. Classification (NCBI taxonomy): domain Bacteria; kingdom Bacillati; phylum Actinomycetota; class Actinomycetes; order Mycobacteriales; family Mycobacteriaceae; genus Mycobacterium; species Mycobacterium sp. 20KCMC460. Next base: position 3,123,891 of record NZ_AP025524.1, read on the forward strand.
ACCTCTTCCGTTCGCTCGACGGGCTGTCGTCGGGCACCGCCGCCATTCCGCTGTACTCCACGGTCACCGGGGAACAGTTGGGCGAATACGCGGCCGGTGCGGCCTACTGGTGGCAGAACACCCGCGCCACAGTGCTTTTCGAGGCAGCGGCGCGGCGGATGATGGAGGACGGATACACCCACTTCGTCGAACTCGGCCCGCATCCCGTGCTGGCGCCATCGCTCATCGAGGTGGCCGGAACCCAGCAGGCGGAGCCGAAGACCGAGATCGTCGTGCTCCCGACCCAGCGGCGCGACGACGACGACAGCCGCACGCTGATGAGTTGCGTCGGCGCCCTCTACTGCCACGGCCACGAACTCGACTGGAGCGCGCGGTGTTCGCGCGCCGGGGCTCGGCTGCTGAAGCTGCCGTCCTACCCGTGGCAGTCCAAACGATTCTGGAACGAAACCCAGGAAGCCGCCGAGGAGCTGCACTACCGGCCGGTGCATCCGCTGTTGGGGCAGCCGGTCAATGCCGTGCATCCAACCTGGGAAGTCGAATTGAGCACCGCGGCAATACCGTTCCTGAACGATCATCAGGTGCAGGGCAGTGTCCTGGTGCCGGGGGCGGTGTTCGTCGAAATCGCTCTGGCGGCGGCGAAGGAGACATACGGCTCGACCGACTATTGTGTCGACGACCTGGTGCTGCACCGTGCCGTCATCCTCGACGAAACCTGCGATCCGCTGCTGCGGACGACCCTCAACCCGGACACCGGCGCGCTGGAATTCGCGGCGTTCACCGCAACCGCCGACGGCGAACTCGGCTGGGCGATAACGGCGACCGCGGAATTGAACACCCTGCCCAGGCCGGCTCGTCGCGACGAACTGTTCGACGGGTCTGAATCCGCGCGCACGCTCAGCGGCCACGACTTCTACGCCCACACCCGCGCAATCGGCTTCGGCTACGGGCCCGCCTTCCAGACGGTGGGCGGGATCACCGCCGGGGACGGCTGGGCCGAGGCTGAGCTGGCCATCCCGGACGAGCTCGCGGGCGAACTCGCTCGACACCGGTTCCACCCCGCGCTGATCGACGGCGCCTTCCAAACACTGTTCGGTGCAAGGCTGCTCGGCAACGACACCGACGAGCAGACATACCTGCCTACTCGAATTCGGCGCAGCGCCGTCTACCATCGCCCGGAAGCGAACATGGTCGCCCGGGTGCGCGTGGTGTCGGCCACCCGGGAAGAGATCGAAAGCGACATCATCCTGTCCAACCAGGCCGGGCAGCCGCTGGCCGCTTTCGACGGTTTCCTGGTGCGTTCACTGTCCTGTTCGTCGAGTATGTCGCTGGAGCGGATCGACAAGGGGCTCTACGAAGTCGAGTGGATCGGGCTGCCCGAGGGCGACCACGATGAGCAGCCAGCGGCGACCGGCGCGGCAGACTCGTCCTGGCTGGTTCTGGCGGACACCGCCGGTGTCGGCGCAGCGGTCGCCGAACAACTGCGACGCCACGGCCACCGCGCCGAACTGGTGGTGCACAAATCCGTCGATGCACTCACCGAGATCGACGGTGGCTACGCGCTCGACCCGCGCCGACCTGAGCAGCTGTGCCACCTGCTCGAGCCGCACCTGGAGCGGGGCGGCCTCGCCGGCATCGTCGATTGTTGGCCACTCGACATGGACGGAGACAGCCTGGCCAATTACCAGATAGGTGTCTTCACGATCCTGCGACTTGTCAAGGCGTTAGCCGGCGACGGTGCCGGCCAGCCGCACCTGCACCTGATCACCGGCAACTCGCAGCCGGCACCCGGTACCGCGACCATCGCCGCCGACCAGGCCACCATCTGGGGACTCGGCCGCGTCATCGGCCACCAGGAACTGACCGACCACTGGGGGGGCCTCATCGACATCGACCCCGGCGCGGACCGCACCGAGACGGCGGCGCAGATCTGCGCACACGTCCTCACCGACTCGTCGGAAGACCAGATCGCGATCCGAAGCGGCCAGAAATTCGCGCCACGGTTACGCGTCAGCAGCAGCCTCACCAGACCGTTCCCCACCAAACTCACCCCCGACGCAACCTATGTCGTCACCGGAGGCACCGGCGCCCTCGGCCGTATCGTGGTCCGTTACCTCGCCGAACGCGGGGCACGCCACATCGCACTGCTGGGCCGCAGCAAGTTCCCGCCCAGGAGCCAGTGGTCGCTGCAAACCGAGGACGACCCGCACTACGCGACTGTCGACGCGCTCCGACAGATCGAACGCCTCGGCGCCCGAATCACCACCGCCAGCGTCGATATCGCCGACCGCGGCCAGGTACAGGCCTGGTTGGACGAGCACCTCCGCACCGGAGGCCGGCCCGTTGGTGGCATCGTGCACGCCGCAGGCTCCGTCAACGACCAGCTGCTGGTGAATATGAGCGAAACCGACTTCGCCGACGTGCTGGCTCCCAAGATCGCCGGCACCCGGGCGCTGCACGACGTGTTCGACGGGCACGAGCTGGAGTTCTTCGTCATGTTCGGCTCTGCGGGGTCGGTCATCGCCGCACCCGGCCAAGGCAACTACGCCGCCGCCAACGCATTCCTCGACGCCTTCGCGCACTACCGCAGGGCCCAGGGACTTCCGGCGCTCACCATCGGGTGGGGTCCCTGGTCGGTGGGCATGGTGGCGGAACTGAAGCTGGAAGAGCTGTACAGCCGGCGCGGAATCGAACTCATCACACCCGCGGCCGGCACCCGGATCCTCGACCGGCTCATCAACCAGAAGACACCGCATGTCGTCGCAATCAGCGCCGACTGGATGCGCGCCCGCCGTGCCGGGCTCAGCGGGGCGCTACCGCCGATATTCAGCGAACTGGGCACCGCGGTGATCTCACCGGACTCCGACGCGGAATCCTCGGTCCTGCAAGCACTCTCGCGGTGCCCAGAAGGCGAGCGGCAGGAAGTCGTCGCAAGCCACGTTCGGCAGCTGCTCAGCGCCGTCTTCGAAGTGCCGGCCGCCGATATCGGGTCAGACGACATCCTCAACGACCTCGGCCTGGACTCGATGATGGCGATGGATTTCCGGACCCGGGTCGATGCGACATTCGGAATCGACCTGCCGGTACTGGAGATACTCCGCGGCGTCAGCGTCAATTCCCTTGCGGTGCGGATACTTTCCAGCTTGCAGCTGGGCGCCGAACCGCAATCGGTCGCCGGGCAGCGCTCGCAATCCAGCGCCGACGACGTGGCAAGCCTGATGGAGCAGCTGTCGGAGTCCGAGTTGAGAGAACTGCTGGCCGAACTGGAGAGCCTTCCCGCCGAACAGGACGCCGGAGGTGCACAGCAGTGAGCTTCTCGACGGATCACGCGCCGGCGGTACACGTCCGGGGTCTGTCCAAGGCATACGGGCAGACGCAGGCGGTGCGGGAGGTGGACCTCGACGTCGGCCGCGGCGAGATCTTCGCGATCCTGGGCCCCAACGGGGCGGGCAAGTCGACGATCATCGAAATCCTCGAAGGTCACCGCAGCCGTGATTCCGGGCAGGTGCTGGTGCTGGGCGAAGACCCGGGAACCGCCGGCCGCGGCTGGCGCGCCAGGATCGGCGTCGTGCTGCAGGAAGCCAGCGACGCCGGGATGCTCACAGTGGTTGAGACGGTTCGGATGTTCGCGAAATGTTATGGCACAGCACGGGTTCCCGAGGAAGCGCTGGAACTGGCCGGGCTCGGCGCGGTGGCTGGCTCGAGAGTGCGGGCACTGTCCGGCGGACAGCGTCGCCGGCTCGACGTGGCTCTTGGCATCGTCGGCATGCCCGAGTTGCTGTTCCTGGACGAACCGACCACCGGCTTCGACCCGGAAGCCAGACGGCAGTTCTGGGACCTCATCAGGCTGTTGGCGCGAGACGGCACCACCATCCTGCTCACCACCCACTACCTGGAAGAAGCGGCCGCACTTGCCGACCGTGTCGCAGTCATCGCCGGCGGCCGGGTGGTGGCGGTGGATTCTCCGGCCAATCTGACCCGGCATGTGAGCTCGGCCGCCACCGTGCGGTGGATGGAGCGAGACGAGGTCGTCGTGGTGCAGACCGAGCACCCGACCGACCTGATCAGGCAGCGGTCCCGCGACGGCAGCGAACTGGCGCAGCTGACCGTCTCTCGTCCCACACTCGAAGACGCCTATCTGCAGTTGATCGGCCGGACATGAAGAGCCTCGACCAGTTGAATAATTCCGCGGCAGCGCGCCACCGGGTGAACGAGCCTTCGCCGCTACCGTCCCCGCTGCGAATCGGATTGTCGCGCGTCGGCCCGGAGTTGAAGATGTTCTACCGCCGGCCCGAACAGGTCGGCCTCACCTTCTCCATGCCGGCAGTGATCTGCGTCCTGTTGGGGTCGATCTTCTCGACGAAGCTGCCGGGCAGCGAAACCAGCACCGGCGCGGTGATAGCGGCCAGCATGCTCGCCTACGGGATTCTCTCCACGTCGTTCATCAACCTGGGCATCAGCATTGCCGCCGACCGGGACACCGGCGCACTACGCCGGCTTCGCGGTACGCCGGCGACGGCAACCTCGTATTTCATCGGCAAGATCGTGCTGGTCGCCGTCGCCAGCCTGGCCGAAGCGGTGATTCTGCTGTCGGTAGGCGTGCTGATCTTCGGATTGCATTTGCCCACAACCGGTTTCGCATGGTTCACCCTGGCGTGGGTCTTCCTGCTGGGCATCTTCAGTTGCTCGTTGCTGGGCATCTTCATCAGCAACTTCGCCAGCAACGCGGTCTCGGCGGCTGTCATCACCAACGGTCCGGCCGTGGGCCTGCAGTTCGTGTCCGGAACCTATGTGCCGCTGATGGCGCTGCCGGCGTGGATGCTGAGCATCGGGTCGGTCTTTCCGGTCAAGTGGATGGCGCAAGGATTTCGCTCGGTGCTGTTGCCGCCACAGATGGTGATCTTCGAACCCGCTGGCAGCTGGGAGCTTTGGCGGATTTTCCTGATATTGGCCGGCTGGAGCGTCGGCGGCTTGATCGCCTGCCTGGCCGTCTTCCGGTGGTCGGATCAGCGTTGAACCTTCACCCGGTCGTTGCGCTAAAGCCCGACCCGGGTGAACTGGAAGCGGCGGCCGGTCACGCTCTCCGGGATCACTCGCACGTAATGTGATTTCTCCGAGTCGGTCCACGGCAGCACCTGCGCGCGTTCGGCTTCCTCGATTTCCTCGTCGCTGCGCACCGAGCGTGCGGTTCCCCTGACGATCACGCTCCAACCCTGGGCGACGTCGTGATCGTCGACTTCGAAGACCACGTGATTGTTGATGGCGGTACTCACCAGTTTGGTGCCGGCCGCGGTGCGGAACAGAATTGTCTTGCGTTGCACCGCATAGTTCACCGGGAAGATCTCGGGTCGCCCGTCGACGGCGGTGACCAGCCGCCCCAAGGTGGTGCCCTCCAACAGTTCCCAGCATTCCTTTGCCGACAGGACGGCGGCGCCATTGTCGTCGTGGATTTGGTGCGTCATGACATCAGGTTATGGATGCACCGGTGGCCATCGCGCCTGCCAAAAGTCCCTTTCCCTGAGGACCAACGCCGTGGCGCCGGTTCAACTGATCGCTGCTCCGAAGAGGTGGCCGACACCGTAGGTGAACGCCAGGCCCGCAGCGCCGCCGAGCACGACCCGGGCCGTCGCGCGACGCGCGCTTGCCCCACCCAGGCGCGCGCTGAGCGCGCCGGTCAGACCCAATGCGACCAGCACAGCGACGAACGTCACCGGCACCCGCCAGGTTTCCGGTGGCAGCAGGATCGCCAGCAGCGGAAGCAACGCGCCCGCGGTGAAAGCGACGGCCGATGCCACCGCGGCGTGCCAGGGATTGGCCAGGTCGCCCGGGTCGATCTTCAGCTCGGCTTCGGCATGTGCGGCGAAGGCGTCATGGGCTGTCAATTCCTCGGCGACCCGCGCCGCGGTCTGCGGTGAGAGGCCTTTGGCGGCATAGATCGCCGTGAGCTCGGCCAACTCGGTGCTGGGCGCCCGAGCCAGTTCCTCGCGTTCCTGGGCCAGCAGCGCCCGCTCGCTGTCGCGCTGGCTGGACACCGAGACGAATTCACCCAGCGCCATCGACACCGCGCCGGCCACCAGGCCGGCCAATCCGGCGGTGAAGAGCGGTCCGCGTTGCGTCGTCGCGCCGGCCACCCCGACGACAATGCCGGCTACCGAGACGATGCCGTCGTTGGCGCCGAGAACCGCCGCGCGCAGCCAGTTCAGGCGTGTCGACGTGCCGACGGCATGCGGTTCTGCCGGATGCCGTCGTCGCCAGGTTCTAGCCGGTGGCTGGGACACGGGGTAAAGCCAACCGCACCAATGCCTGTCGCGCCAGCAAGCGCAGCCTCACCAAAGCGGCACGCGGAGGGCCCTCGGGTGGTAGACGGGCCCGGCGATCCGGCCGCGGTGGTGTCCGCCGCGTCAGCTCGCGGCCGCGAGTAACTCGGCGAAAGCGCCGTCCATGCATTCGGCGTATCGGGCCGGGTCCGGAAGGGCGTCGCGGTCGGCGGTGGCGCTGATGCACAACGTGCCGTTGTAGCTGGCGACCACATGGCAGAGGTTCAGACCACCGATCAACGGGCCCAGGCCCGCCGCGCGGAGCAGGCGTGCGCCGCGGAAATAAATGGGCTCGGTGGGCCCCGGCACGTTGGTCACCGTGGTGTTGGCGACGGTCGGACCGGAGAAGGGCAGCACGCTGGCGGCTTTGGCGGTCACCCCCAGCAGCACGGTGGGCAGCGTGGCCACCAACTCGAGCATCTGGGTGCGGGTGGTGTGTTCTTGGTCCGACCGGCTGCCAGCGGTGGACTCGGCGATGCCGGCCAGCCGCTGCAGCGGATCGGCGATGTCGGTACCCAGCGCCTGCAGTCGGCCGTACAACATGTTGCCGCCGCCGCTGGCGTCGGTGGCGTCGCGCAGCGAGATCGGACATGCGGCGACCAGCGACTCGTCCGGAAGTTCGCCGTGCTGGTCCAGGTACGCGCGCAGCGCCCCGCCGACGTAGGCCAGCGCCACGTCGTTGACGGTCGCGCCCGGCACCCGTGCCTTGATGCGCTTGAAGTCGGCGAGGTCGTGGAACCGGGCCTCGAAGACACGGTGCGGTGAGACGGTTTGGTTGAACCGGGTTCTGGGCGGAAACAGCGTCTTTGCCGGCCCGCCGTCGGAGACGCTGTTCAGCACGCCGCCGACCAGTTTGGCGGGCAGACCGGCCAGACCGCGGACCAGTTGGGGCGCACTCGAGGCGACGACCCGGCCTGCCCGCACCGGATGCAGCACGGCGTTGGCCGCGGTCCGCGCCAACAACTCCGAGGACGACGGCAGTGGCGCCGGTTGCCACGGATGATCCGGCCCCGGCGGGCGCGGACCGTCGGCGGCCAGGTCGTGCAACGCCGCGATCATCTGCACGCTGGCGATGCCGTCAACCGCGCAGTGGTGCAGCTTCAGCGCCATCGCAAAGGACCCTTTCGGCACCCCCGGCACCGCGTTCAGGCCTTCGATGACGGTGATCTCCCAGGGCGGGCGGCGCAGGTCGACCTGCCGCGCATGCAGTCGCGCCACCTGGATGCACAGTTGCCGCCAGTCGCCCGGCTGCGGCAGCCCGATGTGGCGGACGTGGTATTCCAGGTCGAAGTCTGGGTCGTCGACCCAGTAGGGCCTATGCAGACCACCGGGCAGCTCGGTCAACCGGCGCCGGAAAACCTCCGCCAGGTGCAGCCGGGCGTCCAGCTCTTCGAGGATCCCCTTGAAGGTCACTTTTCCGCCGGGCGCCGTTGACGGTCGTAGATCAGCAACAGCTGGATCTGCAATGGTGTCGCCGGGCCCTCGGCCCGCAACATCATGTCGTCACTCCAACTCAGCTGCTGCACGTTGAACGCCCCTCACCGTCGCTTCCCCCGAGCGTAGGCTTTGCCCTCCCTCAGGAAGACGTCGCACAGTCGAAACGGTCGCGGCATCAGCGTTGACGTGTGCGTAACAAGTTCGGCATCGAACCTACCTAGCCTGAGTCGGTCCATCTTCCGTCGTGGAAAAACCATGGACCCCAGCGATAGGAACTCAATTGAGCGGCAACGCAGTCCGCCTGCAGGCGATTAACAGTGTAGAGGCATTCATTCCCCCGGCGATCAGCTTCGTACCGGGCGAGACACCCGGAGAGGTGTTCGGCTCCAACGTCTTCACCAAGGCCGAGATGCAGGCCCGGCTCCCCAAGACGGTGTTCAAATCCATCGTGGCGACCATCGAGAAGGGCGCCAAGCTCGACCCGGCCGTCGCCGACACCGTCGCGGTGGCGATGAAGGACTGGGCACTGGAAAAAGGCGCCACCCACTACGCGCACGTGTTCTACCCGATGACCGGCCTGACGGCCGAGAAGCACGACAGTTTCCTCGAGCCCGTCTCCGACGGGCAGACGCTGGCGGAGTTCGCCGGCAAGACCCTGATCCAGGGTGAGCCCGACGCGTCCAGCTTCCCCTCGGGTGGGCTGCGCAGCACGTTCGAGGCGCGCGGCTACACCGGCTGGGACGTCACCAGCCCCGCCTACATCCTGGAGAACCCAAACGGCAACACCCTGTGCATCCCAACGGTTTTCGTCTCTATGACGGGGGAGGCGCTGGACTACAAGACGCCGCTGCTGCGGAGTCAGCAGGCCATGGGCGTGCATGCCGAGCGGATCCTGAAGCTGTTCGGCCACAAAGACCTCAACAAGGTCGTCTCCTTCTGCGGCCCGGAGCAGGAGTACTTCCTGGTCGACCGGCACTTCTTCCTGGCCCGGCCCGACCTGATCAACGCCGGACGCACCGTGTTCGGCGCCAAGCCGCCCAAAGGCCAGGAGTTCGACGACCACTACTTCGGTGCGGTGCCCGAGCGGGTGCTGGGCTTCATGATGGACACCGAGCGCGAGCTATTCAAGCTCGGCATTCCGGCCAAGACCCGGCACAACGAGGTGGCGCCCGGCCAGTTCGAGGTGGCGCCGATGTTCGAGCGCGCCAACATCGCCTCCGACCATCAGCAGTTGCTGATGACGATTTTCAAGACCATCGCGAAGAAGCACGGGATGGAGTGCCTGTTCCACGAGAAGCCCTTCGCCGGTGTCAACGGGTCCGGCAAGCACGTCAACTTCTCGGTGGGCAATTCCGAGCTGGGCTCACTGCTGGTGCCGGGTGACACGCCGCACGAGAACGCGCAGTTCCTGGTGTTCTGCGCCGCGGTGATCCGCGCGGTGCACAAATTCGCTGGGCTGCTTCGTGTTTCGGTTGCCTCGGCCACCAACGACCACCGGCTGGGCGCCAACGAGGCGCCACCGGCGATCATCTCGATCTTCCTCGGCGAACAACTCGCCGACGTGTTCGAGCAGATCGCCAAGGGTGCGGCGACGTCGTCGAAGGGCAAGGGCACCATGATCATCGGGGTCGACACGCTGCCGCCGCTGCCGACCGACGCCGGCGACCGCAACCGCACCAGCCCGTTCGCGTTCACCGGCAACCGATTCGAGTTCCGCGCCCCGGGATCCGGGCAGACCGTTGCCGTGCCGATGATCATTCTGAACACGATCATGGCGGACTCGTTCGACTACATGGCCACGATTCTCGAGAAAGCCGTAGCCGACGGCGAGGACTTCGACTCAGCCGTGCAGAAGTTGCTGACCGACGTCATCACCGAACACGGCGCGGTGGTGTTCAACGGGGACGGCTACTCGGAGAACTGGCAGATCGAGGCCGCCGAGCGCGGATTGCCCAACCTGAAGACCACGCTGGACGCCATCCCGGAACTGATCAAGCCCGAAGCGGTCGAGGTCTTCGAGAAATACGGCGTTTTCACCGCACGCGAGCTGCACAGCCGTTATGAGGTACGGCTGGAGCAGTACGCGTTGACCATCGCGGTCGAGGCGAAGCTGGCGCTGGAGATGGGGACCACGGTCGTGCTTCCGGCGGCCACGCGATACCAGACCGAACTCGCCCAGAATGTCGCCACCCTCAAGGCGGCCGGTGTGGAGCCGAGTTTGGCTGCACTGGAAGCGGTTTCGGCCCCGCTCGCGGACTTGACCGCGGCGCTGGCGACACTCAAGGCGGCGTTGGCGGATCATTCGGCGGATTCGGCTCTCGAAGAGGCCACCCACGCCCAGCAGGCATTGCTGCCGGCGATGGACGCGGTACGTGCCGCGACCGATGCGCTGGAATGCGTTGTGGCCGATGACTTGTGGCCGCTGCCCACCTACCAGGAGATGCTCTACATCCTGTGAGAGTCGAGGTCATCAGGCACTTGCTGCGCCTGGGTCCGCGCCCGGTCCGCAGTAAGTGCCTCGGTGAGCATCTGGGCCGCAGCGTTACGCGTCCGGTCCTCTGCCTTCGGCCATAGGTGCGAGTAGGTGTTCAGGGTGAGGCTGGCTGCGCCGTGACCCATGGCCCGCTGGACGGTGACCACGTCGCACCCGGCGGCGATCAGCCCTGAGGCATAGGCAGGCGGTAAGCGACCTTTGCTTTCCTCCGGGTCTGCCTCTACAGGTAATCCGCCGAGTTCTGGTGCAGAGGTATGCCGCGTCGGTCCGTGAACATCCACCGGTCTGGATCATCGCCTGGAACGTGAAGGCGAACATGCTCTGCGAGGATCTGAACCAACTCCTCGGGCACGTAGACGGTCCTCTCGCTGCCGAACTTCGGCGGGCTAATGTCCTCGCCGCCGCCGTTGGCCACCTGTACCTGTGGTGTGGGCGTACTCGACCAAACGCGCGGTGCGCGACACCAAGACGCTGAACCTGCAGGAACAAAGGCCCGCGCGGTCGTGGCCGGCGACAAGGCCGCCCGCACACCACGATTCGTCAAAACCCGCAACGGAGAACTCGACGAGGCCTCGCTGCAGCGGGCACGCCATCTCGTCGGCCTCAAGGGCTACGTCACCAACATCGAAGCCGCCCGCATGCCCGCTACCGAGGTCATCGCCAGCTATCAGACTTGTGGCGAGTCGAGCAGTCCTTCCGGATGTCGAAATCCGACCTCGCCGCCCGACCGATGTTCGCTCGCACCCGCGATGCCATCGAAGCCCACCTGACCATCGTGTTCACCGCCCTGGCCCTGAGCCGCGAAATCCAGACCCGAACCGGACTCTCACTGCGACGGTTCCTGCGTACCCTCAAACCCCTGCGCAACGCCACCATCGACATCAACGGCGTCATCGCCACCTACCCGCCAGCACTGAACCCCGAGGTCGAGGCAATACTCGACGCCCTCAAGCCCACGAACTCAAGGCACTAAGCCAAATGACCCAACTCGGGCCGCAGCTGCGGTAAGCCCGTGCCGTGTGGTTCAGTCGCGGGTTCGGCGTCGTATTTCGGCTCGGCTGAACTGTTTTCGAATGTCCTGCAGGTTTCCCGACGTGTACCTGCAGACGGCGCCGGAGTCGCCGACCAGGTAGACCGGCGCGCCGGTGTCCAGGGCGGTCTGCGCGTTGCCGGCCGCACCGGACGTGTATATGGTCCAGCCGTAGGGGAATCGGTCGGTCTGCATGTCATGGACGGTGATGCCGAGGCTTTGGTGGGCGGCCCAGCGCTCGAGCACGGCGAGGGCGTCGCTGGACGTCAGGGGTGCGCCGGTCCATGTTGAGCCGTGGGGGGCAGCGTTGCGGGATCGGGGCAGCCAGTACATGAGGTTGCCCTTGGCGTAGCCGACCGCGCCGACGAGGGCAAACCACAGTGGCCCGCCGATCAGCGCGACGATCCATGGGTAGTGTGCCGTGGGACCGGATGCTTTGCACGCCAAGACTATTGCGGTGATGTAGATCGCACTGATCAATACCGGCGGGCCGATGACCGCGGCGATGACGAGTAGCCCCTCCGGCTTCGCGTACTGCCTGCCGTGGCTGGAGTCGCCGGTCATGAAGAAAAACGGAGCAAACCCGACGACGGCCAACACACCGAGGCCGACCAGGATGAATCCGGTAATCGTCCAGGCGGTGTCACTCATCGGGTGAGGCCGGCCAGGTTCAGTTGGTGGTAAGCGGCGTCGATGTCGCAGTCGCCATAGCCGGCGAAGACGGCCAGCAAGAGTTCGCGACTTGCAGACCGCTCGCCGGCCGCCCAAAGCAGTGTGCGACAAGCGTCTTCGACCTCGGGGCCGGTGACGCCGACCATGGCGGTCACGGTTTCCTCGGGTGTCCAGATGGCAGGCAGCGGCTCGTCGAGCTCGTCGAAGGTGTCGGTGCGGGCGCGCCACCAGCGGCCGGCTGTCCACCAGTAGCACAAACTCAGCAACCCGTTCTGGTTGCGGGTGTTGAGGACGCTGTCGGTCACCCACTCGGGTGCACCGGCATACAGCTCGGGCAGGGGTTGCTGCTGCTGGTAGGCGGTGGCCAGTAGCGGGGAGTTCCATCGCCCGCCGGACAACACGGCGCGCTCGCCTGGCAGCACGTACAGCGTGGACCCGCTGTGCGCATCCGACTCATACCAAGCCATTGCGGCGGCGATCCGCGGCCCCCATTGCGACCGTGCCCCGGCGTAGACGGCGGACAGCACCGCCCAGCGGGTCCAGGTGTCGGGTAGGGGCTCGATGTCGTCGGTCTCGGTCGGTCCCCGCCCGGCGGCGGCGTCGGCCAGCACCGCGGCGGCGGCTTGCGCGGGGGTGCGTCCCTGCGCGGCGGGGCCGGCCAGATAGCCGGCCAGCCACACCGGCAGGCTGGGTCGGGGGTAGGTCTGGATGTCGGCGCGGTAATTCTCGGCGGGTTGCAGCTGATCTTCGGGCAAGGGCTGATCGCCGTAGTCATAGCTCGCCCGCAGTTGCCCCTGGTGGGTGACGGTCATGATCAGCCGCCACCAGGGGCCCGCCGACATCTGCGCGCTGAGGTGACGATAATCCCGCACCCGCCTGAGCACTGGTTCAGGCACCGCTACCGGTGTCGTGGCGCCCTCGGCGGCGGTGAACCAGCACGCGGCGGTCCCTGCAACCACCGTCAATGCGAATACGGCGGTGAACGCTTGCCAGCCGGGCGGACCCAGCACCGCCAACTCCTGCACGATCGGGTCCAGCAACGTGGCGGCCTGCGCATCGATCTGCTTGTCGCGCGATGCTGCGGCGGCGTCGGCTGGTGTGCAGTCATCCACGAGGGTTAATCCGGCTGCCGAGGGCTGCCGCCCGGAGACCGCGCCGAACGCATCCGCGAGCTGACCCATCAAATCGTCGCCGTCGACGCGGCGCTGGGCCAGGACCCGCTCCTGCTCGGCGCAACCCCGACGTGCAGCCTGCGGGGGCGTCGAGGACGACACCTGCTCGATACGGCCGCAATCGCCGACCACGAAGACCGCCCGGCCCACCGGCATGCCCAGGAACGCTATCGGATCGCTGGCGTCGACCTCGACCGGCGCGTACACCGACCAGCCCGCCTCGAACCGATCGGCCGCCAACCCGGCGGTGGGGTAGTCCAGCCCTACCCGGCGGATGTGCTCGGTCACCGCTGCGATCGCCTGGCTCGCATCCATGGTTCAGCGGCCCTGCAGCTGGCGCAGCAGGGCCAGGCCCTGGTCGGCGATCTGATCGGCGTTGTCCGGGCTCAGTTGCCATTTCTCGGCGTCAGGGCCGTAGAAGAAGTGCGCCATCCCCCGGCCCGAGGCGCGGTCGTAGACGATCGCCGCCGCGTTCCAGCTGCCTTCGCGGGGCAGATCGGCCGCGTCGCGGATACGGGCCAGCGTGCTTCTGATCTGTTTTTCCGTCTCGTCGGTCACCCCGAATGGCACCCTGACGGGTTGTGCCGCCGGCCCCACGCCGTAGCGGAACCCCGAGCTCTCTCGGTAGCCCTGGCCGACGTAGAAGAAATAGAGAAAACCTGTCCAGGACTCATCGCGGCGGATCGTCGGCTTCGGATGCTGCCGCGAGCGCCGGTGCGCGATCACGTCCTCGCTAACGCCGTTGACGTACTCGTCGCGGGCGATCAGATCCACCAACTCGCGCACGTCAGACTCGGTGACACCCTCCGGAAGGTGCCGCGCCGGGGCCGGTTCCGGCTTCGTCACCGGACGGGGCTGCCACAAACCGAACAACGGCTGACCATCCGGGCTCTGAAAGGACGTTTGGATGTCAGCGACCGACACAGCCAGATACAACGAGAGTTCCGCCAGATCGGTGATACCGGAATTCAGCCAGCCAATCGCCACGGTCTCTCCCGAGGGATCAATCAGCGCCTGTCGGCTGACGTTCTCGAATTCCACGTTGCGGACGTCATACCCTGGGTTCAGGTTGCGCGGAAAAGTTAATCGCGGCAGCCGGAGACGACTTCTTACATCTACGCCGAATGTCCCGTATAAATACCGCTCGAGCGCAGCGTAGGAGCGTACGGCGACCTCGAATTGTTCAAGGCCCATACGCTCGGAACTGTTAATTACCAGCCACCCGTCCTCGCGGCTTCCGACAAAATACCGGATCTCGCCCCCCGGATCGGTCCAGAAAATAGCCCGCCCGTCGGCGGTGACAGACGCAGCGGTCAACGCATAGCCGGCCAACTCGGACCACTCGATCAACTCTCGCGTGAATTCGATACCTGTAGTGCGTGGCTCATCCGTCACGCGACGACCCCCATTTTTACAAGACTCTTGACAGGTTGTGGCACGCGATTGTGCTCGGTGATTCTGACCTGAGGCCCCCTCCGCACTGTCCGCATCCGGGTGCTATTCATGATATTTCACTCTTCCAACCGGCGGAAAGGTCTCACAGTTTGATCACCGTCGTTCTGGGCGGCTGGCAGGATCGCGAGGGCAACGCGACACCTTGCCGTGATCGGCGGCGGCTGCCTCGACGCAGCGGCAGTAGGTGAGCTGATCGCAGCCTTGACGCCGCTGAGTACTTAGGCGCGGCATCCAAGCCTTGGCCCCCCGCGTCAACCACGACCAAGGTGCGGGGGCCTGCCCTATTGCAAGAGTGCTCGGTCTCGGTTGACCCGTTCGAGAAGTTCGATCAGTGCGCTCGAACGAACGAAGTGGGAGATGACTCCGCCTGCGTTATAGGTCGAATCTCTAACATGGCCAGCGTTAATACCAATGAGCTTCCCTCTGCCAAGCACCTCGGAGAAACTCAACACCGGAGCGCCCGACATGCCTTCCCAACTGAAGGACTGACAGAGTACAGAGTCTCCTAGCTCAGCTCGGCCAAAGCTCGCCGGGTACCGGGGATCGCTAGAGATAATCCCGGTGTCAAGGACTGGACGTTCACTCGCGACCGTGATGCCGGGGTATCCGGCAATGAAGACCTCCTCGCCCGGCATTAGCAAGTCAAGTTCGGATTTCGTTGCCAGCAGGTCTGATTCGAGGAAGTTGAGTCGGGGCCTGCCAGCAATGATCGGGGTGGGAAGGGAACTCGGCGGGGGACTGATGACCGCAAGATCAGTCGATGGGTCAGACGCAAGCTGATACTCGACGCCCCTTGCGAATAGGTCCATGGGATTGGAGCTTGACTCAAATCTTCTGGCTGGGTGAATCCGCGAACCTCAACTGACTGAAGTCGTGCGCCTGGTCGAAGGTCGGCGTCCATTGCTTGCCTGCAATTCCAGTCAAGTACGTGGCGGTTCGTGACAAAGTGAAATGCATTTCCCATGTGCACGATAAAGGCTGTACCACTCCTTGGGTGGAGGTCTTCAAGCTCAAAGCCACCTGGTCCGGGGACGACAAAACGCGCTCTGATAGAGGCCGCAGTGTAGAGGTAGCTCGTGTCAACGAATCGCTGCACAAACACCTGCCTTGTGGGCGGCATGGTCACGTACGCAACTGAAGCACACGCCCGCTCTCGTGCGCCTTCGTGGAGATCCCACCATGGAGCTTCTGGTCCGCAGTTGGTCCCGTTGGGCATGTTCGGGCTGTGCCGGATCGGTGCTGGTCAGGCTAAGTTTTTCACACTCGTAACCGTGCCGACCCACACCAGCAAACGCCAGATATATGGTTGCTCTGCATCCTGTGAGAACCGTCGCCGGGTGGGGGCCGGCCGCGTTCGCGGACCTGGTGATTCCCGGCCCCACACCCGGCGACTCGGCGGGCGTTGTTCAGCCGGCCTGGCGGTAGGCCGCTAGCGCTACTGGGTTTCCGCGGCGTCGGCGGGGTCGGGGGGCCACGTCCCGGGCATCATCGGCAACCTCGGCCGATCGGTGAACGAGTCGCCGGCCAGGGTGGTCAACCCGGTTGCCGCCCGGATGCTGGATTTCGTTGCGGTGCCGGTGAATCCGAGTGACCCGGCACCGGCGTCGGACCCGGTGACGTCGTCGGTCGGCGTCTCTTCCGGGGTCCAGTTCGGCGCGTCATCCAGGGTGAGGTACTCGTCGCGGTAGCCGCGGTTCTTGACATCGCCGCGGCGGCGTCGGCGAGCCTTGGCTCTGGCACTGGCAGCCGCCGATGCGGCACTGGCGGCAGCGATCCCCGACGCCGGTGCGCTTGCGCTCGCCCTGGTGCGCAGCGCCGGTCCCATGGTGGGACCGGGTCCTGGACCGCCGACCAGGTAGGCGAATCCCTGGAAGCCGGAGGGCGGGGGAGCGGTCGCGGTGGCGGTGGCCGCCGGCGCCTGGGCCGGCAGGCTGCTCGGCGCGGGCGCCACGCCGGCGGTGGTCAGAGCCGGGGTGATGCTCACAACCGGGGTGATGTGTTGCTCGGCCGGTACCGCCGGGACCTCGGCAACCAGTTCGGCGGGGACCTCGGCGGCTACCGTGATGGTGCAGAGCGCCAACGCGAGCGGGATCACCCCGAAGGGTGCCGCGATCGCGTTGTAGATGGGCGTACCCATCACCGCGAAGGTGGCCGCGTAGAGAAACACATAGATCAGCGGCAGCCAGGTGGTGAAGGCGGCTACCGGGTTGGTGGCGAAGTCGGTGATCAGCTGGATGACCGTGCCGAACGGGTCGAGGATCAGGCCCTTGAGCGCCCGGTACATGCTGGTGAAGTGCTCGGACCAGGCCAGTAGCTCTTCGATGGGATCGGTGGGTGGTGTCGTCGCCGGTTCGGCGGGCGCCGCTTGCGCGGCCAGTATCTGCGGCGACTGTTCCGCCGGTGCCGCGCTGGTCAGCGCGGCCGACGAAACCGCTTGGTAGACACTCATCGTGGTGGCCGCCTGGACCCACATCCGGATGTAGTCCGCTTCGTTCACGGCGATCGGGATGGTGTTGATGCCGAAGAAGTTCGTCGCGACCAATACGCCGTGCAGGACATGGTTGGCCGTCAGTTCGGCCATCGTCGGCATCGCCGCGAGCGCCGCCGAGTAGGCGGCTGCGGCCACCTCGTGTCGCGCGGCGGCGCCGGCGCTGTCCGCGCTCATGCGGGTCAGCCACGCCAGATAGGGAACATGGGCCGTCGTGTACGCCGCGGCCGTCGGCCCCTCCCAGGAGCCGGCCTGCACGGCGGCGACCGCGGCGGATAACTCGGCGGCGACGGCGGCGTACTCGGCGCCCAGCGCAGCCCAGGCCGCCGCGGCGGCCAGCAAAGGTCCGGATCCGGCGCCGCTGCTCAGTAGCGTCGAGTGCACCTCGGGCGGGGCGGCCATCCACACCGGAGCGGTCATCGGGCGCAGTCCTGGGTGCGAATCATCGGCGTATGTCTGCGATGCGGGATCGCCCCTCGCATCCCCAGCTCCTTACTTAGTCGCTCTAGGTTTCCACGGCAGAAAGTTAGTATTGCATAACCTCACTTACTGCCAGCCCGGATCATGGCAGCTCAAACGAACTACATATGTGCTGTCTAGAGTTCTGCGGATACACCGGATGTGGTTCCGATTCACCACGGCACACCGTTCGTGTGGAACGGCAGTGGCGGGGTGAACCTGCAGGATCCGAACTGGCTGACCAAGCTGATCGGCTGACTTCGGCCCGGTCGTACAGTGAAGGGCGATCCCACCGACCCGTCCCACATGGCTGCGAGGACCTAGTGACCGACCGTATCGAGACCGAACGCACCATCGCGGCGCCGGCATCCGAGATCTTCGCCGTGCTGTGTGATCCGCAGGGCCACGTGGCAATCGACTCCTCGGGCATGCTGCAGGACGCCGACGGCGACCCGGTGCGGGCAGTCGGCGACAGCTTCGTGGTGCACATGGATCGCGAGTCGCTGAACGATTTTCCGCAGTTGGGCAAGTACGACGTCACGGTGGAGATCACCGAGTTCGAGCCGGACCGGCTGATCGCGTGGACGGTCCTCGGCCAGATCCGCCCCCAGATCGGCCACGTCTACGGCTACCGGCTGCGACCCGCGGAGGACGGCTCGGGCACCGTGGTGACGTCGTTCTACGACTGGTCGAACATCGACCAACAGTGGCGTGAGGCCGGGATTTTCCCGGTCATCTCCGAACTCGCGTTGCGAGCGACGTTGGGGATCCTGGACCGCAGCGTCCGGCGCGGTTACCCGCGCGGTCAGTAGGTTCGGCAGCCGAATTCGTGAGGCTCGCCACGTATCGAATGACAGGGGCTGTCGGCGGGGTTCGGTAGGGTCCAGCGCGTGACTCAGACAGCCGCCATCAAATCTGTAAATGCCCGTCTCGCTGCGGAACTGGCGATCGGACAGGCCCAGGTGGACGCCGCCGTGCGCCTGCTCGACGAAGGCGCCACCGTCCCGTTCATCGCCCGTTATCGCAAAGAGGCCACCGGCAGTCTGGACGACGGGCAGTTGCGCACCCTCGAGGAGAGGTTGCGCTACGTGCGCGAACTCGACGAACGCCGGGCGGCGGTGCTGGCCTCGATCGAGGAGCAGGGCAAGCTCACCGACTCGCTGAAGGCCGCGCTGCTGGCCGCCGACACCAAAGCCCGCGTCGAGGACATCTACCTGCCGTACAAGCCCAAGCGGCGAACGAAGGCGCAGATCGCCAGAGAAGCGGGTCTGCAGCCGCTGGCCGAGCTACTGCTGGCCGACCCGACCCTGAACCCCGAAACCGCTGCGACGGATTTCGTCGGCAGCGAGTTCCCGGACGTCGCCGACGCCGCCGCCGCGCTGGAAGGTGCCCGGCACATCCTCGTAGAACGGGTGGCCGAGGACGCCGAACTGGTCGGCGCCATCCGCGAGACATTTTGGTCACGAGCCACGCTGCGCACCGCCCCCTGGTCCGAGGAATCCGCGAAAAGTGCTGAGGCGCAGAAGTTTCGCGACTATTTCGACTTCGCCGAAGCGGTCCAGAAGATGCCGTCGCACCGGGTTCTCGCGGTGTTGCGCGGCGAAAAGGAGAAAGCCCTGTCGTTCACCTTCGACGGCGGCCAGGACGACGAATACGAGGCGATGATCGCGCGCACGCTGGGTGTGAACCTGGCTTCGGCGGCGCCCGCCACGCGCTGGCTGGCGGACACGGTGAGCTTCGCATGGCGCACCAGACTGATGTTCTCGGCGTCCGTCGACGCCCGCATGCGCCTGCGCCAACGCGCTGAAGCCGACGCGGTGGCCGTGTTCGCCCGAAACCTCAAAGACCTGCTACTGGCCGCGCCGGCCGGCGCCCGCACCACCCTGGGTCTGGACCCCGGCTTCCGCACCGGTGTGAAAGTGGCCGTGGTGGACGGCACCGGCAAAGTCCTCGACACCTGCGCCGTCTATCCGCATCAGCCTCAGCGGCAATGGGATTCGGCCAAGGCGACGCTGGCCGCACTGGTGCTGCGGCACGGCGTCGAATTGATCGCCGTCGGCAACGGAACCGCTTCACGCGAGACCGACGCGCTGGCGAACGAGCTGATCGCCGATATCCGCGCCGCCGGCAGCGCGCCCAGGGTCCCGGTGAAGGCGATGGTCAGCGAGGCGGGAGCGTCGGTCTACTCGGCATCGGCCTACGCCGCGCACGAGCTACCGGAACTGGACGTGACACTGCGCGGCGCGGTGTCCATCGCGCGGCGCCTGCAGGACCCGCTGGCCGAACTGGTGAAGATCGAGCCCAAGTCGATCGGGGTCGGGCAGTACCAACACGACGTCACCCCCGGCATCCTGGCCCGAAGCCTGGACGCGGTGGTCGAGGACGCGGTGAACGGCGTGGGCGTCGACCTGAACACCGCATCCGTGCCGCTGCTGGCGCGCGTGTCCGGTATCTCCGAATCCCTGGCCGAGGCCATCGTGGCCCACCGCGACCAAACCGGTCCGTTCCCCAACCGCCGGGCACTGCTGGCCGTTCCGCGATTGGGCCCCAAGGCTTTCGAGCAATGTGCGGGCTTCCTGCGCATCCGCGGCGGCGACGACCCACTGGACGCCTCCGGCGTCCACCCCGAGGCGTACCCGGTTGTCCGGCGCATCCTGGACCGCTCCGGGATGGCCCTGGCCGAGATCATCGGCGACGAGCGGGCGTTGCGCAAACTTCGCCCGGCCGATTTCGCCGACGACCGCTTCGGCATCCCGACCGTGACCGACATCATCGCCGAACTGGAGAAACCCGGCCGTGATCCTCGTCCGGCGTTCAGCTCTGCGAAATTTGCGGCCGGCGTCGAGAAGATCGCCGACCTCAAGCCTGGAATGGTCCTGGAAGGCGTGGTGACCAACGTGGCCGCATTCGGTGCTTTCGTCGACGTCGGAGTCCACCAGGATGGCCTCGTCCACGTATCGGCGATGGCCGAACGCTACGTCTCCGACCCGCACGAGGTCGTCCGCTCCGGCCAGGTGGTCCGGGTGAAGGTGATGGAGGTCGACGTCGAACGCCAGCGGATCGGATTGAGCCTGCGCCTCAACGACGATCCGCAGCGGGACCGGCGCGCCGATCGCCCACCCGCTCGCGGCGACCGTGACCCCGCGCGTCAGCGCCGCGGTTCGCAGCAGACGGGCAGCCCGCGGCGCCGCGATGCGCAGCCGGGAGGCGGGTCGAATTCGATGGCCCGGGCGTTGCGCGACGCCGGCTTCGGGTAGGACTACTCAATTGGCGCCGCCCGATTTTGGGCATGCTGGTCCAATGCCTCTCGCCGCTTTCATGCCCACCGGGCTGTCCGACGCCGCCACCCGCCAACGCGACCGAGCCGTCGACGTCGCGCGACTGACCGCTCTGATCGTCGTCATGTTCGGGCACTGCGCGCTGCTGCTGGCCACGATCGACTCCGACGGGGTGCACATCGGGAACCTGCTCGGCGCGCTGCCGGCGATCGCCCCGGTCACCTGGGTGGTCCAGGTCATGCCGCTGTTCTTCCTGGCCGGCGGAGCTGCCGGCGCCTACGGTTGGCACGCCGGCACCGCGTGGGGCTCGTGGCTGTTCACCCGTGCGCAGCGACTGTGTCGACCGGTGTTCTGGTATCTCGCGGCGTGGACGGCCGCACTGGTGGTGGCCCGCCTGGCGCTCGGCGCGGAATCGGCAGACGACCTGGGCCGCGAGTCCGTGGCGCTGCTGTGGTTTCTCGGCGTCTACCTGGTAACCCTGGCTTTCGTGCCGGCGCTGACCCGGCTGCGCTCGGGACGCGCGCTCGGCCTGGTCGTGCTCGGTCTGCTGGCCGCGGCGACCGTGGTCGACGGGATCCGATTCGCGGTCGGCACCGCGGAATCCGGTGTCGCGAACTTCCTGATCGTCTGGCTCATCCCGGTGGCGATCGGCGTCGGGTATGCGCGCGGGCTGATCGGGGTGGGCGCCGCGGTGGGCACGGCGGTCTGCGCGCTGAGCGCGCAGACCGCGCTCGCCGTCGCCGGCAGCTACGAGGTGTCCTTGGTGGTGACCGGCGCCGAGCGGATGTCCAACGTGTCCCCGCCGACGTTGCTGCTCGCGTTGCACTGCACCTGGGTGTCGTGCGCGTTCGTGACAGCCGCGGGGGCGGTACGGCGCTGGGCCGCTCGGCCCCGGGTCTGGCGTGCGGTCGCGGTGGGCAACGGGGGAGCGATGACGCTCTACCTGTGGCACATCCCGGCCATCGCCGTCGCCGCGTTCACTCTGAACGCCTTCGGCCTGGACGCCTACGATGTGCACGCGCCGGGGTTCTGGGCGCTGTTGGCGCTGCGTGCGGTGGTGTTCGCCGCAATCATGGCCGTGACGTTCCGGTTGCTCTCGCCGCTCGAACACCGCCGGCTGCCCTGGTGGGACGCGCCGGTTCACGCCACCGGCGCGCGTTCGGCGCTGGCCGGGGCGCTGATCTGCATCGCCGGTGTGGCGCTGGTGCTGCTCGCCAAGAACGGTCTGGCCGGCACCGACGGGTGGACGGCATTCGGATTTTTCGCAGCGGCGGTGCTGGCTGCCCGGCTAAGTGCCGGAGCCCGGACGGGCGGTTAGCCGCGGGCCATCACCGAGTCCGGCGCGGCCCAATCGGTCGACACCGTGCGATGCTCAATCAACCAGGCGTCGCCGTCGGGCACCAGGATGTCGCGGTAGCGCCCGACGTGGTCGAGGCCGACGTGGGTGACCACGGTGAAGTACGACGACACCCGGGCGCGGTGAGCAGCCAACTCCGTGAACATCACGTTGGTCAGGATGTGCCGGACGATCGGCTTGACGTTCGCCGTGCCGGCATCGGCCACGCTGCCGGCGACGTTGCCCAGAAACGCCTCGATCGCGTCCCGTCCGTGCAGGGCTTCCATGCCGCGGATCTCGAGGACGCCGTCGGCGCGGAAGGTCTGCGCGAGCGCCGCGACGCGGCCCGCGTCACCCGACCAGTTGTACCGCGCCAGCGTGTCCCGAATCTGTTCGCGCGCAACGAGTTCCCACATCTCCATGGCAGACCCTCCTCAGCCGAAGGGGTGGTTTTCGCGTACCCCTCGGTACATCCCCCAGCGGACCACCCACGGCATCACCACGCGGTGGACCGCCCAGGGCGGGAAGCGTAACGCGTGGCCGGTGGGGAAGAAGACCTCCAGCCCGTCGGGCTGGACACCGACCAACGAACCCCAGCGGCGGGTCGGAGCGCGAAAGGCGCGCAGCCGGCGACCGGCGAATGTAGCGCGAATGTTGCTCGCCACCAAAGCATCTCCGCGATTACGAGCGGAGCTGCGCAACGGGTCGGTGGCGGCGACGTCGCCCACGGCGAACACGTCGCGATGGCCGGGCACCCGCAATTCAGGCGTGACGCGGACGTACCCGTGTTCGTCGAGGAGTTCGGGCGGCAGCCAGTCGGTGTTGGGTCGCACCCGCCCGATCGCCCAGAGCACGGCTTCGGCGACGGCCGGGCTCTGCCCGGTGCTCCACCGAACCGGGTCGCTGGTGATCTCCTCGCCGGTGAAGCTGTCGGCGACCACGGCCCGATGCCCGGGGTGCAGGCCGATCCCCAGCTGATCCATTCGGGCACGGACACGCCGCCAGATGCGCGGGTGATATTCGCCCAGCGGGCGCTCACCGGGGAAGTACAGGTCGATCTGTTTGCCCGGCCAGGCGGTGGCCAGGTTGACGGCGCTGCTCACCGCCGCCGCTCCACCGCCGACGACGATCACCGATTTCGCGGCACCGAGTCGTTCGTGGTCGGCGTAGAGCCGGGCGCCGATCTCGCCGGGCGACTGCAGCGCGGTGTGGCGCCAGAACCCGTTGCTGACTCCGGTCGAAATCACCAGGGCGTCATAGGGTTCGGTGATCGTGGCGCCCTCGCGCTCCCGGGCCAGCACGACGCGGCCGGCCAGATCGAGGCCAGTCAGCTCGGCCTGCACCGTTCGCACCCCGTCCAGGCGACGGAACCGGTCGAACGGAATCCAGTAGTCGCGGGCCCAGTCGTCGGGTCGGGCGAGGCGGACGCCGAGTTCCTGACCGCTGACCAACCCGGGTTTCACCGAGATGCCGACGACATCCGCGTGCGGGGCCAGCCGAATCGCGGTCAACAGACCCACGTCACCGAGTCCCGCGACGACGACGCGCTTGCGGCTCACGGTCACGAGGGCAGCCGCCGTGGCGGGCACGGCACGAAGCGAGGTACCCGGTCGATGATCTGCTGGTAGTCGGGGCGGCGTTGCAGGCTGCGCGTCTCCATCATCGGGATGCTGGCGCCGAGGAACATGGCCAGAATGGCCAGCGCCCCGGCGAACAGCCACCAGGCGTCGGCCGGCGAGGCCGCCACCCCGAACAGCGCGAGGGCGAACCAGAACCCGAACTCCCCGAAGTAATTCGGATGCCGCGACCAACTCCACAGGCCGGAGTCCATCGCCTCACCCGGGCGGCGGTTGGCGACGAAGCGGTGCATCTGGACGTCGGCGACCAACTCGATGGTCACCGCCGCCAGCCCTACCACGAAGGCGGCGACGGCAAGCCAGGTGATGCCCGCGCCCGGATGGGTCACACAGACGTAGACCGGCAGCGTCGCGACGAAGACCTGCACGGTCGGGATGAGGTGGATCGCGACCAGATCGACGACGAACTCCCACCTGCCGGCGCGTTCCCGAAACATCGGGTAACGCCAGTCCTCGTGGTGCAGCCCGGGAAACGCGTAGACCCAGTTGCCGGTCAAGCGCACCGCCCACACCGTGACCAGAACCGCGACCAGCCAGCAGCGCAACTGGTCCACGCCGGGACCAGCCTGGCTCCACCAGTAGAAAGTCAGCAATGGCGGTATGACGCTCCAGTAGGCGTCGTAGAAGCTGGAATTGCGGTAGGCCCTGCTGAAGGTGAATACGACCAGCGTGGCCAGCACGTCGGCGACGAAGGTGTCCAGCCACAGCCGGCCGGTGCTCGGTCCCCAGATCAGCCACGCCGCCGCCACCGCCAGGGCAATCAGGTAGGCGACGGTGACGATCGCAAGTGATCGCGCCTTGCTCTCGGTCATTGCGCCTGATTCAACTGCGCCACTGCGCTTTTCGTAGAGCGGAGTTCATCCGGGCCTCCTTGCACACGCGGTCTCCGGTTGCTCCGGTTGGCAGAACTGTAACACGTTCTATTAGTCTGCCGGCGGGTGTCAGGGCACCGGTGATTCGTGCGTGACGGCCTGGTAGCCACGCGCACCGGCCCGGTCCACCGCGGCCTTGACCACGCCGAAGATCAACCCCTGCAGGCCGGCGCCGATCAGCGCGGCACGGGTGGAGTTGCTGAGGTCCTTGGGGTCCGGCGGGGCCTGGTCGTCGTCGCTGAACCGCTTCCACACCTGGCCGAAAACCGCGCCGGCCAACAGACCGCCCGCGACGCTGGTCGCAATCGACAGCGGCATGTACAGAGCTTTGGACTTGGCGCTCATTGCGAGGTCCTCCGATATCGTGGTTTGGCCGACTACGTTTGCTGATACCCCGCTACCCCGGGGTCGAATCCGCCCGGGTCACCCGGTGCGAACGGGCGCGGGTCGCGATTCGGCGATCAACCGTTCGCCGAGGTCATAGTCGTCGTCGCGGTTGTAGGTGAGCACGCCCACGGTCGCGCCGTCGGTTTCGTACCAGACGGTGAACCCATCCGGATGGTCGATCAGCCGGCTACTCTCGAACCCGTCGCCCCACGCGTGATACTTCAGGGTGGCGTCGCCGATGGTGGTCCAAAACCCCGGAATCCCATCCCATTTCGGCTGCCGCCCGGCGGCCGCTGCTCCCGCGATGGCGCCCTGGTCGGTCGCGTCCTGCCAGTGCTCGACGGCCAGGTGCCGGCCGGCGACGGCGTGCCGCGCCAGCGCGACGTCACCCGCGGCGTAGATGCCGCGCACTGAGGTGGCCATGTCGGAGCCCACCACGATGCGCGAGTCGTCGACGCGCAGGCCGGCGTCGGCGGCCAGCGCACTCTGCGGTGTGACGCCGGTAGCGGCCAGGACCAGATCGCAGTCGATGGTAACCCCGTTGTCCAGTCGCACACCGGCCGCGGTGATCTCGGTGACGCCGACCCCGCCGGCGTGGCGGACACCCATCTCGGTGACCAGATCCCGCAATCGGGCGGCGGCCTCGGCGCCCAGCCGCTGTTCCTGCGGAAGTGGTTCTGGCGCAACCAAAGTCACCGCGACGTCGCGCTGTGCCAGCGATGCCGCAGCCTCACAGCCGATGAAACCCGAACCGATCACCACCGCGGAGGCAGCGGAACGTGCAGCGCTGCGCAACGTGGTCGCATCGGCCAGGGAACGCAACAGCAGAGCCCGATGGCCGCCGGGGATCGGCGGCGGTTGCGGCGCAGCGCCGCATGCCAACACCAGGGTGTCGAAAGGGTGCCGGCGATCCCCGACATACACTGCCCGCTCGGCCAGGTCGAGTCGTTCGACAGGGGAGTCGAGGTTCAACTCGATCGTGCGATCGTCGAACCACTGCGCGGGATGCAGCGCCACATCGTCGGTCTCGCCGCGCAGGTATTCCTTGCTCAGCGGCGGCCGCTGGTAGGGCACGTCCCCGTCGGCGGTAAAAATCTGCACCCGCGAATCAGGGTCGTGTTCGCGGAAGGAAGCGGCCGCGGCGACCGCCGCTGGGCCACTGCCGACGACGACGAGTCCGGGTTCGGTCACCTTCGAGTGGTACCCGGCCTGACCGGACTCAACCACGGCCTCAGTCGGCGTGGGTCTGCTGCAGCAGCACCACCGCGCGGCCTTCGACCAGGATCTTGCCCTGCGGCGACAGCGTCTCCGGGTCGGCGGGCCGGCCGGTTGCTGCCGTGGTGTCGAGCACGGGCAGCCAGCCCGGCCCGAATTCGTCACTGGGAAGGATGAACTCGATCGGCTCGTGATGGGCATTGAAGCACAGCAGGAATGAGTCGTCGGTGATGCGCTGCCCGCGCGAATCGGTGCCTGGGATGCCCAGGCCGTTCAGGTATACCGCTACCGACTTGCCGAAGCCCGAGTCCCAGTCTTCGTCGCTCATCTCCGAACCGTCCGGGCGGAACCACGAAATATCCGGTATGCCTTCGGAGCCGCGGTGGCGGACCGGTGCGCCGGTGAAGAAGCGGCGCCTGCGGAAAACCGGATGATCGGCCCGGATCGCCGCCACGGTGCGGGAGAACTCGACGAGGTCGGTATCGGCGTTGTCCCAGTCGATCCAGGTCAGCTCGGAATCCTGACAGAAGCCGTTGTTGTTGCCGTGCTGGGTGCGGCCCAGTTCGTCGCCGTGGCAGATCATCGGAACACCTTGCGACAGAATGGTTGTCGCCAGGAAATTGCGCTGTTGCCGAGCGCGCAGCGCGTTGATTTCCGGGTCGTCGGTGGGGCCTTCGACACCACAGTTCCAGGACCGGTTGTGCGACTCGCCGTCGTTGTTGTCTTCCTTGTTCGCTTCGTTGTGTTTCTCGTTGTAGGACACCAGGTCCCGCAACGTGAAGCCGTCGTGCGCGGTGACGAAGTTGATCGAGGCCACCGGGCGGCGCGCGGTGTGCTCGTAGAGGTCGGCGGAACCGGTGATGCGCGAGGCGAACTCGGACAAGATGGCGTCCTCGCCGCGCCAGAAGTCGCGGATGGTGTCGCGGTACTTGCCGTTCCACTCCGTCCACTGCGGGGGGAAGTTGCCCACCTGGTATCCACCCGGCCCGACGTCCCACGGCTCGGCGATCAGCTTGACCTGGCTGACAATCGGATCCTGCTGCACCAGTTCGAAAAACGCCGACAGCCGGTCCACGTCGTAGAACTCGCGCGCCAGGGTGGAAGCCAGGTCGAAGCGGAAGCCGTCGACGTGCATCTCGGTCACCCAGTACCGCAGCGAGTCCATGATCAATTGCAGGGTGTGCGGATGGCCGACGTTGAGGCTGTTACCGGTTCCGGTGTAGTCCATGTAGTAGCGCTTGTCGTCGTCGACCAGGCGGTAGTAGGCGGCGTTGTCGATGCCGCGCATCGACAACGTGGGACCCATGTGATTGCCTTCGGCGGTGTGGTTGTAGACCACGTCCAGGATCACCTCGATGCCGGCCTCGTGCAGCGTGCGCACCATGGCCTTGAATTCCTGGACCTGGCTGCCGGGCGTCTCGGCCAGGGCGTACTTGGAGTCGGGGGCGAAGAACCCGATTGTGTTGTAGCCCCAGTAGTTCGAGAGTCCCTTGTCGATGAGCGTGGAGTCGTTGGCGAAGTGGTGCACCGGCATCAACTCGATGGCGGTGATGCCGAGGTTGGTCAGGTGCTCGACGATCGCCGGGTGGGCGATCGCGGAATAGGTGCCGCGGCTGCGTTCCGGGATGGCGGGGTGGGTTTGGGTCAGACCTTTGACATGGGCTTCGTAGATGATGCTGTCGGCGTATTCGTGGCCCGGCGGGCGGTCCACGCCCCAGTCGAAGTACGGATTGATCACCACCGACTTGGGCATGTCGGCGGCCGAATCCTCGTCGTTGCGGCTGTCGGGGTCGCCGAAGTTGTAGCTGAACAGCGGCTGACCCCACTGGAAAGCGCCGTCGATGGCCTTCGAATACGGGTCCAGCAGCAGCTTATTCGGGTTGCAGCGCTGGCCGGCGGCGGGATCGTAGGGGCCGTGCACCCGATAGCCGTAGCGCTGGCCGGGTTGGATGCTGGGCAGGAAGCCGTGCCAGACGAAACCGTCGACCTCCGGCAGGACGATCCGGGTCTCGGCTCCGCTGTCGTCGAACAGGCACAACTCGACCCGCTCGGCGACTTCGCTGAACACCGCGAAGTTGGTCCCGGAGCCGTCGTAGCTGGCGCCCAGCGGATAAGCCTTGCCCGGCCAGACCTCGGGGCGTTCCCCGTCGCCGGTGGTGCCCTGCGAACTGCCGTTGGTGACCACCGTGCCTCCTCGTCGTCCGTGCCCGAACCGAACCGTGCCCAAGCGTATATATCCAGCGCGGGGGCAGGCTAAGCATGAGATGGCTCTCAGCGCCGCGGGAACGGGTCGTGAAGTATCGCGACCGGCCGGTCCGTATCGCGCCGAATGGTGGATTGCGACACGGTCACAGACGCGTACCTTTTGACTGCTCAACGGTCACAAGCGTCTCATTGCTCACTATCGTCACATCAACCCAATGCGGACGTCAATCGGCGTCCGGTCCCCGGAGAGGTGTGACATGTCGGCGATTCCTCGCTTCGTCTCGGTATCGCTGGCGGCGGCGGCCGCTGTTGGGCTCATCCTGCCCATCGGCCTTGCGCCGGCCGCGAACGCATTGCCGTGCAGTGCGCCCGAAGCCAACGTTCCGCCTCCGGCCAATGCGGTGGTCACCAACCCCGGTGGCAAGGTACTCGGCCCGCTGAACAAGCGGCCCCGCGGCGCGAACGATCGTGCGCCGCTGCCCAGGGTCGGGCCGTTGCAGCGGATGCTGCAGCCGGGTCAGCGGTACTCCGCGCCGATCCAACAGCAGGCACGCGTGCCCGGTGCCAACCCCGGGCCACCGGCCCCCACGCCGCCGGCCGCGGGCCAGCAGCCCCAGGCCGCGCAAATGGCGCCGGAGGCCGCCGTACCCCCGCCGAACCCGGCCCCGGAACCGGCCGCCGCCCCACCGGGGGCGCCGGATGCGATGGGGGCGCTCGGCGGTTCCAACACCTCGCTGGTCGAATGGGTGACCGGCCCCGACGGCCCGAACAAGACCCTGCAGCGCTTCGGCATCTCCGGGACTGACCTTGGGATCCTTTGGGACAACGGCGATCCCGCCAACCATCAAGTCCTGATGGCCTTCGGCGACACGTTCGGCTACTGCGCTGTCCATGGTGACCAGTGGCGGTACAACGTGCTGTTCCGCAGCAACGACCACGACCTGTCCCATGGGATGCATGTGGCCGAAGGCGACCCGTCCAACCGGTATGCAGGATCGCCGACCCAGCAGCCGGGCTTCTCCCGGCAGGTCATCAACAGCATCAAGTACGCGAAGGAAGAGACCGGAATCATCCCGACCGCCGCCATCTCCGTCGGGAAAACCCAGTACATCAACTTCATGTCGATCAAGGACTGGGGCCGCGACGGGGAATGGTGGACGAACTACTCCGGGGTCGCGATGTCCACCGACAACGGCCAGACCTGGTCGGTGTATCCGGGCACCATTCGCGCCAACGGGCCTGACGCCGCGCGGGTCCCGTACGTGGAGGGCAATGAGAACTTCCAGATGGGCGCGTACGTCAAGGGCAACGACGGCTACCTCTACTCGTTCGGGACCCCGAACGGTCGCGGTGGCGCGGCACACCTGTCGCGGGTACAGCCGCGCTTCATCCCGGACCTGACCAAATACGAGTACTGGAACGGAGATTCGAACTCCTGGGTGCCGAACAAGCCGTCGGCGGCCACCCCGGTCATCCCGGGTCCGGTGGCCGAGATGTCGGCTCAGTACAACACCTATCTCAAGCAGTACCTGGTGATGTACACCAACGGCGCCAACGACGTGGTGGCCCGGACCGCACCGACGCCGCAAGGGCCCTACAGCCCGGAGCATCTGCTGGTCTCGAGCTTCCAGATGCCCGGCGGCATCTACGCGCCGATGATGCATCCCTGGACCACGGGCAAGGACGTGTATTTCAACCTGTCGCTGTGGTCGGCATACGACGTCATGTTGATGCACACCACGCTGGGCTGAGTAGCGCAAAACGGCGCCGTCAGGCGTCGAAGGGCCGGTTCGTCCAGTCCCGGCCCGCCCGGCGCGACGAGCGGAACCAGCCGCCCGCGGCGCCGGTGCCGCCGTCGGTCGGAATCGTGTGGCCGGTGACGAACGCCGACAGGTCCGACGCCAGAAACAGGATGACTCGCGCCTGATCCTCCGGCACGCCCATCCGCCCCAGCGGCACCCACTTCGGCCACTGCGTCTGCTCCTCGGCGGACAGCCACTGCGAGTAGGGCACCTGCAGCGACTCGGTGACATCGGGACCGATTGCGTTGACCCGCACGCCGTCCCGGCCTACCTGGACCGCCAGGCTGCGGGTGAAATGGACGACGGCGGCCTTGAAGGCGGCGTAGACCGGATCCTCGGGGTAGCCGCGCAACCCTTCCACCGACGAGACGTTGACGATCGCGCCTGATTGCTGCTCGATCATCGCCGGCAGGAAGGCGCGGGTGACCAGGAAGACGTGCTGCAGGTTCACCCGGTACAACTCATCCCAACACCGCGGGTCGGTGCCGGCGAACGGGCCGGGATGACGCACCCAGTGACCCACGTTGTTCACCAGCACGTCCACCCGGCCGAAGCGGTCCAGTACGGCGGCCGCCAGCGCGGCGACCTGTGCGTCCTCCCGGACATCGGTGACGACGGGCAGTGCCGTTCCGCCTCCCGATTCGATCTCCTCGGCCGTCCGCTGGGCGCGCTCGGCGTCGATGTCGGCGATCACCACTCGAGCACCGTGCTGCGCGAACAGCCGCGACGTTGCCGCACCGATACCGTCGCCTCCGCCGGTGACCACGCACACCAAATCGGGGAGCAGCATGCCGAGGGAATCCATCAGGGGGCGTAACCGGAGTCGTCGGCCTGGCGCAGTGCGCTGACGTAGTCCCAGCGCTCGCGGGTGGTCTCGTCCGCACCGTTGGGGGCAGGCGTGGCGGCGAGCATCCCGCGCAGTTCCTCGACTGTGTTGAATTCCTTGCGCCGCATCCAGTCTCGTAGGCCCTCGAGGAGCACGGCGGCGTACTCGGGGCCGTGGCGCAGCAGCGCCGACGCGCTCATCACCACATCCGCGCCGGCCAGCAGGTACTTGATCAGTTCCGTGGCACTCTCAACGCCGGTCGTCGCGGCCAGCGAAGCCCGGATTCGGCCGCGCAGCAACGTGATCCACGTCAACGGCAATCGCATTTCCGCGGCCGTGGACAGTGACACGCCACGCTGCACGGTGAGGGTCTCGGGGTCGATGTCGGCCTGTAGGAACCGATTGAACAGGACGAGCCCGTCCGCGCCGGCTTCGTCGAGACGCCGCGCCATCTCACCGGTCGCGCTGAAGTAGGGACTGAGTTTCACCGCGACGGGTACGGTCACCGCGTCTTTGACCCGCGCCAGGATGTCGAGGTGACGCTGTTCGACGTCACGGCCGCTGATCAGCGGATCCCCGGGCAGGTAGTAGACGTTCAATTCGATTGCGGCAGCACCGCATTCCTGCATGGACCGTGCGTAGTAGGTCCATCCGCCGGGCGTGCTGCCGTTGAGGCTACCGATCACGGGCACCGAGACGGCACCGGCCGCCCGTTCGAGCATGCTCAAGTAGCGGCGCGGGCCGTGGTCCTCATCGGCGACCTGCGGGAAATACGACAAGGACTCGGCGAAGCTCTCGGTGCCCGCCTCGGCCAGACGTGCATTGCGTTCGGCCTCGCGGCGCAGTTGCTCTTCGAACAGCGAATAGAGCACGACCGCACCGACCCCGGCATCCGCAAGTCGCCGGACGCCTTCGACGGTCCGGGACAACGGGGACGCGGCCGCGACCAGGGGGTTGGGCAGTGCGAGCCCCAGATAGCGAGTCGACAGGTCCATCAGTGTTCCTTGCGGGCGTCGGCACGGAAGTGTTCGGGACCGCGAGAAGCCATCTCCTGGTAGACATTCCAGCGTTGGGCGTTGGCTTGTTCGGCCAGTCCGAGGAGCCGGTCGTACTCGGCCGGGTTGGCGTTGGCCAGCGCACGGAAACGCAGTTCCCCGTTGCGGTAGTCGGCCAGGGGAATACGCGGCTGATGCGAGTCGAGCAGGAACGGGTTCTCTCCGGCCGCCCGCAGCATCGGGTCGTAGCGGATCAGCGGCCAGTGCCCGCTCGCCACGGCACGGTACTGCTGATCCATCCCGTGCCGCATCTCGATGCCGTGGGCGATGCACTGGCTGTAGGCGATGATCAGGGAGGGGCCGTCGTAGGCCTCCGCCTCGCGGAACGCCTGTAGCGTCTGTTGCGGGTCGGCGCCCATGGCGACCTTGGCGACGTAGACGTTGCCGTAGGCGATCGCCTGCAGCGCAAGGTCTTTCAACGGGACGGTCTTGCCCCCGGCGGCGAACTTGGCCACCGCACCCAGCGGGGTCGCTTTCGACATCTGGCCGCCGGTGTTGGAGTAGACCTCGGTGTCGAGCACCAGCACGTTGACGTTGCGCCCGCTGGCCAGCACGTGGTCGAGCCCGCCGAACCCGATGTCGTAGGCCCAGCCGTCGCCGCCGACGATCCACACGCTGCGCCGCACCAGGTGGTCCAGCACGCTGCGCAGATCACCCACGTCGTCGCCGGCGGGTTCGAGATCGTCGAGGCGGCGCCGCAGTTCGGCCACCCGCGCGCGCTGTGCGCGCAGTTCGGACTCCCGCAGCTGCGGCGCCGTCAGGATGGCGTCGACCAGTTCGGCACCCAGGACGTCGCGCAGCCCGCTCAACCGCCGCCGGGCCAGCTGCACGTGGGCGTCGTCGGCCAACCGGAAGCCGAGGCCGAACTCGGCGTTGTCCTCGAACAGCGAGTTGGACCACGCCGGGCCACGCCCCTCGGCGTCGGCCGTCCACGGCGTGGTGGGCAGGTTGCCCCCGTAGATGGACGAACAGCCGGTCGCGTTGGCGACCATCAGCCGGTCGCCGAAGAGCTGCGAGAGCAGCTTGAGGTACGGGGTCTCACCGCAGCCCGCGCAGGCGCCGGAGAACTCGAAAAGTGGCTGCAGGAACTGGGTTCCGCGCACGGTGCCGAAGTCCACCCGGGATCGGTCGTTGTTCGGCAGCGTCTCGAAGAACTCGATATTGTTCCGGGCGCCGTCGACCCGCGGCTCCCTGGGGCCGAGATTGATGGCTTTGGTGCCCGTGCTGCCCGGTATGACCACCGGGCATGCCTCGACGCACAGGCCGCAGCCGGTGCAGTCCTCGACGTACACCTGCAGCGAGTACCTGGTGTCGGGCAGTCCGACCGCGTTGAGCGGGGCGGAGTCGAAATTCTCCGGTGCGCCGGCGAGCAGGGCCTGGTCGTAGAACTTCGACCGAATCACGCTGTGCGGGCAGACGAAACCGCAGTTGCCGCACTGGATGCAACTGCCCGCATCCCACACCGCCACCAACTCGGAGATGTTGCGCTTCTCGTATGCGGTGGTGCCACTGGGATAGCTGCCGTCCACCGGAAGTGCGCTGACCGGCAGGGCGTTTCCGCGTCCGGCCATCATCTCCGCGGTGACGGTGCGGACGAACTCCGGGGCGCCGTCGGGCACCGTCGGCGGCGGCATCCGGGTCGAGGTGACCAGGGCAGGCACCTCCACCCGGTACAACCCGTCCAGGGCGCGGTCCACCGCCGCCATTTCCTTCTGCAGCACGTCGCCGCCTCGGCTGGCATACATCTTCTGCACCGAGTTCTTGATCCGGGCGATCGCCTGCTCGCGCGGCAGCACCTTCGATATCGCGAAGAAGCAGGTCTGCAGGACGATGTTGATTCGCCCGGCGAGTCCGGCCTCACGGGCGATCCGGCCGGCGTCCACGGTGTACAGGGTGATCCGCTTGTCCAGGATCTGTTCCTGAACCGGCCGGGGCAGCGCGTCCCAGACCTTGTCCACCGGGTGCCGGCAGTTCAGCAGCAACACCGCACCCGGCGCCGCCCGACCCAGCACGTCGACCTTGTCCAGGAAGCGAAACTGATGGCAGCCAACGAAATTAGCGCCCGACACCAAATACGGAGCCCGGATGGGGTTAGGCCCGAAGCGCAGATGCGACTCGGTCTGCGAACCCGATTTCTTGGAGTCGTAGACGAAGTAACCCTGCGCGTGCAGGCCGGCTTCCGAGCCGAGGATCTTGATGGTGTTCTTGTTGGCGCTGACCGTGCCATCCGAACCCAGCCCGAAGAAGATCGCCCGGACCGTGTCGGGCGATTCGACGTCGAAGGATGGGTCGTAGGCCACGCTGGTGCCGGAGACGTCGTCGTCGATGCCGACGGTGAATCGCCGCCGCGGTTGCGGGCGAGCCAGTTCGGCGAACACGCCGGCAACCATCGCGGGGGTGAACTCCTTGGAGGACAGTCCGTAGCGTCCGCCCGTGACGCGGGGCATGACGGTCCGTTGCCCGTCGGCGTGGGCGCCGGCCAGCGCCGCCACCACGTCCAGATACAGCGGCTCGCCGACGGATCCGGGTTCCTTGGTGCGGTCCAGCACGCCGATCGTGCGCACGGTGGCGGGCAGTGCGCCGAGAAAGGCCTCGGTGGGAAAGGGGCGGTACAGCCGGATCTGCAGCACCCCGACCCGCTCGCCACGCGCGGCCAGAGCCGCAACGGTCTGCACCGCGGTCTGGGCGCCCGAACCCATCAACACCAGCACCCGCTGCGCCTGCGGATCCCCGTGATACTCGACGATGTGCATGCTTCTGCCGGTGCGTTCGCCCAGCCGGGTCATCAGCTCCTCGAGCACCTCCGGAACGCGGGCGTAGAACGGGTTCACCGTTTCCCGCGCCTGGAAGTAGACGTCGGGGTTCTGCGCGGTGCCGCGGATGAACGGGTGCTCGGGGGACAGCGCACGTCCGCGATGCGCCCAGACCAACTCCTGAGGCACCAGGTCGCGCAGGTCGTCATCGGACAGCGTCTCGATCGTGTTGAGTTCGTGCGAAGTCCGGAATCCGTCGAAGAAATGCACGAACGGTACCCGGGTGGTCAGCGTGGCCGCCTGCGCGACCAGCGCCAGATCGTGCGCCTCCTGCACCGAGGCGGCGGCCAGCAGCGCGAATCCGGTCTGCCGCACCGCCATCACGTCGGAGTGATCACCGAAGATCGACAACCCTTGTGCAGCAACCGATCTCGCTGCAACGTGGATGACCGCCGAAGTGAGTTCGCCGGCGATCTTGTACATGTTCGGCAGCATCAGCAGCAGGCCCTGCGACGAGGTGAAGGTCGTGGTCAACGCCCCGCTCTGCAACGCGCCATGCAGGGCGCCGGCCGCACCGCCCTCGCTTTGCATCTCGACGACTGCGGGGACGGTACCCCACACGTTCGGCCTTGCCGCACTGGACCATTCGTCGGCCAACTCGGCCATCGGCGACGACGGTGTGATGGGGTAGATGCAGCAGATCTCGTTGAGTCGGTAGGCGACTGAGACGGCGGCCTCGTTGCCGTCCAGGGTGGCTCGAGTCATCGTGGCTCCGGGAACATCTCGATGGCGTGCACGGGGCACTGGTCGAAGCACACCGCGCAACCCGTGCACTTGTCATAGTCGAACTTGTACCGGTGCCCCATACCGAGTTTGATCACCGCATTCTCCGGGCACGCGCCCAGGCAGCCGTCGCATTCGAAGCAGTTCCCGCACGACAGGCACCGGTTGGCTTCGTAGGTGGCCTGTTCGGCGGTCAGGCCGCCGACGACCTCGCGGAAATTCTCGACGCGTGCCGCCGGCTCGAGTTCGGGCTGCCGGCGCCGTGCGGCGTCCCCGAAATACCACAGGTGCAGAGCGTCGAACGTCGCCGTGGGGTGTTTCGCGGGGCGCAGGCCCGAGTCGCCGCGCAGCCAGGCATCGATGTTGCGGGCCGCCCTCTTCCCATGTCCGACACCGACTGTGACGGTGCGCTCACCGGGCACCATGTCGCCGCCGGCGAAAACCCCCGGACAGCCGGTCATCATCGACTCGGTGACGCGCACGCTGCCGTCGCCGTCGAACTGCACTCCCGGCAGCGTCCGCATGAAGGCCGACTCCGTTACCTGGCCCAGCGCCATGATCAGGGTGTCGGCGGCCAGCGTCTCGAAGCGCCCGGTCGGCCGCGGATATCCCGACTCGTCGAGTTCCATTACCTCGACCCGCAATTCGGGTCCGTCGAACGCGTTGACGGTCCGCAGCCAGTTGATCCGCACGCCTTCGCGTTCGGCATCCTCGGCTTCCTGCTCGTGGGCGGGCATCTGCACACGGGTGCGGCGGTAGACGATGACGGCATCCTGCGCGCCCAGCCGGCGGGCCACCCGCGCGGCGTCCATCGCGGTGTTGCCGCCGCCGTAGACGGCCACATGCTTTCCGATCGCCGGACTTTCGCCGGAGGCGACGTCGCGCAGGAACGACACCGCGTCCACCATCGTGGCGGCGTCCCGCACCGGGATGTCGACTCGCTTGGCCAGATGCGCACCGACCGCGACGAACACCGCGTCGAAGTCGCCCTCGTCCCGTTCGGCGGCGAGGTCCTCGACCCGATGACCGCAGGTGAATACGACACCCATGGCCGCGATCCGGTCCAGCTCGGCATCCAGGACCTCCCGGGGCAGCCGGTAGCTGGGAATGCCGTACCGCATCATCCCGCCGGGCGCGGCCCCGGCGTCGCGGACCTCGACCTGGTGGCCGAGGCGTGCCAGATGATAGGCAGCGGACAGCCCGCTGGGCCCGGCGCCCACGACCAGCACCCGCTTGCCGGTGGGGGCGGGAGCCTCGAACCGCCAGCCGCGTTCGCATGCCAGGTCGCCGAGGAACCGTTCCACCGAGTGGATCGATACGGAGCTGTCTAGATGGCCACGGTTGCAGACGTTTTCGCAGGGGTGGTAGCACACGCGGCCGTGGATTGCCGCCAGTGGATTGTCCGCGACGAGCTGACGCCACGCTTGTTCGTGCCGGCCCGCCGCGGCATGGGCGAGCCAGGCCTGGATGTTCTCCCCGGCGGGGCAGCCGGCGTTGCAGGGCGGCAGCAGATCGACGTAGACGGGCCGGCGTTCGCGCACCGGTCCCGCCCGGGCCCGGTCGTGCGACAGGTCCGGAAGTGCGGTGAGGTCAGAGAACGACGGCACGACCGCGCCCGGGCCGGCCTCGCTGCTGGCGTGCTCGTCACCCGCCATCTGCCCAGCATAGATTCCGGACATCTCAGTCGTCCGACGCAGCGGGGGATTTGGTGCGGCTCGCCGCGCCTATCGACGAGGTGAGCAGTAGGGCCGCGAACAAGCCTCCGGCGATACCGGAGATCAGCAGCGGCAGCCGGCCGGCCGGCCCCCACAGCAGACCGGCCCACAGACCTGCCGACAGCACCGCGAAGCCGGTCGCGCCCTGGAATATGCCTTGCGCGCTGGACTGCAGGGCGGCGGGAACGAGCCCTGAGATCCACGCCTTTCCGACGCCGTCGGTGCATGCGGCGAACAAGCCGTAGAGCCCCACGATGAGCCAACCCGCAACTTTGTCGGTGGTGAGCCCGAGGCTGAGATAACCGACAGCGAAAAAGGCCATGCCGATGCCGAACACGGTGGGCCTCGGGATGCGGTCGGCGAGAGCTCCGGCCGGGTAACTGCCCACCGCGTAGACCAGGTTGTATCCCACGTAGGCCAGGATCACTTCGGCAACGGAGAACCCGATTTCGTTGAGGTGCAACAGGATCAGCGCATCGGGGAAGTTGACCGCGGCGAAGGCCGTCAGCAGAGCGATCGTTCGCCAGTATCGGCCCGGCAGCTTGCCCAGGGCGGTGCGCACCGGCTGGCGGGCCGCGCGCTGCACCGGTCGGGCCCGTTCGCGCACCCACAGCACCAGGGCCGCGCTCAGCACGGCCGGAACGATCGCGATATAGAGCAACGGCGGAATCCGATGGTCGAGCAGCTCGTATCCGGCCAGCCCGAGTAGCGGGCCGACCACCGCGCCGAGAGTGTCCATCGCGCGGTGGAATCCGAACACCCGGCCGCGGCTGGCCTCGTCGACTCCATCGACGAGCAGGGCATCGCGAGGCGCTCCGCGAACACCCTTTCCGATTCGATCCACCACCCGGCCGCTCAACACCCCGGGCCACGCGCCGGCAACCGCAACGATCACCTTGCCGAGCGCGGCCATCCCGTAGCCGGTCATGATCAACGGGCGCCGGGCAAAGCGGTCCCCGAGCGGCCCAGCCGTCAGTTTGGTCAGCGACGCCGCCCCCTCAGCCGCGCCTTCGACGGCTCCCACCACGGCCGGCGAGGCACCGAGTACCGCGGTGAGATAGATCGGCAACAGCGGGTACAGCAGTTCGCTGGCGGCATCCTGGAGGAACGAAACCGCGGAAAGCACCCGGACATTGCGGGTCAGCCAACCTTGTGCCGCACGAACTTCCATGGATCAGCCGGGGAATCGGACGACGGTCCCGGGCATCAGGTGAACGACCTTGCCATGGCATTGCACGTCGACTCCGGGGGCGTCGCGCGGATCCACACTGATCATCACGCCCTTCCCGCTGACCCGCAGGTGCAGGTGCAGACCGCGATAGTGGATCGGGACAGCCAGCACGCCAAGCGTTTCCGGCCAATGCGGATCGAGAATGATCCGGTCGGCCCGGGTCTCCATGCCGGTGAAGCAACGCTGCATGAGGTCGACCGATCCGGCCATGGCCGCAAGGTGTATGCCTTCGGAGGTGGTGCCGTCCTGGATGTCGGACACGTCGGACTTGAGCGCCTGCTGGAAGAACTCCATGGCCCGATCGCGGTTGGCCCGGGCCAGCACCCAGGTGTGCACCACACCGCTGAGCGTCGACCCGTGCGAGGTGCGGGCCAGGTAGTAATCCACCATTTCCGGAACGGTGTCCACGTCGAAGCGGTAACCGAGCCGGTCGAGCAGTTCGCCCAACTCCGTTGCCGACATCAGGTAGAGCAGCATCAGGGCGTCGGCCTGCTTGGACGCCTTGTACCGGTTCACATCGTCGTTCTCCGCCTCGAGGATGCGGTCGAGACGTTGGATGTTGCCGTACTGGCGCCGCAACCGGTCCCAGTCCAGTTCCTCCAGCTCGCCGTACCCCTCGAACTGGCTGATGACGCCGTCGTGGAACGGCACGTACATCCGCCGGCTCACGTCTTCCCAGCGGGCCAGTTCGTCGGTGCTTAGCCGCAGCGTTTCCAGCAGATCGATTCGGTTCGGCAGCGGCAGCAGTTTGAGCGCGTCGAAGGCGCGCAGGATCACCCAGACCGCCATCACGTTGGTGTACGCGTTGTTGTCGATGCCGTCGTACGGCG
This sequence comes from Mycobacterium sp. 20KCMC460, assembly GCF_022179425.1. Taxonomy (NCBI): domain Bacteria; kingdom Bacillati; phylum Actinomycetota; class Actinomycetes; order Mycobacteriales; family Mycobacteriaceae; genus Mycobacterium; species Mycobacterium sp. 20KCMC460. The sequence goes on from NZ_AP025524.1 coordinate 3,163,337, forward strand.
CGTCGGGATAGCCGGAGTGGAACTCGTCGGGGCCGATGACACCGCGGATGCTGTAGCGGCCGCGGTCCTCGTCGTAGGTGGCCCGGCTCACCCAGAAGCGCGCAATCTCGGCCAGCAACTCCGCGCCGTAGTCGATCAGGTAGGCCAGGTCGCCGGTGACCTGATAGAACTTCCACGCGCTGTAGGCGACGGCGATGCCGATGTGGTGGGCCCGCGCGCTGGAGTCGGGATTCCACCGTCCGCTGCGCGGATTCAGGTGCAGCCGTTGACTTTCCTCGCGTCCGTCGCTGCCGGATTGCCAGGGGAACATCGCGCCGGCGTAGCCGGCCTCCTGGGCGGCGTGACGCGCCTCAGGCAGGCGCCGGTAACGGTAGCCGAGCAGCGAGCGGGTCACCATGGGCAGCCGCAGGTTCAGCACCGGGAAGATGAACAGCTCGTCCCAGAAGATATGCCCGCGATACGCCTCGCCGTGCAGTCCGCGCGCCGGCACGCCGACATCCAGGTCGGAACTGTTGGGCGACACCGTCTGCAGCAGATGCAACATGTGCAGTCGCAGGATGCGCAGTTCGTCGGCGAAGTCTTCGAAGTCGATGGACAGCCGTTCCCACAGATGCACCCACTCGGTCAGGTGCCCGTCCCGCAGCTCGGCGAACCGGCCGAGCCGGCCCAGCAAGCGCTCGGCGTCCACCGCGGGTTCGGAGGTCGCAACATCGCGCCCGGTGTAGAGCGTTACGACCTTCTCGACCGTCAACGTTTCACCGATCGCCAGCTCGACGGCGATATCGTGACCGACCTCGGCGGCCCGCTCGAAGTGGTGATAGCTGGCCGGGACGGGAATCTCGTCACGCCAGACGATGTTGCGCGCCGCCATGGCGACGGGAATGCGCGACTGGGTTGTCCGCATCGACAGCAGCACGGAGTTGTCTGAGATCTCCCGCTTCTCCAACAGCTCGAGATGATGGTTGGCCAAATCCCGGTACCGCTCGACCAGCGAGTTGGTGACGTTCCCGTCCAGCGTCGAGCGGACCTCGATCGTCCCTGACCAGTCCTCGGCGAGGACCGTCGTGTGCAGGGCGGCGACGTGCGGCAGGTGCATCGCGACGAATCGTTGCTGCGTCAGGGAAGTGGTGCGTCCGGCGTCATCGCGGAACCGCACGGCCCTGGTCAGCACCGCACCGCGCAGATCGAGGGACTGCCGGAACGACAGCACCTCGACGTCGTCGATGTCGAACCAGCTGCCGTCGTCGATGCGGAAGGTCAGGGCCAGCCAGTTGGGTATGTTGACCAGGCTTTCGTTGTCGATTTCGGTGCCCGATACGTTGTCGACCAGACGGTTGTAGATCCCGGCCGCGTACGTGCCCGGGTAGTGCACCTGATCGGCTTTCGATTCGGGCGCGGCGCCGCGGGTGGCGAAGTAGCCATTTCCCACCGTGCACAAGGACTCACGCAGCTTCTCACTCTGCGGGTCGTATCCTTCGAAGGTGAAATCCCAAGCCGTGGACGATGTTTGGTGGTTATAGGCAAGCCAATTCGACCCTCGCTGAAGGAATTCGCGCACCTCGTCCGGGCTGGTCAGGCTGAATCGGGCGGCCGTTCTGCGGTCGCCGTCCTCGCTGTGCCGCACCACGATGCCGATGCCGCTGAATTGGACTGCGTCGAAGGCGTCTTCGTCGGTGAGGTCGTCGCCGATGTAGATCGGAAGTCGGGAGTGGCCGCGGTCGATGCGGTCGGCGATCCAGGCCAGCGTGGTGCCTTTGTCGCAGTCGACGTCGGGTCGCAGCTCAACGAGCATGCGTCCGTTGGTCACTCGCAGGCCGGCCCGGCTTGCGAGCTTGTGTGTGGTGGAGACGATCTGGCCGATGTGCTCTGGTGCGACCTCGCGGTAGTGAACGGCGACGGCGAAACGCTTGTGCTCGACCCGTACCCCCGGAATTTCGGCAAGGCTGTCGCGCAACTCGGCAGCCGCCTGCTGCAGAACCGGGACAACGGCTGCGGCGGAATCGTTTTGGTGGTAGCTGCCATCTGGTGCCATCAGTTCGAACCCGTGGCTGCCCGCATACCAGAGCCCGGGTACGCCGACGCGGTCGCGGATATCCGCCAGGTCGCGACCGCTCAATATCGCCACCGGGCACACCTCGGCCGCCTGGGCCAGCACCTCGGCTGCGCCGTCGACCAGGGTGGCCGCCTCGGGATCGGCGACGATGGGGGACAGCGTTCCGTCGTAATCGAGGAACAGCGCCAACTCTCGAGCGCTGGCGATGCCGATCAACTGACCGTAGGAATTCAGCGCATTCGGGATTTCCGACATGCGCTTGTCGCCATAGCGCACCGCGATGTCGGCCACGCCGGCCACCACGACGTCGGCGCCGCTTTGCCGCAGCCGGTCGGCGCCGCCGTCGCGGTCGACACCGACGACGAGGCAGAATCCGCCGTCGCGGCCCGCGGTCACGGCAGCGTTGGTGTATCCGACGACCACCGCACGTTGTGGACGCACCCCGAGCCGGTGGCTGGCGTCCACACTGACAGCCGAGTCCCCGGCCTCCGCCTCGCCGTCGATGCAGACGTCGAATATGTCATCGATCCCGGCGGCTTTCAGCACCTGGCGACCGTGTCTGCCCGACCTGCACGCCGCCGTGGCGACGTTGGCGCGCTGCAATTTTCGCGCCAATGCCAGCGTGGGACCTAACAGCGGCGCGCAGGACGCAGCGTCGGCGCCGACGGTGTCGGTGAGCAACCCGTCGAGGTCGAAGATCACCGCGTCGTGGTGCCGCGGGTCGATGGTGGTCGGCAGCTTCATGCCAGGCTCCTGCTCAAAGCGGCGTGCTGGGCTTGGGGGCGAGGGAACGGGTTGCTGGTCATTGGGATGGCGCGACCTGTTGCTCCAGTTGCAGGATCTGGCGCGTGGTCTTGATCACCGTGTCGGGATTGAGGCTCATGGAGTCGATTCCGATCCGGACCAGGAACTCGGCCATGTCCGGGTAGTCCGACGGCGCCTGCCCACACAGTCCCGAGTGGATTCCGTTGCGGCGGCAGCCATCCACCGCCAGGCGGATCATCTCCTTGACGCCCTCGTCGCGTTCGTCGTAGTCGAATGCGACTACCTCGCTGTCCCGGTCGACGCCCAGGGTGAGCTGGGTCAGGTCGTTGGAGCCGATGGAGAAGCCGTCGAAGCGCTTGGCGAATTCGTCGATCAGAATCACGTTGTTCGGGATTTCGCACATCGCGTAGATCTTCAGCCCGTTCTCGCCGCGCCGCAGACCGAGGTCGGCCATCGTCTGCAGAACCAGGTCGGCCTCGGCCACCCGGCGCACGAACGGCAGCATCAGGATGACGTTCGTCAGGCCCATTTCCTCGCGCACGCGTCGCATCGCGCGGCACTCCAGTGCGAAGCCCTCGGCATAGGCGGGGTGCGCGTAGCGCGAGGCGCCACGGAACCCGAGCATCGGGTTGCTCTCCGCAGGCTCGAAGGGCGGCCCGCCGAGCAGGCTGGCGTACTCGTTGGTCTTGAAGTCCGACATCCGGACCACCACCGGCTTGGGCCAGAACGCGGCGGCGATGGTGCCGATCCCTTCGGAGAGCCGCTCCACGAAAAAGCTTGTGCCGTCCGCATATCCCTGGGTCAACCGGGCGATCGTGCGGCGAGCCTCGGGATCCTCCACCTTCTCGGGGTGCACCAGCGCCAGCGGGTGGACCCGGATGTACTCGCTGATGATGAATTCCATCCGGGCCAGCCCCACGCCGTCGTTCGGCAGGAACGATGTCTTGAAGGCCAGGTCCGGGTTTCCGAGGTTGAGCATCACCTGCGTGCGGGGCCGCGTCAGGTCACCCACCTCGCTGCGATCCACCCGGAATTTCACCTCGCCGCGGTACACGCGGCCGGTGTCACCCTCGGCGCACGACACCGTGACCAGCTCGCCGTCGGGCACGCAGGTGGTCGCGTCGCCGGTGCCGACCACCGCGGGGATGCCCAGTTCGCGGGCGATGATCGACGCGTGGCAGGTGCGGCCGCCGCGGTTGGTGACGATGGCCGCGGCCGTCTTCATGACCGGCTCCCAGTCCGGCGTGGTGGTGTCGGCCACCAGTACTTCGCCGGGGCGGAAATCGGACAGGTGGGTGAGGTCCTTGATCCGTCGCACCGCGCCCGAGGCGATCCGTTCCCCGACCGACCGCCCTTCGGCAAGTACCTCACCCCGGCCCTCGATCACATAGGTTTCCAGCCCGGTGTCGCTGCGCTGCGAGGCCACCGTTTCGGGGCGGGCCTGGACGATGTAGAGCTGGCCATCCAGACCGTCCTTGGCCCACTCCATGTCCATCGGGCGGCCGTAGTGCTGTTCGATCGCGCACGCGTAACCGGCGAGTTCGAGCACATCCTCGTCGGTGATGCAGAAACGCGCGCGATCGGCCTTGGGCGTCGGGATGTTGCGAGTGGTGTACTTCGTCTCTCCCTCAACGAAAATCATCTTCACCGCCTTGTCGCCGATGAGGCGGCGCAGCACGGCCCGGTGACCCGCGAGATACGTGGGTTTGTGCACGTAGAACTCGTCGGGATCCACCGCGCCCTGCACCACGTTCTCGCCGAGACCGTAGGCGCCCGTCACGAATATGGCGTCGCGGAAGCCCGACTCGGTGTCCAGGGAGAACATCACACCGGAGGCGGCGAGGTCGGAGCGCACCATCTTCATCACGGCGATCGACAGCGAGACCTTGAAGTGGTCGAAGCCCTGGTCGATGCGGTAATGAATGGCGCGATCGGTGAACAGGCTGGCAAAACAGCGCCGGCAGGTGTCGAGTAGGCTCTCCGCGCCCTTGATGTTGAGGTATGAATCCTGTTGCCCGGCAAAGCTGGCCGTTGGCAGGTCCTCGGCGGTCGCCGAGCTTCGCACTGCCAGGCTGACGTCCTCGCCGTACTCCTGCTGCAGCGTGCGGTAGGCGTCCAGGATGTCGGCGGCCAGGTCGTCGGGCAGTCCGGCGCCGTAGACGATCTCCCTGGCGCGCTTACCCTTACGCGCCAGAGCCACGACGTCGTCGGGGTCGAGGTCGTCGAGTTCGGCGTGCAGCCGATCCCAGGCGCCGGCTTGGTCCAACATGTGCCGGTACGCCTGGGCGGTGATGGCAAATCCGTGCGGGACGCGAACACCCTGCGCGGACAGCTTCTGGACCATCTCACCCAGCGAGGCGTTCTTGCCTCCCACGATCGGCACGTCGTCGATACCGATGTCGTCGAAGAAGCGGACGTACTCGGACTTGTTCATGACCTGTCCTCTCAGGGCGTCAAGCAGCCGGCAGTATCGAGCGTGATCCACACATCATGTAACGATCGGCCGTGGCGCAACAGCGTGGTCTCGCATCCCGCGATCATCGGTCGAGTCCGGTGTGTGCACTCCATGCACGTTGCCAACCTTTCATTGCGGGGTATCCCAAGCCAGGGCCGAAGGTCACTCGAATTGGTGACGCACATCCGTCCCACGGGCGCCTCGCTCGTGTCCCTGCGCAGCGACCCGGACCGTATTCGGCCGGTCGACCAGTGGCCGAAGAACCTTTCGTCGCATCTGACGTGCGGCGGCTGGTGAAACTTCCCGGTTGCCGACATTGCCCTACCGACCTGCTGGTGATCATGGGCGCCAACCCGGCCGCGTCGCAGGGCTCGGTGCTGGCCGCGCCGGACGTGATGAGAATGATCGGCGCAATTCTCAAGCGCGACAGAGTAATTGTGATCGATCCGGTGCGGACGCAGACCGCCGCGCACGCGAACTCACCGGCACCGGTGGCGCACCAGGCCCGGGGCCCCAAAGAGGTTCTCGGCCAAGTGCCGGTGCCGTGCATGGTCGAAGAGATCGCCACACGGGCGGAGGGGCAGCTCAGGGCGCTGATCACCATCGTCGGCAACCCGGTGCGTGTCCTCACCTGGACGTAACAAGGTCCATGATGCGCTGCCGATGCTGGAAGCCATGATCTCCGTTGACAATTGGTCAACGAAACCACCCGCACGCAGATGTGATCCTGTCCGGGCTGTCACCCTTGGAACAACCTCATCACGACGACCCGGTGCTGCAGTTCGCGACGGCTTCTTCGACTACCTGGCGTTTACCTGCGGCCTCGACGGGCCGGCGATTCGCCGGCACTATTCGGCCGCTGCGATCAGGCCGGGCGGGGTGTCGATGCCGCGCGACTGGCGTCAAGCGCCTTTGCTGAGAACCTGATCCGCGGTCGCCCGCATCTGATCGGAGAGTCGGAGCAGATCATGCTCACCCACCCCGTTCGGCAGGGTGTAGGCCACTTGACGTAATTCGACGGCGTAATCGCGCAACTGCTGGCGTAGCCTCGCCTCAACGTTCAACATGACGGCTTCCTATCGGCTGGGACTCGGCTCGGGCGCCACTGTCATCGACCGGGCCGTCTCAATTTTTGCCGTCCGTTGACCCGTTGGCGATGCGGGCGGGGGCGTTTTAACCAGACTTTGACGGTCCATTTACCGTGCGCGTCATTTAGCGCCATCGCAAGGCGAAGTGCGGGCTACTACCCGGACTCGTCCAGGTCGGTCAGCTCATCCGGCTCGGGCGCGAGGAACACCGTTTCCTGCTGCTCCCGCCAATCGGCGACGTCGGCTTCCAGCGGTACTTCGCCGGCGAAATCCTGAGGCGTCTCCTCGTCTTCGGGCTCATCGGCGGCCAATCGCTGCTGTTCGGCAGCGTCGCCGACGGGAACGTCGTCGGGAAATGCAGTGTCATCGTCGGGCATGGGCGGCAATTTACCCGATGCACCTCCGCTGCTTCCGAGCCGTAGCGATCCGGGGTTGCGGCGGCTGCCCGCAGGCTACTATGCCGCCATGCCGCTCGACGATGGTTCGACGTTTGCCGGATACACCATCATCCGGCGGCTGGGATCCGGCGGTATGGGCGAGGTGTACCTGGCGCAACACCCCAGACTGCCGCGCCAGGACGCACTCAAAGTGGTCAAGGCCGAGGTGTCCGCCGACGACGAGTACCGGGAACGGTTTCATCGCGAGGCCGACACCGCCGCCGCGCTGTGGCATCCGCACATCGTGGCGGTACACGACCGTGGCGAGACCGACGGCCAGCTCTGGATCGACATGGACTACATCGACGGGACCGATGCCGGCGCTCTGCTCGAAGAGCGTTATCCCAACGGCATGCCCGGCCCCGAGGTCGTCGAGATCATCACCGGGGTGGCCGAGGCTCTGGATTACGCGCACGAACACCGGATGTTGCATCGCGACGTCAAGCCCGCCAACATGCTGATCGCCAAGCCCGATTCACCAGATCGGCGAGTCCTGTTGGCAGACTTCGGGATTGCCGGCCTGGTAGGTGAATCGACCGGGTTGACCGCCACCAACATGACGGTGGGCACCGTGGCCTACGCCGCCCCCGAGCAACTGATGGGCAAGGACCTCGACGGCCGCGCCGACCAGTACGCCCTGGCCGCGTCCGCGTACCAGCTGTTGACCGGTGAACCGCCGTTTCAGCACTCGAACCCCGCGGTGGTGATCAGCCAGCACCTCACCGCGGCGCCGCCGCCGATCGGCGACCGGCGTCCTTCGCTGGCCAACCTCGATCCGGTTTTCGCCAAGGCCCTCGCCAAAGATCCCAAGGATCGCTACCTGCGCTGCGTCGACTTCGCGCGGGCGCTGAGCCACCACTTGGGCGGCACCGGCGACACCGACGACACCAGCCTTTCGCTGGCCGCGGCATCGGCCCCGGGCCGCTCGTTGCTGCGGCCCGCGGTGCTCGTGCCCGCGCTGCTGGCCGTCGCGCTCGTCGTCGCGATCGTGGTCGCGGTGCAGGAACTCGTGCGCGCCGACGACGAGGAGCGCGCCAAGAAGGCGCCGGCAACGACCGCGACCACCCCGGCTTCGGCGACGACGCCGCCCTCCCAGGCCGCCGGGCCCACACCGGAGATACCGATCGTCGCGATCGGCGCGGCGTGCTATCCGCTGGGCAGCCTCGGCGCCACCAAGACGGGAGCCACCGCCTACTGCTCGACACTGGCGGGCACCGATAACAACATCTGGTCGCTGACCGAGAGCACGGTCGCCAGTCCGACCGTCACCGCCGCCCCGGAACCGGGCGAGTCGACGTTGCCCAGCGAGCAGGAGTCACCGGTGCTGGTCTGTGTGCAGCAGACGGGCCAGACGCGGCGGCAGTGCCTCGAGGAAATCCGCCGCGGCGTCGCGCCGCCGCCTCGCTGACCCCGCCGAACTAGGCCCGCCGGACCGGTGGTGGAGACCAGCCGCCGGTGAGCACCTCGGGTCGGGGCGCGTACAGCCGCATCGTCACGCCCAGCGGCCCCAACGGCGCGGGCAGCCAGTTGGCTTCGCGTTCCGGACCCGGGTGGTCGTGCTGGATGAGGATCTCCAGCGATCCGTCCGGGTCGTACCGCAGCGCGTCGCGGTCCCCGATCGCGAATCGGTCGAGTTCGTTGGCGACTTGAAACCCCTCCGCGTCGTACATCGTGATGGACCAGAACGCGTCGACCGGCGGTAATCTGTCCGCCTCGAAGCGCAGCACGTACGACCGGTCACCGGTCACCGCGGCACCGTCGGCATCCGCCGTGAGCAGCGGGTACACCGCATCCTCGGCCGGGTTGGCGCCCAGACCGACCAGCGACACGACGGCGCGGCGCAAGTAGTCGTTGCCGTAGACCCCGATACCCGCGCCCATCGTCATCCAGCCGTCGACGTTGGGCGCCAGGGTCGGGATGGACGCCACCAGTTCGGCTAACGCGTCCTGGCGGCCTTGCTCGATCTCGACCACCTGATCGGCGGTGAAGCGGCCGGCGTCGAACGCCTCGCCCGGCACGATCCCCAGGTTGGCCAGGCGGGCCAGAATGGAGAAGTCGGTCGCATGGGGCGGGTTGACGCACAACAGATCGGCCGCATACGACAGGTAGTCGAGGGCCGGCATCCCGTTGACGATTTTCAGCGGTTCGGTTGTCACGTCGTGGCCCGGATTGGCGACGAACTCCGGCTTGGCGCCCAGTTCGGTGACCGAGAAGCCGTCCTGCACGCGGTGGACGGCCGGATAGTCCGCCGGTCCGTTGGTCTGGGTCCTGCCGATGATCCAGACGTACGGCGTCGGCGCTCTGACGACGTGCGATCCCTCGGGCAGTTCGCCGGGTGGACCGGGGCCCACGATCACCAGATCCAGGGGGCCGGTTCCGGTGGTCCGTTTGCCCGGATTGGCGAAGACGTCGGTCCACATGTCGAGCATCGGCAACATGTAGTAGCGGTCGTCGGTGTCCGGGGCCGTCAGCCGAACCGGACCTGCGCGCAGGTCCAGCCAGGCGACCGAATACAGGGTGTCGAAGTTCGGCCGCACCACCGATCGAAAGTCGGCCGAGGGGAACGAACGCAGATGGGAGAATTCATTGGGCGGGCCGAACCCGGGTTTCGCGCCGGGCGCGGAGTGCAGCGACTGCAGGCGCGTGACGTCCATCGTCACCAGTGGATAGAAGTAGACGAAGGCTTCTTTGCTGAGCGTGCGCAGGTCGTTGGACAGCGTTGTCATGGTTCTCCCTGACCCGGTTGCGGAAGTGCAAAGAACCATAAGCACGCCGACCCGGAATTTCGCCGGTAACACGTATTTGACTTCTTGCTTCTTCAATCGACCGTCATGCCGATACAGTTGGGTGCGATGATCCAGACAGCCGCCCCGCCTGTGCTCACCGTGCGGTATGACGGAGCCGAACGCACCTTCGCCGCGGGCCACGACGTAGTCATTGGGCGTGATCTGCGGGCCGATGTCCGCGTCGCACACCCCCTCATCTCCCGCGTGCACCTGTTGCTGCGGTTCGACCAGGGTCGATGGGTTGCCATCGACAATGGCAGCCTGAACGGGTTGTACGTGAACAACCGCCGCGTGCACGAGGTCGACATCCACGACGGGCAGCGCATCAACATCGGCAACCCCGATGGCCCGGCCCTGGACTTCGAGGTCGGCCGCCGCGAGCAGGGATCGGTGGGTCGTCCACCCCCGACGACGGCCATGTCGATACCCGCTCGGCCCAGTGGTCCGATCCCGACGCAGAGCCCGCCGCAGCCGGGTGGGAACTGGGGCGGTGGCCCCCAGCAGCCGTCGACGACGCGGATGCCCGCGGCGCCGGGACGCCCGCCCGGACCGCCGTCGGGGCCGCAGCCGCGTTACCCGTCCGGCCCGCAACCCGTGCATCCGCAGGGCGGCCCGCCGCCGTCGCCGCAGATCTACCGGTCGTCCCCGGGGCAACAACAGCCGCCGCCGGTCATCGGCCCCACCGCGCAGGCGGGCAGCCGGACCTCGATGATGAAGATCCTGCGCCCGGGCCGCGGCGCGGACGTTCCGCCCGGTGCGGTGACGATCGGTCGCGCCGACGACAACGACATCGTCATTCCCGAGGTCCTGGCATCCCGGCACCACGCCACCCTGATCCCCGGCCCCAACGGCACCGAGATCCGCGACAACCGCAGCATCAACGGCACCTTCGTCAACGGCACCCGCGTCGAATCGGCGATCCTGCGGGACGGTGACGTGGTCACCATCGGCAACATCGACCTGGTCTTCGCCAACGGCGCGCTGTCCCGGCGCGAGGAAAGTCTGCTGGAAACCCGCACCGGCGGTCTGGACGTGCGCGGGGTCACGTGGACCATCGAGGGCAACAAGACGCTGCTGGACAACATCTCGCTGACCGCCCGCCCGGGGATGCTCACCGCGGTGATCGGTCCGTCCGGTGCGGGCAAGTCGACGTTCGCCAAGCTGGTGGCCGGCTACACCCATCCCACCAGCGGCACGGTGAGTTTCGAGGGGCACAACGTGCACGCCGAATACGCCTCGCTGCGCAGCAGGATCGGCATGGTGCCGCAGGACGACGTGGTGCACGGCCAGCTGACCGTGCGCCAAGCCCTGATGTATGCGGCCGAGCTCCGGCTGCCGCCGGACACCACCAAACAGGACCGCGAACAGGTGGTGGCCCGGGTCCTCGAGGAACTCGAGATGACCAAGCACCTCGAGACGAGGGTGGACAAGCTCTCGGGTGGTCAGCGCAAGCGCGCCTCGGTGGCGCTGGAGCTGCTCACCGGCCCGTCGTTGCTGATTCTGGACGAACCGACCTCCGGCCTGGACCCCGCGCTGGACCGGCAGGTGATGACCATGCTGCGGCAGTTGGCCGACGCCGGCCGCGTGGTGTTGGTGGTCACCCACTCGCTGACCTATCTGGACGTGTGCGACCAGGTGCTGCTGCTGGCTCCCGGTGGCAAGACCGCCTTCTGTGGGCCGCCGAGTCAGATCGGTCCGGCCATGGGAACCACCAACTGGGCCGACATCTTCAGCTCCGTCGCCGACGACCCGGACGGCGCCAAGGCGCGCTACCTCGCGCAGACCGGGCCGCCCCCGCCCGCCCCGCCCACCGAGAAACCCGCCGAGCTGGGCGAGGCGGCGCACACCAGCCTGGTTCGGCAGTTCTCGACCATCGCCCGACGGCAGATGCGGTTGATCATCTCCGACCGCGGCTACTTCATTTTCCTGGCGATCCTGCCGTTCATCATGGGTGCGCTGTCCATGTCGGTGCCTGGGGAGGTCGGCTTCAACGCCCCGCCGCTGACCAGCGATGCGCCCACCGAGCCGGCCCAGATCCTGGTGCTGCTCAATGTCGGCGCCGTCTTCATGGGTACCGCCCTGACGATCCGTGACCTGATCGGGGAGCGGGCGATCTTCCTGCGAGAACAGGCGGTGGGCCTGTCGACCACGGCATACCTGCTGGCCAAGGTGTGTGTCTACACCATCCTGGCGCTCATCCAGTCCGCGATCGTGACGGTGATCGCGCTACTCGGTAAGCCCGGCCCGAAGACCGGTGCGGTGGTGCTGGGCAGCCCCGCGCTGGAGCTGTACGTGGACATCGCGGCCACGACCGTCGCCTCGGCGATGCTGGGGTTGGTGTTGTCGGCGGTGGCCAAGTCGAACGAACAGATCATGCCGCTGCTGGTGGTGGCGGTCATGTCGCAGCTGGTGTTCTCCGGCGGCATGATCCCGGTGACCAATCGGCTGGGACTGGACCAGATGTCGTGGGTCACCCCGGCCAGATGGGGTTTCGCGGCCTCCGCCTCCACGATCGACCTCACCACGTTGTGTCCGGTACCGCAGGTCCCCAAGGACGCGCACTGGAAACACACGGCGTCAGCCTGGACGTTCGACATGGCGATGCTGGTGGTGCTCAGCATCTTCTACACGGGCTTCGTGCGCTGGAAGATCCGGCTGAAGAGCGGCTGACCGGCTGGTTCGCCAGCCGTTCGCCAGCCGTCAGCCGTCAGCCGTCGGTGCGCCACGTGCTCGGTGTCATCGGCAGCCGGGGGGCGTCGTCGAGGCCCTGCTCGGTCCGGATCAGTCCCGCGGCCTTCGCGGCGCCCGGCTTGAGGGCGGTGTCGGTGAAACCCATGGCTCCCGCGCCTGCGCTGGAGGCGGTGGCGGACTCCGCGGCCGGTTCGGGATCCAGGTATTCGTAGCCGCGCCCGAGCATCGTGGCGATGGCTCGTCGGCGCCGCGGCGCGGGAGTCGGCTCCTGAGGGGTGGCCGTGGCGTCCGGGGCTTCGGCGCTGTCGGGTTGCGGCGCCTTCTTGCGGGCCCCGGTCGTGGCCTGCCGCTTGGCAGTCGAACTCAGGTTGCCCACCAGGTAGCCGTAATCCTGCATGCCCAGACCGAGACCCGTCCCGGTCGGGGAGGGCGGCGCGGTGGACGGCGGCACGGGCGCCGCCGGCGCCGGCGCCGACGTGCTCACCTCGGCTGCGGGTGATGCGGGAGCCGGTGTCGACGTCGGCACGGTCGGTGCCAGCGCGACGACGGGCGGCGGAGGCGGGGGAGCGCCGGGCAGCGCGGGTGGCGGCAGCGCCGCCAGTGCGGCCAGCCCCTTCAGCCCGATCGGCGCCAGCACCACCCCGGCGGCCAGCGGGATCAACGGCGTTGTCAGCAGCGGCACCAGGACCGTGATCAGCACCAGCGTCTGCTCCAGCAGCGTCTTGAGCAGTGCGATGGTGTCGGTGACAACCGTGCCGATGATCTCCACGGTGACGAACAGGATGGTGAAGCCGATGGTCGTGGGGTTTCCCGACGCGATGGCCGCGGTGAGGTCCAGCCCGACGTAGAACATCATCTGGGACAGGAAGGCGATATAGCTGCCGATGTCCATCGGGTAGCCCAGCGCGAACGCCACGTTGAACGGGCTGAAGTAGGTCAGCGGGTTGCCGAGAATGACCAGGTACGGGTCGAATCCGGAGAACATCGCCTGAAAGAAGGGCAGATTCGACAGCGCGTCGATGAGCGGCTGGATGTATTTGTCGTAGAAGTCGAGGTAACCGATGTTCTGCAGCCACTGCATGAACTCGTTCTGCTGGTCAGGCGGTAGCTGCAGTGAACTCGCCAAGGCCGTCGCATCGTCGTTGGCCTTGACGATCTCCGGCGGCAGTGTGGTGCCCGGCGCGGCCAGCAGTGCCGCGGTCGAAATCGCCTGGTATACCGCCATAACGGTGCCGGCCTGAATCCACATGCGCAGGTAGTCGGCCTCGTTGAGGGCGATCGGGATGGTGTTGACGCCGAAGAAGTTGGTGGCCAGCAAGACCGCGTGGGCGGCGTGGTTGGCGGCCAGTTCGGCCAGCGTCGGCATCGCCGCCAGGGCAGTCGTATATGCGGCCGCCGCGGTTTGCTGCTGAGTCGCCATCGCGGCGCTGTCGGTGCCGGCCTGGACAAGCCAGCCCAGGTAGGGAAGGTGGCCCGCGACGTAGGCCAGACTGCTCGGACCCTGCCAGGCCGTCGCCTGGACCTGCGCCAACAGCGCGGTCAGTTCGTTGGCGGTCTCGGCATAGGCGACACTCAGCGACTGCCAGGCCTCGGCGGAGGCGAGCAGCGGACCGGGTCCCGGGCCGCTGCTCAGCAGCGCCGAATGCACCTCCGGCGGCGAGGCCATCCAGATCGGGGCGCTCATCGCACGCCCCGCTATCGGTTGCGGCGGGTCGGCGGCTGTATCGGGACCGGCGCCGAGGCCGGTTCAGGTTCGTCTGGGCTGCTGAAGTGAACGTGCGACGTCATGGCTGGTCAGCTCTCTCGGGGTACACCGCCCCGGGTTGGCAGGTCGCGATGACGTGAGTCTCCTGGCTCTCGGATCGCCGCTCGCCTCGACTTCCAGCCATTGGCCGTGTCTGTTGAGGGTCGCTCCCCGATTACAGTGGCGGGACCGCGCCGGCCTTGCACCGGCTTCCTGCACCGTCGTCGCTCTTACGCGCACCATTGTCGCACGTCGCGGACGGCTACCGGGACTACTCCGCGATCACCGGCCCCACATGGTGTTGGCCGGCATCGGCCATTGCGGTGCCACAGTCGGTGGCTTGGGGCGGAAGAACAGGGCCCCGGCGACGGCGCGGTTGCGCAGCGCCGCCGCCCGCCAGGTGTTCACCGGGTGCGAGGCCAGCATGTTGGCCAGCCATACGAAGAACCCGGCCTCAGAGCCGGCCCGGTCGGCCATTCCGTCGAAATCCACCCAGCGCAGCAGGTATTTGCCCGCACTCAGCACGCCGATGGCACGGCGGGCGCCTTCCGGCCGGAGTGCGAACCCGTAGTTGTCGGCGGTGTATTCCATCGAGCGCGACAGTGCCTGACCCAAAAACGGGATCTTCATGGCCAGCTGACTCAGCTGCCGCCAGTAGGACGCGTGCCCGGCCGCGATGTGCCCGACTTCGTGACCGATGACGAACGCTAGTGCCTCGGGATCACGGGCCTGACCGCCGATCTCGAACAGGTCGCTGTAGACCACGACGTAGCGGCGGAAGCCGTGACCGCTGGCGAAGGCATTGATCCGGCCGTTGCCCAGCACGACGTAGGCGTCGGGCACCTCGGTCAGGCCGAACCGCTGGGCCGCCTCGACCACCAGCCAGTACCCCTCGGGGAATTGCGTGGGCGACATCTTGACGCCGTTGGCCCGCTGCTGCCCGTAGTTCAGTCCGCGGCCCAGGAACAGCAGGATCGGGGTGGCCAATAGCGAAAGCCACAGCACACTGACGGTTCCGGACAGCACCACCGCGATCGCGACCAGATAGAGCACGATGCTGGACACGATGACCAGAGCGAGCAGACCGATCTCCCACGGATGGCGGGCGGGCCGGTCCCAGTGCCCGTGCGGATGCTGGTGGGTCGGCGACTCCAAAATTGCCATGACGGTGGTGGACTCCCTGTCGTCGTAGATTCCCGGTCGGGGGCGGGCCACAACAGGCTCTTGGGCGGTCCTTGGGAGATTCTCCAGAAATCCTTGGAGTGCAGGTCGGCTCTCGAGTGGGCGGCACGTGAGCCGCGCCACAGCGCACTTCTATCATCTGGATATGACCGCCGGTGCCCTGGATATCACGCGATCGCCGGCGTTCACCCCCGATGAGGTTGCCCGATACTACGCGGCCGGCTGGTGGTCGGACGCGACCCTGTCGGACGCGGTACGCGCCAACGCCGCGCGGTCACCGGATCGGGTGGCGTACCTGAACCATCCCGACGACCATCCCGACTGCACACTGACCTGGCATGAGTTCGATTCAGCGGCAAGCGCTTTGGCGCGGCAGCTGGCCGGATGTGAGGTGGCGCCCCACGATCGGGTGGCAGTGTGGCACGGTGACTCGGCCGCGGTGCACGTGCTGTTCGTGGCGATCGAGCGTTGCGGCGCGGTAGCGGTCGGTATCGGTGCGCGCGCCGGGGCCCGCGAGGTTGCCCAACTGCTGGCAACGACGCAGCCGAAAATGCTGATCAGCGACCCGGCGCGGAGTGCTGCGGCAGCAGATGTCTGCGCGGGCTCGCCGATGACGGCTGCGGCGTTGCGTCCCGACCTGCGACTGGAGGCCGACCCGGCAACGGGCCCACTGGAATTCGGCCCGCAGCTGGGTGCCGACGACGTGTTCCTGATCAACTCCACGTCCGGGACCACCGGGTTGCCCAAATGCGTCGTGCACAGCCAGAACCGTTGGCACTACTTCCATCACAAGGCCGTCGCCAACGGGCTGCTGAGGTCCGAAGACGTGTTTCTGCCGGTGATACCGATGCCCTTCGGGTTCGGCATCTGGACCAGCCACACCACCCCGATCTACCTGGGCGCCACCGCGGTGCTGTTGGCACGGTTCACCCCCCGCGCGGCGTGCGAGGCGATAGCACGGCACCGGGCATCCGTATTGTGCTGTGTCAGTACACAATTGACGATGATCATGGCCGATCCGGCCAGCCGGGAAAACGACCTGAGTTCGCTGCGGGTCGTCTTCACCGGTGGAGAGGCGCTGCCGTACCGGCCGGCCGCGGAATTCGAACAACTCACCGGTGCGCAAATCCTGCAGTTCTACGGCTCCAACGAAACCGGGTTGCTCAGCGGGACAACGTTGGACGACCCGCTGCAGCAGCGGCTCCGCACCGGCGGCCGGATCGTGCCGGAGATGTCGGTGCGCCTGTTCGACGGCGACCGGGACGTGACGGACAGCGGGCGCGGCCAACCAGCGTGCCGCGGCCCGGCGACCAGCCTCGGCTATCTCGGGGGCACCGACCACGACAAACTCTTCACCCCCGACGGGTGGATGCGGATGGGTGACATCTGCGAGATAGACGCCGACGGTTACCTGACGGTCACCGGCCGCACTTCCGACTTCATCCTGCGGGGCGGCAAGAACATCAGCGCCGCCCAGGTGGAAGACGTCGCGATGACGCATCCCGCGCTCGCATTGGCGGCGGCCGTCGCCATGCCCGACCCGGTATTCGGCGAAAAAGTCTGCCTGTATGCCGAACTCGTCGATTCCCGCACGCTAGAGCTGGCGGACCTCACCGAACACCTGCTCGCTCTGGGAGTTTCGAAGGAATTGCTGCCCGAGCGTCTCATCGTGCTGGACGAACTGCCGCGCTCGTCCGGTGGCAAGATCGCCAAAGGTCAACTCCGCGAGGATATCCGGGCCAGAATGGAGGCAGGCGATGAACGCTCCTGACGCACGGCCAGGGGGTCTGCAGGTGTGGTCGCCGTCGGTGGTGCCACCCATCGGTGTCGACCTGACCGACGAACAAGCCTTGGCGGTGGCTTTCCGGCACCTTGCCTCGATCGGATTCGCCGAGAACATGGCCGGGCACATCACCTGGCAACTCGACGGACAAACGGACATGCTGGTCAACCCGTGGGGCCTGTGGTGGGCCGAACTGACTGCCTCGGACATCTGCGTGGTCGATTCCGGCGCGCGTGTCATTCGCGGCCGCTGGGATGTCACCCCGGCCATCCACATCCACACCGAACTGCACCGGGTGCGCGAGGACGCGCGGGTGGTCATCCACAATCACCCGTACTACGTGTGCGTGCTGGCCGCCCTCGGCAGGCTGCCCGAGCTGGTGCACCAAACGGGGGCGCTGTTCCTGGACGACCTGTGCCTGGTGGACAGCTACGACGGTGAAGTCGACAGCCCAACGCGCGCAGCCGATCTCGCCGCACATATCGGCAGCGCTAACCTCACCATCCTGGCCAATCACGGTGTCATCGCCACCGGGACCACCCTGCCCGAAGCCGTCTACCGGGCTGCCTGCATCGAGCGGGTGTGCCGGCTCGCCTACGACGTGCTGCTGACCGGGCAAGCCCCATCGCAGATGAGGTGGTCGGACATGGTGGGTATGCAGGCCTCGCTGATCGAACGCGCGGCCGACGTGTACTGGGCCGGGGCGGCGCGAATGACCATCAAAACCGACCCCGATGTGCTCACCTAGCCCGCCGCCGGGTGCAAGGAGACCGCCGACATGAAATCGATCGACGAGCTGGCCGCCGACCTCAGTTTCACCACGGCCAAGACCGGTGCCGATCGCTCCGTCACCTTCTTGCCCGATCCGCCTCGGGCGCACCGCCGTTACACGGTGATCTCGGTGGACGACCACATCGTCGAACCTCCGGACACGTTCACCGGGCGGTTGCCGCGCAAGTTCGCCGACCGCGCACCGAAGGTCGTCGACACCGCTGATGGGGGACAGACCTGGGTCTATGACGGCCACGTGCTGCCCAATGTCGGCTTCAACGCCGTGGTGGGGCGCCCGGTCGCAGAGTATGGCTTCGAGCCCGTCCGCTTCGACGAGATGCGGCGCGGCGCGTGGGATATCCAAGCACGCATCGCGGACATGGACCTCAACGGGATCTACGCGTCGCTGAACTTCCCGTCGTTCCTGCCGGGCTTCGCCGGCCAGCGCCTGCAACAGGTGACCGCGGACCGCGACCTCGCGTTGGCGTCGGTGCGGGCGTGGAACGACTGGCATCTACAGGCGTGGGCGGGGCCGTATCCCGAACGGATCATCCCCTGTCAGCTGCCGTGGCTGCTGGACCCCGAACTCGGCGCGGCGATGATCCGGGAGAACGCCGAACGCGGTTTCCGCGCCGTCACTTTCAGCGAGAACCCGGCGATGCTCGGCTTCCCGAGCATCCACTCGGGCCACTGGGACCCGATGATGGCGGCGTGCGCCGAGACCGGCACGGTGGTCAACCTGCACATCGGCTCGTCCGGCTCGTCGCCGTCCACCACCGCGGATGCCCCGCCGGACGTGCCCGGCGTGCTGTTCTTCGCCTACGCCATCTCAGCGGCGGTGGATTGGCTGTACTCAGGTTTGCCCAGCAGGTTCCCGGATCTCAAGATCTGTCTGTCCGAGGGTGGAATCGGTTGGGTCGCCGGACTTTTGGACCGGCTCGACCATATGCTCAGCTACCACCAGATGTACGGGACGTGGCAGGCGCTCGGTGAAAAGCTCACGCCCGCAGAGGTATTCACCCGTAATTTCTGGTTCTGCGCGGTGGAGGACAAGTCGTCCTTCGTGCAATACCAGCGAATCGGCGCGGACAACATCATGCTCGAGGCGGACTATCCGCACTGCGACTCGACCTGGCCGCACACCCAGCAGACGATCCACGAAGAGATCGGCGGTCTACCCGGCGACGTGGTCCGCAAAATCACCTGGGAGAACGCCTCCCGGTTGTATCAGCACCCGGTGCCGGTCGACATCCAGCGCGACCCGGACGCCTTCTGATCGGTCTACTCGAACGCGGCGTTCGAGCTGTACACCCCGAGCAGGTCGCGGGCCGAGACGATCCCCAGCAGCTTGCCGTCGCGCTCCACCAGGATGTGCCGGATGTAGTGCTCCATCATCTGGGTGGCGACTTCGTCGACGGTGGCGTCGGCGTCGCACCAGACCAGCTTCGCGCTGGCTACGTCGGCGGCACGGACTGCGTTGGGGTCCTTGCCGCCGGCGACGACACGCAGCACGTCACGCTCACTGAGCAACGCGGACGGCCAGGCGTCGGCGCCGACCACGATCGCACCCAGGTTGTCGGCGGCCATCGCGGCGGCCGCGTCGGCCACCGTGGCATCGGACGCCACCCGGGCGACGGGGTCGCCGATGACCGAGGAGACGGGAAGGGACCCGGCCGAAGAGAAGGTAGTCATGCCACCATGCTCATCGCGGCCCGTGGCCGGCTCTAGTGACTTCAGTCCTCAATGCGACGGCCGAAGTGACCGAGATCAGGTGACCCATTCGGGTTGCGCGTCGGTGTCGACGGCGGAGAAATCCTTGTGGCCCAGTCCGGCCACGCAGCCGCCGTCGACGACGAATTCCGATCCGGTGGAGTAGCTGGACTCGTCACTGGCCAGGTACACGACCAGGTTGGACACTTCCTCGGGTTCGGCGGCCCGGCCCAGGGCGGTCTGGAAGATGTCCTCGGGCACCCACTCGGTCATCGGCGTCTTGATGAGTCCGGGGTGGATGGAATTCACCCGGATGCCGTTGGGACCCAGCTCCAGCGCGGCCGACTTGGTGAGGCCGCGGACGGCGAATTTGGTTGCGGTGTAACCGTGGCAGGCGATGGTGCCGGCGATGCCTTCGATGGAGGAGATGTTGATGATGGACCCGCGGCCCGCTTCCTTCATCGGTTTGACGACCGCACGGATGCCCAGGAAGACGCCGGTCAGGTTGATGTCCAGGATGCGCTGCCACTCCGAGAGCGCGTAGTCCTCGAAGGTGCCGATGTTGATGATCCCCGCGTTGTTCACCAGGATGTCGAGCCGGCCGAACTCCTGCAGGGTGGACGCGACCGCGGCGTCCCACTGCTCGGGTTGGGTGACGTCGAGGTGCAGGTAGCGGGCGGCGTCGCCGACTTCGGCGGCGACCGCTTTACCTTCGTCATCGAGAATGTCGCCGAAGACCACCCTGGCTCCCTCGGCGACCAGTTTGCGGACGTGGGCCGCGCCCATCCCGCGGGCGCCGCCACTGATCAGGGCGACCTTGTCGGTCAGACGGTTCGGCATCGACTCTCCTATCGGGGACGGCGGCGATCCTGGCACGGCCACCGAAGCTGCTCACCGGGCCACGAGCACATCCACCATACATTTCGCGACTGGTGTATGGCGGTCAGGACCCGGGTTGCGTTTTGGACGCCGGGGTATGTGTTCTGGGGCGAATGCGCTAGGCAGTTCGTAGGGCCCCACTGATCGGAGGGAAACGACGCATCCGCGCCGACTGCGCGTGGGTGGACGATTCCACTCTGTGCGGCAACAATTTTGGCAGGAGGTTGGATGGGAGACAACGGCTCACCCGAGGGCGCCGAAGCCGAACCGATCACTGATCTGCGATCGGCGCTGCGTCGGCTGCGGCGACATCCCGGCCAGTTGATCGAGACCGACCATCCCGTCGACCCGATCGGCGAAATCGCCGGCGTCTACCGGCGCATCGGTGCCGGCGGCACGGTGGAGCGGCCCACTCGGATCGGGCCGGCGATGATCTTCAACAACGTCACCGGCTTCCCGGGCGCCCGGGTCCTGGTCGGTCTGATGGCCAGCCGCAAACGGGTCGGGATCCTGCTCGAGTCCGCTCCCGACCGACTCACCCAGCGGATGGCGGCAGCCTACGAAAACGCAGTCCCGCCAGCGGAATTCACCGGTCAGCAGCCTCCCTGTCAAGAAGTCGTGCACCGGGCCGACGATCCCGGCTTCGACCTGCGCACGCTGCTGCCCGCGCCCACCAACACCGACCAGGATGCGGGTCCCTACTTCTGCCTGGGTCTGGTGTTGGGCAGCGATCCTGAGCTGGGCACCGACGTCACCATTCACCGGTTGTGCGTGCAGGGGCGCGACGAGATGACCATCTTCTTCGCGCCCGGACGGCACATCGACGCCTTCCGGCGCCGCGCCGAGGCCGCGGGACGCGCGTTCGAAATCACCGTGAACATGGGTTTGGATCCTGCGATTCCCATCGGTGCCACGTTCGAAGCCCCCACCACGCCACTGGGTTACGACGAACTGGCCATCGCCGGCGGCTTGCGCGGCCGGCCCGTCGAGCTGGTCCGCGGCGTCACGGTCGAACAGCAAGCGATCGCCGCCGCCGAGGTGGTCATCGAGGGCTACATCATTCCCGGGGAACGTCAGGCCGAGGACCAGAACACCCACACCGGCCACGCCATGCCCGAGTTCCCCGGCTACGACGGACCGGCAAACCAGGCGCTGCCGGTCATCAAGGTGACCGCGATTACGACGCGCAGGGACCCGATCCTGCAAACCCTCGTCGGCCCCGGCGAGGAACACGTCAGCCTCGCCGGCATCCCCACCGAGGCCAGCATCTACCACGCTCTGCACGACGCGATGCCCGGATTCGTCAGCGAGGTTTACTCACACAGTGCGGGAGGCGGAAAATTCCTCGCAATTCTGAAGTGCAACAAGAAAAATGCGTTCGACGATGGCCGGGCGCGACAGGCGGCCCTGCTGGCATTCGGGGTCTACTCGGAGCTCAAGAACGTCATCCTGGTCGACGCCGACGTCGACATCTACGACAGCGACGACGTGCTGTGGGCGATGCAGACCCGGATGCAGGGCAATCGCGACATCATCGTCATCCCGGGTGTCGCCGGCCATGTACTGGATCCCAGCCAGCAACCCAGCTACGACCCGACCCTGCCGGCCAAGGGAACCACCGCGAAGACCATTTTCGACGCCAGCGTTCCGTTCGACCTGCGTGAGCAATTCGAGCGGGCCCATTTCCGCGACGTCGACCCGCGCCCGTACGCCCCCGAGCTGAACCTGGAGTACCCGTGATCAATCTGACCGGCCAACCCGACCGGCTCGTCGTCGGCATCACCGGCGCCACCGGCATCGTGTACGGCGCCCGCGCGCTCGACATCCTGCGCAGCGTGGGAATCGAGACGCACCTGATCGTCACCCGCGCCGCCGGCCTCACCCGCGAATACGAAACGGACCTCACTCGCCAGGACCTGGAGGCGCGGGCCGACCACGTCTACAACGTCACCGACGTCGGCGCCCCGCTGGCCTCGGGCTCCTTTCTGACCCGGGGAATGCTCATCGCGCCGGCATCGATGCGCAGCGTCGGGGAAATCGCCGGCGGCGTCAGCTCGTCGCTGTTGTCGCGGGCGGCCGACGTCGTCCTCAAAGAGCGCCGACCGTTGGTGCTCATGGTTCGTGAGGCGCCGCTCAACCTCATCCATCTGCGCAACATGGCCACCATCACCGAAGCCGGCGGCACCATCTTTCCGCCGGTGCCCGCGTTCTACTTTCGGCCGACCACCATCGAGGACATCGTCGACCATTCCGTCGGGCGGGCGCTGGACCAGTTCGGCATCCACACCGACGTGTTTCCCCGGTGGGACGAGGACCTGCGGCACAGCGTCGTTCGTCGCAGCGAAGACTAACCCCCGAAGCCGCGCCGGATTGATGGCATCCTGGCCGGGTGGGAGTGTTGTTCCGGTTGATCGAGGTGCTGCTGCTGCTCTTGCCGCTGGCCGGTCTGATCGTCGCGGGGGTCAAGGCGGTGTCGTCGCTGGGTCGCCGGGCGCAGCAGCAGACCGAGAACGCGGCGGCGTCCGAGGTGCGCGAAGTCCCGCCGGTGAATCAGGCGGCGCGGTGGCAGGCCATCCGGCGTGCCATCGACGCGCACGAGCAGACCGACGCCCGCTGGCTGCAGTACGAACTCGACGCGGCCAAACTGCTCGACTTCCCGCTGATGACCGACCTGCGCGATCCGCTGACCGCCGGATTTCACAAGGCCAAACTGCGCGCCGACCTGCACAAGCCGCTGCGGGCCGAGGACCTGGTCGACGACCGTGACGCCGCCGCTACGTATCTGGAAGCGGTGCAGGACTACGTCAGCGCCTTCGACGCCGCCGAAGCCGAGGCGATGCGCCGGCAGCGCAGTGACTTCTCCACCGAGGAGAGGCAACGGTTGGTGCGAGCGCAAAATCTGCTGCGCATCGCCGCGGACTCGGCTGCCACGGCCCAGGAGCGTAAGCACGCCTACGGGTTGGCCCGCACCGAACTCGACGGACTGGTCGTGTTGCCCGACGTCACCCGCGACGGTATCGAGCGTGGCATCGCCGGCGAGATCGACCCCTAGGACTGGTCGGTTTTCAGTCGCACCATGCGCGTGGTGGTGCTCTCGTCGAGGTCGACGAGTTCGCTGCGCGAGCGCAGGAAGTCGCTGAAAGACTTGAAGCCCAGAGACTTCTCGCTGAACGACGGGTTCATCCGCTTCATCTGCGCTTTGACTTCGGAATTGTGCAGCCAGTCGGCGTCGTCCTTTTCCTGCCCGATCCGCAGCGCCCGCTCGAGCAACCCGGTGGCGGCGGCCTGCGGGTCCGGTGGTGGCTGCTCGTCGTCGGTCTCGGCCTGGCTGGCGTGCCGGCCGCGTTTGCGGGTGGGGGCCGCGGTGGTCGAGATCCCGGGCAAGGCGTCGTAGGTGACGAACTCGTCGCAGGCGGCGGCGAGTGAGCCGCTGCTGGCCCCGGCCACCCCGATTCCGACGACGTATCGACCCAGCCGTTTGCAGCGTTGCGCCAGCGCGATGTAGTCCGAATCGCCGCCGACGATCACCACGTGGGTGAGGTCGGGTAGCCGGAACATGTCCTCCACGGCGTCAACGGCCAATCGGATGTCGGCGCCGTTCTTTCCGTAAGAGGCCGCCGGGAACAGCTGCACCAGGTCGACCGCGCGCCCGACCAGCTGACCGTGGTAGTTGGCGTTCACCTCCGCCGACCAGTCGGCGTACGCCCGGGTGAGCACCAGCGTGCCGAACGAGGAGGCGAAGTCGATGATGGCGCCGAGGTCGACTTCGGCCGAGCGCAGCCTCTCCTTGTCCAGCCCCTTGGCCTTGTCCCGGTGGAACGTGTTGCGGCCGTGAACCTGGTCGTAGCGCGAGATGACGATGTTGTCGAAGTCGAAGTAGACGGCTACGCGCGTCGCGCTGGAATCGGTCATCGGGTCATCGTCTGCTATCGGCGGCTCGACTACCAGTGCGCGGCTGCACCCGGTAGGCGGTGCCGCGCTCGTCGCGCACCCAGAGGGTGTCGCCGTCGCCGATCGCGGTCCCCTCGGCGATCAGTTGCCGCTTGAGCACCTTGTGGGTGGCGGTGCTGGGCAGCTCGGCGGCAATGCGCACGTAGCGGGGGCGTGCTTTAGGGGACAGGTCGGGCTGTTCGTTGAGGAAAGCTTCGAACGATTCCGGCTCGAGGGCGCGGTCCTGGTGCAGTACCACCGCGGCCATCACCGCATCGCCCACCCGCTCATCCGGCACCGCATACACCGCTACTCGGCTTATTGCATTGTGGCGCAACAGAATCCGTTCGATCGGTGCGGCCGCCAGGTTCTCGCCGTCCACCCGCATCCAGTCGGCGGTGCGGCCGGCCAGATAGATCCAGCCCTCGGCGTCCTGGTAGGCGAGATCTCCGGACCAGTACATGCCGTGGCGCAGCCGTTCGGCGTTTGCTTCGGGGTCGTTGTAGTAGCCGCTGAACAGCCCCGAACCGGTCGGGTTGACCAACTCGCCGATGGCCTCGTCGGCGTTGATCAGGGCGCCGTGCTCGTCGAAGCGGGCGACCGGGCACTGGGTGAGGGTCTCGCTGTTGTAGACCGCCGCGCCGCCCATGCCCTTGCCGATGGAGCCCGGCGGGGTGCCGGGTTCACGCACCACGATCACGGCGTTCTCGGTGGAGCCGAAACCGTCCTCGACCCGGGCGCCGAAGCGACGCGCGAACTGTTCGATGTCCTTTTCGTTCGCTTCGTTGCCGAACGCCACCCGCAGCGGGTTGTCGGCGTCGTCCTCGCGTTCCGGGGTGGCCAGGATGTAGGCGAGTGGTTTGCCGACGTAGTTCATGTACGTGGCGTTGTAGTGCCGAACGTCGCGCAGGAAGTTGGTCGCCGAGAACTTCGCCGGCACGATCGCCGCGCCGGAGACCACGGCGGGTGCCCAGCCGGCGACCACCGCGTTGGAGTGGAACAGCGGCATCGACACGTAGCAGGTGTCCTGCTCGGTCAGGGCGAAACGCTGGGTCAGGTTGACCCCGGCGAATACCGGCATCAGATGCGAGACCTGCACGGCTTTCGGGTTCCCACTGGTTCCGGAGGTGAAGATCATCATGAACGGGTCGGTCATCTCGACCTGACGATGCGGGACCAGGGTGCCGGCCTCGGCGACCAACTGCTTCCACTGCGGAGTCGAGGTGTCCAGGACCAGCGTGCCGGCCAGGTCGAGGCCGTCGAGCAGGGGCCGGTGCTCGGCGTCGGTCACCACGATCTGGCAGTCCGACCGGCGGATGTCGGCGGCCAGCGCCGCACCCCGCCGGGTGGTGTTCAGCCCGCACAGAACGTAGCCGCCCAGCCCGGCCGCGGCCATCTGGGTCAGCATGTCGGGTGTGTTGCCCAGCAGCGTCCCGATGTGCATCGGCCGGTTCGGGTCGGCGGCGGCCAGCAGCGCGGCCGCCTGGGCTGCCGACTCGGTCAGGTATTCGGCCCAAGTCCATTGCAGGTCACCGTATTTCACCGCGGTCGCGGAATCGGCCGTGCGCCGGTGCAGCAGGGTTTGAATGGTATCGGTCATGGCGTGGCCTTCGTTCCTCCGATGCCCGGTGGGGCGCATCGACCGCGGTATTCGATGCAGCAGCAACATTGCGTTTGTCAGGTTATGACAAGCGTCCCCGAGTGGCGCACAGGGGAGCAGGACACGGCTCGACGGTGTACTGGTCGTAGACGTACGTGGCTTCACCAGGGAGCTGGTGGGGCACACCTATGCTTGCGCCAATGGCGACGTGCGCGATCATCGGGGGCGGTCCGGCAGGGATGGTGCTGGGGCTGTTATTGGCCCGCGCCGGGGTTGACGTAACGCTGTTGGAGAAGCACGGCGACTTCCTGCGCGACTTTCGCGGCGACACCGTCCACTGCTCGACCATGCGACTCCTCGACGAACTCGGTCTGTGGGAGCGCTTTTCGGGCTTGCCGTTCACCGAAGTACGCAAAGCGGCCTTCGAGTCGAACGGTCGCGCGGTCACCTACATCGACTTCGAACGGCTACGCCACCAACCACATCCGTTCATTGCGATGGTGCCGCAGTGGGATCTGCTCAATCTGCTCGCCGCGGCCGCCG
The DNA here is from genome assembly GCF_022179425.1 of Mycobacterium sp. 20KCMC460. Lineage (NCBI taxonomy): Bacteria > Bacillati > Actinomycetota > Actinomycetes > Mycobacteriales > Mycobacteriaceae > Mycobacterium > Mycobacterium sp. 20KCMC460. The sequence continues at coordinate 3,189,754 of NZ_AP025524.1, forward strand.
GCGCCGAACCCACCTTCACCCTGCGGATGAACACCGAGGTCACCGGGCTGGTCCGAGACGGTGAGCGGGTCCGCGGGGTCCGCTACCGGAGCGCCGACGGACCCGGCGAGCTGCGCGCCGACCTCACCGTCGCCTGCGATGGCCGCTGGTCGGTCGCGCGGCAGGCGGCCGGGCTGCGGGCCCACGACTACCCCGTCAAATTCGATGTGTGGTGGTTCAGGCTGCCGCGCCACGACGACACCGAATTCTCGTTTCTGCCACGCAGCGCCCCGGGCAAGGCGCTCGGTGTGATTCCGCGCGAGGGCTATTACCAGATCGCCTACATCGGCGCCAAAGGCTCCGATGCGCAGCTGCGGGCGCGGGGCATCGAGGCCTTCCGCCGCGAGGTCGCCGCGCTGGTGCCCGAAGCCGCGGACTCGGTCGGTGCACTGGCATCGATGGATGAGGTGAAACACCTCGACGTGCGGGTGAATCGCTTGCGCCGCTGGCACTGTGACGGCTTGTTGTGTATCGGCGACGCCGCGCACGCGATGTCGCCGCTGGGCGGGGTGGGCATCAACCTCGCGGTGCAGGATGCCGTCGCCGCCGCGAGAATACTGGCCCGACCGCTGCTGGAACACCGACTGAGCGGCCGTGACCTGGCGGCGGTCCGGCGCCGACGCGTATTTCCCACCGCGGTAACGCAATTCGTGCAGCGGATCCTGCACCGGGGGCTGCTCGGTCCGCTGTTGCGCGGCCGGGACCCGGCCCCGCCGGCCACGCTCTTCCGAGTGATCGACCGGTTGCCGTGGCTTTCAGTGGTGCCGGCCTACTTCATCGGGGTTGGGGTGCTACCCGAGCATGCCCCGGCTTTCGCCCGCCGTCCCTGAACCCGCCGCGGATCGCCATCCCGGGCGCTGCCCGACCCCGGAGGCTCGGTCGCAACCGCTCTACTAATGTAGAGTAAGCCCGTGCGACCAGCCAGCCTCCTGACCGATGGATAAGCGCCGCAAGCCCAACCCGGCCGAGCGCCGTCGCGAGCTATGCGACACGGCGATTCAGTTGTTGGCCGACGACGGCGCCAAGGGTTTGAGCCATCTCAAGGTCGACCGCAAAGCCGGCGTTCCGGACGGGACGACGTCCTTCTACTTCCGAACCCGTTCGGCGCTGCTGCTGGCCGCGGCGGAACGGCTGGCCGAGTTGGACCTGGCAAACCTTCAATCGGTTGCCGACGATCCCGCCGGCAGCAGGGCGGATGGCTCACCGTCGCTGCTGTCGCAGGTGGTGATCCGCAGCGGTTGCGAACCCGAGCTGTCCCGGACCCGCGCCAGGTACGAGCTGACGATGCAGGCGGCCCGCGATCCGCAGCTGGCCGCCACCCTCGCGCACGGCACCGACGCGTTTACCAAGCTGCACCGCGAAATCCTGGTTCAGCTCATGCCGCACGGCGCGCAATTGGAGCCCGGCGTCGTCGAGGATCTGAGCAATGTGACGCTGACGTTCATCAACGGGCTGCTGTTGCGCTTTGCCCACGGCGACCGAATCGTCGACAGTGCAGAGCAACTCGACGGGATCCTGGCCGCCATCGCCCGGGGCATTCTGAAAAGTCCGGACAAGGGCCGACTCACCGGTGTCGGCGCCCCGCGCCCCGCCGCCCGCAGCAGGGCCAAAGAGCGTGGCTGAGCGGGCGGGTTCCAAGCGCCGCCGTGTCATCCGGGCCTTGTCACGGCAAGAGTCGTATGGTTCTCTACGAGTATAGAGATACAGGCGTCGGTGACCTTGCCAGTAGCCACGGGGTCGTCGGTGAAAGAAACAATCGATTAAGCGGAGCGTACAAATTGTGCAAGCTGTTTCGAGCGGCTTGAGTGTTGGAAACGACGGTGGCAGAGGAGTTTTCGTGACGACGAGTACTGACGTCGACCTAGCCGGCGTCCGGCTCAGTCCCACCTCGACTGTGCGCGGCTGGGAGTCCATGCCCGCTCTGGTGCCGTGATGGGAGACCGAGTAGCGGGAAAGGTCGCGTTCATCACCGGCGCCGCGCGCGGGCAGGGCCGCAGTCACGCCGTGCGGTTCGCGCAGGAGGGTGCCGACATCATCGCGATCGACATCTGCGGCCCGATCGACAACCTGACCTACGAGCCGTCGACGCCGGCCGATCTCGCCGAAACCGCCGAACTCGTCGGGGCCCTGGATCGTTACGTCGTGACCGCGCAGGTCGACGTCCGCGACTACGACGCGCTGAAGTCCGTTGTCGACGACGGTGTTGCCCGACTGGGCCGCCTCGACATCGTGGTGGCCAACGCGGGCATCGGCACCGTGGGCAACAAGCTGCACAAGATCGGCGAGAAGACCTGGCAGGACATGATCGACGTCAATATGTCCGGGGTCTGGAAAACGGTGAAATCCGCTGTGCCGCATCTGATCTCGGGTGGCCGTGGCGGTTCGGTCGTGCTGACCAGCTCGGTGGGCGGGCTCAAGGCACTCGCGCACACCGGCCATTACGTTGCCGCCAAACACGGTGTGGTGGGACTGATGCGCAGCTTCGCCGTCGAATTGGGACAGCACATGATCCGGGTGAACGCGGTGATGCCGACCCAGGTCAGCACCCCGATGGTGATGAACGACCGCACCTATCGCCTGTTCCGTCCCGACCTGCCAAATCCCGGGCCCGACGACCTCGCCCCGGCTTCGCAGCTGATGCATACGTTGCCGGTGCCCTGGGTGGACGCCGTCGACATCAGCAATGCCGTCCTATTCCTCGCCTCTGACGAATCTCGTTATGTCACCGGCGTTTCGCTTCCCGTCGACGCGGGCAGCTTGCTCAAGTAGAGGAGAGTCACATGCCCGAGTACGACTACGAAGAGATGAAGAAGGAAGCAGAGCAGTACATCAAGTTCGAAAAAGACGTCAAGAACCGGATCGCCTACATCACCTTCGACCGTCCCGAAGCGCAGAACTCCACCACGCTGGGGATGCGGCAGCACTATGCCGATCTGATCCACAAGTGCAACGTCGACGACGAGGTGAAGGTCGTGGTGATCCGCGGCGAGGGTGAGGATTTCGGCAGCGGCGGTGATCTGCCCGAACAGCGCGGAATGCTGGAGAACCCCGGCATGCCACTGCTGCACGAGGTGGCGATCAACGACGACGACGTCAAGTACCCGCCGGGCGGCTCCTACCGCTACCTGTCCACCGTCACCGACTTCTACGCCAAGGCCCGGGCCGGAAACCGGCCACTGCAGGAACTGCGCAAGATCAGCATCATCGAGGCCAAGGGGTACTGCTACGGATGGCACTTTTACCAAGCAGGTGACGCCGACCTGGTGGTCTCCTCCGACGACGCGCTGTTCGGCCATCCGGCGTTCCGGTACGTGGGCTGGGGTCCGCGGCTGTGGTGGTGGGCCGAGACCATGGGGTTGCGCAAGTTCTCCGAAATGCTTTTCACCGGACGGCCGTTCAGTGCGAAGGAGATGTACGACTGCGGCTTCATCAACAGTGTGGTACCCCGGGACAAGCTGGAAGCCGAGACGCAGAAATACGCCCTGGCCTGTTCCCGCTCCCGCCCGACCGACACCGTCGCAGTGCAGAAGACCTTCCTCGAGCTGTACAAGCAGCACAAGGGCGAGTACTTCGGCAGCCTGCTCACCGGCATGGTCGAGGGCATGCTGCCGATGATCGCCAACGACGCCGAGGAGGTCGACCTGACCGCGGGCACCTTCGAGAAGGGCCTCAACAACGTGGTCAAGGACAACGACCTGAACTTCCCGCCGGAATGGCGGCTCAGCCGGTCGGGACGCAGCAAGCCTTGAACGCGCTGGCGGCGAGAGCATGTCGGCACTGACGGTGGCCCGTCCATGACGGCGCCGCTGGACCGCACCGCAGCGTTGGTGACCGGCGCCAGCAGTGGTATCGGCGCGGCGGTGGCCAAAGCCCTTGCCGCCCAAGGGGCTGCGGTAGCGCTGCTGGCGCGGCGCGCCGACCGGCTGGCGGCGGTGCGAGCCGAGATCGAGTCCGCCGGCGGTACCGCGATATCGGTGCCCGCCGACGTTACCGACGCCGAGCAGGTGGCTGCAGCGGTCGATCAGGTCGTCGGCGAGTTCGGCCGCCTCGACATCGTGGTGAACAATGCCGGACTGATGCAATCGGGACCTGCGGCCACGGCGCCGCTGCGCGACTGGGAGGACATGGTGTCGGTCAACGTCGCCGGTGTCCTCTACGTCACCCGCGCCGCCCTTCCGCATCTTGTTGCGGCGGCGGCTGATTCGCCGCGCGGAGTCGCCGACCTGGTCAACATCAGTTCGACGGCCGGTTGGGTCGCGCGGCCGGGCACAGCGGTCTACTCGCTGACCAAGTTCGGGGTCAACGCATTCAGCGAGGGGCTGCGTCAGGAGATGATCGCCAGCCGGGTGCGCGTCGGGGTGGTAGGGCCGGGGACCGTCGACACCGAGATCTTCACCCATCTGGCCGCACCGTCCCGCGAGGCATTCGAGCGACAAACCGCCGGGATGATCAAGCTGGCTCCGGAGGACATCGCCGATGCCGTGCAGTACATGGTGACTCGCGATCGGCGGATGGCGGTCAACCAGATGCTGGTGCGCGCCGCCGAGCAGACCTGGTGACAGGCGAGGGGGTACCGGCGGTTGTCGGTGACGCGTCTGGACGCGCGTTTCCGGTGGATCCCGACGGATTGCGCGCCGGCGGGGCGCAGCTGCTGACGGACCTGTTGCGTTCTGCCGAGACGTTGCCGGCGGACAACTGGGTCGTTGACCTCACCGGTTTCGAGGAGGTGGCGGCCGGCAGCACCGGCCGCAAGGTTGCGCTCACCGTTCGATACGCCAAGCTCGACGATGCTCTGCATACCGAGTTGTTCGTCAAGTTCTCCCGTGACCTCGACAACCCGGTCCGCGACAATGCCAGGACGCAGATGGAGCCGGAGGTGCGGTTCGCCGAACTGTCCCGCGCCCCGGGCTTTCCCATCGCGGTGCCCCGCGCACTCTTCGCCGACTACCACCGGCGGACGGGTGCCGGGATACTGATCACCGAGCGGATCATGTTCGGCAGCAACGGGATTGAACGCCACTATCCGAAGTGTTTGGACTACCGGATGCCGCGTCCGGAGGAACACTACCGGGCGTTGCTGACCGCGCTGGGCCGGCTGGCCGGCGCGCACCGGGCGGGCCTCCTGCCGCAGCATTCGACCGAGCACTTTCCGCTCGATGTGCGAGCGGCGACGGTGGGCGAGCGGCGCGTCCTGACCGCGGAACAGCTGGATCGAAAGCTTTGCCGGCTCACCGAGTTCATCGGAACCTGGCCGGGTCTGCTGCCAGTGGCGGATCCGGACTTTCTGGACCGGCTGCGCCGCGACGTGCCACGCGTTGCGCTGCACGAGGACCTCATTCTGCGCCAATTGGCCCGCGACACCGACTATGTCGCGCTGTGCCACTGGAACGCCAATGTGGACAACGCCTGGTTCTGGCGAGAGAGCGACGGCGTGCTGCGGTGTGGATTACTCGACTGGGGCTGTGTGAGCCAGATGAACCTGGGCATGGCGATCTGGGGGGCCATGTCGGGGGCCGAAACCGATTTGTGGAGCGACCATCTCGACGCGCTGCTGGAATTGTTCACCGACCAAGTCCGCCACAGCGGCGGACCGGCCCTGGACCCGGACCGGCTGCGCCGGCACACGTTGCGCTATGCCGCAGTGATGGGTGTCGCGTGGTTGCTCGACGTACCGGCGTTGCTCGGCAAACGATTCGGTACCGATGTGCCGCCGGATCGTTTCGACCCCCGCATCAGTGAGCACGAGGATGTGCGCGCACCGCTGCAAATGCTGGTGAACCTGCTGAACCTGTGGCAACGGCATCGCATCGGTGACTTGCTCGACGAGGCTATTGCCGAAGTACGCTGACTCCGGCATTGAGGAGGTTCGTCGATGACGATGCCGGGGCAGTCGGCACATACCCAACCCGCCGGGTTGCACCAGCCGGGGCGGCGACCAACCTGGACCCGGGTTGCCAGGTATCCGGTGCTTGCCCTGACGGTGCTCGTGCTGGGCTACCTGATCTTCCAGGTGTTCACTGCAAACGTGCACTCCGGGTCGCGCATCCAGCAGGCCGGCGGCACCCGGGTCACCCTCACCGCCCGCACCGTCGACGCTGCGCGGCCGACCGCCCAAGTGCTGACTCAGGCGCAACAGGTGATCCGGGCCCGGGCCAACAGAATCGGTATCCCGGACATACAGGTGGCCGTCAACGGCGACAACATCGTGGTCACTGTGCCCAGTGACCGCGCGGGCGACATCGACGCGCTGGTCCAGACGGCCCGGCTGGACCTGCGTCCGGTCATCAGCTCGGTGCCGGAACAGCCGGCCCCGTCCGTTGCGCCGGGGGCACCGCCGGCGCCCGCAGGTGGGGCAACGCCCCCCGAGTCAACCGAATCGGCGGTGCCGTCCGACCCGCGCCAGGACCTCGCCCAGCGCATCGCCCAGGAGAAGAAGTGGCGGCAGAGCGACAGCTCCTACCTCCAGATGGTTGCTCTACAGTTTCAGGCCACCCGGTGCGGCGGCCCCGACGTGCTGGCCGGCAACGACGACCCGCAGCTGCCACTCATCACCTGCGCCACCGACGCCAAGGCCGCGTACCTGCTCGGGCCGTCGATCATCGACGGTGCGGGCATCCAAGACGCCGACGCTGTCCAGGGTGGCAGCGGTTACCTCGTCAACCTGCAGTTCAACTCCAAGGCGACGGCCGTGTGGGCCGACTACACGGCCGCTCACGTCGGCACCCAGATCGCATTCACATTGGATACCCGAGTGCTCAGCGCTCCGGTGCTCAACGAGGCGATACCCGGCGGTCGTACGCAGTTGAGCGGCGGTGACCCGCCTTTCACTCAGGCAACCGCTCGCCGGCTCGCCACTGCCTTGACATCTGGATCGCTGCCGGTGGTGTTCGAGTCCTCGGCTCGCGAAACCGTTGCGCCACAACCCGGTTACCGTCACCCGATCGTCGGGTTGCCTCCCATCGCGCAGACCGCGCCCGCGCTCGTCGTGCTGCTGCTGTTGCTTGGTGCGCTGGTTTATCTGTACTGGCCGCGATCGGCTGCGCGCCCTTGACTGTTCGCACACTGGTTGCCGCCGGTGGCCGCACAACGACACGGTCAACGAATCGCAACGAAGAGTCACGATTCGGGCACCGGGCTGGATTCCCGGTGCACCGGATGCGACCGTGGTCGGCGTGAGTCTTGATGTCGGCGAACGATGCCACGCGTCGCGTGGGCATTGGGCGGACCGGCCGCCGCGCCGCTGCGCCCGCGGTCACTGGTTGTTGCCCGGCCACATGACCGTCGACACCGTGGCCTGCTCCTGTGGCGCCCACGTGCGCTGGGAGTGCGAGTGCGGCGCCGCCACCTACGGGCCGGCGCTGATCGAATCCTGCAGCGTGGCTCGCTAAAAGCCGCTGACCCGGCGAGGTTGCTGCGCTGCCGCGCCGGCGAAGGTGTCGAGCATCCCGGCCGCCGCGCGGTGCCAGGTGAACATCTCGGCGCGATGCCGCGCGCAGCCGCGACGAAGCTGTTCGGGCCGGCTGATCACGTCGGTGACCGCCGCTGCGATGGCCGCCGGATCGTTGTCGGCCACCGCACCGCTGTCGCCGGTCACGATCTCCGACAGTGCCGAGGTGCTCGACACCACGGCCGGCGTGCCGCACGCCAGCGATTCCAGCGCGGCCAGGCCGAACGTTTCATGCGGCCCGGGCGCCAGCGTGACGTCGGCCGATGCCAGCAGCGCGGCGACGGTACGCCGCTCGGCGACGAAACCGGTGAACTCGACCGGGAGCCCGGCGGCCTGACGCTGCAGCCTGGCCTGCAGCGGGCCCGCGCCGACGACGACCAGTCGGGCGTCCACACCGGCGTCACGCAGCGCGCCGAGGGCGTCGATGCTGCGGTCGACCCGCTTCTCCACCGACAACCGGCCGCAATGCACCAGCAGCAGCTGCTCGGGTGTGGCGAAGCGCTGACGCAGCACCGCACATCGGTGCCGCGGATGGAACGTGCCGAGGTCGACGCCCAGCGGGACGGTCACGACATTGGCCGCGCCGATGCGGTCGAACTCTTCCCGCGCGAAATCCGTTGTGCACACCACGGTGTCGTAGTCCGCTGCGGTGCGCCGATTCGCGAAGTCGGCGACCAGCCGCGCGGTTCGGCGCGGAAGCACCTGTCCGGCAAGGCGATCCAGACGTTCATGCGAGATCATCACGGTGGTGGCTCCGTGTGCGCGGCCCCATTGGCCGAGCGAGCGCAGGGTGAGCCGGTCGGAAACCTCCAGCGCGTCCGGGCGCAGTGCGGCCAGCAGCGCGCGAACCGGGCCGGGCATGATTGCCCGGTAGCCGCCTGTGAGCGGAAGCAGCTTGGCGGGCAACATGATTCGCACAACACCGGTATCCAGCTGGCTGCGCTGCGGGTACGGGCCCGGGACGATCAGGAAGACCTCATGGCCCCCGGCGCAGTACTCGGCGCCGAGTCGGTCGACCGCCGTGCGCAGCCCACCGGACCGGGGTCCGTAGAAGTTGGCGACCTGAACCACCCGCATACCGTGAGGAAAACCGTTGCGCATGTGCGGTCAACGAGCGCGCGCCGTCCGTCGCCTGAATACTGTGTGAACTCCGGCTCGGTGTCAGCTGGGCTTCTTCAGGTGGGGGTCTAGCAGCTGGTGCCAGGCCCTGGACATGTTGTTGAACTCGTCCTCGCAGTTGCCGGCCCGGTCCTCCGGCAGATCCCCGGAAGTCACAATGCCGGCGTTGGCCGTCGGATCCGATCCGTAGATCCAGCACTCCCAGTTGTACATCCGGGTGATGTCCATCGGATGTCCGTCCCAGAACGGCAATTCGTTGGCATCGCCGGCTTCTCTGGCACTCAGCTTCCAGTCCTGCGCGGTGTTCATCGCGATGCGCACACCGTTGGGGTAGGGCAGGTTGTCCGCGCCGGGGGCCAACAGTTCGAAGGCGGACAGCTGATCGGCCACGTCCTCCTCGCGCCCGGTGAAAGCCAGGTCGTAGATCGCCAGGGTGGCGTGACCGAGTTCGTGGTAGAAGGCGGAGATCTTTGCGTCGACGGCAGCCTGTACCGCATCCGGGTTGCCGGCATTGGCGAAGCGCTGCTCACTGTGCGCGATGTCCTCGTAGCACAGCAGCACTTCGTTGGTGTTGGGATCCCAGAAGTCGTTGTCGCCGCACGCCTTCCCCACCACCGCCACGTCGTGCGGCAGGTTCAAGGTGTCGTTGACGTGCTGGGAGACCGATTCCAGCACCTTGGCGTCCGCCATCAGCTTGCGGCCGGCTTGAGCATCCGGCGTTTCGGCCTCTTCGTAGCGGAACGTCATGGTGGCCCTCGTGGCCCCCGTGGCCCCGGTGGCAGCCGGGACCGGTTCCCCGGACCGGGGCGACTGCGACGTCGTGGCGGGCCGATTCGGTACCGACGTCTGGTCGGACTGGTGGCTCTTGGAGCCGCCGCAGCCGACGGCCGCCAGCAACGAAATACCGATGGCGACAACGACAACCGGCCTGCGCATTGATCCAGCCCCCTTACGATGACGCCCGCGCGTCAGGTGAGCGCGTCAGCGCCGACGTTGCGGAGCTCGGCACCCGTCAGAACGTTACGACAACCAAGTGCCGGAAATCGGGGATTCGCCCTGATAAGCACCGCGGGCGACCGGTGTCGGTTAAAAACTGTCTATCCCGGGATGAGAATGGTTGAATTAGCCGACTCCGCCGGGGTTCGTCTCGGCGTCGATCGAGAAGGTGATACCTCGTTGAACTGCTATGAGCCGCGGCCGGAACCCCGACCCGCGGCGCGGCCGGGGTTCACGCGTTGATCAGCCGGTTCATCTACCGTTTCGCGTTGCTGATCGTCGGGGTGTGGGCTCTGCTCGCCGTCGCGGGGAACGCCCTCACCCCGCCGCTGGAGCGGGTCGTGGCCGACGAGGACGAACCGTTCGTGCCGTCGGGTACCAGCACCGCGCTCGCGGTGCAGCGCTCGGCCGCGGCGTTCTCCCAAGTGCCCACCGACAACATCGCCTACCTGGTCCTGGCGCGAAATGCGATCATCGACGGCCATGACCGGGAGTTCTACAACCACCTGATCACGGCCCTGCGCGCGGACTCCGCGCATGTGCTCGAGCTGACCGACTGGTTGCGGGTGCCTGCCACCGCCGACGCCGCCACCAGCGACGATCAGCACGTAGTGCTGGCGCGGATGCGCCTGGCGGGCATGGTGGGCACCACCGAAGCGGTCGATTCGATCAACGCGGCCCGCGGCATCGTCGCACAGCTGCATCCGCCCGAGGGCCTGCGCGTCTACATCACCGGCGCCGGTGCCACCGTCATGGACGAGTTCGAGGCGATCGACCGCCAGACCCAGGTGATCTTGGCGATGACGTTCGCGGTACTGCTCATCCTGCTGCTGATCGTCTACCGTTCGCTGATCACCGCTATGGTCCCGCTGGTTTCGGTCTTCGTGGCGCTGTCCTTGTGCAAACCGGTGGTGACCGACCTGGCGTCCAAGGAACTGATCAGCATCTCGCTGTTCTCGCTGTCCGTCAGCGTCGCGGTGGCGGTCGGCGCCGGCACCAGCTTCGCGATGTTTCTGATCGGGCGCTACCACGAACGGCTGAGGCAAGGTTTCGCACCTGCCGCCGCGCTGGCCGACGCCTACCGCGGCGTGGCGCCGACGATCGTCGGTTCGGCGCTCATCGTCGTCGCACCGTTGGGGGCGCTGGCCTGGCTGAGCCTGGCTCGGATCAGCATGTTCGCGTCCACCGGAATTCTGTGTGCGATCGGCGTTCTCGCGACCGCCCTGTCGGCGTTGACGTTGACGCCGGCTCTGGTCGCGCTCGCCAGCCGCGCCGGTCTGGTCAGACCGCCGCAACGCAAAGGTCTGCGGCGCCGCTGGCGCCGGGTCGGCACCCAGGTGGCGCGCTGGCCGGCGCCCATTCTGGTGTCCAGCGGCATCCTGATCCTGATTCTGATGATCGCGTTGCCCGGCGTCCCGATCGGTTGGGACGAAACCAGGACGACATCGGCGAAATCGGAGTCCCGGCGCGGCTACGACGTCGTCGACCGGCACTTCCCGCCCAATCAACTGTTTCCTGACGTCGTCACCATCGAAACCGACCATGACATCCGCACTCCCGCGGGGTTGACCGCTCTCGAACAGGTCACCAGCGCGATCATGGGGATCTCGGGCGTGCGGATGGTGCAGTCGGCCAGCCACCCCGCGGGGATGGTGTCCAAGCAGGCCGCGTTGACCGCCACCGCCGGCAACGTCGGTGACCGCATCGACGAGTTCTCCGACCGGCTCTCCGCCCGCGACGCGACGTTTGCAAACCTCGACAGCGGGCTGAGCGACCTGTTCAACGGCCTCGACCTCATGCAGTCGGGCACGTTGGCGGGCAGCTACGCGATCGGCGGCGTGAGCCTGGCGGTGCACATCACGCAGCAGGCCGTCAGTAAAATCCGTGCCCGGTCCGGGGATGTCTCCGAAATCTTCGATCCGTTGCGCAGCTTCGTCCGGACGATTACCGATTGCCGCCGGACGCCGGTGTGTTCGGCCGCCCAAGAGGCAACCCAGTGGTCGGCCACCGTCGTCAGCGATTCCACCAAGCTGGTCGATGCCGCGGAGCAACTGGCCAAGGCCGTTGCCGACGCGGCCACCTCGTCCGGTCTAGCCGGCGCCGCCGCCGTGATCAGCGCCGCCGGTGGGCAGATGGCCGAGATCCGGGCCAGGGGTTCGGGCCTGCGCGAGGTGCTGAACAACGTCCGTCCGGTACCCACCCAGGAGCTGCCGGCCTACCTGCACAGTCTGATGTCGGTCTCGCAGGGCAGCCCCGGCGTCAACCTCTACGCGTCCCGGACGATTCTGATCGACCCGACCATGCGGCCCGCGCTGGACGAATTCTTCTCCCAGAACGGGCATGCGACGCGCCTCTACGTCTACGGAAACGGCCACGAGTGGGGCGACGAGGGGGCGATCCGGGCACGCGCGATCTCCGCCGCGGTCGCCGATGCGACGAAAGACGGTGCGCTCAAACCGGCCACCGTGGAACTGACCGGCGTCGGGCCGGTCACTCGCGACCTGCAAGACATCATCGGCGGCGACTTGGCGCTGTTGGCGGTGCTCACCCTCGGCGTCATCCTGGTCATCTCCGCGGCGCTGCTGCGCAGCCCGATCGCGGGACTGGTCGTGCTGGGCACCATCGCGGCGTCCTATGTCTGCGCCCTGGGCGCCAGCGTGCTGTTCTGGCATCGGCTGCTGCACCACGAATTGCACTGGTCGGTCCCGCCGATCGCGTTCGTGTCGATGATCGGCGTGGCGTCCGGCGGTAATCTGCTGTTCGCGCTGCGGATCCGGGAGGGACTGGCCGCCGGGATGCGCACCAGCCTGATCCGGGCCTATGCCGCCACCGGCGGCGTGGTGACCGCCGGCGGCATCGTCGTAGGCATCGCCACGATCGCGCTCTCGGCGAGCCGGGTGTTGAACGTGGCGCAGATCGGCTTCACCGTCGGCGTCGGCCTGCTGCTCAACGCGCTGGTGATGCGCGCGTTCGTGCTGCCCGCCATGATGGTGGTGCTGGACCGTTGGCTGTGGTGGCCGCGGCGCTCGGCCGCAGACGAAGCCGAACTCGAGCCCGTCACCGCTTGATCCGCTGGGTTCCGAATGTGTTTGGGGTTCGCGAGGCTGCGGAGGAATTGCCATGAGCGGTGACCGGTTGCTGGCGGGTCGAGGTGCGGTGGTCGTCGGCGGCAGCCGCGGCATCGGACGGGCCGTTGCTGAGTTGCTTTGCGGCCTGGGCGCTTTCGTTGTGGTCAACGGCCGAGACCCGGAGGTGGTGCAGGGAACCGTTGCCGCGCTGACGAACGCCGGGGGGCAGGCCAGTGCGGTGATCGGCGCGGCCGACGACGAGCGCGTCGCGGCGGCGCTGATCGGGGAGTGCGCGAACGGATTCGGGCGGCTCGACATCCTGGTCAACTGCGCTGGGATCGCCGAACCGCCGCGGTCGTCGATATTGCGGATCACGACGCAGGAGTTCGACCACCTGATCGGATCGCATCTGGGTACGGTGTTCCACACCTGCCGCCTGGCCGCGCCGGTCATGGTGGCGCAGGGTCACGGCGCGATCATCAACACCGGTTCGGCGGCGTTTCTCGGCGACTACGGCGGCACCGGCTATCCCGCTGGCAAGGGCGCCGTCAACGCGTTGACGATGGCGATCGCCGCGGAGCTCAAGGCCGACGGGGTGCGGGCCAATGTGGTGTGCCCCGGAGCCAAGACGCGGCTGTCCACCGGGCCGGAGTATGAGCGGCACATCGCGGATCTGCATCGGCGTGGATTGCTCGACGAGCTGACGATGCGCGCATCGCTGGACGCCGCGCCCGCGGAGTACGTGGCACCGGTCTACGCCTACCTGGCCAGCGACCTGGCCCGCGACGTCACCGGTCAAATCCTGGTTGCCGCAGGCGGTTTCGTCGGACGCTACGACCGGCCGACCCCGAAGTTGCTGGGCTACCGCGACCACCACGACAGCGACCCGTGGTCGGTGGCCGAGTTGCACGCGCTGATCGGCGGTTGATCGGCTGCGGCTCGGCTATGCGAACCCGATGCATTCCAGGTTTACCCGCATGAGCAGGCGGGTAATGAGGTACCGGGGGATTTTGCGCTCGACGGGGAGCCGGGGATCCTGATTTCGAAACACCTTGCACGCCAACAACTCAGGTAGGCGGCCAATGGAACGTTTAAGCGGAATAGACGCATTTTTTCTCTACATGGAGACGCCGACGCAGCCGTTGAATGTGTGCTGCGTGCTGGAATTGGACTCGTCGACCATGCCGGGTGGCTACAACTACGGCCGGCTACGGGCCCTGCTCGCCCAACACGTCCGGGCTGTCCCGGAGTTCCGGATGAAACTCGCCGACAGCCAATTCAACCCCGACCATCCGGTGTGGGTCGACGACGAAGACTTCAAGTTGCGGCGCCACCTGCACCGCGTCGCCGTGCCCGCGCCGGGCGGCCGCCGTGAACTGGCCGAGATCTGCGGGCATATCGCGGCACTGCCGCTGGACCGCGACCACCCGCTGTGGGAGATGTGGGTGATCGAGGGAGGGGCTCGGGAGCATTGCCTGACGGTGCTGCTCAAGGTGCATCACGCGGTGGTCGACGGGGTGGCCGGGGCAAACCTGCTGGCCCAGCTGTGCGGCCGGCAGCCCGACGCGCCGGTGCCCGAACCGGTCACCGGTGCGGGGCGGGCGAGCACCCTGCGGATCGCGGCAACCGGGTTGCTGAACGTCGTGAAACGGCCGCTGCGCCTGGCGACCGTGGTGCCCGCGACACTGGTGACCCTGGCTCAGACGGCGTTGCGCGCCCGGGACGGCCGTACCATGGCGGCTCCGTTCAGTGCGCCCACGACTCCGTTCAACGGTCCGCTGACGCGGCAGCGCAACGTCGCCTACACCCAACTCGACATGCGCGACGTCAAACGGGTCAAGAACGCGTTCGGGGTGACGGTCAACGACGTGGTGGTGGCGCTGTGTGCCGGGGTGTTGCGGCGATACCTGCTCGAACGCGACGCGCTGCCGGATACGCCGCTGGTGGCAACTGTGCCGGTGTCGGTGCGCGACAAATCCGACCGGCCCGGGCGCAACCAGACCACGTGGATGTTCTGCCGGCTGGCCATTCACATCAGCGACCCCGTCGAGCGCCTCCACGCCATTGCGGCGGGCAACGCCGCCGCCAAGGAGCACACCGCGGCCATGGGGCCCAGCCTGCTGCACGACTGGACCGAGTTCGGTGGGCAGACGATGTTCGGCGCGGCGATGCGCATCCTGCCGCGAATTCCGTTGAGTACCAGTCCCGTTTACAACATGATCTTGTCGAACGTGCCCGGGCCGCAGGACAAGTTGTATTTCCTGGGTTGCGGACTCGAGTCGATGTACCCGCTGGGTCCGCTGCTCGGCGGTGCGGGACTCAACATCACCGTGATGTCGCTCAACGGGGCGCTGGGCATCGGCATCATCTCCTGCCCCGACCTGTTGCCGGAATTGTGGGGGATGGCCGACGCGTTTCCCGATGCGCTCAAGGAGCTGCTGGTGTGCAGCGATCGGGTGCAGCGCAGCGCCGCTGCGGAGGATTAAGACCAGTTGCCGGTGCCGGTCGCCAGCGCCTCGACGGCTGCGTTGACATTCGGGATGACGGGGGCGCCGTAGCGGGCCACGATCTGGCCGAGCGCGCGGGCGATGTGCGGTCCGACGGCGTCGGCCAGCAGGGTGTCCTCGGCGATCACGATGCCGTTGACGATGTGCCCGGCCCGCAGCCGGCCGTCGCGGGCCACTTCGTAGCGCCAGTCGCCGATCTGGATGCGCTCCGGATTGGAGGAGAAGAATCCGCGCTTGGCCGGCGTGTGCACCACGCCGGGGAGGCCGGCGAAAATCCGGACCACCAGCGCCACACCGCCGGGCCCCGACAGCGCGCCGGCGATGGTTCGACTGACGCGGTCGGGATCGAATTCGAGCATCAGTTGTCCATCGGCAGCACGAAGGTGGGTTTGATGGTCTCACCGGTTCCGGTGCGCCGCACCGCTGTTCCCGCGGTGTAGAACTCCACGGTGTGGTGACCCCACGCGTAGTTCGAAACGGCGAAGTGCACGCCGACAACGCCGGTGCCGCCGTCGCGCTCCGCCTCGGTCTGCATACGCGACATCGCCAGCTCACGCGCCTGATAGTTGCCCTGCGTCCACTGCGGCATTTCCATGTTGCGGCCCATCTGCTTGAGCGTCTGCATGAAACCCTGCACGGCGATGTGAAATACGCAGTTGCCCATCACGAATGCCACCGGGGTGTGCCCGGAGCGCAGCAGCGTCACCATGTCCTGACCGGACAGGTGACTGGTGAACGCCTGCCCGTTGGGGCGACGGAAGGCGCCCGGCTTCTCGGTGTAACGGACCGCGGTGCCCACCGCCATGAACTCCAGGTGCTCGCCGCCCTCGCCGTGATGGCGCCAATTGAGCCGCACCCCGACGATTCCGTCGGCGTGCAGGGCGTCGGCTTCGGCCTGCATACGCGCCATCGCGTTCCAGCGCGCCCGATAGGTCGCCTCGGTGAGCACGCCCAGTTCCTGCTGCTGGCGCATGCCGGTGAACTGGTAGCCGACGTGATAGACCGAAACCCCCATCACCAACTCGATCGGTTCGAACCCGGCGCCGTGCAGCAGCGCGAACTCGTTGATCGACAAGTCCGACGTCCACGACTTCGACGCGTGCGACAAGCGTTCGCTGGCTACCGGATCGAGCGCGTTTGGCTCCATGTGCGGACGTCCCTCCTGTGGTTTGCGTCAGCGTACCGAGCCTTACGTCACGGTGATCGCGTCCTCCGGACAATCCCGGGCTCCTGTGAGCGCGTGTTGCTCGAGTTCGCCGGACACTTGGGCGACGAGCACGACGGAGTGGCCGAGGTCGTCGCAGTCGTAAACGTCGGGCGCCAGTGAGTAGCAGCGGCCGTGGCCCACACACCGGTCGGGGTCGACGGTGACGTGCTTCATCGCTGCGTCGGGGCGAAGGTCAGCGGCAGCGCCTCCACCGAGCGCAGCGCGGCAGTGTTCTTCAGTTCGGTGCCGGGTGGAATCTCGTAATCCGGTATGCGCCGGTGGAATTCGCGTAGTGCCACCCGCAGCTCCATCCGGGCCAGGTGGGATCCGAGGCAGCGGTGCGGGCCGCCGCCGAACGCCCGGTGACGGTTCGGGCTGCGAGCGAAGTCCACCAGTTCGGGGTCGGGGAATTCGGCCGGGTC
Source organism: Mycobacterium sp. 20KCMC460 (assembly GCF_022179425.1). Lineage (NCBI taxonomy): Bacteria > Bacillati > Actinomycetota > Actinomycetes > Mycobacteriales > Mycobacteriaceae > Mycobacterium > Mycobacterium sp. 20KCMC460. The sequence continues at coordinate 3,206,559 of NZ_AP025524.1, forward strand.
GGTGTTGGCGGCGCCCAGCAAGGGGCTGACCCGCTCGCCCTTGCTGATCGGACAGCCCCCGACCTCGACGTCCTGCATCGCTATCCGCACCACCCCGGGAACCGGTGTCTCCCAACGCAACAACTCCTCGACCGCATGCGGCAGGATGTCCGGCTGCTCGACGAGCTGGTGGCGGTGCTCCGGGTGGCGCGCCAGATAGACGAAAAAGCAGTCCAGCGAATCGGTGACCGTGTCCAGCCCGGCGATCAGGAACAGAAAGCAGATGTCGAGCAACTCCTCGCGGGACAGCTTCTCCTGGGCCGCTGCGTCCTCGCCCTTGAAGTGCGTCGCGATCAGCGCGGACAGCACGTCGTCGCGGGGGTTCGCGATGTGGTCGTCGATCGCGCGGTCGAAATACTCGTAAATCTGCTGGGCCACCGGGGCCGAGGCCGAATGCCGATCATCCCAGTCGGTGCTGCCCTCCGGGCGGATGACGCCGTCCTTCCACTCCAGGAACTTGTCCAGGTCTTCCAGCGGCAGACCTAACAGCTGCAGGAACACCGTGCACGGCAACGGCACCGCGAACTCGGCGTGGAAATCGCACGCGCCGCGCTCGGCGAAGGCGTCGATCATCTCGTTGACCAGCGCGCTCACCTGAGGTTCCCGGCGGGCCATCTCGCGCGGGGTGAACAGCGGGTCGAGGACGCGCCGGTACTTGGCATGGTCGGGCGGGTCGATCTGCAGCGGGATCAGCGGCCGCAGGTTGCCGAGATCCACCGCGTCCATGTTCGACGAGAACAGGTCGGTGCGCTTGAGTGCCATCTCGATATCCGACAGCCGGCTGAGCACCACCGCCTGCGGCGACCGGAACACCGGCGCCGACTCCCGCAGCGCCTTGTACATAGGTTGCGGCTCGGCGAGACCCACCACGGCCTGGTCGACGAAGGATTCGGCTTCAGTCATGTAGCCAGACTGGCACCGCGCCGAGCGGTGGGCAATCCTTTGTTGCAAAAATACGTAAGTTAGGGAAGTTATGGGTGTGGTTGCTGTCGCCGGTGCAGGAATGCCGATGCGGCGTGCACCGCTCCGCGCAGGGCGTAAACGGCCGTTACCACCGACAGCACGATCAGCAGGACGAAGGTCGGCAGCCAATTGGCACGACTGTGGTTGACGTCCCACCAGATGACCGTGAACAGCAGTACGCAGATCAGCAGCACGACGTCGCGCCAGTTGCCCTGATACGTCGCCGCGGCCTGACGCAGTCGACGGCCCCGGTCCGTCGCCTCCACCAGGTCGTCGATGCGGGCGTCGATGGTGCGCTGAAGTTCGGCTCGTCTTCGGGTCGCCTCCGGGGGGAGGCGGTCGAGCAGGTCCATGTCCTGTTTGATCAGGCCGCGAAAGTCCGGGCCGCGGAATTGGCCGGCCGCCACGGCCAGCATGACGCCACCGAGGATCGGTGCACTGTTGAGCGCGATCTGTCCCACACCAGCCACGGCCGGCCCTCCTTTGCCCACGACGTTGTGTCGAGGATCGCCGACGCGGGGGAGCGGATCAACTGATTGCGGTGCGGCGAACCCGCCGCTGTACTCGAGAGGGATGGGCTCCTGGACATCCGTCGAGCCGGCCGACCCGCCAGCGGCGATGGACACCTGTCCAGCATTGTCCGGTTTGCCGATCGTTATCTCCTCTCGAGAGACCAATCCCGCGTCATGAACTCGAGCTGTCGAGACCGTTCTTGCTTGCGGTATGGCGTCCTTGCCCGAGGCTGGACGAAGGACTAAAGTTCAAGACGAAACCAGACACGTGTCCATAATCGACGGCATTGGCAGCCCGCTTGAGCCGTGCGCCGCGACGGTGTCGCCACTCGGAGGACCTTCCATGACCAGCAGGTACGCCGGCCTCAGCCGGGACCAGCTCGCCACCCTGGTACCGGAGCTGCTGTTGATCGGCCAGATGATCGACCGCTCCGGAATGGCCTGGTGCATCCAGCAATTCGGCCGGCCGGCCATGTTGCAGATCGCCATCGACGAATGGGCCGGCGCCAGCCCGCTGTACACCAAACGCATGCAGCGCGCGCTGCGCTTCGAGGGCGACGACGTGGTCACCATCTTCAAAGGCCTGCAGCTCGACATCGGTGCTCCACCGCAGTTCATGGACTTTCGCTACACCGTGCACGATCGCTGGCACGGCGAGTTCCACCTCGACCACTGCGGGGCACTGCTGGATGTGGAACCGATGGGCGAAGAGTACGTGCGTGGCATGTGCCACGACATCGAGGACCCCACGTTCGACGCCACCGCACTGGCCACCAACCGCAAGGCCCAGGTCCGGCCGATTCACCGGCCGCCCCGGGTACCCTCCGACCGCAACCCGCACTGCGCCTGGACGGTGATCATCGACGACTCCCACCCGGAGGTCGGTTTCATCCCCGCCCTCGACATCGTCGGCCGGACCCGGGCCGCCACGACTGAACTGGACGACATCGACGAAACCGAGCCGGGGCAGTCCGACTACTCCGGCCCGCTGGTGTCCGACTTCGATTTCGGCGCGTTCTCGCATTCGGCGCTGGTGCGCCTCGCCGACGAGGTGTGCCTGCAGATGCACCTGCTGCACCTCTCGTTCGTCCTCGCGGTGAACGAGCACGCCGGCGACGACGCGGAGCTCACCCGCTCGATAGCCACCAAGCAGCTGATCGGGGTGGCGGGCCTGGCGGCCGAGCGGATCCACCGGGCGCTGGACCTGCCGGCCGGCGTCGAGGGTGCGGTCCGGGTGCTGGAATTGCACCCGTTGTTCAATCCCGCCGCGTATGTGTCGGCTGACTTCGAAGCCGACCGGATGCACCTGCACCCGTCACCGGCCCACGAGGACGACGCGTGGCCGGCGCTGGTCTCGCCAAGCTCCATCGAGCCGTTGCAGGCGATCGTGGCCGCGGTCGACCCGCATCTGAGCGTCGAAGTCAGCGGCACGCCGACGGACTGGACCGCGATTGTGATCGAAACCGACACGGCGGCAAAGGAATTCTCCGAGGTCGCGGTCACCAAGTTCAGTGGCGGGTCGACGTTCGTCTTTCAGCCGCGCAAGTCGTTGCCCCTGACCCCGGTGTAACGCGCGGCAGTCCGTCCCGACCTTGCAGGGGCGGTTGTTGTCGGTGGGTCTTCGTAGAATTCGGGTATGTCGTCGAGCACGTGTGGGGAGATCGCCGCGGTGCTCGACGGGCTCGATGGGGGCTCGATGGCGAGGCGGATCGCTTGTGTGAGTTGAGCTTTGAGGCCTCGACCACTGCGGAGCTGCTGGGTGTGATCGACCGGGTGGAACGCATCGTGCGCAAGCTGGCGGTGCCCGGGCATGCGGTGATCAACCAACTCTCGCGGCGGCCACCAATGCTGAGCTGTGCGGCACCCTGGCCCAGGCGTTGTCGAATCGGTTGCGGATCAACAAAAGTGACGCCAACCAACGCATCACCCAGGCCGCCGATCTGGGGCCGCGCCGGGCGATCACCGGCCAGCCGCTGGGCCCGGCGCTGCCCCAGACCGCGGCCGCCCAACGCGACGGGCTGATCGGGGCCGAGCACGTCAACATCATTCAGGGGTTCTTCAACAAGCTGCCCGACACCGTCGATGCGCCTGCCCGCGCCGAAGCCGAAGCCAAACTGGCGTTGATCGCCGGGGGGTATCGCCCCGACCAACTCGCCGACTACGCCCAGGTCTACAAAGACTGCCTCAAACCCGACGGCGACTTTAGGCCCGACGAACCCGAACACACCCGCAAACGCGGCATCACCCTGGGCCGCCCAGCAACCCGACGGAATGACCAAGATCAGCGGCTGGCTGACCCCCCAATGCCGCGCCACCGTCGAACCGGTGCTGGCCAAACTCGCCGCCCCCGGCATGGCCAACCCCGACGACGACCACCCCATCCTCGACGGGCGCGCCGCCCAAGACGCCGTGGACCGCGACACCCGCACCGCCGAGCAGCGCACCCACGACGCCCTGATGGGCGCCCTGCGCGTCCTGCTGCAGTCCGGCACACTCGGCCAACACCACGGCCTGCCCACCACCCTCATCGTGACCACCACCCTGGCCGAACTCGAAGCCGGCGCCGGCCGCGCCCTGACCGCCGGTGGCACCCTGCTGCCCATGACCGACGTGATCGGCCTGGCCGCCCGCGCGCACCACTACCTGGCCGTCTTCGACCACGACAAAACCCTGGCCCTCTACCACGGCAAACGCCTGGCCACCCCCGAACAACGCCTGGTCCTGCTGGGCAAGACCGCGGCTGCACCAAACCGGGCTGCACCGTGCCCGGCTACTGGACCCAGGTCCACCACCTCGAAGGCTGGTTCGCCACACAACGCACCCACATCGACGAACTCACCCTGGCCTGCGGACCCGACAACCGCTTGGTCGAACTGCGCAACTACATCACCCGCCGCAACGCCCACGGCCTCACCGAATGGATCCCCCCGAACACCTCGACCACGGCCAACCCCGCACCAACTGCATGCACCACCCCGAACGACCACTGCAACCCGACCCCAAACCCGAGGACGACCCCTAGCGGCCCGGGGTGTGACGCCTCAGGCGACCGATGCGCCCAGGATGAGATTGACCGCTTCGTCGAGTTGACCGGCGACCTCCTGGTAGGTGAGGAAGCGGGCGGTCATCAGCGCGCCCGCGAAAGTCATCTGCAGCGTGGACTTCACCGAACGCGGCCAACCGGGCCCCAGCGCGGCACCGATCCGCCGCGATACCTCCTCGGCGATCTGTTGACGCAACGGCGCAACGGCGGGGTCGTCGGCCATCAGGGCCGCTCCGCAGCCGGCGGTGAGTTCGGGCTCGTCGGCAACCACCAGCGCCATGTCCCGCATGGTCGCGCTCACCCGCGTCTTGGTGGTGTCGTTGACGTCGGTGTGCAGCGGCAGCTCACGCAACAACCGCAGGTAGACCGCCGCAACCAGAGCGCTTTTCGACGAAAAGTAGGTATAGGCGCTGGCCGGTGACACACCCGCGCGCTGCGCCACCGCGCGCATCGTCAGGTCGGCATACGAGGATTCCCGCAATTCCTCCAGGCCGGCGTCGAGGACTTTGCGAATCGTCTGCCCCGGCCGCCGATCCGACCGGCGAGCTGCCGCTCCTTGGCCCGCGGCGCCGACATGACCGGTCGTCGGCAGCGCCGCGTCTCTAGACACCCGTCCAGTGTAGGAAAGGACGACTGTCAGCCACAACTAGCCGACAAATACGTTCTGATCAGGCCAGAACCACGTCAGGTAAGCAATCGGCGACCCTGGCCAACCTTGCCGGATGGCGACAATGCCGATAGCGTCGCGAGAAGATAACAGACAGCTGTCCAGAAATTTGCGGGAGGGATCGGACGTGGCCGACGATCGTGTGCTGGTGACCGGAGCGTTCGGACTCGTCGGGTCCGCGGTGGTGGCCCAGTTGGCCGGCGAAGGCCGCAGCGTCGTTGCCACCGACCTCGACGCGCCCGCGCACCGCAAACGCGCGCGGGAACTCACTGCGCATCCGTCGGTGCAGGTCAGCTGGGCCGACCTCACTTCACCGTCGGACGTTAAGGCACTGCTCGAGACGGCCGCCCCCACCGTCGTCATCCATCTGGCCGCGATCATCCCGCCGTTCTGTTACGCGCGTCGGCAGCTCGCATACGCCGTCAACGTGGCGGCCACCGCGACCTTGGTCAGGGCCGCCGAACAGATGCCGACGCCGCCCCGATTCGTGCAGGCATCCAGCATCGCGGTCTACGGTGCGCGCAATCCCCACCGCGGCGACTCGTTGTTAACCGCGTCGACCCCGCTGCATCCCACCGACCTCTATGGCCAACACAAGGCTTTGGCTGAGCAGTGCGTGACCTCGTCGGACCTGGACTGGGTGGTGTTGCGCCTCGGCGGGGTGCTCACCGCGCAGCCGCGCTTCGAGATCGACCGCGACCTGGTGTTCTTCGAGGCGGTATTGCCTTGCGACGGAAGGATTCACACCGTCGACGTGCGCGACGTCGCGCACGCGTTCAGCGCTGCGACCCGTACCGACCGGGTCCGCGAGGTCTTCCTGATCGGCGGCGACCGCACCCACCGGATCACCCAGGCCAGAATCGGTGTGGAATACGCCGCGGCCATGGGTCTGCCCGGCGCCATCCCGCCCGGGCGGCCCGGTGATCCCGACGACGACCTGTCCTGGTACGCCACCGACTGGATCGACACCGAACCTGCTCAGAAAGTTCTTGCATTCCAACATCATTCGTTACCGCAGCTGCTGGCCGAGACGCGTGCCAAGGTGGGCTGGCTGCGGTTCCCGTTGCGGCTCGCCGCTCCGCTGGTGCGCTGGTACCTGCGGCGGAAGTCCCCCTACCGCGGATTCCCCGGCGCCACAGCAGATCCCATGCGCGCAATCGCGCGGCGCTTCGGCGATCCGGCACCCTCGGAGTCAGCGGATTCCGTGTCGCTGCGCCCTTAGCTCGAGCAGCACCCCGATGGCCGAACAAGACCGGCGCCGGTGGGACGAGCGCTATACGCGGCTCGACCCGGTACCGGACGAGCTTCCCCAGGCGCCGGGTTTCCTTGCCCCCCATATGAACCTGCTGCCGACCGCCGGGCAGGCGCTGGACCTGGCTTGCGGCCGCGGCCAGGACTCGGTGTGGCTGGCCCGCCGGGGGCTGTACGTCTGGGGACTGGATATCTCCGCGGTCGCCATCGGCCTGGCGCGAGAGCTGGCTCAGCACAACAACGTTGGCGACCGCTGCCGATTCGACGTCGTCGACCTCGACGACGGTCTGCCACCCGGCGAACCCGTCCAGCTGATCCTGTGCCACAGGTTTCGCGATAGCCGCCTGGACCGGGCGCTGATCGATCGACTGGCGCCGGGAGGTGTGCTGGCGATCGCCACCCTCAGCGAGGTGGACGCCGCGCCGGGGCCATTCCGGGCCAGGCCGGGTGAACTGACCGCCGCATTCGCCGAACTGGACCTGCTGGCGGCCGGCGAGGGCGACGGAACAGCGTGGTTGGTGGCACGTCGCTGACGCTCAGGTTTCCCGGAGGGTCACCGACAACTGCGGCGTTGGACCGTCGCCGCGACGCGCGACCCGCTCCCATGTGGCATCGACCAGCGGCTGCAGCAGCAACTCGCCCAGTTGCCGCACCAACACGGCGACGACCTGCGTCGCCTCCCGGCGCCGGGTGGATGCCAGACCCGCTTCCCGCAAGCCCACGACCTCGCTGCGGGTGAGGTCGACCAGCACATCCAGCAGATGCATACGGTCAGCAGAAGATTCGAGCACCGAACGCCGGATGTAGCTCACCACAACCGGATTGGCGATCAGCATGCGTCGCACCGCTTCGTCACGCGCGGCCGCCAACTCCGCAGGGTCGTCGTGCGCGGAGACTTCGGCGATGGCCAGCGCGAAATGGTCCACCACGAGCTGGTCGACCGCATCGCGCAGGCCCGCTTTGGTCTTGAAGTGATGCTGGACGAGCCCGAGCGTGACGCCGGCCTCGGCAGCGACTGCGCGTAAGGAGACCCGGTCCGCGCCGTACTGGGCGTACATGTCCAGGGCGGTGTTACGGATGCGTGCCTTGGCGGTCAGGTCCTGTTCGGTCGCCCGCGGGTGGGGCGGTGGGTGGGTCATAGCCGGGGGCTTCCTGGTCGTTTGACTAGTACACGGTACATTTGTACCGTCAGCGGCGAAACTCTGGGGCCGGCCGCGGTGGCCGACCTTTCGCCGCGCGAAGGTGAGGCAACGTGTCCGAACTCTTTCCCGCCTACCGGGCCAGTTGGGAGACCGATCAACACCGAGAACTGCGCAAACACGCGGCCGCGTTCCTGCGCAAGGAGTCCACTCCCAACCAGGAGCGGTGGGCCCGCCAGCACCAGGTCGATCGTGAGTTCTGGAACAAGCTGGGCGACGCCGGACTACTGGGTCTCGACCTGCCCGAACGATATGGCGGGACCGGCGGCGACTTCGGCCATTCGGCGGTGGTGGCAGAAGAAATGGCGCTGGCGCACGACAGTGCCTCCGGCTGGATCGTGCACTCGCCGATCGTGGCGCACTACATCGCCAGCTACGGCGACCAAACGCAGAAAGAGCGGTGGCTACCCGGAATCATCAGCGGCGACAACGTATTGGCCATCGCGATGACCGAGCCCGGCACCGGATCCGACCTGCAGGCGGTACGCACCACCGCGGTGCGCGACGGCGAACACTACGTGATCAACGGGTCAAAGACGTTCATCTCCAACGGAACTCACTGTGACCTGCTGGTCATCGTCGCCAAGACCGATCCGGCCCAGGGGGCCGGCGGCATCTCGCTGATCGTCGCCGAAACCAGCGACGACTTGGCCGGCTTCGAGCGGGGCCGGGTGCTGGAGAAAGTCGGCCAGCACGGCCAGGACACCCGTGAACTGTTCTTCTCGGACATGCGCGTCCCCACCGCGAACCTGCTGGGAGACAACGAGGGTCTGGGTTTTTTCCAGCTGATGGAACAGTTGGCCCGGGAGCGCCTGATCATCGCCGCCGTCTGCGCGGGCATGGCCGAGGCAGCCGTGCTGGAAGCCATCGCCTACACCAAACAGCGCGAAGCCTTCGGACGTACGCTGATCAAGTTTCAGCACAACAGGTTTGAACTCGCCGAACTCAAGGCCGAGACGTTGTCGATCAAGACCACCGTCGACTACTGCATCCAGCAGTACATCGACGGCAACAACCATCCCGCGACGGCATCGATGGCCAAGCTGATCGCGGCGGACAAGGCGGTCGAGGTCGTCGACCGGTGCGTGCAGTTCTTCGGCGGCTACGGGTACATGATGGAATACCCGATCGCACGCGCCTACGCGGCGGCCCGGGTGAACAAGATCTACGGCGGCACAAGCGAAATCATGAAGGAAATCATCAGTCGCTCCCTGTGAGTCGACACCGAAATCCGGTAGTGTCACCGCAATGGAGCGTCGCGTCCTCGAAGCGGTCATCTACGAGCGCGAACCACCGATCGCGCGGATCATCCTCAACCGGGTCGACAAGGCCAACACCAAGGACGCGGTGCTGGTGACCGAAGTCGACACGTGCCTGCGCGAGGCGGACCGCGACAAAGAAATCAAAGTCGTCATCCTCAAAGCCAACGGCAAAGGCTTCTGCGGTGGACATGTCGCCCGCTGGGGCCCCGACGAAAACCCTTATCCAGACTTCGGTGACACGTTCGAAGACCTCTACAAGGGCACCGCGGACCTGTTCCTGTGGCCGACGCTCTATCTCTGGGAGTTCCCGAAGCCGACCATCTCCCAGATTCACGGTTACTGCATGGGCGGCGGCATCTACCTCGGCCTGCTGACCGACTTCTGCGTCGCCTCCGAGGACGCGTATTTCCAGATGCCACTTGCCCAAAGCCTCGGCGAGCCCGGCGGTCACACCATGATCGAGCCCTGGCTGATGATGAACTGGCACCGCACCATGGACTGGCTGCTGCTGGCTCCCACGCTGTCGGCCCAGCAAGCCCTGGACTGGGGGCTGCTCAACCGGGTGGTGCCGCGCGAGGACCTCGAAGACACCGTGGAGGAGATGGCGCGCAAGATCGCGCAGATCCCGCTCACCACGCTGATGGCGGTGAAGAGCAACGTGAAGCGGGCGTGGGAATTGATGGGCATGCGGGTGCACCTGCAGGTCAGCCACATCCTGACCAACATGGTCGGCGCCGCCAGCGACGTGCAGGCCCGCCGTGCCGAACTCATGCAGTCGGGGATGAAGCCGCGGGATTTCGTCGACCGCGACGAGTAGCGCTGCGGTCAGCGGCTCTTCTCCCCGGCGATCTTTCGCCCGGCGGCATGTCGTGCCGCGACGTAGCCGAACACCATCGAGCTGGCGATGCTCGCCCCGGCACCCGGATAGGTTCGGCCCATCACCGTGGCGGTGGTGTTACCGGTCGCGTAGAGACCCTCGATGACCCGGTCCTGCTCGTCGAGAACCTGCGCATGCTCGTTGGTGATCACCCCGCCGCAGGTGCCCACGTCGGCGGGCAGCACCCTGGTGGCGTAATACGGCGCCCGATCCAGCGGCCCCAGCGCGGCATTCGGCCGATAGCCCGGATCGCCCAGGCAGTCGTTGTAGGCCGACTGGCCGCGGCCGAAGTCCGGATCCAAACCCTTTGCGGCGAAACCGTTGAACCGCTGCACGGTGCGCACCAGTTCCTCGGCGGGAAGCTCGATCTGGCGGGCCAGCTCGCCGAGGGTAGCGGCCCGCTTGACCGCGCCGCTCTCGATCAGTTCGGCGGGCAGGTGTTGCCGCTTTACCGGGTTGGTGCCTGCCACGTAGCGGCGCACATAGCCGTCGTCGAAAATCATCCAGCACGGCACCGCCTTGTTGGCGTACATCGCCTTGCCCACTTCGACGTACGAGTTCGACTCGTTGCAGAAGCGCCGGCCCGTCGAGTCGACGTAGATGGCGCCGGGCCGCTGCCGTCCCGAGCCCAGTGAAGCGGCGGCCGCCCCGCCGTTGGCGATGAAAACCGACGGCAGCCACCAGGCTTCGTCGAGCAGATCGGTCTTGGCGCCCAACCGCATCGCGGCCTGCAGCACCTCGCCGGTGTCGCCGGCGTTGGCGATCGACCACTGCCCCTCGTTGGGTTGATCGCCGCTGTAGCGGCGGCGCATCTCCGGGTTGTGCCCGAAACCCCCGGCCGCCAACAGAACTCCCTTGCGCGCCTGGACATTCACCGCTCTGCCGCCGTGGCTGATGCGCGCCCCGACCACCCGGCCGTCCTGGACCACCAGGTCCTCCATGGCGGCGTTGACCCACAGCGGGGGCTGGCCGTCGCTGAGGCCGATCAGCACCTTGAGCAGCTGTCCGATCAGCGAGGCGCCGTTGGTGAGGATCTGCCGCCGCGCGATTTTGGCGGCATTGGTGCGGGCGAAGACCTTGGTCGCCACGGCCAGTGCCCGCGGAGAACGATTGAAGTACTGCACCGAACGCAGCTCGTTGGTCAACACGATGTACCCGTAGTTCTTGGCCAGCGACGGCTGCACCTTGTCACGCCATCCGCCCAGTTCGGCGGCGTCGAACGGAATTCCCTCGACCGCCCGGCCGGATTCGTTGCCGCCCTTGTGATTCGGGTAGTAGTCACTCCATCCGGCGCAGCGGATCAGCCGAACACCCTTGCGCATCAGGAAGTTGAGCATCTCATAGCCAGCGGTGAGGAACATCTCGCGGCGCTCCGGTGAGGACGCCGGGCCGACGTCGCCGACCACGTCGGCCAGATAGGCCAAACCGTCCTCGTGCGAGTCGACGATCCCGTCGGCCCGCATCAGCGGATTGTTCGGCATCCAGACGATGCCCCCGGACAACCCCGTCGAACCGCCTACCAGCGCTTGCTTTTCGACGATCAGCGGCTGCAGCCCGGCGTCGAGCGCAGCCAGACCGGCGACCATGCCACCGCCACCGCTGCCCGCGATCAGCAGGTCGACGGACCGATCCCAGTTGACGCTGCTCACCGTGCTCCTCCCGTCGCAGTCGCCGCACCGGAGGTGAAGCCCAGGTCCACCATCGGGACGTCGATGGTCGTATTGGTCTTCTGGATCGCCGGCACCAGCGTTTGATAGGGCAGGCCGGCCAGGAAGCCGTCGATGACGCGTTCGAAGTTCGAGATCAGCCCTTCGATCTGGCTGGACAACCGCATGAACTCGAAACCCTTGGAGTGCAATCCCTTTTGCTGCTTGGGTAGGTTGGCGAAGTCCTGGGCAGGGATCGGTGGCCAGCGTGGGTCGTCGGGTGCCATGGGTTCCGGCGGTGTCGGTTTGCCGGTGATCTGCTCAGGCGGGATGCGGGTGAGCGACCAGATCTCGAACAACGTCTCTTCCGGACCGAGCGGGCGGATGCGGTACGACGAGGCGCTGCTGTACTGCGGTAGCAGGAAGTAATGCGGGAAGCAGAACCCGATCGCGTCGACGATGCCGCGGCGCTGCAGCTCGTTGAGATCGGGGATGTCGCAACCGCGGGCCCGATGCCAGTGCACCACAGCGTCGTTGAGCGTGCGCTTCCACACCGCCATCGCCTCGGCGGCGTCGGCCGGCAGCTCGATGTCCTGCAGGCCCTCGGCGATGCGGACGTCGTTCTCGTGGGTCATGCCGGCCATGCCTGCCCCCAGGGTGCGCATGAAATAGAGGCTGGTCTGGACCAGTCCGGGCGGCTTGCCGGTGGCGGGCTGTGCCGACGGCAGCAGCTGCGGATGGGTCTGCGGCACGTGGTAGCCCTCCATGAAGGCAGCCGTCGCCAGCTTCCAGTTCACCGGCAGCCGGCACGACTGCCACCATTCGGTGCGCAGCGATTCCACCTTCCAGGCGTCATAGATGGTGGCGAACGGTTCGAAGCAGTCCCGCAAGCCGGGTGCCTCGTCGTCGAGGTTGATCCACGCGCAGCCGCCCCAGAGTTCGCAGCGCACGTCCACCAGCGCGAGGTCGTGCGGGTCCAGGTTGTGCTCGTCGAACGCCTCGGGTCGCAGCACGAAGGTGTTGCGGCCGTCGATACTCCAGCACCAGCCGTGGAACGGGCAGACGAAGGTGCGCCGGGATCCGGTCAGCGACCCGGAGCCTTCCACGAGTTTCACCCCGCGGTGCCGGCACGCGTTGTGGTAGGCGCGCACGGTGTCGGCGTCGACCCGCACCACGACGATCGACTGGTCGAGGATCTGGTACTCCACGAAATCGCCCGTCTTGGGAATCTCTTCGAGACGGCACGCCATCTGCCATACCCGGGGCCAGAACCTTTCGTTCTCCAGCGCGTAGAACTGCGGGTCGTAATACCGCTGCTTGGGTATCCGGTCGGCGGCTTGCACCGCCCACGGCACCGGCAGCGGCGTCCAGTTCACGTCCATGTCATTGCTCCGTCGGTTTCGGGTTCACAGGATCCTGGACATCCGGCCCTGCCAATAGCGTTCCCGAATACGCCGCTTGTAGAGCTTGCCGTTGGGGTCGCGGGGCAGTTGCGGGTCGAATTCGATTGTGCGCGGGCACTTGTAGGCGGCCAGGTGGGATCGGCAGTAGGCGATCAACTCCGCCTCCAGCTCGGGCCCGGGGGTGATTCCGGCGGCCGGTTGCACGACGGCCTTGACCTCTTCGCCGTACTCGTCGTTCGGCACGCCGAACACCGCGGCGTCGACCAGTTTGGGGTGCATGACCAACAGGTTCTCCGCCTCCTGTGGGTAGATGTTGACCCCGCCGGAGACGATCGTGAACGTGGACCGGTCGGTGAGGTAGAGGTAGCCGTCCTCGTCGACCCGCCCGACGTCGCCCAGCGTGCGCCAGCCACGTTCGTTGGACACCGATGCGGTCTTGGCGGGGTCCTTGAAGTACTGGAACTCCGGGCCGCCCTCGAAGTACAGCTCGCCGGATTCGCCGACGGGCAGCTCGTTGCCGTCCTCGCCGACGACGTGCACCGGTGTCATCGGAATCCCGACCGAGCCGGGGTGCGCCAGCCACTCGTCGGGGCCGATCGTGGTGCCGGCGAATCCTTCGGTGCCACCGTAATATTCGTGAATGATCGGCCCGAACCCGGCCATCATCCGGTGCTTGACGTCGACCGGGCAGGGTGCGGCGGCATGGATCACGCAGCGCAGGCTCGACACGTCATAGGCGTCGCGGACCGCCGCGGGCAGCTTGAGCAGCCGCACGAACATGGTCGGCACGAACTGTGCGTGCGTCACCCGATGGGTCTCGATGAGCCGCAGCACTTCCTCGGCGTCGAACTTCGGCATGACGATCGACGCCGCGCCCACCCGGTTGACCGCCATCGTGTAATTCACCCCGGCCGCGTGGTAGAGCGGGGCGGGGGACAGGTACACACTCGACGGGGTCATCCCGTACTTGTGTGTCAGCGCCATCTCCAGCACCGCCTGCGCCCAGGAACCGTTGCCGTCCACCGGAAGTGGGCGGCGCACCGCCTTGGGCCGGCCGGTGGTGCCCGACGAGTACAGCATCTCGGACCCGTCGCAGTGCGCTGGCGCCTGGCCCGCTGCGGCCATTGCCCGCTGGTATGACTGCCATTCGGGTAACCCGCGCCCGAGGGCGATACGGGTGCCGGCCCGCGGGTTGGCGCTCGCGACGTGGGCCGCGAGTGCGGTCATCGAAGCATCGACGAAGACCGCCTTGGCGTCGGAATCCTCGATCACGTACGCCACTTCCTCGGGCGTGAAGTGCGTGTTAACAGCGGTGTAGTACAGACCGGAAAGCTGGCAGCCCCAGGTGATTTCGAAGAACTCGGGCCGGTTGGGAAGGATCAGTGCCACCCCGTCGCCGGGGCGTAACCCGGCGTCGTGCAGCATCGCGGCGACCCGCTGGCTGCGCGCGTACAGGTCGCCGAAGGTGATCGCCGCGCCCTCGACGATCAGGGCGGGCGCCTGCGGATTCCGCTGTGCGTGATCGGCGATGTTCACCGGCCGGTCCCCACCATTACGTCGAGGCGGTGGCGCCGTCGGTCGATGCGGCGGCCGCGGCCTGGCGCCGGGCATGCTCGGAGGGCAGCACCTTGTCCTTGAACACGGTCTGGATCAGCTGCTGTACGTCCTTGCTGATCGACGCGAGCGCCACCAGGTCGTTGGAGCTCTGCCAGTGCACCCGCATGCCCATCAGCTCCCAGGCCCGTTTCAGGTTGGCCTTGGTGAGCATCAATGTCGTCAACGGCGCCTGGGCGATGTGCCGGGCGATCGCGTCCACCCGGGCATCGAGGTCCTCCCGTCTGACCACTTCGTTGACCAGGCCGACCTCCAGCGCCTTCTTGGCGTCGATCACCTCGGCGGTGAACAGGTAGTAGGCGGCGCGGCGCCAGTTCATGAAAACCCAAGGCTCGATGGAGCATTCGCCCGAGGGCATGCCGAAGCCCTGCAGCGGGGGATAGGAGAAGTAGGCGTCCTCGGAGGCGATGACGATATCGGTGGTCAGGCCCATGTGCGTGCCGCCGCCCACACAGTAGCCGTGCACCTGGGCAATGGTGGGCTTGGAGAACTCCCACAGGTTCAGCGTCGGCTTGACGAACAAGTCGCTCTGCGCCTTCCACGGGTGGCCGGTCACCATGGCGTTCTCCACGAACGACGGGTAGTCGACGGCGTTGTTGCCGATGGCGTGCCCGGAGCAGAAGCCCTTGCCGTTGGCCTTGAGCACCAGCACCTTGATGTCGTAGTCGCGGTCGGCATCCAGCAGGGCGGCGTCGACCTCCTCGGCGAGCTTTTGGTCCTGGGCGTTGGCCTTCTCGGGCCAGTTCAGCGTGATGCGGGCGATGGGCCCTTCCTTCTGATAGATGATTCGTTCGCGGGTTTCGTTGAGGTCCACGGCTTTTCGATACCTTTCGTGATGGGGGGATGACTCGTTACGGGGTGATGACGCCGATCTGCGCGCCGATGTCATAGGTCGTTCCGATCTGGCCGGTCCACTGCACGGTGCCCGACGCCCCGGCTTCGATCTCCTGTTCCACCTTCTCGGTGGCGATCACGTAGATCGGGGTGCCCTCCTCGACGTAGTCACCACCGTCGACCAGCAGGTCGGTGAGTTCGGCCTCCGACACGGCCACCGATACCCGGGGAATCCGAATCACGAACTCAGCCATGCGCTTTCGCCCTCGCGAGAGTGAGCTGCGCGGCAGCCACGATGCGCGCCGGCGACGGGTACACCTGTGCCTCCAGGGTGGGCGCGGCGGGACTGGGCACGAAGCGGGCGCCGACCCGCTGGATGGGGGCGGCCAGCTCACCGAACAGCTCGGCCTGCAGGATCGCGGCGACCTCGGCGCCGGGCCCGGCGAACTGGACCGCGTCGTGCACGATCACGACTCGCCTGGTGCGGCGGGCGGATTCGACGATCGTCTCGACGTCCAGCGGTACCAGGGTCCGCAGGTCGACCACCTCGGCACTGACGTCCTGCTCCTGCAAGGTCACCGCCGCCGCGAGCGCGTCGTGCACCGCCCGTCCGTAGGCGATCAACGTCACGTCGGTACCGGGCCGCTTGATGTCGGCCTGGCCCAACGGAATCGAGAATCCCTGCGCGACGGGGACGGGTCCCTTGCGGCTCTGCAGCCGGATCGTCTCGACGAACAGGCACGGATCCTCGTCGAAAATCGCCGAGGTCAGCAACCCCTTGCCGTCCCGGGGAGTGGACGGGACGATCACCTTCATCCCCGGAATGTGCATGAACCAGGCCTCCAGCGACTGCGAATGCGTCGCGCCGGTCGCCAGGCCCGCGTACACCTGGGTGCGGATGGTGATCGGCGCGGTGGTACGTCCGGCGGTCATGAACCGCAGTTTCGCGGCGCTGTTGATCAGCTGGTCAGCGGCGATACCGATGAAGTCCATGATCATGATCTCGGCGACCGGCAGCAGGCCGTCGATCGCCGCACCGATCGCCGCACCGACGATCGCGGCCTCCGATATCGGCGTGTCCAGCACCCGATCGTGGCCGT
Source organism: Mycobacterium sp. 20KCMC460 (assembly GCF_022179425.1). NCBI lineage: Bacteria > Bacillati > Actinomycetota > Actinomycetes > Mycobacteriales > Mycobacteriaceae > Mycobacterium > Mycobacterium sp. 20KCMC460. The sequence continues at coordinate 3,222,969 of NZ_AP025524.1, forward strand.
ACTTGGTGGACAACCCGGCGGTGGGGCCGGAGGCGCCGGGATCGGCGATGTCCTCGCCGAGCAGGAAGACCCGTTCGTCGGCTGCCAGCGCCTGATCCAGCGCCAGGTTGAGCGCCTCGCGCATGGTCATCTCTTTGTCGCTGCCTGGTTGCAGGTCTGGAGGTGTCACGCGGATTCCTTACCGGGGGAAGCTGATCGGCGTCGCGTATACGTCGCGGTCGAGTTCTGCGACCGACGGCGGGTCGGCGCTGAGCACCGCACGCAGTGCTGTCTCCACCGCCGCTGCGGCGTCGGCGTCGATGCGGTCCAATTCCTCGGCGCCGCAGATCCCGTCCTCGGCCAGCCGGGCGCGGAACCGCGGCACCGGGTCGGCGGCCATCGCCGCGGCGAGCTGATCCTTCGGGATGTAGGGCATCCGGTCGCCGAAATAGTGGCCGCGGAAGCGGAAAGTCACACATTCGACCAGGGTGGGCCCGGCCCCGGCGCGCGCCCGTTGCAGCGCCTCCTCGAGTGCGGATTGCACCGCCAGCGGATCGTTGCCGTCGACCCGGACCCCCGGCATGCCGTAGCCGGCGGCGCGGTCGGCGACCCGCTCGATCTTCATCGTGTCCGAGGTCGGCGTCATCTCCGCGTAGAGATTGTTCTGGCACACGAAAACCAGCGGCAGATCCCACAGCGCGGCCATGTTGGCCGCCTCGTGGAACGAGCCGGTGTTGGTGGCGCCGTCGCCGAAGCTGACCACGGTGACCCGATCGGTGCCCCTGCATTTGGCGGACATCGCCAGGCCCACCGCCACCGGTGGCCCGGCCCCGACAATCCCGGTCGAAAACATCACGCCGACAGCGGGATTGGCGATGTGCATGGTGCCGCCCTTGCCGCGCGCGGCGCCGATGACGCGGCCCATCATCTCGCCGTAGATCTCCTCGAGCGGCACCCCCTTGCCGATCAGGTCGTGCAACCCCCGGTAGGTGGTGACCAACTGGTCGTCGGGACGCAACGCCACCGCCATGGCCGCAGCGACGGCTTCCTGACCGCGCGAGGGCCAGTACACACACATGAACTCTCCGGTGCCGATGCCCTTGGACAGCCGGTCATCGGCCGTCTTCATCAGCACCATCAGCTCGTAGAGGCGACGCTCGTTCACCTGAGGAATCCAATTCCGTTGTGCGACATGACTATGACCCCGACCAAGGTTTGACCTTGAGGAAGCCGCCGGCATCCACCCGCAGCTGCTGGCCGGTGATGTAGCGGGCGGCGTCGGAGGCCAGGAACAACACCGCCTCGCTGATGTCCTCCGGTTCCACATAGGGCACCGGCATCGCCTGCACCAGCGGGAAGATCGGTTCGGCGTCCGCGCGGGTCGGATTCGCCAGATCGGGGCGAAACGCCCGGTACATCGGGGCGCTGTGCAGCATGTCGGTGTTGACGTTGGTCGGGTGGATCGCGTTCATCCGGATCGAGAACGGCGCCAGCGCCCGCGCGAAATCGTTCACGTAGTGCGCGGCAGCGATTTTCGCGAATGCATAACCGGCGCCACCGGGCCCACCGTCGATCCCGGTGGTGTTCATCGACGACATGAACGCGGCGTTGGACCCGATCACGACGATCGATGCCCCCGACTGCAGATGCCGCAGGCTGGTGTGCACCAGGTTGAGCACCCCGACCAGGTCGACGTCGACCGCGTCGGCGAACGCCTGCGGCGGCAGGCCCGCGGTGAGCGGGCAGATCCCGGCGTTGGCGACGACGATGTCCAGGCGGCCCAGCTCGGCCACGCCGTCGTCGACGGCGGCCGACACCGCGGCGCGGTCGCGGACGTCGGCGATTGCCGAGAAGACGCGCTGGCCCTCCTTCTCCACCAGGCGTGCGGTTTCTTCCAGATCCTCGGGCCGGGCCAGCGGGTACTCGTTGGTCTCGATGTCGGCGCACAGGTCCAGCGCGATGATGTCGGCGCCTTCGGCGGCCAGCAGTCGCGCGTGCGACCGTCCCTGCCCGCGCGCCGCTCCGCTGATCACCGCCACCTTGCCGGCAACTCGGCCCATCATCCGCCCCCTGCCTCGGTTGACCGAACGGTAGTGTTCGCATCGGAAACGTTGCGGCCCAATGCTTCTCGCGGCATAGCGGAATTCCCGGGACGATCCGCGAACACAAGGTCCCCGATCAGATCAATGGTCGGCTCCATCGCATCTCTTCCACGAGCAGCCGCGGATGGAACTACCTGCGTGGCTGCAGCCGGGCTGTCGATATCCTTACACTAGCTAGAATATCTAAAATAGCAAGAAATGACGTAGCTAACAGAAGGGGCGGCCGATGACCCGGGTGCTCAGCGGTGTTCGAGTGGTGGAACTGGCGTCCTGGACATACGTGCCGTCGGCCGGAGTCGCGTTGGCGGACTGGGGTGCTGACGTGATCAAGGTGGAAGGCGTCGCCTCCGGTGACCCCGGGCGGGCACTGGTCGTCGGTGGTTTCACCCGGGAGGCCGCACGCGCCGACGCCGACTTCATCCTGGAACTGAGCAACCGGGGCAAGCGCAGCGTCGCGATCGACATCAAGTCCGAAACCGGGCGGGAGTTGTTCGGCCGCCTGTTGGCTTCGGCCGATGTGTTCCTCACCAACTGGCTGCCGGGCGCGCTGGAGCGGGCCCGGCTGACCGTCGAGGACATCCGGTCGTTCAACCCGAACATCATCATCGCCCGCGGCACCGGACTCGGGGTGCGCGGGCCGGATCGCGACCGCGGCGGGTTCGACGCCGCCACGTACCTCGCGCGCGGCGGGGTGGCGTACACCCTCACCCCGTTCGGCACCGAGAACCCCGCGGTTCAGGGCCCGGCGTTCGGCGATCTACAGGGCGGCGCGACGCTGGCGGGCGGGGTGTGCGCCGCGCTGTTCCATCGGGAACGCACCGGCGAGCCCAGCATCGTCGACTCCTCGTTGCTGGCGCAGGCGATGTGGGCGATCGCACCGTCCATCTCGGTGGCCGACCTGTTCGACATCGACGGAATCCCCGGCGCGCCGCCCGGATTGGCGATCAACCCGCTGGTAGCCCGATACAAGACCAAGGACGACCGATGGATTCAGCTGGTGTTCCTGCAACCCGACAAATACTGGGCCGGCTTCTGTAAGCGCATGGGTCTGGTCGAACTGGTGAACGACGAACGGTTCGTGCCGTCCGGCAACCTGATCGCCAACGCGGCCGAAGCAACAGCCATCTTCGCGAATGCCTTTGCGGCCCAAGATCTTGCGCATTGGCGGCGGGTACTCCAGGACGAACCGGGTGTCTGGGGCGCGCTGGCCACGCCCAAGGAGACCCTCAACGACCCGCAGGTCGAACCCAACGGATATGTGATCACCAACGTCGACGACCGGGGCGAGAAGTACCGGATCGTGGCGGCACCCGTCCAGTTCGACGAGACCCCGCCGGCGCCCGCGCGGGCGCCCGAACACGGTCAGCACACCGAGGAAGTGCTGCTCGAACTGGATCTGGACTGGGACGAGATCGCTCGCGCGAAGGACAGCAAAGCCATCCTGTGATGGTCGGCGCGCACCGACGCTGACCCGCCCGCCCCGACCTGGATAAGGTGGCGGCGTGCATCAGAATGCTGGTCGTGGGCAGGATTCCGGCGGACCGGCCCGGCTGGATCCGCAGGACCGGTTGCAGCGCTACGAGCAGGCTTTCGCCGGATTCGACACGCCGTTCGCCTTCGTAGACCTCGACGCGATGTGGCACAACGCCGGCCGGTTGCTCGTCCGGGCCGGCGACAAGCCGATCCGGGTTGCCTCGAAGTCGTTGCGGTGCAGGCCATTACAGCGTGAGATCCTGGACTGTGGGCAACGGTTCGACGGGCTGATGACATTCACGCTGGCCGAGACCCTGTGGCTGGCCGGGCACGGCTTCGGCAACCTGCTGCTGGCCTATCCGAGCACCGATCGCGCCGGGCTGCGGCGACTGGGCGAACTGACTACCGAAGACCCCGACGGCGCGCCGATCGTGATGGTCGACAGCGTCGAACATCTGGACCTGATCGCCGGCGCGACAGATCGGCCCATCCGGTTGTGCCTGGACTTCGACGCCGGCTGCTGGCTGGCCGGCGGGCGGCTGAAGATCGGGCCCAAGCGGTCGCCGGTGCACACCCCCGAGCAGGCGCGCGCGCTGGCCGAGGAGATCGCCCGGCGGCCGGCGCTCAAACTGGTCGCGCTGATGTGCTACGAGGGCCATATCGCCGGGCTCGGCGACCGCGTCGCCGGCAAGGTCGCACAGAACGCCATCGTCGGGTGGCTGCAACGCCGGTCGATCGCCGAATTGCGGGACCGTCGCGCTCGGGCGGTCGAACTCGTTCGCGAGGTCGCCGACCTCGAGATCGTCAACGCCGGCGGCACCGGAGACCTGCAACTGGTCGCCCAGGAACCGGCGATGACGGAGGCGACCGCCGGCTCCGGGTTCTACGCACCGACGCTGTTCGACTCCTATTCCACGTTCACGTTGCAGCCCGCCGCCATGTTCGCGCTGCCGATCTGCCGCCGTCCCGACGAGAACACGGTGACCGCGCTCGGCGGCGGCTACCTGGCCAGCGGGGTCGGCGCCAAGGACCGCATGCCCACCCCCTACTTGCCGGCCGGGCTGCAGCTGAACCCGATGGAGGGCGCCGGTGAAGTCCAGACACCGCTGACCGGCGCCGCCGCGCGAGAACTCAAGGTGGGTGACAAGGTGTACTTCCGCCACACCAAAGCGGGGGAATTGTGCGAGCGGTTCGACCGGCTGCACCTGGTTCGCGGCACGGAAATCGTCGACACGGTGCCGACCTACCGCGGTGAGGGGCAGACATTCCTGTGACTGCCAGATGGGTCAACTGGGCCGGCGACCAGGTGTGCGCGCCGGCGGCGATCGAACGCCCCGGATCGGAGGCCGAACTCGTCGACGTCGTCGCCGCGGCCGCCCGCAACGGAGCGCGGGTGCGCGCGGTCGGTACCGGCCACTCGTTCACCGACTGCGCGTGCACCGACGGCGTCCTGGTCGACATGACGGGCCTACAGCGAATCGTCGACGTCGACCCCACCAACGGGCTGGCCACCGTCGAAGGGGGCGCCGAACTCCACGCGCTGCTGGCGCAGTTGGCCGACCGCGGGTTCGGACTCGAGAACCAGGGCGACATCGACAAGCAGTCGATCACCGGGGCGACGGCGACTGCCACGCACGGCACCGGTGCGCGTTTTCGCAACGTGTCGGCCCAGATCGTGGCAGCCCGGCTGGTCACCGCCCAAGGCCGCGTGTTGGAGATCTCGGAAAGCTCGGACTCAGACGCCTATCTGGCGGCGCGGGTATCGCTGGGCGCGCTGGGCGTCATCTCGCAGGTCACCGTCAAGGTGGTGCCGCTGTTCACCCTGCACCGCCGCGACGAGCTGCGACCCCTGGACAAGACGCTGCACCACCTCGACGAATACGTGGACGGCAACGACCATTTCGAGTTCTTCGTCTTCCCCTACGGTGACACCGCACTGACGCGTAGCACCCGCCGCAGCCACGAGCAGCCCCGCCCGCAACCCAGGTGGAAGAAGCGACTCGGTGAGGAACTCGAGAATGCGGGCCTCGACGCCGTGTGCCGCGCCGGACGGCGGTTCCCCGGTGCGGCACCGCAACTCAACCGGCTGCTCACCAACCTGTTGTCACCGTCGACCGTGCAGGACCACGGCTGGAAGGTGTACGCCAGCGCCCGCAAGGTGAAGTTCACCGAGATGGAGTATGCGATCCCCCGCGAACATGCAGCCGCGGCCGTGCCGCGGGTGATCGAGCTGGTACGCCGACGCAAGCTGCCGATCATGTTTCCGCTCGAAGTACGCTTCAGCGCCCCCGACGAGGCGTACCTGTCGACCGCGTACGGCCGCGACACCTGCTACATCGCGGTGCATCAGTTCACCGGGATGGAGTTCGAAAGCTACTTCCGCGCCGTCGAGGAAATCATGGATGAGTATGCGGGACGGCCACATTGGGGCAAACGGCACTACCAGAGCGCCGCCACGTTGCGCAGTCGGTACCCGCAATGGGACCGCTTCGCCGCCGTCCGCGACCGACTCGACCCCGACCGGGTCTTCCTCAACGACTACACGCGGCGCGTGCTGGGCCCCTGATCCGTCCCGACCAAGGACCCGAATCGCAGGGACCAAGGTCCCCGGCTGAGGGCAAGCCGGCGACATCGACGCCGATCGGTCGTAGGTTTGTTTCGTGGGATCAGCGACCGAGTTCATGCGCAACAGCGACGCCTTCACCTGGGGCATGGAAAGCGATCCACGGCTGCGGTCAACCGTTGTCAGTGTCCTCATGCTGGATCGGTCGCCGGACTGGGATCTGCTCCGCGCCCGCTTCGACATACTGAGCCGCAAGATGCCGATGTTCCGTCAATGCGTGGTCGAATCGCCGCTACCCACGCCGCCGCGCTGGGAGTCCGACCGCGACTTCGACCTCGACTACCACATGCGCCGCACCGCGGTCGCCGGCTCCGGAACGCTCGACGACGTCCTGGAAATGGCCCGGCTGGCCCAGATGCAGGATTTCGACCGGGCCCGCGCCCTGTGGGAGACCACGCTGGTCGAGGGACTGCAGGATGGCGGCGCGGCCGTGATCTGCAAATTCCACCACGCGCTCACCGACGGGGTGGGCGGCGTCCAGATCGCGATGACCCTCTTCGACCTGACCGCAGAACACTTCGAAGTCGAGACGTTGCCGCCCGTCCCCGAGGCGGCCAAGCCCGCGCCATTCGGCGGTTACCGGGATGCGTTGCGCTACAACGCTTCCCTGCTGAGCGGTGCGGTGCTGGGTGCGGCGAAGCTGGCGCCGCGACTGGTGTACGACGGCGTCCGGCAGCCGGTCACCACCGTGCGCTCGGCGGTGGCCAACGCGGCCTCGGTCTACCGCACCATCAGGCCGCTCAACCGCACCGGATCCGAACTCGCCAAGGAGCGCAGCCTGATCCGCCACTTGAGCGTGCACGAAGTATCCCGGCCGCAATTGCGTGAAGCCGCCCACCGCGCCGGTGGGGCGCTCAACGACGCGTTCGTCGCCGGGGTTGCCGGCGGACTGCGGCGCTATCACGAGAAGCACGGCGTCGGCGTCGGCGACCTGCACCTGTCGATGCCGATCAGCCTGCGCACCGAGAACGACGGCATGGGCGGCAACCGGATCACGCTGATGCGGTTCGACGTGCCCGTCGGGCAAGCCGACCCGGTGCTGCGCATCAAGGGGATTCACGACCGGGCCAGTGCGGTACGCGGCGAGAAGTCGTTGCCCTACACACAGGCGATCGCCGGCCTGCTCAACCTGATGCCGCGGTGGTACATCGGTTCGGTGCTGCGCCATGTGGACTTCGTGGCCAGCGACGTGCCCGGGGTGCCGATTCCGGTCTTCCTGGGCGGGGCTGCGGTGCGCGGACAGTATGCGTTCGGTCCGACCATCGGGGCGTCGGTCAACGTCACCTTGTTGTCCTACTGCGATACCTGCGCGCTGGGTATCAATGTGGATACCGCAGCCATCCCGGATTACCAGGTCTTCCACGACGCCCTCGTGGCCGGCTTCGACGAAGTGCTCGCGCTGGCGGACTGATTCTGCGCAACCAGCCGGTATCAACCCGCTCACGGGAGGGTATCGATGCCTACGCACGTCTGGCGCGACGGGCGCGATCCGCAAATCATTGCACGGGATGCCAATCGGGACTCGCGGCGGTGAGATGTATTCGGATGCAAGACAATCCTCCGCCCGGCAGACATCGGTAGGAGGTAACCGAGGCATGACGGCAAGCTGGGCGCCTACCCAGGCCTCGCACAGCCCGAGTTCGGGCCGCATTCTCGACACCGCGCAGGGGATCCTGATCGGCCTGCGCCGGTGCCGTTCGGACACGGCGTTCGACGAGCTGCACACCGCCGCACAGCGGCACCGGGTACCCGTGTTCGCGATGGCGTGGGCGCTGGTTCATCTGGCCGGGGAGGGCGAGCAGACGCCCAGCTTCGTCGAGGCTCAGTCCGCGGCCCGCGATGAATGGGGCGATCTGTTCACCGCCGATCACCTGCGCTCGTTGGCGGACGTCGCCGGGATGCGTTGAGCGCGGCCGCGGTAACGGGGAAGTACCGCGGCCCTCGGTCAGTCCCTGGTGATGGGTCGGCAGCGGGAAATTGTTTTGGGTTGCACCCGAAGGTCTTTCGGCTCTCCGGTTTACCCCGGCGGCGGTACCAGACCTCCGGAAACGATGAAAGCCTCGACCGCGGTGGCCTGTTCGAAGCCGTCCACCTCGACCCGCCACTCGTAGATGCCGGGTTCCAACGGGATTCCGCCCGGGATGTTGAGGGTGAGGGGCATGCGCACCGCGGTGCCGTGAATGGCCCCTGGCAGGCGTCCCGCCTCGGCCGCGGCCTCGAACAGGATGCGCTGCGGGCCCTGCGGTCCGTGGACCACCACCGGCTGGCCGTCGGTGTTCAGCAACTGGCAGGTCAGTTTGTGCTGTTTGTTGGTTTCGTCCCAGTCGATATCCAGAAACATCACCAAAGCGAAAGGGGGCGTTGGTGTTTGACACTGTCGCCAGCCCAGCCCCAGCGTGTGGACCTTGCCTGATTGCACGTCGGCCTGGGCCGCGTCCGCCAAAAAGAGGCTGACCTTCATGTGGCCGTCTCGGCGGACTTACCAGATGTCACCGCGCGCTGCCGGCTTGCGGGTGCTGCCGTAACCAGATCCACCAGATCACGTCCTGTTCCCAATCGGAGAAATCGCCAGGCCCTGACCACGCTCCGGCCGAGTCCGGCCCGATAATACGCCGCACCCGCGCCGTCGATTCGTCACCGGTCAGCGACGACCCGCCGCACTCGGGGGCTGCGGCAGCCTACGTGCCGGGCGGCAACTCACGTGGACCCTCGGGTGGACGCAGTTCGCGCGGTCCCTGCCGTTCGGCAAGCTCATGGCGACCCTGCCGGGCGGAGTTGTGCCCGACGGACAGGCTGTCCAGGTCCCGCTGGGGCGCGTAACCCAGGGGCGGGTATTCGCTGCCGGCCGGGCCTTGGAGCTGCTGGTAGTCGGTGGTGTGATGTCCCTCGCCGCGCGAGGATTCGACCCGGCTGCGCCCGGTCGCGGCGTCTTCGGTGCTTTCGGGAGCAGCCGACCGGGGCGCCTGCGGCGGGCTTTCGCCGCCGGAACTCTGCGAGTCGATCGTCACCTTGCGGGTGCGCTTGAGCGAGAAAGCGATCTCCTCGACCTCTTCGAACACTTGGCGGGCGCCGCGCAGCGGGGCCGTGGTGTTGTCGATCACCCGCGCGACGAACGGCGGCACCAGCGGGCGAATCCACCGTGCCGCGGCCTTGGTGGCGTCGGGAATGGACGGAATCAACGGGGTCCCTCGTTCCTCGTCGTTGACGTGCCGCTCGTCGTAGTGCTCGACGACCTGTTCGGCGGCTTCGGAGCGAACCGGCAGGTTCTCGGTGACCTCGGCGTCGTGGACCTCGGTCTGCGGCGGACCGGGCGGCAGCTCGGCCACCGCACGGCTGGCGGCCTCCGCCTCGGCCTCGATCGGCAGGTAGATGTCTTCCTCCACTGTCCGCAACGCCGGCTCCGGGGTGCGTTCCGACGATGCGTGCACCGGGGCTTCCAGGGCCTCGACGATGCGGCGTCGCTGCTGCTCCCGGTCGATTTCGGCCTGGGCCTCGATGGCGAGGCGGGTCTGGGTGAGTTGGTGCTCGGCCCACATGATCTCGGCGGCGCGACGCACCTCGGCCCGTTTGATCGCGATCGCGGTGTCGGCGTCGAGCTCGGCACGTTCGCGTTCGGCGCGTGCCGTCGCATGGCGATCGTGGGTGGTCTCGCCCCGCCACGACCGCAGGATCAGCGGCAGCAGGTAGAGCATGACGCAGAACGCGACGGTCAACAGCCGCAACGCCAACGCGCCGGGGCCGGACATCGTCAGGTCGTTCATGGCCACCCAGCGCGCCCCCAGGCCCTGACCGGCGCCGGCGAGCACCGCGCGCCGGGCCTGGCCGACGGCCTGCTCGTCCCGCGCCACCCTGGCGTCAAGCTCCGGTGCCTGCCGGTCGCGGGCCGCCAGCGCACTGTCCAGTTCGCGCTGCGCCTCGGCGAGCAGCTCATTGGACGAGCGGGTTTCGGGGCCCTGACCGGGAATGCCGGTGATGCGGGTCTGCGGGCACCCCGGGGTGGGGTGGTATTCGCAGCGCGCCACAACCAGAGCCTGGTCGAGGTGTGCGCGCGCCTGCTCCACCGTGGTGTCGAGCGCGGACCGGGCCGCGCGGGCTTGTTGCAACGACGACGAGGCCTGCGTGACCGCCGGGGCACTGTCCGCGGCGCGTGCGGCCCGCTCGGTCAGGCGCTGGTCGATGGCCCCGGAGAACACCACCATCGCCGCGAGTTCGCCGACGACGACGCCGACCGCCACGGCGACCGCCGCCCGACCCGCCACGGCCCCTCGGCCGCGGTCCGGGCCGCCCGCGATCGCGCGGGTCACCGCGCCCACCAGAAGCCCGAACAGCAGCGTCAGCGCGACCACCGCCCACAGCGGCACCGTGGGCACCGCCGAGTGCAGCGCCAGCGCCGCGACCACCCAGGCCAGCGCCGCCCCGAGCGCGACGACCGCGCCCGAGACGGCGTGCATGGACCGCTCGTGGCGCTCGCCGAGTTCACGCCAATGTCCGCCGCCCAACCAGGTCAGCGGCCCCGCGAAACGCGAGATCGAGGGGCGCTGGTCAGGAAGTTCGTCCGCGCGCATGAGAATCCAACACCTCCATTGGTTTCCAGGGTGGCAGCCCGCCGCGCGACACACCGAATCCAACAGCACGCTTGTGGCGTTGTTCACAAACGCGCTACAAGTGATCCAGGTCACGCCGCGGCGACCGGCCAGCCGCCGGCAACGCCGGCGAGCTGCGCGAATTTCTGCGGCGCGAGCGGGTCGGCGATTGAGCGGGCCGCTGACATGAGACGGTAGGAGCTTATGGAAAACCACGAACTGCTCACCTACGAAGAATTCGGCCGCAGGTTCTTCGAGGTCGCCGTCACGCCGGACCGGGTGGCCGCCGCGTTCTCCGAAATCGCGGGCAGTGAGTTTGCCATGGAACCGATCGCCCAGGGCCCCGGTGGTATCGCCAAGGTCAGCGCGAACGTCAAAATTCAGGAGCCTCGAGTCACCCGCAAGCTCGGCGACCTGATCACCTTCGTGATCCACATCCCGCTCTCCATCGACCTGCTGCTGGACCTGCGCCTGGACAAGCAGCGCTTCGTCGTCGCCGGCGATATCGCATTGCGAGCCACCGCCCGGGCCGCCGAACCGCTGCTGATCATCGTCGACGTCTCCAAGCCGCGGCCGTCCGACATCACCGTCAACGTGTCGTCCAAGTCGATCCGCGGCGAGGTGCTGCGCATCCTGGCCGGGGTGGACGGCGAGATCCGGCGTTTCATCGCCCAGTACGTCAAGGAAGAGATCGACTCGCCGAAGTCGCAGGCCGCCCAGGTGATCGACGTCGCCACCCAGGTCGACACGGCGTGGACCGGCATCTGACGTGAGATGCGTCGCATCACCCGCCGGGACGGCCGCCACCAGGTTTTCCGGCGCTGCGCCCCGGGTAGGTAACGCGAAAGCGAACAGCAGCACCGGAAGGGGCGGGTTTTGGCGACGGTAGATGTCTCGACGACCTCGGCAGTATCGCCGGAAGCCGCCTGGAAACTGGCATCCGATCTGAAGCGATTCGACGAGTGGATGACCATTTTCGGCGGATGGCGCGGGGAAGTTCCCGACACGGTCGAGCAGGGCACCTGCGTCTCGTCGCTGATCAAGGTCAAAGGTTTCCGCAACGTCATCCACTGGGAAGTGACCCACTATGACGAGCCGAATTCCATTGAGTTGCAAGGGCGTGGCCGCGGCGGCGTCCGACTCGCGGTTGCGATGAGCGTCGCACCCGACGACGAAGGATCGACCTTCAATCTGAACGCGGACCTGTCCGGCGGCGTGCTGAGCGGGCCGGTCGGCCGGCTGGTCGCCCGCGTGTTGCGCTCCGACGTGCGCAAATCGGTGCTGAATCTGGCGGAATTACGTTAGCGCACTTGGCGATTGGGCCGCCGCAGGCCCCGCTCGGCGTCTCGTACCCGCCGCCGCTCCATGGACAGCCAGGACAGCCCGGCGCTCAAGATCAACATTCCGGCGCTGGTGGTGGCGATGCCGACGCCCACTTTGCCGAGTGAGAACGCCGCCACCGAGACCACGAAGGCCAGTAGCGCGCCCGCGATCACCAGCATCCCCGGCGCCCGTTGCGCTTCCTCGAGCGAAGGCGGCGAATCATGCTGGTGCGATCGGCTAGCACGCTGGGTGTTTGCGATATCAGCCACGACATCTCCTTTTGCAGCAGTGGGCGAGTCGACCTGCTGCCCGTAGCGGGGCCGCTACCTCTTTGCCTACCCGAACGCCGTTAGGCATAAACGACTTCCGCATCCCGCGCCGCGTCGAAAAGGTACCGCTCGCGCTAGCCGGGCTCGCGCGGCAGCAACCGGCGGGCCGACCGGGTCTCGATGGCGTTGATCGTCAAGGCCCGCACGCTGATTCGCCAACCGTCCTCGCCCAGTTCGTACTGGTCGTCGTAACGCAGGTGCCAGACCAGATCGGAAACCCCGTCCGGGCGCTGAGTCCAATGGTGGGCGATGCACGTGACGCGACCCACGGCGCACCCCTCCCGTGCGCCGGCGCCGTAGACCTCGCCGACGATCGCGTGCTCGGTGCGGGTCACCTCGGTCACCGCCGCCACGGCGGCCGTGATCGCCTGCCGTCCGTGGTGCGCCCGGACCGGCTTCAGCGAAGCCGGCGGGTCCGGTACCGTCAAAGTTGCTTCTACAGTGAAAAGTGTTGCCGCTGAATCGAATTGACGATCATCGAGATAGGCCGCGTAACGATGCACCAAGTCGCTGAGGTCGGCGCGAGGTACCGTCACGCCGGCCCCGCCGACGCCCGGACCGCGTCCAGCAGAGTTGCCGCCCGCTCGTCGGTGAACACGTCCTCCAGCAGCATCGGCCGACCATCCGGCCCGCTCAGCGGTACCCGCCAGTTCGGGTATTCGTCGGTGGTGCCGGGCTGGTTCTGGGTTCGCCGATCACCGACCGCATCGGTGAGCGCGACCCCCAGCAACCGCGACGGGGTGCGCCCCAGGTACCGGTACAGCGCCAGTATCACCTGCTCGGGCCGGTCCTCACCGTCCGCGAGCAGCCCGGTGCGGCGCAACTCGGCCAGCCACGCCGCCCGCTCGGCGGCGGCGAACTCCAGCTCAGCCGCCACCGGCCGGGTCAGCAGGCCCAGGGATTCCCGCAGCCGCACATGCTCGCCGGCCAGGTAGCCGGCCGTCGGCGGCAGGTCATGGGTGGTGACCGAGGACAAGCAGTACTCCCGCCACCGTTCGGCGGGCAGCGGCCCGCCCTGGCCGGAGTCGTCCTGCTCGAACCACAGGATCGACGTGCCCAGCACTCCGCGCAGTAATAAGTAGTCACGCACCCATGGCTCGACGGTGCCCAGATCCTCACCGACGACGACCGCCCCGGCCCGCTGCGCTTCCAGCGCGACGATGCCGATCATCGCCTCGTGGTCATAGCGGATGTAGGTGCCGTCGGTGGGCGGCGCGCCGTCGGGGATCCACCACAGCCGGAACAGCCCGATGATGTGGTCGATGCGTACCCCGCCGGCGTGGCGGAGCACCGCGCGGATCAACGACCGAAACGGCCGGTACTCCGACTCGTCGAGGCGGTCCGGCCGCCACGGCGGCTGCGACCAGTCCTGACCCAGCTGGTTGAACTCGTCGGGGGGCGCACCCGCGGTGACGCCCAGCGCCAGCACGTCCTGTAACGCCCACGCGTCGGCGCCGTTGGGATGCACACCCACCGCCAGGTCGTGCATGATCCCCAGCGCCATGCCGGCCCGCACCGCCTGCGACTGCGCCGCGGCCAGCTGTTCGTCCAGTTGCCACTGCAGCCACCGGTGGAAATCGACCGAGTCGCTGTTCTTCTTGACGAACTTCGCGATCCCCGCGGCAGTTGGATGCTGCAACGACTCCGGCCAGCGATGCCAGTCGGCACCGTACTTCTCGGCCAGCGCGCACCAGGTCGCGAAGTCGTCGAGGTCGCGACCCTCCCGGGCGCGGAATGCGGCGTAGGACAGTTCGCGGCCCGCCGAGCGTGGCACCCGGTGCAACAGCTCCAGTGCCTCCCGTTTGGCGGTCCAGGCACTGTCCCGGTCGATGCTGTCGATCCGTTCGGCGCCGTGCTGCACCCGGGCCCGCAGCAGGCGCACCCTGCCGCGCTTGGGCAGGTCGGCGAGTTCGGTGACGGCTTCCACCCGCAGGTAGAGCGGGTTGACGAAGCGCCGCGAGGTCGGCAGGTACGGCGACGGTTCCATCGGCGCCGTCGGCGCCGCCGCGTGCATGGGGTTGACCAGCACGTAGTCGGCACCGTGCCGCGACGCCGACCACAGCGCGAGATCGGCCAGGTCGGTGAGGTCACCGACACCCCAGGACTGCCTGGACCGCACGCTGTACAGCTGGGTGGCCAGCCCCCAGGCGCGCCGGCCGCCGAGCCGCTCCGGCAGCCCCAGCCAATCCGGCGTCACGATCAGGGCGGTGCTGGTCTGGTAGTCGTCCGAACGCAGGTGCACCCGGTGGTAGCCCAGCGGCAGGTCAGCGGGCAACACAAAGCTGGCCTCGCCGATCCAGCGCCCGTCCAGATCGAACGGCGGCGTGAAGTTGTCGACCTGGACGATTCCGCTGTCCGGGCCGCGGCGCTCGGTGCCGTCCTCGAACTGCAGCCACACTTCGGCGGGAGCGCCGTGCGTCACATGCACCCAGAACCGGGTCTGCGCCCCCGCACGCGCGACGATGGTCGGCGGCATGGGCCGTTGCCAGTAGGAGCGGCGCTCGGCGACCAGCGCGGCATTGCGGTGCTGCTCGGTGTCCGCTGCGACGCCGAGCGCGCCGAGCACCGCAACCAGGGTGGCCTCGGAAACGAGCACGTGCCGGCCCGTCCAATCCTGGTAACCGGTGGCGATGCCGAAGCGCCGGGCGAGTTCGACGAGGGAAGGCGCGAGCTCAGTCATGACGCCAATCTTGCGTGCAGCCGTGCCGATTGGGAGAGCGCGGGGTCTCACAAAACAGCCGCAATCCGGTCCGCCGGCCGTGCAACCCCCGGTGCAGAGGCGCTAACCGCAGCTCAAGTGGTCGATCAAGGGAGTCTGTGACTTAGCGCGCCGAGACGGTCGTAGCCGGTTACCATGCCCAGGGAAGACACGATGGAACCGTGGGAATGCCGCGCGGGCGCTGACGCCTGGCGAGGCCGCTGCGGGTGCCCTACGGTTATCGATGTACCCGGAGGGGCTTCAAATCCAGGCGTTTTGACACAACCGGAAGGTGATCGAACGTGGCTGAACATAGCCGCGGACAGCGGGGGTCGGGTTACGGCCTCGGGTTGTCGACGCGGACCCAGGTAACGGGTTACCAATTCCTGGCGCGCCGCACCGCGATGGCGTTGACCCGTTGGCGGGTCCGGATGGAGATCGAACCGGGCCGGCGCCAGACGCTGGCCGTCGTCGCTTCGGTTTCGGCAGCGCTGGTGATCTGCCTGGGTGCCCTGCTGTACTCGTTCATCAGCCCCGCCGGCCAGATCAACGACGCGCCGATCATCGCCGATCGCGACTCGGGCGCGCTGTACGTCAAGGTGGGCGACCGGCTCTACCCGGCGCTGAACCTGGCGTCGGCGCGATTGATCACCGGGCGCCCCGACAACCCGCACCTGGTCCGGGGCAGCCAGATCGCCAAGATGCCGCACGGACCGCTGGTCGGGATCCCGGGCGCACCCTCGGAATTCGCTCCCAAGAGTCCGCCGGAGTCATCCTGGCTGGTCTGTGACACCGTCGGCGGCACGTCCGCGACAGGCATGCCGTCCCTGGGAGGCGTGACGGTCACCGTCATCGACGGAACTCCCGACATGAGCGGTCATCGCCGCGTCCTGAGCGGATCGGATGCCGTGGTGCTCAACTACGGCGGCAGTGCCTGGGTGATCCGCGAGGGTCGCCGGTCGAGGATCGACGCCACCGACCGGTCGGTGCTGTTGCCGCTGGGCCTGACCCCCGAGCAGGTCAGTCAGGCGAAGCCGATGAGCCACGCGCTGTACGACGCCCTGCCGGTCGGACCCGAACTGCTGGTCCCCGAGGTGCCCAACGCCGGGGCCCCGGCCACCTTCCCCGGTGCGCCCGGCCCCGTCGGCACCATCCTGGTCACCCCGCAAATCAGTGGGCCGCAACAGTATTCGCTGGTTTTGGTGGACGGAGTACAGACCCTGCCGCCGTTGGTGGCCCAGATCCTGCAGAACGCCGGACGACCGGGCAACACCAAGCCGGTGACCGTCGAGCCGTCCGCCCTGGCCAAGATGCCGGTGGTCAACCGGCTGGACCTGTCGGCCTACCCGAACGACCCGCTGAACGTGCTGGACATCCGCGAGAACCCGTCCACCTGCTGGTGGTGGGAGCGGACCGCCGGCGAGAGCCGCGCCCGCATCCAGGTGGTGTCCGGGCCGACCCTGCCGATCAAATCCAGCGAGATGAACCACGTCGTCAACCTGGTTAAGGCCGACCCGACCGGTCACCAGGCCGACCAGATCTACTTCGGCCCCAACTACGCGAACTTCGTGGCCGTCACCGGCAACAACCCCGGCGCTCAGACCACCGAATCACTGTGGTGGCTGACCAATGCGGGGGCCAGGTTCGGCGTCGACGACACCAAGGAAGTCCGAGAAGCGCTGGGACTGAGCTCGCAACCGAGCCTGGCGCCGTGGGTGGCGCTGCGGCTGCTGCCCCAGGGCCCGACGTTGTCGCGGGCTGACGCGCTGGTCGAACACGACACACTCCCGATGGACATGACCCCTGCAGAGTTGGTGGTACCCAAGTGAAACGTGGTTTTGCACGGCCTACGCCGGAAAAGCCGCCGGTAATCAAGCCGGAGAACATCGTCCTACCCACACCACTGAGCATTCCGCCCCCGGAGGGCAAGCCGTGGTACATGATCGTCATCGGCGTCGTGGTGATCGGCCTGCTCGGCGGCATGGTCGCCATGACGTTCGCCAGCGGCTCGCACGTGTTCGGCGGTGTCGGCTCGATCTTCCCGATCTTCATGGTCGGCGGCATGATGATGATGATGTTCGGCGGCCGGTTCGGCGGCGGGGCGCAGCAGATGAGCCGACCCAAGCTGGACGCGATGCGCGCCCAGTTCATGCTGATGCTGGACATGCTGCGGGAGACCGCGCAGGAGTCCGCCGACAGCATGGACGCCAACTACCGCTGGTACCACCCGGCGCCCAACACGTTGTCGGCGGCCGTCGGATCGTCCCGGATGTGGGAACGCAAGCCCGACGGCAAAGACCTCAACTTCGGGGTGGTCCGGGTCGGCGTCGGCATGACGCGCCCCGAGGTGACCTGGGGTGAGCCACAGAACATGCCCACCGACATCGAGCTGGAGCCGGTCACCGGCAAGGCGCTGCAGGAGTTCGGGCGTTACCAGAGCGTCGTCTACAACCTGCCCAAGATGATCTCGGTACTGGTCGAACCGTGGTACGCGCTGGTCGGGGACCGCGAGCAGGTGCTGGGGCTGATGCGCTCGATCATCTGTCAGCTGACCTTCTCGCACGGCCCCGACCACATGCAGTTCATCATCGTCAGCTCCGACCTGGAGGAGTGGGACTGGGTCAAGTGGCTGCCGCACTTCGGTGACTCGCGCCGGCACGACGCCGCGGGCAATGCGCGCATGGTTTACAGCTCGGTTCGCGAGTTCGCCGCCGAGCAGGCCGAACTGTTCGCCGGGCGCGGCTCCTTCACGCCGCGGCACGCCAGCTCGTCGGCGCAGACCCCGACCCCGCACCACGTGATCATCGCCGACGTCGACGACCCGCAGTGGGAATACGTGATCAGCGCGGAGGGGGTCGACGGCGTCACGTTCTTCGACCTCACCGGTTCGTCGATGTGGACCGCAGTGCCCGAGCGCAAGCTGCAGTTCGACGAGATCGGCGTCATCGAGGCACTGCCCCGCGACCGCGACACCTGGATGGTGATCGACGACAAGGCCTGGTTCTTCGCGCTCACCGACCAGATGAGCGCCGCCGAAGCCGAAGAGTTCGCGCAGAAGCTCGCCCAGTGGCGGCTGGCCGAGGCGTACGAAGAGATCGGCCAGCGGGTGGCCCACATCGGCGCCCGAGACATCTTGTCCTACTACGGGATCGACGATCCGGCGTCGATCGACTTCGACGACCTGTGGGGCAGCCGCACCGACACCATGGGCCGTTCGCGGCTGCGGGTGCCGTTCGGCAATCGGTCCGACAACGGCGAGCTGTTGTTCCTGGACATGAAATCGCTGGACGAGGGCGGCGACGGCCCGCACGGCGTCATGTCCGGAACGACCGGTTCCGGTAAGTCGACACTGGTGCGAACCGTGATCGAGTCGCTGATGCTGGGTCACCCCCCCGAGGAGCTGCAGTTCGTGCTGGCCGACCTCAAGGGTGGATCGGCCGTCAAGCCGTTCGCCGGAGTGCCGCACGTGTCGCGCATCATCACCGACCTCGAAGAAGACCAGGCGTTGATGGAGCGCTTCCTGGACGCGCTGTGGGGCGAGATCGCGCGCCGCAAGGCGATCTGCGACAGCGCCGGTGTCGACGATGCCAAGGAATACAACTCGGTGCGGGCCCGGATGCGGGCACGCGGCCAGGACATGGCGCCGCTGCCCATGCTCGTGGTGGTCATCGACGAGTTCTACGAGTGGTTCCGGATCATGCCGACCGCGGTCGACGTGCTCGACTCGATCGGCCGGCAGGGACGTGCCTACTGGATCCACCTGATGATGGCCTCGCAGACCATCGAGAGTCGCGCGGAAAAGCTCATGGAGAACATGGGTTACCGGCTGGTGCTGAAGGCGCGTACCGCGGGTGCCGCCCAGGCCGCCGGTGTGCCCAACGCCGTGAACCTGCCCGCCCAGGCAGGTCTGGGCTACTTCCGCAAGAGCCTCGAGGACATCATCCGATTCCAGGCCGAGTTCCTGTGGCGCGACTACTTCCGGCTGACCAGCGTCGACGGCGACGAAGCGCCGGTGCTGGTGCACAACATCGACTACGTGCGCCCGCAGCTGTTCACCAACTCGTTCACACCCATGGAGGTCAGTGTCGGCGGTCCCACCGTGGAGCCGCCGGCCGGTTTCACCAACGGCGAGCTGCTGGCACCGGTGGGCGAGGAGCCCGACGAGGAAGAAGAGGCGATCCGCACGCCCAAGGTCGGTACGGTGATCATCGACCAGCTGCGCAAGATCAACTTCGAGCCCTACCGGTTGTGGCAGCCGCCGCTGACCCAGCCGATCGCCATCGACGAACTGGTCAACCGCTTCCTCGGTCATCCCTGGCACAAGGACTACGGTTCGGCCCGCAACCTGGTGTTCCCGATCGGGATCATCGACCGTCCGTTCAAGCACGACCAGCCGCCGTGGACGGTCGACACCTCCGGCCCCGGCTCCAACGTGCTGATCCTGGGTGCCGGCGGTTCCGGCAAGACGACGGCGTTGCAGACGCTGATCTGTTCGGCGGCGTTGACCCACACACCCGAGCAGGTGCAGTTCTACTGCCTGGCCTACAGCAGCACCGCCCTGACCACGATCGCGCAGTTGCCGCACGTGGGTGAGGTGGCCGGTCCCACCGATCCGTACGGCGTGCGCCGCACGGTGGCCGAGCTGCTGGCGCTGGTGCGCGAGCGCAAGCGCAGCTTCCTCGAGTACGGCATCGCCTCGATGGAGATGTTCCGGCGCCGCAAGTTCGGCGGCGAGGCGGGCCCGGTCCCCAACGACGGGTTCGGCGACGTCTACCTGGTCATCGACAACTACCGCGCCCTGGCCGAAGAGAACGAGGTGTTGATCGACCAGGTCAACATGATCATCAACCAGGGTCCGTCCTTCGGTGTGCACGTGGTGGTCACCGCCGACCGCGAATCGGAGCTCCGGCCACCGGTGCGCAGCGGTTTCGGTTCCCGCGTCGAGCTGCGGCTGGCCGCGGTGGAGGACGCCAAGCTGGTGCGGTCCCGCTTCGCCAAGGACGTCCCGGTCAAACCGGGCCGCGGCATGGTGGCGGTCAACTACGTGCGGTTGGACAGCGACCCACAGGCGGGCCTGCACACCCTGGTGGCGCGGCCCGCGCTGGCCAACACCGCGAACAACGTCTTCGAGAGTGACAGCGTTGTCGCGGCGGTCAGCCGGCTCACCACTGCGGCCGCCCCGCCGGTGCGCAGGCTGCCGGCGCGGTTCGGTGTGGAGCAGGTGCGCGAACTGGCCGCGCGGGACACCCGTCAGGGCGTCGGCGCGGGCGGAATCGCTTGGGCCATCTCGGAATTGGACCTGCAGCCGGTCTACCTCAACTTCGCCGAGAACTCGCACCTGATGATCACCGGCCGCCGCGAGTGTGGGCGTACCACGACGCTGGCCACCATCATGTCCGAGATCGGGCGGCTGTACGCGCCCGGTGCCAGCAGTGCGCCACCGCCGCCGGCCGGACGGCGGTCCGCGCAGGTGTGGCTGGTCGACCCGCGTCGCCAGCTGCTGACCACGCTGGGCTCGGATTACGTGGAGAAGTTCGCCTACAACCTCGACGGCGTCGTGGCGATGATGGGGGAGTTGGCGGCGACGCTCGCGGGCCGCGAGCCACCGCCGGGGTTGTCCGCGGAGGAGCTGCTGTCCAGGTCGTGGTGGAGCGGTCCGGAGATCTTCCTGATCGTCGACGACATCCAGCAGTTGCCGCCGGGCTTCGACTCGCCGTTGCACAAGGCGGTTCCGTTTGTGAACCGGGCCGCCGACGTCGGTCTGCACGTGATCGTCACCCGAAGCTTCGGGGGTTGGTCGTCGGCGGGCAGCGACCCGATGCTGCGGGCCCTGCACCAGGCGAATGCGCCGCTGCTGGTGATGGACGCGGACCCCGACGAGGGCTTCATCCGCGGCAAGATGAAGGGCGGTCCGCTGCCCCGCGGCCGTGGTCTGCTGATGGCCGAGGACACCGGCGTGTTCGTACAGGTCGCCGCCACCGAGGTGCGCAAGTAGGCGGGTGCCGGACTGCGCCGGGTTTGCTCCTCGATCAAGCCCAGCGCAGCGGCAACGCCTTGAGCGCGAAAGACTTCGACGGGAAATTGATTTCGGGCGTGTAGCCCGAGGGCAGGTCGAAGTCGGGAATCCGGTGCAGCCATTCGGCGATGACCACGGTCAGTTCCATCCGCGCCAGGTGCGACCCCAGGCAGCGGTGCGGTCCACCACCGAATCCCCAGTGCCGGTGCACTTTTCCGTCCATCACCAGCTCGTCGGTCGACCACGCGTCAGCGCCGTCGCGGTTGACCGCGGCCATGCACAACCGCACCTGAGATCCCGGCGGCAGGGTCATGCCGCCCACGTTCACGAACTCGGTGACGATCCGGGGCGCCACCGGCGCCGGCGGTTCCAATCTGATGATTTCTTCGATGAACACCCTGATCTGTCTGGGGTCGTCACGTAGCTGGGCTCGGAGCGCGGGGCGGCGGGCCAGTTCGAACAGGCAGAAGCCGATGATCGCCGTCACGGTATCCAGGCCGGCCAGGATCAGCAGGTGAGTCATGCCGAGCACCTCGAGGTCGGAGAATGCGTCGGGGCCGGTCATCACCCGTGACATCAGGTCCGAACCCGGGTGCTGCCGGCGCTGCAGCACCGCTTGCTGGAGGTATTCGAACAGCGCGACCTGGCCCTCGGCGAGTTCGGCCGGGGTCAGGTTGGGCTTGTCGCCGATGATCACGTCTTTCCAGCCGATCAAGCGGTCACGATCCTGCAGCGGCAGTCCGTACAGGTCGAGAAACACTTGGAAGGGGTACAGCCGGGCGAACTCGGCCATCACTTCGCAGCCACCCCGGGCGGCGATCTCGTCGATCATCTCGACCGCGTGCCGTACCAGCACCGGCCGGGACTTGCTCAGCCCGTACGGGCTGAAATACGGCTGCAGAATTTTCCGGTATCGAGTGTGCTGCGGTGGGTCGAAGGCGAGTGGGAGCACCGGCATCGGGTTACCGGGGGGCTGCAATACCGTCGACGAGAAGACTTTCGGATTGCGCAGTGCGGCAAGCACATCCTCACGCCGGGTCAGATAGTAGTAACCGTTCATGAAAACAACTGGGCCGGCGTCCCGTAGTGTCTTCCATCCGACGCCTCGGTCCTCGGTGAACGGCAACGCCGAATACTCCAGCCGGGGCAAATAGAATCCGCTGGTTTGGCCGTAGCCCGGATTAGTCATTCGGTGGGAATCTTTCTTTTGCGACTGCCCGTTCGGGTCGGTGTCCGCGATCGCCGCCGGAGTCGGCGTCCCGGCGCGGTCAGTCTACGGTTCGCCGGGTAGATCCGAACCGCGTCGAGGTGGTCGCAGGGACACGCACGAAGGTTCGTCCCGGTTATGCCCTCGCCACCGTTGGCGACCGAGAGCGACCCTGCGCCACCTCGCGGACCGGGCGGCCGCGTTTTTGCAGGTGAATTCGCCCGCGCCGAACATCGAATTTAACGGCGTCTTAACAGAAGTTTGCGGGGAATGAATAGTTGGCATCGTCGGCGTCGAGAGCCCCGTGCGCCGATTAGAGTCTCGTATGAGTGCGAGGCCGGACGTGTTAGCAACGGACGAAACCGTGATAAATGGCCGACGACGATCGTCCAATACGCGCGACGGACGATCTGCTACGCGGCAGGGGCGGCGCAACACTCCACGATTTCCCGCAGCAACGTGGCTGCATACGAGCGCGAGATAAGAACAGCCAAGACCGACACGCGTGGCGGTTGAGGAGGGGTTGGTGTTTGACTTCGGCGCGTTGCCGCCCGAGATAAATTCGGGACGGATGTACAGCGGTCCCGGGTCTGCTCCGATGATCGCGGCGGCTTCGGCCTGGGACGGGGTCGCGGCCGAATTGAGCTCGGCCGCTTCCGGATACAACTCGGTGATCACGGAGCTGACCAGCTCGCCGTGGCTGGGGCCGGCTTCGCAGGCAATGATCTCGGCGGTCGTGCCGTATGTCGGCTGGCTCAGCGCGGCAGCGGTGCAGGCCGAGGAGACCGGAAACCAGGCCCGCGCGGCCGCGGCCGCATACGACACGGCGTTCACCATGACGGTGCCGCCGCCGGTGATCGCGGCCAACCGGGTGTTGCTGATGACGCTGGTCGCGACCAACTTCTTCGGGCAGAACACCCCGGCGATCGCCGCGACCGAAGCGCAGTACATCGAGATGTGGGCGCAGGATGCGGCCGCGATGTACGAGTACGCGGCGTCGTCGGCGAGCGCAACCGAGTTGGCGAGTTTTGTCGAACCGCCCAACACGACGACGCCGGACGCGGTGCCCGGCCAAGCCGCTGCGGTCAGTCAGGCCACCGCTACGCCCGCCGCCGACGCGGTGCAGACCACCGCAACGCAGCTGGTGTCCTCCGCCGCGGTACCGCAGGCGCTGCAGCAACTCGCCGCGTCACCGGCTGCGGCCATCGAACCGAACTTCGTCTGGAACACCATTCAGAACTTCCTGACTTATGGCCTTCCGACGCCGTTGAACAACTACACCGGTCTGACCCCCGCCAACTACACCGCGGTGGTCAGAGCGCTGCAGGCCTATTTCGGGGTGGGCCTGGCGGCGTTCGGAACGCAGATCGAGCAGCAGTTGTACAACGGTCTGGGAACCACAGCCGGTGCCAGTGGTGCCTGGTATCCGACACCCCAGTTCGCAGCCCTGGGCGCCGGCGGCTGGCACTTCCACCCGGGCGCCGGACTGTCGGCGAGCGTCGCGTCCTCGGGCAAGATCGGTGGCCTGTCGGTGCCGGTGAGTTGGACCAACAATGCGGGTACCGCCGCAGGGTCCGGCGCGAAGGTGGTCAGCGCCAACTTCACGGCCACACCGGCCGAGGCCGGCCCCGCCGGCGCGGTGAACTCCGGCGCCGGCATCCCGCTTGGCTCGCGCAACGCCCAGCGAGCCGGAAACATGGGCGTACGCTACGGATTCCGCTACAGCGTGGTCACCCGGCCACCGTCCGCAGGTTAAGTCTCGCGACCCGAAACCCGAGTGCCAGAAACTAGTTGAGGAGAAATCGGATGTCCTATGTGACGACGCAACCGGAAGCGCTGTCGGCCGCCGCCGGTACCCTGCAGGGGATCGGCGCCGCGATGAGTTCACAGAACGCCGCGGCCGCCGCGCCCACCACAGGAGTCGTTCCGGCCGCCGCCGACGAGGTGTCGGCACTGACCGCGGCGCAGTTCGCCGCGCATGCCCAGATGTATCAGGCCGTCAGCGCCCAAGCTCAGGCAATACACGAATTGTTCGTCAACACCCTGGGCGTCAGCTCGGGGTCCTACGCGGCGACCGAGGCGGCCAACGCGGCCGCGGCCGGTTAGGAGTCAAGACATGGCAACGGATTTCAGCTTGCTACCGCCGGAGGTCACCTCGGCGCTGATGTATTCCGGCCCGGGTGCGTCGTCGTTCGTGGCAGCGGCCTCGGCGTGGAACGCGCTGGCCACCGAGCTCACCTCGACCGCGCAGGGTTACGAGGCAGTGCTCGACCAGCTGGCCGGCGAAGAATGGCTGGGGCCGGCCTCGTCGACGATGGTGCAGGCCGCGCTGCCCTACGTGTCCTGGCTGACCACCACCGCGTCCTCAGCTGAGAGCGCCGCCGCCCAATCCCAGGCGGTCGCGGCCGCCTTCGAGACGGCATTCGCCTCGATCGTGCCGCCGCCGCTCGTCGCGGCCAATCGGGCCGCGTTGGCCCAGGCTGTGCAGACCAACCTGCTGGGTCTGAACAACGGGGTGATCGCTCAGCTCGAAGCCCAATACGCGGACATGTGGGCGCAGAACTCCGCGACCATGCTCAACTACGCCACGGCGTCGCAGGCCGCGAGCAAGCTCACGACGTTCACCGAGGCCCCGACGATCGTGAACCCGGGCGGGGCCGCCAGCCAGGCCACGGCTGTCGCCGCGGCTCAGGCTGCGCCGGCAGCGTCGATCCAGGAGAGTCTGCAAAGCTTCTTCAACCAGGTCACCGCCCAGCTCGGAGCGCTCGGAACCCCGGCCAGCACGACTTCGCTGGTGAACTCGATCGGAACCAGCAACCCGATCCTCACCGAGCTCTGGTTCCTGCTGACCGGGCAGACAACTCTGCCGACGAGCTTGGGCAACTTCCTCAACGGCCTCCAGCCCTACGCCAGCTTCTTCTACAACACCGAAGGTCTGCCGTACTTCAGCGTCGGTATGGGCAACTCCGGTGTGCAGATCGCCAAGTCGGCAGGCCTGCTGACCAGCGCGGCACCGGCCGCGGCGGCCGTCCCGACGCCACCGATCAGCGCAGCTATCGGCGGCGCCGGCGGTCAGGTGGCGGCCGGCCTGGGCAACGGCGCCCACATCGGTCACCTGGCGGTGCCGGCCTCGTGGCCGGGGGCGTCGGCGGCGCCGACGGTGCGTCCGGCTGTGCAGATGGTCAGCGAACCCATCGTCACGGGCGCGTCCGCGGGCGGCAACGGCAATGTGCTCAGCGGCATGCCCGTCTTCGGGGCCGGGAATGGACGCGGCGTCGGCGCCGGTCCCCGGTACGGATTCAAACCGACGGTCATGCCCCGTCCCATGTCGGCCGGCTGAGCGTCCCCGACATCAACACTGCACGCGACCGCCAAACCAGGAGCCAACATTGACCGCCCGCATGCTCGTCGTGGCTGCCGTCCTGCTCGGTTCATTGAGCACGGCTGCCACCGCTCATGCCGACTCACTGGACAACAAGTTCCTCACGTTGCTGCAGAACGAGGGCATCAGCGATCACATATCGCCCAGCCACGCCGTGGAGGCGGGCCACATGGTCTGCACGAAACTGGAGCAGGGGATGACGCCGACCGAGGTGGCCGCCGACGTGTTGAACAGCAGCTCCATGCCGGCCTATCACTCCGGCTACTTCGTGGGGGCCGCCATCGAGGTTTATTGCCCGCAGTTCGACCCGCCAGAGGCCAAAAACTAACCGCCTTTGCGGTAGACGAGCCAACGCAACTCGATCGGTGACTCCTGCGGCGCGACGTCGAAGAGGTCGAGGCCGTTCGCCCAACCCGCGAACCAACCGGTGGGCGGCCAAGCGCCTGCGGGCAGATGGTTTTTCTCGTACTCGGCGGCAGAGTCGTCGGACACCAGCTGCAGCGGCAGCCCGGTAACCGCGCTCGCCATCTCGTCGCGAGTGAAAATCATGGTGTTGCATTGCTGTCCGAGCTGCACAGCGGCGTCGTCGGGAACGTAACCCGGGCGCGGCAGAAACGCGTTGAACACCAGATGCCCGCCGGGGGCCAGGCAATCGGCAGCCAGCTCGAGAACGCCCCGAAGCTCATCGGTGGTCCGGAACTCGGGCACCACCTCGGAGACCACGATCAGCTGATAGTCGGTGCGGACGCCATCCATGGTGTCGAAAGCGTCGCTCTCGATGACGTGTACGTTCAGCGCAGCCCGCTCGGCTTCGGCGCGAATGATCTCGGCGAACTTCGGGGTCATCTCCACCGCATCCACCGGGTGACCGCGCCGGGCCAGGGCGAGCGAGTTGCGGCCGGTGCCCGCCCCCACATCGAGCACCGGGAAGGCCGCCGGATCGGTTGCCCGCCGAGCCAGCTCCGATACCCGCGCGTCGGCTTCAGCCCCGAACAGCGGACCTTCGCGTGAGCCGACCCAGGTGTCGTAATCGCCTGCGACCGTAAGCCATTCGGCCGTCACCCGATAGTTCATACCGATCCCGAACGGGGCGTGGTACGAGATGACGATGTTGGACCGCTGCGAAGCGCTGAAGGCGCGGTCCAGCTCGGTCTGCAGCATGGTCCGCAGTTGTGCGGCTTCTTCTTCCGTCTGCTGCGCGCCCACGCTCGCGAAGATGTTGTTGCACATCTGCACGTACTCGTCGATCAACGCTGGAACTGCCGGCACGCTGATCTGGCCGGCGGCGACCGACCGGCGATGCAACCGTCGCGTCATGGCTGCGCGCAGCACCGCCGGATCGAACGAGCGCTCGGGCGGATCCTCCATGAGACCCTTCTACCCGACCAGATGCGGCGAAACCACTTCTACCGTCCGGGATTACGAGATGGCGTTCACCGCGGTGGACAGCCGCTGCTTGAACGCGTCCGGAATGGGAACGTACCCGTGGTCGGCCAAACCGTTCTGGCCCACGCCGATTGTGCTCTGCAGGAAGGCTTTTACCGCCGCGGCGACCTCATGGTCGGGATACTTCGAGCACACCACCTCGTAGGTCGCCAGCACGATGGGGTAGGAGTCGGGCTGGCTGGGCCGGTAGAACGAGATCGTGTCCAGGACCAGGTCGTTGTTCTTGTTGACGATCCCGGCCGCGGCGATGGTCTTGGCCACCGAGTCCGCGCTGATTGCCACCGGGTTCGGGCCGGCCGATGTGACGATCTTGGCCATGCCGAGCTGGTACGCCTGAGCGAACGACCATTCGTTGTAGCTGATCGCCCCTTCGGTGCGTTTGACGGCGGCCGAGGTGCCGTCGTTGCCCATGGCGCCCTCGCCGACACCACCCAGGAACGTCTTGCCGGCGCCCTTGCCCCAGGCGCCGTCCGAGGCCGTGTCGAGGTAGCGCTGGAAGTTGTCCGACGTGCCCGACTCGTCGCTACGGAACACCACGTGAATTCGCTGCGCGGGCAGCGTCACGCCCGGGTTCAGCGCCGCGATAGCAGGATCGTTCCACTGGCTGATGGTTCCGTTGAAGATTTTGGCCGCCGTCGGGCCGTCCAGCGACAACGAGGTGAGGCCGCTGACGTTGTAGGTGATGGCCACCGGCCCGAACACCACCGGCAGGTTCCACGCGTCGGAGCCGCAGCGTGGCCGTGCGGAGTTGTATTCGTCCGGGGTCAGCGGCGAGTCGGATCCGGCGAAATCGGTTTGGCCGCCGATGAACTCGCGGATGCCGGCGCCCGATCCGTTGGCCGTGTAGTCCAGCGTCTTGTCGCTGCAGGCCTGTTCGTAGGCCTTCACGAACCGAGTCATCGCATTGACCTGGGCCGTGGAACCGCTGGCTTTGAGTGCCTTGCGCCCGCCGCAGTCGACGCCGACCGCGGGTGCATTACTCGATGCGCTGGGCGCGCTCGCCTTGTGGTCACTCCCGCACCCGCAGATCACCAGCGGTGACAACGCCACAGCCACCCAGGCGCCAAAGCTTCTCAGGTTCAATTCAGTTCCTCGAATTCAGTCGACTGGCCGCCCATATCGTCACTGCAGTTCGGTGCCGGTCAGCCCGGTTGAACCATATTTCAACTGTGGTGCACGGAGAATTAACGAGCCATGACATCCAGGAATCGCAAGGGTGAATGGAATCTGAGGGATTCGAGGGTGCCAACCTGCCGCGAAGTGGACGGTGGGTAAACAGCACATGTACAGCTGCCCGTCCCGCTGGAACTGCGGCTCACTACCGGAGAAAATCGGTGGTTGACAGCTCACTCACACGGACGCGGTCCGCTGGGCTGTCGTCAGCATGTCGTCTATCTCTGGAGTCTCCGAAATGTCTTTGCGCCCGCTTAGGGTCGTCGTGATGTTCCTGGCATTGCTCGGCGCTCACACGGTCCCCGTCGCGCACGCTGACTCCGTCGACGACAGATTTCTGGCACAGCTGCGCTCGGAAGGCATCACCGACCACATCTCGAACGCACACGCCATCGAAGCGGGCCACTTCGTGTGCGTGAAACTCGACAACGGAATGTCGCCCAACGACGTGGCCACCGATGTGCTCAACAGCAGCAGCATGCCCGCGTATCACTCCGGATACTTCGTCGGCGCCGCCATCGATGCGTATTGCCCGCGTCACAAGGAGAAATTGGGTTCGTCCTAAAAGGCGACTTTCCAACTGCGAGATTCTTTTCCGGCGGCTCGATTCCAAGAGGCAAAAGTGCACGTCAACCCCACCATCTGGGCAGCTGCGGGGACGCCGTCCGGGGCATTGCGCAACGTGCCTCGGTTGATCGATGCCGAAGTTGGTCGGGCGCTGTTACTGTGTCGTTACAACGGACGTTTTCATATTGCCGTCGAGTGAACAAATCCCGACTATGCAGCGTTGGGGGCGACCTCGCGCCGCGCAGTCCTCTACTCTCTTGCGAGAGAGCGTGCTGGGATGATTTGAGGGAGGAAACAGCATGTCGTTCGTGTCCACACAGCCAGAGGCGCTGGCCGCTGCGGCCGGGAATTTGCAGGGCATCGGCACCACCATGAGTGCCCAGAACGCCGCCGCCGCGGCGCCCACCACCGGAGTGGTTCCCGCTGCCGCCGACGAGGTGTCGGCGCTGACCGCGGCGCAGTTCGCGGCGCACGCGCAGATGTACCAGGCCGTCAGTGCGCAGGCGGCTGCGATTCACGAGATGTTCGTGAACACCCTGACCACCAGTTCGGGTTCGTACGCGGCTACCGAAGCCGCCAACGCAGCCGCAGCCGGCTGACCGATCTGGCAGATGTTGCGAAACGGGTCAGCTTCGGACTCAGGTCCGACAGCGTCGTTTCGCTGGGCGGTGATTCCGGAGTCGAGTGGCTTGGTCGGAGGCCCTCACTGCGGATCACCTGCATACGCCGTCAACGCGAACAACGGGGTTCGGGTTCGACACCTTTCCGGCCGTGACGCAGCCCGGTGGCCGCCGGCTGACGGAAAAGGGGGTTCTCCGTAGTTTTCCCGGTCGGCGGTTACATCCGTGTGGCGCTGATCGGCCATCGCGTTGTTACACATTCAACAAACCACTGAATTAATCAAGGAGACAGCAAGTGGCTACACGCTTCATGACCGACCCGCACTCGATGCGGGCGATGGCAGGCCGTTTCGAGACTCACGCTCAGACCGTCGAGGACGAGGCGCGCCGGATGATGGCGTCCTCGCAGAACATTTCCGGCGCCGGCTGGAGTGGTCTGGCCGAGGCCACCTCGATGGACACCATGACCCAGATGAACCAGGCCTTCCGCAACATCGTCAACATGCTGCACGGCGTTCGCGACGGACTGATCCGGGACGCCAACAACTACGAGCAGCAAGAGCAGGCCTCCCAGCAGATCCTCAGCAGCTAGCCACTCACGCCCTAGCTGCGTAATCTTTCAAACGTTAGGAGAACATCAGAATGACCATCAATTACCAGTTCGGGGATGTCGACGCCCACGGTGCGCTCATCCGCGCGCAGGCCGCCAACCTGGAGGCCGAGCACCAGGCCATCGTTCGCGATGTGCTGGCTGCCGGTGACTTCTGGGGCGGCGCCGGTTCGGTGGCTTGCCAGGAGTTCATCACCCAGTTGGGTCGCAACTTCCAGGTGATCTACGAGCAGGCCAACGCTCACGGCCAGAAGGTTCAGTCCGCCGGCAGCAACATGGCGCAGACCGACAGCGCCGTCGGCTCCAGCTGGGCCTAGATAACCGAAACCTGCGGGCGCGGCAGCACACCAAGCAAGACGGTGTGCTGCCGTGTCCTGCAGTCAACTGGAAGTACCACCGGTAATACAACGGAGGTCGCACAATAAGACCACCGAGGAACGAGAAGGGGCACTGAGTAGGGATGGATCAACAGAGCACCCGCACTGACATCACCGTCAACGTCGATGGCTTCTGGATGCTTCAGGCGCTGCTGGATATCCGGCACGTTGCGCCCGAGCTGCGGTGCCGGCCCTACGTGTCCACCGACAACAACGACTGGCTCAACGAGCACCCGGGCATGGCCGTGATGCGTGAGCAGGGCATCGTCGTGGGCGACGAGGTCAACGAACACGTCGCCGCCCGCATGAAGGTGCTCGCCGCGCCCGACCTCGAGGTGATCGCGCTGTTGTCCCGCGGCAAATTGCTGTACGGCATCGTCGAAGACGAGAACCAGCCGCCCGGGTCGCGCGACATCCCCGACAACGAATTCCGGGTGGTGCTGGCCCGGCGGGCACAGCACTGGGTCTCGGCGGTCCGGGTTGGCAACGACATCACCGTCGACGACGTCGTCGTCTCCGACAGCGCCTCGATCGCGTCGCTGGTGCTCGACGGCCTCGAATCGATCCACCACGCCGACCCGGCGGCGATCAACGCGGTCAACGTGCCGCTGGAGGAAATGCTCGAGGCCACCAAGTCCTGGCAGGAATCCGGATTCAACGTCTTCTCCGGCGGCGACCTGCGCCGCATGGGCATCAGTGCCTCCACCGTGGCCGCGCTGGGGCAGGCCTTGTCCGACCCCGCGGCCGAGGTCGCCGTCTACGCGCGCCAGTACCGCGACGACGCCAAGGGGCCGAGCGCGTCGGTGCTCTCCCTGAAAGACGGATCCGGCGGACGTATCGCGTTGTATCAGCAGGCGCGCACGGCCGGATCGGGTGAAGCGTGGCTAGCTATCTGCCCGGCCACGCCGCAACTGGTCCAGGTGGGAGTGAAGACCGTTTTGGACACCCTGCCGTACGGCGAATGGAAATCGCACAGCAGGGTTTAACAGCGCCGTTACGAAAATCGCAGTACAACAACAACTTTGAACATAAAATGCGAGGTGGATGCCGACACGGCATACTGCTTTCAGCAACGGGTTGCAAAACTAAAAACCAACACGTCAACCACAACTCATACGCGCGAGGCGAGGCAAATGAAATTGGAGTCAGTCCAGCCGAAGCTCCTTAGGGGCGGCGGCGTGACAGGAGCCCCGGCAATCGTGCCGACACAGGCCGGCATGGCAGGGGGTGCAGGACGATGACCGCAGTAGCTGATGCGCCACAGACTGACGTAGAGGGCATCTCGTCGCCCCGGGCCGTCGTCGTCGGGATCATGGCCGGCGAGGGTGTCCAGATCGGTGTGTTGCTGGACGCCAACGCCCCCGTCTCGGTGATGACCGACCCGCTGCTCAAGGTGATCAACAGCCGGCTCCGGGAACTGGGGGAGACGCCGCTGGAAGCCACCGGGCGCGGCCGTTGGGCCCTGTGCATGGTCGACGGCACCCCGCTGCGCGCCGCCCAGTCGTTGACCGAGCAGGACGTCTACGACGGTGACCGGCTGTGGATCCGGTTCATCGCGGACACCGAGCACCGGTCCCAGGTCATCGAGCACATCTCGACGGCGGTGTCGGCGAACCTGAGCAAGCGCTTCGCCGCGATCGACCCGGTCGTCGCCGTGCAGGTCGGCGCGTCGATGGTGGCGACCGGGGTGGTCCTGGCGTCCGGCGTGCTGGGCTGGTGGCGCTGGCACCACAACTCCTGGCTGACCACGATCTTCGCCGCGATCGTCGCCGTACTGGTGCTCACCGTCTCGGTGCTGCTGCTGGTGCGCGCCAAGACCGACGCCGACCGTCGTGTCGGTGACACCCTGCTGATGAGCGGGCTGGTTCCGCTCACCGTCACTGCCGCCGCCGCACCCCCCGGTCCGGTCGGTTCGCCCAACGCCGTGCTGGGCTTCGGCGTCCTGGCCGTCGCTGCGGCCCTGGCGTTGCGCTTCACCGGGCGGCGGTTGGCGATCTACACCGCGATCGTGACCGTCACCGCGCTGGCCACCCTGGCCAGCCTGTCCCGGATGGTGGCGGCCACCAGCGCGGTGACCCTGCTGTCCTGCCTGGTGCTGGCCAGCGTCCTGCTGTACCACGCTGCTCCGGCGCTGGCCCGGCGCCTGGCCGGGATCCGGTTGCCGGTGTTCCCGTCCGCGACCAGCCGCTGGGTGTTCGAGGCGCGGCCCGACCTGCCCACCACGGTGGTGCGGACCGAGGGCGGTCCGCCGACCCTGGAAGGTCCGGCGTCGGTGCGCGACGTGTTGCTGCAGGCGGAGCGTGCGCGGTCGTTCCTGAGCGGTCTGCTGGTGGGGCTCGGTGTCCTGATGGTCGTGTGCCTGAGCGCCCTGTGCAACCCGCACACCAACGAGCGCTGGCTGCCGCTGCTCCTCGCGGGTTTCAGTGCCGGCTTCCTGCTGCTGCGCGGCCGCTCCTACGTCGACCGTTGGCAGGCCATCACGCTGGCCGCGACCGGGGTGATCATCATCGCCGCCGTCGCGGTGCGCTACGCGCTGGTGCTGTCGTCGCCGCTGTCGGTGTCGATCGCCGCCGCGGTCCTGGTCGCGCTGCCGACCGCCGGTCTGACTGCCGCCGCGGTGGTGCCGAACACCATCTACAGTCCGCTGTTCCGCAAGTTCGTGGAGTGGATCGAGTACCTCTGCCTGATCCCGATCTTCCCGCTGGCCTTGTGGTTGATGAACGTCTATGCAGCCATCCGATACCGGTAGGGCCCGTTCGTGGCGGGGCCGCGCAGCCAGCGCGGCCATCGCCGCGACCGTGCTCGCCGGTGGGGCGCTGGCGGGATTGCCACCGGCGTATGCCATCACGCCGCCGCCGTTCGATCCGGGTGCGATACCGCCGGACGGCCCGCCCGGCCCGATCGCGCCGATGAAGCAGAACTCCTACTGCACCGAGGTAGGAGTTCTGCCCGGTACGGACTTCAAGATCCCGCCGAAGTACATGGAGATGCTGAGCCTCAGCGAGGCGTGGCGCTTCGGCCGAGGTGAGGGAATCAAGGTCGCGGTCATCGACACCGGCGTGACGCCGCACCCCAGGTTGCCGCGACTCGCCCCGGGTGGCGACTACGTGATGGCCGGCGACGGGCTGTCGGACTGTGACGCGCACGGCACCCTGGTGGCATCCATGATCGGTGGTGCGCCCGCCAACGGTGCGGCGGCGCCGCCGGCCGCGCCACGCCGACCGATTCCCGTTCCCACTCAGGAGAAGCCGCCGCCGCCACAGACGGTGACGCTCTCACCGGTTCCGGGACCCACCATCACCGTGATCCCCGCGCCGCCCCCGTCCTCCGAAGGGGCGCCGCCCGGCCCGGCACCGGGACCGGGCCAGGCCCCGGCGGCCAGTCACGGCGGCGGCACCATCACCATCCCCGGCTACACCGGTGGTCGACGGATCGCCGGTGTCGGGATGGGCGGGACCAGTCCGCTTCCGCTGGACCCGGCAACCACCACCACGACGACGACCACCACGACGACCCCGACGACGACTACGACGTCTGGTGCGTCACCGACGCCGTCGTCGGCGAGCCCCGCACCGGCCCCGCCGCCCGGCCCCGCTGCGGCGCCGGCGGACGCATTCAGCGGAGTCGCCCCCGGAGTCGACCTGATCTCCATCCGTCAGTCGAGTTCGGCGTTCACCCTCAAGGACGCCTACACCGGCGAGGAAGACCCGCAGACCGCGGCGAAAATCGACAACATCCAGACGATGGCGCGCGCGATCGTCCATGCTGCCAACATGGGCGCTTCGGTGATCAATATCTCCGAGGTGACCTGTATCAGCGCCCGCAATCCGATTGACCAGCGGGTGCTGGGCGCCGCGGTGCACTACGCCGCGGTCGAGAAGAATGCGCTGATCGTCGCTGCTGCCGGGGACAGCAGCAAGAAGGACTGCAAGCAGAACCCGACGTTCGATCCGTTGTCGCCGAAGGACCCGCGCAACTGGAGTGCCGTGACCACTGTGGTGACGCCGTCCTGGTTCAGCGACGACGTCCTCACCGTCGGCGCCGTCGACCCCAACGGGCAACCGATGACCCAGATGAGCATCGCCGGGCCGTGGGTGTCGATCGCGGCGCCGGGAACCGACGTGATGGGTTTCTCCAACCGTGACGACGGTCTGATCAATGCCATCGACGGGCCCGACAACACGCTGCTGACGCCGGCCGGCACCAGTTTCGCCACGGCCATCGTCTCGGGGGTGGCGGCATTGGTGCGCGCCAAGTTCCCCGAACTGTCGGCCTACCAAGTCATGCAGCGGCTGATCCATACGGCCAGGCCGCCCGCTCGAGGAGTGGACAACCAGGTCGGATACGGTGTCGTCGACCCGGTCGCGGCATTGACATGGGATGTCCCTGCGGGGCCGCCCCAGGCACCCAAAGTCCTCTCGGCACCGCTGCAGCTGCCGAAGGCGCCCCCGCCGCGCAACATGGTGCCGGTGTGGGTAGCGACCGGGGGCCTGGCCGCGGCATTACTGATAGGCGGAGCAGTGTTCGGAACAGCGTCATTGATGCGGCGATCGCGGAAGCAACGATGAAAGCTCAGCGTAAATTCGGGTTGTCCTTGACCTGGCCCCGCCTCACCGCGGTGTTCCTGGTCGACGTGCTGATCCTGGTGCTCGCCAGCCACGCCCCCGCGTCCTGGCAGGGCGAGAACCGGGTGGCGTGGTGGATCGGTGTCGCAATTGCGGTCCTGGTGACGCTGCTGTCGATCGTCACCTACCACGGCATCACCGTGACCTCGGGATTGACGGCCTGGTTGTGGGACTGGTCGGCGGACCCCGGCACCGCGCTGGGCGCCGGCTGCACCCCGGCTAACGACTTCAAACGCCGATTCGGCCGCGACACGGTCGGGGTGCGCGAATATCGCGGCCAACTGGTGGCCGTGGTCGAGGTGGACGGCGGCGACGGCGAGCACCCCGGCCGGCATCGCCACCGCCCGACGGGTTCGGCGCCGATCCTGCCGGTGGCAGCGGTCGCGGACGGGTTACGGCAGTTCGATATCCAACTCGACGCCATCGACATCGTCTCGGTCGAGGTACGCGGCGGCGCGGAAGCCGCCCGCGCCTCGGCCTCGCTGGAGGAGTGGGGTCCGGAAGGGTGGGGCGCCAACGACGGTGCGACCGAACGAACGGGCACCGACCGCCGCCGCACCTGGTTGGTGTTGCGGATGAACCCGCAACGCAACGTCGCCGCCGTGGTCTGCCGCGACTCGCTGGCCGCGACACTGGTGGCGGCAACCGAGCGGCTGGTGCAGGACCTGGACGGGCAGAGCTGTGCGGCGCGGCCCTTGACCGCCGACGAGCTGGCCGAGGTCGACAGCGCGGTGCTGGCCGATCTGGAACCGACCTGGAGCCGCCCGGGCTGGCGACACCTGAAGCACTTCAACGGGTACGTGACCAGCTTCTGGGTGACCCCATCGGATATCAGCACCGAAACACTGCGTGACCTTTGGCTCTCGGACGCGCCGGAAGTTGGCGCTACCGTGGTCACCGTGCGACTGAATTCACGGGCGGGCCGCCCTCAGCTGTCGGCGTGGGTGCGTTATCACAGCGAGGGCCGGCTGAGCCGGGACCTGACCGCCGGACTCAACCGGCTCACCGGGCGCCAGCTCGCGGCGGTGCGGGCCAGTCTGCCGGCGCCGTCCGCCAAGCCACATCTGGTCGTGCCGAGCCGCGACCTGCGAGACCACGACGAGCTGGAGCTGCCAGTAGGCCACGAGGCGGAGCGCGTATCTAGCTCAGCAGCACAATGACCCGCGCGCAGTCAGCTGCCGAAGATGCCAGAAACGCCATGGTCGCCGGCCTGCTGGCGTCGGGTATCTCGGTCAACGGGCTGCAACCCAGCCATAACCCGCAGGTCGCGGCGCAGATGTTCAGCACCGCGACCACGCTGGATCCCGGGATGTGCGACGCCTGGCTGGCGCGGATCCTGTCCGGCGACCAAAGCATCGAGGTACTCGCCGGCGCCTGGGCGGCGGTAAGGACGTTCGGCTGGGAGACCCGGCGCCTCGGGGTCACCGACCTGCAGTTTCGCCCCGAGGTCTCCGACGGACTGTTCCTGCGACTGGCTGTGACCAGCGTGGACTCCCTGGCCTGCGCTTACGCGGCGGTGCTGGCGGAGAACAAGCGGTACGAGGAGGCGGCCGACCTGCTCGACGCCACCGAACCGCGGCACCCCTTCGACGCCGAGTTGGTCAGCTACGTGCGCGGAGTGCTCTATTTCCGCACCAAACGCTGGCCGGACGTGCTGGCGCAATTCCCGGAGTCCACCCAGTGGCGGCACCCCGAGTTGAAGGCCGCCGGGGCCGCGATGGCCACCACAGCGCTGGCGTCGCTCGGTGTCTTCGAGGAGGCTTTCCGCCGCGGTCAGGACGCCATCGAGGGGGATCGGGTGCCAGGCGCGGCCAACATCGCCCTCTACACCCAGGGCATGTGCCTGCGGCACGTCGGCAGGGAGGACGAGGCGGTCGAGCTGCTGCGGCGCGTCTACTCCCGCGACGCGAAGTTCACCCCGGCGCGGGAGGCCCTGGACAACCCCAACTTCCGCCTGGTGCTGACCGACCCGGAGACGATCGAGGCCCGCACGGACCCGTGGGATCCGGACAGTGCCCCGTCGCGGGCTCAGGCCGAGGCGGCCCGCCACGCCGAGGAGGCCGCGAAGTACCTGGCCGAAGGCGACGCCGAGCTCAACGCGATGCTCGGAATGGAGCAGGCCAAAAAGGAAATCAAGCTCATCAAGTCGACGACCAAGGTGAACCTGGCGCGGGCCAAAATGGGCCTCCCGGTTCCGGTCACCTCGCGTCACACATTGTTGCTGGGACCCCCCGGCACCGGAAAGACCTCGGTGGCGCGCGCGTTCAGCAAACAGTTGTGCGGCTTGACCGTGCTGCGCAAGCCGGTAGTGGTGGAGACCAGCCGCACCAAGCTGTTGGGCCGCTACATGGCCGACGCCGAGAAGAACACCGAGGAGATGCTCGAAGGCGCACTGGGCGGGGCGGTCTTCTTCGACGAGATGCACACCCTGCACGAGAAGGGTTACTCGCAGGGCGACCCCTATGGCAACGCGATCATCAACACGCTGCTGCTGTACATGGAGAACCATCGCGACGAACTGGTGGTGTTCGGGGCCGGCTACGCCAAGGCCATGGAAAAGATGCTCGAGGTGAATCAGGGTCTGCGGCGGCGCTTTTCGACCGTCATCGAGTTCTTCAGTTACACACCGGACGAGTTGATCGCGCTTACCCAGCTGATGGGCAA
The DNA here is from genome assembly GCF_022179425.1 of Mycobacterium sp. 20KCMC460. NCBI lineage: Bacteria > Bacillati > Actinomycetota > Actinomycetes > Mycobacteriales > Mycobacteriaceae > Mycobacterium > Mycobacterium sp. 20KCMC460. The sequence continues at coordinate 3,260,766 of NZ_AP025524.1, forward strand.
AGAGAACGAGGACGTCATCACCGACGAGGAAGCCGCGATCCTGCTGCCGTCGTACACCAAGTTCTATCTCGACGAAACCTACTCCGAAGACGGCGACCTGATCCGCGGGATCGACATGCTCGGCAACGCCGGCTTCGTGCGCAACGTGGTGGAAAAAGCCCGCGACCACCGAAGTTTCCGGCTCGACGACGAAGACCTGGACGCCGTGCTGAACAGTGATCTCACCGAATTCAGCGAATCGCAGCTGCGCCGGTTCCGGGAATTGACGCGCGACGACCTCGCCGAGGGCCTCAGTGCCGCCGTCGCGGAGAAAAAGTCGAACTGACCGCAGCTGGGCCGCTTTCGAGCGGACACCCCTTACGACCTGCCGTTATCGCCTCAGCCAGTTACGCTGTGTGAACTCGTTTTAGGACAAGAGGGGTGGCCGCGTCCGGCAGATTCCGCCGGGTGACCTCACCCCGATTGCGCGATCACGGCGGCGCTCCCGTGTGCCCCGAACGGCGACGGGAGGTGATGCCGCATTGGCCGGATGATGACTGCGGAAATCGTTGCCAATTCACCCGATCCGGTCGCGGCGCCTGCATGAAACCAGTCACACGCATAGACCTGCACAGCGGCATTCCGTAGCCGGATCGGACTATCCCGAAAAGGAGAAGCCCGATGTTTGTTGTGCGACAACAGGAATCGCTAGCAGTAGCCCATCGTCAATTTGGAGTCCGCTGTGCGGCAACGCAATTCGTCATGGCGGTCGATGCGCGCCCAGTCCGGCTGGCACCGCGCTCGGTGGAGGGGGTGTAGGCAGTGGATTTCGGGGCATTACCGCCAGAGCTGAACTCGCTGCGCATGTACACCGGTGCGGGCTCGGCGCCACTGCTGGCAGCTGCGGCGGCCTGGGATCGCGTGGGCGCCGAGTTGCGTTCGGCGGCAGCCGCGTACGAAACCGTGATTTCGGTGCTGACCAGCGACGGCTGGCGAGGGCCGGCGTCGGCTTCGATGGAGGACGCGGTCACACCGTATATGACGTGGATGACCCTGACCGGTCTGCAAGCCGAGCAGGCCGCGTCTCAGGCCGTCGCGGCCGCCGGCGCCTACGAAGCGGCCTACGCCATGACCGTGCCCCCGGCCGCAATCGCCGCCAACCGTGAGCAGCTGGCGGTCCTGGTGGCGACCAACCTGATCGGTCAGAACACGCCGGCGATCGCGGCCACCGAAGCCGCGTACGGCGAGATGTGGGCCCAGGATGCGGCGGCGATGTACGGCTACGCTGTCAGCTCCGCGGCGGCAGCCACGCTGCAACAGTTCACCCAACCGGCGCAGACCACCAATCCCAGTGGGCAGGCCAACCAGGCCGCGGCGGTCACCCAGGCGGCCGGCGATGCGGCCGGCACGCTGGTGCAGACCGAGCTGCCGCAGCTGATGTCGTCGGTACCCGACGCGCTGCAGGGTCTTGCCTCACCCGCCGCGGCGCTGTCGCCCTCGAGTCTCGCCGCCGGCCTGGACCCGGGCGGGCTGTTGGCGGGCATCCTGAATTTCCTGGACGGCAACGACGGCAACCCGTACGGCATTTTCCTGAACTCCTCGCTGTCCAACGGCTTCGTCTCGGCCGGATACGTCAGCCCGGCCGTGGTCGGCCCGGCCGTCTGGGCCGCGATGGCCGACATCAACGCGGTCGCGCTGGGCGCGCAGGAAGGCGCTGCGGTGCCGCCGATGGGGTCCGGTGAGGGCAATGCCTCGTGGATTCCGGCCGGTACGCCGGCCAGTTCGGCGACTCTGCCCAGCCTGGGGGCGACGACGGCGGCCGCATCGCCGGCCGCGGTGGTGGCCGCGGGGACGAATCAGGCCGCGATGGTCGGGCGGTTGTCGGTGCCGCAGACCTGGACGGCGGCGACCTCGGTGGCCAACCATGCCGGCGCTGCCGCCCCCGGCGGCGGCTGGACCAGCACCGTAGCTCCCGAGGCGGGCATGCCTGGGCTGCCCGGCATGCCGCTTGGTGGCATGTCCGGGCAGAGCTTCGGCAATCCGCCGCGGTACGGATTCCGCCCGACGATCATGGGGCGCCCGCCGGCCGCCGGGTGAGGAGGGGGGAGGCAACCGCGACGGTTGGTTGAAGGAGGTGCCGGTATTGGATTTCGGAGCACTCCCACCTGAAGTGAATTCCCTGCGCATGTACACCGGACCCGGGTCGGCGCCGATGCTGGCCGCCATGCAGGCCTGGGCTGCCGTCGCCGACGAGATGCAGTCGGCGGCAGCAGCGTACGAGTCGGTGACGTCGACGCTGGTCAGCGACGGTTGGCGCGGCCCGGCCGCCACGGCCATGACGGCAGCGGTCGCGCCGTATCTGGCCTGGTTGGATCTGACCGCCGCGCTGGCCGCCCAGACCGCTGGTCAGGCCGCCGCGGCGGCGGCGGCCTACGACGCCGCGTTCGCTGCCACCGTGCCCCCGGCGGTGGTGACGGCGAACCGCGTCCGGCTGGTCGCGTTGGTGGCCACCAACTTCCTCGGCATCAACGCGCCCGCCATCGCGGCGACCGAAGCCGAGTACGCCCAGATGTGGGCGCAGGATGCCACCGCGATGTACGCCTACGCGGCGAGCGCCGCCGACGCGGTCGCGCTGACCCCGTTCGCCGAACCCACCCCGACCACCGACTCGGCCGGGCTGGCCGAACAGTCTTCTGCTGTCTCCCAGGCTCTGGGGACGGGCGCGAGCAGTCCCATCCAGAGCGAATGGTCGCAGCTGACGTCGGCGGTGTCCGCGACCGTGCACAGCCTGGCGGCGCCGGCTTCGCCGCTGGATGCGGTTCCCCAGTCGGGCCTGCTCGCCGACATCCTGAACTTCCTGGACGGCAACGACGGAAACCCCTACGGCATCTTCCTCAACTCCACCTTGGTGAACGGCTTCGTCTCGGCGGGTTACACCGCTCCCGGACAGATCATGCCCGCGATCACCGGGGCGATGTCCGACTTCGACTCGCTGGCTGCGGGCGGCCCGGAGGCGGGCGCGGCCATACCGCTGAGCGCCGCCGGCCCCGGCGATGCCTCGTGGACCGGCGCGACCTTCCCGCCAGCGGGTACGGGCACCGCGGTGGCGGCAGGCGACCAGGCCACCCTGGTCGGCCGGCTGTCGGTGCCACCGAGCTGGGCTTCGGCCGTCGAGGTGGTCGAAAGCAACGCCACCCCGCTGGTGGGCGGCGGAGAGCTCGGGGCGGCACCTGCCGCGGCGGCACCCGGCGCCCCGGGCACTCCGGGCGTGCCGGGCGTCATGACCGCCGGTGCGCCGCGGCACTATGGCAACGGGCCCCGCTACGGGTTCAAGCTGACGATCATGCCGCGCCCGCCCGCGGCGGGCTGATCGAGCGGCCGGTACGCGACCTGTGGATCCGCGCGGCCTGTGCAACGGCGACTTGCGCGCCCCTGACACCCGTTGAGCGGCCACAGTCAGGGCTCACAGCCGACTTTCAGAGACGAGACAGCCATCTGGCAGCTCCTGAGACGACCTCGTCCGCGCAGATTGCGTACGTTATCCCTAACGTAAGGAGGGACGTCATGGCACGCAGCTGCGAACACGGCGGTGTCGATTTCGATGCGGCGATCCCGAGGCCGGCAACCCCAGTGCCGGCTTGCATCCAACCGGGCCGCGAGCCCCGCCTGCGGGCGGCAGCACGCGTGACCCTGGGCAAGCGACGAAGGTCCGACGATGCCGGCTCCACCTGAGACGGCGCACGCGCAGCGTTTTTCCTGAACTCCACCGTCCACACATTCGGCCAATTATTTCTTTGACGCCGAATGAGAATTCAGGCTGTAATTAATTCAGTGATTCACACCATTATGTCGTTTGTGTGCGACAAATCAGATTTGACCGGTTGCGCCAGGAGCAATATGCCGTTTACCAGCGCTGACGATATTCAGCTGCGTGCCTCCCGGCGTGATAACTGAAACCAACTGCACAAAAACTCTTGTTTACATTCCCATTACTCAGCGGGAACCAGCCGAAAATATCTTCTTCCGAAGATAGCTCGCAGCAGCCGGGAAATCCCATGTTTTTCATGCACGCGGGACCGACGCTGCAGCAGAACCGAAAAACCGAAGTCGTCGAATTCGCATAAGCAACGGAACGCAAGAACGAAGCGTTCCGGTGCGCAGAGCGCATGAATGGACCGAGGCGAGCTCGATGACCACCGTCAGGGGTGAGGGGATGATAGGCGTGGATTACGGGGCGCTACCACCGGAGATCAATTCCGGGCGCATGTACACCGGTCCGGGCGCGGGGCCGATGTTGGCCGCCGCGGCGGCGTGGGACGATCTGGCCAGCGAATTGCATTCCACCGCAGCCGCTTTCATGTCCACGGTCGAAGGCCTGGTGGCCGTAACGTGGCAGGGACCCAGCGCGATGTCGATGGCCGCGGCGGCCGGCCCTTACGTGTCGTGGCTTTCGGCCACCGCCGCCCGCGCCGACGAGGCCGGTGCGCAGGCCAAGGCGGCTGCAGCCGCATACGAAACCGCGTTCGTGGCAACGGTTCCGCCGCCGGTGATCTCGGCCAACCGGACGTTGCTGCTGATGCTCGTCGCCACCAATATCCTGGGCCAGAACACACCGGCGATCGCCACGACCGAAGCCCACTACGCCGAGATGTGGGCTCAGGATGCCGCGGCGATGTACGCCTACGCCGGGTCATCGTCAGTGGCAACGCGTTTGACGTCGTTCACCGATCCACCGCAGACCACCGCCGAAACGGGCACGGCCGCGCAAGCGGCGGCGGTCTCGCAGGTCAGCGGCAGCCAGTCCGCTGCGACCGTCGGCAACGAGCTGTCCCAATTGATCGCTTCGATCCCGCATGCGTTGCAGGGCATGGCGACAACGCTTCAGGCGGCGCCCACGACCGGGTCGACTTCGTTGCTGTCCGGGCTCGCCCTACCCCAGCTGACCTCGGTGTCGTTGCCGCCGGCCCTGGCGACAGACGTGGCGAACTGGAACTCGATGCTCAGCGTCCTCACCGGCTCCTACTCGCTGCAGGGCTTGAGTTCTGTTCCCGGAGGGCCGTTCCTGTCGTTCGGACAGGTCTACGCGTACGCCCAGAACGGACAGGGACTGCAGTCCTTCCTGACCCCCGTCCAGCCCATCAGCGGCGCTTTGGCGCCGATCGCTCAGGCCCTGACGCCGCATGTGAGCGCCGCCGGTTCGGTGGGCAGCGTCGCCTCCGCGTCGATGGGCCGCGCCGCCATGGTGAGTGGGCTATCGGTGCCGCAGAGCTGGACCACGGCCGCCCCGGCCTTCCGCACCCTCGCCGCGACCCTGTCGACGAACCTGGCCGCGGCTCCTGCGGCCGCGTCGAGCGCCGAGGCCGGCATGTTCGGGCAGATGGCGCTGTCGGGACTGGCCGGGCGCGCACTCGGGGCCACCGTGGGCGGCAGTAGCGGCAGCGCCGCCGTCGCAACGTCACTCGGGGGCGTGGTCGCCGAAGCCGACCCGGCCGCCGCCATGATCTTCGTGCTCCCACCGCTGGAGGACTGACCCATGACGCACGCGAACCCAGCTAGGGGGTAACAGTGTTCTACGCAGCATTTCCGCCAGAGATCAACTCCGGCCGGATCTACAGCGGACCGGGATCCGGACCGATGCTGGCCGCCGCGGCGGCCTGGAACGGCCTGGCCGCCGAATTACAGGCCACCGCCACGTCCTATTCGTCGGTGATCGCCGGCCTGACCAGTGGACCCTGGGTGGGGCCGTCGTCGCTCGCCATGGCCGCCGCCGCCGCGCCTTACGTCGCCTGGATGAGCAGCACGGCAGCACAGGCGGCGCAGGCGGCCGAGCAGGCCGCTGCCGCGGCATCGGCTTACGAGGCCGCCTTCGCCGGGCACGTGCCACCGTCGCAGATCGCCGCCAACCGCAGTTACTTGGCGACGCTGGTGGCCACGAACCTGTTCGGCCAGAACACCGCCGCGATCGCCGCGACCGAGGCCCAGTACGGCGAGATGTGGGCCCAGGACGCGGTGGCGATGGACGGCTACGCCGCCTCTTCGGCGGCCGCGACCGACATCACGCCGTTCACCGAACCGCCCCAGATCGTCAACGTCGGGGGGCTGGTCGACCAGGCACTTTCGGCTGGGCAGACGCTGAGCAACTCGGTTGGCGCCGCGACCCAGTCGATCCTGTCCGCGAGCACCCCGTTGACGCAACTACTCCAGGTGGGGGCGAACCTGAGCACCGACTACACCGCAACCATCAACGGATTGCTCAACGGCCTGTTCGGTTCCAGTGGCGCAACGACGTTCACCACGCTGTATTCGGCGGTGAAGGTTCCGCTGGGCTTCACCACGCAGTTCAACGACATCGGATTGCTGGTCAACTTTCCGGCATCGCAGTTCCTCAAGTTCGGCCCCAAGTCGATATCCAGCTTCGGTGAGCTACCCAAGGACGCATTGGGCGGTGGCCTTACCCCGCACTGGGGACGCGGCTGGCTGACCAGTGCGGTAACACCAAGTCCCACTGCCAATTTCGGCCGGGGCACCCTGGTGGGATCGTTGACCGTGCCGCCGAGCTGGACAGCCAACACGCCGGCCATCCGCACTGTCGCCGCCGCCTTGTCGGCCGCCGGGCCCGAGGCGGTGCCGGCAGCCGAACTGGGCCGGGGCGGTCTGCTGAGTTCAATGTCGTTGGCCGGCATGGCCGGAAGTGCTTTCGGGGCCGGGGCTCCCTCGGCCGTGTCCGGCGCCCGGGGCCGGATCACACCGGTCAAAGACCTCAAAGACCTCAAGTCACCAGAGATGTTGAAGCGCATGGTCGCCCAGATCTCCGAGCGGCCCGAGAGCGTCCAGCACCACACGGTTGACCAGGAAGGGCTGGACGCTCTACTCGAGCAGCTGGCCAAGAGGCCGGGCGTGCACGCGGTGCATCTCACCAAGAGCACGCCGAAAGTCGTGCCGGCAGATGCGCAATCCGGTTAGTTTGCAACCTATTTCGTGAAACCGCCGAATCGTCGGCGACTTTTTCAGGGAGGTACTCATGCGAAAGCTGCTGGCGGTGATCGCCACCTGCGTCATGATCGGCTCTGCCGCACCGGCGGAAGGCGAGCCGGGCGACGAATCGATCACCAACGACACCCCGGCTACCGATGACGCCGGTTTCCTTGCCGCCCTGCGCACCGCCGATATCGGTTACTCCAGCCCCGCGCAAGTAATCACGTCCGCCAAAGCGGTGTGCACCTGTTTGGACAACGGCGAATCGGGATTCGAACTCATCCACGATGTGAAGACGCGCAACCCCGGCTTCACCCTGGACGCCGCGGCCGAATTTGCGGTCATTTCTGCGAAATACTATTGCCCACATCAACTGTCCAAGGCGTAACCCTTTACCTCCGCTGGTAGAGATGTCGCTGCGTGCAGATATTTCCGCCAAACATTGTTGCCCAGATCAACTATCGAAGGCGTGACGCTTTGCTCGCGGCGCTGCCGTCATTTCTGGCCCGCATTAATTGCGACTTCCGGCGCACCGCCGTGCAGCGGCACGAGTACGTCGGCGGCGCGCGGTAGGTGAACCGGCTCCGGCGGCAGCTCATCGGGTAACGACGACGGACGCCCGGGATCACAGCGCCCGAGCGGGGGCGCACCCGGGGAATGCAATCCTGACCAGCAGACGTCCGCCAGCTTCGGCGCGAGCCATTGCACCGGCCGACGCCACGCGTGGAATCCCGCGGCGCGATATAGGGGTACTTGGTGAGTCTTATATGAGACTCACAAGTTCGGCCCGCGACCGGGAAAGCCGTGATTACGATGGCTGGCACCGAAGGAGCGGAGGGGATTCTAGATGGACTTCGGGGCGCTGCCGCCAGAAGTCAATTCTGGACGAATGTATACGGGGGCGGGATCCGGACCGATGCTGGCCGCGGGCGCGGCCTGGGACGCGCTGGCCGCGGAGTTGCATGCCACGGCGGCGTCCTACGGCGCGGCGATCGACGGTATGACGGTGGGAACCTGGCACGGTCCGGCCGCGGCATCGATGGCCGCCGCCGCCATTCCCTATGTGGCCTGGATGACCGCGACCGCAACCGGAGCAGAGCAAACCGCTGCCCAGGCCAAGCTCGCGGCCGGGGCCTACGAGGCCGCCTTCGCCGCAACGGTGCCGCCGCCGGTGATCGAAGCCAACCGGGCGCTGTTGATGACGTTGATTGCGACCAATCTGCTGGGACAGAACACGGCCGCGATCGCCGCCACGGAAGCCCAGTATGCGGAAATGTGGGCGCAGGACGCCGCGGCCATGTACGCCTACGCGGCATCCTCGGCGGCTGCAACCGTATTGACGCCCTTCACCGCGCCGCCGGAAACCACCGCCCCGGGCGGGGCGGCCGATCAAGCGGCGGCCGTCGGCCAGGCTGCCGGCAGCGCGGCCGCCACCGACGTCCAGTCGCAGCTGACGCAGCTGGTCAACCTGTTCCCGTCCATGCTGCAGAGCCTGGCGACGACATCCGCCGCTCCGGCGGCGACGACGCCGGTGGGCAACGTCGTCGAAGGCATCTACCCGTTCGCCGCAGCTATCCGACCCTTCTTTGCCGCCATAACCGGTGCCTACAGTCCGATCATTCCGTTCGTGCTGGGTGGCGGTTGGTGGCTGTTCAGCCTGCAGATCCTCGGCCTGTCGCAGAACGCGCCGGGGGTGGCCACCCTGCTGAACAGCGGCGGGAAGCCGATCGCCGGCCTGTCGCCGCTGCGCGGAGGCTACGTCGCGTCCGTCGCGCCGGGCGGGGCCACCGCGTCCCTGGGGCAATCCACCCTGGTCGGGTCGCTGTCGGTGCCGCGAGGCTGGGTGACGGCCGCGCCGGTGCTGCGGACGATGGCCTCGGTGCTGCCGGGTGCGACTCCGGAGGCTCTCGCCGCCGTCCCCGCGGCGGCCGAAGGGGGGCTGTTCGGGGAGATGGCCATGGCCAGCCTGGCCGGGCGCGCGCTGGCCGGCGCCACCGTGCGCACCGTCAGCAACGGCGCTGCCGGCGCCACCGGCGCCGCGGCAGCCGGTGAAGAAGTCGCCAGCACGGCGACCATCATCGTGATACCGGCGGACTGAACGGAAGGCGGGGCCGATGAGTTTTGCGGCGCGACCACCGGAGATCACCTCCGGTCTGATGTACACGGGTCCGGGTGCGGGGCCGATGATCGCGGCGGCCACCGCGTGGGACGCGTTGGCGGCCGAACTGCAGGACACGGCCGCGTCCTACGGCGCGATCATCGAAGGCCTGGTCAACGACGGATGGACCGGTCCGTCGTCGGGCGCGATGGCGGCCGCGGTGGCGCCCTACGTGAGCTGGATGTCCGCCACCGCGACACAGGCCAAGGCGGCGGGCGAGCAGGCGAAGGCGGCGGTGTCCGCCTACGAGACGGCTTACGCCGCGGTGGTGCCGCCGGCGGAGATCGCGCTCAACCGCAGTGAGCTGGCCCAGCTGGTGGCCACGAACATCTTCGGGCAGAACACCGGTGCGATTGCCGCCCTCGAGGCGCAGTACGGGGAGATGTGGGCCCAGGACACCACCGCGATGTTCGGTTACGCCAACGCCTCGGCCGCCGCGGCCAAGCTGACGCCGTACGCCGAACCACCCCAGGTCACCGACGCCTCCGGACTCGCCGGTCAGCAAGCGGCGGTGGGGCAGGCCAGCGGGCTGGCCGCCGGAACGGCCGCGGCCACCGCGGCTGCGACCGCCGCTCCCACGGCGGCGCCCGCCTTCCCATTCGACGTCGTCCTGCAGGCGTTGCAGGCGCTCGGTCAGGCCGGTACCGCCTACATGCAAGGCATGTCCGAACTGCTCAACACCCTGACCGGCACCACGGTGGGCGGTCCGACCTGGGAGCTGATGTTCGGTATCGTCGCCGACATCGGCCGATTCAGCACGGTGGCCAACGACGTCATGAGTGCGCCCAACCTGGGCATGACCGAGTTCAAGCTGTTCTGGAAGCCGCCACTCGAGAACATCCCCAAATCTGCCCTGGGAGCCGGGCTGGGCATGGCGCCGACCGGCGGACTCACCAGTGCCGTGTCGGCAGGTGCCGGGGAGGCCAACGTGGTGGGAAAGCTGTCGGTGCCGCCCAGCTGGGCATCGGCCACGCCCGCGATCCGGATGGTCTCCAACGTGTTGCCGGCCACCAGCATGGCCGCCGCCCCCGCGGCGGGGATTCCGGCCGACCTGGTCAACCAGATGGCCCTGGGGAGCCTGACCGGCGGCGCGGTGGGCAGCGTAGGGGCGCAGGTCTACAGCGGAAGCGGTGCTCGGGCCCGTGCCGGCGGTGAGAAGGGCCCGGTGGAGCCGGTCAAGCTGGACAGCGTGATCGCCAAGCTGCAGCAGGAACCGGAGGCGGTACAGCACTGGAACGTCGACAAAGCGGGGCTGGACGGGCTGCTCGACAAACTGTCCAAAAAGCCCGGAATCCACGCGGTGCACGTGTCCAGCGGTGACAAACCCAGGGTCACGCTGCCCGACGCGCAGTAGAGGTGGCGTTTCTGGTGATCCACGCGAGACTTCTGCCGGCGGTTGTGGGCGCCGTCGCGTTGCTGAGTCTGGCGCCGGCCGTGCACGGTGACCCCGGCGACCCCGGCGGCAGTGACGCGGCGTTTCTCGCTGCCCTGAAAAATGCCGGTATCGCCGTTCCCGATCCGGCCAGGGCGATCACGTCCGCGCAAGCCGTGTGCGGCCTGATGCGCAACGGCGAAACCGGACTGCAGGTTCTGACCGACGTGAAGAACCAGAACCCGGCACTGACCCTGGACGGCGCCGCCCTGTTCACGGCCATCGCATCGAACACGTATTGCCCCGAGCACCTGGGGCAACCCGAAGGTGGCTACTTCTGACGGGCAGCCCTCAGCTCCTGGTTTGCCTGCCCTCCACCTGGTGTTAACCCAAATCTGATTACCTGCTGATGCCGTTTCGCAATCGGGAGAGGGGGGCGGGCACGGTGCACACACTGACCAACGCCGAGTTCGCGCTCCGCCTGGCGGTAGGGCTGGGATGCGGCGCGCTGATCGGCTTCGAACGCCAATGGCGAGCCCGGATGGCGGGGCTGCGGACCAACGCGCTGGTGGCCACCGGCGCGACACTGTTCGTGCTGTACGCCGTGGCCACCGAGGACACCAGCGCCACCCGGGTGGCCTCCTATGTGGTGTCGGGAATCGGGTTCCTCGGCGGCGGGGTGATTCTGCGCGAGGGTGCCAACGTGCGCGGTCTCAACACTGCTGCCACGCTGTGGTGCTCGGCGGCGGTGGGGGTGCTGGCCGCATCCGGGCATCTGGTGTTCGCGCTGATCGCCACCGGCACCGTCGTCCTGATCCATCTGCTGGGCCGCCCGCTGGGCCGTCTCATCGACCATGACAACTCCGGCGACGACGACGAGGGTCTCGAGCCGTATCAGGTCCAGGTGATCTGCCGGCCCAAGTCGGCGAAGTATGCCCGTGCCCAGATCGTGCAGCACACCCGCAGCAACGACATCATCCTGCGCGGCATCCACACCGGGGCGAGCGGAGAAGACAACATCACGCTGACCGCCCATGTGCTGCTGGACGGTCACTCGCCGGCCAGGCTGGAGAATCTGGTGGCCGAATTGTCCTTGCAGCCGGGCGTCCACGCCGTGCACTGGTATGCCGGTGAGACCAGCGCCGCCGGACTGCCCGCCCCGCAATCCGACTGATCAGGGCCGCGGCTGCGGACCCGGATGTCGGGAAACGGCCGCGGGCTCACCACCGCGGCAGCGACCGCCCCGGGGTTGGACCGCTAGTTCGTCGAGTCTGCGCGCCGCCCCCGTGCCGCCCACAGCCCGGCGAAGCCGGCGGCGAGCACCAGCACTCGGCTCACCCGGACAGCACCTGCCGAATCTGTCCGAGCGTCACCCTTGCCTTCTGCCCGGGCAGCAGCATCCAGGTGTGCATACCGCCCTCGAGTTCGTGCCACCCGATGTCGTGTCCTTCGGCGATCGCACGGTTGCGGAAGGCGCGAGCATCGGGGTTGAGCACGTCGTGGGTTCCGGTGAAGACCGTCAGCCGGGGCAGGCCGTCCAGGGGACCCATGCTCGGACTGAGCAGCGGGTGGTCCAAGGGGTCACCGCCCGCGTAGCGGAGGCCCGCGGCCCGCAGGTCATCGAGGTTGAGGAACGGATCGATCTTTGCCACCGTCAGCACCTCGGGGGCGGGCAGGCCGAGGTGCATCCAGGGCGAGAGCAGCAGTGCGTCAGTGGGCTGTGGCAGCCCGGCGTCGCGCACCGCGTGACACAGCGCGAACGCCATCCCACCGCCGGCCGAATCACCCATGAAGGCAATCGAATCCGGCTCCCAGGTGTCCAGCATCCGGCGGTAGACCTGCAACAGGAACGGGAAGACCTGGCGGTAGGTGTGTTCGGGGGCGATCGGGTAGATCGGCACGGTGAGGGATCGGCGCAGGGTCAGGGCCAGCCGGGCAATGGCGGGCCAATGGAAGTGGGGTAGCAGGTCCAGCACGTACGCGCCGCCGTGCAGGTACAGCACGTGCCCGCCCAGCTCGTCGGGACCGATGTGCCGAGGCGTGACCTGGTAGACCGGGCGGCCGTTGAGGTCGGTGCGCGTCACGTCGACCTTCTTGAGCACCAGCTTGGAGGGCAGCCCGCAGTAGGGTGGGCGCGGGTTGGCCGCCCAATGTTCCAGCTTCGCCGCCGGGAACAACCGGTTGCGAACACCGGAGGCGCGCAGCAGCCGCTGCGTGACGTGCGGCTTGCGGATCGGGCGGGCCACCCTGATCTTGAATTCGTTGATCGCCATCAACGTCTACCGTGACACAACCCGGCACACAGCGATCCCGCAATCAGTAATCTGTTTTGCTGTGCATGCTCTGACCGGATTTCTCTCGGCGCTGCCGGCCGAGCTGCGGGACCCGGTGCTGTTCGCGATTCCGTTCTTCCTGCTGCTTTTGACGCTGGAGTGGACGGCCGCCCGCAAGTTGGCGAAGTTCGACGCCGCGGCCGGCACCGGGGACCCCGCCGATTCCAGGCCCGCCTCGGGCGCCTACCTCGCCCGGGATTCGATGACGAGCATCTCGATGGGTTTGGTGTCGATAGCCACCACCGCCGCCTGGAAGACGTTGGCCCTATTCGGGTACGCCGCCCTCTATGCCTACGTTGCGCCATGGCATCTGTCGGCGAGCAAGTGGTACACCTGGGTCGTCGCGTTGCTCGGAGTCGACCTGCTCTACTACGCCTATCACCGCGCCGCACACCGGGTCCGGCTGATCTGGGCCACTCACCAGGCTCATCATTCGAGCCAGTACTACAACCTGGCCACCGCGTTGCGACAGAAGTGGAACAACAGCGGCGAGATCCTGATGTGGGTGCCGTTGCCGCTGTTGGGATTGCCCCCGTGGATGGTGTTCTTCAGTTGGTCGCTGAACCTGATCTACCAGTTCTGGGTGCACACCGAGCGGATCGGCAAGCTGCCCCGGTGGTTCGAGTACGTCTTCAATACGCCGTCCCACCACCGGGTACACCACGGCATGGACAAGGTGTACCTGGACCGGAATTACGGCGGCATCTTCATCCTGTGGGACCGGATTTTCGGCAGCTTCCAAGAGGAGTTGTTCCGGCCGCACTACGGGCTGACCAAGCAGGTCGACACGTTCAACATCTGGAAACTGCAGACCTACGAATACGTCGCGATCGCGCGGGATTGGCGCTCGGCGAGCCGGCTGCGCGACCGGCTGGGCTACGTTTTCGGGCCGCCCGGTTGGGCTCCCGGCGGCGCCGATCGCAACGGCAAAGTCGCCCCGGTGGCGAGCACTCGGTAACGCCGCCAGCGTTCTGCGCGAAGACTTAGTGTCGGGGTGGTTACGACGTAACCTGAAAGTGCAGGTCGGCGCTTCGTCGGCCATAACGGATCGGAGTCGGTTTTGTATCGCCTGACCTTGCGCGCATGCACGGCCGCGGCGGCTGTCTCGATGGTGGCCGCCGGGCTGTCGCCGGCCACTGCCGCAGCCGAGTCGACGTTGGTTTTCCCGGGCATGGAGATTCATCAGGACAACCACGTCTGCACTCTCGGTTTTGTCGACATTCCGCGGCGCACGGCGTACAGCGCCGGGCACTGCCGCGGAGGAATGGTCTACGACCGGGACAACAACCCGATCGGCCGCGTGGTGGCCTCCCGCGACAACACCCCCACCGGTTCCACCGTGGCCACCGACCAGCCCATCGACGACTACGAGGCCATCGCCTTGGCCAGCAACGTCACGATGAGCAACATCCTGCCCGGGGGCCGGGGACTGGTGGCGAGCCCAGGCGTGGTCGCCGCGCCCGGACAGGCGGTCTGCCACTTCGGAGTGACCACCGGGGAAACCTGCGGCACGGTGGAAAGCGTCAACAACGGGTGGTTCACCATGTCCCACGGCGTGCAGACCCAGCAGGGTGACTCGGGTGGACCGGTGTATCTGTCGTCGGGAGGCGTCGGCCAGCTCATCGGGATCTTCAACAGCATGTGGGGCGACTTCCCGGCAGCGGTGTCCTGGCAGAGCGCTTCCGAGCAGGCCCGCCAGGATATGGGCGCGGGGGCGAGTTAGCTCATTTGGCTAGCGCGAATACCGGGATCCGCGGTGCGGCGGCACGGTAATCCGCGTCGTCCGATTCGGGTGTCAGCCCGCCCACGTACGCCTTGACCTGCCAATACCAGCGAGCCAGATAGCGCCGCAGAATGGCGGGCTTGACGTCGTCGGCGACTTCGCTGATGGCGCGGGATTCCCTGTGCCAGCGCGAGCCCAGTTCGACGACGCCCGCGGCCCGAACATTGCGTGCCCACTGGGTGTCGCCGCGCGGTGAGATCACGTAATCCGTGCCGTCCACGGTCAGCAGGTTGACGACCACACCACGCGGTGTACCGGTCTTGCGTCCGCGGACCCGCAGGGCGCGCGTTCCGGCAATGCCGATCCCCAGTTCGGCAAGCCAGCGCATCAGCGTGTTCGCGCTGCGCTCGATCCGGCTTGGTTGCTGGTAATGCATCGACATGCCGACCTCCGTGCGCACTGAGAGAGCAGTGCTCTCTGTTGATGCTACCGTGCCACGCCCGCCGGCAAAAAGCAAGAGCGGTGATCTCGGTTGTGTCAGACTTGGCCGTGGGCAAACGCCAGGAGTCGCGGGATCAGATCGAGGCCAAGATCGTCGAGCTGGGCCGCCGACATCTGGTGGACCACGGCGCGGCTGGTTTGTCATTGCGCGCGATTGCCCGGGACCTCGGCATGGTGTCCTCCGCGGTGTACCGCTACGTCGCCAGTCGCGACGAACTGCTGACGCTGTTGCTCGTCGACGCGTACACCGATCTCGCCGACAAAGTCGACCGGGCGCGCGACGACACCACCGGCGATTCGTGGAGCGACGACGTGAACGCGATGGCACACGCCATGCGGGCATGGGCCGTCGCGCACCCCGCCCGCTGGGCGTTGCTGTACGGCAGCCCGGTTCCCGGGTACCACGCACCGGCACAGCGCACCGTCCCGGCCGGGACTCGGGTCATCGCGGCGTTGCTGGACGCCGTCGCGGCCGGGATCACCACCGGCGACATCGTGTTGACCAACGACCACGTGGCACAACCGACCTCGTCGGACTTCGAGCGGCTGCGCAGCGAGTACTCGTTCCCGGGCGACGACCGGGTGATGGGCAAGTGCTTCCTGCTGTTCGCCGGGCTGGTGGGCGCCATCAGTCTCGAAGTGTTCGGCCAATACGGCGCGGATACCCTCACCGACGCCCGCGCGGTCTTCGACACTCAGGTGCACCTGCTGCTGGACATGTTCGGCGGACGGAACTAGAACATGTTCAGTCCAGCTCATCACGGCCGCCGGTGGCGGCGACGGCAAATTGCTTCCCGGCAGTTCTGACGGGCGACCGGCTGGGATATCCTCCGAAGCGATGAACCTCCTCGTTCAATCACCCGTCCAGATCGCGTGGGTCACGTCGGACCTCGCTGCCACAGAAAAGGCCCTCACCGGCCTTTTAGGCGCCCGCAAATGGGTGCGTATCCCCGATGTCCACTTTGCTCCGGACGCCTGCAGCTATCGCGGCGAGCCCGCCGACTTCGTCGCGCACATCTCGCTGAGCTACCTCGGCGACATGCAGCTCGAGCTGATCGAACCGGTCCGCGGCGAGAATATCTATAGTGAATTCCTGCGCGACCACGGCGCGGGCTTGCACCACATCTGCATGGAGGCCCAAAGCCGCGAGCAATTCGACGCCGCTCTGGTCGATGCCGCCGAGCAGGGCGCCGAGGTAGTGCAGCAGGGGGTAATGGCCGGCGGTATCCGGTTCGCCTACGTAGCGGCCCCGAATGCCGGGGTGCCGTATGTCGAGATCGCGTACCTGTCGCCCGAGATTAAAGCGTTCTACGACTACATAAAGCAGGAGCAACAAGTGAGCCGCGGCAACGACGATGCACACCGTAGTGACGAGCAGGAGGCGCGCCGATGAGCACCGAGATCCCCGCCACGGTCAAGGCCGACACGGTGGCGTCCTGGTCCGACGACGTCGACGTGTTGGTGCTCGGCTTCGGCATCGCCGGCGGGTGCGCGGCGGTCAGCGCTGCGGCCGCGGGAGCGCGGGTGCTGGTGCTCGAGCGCGCCGCCGCGGCCGGCGGCACCACCTCGATGGCCGGCGGCCACTTCTACCTGGGTGGCGGTACCGCAGTCCAGGAGGCGACCGGTCACCCCGATACGCCCGACGAGATGTACAAATACCTGGTCGCCGCGTCGCGGGAACCCGAACTCGACAAGATCCGCGCCTACTGCGACGGCAGCGTCGAACATTTCAATTGGCTTGAGGCCCTTGGCTTCCAGTTCGAGCGCAGCTTCTACCCGGGCAAGGTCGTGGTGCCGCCGGGCACCGAAGGACTCAGCTACACCGGCAACGAGAAGGTGTGGCCGTTCTGCGAGCAAGCCGTGCCGGCGCCGCGGGGGCACTCGGTGCCGGTGCCCGGCGAGTTGGGCGGGGCTGCCATGGTGATCGACCTGCTGGTCAAGCGCGCCGACGAACTGGGGGTGCTGATCCGCTACGAGACCGGCGCGACCAACCTGGTCGTCGACGACGGCGGCGCGGTGGTCGGGGTGACCTGGAAGCACTTCGGCGAGACCGGCGCGGCCCGGGCCAATGCGGTGATCATCGCCGCCGGCGGTTTCGCCATGAATCCCGAGATGGTCGCCGAGCACACTCCCGCGCTGGGTCAGCCGCGGCGCACCAAACACCACGGCCTGGTGGCGCCCTACATCCTGGGCAACCCGAACGACGACGGGCTGGGCATCCGGCTGGGCGTCTCGGCCGGTGCGGCCACCAAGAACATGGACGAGTTGTTCATCACCGCGGCGGCGTATCCGCCGGAAATCCTGCTCACCGGGGTGATCGTCAATAAGGACGGCAAGCGGTTCGTCGCCGAGGATTCCTACCATTCGCGGACCTCGGCGTTCGTGCTCGAGCAGCCCGAGCAGACCGCTTACCTGATTGTCGACGAAGCGCACATGCAGATGCCCGAGATGCCGTTGATCAAGTTCCTCGACGGCTACGAGACGATCGCCGAGATGGAGGAAGCGCTGGGCATCCCGGCGGGCAATCTCGCCGCGACGCTGCAGCGCTACAACGAACACGCCGCCCGGGGCGAGGACCCCGACTTTCACAAGCAGCCGGAATACGTTGCGGCACAAGACAAGAGCCCGTGGGCGGTGTTCGACCTGTCGCTGGGGCGGGCGATGTACTCCGGGTTCACCATCGGCGGGCTCGCGGTCACCCTGGACGGTGAGGTGCAGCGCGACGACGGCAGCGTCATCCCCGGGCTGTTCGCCGCGGGTGCGTGTGCGTCCAACATCGCCCAGGACGGCAAGGGGTACGCCAGCGGGACGCAACTGGGGGAGGGGTCGTTCTTCGGTCGCCGCGCCGGAGCCCGCGCGGCAGCGCGGGTGCAGGCGCGGTAAAACGTCCCAGCGCCGGAGCCCGCGCGGCAGCGCGGGTGCAGGCGCGGTAAAACGTCCCAGCGCCGGAGCCCGCGCGGGGGCGCGGGGTGCAGGCGCGCTAGGCCTTCGCCAATTCCTTCTCGACCGGCCCCAGCCGCCAGTGCCCGTCGCCGAGCAGTTCGAGCTGGCTTTCGTGATATTGCTCCACCGCGGGGTGGTGGCTGACGCTGACCACGATGCAGTCCGGCAGTTCGGTGCGGACCAGCTGGTAGAGCGCGTATTCCAGTCCAGGGTCCAGCGCCGAGGTCGCCTCGTCCATGAACACGGCCTTGGGTTTGGTGAGCAGGATGCGCGCGAACGCGACCCGCTGCTGTTCACCCGGCGAGAGCACCTTTGCCCAGTCCTGCTCCTCGTCGAGGCGGGCGATCAGCGGCACCAACGCGACCTTGGTCAGCACCTCGTGCAACTCGGCGTCCGACACCGCGTCGACCGCGTTGGGGTAGCACACCACGCTGCGCAGATCACCTAGCGGCACATACGGCAACTGCGATAGGAACATCGTCTCGTTCGCGCCGCCGGGGCAGTGCAGGGAACCCGATGCGTACGGCCACAATTCGGCCAATGCGCGCAGCAGCGTCGTTTTGCCGGAACCCGACTGGCCGGTGATCACCAGCGAGTGGCCGGGTTCCAGCCGAACGTCGAGCGGATCGACCAGGCTGTCACCGTCGGGCCTGCGCACTTCCACGTTGTGCAGCTCCACCGACCCGTCTTGGGACGGTGTGCTCAGCACCGACGGCAGCGCACGGCCCTGCTCGTTGGCCATCACCAGCCCATGAAGACGGATGATGGCCGCCCGCAGGTAGGCGAACGCGTCGTACTGGTTGCGGAAGAACGACAGGGAGTCGGAAATGCGTCCGAACGCGGCCGCAGTCTGCGTCACATCGCCGAATTTGATCTGGCCGGCGAACAGTCGGGGCGCCTGGATCAGCCACGGCAGCGGGACGATGATCTGCGACATGGACCAGTTCCAGCCGTGGAAGATGATCGAGCGCCGGACGAAGTGGCGGTAGTTGTCGATGATCGGGGTGAAGCGCCGCCAGAGTTGCGCCCGCTCGACACGTTCACCGCGATAGAACCCGACGGCTTCCGCGGCGTCGCGCAGCCGCACCAGTGCATAGCGGAATCGTGCGTTGAGCTTCTCGTTGTTAAAACTCAGTCCGATCAGTGGGCGGCCCAGCCAGAACGCGACCGCCGAGGCGATCAACACGAACACCACTACCGCCAAGAACATCGCGCGCGGGAACACCACTCCGAAGACATTCAGCGGCCCGGACAGGTTCCACAGGATCGCGGCGAAGGACACCACGGAGGCGACGGCGTTGACGGCCCCGAACAGCAACGTCTGCGTGGTGCCATTGGACGGCATGTTGGGGGTGCCGGCGGTGTTCGCGGCGGTAAAGATGTCGATGTCCTGCTGAATGCGCTGGTCCGGGTTGTCGATGGTGTTGTCGATGAAGAGGTCTCGGTAATAGGCCCGGCCGGCCAGCCAGTCATCGGTGAGATGGCCGGTCAGCCAGACCCGCCACGAGATGAGGAACCGCTGCAGCAGATAGATGTCGGCCAGATACCGGGCGATGAAGATGGCCGCCAGAATGCTGAAAACGGCCATCGAGACGTAAAACCCGTGCTTACCGGATTGCTTGACGATGTCCCGATGGGCGGCGTCGCCCTGAACGAAGGTCTGAACCGAGGAATACAGGTCGTTGGTGAAGTAGCTGAACAGCACATCCAGGCGCACCGACATCAATACCGACAGCAGCAGCACGCCCAGCATCAACCACACCCGGACACTTTCGCGCCCGACGAAGTAGCCGCGGGTGATCCGCCAGAACTGGCGGCCCCACGGGGTCAGAAACCGCATCAGGACCAGCGCGAGGAACAGACATACGGCGCTGACCACCCACGCGATGGCCAACCAGCGCACCGAATCCTGCAGCGCGTGAGACCAGTCGATTTTCGGAGTGAACGGTTCCGGACCCAAGGTCTTCGTCTCCTGACAGTCGAGGGTGTTCCGGCGACTGCGCGACGGAAATCCTTGGGCGAACGTACCTGAACGAGTCGATAAGCTCCGGTCATGACCACCGAAGCCGTCCCCGCCCAAACCGTGCACGCCGGCCGCCTCATCGCCCGCCGGCTCAAGGCCAGCGGTATCGACACCGTCTTCACCCTGTCCGGTGGTCATCTGTTCTCCATTTACGACGGCTGTCGCGAGGAGGGTCTTCGGCTGATCGACACCCGCCACGAGCAGACCGCGACCTTTGCCGCCGAGGGCTGGTCCAAGGTGACCCGGGTGCCGGGGGTGGCCGCGTTGACGGCAGGTCCGGGCATCACCAATGGGATGAGTGCGATGGCCGCGGCGCAGCAGAACCAGTCGCCGTTGGTGGTGCTCGGCGGCCGGGCGCCCGCGCTGCGCTGGGGGATGGGCTCGCTGCAGGAGATCGACCACGTGCCGTTCGTGGCGCCGCTGACCCGCTTCGCCGCCACCGCGCAGTCGGCCGACGATGCCGGCCGCCTGGTCGACCGGGCGCTGCAGGCGGCTGTGGCCGCCCCGTCCGGCGTGGGATTCGTCGACTTCCCGATGGATCACGTGTTCTCCATGGCCGACGACCGCGGTGAACCCGGGGCGTTGACCGTGCCGGCGAAGGGTCCGGACGTGGACGCCGACGTCTTGGATCGGGCCGTCGATCTGTTGTCCACGGCGCAGCGGCCCGTCATCATGGCCGGCACCAATGTGTGGTGGGGGCACGCCGAGACCGCGTTGCTGCGACTCGCCGAGCGACTGCGGATACCGGTGTTGATGAACGGGATGGCTCGCGGAGTGGTACCCGCCGACCATCCGCTGGCCTTCAGCCGGGCACGGTCGAAAGCCCTGAAGGAAGCCGATGTGGCGCTGGTGATCGGGGTGCCGATGGATTTCCGGCTTGGTTTCGGGGGCGTCTTCGGCGTCGAGACTCAGTTGGTCGTCGTCGACCGCGTCCGACCCGAGCGGGCGCATCCCCGCCCCGTCGCCGCTGAGCTGTACGGCGATCTCACCGCGGTCCTGTCCGGGCTGGGCACAGCCCGCACGACCGATCACCAGACCTGGATCGACGAGCTGCGCACCGTCGAGCGGGCCGCGCGCGACCAGGAACAGGTTGAATTGGCCGAGGACCGGATCCCGCTGCACCCGATGCGGGTGTACGCGGAGCTGGCGCCGTTGCTGGACCGTGACGCCATCGTCGTGATCGACGCCGGAGACTTCGGCTCCTACGCGGGCCGGGTGATCGACAGCTACCAACCCGGATGCTGGCTGGACAGCGGGCCGTTCGGCTGCCTGGGCTCGGGACCGGGGTACGCGCTGGCCGCCAAACTGGCGCACCCGCAGCGACAGGTGGTGTTGCTGCAGGGCGACGGCGCGTTCGGGTTCAGCGGCATGGAATGGGACACCCTGGTGCGGCACAACGTTCCGGTGGTGTCGGTGGTGGGCAACAACGGCATCTGGGCCTTAGAGAAGCATCCGATGGAGGCGCTGTACGGCTACTCGGTAGTGGCCGAGTTGCGTCCCGGCACCCGCTACGACGAGGTGGCGCGGGCGCTGGGCGCCCACGGCGAGCTGGTGTCGGCGCCCGCCGAGCTGCGCCCGGCACTGGAACGTGCGTTCGCCAGCGGACAGCCCGCCGTCGTCAACGTTCTCACCGACCCGAGCGTCGCCTACCCACGCCGCTCGAACCTGGCCTGATCGCGGCCGCGTACCGTTGGGCTGTGCCTAAGACCACCCGCTCGCAACCTGGCCGGTTGACCAGCCGCTTTTGGCGGCTGCTCGGCGCCAGCACCGAAAAGGACCGCAGCCGCTCGATGTCGGTGGTGACCGCCTCCGAGGAGTTCGACAAAGAAGCCGCCGACCTCAGCGACGAGAAGCTGCGCAAGGCATCCGGGCTGCTCAACCTCGACGACCTCGCCGACTCCGCCGACATTCCGCAGTTCCTGGCGATCGCCCGGGAGGCGGCCGAGCGGACCACCGAGCTGCGTCCGTTCGATGTGCAGTTGCTGGGCGCCCTGCGCATGCTGGCCGGCGACGTGATCGAGATGGCCACCGGCGAGGGCAAGACGCTGGCCGGGGCGATCGCCGCGGCGGGTTACGCGCTGGCCGGCCGGCACGTCCACGTCGTCACCATCAACGACTACCTGGCCCGTCGCGACGCGGAGTGGATGGGTCCGCTGATCGAGGCGATGGGCCTGACGGTCGGCTGGATCACGGCGGAGTCGACGAGCGAGGAACGCAAGGCCGCCTACGGCTGCGACGTCACCTACGCCTCGGTCAACGAGATCGGGTTCGACGTGCTGCGCGACCAGTTGGTCACCGACGTCGAGGACCTGGTTTCCCCGAATCCGGACGTCGCCCTGATCGACGAGGCCGACTCGGTTCTGGTCGACGAGGCGCTGGTGCCGTTGGTCCTGGCCGGCACCAGCCACCGGGAGACCCCGCGAGTGGAGATCATCAAGCTGGTCGGCAGGCTGAACCCGGAGACCGACTTCGACACCGACTCCGACAGCCGCAACGTCCATCTCACCGAGGCGGGCGCCCGCAAGGTGGAAAAGGCGCTCGGCGGCATCGACCTCTACTCGGAGGAACATGTCGGCACCACCCTGACCGAGGTCAACGTCGCACTGCACGCGCACGTGCTGTTGCAGCGCGACGTGCACTACATCGTCCGCGACGACGCCGTGCACCTGATCAACTCCTCCCGCGGCCGGATCGCGCAGCTGCAGCGCTGGCCGGACGGGCTGCAGGCCGCCGTCGAGGCCAAGGAAGGCATCGAGACCACCGAAACCGGTGAGGTGCTCGACACCATCACGGTGCAGGCGCTGATCAACCGCTACGCCACGGTGTGCGGGATGACCGGCACCGCCCTGGCCGCCGGTGAGCAGTTGCGCCAGTTCTACAAACTGGGTGTGTCGCCGATCCCGCCGAACACCCCCAACATCCGCGAGGACGAGTCCGACCGGGTCTACATCACCGCAGCGGCCAAGAACGACGCGATCGTCGAACACATCGCCGAGGTGCACGAAACCGGGCAGCCGGTGCTGGTGGGCACCCGCGACGTCGCCGAATCCGAGGATCTGCACGAGCGGCTGGTGCGCCGCGGCATTCCCGCGGTGCTGCT
Source organism: Mycobacterium sp. 20KCMC460 (assembly GCF_022179425.1). NCBI lineage: Bacteria > Bacillati > Actinomycetota > Actinomycetes > Mycobacteriales > Mycobacteriaceae > Mycobacterium > Mycobacterium sp. 20KCMC460. Next base: position 3,283,873 of record NZ_AP025524.1, read on the forward strand.
CAACGCCAAGAACGACGCCGAGGAGGCGGCGGTGATCGCCGAGGCGGGCAAGTACGGCGCGGTCACCGTCTCGACCCAGATGGCCGGCCGGGGCACCGACATCCGGCTGGGCGGATCCGACGAGTCCGACCACGACCGGGTGGCCGAACTGGGCGGGCTGCATGTCGTCGGGACCGGCCGGCACCACACCGAGCGGCTGGACAACCAGCTGCGCGGCCGGGCGGGGCGCCAGGGTGACCCGGGGTCGTCGGTGTTCTTCTCCAGCTGGGAGGACGACGTCGTCGCGGCCAACCTGGATCACAACAAACTGCCGATGCAAACCGACGAGGATGGGCGCATCGTCAGCCCCAAAGCGGCGGGGCTGCTCGACCACGCGCAGCGGGTTGCCGAAGGCCGCATGCTCGACGTGCACGCCAACACCTGGCGCTACAACCAGTTGATCGCCCAACAGCGGGCCATCATCGTCGACCGGCGAAATACCTTGTTGCGCACCGCAACCGCGCGCGAGGAGCTGGAGGAGCTGGCGCCCAAGCGGTATAAGGAACTGGCCGAGGACCTCTCCGAGGAGCGGCTGGAGAAGATCTGTCGACTGATCATGCTGTATCACCTGGACCGCGGCTGGGCCGACCATCTGGCCTATCTGGCCGACATCCGGGAAAGCATCCACCTGCGCGCGCTGGGCCGGCAGAACCCGCTCGACGAGTTTCACCGGATGGCGGTGGACGCGTTCGCGTCACTGGCCGCCGACGCGATCGAGGCGGCGCAGCAGACCTTCGAAACGGCGAACGTCCTCGAGGACGAACCCGGACTGGATCTGTCCAAGCTGGCGCGCCCCACCTCGACGTGGACGTACATGGTCAACGACAATCCGTTGTCCGACGACACGTTGTCCACGCTGAGCCTGCCCGGCGTGTTCCGCTGAGTTCTGCGCGCCCGGACGGTGAACTCCGGTGCCGAATTTCGCAGTGGGGTTACGTTCGTGGAAAGAAACCGGGTTAAGGTCACCGCTCATGGAGCCAGGGCTCGCGCGGGATCGAGTGCTGACGGTGCCCAACGTGCTGAGCATCGTCCGGCTGGCGCTGATCCCCGTCTTCGTCTATCTGATGCTCATCGCCCACCGCAACGGGTGGGCGGTGGCGATCTTGATGTTCAGCGGATTCTCCGACTGGGCCGACGGCAAGATCGCGCGACTGCTGGACCAGTCGTCGCGGCTCGGCATGCTGCTGGACCCCGCCGTCGACCGCCTCTACATGGTCACCGTGCCGATTGTGCTGGCGCTGAGCGGAATCGTGCCGTGGTGGTTCGTCGTCACCCTAGTGGCCCGCGACGCGGCGCTGGCCGCCACGCTGCCGCTGCTGCGCAGTCGCGGGCTGTCGGCGCTGCCGGTCTCCTACGTCGGTAAGGCAGCGACGTTCGCCCTGATGTCAGGCTTCCCGCTGGTGCTGCTGGGTCAGTGGGATGCCCTGTGGAGTCGTATCGTGGGGGCTTGCGGGTGGGCGTTTCTGATTTGGGGCTTGTACATGTATTTGTGGGCTTTCGTGCTGTACATGGCGCAGATGGTCCTGGTGATGCGCCGGATGCCCAATGTCAGGCACCATCGCCCGGCTACCCCGCGGGCAGGTGAGCATGGCTGAACGTGACCGGCTGCTCGGCGGTTACGACCCCAATGCCGGTTACAGCCCCCACGCCGCCGCCGCCCGAGCCCAGAAAATCCCGGTGCCCTCGCTGCTGCGCGCGCTGCTGTCCGAGCATCTGGACCCGGGATACGCCGCAGCGGCCGCGGCGCGGAAGGCCCGTGCCGAGCCCGAAAGTGGGCGGGAACGCGCGTTCGGCTGGATGTGGCAGGCCTTGGCGGCGACGCTGGTTGCGGCCGTGTTCGCCGCCGCGGTGGCCCAGGCCCGCTCGGTGGCCCCCGGGGTGCGGTCCGCACAGCAGCTATTGGCCGCGAACGTGCGATCCACCCAGTCCGCCGCCACCAAGCTGGCGCGGCAGCGCAGCGCGCTGGCGGCCAGGGTCGACCAGGTGCAGCGACTCGCGCTGGCCGACGATGCCGAGGGCCAACGACTGCTCAACAGCCTGGACGCGCGGAGCCTGGCGGCCGCCAGCACCGCGGTGATCGGGCCGGGTCTGACGGTCACGGTGACCGACCCCGGTGCCGGGCCCAACCTGTCCGACGCGTCCAAGCAGCGGGTGACCGGCAGCCAGCAGATCATCCTCGACCGCGACCTACAGCTCGTCGTGAACTCACTGTGGGCCAGCGGAGCCGAAGCCATCTCCGTCGACGGTGCCCGGATCGGGCCCAACGTGACGATCCGGCAGGCCGGCGGCGCGATCCTGGTCGACAACAACCCCACCAGCAGCCCGTACACCATCCTGGCGATCGGCCCGCCGAAGTCCATGCGGGACACCTTCGACCACAGCCCCGGATTGCGTCGGCTTAGGCTGCTGGAGGCCTCCTACGGTGTCGGCGTCAACGTGAATACCGGCGACGGCCTGGCACTGCCGGCCGGAGCCGTCCGCGACGTCAAGTTCGCCACACCGATCGGGCCTTAAGGGGGCTCGGGGAAGTGCGCAGTGCAATGGGAAAGACACTCGGGACGGGAATCACGCACGCATGATCGGTATCGCCGCCCTTGCCATCGGCATTGTGCTGGGCCTGATCTTCCATCCCAGCGTTCCCGAAGTCATCCAGCCGTATCTGCCGATCGCGGTGGTCGCCGCGCTCGACGCGGTGTTCGGCGGTCTGCGCGCCTACCTCGAGCGCATCTTCGACCCGAAGGTCTTCGTCGTCTCCTTCGTCTTCAACGTGCTGGTGGCGGCGCTGATCGTGTACGTCGGCGACCAACTGGGCGTCGGCACCCAGCTGTCCACCGCGATCATCGTGGTGTTGGGCATCCGGATCTTCGGCAACGCGGCGGCGCTGCGACGTCGCCTGTTCGGAGCGTGAGCTGGTGACGCCCGAATCCGGCGACCCGGGCGACGTCGAAAACCGCGGCGCGCCAACACCAGCGGTGCGCCGCGGGCGTCACGAGCTGCCCGCGGCGTCGCGGCCGCCGCGCGCGCGGGGACTCGCAGCACCGCTGCGCGGCGGGCGGTCCCGGCTGGTGTTCGGGACGCTGGCCGTGTTGCTGTGCCTGGTGCTGGGGGTCGCGATCGTCACCCAGGTCCGCCAGAACGAGTCCGGCGACTCCCTGGAAACCGCCCGTCCGGCCGACCTGCTGGTGCTGTTGGACTCGTTGCGGCAGCGGGAGGCGACGCTGAGCACCGAAGTGGCCGATCTGCAGAACACCCTGAACGCCCTGCAGGCGTCGGGCAACAACGACCAGGCGGCGATCGAGAACGCGCAGGCGCGCCTGGCCGCGTTGTCCATCCTGGTCGGCGCGGTGGGCGCCACCGGACCCGGCGTGGTGGTGAAGATCGAGGATCCCGGCCCCGGGGTGGCCCCGGAAGTGATGCTCGACGTGATCAACGAACTGCGCGCCGCCGGCGCCGAGGCGATCCAGATCAACGACGCACACGAGTCCATCCGGGTCGGAGTCGACACCTGGGTGGTCGGCGCCGCCGGCTCGCTGACGATCGACAGCAAGGCGTTCGCGCCGCCGTATTCGCTTCTGGCGATTGGCGATCCGCCGACGCTGGCGGCCGCGATGAACATTCCCGGCGGCGCGGAGGACAGCGTCAAACGGGTCGGCGGACGGATGTCGGTGCAGCAGGCCGACCGCGTCGAGGTGACCACCTTGCGACAACCGAAAACACGCCAATACGCTCAGCCCGTCAAATGAACCAGCCCGCGACCAGAACAGGATCACCGTGACCGATATCCCGTCCGATCTGCATTACACCGCCGAACACGAGTGGGTTCGCCGCAGCGGGGATGACACCGTCCGGGTCGGGATCACCGATTTCGCCCAATCGGCGCTCGGCGACGTGGTCTTCGTCCAACTGCCCGACGTCGGGACCGAGTTCAGCGCCGGCGACGCGTTCGGCGAGGTGGAATCCACGAAGTCGGTCTCGGACCTGTATGCGCCCGTCGCCGGCAAAGTGTCCGCGGTCAACGGCGAGCTGGAAGGCTCGCCACAACTGGTCAACTCCGATCCCTACGGCGAAGGCTGGTTGATCGAACTCCAGGTCGGTGCGGACGATACCGCCGCACTCGACTCGGCTATCGGCGGCCTGCTCGATGCGCAGGCCTACCGCGGCACATTGGCCGAATGACGATTGCTAAGGTCCCGAAAGCGTTGCGGGACGGATCGAGGATCCCGGCGAATCGTTCCGGGGGATCTCCGTGGGATCTAGGTGAAGCCGGGGTGTCGGGCTTACGATCCTGCAGTGGTCGGCACATCGCGAACCCGTGCGCGGTACGGTCGGTACTTGAAGCGCTAGAGCAGTAAAAGGCAGTACAGACGGTAGATCCGAGTAGGAAGCGGGCCGCACGGCCCGGTCAGGCAACGCCACAGCGGCCAGTGAGGAGCAGCGGGTGACGGACATGGACTCAGCAAGCGGGCAGGACCAGGGCGACGAAGTCACTGTGGAGACGACCTCGGTCTTCCGCGCCGACTTCCTCAACGAGTTGGACGCGCCCGCCCAGGCGGGCGCCGAGAGTTCGGTATCGGGGGTCGAGGGACTTCCGGCCGGCTCGGCGTTGCTGGTCGTCAAACGCGGACCCAACGCCGGTTCGCGCTTCCTGCTGGATCAGGCCATCACGTCTGCCGGGCGCCACCCCGACAGCGACATCTTCCTCGACGACGTCACGGTGAGCCGTCGGCACGCCGAATTCCGTTTGGAGGGCGGCGAGTTCAACGTCGTCGACGTCGGCAGCCTCAACGGCACGTACGTGAACCGCGAACCGGTGGATTCCGCGGTGCTGGCCAACGGCGACGAAGTTCAGATCGGCAAGTTCCGGCTGGTCTTTCTGACCGGACCCAAGGGTGACGACGACGGGGGATCGGGAGGCTAGTGAGCGCGCCCGATAGCCCGGCACTCACCGGGATGTCGATCGGGGCGGTCCTGGACCTGCTGCGACCCGACTTCCCCGATGTCACCATCTCCAAGATTCGCTTCCTGGAGGCCGAAGGGTTGGTGACGCCGCAGCGGGCGGCTTCGGGCTATCGCCGGTTCACCGCGTACGACTGTGCGCGGCTGCGGTTCATCCTGACCGCCCAGCGGGATCATTACCTGCCGCTGAAAGTGATCCGGGCCCAGCTCGACGCCCTGCCCGACGGCGAACTGCCCGCCATCGGATCTCCTTACGGGATACCGCGTTTGGTGTCGGTCAACGACTCCGATGCCGGTCCGGCCGCGGGCGTCGAGTCCGGCGCCGTGTCGCCGGCTGGGGCGCGGCTGCGCCGGGAAGCCCTGCTGGAACGCGCCGGAGTCGACGACGCGCTGCTGAGCGCCCTGCTGAAGGCGGGGGTGATCACCACCGGGCCGGGCGGCTTCTTCGACGAGCACGCGGTCGTGATCCTCCAATGTGCCCGCGCGCTGGCCGATTACGGTGTCGAGCCCCGGCATCTGCGTGCTTTCCGGTCCGCGGCCGACCGGCAGTCGGACCTGATCGCCCAGATCGCCGGACCGCTGGTCAAAGCGGACAAGGCCGGTGCGCGTGACCGTGCCGACGACTTGGCCCGTGAGGTGGCCGCGCTGGCGATCACGTTGCACACCTCGCTGATCAAGTCCGCCGTTCGCGACGTTCTGCACCGGTGAGGACTAGACTTCGGACGACAGCTTGGTGTTCGACGGGATGGTCGGTTGACCGCAGGGTCAGGCCATGCGCACCTCGTCGTTTTCCGGCCGTTTTTCCCGGCCGGATCACCGAGCGCTGAAGCGGACATTGCGGCGTGCGGAGGGCAGACACAGATGGGTGAAGTACGTGTTGTCGGCATTCGCGTGGAGCAACCGCAGAACCAGCCGGTTCTGCTGCTGCGCGAAACCGACGGTGACCGCTATCTGCCGATCTGGATCGGCCAGTCGGAGGCTGCGGCGATCGCACTGGAGCAGCAGGGCGTGGAACCGCCGCGCCCGCTGACCCATGACCTGATCAGGGATCTCATTGCCGCGCTTGGGCATTCGCTCAAGGAGGTGCGCATCGTGGACCTGCAGGAGGGCACCTTCTACGCGGACCTGATCTTCGACCGGGACATCAAGGTGTCCGCTCGGCCCTCGGACTCGGTGGCGATCGCGCTGCGGGTCAACGTGCCGATCTATGTCGAGGAGTCGGTGCTGGCCGCCGCCGGTCTGCTGATTCCCGACGAGGGCGACGAGGAAGCCGGCACCGCCGTCCGTGAGGACGAGGTGGAGAAGTTCAAAGAGTTCCTCGACAGCGTCTCGCCCGACGATTTCAAGGCCACCTGACCACCCGCAGCGCGGCAGTCTGGCCCGGTACCCAATCCGGGTCACGGATGCGTCTCATATCACACATCGGATTGTCGACACGCCCGCGGGATACCACCCACTCATCCGGGTGCCCGCCATACTTTGACGAGTTGATGATTCAACCCAGAGCACGGCAGCCACCGAACAGCGTATGCTCTTCTAACACTCGGACCTGAGATAGCGTGGCTGTTGGGGCAGCCAGTGCCGCAGCTTTAGACCACAGCGCGATCGGCGAGAGGACGCACCGTGAGCGAGCAGCCACGTCAAGAACAGCTGGATCTTGCCGACCGCACGGCCACTTCAACCACCCAGAGCGGCCCGAGCGGCCCGGTGGCCGAACCCGTGCAGCCCGGCTTGTTCCCGGACGATTCGGTGCCCGACGAACTGGTGGGTTACCGCGGGCCGAGCGCCTGCCAGATTGCCGGTATCACCTACCGCCAGCTGGACTACTGGGCCCGCACCTCGCTGGTGGTGCCGTCGATCCGCGGCGCGGCCGGTTCGGGCAGCCAGCGGCTCTACTCGTTCAAAGACATCCTGGTGCTCAAGATCGTCAAGCGTCTGCTCGACACCGGGATCTCGCTGCACAACATCCGCGTCGCGGTCGACCATCTGCGCCAGCGCGGCGTCCAGGACCTGGCCAACATCACCCTGTTCTCCGACGGCACCAGTGTGTACGAGTGCACTTCGGCCGAAGAGGTGGTCGACCTGTTGCAGGGCGGCCAGGGGGTGTTCGGCATCGCGGTGTCCGGCGCGATGCGCGAGCTGACCGGCGTGATCGCCGATTTCCCCGGCGAGCGCGCCGACGGTGGCGAATCGATCGCCGCCCCCGAGGACGAGCTGGCTTCCCGGCGCAAGCACCGCGACCGCAAGATCGGCTGACCACGCGGCAGCGTAAACTGGACCGCGCATCGCTCTCGCGCGGGAGAGTTCTGTGGCCGCCAGCCACAGACGCCGAAGGAGCAACACCTCTCCGTCAACCTCTCAGGCACCCGGACCGCGCCGGACAACGATGCCTCTGGAAAGCGGTGTCGGACCCGGCGGGTCCCTCACCCGCCGATGGGGAAAGGCGCCTAGTGGCGGCCGAATCTCTCAGGCGCTCGGTGCACGAGTGAAGACAGAGGGGGAGGGCCGCTAGTCCTCTGCCGCTAGGAGCCCATTCGTGTCCGACCATTCGAAGTTCGCCGACCGGCACATCGGCCTGGACCGCGACGCCATCGCCACCATGCTCGAGGTCATCGGCGTCGACTCGCTCGACGACCTGGCCGCCCGGGCGGTCCCCACCGGCATCCAGGACAAGCTGGACGCCTCGGGCGCCGCTCCGGGTTTGGACCGGTTGCCGCCCGCGGCCACCGAGGCCGAGGCACTGGCCGAGCTGCGGGAGCTCGCCGAGCGCAACACCGTCGCGGTATCGATGATCGGGCAGGGCTACTACGACACGCTGACCCCGCCGGTGCTGCTGCGCAACATCATGGAAAATCCCGCCTGGTACACCGCCTACACGCCCTATCAGCCGGAGATCAGTCAAGGCCGGCTGGAGGCACTGCTCAATTTCCAGACCATGGTCAGTGATCTCACCGGTCTCGAGATCGCCAACGCCTCGATGCTCGACGAGGGCACCGCCGCCGCCGAGGCCATGACGCTGATGCATCGCGCATTCCGCGGCAAGTCCCTTCGGTTGGCAGTCGACTCAGACGTCTTCGCCCAGACCGCGGCGATCGTTGCCACCCGCGCCAAGCCGCTGGGTATCGAGATCGTTACCGCCGACCTGCGGGACGGGCTGCCGGAGGGCGAGTTCTTCGGCGTCATCGCCCAGCTGCCCGGCGCCAGCGGCCGGATCACCGACTGGAGCGAGCTGATCCGGCAAGCCCACGACCGCGGAGCGCTGGTGGCCGTCGGCGCTGACCTGTTGGCGCTGACGCTGATCACCCCGCCGGGTGAAATCGGTGCCGACGTCGCCTTCGGCACCACCCAAAGATTCGGTGTGCCAATGGGATTCGGCGGCCCGCACGCCGGTTACCTGGCCGTGCACGCCAAGCACGCGCGCCAGTTGCCGGGCCGGCTGGTGGGGGTTTCGGTCGACAGCGACGGCACGCCGGCCTACCGGCTTGCGTTGCAGACCCGCGAGCAGCACATCCGCCGCGACAAGGCGACCAGCAACATCTGCACCGCGCAGGTACTGCTGGCGGTGATGGCAGCCATGTACGCCAGCTACCACGGTGCCGACGGGCTCCGGGCGATAGCCAGGCGGGTACACGGCCATGCCGAAACCATTGCCGCGGGGATCGGCGAGGCGTTGGTGCACGACAAATACTTCGACACCGTGTTGGCTCGGGTTCCCGGTCGCGCCGACGAAGTGCTGGCCGCCGCCAAGGCCGGCGGCATCAACCTGTGGCGCGTCGACGCCGACCACGTGTCGGTGGCCTGTGACGAGGTCACCACCGACGCGCACGTCGCGGCGGTGGTGCAGGCCTTCGGGGTCGGGGCAGGCGAAGCTGCCCACAGTGATATCCACACGCGGACAACGGATTTCCTGACCCATCCGGCGTTTCATCTGTACCGCACCGAGACCTCGATGATGCGCTACCTGCGCACCCTGGCGGACAAGGACATCGCCTTGGACCGCAGCATGATTCCGCTGGGATCCTGCACGATGAAGCTCAACGCCGCCGCCGAGATGGAGTCCATCACGTGGCCGGAGTTCGGGCGCCAGCACCCCTTCGCCCCCGCCTCCGACACTGCCGGGCTACGTCGGCTCATCGCCGACCTGGAGAACTGGCTGATAGCCATCACCGGCTACGACAACGTCTCCCTGCAGCCCAACGCGGGGTCGCAGGGCGAATACGCGGGCCTGCTGGCCATTCACGACTACCATGCCAGCCGCGGCGAACCGCACCGCGACATCTGCCTGATCCCGTCCAGCGCGCACGGCACCAACGCCGCTTCGGCCGCGCTGGCCGGGATGCGGGTGGTCGTGGTGGGCTGTCATGACAACGGCGACGTCGACCTCGACGACCTGCGTGCCAAGGTCGGCGAGCACGCCGACCGCCTGTCGGCGCTGATGATCACCTACCCGTCCACGCACGGCGTCTACGAACACGACATCGCCGACATCTGCGCGGCCGTGCACGACGCCGGCGGGCAGGTCTACGTCGACGGCGCCAACCTCAACGCGCTGGTGGGTCTGGCCCGGCCGGGCAAGTTCGGCGGCGACGTCAGCCACCTGAACCTGCACAAGACGTTCTGCATCCCGCACGGCGGCGGCGGCCCAGGGGTGGGGCCGGTGGCGGTGCGTTCGCACCTGGCCCCGTTCCTGCCGGGGCACCCGTACGCCCCGGAACTGCCGTCGGGGCATCCGGTGTCGGCGGCGCCCTACGGGTCGGCCTCGATCCTGCCGATCAGCTGGGCCTACATCAGGATGATGGGCGGGGACGGCCTGCGGGCGGCCTCGCTGACCGCGATCGCCTCGGCCAACTACATCGCACGCCGGCTCGACGAGTACTTCCCGGTGTTGTACACCGGCGAGAACGGCATGGTCGCCCACGAATGCATCCTGGATCTGCGCGGCATCACCAAGGCCACCGGCGTGACCGTCGACGACGTCGCAAAGCGGTTGGCGGACTACGGTTTTCACGCACCAACCATGAGCTTCCCGGTGGCCGGCACGCTGATGGTGGAGCCCACCGAGAGCGAGAGCCTGGCCGAGGTGGACGCGTTCTGCGAAGCGATGATCGGCATCCGCCGCGAGATCGACCGGGTCGGCAACGGGGAGTGGCCGGTGGACGACAACCCACTGCGCGGCGCCCCGCACACCGCCGAATGCCTGGTCGCCACCGACTGGAACCACCCGTACACCCGCGAGGAAGCCGCCTACCCGCTGGGCAAGGCGTTCCGGCCCAAGGTGTGGCCGCCGGTGCGGCGCATCGACGGCGCCTACGGTGACCGCAACCTGGTCTGCTCCTGCCCGCCGGTGGAGGCGTTCGCCTGACGGGTCGCGCCGGTTCGCCGCCGAGCAGCCGATGAGTCCCGTGCGCCGTATTGTCGGTGCGTGCTGATCGGCTTTGTGCTCGCCCTGGGATGTTCGTTGTGTTACGGCTCTGCGACGGTGCTGCAAGCCGCGGCAGCCCGAACGGTGCAGACCGGCAGCAACTCGGGTGTGGATGCCAGACTGCTGTTGCACGCCGGCCGTCAATGGCGCTATCTGGTCGGCGTCGGTCTTGACGGCCTGGGCTTCTTGTTGCAGGTCGCCGCGCTGCGCTTGGTCCCGATCTATGTGGTGGCGGCCGCGCTGGCCGCCTCGATCGCGGTCGCCGGCGTGGTGGCCGCATGGGTGTTGTCGGCGCACCTGTCCCCGGCCGAGTGGACGGCCATCGGCGTGGTTTGCGTCAGTCTCGCGGTGCTTGCACTGGCCGCCGGCCCCGGTCACTTTCACCGCGCCCCGGCCGGGCTGGGCTGGGCGCTGATCGGCGTCGTTGCCGTGGTATTCGTCGCCGGAGCGCTCGCGGGACGGTTGGCAGACCATGCCCGGGCGCTCGCGCTGGGCTTCGCCGCGGGGACCGGTTTCGGCGTCGTGGAGGTGGGGGTGCGGCTCTTGGACCGCATCGACCCGACCAAGGCCGACTTCTACACCAACCCGGCCCTGTACGCCGCGGCGGGTGGCGGGGCCGCCGGGTTCCTGCTGCTCACCTCCGGGCTGCAGCGCGGATCCGTCACCACGACCGTGGCGGCGATGGTCGTGGGGGAGACGATCGCGCCCGCTCTGGTAGGGGCGGTGTGGCTCGGTGACCGGGCCCGCGACGGCTTGGGCTGGGTAGTCGTTCTGGGCTTCGCCGTAGCCGTGTCAGCGACGATGGTCCTGGCCCGGTTCGGCGAAGCGCCCGCACCCTAGCCGAGGAACGTCTCGACCGCGGATGCCAGCTCGGGGGTGGCCGAGGTCGGCAGGTTCTGATAGCTGCCGCCACTGAGCTTGGCGACCGCTTCCCAGGTGGCCCGGTCGGGGTCCCCGCCGAAGTCGATGATGTTGACCGCGATGGGTCTGGCCGGGTCGGCGGCAGTCCTGATGAACTCCTGCAGCCCGGCCCCGTCCAGGGATTGGTCGGTGTGCGGGCCGGCGGTGATCACCAAGATCGAATTTGCTTGTCCGGCACGGTAATTGGCTTTCATGTCCTGGTAGATCATCCGCAGGGTGGTGAACGACACCGCACCGCCGCCGGACGAGTACTGCCGGTCCAGTGCCGCGGTCAGCGCCGCCGTGCGGGGCTGACCGTTGAGCTGGTCGGCGAGCGGCCCGGCCGCCACCTCGGAGCGTCCTTCGTGGCCGTCGAAGGTCCACAGGCCGATCACCGCGGTGGGCGGCAGCACCCGGATCCTGTTGCTGAGCGCCGCGATCACGTTGGCCAGCCGGGTCTTGCCGCCGCCGTCGTCGGTCGGCAACGACTGGTCGAGCATGATGGTCGCGGCCACCCCGCTGGACGGTGTGGCCATGGTGTCGGCCAGCGTGGCGCGGGTGGCGTCGTCACCGACCGACAGCGTGGCGGGCAGCGCTGCGAAGCCGGTCACCGGGCTGCTCGGCGGCTTGACGTCTTTGACCCGGAATCCGGCCTCGGCCAGCTTGGCCTGCTGCGCGGGGGTGCGCATGAACCGGGAGAACGCGCTCGCCGCCGTCGTCTGCTCCTGCGACAGCCAGGCGCCGCTGAGCAGCACGGTCGGGTAGTCGGCCACCGGAACCGGGCCGGAGGGCAGCCAGGAGGTCAGCTTGCTCTTCGCGTCGGGGATCGACTGACCGCGCTGGAACAACTGCTGTTCGGTGGTGGCCACCGCGTGTACCGGCGCCGCGGCCACCTCGTCGGCTTTGGCGCCCGGCTTGAGCAGCGCGTTGAACGCCTCGTTCAGCGAGTCGTCGGACAGCTTGGGTTGCGCGCTCATCAGCGAGCGCACCGCGCCGGCACCACCGGTCGGCGGGGCCCCGGCGGGCACCGACGCCGCCGCGATCGCCTCGCCGGCCAGGTAGGCCGCGTCGCCGTTGCCGGTGATCGGCATCGCCAGCCGCAAAGAACCCCACGACGGCTGGTTCAACCCGGCCATCGACGTGGGGTTGGTCTGCAGGCCGGGCAGCGCCGCCCAGTCCTGTTTGGCCAGCACCGACTGGAACTCGGGCCGGATCGCCAGCAGCACCGGCGAACTCACCAGCGACCGGCTGTCGCTGATGGTCTTCTGGCCGGCAGCTCCGGCCAGGCGCGCCGCCGAAATCGAACTCCCGGGAATCCACAAGCCCGGTTGGTTGCCGAGTTCGGCCGGCCACTTGCCGATGAAGCCGCTGATGACCGCGTCGGACGCGGCCGGTTTGACCGTCACCGGCACGCACCGGTCACCGATCGGCCCGGCCTGCGCGTTGTAGGCCTCGGCCAGCTGTTTGACCTGGTCGACGATGGTGGGATCGGCCAGTACGGCGACCGAATCCTTACCGGCCAGGCAGTGCGCGGCGGCGGACTGCGAGTCGTGGGAGCCACCGAAGAAGCGCCACAGGATCACCCCGGCGACCACCACCACGACGGTGACCAGTGCCACGATCACCCCAATGCTGACGCCGCGGCGACCGCTCGTGCTGCGGTGCCCGCCCTGCCAACCGGGCAGCCCCCGATGACCCGCGCTGAACCGGGAAGCGGGAGCCGCAGCCGCCGGCGGCTCTGGACTGTCCGGGCGGGCGCCGAAGTCGGGGTAGTCGTCGGCTTCGGGTGCGGTGTGCTCCCCACCGAACGGGTATTGCCCGAAATCCTCCCGATGGTCGGAAAAGCTGTCCTCGGCCGCATAGACGTCGTCCGCGGGGTACGCGCTGGGAACCGGATACTCTTTCTCGGCCGGTTCCGGGTACCCGGAACCGAACGGTTCGTCAGACGCGGCAGACTCGACGGACTCCCCGGCGCCGGCCTGCTCGCCGCGCTCCTGATACTCCGAGCCCCGGTCGAACGGCTCGTCGTCGGGTAGGGAATCGTCGGGGTCGGGCTTGCTGTGCCTACCCATGCCGGTCTGTGCGTCCTCTCCGTGAAATCGTGTGCAGGTTGCCGCCGGTCGGCGGGCTGGCTACACGCCGGCGCGAGCTTTGAATTCCCGACGACGGCGGTGCAGGATCGGCTCGGTGTAGCCGTTGGGCTGCTGGCCGCCGGACAGGATCAGCTCCTGCGCCGCCAGGAAGGCGATGCTGTCGTCGAAGTTCGGCGCCATCGGAAGGTACGCCGCGTCGCCCTCGTTCTGCTTGTCGACCAGCGGCGCCATCCGTTCCAGGCTGGCGCGCACATCCTCGGCGGTGATCACGCCGTGCCGCAGCCAGTTGGCCAGCAGCTGGCTGGAGATGCGCAGCGTCGCGCGGTCCTCCATCAGGGCCACATTGTGGATGTCGGGCACTTTCGAACAACCCACGCCCTGGTCGATCCAGCGCACCACATAACCGAGGATGGACTGGCAGTTGTTGTCGACCTCCTCGCGGATCTCCTCCGGCGCCCAGGCCAGCTCTTTGGCCAGCGGGACGGTCAGCAGTTCCTCGATGGTGGTGCGCCGCTTGCCTTCGAGTTCCTTCTGCACCGCGAACACGTCGACCTGGTGGTAGTGCATGGCGTGCAGCGTCGCCGCCGTCGGAGACGGCACCCACGCGGTGGTGGCGCCGGCTTTGGGCTGGCCGATCTTCTGCTCCACCATGTCGGCCATCAGCTCGGTCATCGCCCACATGCCCTTGCCGATCTGGGCCTTGCCGGCGAAACCGGCGGCCAGGCCGGTGTCGACGTTGGCGTCCTCGTAGGCCTTGATCCAGGTGGTGTTCTTCATCGCACCCTTGCGGATCATCGGACCCGCCTCCATCGAGGTGTGGATCTCGTCACCGGTGCGGTCCAGGAAGCCGGTGTTGATGAATACGACGCGGTCGGCCGCCGCCTTGATGCACGCCTTGAGGTTGACCGTGGTGCGGCGCTCCTCGTCCATGATGCCGACCTTGAGGGTGGACTGCGGCAGCCCCAGGACGTCCTCCACCCGGCTGAACAGCTCGCAGGTGAACGCGACCTCTTCGGGGCCGTGCATCTTCGGCTTGACGATGTACACCGAGCCGGTACGGCTGTTGATCAGCGGACCGTTGTCATCGGTGCTCTTCAAGCCATGGATGGCGGTCAATCCGGTGAACAGGGCGTCCTGGATGCCCTCGGGGACCTCGTTGCCGTCGGCGTCCACGATCGCGTCGTTGGTCATCAGATGTCCGACGTTGCGCACGAACATCAGGCTGCGCCCGGGCAGGGTCAGTTCCCCGTCGCCGCCGGGGCGGGTGTAGGTGCGGTCGGCGTTGAGCTTGCGGGTGAACGACTTGCCGTCCTTGCTGACCTCTTCGGCCAGGTCACCCTTGTTGAGCCCGAGCCAATTGCGGTAGCCGAGCACCTTGTCGTCGGCGTCGACCGCGGCCACCGAGTCCTCGAAGTCCATGATGGTGGTGATCGCCGATTCGAGCACCACGTCCTTGATGCCGGCGGCGTCGGTCTTGCCGATCGGCGACTCGGGGTCGACCAGGATCTCGATGTGCAGGCCGTTGTTGACCAACAGCACCGACCAGTTGGGTGCGCCGAGTTCGCCGCTGTATCCGACGAACTTCTCCGGACTGGCCAACCCGGTGGTTTGACCGCCGACCTCGATCTGTAGCGCGCCGTCGACGATGCTCAGTCCACCCGCGTTCGCCCAGGATCCCGACGCCAGCGGAACGGCGCCGTCCAGGAAATCACGCGCGTAGGCGATCACCTTGTCGCCGCGCACCTTGTTGTACCCCGAGCCCTTCTCGGCGCCGTCGTCCTCGGGAATGACGTCGGTGCCGTACAGGGCGTCGTACAGCGAACCCCAGCGGGCGTTGGCCGCGTTGAGCGCGAACCGCGCGTTGAGCACCGGCACCACCAGCTGCGGGCCGGCGGTCGTGGTGATCTCGTCGTCGACACCGGAGGTGGTGATGGTGAAGTCGTCCGGCTCCGGCAGCAGGTAGCCGATCTCGGTGAGGAACTGCCGGTAGGCCTCCGGGTCGAGCGGCTCGAGCACCCGCAGCCGGTGCCACTTGTCGATCTGGGCCTGCAGCTCGTCGCGGATCGCCAGCAGCTCCTGGTTACGCGGGGTGAGATCGGTCACCACCTTGTCCACGCCGGCCCAGAAGCTGTCCGGGTCGATACCGGTGCCGGGCAGGGCTTCGTTGTTCACGAAGTCGTACAGCACCCGGGCAATCCGCAAGTTGCCCTGGGTAACACGCTCAGTCATCGTTCTCCTCCGTAACGGCCCGTTATGGCCCTTCACCAGCCCGCACGCACCCTCGTCGGACCAGGATCAGCTACCGTCAGCCTACCCACCGGTAGCCTGACGAGCCCCGACGATCCTAGCCCGGCCCGCTTGTGACGCCGGGTCGTGGCGCGCTGACGCGGCATCCGCAGCAACGCCGTCGCCGCGGGCGAATCGCTTTGTGGCAACGGCGGGCACCGGGAAATTCGTTCCCCTCGGCACTGGTACCCGCGGCCGCTGAAGATCATACGGGCCGCTGATCGGACCCGGGCGCCCCCTCGCGCATGCGGCCGAGCAAATCTTCCACCAGGTCCTCCAGCGCCACCATCGCCACCACCTGGCTACGGGTGGTGCTCTTGGCGGTGTCGTCGCCGTCATCGGTGGTGACCAGGGCCAGGTGGCTGTTACTGCGACGCATCCGGGACAGCGCCTCGGGCAGGCCGAGCGACTGCGGCAGCCGCGGCAGCGGGCGCACCAGCGCCAGGTCGATCACCGTCGCCGGGTCGGTTCCCAGCGCCAGCACATCCTTGATGTGCAGGTATCCGATGTAATCCCCGGCGCCGTTCACCACCGGGAACCGTGAGTAGCCGGTCTGCGCCAGCGCCTGCTCGATCGCACCGATGGTGGGTCCCGTCCCTTCGGCGGCCACCGGCACCGCGTGCACCTTGGCCAGCGGGACCGCGACGTCGCCGACCACCCGGGTGCGTACCCGCAGCGCCAGCGTCAGCCGGACGTGTTCCTCCTCGTCGAGCAGGCCTTCGGACAGCGACTCGGCGATCATGTCGGACAGTTCCACGGTGGACACCGTGATGTCGAGTTCGTCCTTGGGCTCCACCCCCAGCAGCCGCAGGATGGCGTTCGCGCACTTGTTGTACAGCACGATGATCGGCCGCGCGGCGCGCACGTACGGCAGGTACGCCGGGACCAGCAGCATCGCGGTGCGCTCCGGACCGGCCAACGCGATGTTCTTGGGCACCATCTCGCCGAGCAGCACGTGCAGCGTCACCACGAGAGCCAGCGCGACCACGAACGCCAGGGTGTGCACCAGCGCGGGGTACAGCCCGGCCATGCCGAACCAGTTGCGCAGCACTTCGGCCACCGCCGGTTCGGCGATCCGGCCCAGCAACAGCGAGGCCACCGTGACGCCCAGCTGGGCGCCGGCCAGCATCGCGGGTAGTTGTTCACCGGCCCGGATCACGGTCACCGCGCTGGCGCGGCCCTGTTCGGCCAGCGCCTCCAGGCGGTCCCGCCGCGCCGAGATCAGCGCGAACTCGGCCCCCACGAAGAACGCGTTGAGCGCGATCAACAGCAGCGCCAACGCCACCGCCAGCACCGGGTTCATCGCTCGCCCCCGTCCGTGCGGGGCAGTTCGCTCAGTTCGAGCTGGTCGATTCGCCGCCCGTCCAGTTGCACCACCTTGGCCCGCCAGCGCACCGACTGCTCGGGCAGCCCGTCGCGGTCCAGCGCGGGCAGGTCGACGGATTCGCCGGCCACCGGGATGTGTCCGAGTTCGCGCAGCACCAGCCCGCCGATCGTCTCGTAGGGTCCCTCCGGGGCCCGGTAGCCGATGGCGGTCTCCACCTCGTCGATGCGCAGCAGACCCGACACCCGCCAGCCGTTGCCGGAGGTCACCACGTCCGGCGTCGCGTCGTCGTGTTCGTCGCGCACGTCGCCGACGATCTCTTCGATCAGGTCTTCGACGGTCACCATCCCCGCCGTGCCGCCGTACTCGTCGACGACCATGGCCGTCTGCAGGGCGTTGGCCCGGATCTGGGCCATCACCGCGTCACCGTCGAGGGTCGACGGCACCACCGCGACCGGTTTGGCGACCGTCGTCAGCAAGGTGGTGGCTCGGTCGGCGGGCGCCACCTCGAAGACCTGTTTGACGTGCACGATGCCGATCGTTTCGTCGAGGTCGCCCTGCACGACCGGGAATCGGGAGAAACCGGTGTCGGCGACGGCGGCGACCAGGTCGGCGACCGTGTCGTCGGTCTGCAGGGCGACGATTTTCGACCGCGGCGTCATCAGCTCCTCGGCCGTCAGCGTGCCGAACTGCAGCGACCGGTGCATCAGGGAGGCGGTGACGTCGTCCAGCGAACCCCGCCGCGCCGAGGTCCGCACCAGCGACACGAGTTCCTGAGGCGTGCGCGCCGAGCGCAGTTCCTCGGCCGGCTCGATGCCGAATCGGCGCACGATCCAGTTGGCGGCTCCGTTGGTCAGCCGGATCGCCGGCGTGAACAGCACCGAGAACAGCCACTGCGGCAGCACCACGGCGCGGGCGGTGCGCAGCGGCCGCGCCACCCCCAGGTACTTCGGGACCAACTCACCGAACACCATCGACACCGAGGTCACCACCAGCAGCGCCAGGATCGCCATGATGGTGTCTGCCAGCTTGTCCGACATCCCGATCGCGTCGAACCATGGATGCGGCAGGTTGGCCACCAGCGGGTCGGTCAGGTAACCGGTGGCCAGGGTGGTGATGGAGATGCCCAGCTGTGCGCCGGACAGCTGAAACGACAGCCGCCGGTGGGCTCGGCGGATGAACCGGTCCCGGCGCGAACCGGTGCGTGCGTTGGCCTCCACGATGGTGCGGTCCAGCGCGGTCAGGGAGAATTCGGCGGCGACGAACACCGCGGTACCGAACGTGAGCGCCAGAATGGCCAGCACGCTGAGCACGGTGCTGGAGTGGTTCATCTCTAGTTTCGGGAGCCTTTCACCAACCGGTGGGCAAGGGGTGGCCCTCGGCGAATCCCGCCGCCGACTGGATGCCGACCACCGCTCGCTCGTGCAACTCTTCCAGGTTCGCCGCGCCCACGTAGGTGCAGGTGCTGCGGACGCCGGAGGTGATGTGGTCGATCAGGTCTTCGACGCCGCCGCGGTCGGGGTCCAGCCCCATCCGCGACGTCGAGATGCCCTCCTCGAACAGCGCTTTGCGGGCGCGGTCGAAGGGGCTGTCGGCGCCGGTGCGGGCGGCCACCGCCCGTTTGGACGCCATGCCGTAGCTCTCTTTGTACGGTTGGTCGTCGCGATCGTGCATCAGGTCGCCGGGGGACTCGTAGGTGCCGGCGAACCACGAGCCGATCATCACGTTGGATGCGCCGGCGGCCAGCGCCAGCGCCACGTCCCGCGGGTGCCGGATGCCGCCGTCCGCCCACACGTGGCCACCCAATTGCCTTGCCGCGGAGGCACATTCGACTACCGCGGAGAACTGTGGCCGGCCGACTCCGGTCATCATCCGGGTGGTGCACATGGCGCCGGGGCCCACCCCGACCTTGACGATGCCCGCGCCTGCCTCGATCAGGTCCCGGGTTCCCTGCGCCGAGACCACGTTGCCGGCCACCAACGGCACCCCCAGGTCCAGCGCGGCGATCGCACTGATCGCCTCGAGTGTCTTGACCTGATGACCGTGGGCGGTGTCGATGACCAGCACGTCCACCCCGGCCTCGGCCAGCGCCTGGGCCTTGCTCGCCGCGTCGCCGTTGATGCCCACCGCCGCACCGATCCGCAGCCGGCCGGCGCCGTCGACCGCCGGGCTGTAGATGCCGGTGCGGATGGCCCCGGTGCGGGTCAGTACGCCGGCCAGCGCGCCGTCTCCGGCGGTCACCACCGCGACGTCGATGGGCGCGTGCTCGAGCAGGTCATAGATCTTGCGCGGCTCGGTGCCCACCGGCGCGGTGACGAAATCGGTGGCCGCGACGTCGCGGACCCGGGTGAACCGATCCACGCCGACGCACGACGCCTCGCGCACCACGCCGATCGGTCGGCCTTCGAAGACCACCACCGCGACACCGTGGGCGCGCTTGTGGATCAGCGCCATCGCGTCGGACACCGAGTCGTCGGGCGCCAGCGTCACCGGGGTGTCCAGGACCAGGTCGCGGCTCTTGACGAACTGCACCATCTGCTGCACCGCCGGGATCGGCAGATCCTGCGGCAGGATGACGATGCCGCCGCGGCGGGCCACCGTCTCGGCCATCCGCCGTCCCGCCACCGCGGTCATGTTGGCGACCACCACCGGGATGGTGGTTCCGGAGCCGTCCGCGGTGGACAGGTCCACGTCGAACCGCGAGGCCACCTCCGAGCGGTTCGGAACGATGAACACGTCGTTGTAGGTGAGGTCGAACGCCGGGCGGTGCCCGTCCAGAAATCTCATTCAGATAGCTCGCTAAGCAGGTACTTCGCTTCGGTCTCCGCTCCACAGGGTGTGGAACTTCTTGCCCGGCTCCGCATCGGTGCGCCCGTAAGTGTGCGCCCCGAAGAAGTCGCGCAGCCCTTGGGTCAGGGCGGCGGGCAGTCGCTCGGTGCGCAGGCCGTCGTAGTAGGACAGCGCCGAGGAGAACCCCGGAATGGGGATACCCAGCTGGGTGGCGGTTACCACGACCCGGCGCCAGCTGTCGATGGCGGCTTCGATGGCGCTGCGGAAGTAGGGCGCTACGAGCAGCGTCGGCAGGTCGGGGTCGTCGTCGAACGCGTCTTTGATCCGGTTGAGGAACTTGGCCCGGATGATGCAGCCGCCGCGCCAGATGGTGGCCAGATCGCCCGGGGTGATGCCCCAGTCGTATTCGGCGCTGCCGGCCTGAATCTGGTTGAAGCCCTGGGCGTAGGCGATGATCTTCGAGGCGTAGAGGGCCTGTCGAATGTCCTCGGTGAACTGCGCGGGGTCGCCCGGCTTGGCGCCGAGGTCACCCGAGGCCAGGCCGGTGGTGGCCTTGCGCTGGGGCACCGAACCCGACAGCGCGCGGGCGAACACCGCCTCGGCGATGCCGGTGACCGGCACGCCCAGATCCAGCGCCGACTTCACCGTCCAGCGGCCGGTGCCCTTCTGCTCGGCTTCGTCGACGATCACGTCGACCAGCGGCTTGCCGGTCTTGGCGTCGATCTGACGCAACACCTGCGCGGTGATCTCGACCAGGAAACTGTCCAGGTCGCCGGAGTTCCATTCGTCGAACACGTCGGCGATCTCGCCGGCGGACTTGCCCAGCGCATCGCGCAGCAACTGATAGGCCTCGCCGATCAGCTGCATGTCGGAGTACTCGATACCGTTGTGCACCATCTTGACGAAGTGCCCGGCGCCGTCCGGGCCGATGTGGGTACAGCAGGGCACCCCGTCGACGTGCGCGGAGATCTCCTCGAGCAGCGGGCCCAGCGACTCATACGACTCGGCCGGGCCGCCCGGCATGATCGACGGGCCGTTGAGCGCGCCTTCCTCGCCACCGGAGATGCCGGCGCCGACGAAGTGCAGGCCGCGCTCGCGGATCGCCTTCTCCCGACGGATGGTGTCGGTGTAGAGCGCGTTGCCGCCGTCGATGATGATGTCGCCTTCCTCCATGGCGTCGGCGAGTTCGTTGATGACGGCGTCGGTGGGGTCACCGGCCTTGACCATGATGATGACCCGGCGCGGTTTTTCCAGTGCGGCAAGGAATTCGGGGATAGTTTCACTGCGCACGAAGTTGCCGTCGGAGCCGTGTTCTTCCAGAAGCGCGTCGGTCTTGGCGACCGACCGGTTGTGCAGGGCCACGGTGTATCCGTGCCGGGCGAAGTTGCGGGCCAGGTTCGAGCCCATCACCGCCAAACCGGTGACTCCGATCTGGGCGGTCGCGGTGGGCGAGTCCGACGAACTCATGTCCTGCCTCTCAGGTTTGGTGAACTACCGGGCCTGGTGGGTTTGCCCGAAAGCTGTCGAACCCACTCTGACACAACGGACTCGCGGCTCGGGTGTCCGGTTGGGGATCAGAAGTTGATCAACCGGTGCAATTCGGTCAGCCAGGGCACCGCCAGCGCGACGGTGGGCACCACGAGGACGGCCGCGGCGGCCAGGTAGGCCGTCACCGACAGCATCAGGCTGTTGCCCCGCCCGGAGAGCCGGCGCACCCGCACCACGGTGCTGGGGCCACCTGCGGCCAGCGCGCCGGACGGCGCCCGACCGGACGCGCAGGCCACCAACGCCCGGGCCAGGGGAGTGCGTCCGGTGGCGCGCACCGCGGCGTCGTCGGCCAGTAGCTCCACCAGCAATTGGACCGCACCCAGCGCGTTGCCGCTGCGCACCAGCCGCGGGAACGCGGCGTGCACCGCGGTGAACGCCTCGAGCACCAGATCGTGCCGGGCCCGTAGGTGGGCGCGCTCGTGGGTCAGAATCGCCGTCACCTCGGTGTCGGCCAAGGTGTTCAGCGCGCCTTCGCTGACCACCACGCGGCTTCGCACGCCGGGCAGGCAGTAGGCCAGGGGTTGTTCGACGTCTAGGACGCGCAGGTCACGCGTCCTGGTGCAGGGTTGCGCCAGCGCGGTGTCGCGTCCGACTCCGACCAGGTCGACGACCATGCGGTGCCGGGCGCGGCGGCGTCGCGTGGCGATCGCGACTCGCACCACGGCCACCACCAGTCGCACGCCGACCAGGACGGTCAGGGCGAAGACGGCGAGGTAGGCCGCCCACAGCGGCCAGCCGAGGCGACCCTCGGCGTCGAGGATGCCGGCGGTGGGCCGCCCGTCCGGGCCGGGCATGAGCAGCCGGCTGGCAATCGCGATGCCGGCGCTGAACGTCGAGAGGACGGCGGCCAGGGCGATGGCCTGCCACAGCACCATCGCGGCCCGCGGGGCACGCAGCGGCCAGGAGGCGCGAGCCAGTACAGCCGGTGTCGGGCCAGCCAGCAGCACCGCAAGAATGGTGAAGGCCAGCGCAGACACGCCGATAGTCTCCCTCAGTCGTCGGCTGGAGGTCCAGCCGATGGCGAATTGCGGTGATTGGCTTCCAATTCGGCCAGTGCACGCCGCAGCGCGGCGGCTTCGTCGGCTCCGACTTTTTCGACGAAATGCACCAGCGCGGCCTGCCGGCCACCGGAGTCCTCGGCCTGGGCGAGCGCGTCGACCATCAGTCCGGCGACGAGCTCGTCACGGCCGTGGACTGGGGCATACCGGTGTGCCCGGTCGTCGCGAATCTGGGACACCAGGTTCTTCTTCGCCAACCGTTGCAGCACGGTCATGATCGTTGTGTAGGCGAGATCGCGGCGCGCCGACAACGCTTCGTGCACCTGGCGAACGGTTTGGGGTTCCGGCGCGGACCACAAGTGGTCCATCACTGCACGTTCCAGGTCCCCCAGCCGCGTCAGCTTGGCCATAGTTCATCTCCTGAGCGTTGGTATCAGCGTACTCCGGATTACTACCGAGTGTCGTAACAAAAAACCGGTGTCGTCCCATTCGGGTAGTCGTGTCCAGGAAGCCGATCGGCATTGTGACGGTCGTCACAGCAGCGGTCGAAACGACGGCCGACGTGGCTGAACACACCGGCAACACTACCCAATCGATGCTTGCAAAATTAGGGCAGCCTTGCCTATGCTAAATCCGGTCGAGCGAATAGATGACCGCGAAGGAGTCCTGAGGGCTGCAGTGACCCCCGGTCTTACTCGATCGGCGAGCCCCGTGCCACGTGCACGGGGCTCGCCTGCATTTTCGGGACCCTTCGAGGCCAGAAACCCGATGGTGTAAACACAAGGGCGTGCCATCAGCGCCTGACCCGGATTCTGCAGCCCTACCAGCTGATTTCGTAGCCCCGTTCGACAGCGAACTCGGCCTGCGATACACCGAAGTGAGCGCCGACGGCGCCCGCGCCGAACTCGAGGTGCAGCCCAAGCTGTTGCAGCCGATGGGCCTGGTCCACGGCGGCGTCTACTGCTCGATGGTCGAGAGCATGGCCAGCGTGGCCGCCTACGCCTGGCTGGCTGAACACGGCGGCGGCAATGTCGTCGGGGTCAACAACAACACCGACTTCCTGCGTTCCATCGGCTCGGGCACCGTCCGCGGCAAAGCCGAACCGGTACACCGCGGACGCCGCCAGCAGCTGTGGCAGGTCACCCTCACCGACGACGGCGGCCGGGTGGTGGCCCGGGGCCAAGTGCGCTTGCAGAATCTGGAAGCCTGACCCCGACGGGTCAGCTGGCCACCTTTTCGACCGCCACTGATCCGTGCGCCTCGGCGGCGAGCTCGGCCAGTTGTTCGATGCGCGTCCGCGCGAACGCCTGCTGTTCGGTGATGGCGAGCTGGCCGCGGTGAGTGCTCAGGAAGGTCACCGTCCACGACAGCAGCGTGCTCACCTTCGTCTTGAACCCGACCAGGTAGACCAGGTGCAGCACCAGCCAGGCCAGCCAGGCGATGAACCCGCTGAACTCCAGCGGACCAATCTTGGCCAGCGCCGAGAACCGGGACACCGTGGCCATCGAGCCCTTGTCGAAGTACTGGAACGGCTCGCGCTCACTCGGGTCGGCCCCGGCCAGCTCCGACTTGATGTTGCTGGCCACATACTTGGCACCCTGGATCGCACCCTGCGCCACGCCGGGCACCCCGTCGACGGCGGCCATGTCGCCGATGACAAAGACGTTCGGGTGGCCGGGCAGCGACAAGTCGGGCAACACCTGCACCCGACCGGCCCGGTCCAGTTCGACGTCGGACTGCTCGGCCAGGTCGCGGCCCAACCCGCTGGCCTGGACGCCGGCGGACCACACCTTGCAGGCCGACTCGATGCGCCGCTCGGTACCGTCAGAATCCTTGACCGTGATGCCGTTGCGGTCCACGGAGGTGACCATCGCGCCCAGTTGGATCTCGACGCCCATCTTCTCCAGCCGGGCCGCGGCGCGCTTGCCCAGCTTCTCACCCATCGACGGCAGCACCGCCGGCGCGGCGTCGAGCAGGATCACCCGGGCCTTCGTCGAGTCGATGTGGCGGAACGAGCCCTTCAACGTGTGCCCGGCCAATTCGGCGATCTGCCCCGCCATCTCCACGCCGGTAGGACCGGCGCCGACGACGGTGAAGGTCAGCAGCTTGGCGCGGCGTTCCGGGTCACTGGACCGTTCGGCCTGCTCGAAAGCGCTCAGAATCCGGCCGCGCAGTTCCAGCGCGTCGTCGATCGACTTCATGCCGGGCGCGAACTCGGCGAAATGATCGTTGCCGAAATACGACTGCCCTGCCCCCGCAGCGACGATCAAGCTGTCGAAGGGCGTCTCGTAGGTATGGCCGAGCAGTTCCGAAATCACCTTCTTGCCGGCCAGGTCGATGTGGGTGACGTTGCCGAGCAGCACCTCGACGTTGCGCTGCCGGCGCAGCACCACCCGGGTGGCGGGGGCGATTTCGCCCTCGGAGAGGATCCCGGTGGCAACCTGGTACAGCAACGGCTGGAACAGGTGCTGTGTGGTCCGCGCAATCAGTTTGATGTCGACGTCGGCGCGCTTGAGCTTCTTTGCCGCGTTGAGGCCGCCGAACCCCGACCCGATGATCACCACTTGGTGGCGACGGGGCGCTTCGGCAGTCTCAACTGTGGTTTTGTGCTCAGAACTCATTGTGCGCTGCTCCTGACGGGATCTCCTGGGGCGGGCGACTGCAGTTAGCCATCAACCATTCCAAGCGTAGTCAACCGACTCCGACAAACCCAACTGCGAGCCTGTGCCCTTTGACACAGTCAGCGAAATCCGCCTGGTGCGGATATGGGTTACCCGCCGAACAGCGGTCGCAACACCTCGGCCACGGTGGTGATCATCCCGGGGACGTGGCCGTTGGGCAGGTTGATGATCGCGCCGCCCACCCCGGCGTCGAGCACCTTGGTCTTGACCTGCTCCGCAATCTCCTGGGGACCTCCGGCGGCCACCCGGGCGCGCCTGCTCTCCGGCAGCTGATCGGCCTTGAGGTTCTCGTCGAGCAGTACCGTCAGCATCAGGCTGGTTTCCAGCGTCGCCGGGTCGCGGCCCACCTCCGCGCAGCGCGCCCTGACCGCGTCGATCTTGCGCGGCAGTTCGTCGAACGCGGCGATGATGTTGAGGTGGTCGGCGTATTGGGCGGCGAGTCGGAAGGTTTTCTTTTCGCCGCTGCCGCCGATCAGGACGGGGACCCGGTCGCGGTAGCGCGGTTCGGCCATCGCCGACTCGGTGCGGTACCAGTCGCCGGAGAAGGTGGGCCGCTCGCCTTTGATCATCGGCTGCAGGATCTGCAGCGCTTCCTCGAGGCGGTTGAACCGGTCGGTGAACGTGCCGAATTCGAATCCGAGTTGGCGATGTTCGAGCTCGTACCAACCCGCACCGATGCCGAGAACCGCCCGGCCGGCGCTCACCACGTCCAGCGTGGTGATCACCTTGGCCAGCAAGGCGGGGTTGCGGTAGGTGTTTCCGGTGACCAGGGTGCCCAGTTGCAGCCGTTCGGTGGCGGTGGCCAGCGCGCCCAGTGCGGTGTAAGCCTCGAGCATGGGCTGGTCGGGTGTGCCGATCATCGGCAATTGGTAGAAGTGGTCCATCACGAACAGCGAGTCGTAGCCCGCCGCTTCAGCCTCGCGCGCTTGCGCGATGACCGTCGGGAACAGGTTTTCCACGCCCGTCCCGTAGGAGAAGTCGGGAATCTGAAAGCCAAGCCGAATAGCCACGGAACCCACCGTAGGCGACCGGGGTCAGGGGTCGAGCGGCCTCAGGCGAATTGAGCCAGCGCGCCGTGGCTGACGTGCAGCGTCTGCCCGGTGATGTGGCGAGCCGCCGGCGTGGTCAGAAACAGCGACAACCTGGCGATCTCCGCGGCCACCGGCTCCGGGGTGCGGGACAGACCCTCGTAGCCGGCCTGCACGCTGCGACCGCACGCGACGGCGTTGACGGTGATGCCGCGGACGCCGTACACCTCGGCCTGGCCGCTGACCCAGTTGGACAGGGCGGCCTTGATCGCGGCGTCGACGCTGCCGGTCGCCGGGTTTTCGGGCACCACGGTGATGATGTGACCGCCCGAGCGCAGCAGCTCACTGACGCACTGCACGGTCAGCACCACCGAGAGCA
Organism: Mycobacterium sp. 20KCMC460; assembly: GCF_022179425.1. Lineage (NCBI taxonomy): Bacteria > Bacillati > Actinomycetota > Actinomycetes > Mycobacteriales > Mycobacteriaceae > Mycobacterium > Mycobacterium sp. 20KCMC460. The sequence goes on from NZ_AP025524.1 coordinate 3,310,317, forward strand.
CGGTGGCGTCAAGCGTGCGGCGCCATGCGGCGGCGGTGTCGGACAGCGAGTAGGTGCGGGGATCGCCGGCGTCCCAGGTGGGCGCCGGAACGTTGACGATGGTGTCCAGGTGGTGCGGAAACAAACTCCGCGCCTCGTGCAGGCTGGCGGGGTCGGTGGTGTCGCAGACGATGGCGTCGACGTCGAGTTCCTTGGCCACGACCTCGAGGTCGCCGCCGCGGGCTCCTACCAGGGTGACCTTGTGTCCGTCCTCGCGGAAACGCTCCGCTACCGTGCGCCCAAGATCGGTGTCTGCGCCAGTGACCACAACCTCCACTGCCATGACCTCCTCGTATTGGCAATCGCGGTTCATGTTACTGGACAGTAGCTATTCCGCGAAACCGGACGGCACTGCGACGCGCTGGTGAATTCGATAACTATTCAGCCGCACTCGGTCGGCACTAAGTTGGACCGGTGCGCCGCATCGGGTTCGTCGTCGGGTTGGTGACGTCACTGCTCGTCGGCGGGGTGACGGCGTGTCATTCCAGCTCACCGTCGGGTCGGTCGATCGTGGTGTTCGCGGCCGCCTCGCTGAACAAGGCGTTCACCCAGATCGGCACGCGTTTCAAGGCCGACAACCCCGGGACGGACGTCAAGTTCAACTTCGCGGGATCCTCCGACCTGGCCACCCAGTTGACCCAGGGCGCGACGGCCGACGTCTTCGCCTCGGCCGACACCGCGCAGATGGACAAGGTCGCCAAGGCCGGGCTGCTGGCCGCGGACCCGGTCGCGTTCGCCACCAACACGTTGGTCATCGTCACCGCCCCGGGCAACCCGAAACACGTCGCCTCGTTCGGCGACCTGGCCGCGCCGGGACTCGACGTGGTCGTCTGCCAGCGTCCGGTGCCGTGCGGAGCCGCCACCGCCCGGGTCGAAGACGCCACCGGAACGCACCTGCATCCGGTCAGCGAGGAACTCAGCGTGACCGACGCGCTCAACAAGGTCACCAGCGGACAGGCCGATGCCGCCCTGGTGTACCTCACCGACGCTCAGAACGCGGGGGCGAAGGTGACGACCGTCAAGTTCCCGGAGGCCGCCGGCGCGGTGAACGTGTATCCCATCGCGACGCTGAAGAAGGCGCCGCAGGCCGCGCTGGCACAAAAATTCCTGGCCCTCGTCACCGGCGACGCCGGACAGCAGATCCTGCGCGAAGCCGGCTTCGTCAAACCCTGACCAACTCTTGTGCACACGCCGACGGAACTGCCGCGCTGGGTATATTTGCCCGCCGCGGTGGGAGCGGCTTTCGTGGGGTTGCCCCTGCTCGCGATCGCCGTCAAGGTTGACTGGCCGCATTTCTGGTCGCTGATCAGCAGCGACTCGTCTGCGACGGCACTGCTGCTGAGCTTGAAGACGGCGGCCGCCAGCACCGCTCTGTGCGTGCTGTTGGGGGTGCCGATGGCGCTGGTGCTGGCGCGCAGCGGGCTGCGACCGGTGCGCCTGCTGCGGCCGCTGATCCTGCTGCCGCTGGTGCTGCCACCGGTGGTGGGGGGCATCGCGCTGCTGTACGCGTTCGGTCGGCTCGGCCTGCTCGGGCGTTACCTGGAAGGCGCCGGGATCAGCATCGCGTTCAGCACCACGGCTGTGGTGATAGCGCAGACGTTCGTTTCGCTGCCGTTCCTGGTGATCTCGCTGGAGGGCGCCGCGCGCACGGCCGGCGCCGATTACGAGGTGGTGGCGGCGACGCTGGGGGCGCGGCCTACCCGGATCTGGTGGCGGGTCACGTTGCCGCTGCTGATGCCGGGGCTGGCGTCGGGGGCGGTGCTGGCGTTCGCCCGCTCGCTGGGCGAGTTCGGCGCCACGTTGACGTTTGCCGGCTCGTTGCAGGGAGTCACCCGCACTTTGCCGCTCGAGATCTACCTGCAGCGGGTCAATGACCCGCAAGCCGCTGTGGCCCTGTCGCTTGTGCTGGTGGGGGTGGCGGCGGTGGTGGTGCTGGGGCTGGGTGCCCGCGGTCTGGCCGGGACGGACTCGAGGTAGCCGGCGATGAGCGATCTGCAGCTGCGTGCTGTGGTGGCCGACCGGTGCGTCGACGTGGACTTCGCGGTGGCCGCGGGTGAGGTGCTGGCGGTGCTGGGCCCGAACGGGGCCGGCAAGTCCACCGCCCTGCACGTCGTCGCGGGATTGGTCCGACCCCATGCGGGGCTGGTGCGGTTGGGAGACCGGGTGCTCACCGACACGCGGGCCGGGGTGGCGGTGCCCACCCACGACCGCCGGGTCGGGCTGCTGCTGCAGGATCCGCTGCTCTTCCCGCACCTGAGCGTGTCCGGCAACGTCGCGTTCGGCCCGCGGAGTTGCCGCGACCGGGCACGCTCCGGGGGCGCCCGGGAATCCGCACTGCGCTGGCTGACCCGGGTGGGAGCCGAGTCGCTGGCCGATCGCAAGCCCCGGCAGCTGTCCGGTGGCCAGGCCCAGCGCGTCGCGATCGCGCGGGCGTTGGCGGCCGAACCACAGGCTCTGCTGCTCGACGAGCCGTTGACCGGCCTCGATGTGACGGCGGCCGCCGCAATCCGCGAGGTGTTGCGCGATGTGGTGGTCCGCAGCGGCATCGCGGTCATCTTGATCACCCACGACTTGCTCGACGTGGTCACCCTCGCCGATCGGGTGCTGGTGCTGGAGGCCGGCAAGGTCAGCGAGATCGGTCCGGCCGCCGAGGTGCTGGCGGCACCCAGGAGCAACTTCGGGGCCCGGATCGCGGGCGTGAACCTGGTCAGCGGAACGCTCGGAACCGACGGCGCCCTGCGCACCCCGGGAGGGCAGGTGTGGCACGGTATCGACAACGGCGTCAGCCCAGGTCAGGGCGGGGTAGCGGTGTTCGCGCCGTCGACGGTGTCGGTGTTCCCGGAACCGCCGCACGGCAGCCCGCGTAACACCGTCGAGGTGACGGTCGCCGGGCTGGAGACCCGCGGCGCCGCCGTCCTGGTCCGCGGGGCCGACCAACCCGACGGCGCTCCCGGCCTGGCCGCCAGCATCACCGCGGAGGCGGCGGCAGAATTGCAGCTCACGACCGGTAGGAGGGTGTGGTTCAGCGTCAAGGCGCTCGAGGTGGCGCTGCACCCTTGTCGCCGACGGTGAACGAACGGCGAATGAACTGGCGAGACATACCTGTTCGAATGGGCAGGCCTTCCTTGCTTCGGGGCGCTGACACGGTAGGTTCGTCGCCATGCATCAGGTAGACCCATACCCGACCCGCCGCAAGGGATTGTGGGCGTCGCTGGCTATCGCCGCGGCGACCAGCGCCAGCGTCGTGACCATTGCATTGCCGGCAGCGTCCAGCGCCGACCCGGAGACCCCGACGCCGGTACCCGCGCCCGGCGCACCCGCTGCACCAGCTCCGGCCGCTCCGGCGCCCGCGTCACCCGCGGCTCCCGCGCCGGCGAACCCGGCCAACCCTGCGAACCCGGCGTCGCCGGCGAACCCTGCCAACCCCGCGAACCCGGCGTCGCCGGCGAACCCGGCCAACCCCGCGAACCCGGCGGCACCGGCGAACCCTGCCAACCCAGCTCCCAACGCTCCGCCGGGCGACCCCGCTGCGGCGCCGGCGCCGGCGGACCCGAACGCACCGCCACCCGACCCGAACGCGCCGGAACCCGGGCGGGTGACCAACGCCGTCGGCGGGTTCAGCTTCGTCGTTCCGCCGGGCTGGGTGGAGTCCGATGCGTCCCATCTGGATTACGGCTCGGCCCTGCTGAGCAAGACCGCCGGTGACGCGCCGATGCCGGGTCAGCCACCCGCGATCGCCAACGACACCCGGATTGTGCTCGGACGGCTGGACCAGAAGCTGTACGCCAGCGCCGAAACCACCAACCCCAAGGCGGCGGTTCGGCTCGGCTCCGACATGGGCGAATTCTTCATGCCCTACCCGGGGACGCGGATCAACCAGGAGACCGTGCCGCTCAACGCCAATGGCATCTCGGGCAGCGCGTCGTACTACGAGGTGAAGTTCAGCGACGCCAACAAGCCGGTCGGACAGATCTGGACCGGGGTGGTCGGGACGGCTGCGGGCGCCACGCCGCCGACGGGTCCGCCGCAGCGCTGGTTCGTGGTCTGGCTGGGCACCTCGAACAATCCGATCGACAAGAATGCCGCCAAGGCGCTGGCCGAGTCGATCCGGCCGTGGTCGGGTCCGGCGGCCCCAGCGCCGGAGGGGGCACCGGGTGCTCCGGCGCCCGCTCCGGGGGCACCCGCGGTGGCGCCGGAACCCGGCGCGCCGGCCGCCCCGGCACCTGCTGCTCCGGCTGCGCCCGCACCTGCTGCTCCGGCTGTGCCCGCTCCGGCTGCGCCAGCCGCTCCGGCGCCAGCGGCCCCGGCACCCGCCGCTCCCGCTGCCCCGGCTCAGGCCCCGGCGGCCGGGACTTCGCCAGAGACGCCGCAGCGCAGCCAACCGGCCTAGACCGTAGCGAGTTCGGGTGTCGGCCGAAACGACACTCGATTCGTTACGTAGAAGGGGTATACCGGGGATCACGGTCCGGCGCTGGGCTGGGCTGGCCAGTGATTACAAGGAGACCCCTCATGGACGTTCTGGCAGCTACCGAGTATCTAGCTCGCTCAACGACCCTGACCAGCGTCGGAGTCGTCGGGTACATCATCATCGGCGCCCTCGCGGGCTGGATCGCCGGCAAGATCGTCAAGGGTGGCGGATCGGGCATTCTGATGAACATCGTGATCGGTGTCGTCGGCGCGCTGATCGGCGGCTTCTTGCTGAGTTTCGCGTTCGACACCGCTTCGGGCGGCTGGTGGTTCACCTTCTTCACCGCGATCCTGGGATCGGTGATCCTGCTGTGGATTGTCGGGTTGGTGCAGCGCCGCTGACCGGATAACCCAAAGGCGGCATGATTGGGTGATGCCCGCACAGACGCCATCCATGATGACCGCGTGGCAGGTGCGCCGGCCCGGGCCGATGGACACCAAGCCGCTGGAGCGAGTCAGCGTCGAGGTTCCGCGGCCCGGGCCGGCTGATCTGTTGGTGCGTGTCCTGGCCTGCGGCGTGTGCCGCACCGACCTGCACGTCACCGAGGGCGATCTGCCCGTTCATCGCCCGCGGGTCACGCCCGGCCACGAGGTGGTGGGCGAGGTCGTCGAAGTCGGTCCCGAGGCGGGCGCCGACTTCAAGGCGGGGGACCGGGTCGGGATCGCCTGGCTGCGCCACACCTGCGGGGAATGCAAGTACTGCCGGCGCGGCGACGAGAATTTGTGTCCGCACTCCCGCTACACCGGCTGGGACGCCGACGGAGGTTATGCCGAATTCACCACCGTGCCAGCGGATTTCGCGCATCATCTACCGGCCGGCTACAGCGACACCGAGCTGGCGCCGCTGTTGTGCGCCGGGATCATCGGTTATCGGTCGCTGCTACGCGCCGAGTTGCCGCCCGGTGGCCGGTTGGGGTTGTACGGGTTCGGCGGTAGCGCCCACATCACCGCGCAGGTCGCGCTGGCGCAGGGTGCCGAGGTGCATGTGATGACCCGCGGTGACGAAGCGCGGGAGCTGGCATTGGCGTTGGGCGCCGCCTCCGCGCAAGGTGCCGCCGATCCGCCGCCGGTGCCGCTGGACGCCGCGATCCTGTTCGCCCCGGTGGGGGAACTGGTGCTGCCCGCGCTGGCGGCTCTAGACCGCGGTGGCACCTTGTCGGTGGCCGGCATCCATCTGAGCGACATCCCCACGCTGAATTATCAGCGCCACCTGTTCCAGGAGCGGCAGCTGCGGTCCGTCACCTCGAACACCCGGGCCGACGCCCGCGCGTTTCTGGACTTCGCGGCGCATCACCACATCGAAGTCACGACGCCGGAATATCCGCTCGGGCAGGCAGATCAGGCGCTTGGCGATCTCAGTTCCGGCCGAATCGCCGGTGCCGCGGTGCTGCTGGTGTGACCGTCAGGTCGACAGGTGCCAGACCAGCGCGGCGGCCAGCGCACCCATCCCGTTGAGCGACCAGTGCAGCGCGATCGGCGCGATCAAGCTGCCGCTGCGCCGTCGTAGCCAGCTGAACACGAAGCCAGCCGCCCCAGTTGCCAGCACCGCCATCGTCACGCCCGCCATCATGCCGAAGACGCCACCCCCGAACAGGTGGGTGAATCCCACGTTGTTGCTGGTCAATCCGAGCGACGTCGCGATGTGCCACAGCCCGAACAGCAGCGAGCCGGCCAGCGCGACACCGCGGAATCCCCAGGCCCGGTCCAACGCGCCATGCAGCACGCCGCGGAAGGCGAGCTCCTCGGGGATCACGGTCTGCAGCGGGATGATCACCATCGAGGCGATCAGGGCGCCGGAGACCGTCGCGTAGTGATTGTTCAGGAACATCGGCCGGGTCACCGGAAGAAGCACGCCGACCGCGATCACCGACAGCACCAGCCCCACGGCGGCCAAGGCGTAGCCCATGCCGGATTTCCAGTGTTCGCGGCCCAGACCGAGTTCAGCCCAGCCCAGACCGCGCCAGCGGACCAGGACCACCAGGCCGACGGCGGCGGCGGGGACGGTCGCGATGCCGGCCCATGGGGTGGTGAAGTGCGCGACCAGGTTGGTGGTCACCAACACCGCGACGACGACGGCGATGTCGAAATAGAGGCGAAAGCGCTCTGGTTGCGAAACAACTGACGCATCGCTCTGACCGCCCTGTCCGCAAGCCTGATTCTGCACCGGGCTGATTCTACCCGTGCGTGGCTGTGCACCCGCTCAGTTCGCTTGTGGCGAACGGCGGCGCGCGAGCATCTTCAGCTCGGCCGACAGCGCATCGGCGGCCAGTAGCCGGGGAAGCAAGTCGGGCTCGGTCATCTTGGCGCGAAAGGCCAGGGCCACGGTGACGTCGTGATCGGGCCGGTAGGCGATCCGGATCGAGTCGCCGGCGCAGACCGTACCTGGATGGATCACCCTGAGATAGGCGCCCGGCTTGCCGGCCTGCGTGAATGTCTTGATCCACCGGTCGAGCTCCAGAAAGGCCGCGAAGGTGCGGCAGGGTGTCCGGGGTGCGCTGACCTCCAGCAGTAAGCCGTCGGAGCCCACCTGCCAGCGTTCGCCGATAAGCGCATCGGTCACCTCGATGCCGTGGGTGGTCAGGTTTTCGCCGAACATCCCGGCGGTGATTTCGCGCTGCAGCTGCGCTTGCCAGAAGTCGAGGTCTTCGCGGGCGTAGGCGTAGACGGCCTGGTCGTCACCGCCGTGCAGTTTGCGGTTGCCGATCGTGTCGCCGGCCAGGCCGCTGCCCGAGCCGCCCCGCATCGGGCCGGGGGCGCGGACCTCGACGGGACCGGCGGCCGGCAGCTTGTCGATGCCGGTCACCCGGGATGCCGCGCGGGGGTCGGGATTGCGGCGGGCCCGGGCCACGTTGACGGACAGGACCTTCGGCATCCGCACAGGTTAGCGTCGGTCGCGGGTGCGGCGTTGACCTGATCGTGCAGCCATTGTCAGCGGGTCGGTGTACATTCGCAAGTATGTTCGAACAGCTGGTGTTGGGTGACCCGGGCTCGCAGCTACAGGAGTCCTTTGAGGTTTTCTACGAGCGCTCTGCCCAACGACCGGTGACGCCGGAATCGGCAGCTTTTTTGCAGCGCATCCGGGACGTGACCCGGCTGGAGAATCAGGCCGCAGCGGCGCAGTTGACGGCGATCGGCGAATTGTTCGCGTACCGGCTGGGGCAGTGCACCGGCAACGAGTTGTGGGCCATCGACACCATGGAAGCCGTCGCGGCGGAGGTGGCCGCGGCATTGCGGATCGGCCAGACCCGTGCGGTGGGCAAGGTCCGCTATGCCCGCGCGATGCGTGAACGGCTGCCCCAGACCGCGCAGGTGTTCAGCGCCGGGGACATTGATGCCGCCGCGTTCGGGATCATCGTGTTTCGCACCGATGCGATCGAAGATCCGGAGGTTTTGGCCCGGGTCGATGCGTTGATCGCAGCCAATGTGACCCGGTGGCCCTCACTGAGCAAGTATCGCCTTGCCGCCCAGGTCGACAAGATCGTGGTGGGCGCCGACGTCGATGCGCTGCGGCGCCGCCAACAGCGCCACCGCGGCCGCGAGATCCTGATCAGCGAGGACGGGGACGGGATCGCGCTGATCGAGGGCAGCCTGGCCACCCCCGACGCCCTCGCCCTGGATCAGCGCCTGACGGCGATGGCGGCCACCGTCTGCCCCAACGACCCGCGTACCCGCGACGAACGCCGCGCCGACGCCTTGGGCGCGTTAGCCGCCGGCGCGGACCGGCTCGGCTGCCGTTGCGGGCGGCCGGACTGTGCCGCTGGGCAGCGAAAGCCGGCTGCGCCGGTGGTGATCCACGTGATCGCCGAGCAGGCCACCTTGGACGGCACCGGCGCGACCCCGGCGTCGGTGATCGGCGCCGAGGGACTGATCACGCCCGAACTGCTCGCCGAGCTTGCCGTCACGGCCAGGCAGCTGCCGCTGGTCCATCCGGGCTTCCGCGCTCCGGAGCCCGGATACCGGCCATCCAAAGAACTGGCCGATTTCGTGCGTGCACGCGACCTCACCTGCCGGTGGCCCGGCTGCGATGTGCCGGCCACCCGCTGTGACATCGATCATTCGATCCCGCACGCCGACGGCGGCCCCACCCATGCGGCCAACCTGCATTGCAAATGCCGCACGCACCACCTCGTGAAGACCTTCTGGGGCTGGCGGGAACAGCAATTAGCCGATGGCACAATCATTTTCACTTCCCCGGGCGGCGACACCCACGTCACCACCCCCGGCAGCGCCCTGCTGTTCCCCGGCCTGTGCACCGCCACCGGCGGCATGCCCAGCCCCGAGGCAACCACCCCACCGGTCGACTACTGCGGTGAACGCACCGCGATGATGCCCACCCGCCGCCGCACCCGCGCCCAGGACCGCGCGCAGCGCATCGCCACCGAACGCGCGCACAATCGCCAGATCCGCGAGAGTCGCTACACCGACTGCTGCAGCGCCGACGTGCCACGCGGCGCCGAACCCGAGGAGCCCCCGCCCTTCTAGGGTGGTTATTCGGTCGGACCCCAGGTCCAGCCGCTGATTTGCGGGTCGTCCTCGCCGTGCTCGCGGGTGTAGCGGCGGGCCGACAACCGCGCGTCCACCATCCGCTGGCGCAACTCGGCCGCCTGACTCGCCAACCCATCGACCCGGTCGATTACATCGATCACCAGGTGGAACCGGTCCAGGTCGTTGAGCATCACCATGTCGAACGGTGTCGTCGTGGTGCCGCGCTCCTTGAAGCCGCGTACATGCAGCTCCCCGTGGTTGGTCCGACGGTAGGTGAGCCGGTGGATCAGCCAGGGGTAGCCGTGATAGGCGAAGATGATGGGCTTGTCGCGGGTGAACAGGGCGTCGAATTCCTTGTCCGACAAGCCATGTGGATGTTCTGCCTCCGGCTGCAGGCGCATCAGGTCCACGACGTTGACCACCCGCACCTGCAGCTGCGGCAGCTCGCGGCGCAGGATGTCGGCGGCCGCCAGCGTCTCCAAGGTCGGAATGTCGCCGGCGCAGGCCAACACCACGTCGGGCTCACCGACCGCCGTGCTGGCCCACTGCCAGATCCCCAGCCCCCGTGTGCAGTGCAGGATCGCCTCGTCCATCGACAGATAGGACAGCGCGGGCTGCTTGCCGGCCACGATCACGTTGATGTAGTCGCGGCTGCGCAGGCAGTGATCGGCCACCGAGAGCAGCGTGTTGCCGTCCGGCGGCAGGTACACCCGCACCACCTCGGAGCGCTTGTTGGCCACCAGATCGATGAATCCCGGGTCCTGGTGCGACGCGCCGTTGTGGTCCTGGCGCCACACGTGCGAACTCAGCAGGTAGTTCAGCGACGCGATCGGCCGCCGCCAGGGCAGCTCCCGGCTGGTCGACAACCACTTCGCGTGCTGGTTGAACATCGAGTCGACGATGTGCACGAACGCCTCGTAGCAGTTGAACAACCCGTGCCGGCCGGTCAACAGATAGCCTTCCAGCCAGCCCTGGCACAGGTGCTCGGACAGCACTTCCATCACCCGGCCGTCCGGCGCGAGATGCGTCCCCGCATCCTCGTCGGGGTCGGTCCGCGACAGCCACACCTTGTCGGTGGACTCGAATACCGCGCCCAGCCGGTTGGAGGCGGTCTCGTCGGGGCCCATCAGCCGGAACCGGTCCAGGTTGCGGGTGATCACGTCGCGCAGGAAGGTGCCCAGCACCCGGGTGGCCTCGTGCGTCTGTGTCGCGGGCCGCTCGACGGGCACCGCATAATCGCGGAAGTCCGGCAGGTCCAGGTCGTGCAGCAACAGCCCGCCGTTGGCGTGCGGGTTGGCGCTCATTCGTCGATCGCCCTGCGGGGCAATGGCTTTCAAATCGGCCCGCAACGCGCCGTCGCCGTCGAACAGCTCCTCGGGCCGGTAGCTGCGCAGCCACTGTTCCAGCTGCGCGCGGTGCTCGGGGTTCTCGTGTGTGCCGGCCAGCGGCACCTGGTGGGAGCGCCAGGTGCCCTCCACCTGCTGGCCGTCGACGACCTTGGGCCCGGTCCAGCCCTTGGGGGTGCGCAGCACGATCATCGGCCACACCGGGCGCTCGGTCGACTCGCCGGAGCGCGCGGCGGCCTGAATCGCGCCGATCGAGTCGAACGCGTCGTCCAGGGCGGCGGCCAGCTGCTGGTGCACGTCGGCGGGATCGTCGCCGGCGACCGTGATCGGGCGGTAGCCGTACCCGCGCATCAGCGCCTCGAGTTCGGCTTCCGGGATGCGGGCCAGCACCGTCGGATTGGCGATCTTGTAGCCGTTGAGATGCAGGATGGGCAGCACCGCGCCGTCCACGGCCGGGTTGAGGAATTTGTTGGAATGCCAGCCGGCGGCAAGCGGGCCGGTCTCGGCCTCCCCGTCACCGACGACGCAGGCGACCACCAGGTCGGGGTTGTCGAAGGCCGCGCCGAAGGCGTGTACCAGCGCGTAGCCGAGTTCGCCGCCCTCATGGATCGACCCCGGCGTCTGGGCCGCGACGTGGCTGGGGATGCCGCCGGGGAAGGAGAACTGCCGGAACAGCTTGCGCAGGCCTTCGGTGTCTTCCTCGACGCCGGTGTAGACCTCGCTGTAGGTGCCTTCGAGGTAGGCGTTGGCCACCAGTCCGGGGCCGCCGTGCCCGGGTCCGGTGATGTAGATGACGTTGGCGTCGCGGTTGCGGATGATCCGGTTGAGGTGGACGTAGAGCAGGTTGAGTCCGGGTGTGGTGCCCCAGTGGCCCAGCAGGCGGGGTTTGACGTGTTCGGCGGCCAGGGGTTCGGCCAGCATCGGATTGTCCAGCAGGTAGATCTGGCCGACCGAGAGGTAGTTCGCGGCTCGCCAGTAGGAGTCGATGAGGGCCAGTTCGTCGTCGGAGAGGATCGCGGGCGTGGCAGCAGTTGCGGTTTCTGGGCTCATTAGCCCGATTGTGCGCGACGCCGGTGAACTCCGCTTTACGTGTCCTGCTCCTCGCCGCGGGCGCGGGCCTCGTAGGCGCGGCGTTTTTCGACGTCGACGTCTTCGGTGAAGACGTGTTCGCCGCCCAAGAGCCGGTTGAGTCCCTCGGCGAGTCGGCGCGGCCAGAATTTCTGCGACACCACCATCGCGCCGGCCGCCTTGGTGACCCGCACCCGCGGCTTGGGATGGGCCACCAGTCCGACGATCGCGTCGGCGATCTCGGTCGGCTCGGCGTTGCGGAAACCCTTCATTCCCGGTGTGCCAGAGACTAATTCGGTGTTGACGAAGGTCGGCAGCACGGCCGAGAAGTGCACACCGTACGGGCGGTACTCCAGCCGGGCCGAGTCGGTGAATGCCAGCACGGCGTGCTTGCTGGCAACGTAGGTGGCCAACCCGACGATGTGCAGTTCCCCGGCCAGCGACGCCACGTTGATGACGTGGCCGCGGTTGCGGGGGACCATGCGCTGGGCCGCGAGCTTGCTGCCCAGGATCACGCCGTAGACGTTGATGTCCAGGATGCGGCGGGTGACGGCATCGGGCTCGTCGATGATCCGTCCGACCGGCATGATGCCCGCGTTGTTGATCAGCACGTCGATCGGGCCGAGTTGACGCTCGACCTGGTCCAGGAAATCCGAGAACGAGGCCGGGTCGGTGACGTCGAGCCTGCCGTACACCTCGAGGCCGAGGTCGGCGCCGGACTCCTTGACCGTGGTCTCGTCGATGTCGCCGATGGCGACCTTGGCGCCCAGTTTGTGCAGCGCGGTGGCCGTCGCCAGCCCGATGCCGCGGGCGCCGCCGGTGATGACGATGACCTTGCCGCCGACTTTGGCGGCAACCGATGCCGTGTCTGCCATGTCGGATACGTTATGCCGCCGGATACTGGCCCCGATGACCGAGGTGCGGCCGGCCACACCGCAGGACGCCGACGAGGTGGCGCGTGTGCATGTGGCAGTCGGCCTACCGCGGCCTGATCGACCAGGCGTTTCTCGACGGCCTCACCCCGAGGCGCGGGCCCGCCGCTACACCTTCGGACAGCCCGGCATCCGGATGCCGGTCACCCTGGTCGCCGTGCGCGACGCAACCATCAGCGGCTTTGTCACGTTTGGGCTGTGTCGGGACGAGGACTCCACGGGTGAGGTGATGGCGATCTACGTCGACCCGTCGCAGTTGGGCACCGGCGTCGGCCGGTTGCTGATCGAGGCCGCGCGCGAGCGCTTGCGCGGGCTCGGGGTCAGCGGCGCGGTCTTGTGGGTGCTGGAAGCGAACACCCTCGCCCGGCGGTTCTATGAGCGTGACGGCTGGGCGCCCGACGGTGCGCGCCGCACCGCGGTCTACGGTGACGGCCCGGTGGTGGAGGTGCGCTACCGCCGCACACCCGTCTAGTGGCCCGAGGCGGTAGCGATAGGTTCGACGGATGCCCGTGGACCCCAGAACGCCGGTGCTGATCGGCTACGGCCAGGTCAACCATCGCGACGACATCGACCCCGACCAGCCGTGCATCGAGCCCGTCGACCTGATGGTCTCGGCCACCCGGCAGGCGGCCGATGCCCGGGTGATCGAGGCCGTCGACTCCGTCCGGGTGGTGCAGATCCTGTCCGCGCACTACCGCAACGCAGGTCAGCTGCTCGGGGAGCGGCTGGGCCGCACCGACGTCACCGCCCTGTACAGCCCGGTGGGCGGCAACACCCCTCAGTCGCTGGTCAACCAGGCCTGCCTGGACATTCAGGCCGGCCGCGCGAACGTGGTGCTGATCTCGGGCGCCGAAACCTGGCGCACCCGGACCGGTCTGAAGAAGCTGGGCCGCCGGCTGGTGTGGACCGAGCAGGACGCCTCGGTGCCGATGCCCCGGATCGCCGGCGAGGACGTGCCGATGGCCGGCGACGCCGAGATCAAGATCAAGCTGGACCGGCCGGCGTACGTCTACCCGATCTTCGAGCAGGCGCTGCGCATCGCCGGCGGGGAATCCGTCGAGGACCACGCCCGGCGCGTCAGCGAACTGTGGGCGCGGTTCAACGCGGTGGCCGTCGACAACCCCAACGCCTGGATCCGCCGGGCGGTCAGCGCCGAGGAGATCCGCCGGCCGGGCCCGCAGAACCGGATGATCAGCTGGCCCTACACCAAGCTGATGAACTCCAACAATATGGTCGACCAGGGCGCGTCGCTGATCCTGACCTCGGTCGAACAGGCCCGGCGGCTGGGGGTGCCTGCTGAGCGCTGGGTCTACCCCTACTCTGGCACCGACGCGCACGACACCTCGGCGATCGCCGAGCGGGGCGAACTGCACCGTTCGCCGGCGATCCGGATCGGCGGAGCGCGGGCCCTGGAGCTGGCCGGTGTGGGCATCGACGACGTCGACTACGTCGATCTCTACTCCTGCTTCCCGTCCGCGGTCCAGGTCGCGGCCAACGAACTCGGCTTGCCCCTCGACGATCCGGAGCGCCCGCTGACGGTCACCGGCGGGCTGACGTTTGCCGGTGGCCCTTGGAACAACTACGTCACGCATTCCATCGCGACCATGGCCGAGTTGCTGGCCGCGAATCCGGGCCGGCGCGGCCTGATCACCGCCAACGGCGGCTATTTGACCAAGCACAGTTTCGGCGTGTACGGCACCGACCCGCCGGCCGGGTTCGCGTGGGAGGACGTGCAGGCGGCGGTGGACCGCGAACCCACCACGACCGGCCTGGTCGACTGGGAGGGTGTCGGGACCGTGGAGGCCTGGACCACCCCCTTCGACCGGGACGGCCGGCCCGAGAAGGCGTTCCTGGCGGTGCGTACGCCGGACGGAGCGCGTGCCCTGGCCGTGATCACCGATGCCGCGGCGGCCGCCGCGACCGTCGCGGAGGACATCGCCGGCGCCAAAGTCGCCGTCGCCGCCGACGGCTCCGCGACCCTGCGGTAACCACAACGTAACCGCAGCTCAAGGGTCACGTTAGAGACTCGAGTCTGCAAAACCAGGGCTGCCGTGCCTATTGTTTTCAGTAGACGTCGGGGTCAGTACACGTCGGGGCCGGTAGACGTCGGGGGAGGTGAGGCCACGTGCACGTGTTGCTTACCGACGCCGCAGGCACCATCGGGCGGATGGTCGCACGTCAGCTGATCGCCGCCGGGCACACGGTCAGCGGCATCGGGCCGCGCCCGCACGAGTGCCTGGATCCCGACGTCGAGTTCGTCAGTGCCGCGCTGCACAATCCGATCCTGGTGGATCTGGCCGCCAACGCCGACGTGGTGATTCACCTGGCCGCCGTCGACGTCACCGCGCCGGGCGGCGCCGGTTCGACGGGTGTCGCGCACGTGGCGAACGCGGCGGCCCGAGCGGGAGCCCGCCTGCTGTTCGTCTCCCAGGCCGCTGGGTCCGCCGAGCTGTACCGACCCGCCGAGACGCTGGTGTCCACGGGTTGGGCACCCAACCTGATCATCCGGATCGCGCCGCCGGTGGGTCGCCAGCTGGACTGGATGGCGTGCCGCACGGTGGCCACGCTGATGCGCAGCAAGGTCTCGGCGCTGCCGATGCGGGTGCTGCACCTCGACGACCTGGTCCGCTTTCTGGTGCTGGCGGCCGGCACCGACCGCACCGGCGTGGTGGACCTGGCCACCCCGGACACCATCAACGTAGTCACCGCCTGGCGGTTGATCCGGGCCGTCGTGCCGCGCCTGCGGCTGCACGGGGTGCGCAGTTGGGACCAGCTGATCCCCGAACTGGATATTGCTGTCGCACAAGAGGATTGGGGCTTCGAGTACGGTTGGGGCGCGCTGGACGCGGTGGTGGACACCGGGCGCGGGCTCAAGGGCCGCCGAATCGAACCCGCCGGCGCCGTCCCCGGCTCGGGTCAGTTCGCGCTGCCGGTGGAGGCGCCGCCGCGGGTGGGTACGGCCGACGGTGCGCCGTTGCGCAGCGCCGCCCCCGACGGTCTGGAGGGCGAGTTCGACGACCAGATCGACCCGCGGTTCCCGGTGTTCAGCGCATCCGGCCTGTCCGCCGCGCTGCCGGGGCCGCTGACTCCCATCACTCTCGACGTGCAACTCGGCGGTCTGCGCGCCGCCGGCCAGGCGATGGGCCGGGTGCTCGCGTTGGGCGACGTGGTCGCCGAGGAGTGGGCGAGCCGGGCGATCGCGGTGTTCGGACACCGACCCTATGTCGGTGTGTCGGCCAACATCGTCGCTGCCACCCAGCTGCCCGGTTGGGACGAGGACGCCATCACCCAGCACACCCTGCGCAATCAGCCGCAGGTCGGGGACCTGTTGCCGCTCGGCCCGCCCCAGCAGGCCTCCGGCCCGCGCGGCTCGGTGGCCAAGGTGGTGGTGACCGCGCGCTCACTGGCGCTGCTGCGCCACCTGCGGCCCGAAACCCAGGACTACCTCGCCGCCGCGACCGCCGAGCACCTGGACACCGCGGAACTGGAGGCCCTGAGCGTCGCGGCCCTGGGGGTGCGACTGCGACTGCTGCGGGACCGGATTCAGCAGGGCTGGGTTCTGACCGGGCTGTGGGTCATCGACACCGGTGTCACCGCGGCCACGCTGGGACACACCCGTGCGGGTTCGAGCGTCTACGGCGTCGGGGTGATCATGGAGAGCGGCCACATCGCGACCGCGTGTGCCGATCTGGCCGCTATCCTGCGGGCCGACCCGCCGCTGTGCGCGCTGGCCCGGCAGGGCAATGTCGGCAGTATCCGCGCGCTGTCGCCGCGCGCCGCGACCGCACTGGAGGCCGCCGTGTCCCAGCTGGGACATCGGGGCCCCGCGGAAGCCGAGCTGGCCAGCCCGACGTTCGCTGACGATCCGGGGCTGCTGCTGGCGGCTGCCGCCGACATCGCCGAGGCCGAGGCGGCACCGGAGCCGCCTGGTTCGTTGTCCCAGCGATTGGCCGACAGTGCCCGCAGCTCCCGCGAACTCGCGCACGACACCACCATCCGGTTCACCCAAGAACTTCGGCTGACGCTGCGGGAACTGGGATCTCGCCTTGTCGAGGCTGACCTGATCGACGCCGTCGACGACGCCTGTTACCTGCTGTGCGACGAACTGGTCACCGTTCCGGCCGACGCGCGGTTGCGGGTCAAGCGCCGCCGCGCCGAGCGGGAGCGCCTGCAGGCGCACCACCCACCCGAGGTGATCGACCACACCTGGAACCCCGCTGATTAGCGGTCAGCTCAGAATCTCGCGCAGCGACAACGCATTTCGCACCGCGTGACCGCCGATGTCGTTGTTGAAGTAGATCCACACGTCGCGGCCCTGCTCGTCCCATCCGGCGATCCGTTCGGCCCAGTCCCGCAGCTCGGCGTCGCTGTACGAACCGGTGTACATGGTGGCCGGTTCGGGCCCGTGCATCCGGATGTAGACCAGATCCGTGGTGGCCCGGGGCAGGCACAGCAGCCCCGCACCGCTCATCACCACGTAGGCGGCCCGGTGCTGTTCGAGCACCGCGAACACCGCCGGGTCGTTCCAGCTGGGGTGGCGCAGCTCGACGGCGACCCGGACCGCGGGCGGCACCCCGGCGAGGAATCCGGCCAGCCGTTCGTCGTCGCGCTGCTGCTCGGGATGTAGCTGGACCAGCAGCACACCGCGCCGATCGCCCAGGATCTGCCAGCAGCGTTCGAACCGCTCGATCCAGGTTTCGGGGGAGGACAGCCGGCGGTAATGGGTGAGACCGCGATGCGCCTTGACCGACATGGCGAATCCGCTGGGCAGTTGATCGCGCCAGCCGGCGAACGTCGAATCCTTGGGCCACCGATAGAAACTCGCGTTCAACTCGACGGTGTCGAACACTTCGGCGTAGTGGCGCAGCCGCCGGGCACTGGGCAGTCCCGGCGGATACAGCACACCGGTCCAGTGGTCATAGGACCACCCGGAGGTGCCGATCCGCACTGTCACGGGCTCAGTCCAGCACGCGCCGGCGCAGGTCGTCGTCCAGCGATGCCCGCACCAGCGCCGCAGCCAGTCGCGCGCAGCTGCGCGGCGCGAAGCCGGCGAGGTCGGCCGGGTCGGTGGGCAGCTGCAGCTCCTTGGCCGCGGCTGTGGCGCGCTCGTCGAAATAGGGCCGCACCCAGGTCCACACGTCCTGCACCTCACGCAGGAAGATGTCCGCCCCGGTGTCGCCGATTCCTTTACAGCCCTTGATGATTCGCTTCGCCGCCGCGGTATCGGAGTCGGCGCGGCGGGCCACCTCCCGCAGGTCGCCGGAGAACTCGTCCCGGACCCGGGTCGCCATGTCGGTGAGACGGGTGGCCGAGCTTTCGTCGTACCGTACGTAGTGGGCGCGTCCGAACGCCTCGATCATGGTGCGCCGATCGGCGGCGAGCACAGCTTTGGGGGTGCGCAGGCCGGCCTTGAACAACTCGCGCGCGGCCTGCGTGGCGATGCCGGCGTCGATGGGTTTGCTGGCCAGCATGCACAGCACCAGCAGTTGGAACAGTGGCATCGGCTTGTCGGCGATCCGGATGCCCGCCTCAGCGGCGTAGGTGGTGACGGCCAAGTCGAGCAGGCGCCGCGCTCGGCGCTCGGGCGTGTCCATACGGCGCGGCGTACCCGGCCGACCGCCCGGCAAACCCGATCACTTGGGCGGCAGGCTGCCCGAGCAGTCGGCGCCGCGCTCGACCCAGCCCTGCAGTTGCCGTTTGGTCCGCACGCCGTCAGCGGTGACCCGCAGCCAACCCCGGGTGTGCCTACCGGCCATCACCAGCGGGCTGACGTGGGCGCGTTCCAGGAGCCGCTCGGTGTCCTCCCGCGGCACCCGCACCATCAGCCCGCCCTGTCCGCTGGCACAGACGGCCAGGTGTCCGCCGATCAGAAACGCAAGACCGCCGAACATCTGCTTCTCGTCCACTCCGGGTCGTTGCGCCAGCAGTTCGCGGATCCGGTTGGCGAGGTCGGTGTCGTAGGCCATGACGGTCGGTCAGTCCAGATCCACCCGGATGGTCAGCAGGTCAGTGCCCATGGTGCGCACCCCGACTCCGTTGAGCCGGGGCAGTTTTCGCAGCCGTTGCCACGGATCGTCGTCGGGCAGCAGGTGCGCGGTGCCGGTTCGCCACTGGCCGCCGATGCGCACCCGGACGGCGGGATTGGCCTTGATGTTGTAGACGTAGTCCGAATGCTCCCCGTGTTCGGAGACCATCCAGAACTGGTTGTCCACCACCGCTCCGCCCACCGCGGTGCGCCGCGGCTGACCCGATTTGCGCCCGGTGGTTTCCAGCATGGTGACCGGTAGTTTGCGGCCCAGCGGGTTCACCACGAAACGCTGGACTCGATGCACGAACTGACGCTTCAGATCCTGAGCCATGTCGGTGATTCTGCCAGGATCGGACCACGCCGCGCCGCTTGACTCAGGCAGCTGCCGATGCGGTCTGCTGAGCTTGAAGGGCTTGCGCGACGATCTCGGCCACGTCGGTCATCGGCAGCACGGTCAGCGACTCGAGCACCTCGGCGGGCACGTCGTCGAGATCCGGCTCGTTGCGGGCCGGAATGAAAACCGTTGACAGACCAGCACGTTGGGCGGCCAGCAGCTTCTGCTTGACCCCACCGATCGGCAGCACACGCCCGTTCAGGGTGACCTCGCCGGTCATGCCGACGTCGGAGCGGACCTGCCGTCCGGTGGCCATCGACACCAGCGCGGTCACCATCGTCACTCCCGCGGACGGGCCGTCTTTGGGCACCGCGCCGGCGGGCACGTGGACGTGGATGCGCCGGTCCAGCGCCTTGGCATCGACCCCGAGTTCGTCGGCGTGCGAGCGGACGTAGGACAACGCGATCTGCGCCGATTCCTTCATCACCTCGCCCAGTTGGCCGGTCAGCTGCAACCCGGGCTCACCGTCGGTGGCGCCGGCCTCGATGTAGAGCACGTCGCCGCCCAGGCCGGTGACGGCCAAACCGGTGGCCACACCCGGCACCGCGGTGCGTTCGGCCGATTCCGGTGTGAAGCGCGGGCGGCCCAGGTAGCCGACCAGGTCGGGCTCGTCGACGGTGATCGGCGCCGGGTCCGCAGCCAGCTTCGTCGTCACCTTGCGCAACGCCTTGGCCAGCAGCCGTTCGAACTGCCGCACGCCGGGCTCGCGGGTGTAGTCGGCCGCGATCTTGCGCAGCGCGGCGTCGGTGACGGTCACCTCGTCCTCGGTCAGCGCCGCGCGCTCCCGCTGCCGGGGCAGCAGGTAATCCCGCGCGATGGCGACCTTGTCGTCCTCGGTGTAACCGTCGATCTGCACCAGCTCCATCCGGTCCAGCAACGCCGACGGGATGTTCTCGACCACGTTCGCGGTGGCCAGGAACACCACATCGGACAGGTCCAGATCCAGATCCAGATAGTGGTCGCGGAAGGTGTGGTTCTGCGCCGGGTCGAGCACCTCGAGCAGCGCCGCGCTGGGGTCGCCGCGGTAGTCCGAACCGACCTTGTCGATTTCGTCAAGTAGCACAACGGGATTCATCGTTCCCGCGTCACCGATGGCACGCACGATGCGGCCCGGCAGGGCGCCTACGTAGGTGCGACGGTGCCCGCGGATCTCGGCCTCGTCGCGCACGCCGCCCAGGGCGACGCGCACGAACTTGCGACCCAGCGCGCGGGCCACGCTCTCGCCCAGCGACGTCTTGCCGACGCCGGGCGGGCCGGCCAGCACCATCACCGCCCCAGAGCCGCGGCCGCCGACCACCTGCAGACCGCGCTGGGCGCGGCGGGTACGCACGGCCAGGTATTCCACGATGCGGTCCTTGACGTCGTCCAAGCCGTGGTGGTCGGCGTCCAACACTTCGCGTGCCGCGGCCAGGTCGGTGGAGTCCTCGGTCCGCACGTTCCACGGCAGGTCCAGGACGGTGTCCAGCCAGGTGCGGATCCAGCCACTCTCCGGGCTCTGGTCGCTGGCGCGTTCCAGCTTGCCGACTTCGCGCAGCGCGGCTTCGCGCACCTTCTCCGGCAGCTCGGCGGCCTCGACGCGGGCGCGGTAGTCGTCGGAACCGTCGGGCTCACCCTCACCCAGCTCCTTGCGGATGGCGGCCAGTTGCTGACGCAGCAGAAACTCCTTCTGCGTCTTCTCCATGCCGTCGCGGACGTCCTCGGCGATCTTGTCGTTGACCTCGACCTCGGCCAGGTGCGCGCCGGTCCAGTCGATCAGGACGCGCAGCCGCTGCGCGACATCCACCGTTTCCAGCAGCTGCCGCTTCTGCGCCTGGGACAGATAGGACGCGTAGCCCGACGTGTCGGCCAGCGCCGACGGATCGGTCAGGCTGTTGACGTAGTCGATGATCTGCCAGGCGTCGCGCCGCTGCAGCATCGCCAGCAGCAGTTTCTTGTACTCGGCAGCCAATGCCTTGATTTCGTCGGTCACCTCGGTGTCCGGCACTTCGGTCACCTCGACCCATAACGCGGCACCGGATCCGGTGACGCCGGCGCCGATGTGAGCCCGGCGCTCACCGCGCACCACGGCGGCCGTACCACCGCCGCCCGGTATCCGTCCTACCTGCAGGATCTTTGCCAGCACGCCGTGGCTGGGGTAGCGGTCGTCCAGCCGCGGGGCGATCAGCAGCTCGCGCGATTCGCTGCCTTGCGCGGCGTCGACGGCGGTGCGTGCGGTGTCGTCGAGGGTGATCGGCACCACCATCCCGGGCAGCACGATCGGGTCCGACACGAATAACACCGGCACTGATTTGGCTTCAGCCATCAATTCCTCCCAAAGTTAAGTCTGCTCGACTCAACCCAGGGTTCGGTCGGTTTGTTCCCGACGACCCCGGTCGCCACGACGCACATATGAAAATCATTAGGAAACGCTAGGTGAACGAAAGTTGAACGTAGACTGGTTGAGCCCAGCCATCGGAGCTCGACCAGCGAAGGGACGCCGCTCTTGATCCGCAAGATGATCGTCGCCGTCGCCGCTGCAATCGCCTCGTTCGCTCTGGGCGTGGCACCGGCGTCGGCCGACCCGGCGGAAACCCATCCCAACCCGTTCGGCAGTCTGGGCTGCGATTGCCCGAAAATCCCCACCGCAAAGCGGCCCGGCCTGACGACCGAATTCGATCGCGGGATCGATTCAGGTCTGGCCGGCCGAGTCAACAGCGGCCAGCGCAGCTAGACCGGGGCCAGTCGCCGCAACTGCGTCACGTGCTGGGGCGACAGCTCCTCGAGGCAGGTGACGCCCAGCAAGGCCATGGTGCGGTACACGCCGCTTTCCAGAATTTCGATGGCGCGGGTGACTCCCGCTTCGCCGCCCGCCATCAGCCCGTACAGGTAAGCACGCCCAACCAGCGTGCAGCGCGCTCCCAGCGCCACCGCCGCGACGATGTCGGCGCCGGCCATGATGCCGGTGTCCAGCAAAATCTCGGTGTCGCGGCCCAGTTCCCGCGCCACCGTCGGCAGCAGGTGGAACGGCACCGGTGCCCGATCAAGTTGGCGGCCACCATGATTGGACAACACGATCCCGTCCACACCCCGGTCGACCACGGCACGTGCATCCGCGAGTGTCTGAATGCCCTTGACGACCAGCTTGCCCGGCCACTGCTGCTTGATCCAGGCCAGGTCGTCGAAGGTGACGCTGGGGTCGAACATGGTGTCCAGGTATTCGCCGACGGTGCCCGGCCAGCGGTCCAGGGACGCGAAGGCCAGGGGTTCGGTGGTCAGCAGGTCGAACCACCAATGTGGATGGGGGATGGCGTCAAGCACGGTCCGCAGCGTCAGCGCCGGCGGGATGGCCATGCCGTTGCGCACGTCACGCAACCGCGCACCGGAGACCGGGACGTCGACGGTGACGAGCATGGTGTCGAACCCGGCAGCGGCGGCCCGCTGCACCAACTCCATCGAGCGCTCCCGGTCCTTCCACATGTACAGCTGGAACCATTTGCGGCCCTGCGGGACAGCGCTCACCACGTCCTCGATTGCGGCGGTGGCCAGGGTGGACATGGAGAACGGGATGCCGGCGGCGGCCGCGGCCCGCGCACCGGCGATCTCGCCACCGGTGTGCATCAGGCGGGTGAAGCCGGTCGGCGCGATGCCGAACGGCAACACCACCGGCTGGCCCAGCACGTTCCAGCCGGCGGTCACGTTGGTGACGTTGCGCAGGATCGTCGGATGAAACTCGATGTCGCGGAAGGCTTGCCGGGCGCGCTCGATGGACAGCTCGTCCTCGGCGGCGCCGTCGGTGTAGTCGAAGGCCGCCTTCGGGGTGCGCCTTTTGGCGATCCGCCGCAGATCCTCGATGGTCAGTGCGGCGGCCAGGCGGCGTTGGGTGCGGTTGAACTGTGGTCGCCGGAATTGCAGCAGCGGCGCCAGATCGCGGACCTTGGGAATCCGCCGCTTGACCGCCATCTTGTCATCTAACCAGGGTGTAGACGTGGAGGTTATGGCCTTCGATCTCCAACGCTTCGTGGACGCGCAAGCGCGGGTGTATGACGACGTGGTCGAGGAACTGCGCGCCGGACGCAAACGCAGCCACTGGATGTGGTTCGTGTTCCCCCAGTTGCGCGGGCTGGGCAGCAGCCCGACCGCCGTTCACTTCGGCATCGCCTCGCTGGATGAAGCCCGCGCCTATCTGGCACACCCGGTGTTGGGTCCCCGGCTGCGGGAGTGTGTGGCGCTGGTCAACGCGGTGCAAGGACGTTCGGTGGGGCAGATCTTCGGCTGGCCCGACGATCTCAAGTTGCGCTCGTCGATGACCCTGTTCGCGCACGCGGCCGGCAACGAAAACGAGGGCTTTCTGGCGTTGCTGGACAAGTACTTCGGCGGTGCGCAGGACCCGTTGACGCTGCAGCGGCTGAACCTCAGCTAGGTCGCAGGATCCGCCAGCCGTGGGCTTCGATCTCGACAACCGAGTCGATGACCTCCTCGGGGGGCGCCGTCGATCCGGCGATCAGCCGGGCGGGCGCCGGTAGCGGCAGTCGCAGCGGCTCGTCGTCGATGTTGAGCGCGACCAACAGCGAGTCGGCATCGTGCTGGACGCGATACACGTAGTGCCGGTTGTCCAGTTGGACCGCACTGGTGCTCGCCGAGTGCAGCCAGGCGTGCCGGCGCCGCAGTCCGATCAGATACTGGTGCAGCTCCCACACCTGCTTCCCGGCAGCATCCAATAGTATTGGGGGAGTGCCGAATTCGGGGCGCACGGCGTCGTCGCCGCCGAAGCGTTCCTCTTTGACGCCGCGGAAGCCGAACTCGTCGCCGGCGTAGATGCTGGGGACGCCGCCCACCGTCAGCAGGATCACCAGCGCGTGCGCCAGGTGTTCGGGACGCTGCAGCCGGCTCGCGATCCGGGTGACGTCGTGATTGCCGACGAACGTCAGCGGCGCGAACGTCTGCAGGAACGTGTTGTGCCGCTGCAGCGCGTGGTCGAGTTCGAAGAAGTTGCCGTCGTTGAGGCTGCTCCAGATCGCCTTCCACAATTCGTACTGGGTGGCGGAGTCGAACCGGGATGCCGTCACCACCGCCGCGTAGTCGCCGTGGATGAGTTCACCGACGAACCAGGCGTCAGCGAACCTGGCCCGGACCCGGGGCAGCACGTCGGCCCAGAAGCGTTGTGGCACTGCGTAGGCCGCATCCAGCCGCCATCCGTCGGCGCCCCGGTCCAGCCAGTGCGTCATCACGTCGACGACGTAGTCGGCGACCTCGGGGTTGCCGTGGTGCAGGCCGATCAACCCGGCGTGGCCCTCGAAGGTGTCGCCGCTGAACCAGTCCCGCGCCGCCGGATCCCGGTAGCGGGGGAAGTCGACGCCGACGTGGTTGAACACCCCGTCGAGCAGCACCCGCAGACCCCGGCGGTGCGCTTGGTCGACGAGATGGTCGAAGTCGGCGTCATCCCCGAGTCGCGGGTCGATGCGGTAGTGGTCGGTGGTGTCGTAACCGTGCGTGCGCGAGGCGAATACCGGACCCAGCGCGAGCCCGGAGGCGCCGAGTTCGACGGCATGGTCCAGCCAGCCGGTCAGCCGCCGCAGCCGGTGTTCCTCCGGGCCCGGCGGCCGCTCGGCGGGAAACGCGCCGACGAAGCCCAGCGGATAGACCTGCCACCAGATCGCGTGCTCGGTCCAGGACGGCATGCCTACGACACTACGGTCAGCCCACCGCCGCCAGGGTCTCCGCGGTCACGATCGCCTGCGCCACTCCGGCGACGATCGCCGCCACCTTGAGCGCCTCCAGCACCTCTTCGCGGCTCACTCCCACCTCGCGCAGGGTGTGCTCGTGGGCGACCACACAGTGCGAGCAGCCGTTGATCGAGGACACCGCGAACGACCACAGCTCGAAATTGGCCTTGGCCACGCCGGGGTTGCCGATGATGTTCATCCGCAGTCCCGGCCGCAGGTCGTCGTACTGCCCGTCGAGGAACCCGCGTCCGCGGTAGAAGACGTTGTTCATGCCCATGATCGAGGCGGCGCCCAGGGCGGCCTGGTAGGCCTCGGCCGACAGGATGTCGGCCGCCTCCGCGGCGATTTCGGCCAGTACCCGGGCATTTCGCGTCGCCGCGGCGCTGGCCAGCAGGGTGCCCCAGAGCCGCTCGTCGTCGAGAATCGTGCTGCGCGCGATCGAGCCGAGGTTCAGTTTGAGGTCCTTGGCGTATTCCGGTAGCGCCGCCTTGAGGTTTTCGATGCTCATGCCGAGGCCTTGAGCAGTTCACCGGCGTCCAGCGTCGGGTCACCTTTGCGCCAGTTGCAGGCGCACAGTTCGTCGGACTGCAGCGCGTCGAGTACGCGCAGCACCTCGTCGACGTTGCGTCCGACCGAGCCGGCGGTCACCGAGACGAACTGGATCTCGTTGTTGGGGTCGACGATGAAGGTCACCCGGTCCGCCACACCGTCGGCGTTGAGGGCACCGGTGGCGGTGACGAGCTCGCGCTTGATGTCGGAGAGCATCGGGAACGGCAGCTTCTTGAGGTCTTCGTGCTGCGCCCGCCACTGGAAGTGCACGAACTCGCTGTCGACCGACACCCCGAGCACTTGGGCGTCGCGGTCGGCGAACTCGTCGTTCAGCTTGCCGAAGGCCGCGATCTCGGTGGGGCATACGAAGGTGAAGTCCTTGGGCCAGAAGAAGATCACGCGCCATTTGCCCGGGTGGTCGTCGCTGGTGACGGTGGTGAAATAGTCACCGGGTTGCTTCGCGTCGACCTTGGACAGGTCGCCGCCGATCAGCGCGGTGAGCTGGTAGGCCGGAAATTGGTCGCCGATGGTCAGCAGGGACATGACGCTCCTTTTTGGATTGAATCAAGATTATGTGGTGCTGTACTCATGTTGCCCAAGGCGCGACCTGAAGTAAAGGTGATATATAGCACTATATTGATAGGTATGCCCGATAAGAGTTTTCAGCCTACGCTGGCCGGCCTGCGAGCCTTTGTCGCCGTCGCCGAGCGCCAGCATTTCGGCAGTGCGGCAACGCTTCTCAGGGTCAGCCAGTCGACCCTGTCGCAGGCCCTGGCCGGGTTGGAGACCGGGCTGGGAATCCGGCTGGTGGAGCGATCGACCCGGCGCGTAACCGTGACGGCCGAGGGCGCCGAACTGCTGCCGTTCGCGCGGGCGGTGGTCGACGCTGCCGAGGCGTTCGCCGGGGCGGCCACCGGCACCTCCGATCCACTGCGCGGCCGGCTGCGGTTGGGGTTGATCCCCACGGTCGCTCCGTACGTACTGCCCACGATCCTGGCTGGCCTGGCCGGCGAGCTGCCGGAGTTGACCCTGCAGGTGGTCGAGGACCAGACCGAGCGGTTGCTACGTATGCTGGGCGACTCGGCGTTGGACGCGGCGCTGATCGCGCTGCCCGCGCAAACCGCCGGCATCGCCGAGATCCCAATCTACGACGAAGATTTCGTGCTGGTGCTGCCGCCCGGACACCGGCTGTCGGGCAAGCGCAGGGTGCCTGCGGCCGCGCTGCCGGAGCTGCCTTTGTTGCTGCTGGACGAGGGGCACTGTCTGCGCGATCAGACCCTGGACGTCTGCCGCCAGGCCGGGGGCCGGGCGCAGCCGGCCGACACCCGGGCCGCGTCGCTGGCCACCGCGGTGCAATGCGTGGCCGGGGGATTGGGCGTGACGCTGATTCCACATAGCGCGGTGGCGGTGGAGACGGCGCGCACCCGGCTGGGCCTGGCCCACTTCGCCGCGCCGCGCCCGGGCCGGCGGATCGGTCTGGTCTATCGCGCCACCAGCGGTCACGAGGAGCCCTACCGCCGGCTAGCCGGGATCATCGGCACACTGATCGCCGGCGAGCACCGGGTGCGCCTGGTCGACGAGCGGGCCCGCGGCCGCTTGTAGGTTCATGCGCTATGGAGAAGGTGATTGCGGTATTGCGGCGCGCCGAACCCGACGACCAGTGGTGCGCCCGGCAACGGGGACCGGTCGCCGACCAGTTGACGGCGCTGGGCTTGCCCGGCCTGACCGTCAACGTGCGCGACGGCGCGGTACGCGACTCGCTGATGACGCTGACGACGCTGGATCCGCCGGTGGCCGCGGTGGTGAGCCTGTGGACGCAGCAGTGCTACGGCCAACAGGTCACCGAGGCGCTCAGGCTGCTCGCCACCGAGTGCGAACAGCTGGCCGCCTATCTGGTCACCGAATCGGTGCCGCTGCCCGGCCCGGTGTCCGAACCAGGCTCGCGCACAACAGGTTTGGCAAATATCGCGCTGCTACGCCGGCCCGCCGACCTGGACCGGGCGAGTTGGCTGGATCGCTGGCAGCTCGACCACACCCCGGTGGCCATCGAGACGCAGTCGACGTTCGGCTACACCCAGAACTGGGTGGTGCGCGCCCTCACACCCGAAGCGCCGCACATCGACGCCATCGTCGAGGAGTTGTTCCCGGTGGAGGCGGTCACCGACCTCAAGGCATTCTTCGGTGCCGCCGACGACGCCGACCTGCAGCACCGGGTGGGCCGAATGGTGGCCAGCACCAGCGCATTCGGCGCCAACCAGAACATCGACACCGTGCCCACCAGCCGTTACGTGATCAAGACGCCGTTCAGCGCAGCGGAGTCCCGGTGACCACACTCGACGAGGCGGTGGCGCTGGCCGCCGCCGAACACGGCCTGGCAGTGGTCTCCACCGTCCGCGCCGACGGCACCGTTCAGGCGTCCCTGGTCAACGTCGGGCTGCTGCGACACCCGGTCAGTGCAGCGCACGTACTGGGCTTCACCACCTACGGCAAGGTGAAGCTGGCCAATCTGCGAGTACGCCCGCAACTGGCCGTCACGTTCCGCAACGGCTGGCAGTGGGCGACGGTCGAGGGTCGCGCCGAACTGGCCGGCCCCGACGACTCACGGCCGTGGCTGACCGACGATCAGCTGCGATTGCTGCTGCGCGATGTGTTCTCCGCCGCGGGCGGTACCCACGACAACTGGGACGAATACGACGCAACCATGGCCAAGGAACGCCGCGCGGTGGTGCTGATCGAACCGACCCGCGTCTACAGCAACGGCTAGTCTCGTGCGCGTGACGCTGCTCATCGACGACGAAAACCGCGTACGCACCCTGACCCTGAACCGGCCCGAGGCGTTGAACGCCTTCAACGAAGCCCTCTACGACGCCACCGCACAGGCCCTCTTGGATGCCGCCGCCGATCCGGAGGTCGCGGTCGTGCTGCTGACCGGTGCGGGACGGGGTTTCAGCGCCGGCACCGACCTGGCCGAGATGCAGGCCCGGTTCACCGACCCGGACTTCCAGGAAGGCAAGTTCGGCTTCCGTGGGCTCATCGAGGCGCTCACCGCATTTCCCAAGCCGTTCATCTGCGCCGTCAACGGGGTCGGGCTGGGCATCGGCACCACCATCCTGGGCTATGCCGACCTGGCCTTCATGTCGTCGACCGCGCGGCTGAAATGCCCGTTCACCAGCCTGGGAGTGGCCCCTGAAGCCGCGTCGTCGTATCTGCTGCCGCAGTTGCTGGGCCGGCAGAACGCCGCCTGGCTGCTGATGTCCTCGGAGTGGGTCGACGCGCCCGAGGCGTTGCGGATGGGGCTGGTCTGGCGGGTGTGCGAGCCGGAGGACCTGCTGGCCGACGCCCGGCGGCACGCCGAGATCCTGGCCGGCCGCCCCATCCCGAGCCTGATGGCCGTCAAGCACACCATGATGGAGCCGCTACGCGCGCAGATCGCGGCGGCGACGGCCCGGGAGAACGCGCACTTCGCCGAGTTGATGGGCGCACAGGCCAATGCCGCAGCGCTGGCGGACTTCAGCGAACGAAAGCGGAGTTAACCTACCGCGGCGGCCGAGTCGAGCTGGTTGGCGGCGGCGATGATCGCGCGCAGCGTCCGCCGGCACCGGCCACAGTCGGCCCCCGCCCCGCAAGCGGCAGCAATCTCTTTCGAGGTCGACGCGCCCCGCGCGACAGCCTCGCACACAGTCTGATTGGTGGCTCCCACACATAGGCACACGTACATCAGCAAACACCCGCCGGACGGGCGCGCCGGTCGTCCCACGAGGTCGGGGAGGCCGGCGGCAACGCCATAACCATGTGCCACATAATTAGCAGAGTCTAACCTAAGTCGATTAGTGGAGTCTAACCTAACTCGCTGATACGCTATCCGCGATCCCGCGCCCGCCGGACACGCCGACGGCGCGATGAAGGCTGTCCTGACTCGCCGGAACTGCACTAGATTCGTAGGCGGCACGCAAAAGTGCTGCTACATCCCGCAGACGCGCTCCAGCCCAGCCCATCTGCGGTCTGACCTGACAGCCCTTCACCGTAGGAGTGATCATGCAAGGTGATCCGGACGTACTACGGCTGCTCAACGAGCAGTTGACCAGCGAGCTGACCGCGATCAACCAGTACTTCCTGCATTCGAAGATGCAGGACAACTGGGGCTTCACCGAACTCGCCGAGCACACTCGCGCGGAGTCGTTCGACGAGATGCGGCACGCCGAAGCGATCACCGACCGCATCCTGCTGCTGGACGGCCTGCCGAACTACCAGCGCATCTTCTCGCTGCGTATCGGTCAGACGCTGCGCGAACAGTTCGAGGCCGACCTGGCCATCGAGTACGAGGTGCTGGCCCGGCTCAAGCCCGGCATCATCATGTGCCGCGAGAAGCAGGACAGCACCAGCGCCACGTTGCTGGAGAAGATCGTCGCGGACGAGGAATCGCACATCGATTACCTGGAGACGCAACTCGAGCTGATGGAGAAGCTCGGCGAGGAGCTGTACTCCGCGCAGTGCGTCTCCCGCCCGCCGAGCTGACGCGCCCGTCGTAGCCTTCCGAGCCGCTAGCATCGGAAGGCGATCATGACGACAACCGCAGGCGGCACTGCGATCTCCGCACCGATCGCCCCAGAGATAACCCCGCAGCGGCGCAACTTCATCTTCCTCGCCGTCATGCTGGGAATGCTGCTGGCCGCCTTGGACCAGACCATCGTCGCGACCGCGTTGCCGACCATCGTCGCCGACCTCGGCGACGCGGGCCGGCAATCGTGGGTGGTCACCAGCTACCTACTGGCCTCCACGATCGTCACCGCGCTGGTCGGCAAGCTCGGTGACCTGTTCGGCCGCAAGCGGGTGTTCGTCGTGGCCGTGCTGTTCTTCGTAGCGGGATCGGTGCTGTGCGGTCTGGCCACGTCGATGACCATGCTGGTGGGCTCGCGAGCCCTGCAGGGCATCGGAGGCGGCGCCATCACCGTCACCGCCAGCGCGCTGATCGGCGAGGTGGTCCCGCTGCGGGATCGCGGCCGCTACCAAGGGATCCTGGGCGCGGTCTTCGGGGTCACGACGGTGGTGGGTCCATTGCTGGGGGGCTACTTCACCGACTACATGACCTGGCGGTGGGCGTTCTGGATCAACCTGCCGGTCTCGATCGTGGTGATCTGCGTTGCGAGCGCGGCGATCCCGGCCCTGACCAGCACGGCCAAGCCGGTCGTCGACTACGCGGGAATCGCCTTCATCGGCCTGGGCGCGGCGGGCCTGACCCTGGCGACCAGCTGGGGCGGCACCGTCTACCCGTGGCAGTCGGCGACCATCATCGGGTTGTTCGCCGCGTCGACGCTGGCACTTGCGGTGTTCGTGTGGGTGGAAATTCGTGCCGCGCAACCGATTCTGCCGATCCGGCTGTTCGCCAACCCGGTGTTCACCGTCTGCTGCGTGCTGTCGTTCGTGGTCGGTTTCGCGATGCTGGGTGCGATGACGTTCCTGCCGACGTTCATGCAGTACGTCAACGGTGTCTCGGCGACCACCTCGGGCCTGCGCACCCTGCCGATGGTGGTGGGCATGCTGGTCACCTCCACCGGCAGCGGCACCTTGGTGGGCCGCACCGGCCGCTACAAGATCTTCCCGGTCGCCGGTACCGCGCTGATGACGATCGCGTTCGTGCTGATGTCGCGGATGGACGGTTCGACCCCTGCCGCGCTGCAGTCGGTCTACCTGCTGACGCTGGGCGCCGGGATCGGGCTGTCCATGCAGGTGCTGGTGCTGATCGTGCAGAACACCTCGAATTTCGGGGATCTCGGCGTGGCTACCTCCGGGGTGAGCTTCTTTCGGACCATCGGCAGCTCGTTCGGGGCCGCCGTGTTCGGATCGTTGTTCGTCAACTTCCTCAACCGCAGGCTCGGTCCGGCACTGGCGACCAGCGGCGTCTCGGCCGAGGCGGCCAGCTCACCGGGCGCCCTGCACCGCCAGCCTGCCGCCGTGATCGCCCCGATCGTGCACGCCTACGCCGAGTCGCTGTCCCAGGTCTTCCTGTGCGCGGCACCGGTGGCCGCGGTCGGGTTCGTGCTGGCGCTCTTTCTGCGCGAAGTCCCACTGCGCGACATCCATCCCAGCACCGTCGACCTCGGCGACGGCTTCGCGATGCCCACCACCGAAACCCCCGAGCAGATGCTGGAGAATGCGATCGCCCGGGTGCTGCGCGCGGAACCCGGCATGCGGTTGCGCAGCATCGCGATGCGGCCGGACTGCCGACTCGACGTGGCCGGACTGTGGGCGGTGTTGCGGGTCAACCGCTATCAGCAGTTCTTCGGGGTGGCCCGGCTCACCGACATGGGCGAACATCTGAACATCCCTTTCGAGTTGCTCGAACCGACCTTCGCGCGGCTGGCCGCCGCCGGCTACCTGATCCGCGACGGCGACCGCGTCCGGCTCACTCCCGCCGGGGTCGCGCAGGTCGACTACGTGTATTCGCTGCTGGTCGCCTGGCTCACCGACAAGCTGTCCCGCTCGGCCGGATTCGCCGCTCGGCCGGACCGGGAGGCCGTCCAGGCCGCGCTCGGTCGTGTCGCGTATCGGGTTATCGCTCAACGTGATTGGAATGACGAGACACCCACGGTGGCGATGTCGGGTGCCGGCGCCCATACCGGTAGCTAACGACGGGCAGGCGCGGGCGTACCATCTCGCCATGAGCCGAATCGGAAGTTTCGCCGACGACGACGTGGCCGGCTGGGTACTCAAATCCCCCGAACTCGGCAGCGCGATGGCGAATTTCAGCCGCGCGGTCTACACCAGCAACCGGCTGCCGTTGCGCACCCGCGAAATCGCACGCGCGGTGATCGCCAACGACAACGAGTGCATCGTGTGCGTCAACACCCGCGATGCCGACGGTCCGGCCGCCGGCGTGGATGAAGACCTCTACGAGCATGCCGCCGAATGGCGCACCTGGCCCGGCTACAGCGAGCAGGAGCGGCTGGCAGCCGAATTCGCGCACCGGTTCGCCACCGACCACACCGCGCTGCGCGACGACGAAGACTTCTGGGATCGGGCCGGCGAGCACTTCTCCGAGGAACTGCTCGCCGACCTGGCCATCTCCTGCGCACTGTGGGTGGGCATGGGACGGGTGCTGCGGACCCTGGACATCGGTCAGGCGTGCAAGCTGACGCTGCCCAGCCGGGCCTGAGCACGATCGGGCGGCCGGCGTGACTGCTACCCCGCTCGCCGCCGCGGCCATCGCCCAACTCGAGGGCGAGGGCGTCGACACCGTGATCGGCACCGTGGTGAACCCGGCCGGCCTCACGCAGGCCAAAGCCGTTCCGATTCGGCGCACCAACACTTTCGCCGATCCCGGACTGGGTGCCAGCCCGTCGTGGCACGCCTTCGCCATCGATCAGACCGGTATCGCGTTCACCGACGACGTCGGGGTGGTGGGAGATCAGCGGGTGCGCATCGACCTGTCCGGGCTGCGCCTGATCGGCGACGGCCTGGCCTGGGCGCCCGCCGGTTTCTTCGAGCAGGACGGCACCCCCGTCCCGGCGTGCGGCCGCGGCACCCTGCTGCGCATCGAAGCCGCGCTCGCTGAGGCGGGCCTGGAAGCCGCCGTGGGTCACGAAATCGAGTTCCTGCTGGTCGATTCCGACGGCGGCCGGCTGCCGGCCACACTATGGGCCCAGTACGGTCTGGCCGGTGTTCTCGAGCACGAAGCATTCGTCCGCGACGTCACCGCGGGGGCCACCCTGGCCGGTGTGGCGATCGAGCAGTTCCATCCTGAATACGGAGCCAATCAGTTCGAGATATCGTTGGCACCCCAACCGCCGGTGGCCGCCGCGGATCAGTTGGTGCTGTTGCGCATCGTCATCGGACGCGCCGCGCGCCGGCACGGGTTGCGGGTCAGCCTGTCACCCGCACCGTTCGCCGGTGGCGTGGGATCCGGCGCACACCAACATTTTTCGTTGACCAACCAGCAGGGACCGGTGTTCTCCGGTGGCACCGGTCCCGGCGGCATGACGGCCACCGGCCAGGCGGCGGTGGCCGGCGTGCTGCGCGGCCTGCCGGAGGCACAGGGCATCCTGTGCGGGTCCATCGTGTCCGGCCTGCGGATGCGGCCCGGCAACTGGGCCGGCGCCTACGCATGCTGGGGCGTCGAGAACCGGGAAGCCGCGGTGCGTTTCGTCGTCGCCGGCTCCGGCAATCCGCAGGGCGGCAATGTCGAGGTGAAGATCGTCGATCCCTCGGCAAATCCGTATCTGGCCTCCGCGGCGATTCTGGGGCTGGCACTCGACGGCATCGAGACCGACGCGGTGTTGCCGCCGCAGACCACCATCGACCCGGCGAAACTGTCCGAATCGGACCGGGCCGGTGCCGGCACCCAGCTGCTGCCCGAAGCTCAGCTGGAAGCGCTTGCCGCCCTGGATAGTTCGGTCTTGTTACGACGGATACTGGGAGATCAGGTGGTGGATATGGTGCTCGCGGTCCGCCGCATGGAACATGACCGGTACGGGAGCCTGCCCGCCGAACAGCTGGCGGACAAGTTCCGGATGGCGTGGAGCCTGTGAGCGCCACCCCGTCGGAATCGGCCCTGGCGCAACATATCCGCCACGTGGCGTTGATCGACCAACACGTGCACGGGTGCTGGCTGACGGCGGGGGACCGGCGGCGGTTCGAGAACGCCCTGAACGAAGCCAACACCGAACCCCTGGCCGACTTCGACTCCGGGTTCGACACCCAACTGGGCTTTGCCGTCCGCAGCCACTGCGCGGCCATCCTTGGGATGCCTAAACATGTTGACCCGCAACAATATTGGGAAGCCCGCAGCCGGCTCACCGAGGTCGAATTGGCCCGGCTGTTCCTGCCGGCGGCCGGGGTGAGCAACTGGCTGGTGGACACCGGTTTCGGCGACGAGGTCACCGACGTCGCGCAATTGAGCCAGCTTTCCGGGCGTCCCGCCTACGAGGTGGTCAGACTGGAACAGGTCGCGGTCGAGGCGGCCCGGGCGGCCGGTGACTACGCGTCGGAGTTCGAGGCGATCCTGCACCGGCGCGCGGCCACCGCGGTAGGCACCAAGTCGGTGCTGGCCTACCGGGGCGGATTCGATAGGGACCTGAGCGAACCGGCGGCGGCGCAGGTCGCCGAGGCGGCGCAGCGGTGGCGCGACGAGGGTGCCGCCCGACTGACCGACCCGGTCCTGCTGCGTTTCGGGTTGCATCAGGGACTGCGGCTGGGCAAACCGCTGCAGTTGCATGTCGGCCTCGGGGACCGCGACTGCGATCTGGACAAGACCAACCCGTTGCTGCTGCTGGACTTCCTGCGCACGTCCGGCACCACCCCGATCGTGTTGTTGCACTGCTATCCCTACGAACGCGAGGCCGGGTATCTGGCCCAGGCATTCAACAACGTCTACGTCGACGGCGGGCTGAGCGTGAACCACCTGGGCGCCCGCGCGTCGGCATTTATCGCCCGATTGCTGGAACTGGCGCCGTTCCGCAAGATCCTGTACTCCTCGGACGGGTACGGTCCGGCCGAGCTGCATTTCCTGGGTGCCACGTTGTGGCGCCACGGGATTCACGCAGTGTTGGCCGGCTTCGTCGCCGCCGGCGAGTGGAGTGAGGCCGAGGCGATCCGGGTGGTTGACCTCATCGGCCACCTCAACGCCGCACGCCTCTACCGGCTGGCCAGTGGCGACCCCCGCGGCCCGGTCGCCGCGGGCGGGACCGAGCACTTTCGGCACCCGCCGGAAGGGTATTAATCCCCTGGTCAGTAGGCAAATTTCGGGGGTAATCTCCAAACTGCCGCCAAGTCGGGATCGTTGACCGCCCGCCAGACGGAGCCAACCTCGCCAAGGGAGTGCACAGATGCTAGAGAGCGTGAAGGTTCGCAACAACGGAGTTCCCCAACAGCGCGAGCAGGATGCGCAATTGTTGAAGGAGTCAGGCACCCACAAACTGGTCGTTGCCGACCGGGACGGAAACTGCCTGGCGTTCGTCCTGGCCTGGGACCACTTCGAGTACGACCCTGAGACCGACACCTACGTGTGTGTCGTCGACTCCGACGGCAGAGAACTGATGACCATGTACACCGCCGGCGAGATCAAGTCGGCCCCCGGGGCGAACATGTATGTCGTCACCGCGCCCGAAGGACGCGCCTGCCGCAAGCCGTTGAAGGCCCTGTGAGCCGGGGGGCGCCGGGCGGATAGTCGCCCTGAGCGTCCCGCGTTCGCCAGCGACTTCGGGCAGCCGGGCGTTAGCGGCCGTCGGGAGTCTGAATCTTGCAACGGCGTCTCGCGAGCAGGTCGTCGTACGGTCAACAACACGTAATCCTTTTTGCTGCAACCATTTTAGGGTCGGCGCTGGGCGCAGCCGCGGGCGCGGCTGCACGCCGGCGTACTCGGCGCGCGATTCAGACGCGCGATTCCCGGGGGGTGTCGATTCCGGGCTTCCCCACCAGGCGCAGTTATGATAGACCGTTCGTACGGTTAGTTGACTCCAAAGGTTTTGAGATGCCTAGATCGCCCGGCCGACGTGGCGAGATCCTCGACGCGTTTGTCCGCTGTGTGGCCGAACGTGGCTACGACAGAACGAATATCGGCGACATCGCAGATGAGCTCGGCATGTCCAAAGGCACCATCGTCCATCATTTCGGGACCAAGGCGCAGATGCTGCGCGAACTGGAAGAAACGCACCTGGCCCGCCAGCTCGACGTGCTGCGGATGGTGTGGGACCGACTCGCCGCGCCGCACGAACGCATTGCCGCGATCATCTACACCTCGGCGCTGTTGCACGTGATCGCCCGGCACTCGACCGTGGCGAGCCAGCGGGAAGTGGTGCAATTGTTCGACGATCCCGCCATGGAGCAGGTGCGTAAGTTGCGTCAGCAGTTGCAGGCGCTCACCGTGGACGAAATCCGAAGCGGGGTGCAGGTCGGGGTGTTTCGCGGCGTCGACGTCGAACTAGCCGCATTGCAACTGTGGGGCTCGCTGGAGTGGATGTGGGTCTGGTTCAACCCGGCCGAGGCTCGGGCGCCCGAACAGGTGGGTGCGGCGTTCGTCGACGTTTTTCTCGGCGGGCTGCTGCTCGATCGCCTGGGTTTGAGCAAGTGGGCGGACCCGGCGGCGGATCTCGTCTCGGTGGTGCGCGAATGCCTCACCGCGGCGATAGGCGCGCCGGCCTGAACGCAAGGCCCAAATGTCATGCGCCAGAGTACGTTGAGCTGACCGCTTGCAGCCGGTGCGCCGCTGCTGCCGTGCGCACACCCGGAAACTTTGCTGCGCCTCCACACGCACCAGAACTCTTGACTGTACGTACAGTATCTAACCGACGTCCGCGGAGCCGGGCCATTGCGCGGCACGTGTTCAACTGGGCGACAGACCGCCCGGAAGCCTGACAAAAACCTAAGTGCCCGTTGCATTGCCGGGCATGCCGGCGCATCGGCCGGTCTTCAAACCGGCGTGCGGGTGACCGTGCATTATTTGAAATCCACGTTTGTAATTGACTGCACGTACGGTCTGATGCAATAGTTGCCCGGTGGCGCAAACACGGGCGGCGTGCAGCCGGCGGGTGGGGACGGCAACCCCCGATTGCGACTGCGACCGGGTCCGCTCACGGTGCGCCAACCCGGTGCACCCGCACTCGTCTGCCTCCGCTGCGGCGTCCAAAAGCTGGATGGCTCAACAATTCTCGCGTAGTCAGAAATCATCGGGCCGGGGGCCGCGTCGATGACCGCATCGAGCAGCGTCGTCGGCCGACTGAGCAACAAGATCAGGCCGGGCACCGAAGTCGCCGGCGGATTCTTCCGAATGTCTGTGCTGACCGCCAAGGCGCTGCGGCGGCCGTTCGAATGGCGCGAGTTCATCTGGACCGGCTGGTTTCTCATGCGGGTGTCGCTGCTGCCCACCATCGCGGTGTCCATCCCGGAAACCGTGCTGCTCATCTTCACGCTCAACGTCCTGCTCGCCGAGTTCGGCGCCGCCGACGTCTCCGGCGCCGGCGCCGGCATCGGGGCGGTCACCCAACTCGGCCCGATCGTGACCGTGCTGGTGGTCGCCGGGGCCGGGGGAACCGCGATCTGCGCCGACCTGGGCGCCCGGACCATCCGCGAAGAGATCGATGCGCTCGAGGTGCTGGGCATCGACCCGATCCACCGGCTGGTGGTACCCCGTGTGGTCGCCTCCACGCTGGTCGCGGTGCTGCTCAACGGCCTGGTGATCGCCGTCGGGCTGGGCGGCGGCTACCTGTTCAGCGTGTACCTGCAGAACGTTTCGAGCGGTGCCTACCTGTCCACACTGACCGCACTCACCGGCCTGCCCGAGGTGGTGATCGCCAACATCAAGGCCGCCACCTTTGGGCTCATCGCCGGCCTGGTCGGTTGTTACCGCGGACTGATCGTCAAGGGCGGGTCCAAAGGTCTGGGCACCGCGGTCAACGAGACCGTGGTGCTGTGCTTCATCGCACTGTTCGCCGTCAACGCGGCGCTGACCACCATCGGTGTCCGGTTCGGGACGGGACGCTGAGATGGCCGGGCATTCCGTGGCCGCCATCTCACGCGGCCGCTTCCTGCGGGCCAACCTAGGACGGTACGGCGACGCCCCGGCCCGGCTGCTGCTCGAGATCGGGCAGTTGATCTGGTTCGCGGTCACCGCGGTCGGCCAGATTCCATTCGCCCTGCACCGCTACCGCCGGGAGCTGGTGCGCATGGTCGCCCAGATGGGGATGGGCACCGGCGCGATGGCCGTGGCGGGCGGCACCGCGGCCATCGTCGGCTTCATCACCCTGTCCGCCGGATCGCTGGTCGCCATCCAGGGATTCGCGTCGCTGGGCAACATCGGCGTCGAGGCGTTCACCGGCTTCCTGGCCGCGATGGTCAACGTGCGGTTCGTGGCGCCGGTGGCCGCCGGGCAGGCATTGGCCGCCACGGTCGGCGCCGGGGCCACCGCCGAACTGGGCGCCATGCGCATCAGCGAGGAGATCGACGCGCTGGAGGTGATGAGTATCCGCTCCATCGCCTACCTGGCGTCCACCCGAGTGGTGGCGGGCCTGATCGTCATCATCCCGCTCTACGGGTTGGCGATCACCCTTGCCTTCCTGTCCGCGCAGCTGACCACCGTTTTTCTGTACGGCCAGTCCGCCGGCACCTACAACCACTACTTCCACACCTTCCTGCGCCTCAACGACGTGGGCTGGTCGTTCGCCGAAGTCATCCTGGTCGCGGTGGTCGTGATGACCACCCACTCCTACTACGGCTACACCGCCCACGGCGGGCCGGTCGGCGTCGGCGAGGCGGTCGGCCGGTCGATGCGGCTGTCGCTGATCACCATCGTGGTCGTCGTCGTCCTGACCGCGATGGCGGTCTACGGCAAGAACCCGAACTTCAACCTGACCGGATAGCCGAATGACAACCCCGTTCAAGGAGAACGCGCCGCGCATCCCGCCGTACAAGACGGCGGCCGTGGTGTTCCTGTTGGTCTTCGCGGCGGTGCTGGCGTTCGTGTACTTCCAGTTCCGCGGCCGGTTCACCCCCAAGACCGCCCTGACGCTCCTGGCTCCACGGACCGGGCTGGTGATGGATCCGGGATCGAAGGTCACCTACAACGGGGTGGAGATCGGCCGGGTCGCCAATATCTCGGAAGTGCAGCGCGACGGCGTGCCGGTGGCCAAGTTCGTGCTGGACGTCAACCCGGATTACCTCCGGCTGATTCCGGCCAACGTGGACGCCAACATCAGGGCCACCACCGTCTTCGGCAACAAGTATGTATCGCTGACCTCACCGAAAGACCCGACGCCGCAGCGCATTACGCCGGAGCACGTGATCGACGCACGATCGGTGACGACCGAGTTCAACACGTTGTTCGAGACGCTCACCTCGATTGCGGAGAAGGTCGACCCGGTCAAGCTGAACCTGACGTTGTCCGCCGCCGCGCAGGCCCTGACCGGGCTGGGGGAGAAGTTCGGCCAGTCGATCGTCAACGCCAACGCCATCCTCGACGACGTCAACCCGCGAATGCCGCGGATCCGCCGCGACATTCAGCAATTCGCGGCCCTGGCTGACATCTATGCCGATGCCGCGCCGCATCTGCTCGAGGCCCTGGACCACGCGGTGGTCACCGCACGCACGCTGCACCGCCAGGAAGCCGAACTGGATGCCGCATTGCTGTCCGCGGCCGGGTTGGGCAACACCGGCGAAGACATCTTCACCCGCGGCGGACCCTATCTGCAGCGGGGACTCGCCGACCTGGTGCCCACCGCGCAACTACTCGACACCTACAGCCCCGAATTCTTCTGCACCATCCGCAATTACCACGACGCCGAACCCGCGGCCTACGAGACGACCGGCGGCGGCAACGGTTACGGACTGAAGACCATGACCGAACTGACGTCGGGGCTGGGTGGCATCCTGACGCTGCCCGGACTGACCGGAGCGGTGCTCAGCCAGGGTCTGCTGGGACTCGCCGGGGTGGTGGGCGGCGCGCCCAATCCCTATGTCTACCCGGACAATCTGCCGCGGGTGAACGCACGCGGCGGCCCCGGCGGAGCGCCGGGCTGCTGGCAACCCATCACGCACGACCTGTGGCCGGCACCGAGCCTGGTGGTCGACACCGGTGCCAGCCTCGCGCCGTACAACCACTTGGACACCGGCTCGCCGTACGCAATCGAATACGTGTGGGGCCGTCAAGTCGGGGACAACACGATCAACCCATGAAGATCACCGGTAGCGCCATCAAGCTCGGCATCGTCTCGTTGGTGCTGTTCCTCATCACCGCGTCGATCGTCGTGGTGTTCGCCCAGATGCGCTTCAACCGCACCAACAGCTACACCGCCGAGTTCAGCAACGGCAGCGGTCTGCGCAACGGCCAGTTCGTGCGCGCCTCGGGGGTGGAGGTCGGCAAAGTCAAGGCCATCCGACTGGTCGACGACGGCCGGCGCGTCCTGGTGGACTTCGACGTCAACCGCTCGGTGCCGTTGTACCAGTCCACCACCGCGCAGATCCGTTACCTCGATTTGCTCGGCAACCGGTTCGTGGAGCTCAAACGCGGCGAGGGGGACGGCGCTGACCGGGTGCTGCCGCCCGGCGGGTTCATCCCGCTGGCCCGGACGGCCCCCGCCCTGGACCTCGACGCGTTGATCGGCGGTTTCAAGCCGCTGTTCCGAGCGCTCGAACCCAACAAGGTCAACACCATCGCCTCGGCGATCGTCACGGTGTTCCAGGGGCAGGGTGGCACCATCAACGACGTCCTCGACCAGACCGCGCGCCTGACCGCGCATATCGCCGAACGCGACGAGGCGATCGGCGAGGTGGTCAAGAACCTGAACATCGTGCTGGACACCACCGTTCGGCATCGCCAGGAGTTCGACGGCGTTATCGACAACTTCGAGCGGTTGATCACCGGGCTGAGCAACCACGCCGATCCGCTGGCCACCGGGGTGGCGGAGCTCAGCAACGCCGCGGGAACCGTCGCCGATCTGCTGTCGGACAATCGCACGTTGTTGCACAAGGAGATCGGCTACCTGCAGGCGCTGCAACAACCGCTGATCGACCAACGCGAACAGCTCAACGATCTGATCCACAAGACTCCCACCGCGCTCAACCTGATCGGCCGCAGCATCGGCCTCTACGGCGACTGGGTGAACTTCTACGTCTGCGACCTGCAGATCAAGTGGAACGGTCTGCAGGCCGGCGGCCCGGTCCGCACGGTCAAGATCTGGA
Source organism: Mycobacterium sp. 20KCMC460 (assembly GCF_022179425.1). Taxonomy (NCBI): domain Bacteria; kingdom Bacillati; phylum Actinomycetota; class Actinomycetes; order Mycobacteriales; family Mycobacteriaceae; genus Mycobacterium; species Mycobacterium sp. 20KCMC460. Next base: position 3,350,993 of record NZ_AP025524.1, read on the forward strand.
AGCAGCCCACCGGCAGGTGCACGCCGCAATGAGAACGCTCAAAGAGTTCAACCGCCATCGCGTCGGCCTGATGGGTATCGCCGTGCTGGTGCTGGTGGTCGCCGTCGGCCAGAGCTTCACCAGTATCCCGATGATGTTCGCCTCGCCCGCCTATTACGGGCAGTTCACCGACACCGGGCAGTTGAACAAGAACGACAAGGTACGCATCACCGGCGTGAATGTCGGCACCGTGCAAGGGCTCGACATCGACGGCGACCACGTGCGGGTCAAGTTCTCGATCGGCGCCCACACCATCGGCACCGAGAGTCGGCTCACCATCAAGACCGACACCATCCTGGGTAAGAAGGTGCTCGAGATCGAGCCGCGGGGAACCCGGACACTGCAGCCCGGCGGCGTGCTGCCACTGGGGCAGACCACCACCCCCTATCAGCTCTACGACGCGGCTTTCGACGTCACCAACGCGGCTACCGGCTGGGACATCGACACGGTCAAGCGATCGCTGAACGTCTTGTCGGACACCATCAATCAGACCTATCCACATCTCAGCGCCGCCCTGGACGGGGTGGCCAGGTTCTCCGACACGGTCGGCAAGCGCGACGAGCAGATCAAGCACCTGCTGGCGCAGGCCAACCAGGTGGCCGCGGTGCTCGGTGACCGCAGCCAACAGGTCGACCGACTGCTGGTCAACGCCAAGACGCTGCTGGCGGCGTTCAACGAACGCGGCCGGGCCATCGACGGTTTGCTGCACAACATTTCGGCTTTCTCGGCTCAGGTGCAGGGCTTCATCAATGACAACCCGAACCTGAATTCCGTCCTGGAGCAGTTGCACACCCTCAGCGACCTGTTGGTGGCGCGCAAAGACGACTTGGCTCAAACCCTCACGTACGTAAGTCAATTCGCCGCATCGCTGGGGGAATCCGTCGCGTCGGGGCCGTACTTCAAGATCGTCCTGTCCAATCTGCTGCCGTACTGGATGCTGCAGCCGTTCGTCGACGCCGCGTTCAAGAAACGCGGAGTCGACCCCGAAGAGTTCTGGCGTGACGCCGGCCTGCCCGCGTTCCGCTTCCCCGACCCCAACGGCACCCGGTTCCCCAACGGCGCGCCGCCGCCCGCGCCCCCGGTGCTCGAAGGCACGCCGGAACATCCGGGACCGGCGGTCCCACCCGGGACACCCTGTTCCTACACCCCGGCAGCGGACGCCCTGCCGCGACCGGGGAACCCGCTGCCGTGCGCGGGTACCGACCTCGGCCCGTTCGGCGGCAATTTCCCGGCGCCGCTGGACGTGCAGACGTCACCACCGGTCCCCGACGGCCTGCCGCCCACACCCGGGATCCCGATCGCGGGCCGACCGGGCGAGCCGGCGCCCGACGTCCCGGGCACCCCGGTGCCGCTACCGCCCAACGCGCCGCCGGGAGCCCGGGTCGAGGCTCCACCACCCGTCGGGCCCACGAGAGGTGACCAGAGTTGAGCGCCTTCGGTTTCCGCAACCCGTGGCTGCGCCGAGCCGTCACGACGCTGGTGGTCGCGCTGGCCCTGGTCGCCGGTTTCTTCGGCTGGCATACCTACCAGAAGCTGACCAACAACACCGTCGTCGCCTACCTGCCCGCCGCGATCGGGCTCTACTCGGGCGACAAGGTCCAGATCATGGGTGTCCGTGTCGGTTCGATCGACAGCATCGAACCAGACGGCGACAAGATGAAGGTGACCTTCCACTACAACAACAGGTACAAGGTGCCCGCCAACGCGACCGCAGTGGTGGTGAACCCCACCCTGGTGGCCTCGCGCAGCATCCAGCTGGAGCCGCCCTACAAAGGCGGGCCCGTCATGGCCGATAACGCGGTGATCCCGCTGACACGCACCCAGGTGCCCACCGAATGGGATCAGCTGCGCGAGAGCGTCGCCAACATCATCGACAAACTCGGTCCCACACCCCAGCAGCCCCGCGGCCCATTCGGTGAACTCATCGAGTCGTTCTCCAACGGGCTGGCCGGCAAGGGCGAACAGATCAACACCACACTGAACAGCCTGGCGCAGGCGCTGACGGCGCTCAACGAAGGCCGGGGCGACTTCTTCGCCGTGGTGCGCAGCCTGGCGCGTTTCGTCAACGCCCTGCACAAGGACGACCAGCAGTTCGTCGCGTTGAACACCAACCTGGCTCGGTTCACCGACAAACTGACCGGATCCGACCGCGACCTCGCAAACGCCATCCAGCAATTCGACGGCCTGCTCGCCACGCTGCGCCCATTTCTGGCCAAGAACCGCGAAGTCCTGACCCACGACATCGGCAACCTCGACACCCTGACCACCACCCTGGTCCAGCCCGAGCCGCTCAACGGTCTGGAGACCGCGCTGCACGTGCTGCCGACGTTGGAGACCAACCTCAGCCAGATCTACCACCCGTCGCACGGCGCGGTCATGTCCATCCCGGCGATCCCGAACTTTGCGAACCCAATGCAGTTCATGTGCAGCATGATTCAGGCCGGCAGCAGGCTGGGCTATCAAGACTCGGCCGAACTCTGCGCGCAGTATCTGGCGCCGATTCTCGACGCCATCAAGTTCAACTACCTTCCGTTCGGACTCAACCTGTTCAGCACCGCTGAGGTGTTGCCCAAGCAGGTCGCCTACTCCGAACCCCGCCTGCAGCCGCCGACCGGTTTCAAGGACACGACGGTGCCGGGCATCTGGGTGCCCGATGGTCCGCTGTCCCACCGCAACACCAACCCCGGCTGGGTGGTCGCACCGGGGATGCAGGGGGTGCAGGTCGGCCCGGTTACGGCGGGGTTGTTGACCCCTGAATCGCTGGCCGAGCTGATGGGCGCGGCGGACATCGCACCCCCGGCGTCCGGGGTGCAGACCCCGCCCGGGCCGCCCAACGCGTACGACGAGTACCCGGTGTTGCCTCCCATCGGGCTGCAGGCGCCCGTCCCGATCCCACAGCCGCCACCGGCGCCGGGGGTGCTGCCGGGACCGGTCGCACCGACCCCAGCGCCGATCGGGCCGCCGCTGGCCGCCGAGGTGGCCGCACCGCGGGGGCCGGGCTCGTGAGGGGCGTCCGGGTGTGGCGCAAGCTGGCGTTGATCGGCATGGCGGTGGTGGCGCTGACGTCGTGCGCGAACTGGCAGGGCATCGCGAACGTGCCGATGCCCGGCGGCCCCGGCAGCGGGCCCGGCTCCTACACCGTCTACGTGCAGATGGCCGACACACTTGCGCTCAATACGAACAGCCGGGTCCGGGTGGCCGACGTCTTCGTCGGCACGGTGCGCTCGATCGACCTGAAGAACTGGGTCGCCACGCTCACCCTGCAGCTGGACAGGGGAGTGAAGTTACCCAAGAACGCCACCGCGAGGATCGGGCAGACCAGTTTGCTGGGTTCTCAGCATCTGGAGTTGGCGGCGCCGCCGGACCCTTCTCCCGAGCCGTTGCGGCCGAATGACACCATCCCGCTGAAGAATTCGTCGACGTACCCCACCACTGAGCAGACCTTGGCGAGTTTGGCGATGATCCTGCGCGGCGGCGGCGTGCCGAATGTCGAGGCGTTGCAGAACGAGGTCTACAACATCCTGAACGGCCGGGCCGGGCAGATCCGGGACTTCCTGGGCAAACTGGACACCTTCACCGCCCGAGTCGACGAACAGCGCGAAGACATCACCCGGGCAATCGATTCCACCAATCGGCTGCTGGGATACGTGGGTCGCCGTGCGGAGGTGGTGGATCGCGTCCTGACCGAATTCCCGCCGCTGCTCAAACATTTCGCCGATAAGCAGAACCTGTTGATCAACGCGATCGACGCCACGGGCCGGCTGGGCCGGGTCGCCAACCAGCACCTGTCCGCCGCGCAGAGCGACTTCCATCAGGATCTGCTGTCGATGCAGTGCCCGCTGCGTGAACTCGGCCGCGCCGCACCGTTTTTGATCCGTGCCCTGAAGTTGATGCTGGTGCGGCCGTTCGACATCGACGCCGTGTTCAAGTCGTTCCGCGGCGACTACTTCAACTTGTCGTTGACGCTGGACTTGACGATGAGCGCGGTGGACAACGCGGTGTTGACCGGGACCGGCTTCTCCGGGGCGCTGCGCGCACTCGAGCAGTCGTGGGGTCGCGACCCGGAAACGATGATCCCCGACGTCCGATACACACCGAACCCCAACGACGTCCCCGGCGGGCCGCTGGTCGAGCGGGCGGACATGCAATGCTGACCCGCTTCATCTGGCGCCAGTTGATCACGTTCGGCATCCTGAGCGCGGTCACCGCGGTGGCGCTGGGCTGGTACTACCTACGGATTCCCAGTGCGGTCGGCATCGGCCAGTACACCCTGAAGGCGAGCCTGCCCATCTCGGGCGGGCTGTACCGGACCTCGAATGTGACCTATCGCGGTGAGACCATCGGCAGGGTCACCTCCGTCGAGCCGACCGAGCGGGGCGCGTTGGTGACCATGAGCATTTCCGACCGCTACAAGATTCCGGTCGACGCGTCGGCGAACGTGCATTCGGTGTCGGCGGTCGGCGAGCAGTATCTGGACCTGGTGTCCGAAACCGGTGTGCACGAATACTTCTCGCCGGGGCAGACCATCACCAAGGGCACCGTACCCACCGAGATCGGGCCCGCCCTGGATGCCGCCAACCGCGGGCTGGCGGTGCTGCCCAAGGACAAGATCGCCGCGCTCCTCGACGAGACGGCGCGAGCCGTCGGCGGGCTGGGCCCCGCGCTGCAGCGTCTGGTGGACGCCACTCAGGCCATCGCCGGCGACTTCAAGGCCAACCTCGCCGACGTCGACGACATCATCGAGAACTCCGCGCCCATCATCGACAGCCAGGTCACCTCCCGCGACGCGATCGACCGGTGGGCCGACAACCTGGACATCCTGGCGGCCCAGAGCGCGGAAAACGACCAGCACGTGCAGAGCATCCTGACCCAGGCGGCGCCGACCGCCGATCAGGTCAACGCGGTGTTCGACGACGTCCGCGAGTCGCTGCCGCGAACGCTGGCCAACCTCGAGATCGTGCTGGACATGCTCAAGCGCTACCACAAGGGCGTCGAGCAGCTGCTGGTCGCTTATCCGCAGGGCGCGGCCGAAGGGCAGACGGTCACGTCGGCGTTTCCCGGCTACGCCTCGCTGGGCACTTCGCTGACGATCAACCAGCCCCCGCCCTGCCTGACCGGTTTCCTGCCGGCTTCCCAGTGGCGGTCTCCGGCCGATACCAGCCTGGCGCCGATGCCGTCCGGAATCTATTGCAAGATCCCGCAAGACACTCCGGCCAACGCGGTGCGCGGCGCGCGCAACCTGCCGTGTGTCGACGTCCCGGGTAAACGCGCCGCCACCCCGCGCGAGTGCCGTGACCCGAGGCCCTATGAGCCGGCGGGCACCAATCCTTGGTATGGCGATCCGAACCAGATCCTGACCTGCCCGGCACCGGCGGCGCGGTGCGACCAGCCGGTGAAACCCGGTCAGGTGGTACCGGCGCCGTCGGTCAACAACGGCCTCAACCCGGCGCCGGCCGACCGGGTGCCGGGCACGCCTCCGCCGGTCAGTGACCCGTTGACCAGGCCGGGTTCGGGCAGTGTGACGTGCAACGGACAGCAACCCAACCCGTGTGTCTATACGCCTGGCGGGCTTCCCGCCTCGGTCTACACTCCGCAGAGCGGAGAGTTGGTCGGCCCGGACGGGGTCCGGTACACCGTCGGCGATTCGAACGGAATCGGCGACGACGGTTGGAAGTTCATGCTGGCACCACCGCCCTGAACCGCCCATGGCACTGCTAGCCGGTTCACTGCAGAGGGATGAATATGCATAGTTTCCCACCGGTGTGTCGTCGAGTCAGTCTGTCCACCAAATGGATTCGCACCTCCGGTTGCGCCCGGATGACGAAAAACGTTGATCGATAACGGGATTGCACTATGGGCGAAGTCGTCGCGGCGTATTGCTGATCCGGCCGGGACTTCACCCGGACGGGTTTTGACACTGACCGCACGTACAGTCATATAATGGCCCGGAGGGCGGGGCCCCCCGGAGCAGGTCCAATCGACGCACGGGATCGGAGCGAAAATGCCGGAAGTGATCGGACTGGGCCAACTCCGCAGTGACGCGTGCGCCTACCTCGAGCGCGTCACGGCGGGCGAGACGTTCGACGTCATCCGCCGCGGCAAGCTGGTGGCCCGGATCGTCCCGGTCGGCGACCGCAGAGTGGCTCCCATCCCGGCGCGAACCGCCACCGCAGCGGACCGGGGCGGCTGGGTCGGGCTGGACGAACTGCGGACCCGGGCCGGGCAGTGCTTCGACCGCGTGGCCTCCGGCGAGACCCTGTACGTCGTTCGCGGCGGCAAGATCCTGGCGCAGATCGTGTCAGCCGGCGACGCACTGCAGCATGAGATCCCGGCGGTTGCCGGTCAACGGGTGGCGCTGCACGAACTCAGGAATCGCGCCGGACGCTACTTCGACCAGGTGGCCGCGGGCCAGAGTATCGAGGTCAGCCGCGGCGGCAAGGTCGTCGCCCGCATCGTGTCGGTGGCGTAGCCAGGCCGCGCCGGCGGCGACCCGGATCCGCCCCGGTCAGACCAAGTCGGACGCGTCGAAGATCCACGAGTTGTCGCCACCGGCCAGCTTCTCGAAGTGCTGCGGCGGCGCGAAGGCGACCAGGCTGTTCATATCCCAGTAGTCCTTCCAGACGGCGATTTTGCCGTCGACCACCTTGTGCACGGTGACAAAACGCAGCACACCTTGCTCACCGCTCGGGAAAGTCCACGTCTCGGAGTGCTCGTAGATGACATCCTCGCCGTTGGACACCAGCACCCCGTCGTGGTTCTGGTAACCCGCCAGGTCTTCCAGGCCGAGCTTGAGCCGCGTCACGATGTCCCGCGGGCCACGGGCCGACGCCGCGGGTATCGGCATGTCGACGTAAAGGCAGTCGTCGGACAGGAACGTCTCGATCGCGTCCCAGTCGCGTCGGGACAGTGCCTGCCACATTCCGGTGACGACGTCTGTTTCGGAACGGGGCGCTGTCGGCGCGGAGACTTCTGTCATGGGGGTCAATAAACCGGGCCAGCGGACCAGTGTCAACCACAGCTGGGCGGCGCGCCGTCGAGCGGCTCGGCCGACACCGGGGCGGACGCGTTCGCCGAAGCTACGACGAGACCAAAGAGTTCGCCGGTCGCAGGGTCACCGGCAGCGTCGACCAGCCGCGCAACACCCGGGTGCTGCGCCGGGTCCCCGACCCGGCCGCGGTCGCGTCGGGGAAGCGATCGAAGAAGGTGCGTAACCCGACCTCGCCCTCAGCGCGGGCAAGTGCCGCTCCCAGACAGAAATGGCGCCCGGTGGAGAACGCGAGATGCTTTCCCGCATTGGCGCGTTCGATGTCGAAGCGGTGCGGATCGGCGAATACCGACGGGTCGCGGTTGGCGGCCGCCAGGTAGACCAGCACCACGTCGCCGCGCTGAACCTGCCGGCCCGCGAGCTCGATGTCCCGGCGGGCCACCCGCGCGGTCAGCTGAACCGGTGAGTCCAGCCGCAAGATCTCCTCGACCGCGTTGGGCCACAACTCCGGGCGCGCACGCAGCCTCGCCAACTGCTCCGGGTGGTCCAACAGCAGCCGAATTCCGTTGCCCAGCAAGTTCACCGTGGTCTCGAAACCGGCCACCAGCACCAGCCCGGCCACCGCCTGCAACTCGGTTTCGTCGAGATGAGTGTCCGCGCTGCCGCTTTCGGCGGTGCGGATCAACTGACTCATCAGGTCTTCGCCGGGGGCATGCCGCAGTTTCTCCAGGTGCTGCACCAACCATGCGTTGAAGCCGGCAATGCCGCGCTGCACCCGCTGATACTGCTGCCAGGGCAGGCCGATATCCAAACTGGGCGCGGCCAATTCGCCGAACTCCAGCACGCGACGGCGGTCGTACTCCGGCACGCCCAGGATGTCGCTGATCACGGTGATGGGCAGCTGCGAGCAATACCGCCCCACGACGTCCACGGCGCCGGACGCGTCGGCGAGCTGATCCAACAGCCCCGTCGCGGTCCGCTCCACCCCGTCGCGCAACGCGGCCACCGCCCGGGAGGTGAACACCGCCGAAACCGTCTTGCGGTAGCGGGTATGATCCGGCGGTTCGACGGCCAGCAGCGACGGCGGCCGCACCGGATGCAGAAGGTGGTCGCGGGTGCGGTTCTCAAGCCAGCGCAACGGTGGCGGCAGACTGTCCCCGAACGAGACGACGTGGAAGTCGTCCGATCGCAGCAGATCGTGGCAGAGGCGATGGTCGACGGTCAGGTAGCCCGCGCGGGTGCGCAGCAACAGACCGCGGCTGCGGATTTCGTCGTAGTAGGGCACCGGGTCGTCGAACACCGCCGGGTCGGCGATCAACCGTGCCTGCAAGTCGCCGCGCCGGGCGCCGTACATGGCGACCCCGCGGACCACGCCGTGCATTGCCAACCAGTGCAGTCTGGCCTTCACCGTTGCTCCAATGATCCGAGTGTGTTCCCGCCCAGCCTAGGCGGCACTTCAGCACTCGGCGCTGATCTTGAAATCGGTCGTCACCACCTTGTCGGGGTTGGCGCTGTTGATCCCGGACGCGCTGCCGGAAATGGTGTAGGTGTTCTTGGCGAGGTCGACGTGCGCATCGCCGACGCCGCCCTCGTAGTAGCTGCCGGTGAAACCGTCGACATTGCGGATCTTGACGAACTGGGGCATCACCCGGTCGCCGCTCATCAGCACCACCGCCTGGATCTGGCCATCGCGATCGCGGATGTCGATGGTCCGGTAGCCCTGGATCTGGCTGCACGCCGGCGGGCGCGCGGCGTGGGTGCTTCCGTCGATGGTCACGTGTGCGGCCTTGCGGGGCACCGTCTGGGAGTCGGCGCAGCCGGAGACGGCGCCGGCAACAGCCACGGCGAGTGCCGCCATCGTGACCAATCGGTTCTGCACCAGCCACCTCCGCGTCGGAACTGAACGCCGCACCGCGGCAGAAGACATTATTGCCGCTGCGGATCCAGCCGCGGCAGCGCTTTGCGGATCAGACCTCGAACCAGTTCCGGGCTGATGCCCTTGAGTCGGTCGATCCAGACGATGCTGCCCGGCACATACCAATGCAGCCGGCGCGGATGATGATAGGCCCGCCAGGCCACCTCGGCGACGCTGGACGCAGGCATCAGCCGGAACATACCCCGCTTCGGCGCGGTAGCACGAAGCTCGTCGCGGGTCAGTTGCGCCGGCGCGTCGCCGGGTTCGTCTGCGGAGGCGCCGCCGGAATGCTGGGGCGTGGACGTGAGAATCGCGGTGTCGATCAACCCGGGCAGCACGTCGGCAACTCGAACGCCGTGCCGCTGCCATTCCACGCTCAGCGCCTCGGTCAGCCCCTTGACCGCGTGTTTGGTCGCCGAGTAGACGGCGATGCGCGGCAGGCCGTAGGTCCCCGACGAGGACGACGTCGAGAACATCAGGCTGCCCGGAGACTTCTTCAGGTAGGGGAGTGCCCCGTAGGCCCCCGTCAGCACTGCCTTGAAGTTCACGTCGACGACGCGCATGGCAGCCTCGTAGGGCACGTCCTCGAACCAGCCGCCTTCGCCGATCCCCGCGTTGTTCCACATCATGTCGAGTCCGCCGCCGGCGTTCCCGGCGCAGAAATCGGCCAACGCCGCATCGAGGGCGGATTTGTCCGTCACGTCGACGACCCGAGTCCACAGTCCCGGCCCCAATTCGAGGCTCAGGGCGGCCAGGCCGTCGTCGTTGCGGTCCACCGCGCCGACGCGCCAGCCCCGGGCATGGAACAGCTTCACGCCTTCGCGGCCCATCCCACTGCCCGCGCCGGTGATGAATACGCTTTTCATCGAGCTGGTCTCCGCCGCCCCTCAGCCTGCTTCAACTACATCTTTGATGCGCTGCAGCGTCTTCGTCATGTCTCTTATATTGCGACGTTTCCGTAGGAAGCCACCCAACACCAGGTAGACGCGGTTGAGCGGGGACGGCGTGAGCCGAAATGACTCGGTCACGTCCGTGCCGTCTCCGGCTGGCACCAGTCGGTAGTGCCAGTTGTTCACCGCTCGGTTCCCGACCAGTACAGCAAACCCGAACTCGCGGCCGGGTTCGCACGCCGTCACCTCGCAAGTGGTCCAGTAGACCGGGCCGATCTCGTTGCGCCGGACGTGGCCACGGAACCGCGCGCCGAGTTCGGGGCCGGTCGCCCCGTCCAACCACTCGGCTTCGAAGGTCTCCGGTGAGAAACGTCCGGTATTTCTGATATCGGCAATTAATTCCCAGATCTTGTCGGCCGGGGCGGACATATGAACCGTTGCTGAACCCTCCATAGCAGGATCCAATCACGTCGCATGTAACGAAACGAGGCTAACCCCCGATATTCATTATCTGGGTGTGAAAATCCCGATGATCGAAGTCAGCGTCTGCTGCAGCTGCAGCCCCGGGTTGGGTACTCCCGTATTGCCCGGCGTTGCGCCGCTCGCGCGGGAGCACTTCGGCCAGGCGCCCGGACCCTGGCTGGCCAGGACCCGGTTGGCGACCGCAATTTGTTGCTGCTTAGAGGCCTGCGCCGGGTTTCCCACGCCTCCGTATTCCTCCCACGTCGCTTGCTTGAATTGGAGTCCGCCGTAGGCGCCGTTGCCGGTGTTGGCTGCCCAGTTGCCACCGGACTCGCATTGCGCGACGGCATCCCAGTTCATGGAGTCGGCGTTGGCCACCGCGGTTCCCAGCGACATCCACGCCGCGCAGAAACCCGCGGCAAGGACCGCCTTGAGGGGGGGCTTCGTGATGTGCGTCATGACCGGCATTTCGCCGGGCGTGTTCAATCCGTTACCCGCCGGAGAAAATTATGAGATCAGTTATCCATCACATTGAGATTGGCGCAAACGTCGACCGGGTGGGTTGATCAGGCTTGCGCAGCGACCTGGCAGTAGGACCGGGTGGCGGCGGTCAGAGCACGTCGATAGAGGTCGTCGAAGCGGCGCCGACGGATTGACTCGGCGCTGGCGGCGGCCAGCTCGGCCGTGCATGCAGGGGAGTGCAGCAAACTCCAGTTGAGAGATATGTGAGACAAAATCTTAGTGTTCAGGTCATCGATCACAGTCCGGGCAGTGGTCAGGTCCGGCGGCGCCGGTGGCACCGTCGCCGGATCGAGTTTCCATTCGGCGAACCGGCTGTACTCGATGGCCTCGGTAGCGCCGATCTGGTCGGTGAAGACGGTGGCGACGTAATCCGGGTCGATCTGCGCGGCTGCGGCGTCCTCCCGCAGGGTGGCGAGTTCCTGCCGGACGCGGGCCGGATCCTCGACCGCACCGTGCGTGCGCCACTTGTAGGAGGCCACCGGTTCGGCGACCTGTAGCCGCTCGGCGGCCGCATCGACCAGCGACAGCAGCGGCCCGCCAGGCTCGGCCCGCGCCGGCGGCGCCGACACGGCGGCGACGGTCAGGGCCAGCATCGCCAGACGGACTCTCACTTGCTCACCCCAGGTCCAGCCAGACGGTCCAGATTGCCGTCGCTCCGGCAACGACTGCCAACAGGATCGTGTCGACGATTCCGGGACGGGGCGTATCGCTGGTATCAGAGGCACCCATCCGCAGCTCCCGTGCGATCAGAAACAACGGGAACGCCACACTTATCGCGGTGGCGAACCCACCCGCAACGTAGAGCCAGACATATTTGACACCGTGCCTTCGGGCCTCGACCACCATCAGCACCACTGCCGCCAGCGCGAGCATCACGGCGTCCGCCGTCATCGTTCGGGAGGCCGGAGTGACCTGGAGGTCGGGCCAGTAATCAGACAGCCGAGCGGTTTCGCCGAAATAGTCGATCATTTGACTCCAGGTAGCCACCAGCGCGGCGACGGCGATAGCGCCGTAGACCCCGCAGCGGACCTTGCGAGAAGCGGGAATGGAGGACGTGTGAGCCGTGGTTGCCATAGCTCACGCTATGCGAAGCCGACCGGCGATTGACATAGCGTTGCGGGCAGTGACGAAGAATGGGGTGATGCGGACCGATTGGCTGCGCACCCGCCAAACCAGGCTGCTGATCGCGGCCTCGCTGGCGATCTCGCTGGTCCTGGGTGGGGCATTTCTGGCCCTGGACCAACTCCACTCCACTCCGGCCGACGCGATCCACGCACCGGACCACCCCGCCACCGACCAACAGAGCCGCGACCAAGCCGTCGACGCCGCCAAGAACATCGTCGCCGTCGCCCGCCTGCACCCGACGAGCGCCGGCTATCTACTCATGTCCTGCCGGGACCGCGACAGCGCGCCGTACCAAGGCGCTGTCTACCTGACCTTCACGCTGCCCGCTGACACCCGCGCCGACACCTACCTGCCGGGCGTCGCGGCTCAACTGACCTCCGACGGTTGGATCGAGGGGCTGCCGCCGGCCAATCACGCCTTCGGCAGGACCCTCACCAAGAACACCGTGACCGTGATCATCTACCGCCACGACGACGATCCGGGCCTGGGCGTGCTGCGCCTCTACGGAGAGTGCCGCAACATGACCGACCATCGCGGCGACGCCACGGCGTGGATCGACGTCACCGACCAGTTCGGCCGCTGACTACCCCGGAAAAGCGCTACTGCGCTTGACGGGTTTCCCCGGCAAGCGCAGTAGCGGTAGTTGCGCGGCTGTCAGCGTGCGCCCAGAGCCCCCTGCAGGTCACCCTTCATGGTCTGCAGCTGCTGGCCCCAGTACTCCCAGCTGTGCGTGCCGTCGTTCTGGAAGTTGAACACCGCGTTGTGGCCACCGGCCGCGGTGTAGGCGTCCTGGAACTTGATGTTGCTGCTGCGGACGAAGTTCTCCAGGAACTCGGCCGGCATGTTGGCACCACCCAGCTCGTTAGGCTTGCCGTTACCGCAGTACACCCACAGCCGGGTGTTGTTGCCGACCAGCGTCGGGATCTGCAGCGACGGGTCGTTGCGCGCCCACGCCGGGTCGCTGGACGGGCCCCACATGTCGGAGGCCTTGTAGCCGCCCGCGTCGCCCATCGCCAGGCCGATCAACGACGGACCCATGCCCTGTGAGGGGTCCAGCAGCGCCGACAGCGAGCCGGCGTAGATGAACTGCGCGGGGTGGTAGGCGGCCAGGATCATCGCCGAGGAGCCGGCCATCGAGATGCCGACCGCGGCGCTGCCGGTCGGCTTGACCGACCGCTGGCTCTGCAGGTAGGAGGGCAGCTCGCTGGTCAGGAAGGTCTCCCACTTGTAGGTGGTGCAGCCGGCTTTACCGCAGGCCGGGTTGTACCAGTCGCTGTAGAAGCTGGACTGACCTCCCACCGGCATGACCACCGACAGGCCGGACTGGTAGTACCACTCGAAAGCCGGGGTGTTGATGTCCCAGCCGTTGTAGTCGTCCTGCGCACGCAGGCCGTCGAGCAGGTACACCGCAGGTGAGTTGTCGCCGCCACTCTGGAACTGCACCTTGATGCTGCGTCCCATCGAAGCCGACGGCACCTGCAGGTACTCGACTGGCAGACCCGGCCGCGAGAATGCTCCCGCGCTCGGCGCACCGCCGGCGAGTCCGATCAGGCCCGGCAGGGTCGCGGCCGCAGCCGCACCGACCAGGAGTCGGCGACCCCAGGCCCGTATCTTCCCGCTCACCTCTGTCATAACCAGTGCCCCTTGTCCTTATGTCTTTTGCTCCCGGCAGAACTTACCGTGTGAATAGGCCGCATGTCGATTCGGACGCAAACACATTTCAGTTCCATATCGGTTACCGTCGCGGATGCAGCAACTGTGTTACTGGCGGCTCTACGCCGGTTGACCGCATTTGTTATAGCTCGGTTGCGACACGCCCGGACGCGACCCACGCCGCCACGTTATCCACGCGTTATGCACTTGAAATCGGGACGAGTCGCAACGCGAGAACCAATTGACTATGTGTTTCCACCCCGGGCTGGGGCCGGCACGTCGAGACGGGCTCAGCAACGAGTCGCGGAATAACTGGGCCGTCCGCACCCAATTCTCGGCGGCATTCGTGGCGTCGCCGGCGGCGCCGCAACCATTTCCGGCCGTTCCCGGACCAGCGCAGCCGAACTTGCACCGACCGCGTAGGCTCGCTCCGAGCAAGCCGACTGCGGACACGCTATCTCGGGCCATTTCGTCGCTGACGCGCTGCGCACCCGCCCCTTGGTGCCGGCGGTATCGCAACCAGTTGCGGCAAGGTCCGGGCAGATTGAGGTGCGAAAACTTTGGATACGGTACTTGGGCTGTCAGTGACTCCAACCACCTTCGGGTGGGTGCTTGCTGAAGGACACGACGCCGACGGCGCAATTCTGGGCCATTGCGAGCTGCCGTTGCAGGATGGCCGGCACGAGGGTCACAGCGTGCGTGCGGCCCACACGGCCGAACAGCTGGCGGCCGAAGTGGTGCGGGCCCGGGAAATGGCGACCGCCAGCGATCACCGGTTGCATGTGGTCGGTGTGACCTGGACCGACGAGGCCGCGGCTCAAGCCGCACTGCTGCAGGAGGCGTTGGCCGACGCCGGCTTCGACAACGTGGTGCCGGTCCGGCAGCTCGACGCGGTGGAAACCCTGGCCAAGGCCATCGCGCCGGTCATCGGATACCAGCAGACCGCGGTCTGCATTCTCGAGCACGAGTGGGCGACCGTCGTCATGGTGGATACGCACGACGGACAGACGCAGACGGCCGTCAAGCACGTCCGTGGCGGTTTCGACGGCTTGTCGTCGTGGCTGTCCGGCATGTTCGACCGCAACACCTGGCGTCCGGCCGGGGTGGTCGTGGTGGGTTCCGAGGACGACGTCAGCGACTTCTCCTGGCAGTTGGAGAAAGTGCTGCCGGTGCCCGTCTTCGCCCAGACCATGGCACAGGTGACGGTGGCGCGGGGCGCTGCCCTGACCGCCGCGCAGAGCACCGAGTTCACCGACGCCGAATTGGTGGCGCTGGCAGATGAGGAAGTCGAGCCGGTCGCGGCCGCCCCCGTCCGCTTGCGCCGCCAGTACGCGGGCGCCGCCACCACATTGGCCGCCGCCGCGGTCACCTTCGTGGCGTCCGTGTCCGCGGCCGTGGGTTTGCAGTTGTCGCCGGGCAGCGACGCCGGCCCCGGCCGGCACGTCGGCCACGAGCCCAAGCCGCAGGTCGCCGAAGCCGTCGCGGCGACGGCTGCGCCGGCGCCGCGGCCGCCCGCTCCGGTGCACCTCACCGGTGGTGCGCAGGTCGACGAACCCGCGCCCGGCGGTCAGCCGAACCGTGCGGTGCCCGCCCCGGAACCCGCTAACGGCCCGTACCAGCTCAGCGGTGCGGTCGAGCCGCTGCCCGACTCTGTTGCCGAGCCCGGTCGCCCGCCCGAGTAGGAGCCGTCAGTGTGCGGCGGTCACTGGTCTTTGTGCCGGACAGCGGTGAAGGACACCGTGACCTCGTCGGTGACCTGCAACGACCCCATGAACATCGAGTACGGTTTGACCCCGTAATCGGTTTGGCGCACTACGGATTCGGCGGACATTCGCCAGGAGTCGCCGAGATCCTCGGTGTGTAGCTCAACCTGGTGCGCACGGGATTTGCCACAGATGTGCAGCGTTCCGCTCAATCGGTATCCCGAGTCGGTCGACTCGATCGAGTCGGCGGCGAACCGGATTTCGGGAAATCGACTGGCGGACAACGATTTCAATGCGTTCGCGCGCACCATGGTTTTCTCCGGCCCGGACAGGCTTTTGACGCCGCCCTCGCCGCGCAGCACCTCGAACGAATCGACTTCGACTACCAGCTCAGCCGTATCGGGTTCGCCGCCGACCCAGTTCACTTCCGCCCGCCACCTCGTCATCGCGATGGTGAGCCGATGCCCCATCCGCGCCGCGCGCCCCGCGACGCCGGTGTGCAGAAGCAACTCACCGTCCGCAGCATCGATGGACCAGGACACATACTCATCAGCAGCCACGGCAGAACTGTACTCGCGCGCGGTGTCACATGGTCAGGACGGTGCGGTAATGCGCGCGCCCCTGCTCCAGCGCCGCAAAGCCCTCGGCAGCTTGCGCCAGCGGTAGCTGCTCGACCCACGCCCGCACACCCGACAGGACCGCGAAATGCATTGTCTCCTCGACATCTTTGGCGGTTCCGGACGGATGACCGGTGACGCGCAGGCCGGGGGTGATCAACTGCATCGGGCTGATCGGCAGTGGGTCGGCCGTCACTCCGATGGCGACCAATTCGCCCTGGGGCAGCAACCCGCCGATCGTGTCGGCCATGGCCGCCGAGTTGCCGGCGGTGGCCAGCACCACCGCCGCCCCGCCCAGGCCGCGCAGCGCCTCGGCGACGTTGCAGCTGGTGGAGTCGATGTAGTGGTGCGCACCCAGGGTTCTGGCGTCTTCGGCTTTGTCGGCACCGCGCGCGATGGCAATGGTCTCGAAGCCCATCGCCCGGGCGAATTGCACACCGAGGTGGCCGAGCCCACCGACCCCGAGGACGGCGACCCGGTCACCGGGCAGCGCCTTGGTGTGCCGCAGCGCGTTGTAGGTGGTGACGCCCGCGCAGCCCATCGGGGCGGCTTCGACGTCGGAGAGCCCGGCGGGAATCCGGGCCAGCGCAGAGGCCGGGACCGTCACCGACTCCGCATAGCCGCCGGGGTACTGCCAGCTGGGCACTTTCATGTTGGCGCAGTGGATGAAAATGCCCTTGCGGCAAGGGTCGCAGTGGCTGCAGTTGCCGCCGAACCAGCCGACCGCAACGCGGTCGCCGACCGCGAACTCGTCGACGCCGGGACCGAGTTCGGCGATGGTTCCGGCGATTTCGTGCCCCGGGGTGAACGGCCAAGTCATGTCGGGAAAGCCGCCGTGCACGAAATGGCGGTCGGTGCCGCATATTCCGCATGCGGAGACGGCGATGCGTACCTCGCCACGACCGGGCGTGACGGTTTCGACGTCGGTCAGTTCCAAGGATGCGTCCGGCGCCGCGACGTGCACTGCTTTGTGTGTCGACATTGGCTACTCAGCGAATATCAGTGTGCCACCGGGCATTTCGCACTGCCATCGGTATGGTAGTCGACCTGCCAGTGCTTGATGCCGTTGAGCCAGCCCGAGCGCAACCGCTCGGGTTTGCCCACCGATTCCAGGTTGGGCATGGCGTCGGCGATCGCGTTGAACATCAGATCGATCGTCATCCGCGCCAGGTTGGCCCCGATGCAGTAGTGCGCTCCGGTGCCGCCGAACCCGACGTGCGGGTTGGGGTCGCGCAGGATGTTGAAGCTGAACGGGTCGTCGAACACTTCCTCGTCGAAGTTCGCCGACCGGTAGACCATCACCACCCGCTGACCGTTCTTGATCTGGACACCGGACAGTTCGTAGTCCTGCAGGGCGGTGCGCTGGAACGAGGTGACCGGGGTAGCCCACCGGACGATCTCGTCGGCCGTGGTCACCGGGCGCTCCCGCTTGTACAGCTCCCACTGGTCGGGGAAGTCGGTGAACGCCATCATGCCCTGAGTGATCGAGTTGCGGGTGGTCTCGTTGCCGGCCACCGCGAGCAGGATCACGAAGAAACCGAACTCGTCGTCGGAGAGCTTGTGGCCGTCGACGTCGGCCTGGACCAGCTTGGTGACGATGTCCTCGCCGGGGTTCTGAGCCCGGTCGGCGGCCATCTGCATGGCGTACATGATCAGTTCCATCGAAGCCGTGATGGCGTCGTTGTTTTCGAACTCGGGGTCCTGGTCACCGACCATCTGATTCGACCAGTGGAACAGCTTCATCCGATCTTCCTGGGGGACGCCGAGCAGCCCGGCAATGGCCTGCAGCGGCAGCTCGCAGGACACCTGCTCGACGAAGTCGCCGGAGCCTCGGGCCGCCGCGACCTCGACGATCCGGCGGGCCCGCTCGTTGAGGTCGTCGCGCAGCCTCTCCACGGCGCGGGGGGTGAAACCGCGGGAGATGATCTTGCGCAACCGGGTGTGGTGCGGGGCGTCCTGGTTGAGCAGGACGAACTTACCCCGGTCGACCTGCTCTTGGACGGTGCCGTCCTTGTATCGCGGCAGCGCGGTCTTCGCCAGGCTGGAAAAGACGTCGCTGCGCCGGGAAATCTCTTTGACGTCCTTGTGTTTGGTGACCACCCAGAAGCCGCCGTCGTCGAAACCGCCGACTCCGAACGGCTGCTCGTTCCACCAGATCGGCGCGGTACGGCGCAGCTCGGCGAGCTCCTCGACGGGCAGCCGCTCGGCGTGGATATCGGGATCGGTGAAGTCGAATCCGGGCGGCAGGTTCGGCGTGACGTGCGCTTCGGCGGCTGGGTGCGTCGTTGACAAGGCCCACTCCTTTGTAGTCCCGGTGGTTGTCTGGTGCCAATACTCCATTGCTACACCGCCATTGGGAAGCATTGGCGGGAAACGGGCCGGGGCGCATCGGCGCCCGCACGCGGCTGCCGCGCACACAGCAAAGTCATTCAATCCGGTGTCGCAGCGCAGCGGGCACCCGTCGTCGACCTCGGCGCACTCGACCTGGCCGGGTGCGCGGGCACTTAACGATCCGCTCCGGTCGTCGCGTCGGGCAACCTGACGTCCACTGCATCGTCTTCGGCAAAGGCGGTCGTGATCCACGATGTGGCCTTGTGGCGTCGGCGGCAATCGTTATGCTCATCGGTGAACACCGGTGCCACGAAGGGGAACTTGATGATTCGCGAACTGCTCACCGCCGCCGCGGTCACGGGTACGGCGATCGGACTGGCGCCGGTGGCCGGTGCCGACAACGGACGCTGGGAAGGCGACGTGCCGGGGATGAACTACGACGCGTCGCTGGGCGCGCCGTGCGACAACTACGAGCGCTTCATCTTCGGCCGCGGCCCCAGCGGTCAGGCCGAGGCCTGCCATTTCCCGCCGCCCAATCAGTTCCCGCCGGCCGAGACCGGGTACTGGGTGATCTCCTACCCGCTGCGCGGCGTCCAGCAGATCGGCGCGCCGTGCCCTGGACCGAAAGTCGCGGCGCAGTCGCCGGCCGGGTTGCCGATGCTGTGTCTGGGCGCTCAGGGCTGGCAAGAGGGATGGTTCACCGGGGCAGGATTCTTCCCGCCCGAGCCCTGACCGATCCGTGGCCGGCGACAATGAGCGACGCACCTGACCCGCAACCCGTCCCGCGATGGCTGCGGTTCGTCCTGGCTTCCGACCGGGCGGGCTCCGCGTGGTACATCGGGTGCGGTTTCTTCTTCGCGCCGGTGCTGGCCGTGCTGTCGCCATGGCCGACGGTCACCAGCGTGCTGTGGTGGCTGATCGGGCTGGCAGGATTATGGCTCGGTCTGCTCGGAATCGCGATGGCCGCCGGGCTGGCGCGAATCCTGCGGTCCGGCGGTGAGATTCCGGAGGAATACTGGCGAACTCTGGTCAACTACTGACGTTCGTCACTCGTCAGTCGACTTCCCCGGGCTCTACAGTCAGATCATCCTTCAACGAATAGGAGACTCTCATGGCTTTCGACCCCAAGGATGCCGTCGATGCGGTGCGCGACATCGCGGTGAACACGGTCGAAAAATCCGCAGACATCGTCGAGAACGTCACCGCCATCCTCAAAGGTGACGTCGCCGGTGGTGCCAGCGGCATCGTCCAGAGCTCCGTGGACATCGCCACCGACGCCGTCGACCGGGTGAAAGAGGTCTTCACCGGCAAGGACGAGGAGCTCGACTGAGTTCGAGTGACCTCAGTGCAGCGCTGACCAACCGCGCCGCCGTCAGACGCTGGCGGCGGCGTTGAGTTCGTCGAGCTTGGTGGTCGCTTCCAGGTACTCCTGAACCCAGCGCTCGATCACCGTCGCGGTTTTCTCCACCTTGGTGAACTGACCGACCACCTGACCGACCGGGTTGAATGCCACGTCGACGGACTCGTTCGGATACCGGTTGGTGGCGCGCACGGCCATGCCGGAGACCATGTACTGCAGCGGCATCCCGAGCGGCTTGGGGTTCTCCGGCTGCTCCCAGGCCTCGGTCCAGTCGTTGCGCAGCATTCGGGCCGGCTTCCCGGTGAACGACCGGCTGCGCACGGTGTCGCGGCTGCCCGCCTTGACGTAGGCCGCCTGCTGGACCGGGGTGTTGGAGGACTCTTCGACCATCAGCCACTGCGAGCCGGTCCAGGCGCCCTGGCAACCCAGCGCCAGCGCGGCGGCGATCTGCTGTCCGCTGCCGATGCCGCCCGCGCCGAGCACCGGCAGCGGCGCCACTTCCTTGACGACCTGCGGCCACAACACGATCGAGCCGACCTCGCCGCAGTGCCCACCGGCCTCACCGCCCTGGGCGATGATGATGTCGACGCCGGCGTCGGCGTGCTTGCGTGCCTGCGAGGGGGAGCCGCACAACGCCGCCACTTTGAGGCCCGCGTCGTGGATGTGCTTGATCATGTCGGCCGGCGGGGTGCCGAGCGCGTTGGCGATCATCTTCACCTTCGGGTGCTTCAGCGCGACCTCGACCTGCGGGGTGGCGGTCGCCTCGGTCCAGCCGAGCAGCTGCAGGGTGTCGCCGTCGCTGTCCTCGACCGGGACACCGTGGTCGGCCAGGATCTTCTTGCCGAAGTCCAGGTGCTCCTGGGGCACCATCTTGCGCAGCGTCTCGGCCAGCTCCTCGGCCGACAGGTGTGAGTCCATGCCCTCGTACTTGTTCGGGATGACGATGTCGACGCCGTAGGGGTGGTCGCCGATGTTCTCGTCGATCCAGTTGAGTTCGATCTCGAGCTGCTCGGGCGTGAAGCCGACCGCTCCCAGCACGCCGAAGCCACCGGCCTTGCTGACCGCCACCACGACATCGCGGCAGTGGGTGAAGGCGAAGATCGGGAACTCGATGCCGAGCTCGTCGCAAATCGCGGTATGCATGCCTGCTCCTAAGAAGCTTGACCGAAGCGGAAGAATTGAAACGTGTTCTAGTTTAGTACGGACGGGCACAGCCAGACCAGTCAGGTTCGGCACCTGGCAACTAACGCCGTTCAGCACGCCGCCCTACGGTAGCGTCGGCCGTCATGGGACGCGTGGCCGGGAAAGTTGCACTGATCAGCGGCGCAGCTCGGGGGATGGGAGCCTCGCACGCGCGGCTGCTGGTGGCCGAGGGCGCCAAGGTGGTGATCGGGGACATTCTCGATGCCGAAGGCCGGGCGCTGGCCGCCGAGCTGGGTGATGCCACCCGGTTCGTGCATCTCGACGTGACGCAACCGGCGGACTGGGCGGCGGCGGCCGCGACGGCCGTCGACACGTTCGGCACGCTGAACGTACTGGTCAACAACGCCGGCATCATCAACTACGGGCCGCTGAAGACCTTCGACCTGGCCAAGTGGCAACGGGTCCTCGACGTCAACGTCACCGGCACCCTGTTGGGCCTGCAAGCCGTCGTCGACCCGATGATCGCCGCGGGCGGTGGATCCATCATCAACATCTCCTCGATCGAGGGCCTGCGCGGCGCCGCCTGGGTGCACGGCTACGTGACGTCGAAATGGGCGGTGCGCGGGCTGACCAAATCCGCGGCATTGGAGTTGGCGCCCAACAACATTCGGGTCAACTCGATTCACCCCGGCTTCATTCGCACCGAGATGACGGCCAAGCTGCCCCAGGACGCGCTCAACATTCCACTGGGCCGCGCGGGGGAGGCGCAGGACGTGTCGTCGTTCGTGTTGTTCCTGGCCAGCGACGAGTCGTCGTATGCCACCGCGGCCGAATTCGTGGTCGACGGGGGACTGGTGGAGGACGTGTCGCACAAGTAGTAGCGGGTGCTCTTGATCCGTTACACGGCCGCGGGGTAGCGTAATGCCGCAATTACGAAACGTGGAGTAGCGTAATTGAGAATCCCACCGAAAGGATCGGCCTCGATGCGCAGTCGCTACGCCGGGAAGCCCTTCACCACCTCCACCGCGGACATCGCCGCCGCGCTCGAGGACGTCAGTATCCCGACGCTGCTGCTGTCGCTGGTGCACATCACCGGCGACGCACGGTTCATCCGCGACTTCAAGCAGATGGGCGTGTTCCTCAACGAGGTCCAGGGCTTCATGTCCGAAGAGGACAAGGCCCGCGCCCGCGCCGAGGCGCTGCCGGTGATCGTCGACTACCGCGACCGCGGCTGTCCCGAACCCGAGCCGCTCAGCGATGACCTGATCCGGGAAATGATGGATTGGGCGGCATGCGAACACGTTCCCGACGACTACCTGCCGCTGGCCCGCGAGGAGATGGACCTCGAGGGCGCCGACCCGCGCCGCCCCGTCGCCCTGCCGGCCGAGCACATGGCCGACTTTCCGGTGATCGTGATCGGCTGCGGCGAATCCGGCATCTTGGCCGGAATCCGGTTGAAACAAGCCAACATTCCGTTCACCATCATCGAAAAGAACGCCGGCCCGGGTGGAACCTGGTGGGAGAACAGCTATCCCGGTGCCCGGGTGGACGTGGCGAATCACTTCTACTGCTACAGCTTTGAACCCAACAACGACTGGACGCACTTCTTCGCCGAGCAGCCCGAGCTGCGGGACTACTTCACCAAGGTCATGCAAAAGCACGACCTGACGGCGCACACCCGCTGGAACACCGAGGTTCTCGGAGCCGAATGGGACGACGAGTCGGGCAGCTGGACGGTCCGGGTGCGCTGCGCCGGCGGCACCGAAGACACGGTGCAGGCGCGTGCGGTGATCACCGCGGTCGGCCAGCTGAACCGACCGGCGCTGCCCGACATCGACGGCGCCGACACGTTCGAGGGCCCGTCGTTCCACTCCGCGGCCTGGGATCATTCCGTCGACCTGACCGGCAAGCGCGTCGCCCTGGTCGGCGCCGGTGCCAGCGGGTTTCAGATCGCACCGGCGATCTCCGACCAGGTCGAGCAGCTCACGGTGTTCCAGCGCACCGCACAGTGGATGTTTCCCAATCCGATGTACCACGACGAGGTTCCCGACGGGGTGCGCTGGGCGATGGACCACCTGCCTTGCTACGGGCGCTGGTACCGGTTCCTGCTGCTGTGGCCGGGCGCCGACAAAGGTCTGGATGCCGCGCAAGGCGACCCCGACTACGTCGATCCGGAAGGCCGGGGGGACTATGCGGTCAGCGACATCAACGCCGCCGCCCGGGTGATGTTCAGCCAGTGGATCACCAGTCAGATACCCGAAGGCGACCCCCTGGTGGACAAGGTGCTGCCCGACTATCCAGCCACCGGCAAGCGCACCCTGCAGGACAACGGCAGCTGGCTGCGGACGCTGCAGCGCGACAACGTCGAACTGGTGCGCACGCCGATCCAGCGGATCACCCCGCGCGGCATCGTCACCGAGGACGGCGTCACCCACCAGGTGGACGTGATCGTCTACGCCACCGGATTCCGCCACACCGACGTGTTGTGGCCGCTGAAGATCAAGGGCCGCAACGGAATTGATCTACGCCAGGTGTGGGGCAGCCGGCCGTACGCTTACCTGGGCGTCACGGTTCCGGGCTTTCCGAATCTGTTCCTCATTTACGGGCCGGGTACCCACCTGGCCCACGGCGGCAGCCTGATCTTCCAATCCGAACTCCAGATGCGCTACATCAACCTGTGCCTGCAGCACATGGCCGAACGGCACATCACCGCCATCGAGCCCACCGCCGAGGCCGCCACCGACTGGCATCGACGCACCCAAACCGAGATCAAGAAGATGGTGTGGTCGCACCCCGCGGTCAAGTACTCCTATTTCAAGAACGCCGACGGCGAGATCCACACCGTCAGCCCATGGCGCCTCAACGAATACTGGGCTGCGGTACGCGAACCCGATTGGTCCAATTTCGTTGTGACAAAAGGAAAGTGAGCACCCAATGCGTACGGTAGTCGTGGACGGGCCGGCCAGCATCCGGGTGGACACCCGGCAAGATCCGGCACTGACCGGCCCGGACGGGGTGATCGTCGCGGTGAGCGCCGCCGGGATCTGCGGGTCCGACCTGCACTTCTACGAGGGTGACTATCCGCTGGCCGAGCCGATCGCGCTGGGCCATGAAGCCGTCGGCACGGTCGTGGCAGCCGGACCCGACGTACGCACCCTAAAGGTCGGCGACGAGGTGATGGTGTCGTCGGTGGCCGGTTGCGGATCGTGCCCGGGGTGCGCCACCAACGACCCGGTGATGTGTCACTCCGGTCTGAACATCTTCGGCGGCGGCGTGCTGCCAGGCGCCCAGACGGACCTGCTCGCCGTGCACGCAGCCGACTTCCAGGCCCGCAAGATTCCCGAGGGCATCAGCACCGAGCAGGCGCTGCTGCTCACCGACAACCTGGCCACCGGCTGGGCCGCCGCGCAACGCGCCGACATCCCGTACGGGGGCACCGTCGTGGTGATCGGGTTGGGTGCGGTCGGTCTGTGTGCGCTGCGCAGTGCGTTCGCCCAGGGTGCGGCAACGGTTTTCGCGGTAGACCGGGTGCCGGGCCGGCTACAGCGGGCGGCCGGCTGGGGCGCCACCCCGATCGAGCCGCCGGCGGTCGAGGCGGTCCTGGCTGCCACCGGCGGTCGCGGCGCCGACGCGGTCATCGACGCCGTCGCCACCGACGCCTCGCTCACCGACGCGCTGTTCGCGGTGCGGCCGGGCGGCACCGTCTCGGTGGTCGGGGTGCATGACCTGCAACCCTTTCCGTTCCCGGCGCTGGGCTGCCTGATCCGCAGCATCACGGTGCGCTGGACCACCGCGCCGGTGCAGCGCACCTGGCCGGAACTCATCCCGTTACTGCAGTCCGGCCGGTTGGACGTCGAGGGCATCTTCACTGCGACGCTGCCGCTGGCCGACGCGGCGACGGCCTACGCGACGGCCGCGTCACGCTCCGGTGAGGACGTGAAGATCCTTTTGCGCCCTTAGCTTTTGGTCGCGGTGACGTACTGCGAGTGCATGAAGGCGTCGAGTTTGACGTCGATTTCCGACGGGACTAGCCCGTAGCGCCGCTGGAGCTCGGGGTTGGTGCGCACCGGTTCGACGGCCCAGCCGTGCGCGCCCAGCCATCCGGCCGGGTCGACGGAATCGGCGTAGGTGAGGGCGGAGAAGTCGACCTCGCCGGACATGCTGACGCCCGGGTGGTCCTCTTCCAACTCCGCGAGTCGCTCCCGGTCCAGGCAGGACCCCAGCGCGCCCGTCGAGATCCGGCTGCCCGCGGCGCACAGTTCGTCGATCCGACTGAACAGCGCTTGCTGCGCATCGCCGTTCAGGTAGGGCAGCAGACCCTCCACCGACCAGGCACTGGGCCGTCCCGGATCGAAGCCGGCCATGCTCAACGCGGCGGGCCAGTCGGTGCGCAGATCGGCGGCCACCTCCACGCGGTCGGCGGTCGGCACCGCGGCCCGCTCGGAGAGCACACGCGCCTTGAACTCAAGCACTTTCGGTAGATCTACTTCGAAAACCGTTGTGCCAGGCGGCCATTGAAGCCGGTAGGCACGTGAGTCCAGGCCGGCGGCGACGATCACCGCCTGCCGGATTCCGGTGTCGGCGGCGGCGGTGAAGAAGTCGTCGAAGAATCGGGTCTGCACGCCGTAGAGGCGGGGAAAGGTCGTCTCGTCCTGCGAGCTCCCGGGGTTGTCCAGCAGACCGGTGAGATAAGGGTCGGCGGTGGCCTCGATGAACAGGGTGGCGAAGTCGTCGACAACCAGCGGTCGGGGGCTCAGCGCATGCAGTGCACGCCAGCCCGCCACCAGCAGCGCGGTGTAGCCGACCCCGCTGACGATGTCCCACTGGTCGTCGTCGGAACGTAGCGAGCCGAAATTGGTTGGCGTCATAGCCCAGAACGTACCCGTCACAGCTCGAGCAGCACTGTCACCGGCCCGTCGTTGACCAGCTCGACCTGCATGTGGGCGCCGAACACCCCGGTTTCCACCGTGGCACCCAGTCCGCGCAGCGCCGCGGTGAACTCGGCGACCAGCGGCTCGGCGACCGCGCCGGGCGCGGCGGCGTTCCACGACGGGCGCCGGCCCTTGGCAGTGTCGGCGTAGAGAGTGAATTGACTGATCACCAGGATTGGAGCGTTGACGTCGGCCGCGGACATCTCCTCTGACAGGATGCGCAGGTTCCACAACTTCTCGGCCAGCCGCCGCGCCTTGTCGGCGTCGTCGTCGTGGGTGACACCGACCAGCGCAAGCAGGCCCTGCCCGGTGGGCCGGATGGCGCCCACGACCTTGCCGTCCACCGACACCGCCGCCGACGTGACTCGCTGCACCAGAGCTCGCATGGGCTCCGATGCTGCCATCTGGGCTCCGGGGTGGCGGGCTGGGTACCCTCGCCAGATGTCTGTCTTGGTCGCGTTTTCGGTAACCCCGCTGGGCGTGGGGGAGGGTGTCGGCGAGATCGTCGCCGAAGCCGTTCGGGTGGTGCGTGATTGCGGGCTGCCCAACAAGACCGATGCGATGTTCACCGTGATCGAGGGCGACACCTGGGACGAGGTGATGTCTGTGGTGCAGCGCGCGGTGGAAGCCGTCGCTGCCAGGGCACCGCGGGTCAGCACGGTCATCAAGGCGGATTGGCGCACCGGTGTCAGCGACGCGATGACACACAAGGTCGAGTCGATCGAGCGGTACCTCGCCGACGGTTAGGGCCAATCGATGTCAGGCCGGCGCGTAGCGTGACACGGGTCGACCCGCACCAGGCACAAGGAGGCCTTCTGATGACCGCTCACCGACCGGTACCGACCGAATGACCGGGGACGAACGCAGCGCCGGCCTGGGTGGCGTTGGCGGGCAAGGCGGTGCCGGTGGACGCGGCGGGGCAGGTGGGGCCGGCGGAGCGGGCGGAGCCGGCGGCCGCGGTGGTGACGGTGGACGCGGTGGCGACGGCGGCCGCGGCGGTGACGGCGGGCGCGGTGGCGACGGCGGGGCCGGCGGCCGGCGGTCAACCCGGGCGGTGCGGTCCGGGCGGCGCCGGTGGCCGGCCAGGCCAACCGGGGGAGCCAGGCCAGCCGGGCCAACCAGGCGAGCCAGGCCAACCGGGCGAGCCAGGCCAACCTGGTCTGCCGGGGCAGCCCGGTCAGCCGGGTAGCCCCGGCTGAGCTGAGCAGCGCCCGCTATCCACGCGAGGCGCTCGCGCCGACCTTGCGTAGGCTCACGTCGTGAGCGCACGCGCAGGCATCGTGGTAACCGGCACCGAGGTTCTCACCGGACGGGTCCAAGACCGCAACGGCCCGTGGATCGCCGACCGCCTTCTCGACCTCGGCGTCGAGCTGGCCCACATCACCATCTGCGGCGACCGCCCCGCCGACATCGAAGCGCAATTGCGCTTCCTGGCCGATCAGGGGGTAGACCTGATCGTCACCAGCGGTGGGCTGGGCCCGACGGCCGACGACATGACCGTGGAGGTGGTAGCCCGGTTCTGCGACCGCGAGCTGGTCCTCGACGAGGTGGTCGAGGAGAAGATCGCCAACATCCTGAAGAAGCTGATGTCGCGCAATCCTGCATTCCAATCCGCTTTGGATCCAGGGACTTTCGAGTCGGTGCGGGCCGCCAACCGCAAGCAGGCGATGGTTCCCGCCGGGGCACAGGTGCTCGATCCGGTGGGTACCGCACCCGGCGTGGTGGTACCCGGCACGCCCGCGGTGATCGTGCTGCCCGGCCCGCCGCGAGAACTGCAACCGATGTGGCACACGGCCCTGGAAACGCCGGCAGCGCAACAGGCGATCGCCGGCCGCACCATCTATCGGCAGGAGATGCTACGGATGTTCGGGCTGCCCGAATCAGGGCTGGCCGAGACTCTGCGCGAAGCCGAGACCACCGTCCCCGGTTTCGCTGCGCTGGAGATCACCACCTGCCTGCGCGGCGGCGAGGTCGAGATGGTCACACGCTATGAGCCGGCCGCCGCGGGCGCGTATCAGCAGCTCACGCAGCTGCTGCGGGACAAGCACGGCCATCAGCTCTACTCCGAAGACGGTTCCACCGTCGACGACCTGGTCGCGCGGCTGCTGGCCGGGCGGAAGATCGCCACCGCGGAGTCCTGCACCGCGGGGCTGCTGGCGGCACGACTCACCGAACGCGCCGGATCGTCCGACTACGTCATGGGTGGCGTAGTCAGCTACTCCAACCAAGCCAAAGCGGAACTGCTGGGCGTCGACCCGGCCCTTATCGAGCAGCACGGCGCTGTCTCCGAACCGGTCGCCGAGGCGATGGCGGCCGGCGCCCTGCAACGCTTCGGCGCCGACATCGCGGTCGCTATCACCGGAATCGCCGGGCCGGGCGGTGGGACCCCCGAAAAGCCGGTGGGCACAGTGTGTTTCACCGTCGCCTCCGCGCAGGGCGGCGGTGATACGCGGACCATCAGGCTGCCCGGAAACCGCTCCGACGTTCGGGAGCGTTCGACCACGGTGGCCATGCACATGTTGCTGCGCGCGCTGAGTGGGCCCTAGCTCAGGACGCTTCCACCGGCAGAAAAGAACTTTCGGCGCTGCCGAACTTGATCCCGGTGGCGTCTTTGCCGATGAACGTCAACAACGCCACCATCGTCAGCACCGGCACGATCGTCGCCGCCAGCGCGAACGGGTAGCCGTGGGTCGCGGCCAGGTGTTCCTGGATCGGTAAGTTGAACGCCGCCAACAGGTTTCCCAGCTGATAAGTCACTCCGGGATACAGACCGCGGATCGCATCCGGCGACATCTCGGTGAGGTGCGCCGGGATTACGCCCCAGGCGCCCTGCACGAATAGCTGCATCAGGAACGAGCCGAGGCACAGCATCGCGGCGGTCCGCGAATAGGCGAACACCGGCACGATCGGCAGCGCCAGGACCGCACAGAACACGATGGTGTAGCGACGCCCGAATCGCTGCGACAGCGTGCCGAACACGAGGCCGCCGACGATGGCGCCGACGTTGTAGCCCACCACGATCCACCGGGCGGTAGGGCTGGACAACGCCGCGCCGCCATCGGTGGTCGCTTTCAGGAAAGTGGGGTAGACGTCCTGGGTGCCGTGGCTCATCCAGTTGAACGCGGTCATCAACAGCACCAGATAGAAGAACCGCCGGATGACCTTCGCGTCGCGTAGCACGTCGCGCACCCTGGTCTTGGTCAGCCGCATCCGGTCCTGGGCGGCCTCCCACACCTCGGATTCCTCGACGCGGTAGCGGATGATCAGGCTGACCAGCGCCGGGATGATGCTCAGCGCGAACAGCCAGCGCCACGACAGGCCGAAGAGGTCCATCACCACCAGCGACGCCACGGTGGCCAGCAGGTAGCCGAACGAGTAGCCCTCCTGCAGCAGTCCGGAGAAGAAGCCGCGCCGCTCGGTGGGCACCTTCTCCATGGCCAGCGCGGCACCCAACCCCCACTCGCCACCCATGCCGATGCCGTAGAGCAGACGCAGGATCACCAGCACGGTGAAGTTGGGCGCGAACGCGCACAGGAATCCGACGATCGAGTAGAACGCGACGTCGACCATCAACGGCAGCCGCCGGCCGACCCGGTCTGCCCACAATCCGAACAGCAGTGCGCCGACCGGCCGCATCACGAGGGTGGCCGTCGTGACGAATGCGACCTCGGTCTTGCTGCGGTGGAACGTCTGGGCGATGTCCTGATAGACGAGCACGACGATGAAATAGTCGAAGGCGTCCATGGTCCAGCCCAGAAACGCCGCGATGAACGAATTGCGCTGGTCACTGGTCAGCCGCTGTCGTGTCACGTGTGAATCGTGCCGGACCCGCAGCGCTACCGCGAGTTTGACGCACCGCGAGTATGTTCCGGATTATGCGGATCGTCGACGCCGACGGGCATGTAGCCGAGAACCCGACGCTGGCGGCCGAAGCACTGCGGCGTTGGCCCGATCATGTGCAACTCAGCGCCGGTGCCCGGCCGCGGTTGGTGATCGAAGGGCGCAACTATCCCGAAGACCGGGGTCCCGGCGCCGGCTGCCCGGTCGAGCACGGTCTCACCGATGCGCCCGGCCTGCAGTGCGCGACGGCGGCGGGGATGCTCGAGGACGCCGACCGAGACCACCTCGACACGATGGTGCTCTATCCCAGCCTCGGGCTGTGTGTACCCACGCTGCAGGACCCTGACTTCGCGGCGGGTTTCGCGCGGCTCTACAACCAGTGGATCGCCGATTTCTGCGCACCGACCGGCGGCCGGCTGCGGGGCGTGGCGGCGACACCGATCGAACACGGCAGCATCGCCATCGACGTCATGGCCGAGGCGAAAGATCTCGGATTGGTCGCCACACACCTGCCGCCGGCGCTGCGGACCCGCAATCTCGACCATCCCGACCTCGACGAGTTCTACGCCGCCGCCGTCGAATTGGACATGCCGCTGGGAATCCATGGTGCCCCCGGGATGCACCTGCCGAAGATCGGGGTGGACCGGTTCACCAACTACATCCAGGTGCACTGCGTGAGTTTCCCGTTCGACCAGCTGACGGCGATGACGGCGCTGGTGTCAGGTGGTGTGTTCGAGCGTCATCCCGGCTTGCGGGTCGCTTTCCTGGAGGCGGGCGCCGGTTGGGTTCCGTTTTTCATGGATCGGCTGCACGAGCACTACGAGAAGCGGGGCGGATGGATCGAGCGGGGCTGGCGACGCGATCCGCATGAGTATCTGACCGCCGGCAACATCTGGGTGACCTGCGAACCGGAGGAGGCGATCCTGCCCGGGGTGGTCGACGTGCTCGGCGACGACTTCATCATGTTCGCCAGCGACTACCCGCACTGGGACGGGGAATGGCCGGAAAGCACCCGACCGCTACGGACTCGAGTCGACCTGAACGAAAGCTCGAGAGAAAAGATCGGCGCGTTGAACGCGATGCGTTTCTACGGACTCGATTAGGTGGCAGGATCTGCGCATGACGGCTTTTCTGTTGCGTGCCGCGCTGACCGGGCTCGCGTTGTGGGTGGTGACCCTGTTCGTGCACGGACTGCGCTTCGTCGGTGGTGAGACGACGCTGCAGCGGGTCGCCATCATCTTCGTCGTCGCGGTGCTCTTCGGGTTCGTCAATGCGATCGTCAAGCCGATCGTGCAGATCCTGTCGATTCCGATGTACATCCTGACCCTCGGCCTGTTCCACATCGTCGTCAACGCGTTCATGTTGTGGATCACCGCCCGGATCACCGAGCACACCACCCACTGGGGACTGCAGATCGACCACTTCTGGTGGACCGCGATCTGGGCGGCGATCCTGTTGTCGATCGTCAGCTGGTTGCTGTCGCTGCTGACCCGGCGGGCCCAGCGCGCGACGCGGTAAGGCAGGCCGGTCGGTCCGGTCGCAGCCGGGCGGCCGGCACGCCGGAAATTCCGGTCACACACCTAGGCCGCCGCGGCTGTTAGACATATGCTGATTAACGCCCGTAATCACGAAACCCCTCGCCGGGACCGGCAGACATTTACGCTGTCACTCGGCAGACGACACTTAGCCGCCTCGGACCGGCGGCGGCCCTAACAAGACGACGACGGGACACTGCGAACGATGAAGACTGTCGCGATCGGATCTGCTCCCGCTTCCGCGAGCACGCGACTCGATTCGCAGATCAGCGATCCGAACGGCACGCTGCGGGCGGTCACCGAATGCACCGGCTCGGCAGTCGTCGTTCATGTCGGCGGTGAGATCGACGCCAGCAACGAGGTCATCTGGCAGCGTCTGATGAACAAGAGCGCAGCCATCGCCATCGCGCCGGGCCCGTTCGTCATCGACATCCGCGAGCTCGAATTCCTCGGCTCCTGTGCCTACGCGGTGTTGGCGCAAGAATCGGTGCGCTGCCGGCGTCGCGGCGTGAATCTGCGACTGGTCAGCAGTCAGCCGATTGTGGCGCGCACTATTGCCGCGTGCGGACTGCGTCGCCTGCTGCCGATGTACACCACCGTCGAGTCCGCGCTGGCCCCGCCGGCCTGACTTTCCCCGAAGTGCCCGCGATTAGTTGGACGGGCGTGGACCGGCGCCGCCAAGCAATCCGTTGAGGATGCCGAGAGTTCCCTGCACCTGTGCGGGGGAGGCTTCCTGCGGTGGCGCTTCGGTCGACGGCTGCCACGGCTGGCAACCGCTGGTCTTGAATGCCTTGTCGGTGGGCTCAATCTGGACGATCTGGGGCTTTTTGGTCATTGCGTTGTCGACCAGCGCGCCGTCCGGGTTGCCGGTTCGCTTCCAGTAGCAAGTGCCGTTGCCGACGGGCCCCGCCGTGCTGTACACGCCCGGCACGATGTCCTTGCCGACCAGGTAGGTGCCGTCGTGGTCGATGGTCGTCTTGGGCGCACCCGCCGGCGCGGGAGATCCCGCGGGCGCAGGTCCCGCCGGAGGTCCCGCCGGAGCGGGGGGCGGTGACGGCTCCGGATCGGCGGCGGCGACACCGGCCGAGGCGACCCAACCAGCGGCGAGCAGCGCCGCGGCGCCGAAGCGCACAGCGGTACGCGCATTTTCCTTAGAACCCATAACTAAAAAGGGTACCTGCCCGCGCAATCCCGCTCACCCGGATCGCCACTGAGCGCGCATCCCGGGTACCGGCTGCCCGCTCCGTCCGTCATCGAAGTCCGCCGGCCGCGGCTAACGGCCGCGATGGTCCGCCCAGACCGCAGTATCGCCCGCAGCGGACCGAACAGCGTTCAGTTCCCTGACGTCGCCCGCTCGCGAGCCAGCAGAGCGCGCGCATAGCCGAAGCAGAACGTGGTTCCAATGACCAACGACGGCGCGAGCGTCGCTGCGAGGTGCGGTGTCCCGTTCACCGCGTGCCCGGCCGTCAGCACCGCCGCGGCCAGCGTCGACGTGCCCATGGAGGACAACCAGAAACCTCGACCGGGTGTGCGCGCCCAGAAGAACAGCCGGGTGAGCAGCAGCTGCAGCGCGAACGACGCGACCACGCTCATCGACATCTGCGTCGCGGCAGCCCGCAGTGCCGCCGCAAGCCCGGCGCCGTGATTGACCACGGCCGCCCAGCTCCCATACGACGCCCCGGCAACCATGGCCACCAGCAGCGGCCGCCCGCCCAGGGTCGCGCGGCCGACGCTCATCGCCGCACCAGCAGGCGCAGTTGGCGAAATATGCCTCCCGCAATGGTCGCGGCACCCAGCGGCATCCACACCAGCAGCGCCTCACCGACGGAGTAGTTGGGGTTCAGCGCGCAGTAGTAACGCACGTTGGGATGGCCCTCGAGCCGGCGCATCCGGGAGGCGTCGCGAGGGATGGCGTCGGATCGCACGATCCACGTGTCGTCGCCGATAAAGCTATAGCCGCGGCTTGCGCTCAACTTGCGCACCAACGCGTCGATACCGGGCGGGGTTGGCCGGGCGGGGCTGGGATACACCAGCGGCAGCGTCCGGACGAACAGATGGTAGGCGACCGGTGACGAGGTGCGGGCCAGGTAGCCCAGTGGCACACCGGGATGGCGCAGCTTGAATCGCAACGCTTCGCGCAGGCAGTAGCGCATGGTAGGCACGCCACAGTCCCGGTAGCCCGGCCGAAAGAATCCGCCCCCGGAAAACGCCGCGACGGTTTTGCCGTCGTGTTCGACGCACTGAATTCCGACGAACGCGAACCCGGCGATCTCGCCGCCGGAGCCGTAGTAGAGCGCGAGATGCAGGTTGCCGTCGGCCAGCAGGTGCTGTTCGAATTGTTCGCGGGTGTGGCCGTACATCGTGGCGCGGTAGACCTCATAAATGGAATCGAATATCTCGGAGAGCCGCGCTGCGAGCAGCGAATCCGACTCGAAGAATTCGTGACCGGTGATTCGTGGCGCCGATGCTCGCGGAAGGCCTCCGCGCTGACGTGGCCTGGAGCGAAAGGAGGATATTGTCGCCATGCCGATTCCTCGCCGTTCTTTGATTTGAATTGCGCCTATTCGCCGCTATGTCGGACGGCCGGCAGCTCGCAGCGAAAATAACAAATTGTCGACGACTATTCCACTGAAAGTGGTTCTAGAACCAAAATGTAAAATGGCTAGAATTTTACTGGGTCTAAAACTTTCTTACCGTAGCACCATTCCAGAATCGCATTTCGGCTGCCGGATCTCTGCATTTGCGACAAAACGTGCCCGGTGGTCACGTTTACCCATTCACGGGTCCTCCGGCGGGAAGGCCACCGACCCAGGGTGGCGGGAGTGGACAGCCGGATAGCCGATGGCGCAGACCGCGGTTTGGACAGTTAGGAGCCCTCCGGTTAACGTCCCAGACAAACTTGCAGATAAGGCGTTCGGGCTGCCGCGCCGTGGGAGGTTGTGGCGTTGCTGTTCATGCACGAGGTTCATACGGTGCGCGGGCGGTCCGAGGACGAGTTCGAAGCCGCGTTCCGGGAGGGCTGGATGCCCACGCTGGCGGCCGGCGACGAAGCCCGGTTGCTCTGGTACACCAATCAGGCGCAGGGCAGCGGCCCGGCCTACACCGTCATCACCGTGACCGCGGTTCGCGACGGAGCCGCCTGGGAGCGGCTGACCAAACGCGTCCAGCACGGCGATCTGCGCGACTGGATGCATCACACCGACGAACTGCGCCACACCGTGGACGCCAAGTTGATGGTGCCGCTCGCCTGGTCGCCGATGCAAGACGTGTCCTTCGACGAAATCCCCGTCGACGGGCGCGAACACGACGTCAGCCTCTACATGGAAGACACCATGTGGCCCTACGAGGACAAGTTCGAGGAATACATCGTCCGGTGCGGCGAGGTGTACGCGCGCACTCTCGAGCAGCCGTCGTCCATGCTGACCATGCACGCCTCGTTCCAGCCCGCCCTCGGCAGCCACCTGCGCCGGGAGGTGATCCTGATGCAGCGGATCAGCCGGCCCGAAGCGTTGCTCGACCTGCTGCGCACCCACGTCCCGGCCGAATACCGCACCCCAGGTACCTGGCTGCACGACGCGTTGGACCTGCGCGATCAATGGACCAGCAGGCTGCTGCGGACGTCGACCTGGTCACCGCTTTACTAGACGATCATGAACCTCGGCACGCTCATCGACGACGCCGCCGCACGCGATCCGCAGCGGACCGCCCTGATCATCGACGAACGTCGCGTCGGCTACGGGGAGCTCGGCGAGGCCGTCCGCGCTTGCGCCGCCGGCCTGGCCGCGCACGGCGTGGTGGCCGGTGACCGGGTCGCCGTCATCGACACCGCCAGCCCGCTGTCGATTGCCGCGCTGCTGGGTGCGGCCCGTCTCGGCGCCACCGCCACGCTGATGAATCCCGCCCTCACCCCGCACGAGCTGCAAGCCCTGCTCGCCAACGCCGGATGCGCCGACACGGCGGTGGCGGGGCAGGCCTACGCGGAGCGGGTGCGCGAAGCGACGGTGCCCACCGTGCTCACCGATGTCGAGTTGCTCGGCGAGCTGCATCCCGAAATCCCGCTTCTCACCGACCGTCTCGATGACCAGCCCGCGATGGTCCTGTTCACCAGCGGCACCACCGGGCTGCCCAAGACGGTCGCGATCGGCGGCCGCCAACTCGCCGCGCGGCTGGTCAGAACATCGCAGCCGTTCTCGCCGGACACGCCGCCCGCCGCGGTGATGATGTGCGTCCCCTACTTTCACGTGGGCGGTGCCCTGGGGTTGCTGGCCAGCCTGTACTCGGGCAACACCCTGGTGGTGCAGCGCCGGTTCGACGCCGGCGAATGGTTACGGCTGGTCGCCGAACACCGGGTGACCGGCATGTTCCTGGTGCCGACAATGCTGCACCGAATCCTGGAGCACCCCGACTTCGCCGCCACCGATCTCTCCTCACTGGCCGCCATCACCTACGGGGCGGCCGCCGCACCAATCACGTTGATGCGCAAGGCAGTCGCCGCGCTGCCGCACGTGGGTTTCACCAACGTGTTCGGTCAGACCGAAACCCTGGGCACCTACGCGCAGCTGTTGCCCGAGGACCACCACGATCCGGCCCGCGCCGGTTCGGTGGGCCGGCCGCTGCCCGGGGTCGAGGTGCGCGTGGTCGACCCCACCACCGGCGCCGACGTCGAGACGGGCGAAGTCGGCGAGCTGTGGGTCAACAGCCCGCTCAACACCGCGGGCGGCTGGTTGCGCACCGGTGACCTCGGCCGACAGGACCCCGACGGTTACCTCTATCCGTGCGGCAGGCTGCGCGACACGATCAACCGCGGCGGCGAGAAGTTCGGGCCGATCGAGGTGGAGGAGGCGCTGCGGTCCCATCCGGCGGTCCGCGACGTCGCGGTGGCCGGGATACCCGACGAGGAACTGGGTCAGCGGGTGGGGGCGGCGGTCGTGACTCGAATGCCGGTGACACTGGACGAATTACGGTCGCACTGCCGGGAGTCCATCGCTTATTTCAAGCTGCCCGAGCGGCTGGCCATCGTCGACGACATCCCCTACAGCGCGACAGGCAAGGTGGATCGCGGCAGGATCGCCACGCTGATCACCGAACATCGCTGAGCGTTCGGCGAGATCCCTCACCTTGCCCGCACTAGGGCACCAACACGACCTTTCCGATGTTCTCCCGGGCCGCGAGAATCCGATGCGCTTCGGGCGCTTGGGAAAACGGCACCGCCGCATGCACGATCGGCGCGACGATACCGTCGTCGAGCGCTTGACGCAGCGGGGTGATCCAGGGTTCCAGCGTGCCGCGGTCGTCCCACAGCTTCAGCATGTTCAAGCCGATCGCCGTCTTGGATTCGGAGAGCTGGTCCATCAGGTTGAAGCTCGCGCCGTGGCACCGGTTCGACAGCAGCCGCCGAGGTCCAGTACCCATCGCTGACGCCCGGGATTAACGTTCGGTGTGTGACTGATGTGCCCGGTCCCGACGACGTCGAGGTCCGCGACTGCGTCGCAGTGATCGCGACCCGGCTGGAAAAGCA
Organism: Mycobacterium sp. 20KCMC460; assembly: GCF_022179425.1. Classification (NCBI taxonomy): domain Bacteria; kingdom Bacillati; phylum Actinomycetota; class Actinomycetes; order Mycobacteriales; family Mycobacteriaceae; genus Mycobacterium; species Mycobacterium sp. 20KCMC460. The sequence continues at coordinate 3,387,562 of NZ_AP025524.1, forward strand.
GATCCAGCAGATCAGCGTGACGATCCGGACCGCAATCGAGAACCAGGTCCCCGAGTTGGGCCGCGATGCGCGGATGAGTGAGATGCTGGCCGCGGGCGTCCAGGCGAACCTGCAGATGATCGTCGACGCGCTGCTGCGCGACACACCGGTGGACGAACTGTCTGCGCCTGCGGCGGCGCTGGACTACGCCCGGCGCGCGGCACAGCACGGTCTGCCGTCCACGGCGCTGGTGCGGGGCTATCGACTCGGCCAGCGGCACGTGACCGAGTTGGTGTTCGCCGAACTGCGTGCCCTGAATATCGACGCAAGCGTCAGGGTGGCGGTGATCGAGGTGATCACCACGGTGGTCTTCGAATACATCGACCGCGTGTCTGCGCTCGTGGTCTCCGAACTCGAGGATGAACGTCGGCACTGGCTGCAGAACCAGAACAGCATCCGCGCCATGAGGGTGCGGGACGTGCTGACCGACGGGACCGACGTCGACGTCCAAACCACCTCTGCCACAATCGGTTACCCGCTCGGGCGGCAACATCTTGCGCTCATCGCGTGGTACCCGGACACGGCGGCGGCGGGGGACGAGCCGTCCCGGATCCAACGGTTCATTGCAGGCCTGGCCGCGGCGCTGGACACCTCCTCCGACCCCCTTTTCGCGGCCGCCGACCGCAACAGCGCCTGGATCTGGCTACCGTTCGGTTCCGCACCAAGTCGCATCGTCGCCGACATCCGCGCGTTCGCTCGGCCCCGGCCCGAATCACCTAACCTGGCGCTGGGCGCGGTAGGGACCGGGGTCGAAGGGTTCCGCCGCTCACACCGTCAGGCCCAGCGGGTGCGGGCGGCGGTGCTGGCGCGAGGTGGGGAAAGCCCCACTGCGCCAACGCTTCCGGGTCCGAAGATCGCCGCGGCCACCGACCCCGACATGGTGGCCACGGCGCTGCTGGGTACCGGCGTCGACGAGATCCGCGGCTGGGTGGCAGACGTCCTGGGAGAGCTGGCCTCCGACACCGCCGACGACGCGGAGCTGCGCGAGACACTGCGCGTCTTCCTGCACAGCGGCTCGGTGCACGAGACCGCGGCCGGCGAACTCGCTCTCACCTTCGCCGCGCTCAAAAGCCGCGTGGAACAGGCCGTGGCGCGGCGCGGTCGCCCGATCGACGACCGGCGCGACGTGGAGATGGCGCTGTTCACCTGCCATTGGTACGGCTCAGCTGTGCTGCGCCCGGCCTGACTCATGCACTACGAGTGGGAAGCACTGAGCGGCACGGTCCAGCGCTGCCGGCTCCCGTTCTGCGACGTCACCGTCGGTTTGGTGCGAGGGCACACCGGCAGCCTGCTCGTCGACACCGGCAGCACGCTCGACGAGGCCACGATGGTCAATGCCGACATCGGCGAGCTCGGCGGGCAGCCGGTGACCGATGTCGTGCTCACGCACCACCATTTCGATCACGTCCTGGGCTCACCGGTGTTCGCCGACGCCGAAATACACTGCGCGCCAGGCGTTATCCGCTATTTGTCGACGGGCACCGCCCAGTTGCGTGCCGACGCGGTGGACCACGGCGCCGATGTGACGCAAATCGACCGCGCCATCCTGGCATTGCGAGCGCCGCGGTACGGAATCCGGCACAGCGCCGTGGATCTCGGGGATCGCGCGATCAGCATCGCCTACCTCGGGGCGGGTCACACTCGCTCGGATCTGGTGGTGCTGGTGCCCGCCCGCGACGGCGAAAACGCGGTGGTCTTCACCGGCGACCTCGTCGAGGAATCCGGGGACCCGGCACTGGACGCCGATTCCGACCTGGCGGCGTGGCCGGAAACGCTCGACCGGCTGCTGGCCATCGGGGGACCCGACGCCGTCTACGTGCCGGGGCACGGCAGTGTGGTCGACGCGGCGTTCATTCGCCGCCAACAGGATTGGTTGCGGGCTGCCGCTGCGGACCTGTCGCGCTGAGCCGAACTTAGCGGGCCTTCGTACAGGCTGCGACGAGAGGTCTAACCCCAGACCGTTAGCTCCGGTTACTGAATCGTGGCGGCCTGGATCGTGGCGGCGAGGTCGGTCGGTGGCAGGTGGCCTCATCCGGTGATCTAGCTCACTATCCGGGGGCATACACTCACTGGCGTCAGGGGAATCGGGGCTGAGGAGGAGCGAAAAGCCATGGCGATCGCCGAAACGGACAATGCCGTCCAATCACCGTTCGAGCAAGAGGTCGCCGCCACCGAGCGGTACTTTGCGAGCTCGCGATTCGAGGGAATCACGCGCCTGTACACGGCGCGGCAGGTCGTAGAGCAGCGCGGGACCATTCCCGTCGACTACACCGTGGCCCGTGAGGCGGCGGCGGCCTTCTACCCGCGCCTGCGTGAACTCTTCGCCCAGAAGAAGAGCATCACCACCTTTGGCCCCTACTCGCCGGGGCAGGCCGTGAGCATGAAGCGTATGGGCATCGAGGCGATCTACCTGGGCGGTTGGGCCACCTCGGCCAAGGGGTCCGTCACCGAAGATCCCGGGCCCGACCTTGCCAGCTATCCGCTCAGCCAGGTGCCCGACGACGCCGCTGTACTGGTGCGCGCTCTGCTCACCGCGGACCGCAACCAGGAATATCTGCGGCTGCAGATGAACGAGAAGCAGCGCGCCACAGCCACCAAGTACGACTTCCGGCCGTTCATCATCGCCGACGCCGACACCGGTCACGGCGGAGACCCGCACGTGCGCAACCTGATTCGGCGCTTCGTCGAGGTCGGTGTGCCCGGATACCACATCGAGGACCAGCGCCCGGGAACCAAGAAATGTGGCCACCAGGGCGGCAAGGTTCTGGTGCCGTCCGATGAGCAGATCAAGCGGCTCAACGCCGCCCGCTTCCAGCTCGACATCATGAACGTGCCCGGCATCATCGTGGCCCGCACCGATGCCGAAGCGGCGAACCTGATCGACAGCCGCGGCGACGAACGCGACCAGCCGTTCCTGCTCGGCGCCACCAACCTCAACATCCCGTCCTACAAGGCGTGCTTCCTGGCCATGGTCCGGCGCTTCTACGACCTGGGCCTGGAGGACATCAACGGCCACCTGCTCTATGCGCTCAGCGCCGGCGAGTACGCGGCGGCCGACGCGTGGCTGGATCGCAACGGTATTCACGCCCTGATCTCCGAGGCGGTCAACACGTGGAAATCGGCGGGCGCGCAGTCGGTCGACGATCTGTTCGACGAGGTCGAGTCGAAGTTCGTGGCGGCCTGGGAGGAGGACGCCGGGGTGATGACCTACGGCGAGGCCGTGGCCGAAGTGCTGCAGTTCGGCGAGAGCGAAGGTGAGCCGAGCTCCATGAGCCCCGACGAGTGGAGCGAGTTCGCCGCTACGGCATCGCTGTACTCGGCCCGGGCCAAGGCCAAAGAGCTTGGTGCCGACGCCAATTGGGATTGCGAACTGACCAAGACGCCGGAGGGCTACTATCAGATCCGCGGTGGCATCCCCTATGCGATCGCCAAGTCGCTGGCCGCGGCGCCGTTCGCCGATATCCTCTGGATGGAGACCAAGACCGCGGATCTGGCCGACGCCAAGCAGTTCGCCGACGCGATCCACGCCAAGTTCCCCGACCAGATGCTGGCCTACAACCTCTCGCCGTCGTTCAACTGGGACACCACCGGTATGAGCGACGAGCAGATGAAGCAGTTCCCGGCTGAGCTCGGCAAGATGGGCTTCGTCTTCAACTTCATCACCTATGGCGGACACCAGATCGACGGCGTCGCCGCCGAGGAGTTCGCCACCAACCTCAGGCAGGACGGCATGCTGGCGCTGGCCCGGCTGCAGCGCAAAATGCGCCTGGTCGAGTCGCCGTACCGAACCCCGCAGACTCTGGTCGGCGGACCGCGCAGCGACGCGGCGCTGGCCGCTTCGTCGGGCCGTACCGCCACCACCAAGTCGATGGGCAAGGGATCCACGCAGCATCAGCATCTGGTGCAGACCGAGGTGCCCAAGAAGCTGCTCGAGGAGTGGCTGGCGCTGTGGAGCGACCATTACCAGTTGGGCGAGAAGCTCCGTGTCACTTTGCGCCCCCGCCGCGCCGGCAGCGACGTGCTCGAACTCGGCATCTACGGCGAGGGTGAGGAGCAGTTGGCCAACGTGGTCGTCGACCCTATCAAGGATCGACACGGCCGCAGCATTCTGCAAGTCCGCGACCAGAACACCTTCGCCGAGAAGCTGCGGCAGAAGCGGCTGATGACGCTGATCCACCTGTGGTTGGTGCACCGGTTCAAGGCCGACGCGGTGTACTACGTGACGCCGACCGAGGACAACCAGTATCAGACCGAGAAGATGAAGTCGCACGGCATCTTCAGCGAGGTTTACCAAGAGGTCGGCGAGATCATCGTCGCCGAGGTCAACAAGCCCCGCATCGCGGAGCTGCTGAATCCTGACCGCGAAGCACTGCGCAGGTTGATCCTCAAGCAGGACTGACTGCCGAAACCTGCTCCTGTCGAACGCGATTCGCGCCCGTTCTGAGGATGGGCGCGAATTGCGTTGCGGTGGCGGTTATGTCGTGCCCTGGAAGAACAGTCCCGACAGGTTGTTGCCGATGTTGGCCAGGCCCGAGACGAAGTTGGTCACTGCTACGCCCAGGACGCCGGTGTTGGCGAAACCGGAGATGCCGCCGCCCACGTTGTTGAAGCCCGAGATCATCCCGCCGTAGTTCTGTGAACCCGATCCACCGAGCAGGCCCGGCCCGGTGGAATTCCACCAACCTGACAGGCCGGAACCGTTGTTGGCGAATCCGGAGTTTCCGCCGGCGCCGGCGTTGAAGAAGCCCGAGGACGGATTGACACTCGCATTCAGGTAGCCCGGTGCCGGCGGGACGGAGAACGTGGCGATGGTCGCGCTCGGCAGATGGATGCTCGGGACCGTTATCGGTGGTGTGGTGAACGCCGAAAGTCCGAACGGCGGGATGCTCAGAGCCGGCGTGGTGAACGCCGCGGTGGTGATGTCGGGCAGCGTGAACGCTCCCAGGCCGATCGGGTTGATCGTCAACGCCGGCGTGGTGAACGCCGCGGTGGTGATGTCGGGCAGGCTGAAGGAACCCACCCCAATTGGGTTGAGCGTCAACGCCGGCGTGGTGAACGCCGGGGTGGTGATGTTCGGCAGGCTGAAGGAACCCACCCCAATTGGGTTGAGCGTCAACGCCGGCGTGGTGAACGCCGGGGTGGTGATGTCGGGCAGCGTGAACGCTCCCAGGCCGATCGGGTTGAGCGTCAACGCCGGCGTGGAGAACGCCGGGGTGGTGATGTTCGGCAGGCTGAACGAACCCACCCCAATTGGGTTGAGCGTCAACGCCGGCGTGGTGAACGCCGGGGTGGTGATGTCGGGCAGCGTGAACGCTCCCAGGCCGATCGGGTTGAGCGTCAACGCCGGAGTCGAGAACGCCGGGGTGGTGATGTTCGGCAGGCTGAACGAACCCACCCCAATTGGGTTGAGCGACAACGCCGGAGTGGAGAACGCCGGAGTCGTGACTCCCGGCAGCGTGAACGCCTGGACGGAGATGGGGTCGATGGTCAACGCCGGAGTCGAGAACGCCGGCGTCGTGATGTCCGGCAATGTGAAGCTGCTCAGTCCGATCGGGTTGATCGTCAGCGCCGGAGTCGAGAACGGCGGAGTGGTGATGTTCGGCAGGCTGAACGACCCCACGCCGATCGGGTTGAGGCTCAGCGCCGGAGTCGAGAACGCCGGCGTCGTGATGTCCGGCAATGTGAAGCTGCTCAACCCGATTGGGTCGATCGTCAGCGCCGGTGTGGAGAACGCCGGGGTGGTGATGTTCGGCAGGCTGAGCGAACCCACGCCGATCGGGTTGAGTGTCAGCGCAGGCGTATTGAATTGCGGAGTTGATATGGCGGGCAATGCGAAGCCGGCGACGTCGATGGGAGGGACGTAGATGCCGGGGATGTTGAGCGCGGGGAGGGAGAACCCGTCGATGGTGATCGGCGAGATGCTGAACCCGGTGAGGCCCACCGGGCCGACCGAGAACGAGCCGGTTTCGATGAAGGCGCCGGGTTGTCCGTAGAACGATCCGATGGCCGGGTATTGGCCCGACACACCAGTTTGCAGAGCGATGATGTTGTTCGGCAGGAAGAGACGGATCGGAATGCTGATACCGGGAAAGTCGAGTCGGGGCCCGGTGATGTACGGGGTGGAAATCGTCGGGGTGGTGAACGATCCGGTGGTGATACTCGGCACGTAGATGCCCGGGGTTTGTATCGCCGGCAGTTTGAACCCGCCGATCGCCGTCCCCGCTGGGATCGCGATTGGTGGCACCGTAATCGACGGAATGGTCAGGGTGGGCAGGTTGAAGGAGCCCAGCGCGGTGCCGGCCGGAATCGAAATCGACGGCACGCTGATCGGCGGGATGCTCAGCGTGGGCAGGTTGAAGGAGCCCAGCGCGGTGCCGGCCGGAATCGAGATTGACGGGACGTTGATCGGCGGGATGCTCAGCGTGGGCAGGTTGAAGGAGCCCAGCGCGGTGCCGGCCGGAATCGAGATCGACGGCACGCTGATCGGCGGGATGCTCAGCGTCGGCAGGTTGAAGGAACCCAACGCGGTCCCGGCCGGAATCGAAATCGATGGCACGCTGATCGGCGGAATGCCTAGGGCTGGCAGGTCGAACGCGCCGATCAACGTTCCCGACGGAAGCGTGAACGACGGCACGTTGATCGGCGGGATGCTCAGCGTCGGCAGGTTGAAGGAACCCAACGCGGTGCCGGCCGGAATCGAGATCGGTGGCACGTTGATCGGCGGGATGCTCAGCGTGGGCAGGTTGAAGGAACCCAGCGCGGTGCCGGCCGGAATCGAGATTGACGGGACGTTGATTGCCGGGATGCTCAGCGTGGGCAGGTTGAAGGAACCCAGCGCGGTGCCGGCCGGAATCGAGATCGACGGCACGCTGATCGGCGGAATGCTCAGCGTGGGCAGGTTGAACGCACCCAGCGCGGTGCCGGCCGGAATCGAGATCGATGGCACGCTGATCGGCGGGATGCTCAGCGTGGGCAGGTTGAACGAGCCCAGCGCGGTGCCGGCCGGAATCGAGATCGATGGCACGTTGATCGGCGGGATGCTCAACGTGGGCAGGTTGAACGAGCCCAGCACGGTGCCGGCCGGAATCGAAATCGACGGCACGCTGATCGGCGGGATGCTCAACGTCGGCAGGTTGAACGCACCCAGCGCGGTCCCGGCCGGAATCGAAATCGACGGCACGTTGATCGGCGGAATGCTCAGTGCCGGCAGGTTGAATGCGGGAATCGAGATGCCAGGTACGTCCAGCGGTGGCAACGTCAAGTCGGGAGTGGTGATCGCGAATTGCAGGCTGCCCTGTCCCACACCGCGATAGAAGACACCGTTGTTTGCTTGGCCCGTGTTGAAAATGCCGTTGTTCATGTCACCGAGGTTGAACAGCCCGGTGTTGACGTTTCCGGAGTTGAAGAAGCCGGTGTTGGCCGAACCGGTATTGGCCGAACCGGTGTTCGTCGACGCCGGGTTGAAGTTCCCCATGTTGAAGTTGCCGACGTTGAAATTGCCCGTGTTGGCATCTCCGACGTTCAGTGCGCCGGTGTTGAACGAGCCGACGTTGAACACACCGGTGTTGGCTGACCCCGAACTCCACAGGCCGGTGTTGAAACTGCCCGAGTTTCCGATACCGAAATTACCGTTGCCGGAGTTGAAGAACCCGATGTTGCCGTTGCCGGAGTTGAACAATCCGATGTTGCCGGTGCCGGAGTTCAGCCCGCCGACGCCGATCTGGCCGACACCATTCAGTCCGAACCCGATGTTGTTGGTGCCGGTATTCCCGAACCCGATGTTGCCGGCGCCGGTGTTGCCGAAACCGAAGTTCCCATTACCGAGGTTGGCCAGGCCGAAGTTGCCGCCCCCGAGGTTCGCCAGGCCGAAGTTCGACGTGCCGGAGTTGCCCCAGCCCAGGTTCCCCGCGCCCAGATTGCCGCCACCGACGTTGTTGTAGCCGAAGTTGCCGTTGCCGATATTGCCACCACCGATGTTGGCCAATCCGAGGCTGACGGTGAGCAGTCTGTTCGCTGTCACGGCCGGCGTCGCGGCCGCGGCGGGGATGCCCGCGGCAATCTGACCGGGAAGGCTGGAAAGACCTTGCAAGGACTGCGCGACGGGCTTCAGCGCGGAAACGATGGTCGAGGCGCCGACGTGGTAGGCCGCCATCGCCGACACGTCCAGCGCCCACATTTCCTCGTAGAAGAACTCGGCAGACGCAATGGCGGGCGCGTTCTGCCCGAAGATGTTCGACAGCACCAGCGACACGAACGCCTGCCGGTTGGCGGCCACCAGCTCGGGGTGCACCACCGCCGCTCGGACCGCGTCGAACTCGGCGGCCATGGCACCGGCCTGCGCCGCGGATCGCCCCGCCAGTGCCGCCGCACCACTGAGCCATCCTGCGTACGGAGACGCGGCGGCGGCCATCGCGGTCGCGGCCGGTCCCTGCCAGGACTCGTTGACCAGATTGGCCGTCACCGAGGCGAAAGACTCTGCTGCAGTGGCTAATTCGTCAGCAAGGGCGTCCCACGCGGCCGCCGCGGCCAGCATTGGCTCCGATCCCACACCGGCGTAGATCAGCGCCGAGTTGATCTCTGGGGGCAGCACCGAATAGTTCATCGCTTCAGGCCCTCTCTCGAGTGGTGCGCCGGTTCAGCTCTCGGCAACCGAAAGCCCCCGACCCACGGTCGCCATCAAACTGATGACGTTGCGGACAAGTTACGGGGCAGACGGCGGGTAAAAGCATCGTATTTATTAAAACGCGATTTAAATGTTATCAAAACGTTATTCCATGCCTTGCAATTTGCCCATTTACTTTACAAACGCGATTTGGAGCGCAAGTTCCACGCTCCATGTCAAAGCCACGAAGCTTCCCGGGCATGGACTGCTCTGCACACCAACGAAACTCGGCTACCGCAGCGGCAGTGCGCCCCGCGGCGAGAAAAATCCGAAAGTGCGTCGAGCGCGAACCATATCGGGCTCAAATGGCTCGCAAACAATCAGCAGAAAGGTTTATCTGGCTGTCAAATGCTCGAGCTCATTCGTTTCGCGCGCCGTCGACATGTACCAAGGATTCCGGTTGCTGGGACAGTCCGGCTGCCGCGGCTGGGGGACAAGGGCTGTCCGGACCCGACACGCTGTGAACGAATGGCCGACGCGATCCCCGCGCTGCGGAGTGGTTCACCGGATGAGCCGGCGCACAAGATCGGACGCCGCGCCAGCCGAGCCAAAGTTATTGCGCGCGAATGCGAACCCGCGAAACCCCGGCACGGGTGAAACCCGTTAAGTTTCCGCCGACGGATCAGGGGGTATGCGAACCGCGCCCAACTGCGTCGAGAGTGAAGTTTGGTGAAATTTGATGAGATCTGAAGCCAGGACGGCGTTCGCGGTCTTCGGCGGGGGAGCCATGCTGATCATGGCCGTTGCCTGCGGTCACAGCGACAACAAGTCGCCCAGCAGTAGCACCACCCCGACGACTTCTACGTCGGTGACATCGACGTCGGCGCCCTCGGACAACCCGGGGTCGCCCGGGCCCGGTGGCCCCAGCGGCACCGGCGGTCCGGGCGGCGGTGGCGGCAGCGTCCCGGGTGGCCCGACCGGCGGCGGCGGACCCAACGGTGGCGGCGGCAGCATCCCGGGCGGTCCCACCGGCGGTGGCGGTCCCGGCGGCGGCAGCGGCTCGATACCGGGTGTCGGCGGTGGCGGCGGCGGACCGGGCGGCGGCGGTGGATGCGTCGGCAACCTGTGCGGCGGGTTCCCGTGATCGGCCGCGATCACTGAGACTGCAGTCGAGGACCGGACCCCCATCCGGTCCTCGATTGTTTTCGGCGCGGGGCTAAGGTCGGGCATAGTCCGATCGCAAGGGAGCCCCGATGGCCAAGCTCAGGTTCGGGTATTTCATCGCACCATTCCACCGCGCCGGCACCAATCCGACGCTGGCACTGCAACGTGACCTGGAGTTCGTCGAACATCTCGACGCACTCGGCTACGACGAGGCGTGGATCGGCGAACATCATTCGGCGGGCAGCGAGATCATCAGCTCCCCGGAGGTGTTCATCGGCGCAGCGGCCCAGCGCGCCAAGCGAATTCGGTTCGGCACCGGCGTCATATCGCTGTCGTACCACAACCCGCTCTGGGTCGCGGACCGGCTGATGCTGCTCGACCACCTGACCCACGGTCGCATCATCGGCGGGATGGGGCCCGGCTCACTTCCCACCGACTCGTCCATGATCGGGCTGACGCCGACCGACACCCGTGAGCTGCTGGAGACCAATCTCGACATCGTGGTGCGCCTGCTGGCAGGGGAGACGGTGAGCGCCAAGACCCCCACCCATCAACTCATCGACGCCAAGCTACAACTCGCCCCGTATTCGGATGGCGGGATTCCGTTGGCGGTCGCGGCCGTCGCCTCCCCGACCGGCGCGCGACTGGCGGGTAAACACGGCATCGGGCTGTTGTCCATCGGGGCCACACTGGTGATCGAGGGCTTCGACGCACTGGCCTATCACTGGGGCATCGTCGAGGAGCGCGCCGCCAAATTCGGGACCACCGTCGACCGCAGCAACTGGAGCCTGGTCGGGCCGATGCACATCGCAGAGACCGACGAACAGGCCCGCGCCGAGGTGAAATTCGGCATCGAGCCGTGGTTCCGCTACTTCCAGAAGATTGCGGCGTTCCCGCAGATGACCATGCCCGGCGACCGGCTCGACGAGATGATCGACATGATCAACGAGAACGGTGCCGGAGTCATCGGTACACCCGAGCGCGCCCGCGAGCAGGTGCAGCGGCTGTGGGACCAGTCCGGCGGCTTCGGGTGCATGTTGCAGATGGGCCACGAGTGGGCAAATCCCGCCGCTACCAGGCGCTCGGCGGAACTGTTCGCCGCGGAGGTGATTCCGCACTTCCAAGGGCAGGCCCAGCCGACCTTGGACGCTGCGCGGCGAGCCGGTCAGATGCGCGACGACCTGGCGGTGACCCAACTGGAGGCCATCGAGCACATGACCAAGAAGTACCAGGACGAAGTCGGCTCGAAATAGCGTTGCGCGGCAACGGGATCAGGCTTTGGCGGCCTCGCGTTCGGCCGCCTGCACCAGCTTTCCCGCGAAGAATTTGACCGCACCGCCCATCGCTGCCTTGGCCGCGGGGCCGGTGCCGCGGGCCTTCTCGGTGAACGAGCCGCTCCAGCGGATGTCGGTGCCCCCCGAGGCAGTCGGAGTGAGCACGACCTCGGCACGGTAGTCGTTGACGGGCTGGCGCGGACCGACCAGCTTGTAGGCGTGCCGGCGGTCTTGTTCGTACTCGACCGTCTCCTCCTGGACGAACACGGGGAACATGCCGACTTTGCGGATGGCGCCGACGCCGCCGGGGGCCGGGTCGCCCTGGCGGGCCCAGCTGGACTGCACGACGATCGGCTTGGCCCAGTCCTTCCAGTTGGCGCCGTCGGCCACCAGGCGGAACACGATCTCGGGCGGCGCGCTGGTGGTCTTGTTGACTTCGAAGGAGAACTTCCGTCCCGACATGCCCGACTCCCCACTGTGACGACTACCCGAGTTGTTGCTGCCGGGTACCCTACCGCGCAGCATCGGGACGCCCGGGCGACGGTTCAAAATTTCTGATTCCGGTGCGATGAGCCCTGCGCAGGCTGTAATCATGCACGTTATGGCGCAATCCGTTCTCACCGCCGACGACGGCCTTCCCTCCGGCGTTCAGGGGGCATGCGATCCGCACTTCCTGAATGTGATTCGCGCGTTCGCCGGGCTGTACCCGGGACGCAAATTCGGCGGCGGGGCGCTGTCGGTGTACGTCGAGGGCCGCCAGGTGGTCGACGTGTGGACGGGGTATTCGGACCGCAAGGGCGAGGTGCCCTGGACCGCCGACACCGGCGCCATGGTGTTCTCGGCCACAAAAGGCTTGGCAGCCACCATCATTCACCTTCTCGTCGACCGGGGCCTGCTGTCCTACGACGCGCCCGTCGCCGACTATTGGCCGGAGTTCGGCGGCAACGGCAAGGCCGAGATCACCGTGAGCGACGTGTTGCGGCACCGCGCCGGCCTGTCCCACCTCAAGGGCGTCGATAAGGACACCATCATGGATCACCTGCTGATGGAGGAACGCCTCGCGGCAGCCCCGGTGGATCGCGGCCACGGCAAGATGGCCTACCACGCGATCACCTACGGGTGGCTGCTGTCCGGCCTGGCCCGCGCGGTGACCGGTAAGGGGATGCGCGAACTGTTCCGCGAGGAACTGGCCCGGCCGCTGAACACCGACGGCCTGCATCTGGGCCGGCCACCGGCCGGTTGCCCGACGACGGCGGCGCAAACCTTACTGCCGCAGGCCAAGATCCCGACACCGCTGCTGGACTTCATCGCCCCGAAAGTGGCGGGGCTGTCGTTCTCCGGGTTGCTCGGCTCGATCTACTTCCCCGGCATCATGTCGATGCTGCAGGACGACATGCCGTTCCTGGACGGTGAGCTGCCGGCTGTCAACGGTGTGGTGACCGCCCGCGCCCTGGCCAAGACCTACGCGGTGCTGGCCAACGACGGCGTCATCGACGACACTCGGTTGCTGTCCTCGGAGGCGGTGGCCGGGATGAAGGGAAAGTCCGAGTTCTGGCCGGACCTGAACCTGGGTCTGCCTTTCACCTATCACCAGGGTTATCAATCTTCGCCTGTCCCAGGCTTTTTGGAAGGTTACGGTCACATTGGGCTGGGCGGCACGGTCGGGTGGGCGGACCCGGAGACCGGCAGTGCGTTCGGTTACGTGCACAACCGCCTGCTGACGCTGCTGCTGTTCGACGTCGGATCGTTCGCCGGCCTGGCTCCGTTGCTGCGCAGCGCTGTCTCCGCTGCGCGCAAGGATGGCCCGGTGCAGGTGCCGCACTTCGGTGCGGCCTATCACGACACCGGCGAGCACGAGCCCGCCGCCGGCGAATAGGCGCACCGCTGGTGGGCGCACACGCGGAACCGCGCCGCGATAACGCACGCAATTCCCGGCGGGAAAGCGCAGCCCGGTTTCACTCGCGACGCCGGCGCCGGCCACTTCAGCGGTGGCCGGGACCACACCGCCGCCTGCACGGTCCGGCGGGTACCGGTTTATAGACTGCGCGTATGGATGGCGGCGCCGGTTCGAAACCCGCGGTGCGCGACGGCCTGCTGCAGATCGAGGATTGCCTGGACGCCGGCGGCAACATCGTCTTGCCGCCGGACACCACGCTGATCTCGCTGATCGACCGCAACATCAGATACGTCGGCGACACCGTCGCCTACCGATTTCTGCACCACAGCGGGGCCGGGGAGGGGCGCGTCGAGGAGGTGACGTGGGCCCGGTTCGGCGTCCGGTTGCGCGCCATCGCCGCACATGTGCAGCAGTTCGCCGGGCCGGGGGACCGGGTGGCGATCCTGGCGCCGCAGAGCATCGACTGGGTGGCCGGCTACTACGCCGCGATCAAGGCCGGCAGCATCGCGGTGCCGTTGTTCGCCCCGGAACTGCCCGGCCACGCCGAGCGCCTCGAAACGGCGCTGCGCGATTCGCAACCGGCCGTCGTCCTCACCACCTCGGCCGCCAAAGTTGCCATCGAGGGCTTTCTGAGCACGCTTGCGCAGTTGCACCGTCCGCACGTCTTGGTCATCGACGAAATTCCCGACGCCGCGGCCGATTTGTTCGTCCCCGCCCAGCTCGACATGGACGCGGTGTCGTACCTGCAGTACACCTCGGGTGCGACACGGCCCCCGATCGGGGTGGAGATCACTCACCGGGCGGTCGCCACCAACCTGGTCCAGATGATCCTGTCGATCGACCTGCTCAACCGCAACACCCACGGCGTGAGCTGGTTGCCGCTGTATCACGACATGGGGCTGTCGATGATCGGCTTCCCGACCGTATACGGCGGGTACACCACGCTGATGTCGCCGACGGCGTTCGTGCGCCGGCCGCTGCGCTGGATCCAAGCACTGTCGGAGAGTTCGCGAATCGGCCAAGTGGTTACCGCCGCACCGAATTTCGCCTACGAGTGGGCGGCACAGCGCGGCCTCCCCGCACCCGGCGACGAGATCGATCTCGGCAACGTCATCCTGATCATCGGTTCCGAACCGGTCAGCGTCGCGGCGGTGACCTCGTTCAACAAAGCGTTCGGGCCGTTCGGATTGCCGCGCACCGCGTTCAAGCCGTCCTACGGCATCGCCGAGGCGACGTTGATGATCGCCACCATCGACCACGCCGCCGAGACTTCGGTCGTCTATTTCGACCGCGACCGACTGGGCGCGGGATTCGCGGTGCCGGTCGGCGCTGATCACCCGGCCGCCGTGGCGCAGGTGTCGTGCGGTCAGGTGGCCCGCAGCCTGTGGGCCGTCGTGGTGGACCCCGGCACCGGCGCCGAACTGCCGGACGGCCGGGTCGGCGAAGTGTGGTTACAGGGCAACAACGTTGGGCGCGGCTACTGGGGGCGCCCCGAGGAGACGCGGCTGACGTTCGGCGCCAAACTGGGGCAAACGCTCGGTGTCGGCAGTCACGCCGCCGGCGCCGACGTCGACGGCGACTGGCTGCGTACCGGCGATCTGGCCGTCTACCTCGACGGCGAATTGTATGTCACCGGCCGGATCGCCGACCTGGTCACCATCGACGGTCGAAACCACTACCCGCAAGACATCGAAGCCACCGTCGCCGAGGCCTCGCCGATGGTGCGCCGCGGATACGTCACCGCTTTCGCGGCTCCGGACGGCCTGGTGGTCATCGCCGAGCGCGCCACGGGCACCAGTCGCGCAGATCCGGAGCCGGCCAAAGCTGCCATCCGAGCCGCAGTGCTTGCCAGACATAAGGTTTCGGTCGCCGACGTGCGGTTCCTGCCGGCCGGCGCCATTCCGCGCACCACCAGTGGCAAGCTCGCTCGGGTCGCCTGCCGCGCCGCGTACCTCGACGGGACACTGGGTGTGCACTGATGACCGGGGACCCGTCTGCCACAGATCCCGGCGATGCTGCGGAGCTGTCGGGTTATCCCGTCACGGCGCCGATGCTGCCGCGGCCGGTCACCTTCGACCAACACTGGACCGACCTCACTTTCACGCACTGGCCGGTACGGCCGGAGAGCGTCGCGCACCTGTATCCGCCGGGCACCCGGCCCGACGTCTTCGCCGACGGCAACACCTACGTCGGCTTGATCCCATTCGCCATGACCTACACCAAACTAAATGCGGCACTGCCACTTCCGTATTTCGGTCGGTTCCTGGAGACGAACGTGCGCCTGTATTCGGTCGACGACGCCGGGCGCCACGGCGTGCTGTTCCGGTCTCTGGAAACCGCCCGGCTGGCGGTGGTGCCCGTCACCAGGATCGGCCTGGGCGTCCCGTACACCTGGGCCAAAATGCGAATGTCCAAGTCCGGCAAGCAGATCACTTACCACAGTGTGCGCCGCTGGCCCCGGCGCGGACTCCGCACGCTGATGACGGTCACCGTCGGCGACATCGTCACGGCCACCCCGCTGGAGGTGTGGCTGACCGCCCGCTGGGGTGCGCACACCCGTAAGGCGGGCCGGACCTGGTGGGTTCCCAACGAACACGTGCAGTGGCCGCTGCAGGCGGCCGAGATCACCGAACTGCACGATGAACTCGTCGACGCGGCCGGGGTGCAACCCTGCGGCGAGCGGCTACGGGCGCTGTATTCGCCGGGCGTGCAAACGAATTTCGGGCGTCCCTGTCTGGTTCACGGCAGGCAGTAGCCCCCGTCGATCACCAGGTCGGAGCCGGTCATGTAGCTCGACGCCGCGCTGGCCAGGTACAGGTACAGGCCGGTGAGTTCTTCGGGCCGGCCGATGCGCCCCAGCGGGATCCTGGGCTCCCAGAGGCGGTGGTACTCGGCGAGCGGTTCGACGAGTTCGGTCATGATGTAGCCCGGGCTGATGCTGTTGACCCGGATGTGGTGCGGCGCGAACTCGACAGCCATGGCCTTGGTCAGGTGAATCACCGCCGCCTTGGACGTGCAGTAGTGGCCCACCTGCTGCGGGACGTTGATAATGTGGCCGGACATCGACGCGGTGGTGATGATGGATCCGCCCCGGCCCTGCCCGACCATTGCCCTGGCCGCCGCCTGCGCGGTGAGGAAGACGCCGGTGACATTGGTGCTCTGGATACGCTCGAACTCCTCCGGCGACATCTCCAGCAGCGGGGCGACCGAAACGATGCCGGCGTTGCAGACCGCGATGTCGATGCCGCCCAATTGATCGGTCACCTGCTCGACCATGGCGTTCACCTGGCCGGGCTCGGTGACGTCGCAGGCGATCGGCACCGCCCTGCCGCCGGCCGCGGCGATCTGTTCGGCCAGCGCCTGCAGCGCGTCCAAATTCCTTGCCGCAATCGCTAATTCGGCCCCCGCTTCGGCGTAGGCCAGGGCGACTTGCGTGCCGATGCCGCTGGACGCCCCGGTCACCAGGGCCTTCTTGCCGCGCAGGTCGAACAGTTCCAGGACACTCATAGGCTCTAGTGTGTCCGGTATGGGCAAGTTCTCCAAAGCTGAGATCGACGAAGCCGTCAAGCACTACACCACCGTCGTCGAGGAATGCTCCGCCTCGGGCGACTGGCGGCCCTTCGCTGACCTGTTCACCGAAGACGTTGTCTACACCGAACACCACTACGGGATCTTCCACGGCCGTGAGGCGGTACGGGAGTGGATCGTCGACGTCATGGCGCCCTTCCCGCACATGCGTTTTCCCTCGGACTGGACCGCCTACGACGAGGAGAACGACGCCGTCGTCATCATGATCAGGAACCAGCTGGACCATCCGACCGACCCGGACAAAGACCCGTTCTGGTTCCCGAACTGGACTCGGCTCGTCTACGCCGGCGACGGCCTGTTCTGCGCCGAGGAAGACATCTACAACCCCAACCGGGACGCGCCCCGGGTAGTAGGTGAGTGGCTGCGCGCCGGCGGCAAGCTCGCCACCGACACCATCACGCAGCCCGGCCACTAGCTCGACACGCCGCCACCTCAACGCATTTCGTGCGGTCGGCGCCGAAACTACACGAATTGCCGCCTGCGCCGTCCCGATCGTGCGGCGGCCAAGGCCCGCCCCCAGGCCAGCAACGTGGCGGATTTGACGGCGGCCGGCGTAACGCTGTCCCTCGACAGCAACGCGGTGGCGGCAGCCTTCGTGGCCGCCGAGGCCTTGGACAGGTGCCCGGCGTCGAACGGCGGTTGCGGGTCGTACTCGATGGCCAACTGAATCGCTTTGGCACGGCCCTCGCCCGCGATCTGACCGGCCAGCCACAGCGCCAGGTCGAGACCGGCAGACACACCGGCGCTGGTAATCACGTTGCCCTCGCGCACAATTCGCTCGTCGCCGACGGGAGTGGCGCCGAACATCTTCAGCGCCTGCAGACAGATCCAGTGCGACGTGGCGCGTTTGTCCTGCAGCAGGCCGGCTGCGGCCAGGATCACCGAACCCGAGCACACCGATGCCGTCCAACTGGCCGTCCGATGGGCCTGACGCAGCCAGTCGAGCAGCTTGTCGTCGCGGGCGTGGACCGGTGTGCCCGGGCCACCCGGCACCAGGATCACGTCGGGCGAGGGTGTTTCAGCCAGCGAATGCGTCGCGCCGAGCACCAGCACCCCGGAGTCCGCGGTGATCGGCCCGGACTCGTGCCAGACGAACCGCACGTCGGCGTCCGGCAGCTGCCGCAGTACTTCGTACGGGCCGATCATGTCCAGGGCGGTGAAACCCGGGTAGGTCACAAACGCGATTTGCGTCATCACGATCCTCTCTCTAGGCGAATGCCTTGCGGTACTGGTCCGGGGGGACGCCGACCCGGCGAATGAAGTTGCGCCGCATGGTTTCCGCGGTGCCGAAGCCGCAGCGCGACGCGATGGCGACGACGGTGTCGTCGGTCTCTTCCAGCTGCCGGCGCGCGGCCTCGGTGCGGATCCGATCCACGTACTGGCCGGGCGCCTCGCCGACCTCCTCGGTGAACACCCGGGTGAAATGGCGCGGGCTCATGGCCGCGCGCCGGGCCAGGTCGTCGATGCGGTGTGCGCCGCCGGGCTCGGACTCGATGGCGTCCTGGACGTCGCGGATCGGGGTTCGCTTGGCGCGCGGCATCCACACCGGCGCGGCGAACTGGGTTTGACCGCCGGGCCGGCGCAGATACAGCACCAGCCAGCGGGCTACCGTCTGCGCCACTTCGGTGCCATGGTCGTCCTCGACCAGCGCCAGTGCCAGGTCGATCCCGGACGTGACACCGGCGGCCGTCCATACCTGGTCGCTACTGCGGATGAAGATCGGGTCCGGATCGACCTCGATGGCGGGGAACTCGGTGGCCAACCGGTCGGCGAAGGCCCAGTGGGTGGTGGCGCGACAGCCGTCCAGCAACCCCGCCTCGGCGGCCAGAAAGGCGCCGGTGCAGACGCTGACCACGCGGCGCGCGGAGCGTGCGCACGTCCTGATCCAGTCCAGGAATACCGTGTCGGATCGCGCCTCGTTCACCCCGATGCCGCCCGGCAGGACGACGGTGTCGACCCGTTGGCTCGGATCGGGCAACGGGGCGGCGACGAAACCCAGACCACCCGGTGTGGTGATGGCTTGCGCACCGCGAGAGGCCACCAGCACCTCGTAGCCGCCCTCGGTCATCAGCGACGCCCCGGTGAAGACCTCGTAGGGGCCCACCACGTCGAGCCCCTGCACGCCGGGGAAGCCTGCAATCACCACTTTTCGCGCCATGGGGACAGTCTCGGCGCCACACTGGTCCGTCGTCTACGCCCGGTATCCCACAAATCAGGACAACCCGGCCGGAAGCGGTTTTGCCGGACCTGGCCGACGAGCCGGAAACCGACGTTGGCAGACTGGGGGCATGGCACAGATAACGTTGCGTGGAAATGCGATCAACACAGTCGGCGAGCTTCCCGCGGTCGGGTCTCCGGCCCCCGCTTTCACCCTGACGGGCGGTGATCTGAGCCCCGTGACCAACGACCAGTTCAATGGTAAGCCGGTGTTGCTGAACATCTTTCCGTCCATCGACACCCCCGTGTGCGCGTCCAGCGTGCGCAAGTTCAACGAGCGCGCCGGCGCCGGCGGCGCATCGGTAGTCTGCGTGTCCAAGGATCTGCCGTTCGCCCAGAAGCGGTTCTGCGGCGCCGAGGGCGTCGAGAACGTGTCGGTGGCATCGGCGTTCCGGGACAGTTTCGGCGAGGACTATGGCGTCACCATCACCGACGGCCCGATGGCCGGGTTGCTGGCCCGCGCTGTCGTCGTGATCGGCGCGGACGGCAGGGTCGCCTACACCGAGCTGGTGCCCGAGATCGCCCAGGAGCCGGATTACGACGCGGCGCTGGCCGCGTTGGGCGGATAGACACGGCGCCTTAGCGCCCCGGGGGACTCTTCGCGCAATTACGCCCGGGAAGTTCGGCCCAGCCAATCGGAGGTCGACGCCAATACCGCCCGGCATCCAGCCCACATCCCGGTGATGATGTCGGATGCCGTCGGCAAGTCGTAGATACGACCGGCCACCTGGCCGGTGTTGGCGACGCTGGCATCCATGTCACCGTCGAAGTAGAGCCGCTGCACGCGCTGCAGCGCGGCACCGCCTTCCTCGAAAGACGCTGAGGCATCGAGCTTTTCAGCGGCGGGCGTGCGAATCACCCGCATCATGCGACGGCTGTCCAGGGGCAGCAGCACGGTGCCCGTCTCGTCGGCCGCCACCACAGCCTCCTTCAGGTTGGCGTGCACCGGCGAATCCGCCGAGGCGAGCAGTCGGGTGCCCATCTGCACACCTTCGGCTCCAAGCACCAGGGCCGCCGCCATGGACCGGGCATCGCAGATCCCGCCCGCCGCCACGATCGGCACGTCGACGTGGGCTGCGATTAACGGCAGCAACACCATGGTCGAGGCGCCGAACCGGCTCTTGAATCCGCCGCCCTCGACACCCTCGACCACCAGGCCGTCCACGCCGGCGTCGACGGCTTTCTTGGCCGCGGCCAGGGTGCCGACCACGTGAAAGACGGTGATGCCCGCGTCGTGCAATCGCTCGGTGAACAGCGCCGGATCGCCGGCCGACGTGGTCACGAAGCGAATATCGTTGTCCACCAACAGGTCTACTACCGCAGGGTCGCGGTTGAACAGCAGCGCGATGTTAGCCCCCACCGGCCGGCCGGTGAGGTCGCGCACCCGGCGCAGGTCGGCCCGACCCTGCTCCGAGGTGGTCTCGATAATGCCCAGTGCGCCGGCGTTGGACACCGCAGCGGCCAATTGAGCTCCGGCGATGTAGGTCATCGGCGCCCCGATGATCGGGATGTCGACTCGCGCGAGCGCGCAGACCCGGTTCGCTGCGGGGTTCCAGGTGTGCTCAGTCATCGTGCCGCCTTTCGGGTTTCGCGCAGCGCGGGTCGATGACGTCGCGGAACCGTTCCGCGCGGTGCACCGATGCGCCGAGGCTACCGACCCGGTCGGCCAGCGCCTTGTCCGATGTCACGACACGGATTTCGCCGGGTTCGACATCCCCCAGGATCAGGTCTTGCACCAGCCGGACAATCTCGTCGTCGGCCGAGTTGGCGGCCGCCTGGGGTGCATGTGCCACCTCGATCACCGACGAGTGGAGGGGCGGCTCCGGCGGCCGCTCGAACACCACCGTCACCCGGTCGGTTTCCGGGGCCCACCGCTGCAGGCTTTCCACGAGTGCCGCCATGGCGCGCCGGCGATCCTTCCACCAGCCGTCGGGACGACTGCCGATCACGTTCATTCCATCGACGATCCAGCGCACACCCTCACGGTACGACCTGCCCGAAACCCCGGCTTTCGGAGACGGTTCAGAGCCACCGGCGCCGACGCGACGTCCTCTCGGCCTCAGCGCGGGCCTTCTCCTCGAGGGTGCCCAGCGCGTTGATGACCTCCAGTTGGGACAGGATCATCAACCCGTTGAGCTGCTTGAGCCGTTCCGGGTTGTTCTCCAGCGACTCCTGGTCGTCGATGTAGACGAGCAGAAAGTTGCGCAACGCCTGACTGCCGGCCATCCGTTCGGGGACCTTCATGTTCCGCAGCACGGTGGCCAGGTCAGGTTCGTCGGTCACAGCTCGTCGCCGCCGTCTTGCCGGTTGTCCTCTTCGTCGTCGGCGGGCGTGGTCGCCGACGCCAGTCCCGGCTTGGTGGTACCGCCGGCCGGCGTGCCGGCGCCCATACCGCTTCCCAGCGGCGCACTACTCATCGCCGTGGACCCGGCACCGGCGACGGCCGACACCGTCGACGCCGACGGAGCCTCCACCAAACCGCCCAGCACCGGACTGGCGGCCGCGGCGCCGAGCTGGCCCGGTGTCGTTGCGGCGCTAGCCAATCCGGCGCCGCCACCCAACGCACTCGCCGCTGAGAGCCGCGACATCGGAGTGGAGCTGAACGCCAAGGCGCCCGCGGCGGTGTCGTCGGATTCCCCGTACATCCGGGCGATGTCGGTCAACGCGCTGCCGGTTCGCATCAGTTCTTCTTGCGCGGCCGAGTTGGCCGCCAGCATGGTGGCTGCCTCTTGCGCAAACGCCAACACCGCCTGCGCCGAGACCTCCTCGCCGCCGGCGGGAATCAGCCCGCTCAGCACCGAGGCAGCCGCGGTGGTACCGGCGCTAATGCCCTGGCTGCCGATATCGACCAGCTGCGAACCGATGTCTCCCGCGGCGGGGTTGTGGGACATGGAATCCATTGCCATTGAGTGCCGCTCCTGGGTCTTTTGGACAACACATCAATTCTAAGGTGACGGTGACCGCCCGGTTGCACCTTTTCGCAAGCTATGAGCGCAACGCGCAATACTGCGAAATCGTCGCTATTCCGACTATCGGCACAACGGCGACACGTCTGTGAGGCCGCCCTCGAGGGGCCGTATCGAGAGGAGCGGACAAAGACAATTCATGACATTTCATCCGGTCGTCGGCGACGTCGGGGCGCGGGGACACTACCACCCGAGGTGAGCAGAATGCGCAAAAGTCATCACTGCGCCTGCCGACACGACGACGAAGACCAGCAGGTCTGTCCAGGTGGCCACCACCTCGTCACGGTTCTTGCCCCGCCTGGCGACGTGGCGCAGGCCGGCGAGGCCAAGAAAGACGGCGCCCGGGATCGACCCGAGGACCCCCCAGCTACCGGCGAAGGCGCTGAGCATCGCGACAAGTCCCATGCTCAGGTTGGCGTAACCGAGTTCATGCACCACCAATTCGGCGCTGGAATCGTCGATGCCGAGGATGCCCTGAGCGGTGCGTCCCGGGTTCACCAACTGGCTGACACCCGCGACGAACAGCCGAGTGCCCACACCCCAGAATGCCCACCAGACGCCGAGCACGATCGCGGGGTCACCGCCGGAGACGGCCAGTTGCAGGGCGCCCGAGATCATCGGCAAGATCACGGTCTGCAGTAGAACCACGACGATATACATTGTGCTGCTTTCCTGTTCGGCCACTTCTAGGAATGGTTGGCGTAGCTCTGGTCCTGGCGCACATCCATGAACATCTCCGACACGATCCGCCATGCGCCGTCGGCCTGCCGGGCGACGACCCGGATCGAGTGGTTGTCCCGCAGCGCTATCGCTCCACCTCCGACCAGAGACTGGCCGGCGATCTGCAGGTGGGCGTGCACAACCGCGTTGTCGGCGTCGAGGCGCCGCAGTGAGCACACCGGACCCGCGGTCAGCTGCCCGTCGTTGAAGTTGCGGTCGGCGAAGAGTCCGCGCAGGTATTCGACGATCTGTGCACCGCCCTTTTGCACGCTGCCGAAAGCGTTGATCCAGTCCGCGTCGGTGCTGTAGACGCCGTCCAGCAGATCGGCGTCTCGCAGCACGAAGCCGCGGAACAGCCGGTCGAGTGTCGCCAGTATTTCGGGCCGGTCCGCCTCGTCCATCCGCTCGATTCCAGAAATCGCGATGCCGTCCCGCCGATCGATGTGCATGGGGACCTCCCGTTAAACTAACGATTGTAAACTTATATCGGTAAGCTAACATCTGTTAGGATAACGGCGCAATAGTACGAAAGGCGGAGCCAAGAAACATGGCGGGAGTGGCACGCAGCCGCAACCAACGCGGGCAGGGCGACCGGTTGCGCGACGAAATCATCGATGCTGCACTATCTCTCATCGACGATGCGACCGAACCGCCGTCGCTGACGCTGCGCGGGATCGCGCGCCGGGCCGGCATCAGCGCCCCGTCGATCTACCCGCATTTCGCCGATCTGGCGGCGATCCTCGACGCCGTTCTCGAGCGCAGTTTTGCCGACCTCGACGACATCGTCGCCACCGCGATGGTCGGGCCGGCGGCCCCGGATGCGCGACTGGTGGCCGGTTGCCTGGCCTACGTCCGGTACGGCTGGGAGCATCGGTCGCGGTACCGATTCATGATCAGCGGCACCGGCTTTGCGCCGGGCGCCGGCGCCACCTTCGCCCGGATCGCGGACGCACTGCAGGCATGCGCAGCGGCGGGCCTGTCGACAAGCACCGATCCACACTCCGACGCATTTCTTTTGTGGGTGAGCATGCACGGCATGGCGACGCTGGAAAAGCCCGACCGCCGCGAGCTTCGCCGGCTGGGGCCGCTGGATCGGGTCGCCCTCACCGAGCAACTCGCGCGGCGCGTGGCGGGGCTGCCTGCGGATGCGACGCGTCACCTACCATCAGCCCATGCGTGATTCGAAGATCCTCGTCACCGGGGTAACCGGTCAGGTCGCCACACCAATCGCCCTGGCCCTGGCACCCGACAACGAGGTCTGGGGCATCGCCCGGTTCACCGACGCCGCCGCCCGCACCAAATTGGAACAGGGCGGCGTCCGGTGCGAGACGGTCAATCTGGCGGCCGGGGATTTCAGCGGACTCCCGTCCGACTTCGACTACGTGCTCAACCTCGCGGTGGCCAAGAGCGGAAGGTGGGACAAGGATCTGGCCGCCAACGCGGACTCGGTCGGACTCCTGATGGCGCACTGCCGCACCGCAAAGGCGTTTCTGCACTGCTCATCAGCGGCGGTATACGACCCGCCCGACGACGAGGTGCGTACCGAGCGTGCCGCCCTGGGCGACAACCACAAACCGTTGTTTCCCACCTACTCGATCTCCAAGATCGCCGGTGAGGCTGTCGCCCGTACGACCGCGCGCATCCTCGGGGTGCCCACCACCATCGCCCGGCTCAACGTGCCGTACGGGGACAACGGGGGATGGCCGTTCTACCACATGGAGATGATCCTGGGTGGAATCCCGATCCCGGTTCCGTCCGGCGGCCCGGCCCACTACAACCCCATTCACCAAGACGACATCATCGCGACCATCCCGAAATTGCTTGCGGTGGCGGCGGTTCCGGCGACGACGGTGAACTGGGCCGGCGACCAGACCGTCAGCATCCAGCAATGGTGCACCTTCCTGGGCACGCTCGTCGGTCGCGAGCCGGTCTTCGTCGAAAGCGAGCAGGCGCTGCGCGGCAATCCCGTGGACGTCACCCGACTACACGAACTGATCGGCGGCGGCAGCACCGTGGATTGGCGGGAGGGCCTGCGGCGCATGGCCGCCAAATTTCACCCGGACCTGGTGGACGCGTAGCCCGGAAGGCCGCAGCACGGCGGCCGTCGTTCATCGGTAGATGGAGGCAACCCACGGCTGGGTGCAGAACCGGTCCTGCGCGGTGGCCGGGTCCATCCCGGCGGCGCGCAGCGCCGCATCGCGCTGGGCACGGGCACCGGCCGGGTAATCGTCCTCGCTGAGGGCGCACAGCACGTCGCCGTTGCGCACCCATCGCCGCTGCGGATCATCGGGTGCCGCCTGGGCGGCCTGGGTGTCGAGCACCGCAACGGTGGTCAGCTTGTCGTCCACCCATCGGTAGAGCGTCACGGTCCCGGCGATCGCGCTGGAGTGAGCATAGTTGCCGAAGAATCCCTCCGCGGAGACGAAGAAGCGGCGGAAACCGAACAGTTCGCCGGCGCGCACGAACCGAGCCGGTGAGCCGGTGAGCCGCCACGCGGCCATCGGCTCACCACCTGTTCCACCGCGGCCGGTAACCACCAGCAACACCGGCGTGCCGCTGTTGTCGATGTCCTGCAACAGCGGCACGACGCCGGTTTCACCGATCTCCTCGGTGGGCTCGCTGAACTGCTGAACCGCCCCGCCGTGGTCGCGCAGACTGAACGACCAAGCGGGGTCGCTGGACACCTCGAGCGTCATACCCTTGACCGTGAGCACACACCGCACCTGCTGGTCCTTCATCGGACCGAGGTCGATCTTGACGTTTGCGCAGTCAACCAGATTCGGTTGTGCGGCAATTGAACTCGAAGTCGAGGACGCACCCGGAGCGCCTTGGTGCGCACCGCCGCAGCCGCCGACGACGAGCGTCGAAGCGGCAGCCAAGACCACCGGGGCGGCAACGCGGGCGATCAGGCCAGGCCACATCACGTGAGCCTAACCGAACCCCTGGCTCAGCCCAGCACGCCCGATGGTCAAGGAGTTCCGACGCAACCGCTCACGCTGACACGGCGACCGACGTCGACGCACGCGGTGACATCGCCGGCCGGACCCGGCGGCGGGTCAACGGATTCCGCTGCGGGAGCATACTGTTCGACCGTGCCGGCAACGTCGCTGCAACCTTCGATCGAGACGTGCACGCCGTCGACGCTGCCGCAGGCGTCTGCCCGGGCCGGTGCGGGTACCGCAACCGCCAGGGTTGACGCGGCCAACGCCAGCGCCGCGACCGCCGCCGCCGAGCGCTTCAATCGCAGCCGCCGAGCCGGGTTTTCGCTGGTGCAGCCAGTGCTCCCGCAGGTCATCTTCATACCTTTCGCAGATACGGTGCCGAGCCGAATTGCTCACTCCCACTGTGCTTTGTCCCAACCGTCGAACCCTTCCTGCGATGGATTGATTCGGCGGAGGAAATTACGCTCCACCGATCGGGGGAGATCGGGGCCGCTCGAACGGCCGCGCTTCGTTGCCGCGGTCCGTGATGCGGGCGACAATGGGAACGCCCGTCCGCCGGCGGGCTGCCTTGTCGCCGCGAACCTTTGGAGTAGCCGATGGTCAACCCCACCGACCGCGTCAGAGTCGTCGTAGCCGACGACCACCCCGTGACGCGCCAGGGTGTGGTGCGCGCGCTGAAGTCGAGCGGACGGGTCGAGGTTGTGGCCGAAGTCGCCGACGGTCGCGCGGCCCTGGACGCAATCCGGAAGCTGCACCCGTCGGTGGCACTGCTGGACTACAAGATGCCGAAGCTGGATGGGCTGGCGGTGACGCACGCGATCAGCCGGGACGGGCTACCCACCCGGGTGGTACTGCTCAGCGCGTTCGACGACAGTTCGGTCGTGTACAAGGCGCTCGCCGAGGGCGCTTCGGGATACCTGACCAAGGAGTCCGACAGCGACGAGATCGTCTCCGCGGTGATCAAGTGCGCCGGCGGCGGCACCTACCTACCCAGCGAAGTGGCCGGGGGACTGGTCGACGAGGTCAAGCACCGGGCCAAGGGGTCCGCGACGCTGCTGACCGAGCGGGAAAGTCAAGTGGTGGCGATGATGGCCGACGGGCTGTCGGTTCCGCAGATCGCGTCGCAGCTGCATCTGTCGCCCAGCACCGTCAAGACACACGTGCAGAACTTGTACGAGAAGCTCGGCGTATCCGATCGGGGTGCCGCCGTCGCCGAGGCGATGCGCCGCCGGTTGGTGGACTGACCTCCGAGGGTTCAGCCGCGCAGCGGCACCTCGACGCGCAGTCGCGCGCCTGCGGGATCGTCCATGATGCGCAGCGTTCCACCGGCGGCCTCGATGCGGGCGCGTTGTGAGGCCAGTCCGATGTGACCCTCGGAGAGCCGGTCTGCGACCGTGTCACCGCTCACCCCGACGCCGTTGTCCGCCACTTCGATTCGGGCAACAGCGTCGGCGACGGACAGGCTCACCGATGCGCTGTCGGCGCCGGAGTGCCGGACCACGTTGGACAACAGCTCGCGGATCACCCCGAACAGGATCGGGTCGACGGCGTGCGCGACGGGATAGTCGATATCGGTCGTGATAATTATTCCTGACCGCGCTTGCGTTACGGCGGCCAGCTTTTCGACGGCCGCAGCCAAGCCGACCTGGTCGAGAACGGCCGGGTGCAGCTCGAAAGTGACCTCCCGCAACAGCCGGGACGCATCGTGCAGGCTGGCCAACGCGTGCTGCAACGGCGCCTCCGGTACGGCTTTCAAATAGTCGGAGACATCACGCCGTGCTGCCAGGACGTCTTGCAGCGGGCCGTCGTGGATCGCTTCGGAGATGTGTCTGCGCTCGGTTTCCGACGCGGTCATCGTCTCGGCGAGCAATGCTTCCCGGGAAGAGGCGAGTCGGATCATGTCGTCGATATTGCGCAGCCGGAATGTCACCACCATTAGTGCTGTGGCACAGACAAACGTGTAAACCAGCACGATCAGGACCGTTCCCACGGCGCCGAGGCGCGGCGCGATCACCTCATCCTGCAGGGCCGACACCGTAAAGAAAACGACGCTCGCGCCCAGCACCATAGCCGCGCGCGGCAACGACAATTGAACGGCGATCAACCGGGGCAGCAGGGCCATCACCAGCAGCGCCATGTAGCCGCCGGGGGAGAGCCACTTGAAGCCGAACACGGTCACCACGTCGACCAGCGCGAAAACCAGGATCGCGTCGTCGTTGCCGAAGACGCTGCTGCGTTTGGAGAATGCCAGCACCAGCGCACAACCGGCGGTCACGGCGTAGATGCTGAGCAGCGCCGCTTGTACCGGCCACCGGTGTGGATGGGTCTGCTGCAGCATCGCGCCGGCCATGATCACTATCACCCCGACGCGCAGCAGCGAACCGCCCTGCAGCGAATGCCGGCGCTGTTTGCGGAGTACCTGTTCGACATCGGCGCTTCTCATTTGCTCCTACAACGGGTCGATGCGGCGTGCTCGGCGGCGGATCGGAGCTATTGTTACGCAGAGCTTCAGCTATCCATCAAGGATTGGTGGATTGGACTCCCGCGAGCCGCGTGAGCAGGATGTCGGCAAGTTGCTCACCTCGATCTTCTTGCAGGAAGTGGGCCGCGCCCTCGACCCGCACCTGCTCGCCGGCGGTGAGGATCAGATCGCAGAACAATTGTCCCGACTTGGGATACGGGAACACCGGATCGCTGTCGGAGAAGGCAACCAGCGCCGGCTTGTTCCACCGGGACAGTTCGTCGGTGACGGCCTGCATCTGCGCGGCACCGGGCGCATCCTCGGTGATCGGGACCAGCAGCGGGAATTGGGCGGCGCCCGCCTTGGATTCGGCGGTGGGGAAAGGCGCGTCGTAGGCGGCGACGACATCGTCTGACAGTTCGGTGGCGGTCCCGCTCTGCACGACGAACCCCACCGGCAGATCGGGTGTCTTTTCGGCGAAGTCGCGCCAGGCCATGAAGCCTTTGGAGACGCTGCCGGTGAACAGCCCGGTGTTCATCACCATCAGCGCGTCCACGCGATCGGCATTTTCCACCGCCCAGCGCAGCCCGATCGGACCACCCCAGTCCTGTACCACCACTGTCACGTGCTGCAGACCAAGGGAGCCAAGAACTTTGGCCACGTACGCGCTGTGCCGATCGAACGAATACCAACGGCGGTCGGTCGGCTTGTCCGAGCGCCCGAACCCGACGAGGTCAGGGACGATCACCCGGTGCCCGGCCGCGACGAGCGGCGGCAGCATCTTGCGGTACAGAAAAGCCCAGCTCGGCTCGCCGTGAAAGCAGACGATGGGCGCCGCGTCACGAGGTCCCTCGTCGAGGTAGTGCATGCGCAACCCTTCGACGTCGAGGTAGTTCGGCGCGAAGTCGTACCCCGGCAGATTGTCGAAGCGAGTGTCGGGTGTGCGGAAAACCTCTGGGGCGGCAGGGCTCATTGCTGTGATCTCCGTTCATGGGGGCCGGTCGAGGCACAACCTAGCGAATAGTTGACCGACCAGTCAACTATTAATAGACTGCGGTGATGCCCCGAACCTCGGATGCGCGCGATCGGATCGTGCGGACCGCGGCCCGGCTGTTCCTGCAACGCAGCTATCACGACGTCGGCGTCGAGGAACTGTGCGCCGCGGCCAATGTCCGCAAAGGCAGCTTCTATCACTACTTTTCGTCGAAGTCCGACGTAGCGAAAGCGGTCGTCGACCTACATATGCAGGTCTTCCAAACACGGCTGGCCGGCCCGCCGAGCGCGACACCGGCGCAGCGGCTGTCGGGGGTCCCCGAGGCGATCGGCGATATCCAGTCGGCGCTGCGCGGGCAGTTCGGCCGGTTTGTCGGCTGCCCGTTCGGAAACCTGGCTGCCGAACTGTCGACTACGGACGAGGAAGTGCGCTCGCATCTGGCCATGCGATTGGCCGACCTGGAACGCGGCCTGGCGCAGATTTGCCGCGACGCCGCGGCAGCCGACATGCTGCGCGACGACGTCGACCCCGATCGCCTGGCGCATGCACTACTCGCGCACTACCAGGGCCTGATCCTGCTCGCCAAGTTGCACGGTTCAACCGTTGCCGACCTGGCGCCCGCGCTGCACGAGTTCCTCGACGGGCACCTGGCCCCGCAAAGCTAGTCGGTGATCTTCACCATCAGCTTGCCGACGTTCTTGCCGTCGAACAGCATGTTGATCGCCGTAGGTAGTTGATCGAAGCCTTCGACGACGGTCTCCAACGGGGTAAGTCTGCCCTCCGCGATCAATCCGGAGATCTCGCTGATCGCCTCGGGGGTACGGCCGAAGTGGTCCAACACGATGAAGCCCTGTACGGTCGCGCGCTGGATGAGCAGGTTGCCGAAGGCGCGCGGCCCCGGTGGCGGGTCGGCCTCGTTGTACCCCGAGATCAGCCCGCACAGCGCCACCCGCGCTCCGATATTCAGTCGCGCGAAGATGGCGTCCATGATGACGCCGCCGACGTTTTCGAAGTCGACGTCGATGCCGTTGGGTGTCGCCGCGACCAGTTGGGCGTGCCAATCGTCGGCCTTGTGGTCGACGGCGGCGTCGAATCCGAGCTGGTCGGTCAGCAGCGCGCACTTATCCGGCCCACCGGCGATCCCGACCACCCGGGCGCCGTCGGCCTTGGCGAGCTGGCCGGCCACCGAGCCGACCGCTCCGGCAGCGGCCGATACCACCACCGTCTCGCCCGGCTTCGGCTTTCCGATGTCACGGATACCGATCCACGCCGTAAGCCCGGTCATTCCGAGCGCGCCCATGTAGGCACTCGGCGACACACCATCGGCGACGTCGACCGGCATCAACGGCATCGCGTCGGAGGCGACGACGTACTCTTGCCAGCCCACCAGCCCCTGCACGGTCTTGCCCACCGGGTAGTTCGGATTGTTCGAGGCGATGACCTCGCCGATACCGCCGGCACGCATGACCTCACCGATTCCCACCGGGGGCAGGTAGGTCGGCACGTCGGTGATCCACATGCGATTCGTCGGGTCCAGCGAAATCCAGTCGACACGGACCAGCGCCTGGCCCGGACCGATGTCGGGAATCGGTTCTTCACTGAGCTTGAAGGTATTCGGGCCGATCCGCCCGGTGGGGCGTTCGTGGAGGAGGAAGCGTCGGTTCCGATCGGCCATGAGCGAACCGTACTCCGTTGCCTCAAAGGGAGGCGGTACTCCCTCGGATGCGACCCGAGGGACGTGTCGCAGCCCGGTGTTATAACCCACCTATGTCCAAGCTGCGGCGACATCGTCGCCCGTCGTCTGCCTCGTTCCCGGACCGCCCGCAACGGCTGGCCCCGCGGAAATTGTGATGCAGATAACTGGCCGATCTCGTTTTCACGGCAAATTCTCATCTTCAGACACGGTTAGGTCACAGCTTTGCTGGGCATCCTTGCGTAGCGGAGGGGTTAAACCACCTGGTATGGGGGTCCGCATCCAAGTCGGAAAGGAGTTGACAATCGTGGCGAATGCATCTGGGGCGAAGGTAATCGATCTCCAATCGCACCCGCTTTGGACTGCAGCTCAGCGCCGCGAACGCAAACTCGACGAGGCGATGCGCCGCCACCCGGCATTTATCGGCCGGCAGCGTGCTCTCGCATCGGGTCAAACCTCTATCGGCGGTCACCGCGCCCGCGTCTACCGCACTGCCGACGCGCCTGCCTGATGTCTGCGCAGGCAGTCGACCAGGCACCGGCCGACTGACGACCAACTCCTTCGTCGCCGGCCCCCGCCGCCAGTAGTCGGACGCGCACAGATTTGCTACCGAAAGTACGTCGCTGCCTGGATTGCGAAACCGCAAATTGCGGGTGATTGCCGGCCCCGAACTACTCCCGCGACCTGCGCTATTTTTCGGTACCTCTACCAGACCCGTACGTAGTCGACCAGCATCTGCGCCGGATAGGTGCCCGGTCCGGGATCGCCACCGCCCGAACCGGCGACGGCGAGGTTGAGGATCGGAAACACCTGATAACCGGGGTTGTTGAAGGGCCAGTCCGGCAGCGAGTGGGCCGCGACGGTGAAATACGGCTGGGCACCGTCGGTGTAGTCCTGCCAGAACCGCATTCCGGCGTCATCCCACTGAACTCGCCAGGTGTGCCAGGCGCTGTCCAGCGCGATGTTGTGAGTCTGCCATTCCGAACCGTTGGCTTTGGCATGCACAGTGGTCGCCGACGGCCACTTACCGTTGCCGTACCACTCCACGATGTCGATCTCGCCTTGCGCGTCGCTGGACAGCCAGAACGCCGGCCAGGCGCCCGGAGTGAGGCAGTCGAATTTGATGCGGGCTTCCCAGGTGTGGCCGATACCGCCCTGCCACGGACTGAAGACCTTGCCGCCGTAGTAGGTGTCGCCGTCCTTGGCCGCTTTGATCACCAGGTTCGAGTTGCCGTCGAGGAAGACATTTCGCCGATCGTCGCGATATTGCCCGACATGCTCCGGCAATTCCCAATACGTGGGATCCTTGATCGCTTCGCGGGCTTTCGACACGGTCCACTTCGCCGGGTCCGGCGCGGACCCGGCCGGGCCGTCGAACTCGTCGTGAAAGATGTAGGAACCCGACGCCCCATTGGGCGCGGCCTGCGCCACCGGAGCCTCGCGGGAGGGCAGGGCTGCCAGCGCTGCGGAGCCGGTCAGAAGGCCCGTCATCAGCAGCATGCGGCGGCGATCCATTTCGGGCATTAGCAACGCACCCTAGCAGCCGAGCCCGGGCCGGTGCATATCTTCGAGCGCCACCCTGACCGCTCAGCCGGCCGCCGGCGGCCTCGTCATAAAGGTGAGCCGGAAACCGTAGGACGGCGTCTTGCGCCCATTACCCGCGTTGATGAACCGGCCGAACGGTGGGGCGACCGGGGTGTTGCCGGTCGCGGCAACGGTTTCGACGGCGGCCGGCAGCGCAGTGCTGTTGGATACCGACGCCACTCCCGCGGGACCGGTCGCACCGGACAAGGTGGTCCAGCTCGCCGGCACCGACAGTCCGCCGAGTGGAACGGCCCTGCCCAGGCCGGCTGCCACGCTGCCGACCTTGGTCGCGGCGCCGGCCGCAGCCGCCCCCGCGGCCTGAGCCGCACCCTTTGCCGCCTCTGCCGCCGGAATGATACCGCCGACGACGTTGATGATGGCCGGGATGCCGGCGGCGTCATTGGAGAAGGCCAGCGTCGCGGTTTCGAAGGCGGCGACCGAGTTGATGTACGGGGAAATGTATTTGGAGTAGAGCGGGACGATGTCGTCGAGCGGGGTGTTGGCCACAATCCACTGGTCGATCGCGGTGCCCTGACCGTTGAGCGGCGAGGACAGCGTCTGCAGTATTTCGCCGATGCGGGGGACCACCTGCGAGCCCACGTTGTTGAGTTGCGCCTGTACCGCCTGACCCGCGCTCTGCACCGTCGCGTTGGCTTGGTCCAGCACTCCGGCGGGGTTGGTGACCTCGGCCGGTTCGGGCAACTCGTTGAGTTGGGTGGCGGCCGCCGCGCTGCCGGCGTAGTTGTACATGGCGGCCGCGTCCTGGGCCCAGAATTCGGCATAGAGGGCCTCGGTCGCGGCGATCGCGGGAGTGTTCTGCCCCAGGAAGTTGGTCGCGACCAGCGCCGCCAGCAGTGCCCGGTTAGCCGCGATCACCGGTGGCGGCACACTGCTGGCAAAGGCCGTCTCGTAGGCGGCCGCGGCCGCGTAGGACTGACTGGCGGCCGCAGCGGCCTCGTTCCCGGTGCTTTCCAGCCAGGCGATGAACGGAGTCACCGCAGAGACCAGCGCCTTGGAGGCCGGCCCGAGCCAGGGGCCCCCCGTCAACTCGGTGATCACCGACCGATGTCCGGCCGCCGCGGCAAGCAGATCGCCGGACAGCCCACTCCACGCCGCTGCTGCGGCCAGCAACGGACCGGCCCCCGGACCGGTGTAGATGCGCCCGGAATTGACCTCGGGCGGCAGCAGGCCGTAATCGACCATCGCTCGCTATCCCCTCATGCCTGATGGGTCGCGTCGGATCCGCGACCACTGCGATGATTCGGTCGGTTACCCGGCGGCCGGCGGCTTGGCCATGACCGAGGGCTTGAATCCGTACGTCGGCTGATTACGGCCGTAACCGCCGTTGACGAACTGCCCGAACGGGGGTGCCATCGGGAAACTGTTGGCTTCGGCCGCAGCCGGAATCGCCGAAGCCACGCCCGGGCTGGTGGTGGCGTGCCACGGCACCCAGCCAGCCGGGGCGGACAACCCGCCGATCGGAATGGCCTTGCCCAGACCCGCCGCCACACCGCCGAGGTTGGCCGCCGCACCGGCAGCGGCCTGCCCGGCACCGGATGCCGCCGCACCGGCCGCCGACGCCGCACCCTCCGCCGCCTTTGCCGCCGACGCGGCCGGCTTGGCCAGGTTGGCGAGCGCGGATATACCACTGCTGTTCTGTCCGAAGGATTGCGTCACCTGCAACATGGCCGCGAGCGAGTTCACGTAAGGCGACAGGTACTTGCTGTACAGCGGGACGATGTCGTCGAACGGCGTATTGGCCACGATCCACTGGTCGATCGCGGTGCCCTGGCCGTTGAGCGGCGCGGACAGCGTCTTGATGACGTCGCTGAACCGCGGCACGATCTGCGCGCCCGCGTTGTTGAGCTGGGTCTGTACCGCCTGCCCCTCGGCCTTGAACACTGCCAGCGCCTGGTCGACCAACCCGGCGGGTTGGGCCACCTCCGCGGGGGCCGACAGCTCCGAGACCCGCGTCGCCTGCGCGGAACTGCTCGCATAGGTGTACATGGCCTGCGAATCCTGGGCCCAGAACTCCGCGTACTGCGCCTCGAGCGCCGAGATCGCCGAACTGTACTGCCCCAGGATGTTGGCCGCGGTGAGCTGAGCCACCTCCGCCCGATTAGCCGCGATCAACGCCGGTGGCACACTGGCCGCGAACGCCTGCTCGTACGCACTGGCCGCCGCACCCGCCTGACTCGCCGCCTCCGCGGCCTGGTCGGCACTGTTGGACAACCAGGTGATAAACGGCGAGACCGCCGAGACCAACTGGGCTGAGGCCGGACCCAGCCACTGCCCCGTCGTCAACGCCTCGATCACCGAACGATGCCCCGTCGCCGCGGCCTGAAAATCGGCCGCCAAATTGCTCCACGCCGTGGCCGCCGTCACCAACGAGGCCGCACCCGGCCCGGCGTAGATCCGCGCTGAGTTCACTTCAGGCGGCAACAACCCGTAATCCACCACTGCACCGACTCCCTAGCTGATTTCGACTAATGCCTGGACTCAGCCCGCCGAGGCGGCGTTGGCCGCCTCGGTCGCGGCGTACGAACCACCACTGGTGGCCAGGGTCGCGGCCAGCGTCGCCTGGATCCTGGCGGCCTGGGCGCTCAACTCCTGGAACCGCTGACCGTGCGTGGCGAACTGCGCCGCGGTCAGGATGGACACCTCGTCGACGGCGGCCGGCACCACGCCGGTGATCGGACCCGCCGCGGCAGCACTCCCGACGTTCAGTGCCGCGCCCAGCGACTGCAGGTTGCTGGCGGCGGCCGCCAAGTGTTCCGGATAAGTCCGCACGAAAGACATGGAATTCCTCCAGTGATGATTGGGAAAGTTCGACACGGCACGTCTGTGTGTCGCCGTTATTTCGACACGCTATTGACTCGGCACCGATCGGCTCAACGCCGCCGCGGGGCCAGAACACCCTGATCTTGATGTTTTGGCAATAATCCCGTTGATTTTTAGTCACATGAACCTCATAGATTTCACGCAGTTTCAACGCAGGATGCGATGGCATGATGAATTGGTTTCGCCGCGGCCCGCGGACGGCAGCCTGCGGGTAGCGGCGGGGGCACGGCCGGCGGCCGATCACCCCACGCATTCTCAGCCGCGCGGCCTCGGCCGCCGCACGGCGTGCGACCTCGAAGTACACGCGCATAACCGGTGAATTCCGGTTTCCTGCTTTGCTTTTCCGGGCCGGCCGGGGAGTGGGTTACGCAGGCCGGCACTGCGCGCCCGACATGGCCTGCCGACGTTGACTCCCGACGCTCCCGCCGCAACTCCGCGATCACCCGCCCCGGCGCCGTGTCCGACGTCAGGAAATCACCGCCGCCGGAGCGGCCCTTAGCACACAGTCGGCATTCCAGCGAAGAGAACGCCGCATGGTGAAATTATCTATCTCGCCAGCAATAATTTCACTCACCGTGATTATTTTGCGTTCGCTTTGCTTTTTCGGCCCCGACGGCTGCCGCGTTATTCTCGCGGTGATTTTATTCCCGGTCGGCCGACGCCGACGAAAGGTTTGCTGGGCGACCTCCCGGGGCACGAGCGTTGCGGCATCGGTGGCCGAGGCGTAGCTGCGGTGTGACCGTGCCGCAACCCCGACCAAGGACGCTTGATCCTCATGACGGCGCTTCTGGTCGCGTTCGCACTGGTGACGGCTCTAGGCACCGGTTATCAAGTCGGCCGACACGCAAGCAGTCGGTCGGCACCCCGGCTCCGACCGACGTCGTGGCGCAGACGCACCAGTCGAGTAGCCGTGGGCAGGGCCGCCGCCAGCCTGGCTGTGCTGGTGATTGCCCGGCGGATCCAGGGCGGTCTCGCGGGCCGGCGGACGCCACCCGCCTTCGCAGGCCGCAGCGCCGCCC
This sequence comes from Mycobacterium sp. 20KCMC460, assembly GCF_022179425.1. NCBI lineage: Bacteria > Bacillati > Actinomycetota > Actinomycetes > Mycobacteriales > Mycobacteriaceae > Mycobacterium > Mycobacterium sp. 20KCMC460. Next base: position 3,423,563 of record NZ_AP025524.1, read on the forward strand.
GCCGGTCGGCGCGACGCAGCTAAGACTGCCTGCCGCTACAGCTTGCCCGCGACGAAGTCGGCGGCCTGATTGGCCATTCCGTCCTTCACATAAGCGCTGGCCAAGTGTTGCGGCCAGTTCTCTTTCCAGGTGTTGGGATCGGCGGGATTGCAGATCGGATCAGCACCGTGGCACAACTCGATGGTCCGGTCGTTGTAGATCGGGTTGAAGTTCGTGATCGGCCCCACCCACTGACTGCCGTTACCGAACAAGGCGACCGCGGCGATGTGCTGGTCGGTGCCTTCGGGCAGTGGACTGTCGAATCCGAACGCGCTCATCGGCACCGCGAGCACCACATCGGTGACCGCGGCGCCCAGCGAATACCCGCCGAGGACCAGACGGGTGTTGGGGCAGCTATTGACCATGTACTGGATGTGACGGCTCATGTCGTTGGCACCGACGTCGATCTCGGTGTCGGCGGGGTACTTGACGGCGTAGGTGCCCATGCTGCGGCCACCGACCTTCGAGCTCAATGAATTGATGAACGCATTGCCCAGCACCCCGGTCCCCGGCGATTCCAGCCGACCGCGGGCAAAGACGACCTCTACATCCGGACAGTTCGCCGCGCCGGCCGGGGGCGGCGCACCGGGCGTTCCGGCGGGTAGCAACACGGCGGCACACCACGACGCGACCACGGAAGCGATCACCGCGAAGCCGAGATCAACCGATTTGCGGACGTTCAGAGCGGGCACAGCACGATCGTAACGACACCGCCCCGTTGTGGCTCGCGGAATAATCCGGCGGCCTGGCCGGCGGTCACCGGGGTCGCGGCCGAGGAAGACGCCGGGCGCCGAGGCCGCTTTGTTACCATCGCGCGATGCCGGCTGAATCACCAGGTCAACGCGAAATGCGCCCGATCACCCGGCGGGCAGCCCTGAAATCCGCCCTGCGATATTCCGCCGTTCCGGTCGCGCTGGGCCTGGGGACGTTCGCGGCGACGGGCGGCGCCCCGAAGGCGTCGGCCGCCAACGGCCAGCTGATCGATTTCGCAGAGCGCAGGGTCCCGCCCGAGGAGATCAAAGCGGCCGGATATGACGGCGTGGTGAATTACGTATCCACTGAGCGTCCGGGCGCACACTTCGAGGCGAAGCCCATTACCCGCGCGTACGCCGACTCACTGCGGGCCGCCGGTCTGCACATCGTCAGTAACTTCCAGTACGGCAAGCCGGGCTGGCCTGACTCGCCCTCGGATTACACCCGCGGGTACGACGGCGGTGTCGCCGACGCGCAGACCGCGCAAAGTCTGCACGCTGCCGCCGGTGGGCCGCCGTCCGCGCCCATCTTCTTCAGCGTCGACGAGGACATTGACGCCGATACCTGGAATTCTGTTGCGCTGCCGTGGTTTCGAGGCATCAACTCGGTTTTGGGGGTCGGCCGCTCCGGTATCTACGGGAGCTACCAGGTGTGCGGGTGGGCGATCAGAGACGGCGTCATCGGCAACTCGTCCACCCCGGGCCACCGCTGGGCATGGCAGACGATCGGCTGGTCACACGGGCAGCGCGAACCCGCCGCGGTGCTGTATCAACGAGTGCTGGACGGTCCGGTCATGGGCGGCATCCGGGTGGATGTGGACGACATCCTGGCGTCCGACTACGGGCAATGGGACTTGAATCGCTGAATCGTCGATCGCCGGCACGGCCAATCGCTGCAACGATCAACGCCGACGGGCGCGTGTCGCTGAACGCACGGCACCCCGCGAGCCCTCGCTCGCGGGGTGCCGCACTGCAATCAATCGCTACTTGATGTCGAACCGGTCGCTGTTCATCACCTTGACCCAGGCCGCGACGAAGTCCTCGACGAACTTGCCGTGGTTGTCGTCCTGTGCGTACACCTCGACGAGGGCGCGCAGCACCGAGTTGGAGCCGAACACCAGGTCATTCGCCGTCGCGGTCCACTTGAGGTCGCCGGTGCTGCGGTCGCGTCCCTCGTAGACGTTCTCCGCGGACTCCGACGGCTTCCACTCCGTGCCCATGTCGAGCAAGTTGACGAAGAAGTCGTTGCTCAACACGCCGGTGCGGTCGGTGAACACACCATGCTTGCTGCCGCCGTGATTGGCGCCCAGGACCCGCAAGCCGCCCAGCAGCACCGTCAGTTCCGGCCCGGTGACGCCCAACAAGTAGGCCCGCTCCAGCAGCAACTGCTCGAGTGCGGCCTTCTCTCCGGGACGGAAATAGTTGCGGAAGCCGTCGGCGCGCGGTTCGAGCACGGCGAAGGATTCCACGTCGGTGCTCTCCTGCGTGGCATCGGTCCGGCCCGGCGTGAACGGCACGGTGATCTCGTGGCCCGCGTCCTTGGCCGCCTTCTCCACCGCGGCGGAGCCAGCCAGCACGATCAGATCGGCCAGCGAGATCTTCTTGCCGCCGGCGGCGGAGGCGTTGAAGTCCTGCTGAATCTGCTCCAGAGCGGACAGCACCTTGTCCAGCTCAGCCGGCTCGTTGCCCTCCCAACTGCGCTGCGGTTCCAGCCGAATCCGGGCGCCGTTGGCTCCGCCGCGCTTGTCGGTGTTGCGGTAGCTTCCCGCCGCCGACCAAGCCGTTTTCACCAGTTGCGGAACCGACAGGCCGGCGTCGAGCACCTTGCTCTTCAGCGCGGCGACGTCGTTCTCGTCGACCAGTTCGTGGTCGACGGCCGGAACCGGGTCCTGCCAGAGCTGCGGTTCGGCGACCCACGGGCCCAGATAGCGCGTGATCGGACCCAGGTCGCGGTGCAACAGCTTGTACCACGCCTTGGCGAAAGCCTCCGACAGCTCGTCGGGGTTCTTCAACCACCGCGAGGTGATCTCGCGGTAGATCGGGTCCTCACGCAGCGACACGTCGGTGACCAGCATCGTCGGGGCACGGCCCGGCCCACCGAACGGATCCGGGATGGTGCCCGCGCCGGCACCGTCCTTGGCGGTGTACTGCCAGGCTCCCGCGGGACTCTTCGTCAGCTCCCATTCGTAGCCGTACAAGGTCTCCAGGAAACTGTTGTCCCACTTGGTCGGGGTAGGTGTCCACACCACTTCCAGGCCGCTGGTGATGGCGTCCTTGCCCACGCCGGTGCCGTAGGAACTCTTCCACCCCAGCCCCTGCTGCTCGATCGGGGCAGCCTCGGGCTCGGGCCCGACGAGGGTGGCATCGCCGGCGCCATGGGTCTTGCCGAAGCTGTGGCCCCCGACGATGAGCGCTGCGGTCTCCTCGTCGTTCATGGCCATCCGGCCGAACGTCTCGCGGATGTCGTGCGCTGCCGCCACCGGGTCCGGCTTGCCTTCGGGCCCTTCGGGATTGACATAGATCAAGCCCATGGTGGTCGCGCCATAGGGCTGCGCGAGGTCGCGCTCACCGGAGTAGCGCTTGTTGGTGCCCAACCACTCGTCCTCTTCGCCGAACAGGACCTCCTCGGGCTCCCACACGTCTTCGCGGCCGAAGCCGAAACCGAAGGTCTTGAAACCCATCGACTCCAGGGCCACGTTGCCGGCGAACACCAGCAGGTCGGCCCAGGAGATCTTGTTGCCGTGCTTCTTCTTGACCGGCCACAGCAGCCTGCGTGCCTTGTCCAGGCTGGCGTTGTCCGGCCAGCTGTTGAGCGGGGCGAACCGTTGCAGGCCCTGGCCGCCGCCGCCACGCCCGTCGAAAATCCGGTAGGTACCAGCGGCGTGCCAGCTCATCCGGATGAAAAAGCCGCCATAGTGCCCGTAGTCGGCGGGCCACCAGTCCTGCGAGGTGGTCATCACCGACACCAGGTCGGCTTTGAGCGCTTCGACGTCGAGCTTGGCGAACTCCGCGGCGTAGTCGAAGTCGTCGCCCAACGGGTTGGCCTGCGGAGAGTGCGGATGCAACCTCGACACGTCGATCTGGTCCGGCCACCAGTCCCGATTGGTCCGCGGCGCATGCGACTTCGGTTTGGGCGACGGGATCGCCGGATTTTCACTCTCACTGGCGCTGGCCGTGTTCTCGGCTGTCTCGGATGACACAACATTCCTTCCGGGTTAGGTGAAACGGGCTGCGATCACGGTTGTGATCAGGAATCAACACTCGAACAGTCGGGGCACAGGCCCCAATAGATGACTTCGGCCTCGTCGAGAACGAAGCCATCCAAGACGTTGTTGTCGTCCGACGGCGTCAGGCACGGGGCATCGCCCACCGCACAATCGATATCGGCGATCACTCCGCACGAGCGGCACACCACGTGATGATGGTTGTCTCCCACCCGCGACTCGTAGCGCGCCACCAACCCGGACGGCTGAATCCGCCGGACCAGTCCCGCGGACGTCAAAGCGCCCAAGACGTCGTACACCGCTTGCCGGGAGACGTCAGGCAGGCGGAGTCGGACTGCGGAGAAGATCGTGTCGGTGTCGGCGTGCGGATGAACCTGCACCGCCTCCAGCACCGCGATTCGTGGTCGCGTCACCCGCAGATCCGCCAATCGCAATTGCTCGGCGTAATCCTGAGCTGAGGACACACGGCCCATATTTCGCGCTCATCTGGAATCAGTCAAGAGTCTGCCAACTCTGGATTTCGCCGTGTGGTCCACGGACATCGGGCGACGGAACCGCGAGCCGCAACGCCTCGATCAGCCGGTGACCGCCCGGTCCATCGACCCCGGCGACGCGCCGGAGATAGTCCGCCGGAGAAGGGCGGCATGCCACCGGCCGCGGAGCTAATACTCATCGCCGGACCCGGCAGCGTTTGGAAATCCCGACCCGGGTGTACTAGGTAGCTACTATCCCGACTGCAGAAGGGCCACCGATGAAGCGCATTGCACCGGCCGTGATCGTCATCGCGACGCTGATGTTCACCGGCTGTTCGCCCTCCCAGGTCATCAACACCGGTGGCGACACCAAGTGCAAGGATTTCGTGACGCAAGACGAGAAGAAGCAGACCGAAGAAGTCACCAAGATGCTCAAGGACGCCAGCGGCGCCGAGCCCGAGTCCATCAAGGTCACCGCGACCCGTGCGTCGACGCAGACGTGGTGCCAGACGCTGGGCAAGCCCGACAGCAAAATCTCCGAAGCCCCGCACCTCTGATCTCGAGGCGACCGGACGGCTGTCCAGTTCGGTTGCCGCTGCCTAGACCCAGCAAGGTTTCGAGACAGAACGCCACCGGGTTACCAGCGCCGTCGGCGCGGCCGTTAAGTTCAGCTGATGAGCGATGACGATGCGAGCCGGCGGTTGTTCGCCCTCGCCGAGCGGGTGCCCGGTTTCATGCCCGAACACGAGGGCCGCGCACTCTACGAAGCTGCGCTGCGCTACCTCGACGGCGGCGTCGGTGTTGAGATCGGCACCTACTGCGGCAAGTCCGCCCTGATGCTGGGCGCCGCGGCGATGCAGACCGCCAGTGTGCTCTACACGATCGACCATCACCACGGATCGGAAGAGCACCAGGCGGGCTGGGAGTACCACGACGCCTCCCTGGTCGACGAGGTCACCGGACTGTTCGACACGCTGCCCTCCTTTCGCCGGGCACTGGACGCCGCCGGGCTCGACGAACACGTCGTCGCGGTGGTCGGCAAATCCCCGGTCGTCGCGCGGGGGTGGCGCGCGCCGCTGCAGTTGCTGTTCATCGACGGAGGCCACACCGAGGCAGCGGCGGACCGCGATTTCGACGGCTGGGCGAAGTGGGTGTCCGTCGGCGGGGCGCTGGTCATCCACGATGTGTTCCCCGACCCCGCCGACGGCGGCCGGGCTCCCTACCAAATCTATTGCCGCGCACTGGATTCCGGTCAGTTCACCGAGATCCGCGCGGTGGGCTCACTGCGGGTGCTGGAACGCACCGGCGGCGAAGTCGGCGCCCCGGTCTGAGCTGAACGAGCAGCTAGCGGCCGGGCCCGGCCGGCACGCACTCACAGTCGAAGTCGGTCTGCAGGCCCAGCGGTAACGCATCCCCGCGGAAGATTCCGCTGCCCGGCGTGGTGCCGGACAGCGCATCGGCGGCCAGGATCATCGCCGCCCCGGTCCAGGTGGTGCGCTCTTCGGGCCACCGCTTCCCGTCGGCGAACACCAGACCCGTCCAGTAGGAGCCGTCGGCTTCGCGCAGATGTTGCATCGCGCCGAACTGCCGATGCGCGGCGGTCCGGTGACCGATCGCGTCGAGAGCCAGCACCAGCTCACAGGTTTCGGCACCGGTGACCCAGGGCCGATCCAGCACACACCGGATACCCAGACCGCCCACCACGAATTCGTCCCAACGCCCTTTGATGCGGGCTGCGGCCTGCGGACCCCGCAGCGCGCTGCCCAGGATGGGGTAGTACCAGTCCATGGAGTAACGGTCTTTCTCGGTGAACACCTCGGGGTGCGCAATCAGCGCATGACCCAGACGTCCTACCGCCAGTTCCCATTCCGGCTGTGGTTCCCCGATGAACGCGGCCAGCGCCAGGGCACACCGGATGCTGTGGAAGATGCTCGAGCAGCCGGTCAGCAGCGCCTCCGGCACCGGCCCGGCTTCGCTTCTGGCCCAACAGATCTCACCGTAACCGACCTGAAGATCGATGACGAAGTCGATGGCCTTCTGCACCACCGGCCACATCTCGGTGGCGAAGTCCTCGTCACCGGTGATCAATACGTGGTGCCAGACGCCGGTGGCGATGTAGGCGCAGAAGTTGCTGTCGCTGTTGGCATCTTCGACGACACCGGAACGGATCTGCAGCGGCCAGGAACCGTCTGCGCGCTGCGTGCGACGACACCAGTCGAACGCAGCGCGGGCCGGCTCCAGCAGTCCGGCCGCGGTGAGCGCCATCGCGTTTTCCACGTGATCCCAGGGATCGGTATGGCCACCGGCGAACCAGGGGATCGCACCCGAGGGTTCCTGCGCCGCGGCAATGGATGCAGCAGTTTGCCGGCACTGCTCTGGCGTGAGGACACCGGGCACCGCCGGCGGGTTATCCCGATGCAACTGAATACCCTTGTTCCGTTTGACTTCCGGTAGGCCGGGGCTTGGCGAAATACAGTGCCACGCTCTTACCCACCAGCGGATTGAGCACCTTCTCCGCCAGCTGGGTGACTTTGGGCCGTTGCATCAGGTCCCACACCAGCAGTTTGTGGTAGGCGGTGACAGCGGGATGGTCGGTATTGCCCACGCCCACAGCACATTTGAGCCACCAGAACGGAGAGTGCAATGCGTGCGCATGGTGCGTGTGGGTCAATTCCAGTCCGCTGCCCAGGATCTTGTCCCGCAGCGCACTGGCCCGGTAGATACGCACATGGCCACCGTCGTTGCTGTGGTACTCCTCGGACAGCAGCCAACAGACCTGCTCGGGGAGCCAGCGCGGCACGCTGACCGCCAACCTGCCACCGACTTTGAGGACCCGGATCAACTCGGCGATGGCGGCGTCGTCCTCGGGAATGTGCTCCAGGATCTCCGAGGCGATCACGCAATCGAATGTCTCGTCGGCGTACGGCAGGTTGAGTGCGTCGCCGCGAACGACTTTCGCGGCAGCACCCTCAGGCGCCTCGCCGTTGTTGGCCATCGCGCGCAGAATGGCGTCCACCGAACGTAGGTCGTCTTCGTTCTGGTCGAACGCGACCACGTCCGCGCCGCGCCGGTACGCTTCGAACGCGTGCCGACCGGCCCCGCAACCCACGTCGATAACGGTGGTGGCCGGCCCGACAGCCAGGCGATCAAAGTCGACCGTCAGCACGGTGCCGCACCTTCGGCGTTGCCGACGCGGGCGATGGCCCGCTCGTACACCCGAACAGTCTGGGCGGCCACCGCCTCCCAGCTGAACACGCTCACCGCGCGTTCTCGGCCCGCCTTGCCCATCCTGCGCCGCGTCTCCGGCGAGTCGAGCAGCCGGCCCAGGGCGTTGGTCAGCGCGTCGACGTCGGCGGGGGCCACCAATTCCGCGCAGGCGCCGTCGGTCCCCAGGACTTCGGGTAGCGCACCCACCCGGCTGGCCACGATCGGGGTTCCGCTCGCCATGGCCTCCACGGCCGGCAGCGAAAACCCTTCGTAGAGAGAGGGAATGCAGGCAACCTCCGCTGAGGCGAACAATGCGGCAAGGTCGGCATCGGACAACCCGCTGGCGATGTGGACGATGTCGGAGATGCCGAGCTCGGCGATGAGTTTGTGGGTGGGCCCGTGTGGTTCCACCCGTGCGACCAGTCGCAGCTCCAGATCTCTGTTCATCCGTAACTTGGCGATTGCGTGCAGCAGCGTACTGACGCCTTTCAGGGGCGTGTCGGCGCTCGCGATCGCCATCACCCGGCCCGGTTGCCGGGGCAGCGAAACCGGTTGGAACAGATCGGTATTCACGCCCAGCGGCACCACGTGCAGCTGGTCCGGCGACACACCGAAATCGGTGACGATGTCCTGCGCGGACGACGACGACACCGTCAGCAGGTCGGGAATCTGGGCGGCCACCTGCTTTTGCATGTTGGAGAACCCATACCAGCGGTGCACCAACGGTTTGCGCCACCACTTCGCGGCCGCGAGATCGAGCACCCGGTCCCGGGTGATGGGGTGGTGCACGGTGGCCACGACCGGCATGCCGGTGTCGGCGATGGTCAACAGCCCGGTGCCCAGGCTTTGGTTGTCGTGGACGACGTCGAAGTCGGCGGCCCGTTCGGCCAGTATCCGGGCCACCCGCAAGGTGAAGGTCCGCGGCTCCGGGAACCCCGCGGTCCACATGGTGGCGAGTTCGAGCAGGTCGATCGAGTCACGGATCTCGCTCGGCCGCGGCACCCGGAAGGGGTCCGGTTCGCGGTACAGATCCAGGCTCGGCACCTTGGTCAGGCGCACCCGAGGGTCGAGCAACTCGGGGTATGGCTGACCGGAGAACACCTCGACGTCGTGGCCGAGATCTACCAGACCACGGCTCAGATGACGCACATAGACACCCTGCCCGCCGCAGTGATCCTTACTCCGGTAGGACAGCAGAGCAATTCGCATAGTCAACCCTTTACCGCCAACGACCGAATGGAGGGAAGGGCACCAATCCCATTGCGGTCAACGAACCCGAGAACGGTGCGGCAGCAAACTGGACATGTGTCCAGATGATAGTTCGGTCGGCTAAACAGCGCAAACGCATTCCCGAGACGATCACGCCAAGCGGGCCGCCCGCGTGCGGCGTTCGCGCCGCACTTGGGCGACCACCAAGCCTGTCTCGCAGACTGTCTCGGACTTGTCGCATGTTCGCTTCCCCCACGTTGCTCGCCGGGGGAGCACCCCAACCCGTTGGTCCCAAGCTACGACACGGCCCGTCGGCCGGCGCGAGCGGAGACCTTGGCCGCGCCGTGCCGAGGTCGATCGGGCTAAAAACCCGTCGAATCGGTTTAGTCTCATCGTGATGACCCGGCCACGCCTCCCGAAGGAACTCCGCCACCGCGATCCAGAGTTCATTCGCGCCATCCTGCCGCCCCTGTGGCTGGCCTCGACAGTGTGGTTCCGGGCCGAGGTCAACGGTTTCGAGAAGGTGCCGGATGAGCCGGTGCTGTTCGTGGGCAACCACAGTGGTGGGGGCGCCACCCCGGACACTTTCATCTTCTTGCTCGCCTACAACACCTATTTCACCGTCGAAGGCCGGCCGCTCTACGCGCTGGCACACGACACCATCGCGGCCGCGCCGTTCATCGGCGGGCTGACCCGCAAGCTCGGTGTAGTTCCCGCCGCGCACTCCTTCGCCGAACGCGTCTTCGCATGTGACGGCTCGGCTCTGGTGTACCCGGGCGGCGACGTCGAGGCACTGCGGCCATGGCGCGACCGGAACAAGATCGTGTTCTCCGGCCGCAAGGGATACCTGCGGCTGGCGCATGAGTGCAACGTCAAGATCGTGCCGGTGGTCGCCACCGGTGGTCACGACACCCTGATCGTGCTCAACGACGGCCGGCGCACCGCACAATTGCTCCGGCTGGACAAGCTGGCCCGCGTCAAGAGCATGCCGATGACCCTGAGCATCCCCTGGGGACTGTCGCCGCTGCCGTTGCCGCACTTTCCGTTGCCGGCCAAAATCCGCATGCAGGTGCTCGATCCCATCGACGTACGGGCCCGGTTCGGGGACGAACCGGATTGGGATCACGCGGCGGCCTACGTCACCAGCGTCATGCAGGTCGGGCTGTCGAAGCTGGCCAGCAAGACCATCGTCCCGCTGGTTCGCTGACATGACCCAGACAGTCAGCGTCACCCGCGATATCAAGTGTCCGTTTCCCGAGAGCGGCCGGTTCGTCACCGACCCGCACAGCCTGTTCCCTCAGGTCTCGATCTTCAGCCGGTGCAAGTTCATCCAGGCCCGCGACGACGGCGAGCTGTGGGACGTCTATCTGGACAGCGGCACCATCCAACTGGGCGGGCGGGTGCTCATTGCGACGCCCACCGGCAGCCTGCTGAAGTGGCGGTCGGTGCAGGGGACCCGCCATTCCTTCTCAGCCCTGGCCGAACCGCACCGCGAGTTCAGCCGGCTCACTCTGACGCTGACTTTCACCACCACCGGACTCGGCGTCGCCCGGCTCAGCGAATGGCTCGGGCGCGGGTTGGTCACCCGCAATCTGGAAGCCGCGGCCGAAGAGATACGCCATCACCTGGAGTTCGAGCGGTAGACGGAACTCGAACGCGGCTCGATTTGTGACCATGAGCACGCCCTTTACCCGGCGCCGAAATTTAAGCCGCGAGGCAATTGTGTGATTTATTGGTGAAGGCTGTGCGAACGGCGGGCAACATATAGTCGAACCTGCCGTAACACAGCAACGTGCTTACAGCTCGACGCTGCAGCGACAGGGGGGTGCCACGGTGGCCGGCCCGCGACGGAAATTCATCCGTCGGCGGGCGGCCACAGGCATGGGAGCGTACGGGCTCGCGTCCGACCACATCGATCGGAGGGAACGCCATGGACTTCGGAATGCTGCCGCCGGAGATCAACTCGGCGCTGATGTACGCGGGTCCCGGCTCGGGCTCGATGCTGGGTGCGGCCGCCGCGTGGGACGCGCTGTCCGCCGACTTGTACTCGACGGCGAGTGCATATCAGTCGGTGGTCTCTACGCTGACCGCCGCCCCTTGGGTGGGCCCGGCGTCGGCGTCGATGTCCGCAGCCGCCGCCCCTTACGTGGCGTGGCTGCAGGCCACCGCCGTGCAGGCCGAACAGACCGCCGGCCAGGCGAAAGCGGCGGCCGTCGCTTACGAGACCGCTTTCGCCGAAACGGTGCCGCCTCCGGTCGTCGCGGCCAACCGCTCCCTGCTGGCGACGCTGGTAGCCACCAACTTCTTCGGGCAGAACACTCCGGCGATCGCGCTGACCGAAACCCAGTACGCGGAGATGTGGGCCCAGGACTCGGCCGCCATGCTCAGCTACGCCGCGGCGTCGGCGGCGGCGACCACGCTGACCCCGTTCACCGAGCCCGAGTCCACCACCAATTCCGGCGGGTTGCCGGCCCAGGCCGCCGCCGTGGCACAAGCGAGCGGCACCTCTGCCGGACAGGTGCAGAGCGCCGTCACCACGGCGACTCAGGCGTTCTCGGCGGTCCCCGACACCTTGACCAGTATGGCCGCCCCGGCCGCGGTGACCGACCCTCTCGTGTCCGGCCTGTCGCTCCTGCAAATCCTGGACTTGTTGGGCGACCTCAGCGGCATCTTCCTCGATCCGGAGCTCGGTGCATCGGGACTGACCCTGGACGGAATCCTGGCCGGTACCGCGTTGCCCTACGACATCAACGGCTACTACATCGGTGAACACACCGATGACATCGTCAGCGGCTGGGCAGGTGTCGAGACGTGGCCCGGGACCGGACCGGCCACGCCGACGTCGTTCCCGGTCATCAACCCCGGCGTCTCGGCCGGACTGGGGGAGGCCAGTTCGGTTGGCGCGTTGTCGGTGCCCGCCGGCTGGACGACGGCGGCCCCGAACGTGCGGCTCGCCGCGATGGCCTTGCCGGCTAGCAGCGCTGCCGCGGCCGCCGAGGCCTCCGGCGCCGGGAGCGTGTTCAGCCAGATGGCGCTGGCCGGCATGGCTGGTCGTGCGATGGCCGGCACCACCGGATCCGGTGGCGCCGGGACGCGCACCCGCGAGCGGCTCGGCGGCGTGACCAAGCGGCCGGCGGAGGGCAAGGGCGACGTCAAGGGAGACGCCGACGCGAAAACCGAGGCGAGCGGGCACGGCACCGACGAGGCCGTCCCAGCGGCCCCCCTCGGCGGCCCGATCACCAGCATTGCCGCCGAGCTACGGGAGCTGGCGTCGCTGCGCGATGCGGGCATCCTCACCGACGAAGAATTCACCGAGCAGAAGCGGCGCCTGCTGCCGCGCTGACCCTGCCGCCGAACTTCCGCGAAATTCGGCGCTGCCCACCGCTCCGGGAGTGCAGCTACTTGAGCCGGTTGGCTGCGAAGGTGGCGGCCTGCTCGACCATGCCGTTCTCGATGTAGGTGACGTGGGCGATGATGTTGCCGCCGCCGGTGCAGATCGGATCATCAGAGGCGCATTGGCTGATCAGCTTGCCGCCGTAGGCCGGGTTCAGCGTCGGCAGCGGACCGCCGCCCCACAGCGCGCTGGAGAAGCCGCTGGACGGCTCCCCGAAGTACGCGACTGCGGCAACGTGGCTGGCGGTCGCCGGCGGCATCTGGTTGCTGGCCAGATTGATCACGGTGGCCCCCTGGGAGTAGCCGCCCAGCACGATCTTGGTGTTGGGGCAGCTGGCCACGGTGCCCTGGACGTGTGCGCTGGCGTCGTCGGCGCCGGCCGACGCGCTGTTGTGGTAGTCGTCGTTGGCCGGGTAGTTGACCGCGTAGACCTCGACGGACTTGCCGGCGATCTGCGAGGTCAGGGAGTCGACGAACGCCTGGCCGATGTTACCGAGTCCCGGTTCCTGGTGGGTGCCGCGCGCGAACACTATCGAGACATCCGCACAAGGGTCGGCACCGGCGGACGGGATGGCCAAGGGCACGCTCAGCAGCGCCCACGTCGCCGTAACGAAGACACCGAGGATAGGGGCAAGGCTGCGGGCAGTCATGCCCCGATCCTGGCATACCGCCCCGCAGGGTGCTGGCGGCGGTCGGCCGGCTGCACCAGAACGCTCGCAAATCGGGAGCCGCCGATCCCGCGGGAGAGGGTCGCGGCTGAGGGGTTTGCCGAACCGTCCGGGCTTCCTACGGCCGCTGAGTTTGGCAACCGCTCGCGGCGGGAAAAGCGGGCAAATACGCTCGTCATCGAATCACCGATGACAGACTGGAACATCACGAGATGAGGTGCGCAATGTGGTCGATGGTTTGCCGGCTGTTGACCGTGGCCGCGATGGTGGTGGCACCGATGGCGGTCGTCACGATGGTGAACCCGGCAGTGAGCTCGGCGGATTGCGGTGCCGGTGAATGGTGGGATCCGACCGGCAAGGTGTGCCGACCGCTGGGGGTGGGGCCACAACCGCTGGCGTGCGGAGACGGCCAGTGGTGGGATCCCACCGCGAACGTGTGCCGCCCGCTGGGGGTCGGCCCGCAGCCGCTGGCCTGCGATAACGGCTGGTGGTGGGACCCGGGGACCAATACCTGCCAGCCTCCGCTGGTGCCCCCGCCGCAGTAGCGGCACCGCGCCGGACGCCTATCCTGTCGCGAGTGCCCGAATCGTCCGTCGCGGAATTGCGCAGACGCCTGGACGAGCTGACCGTTCGCGATGCGGACCGGCTGCGGCGGCGGTTGCGCAACGTGCGCGGCGCCGGGCCGGAGAAGCTGCGTCAGCTCGGCGAGCAGATTGCCGACGCGGAGGCGCTGGTGGCGGCGCGGCGGGCCGCGGTCCCGGTGATCGGCTATCCCGACCTGCCGATCAGCGAGCGGCGACAGGACATCGCCGAGGCCATCGCGGGTAACCAGGTGGTGATCGTGGCCGGGGAAACCGGTTCGGGCAAGACGACCCAGCTACCCAAGATCTGCCTCGAGGTCGGCCGGGGCGTCCGCGGCGTGATCGGGCACACTCAGCCGCGGCGGCTGGCCGCCCGCACGGTGGCGCAGCGCATCGCCGACGAGCTGGGCAGTCCGCTGGGCGACGTGGTCGGCTACACCGTTCGCTTCACCGACCAGGTCAGCGACCGCACGCTGGTCAAGCTGATGACGGACGGGATCCTGCTGGCCGAGATCCAGCGCGACCGCCGGCTGCTGCGCTACGACACCCTGATCCTCGACGAGGCCCACGAACGCAGCCTGAACATCGACTTCCTGCTGGGCTACCTGCGCGAGCTGTTGCCGCGCCGGCCGGACTTGAAGCTGATCGTCACCTCGGCGACCATCGAGCCGCAGCGCTTCGCCGCGCACTTCGGCAACGCACCGATCGTCGAGGTATCCGGGCGGACGTACCCGGTCGAGATTCGCTACCGGCCGTTGGAAGTTCCGATCCACACCGGGCCACTCGAGGATGAACCCGACGACCCCGACCACGAGATCGTGCGCACCGAGACCCGCGACGAGATCGAGGCGATCGTCGACGCGATCGGCGAGTTGCAGGCCGAACCGCCCGGCGACGTATTGGTGTTCCTGTCCGGAGAACGCGAAATCCGGGACACCGCAGAGGCTTTGGCCGATCTGGAAAACACTGAAGTGCTTCCGCTCTACGCCCGGTTGCCAACCGCCGACCAGCAGAAGGTGTTCGCGTCCCATACCGGGCGCCGGGTGGTGCTGGCCACCAATGTCGCCGAGACGTCGCTGACGGTGCCCGGGATCCGCTACGTCGTCGACCCCGGCAACGCCCGCATCTCGCGCTACAGCCGCAGGCTGAAGGTGCAGCGGTTGCCGATCGAACCGATCTCGCAGGCATCCGCGGCGCAGCGGGCCGGCCGGTGCGGTCGGGTGGCGCCCGGGGTGTGCATCCGGCTCTACTCCGAGCAGGATTTCAGCACCCGGGCGCGCTACACCGAACCGGAGATCCTGCGCACCAACCTCGCCGCGGTGCTGCTGCAGATGGCGGCGCTGCAACTCGGCGACATCGAGAACTTCCCGTTTCTGGACCCCCCGGACCGGCGCAGCGTCCGCGACGGTGTGCAGCTGCTGCAGGAACTCGGCGCCTTCGACCGGCAGGGCGCGATCACCGATCTGGGCCGCCGCCTGGCGCGGCTGCCGGTGGACCCACGGTTGGGCCGGATGATCCTGCAGGCCCAGACCGAGGGATGCGTGCGCGAGGTGCTGGTGCTGGCCGCGGCCCTGACCATCCC
Source organism: Mycobacterium sp. 20KCMC460 (assembly GCF_022179425.1). Lineage (NCBI taxonomy): Bacteria > Bacillati > Actinomycetota > Actinomycetes > Mycobacteriales > Mycobacteriaceae > Mycobacterium > Mycobacterium sp. 20KCMC460. The sequence goes on from NZ_AP025524.1 coordinate 3,438,691, forward strand.
GGATCCGCGGGAGCGCCCGGTCGACCGGGAGGAGACGGCCCGCCAGAAGCACGCCCGGTTCGCCGACGAGCACTCCGACTTCGTCGCCTACCTCAATCTCTGGCAACACCTACGCGAGCAACGTAAAGAGCTGTCCGGCAGCGCTTTTCGACGGATGTGCCGCAACGATTTCCTGCACTACCTGCGTATCCGGGAGTGGCAGGACCTGGTCGGGCAGCTGCGCGGGATCGCCCGCGACCTCGGCATCCACGAATCCGACGAGCCGGCCGGCCAGGCCGAGATCCACGCGGCGCTGCTGGCCGGATTGCTGTCTCACGTGGGATTGCGCCGCGAGGATGCGCGCGAGTATCTGGGCGCACGTAATGCCCGGTTCGTCCTTGCGCCCGGGTCAGCGCTCGGCAAGCGGCCACCGCGCTGGGTGGTGGTAGCGGAGCTGGTGGAGACCAGCCGCCTATACGGGCGCACCGCGGCCCGTATCCAACCGGAGATGGTCGAACGGATCGCCGGCGATCTGGTGCAGCGCACCTACAGCGAGCCGCACTGGGATGCCAAGCGCGGCGAGGTGCTGGCCTATGAGCGGGTGACGTTGTACGGGTTGCCGCTGATCGCGCGTCGCCGGGTGGGTTACGGGGGCGTGGAGCCGGCGGTCGCGCGCGAATTATTCATCCGCCATGCACTGGTCGAGGGCGACTGGCACACTCGCCACCACTTCTTCGCCGACAACGCCCGGCTGCGAGCCGAACTCGAGGAGCTGGAGGAGCGGGCGCGGCGCCGCGACCTGCTCGTCGGCGACGACGACATCTACGCGCTCTACGACGCCCGCATCCCCGCCGAAGTCGTCTCGGCCCGGCACTTCGACGGGTGGTGGAAGAAGCAGCGGCACCGGACCCCGGATCTGTTGACCTTCACCCGCGAAGATCTGCTGCACAGCAGCGATACCGGTGATGACGATCGCCCCGACACCTGGCGCACCGGTGATGCCGCGCTGCCACTGACCTACCGCTTCGAGCCCGGTGCCGACGACGACGGCGTCACCGTCCACGTACCGATCGATGTGCTGGCCCGCCTCGGCGGCGACGAATTCGCCTGGCAGGTACCGGCGCTGCGTGAGGAACTGATTACCGCCCTGATCCGATCCCTGCCAAAAGAGTTGCGGCGCAACTTCGTTCCCGCACCCGACACGGCGCGCGCGGTACTGGCCGGAATCGAGCCTTCCGGCGCGTCGCTGCTGGAGTCGGTGCAGCGCGAATTGCGCCGCCGCACTGGCATTCTGGTTCCGATCGACGCTTTCGCATTGGACAAGCTGCCGCCGCATCTGCGGGTCACGTTCGCCGTCGAGTCCGCCGACGGCAGCGAGGTCGCCCGCGGCAAGAACCTGCGGGCACTGCAGGAGCAACTCGCGGCGCCGGCACGGGCGGCGGTCGCCCACGCGGTTGCCGGCGTGGAGCGCTCCGGGTTGCGGCAGTGGCCCGACGACTTGACGGAGTTGCCTCGCGTCGTCGAGCGCGTCGTCGCCGGCCGCTCGGTGCGGGGGTTTCCCGCCTTCGTCGACGCGGGCAACGAGGTCGACGTGCGCGTTTTCGCCACCGAGGTCGAGCAACGCGGCGCCATCCATCCCGGCCTGCGCCGGCTGCTGCGACTCAGCATCCCGTCGCCAGTGAAAGCCGTTGAGCGGCAACTTGATCCACGTGCCCGGCTGACGCTGGGCAGCAACCGCGACGGGTCGGTAGCCGCGTTGCTCGAGGATTGCGCCGACGCCGCGACGGACGCGCTGGTCCCGCGGCCGGTGTGGACCCGCGACGAGTTCGCGTCGCTGCGTGACCGCGTCGCGCAGGATCTGGCCGCCACCACCGTCGACATGGTGGTCCGCGTCGAGAAGGTGCTGTCCGCCGCGCGGGAGGTAGAACTGCGACTGCCCGCCGAACCAACCGCCGCCCAAGCGGAGGCGATCGCCGATATCCGCGCCCAGCTCCACCGGTTGTTGCCGCCCGGATTCGTCACCGCCACCGGGCGTGCTCACCTCGGCGACCTCACCCGCTATCTGACCGCGATCAGCCGCCGCCTCGACCGGCTGCCCCAGGCGATCCAGGCCGACCGGGACCGCATGCAGCGGGTACACGCCGTCCAGGAGGCCTACGACCGACTGGTGCAGGCGCTCCCGCCGGCCTGGGCCGGTGCGGACCAGGTAACGGACATCGCCCGACAGATCGAAGAGCTGCGGGTGAGCTTGTGGGCCCAGCAACTCGGCACTCCTCGACCGGTCAGCGAGCAGCGGGTCATGCGGGCCATCGACGCCCTGCACGGGCGAATCTGACCCGGAGGGCTGCGGACACCGCGCGGCGATGGAAGTATCGCGGGGTGGCCACCAAACAACCCCAGACAATCTCCTACCCGGCGACCGACGCACGCCCGCACCGCCACGACACCGCCGCACTGGACCCGCACGTCATCGTGTTGTTCGGCGCGACAGGGGATCTGGCGAAACGCAAGCTGATTCCCGGGCTGGCTTACCTGGACCAGTCCGAGCTCGCACCCGATATCCAGATCATCGCGACGTCGCTGGAGGATCTCACCGACGACGAGTTCCGCAAGATCGCCAAGCACGCGATCGAGTCGTTCGGCACCCACAAGCTCAACGCCGACCAGTGGGAGGATTTCGCCAGAATCGTCCATTACGTTCCGCAGGGCGCCGGGTCGCAGGCACTGGCCGAGGCGGTTGCGCAGGCCGAAAAGAACCTCGGACCCAATGTGCGCCGCCTGCATTACCTTTCCGTGCCGCCGAAGGCGGCGCGTGACGTGATCACCATGCTGCGCGAGGCCAATCTGGTGGAACGCTCGCGAGTGGTGATGGAAAAGCCGTTCGGCACCGACTTGGAAAGCGCCGTCGCGCTCAACGATTTCGTGCACGAAACCTTCGAGGAATCCCAGATCTTCCGCATCGACCATTTCCTGGGCAAGGAGGCGGCGCAGAACATCCTGGCGTTCCGTTTCGCCAACGGTTTGTTCGAACCCATCTGGAACCGCAACTTCATCGACCACATCCAGATCGACATCCCGGAGACCCTCGGGCTCGACGAACGGGCCAACTTCTACGAGAACACCGGCGCCTACAAGGACATGGTGGTGACCCACCTGTTTCAGGTGATGGCGTTCGTGGTGATGGAACCGCCGACGGCGCTCGAGCCGTACGCCATCAGCGAAGAGAAGAACAAGGTGTTCCGCTCGATGCTGCCGGTGAAAACGTCCAACGTGGTGCGCGGCCAGTACGCCGGTTACCGCAAGGAGAAGGGCGTGGCCAAGGACTCCGACACCGAAACGTTCATCGCGCTCAAGGTCGGCATCGACAACTGGCGGTGGGCCGGCGTCCCGATCTATCTGCGCACCGGCAAGAAAATGGCCGAAGGTATCCGCATCATCTCGATCGCGTTCAAAGAGGCGCCTCGCACCATGTTCCCGCCCGGATCGGGGGTCGGTACGCAGGGCCCCGACCACCTCACGTTCGACCTCGCCGACAACTCGAAGGTCTCGCTGTCGTTCTACGGCAAGCGGCCCGGGCCGGGGATGAAGCTGGACAAACTGTCGATGCAGTTCTCCTCGCAGGAAGTGGACACCGTCGTCGACGTGCTGGAGGCCTATGAGCGGCTGATCCTGGATGCGATGCGCGGCGACCACACACTGTTCACCACTGCCGAGGGCATCGAATCGCTATGGGAGCGTTCGCAGGACCTGCTCGACGACCCGCCGCCGGCCAAGATGTACCAGCCGGGAACCTGGGGGCCCAACGCCATCCACCAGTTGATCGCGCCCAATGCGTGGCGGTTGCCGTTCGAGCGGGAGTGGCGCCAGGCGCCCAACTCCAACCGGGGCCGACAGTAACCGTCCAGGGCGACTGAGTAGGTTGAACGCGATTCCGGGCGAGGCCGGAACACGTTCGAACATTGGGTTGAAAGGGAGCTCTGTGGGCCAAGAAGCGGCCATGGCCGAAGCCGATCGCGCGTGGATGATCGACACGCTGCTCGCGTTGCTGCAGACACCGAGCCCGTCGGGGCGCACCGACGCGGTGATGCAGCTGATCGGCGACACCCTGGACGACTTCGGCGTGCCCTTCTCGCTGACCCGCCGCGGTGCGTTGACCGCCGAGCTGGCCGGGAAGTCCAAGACGACGGATCGTGCGCTGGTGGTGCACGCGGACACCATCGGCTGCATGGTGCGCCGGCTCAAGGACAACGGGCGCCTCGAACTGGTGCCGGTGGGCACCTTCTCGGCCCGGTTCGCCGCCGGCGCCCGGGTGCGGATCTTCATCGACGACCCCGAGGAGTTCATCACGGGCACGGTGCTGCCGCTCAAGGCCAGCGGGCACGCGTTCGGCGACGAGATCGACACCCAGCCCACCGACTGGGACCACGTCGAGGTTCGGGTGGACCGGCGGGTGAGCTCGCGGGACGATCTGGTCCGGCTGGGACTGAACGTCGGCGACTTCGTCGCGTTGATCACCAGCCCCGAACTCACCGCGGACGGCTTCATCGTGTCCCGCCACCTGGACGGGAAGGCGGGGGTGGCGGTCGCACTGACCCTGGCCAAGAACTTCTCCGAGAACAAGGTGGTGCTGCCGCACCGGACCACCATCATGGTCACCATCACCGAGGAGGTTGGCCACGGCGCCAGTCACGGGCTGCCCGACGACGTCGCCGAGCTGGTCTCGGTGGACAACGCGGTGTGCGCTCCCGGCCAGCTCTCCCGGGAAGACGGGGTGACCATTCCGATGGCCGACATGCACGGCCCGTTCGACTACCACCTGACCCGCAAGTTGTGCCGGCTCGCCGCCGAACGTGGTATCCCGTTCGCCCGGGATGTGTTCCGCTACTACCGGTCCGACGCCGCCGCCGCCATCGAGGCCGGCGCGGAAACCCGGGCTGCGCTGGTCGGCTTCGGCCTCGACGGCAGCCACGGCTGGGAGCGCACCCACATGGATTCTCTGGAGGCCGTGTACAACCTGCTGCACGCATGGCTGCAGACTCCGCTGACGTTCGCCCAATGGGACGCCAAGCCGTCGGGCAAACTGCGCGACTTCCCGTCGTCGAAGCAGCCGGCGCCCTCCGAACAGTGGGTGCCGTTGTCGCGTGGTGAACACGGCGATCCCGGGGATGCCCTGCCGGGGACGACCTGGCCGCCGTCGACGCCGCCGGCGGGTCCGCAGGCCTAAGCCGCTGAACCCCGCGGGCTCAGTCGGGGATGTAGTCGAACGTGTCCGGGTGCGGCCCGTTGCGTCCGTCCTCGCCGCGGTCCAGGCCGCTGATGGCGGCCATGTCGTCCCCGGACAGCTCGAAGTCGAAGATCTCGAAATTCTCTCTCATGCGTTCGGGGCTCACCGATTTCGGGAACACGATGTCGCCGCGCTGGATGTGCCAGCGCAACACCACCTGCGCTGCCGTTTTGCCGGTCGCCTTGGCGATGCCGGCGATCACTTGATCGTCGAGGACCTTGCCTTGGGCGATCGGGGACCACGCTTCGGTCGCGATGCCGTGTTCGATGTCGTAGGCGCGGACCTCGTCGTTGGCGAAGTACGGGTGCGCCTCGATCTGGTTGACGGCGGGGACCGTCTGCGATCGGGCGGCCAGTTGGTCCAGATGTGCCGGCTGGAAGTTCGAGACGCCGATGCTGCGGGCGCGTCCTTCCTTGGCGAATTCCTCCAGCGTGATCCAGGTGGAGACGAAATCGCCGTCGTAGAGCGTCGGCAGCGGCCAGTGGATCAAGAACAGGTCGACGTAGTCCGAACCCAGCGCGCTCAGCGTGTCCTCGAACGCGCGACGTGCATCGTCGGGGCGGTGGAAGCCGTTGTTGAGCTTGCTGGTCACGAACACCTCGGCGCGGTCGAGGCCTGCGTCGCGGATCCCTTGCCCGACGTCCTTTTCGTTTCCGTACATCTGCGCGGTGTCGATGTGCCGGTAACCCACCTCGAGCGCGGACCGCACTGCGGCCGCCGTCTCGGCCGGTTTGATCTGGAAGACGCCGAAGCCCAGCTGCGGGATGGCGTTCCCGTCGTTCAGGGTGATTGACGGGACATTACTCATGTTCATTCCTCCTCGTCCGTTACGGCTGTGGACGGGGATACCCACTTCCCGCGATCAACCCAATTCGGCGCTGAGGTAACCGACCGCATTGCGGAACGCGGCAAGGATCTCGTTGTCCGGCATCGCGAAGCCGTACCGGTCGTAGACCTGCTCGGTGGGGTAGCGGGTCACCGTCCAGCCGCTGGCCTCCAGGTGCTCGCCGGCCGGCCGCCGGGGACCGAGCCACACGAGTTCGGCGACGTCTATGTCCAGTCCGTGCTTGCGCCAGCCGCTGCGCATAGCGCGCGCCCGCTCGTCGGTGAACACACTCATGTCGGTGATGTTCTCCGTTGCCATCCGGCTGCCCGGCGCGCTGAGTGCGGTGATGTGGTCGAGCAGCCGGTCCTGGGCTTCCGGCGGCAGGTAGGGCAGCAACCCCTCGGCGATCCAGGCGGTCGGTTCGGATGCGTCGAACATGTTGTCCCGCAACGCCTCCGGCCAGTCATCGCGCAGGTCGACGCCGACCGGACGGCGCTCGGCGGTCGGTTCGGCACCGATCTGGGCCAGCGTGACGCTCTTGAAGTTGATGACGTCGGGCTGGTCGACCTCGAACACCACCGTGCCCGCGGGCCAGTTCAGGCGGTACGCGCGGGCGTCGAGCCCGGCGGCCAAGATGACGGCCTGGCGGATGCCGGCATCGGTCGCGGCGCGGAAGAAATCGTCGAAGAACCGGGTGCGGACGGTGATCTGCTCACGTCGCTGCTGGTAGGTGAAAGGCATCTCGGAGTCTTCGAGCGGTATCTCGCCGTCGAGCATGCGAACGAAGAACGGATGCCCCACGGCACGCACCAGCGGGTCGGCGAATGGATCGTCGAGCAGGGGATCCGGTTCGCTGGACGCCAGCGCCCGAGATGCCGCCACCATCGTCGCGGTCGCTCCGACGCTGGAGGCGAGATCCCAACTGTCACCCTCGGATCGCGCTGAACCTGCAGATGTCACCGACTGCTCCCGTCCCTCGATACAGCGCAAGCCTAACCGCGTGGGCCCCGGGTCGCTGGGCGGCGGCTAGCCTTCCGGTATGACGGACACGGTCGTCGTCAAGGTCAAGCCCGGCAGCCGCAAGGGCCCGCTGGTCGAGGTCGATGCCGACGGGGAGCTGACCATCTACGTCCGCGAACGGGCGATCGACGGAAAGGCCAACGACGCGGTGCTCAGGGTGCTGGCCGCGCACCTCCAATTGCCAAGGAGCCAAATCGAATTGGCGTCGGGGACGACATCGCGGGTGAAGCGCTTCCGGGTCAGCCGCTAGTCGGCACTCAGCGTGCGGGATCGCTTGGCCGCATACATGTGCTCGTCGGCGAGCCGCAACAGGTCCCGCTCACCCGCGGCGATCCCGGCACTGAAGCCCACGCTGCCACTCACTTCGTCCCAATGATCGCGAAGCCGTGCGACGACGTGCTCGGCCTGCGCCCGATCGGCGTTGACGAGCATCAGCAGGAACTCGTCACCGCCGATGCGGAACACCACGTCGTCTTTGCGGACCGACCAGCGCAGTGCGTCGGCGAACGCCACCAGAAGTTCGTCGCCGGCCTCGTGGCCGTAACGGTCGTTGTAGCGCTTGAAGTTGTCGAGATCGAGCAGCACCACGGTCGATTCGCCGGCATGCATCGAAAGCTGGGGCCCCAGCGTGCTGCGGTCCAGGAGTTGGGTGAGCGCATCGGTCTGGGCGACCTTGCGCAGCAGGGCGCTCTGCTGTTCCAGCTGGGAAATGAGCCAGGCAGGTACTTCGGCGACCAGAACCCACATGATCGCGGTCAAGATCACATTGGGCCATGCACCGGGTAGTTGCCTGGCGCCGCCTATCACCAACGCCGGAACGGCGATTGGCAGCAGGGCCAGGGAACGCCAGCGTGGCCGCGTCAGGCCCAGGAAGGCGAAGTTGATCGTGATGGTGCCGGGGTAGTCCCGGGTGGCGTAAGGCTGCACCAATCCGACGACGAGCGTGGTGACAAGCGCTACCCACGGCCACACGATGAGCAGGGCACGGCGGTCCTGGAAACCGCGTAGCCACCCGATCGACGCGCCGAGCACGGCGAGGACCGCCGCGCTCCCCAGCAACCAATGCAGCCGGGTGTCGTGTTTGGCGACCTCGTAGTGCGCTGCACCCAGCGCGTAGATACCGAGCATGCTGAGGTATCCGATCAAACCGATCAGATGCCATTGCCGCGCAGACGGCCGCGGGTCCACATGCCAGGACACGAGGTAAGGATAAGGTCGCCGGGGGCTCCCTGAACTCGTTCTGCGCAGTTCGCCGGCTTCATTGTGCGCCCGATTGGTACGGTTTTCGGCCAATGCCCTTCTCAGGCTGTGGTTGCGACGGCGGGAGGAGGTGGGAACGTATCGGTCCTCGACCCGAGGTGGCCTCATTCGGTGAGACGCCGGAAGAAGTTGCCGGCCATTGCCAGGTAGGTCTTCGGAGCCGCCAGGTGCACCACGTGGCCAGTGTCGACCTTGCGATATTCCCCGGCAGCGAGCAGGGAAAGGGCCCGGTTCGCGTCGTCACGGGTCATTGCGCCGTCGAGGGTGCCGTCGGCGAGGACGGCGAAGTCGGCCTGAACCAGCAGGGCGGGGCAGCGGATCCGGGCGAGCGCCTCGGCATGGTCGAAGCCGGCGTTCCAGCTGCCATCGTGGAAGGCGGCGCCGAAACGGGGGTCGTATTGGTCCATGCCGCGCAGGAATAGCCGCACGGTGTCGTTCGGCAGCAGCCCGATGTCCACCGGTTGACCAGGATGCGCTCGCCGGTTGAGCTTGACCAGCTGCGTGAGCAGGACGGCTGATCCGGGCGCGACGTTTCGGGTGAAGAAGGACCGGTTGGCGTGGATCCAGTACAGCAGGAAGTCGTCGACGCCGTCGCGGACCGCATTGGCGCAGGTGGCAAAGGATCGGTCGGCGATCGTCGTCCGGATGCGCGGATATTCGGCCGAGAACAGCGGCGGGTCCTCGAGTATGACGGCACGGACCCACTCGGGGCGGTGCGCCGCCAGCCAGGCGGCGAGCAGGCCGCCCGAGGAATTACCGCTGAGGTAGCTGGGCGCCGTCACGACGGTTTCGACGAAGGCGCTCAGATCGGCCCCGATCTGGTTGGCGCTCATCGAATAGCCTTCGGGGACAACGGTTTTACCGTGTCCCGGGTAGTCGACCGCGAACACATGGAAGTTGGGGGCCAGCGCGGGTAGCACCCGGCTATAGCTGAACCAGTCCATGTGCTGGGCATGCAGTAGCACCAGGGGAGGACCGCTGGGTGGGCCTTCGGCGTAACTCCACATCACCTCGCCGACCCGCGTGGTCCGCTGTCGGAAACCGGCCGCCGCAACCCGTGCGTGCCACGGGTCGGCGCGCGCGACGACCCGGAGCATGGGTCCGGCGCCGACTCGTTGCCGCAGCTCAGCCGGACGAGTCGAGAATCTTGATCGCGAAGATGAGCGAGTCGCCCGGCTGGATCCCGGCGCTGGGCTGACCGTTCGGGTAGCCGTCGGCGGAGGTCATCGCGACACCCACGGTGGATCCGACCTTCTGTCCGGCGATGGCCTTCTGGAAGCCGGGCACCACCCCGTTGAGTGGGAAGGCGACCGGTGCGCCCCGTTCATAGCTGCTGTCGAACACCGAGCCGTCGCGTCCGTTGACGCCCATGTAGCAGACGTTGACCCTGGCCGTAGCCGGGACGACGGGTCCGTCTCCGGCGTGCAGCGTCTGCACCTGGGTCTGGCTCACGCTGAACGGTGCGGTCACGGTCACCCGCGGAGCGGCCGTATCGGTCGATCCGGTGACCGCGACGCTGCCGGTGGTCCCGGCCAGGGTCCAGTCGGGCGTTCCGCCGCTCGGCGGCGCGGCGGTGGGGCAGGTGGCGGCGGCGTTCGCCGTTCCCGGCCCGACGAACGGCAGGAGCAGCGCTGTCGCTGCGAGCGTGACGGCGGAATACACGCGTAAGGGATTCACGGCCGCCACGCTACAGCCAGGCCTGCCGTCCCTTACCGCAGCCCTGCGGACCGGTTAGCTGCTGATGCCGGCCAGCTCGTGTGCCACCGCATTGAATGCGCGCAACGTGTCCGCGAGCGGGCCCGGGTCCTCGGAGTGCGGCTGCGATGAGACTTTGGCCGCGACCAGGTCGGCAGCCCGGTTGACGTAGATCAGCTGACCGCACATGCCCACGCACAGCACCACGTTGCTGCCCGGGTAGGGGAACCACATCTGGTTGCGGTACATGCCACCGGGCATGCCGGTGTCGTCGGGGCTGGCGGCGAACGCCTGCCGTGAGTCGGGGCCGCCGTCGAGGGTGTCGGCGATCCAGGCTTCGGGCAACACCTGCTGATCGGTCAGCGAGACCCCGTCGCGCAAGAACAGAGACCCGAACCGGATCATGTCGGTGAGGCAGGCGCTGATGCCACCGTCGAAGAATCCGGTACCCGCGGGGTCGAGCCCGATGGTGGCGTCGCATTGCGCGCCGAGGCGGCTCCACAGCAGTTCGGTCATCAGCTCGGGCATCGGTTGGCCGGCGGCCGCCTCGCAGACCCAGCCCAACACGTCGGTTTCGCACGACCGATAGTCGAACGGCCCGCCGTGCGCGGTTTTTCGCCGCAGGGTCAACAAGAAGTCGCGCAGCGTGGCGGGGGCGTGCGGACTGCGCCGGGTCGCCCAGCCCATCGCCTGGTCGAGCAGGTGAATTTCCGCCGCGGGGTCGCGGTAATCCTCGGAGAAGGCGATGCCCGACCTCATATCCAACAGATGTCGCACCGTCGCGCCGGCGTAACCGCAGCCGCCCAACGCCGGAACGAACGCCGTGACCGGGGCGTCCAGGTCGATCCCACCGGCGCCGTGCAGCGTGCCCACGACGGCTGCCACCAGGGATTTGCTGACCGAGAACAGCAAGTGCCGTGTCCGGTTCCCCATCCCGTGCAGGTACTCCTCGGCCATCAGCGATCCGTGGTGGGCCACGGCCCACCCGTCGGTGGCGGTGGCGGCCATCACTGCGCCGACGGTGGTGGCCACGCCCTGGCTGCTGGTCACCTCGAGCTCGGCCACTGGCGCGCCGGCGGTGGGCAGCGTGGCGACCGGCCCGGTCCCGCGGGAGATCACCGCGGTCGGAACAAAGTCTTCGACGTGCTGCAACGACCAGCGTGCATAGGGCCCCGACAGCCAGTTGTCCAAGGAGATACCAGCCGGTATGGAACTCATTGAGCGGCTGCTCAGGCTCGGGCGACGAGCCGCGAGATGATCGGTGCGGCCGGCGTCAGGGGCGTCGAGACGAACTTGGCCCTCATGCCTTTGACCCAGCGCCGGCAGCGCTCGCTGAGCTGATAGTCGTCGGTCTGCAGGTGTCCGCGGGTGACGAGCACGCCGAGTTGGGCGCCCTCGGAACGTAAGTCGCCGGGAGCCGCGACCCGCATGTAGAAAGCCTCGGACCCGTCGAGCAGGGTGGCCCAGTCGTTGGCGGTGCGCGCGAAGGAGACCCGGCCATCGTCGTCGATGCGCCATACACCGGTGCGTGGCGTCGCGGTGAAGAGCTCGATTTCCGGGGATGTCTCGGTGATGATCACCTGGCCCCAGACCTCGTCCTCGCCGTAGCCGCGCTCCCAGCGCGCGTTGATGGCGTCGATGTCGAGCTCGTAGTCCACGTCCATGTACTCGAGCAGGTGAAAGAGAAATAGCGGCATGTCGGCGTAGGCCTCGGTGGTCAGGTTCGTCATCGGGCTGGCGCCACTGAGGCGCGGGTTCACCTCGCCGAGGTATAGCTCATCGGAGTCGAGGTCGTGCAGGAGGTCCACTTCGAAGTAGCCGCGATAGCCCTCGCGGCGCATGACGTCGCCCAGCTTTCCGACGATTTCGCGTGCGGTGTGCGTCTGTGCGGGCGGCAGCACCTCGCGCCAGACGTCGTTGCCGCACCAGCTGCCCCGGTGCGGAGTCAGCTCGGAATAACCGACGAGACTCGTCATGGCCGGCCCGATCACGGTGCCGTGCCGGGTCACGGCGCCCTCGAGACACACCTCGACGTTGCGGATGCGCTTCATGACTTTGACTTCTGGCTGCGCGGTCAGGTCACCGGCGTGCTGGTCCCAGTCGTGTTGACCGTGCACGAAGAATGTCCCGCTGCCGGCGTTTCCGTAAGCGACGGAGATGACGAGATCGTCTCCTAGTCCGGCGTTTTGCGCGAGCGCCAGCAGTTCGTCGTAGGAGCCGGCCCGACCGATCGCGTGGGGCACGCTCGGAATGCCCGCCTCGTTGGCCAGGCGCGTCATGACGATCTTGGAGCTCAGCCGTTGGCGCAGCTCGATCGGCGGGTGCATGACCTCAAGCCCCGCCTGCCGCGCGAGGGCCTGAATTTCCTCGTTCATCATGACGAAGCAGGCTTTGCCACCCGGACCTTTGCCCGCGATGAACTCAAGCGTTTCGGGATCGGACAGCAGGTGGCTGCACACGTCGTCCATGGAGTCGAAATCACGCCGGTCACGTCGCCGCGGTACGAACACGCGCGAGTGATTGCCTTCAAACGAGTCAAAGTAGGTGAGGTAAAAGAAGTTTCGTATCCACCGATCCACGCCGAGCAGGTTGAATGGGGTCGGCGAGATGAAATACAGCGGCACCTTGTTCGTGTGAAAGAACGCGCGTACGTCCGAAAGGCCACTCAGCGGGCGCTGCGGCTCCGGCGCGGTGTCGCTACCCATCACGCTGCAAGCGGTGACGTCGACAGCGGATTCCGGCGCGCTGCGCGCGGCCTGGGCGGGCATGCTGCAATCAGCGCGGCAGTGTTGAGATGACTTATCGGCATTCGACAAGTGTGCGCCACTGCCCGTCACCGTGTCGAAGTGGACACCGCAAATTCGTGTGTCGGTCAACCCGACGAGGAAGGAGATTTTACGGTGGTCATTCTCATCGCGTTCGGGTCTTTCATCACCACCTGGTTGGGCGGCTGGGGCGCGATGCGGATTGGCTCCTATCGCCAACTGGTCCTCGGACTTGCGGCCGGATTGATGCTCGGAGCGGTCACGTTCGACCTGCTTCCGGAGGCGATGAGCGATCCCGAATGGCGCCGGTTCGGAATTCCGGTGCCGCTCATGGCCTTCGTCCTCGGGTTTCTCGTTCTGCACGTCGTCGAGAGCACAGTAGGCATCCATCGCGGACGATCCCAGAACGGTGCCGAGGTTTCGGATGCTCCCAGCGTCGGACTGTTGGCGGCGTCGGGTCTGGTGGGTCACAGCGTCATGGACGGGTTCGCCATCGGGGCGGCGTTTCAGGTGGGGACCGGGATCGGCGCCGTCGTCGCCGTAGCCGTGATCGGCCATGATTTCGCGGACGGCTTCAACACCTACACCGTCACGCGGCTCTACGGGAACGACCGGCGAAAGGCGTTGGCGTTATTGGCGGCTGATGCCGCCGCACCGGTGATCGGTGCGGCCCTGACACTTGTGGTGACCATCCCGCATCGTGTGCTCGACACTTACCTGGGGTTCTTCGCGGGTTTCCTGATGTACCTGGCCAGCGCGGACATCCTGCCCAGGACACAGACCGGGCGTCGCGCCGGCGTCACGCTGGCGTGCACGATCGGGGGTGTCCTGTTCATGCTGTTGATCGTCGGACTGGCGAGCTAGGTGGCCGGCAATTGGTGTCGGCAGTTATTGCCGTGCAACGGCTTTGGTTCGCGTCGCGCTCCGATTGTTACTGGCTGATGAGCCGGCCGGCATGTCGCCGGCCGGCTACCAAGGAACGCCTACTGGTGTTCGTCGTCCGACTTGCTCAACACGCGGTCCGCGCTGCGAACGAGACTGCGGTGGAAGTCGTATTGCGCGGTGACGAGCTTGTCGGCGAGTTCGATCGCCGCGTCGACGAGCTTCGTCCGTAGCGGTTGGACGGCCTCGGGGATGACCTCGTCAACTGTCTGACGGAACTTACGCAATGCCTCACCTGCGGCATGCTGACCGGCTTTGGCCGTTTCGCGCAGCTCGTCGACCAGATCAGTCTCTTGGCGTTCGACTGTCTTGGGCTTTAGTGTCTGCGTCATTTTTCGCCTTCTTCTCTGTTCTTCTGTGTCGATATTTTCTTTGGACACCAACGACGTTAGTGCTCGCTGCGGCGGGCCGGTACGGTCGAAAGTCCCACGGTCAAGTGTCGTTGGTCTGCTCTGGGGGCCCGGCGAGCTCACCTCGGAAATCCCTGCGGCACACAGAGATAGCCTGGGTCAGGAGGTGGCCTTCGCGTTGATCGCCAGCGCGGTGTGGCCGATCCAGACGAACAGCAGAATTGGGATCCACCAGACGACGAGAAACCCCTCCAACGAGAGCGGTCCGCTCGGCGCGATGAACGCGACGAGAAGCAGTATGTGCCCGGCTGCGGCGATGACCGCCAGGTGAGCGGTCGAAAGCCGCAGTACCCGGTGGCGGTACACCGCGATCGCGAACGCACCCAACGCCACCACGGTGGGGATGCCGGACATCGCCAGCAGCCCGAAGCTGAGGTCGTAGAGCAGCGCCGACAGCTCAGGGCTGCGCGGTCGGTAGAGCAGAATATCGAATGCGGCGAATCCGGCGAGGATGAGTGTGACCAGCCCGACGAATCCCGTGCCGAAAGCCGCGGCCAGTTGCGATCCAGCCGGAAGTCGATTGCGCAGCCGACTCCATACACCGGCACCGAAGACGAACCAGCATCCGACGCCCACGGTGTAGAGCGCCTGCGCGATGACCAGTCGGTCGTGATGCGCCGACGCCCAGTGCGCGATGTCGGCACCTGACGCGTGCGTCGGCGGAAATGACCAGATCGGATAAGCGGGGATGGCGGCCGCCGGTATGGCGATGCCCAGCGTGCCGGCCCAGCGCGCCACTTCCGTTTGCCCCGCACCGTTTGTGCTGGCCATCAGTACCCCCGCGCGATGGTCTTACCACAGGTCAATTTTCTTCCAATGGTAAGACTGCACCACATCAACGAACTTATCAATGGTCAGATTGTCCGATAGACTCCGTCGTCATGCCGGCCGACCCACCGAGGAACTACCACCACGGACAGCTCGAGCGGGCCGGCATCGACGGTGCGGTGGAGGAAGTGGAGACCGTCGGGGTGGCGGCAGTGAGCATGCGACGCATCGCACGTCGGGCTGGTGTCTCACACGCCGCACTGGCCTACAAGTTCGGTGACAAAGCGGGAATTTTCACCGCGGTGGCCGCCGAGGGATTCCGAATTGCGGCAGAGAAGATCGGGGCCGTCGCCTCAGGCCCCGACGGGTTCGTGCGCGGCGGACAAACCTACATCGAGTTCGCGCTCACCCACCGCGGCTACTTCGAGGTGATGTTTCGGCCCAAGCTCTACCGGGGCGACGACGAAGCTCTGGCGGCGGCGCGCACCGCCGCATTCGGAGTGCTCTACGGCACCGCCAGAGCCAGCCTCGAGGCGTACCGGCCGGGTGCCGTCACCGAAGAGGATGTGCGCGGGCTGGTGTTGGCGGGGTGGTCCGCCTCGCATGGCTTTGCAACCCTGGCGCTGACTGCCAATCTGTCCGAACATCTCGAAACCGACGCCTTTGCCCTTGCGGCACAGGTCGTGCGCGGCATCGTCATCATGGGCCAGCTGGCGCAGCAGGCGTCTGGCGATTAGGCCCGAAGAGCAAAGCCTTTACATACGAGGACGCCCGATAGTCGTCCGAGCGCGAAAGACCCCAAATGCGCGGTCAATCAGCATTTTCACCGTACATACGAGGACGCCCGCCGGAGGTTGTGGCACGCCCGAGTTCAAGTGCGCCACGCACCAGGTACCAACCGTCACGGGGTTCCCGAGCACATGAAGGGAAACCCGCACGGTGGCTTGTTCGTCGCCTCGGCCGGTGGGGGATCGGGCCCGTCCCACACCGAGGGGCCGACGTTGCCGTGCCCCCACAAGACGCTCCACCAGGTATGGCAGCGACTCGTATCCCAATCGGTGCCTGGGGGAGGCGAGCCGCGCCCGGTGGCTGTGTGGATGGCACCGTCCAGCGGATCTCCCGGGCACCACGTCCACGGCCCGCCACCGAGCGGTGCGGCCTGAGCAGGGCCCGTGCTCAGACCGACGCCGGCCGCCGCGATGCCACCTGAGACCAGCGCGCGGACGATAAGCGTCCTCATTTGATAGCGATGCCGCATGGCCTTGCGCCTTTCTTGGATTCGTGCGACCTGCGTTTCACTGGCTCCGGATGGATGCGCGGTGTGCGACTCAAGTCGGTACCCAGCAGTGTGCGGCGGTCGCCGGCGTCGTTCCATCAGGCGTTTTCCCTATTTTTCGGCGTCGCGCCGGCGGGCCCGGTTGGGCAATTGCTCTCGTCGACGGGTCGGTCTTCGTGGCGGTCGGCGGCGAGATGCCGGGCGATGGCTGGCGGGTGGCTGCCAGAAGGCGCAGCATGGCGCATATGCGCCACGTGGCAGGCCTGCCGAGCGGAGCGGCGATGCTGATCGTCAAACGTGGACCCAACGTGGGGTCGCGATTCCTGCTCGACCGACCTGCCACGTCCGTCGGCAGCCATCCCGCCAGCGACGTCATGCTCGACGATGTGACCGTCGACAGCCATCACGCCGAATTCCTTAGCGATGGCGGTCAATTTCGACTGATCGACGCCGACAGTCGCGGCGGTACGTATCTCAATCGTGAACTGGTGCACTCTGCCGAGCTCCATAACGGTGACGAGATCACGATCGGCCAGTTCCGACTTATGTTCCTGCGGGCTAGATGACCGCAGGTTTTTTTGGGGGCGCTCCGGGTCACGGAGGCCACTTGCGTCGGATGAAAGTGGTTGGGGTGTAAGGGAACCAGCGCACTTGAGCGGCAACGCTCCACGTTTGTTTCGATTTGTTCGTCCCTCCGAGCGGGGGAGGTCTTTTTTTCCGTTGGCAGCTCGACGGGGGCTCGCACGGCTCGCCGGTCAGTGCGGAGCACGACGGTGTGCTGCGACCGTTAAGGATCGTTACCGCAATCGTGATCCCGGACTCTTATCTTTGACTACGAGAAGGCCGAATCTTTCGACATTCCACAGGAACGCCTTTCGGTGTCCGCAAGCTAGGGGGCTGATATGACGACCGCAATCGCCGCGCACGACCCAGTCGAGACAGACGCCCCCTATGGGCACGACGACGTCCTCTTGGCGGTGGCAACAGTGAACGCATTCGGCTGCCGGGGGAAAACCGGCCCTGTCGAATCGAAGCCGCGCTGGCGACTGACGGAAGAAGAGATCGTGCGCGCTGCGATCTCGGTGATTTTGGTGGCGCTGGTGGCGGTGATCGGCGTCGCCGCGGGCGCTATCTTGACCGTCGGATAGCAGCGGGTAAGAATTCCGCACCAGGAGTCCCTGCGCGGCATTCAGCTGCTAGACCTGCGTACCGCCGCCGGCGACCTGGACATCACATTCTCAGGCGCGCGCCTCCTCGATTATCGGCCAATGCGTCAGCGATCAAACTAGCTGCTGCACAGAATATTTCAGAATCCAAAAGATGCGTTATGAGCGCCCGTCGGAGGGACCCTGCCGCAGGCATGGTGTATATTATGGTGTATGAAGCGCACCAATATCTATCTCGACGAGGCCCAGACAATCAGCCTCGACAAGTTGGCCGAGCAACAAGGCATTTCCCGCGCCGAGCTCATTCGCCAGCTGTTGGATCGCGCTCTCAACAACGCAGACGACAACCTTGCTGCCGACCTCAAAGCGATTGACGATTCGTTCGGCGTTCTGCGCGATGTCGAGGCACCCGATCGTCGACCCGGCAGCCGCGAGCAGCATCTCGAGCGGATGTGGCGCCACACGTCATGATGCTGGTCGACTCAGACATCCTCATCGCCCACCTCCGTGGCAGGGCCGCGGCGCGTGATTGGCTTCGTGATGCTCGGGGGGAGGGGCCGTTAGCGATCAGCGTGGTGTCGATTAGCGAACTGGTCGGCGGGATGCGCAGCGCGGAGCGGCGCGAGGTATGGCAGCTGCTCGCGTCGTTTCGTGCCGAACCGGCCACCGAGATCATCGCGCGGCGGGCCGGTGACTTCATGCGCCGGTATCAACGGAGTCATAGCGGTATCGGTTTGGGTGACTATCTGGTTGCTGCGACCGCCGACGTCAAGGGTTATGAGCCGGCGACGCTGAACGTGAAGCATTTCCCGATGTTCAAGAACCTGCGGCCGCCATTCAGACTCTGAATGGGCCGCCAAATACAGTGAGACGAAGCGCTAGATTCCGCGACCGCCAGGTTGCTTCAGCAAAACCGGCAACCAGATTGAGGCAGGGCACGCGACACGACACGTTCACGGAACTGGCGGCGCTTGAGGTCAACCGTCCCGACCGCGCAACACGGCGTGCAACGGCAAGTCTGATCCCGTCGACGCTTACGGGGCAGCCCAAGCGGTGGCCTCTGATCGGGCTGACGTGCCGAAATCCCGAGACGGCATCGTGGCGTCCGTCCGCTGCCTGCGAGTAGCTCGGAGATCGGCTATCAAGGCAAAGACTCAGTGCACCAACCAGATTCGCGGACGGCTGATCACCAGTCCCGTGGGGATGCGTGGTCGCCTGATGACGCGCGAGTATATACTCAAATCGCGATTCGTATATATGCATGGGGTGTCGAGATGACAAAGCGCTTGATTGACCTCGATGACGACCTGTTGGCCGCCGCGCAGAAGGAACTTAAGACGTCGGGCGTATCGGATACCGTCCGCATCGCGCTGCAACTGGCGGCTGCGGCGTCTGCTCGCGCGCGCCAGGTCGCATGGTTAAAGGCCGGCGGCATGGGGGAGATGGCGGACCCTGGTAAACGAGGTGATGTGTGGCGGTAGTGGCGCGGTATCTCATCGACACCAGTGCCGCAGCACGGATGACACACCCCGAGGTTGCCGACCGGCTCGCTCCGCTTATCGAGGCCGGATTGGTTGCAACCACCGCTCAACTCGATGCTGAGGCACTCTCTAGCGCCCGGACCGCCGCGGACTACGCGCAGTTGTGGTCAGATCGCCGCCTCGCATACGAATACTTGCCGACCGATGATGAACACTGGCGGGCGGCGTTGGATGCGCAGCGGTCGCTGGCCAGCACCGGTCGGCATCGTGCCGTCGGCATGGCGGACCTGCTGATCGCCACCCTTGCCCACGCCCATGACGTGACACTGCTCCACTACGACGCTGATTTCGAGATCGCTGCCGAGGTCTTGCCCTTCCAGCATCGGTGGGTGTTGGAACGGGGCAGTATCAGTTAGATCGGGGCAGGCGGAAGTGAAACCCATTGGCGCGCAGTACAATCTGCGGTGGTTTACCGTTAACCCTGCATATTCGATTTCCGCGTATTCGGTTGTGCCAGGCTTTGGCGGGCTAGGCGGCGTCTCGCGTTACCTGCACCTGCCACGCCAGCACCAAATGGGCCTGCCAGCCGCTACCTCGTGGCCGGCGAGCTCGAGAGCCTTCGCCCGTGCCTGCTCTTCAGCATGTTGTCGCCGCGCGACTTCGGCCTTGTCCTCGGGCGGGTGCCGTCGCAGCTCGTGCAGCCTCCGCGTCCTCGTGAGCCGTTCCAGGGACGTCACTTTCCCGCGCGAATGATTCGGCCGGCAGGTAGGGAAGGGAGAACATAATGGACATCGGAGCTGCGGCGTTCTGGGTAATGGCTCTCTTCGTGGTGCACGAATTCGAAGAGATCATCCGAATCCGCCCCTGGATCGATCGCCACCGCGACGATCCTCGATTCGCCCAGGACATTTGGATTCGGCGGCAAGCGTCCTATCCGTCGACTGAAGCGATCGCGGTCATGATCGGCGAGGAGATCATCCTGTTCTGCTTGGTCCTCGCCGCCGCAGTGTGGGCGGGGGTGCTTGCGGTCATCATCGCGCTCGCCACCCTGAACTCAATCCACCTTGTCGGCCACTTGGTATTCGCCGCACGGGTAAAGGCGTGGAATCCGGGCAGTAGCACTGCGGCAATCACCCTCGTGCTGAACATGGTCGTGATCGTCTACGCGTACATCAGCGGGCTCAACGTCGGCCTGTGGGGCACGGCAACGATCGTCCTCGGTGCCGGATTCGCTGCGAACCTGTGG
This sequence comes from Mycobacterium sp. 20KCMC460, assembly GCF_022179425.1. Classification (NCBI taxonomy): domain Bacteria; kingdom Bacillati; phylum Actinomycetota; class Actinomycetes; order Mycobacteriales; family Mycobacteriaceae; genus Mycobacterium; species Mycobacterium sp. 20KCMC460. The sequence continues at coordinate 3,458,809 of NZ_AP025524.1, forward strand.
CAGCTCCATCGGCACGCGGCAGCCATTCAACGATTGCTCTTCACCAGGTGAGTCCAATCCGTGCTCAACGCGGTGTTCGTCGAACAGAACGCGGCGCGTCAAAGTGTCACGACCCGCGAAACGGGTCCGCGGCCAACGGGGATCATGACGGCCTCATGTGCCTGGTCTACAATTCGTCTACACTGGTTCCATGGCTGCAGAAACCACAACAGTCCGAGTCCGCCGACCCGATTCTGAGCGACTGCAATCTCTGGCCAAAGCTCGTCAAACCACCGTCGTCGACGTCGTCCACGCAGCCATCGACGCTTTGGAGAGGCAGGAGTTCCTGCGAGGGCTCAATGGGGACTACCAGCGCCTGCGCAGCGACCCTGAACTGTGGGAGCAATACCTCGCCGAGCGCCACGAGTGGGACGCATTGGCTTGATCTGGCGGGGGGAGGTCTATCACGTCGACCTCGGTCAACCGGTCGGGCGCGAGCCAGCCTTTCGCCGCCCGGCGGTGGTGGTATCGGTCGACATCCTCAACAACGGACCGGGCGGTCTGGTGGTCGTAGTCCCGATCACCACCGCTGGTTACGGCCTGCGAAGTCACATCGAACTCGAGCCGGCGAGCAGCGGGCTGGACCACACTTCATACGCACGCTGCGACCAGTTGCGAGTGGTCTCCATCGAACGACTGTCATCTCGCCAGGGAATGCTTAGTCCAGAGCAGATGCAAGCCATTGACCAAGCACTGCGCTTCGTCTTGGATCTCTAGCGCAATGTCGACGGTGGTCGGATCCAGCGGTCGTCTTAGAAAACGTCGTACACTGCTGCAATGGCTGTTGCAGTCAACGATCTGAAGAGACCGTAGACCTCGCCCAAATCCCAATCACCGTGCCATCCGACAAAGGGCCCTCTCAGTACGGCCGGTATCGAAAACCGATGTAACACAGGGTAATACGGCATACTTTACTGGTAACCCGCCATATACGATTCCGCCGTATTCCTCCGGTATTAGTCGCGGGCGCCTGAGGGCGCAGCGGGGTAGAGGCCCCGTCCGCACATAATCGTTGCGACACGTGTTCCGGTGCATCGTGTGGAGCGGGGCGTGGTTCGGTGGTTTGCTGAGGTGGCTATGACAGTTTGATTCAGGACCGGTGTGACGGCCTGATTCAGGACCACCTTCTTTCAGACCGGTGTGTTGTGACGGTTTGATTCAGGACCACCCTCGACGGTTGGCGTGTCGATTATTGGCTCGCTGTCGGAGGGTTCCGGATGGGAAGTCGTGTGGAGCTGTTCGCCCAGATACGTAGGGACGCCCGGGTCGAGGGTTTGGGTATTCGGGCGCTTGCTCGTAAGTACAAGGTTGGCCGGGATACGGTCCGGCACGCGTTGGCGAATCCGGAGCCGCCGAGGCGGAAGACACCGGTGCGGGAGTCGCCGAAACTGGGCCCGCTCAAACCTGCGATTGATGCGATGCTGCGGACCGATCTGGATGCGCCCCGCAAGCAACGCCACACTGCGACAAGGATTTGCAATCGTCTGGCCGATGAACACGGCGTTGAGGATGTGTCGTATTCGTCGGTGCGTGACTATGTCCGGGTCCGTCGTGCGGAGATCATCGCCGAGTCCGGTAAGCAGGCGCAGGAAGCGTTCGTGCCGCAGGAACACCCGCCCGGCGCTGAAGCTGAGGTTGATTTCGGCGAGGTTCACGTCATCCTCGCTGGTGTCAGAACCCGCTGCTACATGTTCGTTTTCCGAATGTCGATGTCCGGCAAGGCAGTCCATCGGGTGTATGCGACTCAGTCGCAGGAGGCGTTCCTCGAAGGCCACATCGAAGCATTCGACGTGATCGGCGGCATCCCGGTGCGCCATATCCGCTACGACAACTTGAAGTCTGCGGTCACCTCGGTGGTGTTCGGCCGCGGTCGGGGCAGGGTCGAGAACGACCGGTGGGTGCTGTTCAGATCGTTCTACGGGTTCGACCCGTTCTACTGCCAGCCGGGAGTGAAAGGCGCCCACGAGAAAGGCGGAGTCGAGGGCGAGATCGGACGTTTCCGCCGCACCTGGCTCACGCCCATGCCGGAAGTGGACTCGCTGTCAGAGCTCAACGACTACATCCGCCGCTGCGAAGCACGTGAGGATCATCGGCGGGTCACCGGCCGGCTGCACGCCGTGGGCCAGGACTTCCAGACCGAACGAGAACATCTCGCCGCTCTGCCTGCCGAGCGGTTCGACCCGGGGCTGGTGCTGCATCCACGGGTGGACCGGTCGGCGCTGATCACGGCGCGGTCGGCGAAGTACTCGGTTCCCGCCCGGTTGATCGGACGCAAAGTCAGGGTGTCGCTGCGGGCCTCGGAGTTGGTCGTCTTCGACGGCCGCACTATCGCCGCACGCCATGAACGCGTCACGACCCGCAACGGGCAATCGATCAACCTCGACCACTATCTGGAGGTGTTGCACTGCAAACCCGGCGCGTTGCCCGGCTCCACCGCGCTTGCTCAGGCCCGCGCCGCCGGCACTTTCACCGCAGCGCACGAGGCGTTCTGGCAGCAGGCCCGCCGCGTCGACGGCGATGCTGGCGGGACTCGCTCGCTAATCGACGTGCTGCTGCTGCACCGCAGCATGCGCGCTACCGATGTGATCGCCGGGATCCACGCCGCCCTGTCGGTCGGTGCCGTTTCAGCGGATGTGGTCGCGGTCGAAGCACGCCTGCATGCCGCCGGTGGTGGTCTCGAATCAGACCGTCACGCCGGTAACCATGCCAATACCGTCGATTACCGGGTCGTCAGTCTGACCCAGCGCCGCCTGGCTGATCCAGCGACCGTGATCGCCGGCCTGCCACCGACACCCGGCCGCTGCCTGACGTCGCGGCCTACGACGAGCTGCTCCAACGCAGACCCCCAACACCGCCACCCGGTGACGGAATGGAAGGAACGACTGGATCATGAGCACGGCCACGAAAGTCACCAACACCCTGCGCCGCCAACGCGGGATGACCCCACAAGCGGCCCAAGCCGCCGTCGATTCCGCATGCCGACGCCTGCGGTTGCCGACCGTGCGTGCGGTGATCGACGAAGCAGTGAAAGTCGCCGAGCGTGAACAGCTCACCTACCACGGCTTCCTCGCCGAACTGCTCCTGGCCGAATGCGATGACCGGGACCGCCGATCCACCTTGCGGCGAGTCGCAGCGGCCGGGTTTCCACGTCAGAAATGGTTGGGCGACTTCGATTTCGACGCCAACCCAAACATCAACGCCGCCACCGTACATACCGTCGCCCAAGGCGATTGGATACGCCGAGGCGACCCGCTCTGCCTGATCGGCGACTCGGGCACCGGCAAGTCCCACCTGCTCATTGGTGTGGGCACCGCCGCCGCCGAGCAAGGCTTCCGCGTCCGCTACACACTGGCGACCAAACTGGTCAACGAACTCGTCGAGGCCGCCGATGAAAAGCAACTCGCCCGCACGATCGCCCGCTACGGCCGCGTCGATCTTTTATGTATCGACGAACTCGGCTACATGGAACTCGACCGCCGGGGCGCGGAGTTGCTGTTCCAAGTACTCACTGAACGCGAGGAAAAGGCGTCAGTAGCCATCGCATCCAACGAGAGTTTCTCCGGCTGGACCAAAACCTTCACCGACCCCGACTCTGCGCCGCGATCGTCGACCGACTCACCTTCCACGGCACCATCATCGAAACCGGCACCACCTCATACCGGCTCAGCCATACCCGCGGTAGCAGCTCGCGATCACAGCCTACGAAGACGCCTGAGCCACCACCTCCTCGCCGAGGTGGTCCCGAATCAAGCCGTCACAGTGGTCCTGAGTCAGGTTGACATAGAGAGCTGAGGTGCCTACCCGGTCAATCTGGACGCGGCGATGGCGAACGAGGGGGGGGGGGGTGCGCGTCCAGCCAGAGCGCGACTAGGTAGACATCCGCGACGCGTGAGCGGTACACGGATTTCCTTTGCGAAGAAGTGGCCGCCGGCGACCTAGGCTTACGTAGCGTGGCTGATCCCGTTAGCGGACTATCAATCGCCGCACTCGTCGTCTCGATATGCAGCGCGACCGTGGCGCTCCTCGGTTTCCTGGCCAATCTCGCCCTGTACAAGCTCTCGGGAGCGCGGCTCAAGGTGCAGCTGGTGTTCTGCTACGCCGACGAAGGTGGGCGGCAAACGTGGAGCACGACCGGTCGTGGACGGCCCGCCTTCACAGACATTGCAAGATCCGGCATGAACGACATGTCGCCCTTCGGCATCGAGTACGGCCGAATAAGGGTCACCAACGTGGGCCGCACAGCGGTGTCGGTCGAGAACATCTCTTACGAGGTCCGGCGCCGCTATCGCTGGACCCCACGGCGACGGCGTTCAACCATCCAGACGTGGCAGTTCCTCCAAAAGGAAACCGATCCGAAGGATCTGACGCCCGACCTGGCGAACCCCATCCGGCTGGAGCCGGGCGGACACATTACTGCAGAGCTCTACCTGTGGCCCGCTCTCGCCGCCCACGAACACGGCACCCGCGCCGGCGCAATCACTGTACGAGGATCAGCCCACGCGGTAGGCCGCAAATGGGCCACCCGGTCGAAGCGACGTTCGGCTTGGAAGATCCCCGCAGGCGCCTCCACTTACTTCACCGATGTCGACGTCACGCCCGAACTCAGAGTGTTCCGTGAACTCTGGCTGCATCGACATCGCGCGCGAATTAGTGCCTCATGGGCTCTGATGATGTACCGCGAGATCAATAAGCGTCTCGCAGAAGGGGCAACTGGCGAAACGATGCACGACTACCTCGATGAGGGAACGAAGGGCCTCGATGACGACAGCAAATTCATGGGTAACGTGTTGGTGGCTTTCGGCGTGTATCGGGAATACCACAACGAGACGCCGCGGCCTGCACTCGGCCGCCTACAGCGTGCGCTGTATGGACAGACAGGCATACCACCCTGGCGGAAATCATCACCGCCGCAGTGATGCTGGCTCGACAGCGCCCGCGCTCGAAACCAAAAGCCGAAGAACCCTTTTGGCTGTCGCAGACCTTGCCCGGGGTGCCGGGGGCGGAGCCCTATCGCGGCTGGTGTTCTCATCCATGTCAACGTACCCTGGGAATCTGCAAAGGTGCGGTAGTTAGCATTCTGCGAAACCAATTGCAGGGCAATCTAATTTGACTCTGCTAGTAACCCGGCCATATTCGATTGCGCCGTATTCCTGGCAGGGAGTGGGCCACTGATGGCCCATGGGCCCTATAGGTAGAGGAGGGTGTCTGCAACAGACTCCGGGAGTCGTTCGATGGCTCCGGATTGTTCACACAGGGTGCGGAGGTTCCACCAGGTTTGGGCGCGGACTTCTTCGGGTGTCTTGTTCCAGAACTGGCTCAGGCGCTGTTCGATTCGTTGTATGTCGGCGGGTTTACGAGCGCGGACCTTGCGAGCAGGAAAGTCCGTCTCGCACAGGACCCTTTCAGGGGGCAGCAGCCGGATCTGGTCTTCGGACATCGCAGCGTTAACCGAGAAGTAGGCGTCGGCTTCGAGGGCGCGTGCGACGTCGGTGGCATCACCGTTAAACCAATGCAGGATCGCGCCGCGCATGTCGGCGTCGTGGAGGTGCTCGACAACCTCGGTTGCGACACCGCTGCTATGGATGGAGAGCAGCACCGGTTCGTCACGGACGATACTCAGCAGCTCCTTAAATATCGAGCGCTGCCGCGCCATGTCACCGCCACGACGGTCCAGACCGATCTCACCGACCAATGCGAAAGAGCCAAGGAGATCAGTGAACTGCTCCGAATCCCATGCCTCGCGTGCTATCGCTACGCCGGGGTGGACACCGATCCCCCAGACAAGTGCAGTCTCTCGTCGGTTCCGGACTTGGCGAGCTTCGTGCAGGCTTCGAGTCATCGCGAAGACCACGGACTGCCCGAGCGCCGCGATCTGTGCTGGCGTGACGTCCGGTGCGATGTGGGCGTGCGCGTCCAATGCGGGGAGGATGGAGCCGGTCACGTCAGGGCCACTTTCCCGAGTTCGGCAAGCCCGCGGCGGGCGAGTTCGCTGATCTGGTCGAGGTCGGCGTCTGGGGGCCAGGTGCCTGCGTCAATCGCGTCGTCGTCGATACCGCGGGTTGTCGCGTAGGAGATTGCGGCCCGGTCGCTATAGCGCCGTTCCAGGAGTTCAAGGCGCGCGTCTCCTGTGAGTTCGTTGGACAGGTAGATGGTCGGGTCGTCGACGCCGGCCGCGATGAATGCGCCACGACGGGTGATACACGCGTAGCAAAGGCCACAGTTGAGGGTGGAGTTGCCACCCTTGATCCGAGCGCCGTCCAGCTTGCTGCATGAGACCGTGAGTCCTGCGACGCGATCCCAGCCGCTCGGTGGGTGGCTATCAGCGACGAGGCGCATCTCTTCACCTTTGGTATATGAGGCGAAGGGGTTAGTCACCGTTACTGCAAGGTCGATCGCCTGAAGGAGCGCGTTGACTCGGTAGAAGGTTTCGGGGTGGGTGGAGCGCGTGGAGAGCGCACCGGCCCGGTTGGGATGCAGTGGCAGGTTCAGGCTGGTGAATCCGTTCTCTGGCACGAAGAGGGTGGAGACGCCACGGCTGGTTGCGACGGCGATCCCGAGTGCGACGAAGAGCAAGGATCTGCTTCGGCTGGAGCTCTCTTTCTTGTCCGCGACTTGTGCGAACTCGATCTGGGTGTATGAGGGCGCGGGGGAGAAGGCCTCCTGGAGCCATTTGCGGACGGTGTTCTGGGCACGACGGACGGCGGTGGCGGTGTCGTAGTGGCCGACGAATAGCGGCGGCTCGCTCAGAGTGGAGAGTAGGTGCAGTGCGCCAAGATCAGGAGTCAAGTCCTCCGCTGAGCAGTGCGATAGCCTCCAGTCCTTCAGAGGTTTGGGCGGCCGAATCCTCGGGGGTGATGGGGTCCTGGGTTAGCTCGAGCTCCCAGGTGTCACCGGTGAGCCAGAACAGCAGCTGGGCGAGTTGGGTGATCGCTTCGCCTTCCCATGGCGTGGGATCCGTGACCTCGACAGTGAGGTGAAGTCGTCGGGTGAATGCGCTCGGCCTGCCGGAGAGCCGGTCGACGAGGTATGCACCACCAGCGATGCGAACCAGATCGATGGCCTGCGTCGGGACTGGGCCCAGTGAGGGCAGCGACCACCCGACGGCACTCTTGACGGTGTCGGTTTCGCCGGCCGCGGTGGGCCACCGCAGACGGTGATGATCCGCCGGGCTTTCGTTCGTGGAGTCTTCGCCAGATAGGTGGAAATGCGTTAGCGGCATGTCGTCTACCTCGCCCTCAGGACGCGAACTGCTCGTTGGGCAAGATCTGCAGCCGCCTGATGTAGGGCGTTCGCTGAGAGTGCGGGGCTGGCGTCGATGTCGAGGCCACGAACCTTCGCGTCGATCCAGCCTCGCAGCATGCGCTCGCGCACGACCGCCTCGTTACCGTCGAGCGTTCCGTTGGTGATCTGGTCTTGGAGTTCGACGAGCCCGAGTTGGAAGATATAGGCGCTGACGAAGCCCTTGATTGCTTCGGTCGCGGTTGGAGGTTCGCCCTCGGTTGCGACGATCTTCTTGACCTGTTCCGTAGCTGCTTGGCGAATGGCTCGGTCGTCGGGGTGCCCGTCGTCTCCGATCATGAGAGTGACCAGCCTGCTGATCCGAGCGCGTGGGCTGAGTGAGTCGAACTCGGCGAGACTGAGGCCGTAGTCGGACAGCCTCTGGGCATCGCGGTCCCGCAGGGCGTACGCCGCTCCGATCGTCGCGCCGCCGCGTGCGGCTCCTCCGATTATCTGGCGAGTGGACCTGCTTCCAGACCGGCCAGCCCCTGCGGAGCCTTGGCCGGCTCCCGCTCCGCCTGCTCCTTCTGCGCCGGCTCCGCGGCGGCCGGGGATACGGGGGCGGGGAATGGTCGGGACGGCTTTTCCTCTGGTGGCCGGGTCGTCGCGCCAGAGGGCGTCGATGAGTGCTTGACCGACGCGGTCGAGGTCGGACGCCGATTGCGTCGGCTCATAGAGATAATCGGGAGATTGGGCTGGGTCTGGATCGCCGGTGCTGGTCTCGGTGCTCCCTGAGCCGAGGTCTGACCACGCTTCCCGGAAGTCGTTCCATTCGGCGGAGTTGCTACCGCCGTAAGCGCCGCTAGTTCCCATCGAGCTGTTCCAGTTCCTCGCATGCCGCCGCCTGAGTGGAAGGGTGCAGCGAGGTGTCCTGAGCCGCGCGTCGCACCAGCCCAATGAGCGCGGGTCGTCCGCTGGTCGCGAGTTCGACGACGGCTCCTGGGGTCAGACGTACTCCCCAGCAGTGGGCCTCGACTCCGGCTGCTGCTGCTTGCTCCAGTGCGGGAGTCTTCCCCACCCAGAGCACGGCGCCGCGGATCACCGCTTCGCCGTCCTCCATACGCTTGGTCGTCGCGAACAGAACATCCAGGGCTGCCAGCTGTTCGTCTTCGCCGCGCTCGCTCAGGGAGTCGGCGGCCACGTTCCGTGCAGCTTCACTCGCACCCAGCAAGTCGTTGATGTGCGCGAGCACCTCATCGGAGACTTGAGCACCCATGCTGACGTTGATCAAGCTCGCGGCGAGTGTGAGATAGGGATCAAGGTTCTCGCTGCTGAGAGAAGGGGGGGCGGCGGCCCACTCCTTTGTCGATTCGTCGATCCCCTCTGGAAGGGTCGCGTCCTCGCCCTCCTCACCTGATGGGTTCGACCATGCCTCCCATCGGGCCACCATCGTCTTGCGCTCTTGGACATTCGCGGCCGCCAAGGTGTTAAAGGACGTGCGGTGGAGTTCTTCCAGCAGCAGCATCTTGATCATGACGGCTGGCGGGATCGTAACGCCGCGAGCGCGAGCGATGGACTCCCGGACACCGAACGCGTTGAGGAAGCGCTTGATCTGGCGGGGATTCGAGCGGCGGTCCGCACTCAAGCCTTCGGCGAGCTGGGTCGCCAGCGCGAGATCGTCCTCGGCCGGTTTGACGGCCAGTGCTTCGAAGTCGTGCAGCAGCGGGGTCTGATGGGCGTTCCGTCGCGCACGAACGTGCGCAGCTAGGACACGCAGGTCCGTCTCCTTCATCGAGCGGCCGGCGATCAAGAGGCCGATGTAAGCCTCTGCGTCGGTGGCGGACAGGCGCGGCAGCGCGATCGGAAGCTGAACGATCTTCTCCAGATAGCGCTTGGCAAAGATGTCGCCGCGTCGAGCACCATCCAGGCTGACTGAAATGGCGTCTCGAACCATGTCCTGATCCGCTGCCAAGACGAACACCATCTTCTCAGTTGAGAGGAAGAGCTTGATGGCCTCCAGCGTTGCCGTCACTGCATCTGGTAGGCAGCGATCGAGGTCGTCGACTGAGGATGACCACGCGCTCGACGTTCGGGATCAGCGCGAGCAGTTCCTTATAGGCGTCGTTGAAGCCCGCCATCGAGTCCGGCCCCCCCGGGTCCTTGGGCTGGAAGATCTCAGCGATCTGCTTCGGATCGACCTGGAATGTCAGTGCTCCCTTGGCGATAGCGACCGCAGCGCGGCTCCAGCTGATGCGTCCGAGCAGCTCCTTCGCCTTCTCAGCGACCTTGGCCTTGATACTTGGATCGGGGATCTGACTCTCGATGCCATGCAGAATCTCAGAGATCAGCGTGCCCTTGACGTCCACCTGGTCGTCGTAGGCCCACGGGTTGGTGGAGACGACGAAGCAGGTGTCGTCGTCCTTGAATTCGGCCTCGATGAGCTTCAGGATCGTGGACTTCCCGCCGCCCCACGGGCTCTGCACCGACAGCGTAAGCGGATGGATGTTGCGTTCGCGGACCGCGGCAACGATTGGCTCGACCACGGCGTCAAACCCGAGGAGGTCCAAGGTGCTGGGGTTGTCGTCCCAGAGCCGGATCTGTGGGGGTGTCGCCGCCATTGCCTGCCTCGCTATCACTTCTCGTCATCGTTGTGGTCATGGTGCAACCGGTCGCACAGACCGAGCCCGGCCCGGATAAGTATCCTTCGATGTCAGCGTCTTTGAGGTGTTCAGCCCATGAGGTGTAGGTGGGCTCTGATCGCCAGTCGCACGCGCTGCAGACGATGGACTCGTAAAATCCTTCGCCAGAGTCATCGGGTTCGATGTCCTCAGCAAGTTTGTAGGACTCGCATCGAGGACATCGCTCGGGTTCGTCGGATTCGGTTCGGCGAATCAATTTACCGAATGTGCTGAGCAGATGCGCCGTAGCGCCGAGGACGATGTCTGCGTCGAATTCGGTTGCATTGCTGAAATGTTGGAGCCAGACCGTCAGATCCCAAGTCTTTTCCGAGAGGGCTTTTACATAAGACCGCATGCGCCCGTCGGCGAGACGGTCTGCATAGATATTGGCCCAAGCTTTGAAGTCCGCGGCTTTAGGTGGCTCGGCGACCTCGCCTAACCATTCCGCGTCAACCTGTCCTTTCGCCATAGCGATGAGCGCGTCTCGGCACTTGATTCCGACGGCTTGGTAGTCCTCGGCTTCGGTCGCTTCGTTCATCGCCAGAACTGCCTGACGGTAGCGACGCCACGACGTGGAGACGTGGACTTCGTCCTCGCTGTCGATTTCCGACCGACTCCGTTCGGCGATCATTGCACCGAGGCCGATGTGAAATATCAATGCTTGTTCGGCCTGCGGGAAGTCCGTCTGTAGGTAGAGATTCAGTGGGGTTGGTGATCACCCACCAGCGCGTGGATGTGCAATGCACATCGTAGGTTTCGTGGGTACGGCCCAGGACGCGTCGCGATCCAATCTTTTGGACCAACCCAGCCTGATCATCGTCGGGCGATTGGCTGTTGACGTAGTCCCGGATGTATCGCTCCTCATGCTCAGGGAGATTCACCAATCCGCTTCCTTCTTCGAATTCGCCACGTTCCGTGCAGTCGCGTAGTTGGCCCAGGTCGTTCCCGCGAGCGCAGCGTGGCGTTGAGTGACTTGGTCGCTGTATCCGAACATTTCGGCGACCAGGGGAGCGGGGATCTCGGAGACAAGTTCTTGGAGAGCGGTGTTGCGTGATCCGAGCATGTTGACGCCTAGCGCCCGCAGGCGTTGCATGATGGCCTGCGGGTCAATATGCCGTCCGGGTCGGCTGCTGGGGAACAGCCAGGGCGTGCCGATCGCGCCACCGGCTGTCCGGAGGTTCGGTCGGTTGTAGCGGTGATAGTTGAGCTGAGAGGCGAAGGGTTCGGGAACCGATATCGGCTCCTTCCGAGCGCAATTCGGGTCTCTCCGTCGGCGTAGGAGATGGCCGTCGACTGTAGGGCGGCGATCTTGGTTAGTGGCTGGGCGTAGAGCAGCAGCAGGATGCCGGCAATACGGTAGGGCAGGGTTTCGGAGTCGCCAGTGAGCAGTTCTTTGAGCCAGGCGAGGCGTTGGTCATGGGTGATCGTCGGGGCGGTTTTCGCCTCTCTGAATCCGATCAGCACGGCGACGTTGAGCTTGCTCTTTTTGGCCCAGATGAAGAATGTTCGGATCAGGTGACGGGTGGTCGGGCCTGAGGTGAGGTACTCATCGACGTCTTGTTGCGTGCAGTCGGCGATGGTGCGCTGGTGAGTGTGTTCAAGCCAGGTGAGGAATTTGATGGTTTCGGTGATCTCTTGTTTCGCCGATCGCTTCGGGCCGTCGGATGATTGGCCGGGTTTGGATTCACTGCGAAGGCGGCGTAGGTGGTGCCAGCTCGCGAACTGCTCGACCGGGGTGCGAACTGTGGGGGAGTCGATGGCATCGAGTTTTGCGGCCAGCCACAGTTCGAACCGTGCGAGGTGCTCGTCGCGTGGCGGGAGCAGCCCGTGGTGTTCCAGGATTGACCGCAGGTGGCTGACGTGTTTACCGCGACCCGCCGCCGTGAGGCCGTCGTGGGTGAGTGGTATTGCGCCGGAGGTGATTCCGCCAAGCAGCTGCAGTACCTCGATGTTGCGTTTCCAGGTCAGGATACTTTCCGGCCGGTCGACGCCGCAGAGCACTTCGATCAAAGTCTGCATGGCAGTGAGGTCGGCGGGATGGTGGAGAAGAATCTTGCAGAGGTCGTCGCGTAGGGCGCAGCGGGCGCATTGGCCGCGGCGGTACATCTCGCCTTCGCATTGGCAGATTGTGCAGGTGAAGTTGCCGGGGATACCGGCGCAGGTCATGCATACGGGGCGTGGGTCGGCGCGGTTTCGGCGGCCGGGCAGGACGCCGTCGTGTCCGCAGGTCGGGCAGAGCCCGTGGGTGCGCATGGCCGTGTAGAAGCAGCTGTTGCACAGCTGATCGCCCGGCCAGTAGACCCGCAGTCTGTTGGCCATGCGGTGGCAGCGGCTGCATTCGACGGCCCCGTTAGTCACACGTGGTCGGCCGCGGCTTACAGATCGAGGGGTGGCATCAATTGTCATCGGTGACCACACGTGCTCGCCGCGGGCGGACTGACTTGTTGAGTTCGACGACGTTGGGTGGCGCAACGGTGCCGGAGGCGGTCTTCTTCTTGCGGACGTCGGTGGCGGTTACGGTCACAAGATCTTCGACGCCGCAGCCCAGGATGTCGCATAGTGCTGCCATGAGCTGCAGGGCGACGCGTTCGGGGCGTTGGTGCACGATGCGGTAGACCTGCGGGCGGGACAGTTGCACTCCACGCTCGGCCAGTCGGGGGATGAGGTCGGTGCTGTTGTGCATGCCGTGCGCGGCCATTAGCTCGGCCAGGCGCCAGGTGTAGTCGACTTCGCGTTTCACGATGTCTCCTCCTCACCGAAAGACAGGGCGTCCTTGATGGTTCGGTCGAGCACCCTTCGTAGGGTCCGGGTGCGAAAGTCGCTGGAGACGCCGGTGTAGAGCGAGGTGGTGCTGGCGTAATCGTGGCCGGCCTGGTCTTGGACGAACTTGGCGTCCCAGCCGTCTTCTATGAGGTGGGTGATGTAGGACCGTCGGAAGGAGTGCAGATCCAGCCCGGCGGAGAGCTCGAGGTCGTTGCAGTACCGGCGGAATCGGCGCAGCAGGGTGCGTTCGGCGACCAGGGCGCCACGCTCGCTGGGGAACAGATCAATGCCGTCGTCGAGGTACGGCTGGCCGTGAGTGAGCCAGTCGGCGATGATCTCCGGTGTCCAGTCGAACACTGTCAACACGGTGCGGCGTTTGGGTGGGGAGCCTTTCTTGGCCTTGCCGTAGCGGACCTTAACCACGCCGTAGCGACCGAACTCCGGCGCGTGCGGGTTTCGGGAGAAGTCGACGGTCTGCAGGTGCCGCAGTTCGTTAAACCGGACGCCATAGGAGTAGGCGACCTTGAACATGACCGCGTCCCGGTATGCCGGCAACCAACCCTTCTTCTTCGTGGCGGCGATCACAGTGACCTGGTCGTCGGCGTGGTCGAAAAAGTCCTGCAACTCCTGTTTTGTGAAGGGTCGCTTTTCGGGATCCTGCTCGTTGTCCTGAACGTGGATGGCGGTATTCCAGGCAAAGAACACTTGGGCCGGGTGCGTGCCGAATCGTTGTTCACAGACGCGGTCCCAGCCGTAGTCGGGGTCAGCGATGTAGGAACAGAACAGGCGAAGGCCGTTCTGGTACCCACGGATGGTGGACTGGCGCCGGCCCTTGATGCCGCGCAGATCGGCGAAGAACTCTTCCACGATGGCCGGTGTCCACGACCAGGGGAACTCATTGGTGTGACCGATGAACCGGCGAACCAGACCGATACGGCCGTCGATCGTGTCGTGATCGAGGTTGCGACACAGTTGCTGGTTCCGCCATCCCTCGAGCATTTCTTCGACCGTTTGGACCTCAGGATGCAGCAGCGGTACCGAGCCAACCAGGAACACGCGACCGCTCTTATCGACTGGCAATTCGGCCTCCAGCTGGTCTCATTAGATGATTCAATGAATCATCTAATGAATCATTACCACATCGGTCCAGGTAGATCCATCAACTGCAGGGCACTCGTCGCATCGTGTCGAGCCGGCCGTCTGCCAGCGCCATCGGGAACTAACCAACCCGACAGATCAAAGACGCTGCGAAGCAACAGTTATGGCGAAACAGCCCCGGACGTCCGGGACCAACAAGCTCCAGGCGGGGATGATTCATCAGATGAAAACGGCGACGTTAACCTGACATAATGTCGCTTATCGGCACTCACTGGGAATGGCGTTGTGGCGCATAGAGCTTGTCGACTTACTTCCAAGCGTCGCTTTGCGGATGAATCTCCGCCTTCTTCAACTAGTTCGCCCTTCCGGCGTCACGAGTTCTAACCGCCCACGGCATATGTCATCTCGTGGCGCCCCCCACATATGTCATCTCGTGGCGCCCCCGAAGGCTGGCGTGATGCGCCATTCGTCCAAGTCCCGCCAACCGCGCTCGTTCGCGGGTGCACTTGTCCACTTCCGTGCCACCGCCCAATTTTTCGTCACAGTGACGTATTAACGACACCGCGTGCCCCGGCGGCGTCTTCTCGCAAAGCGGTGACTCTCGGCCCGTCGCGCCCTTTCGGCAGCAGGTGAAACTAGCCAGCCGGTTAGAAGCTATGAGCCGGCGGCCTGGGTGGTCGCGGATGCTTGACGCCACTGCCCCAGCCGATCTCCCACCCATCGGCGTCGAAGTAGTCGGCGTACGCGACAGGCAATGCCTTCGTCTGCTCGACAGTACGGATGAGCTCGGCGAACCAGGCGATGTATGCGGGGTCGTCATTGGTCGGAGCGGCGTCGGGCAATTCGTTCAAGATGAGATCAGCGACCCTCTCGGGTTTGGTCGTCACCGTTACCTCTCCTGCGGCGAATTCTGTGAGCCCGCCCGTCGAGTAGTGCAATGCGGTGTGCCAGTCGATGACGTGGTCGTCAATCAGATTGTCGCTGAGTGTAATTGCGACACGCCAGTACATCCCTGAAGGGCTCATTCCCGGCAAGATGCGCAGCCGGTGGTAGCCGCGCTGATGTAGGACCCGTACGCCTTGCAGGATCCGGATTGGGGTCCATGAAACCAACTCCGCGGAGATCTGTTCGTGCATCTCGGCGTCGAACGCCACGAGTCGCACCTCGTCGACGCGAGAGTTGACGGCGGCAATGGTTTCGATCGCGGCGGCGATTGCGTCTTGGCGTGGCCAGCCGTAAGCGCCGGTGCTGATGAGCGGAAAGGCGACGACTCGAACACCGAGTTCGTCAGCAACTTCCATGGCCCGCCGGTAACAGGACTCCAGCAGCGACCGGTCTCGCTGCCCGGCGTTGTAGTTCGGCCCGACCGTGTGGATCACCCATTGGGCAGGTAGGTCGCCTGCTGTCGTCCATCCGGCGTCGCCTGTGGCCAGTCCGTTCGGGAACCGCTCGATGCAGTCGCGCAGGATTGCGGGGCCTCCTGCGCGATGAATCGCGCCATCCGCGCCGCCACCCCCGCGCATGCCAGAGTTCGCGGGATTGACAACGGCGTCGACCTCTTGCTGGGTGATGTCGCCACGCACCGCGGTGATTGTCAGCACGCAGCCAGTATGCATATGGGCACCGACACCGGTGCCATGGACGGCTCCGCCGGATGAGTACCCGGAGCCCATCCGTGAGGTATATCCATTTATCGCTCCGCGATGGCGCCCCGGGCCCGTCATCCGCTCTGAATTGTCACTGTGATGAATTGCTATGCAGCGCTGCGCTATTCGTGTGCGCTCGCGGAAATCGTCGGCACTGCGAGACCGAGACGCCGACGGCCGTCCCCTAAACGCTCGTCCACGGACAGGTCGGAAACCGTGCACCACAATCTGGGTAGTCGCTGTCGGATACCAACGGCACGCAGCCTAGCGGCGCTTTTGTGGGCCCTGGCCCCATACTGAGAAGCATGCACATGACGGGCGTGTGGATATGAGCAACGAATTTCACGATCTGTTGCGGACCACGATGGAAGCCCTGACTCGCGACCTTGCCCAAGATGGCGCGCCGATCGAACAGACCTTGGCAGAGGTGACCGCCGCCGCGGTGGGGCTCCTCCCGGCCGTGGATGCGGCTGACGTGCTGCTCATCGACAACGGCGTGTTCACCTCGGTGGCGTCCACCTCCCCGGTGGGGCCGCGGTTGGACGGCGCGCAACGTGACACCGGTGAGGGCCCCTGCTTGGATGCCGCGCGAGCAACCGCGGTGGTGCGCTGTGACGATCTGAGCACTGACCCGCGCTGGCCGAGCTTCACCGCGATCGCCGTGGACACCGGTGTGCACTCGATGCTGTCCTATCAGCTCTACACGCATGGCGCGGGCAGCGGCGCATTGAACCTGTTCAGCGAGAAAGTCGGTGCGTTCAGTCACGAAGCCGAGGCGGTCGGAGCGATGCTGGCCACTCACGCCGCGTTGGCGCTGATCGCGGTCAACCGTCAGCGCCAGTTCGAATCCGCGCTGGCCAGCCGGGATTTGATCGGCCAGGCCAAGGGCATGATCATGGAGCGCTTCAACGTCGACGCCGTGCGGGCGTTTGACCTACTGCGCCTGCTGTCGCAAAACCAGAACATCCCGTTGCGCGACGTGGCCTCGCAGATTGTGGCCAGCGGCCCCGAACGGCGTGATCCCGGATGAGCACAATGCCGGTGCCGGGATCGCTGCGCGCTGACCGTGCGTTCAGAGTGGCGCCCACGGTTGGGGTGGCCCGTCGTGGCAGATGATTCATCACCCGAACGTGGCCGCACGAGCCGCCCGTCCGACGACAATCCCGCCGCCCCCGGTACGCCGCGCGCCAGCGACGCATTGTTCACCGGTGTTGGCACCATGTGTGAGACCGCGGCCCGGCTCACCGGCACCGACGGCGCCGCGGTCGCGGTACTGACCGCTCGCGCTCAGGTGCGTGAGCTCGTACACGCCACCGACGCGCTGGCCCAACAAATCGACGAACTGCAGTTCACCATCGGCGAAGGGCCCTGTCTGGACGCCCACCAGCTCAATGAGCCCCAGCTACACCCCGAGCTACTCGGTGACGGTCACGCCGCGGTGCGGTGGCCGGTTTTCACCGCCGAGATCATCGCGCTCGGTGTTCGCGCGGTGTTCGCCTTCCCGGTGCCCGGAGCGCTGGGGCCGCAGGCCGTGCTGGAGCTTTACCGGCGCAGCGGCGGGGCGCTCGGCGACAACGAACATCATTTTGCGCTCACCTGCGCCGACGCGATCGCCCGCACGCTGCAATTCAATTGGGACACGCACCTCAGCGCAGCCCAGAGCACACAAGCCGCGATCGATGCGGTCATTCTGTCCGCCGCCGATCCCCACCGGCCGGCGGATCCGTTCACCCGATCCCAAATCCACGTCGCTGCCGGGATGGTGGCTGTGCAGGCCGAGATCAGCGTCGGCGACGCCCTGGATCTGTTGCGCGCCTACAGTTTCAGCCACCAGCAGACCCTTACAGCGGTCGCCGCGGAAGTGATCGAGCGCCGGCTGTCGTTTCGCGAGCACCGCGAGGAACCGAAAGACCAGTGACTCATGTCCCTACCCTCCATCACTAGCCCGGCGCGGCACCGACCCACCACGGGGGCCGGAAATGAGTGACGCGCAAATACGGTTGGCCATCGCCGATCTCACGGCCACGCTGACCACCGACTTCGACCTGCCCGTCCTGCTCGACACGGTGGCCTCCGACGCTCGGCAGGGCTTTGACGCCTACGCGGCGGTCGTGGTGCTTCTTGATCACCGCCGCACTGCCCAAGACGGCGACGTACACGTCGTCGCCCAGGCGTTGCGCGAACCCACCAGCGCCGACCTGAGCTTCCAACGGGCCGGACCTGGTGCCGACAGCGCCCGCCGCGGCGCGGTCACCATGATCAACGATCTTGGCGAGCAGACCGACACCCGCTGGGAGCGCTACCGTCGACACGCTGCCGCGGCCGGCATGCGCGGCATGCGTGCATTCCCCATGACCTCCCTCGGCGTGCCGTTGGGTGCCCTGGTCATCCACACTGATATCCCCTGGGGCTCGTTGCGGCCCAACGACTTCGGTCAAACCCTGGCCAATCTGACCGCGCTGGCCCTCTCGATCGGACCCATCAAGGACCGAGCCACCGACACCACCGCGACCATCAACACCGTCTTGCAAGGCAGTGTTCTCATCGCTACCGCCACCGGCATCATCGCCGAACGACTCACCCTCAGCGCCGACGACGCCCGCGCACACCTGGCCCGCTCGGCACGCCAACACGGCCATACCACCACCACCCACGCTCGTGCCGTGGTGGTCGCCCACAACAACGCACCCCATGACCCCACCGCGCTCGACGCTCTGCTGCAACCTCCAGATCTGATCTCGCCCCCACATATCGACCTGTGACGTTGGGGGTCCGGTCCAACCGCGACGCGCTCGACCATCAATCGGCCATATCGTCACCGTTTACGAATTACTCAGTCGCAGTGGGCTTTTCACTCGCACATCGCGCGATCCCAGCACCACCGGGGGCATAAACGAACTGTGGGCCGGTAAGGGACAATCCCCTACCGGCCCACAGGTTACGTAAAGATCAGAGCGCGGTCACTCCGGTGGCCTGGGGGCCCTTGGCACCCTGTCCAACCTCGAACTGAACCCGCTGGTTTTCATCCAGAGTGCGGTAGCCGCCGCCCTGGATCTCGGAGTAGTGGACGAACACGTCCGCACTGCCGTCATCGGGAGCGATGAAGCCGAAGCCCTTTTCGCCGTTGAACCATTTCACGGTTCCTTGCGTCATATTTCTTGTACTTCTTTCGTTTTACCTTTGCGAATGCAAATCACATTCGCGGTACAGCTTACCTGATCCGGGCCCGGATTCCTTCCTCGGCGGTGCTTTCGCGCGTTTGTGCCGGTGGGGAGTCGGGTACGCGGCAGGCCATGGTCAAGGCATTTGGATACAACAGCAACGGTGGTCCCGAAGTTCAGGAGTTCCTGGACCTCGAGATGCCGAGTCCCTTGTCCGGCGAGTTGCTTGTGGAAGTTCGCGCCGCAGGCGTGAACCCGGTCGACTGGAAAATCCGGTCCGGGATGCTGGGCGCCGCGAACCCGAGTGATCTTCCGGGGGTGCTCGGTTCGGAGGTGTCCGGGGTGGTCCGGGAGGTGGGTCAAGACGTCGAGGGATTCTCCGTCAACGACGAGGTTTTCGGCAGTGTCGCTCCCGGGTCGGGCGGATACGCCGAATACACCCCGGTGACGGCGACCGCGGCAGCACCCAAGCCGCCGCAGGTGTCGTTCAATGAGGCCGCGACACTCCCCGTGGCCGCCGCCACCGCCTACGACGGCGTGACGCAACTGAACCTCACCGCAGGGCAGACCCTGCTGATCAACGGCATCAGCGGTGGCGTCGGCGTCGCGGCGGCCCAGATCGCCCGAGACGCCGGCATCAACGTCGTCGGCACTGCGAGCGAGGACAAGCGCGCGCTGGTGGAATCGCTGGGCGCCACCCTGGTGCCTTACGGCGACGGTGTGGCCGAGCGCATCAGGCAAATACTGCCGGACGGGGTCGACGCGATCCTCGATCTTGCCGGTGGCGACGGCTTGCTCGCTGTTGCCGAGCTGCTGTCCAATCGGGACAACCTCATCACCGCTACGGATCCGGAGACGGCACAGAAACTGGGCGGACGAATGATTGAGCGCGACCGTACCTGCCGCGTCCTCGAGATCGTGGCCAAGCTGGTCGCCGACGGGAAGCTGGATCCGCACATCCAGGACGTCCGACCCCTCGATGAAGCGGCCGACGCCGTAGCCGCTGTCGAAAAAGGCCATGCCATGGGCAAAGTCGTGATCGAAGTAAGCACATAGCCTCCCGGCCATCCAAATCTATTGTGCCGCAACGTTACTTCACCAGCATGCTGTTCAGTGCAGCCGAACGAACTAATCTGGCAACGGTTTTCACTGGGTGTCGGCAGGCAGTCCTGGCCCCGACGGATAGTACATCTCTTGGCGTACCGTGCACACCAGACTGCCGTCCCGGTTGAACATCGTCCCGCTCGCCAACGCCAGGGAGTCGGCGCTACTCGGCGAAGAACGTTCGTAAAGAAGCCAATCCGACAGCACAGCCGGCCCGTGGAACCACACCGAATGGTCGCGCTGCACGGTCTGCCCGACCCCACCGCGGGCGACGAACGCCGGTTCGGTCAACGTCACCGCCGACAGATAGGCGACCAGGCTCGCGGTCAGCACCGGGTCGTCGGGAACCTCGCCGTCGGGGCGCCACCACATCGGCGAACGGACCGGTGGTGTGGTCTCGGCATAAATGACGCGGCGCTCGAACCAGCGCAGGCTGGCCCAACGCCCGGCGGTGCTTTCCCGCGATTCGGCCAGGTGCGGTGGCACCCACGGCAACGTCTCCGGGTCCGGCGCCGACCGCATCGGAGGCTGGTAGACAACGTCAGTGAACGTCGGATCGGCGACCTTGAACGACGACATCGCCTCCAGCAGGATCTTGCCGTCCTGCCGCGCGGTGACCCGGCGCGCGGAAAACCTGCGTCCCTCTTGAAGATCGACCACTTCGAAGTCCACCGGCCGGCGTGAATCCCCCGGCCGCAGGAAATAGGTGTGCACGCTGTGCGGTACGCGTCCGGGCGCGGTGTGGCTCGCGGCCAACAACGCCTGCGCCGAGATGTGTCCACCCAGGATGTGGTTGGCGGGGGCGGGTAACTGCTGCCCGGCGAAGTGCCAATCGTTGATCCGGGCGAGTTCCAGCGTGGCCAGCACGTCAGTAAGCGAAGAAGACATCGGGACGTATCGTCACACACTGAGCCGTAGGTAGCGTTGCAGCCGCCGCAGCCCTGCGGCCGGGGCCGGCCCGGCGGCGGGCTGCAGCGTCAGGTCCAACCGGGCACGCACGGCGGCCACGTCGAACTCCATCCCGATCGCCACCAGACAGTTCGCGACGGCACGCGGTGGCGCCTTCCCGACGTGGATCGCACTACCCACCAGGTTGGCGACGTAGGTCCGAACTGATGAACCGTGTCGCACCGCCACCACGCCTTTCATCCGAAACACCCCGGACGGCGGATCCTCGAGAAGGTCGCACAGCGCATCAGGGTCCACGCACCCCGCGCTGCTGACGGAGACGCTGTGGGCATGAACGTGGTCATGGTCATGATCGAAGTCGTCCAGCAACTCGCGGAACGACAGCTGCCCGGCCTCCTCCTCCGCGGTCCCCAGCGGGTCGAACAACAACGCCGGATCGATCCGGCCGGCCGTGGTACCTACCACATGTACCCGCGGATTTCGTTGCGCTACACGGTGTTCGACGCGCGCTATGAGGGCCCGCCGGTCGTCCTCAGGCACCTGGTCGAGTTTGTTGACCACGACCAGCGATGCCGCGCCGTACCGCGCCGGCGGCAGCTGGGAGCGATCGACGGTGTCGAAATGATGGACCGCGTCGATGACGTCGACCAGTCCTCCGGGCCGCACACCGGACAACTTGCTGAAGCCGATGATGCGCGCGATGGCCACCGGGTCGGCCAGCCCACTGGCCTCGACGAGGATGGCATCGAGGCGCCGGGCCGGGTCGGCGAGCTTGGCCAGGGCCTCGTCGAGGCCGCCGTCGTCGGGCAGGCAGCAGATGCAGCCGCCGGCGATCGAGGCCGGCTCGTCGATCTGGCCGGCCACCAACGAGGCGTCGACGTTGAGTTCGCCGAAGTCGTTGACCACCACCCCGATTCGCGTGCCGGGACTACGCAGGAGATGGTTGAGCAGTGTGGTCTTGCCAGCACCGAGATGCCCGGTGAGCGCGATGACCGGTATCGAGGTCGACGCCGGCCGGCGCGATTGACCTGCCAGTTAGCAGTCACCCACCTGCGCGATGATCTTCTTCAAGGGCGGCGAGGGAATCTGGTTGGGGACGTAACTCGGATTGTCCGTCGACCAGGCGATCTTGGAGCAGTTGCCGGGCCCGGTCGGCAGGCCGGCGCTCCAAGTCTCCAGCGTGGGCCGGCAGTTGTACACGTCCGACTCGCTGATGAACCTGGCATGATCCGGCATGCCGGGAGTGCGCTGCCAGAAAATCAGACTCCGGTCGGTCGGCAGATTGCACGGCGACTGGGGAACCGGGAAAGTGCCGACGGCGCTGTGAGCAACCGGCGCGAGCAGCAGCGAGAATGCTGCCGCCACGAATGTCAACGCGGTGATCCAGCGAATTGCCAACGCAGGTCCTCTTCCTTGCTCGAAGACGGCAAGTTGCTTGCAAGAAGACTAATCCCCCGCATCGCCTACGCAAGGGCCGCGCAGAACACTCACCGCGGAAAAACGTGGCATGATTGTGGCATGGCTCGCATACGCCTGAGCACTACCGTCGACGCGGAGCTGCTGAACAACGCACGCGGTCTGCGAGCGGGTGTCACCGATGCTGCTCTCGTCGACGAGGCTCTCGGGGCGCTGCTGGCTCTTCATCGCAAAGCCGAGGTGGAGGCGAGCTATGCGGCCTACGACACACATCCGATCGACGAGCCCGACGAGTGGGGCGACCTGGCATCGTGGCGGCGGGCGGCCGGTGATTCGTGATTGCACTCCCAGCGCGAGGCGAGGTCTGGTGGTGTGAGATACCCGCGGTCGGGCGACGGCCGGTTGTCGTGCTGTCGCGTGATGCGGCGATCCCCCGCCTCCGACGCGCTCTGGTCGCTCCCTGCACCACAACCATCCGGGGTTTGTCCAGCGAAGTCATCCTGGAACCCGGTTCAGACACGATCCCGCGCCGGTCAGCGGTGAATCTGGACTCCGTCGAAAGCGTTTCGGTCGCTATGTTGGTTGATCGGCTCGGCCGGCTCGCCGATGCGCGGATGAGCGCCATCTGCACAGCGCTCGAGATCGCGGTCGACTGCTCGCGCTGAGATACACAGATTTAATTGTGCTGCAATCTAATTCGCGATAACCAGGCCGTAGCCCTGGCCCACCTGCGGCCGCCGTGCCACGCCGTGGTGCACCTGGACGCGGGGGCCATGTTGGGCGGCTTCGTCGGCGCTGACATGTAACCGGAGTATCCGGCCACCGACCTGCACGTAAGCACCGGGTTGCCACAGAGTCGGCTCCCACGGTTTCAGCCGGATCCAGCGCACCCCCGTCGCATCCCGCACGAAGACCCCGTTGGTGGAGTTACGGTCGACGATCACCACTTCCCCACCAACGATGCGCACTTCGGCGTGTGCCCGCGACATCTCACCGGAGTGGTCGTCGATGCGGACCGGGCGAAGTCCGCGCTGCGCCGCGTCCGAACCGTTCGGGTCCCGGCCGATGACGCAGTCCCGGTCGATGTCGATGCGAGAGCCGTCGTCGAGGGAGAGCCACCGCTTCTGCGGCGCCGCCGCGGGTGTCGCCAGGACGGGAATTCGGTTGCTGTCGTGCTCTTTTGGCGCGCTCGCCGGCCAGTTCGGTGCCGCCGCGGGCGCCGGCCGGGGTGCCGACGCGAGCTGCGTGGACCACATCACAGCGCCCTGGCCCGGCACGGTTCCGCCGGTGAGCTTGTAGATACCGCCACCCTCCGGGGCGAGGTGCGGTCGCGCGCCGAATTCGTCGACGGTGATGACGGTTGCGACGGTGGGCACCGGCACCGAACGATGCACCAGGCGGCCACGACCGCGCAGCACGGTCTGCGCGATGCCGTCGTCGAGTGCGACGGTGACGCTGCCGCACAGCAGGATCTCGAGGCCGGTGGACGTCGGCATGATGATGCCGATGTCGACCATGGTGTGATCCCAGGGTTCGCGCGCCAGCTTGGCGAACGCGGCGACCAACTTCTGCGGGTCGGTGCGCGCCACCATGTCGACCAGCGCCGCCATCTGCTGGGCGCCGATCGAGTGCTGAGACAACGGGGCCCGCTCGCGGTGGGCCACCACGATCACCGTGCCGTTGACGTTGGACACCAGATGCTGACCGGGGATGACCTCGATCTCGGCCGGCAGCGGGGCCGGCGTCGGCGTCTCGACGGCCTGCTGCACCGCCGGCACCGCGGCCTCCTGCGGGGCGGGCACGGCCGGCGCTTCGGCGGGCAGGACCGTTTCGACGTCCGACGGCCCTTCGCTGATGCCGATGCGGTCGTGCAGCCATCGCAGCGGTCGTGGCGCCCACCAGTTGAGGTCACCGGCGAGCTGCAGGAAGGCAGGCACGACGACACCGCGGATGATCGATGCGTCGATCACGACGGCCAGCGCCGTGCCGATGCCGAACATCTTCATGAAGGACAGCCCGTTGGCGAACGAGACCAGCGTGATCGTCAGCAACAGCGCCGCACTGGTGACGATCCGGCCCACCCGGCCCAGCCCGATGACGGTGGACGCGGTATTCGACAGCCCGGAGTCGCGGGCTTCCTTGATCCGGCTGAGCAGGAAGATTTCGTAGTCGACGGACAGGCTGAAGGCGATCGCGCACAGCAGCACGACCATGGACAGATTCAGCGGCGCCGGAGTGATGCCCAGCAGCGCAGCCAGATGTCCTTCCTGGAAAACCCAGACCATGATGCCCAGAACCCCGCTCAGCACAAGCAGATTCAGCACGAGTGCCTTGACCGGGACCACGACGCTGCCGGTGAACAGGAACAGCAGGATGAAGGTGGCGCCGGCGATCAGGCCGATCGCCAACGGCAGCTTGTCACCGATCGCGGCCTGACTGTCGATGAGCGTGGCGGTCGGGCCACCCACCTCGACCTGCCGGTTGGTGATCTTGGCCCGGATGTCGCGGACCAGATGCTGGGCGGTGTCGGAGTCCGCCTGCACCGACAGGTAGACGATCGCGTAGCTGGATCCCGAGACCGCGGGCGTCGCTCCGACCGCCTGGCCGTGCTCGAACCTGCCGATGGGGCCGGTGACCATGACGACGCCGTCCATCCTTGAGATGTCGGGGGCGAGGTTCTGCAGTACGGCGGCGTCGTTGCGGGTCACCAGGGTGACCGCTTGCGACGGGTCCAGCGGGAAGTCCCGCTGCAGTGATTCGGCGACCAGCCGGGCGCTCGAGTCATCAGGCAGCGCGCGTTCGTCGGGTGTCGCGAACTGCACGTTGAGGAACGGGACGCCAAGCCCCAACAGCAGCGCGACGACCGGCAGCGCATACAGGATCGGCCGCCGCGTCACGACTTCGGCAAACCGCCGCCAGAACATGGAATCCGCCGACGGCGGCACCTTGCGGCGGATGACCGACAGGGAATCGACACGTTTTCCAAGCAGCGCCAGCAACGCCGGCAGCACCACGATCGCGCTGAACGCCGACAGCAGGACCGTGGCGGTGGCGGCCAGACCGACGGAGCGCAGGAAGTAGGTGGGAAAGACCAGCAGGCTGGTCATCGCCAGAGTGACCGTCGCCGCGCTGAACAGAATTGTGCGGCCGGCGGTATTGACGGTGGCGATGACGGCCGGATGGTGAGCTTTGCCGTTAGCCAGTTCTTCGCGGAACCGCGACACCATCAGCAGACCGAAGTCGATGGACAACCCGAGGCCGAACGCCGTGGTGACGGTCAGGGCATGCACGGACACGTCGGTGACCGAGGTCAACAGCAGCAACACCGACAGGGTGGAGACGATCGAGACCACGCCGACCACCACCGGCAGCACCGCGGCGATCAGACCGCCGAAGACGATCACCAGCACGGCCAGCGAGATGGGCACCGCGATGCTCTCGCTCGTTTTGAGGTCGTGTTTGACCTTGTCGCGGATCTCCTGCTGGACGCCGAGCGCTCCGCCCGCACGCACCGTGACGTTCGCGTCGTGCGGCAGGTTTGCGATGATCTTCTTGGCCGTTTCGGCGGCCTCGTCCGACGTTCCCCCGACGTGCACCAGGACGAGGCCGGATCGGCCGTCCTTGCTGCGCAGATCCGAGGTTCCTTCGTCGCCGAACGCCCGGGTGACCTTCGCCTTGGACTCTTCGGCGATGACGCGCAGCACGCGGTCCTTGACGGCTGCGACCTCGGGGCTCTCCACGGTTCCCTCGCGCGGGAGCAGCTGGATCACCAGATTCGCGGTGGTGCCGAAATGTTGGTCCAGGTATTCGTCGGCCTTCGACGATTCCGACGCCGGGTCGGTGTTGCCGCCGGTCCCGAGCTTGTCGGACACCGAACCGCTCAGCGCGACGCTGACACCGAGCAGGACCAGGACGGCCAGCAACACGGTCTTGGGGCGCCGCACGGTTAATGCCGCCAATCGCCTCAACATGTCCTGCCTCTTCCCCGTGATCGTCGTGCTGTCTGCAGCAGTGTGCCGGGCGGGCCTTGACGCTTTCTCAATGCGATACAGCGTGAATCTAGGCCCGCTTTGCCCGGTGTGTCGACGGTCAGTTGCGCGGTTCGCCGGCCAGCCACAGGCGGACCAGGCACCGCCGGGCCTCCACCTCGGGGGCATCGACGAACGCGCGGCGGTTGTGCAGCGTCACGTGGTTGTCGGCGAAAAAGACATCGCCGGGGTTCAGGGTGAACTCGACCGCGTTGGCGGGGTCGTTCAGCGCGCGGTCGAAGGCGTCGAGCGCCTGGCGCTGCCGGTCGGTGAGCGGCCGGCCGCTGCGGTAGTGGCCGAGCTCGATGTGCAGCCGGTTGTACCGGATCTGGACGCCGTCGGTGGTGTCGGTGAAGATAGCGCCGTCGGTGAACGGGTTCTCGCCCGGCTCGGTCTCGTGCGAGCGGTCGAAGCAGAACTGGCCGTAGAGTTCCTCCACCAGTTCGGGGTTGCTGGCCAGCACCGCGTTGTAGGCGGTGTGGCCGCTGACCATCAGCGACTCGCCACCCGACACGGCCTTGCGCAGGCACAGCAGTCCCAGCACGTCGGGCCGGCTGCCGGCGTAGGCGCAGGCGGAGTCGGTGTGGTAGATCAGCTCGGAGTTGGTCTTGGAGCCACGGGCCTCGGCGACCGACTGTCCGGTGTCCTGGACCAGGTAGACTCGGTCGCCCTGCTTGTTCTGCGGCTGCGGCCCACCCAGGTAGGTACCCAGGCCCCAGTACAGCATCGAGGCTTCCTCGTCCGTCCAGCCGTCCAGCGGCAGGCCGCGCAGCACGCAGAAGCCGGGGCCCAGGCGCAGGCAGTGGCGCATGGCACGGGCGATCTCGACGAGCTCGGGTTCCTGGAAGTCCGCCGGGGTGATGGTGTCGAGCCGGCGGCCGCGGCGCCGCAGCCCGTCCCGGATGCGCAGGCAGGCTTCCACCTGACGCGGGCCGACACCGATCAGGTAGTCCCAGGCGTGGATGCTGTCGCGATTCCAGGCCGACGGCCCGGCGATCGGTTCGCGCTGGGTGGCCGACTGCGCGTTGGCTGACTCGTTGCCCATCAGCAGTTCGATCCTCTTGCGGGTTTCGGTAGCTGTCCCCATGATCTCATCCCCTTCTCTCGCAGTGGTGCGTTTCTATGAGTTTGGACTGAGGCGCTTGGGAATTTCTAAAAAGCGTGCATTGGCCTCATTGCGCCTGGTGAGCTGGCACGACGACGCACGGGCAGCCGCGGCATTTGACGCTGCGGCCGCAAAGCCGGCGCCCCCGATCCGATTGATCGGGGGCGCCGGTTTGTGAGGCTTTCAGGCGGCGACGAGCTCCCGGCTCGGCGCAATCACCGTGGCCTGCTGCCGCGGCGTGAAGCGCAGGAACAGCCGAGCGATGAAGGGCGCGGCGAACAGCATCATGACGACGCGGATCACCTGGGTGGCCATCACGAACGTCACGTTGGAACCCGACCCGGCGGCGGTGCCGAGCACCGCGTAGATGCCGCCGGGGCTGGTGGCGAGGTAGCCGTCGAGCATGCTCAGCCCGGCCACCTTGGCCAGCAGCACGCCCATGCCTGCCGAGGCGACGTTGAGCACCATGATCAGCCCGAACGCACCGGGCAGGATCCGCTTGATGGCGAGAAGCGAGGCGCGGTCGAACTCGAGCACGGTCTGCCAGACGATGAAGATGCTCGCGCCCTGGACCAGCATGATCGGCACGGCGAAGCCGGCGGTCAGCCCGGAGAATCCCAGCACGATCGTGATCGCCATCGGGCCGAGCAATCCCGCCCCCGGAAGGCGCACCCGGCGGCCGGCAACCGTACCGACCACGACGATGACCGCGATCAGCGGAAGTTCGAAATACCAAGGGATAGAAGACGTTTGGCTGGTCTGCGCTTCTTGGGCGCCGGCGCCGTGGAAGAAGACGCTCGCGACGACAGGCATCGCGGCGGTGATCAGCGCAACGCGCAGGTACTGGACGGCGGCTACGACCCGGTCGTCGCCGCCGAGTTCGCGGGCGATCGACACCAGCCCGGAGGACCCGCCGGCGACCAGGGAGAGCCCGCCGGTCAGCGGAGTGACGTCGCGGTGCAGACCCAACAAGGCGCCGCCCGCGACGCTGATCAGCAGGGTGCCGACGGCGACCGCGACCACGATCGGCCATTGGGAGCCCAGCGCGGCGAACGAGATGTTCTGCACCAGCAGGCCGGTGCACACCCCCAGCACACCCTGGGCGGCCAAACCCGCGCCCGACACCGCCTTCGGCGTGTAGCGGCCCAACAACCAGGCGAAAGTTCCGACGACGACTCCGATGATGCCCAGCTCGATCGTGTTCATGGCTGAGACGGTCCACCAGCGGCCTTGGCGGATTCTTGATGCGCAGGTTGCGCCGGCCAGCGCCCCCAGCCGAGTGTGATTTCTACGACGGCTGATCGGCATGTCGCGTCGTGGTGTTCACTCTCGGCGCAGGGATGCAGGCGCCAGCGCTAGGTCTGCGCTGCCCGCGACGACCGAATGTGTGAATATCTGATGTAGCGGGACCGGTGGGCGGAAAGCCGAGATGTCGGGGCGGGAACTGGATAGGCTCTATCCGCACAGCGGTGATCTACGTTAGGGGGGCGACGTGTCGTTTCTAGCCGTGTCTCCGGACTGGCTGACCGCGGCGGCAGCAGATCTGGGGAACATCGGTTCATCCCTGTCCGCGGCTAACGCCGCCGCCGCAGTTCCGACTACCGGGATTGCGACCGCGGCCGCCGACGAGGTGTCCACCGCTGTTGCGACACTTTTCTCCGATCTCGGCAAGGAATACCAGGCGCTCAACCTGCAGATCAGCGCCTACCACCAGCAGTTCGTGCAGTCGCTGGGCCTGGCGTCGGGGTCGTACGCCTCCGCCGAGTCGGCGGCGGCGTCGTTGCTGGATCCGGTGCTCGACGTGATCAACGCGCCCACCGAGCTGTTGTTCGGGCGACCGCTGATCGGTGACGGCGCCAACGGCACGGCCGCCAGCCCCAACGGCGGGGCCGGCGGGTTCCTCTGGGGTAACGGCGGTAACGGTTATTCGCAGACGGGCGGCAGTGGCCTCGCCGGCGGGGCCGGGGGTTCGGCCGGCTTCATCGGCAATGGCGGCGCCGGCGGTGCGGGCGGCCCGGGCGGCGGGACTGGCGGCGCCGGCGGCAACGGCGGCTGGCTGATCGGCAACGGGGGCAATGGCGGTGCGGGTGGCCCTGGCGGCGCCAATGGCCTCGGCCTCGGCGGCACGGGCGGCGGCGCCGGCATTTTGTGGGGCAACTACGGTGTCAGCGGCGCGGGGATGGATGGCCGGACGGTCCCAATGCAACTGGTAGCCGGTACCGAACCGGTGGTGAACCTCAACGTCAACGGCGGAGGCAACACCCCCATCCTGGTCGACACCGGATCCAAGGGCCTGGTCATGTCCCTCAAAGACGTGGGCGGGGTGCCGGGGCTGCTGAAGATGGGCTTGCCCACCGGGTTCAACGTGAGCGCCTACAGCGGCGGGCTGACCTACCTCTATGCCACCTTTCCCACCACGGTCGACTTCGGCAACGGCATCGTCGCCTCTAACACCGGTGTCGATGTCGTGCTCTTCTCAATTCCGACGTCGTCCTACGCGCTGTCGGCCTACTTCCAGGCATTCCTCACCAACCCGTTCACCACGCCGTTCGACGCCTACTTCGCGTCGGCGGGAGTTGACGGCGTGCTGGGCTTGGGGCCGAACGCGGTCGGGCCCGGCCCGAGCATCCCGAACCAGTCATTGCCGGGCGACCTGGCAAACGGTGTGTACATCAGCATCCCCGAGGACAAGATGGTCTTCGGTACCCCGCCGACGACCGGCCAGGCCTTCTCGATTCCTGGCGGGTCACCAATCACGACCTTGTATGTGACTACGCCCCAAAGCGCAACGCCGATCAGTGTGCCGTCGATCATAGATTCCGGTGGCGTGAACGGAACGATGCCGTCGTTCGTGATCAATGGCGCCTCCAGCCTGCCGCCCGGAATCTATACGGTGTATGCCGACGCAGGAATGACCAAGGAGCTGTATACATTCACCACCAGCCAGTATCAACCCACCGTCATCTCGTCCGGCCTGATGAACACGGGGTTCTGGCCGTTCAACAACCGGCCGATTGCCATCGACTACACCCAGCCCGGTGGAACGACCATTGTCTATAAACCGATCCCCTGATTCCCCACGGATTGTCTTGCCCGACTGCCGTTTCCGCGCCAGGCCTGATTGTCAGAGCGCACCGCTAGAGTCGCGTTCATGCTCCAGACGATCGCGGTCCGCGGCTATCGCTCGCTGCGCGAAGTCGTAATACCGCTGGGCCGCCTGGCGGTCGTCACCGGCGCCAACGGCACCGGTAAGTCGTCGGTGTACCGCGCCCTGCGCCTGCTGGCCGACTGTGGCCGCGGCGAGGTGATCGGCTCGCTGGCCCGCGAGGGCGGGCTGCAGTCGGCGCTGTGGGCCGGGCCCGAACAACTCGGCGGCGCCCGCCGCGAGGGCAAGACCCAAGGCACCGTGCGCACCCGTCCCATCTCGCTCGAACTCGGTTTCGCCGCAGACGATTTCGGCTATCTGACCGATCTCGGTATACCGCAGATGGCCGGACAGGGTACCGTTTTTGCGCACGACCCGGAGATCAAGCGTGAGGTGCTCTTCGCCGGCCCGGTGTTGCGGCGCGGCACCGTGCTGGTCCAACGAACCCGCGAATTCGCCGAAGTGAGCAGCGATTCGGGCAGCGGCTTCGACGAGCTCACCCGCAGCCTGCCGTCGTATCGCAGCGTGCTCACCGAATACGCTCACCCGCAAGCACTTCCGGAACTCGCGGCGGTGCGGGGACGGCTGCGCGGCTGGCGTTTCTACGACGGCTTCCGCGTCGACGCCAAAGCCCCTGCGCGACAACGGCAGGTGGGCACCCGCACCCCGGTGCTGTCCGACGACGGTCGCGATCTGGCCGCAGCCATCCAGACCATCATCGAAGCCGGGTTCGACGACCTGAACCGCGCCGTCGCCGACGCGTTCGACGGCGCCACCATCGCCGTGGACGTCGACGACGGCCTGTTCGACCTTCAGCTGCGCCAACCCGGCATGCTGAGGCCACTACGCGCGGCTGAATTATCCGATGGCACACTGCGATTCCTGCTCTGGGCCGCCGCGCTGCTGAGTCCGCAGTCGCCGTCGCTGATGGTGCTCAACGAGCCGGAGACCTCGCTGCATCCGAGCCTCGTAGCGCCACTGGCGTCGCTGATACGGGTCGCGGCAAAGCAGACGCAGGTGGTGGTGGTCACCCATTCGAACGTGTTGCTGCAAAACCTCGAAGACGACGAGACCGCGCGGATCGAGCTGTATAAGGACTTCGGCGAGACCCGGATCGCAGGCCAGACCCCGGTGACGACACCACCGTGGGATTGGGGAAAGCGGTAGCTCAGGAGATCGCACAACGCCGGTGCGTCGCACTGTGGGAGTGCAAAATGTGCAGAACGTGCAATTATTGGAAGCTATGGCCAATCCACTCGGTCTCCGCGAGCGACGCCGCCGCCAAACCAGCGCGGACATCCGCGGGGCTGCGGTGCGCCTTGCCCAGGCGCGCGGCTGGGACAAGGTGACGATCGAAGAGATCTGCGTCCAGGCCGGCATCTCCACCCGCACCTTCTTCAACTACTTCCCGAACAAGGAAGCCGCGATCGCCTACGGCCCGTCGGACCTGCCGACCGAGCTGGCCGAGGAATTCGTCGCCGCCGGACCCGCTCCCCTGCCGGTGGTGCTGGACGAACTGATCACCCTGGCGGCACACCACCTCCGGGACATGCCGCCGCAGCGCGAGCAGGCCGTCTGCATGCTGGACCTGGCCAAAACCACGCCGGCGGTCCTGGCCGCGTTCCTCGCCGACCTGGAACGCTTCCAGACGCAGCTAACCGACATCGTCGCCAAACGGCAGGGCCTGCCCGCCGATGACGAGATCGCCGCGCTGATCTCCGCGCTGGCGTTGACCGCGGTCCGTTCCGGCATTGAACGGTGGTCGAGCAGTCCGCCGGAGGACGCCGGCGACACACCGATGCCCTACGTCGAGCGGGCTGCGGCGCTGGTCAACAGCATCTTCACCAAGTGACGGCGTGACCGGGATTACATAAACTTGCATAGTCTGCAAATTATGCACATGATGTATTGATGGTCCGGTCGGCAGCGTCCGTAACGCATCGGGCCGCATCGAGCTGCGTACCCAACCGTGGCCGGCAAATCGCTTGTAGTGCAACCTGATTCGTCGCGCGACCAAGAAAGGCTCGGATAACTACAGATGGCGAGAATCGTGCGCAACGCCTGGTTGCCGTTGCTGATCGCGGCGGTCGTGGCCATCGGAGGGTTCGCCGTGACCCGAGTCAGGTCGTTCTATGCCGCCGACAACGCCGACACTCTGACCAGCGCGAAGGTCGACGACTCCAAACCCTTCAAGCCCAAGGTCGTCAAATACGAGATCTTCGGTTCGGCCACCCACGCCAACATCAACTACCTGGACCTCAGCGCTTCCCCGGAGCGACTGGACGGCGCGCCGCTGCCCTGGACGCTGGTGCTCAGCACCACCGCCCCCTCCGTCTTCCCGAACATCTCGGCGCAGAGCGACGGTGATGTGCTCGGTTGCCGCATCACCGTCGACGACGAAGTGAAGGACGAACAAACATCCACCGGCGTGCACGCCCTGACCTCCTGCATGGTGAAATCCGCATGAGCGCTCCCACTCACGACGCACCCACCGATGCCATTCCGGTCGTCGAGCACAAGTCGCGCCCGAAGATCGCACACTTCATCCGCACCTTCGCCGTGCCCATCATTCTCGGCTGGATCGCGCTGATCGCCGCGGTGAACGTGCTGGTCCCCCAGCTCGACGAGGTCGGCAAGATGCGCTCGGTCTCGATGAGCCCGGACGACGCGCAATCGGTGATCGCGACCAAGCGCGTGGGCGAGGTATTCAAGGAATACAAGTCCAACAGCTCGGTGATGATCGTGTTGGAGGGCCAGAATCCGCTCGGCGCCGACTCGCACGCCTTCTACGACCAGATGGTCCGCAAGCTCGAGGCCGATACCACGCACGTCGAGCACGTTCAGGATTTCTGGAGCGACCCACTCACCGGCGCCGGAGCGCAGAGCAACGACGGCAAGGCCGCCTACGTGCAGGTCTACCTCGTCGGAAACATGGGTGAAGCGCGAGCCAACGACTCGGTCGAGGCCGTCCAATCCATCGTCAAGAGCCTCACCCCACCCCCGGGGGTCAAGGCTTACGTCACCGGCCCCTCGGCGCTGGAAGCCGACCAGCATCTCGCCGGCGACCGCAGCTTGCAGCTGATCGAAACCGCAACCTTCGTCGTCATCATCGCGATGCTGCTGATGGTCTACCGGTCGATCATCACGGTGCTACTGACCCTGGCAATGGTGGTGTTCGAGCTGGCGGCAGCCCGCGGCGTGGTCGCATTCCTGGGCTATCACAAGATCATCGGGCTCTCCACGTTCGCCACCAACCTGTTGGTGACGCTGGCGATCGCGGCCGCCACCGACTACGCGATCTTCCTGATCGGGCGATATCAGGAGGCCCGGGCCGTCGGCGAATCCCGAGAAGACGCCTACTACACCATGTTCGAGGGCACCGCGCATGTGGTGCTCGGGTCCGGCATGACCATCGCCGGCGCGACCTTCTGCCTGCACTTCACCAACCTGCCCTACTTCCAGACGCTGGGCATCCCGTTGGCCATCGGCATGGTGGTGGTGGTGCTCGCCGCGCTCACACTCGGTCCCGCCGTGATCTCGGTGGCATCGCGTTTCCGCCAAACCCTGGAACCCAAGCGCGCACAGCGCATTCGGGGTTGGCGCAAGGTCGGTGCCGCCGTCGTGCGCTGGCCCGGCCCGATCCTGGTGGTGACGATCGGCATTGCGCTCGTCGGGCTGCTCACCCTGCCCGGCTACCGAACCAACTACAACGACCGCAACTACCTGCCCGCCGACCTGCCGGCCAACGCCGGTTACCAGGCCGCCGACCGACACTTCTCCCAGGCCCGGATGAACCCCGAGCTGCTGCTCATCGAAAGTGACCACGATCTGCGCAACTCCGCGGACTTCCTGGTGATCGACAAGATCGCCAAGGCGATCTTCAGGGTTCCCGGAATCAGTCGCGTGCAGGCGATCACCCGCCCCGAGGGCACGCCCATCGAGCACACCTCGATCCCGTTCCAGATCAGCATGCAGGGCGTCAGTCAGCAGATGACGCAGAAGTATCAGGAAGACCAGATCGCCGACATGCAACGGCAGTCCGAGGAGATGCAGACGACCATCGACAGCATGGTCCAGATGCAGGACATCACCGCGCAGATGACCAACGACATGCACATCATGGTCGGCAAGATGCACGCCATGACGATGGACGTGGCCGAATTGCGCAACAAGATGGCCGATTTCGAGGATTTCTTCCGGCCCATCCGGTCCTACTTCTACTGGGAGAAGCACTGCTACGACATCCCGGTGTGCTATTCGCTGCGGTCGGTCTTCGACGCGCTGGACGGCATCGACACCATGACCGATGACATCCAGAGCCTGATGCCGGTGATGGATCACCTCGACACGCTGATGCCGCGGATGAACGCGCTGATGCCCGAGATGATCCAGAACATGAAGAACATGAAAACCATGATGCTGACCATGTATTCGACCCAGAAGGGTCTGCTGGATCAGCAGAAGCGGGCGCAGCAGGACTCCGCTGCCATGGGCCGGGCGTTCGACGCCTCCAAGAATGACGACTCGTTCTACCTGCCTCCGGAGACGTTCGACAACCCCGAGTTCAAGAAGGGCATGAAGAACTTCATCTCGCCCGACGGCCACGCCGTGCGCTTCATCATCAGCCACGACGGTGATCCGCTTTCCGCAGAAGGCATTACGCACATCGACGCGATCAAGAAGGCCACCTACGAGGCGCTCAAGGGCACGCCCATGGAGGGCTCCAGGATCCTGCTGGGCGGTACCGCGGCCACCTATAAGGACATGCGGGACGGCAACAACTACGACCTGTTGATCGCCGGAATCGCCTCGATGTGCCTGATTTTCATCATCATGCTGATCATCACCCGCAGTGTGGTCGCCTCGGCGGTGATCGTGGGCACCGTATTGCTTTCGCTGGGTGCGTCTTTCGGGCTCTCGGTGCTCATCTGGCAGCACCTGATCGGCATCGAACTGCACTGGATGGTGCTGGCCATGTCGGTGATCATCCTGCTGGCGGTCGGCGCCGACTACAACCTGCTGCTGGTGTCGCGGTTCAAGGAGGAGATCCACGCCGGCCTGAACACCGGGATCATCCGGGCGATGGGCGGCACCGGTTCGGTGGTGACCTCGGCGGGTCTGGTCTTCGCCTTCACCATGATGACGATGGCGGTCAGCGAGCTGACGGTGATCGGCCAGGTCGGCACCACCATCGGGTTGGGCCTGTTGTTCGACACCCTGATCGTGCGGTCGTTGATGACCCCGGCGATCGCGGCGCTGCTGGGCAAGTGGTTCTGGTGGCCGCAACGGGTGCGGCAACGCCCGGTTCCCTCCCCCTGGCCCAAGCCCGCCGACGAGTCGGCCCAGGACTCCGCGGCACTGACGTCGGTGTGACCAGCGCGTCCTAAGTCAGGAATGGGTTCAGTACCGGCGGGATGATCTGGTTGCCCGTCACGCCGGTGAGCCGGACGTAGATCTGCGCGGGGATGTTGAGCGCCTGGTAGACGCCGGCGCCGAGCCAGGACACCGGTGTCTGCAGGAATTGCGGCACCGCGTCGACGATGCTCTGTATCGGGTCGTAGACCAGGTAGGGAATGGTGGCGGCGACGGTACGCGAGTCCAGGATCAGGTTGGCCGGGACATCGGGATAGCCCTGCGCGGCGAAGTCGGCGCTGACCACGTTGAACAAATTGGTGCCCGGGCCGGGGACGATAGCGGGGTTGACGTAGGTGCCGCTGAAGCTGGCGTCCGTCAACGGCGCACCCTGCATGTAGGCCGGCGGCTGGATGCCGAACTCGTTCAGGACTGTCGGCGTGGTGCTGACTATCTGCCAGGAATTGTTGATCCACCCGTCATGGATATCGTTGCCGGCTTGATCCCAGATCAGGAAAGTCGCTGTCTCCAGCGGAGATTGGAAACCGTGACCACGGTTGAACTGGTTGGGGTCGATGTGACCGTGATCGGTGACCATCAGCACGTCCCACTGTTCGCCGTTGGTGATCTCCCAGTCGGACACCGCGCCCAGCACGCCACTGCCACTACCGAGGGTGCCATTGCCGTAGTGGCCGAGGTTGTGGTCCATATTGCGAAGGGCTGCAGCGTATTCCGGGGAGGCGCCACCGAATTCATGCCCCATCTCGTCGACGCCGACGAAGTAGGAGAAGATGAAGTTGCCCTGATTCTTGTTGGCCGCCCCGATCGCCGAGATGGTTTGTGCGGCAACCTCGTTCTGCGACGCCACCCAGTAGGTGTCGCTCGCGGCGTGCGGGACGAACTGGATCTTGTCGGCGGGGAACGTGCCGGCGCCGGCGATGTCGGTGATGACGGGCCAGTTCGCGATGACGGTGGTGGAGATGTTGTCGCCGTAGGCGCCCTCGAGCTGGTTGTAGACCGTGGGCCAGTTGTCGTAGGTCCAGCCGGTGAAGACGTTGTTGGTCACGCCAGCCGTCTCGCTCCAGACACCGGTCTGCATGGTGGTCCAGGACGGGTTGGAGACGGTGGTGTGCCCGATGATCGTCGACGCGGAGGTGGTGCCCTGCTCCATGAACGCGCGGAAGTTCACGTTGAGCGGGTCGGCCAGCACCCTGCTCAGATTCGTGCCGTCGGTGCCGATCAGCAGGAAGTTCTCGTTCGGCGCCAGTCCCATCAGAATGGCGGCTTCTTGCGGGGTGACGATCGACAGGTTCGCGTAGTAGGGGCCGGTCGCGCCGGTCGCGCCGTCGGTGCCGAAGAACGACAAGGCGCGGCCACCGACGCCACCGGCCCCGGCGGGGTTGATCGACCCGCCGATGCCACCGGTGCCACCGTCCCCGCCGTTGCCCCACAGCAATCCGCCCACGCCACCGGTGCCGCCGGTGCCGCTTCGGAAGCCGCCGGTGCCACCGGGCCCCCCGTTACCGATCAACCCGGCGTTGCCGCCGCGTCCGCCCTGCGCGCCCATCGCGCCCGCCCCGCCTCGACCCCCGTTGCCCCAGAGGATCCCGCCGTCTCCACCCGCTTGGCCGGTCCCGTCGACGCCGTTGGTTCCGTCGCCGATCAGGGGGCGGCCCAGCAAAAGGTTGGTGGGCGCGTTGATGACATCCAGAATCTGGTCGGCGGCACCCTGCAAGGGGCCGGCGCCCGCCGCCTCCGCGGCGGCATAGGCGCCGCCGGCGGCGGTCAACGCGTGCACGAACTCGTCTTGGAACGCCAGCACCTGCGCGCTGAGCACCTGGTATTGCCGGGCGTGGCCGGAGAACAGCGCTGCGATCGCCGCCGACACCTCGTCCTGGGCCGCGGCCAACAGCGTGCTTGTCGGAGCCGACGCCGCCAGGTTCGCCGCCCTGATCGATGAGCCGATACCCGCCGCCTGCGCCGCGGCTGTCGCCATCAGGTCCGGTGCGGCGCTCAGATACGTCATCGGGGACCTCCCACTCGGCTACGTCAGGAATACCGGCAAATGCTTGCACGACTCCGGCGATTATTCGAGTAAAACACCGCATCAGATCGACGGTTCACGGAAATGCGATATGCGCGGAGAAAAATGGTTCTCACATTTTATTCAAATTATTCACACATCTAAATCGTGTCGGTGCGCCGCACCGCCCCGGTGGGCTGTCGGCTACCTCAATCGTTCAGCGCGCCAAGCTGATCCGAACCGCGTGGCAGGCCGAAATCAATTCACCACATCGAAAATTGCTGCCGCCGAGGTGACGGCTTTATCGCCATTGCCCTCGTCGTGCAGTTGAATGCGCACACCGATTCGTCCCGGCCCCCCGGCGTGCGCGGTGCCCGCCACCCGGAATGGCCCGACCTTGCCGCGCGACATGAACATCACATGCCAACTGACCACCTGGACCTTGCGCGTTCCGCACAGTTCGGCGGCGAGATCGGTGGCGGCGATTTCCAGCACGACGTGTTGGGGGCCGATGTGCAGGGCGGCGTCGGGCGAGGCCAATTCCGCACTCAGTGCCGGCAACACCCAGTGGCCGTCGGCGCGCTTGCGGGCGCCGAAGGCTGACCACAGCGGCGGCAGGTCGGGCGAGTCCTCGATCGCCAACTCGGTACCCGAAACATCCATCCGGTCAAGGCCTTCCGGTGGTGTGCCGATGATTGCGCCTTGCCCCTCGTTGAAGGCGATCACCCGGTCGGGGTTGTCGGCGTCGACAATCTTGCAGCGCCCGTAGCCCATGGTCCGGCCCTGGTGCAGGATGCCCGAGTCGACGATCTCGACGCGGCTGACATCGAAGCCGGGGTCGATGATCTGTACCGAGGCGATCACCGGGTTGGGCACCGCGACCATGTCGGTCTGACAGCCCTCCGGCGACGAGATGGCAAGCGGCGCAACCATGATCCCGCCGGCCTCGTTGCGCATGTCGCGGCGGATGGTGACGGTGTTGTCGACCTCGCCGAGGTCCATCGAAGAGTGCTTGCGGCCGATGTAGCGGTAGCTGAGCAGACCGGTCCAGCGGCGGAACAGCTCGTCGCGGTAGGCGTCGGGATTGTCGGCCAGTTCCCTGATATCGCGCAGTTCACTCAATTTCGGCCGCCCTTCTTCGCTGAGTTCATGGCCACCGCAGCCACTGCCTCATCGGCTGCGCGACCTATACAAACTTAGCCTCGAGTGTCACGCTCGGACGATGGGCCCCGAGCGGACCGTCTTCACCTTCTGCCGATACTGCCTGGCCTCGTGCGGAGTCGAGGTCAGGTGCAGGGCAACCGGGTGGTCAGGATTTCCGCCGACAAGCAGAACCCGCACGGCTGGCGGGATTTTTGCGCCGCTCGCCGCCTGCTCAGACATGAGCAGCACTCTAGAACGTGTCCAGCCGGCAGGCGCAGGACGCCCGAATCGGCACGTCTGCGCGTGCGGCGGCGAGCCTGAGCTGCTGGCCGATGATCATCGCTTCGTCGTTGCGCCCCAACCGTTTCAAGCATTCGTGATAGCCGTGCAGGCTCCACACATTGCCGGGATGCTGGCAGCATCGGGCCAGCGTCGGGTCCAAACCGAGGTCGGCCGCGTACACCGCGGCGGCCTGGTCGAGGTGGCCCTGTTCGAGCAGCAACGCGCCGTAGGCGTGCCGGGTGGGTTGCATCCAGCCCCAGGGCTCGTCGTAGGGCAACGAGTCGTCGAGGTCGACGGCGCGCCGCAGGTGCTGGAACGCTTCCTCGAAACATCCTGCACGGTAGGCGATCTCACCGTCGAGCATGGCGGCGGCCACCGCCAGGATGTCGCGGCTGGTGTTGTTGAACAGGTACCGGGATCCCGGTATCCGAGCGTAAGCTGCGGTGAACGCGGAACGCTCAGCCTCGGCCCGCTCGAGCTGGCCGATGGCCGCCAGCGCGACACCGCGTCCGTAACAGATGGTCGCCGCGGTGCTGCAGTAGAGATCCTGATCCTGCGGCATCGGTTGCGCGATCAGCTCGTCCCAGCGGCCGAATCGCACCAGCACATGGGTTCGCAGCGGCACGAACGCCTCCAGCCAGTCGGCCATCGGCGGCGACTGGATGGCCAGCAGCTCGGGTGTCAGCTGTGCCGCGAGTTCGTCGGCGGCGGCCAGGGCGACCTGCGATTGCCCTTGGAACATCGCCGAATACACGATGAAATGCAGATCGTGCGCCCGGTAGAGCGAGTAGAAATTCAGCGGGCCCGCACGCTCGAGGAACATCCGATCCGCCTGCACGGCAGCACGATTGGACTCCACGGCGCTGCTGTAGTCGCCGCACAGGACGTCGATGTGGCTGGGCATGTGGCGCAGGTGCCCGGCGTCGGGGACGAGCTCGCGCAGCAGATCGGCCGCCGGCAGCGCAACCTCCGGCGTCGCCGACATCTCCATGGTGTGCAGGTACATGTGCAAGATCCCCGGATGGCCGCGCCCCGCCGGCCCGCCCAGCGCAGCCTCGAGAATTCCCCTGGCCTCGACCACCCGTGATCCCGGCGCCGGCGTACCCGTGGCGGTGTCCCACAGCGCCCACGCGGTGAGGTTGACCAGCGCGTCGGCGGCCAACGCCTGTACGTCGACGTCATCGGTGTGAGCGGCTGCCAACGCTGCCATCGCATAGGCGTAGGCGCGGCGACCGGCGTCCAGATCGTCGGCGGAGAACCGGGCGGTCAGCGCCGAGATCAAGCCCCGCTCCACGGCACTGGCCCGGCCTTGAGCAGCCAGCCGAAGTTCAGTGCGGGCGCGCGCCAGCGACGTGGCCAGGTCGACGGGGTCGAACGCCTCCCACGCCTTGTTGTAATTGGGCCCGACCGCGTAGGCGATGCCCCAGCGGGCGATGGCCAGGTCCGGGTCGTGTTCCAGGGCGCGTTCGAAGCAGCGGATCGCCTCTTCGTGGTTGAACGCGTACGCCCACACCAGGCCGCGGTCGAACCAGGTCTGCGCTTGCGGGGATGCGGTGTCGACGGGACGGCGGTAGGACCCGAGGTCGAAGTACGCCTCGCTCATGGCGCGGCGAGGCGCTTGACGATCACCGCACGCGCGGCCCGGCCTTCCGGCGTGGGCGTCAGCGGATACACATGGAGCAGGTCTGCTTGCTCGTGGTAGTCGACCTCTACGCTTGCGGCAGCGGCCTTTTCGACGAACAGCCGGGTATCGGGATTAAGAATGTCGCGGGTGCCGCTGAACACCGTCAACGGGCCGAGCCCGGTCAGCTCTGCTGCCATCGGGTTGACCAGGCGGTCGTCCACCGCCAACTCGCCGCGCCAGCGCTCGGCGAAGACTTGCAGCGCATCGCGGCTCAACCACGGATCGTCGACCGCGCCGATGAACGGGTTGGACAAGCAGGGGTCGAGCACCGGGGAGATCAGCACGGTCTGCGGAATCACCACGTCGTGGTCGTCGCGCAACAACAGAGCCGCCGACAACGCGATCTGGCCGCCGGCCGAGTCCCCGGCCAGTCGCACGCTGCGCCCGCGCGACAGATGCCGCATCGCCATGTCAGCGATCACCGGAACCACGTCTGCGGCAGTGGCGAACGGTATCAGCGGATAGATCGGGACGATCACTTCCGCGTACGACTCGGCGGCGATCTGCACGGCCAATTTCCAATGCTGGTTTGCGATCTCGTTCACCCACCCGCCGCCGTGCAGGTAGACGACGGTCCGTTCGGCCTGGCCCGCCCGAGTCCTTTTCGGGGTCAAAGTGTAGACGGGCCAACCCGTTCCGTACTCGAACTCCACCGCGACATCGCGGCGCAGCCGAGGCGGCGGCCCGAAAAGTTGCCGATGCAGAGCGCGTTGTTCGATGTGCGCACGGGCCGTATCGGCGCTTTCGTAAGCGCGGGTCCGGCCCGTGAAGCGCAGCAGTGCCGGCAGCGCCCGGCTCCGCAAGCTGGTCAACGCAACGTCCCCTCCCCCACGGCCGGCACCGGCTGCCACTCCCGCGCCACCGACGCGCTCCAGCGCGGCGCCCGGCGCTGCAGGAACGCCTCGACACCTTCGCGGGCATCCGCGCTGCCCAGCAACCGGTGGTGCAGCCTGGTTTCCAGGTCGGCGACCTGGCGTGGGGTGTAGTCGTAGCTGAGGGTGTCCCAGAGCAGGCGTTTGCTCAGCGCCGCCGACATCGGGGCGACGTTG
The DNA here is from genome assembly GCF_022179425.1 of Mycobacterium sp. 20KCMC460. Taxonomy (NCBI): domain Bacteria; kingdom Bacillati; phylum Actinomycetota; class Actinomycetes; order Mycobacteriales; family Mycobacteriaceae; genus Mycobacterium; species Mycobacterium sp. 20KCMC460. Next base: position 3,500,652 of record NZ_AP025524.1, read on the forward strand.
ACCGCGATGTCGCGCGCCACCGTCATCGCGTGGTCGAGCACCTCGTTGCCCGGCAACGCCCGGGTAGCGATCCCCATGGCCGCCGCCTCGGTGCCGTCGAAGGTGCGGCCGGTCAACAGCAGGTCGGCTGCGACGGCCCCGCCCACCAGGCGCGGCAGCGTCCAGTGCGACATGCAGTCCGGCAGGACTCCGCGTCGCACCTGCGCGACCGCGTATTGGGCGTTCAACGCCATGACGCGGATGTCGGCTTGCAGCGCGATGGTCAGCCCGATGCCGATGGCATGTCCGTTGACGGCGGCGATGACCGGGGTGCGCAGCTCGAACGCGGCGGGGTCGATCGGCGACGCGGTGAACTCGGAGCCGCCGGCCGGGGTGTCGAACGGGCTTCGGCCGGCGGCGAAGTCGGCGCCGGCACAGAACGCCTGTCCCGCACCGGTGAGCACGATGGCCCGCACCGCGTCGTCGTCGTCGCATTGCCGGTATGCCTCATTGAGCAGCGCGCCCATCTCCGCGGTGTAGGCGTTGCGCCGTTCGGGCCGGTTGAGCGTCAGCAGCGCGACGCCGTCCGCGACTGCGACGGTGAGATCGGCGCCCATCCGGGCAAACTTACCCGGTTGCCGCGTGCGGCTGCGGTGCGCCTCGGCCGCGGGGGGAGGCGCTATCGTGACGCAACAGGAGGCCGATAAGAGTGCACACCAGATGACTGTCCAGAAATTGGACACCGACTACCTCGTGATAGGTGCCGGTGCCATGGGGATGGCGTTCACCGACACCCTCGTCGCCGAATCCGATGCCCGTGTGGTCCTGGTCGACCAGGCGCATCAACCGGGCGGGCACTGGACCACCGCGTACCCCTTCGTGCGGCTGCACCAGCCGTCGGCGTACTACGGGGTGAACTCAAGACCCTTGGGCAACAACACTATTGACAGTGTCGGCTGGAATCAGGGACTCAACGAACTCGCCCCCGTCGGCGAGATCTGCGCGTACTTCGACGCGCTCATGCAGCAGCAGTTCCTGCCGTCGGGGCGGGTGGAGTACTTCCCGATGTCGAATTACCTCGGCGACGGCCGGTTCCGCACGTTGTCCGGCACCGAATACGACGTCAGCGCCGCGCGGCGGATCGTCGACGCCACGTATCTGCGTGCGGTGGTTCCGTCGATGCGGCCCGCGCCCTACGACGTCGCGGCGGGCGTGGACTGCATCGCACCCAACGAGCTGCCCAAGTTCGGGGCGCGGGAACGGTACGTGGTGGTGGGTGCCGGCAAGACCGGCATCGACGTCTGCCTGTGGTTGCTGCGCAACGGGGTGGACGCGCAGCGGCTGACGTGGATCATGCCCCGTGATTCGTGGTGGATCGATCGGGCGACGCTGCAGCCGGGGCCGGCGTTCATCAAGAAATTCCGGGACAACTACGCCGCGACCCTTGACTCCATCGACGCCGCGACGTCGGTCGCCGACCTGTTCGACCGGCTCGAGGCCGCTGGGACGTTGCTTCGCCTGGACCGGTCGGTGCGGCCGACGATGTACCGGTGCGCGACGGTGTCGCAGCCCGAGTACGAGCAACTCGGCCGGATCGATGATGTGGTCCGGCTGGGCCACGTGCAGCGCATCGAACCCGACGCCATGGTGTTCGACGAAGGGACGCTGAGCTCCGCGCCGTCGGCTCTCTACATCGACTGCACCGCCGACGGCGCGCCGCAACGCGCGGCGACACCGGTTTTCGACGGGCACCGGATAACCCTGCAAGCGGTGCGCAGCTGCCAGCAGGTGTTCAGCGCCGCGTTCATCGCGCACGTGGAGTTCGCCTACGACGACGACGTGGCGAAAAACATGCTGTGCGAACCGATTCCACACCCAGACCGTGATGTGGACTGGTTGCGGCTCACCCAGTCGGACCTGCGTAACTTCTCCCGCTGGCTCGACGACCCCGACCTGACCGACTGGCTGGCCGCCGCGCGGCTGAATCTGCTGGCCGACCTGCTGCCGCCGCTGTCACACAAGCCGCGGGTGCGCGAGCGGGTGGTCTCGATGTTCCAGAAGCGTCTCAACGTGGCCAGCGAGCAGCTGGAGAAGCTGCGCAGCGAGGCTGCCGATGCCTGACCCCACCCCGGCCGAATTGCTGAGCCCGCTCGTCCCGGTGCCCAGCGAAGGATACGTGTACCAAACCGGTTGGCGGCTGGGCACATCCGACATCGACGAACACCGCAGGCTACGTCTCGACGGTGTCGCCCGCTACATTCAGGAAGTCGGCGCCGAGCACCTCGCGGACGCGCAGCTGGCCGAAATTCATCCGCACTGGATCGTGCTGCGCACGGTGATCGACGTGCTCGAGCCGATCGAGATACCCAGCGACATCACCTTCCGGCGTTGGTGCGCCGGTCTTTCCAGCCGCTGGTGCAACATGCGCGTGCAGCTCCTCGGCGCCGAGGGCGGGCGGATCGAGACCCAAGGTTTCTGGATCTGCATGAACAAGGACACCTTGACACCGTCGCGGCTCACCGACGAATGCGTCCAGCGGTTCGGCTCCACCACCGACGAACACAGACTCAAGTGGCGGCCGTGGCTCACCGAGCCGACGGGGACCGATCCGGAGCCGGTCACGATTCCCTTTCCGTTGCGGCGCACCGACATCGATCTGTTCGAGCATGTCAACAACACCATCTACTGGCATGGCGTGCACGAGATCCTGGGCCGCGTACCCGAACTGGAGCAACGGCCGTACCGTGCGGTGCTCGAGTATCGCAGCCCGATCAAGTTCGGCGAGCCGTTGAGCCTCCGTTACCAGCTCGACGGCGACGCGGTGCGGGTGCACTTCACCGTCGGAGAGGACGTCCGGGCGGCGGCGATGGTTCGCGCTCTTTAGTCGCGATCGATCCACTGCAATTGGGCCGCGCTGTGATGGTCGCCCGCCGGTGGCAGCAGATTGTCCAGCTGCGAAAGCTGTTCTGCGGACAGGTGCACACTGTCGGCGCCGACGTTTTCCTCAACGCGCGCCACACGTTTGGTGCCGGGGATCGCGGCGATGTCCGACCCCTTGGCCAGCAACCAGGCGAGCGCGACCTGAGCGGGGGTGGCGCCGACGTCGCCGCTGATGGCCCGCAATTGATCGGCGCTCTGCAGGTTGTGCTGGAAGTTCTCCTCGGCGAATCGCGGGTTGGTCTTGCGAAAGTCGGTGTCTGGGATTGCATCGGTGGAACGTATTGCGCCGGTGAGGAATCCACGACCAAGAGGTGAATAGGCGACGAACCCGATGCCCAGTTCGCGCAGCACCGGCAGCACCGCGTTCTCCGGATCGCGGGTCCACAGCGAGTACTCGGACTGCACTGCGGTGATCGGGTGCACGGCGTGGGCCCGCCGAATCGTCTGCGCCCCCACCTCGGAGAGCCCGATATGCCGGATTTTCCCGGCCGCCACCAACTCCGCCAACGCGCCGACCGTGTCCTCGATGGGAGTGTCGCGGTCCAGCCTGTGCTGGTAATAGAGATCGATGTGATCGGTTGCCAACCGCTGCAGGGACCCGTCCAGCGCGAGGCGGACGTTGGCGGGACTGCTGTCCAGGCCGTTGCGCCCGGTGTGCGAGATCATGCCGAACTTGCTTGCCAGAGTCACCTGGTCGCGTCGGCCCCGTAGCGCGCGGGCGAGCAGTTCCTCGTTGCGGTAGGGACCGTAGACCTCGGCCGTGTCGATCAGGGTGACGCCGAGGTCGATGGCACGGTGCACGGCGCGGATCGACTCGGCGTCGTCGCTGCCCGCCCCGGCATAGGCAGTGGACATGCCCATCGCACCCAGGCCGATGCGTCCAACTTCTAAGTCCGCCAAGCGCGCTTGTCGCATGCAGACATGTTTACACGCGCGTCTTGCCCGCAGCCGGCAGCGGTTAGGCTCGTCGTGATGAGCAGCGCAGCGCCGGCGAGGCCCGCCCGAAATCTGGCGGTCGACTATTACCGGGTATCGGGCGTGGGCCTGATCGTCCTGGGACATTGGTTGCTGAGTTCCATCACCTACCGCGACGGCCAGTTCGGCCGGGAGAACCCGCTGGTGGACCTGCCCTTCACCCAGTGGGTGACCTGGCCCTTCCAGGCGGTGCCGGCGTTCTTTCTGGTGGCCGGTTACGCGGGTGCGGTGTCCTGGACACGTCAGCAGGGACCGGCCGGCGAGCCTTGGCAGAGCTGGGTGCGGCACCGCATCGCACGGGTGCTCGGGCCCACCGCGGTGTACGTCGGCCTGATTTTCGCCCTGGTCTTGCTGCTGCTCGGTCTGGGTCTGCCCGGTTCGGTGTTGCAGTACGCGGGCTGGGCGCTCGCCATGCACCTGTGGTTCTTGGCCGTCTACCTCGTGGTGGTGACGCTGACACCGATTGCGATTGCCGCACACGATCGTTGGGGCCTGCTGGTACCGGTGGCAATGGCGGCCGGGGTGGCGGTGGTCGACGCGGCCACCATCGGCGGCCACGTCCACCGCCTGGGCTGGATCAACTACCTGCTGTGCTGGGGGCTGCTCTACCAACTCGGAATCGCCTGGTACACCGAGCGGTTGAGCGGCCGCCGACCGCTGTTGCTGGCGGCGGGCGCCGCGGTGGCCCTGGCGCTGTTGATCTGGCTGGGGCCGTATCCGCCCAGCATGATCGGTGTCCCCGGCCAAGCCGTACAGAACAGCACACCGCCGACGCTGGCGTTGGTGGCGTTCGGGTGCGCGCAGGCCGGAGTCGCGGTGGCGCTGGCCCCTTGGGTCGATCGGGCGCTGCGCGGGCCGCGGCTGCGACGAATCCTGGCGGTGGCCAACAACAATGTGATGGCTCTCTATCTGTGGCACATGGTGCCGGTCATCGTGGTGGCCGTCGTCGCCTACCCGGCCGGCCTGCTGCCGCAGCCCGAGATAGCGACGACAGCGTGGTGGCTGATCCGGTTCACCTGGGTGTTCATTCTGTGCGTGGTGATGGCGGCGGAGATGGCGCTGCTGTTCTGGCTGCGGCGCTTGTTTGCCGCACCGTTGCCGATGATCGGCGTTGCGCTGACCGATCGCTGGACCGCGGTGGTCATGCTGGTCGGCACGGCGATGACCTCCTACGCGCTGGCATTCATCTCCGCTGACGGTTTCGCGCCGAACGGGCGGTTTCCCTGGCTGACCGCGATCGTCTTCGCTGTCGGGTTACTGCTCGTCGCGTGCCGGCCCCGCCGCACCGAGCCGGTATGCACCTGAACCCGTTGGCGCACAGGGGGATTCAGCTTCGCAGAAATTCCAGCACGTCGGAGTTGATCACGTCGGCTTGCGTGGTGATCATGCCGTGCGGAAAGTCCTGATAAGTCTTCAATACGCCGTTGCGCAACAATTCCGCCGACCTCGGCCCAGCGGCCTGGTAGGGCACGATCTGATCGTCCGTGCTGTGCATGACCAGCACCGGCACGCCGATCTTCAACAGGTCTTCGGTGAAGTCCGTCTGGGAGAAGGCGACGATGCCCTCGTAGTGCGCCTTGGCGCTGCCCATCATTCCCTGCCGCCACCAGTTGGCGATGGCGGCTTCCGAGGATTCGACGCCGGGCCGGTTGAACCCGTAGAAGGGGCCGGAGGGCAGCGCGCGGTAGAACTCGGAGCGGTTGGCGGCCAGTTGGGCCTGTAGGTCGTCGAAGACTTCTTTGGGCAGGCCGAGTGGGTTGGCCGCGGTCTTGACCATCAGCGGCGGAACAGCGCTGATCAGCACGGCTTTCGCGGCGCGGGTCTCGCCGTGCCGAGCCAGATAGTGGGCCACTTCCCCACCGCCGGTGGAATGACCGATGTGTACGGCGTCCCGCAGATCCAGGTGCTCCACCACGGCGGCCAGGTCGTCGGCGTAGTGATCCATGTCGTGTCCGTCGGCGACCTGCGCGGAGCGGCCGTGGCCGCGCCGGTCGTGGGCGATCACCCGGTAGCCGTGCGCAAGGAAAAAGAGCAGCTGGGCGTCCCAGTCGTCCGCGGACAGCGGCCACCCGTGGCTGAATACGATGGGCTGACCTGAGCCCCAATCCTTGAAGTAGATCTCGACGCCGTCGCTGGTGGTGATTGTGGGCATGCCCGACCCTTTCGAACGCGCGAAGTTGCTGCCCGCACTATTCCACGGCTCGTATCAGGGTGGCCAGCGCCGGGTTGCGTACTGAATTTGGGTAGGCTAGCCTAACTTAATCCGCTGAGAGAGGCTGAACTTCGTGCCTGTGCTGCCCATCGACCCGCACGCCGACCCTGCCCGGCGGGCTTGGCTGCCGTGCCCAAATTGCAACTGGGGCAACGCATGTACCGAATGCGACAGCAGCCGCAACTGCGGGGCCCACTGGCAGTACCTGCTCAGCAACCGCGCGACGCGGCTGAATCTGCAGTGCCCGAGCTGCGCGACCCTATGGTCCACCGACACCCGGCATCGGCTGCGCGTGGTCCGCGGCGCCTGAGGGCGCTAGGCGTCTGGGGCGGAATTCACTGTCAAGCGCGGGTGCCGACGCCGGCGCTGTGTGCCGGCGGGGCAGGACGGCGCGGCAAGACCGCCAGAACCGGGAAGGTGTCGGGCGCCGGCAAACCCTGCGGGTAACCGGCACGCAGGAAACCAACCACTCTGGTGATGGCGCCACCTACTGACCTCACGGACATTTCCTCACCTCCTGTCGCTCGACGGGAGCGGATTCCCATTTCGCACCACGGTGAAACACGCAGGTCTACATCGCTGGCAAACGGGTAACCGCGACCGAGACAGGCGAAACGCACCGAAGGAGGGTTGCGCGATGGCGACACAGGTCGGCGATTTTCTGCTGCAACGGTTACGCGACTGGGGCGTCGACACGGTCTTCGCCTACCCCGGCGACGGCATCAACGGTCTGCTCGCGGCGTGGGGCCGCGCCGGCAACACACCGACTTTCATCCAGCCCCGGCACGAGGAGATGGCCGCCTTCGAGGCGGTCGGTTACGCGAAATTCTCGGGCCGGCTGGGGGTGTGCGCGGCAACCTCCGGCCCAGGGGCGATTCACCTGCTCAACGGCCTTTACGACGCCAAACTCGACCACGTCCCGGTGCTGGCGATACTCGGGCAGACCGATCGCAGCGCAATAGGCGGCGCATATCAGCAGGAGGTCGACCTGTTGAGCCTGTTCAAAGACGTCGCCAGCGACTACATCCAGATGGTCACCGTGCCCGAACAGTTGCCCAATGTGCTGGACCGCGCCATCCGAACCGCCCTGACCCGACGGGCGCCGACCGCCGTCGTCGTACCTGCCGATGTCCAAGAGCTGAAATACTCGGCGCCGGCGCACGAATTCAAGATGGTGCCATCCAGTCTCGGATACGAGCACCCGGTGGTCGAGCCGTCGCCCGACGGCCTGCGGCAGGCCGCCGACGTGCTCAATGCCGGTGAGCGGGTCGCCATGCTGGTCGGCAGTGGCGCGCGCGGCGCCAGTGCAGAGATCACCGAACTCGCCGACACGCTGGGCGCCGGCGTCGCCAAGGCGCTGCTGGGCAAGGATGTGCTGTCCGACGAATTGCCTTGGGTCACCGGGTCGATCGGACTCTTGGGGACCCGGCCCAGCTACGAGATGATGCGCGACTGCGACACCCTGCTGACCATCGGCTCCAGCTTCCCCTACTCACAATTCCTGCCGCCCTACGGCAATGCCCGCGGAGTCCAGATCGACATCGATCCCACGCTGATCGGGATGCGCTACCCCAACGAGGTCAACCTGGTCGGCGACGCCGGCGCCACCGTGCGCGCCTTATTGCCGCTACTGCAACGCAAATCCGACCGGTCGTGGCGCGACACCATCGAACGCAATGTGGCACGGTGGTGGGAAACCATGGCGATGGAAGCCGAGGTGTCCGCCGATCCGATCAATCCGATGCGGTTGTTCGCCGAGCTCTCGCCACGGCTGCCGGATAACACGATCGTCACCGCGGACTCCGGATCCGCCGCGAATTGGTATGCGCGGCAACTGAAATTCCGCGGAAACATTCGCGGTTCGCTGTCCGGCACGCTGGCCACCATGGGGCCGGCCGTCCCCTACGCCATCGGCGCCAAGTTCGCCCAACCGGACCGGCCGGTCATCGCCTTCGCCGGCGACGGCGCGATGCAGATGAACGGGCTGGCCGAGCTGATCACTATCGCCCACTACTGGCAGCAGTGGACCGACCCCCGGCTGGTCATCGCGGTGCTGCACAACAACGACCTCAACCAGGTGACCTGGGAGATGCGGGCGATGGGTGGAGCGCCGAAATTCCCGGAATCACAGACACTTCCCGACGTCGACTACGCCGGGTTCGCCGGCACGCTGGGCCTGGGCCATGCCACCGTGACCGACCCCGATCTGATCGCACCGGCCTGGGAGCGCGCGCTGCAGGCGGACCGGCCGACCGTGCTGGACGTGCATTGCGATCCCGATGTTCCTCCGGTGCCGCCACACGCCACCTTCGAGCAGATGAAGAACGCCGCCGGCGCCGTGCTGCGGGGTGACGAGAACGCGTTCGGCATCCTCAAGGAGGGCGTGAAGATCAAAGCGCAGGAGTTTCTCCCGCACCGCGAGTCACGGTGACTCAACACACAGGTTTGAGCGACGTGTCCTTCGGAAACCCTGTCGGCGCAAGGGAAAATGGATCAGGCGTGTAGCAGAACGCGCCGGGTCTGCCTTTGTTGGCTGAGCGCGGACGAGCAAGAGCAACAGCGTGAAGTCGCCATGTCAGCGAGCAAGCATGCAGGAGGACTTATGGGCGAGAAGAGTGGCCCCCAGGAAGGCGTCGAGGGCGTCGTCGAAGGTGTCAAGGGCAAGGCCAAGGAAGTCATCGGTGCCGTGACCGGCCGTGACGACGTCAAGCGCGAGGGCCAGGCCCAGCAGGACAAGGCCGACGCGCAGCGTGACGCTGCTAAGAAGGAAGCCGAGGCAGAAGCCGCTCGTGGTGGCGCCGAAGCCGCCGAGCAGCGTCAGAAGGCCAACCAGTAGTCGGACGCGAGAATGGGCCCAATCCAACGGGATTGGGCCCATTCGCTTGTTCGGGGTTATTTGCTCAGCTGAGCGATCGGCGTGTCACCGATGTGCCTGAGCAGATCGCCCGCGTTCTCGAATACCTGCACGGCGCCGGCGTCTGTCAGTTCGTCACGGGAGACTCCGCCGCTGAGCACCCCGATGCACGCGACGTCGGCGCGTGCGCACGCCTCGGCATCCCAGATGGCGTCACCGACGAATACCGCTTGCTCAGCGGTGACCCCGACCCGCTCCAAAGCCACACGAATGATGTCGGGCCGCGGCTTGGCGGTGTCGACGTCGTCTGAAGAGGTGACTGCGGCCACCAAGTGGTCGCAGTCCAGAACCTTTCGGAGCATAGCCAATTCGCCCTCGGGTGCTGAGGTGGCCAGCACCACACCCAGACCCATGTCGGCCACGTGCTGCAACAGTTCACGCGCGCCGGGTAGTGGCTGCAGCAGTCCCGCAACCTCTTGATAGTGCTGCGAGTGCAGGTCTTTGAGGCGTTTCTGCGTTTCCTCGGGTGCGTCGCCGGACAAGCTCTTCACCAGGGTGGAGCCGTCCATCCCGATGCCGCGGTGAATACGCCAAGCCTCGACGTCGATGCCGACTTCGGCGAACGCGCGCTGCCATGCATCGATGTGTAGGTAGTTCGAGTCCACCAGAGTGCCGTCGATGTCGAACAACACCGCGGATCTGAAGTTGTTGGTAGTCAATGGAATCAGAACAGGATGGCGATCGCCGCGAAGTCGACGAGCAACAGCGCAAGGCCCGCTAGCGGGACGACGAAGCCGCGTCGCCGGAAGGCGGTGACGAACGAGGCCAGGACGGTCACCGCGGCCACCACCGGTGCACCGTAGAACAACAAGCCGTACAGCAGCCCGCCTGGTCCGGTGTTCGGGCACTGCGTGGTGCTGCAGGCGGCCATGCTCATCGCCGCACCGACGGCAAAGATCATGATGAGGGCAGCCGCGGGAATCGTGAGCAATGCCAGCACCCAGTTGACGACGCCACGGCGCGTGCGCCCGCGATCGTGTGACGGTTGAACCGCTTCGTCGCGGATTACCTCGGTAGTTTGGTCGTTGCGCAGACTCATCTGATTCGGCTACCCATGATGTGCGCCCTGAAACATCCGCCCTCCCGCAGCGAACGCGCGTCGCAAATCCTCGACGAACGACTGGTAGTTCTCTTGCCGGTGCTCACTTCGGTCGCGCAACAGAGCCGAAGGGTGCACCGTCGCCATCAGCACCGGCTCAGGCTGAAGCTGTAAGTGCAGGGCCCCCGGCAACGGCAATACTTCGCCCCGATGAGCGGTGACCCGAAACGTGCTGCCCAACAACGACTGGGCGGCGGTGGCGCCCAGACACAGCACCACATGTGGACGCACGACCTCGATTTCGGCGATCAACCACGGCCGGCAAGCGACTACCTCGGTACGGCCAGGTTTTTCGTGGATCCGCCGCTTGCCGACCCTTTTGAATCTGAAATGCTTCACCGCGTTGGTCTGGTAGGTCATCTTCGCATCGACCTCGGCTTCTGCCAGCGCCCGCTGCAGTAACCGGCCGGCGGGACCAACGAACGGCTGTCCAGCCTGATCCTCCTGATCCCCCGGTTGCTCGCCCACCAGCATCAGCGGCGCACCGGTGTCGCCGCGGCCGAAAACCGTCGACGTGGCGTCCTGGTAAAGGGTGCAGCCGCGGCAACCGCTTGCCGCCCGCTGCAGCGACGTCAGATCCAGGCGCGGGGGCAGGTATTGCTGCGCCCCCGAAAGTTCTTGGCTGTCAACGCTTTTAGGCACGCCGATTCTGTTTCTTGATGGCCTCGACGAGTTCGGCTTTCGTCATCGTGGACCGACCGCGCACATCGAGGCGGCGGGCCAGGTCGAGCAGGTGTTTCTTGCTGGCGTTGGCGTCGACGCCCTCCTCGGAGGGAACCGGATTGTCGAGCCCGCCACGCTCGGCGCGCTCGTCGGACGGGCCTTTCTCCTCCTTGGCTTCCCAATGGTCGCCCACCTTCTCGTAGCTGTGCTTGACAGCGGCATAGGCGACGCGGTGCGCACGTTCTTCACTGCCGTACTGCTCGGCGGCTGCGTCGTGCGCCTTGGCGAAGGTGCGTTGCGCCTTTGCGCTGGAACGTTTCAGCGTGCCGGGCAGTTCATCTTTCTTCGCCGCGCCGCTCTTGGTTGTCTTGGGCATGGCAGCACCTCAACTTTGCGAATCATCGGAATACGGTGGGTATTTGTGGGCGCCGTCCTCGTTGCCGACCACACTGACGATCGCAACCTTGCCGACCATCGCCGGTGTCCCGTGGTCGTCTTTGTTGGACAACTCGGCGTCGAGGCGCTCGAGCACCCGCTGGGTCACGCTGGCCGGGTGTCCCAACCACACCGGCGTGCTGAGCAACACGACTTCGGCTTCCAGCAGCTTCTCCCGGACCTCCGGCCATTCGTCGCCGGGACCCATATCGGCCTCGACGCCGGGCAGGATGTTGTAGTCGACGCAGCGCAGCAATTCGGTCTCGGCGCCGGCTTTTTGAAGTTCGGCGGCGACATGCTCGGCGATCAGCGTGCTGCTCGAGCGAGCGGGGCTGGGTTTGAGACTGCACACCAATCCGACGGCGCGCAGCGCAACCTGCGACTGGTCGACCATAGGTCGCCTCATACCCGGCATATCGTTCGGTAAACCCGGGTAACCGAGTGCCATGGATCAGTCCCAGGCACCGCTGCTGGATGCGCTGCTCGATTACCACCGAAAAGGACGCTACGGCTTCACCCCGCCCGGCCACCGCCAGGGCGCGGGCGCTGACCCCCGCGTGCTGGCGGTGTTGGGCAGAGATCCGTTCCGGGACGACGTTCTGGCAACCAGTGGCCTAGACGACCGGTTGTCCCGGGGGAAGTTTCTCGCTCGGGCAGAAGAATTGATGGCTGACGCGGTCGGGGCCGAGTCCGCGTTCTTCTCTACCTGTGGCAGCTCACTTTCGGTGAAAGCGGCGATGCTGGCCGTCGCCGGCGGTGCAGACGGCGGTTTGCTCGTTGCGCGCGACAGCCATAAGTCGATCGTGGCGGGGTTGATCTTCTCCGGCGTGGTGCCGCGGTGGATCACGCCACGATGGGACAGTGAGCGGCACTTCTCGCATCCCCCTTCCCCCCAGCAAGTGCGACAAGCCTGGGAGGATCACCCGGACGCCGCCGGAGCGCTGATCGTCAGCCCCAGCCCATATGGCACCTGCGCGGACATCGCGGGAATTGCCGAGGTCTGCCATGAACGAAACAAGCCGCTGATCGTCGACGAGGCCTGGGGCGCACACCTGCCGTTCCATGACGACCTGCCCACCTGGGCGATGGATGCGGGAGCGGACGTCTGCGTCGTGAGCGTGCACAAGATGGGCGCGGGTTTTGAGCAGGGATCGGTGTTCCACCTGCAAGGAGACCTGGTGGATCCCGACCGGCTGTCGTCGTGCGCGGACCTGCTGATGACGACCAGCCCGAACGTGATGGTGTATGCGGCACTTGACGGTTGGCGGCGCCAGATGGTGGAGCGCGGCTACGAGCTGCTGTCCGCGGAGCTGGAGCTGGCCAGGCACCTGCGCGACCGACTGGCCGAGATACCGGGCGTCGTCGTCCTGCGTGACGAACTGCTGGGCGAGGAGGCATCCCGAGACCTCGACACCACCCAGGTATTGATGGACATCTCCGCGACGGAAACCAGTGGATACCAGGCGTCGGACTGGCTGCGAGAGAATTGCCGGATCGACCTCGGGCTGAGCGATCACCGGCGCGTGCTGGCCACCTTGTCGTTCGCCGACGACAAGCAGACCGCCGATCGCCTGCTTACCGCGATGACCCGATGGCGTAAGGCGGCTGACGACTTCCAGCGGCCGCCGTCGCTCCGATTGCCTTCCCCAGCGGAGCTGCAACTCGAGACCGTACAGCTACCCCGCGACGCCTTCTTCGGTCCCACCGAAATGGTCCGAGCCGACAAGGCCGCCGGCCGCGTCGCCGCCGAGCAGATCACCCCTTACCCACCCGGTATCCCGGCTGTGGTCCCCGGCGAGCGTCTCGACGAAGCCGTGATCGATTACCTGCGCTCCGGGGTCGCAGCAGGCATGACGCTTCCTGATCCTGCCGACCCGAGCGCCCACCACTTCCGCGTAGTCGCACAAAGCTAGATTCATTGCAGTACAAGGTATTTCGCCGTCAACTCGGTCCGACCTGGTGAATTCCTCAGGTGGCGGGCCGCTCGGCGGACTGCTTCGCCTCGGCGCTTTTCGCCGCACTCCGCAGCGAGCGGTTCGCCGACAGCAGGTTACTGTTGGCCGCCGTCAGTTCGGCATTGTCGTCTTCGAGGTTCAGGATGCGCGCGATTCCAGCCAGGTTGACGCCGGCATCGATCAGTGCACTGATGCGCTGCAGGCGGGCCAGATCGTCGGCGCTGTAGCGCCGCGTTCCGCCGGTACTGCGCGCCGGGGTCAACAAACCGTGGCGTTCGTAGAGGCGTAGCGACTGCACGGCGACGCCCGATAGTTCTGCCGCAACGGATATTCCGTACACCCCATGATCCGGTGCCGGGCCCCCGTTGTCGCCAGAACGTTCCGCCATCTATTACCCCCTTGGCCGCTCGAACACAAAACCTATTTACCACACTTGCCTTGAACTATCGAGAGTGCTATATAAAATCTATGTTGCTAGAGACAGATAAGTCTCTCACTTAGATCGCAGATTGGAGTAAGAGGTGACCGCCATGCTGATGCGCTCCGACCCGTTCCGCGAACTGGACCGCTTCACCCAGCAGGCGCTGGGAACAGCCGCTCGACCAGCAGTGATGCCGATGGACGCATGGCGTGAAGGCGAAGAATTCGTGGTCGAGTTCGACCTGCCCGGCATCGACGCCGACTCACTGGACATCGACATCGAACGCAATGTCGTGACGGTGCGCGCCGAACGCCGAGGCGTCGACCCCGACCGTGAGATGCTCGCCGCCGAGCGCCCCCGCGGGGTGTTCAGTCGCCAGCTCGTCCTCGGCGAAAACCTCGACACCGAAAAGATCGAAGCCAGCTACGACGAGGGCGTGCTGCGCCTACGCATCCCGGTTGCCGAAAAGGCCAAGCCGCGCAAGATTTCCGTGAACCGTTCCAACGGACATCACGCCGTCGACGAGAAGGAGGTGAAGCGCCAGGTCATAGACGCTTGATCAACCGAGGATATGGGCGGCGGCCGCGGCAGCACCAAACCGCGACCGCCGCCCATACCGGTAGTCCGGCGTTCTACGACCGATTCCGGCGTCGCTGCAACGGATTCGAGGAGGCGGGGTCAGCAATGAAGCGAGATCTCGACGACCAATCGGCCGCCGTGCAACAGGCACTGGCCGGAGACTCCCCGCAGCGGGTCGGTTCGTTCCGGTTCTACTTCGCCGACCGGCGCTGGGAATGGTCGCGACAACTCCACCAGATGCACGGCTATGCTCCCGGCGAAATCAATCCGACGACCGAACTGCTGCTCTCGCACAAACATCCAGAAGACCGCGACCGGGTCGCGGCCATGCTGGATGAGATGCTGCGCACCCGCAGGGCGTTCAGTACCCGTCATCGCATCCTCGATACCGCCGGCAACGTACACCACGTCGTGGTAGTCGGCGATCAACTCTTCGACGACGACGGCAACGTGATCGGTACGCACGGTTTCTTCGTCGATGTGGCTCCGCCCACCGACACTGCCCAGCAAGACCTCGTCACGGCGAAGCTGGCGGAAATCGCCGAGAACCGTGCCGGCATCGAACAGGCCAAGGGCATGTTGATGCTCGTCTACGACATCGGCGAGGATACCGCGTTCGACCTGCTGAAGTGGCTGTCGCAGGACTCGAACGTCAAACTGCGGCCATTGGCGGAACAAATTGTCGCCGATTTCCGCGGAGCGCGCGAGTGCATCACGCTGCGATCGACCTTCGACCAGCTGTTACTGACCGCGCACACCCGGGTCAGCCGAGACTGACCTCACTCCGAGGCGCCCTCGGTGTCGTCGAAGAACGACCATTCGCCGTCGTGGTTGACTTCCAGCCGCCAACCCAGCTCGGAATTGTCGGCCACCGAGTCGACAAACCAGGCGTGGGCGTCGTCTGCGCTCTCGATGTCTTTGGTCGCGACGACTTCGCCGTGTGGGTCGATAACTCTGAATTCAGCCATGCGACAGTGGTTTCCCACTTCATCGCATCTCAATCCGGAATCGCAACTCAACCCGGAATCGCATCTCGACCCCGGTAACCGCGCGTTATCCGCGTGCGACGATCACGGGCATGCGCGCCGAGTGCACCACGGCATTGCTCACCGAACCCAGCAAAGCCCCGCTCACCGCACCCCGCCCATGGCTACCCACGACCACCAGCTGAGCCGATTCCGACCGGGTGATGAGCTGGCGCGCTGGACGGTCGCACACGACGACGCGACACACTGTGACGTCGGGGTAGCGCTCCTGCCAGCCGGCCAGCCGCTCGGCGAGACTGAGTTCGGCCTCGGCCTTGACCTTCGACCAGTCCAGTCCGGGCAGTTCGACGACCTCTCGGTCACTCCACGCGTGCAGCGCAATCAGCTCGACGCCGCGCCGCGACGCCTGGTCGAAAGCAACCGCGGTGGCGGCCTCCGAAGCCGGTGAACCGTCGATGCCGACCAGCACCGGCGCCCCCTGCGGGTTGGGCATCAAAGGGTCTTCGTCGTGGATGACGGCGACCGGACAGTGCGCATGCCGCACCACGCTGGAACTGACCGAGCCCAGCAACACCCGGGCCACCGCTCCGCGGCCGGACGAGCCCACCACCAAAATATCTGCGTCCTTTGACATTTCGAGCATGGTGGAGATCGGGGTGGCGAACACCAACTCGCTCTTGATGGTCAGGCTGCGATCGTGCGGAACAGCCTCCTCGGCGACCTGGATGGCTTCGGCGAGGATCTTGCGTCCGCCATCTTCCTGCCAGGCCGTCCAAGTGTCCGGGTAGGGCATCGGCGGCCAGGTGGCCACGTCGGTGTTCACCACGTGCACCACAGTCAGCGGAGAGTTACGCAATGCCGCGTCCCGGGCGGCCCACACGACGGCGGCCTTGGCCGCGGGCGAGCCGTCGGCGGCCACGACGACACCGTACTTCTTATCGCTTCCGGTTGCCGCTGAGGTCATTTCGTCGTCCCCTTCCGTTACCTGGTATCGGCCGGCAGCGCGACGCTCGGGCATTGCTTGCCGATCACCTAGGCCATAGTGTCACGGTATTCAGCCCTGGTCAGTACCCGCGCCGGTCCAAGGCCCCCGATGGCGGGGACCAAAGACCCGAACTTACGAGCCGACCACGATCACCGGGATAGTTGCCGCGTGGACCACCGCAGAGCTCACCGAACCAAGCAGCAAGCCCGGGAATCCGCCCCGGCCGCGAGTCCCCACCACAATGAGCTGTGCCTGCTCGGCGGCTTCCAGCAGCCATTTCGCCGGGGTGTCGCAGACCAGCGACCGCTGCACCTGAACGTCCGGGTACTGCTCCTGCCAGCCCGCCAGCCGCTCGGCGAGAACCTCCTGGCCCTCGTTTTCGCGGTCGTGCCAGTCCATGCCCAGCGCCGGGAAAACCCCGACATCGCTCCAGGCGTGCAATGCGACCAGGCCGACACCGCGTCGGGAGGCCTCCTCGAACGCCAGGGCCGTCGCGGCCTCCGACGCCGGTGACCCGTCGATGCCCACCAGCACGGGTGCGGCGGGGTCGGGAATCACCGCGCCCTCACCACCCCGAATCACCGCGACGGGACAGTGCGCATGCTGAATCAGCGCGGAGCTGACCGAGCCCAGCAACATGCGCCCCAGCGCACCGATCCCCTGGTTTCCTACCACCACCATCTCGGCATGCTTGGACGCCTCGATCAGGGCGGGAACCGCGTTGGCATAAGGCATCTCGACGTGTACGTCAGCCGGTGTGGCGCCGCTCTCGGCCACGGTGTGGCGGGCATGCGTGACGACGTGGTCGGCGTTGTCCTGCTGCCACTCCGGCATTTCGGTGTACAGCTGACCCACCGGCCAGCCCACGACCACCGGAGTGACCGCGTGCAGCAAGGTAAGGCGCACGTGGCGCGAGGCGGCCTCTCGGGCCGCCCAGACGACGGCTGCGTCGGATTCGGCCGAACCGTCGACCGCCACCAGGATCCCGTATTTCGCCACGACCCCGATACTACGAGACGCCGGGTGCACTCCGGCAGGGCCTTTTGGCCTCAGTTAGACAGCTGTGGTGACTTTCCTTGCAGCACAATGGTTTTCGATATTCGCGGGCATTCGAGGCCGGGTCGTCATTCCGCCGCGCGGTCTCGCAGGGTGGTGATCGTGTCGAGCACCCCCGAGATCTGCGCGTCGCTGAGTTTCTGGCCGTCGAAGACGTGGCTGAGCAGGACCTTGAGGTCGAGCATCTGCTGCAGATAGACCAGGCACGGCGGGCATTCCTCGAGATGACGGGCCACGATCGCACCCCAGCGCTGCGGGTCCGAGTCGACCAGGTCGTCGACGAGCCGGACGAACTCCACGCAGTCGATCGCCGGGACGGTGTGGTCAGGCACGGTCATCGTTGATACCGCTTTTCCAATTCGTTGCGCAGGTTGCCGCGGGCCCGATACAGCAGGGCGCGCTGCGCGTCAGCGGACAGTTCCAGGATCTCGGCCGCCTCCTCCGACGACGTGCCGACGAGGTCACGCAGGATGATCAGCTGCCGTTGCCGCACCGGCAGCGTGTCGAGGGCCGCCCGGACAAACCCGACGAGTTCGCGTTGCACCGTCTGGTCTTCGGGAAGAAATCGCTGCGACGGCGGCACGCTCCAGTGCCCGGCGTCGGGGTGGCCCGCGGGATGCATCCGCCCGGAAAGTGGGTCGGTGTCTTCGGTGCTCAGCACCTCGTGCTCGCGGATCCGGGTCTCGCGGCGGCGGTGCCGGGACGCGGTGTGCTTGACGATGCCGAACAACCAGGTAGCTACGGACGAACGGCCCTCGAAGGTCGCCGCGGATTTCAGCACCTGCACCCACGCCTCCTGTACGGCCTCCTCCGCCACCGCGGGCGAATCCACCATCGTGCAAGCAAAATTCACCATCGGCCGGTGGTAGTCGCGCACCAGGACAGCCAACGGGATCCCGCCAACCACGCGATCGGGTTCCAGCTTTTCGGAGGGAGCGGCCGCGGGAGTCATCGTCGACCCGCTGGGCGGCTCAGGAGCATCCGCGCAGTTCCCAACGCAATTGGGCTTCGGAGGGCGACTGCACCGGGATGAACGCGGCCTCGCGGTAACGCCGGCTGGCCGGGGTCTTGCTGGCATAACCCTTGCCGCCGGCCGTTCGGACTTCCAGAGCCGCACTGGCACTGGCGATTTCGGCCGCGGAGAGCCGCAACGCGAGCAATTCCTTCTTGCTTGGCGGCCGCGGTCCGCCGACGGCACCGGCGAATTCGGCCAGGGTCGATTCCGCAGCGGCGAGTTTCTCCGCGACGACGTCGACCTCGTCGGCGAAGATTTCGTTCACTCCGGACAGGGCGAGCCTGGCGTGGGCCACAGCTGTTTTGGCCAGCCCCAGACACATTGCCGATTGCAGCACCAGGAAGGTGGGCCGCACCCCGCCCAGGAACCCGGCGAAGTCGTGCGTCAGCACCTGTTCGTCGGGGACGTACGCGTCGGTCAGATTCAGATACGAGGAGGCGGTGCTGTCCATCGCCAACAGCGTGAAATGTTCGCCGACCACGACCCCGGGGGTGCTCAACGGCAGCGCCACGATCACCTTGTCGCCGCGGTCCGTGCGCGCCGCGGTGACCAGCAGTGAATCGTCGTGCAGGTTCGATGCCCAGCGGATCGGCCCACTGATCCGGTAGCCGCCGGGCGCCGCGGTCGCGGTGAGCTCCAGGCTGCCGCAGCCGGCCAACTCCTTGAAGGCGGCCGCCATGCCGGTGACTCCCAGCGCCGCCCCGGCCAACAGCGGGCGCACCGCGGCAGCGCTGAATGGTGTTGCCGCAGTGAGCAAATACTCCACTGTCATGCGGTTGGCCCAGACCGAGAATCCGGTGCTCATGCACTCCGCGGAGATCTGCCGGATTACCTCGGCCATCTGCGGCAGCCTGCCGTCGGCGTTGCCGGGCGCACCCAGCCCCAGCAGCCCGGCGCCGCCCAGTCGCGCGAAGCTGCGCCGAGTGGTGTGTTCCCCTCGGTCCAGGGGTCCCGCATGGGCACGGATGTCGGCCAGGATTTCCGGGTCGAGCAGGTCGGTCGCAATAGCAATCGTCGTGGTCACCCTGACTGCCTAGCCGACGGAAAGGGCGGAGTCGACAGTTACGGGCCGCCTGAATGTATTGACGACGGGCGACCAGGCGATGGCATTGTCGTGGATTTCCTGCAACGTGGCGTCGTCGGCGTCTCCGGCCAGCCGCACGGTGCAGCGAACCGCGGTGAAACCGAGCACCTTGCCGTCGGGGGTGTCGCCGACGCCCCACACGGCCGAGATGTCGATGTCCCCCTCCATCTCCACCTCGATCTTGGTCAGCGTCACGCCGCGGTGCGTGGCGTTGGCCAGCAGGCCCACCGAGATGCACGAGCCGAGTGCTGCCAGGCACGTCTCGGAAGGGTTGGGGGCCGAGTCGTCACCGAGCAGCGCGGGCGGCTCGCCGACCAGCATCGGCGCCAGATCCCGCACGTAGGTCATGTTGCGGAAGCCGGACTCGCAGACCGTCCTGGCTTTCAGGGTCTTCTTGCCGGTGCTCGGGTCGGCCTTGGCGTTGCACGAAAGGCGGTCGAGTCCTGCAGCGTCGATGACAAGCGCGTTGGTCATGGGCTTCCTCCGATTTCTCCGGGCGGGTGGTCACGGAGTTAGTGCCGCAGGCACCCGGAAACGTGACGGTGACCTATGCCACAGGCCCGACGGAATCGACCAGGTTAAGACGGGGGCGACCAGGGCGTCATTGCGTCACGAAATCGATGAGCTCCTCGACCCGGCCGATCAGTGCAGGCTCGAGGTCGTTCCAGTCGCGGACGGTGGATCGGATGCGCTGCCACGCCCGGGCGATGTCGGCCTGCGTTTGGTGCGGCCAGCCCAGCGCCCGGCAGACGCCGTGCTTCCATTCGATGTGTCGGGGCACCGTCGGCCACGCCTTCAGCCCGAGCCGATCGGGTTTGACGGCCTGCCAGATGTCCACGTAGGGGTGTCCGACCACCAGCGTGTCGGCACCGCCGGGCCCGTTTCGGACCGCGTCGGCGATCTTCGACTCTTTCGATCCGGCGACGAGATGGTCGACGAGGACACCGAGCCGACAGCCCGGACCGGGCCGGAACTGCTCGACGATGCCGACCAGGTCGTCGACGCCGCCCAGGTATTCGACCACCACTCCCTCGATCTTGAGGTCTTCGCCCCAGACCTGGGCGACCAGTTCGGCGTCGTGCCGGCCCTCCACGTAGATCCGGCTGGCACGGGCGACTCGGGCACGCTGACCCGACACCGCCACCGAGCCGGACGCGGTTCGCGCCGCCGCAGCCGGTGCTGCGCGGCGCGGCGCGGTCAGGATCACCGGCCGGCCCTCCAACAGGAATCCGGGTCCCAATGGGAAGTTGCGGGTCTTGCCGCGGCGGTCTTCGAGGTCGACGCAGCCGTGTTCGACGCGGACCACGGCGCCGACGTAGCCGGTCTGGGCGTCCTCGACGACCATGCCGAGTTCGACGGGGTGCTCGACCGAGCGGGGTTTGCGGCGTCCCGCGCCGGCCAGCACATCGGTTCCATAGCGATCCATCACCGGGCCATCGTTCTTGCCGATCGTGATTTTCACGACGGGACACGCCGTGCGGGCGTCGCCCGATTCACTCTCCGCGAGTGTCCTATTGTTGTCGCAGTCCGTCGGGGCCGAAGAAGTGCAGGCGCCCGGGTTGCGGGTGCAGGCGCACCCGGCTGCCCTTGCCCGGCGGGTCGTGGCCGTCGGCGCGCGCGATGACCGGCTTGCCAATCACCTTGTCCGACCCGGTGATTCGTCCGTACAGGTAAGCGTCGGCACCCAACTCCTCCACCACGTCGACCTCCATCTCGACGCCGACGCTGCCCAGCTGGAAGTGCTCCGGGCGGATCCCGACGACGATCTCGGACCCGCCGTCGGCTATCTCACGAGGTAACGATATGACCCAATCCCCCAGTGAGACTGCGGAATCGACGATCGGCAGGGTGAACAGGTTCATTGCCGGCGACCCGATGAACCCGGCGACGAACACATTGGCGGGGTTGCGGTACAACTCACGCGGCGCTGCGTATTGCTGCAGCACACCGTCGCACAACACCGCCACCCGATCCCCCATCGTCATCGCCTCGACCTGATCGTGGGTGACGTACACCGTAGTGGTGCCGAGTTGGCGCTGCAGGGCGGCGATCTGGTTGCGGGTCTGCACCCGCAGCTTGGCGTCCAGGTTGGACAAGGGCTCGTCCATCAGGAACACCTGCGGGCGGCGCACGATCGCGCGGCCCATCGCCACCCGCTGCCGCTGCCCTCCGGAGAGATCCTTGGGTTTGCGGTCCAGGTATGGTTCCAGGTCGAGCATTCTCGCCGCAGCCAGTATCCGCTCCCGGATCTCGGGCTTGGCGACCTTGGCCACCTTCAGCGCGAAGCCCATGTTCTGCGCCACTGTCATGTGCGGGTACAGCGCATAGTTCTGAAACACCATGGCGACGTCGCGATGCTTGGGGTCGACGGTGGTGACGTCGCGATCACCGATCCGGATGCGGCCGGAGTCCAGGGTTTCCAGGCCGGCGACCATGCGCAGCGACGTCGTCTTGCCGCACCCCGACGGACCCACCAACACGACGAATTCGCCGTCGCCGACGTCGAGGTCCAACCGATCCAGCGCCGGCCGGTCCGCGCCGGCATAACAGCGTGTCGCCTGCTCGAAACTCACCGAGGCCATTGCCTTTATCCGCCCAGCCCGGTCATCGCGATGCCGCGGACGAAGGAGCGTTGAGCGAGCGCGTAGATGATCACCAAGGGCAACAGGATCAGCATCGAGGTCGCCATCAGCACCGGCCAGCGTGCCACGTATTCGCCCCGCAGCCGAACCAGGCCGAGGGTCAGGGTGGCCAGGCTGTTGCGCTGGATCATCAGCAGCGGCCAGAGGAAGTCGTTCCACACGCTGACCCAGGTCAACACCGCCAGCACCAGCACCGCGGGCCGGGCATGCGGAAGCAGTATGCGCCAATAGATCTGCCACGAGGAACAGCCGTCCAGTATCGCCGCCTCCTCCAGGTCGGTGGGCAGCGTGCGAAAGAACTGCCGCATGAGATACGTGCCGAACGCACTGCCGAACAAGCCCGGCACGATCATCGCCCACGGCGTGTCGACCCAACCGGCGGCCCGCATCAGGATGAACTGCGGAATCACCGTCACCGTCAACGGCACCATCAAGGTGCCCAGGTACAGCAGGAACAGGGTGTCGCGGCCGCGAAAGTCCAGCCGTGCGAAGGCATATCCGGCCAGCGAGCAGAAGAACACCTGCCCGGCGGTGACGCAGCCGGCGTACAGCACGGTGTTGAAGAACATCCGCCAGAACGGCATCAGCCCGAACACCTCGGTGTAGTTGGACCACTGCGGGCTGGACGGAAGCAGTTTCGGCTCGCTGATCTCCGCCTCGTTCTTCAGCGATCCAGACAGCGCCCACAGGATCGGCGACAACGCGCACCAGGCGACGAAGATCAGCGCGGCATACAGGGTGGCGGCACGAAGGACGTTGCGCAGCAGCGGCCGCTCAGCCCAGACCATTCGCAGCCTCCCAGGTCCGTCGACGCGCGATTCGCAGCTGAACCACCGTCAACACCAGCAAGATGGCGAAAACCACCCAGGCCAGCGCGGAGGCGTAACCGAATTCCAGGAACGAGAACGCGTGCTGAAACAGCATGATGCCGAGCACATAGGTCCCGGCCTCGGGCCCGCCGTTGGGCCCGTTGAGCACGTAGACGAGGTCGAACGACTGGAAAGCGTGGATGATCGAGATGACCACGACAAATGACAGCGCGCCGCGGATCAGCGGCACCGTGATGGACGCGAACTGCCGAATCTCGCCCGCACCATCGATTTTGGCGGCCTCGTACACCGTTTCCGGAATACCCTGCATCGCTGCCAGCAGGATCACCGTGGCGAACGGAACGCTGCGCCACACGCTGACCAGACACAGCGAGACCATCGACCAGCGCGGTTCGACCAGCCACGGAATCGGGCCGATGCCGATCCAGCCGAGCATGATGTTGAGCAGCCCGTTGTCGGTGTTGAAGACGAACTGCCACACCACGGCCATCACCACCGAGGAGATGGCTAGCGGGAGGAAGACGATGGTGCGAAAGATGCCGATTCCCTTGATCTTCCGATTCAGCAAGCCGGCGACGACAAGGCTGATCGCGACGGTGGGCAGCACGGTGCCCAGGGTATAGATGACGGTGTTGCGCACGGCGATCACGAACAGCGGATCCGAAGTGAACAGCTGCCGAAAGTTGGCCCCGCCGACGAACTTGGCCGGAGTGAACATGTCCCACCGCTGCACGCTCATGTACAGCGAAAAGCCCAGTGGGAACAGCATGAACACGATGACCCCGGCGAGATTGGGCGCGACGAAGAGGCGACCGGCCCACGCCCGTCGGCGCGGCGCCGTCCGTTTCGTGGAGCGCACGGCGTTCTGCGGCGCGTCGGTGGCACTCATGGGTTTCGCAACACCTCGTCGACGGCCTGGGACAGCCCGGTCAGGGAAGTCGCGGGCCGCGAACCACGCAGCACCGGTCCGAAGTTTCGGTCCATCAGCGCCGCGATCTTCTCCCAGGCCGGGGTGATCGGCAATCCCGCCGAGACCGACGGGCCTTCGGTGAGCACGGCGAGGTTGGCGATCCGCCGGTGCGCAGCGGCGAACCCGTCGGAGTGGATCGCCGAGCGCAACACCGGAACGAAAAGCCCGGATTCGCCGATCAGCGCCTGCCCGAGCGGTCCGCAGGCGAATTTGACGAATTCCCAAGCTTGTTCCCGGCGTCGGCTGGTCGCCGCGATGGCAAGGCCGGTGACGCCGATGTTTGACCGGGCCGCCGCCGCGCGCGGTCCCACCGGCAGCGGCGCCACGTCGAAGTCCAGGCCGGGGGCACGGTCGAAGGTCGGGTAACGCCAGTGCCCGGCCAGCGCGATCGCGGCCCGGCCCGCCGAGAACAGATCGGCGTTCGACATCGACTGCTGGTCGGAGGCACTGGGCGAAACCCGGTGTTTGTTGATCAGGCCGGCATAGAACTGGACGGCTTCCAGGAAGGCCTCGTCGTCGAAGTTCAGGTGAGTCGGGTTCTTCAGTGGGTGTGACCATGGCACGCCGTTGTTAATGGCGAACAGGCCGGCGGCGTAGAACGAGACCCACGCGTTGACGAAACCCCACTGCGTCACCCGGCCGGTGGAATCCCGTCGGGTCAGCGCCTGCGCCGCGTCCAGGAATTCGTCGAAGCTCCAAGCCTGCTGCCAGCTGCGGGGTGGTGGGCGCACACCGGCGGCGGTGAACATCGCCTTGTTGTAGTACAGGTAGTTTCCCGACCATTGCTCCGGAAGGGCGTACTGACCGCCGGTGGGTCCGGCCGGGTAGCTGAACGTTTCATACAGCGGGGCGATGCTGTCCGACTTCAGTTGCCCGGCGAACACCGGGTCGCGGGCCAGCAGCGTGTTCAGGTCCAGCAGCGCGCCGCGGTCGGCCAGTTCGGCGTAGGTCAGCTCCCAGGTCATCAACACGTCGGGGCATCTGCCGCCGGCGCAGAAAGTCGACAACTGTTGCATGACGCCAGGTCCCGACAACAGGGCTCGCACCTTGATGTCGGGGTGGCGGCGCTGGAATTCGTTGACCACCCGCATCCGGGGACGGATCTCGTCGGGGTTCGCGGCGAAGAAGAAGGTCAGCGCGTCCTCGTCGGCGGCACACCCGACAGACCACGGCGCCAGCGCGGTAACCGCGACCGCGCCCGCGGCCTTCATCAGGCCGCGTCGCCCGAGCGGCTCGTCGAACATGTTGCTCCCGGTCCCAGCCCGCCGCGGTCCACCCCGATCGGCGGCGTGTGATGTCCTTCATAGCCGATGCGGCTGTGGTATCGCTGCGATACCCGCGCACTCATTCGGGCTGCATGCGGGTGCCCCGTCCAACATCGCGGTCGCCGGTGCCTGCCCGTTGCTCTCGGGGGCATCGCCGGCGCTGTTGGTGACGAGCTGAATCAGGCTGGGAAGTAACGGATTGCGTTGATCCGGTGGCCGCGCCAGGGCACCTCGGCGAACAGTATGCCGCGGCCGTGGTCGGAGGTGACGGACGCCGCGACGGTGGATCCCGCGCCGATAATCTTGGTCCACCGGGTGCCGCGGATCTGCTCGATCAGCTCGGTCACGTCGAGCGGATCATGCTCACCCAAAGTTATTGGGGCACTTGGCGACAATGCCCGCAGGACGGCATCGGTGTCACCACCGCCGACCGCACGCAGGAAATTCTCGACGAGGTTCTTGTGCCGTGCGCCGGCGCGGCGGAACCCGGTCATGAAGCCGAACGTGCCGCGGGGACCCTGGTTGCCCAGCAACCCCTTGGCAAGCGCCACACCCGGTGTCAGTGCCCGCGGTCCGGTCTTGAGGAACTGCAGCATCATCGCCGGCAACTCCCAGTACGCCCGTAGCCGCTCGACCTGCCACTGACCGTGGGCTTCCCGCAGGTCGTACCGCAGGATGGCCGGAATGTACATCGTCACCGCGGTGCCCATCGCCACCTCGAGCTCGAGGTCGCGCAACACCGACCGGCCGTTGACGATGTCGAGGTCGCGGTGGAATTTGATCTCGCGCGGACCGATGAAGGTGTCATAGAAGCGGTAGATCTGGTCGTGCCCGAGGTGGGGGCTCGACCCGACCGGGTCCTCCACCCTGCCGTCGGCGGTGAACACCTGGACCCAGGCGTCGCGGTCGTGCGCGGCGACCGCCCGCGGCGAGCGCTCCACCGCGGCCAGCAGCTCATCCCGGTTCGTTGCCGTCATGGCCGACTTCCGATCAATTCGATACTGGCGGAGCGCATTTCGGATAACACACGGTCGGTCGAATCCGCCGCCACCCCGGCTGTCAGGTGCAGCAGCACGCGGGTGGCCAGGCCGGCACGCGCCGCGTCCATTGCGGTGTGCCGGACGCAGTGCTCGGTCGCGACACCGACCACGTCGACCGCGTCGACGTCGCGCTGACGCAGCCACTGCAGCAGCGCGGTGCCGTGGTCGTCGACGCCCTCGAAACCGCTGTACCCCGCGGAGTAGGCGCCCTTGTGGAAGACCGCCTCGATGGCACTGGTGTCCAGACCGGGGTCGAAGCCTGCCCCCAGGCTGCCGGCGCGGCAGTGCGGTGGCCACGAGGTGGCGAAATCAGGGCGGTCGGAGAAGTGGTCGCCCGGGTCGATGTGGAAGTCCTGGGTGGCCACGATATGGGCGTAACCCGGTTGACGGGCCAGGTAATCGCTGATCGATGTCGCCAGCGCGTGGGCGCCGGCGACCGGCACCGGACCGCCTTCGCAGAAGTCGTTCTGCATGTCGACGATGATCAGCGCCCGCACGCCGTACACCCTATCGCCGGGGCGTTTGTATGCGGGCCGGCCGGGGAACACAGCGCCCATGTTGATCCGCAGAATCGCTCGACCCATGTTGTCAGCTGTCTTCATCGGCCAGGGAGTGGAGGCCTTACTCAACCCCAAACCCGCAGCTCAAGCCGCGCAACCGACCGTCGACGGGTTGCAGGCGCTGCCGGATTCGGTGAGCGGGAGCATCCCGGCCGACGCCGAGAAGTTCGCTCAGATCAACGCCGCTGTCCAGATCGGCGGCGGGGTGCTGCTGGCCGCCGGCCGGCTGCCCCGGGTGGCCTCGGCGGCGCTGGCGTTGACGGTGATCCCGGGCAACCTTGGCTCGCATATGTTTTGGGCCGAACCCGACCCGGAGCGCAAAGCCGAGAAGCGGCGGGCGTTCTTGGGCGACATCAGTCTGCTCGGTGGCCTGATCATCGCGTCGGCCGACACGGCGGGCAAGCCGTCGCTGGGCTGGCGAGGCCGGCGGGCGGCCGAGCGGCTCTCCGAACGGGTGTCGGGCAACGACTCGGAGTTGGGCGAGAAGATCGTGCACGGCCTGCAGGTCGGCGCCGAGCGCGGCCGCGAGCTGGCCAGCACCGCAGCCGAGAAGAGCGCCCCCTATGCCGAAGCCGCGCTGGAGCGTGGCCGGGAACTGGCCAGCACCGCGGCGGAGAAGAGCGCCCCGTATGCCAAGAAGGCCCGCAAGCGCGGCGAAGAACTGGCCAGCACCGCCGTCGAGAAGAGCGCCCCGTACGCCAAGAAGGCCCGCAAGCGCGGCGAAAAGCTGGCTGACACCGCTCTCGAGCGCGGCGCCGAATTCGCCGAAACCGCGCGGCACCGCGGGGAGAAGCTGGCCGACACCGCACTCGAGCGCGGCGCGGAATTCGCCGAGACCGCGCGACACCGTGGCGCGCGACTCGCGGACACGGCGGTGGCCCGTGGCAACGAGCTCGCCGAGACGGCCCGCGACCGGTTCGACGACGAACTCACCAGCCGCCGCAAGCGTTGGAAGCGCTAGCCAGATAGGCGTCGACGACCGCGTCGACGCCGAGGCTGCCGACGTCCACTTCGACCCCGCGCTCGTCGGCGTCCAGCGGTTCGAGGGTGTCGAGCTGCGACTGCAGCAGGGTCGCCGGCATGAAGTGATCCGGTCGGGCGGCCAGCCGCGCTGCGATGACGCCGGGCGGCGCACTCAGGTGCAGAAACCGCACCGACGGGCGGTGGCCGCGGAGTTGGTCCCGGTAGCGCCGCTTGAGCGCCGAGCAGCTCACCACCCCGCGCTGAGTGGCCAGCCACTGCCCGACCCGGTCCAGCCAGCCGAACCGGTCGTCGTCGGTCAGCGGTTCCCCCGCGGACATCTTGGCGACGTTCGCCGGTGGATGCAGGGTGTCGGCGTCCAGAAACGGCATCCCCAGCCGCTGCGCGAGCACGGCGCCGACGGTCGACTTGCCCGATCCGGAGACGCCCATCACCACGATGGGCGCTCGACTCAACCCTGGTCGACCTGGCTGCGATTCCATTCCATCCATCCGACCCCGGTGCGACCGTCGGTGGTGGCGATGTCGACCCAAGCGCGCGGAAACTGGCTCACCCGTCCGTCGACCGCAACCAACCGCACCGGCCCGTGTGCGCGGACGGCGACCTGGGCGGTGACCGATCCCGGCTCCAGCTCCAGCGTGGTGTCTTCTGGTAAACCGTTGGCGCTGAACACTTTTCGGATGCTCACCTGGGTCAGTTCACCGATGTCGCCGGCGGCGTCCTGGGTGTAGCCGATGCTGATCGACGGCGTGTCGGGGATCTGCAGGCTCAGACCGTGCAGGTGCGTTCCGTCGTCGAGATGCAGTGCGCACCACATCCAATCCATGCTCCACCAGTCGCGTACCCCCCACGAGTGATCGCGCTGCCCGGGCACCGACTGAAGTTGGTAGCTGGACCGGTCGACGGTGACGGTGCCCGAAACGGTGCACGGGATTTCGTATCGGGTGGTCAGCCGATATTTGTACGGGGTTCCGTCGGTGCACCAGACGAGGTTCAGCGCGACCTCAACCGGCTCCCCCGGTTCGCCCCGCAGCAGAGCCGACGGGTCCGAGTACGCCTGGCCTTGCCCGCGCAGGTCCACCCGATAGGTCTGCAGCGGCTCGCCGGCCGCGTGGGCGAGTCGGATGTCATCGGCCTCCGCGGTCCAAGGGTCTTGCGGCAGCGGCACTTTGCAGTCGACGGCAACGGTCGGTCGGCCGGGACCGCACACCAAAACGTGGATCAGCGCCGTCTGCTCGTTGGGGATCCGGCCGAGACGGAACCAGCCGCCCACTCCCGCCGCGGCGTCGACGAAATCGGCGTACCAGCTCTCGCTCCACAGCGGCTCGTCGGTGGCGGTGTGCGCAAGCTCGTCGTCGGTGGTGGGCCGCAGCGGTTCGGGTGTCGCCGCGGCCGGCAGCGTCGCCAACGCGTCGATGTCCAGCACGTGGGCGCAGTGCCGTTGCAGCATGGTCATGAACAGCCGATCACCACGTTCGGTGCGCTCCACCAACATCGACGAGACGATCGCCATCATGACGCCGAAGAAGCTCTGCCGGCGCACCCCCTCGCGGACGTCGTCGAGGCTGACCGGAGCACCCGGCCCCAACGCCTTGTGGTACGTCCGCAGCAGCGTGTCGTAGTGGGCGCGGCGCTGTTGAGTCGGCACCGCGCAACCCAGGAAGTAAGCCAGGTCGGTGAACGCCGGACCCCAGGAGACGGTCTGCCAGTCGACCACCGTGAGCGCGCGGTCCGCACCGGGGTCGCCGAAGAGCAGATTGTCCAGCCGGAAGTCGCCGTGCATCAGCCCCTGCGGTCCGCCGCGGGCCGCCTCCTGGGCCAGGTACCCGTCGAACGCTTCCACCAGACGTTCACACACGACCCGGTGTTCCGGGGCGATCTGGTCGCCATAGCGGTTGACGAAGTCGGCGTACAACGCCGAGATCATCGCCTGGCTGACCGGCGTATCCCGGTTGAGCCACGGCGAGTCCGCCAGCGTCTGGTCGCCCAGCAGCGGTCCGTGCAGCCGGCCCAGCTCGCCGACCGCCAGAGCAGCGTGTTCGGTTGTCGCACCGGCGATTTCGTCACCGACGGCGGCCGGAGCGGCGTCTGCGAGCAACACGTCGAACACGCCGGTGGTGGTGTCGATGGCGGCGTGGTAACAGGGCGCCACCGCACCGTCGAGTCGAGGTGCGATGTCCTGATAGAACCGGACTTCGCGCTCGTAGAGGCCCAACGCCAGCCCGGTTTGACGGCTCACCGGATCGGTCGCGGCGACCTTGAGGACCACCGATGCCGGGCCCGAGCCCGCGGAATAGGTCAGCCGGATCCGGTAGCACTCGCTCATCTGTCCGGTGCCGATGCGCTCGCTGGTGAATTCGGCGACGGTGCCGGCGCCGAGTCTCGCACTCAGCCAGTCGGCGGTCAGGTCGGCGGGTCGCTCGATGGCGTGGTCGGTGTGTTCGCCGGTTTCAGGTGCCATGAGGGACAGCGTGCCAGGTCACTGCGCCAGGGAGAAGCCGTCCCAGGCCAGCCTGCGATGTTGATGCGGATCGAACTCGACGCGGGTCTTGCGGTCGAACACCAGCACGGCGCGTTCGGGGTGCGAGTGCATGGGCCAGTCGTCGCCGGGCAAGCCGGTGCGACTGAACGAACGCCACCGGCGTTGTATCTCGTTGCTGACCCGCAGCGCATGATGCCGGTCGGCCGCCGCGGTGAGCAGCGCTCCGAGCCGGGTGCGGTAGACGTCGAAGACCGCCAACAACTCCATCGCGTGCGTCGCTCCGAAACCGGACCATTGCAGGGTGCGCGGTGCGAAGTCGTAACGGTACAAGTAGGTGGGCGCATGTTGGCCGTGTGCGTCGGCGATCTGCCAGGCCGCGGTGCAGAACGCGAAGTCCCCGCCCAGCTGGATGCATGCCGATCGCTTCGGATAGTCCGGGTAGGCGGCGGTAATGCGTTCGCGCGCGGTCGGTTCCAGGTCGGCGAGCAGCTCCTCGACCATCTTCTCGTTGGTCGGCAGCATGCCCAGGAAACGGGTGAAAAGTCGTCCTTCGTCGGCGTTGGTGCCTACGATCAGCGGCACCCGGTGCGCCTGGCCGGAGCGCATCGCCTCGACCGGGTCGGTGGGCACCACGTCGTCACCGAACACCGGCCCGATGGGGAAGGCGCCCAGCCGTTGCTGCATGCCCTGCTCGAGCAGTCGGTGTTGGGTGTCAACGAGTTGGGCCGCCGACGCTCGCATCACCGCGGTGGCCGCATCCTGGCGGCGGGCCCCGAGCAGATGGGCGAAACGGGTGGCGAACTCGGCGGCGACCTCGCGGGACCGCGTCATACCGGCCGCCGGACTCTCGGCGATGGCCCGGTGGAACAGACCGGCCGCCTCGGGCACCGCCAGCAGGGTGGCCGTGATGTGTGCGCCGGCGCTCTCCCCGAAGATGGTCACGTTGTCCGGGTCGCCGCCGAAGTTGGCGATGTTGTCCCTAACCCAGCGCAACGCCAGGACCAGGTCACGCAGATACAGGTTGCTGTCGATGGTGACGTCCGGGGTGGACAACGACGACAGGTCCAGACAACCCAGTGCGCCCAGCCGGTAGTTCACCGACACGTAGACACAACCGCGGCGGGCCAGGGCGGCGCCGTCGTAAATCGGGGTGGCGGAGCTGCCCAGGATGTACCCACCGCCATGGATGAACACCATCACCGGCAGCGGTTCGTCGCCCCTTTTCTCCGGGGCCACCACGTTGAGGGTCAGACAGTCCTCACTCATCGGCTGATACCTGCCGATGCCGAGCAGGGTGTAGCGGCGCTGCTGGGGTGCGCAGTTGGTGAATCCGTGGCAGTGCCGGACCCCGGACCAGGGCTGCGCCGGTTGCGGGGCCCGGTAACGCAGCGGGCCGACCGGCGGCCTGGCGTACGGGATGGATCGCCAGCGGTGCACGCCGTCGCGGGTGAAGCCTTCGACGATGCCGGCGGTTGTACGGGCGCGGACGATGCGCTCATGCATGAATCGACGGTAGCGGACTGGACGCACACGCGGCGCGCGCAGCGCCCGAATCCGCTGCACGGCGGCTAGCCTGACCTCATGCGGATAGCCGCGCTGGTCGCCATCCCGATGCTGGTCGTCGGCTGCTCGCACACCGTCGGCGGCACCGGGCAGCCCCAGACCAGCAGCGGTCAACCGTCCTCGGCCGCCCCGACCAGCCCGTCGAGCAGCAAACCCTCAACGGCGGCATCCGCACCGGCCTCCGGCGCGCCGATCGCCGCCGTCATCGCCTGGATCGAAGCAGCCCACCCCGCCGACCCCCGCCGTTACAAGCTCGACGCCGACATCGCGTTCAGCGCCCCCGCCAGCAAAACTCGATGCACGACAGACGCCAAACACACCGCCGGTTTGCTGTCCTGTCTGGTCGAACTGGGCAGTCCGCCGCCGCGACCGGACACCGCCTACGGCGAGTGGAAGGGCGGCTGGGTCGACTTCGACGGCACCGATTTGCAGGTCGGCTCTGCGCGCGCCGACCCGGGTCCGTTCCTGGCCGGCACCGGAGCCGAGTTGGCCCTCGGCGATTCGCTGGCGTTCGGCGACTTCCGGTGCCGCGCAGACCAAGCCGGGTTGTTCTGCGTGAACTACGCGCACCAGTCGGCGGTCCGGTTCAGCCCCACGGGGGTCGAGCCGTTCGGATGCCTGCGATCGGTGCCACCGCCCGACGGCGTGGGCGTGGCCTTCAACTGCCCGTGACAGCGCCGAAGAGCTCGTTGCGATCCGGTTTGGAAGCCAACAGCTTGCTGCTCTGAGCTTTTCGGCTTAGCCCGCCGCGCCGGAGCTGCCGTCGCTGCCGAACAGCAACCCGCCGGTCCCCCCGCCCCCGGCGGCGCCGCCGGCACCCACCGAGGTGCCCGCTCCCCCGCCCGCGCCGGACCCGCCGTCGCCGCCGTCGCCGATCAGGGTGGCCGACCCACCGGCCCCGCCGGGCCCGCCCGCCCCGCCCGCGCCCAAGGCGGCTGACCCGCCGACACCACCGCGGCCACCGCCGCCGCCATTGCCGAACAGGTAGCCCCCGGACCCGCCGCGACCGCCCGGCGCCCCGGCACCCCCCGCGTCACCGGCACCCGCAGCCGCTGCCCCGGCGCCCCCGGCACCACCGACCCCGCCGTCACCGAACAGCCAGGCCGCACCGGCAGCACCCCCGGCCCCGCCGTTGCCGCCGGCACCGGTCGCCTGGGACAGCGCGTCGCCGCCCGACCCGCCGGCACCGCCGTTACCGAACAGGAAACCCCCGGCTCCGCCGCTGCCGCCGGCGCCGCCGCCCTCGCTGAAGTGGCCACCGCCGAGCCCGCCGCCACCACCGGCACCACCGGCGCCGATGAACCTGGCGCTGCCACCGATCCCCCCGGCGCCACCGATGCCGCCCGCTGCGCTGGTTCCGCCACCGCCGCCGCTACCGCCGTTGCCGACCAGCAGGCCGCCGCCACCGCCGGCGCCCCCTGAACCACCGAGGCCACCGGTGGCCGAGGTGGCCGCTGCCGCGCCGCCGTGTCCGCCGGCGCCGCCGTCACCGATGAGCCAGGCGTTGCCGCCGGACCCGCCGACCCCACCCCCGGTCAGCGGTGAGGCCGCTGCCGTCGCCTGCCCGCCCGAGCCGCCGGCGCCGCCGTTTCCCGCCAGCAGCCCACCCCAGCCTCCGGCCCCGCCACCGCCGCCGCCGGCGGCGCCCAGGCCACCGGCGCCACCGGAACCGCCGGCGCCGAGCAGAATCGCCTGCCCACCGGCACCGCCGAGTCCGCCGATGCCGGCCGGGGCAGCGCCGCCGACGCCGCCGATGCCGCCGTTGCCGAACAACCAACCGCCGTTGCCGCCGGAACCGCCCACCGCCCCAGCAGATCCCGCGCCGCCGGGCCCGCCGTTGCCGAACAACCCGGCCGCACCACCCCGGCCGCCGGCCGGGTGGGCGCCGCCGCCGGAGCCACCCGCACCGCCGTTGCCGAACAACAGGCCGCCCGCGCCGCCGTCGGCTCCGGTCCCGGCCGCGCCGTCGGCGCCGTTACCGATCAGCGGCCGGCCCAAGATGAGCTGGAACGGCGCGTTGACGAGATTGAGCAGATCGTTCAACGGCGCCGGCAGCGCGGCCGCGCTCGCGGCCTCGGTCAGGGTGTAGCTGCCGGCGGCCGCGGCCAGTGCCCGCGTGAAGTCGGCGTGAAACTCCTCCGCGTGCGCGCTGAGCGCTTGATATTCCAGCGCGTGGCGGCCGAACACCGCGGCGATCGCCGCCGACACTTCATCGGCGGCCGCGGTGCGGATCTGCGTGATGGCGGTGTCGGCGAATGCGTTGGCGGCGTTGACTGCTGAGCCGATATCGCTCAATTGCGCTGCGGCGGCGGCGATTGCCTCGGGCGTCGCGAACATGGGTCACCTCCGGGCGAACGTGCAGCACAGAGTAGCCCGATCAGGGCGCCAGCACC
This sequence comes from Mycobacterium sp. 20KCMC460, assembly GCF_022179425.1. NCBI lineage: Bacteria > Bacillati > Actinomycetota > Actinomycetes > Mycobacteriales > Mycobacteriaceae > Mycobacterium > Mycobacterium sp. 20KCMC460. The sequence goes on from NZ_AP025524.1 coordinate 3,534,676, forward strand.
CGGATTTCGCCTGTCGCGCCGTCCACCTCGACCAGCGCGCCCGTCCGCAGCGCGCGGGTGGCGTCCTGCACGTCGACGACACAGGGGAACCCGAACTCGCGGGCCACCACGGCGGCGTGCGACATCGGCCCGCCGAGTTCGGTGACCACCGCCGCCGCATAGCAGAATGCGGCGGTGTAGCCGACGTCGGTGACCTCGGCGACCAGCACCTCACCCGCTTGCAGGTCGTCGATGGTTTCCGGACGCACGATCCGCACCCGGCCGCGGACCCGGCCGCCGCAAACCCCGACGCCGCGCAACATGTCCCCACCGGCCAGCGCCGGCGTCGAGGTCGTCGTCGGCTCCCAGGTGCCGTTGAACACGGTGGGGGGAACGATGCCCACCAAGCGGCGCTGCTCGGCTCGGCGCCTGGCCACCAGCTCAGATACGTTGGGCGGCAATGCATCCAGTTCGTCGACCAACAAGTAGAACGCATCGTCAGCCGATCCGAACACGCCCGCCGCGGTCTGTCGGCGGCCGTACTCGCGTAACAGCCCGCGCAGCACCCAGATCGCACGCACCATCCGGTCGCGACGGACCTCCCGGTCGCGCAGCTGCCGAACCGCAAGCAGCGCAACGGGTTTGGCCCTCAGCGGAATCGGCAGGTGTGTCGGCTCGGGCTGCGGCGGCGCGTCCAGCGCTTTGGTGACCATGCGGACCAGCAATTCGGGGTCGTCGGCGTAGCTGGTCGACAGCATCTCGACCTCGGCCGGTCCGCGGTGACCCATCAACGCGAGCTCGGCCAGCACCGCAGCACGGAACTCCGGGGCTTCGACGGCCAGCTTGTCCAGGCGGTCACCGGGTTCGGCGAGCACCCGCAACACGGTCGGGTCGCGGCGCGCGGCGGCCACCAGTCGCTGAACCGCTTCGACCGAGCGCGCGCTGACCAGGTCCGGCCCGGCCGGCGTCGAGGTGTCGCGTCCGCACAGGCCGCGCAGCAGCACGTTGAACGCCGCGCACAGCATGAACGACCCGGCACCGGCCAGCACCCAGCCGTGCACCACGTGGTCACGCGCCAGGGTGATAAGGCTGAGCAACCGGTTATCGTCCAACTCGGTGAAGTCGGCACCGGCCAGCCGTTCCAGACGGTCGACGTCGGCCACATAGTCGCGGGTGTCCAGCGACGACGCCGCGCTCAATCCCACCAGGTTGACGCCGAACACGCCGATGTTCCGGATGGTGCGCAACTGCCGTCGGACCCGGCCGGATTCCGACAGCGGACGCTGCTCGCCGAAGACCGGCAGCGAGGCCATGCTCGGGCCGAAATATCCGCTGTTGCGGACGATCGCCGATGGCTTGGCGAACGGCACGGTTTCGGCCATGAAGTGCGCCGAGGTGATCGCGCCGTAGAGCCGGTGGGCGAATACCGCGACGGTGCGCAGCGCGATCTCGCGCTGCACCGCCCCGCCGGGCCGCAGTCGCTCCGCGATGGCCACACCGGCGGCCCGCAGACCCCGCACCGTCACCGACGCCGAGGACGGGGTGAACGGGCCGGGCAGCGCCTCGGAGAGGTTGGTGGCCAAAAAGGTCGGGAAACGCGGGTCGATCGGGGTGTCGAATTCGCCGTTGACGCCCGGTGGCCCGGCCAATCGGGGGACGACGCCGTCTTCGGCCGGGCTGTCGATGGCGGGCAGGTCCTGGACTGGCGCCAGCCGCCACGGCAGGTCCACCACATGGCCACCCAGCGTCACCCGTCCCCGCACCGCGAGCGCGAAGTCTTCGAGGCACTCCGGAGCGGTCCAGGCGGGGGTGAACCCCCAGCCGTCGCGCAGCCGCGCGGTGTCCATGGGTGCGGCGCTCTGCAGCACCGATCGGCCCAGCAAGGCCGCGGACCTGGGTCCGACCGCTACCGCGCGCCGGCCCAACGCGGCGGCCAGCTGCCGGTAGCTCAATGTTCCTGTTACCGCCAGATTGATTGGGCCACTTGGTATTTCAGTCTCAACGATAGCGCGATTCAGGAGTCGCAGCACGTCGTCGGTGTGGACGACCTGGATGCGGCGACCGGCGTCATCGACGGCAAGCACCGGCAGTGCCACCTGCGCGCGCAACCGATTGTCGACCCCGCGGCCGACCACCAGCGGCAGCCGGATCGCGACCCAGTGCGCGGCGGCCTCGGCGAGCATCTTCTCGACCTCGGCGTGCACCCGACCGTCGTGGGTCGTCGGACTCAGTGGGGCGTCCTCGGTGACCGGCCCGTCCGTCGCACCATAAACCAGCGCACAGGATGCGAACACGATGCGCGGAGATCCCGAATCCGACATTGCCCGAAGGACATTGGCGGTTCCCGCGGGATCCGGCACCAGATGTGCGACGGCGTCGGCACCGCAGAAGGCGCGGGTCACCGCGTCGGCATCCCGAATGTCGGCGGACATGAATTCCGCTGCGCTGGGCCAGCTTGCGGGGCGATGCCGGGCCAATCCGGTGACTTCGTGGCCCTGGCTGAGCAGCCTGGCCACCAGGCCGCGGCCAAGCACTCCGCTGGCCCCGGTGACGGCGATTCTCACTGGCCGACCACTATTCGTCGTCGTCCATGAATGCCGCGTTGACCAAGTCGTCGAGGTCCATGTCCGCGATGTCTTTCACCGACTCGGCCGGTGTCTCCGGGGCTCCGTCGCGCTCGCCGTCGTTGGCCAAGGCCAGCAACAGATCCAGCACGCCCGCCTGGCGCAGGCGCTTGACCGGAATGGATGCCACGACACGCCGCAGTTCCTCTTCGCCGGGTGCAACAGGTTGCGCCACTTGCTGTTCGGCGCCCAACAGCTCCTGGTGGAAGTAGCCGGCCAGCGCCGCCGAGTTCGGGTAGTCGAAGATCAGCGTCGGCGACAGTGGCAGTCCGGTGGCAGCCTTGAGCCGGTTACGCATCTCGACGGCCGTCAGCGAGTCGAAGCCCAACTCCTGGAACGCCCGGTCCGGCGGAATGGATTCCGGCGTACCGCTGCCCAGCACGGTGGCGATGTGCGAGCGCACCAGGTCCAGCAGGACGGCGTGCTGCTCATCCTCGGGCAGGCCGTCCAAGCGTTGCAGCAAGGCGGATTTCGACTTCGCGGCGGCCAGCGAGTCGTCCACCTGACGGCGGGCCGGCGCGTTGATCAGATCGACGAACATCGGCGGCAACGTGCCCGCATCGAACTTGGCGCGCAACGCGACCAGGTCGATGTGGGCGGGCAGCAGGAACGGCTCGTCGACGAGCAGGGCGGTGTCCAACAGGTCGAGCGCCTCGCCGGAGGACATGGCCACGATGCCGTCGCGGGCGAACCGGGCCAGATCGGCTTTGCCCAGCCCCCCGGTCATGCTGCTGGCCTGGTCCCACAGCCCCCAGCCGAGCGAGACCGCGGGCAGACCGTGGGCGTGCCGGTGGGCTGCCAGCGCGTCCAGGAACGAGTTTCCGGCCGCGTAGTTCGCCTGCCCGGAAGCGCCGGCCAGACCCGCGATCGACGAGAACAACACGAACGCAGCCAGTTTCACGTCGCGAGTCAACTCGTGCAGGTTCCAGGCCGCATCGACCTTGGCCCGCAGCGCCGCGTCCACCCGCTCCGGGGTCAGCGAAGTCACCACCGCGTCGTCGAGGGTTCCCGCCGCATGCACCACCGCCGAGAGCGGATGCGCCGCCGGGATGTCGGCGATCACCCGGGCCAGGGCTTCCCGGTCGGCCGCGTCGCAGGCGACCACGCGCACGTCGGCACCGGCCGCGGTCAACTCCGCGGTCAACTCGGCCGCGCCAGGCGCGTCGGGTCCGCGGCGACTGAGCAACAGCAGCCGGGGCGCGTGGTGTTGGGCCACCAGATGCCTTGCCAGCGCCGAACCCGCCATCCCGGTGCCACCGGTGATCAGGATCGTGCCGCTGTCCAGGTGGGAGTCCATGGTCATGACGACCTTGCCGACGTGGCGGGCCTGGCTCAGGTAGCGCAACGCCGCGGGAGCCCGGCGCACGTCGAACGTGGTGACCGGCAACGGATGCAGCACCCCGGCTTCGAAAAGGTCGGCCAGTTCGGTGAGCATGCGCTGGATGTGGTCGGGGCCGGCCTCGAAAAGGTCGAACGCGCGGTAGCGCACCCCGGGGTGGTGCCGGGTCACGGTCTCCGCGTCGCGGATGTCGGTCTTGCCCATCTCCAGGAAGATCCCACCCGGGGCGACCAGCCGCAACGAGGCGTCGACGAACTCGCCGGACAGCGAGTCCAGCACGACGTCCATCCCGGTCACACCGGCCCCGGCGGTGGCCAGCCGGAATTTGTCCTCGAACTCGACGCTGCGCGAATCGGCGATGTGATCATCATCGAAACCCAAGGCCCGCAAGGTGTCCCACTTACCCTTGCTGGCGGTGGCGAAGACCTCGACTCCCCAGTGCCGGGCTAACTGCACCGCGGCCATGCCCACACCACCGGCCGCGGCATGCACCAACAGTCGCTGGCCCGGCTGGATATCGGCCAGCACCTTCAGCGCGTAGTAGGCGGTCGCGAACACGACCGGCGCGGTGGCGGCGTCGACGTCCGACCAACCCGCCGGAACCTTGATCAGCAGCCGCTCGTCGGTGGTGGCGACGGTGCCGGTGCCCTCCGGGAACAGGCCGGTGACCCGGTCCCCGTTCGTGAAACGGTTTGCGTCATCCGCTGTTTCGATCACCGTTCCGGACGCCTCGACACCCATTGCGGCGTTCTCGTCGGGGTAGAGCCCCAGCGCGATCATCACGTCGCGGAAGTTGGCGGCCATCGCACTGGTGGCGATCCGTACCTGTCGAGTGCCCAACGGGTCGGGCAGGCCGGGAATCGGTTCGGCGCGCAGGTTTTCGAAGGTGCCCGGGGTGCTCATGCCCAGCCGCCAGGCGCCCTCGGCGGGCGGGGTCAGCAGCGCCCGTACCGCGCGACTGCCGTGCACCCGCGCGATGTGGATAGTGCCGTTGCGCAGCACCACCTGGGGCTCACCGACCGCCAGCACGGCGGCGGCTTCTTCCTCGGAAATCCGAACATCGCTGTCCACCAGCACGATTCGGCCAGGGTGCTCGGTCTGCGCCGAGCGCACCAATCCCCATACCGCGGCACCGGCCAGATCGGTGACGTCCTCACCGGGCAGCGCGACGGCTCCCCGGGTGACGACCAGCAGCACACCCGAGTCGTGCTCGGCCAGCCACGACTGTAAGGCCGGCAATGCCCGGTGGGTGGCGGTATACACGCTCGCCAGGGTGTCGCCGGGGACTGGCTCGGACTCGAAGAGCTGGAAAGGCGGGGTGACGGACTGGCCGGGTGTCGGCGCCGGGGCCCAGTCCACCTCGAAGAGCCGGTCGCCACCGGAACCGGTTATCGCCGCCCGCAGCTGCTTCTCGGTCACCGGCCGGGCCACCATCGAGGCCACCGACAGCACCGGCAACCCCAGCGCGTCAGTCAGTTCCACCGACACCGACGAGGGTCCGGTCGGGGTGATGCGCGCCCGGACCGCGGAGGCGCCCGCGGCATGCAGGGACACGCCCTGCCAGGCGAACGGGACCAGCACGCCGTCACCGGTGTCGAGGGCACGACCGGCCGAACCGCCGACGATGAGGGCATGCAACGCCGCATCCAACACCACCGGGTGGACGCCGAATCCGCTCGGCGACAGCCCGGGCGTCGCCGGCAGCGTGACTTCGGCGAACAACTCGTCGCCGCGCCGCCACATGGCGGTCAGGCCCTGGAAGGCCGGGCCGTAGCCGTAGCCGTGCTCGGCCAGCCGCTCGTAGGTTCCGGCGATCTCCACGGGCTGGGCGCCCACCGGTGGCCAGGACGACAGATCGGCGCCGGGTGGGGCGGCCGCACAGCTCACCGACCCTTCGGCATGCAGGAGCCAGCCCGACGTGCCATCGGCGCGGGAGAACACCGAGACGGCGCGGGCACCGGACTCGTCGGCGGCGTCGACGACGACTTGCACTGCCACCGAACCGGTTTCGGGCACGATCAGCGGCGCGGCCAGGGTGAGTTCGTCGACCACCGAGCAACCCACCTCGTCGCCGGCGCGGATCGCCAACTCGACGAAGCCCGCTCCGGGGAAGATCACCACGCCACCGACGGCGTGGTCGCGCAACCAGCCCTGCGCCACCGCAGAGAGCCGGCCCGTCAGCACCACCCCACCCGAAGCGGGCAGCTCGACCACGGCGCCCAGCAGCGCATGCTCGCCGGCCGTCAGGCCCAGGCCGGTGGCATCGACGGTGCCGGAGCCGTTGGCCAGCCAGAACCGGCGCCGCTGGAAGGCATAGGTCGGCAAATCGACGACGGTGCCGTGCCCCAGTACCGCCTGCCAGTCCAGTTGCACACCCGCGACGAACGCCTGGGCCGCCGCTTCGGTCAGCGTGGCAGGCTCGGGCCGGTCCTTGCGCAGCGTGCAGATAGCCGAAAGATCCGGGGCGTCGGGCAGCGACTCCTCGATCGCGGCGATCAGGCCGCTGGGGCCGACCTCGACGAATCTGCTCGCCCCGGCGGAGTGGGCGAAGCGGATACTGTCGGCGAAACGCACCGCTTCCCGGACGTGTCGCTTCCAGTACGCGGCCGACCCGAAATCGTCCCCGGCGAGCTGCCCGGTCAGGTTCGAGATGACCGGAATGATGGGCTGGCCGACCGGAAGTGCGGTGGCAACCGCACCGAACTCGTCCACCATGGGATCCATCAACGGGGAATGGAAGGCGTGCGACACCGCGAGCCGGTGCACCCGCCTCCCCTCGGCGCGCAGCCGGTCGGCCATCGCCTGCACGGAACGCTCGGCACCTGAAATGACCACCGAGGCGGGGCCGTTGACGGCGGCGATGCTGACCTCGGGCCCCAGCAGCGGCCCGATCTCGGCTTCGGTGGCCTGCACGGCGAACATCGCGCCGCCGGGGTCGAGGCGCTGCATGAATCGGCCACGGGCCGCCACCAGGACAGCGGCGTTCTCCAGCGACAGCACGCCCGCGACATGTGCCGCCGACAGCTCACCGACCGAATGACCCATCACGAAATCGGGCTGCACACCCCAGGATTCCAGCAACCGGAACAGCGCTACCTCGACGGCGAACAGCGCCGGCTGGGCGAATTCGGTGGTGTCCAACAGGTTTTGCTCCGGCCCCCACATCACCTCGCGCAACGGACGCAGCAGATGACGGTCCAACTCGGTGACCGCGGCATCGAACGCCTCGGCGAACACCGGATAGGTGGCGTGCAATCCCATTCCCATGCCCAGCAATTGGGCACCTTGACCGGGGAAGACGAAAACGGTCTTGCCGCCGGGCTGGGCGACGCCGCGGAACACGGCGGCCCCCGGATCCTCGGCCGCCAGCCCCTCGAGTCCGGCCAGCAGGGTGTCCCGGTCGGAGCCGACCACGACGGCACGATGCTCGAAAGCCGACCGGCCCGCCAATGACCAGGCGATGTCGGCGGAGTCCAATTCGTCACGAGTGCCGATGTATTCGGCCAGCCGGGTCGCCTGGTCGCGCAACGCGGAGGCCGACTTGGCCGAGACAACCCACGGCAGCGGTGTGGTATTCGTGTCGGTCTTCTCGACCCGCGGCGGAGCCGGCGCCGATTCGATGATCACGTGGGCGTTGGTGCCGCTGATGCCGAACGACGACACCCCGGCGCGGCGGGGCTGTCCCTGCTCGGGCCACGACTGAGGTTCGGTGAGCAGCGCCACCGACCCGGTGGACCAATCCACGTGCGGGCTGGGTGCGTCCACATGCAGTGTGGGCGGCAGCATTTCGTGGCGCATCGCCTGCACCATCTTGATCACGCCCGCCACACCGGCCGCGGCCTGGGTGTGACCCATGTTCGACTTGATCGACCCCAGCCACAGCGGTTGGGTGCGACCTTGACCGTAGGTGGCCAGCAAGGCCTGCGCCTCGATCGGGTCGCCGAGCGTGGTGCCGGTGCCGTGGCCCTCGACGGCGTCCACCTCGGCCGCCGACAACCCGGCATTGGCCAGCGCCGCCCGCACCACCCGCTGCTGGGACGGGCCGTTGGGCGCGGTCAACCCGTTCGAGGCGCCGTCCTGGTTGATCGCCGACCCCCGCACCACGGCCAACACCGGGTGTCCCAGCCGCCGCGCGTCGGAAAGCCGCTCCAGCACCAGCATTCCGCCGCCTTCGGCGAACCCGGTGCCGTCGGCCGCGCCGGCGAACGCCTTGCACCGGCCGTCGGCGGCCAGGCCGCGCATGCGGCTGAACTCCACGAAGATGTCCGGTGTGGCGTTGACGGTGACACCGCCGGTCAGGGCCAGGTCGCACTCCCCGGACCGCAGCGATTGCGCCGCCATGTGCAACGCCACCAACGACGACGAACACGCCGTGTCCACCGACACCGCCGGGCCCTCCAAGCCCAGCACGTAAGCCACCCGGCCCGAGGTCACGCTGCACGACTGCCCGGTCAGCCGGAAGCCTTCCACCGCATCCCCCGCGGAGAAGCCATAACCCTGGGTCATCACCCCGGCGAACACGCCGGTCGCGCTGCCGCGCAACGCCGTTGGTGCAATGCCGGCGCGCTCCAGCGCTTCCCAGGACAATTCCAGGAACATGCGCTGCTGGGGATCCATCGCCAGCGCCTCGCTCGGAGTGATCCCGAAGAACGCCGGATCGAAGTCGGCCACGCCCTCCACGAAACCGCCGGTGCGCGTGTAGCAGGTGCCGGCGACGTCGGGGTCCTCGTTGTACAGGCCGGCCAGGTCCCAGCCGCGGTCGGCCGGGAAGTCCGAGAGCACGTCGCGGCCCTGAATCAGCATGTCCCACAAGGATTCCGGGGAATCGACACCACCCGGGTAGCGGCACGACATGCCCACGATCGCGATCTGGTCGTCGCCGGTGACCCGCACCGCGGGCACCGACCTGATCTCCTGCGGCACACCGGCGAGTTCGGTGCGCATGTAGGAGGCCAGGCCGTTGGGCGTGGGGTAGTCGAAGATCAGCGTGGGCGAAAGCGACAGCCCGGTGGCGGTTTTGAGTCGGTTGCGCATTTCGACGGCCGTCAGCGAGTCGAACCCCAACTCCTGGAACGCCTTGTCGGGATCGACGGCTTCGGGCGTGATGTTGCCCAACACGGTGGCGATGTGCGATCGCACCAGGTTCAGCAGGATCGCGTGCTGCTCAGTTTCGGGCAGGCCGTGCAGTCGGTGCGCGAGCGCCGATTTCGACTTGGCGGCGGCCAGCGTATCGTCCACCTGACGCCGCATCGGCGCGTTGACCAGCTCGCGAAACATCGGCGGCACCGCCACCGCGTGGGCACGCAACGCGGACAGGTCGATCCGCGCCGGCGCCAGGAACGGCTCGTTGACGATCAGCGCGGTGTCGAAGAGTTCGAGCGCTTCCTGCGAGGACAGCGCCAGCACGCCTTCACGACCCAGCCGGGCCCGGTCCGCGGCGTCCAGTCCACCGGTCATGGCGCTGGCCTGATCCCACAGCCCCCAACCCAACGACATCGCGGACAGCCCGTGCACTCGCCGGTGGGCGGCCAGGGCGTCGAGGAAGCAGTTGGCCGCCGAGTAATTCGCCTGCCCCGAGGAGCCCACCAGCCCGGCCATCGACGAGAACATCACGAACGCGGACACATCCAGGTCGCGGGTCAACTCGTGCAGGTTCCAGGCCGCATCGACCTTGGCCCGCAACACCGCGTCCACCCGCTGCGGGGTCAGTGACGTCACCACGGCGTCGTCGAGGACACCGGCCGCGTGGATCACCGCGGACAGTGGCCGCTGCACCGGGATGTCGGCGATCACCTTGGCCAGCGCCGGACGGTCCGCGGCGTCGCAGGCCACCACTTGCACCTGGGCGCCTGCGGCCTGCAACTCGGCTTTCAGTTCTGCTGCCCCGGGCGCGTCCGGGCCGCGCCGGCTGAGCAGCAGCAGATGGCGGACGCCGTGTTCGGCCACCACGTGCCGGGCCAGCGCCGAACCCGCCATCCCGGTGCCGCCGGAGATCAGCACGGTGCCCTGCGCCCAGGCGTCGGGCAGCATCAGCACGACCTTGCCGATATGACGCGCCTGGCTGAGGTAGCGCAACGCCGCCGGCGCCCGTCGCACGTCGAACGCCGTCACCGGCAGTGGGCGCAGCACGCCGGCGTCGAAGAGTTCGGCGAGGTCGATCATGTACTGGTGCATGCGAGGGCGGCCGGGCTCGAACAGGTCGAACGCTCGGTAGTGCACACCGGGGTATTCCTGGGCGATCACACCGGGGTCGCGGATGTCGGTCTTGCCCATCTCGAGGAAGATCCCGCCGGGTTTGACCAATCGCAGTGAGGCATCCACGAATTCGCCGGCCAGCGAGTCCAGCACGATGTCCATCCCGGCCGTGCCGGTGCGGCCGGTGATGGCCCGGAACTTGTCCTCGAACACCAGGCTGCGCGAGTCGGAGATGTGGTCGTCGTCAAAACCCATGGCCCGCAAGGTGTCCCACTTACCCTTGCTGGCGGTCGCGAACACCTCCAAGCCCAGGTGCCGGGCCAGCTGAGTGGCGGCCATGCCCACACCGCCCGCGGCCGCGTGGATCAGCACCCGCTGCCCGGGCTTGGCGTCGGCCAACTCCACGAACGCAAACCACGCGGTGGTGAACACCGCGGATATGGCGGCGGCCTCGGCGTAGGTCCAGTCCGACGGCATCGGCTGCAACAACCGGACATCTCCGGGGACCAAGGTGCCGCTGCCGTCGGGGAAGAATCCGTACACCGAGTCGCCGACCGCGAATTCGGTGACGCCGGGCCCGACCTCGACCACCACACCGGCGCCTTCACCACCGATCAGCGCTTCGTGGGTGAACATGCCCAGCGAGATCATGATGTCGCGGAAGTTGGCCGCGATGGCACGCAGCGCGACCCGCACGTAGCCGGGCTGCAGCGGCGCTTCGGCGTTGGGCACCGGTTCGAGCCGCAGGTTCTCGAAAGTGCCTGCGCTGCTGAGGCCCAGCCGCCACGGCCCACCGGCCGGCGGTTCCAGGATGCCGTCCACTGCGCGGCTGGCGCGCACCCGCGGAATGTAGGTCTGCCCGCCGCGCAGCAGCACCTGCGGCTCGCCGACCGCCAATGCCGCGGCCACAGCCGTATCGTCAACGGGCGCATCGGAATCCACCAGCACCAGCCGTCCGGGGTTCTCGGTCTGCGCCGAGCGCACCAGGCCCCACACGGCGGCGCCCGCCAGATCGGTGACGTCCTCCTGCGGCAGCGCCACCGCACCATGGGTGACCACCACCAGTAGGCCGGTGTCCTGCTCGGTCAGCCAGGATTGGACTGCGGCCAGCACATGATGGGTCCGCTCGTAGGCCGCCGACACCGGGTCTTCGTCGGTGGCCACGGATTCGAGGATCCGGTGGGCGGGCTCGGCGCCGCTGGCGGTGGACGTGGCCGGAATCCAGGCCAGCTCGAACAGCCGGTCCGGGCCGGAGCCGGAGACCGCCGCCCGCAATCGCTGCTCGGTGACCGGGCGGGCGGCCATGGCGGTGACCGTCAGCACCGGCAGCCCCAACCCGTCGGCCAATTCGACCGACACCGAGGACGGCCCGGCCGGCGCGATCCGCGCCCGAACGGTCGAGGCGCCCGCGGCGTGCAACGACACACCCTGCCAGGAGAACGGCAGCACCACTTCGGGTTCCGGCCCGGCCGGCGGCTTGGCCAGCACCGCCGCGTGCAGGGCGGCATCGAGCAGCGCCGGATGCACCCCGAAACCCGCTGTGCCACCGGCCGCCTCGGGCAGCTGCACTTCGGCGAACAACTCCGGGCCGCGCGCCCACAACGCGCTCAGTCCGCGGAACGCGGGCCCGTAGCCGTAGCCGTGCTCCGCCAAACGCTGGTAGCCATCGGCCACGTCGACCGCGACCGCACCGGCCGGCGGCCACTCCGTCAGGTCGGCGCCGGGCTCGACGGAGCCCGCACTCAACGTGCCTTCGGCATGACACACCCAGGTGCCGTCGACGTCACCGTGGGAGTAGATCGAAACGCTGCGTTGTCCGGTCTCCTCAGCCAAGGCACCGACAACCACTTGCACGGCAACGGAATTGCCGGCCGGAATCACCAACGGCGAGCGCAGCGTGAGTTCTTCGACCACCGGGCAGCCGACTTCGTCGCCGGCGCGGATCGCCAACTCCACGAATCCGGTACCCGGAAACACCGTCAAACCGGACACGGCGTGATCGGCCAACCAGCCCTGCGCGGCGGGCGAGAGCCGGCCGGTCAGGACGACGCCGCCCGAGGCGGGCAACTCCACTACTGCCCGCAGCAGCGCATGCTCACTGGTGGACAGTCCCAGCCCGGTGGCGTCGGCGCCCGCGCCCTCGCTGGACAGCCAGAACCGTCGCTTGTCGAAGGCGTAGGTCGGCAGTTCGACGAAACCCGCCCCGGGCAGCACGCCGCGCCAGTTCACGGCCACGCCGCCGACATAGGCGGCAGCGGCCGAAGTCAGGAACCGGCCCAATCCCCCGTCGTCGCGACCCAGGGTGGGCACCACGACCGGTTCGGCAGCACCGTCGAGTGCGTCGATGACGGTGGCTTCGACCGCGGCGATCAGCGCCGCGTGCGGACTCGATTCGACGAACACCCGGTAACCGGCCGCGCAGGCACTGCGCACCGCCTGGTCGAGCTGGACGGTCTGGCGGATATTGCGGTACCAGTACTCGGCATCCAATTCCCCTGTGTCCAAACGATTTCCGGTCACCGTCGAGAAGAACGCGGTACGCGACGACGCGGGCTCGATGCCGGTCAGGGCCGCGGTGAGCTCACCCCGGATCGCCTCGACTTCTGCAGAGTGCGAGGCGTAGTCGACATCGATGCGGCGTACCCGAAGCTCACGTTCGGTGCACAGCGCGATCAGCTGCTCGAGCGCGGCGACCTCACCGGACACCACCACCGCCGACGGCCCGTTCACCGCTGCGATGTCCACGCGACCGGCGAAGGGCGCCAACAGTTCCCGCACCTGTTCGAGCCCCCAGCCGATGGACACCATGCCACCGGGACCGGCGAGCCCGGTCAACAGCTTGCTGCGCAGCGTGACCACCTTGGCGGCGTCGCGCAGCGACAGCGCACCGGCGACGTACGCGGCCGCGATCTCGCCCTGAGAATGACCGATGACCGCGTCGGGCCGCACACCGACCGACCGCCACAGTTCGGCCAGCGACACCATAACCGCGAACAACACCGGCTGCACGACGTCCACCCGATCCAGCCCGGGCGCACCGGGCGCCCCGCGCAGCACGTCGGTCAGCGACCAGTCGACGAATTCGCTGAAGGCCTCGGCGCAAGCCTGCATCTGCTCCTCGAAAACCGGTGCGGTGTCCAGTAATTCAACACCCATGCCTACCCATTGGGAGCCCTGGCCGGGGAAGATGAAGACATTCTTACCGGCAGGCTGGGCGACGCCGCTGATGACGGGGGCTGCCGGGTCTTCGGCAGCCAGCCCCCGCAAGCCGGCCAGCAACGCGTCCCGGTCACCGCCCAGCACCACGGCGCGGTGGTCGAACACCGACCGGCCGGCCAGCGACCAGCCGACGTCGGCGATGTCCAGATCGTCACGGGCGCCGACGTAGTCGGCCAGTCGCGCCGCCTGGGTACGCAACGCGGTCGCCGACTTCGCCGAAAGCGCCCAGGGCACCACGGTCGGCTTCGGACCGGCTTCGCGCGGTGCCGGTGCCTGCACCGATTCGACGATGACGTGCGCGTTGGTGCCGCTGATGCCGAACGACGAGACCGCGGCGCGGCGCGGTGCGGCCGACTCGCCGTGCCACGGTCGAGACTCGGTGAGCAACGCGACCGCACCCGCCGACCAGTCCACATGCGGGCTGGGCTGGTCCACGTGCAGGGTGGCCGGCAGCACCTCGTGGCGCAACGCCTGCACCATCTTGATCACTCCGGCGACGCCGGCGGCGGCCTGCGTGTGGCCCATGTTCGACTTGATCGACCCCAGCCACAGGGGTTGTTTGCCGGCCTCGGACCTGCCCTGCCCGTAGGTCGCCAACAGCGCCTGCGCCTCGATCGGGTCGCCCAGCGTGGTGCCGGTGCCGTGCCCCTCGACCACGTCCACGTCCGTGGTCGACAAGCCCGCATTGGCCAGCGCCGCGCGCACCACCCGCTGTTGCGAGGGGCCATTGGGCGCGGTCAACCCGTTGGAGGCGCCGTCCTGGTTCACCGCCGAACCGCGCACGACGGCCAGCACCGGGTGGCCCAGCCGCTGCGCATCCGAGAGCCGTTCCACCACGAGCATGGCGCCGCCTTCGGACCACCCGACGCCGTCGGCGGCTCCCGCATAGGCCTTGCAGCGGCCGTCCGGCGCCAGGCCTCGGTGCCGGCTGAACTCGACGAAGACCGTGGGCGTGGCGTTGACCGTCGCGCCGCCGGCCAGGGCCAGGTCGCACTCCCCCGATCGCAGCGACTGCACTGCCATGTGCAACGCCACCAGCGACGACGAGCACGCCGTGTCCACCGAGACCGCCGGGCCTTCCAGGCCCAGCACGTAGGACACCCGGCCGGAGGCGACACTGGAGGTCATGCCGGTCAGCCGGTAGCCTTCGATCTCCTCAGCAAACATTCCGTAGCCCTGGGCGATGATGCCGGCGAACACTCCGGTGGCGCTGCCCCGCAACCCGCCCGGATCGATGCCGGCCCGCTCTAGGGCCTCCCACGAGAGTTCCAGCAGCATTCGGTGCTGGGGGTCCATCGCGAGGGCTTCGCTGGGCGCGATGCCGAAGAACGCGGCGTCGAAATCGGCGACGCCGTCCACGAAGCCACCGGTGTTGGCGTAGGTCTTGTGCGCCGCGTCGGGGTCGGGGTCGAAGAGCGCACCCACCTCCCAACCCCGGTCGGTGGGGAATTCGGAGATGACGTCGCGGCCATCGGCGACCATCTCCCACAACGCGTCCGGAGTATCGACGCCACCGGGAAACCGGCAGGACATTCCGACGATGGCGATGGGCTCACTCGATCGTTCCAGCAGCGCGCGGTTGGTGCGCTTCAGGCGCTCGACCTGCACCAGCGCTTTGCGCAACGCTTCGGTTGCGTGCTGGAGTTGATCAACCATTACCTGACCCCTCGCCTAACTTTGGTCGTCTGACCCGCCGGCCGCGGCTCGCGTCGAGTCGTCACGGGTGCTGCTCGAAAGTGGCGGCCTCGGGCTGCACTTCCTTGACCGGCGGCGACCAAGAATGTCGCTGGTGAGTATCGCCAACTCCGGCGGGATTTCAAAACGTCAGTTACTCCCGGCTACCCGAGGAACGGCTGGACAACCGTTGCAATCCCGTGGCGAACGGCCCTGCACTCCCTTGTACACCGGCCCATCGTCCATGGCGCGAACTGTACCGCTCCG
This sequence comes from Mycobacterium sp. 20KCMC460, assembly GCF_022179425.1. NCBI lineage: Bacteria > Bacillati > Actinomycetota > Actinomycetes > Mycobacteriales > Mycobacteriaceae > Mycobacterium > Mycobacterium sp. 20KCMC460. Next base: position 3,549,973 of record NZ_AP025524.1, read on the forward strand.
GCCGTCCCGCATCCGAGGACCGATCGCAGAGCTGGACACAATGTGCGGCGATTCACGTCGGCGGCGCTGACTGGCGGCAGCTCGCGACGTCGGCGACCAAACGCCTCAGACGCCGACGCGCCGCCACCCGTCGGCGGACCGGGCAGCGCGAATCAGCTCCTCACACAATTCCCGCAACTCGGCAGCCGCCGCGCCCTCATCCAGCGCGGTCGCGACGTCTTCGGCGGCGCATCGGACCTGATAGACCCGGTCGGACAGGTCGGCGGCCTCCTCGGCGGACAGCACCACCGCGTCGGCCGGCACCGCGCCAGAATCGCCCCGCGCAATCATCGCCCGCTGTTCGTAGGCTCGCTGGCGGCACGACTGCCGACAGTACTGACGACGGCGCCCCATCCCGACGTCGGCAACATCTCGACCACACCAGCGGCACGGCTGGGGACGAACGCGACGACTCACGCCTGCCGACTTTAGTCCGCTCGCCGCCGCGATCCCGGTATCATCAAAGGTCGCGTCGCGCTACCAACCCGCGGCGGCAGCCGAGAATCACCAGGGAACCAAGCAAACGGTCTTAACGTTTGCTTAAGGAGAATTACCGCACGGGAGCGCCTGAAGCTCACCGGACCCAAAGGAGCAATACCCAATGGCTGATCGTGTTCTGCGAGGCAGTCGCCTCGGAGCCGTGAGCTATGAGACCGACCGCAACCACGACCTCGCGCCGCGCCAGATCGCGCGGTATCGCACCGAGAACGGCGAGGAGTTCGAAGTTCCGTTCGCCGACGACGCCGAGATCCCCGGCACCTGGCTGTGCCGTAACGGCATGGAAGGCACTCTCATCGAGGGTGATCTGCCGGAGCCGAAGAAGGTCAAGCCGCCGCGCACCCACTGGGACATGCTGCTGGAGCGCCGCTCGGTCGAGGAGCTCGAGGAGCTGCTCAAGGAGCGGCTCGAGCTGATCCGGTCCCGCCGCCGCGGTTAGCGGCGGACCGTCAGGCACCCGCTCGTCAGGTACGGGCGCGGGTACGGCTACCGCTCTTGAGGCCTTCGCGGCGCCCCTGCCAGCCCCAGCGGGTGACCTTGAACAGCGCCTCGCGGATGTTGGACCCGCTCATCTTCGACACGCCGATCTCGCGCTCGGTGAAGGTGATGGGCACCTCGACCACGTCGAAGCCGGCGTTGACGGTGCGCCAGGTCATCTCGATCTGGAAGCAGTAACCCTTGGAGTCGACGGTGTCCAGGTCGATCGTCTCGAGCACTTCCCGCCGGTAGGCGCGGTAGCCGGCGGTGATGTCGTGCACACCCACACCCAGTGCCAGCCGCGAATAGGTGTTGGCCGTCTTGGACAGCGCCAGGCGCCGCCATGGCCAGTTGCGGACGGTGCCGCCGTGCACATAGCGCGAGCCGATCGCGAGGTCGGCTCCGGCGTCGACAGCCTCCAGCAGGCGGTACAGCTGCTCTGGGGCATGGCTGCCGTCGGCGTCCATCTCGACCAGCACCGAGTAGCCCCGGCTCAGACCCCAGCCGAACCCTTCCAGGTAGGCCGCGCCCAGACCGTTCTTCGCGGTGCGGTGCAGCACATGGGTGCGACCGGAATCAGCGGCGGCCAACTCGTCGGCAAGTTTGCCGGTGCCGTCCGGGCTGTTGTCGTCGACGACGAGGATGTGAACGTCCGGGCAGGCAGCCGTGACCCGGCCATGAATCAGCGGCAGGTTCTCCCGCTCGTTGTAGGTGGGAATGATCACCAGGACGCGCTCGCTGGCGCTCTGCCCGGAGTGGGGCGCAGGTTGGCCGGTGGTGGTCATGTAGCTCCTTCATCTTGCCCGAAGGGGCCCCGAAACGGGGCCCCGATTAAGCTCGGCCGCCGCTGTCGTCGTTGGCGCGCGGGGCGTTGTTCGCAGTCTCAACGTTTGCGGTAGCCGTTTGGTTCTCAGCTTCCGAGTCGACCGATTCAGCTGTCGGCGTACCACCATCGTCAGGTTCGTCCGTGGGCCCGGGCCGGCTACGCCGCCGCCGCCGAAGCGGACGGACCGGACGCGGGAACCACCCATTCTGCCGTATAGCGGCCAAAATCAGCATTCCGGCCGCCCCCACCAGCGCCCATTGCACCATCGGCGCCCAGCGGGTCGCCGGGGTCAGCGTGGTCTTCAGCCGCACCGACATGTCCAGGTAGGCGGGCACGAAGAAGTCCGTGCGCGACAGTTCGCCGCCGTCCGGAGCGATCACCGCGCTGATCCCGGTGGTCCCGGCGACCAGGACGTAGCGGTCGTGCTCGACGGCGCGGATTTTCGCGAACGCCAGTTGTTGCTCACTCATCGTCTTGGTGAAGGTGGCGTTGTTGCTCGGCACGGTCAGCAACTGCGCGCCGTTGCGGACGGCGGTGCGCGGCGCCCGGTCGAAAACCACTTCCCAGCAGGTGGCCACCCCGACCGGGACCCCGGCCATCTGCACCACCCCGGTGTTGGGGACGGGGACGAAATGCCCGGCCCGGTCGGCGTAACCGGACAGATGCCGGAACAGCCAGGGCATCGGCAGGTACTCGCCGAAGGGCTGCACGATCGCCTTGTCGTGGCGGTCGGCCGGGCCGGTGCCCGGGTTCCAGACGATCATCGTGTTGGTGTACTCCGGGCTCTGCTGCAGCCGGCCCGGCACGTCGACCACCGTGCCGATCAGGATCGGCGCCCCGATAGCCGCTGCCGCCGCAGAGATGGCCTGCGCGGCGTCGGGGTTGGCCAGCGGGTCGATATCCGAGGAGTCCTCCGGCCAGATCACGAACTGCGGCTGCGGGGCGGCCCCGGACCGCACGTCTTCGGCCAGCCGGAGTGTCTCGGCGACGTGGTTGTCCAGCACCGCGCGACGCTGGGCATTGAACTCGAGCCCGAGCCGCGGCACGTTTCCCTGCACGACGGCGACGGTGACCGTGGGCTCGCCGCCGGAACCCGCGCCCGCATGCCGCACCTGCGGCCAGACCAGGATGGTGACCAGCAACACCAGGCAGATGCTCATGCCGGGCAGAAACACCGCGGGCGGCGTGGTGGTGTCTGCCTTCGCCGTCCCGGCCCGGACCCACCGCACGATCTCCACTGCGATCGCCGCGACGCTGGTGCCCAGCAGCACGACCGACGTCGACAGCAGCGCAACGCCGCCCAGCTGGACCAGCGGCAGCAGCGGGCCACCGGCTTGGCCGAACGCAACCGAGCCCCAGGGGAAGCCGCCGAACGGAAAGACCGCTTTCAACCACTCCTGCGCGCCCCACACCACGGCGAACCAGATCGGCCAGCCCGGCAGCCGGCGAACCACGACGGCGCACAGGCCGAACAGGCCTGGGAAAAGAGCGCACGCCAGCGCCGCCACCAGCCAGGGCACGGCGCCGACCAGCGTGCTGATCCAGGGCAGCAGCGGCACGTAGAACGCCAGCCCGTAGAGCAAGCCGTAGCCGAAGCCGCCGCCGGGGGTGGTGGCCGGACGCGTCAGCACCCAGGTCAACAGCGCGATGGCGACGACGGCGGCCCACCACCAGTTCACCGGGGGGAAGCTCGCATACATCAGACCGCCGGCGACCAGCACCAGGGCCAGGCGGACCAGGCGCGGTCGCAACGCCGCGGCGACGCGCCGCCCGACCGGAGCCAGCCGCCCGGCCACGCCGGGACCGCGCTGCGCCGCCTGCGTGAGGTCTGGATCCGGTGTTTCGAGGTCCGGCTTGGGCGAGTGGGCTTCGGGCAAACTGTCCGGATCGTCCGACGGCAAATCTGGCGAACTTTGCCCGACGGCGGCGGCCGGGTCGGTTTCGCCGACGGGGGGCGGCGGTTGGGCCGGCGACTCGTCGGCGGCGGGCTCCGCCGGCGCGGATTCGGTCGGTCGCCTGGTGCGCCGATGCCGGCTAGCCATGGATGACCACGCCCCGGTGCACGGTCTGGCGGCATCGCGGTAGCGCATCGGCGTCGTCGAGCCGGGGCAGCGCCGGCACCCGGGAGCGGGGGTCGGTGGACCACCGCTGCACGTCGGCGCGCTGCGCCCCGCCGGCCAGTGGCCCGACCTCGTCCCACACCGCATAGGAGGCAGGCGCGCCGGGAACCAGTGTGCCGGTGACCCCGTCGCGAACGCCGCACGCCCGCCAGCCGCCCCGGGTGGCCGCGGCGAACGCTGCCCGCGGCGAAATTCCGCTGCCCGGCGTGCGGTGCCGGACCGCGGCGCGCACGCTGGCCCATGGCTCGAAGCCGGTGACCGGCGCGTCGGAACCGAGGGCGAGGGGCACGCCTTGGGATGCTAACAGCGCAAGCGGGTTCAGCCGGCTGGCTCGCTCGGCACCCAGTCGCTGCGCGTACATGCCGTCGCGGCCGCCCCACCGGGCGTCGAAGTTGGGCTGCACGCTGGCGATGATTCCCCAGGATCCCAGCTTGGCGGCTTGGTCGGCGGTGACCATCTCCAGATGCTCGAGGCGGTGCCCGCAGCGTGCGACCGCGGCCACCCCGAGGTCTGCGACGACCCGGTCGAGGGCATCGACGACTGCCGAGACCGCGGCATCGCCGATCACGTGGAAACCGGCGGTGATCTCGGCTTCGCTGCATGCCCGCAGATGCGCTTCGACGGCGTCGGGATCGAGGTGGCACGTCCCGGTGCAGCCCGGTGCGTCGGCGTAAGGCTCGTGCAGCCAGGCGGTGCGCGAGCCGAGCGCTCCGTCGACGAACAGGTCGCCGGCCAGTCCACGGGCACCGGTCTCGGCGATCCGGGCGCGGGCCTGTGCTGCCGTGGAGACCGCCTCACCCCAGTAGCCGATCACTTCGACGCCGTGCCGCAGACCGGCCAGCTGCAACCAGTCGTCCAGTCCGCCGATCTGCGGTCCCGCGCATTCGTGCACCGCGACGATGCCCGCCGCGGCCAGTGCCTGCAGCGCCGCGGTGCGCGCCTCGGCGAGTTGTTCGCGGGTGAGTAGCTCGCGGGCGACCGCGCGGGCCAGGTGATGGGCGTCGGAGGTCAGCGGGGCCTCGGTGGAGAAACCGGCCGCGCCGGACAGGTCAGCCAGATCGGGTACCCGCCGTCGTAGGCCGGTGGACGCAAGCGCTGAGTGCACGTCGACGCGGGAGAGGTAGGCGGGCCGATCGCCGAGTACGCCGTCCAGGTCGGAGGTGCTGGGCGGCACGGCTTGCGGCCACGCCGACTCGTCCCAACCGTGGCCCCATACCGGCCGGCCGGGGTGAGCGGCGGCGTAGTCGGCGACCAGCCGCAGGCAGTGCTCGCGGGATTCGGCCGCGCGCAGGTCCAGCCCGCTCAGCGACAGGCCCGTCGCGCTCAGGTGGATGTGACTGTCTACGAAGCCGGGTGCCACGAAGGCGCCGTCCAGGTCATTTACGTCGGCATCGGGAAACTGGGTGCGGCCGACGTCGTCGCTGCCCAGCCAGGCGATGACGTCGCCCCGGACCGCCATGGCGGTGGCGTCCGGGTGGGTCGGGCTGTGTATCCGGCCGTTGACCAGCAGCGTGGTCTCAATCCGTGTCACACGGCAAAACTACGGGGCGCGGTGCGGCTGGTCGTAGACGATCGGGGTCGAGGGCAGCGGTGGCGGGTCGGCGGCCCATCCGTCGTGGACGTCGATCACCTCGCCGTCGATGTAGTCGCGGCGGTCGCGGCCGTCGGTGATGTCGGTGATCAGCGGGACCCGGCGCTCGAACACGCGCCAGGCCACGGTGGCCAGCCCGGGACTGGCCACCGCCCTGACCGGCGGCATCAGCAACAGCACCCCCAGCAGGGTGGTGGCCAGGCCCGGGACCATGACCAGGCCGGTGGCCAGGGTGGTCAGCGCCCCGTCGGTCAACGCGCTGCGGGGCTCCTGGGCCCCGGACCGCAGTTGCCGGAACTGGCGACTGATCTGCAGGCCGCCCATCGGCGCACCCACCACAACACCTACCAGGAACGTGGTCAGCAGGATCAACACCGTCCAGCCGACGCCAATGGCCGCCGCCAGCCCGATAGTGACCATGAGCTCGACGACGGCATAAACGAGAAGCAGCCGTCCTAACATGTCAGGCACAACGTCTGCGCGCCGTGACGGAGTTCCTCGATCGGTCGCGACGCGGCTGCAGTTAGATGACGCTATGACGACGATTGATATCGAGACTCCCGCCGGGCCGATCGACGCCTTGCTCAATGTCCCCTCCGGCAGCGGCCCGTGGCCGGGCGTGGTGGTGGTTCACGACGCGTTCGGCTATACGCCGGACAACGAGTCGGTGTCGCGGCGGATCGCCGGGGCGGGCTACATCGCTTTGACACCGAACATGTACGCCCGCGGCGGGCGGGCGCGCTGCATCACCCGGGTGATGCGCGAGTTGCTGACCAAACGCGGCCGTGCCCTCGACGACATTCTGGCCGCCCGCGAGCATCTGCTGGGGATGCCCGAATGCTCCGGCCGGGTCGGGATCGCCGGCTTCTGCATGGGCGGTCAGTTCGCGTTGATCTTGTCGCCCAAGGGTTTTGGCGCTTCCGCGCCGTTCTACGGGGTCCCGTTGCCGCGCCACCTCGAGGAGACGCTGGACGGCGCCTGTCCGATCGTGGCCAGCTTCGGCAACCGCGATCCGTTGGGCGTGGGCGCCGCCAAGAAGCTGCAGCAGGTGACCGAGGCCAAGAACATCCCCGCCGACATCAAGTCCTACCCCGGTGTCGGGCACAGCTTCGCCAACAAACTCCCGGGCCAACCCCTGATGCGTATCACCGGTTTCGGCTACGACGAAGCCGCGACCGAGGACGCGTGGCGGCGGATTTTCGCGTTCTTCGGCGAACATCTGGGTTGAAGCTGGTCAGGCCAGCCGGAGTTCGAGACCGACGTTGTTCTCCATGCCGCCGCGCAGCTTGCTGAACAGGTTGAAGACCTTGCCGACGATGCCGTAGCGCTTGCCGATGGCGTCGTAGACGGCGGCGGTGTGTGTCTTGTCGAGGATGGCGGCGGTCCCTTCGACCGCTTCGCTCTTCGGGCGCCCCCGCATGTCGCAGATGGCCAGCGTGACCCGCGGCGTGTTGCGGATTCGCTTGACCTTCCACGACTTTCCCTCGGTGATGACCAGCAGGCGGTCGCCGTCGGCGGCAGCCCAGACCGGCACCGGCTTGGGCCGGCCGTCCTTGGTGAAGGTGGTCAGCAGGATGTATTGCGCTTTGGCCAGGTCGGCGAAGGTCGGGGTCACCGTGCCCAACCTAATGCTTCCGCGCGGCCGTTGACATTTGCCGCGGCGTGCTGCGATAGTCAGGACGCGTTAAGTGAAAACATTATTTTCATTTAAGGAGCGGTCCGTTGGCTGAAACGCCCCAGGCGATGGCGTGGCTACCGTTCTCGATCGCCGAGGCGGCCGACCGGCGGGACGGTGACGCCCCGGACCTCGACACCGCATGGTCGTACCTGCTGCAGCGCCTTGGCGGCGCCCAGACCGCGGTTGAATCCGACCCCGCCAACCGCAATCGGACCGACCTGACAGCAGGCGTGCGGCATCTGCTGGTGCTGCTGACCGCCGGGATCGACGAGGTGTTGCGGTTCGATCCGGAACCGGTGCTGCGAGTGCAACCCACCAGCACCGACGACACCGTGACCTGGGGCATGGAATGCCCTGACTGCATCTACACACGAGCCGTGTTACGGGGCGGGGAAACCTATCGCGTGTTCGGCAATCGCGGCACCGCGCGCTACGTGGGCCTGCAGACCATGAACGGCATCGCGGCGACCGCCAACGCGTTGGTCGACGAGCTCGAGGTGGACGCCGCGGGCGACTTCGAGGTCGTGCTGTCCGCTGACGAACGGCCCGGCAACTGGATGCGCATCGAGGGCGACCACCCGACCTTTACGGTGCGGCATTTCTTCTACGACTGGGACACCGAGGTGGCGTCCTCGCTGCGCATCGAGCGACTCGGTGAAGCCGTTGCAACACAACGTGATTCGATCGATCCCGGCGAAGCGCTGTCGCGGCAGATCGTCGCGCTGGGCGATTTCGTCCAGGACAACCTGCAATTCTTCCTGCAATTCGGCGCCGCGGCGCCGGCCAACGGCTTCCTGCCCGCGATCGATCGCAGCGACATGGGCGCGGCCGCGGAGAACCGGCCGGTGATCGGCCGCTGGGAGCTGGGTCCCGACCAAGCGCTGATCGTGGAAGTCGAACCCCCCGAGGGCATCTACTGGAGCTTCTCGATCGGCAACCCGTGGTGGGAGACCATTCACTACGGCCGCCACCAGTCCAGCCTGAACGCCCATCAGGCGGCCGTCGACTCCGACGGCCTGGTGCGGGTGGTGTTGTGCGCCGACGATCCGGGGGTGGCGAACTGGCTCGACACCGCCGGGCACAGCAACGGCCCCATCATCCTGCGCTGCGTGCGGACCAAGACCGCCCCGACGCCGTCTGTGCGGGTGGTGCCGTTCGACGATATTGCGGCCGCGCTGCCCCCCGACACCGCGCGGGTGAGCCCGCAACAGCGGGCCGCCGTCCTGGCTGCCCGCCGAGAGGCAGTACGGGAAAGGTTCGGACGATGACCTTCAGCGCCGACGAGCTGGAAGAGGGTGCGCGCGCCGCCACCGGTCTCGACGACTTCGGTTCGCCCTACTACCGGGAGGGACTCGAACGCATCGTCGATGCGCTGAACACCGAAGCCGACCTCAACGAGATCGGCCGGGTGATTCAGCACGCCACCATCAGCAATGCGTTGATCCAGCGGCTCAAGGTCGAGGACACCTATGCCCAGCACCCGGAGATCGACGACGAGGTGGTCGGCGGACCGGTGTTCGTGATCGGGCTGCCGCGCACCGGAACCACCGCGCTCAGCCAGCTGGTGGCGGCCGATCCGCAGTTCAGATCGCTGCGCATGTGGGAGTCGCAGGCCCCTACCCCACCGCCGGAATCCGCGACGCAGCACAGTGATCCGCGCATCGAACAGGCCGAGGCCGGTCTGAAGATGCTCGACGACATGTTCCCTCTGATGAAGACGCTGTACAACTCCGAGGCGACCGCGCCGACCGAATGCCAGGACCTGATGGGCATGAGCTTCCGGACGTTTCACTTCGACGGCGCGGTGCGCGCACCGGCGTATCTGGCGTGGTTGATGGACTGCGACATGCGGGAGACCTACACGTTCCACCGGCGGGTACTCAAACTGTTGCAGTGGCACTGCCCACCGAACCTCTGGCATCTCAAGACTCCCGTACACATGTTCGCCCTCGACGCGCTCGTCGAGGCGTACCCGGACGCGAAATTCCTGTGGAGCCACCGGGATCCGGCCAAGGTGATGGGGTCGGTGTGCAGCCTGATCCACTACGTGCGCAGCTGGAGCAGCGACCGCGACGATGCGCACGAATTGGGAGCCGAGCAGGTCGACAGCTGGGCGGAGGCGGTGCGCCGGGCGATGGACTTCCGGTGCCGGGTCGGCGACGACCGGTTCGCCGACGTCTCGTTCGCCGACCTGCAGAACGATCCGGTGCGCACCCTGCAAACCGGTTACCAGACTTTGGATTTGACGTTCACCGACGACACCCGACGCTCGGTCGAATTGTGGGCTCAGGGCCACCAACCGGGCAGCCGCGGAGCACACGACTACGATTTGTCCGACTACGGCCTGACCCCCGAGGGTGTCCGGGAGCGGTTCGCCGACTATCTCGCCGCCTACGATGCCACCGCCTGAGCAGGCGGTTGGCCCGCGTACCCGACGGCGCGAGAAACTCGCGCCGGACCCCGAGGTGCGGCGCCAGATCCTGGCCGCGGCCACGGCGGTGCTGCAAGAGCAGGGAGTCGGGCGGCTGAGCATCGCCGCCGTATTGGAACGCGCGGGGTTGGGTACCCGCGCCTTCTATCGGCATTTCGCCGCCAAGGACGAACTGGTGGCGGCCGTTTTTCTGGAGTCGGCACGTGCCGAGACGCGTCGGCTGCGACGCCGAATGCGCTCTGCCGCAAACGAAGTCGATGCGGTGGTGGCCTGGATCGACGCTAGACTCGACTTGGCGTTCGACGATGAGGTCCGCTCGGACCTGCGGCGCTTGTCGCTGGAGGCCCAATCGCAGACCTCGGGCTCCCCCAGCCTGATTCAGCCCGCGTACGCCGAGCTGCTACTTCCGCTGCGCGAAGCCCTGGAACGCGGACTGCAGCGCGGGGTGTTCCGGGGCATCGAGCCGTCGACCGACGCCCAGTTCATCCACGGCGTGGTGTGGGCGGGCATCGAACGGCACTGGACCACCGGCGACTGCGACCGCGTGCGGCTTCGCGCAGGCATTGTGCGATTCTGCTTGCGCGCGTTGGGTGTAGACGTCTGAACAAGGGAGATGGTCGATGGATCTGGGATTTGCCGGTGCCACCGCGGCGGTCACCGGCGGCAGCAAAGGCATGGGGCTGGCCATCGCCGAAACGCTTGCCGCCGAAGGCGCCAGCGTGGCCGTAATGGCCAGGGGGCAACAGGCGCTGGATGCCGCGGTGGCCTCGCTGCGTGCCGCCGGCGCACCCGACGCCGTGGGTATCAGCGTGGACATGACCGACGCCGACTCGATCGCCGCCGGTTTCGCCGAAGTGGAACAGCGGTGGGGCCGGCTCAACAGCCTGGTCCACACGATCGGCCCGGGCGACGGTTACTTCGAGCAGATGAACGACTCCGATTGGGAGGCTGCGTTCTCACTGGGCACCATGTCGGCGGTGCGGTCGATCCGGGCCGCGCTGCCGCTGCTGCGTGCTGCCGACTGGGGCCGCATCGTGACGCTGGCGGCCCATTCCATCCAGCGCCAGAACCCCCGCATCGTGGCCTACACCGCCGCCAAGGCCGCCCTGGCCAGCATCACCAAGAATCTGTCCAAAAGCCTTGCCGGCGAGGGCATCATCGTCAACTGCGTCTGCCCGGGAACGATTGTGACGGCCAGCTTCACCGAGAACCTCAAAGACGTCCTGGCCGCCGACGGCTTGGACGCCACCGACCCGCGTGACGTGATGACCTGGATCGACAAATACTTTCACCAGCCGTGCGACCTGGGCCGCGCCGGGCTTCCTGAGGAGGTTGCCTCGATCACCGCATATCTGGCGTCCAAGCGCAACGGTTACGTCACCGGCGCGACGGTCAACGTGGACGGCGGTTCGGACTTCATCTGACTTTGCCCTGTGCGAGCAAGAACAAATCGCGGGATAACTTAGCCCTCGAGGTCGCCCTCGGTTTCCAGCAGCGTCTGGCGCAGTGCGTCCATGGTTTCCGGTTGCGGCTGCGCCCACATCCCGCGGCCGGCGGCCTCCAGCAGCCGCTCGGCCATGCCGTGCAGCGCCCACGGGTTGGACTCCGTCATGAACTTGCGGTTCTCCGGGTCCAGTACGTAGCGCTCGGTGAGCCGTTCGTACATCCAGTCCGCCATCACTCCGGCGGTGGCGTCGTAGCCGAACAGGTAGTCGACGGTGGCAGCCATCTCGAAAGCCCCCTTGTAGCCGTGCCGGCGCATCGCGGCCATCCAGCGCGGATTGACCACGCGGGCACGGAACACCCGGGTGGTCTCCTCGGAGAGCGTACGGGTGCGGATCGCGTCGGGCCGGGTGTTGTCGCCGATGTAGGCGGCCGGCGCCTGGCCGGTCAGCGCGCGCACGGTGGCGACCATGCCACCGTGATATTGGAAATAGTCGTCGGAGTCGGCGATGTCGTGTTCACGGGTGTCGGTGTTCTTGGTGGCCACCGCGATCCGGCGGTACTGCCGGTTCATGTCGTCGACCGCTTCGCGGCCATCCAGGTTGCGTCCGTAGGCGAAGCCGCCCCACGCCGTGTACACCTGAGCAAGGTCGGCGTCGTCGCGCCAGTTGCGGCTGTCGATCAACTGCAGCAGCCCGGCACCGTAGGTACCCGGTTTGGACCCGAATATTCTTGTGGTGGAACGTCTTTGGTCACCATGCTGAGCGAGGTCGGCCTGGGCGTGGGCCCGCACAAAGTTGTCCGCGTCGGCTTCGTCGAGTTTGGCGACCAGGCGCACGGCATCGTCGAGCATGGTCACCACGTGCGGGAAGGCGTCGCGGAAGAACCCCGAGATCCGGACCGTCACATCGATGCGCGGCCGGCCCAGCTCGTCCAGCGGGATCGGCGTCAGGTCCACCACCCGCCGCGACGCGTCGTCCCAGACCGGTCGCACGCCAAGCAGCGCAAGGACTTCGGCGATGTCGTCGCCGGCGGTGCGCATCGCCGAGGTGCCCCACACCGACAGGCCCACCGACTGCGGCCAGTCGCCGTGATCGGAGCGGTACCGGTCCAACAGGGAATCCGCCAGTGCCACACCGGCTTCCCAGGCCAGCCGGGACGGTATCGCCTTGGGGTCCACGGAGTAGAAGTTGCGCCCGGTAGGCAGCACATTGACCAGCCCACGCAGCGGCGAACCGGATGGTCCGGACGGGATGAAATGTCCGTCCAGGGCCCGTAGCACCTGCCCGATTTCCGCGGCGGTGCCGGCCAGTCGCGGCACCACCTCGGTGGCCGCGAAACGCAGCACCGCGCCCACCTCGGCGTTGTCGGTGATGGAATCGACCGTGCCCGGATCCCAGCCGGACCGCTGCAGTGCGGCAACCAGTTCGCGGGCTGCCGCTTCGGCGGCATCCACTGAGACGCGTTCGTCGGTGCCGTCCTCGGACAGGCCCAGCGCCTGACGCAGCCCGGGCAGGGCATGTTCGCCGGCGAACAGCTGGCGAGCCCGCAGGATGGCCAGCACCAGGTCGAGTTCACTTTCTCCGGTCGGCTGTTGGCCCAGGATGTGCAGGCCGTCGCGAATCTGGACGTCCTTGATCTCGCACAGCCAGCCGTCGACGTGCAGCAGCATGTCGTCGAAACTGTCCTCCTCGGGCCGCTCGGTCAGACCGAGGTCGTGGTCCATCTTGGCGGCGCGGATCAGCGTCCAGATCTGCTGGCGGATGGCGGGCAGCTTGCCCGGGTCCAGGGCGGCGACGTTGGCGTGCTCGTCGAGTAGCTGCTCCAACCGGGCGATGTCGCCGTAGGTTTCGGCGCGGGCCATCGGCGGGATGAGGTGGTCGACGAGCACCGCGTGCGCGCGCCGCTTGGCCTGGGTGCCCTCGCCGGGGTCGTTGACCAGGAACGGGTAGATCAGCGGCAGGTTGCCCAGCGCGGCGTCGGAGCCACACGCCGCCGACATGCCGAGCGTCTTGCCGGGCAGCCATTCCAGGTTGCCGTGCTTGCCCAGGTGCACGATCGCGTGCGCGCCGAAGCCGGCCGGGCGCTCTTGGGAAAGCCAGCGGTAGGCGGCCAGGTAGTGATGACTCGGCGGCAGGTCAGGGTCGTGGTAGATCGCGACGGGGTTCTCGCCGAAGCCGCGCGGCGGCTGGACCATCAGCACCACGTTTCCGGATTGAATTGCGGCGATGACGATTTCGCCGTCGGGATCGCGGCTGCGGTCGACGAACAGCTCGCCCGGCGGTGGCCCCCAGTGCTGGGTGATCGCGTCGGTCAGTTCGGCGGGCAGGGTGGCGAACCAACTGCGGTAGTCCTGAGCCGAGACCCAGATCGGGTTGTGCTCCAGCTGAACCTGGGTCAGCCAGTCGGGGTCCTGTCCCCCGCGTTCGATCAGCGCGTGGATCAGCGCATCGCCGTCGTCGGCTTGCACACCGGGTAGATCCCCGATGCGGTAACCGTTTTCGCCCATCGCGCGCAGTAACGCCACCGCGCTGGCCGGGGTGTCCAGACCGACCGCGTTACCGATCCGAGCGTGTTTGGTGGGGTAGGCGGAGAACACCAGGGCCACCCGCTTGTCGGCGGCGGCGACGTCGCGCAGCTGCGCGTGCCGGATCGCCAGGCCCGCCACCCGGGCGCAGCGCTCCGGATCGGCGACGTAGGAGATGAGACCGTCGTCGTCGAATTCCTTGAACGAGAAGGGAACCGTGATAATGCGGCCGTCGAACTCGGGGACGGCGACCTGAGTGGCGACGTCGAGCGGCGACAGCCCGTCGTCGTTGGCGAACCACTGCGCCCGCGGGCTGGTCAGGCACAGCCCCTGCAGGATCGGGATATCCAGTGCCGCAAGGTGTTCGACGTTCCAGCCGTCATCGTCGCCGCCGGCCGACGCCAGAGCCGGCTTGACTCCCCCGGCGGCCAGTACGGTGACCACCATGGCGTCGGCGCCAGCCAGCACAGTCAGCAGTTCGGCGTCGGCGGTCCGCAGTGATGCGCAGTACACCGGCAGGGCACGCCCGCCGGCGTCCTCGACGGCCCGGCACAGCGCCTCGACGTAGCCGGTGTTGCCGGCCAACTGCTGGGCCCGGTAGTAGAGCACCGCGATGGTGGGGCCGTCGCGGTGGCCGGCGTCGGGTCGCTCGAGCACCCCCCAGGTGGGCGTCGCCACCGGCGGGCTGAACCCGAAGCCGGTCATCAGCACGGTGTCGGACAGGAACGCGTGCAGCTGAGCCATATTGTCTACGCCGCCGTGCGCCAGGTAGACGTGGGTTTGCACCGCGATACCCGCGGCCACCGTGGAGCGGCCGGTCAAATCGGCGTCGGGGGCTTGCTCGCCGCTGACCAGCACGGTCGGTAGTCCGCTGGCCAGCACCGTGGCGATGCCGTCCTCCCAGGCCCGGTAGCCGCCCAGGATGCGCACCACCACGATCGCGGCGTCGGCCAGCAGGTCGGGCAGTTCGGAGTCGACGAGCCGCGACGGGTTGGCCCACCGGTAGTTCTTGCCGGTGGAACGGGCGCTGATCAGGTCCGTGTCGGACGTCGAGAGCAGCAGGATGGTCGGCTCGGGCATTTTCCATTCGTACCCTATGCGGCGGCATAGGCTACGAGGCATGTCAGTGGCAGGCAAAGTAATCGCAATCACCGGCGGGGCCCGCGGCATCGGCCTGGCCATCGCAGAAGAACTACAGCGTTCGGGCGCCAAGGTGGCCATCGGGGACATCGACGAAGCGGCCGCCCGAGAATCGGGCGGGCGGTTAGGGCTGGCGTTGACCCGAAGGCTGGACGTCACCGATCGCGCGTCGTTCACCGCGTTCCTCGATGCGGTCGAGAGCGAAATCGGGCCGGTCGACGTGCTGGTGAACAACGCCGGGCTGATCTCGGTGGGCAGTGCGGTCGACGAGCCCGACGAGGCCACCAAGCGCCTGCTCGACGTCAACGTCTTCGGCGTGATCCTGGGCACCAAGCTGGGGTTGCAACGTATGCTGCCGCGCCGCCGCGGTCACGTCGTCAACATCGCCTCGCTGGCCGGTGTGCTGCCCACCGAGGGCATCGCCACCTATTGCGCGACCAAGCATGCCGTACTCGGCTACACCGACACCGTCCGGCTGGAAAACCGGGGCAGCGGAGTGCATTTCACCTCGATCATGCCCACGCTGACCAACACCGACATGGTGGCCGGAGTCGGGCATGCCAAGGGATTCAAGAATGTCGAGCCTCGGGACGTGGCACAGGCAGTCGTGGCGGCGATCGGCAAACCCCAACCGCGAGTAGCCGTTCCGCGGTCCATGGGCATCACGCTGTCGGTGCAGCAGTTGTTGCCCCGGCAGGTGGCGGAAGCGCTGGGCCGCTTACTGGGCACCGGGCGGGTATTCACCAGCGACCTGAACCGCGATCAGCACGAGGTGTATTCGCGGCGGACCGGCATCTCGTGAGCACTCGCCTCGCCCTGGGGCCGCAGTCGCTGTTGTGGCGCTGGGCGGGCGACATGCGAATCGCCTTCGAAGGCGGGACGGCCGGTCTGATGCAGACCATGCATCCCGCGATCGGCCAGGGACTAATCGACCATTCGAACTTCTTCGACGATCCCGTCGACCGGGTATTCCGCTCACTGCCGGGGATTCTCGGCACCATCTACGACGGCCCCGAGGCTGATCAGACCGGCCGCAAGGTGCGCGACTTCCACCATCACATCAAGGGTCAGCTGCCCGACGGTTCGCGCTACCACGCGCTGAACCCGCAGACGTACTGGTGGGCGCACGCCACCTTTCAGGTGATGGTGCACCGACTGGCCGAATACTGGGATGTGCACCGGCTCACCGACCACGAGCGTGAGCAACTCTACCTCGAGGGCTGTGAATGGTACCGGCGCTACGGCATGTCGGATTCGGTGCTGCCGCCCAGCCTGAGCGAATTCAACCGGGAGTACCAGCGCTATTGCACCGAAATCCTGCAGCCCAACCCGGCTTCGGACTTCCTCGTGAAGTTCATCCACCGCTCCGCGATCCCCGACATGAGCGCCTCGCCCGATTATCCGAGCACCCCGATGCTGAAGCCGATCATGGACGCGCTGCTGCCCACCATGGCGGTACGCACCGCGCTGGCGCCGCCGATGCGCCTGGTGATCTTCGGTGGATTGCCGCCAATTGTGCGGGAACGCTTCGGAATTGGGTGGAGCGGCGCCGACGAGGCCGCTTATCTGGCGATTCGGACTGCGATCAAGCAAGCCTGGCGCGGCATACCCGCAGCACTGAAATGGCATGATGCTGCCCGTAAGGGGTGGCTGCGCGAGTTGGGCCGCGTGCCGCGTCGCGCCTGAATCAGGCCGGCCCGGCGGCCGCACCGAGCAGGCTGACCAGCCGGTCCTGGATCGCCCGGGCGCGCGCGCTGACCTGTTGAAACCTGGCCGCCTGCAGACAGAATTGCGTTGCGACCAAGGCTGATACCACATCGGCTCCAGCCGGCACCACGCCCAGCGAACCGGTGGATGCGGGCGCCGGGTCCGGCGGACCGTGGGTCGCTGACGACATCTGGATGCTCCTTGCTGCAAGACGGTCGGCATGACTTTCCGCGCATTCCGAAGCAGCACCGAATGATTCAAGAGCCCGGAAGGTGGGACCGTCGTCGGGGTTGAGCGCTATAACCTCCTCCAGGCCAGGGCGCGCCACCGCTTCGAGCAAAGTGTGACCACACCCGACCCCTCGGCGGGTGCCACACTTGCACAGACGCCTCACGTAGCGAGGTGCTTGCATCGGTCATGGTGACACCGGGGGCATAGTGGGTCAACGCATTTGGTGTCGACTCACAGCCAGTTGCACGCCGACTCACAGAATGGCGTGATCTTGCCTTCGACGGGGTCAGGCGGCGATGCCGTGGCGCCGCAGGATGGGTAACACCCCTTCGGCGAACCAGTAGGCCTCTTCCAGATGCGGATATCCGGACAGAATGAACTCGTCGAAGCCCAGTGCGTGGTACTCCAAGATCAGCTTCGCCACCTCGTCGTGGCTGCCGACCAGCGCGGTGCCCGCCCCGCCGCGCACCAGGCCCACCCCCGCCCACAGATTCGGATAGATTTCCAGCTGGTCGAGCCGGCCGCCGTGCAGTGCAGTCATTCGGCGTTGTCCCTCGGACTGCGAATGCGCATGCAGCGCGGTGGCATTCGCGATCTGCTCCGGAGTGAGCTCGTTGACCAACTCGTCGGCCACTGCCCAGGCGGCGGCCGAGGTGGCCCGGCTGATGGTGTGCAGCCGAATCCCGAAACGAATGTTGCGGCCCCGCGATTCGGCGAGTCCCCGTACCTTGGCGATCTTGTCCGCAGCCACCTGCGGGGGCTCGCCCCAGGTCAGATACACGTCGACGAATTCGGCTGCGACATCCAACGCCGGAGGGGACGATCCGCCGAAGTAGATCTGCGGCAACGGGTCCGGCGGCTCGGACACCCGAGCGTCCTCGACTTTGTAGTAGTTGCCGCTGAAGTCGACCGATTCCTGCCGCCAGATCGCATTGACCAGTTGCAGGAATTCGCCGGTGCGGGCGTACCGTTCGTCGTGGCTGAGCCAGTCACCGAACCGGCGTTGCTCACTGTCGTCGCCGCCGCTGACCACGTTGAGCAGCACCCGGCCCTCGGAGAAGCGCTGCAGCGTCGCGGTCTGCTGCGCGGCCAGCGTCGGGGGCACCAAGCCGGGCCGGAACGCCACCAGAAATTTCAGCCGTTCGGTCTCGGCGAGCAGCGCCGCGGCCGTCAACCAGGCGTCTTCACACCAGGTCCCGGTGGGCGTCAACACCCCCTCGAAGCCGAGTCTGTCTGCAGCGCGGGCGATCTCGGCCAGATAGCGTCGGCTCGGCTTACGATGACCCGCTGTGATGCTGTGGTGAGACGACGTGTGCGATCCCCCCACGATGGAACGACTGTCCCCCGTGGTCGGCAGGAACCAAAAGAATTTCGCTGGCATAGACTCCCCTCGTTTCAGTCGACCAGATTGGGCCGCAACGCCTCGTTGTATCGGCGATCTACCCAGTTCGAGAACTTCGGTGACGATTGAATCTGCTGCGACGCCGCGAACAAATCCGCCAGCCGCTGTTCCGATTTGACGATCTCGTCGCTGAGTTCGGTGGGCAGTCGCAGGCTTCGGTTCGCCGCCACCGCTGCGACCTCAGGTTCCAATCCCACTGCGGTGGCGTAGTACTGGCCCCACTCCTGGGGGTGCGCCTTGGCCCACCGGGCGGCCCGCTCGAAACGGACCAACAGATCCCCCAGCGCGGTATTGCGTCTGGCGTCGGCCAGCGCCTGATCCGAAGCAACGCCAACCCAGTCACCGTTGGTGACACCGGTGGCTTCGGCGATGCTGCGCACCGGGATCTGGTGTTCGGCCTGCGCGGTGAAGGGATCCCAGATCGCCCAGGCGTCGGCCTGGTGCTGGGTGAAAGCCGACAGCGCGTCGGCGGGTTGCAGGAAGACCAGTTTAAGGTCGGCGGGTTTGAGTCCGACCTTGTCCAGTTGAGCCAGCAGGTTGGCGTGTGCGGAACTTCCCTTGCCGACGGCGACGGCTTTGCCGCGCAGCTCGGCGACCGTGGTGATCGGCGAATCCGCGTGCACCAGAATGCGATTGCCCGGCCCGCCCCCGGCATAGGCCGAGACCACCTTGATCTTGGCGTTGCTGGCGGCGCCGAATATCGGCGGGGTGTTGCCCATGATCGCGAAGTCGATGCTGCCCGCGGTGGCCGCCTCGACCTGCGGCGGCCCGGAGGTGAAGGTGGAGAACGCCACCCGGTAGGGCACGCCGTCGAGCTGGCCGGCGGCGCGCAACAAAGCCTCCGTACCGCCCTTCTGGTCGCCCACCTGCAGGGTGAGATCGGCCAGCGTGGACAGCGGCACCGCGGCGGGTGCGGCTTGCGGCCCCGAGTTCGTGTGTCGCGCAACACAGCCGGTTGCCGCGAGCACGACGAGTGTGAAGAGTGCGAGCAGGTTCCGCAGCGAAGTCAACGCCGCACCCCGAGCCGATCGAGCAGTTCGGTGCGGTAACTTTCGCAGCCGCGGTCGGCATTCAAGGGTCGAGGCTCGTCGATCGTGAGCGTGTGCGCGATCCGGCCGTCGTCGCAGACCAGCACCCGGTCGGCCAGGGCGATGGCCTCGTCGACGTCGTGTGTCACCAACAACACGCCGAAGCCGTGCTGCCGCCACAGGTCGAGCAGCAGTTTGCGCATCGTCAACCGGGTCAACGCGTCCAGCGCGCCGAACGGCTCGTCTAGCAACAACAAATCGGGCTGCGCGACCAGCGCCCGGGCCAGCGAAACACGTTGCGCCTGGCCACCGGAGAGCGTCAGCGGCCAGGCATCGGCGCGGTCGGCCAGACCGACGTCGGCCAGCGCCCGCTCGGCGCGTTGGCGGACCTGCGCCCGCGGTAACCGGTCCCGGGTCAGTCCGTACCCGACATTGGTTCGTACGTCGCGCCACGGGAACAGTCGCGGCTCCTGGAAAGCCAACGCGGGAGCTCCTGCGACAACGCGTTCCCCGGTGTGGTCGTCGGACAACCCGGCCAGCACGCGCAAAACCGTCGACTTTCCCGACCCGCTGCGCCCGAGCAGGGCGACGATCTCACCGGTCTGCACCCGCAGTGAAACGTCTCTAAGCACCTGGCGAGGGCCGTACCATTTGTCGACGTGCCGCAGTTCGCCGGCGATCTGCGTGACCGCACGTTTGTCTGAGCGGGGTTCCAAAGTGATTGTCACGATCGGCCTTTCACAGTCGATAGCGTTGCGCGTGACGTTCGATGAGCCGCACCAGCGCGTCGGTCACGATGCCCAGCAGGGCGTAGAGGGTCAGCCCGAAGATGATGATGTCGATGCGTAGGAAATCGCGGGCATTGTTGATCAGGAAGCCGATTCCCTTGTCCGCGTTGATCTGCTCGGCCACGATCAGTGTCAGCCAGGCGATGGCCAGCGACTGCCGGACCCCGACCAGCACTTGCGGCGCGGCGCTGGGAACGATGATTCGGCACAATCGCTGCCAGAAGGAAAAGCCCAGCACCTGCGCCGATTCGAGGAGTTTGGGATCGACCTGGCGGATCGCCGAGAAGCTGTTCAGGTATAGCGGAAAAATCACACCCAGCGCGATCAGCAACACCTTGGGCAGCTCCCCGATGCCGAACCACAGGATGAACAACGGGATCAGACCCAGATGCGGCAGCGCACGAATCATCTGCATGGGCGGATCCACGGCCGCTTCGAACCAGCGCGACAGCCCGACTGCCGCGCCCAGCGCCAGCCCGATTACTCCGCCCAGCACCAGCCCCTCGATCACCCGCACTCCCGACACGTGCAGCGCATCGGCGAGTTGACCGTTACCCACCAGCTCCAGCCCGGCCTCGACGATCAAGGACGGCGCCGGCAACACGTCTTCGGGAATGAGCGCGATCGCGCTGCCGAGTTGCCACAATGCCAGCAGCAACAACGGCGAAACCCAGCGCAGCAGGTCCCATTTCCGGCGCGCCCAACGCCCGGTCGGGCCGGTTCTCTGGCTGTCACCCAAACCGGTCGGGGCGCCAACCATCGCAGTGGCGATGCTCACTGAGTGGACGTTAGAGCGTTCTCACTAGCTGGGGTAAGGGTTTTCATCGTCCTGAAGGCAAACCCGGACACATGGTGCGTGCCTAGAAGTCGGCGACCTCAGGGGCCGGTTGCGGTGCACACTACGCCGACTGGGCGAGTTCGACCCCGGCGCAGTCTTCGACGATTGGGGTGTCGGCGTGGCGGCGCTGTGCCCGCAACACCCGGATCAGAATGGTCGGCCGCAGCAGGCGGGTGGCAGGATCGATCATCGCGGTGATTCTCATAAACTGCGCGGCGACGACGGGATCTGACTCCGTTGCGGTCAGCACCGGCTCCAGGCACGCATTGCTGATCCGCATCAGCAGCGGTCTAGGTCCCGGCACTTCCGGGAGTGCCAGGTCGGAGCCGACGGCGGTCTGCCAGGCCACCCGCACGTACTTTGCCGCGGTCCGGGTGAATCGGCGGGTGAGCCCGCGACTCCCCCGCTGCAGGCAGTCCCGCAGCACGGTGGCCTCGATCGCGGCGATCGTCATCCCCTGCCCGTAGATGGGATTGAAGCTGCAGACCGCGTCGCCGACCACCAGCAGACTCTCGGGCAGCCGACGCATCTTGTCGTAGCGCCGCCACCGGTTGGACGGCACCCGGTGGTGTACGACGGCGCCGATGGGCTCGGCTGCGCGGATCGCTTCCGCCACCGCGGGAGGCGCCAGTTCGTCGACGTAGGAAAGGATTTCGTCGTAATCGCGGGGTGGCTCGAGGCCTGCCATGGTGCCGGCTCCGATCATCCACGAGTCGTTCTCGTATCCGATCATCGCGAACATCTTGGGTTGTCCCGCCTGCGGGAAGCGCGCAATCATGTGCTGCCTGATCAGCCCGGGTGAGATGCGGACCAGCTGGCACGCGTAGGCGAGTTGCACCATCACCTCGTCCTCGGTGGGACGTCCGTAGCCGAGCAACTCCAAGAAGACCGGCGTCCGCGACCCGCGACCGGTGGCGTCGACGACGAGGTCGGCGCTCAGCGTCTTCGCCCGGTCGTAGGCGCGGTCGACCACCCGCACCCCCGTGATGCGGCGCCTATCAGGTGTTGCGGTGAGACCGACCACGTCGTGGGCTTCCCGGATCGCGATGTTGGGGATGGCCCGGACCCGTTGCCGCACATTCCATTCCAGTACCGGCCGGCACGGGGATAACATGCGCGGCGCGTGCGCCGACTTGCCCGACCGCACCATCCGGTGTCCGCCGAACGACCAGTCCAGCTTGGAGAAATCGCCGTCGTCCCAGGTGGTGGCACCCTGCGCGAGCAGATCGTCGCCGAACCCGGGGAAGAACTCCTCGAGGACCTCGGTGAGCCGCGGGAGGCAGGCGTGAATGAGCCGGCCTTGCGGGACACCGCGCCGGTTCACCGGATCGACCGGCAGGATGTCCCGCTCGATGACTGTGACCCGGTCGTAGAAGTCAGCCAGCACGCGGGCCGCCAACAGGCCCGCCATGCTGGCGCCCAGCACCACCGCATGACCACCGCGTTGCACCATTGCATTCCCCTTCTTGACGGTCTGCCCGAAGTCTGCGGCGGACGGCAAGGGGGTGCATAGCGTAGCCGACTACGCATGTCGGTCGACGCCGGTTGTCTACAAACCCGGGCGGCTGACCACCGCCGCGATCCGGGACGCGACCTCCCGGGCTGGGCCCAGTGCGTCATTTGCCGGCTCGTAGCGATCCGCGATCGGGTCGTACTGCGCGCCGGCGATCGAGCCGTGGTCGGCGGCCAGCTCCACCACCTCGACCGGCCACCCGATGGCGGACAGCGACGCGGCGAATTCTCTGCTGGCGGCCACCGGCACCACGTCGTCGGCCGAGCCGTGCAGCAATGTGAACGGTGCACCGATATCGGCGGAAAGCAGCTCCTCGAGGTGGCGCCCCGAGATCGGATCGGCAGCCATGAAAGCGCCTGCGAGGCAAACCGTATGTGCGACAACGACATCGTGACGGGCGGCGTCCAGCGTCACGCCGGCGGCGGCGGCTCCACCCAGCGACCAGCCCACCAGGACGATGCCGTCGTCGGCGCCTTGTCGCGCCAACGTCAACGACCCCAACAGGTCCGCCCGCCCGCCGTCCTCGGCATGAGAGTTCCAGTCCGGCGCGATCACCTGGACACCATGACCGGCGAGCAGCTCCGCCAGCGGCCGTACGGCGCCCCGCGCGTCGGTTTGCATGCCGTGCCACAACAGGACGGTCGGCTGCTCCGGCTCGCCGTACACGTCAGCCCAGCGTCCCGGGGCGTACTCCACCGTGGGCACGGACTTCGGTTTGCCCAGGAAACTCGCATCCAAACCGGGCCGTCGAAGTCGTACGGTGGAGAGATGGCCAGGATGCGCGACGACGACGCCTGCCCGGGTGCGCTGCAGGTGCACCAGGCCGCCGACGGCGCGCTGGCCCGGATTCGGCTGCCCGGCGGGATGATCACCGCGGCGCAGTTGGCGGCGCTGGCGAGTCTGTCGACGCAGTTCGGTTCGGGCACGTTGGAGTTGACCGCGCGGGGCAACGTGCAGTTACGCGCGGTCACCGACGTCGACGCCGTCGCTGCGGCGGTGGCCGAAGCGGGGCTGTTGCCTTCGCAAACCCACGAGCGGGTACGCAATATCGTCGCCTCCCCGTTGTCCGGGCGGGTCGGCAACCATGCGGACGTGCGGCCATGGGTCGCTGAGTTGGATGCGGCGATCTGCGCCGAGCCGCGACTCGCCGAGCTGGGTGGCCGGTTCTGGTTCGGATTCGACGACGGGCGAGCAGACGTATCCGGTTTGCGCGCCGACGTCGGCGTGCATGTTTTCGACGACGGCCCGCGGCTGCTGCTGGCCGGCTACGACACCGGGGTGCCCGCCGAAATCCCCGCAACCCTGCTCGATATCGCGCTGCGCTTCCAAGAGATCCGCGGAAAGGCTTGGCGGGTAAATGAACTCGATGACATCGAAACACTAATGCCCGGTGTGGCGCTGGGTGCGGAGTTTCCTCCCGTCACCAAACCGCCGGTCGGTTGGCTGGCCCAAAACGACGGTCGCGTCACACTCGGCGCCGGAATACCGCTGGGTGTACTGCCGGCCCGCGTCGCGGAATTCCTGGCGGCGATCGAGGCCCCCATGGTGATCACACCGTGGCGATCGGTGCTGGTGTGTGACCTCGTCGAGGAAACCGCGGATGTGGCCTTGCGCGTGCTCGCGCCGTTGGGTCTGGTGTTCGACGAGCACTCCCCCTGGCTGACGGTGAGCGCGTGCACCGGCAGCCCGGGCTGCGCGCAGTCCGCCGCCGACGTGCGTGCCGATGCCGCAGGGTCGCTGGACGTCGATTACCACGGGCACCGGCACTTCGCCGGGTGTGAGCGGGCGTGCGGCAGCCCCCCCGGGTGCGAGGTGCTGGTCGCGACCGCGAGGGGCTACCGGGTGCTGAGGTCTTAAAGTGGGCGAGTGCTCGACTACATCCGCGACGCCGCGGAGATCTATCGGCGCTCGTTTGCGATTATTCGCGCCGAAGCGGACCTGAGTCGCTTTCCCGCCGACGTGGAGCGGGTGGTGGTTCGGCTGATCCACACTTGCGGGCAGGTCGATGTGACCGAGCACGTCGCTTTCACTGACGACGTCGTCGCCCGGGCCGGCGCCGCCCTGCGCGGCGGCGCCCCGGTGCTCTGCGATTCGTCGATGGTGGCCGCCGGGATCACCGCGGCGCGGCTGCCCGCCGGCAACGAGGTGGTGTCGCTGGTCGCCGACCCGCGGGCGGCCGAACTGGCCGCCCTGCAGGGCACCACCCGCTCGGCGGCGGCGGTGGAGTTGTGGGCGCACCGGCTGCCCGGGGCGGTCCTGGCCATCGGCAACGCCCCGACGGCCCTGTTCCGGCTGCTCGAGCTGCTCGACGACGGCGTCCCCCCGCCCGCCGCCGTGCTGGGCGGACCGGTGGGTTTCGTCGGCTCCGCGCAGTCCAAGCAGGAGCTGATCGACCGCCCGCGCGGCATGTCCTACCTGGTGGTGCGCGGCCGTCGCGGCGGCAGCGCCATGGCCGCCGCCGCGGTCAACGCGATCGCGTCCGAACGCGAATGACCGGCACCCTGTGGGGCGTCGGACTCGGCCCCGGTGATCCGGAACTGGTGACCGTCAAGGCGGCGCGGGTGATCGGGGAGGCCGATGTGGTGGCCTATCACAGCGCCCGGCACGGCCGCAGCATCGCGCGCGGCATCGCCGAGCCGTACCTGCGGGCCGGCCAGATCGAGGAACACCTGGTGTATCCGGTGACCACCGAGACGACCGACCATCCGGGCGGCTACGCCGGCGCGATGGAGGATTTCTACGCCGCAGCCACCGAACGCATCGGCGCGCATTTGGCCGCCGGGCGCAACGTGGCGCTGCTGGCCGAGGGCGACCCGCTGTTCTACAGCTCATACATGCATCTGCACACCCGACTCACCGACCGGTTCGACGCCGTCATCGTGC
Source organism: Mycobacterium sp. 20KCMC460 (assembly GCF_022179425.1). NCBI lineage: Bacteria > Bacillati > Actinomycetota > Actinomycetes > Mycobacteriales > Mycobacteriaceae > Mycobacterium > Mycobacterium sp. 20KCMC460. The sequence goes on from NZ_AP025524.1 coordinate 3,575,133, forward strand.
CCGGTGTGACGTCGGTGAGCGCCGCCTCGGCCGCCGTAGCGACCCCACTGGTGGCCGGCGACCAAGTGTTGTCGATACTTCCTGGCACGCTGCCGGTAGGCGAGCTGACCCGCCGGCTGGCCGACGCCGACGCGGCGGTGATCCTCAAGCTTGGCAGGTCGTATCACAATGTGCGCGAAGCGCTTTCGGCATCGGGTCAACTCGACGGCACCTTCTATGTGGAGCGGGCCAGCACCGCCAAGCAGCGGGTGCTGCCGGCCGCCGACGTCGAGGAGACCAGCGTGCCGTACTTCTCGTTGGCAATGCTGCCGGGCGGGCGGAAGCGCGCGTCGGTCACCGGCACCGTTGCCGTGGTGGGCCTGGGCCCCGGTGGCTGCGACTGGATGACACCGCAGACCCGCCGCGAACTGGCCGACGCCACCGACCTGGTCGGCTACGCGACCTATCTGGACCGGGTGCCGCCACGGGAGGGGCAGCGCCGCCATCCCAGCGACAACACCGACGAACCCGCCCGCGCCCGGCTGGCCTGCTCGCTGGCCGAGCAAGGTCGCGCCGTGGCGGTGGTGTCCTCCGGCGATCCCGGCGTGTTCGCGATGGCAACCGCAGTTCTCGAAGAGGCCGGGCAATGGCCGGGCGTGCAGGTTCGGGTGATTCCCGCGATGACCGCGGCGCAGGCGGTGGCCAGCCGGGTGGGTGCTCCGTTGGGTCATGACTACGCGGTGATCTCGCTGTCGGACCGGCTCAAACCCTGGGAGGTGATCGCCGCGCGGTTGCGGGCCGCGGCCGCAGCCGATCTGGTGCTGGCCATCTACAACCCGGCTTCCAAGTCCCGGACCTGGCAGGTGGGTGCGATGCGGCAGCTGCTGCTCGAGCATCGCGATCCCGGCACGCCGGTTGTCATCGGCCGCAACGTGTCCGGGCCCGACGAGGAGGTACGGGTGGTGCGGCTGGCGGACCTGAACCCCGCCGAGATTGACATGCGCTGCCTGTTGATCATCGGTTCATCGCAAACCTGTTGGCAGTCAACTGAATTCGGCGACCGGGTGTTCACGCTGCGCCGCTACCCCGGCTAGCCGCCGCAGTAGCGGATCGCGGCATCGCTCAGCCCAGCCCCGCCACCCATTGCGCGGCCTCCTGCACAGTGCCTACCGTGGCGACCCGCTCGGGCAGTGCTGGGCGCTGCACCATGACTACCGGAATATCAAGCGCATCCGCGGCATCCAGCTTGGCGCGGGTCATCTCGCCACCGCTGTTCTTGGTCACCAGCACATCGATGCGATGCTCGGCCATCAACGTCGCCTCGTCGTCGTAGCGGTACGGGCCGCGAGACAACACCAACCGATGGTGACGCGGCAGCACGCCGTCATCGGGCGCGGTGACGGCGCGGATCAAGAACCAGGCGTCACTGCCGGCGAAAGCCTTGGTGCCGGATCGGCCGGTGGTGAGAAAGACGCGTGCATACCCCTGCCGAGCAACGTGTTCAGCCGCCTCAGCGTCAGAGGCAACGACGGCGGCTGAGCCCGGATCCCACGGTGGCCGGGCCAGCACCAGATAGGGCAACCTGAGTTCGTCGCAGACCAGCGCGGCATGGGCGGTCATGGTGGCCGCGAACGGGTGCGTGGCGTCGACGACCGCGTCGATGCGCTCGTCGTGCAACCAGCGTCTGAGCCCGTCGACGCCGCCGAATCCGCCGATCCGCACCGGCCCGACCGGCAGGGCCGGATCGGGCACCCGGCCCGCCAGTGAGCTGACGATGTCGACCCGCGGGTAAAGGGCTTTGGCCAGCGCGCGGCCCTCGGCGGTGCCGCCGAGCAGCAGGACCCGCATCAGTGCGTCTCCCGGCGCGCCACCGAATACAGGTAGCTGTCGGTGAATCCTTCGGCGGCCAGCACATCACCGACGATGATGACGGCGGTCTTGGTGATGCCCGCCTGACGCATTTGGGCCGCGATGTCGGCCAGCGTGCCGCGCAGCACGGTTTGCTGCGGCCAACTCGCGAAAGCCACTACCGCTGCCGGTGTTTCGGAGCGGTAGCCGCCAGCCACCAACTGCGGGACGATGGCGTCGATCTGCGCGGCGGCCAGGTGCAGGATCAGCGTGGCCCCCGATCGGCTGAGGGTGACGAGGTCTTCACCGGGCGGCATGGCGGTGGACAGGGTGGAGACCCGGGTCAGCGTCACCGTCTGCGCAACCCCGGGCACGGTGAGCTCGCGTTTGAGGGCGGCGGCTGCGGCGGCGAAAGCCGGTACGCCGGGCACGATTTCGTACCGGATGCCGCGTGCGTCGAGGCGCCGGCATTGTTCGGCCAGCGCGCTGTACAAGGACGGGTCACCGGAATGCAGCCGCGCCACATGGTGGCCGGCAGCGTCGGCATCGACGAGCCGGGCGACGATTTCATCGAGCGTCAGCGGGCCGGTGTCGATGATCTGCGCGTTCGGCGGACAGTGCGCCAGTAGATCTTTCGGCATGATCGATCCCGCGTACAGGCAGACCGGACAGGTTTGGAGCAGACGCTGGCCGCGCACGGTGATCAGGTCGGCCGCACCCGGGCCGGCGCCGATGAAATACACCGTCATCGCTTGGTTACCGACCACTGCGTGACGGGGTACTGCGGGCGCCAGCCGGTGAACCCGCCCAGTGCCTCACCCTGATAGTGCTGAAAGCGTCGCAGTTCACCGCCGTGTTGTGAATATGCTTGTGCGAGTATGGCTTCAGATTCCACCGTGACGGCGTTGGCGACCAGTCGTCCGGTTGCCGGCAGGTGAGCCAGGCAGGCGTCCAGCAGGCCTGGGCTGGTCAGGCCGCCGCCGACGAAAATCGCCGCCGGCGTGGGCACCTCGTCGAAGTCCTCGGGCGCCTGACTGCGCACCTCTACCCGCACCCCGTTGGATGCGGCATTGAAAACGATGTTGTGGCGGCGCTTTTCGTCGAGCTCGAATGCCACCGCGGTACAGCCCCGGCCGCTGCGGCACCACTCCACGGCGATGCTGCCCGAGCCGGCCCCGACGTCCCACAACCGCTGCCCGGGTCGCGGCGCCAGCGCCGCCAGCGTGACCGCCCGGATGCCGTACTTGGTGATCTGTCCGTCGTTGGCGAAGGCGTCGTCGGGCAGCAGCATGACGCGCTCGTCGGGCAGGTAGCGCACCGCGATCAGATTGAGGTTCTGCACGTCGGCGGGCGGGCTGTCCGCCCAGTCGCGGACGGTGCCGTCGCGGCGACGCTCGAGCGGACCGCCGAGTTCCTCGAGCACGGTGAATTCCGAGTCGCCGCGGCCGTGCGCAGCCAGCGCCGCGGCCAGTGCGGTGGGCGTGGTGTGGTTGCTCGACAGCACGATCGCCTGGCCGCCGCGGCGCACCGCGGTGTTCGGTTCGGCCGTCACCAGACTGATCACTTCGGTGTCGTGGACGTTCCAGCCCATCCGGGCGCACGCCAACGTCACCGACGAGACATGCGGCAGCACCCGCACCTTGTCGGTGCCGAACATCCGGATAAGGCTGCCGCCGACGCCGTGCATCAGGGGATCGCCGCTTGCGACGACATGGACATCCGGGCCGTCGGCAGGCAACGTCTGCAAAGCGGGCAACACCGGCGACGGCCACCGGCGGCGCTCGGCCGTGACGGTGGCGTCGAGCAGGTCGAGTTGTCGGGCAGATCCGTAAACTGTTGCAGCTCTGCGCAATTCATTGCGGGATGCTTCGGAAATACCCGGCATGCCGTCGGCTCCGATTCCGACCACGACGATCATCGCGGCATCCGTCGCCACACGAACTGCGGCAGCAGCTTCAGCACGAAGAACAACGGCCGCAGCGCCCACGGGATCCATACCGTGCGCCTGCCCTTGGCCAGTGCGCGGGCTGTCGCGGCGGCGACCTGCTCGGGGGTACTGGACAGCGGCGCCGGCGACATGCCTGTGGTCATGCGGCCGATCACAAATCCCGGCCGTGCCAGCAACAATCGCACCCCGGTGCCGTGCAGTGCGTCGGACAGCCCGGTGGCGAAGCCGTCCAGGCCGGCCTTGGCCGACCCGTAGACGTAGTTGGCGCGGCGCACCCGCACCCCGGCGACCGAGGAGAACACCACCAGCGATCCATGTCCGGCCGCGCGCATGGCGGTGGCGAGGTGGGTGAGCAAGCTGATCTGAGCGACGTAGTCGGTGTGCACGATGGCCACCGCGTGTGCGGCGTCGGTCTCGGCGCGGGCCTGATCACCCAGGATTCCGAAGGCCAGCACCGCGGTGCCGATGGGACCGTGATCGGCGATGATCGCCTCGACCAAAGGGCCGTGGCCGGCGAGGTCGTCGGCGTCGAATTCTCGGGTGTGCACTGCGGTTGCACCCGCATCGAGCAGGGTTTTCACTTCAGCGCCGAGCTGGTCGGGGTTCCGTGCGGCGAGTACCACCGTGGCCCCGGGAGCCAGCCGGCGTGCGAGTGCGATGCCGATCTCGCTGCGGCCGCCGAAAATTACCACCGGAGCAACGCCCGTGTCGTCCACGGGTGTGATTATGGCCTGCGCTAGCGTGGAGGGCGATGGCCAAGACCACTACCCGTCTCACCGACGACGCACTGGCGTTCCTCACCGAACGCCACCTGGCCATGCTGACCACGCTGCGCACCGACAATTCGCCGCACGTGGTCGCGGTGGGGTTCACCTTCGACCCCAAGACCCACATCGCGCGGGTCATCACCACCGGCGGCTCGCAGAAAGCGCTTAACGCCGAACGCGGCGGGGTGGCGGTGCTGAGCCAGGTCGACGGCGCCCGCTGGCTGTCGCTGGAAGGCCGCGCGATCGTCAACAAAGACATCGACGCGATCCGCGACGCGGAGTTGCGCTACGCGCAGCGTTATCGCACCCCGCGGGCCAACCCGCGACGGGTGGTCATCGAAGTGCAGGTCGAGCGGGTGCTCGGTTCCTCGGAATTGCTGGACCGCGGCGAGTAAGTCTTTTCGTTCTTGGTGCCGCACGAAGTGAATTGCGGGCCCTACCGCCGGTCATTAGCCTCGCCTGCATCTGATCTCTATTGGGGGCGTGGCGATCTCGACGCCTCGTTGAGCGGAAAGGGGCCGATTGTGTTCGTCGACAGCGCGATGCTGCACTCGGGCAGTGGGCAGGCACACCGGGCGGGTGCGCACGCTCATCAAGCGGCAGCTCATCTTTCGCAGGCTGTGCTCGGCACGCAGATGTTCGGCGACTTCGCCGCAGCTGAGGCCTTCCACAGCGTGGCAGGATTGGCACGCGATCGCCATGCCCGAATTCTGTTGGGCCACCGTGAGACTCTTGACACCATTGCCGACAACGCTCACCTGGCCGCCGCGACGTTCACCGACATGGACGAGCAGAATGCCGGTCGCGTTCGGGCGGTGCGGTGCATCTCCGCTACCTGAAAATCCCGGGGCTGGTCACCAAGGCCGGCGGAAACCCGTGGTCGGTCAACAAAACCCTGCAACGCGGGTGTCCAGCGCAGATTTCCTCTCTGGCGCAAGCGTTTCACGACGCGGGGCACAGCACCGCCGAAGCCGACGCGGCCTTCGCAGAAGCGCTTGCGCGTTTCCGGGCGGCCTGGAACGGTGAAAACGGCGATCATCCGATCAACGACGCTGCCGAAGTCCAGCGCGTCACCACAACGCTTGGGGCACAGGCGGAAAAACTGCCCCAGATTGCGGTGGACCTGGAAAGCGCGGCCGCCGTCCTGGCCGAGGCACAGCGGGCCGCGGCCCGACGGATCGCGTTGCTGGAAGCCCAACTTCAGCGCCTCGACGATGAGATCGCAGAGATACATCACTTTCTGGACGGAGGCTATCTGTCCTCGAATGGCGAGCGAGAGGCGACCGCCGCCATCCAGACCATCCGGCGGAATGCCTGCGACGACACCGCCGACGCCCTGCACGACATCACCGATGTCAGACAGTCGTACTCCAAGGTTTTACAGCATCTGATGACGAAGCTTCGCGCTGAGGACGGATATGACGCTGCCGTCGTCGAGACGGTGGATGCGCACGATGCCACGACACCCGAACAAGCTGAAAGCGACGTACGCGCTGCGCTTTCCGGTGACCACGAGGCAGCAGCACGGGTCAACAGCGTGTTAAATTCGATCACCGAGGACCAGATCGCGGGACGAGTGCCCTTGACGCCCGAGCAAGCCTCGGTACTGAGTCAGCTGCAAGCGCAGCAGCATGGCATGACCGCGTACCAACTTTGGGGCGCAGCTGCGCGTCTCGGGGACCAGCAAGGGATGCTCGCGAACTCGTGGCAACTGTTGTGCAACCCGGCCATCTCATATCCCAGGACCGATCTCAGACCCGGCGCCATGCCCGCCGATGAGATTGTGCACGGTGGTTTGACGCAGTTACCCGCGGATGTTCAAGCCACTCTGAGCTCGCCCCAAGCGGAGAAAGCCGAGTGCACGCAGATGATTGCAGAGGTGATGATGAGCGGAAATAGGGCTCTACAAAAGAATTCTGAGCTGGACCGAGCGATGTTACGCAAGACGGCGGCGATGCTGAACAGCAAGGCGTGGTCGGACGACCCGGCGAGCCGGGGCGATAGCGACTCCCGCGACTTCATTTTGGACCCTATGGTCGCGAGTGCCTTGGCGGCGGTGTCACCCGATCACCAGGCAGTGCATGACGCGCTGGTTGGTGCCGGCGGCGGCGAGATGCTCGCCGGGATCACGCATCACTTGTGGTCCGATAACGGCGAACGGGCTGCGGCACTATTCAATTGGATCGGCGACGCCGCCCGTGGTCCGGAAGCTCAGCTCGCCGCTGAGACAGCTCGTGCCTACGGCCAGTACATCGGAACGCACGATCTGCTACACCTGCCCGGCCACCACACCCTCGGCAGTGCGAATCCGAACCTTGTCCGAAGCATGGCGCATGGCCTCGCACCGTACGTCAGCAACATCGCCGGCGTCGGAGGTGGTCTCACCGAATTCGGTGGGCCACTTGATGACCGCAGTTCCAGTGAAAACGGATCGATGCCGATCGCGAAAGGAATCTTTTCGGTGCTAAGCACCGATACCGAGGCGCGCAACACCTTTAGCGGTCGCGCCGAGAGCCAAGCTCTGATTTTCGAGCATGCCTATGCCCAGGACTTGCTGAATCATGCACCGCACCTGGACAGCTACAACGGCAATCTGGGCGCCGCGATGACCCTGCGCGGCCTAGTCGATCTGGGAATCCACAACGGAGTCGAAGCAGAGGTCGAGAATCAACAGCTCGCAGCGGATGCCGCCAAGCGAGCAGAATATGACGCCCGCAAGCTCGTGTACGAAACGTCGCTCAAGGTCGTCAGTTCGGGCGTGGGCTTCATACCCGGCGGTGGCGCCGTAGCGGGCGCGGGCATCAATGTGACAGGCGGGATCATCGAGAACGACGTGCTGGGACCGGTTCCCTCAGCGTCTACTGTTCACGAGCACACGATGCCGCTGATGTCCACCGGCCGAATTGACCGCGAGATACTGGACGCACTCCTCGCATCCGGTCAGCCCATCCACCTCCCTGATGGCTACCTGACGAATGGACATATCGGGGACCCGGACGAGGTAGCGAGGGTGGTGTCGGGCTTGACCGCTGACGAATACGACCACGAGCTCAACCAAGCGTTGCGAGACTTCTACGCCCAGCACTTTGGCGACGGCCCAGGTCGGCCCCTAGTCCCCGACCAGCACATGATGAACCGGTACAACCTCATCGTCGCCAATCCCAATCCCTCGCAACAGCCGGACCACAAGCCGGGGAAGTAGAGAACCTGACTTGCTGTCGACCGGCTTCGCCGCGCTGGCGCTGAATATCCGAATTGGTCGATCGGCGCTAGCATCACCAATTGCCAGAGCGTCGCAGGTGGGCGCTTTCTGCGCGGTCCGGTGTGGAGGGGGAGTTCATCTGCGCCGGGTGCGGCAGTAACAGTTGAAAGGGTGCTATGAGCGGCGGGGACGGCGATCAGCTGAGGATCATCCTCGACCAGCTTTCGCAGCTGCTCGGGGTCCCGGCGCCGCCGATGATCACGTCTGACCAGCTGGCAACGGGCAGCTCGGCGATAAGCCAGTTACTCCGGGCGTTGGGTGCGGCAGCCAACGCTGGCGATGCCGCCGACAACGGCGAGGCCCAGGCCGGGCACGCCGAGCGCGAAGCGAAAACCAATGAGGCGCTGGCCAAGTTCCCCGCCAACGAAGAGCAGGCAGCCACGCGGTTGGCCGGTGTGGCAGGCCAGGGCGAGATGTCGCAGATGCTGCAACAGATGCCGCAGATGGCCTCCGGGATCGCTGGGGGTATCGCCGGAGCGCTCGGCGGGCTACTGCAGCCGTTCAGCCAGATTCCGCAGCAACTGGCGCAGGCCGGGCAGCAGGCCATGCAAGCGGGGATGGGGATGATGCAACACGGCGCCGGAGCCGGCGAAATTGCCCCGGGAGAGCTTTTGGACGCGGAAAGCGAATTGGGCGGCGGGAGCAGCTTTTCCGGCGGCGGCGGTGGCGCTGCCGGTGGTGGCGGCGGTGGGGGAATCGAGGGCACCACACCGACAGCGATGCTCGGACCGCCACCGACTCCGACCGCCGGGACCGTGCCCGCCTCCTCCCAGACCGTCTCTTCCGTGGCTCCTGCCCCGCACGAGGCGCCCGCCGCCCAGCGCGGGGCGATGGGAGCAATGCCGATGATGCCGCCGGGTGCCATGAACGGGTCCGCTGGCGCAGGCAGCGAGACCAAGCCCGACACCAAACGCGTCGTCGGACCGACGGTGAAGAACGGAGCGCCGGTGCAAGGGCGCATCACCACACCGCCGCCGACCCCGGCAGTGGTCAAACACGTCGAGGGCAAGCCGGTGGCGACACGGCGCATTGTGCTGCCAGACAAAAAGCGTGCCGACGGCGACGCGGACTCGCAGGGTTAACGCGGGCGGGCCGGCAGCGGGCGGCCGGGCAGCGGGCGGCGGGCAGCGGGCGGCGGGCGGTCGGCAAACTTTCAACCCGCCCTTAGATTCCTTGCTCAACTGGCAGATTCGGCACCGACCAGCAAAGCGTGACTGGTGGATGCGCGGATCAAAGATACGATCCACGCGTGTCGACTCTGCCTCCACCGCAGCCTCCGCCTATGCCCTGGCCTCCGGTTGGGCCTTCGCCGCGCCGGCCGTCGCGATTGCTCCCGCTTGCGTCACTAGGGCTCGCTCTTATAGCGATCGGCGTCGCCGTGGGCGCATGGTTGCACCCAATCCCGCAGTACCATCCGCCTGCGCCACCGACGTACACGAGTCAGCAGATTGCGGACGCGAAAGCGAAAGTGTGCGCTGCATACGGGAAAGTGCATGCTGCCTTTGCAGCAGTAAACGCCCACGACGGCGGCTTCCTGACTTAGGTCACCTTCGGCCGTCTTTTGAAACTGCGATTCGCTGACCTGCGAGTTCTGTTAGCTTAGTGCCCTGTTTGGGGCACTAAGCGGGTAGTTTCGGGCGGTGGCGTACGTGCGGAAGGTGCGCACGGCCTCGGGCGCGGTGGCGGTGCAGGTCGTGCGGAAACATCGAGGTCAGCGGACAATCCTGGCGCATGTGGGATCGGCGCACACCGATGCTCAGCTTGGGATTTTGCTTGAGCAGGCCCGCCGTATCGCGGCCGAGGATCAAGGCGTTCTCGATATCGAGGTGCCCGCTCGGACCCAGTCCATCGATGGCGTCGCCGACTGGCGCTCGGGCACCTTGTCCTTGTCGCCAGGTGTGTCCAAGGGTGCTCCGGTGCCGGCCGGGCGTACCGCGGCCACACATTCGCGGTTGCTCTACGACGTGCTCGGCACGGTTTATGACTGGCTGGGCTTCGATGTGGTCGAGGACTCGGTGTTTCGGGACTTGGTGATCGCCCGGATCGTCGAGCCCACTAGCAAGGTCGACGCTGCCCGAGTACTCGCTGACCTCGGTGCAGACACCGTGTCCTACAGGACGGTTCAACGGCATCTCGCCAAGGTCAACACCGGCAACTACCGGGAGCAGATCGCGGCCGAATGCTTCACCCACGCCTCGGATCGGGGCGGGCTGAGCCTTCTGCTCTATGACGTCACCACCCTGTATTTCGAGGCCGAGAATGAGGACGACCTGCGCAAGGTCGGGTATTCCAATTATCCCGAGGTCGTGATTATGCCGATCCCGGTGCCGGCGTGGCGATTCTCGTGCAGGTCGACGGAGGTTTCGGGGGCGGTTCGCGCGGCATAATCGTGCTGCGCGAGGACATGGTGTGCCTTCCTGATGGTGCATTGATTTGCCTATCAGGAGGAGAAACCCATGGATCGCACACGCAGTATCGATGCCGGTGATCGCCCGGCGTGGATCGATGACTTGCTCATCGAGTACGAGCAGTGGCTGGACCGTCAGCGGGGTTTGGCGCCAGTGACGGTGAGCAACTACAGCAAGGCGGTTGCGCAGTTCCTCGGGATGTTGGCTCAGCCCGCTGAGGTCTCGGTGTGCCTTCTGGATGCCGGCATGGTCACTGAGTTCATGGTCGAGTTCTGCAGTGACCGCAATACGAATTCGGCGAAGTCGATGGCGCGGTCGGTGCGTTCCTTCCTGCGATTCGCCCACGCGACCGGCCGCATATCGGCCGATCTGTCGGGGGCGGTTCCAGTGTCGGCGGCCTGGCATTTGGCGTCGCTTCCCAAGGCAGTACCGGCTGCAGATCTTGAGCATCTCCTGGGTGTCGCGTCGCGTCACTGCTGGACTGCTACCAATCGGCGCGATTACGCAATCTTGCTGTTGTTGGCCCGACTCGGGCTCCGCAGAGGCGAGATCGCCGCTCTTGGTCTCGACGATATCGATTGGCGGGCAGGAGAACTGACCATCGTCGGCAAAGGCAACCACGTGGAGCGTTTGCCTCTGCCATCGGAACCCGGTGAGGCGATCGCGGCGTGGCTGGTCGACGGCAGGCCGGCCTGCGCGACGCGATCGGTGTTCACTACCGTCAAGCCCGCAGGGCGTCCGATATCGACCGCAGTGATCGCTCACCTGGTGGCCGCGGCGTGCCGAGACGCTGGGCTGGAGCGCATCAACGCGCACCGTTTTCGTCACACGCTGGCCACGCAGATGCTGCGCTGTGGGGCCTCACTGCCGGAGGTGAGTCAGGTGCTGCGCCACCGCAGCGCGCGCTCCACCGCCATCTACGCCAAGGTCGATGACGTCGCATTGCGGCCCTTGGCCCGGCCCTGGCCGACGATCACCGCGAAGACAGATCCCGATGCCGGTCAAGGCATGGCGCGCCCATGGCCGGGGGCACGGTCATGAAGACATTGCGCGAGAACGTCACTGACTACCTAGCGACCCGCCGGGCGCTGGGATTCAAACTCGAAGGCCTGAGCAAGCTGCTGTGGAGTTTCGTCGAGTTCTGCGAGCAACGTGGAGCCACCCGGGTCCACAACGACCTCGCAGTCCAATGGGCCACCACCCCGATCAAGGTCCCGGTCAGCGACGCGTTGATAGCTCGCCGACTGGACGCGGTGCGGATCTTCGCCCGATACCAGCATGCGTTGGATCCGCTCACCCAGATCCCAGCCGAAGAGCACCGGCCGCGACGCTACCGGCCCAAGCCGCCAAATATTCTCAGCCAGAACGATATCTGCGCGCTGCTGGCCGCGACAGGCATCCTGGAGCCAGCGTTCAAGGCGCTGACGTGGCGAACAATGATCGGGCTGCTGGCCGCCACCGGGCTACGCCCGGGCGAAGCGTGTCGGCTGGCCGTCAGCGACGTCAACCTGGCCGGCGGAGTGATTCAAGTGCTGGAGACGAAGTTCGGCAAGTCCCGGCTGGTGTTCATCCACCCGAGCACCGCCACCGTGATCGCCGACTACCTACAGGCCCGCCAAGCATGGGTCGGGCCGGCACACACAGCAGCGCAACGGTTTTCCTCAACACCCGGCGCGCACCGATATCTCCGGACCGGCTCAATGCCACCTTCCGTGAGATCGTCGCGGCCGCCGGGTTGGCCACCGCGCCGGGGCACCGGCCAGTCCGCCTGCACGATCTGCGCCACACCTTCGCGGTGACCACGATGATCCACTGGTACCGCGACGGCCACGACGTTCAAGCGCGACTGCCACTGCTGTCAACCTGGCTCGGCCACGTCGATCCCGCCTCGACCTACTGGTATCTGCAGGCAGTGCCCGAACTGCTCACCCTTGCCGCCGACCGCCTCGACAACGCCGCCCAAACCTCTGCCGCAAAGCCGGCGCCATGACCACCCCGACGCTGAGTTCGCTGCTGCAAGGGTTCTTCATCGACCGGCTGATGCGCCACCTGCAGGCCAGTCCACAGACCATCGCGGCCTACCGGGACACCTTCAAACTCCTGCTGACCTTCACCGCCGGCCAGACCAAGCGATCTCCGGCGCAAGCTCGACACTCGATGATCTCGACGCCACGATGATCGGAGCTTTCCTGAATTACCTTGACACCGAACGCCACAACAGCACCGCAACCCGCAATGCACGACTGGCCGCGATCCATTCGTTCTACCGCTATGCGCTGCCGCTGACCCCAGAATGCGCTCACACGGCCAGTCAGATCTTGGCGATCCCGCAACGCCGCCATAACCAGGCGACCGTGTCGTATCTGACCAGCACCGAGACCGATGCGCTCCTGGCCGCGCCGGACCGAACCACCTGGTACGGCCGACGCGACCACGCGCTGCTGCTCACCGCCGTCACGACCGGCCTTCGGGTCTCAGAGATCACCACGCTGAGCATCAGCGATGTCATCACCACGACACCGGGAGCCGCCGTGCACACCACCGGAAAAGGCCGAAAAGAACGCAGCACACCGCTGACCAAACCCACCACGACCGTCCTGCGCGCTTGGCTGCCAGAGGCCGGTACTGCTGCCAGCAGTCCAGCCTTTCCGACCCAACGCACGACACCGATGTCGGCAGACGCGGTTCAACGGCTCGTCACCAAACATGCTGCCGCAGCGGCCCATACATGCCCATCGATCGCCGCCAAGCGCGTCACTCCGCACACGCTGCGTCACACCGCGGCGATGGCGCTGCTGCATGCCGGCATCGACACCTCCGTCATCGCCCTGTGGCTCGGCCACCAAAGCCCGGTCACAACCCACATCTATCTGCACGCCGACATGACCGTCAAAGAACGCGCCCTGAGCCGCGTCAGCGGACCGAACACCACCCCCGGCCGCTACCGGCCAGCCGATGACCTCATCAACTTCCTCCAACACCTCTGACGACCAGCAGCACGGAGCACGATTATGCCGCGCGAACCGCCCCCGAAACCTCCGTCGACCTGCACGAGAATCGCCACGCCGGCACCGGGATCGGCATAATCACGACCTCGGGATAATTGGAATTATGCCGAGCTCGGCATAATTCCAAGGAGCGTCGTGTCGATCCTCAAATCGTTGTCGGGCTGTTGGTCGACCGCAGCGGATTCCCTTTGGAGATCGGCTGTTTCGAGGGAAACACCGCCGAGACCACCACGCTGATCCCGGTCGTTACCGCGTTCGCCGCCCGCCATGATCTCGGTGACACGCCGATGGTGATCGCCGCTGATGCCGGCATGCTGTCGGCGTCGAACCTGGCCGCGTTGGATGAGGCCGGGCTGGGGTTCATCGTCGGATCGCGGATGACCAGAAGCGCCCGGCGATCTGGAGTCGCATTTCCATTGGCATGGCGACGTTTTCACTGACGGGCAGATCATCGACACTGTCAGCCCTCGGCACGCCAACAGCACCGTCAACGATGTGACGCACCGCGCTGAGCCAGTCTGGGATCCCGACGAACACACCAACGCCTGGCGGGCGATCTGGTCGTACTCGGCCAAACGGGCACGCCGCGACCAGAAGACCCTCTACGCCCAAGAATCTCGTGCGCGGGCGGTGATCAACGGTGACCGTGTCGCCAAATCCACTCGCTTCGTTAAGACCGCTGCCGGAGACCGCGTGCTCGATGAGGCTGCCCTGGCCCGCGCGCAATCGCTGGTCGGCCTCAAGGGATACGTCACCAACGTCCCCACCACGGTCATGCCCGCGGGAGAAGTGATCGCCCACTACCACGAGTTGTGGCGAGTGGAACGGTCATTTCGCATGTCCAAGAGCGACCTTCGCGCCCGACCGATGTTCCACCGCACCCGCGACGCCATCGAAGCCCACCTCACGATCGTCGTCACCGCCCTGGCCGTGGCCCACAACATCCAGGAACGCACCGGCCTGGCCATCGCCAACGTCATCAAGCAGCTGCGGCCCCTTCGCTCAGCAACCATCGCCATCAACGGGACCACCGAGACATTCCCACCCGAGGTCCCCGAGCCCCAGCGACAAATTCTGGCCAGCCTCAACATCCCCCAACCGGGGCACTAAGCAAAATGTCCTAACTCAGGTGGGCGCATGGTTGCACCCAATCCCGCAGTACCATCCGCCTGCGCCACCGACGTACACGAGTCAGCAGATTGCGGACGCGAAAGCGAAAGTGTGCGCTGCATACGGGAAAGTGCATGCTGCCTTTGCAGCAGTAAACGCCCACGACGGCGGCTTCGATCCTACCGCTAGCCTTGCAGTCGCCACCAGTTCGCGACAAGCTCTCGAAGTCGGTGGACAATACCTCCTCTCAACGCTTGCTAAAGAACCTGCCACTCCGCCTGATCTGGCGACGGCGGCACGCGGATTGGCTGACGATTATCAAGAGCTAGTGATCAGCTACTTAGCGGATGCCCGCGATTCGGACGTTGACACGCTGCGACGTTCAGTCGACAAACTTTCATCGCAAATTGATGGGTTGTGTAAGTGACGAGTTTTCCACCAGGTGAATGGTCCTTGATCCTCGTTGGCGATCAATGGCCGAGTGATCACGAAATAACCGTTGTCCAACAGGCAAGAAATAACCGTAAAGCTTGTAGAAATTCATTTCTGCAGTTCGCAGATGCGTTGAGTAGTGCACAGAAGCAATTTTTGGCTGAGCAGCGTGGGATAACTGTCGATGATCTTCGTCATAAATTTCGCGACGGAGAAAAGCGGGCTCGTCATACTGGAGAGAAGAACGCCGTGAAGGAGTCGGCGTATGATATCGCGCAGAACAGCGTGCAATGTCTTCGAGAAGCGTTAGCCGCTTTAGCCGAACAGGGTAACAGCGAAATTAAGACCATTCAAGAATCGAAAGAACCTGACGCCGCAAAGCTAGCACAAATTGTCCCAGTTATTCACCGGATGCGATCGTTAGATTCGTTGCTCAACTGGCCGATTCGGCACCGACCAGCAAAGCGTGACTGGCGGATTTGCGGATCAAAGATACGATCCACACGTGTCGACTCAGCCTGCTCCGCAGCCTCCGCCTATGCCCTGGCCTCCGGTTGGGCCTTCGCCGCGCCGGCCGTCGCGATTGCTCCCGCTTGCGTCGCTGGGACTCGCTCTCGTAGCGATCGGCGTCGCCGTGGGCGCATGGTTGCGCCCAATCCCGCAGTACCATCCGCCTACACCGCCGACGTACACGAGTCAGCAGATTGCGGACGCGAAAGCAAAGGTGTGCGCTGCATACGGGAGCGTCCATAGTGCAATCGAGGCGAGTGCTTCTCGCGACGTAGGCACTGATCCCACTTCTAAACTAGCGTTTGCTATTAATGGGCGGCAAGCATTATTGGCCGGCAGTCAGTATCTCAGAACGGTTCTGGGCTCGGAACCAGCCACTCCTAGTGGCCTCGCGGCAAAAATATCAAAGATTACTGATATCTACCAGGAATTAACCATCGATTATTTGAATGGCAAGACTGAGGTCCAGATGCAATCCATTACTCAGGTCGGAAATGAAACAGCATCCAATATCGAAAGCCTGTGCAAATGATGGATGTTCCACTCGCAGGGTTAACGCGTGCGGGGCTGCGGGCGGGCCAGCAGCGGGCGGCGGGCGGTCGGCAAACTTTCAACCCGCCCTTAGATTCCTTGCTCAACTGGCAGATTCGGCACCGACGAGCAAAGGGTGACTGGCGGATGCGCGGATCAAAGATACGATCCACGCGTGTCGACTCTGCCTCCACCGCAGCCCTCGCCTATGCCCTGGCCTCCGGTTGGACCACCGCCGCGCCGGCCGTCGCGATTGCTCCCGCTTGCGTCACTGGGACTCGCTCTCGTAGCGATCGGCGTCGCCGTGGGCGCATGGTTGCGCCCGATCCCGCAGTACCATCCGCCTGCGCCACCGACGTACACGAGTCAGCAGATTGCGGACGCGAAAGCGAAGGTGTGCGCTGCATACGGTAAGGCAGACCACGCCGTGATGGCTAATACCGGGAGAAACGGGGACGACGACCCAGCCACGCAACTCGGGTTGGCCGCAAATGCGCGGATTGCACTTTTTGACAGTGGACAGTATTTGTTGAAAATCCTGGGGCAAGAGCCGGCGACACCGCATGACCTCGCCGAGGAAACACGAACGCTTGCCGACCACTATCAGCAATTGGCGTTGCAGTATATGTCCGAGGCTAACGATCCTGAACTTACGTCAACACGTAAAGAAGTCGATAGGTCTGCATCCAGACTCAGTGAGATGTGCAAGTGACCTTCCCACCAGGTAAATGGTCACGATTGCTCAACGGCGATCAGCGCCCTGATGATTAAGATCTAGAAGTAATGTCCCAATGTAAGGTTAACCGCGGCTAATACACGCGAAGCATTTACACATTTTTTTCGGATGTTCTAAAAACAGCACAAGACATTCCATTAGCAGAACAGCGAGGACTTACTGCAGACGATCTACGCAGATCGGTTAATAAGGGAGAGATACGCGCGGGACGTGGCGAGCAGGAATGCAGCCAAAGAACGATTTTATGGTACTGCGCATGAAAGTATCGTTGCTTTACGACAAGACTTGACTGCCCTTGCGGCAGAAGGAAACCAAGAAAATTGAAGCGTGCGGAGGCGACGGCGACTCGCAGGGTTAACGCATGCGGCGGGCTGCGGGCGGGCCGGTAGCGGGCGGCGGGCGGTCGGCAAACTTTCAACCCGCCCTTAGATTCCTTGCTCAACTGGCAGATTCAGCACCGACCAGCAAAGAGTGACTGGCGGATGCGCGGATCAAAGATACGATCCACGCGTGTCGACTCTGCCTCCACCGCAGCCCTCGCCTATGCCCTGGCCTCCGGTTGGGCCTTCGCCGCGCCGGCCGTCGCGATTGCTCCCGCTTGCGTCGCTGGGACTCGCTCTCGTAGCGATCGGCGTCGCCGTGGGCGCATGGTTGCGCCCGATCCCGCAGTACCATCCGCCTGCGCCACCGACGTACACGAGTCAGCAGATTGCGGACGCGAAAGCGAAGGTGTGCGCTGCGTACGGAAGCGTCCATAGTGCAGTAGGAATTAACATGGCCCGGGATCTGGGGCCAGACCCGACGGCTGAGTTGACCGTGGCGGTCGGTGCACGACAATCGCTAATCGCGGGCAGTCAGTACCTTCTTACTACACTTGCCGACGAACCGGCTGTGGCACCAGACCTAGCATCAGCGATTCACAAGCTTGCAGTTCTGTTCCAGGGTTATGCCATGAATTATCTCAATGGTCAGACAAATGCCGAAATGGCGTCGAGTTTAAGAGATGGAGATGAAACTACATCGGTAATTGAGAAATTGTGCCAATGACTGAGTTTCCCCCAGGTAGGTGGTCGTATTTAATTATCGGAGACCAATGGCCCACCGATCAGGATCTTACAGCACTCAATATCGGAAGGAATAACCGCGAAGCGCTAGAATCTAGCTTCACTCACTTTGTCACTCTCCTACGCGCCGCTCAGACAGGACCGTTTAGTAATCAACGCGGTTTAACCGCCGAAGATCTTCGCAACGCTTTTCGCCACGGAGAAAAAGCTGTTCAGCGAGTCGCAGAAAAGAACACCATTAAAGCGTCCGCATATCGCATGGCCTACGACAGCGTGTTGAGCCTTCAGCATGATCTCACGAAACAATTGCGACGGAAGCTAGAGCGTCGCAGGTGGGCGCTTTCTGCGCGGTCCGGTGTGGAGGGGGAGTTCATCTGCGCCGGGTGCGGCAGTAACAGTTGAAAGGGTGCTATGAGCGGCGGGGACGGCGATCAGCTGAGGATCATCCTCGACCAGCTTTCGCAGCTGCTCGGGGTCCCGGCGCCGCCGATGATCACGTCTGACCAGCTGGCAACGGGCAGCTCGGCGATAAGCCAGTTACTCCGGGCGTTGGGTGCGGCGGCCAACGCTGGCGATGCCGCCGACAACGGCGAGGCCCAGGCCGGGCACGCCGAGCGCGAAGCGAAAACCAATGAGGCGCTGGCCAAGTTCCCCGCCAACGAAGAGCAGGCAGCCACGCGATTGGCCGGTGTGGCGACACGACGGATTGTGCTGCCGGATAAGAAGCGTGCGGACGGCGACGGCGACTCGTAGCCGTTCCGTGCGCGGCGGGTTAGTGGCGCAAATTATGTTCAGTCCGAAACTGCTGTTTGACATGCAATTCTGAGTATGTCAGCAAAGGGCGACTGGCGAATTTGCGGATCAACGATACGATCCACCCGTGTCGACTCAGCCTGCTCCGCAGCCCTCGCCTACACCCTGGCCACCGGTTGGACCGCCGCGCCGGTCGTCGCAATTGCCAGCACTTGCGTCACTGGGACTCGCTCTCGTAGCGATCGGCGTCGCCGTGGGCGCATGGTTGCGCCCGATCCCCCAGTACCATCCGCCTGCGCCACCGACGTACACGAGTCAGCAGATTGCGGACGCGAAAGCGAAGGTGTGCGCTGCATACGGCATGGTAAGTAGAGCAATTGCAGCTACGAGTTCACGCGACAAGGGCTCCGACTATACGACGCAGCTTGCCTCAGCTGTAAACGCTCGTCAGGCGCTCCTCGCGGGCAGCAGTTATCTTTCAACAACTCTCGAAAATGAGCCAGCAACTCCGCCGGACCTCGTGAGGGAGGTTCACAAGCTTTCGAACGCGTACCAACAACTTGCGATCAAACTTCTGGGCGACTCTCCTGAGGCTGATATAAATTCCTCCGTGCATTCCGGTGACGAAGCAACAACGACCGTCGAAGGTCTCTGCAAATGAGGAGATTCGGCTACAGTGACTGATTTACCTCCTGGCGAATGGACAGCAATCCTTGTCGGCGACCAATGGCCAGACTCCGGAGATGTCGCAGCACTCGCGGACGCAGGCCTCCATCGCACGAACACGGAAGCGGCGTTTCATCTTTTTGCTGACCAGTTGCGTAATGCACAGCGGGGCCCGCTCGCGCCTCAACATGGGCTAACGGCTGACGATCTCCGTGAAAAATTTCGCTTCGGTGAACATCTCGCGCAGTATGTTTCGGAAAAGAATGGTACTAAACAAAGGGCATACGCTACCGCTCTTGAGAGCATTGAAACTCTTCGACAAGAGCTTACCGCTCTAGCCGCCGAGGGCAATCAGGAGATTAAAGCCATCCAGAACTCGAAAGCCGATTCCTCTACGAAACAAACTCAGATTATCGCCGCGATACATCGATATCGAGCGCTGGCAAACCTCGCTGCGGCAAAGGCCGGTGCTAGCATCTTAGATGCGATTCAGCGAATTCTCGACGGAGAAGGGCGCGGTCAATCCGCGCGCGATTATGCGCGAACACAGGGCGCGAATCTCGAGGAAATGTTCCGCCAACCGGATGACGAGTCAGAACTGAACGCGCGAGTACACGCCGCGCTCAATAATCCCACATCACCGTTGGGCCAGCTCTCGAATTTTAAGAACCCTTCGGCACCTCCGTTACCACAGCAAGGAAGCACTGACCGGCTCGCGGCAACCGCCGGAGTAGGCACTTCACCGCACGGCAGTCACGCTCGTCCATACAATTCATTGCCGACAAATTCGCACCCATCCATGGCCGCTAGTGCGACGGCTGCGGCAAACCCTTCAGGACAGGGACCACAAACCCAAGCTGTCGCAAGTCACCCGTTCCAAGGTCGGGCGCCATCCGTAACTCCACCACCGACCAATTCCATGGTGCCGACTGCTCCGACAGTCTCCATGCCTAAGCCGCCAAGTTCGCCGTTACAGGAGCTGCCAACAAGTGTCGCCATACCACCGCAACTCACCCCATCCGAACTAGCACAGAGCTTCAACCGAGGCCTCGAGTCCGGCGCACCTTTCTCCGCCGCCGCCCCCTCGCTGCCGCACGCCGCGACCACCTCGACCGAACCGCAGATCGCCCACCCGATACCGACGACCCCAGCAGCCGTATCCACACCGCAATTGCATCTGCCGGTGACTGATTCGCCGGCACCTGTTCATCACGCGCCCGCTCCCGAGGCCACACCACCGGCCCCGCAGACTGTCGCCGCTGCACCGCCGCCTATCGCGCCCGCCGTCGCACCGCCGGCAGTCGGCTCGCTTCCGTCATACGGCGCGGATCTGCGGCCCCCGATTTCGACAACCTTGACTCCTCCGGCGCCGCCAAGCCCGCCACCACCGGTACCGGGCACGCCGGCATCGGCGCCCGTCAGCCCTGCATCCGGCCAGTCCGGCACTGGGCAGCCCACCGTCGTGCGTCAGACGCCCACGTCGACTCCCCCGCCACCGTCGTCGGGAACGCACGTGGCCGCGCACGCCGTCGCCGCAACCGCCACCGGCGCCGCCGCGGGCGAGGCCTCAGCCAACGCAACCGCCAAGGCGCGCCTGCAACGCTTGGTCAACGCCGTTGCCCGCCAGCAACCTCGTCTCGCCTGGGCCGCTGGGGAACGTCCCGACGGAACCACCCTTTTGACAACGGATTTGGCTTGCGGATGGGTGCCGCCGGGCATCGATCTGCCGGCTGCGGTAAAGCTGCTGCAACCGGCCCGCCGGCGCGGCACCCTGGAATCCCTGCTCGGTGAGGTTGCCGTCACCGCCAGTTACGCACCGATCCACCAACTGCCGGATGAGGACGACATCCCAGCGACGGCGACCTCGCCGCGACCCCGATCCACCACGGAGATAAAGGAATTCGGCTGGCAGCTGACACAGGCCACCCAGTGGCGCGACGGCCTACCGCGCCTGGCGCATACGTTAGCCAAAGCAGCCTGCGCGGGCACCGGCGTGTTGGACTCCGAGATCGACCTTCTGCAAGAGCACCTGGACGCGATCAGCACCAAGGTGCTCGACAGCTACCCCGGTCGCGTCGACCGCCACGATGTCGGCAACTGGCAGCTGCTGGCAGCGCTCGATGCGCTCATCGCCGGCGACAAGACAGCCGCCAACTACCACCTCGCGTGGTTCGTGGCCTGCAAGTCCGAGCCCACGCCGGGGTAGTCCGCAACGAACAAGGGCGTCCAATGCCGGCTGACGAGCATCAGCCCAGCACTCAATCGACCGGCACCACGATCAAATCGTGCGGCCGGTTGTTGACCGAAACCGCGCCGTCGTCGGTCACCACCACAATGTCCTCGATGCGGGCACCCCACCGGCCCGGGAAATAGATACCCGGCTCAATCGAAAACGCCATCCCCGCCCTCAGAGGCAAAGAATTGCGTGCGACGATGTAGGGCTCTTCGTGCACGCTCAGTCCGATGCCGTGCCCGGTGCGGTGCACGAAATAGTCACCAAGTCCGGCTTCCGCCAACACATCTCGTGCGGCAGCGTCTACCTGCTCGGCCGTCACTCCCGGGCGGACTACGTCGAAAGCCGCGCGTTGCGCCCGCTGTAGCAGCGAATATTGTTGCGCCACTTCCGCACTCGGCTCACCAATGCTGTAGGTGCGGGTCGAATCGGAGTGATACCCGGGCTCGTAAGTGCCGCCGATGTCGACCACCACGATGTCCCCCGCCGCCAACTCGCGATCTGAATACCCGTGATGCGGGTCGGCGCCGTGCGGGCCCGATCCGACGATGATGAACGCGACATCGGAATGGCCTTCGGCGACAATTGCTTTGGAGATATCAGCGGCGACGTCGGCCTCGGTGCGGCCTGGGACCAGCATCGAAGGAACACGAGCATGCACCCGGTCGATCGCCTCACCCGCCTTAACCAGCGCGTCGATCTCCGCTTCCTCCTTGACCATTCGCAGCTCGCGTAACACGTCAGTGGCCAGCACCGGCATCACACCCAGCGCTTCGGCCAGCGGCAGCAGATGCAACGCCGGCATGGAGTCCGCCACCGCCGCGGCCGCCGCGACATCACCCAACGCGGTGGCCACCAACTCATACGGGCTCTCCCCGTCGACCCAGTCCCGCACCCGCAGCCCCAATTCCACTGCGGCCGAATCCTTCAACGATGCGAGCTCCAGCCGCGGCAACACCACCGTCGGGTCGCCGTCCGCGGGCAGCACCAGAGCCGTCAGTCGCTCAAAGGTCTCCGCGCGCGAGCCCAGCAGATATCGCAGGTCATAACCCGGAGTGATCACCAGACCGGCCAGACCGGCCCGGGCAGCCAACTCAGCGGCGGCCTCCAGCCGCCGCGCATAGACCGCAGCGTCGAATCGATGGGAGTTCATGGCAGCCAGGCTATCCGGCCCACCTGGCAGTATGGTCCGCATGCCCGCTCCCCTTGTGCTGCTGGACGGTGCCAGCATGTGGTTTCGCTCGTTCTTCGGGGTGCCGTCATCGATCAAATCTCCGGACGGACGGCCCGTCAACGCCGTTCGGGGCTTCATCGACTCGATGGCCGTGGTGATAGGCCAGCAGAAGCCGGGCCGGCTGGCGGTGTGCCTGGACCTGGACTGGCGCCCACAATTCCGGGTCGACCTCATCCCGTCGTACAAAGCGCACCGGGTCGCCGAGGAAGAACCCGCGGGCCAACCCGACATCGAGGAAGTGCCCGACGAGCTGTCGCCGCAGGTCGAGATGATCATGGAGTTACTCGACGCGTTCGGTATCCCTACCGCGGGCGCACCCGGCTTCGAGGCCGACGACGTGCTGGGCACCCTGGCCGCCGCGGAGAAAGACGATCCGGTGGTGGTGGTCAGTGGAGACCGCGACCTACTGCAGGTGGTGTCCGACGATCCCGTCCCGGTCCGGGTGCTCTACCTGGGCCGGGGTCTGGCGAAAGCGTCCTTGTTCGGGCCGAAGGAAGTGGCCGAACAGTACGGGGTGCCGGTGGATCGGGCCGGCCCCGCCTACGCCGAACTGGCGCTGCTGCGCGGCGACCCGTCCGACGGCCTGCCCGGTGTGCCGGGAGTCGGGGAGAAGACGGCGGCCACCCTACTGGGTCAGCACGGCTCGCTGGAGCAGATCCTGTCCGCGGCCGACGACCCCAAGTCCAAGATGGCCAAAGGACTGCGGGCCAAGCTGCGCGCCGCCGCCGACTACATCGAGGCCGCCGGCGCCGTGGTGCGGGTGGCCACCGACGCACCCGTCACGTTGTCGACGCCGACAGACACGCTGCCGCTGCACGCTGCGAACCCCAAGCGCACAGCGGAATTGGCCAGCCGTTACGGCGTGGGCTCCTCGATCTCGCGACTGCAGAAAGCGCTCGACGCGCTCTAGACCTACTGAGGGCGGCCGACCTCGTAGGTGCCCTTGTCGTCCTGGAACGTCACCGTGACGTGCTTGGACGCGCCGTCGATGCTGACAGTGCAGTCGAAGGTGCCGCCCTTCTTCACCTTCGGGTTGGCGCCGTTGTTGCACTTGACGTCTTTGACGTTCTTAGCGCCGTAACCGTTGGTTTCGTCGGTCAGGATCTGCTGCACACCGGAGTTGGCCTTGCTGACGTCCAGCTCGGTGGTGATGAAAAACCCGGGCACGACGAAGCCGAGTATCCCGATGACGACGAGGAACAGCGCCGCGATCCCGCCGACCACACCGAAAATGAACCCTTTGGAGCGCTTGCGGCCCGCCCCGGGCTGGACGTACGGCGCCTGCCCCGGGTATTGCCCCGGCTGGCCGTACTGGCCGGGCTGACCCGGCTGACCGTACTGGGGGGTCTGGCCGTACTGCTGGGCCGGCTGGCCGTACTGCGGCGTCTGACCGTACTGCGGGGCCGCGCCGTACTGGGTGGCTGCCGAGTTGGGGTCGTAACCGGGCTGGGAGTACTGCGGATAGGCGGTCTCAGCCTGCTGTTGGTAACCCGGGTACTCCGCGGCCGGATATGACTGCGCATGCCAGGTCGCGTCCTGACCGCCCGGCTGCTGCTGCCAGGGCGACCCGGCCATCGTCGGGTCCGAGGAACCCTGGCCTGGCTGCTGCCACCTGGGGTCCGGTCCACTCATCGTTGCTCCTCAGTCCAATCTTGCGCGGCACAGTCCGGATGTAACCGTAGCTCGGGCCAAGCCTACCCGGCATCAACTGCGACGACGCCGCGCCGAACATCATTGATAGCGCGCTTGGCTGCCGCCCGCACGTCGGGATCGGGTGCGGCGTTGCGCACCTGGTCGAGCAGGTCGAGCACCTGACGGCACCAGCGCACGAAGTCCCCCGCCGACATCGGTGACCCGCTGCCCACGGCATCGGCGGCGTCCAGGGCCGCCGCCAGGTCCCCGGTGCGCGCCCACCGGTAGATCACCGACACGAAGCCGTCGTCGGGTTCGCGGCTCTGCGTGATCCGGTGGGTTTGTTCGTCGGCCCGCAGCGCCGTCGACAACCGGGCCGTCTGCAGCAGCGCCTGGCGCAGCGCCGGGGTGGGGACGTCGCGGCCGAACGGTGCGCCCGGACCGTCACCGCCGCGCGCCTCGTAGAGCACCGCCGATACCACCGCCGCCAGCTCGGGGGGCTTCAGACCCGCCCACGCGCCGGTGCGCAGGCACTCGGCCACCAGCAGGTCGCTCTCGCTGTAGATGCGGGCCAGCAGCCTGCCGTCGTCGGTGACGCGCGGATCGTCGGCGGGGCCCTGGATGAACTCGCGCTCGGTCAGCAACCCGACGATCCGGTCGAAGGTACGCGCCAGCGAGTTGGTGGCGGCGGCCACCTTGCGTTCCAGCTGCGCGTTGTCGCGTTCGATGCGCAAGTAGCGTTCGGCCTGGCGGACCTGCTCCTCGACGCCCGGCGAATTGTGCAACGGATGGCGCCGCAATTGTTCACGCGCCGAAGCCAATTCGGGATCGTAGTGCGCGTTCTCCTTGTCCCGCCGGGCTTTCGGGATGGCCAGTCCCTCAGCGGCCGACAGCAACGCCGACGCCAGGTCGCGCCGTACCCGCGGCTGGCGGTGTTCGACCCGCTTGGGCAGCGTCATCGTCCCGATCAGCGGCGTAGTGCCCGAATAGTCCGCCGAGGAGATCCGCCCGGCCCAGCGGTGTTCGGTCAGCACGAGCGGCCGAGGGTCGTCGCGGTCGCGTGCGGATTCCAGGACGACGGCCAGGCCACCGCGGCGACCGTGGGTGATGGTGATGATGTCGCCGCGGCGCAGCGCGGCCAGCGCGTCGGAGGCCGCCTGGCGCCGGTGCAGTCGGGAGGCGCGGGCCTGGGAGCGATTCAGGTCGGTGATCTGCGCGCGCAGCCGGGCGTACTCCAGGACGGGTGCGTCGTGTCCGCCGATCTCGGCGGCGATCTCGTCGAGCATGGATTTTCCGCGTTCGATGCCGCGCACCAGCCCGACCACCGACCGGTCCGCCTGATACTGCGCGAACGACTGCTCCAGCAGCCGGTGCGCCTGCTCCGGCCCCAGCTGACGGACCAGGTTGATCGTCATGTTGTACGACGGCGCGAACGAACTACGCAGCGGAAAGGTACGCGTGGAGGCCAGGCCCGCCACCTCGGACGGCTCGACGTCCGGCGTCCACAGCACCACCGCGTGGCCCTCGACGTCGATGCCGCGCCGACCTGCCCGACCGGTCAGCTGCGTGTACTCCCCCGGGGTCAGCGGCACATGCTGCTCTCCGTTGAACTTCACCAGCTTCTCCAGCACCACGGTGCGGGCCGGCATGTTGATCCCCAACGCCAGGGTCTCGGTGGCGAACACGGCCTTGACCAGGCCCGCGGTGAACAATTCCTCGACGGTGTGACGGAACGCCGGCAACATCCCGGCGTGGTGGGCGGCCAGGCCACGCAGTAGGCCTTCGCGCCATTCGTAGTAGCCCAGCACCGCCAGGTCGGCGTCGGCCAGGTCGCCGCAGCGATGCTCGATGACCTCCGCGATCTGCGCGCGTTCGGCCTGGGTGGTCAGCTTCAGCGGTGAACGCAGGCACTGCTGGACGGCGGCATCGCAGCCGACGCGGGAGAACACGAACGTGATCGCCGGAAGCAGTCCCGCGGAGTCCAGGGCCGCGATCACGTCCGGGCGCGCCGGTGGCCGGTAGAAGCGGGGGCGCTCGGGCCTGCCCTGATGCCGCCGACGGGGTTGCCAGTCCGTCATCCGGTCGGCTTCGCGGCGATGCGCGATGTGGCGGGTCAGGTCGGGGTTGACGTGCGGTTTTCCCTTGGGGGACGTGGGTTGGGCGCCGTCTCGGCGGTAGTCGAAGAGGTCGAAGAGTCGCTTGCCGACCAGGACGTGTTGCCATAGCGGCACCGGCCGGTGCTCGTCGACGACGACCGTGGTGTCGCCGCGGACGGTCTGGATCCAGCCACCGAACTCCTCGGCGTTACTGACCGTCGCCGACAAGCTCACCAAGCGCACCTCGTCGGGCAGGTGCAGGATGACCTCTTCCCACACCGGGCCTCGCATCCGGTCGGCCAGAAAATGCACCTCGTCCATCACGACATGCGAAAGCCCTTGCAGCGCAGCAGAATCCGCGTAGAGCATGTTGCGCAGCACCTCGGTGGTCATCACCACCACCGGAGCGTCGGCGTTGACCGACAGGTCGCCGGTCAACAGGCCGATCTTGTCCTTGCCGTAGCGGGCGGTGAAGTCGGTGTGCTTTTGATTGCTCAGCGCCTTCAACGGCGTGGTGTAGAAGCACTTGCCGCCACCGGCCAGCGCAAGGTGCACGGCGAATTCGCCGACTATCGTCTTGCCCGCCCCGGTCGGCGCGCAAACCAGCACGCCGTGGCCCTGCTCGAGCGCGGCGCAGGCGCGCCGCTGAAAGTCGTCGAGCTTGAACGACAACTCGGCGGCGAAGCGGGTCAGCTCGGGCGGATCAGGAGACGCCGTCATGCATTCCGTCCTGCGCGAGCGTCCCCAAAACGACGGTCGAGAGGCCGTTTGACCATACATATGGGGACGCTCGCGGCACGGTGGCCCGCGCTCGCGGCACGGTGGTGTGCGCTCGCGGCACGGTGGTGTGCGCCCGCGGCACGGTGGCCCGCACTTGCGGCACGGTGGTATGCGCTCACGACAAGGCGGTATGCGCTCGCGCTCAGCAAACGAGCCACCGGATCAGGTGACGTCGTCATGCGTCACGCCGATCACCGAGGGCGCCGGAATCGGCGAGGGCGGCTCGATCACCGAGGCTTCGTCGTCGGGAATCGCGGCGGCCTCCCGCTTGGCTTTGCGCTTGTCGTGCAGCCGAGCGATCTGGATGGCGAACTCGAGCAGAACCGTCAGTGCCAATCCGAGCGCTGTCATCGAGAACGGATCCGAGCCGGGTGTGAACACCGCCGCAAACAGGAACATCGTGAAGATCAGGCCACGCCGCCAAGCCTTGAGCCGCTCGTAGGTCAGCACACCGACGAAGTTCAGCATCACGATCAGCAGCGGAAATTCGAAGCTGACGCCGAACACCACCAGCAGATTGATCAAGAATCCGAAATAACGGTCGCCGGACAACGCCGTCACCTGGACGTCGCTGCCGACCGTCAACAAGAAGCTCAGCGCCTTGGACAACACCAGGTAAGCCAGCCCCGCGCCCGCCACGAACAAAAACGCCGCCGGGATCACGAACGCGACCGCGAACCGGCGTTCCTTCTTGTACAGACCGGGCGTGACGAACGCCCACAACTCGTAGAACCACACCGGGCAGGCCAGCACCACCCCGGCCGTCATCCCGACCTTGAGCCGCAACATGAACTGGTCGAACGGGGCCGTGGCCAGCAAGCGGCACTGGCCGTCGGCGCTGATGCTGGCGCGCGCCGACTGCGGCAGCGCACAGTACGGATGCCGCAGCCACTCGCCTAGGCTCTCCAGCCCGAAGATCGGGTGCGAATACCAGACGAAGCCGAAACCCGTGGTCACCAGGATCGCAGCGATAGAGATCAACAGCCGGGCACGCAACTCGGTCAGATGGTCGACCAGCGACATCGTCCCGTCGGGGTTGACCCGGCTGCGCCGGTTACGCGGGTCGAGCCGTCTGAGAGGACCTAGAGCGCGCGCTGAGGCCCTGGAACCTTTCACCAGGTCAGGATGACGCCGGACTAGGCCGGCCGCGCCTCGGTGTGACCCTGCTCGGCACCCGTCGGGGGTTCGACGCGCTGCGACTGCACCGGCGTGGGCGACTCGATCGAGGCCTCGGCCTTGTTCTCGCTCTGCATCTCGCGGACTTCGGACTTGAAGATCCGCAACGACTTACCCAACGAACGGGCCGCATCGGGGAGCCGCTTGGCACCGAACAGCACGATCACCACAATGGCCAGGATCACCCAGTGCCACGGTTGAAGACTGCCCACTTTGATTACCTCCAGACGTTGGCCCCGATGTTACCGCAGGACGGGCCCACCCCTGGGACAAGCGAGTCGCGCGCCGCGGCTCAACACGGCATCAGCCGAGCTCAGCGGCCTGGTACGCCGCGAGAGCCGCCTCCGCGGCCCCGCGGACCCGCTGCGCCAGCGACTCCGGCGCCAGCACCGTCACCTCGGCTCCGAAGCCCAGCAACAGCCGCGTCATCCAATCCTCGGAGGCATAGGTCATCGTCACCTCACACGAACCGTCGGGCAGCTCGCGGGCGTCGCGCATCGGGTAGTACTCGAACATCCACGACGCCGACGGCGCCACCCGCAGCGTGGCCGCCGGCAGCGACGGGTCGCCGTCGAATAGCGACGTGTCCGGCGGCGACTGCACCGCCGGTTCCGGTGGTGTGGCGGGTTCGCGCAGGTCGCTGGCATCGACGATGCGGTCGAACCGGAACAGCCGCACCCCTCCGCCTCGCGCGACCACGCCTCCAGATAGCTGTGACCGCCGATCAGCAACACCCGGATCGGGTCGACCGTGCGGGTGGTCAGCGAATCGTGCGAGGCCGCGTAGTAGTCGATGGACAGGGCGTGCTTGTCCCGGACGGCGGCGCGCACGGTGGCGGCCGCGCTGCTCTCCAGCGCAGCCGGTTCGTCGACGGCGGTCGCGGCGTTCTCGTGCCCGACGGCGCCGGCCGCGGCGGCGATCTTGGCGATGGCGCTGCGGGCGGCCTGCGGATCCACCACGCCGGGGATATCCGCCAGCGCCCGCAGTGCCACCAACAAGCCGGTCGCCTCGGGCGAGGTCAACCGCAGCGGCCGGTCGATACCCGCCGAGAACGTCACCTGGACCGTGTCGCCGGAAAACTCGAAATCGATGAGATCGCCGGGCAGATAACCCGGCAGGCCGCACATCCACAGCTGGTTCAGGTCGGCCTCGAGCTGCTTGTCGGACACGCCGAGCTTGGCCGCCGCCTCGGCCTTGGTGATGCGCGGGTTGGCGGTCAGGTACGGCACCATGTTCAGCAGCCGCACCAGCCGATTCGACAGTTCGGTCATGCCGGCGGCTCCCCGATTCCGGCGGCCGCACGCAGCCGGTCCAGCACGTCCTCGCGCAGCGACGGCGGCGCCACGACGATCGCATCCGCACCGTAGCCGGTGACGTCGCGCGCCAACCGGTCGCTGGACCCGATGTCGATCTCGATCACTTCGCCGTCGCGTCCGGCCAGCCGCCGCGGTCCCAGCGACCTGCCAGCGCGGCGCAGCGCGGTGGCCCGCCCGTCGGCAACCCAGACGGTGGCCTGGGCACCCGAGGGCGCTTCGGCCTCGGCTACGGCGGCGGCCACGATCGCGGACAGGTCGAGTCCGTCGGGCACCCTGACTGCGCCGGGTTCCCCGACGGGCTTCACACCGGCGCCGATACGTGAGATCCGGAAGGTGCGGGTGGCGTTGCGGTCCCGGTCATGGCCGACCAGATACCAGCGGCCCTTCTCGGTGATCACCCCCCACGGCTCCACGGTGCGGGTGACATACGGCTCGGCGCGCGACGGCCGGTGCGGGAACTGGACGGCCTGCCGGGATTCGATGGCCGCCAACAGGATTCCCAGCACGTCCTCCGACCCGCGCAGGCCGGGTACCCCCGGCGGCGACGCGATGGCCACCGGCGCGCTTTCGAAGGGGTCGACGTCCACGCCGGCGGCGCGCAGCTTGAGCAGGGCGCCCTGGGTGGCGGTGATCAGTTCGGGCGATTCCCAGAGTTGGGTCGCCACGGCCACTGCGGCCGCCTCCTCCGCGGTCAGCTCGACGGGCGGCAGCGCGTAGGCCTCCCGGTTGATCCGGTACCCCTCGGTGGGGTCCAGTTTCGACACCCGGCCGACCTCCAGCGGGATACCGAGGTCGCGCAACTCGTTCTTGTCGCGTTCGAACATCCGCGAGAACGCCTCGGTGGTGGGGCTCTCGGAGTAGCCGGCCACGCTGGTGCGGATTTTGTCGGCGGTGATGTAGCCGCGCGTCGACAGCAGCGCGATGACGAGGTTCACCAACCGTTCGATCTTCGACGTCGCCACGGGTTCCCACCTTAAAGAATCGCCGCCGAGCGTGAACTCAATGGAGGCGCAAAGCCGGGCTCACATGCTCGCGATCAGCCGCTTGACCCGCTCGTCGACGGCCCGGAACGGGTCCTTGCACAACACCGTGCGCTGCGCCTGGTCGTTGAGCTTGAGGTGCACCCAGTCGACGGTGAAATCCCGGCCGGCAGCCTGAGCTGCGCTGATGAACTCACCGCGCAATCTCGCGCGGGTGGTCTGCGGCGGTGTGTCGACGGCCTCGGCGATCTCCTCGTCGGTGGTCACCCGGGCTGCCAAACCCTTGCGCTGCAGCAGGTCGAAGACGCCGCGGCCGCGCTTGATGTCGTGGTAAGCCAGGTCGAGCTGCGCGATCTTGGGGTCGGACAGCTCCATGTTGTAGCGGTCCTGGTAGCGCTGGAACAGCTTGCGCTTGATCACCCAGTCGATCTCGGTGTCGACCTTCGCGAAGTCCTGGCTCTCGACGGCGTCGAGTTGGCGGCCCCACAGGTCGACGACCTGCTCGATCTGCGCGTTGGGCTCCCGGGTCTGCAGGTGCTCGACGGCGCGGCTGTAGTACTCACGCTGGATGTCCAGGGCGCTGGCCTGCCGCCCGCCGGCCAGCCTGACCGGTCGCCGGCCGGTCGCGTCGTGGCTGACCTCGCGGATGGCGCGGATCGGGTTGTCCAGCGAGAAGTCCCGGAACGCGACGCCGGATTCGATCATCTCCAGCACCAGCGCGGCCGTGCCGACCTTGAGCATGGTGGTGGTCTCGGACATGTTCGAGTCGCCGACGATGACGTGCAGTCGGCGGTACTTCTCGGCGTCGGCGTGCGGCTCGTCGCGGGTGTTGATGATCGGCCGGCTGCGGGTGGTCGCGCTGGAGACGCCTTCCCAGATGTGTTCGGCGCGTTGGGAAAGACAGAAGGTGGCCGCCTTGGGGGTCTGCAGCACCTTGCCGGCGCCGCAGATCAGCTGGCGGGTGACCAGGAACGGCAGCAGCACGTCGGAAATCCGGGAGAACTCGCCGGCGCGCACGATCAGGTAGTTCTCGTGGCAGCCGTACGAGTTGCCCGCCGAGTCGGTGTTGTTCTTGAACAAGTAGATGTCACCACCGATGCCCTCGTCGGCCAGCCGCTGCTCGGCGTCGATCAGCAGGTCCTCGAGGACCCATTCACCGGCACGGTCGTGGGTGACCAGCTGCACCAGGCTGTCGCATTCGGCGGTGGCGTACTCCGGGTGGCTGCCCACGTCGAGGTACAACCGGGCACCGTTGCGGAGGAAAACGTTGGAACTGCGACCCCACGACACGACCCGGCGGAAAAGGTAGCGGGCCACCTCGTCCGGACTGAGTCGACGATGCCCGTGAAAGGTGCAGGTAACACCGAACTCGGTCTCGATGCCCATGATTCGTCGCTGCACCCAATCGAGGGTACAAGTTGTCCACCCGGGACGATGAACAGCCGCGCCCGAACGGGGCAATGAGGTGTCGTGGCCGAATCAGCGGAAGCGGCGCACGGCGGCCGATCCGGTGTGCGGACCGGGTCTAGCTGTCTCCGGAATCCTTCGATTCGCCGGAGTCCGGCGTTTCCCCGTCGGCTGCAGCGGAGTCGCCGGAATCCGTCTCCTGCAACGCCGTTTCCACGGCCGCGCGGGTCAGGCGCTTGAACGCCCGCCGCGGCCGGTTGGCGTCGAGGATCGCGACTTCGAGATTGGCGACCGCGACACTGGACTGGCCGTTGCCACTGGACTCGGGGCTTCCGGCCCGCAGCGCGCCGACCGCGATCTTCAGCGCGTCGGCCAGGTCCGCGGCCTCGGTATAGGACTCCTTGAGCGCGTTGATGATCGGCTCGGTGGTGCCGCCCATCGCCACGTAGTGCGGCTCGTCGGCGATCGACCCGTCGTAGGTGATCCGATAGAGCTCCGGGGGCTTGGTCTCGCCGTAGTGCGCCACCTCGGCCACACACAGCTCCACCTCGTAGGGCTTGGCCTGCTCGGTGAAGATGCTGCCCAGCGCTTGAGCGTAGACGTTGGCCAGCTGGCGGCCGGTGACGTCGCGGCGGTCGTAGGCGTAACCGCGGGTGTCGGCGAACTGGATGCCGGCACGGCGCAGGTTGTCGAACTCGTTGTACTTGCCGGCCGCGGCGAAGCCCACCCGGTCGTAGAGTTCGCTGATCTTCTGCAGTGAGCGCGACGGGTTCTCCGCGACGAACAGCACACCACCGGCGTAGGCCAGGGCCACCACGCTGCGACCGCGGGCAATGCCCTTCCGCGCGAGCTCGCTGCGCTCACGCATCGCCTGTTCGGGCGAGATGAAATACGGGAAACTCACTTCTCACCACCGTCGGGGCCGAAAGTGTCAGCACGCGAACGGCTTTCGATGACATCGCGGGCAAGTTCGGCGATCCGCCGTTCCGGGACGTCCATCGCGCCGTCGGCGTCGATGGTGACCGCGGTCGGATAGATGCCACGGACCAGATCCGGGCCACCGGTCGCGGAGTCGTCGTCGGCGGCGTCGTAGAGCGCCTCCACCGCCACCCGCAGCGCCGAATCGCCGTCGGTGACCTGGGAGTACAACTTCTTCATCGAGGACTTGGCGAAGATCGAACCCGATCCCACCGACTGGTAGCCCTCTTCCTCGATGTTCCAGCCCCCGGCGGCGTCGAAGGAGACGATGCGCCCCGCCGACTCCGGGTCGGCGGCGTGAATGTCGTAACCGACCAGCAGCGGAAGGGCCACCAGACCCTGCATCGCGGCCGGCAGGTTGCCCCGCACCATGATGGCCAGCCGGTTGACCTTGCCCGCAAAAGTCAACGGCACGCCCTCGAGCTTCTCGTAATGTTCCAGCTCCACGGCGTAGAGGCGAGCGAACTCGACGGCGATCGCCGCGGTGCCCGCGATGCCGGTGGCGGTGTAGTCGTCGGTGATGTACACCTTGCGTACGTCGCGCCCTGCGATCATGTTGCCCTGCGTCGAGCGGCGGTCACCGGCGATCAGAACTCCGCCCGGGTACTTGAGCGCGACGATCGTGGTGCCATGCGGCAACTGGTCACCGACCTGGGCGCCACTAATGCTGGCGGGAAGCAACTCCGGCGAGTGACGGCGCAGGAAGTCGGCAAAAGACGACAGGTCTACACCTGAGGATCCGGGAAGTGCTGAGTTGATGGGTAGGCGATCGGGCGACTGCCAGGTCACTGGCCGCCCTTTTGGACGTAAGCCCGCACGAAGTCCTCGGCATTCTCCTCCAGGACGTCGTCGATCTCGTCGAGCAGATCGTCGGTGTCCTCGGTCAGCTTCTCGCGACGTTCCTGACCCGCGGCCGCCGCACCGGTGACGTCGTCGTCATCGCCACCGCCACCGCCGCGTTTGGTCTGCTCCTGCGCCATCGCCGCCTCCTGCTCGTCATACACCTTCGGGCGGGTGTCCATACGCCCGCTGGCTTTTCTCTACCCTACCGGTCGCCCCCGACATTTCGTCGGTCTAACCACGCCTTCGACCAGTCAGCGCGTCAGCTGTTCCACCAGCTCCACCGCGCTGTCCACCGAATCCAGCAACGCCCCGACATGCGCTTTGCTGCCGCGCAGCGGCTCCAACGTCGGGATTCGCACCAGCGAGTCGCCGCCCAGGTCGAAAATCACCGAGTCCCAGCTGGCCGCGGCGATGTCGGCGCCGAACCTGCGCAAACACTCGCCGCGGAAGTACGCGCGCGTGTCGGTCGGCGGCTTGTCCACCGCCTCCAGTACCTGATGCTCGGTGACCAGCCGCTTCATCGAGCCGCGCGCCACCAGGCGGTTGTACAGGCCCTTATCCAGCCGCACATCGGAGTACTGCAGATCGACCAGGTGCAGCCGGGGCGCCGACCAGCTCAGGTTCTCCCGCTGCCGAAAACCTTCGAGCAGCCGCAACTTGGCCGGCCAGTCCAGCAGCTCGGCACACTCCATCGGGTCCCGCTCGAGCAGGTCCAGCACCTGCGCCCAGGTCTCCACCACGTGCGACGCGCGCGGGTCGGGGTCGCGACTGTCGACCAGCTTGGCCACCCGGTCCAGATAAATCCGTTGCAGCGCAAGGCCGGTCAGCTCGCGGCCGTCGGCCAGCGCCACCGTCTGGCGCAGCGACGGGTCGCGGCTGATCGCGTGGACGGCATGCACCGGCCGGGCTAGCGCCAGATCGCTGAGGTCGACCCCCGCCTCGATCAGGTCCAGCGCCAGTGCGGTGGTGCCCAGCTTCAGGTAGGTCGAGGTCTCGGCCAGATTGGCGTCACCGATGATGACGTGCAGCCGGCGGTACCGGTCGGCGTCGGCGTGCGGCTCGTCGCGGGTGTTGATGATGCCGCGCTTGAGCGTGGTCTCCAGCCCGACTTCGACCTCGATGTAGTCGGACCGCTGCGACAACTGGAACCCGGCCTCGTCGCCGGAGGCCCCGATGCCGACCCGACCGGAACCCGTCACCACCTGCCGCGACACCAGAAACGGGGTCAGACCGGCGATGATGGCCGAGAACGGCGTCTGGCGCGACATCAGGTAGTTCTCGTGCGACCCGTAGGAGGCGCCCTTGCCGTCGACGTTGTTCTTGTACAGCTGCAGCTTCGCGGCGCCGGGCACGCTGGCGACGTGCCGGGCGGCGGCCTCCATCACCCGTTCGCCGGCCTTGTCCCAGATCACCGCGTCCATCGGGTCGGTGCATTCGGGCGCGGAGTACTCCGGGTGCGCATGGTCCACATAGAGCCGCGCGCCGTTGGTCAGGATCATGTTGGCCGCGCCGACCTCGTCGGCGTCGACCACCGGCGGCGGGCCGGCCGAGCGGCTCAGGTCGAACCCACGGGCGTCGCGCAGCGGCGACTCGACCTCATAATCCCAGCGGGTCCGCTTGGCGCGTTGGATGCCGGCGGCCGCGGCGTAGGCCAGCACGGCCTGGGTGGAAGTGAGGATCGGGTTGGCGGTCGGGTCTGACGGCGAGGAGATGCCGTACTCGACCTCCGTCCCGATAATCCGTTGCATGGGTTAAAGACTACGGTCCCGCGATCGTCGGCTGAGCCCGGCATCTACCAGTCCTCTTCGCGCAGTCTCCGCACTCGCGTTCCGTCTCGTGCGATCAGCTGGGGGTATCAGGGGCTGGCCGGCTCGGTGCGCGCTGGATATGTCGCTCCGATCTACATCGGCAGCGAAGGGTATCCGCAGCACATCATGGTTGTCACTGGTGTCCAGGGGGATAGTCTGCGAATCTACGATCCCAGTTCCGGACGAATGACCACTGTGCCGCAACAGCAGTTCTCGAACCGGATTTTCTCGAGAGACGAGGCTCGGCCTCCCGAATCACGACCGAACGGGTCCTCGACCCGCACGCCGCAGTCCGCAATCCGGTAAATCGATTGTCTCGTCGAACGGGTATAGCGCAGGGCCTTGCCCAGGGGCCATATCTGGTTGCCAAGTAAGCCTGTTTTTGCTGCGAGACCTGCCGTCAGTGCCCAGGGTGGTGACCCGACGACGGATAGCGCCCCGCCGTCGATCCGTTGACCGACAATCTGCGCGCCACTTCGACCGCCCGCAACCACTACGCCGCGAGGTGGGCGACACGCTATTTGACCCGTGTTGACGCCGGTCAACCCGGTGATTAGGTTCACCCTGGTGTCAGCCCCTCAATCAAATTCCGCGCCGCGCCACGCCGCGGCCGACCTGTCCGGCAAACGCTACGGCGAAGTTCTGCTCGTCACTCCCGGCGAAGCGGGTCCCCAAGCCACCGTCTACAACAGCTTCGGGCTCAACGACTGTCCGGCCGAACTCTGGTCGGCCTTGGACGCCCACGCCATCGCGACCGAAAACGGTGCGGCCACAGCACTTCTCAACGGTCCGCGGTATTGGCTGATGAACCGCATCGAGAAGGCACAACAGGGCATGCAGATGACCAAGACCTTCGGCGGCATCGACATGCTGCTGCAGGCCACCGTGCTGCTGTCGTCGATGAACCCCACGCCCTACACCGTCAACCAGGTGAGCCGCCACACCGTGTTCGTGTTCGACGCCGGCGAGGAGATTTACGAACTGCAGGACCCACACGGGCGGCAGTGGGTGATGCAAACCTGGAGCCAGGTGGTTGATCCGAACCTGTCGCGGGCCGATCTGCCCAAGCTCGGTGAGCGGCTTAACCTTCCGGCGGGATGGTCCTACCGCGCCCGCACGCTCGATACCGAGTTGCGTATCGACACCACCACCCAGGCCGCCCAGGTGCTGCAGGACGAGCTGACCAACAGCTACTCGCTGGTGACTTAAGTTCCTGCGGCTGCAGGAAGAAGACCCCGACGTCGGCGGCCAAGCAAGGTCCTCGCCAGCGAAGCGAAGTCGCGCCGGCACGACCCTCGGTCGGACCGGCGCGACCCTCGCGCCGCTTACAAGTACTGGCCCAGGTTGGACTCGGTGTCGATGGCCCGCGACGCACTCGACGACTTGCCGGTGACCAGGGTGCGGATGTAGACGATCCGTTCACCCTTCTTGCCCGAGATCCGCGCCCAGTCGTCGGGGTTGGTGGTGTTGGGCAGGTCCTCGTTCTCGGCGAACTCGTCGACGATCGAGTCGAGCAGATGCTGGATGCGCAAACCGGGCTGCCCGGTCTCCAGCACCGACTTGATCGCGTTCTTCTTCGCCCGGTCGACCACGTTCTGGATCATCGCCCCGGAGTTGAAGTCCTTGAAGTACATGACTTCCTTGTCACCGTTGGCGTAGGTGACCTCCAGGAAGCGGTTGTCGTCGATCTCGGCGTACATCCGCTCGACGACCTTCTCGATCATCGCCCTGATGCAGGCGCCCCGGTCGCCGTCGAACTCGGCGAGATCGTCGGCGTGCACCGGCAGCGTGTCGACAAGGTACTTGGAGAAGATGTCCTGGGCCGCTTCGGCATCCGGACGCTCGATCTTGATCTTCACGTCCAGCCGGCCGGGCCGCAGGATGGCCGGGTCGATCATGTCCTCGCGGTTGGAGGCGCCGATCACTATGACGTTCTCGAGCCCTTCGACGCCGTCGATCTCCGACAGCAACTGCGGCACCACGGTGGTCTCGACGTCGGAGGAGACGCCGGTGCCGCGGGTGCGGAAGATCGAGTCCATCTCGTCGAAGAACACGATCACCGGAGTGCCTTCGGAAGCCTTCTCCCGGGCGCGCTGGAAGATCAGCCGGATGTGCCGCTCGGTCTCGCCGACGAACTTGTTGAGCAGCTCAGGGCCCTTGATGTTGAGGAAGTAGGACTTGGCCTCACGGGCGTCGTCACCACGCAGGTCCGCCATCTTCTTGGCCAGCGAATTGGCCACCGCCTTGGCGATCAAGGTCTTACCGCAGCCGGGCGGGCCGTAGAGCAGCACACCCTTGGGCGGACGCAACGCGTACTCCCGGTAGAGATCCTTGTGCAAAAACGGCAACTCGACCGCGTCGCGGATCTGCTCGATCTGCCGGGTCAGACCGCCGATGTCGGAGTAGCTGACGTCGGGCACCTCTTCGAGCACCAGGTCCTCGACCTCGGCCTTGGGGATGCGCTCGAAGGCGTAACCGGCCTTGGTGTCGACCAGCAGCGAGTCGCCAGGCCGCAACTTGCGCGGCCGGCTGTCGTCGTTGAGCGCGTCGGGATGCCCTTCGGGCAGATCCTCGGCGACCAGCGGTTCGGCCAGCCAGACAATGCGTTCCTCGTCGGCATGGCCGACGACCAATGCCCGGTGCCCGTCGTTGAGCACCTCACGCAGCGTCGAGATCTCGCCGACCGACTCGTAGGTCCCGGCCTCGACGACGGTCAGGGCCTCGTTGAGCCGGACCGTCTGGCCTTTGCGCAGCGACGCGGTGTCGATGTTGGGCGAGCACGTCAGTCGCATCTTGCGACCCGAGGTGAACACGTCGACAGTCTCGTCCTCATGCGCACCGAGCAGCACCCCGTAACCGCTGGGCGGCTGGCCCAGTCGGTCGACTTCCTCGCGCAGTGCCAGCAGTTGTTGGCGGGCCTCTTTAAGAGTTTCCATTAATTTGGAATTGCGGGCCGCGAGCGAGTCGATTCGAGCTTCTAGTTGATGCACATCGCGCGCCGAGCGCGTCGAGCCTTGGTGTGCGACGGCGTTGTCGAGTTGTTCGCGAAGCACGGCGGCCTCACGCCGCAGCTGTTCCAGTTCTGCAGCATCGTCGCTGGACAGGGGGATATCGCGGGGGTTCTTGAATGCTTCAGAACGCTCTGAGTCACCCATCTTGCGCTCCTTTCCCGCACCAGGAATGGCGTGGCGGATACCTCTAAGCTACCGGCCGACGGCGCTTCATGTGCGCAGTCAAATGCCCTTGAAAAGTTACAAGTTAGGTCACGCTGGTAATCTCGGGTTCTACTCGGGCCGCGCGAAAGGACTTCTGTGACCGCGAAATCCCAAGCCACGGGCGTTCAGACCGTCGCTTCGGCCGATACCGGGGCCGCGAGTGTGACATCCGTTTCATTCCACAGTTTTGCTGTCGGCTGAGCGTGCCGCTGGATGTCGCGAAACCTCTGCGTAACCCTGGGCGCCGCCGTCGTGGTGGCGGTGCTGGCGCTCGCGGGATGCTCGCGTGACACCGCCAAGAAGATGGATTCGGCCCAGACGGCGGTGCCGCCCGCGCCGTCGAGCACCGTAGCCGCCGCGCCCACCGCTCCCCTGCCCGCGCCGGAGATCCTCTCCGATGTGTTGTCACGTCTTGCCGATGCGGCGGTCCCGGGCAACGACAAGCTGAACCTGGTGCAAGGCGCCGGGCCCGAGACGGCCGGCGCGTTGGACAGGTTCACCACCGCCGCGCGCGACGGCGGCTACCTGCCGATGACGTTCGTCGCGAACAACATCGCATGGTCGAGCCAGAACCCGTCGAACGCCACGGCCACCGTCGTCGTCCACACCGCCAATCCGGATCACCGGGAGTTCACTTTCCCGATGGAGTTCACCTCGACGCCGGGCGGCTGGCAGCTGTCCCGGAAGACCGCGGAGATGCTGCTGGCCATGCAGAACGCCGGGACGTTGCCGCCGACGTCACCGCCGGCCGCGCCCGCGCCCAATCCGGCGCCGCCGCCCGGCCCGGAAGCCGGGCCGCCGGCGAGTCCGTCGCCGACGCCCTGATGTGGATCGGCTGGCTCGAGTTCGACGTGCTGCTGGGCGACGTGCGCTCGCTGAAGCAGAAACGCTCGGTGATCAGGCCGGTGGTGGCCGAGCTGCAGCGCAAGTTCAGCGTGTCCGCGGCCGAGACCGGGTCGCATGATCTGCACCGGCGCTCAGGCATCGGTGTCGCGGTGGTGTCGCCCGACCGCGCTCACACCGTCGACGTGCTGGACCGCGCCGAGCGCCTGGTCGCGGCGCATCCGGAGTTCGAGTTGCTGTCGGTTCGGCGAGGTCTGCACCGCAGCGACGACTGATCAGCCGTCGCGGCCGGGACGCTTGCGGCCCAACGGCATCGGCGCCACCGCGCCGGGAGCGAGCCGACGGGTTGCGACCAGAAACGCGGTGTGACCGCGCATCGAATGCTGCGGCCGCACCGCCAGTCCCACTACGTTCCAGCCGCGCTGAATCGTCTCCCACGACCGCGGTTCGGTCCAGCACTGCTGGGCACGCACCGCCTCGACCACCTTCGACAGCTGGGTGACCGTCGCGACGTAGATGATCAGCACGCCACCGGCGACCACCAGCCGCGACACCGCTTCCAGCACCTCCCACGGCGCCAGCATGTCCAGCACGGCCC
Organism: Mycobacterium sp. 20KCMC460; assembly: GCF_022179425.1. NCBI lineage: Bacteria > Bacillati > Actinomycetota > Actinomycetes > Mycobacteriales > Mycobacteriaceae > Mycobacterium > Mycobacterium sp. 20KCMC460. Next base: position 3,615,294 of record NZ_AP025524.1, read on the forward strand.
GGTCGAAGGAGCCGTCCGGCAGCTCGGCATCGGACAGGTCGCCGATGACCAGCTCCCAGTTCGGCGGCAGCTCGCCATGAAAGGTGCTGACGTTGCGGCGGGCGTGCTCGGCGTGGTCGGCGCGTACCTCGTACGAGGTAACCCGGCCCTGCGGGCCGACCGCGCGCAGCAGCGACAGTGTCAGCGCGCCGGAGCCCGCGCCCGCCTCGAGCACCCGGGCGCCGGGAAAGATGTCGCCCTCGTGCACGATCTGGGCCGCGTCCTTGGGGTAGATCACCTGCGGGCCGCGCGGCATGGACATCACGTAATCGACCAGCAGCGGGCGCAGCACTAGGAACATGGCGCCGTTGCTGGACTTGACCACGCTGCCTTCGTCGAGCCCGATCAGCGTGTCGTGGGCGATGCGACCGCGGTGGGTGTGAAATTCGCTGCCGGGCGTCAGCGTGATCGTGTAGTGGCGGCCCTTGGCGTCGGTGAGCTGCACACGCTCACCGACAATGAACGGACCGGTCGCTGACACGGCGTACAGCGTGCCAGCCGACGCGCCGCGGCCCTTCTTCGGGTTGTCGGTGCGCAGTCATAGGCTGCGAATATGACCGATCAGCTGGCGCCGCCCCCGCCGGCTGCTGCCAGCCCGCGACCTGCCCTGTCGCCGTCGCGGGCCGCCGACTTCAAGCAGTGCCCGCTGCTGTACCGGTTCCGGGCCATCGACCGGTTGCCCGAGGCCCCCTCGACGGCACAGCTGCGCGGGTCGCTGGTGCACGCCGCGCTGGAGCGGCTGTACGGGCTGCCGGCGGCGCAGCGGGTTCGCGATACCGCCTGCGCGCTGGTGGAACCCGCCTGGGAGCAGGTTGTCGCCGCTGAGGCCGAACTCGCCGCAGAGTTGGGCCCCGAGCAGCGTCTTCAGCTGATCGACGAGGCCCGTGCGCTGCTGCGCGGTTACTACCGGCTCGAGGACCCGACCCGCTTCGACCCGCAGTGCTGCGAGCAGCGGGTGGAGGTCGAGTTGGCCGACGGCACGCTGCTGCGCGGCTACATCGACCGGATCGACGTCGCGGCCACCGGCGAATTGCGGGTCGTCGACTACAAGACCGGCAAGGCGCCACCGGAGACGCGTGCGGCCGCTGAGTTCAGAGCCATGTTCCAGATGAAGTTCTATGCCGTGGCGCTGCTGCGTTCGCGCGGTGTGCTGCCCGCCCGGCTGCGACTGATCTACCTCGCCGACCGTCAGGTGTTGGATTACACCCCCGATCATGACGAGCTGCTGCGCTTCGAGAAGACCCTGACGGCGATGTGGCGCGCGATCCAATCCGCCGGTGCGACCGGCGATTTCCGGCCCAACCCGTCGCGACTGTGCGATTGGTGCCCGCACCAGGCGCACTGCCCGGCATTCGGCGGTACGCCGCCGCCGTACCCGGGCTGGCCGGCGTGTCGCAGCGAACCGGCGGCATGACCGGCAGCTACTCCTGATCCAGCGACGTTAGCCCAACGGCCACACCCGCGGACCGAACGCCAAGTCCGGCAACAGAATCATTGACACCGCGCCTCGCCGCCGCCTAATCTTTGAGACACCTCATCTCAAATAATTGCGATTGAGGTGCGAGCGATCATCCAGAGACCGCCCAGCTCGACTGGTGAAGGAAGCTCAGCAATGTACGACGGAGTACAGACGCTCACCGCCATCGACCAACACAAGCTCGGGATTTTGGCGCTGTGCTCGCTGGCGATGGTCTGCAACTACACCTGGTTCTTCGCCTCCTACGTGATTGCGCGCCGCGAAAAGACGTATTCGATACCGATCTTCTGCACCCTGTTCTGGTTCGCCGGCGACGGCTCGTTCGTCGCCCACTACCACACCTGGTTCACCACCTACCACCACTGGTACGTCGAATTATTTTGGGTCGCTTTGCTTTTCACCGTCACCTTCGAGGTCGCCTTCATTGTGCAGGCGATCCAGTACGGCAGGACAGAGTTGCTGCCTTCGGCGAACCCGCGCCAGTTCGCCGCGCTGATCGTGGCCGGAGCCGCCGCGGCGATTGTCATCTGGAACGCCCTTAGCCATGCGATGGGTGATCCGCTCGCGGTGACGTACTTCTCCGTCGCCAACGCCGCCTTACCCGTGATGTACGTCGGCGTCCTGATGCGCCGCCGCAGCAGCGCCGGAACCGCCCCCATCGTCTGGTGGGGTTACCTCGGGATGATCACCTTCTGGTTCATCGCCCTCGCCGTGTTCTTCGGACCCGAGTTCCGCTCATTCTGGTACCTGGCGTTGTGGGCACTGTGCACGATCGCGGGAACCGGTGTGCTGATCGCGGTCAAACGGCTGCCCAAGACGCAGCGGCAACCCACAACACTGTCCAGCGCACCGGTAGGCACCACCGCCGGTTAGCTCGTCCAGCTGCCGGATCGGTCCTCGACGAAGACCGCCCGCGTCACATCTTTTCCCGCGCTCCGCCCCCGCGGTCCCGTCCGCGGCTACCGGTCCGATAGCGGCGAAAGCTCCTGCAGCACAGCGTCTTGGGTCACAGCGCGGCTGCCGCCACGACGATGGCGACGGCGCCCAACACCGCGACCGCGTCCTCCAGCAGTGCGATCGGCAGATCGTGGCCGCCGTTCCTGACGACGAGCGCCCGCCGGGCCTGGAAACCGCCCACGGTGCCCAGTACGGCACCGATGATGCCGGCCCCCAGCGCCGCCCACTTGTGCCCCCACGCAGTGCCGATCACCGCCCCGGCGAAGCCGCCGATGATGAGCCGGACCAGAAACACCGGCGTCGCGGTGCGCGGCGGTGTCTTGGGCAGTTTGTCGTTGACCAGTTCGGCGACGGCGAGCAGGCTGAAAATCACCACGGTGACGATGTTGCCCACCCAGGACGCCCACGTTCCGGTCATGTTGAGCCAGCTGAGGAACACCGCCCACGCGACCGCGGCGGGGGCCGTCAGGGACCGCAGCCCCGCCACGACCCCGATCAGCAATGCCAGCAGCAGGACAAGAACTTGCGTCACAGCAATCCCTCCTGGGACAGACGTACTCCCCTGGCGACGATGGCGGGAAAGCCCGCGGCCTACCGCAGTTCCCAGCGGGACGCTAACACAGCTAAGCCCGCGGTCGACGGTCAGAATCTGCAGAACCTGATGTCGGAGGCCAGGATCGCCTTGGCTCCGATGACGGCCAGCCGGTCCATGATGCCGTTGACGTCGCGGCGCGGCACCAGCGCCCGGACCGCGACCCAATCCGGATCGGCCAGCGGCGCGATGGTCGGCGACTCCAATCCGGGGGTGATGGCGGTGGCCTGGTCCAGCGCCGAGCGTGGGCAGTCGTAGTCGAGCATCAGGTACTGCTGGCCGAACACCACGCCCTGAACGCGGGCAATTAGCTGATCCCGGGCCGCGGCCGCCTGGCCGCCGGGCTCAGCCCGCTCGATGAGCACGGCCTCGGAGTCGCACAGCGGCTCCCCGAAGGCCACCAGGTTGTGCAGGCTCAGCGTGCGTCCCGAACCCACCACATCGGCGATGGCGTCGGCGACACCGAGCTGCACCGAAATCTCCACCGCTCCGTCGAGTCTGATCACCGTCGCGCCGACGCCCCTGGCGGCCAGATCCTTACGAACCAGGTTGGGGTAGGCGGTGGCTATCCGCTTGCCGGCCAGGTCCTCGACCGTCCAGTCCCGTCCGGCCGGCGCGGCGTACCGGAACCGGGACGAGCCGAAGCCCAGCGCCAGGCGTTCGCGCACCGGGGCGTCGGAATCCAGCGCCAGATCGCGGCCGGTGATGCCGAAGTCGAGTTCGCCGGAGCCGACGTAGATGGCGATGTCTTTGGGCCGCAGGAAGAAGAACTCGACGTTGTTGACCGGGTCGATGACGGTGAGGTCCTTGGGGTCGGTGCGGCGCCGGTAGCCGGCCTCGGACAGGATCTCGGTGGCCGGTTCGCTCAACGCGCCCTTGTTGGGCACCGCGACACGCAACATGCTCACAGCTTCCGGTAGACGTCGTCGAGGGACAGGCCGCGCGCGATCATCAGCACCTGCGTCCAGTAGAGCAATTGGCTGATCTCCTCGGCCAGCGCCTCGTCGGGTTCGTGCTCGGCGGCCAGCCACACCTCGCCGGCCTCTTCCAGGATCTTCTTGCCCAGGGCGTGCACCCCGGCATCCAGCGCCGCAACGGTGGCGCTGCCGGCCGGCCGGGTGCGCGCGCGTTCGCCCAGTTCGGCGAAAAGATCGTCGAAGGTCTTCACGGCCAGCGATTGTTCCATGCGAGCGCGAGAGAAGTCACAACAGTTTCTTCGGCGTATTCATAACAACTTCAAAAGATTAGGCTAACCTAATGCCGGTTTGGCCAGACTAGCTGGCTTTTATGGCTCGAAGGACTCAGCCGATGATGACCGGTCCCGTGTGGTTCGCGCTGCCGCCCGAGGTGCACTCGACGCTGCTGTCCACTGGCTCAGGCCCCGGTCCATTGCTGGCAGCAGCCGACGCCTGGCACGCGCTCGCCGCCGAATACACCTCCACCGCCGCGGACCTCGAAGGCGTGCTCGGCGCCGTTGCGGCGGGCGCGTGGGCGGGCCCGACCGCGGCGCAGTTCGTCGCGGCCCATCAGCCGTATCTGTATTGGCTGACCCAGGCCGCAACGGTGTCCGCTGCGGCGGCCGCCGCAGCAGAGACCGTGGCCGCCGGTTACACCTGCGCACTCGCCGAGATGCCGACCCTGGTCGAACTGGCGGCCAACCATGCCGTGCACGGCGCCCTGGTGGCCACCAACTTCTTCGGCATCAACACCGTCCCCATCGCGCTGAACGAGGCGGACTACCTGCGGATGTGGGTCCAGGCCGCGACGACCATGAGCGTCTACCAGACCGTCGCAGAGACCAGCCTGGCGGCGGCTACGGCGACGTTGGGCACCGCACCACAGATCGTCACCACCCAGGCAGCGCCGGCCGCCGACACCGGCAGCATCTCTGGCGACCCGACCGAAATCATCCTCGACGCGCTGAACTATCTGGTCACCCTGATGCGCAACCTGGCCGCCCAATACCTGACGGGACCGCTGGGCGACTTCGTCGTGCAAGCGCTGGACTCGTTGCTGTCGTTCATGACCACCGAGATCTTCATGATCCTGGCGTACTCGATCATCGACCCGGTCATCTACATCTTCCCGTTCGCTCCCGCGCTGGCCCCGCTCTTCGCGCCGGTCGGCTTGATCGGGCTGGCCGGGTTAGCCGGGTTGGAGGCGAGCACCGAGTTGCCGCTCGCCGTCGCCGCCACAGCGCCCACCGAGCAGCTGACGCCCGCCGTCACCGGGGTGACGCTGGCCGGCACCGGCGCCGGCGGACCGGCCGCGGCACCGGCCGGAGCCCCCGGATCGTCGGCCGGCGCGCCGGCACCGGCGGCCCCCGCCGCCGGCGGCGTGCAAGTGTTCTATGCGGTTGGCGGCGACCCCGACGGTGAAGGATTCACGCCTACATTCGGGGCCAGAGCCGCCGCCGCCGTCGGTGCGGCGGCGGCGGCGCCAGCGGCCGCACCGCTGTCCAGCGCCGCCGAGGCCAGAGCCAAGCGCCGAGCACGGGTGCGCCAGCACAGCCACAAATATCAGTTCGCCTACCTCGACGAAGAGGTCGACGGACCGCCCGACATGCCCGAGCCCGACGACGTCGCAGCCTCGGCCTCCGGGGCGGGGCCGCAGGGCTTCGTCGGCACGCTGCGCAGAGCAGACGTACCAGCGCTCGGGCTCACACGGCTGCCCGGCGCCGAATTCACCGACGGCCCGCAGGAGCCAATGCTGCCGAACACCTGGACACCCGGCGACGAAGGCCGGTAGCGGCGCACCGACGTCGGCTCAGTCCTCCGGGTTGTAGCCGAGGTTGGGGGCGAGCCAGCGCTCGGCTTCGGCCAGCGTCCAGCCTTTGCGCTTGGCGTAGTCGGCGACCTGGTCCTGGGCCAGCCGGCCGACCACGAAGTATTGCGACTGCGGATGCGAAAAGTACCATCCGCTGACGGCGGCACCGGGCCACATCGCCATCGACTCGGTCAACTCGATGCCGGTCCGCTTGGTAACGTCCAGCAACTTAAAGAGCGTCACCTTCTCGGTGTGCTCCGGGCAGGCCGGGTAGCCGGGGGCAGGACGGATCCCCCGGTACTTCTCGCCAATCAGGTCCTCGTTGTCCAACTGCTCGTCCGGCTGGAATCCCCAGAACTCCTTGCGGACCCGCTGGTGCATCCGTTCGGCGAACGCCTCGGCCAGCCGATCGGCGATCGATTCCAGCAGGATCGCGCTGTAGTCGTCGTTGTCCGCCTTGAACTCCGCGATCTTTTCCGCGCTGCCGAGTCCCGCGGTGACGGCGAAGGCGCCGACGTAGTCGGCCAGACCGGTGGCCTTCGGCGCGATGAAGTCGCCGAGACTCCGGTTGGGGATGCCGTCGCGGTGCTCGCCCTGCTGGCGCAGGTTGTACAGCGTGGTGAGCACCTCGGTCCGGGTGTCGTCGGTGTAGACCTCGATGTCGTCACCGACCGCGTTGGCCGGGAAGAACCCGATCACCCCGTTGGCCGTCAGCCACTTCTCCTTGATCAGGGTGTCCAGCATTTCCTGGGCGTCGTCGTACAGCTTGCGCGCGGCCTCCCCCGAGACCGGGTTGTTGAGGATGTCGGGGAAGCGGCCCTTCATCTCCCAGGCGTTGAAGAACGGCTGCCAGTCGATGTACTCCCGCAACTCGGCGAGGTCGTAGTCGTGAAAATCCCGCACGCCGAGACCCTGGGCGGGCACCGGCGGCGGGTAGCCGTCCCACTCGATCGGCGTCCGGTTGGCGCGTGCCTTCGCCAGCGTCAGCGTCGGGCGCTCGTTCTTCTGAGCGTGCCGTTCGCGCAGCGCTGCGTAGTCCTTCTCGGTGGCCTCCAGCAACGCGGGACGCTGCTTGTCGTCGAGCAGCGCGGCGGCGACGGGCACCGAGCGCGACGCGTCCTTGACCCACACCACCGGACCGCTGCGGCGCGGCGCCACCTTCACCGCCGTGTGGGCACGCGAGGTGGTCGCACCACCGATCAGCAGCGGGATCTGCAGTCCCTGGCGTTCCATCTCGACGGCGAAGTTGACCATCTCGTCCAGCGACGGGGTGATGAGCCCGGACAGCCCGATGATGTCGGCGTCGTATTCCTCAGCCGCGGCCAGGATTTTCTCGGCGGGCACCATCACACCGAGGTCGATCACCTCGAAGTTGTTGCACTGCAGCACGACCCCGACAATGTTCTTGCCGATGTCGTGCACGTCGCCCTTGACGGTCGCCATGATGATCGTGCCGTTGGTGTCCTTACCGGCTGCCGCGCCGGACTGCTCTTTCTCCTTCTCGATGAACGGCAGCAGGTACGCCACGGCCTTCTTCATCACCCGGGCCGACTTCACCACCTGAGGCAAGAACATCTTGCCGGAGCCGAACAGGTCGCCGACGACGTTCATGCCGTCCATCAGCGGGCCCTCGATCACTTCGATCGGGCGCCCGCCCGCAGCGGCGATCTCGGCCCGCAACTCCTCGGTGTCGTCGTCCACGTGGGCGTCGATGCCCTTGACCAGTGCGTGGGTGATCCGCTCGCGCACCGGCAGGGATCGCCACTCGGCGGCCTTCGGGTCCTCGCTCTTCTCGGTCCTATTGAATCGCTCGGCGATCTCCAGGAGTCGCTCGGCCGCATCCTCGCGGCGGTTCAGCACGACGTCCTCGATGCGGTCCCGCAGCTCGGGGTCGATGGAGTCGTAGGGCACCAGCGCGCCGGCGTTGACGATGCCCATATCCAGGCCGGCCTTGATGGCGTGGAACAGGAACACCGCGTGGATCGCCTCGCGGACCGGGTTGTTGCCGCGGAACGAGAACGACACGTTCGAGATGCCGCCGGAGATGTGCACGCCCGGCAGATTTTCCTTGATCCAGGCGCAGGCCTCGATGAAGTCGATGCCGTACGTGGCGTGCTCCTCGATGCCGGTCGCCAGCGCGAAGCAGTTCGGGTCGAAAATGATGTCCTCGGGCGGGAAGCCGACCTGTTCGGTCAGAATGCGGTAGGCGCGCCCACAGATCTCCTTGCGGCGCTCCAGGTTGTCGGCCTGCCCCTGCTCGTCGAAGGCCATCACGACCACGGCGGCACCGTACTTGCGGCACAACCGTGCCTCGCGAACGAACTTCTCCTCGCCCTCCTTCATGGAGATCGAGTTGACGATCGGCTTGCCCTGCACGTTCTTCAGGCCCGCCTCGATGACCTCCCACTTGGAGGAGTCGATCATCACCGGGACGCGGCTGATGTCGGGCTCGGCCGCGATCAGCTTGGTGAACCGGTCCATCGCGGCGACGCCGTCGATCATGCCCTCGTCCATGTTGATGTCGATGACCTGGGCGCCGACCTCGACCTGCTGCAGGGCCACCGACAGCGCGGTGTCGTAGTCCTGCGCCTTGATCAGGTTGCGGAACCGGGCCGAGCCGGTGATGTTGGTGCGCTCACCAATGTTGACGAACAGCGAATCCTCGGTGATGTTGAGCGGCTCGAGTCCCGCGAGCCGGGTCGCCACCGGGATCTGCGGCACCCAGCGCGGCGGCTTACCTTCGACGACCTTGGCGATCTCGGCGATGTGCGGAGGCGCCGTCCCGCAGCACCCACCGACCAGGTTCACCAGGCCGGCGTCGGCGAACTCGGCGATATAAGAGGCCTGCCGCTCCGGGGACTCGTCGTACTCACCGAAGGCGTTGGGCAGTCCGGCATTCGGGTAGCAGGAGACGAAGGTGTCCGCGATCCGCGACACCTCGGCGATGTACGGCCTCATCTCCGGCGCGCCCAGGGCGCAGTTGAGGCCGACCGCGATCGGTTTGGCGTGCCGGATCGAGTTCCAGAACGCCTCGGTGACCTGCCCGGACAACGTCCGCCCGGAGGCGTCGGTGATGGTGCCCGAGATGATCACCGGCCAGCGCCGCCCGCGGTCCTCGAACAGCGTCTCCACGGCGAACACCGCCGCCTTGGCGTTCAGCGAGTCGAAGATGGTCTCGATGATGAGCAGATCGGCGCCACCGTCCACCAGGCCGTTGGCGGCTTCCAGGTAGGCGGCCACCAGCTGGTCGTAGGAGACGTTGCGGGCCCCGGGGTCGTTGACGTCGGGCGAGATCGACGCGGTCCGCGTGGTCGGGCCGATGGCGCCGGCGACATAGCGGGGCTTGTCGGTGGTGCTGAACTCGTCGGCGGCTTTACGGGCCAGCGCAGCCCCGGCGTAGTTCAGCTCGTAGCTCAGGTCCGCCATGTCGTAATCAGACAGCGAGATCGCGTTCGCGTTGAACGTGTTGGTCTCCAGGATGTCCGCACCCGCCTCGAGGTACTCGCGGTGGATCCCGGAGATGATCTGCGGCTGCGTCAGCGTGAGCAGGTCGTTGTTGCCCTGCAACGCGGTCGGCCACTCGGTGAACCGGTCGCCGCGGTAGCCGGCCTCGTCCGGCCGGTCGCGCTGGATCGCGGTGCCCATCGCCCCATCGATCACCAGAATCCGCTCGCGCAGGGCCGCGGAAAGTTCGTCGGTGCAGTCCGGACGGATGTTCGGCTCAAAACTTTCGGGGGCGCTCACATGCAATCCTTCCATCGCGGAAGGCGTCCTTGGATCTGCCGAGCGTGGCGGATACCAGGGGGACCAGGACCCCCCAAAAAATCCGTTGCAACGCCTCTCGACCAGACGAGTTTACGTCGTCACCCGAACCCTGGACGCCAAGCTTGACCCGATCCGGCCGGCGATCGCGGTGCCCACCGAGCGCCGGCGCGCGGATCTGGTCGGCAATGACTTAATTACCCAGGTTAACCAGATTGCAGCCAACCGTATTTCGTCTGGGCCTTTCGGTCGCCTCCCGCCAGCGGCCTCAAAATGCCGCTCGCAGGGTCGTTTGGCCGTACATCTGGGGACGCTCGACGCACGGAGGCGAGAACCGCACGTCTGCGTCGTAACCGGAGCGCCACGCCGTAGGCTGGCCGGGTGAACTCGCCGGATCGCGGGCAGGATGATGCCCAACGGCTGCCGCAACTGCAGAACACCGTCGTAGTGGCGGCATTCGAGGGCTGGAACGACGCCGGCGACGCCGCCAGCGACGCCGTGGCACACCTGTTCGACATCTGGGACGCGCTGCCGATCGTGGAGATCGACGACGAGGCCTACTACGACTACCAGGTCAATCGCCCGGTGATCCGCCAAGTCGACGGCGTCACCCGGGAACTGGAATGGCCGGCCATGCGGATCTCACACTGCCGCCCGCCCGACAGCGACCGCGACGTCGTGCTGATGTCCGGCGTCGAACCCAACATGCGCTGGCGCACCTTCTGCGACGAACTGCTGGGCATCATCGACAAACTCAACGTCGACACCGTGGTGATCCTGGGCGCGCTGCTGGCCGACACCCCGCACACCCGGCCGGTACCGGTCTCGGGTGCGGCCTACTCGTCGGACTCGGCTCGGCTGTTCGGACTGGAGGAAACCCGCTACGAGGGCCCCACCGGCATAGCCGGCGTCTTCCAGTACGCGTGCGTGGCCGCGGGCATCCCGGCCGTGACGTTCTGGGCGGCGGTGCCGCACTACGTCTCGCACCCGCCCAACCCCAAGGCGACCGTGGCGCTGCTGCGCCGCGTCGAGGAAGTACTCGACGTCGAGGTTCCGCTGGCCGACCTGCCCGCGCAAGCCGAGGCGTGGGAGCAGGAGATCACCGAGATGGCCGCCGACGACCAGGAGCTGGCCGAATACGTGCAGTCACTCGAACAGCACGGCGACGCGTCCGTCGACGTCAACGAGGTACTGGGCCAGATCGACGGTGACGCACTGGCCGCCGAGTTCGAGCGCTACCTCAAACGCCGCCGCCCCGGCTTCGGCCGCTAACCCGGTTCCGAAGTTCCCCGGCGCAGCGTCGCGATGACCGTGGTCGGCTCACCGGCCAACGCCGTGGTGATGAACCGATTGACCAGCGGGCGCCAGCTGAACCGCAGGGCGGCCCGGCGCGACGTGGGCACCGTCCAGCAGCCGACCTCGCGGGCGGCTTTCTGCTTGTCCTCGACCACCCAGCGCCAGAGTTTCTCGTAGAAGTCCAGCGCCCGCTCGACCGAGGACGTCAGACGCAGCTGTTCGGCGAGCACGTAGGCGCCGGCCACCGCCAGCGACGCGCCGTGCGGGGCGAGCGGCGAGACCGCGGCCGCGGCGTCGCCGAGCAGCACCACCCGACCCTTGCTCCACCGCGGCATCACGACCTGGGCGGCTGCCTGGTAGTACATCTCCCCGGCCGGTGGGCACCGGTTCAATATTTCCGGCACCAGCCAACCCACGTCGGCGAACCGGTCCCGCACCGCGGCACGCGGATCCGCGGGCAATTCCGGACCTGCGGCGGCGAACGTCGCCAGCACGGCAGCGCGGCCGTCGGGCAGAAAAAGCAGATCCATCTGCCGCTCGACGGTGTCGGTCAGCACGATCTGCTCGGTGTCGGCTTGGCGGCCGACGTCGGAGGCGTCGCAGACAAAAGCCGCGTAATGGAATCCGAGATAGCGCAGGTATTGCGACTCGGGTCCGAACACCAGGCTCCGCACCCTCGAGTGGCTGCCGTCGGCGCCGATCAGCACGTCGGCCGCCAGCTCCTCCCCGGTTTCCAGCGTCACCGAGACACCGTCGTCGCGGTCCGTCACCGCCGACAGCGACGCGCCGTAACGCACGTCGACGCCGTCGGGCAGGTTGCCCCGCAACGCTTTCGCCAAATCGGATCGCAGCAGGCTGGACACCCGGCCGCCGAGGGCCTTGGCGATCTGGTTGTAGGGCAGGTCGGCCCGGCGGCGGCCCTGCTGGTCGACCAGGGTGGCCTCGTCGATGCGGTAGGACCCGTCCTTAATCGCAGGCAGGACGCCGACCGCTTCGGCGGCTTCGTAACCGGGGCCGTAGAAGTCGATCAGGTAGCCGCGTTCGTCGGGACCCGGGGCGCGCTCGAGCAACACCACTTCGGCGCCCATGCTCGACATGCGTTCGGCGGCGGCCAGCCCGGCGATCCCGGCGCCGCAGATAATCACCCGCACGGGGTCACGAACCCGACGGCTTCTCCAGGGCGTGGGTGTAGGCGCTGGTGAACCGGCCGAGCGCGGCCACGTCGTCATCCATCCTGGAAATCACCCCACCCGCGGACTTGAGCACCTGCGCTTCGCCGATTCGGCTGGACAGCACCGGCTTGAGCCAGCGCAGGGCCGCAACCCAGCCCGGGCAGTACACCCGCGTCCGGCGTTCTTCGATGCCCTTGACGAACGCCGCCGCGCACTTGTTCACCGAGGTGGTCTTGCCCAGCGGCGGCGGCAGCTTGGCCAGCATCTCGCCGAACGCGGGCAGATCCGCCTTGGTGTCACGCACCAGCGCGGTGTCAATCCAGGACATGTGGGCCGAGCCGACGCTGACCCCCAGATGCGCGACCTCCAACCGCAGCGCGTTGGCCAGATGCTCGTTGCCGGCCTTGGACATGTCGTAGGGCGCCATTCCGGGAGCGGCGGCGAACGCCGCCAGCGAGGAGACGATCAACACGTAGCCGCGGCGGTCGATGATGGCCGGCAAGGTGGCGCGCACCGTGTAGAAGACGCCGAGCAGGTTGACGTCGATGACCCGCTTGACCGCCTCGGGGTCGACGTTGAGCACCGAGCCATAGCTGGCGATGCCCGCATTGGCCACCACCACGTCGATGCCGCCGAACTTTGCCACGGCCTGGTCAGCGGCGGCCTGCATGGCGGCCAGATCACGTACATCGGCCACCACCGTCAGCACGCGCCCGTCGCCGCCGAGTTCGGCGCCGATCGACTTCAGCTCCGCCTCACCCAGGTCGGTCAGGACGAGCTTGGCGCCCTTGTTATGCAGCCGGCGGGCGACCTCCGCGCCGATACCGCGGCCGGCGCCCGTGATGAATACGACTTTGTCCTGCACGTTCTGCTGCACCCTCGCCATGGCCGAAAACGTACCACCGCGCCGCTACAGACCCACTCCCAGCAGGGCGTCGACCGCGGCGGCCACCAACCTGGGCGCCGCCTCGTCGTGACCGCCGTACTCCAGTGCATCGGTGGCCCAACCATCCAGTGCGGCAAGCGATTTAGGGGTGTCGAGATCGTCGGCAAGGTACTGGCGAACCCGGGTGAGGACGTCGGCGGCGTCCGGGCCGGCCGGCAACGCGGTCGCCGCGCGCCAGTGCTGCAGACGGCGCTGGGCGTCGTCGAGCACCTGTTGACTCCACGAGCGGTCGGCCCGGTAATGCCCGGCCAGCAGACCGAGCCGCACCGCCGCCGGGTCGACGCCCTGGGCGCGCAGTGTGGAGACCAGGACGAGGTTGCCGCGGCTCTTCGACATCTTGTGCCCGTCCCAGCCGATCATCCCGGCGTGCACGTAGTGGCGCGCGAATCTGCGCGCGCCGGTGACACATTCAGCGTGCGCGGCGGTGAATTCGTGGTGCGGGAAAATCAGGTCGCTGCCGCCACCCTGGATGTCGAGCTCGCTGTGGATACGGCTCAGCGCGATCGCCGCACATTCGACATGCCAGCCGGGTCTTCCCGGCCCGAACGGCGACGGCCAGGACGGCTCGCCGGGGCGGTTGGCCCGCCACAGCAACGCGTCGAGTTCGTCGGTCTTACCGGCGCGTTGCGGGTCGCCGCCGCGCTGTGCGAACAACGCCAGCATGGTGTCGCGGTCGTAGCCGGACTCGTAGCCGAACTGCACGGTGGCGTCGGCGCGGTAGTAGACGTCCGGGTACTTTCCCTCGACCACGTAGGCGGCCCCGGACGCCACCATCTTCTCGATGAGCTCCACGATCTCGGCGACGGCTTCGGTGGCCCCGACGTAGTCACGTGGCGGCAGCACCCGCAGCGCCGTCATGTCGGTGCGGAAAAGTTCGACCTCACGGTCGCCCAGTTCGCGCCAGTCGACGCCGTCGCGGTCGGCGCGTTCGAACAGCGGGTCGTCGACGTCGGTGACGTTCTGGACGTACTGCACGTCGTGACCGAGGTCGAGCCAGAGCCGGTGGATCAGGTCGAACGCGAGATAGGTGGCGGCGTGACCCAGATGCGTGGCGTCATACGGGGTGATGCCGCAGACGTACATGTTCGCGGTGCGACCGGCTGTCACCGGGCGGACCTGGCGGTCGGCGGTGTCGTAAAGCCGTAGCTCGGGGCCGCGTCCGGGCAGATCCGGGACCGGCGGAGAAGACCACGACCGCATGCCGATGACTTTAGAGCGTGGCGACGATGCAGCACGCGCCGCGTGCTGAGGAGGAGCCGCGCAGTCGAACCCCGCGTGGCGACGATGCAGCACGCGCCGCGTGCTGAGGAGGAGCCGCGCAGTCAGGCCCGGCTGGCGACGGGACTGCTCACCACCACGCCTGCCGGATGGCGTCCAGCAGGATCGGCGCCAGTTCGCTGCGACACATGAGCAGGTCCGGCAGGTAAGGATCGAGCTGGTTGTACATCAGCGGCGAGCCGTCCAGCCGCGACGCATGCATGCCGGCGGCCAGCACCACCCCGGCCGGCGCCGCCGAATCCCATTCCCATTGGCCGCCGGCGTGCAGGTAGGCGTCGGCGACGCCGTCGACCACCGCCATCGCCTTGGCGCCCGCCGACCCGATCCGCAGCAGTTCGATGTCCACCAGATGCCGCATCCGGTACAGGATGGCCGGCGGGCGGGTGGCGCTGGCGGCGATCCGGATGACGCCTGGTGTACCACCGGACGCGGCTTGCGCGGCCCGCGCGGACACCGTATCGCTGCGGTAGACGATGTTGCCGCGGGCCGGCAGGGAGACGGCCGCGTCGGTGATCTGGTGCCGGCCGTTCGACGGGCGCTGCCACAGCGCAATGTGGACCGCCCAGTCGTCACGACCGCGGGTGGAGAACTCGCGAGTGCCGTCCAGCGGGTCGATGATCCACACCCGGTCGGACTTCAGCCGAACCAGGTCGTCGTGAGCTTCCTCACTGAGCACCGCATCCCCGGGCCGCGCGGCCGCCAACCGGCGCAAAATCAGCGAGTTCGCGCGTCGGTCTCCGGCGTCGCCCAGCTCCCACGGATAGTCGAAACCGACCTCCTCGCGCACCGCGAGCAGCAATTCCCCCGCCTCCGCGGCCAATTCGGCAGCCAGCGCGGCGTCCGTCAGGTCAGCAGCGGGATTCACCGACCCAGTATCGCCGACACGGCGCCGCGGCTCAGAACGCCGGCCAGGGAATCGGGCGGTGCCGGTTGGGCGAGGGCATCACCGGGTTGTCCAGCAAGGAGTGCGCGCGCCGGGTCAGCGCCGCGATTTCAGTGCTGGTGATCCGGCCGTGCAGTTCCTCGGCCAGCGGACCCCGCAGCGCTTCCACCAGCCCGGCGACCGCCTCCATGGTCGGGTCGTCGATCGGCTTTCCCGCCCACCCCCACAGCACGGTCCGCAGCTTGTCCTGCACGTGCAGGCTCACCCCGTGGTCCACCCCGTACACGCGGCCGTCGACGTCGCAAAGGATGTGCCCGCCCTTGCGGTCGGCGTTGTTGATGAGGATGTCGAACACCGCCATGCGCCGCAGCCGGATGTCGTCGGCGTGCATCAGCACCACCTCGTCGCCGGCGTAGTCGTAGGCCCGCAGCACCGGCAGATAGCCGGGCTGCGGCTTGCCGCTGGGAAACAGGTCGACCAGGTCGGGCCCGGGCCGGGGTTCGGAATCGACCGCGTCACCGGGTTGCTGCACCCACTGCTGCAGCATGCCGGGCCCCGCCGGGCCGTGGCGAATGATGGTGTACGGCACAATGTTCCAGCCCAGCGACTGCGACACCAGGTAGGCGCTCAGCTCGCGGCCGGCCAGCGTGCCGTCGGGGAAGTCCCACAGCGGCTGCTCACCGGAGACCGGTTTGTACACGCAGTGCACGGTCACCGACCCCAGCGCCGCTTCGCACAGAAAAGTGGCGTTGCTCGCCGAGCGGATCCGTCCCAGGACCGTCAGCTCGCCGTGCTGCAGCGCCTCGAGTTCGTCATTCCTCGGGTTCATCGGTGGACCCGAAGAGCGCGTCGCGCCGGTAGCCGTTGGTGCGGGCGCAGATGTGGCCCTCGGGATCCAGGGGCTCGTCGCATAGCGGACATGGCGGTCGTCCGGCCGAGATGACGCGGTTGGACCGGGTGGCGAACTGGCGTGCCGACTCCGGGGTGAGGAAAACCCGCACCGCGTCGGGCCCTTCGTCGGTGTCGTCGAGCACCACCGACGCGTCGAACTCGGCGTCGGTGACGGCCAGCAGTTCGACCACCACCGTCTGCGCCTCGGAGTCCCAGCCCAGCCCCATCGTGCCGACCCGGAACTCGGCGTCGACCGGCATGATCAGCGGGCTCAGGTCGTCGACCTCGGCGGGCTCGGGCGGGACCGGGGTGCCGAACCGTCGGTTGACCTCGAGCAGCAGCGCGCCGATACGTTCGGCCAGCACCGCAACCTGCTGCTTCTCCAACACCACCGAGACCACCCGGGAATCGTGGGCCGCCTGAATGTAGAACGTGCGGTTGCCGGGCTGCCCGACGGTCCCGGCGACGAAACGGTCGGGTGTGCGGAATACGTGAATTGCGCGGGCCATGGCTCTTCCAAAATACCGTGCAGACAGCCGCACCGGCGCCTCGTATGCGCGGCTACCGCCGCGCGGTTAGTCGGTGGAGCCGCCGACCACTGCGTCGCCGGCGGACGGTTCGGTGGTTTCACCCGCTGCTTTGGCCTCCGGCAACGGCGCGGGCGCGGCGCGTAGCCCCGCCGACAACCGCGCCCCGGTGTGGTTGACGTGTAGCACGAACGGTCGCAGCGGGGTGTAGCGCACCACGCTTACCGACGCGGGATCGGCGTTGACCCGCTGGAAGCTGTCCAGGTGCATGCCGTAGGCGTCGGCGATGACGGCCTTGATCACGTCACCGTGGGTGCAGGCGATCCACAGCACGTCCGCGCCGTGCTGCTCGCTGAGCCGCCTGTCGTGCTCGCGGACGGCGGCCACCGCGCGGGACTGCACCTGCGCCAGGCCCTCGCCGCCGGGGAACACCGCCGCGCTGGGATGGGCCTGCACCACCCGCCAAAGCGGCTCGCTGACCAACTCCCCCAGCTTGCGCCCGGTCCACTCGCCGTAGTCGACCTCGGCGATGCGTTCGTCGATCAGCGGCTCCAAGCACAGCGCCTCGGCCAGCGGCTGCACGGTGCGACGGCAGCGCAGCAGCGGCGAGGTCACCACGGCCCGGATCGGCAGGTCACCGATGCGGTCGATCAACCCGAGCGCCTGGTCGCGCCCCTTGTCGTCGAGGTCGACGCCTTCGGAGCGGCCGGCCAGGGTGCCCGCGGTGTTCGAGGTGGACCGGCCGTGGCGCAACAGCAGCACGGTCATGTGGCGGCGACCGTCCCGGTGGCCAGCAGGATCAGTACGGCCGTACCGGCCAGCACCCGGTAGCCGACGAACCAGTACATGTTGTGGCGCAACAGAAAATGTAGGAACCAGGAAACCGCGGCCAGGCCGATGACGAATGCGATCAGCATGGACGCGACCAGCTGTGGACCGGTGGCACTCATGCCCTCGGTGACCGGGTGGAAGGCGTCCGGCAGGGAGAACAGCCCGGAGGCGAAGACGGCCGGGATGGCCAGCAGGAAGCCGAAGCGGGCGGCCAGTTCGCGTTCCAGGCCGAGGAACAGCCCGGCGCTGATGGTCGATCCGGACCGCGACACACCGGGAACCAGCGCCAGACATTGGGCGCTGCCGACGACGGCGGCGTCGCGCCAGTTGAGGCGCTCGACGTCGCGAGTCTGCCGGCCGAGGTACTCGGCCAGCGCGATGACCGCCGAGAAGACCACCATCGCCGTCGCGACCACCCACAGGTTGCGCACGCCGGAGCGGATCTCCTCTTTGAAGAACAGACCCAGTACGCAGATCGGGATGGTCCCGATGATGACGTACCAGCCGAGCCGGTAGTCGGTGTTGCGCTGTGATCTCACCGCCAGGCCGTGAAACCAGGCCCGGGCGATGCGCACGATGTCGCGGGCGAAGTAGACCAGTACGGCGGCCTCGGTCCCGAGCTGGCTGACCGCGGTGAACGACGCGCCGGCGTCGGCGTGGAAGAACACCCGGGACACGATCGCCAGGTGCCCTGACGAGGAGACCGGCAAGAATTCCGTCAGGCCCTGCACCACGGACAGCACGACGACTTGCGTCCAGGACATCGGGGTAACCGCAGACACGACGACGACCGTACCTGGTGTACGGGACGGTTACCGGACGCGCGTGGTGGCGCTCAGCGCGGAACGGGGACGGCGTGGGCGACGGAGTCGCGTACCGCGGCGGCTAGGCTGCGCTCGTCGGTGAGGTCGATGTCACGGACGCCGCGCACGGATCGCGCGACGACGTCTTCGTCCTGCGGGACGGGCCCGGACAGCCGGGGCCGGTAAATTTCGACGATCAGCGAATGGTGCTCGATGTGGAAAGCGAAACTGCGCCCATCTCCCACTTCGCCGTATCCGCTGGCGAAGATCCCCGTGCACATGTCTTCGATGGCGAACTCAGCGTTCGCGATATGCCGGTCGACGATGACGGTCATGGCGCGAGAATACCCGCGCCGTACCACTTTATGCGCCCAACATGACAAATTGAGCGCGCTGGCGTTCCTTAGAATTTCGTTTGTGCCGCCCGACGATCGGAAGCTGACAGTTGCTGCTTGACTATGCGAGCCGGGGTTTTCTGCGCTGCGCCGCTGTCGCGTGTTTGCTGACGGGCGCGGCCGGGCTGGCCGGGTGCTCGGCGAATCCGCTGGTCGCCACTCCCCCGACGATCCAAACCGCGCAACCCGCCGTTTCGCCGCCCAGCCTGAACCCGGCCGGCACGGTGCAACCGCTGGGCGGGCACCCCCAGAGCGCATTCTTCGACGTCGGCACCCACCAACTGGTGGTGCTGTGCCCGGGAACCGACCCGGCGGCCCCGGCCAGTCTCGCCGTGCTCGGCGCGCAGACCGCGCCGCGCGTCGTTCCGCTGCCCGGGCCCACCGCGGCCATCACCGGCGACGGCAACGGCCGGGCTTTCGTGGCGGTGCGCGGCGGCTACCTGGCGGTCGAGTTGGCCGACGCCAAGACCACCGCGGTCACCGTGTCCGCACAGACGGACTTCACCGCGATCGCACGCCGCGCCGATGGGCGGCTGGTGCTCGGCACCGCCGACGGCGCGGTGTACACGCTGGGCGCCGACAGTTCGGTGGCCAGCCGGAACAAGATCTTCGCCCGCGTCGATGCGCTTGCGACACAAGGGAATACGACCATCGTGTTGGACCGCGGCCAGACGTCGGTGACGACGATCGGCGCCGACGGCCGGGCCGAGCAGGCGCTGCGGGCCGGCGAGGGCGCGACCACGCTGGCCGCCGATCCGCTGGGCCGGGTGCTGGTCGCCGACACCCGGGGCGGCCAGTTGCTGGTCTACGGGGTGGACCCGCTGATCCTGCGCCAGGCCTTTCCGGTGCGGCAGGCGCCGTACGGGCTGGCCGGGTCCACCAGGCTGGCGTGGGTGTCCCTGACCGCGTCCAACGTGGTCGTTGGTTACGATCTGAGCACCGGAATCCCCGTGGAAAAGGTGCGTTACCCGACCGTGCAGCAACCCAACTCGCTGGCCTTCGACGAGACCTCGAACACCCTGTACGTGGTGTCGGGGTCCGGCGCGGGTGTGCAGGTCATCGCCGACGCGGCGGGCAAGCCTTGACCAGCGGGACCACGCCACGGTGGAGTCGGCTGCCCGCGGGGTGGGACGCCGACATGTCCGACGAGTACGAGTGGGCGCCGCTGCGCCTACCCCCGGAGGTGACCCGCCTGAGCGCCTCCACCCGGCTGTCCATCGAGGCCGAGTACCGCGGCTGGGAGCTGACCCGGGTGCGGCTGTACACCGATGGAAGCAGACGAGTGTTGTTGCGCCGTAAGAAAACCCGACTGGACAACCGAGTTCCCGACCAGCCGGAGCCGTGACGGTGGGCCGACCGGGCGAAGGCGGGCATCCGATATACGGCCTGCTACGGAAGGCGTTGTTCGCGGTACCGGCCGAGCGCGTGCACACCCTGGTGTTCGGTGCGCTGCGTGCTGCCACGTCCACCGCGCCGGCGCGCCGGACGCTGAGCAGGCGGCTGGGACCGACCGACCCGATCCTGGCCAGCACCGTATTCGGGGTCCGGTTTCCCGGACCGCTCGGGCTGGCGGCCGGATTCGACAAGGACGGTACCGGGCTTTCCATTTGGGGTGCAATGGGTTTCGGCTATGCGGAAATTGGCACCGTCACCGCCCACCCGCAGCCCGGGAACCCGGCACCGCGGCTGTTCCGGCTGCCCGACGACCGCGCCCTGCTCAACCGGATGGGCTTCAACAACAACGGCGCCGGCGCGCTGGCCGCCCGGCTGGCCCAGCACGTCCCCGACGTGCCGATCGGGGCGAACATCGGCAAGACCAAGAAGACGCCCGCCGCCGACGCCGTCGCCGACTACCGCGCCAGCGCCCGGCTGCTGGCTCCCCTGGTGTCCTACCTGGTGGTCAACGTGAGCTCGCCGAACACTCCGGGACTGCGCGATCTGCAGGCGGTGGAGTCGCTGCGGCCGATCCTGGCGGCCGTGCTCGCCGAAGCGGGGACGACCCCCGTGCTAGTGAAGATCGCACCCGACCTCGCCGACCCCGAAATCGACGAAATCGCCGACCTGGCCGTGCAACTCGGGCTGGCCGGCATCGTGGCCACCAACACCACCATCTCGCGCGACGGGCTGCGCACGCCGGGGGTTGAGGCGCTCGGCGCCGGCGGCATCTCCGGCCCGCCCGTCGCGCGTCGTTCGCTGCAGGTGCTGCACCGGCTGTATCAGCGGGTCGGCGACCGGTTGGTGCTGATCAGTGTCGGGGGCATCGAGACCGCCGACGACGCCTGGGAGCGCATCACCGCCGGCGCGTCGCTGCTGCAGGGGTACACCGGCTTCATCTACGGCGGAGGACTGTGGGCCAAGGACATTCACGACGGGATCGCTCGCCGGCTGCACGAGGGCGGATTCGCTTCGCTGACCGACGCGGTGGGCTCGGCGGTGCGCAACCGGCAGACCCCGCCGGGCTAGCGTCCCGGTTTTGTTCGCCAGCACTTTCCTGCTATCAATCCCATTGACCGCCATCTCTTTCGGCTTCACCCGACGCGTTGGGTGTGTCGAATGACCAATCTACTGAACACATTTGCCTACCGACGGCCCACCATCCCTCGGACCGGTGGTGGATCTTCGGGTTGAACTTTCCTCCCCCCATAGGGGGAGGCAATCACGCCTGCGTGGCCGCTGACACAGCGGCGCGATCGTCTCCATAATTGCTGGAACGCATTGCAGGAGAAGCGCTTTCGCATGCGTTTCGGATGTCCGTGATAGCCCTCGGCCAGTGCGACCCGGCTCAACCCCGGCGTTCGAAGGTGGTTGCGCATCGCCGAAATTCCACTATGAATTGCGGTGGATTCCTCTCGACGCGGCCCAGTATCCGTCCGATCAGCCACAGCCACCCGCAGCAGCACCTCGGGCAGCTGTTTGAAATCAGGGAGATGCGATGGATTTTGCGCGGCTGCCGCCCGAGCTCAATTCGCGGCAGATGCTGGCCGGCGCCGGGCCCGGTCCGATGCTGGCAGCCGCGACGGCCTGGCGGGGCCTGGCCGCCGAGTTGGGTTCCTCCGCGCGGTCGTTCTCCGCACTGACCTCCGCGCTGGCTGCTTCGTCGTGGCAGGGTTCGGCCGCGGCCGCGATGCTGACCGCGGCGGCCCCCTACTCCAAGTGGCTGAGCTCGGCGGCCGAGCAAGCCGAGCAGGCCGCGACCCAAGCCCAGTTGGCGGCGGCAGCGTTCGAGGCGGCGCAAACCGCGACCGTGCATCCGGCCGCCATCTCCGCCAACCGGTCCCGCCTGATCGGGCTCGTAATGTCCAACGTGCTGGGCCAGAACTGGCCCGCGATCGCCGCGGTGGAGACCGAGTACGAGCAGATGTGGGCACAAGACGTCGCCACCATGTTCGGCTACCACGCCGAGTCCTCGGCGATCGCCTCGACGATCACCCAGTTTCGCCGGTTCTACGCCGGGCCGGTCACCCCCAACAACCAGTCGCCGGCCGCAGCCGCAGGCGATCCGTTCCCCCGGTTCCGTTCGGCCATCAACAACTTGGCCACCAAGTTGGGGTCGGTGAACGTCGGCTCCGTCGACATCGGACTGGGCAACATCGGCGACTTCAACTTCGGCATCGGCAACATCGGCGACTTCAACTTCGGCATCGGCAACATCGGCAGCCAAAACCTCGGCAGCGCCAACATCGGTAACACGAACATCGGCTCGGGAAACATCGGCAGCAGCAATCTGGGTTTGGGCAACGACGGATTCGGCAACCTCGGTTTGGGCAGCCTCGGCAATGCCAACATCGGCTCCGGAAATTTCGGCAGCCTCAACCACGGTCTATGGAATTCCGGCACCGGCAACATCGGCTTCGCCAACTCGGGAAATTCGAATCTCGGCTTCGCCAACACCGGAAACAACAATATCGGCATCGGCTTGAGCGGCAACGATCAAATCGGCATCGGTCTGCTGAACACAGAAAATTTCGGCCTGTTCAACTCCGGCACCGGCAACATCGGGCTGTTCAACTCCGGCACCGGCAACATCGGATTCTTCAACTCGGGCAACGGAAATGTCGGCATCGGCAACGCCGGCTCCGGGAACTGGGGCTTCGGCAACCCGGGCATGGGAAACACCGGGATCGCCAATACCGGCAATGTCAACACCGGCATTCTCAACGCGGGCATCGGCAATACCGGTTTAGCCAACACGGGCAGCTACAACAGTGGCTTTCTTAATGCGGGCAGCACCAACTCCGGCAACTACAACGCCGGCGCCTACAACACCGGTGGGTTCAACCCCGGAAATTACAACACCGGCCACCTCAACACCGGCAACGTCAACACCGGCGCATTCAACAGCGGGAATTACAACAACGGATTCTTCGTCAGCGGCGACAACCAAGGGCAGATCAGCCTGCACGTGGGGATCGACATTCCGAGCATCTCCATCGACACCTCGTCCATCAAGCCGCTGAATCAGACCTGGGTACTCGGCGGCCAAGTACACAACATCCCGGCGTTCACCTTCGAGGAAACGTCCCTGAACGGCGATTTCTACGTCGGTCCCGTCTACGTGTACCCGTCCACGTTCACCGAGCCGATAATCACCATTGCCCTCGGCGGGCCGTCAACGGTCTTCGGAGTGGCGCTCGAGGGCATGCTGCAGGGCGGCACCATCGAGATCATCAATATCCCCGGCGGGCCGGGCTTCGGGAATTCGACGACGGCACCCTCGTCGGGGTTCTTCAATTCCGGGACCGGCAGCTCCTCGGGGTTCTTCAACGCCGGGGCCAGCGCCTCGGGCTGGCAGAACGTCGCGCTGGGCAGCGTCTCGGGGTTCCGCAACGTGGGCGCCCTGCAATCGGGACTGCTCAACTGGGGCAACACCGTCTCCGGGTTCTTCAACACCAGTACCACCGACCTGGCGACCCCCGCCTACCTGTCCGGACTGGCCAACACCGGCACCCACCTGACCGGGCTGCTGCACCACGCCGGCACCATCAGCAACCTCGGCCTGGCCAACCTGGGCAGCGCCAACCTGGGCCTGGGCAACCTGGGCGACCACAACTTCGGCCTGGGCAACCACGGTGACCACAACTGGGGCGCCGCCAACCTCGGCGTCCTCAACCAGGGCATCGCCAATACCGGCACCGGCAACATCGGCTTTGCCAACGCCGGCAACTCCAACCTGGGCTTCGCCAACACCGGCAACAACAACATCGGCATCGGCCTGACCGGCAACGACCCAATCGGCATCGGCGCCCTGAACTCCGGCGCCGGCAACATCGGCCTGTTCAACTCCGGGACCGGCAACGTCGGGTTCTTCAACACCGGTGACGGCAACTGGGGTGTCGGGAACAGCGGCAAGTACAACACCGGGTTCTTCAACTCCGGTGTCGCCAACAGCGGGTTGTTCAACGCCGGCAACGCCAACACCGGCCTGCTCAATCCCGGCAACTACAACTCCGGCAACTTCAACGCCGGGAACTTCAACAGCGGCAGCTTCAACCCCGGCAACACCAACACGGGCAGCTTCAACACCGGCAACACCAACACCGGCCTGTTCAACAGCGGCAACGTCAACACCGGCCTGTTCAACACCGGCAACATGAACAACGGCCTATTCTGGCGCGGCGACAACCAGGGCCAATACGGCGCCCACTACGCCATCACCATGCCGGAGATCTCCCTGGATCTGACGGCCACCATCCCGGTCAACATCCCGCTCAGTATCGACTTCACCACGACGGTCTTCAGCGGGATCACCATCGACGACATCCCGTTCGGCACCACAACCCAGATCGGCCCCATTCCGGTGTTGAGCGGCACCATCAACTCCCTGACCATCCCACCGCTGTACATCAACGGCCCGGCACCGCACATTCAGGTCGGACAGGCGGACGGCTCCACGACCATCGTCATCCCGATCCACGCCAGCCTGGGGCCGGCCCAGTGGACGTTGATCGACTTCGGCGGCGCGACCGGCTACGGGAACTCCTCCGGGCGTCCGTCGTCGGGGTTCTTCAATTCCGGGACGGGCAGTTCCTCGGGGTTCTTCAATGCCGGCGCCAACGCCTCGGGCTGGCAGAACGCCTCGCTGGGCGGGGTCTCGGGGATCCGCAACGCCGGCGCCCTGCAATCGGGACTGCTCAACTGGGGCAACACCGTCTCGGGCATCTTCAACACCAGCACCACCGACCTGAGCACCCCGGCCTACCTGTCCGGACTGGCCAACACCGGCACCCACCTGGCCGGACTGCTGCACCACCCCGCCCCTGATGACCAACCTCGGCCTGGCCAACCTGGGCACCGCCAACCTCGGCCTGGGCAACCTCGGCGACCACAACTTCGGCCTGGCCAACCACGGCAACCACAACTGGGGCATCGCCAACCTCGGCGAGCACAACTGGGGCGCCGCCAACCTGGGCCTCCTCAACCACGGCCTGGCCAACACCGGCACCAACAACATCGGCCTGGCCAACACCGGCAACTCCAACCTGGGCCTGGCCAACACCGGCAACAACAACATCGGCATCGGCCTGACCGGCAACGACCAAATCGGCATCGGCGCCCTGAACTCCGGCACCGGCAACATCGGCCTGTTCAACTCCGGCACCAACAACATCGGCTTCTTCAACACCGGCGAAAACAACATCGGCCTGTTCAACACCGGCACCGCCAACTGGGGCATCGCCAACACCGGCACCCTCAACACCGGACTGTTCAACTCCGGATCCACCAACACCGGACTACTCAACCCCGGCAACCTCAACACCGGCCTGCTCAACCCCGGCAACTACAACTCCGGCAACTTCAACACCGGCCACTTCAACACCGGCAGCTTCAACACCGGCAACACCAACACCGGCCTGTTCAACACCGGCAACACCAACACCGGCCTGTTCAACAGCGGCAACGTCAACACCGGCCTGTTCAACACCGGCAACATGAACAACGGCCTACTCTGGCGCGGCGAATATGGCGGGCTCTACGGCTTCAACTACACGATGTCGATTCCGGACACCGCGATCCCGTTCGATGCGAGCATCTCCGTTCCGATCAATATTCCGATCAGCATGTCCTTGGGTACGGTGACGCTTCAGGGCTTCACCATTCCCAAATACACCGCCGAAATCAACGTTCTCGGGACCGGCAGCACGGAATTCATCAGTGTCGGCCCGGTGAAATTCGGGAACGTGACGCTGGCCCTGCCGTCGATTGACACCGTCATCGGCGGGCCGGATATCGCGTTGAGCCTGGCCGGCGGTGGCGGCATCGGCCCGATCAAGATCCCGGTCATCGACCTGGGCGGGGCGCCCGGCTACGGAAACTCGACCACCAACCCGTCGTCGGGGTTCTTCAACTCCGGCGCCGGCGGCTCGTCGGGTTTCGGCAACGTCGGCGCCCACAACTCCGGCTTCCTCAACCTGGGCACCGGCGGTACCGGAGTGTCGGGTTACAAGAACGTCGGCGACCTGGTGTCCGGAGTGAAGAACGTCGGCAACACCGTGTCGGGATGGTTCAACACCAGCGCCGTGGACCTGGCGACGGCAGCCCATGTCTCCGGTTTCGGCAACGTCGGCAGCAACGTTTCCGGAATGCTCAGCGGCTTCGCGATCTCGAACCTGGGTCTGGGCAACGCCGGCAGCTTCAACGTCGGCAACGGCAACCTCGGCGCCTACAATTTCGGCAGCGCAAACATCGGCGGCCAGAACTTCGGCTTCGCCAACATCGGCGATCTCAACGTCGGAATCGCCAACCACGGCAACCACAATTGGGGACTGGCCAACCTCGGCGACGCGAACATCGGCTCCGGCAATCTCGGCAGCCTCAACCGCGGCCTGTGGAACTTCGGCACCGGCAACATCGGCCTGGCCAACGCCGGCAACTCCAACCTGGGCCTGGCCAACACCGGCAACAACAACATCGGCATCGGCCTGACCGGGAACGACCAAATCGGCATCGGCGCCCTGAACTCCGGACACGGCAACATCGGCCTGTTCAACTCCGGCAACAACAACATCGGCTTCTTCAATTCCGGCGACGGCAACATCGGGATCGGCAATGCCGGATCCGGTAACTGGGGCATCGGCAACGCCGGCGTCGCCAACATCGGCGTCGCCAACCCCGGCAGCGCCAACTGGGGTATGTGGAACCCCGGAGCCGGCAACACCGGCATGCTCAACCCGGGATCGTTCAACACCGGCTTGACGAACACCGGAATCGCCAACACCGGAATCGGCAACGTCGGAGACTACAACTCGGGGCTGTACAACACCGGCAGCTTCAACACCGGCAACTTCAACACCGGCGACTACAACACCGGTGGATTCAACTCGGGCGACTCCAACACCGGCCACTTCAACAGCGGCAATGTCAACACCGGAGCATTCAACACCGGCAGCTACAACAACGGATTCTTCTGGCGCGGCGATTATCAGGGACTGCATGGCTTCCGTGTCGGAATACACATTCCCGAATTCACGCTCATCGATTCCAGTTTCGCGATACCGGTCAACATCCCGCTCAGCAGCGACATGACCAGCCTCGTCCTCTACCCCATCACCATCGCGCCATTCACGATTTCCGGCCTCGACTCGTCGTATTTGAGCATCACCTTCGACGGCATCTTCATCCCAGCGATCACCGCCCTGCTGCCCTCGATCAACACCCAGATCGGCGGACCCGACACGACGATTCCGATCACCATCCGCGGCGGCGTGGGACCCATCGACATCAACTTCATCGATATCCCGGCGGCACCCGGTTTCGGAAACTCGACGACGGCTCCGTCGTCGGGGTTCTTCAATTCCGGGACGGGCAGTTCCTCGGGGTTCTTCAATGCCGGCGCCAACGCCTCGGGCTGGCAGAACGCCTCGCTGGGCGGGGTCTCGGGGATCCGCAACGCCGGCGCCCTGCAATCGGGACTGCTCAACTGGGGCAACACCGTCTCGGGCATCTTCAACACCAGCACCACCGACCTGAGCACCCCGGCCTACCTGTCCGGACTGGCCAACACCGGCACCCACCTGGCCGGACTGCTGCACCACCCCGCCCCCCTGATGACCAACCTCGGCCTGGCCAACCTGGGCACCGCCAACCTCGGCCTGGGCAACCTCGGCGACCACAACTTCGGCCTGGCCAACCACGGCAACCACAACTGGGGCATCGCCAACCTCGGCGAGCACAACTGGGGCGCCGCCAACCTGGGCCTCCTCAACCACGGCCTGGCCAACACCGGCACCAACAACATCGGCCTGGCCAACACCGGCAACTCCAACCTGGGCCTGGCCAACACCGGCAACAACAACATCGGCATCGGCCTGACCGGCAACGACCAAATCGGCATCGGCGCCCTGAACTCCGGCACCGGCAACATCGGCCTGTTCAACTCCGGCACCAACAACATCGGCTTCTTCAACACCGGCGAAAACAACATCGGCCTGTTCAACACCGGCACCGCCAACTGGGGCATCGCCAACACCGGCACCCTCAACACCGGACTGTTCAACTCCGGATCCACCAACACCGGACTACTCAACCCCGGCAACCTCAACACCGGCCTGCTCAACCCCGGCAACTACAACTCCGGCAACTTCAACACCGGCCACTTCAACACCGGCAGCTTCAACACCGGCAACACCAACACCGGCCTGTTCAACACCGGCAACACCAACACCGGCCTGTTCAACAGCGGCAACGTCAACACCGGCCTGTTCAACACCGGCAACATGAACAACGGCCTACTCTGGCGCGGCGACAACCAGGGCCAATACGGCATTTACTACGCCATCACCATCCCCGAGATCCAGGCGTACCTGAATTTCGCGATGCCGGTGAACATCCCGATCACCGTGAGTATCACCGACATCCAGATCAACCCGCTCAAGATCCCGACCATCACGTTCAGCGGTCTGGACAGCGGCCTCGGCGGCGACGTAGCGGGTTCGCTCGGCCCGATCAACATCTACGGCGAGAATCCCGGCGATCCCATCTTCATCCACTTCGGCGACCAACCCCTGCTGAAGCTCAACATCGGCAACCCGGACGGCTCCACCGTGGTAACCATCGGCGGCACAGCGGGTTTGGGCCCGATCACCATCCCGCTCATCGACCTGGGCGGGGCGCCCGGCTATGGAAACTCGACCACCAACCCGTCGTCGGGGTTCTTCAACTCCGGCGCCGGCGGCGTGTCGGGCTTCGGAAATTTCGGCGCCAACATCTCGGGCTGGCAGAACGCCGCGACGGGCTTCGGCGGCGTCTCGGGCTTCCGCAATGTCGGTGCCCAGCAGTCCGGACTGCTCAACTGGGGCAACACCCTGTCCGGGGTCTACAACACCAGCGGCACCGACCTGAGCACCCCGGCTCACCTGTCCGGGCTGCTGAACACGGGTACCAACCTCGCGGGCGTTCTGCACACCGCAACCACGATCACCAACCTCGGCCTGGCCAACCTCGGCCACCTCAACGCGGGGTTCGGCAACCTCGGCAGCTTCAACTTGGGCAGCGCCAATCTTGGCGCCCTCAACCTGGGCAGCGGCAACCTCGGGTTCGGCAATATCGGGTTCGCCAACATCGGCGACGGCAACGTCGGGCTCGCCAACTCCGGGGTTCAGAACATCGGCTTGGCCAACGTCGGCAACTCCAACCTCGGTTTCGCCAACACCGGCAACAACAACATCGGCATCGGCCTGAGCGGCAACGACCAAATCGGCATCGGCGCCCTGAACTCCGGACACGGCAACATCGGCCTGTTCAACTCCGGCAACAACAACATCGGCTTCTTCAACTCCGGCGACGGCAACTGGGGTATCGGCAACAGCGGCGACTACAACACCGGGTTGTTCAACGCCGGCATCGCCAACACCGGACTGCTCAACACCGGGGTCGCCAACACCGGCATCGGCAACGTCGGCAGCTACAACACCGGCAGCTACAACCGCGGCGACGGCAACACCGGCAGCTTCAACACGGGCAGTCACAACAGCGGCTGGCTCAATGCCGGCGACTACAACACCGGCGTTTTCAACTCCGGGAACTCCAACACCGGACTGGCCAACTCCGGCGACGTCAACACCGGCGCCTTCATCTCGGGCAACTACAGCAACGGGCTGTTGTGGCGAGGGGATAACCAGGGCCAGATCTCGCTGGGATACTCCTCGACCATTCCCGAAATCCCTTGGCACTACGACGTGGTCGGCAACATCGAGATACCCGTCACCGGCGAGCTCAGCGAGATCAGCATCGGCGACATCAACGTCGGCGACATCCCGCTCAAGATCAACTTGGAGCAGGTGGTCTGCTACCCGATCATCGAATACCCGTTCTACCGCTGCGACACCATCACCATCCCGGTGTACAACGACCCGATCGCCGGCTGGACGATAAACGAAAGAACCCTGGTGCCTGCGACGACCATCGACGAGGTGCTGTCGAACAGCTTTGTGACGTCGGACAGCGGCCACCTGGGGCCGTACTCGTTCGGCTTCGAAATATCTTCGGGCCCAGGGTTTTTCAACTCGACCGATCAGCCGTCATCCGGGTTCTTCAACTCTGGGGGCGGCGGCGCGTCCGGCTTCTTCAACTCCGGCGACGGGCCGATGTCGGGCCTGGCGAACGAGTTCGCGAACAACTCCGGCCTGCACAACTCGGGCGGTCCGGGCAACTCCGGCTACCTCAACGAGGGCGAACTCGAATCGGGTCTGGCCAATGTCGGCAACACCATCTCCGGCTTGTTCAACACCGGCCCGCTGGACCTCACCCAGGCGGCGTTCGACTCGGGGCTGGCGAACGTCGGAGTCAACCTGTCCGGATTCTTCAACAACTTCACGCTGCCGCACAGATTCAGGCAGTGACAAGGCGCCGACCCGGGGCCGCGCTGCTCCGGTAGCGGCGGGTGTGGCAGGCGACGGTGTCAAGTGGCGAGCGCAGGCTGCGCGCCGCCGTCGGCATCCTCGCCACCCCGGGCACACGCGAGCACCGCGTTCACGATCTCGTCGCTGTCGGCGTCCTTGGTCAGGAACCCCGCCGCCCCCTGGTCCAGCGCGGTGGAAACCAGATGGGAGTCATCGAAGGCGCTCAACAGCAGCACACGGGTGGGCAGTCCGTCGCAGCTGACGGCATGGGCTACCGCAACGCCGTCCAGCCCGGGCATCCGATAGTCGAGCAGCGCGACGGCGGGCCGGTGTTCGCGGACGGCTTCCAGCGCAGCGCGGCCGTCGGCGGCCTCGGCGACCAACCTCCACCCGCCCGCTGGATGTCAGGGCGCGCACAATGCCGAGCCGCACCACCGGATGGTCGTCGGCGACGACGACGGTGACACGCTTGGCAATCCCGGCCACCGGCCGCCCCATATCCTCTACACCCCAACTCGGCTGCCGCCGATCGATATTGACGTGGGCTATCGGGAATGCAACGCGGTCGGCTCACGCTCGCTGCCCGCCGGACCGCTCGACCCGCAGGTACTAAATGGGAGATCCCCCCGCGCCGCCGGTCCCTGCTGACCCGCCTGCGCCGCCCTTTCCGCCGGTTCCTCCGCTATGACCGCCGCCGGAAAAGCCGGAACCGCCGGAGGTACCGGCCTTACCGCTACTGTGGCTCTGGCCGCCGGTGCCACCGTCACCGCCGACACCGCCGACGCCCCCCGTCCCACCGTCACCGCGCACCGAGTTGCCGCCGGTACCGCCGGTACCGCCGACCGCGCCGTCACCACCCTGACCGCCCCATCCGCGGCTGTTTTTGTTGCCGTCACCGCCCCCGCCGTCGCCGCCGCCGCCGCCGGTGCCGCCCGCTCCACCGACACCGCCGGCGCCGCCGTCGCCGAGCTCACCGGCACCGTTCCCGCCGGTCCCGGCGGCACCGGCGGTGCCTCCTGCGCCGCCGACACCGCCGGCGCCGCTGACGCTGCCATTTCCGCCGGTGCCCCCGGTGCCGCCGGCGCCGCCCTGGCCGCCGGTTCCGCCGTCGCCGTTACCGTCGCCACCTACGCCGCCGTTACCGGCGTCGCCGCCGACTCCGCCTTTGCCGCCCCGGGCACCGTCGCCGCCCGCCTTGGCGGTGTTGGTTCCGCCGGAACCGCCGTCGCCGCCTTGGCCACCGGCACCGCCCTGACCGCCCTGGCCGCCGCCGACCCCGTTGATGCCGGCACCGCCGTCACCACCGAGACCGCCCTTGCCGCCGCGACCGCCCTGATCACCCACGGTGGGCGTATCACTGGTGACACCGTTCTGGCCGGTACCGCCCTTGCCGCCGGCACCCCCGGTACCGCCCTTGCCGCCGGCGCCGATCGACCCGTCCGGGCCACCGTCTGCGCCCTTGCCTGCCGCTCCGGCAGTACCTGCGGTGCCGCCTTTGCCGCCGTCGGCGCCGTTACCGGCGGTCGCGGTGCTGGCGCCACCGGCGCCCCCAGTGCCGCCCTGACCGCCGACACCGCCCTGACCACCCTGGCCACCGCCGACACCGTTGATCCCGGCACCGCCGTCACCGCCCTGGCCACCTGCTCCGGCCCGGCCGCCTTGGCCGCCGGGGGTGGGCGAAGTCCCGGATACACCCGCTTGCCCGGTGCCGCCGGTGCCGCCGACACCTCCGACACCGCCCTTGCCGCCTTTGCCGATCGACCCGTCCGGGCCGCCGTCGCTGCCCTTGCCCGCGGCTCCGGCAGTACCACCGGTGCCGCCCTGGCCGCCGTCGGCACCGGTACCGGCGGTCGCCGTGCTGGCACCGCCCGCGCCCCCGGTACCGCCCCGGCCGCCGACACCGCCCAGACCACCCTGGCCGCCGCCGACCCCGTTGAGGCCGGCACCGCCATCGCCACCCTGGCCGCCGGCGCCCCCACCGCCGCCTTGACCACCCGCTGTCGGCGTGGTGCTCGAGGTGCCCGCTTGCCCGGTGCCACCGTCGCCGCCGAGACCTCCGACCCCGCCGCTTCCGCCGCGGCCGATCGTGCCGACCGCGCCACCGTCGCTGCCCTTGCCGGCCACTCCGGCAGTGCCGCCGGTGCCGCCCTTGCCGCCCTGGGCGCCGGCACCGGCAATCGATGTGTTGGAGCCTCCGGTGCCGCCGCCGCCACCTTCGCCGCCGACTCCACCCCGACCGCCCTGGCCGCCGCCGACACCGTTGATTCCGGCGCCGCCGTCGCCGCCCTGGCCGCCGACACCCCCACCGCCGCCTTGGCTCCCGGCGGTCGGCGAATCACCCGACGTGCCCGCCAGACCAGTGCTCCCGTTGCCGCCGGTGCCGCCGATACCACCGGTGCCGCCGGTGCCGTTCGCCCCGGCCGCACCGCCGTGGGGGCTGACACCCCCGGCACCCGCCACACCGCCGGTGCCGCCCTTGCCGCCGGCGGCCCCGTTGCCGGCGGTGCCGCCGGTGTTCGTGCCGCCGACCCCGCCGATGCCGCCCTGACCCCCGTTGCCGCCCTGGCCGCCATCGCCGCCACCGACGCCGTTGATGCCTGCCCCGGCGTCGCCACCTCGACCACCGGCCCCACCGGCGCCGCCCTGGTTGCCCGCGGTCGGTGCGCTGCCAGACGTCCCGTCCCGTCCAGCGGCGCCGTTGCCGCCATTGCCGCCGGTGCCGCCGGTGCCACCCTTGCCGTTGGCCCCGGCCGTACCACCGTCGGTTCCGACGCCACCCGCGCCGGCCACGCCGCCGAGGCCACCGTCACCACCGGCCCGGCCGGCAGCACCGTCGGTGCCGGTATTGGAACCACCGTCGCCGCCGTTGCCGCCTCGACCACCGTTGCCGCCCTGGCCGCCGTTGCCGCCGCCCGCGCCGTCGACGCCCGCTCCCCCGGCTCCGCCTCGGCCTCCGTCGCCGCCGCGGCTGCCCGTTTGACCCGGGGTCGGCGAGGTGCTCGTCGTCCCGGCCTTTCCGGCGGCTCCGTTGCCCCCGGCGCCGCCGTTGCCGCCGTCACCACCGGCACCGATCAGACCGCGAACACCGCCGTCGACCGCCGCACCTCCGGCACCGGCCGCGCCACCCGCACCTCCTTCGCCGCCGTTCGCGCCGGCCCCGGTCCCGGTGTTGGAACCGCCGGCGCCGGCATTGCCACCTTGCCCACCGATGCCGCCCTGACCGCCGTCGCCACCGCCGGAACCAGCGAGGCCGACACCGCCGTCACCGCCCCGACCGGCTGCGCCACCCGCGGCGCCGTCGTATCCCACGGCCGGCGTTGCACCGTCTCGACCGGCTGCGCCGGTACCGCCTGCGCCGCCGTTGCCGCCGGTCCCGCCGTTGCCGGCGACGCCGCGAGCACCTCCGCTACCGCCGGTACCGGCAGCGCCGGCCACTCCGCCGTTGCCGCCCTTGCCGCCCTTGCCGCCGACTCCGGCGTTGCCGGTCCCGTCGTCGTTGTAGCCGCGACCACCGTCGCCGCCGCTGCCGCCCAGCCCCCCGGAACCGCCGGAACCGTTGGTCGCGCCCGACACGGCATCGCCGCCGGCACCACCCTGGCCGCCGACACCGCCCTGGCCGGCGTTGCCGCCGTTCGTGACGCCCGCGGCCCCTTGCCCGCCCTGGCCACCGGCGCCGCCATTGCCGGCCGTGTGGCCACTGATGGTGGTAGCGCCGCCTTTTCCTCCTGTGCCGCCGGCACCGCCCAGCCCGCCGGTGCCGTACCCGGCACCGGTGTCGGGTACGGGACCGGCACCCGGAGCGCCGCCCCTACCGCCCGTTCCACCGGTGCCGCCGGCGCCGCCGGTTCCGGCGTTGTCGGTGCCGTCATCGGCGTATCCGGCGCCGCCATCGCCGCCGGTGCCGCCGCGGCCGCCCATGCCCCCTGCGCCCCTGATCGCGCCGCTGGCGGCGTTGCCGCCCGTGCCGCCCTGGCCGCCTTGGCCGCCTTGGCCGCCGAGGTCGGCGGCCGCGCCTGCACCGCCCTGGCCACCCTGGCCGCCGGCTCCGCCTTTGCCTGCGAGGTGGGAGGCGATGTTGCTGTCGCCACCGTTACCGCCTGCGCCGCCGTTGCCGCCGGTGCCCGCCGCGCCACCGGTGCCGCCGTGACCCCCAGTACCGACCGCACCGCCGGCTCCTCCGGCGCCGCCGGCTCCGCCGTTGCCGCCATTCGTGGCGTTGTTACCGCCGACGTCGGGGTAGCCGTTGCCGCCTCGGCCGCCCTGACCACCGGTGCCACCGGCTCCGCCGCTGCCGTTGATGCCGCCGTCGGATTTCCCGCCCGCGCCGCCGGCCCCGCCCATACCGCCGGCGCCGCCGACGTTGCCGTTGCGGCTCGAGTCCGTGGCCGCGCTGCCGGCGCCACCCTTGCCGCCGTCACCGCCCACACCGCCGCCGCCGCCCTGGCCGGCTGCCCCGGCCGCACCACCGTCACGGCCCACGCCGCCCGCGCCGGCCTTGCCTCCGGCTCCCCCGTCGCCACCGTCGCCACCGCCCCCGCTGGCCGTGCCGAGATTGTCTCCACCAGTTCCGCCGGCCCCGCCCCGGCCACCGGTGCCGCCCTGGCCGCCGTCGCCGCCCCCGACTCCGTTGATCCCGGCACCACCAGCGCCGCCCCTGCCGCCACTACCGCCGAGTCCACCGTTACTGCCGTCGCCCGGCTGCGTACCGGTCACGCCGGGCATGCCCTGCCCACCGTCGCCGCCGGTACCGCCGGTGCCGCCGGTGCCACCCCGGCCCATGCTGCCCGCGTTGCCACCGAAGCCGCCGGAGGCACCACCAGCACCCGCCGCGCCTCCGGCGCCGCCGGCCCCGCCCGTTCCACCCGGTTGGTCGGCGGTCACGCTGGCGCCGCCGGTGCCTCCGGCACCGCCGTGGCCGCCGACACCACCCTGACCGCCGTCGCCGGCCAGGCCGATCCGGGCGTGCCCGCCGGCTCCGCCCGCTCCGGCCGCGCCGCCGGCCGACCCGGGACCGCCACTCCCGCCGTAGACCCCGTCCACCCCCGCCCCGCCGGCTCCACCGTCGCCGCCCGCACCACCGTGGCCACCGGACCCGACCAGACCACCGGTGCCGCCGGCACCACCCGCCCCGCCGGTGCCACCGGCCACACCTACCGTCCCGGGGGCGCCGACACCACCGGCGCCGCCGGCACCGCCGTTGCCGAACAGCACCGCGTCGCCGCCCCGACCGCCGGCGGCACCGAGGCCCCCGGTCCCGCCATTGCCACCGGAGCCAAGCAGCCAGCCGCCACTTCCGCCGGCACCACCGACCCCGCCTGTTGCGCCGGTGCCGCCCCGGCCGCCGTTGCCGATCAGGCCCGCCGATCCACCCGGGCCACCGGCGGCCCCGGGATCACTGCTGTTGCCGCCGTTGCCGCCATTGCCCAGCAAGATCCCGCCGGCCCCGCCGGCCTGCCCCTGCGCCCCGCTGGCACCGTCGGCGCCGTTACCGATCAACGGACGGCCCAGGAGCGCTTCGGTGGGTGCGTTCACGACGTCGAGCAGCAGCTGCAGCGGCGCCACATTGAGCGCTTCAGCAGATGCGTACGCCGCCGAACTTGACGTGAGGTTGCGGATGAAGTCGTCGTGAAACGCTTCCAGTTGAGCGCTCACAGTCTGGTAAGCCCGGCCGTGTTCGGCGAACAGGGCGGCGATCGCCGCCGAAACCTCGTCGCCGCCCGCGGCTAACAGGCTGCTGGTCGGCGCCGCCGCCAGCACGTTTGCGCAGCGAAGGCCAGAGCCGATACCTGCCACCTGCGCGGCCGCCGCCGCGAGTGCTTCGTGGCCGACGACGACATAAGACATGGCTGCGATCCCCTTGACCTGAGTGGCGCGGTGCCCGGCCGCAGCCCCTCCGGTCACCCTCACGCACCACGGGGGTCGCCGCCCTCGTCCAGAAGCCTGATTTGAGTGATGAAATTTTCTCCACCGACAGGGGGAGGCAGCGGGCAGCGGATCGATCCCGGGGCCGGGGGGTGGCGGACGTCGGGTTCAGATCGGCTGCGTTAAAAAATTGGTCGCGCGCAGATTCGGGCGGCGGTCAGTGCGGTTCCGAGGGCCCGACGCGGCGGTCAGTCCAGCAGGCGGCGCCGCATCGCCTCGGCCACCGCAGCACCGCGGTCGGCAACCCCGAGTTTCTCGTAGAGGCTGCGCGTGTGCGTCTTAACGGTGCTACGCGCCAGGTGCAGGCGGTCCGCGATCTGGGGGACCGACAAGCCATCCGCCATCATCGTGATCACCTGGGTTTCACGCTCGGTGAGCGCGGCCATCGTTCCCCTGCCCCGTCGCTTGACTTCGCCGGCAAGTCCGCCGGCGACGGCGGCGGGCAGGTACGAGCCGCCGCCGGCGCACGTCAGCACCGCGCGCGCGATTTCGTCGCTGTCGGATTCCTTGGTCAGGTAGCCCGAAGCCCCCTCGGCCAGCGCCTTGTAGACGATCTGGCTGTCGTCGAACGCGCTGAGCAACAGCACGCTGGTGGGCAACCTGTCTCGGTTGATGGCGCGGGTGACCTCGATGCCGTTCAGCTCGGGCATCCGATAGTCCAGCAGGGCGACCGCCGGCTGATGCCCTCGGACCGCTTCCAGCGCCGCGCGGCCGTCCGCCACCTCCGCGACGACCGTCAGCTGACCGCTGGAATTCAGCGCCGTAGCCAGACCCCGGCGCGTCACGGGATGATCGTCGGCGATCACCACCGTCACCCGCTTGGCGGCATCAGCCATGAAGTGCTCCATGCTTCTCGCAACTTCAGCTACGGAATAGATAACGGGTTGACGGGTTTCCCGGTGCAGCCGGCGCCCGGGTCGTCGGCCGTCGCCAACCCAATGGTCTGCTGGCTTGCCGACGCGAACGCCATGGCGGTGATCCCCTTTGTGCTGAACCGGATTCCGGGTGTCTTCGCCGATAACTGTGCCGCGATTCGCGCCGGGTGGCGCTAGGGCAAAGGTTCGATTCGGGGGATGAACATTCCTCCCCCTATCGAGGGAGGCGCAGCGCCGCGCGCAGGACCGCACCGGCGTGCGAAATGCTTTGTGCCGCACAATAATTCGGATCGCAGCGCGGGCGCCGGCCCTAACGTCGGAGGGCCGGCTTCAATCGTGGTTGTCAGCGGTGCACAGTGCCGGGACCGGTCATAGCCGCACGCCCGGGATTACGTCTGCTCGTACGTGGCGTGGATGACGGCGCGGGCGATGGCGTGCTGAAACAGGTTGAAGCCCAGGTAGGCCGGACTGGCATCCTCGGCGAGGTCGAGCTTGTCGACGTCCACCGCGTGCACGGCGACGTAGTAGCGGTGCGGGCCGTGCCCGGGCGGCGGGGCGGCGCCGATGTAGCGGCGCATCCCGGCGTCGTTGACCAACGTGAGGGCTCCCCCGGGCAGGTCGCTGCCGTCGCCGGCGCCGGCCGGCAACTCGGTGACGTCGGCGGGCAGGTTGGCCACCGCCCAGTGCCAGAACCCGGACGCCGTGGGCGCGTCCGGGTCGTACACCGTGACCGCGAAGCTGCGGGTCTCCGCCGGGAAGTCCGACCAGCTCAGCTGCGGGCTGACGTCCTCGCCGCCGGCGCCCATGATCCCGCTGACCTGGGGCTTGGCCAGCGGTTGCCCGTCGGTGATCGACTCCGAGGTCAAGGTGAACGACGGCAGCTCGGGCAGCGCGTCGTAGGGGTTGGGCACGGTCATGGTCAATCCTCTCGTGTGATCAAGGGTCGGGATCAGCAGTGGGTCAAGAAGTGGGCCAGCACCTCGGTGCCGAACCGCAGCGCCTCGATGGGTACCCGCTCGTCGACGCCGTGGAACAGCGACGAGAAATCCAGTTCCGGCGGCAGCCGCAGCGGGCTGAACCCGAAGCAGCGAATCCCCAAGCGCGCGAAGGACTTTGCGTCAGTACCGCCGGAGAGCATGTAGGGCACGGTGCGCCCGTCGGGGTCCACCGAGAGCACCGCGGCGTTCATCGCGTCGACCAGGTCGCCGTCGAAGGACGTTTCGTAGGAATCCAGGCTGCGGATCCATTCGCGGGTGATGTCGGGACCGATCACCGCATCTACCTCGGCCTCGAATGCCGCCAGGCGCCCGGGCAGCACCCGGCAGTCGATCACCGCCTCGGCCGTCGCCGGGACCACGTTGGCCTTGTAGCCGGCGTTGAGCATGGTCGGGTTGGCGGTGTCGTGCAGCACCGCCTTGAGCATGCGAGACATCGGGCCCAGCTTGTCGATCATCCCGTCCAGGTCCGGGGACGTGGTGTCGAAGGTCAGGCCGGTCTCCTCGCTGACGGCGGCCAGGAACTGCGCGACGGTGTCGGTGCAGACCAGCGGGAACCGGTGGCGGCCCAATCGGGCCACGGCTTCGGCGACGGCGGTGACCGCGTTGTTGTCGTGCACCATCGACCCGTGCCCGGCGCGGCCGCGGGCGGTCAGCCGCATCCATTGGATGCCCTTCTCGGCGGTCTCGATCAGATACAGGCGGCGCTCACCGCCGTCGTGGCGCGGCACCGTCAGCGAGAAGCCGCCGACCTCGCCGATCGCTTCGGTCACTCCGTCGAACAGTTCGGGCTGATGGTCCACCAGCCATTGCGCCCCGTATTTGCCGCCGTTCTCCTCGTCGGCAACGAACGCGAAGACCAGGTCGCGCGGCGGCACGATGCCGGCCCGCTTGAAGTGGCGGGCCAGCACCAGCGTCATGCCGACCATGTCCTTCATGTCGACCGCGCCGCGGCCCCACACGTAGCCGTCGGCGATGGCACCGGAGAACGGATGCACGCTCCAGTCGGACGGTTCGGCGGGCACCACGTCGAGGTGGCCGTGGATCATCAGGGCGCCGCGGGTGGGATCGGCGCCGGGCAGGCGGGCGAACACGTTGCCGCGACCGGGCGCCCCGGACTCCACGTAGTGGGTGGCGTAGCCGACCTCGGCGAGCTGCTCAGCGATCCATTGCGCGCACAAGGCCTCGCCCTTGGTGGTTTCGAGTTCGCCGGTGTTGGAGGTGTCGAAGCGGATCAGCTTGCTCACCACCTCGGCCACGTCATCCATCGGACCGTCGGGGTCCCCGGTCGCCGGGCGTTGAGGGGTCACAGTCACCTTTCCTACCACTACCGACGGGCCACGGGTCGGGCCAGCCCGATTGGGCCGACGCGAACCGATCCGATAGCCTTAGCTGCCAACTCAGTTGGCCTTGTCCGAGTGGCGGAATGGCAGACGCGCTAGCTTGAGGTGCTAGTGCCCTACTAATGGGCGTGGGGGTTCAAGTCCCCCCTCGGACACATCCGGCGACACGACTCAGGTCGGCCGTTGCCGTGACTCGTCGCATGTAGGGATCGTAGTCAAGACGCAAACCTAGGCTTGCGTACACAAGTGCGCGTTCCGCCCCCGTTGCCGCACCAAGCACGGCTGACAGCCCACCCAACTCCGTGACCAATTCGCTGATCTGTGCGGCAGACATGACGCGGGGCCGCTCCGCTCGCTCAAGACGGGCCCTCAGCTCGTCGCGCTCAGCGGTGCGGCGACGCAATGCAGCAGTCAAATCCTCAACGGCCACACCAGACTCCACGGCGGTAACCAAAGCAGCAACCTTG
This sequence comes from Mycobacterium sp. 20KCMC460, assembly GCF_022179425.1. Taxonomy (NCBI): domain Bacteria; kingdom Bacillati; phylum Actinomycetota; class Actinomycetes; order Mycobacteriales; family Mycobacteriaceae; genus Mycobacterium; species Mycobacterium sp. 20KCMC460. Next base: position 3,655,348 of record NZ_AP025524.1, read on the forward strand.
CCATTCGCCGCGCTGAGCTGGCGCTGCAAGGCGGCGTAGCCAGTTCCTGGTGCCGGGTCCGCGTCCTGCCCGCGTGCGAGGTCTTCCGGATCGGCCAGGGTGGCGATCCATTCGTCAAGTCGCGCTGTCACCTCGTCTTCACGGAGATAGACAGTGCGCGGGTGATCACTCAGGTCTGCAGGCACAGAACGCGACTTACCCAGCTCACAACGGTAGAGGATGCGGGTTGTTCGCTTCCCGACGCGAGCGGCGCCCTGCATCCGCCGTCCACACGCGGCGCAGAACAGCAGTCCGCGCAGCGCATACGGCACCGTCGATTCTCTGCTGCAGACGAGACCGGGACCCCGCCGCGCCTGCGTCCGAAGACGAACAGCCTGCGCCAGTTCGTCAGGGATCAGCGCTTCGTGGGTGCGGCGGTCCGGTGCGATCCAGTCTGCCTCATCACGCCACCGCATACGTGTCTCATACCCCGCGGCGACATCGTCAGGGTTGACCAGGACCTCGTACTTCTCCTGCTTGCCCCAAACGCGGACACCGCGATATGTCGGGTTGTCGAGTATCGCGCGGATCGCCGAATGAGACCAACCTCGCGGGTCACGGTGACGATTCCGCACCGGGTCATACTGGCTCGGTGACGGCACGCCATCGTCGGTGAGCCGTTGCGCAATGTAGCGGAGGCCAGCACCATCGGCGTACATGCGGTAGATCCGCTCGACGATCGGAGAAGTCTCGGGGTCGGGTTCGAGGCGGTGAAGCCGCTGCCCGAGATTTGCCTTAGCAAGGTTCGGGTGCGGACCGGCATCAACGAGCCGGTAACCATACGGTGGTCGGCCACCGAGATATCTGCTCGTGTCCTGCGCGAGTGCCGACATCGCCGCACGAACACGCATCTGGATTCGCGCCCGCTCTCCCTTGCTCATACCGCCGAAAAGCGTCATCACAAGGTCATGCGCCTCGGAGCCGGGATCGACCGCTCCGCCGACCTCGGGCACCCACAGGCCGACCCCATAGTGCGTGAGCACCGGGAAAGTGAGCGCGAACTGCGGCCCGTAGAACGCACGGGCGGGTTCCCCGATCACCACGGCATCGAAGCCGCGGTCACGAGAAGCGACATCAACAAGCAGACGTGATGCCTCCGGCCTGCGCTTCCACGGCAGCGAGCGGCTCTGTCCCACATCGAAGTAGTCAGCGGCGAGGACTCCGCCATGCGGAGTGATCAGGTCGACGGCCCGGCGCCTCTGCCAGCTGCGGCTCGCCTCCGGGTCTTGAGCGTCCTCGGTGCTCACTCGGCCGTAGAAGGCGAACCTCAGGCTCACGCCACTTCCCTCCCTGATCCGAGCGTCCGGTCCCGCACAGCCATTATGACGTGTACCAGCGCGCGGTTGGCCTCGCGCGGAAGTCGACAGTGGTCGGGCAAGACAATTTCAACACCCCCCTCTGACATGGTCGGCGCATCGATTCGAGCGCCACACTCGGGGCGAGCACGTGCTGTTCGGGACTTGTCAGTCATCGCGCCCCCCTGGCGGATCCCATTGTTGCTCGCGGGCTTGGCGACGGGCTTCCACCAGTCCGATGCGGCGGGTGTGGATCCGTTGGAGGGCCGCGGAGTAGACGAGGGTGCGGTCGCCGGGGGTGGCGTGTCCGGCGTGGTCGAACTCCCACCACACGTCGTCGCTTTGCTCGGTTAGATCGAGTGGCGAATGGTGTTGTGGTGAAAAGTCTTTGCCTGCTTGGTGTCGGGCCCAGGTGGCGCGGATGGCGCGTAGCGCGCCCATGGTGACCGAGTAGCGGCGGGATTTGGTGGTGACATGTCCCCGGTAGCCCAGAGTATGTAGCCAGCGACCGATCCCTGCCAAGGCATCGATACCGAGGGTGTGGGCTTGGTCTGCTACGTGGGCGATGGTGGTCAGGATCGCCCGGACGTGGTCGGTGACGTCGAGGTCCGCGATGGCTTCAGCGGATAGGCGGCGGGCGGCGATACCGAAGTCTTGCAGGGATTTGGTGACGTATTTGGCCAGGTATCCGGAGATGCGCCGTGACGACATCCGGCTGATGGCCACGGCTGTGTCTGATTCTGTTGGGGCCGCACAGTTTTCGGCCCTCAGTGGTTGGGTATCGATCTGTGTGCCGAACCGGACCACCAGCGGCGCAGCGTCGCCAGACTCGTTGGGGTTGTCGGCTTGGCGGTTGGTGTCGGGGTTGGGAACGTCGAGGGTGACGGCGCGGGCGGCCTGCTGGATAAGGGCGGCGAGTTTGGCGGCAGACATCGGCGGCTCCCAGGCAGGGCCGGTTGCCGAACGTGCCTCCCCACCGCCACATGTGGCGGTGGGACCGTGATCGTTGTGGTCACGTGAGCCAGCGGTGGCGGTACCGGTGGGGTCGTCGGGTGGATCGAGCCGGATGAGAGCGTGGATGTGGGGGATGGCACGGGCCTGCATTTCGACGACCTTGACGAAACTGGCTTTCACCGAACTCGGTTCGATGCCAGCAGCTTTGAGGTGTTTGGCGAGGTTGCGTCGTAGGGCGATGGTGAAACGCCGCCATAGTTCGGGCAGGTGCCAGGTGAACAGGACGTGCCCGAGGTAGTCGTAGCACTCGGCGCACAGCGGTTGCCCGACCGTGGGATCGGTGCCGTCATGCATGGTGCTGCACCATAGGGGTTTTCCGTGCGGGCATCGCTTGTAGCCACCCATCGTCCTGTGGTCACGGCAGACGCTGCCTCTGCTGCCATGGACGGAGCCAAAGCTGGGCGCGGTCAATGTGACGAATACCTGGGGACGGTCGGCCACGGCGGGGCTCATGTTGTGGCGGCCTCCGGTGGTTCCTGCGGCGACGAGTTGCCAAGTGTCGCGGGCGTACAGGTCTGAGCAGGAGGGACAGACGGCGGCGCGGCGGTTGTTGCACCGCACCCATACGATTCTTTTGCGACCGTAGTCGTCGGTGCCGACGAGTTGGATGGGGTTGACGCAGAACCCGACCGATTCGGTGCGCCGCCACCAGGCGTCGAATCCCGGAGAGCAAGCGCGGCGCACCATCTGGGTGATCACGCGGTGGTGGTCGATGTCGGCGGGAAGACCCGGCAGTGTGATTGCCGGGCTCCCTGCCTCGTGGACGGCGCTCACTGGTGCCCCGCACGGTTGCCGCTGTCGCCGGCTGTGCCGGTGGTGTTCTCGCTGTCGGCCTCGCTAGCCCGGGATGAGCGGGTGCACCGCGCGTGGAAGTCGTGGCCGGGTGAGGCGCCGCGGATCGCCTGATCGATGGCCGGGGAACCCGGTGCCAGCCAGTCGGTCAGCGAGGTCGATGCGAGGATACTCACCGGTGCCCCTGGTTGCTGGCGCGACGGGCCGGTGGGGCGAAATTGTCTGCAAGCCAGGCGATGTCGGTGTCGGTGACATGAAACGCCCGCACTCGCGCTACGGCGGTGTTGCCTTCGGTGAGCACATAACCCACGCCCGGCGTGGTGTCGGGAATTTCTTCGCAGCGTGCGCCCTGCTGGTGGGCCGCCGTGGACAGGATCATCGCGGTTTGGGTGGCTTCGGTCATGCGCAGCCCGACCCGAACCGGGAACAGTTGGCGCAGCGCGACGACGTCTTTGGAGGGGTCTTGCACGGCGGCGATCACACTGACTCCGACCGCGCGGCCTTGGGCCAGCCACAATCCGAGGAGTTGGTCGACTTCGGCGCGTTGTTTGCGATCGGCATAGGCGGTCAGGGTGGCCAACTCATCGACCAGCAGCACGATATGGGGTTCGGCGCGGGTGGGCCGATGACAGCGGGTGGTTCCGCGCAACCGCTGGGCTCGGCCCACCATGGTGGCCGTCGTGTCGCGCAACACCGCCAGAATCGAATCGCTGTCATAGGCGAAGCGGTCGAACAAGGCTTGGCCGGCAGCGAATTCCATACCGCCCTTGGGGTCCAGACAGCGCACGGCGATCAGGCCGGCTTTGATGCCCGGTGCGAGTCCGGCCACCAGGGACCACAGCACTGAGCCCTTGCCGGCGCCGGTGGCCCCACCGACCAGGATGTGGCGGCCGAACAGCGGCAGCGACCACGGGCTGCCCTGCTCGGTAGTCCCCACGGGCACGTTGGCCAGCCGCACCACGCGAGTGTCGGGGCACGGACGCGCCAGCGGGATGGGAGCGGCCAGGGCGTCGTGGTGGCGGACGCGAATCACGATGTCGCGGCCCCGGCCCGTGGCCACCGGCCCGGGTTGAATCGTCACATGGTGGGCGCCGAACGCTGCGGCCAGGCCGTCGACTTGCGCCTGCCAGGTTTTGACAGATTGCCCGACCAGTAGCCGCACTACCAAGGTGTCGACCGCCGCGCCGATGCGCACCGAGGACAAATCGGGCACCAGCGGGTCGGCGTCGGGTTTGCCGCGCGGGGAGATGGTCAGGCCGTGGTGTTCGCAGATGGTGCGCCAGCGTCGCCGATACACGAGATACGTGCGCCGATAATCAGCGACCGGCTTGCCGATCAGCCGCTGATAGGAGTCCGGCTCACCCAACCGCCACCCCCATACGCCAACCGCCCACACCGTGGTCAGCACGCAGGCCCAACGCAAGCCGCCCAAGACGCCGGTGACCGCGAAGACGGTCAAAACGGTCGCGATGTCCGGCCAGCGCAGCGCAAACCGGAACATCCCGATGCTGGTGGCCTTGACTACGCCGACCAGCAGCTCGCCGACCCAATCCTCATCGGATGAATTACTGACCTTGCTCTTTGGAGGCATAATGCCTTGTTCCCTTCGCTGCAGACGCCGCCTGGGCACGCTCGTCGCCGACATGCCCGGGAACGCCGAATCTTGTTTGCATACAAAGCTTTTGTGAAGCAGGCGCCAGGCCTGGTGAGGCTTATGGCTTGGCGCCCGCTCCGCTACGCGTTGTTGCCGGTCTGCTTGGCTGCGGGGGCGGATTGCGAGCTACCGCCGGCGGCGGTGGGACGTGGCCCAAGTACGCCCGACTGAGCACCAGCTGGCCGGATTGAGGTTGCCCGGAACGCGACTCCCGAGCGATCACCCTGTGACCACGGGATCGCCACCAAAGCTTCGACCGCGACGGGCTCGCCCACTTTGACATTGGGTTCGCCGGCCACCGTGACGGCGAGTATCTCCCCGCCGTCCTGGTCGAGGGCCATGAGCTGGACTTGCCAGAGCACCAGGCCCGTTTCTTTGTCGATCCGCGGTGCACCGGTTTCGTGCACGGTCCGCTGCTCAGCTTCGCGCGTGCAGAAGAACTGCGCTGCAGTCGTGTCGATTCGAAGACGCATTTGTTTGATCCCTTCTGGAACGGTACGGCCGCTCGTCGGCAGTGACTCCCACTTCAGCCCGGCATCTGAGACATCGAAACCGCATCTCGGCGGCATCTGTGGACATCTGCATGGCAGACTTCGGACAGCGGGCGACATCGTGCGGGACACCGATGTCATCACAGGTAGGGAGCCAACCGGGTGGGTAACCAGGACACACCGAAGCCGAACCGCCAACTGCGTGCTCAGATCGAGCGCACAAGGCTAGGCGTGCAAGAACTAGCGGATCTAATCGCCGTCGACGCCAAGACTGTCGAGCGGTGGCTGTCGGGCGAAACCGCGCCCTACCCTCAGAATGCTCGCCGCACCGCCGAGGTGCTCGATTGCGACCCGGCCGACCTGTGGCCCGATCTATTCCCGATCATGACGCCGCCGAGCGCCGGCACCGTCGCCGTCAGCGTGTACAGCAGCCGAGCCGACGTCCCGATCACCGTCTGGAAGCAGTTATTCGAAGACGCCGCCGAACATCTTGACATCCTGGTCTACGGCGGCACATTCCTGTTTGACGGCCTTCCCCGCTTCACCAAGATGCTCGCCGCCGCGACCGAACGCGGCGTGGCGGTCCGCTTCATCATCGGTGACCCCGAGTGCGCCACAGTAATGCAGCGTGGCGCGGAAGAAGGCATCGGAGCCGCCCTGGCGGCACGTTGCCGGATGACATTGACACGCCTGCAACCACTCTCGGACACTTCGGGACTGGAGATCCGCACCCACACCGCACCGCTGTACACGTCAATGTTCCGCGCCGATGACACGCTTATCGCCAACCCGCACCTTTACGGTGCCCCGGCTAGCGACAATCCCGCCATCGTGATCAAGCGCGACGACGCACCAGACCTATGGAACGACCATCGACTCGCCTTCGAACGGGTCTGGAACACCGCACGTCCTATCCAAGCTCACCCATAACCAGCCGGACCCGTTCACACCAGGGGAACCAGATGGCCCGAATCGACTACTACAACGATCCCGATGCGCCTCCCGCCAACAGTGTGGTGCCCTCCACCACAGCCGTCGTAACCGACGAGCAAGCTCGCATCCTGCTCATCAAACGCCGCGATAACGACCTATGGGCACTGCCCGGGGGCGGAATGGACTTAGGCGAATCGATCGTGGAAACCGCGGTGCGTGAAGTCAAGGAAGAAACCGGCCTTGATGTCGAAGTCACTGGCCTGATCGGCGTCTACACCAACCCGCGCCACGTCATGGCTTACACTGATGGCGAAGTGCGCCAACAATTTTCGCTATGCTTCACCACACGACTCATCGGTGGCGAGCTGCACATCGATTCCGAGAGCACCAACATCGCCTGGGCACGCGCACAAGATATTGAGTCGCTGAGCATGCATCCGTCGATGCGGCTACGCATCCAGCACTACCTCGAACAGCGGCCAACCCCATACCTGGGTTAGCGAGATCATTCCGCGCCGGAAGTTGCCTGTTGCGCGAGGACCTCCACACGAGCAGCCGCGGCAAGCAATGTCGGCGCGGAGCGCTCGATCGCACGGTGCACCGGATCCTCAGCGGGATACCGCGACAGGATTTCGCTGATCCGACCGTCGGGGCGCATCGGCGAACCGTCCGGGCCGGTCGTCATGTCTGCACAGGTCAATAAGTCCAGCAAAAAATCCGGTGGCTGCGGGAACTCCCCCAACACGTCCGACAAGCCACGTTCCCGCGCTTCGAACACCGCGCCCGTGTGATACGCCACCAGCGACACCACCAGCGGCGGGAAATTCTCCGCCCGAACAAACGCAGCGCCATCTACCGGATGAAAACCGGTCGCACACAGCGACGGCGCGTATCCGACATCGTGCAGCCAGGCCGCGGCAATCAGCGCGTCGGCCTCCAACGGATCGATGCGCGAGACCAACCGCTCCGCGGCAGCCGCCACACCACGCACATGCGCCAACCGCGTCGCCAACGGCTCCAGCCGCGCTTCTGCGACCACGCGGGCACGCTCCGCCAGCACACCAGCCATCAAGCTAGCCTACCCAGCACTCGCCGACCGTCTATTCAGCATCGGCCAGCTCATGCCCGGCGGGCCAACACAGCCGCCGTGGCGGCTCCCGTCCGCTTGGCGCTCCCGTCCGCCGCCACGGACCCAATAGCCTCGCCGGACACTGGACCAGCGGAAACTGCCAGACGCCCGGCGAGCGTGTGAGAGCTTTCAGCCAGGAGGTGCCGCAGCCATGCCCCGCATGCCGCGACCACAGTGTTCTCGGGCCGCGCAGTTGATCGGCATGGCGCCGGCGAAGGCCGCGAGGAAAAAGGGCCCCGACCTGCGATGTGAGAACTTTCTTTACTGCTATCGAGACCGCCGATGTCGCGTTGGCCAACGACAACCTGCAACGCCTGCTCGACGTGTCTGACCTGGGTGCACGCGCGGGCAAGGTCATCGGCCAGAACTACGCCATGTCGATCGCGGTCAACGCCGCCGGGCTGCTGATCGGTGCCTGCGGTGCACTGTCCCCGGTGCTCGCCGCGATCCTGCACAACGCATCCTCGATCGCGGTAGTCACCAACAGCTCTCGGCTGATCCGCTACCACCTGGCCGGTAGCTCCTCGCGTAAGGCGGGCCGTGGTGTCCGCCGAGAATCAGAGTGATCATTGGCGCCACAACTCGTTTCCTGCGCACGCCAGCTGCGGCTACGGTCAGGCCGAAACATCCGCGGCAGATAGCTTGATGCGCTCGCCGGCCAATCAACAACCGCGCCGCCGACGGTCGTCACCCCACTTTTGGCATCGCGGGAACGCCGACAGAGTCGGCGACCGTGGCAGATGCAATATCGAGTGATTCGCCGTCCGACGAGCCGGCCAGCGTTGCGGGCCGGTGTGAACCGCGCGTCGATGAACGGGGTGCCGCCGCCCGCAGGTCGGCCATCGGGAACATATTCCACCCGGCGGAGATATCGACCGGGGGCCTCGGACTGCAGCTGCTGACCGGCGTCGCGGCCCCATCGCCCCTGGCGCCCGCTGAAATCCACGCCAGCGCGGAGGGTCGAATGCGACAATCAGCACTTGCTGTCATGTCAGTTTCGGCTGTACTGTTCCGGTTGTGCTGACGTGTGAGACGCGGGAATCGGCGCTGGCCCGGCTGGGTCGGGCGCTGGCCGATCCGTCGCGGTGCCGGATTCTTGTGGCGCTGCTGGATGGGGTTTGCTATCCCGGCCAGCTGGCGTCGCACCTGGGGTTGACCCGATCGAATGTGTCCAATCATTTGTCGTGTCTGCGGGCCTGCGGGCTGGTCATCGCAACCTATGAGGGCCGCCAAGTTCGGTATGCGCTGGCCGACAGTCACCTCACCCGTGCCTTGGGCGAGTTGGTGCAGGTCGTTCTCGCGGTGGATACCGATCAGCCCTGCCCCGCCGAGCAAGCCCCGCTCGCGGGGGCGGTCGAGATGACAGGTAATCGAACAGGTAATCGATGAGCAGCAACGAATCCGGCGAACAGCGGGCCGGCTGAATTTCGCTGACAGTACACCACGGCAGGAAGGTTTAGCGATGCTTGAATTGTTGGGTAAGGCGGCCGGGACGGTGTTCACCGGGCTGGTCGGGGTGAGCGCCTATGAGGTGGTGAAGAAGGCGGTGGGCGCGGCTCCGGTTCACCGCGCCGCGGTGACCGCTACGGAGTGGGGTCTGCGGGGAACCCGGCGCGCGGAGGTGGCGGCCGAGTCGGCCCGTTTGAAGGTCGCCGATGTGGTGGCCGAGGCCCGCGAGCGCATCGGCGACGAGGCCCCCCTGCCGGTTGCCACCCAGCGCGAGGACGACGACTGCTGCTGACAAGCAGACTGTCCACACTTCGTCCCACGGTGGTCTTTTGGACGCGCGGGGCGAGTGGGATGAAACAAAGATCGCTCGGCTCAAACCACAACTACGGAGGCATGATGCTGACCACTGCTCCTCACCCCGATGCCGGGGGCAAGCTGACCGTTGTATCCGCCGCCGGGGGGCGGATGCGTGTGCACGCTAGCGGGTTTCGGTTCGACGCGGTGCGGGCCGTCGCGATCGAGGACACGGTCGCCACGGTGACAGGTGTGCAGGCCGTGCATGCCTATCCGCGAACGGAATCAGTAGTGATCTGGCATTCGCCGGCGGGCTGCGACACCGCTGCCATCCTGTCGGCGATCGCCGATGCCGAGCGGATCCCTGCAACGTCGGTGCCCGCGCGTGCCCCGCACTCGGCTGAGGTCGGCAAGCCCGGTGTAGTGCAGAAGATCTTCGACTGGACCGCGCGAACGCGGTCGGGTCAGCGCGGTGCTGACCTCGCTGGTGCCGGGGGTGGCGGGGCCGCACAACGAGCCGCGAAGCTCAGTGATGGCTGCTGCGACCACGATGACGAGCGCGAGCCACAGCGGCTCTGGCAAGTCGTCAGGCTGCGGCGGGCCGCGTTGTCCGGGGCGCTGCTGACCGCCGCGGCGGTTACTGCGTGGGTGACTCCCCTTGGGCCGGTCGCACTGGGCCTGAAGATCCTAGCGCTGGCGGTGGGCGCCTCGACGTTCGTGCCCTCCAGTCTCAAGCGAGTGGCCCAGGGCCGCATCGGTGTCGGCACCCTGATGACCATCGCGGCGGCCGGCGCTGTGGCACTGGGTCAGGTCGGCGAGGCCACCATGCTGGCATTTCTGTTTTCGATCAGCGAGGGCTTGGAAGAGTACGCGGTGGCGCGCACCCGCCGCGGTTTGCGCGCCCTGCTCTCGCTGGTGCCCGAGCAGGCCACGGTGCTGCGAGAGGGCACTGAAACCCTTGTCACCGCTGCCGAATTGCGGGTGGGGGATCACATGATCGTCAAACCCGGAGAACGCCTGGCCACCGATGGCGTCATTCGTGCCGGGCGCAGCGCCCTGGACGTCTCGGCGATCACCGGCGAATCGGTACCCGTCGAGGCCGGGCCCGGTGACGAAGTATTCGCCGGGTCGATCAACGGCTCCGGGGTGCTGCAGGTGGAGGTCACCGCCACCGCAGAGGACAACTCGCTGGCACGCATCGTGCACATCGTGGAAGCCGAACAGGCCCGCAAAGGTGCCAGCCAGCGACTGGCCGACCGTATCGCACGTCCGCTGGTGCCGGGCATCATGATCGCCGGGGCGCTGATCGCCGGGACTGGCAGCGTCTTCGGCAGTCCGGCGGTCTGGATTGAACGCGCTCTGGTAGTGCTGGTCGCGGCCTCCCCGTGCGCGCTGGCCATCGCCGTGCCGGTGTCTGTCGTGGCGGCCATCGGCGCCGCCTCCAAGCTAGGCGTCCTCATCAAGGGCGGGGCCGCGCTGGAAGCCTTGGGCACCATCGGCGGGCTCGCCCTGGACAAAACCGGCACGTTGACCGCCAACCGGCCCGCCGTCATCGACGTCGCTACCACCAACGGCGCCACCCGTGAGGAAGTGCTGGCGGTGGCGGCCGCGCTGGAGGCCCGCAGCGAACACCCCCTCGCCGCGGCCATCCTCGCCGCAACCCACGCGCCGATCGCCGCCGCCAGCGACGTGCACGCCATCCCCGGGGCAGGGCTGACCGGCCACCTCGACGGGCATACCCTCCGACTGGGACGCCCCGGCTGGCTCGACACTGCCGAGCTCGCCGATCGTGTGGCGCGCATGCAACAAGCCGGGGCCACAGCGGTTCTCGTCGAACGCGACGAGCAACTGCTCGGTGCCATCGCCGTGCGCGACGAATTACGCCCTGAAGCCACCGAAGTTATCGGCAGGCTACGTGCGGAAGGCTACCAGGTGGCGATGCTCACCGGCGACAACCACGCCACCGCCGCCGCCCTGGCCGATCAAGCCGGAATCGCGCACGTCTATGCCGAACTGCGCCCCGAGGACAAAGCGCGCCTGGTCGGACAGCTGCGAGCTCAGCGACCCACCGCGATGGTCGGCGACGGCGTCAACGACGCTCCAGCTCTGGCCGCCGCCGACCTGGGAATCGCCATGGGCGCCATGGGCACCGACGTCGCCATCGAAACCGCCGACGTTGCGCTGATGGGCCAAGACCTGCGGCACCTGCCCCAAGCGCTAGAACACGCCCGCCGGTCCCGACGGATCATGCTGCAAAACGTCGGACTATCGCTGGGCATTATCACGGTGCTGATGCCGCTGGCGTTGTTCGGGACCCTGGGCCTAGCCGCGGTCGTGTTCGTGCACGAGCTCACCGAGGTCATCGTCATCGCCAACGGTGTGCGCGCCGGCCGCATCACAGCCCTCAACCACAGCAGTACGGGCAGAATGCCCGCCGGGCAGCTCACCGGCTACCCACCGAGACAACGTCGTGCGGTATCCGCGGTATGATCGCGGATTTGAACTCGATCCTGCGCGGCTGGGGTAACTACTTTCGCACCGGTTCTGACTACCAATGGTGATCAGAGGGTATGTATCCGTTGATCGCGGAACACGGTTGGTGGCGATGGAACCGTGCAGCGGCGCTCGATGTCGACATCGGCATGGGCGCTGTAACGTGTCGTGCTCGTCGATGAAGGGTTGGACCCCAGACGACCCAGCCGGAATCACCGCGCTCGACTTGGTCGGTTGGGAGTTGTTCGCTGTTGGTTTGAGTAGAGACCGAGCGGGCTTGAGGACCTTGTCGAGCCCCTGTGGACCCGCGTGCATGTCGGCTGGCGGCGCTGCCCGGTGGCCACGTGGTGCCGGTTGGTGCGGTGTTTCAGGTATGGGCTTGGAGGACCTGGAATGGTGTTGTCCAACTGGTTGATGGTTCGTGGCCGGTGATGGTCAGGTGGTGGGCGGTGAATTCGTCGGCGAGGCCGGTGCCGAGGACGTCGCGGGCATGGGGGCGTTCGGTTAGGCGCAGGTAGGCGTTGAACGCCGGTCGGGCGGTGGGTGGTTGGTCAAGGTCGATGGCCACGACGCGCCCGCCTGGGCGTAGCACTCGGACTGTTTCGTCGATAGCTTGATGGCGGCTGTCGGTGGGTAGTTCGTGCCATCCGAAGACGCTCATGACAACGTCGAATGTGTTGTCGGGGAATGGGAGTGCGGCGGCGTCACCCTCGTGCAGAGTCATGTTGTGAATCCCGGCGCGGTCGAGTTGGGGTCGGCCGATGGCGAGCATCGCCGGGGAGATGTCGAGGGAGTCGATGATTGTGTCGGGGAGAGGGTGGCGAGCAGCCGGGCCGCGTAGCCGGTGCCGCCGCAGAGTTCTAGCACACGCCCGGGGCGCTGGGCGGCGACGTGTTGCGCGAGACGGTCGTGGGGCTTGCCGGGGATGAAGCGGTTTCCGGCCTCGAATATCGGGCCCGCGAGGAAGAATTTGAGCCGGTTGCGAGTCCAGCGTGGTGTCATGACTGTGTTTCCTGTTCTGTTCTGCCGTGTTGTGGTTGGCCGGTGTACCGAGTTGGTACGGCGGTGAATCGGTGGGCGCATGTGGTTGAGCAGAACCGCCAGTCACGATCGTGGTGGCGCAGTCGGGTGGGTGCGGTGGCCGGGTCGATGCGCATGCCGCAGACCGGGTCGAGTGGGTGGCGGGCCACGGCGAGGGCCACCCTGTGTGTCTTGTCCGGGCCAAGGTTGCAGTTAATCGGCTGCTGTTGCTGGTATTTGCCACGTAATTCGGGACGATGAGCGTTTCGTCTGTTCGCAGTTACCTTGCATTTTCGGGCCACGGTACGGGCTACCAAGGATCGCCAGCCCAGAGACGCAAACGGCGTGCCGAGGAATAGGACAACCATTCCCGCAGCCATCATGGCCTGACCGAGAGTTACCAGGTGCGCCAGCCGCGCCGAAGTTGCCGACCGGGTGGCCATCGTCGGACTCGCCGAGGACTCCTGTTTCATCCCAAGTCCGAACAGCTGCCGAAAATCCTGTTGAGGCCCCGACTCGGCCGACAGGAAAACCAGCTCATCCATTGATGCCATTGATACCGCCGGGCGTGCCGCCCGGCCCGCCGACGCCGCCTTTGCCGCCAATGCCGCCGGTCGTGCCGCCGTTGCCGCCCAGCCAATCCGCGCCACATCCCGCGCCGCCGCCGCGACCACATCCGGTGCAACTACCACAGATGGCATGAGCCCGCCTCCACTGATCAAAAGGCCGACAACGGCGTATCAGCCGTACAACTCGGAAGCTACCCACAGAAGTCTTTCTCTAGCTCAAGTTTGATCCAAAGAAAGCTCAACTTAGTCCCTGCGACAAGTAATCCTCATCAATACTCGCATCCCTTCGGGATCCCTGTCGCCAAACCGATCTGCATTCTAGAACTGCACTCTAATTTGTGGATCCCGCAACTATTGGTTCTCAACTACACCGCCGCGGTAAAAGACTCTGGACAGCCCTTTTCCGAATCTCTTGATAACCTGGCTAGACACAGGCTGATTCTCAAGGACCACGCAGGGTTGACAGTGGTCGGGACCGTGAACCCTAAACTATGTGGCCGGCTGAGAAATCTGTTTACCATCATGAACATTTTTGGCTGCGCAAATATCCTTTCGCCATCATTTATTCCCAGACAAACTGCGCACATGCAATTTGCTCAATACGACGACCGTTGCCAGCATTTCGGTGAAAGTCAGAATACTCATCATCAACACTGCGACCGGGTCCGTGAGCGCTTCTTCGGGCCACCGCTAGTCGTACGCGAATGGGGTGTAACATTTGCAAAGCTGAATGGGCTGGCAACAAGCGCGGAAACGCGTGAGCAAGCCATTGCGACCGGGCACCCGCTGGGCGCGCTCGCCGCGCTCATCGCCACTCCAGCTAAACGCGCTGAACGCCTCCTCGATCCAAACACCCGAAAACGCGACGATCAATGTGTTGGTGAATCTCATGGCGGGCCCGCCCGCGGACCGTAGGCATCAGGCTGCATTCGCCCTTCGGCGGGATTCGTGTACCCCCGACCGAGATGACGGTAGGCCTGCCTGGTCATGGCTAGGTTTCCCCGGGGTAGGACATATCCATTATTCTGCGCCGTGAGAGCTCGACCCGGTCGAGCACCGTCGGGGTCGCCTTAGCTTAGCAGCTGAGCGAAACTGGTCCTCGATCGGCGGCTAATAGGGACGGTGTGCTGCGCGGACGCGGCTCGGTTTCGACGTCGAAGGAACAGAACAGGTTGCCGTAGACGTTGATCTGGTCGTGCTGGGCGCCGGACGGCGCGATTTCCGCGCTTGGTCAGGGACCGGATGCGCGCTCCGTTGCTGAGGAGACCCCTTGGCTGGGCTGCACCGCCGGACTCGCCGGCGCCACCAACAGCGCTGTGCTCACCGCGGCGAGCTGCTGGGGGTCGAGCGATTCTGGTCGACGGCCAAACTGCCATCCGCAGTGTTTGTATGAGCGGGTTCCGGGCAATACTGAACGCGAGGAACGAGAGCTCTGGGCCGACCCGGGCCGGGGAGGGGATGTAATGACGCCGCACGTGCTGGTTCTAGGAGCCGGATTCGGGGGGCTTGAACTTGCCACTAGGCTGTCGGAGTCACTTGCCGGCCAGGTGCGGGTGACGCTGCTGGATGGCAACGATTCCTTCTCCTTCGGTTTCTCTAAGCTGGATGTGCTGCTGGGCAAACGTGACCAGGACGAGGTGCGGCTGCCGTATGCGGCGTTCGCCAGACCTGGTGTCGAGTTCCGCCGGGAAGTGATTACCAGGATCGACCCGGAAAATCGCCACGTGCGCACCGAAGCAGGTTCCTATGAGGCCGACGTCCTTGTCGTTGCCCTCGGTGCGGAGTACGACCCGGCGGCCACCCCCGGTTTCACCGAGGATGGCTACGAGTACTATTCGCTGGCCGGGGCTGAGCGCCTGCGCGGCGCGCTGAGGACCTTCGAGGGCGGCAACGTGGTGATCAGTGTGCTCGGCGAGCCGTACAAGTGTCCGCCGGCGCCCTTCGAGGCCGCATTTCTGCTTGAGGACTACTTCACTGGCCGGGGTCTGCGTGATCAGGTGAGCATCACTGTGACCGGCTACATGGGGGCGCCGGTGCCGGTCGCGAAGGAGGTTTCCGAGCCGATCCTTGAGCACTTGAATTCGCGGGGAATCACCTTCGTCGGAAAGCGGACGGTGTGCCGGCTGGACACTGACAGTAAGATCGCCCAATTCGTCGAGGGCGGGGGGCTGCCTTACGATTTGTTCATTGGTATCCCGGTGCACCGAGTTCCGACGGTCGTCGCAGAGTCCGGCCTGGCGCCGGAGGGATGGATTCCCGTGGACAAGACCAACTTGGCCACTGGGTTTCCCGGCGTATATGCGCTTGGTGATGTGGCTGCGGCATATACTGCCAAGGCGGGCACATTCGCCGAACGCGCCGCTCAGTTCGTCGCCGACGACATCGCTGCCAACCTGCGGGGGACACCCCCGCCTGGCGCGTATGACGGGGCGGGCGACTGCTTTATGGAGTTCGGCCGCGGCGAGGTCGCCAAGATGCACGCCGACTTCCTCAGCGGCCCGAACCCAACTGGGGTGCTGCTCGGCCCGTCAGCTCAATTTGCAGCCGAGAAAGCCGACTTCGCCCGCAGCCGCCAAGAGCGCTGGTTCACCGGACTGGCATCAGCTTAGAAGCAGAGCAGTCTTGCGCGTGATCGCCGCTGTGGGAATTCGATAGTGCCCGTCGATCGCACGCCTTCCAGGTAGAAGCGCTGCACCCGGTGCGTGGTCTCGATGGCCTCGGCCGAGCGGATTTTGTGCTCGCCACGACGCTACAATACTAGTACCCGTAGGGGTATATTCCCCCCGCTCGGTTAACGGCTCGATGCGCTAGTGGACGGTGTTGTTCTATACCCCTAGGGGTAAGGTACAATGGGGACAGCCAGGAATAGCGAAGGGAAGCAATGGTTGACGACGAGGACCGAATCATGCCGGTGCTGAACCGGCTGCGGCGCGCCCAGGGACAACTCGCCGGCGTGATCGCCATGATCGAACAGGGCCGCGAGTGCAAGGACGTGGTGACCCAGCTCGCAGCGGTTTCGCGTGCCCTTGACCGCGCCGGATTCAAAATCGTGGCATTGGGCCTTCGGGACTGTATCAGCGGTAGCGGCCCGGGCGGCGCGCCACCACTGACGGAGGCCGAACTGGAAAAGCTGTTCCTGGCCCTGGCGTGAGGTTGCGTGATCGCCGCGACGCCCGACCAGCAAAATACTGCTACATCCAGGCGGCAGTAGCGATGTCATTGGCTCACGGCACCAAGCAAGCTTCACCGTCGTTGGGGAAACGCTCGCGCGGAACAACAGGTTTCGCCGATCAAACCGTGCCACCCGTCACCCAATCGGGGCACAAGCACGCCAGGCCGTGGCGTCGGGTGCCGAGACTGCGAACAGTAAAAGCCCCCACTGGCCAACGACGCCGGGGACATCAACCCAAACGGCCCCCGCGGGTTCTTCTCTGCGCGGGGCCAGATCAGCTAATCAGTACACAGCGAGGAAGGTGCAGCAACGATGACGAAAAAACTTGTGATACTCGGCGCGGGCATCGGAGGACTGACTGCCATCCACGAACTGAGACAACGCAACATGCTCAACAGCGGCGATCTCGAGGTCATTCTGATCGACCCGGATTTCACTCATTTTCAAGGCTTCACATTGCCCTGGATTATGCGTGGCTGGAGGACCGCCCAGCAGGCCGCGCTCACACCAAGTGAGCAGACGCTCAACGGTGTGCACACCATCACCGGCACCGTCACGACCATCGATACCCAGCGCAAAAAGGTGCTAGGCGACCACTTTGACACCAACTACGACGCACTCATCGTCGCGGTCGGAGCCAGAAACAACCCGGGCAGAGTTCCCGGGCTTGCCGAAGCAGTCGATGCGGGAGTCGCCCACCACTTCTACAGCATCTCCGATGCGGATCAGGCGCGCCGCGCGCTAACCGATTTCGCCGGCGGCAACATCGCTGTACTTATTCCCTCATTACCGTATCGCTGCCCTGTGGCACCCTACGAGGGCGCGATGCTCGCCCATGACTACCTTATCGAGCACGGAAAGAGAACGGCCACCCAGATCGACATCTTCACGGTGGAACCTCAGCCGATGCCCTCAGCGGGCACCGGCCCGGGCCGAAAGCTGATGGTCTTGCTCGGCGATGCTCAAATCGGCTTTTATCCGAACATGCAATGCCGAAGCGTTGACGCGGCCGCCCGGATGATTCGCTTCGAGGGCGCTGCCACCGCCCCGTTTGACCTGCTCCTGTTCGTCCCACCCCACGAACCCGCCTTTGGGCTGGGTGGCCCGGGATGGATCACCGTCGATCCTGAAACGCTAGCCACCCAACACGAAGGCGTTTGGGCCGTAGGGGATGTCACCAGCATCACCACCCCCAGCGGCCGCCCACTGCCCAAAGCGGCGATCATGGCCAAAGGCCACGCGAAAACAGCTGTTGGCGGCGCACTAAAACACCTCGGCCTCGCATCCTCCGATACCGCCGCATTCGACGGCCACGGATACTGTTTCATCGACACAGGCAACCACGAATCCGCCCGCGGAATCGGCGACTTCTATGCACTCCCCGAACCCGAGGTCGAACTCGTCCAGCCATCGAAAGAGCTACACCAGCTCAAACAACAAGAAGAACGCGAGTGGATCGACCTCTGGGCCGCACAACCGCACGACCGAGACACAAGTTAAATACCGCAACCCATGTCCCCCAAGTGGTGGTGCTGGTGGATGTGGCCCTGGCGAGTCCGGGTTTACGCCAGTGTCGGCGGACATGAAAAACTGCCCACTGGCGGACACGAAAGTGCCCAGTAGCGGCCAATAGGAACTGCCCACCGGCGGACACGAAAGTGCCCGCAGGCGGCCATGAATCTGCCCAGACCTGTTTGATGCCGTGCGGCGCGTCAGCGCTGTGGCGGCTCCTGGGTTGCGTCCCGTGAAGCGGTGTAAGTGGCGGCGGCGTGTCGGTCGCTGAATATGAAGGGCCATCGCGTGAGTCTCTGTAGTGAAACCGCCAAGAATCACTACCGAGAGGAACATCGCGATGGCCCTGGATCAGTCTGCCTTGTTGGAGGTGCTTGATGCACTGCGCAATGCCGATGCCAGTGATCGGATCAGGCAAGCCGCGGAGACGATCTATCAGGCGTTGATCGATGCGGAGTTGACCGCGGTGATCGGCGCCGGCCCGCACGAGCGGACCGAGTCGCGGACCAATCAGCGCAATGGGTCGCGGCCGCGCACGGTCAGCACCACGGCCGGGGATTTGGAGTTGCGGATCCCGAAACTGCGCACGGGCTCGTTCTTTCCGGCGTTGTTGGAGCGGCGCCGCCGGGTGGACCAGTGCCTGTTTGCCGTGGTGATGGAGGCCTACCTGCACGGCACCTCGACCCGTAAGGTCGACGACTTGGTCAAAGCGCTGGGCGCCGACACAGGGATCTCCAAAAGCGAGGTCCCGCGCATCTGCGCCGACCTGGACACCGAGGTCGCCGCGTTTCGCGACCGACCTCTCGGTGATCAGCGGTTCCCGTATGTGTTCCTCGACGCCACTATTGCAAGGCCCGGGTCAATCACCGGGTGGTGTCCCAAGCCGTGGTGATCGCCACCGGGGTCGCTGCCGACGGGCGCCGTGAAGTCCTGGGCTTCGACGTCGGCGACAGCGAGGACGGCGCGTTCTGGACAGCGTTTCTGCGGTCCCTGAAATCGCGCGGCCTCTCAGGAGTACAGCTGATATGTAGGCCAGTCGTGTCAATAGGCAGGTGAAAGCCGCCCCGGCGAATGTCGGGGCGGCTTTCGTTTGATCAGTGTCAGCCGGGTTGTTGGCGGTCGTTGGTCAACGACGGTGGTGTCAGACTGACCCGAAAATCGGATGGTGAGTGGGCAGCCGAAGGCACCCGACGGGAGCCGGGTCATGTTGTGGCGTTGTCGATTTAGTGTCAGGCCGCGTTGTCGGTGATGACCGCTTTACCGTCCCGGATGGCGATGTGCTGGCCGGTGAGCGCTTGGAGTTGGGTGGCGAGGTCGCGGGCACGGCGGTGTTTGTTGATCCGGGATTCGTAGTAGCCGGGTCCGAGGTCGCAGAATCGGGCTTGTGGATCGGAGAGCAGGTGATAGATGACGGTCAGCACCGAGTTGCCGGTGGCCACGATCGCCTTCTGCTTGCCGCGGCGTCGCGCCAGGCGCCGATAACGGGTGCCCAGGAAGGTGTCGGCGCGGGAGTTGGCGAACGCGATGCGGCCAAGAGTGCCGGCCAGCCACGGGTTGCCTTTGCCGCGGCCCTTGCTCATCGACTTACCGGCCGACTCGTGGGTCTGCGGGCAGAACTTGGCCCACGACACCAGATGCGCGGCCGTTGGGAACCGGGTCATGTCGACCCCAGTCTCAGCGATGAGTTCGGCGGCGGCAACGGTGTTCACGCCGACAATGTCAGCGAGCCGGGCTGCCTGTCGGGAGAAAGGGTCGATCGCCTCCTCGATCCGGGCGTCGAGTGTGGCGATCTGCGCGCCGATCCGGTCGCTGTTATCAAGCATCATCCTCAGAATCGTCGCGTGGTGGTCGGTGAAGAATCCGCGTAGCGCCTCTTCGAGCTGGTCGGTCTTCTTCCGCGCACCGCTTTTGGCCAGCCGGGCCAGCGTCCGCGGATCCCGCTCTCCGGCGATCAGGGCTTCCATCATCACCCGCCCGGATACGCCGTGCAGGTCCGAGAGCACCGACGAGATTTTGATCTGGGCGTCCTCGAGCAGCTTCTCAACCCGTTGCTGCTCACGGGTGCGATCCTGCACCAGAGCCCGACGGTAGCGCGTGAGGTCGCGTAGCCGACGGATCTCGGGCGGCTGCACCAGTGACGGGCGGCACATCCCACGCTCGGCGACTTTGGCCAGCCAGACCGCGTCGGCCCGGTCTGTCTTCGCCCGACCTGGCACATTCTTCACCTCGCGGGCGTTGACCAGCCAGCAGTCAAACCCCTCGGCCTCCAGAAGGTAGTACACGCCCTTCCAATAGGTGCTGGTCGATTCCATCACCACCCGCTGCACCTGCCAGTGCCGCAACCAGCCCGCCAACGCCAACAGCTGTGCGGTCGTCGTACCGTAGCTGCGCAGCTCCTGCATTCGTCTGCCGGCCCGTTGTGCTTGCGGCACCCGCACACACGCCTCCAGAACAGCCTTGCCCAGATCCAGCGCCGCGACCCGCTCCACTAGCAGTTCGACATCATCGACCTCGTCCATAACGAAAATCCTTCCCGGGAAACCGATTACATGAGCGCGGCCGCCCGCAGGAACCGAACAGGGATAGAAAAGAGTCGGACCCTCGTGCTCATGGCAACAATGCGCAGCCCCACCATCGGCTCCCCGGATCAAACTGATATACGGGCTCACCAGCGCCAAGAATGATCGACCTCGGCGAGCGACCGCACCCGATTTTCCCGCATGCGCGGGCGTCCCCGGAAGGGGACCACACAACTGATATGCGCGGGTTGGATACCGCAAGACGATGGTTCGGCGCGAACGGTGGCTGCTCTCTAGAACCGGGCGTCAGATAGAAATCGGGGTGAATTTCGTTGTGGCTCATAGCTGTAACGCAGATCCGGTTCGCCTACCTCGCCGTCGACCGGCTGGCTCCGATCAAGCTCAGTGGTGGCGCTTAGCTCAGGGTCGCCAGTGACCAGCACCAGCCGGCCAGCTCGCGTGCGACGGCGAAGGCCCGGGACACGCTGCCGCCGCTACCCGGTCGACCGGAATTGGAAAAACTCGCCGCCGACCTGCCCGGGCTCTGGCACGCGCCCACCACCAGCAACAAGGACCGCAAACGGCTGCTACGCACCGTGATTGCCGACATCACCCTGCTCCCCGAACCCAACCACGGCCAAGCGCGGATCGGGATCCGTTGGCACACAGGCGCCATCGACGAGATCACCGTCGCCCGCATCGCCCATCCCGGCACCGCCAAACGCAGCCCTTCACCAGCCGTGGCGATGGTGACCCGCCTGGGACCCACCACCCCCACCGCCGAGTTGGCCGCGCTGCTCAACACCGCCGGGCTGACCACCGGCACCGGAGCCCCGTTCGACGTCAAGGCCGTGCAGTGGATCCGGCACGCCTACCACATCCCTGCCCCGAACCCTTACGCCGAAGGACAGATCAGCGCCGCCGACGCCGCACAACGGCTCGCCGTCAGCACCGGCACCGTCTACAACTGGATAAAGACCGGTAAGCTCGCCGCCCACCGCGGAACCGGGAACCGGCTCTGCATCCCCTGGAACGAGCACATCGAATCTGAATGCCGTTGCCGCATCGCCGAATCCGGCCACCTCAACCCATCGGCCCACTACATCAGATCCCGAACTCGGGCCTGAAACGCCGCACGATGTCGGTGCCGGCTGGCATCATATTGGGCAATGAAGTCGACCAGCCTCCAGCCCCCATCACCGAATCCGATCCCTACACGCGACTGCAGGAAGGGGCAATATGAAGCATCCGTCCCGGTACTGCGGGACCGGGTGCAACAGGCCCGAGTCGCCAACGCGCTGGAGCCCGAGTGGGAGGCGCGGTTTGAGCCGCGTTCGTACGGGTTTCGGCCTGGGCGTGGCTGTCATGACGCGATCGAGGCGATCTACTGGACGCTCAAAGGCCAACCGGCCAAGCGGCAATGGATCCTCGACGCCGACCTGTCAGCGGCGTTCGACTGCATCGACCACGAGCGTCTACTCACCCATCTCGGCACCTTCCCCGCCAGGGGAATGATCGCCGGGTGGCTAGCCGCCGGTGTGATCGAGCGGGGCCGATTCGCCCCAACCGAGCAGGGTACTCCGCAAGGTGGGGTGATCAGCCCGATGCTTCTCAATATTGCGCTGCACGGGATGGAAGAAGCCGCCGGTGTCCGCTATCTGCGTCGCGACACCTATGGGGTCGAGACCAGGGCGGATTCGCCGGTGCTGGTGCGCTACGCCGATGACTTCGTCGTCATGTGTCACACCAGAAACCAGGCCGAGCAGGTCTGGCGCCGGCTCGGTGAGTGGCTGCTCCCACGAGGCCTTACGTTGAACGAGACAAAACGCACATCGTTCACGTTGATCAAGGTTTCGACTTCCTGGGATTCAACATCCGCAACTATCGCGGCAAGCTGCTCATCAAACCCAGCCCGGCGGCGATGAAGCGGGTCCGGCAGCGACTCGCTGCTGAAGTGCGCTCCCTGCGGGGAGCCAACGCCGAAGCAGTGATCCGGCGGCTCACCCCGATCATCCGGGGCTGGTCCGCCTACTACCGGAACGCGGTCTCCAAAGAGGCGTTCGCCACGCTCGATCATCACCTGTGGCAGCACCTCTACCGGTGGGCGCTGCGCTCCCACCAGAACAAGCCGAGACACTGGGTCGTCAACAGGTATTTCGGTAAGTTCAACCCGTCCAGACAGGACCGGTGGGTCTTCGGTGACCGCGACAGCGGCATCTACCTGCGCCAGTTCGTCTGGACCAAGATCGTCCGCCACCGACTGGTCATGGGCACCGCGTCGCCAGACGACCCGGCCCTGGACCAGTACTGGGAGGATCGGCGCCGCAAGACGTACTCGCTCCTGGGTGGAGTCACCGCGTCGCTGCTGCTTCGGCAGCAGGGACGCTGCCCCGCCTGCGATACGTTCCTGCTGTCCGCCGACCACGGTCCGCAGAGCCCACAGGAATGGGGCCAGTGGACCAGCACCCTCACGCGAGCACTCCGCAAGAGCGCCGTTGTGATGGATGCAACCCAAGGCGACCATCCGACCGCACACCGCCTCATGCACGCCCACTGCCGACAACGGGAACACCGAAATAGGCAGCGGGTCCAGCCGATTCAGTAGAGAGACGCCCTCGGGGCTTGCTTGAGCCGGATGCGGTGAAAGTCGCACGTCCGGTTCTGAGGGGCCCGGGCGCAGCAATGTGTCCGGGCTACCCGACAAGTGTCACACACAACTCTCCTACGCTCGGCGGTCTTCGACCACGAGCATCTCGTGTCGTGGCCCACTTGACCCAGAAAGTAGCGGCAACGCGTTCTCGCGCTGGCGTTCGGCGCTCTGTCACAGTGCAAGACGTCCAAGGACGCGCAGGTCTATCGCCGTCGCGTATATCGTATGGTCACAACGCGGTCCCCAAACACGAGGCTGGGCGTGCCGGGCGCTTTACCGTCGAAGCCAGAGCACGCGTGACGGTCCGTTACCACGTCCAACAGGGAACCCGGTCAGGGCGACCTTGGCTCTGATGCGTCCCGCTGCGGGTTGCGCAGCGCCGAGGTCACGAGCGGTCGAACGTCGCGACGTTGAGCGAGGAAAAACACCACGGCCACCCCGGCATAGATAACCGAGATGATGTAGCGGGCCTGCTCGTCGGGAAGAACAAACTGGGCGAGGAACAGACCGAGCAGCAACAGGGCCTTGGCCCCGGTCAGGCGCAGGTTGATCAGCACCGCGATACCGAGCACCGTCTGGGCGGTGGTGAGCACGAACTCCTCGGTCTGGCGTGCGTCGAGCGGCAGGCCCGCTGCGTGACCGCCGCCTAGGTAGTAGGCGATCGGCAGGCACGCCACCAGCAGGGTCCATTGGTTGAGCTTGGCGGCCAGCAGGGCGCCCATGCCGTCATCAGCGCGGCCACGCAGCGCGAATGTGATCGCCACCAGGACCTCCGGGGATTCCGAAGCGATCGGCGCCAGCCACTGCACCAGCAGGAACCGGTCAATACCCAACTCGCTGCCCGCTTCCACCAACGCCTCACCGAAGGGCTCGGCGGCCGACAGGATCACCACCGCGGCGGCCGCGAATAGCAGCACCACCAGCACCCGTCGGCGAACCCGGGGCTGGGCGGCCACGGTGGCCGCCACGCCGGTCAACTCCTCCTCCGACTCGGCGCTACCGCGAATCCTCCACAGATAGCCGGCGAACAGACCTCCGAGGACCGCCGCGTCATACCAGGCCAGCCGCCCGGTCAATGGAATGATCAGCGCATATAGGGTGGCCGCGCCCAAAAACAGCAACTCCACCCGGCGGTGGCCGGCCACGACCACCCCACCGCTCAGCCAACCAGTGGGCTGTCCAGTTGTGTCGCCCGGGTCCTGGGCGGGGCGTCGGCGGACCGCCCAGATCGCGGTGAAGACCAGCAGTGGCCACGCCACACCGATAAGCAGGCGGTTGGCGCCGGTCATGTTGGCGGTGGCATAAGCGGCGAATTCCGGGCGGTGCCCGGCGCTGTAGGCGAAGAAGATGTCCACCGCGTACTCGGGAAGGATCGCCACCAGCGCCAGCAACGCCAACGCGAGGCTGCCGGAAATGTCGGCGCGGGCCGCCTCGGCTGCCCACATCAACAACGCCACCGACGCCAACACCGCCGCACCGAACACCACCACCGCGATCGGCGCAGGCAACGCCGTACCCGTGACGCGCAACACGACCGCGGGCGCGGCCACCAGCAGGGCGGCCATGACCCGCCCGATTGCGGTACGCCCCGAGACGGCGTCGCCGCTATCGGGCTGGTCAGGATTGGCCACGATGATGCTCCTCCGGCAATGGGTTTAGCAGGCTGGAACGGAGGCTGAGGCTGACCGATCCGATCCGCGCGATGAGCGCAACCAACGCCGTCCGCTGTGGCGCGCAGCATGACGGCATCGCCGATCGTTTTGACCGGCAGACCCCCGGTGGCCGTGAGCGGCGGGCCAGGTCGGCGCGGCGGGCCGCGAGCCGGGCGGCCTGGTAGTCGCCGCAGATGTGGACGGCACGAACGTCCACGCCCCGATCGCCAACGCGACCGCATACAAGCCCAGCTGAACCGGGTGGGGTCCGCCGGTCCAGCCGACCGCATAGCCGGCCAGCAAGGACCACGCCAGCGGCTGCGGCGGCGCGCAGTTCGCTGACCTCCCAAAGTCGTTCGGGTTCCTGCTCGGTCTCGTCGCCGGGGCCGTCCTCTTCGCCGCCGCAGCCGCACGTCTCGCTCATCGCGCTTCTTTCCGCTCAGGGGGGTGGCCGTAGGTGGGGCACAGGGCGACCGCGCTGCCGGTGGCCTCCAGCACCGCCTCAGCGGCCCGGAACATCTGCATCAGCTCCTCACAGATCAGCCGGTATACCGAGGCGCGGCCCTGCGGCCGGTAATCGACCAATCCGCAGTCGCGCAGGCACGCTAGATGCGCCGACACCGTCGACTGGGCCAACCCCAACTCGCTGGTCAGATCCACCACCCGGGCCTCGCCGACCGCCAGCCGGCGCAGAATCGCCAGCCGCGTCGCATCCGAGAGGCTGTGAAACAACGCCGTCGCCGCATCCAAGTTCACCGCCGTAGGAGCGGTATCGACCGAACCACTTTTCATCGTCACACAACGATGATAACGTCGAACACTATTGATCGGTCAAATCGGGCATCATCGTTAGGCATCGATGCAAAGTGCGGTCGGCCGGGTTGATCGGAAGAGGAGCTGGCGATGTTGATGAACCGAGCCGAGGTCGGGGTGGTGCACTCGCCGCCGTGGCGGTGGCTGGAACGTGGCTACGTCGTGCCGGTCCTGCAACGGTTCGGTGGCCGGCTACCGCCGGGCACTGTCGCGGCCGAGATAGGGTGCGGGTCGGGATACGGCTGTCAGCTGATCCTGGAGCAGTTCGGCGCCGCCCGCGTCGACGCCGTCGATCTGGATTCGGCGATGATCAACCGGGCGTCGCGGCGGCTGGCCCGATACGGGGATCGGGTCCGGCTGGCCCACGGCAGCGCCACCGACCTGCGGGCCGCCGTGGGCGCGGGCGACGGCGCCTACGGCGCGGTGTTCGACTTCGGGATCATCCACCATATCCCCGGCTGGCGTAGTGCGATCGGTGAGGCCGCCCGGGTCCTGGGCCCGGGCGGGGCGGTTCTATTTCGCCGAGGTCACCGCCCATGCCCTGGCCCGACCCACCTACCGGCGGCTGTTTGACCACCCCACCGAGGACCGGTTCAGCGCCGAGGAGTTCCTCGACGCCCTAGCCGACCACGGGCTGGTGGTGCTCGGGTCGGCCACCCGCATCAGCGGCGACTACCTGCTCGGGGCGGCCGCCAAACCCCTTCCAAGCCAGGAGTGACTCCCATGGTGATGCCGATCGTCGTGCTGGCGTTGTTCGTCTCGATGATGCTGATCATCGGCGCGTGCCGGCGCTGGATCCAGCTGCGCCGCACTGGCGACAGCGGCAACCGGCGCAGCCTGCGTCCCGACGGGTCCCTGGAATGGTGGGCCCTGGCCATCACCGACCTGGGCTATCTGCTGGTCGGGTTCGGGGCCCCGCTGGCCGCGATCGCCGGTATGCCGACGATCGGCGTTCTGGAGCATCCCCTGCTGCGCGGTGCCGGTATCGGGGTCGCGGTGATCGGTATCGCCGTGACCTTGGTCGCCCAGCTCGGGCTGGGCGCGTCCTGGCGAATCGGTGTCGACGAAACCGAACGCACCACCCTGGTCACCACCGGTTCGTTCGCGATCGCGCGCAACCCGATCTTCACCGCGGTCATCCTCACGCTGACTGGACTGGTGTTGATGGTGCCCAACCCCATCGCGGTCGCCGGTCTGATCATCGCTGTGGCCGGGATCGAGGTGCAGGTGCGCGGTGTTGAGGAGCCCTACCTGCACCGCGTTCACGGCCGCGCCTACACCGACTACACCGCCCGGGTCGGGCGCTTCCTACCCGGACTGGGCCGCCTCACACCCGGCCACCGCCCACGGGAGTCCACACATGGTCGTCAACAACGGAACTGACCAGCGCACAGTCGAGGCGACATTCGCGTTCGTTGACCTGGCCGGATACAGCGTCCTCACCGAGATCTGCGGCGACCACGAAGCCGCCCGGCTGGCGGCCCGCCTCGCCGAGCTGGCCCGCACCGCGCTGCACCCGGATGTCTGCCTGGTCAAGACGATCGGTGACGCTGTCATGCTCGCCGCCGCCACACCCGAACAGATGGTGGCCACCATCGGTGAATTAGCCGACCTGGTGGCCGACGAGGACGGTTTTCTGGCGCTGCGCGCCGGTATTCACCACGGCAGCGCAATTCATCAGGGCAGTGACTATTACGGGCATGCCGTCAACATCGCCGCCCGCGTCACCGCGCTCGCCGGCGCCGGCCAAGCCGTCATCACCGAACCCATCCGCGAGACCGCCGCCAAGCTCGGACGCACCCCACAACCGTTGGGCCCCACACCGTTACGCAACATCACCACACCCGTCGAGCTCTATACGGTGGCGCTCACCGCGGCCCGCTACCCGCGCGACCCCGTCTGCGGCATGCGCATCGACCCGGCCACCGCACCCACCCGCCTGCGCCACAACGATCACGACTGGTGGTTCTGCTCAACCGAATGCGCCCACCGATTCACCGCCGCACCTACCCACTACACCCGCCAACCACACCGCGGCAGACTAGAACAGGAAACACGGTCATGACACGGCGCTGGACCCGCAACCGGGTCAAGTTCTTCCTCGCCGGCCCCATATTCGCGGCCGGCAACCGCTTCATCCCGGGCAAACCGCACGACCGTCTCGCGCAACGCGTCGCCGCCCAGCACCCGCAGCGCGTGCTGGAACTCTGCGGCGGCACCGGCTACGCCGCCCGACGGCTCGCTGCCCGGCTCCCCGACACGATCATCGACTCCCTCGACATCTCTCCGGAAATGCTCGCCATCGGCCGACGCCAACTGGCACACCAAGGTATCCAGAACGTGACTCTGCACGAAGGTGACGCCGCCGCACTCCCGTTCCCCGACAACACATTCGACGTTGTCATGAGCGTCTTCGGATGGCACGAACTGCCCACCGACATCCGCGACCAAGCCATCGACGAAACCATCCGCGTGCTACGCCCGGGAGGCCGGGTCGTGGCCGTCGACCTCGACCAACCACCCACCGCCCAACCCGCGTTCAACGCCTACCTGCGCCTAACCGAACGCCCACACGCCCGCGACGTCCTCGGCACCGGCCTCGCCGACGAGTTCACCGCCCACCACCTCACCATCACTAGTCACGAACCATCAACAAGTTGGACAACACCATTCCAGGTCCTCGAAGCACATACCTGAACCACCGCACCAACCGTCCCACCGGCCAGCGCCGCCAGCCGACATGCACGGGGTTCCAAACGAGTTCGACAAGTCCTCAAGCCCCGGTCTCTACTCAGCCAACAGCGACAGCTCCCAACGGACCAAGTCCAGCGCAGTGATCACCGCTGGGTCATCCGGGTTCAACCCTTCATCGATGAGCGCAGCACGCTCCACAGCATCCGTGCTGAATTCGACCCCGGGTGCCGCCCCGCGCTTCCCACCAACTCGAACTGTGTTGCGCGATCATCGGATACACCCTCCGACCTCACCTACAGAAAACCGCAACCGGGAACGCAAACGATCAGACTGTTCCCAATTAGGCCAGATCACTCCGCCGTCCCTCACCGGGAACAGTAATAAACAGCCCGATCGACCCCCAGATAATAGCCGCGGCATCCGCGTCCTCACCCAGTGGTAGGGAACGCAGCCAGCTGGCGCGGTCCGAAGGGCCGCAGCATCTGGCTGGCCGGGCGCGGGCGCACTCGCAGTGGCCACCAGAACCAGCGTCCGAGCAGCGCCGCGATCGAGGGCGTCATCAAGGAGCGCACGATCAGGGTGTCGAACAGTAGGCCGAGGCCAATCGTGGTGCCGGCCTGGCCGATTGAGCTCAGGTCACTGGCGGCCATGGACATCATGGTGAAGGCGAAGACTAGGCCCGCCGCAGTGACGACTCCGCCTGTTTCGCCCATGGCGCGGATGATGCCCGTCTTTAGCCCCGCGCCGATCTCCTCTTGGAACCGCGAGACGAGCAGCAGGTTGTAGTCGGATCCGACCGCGAGCAGGATGATCAACCCGAACACCGGCGCGATCCAGTTCAAATCCAGGCCGAAGAGGTGCTGCCACACCAGCACTGACAGCCCGAAGGCAGCGCCCAGTGACAGCAGCACCGTGCCGACGATCACCAAGGACGCGACCAGAGCGCGGGTGATGATCACCATCACGGCGAAGATCAGCGTCAGCGCCGCGATTCCCACGATCAGCAGGTCGTATTGGGAGCCTGACTGGATGTCGCGGTAGATGGCCGCCGTCCCGGCGAGGTAGAACCTGGCGTCGGTCAGGGCCGTTCCCTTCACCGCTTGATGCGCGGCGCCCAGTTCCGGCTTGACCGCGGAAATGCCCGCCGGAGTTGCCGGATCGGTGTCGTGGGTGATGATGAAGCGCGCCGCCTTGCCGTCCGGCGACAGGAAAAGTCTCAGGCCGCGCTGGAAGTCGGGATTACTGAATGCTTCCGGCGGCAAGTAGAAGTAGTCGCCACTCCTGGAGGCGTCGAAAGCCTGACCCATCGCGCTAGCCGTATCGGTCATCTGGTCCATTTGCGTGACCAGACCCGAGAAGCTGCTGTGCATCGTGAGCAGCGTTCCCTGCATGGACGTCGCGACGGCGATGATCGGCGGGAACTGGGCGAGCATCTGGGGCACTATCGCGTCGATATTGTTCATGTCCTTGATCAGCGTGCCCATGTTGTCGCTGAACTTGTCCACACCGTCGATCGCCTCGAACACCGACCTGGTCGCCCAGCAGACGGGGATGTTGACACAGTGTTGTTCCCAGTACAAATAGCTGCGCAACGGTCGCGCGAAATCGTCGAAGTCCGCCAGATGGTCTCTCATCTCGTCCAGCGTGGCTTGCATCGCGCGCATATCGCCGACCATGTGATGGGTGGTGTTGCTCATCTGGGCCAGCAAACCTTGCATCCGCTGCATCGAGCCGATGATGGCACCGAGATCGTCGCTCATCGTGAGCATGTCGGCCATCCGGTCCTTCATGAACTGCAGGTTTTCTTGGATCGGAATCGATTGGGCACTGATCTGGAAAGGTATTGACGTGTGCTCGATCGGCCCGCCCAATGGCCGGGTGATGCTTTGCACCATCGCGATTCCCGGCGATCGGAAGACATCTTTGGCAAGCCTGTCCAGGATGATCATGTCGCCGGGATTCCGCATGTCGTGATCACTCTCGATCATGAGGATGTCGGGATTCATGGTGGCGGAACTGAAATGGCGCTCTGCGGCCGCATATCCGACGTTCGATGGCAGGGTGCGGGGTATGTAGAAGCGGTCGTTGTAGCTGAGCTTCATGCTCGGCATGATCAGGATGCCGACCACGGCGATGGCCAGCGAGGCGGCAAACACCGGGCCGGGCCAGCGCACGGTAGCGGTGCCGACGCGCCGCCACGCGCGTGTCTTGATCATCTGTCTCGGGTCGAGCAAACCAAACCCAGTGGCCACGGCGACAACGGCCGGCGCCGCGGTCAGCGCCCCCGCGACAACGACGATCAGTCCCAGCGCAGACGGAATGCCGAGTGCCTTGAAGTACGACAGTCGCGCCAGGTGGAGGCAGAAGGTAGCCCCCGCGATCGTCAACCCCGAGCCCAAGATGATGTGAAAGGTCCCGCGGAACATGGTGTAATAGGCCGCTTCTCGATCCTGACCGGCCTGACGAGCCTCGTGGTACCGACCGATCAGAAAGATCGCATAATCGGTCCCCGCCGCGATCGCCAAGGAGGACAGCATGGCGACGACGAACGTCGAAAACCCCAACAGGTCGTAGTTGCCGAGAAGCGCGACGAGCCCTCGGGCCGTGCCCATCTCGAAACCAACCATGACCAGAACCAGAAGCACCGTGCTGATGGAACGATAGGCGATAAACAGCATGATCATGATGACCACACCCGTCACGCCCATCATTTTGAACATGCTTTTATCGGCGGCTTCGTTCATGTCGGTGGTCAGTGCCGCCGGACCGGTGACATAAACCTTGAGCCCTTTGGGCGGCGCTGACTTGTCGACGATGTCCCGGACCGCTTCGACGGACTCGTTGCCCAGGGTGCTGCCCTGGTTGCCGGCCAGATTGAGTTGGACGTAAGCGGCTTTGCCGTCCCGGCTCTGCACGCCAGCGGCGGTGAGTGGATCTCCCCACACGTTCTGGACATGCTGCACGTGCTTGGGGTCGGCCAGCAGCTTTTTCACCAAGCCGTCGTAGTAGCGGTGCGCCTCCTCGCCGAGTTGTTTGTCGCTCTCCAGGACGATCATCGCGATGCTGTCGGAGTCCGACTCGTGAAACGTTGCGCCGATGCGCTTGGCGGCGATCATCGCCGGCGCGTCTTGCGGCGACATGGTCACCGCGTGGTTGCGTGCGACCGACTCAATCGGCGGCACAAGCACGTTCAGGGCGAGGGTCAGCAGCAGCCATGCCACGAGGATCGGCACCGCGAACCTGCGGACGAACCGCATGAATTTTGGACGGGCCTCGCTACCGGTGTTCATGCGGCCTTCACCAGGCAGGAAGTCTGGGCGTGGTGCCCGGCCGAGGATCGTTCGTTTTTGACTTCACCGTTGACGGTGATGCGGCACCCGATGTGGTCGCTGTTGCCCTGTGCCACCACGTTGGCAATAACCGCCGGCACCGTCGTCGTCATCGCGTACGTCCAGGGCAAGCTGGTGAACTCTGCCTGCTCCGGCTGGGCGTTCTCATTCAAATAGCTCACGCTGCCCGATGTGTCGTCGGGCCCGTAAACCTCGTATATCACCCGCTTGACATGGGATGGCTCGAGTGGTTCGGCACTGCTGGCGGTCGCAGTAAAGATCTCGTCAGAGCCGAAAACGCCGCGCAGCCGACTGACGGCGACACCACCGAGAAAAACTGCCACTACGACGACAAGGGTTACCCAAGCCCGTTTGAGGATGCTGAGAATTGGAGTGTCCCTTCGCTCGTGGCCCGCCCTTGTCAGTAAGTCGTTGTCTATGCCTTACGTCGCTGCGTCGGACGGCTCGTTGAACTTGTGGTAGAGGAGCTTTCCGGTGGGCAGACCGCCATTGGCCTAGCGCAGCAGTTCCGCGTTGGTGGCCCCGGTAAATCCGCGCCAAACCCGGGGAAAGCCACATCCGCACCCGATCAGATCTGAAGTCCGCAGCCCACATCAAGGCCTCCCTTAATACCCGGCTGGGTATAGCTACTCTGAAGGGTACAACACGGCATAGCAGCCTGGGGCGCAGCCCTACTACCGGCTCTCGCCGCATGGCTGAGCCATCCGCCAGTCCGCGGTACCCGGGCGAAAAAAATACCCATCAAATGCGCCGATCCACCTATATACCCCCTGGGTGTTGTCGACAATGTTCACAGGTACCCCCGGGCAACAGATCCTCATGTCGCGGTGGCTTGCAGCGGGGGTGCCGCGGCGCGGGACACGCCGCTATGAGGTGTTGCGCGCCTACTTCATCGAGGATGTCTCTGCTGCAGAGATCGCCGACCGGTTCGGCTACTCCACCGCCCCGGTGCATCAGAGGGCACCCTGCTACCGGCCGGCGGGCGTGCGCCTCTTTGTGAGCTCCGGCGCTCACCGCGGTGCTGATCGCTCACACATCAGGATCGATCTTTGGTGGACATTCAGCCGTGCTCGGGACGCCTAGGCGATGCAGCAGCACGCTCATCGGACACCAGCCCCTCACCGCGTTGAGTATCAAGTTCGCGCCAACAAATGCCGTGAAGATCCGCCAGCGACTTGAAAACCTGCGCCCAAGGGCCAAGCTGGTGAGCACGAAAGCGCCGGCCATCAGGCCAGTAATCCGCTCGATGGGCCACCCTTGCGGCTTAGGCATCCCCGAATTCCCCACGCTCATTTGACACCTCATCTAGCTGGTCCTGCACCATAATCGCTCCTACTTTGTCTCGACGGGTTGCCCGCGCCGATGACGCCGGGCTATCAAATTGAAGTCCCCGCTGGTGGCCAGGAGACCCTCCCGACTCTACGTTAACCAAGATATACCCGTCCGGGTATGGGTGTCGGTGCCTTATGTCGCTACCTGCGCCCAGTGAAGCCGTTTGGCTGCGTGTTGCGGACTCAGTCAGCGTTGGTCACCCGACGAGGACATCAGGTCGCCGACCCCGCGGTTTCAGTCTCGGTTCCAAAGAACCGAGCGTGATCGGATGGATCCTGTCTCTCAACAAATTCCAGCATGGTTATGTCCGAGATTTGGGGACGTGATCCGTCCACGAACTCGGACGCAACCTTTAATCTGAACCGGCGTGTGTCCGCGAAATATTGCTGGCACCGTTGGGGGCCCAGCCAGTATGTATCGCAGTCCCCAAATGACGTGTCTGGCGCCCGGTCTCGGCGGCGGCCAAATGGATTCCGCGGCGTTCGCCCCCGGGATGACGATGAACTCCGCCCCCGGGATGACGTGAACTCCGCCGGACCTTGCGATCCATAGCCTAGGCTTCCTCGATGATTGGGCAGACGATGCCGGCTGTTCGTCGGTGCAAGCAGCGGCTCGACTCCGAGTGGCGGCGAGGGTTTCGCGGAGAGCGTGCAGCTCGGCAATGGCGGTGTCAACCTCGGCAATGCGGGCGTCGAGGACGCAGACCGCGTCGCAAGGCGGGATGCCGCCATTGCGGATCGCGAGGACTTCGCGGATGTTCTCCAGATGTAGGCCAAGGCTGCGGGCCCGGCGGATGAAGGTCAGCAGCTCGACGTCGCGCTCGTCGTAGAGCCGGTAGCCGGCCGCGGTCCGCTCGGTGGCGGGCAGTAGCCCCTTGGCCTCGTACATCCGCAGGGCCTTGCGCGTCAGGCCCGCGGCGTTGGCGGCCTGTCCGATGGTCAATCCCTGCGGCGCCATAATCGAAATCTCCTCTCACCCCATTGTTGACCTTGCCCCAAGGGATGGGTTCTACCGTCGGGGACGTCCAGAAAACCGACGAAACAGGTGATGAGCATGCCGTTCCGCGAGGGAGAGCTCTACCGGTGTCCGGACAGCGATTGCGGCTGCGAGCTAACCGTGACCAAGGCGGCGCCGCCGACATGCACTGGCCAGCACGCTCCGAGCTGCTGCTGTGGCAAGACCATGGTCAAAAAGGCCGGCTAGGGCGCGCACCGGGGATGACCCGGTCGATCAGCCATTGCGCCGGCTCCGCCGAGACGGCAGGTCGAGGTGGTCGATGATCCACCCTGTCACGATCCCTCAAACCGCATCGTTTTACAGCACCACCTTGGTGTATCCAGGACGTTTAGGTAACGATCGTTCGCGCGACGGTCTGCCAGCCTGTGCGTTTGCGCTGGACAAATATGTAACGCTTGCCGTGGCCGCGCCACCGTCACGCTGTCGGTGGTTGGCGATACGGTCCGGCCCATGCGGATCGGCTATGACCGGGGTCTCCACCGCGACCAGCATCCCGAGGCTCAACGCGATGCGCTCACCGCGGCGGGCTGTGATAGATCTTCCTGGATAAGGCTTCGGGCAAGCTGGCCCGCCCGGCCGGAGCTCGACAAAGCTTTGCTGTCGGCCAACCGCACCGGCGACCAACTCGTTATCACCAAGCTTGATCGGCTGGGCCGTTCGTTGGCGCATCTAATCGAGCTGTCGGCCACGCTGCAGGCCCGCGGAGTGGATTTGGTGGTGCTCGATCAGGGCATCGACACCACCACCGCGCTGAGACGGATGTTTTTCCACATCCTGGGCGCCATCGCCGAATTCGAGCACGCCTTGATGTCGCACCATGGACGGCCTGGCCGCTGCGCGGGCCCGCGGCCGCACCGGCGGGCAAAAGCCCAAACTTGGGCCTAGGCAGGTCAAGCTGGCTCGGCAGATGTATGACGAGCTCGGCCAAGACGGGAACCATCGCTACACCGTCGCCGAGATCGCCGCCGAGTTCGGCGTCAACCGACCACCATCTACCGCGACCTGAGCAAGCTTCCAGCTCCCGGCGGCATCACGTGACCCCTTGGCCGGGCTCGGCGCATCCCGAATTACCCGCACAAGCCGATCGGGCTGCTGGGCCCGATCCTGGCCTGGCATGGCCGCGAACGCTGCTGGCCCGGCGCGCGAACGCCGTACAACGCCGGCGGGTGGCCTACCGGCATGGGCAAGACGAGATCGTGGATCTGCAGATCGAGCGGCAACGCGCGCTTGATCGGCACCTTAGCCGCGACCGAAGCCGCGAGCACAGTTTCGATTGCGGCCGCGAAGGGAAGTCCGACAACAGCGTGTAGCTGGCTCGGGCGTTGCCGCGCTGGTGGTGGCCACCAAGGACCAGCGTCCAGGCGCCGCCTTAGAATGGCGTCATCCAGGAGCGGACGAGCAGGGTGTCGAACAGCAGGCCAGGGCTAATCGTGCTGCCGGGTTGGTGACGTACACCTGGAGTCCTGTGGGCGACGCTGAGTCGTCGACGATCTCGCGGACCGCTTTGATCGACTCGGTGCCCACGGTGCTGCTGCCCTGCTTGCCGGCCACATTGAGTGGGCGGCGCCGGTGATAACGAAGATGAGAAAGGACAGGAGGCATCTGGTGCCTATCGGTCGACGAACTCGCATGGGCCTCCTCGCGGTCGCCGTGATCAGCGTGATTGTGATGGCCGTTGTGGCCGTGGTGGTGATCGGGCGAGGCGATGGCCACAACGGTGCGCTGCCCACCGAGGCGGCCCCGCGCCGTGAAACGCCTGCAGTCATCACCGTCACCCCAGGCCTTAACGCGGTGAACGTCGACCCGCTGGGCGCGGTCACGGTGAGCGCGGCCACCGGCATTCTGACCGAGGTGCAGATGGTCAATGACCAGAACACGCAGGTGCCGGGTGTCATGACTCCCGACAATCTAGTGTGGAAGCCCAGTGTGCCGCTGGGTTACGGCCGCACCTACACCATTACCGTGGCCAGTCGCGGGCCGACGGGAACTCCCGCGTCGCAGATGTCCAGGTTCACCACGCTCATACCCAGTAATCAGGCCGCGGTGTCGCTGACCACCACCTCGGGTGCGGCGCTGCATGACGGCGGCATCTACGGGGTGGGAACGGTCATTGTCGCCCACTTTGACGAACCCATCACCGATCGCGCGGCCGCGCAGCGCCGACTGACCGTGACGACCGCTCCGGCCGTCGACGGCTCCTGGTATTGGGTCGATGACCAAAACGCCCATTGGCGCCCGGAGCACTACTACGCGGCGGGCACGAAAATCACCGTGGCGGCCAACATTTATGGCGCGCCGCTAGGTAGCGGACTGTACGGCCAAGCGGACAAGCAGACGTCGTTCAGCATCGGTGATGCGCATGTGTCTATCGCCGACGACAACACTAAACAGGTCAACGTTTACGACAACGGCGTTTTGGTGCGCACCATGCCCACCTCGATGGGTATGGGCGGCACCGAAACCGTCGCCGGCCAAACCCTCACGTTTTGGACCCCACCCGGGGTCTACACGGTGATGGATAAGGCCAATCCGGTCGTGATGGATTCGTCGACCTACGGCTTGCCCGTCAATTCCCGCCTCGGCTACCGCGAGACCATCAACTACGCCACCCGCATCAGCCCCGACGGCATCTATCTGCACCAACTCGACAGCACCGTGTGGGCCCAAGGCAACACCGATACTTCCCATGGCTGTCTGAACCTGAACGGCGACAACGCCCAATGGTTCTTCGGCTTTTCCCAACCCGGCGACATCGTCGAGGTCCGCAACACCGGCGGCCCGCCACTGTCGTTGCCGAACAACGGTGACTGGAGTGTGCCGTGGACGCAATGGCAGGCCGGTAGCGCCCTTAGAGCTTTGCCCTAGCCTGAGCCGGAGATATCGAAGGCCCACGCTGTTCGGCCCTGGGGTGATCGATCCGCGAGGTTGGGGCCGGGTCACGACGACTTCACACGCTTTTCTTCCGCTGCCTTTTTGTAGGGAAGCGAAAGTAGATCAGATCTCGTCTCACTCGAGGGTTTGGGTTTGCGGTCCGCGCGCACGGTTCTCCCGTCGGTGCCGGTCGTACGCGGCGCCGACGTCGCTGCCGAATACCTGGTCGCAGCCGAAGACACCGCTGGCCACAACAGAACGTCCTTCCAGCCTGCCCGGTACACTGGCGGAAGGCCGAACCGGGTTGTTTCCGGTTTTCTTTTCGGCATCCGCTTTGGCCTGTTCGGCTCGTGCAGTGCCCGGCTGAGCCCACGCTGGCTGCAAACAGATCTGCGATCAGAGAGCTAACCGTCGCAACGGATCAGCACCGTTCACGCCGCTAACTTTCTGAGCATCACCACCAAGGAGTTCTGCGAATGCTTGACCGCTGTACCGCCCACATCGTCCGCTGCCCGCAGCACCGGAAGAACGCCGCCTGCGCAGCGAAGTTTCCGGCCTTGGGGGCGCGGACCATACAGGAAGCGCTCGACCAGATCAAGCAACTGGTAGCCACCCACGCCGCTGACGACTCCCACAGCCTACCGGGGCACAAGGGCAGGCCTGCCGCACCACCAAGTCCGGCTCGACGGATCACACCTCGGTGGCGGACACGCTGCTGACGTGAGGGAAGGGAAGCACCGCAGCGCTGATCGCGTCCACCAGGGGCGGCGCCAGCCCCAGCTCGTGGTGTCTCATTTCTACTTAGAAGCGAACAGCCGCTGATCTTGGTGGAGGCCGCGGATCTCGTCGGGTGTTCGTCCCTCGCGGCCATGCTGTGGCAATGCCTTTCCCATTTCGGGACCGTGATGAGTCCTCAGACAAGACCGAGCGTGTCGCGTCGGGGTCGCGAGGTCGTCTTTGGGTGGGATTGGCGTCGTGGTTCAAGCCCCTCGCACGGAGGCAACGTCTCAGTCTTTACGGGCGCTGAAGCCCTCAACGAAGACCGATGCCGTGCGGGTCGCTGGGATCGCGAACAGCTCATCGGAGGGAAGGCCATCGAGCCTCGTAAGTAGAGCGCTGCACATCCTGCTGGGGTTTCTGACCAGCACCAACACCCGCTATAGGTCGGAGGTAATTCCAACGTGAAACTCTTCTGCGGCATCGACTGGGCCGAGGCGCACCACGACGTCGCCATCATCGACGCCGACGGTCACTTGGTGGCCAAGAAACGCATCACCGATGATCCGGCCGGGTTCGCCGAGCTCGTCGAGGTGCTCACCGCCGCCGGCGACGGGGCCGAAGACCCCATTCCGGTGGCAATCGAAACCCCGCGCGGACTGCTGGTCAGTGCGCTGCGCGCGACCGGTCGGGCGGTGTACGCGATCAACCCGCTCGCGGTGGCCCGCTACCGAGAGCGTCACTCGGTGGCACGGTCGAAGTCCGATCACGCCGATGCCATGACCCTGGCCCACATCTTGCGTGTCGATGCCCATCTGCACCGCCAGCTGCCCAAGGACAGTGAACTGTGCCAGGCCATAGCGGTCCTGGCCCGCGCCCATCAGGACGCGATCTGGGCACGGACCAAGGCGCACCACCAATTACGGTCGGTGCTGCGGGAGTTCTATCCCACCTTCCTGGCCGTGTTCACGGATCGGTTCGCCCTGGGAATCAGCAGCCCGGAGGTCCGCGCCGTGCTGGGGATCGCGCCGACACCGGCGGCCGCGGCCAAGCTGTCGGTGAGCCGGATCGCGGCGGCACTGCGCCGGGCCGGTCGCAGCCGCAACATCGACCCGACCGCAGTCGAGCTCAAGGCAGCGCTGCGCAAACCTCAACTGCGCCAACCACTTGTGGTTGAGACGGCGATGGGACGCCAGACTCTGGCGCTGCTGGCGGCGCTGAACACCGCCTGCGCGAGTGTCATGGACCTTGGTCAGGCCGCTGCCGAGGCCTTTCAGCAGCATCCGGACTACGCCGTGATCACCAGCTTCCCGGGTCTGGCTGACTCCACTGGCGCCCGGGTGCTTGCCGAGATCGGCGATGACCGGGGCCGGTTCGTCGATGCCCGGGCGTTGAAGGCTTACGCCGGATCCGCGCCGGTTACCCGCGCCTCGGGGCGCTCCATCTGCATCAGTCACCGTCGCATCAAGAACGACCGGTTGGCCAACACCGGGTGGGTCTGGGCGTTCGCCGCCGCCACGCACTTGCGAACCCGCCCGCCTGCACTACCGACGTCGCCGAGAACACGGTGACCGGCATGCCGCGGCCAAACCGGCACCTGTTCAACAAGCTCCTGGGTCAGCTCTACCATTGCCTGCAACAAGGGAGTGCCTTCGACGAGGTCAAGGCGTTCCCGCAGACGGTCGACGCGGCTGCCTAGAAGACGCGAAAACTTTTACGCATCAACTGGTTTCGTCGCAGATTGATCGGTGCGGATGTGGCGGTAGATCGTCATGGGGCTGACCGAGCAGGATGCGGCGATCTCGGCCATGGTGAATTGGCGGGAGTCATACATCCGTTGAGCCTTGCCGATCAGGGCCGGTGTCATCTTGGGGGTGCGACCCCCTCGTCGCCCGCGGGCGCGGGCCGCGGCCAAGCCGGCGTGGGTGCGTTCCTGGATCAGTGCGGCTTCGTATTCGGCCATCAGGGCGAACATGCCGAAGACTAGGGCGCCGTGGGCGGTGGTGGTGTCGACCAGTCCGTTGGCGTGGTCGGTGTAGACCTTCAGGCAGCCGGCCCCGTCGAGGGCGTCGAGTTGCAGCTGCGGGTTCTGGTCTGCGCTAGACACCCGCGCGTATCCGATCTTGGCCCCCGGTCGGACTCTATCGAATCCCGTCTCGCGCGAGGCGTTGCGTGAGCGTGTTTTCGTGACGAGCTTCGATAGCCCGCGACCTGCGGGGATCCGTCACGCTGTCACCAACGCCAATGGGTCTATCGCAACCGATCCTTTGCGATAGCCCACGCCAAAGTCGCTGCCGCCTATTGACTCTTAGCCTGATCGGAGGTCTTGTCCCGCACGACTCCGATCGCCGCGCTCACAACGTCTGCCGTGCTTCGCTAGTAGGCGATCGTGGCTTTTGGTGTAGACGATCGCGTACGCAGCCCGTCGCCGGTGAGCCGGTAGCGATTCTTAGTAAGGCAGGCTAAGGCAAGGCTAAGGCGGGCCAGGTCGTAGCTGGCTTGGTTCATGGTGTAGGTCATGCCGCCGAGCAGTCCGGTCATCAAGGCGCGCAGGCTCTTATTGGTGATGCCGGTCACGGCGAGCATTGTCGTGCACAGGGCGCCCGGCCAAGGCCTGGACTCGAGGGGCGCCGAACCGTAAAGCCGGGGCCCCTCCTGCCATCCCCGGTGAGGGTGGGCTGTGTGATCCGCTCAAAGCGAAGCCAGGGACTGGAGTTGTGAGGAGCCCCACCGGGGGATCACTGCGTGCCGAAACGGGCTTTAAAGTCGTGCCAGGACAATCCGCCCGAGGGCCCCGGCCGGCCGTAGCTGAATAGCTTGGGAGCGAACAGCTTTCGCTACTCAGCTCGATACACGTGACGTACCGTCCGCTACGTGGCACATGGCCGGTTTGGGTCGTGGGAGTCGCTGAACTCGCTGGCGGCGGGCGCGTCGGAGTCGGATTCTAAAATCCAGCAGACCGTGGAATCGTCGTGTTCGGTGGCCGCTTCACGCGATGCGCGGTCGAGAAGGGTTTGCAGGTGGCCTTCGAGGGCGACGAGTTCGGCGATCTGCGCTCGGACCTGGTCGAGGCGGGTGTTGAGGACCTGCCGAACGTGCCCGCACGGCACCTCGCCACGATCGTGGATCGCCAAGACCTGGCGCACCTTTTGCAGGGTCAGTCCGGCCGCTTGGCCGCGACGGATAAACTGGAGCCGATCCACGATCTCGGGTCCATAGTCGCGATACCCGGATGCGCGGCGTGGGGGTTGCGGCAGCAGGCCCGAATCCTCGTAGAAGCGAATGGTCTTGGTGCTGGTGTTGGCGAGTTTCGCCAGCTCGCCAATGCGCATGTAACACTCCTTGACCTTCCAGCGTACTGGAAGGATAACACTTGATTTGGTGTTAGGTGGCGGCCATAGGGCGCGGCCAGCATCGGAGGTAATCGCGGTGAGCATAGTGGTCGTTTCGGTATCCGAAATCTGTTGCCAGGCCTGCAAGGCCGCGATTGAGGGCGTGCTGTGCCCGCTCGTCGAGGCCCCTAACTGCGGCACAGTGCCCGTTCGAGTCAAGCGCATCAGCACCCGAGGCCCGAAGCGGCGCGACTGCGAAGCGACACAGCACCAGACACACCGCGACACTCATTTCGCCTGCTCCTGGTGCCCGCGACCCGCCTCAACCAGCTTTAACCGCTGGATTGCGCGCCTGCGGAAAGCGATCAGGAAATGATGACAGATCTTCGACGCCGAGGCGTGCTTGCAGTCCTCAACCTGGCGGCTGGCGCCGCGCTGACCGTCACAGTGCGACCAATCACCACGCGAACCCGACGGCCTTAGAGAACGGAAACCACTGTCATGTTCACCGGCACCGCTAGCCGCGCGGGAGCCATGGCTACCGCCACCGTGATACTCATCGGCGCCGCAATCCTGGGCGGCAGCCCAGCAGCGGCCGACCCGAACCAGGACGACCAGTTTCTGGCATTGCTTGATCAACATGGCATACCCGCCCTCGCGAACGCGCCAAGCCTGATCGCCACAGCCCATCAAGTTTGTGGCCGGCTCGACGGCGGTATGCCGGTGGATGGAGTCGTCGAGTCGATGACGACCTTTGCGGTCAACAATGACCCGAGCCTGCGCCGATACCCTCGTGACCGCCTCACGCGCACCTTCTCCCGCTTCGTCACTGCGGCCGTGCAGGTCTACTGCCCGTTCCACCAGGACAAAATCGCTTCTTTCAGCGCTACTCGCGTTCCGCGAATACATGAACCCACACACCTGTTCGCTACGTACACGCACAACGTAATCACCTCGGACTGCGATTTGTGGGACCGACCGCCGGTTTCGGACATGATCAACACCCAGGCGGCATGGCAGCAACGCACACCCACCAGTGCGGTGCGGCTACCGCACTCGATCGTCGGCGGCGTCATCGTTGCGAGCCACAACTGGGGCGACCGATCGGACTGCAACGCGCCTAGCGATGTGCTCGCTCCGCTGATCGAAGCCATTCCCGCAGGGGAGACGATCGCGCCGAAGCCGCCGCAGATTCCGGCGCCACCGGCGAACATCCTCATACCACCACGGGCGCCCGCGCCGTCGCAGCCACCAAAGCAGCAGCCGCCGCCTGTGCCTCAGCAGCCGCCGTTTCCGCCGCAGGAGCCCCCACCTCCACCCCAGGAGCCCCCACCTCCACCCCAGGAGCCCCCACCTCCACCCCAGGAGCCGCCCCCACCACAACAGGTGGAACCTCCCGTTGTTGCTCCTCAGCCGGGGGGTGCTGCTGGCGGTGGTGGCGTCGGTGGCGACGGCGCCGGCAGCGGTGGCGGCGGCGGCGGTGGTGGCGCCAACGGCGGTCGCGGCCCGGCGGAGCCGTCGCCCACGCGACCCATGCCGCCAGGCATTATCAGGATCGCACCATGAGACAAGAACCGAGCCGCCGGCCGTCGGCCAAGCCTGCCGCTTAACGTGGGGTGGCTGGCTGGCCGGCATCCGGTGGCCCGATCCAGTAGCGGTGTTTGGTGCACACGTATTGGTGGTGCGGCAATAGTGTTGCCCGGCATTCAGCATGAGCATGATGGCGGCGTTGGCGGTGAGGATGTGGGGGCATGAAATGACCCCGCCGGGCGATGTCCGGCGGGGTCGGTGGTGTTCAGGGTGTCGGGTTGGTGTCTAGTCTGCCGTGACTTCGGCGACGGCGGTGCGGGTGGAGGATTCGTCGACGATGGCTTTGTTGGCGCCGAACGCGGCGACGAGGGCTTGGAGTGCGAGGTTGTTGACCGCGCGGGGGTAGCCGCGGCTGGTCTGGTGGATCAAGCCGACGGCGTCGTCGGAGAACAGTGTGTCGTCGCGTCCGGCCAGCTTGAGGTGGTGGCGTAGGTAGCTGGTGGTTTCTTTGTCGGTCATGGGCGGCATCGTGTAGCGCAGCCCGATGCGCTGGTCGAGCGCGGAGAGCACGCCGAGTTTCATCCGCCACCGCAGGGTGGGTTGGCCGACGAGCAGGCAGGCGAACGGGCTCGACGAATCGAGATCGTGGTTGGTGAGCAAGCGGATGGCCTCTAATTGGTCGTGGCCGAGGAGGTGGGCCTCCTCGACCACGACGGT
Source organism: Mycobacterium sp. 20KCMC460 (assembly GCF_022179425.1). NCBI lineage: Bacteria > Bacillati > Actinomycetota > Actinomycetes > Mycobacteriales > Mycobacteriaceae > Mycobacterium > Mycobacterium sp. 20KCMC460. The sequence continues at coordinate 3,698,398 of NZ_AP025524.1, forward strand.
GGCGACTCTTCCCCTTTCGGCGTGTTCGGCGGCCAGTGCGTCGGCGGCTTGGGGAGCCAGGGTGGCGTGGTGGGTCAGGGGTTGGCCGCCCAGGGAGGCGACGATGCGGTGGTGGATGCCGCGCACGCCGACGGTGGGGTCGGGCAGGTAGATGATGCTGTGGCGGCTGCGGTCCAGGGCGGCCAGCGCGGCACGCACGGCCACGGTCTTGCCTGCGCCGACTTCGCCGGTGATCACACCGATGCGCCGTTCGGCGATGCACCAGCCGATGCGGGCGACTGCTTCGTTGTGGGCGCTGTGGCGGTGCAACATCCCCGGGCCAGATCGCGGCCAAAAGGCGTGCGGGAAAAGCCAAAGTAGGAGATCAGGTTGGGCATCATTTCGGTTGGGCCTCCTGGCCGGTGAGCAGGTCGAGCTGTCCGGGGATCTCCCCGCTGGCCTCGGCGGCTGCGGTGAGGGCGGCGTAGTTGACGCCGCGGGCCAGTTCGGCCGCGTGCGCGGTCTCGATCAGCTGCGCGTAGTCGATCCCGGACGGTTGGGTTGGCGCGGTGGGGGTTTCGGGTTTGGCCTTGGGATGGGAATGGCGGCTGATGTGGTGCGGGATCGCCAGCCCCATCGGCACGCCCGCCAGGCGGACCTCGATGCGGGTCAGGTCGAACGGGTCGAACACCAACTCGACCTTGCGTCCGACCAGTGCCGGGTCGACTTCATAGGAATTGCCTTGTAGTGCCACGGTGGCGGTCTTGCTCACGCGCCGGTGCGCCTCCCACAGGAACGCCTCGGTGAGCGCTTCGGGGGCGGGCAGGGCGACCGGCCCAGGGGCGCACCAGCGCTGCAGCGGGGTTTGCCCGGTTTCGGAATGGATCGTGCGGTGATAGACCGTTTCGGTCCAGGCCGCGAGAAGCCGATTCAACTCGTCCAGGTCGGTCACATGATGGCGGCCGATAGTGTCGGGTTCGCCGGTGATCTCAACCAAAAACTGATCGCGCACGGTCCTGAAAAACCGTTCTATCTTGCCCCGGCCCTCCGGCCGGTATGGCGTCGAATGAACAAGGCGCACACCAAGTTTAGCGCACGCGCGTAACAGCCACGCATCGACGAACGCTGAGCCGCGGTCGACGTAGATCGCCTTGGGGACACCGCGGGAGGCCAGCGCTGGGCGCAGCGCGGCGGCCAGTCGCACCGTGTCCCCGGCATAGCCCCACCGGTAGCCGGGCAGCAGCGGGAATGATCGTCCAAAAACGCGAACAAGTACGTCTTGCGGGCAGCAATTCGTATGCCGTGCAACGCATCCCCAGTCCACAGGTCGTGGGGGTGTTCGGCCTCGAACCGCCCGAACACCGGCGCCGACCCGGCCGTTGCGACGGTGAGGCCGAGCCGGTGGAAGTTGCGTTGCAGGGTGCGTTCGTCGGGTGCCCAGCCCAGCTGGGTCCGCAGGATCCGGCGGATCGCCGCGGCGGTGCGCTGCGGATTCTCCCGCCGCAGTGCCACCGCCAGCTCCAGCACCTCGGCCGGGGTGCGCGGGGTGCACTGACGCGCGTTGGGCACCAGCGCGTCGAACCCGCCGGCACGCCAGTCGCGGATCCAGCGATCAATACTCTGGCGGCTGATGCGCACCCGCTGCCCGAACGGGTCGGTGTGCTCGCGCGATGCCAGCTCGCGCACCATCTTGCCGCGTTGTTTAGTGGAATGCGCCGCATCGGCGGCCTCCCGGATCAACTGGTACCGGAAAAGCCCGATCGCCCGGGCCCGCTCGGCCCGCACCTTCACCTCATCATCCCCGACCACCGGCGGTCCTCCCTTAGCTGTCTTTTCAAACACATGACAGCGGAAAGGTTTACGGCGTGATCGGCACCAGCGGCAGGGTCGACTCGTGTTGCACTGGCCTCTCGGGCCAGCCCGGCGCCAACAACCGCCCACCTGACACCGCCACCGCGGCCTCGGCCAGCGACACCTCAGACACCACGAACCGGCGCCCAATGGCCGCGGCGAGCGCGGCGATCGCCGTCATCGCGTCTGCGAACCCGCCCCCGGCAGCCTCAGGCATAACCGGGTCGGCATCCACCGCACGCAGCCACACCGTGAACACCGACCGCACCGCTTCGGCCCGCGCACCGAAGCGACGCAGCCAGCCCCGCACCGTCTCCGGCGGGCGCGACAGCTCGGCGGCGATCCGACGAAAACCCACCCGGCGCACCGCCCTGGCCACCAACGCCGCCACGATCACCGCACCCACATCGGCGCGGCGCAGCAGCACCGTCAAAGGCAACAACACATGCGTCACCCCACAGCCGGTGCACCGCGACCGGCGAGGACACAACCACACCGGCCCGTCCGCACCTCGAAGCTCTCGCGGCCTGGCCCGCCCCCAACCCGCCAGCACCCCACCACACGCCGGGCAGCTCAACTCACCCGCGGCCAACCTGCGCTCGACTCGATCGACATCCGTCTCTACGGTGACCACTGCGCCTCCAAGCGCAACAGACGGCCCTCCCGCAGCTCCTGCCAGAGACACCTGACGCGGTGTCGGCGCTGACCGCGACGCAGTTCGCCGCGCACGCGAGCCTCTACCAGGAGGTCAGCGCCCACGCCGCGGCGATGCATGACCAATTCACTGTCGCGATGGGCGCCAGTGCTGGCGCGTATGCGGCCACCGAGGCCGCCAACGCGGCCGCAGCGGGCTAAGGAGAAGTGCAGCAATGGATTTCGGGGCGCTACCGCCGGAGCTCAACTCCGCGCGAATGTATGCCGGTCCCGGCTCGGGGTCGATGCTGGCCGCTGCGGCGGCCTGGGACGGGCTGGCCGCCGAATTGGGTTCCGCGGCCAGCTTCTACCGCTCGGTGATCGCAGGTCTGACCGGTGGGCCGTGGCTGGGACCGGCGTCGGTGTCAATGGCCGCTGCGGCCGCCCCCTACGTGGCGTGGATGACCACCACCGCCGCCCCGGCTGAACAGACGGGCACCCAGGCCAGGGCCGCGGCCACCGCCTATGAGGCGGCATTTGCGATGACGGTGCCGGCGCCGGCGATCGCGGCCAACCGCAGCCTGCTGACGTCGCTGATCGCCACCAACATGCTCGGGCAAAACACGCCGGCGATCGCGGCCACCGAAGCCCACTACGCGGCGATGTGGGCCCAAGATGCCGCCGCGATGTATGGCTACGCCGGCGCCTCGGCGAGTGCTGCGACATTGACCCCGTTCAGCCCGCCGCAGCCCACTACCAACCCGGCCGGGCTGGCCGCGCAAGGCGCCGCGGTCGCCCAAGCCACCGGCACCGCCGCCAGCACCAACACCCAGGCGGTCCTGTCCCAGGTGATCGCCACGGTGCCCACGGCGCTGCAGCAGCTCGCCTCGCCGCTGTCGTCCGCATCGTCCACCGGGTCCACACCGTCGCTGGCGTCGCTGGGTTCGTCGCTGAGTACCGTCAATCCGGTCTTGTCCAATACAAGCCGGATCGGGTAGATTTCCAGTGCGCTGCTCTCGAATGCGAACCAGGTGAAGTCGTTGATGCCGGGGATTAGCGCGGCCACCGATACGGCTTCGGGATCGGGCCTGGCCAGCGGGCTCGGTCCGGGCGCACTGGGGTCCTTTGGCTCGGCAGGACTGAGCGGAGCAGCGGGTTCAGCGGGGGTGGGTCGCGCGGCCGCGGTCGGTGCGTTGTCGGTGCCGCAGACCTGGGTCGCGGCGGCGCCGGCGGTCAGCCCCGCGGCGGCGACACTGCCCGAGATCAGTTCGGGTGCCGCCCCGGCAGCCACGGGAAGCGATCCGCCCAGCCTGCTGGGCGCGCCGCTGGCGGGCACGGCCGAGCGCACCGGAGGCAACATGGGCAATACCGTCGGCCCTGATCCCCCGGTTCATGCCCCGCCTGACGGTGGTACCACCAGCGACCATCGGCTAACGGCATCGGCAGCGCCCGGCTTCCCGCTTTCGCGGAAGTCGCGAGGGAGGCTTGATCCTGCAAATCGGAGAACAATACAAGCCGACGTCTCGGTGGGAACGGGCAAGTGCGTGGCCGAGTCGCGTGAGCGTGTCGGTGCCGATGAATCGGGACGTGCGTTGTGGATATATCGGTAGTCGAATCCCAGGCCGGTGACCCGGCGGCGGCGCCGAGCAGCTAAACATGCATCCGCAGCCGTTGCGCAACGGGATTCGGCATTCTGAGACCGACGCCGGTAACGTCGCAGGACACGCCGACTACGGCATGATCGAGGGGAATCGCCGTCTGGTCCTCGACAACGTTGTCCGATTCGGACCGGTCTGCCTTCTTTCTGAGGCCAAGCCCACGGCGATATCCCTCGGATGGCCGCAATGCCGCGCCGGGGTGCCCGGCCGATCCGGAGTTTGACTAGTCAGGGAGTCAATGTCGAGTCGCGCGGCCGGCGGCAGGCGTAGCGAGCTCGGCGCGGGACTGGAACGACGGCGAGGACTCCTAGTATTCGCACATGCATATGAGCTAATGTTTGTATCGGGGGTTCGTGATCCGAAATCTGTCGCGTCCTCCCCGTGACCAGACGCAACGCCACCACGGTGGCAGACGCGAACGAGCCGAACGGGTGGAGGGTTCTGCAGCGTGGGACATGAGGACGGGCACGTTCACAGCCATGAGGTGTCCGCGGACGCGGATCGGCGGTGGCTGGCCATCGCGTTGGTGTTGATTGTCGGGTTCATGGCCGCCGAGGTGGTCGTCGGTGTGCTGGCGCATTCGTTGGCGTTGATCTCCGACGCCGGCCACATGCTCACCGATGCGGGCTCGATTGTGCTGGCCTTGGTGGCCATCCGGCTGGCCGCGCGGCCCGCCGAGGGCCGATACACCTACGGTTTCAAACGGGTGGAGATTCTCTCGGCGCAGGCCAACGGGATCACGTTGTTGCTGCTGGCGGTCTGGTTTGTCTACGAATCGGTGCGCCGGTTGATCGACCCACCACAGGTCTCGGGACCGTTGGTGCTGTTCACCGCCCTGGTGGGGATCGTGATCAATATTGCGGCGGCGTGGAGTATTAGCCGCGCCAACCGCAGCAGCCTCAACGTCCAGGGGGCGTTCCAACACATTCTCAACGACCTGTATGCGTTTATCGGAACCGCGATCGCTGGTGCGGTGGTGTGGGTCACTGGATTTGCCCGTGCGGACGCAATCGCCGCGCTGCTGGTAGCGGCGTTGATGGCGCGCGCCGGGTGGACGCTGGTGCGCGAGTCGGGCCGCATCTTTTTAGAAGCGGCCCCTGCTGAGGCGGATCCGAGGGTCATCGGGCAGCGCATCGCTGCCATCGACACAGTCATTGAGGTGCACGATCTGCACGTTTGGCAAATTACGTCGGGTCAGTTGTCGCTGTCGGCGCACGTGCTGGTCGGCGATGTCGACTGCCACGCTACGCGAGATGCCATTGAAAACCTCCTGCTCGCCGAGTATCACCTCGACCACACCACCTTGCAGGTCGACCACGCGGGCGCGGCCGCAGCCGGCGGTCAGGGCCGCGACGAGCATTGCGCCGCACCGCACGGACCGGTTCACCGCTCCCCAGAACAGCCGGACTGATACGGACATCGTGTCGGAGTGGTGGGTTGACATGGCAGCGCTTGGCCGCGAGCGGTAGGAGGGTGGTGAAGGCGCGGGAGGGCAGCGCGGTCGATGTGTCTTCACCAATCGACTACAGAGGGCGTGTTGACACCTCGTCACAGTGGCTCATGATTACACCCGCCACGGACACGAGGCGAGCACCAAAGCCATGGGGTGGCACCGAACAGTCGGACACTTGTCTACCCCACCCGGCATCATTAACCGAACAAGACGAAACAAAACGAATTGAGGTGCTATGGCCGCCATCGTCGTTGGAATCGACGGCTCCCCCGCATCCGGCAAGGCGCTGCGTTGGGCCCTGGATGAAGCGCGCCTGCGCGGGGCGGTGGTGCGGGCCGTCTATGCTTGGACGTTTCCTTTCCAGGGCGGCGAGATCGCCCACCTCGCCGCCCAAGCCGCCCATGGCGCGTTGCAGCAGGAGGCCGAGCAGTTATCTCAGACCGCTGTTCGTGCAGCGTTGGGAGCTGACGCCGACGCCGTGGAGCGCGTCGTCGAGGAGGCATCCCCGGTGCGGGCGCTGACCGCGGCGGCACGCGACGCCGACCTGCTGGTCGTGGGTTCCCGCGGCCGTGGCGGGTTCACAGGTCTATTGCTAGGTTCGGTAAGCACCCAATGCGCCCAGCACGCCCCGTGCCCTGTCGTGATCATCCGATAATGACGCGGGCCCCCCTACACCGCGATGCAACGCAACATGGCCCGTGACTCGGTGTTCAACGGTTTGGCAACGTAAGTGACCGTCAACTTGCGTATGGCACCGATGTCGGCAGAATTTGACTACAGTAGTACACGATGGCTCATCCGAGGGGAACTTATTCAATGATTGCGAAAACCATTATCAACGGAGCACTGATCGTCTCTTGCCTTCTCGGGTTTGCGCCGGCAATCGCCACTGAAACCCCATCCTTCGGTGTCCTTGCCTGCAGGGGCGACTGTCGGGAACCACATGCACCTGGCAGCCCTGCCCTCGACAAAGAAATAGAACTCGGGGTCCTGGACGGTCTCTCCTATATGCCGACCAGGCCTTTGGGTGGAAACTCTCACTTCAACTGACAACAGCCCACAGTTATGCCGTTCCGCCGCAATTGCTCGTTCTTCCAGCAATGCAGCGTCAGCAATGGGCGTGCAACGAAGTCCACTACTGCTTGGCTACTCCCCCACCCGGACCATTCCGGCCCATCACGGCTCACCGATGGGAACTGGCGAAAATGGGCACTGGCGAATCATAGTTGTAGATACGTGCCGATCGCAGCCGGGCACGCGTATCGCATCACGGCGGCCGACCCTATGATCCAGCCGACTTCCGGTGTGCCGAATGCCACTGGGCTGATCGCCGTAGCGCGCCTGGAGGGCAAATAGTGAGCGAGGGAAAACTACTACCGCCGCTGACCGTCTGGCTTGCCTCGGCGATGTACACCTTTTATTGCGGTGAGGTCACCGTTGGTCGCCACCGCGATTGCGACATCTGGCTGCATGACGGCCAACCAGCTGTTCGTCAGCTGGTTTCGCGCATCCACGCGATTCTGCGATTCGACGGCACGCAGTGGCGAGTGGTCGACACCAGCCGGTACGGCGTGTTTCTCGGCGGTGTTCGCGTCGGACCGCTCGCCATCCGCGACCGACAAACCGTCACGCTAGGAAGTCCGCAAGGACCGCGGCTAACCTTCGGAGTGGGCAACCGCTTCGCAGCATCAATACCGCCGAGCTTGCCCACGCTCAAACGGATTGCCCCGACGATCACCTACGGCAGGGCTCAGGCTGCCAGTACGGCGCCATTCACGCGGCCGCAGCCGTGTTGGGAACAACTAGAAGTCGACCGGCTCGCCCACACGATGGGCCCGCCGCCGCCACAAAGCTTAGTGGCGCCGGAAACGGTGGGTCGCGACGTGACCAATGAACTCGTTGTCGACGACGCTTTCGCATCGCGCGTACACGCGGTGTTGGAGTCGACCACGGCGGGTCTGGAAATACGCGACGTGAACAGCGCAAACGCCACGTCCGTCAACGGCGTACCCGCAACTCGCGCACTCTTGCGCGAGGGTGGCAACGTCACCGTCGGCAAGACCAACTTGGTGGTGACGGGCGCCACCCTAAGACCGCAGCGACGCCCGCCAGCGGGAACCGCATTACCGCGGTGGCGCTAACGTGTCGGCGTACTCGTGGTGGCCGTGCGATTCGGTACCGATCAACGGGCTTCGATTGCTAACCACTCGCACGGAAAGCGCGCTAAAGAAACCAGGCATTCCCGGGTGTGGACTTTGGTCCAACCCTTTTGTTGCGAGGACCCATTCGGTGGCACCCAGGGTGCTCGCTCAGCCTCTGGGTCGTCGCAGCCATCCTCTGCCGCAGCCGACGTGCAAGACCTCCATGGACACCCGATTTTCGAGTAAATATCTTAGGGAAGATCGGACAAACCACCCATCCCGCGGTCAAACTGTTCGCACCGGTCTCGCGGTTGCGGCGTGGCCGATCACCCGGTGTTGGCGGCGTGACGTTGACTACCCAAGATCACGCGCGAGGATGATTGACTGGCCGCGATGAGGGCATCGATATGTGGTTCTGCGGCTCCGAGTGCCGACCAAACCGTGGTTGACCCACCACTGGGTCGACGCTGGGATCGTGATGGCGCGCGTGGTCAACGATCAGGGCGGTCCGCGGCAAATCGCCGCGCTAGCGTCGCAATGTCCACCGCCTGCAGGTACCGGACGCGCCGTGCCTTTTTCGCGATGATCACGGCGGCCACATCTGCGATGGCCAACGCGGCAAACGCCTCCATCCAGTCGCACGAAACCGAAGGCGTCGCGCCGGTGAAAATCATCGGCGGCGAAACCGCGTCTGCGTTAGCCGCCGCCGTGATCATTCCCGCGCTGATGCGGTCACGGGCCCGGCTTTCTAGAACAAGGTCGGATCGATCAGAAGGCGATGGGCGGCTTCACGGCATTGCGACCCCCACCTCCGGGCATCTCGGCCTGCGCGCATCTGGCCACGGCGATTCTCCGGCGCGTTCGTCGTGGCGGATTGGACCGCGGTAATGTTGAACTGGTCGTTATTCTCCGGCGTGTTGCCGGTCGCGCTGCGTATCGCTGCTATCGGGCTTGCCGGGTTGCTGCTGGCACAGGTGGTGGGGGCGCGCCGCAGTGGGCGGGCTAAGGCAGTACTACTCGCATTGTGCCTCCTCGTTGCGGTGGCTACCACAGCGACCGTCGTCTATCTGGTACGTAATGTGTGGAAGTTGTTTCCCGACCGACTGCAGCCGGCGATCTACATGTGGGCCAGCGCGGCGGTGTTCGCGATGGTTATCGTCATTGCTGGTGTGTTGTTTGCGCCTTCGGGTCGGCGGCGCGCGGGCGCGGGTATAATTTCAGCGGCCGTGGTCGTGGCGGCCTGCGTCAACGAGATCAATATGATGTTTGGCGCCTATCCCACCCTGGCCGACGCGCTGGAAATGCGCCGCTTCGACTACATCGCAATATCTGACGTCGCAACTCGGCCGCGGCTGCTGGCCGATGTGAGCCCGGTCGCGGCGCATTGGTTGCCGCCGCCCGGGCTGCCGTCACGCGGAAAACTATCCTGGGCGCCGATCCCCGCACTGGTGTCGGGATTCTCCGCCCGCAACGCTCAACTGTATTTGCCGCCCGCATACTTCGCTGACCCGCGGCCTCAGCTGCCGGTCCTGATTCTGGTCCCCGGACAGCCCGGAAGACCGCAAGATTGGCTGGCCGGCGGAAGACTTGTGCAAACCATGGATGCGTTCGCCAACGCCAACCGCGGCCTGGCGCCGGTGGTGGTAGTAGTCGACGGCACCGGAAGCCCCTTCCGTAACCCGCTGTGCACCGATTCGCGCCTAGGAAACGCTGCTACCTATCTTGCGCGCGACGTGCCGGCCTGGATCAGGGCCAACTTGACCGTCGATACCGAGCCGCGAGCGTGGGCCATCGGCGGGGCCTCATACGGTGGAACCTGCGCGTTGCAGATGGCCACTAACTACCCCGAGGTGTACCCGACCTTCCTCGACATCGCCGGGGGTGGCGAACCTACCCTGGGCGACCGGGCCCGCACAGTGGCCGAGGCGTTCGGTGGGGACCAGGCAGCGTTTCGTCGGATAAACCCACTTGAGCTGCTGCGCGACCATCGCTACCCCGCCAGCGCGGGGGCCATCGTTATCGGCGTTGATGACCGCGAGACCAAAAGTGAGGTCCGCAGGGTCTACGACGTCGCGACGTCGGCCGGAATGAACACTACCTATCTCGAAGTACCGGGAGGGCACGACTGGCGCGCGTTCTCGGCCGCTTTTGCCCGCGAACTGGCCTGGCTCGGACACCCGATGGGGCTCACCCAGTAACACCCTTTTGCGACCTGCAACCTGACTTGGCTCACTTCTGATGGTTCATGATTTTGTGGCGCGTTGACCTGCTGTTTTCGGGGTGATGCGGTGCGGATTTGCGCACTAATTGTGGGTCGTAGTCTGCGTTGGTGGCCTATATCCGCACCGGTGAAGACGGCCTCGGGCGCGCTGGCGGTGCAGATCGTGTGGTCCTCGCGGCGGGGGTCGCGCCAGATCGAGCACATCGGTTCGGCCCACGGCGAGGCGGGGCTGGCGGCGTTGAAGGCCGCGGCGGCCGAGCGGTTGGCAGCGGGGCAGGCCGTTCTGGATCTGGGGGTAGTCGCGCCGCCGGGGTCTGAGCCGTTGCCGATTGTCTCCTCGCAGATGCGTCACCTGTGGGATGCGCTGTGCTCGGCGTATCGGATTCTGGGATTCGAGTCAGCAACTGTCGGCGGCAACTGAATACTGACCACTGCGCGGCTTGCCGACAGCTGGTCAGTTTTCGGTTGCCGTTGACAGCAACCAAGGGCGACAAAGTGTTTCGCGATCTGGTGTTGGCCCGGATCATCGAACCGTCCAGCAAAGGCTTGGCTTCATAGTGCACCTCCTGTTGTGGGTTGGGTGGGAACTCGTTTTCTCAGCGGGCTGCCTTGTCGGGCGGTGAGGTTGGGGTGTCCGGGGATGGGTGGTTCGTAGAGCCGTTCGTTCTTGTCGTTTGCCTTGTGGGAGTTGAGGATCCCGGCCTTGGTCCAGCTCTTGACGGTGCTGCGGTGCACTTCGAGGCGCTGGGCGAGTTGGGTTGCGGTGAGCAGGCCTTGGGCGCGGAGCCGGTCGGCGTGGCTGGGCAAATCGTACTTGTGGCGCACGTGAACGACGATGCCGGCGGTGAACGGCTTGTTCTCGCCGGAGCGGTGTCCGGCGGCGTTGAGCGCTTCGGCGGCCTCGGCGTCGGTGTGGGTGTCCAGGAGCCGGTCGAGTGCTGCGACGGTGTCGGGGCGGGTCTGGCGGGCCTGCCAAGATGTCGGTGGTATTGCAATGGCGAGGCTGTGAGTCTGTCCGCCGCGTAGACGTATGTGCAGGTGGATGCGATCGGTCTTGTGCAGGGTGACGTCGTTGACCAGGAGGCGGGCCATGCGTTTGCGGTCGCGCTGGGGGGTGTGCGGGTTGGCCCAGAGGGCGGGGAAATCGGTTGCCAGTGAATGGATTTGCTGTTTCACGTGGTCGGTGAGGGTGGCTGTTGGGGCGGCGGTGATGCGGTCGTAGTCGTCGCGGGCTGCCTGTAGGGCGCGTAGCGCGTCGTTCCAATCGGCTTCGAGGCTGTCGGCGACCAGCCGGTTGTCGGGGTCGACGGCCAGGTAGCGGCGGCGGGCCAGGTCGGCGCGGTGGCGGGCGCGTTCGACGGCTTGTCGGCGCAGCGCGTCGGCTTCGGCGGCGCGGCTGTCGAGTTCGGCCTGCACGGTCAGGGCGACCTCGAGCGCATGCGGGGTGAGGGTGTCGAGCAGCAGGGTGCCGACGGCGTCGTCGATGACTGCGCCGGGGATGGTTTGGCAGCGGGCGGTGCCGTCTTGGATGCAGCGGTTCATGCATTGGTAGTCGGGGACCTCGACGCCGCGGCGGGTGTGGTAGCGCACCGTCATGCGCCGTCCGCAGCGCCCGCAGATCGCCAGGCCCTGCAGCAGTGCGGTGCCCTCGCGGGCGGGGCCGGCGGCGCGGTCTTGGCCGTGCGCGGTGGCGTTGGCCAGCAGCAGCCGCTGGTTGGTTTCGTACTGCTGCCAGCTGATGTAGCCGGGGTGGGCGTCGGGGAACAGCGCGATCCACTGCTCGCGCGGCAGGGAGCGGAAGGTTTTCTTGCCGTTGGTGCTGATGCGTTCGCGGCGGCGGCCGTAAGCGAACGCGCCGGCGTAGCGGGGATTGTGCAGGGTGCGCAGCACCCGCCAGTGCTGCAGCGGCATCCAGGCCAGCTCACCCTTGTGGGCCCCGGTGCGTACCCGCACCGGGAACAGCAGCCCGTCGGCATTGAACTGCTGCACGATCGCGCGTGCGGAGCCGGTGCGGGCAAACAGGGTGAACACGTGCCGGATGGCTTGTTGCACACCGGTATCGGGGTCGAGCACGATGCGCCCGGCAGGGTCGTAGACTAGCCCGACCGGCAGGGGCATGCGCAGTTCGCCGCGGCGCGCCTTGGACAGTTGCCCGCCGATGAGGCGGGCCCGGATGAAGTGCAGTTCGGCCTCGCTCATGGTGCCCTTGAGCCCCAGCAGCAGCCGGTCGTTGAAGTCGGTCGGGTCATAGAGCCCGTCCTCGTCGCAGATCAGCGTTGCGGCCATGGCGCAGATCTCCAGCAGTCGGTGCCAGTCAGCGTTGTTGCGGGCCAGCCGGGAGACCTCCAGGCCCAACACGATCCCGGCGCGGCCCATGCCGACCTCGGCGACCAGGCGCTGGAATCCTTCCCGGTCGGCTGCCGAGGCGCCGGACTGGCCCTGGTCGGTGTCAATGGTGACGATCCGCTCGGCGTCCCAGCCCAGCGCGATCGCCTTCTGCCGCAACGCGTACTGGCGGGTGGCGGATTCGGTGTTGGTCAGCACCTGGCGCAGCGTGGACTGGCGCACATACAGGTAGGCGGTGCGGGCCAGGTGCGCACCGGTCACCTTCGCCGCGGTCTGCTCGCTCACCGCCGGTTATCCCCGCGTCGCGACAGCCAGTGCCATCGACGCCAGCAGCCCGACCAGTTCGGCGTCGGCGTTTCCGGCGATGGGCGACCCAGCCCGGGCCGGCGTGGGCGGCGAGACCGTCGGGACGCTCGTTTGCCGCACCCGCAGCCATGCGGCGACCCCGCGCTGCTGCAGCACCGCCAGCCCCAGCCGCCATCCGTCGGTGTCGCCGCAAAGCGCTCGGCGGCGCAGCTGCTCATACCCGTCCACGACGTCGGATCCATCACCGCCGGTATCGTCGATGTCATTGCCCGTCTCCACTTTTGGAACTTTCAGCGCGAGCCAGCGCCCGCTCCACCGATCGCGGGTGCACGCTGATCGCAAACTTCGCGGCGATCGCGGCGGCCAGCTGCGCCGAAACCATGCCTGGATCCTGCTCGCGTAGCTGCTGCACATACGCGATGACCTCGTCGGTGAGCTTGTGCGCGCGCCGCGGGCCGGGCTTGGCCGGCACCAGCCCACCCAGCCCCTCGCGGTCCACCGCTGCGGCGGCCTCGTAGTACGACGGCCGGGAGAACCCGAACGCAGCCGCCGCGGCCGTGACCGGCGCGCGGTCGACCCGCACCCGCCGCACCATCTCGTATTTGACCTGCACCACATCCCGGGCATCGAAGAACTCTGAGGACCCGAACTGTTCATCCTCCACCGCCTCCGGGCGAGGATTCAGAGTCCGTGTCTCGGCCAGCGCCGCCACCTTCGCATCCGGCTCCCGCTTCCGCGCCACAACCACCTCCCTAACTTTGATGTAAGCATGATTATGCCGTCTTATGCGGCCGAATCGGTGTTCGACACGCCCGAGGCATAGCCAAATCGCCTTTATACAACCTGTGACGGCGCGATTACGCCAAGTCCAAGTGGAGGGCCGACAACTCCGGCGGCATAATCTGATTAACAATAGCGGCATAATCGTCTTTACAGTCGGTCGTCGGACAGGCCGTCGATCAACCGCCGCAGTTCAACCAGATCGGCGAACCGGAACGGGCACCGACCCGTGGCCATCGTGACGAACGCGTCCGGCCCGGCCGCATCCGTCCAGCCCACTGGCAGCGAGAACTGCCGGCCGTCCCCGTCGAGGAAGAACACCCGATCCTCCGACCACGTCTGCCGAACCGCAAGGAACACGAACTCGCGACCAAATACTGCAGCCGTAGATCGTGGTTGGTGTGGTTTGGGCGTGTCTGCGCTGGTCAGGGCGGTGACCGCGGCATTGTTCGGAGTTTGTGAAGACATCTGAATTGGCCGCGGTCGCCGCGGTTCATAGCGTAGACCTGGATCGGTGGTTGTCTGAGTTTTCAGCGGTGATTGATCGGATCGCGCCGCGTTTCGCCCGATATGAGCCGCTGCGTCATGCCGGTGAGCTGATGGCCGGGATGGTCTCTGGGTTGGACAGAAAGAATTGCTGGACCATCGCCGAGCACCGCGGTGCGGCCACCCCCGATGGGCTGCAACACCTGTTGGGACGGGCCAGCTGGGATGCTGATGCCGTGCGCGATGATCTGCGTGATTACGTCATCGACGCCTTCTGTGATCGCGGCGCGATCCTGGTCGTTGACGAGACCGGCGACATCAAGAAAGGCACCCACAGTGTCGGGGTGCAACGCCAATACTCGGGTACGGCTGGGCGTATCGAGAACTCACAAGTCGCGGTGTATCTGACCTACGCCGCCCCGCGTGGACACGCGCTGATCGATCGGGCGCTGTATCTGCCCAAATCGTGGACCCAGGACTCGGATCGCTGCGCTGATGCCGGAATCCCCTCTGATAAGCGGGGTTTCGCTACCAAGCCTGCCCTGGCTATCACGCTGATCGACCGTGCTGTGGCCGCCGAAGTTCCTGCGGCGTGGGTGGCCGGCGACGAAGTTTATGGCGCCGACCCCCAACTGCGGGCGGCCGTTCGCGGCCACCGGCTGGGCTATGTGCTGGGGGTCGCGGCCAACCGACGTGTGCCCACCCACGCCGGTGCGATCCGCGTCGATGCCCTCCCGGCGCTGATACCGGCACACGCCTGGCAGAAACACTCCGCCGGCGATGGAGCCCACGGTCCCCGGCTGTATTCCTGGGCCTGGTTTCGCCTGCTGGCCGAAGACGACACCGATACTGGTGTGCACCATTTGCTGATCCGGCGCAACGACACCACCGGCGAGCACGCCTACCTACGCTGCTACAGCCCCAAACCCGTGCCGCTGCGCGCCCTGGTGCAGGTTGCCGGCCAGCGTTGGCGCATCGAGGAATCCTTCCAAGCAGCCAAAGGCCTGGTTGGAATCGACCAGCACCAGGTCCGGCGCTGGAAATCCTGGCACCGCTGGACCACCCTGGCCATGCTCGCCCACGCCTTCCTGGCCGTGGCCACCGCAATCGAACGCGACACCACACCCACACCCACCGGGCTGATCACGTTGACCGTCAACGAATTCCGCCGACTCTTCGACGCCCTACTACTGACCACAAACCGCACCATCACCAGCCTGCTGGCCTGGTCACGATGGCGACGACAACACCAATACCGAGCCCGCCAATCCCACTACCGACGACGAGAAAACCAATGATCACGATCTACGGCTGCAGTACAAACCACGGATGAAACGGGTGCGTCACCCGAACAATTCGCTGATCACCTACCGGATCAAGCGCAGTTGACGACGCGGGATAACGCGTTGGCCGAGACCACGATCGGACTCTACAAGAACGAGTGCATCCGGGCGGATTCGCCGTTTCGCCGCGGCCCGCTGAACGCACTGGGCGATGTCGAGTACATCACCGCCGACTACGTCGCCTGGTTTGGATATGCGGGTGATCCTCGGCGTGTCTTCTGTGATGCGGCCGGGCCAGCGCCGATGCTGTGGTCGGGAGGTTGTCGTGTGCGTGCCGTGCCTGGTTCGACCGGCCGGTGGCGGCGTCCCGCGACTGGGTCATCAACTGCTCGACGACTATCTCGGCACCGTGGCCTCTCGAGCGCGTCCGAATACGGTGCTGGCCACTGCGTTCGATTTGAAGGTGTTCTTTTTGGTGGTGGGCAAGGCGCCGGAGGATGTCGACATTGCGGACGTGTTGTCGTTCATCGTCACGCAGCGCCAGCCGCGCCGCGGCGCGGAAGTGGTGCGGATCGAAGACGGTGAAGCGGGCCTGTCGGCGCGCACGATCAAGCGGCGCCTGGCCTCGGTCACTGGGTTGTTCGAGTACCTGATCGTTCGTGGTGTCGTTGCCAGAAACCCCGTGCCCCGTGGGTTGTCGACTCGCACCCCGAGCCGTGCGGTGCGTGGGGTGCCGCTGATCCGCACGCCACGCACGCTGCCGCGGGTCATCGACCCGGGCGAGGTAGACGCCTTGATGGCTGCGCTTCGCACGCGTCGGGACCGGGCGATGGTGGAGGCGATGCTGCTGGGCGGGCTGCGGCGCTGCGAGGTGCTCGGGCTGCGGTTGGGTGACGTGCGGCCCGGTGAGAAGCGGTTGTTCATCGCTGAGGGTAAGGGCGGCCATCAGCGGATCGTGCCGGTATCAGCTCGGTTCTTCACCACCCTGGCCGACTATTTGCAGACCGAACGCCCGCCCCACTGCGCGGCAGATCAGGTGTTCGTGGTGCTCAAGGGCCAGCGCCGTGGACGGCCGTTGAGCGCAGCCGGGCTTGACGAGATCATCGCTGGCGCCCGCCGGCGCGCCGGTATCGCCCATCTGACCTGTCATCAGTTGCGGCATACCTGTTTCACACGCCTACGTGAGGCCGGGATGGCATTGGAGGCGATCCAGGCCCAGGCCGGCCATCGCTCCATCGAATCCACCCGCGTCTACCTGCATTTGGCCAACGATTGGCTTGCCGGCGAATACCGGCGGGCGGTCGAGGCGATCGACGCCCAAGCTGTGCAGGCGCCGTGACGCCCGCGCCGCTGTCGCTGGCCGTAGACGACGCGTCGATCGTCGAAGACTATCTGGCCGCGATGCGGGCCGCAGGACGCAAGACGGGACGATCGACCACCCAGGCCGCGCATACCTGCCAGACCAAAATCGCCCGTGCCGGCGGCTGGGGCGGGCTCACCGCGGACCAGCAGCTCGACGCGGTCGCCAAGGCACGATCGTTTACCTCCTGGCTGATGGTCACCGGGCGCATCATCGTCGATGCCGAACTGCTCAGCTGCAGCGATCTGCGGCCGGGCATCCCGGCCCGCGGGTTCTGCGCCGCGGACTATCACTGGTTCGTCGAAAACTGTTCGAGGATCGGTGTTTCCAACAGCGATACCGCGGCGCAGTGGAACATCCTGGCGAAGATCGCCGCGATCACCGGTAGGTCGCCGTGCGCGGTCACCGATGAGCACTTCGATGCCGCCCGCATCGCGATGACCACCGCCTACGCCCGTCGCGGCAAGCCCAGCGCAGGGCGCAACGTGGCGTCGGTCTTTCACCGCTTGCGGCTGACGCTGTTCCACGCCGGCCAGATCTCCACATTGCGGCCGCCGACAACTAGCCCGCCGGTCTCGGTGACCGGATGGGCAACGGTGGCAACGAGATTCGCAGAGTCCGCGCAGCGCTATGTCGCCCAGGTCACGCTGAGTCTGCGACCGAGCACCGTCAAGGCCATCGAGCACGATCTGCGCGAGTTCGGCACCTGGCTGGCCGACACCCACCCCGAGGTGGGCAGCTGCGCCGACCTGCACCGTGAACACATCGAAGCGTTCAAGACGTGGCTGTGCACCCATCCCCGGCCGACCACGCGCAAGCCGCTCAACCGGGTCAGCATCAAGAACGCGCTGATCAATCTGCACTGCTTTTTCACTCGGATTACCGAATGGGGCTACCCGAACCCGCCGGTGCGGCCGCTGATGTTCCCTGGGGACCTCCCGATCATCGACAAACCGCTGCCGCGCTTCCTCGATGACGCCGCTGCGGCCAAGCTACTGCGCGCCACCCGCGCCGACCCGGACCCGTTGTCTCGGTTGATCGTCGAGCTGCTTGCCCGCACTGGGATCCGCCGCAGCGAGCTGCTGGCCCTCACTGCCGATGCGGTCGTGCAGATCGGCTCGGCTTACTGGCTGCGGATCCCGATCGGCAAACTGCACAATGACCGCTACATCCCGCTGCACCCGCAACTCAAAGAGCTGCTCGACGACTGGATCAGCCACCACCGACCCACCGGACTGCGCACCAATCGCCTTCTGCTCGAACATAACCGGCCCATCAGCTCCCATCGCGTGACCAAAGCGCTGCGGCACCTGGCCGACACCGCCGGAATCGGCAACGTCACCGCCCATCAGCTGCGCCATACCCTAGCCACGCAGGCCGTGAACCGGGGCATGAGCCTCGACGCCATCGCGGCCCTACTCGGACATTATGCGGGTGATCTTGTCAAGTACGTCTGGTCAGGAAGCGGTCTGATCGAGTCGGGCGAGCAGCCCATCGAACACTTTCTGGCGGCCGAGTTGTCCTTTCTCGGCGGCGTCGTCGCGTTGTGCCTGCAGAGTCGGGCGGAACTCGATGGTGGTCTGGAAGAAAGTGCAGGATTCGCAGATGGATTCGAAGTGGCAGTCCAGGCCGACGGGTCGGGCGCAGTAGCCGTTGCCGAGCATGCGGCGGTGCATCTCGACTCGGAGCTTGCGCATTTCGGCGCCTTCGGCTTCGGCGGGCAGTGTTCGCGGCTGGTCGTAGAGGGCTTCGACTTTTTCGCTGACGGAGAAGTATTCGTCGGCGACAGTACGGTCGGCGATTCGGGCGTACACGAGGGTCATCCGCATCGATCGGTGCCCCAACAATGCGGCCAGGGCTTCGAGGGACATGCCGCGGTTGATCGCCTGGGTCGCCAAGGTATGCCTGAGGCGATGAGGCGAAACATGGCCGATGCCAGCTGCTTTCGCGGCCTTGGCGACTGCCCGGTCGACGCGGCCTTGGCCGATGCGTTGGCCGTACTCGACGAACAGGTAGCGGCTGCGCAAGCTGGTGGGCCGAGTGGCGATCCAGGTGTCGAGAAGATCCTTGAGTTGGGGATGCAAGGGAATGTAGCGGTCGGTACGCAGTTTGCCGAGCGGCACGTGCAACCAGTACGCGGCCCCGATCTGCACGACGGAATCGACTGTGAGATCGAGGAATTCGCCTTTGCGCAGTCCGGTGCGGGCCAGGAACTCCACGCACAGTCGCACGAACGGGTCGTCGGCGGCGCGTGCGGCCTGCAGGAGCTTGGTGAAGGCGGCGTCATCGAGGAACCTGGGCAGCGGGTCGTCGCGCAGTGGCAGGTCGCCAGGGAACATGAGCACGCGGGCGGGGATGTCGTCGCCGTCCCATTCGGTGAGCCGCTCGAAGCAGGTGCGCAGGGCGCCAAGGTGTTCGGCGAGACCGGTCTTGGACAACCTGCCGCCACGGGCCGAGGGCCGGGTGGACAGGTGCAGCTTGTAGGCCTCGATGTGTACCCGACGCAGGTCGGCGACGCAGAGCACCTCGGGGGCGTTCACGGCCAGCCAGCCGGCGAACTCCCGCAGCACGCCCTCGACGCGCACCATCGTCGAGGCCCGCAGCGACAACCGGGTCTGGGCGATGTAACCGGTCAAGGTGGCCGCCAGCCGTGGCGGAACCGCAGCCCACTGGGCGGCCCGCTCGGCCGAGCGGTCCGGGTTGGTTTTGCGGGGAGCGGTGTCAAGGACGCCGAGGTGGAACAAAGTGGTCTGCGCACCGAACAGCGCCGCGCTCAGTGCCTTGGCGCCATGACTGTCGGGTCGGTGGCGAGTTATCGCGGCGGTCAAAGCTTTTCGCTGTGCGTCGATCACCGGCTGAGTCAGCCACTGGGGAGTCAGCCCGGCCAGCGCTGCCACCTTGGCCAGCGCCGACCACTGCAGGCGGGTCGCCACAGGGCCGAACCCGAGCTCAGCGGAGCGTGCGACAAACCGCTCGTGGAACCCGCGGTGATGATGGGCGGCGACTTCGCCGAGGTAGGGCCGGCACGCCACAAGATAGTCCGGGCTGGGCCGCAGCCGTCCCGTCACGATCAACCAACCGACCACCCGTCGATCCTTCAGCGGCAATGCACACTGGGTTGCCAGCGGCAACACGGACCAGCCCGCCACACCCACGCGGGTGAAGAACATGCGAGCCACCGAGGTCACCGGGTGTCCGGCGAACATTCCGGCCGCCACGAGGTCGACCCGATACGCCTCGACGAGTTCCTCGATGTTGGGGCGATGTGCCGGTGAACCGTTCATTCCTCGGCCGCCTCGCCGGACGCGACGACCTGCGCCTCGATCGCTTCGGCGGCGCGCAGGTACTCCCGCTCCAACCAGTCGTTTGCCAGGTGCAGGTAGATGCGGGTCGAGACGATCGAGGAGTGGCCGGCCTGGGCTTGGATCGCCTCCAGTGCCATCCCGGCCTCCCGCAGCCGGGTGAAACACGTGTGCCGCAGCTGATGGCACGTCGCCTGCGTCAGCCCGGCGCGCCCACGCGCACCGTCGAGGATCTCGTCCAGGCCCGCCGCAGTCAACGACTCACCGCGCCGCGGTCCCTTCAACACCACGAACACCCGGTCGGTCGACGCCCGCGGCCGCTCGTGGTCCAGATAGTCCCCGAGCGAGGCGAAAAACCGCGCAGATACCGGCACTATCCGCTGCCGCCCGCCCTTGCCCTCGGCCACGAACACCCGCCGCTGGCCGGCGTTGACGTCGTCGAGGCGCAGGCCCAGTACCTCGCAACGTCGCAGGCCACCCAACAGCATCGCCTCGACCATGGCCCGGTCACGGTGAGTGCGCAACGCCGCCCGCAGCGCGTCGACCTCGCTTGGCGCCAGCACCCGCGGCAGCGTCCGCGGCGTGCGGATCAACGGCACACCGCCCTTGCCGCGCCGAGCACCGGGGCGGCGGGCGGCCAGGCTGCTCGGAACCGGGTTGCGGCTCACGCCGGTGTCACCTCGGGCCGCGAGGTAGGCGTACAGACCACGCACACTCGACAACCGGCGGGCGATCGTGCGCGCCGCCAAGCCCGGCTCGCCATCCTCCAATCGCACCACCCGCTCGCCCAAGCGGGAAGTGCGTTGAGATGCCAAGAACGCGAAGACATCTGCCGCGATCAACCTGCGCTGGCTCCTTCGCAACCACACCAAAAAAAATCTTCAAATCCGACGCCACCGCCAGCCAGGTATTGGTCCGAGCTCGCGCCCCAACGAAGGCAAGATAGTCATCCAGCAGCGGATGCCCCAGGGTGATCGCGACGAGCTCCACCCCACGATGGTGACGAATCAAGCACGGCCTGAACTGGTCCATCGGGGTCTCCTGGCTCGTCGGTCAACCGGCCCACGCCCGGGTAGATCACCCGCCGCAGATCACCCGTATATCAGTTGTGTGGTCCCCTTCCGGGGACGCCCGCGCATGCGGGAAAATCGGGTGCGGTCGCTCGCCGAGGTCGATCATTCTTGGCGCTGGTGAGCCCGTATATCAGTTTGATCCGGGGAGCCGATGGTGGGGCTGCGCATTGTTGCCATGAGCACGAGGGTCCGACTCTTTTCTATCCCTGTTCGGTTCCTGCGGGCGGCCGCGCTCATGTAATCGGTTTCCCGGGAAGGATTTTCGTTATGGACGAGGTCGATGATGTCGAACTGCTAGTGGAGCGGGTCGCGGCGCTGGATCTGGGCAAGGCTGTTCTGGAGGCGTGTGTGCGGGTGCCGCAAGCACAACGGGCCGGCAGACGAATGCAGGAGCTGCGCAGCTACGGTACGACGACCGCACAGCTGTTGGCGTTGGCGGGCTGGTTGCGGCACTGGCAGGTGCAGCGGGTGGTGATGGAATCGACCAGCACCTATTGGAAGGGCGTGTACTACCTTCTGGAGGCCGAGGGGTTTGACTGCTGGCTGGTCAACGCCCGCGAGGTGAAGAATGTGCCAGGTCGGGCGAAGACAGACCGGGCCGACGCGGTCTGGCTGGCCAAAGTCGCCGAGCGTGGGATGTGCCGCCCGTCACTGGTGCAGCCGCCCGAGATCCGTCGGCTACGCGACCTCACGCGCTACCGTCGGGCTCTGGTGCAGGATCGCACCCGTGAGCAGCAACGGGTTGAGAAGCTGCTCGAGGACGCCCAGATCAAAATCTCGTCGGTGCTCTCGGACCTGCACGGCGTATCCGGGCGGGTGATGATGGAAGCCCTGATCGCCGGAGAGCGGGATCCGCGGACGCTGGCCCGGCTGGCCAAAAGCGGTGCGCGGAAGAAGACCGACCAGCTCGAAGAGGCGCTACGCGGATTCTTCACCGACCACCACGCGACGATTCTGAGGATGATGCTTGATAACAGCGACCGGATCGGCGCGCAGATCGCCACACTCGACGCCCGGATCGAGGAGGCGATCGACCCTTTCTCCCGACAGGCAGCCCGGCTCGCTGACATTGTCGGCGTGAACACCGTTGCCGCCGCCGAACTCATCGCTGAGACTGGGGTCGACATGACCCGGTTCCCAACGGCCGCGCATCTGGTGTCGTGGGCCAAGTTCTGCCGCAGACCCACGAGTCGGCCGGTAAGTCGATGAGCAAGGGCCGCGGCAAAGGCAACCCGTGGCTGGCCGGCACTCTTGGCCGCATCGCGTTCGCCAACTCCCGCGCCGACACCTTCCTGGGCACCCGTTATCGGCGCCTGGCGCGACGCCGCGGCAAGCAGAAGGCGATCGTGGCCACCGGCAACTCGGTGCTGACCGTCATCTATCACCTGCTCTCCGATCCACAAGCCCGATTCTGCGACCTCGGACCCGGCTACTACGAATCCCGGATCAACAAACACCGCCGTGCCCGCGACCTCGCCACCCAACTCCAAGCGCTCACCGGCCAGCACATCGCCATCCGGGACGGTAAAGCGGTCATCACCGACAACGCGGCCTGACACTAAATCGACAACGCCACAACATGACCCGGCTCCCGTCGGGTGCCTTCGGCTGCCCACTCACCATCCGATTTTCGGGTCAGACACAAGACCCTCGCCATGACCATGATCTACGCGCGCATCGCCGACAAGACCGTCGCCGACGAGTACTTCGCCGTTACCGAAAAAGTCGAGGCCCTCTATGGCCAGCCCCGCGAGCTCGCCGGCGATGACGAGAGCCGCGAAATGCGCAAGCTGCGCACCGAGATGCATCGGCGCATGCTCGGCAACGGCTACTGCGCTCGACCCGTGGAGATGGACTGCCACTTCGAATCGATCTGTGAATCGTGCAGCTTCTTCGTCACCACCATCGAGTTCCGGCCCACCCTCCAACGGCAACGCGACGACGCAGCCCAAAAGGGTCAAATCGGACGCCAGAACATCTTTGACGGCATCCTCCACCGACTCGACACCGACGCATCCTGAACGGCTGCCTTGACAAGATCACCCACATAAGTACAACCAGCAGCGCCTCATGCACCGCCTCGGGCGTATCCCACCCGCCGAAGCCGAAGCCCGCTACTATTCCGAACTTGTGACCGACCAACCGGCCGGCTCACAGAACCCCGAGGGTGCATGAAACCCAGGATGGTTCAGATCGCATCAATCATCTGCGCTTGGTTGGCTGCCAGCTCTGCGTTGAGGGCGACCACGCGTTTGGCCATTCGGACTGCCTCGGCGCGAGCGGTGCTTGTGGCAAGATCTTCGGCCCGGGTGCGCCAGCGGGCGGCCTCACCAATCTGCCTGGCGGTCAATGGCTTACGAGCGTCGATACCCAGGGTGGTCATCCGCAGCAGCGCGGTGAGTGCGTTGACGGCCGCGGTGCGTTCAGTCGTCATGTGCTCACGGGCGGTGACCAAAACCCGCAATGCAGCCCGAACACCGTCGCCACTTCGCGGCCGGCGCAACTGCTCAGGTTCAAGGGACAAAACCGCGGCTGCGATTCTGCGGGCGTCCAAGGGGTCCGACTTGCACGATTGCGCAGCAGGCGAGCGGAGGCCCCGCCCCTTCATCGCATCATGAGCAACATCCGGTTGGCGGTACAGCGCTCAGACAGGAAGTCGAACTTGGGGTTCATCAGGGTCTCCTGTTTGTGCGGAACAGCCCTATCGGCGAATACCCTCACTTCAGTTGACAGCAACCCTCGGGCTGCGCAACGGGTCCTGTGCGCCTCCTATTGCACGTCAGCGCGCTGATTGATCACGTGAGCGTGGCGGTTAGGTCACACGATCGGTGATCGCTGACAGGATGGAGTTCGCGGTCGGGCCATGGCTCGGTAGGCCGGAGACCAAGACGTCGATCAAAACGGAGGACTTCACGCGGTACGTTTCGGTCCAGGTGTTGTCGGTGGACTTGAGCGTCGCGGTTGAGGGGTCGAGCATCTCCATGGTGAATTGATAGTCGGCGTTGGCGTGCAACGCAGCGCATTCCGCGAGTGCGGAGACAAGGCCATCAAGCGCGGTGTGGGCCGCGTCGCTGCTGGGATACGCGGCGATGGTTTGACGTACCAGGGCGATTACGCGGGTGTGGAAGGCAGGGGTTGCGCTACCGACGGCTGCGGTGTAGGACACCGCATGGAATATGATCCAGTTGTTCCCGAAGGTGCGGTTGGTGTTTCCTACTGCTTGGCATGCGATGGGAGCGTTCGGGTTTGGCGTGGGTGGTTGAGTCATCTCCAGCTGCGGTTGTTGGGTGAGGCCATCGAACATGGCGATGCGGCGCACATCGTCGACGCTGATAATCAACGCGTCGATGGCGATCCCGGCAGTGGGATTTGTGCGGGGCCTCGCCGGTGCGCCCGGATGTGCGCATGCACAGACGAAAACGATTGCGCAGCAGGTGATAAGAGACGCGGAGGCGTCCGCAGCCAGTGCTCGCAACCATGACGTTACTCGGGCTGTCTTCCACGCTTGCGCGGCGACAGCTCTGCGCCTATTGCGGCGTGTCTGGCGCATGCCGGGGTCTGTTGCCACAATGCGTTGCGATGTCGCTAACCTCATCCCGCCAATCTATGAGGGTCGGCGACAACTGTGCCTGGGCCCACTGCGCGTGTACGCATTGCGGTGCTATCGTCGCAGGGCTCGGCGGTCGGCGTGAAAATACGTGTGGCCGCTGGTGATTACCGATACCGCGGCGGCGACCGCCAGCATCTGCGACCCGCTCACCACCAGGCTGATGCATCCTCCGATCACTGCCCCAGCGACGAAGCTGGCCCACAACAGGAAGTATCCGAGCCAGTCGGTGGCCCGCCCGCCGCTGATGTGACGCTCGATACCTTGACCCAGCTTAACCAGAGTGCCTGTCACGTAGCTAAGCGGGATCGATACCTCACCTTTGTCGACGAACGAGGTGTTCAGGGCACCAATTCCCAGAGCAACGAAAATAACTGGCACGAAAGACACGTCATGTGTTGACCATCCGTCCACGATGACGTCCACAGCGGCGGCCGTAACGAGGAACAATGCGGCCAACACCGTGGAGCCGTGGGGATGCGCCAGCCACAGATGCCGTCGACACAGCGACGCGATCACCACGCCGCCGACAAACGACGCCAACAGCAGCGCTGCCGTGATCGAAAGCCATTGTTCATTGCGGAAAAATCCCAGGACTGCGCGCTCACTATTGCCGGTCATGAAGGTGACGAAGTAGCCGGCAGAGTGGGTAAAGGCCGCTGCCCCGATCAATCCCGCCACAGCGGCCAGGACCCACGATAGCCGGGCTTCACTGCCCAAGATTTTACCCATAGACGGTTGCGGCGAACTCGGTCGCCGCCGCCCCGGTCCTGCCGCTGCACCGATCTCGCGCAGCGCCTCAAGATCAGCGCGACTCAACGCCGGTTCCCCGCAGCCTGCGCACTCCGGGATACGCAACCGAGACTGCGACCGCAACCGGAGACTCGGGACGCAAAGTTCACATTGCCGCGTTGAACGACGATCGCGACGCGATGAATCATCAAGCATCAAAGTACAACTCCTGCATACGATTTGTTGTCGACTCGAGAAATAGGGGCCAAGCAATCGATACGTTGAATAGTGACTACCCGGGCAGTGATCGTGCGGTTTGTTGCTATTGCCGCTTTCAGCATCCGCAACCCTGTCCGTGCCACGAGCGTAAGCCTTGCCAGACACCGATACCGGCGATGCCTAGACCGATCGCAGGATCCAACCACCACCCGCCGACCCACAGGCCCGTCGTGGCCAGACCGACAAAGACTGCGCCGGCTTGGGCGGCACACAAATAGTTCTGGGTGCCTTTGCCCACTGTAGCCGCTGACCCCAGACGAGCGCCGAGTCTGTGCTGAGCCCACCCAAGGACCGGCATCTGCACCAGTGCGGCCGCGGTCACCGCAATGGCGATCGATGTGATGTGGGGTTCATGGTCGCCGAGGAGGTGATGGACGGATTCGGCGGCGACGTAGGGGGCGGTGAGCCAAAATGACACCGCCACGCCGCGTTGAGCGCCCAGCTCGGCGGTCTCGGAGAAAGTTCGCGCGCCGCTGAACCGCCAGATCACCACCAGGCTGGCCACCGCCTCGGGGGCGCTGCCCAGGGCCCACGCGGTCAGCGCGATGGATCCGGCCGCGATGCCTTGCCACAGGCCGACGGCTCCTTCGGCGACCACCAGGGCGAGGCTGATCCAGGCCAGCCGGCGCGCCCAGCGAGCGGCCCAGTGCCAGTCAGCTCCTTTGGCGTGACCCGTGGTCAGGGTGAGTTGACGTGGGTCAGAACAGGTACTGTCCATGATGGTGTTGAGTCTCCAACCGAGTCGGGGGCGATCCTGAGGGGCGTGAGTTCGACGCGCCAGTTATAGTCGCGCCGGCTTGTCGGCGCGACAATTCATGGCTTGCGGTCCGAGGCCGAAGTGAAACGGCTGGCGAGCGGCGGAACGGTCGGCGCAGGCCGTGGCGGGGCCTTCTCTACCCAGGCCTGGGGCACCGAGAGCTCCCCGACCGCGGCCGCGGGTTTCAGGTCGGGCTGCTCCCCTGGCGCGGCCCGCCTGCCCGAATAAGTGCTCAACCGGCTGCGCGGGGGCACGCGGCAGCCGCTGAACCAAGCCCGCACCGGCACGGGCCGGCCCCTTGTCCGACCGACTGTGTCACTACGATCACTGTCAGCTCCTGCCAGCCTCGAGATCAGTGCCCAGACGGCCGACATCGGCGACGTCAGCCCTGCATTATCAGAATCGGGATCGGCACCGGAATCTGGTGTCGGCTGCGGCGTGCCACGTGAGTGCGATGTCGGTGATGCGAGGCTCTCCAACGCACAAGGCACGGCGCGATACAACTGCGCATCTGTTTTGATTCGCCGCAACGCCAGAGTGTCACCTGGCTCTCCGGGCCCGACACCGATGAGCTCGACATCGGGCACGGGAAAAGGATCGAGCTCGGTCGCGGCCGCGGCATTACGCGCATAGCTGTACATCGCGGCGGCGTCCTGAGCCCACATTTCGCTGTAGCGCGCTTCCACAGCGGCGATGGCAGGCGTGTGTTGAGCGAGGTGGTTGGCGGCGGTAAGTGACCGCAACCGCTTGCGGTTCGCGATGATCTGCATCGGCAGCACCGTCTGCCTCAGGGCGATTCCATAGGCCGCCGCTGCCGACCTGGCTTGCGCGGCGGTGCGGTGCGCGCGTGCGGCCGTGAGGGCGATCCATTGCAAGTAGGGCCTGACCGCGTCGGCCATTAACGAGGCCGAAGGCCCCTGCCAGAAGTCGTTGCCCAAGCCTGAGATTGTCGAGAGGACGGAGATCTCCGCGGAAAAAAGAGCTTCCGCGAGCGCCTCCCAAGCCGCGGCGGCGGCCAACAGCGATTCCGAACCGGGACCGCGGAACATTCTGTTGGAGTTGATTTCCGGCGGCAGCAGCCCATAATCCATCGTTGTGGCTCCGATCAGTCAGCGGCGTGACGGCGAGGGTCGGTGATGTCTCGGCGACCCGACATTGCAGCCCGAAATTCGACGCCGTGGCAGCGCCGCGGTCATCAGAGCAATGACAATCGCGGACACGATCAGCGGCGCCTCAAAGGTGATGCGGCAAGCCAGCGCTGCCGACAGCAGCGGTGGCCTAGCTGGGGAAACGGACACAAAATTCTCCTTCTCGCGCAGACTTCTGGGTGGACGAACGGACCCATCCGGCGCGATCGGGCGCTGTCGGACACGCCGAACCAGCAAAATGATCTGCGCCGCAGGGGCATGCGTCAGATCACTGGGCGCGAGATCCGTTTGCCGAACGGACCGACACAAGCGACGGTTGCTAGCCGCTACAGCCACGCAGTCAGGCAGCGCAGCCGCCGACAGGGTCAGCGATCAACTAGCCTCGTGCAGCGCCCAACGATGTGACGCCATACCGTCAGCGGCGTGCGAGACAATATCTGGTCAAAAGATCCTGGCCAGTCCAAATGACGCCTAGCCCACGGGGCGGACCCCACCCGGACTGCAGCATGTGCTCGAAAACCCAGCCCGCACCAGCGGCCAGCGCCGCCAGCATCCCGAGCGCGACAAGACCCGGCGTCATTTGGGGCAGAATCGCCGCGGCACACACTTCGGGGCATTGCGGCGACGGACATGGACATTGCCTGAGATGCGTGGGATCGCCATTGACCACGACCGAACCAGTGAAGGAGGACAGAAGGGCATGGGCGGTGTCCGGTGTCGATGGCGCGGTGTGCTTGAACTCACCGACGCCCCCAGTAAGCAGCCAAAGCGCGGCGAAAAGGGCGACAACCGATCGCCACACCACCCGCCTGTGCGCTCCAGAGAACATGAAGGTCAAATTTAGCACCCAATTCCAATCTGGCCGTCAATTCAGCGGCGTGCCTCACCTACTTTGAGCGCGTAGCCGGTGGTGGTGCCTCACCTACTTTGAGCGTATGGCCGGGAAGGCTTGCCCGATGTGGAGGGCAAGATCGATATGGCCGCGAGACGGCAGGTAACCAACAAGCTGCAGGTCCAGTACCGCAAGGCGGCAAAGGCGGACAAAGGCAGGATTTTGGATCGGGTGGTGGCCACTACGGGGATGGGCGGCTCGACAGCTCGGCGGGCGTTGACCGGCCCGCGGCTGCCGGATCCGGCCGAGCAGGTCGATAGGCGCACGCTGCGCCCGCGCGGCTTCAGCGACGACGCCAGGGCGCTGCTGGCCCACGTGTGGGCGTTGATGGGCATGCCGTGCGGCAAGTACCTGGTGGTGATGCTGGAGCTGTGGCTGCCGCTGCTGGGCGCCGCCGGCGACTTGGACAAGCCGTTCGCCACCGAGGCGGCATTGGTCGAGCTGAAGGCGATGAGCGCGGACACCGTGGACCGCTACCTCAATCCGGCACGGGACAGGATGCGCATCAAGGGCATTTCGACGACGAAACCGTCTCCGCTGCTGCGTAATTCGATCACGATCCGCACCTGCGCCGACGAGGCGCCCGATGCACCGGGGGTGATCGAGGCCGACACCGTGGCGCACTGCGGCCCGACGCTGATCGGCGAGTTCGCCCGCACCTTGACGATGACCGATGTCGTGACCGGCTGGACTGAGAACACCTCGATCCGCAACAACGCATCCAAGTGGATCACCGAGGGCGTCGAGGGACTGCAGCAGCGGTTCCCGTTCCCGATGGTGGTCTTCGATTCAACTGCGGTGGCGAGTTCATCAATCATGAATTCGCTGGGTGGCTGCAGGCCCGTGACATCGCCCAGGCCCGCTCCCGGCCGTACCAGAAGAACGACCGGGCCCATGTGGAGTCCAAGAACAACCACGTGGTTTTAGCATCATCATCATTCTTCATAAACCCTCGATAAGCCTTCCTGCAGGCTACCGATCCGGGTCGATCAACCTGCAGGAGCATTGCCGCTGGCCACAAAGTGCTTTATCGACGTCCAGCGGGCAATACTGACACTCGAAATGTTCGGGTAGTTCAGAAGACCGCGAGCCACGTGGCGATGTAGTGGCAGATCGCCGCGACTGCGGTGCAGGCGTGGAAAACTTCGTGATAAACAAACGTCGACGGCCACGGGTCGGGCCGACGCAGTGCGTAGAACACCGCACCAATGCTGTAGAGGACACCGCCCACCGCCAGCAGCACCATCGCAGCCACCCCGGCGTTGTGGAGAATCATCCCGGTGTGACCGACCGCCACCCAGCCCAGCAGCAGATACAAGGGCACGCCCACCCAGCGCGGCGCCGTCGGCCAGAACACCGTCAGGGCGATTCCGGCCAGGGCGCCGCCCCACGGGCAGCTGATCGACGTGCTTCGCGAGATGCGCATCATGCGGCTCGGCCAATGCGTGGACGCTACCGGGGATTTCGCGCCGGAGGCGTTGCAGCGCACCCGGTCCGCGCTGACCAACTACGCGGAACTGTCACCGCCCATGGTGTGGACCGGCATCGGATGGTCGCGGGGCATCGGCCACCCATGATGCCGGTAATCGTGATGTCATCTTCGCGATGACTGCCGAGGTGCTCGGTGATGTCATGGACGGCGCCGTCGCCGAAGTGATCACCGGCCTTGAGGAGGCTGAGCTGTCGTTCCGCGGTGCGGTCAGCGAATTGAACTCCGCAACAGAGGCTTTCGTCGTCGTCGACCTGGGCGGTGGTCGACCAAGGTGGTACTGGGCACCGAGACGGTGACCGCGAGCTTCTCCGCCGACATCGGTTGTGTCCGGCTGACCGAGCGGTGCCTGCACTCCGACCCGCCGCGGTCGCCGAGGTGGCGGCGGCCCGCGATGGTTCGCGACCGGCTCGGGAACGCGGTGCGCATCGTGCCGGTGGAACGGGCGCGTAGTGGGGTCGGGCTGGCCCGGCACGATGACGCCGGTCGCTGCGCTCGCCCATGACATGACGGCCTATGACTCTGCGGCCATTCACCTCCTTCGTGTCGACGTAGACCGGTTGCTCACCGTCTGCGATGGGCTGATCGCGATGCCGCGGGCCGCCCAGCGGGCCGCGTTGGGGCCGATGCACGAGGGTCGGGTCGACGTGATCGTGATCGAGGAGCTGGCCCCTGCATTACGGGAGCGGGCCGGCATCGAGGAGTTGACGGTTCAGCGAGCACGACATCCTGGACGGCATCGCGCTGTCGATCGCCGACTGACCTACTGCCCGAACGAGATTTCGAGCAGTCTCTTCTTCTGCTCGGTGTATTCCTGTTCGCTCAGCCGTCCAACGGCGCGCTGTACGGCGATATCGCGGATCGCGGCGGCGACGCCGGTCATGACCGTCCGCGGCGCGGGCGAGGCCTCGGCGTCGTCGTCGGCCGGTGCGTCCTCGGTGCGACCGGTGAGCCGCGCCGAGCTGGCGTTCTTCATATGGTTTGCGGCGGCTGGCGGGCCTGCCATGGCCTGTCCGGCCATTCCGCCAATTCCCATCTGGTTGAACGTGTTTGCCGCGTCGAATTCTGCTGCCGGCCCCGCTGCCGCGTTCGCGCTCGACAGCGGTGTGCTCAGCGCGGTCGGGCGTACTTCGGGTCCGGCGACGGTCCAGTTCGGTGGCACCGTCAATCCGCCGATCAAGTTGGCCTTGCCCACGGCCGCTGACATCGTCGACGCAGGGAACCCGCCAGTGGGTGGGTTCGGAAGAGTCGCGCGAAACGGCTGCACAGGCGCCGGTCCGGTACCCGGCCAGGCTTCTTCCCCGTTCCAGCCGCTGACGGTGTCATCGTCAACGAGACCCGAGGCACTGTTGAAAGCGGAGGCAGGAAAATCCCCGAACGCGGTCAGCAGATCTGTCGGTGCGAGCACGAGAAAGTCAGTTAAGTCGGCTGGTGCAAGGAGAAAGACGGAACTCAGGATGGCCAGCGTAGTGAGCGGGTCGGCCTGGGCCGGTGTCGCCGCCGCGGACAACCCCTGCGGCACTACCCACATGGCATCCAGCGCATTGCCGGCGAAGATGCCGGTTTGGCTGATCGCGGCGGCTTGGCTGGCCGTCCCGCTAGGGTCGGTGTTCTGGTGCGGGGAGGTAAACGGCGTCAGCACGACCGCGTCCGCTGACGAACCTGCGTAGGTGTACATCGCCGCAGTGTCCTGGGCCCACATCTCGGCGTATAGCGCTTCGGTGGCAGCGATCGCCGCTGTGTTCTGTCCCAGAAAGTTGGTTGCCACCAGCACCGCCAGCAGGCTGCGGTTGGCGGCGATCTCTGGTGGCGGCACCGTGGCTGCGAACGCCGCCTCGTAAGCGGCGGACGCCGTGCGGGCTTGGGCCGCGGTTTCCTCGGCTTGCGCGGCGGTGGCGCTCAGCCACTGGACATAACGCTCGGCGGCGGCACTCATAGCGGCGGACGAGGAACCCGACCACGCCCCTTCGGTAAGTTCCGACACGACCGACTGAAATCCGTTCACGGTCGTATACAGCTCGTCGGCCAAGCTGCCCCAGGCCTGCGCAGCGGCCAGCATCGGCCCCGGTCCCGGACCGGTATACATCCGACCGGAGTTGATCTCCGGCGGATAGATCCCGAAATCCATGACTACATACCTCTTTCAGATGACCGACGTGTCCGCCCAGAACGGCGTTGAGCGTTTCAGCGACCCAGCAGACGGTTCTTCTGCTCGGTGTATTCCTCGTCGGTCAGAATCCCCTCGTCGCGAAGCTTGGAGAATTCGCGGAGTTCAGCCGCCACGCCGGTCACCACCGCGCGTGGATTATCCTGCGGTGCCTTGTCTTTTTCGCCGGCGGCCGCCCCATCAACGGTGACCGCCCCAGCTCCGGCGCGCGCCGCCGCACGGGCGCCTCGCGCCGCCTTTCCGGCTCCGGTACCTACGGTTCCGGCCATGGCCCGCCCGGCCATCCCTGCCAGTGCCATCTCACTGAGCATGCTGCCCGAGCCGGCTTCTGGCGCGTGGACCGCAGCGGCACTGACCGCGCTTCCTGGCAGCGCCGGCAGCGTGAATGCGACGGCGCGCACCGCCGGGGTGGCAGCAGCCCAGGTCGGTGGCACGGACAAGGCTCCGACGGTGCTGGCCTCGCCCAGACCGGCCGACAGCCTCGGCGCCGGCACCGTGCCTTCCGGCAAGTTGAGCAGCGGCGCCGGGAACGGCTTCACCGGTGCTGGCTCAGTGCCTGGAAAGGGCTCCTCGCCCTCCCAGCCGCTGATGATCTCGTCGGTGTGAATACCAGTCTCGGCGCCGATGATGGACACCGGAAGACCGATCACCCCGATCACACCGGACGGTACGCCGATAAGAATGGTAGCGAAGGCCGCTGCTATGCCGAAGGAAATGGTGAACAGGTCGGCCAGCACGCTCAGCGAGTCCACTGGTGCCGGCGCGGCAGCTGCCGGGGCCGCCGTTGCGAGGCTCTGCAGAGCGCTGGGGACCGCGGAGAAGGCTTGCTGGACCGTGCTCTCCACGATGCCGGTGGGCTGGCCGGCGGCGGCTTGGTTGGCCGGACCGCCCGCGTTAGTGGTCTGCGGGGGTGGGTTGAACGGCGTCAGCGCCGTCGCCGAGGCTGACGAGGCTGCGTAGCCGTACATCGCCGCCACGTCTTGGGCCCACATCTCCCCGTACTGTGCTTCAGTGGCCGCGATCGCCTGACTGTTTCTTCCGAACAGATTGGTCGCGACCAGGGCCATCAGCTGACTGCGGTTGGCCACCACCACCGTCGGCGGAACCGTCGCCGAAAACGCGGTTTGGTAGGCAGTGGCCGCGGACCTGGCTTGTGCGCCGGTCTCTTCGGCCTGTACTGCGGTGGCTTGCAACCACGCTACATACGACGCGGCCGCAGCGCTCATCGCCGCCGACGTCGGCCCCAACCAGGGACCAGCGGTCAATCCCGATACCACCGCTTGATACGAATTCGTTGCCGAATGCAGGTCGGCGGCGAGCCCATCCCACACCTCGGCAGCGGCCAACAATGGTCCTGACCCGGCACCGGTGTACATGCGGGCCGAGTTGACCTCCGGCGGATAGCTCCCAAAATCCATGGCTCGTGGGTCCTTTCATTCAGGGCGGTCGGGGGGGAGCTCGTCGGCACCGCGCGTGATGCTGCGACTCGACGGCAGATTCACCGGCGAGCCCTCGGTACATTCCGGCTTAGTGCTCTCAGAAAGCATGCTTCCCCCTCGCAGACGACCGAGCATGCCGGTATTCAGTGGCTTTAGATGGTGCAAAGTGCGTTCAGCAGCGAATGTCTCGGACGGTCCACATCGCAGTATCGAGTTTGTCCAGAAGATGTGGTTTGGCCAGGGATGTTCTGTAATGCGCCGCGAACTGACGGCTGTCCGGTCAGCGACGGGACAGGCAGAACCGCGTCAGAAGGTCTTGACCGGAGCGTGCAGTGGTGATGCCGCAAGGCGGGCCTCGCCCAGGAGCCAGCACTCGATCAGCAAATAAAGCGGCGACGATAGCCACTAGCGCGAGCGTCCCGAGCGCGACCAGCGTGGTCACCCACCGGGGGTCAAGCGAGGTCGCGAACAGCTCGGGCCACGCCGTCGACGAGCCGTGATCGGCATGGGTGTGGTCGGCGTTGACGGCCACCGCTTGGCCTAGGGAGGAGGCGGCGGTGTGCGCTGTGTCCGGGGCGGCGGTCACCGACCGCTGCAGCTCACCGAGGCTGCCACTAAGCAGCCACAGTAACGCCGCGATGGCGATAACCGATCGCGCCGAGGGTTGCCTACCTCTGTTGCTAAGCACAGTGGCTCGAATGTAGCAGCGCACGCAGCGCAGACAAAAGACCTTCAGTGCGGACCTGTCGCCAGAGGTTGACCAAGCCGAGACGATCCACGACATGCCATGTCGGCCATCCTGAGGCTTAGTCTTAGTGGTTCCGCTCGTAGGTTCGTTGGGGGTCAGATCCACGGGGCTAGGTCGCCGAGGTAGAGGCCGCACGCGGTGTCGAGAGCGTCTTCGGGTGCGCCGGCCGTGTGGCTGGTCGGCAGGATCGATTCTTGGCGGGCGTTCTTACTGGCCAGGTACACCGCGAATCCCCAGCGGGCCGCCAACCCGCCGTAACGCAGCCGCATCAGCGGCATGGTGTCACCGTCGGGCAGACGCGCGGTGCCGTAGGCGAACGCGCCACAAAATCGGACGTCCACCCCGTCCAGTTGCGGCCAACGCTGGCGCGCGCGGGCGGACAACCCGTTGCCGCAGGGATGCTTTCGTCGAAGCGGGCGGTGCGGCCATGGTCCGTGATCGTGCCCTACGGCGTGTCGTTGGGCACCACGGTTATGTGATAGGTGGGGCTGACGTGACCAGTGGGAACTTCGTCTTATGGACCACACACCATGTCACCGTCGTCCCAGACCGGATCACGTTGACCGGTTCGCAACGACGTGCACTGACTCGCCTTGTCCGGGCCAGGCGCACCGAGCAACGCCTCGTGACGCGCGCGCAGAACGTGCTCGCCGCCGCCCAAAGACAGTAGAGCGCGCGCATCGCGCCGTCGCTCCGGGTGTGCGAGGACACCGTGTGCAAGTGGCGCCGCCGCTGGTGCGCGGCACGGGAGCTGGCGTCACGGCGCGCCGCGCCACGCTGCGACCGCCCACCGGTGTGCAGCGCGGTGCAGGTCGCCCAGGTCAAGGCGGCGGCCTGCACGCCACCGGCCGACTGAACAAAGCAAGACCCGTGCTCCACCGACGCAGAGCCTCAGATGTTTACATTCTAATATGGCAATGTTAACGTAGTTTTGGCGGGTGGTGACCTGCGTCGATGGCGATACAGGAGGGCGGTGGGCCGATGTTGCATGGGCTGGTAGCGAAAGCTGGGGCTGCGGTGTTCACTGGGCTGGTCGGCGTCAGCGCCTTTGAAGTGGTCAAGAGGGCGGTAGGAAAGGCGCCGGTTCGCCGCAGTGCGGTGGCCGTGACTGAACTGGGATTGCGCGGGACGCGACGCGCGGAGACGGCGGCTGAATCAGCGCGACTGAAGGTTTCCGACGTGGTCGCCGAGGCGCGCGCACGGATCGGCGAAGAATCGCCCCCTCCGGCGGTAAGCGCCGTCCACGATCACGACCACTGATCCGCGCTATGAGCGCTGTGATCGACCCCGAATTGGTGGTCGTCTCGGATGCTGCTGGGCGGATACGGGTATTGGTGCCGTGGGTCCAGGCGAACGCGCGTCGTGCGGTAGCGGTCGAAGAGTCCGTCGGCCGCCAGCCCGGTGTGCGGGCCGTGCACGCTTACCCGCGTACCGGATCTGTGGTGGTGTGGTATTCGCCGAAACGCTGCGACCAACCGTCGGTCCTGTCGGCCATCTCCGGGGCCGCGCACGTCGCCGACAATCTCATTCCGGCTCGCAGTCCGCGCTCATCAGATGTCCGTAACACCGATGTGCTGCGGATGGTGATCGGCGGTCTGGCCTTGACCTTGTTGGGTATCCGCCGCTACGGCTTTGGGCGGCCACCGCTGCTGGGTGCGAGCGGGCAGCTGGTGGCAACAGGGGTGACCATCTTCACCGGCTATCCCTTCCTGCGTGGCGCGCTGCGTTCACTGCGTTCGGGCCGCGCGGGCACCGATGCGTTGGTGTCGGCGGCGACCATCGCCAGTCTTGTGTTGCGCGAGAACGTGGTCGCGCTGACCGTGTTATGGCTACTCAATATCGGTGAGTATCTACAGGATCTGACGGTGCGCCGCACGCGACGTGCCATCGCTGAGCTGCTGCGCGGTACCCAGGACACCGTCTGGATTCGCCTCGATGACGACACCGAGGTCCAGGTTCCCATCGACACCGTGCAGATCGGCGATGCTGTGGTGGTGCACGACCACGTGGCCATACCGGTCGACGGCGAGGTGATCGACGGGGAGGCGATTGTCGATCAGTCGGCAATCACCGGGGAAAACCTGCCGGTCAGCGTTACCGCGGGAGCACAGGTGCACGCAGGTTCGGTAGTGGTGCGCGGACAATTGGTGGTGCGCGCTGCCGCGGTGGGCAGCGAGACCGTGATCGGGCGGATCATCACCAGGGTCGAGGAAGCCCAACACGATCGGGCGCCGATTCAGACGGTGGGGGAGAATTTCTCGCGCCGCTTTGTTCCGGCGTCGTTCATTTTGTCGGCACTGACCTTGGTCGTGACCGGTGACGCGCGGCGCGCGATGACCATGCTGCTGATCGCCTGCCCGTGTGCGGTCGGCCTTTCCACTCCGACGGCGATCAGCGCCGCGATCGGCAACGGCGCGCGCCGGGGCATTTTGATCAAGGGCGGCTCGCATCTTGAGCAGGCGGGCCGGGTGGACGCGATCGTGTTCGATAAGACCGGCACCCTGACCGTCGGTCGACCGGTCGTCACCAATATCGTTGCTTTGCATAAGGATTGGGAGCCTGAAGACGTTCTGGCGTATGCGGCCAGCTCAGAGATTCATTCGCGTCACCCCTTAGCTGAGGCGGTGATCCGCTCGACCGAGGAACGCCGGATCAGCATTCCGCCGCACGAAGAGTGCGAAGTCCTGGTGGGCCTGGGCATGCGTACCTGGGCCGACGGACGGGTGTTGCTACTGGGCAGCCCGTCGCTGCTACGCAGCGAACGCGTCCGCGTGTCGAAAAAGGCCACAGAATGGCTCAACAAGCTGCGTAAACAGGCCGAGACCCCGCTGCTGCTGGCCGTCGACGGGAAGTTGGTGGGGTTGATCAGCCTGCGCGACGAGGTACGACCCGAGGCAGCTGAAGTGTTAAACAAACTGCGCGCCAACGGTATACGCCGCATCGTCATGCTCACCGGGGACCATCCCGACACCGCCGAGGCGGTCGCCAACGAACTCGGTATCGATGAGTGGCGCGCTGAAGTGTTGCCTGACGACAAACTTGAGGTGGTGCGCACCCTGCAGGGCGAGGGTCATGTCGTGGGAATGGTCGGCGACGGCGTCAATGACGCCCCCGCGCTGGCCACCGCCGATATCGGCATCGCCATGGGGCTGGCCGGTACCGATGTCGCCGTGGAGACCGCCGACGTGGCGTTGGCCAATGACAATCTGCATCGCCTACTCGACGTCAGCGACCTCGGTAGCAGGGCAGTTCAGGTCATCCGAGAGAACTACGAGATGGCCATCGCAGTCAACGCTGCCGGCCTGCTGATGGGAGCCGGCGGCGCCCTGTCCCCGGTGCTGGCCGCGATCCTGCACAACGCGTCATCGGTAGCTGTGGTGACCAACAGCTCACGCCTGATCCGCTACCGCCTCCCATGATGTCCGCACCCAAAGATTCCGGTAGTAATCGCCGGAAAACCAACGGATATGGCGTAGTACCTGGTTATCGATCTGTCCGGGGGTTGTGCCGGAAACGATCGTCCATGATGCAATCCGGCCCACCCTGGGTGTCTTCGCAATAGCCCGGTAGGCCGGAAAGTGGTAGGACCAGTGGCCGGGTGAGCGAACCTCACTTGACCCTGTACCCGGGTACAGGGTTGAGAATGACGGCATGCGCAGTAGCGAACTGGCAATCCGCTCCGGCGTGAACGTCCAGACTCTGCGGTACTACGAACGCCGGGGCCTGCTGGCGCAACCACCACGGTCGCACTCGGGGTATCGGGCCTACCCGCCCGACGCTGTGGCCGTGGTGCGGTTCATCAAGCGAGCCCACGACCACGGGTTCAGCCTCGAAGAGGTCGCGGAGATGCTGCATCTGGCTCAGGGTGGGGCCCGAGGACTGCGACGCGGCGCGCGCACTGGCGCAAACCCGGATAGTCGCGCTCGCCGAGCGGATCGCCGACCTGCAACGCATGCAGCGGTCTTTGTCAGAGCTTGTCGACACCTGCGAACGGGTCCGCAACGACCGATCCTGCCCGCTGCTGCACACCCTGCACGAGGATGGAGATCACTGATGAGACTGGAAATTCTGCAGGTCCGCGACTGCCCCAACGTGCCCGTTCTCGAGGAACGCATCAGGCAGGCCACCGCCGATCAGGAACTCGACGTCGAGATCACCCACCGCGTGATCGACGATCCGGCCACGGCATCGGCGGCGGGGATGACCGGCTCACCCACCTTGCTCGTCGACGGCCACGACCCCTTCGCCGCCCCCGGTCACCTGCCCAGCGTGTCCTGCCGCCTCTACGAGTCCGAGAACGATGGCATGCCCGGGGCGCCGTCGGTCGCTGCGCTGCGAGCCGCACTCGGACTCGAACCCCGTGGATACAACCGTCCGCATCAACTGCTATGAGCGCCCGACTTTCACTGGCGCTCCCCCCCGCGCCGAGACGGTCAGCCCACTTGTAACTGGTAGCAACGTATTCGGACGTTAATTGGGCCAATGCGGGC
Organism: Mycobacterium sp. 20KCMC460; assembly: GCF_022179425.1. NCBI lineage: Bacteria > Bacillati > Actinomycetota > Actinomycetes > Mycobacteriales > Mycobacteriaceae > Mycobacterium > Mycobacterium sp. 20KCMC460. The sequence continues at coordinate 3,737,018 of NZ_AP025524.1, forward strand.
ACCTCGTCGGCACACGCTGCCCGGATTGTGAAACCGTTTATAAGCCCCAATTTTCCGGCCGCTGCCCAAAAAGCGAATCGTAACTCCGATTGACTACATTCTCGTCTGGTTGATATCGCAACGGCTTTGGCCTACTACCCGGCGCCTGCGTGCGGTGCATTCAGCGCCCCAATTGCAAGATCACGACTCGTGTCGTTTAGGCGGGGCAAGTCCGCGGCCGGCCGCCTCGACGCGAAGTGGTACCCGCTCCTCGCCCAGCTACTCGATCGTCTCGAAAGAGTTGGCCTGCCATAACGAGATCAAAGCGCAAACCGGCGTCAGTCCGCGTGCTCGTATTGGCTGACGAATGGCGGTGCGACGTCAAGTTCAGCCCGGACGGCAGCGTTGAGATTCAACAATTCCGATCAAGCGGCCCGTTCGAACACAATCTAGCGATCCTCAACGACCTCTCCGAGTAGCCAGGGCAGCAACCAAGGATCAACTCATTCCGATGATCGTGGACTCGTAGTCTGCGTCGGCGCAACGGACCGCAAAATCGCCCCGCATGTCCAGGGCCATCGCGATGTTCCTCTCGGCAGTGATCCTTGGTCGTTTCACCACAGAGACTCACGCGATGGCCCCTCTACATCAGCGACCGACACACCCCCGGCTACTTACACCACGCCCTGGGACGTGAACACGAAATCTGCTCGTACGCAGGGCGGGTTCACGCGGTCGTCGCAACACTCATGAATGTGAGAGGTTGCGGCGACCGTGTCGTTTTCGGAGGACTGTGTTCGGTTTGGGGATCAGCTAGCAAAGCTCGTTGATGCGGGTGTGCCGGTGCGGGAGGCGGCGGTTTCGCTGGGGCTGTCGCGCCAGCGGGGGTATGCCATCTTGCGGGCCACGGGCCGTCCGATGGGCGCGGCTCGACCGGATGTCAGTGGTGTCGATCAGGCCCAGGTGGTGGCGGTGTTCACCGAGACGGGCTCGGTGAGTGCAGCGGCCAAGGCGGTCGGGGTGGCTCATTCCACGGCCCGGCGGATGCTCGTTGAGGCGGGTTTGGTGGATGCCGCACGGCGCGTGCGGGGTAAGCCTGCTGAGCGGGCCCGGTTCTTGGAACTGCTCGATGCCGGGTGGTCGGCGGCGCGGGCGGCGCGGGAGGTCGGCGTTAACGAGCGCACGGCCCGGGATTGGCGCAACGGCATCCACCGGGTCGCCAACACGCGGGTGCGTCCTGATGGCAGGGTCAGCGATGTCAACACCGTGACGCGGTACATACGACCGGTGAAAACCATTGCAGAACAGGGTCTTGTAGCTGGTGAAGAATCAGTCAGCAGGTGTCTGCGGTTGGCTGATCGGCTGGTCATCGCTGACGGGCTGGCGGCCGGACAGACCCTTACCGCGATCGCCGAGGTGATCGGCAGGCACAAGTCGACGGTGTCCCGCGAAGTCGCTGCACACCGTGTCGCGGGCTTGTATTTGCCGTACCAGGCCGATGCGGCCGCCGCAGCGGCTCGATCCCGCCCGAAGCAGGCCAAACTGGTCACCAACCAGAAGCTGCGGCACGAGGTCGAACAGGGGCTGGCCAAGCGGTGGTCCCCGGAAGAGATCTCGCATCGTCTGGTCAAGGATTTTCCCGACGACGAGAGCATGCGGGTGAGCTACGAAACGATCTACCAAGCACTGTATTTCCAGGCCCGTGGTGGGTTGAAAAAAGGGTTGCGTCCACGAAAGTGGTGTACGAGTCGGGCCGTGAGGTGAGGACCGGCGTGTCGTAGCCGGCTAGTAAAGGGTCATCGCGTGATTCTTCGAGAGACCGACCAAAGTCACTAGAGCAAAGGATCGACGCGATGACCGCTGCCCACGATATCGACCTACCCGCACTGTTGGCTGAGCGACTCACCACCACCCACCCTGATGTGTTGCGCGAACTGCTGGCTACCTTCATCCACACGCTGATGGGCGCCGAGGCTGACGCGCTATGCGGCGCGGCCTACGGTCAGCGCAGCAGCGAGCGGACTAACTCTCGTAACGGTTATCGGCATCGCCAGTTCGATACCCGGGCAGGCAGTTTGGATCTGGCGATTCCCAAGCTGCGCCAGGGGTCCTACTTCCCGGACTGGCTGCTGGAACGCCGCAAACGCGCCGAGCGGGCCCTGACAACTGTGGTGGCCACCTGCTATCTGCTCGGGGTCTCGACCCGGCGGATGGACAAGCTGGTCGAGACCCTCGGGATTACCGGCTTGTCGAAGTCGCAGGTGTCGGTGATGGCCAAAGAACTCGACACTGCCGTGGAGGCTTTCCGCACTCGGCCTCTTGATGCCGGCCCGTATACGTTCATGGCCGCCGACGCTTTGGTACTCAAGGTCCGCGAGGCCGGCCGCGTGGTCAACGTGCACGCGCTGATCGCGGTGGGCGTCAACGCTGAGGGCTACCGCGAAATCCTGGGCATCGACGTCACCACCGCCGAAGACGGTGCGGGCTGGTTGACGTTTCTGCGCTCGTTGACCGCGCGCGGCCTGTCTGGGGTGGCGCTGGTCACCAGCGACGCCCATGCTGGACTGCTCTCAGCGATTGGGGCCACCTTGCCCGGGGCGTCCTGGCAGCGCTGCCGCACCCATTACGCCACCAACCTGATGGCCATCACCCCAAGAGCTCCTGGCCCTGGGTCAAGACCCTGCTGCATTCGGTGTTCGATCAACCCGACGCCACTTCTGTTGCTGCACAATATGACCGGATCATCGACGCGCTTTCCGACAAGCTACCCAAGGTCGCTGATCACCTCGAAGCGGCCAGGTCCGACCTGCTGGCCTTCACGGCTTTTCCTAAGCAGATCTGGCGTCAGATCTGGTCCAACAACCCCCAGGAACGACTCAACAAAGAAATCCGCCGCCGCACCGATGTCGTCGGGATCTTCCCCGACCGCGATGCTCTAATCCGCCTCGTCGGCGCTGTGCTGGCCGAACAACACGACGAATGGGCCGAGTCACGGCGCTACCTGGGTCTCGACGTCCTCAGCAAATCCCGCCTGACCACCACCACACCAGCAGAACAGGAGGACAACCCCGCGGCACTAACCGCATAAGTCACGACATCGAAGAATCACACGACGACGTCGTACACCACGTCCCTGGACTTGACCGAAAAAAGAAGTGGCTCAAGCGCTTCGGTCGGGCCGCACATGCCGCAAACCACGTCGTAAACCCGGTGAGCGCTACCAACGGTTCGTTGATCCGATGATCATGATCGCCGACCGGCCAGACATTGACGATCGGGCGGTGCCCGGGCACTGGGAATCTCAATGCTGTTGTCAAGCCGCCAATACCGCGTTGGCGGGCTGAGGCTCCTGGTAGTGGGTGTGGTCGCGCAGCATGGCCCAGATGACGTTGATTCGGCGCCGGGCCAGGGCGATCAGCGCCTGTTTGTGTGACTTGCCCTCGGCGCGTTTTCGGTCATAGAAGGCGCGAGAGGCCGGACTGTTTTTGAGGCTGGACAGGGCGGCCAGGTAGCACGTTCGCAGCAGCCGGCGGTTGAAACGCCGCGGGCGGTGCAGGTTGCCGCTGATGCGTCCGGAATCGCGGGGCACCGGAGCTAGCCCGGCGACGCAGGCCAGCCTGTCGACGCTGTCAAAGCCCTCGAGGTCACCGCCGATTTGGGCAAGGAATGTGGCGGCAAGGACGGGCCCGAACCCGGGCATGCTGGTGAGGATTTCGGCGCTGCGGTGTCGTGCGAAGCGGTCGGTGATATCGGTTTCGATCTGCTTGAGCTCATCGTCGATCGCGGAGATCTCTGCCGCCAGCCGCGCTACCAATAAGGCCCCGACCCTCTGGGTGGGCAGTGCGCTTCGTTGGGCATGGGCGGCATCGACAGCGGCTTGCGCAACGGCGGCACTGTTGCGGCAACCACGTGCTTTAAGCCACGCGGTAAGCCGTGCGACACCGATCCGCCGCAGGCTCTCGGGGGTCTGATATCCCGACAAAAGGGTAAGCGCCGCTTTGCTTTTGGAGTAGTCGAAGGCGCGCTCAAGGGCCGGGAAGTACTCCAGCATTGTCTCTCGGAGACGGTTGATCGCCCGCACCCGGTCGCAGACCACGTCAGTGCGCCGTGCGGTCAGCAACCGAAGATCGGTGGCAATCGGATCAGCCCTACGCACCGGCTGCAGATCAGTACGCATCCGAGCCTGATCGGCAATGATCCGGGCGTCTTTGGCGTCGGTCTTGCCGTCACCTCGATAGGTCGCCGCCGCGTGATGCACAATCCGGCCCGGAAGGTAAAGCAGTTGCTGATCCTGTGCTGCCAGCAACGCGATCAGCATCGCCGCGCCACCAGCGTTTAAGTCCGTTGCCCAACACAGCTGCCCGCCGGCCGCGATGCCAACGACGACGTCGATCAGCGCCAACAGCGCCGTCTCGTCATTGTCGACCCGCGTAGAAAGCAATGTGCTGCCGGTCTGATCAAGCACCACGCAGTGATGCGTGCGCTTCCCGGCATCAATACCGGCCCATATCGTCGGCATATGTCATCTCCTCGTCGTCGCCGAATGAAAGCCCTGGCGATGACCATGCCGACACGTCCTTAACCAACGATCAATGTCGCAATTCTCAATCAGCGGTCGAGTCATCAGCAGGCAGCGGGCGGCCATTCCCAGTGAGCCGTCCCAGCGGCAGGGAGACCTAAGCCATACCCGCCACCCGAGGGTGAACAGGACCCTACGACAGCCCCAAAACACCCCTCAAACAACTTAAGGAGGGCGACCTGATCACCGGTGAACTCAACAAGACCGCAATCGGCACTCTCGTCGAACGCACGACCCGCTACACCATGCTGGTGCACCTGCCCGATGGCCATGGCGCCGAAGCGGTCCGTGACGGGTTGATCACGACCATGATGACCCTACCGACGCATCTGCGGGGATCGCTGACCTGGGACCAGGGGGCCGAGATGGCCGGCCACAAAGGGTTCTCGATGGCCACCGACATGGCCGTCTACTTCTGTGACCCGGCAAGCCCCTGGCAGCGCGGCACCAACGAGAACACCAACGGCCTGCTGAACTGGTCCCGAAAAGTTGGACTCGGTAATAGGACTCTAGGCGATTGCGGATTGTTGGGCGCGGTATTCGTCGGGGCTGAGATAGTCGAGCCGTTGCTGGATTCTGGTGGTGTTCCACCAGTCCAGGTAGGCAGTTAGGCCGGAGTGGAACGCGTGGAGGCTTTCGGGCTTCTGGATGCGGAACCATTCCTCTTTGAGGTGACTGAAGAATGCTTCCATGACGGCGTTGTCCAGGCATTATCCGGCTAATCGGTGGACGGTTTGGTGGTTAACCGGTTAAGACGTCGGATTTGTTGGTCATGGCGGCGGATTTGGTCGGCGAGTTCTTTGATGGCGATGCGGAGGGTTGCGACGTCTTCGTCGAGGCGGTCGAGAGGGCTGGTCGGTGTGCTGGATCGCTGGTGGTGTTCGACGAGGGCGTGGAGGGTGGGGTTGCGGTAGAGGGTGGCGCGGGAGATGTGCGCGGCATCTGCAACGGCGGTGAAGGTGACGGGCTGGTGGTTGTTGGCGAGATCGATGCAGGCTTGCTCGACGCGAGATGGTAGGTCGTTCATCCGGTTTGGGCCTGGGCGATCGCGGCGTCGAGTCGTTCGATGAGTTTGCGGTGGCGATCTGCTTCGCTGATCCAGCCGCGTTGTTCGGCGTCTTTGGCGAGGGTTTCGGTGTCGGTGCGTTGGGCGGCGAGGACGGGCAGGTAGCTGGTGTCGGTGCGGAAGTTGGGACAGTGTTCGCAGATGTTGGCGTAGGTGCAGGCGCCTTGAGCGGGGGCGCGTAGGCAGAAGCCGCCGGCGAGGCGGGACTTGATTGCTGGTGCGTCGGTCCATGTTCCGCCGCCGGTGATGTCGGCCAGCGGCAGGGCTTGGCGTGCTGAGGTGGTCGATGTGGCGGGCAGGGCGGTGAGGTGGTCTTTGGCGAGGGTGAGGGCACGCTCGTATTCGGCGCGGACGGTGGTGTCGAACAGGCGGCCGTAGCGCAGGCTCATCTGCGCGGAGACGTGTCCGAGCAGCGCCATCAGCGATTGCAGGGACACTCCGGCGTTGACCAGTGCGGTGGCGTAGGTGTGTCGCAGTTGGTGTGGGGTGATGTGGTCGAGTCCGGCAGCGGTGGCGGCGCGGTCGAGTTCTTCTCGGATCGCGTTCTGGGACAGGCGGTGTCCGTGTCGGGTGAACAGGAATTGGGCGGGTCGGCCGGTGCGGGGATGGTCCAGCGGCCTGCCGCTGGAACGGATCTCGGCGATCCGGTCGATCAGCTCGACGGTCTCCTCGTCGAGCGGGATCATCCGTTCGGTGTCGAGTTTGCCCACCGGCACCTTCAACCAGGTTCCGTGTCCGGGTATTTCGTGCACGCAGTCCAGTTCGAGGTCGAGCAATTCCCGATCCGCAGCCCGCAGGACCGCTGCAGCAGCAGCGCGGATGCTGCAAGTTCGTAGTCGCTTGCCCTCAGCGCCTGGGTGAGTCGGCGGTCGGCGTCGACGGGCAGATACCGCGGCAACGGCTGCGGCAGCCGCGGGATGTCACCACGGAACACCAGCCGCCGGGTCGGGGTGTCGGCCCAGCCCCATTCGGCGATGTCGGACAGGAAGTTTCCCAACGCCAGCACCCGGCGGGAACGTTCGGCGGCGGTGATCACACCGTCGGTCTTGGTGTTCACGGTGTCGACGAGCGCGCTCAGATACGGTTCGATGTGGCGACGCCGGTCCAGCTGCGACAGCCGAGTCAGGCCGGGGTCGGTGGCGGTGAGGAACCGGCCGAAGTGCATCAGCCGGGTCGACAGGCTGGAGACGGTCTTGCGGGTGCAGGTCGCTTTCTTGGCGTTGAGGTAGGCGATCATCGCCGTCGCGATCGGTTCGGTGATCCCGGCGAACCGGTCGGCGAAGGGCACCGGTCCGCCGGTGCGTGGCGGTGTGGGCAGGATGGCGAGGTGGAACAGCACCAGGTGGGTGTTGCTCAGCGCAGCCTTGTAGTGTCCCCAACCGGCGCCGGTACGGGCCTGGCGGTCCCGGCATGCCGCGGCGAACTCGTCCAGATCCGCGGCCGTGAGCTGGTCGAGGCGTTTGCCGGTCTGGATCAGCAGCCGCGCCGGCGCCTGCGAGCCGGTCGCCGACCGCACTCGTTCGGTAAACCCCAATTGGGTTGCCGTAGAAGTGAATCGAGTCAAATCGGCGCCGATCGGGGAAACGTCGATCTCACGCCACAGGCTCGAGATCTTGCGTTCGAGCAGATAGTCGTAGCCCGGCCGGACGAACCCATACAGCATCAAGAAGGTAATCATCGGACGAGTGGAACCGTTAGCCGAGCACCGCACCGCCAGCGGCTCATCCGCCCACGCCCGCGGATCGGGCCAGCGCTGCAGAAACGAGCGCGCGGCGCTGTCGTATGCAGTGTTGCCGCGACCGGTGCGGGCTAGATGCGCCTGGTAGGCGTCATACACTTCCTGCGGGTCGGTCGCGGTCGCGGATACGTGCGCGGGCAGCATCGAATTCCTCCTTCACCCGGGTCGGTGCCAAATGGATGTAGCGGGCCGTGGTGTCGATATGCGTGTGTCCGAACAGATCCCGCATCACCGTGAGGTCGACGCCAGCCTCTGCCAAGGCGGTGCCGAACGAATGCCGCAGCGCGTGCGGATGCCCGCCGACGATCCCGGTGACCTGTCGGTGGTAGCGGAAGATCGTGCGCAGCCCGGCCGCGGTCAGCGGCTGCCCGCGACTCGGGCCTTTCGCGACGAGGAACATTCGGCGGCTGTCGGATTCGGGGCGTTCGGTCAGCAGATACACCTGGACCGCGCGGGCCACGTCAACATCCAGCGGCACCCGGCGTTCCTTGCTGCCCTTGCCCCACACCCGCAGCCAACGCCCGCCGATGTCGGCGTCAGTCACATCCAGGGCGAGCACCTCGCACGAGCGCAGCCCGCAGTACAGCATCAACCCGGCGATTGCCCGATCCCGCCACGTACGAAGACTTTCCAGTAGTTCGCCTGCCTGCGCGCTGGTCAGCGGCCGCGGCAGCCGTTTGGGCTCCCGCAGCCGCAGCGTGGACCGGGGCCGCGGCTTGCGCACCGTATGACCCAGCAATCCGGTCTTCTCTCCGGGCACCACCCGCCGCGCCTCCCGGCCTTTGGGGACCGGATTGGGCTGGTCGGGGTCCCGCATCGCCCGAAACGCGAACATGCCCGAGATCGCCGCCAACCGGCGGTTGATCGTTGTGGCCGCATACGCATCCGCCGGCCGACCCGCCATGGTGACAACATTCGGGCCCGGCCGCCCAGGCAGCCGCGCCTCCCGGCACGCCGCCAAGAACCGCAGCAACATATCCGTGTTCACCTCACCGAGCGCGGCATCCTCGCTTTCCAACCAGCGGCAGAACGCCAACAGGTCGAACCCGTACGCGCGCACCGTTTTCGGCGAGTAGTTCCGATCCGCGAGATACCCCAGGTACTCGTTCACCAGTCCGTACCGACCCGCGGCAGGACCGGCCAGTCGCCAGCCGACCGAGCCTTCGAGCCTCAGGTCGGAAGCCGCGGGTTTCATAGCGACAGATGTATCCGTCATGTCGCAGCGACGCAAGCATCAACACACCGCGTGTCGCATCTCCCACCAGCCGATTCTCTACGATTAGCCGGTTAAGAGGCAGGTGCCTTTGCGGGACATCGACTGAGTGAGACCGGCGCGGTGCAGCGTGTCGCGCCAGAGGGTGTGGCGGTATTGGAATCCTTGGTCGGAGTGGACGATCGGCTTCTCAGTCGGGCTCAACGTGGCGATGGCGGCGCGTAGGGCTTCGGTGACCATCTTCACGCTCGGAGAGAGCCCTGCTGTGGCAGAGATGATGCGGTTGTCGTGCAGATCCAGGACAGGTGACACGTAGACCTTGGTGCTGCCGACGGTGAACTCGGTGACGTCGGTGACCCACTTCGCGTGAGGAGACTCTGCTTTGAACTGGCGGTTCAGTATGTTGTCGGCTGCTTGGCCCACGTCGCCGCGGAACGCGTTGTAGCGTTTGCGGCGCCTTACCGGGCAGCGCAGCCCGAGCTGGCCCATGAGCTTAAGGACCGTTTTCTTCGACACCCGCCAGCCTTGGCGAAGCAGGACCGCGAGGATACGTCGGTGCCCGTAGGCGCTTTTCGCCGCGTAGAACGCATCTTTGATGGCCTTCTTGAGATCGGCCCTGGCGTCCTCACCGTCGAGCCGGCGCCGGTGATCGTAGAAGGTGGACCGAGCAAGGCCCGCGATCTGCAGCAAAAGGGGCAGTGGGTAGTACGCCTTGAGATCGTTGACAGCGCGCACTTTCAGCGTTGTCCCGACGGCCTCAAGGCCCGCAATTTTCCCAAGTACGCGACCTCAGCGCGCAACCGTTCGTTCTCCCGACGCAGTGCCTCGGTCTCGTCTTCTGGAGGGGAATCTGCACGACGGGTCGGGGGCCTGCCGCGTCGCTTCGGACGCAGCCCATCAGCACCGTCGCGTCGGAAGATGCTCGTCCAATTCGCGACGGTGCTCGGGGACGGGAGATCGAACTCCTCGGCAAGAGCACGACCAGACTCGCCCCTGGTATGTCGGAGCACGATCTCGAGCTTGGTGTCGAAGTCGTATTGTTTGCGGTCTCTGGTCACCAGGGCCCCCGGTCCTCGTAGTTGCCATCGCTGGTACAACATTTGGACCGGAGCCCCGGCAAGGTCAAGGGACAGGGCTACCGACTTCGCGGTGAAGCCCTGCTCGAACAGTTCGACAGCCGACACGGCGTCGCAGTGACTCAACGTGCTTTTCGAGTACATCTGACTACTCCCTGCAGAAGGAAACCTAAATTAGGTGTCCAACTTTTCGGGACCACTTCACTGCTGCGCCAGTACTTCCCCAAAGGCACCGACCTGAGCGTGTTCGGGCCCGAAGACCTCGAACACGTCGCCCAGCAACTCAACGGCCGCCCACGCAAAACGCTCGACTGGGACACACCAGCCGAACGTCTACGTGATCTACTAAAGACCAATTAACCAGCAGTGTTGCGACGACCCCTAGAAACCGGCCAGCTGGGTTCAGGCCGGTTCAAGACCGACGACCGCGACTGCGCGGCCTTGACGTACATGGCACGTCAAGGCGGCGGTCGACGCTACGGCCAGCAGTCGTCGGTAGAGGCGCTGCGTGCCGCGGTCCGGCATCGCCGTGGGTTGGTGACCGACCGCAAGGTCGCTCAGCAGCGGTTGCACGACCAGCTCAATGCTTATGTCCGGGTTTGTCGGCGCCATCGGGTCATGGACGATCCTTGGCGCTGGAGACGCCCACTGGTCTGGCGGTGCTGGCATGCGCTGCGGCGTTTTCAGGACGGCCACCACAACTGCGATCGCTGCTATGCCGGGCACCGGGGCGGCTGACGACGAATACCGCCCAATACTGGCTTCAGCGGTGGCGCGGATGTCTGCCTCCGCCGGCCGACGCCGATCGACGTGCTCACCGTTTAACCCGCGACCTGGACCGATATCACCGTCTCCGGGGCGACATCGGTGCCATCGACCTCGAAATCGTGACATTGCTCGCCGATACTGACGGCCAGATCCTGACCACCCTTCCCGGTGTCGCTTCGATCCGCGCGGCAGCCTTAGCCGCACACAGCCTTCCGATCGAGGCGTTCCCCGACGCTGAACATCTCTACTCGGCAACGGGTTTGGCACCAGCGCTCTATCAATCGGCCACGTTGTACCGGCGCGGCCGGATCTCTCGACAGGGACTCGCCGAGCACCGCGATGCCCTAATGGGAATCGCCTGGGGACTCTCTCAATGCTCGCCGTCGTTTGCCGAACGCGACGCCGAACTGCGGGCGCGCGGGATGGCCCCGATCCAGGCCCGCGTCGCACTTGCACGTCACGCATGCCGCCTGACATACCGGCTACTCAGAACCCAACAACCCTTCGATGAACAGCGCTATCGTCGAGGAAGGCTCAGCGGCGAACGGTGACGGCTTTTTGAGCTATGCCGCTCGACGGCGCAACCTAGCTTGCCGCCCGCTCGCCCTGGGCCGCCATCACGGCGCACACGAAAGCCTGCCGCTCACGGCGACTAATCAGCCTGCCGGAACACGACGGCCCACCGACCAAACCGAACGCACTCTTCATCGCGTGAAAGCCGAGCATCCTGCCCGGCCGATCAACCACACCCAACCTCACCCTTGACTGCCCGAGCGAAAGCTAGCCACACCCAACTGCGAACTCAGTTACGCGTGTCGTAGGCGGACAAGTCCCGGTCAAGTCCAGGGACGTGGTGTACGACGTCGTCGTGTGATTCTTCGATGTCGTGACTTATGCGGTTAGTGCCGCGGGGTTGTCCTCCTGTTCTGCTGGTGTGGTGGTGGTCAGGCGGGATTTGCTGAGGACGTCGAGACCCAGGTAGCGCCGTGACTCGGCCCATTCGTCGTGTTGTTCGGCCAGCACAGCGCCGACGAGGCGGATTAGAGCATCGCGGTCGGGGAAGATCCCGACGACATCGGTGCGGCGGCGGATTTCTTTGTTCGAGTCGTTCCTGGGGGTTGTTGGACCAGATCTGACGCCAGATCTGCTTAGGAAAAGCCGTGAAGGCCAGCAGGTCGGACCTGGCCGCTTCGAGGTGATCAGCGACCTTGGGTAGCTTGTCGGAAAGCGCGTCGATGATCCGGTCATATTGTGCAGCAACAGAAGTGGCGTCGGGTTGATCGAACACCGAATGCAGCAGGGTCTTGACCCAGGGCCAGGAGCTCTTGGGGGTGATGGCCATCAGGTTGGTGGCGTAATGGGTGCGGCAGCGCTGCCAGGACGCCCCGGGCAAGGTGGCCCCAATCGCTGAGAGCAGTCCAGCATGGGCGTCGCTGGTGACCAGCGCCACCCCAGACAGGCCGCGCGCGGTCAACGAGCGCAGAAACGTCAACCAGCCCGCACCGTCTTCGGCGGTGGTGACGTCGATGCCCAGGATTTCGCGGTAGCCCTCAGCGTTGACGCCCACCGCGATCAGCGCGTGCACGTTGACCACGCGGCCGGCCTCGCGGACCTTGAGTACCAAAGCGTCGGCGGCCATGAACGTATACGGGCCGGCATCAAGAGGCCGAGTGCGGAAAGCCTCCACGGCAGTGTCGAGTTCTTTGGCCATCACCGACACCTGCGACTTCGACAAGCCGGTAATCCCGAGGGTCTCGACCAGCTTGTCCATCCGCCGGGTCGAGACCCCGAGCAGATAGCAGGTGGCCACCACAGTTGTCAGGGCCCGCTCGGCGCGTTTGCGGCGTTCCAGCAGCCAGTCCGGGAAGTAGGACCCCTGGCGCAGCTTGGGAATCGCCAGATCCAAACTGCCTGCCCGGGTATCGAACTGGCGATGCCGATAACCGTTACGAGAGTTAGTCCGCTCGCTGCTGCGCTGACCGTAGGCCGCGCCGCATAGCGCGTCAGCCTCGGCGCCCATCAGCGTGTGGATGAAGGTAGCCAGCAGTTCGCGCAACACATCAGGGTGGGTGGTGGTGAGTCGCTCAGCCAACAGTGCGGGTAGGTCGATATCGTGGGCAGCGGTCATCGCGTCGATCCTTTGCTCTAGTGACTTTGGTCGGTCTCTCGAAGAATCACGCGATGACCCTTTACTAGCCGGCTACGACACGCCGGTCCTCACCTCACGGCCCGACTCGTACACCACTTTCGTGGACGCAACCCAAGTCCCCCCTCGGACACAATTTATTAGCTACAGGCATGTGATGATTTTGGTGCTGTCGCCGAGCAGCCGCGTACCGAGGACGCCGGTCAATGCTCGCCGCAGCGCTTTCGCGTCATAGATGGGCGATCTCAGTTGGCGTGCCCGACGCCATACTCGCCGCCTGAATGCCGGAAAGACCTTTTCAACCAATTCTTCGTAATGAGAAACGATCTCGCTCGGCCTGAGGCCCGCACCGAGTCCCAGTGCGACGATGCCACCCGCCGAAGTCCCAGCGATGAGATCGAACGAATCGCAGATCATGACGCCCGAGTCCTGCTCCAAACGCGCAAGCACATGTGCGGTGAACAGCGCCTTCGCGCCTCAGCCGTCGAGTGCGAGGATCTGGAAGCGGTCGGCGCACGGCCCGGCCGGCTCGGGTTCGGTTGCTGGATGGACCTGCGCGGCGGATTTCCGTGCTCCTGCTCAGCACTCTTTTTGGCTCCCGCTGTCTCAGGCCGTTCACAATGGCACTGGACACCGACACGACCCGAAGTGCGAAGACCTGCAGCATGCCGCTACATCATCGCGACACGATGGCGACATGGCGCCGGAGTAGCGCCCGCACTCTGGCCGGCACCCTCGTCGGCGGACTGGAGATCATCTGCGCTGCCACATGCGCAGCATCACCGCGCTCGCCAGCCTTTATGATCTGCGGGTCGTCCAGGCGCCACGGTGATGCGCGGTATTCGGGTTGTGACCCCACGATCTCCAGCAGTGTCTCGATGTCCTGGAGGTCACGTTCGGAGTCGCGAACGGTACGTGCCAGCATTTTCAGCACGAATGCTGCCTCGACGTCGGGAACCGGAACTTCGAACTGAATCATGTCGCCGTCCGTGAGCCGCGCTGTAACAGCGACTTTGATCGGCGGCAGGGCCAGCGCCACGCGCAGTCCTGGCGCTCCGTCGAAGGCTCGTTCGCCGATGATCTGCTTGCCCGGTTTGGCTGCGGCAGGAACCAGGAGGTCGACCGCTTGCGCACCTCGCTCGTAGCGGTTGCCGCACTCAGCGATGTACCCCAGCGCGGTGAGTCGATCGTGGAGGTCGCCCATGGTCGCCACGTTTACGTCGATCCCCGTGTCAGCGTCGGAGGTCAGCCGCGGTATGCCTGGCACGTTGTAGACATGCCGCAGCAGCCGCACCATGTGGCCGCCGATGACGCGGTACTCGATGTCGGCGGCGACAGCGGCCACGTCGTGCAGCGCACGCATCCCGTTGTCTTCGGCCACCGCGGTGCATGCCATCACGACCGATGCTGTTCCGGTCACCGGTGCACGATCCAGTCGCCGAGACGCTGCGGCGCACCGTCGCCGAGATCGACGCCGTCGCTGAGGTCCTGAAGCGCAATCACTGGATCCACGGTGATGATGTCGGAACGCTGCCTATCACTAACCCGCAGCCACCAGGACGCGGTCGTCCAGACTGTCGGATCGGCAGGAACCCGCACAGTCAAGGTCGCCTCCTCGGCGGTGGCCTCCACCAGACCGAACTCGGAGAGGTCAACCAGTTCTTCGGCGTAGACCAGACCTCTGGTTGGTACCCGCCACGGTTGCAGGACGTCGGCGGCGACCTCGCCGCCGGCAAGGATCCGTACGGTGAGCTCCGCGCCGAGTCGGGTCGCGCTGCGCACCTGCTCCACTACCGGATCCATTCCATACCAGTACGTTTCGACGAGTCCACTGTCTGCGGGTACCGATGCCAGTTTCATCAGGATTTCCCGGCGTGCAGCCGAGGTCATGGGCGTGCCCGGCAGCGGATCCTTCTCGGTCATCTTGGACACCGCCTGCTGGCTAACGGCGATGGCGTCAGCGATGTCGCGTTGGCGGAGCTGGTCGCACGTAAGCACACAGACCCGTTCGGCCGCCCGCCTGCGCCAAGCGCGCTCGCTGGCTGCGCGGTGTGGCCGTCCTGGTGTGGGCGTTCGGTACGTTCGCCCAGAGAGCACCAGTTCGCCGGTACTGCCGACGCTGAGATCTACGTCGGTGTCAGCCAGGAGCGCTGAACGTGCCTCGTCCGAGATGGTCTCGCAAACCACGAAGACGCGGCGGCCGGGATGGCGGCGCACATGACCGAGGACGGCAGCCGGAGATGGAACACGTTCTGCAAGTGCTAGGTCCGCTACCACGGCGCGGCCGTCTATCCGGTATGTGATGCTGTGTGCGTCGCCAGTCACAACCTGAACGCCGGCGTCGACCAAGCGGGCGGGAATCGAAGCAGACAGCACGCCAATACTCTAGCAGCGACCACTTGTCAAACAACCATTTGCTTAGAAACAGAGTTCTGGTTGTTTGACTTAAGCCGATCGGTGACATAGAGAAGGGCCGGTGATTGACACGTCACGCGCCGGACGAAGCCGGACGAAGCCGAACGCGGCGACCGTCGAAGACACCGGGCAGTGGAGCTACTTTCGCGTCTTCGCGGTGGCGCCGCTAACGCAGAGATTGCTGGCAACCGCTGACTCTTAATCAACTGCGAACACGCCCGGCTACCGCTCCCTGTCGTTCCGATGGCAGAGGCGGGCGACGGTGACGCGACCGTTGTAGCGGTAAACCTCCACGACGTATTCGGTGCCGTCCGGGCAGTCCGTCCCCTGCTGACGTCATTGATCCTGCGTCCACGGCGCAGAAGTGCGAATGGAACGCGCGCTCGACGCAGAGTCGACGATCTAAAGCCGGTCGTCGGCCTGGTGACGAGGTACCGACACCTGACTACGGCTCACAGCTGACTGTTGGCACCGTACGCGCCGTGCGATCCGCTGGAGCCGCCCGGGCCACCACTGCCGGGGTTGCCGCCGGAGGCGGCGTGGGCGTAGGCGAGGATGTGTGCATAGGCATCGCCGCCGTCCCCGCCGTTACCGCCCCGGCTGCCGGGCCCCGATGCGTTTCCGCCGTCACCAGCCGCGCCGCCATTGGCACCCCCATTTCCGTGGTTGTAGGCCGGCCCGCCTGACCCTCCGTTGCCTCCGGCAGTAATGCCGGCGCCGCCCGCACCGCCGCCTCCGGACACCGCGTCGCTGACACCGGTAGCAAGGTCAATGGTCGCCGTACCGCCGGCCCCACCGTTACCGCCGGCACCCACGGTGCCGGCGCCACCAGCCCCACCCCCGCCGCCCCAGGCATTGGCGCTGGCATTGGGTCCTTCCGCCAACGCGTCGCCGCCGTAGCCGCCATTACCGCCAACAGCACCGGAGCCGCCCTTCCCGGCGGTGCCGCCGACGGCGGCACCGCCAACGGCAAACTCGGCATCCCCACCCGGTCCGCCCGAACCGCCGGCGCCGCTACCGCCCACACCGCCGTCGCCGCCATGGCCGCCCAGGACCATTCCATTTCCCTCGCTGTAGGCCTGGCCTCCCCTGCCGCCGGCACCGCCGCTCGTGGTGCCCTTGCCGCCGTTACCACCCGCTCCGCCTTGGACATTGCCCGCTGTGCCGACGGTGTTGTTACCGGCTTCGCCGCCGCCACCACCCCAGCCACCGGCACCGGCAGTGCCGGCGCCACCGTCGCCGCCCCTGCCACCCGTGACACTCGCGGAACCGTAATCGATCCCCCTGCCGCCGCTGCCGCCGTTGCCGCCGTTGGCGCCGGCACCACCCGCCCCACCGACACCCGCGGTGGCGGTGGCCGAAGACGAACTGTTGGTGACCCACGCATCGCCGCCGTTGCCGCCGTTGCCGCCCGTGCCGTGGGCAGCGGTGCCCCCTGCTCCGCCATTGCCGGCCACGACAGCGTTGCCGACCAGGTTGGTGTAGCCGTTGCCGCCATTGCCGCCATTGCCACCGTTGCCGGCTGACCCGGCTGTCCCACCGTTGCCGCCATTGCCGCCATTGCCGTTGTTGGTCGAGCCGGGGTCGTAGCCGTTGCCGCCGTTGCCGCCGTTGCCGCCGGCGACGATCGTGCCGGCCGCCCCGTTGGCCCCGCTGTGACCGATCAGACCGCCGGCACCGCCGGGACCACCGCTACCTACGCCGCCCGGGTCGCCGCCGTGGCCGCCATCACCAGCGTTGATGTGGCCGAGGTAGCCGTCAGCTCCCCGACCGCCGTCACCTCCGACGCCGGCAAACCCTCCTTGGCCACCAGCTCCACCGTTGCCGAACAACAGCCCGCCGCGGCCACCGGCGCCGCCAGTCCCGCCGTTGCCGCCGGGGCCGCCGTCGCCCCCGGTCATGGTCGAACCACCCTGGAGGCCGGGGGACCCAGCAGCCCCGGCCGCACCGGCGCCGCCCATGCCGCCCACGCCGCCGTCGCCGAACAGCAGTGCACTACCGCCGACACCACCGGCGGCTCCGGTACCACCGAGCCCACCGCCACCGCCGTTGCCCCACAACCAACCGCCGGTACCGCCGGCACCGCCGTTGGCCCCGGCACCGCCGGCCCCGCCGGTCCCGCCGTTGCCCAACAGCCCTGCCGCGCCTCCTGCGCCGCCGGCATGCCCGGGCGCTCCCGAACCGCCCGTACCGCCGTTTCCCCACAACAATCCGCCGGCCCCGCCAGCTTGCCCGGACCCGGCTGCGCCGTTGGTCCCGTCGCCGATCAACGGGCGCTGCAACAGCAATTCGGTAGGTGCGTTGATCACCCCCAACAACGCGTCCACGACGGTCTGCAAAGGGTTCACGCTCGCGGCCTCAGCGGCGGAGTACTCGACGGCGGCGGCATTCAGGAGCTGGAAAAACCGCTCGTGGAAGGTGTCTACCTGAGTGCTGAGCGCCTGGTAGGCCGCACCGTGCGAACTGAACAACGCGGCGATACCTGCCGAGACTTCGTCGGCGCCGGCAGCTAGCAGATTTGAGGTTGGAGCAAGGGCCTGGGCATTGGCCGTGCCGATCGCTGAGCCGAGTTTTGCCAGATCGGCTGCTGCCCCGGCCAGGTACTGCGGTTGCGCAAAGACGAAAGACATCCGAACTCCCGACGACTCGGATTGGCGGTGGAGCAGACGCTGGCACCCCTCCCGCACAGTACTTCGTTTTGAATGAACTCGGTACTCAATCAGAATTGATCAGGGAGCTCATTTGCACTGCTTATGAGTTTCCGGTGTGGGTTGGGCTCGCAGGGTCGCGGCAGCCGGCGACCATGACGGTCGGGACGCGTCGTGACAAGTTCCCCGCCGCCTTCGTAGGCCGTTCTAGACCAGGGCTCTACGCAACCGCGGCACACCCGGCCCACTGGGCCGAGTGGAATGAATGCCCGCGTTCATTCCAGGCGCGAGCGATGGTGTTGACGAGCGGTTCGCGGATCACACGTTGAGCTCGTCGGACCGATGGGGCTGGTCCACGTCGGCGCCCGGCACGATCACACGAGCACCTGCCGGGGCATCACCGTCGGCTTGATCCCGTAGCGCGGGCCGGCACCGTAGCCACCGCGGCCGGCCGAGGCGTAGGCCGGCATGCCGGCGGCCACGTTGGTCACCCCTCCCCCGGGGCGCTAAGGCGCCGTGTCTATCCGCCCAACGCGGCCGGCTCCCTCCTCCGCCGGCACCGCCCAGCCCGAACCGGCCAATGACGCAGCGGCCGGGGCGGCCGGCGTGGCCGCCGACCACGCGGCAGGCACCGAGAGCTTGCCGACCGTAGCCGCCTGGGCGGCCACCGCGGACACCGGCGCGGCACTCGCGCCCCCGGAACCCAGGCCCGCGGCCATCTGAGCCGGCCCGATCCCGATGGCGCCCAGCTCCGGTGGGATTTGGCTGCCGATCAGGCCCGCATCGAAGGTGTGCGAGTACAGCACGGCGGTAACGATCGCATTGAAGCCGTTCCACGATGCCATGTCGATAATGCCGTTGGGGATGTTCTGCACCAGGCTGTCGCTGAAGAAGTCGCCGAGGGCCGACGCCGGCGCGGCCGCCGCCGGATTGGCCAGTGACTGAACAGCATTCGGCATGCTGGACACCAACGCCGGTAGCCCGGCCGAGGTGCCGGCGGTCTGAGCGGCCGCGGCGCTCGGTGCGCCGAGGGCACCCGCGCCGGCTGCCGGCGTCGGCGTGGTCAGCGCGGTCAACCGCGCGGCCAGCGCCGACGATCCGGCGTACCCGTACATCGCGGCGGCGTCCTGGGCCCACATCTCGCCGTAGAGCGCTTCGAGGGCCGCGATCGCCGGCGTGTTCTGCCCCAGGATGTTGGTGGCGACAAGCGCCGCCAGCTGGGCGCGGTTGGCCGCGACGGCCGCCGGCGACACCGTCATCGCGTACGCGGCCTCGTAGGCGGCCGCCGACGCAATCGCCTGCTCGGCCGCGTGCTGCATCGACGCCGAGGTGGTTTGCAGCCATTGCACGTAGGGTGCGGCGGCGGTGGCCATGGTCGCCGCGGACGGGCCACGCCATTCGTCGTCGGTCAACGTCGAGATCACCGACTCGGCGGCCGTGGCCGTGCTGCTCAGTTCGGCGGCGAGGTTGCTGTAGGCCGCGGCGGCGGCCATCATCGGGGCCGCTCCCGGACCGGTGTACATGCGGGTCGAATTGATCTCCGGGGGCAGCGCGCCAAAATCAAAAGCCATTTTCTGGCCCTTTCTGGTGAGAGTGAACTGGGGGCTTCAGACAGATTCAGACAACGGTCGGCTTGGGCATCACGATCGGTCTGAGTCCGTAGCGCGGCGCCCCGAACCCGGCATTCGAACGCCCGGCCGACGCCATGGACGGCACGCCGGCGGGCACCGTCGTTATCGGCGCCGCGTGCCCCGTGGGGCTGGTCCAGCCCGCGCCGGTCAGCGTTGCGGGCGTAACACCGGCCGCAGGCACGCCGGCCGCCGCCCAGCTCGGCGGCACCGACATCCCGGCGAGCGACGCAGCCTCGCCGACGCTCGCGGCTACCGGCGCGCCGGCCACGGCCGGCGCCGGCAACTCGGGCGCCGCGGCGAGGCCCAACGGCGGGAGGTCGGCCATCGCGGGATTCCAGCTCACCGAACCCGGCAGGAACTGCCCCTGGCCGAGTGCGATGAAGTCCGACGCAGCCGCGCCGACGTTCTGGAAGTAGTTGAAGGGAGTACCGATGATCGAGTCGTCGGGCGTTGTCGCCGCCGGGGTGGCGGCCGCCCCGGATGCCGCGTTGCTCAGGCCGGACAGCGATTGCGAGCCCGCCGCGCTCTGATTGGCCGCCTCGGTCTCGCCGTACGCGTTCGCATTGGCCCCCAAGGTGTTGACCAACTGCTGATGCACGGCTTTGGCTTGCGCGCTGACCTGCTGATACCAGGAGCCGTAGGCGGCGAACTGCGCGGCCTGCAGCGCGGACACCTCGTCGGCTGCGGCTGGCGCGATGCTGGTGGTCGGTGGCGCGGCGGCGGCGTCCTCGGCGGCCAGCGTGGTCCCGAGGTCTTGCAGCGCGCCCGCCGCTGCCAGCAATGCCGCGGGGTAGGTAGTCACGTAAGACATGAGGTCTCCTAACGACTGGGCCGACCGTTTCGGAGTCCGGTCGGCAGTGGATGACCTCTTCATTAAGCGCGCCTGCCAGCGCGGGAACCAGGATTTCCCACAATGTTTCGGAAATACGTCGGTAATCCGGATTTAACGGGCCCAGGTACACCTCGCAGTGTCACCTCGGCAGTCACCGACGCATTCTGGCAGCGAACAATCCGGTGCGGATGTCAATCAACGACTCCGACCTCAAACGGAAATCTCCTGCGGGAGAAGCGATCTCACCGAAACCAAGCGACCTTGAAGCGCGCCGTCGACCCGTTAACCCGCAGTGCGCGCGGGGGCAGCATCATCGCTCGCGAGTTCGCTGGCTGTGAACCTCTGCTACGGCGCCGGCGCGACGCGTCACTCCCGAAGATGTCGCTCCGGCGGCCGGACCCGGGCGCCATGGCCTGGGTGCGCGACGATGTCGGACTTCGACGATCGGTGGAGAAGCTTCCTCGGCGACGCCGCTCGGTCGTAGGCTTGGGTTTGCCCAGCACAGCCGGAAGTGCGACCGTGACCCCACCGAGAAGCTTTCTTCGGCGAACCCCGCCCCGCAGGTTCCGCGACCGCCGCGCGGCCGGACGCGTGCTGGCCGACGCCTTGGCCTCCTACCGCGGAACACCCGGCCTACTGGTCCTCGGGCTGGCCCGGGGCGGCGTCCCGGTCGCGTGGGAGGTGGCCACGGCGCTGGGCGCCGAACTGGACGTTTTCCTGGTACGCAAGCTGGGCGTGCCGTTCCAGCCGGAATTGGCGATGGGCGCGCTGGCAAGTGGCGGCCGGGTGGTGATGAACGACGACGTGGTGGCCCACCTGCACATCAGCGACGAGCAGGTGCGCGCGGTGATCGACGCCGAGACCGTCGAACTCGAGCGGCGAGAGCGCGTCTACCGGGATGGGCGGCCGGTGGCCGACCCGCGCGGCAGGGTGGTGATCCTGGTCGACGACGGCATCGCCACCGGCGCCAGCATGCTGGCCGCGGTGCGGGCCGTGCGCACTGCCGGGGCGCAGCAGGTGGTGGTCGCGGTGCCCGTCGGGCCGCAGTCAGCCTGCCGCATGCTGGCGCGTGAAGCCGATGACGTGGTGTGCGCAACGCGGCCCGCGGACTTCGACGCGGTCGGCCAGGTTTATGCCGATTTCCACCAGGTCAGCGACGACGAAGTTCGCGAGCTGCTGGCCACGCCCCGCTGATCTATTTGGCGGCGTCGTCGCCGGCCACGCTGGATTCACCGGCCGGCGAGGGGGTGGCATCTGCGCCGCTGTGCGCGGCGGTCTCAGCTTCCTCGGCTTCTTCGGGATAGTCCAGCGGTTCGTCGTCGACCTCGTCGACCTGGTCGTCGGGTTCCTCGGTTCGGGTCCCCGAATCGCGCTGCTGGCGTTCCCGGATGGCGTCGACGATGAGCAGGATCACCCCCAGCACGCTGGCGCCGATACACACCCACGCCACCAGCTGGTTGCTGGTCACCACCGCGAACACCAGCGCGACGAGCCCGATCAGGGCCAAGACGAGCGCAATGATCAGCATGGGTCATCCCTCCAGCCGGCGTGTCGCGACTGCCCAACCTACCAGGACCGATACCGCCGAACGGCAAGCCCGTCGCGTGTCCCGGCCGTTATCCGCGGGCGGGATCGATGGGGCGCGGCTCAGTTACCGCGGTTGAACTGGTCGAACCCGCCGGAATCGGCGCTGGAGTCGACCGGGGCCGCCGACCCGCGCTGGCCGAGCTCCTCCAGCTGGGATTCCAGGTAGGTCTTCAGACGGGTGCGGTACTCGCGTTCGAATGTCCGCAGCTGCTCGAGGCGGCCTTCCAGCACGGTGCGCTGCTGGTTGATGGTGCCCATGATCTCGGAGTGCTTACGTTCGGCGTCGGCCTGCAACGCGTCGGCCTTCTCCTGCGCCTGGCGCAACTGCGCCTCGGAGCGGGCCGTGGCATCGGCGAGCATCGCGTCGGCGCGCTGGCGCGCCTCGGCGACGGTGGTCTCGGCGGTGTGCCGGGCCTCGCTGAGGATCTGGTCGGCGTTGGCGCGGGCGTCGGCCAGCATCTTGTCCGACTCGGCCTTGGCCGTGCTGGTCAGCCGGTCCGCCGTGTCCTGCGCCAGACTCAGCACCCGAGCGGCCTTCATCGCTTGTTCCTCGTTGGAGGAGGTCGCGGGTGCCGGGGCCGGGGCCGCCTTGACGGGCTCGGGCTCGGCCTCGAAGGCCTGGATCGGCTGCGCGACGGTCGGCGCGGCAGCGCCGCTGCCACCACCGGAGGCCAGCTCCTCGTCCAACTCGGCGATCCGCTGACGCAGATCGGCGTTCTCCTCGATCAGCCGGGTCAGCTCGTTCTCCACCAGGTCAAGGAAGGCGTCAACTTCATCTTCGTTGTACCCGCGTTTGCCGATGGGCGGCTTACTGAACGCCACATTGTGGACGTCGGCAGGTGTAAGCGGCATTCTTTGTCCCCTCGAGTTCCTGGACGGTCAAACGATCTGGAAAGTGTAGAACGGAGTGCTAGCCGTCGCGCAACTGCCGTCCATCCTGTCACACCAGACTCGGCGGTTGCCGATTGGACTAATAAATAAGGGCTGGATGCAATTCCCTTTCGAGCTCTGCAGCCAATAAATCACATTCTTAGATTTTTAAAAAATACGCGCGTCAAAGCTGACGCCTAATCGTGGCCGAAACGTCGCTTAGCTACGTCGCGGTTAGGACAGGGCGGCGTTGGCCGCCGCGCCCAGGGCCAGCTGCATGCCGATGAATGCGACCAGCAGCAGCACCAGGATGGACAGGTCCAGGCGGACCGCGCCGATGGCGATGGGCGGGATGAGCCGGCGCAGCAGCTTCACCGGCGGGTCGGTGATCGACATGATGCCCTCGAGGATCACCACGGTCAGGCCCGTCGGCCGCCAGTCGCGGCTGAAGGCGCGGATCCACTCAATGACGACCCGGAACACCAGCAGCAACCAGAAGGCGAGGAGCGCGTACCCGACGATCTCAAGCAACACAACCAACGAAAGCCCGACCTTCACGATGTCAACAAGAAATATGCGCCGCCGCGGCGGCGGCAAGCCAAGCCTACCGACCCGGCCACGTGGCCCACATCTCGTGGCGGACCCAGACGCACGCAGCCCGGTCGGCCGGGTGCTGGCCTACCGGGCTGTGCGGTGTTGCGGTCGGGGGGCGACTACGCGTTATTGGTATGCGTAGAAGCCGGTTTCGGCGATCCGGCGCCGCTCCTCCGGGGATACGTCGACGTCCGCGGGTGAAAGCAGGAACACTTTGGTGGCCACCTTGTCGAACGACCCGCGCAACGCGAAGGCCAGGCCGGCGGCGAAGTCGACCAACCGCTTGGCGTCGGCGTTGTCCATCGACACCAGGTCCATGATGACCGGGGTGCCGTCGCGGAAGCGCTCGCCGATGGTGCGCGCCTCGCTGTAGTCCTTGGGCCGCAGCGTGGTGATCTTCGACAGCGGGTGTCCTTCCTCGAACATCATCGCCATCCGGCGCGGGTCCATCGCCAGCGCGCCACGGGTGGCACCGCCGCGTCCCAGCCACGATCCCAGCCGCGGCCGGCCCAGGTCCGGACGGTCGAACCCGCCCGTTGCGAAGCGCCCCTCATCGGGGTAGCCGCCGCGGTAGCTGCTCGGCGGCGGGTAGTCCGCGGGCTCCCCGCGCAGCTCTGCGCGCGGGTCGCGACGCGGATCGTCGTATTCGCGTCCTTCGTAACGACCGTATTCGTCGTCGAACCGGGGCGGCGAATACCCGCGTGACGGCGCTCGGTCGTCGTAATACTCGTCGTCGTATTCCTCCATCGGAGCCATACCGAAGTAGGCCTTGACCTTGTGCAGTGTGCTCATCCGTACGACCCCTTCTAGCCTGGGATATTTGTTGTCTGTGATGAAGGTGTGACTCGAGTGACTATTCACGGTGACCGTAACCGCCGTTGGCCCAATAGCGCGGTACCGACACGCACACACGTCGAACCATGTTTGACGGCGATTTCCAGGTCGCCGGACATGCCGGCGGACAGCCCGACCGCCTCGGGGAACTGCCGCAGTACCCGCTGATGCTCCGATTGCAGCCGGTCAAAGGCCTGTTCGGGGTCCCAGTCCAGCGGCGGGATGCCCATCAAACCGACCAGTTCCAAGCCCTGCGCGTGCTGCACCTGGGCGCAAATCCGATCCACCGCGCCGGGGTCGCCGACATCCACACCGCCGCGTGAGTCGTCGCCGTCCAGGCTCACCTGGACGTAGACCCGCAGCGGACGCTCGCGGCGATGCTCGGCCAGGGCGCCGGTGGCTGCCCTGTCGAGCGCGCTCACCAGCTGCGGCCCGTCGATCGAGTGGGCGGTGTGCGCCCAGCGCGCCACCGATCGGGCTTTCTTGCGCTGGATCTGGCCCACCATGTGCCACTGCAGGTCCCGCGCGCCGCCGTCGTGGGCGGCGGCGGCCAGCAGCCGGTTGACTTCGGTGATCTTCGCCGTGGCCTCCTGGTCCCGGGACTCGCCGACGGCCCGGCACCCCAGCCGGGACAGAATCGCGACGTCGGTGGCCGGGAAGAACTTGGTGATCGGGAGTAACTCGATGTCGCCGACGCTGCGGCCCGCCGCCGCGGCGGCCGCCGCGAGCCGCGAGCGCACCGCGGCCAGGGCCCGCGTCAACTCCGTCTGCCGATCGCCACTGTCCCCCCGCACGGGGGTGTCCACTGCCACCGCGGTCATTCCATCCACACCAACGAGGCCAGCCGACCCGTGGGCGCGCCGCGCCGGTGGCTGAACAACGTTTGATCGGCAATGGTGCAGCGGGGGTCGACCTCGATGGAGGTGACGCCCAATGCGCGCAGCTGGCAAGCGATCCCGGCCCGTAGGTCGAGCCCGGCGGTGCCCGCGGCGGTGGTGGTGCGACTGCCTGGCAGTGTCGCCTCCACCTCGTCGGCCATCGCGGCCGGCACTTCGTAGCGGGCCCCGGATGCCGCCGGGCCCAGCAGCGCGGAGATGTCACCGGGGTGCGCGCCGAGGCCCTGCATCGCCTCAACCGCGCGCGCCACCACCCCGCGTTGGGCGCCGACCCGGCCGGCGTGCACCGCGCCCACCACACCCGCCCGCGCGTCGGCGAGCAGTACCGGCACGCAGTCGGCGGTGAGCACCACCAGCGCCAGCCCCGGTGTGGCGGTCACCACGCCGTCGCTGTCCGCGACAGCGGTGTCACGTGGCCCGTCGACCACCTCCACCTGCACACCGTGCACCTGCTGCATCCACACCAGCCGCCGGTCCGGCAGCCCGACGGCCGCGGCCAGCCGGGCCCGGTTGGCCGCGACGGCTTTCGGGTCGTCACCGACGTGGTCGCCGAGGTTGAAGCTGTCGAACGGCGGTTTCGACACGCCGCCCGCCCGGGTGGTGGTCACCCGGCGGATGCGAACACTCACCCGGCCAGTATCCGGAATCCCATGGCGGCCAGTGGGCACCGACGTCCGACCCATGGGTTTCGTGGCCGGTTTGTCGCGGACTGGCAAGCTGATCGAGACCCTAGCGGCGCATGAAGGGCGGCACGTCGACGTCATCGTCATCGCCGCCGATGCTCAAGGTCGCCCCGTTGGTGTGCACCGGGACGCTGACGGCGTCGACCGGCTCGAACAACGTCGAGGTGAGCTTGCCGGCCTTGGCCGTCTCGATGCGGTGGGCGCCGCCGGTCTCGGTGCCGGTGACCGGCTTGCGGCCGGGGCCGGCGTCGAAGCCCGCGGCGATGACGGTGACCCGCACCTCGTCGCCCAGCGAGTCGTCGATCACGGTGCCGAAGATGATGTTGGCGTCTTGATGCGCGGCGTCCTGCACCAGCGAGGCCGCCTCGTTGATCTCGAACAGGCCCAGGTCGCTGCCGCCGGCAATGGACATCAGCACGCCCTGCGCGCCCTCCATCGAGGCTTCCAGCAGCGGCGAGTTGATGGCGATCTCGGCCGCCTTGAGCGACCGTCCCTCGCCGCGCGCCGACCCGATGCCCATCAGCGCGGTGCCCGCACCCGACATGATGCCCTTGACGTCGGCGAAGTCGACGTTGATCAAGCCCGGTGTGGTGATCAGGTCGGTGATGCCCTGGACACCGTTGAGCAGCACCTCGTCGGCGCTGCGGAACGCGTCCATCAGCGATACCGCGGCGTCACCCATCTGTAGCAGCCGGTCGTTGGGGATCACGATCAGCGTGTCGCAGCTTTCGCGCAGCGCGGCGATGCCGTTCTCGGCCTGGTTGCTGCGCCGCTTGCCCTCGAAGGAGAACGGGCGTGTGACCACCCCGACGGTCAAGGCCCCGAGTTTGCGGGCGATGTTGGCCACCACGGGCGCGCCGCCGGTGCCGGTGCCGCCGCCCTCGCCGGCGGTGACGAACACCATGTCGGCGCCGCGCAGCAGCTCCTCGATCTCCTCCTTGGCGTCCTCGGCGGCCTTCTTGCCGACCTCGGGGTCGGCGCCGGCGCCCAGTCCGCGCGTGGAGTCGCGGCCGACGTCGAGCTTGACGTCGGCGTCGCTCATCAGCAAAGCCTGCGCATCGGTGTTGATCGCGATGAACTCCACGCCCTTGAGGCCCTGTTCGATCATCCGGTTGACGGCGTTGACGCCGCCACCACCAATGCCCACGACCTTGATGACGGCCAGATAGTTATGTGGGGGGGTCATCATTCGTCTTCCTCCCTGATGGGCTTAGTTCCCCTGGGTCTCTTTGCGGTGTGTCTGCTTGCAAAACCCTCAACCTCAACCATAGAGTTAGAGTTATGTCAAGTAGTTCCGCGTAACCAGAACCGTATGGGTACGACGGACGCTAACCGTGCAGGCGCGCCGACGCGCCGCGCGTGAATTTTCCGCGGATTCCGCGGTTGCCGGTGTTTCGCGCTGGCCGCTGCCGGCGGCGACCGTCACGCTGCCGGTGCCGACCGTCACGCTGCCGGCGGCGACCGTCACGCTGGCGTGACGGTCGGCACCGACTGCCACGCCAGCGTGACGTTCGGCGACAGAGGCGAGGAAGGACGCGCTACTTGACCGTCGGCAGGTCCGGGCTGGACACGTCATAGGTACGCCCCGGCTGGGTGAGCAACGCCGCCAGCTTCTCGGCTTTCTCGTCGGCCCGGTCGGTGGTCCCCCAGATCACCACCCGCCCGTCGGACAGCGTGAGCGTGATCGAGGACACCGACGGCGCCGCGATGCGCCCCACCTGACTGGCGACCTCGGGACGCAGCGCCAGCAACACCTTGAGCGCGGCCAGCGTGGCCGGGTCGGTCGGCCCGGGATTGTCGACCTCTATATACGGCAGAGCCGGCGGCGGCGGGTCCGTCGCGAAGTCGACGCCATCCCGGTCGAACAGGTGTGGACCGTCCGGAAAATCCTTCACCACCACCGGAACTCGCTCCACGATGGTGATGCGCAGCGCGGACGGATACTCGCGCTGCACCCGGGCGCTGGCGACGCGGCGGATCGCGGCCACCCGGTCGGCGACCTGATTGGTGTTGATCTGCAACAACGGCGTCCCGATGCGCACCTGCGCGGCGTCCAGCACGTCCTCCCGGGTCACCACGCCGGTCCCGGTGACCACGATGGTGCGCGCCGACATCGCCGGCGTGAAGTACAGGATCAGTCCCAGCCCGATCCCGATCACCAGCAGCGCCACCGTGGCCAGCAGCATCCTCAGGCCCCGAACCACCCCGCGCCCAACGGGTTTGGGCTCGGGCAGCACAGCGCCGCGGGCCCGGCGCTTGGCCTCGCGGCGGGCATGCTCGATCGCGGTAGCGCGGGCCTGCGCCGCGCGGCGCTCGGCACGTTCCCGCCGGGCGCGCCGGCGCGGCCCCTCGAAATCCTCTTCGTCGGGTTCCGGCGGCGCGCCCTGGGCGGATGCGGCCGCGGTCGCGATCGGCTCGGTGGCCGCTTCGGTGGATTCTGCGTGGTCCGCCGGTTCGGCGGGGCGGCCCTCGTCGGGCTCGCTCACTGCAGCACCGGCCCGGGTGCGCTGCGATTGGACCGCGCCCGCAGCGCGGCGACGATCTCGGGCCCGAGCATCGTCACGTCGCCGGCACCCATGGTGACGATGACGTCGCCCGGGCCGGCCGCGGCGGCCACCTGCTGGGCGACCGCCGAGAAGTCCGGCAGGTAGCGCACCGGCACGCTGACGTGCTCGGCGACGCTGGCACCGCTCACCCCGGCCAGCGGTTGCTCGCGCGCCCCGTAGACGTCGAGCACGAACACTTCGTCCGCGCCGTCCAGTGCCTGGCCGAATTCACGAGCGAAAGCCTTTGTCCGCGAATACAAGTGGGGCTGGAACACGACAACGGAACGTCCACTGCCGGTTTGCTTGACCACCGAGCGCACCGCCGCCAGCGTCGCCGCGATCTCGGTGGGATGGTGGGCGTAGTCGTCGTACACGCGCACCGAGTCGGCGCTGCCGACCAGCTCGAAGCGACGCCGCACGCCCTCGAAACCGGCCAGCCCGTCCAGCACCTCGTCGATCGCGGCGCCCACTTGTACCGCGGCCAGCAGCGCGCCCAACGCGTTGAGCGCCATGTGACGACCCGGCACCGACAACCGCATCACCCGCTGCGGGGCCGGCGGGTCGATCTCGGGAGCCAACTGGATGGTTGCGACCGCTTCGGTGCCCAGCTGCTCCCACGACACCAGAGTCGCGGCCAGGTCGGGCCCGGACGAGCCGTACCGCAGCACCCGGATGCCCAGCTCCGCGCTGCGCTGCGCCAGCGCCGCCGCGCCCGGGTCGTCGGTGCAGACCACCAGCGCGCCGCCGGGCGCCAGCCGCTCGACGAACGAGTCGAACACCCCGACGTAGGCGTCGGTGCTGCCGTAGAAGTCCAGGTGATCGGACTCGATGTTGGTCACCACCGCCACGTTGGGGGTGTATTCCAGCAGCGTGCCGTCGCTTTCGTCGGCTTCGGCGACGAAGAAGTCGCCGCTGCCGTGGTGGGCGTTGGTGCCGGCCTCCCCCAGCTCCCCGCCGACCGCGAAGGACGGGTCGCAGCCGCAGTGCTGCAGCGCCACGATCAGCATCGACGTGGTGGTCGTCTTGCCGTGGGTGCCGGTGACCATCAGCGTGGTGCGCCCGGCCATCAGCTTGGCCAGCACCACGGGACGCAACAGCACCGGGATGCCACGGCGCCGGGCTTCGACCAGCTCGGGGTTGGTCTTCGGGATCGCGGCGTGCGTGGTGATGACCGCGGTGACGCCACCTTCCAGCAGGTCCAGGGATGACGCGTCGTGCCCGATGCGGATGGTGGCGCCCCGGGCCCGCAAGGCGTGCAGGCCGCGCGATTCCTTGGCGTCCGATCCCGACACCTGGGCGCCGCGATCGAGCAGGATGCGGGCGATACCCGACATTCCGGCCCCGCCGATGCCGACCATGTGGACCCGCGCCAGCTCGGGCGGCAGCTGCCCGGCGGTCACCGTCGCACCCCCCGCAGTGCCAGGTCGACCGCGGCCTGTGCGACCTGACGGGCCGCGTCGCGGTGTCCGACCTGCGCGGCCGCCGCCGTCATCGCCGCCAGCCGCGGCGGGTCGGTGAGCAGCCCGGACACCTCGCGGGCCACCACGTCAGGGGTCAGGGCGGCGTCGGCGATGATCATGCCGCCCCCGGCGTCGACCACCGGCAGCGCGTTGAGTCGTTGCTCACCGTTGCCGATCGGCAACGGCACGTAGATGGCCGGCAGGCCGACGGCCGACACTTCGGCGACCGTCATCGCACCGGAGCGGCAGATCGCCAGGTCGGCGGCGGCGTAGGCCAGATCCATCCGGTCCAGGTAGGGCACCGCGACGTACGGTGGGTCGCCCGGGTCGGGGGTGCGCAAGTCCAGGGTGTTCTTCGGTCCGTGCGCGTGCAGCACCGAGATCCCCGCGGCGGCCAACTGCGCGGCGGCCCCCGACACCGCGCGGTTGAGCGAGACCGCGCCCTGCGAGCCGCCGAACACCAGCAGCACGCGCGCGTCGGCGGCGAACCCGAAGTAGGCGCGTGCCTGGGCGCGCAACGCGACGCGGTCGAGCGCGGTGATCGCCGCGCGCACCGGCACGCCCACCACTTCGGCGCGGCGCAGACCGGAGTGTGGCACCGCGGACAGGATGCGGTCGGCGGAGCGCGCGCCGACCCGGTTGGCCAGGCCCGCCCGGGCGTTGGCTTCGTGGATCAGCACCGGTATCCGCCGGCGTCCCGGGCGCCCGCGGGCGGCCAGGTAGGCCGGCAGCGCGACGTATCCGCCGAAGCCGATCACTACGTCGGCGTGGACGTGGTCGAGGACCGCCCGGGTCTCGCGCACCGCGCGCCACACCCGCGGCGGCAGCCGGGCCAGGTCGCCGCTGGGTTTGCGCGGCAGCGGCACCGGCGTGATCAGCTCCAGCTGGTAGCCGCGCTGGGGCACCAACCGGGTCTCCAAACCGCGCGCGGTGCCCAGTGCGGTGATGCGGATCGAGGCGTCCAGGGCGGTCAGTGCGTCGGCGACGGCCATTGCGGGCTCCACGTGCCCGGCGGTGCCGCCGCCGGCCAGGACCACCGACAGCGTCCCGGCGGCCCCGAAGGACGACGACGCGGCACCGGCGGGCGAGGGACCTGCCCCCGACCCGCCGGCCGACTCACTGACCTTGTCGTTCACCCGTAACGCTGACCTTCCAATGCGCGAGCACGCCCTGTCTGACGCTGGCCGGCGTAGCGCTGGCCAGATCCATGATGCCTGGCCCGCGCCTGCCCGGTGCCCGCAGACCGGCGAGCCGAGCGTTCCGCGGTGCGCGGCAGTGCCTGCCGGGTCGAGCGAGCGGCGCGCCGGGGCGCCGGGCGGGGCGGCTGCTTGGCCTGCTTGGCGGGTTTGGGTCGGGGCGGCTTCTTGCGGTCCCGGAACGATTCCAGGCGGCTCGGAACGTAGGGTTCGGGCACCGGCAGCCGCAGGAACCGGTTGACCTTGTCGTCGCGCCCGGCCCGCAGCGCGGCCACCGCCTCCGGCTCGTTCCGGGCCGCGTTGGCCATGATGCCGATCATGAAAAGCGTTGCGGCCGTTGATGTTCCACCGGCGGATATCAGTGGTAGCTGCAGCCCGGTGACCGGCAGCAACCCGATCACGTAGCCGATGTTGATGAACGCCTGGCCCAGCACCCACAGCGTGGTGGTGGCGGTCAGCAACCGCAGGAACGGGTCGGCCGAACGGCGCGCGATCCGCATCCCGGTGTAGGCGAACAACCCGAACAGCCCGAGCAGGCCCACCGCCCCGATCAGGCCGAGTTCCTCGCCGATGATCGCGAAGATGAAGTCGTTGTGGGCGTTGGGCAGATAGTTCCACTTGGCCACGCCCTGACCCAGGCCGTCGCCGAAGATGCCGCCGTGCGCCAGCGCGTATTTGGCCTGTCGGGCCTGGTAGCCGGTGTCCATCGGGTCGTTCTCGGGGTCCAGCCAGGACCGCACCCGGTCGGAGCGATAGCCGGCGGACATGGCCAGCACGGCGCCCGCCGCCACCACCATGCCCAGCGAGCTGATGAACAACCGCAGGTCCAGGCCGGAGTACCAGAGCAGGCCCAGCAGAATGATGCCGAACGACACGGTCTGCCCCAGGTCCGGCTGGGCCATGATCAGACCGAGCGAGATCAGCGCGGCCGGGACCAGCGGAACGAGCATCTCGCGCAGCGAGGCCCGCTCCCCGCGCCGGGCCGCCAGCAGGTGCGCCCCCCAGATGGCGAAGGCGATCTTGGACAGCTCGGAGGGCTGCATCGAGAAGCCTGCGATGACGAACCATTTGCGGGATCCGTTGGCCAGGTTGCCGATTCCGGGGATCAGCACCAAGACCAGCAGCACGCAGGTGACCGCGTAACTCATGAACGCGATGCGCCGGATGAACCGCACCGACATCCGCAGTCCGGCGTAGCAGGCGATCAGCCCGACGACGGTCCACATCACCTGCTTGCCGAAGATCACCCACGCCGAACCGTCGTTGCCGTAGGAATGCACGCCGGACGCCGAGAGCACCATGATCAGACCGAGCGACGTCAGCAGCGCGGTGACGGCGATGATCAGGTGGAACGAGGTCATGGGCCGGCCTAGCCAGGCGCCGAACCGGCTGCGCGGACCCGACGGGTCGGCTTTGGGTTTGCCGGCTTTGCTGGCCGCCGGTGCGGTCGCCGGCTGCGACGGGTCGACCGCCGCGGTGTCCGGCGCGCCCGAAGTGTCCGGAGCGACGGCAGTGTCCGGGTTGGCCGGAATGTCGGAGGCCCCTTCGGCGCCCTCGGTGCCGGCGGCGTTCGTGGTCTCCGTCGAGCCGCGACCCCGGCCCAGCAGCCGGGTCAGCGCGATACCCATCCCGCCTACCGCACCGAGGCGCGAACGGCGGCGGCAAAGGCGTCGCCGCGGGCACCGTAGCCGGTGAACTGGTCGAACGACGCGCCGGCCGGGGCCAGCAGCACCGTGTCGCCGGGTTGGGCCAGTTCGCGGGCGGCGGCGACGGCCGCGGCCATCACCCGAGACCCGAGCGGTTCATCAGTCTGCGCAACTTGTTTCACTTTGGTAACAGAAACCCCAGCAGCCTCATGCATCACAACATCCTCGCCTGTCACCACCTGTACCACGGGGACATCGGGCGCGTGTCGCGATAACGCCTCGGCAACCGCGGCGCGGTCCCGTCCGATCAGCACCGCACCCACCAGCCGCGATGCGATGCGGGCCACCTCGGCATCCACGGATGCGCCTTTGAGCAGACCCCCGGCCAGCCACACCACCCGCGGGAAAGCGAGCACGGACGCCTGCGCGGCGTGCGGGTTGGTGGCCTTGGAGTCGTCCACGTAGGTGATGCCGCCTGCGACGGCGACCACCTCGCTGCGATGCCGGCCGGGCCGGAACGCTTCGATCGCCGACGCGAGAGCGGCCGCCGGCACGTCGACCGCGCGGGCCAGCGCGGCCGCCGCCAGCGCGTCCAGCACGCCGACCGGGCCGGGCACCCGGATCGAATCGACCGGCAGCAACCGCAGATCGTCGGCGAACGCGCGGTCCACCAGGTATCCGTCCCGCACGCCGAGTTCCCCGGCGGCGGGCTCGCCTAGCCGGAACCCGACCCGAACCGGCGCCGGCGCGGTGTCCCTAAGCGCGACCGCCCGGGCGTCGTCGAGCCCGACCACGGCGACCCGGCCGGTGAGCACCCGCGCCTTGGCGGCGGTGTAGTCGGCCATGGTGCCGTGCCAGTCCAGGTGGTCTTCGGCGATGTTGAGCACCACCCCGGCCTCCGGCCGCAACGACGGCGCCCAGAACAGCTGGAAACTGGACAGCTCCACGGCCAGCACGTCGGCGGGCTGATCCAGCACGTCGAGCACCGGGTCGCCGATGTTGCCGCACAGCGCGCTGCGCAACCCGCCGGCGATCAGCATTTCGTGCAGCATCGAGGTGGTGGTGGTCTTGCCGTTGGTGCCGGTCACCACCAGCCAGCGCCGCGGCGGCCCGTAGTGGCCGGCCGCGTCCAGGCGCCAGGCCAGCTCCACGTCGCCCCAGATGGGCACGCCCGCGGCGGCCGCCGCGGCCAGCACCGGCGTGCTCGGCTGAAACCCTGGACTGGTCACCACCAGCGCGAAATGCCCGATCCGCTGGATCGCGGCCGCCGGGTCCAGCGTCGCGACGTCGCCGAATCCGGCCAGCATCGCCGGGTCGTCGTCACACAGCGTCGGGACGGCGCCGAACCGGGTCAGCGCGGCCAGCACCGCGCGACCGGTCACCCGCGCGCCGGCGATCAGGACCGGCGCGCCGGGGGCCAACGGGGCCAGCATCTCAGGCGCCGATCGTGGACAGCCACTCACCGTAGAACAGGGCCACGCCCAGGCCGCAGGTGATCGCGGTGAGCAGCCAGAACCGGATGATCACCGTGGTTTCGGCCCAGCCCACCAGCTCGAAATGGTGATGGAACGGCGCCATCCGGAACACCCGGCGTCCGGTGGTCCGGAACGCCAGAATCTGCAGCACCACCGAGGTGACCTCGGCGACGAACAGCGAACCCAGTACGACGGCCAGCATCTCGGTGCGGCTGGTGACCGACAACCCGGCGATGATGCCGCCCAGCGCCAGCGACCCGGTGTCGCCCATGAAGATCTTGGCCGGCGCGGCGTTCCACCACAGGAACCCGATGCAGGCCCCCGCGGTGGCCGCCGCGATGATCGCCAGGTCCAGCGGGTCGCGCACGTTGTAGCAGCCCAGCCCGGGCGCGGTGACGCACGCGTTGCGGTACTGCCAGAAGGTGATCAGCACATAGGCGCCGGTGACCATCGCCATGCAGCCGGCGGCCAGCCCGTCCAGCCCGTCGGTGAAGTTGACGGCGTTCGACCAGGCGCTGACCACCACCACGCAGAACAGCACGAACAGCGCCGGGGCGAAGGTGACGGTGGCGATCTCGCGCACGTAGGACAGATCCGCGCTGGCCGGGGTCAGACCGGCCGGGTTGCGGAACTGCAGCACCAGCACCGCGAACAGCACGGCGCTGGTGATCTGCCCGACCGTCTTGGCCGTCTTGTTCAGTCCCAGGTTCCTGGACCGGCGGATCTTGATCAGGTCGTCGAGAAAACCGACGCCGCCCAGCGCTGTGGCCAGGCCCAGCACCAGCAATCCGGAGGCGGAGATGCCTTCGCCGTCGAAGAACATGCCGAGCAGGTGGGTGCCCAGGTAACCGGCCCAGATACCGGCCAGGATCGCCACCCCGCCCATCGACGGCGTGCCGCGCTTGGTGTGGTGGCTGGGTGGACCGTCCTCGCGGATCTGGTGGCCGAACCCCTGCCGGGTGAACAGCCGGATCAGCGCCGGGGTCAGCAGGATGGACACGGCCACCGCGATGGCGACGGCGATCAGGATCTGCCTCACCGGCGTGCGCTCCCGCCCTCGGCGACGAGCGCGTCGGCCAACTCCCCCAGCCCGGCCGAGTTGGACGCTTTGACCAGCACCACGTCCCCGGGTCGCAGTTCGGCGCGCAACAGTTCCAGGGCAGCGTCCCGGTCAGCCACGCTGATTACCTCCGACCCCCATGAGCCCTCCATGACCGCTCCGTGGTGCATGGCGCTCATCGACCTCCCGGTTCCCACGACAACAAGTCGAGACACATCTAATCGCACCGCGAGCCTGCCGATGCGATCGTGCTCGGTTATCGCGTCCGCGCCGAGCTCGGCCATCTCTCCCAGCACCGCCCAGCTGCGTCGCGGATCGCCGCGACGGTCCTGCCCGCCGCGGGCGATCCAGGCGAGCGCCTGCAGGCCGGCGCGCATCGAGTCGGGGTTGGCGTTGTAGGCGTCGTCGATCACCGTCACCCCGTCGGCGCGGGTGCTCACCTGCATCCGGTGCCGCGAGACCGGGCCGGCCGCGGCGAGCGCAGCCGCCACCTGCCCGACGTCGGCACCGCATTCCAGCGCGACGGCCGCCGCGCACAGCGCGTTGCTCACCTGGTGGTCGCCGGACACGCCCAGCTGCACTTCGGCCTGCGCGTCGCCGGCATGCAAAGTGAAGCGGGCTCGCGCCCGGTCGTCCAGGGTCGTCGGGCCGGCCCAGACGTCGGCGCCCTGGCCGCGGCCGACTCGGACCACCCGGGCGGCGGTGACCTGTGCCATCGCGGCGACCAGCGGGTCGTCGGCGTTGAGCACGACCACCCCGGACGACGAAACAGCTTGTGGCAGTTCGGATTTGGTTCGCGCGATCATTTCTTGGGAACCGAACTCCCCCAGGTGCGCGGTGCCGACATTGAGGACGACCCCGATGGACGGCGGCGCGATCCGCGCCAGCGCGGCGATGTTGCCGGGATGGCGCGCCGAGAGCTCCAGCACCAGAAAGTCGGTGTCGCGGGTCGCGCGCAGCACCGTCCAGGGGTGACCCAGCTCGTTGTTGAAGGAACCGGGCGGCGCGACCACCTCGCCCAGCGGCTCGAGTACGGCAGCCACCAGGTCCTTGGTGGACGTCTTGCCCGAGGATCCGGTGATCCCGATGATTCGCAGGCCCCCGGCGACCAGGTCGGCGGCCACCGCGGCGGCCAGCTTGGCCAGCGCGGCCAGCACCGCCGCACCGGAACCGTCGGTGTCGTGCTCGAGCACCCCGGCCCGACCGTCCTGCGCGGTGACCGGTTCGACGACGATCGCGGGTACCCCGACCGGGCGGGCGGCCAGCACCACCGCCGCACCGGCGGCGACGGCCCCCGCGGCGTGGTCGTGCCCGTCGGCGCGGGCACCCGGCAGCGCCAGGAACAGTCCGCCCGGCCCGACCGCACGCGAGTCGAACTCCACGGTGCCGGTGACGTGCGTGGCCGCGGCCTGCTCCGGCGAGATGTCGGCCAGTGTGCCGCCGACGATCTCGGCGATCGCGGCGACGGTCAAATCGATCACGCCAGGTCCTCCAGGGCGCGGGCGAGTTCAACCCGGTCGTCGAACGGGCGGACTTCGCCGGCTGCGCGCTGCCCGGTCTCGTGCCCCTTGCCGGCGATCAGCACCACGTCGCCCGGGCCGGCCCAGGCCACCGCGTGCCGGATGGCCGCGCGCCGGTCGGCGATCTCGACGACGTCGGCCTGCCTGCCGACGTGCGCTGCGCCGTAAAGGATTTCGCGCCGGATGGCGGCGGGGTCCTCGCTGCGCGGGTTGTCGTCGGTGATGACGACCAAGTCGGCCAGTTCGGCGGCAATCCCGCCCATCGGGGCACGCTTGCCCGGGTCGCGGTCGCCACCGGCGCCGAACACCACCGCCAGCCGGCGGTCCGGCCGCAGCAACGTGCTCAGCACCGCCCGCAGCGCGCCGGGCTTGTGGGCGTAGTCGACCAGGGCCAGGAAGTCCTGGCCGCGGTCCACCCGTTCCAGCCGGCCCGGCACCCGGATCTCGCGCAGTCCCGGCACCGCCTGTTCCGGAGAAACTCCGACCAGGTCCAGAATCGCCAGCGCGACAAGACAATTGGAGATGTTGTAGTGGCCCGGCAGATCGATCCCGACCCGGTGGTGCACGCCGGCGGGATCGATGGCGGTGAATTCCTGACCGGCGGCCCCGTGTGGGGTGACGTCCACGGCGCGCCACTGCGCCGGCTGGTCGGTGACGCTCACGGTGACCGCGTTGCCGGCCCGGGCGGCCATCGCCCGCCCGGCGTCGTCGTCCACGCACACCACCACCTCGCGGGCCCGCAACGCCGAGGCTGGGTCGAACAGCAGCGCCTTGGCCTCGAAATAGTCCTGCATGGTCGGATGGAAGTCCAGGTGGTCGCGCGAGAGGTTGGTGAAGGCGCCCACGGCGAACCCGGTGCCGTCCACCCGGCCCAGGGTCAGCGCATGACTGGACACCTCCATCACCACGGTGTCGACGCCGCCCTCAGCCATCGCCGCGAACAGCGCCTGCAGCGCCGGCGCCTCCGGGGTGGTCAGGGCACTGGGGACGTCGACGCCGTCGATACGGACACCGATGGTGCCGATCAGCCCGGCAACCCGGCCGGCGGCCCGCAAGCCGGCCTCGACCAGATACGTGGTGGTGGTCTTGCCCGAGGTGCCGGTGATGCCGATGACCGTCACCCGGTCCGACGGCCGCCCGTACACGGTGGCGGCGAGCCCGCCGAGCACACTGCGCGGCGCCGGATGCACCAGCACCGGCACTGGGACGCCGGCCAGTTCGGCCGCCCCGGCGGCGTCGGTCAGCACGGCGACGGCACCGCGTTCCAGGGCCTGGCCGGCGTGCCGGGCGCCGTGCGTGGTCGACCCGGGCAGCGCCGCGAACAGATCGCCCGGTCGCACCTCCTGGGCGCGCAACGTCACGCCGGTGATGGGCACGTCCGGGACGACGGCCGCGCCGTCCGCCGATACGGCCCCGACCTGCATGGCCAGCGCCGGCAACCGAGCTCCGGGGACCGCACTGGGACGCCGCGCAGTGGGCACCACTCATTCACCTCCCTCAGCCACGACCAGCGTTGACACCCTACCTATCCGCGGGTGGGGTTTTCGCTGCGCGCGCCGGGTCTGCAGAAGGCAGCGGGGGCCGCTACATCGCCTGCAGGGTGAGCGGCGGTCCAGGATCCGGTGACAGCGGCACGTTCTCGCGCTGCATCAGCCAGCCGGCGATGTTGTGGAACAGCGGCGCGGCGGAGTGTCCGGGCGTGCCGTCGGCGTTGCTGTGCGGGTTGTCCATCATGATGCCGATGACGTAGCGCGGGTTGTCGACGGTGGCCATGCCCGCGAAGGTGATCCAGTAGACGTCCTCGAAGTAGCAGCCGCACGCCGGGTTGATCTGCTGGGCGGTGCCGGTCTTGCCGGCCATCTGGTAGCCCGGCACCGCGGCGGCCGGGCCGGTGCCCTGCTGGTAGCCCATCGGGTCGTGCTGGACGACGGCGCGCAACATCTGCCGCACCGTCTGGGCGGTCTGGGCCGAGACCACCCGAACGCCCTCCGGGCGCGGCTCCTCGGTGCGGGTGCCGTCGGGCGCGATGGTGGCCTTGAGGATGCGCGGCGGGATCCGCACGCCGTCGTTGGCGATCGCCTGGTACATGCCCGCCATCTGCAGCAGGGTCATCGAAAGGCCTTGGCCGATCGGCAGGTTGGAGAAGGTGCTGCCCGACCACTGGTCGATCGGCGGCACCAGCCCGGCGCTCTCACCGGGCAGCCCGACGCCGGTGCGCTGCCCCAGCCCGAACTTGCGGACCATGTCGTAGAAGCGCTCCGGACCCACCCGCTGGGCCAGCATCAGGGTTCCGACGTTGGACGACTTCCCGAACACCCCGGTGGTGGTGTACGGCATCACGCCGTGCTCCCAGGCGTCGTGGATGTTGACCCCGCCCATGTTGATGGAGCCCGGAACCTGCAGGACTTCGTCGGGGTTGGACAGGCCGTATTCGATGACCGAGGACGCGGTGATGATCTTGTTCACCGAGCCGGGCTCGAAGGGCGAGGACACCGGCAGGTTGCCCAGCTGCCGGTCGGCCTGGCGGCCGATGTCCTGCGACGGGTCGAAGGTGTTGTCGTTGGCCATGGCCAGCACCTCGCCGGTGTGGGCGTCGAGCACGACAGCCGAGACGGTGTGCGCGCCGGACAGGTCCCTGGCCTGCTGCACCTGCTGCTGGACGTAGAACTGGATGTCGTCGTCGAGGGTGAGCTGGACGGTCGACCCGTACACCGCCCGGTGCCGGTTGCGGTAGCTGCCGGG
The DNA here is from genome assembly GCF_022179425.1 of Mycobacterium sp. 20KCMC460. NCBI lineage: Bacteria > Bacillati > Actinomycetota > Actinomycetes > Mycobacteriales > Mycobacteriaceae > Mycobacterium > Mycobacterium sp. 20KCMC460. Next base: position 3,776,218 of record NZ_AP025524.1, read on the forward strand.
GATGACGACGCCGTCGGAGCCGCGGTCGTAGGTGACCGAACCGTCGGTGCCGGCGAGCATGGCGTCCAGGGCGTCCTCGAGCCCCAGCAGGCCGTGCCCGTCCCAGTCGATGCCGCCGACGATGTTGGCCGCCAGCGAACCGCCGGGGTACTGACGCAGGTCTTGCCGTTCGGAGCCGACCTCGGGGTACTTGGCCGAGATCGCGTTCGCGATGGCGGGGTCGACGGCCCGAGCCAGATACACGAACGATTCGTTGCTCTGCAGCTTCTTCAGCAGGGTCGGTGCGTCCGGCTTGTTGTTCAGCTTGCCGGCGATCTCCTTGGCGATGGCGGCCAGCCGCTCCTGCGGGTCGGGCGCCTGGGGCGCCTTTCTCCTGGCCTCTTCCAGCTGCTGGCGGACCCGCTTGGGCTGGAAGGTCAGTGCGCGCGCCTCGATGGTGAAGGCCAGCCGGTCGTTGTGGCGGTCGATGATGGCGCCGCGGACCGCGCGTTCGATGTCGGTGACCTTGAGCTGACCGGCGGCCTGGGCGTTGAGCTGCGCGGCGTTGGACACCTGCAGGTAGAACAGCTGGCTGATGGCGACCACCATCAGCACGGCGATGATGACGTTGCCGGTGCGGTGCCGGAACACGAACGACGCGCCCCGGTTGCCCACCTGGACCGCCTGGCGGGTGCGGCGCAACTTCGCCGAATGGCCGCCGCCCGCAACCGGTGTGGGTTTGGCTTCGGCTTTCCCGGCTTTGCGGAATCGGCGGGATTCCCGGACGTCCGGGCGGTCGCTTCGCCGGGCCCGCGCGGGTTGGTGGCCCTTCTTGGCCTCGCGCGGCTGACGCGGACCGCGCTCGGCGCGCCGCGCGTCGCCCCGGCTCATCGGGGCGTCCCGGGCGCGGGCTGTTCAGTGTCGGCCGGCGCGGGGGCCGCCGGCGGGGCCAGCACCACCAGCGGCGGTGCGGACACCGGGGCGGGCGCTGCCGGCAGCGCCGGAGCCGGGGCCGTGACAGCGGGGGGCGGCAGCAGCCCCGAGTGCACCGAGTTGGGCGCGGGCACCTGGCCGGGCACCTGCCCGCCCGGTGCGGCAGGGGTCAATCCTGGCGCGGCGGGCACCTGCCCGGCGACCCCGGGTAGCTGGCCGGGCGCTGCGGGTAGCTGACCGGGGACTGCGGGTAGCTGGCCGGGCACTGCGGGTAGCTGGCCGGGGACTCCGGGTAGCTGGCCTTGCGGAAGGGGCCCCGCCAGCGTCGGCGTACCGTCCGGTCCGCGCAGCAGCACCTGCGGCCCTGACCGGGCAGGCGCGGCCGGATCGTTGGGGCTGGGCACCCGGACCGCGACCTCCGGGGGCGGCGCCTGCGGCTTCGGCGGCTGCGGCGTCTCCTCGGGCAGCTTGGTGTTCAGCGGCGGCGGCGGGACGCCCTCGGCCGGCTTGGGCGTGCCGACCACGACCCAGTTGCCGTCCGGAGCCTGGACCAGGTGGGCGGTGTCGCGGCTGGGGATCATGCCCTGCTTGCGTGCCGCCTCCGACAGCGCCGGCGCCGACTCCGCGTCCCGCACGTCGCGCTCCAGCGATTCCTTCTGTTGTTGCAGCATCCGGGTGCGGTCCCGGGCGTCGCTGAGCTGATAGGACCGCTCGGCGGCGGCGGTGGACAGCCACAACGTCAGACCCAGCCCCACGCCCAGCGAACCGATGATCAACACCACGAACGGGACCCTGCTGAGCAGGACGTGCGGCCGCAGGTCGATCTCGGCCAGCCGGGCAGCCAGGCGTTCGGTCAACTTGGGCCGAACAACTTTGGGCGCCTTGGCTTTCCGCGCTTTTGCCCGTGCCTTGGCCTGGCTGCTGTTCTTCGGCCGGGCCGGCCGGTCCACCGGTCGGGTGATCGGCGAGGTCTGCGGCCCCGACCGCGGCACCCGGGCCTCGCGGTTGGGCGCCGCGGGCGTGCGCGACCGGCCCCGCCGCGCCGACGGGTCCGCCGCGGTCGGCGGCCGGCGCCGGCGCGCCAACTGCGACGCTCGCTGTCGCGGCGCTTGGTCGCCTCGCGCTGTCTGCTCATGGCTGTGCCTTCCCCCTCGCGTGGTCCACTCGTTGCAGGGCCCGCAGCCGCACCGGGGTGCTGCGCGGGTTGCGCTCCATCTCGGTCGCATCGGCCCGCTCTGCGCCGTGCGTCAGCGACCGGAATCGCGGCCCATGGCCGGGAAGTTCGACCGGGAGCCCCGGCGGTGTCCGGGAGGCGGTCGCGTCGGCGAACGTGCGCTTGACGATCCGGTCCTCCAGCGACTGGTAGGCCAGCACCACGATGCGGCCGTCGACCACCAGCGCGTCCAGAGCCGCCGGAATGGCGCTGCGCAGCGACTCCAGCTCGTCGTTGACCGCGATGCGCAGTGCCTGGAAGGTGCGCTTGGCCGGGTGGCCGCCGGTACGCCGCGCCGGCGCCGGGATCGCTTCGTAAAGCAGCGCGACCAGTTCGGCCGTCGTGGTGAAGGGGGTGTGGGCGCGCCGGCGCACGATCCGCGCCGCGATGCGCCGGGCGAATCGCTCCTCGCCGTAGCGGTGCAGAATGCCCGCCAGCTCGGCCTCGTCGTAGGTGTTGACCACGTCTGCCGCGGTCAGCGGAGACGACGGGTCCATCCGCATGTCCAGCGGCGCGTCCTTGGCGTAGGCGAAGCCCCGCTCGGCGCGGTCCAGCTGCATCGACGAGACACCCAGATCGAACAGCACCGCATCGACCGATTCCACTGTGCCGTAACCGGATTCGGCCAGCGCATCGGCGATGCCGTCGTAGCGGGTGTGTACCAGAGTGATGCGGTCGGCGAACGGGGCCAGCCGCGTGCCGGCGATGTCCAGCGCGCTCGGGTCGCGGTCCAGCCCGATCAGTCGCAGACCCGGCAATGCGGTGAGGAACCGTTCGGCGTGCCCCCCGGCGCCCAGGGTGGCGTCGACCAGGACGGCACCGGAACCGTCCGGGTGGTGGCGGGTCAGCGCCGGGTTGAGCAATTCCAAGCAGCGCTGCGCCAGGACCGGTACATGGCCGAAATCGCTTGTGCCGGAGGCCGGCTGGTCAGCCACCGCGAGACCTCCCGGGCTGTGTGCGACTACTTGCCGTCCCGCCCGTGCACCGAGGTCCCTGTCCGAAAGCACGCACCTGGCGTTGGGGAAGTACGCCAGGGTCGGTTCGGGCAGAGACCACGGTGCACAGGCATGCACCTCAGAAGATGTCGCCGAGTGCTTCATCGCTGGCCGCGGAGAAGTTCTCTTCATGGATTTGCTGATAGTCGTGCCAGGCTTGCGCGTCCCAGATCTCGAGGTAATCGACCGCCCCGATCACCACGCAGTCCTTGGACAGGCCCGCGTAGCGCCGGTGGTCGGCCGACAGCGTGATCCGGCCCTGCGCGTCGGGGTGCTGCTCGTCGGTGCCGGCGGCCAGGTTACGCAGAAACGCACGCGCCTCGGGGTTGCTGCGCGGGGCCTTGCTGGCCTTGCGGGCCAGCAGTTCGAACTCCGTCCGCGGGTAGACGGCGAGGCTGTGATCTTGGCTCTTGGTGACCATCAACCCCCCTGCCAGTGCGTCGCGAAACTTGGCCGGCAGCGTGAGCCGCCCCTTGTCGTCGAGCTTGGGCGTGTAGGTGCCGAGAAACACTGGGGCACCTCCAACTTGCTTCTCACCCAAACACTTCGGCCACCATACCCCACAACTCCCCACTTCTCCCCATAAACGCCCCCTCCGCGCGTCCCGGAGTGGCGTTTTGCCCACCCGTCCCGCGTTCAAGCCGAATTCAGGGCCGCCACGCCACCGGATGAGCGGTGCGAAATCGCAGCTCACAGGCGCAAAACCGACGAATGGGGGGCCGGTGGGGCGCGGTGGGGCAGGCAGGGCACAAGTGCGCTACGAACCGGACACGAGTTGAAGTCGCACGGCCCGTCGGGCGGGTCCAGCACTCCCGGATCTGCAATGGTGGCCGCACCACCAGCTAGCCAACGAAAACGGGACCGCCTCTCGGCAGCCCCGTCATCTGTTGTCGCGCTTGACTACTCGTCGAAGCGGCGGCGGAAACGCTCCTCCATGCGGTTGGTGAACGAGCTGCCCGCGCCCTTGGAACGACGCGGACGCGAGATCGCAGTGGCTCCCCCGCGATCCGGCTTCCCGGTGAGACGCCGGCCGGTGACGGCGTACACCACGCCGCCGAACATGACGACGAATCCCAGCACGCTCAAAATCGGGAAGGTCCCAATCATCGTGGCCTTGAACGCCACCCCGGACACCAACATCGCCAGGCCGACAAAGAACAGCGCCGTCCCCTGCAGGCGCCGGCGCGCAGTCGGGGCGCGAAAGCCCCCGCCGCGCACACTGGACGCGAACTTGGGATCCTCGGCATAGAGAGCGCTCTCGATCTGGTCGAGCATTCGCTGCTCATGATCGGAGAGTGGCATTCGTCCCTCCTTGCCGAAACACTGTCACATAGCAACCGATAGCACACGCACGCCCGTTGCGGGGCAATTAACTCCGATGATACGAGGTCAATCTACGCGGTACCACTGATTCGCAGGCGATTCTATCCCGGCGCCGACCACTGTGACGAAATGGCCCGCGACAACCGGGCGTGCAGCACGTCACATCGGCCGCTCGCCACGGCCCGAGCGCCGGGTCCGATACTGGAACCACCACACACGAGCCGCTCCACCGCCGACCCGCAGACGAGGAGGACACCGCGAATTGGCGACATTCCTCATCGATCTGCCGCCGCAAGAAATGGAACGTCGCCTCGGCGATGCGCTGCGCGTGTACGTCGACGCGATGCGTTACCCCAAAGGCACCGAGAGCCAGCGCGCCGCGATGTGGCTCGAACACACCCGGCGCAGCGGCTGGCAGGCCGTCGCCGCCGTCGAGTTGGCCACCGCCGATGCGACCCACCAACCCTCGGTGAGTGAGCTGGGCGCCGCGCCGCTGGTCGGTATCGCCTACGGCTACCCCGGGGCGCCCGGCCAGTGGTGGCAACAACAGGTGATTTTGGGCCTGCAGCGCAGCGGTTTTCCGCCGCACGCGATCGAGCGGCTGATGAACAGCTACTTCGAGCTCACCGAGCTGCACATCCATCCCCGCGCCCAGGGTCGCGGCGTCGGCGAGGCGCTGGCCCGGCGCCTGCTGGCCGGTCGCTCCGAAGCCAACGTCCTGCTCTCCACTCCGGAGACCAACGGTGAAGCCAACCGGGCCTGGCGGTTGTATCGCCGGCTGGGTTTCACCGACGTCATCCGCAGCTACCACTTCGTCGGGGACCCCAGGGCGTTCGCGATCCTGGGCCGCCCGCTGCCGCTCTAGCGGCGCACCGGCCGTGTCGCAACCGGGCGGCTGAGCAGAACGGCGCACCGGGTCTGGCACGATGACCTGGTGCGCGTGAGCTCTCCCCCGCCAACCGTGTCCCCCGCCCGCCTTCGGGCGCAGCGGGACCGGCGCCGCATGCTGGCCATCGTGCTGCTGCTGATGCTGGTGCCGTTGGCCACCGGCTGCCTGCGGGTCCGCGCCTCGCTCACCATCTCGCCCGACGACCAGGTGTCCGGCGAGATCATCGCCGCCGCAAAACCCAAGAACAACAAGGACACCGGCCCCCAGCTGGACACCAACCTGCCGTTCAGCCAGAAAGTCGCCGTCTCCAACTACGACAGCGACGGCTACGTGGGGTCGCAGGCGGTCTTCTCCGACCTGACCTTCGCCGAGTTGCCCCAGCTGGCTCACCTGAACTCCGATGCCGCCGGGGTGAATCTGTCGCTGCGCCGCAACGGCAACCTGGTGATGCTGGAAGGCCGCGCCGACCTGACCTCGCTGACCGACCCCGAGGCCGACGTCCAGCTGACCGTCGCCTTCCCGGGAACCGTCACCTCCACCAACGGCGACCGGATCGAACCCGAGGTGGTGCAGTGGAAGCTCAAGCCGGGCGTGGTGAGCACCATGACCGCGACCGCCCGCTACACCGACCCCAACACCCGATCGTTCACCGGAGCCGGAATCTGGCTGGGCATCGCGGCGTTCGCGGCCGCGGGGGTGGTCGCGCTGCTGGCCTGGGTCAGCCGGGACCGCTCGCCCCGGTTCAGCACACCCAGCGACCAATCCTCAAGCTGACACCGCGCGCTAATCGCCCGGCGCCCAGTAGGCCAGCATCTCGGCGAAGGTGTCGAAGGCCGGGCCGGAAACCCCGTACGTCGCCTCCAGATGGATGCTCAGCGGAAAGCCCAACTCGGCCAAGCCGTCGATCACCCGTTTGTACAGCTCGACCAGCAGCGCGCGCTTGCGCGGCGGCTCGCTGGCGGCCAGCGTCTTGACGAATTCCTGCTCGGCGGCCACCGCCGCGTTGCCCGGGTCCTGGATCAGCCAGTTGATCAGGCCGACGCGCGACTCCACCTTGGGGACGAAACCGAACGACAGCAGGATCTCGGGCCGGTGCTCGGTCGTTTTGGCGAACTCGGTCAAAAAGCCCACGATCGCGTCGGAGTACAGCAACTGGGTCATGCCGTAGGTGGCGCCCTGGTTGCATTTGAAGTTCAGTCGACCGTGTTCACCCTCCCGGGTCGGGATCACGATCACCCCGCGATTGGGCACCGCGTCGCGATAAATCGACAGCGCGTCGGTGGGTGCCACCCCGGAGCCCTCACCGTCGTTCATGGTGCGCGGCACGCCGACGAACACCACACCCTCCATGCCGGCGCCGGTCAACGCCGCCAGCCGCTGCCCCAGCGTCGCCTCGTCCATGAACGCGGTGACCTGGGTGCACAGGCCGCGCAGGCCCGGCAGCTCCGGTTTGATCATCGACCAGAAGTCCAGCACGTCCAGCTTGGCCTTCATCGGCACCGGGCGATCGTCGTCCTCGGCGATCATCCCCGGGATCATGACGTGCCGGAGCTTTCCCTGCAGACCGGATTCCGCCGAGTACCGCACCACTTTGCGCGCGTCTTCCAGGGCCCGCTGGCGGCCGTCCTCGACGTTGGGCGGCACCAGCTCCAGCGCGATGGTGTTGAGCGTCACACGGCTCCTCGTTCTCGATCGATGACTCGTACTCGCGCTGCGCCGCGCAAACCCTTTCCAGACCCCACGACAGCATAGGGGCGTGCGCTACCCGCGCTTGAGGGACGCCACCAGCACCGGCGCGGCATACACTGTCGGGCCAGAGGCATGCCGATCGAGAAAGGGGCGCCGCGCTGAGCCTGGAAACATCGGTGACCGACAAGGTGGCTGACGCCGTCACCGACCAACTACGGCAGTACCTGCGCGGCCGTCGCAGCGAATCGAGCTTTCTCGGCGCCGACTACCACGAATTGACCGGCTGGCTCGAGGATTTCGCGCTCACCGGGGGCAAGCGACTGCGACCGGTGTTCGCCTACTGGGGCTGGGATGCGGTGACCACCGAGCCGCCCGATCCCGAAGTGCTGCTGCTGTTTTCGGCACTCGAACTGCTGCACGCCTTCGCGCTGGTGCACGACGACGTGATCGACGGGTCCGCCACCCGCCGCGGTCGGCCGACCGCCCATGTGCACTTCGCGGCCCTGCACCGCGAACGCCGATGGCAGGGCCCGGCGGATCAGTTCGGCGTCTCGGCGGCGATCCTGCTCGGCGACATCACACATGCCTGGGCCAACGACATCGTGGCGCGCACCGCCCTGGACCCGGGCGCCCGGGTGCGCGTCGAGCGGGTGTGGTCGGACATCCGCACCGAGGTGCTCGGCGGGCAGTACCTCGACATCATCGCCGAAGCAGCGCCGCCGGCATCGGCCGAGGAGTCGGTCGCCGCCGCGATGAAGGTAGCCACCTACAAGACCGCCTGCTACACCGTCACCCGGCCCTTGCAGCTCGGTGCGGCCGCCGCCGCCGACCGGCCAGACATCGCCGCGGCGTTCCAGAGTTTCGGCACCGACCTCGGGGTGGCTTTCCAGCTGCGCGACGACGTCCTCGGCGTGTTCGGCGACCCCGCGGTGACGGGCAAACCGTCCGGGGACGACCTGCGGTCGGGCAAACGCACCGTGCTACTGGCCGAGGCGACCCGGCTAGCCGAGAAGTCGGATCCGTTGGCGGCCAACCTGTTACGATCCTCGATCGGCACCGACCTGACCGATGCCCAGGTGCACGAACTGCGTGCGGTGATCGCCGGGGTGGGGGCGCTGGCCGCGGCGGAGGACCGCATCGCCGAGCTCACCGGACGGGCGCTGGCCACGCTGGCGTCGGCGCCGATCACGGCGTCGGCCAAGACCGGGTTGTCCGAGCTGGCCCAGCTGGCCACCGACCGGTCGGCCTGAACCCGATGACCACCACCGCTGCCAGCAATGAATCGGTGCGGCAACGTCTTTCGGAGTTCCGCAGCTTCGCGACCAGTCCCGAGGCCGGGCCGGCGCGACTCGGTTTCCTGGCTGCGGTACTCATCACGCTGGGCGCGTCGGGAGCGGGCAGCACCCGCCAGCACGATCCGCTGCTGGAAACGATGCACCTATCCTGGCTGCGGTTCGGCCACGGCCTGGTGTTGTCCTCGATCCTGCTGTGGGCGGGCGTGGTGCTGATGCTGGTCGCCTGGCTGCGCCTGGGTCGACAGGCACTCGCCGGCGGAGCCACCGAATTCACCATGCGGGCCACCACCGCGTTCTGGCTGCTGCCGCTGCTGGTCTCGGTGCCCGTGTTCAGCCGGGACACCTACTCCTACCTGGCGCAGGGCGCGCTGCTGCGCGACGGCCTGGACCCGTACGCGGTGGGGCCGGTCGGTAACCCGAATTCGTTGCTGGACAACGTGAGCCCGATCTGGACGATCACCACCGCGCCCTACGGCCCGGCGTTCATCCTGGTGGCCAAGTTGGTCACGATGCTCATCGGCAACAACGTGGTGGCCGGAACCATGCTGCTGCGCCTGTGCATGCTGCCCGGGCTGGCACTGCTGATCTGGGCCGCACCCCGGCTGGCGCACCACGTCGGCACCGACGGCGCCAAGGCGCTGTGGATCTGCGTCCTCAACCCGCTGGTGCTCATCCATCTGATGGGTGGGGTGCACAACGAGATGCTGATGGTGGGTCTGATGGCCGCCGGTATCGCGCTGACCCTGCAGCGCCACCACGTCGCCGGCATCACGCTGCTCACCGTCGCGATCGCGGTCAAAGCCACTGCCGGGCTGGCGTTGCCGTTCCTGTGCTGGGTGTGGATGCGGCATCTGCGTGAAGACCGGGGCTGGGGGGGCGTGCCCGCATTCGGTGTCGCGGCGCTGTCCTCGCTGCTGATCTGTGTCGCGGTGTTCGGGGGCTTGTCGCTGGCGGCCGGGGTGGGCCTGGGCTGGATGACGGCGCTGGCCGGTTCGGTGAAGATCATCAACTGGCTGACCGTGCCGACCGCGGCGGCGAACCTGATTCACGCCTTCACCAGCGGGTTCTTCGCGGTGCAGTTCTACACCGTGCTGCGCATCGCCCGGTTGATCGGCATCGTGATCATCGCGGTGTCGCTGCCGGTGTTGTGGTGGCGGTTCCGGCGCGACGACCGCGCCGCGCTGACCGGGATCTTCGCGGCGATGCTGATCGTCGTGCTGTTCGTGCCGGCCGCGCTGCCGTGGTACTACTCCTGGCCGCTGGCGGTGCTGGCGCCGCTGGCGCAGTCGCGCCGGGCAATGGCTGCCATCGCGGGTTTCTCGACGTGGGTGATGGTGATCTTCAAACCCGACGGTTCGCACGGCATGTATTCCTGGCTGCACGTCGGGCTGGCGACCGCATTTGCGCTGGCCGCCTGGTATTTGCTGTACCGCGAGCCGGCGGCCGAGGTGACGGAGCCGGCTGCGGCTAGTACGCCATAGCCTGGGCGCGCCGCACCACCTCGCGGGCCTGGTGCGCGTGCAGCGCGTCTACCGGGCGCGCATTGTTCAGGGCGTCCCGCGAGCCGTCGCGGGTGACGGTCAGCGACGGGTCCGGGGTGAACAACCAGCGCACGATCTCGGTGTCGCGGTACCCGCCGTCGTGCAGGATCGTCAGCAGCCCCGGCAGGCTCTTGACCACCTGGCCGGTGGTGGTGAAGAAGACCTGCGGCACCACCAGGCTGCCGTCACGGCGCACCGCCACCAGGTGCCCTTCCCGGAGCTGCTGGAGGACCTTGCTCACCGGTATGCCGAGCAGTTCGGCGACCCGGGACAGGTCATAGGTTGGCTCGTCGGGATCCAGGACGTCGTCGCCGGCCGGAATGCTGCCCACGCACGTCAGTCTAGAACCTGGCGGGCCGGCAAGTGTGCGCGTTACGCACAGGTTCTGCGACCCAATCGCTCCCCCACCCTACGATTGCCAGCGTGGCTGGACCCGCGGACCCGTTGACCGGTGCGTTGCTCGACGGGCGCTACCTGGTGCAGGAGACCATCGCCAGTGGCGGGACCTCGACGGTGTACCGCGGGCACGACACCCGCTTGGACCGGCCCGTCGCGTTGAAGGTGATGGACGCGCGCTACGCCGCCGACCAGCAGTTTCTGACCCGCTTCCAGTTGGAGGCGCGCACTGTGGCCCGGTTGAAGGACCCGGGCCTGGTCGCCGTCTACGACCAGGGGCAGGACGGCCGGCACCCGTTCCTGGTGATGGAGTTGATCGAGGGCGGCACCCTGCGTGAACTGCTGGACGAGCGCGGCCCGATGCCGCCGCACGCCGTGGTGGCGGTGCTGCGGCCGGTGCTGGGCGGGCTGTCCGCGGCGCACCGGGCCGGACTGGTGCACCGCGACATCAAACCCGAGAACGTGCTGATCTCCGACGACGGCGAGGTCAAGATCGCCGATTTCGGGCTGGTCCGCGCCGTCGCGGCCGCCGGCATCACCTCCACCAGCGTCATCCTGGGCACCGCGGCCTACCTGTCGCCGGAGCAGGTGCGCGACGGCAACGCCGGACCGCGCAGCGACGTCTACGCGGTGGGGATCCTCACCTACGAACTGCTGACCGGCTGCACGCCGTTCACCGGCGACACCGCGCTGTCGGTGGCGTATCAGCGGCTGGACCGGGACGTGCCGCCGCCCAGCGCCGCGATCGACGGGGTGCCGGCGCAGTTCGACGACTTCGTGGCGTGCGCGACGGCCCGCGACCCGGCCCAGCGCTACGCCGACGCCATCGAAATGGCCGCCGACGTCGACGCGATCGCCGAGGAGCTGGGATTGCCGGGTTTCCGGGTGCCCGCGCCGCGCAACTCCGCCCAACATCGTTGCGCGGCACTGCATCACAGCAGCATGGCGCAGCGCCGCCCCGAGCCGCCGGTGTCGGCCGCGCCGCCGGTACACCATTCCACGCGTCAATTCGCCCGCGTCCCCCAGCCCGCCGCGGCGGCACCCGCCGCCAGCCCGGAGCGGGACGAATCTCCGCCCGATTCGGGACAGTTCGCCGGGATCCCGATCGACGAGTTCACCTACGCCCGACAGCATTACCGCCGGATGGTGCTGGTCTGGCTGGCGGTGGTGATCACGCTGGCCGGGTTGGTCGCCAGCGGCTGCTGGCGGCTCGGTATCCACCTCGCCAGCCTGCTGTAACGGTCGCGGCCCAACCGCCCCGCCGCGAATGCAACCCGGCTGCGAATCCGAGGCCGGAATTTCGCCGTGCGGTGGCCCCCGCGCGAGGACGCACGACGAACCGGGTCAGTCGCGCAGCATCTCCGCGACCAGGAAGGCCAGCTCCAGCGACTGCTGGGTGTTCAGCCGCGGGTCGCAGGCCGTCTCGTAGCGGCCCGCCAGGTCGGTGTCCGAGATGTCCTGCGCCCCGCCGAGACATTCGGTGACGTTCTCGCCGGTGATCTCGACGTGGATGCCGCCCGGGTGGGTGCCCAGCGCCCGGTGCACCTCGAAGAAGCCCTGCACCTCGTCGACGATCCGGTCGAAGTGCCGCGTCTTGTACCCGGTCGAGGACTCGTGGGTGTTGCCGTGCATCGGGTCGCACTGCCAGATCACCTGGTGACCCGCGGCCTGCACTTTCTCGATGATCGGCGGCAACACGTCGCGCACCTTGTTGTTGCCCAGCCGGCTCACCAGGGTCAGCCGGCCCGGCTTGTTGTGCGGGTCGAGCCGCTCGACGTATTCGACGGCCAGCTCCGGCGTCATCGTCGGGCCGATCTTGACGCCGATCGGGTTGGCGATCACCTCGGCGAACGCGACGTGCGCGCCGTCGAGCTGACGAGTCCGCTCGCCGATCCACACGGTGTGCGCCGACAGGTCGTACAGCTGCGGCTCGCCGTCTTCCACATCGGACAACCGCAGCATGGACCGCTCGTAGTCCAGCACCAGCGCCTCGTGGCTGGCGTAGATCTCGGCCGTCTGCAGGTTACGGTCGGCCACCCCGCAGGCGCTCATGAAGTGCAGCGCCCGGTCGATCTCGGCGGCCAGCGCCTCGTAGCGGGCGCCGGCCGGGGAGGTGCGGACGAACTCTCGGTTCCAGTCGTGCGCCAGGTGCAGGGAGGAGAAGCCCGACGACGTCAGCGCCCGCACCAGGTTCATCGCGGCGCTGGCGTTGGCGTAGGCCCGCACCAGCCGCGACGGGTCGTGCGCGCGCGCCGCGGCATCCGGGGCGAACCCGTTGATCATGTCGCCGCGGTAGGACTTCAGCCCGAGCGCGTCGATGTCGGCCGACCGCGGCTTGGCGTACTGGCCCGCGATGCGGGCCACCTTGACCACCGGCATGCTGGCGCCGTAGGTCAGCACCACCGCCATCTGCAACAGGGTGCGGATGTTGCCCCGAATGTGCGGTTCGGTGTTGTCGGTGAACGTCTCGGCGCAGTCGCCGCCCTGCAGCAGGAAGGCCTCGCCGCGGGCAACCTGCGCCAGCTGTTCCTGCAGCCGGACGATCTCGGAGGCCACCGTCACCGGCGGAACGCTTTCGAGCACCGTGCGCATCGCCGCCGCCTGGTCGGCGTCCCAGCTGGGTTGCTGGGCGGCCGGCTTGGCCAGCGCGGTGTCCAGCTGTGCGCGCAGGTCAGCGGGCAGCGGCGGCAGCGGCGGCAGCTGGTCGATCGGAATATCGACGGTCCAGTTCATCGGTCCATCGTAGCTGTGGCCACTCGGCCGGGCTGATCAGGGCGAACGCTGCTCAGCGGTGATTATCCGGAAGCGCCGCAAGTGATCCCGCGCGTCCACCAGCGCGTCGTGCGCGTCGCGCGACCGTGGCGGCAGCCGCGGACTGCCGCGTTCTTCCCACAGTTGGCGCAGCTCCCGGGTGAATCGCGGGATGGCCCGGGGCAGCGCGGGCATCGCCCCCCACAGCTGACACAGCGCCACGTGGTCGTAAGCCGCGATCCAGGCCCACAGCTCGATGGGGTCCGAGCCGCCGACCCGGAAGAACTCTTCCAGGTCGGCGCGGATCCGGTTGCGGGAGCGCCACAGCGCCGAGGCCGGCGGCGGCAGCTTGGGCAACACGTTGGCCCGCACCCAGCTGCCGGCCCGTTCGGGATCGAATTCGGTGGAGACTGCGTAGTATTCGCGGCCGTCTTCGGCGACGACGCCGATCGAGATCAACTCGATGGTGCGGCCGTCCTCGATGAACTCGGTGTCATAGAAATACCGCACGTCGCAGCTTATCGAGTCAGCCGGCGCGGCGGGCCCCGGGCGTGCCTGCGGCGGGCTCGGCGACCAGGGTGGGCTCGATGCCGTCGGGCGGTGGGGCGGGATGCACATCCAGGTCGAGCTGGGCGTCGACCTCCCGCTCGTCGGGCAGGTGCGGCGTGCCCGCAATGGCGCCCTGCAGCAGCAGTTTGACCCGCACCACCGGCCGGCGCAGCCGGCGTTCGCGCTGCAGCGCGCGACGCATCTTGTTGGGTCGGCTGGTGTAGCGCCAGCGGGCCCACGGCGCGTGCGGCCGCGACAACCGGACCGCCCCGACCACCAGCAGCACCACCAGGAACATACCGAGCAGCCCCGTCCACACCTTGCCCTTGAGCACCACCACCACCGCCAGCGGCAGGGTGAACACCAACGCCACGGCCAGCGTGCTGCGCAGCACCACCCACTCGCCGCCGTAGCGGATCGGCAGCAGGAACATCAACGGGTGCAGGCCCAGGATCAGCAGTCCGGCCACCGCCACCGCGGCGAACACCGCGTCCACCGAGGTGCGCCCGTCCTCCTCCCAGTACACGTCGGACAGGTGCAGGATCAGCGCGTACTCGTCGAGCACCAGCGCGGCGCCGATCCCGAACAGGATGGCCGCCAAGCTGACCTGCGGTTCCTGACCGTTGATCGTCAAGGTCACCAGGGTCAGCCCGGACAGCATCACCAGCACCACCCCGACGGCGACGTGGTGGATGTGCACCGATCCGACGTAGATGTTGCGCGGCTGCCACCAGCGCACCGGGCGGCCGCGGTCGGCGCGGTGGCGGATGACCCGCACGAAGGTCCTGGTGACGAAGAAGGTCAGGATGAACGCGACCAGGCAGCACAGCAACGGCAGGTGGCCGCGGTCGATGATGTCGTGCTGCAGCCAACGATGCACCCTAAAAAGTTACGCCCGCCGGCCCGTCGGACGCCGAAAGCCGCGCTGGCCGGGGAAAGCACCGCGCGGTAACGATTAGGCTGTCACCGACATGACAAGATGGCGGTCGCCCGAGCTGGGCAGTCGACTCGGGCGGGTCTGCCTGTGGTGCCTGCTCTGGCTGCTGGCCGCCTCGGCGCTGGGTTACACGTGCTGGGAGCTGTTCGGGCACATCCCGTACCGCATCGACATCGACGTCTATCAGATGGGCGGCCAGGCCTGGCTGGACGGGCGGCCGCTGTATCACGGCAATGTGTTGTTCCACACACCCATCGTGGATCTGCCGTTCACCTATCCCCCGCTGGCTGCGGTCGTGTTCAGCCCGTTCGCCTGGCTGGGCATGCCGACCGCCAGTGTTGTGATCACGGCGGTGACGCTGGTGGTGCTGTTGGTGTCGACGACGATCGTGCTGACCCGCCTCGACGTGTGGGAGACCTCGGCGTTGCTGCCCGGCCCGGCGTGGCTGCGGCGCGCCTGGTTGGCGGTGATCGTGGTGACGCCCGCGTCGATCTGGGCGGAGCCGATCAGCTCGAACTTCGCGTTCGGTCAGATCAACGCCGTGTTGATGACGCTGGTGGTCGCCGACTGTTTCCCCCGCCGCACCCCGTGGCCGCGGGGGCTGCTGCTGGGGCTGGGCATCGCGCTGAAACTGACTCCGGCGGTGTTCCTGCTGTATTTGCTGCTGCGCCGGGACACCCGGGCCGCGTGCGTGGCGCTGGCCAGCTTCGCCGCCGCGACGCTGCTCGGGTTCGCGCTGGCCTGGCGCGACTCGTGGGAGTACTGGACGCACACGCTGCGCCACACCGACCGCATCGGCGAGGCGGCGCTGAACACCGATCAGAACATCGCCGGCGCGCTGGCCCGGCTCGGGCTCGACGAACACGCCCGCATGCCGTTGTGGATGCTGGCGTGCGTGGCCGTGCTGGCGCTGACCGTCTGGGCGATGCGCCGCGTGCTGCGGGCCGACGAGCCGACGCTGGCGATCGTATGCGTCGCCCTGTTCGGGCTGGTGGTGTCACCGGTCTCCTGGTCACATCACTGGGTCTGGATGCTGCCCACGGTGCTGGTGACCGGTGTGCTGGCCTGGCGTCGCCGCAATGTCGCGCTGGCCGTGGTCACCGCGGCGGGGATGGCGTTGATGAGGTGGACTCCGATCGACCTGCTGCCTAAACACCACGAGACCAGCGCCTCGTGGTGGCGGCAGCTGCTCGGCATGTCCTACGTGTGGTGGGCGCTGGCGGTGATCGTCGTCGCCGGCGCCACCGTCACCGCGCGAGTGGGCACCGCGCGTGCGGCGCAACGGCAACCCGTACCGGTCCCGGCCGCCTAACCAGGCACCTCCGGCTTATCGGGCCGCTAACCGGCTTGCGTCTCGGGGATTCGCGCGGCATCTGACGACGTCGACTCGGAACCGTCCGCGTCCTCGTCGGCGGCGCTGCCGTCCTTGACGCTGGCGGCGTAGATGTCGACGTACTCCTGCTCGGAGAGGCCCATCAGCTCGTACATCACCTCGTCGATGACGGCACGCTCGATGAAGTGGTTGCCGGCCAGCCCGTCGAACCGGGAGAAGTCCATCGGCTTGCCGAACCGGACGGTGACGCGGCCGAACCGCAGCATCGAGGTGCCGGGCGGGTTGACGACGTTGGTACCGATCATCGCGACCGGGATAACCGGAACTCCGGTCTGCAGGGCGAGCCGGGCCAGCCCGGTCTTGCCCTTGTACAGCCGGCCGTCGGGTGAGCGGGTGCCCTCGGGGTACATGCCGAGCAGCTTGCCCTGGGCCAGCACCTGCTTGGCGGTTTCCAGCGCGGCCTGCGCTGCCTCGGAGTCGGTGCGGTCGATGGGCACCTGCCCGACGGCGGTGTAGAACCAGCGGTTGAACCAGCCCTTGAGGCCGGTGCCGGTGAAATATTCGGACTTGGCCAGGAAGGTGATTCGACGCCGCACCACCAGCGGCAGGAAGAAGCTGTCCATCACCGCCAGGTGGTTACTGGCCAGGATCACCGGCCCCGAACTCGGAACGTGTTCCAGCCCTTCGACTTTGGGGCGACCGATCACGGACAGCAAGGGACCGAGGAGTACGTACTTAAAAAGGTAGTACCACATGGCCCTCCCTCTCACCCCGCACCGGACGGTGTCTGCGCCAACTGTACCCACCGAGCATGTGTGGGACCACCTCGCAACCGGTGGGTCATTCCTGCAGCGTCACCGGGATGGCCTGGTAGCGCGTCTTGGCACCGCCGTTGCCGTTGGTTTTCACCGTGGTGGATTCGGTGTCCGCACCGCCGCCCGGCGGGTCGTCGTCCGGCGCCGGCGAGGCGGCGGCGTCGCCGATATCGTCGACGATGGCGCGGACCACTTCCAGCAGCGCGACGCTGTGGCTGGCGATGACCGTCACCAACGGATGCTGTTCGCCGGTCACCACCGCGGCCAGCGCGCACACCGGACACCACACCTGCTGGCACTTGCCGGTTCCACCGCTGGAGGCCAGCAGGGCGGCTGCCCGCACTTTCGGGTCGATCCCGTCCAGAATGGCCTGCGCCAGCCGGCGCAGTTCGGATCCGACGTCAGTATGAGACCTACTCACTTCGGCCATACCTCCGGATCTGGTCTGAAACGCACTGTCAGCTCACTGCCCCGCAGCTGTGCGTCCAGCACCGTACACCGCCGCAGCACCGAGGCCAACCGAACCCGGCGCCGCACGCCACCTGCGCTGATGATCAAGTCGTCGTCCGATCGTCCCAATGTCAGCGATCCGGGATCGAGTTGCGGCAACGCTAGCCGCAGTCGGTACACCGATTCCAGTCCCGACCCCGATTCCAGGTCGACGGCGGGGCGCAGCGGCCCGGGTGGGTCCCCGCCGCGGCGACGACGAGCACCGTCCAGCAGCCCGCCGAGCGCTTTGGGTCCGATCGGCTCGCCGGGCTGGTGCGGCACCAGGACCAGGGCCACGTCGCCGATGGTGGCGTCGAGTTCGTCCAGGACCGCGCGTTGCTCGGAGATGCGTTCGGCGTACCAGTAGAACGCGGGATGGTCGGGCAGGCTGGTGTATTCATATGTCTCGTCCCGGACCAGGACCTGATTGACGAGCAGTTCCTCCACCCGCACCCCCATCAGCGCCAGCGAACCCAAGGTCCGGGCGGCCTCGGCGGCGACCACCCGCTCAGGGGTCAGCACCAGGTGCGCACTGACCGAATCACCGTCGGCCAGCAGCGAATTGAGCTCGTCGACGCTGACGCTGATGCGTTCCAGCAGGTTGACCAGCGCGCCGGAGCGGCCGTCGTCGGTCAGCCTGCGGTGCCGTGGCCACGCGCGTTCGACGTAGAGCCCGAACGTCGCGGGCAGGGTCAACATGCGCAGCGCGTCGGCGGTCGAAGCGCAGTCGACCACCACCCGGTCCCACCGCCCGGAGGCGGCGAGTTCGCCGACGGCGTGCAAGCCGAGCACTTCCTGGATGCCGGGCAGCGCCGAGAGTTCTTCGGGGGCAATGCTGCTCAACTCGGAGTCGGGAAATTGCGCGTCGAGGGCGTCGACGACTTCACGCCACCTGTGCTCCAGCAACGCCAGTGTGTCCAGCGCCAGGGCGTCGAGGAATCCGCCGCTGCCCTGCTCGCCTCCGGTCTCCAGATCGGTGAGCACCCGCACCGTTTCACCGCTACCGGTGGGCGGGACGGGAACGCCCAACACGTCGCCGAGCGAGTGCGCCTGGTCGGTCGACACGACGAGCACGCGCTGACCAGCGCTGGCATCAGCTACCGCGGTAGCCGATGCCAGGGTGGATTTTCCCACCCCGCCCTTACCGACGAAAAGACTGATCCGGGCCGGGGCGGGCGCGGCGGAATCGCTCAGCCCTCGACTCGTTTCTTCAGATCCTTCAGCGCGCCGTCGATGATCCTGCGCTCGGCCTTACGCTTGAGCATCCCGATCATCGGGACGGCCAGGTCGACCGACAGCTGATAGGTGACATCGGTGCCAGAACCCTTGGGCGCCAAGATATATGTGCCTTCCAGCGACTTGAGCAGCGAACTGGATTCCAGGCTCCAGCTCAGCGATTTGCGGTCAGCCGGCCACTGGTAATTCATGATCAAGGTGTCGCGGAAAATGGTCGCGTCCATCAACATGCGCGCCTTCTTGGCGTAGCCGTCGGCGTCGGCCTCGAGAACTTCGACCTCTTTGTACTCGTTGATCCATTCCGGGTAGGACTCGAGGTCGGCGATCGCCTTCATCACCTCAGCCGGATCCGCGTCGATGTGGATTGTCTGCTCCGTCTTGTCCGCCACCTGGCTACTTCCCTTTCCCCGTACCCGGGTCGACCCCGTTCATTCGCGGGAGTGCCCCGGGTCTCCCGGCAGAAACGGTACTCTCCAACGCTCGATATTGACCCGGTTAAACTACCGGAGATACCCCCACCGGACGTGACTGTTCCAGCGTCGTCTTCACCTCGAACGCCATTTTCTTACCCGCCACCCGGCGGCGGTGCGTCATCTTCGCCAGGTTCAGCTTGGCCAACTCCGCGGCCGAAACGCCGGTCGGCTCGGCGTGCAGGAAATAGTGCAGTATCACCCCGTCCAGCGACGGTTCCAGCCACACCTCCATGGTTCCGGTCAGGGCGCCGGCGACCGACCACCGGATGCCCTTTTCGGCCCGGTCTTCGGTGACCTGCAGCCGCAGGTCGGGCCACCAGCGGCGCCACTTCGATTCGTCCGCAATCGCGGCACCGACCAGGGCGCCGTCGGCGGCGACGTACGTTTCGTCGGCGATCTGGATACTGTTCACCGCCTCAGCTTCACATACCGCGCTCTCGGCGTGCCCCCATCCCCCGCTCGGCGATCGGATGATCCCCCGTGACCGGCCTTGGTCGACCTCGGCCACGCTGCGACAATGGCCCACTAGGCTGGGTGACAGCAATAGGTGCCACCCGATGTCAAGCGAGGTAAGAAGTGCGTCAGTACAGTGTCCCGGCCCGCTTCACCGTCGACGAGCACGACAACGTCGCCGCCGTGGTATTCGAACACGAACGCGACGATCCCGACTACGTGATCTATCAACGTCAGGTAGACAGCGCCTGGACCGACGTCACCTGTGCCGAGGCCGCGGCCCAAATCCGTTCCGTGGCACTGGGTTTGATCGGGCTCGGCGTGCAGGCAGGCGACCGGGTGTCCATTTTCTCGGCGACCCGCTACGAGTGGGCGATCCTGGATCTGGCCGTCCTTGCCATCGGTGGGGTCATCGTGCCGATCTATGAAACCTCCTCCGCCGAGCAGGTGCGGTGGGTGCTGCAGAACTCCGAGGCGGTGCTGGCCTTCGCAGAGACCGACGCGCACGCGGCCATCGTCACCCAACTCACCGGCGAACTACCCGCGCTGCGCCGGGTGCTGCACATCGACGGCTCGGGACCCAAGGCGATCGACGTGCTGGTGGAGGCCGGCGAATCGGTCGATCCGGGCGAACTCACCGCCCGCCAGGAGGCGTTGCGGTGCGATCACCCCGCGACGCTGATCTACACCTCGGGCACCACCGGACGCCCCAAGGGTTGCCAGCTCACCCATTCCAACCTGCTGCACGAGATCCGCGGCACCCGGGAATGCCTGCCGACGCTGCTCTGCGAGGGGCAGAAGTTGCTGGTGTTCTTGCCCCTGGCCCACGTTCTGGCCCGGGCACTGACCTTGTCGGCGTTCACCAGCAAA
The DNA here is from genome assembly GCF_022179425.1 of Mycobacterium sp. 20KCMC460. Taxonomy (NCBI): domain Bacteria; kingdom Bacillati; phylum Actinomycetota; class Actinomycetes; order Mycobacteriales; family Mycobacteriaceae; genus Mycobacterium; species Mycobacterium sp. 20KCMC460. Next base: position 3,796,377 of record NZ_AP025524.1, read on the forward strand.
GTCACTGTCGGGTTCACCAGCGACATCAAGAACCTGCTGCCGATGTTCGCGGTATTCAAACCGACTGTGGTGGTGTCGGTTCCGCGTGTGTTCGAGAAGGTGTACAACACCGCAGAACAGAACGCCTTCAACGATGGCAAAGGCCCGATCTTCAAGGCTGCGGCGAAAGCCGCGGTCGACTGGAGTCGCGCCCTGGACGAGGGCAAACCGGGTCCGGTGCTGCGCGCCAAGCACGCCCTGTTCGACCGGCTCGTCTACCACAAGCTGCGCACGGCACTGGGCGGCGAATGCCGCGCCGCGGTGTCCGGCGGCGCGCCGCTCGGCGCCCGGTTAGGCCACTTCTACCGCGGTGTCGGACTGACCATCTACGAGGGCTACGGCCTGACCGAGACCAGCGCCGCGATCACCGTCAACCAGATCAACGGCCTCAAGATCGGGACGGTGGGAAAGCTGGTGCCCGGCAACAGCCTCAAGCTCGCCGAAGACAAAGAGGTGCTGGTACGCGGCGGCGTGGTGTTCGGCGGTTACTGGCACAACGAGCAGGCCACCGAAGAAGCGTTCAGCGACGGCTGGTTCCACACCGGCGATCTGGGCTCGGTCGACGAGGACGGCTTCGTCAGCATCGTGGGCCGCAAGAAGGAACTCATCGTCACCGCCGGCGGCAAGAACGTGGCACCGGCGGTACTCGAGGACCAGTTGCGGGCGCACGCGCTGATCAGCCAGGCGATGGTGGTTGGGGACAACAAACCGTTCATCGGCGCCTTGATCACCATCGACCCCGAGGCATTCGACAGTTGGAAGAGCCATCACCATAAAGCCGTCGGTGCCACGGTGGGTGAGTTGGCCACCGACCCCGATCTGGTCGCCGAGGTCGAGGCGGCCATCAAGCAAGCCAACCTGCAGGTGTCCCACGCCGAGGCAATCCGCAAGTTCCGGATTCTGCCCGTCGACTTCACCGAGGAGTCCGGTGAGCTGACACCCACCATGAAGGTGAAGCGCAACGTGGTGGCCGAGAAGTTCGCCTCCGAGATCGAGGCGATCTACCAGAAGGACTGACCAGCCGCCTCGCCGCGCAGCAGTTCGGCGAGCCGGGCCGCCAACGTGTCCCAGCGCCACTGCGTCATCACCCAGTCCCGGCCGGCCGCGCCCATCGCCGCCGCCCGGTCCGGATCGGTCAGCAACCCGGCGACCGCATCGGCGACCTGAGCCACCGAATTGCCATCTACCACCAGGCCAGTTTTGTTGTGCTGCACGGCTTCCGGAGCCCCGCCGGAGTCGCCGGCGATCACCGGAACACCGGTGGCCGATGCCTCCAGGAACACGATCCCGAGGCCTTCGACGTCCATCCCGGCGCCGCGGGTGCGGCACGGCATCGCGAACACGTCGGCCATCGCATGATGGGCGGGCAGCTCCTCGGCTGGCACACCGCCGGTGAACGTCACATGCTCGGCGACGCCGCTGTCGCGCGCCAGCCTGCGCAATGTCTCGAGGTAGGGGCCGCCTCCGACGATCACCAGCGCGGCGTCCCGGACCCGGCGCCGAATCGACGGCAGCGCCTTGATCAGCATGTCCTGCCCCTTGCGCGGGACAAGTCGCGACACGCATACCACCGTCGGCCGCTGACCGATCCGGTACCGGCTGCGCAGTTCGGCGCGGGCGGCAGGGTCGGGCCGGAACCGGTCGCTGTCCACGCCGGGCGGCAGGTACTCCAGCGACGCGCCCGGCCCGAAGGCGGGGGCGAACCGGGACCGGGTGTAGCGGCTCACGAATGTCACCACGTCGGTTGCGTCACCGATGCGGCGCAGCACCGATCGCGCCACCGGAAGCATCGACCACCCCACTTCGTGCCCGTGGGTACTGGCCAGCACCCTGGTGGCGCCGGCTTGGCGGGCCCGCGGCGCCAACAGCGCCAGTGGCGCGGCGGCCCCGAACCAGACCGTGTCGATGTGGTGCTCTTCGATCAGTCGGCGCATCCTGGTGTCGACCGACGGGACGGGCAACATCAGCGTGCTGGGATGGCGCACCACCCGGTAGCCGGCGGATCCGTCGAAAGCGTTGTCGCCCTTCCACTTCGGCGCATACACGGTGACGGTGTGTGCTCCCGACTCGACCAGCCGGCCGACGAATTCCCCCAGGTAGGACTGGATGCCGCCGCGGCGCGGGGGAAAGTCGTTGGTTACCAGCAGGACCCGGCTCACCCGGCTACGTTAGCGTGCCGGCTCGGCGGCCCACCGCTGCCAGTGGGTCAGCAGGCCGGCCGTGTCGATGCCCAGCACGTCGCGGACCGCGGTGGGCAAATCGGCGTGCCGTACGCCGCAGGCGGCCAGGTAGAGTTCGCGCAATTTCGCGGCGCCGTAGGCATCCGCGACAAACCGCGCGAACCACCAGGCCCGGTCGTATGCCAACGACAGCTCCGGCTCACCGGTGTCCAACTCGGCGTCGGCGGGTAGCGATTGCAGCGCGGGCAGCGCCGCGGCAGGCACCCCGATGTGCGGCCGCGCGACGAAGTCGGCCACCCCCTCGGTCAGCCAGCGTGGGGCGTCCAGCGCGGTGTCCGCGCGGGCGGCATAGTGAAACAGCTCGTGTGTCAACACAATTCGCAACGCACCGGCACTCATTGCGGCCGCGCCCGGCGCCAGCACGATCCGGGCACCGACCACTGTGCGACGCGCCGGATCGACCCGCTGGGCGACTGTGACGGCCGCGATGTCGGCACGCTGCGCGGCGGGGTCGTCGGCGGCCGCGGCGCGAAACTGTTCGCCGGAATCGGTGGCCACCACGGTGATCTCGGGCGACCAGTCGGTTCCCCAGAAGCCGACGACGGCATTCACCGCCGAGGGCATGTCCGCGGCCACCCGCGACAGCAGCGGGTCGGTGCTCGGTCCGCCCCGGCCGATCAATCGCACGGCGCGGTCACCGGCGACTGACATGGTCTGGGCGCCGCGGGCCGCTGCGGAGTCAGTTGCCGCGTGTCGCAACGGCACCGGATGGATCGACATCGCGAATGCCGTGGCCAACTCAGCGATCAGTGCACACGCCAACAGCAGGCGCGCCGAACGGCAACGGTGCGAGGATTCCGTCAGTAGCGGCGCGCGTCGTAGATCGGGCCGGAGGAGTCCATCGGCACCACGCGAACCGGCTGGCCGTAGGTGGAGGAATGGATCATCATTCCGTCACCGACGTAGATGCCGGCGTGCGATGCGTCGGAGTAGAAGGTCAGCACGTCTCCGGGCTGCAGCTCGCCGAGCGACACCGGCTGCCCACCGTGGGCCAGCGCCTGGCTGGAGTGCGGCAGCGAGATGCCGGCCTGCTGGAAAGCCCACATCACCAATCCCGAGCAGTCGAAGCCACCGGGCGCGGCGCCGCCCCACACGTAGGGCGAGCCGATCTGCGTCAACGCGGCTTGCACCACCATCGCGCGATCACCGCTGCCACCCTCGGGTGCGGTGAACGGCGCTCCGGTCACCCCGCCGGCGCCACCGGGAGCGGGAGCCTCGGGAGCCGGCGCGCCCTCCGGCGCGGGCGGCGCACCCGGCGGCAACGCCTCGGGACCGGGAGCGCCCGGCGCGCCCGGAGCCCCTTGCGGAACCGGGCCGGGCTGGGCCAGCGCGGTGCGCTGGTCCGGTGTCAGCGCCGCGTACTGCGACTTGACCACGGCGATCTGCACCTGCAGCTGACTCTGCTTGTGTTGCAGGTTGGCCCGCACCGCCGCGGCTTGCTCGGCGGCGGCCTTGGCGTCCGCGGCCGACTTGGCGGCGGCCTGCTCAGCCTTGGTGGCCTCTGCGTTCGCGGCCTTGAAGCTGGCCATCTGCGCTGACATCTGACCCGCCATCACCCGCTGCACCGCCAGCCCGTCGATCAGCAGCTGCGGCGACTCCGCGGTCAAGATGGCATCCAGACCGTTGGTCCGGCCGCCCATGTAGACCGCGGCGGCGACCTTGTTGACCGTGTTCTGCAGCGCGGCCAATCGGGCCTTCGACGCCTGCACGGCGGTTTGGGCTTCGTTCAGTTTGCTCTCGGCGGCCCGCTGGGCGGCCAGCTTTTCGTTCAAGTCGAGCTGCGCGCTGTGCATCGCTTCGGTGGTCTGCTCGGCCTGCCGGGAAAGCTCGTTCAGCTTCGCCACTGCGTCCTGGGCGGGATCGGCCATCGCAATACCCGCGGTGATGCCGGACAACACGACGAAGCTCGCTAACGAACCGATGGCGGACCGCTTGATTGCGCGCGCGATCGAATGCCTACAGTCGAGCCTCAAGATTGCTTCCTTAAACTGCCATCGACGTTTATCCGCCGAGCTGGTTTAGGTCTCAAACAGGTTACGAAACGATATCGACGTTTGTCCAAAGGGGGGCGTTAAGAAAATGGGAAGATTTCTGTCATTTCTATGTGATTGAAGGATCTTGCCGTCGACGACCCTACACGACCCGATCACGCGACCCCTTTAGGCGACACCACCCGGCCGCCGCGGATCGGCACCAGCCGTAACCGCGGCGCCAAACCCACCTCGGCCAGCGCCTCCAACGCGACTTGCTCGTCGTACGAAAGGGTTTCGGGCACGCCGAGTAAGACGCTGACCACGCAGTCGCGGCAGCCGGAGCCACGCACCGCGCAATCGTCGCAGTCGATGACCACCGGTTCCCCCGGCCTGGGCCCGGCAGCACCCTCACTTCCGGCTGCACCGTTGAGTGCCATCTGAGTCGGTCCTCTCCGTCGGCTTTCCCTCGCAAAGTCAGGCTGCACCGCACGCTAGCGGTGGGCACCGACAACTGGCTCCATCGGACAATTCCGGATCCGCGGGCGCGGGCCGTCCGGCGCGGGAGCCGACGGTTGTCGGTGCGCCTGCCTAACGTCACCGGCATGGGTGCTGCGACCGGTGCGACTCAGCTCAGCTTCACCGGGCTCTGCGACGGACTCGAGGCATGGCAACAGCCCCAGGAGCGCCCGCTGCGCGAGACCACGTTCGTCGTGGTCGACCTGGAGACCACCGGCGGGCGCGCCGTCGGCAACACCGCGGCCGCGCCGGACGCCATCACCGAGATCGGCGCGGTCAAGGTGCGCGGCGGCGCCGTCCTGGGCGAATTCGCCACCCTCGTCGACCCCGGGCGCAGCATCCCGCCCCAGATCGTCCGACTGACCGGAATCACCACGGCGATGGTCTGCGACGCCCCCACCATCGATGCGGTCCTGCCGATGTTCTTCGAGTTCGCCGGCGACGCGGTGCTGGTCGCCCACAACGCCGGCTTCGACGTCGGCTTCCTGCGCGCCGCGGCCGAGCGGTGCCAGCTGCACTGGCCGCGCCCGAAGGTGCTGTGCACCGTCCGGCTGGCCCGGCGGGTGCTGAGCCGGGAGGAGGCGCCCAGCGTGCGACTGGCCGAGTTGGCGCGGCTGTTCGCGGTGGCGACGCAACCGACGCACCGTGCCCTCGACGACGCCCGCGCCACCGTCGACGTGCTGCATGCCCTGATCGAGCGGGTGGGCAACCAGGGCATCCACACCTATACCGACCTGCGGTCCTACCTGCCCGACGTGACCCCCGCCCAGCGCCGCAAGCGGGTGCTGGCCGACGGGCTGCCGCGCCGGCCGGGTGTCTATCTGTTCCGTGGCCCGTCGGGCGAGGTGCTCTATATCGGCACCGCGGTCGACCTGCGACGGCGGGTCAGCCAGTACTTCACCGGCGCCGATCCGCGCGGCAGGATGAAAGAGATGGTCAGCCTCGCCGCTGCGGTCGACCACGTCGAATGCGCACACCCGCTGGAGGCCGGAGTGCGGGAACTTCGGTTGCTGGCCGCCCACGCCCCGCCCTACAACCGCCGGTCGCGGTTTCCGCACCGGTGGTGGTGGGTGGTGCTCACCGACGAGGCGTTCCCGCGGCTCTCGGTGGTGCGCAACCCGCGCCACGACCGTGCCATCGGCCCGTTCCGGTCCCGGACGGACGCCGCGGACACCGCTGCCCTGCTCGCCCGCTTCACCGGCGTGCGGACCTGCACCAAACGGCTGGCGCGGTCGGCCCGGCACGGGCCGGCCTGTCCCGAACTCGAGGTGTCGCCCTGCCCGGCGGCCCGGGACGCGACGGCCGAGCAGTACGCCGCGGCGGCGCGGCGCGTCGAAACGCTGATCGACGGCACCGACAACACCGCGCTGGCCGCGGCCGTCGACCAGGTCTCGGCACTGGCCGAGCGCCGCCACTACGAGAGCGCGGCACGGTTGCGCGACCACATCTGCACCGCCGTCGAGGTGCTGTGGCGCGGTCAGCGGCTGCGCGCCCTGGCCGCGCTGCCCGAGCTGATCGCCGCAGCACCAGACGGGGATAAGGGGTACGAACTCGTCGTCATCCGCCACGGCCAACTCGCCGCTGCCGGCGTGGCGCGGCGCGGGGTGCCGCCGATGCCCGTGGTCGAGGCCATCGCCGCCGGCGCCCAGACGATCCTGCCGTCCGCCGCCCCGCTCGGTGGTGCGCTGGTCGAGGAGACCGCGCTGATCGCCCGCTGGCTGGCCGCGCCGGGGGTGCGGATCGTCCGCGTCACCGGCGCGCAGGACGCCGGCTGGGCCTCACCGCTGCGGTCGGCCGGCCCGTGGGCCCGATGGGCGGCAGCGGCCCGTTCGGCGAAACTGGCTGCCGAGCAATTGGACTCACACCTGCTGACTGAACCGCACCCAACGCGCGAGCAACTGTTCGGCCGCCCCGCTGTCGATCGCGGTGACGGCCCGGCGCAAACCGTCCTCCCACGCCGGCAACCACTCAGCGCGGCTGGATAACCCGGCGTGCGCCACCAGCGCGCCCGCGGCGTTGAGCACCACCGCGTCGCGCACCGGCCCGTGCTCCCCGGCCAGCACCGCGCGCACCTCCGCGGCGTTCGTCTCGGCGTCGCCGCCGCGCAATTCGTCGAGGTCGGCTCGGGCGAACCCGAAGCCCGCGGGGTCGAACTTCAGCCTGTCCACGGTGCCCGCCTGTACCCGCCAGATAGTGCTCGTGGTGGTGGTGGTCAGCTCGTCGAGCCCGTCGTCGCCGTGCACCACCAGCACGCTGGACCGGCGCGCAGCAAACACGCCCGCCATCACCTCGGCGAGCTCGGCGAAGGCGCAGCCGATCAATCCGGCCCGCGGTTGGGCCGGATTGGTAAGTGGCCCAAGCAGATTGAACACCGTGGGCACGCCCATATCGCGGCGCACCTGCGCTGCGTGCCGATATGACGGATGGAACTGCGGGGCGAAGCAAAACCCGATCCCGATCTCGCGCAGACTGCTCGCGACCTGTTCGGGACCCAGGTCGATGCGCACGCCGAGCGCCTCCAGCGTGTCGGCACCGCCGGACAGCGAGGAGGCCGCGCGGTTGCCGTGTTTGACCACCGGCACCCCGGCGGCCGCCACCACGATCGACGCCATGGTCGACAGGTTGACGGTGTTGACGCCGTCGCCACCGGTCCCGACGACGTCCACGGCGTCCTCGGGCAGCGCGGGCATCGGGCGGGCGTGGTGCAGCATCACCCCGGCCAGTTCGCTGACTTCGTCGGCCGTCGGGCCTTTCATCGTCAGCGCCACGGCGAACGCGGCGATCTGGACCGGCCGCGCCTGGCCAGCCATGATCTGGTCCATGGCCCACGCGGCCTGCCGGCGCGTCAGGTTGCGCCCGCCGGTCAGGCAGCCCAGCACCTGCGGCCACGACGGCGACACGCCCGGGGAATCCCCGCGCGACACAGCTTCCGATGACGCAGCCACGCGCCGATGGTCCCACGCCGACCTGCCGCACCGGCCAGGCGGCCGAAAATGATGCGCGACACGATTTACCGGAAATTTCTGACCCGGGTAGTGCTCGACAACTACAAAGCGTCATACTTGCGGATGTGACGAGTGCTGTAGGGACCTCGGGTACTGCGATTACGTCGCGAGTCCATTCGCTGAACCGCCCCAACATGGTCAGTGTTGGCACCATAGTGTGGCTGTCAAGCGAGCTCATGTTCTTTGCTGGCCTGTTCGCGTTCTACTTCACGGCGCGAGCGCAGGCCGGCGGGAACTGGCCGCCGCCGCCGACGGAGCTGAACCTGTACCAGGCCGTGCCGGTGACGCTGGTGTTGATCGCCTCGTCGTTCACCTGCCAGATGGGGGTGTTCGCGGCCGAACGCGGCGACGTCTTCGGACTGCGCCGCTGGTACGTGATCACGTTCCTGATGGGCCTGTTCTTCATCCTCGGTCAGGCCTACGAGTACTACCACCTGGCCACCCACGGCACGACCATTCCCGGCAGCGCCTACGGCAGCGTGTTCTACCTGGCGACCGGGTTCCACGGACTGCACGTCACCGGCGGTCTGATCGCCTTCATCTTCCTGCTGGTGCGCACCACCATGAGTAAGTTCACCCCGGCGCAGGCCACCGCGAGCATCGTCGTGTCGTACTACTGGCACTTCGTCGACATCGTGTGGATTGCGCTGTTCACGGTGATCTATTTCATCCGCTAATCCGTTTCAGCCCACCCCTCCCAACAGGCCCGAGAACAGGAGTGCTCAGTTGAAGAGACTGGGATTCACCCGATCCGGCCGGCGGCCCGGCCAGCCGGAAAAGCGGCGCGACGATCGCTCGCGGCGGCGCCTTCGCCGTCGGCTGTCGGGTGCGTTGCTGCTGCTGATCGCTCTGACCATCGCCGGCGGGTTGGCGGCGGTGCTGACCCCGACCCCCCAGGTGGCGGTGGCCGACGAGTCGGGCCTGGCCCAACTGCGAAGCGGCCAGCAGCTTTACGAGACCTCCTGCGTGTCCTGCCACGGCGCCAACCTGCAGGGTGTGCCGGACCACGGGCCCAGCCTGATCGGTGTCGGCGACGCCGCCGTCTACTTCCAGGTGTCGACCGGCCGGATGCCCGCCATGCGCGGTGAAGCCCAGGCGCAGCGCAAGGAACCGATCTTCGACGAACACCAGATCGACGCGATCGGCGCCTACGTGCAGGCCTACGGTGGCGGCGGCCCGACCGTGCTGCGCAACCCCGACGGCAGCCTGCAGATGGCGTCGCTGCGCGGGTCCGACCTCGGCCGCGGCGGCGACCTGTTCCGGTTGAACTGCGCCTCCTGCCACAACTTCACCGGCAAGGGCGGCGCGCTGTCCTCCGGCAAGTTTGCACCCGACCTCGGTCCCGCCAACGAGCAGCAGATCCTGACCGCGATGCTGACCGGCCCGCAGAACATGCCGAAGTTCTCCGACCGTCAGCTCTCGTTGGAGTCGAAGAAGGACATCATCGCCTACGTGCGCACCGTCGCCGAGGAGCGCACCCCGGGCGGCTACGGCCTGGGCGGATTCGGACCCGCACCCGAGGGCATGGCGATGTGGATCATCGGCATGGTCGGCGCCATCTCGCTGGCACTGTGGATTGGGGCGCGCTCATGAGCGAATCTGACGCGAAACTCGGTTCGGACACCGACACCGGCACACACTCGGGCGACAAGGAACCAGACGACGCGGCGCTGGCCGAGATGTCGACCCAGGAACTGCTGGACCTGGGCAGCAAGATGGACGGCGTCGAGATCGTCTACAAGGAGCCGCGCTGGCCGGTTCCGGGCACCAAAGCCGAGAAGCGCGCCGCGCGCTCGGTGGCCACCTGGCTTTTGCTGGGCGGCGGCTTCGGCCTGGCGTTGCTGCTGGTTTTCCTGTTCTGGCCGTGGGAGTACAAGCCCAAGGGCGCCGACGGCAGCCTGCTCTACTCGCTGGCCACCCCGCTGTACGGATTCACCTTCGGGATGTCGGTGCTGTCCATCGCGATCGGCGCGGTGCTCTTCCAGAAACGCTTTATCCCCGAAGAGATCACGATCCAGGACCGGCACGACGGCGCCTCCCGCGAGATCGACCGCAAGACGGTGGTGGCCAACCTCACCGACGCCTACGAAGGCTCCACCATCGGGCGCCGCAAGCTGATCGGCGCGTCCTTCGGACTGGGGCTGGGCGCGTTCGGCCTCGGCACCCTGGTCGCGTTTGCCGGTGGCCTGATCAAGAATCCGTGGAAGCCGGTCGTCCCCACCGCCGAAGGCATGCAAGCCACGCTGTGGACCTCGGGATGGACCCCGCGGTTCAAGGGCGAGACCATCTATCTGGCGCGGGCCACCGGTGCCCACGACGGACCGCCCTACGTCAAGATGCGTCCCGAGGACATGGACGCCGGCGGCATGGAGACGGTCTTCCCGTGGCGGGAGTCCGACGGCGACGGCACCACGGTGGAATCCCACGAGAAGCTCTCGGCGATCTCGCTGGGTATCCGTAACCCGGTGATGCTCATCCGCATCAAGCCCAGCGACATGGACCGCGTGGTCAAGCGCAAGGGTCAGGAAAGCTTCAACTGGGGCGAGTTCTTCGCCTTCACCAAAGTCTGCTCGCACCTGGGTTGCCCCTCGTCGCTGTACGAGCAGCAGTCCTACCGAATCTTGTGCCCTTGCCACCAGTCGCAGTTCGACGCGCTGCACTTCGCCAAGCCGATCTTCGGTCCGGCGGCCCGTGCGCTGGCGCAGCTGCCGATCACAATCGACAAGAACGGGTATCTCGTTGCCAACGGCAACTTCATCGAGCCCGTCGGTCCGGCATTCTGGGAGCGCACCACAACATGAGTCCGAAACTGAGTCCCCCGAAGATCGGTGACGTGCTGGCCGCTCAAGGCGAAGGCATCGACACCCGGTATCACCCGTCGGCCGCGGTGCGTCGCCAGCTCAACAAGGTGTTCCCGACGCACTGGTCGTTCCTGCTCGGTGAGATCGCGCTGTACAGCTTCATCGTGCTGCTGCTCACCGGTGTGTATCTGACCCTGTTCTTCGACCCGTCCATGTCCGAGGTCACCTACAACGGCGTCTACCAACCGCTGCGCGGGGTGGAGATGTCGCGGGCCTACGAGACGGCGCTCAACATCTCCTTCGAGGTGCGCGGCGGCCTGTTCGTGCGCCAGGTCCACCACTGGGCCGCGCTGATGTTCTCCGCCTCGATCATGGTGCACCTGGCGCGCATCTTCTTCACCGGCGCGTTCCGCCGCCCGCGTGAGGCGAACTGGGTGATCGGGTCGCTGCTGCTGATCCTGTCGATGTTCGAGGGCTACTTCGGCTACTCGCTGCCCGACGACCTGCTGTCCGGTATCGGCCTGCGCGCCGCCCTGTCGTCGATCACCCTGGGCATGCCGATCATCGGGACCTGGCTGCACTGGGCGCTGTTCGGCGGCGACTTCCCCGGCACCATCCTGATCCCGCGCCTCTACGCGCTGCACATCCTGCTGATCCCCGGCATCATCCTGGCGCTGATCGGCGTGCACATGGCGCTGGTGTGGTTCCAGAAGCACACCCAGTTCCCCGGCCCCGGCCGCACCGAGCACAACGTCGTCGGCGTGCGCGTGATGCCGGGCTTCGCGGTGAAGTCCGGTGCCTACTTCGCCTGCATCGTCGGTGTGCTCGGCCTGATGGGCGGGCTGTTGCAGATCAACCCGATCTGGAACCTGGGCCCTTACAAGCCCTCTCAGGTCTCGGCCGGCTCGCAGCCCGACTTCTACATGATGTGGACCGAGGGCCTGGCCCGTATCTGGCCGGCGTGGGAGTTCTACTTCTGGCACCACACCATTCCCGCCGTGGTCTGGGTCGGCCTGATCATGGGACTGGTCTTCATCCTGCTGATCATCTATCCGTTCCTGGAGAAGCGGTTCACCGGCGACTACGCCCACCACAACCTGCTGCAGCGGCCGCGTGACGTGCCGGTGCGCACCGCGATCGGCGCGATGGCGATCAGCTTCTACATGGTGCTGACCCTGGCCGCGATGAACGACATCATCGCGTTCAAGTTCCACATCTCGCTCAACGCCACCACCTGGATCGGCCGCATCGGCATGGTGGTCCTGCCGCCGCTGGTCTACTTCATCACCTACCGGTGGGCCGTCGGGCTGCAGCGCAGCGACCGCGCGGTGCTCGAGCACGGTGTGGAGACCGGCATCATCAAGCGCCTGCCGCACGGCGCCTACATCGAACTGCACCAGCCGCTGGGTCCCGTCGACGACCACGGCCACCCCATCCCGCTGGAATACCAGGGCGCCCCGTTGCCCAAGAAGATGAACAAGCTGGGCTCGGCCGGCTCCCCCGGCAGCGGCAGCTTCCTGTTCGCCGACCCGGCATCGGAGGACGCGGCGCTGCGCGAGGCAAGCCATGCCGCCGAGCACCGTGCCCTCACCGCGCTGCGCGAGCGCCAGGAGAACGGCAACGGCTCACCTAACGGGGAGCACCACTAAGACACGCCACCGAGCGCGCAGGAGTCGGTCCGCCAAGCGGGCGGGTGCCATCCGCGGTCTCAGATGGTCCATCCCGTTGACCCAAACCGTGTTCGAGCAAGTCGAAGACGGCGTCCAGCGAAGACCCTCGATCTGGCCGCCATCGCCGACGTCTTTACCGCCGACGCATGTTGGAGCAGCGACGATTTCGGCACCACCGTCGGCGCCGAGGCCATCGCCGCCGAACTGCCCGCCGCCACGGCCCGTGTGTCCTGTGCGATGCATACGTTCCTCAACCCGATAATCACCGTCGTCGCCGACACGGCCACCGGTCGGTGGCAGCTGTGGATCGCGTCGGATTACGACGGCCGGCCCGGGACCGTCCACATGGACGCCGAGATGACCTACGCGCGGACATCCACTGGCTGGCGCATCAAGACCGTCCATGTCGGACGAGGGTTTCGCATTCCGGCCGGTACTTCCGTACCCCGCCGCTGAACACGACATGCCAATTTCGCGCACGACATCAGCGGCAACACGACACGGGTCTAGTGCGCCGCGGGGCCGCGCCGTAGCTGCCGCACGTAATACCACTCGACCGCCGGTGTGCCGGCGATGATCAGCCCGGCGAACGCATAGCTCACCCACGCGCCCCCGTCGTGGCCCGCGGCCATCAGGTAGGTCGCCAACCCGACACCGACCAGCGCCGCACCGATCACGCTGGTCAGCGCCAGCGTCCCGCGCAGCCAGATCCGGTCCACCGTCTCCCCGGACCATTCGTCAAGCGCCCCATAGGCTTTCACCGATTCGCGTGGTGCCGGCGCGGGCGTGGCACGCCCCGTGGGTCGGCCGGTCTGCCGGGCGGATCCGCCGCCCTGCAGGGCCCTGGACCGCACCACCGGCTCGGCCTGCGTCATCCTGCGGGCCCGCAGCAACACCGGGATGGCGGCGGCGATGATCAGCGCGGAGACGACGATGATGGCGTACAGCACCCAGGTGGTGTGGGGACTGTGCGACGCCTTGTGGTAGCCGCGACCCAGGTCGGCCAGGGCCACGAAGGCGGCCACGCTGACACCGACCAGTATCAGCCACACGGCAGCGCACGCACCGATCATGATGCGATCGATGACCTGAGGATTGACCACGGGGTCGGGCCCCCGGCGGTATGCGGAATATCGGCCTACCATCAGCAGCTCGTCTGAGGCGAGTCGTTGGTGTTCGAGGACAATACCGTCCCATCGCTAGTGATAATCGAGCAGTTCAATTTGCTGACGCGGAAGAGACTGGACGCTTCCACCGAGCCCACGTCGGACTGCGAGATCGGCGTGACGGTCATCGACCACGGTATGTACACGTTGTGCTGTGTCCGGCGTCGACCGGACGCGTCGACGTAGGTGACCGAAATGATGTCACCCGGCGCCTTGGTGCCGGTCACCGAGTAGGTGACCTGGCGCGGCCCGGCGGGCGTGGTCGTAGTGACCGGCGGCGGTGCCGCCGCCGGGGAACTGGCAGGTGGCGGCGCTGACGTCGGCGCGGGCGGCACCGGAGCGGGCGCCGGCGCAGGGGTCACGGTGACCGTCTGCGTCTCGGTCGCGGTGGGGACTTCGCTGGGCGGCGGAGGCGGCACCGAGGTGGGCGGCGGCTCGGAGGACGGCGGCGGCGGTTTGGTGGTGGTGATCTGATCCTGGACCGGCGGCGTCGAGGACGTGGTGGTCGTGGCCCCCGGGCTGGCGAGTTTGCTGGTGTCGGTACGTGCTACCAACACCGACACCGCGGCCACCAGCGCGATCGCGGCCAGGATCGCGGTGACGCCGACCACCCACGGCCACCGCGGCGCGGCGTGATCGTCGTCGAAGTCCTCGTACCCGTCGTAGTCGTAGAGCGCCAGATCGGCGGGCACGTACCGGCCGCTGACGAACAGCTCCGATTCCGGCGCCGAGTACGCCTGCGAGTAGGCATCGGTCGCATCGGCGTGCCCGCCGCCGTCGTCGAAATCGTCGGCGTGGTCGAGATCATCGACCGGATTCAGCTCGTCGTCCAGGTCACCGTCGAACTCTTCGCCCAGGGATTCGGGTTCGGAGGGCTCGGCGGCAGGGTCGGGTTCCTCAGGTTCCCGTCCCGGCGGATTCGGCCCGCTCATGTCTGCCTACCCTGTCCAACTGCCCGACCGGCGCGTGTGACTCCGCGGCTGCACCCGGGCACGCGCGCTCGGTGAATTCTCATGGTGCCTCGAAAACCCTACCCAACCGGTCGGGCCACCGGCGCCGCGGCAAACTGACCGCGGATCAACTGATGCCCTGATTGTGACCTTTCGGGATTCGATCAGTGCTTCTCGGGCCCAACGTAGTACTCGAAGACCAGTCCGCCCACCGAGGCCAGGATGAACACCACGCCGGCGACGATCAGCCACGGCAGCCACAGCGCCATACCCACGGCCGTCACCGACCCGGACAGGGCGATCATGATCGGCCACCAGCTGTGCGGGCTGAAGAAGCCCAATTCGCCTGCGCCGTCGCTGATCTCGGCGCCCTCGTAGTCCTCGGGCCGGGTGTCGAGCCGCCGCGAGACGAACCTGAAGAAGGTGAACACGATCAACGCCAAGCCGGCGGTCAGGGCCAGTGCGGTGGTGCCCGCCCATTCGACGCCGCCGGTGGCGTACAGCGCCGTCAGCACCGCGTACAGCGGCGTCACCAGTACGAAGAAGCCGGAGATGATCGCGAACAGCCGGGCTTCGATCTTCATGAGTTGTCCTAACCTCTAGGGCTCGGGGCCAATTCGCCGCGGCGGGTTTCGAACGGATGAGTGGTGGTCGCCAGCGGCGGCTGGTGGATCGCCTGCAGGGCCTCGGCGTTGGACTTGCCCGCCATCCGTTGCTGCAGGAAAGCGACGAACTCGTTGGGCTCCACCACGCGGACCTCGAAGTTCATCATCGAGTGGTAGGTGCCGCACATCTCGGCGCAGTGGCCGACGAATGCGCCGGTCCGGATGATCTCCTCGACCTGGAAGACGTTGACGGAGTTGTTGGCCGCCGGGTTGGGCATCACGTCGCGCTTGAACAGGAACTCGGGCACCCACCAGGCGTGGATGACGTCGGCCGAGGCCATCTGGAACTCGATGCGCTTGTGGGCGGGCAGGACCAGGACGGGAATCTCGGTGCTGGTGCCCAAGATCTCGATCTTGTCCCAGTGCAGATACTGCCGGTCCTGTGGGTTGAATCCGTGCACCGCGCCGACGAGTTCTTCACCGTGGGAGTCCTTGCCCTCGGGCTTGGAGATCATCTCTTTGCGGGGTTGGTCGGCACCTTCGTAGTTGAACGTCCCGTCCTTGAATGCGACCCGCTGGTAGCCGAATTTCCAGTTCCACTGGAAGGAGGTGATGTCGATCACCACCTCCGGGTCTTTGGCCAGATGCAGCATCTTCTCCTGCACCACGACCGTGAAGTAGAACAGCACCGAGATGATCAGGAACGGCGTGACGGTCAGCACCAGCTCCAGCGGCATGTTGTAGCCGAACTGGCGGGGCAGGTCGGTGTCGGTCTTCTTCTTCCGGTGGAAGGCGGCGGCCCAGAAGATCAGGCCCCACACGATGGCGCCGACGACGAACGAGGCGATTACCGCCCCGATCCACAGCTGCCGGTTGGCGTGGCCCTCGTGGGTGATGCCTTTGGGCCAGCCCAGGGCCAGCGCGTCCTGCCAGCTGCATCCGCTGAGGGTGACCGCCAGCACGCCCAGGGTCGCGACCAGCAATACCGGACGAAGGCGGCGGCCGAAAGCGCGTACGCCACCAGAACTGCTCTGCGACAAGCTGTGCGAACGATCCAGCCCGCGACGTGTCACGTTGGCGCCTCCTGTATCACAAGCTGGGCCGACTCGGCCTTCGGCCGATTCGGCTAACTCGGACGTCGAATACTACGCAGCGTAGACCACGCCGCACCACCAGGCGACCGCCTGGTCACCCCGACCCGCCGGGCGTCGCCTCACGGGCGGTCGTGAAGTGCGGCATACTGGGGCGCCGTGTGTGGACTGCTGGCTTTCGTCGCCGATCCGGGCAGCCCGGACGGCGCTGAAGGCGCGACCGAGGCGGCCGCGGCGCACGCGGCGCTGGCCGACGGCGTGATCGCCCGCGCGTCGCATCTGATGCGCCACCGCGGGCCGGACGAGCCGGGCACCTGGACCGATCCGGACTTCGCGGACGGATCCCGGGGCGGCGCCGTGTTCGGATTCAACCGGCTGTCCATCATCGACATCGCCCACTCGCATCAACCGCTGCGCTGGGGCCCGCCGGAACAGCCGGACCGCTACGTGCTGGTGTTCAACGGCGAGATCTACAACTACCTGGAGCTGCGGGAGGAACTGCGCGGCGAGCACGGCGCCGTGTTCGCCACCGACGGCGACGGGGAAGCCATCGTCGCCGGCTACCACCACTGGGGCGCCGGCGTGCTCAACCGGCTACGCGGCATGTTCGCCTTCGCACTGTGGGACACCGTCAACCGCGAATTGTTCTGCGCCCGCGACCCGTTCGGCATCAAGCCGCTGTTCATGGCGACCGGCCCCGGCGGGACGGCGGTGGCCAGCGAGAAGAAGTGCTTGCTGGATCTGGCCGAGCTGGTCGGATTCCAGACCGGGGACGCCGGCCTGGACCGCCGCGCCATCCAGCACTACGTGGTGCTGCAGTATGTGCCGGAGCCCGAGACGCTGCACCTCGGCGTGCGACGGCTGGAGTCGGGCTGCTACGCCTGGATCCGGCCGGGCGCGCGGCCCGAGGTGACCCGCTACTTCCGGCCCCGATTCACCGCCGTGCCGATCGCCCCGGGCACCGAGCAGGCCCGCTACGACGAGATCACCGCCGTGTTGGAGGATTCGGTCGCCAAGCACATGCGCGCCGACGTGACCGTCGGATCGTTTTTGTCCGGCGGCATCGACTCCACCGCGATCGCCGCGCTGGCCATCCGGCACAACCCGCGGCTGATCACCTTCACCACCGGCTTCGAGCGCGAGGGCTTCTCCGAGCTCGACGTCGCGGTGGCCTCGGCCGAGGCCATCGGCGCCCGGCACATCGCCAAGGTGGTCAGCGCCGAAGAATTCGTGACCGCGCTGCCCGAGATCGTCTGGTACCTCGACGAACCGGTCGCCGACCCGGCGCTGGTGCCGCTGTTCTTCGTCGCCCGCGAGGCCCGCAAGCACGTCAAGGTCGTGCTGTCCGGTGAGGGCGCCGACGAGTTGTTCGGCGGCTACACGATCTACCGGGAGCCGCTGTCGCTCAAGCCGTTCAACTATCTGCCCCGGCCGCTGCGCCGCTCGATGGGCAAGGTGTCGCGGCCGCTGCCCGAAGGCATGCGCGGCAAGAGCCTGCTGCACCGCGGGTCGTTGACCCTCGAGGAGCGCTATTACGGCAACGCCCGCAGCTTTTCCGATCAGCAGCTGCGCGACGTGCTGCCCGGATTCCGGCCCGACTGGACCCACACCGACGTCACCGCGTCGATCTACGCCGAGTCGGCCGGCTGGGATCCGGTGGCACGCATGCAGCACCTCGACCTGTTCACCTGGCTGCGCGGCGACATCCTGGTCAAAGCCGACAAGATGACGATGGCGAACTCGCTGGAGCTGCGGGTGCCGTTCCTGGACCCCGAGGTGTTCGCGGTCGCCGCGCGGCTGCCCTACCAGGCCAAGATCACCCGCACCACCACCAAATACGCGCTGCGGCGCGCACTGGAACCCATCGTGCCCGCACACGTGCTGAACCGGCCCAAGCTCGGCTTCCCGGTGCCCATTCGGCATTGGCTGCGCGCCGGCGAACTGCTGGAGTGGGCCTACGAGATGACGGGCGCCTCGCAGGCCGGTCACTTGATCGACCTGGCCGCGGTGGTGCGGATGCTCGACGAGCACCGGGAGGGCAGCAGCGACCACAGCCGGCGCTTGTGGACGGTGCTGATCTTCATGCTGTGGCACGCGATCTTCGTCGAGCACACGGTGGTGCCGCAGATCAGTGAGCCGGTCTACCCCGTCGAGTTGTGACGCCGAGCGCCTCTCAGCCGAGCACTGCGGCGATCTCGGTGGCCGCGTCGTCGCCGTAGGCGCCGGCCAACCGGGCCGCGGCGATCGAGCGGTCCCACTCCCACTCCTGGGTTCCGGTCGACTCCAGCACCAGCACCGCGACCAGCGAACCGAGCTGCGCCGAGCGTTCCAGGCTGAGTCCGGCACTGCGACCGAACAGGAAGCCGGCCCGGAACGCGTCGCCGACGCCGGTGGGGTCGGTCTGGCTTTTCTCGGGCACCACGCCGACGTGCAGGGTGGTTCCGTCGGGCTGGACGATGTCGACGCCCTTGGCGCCCAGCGTGGTCACCCGCAGCCCGATCTGCGCCATCACGTCGGTGTCCGACCAGCCGGTCTTGGACAGCAGCAGGTCCCACTCGTAGTCGTTGGTGAACAGGATCGCAGCGCCGTCGATGAGCTGCTTGATCTCGTCGCCCGAGAGCCGGGCCAGCTGCTGAGACGGGTCGGCGGCGAACGCGAGTCCCAGTTTGCGGCATTCGTCGGTGTGCAGAACCATCGCTTCGGGGTCGTTGGCCCCGATGATGACCAGCTCGGGTGTGCCGATCTTCGAGACGATCTCGGCCAGCGAGATGTCCCGGGCCTGCGACATCGCCCCCGGGTAGAACGACGCGATCTGCGCCATCTCGGTGTCGGTGGTGCAAGTGAATCGCGCGGTGTGCGCGGTGTTGGAGATCAGCACGTGGTCGCAGTTCACCCCGTGGGACTGCAGCCAGTCCCGGTAATCGGCGAAGTCTTCGCCGGCCGCGGCGATCAGCGCGGCGTCGCCGCCGAGCACGCCGATGGCGAAGGCGATGTTGCCGGCCACTCCCCCTCGGTGCACCACCAGGTCGTCGACCAGGAAGCTCAGCGACACCTTGTGCAGGTGCTCGGGGAGCAGCTGTTCGGAAAATCGACCGGGAAAACGCATCAAATGGTCTGTGGCAATGGAACCGGTCACCGCGATGGTCACTAAATCTCCGCCCTTCGTTTAGGTCGTCTAGCCTCTCATGGACGTCGGCCGGGCGGCCAACGCAGTCATAGCGAGGCCGACATCCATAGCGGGCTCGAGCCGTTGCGCTAGCCTGCCTAGAAGAACTGACCCGGTTGCCGGATGCTTGGGCTCGCGCGGCAACCCACTCGTCGCCTCGTCCCACCAGCGTAGGAGAAAAACCGATGGCCGGTCCGCACCCGCCGAACCCTGCGCTGGGCGCCGAGGGGTCTGCGCCCAGGCAGCCGTACCCCGAGACCGGAGCTCAGCAGCCGCAGACGCTGGACTTTCCGCCCGACCTCGACGGGCAGCAGCGCCCGCCCGGCATGCCCCATCCCGGGCCTCCGCCGCCGGGCCCGCCGGGCGGTTACGCCAAGCCGCGGCGGCCCAAGCGGCTGCTGATCGGCGTTCTGCTGGCCATCGCGCTGGTGGCCGCGCTGACCACGGCGATCGTGTACGGGGTGCGCACCAACGGCGCCAACACCGGCAGCACTTTCTCCGAGGGATCGGCAAAAGCGGCCGTGCAGAACTACCTGGATGCCCTGGCGCACAAGGACACCGACGTCATCGTGCGCAACGCGTTGTGCGGCATCTACGACGCCGTCAAGGACAAGCGCTCCGACCTGGCGCTGGCCAAGCTGAGCAGCGACGCGTTCCGCAAGCAGTTCTCCGAGGTGCAGGTCACCTCGATCGACAAGATCGTCTATCTGTCCCAGTACCAGGCCCAGGTGTTGTTCTCCATGAACGCGACACCCGCCGTCGGGGGGTCGCAACGCAAAGACGTCCAGGGCGTGGCGCAGCTGTTGTTCCAGCGCGGCCAGATCATGGTGTGTTCCTACGTGCTGCGCACCGCAGGACAGTACTGACCGGTCAGGCCCGGCTCAGTCGCAGCAGGTGACGTCGGCGCTCAGTTGAACGAGTCCCCGCACGCGCACGATCCGGTGGCGTTGGGGTTGTCGATGGTGAAGCCCTGTTTTTCGATGGTGTCGACGAAGTCGATCGACGCGCCTTCCACGTACGGTGCGCTCATCCGGTCCACGGTCAGCGTGACGCCGCCGAAGTCAGCGGTCAGGTCGCCGTCCAGGGTCCGGTCGTCGAAGAACAGGTTGTAACGCAGGCCCGCGCAGCCGCCCGGCTGGACCGCGATCCGCAGGGCCAGGTCGTCGCGGCCCTCCTGCTCCAGCAGCGCCTTCGCCTTGCCGGCGGCGGCCTCGGTCAGGACCACGCCGTGCGTCTTGGCGGTCGACTCGTTCTGCACCGTCATTGCTTCTCCTACTGACTGATGGTCGGGTGGGGCGCCCAATTCCGGTTTCGATTATGAAGCCGGGACGGCGCTGCCACAGGAAAACCCACTGAGTCAACGGTACCCCGGCGGGCCGCTATTCCCGAGTCGCGCGGCCACCTCGGACGCCAATCCCATCAGCTGGTTGGCCGCGTCGGCTAGCGCCAACCGCACCGAGCCCGCGTATTCGGACATCGCCAGGGCCGACATGATGCCCGACACGCGGGTGGTGGACTTGTCCACCGACACCTGCCCGGCCAGCACGATCACCGGAATGCCGAGCGGCCGGGCGGCGGCCGCGATCTCCCCGACCACCTTGCCGTGCAGCGACTGCTCGTCGAAGTGCCCCTCACCGGTGACGATCAGCTCCGCCTCGGCGAGGTCGTCGGCGAAGCGGGTGAGTTCAGCCACAATGGCTGCACCGGACTCGCAGCGGCCGCCGAGGGCCAACAGCGCCGCCCCGATCCCGCCGGCGGCGCCGGCACCGGGCTCGGCGCTGACGTCGCGTCCGGCGACGGTGTCCAGCACCAGCGCCCAGGCTTCCAGCCGGACCTCCAGTTTCGCCACGGTGACGGTGTCGGCGCCTTTTTGCGGCCCGAACACCCGCGCCGCCCCCCACGGCCCCAACAGCGGATACAGCACGTCGGAGGCCGCGATCAGCTCCACGCCGCCCAGCCATTTTCGGGCCGTGTCCAGGCCACCCAACTGGTCGACCATCCCTTTCCCGCCGTCGGTGCAGGCGCTGCCGCCCAGACCGACCACCACCCGACGCGCCCCGGCTTCCAGCGCGGCGGCGATCAGCTGTCCCACGCCCCGGCTGTGGGCGGCCATCGCCGTCTCCGGTGTCGGCGGCCCACCCAGCAGGGCCAGGCCGCACGCTTGTGCGCATTCGAGGTAGGCGGTGCGGGTCGGCTCCTCGTACACCCAGCGGGCGGTCACGTCGGTGTCCAGCGGCCCGCGCACGCGCAGCCGTCGGATCCCGCCGATCCGACTGGCCAGCACCTCGATGAAGCCGGGGCCGCCGTCGGACTGCGGCGCGACGATGAACGAGTCACCCGGCCGGGACCGGGTCCAGCCGGTGGCGATGGCGGCGGCGGCTTCGACCGCCGACAGGCTGTCGCCGTAGCAGTCGGGGGCGACCAGCACCCGCATCGAGGGCAGCTGAAGTCTGCCGGGCCCGAAGTCACCGGCAGCATCATCCGACGCCTGCGAGCCGTTCATCACAGGCCAGCGTAGGTCCAACCGGGCCGGTATACCGGCGCAATTAAATTCTGCGGGCAGCAGCGAAGTAACCTGGCCTCTGTGAAGTTGCTGGGCCGCAAGAATGGCTTACAAACAGGTGGCGCCGGGGGCGGAGATGCGCCGGACGTCGACGCGGATGACGCGTCGGCACAGGCAGCGTCTCGCGCGGCGCGGACGGGACCCAAGGGCCGACCGACACCCAAGCGGGACGAGGCGCGTCGGCAGAGCCGCAAGGGCCCGGTCGCGCCGGCGCCGATGACGGCAGCCGAGGCGCGCGCCCGGCGCAAGTCGCTGGCCGGTCCGAAGCTGAGCCGCGAGGAACGCCGCGCCGAGAAGGTCGCCCGCCGAGCCCGGATGACCGAGCGCCAGGACCGGATGAAGGCCGGCGAGGAGGCGTACCTGCTGCCGCGTGACCAGGGTCCGGTGCGCCGCTACGTCCGCGACGTGGTGGACTCCCGGCGCAACGTGCTCGGCCTGTTCATGCCGTCGGCGCTGTTCCTGCTGGCCATCATGTTCGTGCTGCCGCCGCAGCTGCAGGTCTACACGTCGCCGGCGATGCTGGTGCTGATGGCGATCATGATGGTCGACGGGCTCATCCTGGGTCGCAAAGTCGGCAGACTGGTCGACGAGAAGTTCCCCAAGAACACCGAAAGCCATTGGAAGCTGGGCATTTACGCGGCCGGGCGAGCCTCGCAGATGCGCCGGACGCGGATGCCGCGACCTCAGGTCAAGCGCGGCAGCAGTGTCGGTTGACAACGGTCTGAAAGCCGCCTGACCGCACGTGCGCACGCTGGTGGTCGGCGGTATCAGGTCGGGTAAGTCCCGCTGGGCGGAGGAAGCGATCACGACGTCACTGGCAGCGACGGCGCCGGTCCGCTATGTGGCGGCCGGCCCCGTTGACCCGTCCGATGAGGAGTGGGCGGGCCGCGTCGCCCGGCATCGAGCCCGCCGGCCCGGGCATTGGACGACGGTGGAGACCGCCGACGTGACCGCGGAGTTGCGCCGGTCCCCCGCGGCCCCGACGCTCGTCGACGATCTGGGCACTTGGCTGACCGCGGCGCTGGACCGCCATCACGGGTGGGACGGCGGATCGGTCGATGCGCCCGTCGCCGAGCTCGTCTGCGCGGTGCAGACGTTCTGCTCGACGCTGGTGCTGGTGAGTCCCGAGGTGGGTCTGACGGTGGTGCCGGCCAGCGCCGCCGGCCGCCGGTTCGCCGACGAGCTGGGCAGCCTCAACCAGCGGCTGGCGGCGCTGTGCGAGCGGGTGGTGCTGGTGGTGGCCGGGCAGGCGCTGACGATCAAGGCCCCGGCATGATCGGTTTCGCGCCGGTGCCGCCGCCGGATCAGACCGCCGAGGCTGCCGCCCGCACCCGCCAGGACACCCTGACCAAGCCCCGGGGTGCGCTGGGCCGCCTGGAGGACCTGTCGGTGTGGGTCGCGTCCTGCCAGGGGCAATGCCCGCCGCGCCAGTTCCAGCGGGCCCGGGTGGTGGTGTTCGCCGGCGACCACGGCGTCGCCGGTAGCGGTGTGTCGGCCTATCCGCCGGAAGTCACGGCCCAGATGGTCGCCAACATCGAGGCGGGTGGGGCGGCGATCAACACGCTGGCGCAACTCGCCGGCGCGTCGGTGCGGGTCGCGGACCTGGCGGTGGACTCCGAGGCGACCGGCGCCGGGATCGGCGACCGGGTGCGCCGCGGCAGCGGCGACATCGCCGTCGAGGATGCGTTGACCCAGGAGGAGACGGCGCGCGCGATCGCGGCCGGCCAGCGGATCGCCGACGACGAGGTCGACGCCGGCGCGGACCTGCTGATCGCCGGCGACATGGGCATCGGCAACACCACCCCGGCCGCGGTGCTGGTGGCGGCACTGACCAACACCGAGCCGGTCGCCGTCGTCGGCTTCGGCACCGGGATCGACGACAATGCCTGGTCGCGGAAGACGGCCGCGGTGCGCGACGCCCTGTTCCGGGCCCGGCCGGTGCTCGAGGACCCGGTCGCGCTGCTGCGCAGCTGTGGCGGCGCCGACTTCGCGGCGATGGCCGGCTTCTGCGCCCAGGCCGCGATCCGGCGGACCCCGCTGCTGCTGGACGGGATGGCGGTGACGGCGGCCGCGCTGGTCGCCGAACGGCTGGCGCCCGGCGCGCGGCTCTGGTGGCAGGCCGGGCACCGATCCACCGAGCCGGGTCACGCGCTGGCCCTGCGGGCGCTGGATTTGGAGCCGATTCTCGATCTGCGGATGCGCCTGGGTGAGGGCAGCGGCGCCGCGTTGGCGGTGCCGGTGCTGCGCGCTGCGGTGGCCGCGCTGTCGTCGATGGCCACGTTCACCGAGGCCGGCGTTTCCGGTCCGGTGACCGGGCCCGCCGACCCGGTCACGTGATCCGTTCGCTGGCAACGGCTTTCGCGTTCGGGACGGTGTTGCCCGGGCCCGGCTCCCGGTCGGGGCCGATGGGCCGCGGGGCGATGACGGCGCTGCCGGTGGTGGGTGCGGCGTTGGGCGCGCTGGCCGCGGCGGTGACCTGGTGCGGGGCGGCGGCGTTCGGGCCCGGTAGCGCACTGTCGGGGCTGCTGGCGGTGGCCGCACTGCTGTTGGCGACCCGCGGCCTGCACATCGACGCGGTCGCCGACACCGCCGACGGGTTGGGCTGTTACGGGCCGCCGGAGAAGGCGCTGGCGGTGATGCGCGACGGGTCGAGCGGGCCGTTCGGCGTCGCCGCCGTGGTCATGGTGATCGCCCTGCAGGCGACGGCGTTCTCGGCGCTGGCGCCCGGCGCCGTCGTCGAGGCCGTGGTCGCCGGGCGGGTGAGTGCGGTGCTGGCCTGTCGGCGCTCGGTGCCGGCGGCGCCGGGCAGCGCGCTGGGGGCGCGGGTGGCCGGCAGTCAACCCGGCTGGGTGGTGCTGGCGTGGCTGGCCGTGCTGCTGGTGGCCGCGGCGCCAATAGCTTCGCAGCTGTGGCAGGGGCCGGCGGCGGCGCTGCTGGGGGTGGTGTGCGGGTGGGGGCTGGTGGCGCATTGTGTGCGCCGGTTCGGCGGCGTCACCGGCGACGTGCTGGGTGCGGCGATCGAGCTGACGACGACGGTGTGCGCGGTCGCCTTTGCCGCCTGGGCACGCTAGCCGAGCCGGGCCATCCAGCCGTGGGTGTCGGCGAAGGTGCCGCGCTGGATACCGGTCAGCGTGTCGCGCAGCGCCATGGTCACTTCGCCGGGCTTGCCGTCGGCGATGGTGAAGTCACGGTCGCCGTACTTGACCTGGGCGACCGGGGTGATCACCGCGGCGGTGCCGCAGGCGAACACTTCGGTGATCTCACCGGAGGCGGCTTTCTTCTCCCACTCCTCGATGTCGATCTTGCGTTCTTCGACGCTGAACCCCGCGTCAATGGCTAACTGCAGCAACGAATCTCGCGTGATGCCGGGTAGCAGCGAGCCGGACAGTTCCGGGGTGACCAACCGTGCCGAGCCGCCGCTGCCGAGCACGAAGAACAGGTTCATCCCGCCCATCTCTTCGACATAGCGGCGTTCCACACCGTCCAGCCAGACCACCTGGTCGCACCCGTTTTCGGCGGCCTCGGCCTGCGCCAGCAGCGAGGCGGCGTAGTTGCCGCCGAATTTGGCCGCACCCGTGCCACCCGGGCTGGCCCGCACGTAGTCGGTGGAGATCCAGACGGTGACGGGGTTGATGCCGCCCTTGAAGTAGGCGCCGGCCGGCGACGCGATCAGCAGGTAGCGGTACTCCTTGGCCGGCCGCACCCCCAGACCCGGTTCGGTGGCGATGATGAACGGCCGCAGATACAGCGCCTCTTCCCCGCCCGCTTTGGGCACCCACGCATTGTCCACCGCGATGAGCTGGCACAGCGACTCGATGAACACCGCGTCCGGCAGTTCCGGGATCGCCAGCCGCCGCGCCGAGGAGCGCAGCCGCGCGGCGTTGGCGTCGGCGCGGAAGGACACCACCGAGCCGTCGGCCCAGCGGTAGGCCTTGAGGCCTTCGAACACTTCCTGCGCGTAGTGCAGCACGATCGCCGACGGGTCCAGTTCGATCGGCCCGTAGCCCAGGACCCGGGCGTTGTGCCAGCCCTGACCCTCTTTGTAGTCGATCGACACCATGTGGTCGGTGTGGTACTTGCCGAAGCCGGGGTCGGCCAGGATCGCTGCCCGCTCGGCCTCGGTGGCGGGGTTTTCCGCGCGCGAGACCGTGAATTCAAGTGGGCTGGCCATGGCGCTGATTCTATAACCGGCCGGAAACGGGTTTTTCCATGCGAGTGGCTCGCCTAACGCGTCTTCGGTTCGACGAACGGTGGACGCACCACCTCGCAGTCGGCGGCGCGGCCGCGGACGTCGACGGTGACTTTCTGGCCGTCCTCGATGCCGGCCGCGGTGTCGATCAGCGCCAGCGCGATGCCCGCCTGCAGGGTCGGCGAGAACGTTCCCGACGTGGTGACTCCGACGGTCTCGTCCCCGTTCCGCACGGTCAGCCCGGACCGCAGCACCCCGCGGCCCACCATTCGCAGCCCCCGCAGCAGCCGCCGCGGACCGGCTTCCTTCTCGGCGAGCAGCGCGGCCCGGCCGAAGAAGGCGTCCTTCTTCCAGCCGATCGCCCAGCCGCAGCGCGCCTGCAGCGGCGAAATGTCCAGCGACAGTTCGTGCCCGTGCAGCGGGTAGCCCATCTCGGTGCGCAGCGTGTCGCGGGCGCCCAGCCCGGCGGGCTGGCCGCCGGTATCGGCGACCGCGGCCACCAGCGCGTCGAACACCTCTGCGGCGGAGTCCCACGGCGGCAGCAGCTCGTAGCCGTGCTCGCCGGTGTACCCGGTGCGGCAAACCCGAACCGGCACACCGGAATACGCCGTATCCGCGTAACCCATGTAATCCATCTCGGTCGGCAACCCCAACACGTTCAGCACGTCGGTGGACTTGGGTCCCTGCACCGCCAGCACGGCGTAGTCGCGGTGCTGGTCGGTGATGGTGAGGCCGGCGGGTGCGGCGGCTTGCAGCGCCGCGACCACGGCGGCGGTGTTGGCGGCGTTGGGCACCAGGAAGATCTCGTCGTCGCTGACGTAGTAGGCGATCAGGTCGTCGATGACGCCGCCGGATTCGGTGCAGCACAACGTGTATTGCGCTTTGCCGGGTCCGATCCGGTTCAGGTCGTTGGTGAGTGCGGAGTTGACGAAGCGGGCTGCGCCCGGGCCGCGCACCAGCGCCTTGCCGAGGTGGCTGACGTCGAACAGGCCGACGGCGTTGCGGGTGGCGTGGTGCTCGCCGACGGTTCCGGCGTAGGACACCGGCATCGTCCAGCCGCCGAACTCGGCGAAGCTGGCGCCCAACGCTCGGTGGCGGTCTTCCAGGGGTCCGTGCAGCGGCTCGTCGGTCACGGCGTCCCACACTAGCTGCTGACACACTGAGCCAGGTGTTCGAGTGACGTGGCGGCCCCGGTGAGCGCGACACTGCCCAAGCGCAGGGTCTCAGCGGCGATTAGGGTGGGGTCGCGTGACGACTGAACCTGGATACCAAGCCCCCTCCGTCAACGTGGCCACCGCGCTGCCCAAACGCGGGGCCGGTTCGTCGGTGCTGGTGGTGCCGGTGGTCTCGGTCGGCGACGACGAGCGCCCCGGCGCCACCGTCGCCGCTGCCGGTGAGCTGCTGCCCGCCGAGGCGGTCGCCGAGATCGAGGCGGGCCTGCAGGCGCTGGGCGCCACCGGCGGCGCCGAGCAGGTGCACCGGCTGGTCGTCTCGTCGCTGCCGGTGGGCAGCGTGTTGACGGTCGGTTTGGGCAAGTCACGCGAGGAGTGGCCCGCCGACGTGGTCCGGCGTGCGGCCGGGGTTGCGGCACGCTCGCTGGGCAAGGCCGAGTCGGTGATCACCACGCTGGGCGAGCTGCCCGGCGAGGATGTCGGCTCGGCGGTCGTGGAGGGCCTGATCCTGGGCAGCTACCGGTTCAGCGCTTTCCGCAGCACCAAAACCGCGCCGAAGGACCCGGGGCTGCGCAAGATCACCGTGTTGTCCAGCGCCAAGGGCGCCAAGAGCCAGGCTGCGCACGGCGCGGCCGTCGCGGCCGCGGTGGCGACCGCCCGCGATTTCGTCAACACTCCCCCCAACGCCCTCTTCCCTGCTGAATTCGCAAGGCGCGCAAAGGAACTGGGTGAGTCGGTGGGACTTGAGGTGGAGGTTCTCGACGACAAGGCGCTGAAGAAAGCCGGCTACGGGGGGCTGATCGGTGTCGGCCAGGGCTCGTCGCGGCTGCCCCGGTTGGTGCGCCTGACGCACCGCGGATCGCGGTTGGCGAAAAACCCCAAACGGGCCAAGAAGGTCGCTCTGGTCGGCAAGGGCGTCACCTTCGACACCGGCGGCATCTCGATCAAGCCGGCCGCCTCCATGCACCACATGACCTCCGACATGGGCGGAGCGGCAGCGGTGATCGCCACCGTGGCACTCGCCGCCCAGCAGGGTCTGCCGATCGACGTGATCGCCACCGTTCCGATGGCCGAGAACATGCCTTCGTCCACCGCGCAGCGCCCCGGCGACGTGCTGACCCAGTACGGCGGCATCACCGTGGAGGTGCAGAACACCGACGCCGAGGGCCGGCTGATCCTGGCCGACGCCATCGTGCGGGCCTGCGAGGACAACCCGGACTATCTGATCGAGACGTCCACGCTGACCGGTGCGCAGACCGTGGCGCTGGGCGCGCGGATCCCCGGGGTGATGGGCAGCGACGAGTTCCGCGACCGGGTGGCCGCGATTTCGCAGCGGGTCGGCGAGAACGGCTGGCCGATGCCGCTGCCCGACGAACTCAAGGACGACCTGAAGTCGCAGGTGGCCGACCTGTCCAACATCAGCGGGCAGCGTTTCGCCGGGATGCTGGTGGCCGGGGTGTTCCTGCGGGAGTTCGTCGCCGACGGGGTGTCCTGGGCGCACATCGACGTGGCAGGTCCGGCGTACAACACCGGCAGCGCGTGGGGCTACTCCCCCAAGGGCGGCACCGGGGTGCCGACCCGCACCATGTA
The DNA here is from genome assembly GCF_022179425.1 of Mycobacterium sp. 20KCMC460. NCBI lineage: Bacteria > Bacillati > Actinomycetota > Actinomycetes > Mycobacteriales > Mycobacteriaceae > Mycobacterium > Mycobacterium sp. 20KCMC460. Next base: position 3,825,113 of record NZ_AP025524.1, read on the forward strand.
CGCGGTGCTCGAGGACATCGCCGAAAACGGCTGACGCTCAGCTGACCTCGCTGGGCTGTCGGCCCTTGGCCAGGGCCTCCAGCCGCCACAGACACTCGACGTTGCGCGGATACACCGCCGCCATCGCGAGGCGATCCGGCAGCACGTTCATCGGGCCGCTGACCGGCACTTCGATCATCTCGATTCGGCATCCGTCGGGAATGTCGTGCAGCCGCAACGTGATTCGTGCGGCACCGATGATGCCCAGCTGCGCCCGCAGCACGATCTCCTCGCCGGGACGGCAACTTTCGACCACCGTCTTGTCGTTGATGACCAGCGGCCACACTCCGACCGAGTGCTGAATTTCGGCGCCGGGTTCGGGCCACTCCGCGTCCACCGCGCGGGTTCGGCTGTTGCCGACCACCCACTGCGCGTAGGTCCATCCGTTGGCGATCACGTCCCACACCTCTTGGCGGGAAGAAGACACGTCGCGGGTCGCGACCAGCGCTTCGCTGATTGTCATGGCACATCCTTCCGCATCGGAATCCGAGACTGCGGGTACCCACCTGGGCGGGAAGTATCGCGGTGGCCGGCCACTAGACCTGGCCCGGTTTAGCTCCTGATGAGCGCGGCTACTAGATCAGCAGCAACACATTCGGGAAAGGCCGAACAATGACAGTGCGACGGTTGATCACAGTGCTGGGTGCCGCGCTGTTGCTGGCCGGCGTGATCGGCCTGCTGGTGCCGGTGTCGGTATCCAACAGCAACGGCGGAACGGTTAGCTGCGGGAACGCGATTTCCTCCGATCTGTCCGGCGCCAGAAGCGCCAACGACCGCAACGGAGCCAACATCCCGATCCTGAACCAGATCATTCCGCACACCGATTTCGTGGCGGCGTGCGAGTCGTCGCTGTCCAGCCGGCGCGCCTGGACGATCCCGCTGGCGCTGGTCGGGCTGGTCGCGCTCGTCGGGCCGCTGGTGGTGCGGCGCACCGATCCGACCCGGATCTAGATCACCCGCATCCGCGCGGTGCTGCGCAGCGCCTGCGGTAGCACCCGGGAGACGCCGTACAGCGCATACGCTTCGGGGGCGACCGGCCGGATCGGCTTGTTCTTTTTCACCGCCGACACAATGGCATTGGCTACCTTGTCCGGCCCATAGCTGCGCAACGCGAACATCTTTTCCAGCTGGCCGCGCCTGCCGTCGAGCTGTTCGTCGCCCTTGCCGCCGGCATCGAAGCGGGTGGTCGCGACGATGTTGGTGTTGACCACGCCCGGGCAGATCGTCGTCAGCCCAACGTCGGCGGCGTCAAGTTCGGCTCGCAGGCAGTCGGAGAACATGAACGTCGCGGCCTTGGAGGTGCAGTACGCGTTGAGCGACTGCAGCGGCGCGTAGGCGGCCATCGACGACACGTTGACGATGTGACCGCCGGTGCCGCGCTCGACCAGCCGGCGTCCGAATGCGCGGCAGCCGTTGACCACGCCACCGAGGTTGACGTCCAGCACCCGGTCGAACTGCTCGGGCGGGGTGTCCAGGAAGTTGCCCGCCTGCCCGATGCCGGCGTTGTTGACGACGATGTCGGGCAGGCCGTGTTCGGCGCAGACCCGATCGGCGAAGGCTTCGACGGCCTCGGCGTCGGACACGTCGAGCACGTAGGAGTGCGCGACGCCGCCGCGGGCGGCGATCTGCGCGGCGGTCTCCTTGACGGTCGCCTCGTCGATGTCGCTGAGCACCAGTTCGGCGCCTTCGCGCGCGAACGCGAGCGCGGTCTCGCGGCCGATCCCGCTGCCGGCGCCGGTCACCGACACCAGCGTGTCGCCGAATTCGCCGCGGGGGCGGCCGATCTGGGCGCGCAGCAGCGCCCGGCTGGCCGGTTTGCCTTCGGCCAGGTCGGCGAAGTCGTGCACCGCGGCGGCCATCACCTGCGGGTGCGACATCGGTGAGAAGTGCCCGGCCCGGATGTCGCGCCGCCACAGCCGCGGCACCCAGCGCGAGGTCTGGTCGTAGCCGTGCGGCCGCACGTACTTGTCTTTGGTGTTGACGATGAGTTGTACCGGCACGTCGACAATGTGGACGCCCTGGCGGCGGAATTCGCCGGAATAGGAGCGCCAGTAGTTGGCCGGGTACACCTTCACCGAGTTGGCGGCGTCGCTGGCGATGTTGTCGGAGTGGTGAATCTGCTCGGCGGGGATGTTGTCGACGACCTGGCGTCGGATCGCGGCGCTGCGGAACGCCAGCCGGAGCAGCAGCGGCGCCAGCACCGGAACCGAGAAGAACGCCATGTAGGTCAGCCGCAGCGCCTGGCTCAGGGAGCGCGCGAAGCCGCGCGGGCGCCACGGCCGCCGCAGCCCGCCGAAGATGAAGTCGACCAGCTGATCGTGCGCGGGGCCGGACACCGAGGTGAAGGTGGCGACCCGGTCGCTCGCGCCGGGCCGGGCCAGGTATTCCCACACCCCGACCGAACCCCAGTCGTGGGCCAGCACATGCACGGGCTGTCCGGGGCTCAGTTCGGCGATCACGGCGGCGAAGTCGTCGGCGTAGCGCGCCATTGTGTAGGCGGACACCGGCTTGGGCGCCGATGACAGACCGACCCCGCGGTTGTCGTACCGGACGATCCGGAACCGTTGCGCCAGTAGCGGAACGACACCGTCCCACAACGCGTGCGAGTCGGGCCAGCCGTGTACCAGCACCACGGTGGGGCCTTCCCGGTTGCCGTCTTCGTAGACGGCGATCCGGACGCCGTCGCCGCTGTCGACGAACCGCTGGGGTGCGTTCTGTGGTGCCCGCATCGAACCTCCGCGACCTGCGAGTTGCTGCCCTTTGGCTGGCTTTGCCAGTGGCCCACCGTAGCAAGCGGAGATCGGCGCGCCCTGAATGCGCGGTGCTGGTGGCAGAGTGACAGGATAGGTTTCGAGATCTACGTGGGTTTTGGATCCGGTTCACGACTGTGTGGTAAGCCGGAGGTCGACCTGCGCCGACCGACGACCGTTCGAGGAGTCAACAGAGATGGCCTTCTCAGTCCAGATGCCGGCACTTGGTGAGAGCGTCACCGAGGGAACGGTCACCCGCTGGCTCAAGCAGGAAGGCGACACGGTCGAAGTCGACGAGCCGCTCGTCGAAGTTTCGACCGACAAGGTCGACACGGAGATCCCGTCGCCGGCCGCCGGAGTGTTGACCAAGATCGTCGCCCAGGAGGACGACGTCGTCGAGGTCGGCGGCGAGCTGGCCGTCATCGGCGACTCCAAAGACGACGGCGACGACGGCGGCTCGCAGGAGGCCGCACCGGCCGAAGAGAAATCCGAGGCCGAGCCGGCGCAGGAGTCCGAACCCGAACCGGAGCCCGAACCGGAGACCAAGGACGAGAAGTCCAGCGAGGCGTCCGGTGGCGGCGACTCGACGCCGGTGCTGATGCCTGAGCTGGGCGAGTCGGTCACCGAGGGCACCGTGACGCGCTGGCTGAAGAAGGTCGGCGATTCGGTGCAGGTGGACGACCCGCTGGTGGAGGTGTCCACCGACAAGGTCGACACCGAGATCCCCTCGCCGGTGGCCGGGGTGCTGGTGAGCATCACCGCCGACGAGGACGACGTCGTGCAGGTCGGCGGCGAGCTCGCGCGGGTCGGCAGCTCGGAATCGGCGGGCAAGTCCGAACCCAAGCCCGAGCCCAAGCAGCAGGCCGAGCCCGAACCGGAGCCGGAGCCGGAGCCGGAACCCGAGCCCCAACAAGAAGAAAAGCCGGAGCCGAAACAGGAAGCCAAGCCGGAGCCGAAGCAAGAGCCCAAAACCGAAGCCGAGTCCGAGCCCGCCGCCGACGCACCCAGGGACGGCTCCCCCTACGTCACTCCCCTGGTGCGAAAGCTGGCTGCGGAGAACAACATCGACCTCTCGGAGGTGACCGGTACCGGAGTGGGCGGCCGCATCCGCAAGCAGGACGTGCTGGCCGCGGCGGAGAAGAAGAAACAGCCCGCCAAGGAGCCGGCCGCCCAGCCCGCGCCACCCAAAGAGGCGGCCAAGCCCGCCGCGGCGGCCAGTGCGGCGCCCGCCCTGGCGCATCTGCGCGGCACCACCCAGAAGGCCAGCCGGATCCGTCAGATCACCGCCAAGAAGACCCGCGAATCGCTGCAGCTCACCGCGCAGCTCACGCAGACCCACGAGGTCGACATGACCAGGATCGTGGCGTTGCGGGCGCGCGCCAAGACCGCGTTCGCCGAACGCGAGGGCGTGAACCTGACGTATCTGCCGTTCATCGCGCGGGCGGTCATCGACGCGCTCAAGACCCACCCGAACATCAACGCCAGCTACAACGAGGACAGCAAGGAGATCACCTACTACGACGCCGAGCACCTCGGGTTCGCCGTCGACACCGAGCAGGGCCTGCTGTCCCCGGTCGTCCACAACGCCGGCGATTTGTCGCTGGCCGGACTGGCCCGGGCTATCGCCGACATCGCCGACCGCGCCCGCACCAACAAGCTCAAGCCCGACGAGTTGTCCGGTGGCACCTTCACCATCACCAACATCGGCAGCCAGGGGGCGCTGTTCGACACGCCGATCCTGGTGCCGCCGCAGGCCGCGATGCTGGGCACCGGGGCCATCGTCAAGCGGCCACGGGTGATCGTGGACGACTTGGGCAACGAGTCGATCGGGGTCCGGTCGATCTGCTATCTCCCGCTGACCTACGACCACCGGCTGATCGACGGCGCCGACGCCGGACGGTTCCTCACCACCGTCAAAAACCGCCTCGAAGAAGGGGCCTTCGAGGCCGATCTAGGGCTGTGAGACGGTGGCTCACCCTGGTCCCCAGGCCCCCAGAGCCACCGTCGCCATAGCGGGTTCGTCGGGTCTGATCGGCTCGGCGTTGACGGCGGCGTTGCGCGCCGCCGACCACCAGGTGTTGCGCATCGTGCGCCGGGCACCGGCGAATTCCGAAGAGCTGCACTGGAATCCCGACAGCGGCGAGTTCGATCCCGACGCACTCGCCGGCGTCGACGTGGTGGTGAACCTGTGCGGGATCAACATCGGCTCGCGCCGTTGGTCGGGTGCGTTCAAGCAGAGCCTGCGCGACAGCCGGATCACGCCGACCGAGGTGTTGTCCGCCGCCGTCGCCGACGCCGGCGTCGGCACCCTGATCAATGCCAGCGCGGTGGGTTACTACGGCAACACCCGGGACCGTGTGGTCGACGAAAACGATTCTGCCGGAAGGGGTTTCCTGGCCCAGCTGTGTGTGGACTGGGAGGCCGCGACGCTGCCGGCCCAGTACGACGGCACCCGGGTGGTGCTGGCCCGCACCGGGGTGGTGCTGGCGCCGACGGGTGGTGCGCTGCGGATGATGCGGCCGGTGTTCTCGGTCGGCTTGGGGGCGCGGCTGGGCAACGGCCGTCAGTACATGTCGTGGATCAGCCTCGAGGACGAGGTGCGGGCGCTGCTGTTCGCCATCTCCCATCCCACGCTGTCCGGGCCGGTGAACATGACCGGGCCGGCGCCGGTCACCAACGCCGAGTTCACCACCGCCTTCGGCCGGGCGATCAACCGCCCGACCCCACTGGCGCTGCCCGGTTTCGCGGTGCGCGCGGCGCTGGGTGAATTCGCCGACGAGGGACTGCTCAGCGGGCAGCGTGTCATCCCGACGGCGTTGGAGCAAGCGGGGTTTCAGTTCCACCACAACACCATCGGCGAGGCGCTGGACTACGCCACCGCCCGACGCCACCTGGACTAAGCAGGGTCCGGCGTTCGCGGCTCGTCACGTCTCCAGGGCCACCGACCGGTCATCTCCACGGTCAGCGAGATGCTCAAAAAAGTCCTGATCGCCACCACGCCGGCCAGCACTGCGACGCTCTGACCGGTGGGCGTGACGACGATGGTGCGGATGATGTCGCCGGCCACCAGGAACTCGAGCCCGACGAGGATCGCGCGGCCCAGATCGACGCGCAGCTGCTGGTAGGCCTGCGGCTGCTTGCGCAGTGCCCCGGACAGGAAGCGGGCGATGGCGTTGACGGCGCCGAGGATGATCACCGCGACACCCACGCCGTCGATGCCGGCGCCGATGCGGTCCACGATCTGGATGTAGGTCATTGTCGGCCGATTATCTCCCGGCCCGAGCTTCCCGATGCCCGCTGGGCGTCCAGTAACGTCGCTGAGGTGACGGAATCCATCCGGTCCGGCTCCGCCCCGATCGAGGTGCGCCAACTCGACACGGTCGAATATCGCACCGCCTGGCAGCTGCAGCGTGAGCTGGCCGGCGCCCGCGCGGCCGGGGGTCCCGACACGCTGCTGCTGCTGGAGCATCCGGCCGTCTACACCGCCGGCCGGCGCACCGAAGCGCACGAGCGCCCGCTGGACGGGACACCGGTGGTCGACACCGACCGCGGCGGCAAGATCACCTGGCACGGCCCGGGTCAGCTGGTCGGCTATCCGATCATCAGGCTGGCCGAGCCGCTCGACGTGGTCAACTACGTGCGTCGCCTCGAGGAGGCGTTGATCACGGTCTGCGGCGAGGTGGGCCTGGACGCCGGCCGGATCGAGGGACGCTCCGGGGTGTGGGTTCCGGGCCGGCCCGCCCGCAAGGTCGCCGCCATGGGGGTGCGGGTGGCGCGCGCGACGACGCTGCACGGATTCGCGCTCAACTGTGACTGCGACCTGGATGCGTTCAGCGCGATCGTGCCGTGCGGGATCAGCGACGCCGGGGTGACGTCGCTGTCGGCCGAGCTGCACCGCCCGGTCACCGTCGCCGAGGTACGCGCGGCCGTCGCCGACGCCGTCTGCGCCGCCCTGGACGGTTTGCTGCCGGTCCGAGAACATCGCGCCGCGCGCGTAACATCGTCGGGGTGACTGTCGCTCCCGAAGGCCGAAAGTTGCTGCGCCTCGAGGTGCGTAACGCGCAGACCCCCATCGAGCGCAAGCCGTCGTGGATCAAGACGCGGGTCCGGATGGGACCGGAATACACCGAACTGAAGAGCCTGGTCCGCCGTGAGGGACTGCACACGGTGTGCGAAGAAGCCGGCTGCCCCAACATCTTCGAATGCTGGGAAGATCGCGAGGCCACGTTTCTGATCGGCGGTGACCAGTGCACCCGCCGCTGCGACTTCTGCCAGATCGACACCGGCAAGCCGGCCGAACTTGATCGCGACGAACCTCGCCGGGTCGCGCAGAGCGTACAGACCATGGGGCTGCGCTATGCCACGGTGACCGGTGTGGCCCGCGACGACCTGCCCGACGGCGGGGCGTGGCTGTATGCCGAAACGGTGCGCGCCATCAAGGAGCTGAACCCCAACACCGGCGTCGAACTGCTGGTTCCCGACTTCAACGGTGCACCCGCACGGCTTGCAGAGGTGTTCGAATCCCGTCCGGAAGTGTTGGCGCACAACGTCGAAACGGTGCCGCGCATCTTCAAGCGGGTCCGTCCGGCGTTCACTTATGAGCGCAGTTTGAACGTGCTGACCGCGGCCCGTGATTTCGGTCTGGTCACCAAGAGCAACCTCATTCTGGGCCTGGGTGAGACGCCCGACGAGGTGCGCACCGCGCTGGTCGACCTGCACGCCGCGGGTTGCGACATCGTCACCATCACCCAATACCTGCGGCCCTCGGCGCGCCACCACCCGGTGCAGCGTTGGGTGACGCCGGACGAGTTCGTCGAGTTCGCGCAGTACGCCGAGGGGCTGGGTTTCGCCGGGGTGCTGGCCGGGCCATTGGTGCGCTCGTCGTATCGGGCCGGCCGGCTTTACGAGCAGGCGCGCACGTCGCGGTCGTCGTCGCGGACATAGCCGGTCCGGGACCGCGCAGTCACCTGCCACGGCATACGTATCCTTGATGACTATGGCTAAATCCCGACCCGCTGCCGAGAGCAAGGCCGCCAAGGCCGAGGCGACGGCCGCCCGCAAGGCGGCGGCCAAAGAGCGCCGCAGTCAGCTGTGGCAGGCCTTCAACATGCAGCGCAAGCAGGATAAGCGACTGTTGCCGTACATGGTCGGTGCCTTCGTGCTGATCGTGGCCGCGGCGGTGGCGATCGGCATTTGGGCGCACGCGTTGATCCTGACGATCCCGTTCGGCCTGGCACTGGGCGCGCTGCTGGCGTTCATCATCTTCGGCAGACGGGCCCAGCGCAGCATCTACCGCCAGGCTGAGGGCCAGGCCGGCGCCGCGGGATGGGTGCTGGACAATCTGCGCGGCAAGTGGCGGGTGACTCCCGGTATCGCCCAGACCGGTCATTTCGATCTGGTGCACCGGGTGATCGGCCGCCCGGGCGTCATCTTCGTCGGTGAGGGTTCGCCCGGCCGGGTCAAGCCGCTGCTGGCGCAGGAGAAGAAGCGCACCGCCCGACTTGTCGGCGACATCCCGATCTACGACGTGATCGTCGGCAACGGCGAGGGCGAGATCCCGTTGGCCAAGCTGGAACGCCATCTGACCCGGCTGCCCGCGAATATCACCGTCAAGCAGATGGATTCGCTGGAGTCGCGACTGGCGGCGCTGGGCTCGCGGGCCGGGGCCTCCATGCTGCCGAAGGGCCCGCTGCCGAACGCCGGCAAGACCCGCGGTATTCAGCGCACGGTGCGCCGCAAATAGCTGGTGCTCGCGGGCGGCCCGTCCGGGCGCCGTTTCTGCGGCCGACTCCGCTGCGCCGGGCGTCCTCAAAATGCCGGTCAAACAGCCGTTTCACCGTACATTTGAGGCCGCTCACGCCAAAGACGGCGAGGGACTCCCTCGGCGCTAGGCCCGCCTAACGGCGCCGCAGCACCGCGGTCTTGGTCACCAGATCCTGCAGCCCACGCCCGTCCGGGTCGGTGAACAGTGGCGGCACCACCAGGAAAATCAGCACGCCCCGCACCAGGGCCCGCCCGATGCCGATCGGCAGCCGGCCGTCCACCGCGCCCACCTGCAGGCCCAACGCCAACTGGCCGGGCGTGAAGCCGAACAAGCGCACCGACACCGCGCCCAGCACCAGCCACAACAACGGGATCGCCGAGGCCAGTGCGGCTTCGGAGATGGCGCCGAATCGCAACGCGAGCGCAACCAGCCCGTAGGCGATCAGCCAGTCGATCAGCAGCGCCACCACCCGCCTGCCCATCGGGGCCAGCGAACCCGGCCCGGTCTGCGGCAGGCCGAGCTTTTCCCCCGGATATCCCGGACTTGATTCCCGCGTCATCGCCGCGACCGGGCACCAGTTACGATCTTGCGGGCCATGGCCTCACAATAGGGCTCGGCATTGAGCCGGGTCCCCTTGCCGCCGCCGTGGTACGTAACGTCGGCGCAACAAGGGCTTGACCACCTGGCAACATCAGCTCCTTAGCGTCGGCCGCGAATCACCGAGTAAAGGAGCCTTCTGTGACGGAAAAGACGCCCGACGACGTCTTCAAACTAGCCAAAGACGAAAACGTCGAGTTTGTCGACGTCCGTTTCTGCGACCTGCCTGGAGTGATGCAGCACTTCACCATTCCGATCTCGTTCTTCGACGAGAGCGTCTTCGAGGACGGCCTGGCCTTCGACGGATCCTCGATTCGTGGTTTCCAGTCGATCCACGAGTCCGACATGCTGCTGCTGCCCGACACGGAGACCGCGCAGATCGACCTGTTCCGCGAAGCCAAGACGCTGAACCTGAACTTCTTCGTGCACGACCCATTCACCCTCGAGCCGTACTCGCGCGACCCGCGCAACGTGGCCCGCAAGGCGGAGAACTACCTGATCAGCACCGGGATCGCGGACACCGCGTACTTCGGCGCCGAGGCCGAGTTCTACATCTTCGACTCGGTGACCTTCGACTCGACCACCAACGGCTCGTTCTACGAGGTGGACGCGATCTCGGGGTGGTGGAACACCGGCTCACCCACCGAGGCCGACGGCAGCCCCAACCGCGGCTACAAGGTACGCCCCAAGGGTGGTTACTTCCCGGTGGCGCCCGTCGACCACTATGTCGACTTGCGCGACAAGATGCTGCAGAACCTGATCAAGGCCGGCTTCAGCCTGGAGAAGGGCCACCACGAGGTCGGCACCGGTGGGCAGGCCGAGATCAACTACAAGTTCAACACGCTGCTGCACGCGGCCGACGACATGATGCTCTACAAGTACATCGTCAAGAACACCGCGTGGGCCGAGGGCAAGACCGTCACGTTCATGCCCAAGCCGCTGTTCGGCGACAACGGGTCGGGTATGCACACCCACCAGTCGCTGTGGAAGGACGGCAACCCGCTGATGTACGACGAGACCGGCTACGCCGGCCTGTCGGACACCGCGCGCTACTACATCGGCGGCCTGCTGCACCACGCTCCGTCCCTGCTGGCGTTCACCAACCCCACGGTGAACTCCTACAAGCGGCTGGTGCCCGGCTACGAGGCCCCGATCAACCTGGTCTACAGCCAGCGCAACCGGTCGGCGTGCGTGCGTATCCCGATCACCGGCAGCAACCCGAAGGCCAAGCGGCTGGAGTTCCGTTGCCCGGACTCGTCGGGCAACCCGTACCTGGCGTTCGCGGCGATGCTCATGGCCGGCCTGGACGGCATCAAGAACAAGATCGAGCCGCAGGCCCCGGTCGACAAGGACCTCTACGAGCTGCCGCCGGAGGAGGCCGCCAACATCCCGCAGGCGCCGGTCCAGCTGTCCGCGGTGATCGACAAGCTCGAAGAGGACCACGAGTACCTCACCGAGGGCGGTGTCTTCACACCTGACCTGATCGAGACGTGGATCAGCTTCAAGCGGGAGAACGAGATCCTGCCGGTCCAGATCCGGCCTCACCCTTACGAGTTCGCGCTGTACTACGACGTTTAAGCAGTTCGGCGACAGCCCGTCCGGTGCCTACCGGGCGGGCTGTTTGCTTGTCAGCGCCGCTGCAGCGCCGCGGTGAGCGGTCTCAGCCGGCTCAGCCGTCTCAGCCGGCTCAGCCGTCGAGTCCGAGGTCGTCGCGGAAACGCCGCATCCCGTCGATCTTCTCCGCCAGCGAGGCCTTGGGCCCGGCGTAGAACATCCACGGCATGGTGATGATTCCGGTGATGCCGCCGTCTTCGGCGCGCCGGTAGTGATCCTTGGTGTAGGCGTCGGTCAGCGGCGTCAAGATGGTGAAATCGCGCATGGTCAAACCGTTTTCGGCGCGCAGCTGGCGCAGCCGGCCGATTCGCTCGATGGCGTCCTCGGTCTTGATGAAGTCGCCGATCCAGCCGTCGTAGCGGGCGGCGCGGCGCAGCGCGATGTCGCTGAGCCCGCCCACATACACCGGTATCGGCGGCGGCGTCGGCTGCATCTCCAGTCGCGGCGCCCGGTAGAACTGCCCGTCGAATTCGGTCCAGCCCGGTGACCACAGTTCGCGCATCAAGGCGATCATCTCGTCGGTGCGTTTGCCGCGGGCGGCGAACTGCTCCCCCATCAACTCGAACTCTTCGCGGCACCAGCCCACCCCGATGCCCAGTTCCACCCGGCCGGCAGCCAGAACCGCTGCGGTGCCAATCGCTTTGGCGGCCGAGTACGGGTTGCGCATCGCCGGGATGTAGACGGTGTTGACGAACTTCAGCCGGGTGGTGACCTGGGCGAGGGCGCCGACGAGCACCCACGGGTCGGGCCAGTCGGTGAAGGGCTGCCACCGGCGCTCGCCGTTCTTGGTGTAGGGGTACGGTGTCTGCAGCGTTTCCAGGTTGACGACGTGGTCGGGGATCCCGACGCCGTCGTAGCCGAGTTCGTCTGCAGCCTTGGCGATCTCGATGGTCTCCGGGGTGTTCAGGAAAGCGATGCTGACGTAGAACTTCATCGCCAGTCCCGCGCCCAAGACGGCTCGATGAAGATGCCCTCGGACTCTACGGTGACCCCGGCCGAATCCGAGATATGGCCGCGCGCAAACACTTTGACACCCTCTTTGCGGTCGATCCAGGCTTCGCAGCGCAGCGGTCCCAGCGGCGTGCCGCGCAGGTATTTCACCGTGATGGCTCCGGTGAAGCGCGGCTTGGTCAGTCCCTCGCTGGCCGCCTCGCCGAGCATCTGGTCCAGTATCAGCGCGCTGACGCCGCCGTGCACCAGCGCCGGTGGACCTTCGTATGCCGACCCGAGCTCGAACTCGGCCCAGCACCGGCCGGCGCCGTCATGGTGCACCACCAGCGGCGGGGCGATCGGATTACGCACGCCGACAACGGCATTGCTCAACGGCAGCGGCCGTCCGTCCACCCGGTAGCTCACCCCGACCGGCCGGGTCCGCTGCCGCAACGTCTGGGTGACCGTCTCGATCATGGTGCGCGCCTGGGCGACGACGTCGTCGCCGACCTCGGTGCGGATGGTGGCGTCGACGAGCTCGCGCACCGCCTCGGCCAGCGGCGCGTACAGTCCGGTCACCCGATCGGCCTCGGCCGCGCTCAACACCTCTAACAGCGCGGTCAGCGCTACCGGATCCTGGGTCAACTGCCGAACACCTTGCGTACCACGGTTTTTGCCCGTCGGGTTACCCGCAGGTAGTTGTCCAGGAACTCCCCGCCGTCGTCGTTGTGCCAGCCCGCGGCCACCGCGACCGCGTTGAGCTGACGGCCCGGTCCGGGCAGCTGATCGGTGGGCTTGCCGCGGACCAGTACCAGTGCGTTGCGGGCCCGGGTGGCCGTCAGCCACGCCTGCCGCAGCAGGTCGACTTCGTCCGCGGCGACCAGCCCGTGCTCGGCGATCACATCGAGGGACTGCAGCGTCGAGGTGTTGTGCAGGGCCGGGATCTCGTGGGCATGCCGCAACTGCAGCAGTTGCACGGTCCACTCGATGTCGGCCAGTCCGCCGCGGCCCAGCTTGGTGTGGGTGTTGGGGTCGGCACCCCGCGGCAGCCGCTCGGACTCGATGCGCGCTTTGATCCGGCGGATCTCCTGCACCGCCTCGGCCGACACCCCGTTGGGTGGGTAGCGCGTCTTGTCGATCATCAGCAGGAACCGTTGACCCAACTCGGCGTCGCCGGCCACCGCGTGCGCCCGCAGCAGCGCCTGGATCTCCCAGGCTTGCGCCCACTGCGCGTAGTAGGCCTCATAGGAGGCCAGCGTGCGGACCATCGGGCCGTTGCGGCCTTCGGGCCGCAGGTTGGCGTCGACCTCCAGCGGCGGATCGACACTGGGCGTACCCAGCTGCTTGCGCACCTGTTCGGCGACCGTCGTCGCCCATTTCACGGCCACCGAATCTTCGACGCCTTCGGCCGGCTGGCACACGTACATGACGTCGGCGTCCGAACCGTAGCCGAGTTCGGCGCCACCGAGTCGGCCCATCCCGATGACCGCGATCGCCGCCGGCGCCTTGCCGTCGGCGGGCAGGCTGGCTCGCACCACCGCATCCAGCGCGGCCTGCAGCACCGCCACCCACACCGAGGTCAGCGCGGCGCAGACCTCGGTGACTTCGAGCATGCCGAGCAGGTCCGCCGAACCGATCCGGGCCAGTTCCCGACGGCGCAGTGTGCGCGCCGAGGCGACGGCCCGGGCCGGGTCGCTCTGCCGGCCCGCGGAGGCGACCAGCGCACGGGCCACCGCCGCGGGGTCGGTCTCGAGCAGTTTGGGGCCGGCGGTGCCGTCGCCGTAGGACTGGATGACCTCGGGTGCGCGCATCAGCAGATCCGGCACGAACATCGAGGTGCCCAGCACATGCATCAGGCGCCGACCCACCGTCGGTTTGTCGCGCAGCGTGGCCAGGTACCAGGTTTGGGAGGCCAGCGCCTCGCTGAGTTTGCGGTAGGCCAGCAGACCGCCGTCGGGGTCCGGGGCATAGGAAAGCCAGTCCAGCAGCCGTGGTAGCAGCACCGACTGCACCCGCCCACGCCGTCCGCTCTGATTCACCAGCGCCGACATGTGCTTCAAGGCGATCTGCGGGGCCTCGTACCCCAGCGCGGCGAGCTGACGTTCGGCGGCCTCCGAGGTCATGCCGCGTCCGGCGATCTCCAGTCCGGGCGGTCCGATCGATTCGAGCAGCGGCTGGTAGAACAGCTTGGCGTGCAACCGCGACACCCGCACGTTCTGGTGTTTGAGTTCTTCGCGCAGTACCCCGGCGGCGTCGTGGCGCCCGTCGGGGCGGATGTGGGCGGCGCGGGCCAGCCAGCGCACCCCCTCCTCGTCGTCGCTTTCGGGCAGCAGGTGGGTGCGCTTGAGCCGCTGCAGCTGCAGCCGGTGCTCGAGTAGGCGCAGGAACTCATAGGAGGCGATCAGGTTCGCGGTGTCCTCGCGCCCGATGTAGCCGCCCTCGCCCAGCGCCGTCAGCGCGTCGACGGTGGACGCCACGTGCAGCGACTCGTCGCTGCGGCCGTGCACGAGCTGCAGGAGCTGCGCGGCGAACTCCACGTCGCGCAGCCCGCCGCTGCCCAGTTTGAGTTCTCGGCCGCGGACATCGGCGGGCACCAGCTGCTCGACGCGGCGCCGCATGGCCTGCACCTCGGGCACGAAATCCTCGCGCTCGCAGGCGGTCCACACCATCGGCGTCAGCGCCTCGAGGTAACGCTGAGCCAGCTCGGGGTCGCCGGCGGCGGCGCGGGCCTTCATCAGCGCCTGGAATTCCCAGGTCTTGGCCCAGCGCTGGTAATAGGCGACATGGGACTCCACGGTGCGAACCAGCTCGCCGTGCCGGCCCTCCGGGCGCAGGCCGGCGTCCACCTCGAAGAACGCCGACGACGCCACCCGCATCATCTCCCCGGCGACGCGGGTGGTGAGCGGGTCGGCGTTCTCGCCGACGAAGATCACGTCGACGTCGCTGACGTAGTTCAGTTCCCGCGCCCCGCATTTGCCCATCGCGATGACCGCCAGCCGCGGGGCCTGCCGGTCGCCGCACACGGTGCCCTCGGCCACCCGCAGCGCCGCCGCCAACGCGGCGTCGGCGAGGTCGGACAGGTGGGCGCCGACGGTGACGAACGGCAGCACCGGCTCGTCCTCCACGGTGGGCGCCAGGTCTAATGCGGCCAGCACCAGCAGCCGGTCGCGGTAGAGAACCTTCAGTCGGTGCACGATGGTGCCCGGCGCTCCGGAGAATTCCTCGACACATTGCAGGAAGGCGCGGGTCAGCTGGTCCCGGTTCGGTAGTTTGACGTTGCCGCGCAACAGCTTCCAGGACTGCGGGTTGGCGGCCAGATGGTCGCCCAGCGCCAGCGACGAGCCCAGCACCGCGAACAGCCGTCCGCGCAGACTGCGTTCGCCGAGCAGCGCCGCGTTCAGCTCGTCCCATCCGGTGTCGGGGTTCTCCGACAGCCGGATCAGCGCGCGCAGCGCGGCGTCGGCGTCCGGGGCGCGCGACAGCGACCACAACAGGTCGACGTGCGCCTGGTCGTCGTGTTGGTCCCAGCCCAGTTGCGCGATCTGGTCACCAGCCCGGCGGTCCATCAGTCCGAGCCGGCCGACGCTGGGCAACTTGGGTCGTTGCGTCGCGGGCTTAGTCACGACACGCGCCGACGACGAAGCGGAGCGGTCAGGAGGAGTGGCGCCACAGATACCGACGGTAGCGCAACGCGCTACAGCGACAGATACGACCGCAACTCGAACGGCGTCACATGGCTGCGGTAGTTCGCCCACTCGGCGCGCTTGTTACGCAGGAAGAAGTCGAATACGTGCTCCCCCAACGCTTCTGCGACCAGTTCGGAGGACTCCATGGCGCGCAGCGCGTTGTCCAGGCTGGTGGGCAGCTCGCGGTAGCCCATGGTGCGGCGTTCCTCCGGTGTGAGGTCCCACACGTTGTCCTCGGCCTGCGGACCCAGCACGTATCCCTTCTCGACTCCGCGCAGTCCGGCGGCCAGCAGCACCGCGAACGCCAGGTAGGGGTTGCACGCCGAGTCCGGGCTGCGCACCTCGACGCGTCGCGACGAGGTCTTGTGCGGCGTGTACATCGGCACCCGCACCAGCGCCGAACGGTTGGCCGCACCCCAGGACGCGGCGGTGGGCGCCTCGCCGCCGTGCACCAGCCGCTTGTAGGAGT
Source organism: Mycobacterium sp. 20KCMC460 (assembly GCF_022179425.1). Taxonomy (NCBI): domain Bacteria; kingdom Bacillati; phylum Actinomycetota; class Actinomycetes; order Mycobacteriales; family Mycobacteriaceae; genus Mycobacterium; species Mycobacterium sp. 20KCMC460. Next base: position 3,840,962 of record NZ_AP025524.1, read on the forward strand.
TCACCCACTGGTTGGTGACGGCGCTGATCTCCGAGGCGTGCTCCAGGATTCCCGCGATGAAGGATTTGCCGACTTCGGACAATTGCAGCGGGTCGTCGTCGCTGTGGAAGGCGTTGACGTCCCCCTCGAACAGGCTCATGTGGGTGTGCATCGCCGAACCGGGGTGCTGGCCGAACGGCTTGGGCATGAAGGTCGCCCGCACGCCCTCCTCCAGCGCCACCTCTTTCATGATGTAGCGGAAGGTCATCACGTTGTCGGCCATGGACAGTGCGTCGGCGAACCGCAGGTCGATCTCCTGCTGGCCGGGCGCGCCCTCGTGGTGGCTGAATTCCACCGAGATGCCCATGAATTCCAGCGCCTCGACGGCGTGGCGGCGGAACTTCGACGCCGACTCGTGCACCGCCTGATCGAAGTAGCCGGCGTTGTCGATCGGAGTGGGTTCACTGCCGTCTTCGGCGCCGGGCTGCAGCAGGAAGAACTCGATTTCGGGGTGCACGTAGCAGGAGAAGCCGAGGTCGTTGGCCTTCTGCAGCTGGCGGCGCAACACGTGCCGCGGGTCGGCCCAGGACGGCGAACCGTCCGGCATGGTGATGTCGCAGAACATCCGCGCGGAGTGGTGGTGGCCGGCCTTGGTCGCCCAGGGCAGCACCTGGAAGGTGGACGGGTCGGGGTGCGCGACGGTGTCGGACTCCGAGACCCGGGCGAAGCCCTCGATCGAGGATCCGTCGAAGCCGATGCCCTCTTCGAAGGCGCCCTCGAGTTCGGCCGGTGCGATCGCCACCGACTTGAGGAAACCGAGCACGTCGGTGAACCACAGTCGGACGAAGCGGATGTCGCGCTCTTCCAGGGTGCGGAGTACGAACTCCTTCTGGCGATCCATACCCGCACACTAGGCACGGTCTGTTAAATCGGTGTTACGGACGCCACGCCAGACACGTTGCGCGGGCGCTACGCCCGGCACCGCAAGTTCGGTGGCGGCGGCGTCAGATCCATGAAGTACCGCATCACCGCGGCGTCCACGCAATTGTTCCCGTCGAACACGACGGTGTGCTGGGTTCCGTCGAAGGAGATGAGCGAGCCGCCCAGTTGACGGGCCAGGTCCACCCCCGCCTGATAGGGGGTGGCCGGATCGTGGGTGGTGGAGACCACCACCACTTTTCCGGCCGGAGCGGGCGCGGCGGCGTGTGGTGTCGAGGTCGGCGGCACCGGCCACAGCGCGCAGATGTCACGCGGGGCCGACCCGGTGAACTGTCCGAAGCTGGTGAAGGGGGCCACTTCGCGCAGGCGCCGGTCGGCGGTGACCCAGGAGGCGGCGTCGGTGGGCGTCGGCGCGTCGACGCATCGAATCGCGTTGAACGCATCCTGGCCGTTGTCGTAGTGGCCCTGCTTGTCGCGGCCGTTGTAGTCGTCGGCCAGCACCAGCAGATCGCCCGCGTCGGTGCCGCGCTGCAGACCCAGCAGGCCGCTGGTCAGATATTTCCAATGCTGCGGGGTGTAGAGCGCGTTGATGGTGCCGGTGCTGGCGTCGGCGTAGCTCAGGCCGCGCGGGTCGGACGTCTTGCCCGGCTTGGTCACCAGCGGATCGATCAGTGCGTGGTAGCGGTTGACCCATTGGGCGGGGTCGGTGCCCAGCGGGCAAGCGGTCGACTTGGCGCAGTCGGCGGCGTAGTCGTTGAACGCCGTCTGAAAGCCCGCCATCTGGTTGATGGTCTGCTCGATCGGCCCGATCGTCGGGTCGATGGCGCCGTCGAGCACCATGGCCCGCACGTGCGGGGCGAACCGTTCGATGTAGGCGGTGCCCAACTCGGTGCCGTAGCTGTAGCCCAGATAGTTGATCTGCTCGTCACCGAGCGCCTGGCGCACCATGTCCATGTCCCGGGCCGTCGACGCGGTGCCGATGTTGGCCAGGAACGCCTGACCCATCCGCTGGGCGCACTGCTGGGCCAACTGCCGGTACACCCCCTCGATGCGGGCCACCCCGGCCGGGCTGTAATCGACCATCGGGTCGCGCCGGTAGGCGTCGAATTCGGCGTCGCTGCGGCAGCGCAATTCCGGTGTCGAGTGGCCGACGCCGCGGGGGTCGAAGCCCACCAGATCGAAATGACGGGCGATGTCGGTGTCCTTGAGGTTGGCGGCCATTCCGGCGACCAGGTCGACCGCCGAGGCGCCGGGTCCGCCCGGGTTCAACAACAGCGACCCGAGTCGCTGGCCGCTGGCCGGAACCCGGATCACCGCCAGCTTCGCTTGTGCGCCAGCGGGTTTGTCGTAGTCAACGGGTACCGCCACGGTCGCGCACTGCGCGGAGGGCAGGTCGGTCAGGTCGCCGACGAAATCGCGGCACGATCCCCAGCCCTGCTGTGCCGTCGCGGCCGGCGCCGCGGGGAGCTGGTTCTGCCCGGTTCCGGGATCCGGTTCGGGAGTTGCGGCGGCAAGCGGCTCCTGCCCGCAGATGACCAGTCCGAACGACAACAGCGCCGAGCTCACCGTTCTCAGGCGCAACATGGCCGAAATCGTCTCACCTTCCGCAGGGGCAGTTGGACGCGAAACGATTACTCCTTGGTTTCGAATCGATCGCCCACGGCCTGTCCACCAGCCCCCGACGCCGACAGTGATTCTCACGACGCGACGCGCCGGCGCAGCGTCGTGAGAATCGCGGTGGGCGCAGGGTTGCGGGCCGTCAGCACGTCGCGCCGCTGGGCGGCGCCGTGCCGTTGACCAGGTACGCGGTGATGTGGTCGTCGATGCAGTTGTTGCCCTGGAACACCACCGTGTGCTGGGTTCCGTTGTAGGTGAGCAGCGAGCCGTGCAGCTGGTTAGCCAGGTCCACCCCAGCCTGGTACGGCGTCGCCGGGTCGTGGGTGGTCGACACCACGACGGTCGGTGGCAGACCGGGTGCGGTGACGGCGTGCGGGCGGCTGGTCGGCGGCACCGGCCAGAACGCGCAGGTGCCCAGTGGTGCGAATCCGGTGAACTTGCCGTAGCTCATGAACGGTGCGAGCTCACGGGACCGGCGATCCTCGTCGACCACCTTGGCGCGGTCGGTGATCGGCGGCTGATCGACGCAGTTGATGGCCACCCGGGCGTCGGTGGAGTTGTTGTAGTGGCCGTGCGAGTCGCGGCGCATGTACATGTCGGCCAGCGCCAGCATGGTGTCGCCGCGGTGTTCGTCGGCCAGTTCTTTCAGACCGTCGGTCAGGTGGTGCCACAGGTTCGGTGAGTACAACGCCATGATGGTGCCCACGATCGCGTCGCTGTAGCTCAGCCCGCGCGGGTCTTTCGTCTTCGCGGGCCTGCCCACCTGCAGGTTGTCGGGGTCGACCAGGGGGTCGATCAAATCGTGGTAGACCGCGACGGCCTTGGCCGGGTCGTTGCCCAGCGGGCAGCTCGGGTCTTTGGCGCAGTCGGCGGCGTAGTCGTCGAACGCGTCCTGAAATCCCTTGGCCTGCCGCAGGTCCGCTTCGATCGGATCGGCGTTGGGATCCACCGCGCCGTCCAGGATCATCGCCCGCACGTTCTGCGGGAAGGCCTCCGCGTAGGCCGAGCCGATTCGGGTGCCGTAGGAGTAGCCCAGGTAGGTCAGCTTGGCGTCGCCCAGCGCTTTGCGGATCTCGTCAAGATCCCGCGCGACGGCGACCGTCCCGACGTTGGCCAGGAATTCCTTGCCCATCTTGTCGACGCAGCGCTGCACGAACTGCTTGGTCTCGTTCTCCATGTGCTCCACGCCGGCCTGGCTGTAGTCGACGTTCGGTTCGGTCCGCAGCCGGTCGTTGTCGGCGTCGGAGTTGCACCAGATCGCGGGGCGGGAATTCGACACGCCGCGCGGGTCGAAGCCCACCAGGTCGAAGTGTTCGTGCACCCGCTTGGGCAGCGAGGAGAAGATGCCCAGCGCCGCCTCGACGCCGGACTCGCCGGGTCCCCCGGGGTTGATCACCAGCGAACCGATTTTCTCCCCGCTGGCCGGGAACCTGATCAGCGCCAGCGATGCCGTGCCGGCGTCGGGATGGGCATAGTCGACGGGCACGGCCAGCTTGCCGCACATGGCGTTGCCCGGAATCTTCGTGTTGGGGTTGGAGCTGCGGCACGGCGTCCACACCACCGGCTGGCCCAGCCGCGGCTCGGCCATGTGTGCCCGTCCGGCGACCACGCGGACGCAGCCCGCCGAAGTCAGTACCACAGCGGCCAGCGCGGTCCAGACCAGCAGTGAGCGCGCGATTCTGTCGCGGCGAGTCAGGCACATGGGTCCCAATCGTGCCAGAGAGCGTGCACATTCCTGGTCAGCGGCCGAACCGGCCCTAGCGCGGACGCACGCCGATGGCGTTTCTCACACCTCGGTGCGCCCGCAGCAACGAGGTGGCAGAATGACGGGGTCAGACGAACCCGGGGACCCGGTAGGGCCTCGAGGATCGACCCGACCACCAATTAGGACAATGATGTCTGAGAACGTCTATGGTTCGAATTCTGCTGCCGTCTCGGCGCCGCGGCCCAAGATCCGCACCCACCACCTGCAGAAATGGAAGGCCGAAGGCCACAAGTGGGGAATGCTGACGGCCTATGACTACTCGACCGCGCGGGTCTTCGAGGAAGCCGGCATCCCGGTGCTGCTGGTCGGCGACTCCGCCGCCAACGTCGTGTACGGCTACGACACCACGGTGCCGATCTCGATCGACGAGTTGATCCCGCTGGTCCGCGGTGTGGTGCGGGGCGCGCCGCACGCACTGGTCGTCGCAGACCTGCCGTTCGGTAGCTACGAGGGCGGGCCCGCTATGGCGCTGGCCTCGGCCACCCGGTTCATGAAGGAGGGCGGCGCGCACGCCGTCAAGCTGGAGGGCGGCGAGCGGGTCGCCGAGCAGATCGCGTGCCTGACCGCGGCGGGCATCCCGGTGATGGCCCACATCGGCTTCACCCCGCAGAGCGTGAACACCCTCGGCGGCTTCAAGGTGCAGGGCCGCGGTGATGCCGCCGAACAGACCGTCCACGACGCGATCGCGGTCGCCGAAGCGGGTGCGTTCGCCGTGGTGATGGAGATGGTGCCGGCCGAGCTGGCCACCCAGATCACCGGGAAGCTGACCATCCCGACGGTGGGCATCGGGGCCGGGCCCAACTGCGACGGCCAGGTGCTGGTCTGGCAGGACATGGCCGGGATGAGCGGCGGCAAGGCCGCCCGGTTCGTCAAGCGATTCGCCGATGTGGGTGACCAATTGCGGCGCGCCGCAATGCAATACGCCGACGAGGTGGCCAGCGGCGCCTTCCCGGCCGACGAGCACTGCTTCTAGAACTTCTCAGCGACGGACGGTCCTGAGCCGGTTCGTTAATTTTGGTGTGGCACCCTATGTGCGACCCCTGACCCATGCGCTCTCCCGGAGAAGAAGATGCCTACTAAGGCGCCAAAGTCGGCGCGACATTTGGAGGTCGAGCGCAAGTTCGACGTCGTCGAGTCGACGGTGACACCGTCGTTCGAGGGCATCGCGGCGGTGGCCCGAGTCGAGAAATCGCCCACCGAGGAGCTCGACGCGGTCTACTTCGACACCCCGGGGCAGGATCTGGCACGCAACCGGATCACGTTGCGCCGCCGCACCGGCGGGTCGGACGCGGGCTGGCACTTGAAGTTGCCGGCCGGCCCCGATTCCCGCACCGAGATCCACGCTCCCCTGGACGCGTCCGACTCCGACACCGTGCCGGCCGAGTTGCTGGACGTGGTGCTGGCGATCGTCCGCGACCGCCCGGTCGAACCGGTCGCGCGCATCACCACCCGCCGCGAGATCCAGGTGCTCTACGGCGCCGACGGCGCCGCGCTGGCCGAGTTCTGCAACGACCACGTCACGGCGTGGTCGGCCGCGGACACCGACGACACCGGCCCCGCCGAGCAACAGTGGCGCGAATGGGAACTCGAATTGCGCGGAACCGACGAGAAGCGCAACGGCAACGCGGATCTCCAGCTGCTCGACCGGCTGAGCAACCGCCTGCTGGATGCCGGCGCGGCGCCGGCCGGGCACGGCTCGAAGCTGGCCAAGGTGCTGGGCTCGACGGCGCAGCCCGCGCCGGGTCCCGAGCCGACCGACCCGGTCCATCGCGCTGTGGCCCAGCAAGTCGACGAGCTGCTGGTGTGGGACCGTGCCGTGCGCGCCGACGTCTTCGACTCGGTCCATCAGATGCGGGTGACCACGCGCAAGATCCGCAGTCTGCTCAAGGAATCCCGGGAATCGTTCGGGTTGGCCGACGACGCCTGGGTTCTCGACGAGATGCGCGAGCTCGCCGGGGTGCTGGGGGTGGCGCGCGACGCCGAGGTGCTCGGCGAGCGTTACGAGCGCGCGCTGAAGAGTCTGGATCCCGCGTTGGTTCGCGGACCGGTGTGGGAACGCCTGGTCGACGGCGCCCAGCGTCGCTATCAGGCGGGGCTGCGGCGCTCGCTGAGTGCGATGCGGTCCAAGCGCTACTTCCGGTTACTGGACGCGCTGGACGCGATTGCGACGGCGCCGCCGGTCACCGTGTCGGGACAGGAACCTGCGCCGGTGACGATCGACGCGGCGTATCGGGGGGTGCGCAAGGCCGCGAAGAAGGCCCTGGCAGCCGAGAAAGTTGCCGAGCAGGCCGCCGACGCCGACGAGGCGCTGCACGCAATCCGCAAGCGCGCCAAGCGTTTGCGTTATACCGCGGCGGCCACCGGCGCCAACCGCGTGGCCCAGCAGGCCAAGGTCATCCAGACGTTGCTGGGTGACCATCAAGACAGCGCGGTCAGCCGCGAGCACCTGCTGACGCAGGCCGACCTCGCCCACGCCGCCGGCGAAGACACCTTCACCTACGGGTTGCTATACCAGTTGGAGAGCGACCTGGCCGACTCCAGCCGTCAGCAGTTGGATGCGGCGCTGAGCGCACTGGACAAGGCGGTGCGCGCCGACCGGCGCTGAAGCTGAGCGCGGGAGACGTTTTCAGCTGCGGCGGGTGAGCGAGTTTCCAGGCCCGGCGTCCAGTACCGCCGCCGGGAGTTTCCTGAACGCAGCCCCAATCTCAGGTCAGCGCGGGAGACGGTCGAGCCAGTCAGTGTTTCCGTCAACCGATTTACCGCCGATGACGACCGTGGGCACGCCGGGCTCGGGCAGATCGCGCAGCAAGGCGAGGTTGTTCGCGGCGATGGTGCGCGCGTCGTAGGGCACGGGCAGGCCGAGCTTGATCAGTTCCTGCGCCGACGGCGGCGCCCCGACGCGGTCGGCCAGACCAGCGAGCTGATCGTTGCTCAGATCTGTCGCACCTTCTTCTTTAGGTTGCTGATCGGCGGAGAAGATCTGCTCGATGAACTGCCAGCTGATGTCGCTCGACTGCGAGTGATCGGCGACGATGAAGGACGCGTAAATGGCACGGACGTCGTAAGTGCCGCTGGCCGAGTACTTTTCGAGGAAGTTGACGAATCGCAGATCGATATGCAGACGACCGGCCTCGATGCGGCGACCGATCTCGGCGCCCTGCTCGCGGAGCAACCTCCCGCTGTAGGGGCACAGCGGGTCCAGGTACAACTCGATCTGGCCCGGGGCCGCCGGGTCGCCGATCGACAGGATGTCACCGGCCGGCGCGGCATCGGCCGCATACGCGGGTCCGGCGCCGGGGATACACACCAGGATCACCCCGAGGAGGCCGAGCGTCATCGCGACAGCAAGCGATGTTCCTGCGGGCCGTTTCACGAAGGAGATTCCGGTGGCGCTCGCCGTCATGGTCACCATCATGTCGGACGGGTCAGGTCAGCGAGCGCGGGGCGGACGAGTTGGCCTGTAAGCCGGATTCTGTTCCCCACCGCCGCGGCGTTAACCAACGGCGGCACGGCGGCGACCATCCATCTGGACACACCGTTGCCGGGTGCCTCGAGCGGCCTACCCGCAGACTCGGGCGAGCAGCCCTCGGGCGTCTGCGCGACCGCACTTGTGGTGCGGCCATTCTTGGCCTTGCTTCGGGTGGGGTTTGCCGAGCCATCCCGGTCACCCGGGATGCTGGTGCGCTCTTACCGCACCGTTTCACCCTTACCACCGCGAGGGTGGCGGTCTGTTCTCTGTGGCACTTTCCCGCGAGTCACCTCGGATTGCCGTTAGCAATCACCCTGCTCTGTGAAGTCCGGACTTTCCTCGACACGGAGCTACCCGAGCCCGTGCCGCGGCCGCCCAGCCAACTCGTCCGCGTCGAACACCGTACCCCGCACGAGAAGTGCAGGCCAGCGTGGACAAGTTCGCCCGGGACCGCTATGTGGAATAAGCCGGGGAATTCCGCCCGGATCCGCGCCCATACTGAGATTCATGAGGTCGTCCATCTTCGTCTGGCTGTCGGTCGTTGCCGCACTGCCGGTGTTCGCCCCCACCGCGGCCGCAGATCCCGACCAGTTCCCGAGTCTGAGCTACTACGGCGCGGTCAACACCGCCGATTACCAGAATTACTCGGCCTACATGACCTCCGGTGTGCAATTCGCGACCCCGACCGGCTATCGGTGCCGGATGATGTTCGTGCACAAGCAGAACGGCGCGTACATGTCTTGTTGGGGAAGCCTGCCGGGCACCGAGTACAACCACGTCGGATTGGTTTATGCGCCCGGCGTGAGCAAGGACGCGGCGGTCTTCTCGAACGTCGATCTGTCGGCGATGGACGCCATTCCGTCCGGCCCCGGCGTGACCGGCCGCTCCTTGACCGCCCAGGACTACAAATTGCTGCCCATTCACAGCAAGATCGTCTACACCGACGGGCCGCTGCAGACGTGCGGCGTGGATCAGACGATGACCGCCTGCGAACTCGTCGACGGCGAGCAAAAACACGGGTTCGTCATCTCGCCGCAGGGCAGCTGGGTTTTTTAACGCGTCCTCGCTCAGAGGTAGGCCGTCTGGTTGACCAGACGGACCGACGACGCCCCGTCGGGATAGAACTCGGCGATGCTCAGCGAGGCGAGGTCCAGATGCAGCCGGTACAGCATGCCCGACCCGGCGTCCAATGCCATCCGCAGCAGCATCTTGATCGGCGTGACATGGGAGACCACCAGCACGTTTTCGCCGCCGTGGGCGGCGATGATGCGGTCGCGGCAGCGGCGAACCCGGCGCAGCACGTCGTCGAAACTCTCTCCGCCCGGCGGGACGGTGCCGGTGTCGTAGAGCCAGCGGCGGTGCAGTTCGGGGTCGCGTGCTGCTGCCTCGCCGAAGGTCAACCCCTCCCACGCTCCGAAGTCGGTCTCGATCAGATCTTCGTCGACGGTGACGTCGAGGCCGAGCGCCCGGGCTGCCGTCGTCGCGGTGTCGTGGGCGCGCTGCAGCGGTGAGGAGATCACCGCCGCGATCCCCCTGCGCTGGTTCAGATATCGGGCCGCCAATCCCGCTTGGCGCCAACCGACTTCGTTCAGCGGCGGGTTGCCGCGACCCGAGTAGCGACGCTGCGCCGAGAACTCGGTCTGCCCATGGCGCAACAGCAGCAGCCGGGTCGGGGTGCCGCGGGCGCCGGTCCAGCCCGGGCCGATGGTCGCGTCGGCCGGGGTCTGCGTCGCCGCCTTGCGAGCCGCGTCGTTGAGCGGCACCGCGACCTTCTCATCGCGCCGGTCGGTCTGGGCCGCCGCGTCCATGGCCTCGTTGGCAAGCCGGTCGGCGTACGCGTTCTGTTCCCGGGAGATCCACGAATAGCTGATCCGGCGAAACCGCGACGCCAGCGCCTGCGCCTGCGCGTGCAGTTCCACCAGGTCGGGGTGCTTGACCTTCCAGCGCCCCGACATCTGCTCGACCACCAGCTTGGAGTCCATCAGGACCGACACCTCGGTGGCGCCCATCTTCACCGCGTCGTCGAGGCCGGCGATCAGTCCCCGGTACTCGGCGACGTTGTTGGTGGCGCGCCCGATGGCGTGCTTGGACTCGGCCAGCACGGTCTGGCGATCCGCGCTGAACACCACCGCGCCGTAGCCGGCGGGCCCCGGGTTACCCCGCGACCCGCCGTCGGCTTCGATGACGACTTTCACCGCTCAAAGCCCCTTGATCCGCAACAGGATCGCGCCGCACTCCGGGCACCGCAGCACCTCGTCTTCGGCGGCCGCGTTGATCCGGGCCAGTTCACCGCGGCCGATCTCGATCCGGCAGGCTCCGCACCGGTGACCCTGTAGCTGGCCGGCGCCCGGTCCTCCCCCGGCGCGCAGCCGTTCGTAGAGCGCCGCGAGGTCGGGGTTCAGCGATGCGGCCAGCGCGTCGCGGCGGGAGCTGTGCTCAGCGCGGGTCTGGTCGATCTCGGCCAGGGCGGCGTCGAGGTCCCGCTGCGCGTCGGCCAGCTCGACCTGCAGCTTTGCAATGCTGGTGTCTTCGACGGCTTGCTGCGCCTGCAGCTCCTCGCGGCGCTCCATGACTTCCAGCAGCGAATCCTCCAGGCTGGATTGGCGGCGCTGCAGGGTCTCCAGCTCGTGCTGCAGGTCGGACTGCTGTTTGGCGTCGGCGGCGCCGGCAGCCAGCAACGATCGGTCGCGGTCCTCGCGCTTGCGGACCGCGTCGATCTCGGACTCCAACCGTGATACCTCGGCGTCCATGTCCTCCACCGCGATCCGCACGGCCCCCAGCCGGTCGCTGGCGGCGCTGTGCTCACCCTGTACCCGCTCGAAGGCCTCCCGCTGCGGCAGGTGGGTGGCCCGATGCGCGATGCGGGACAGCTCGGCGTCCAGCGTCGCCAATTCCAGGAGCGAACGCTGCTGCGCCACTTCGGCTTTCATCAATGATCTCCAGGTCTCTCACTCAGCACTGGTGTCCCGTGCCCAGATTCCACGGATCGGTGCGCAGGGTGGATACCCGCACCGGCAGCGATCCACCGAACTGCGTTCTCAGCACGCCAGCCGCCTGAGCGCACCACGGGAATTCGCTGGCCCAATGTGCCACGTCGACCAGCGCCACCGCGGAGGCCCGGCGATGCTCGTCGGCGGGGTGGTGCCGCAGGTCGGAGGTGACGTAGGCCTGCACGTCGGCGGCGGCGACCGCGCCCAGGAACGAGTCGCCCGCTCCCCCGCACACCGCCACCCGCGCCACCGGCCGGTCCGGGTCGCCGGCGGCGCGCACCCCCCACGATGTGCGCGGCAACGCGGCATCGACGCGCGCGACGAAGTCGCGCAGCGGTTCGGGTTTGCGCAGCGTGCCGATGCGGCCCAGCCCGGTGCCGGCGGGCAGCGCCGCCATGGTGAAGACGTCGAAGGCGGGCTCCTCGTAGGGGTGGGCGCGGCGCATGGCGGCCAGCACCGCTTCCCGGGCACGGGCGGGCGCGACGACCTCGACGCGGTCCTCGGTCACCCGTTCGACGGTGCCGACGCTGCCGATCGCCGGGTTGGCCCCGTCCAGCGCCAGGAACTGGCCGATGCCGGTGACACTCCAACTGCAGTGCGAATAGTCGCCGATGTGGCCGGCGCCGGCGGCGAAGACGGCCTCGCGCACCGCGTCGGCGTTGGGCTGCGGCACGTAGATGACCCACTTGTCGAGCTCGGAGGCGGCCGGCGAGCGGTCCAGGACGGCTTCCACGGCGAGCCCGAGCGCATCGGCCAGCGCGTCGGACACCCCCGGTGCCGCCGAGTCGGCGTTGGTGTGCGCGGTAAACAGCGCGCGACCCGAGCGGATGAGCCGGTGGATCAGGGCGCCTTTGGGCGTGCTCGCCGCCACGGTGTCCACACCGCGCAGCAGCAGCGGGTGGTGCGCCAGCAGCAGGCTGCGGTCGGGCACCTCGTCGACGACGGCCGGTGTCGCGTCGACGGCGATGGTCACCGACTCGATCACGTCGTCGGGGTCGCCGCACACCAGGCCCACGGAGTCCCACGACTCGGCCAGCCGCGGCGGATAGGCCTCGTCCAGCACGCCGATGACCTCGGCCAGCCGCACGCTCATCGGCAACTCCCGCTGGGCACCGGCGTCCGCGTTTCGGCGATCGCGTCGACCAACCGCGGCCACTCGGGCCGTACCGCCGCGCGCAGGTATCCGCCGTCCAGGCCGACGAAAGTGTCGCAGCGTCGTACCGCAATACCCTTGTCGCGCAACTTGTTTCGCATCGATTCTACGGCACCGAACAGCACGAACGGGGCGCGCCCGTCGACCACCGTCACACCGGCGGCCCGCAGGCCTGCCACCATCGCCGCGCGCAGCTGCACCAGCCGCTCGGCGTCGGCGGCCGCCGCGGCGACGGCCCGCGGCGCGCAGCAGGCCTCGATGGCGGTCAGTTGCAGCGTGCCCACCGGCCAGTGCGGCCGGGCGGCGGTCAACCGGGCCAGCAGATCCGGCGCGCCCAGCGCGTAGCCCACCCGCAGGCCGGCCAGCGCCCACGTCTTGGTGAGGCTGCGCAACACCAGCACGTCGGGCAGCGCGTCGCCGGCCAGCGACTGCGGCTCGCCGGGCACCGCGTCGGCGAACGCCTCGTCGACAACCACGATCCGGCCCGGCCGGCGCAGCGCCAGCAGCTGCTCGCGGGTGTGCAGCACCGACGTCGGGTTGGTCGGGTTCCCCACCACCACCAGGTCGGCGTCCTCGGGCACCTGCGCCCCGTCCAGAGTGAACGGCGGGGGCAGCACTACCTGGCACACCGGAATTCCTGCCGCGCCGAGCGCGACCTCGGGCTCGGTGAACGCGGGCGCGATCAGCGCCGCCCGCCGGGGTCGCAGGTTGGCCAGCAACGCGAACCCCTCGGCCGCACCGGCCAGCACCAGCACCTCCTCGCGGGCCCGGCCGTGCCGCGCGGCGACGGCCTGCTGCGCGGCACGCACGTCACCACTGCTGGGATAGGAGGCCAGGTCGGGCAGCCGCGCCGCCAGCCGCTCGAGCAACCACGACGGCGGCTGCGCGTGCCGGACGTTGACGGCGAAATCGAGCATCCCGGGCACGACGTCTTGATCGCCGTGATAGCGCGCCAGCGCAAGGCGAGTCGACGTGTGCTGATCCGGACTTGCCATCACTGGAACATTAGTGCGCCCGTGCGTAGACCAGGCATCCGGCGCACCTCGAGCGGTACCACGGCGCAGGCGTGGGCCTGCATCGACGACAATGGGAGCGTGACGGGCTCTATCGCGGACGAGATGCCGCAGTTGGTGATCTTCGACCTCGACGGCACTCTGACGGATTCGGCGGTCGGCATCGTGGCCTGTTTCCGGCATGCGCTCACCCACGTCGGCGCCCCGATCCCCGACGGCGACCTGGTCGCCATGATCGTCGGCCCGCCGATGGACGAGACGTTTCGCGGCATGGAGCTCAACGGGCGGGCCGAGGAGGCGTTCGCCGCATTTCGGGCCGAGTACGGCAGCCGCGGTTGGGCGATGAACAGCCTGTTCGACGGCATCGCACCGCTGCTGGCCGATCTCCAGGCGGCCGGTGTGCGGCTGGCGGTGGCGACCTCCAAGCTGGAGCCGACCGCCCGCCGCATCCTGGCCCATTTCGGGTTGGACCAGCACTTCGAGGTCATCGCCGGCGCTTGCCCGGACGGCTCGCGCCGGTCCAAGACCGAGGTGCTCGGCCATGCGCTGGCCCAGCTGGAACCGCTGCCCGAGCGGGTGTTGATGGTCGGTGACCGCAGCCACGACGTGGACGGCGCGGCCGCGCACGGCATCGACACGGTGGTGGTCGGCTGGGGCTACGGGCGCGCCGACTTTCCCGACCCGGTCGACGGTGCCGGGGTGCGGCATGTCACGACGGTCGACGAGCTGCGGAGGGCGTTGGGTGTCTGAGCCGAAATCGTTGCACGTGACCTTCGTCTGCTCGGGAAACATCTGTCGCTCGCCGATGGCCGAGAAGATGTTCGCCCATCAGATCCGGGAACGCGGCCTGGGCGACGTGGTGCGGGTCACCAGCGCCGGCACCGGCAACTGGCACGCCGGGGAGGGAGCCGACCGCCGCGCCAAACGGGTGCTGCGCGACCACGGTTACCCCACCGAGCATCGCGCCGCCCAGCTCAACGACGACCACCTGGCCGCGGATCTGGTGGTGGCGCTGGGGCGCAACCATGCCCGGATGCTGCGCGAGCTCGGGGTCGACGACAGCCGGCTGCGGATGCTGCGTTCGTTCGATCCCCGATCTGGTGCCTTCGTCCCCGACGTGGAGGATCCCTACTACGGCGATCATTCCGACTTCGTGGAGACGTTCGTGGTCATCGAGGCGGCGCTGCCCGGTCTGCACGACTGGGTCGACGAGCAGCTCGCGCGGAACGGTTCGGGTTGATGGCGCGCAGGACCCCGAGTCTGGCATTTCTGTTGCGGCCCGGATGGATCGCGCTGTGGCTGGTGTGCATCGCGTTCACCTACTTGTGCTTCACCGTGCTCGCCCCGTGGCAGCTGGGCAAGAACACCAGGACGTCGCGGGAGAATCAGCAGATCACCGACTCCTTGAACACCGCCCCGGTGTCACTGAAAACCCTTTTGCCACAGCAAAATTCGTCGGCACCGGATGCCCAGTGGCGCCGGGTGACGGCCACCGGACACTACCTTCCCAACGTGCAAGTGTTGGCCCGGCTGCGGGTGGTGGAGGGCGACCAGGCCTTCGAGGTGCTGGCACCGTTCGCCGTGGACGACGGGCCGATCGTGCTCGTCGACCGCGGATACGTCCGGCCCGAACCCGGTTCGCACGTTCCGCAGATCCCCCCGCCGCCGAGCCAGACCGTCACCATCACCGCGCGGCTGCGCGACTCGGAGCCGACCGTGGCGGGCAAGGACCCGTTCACCCGTGACGGTTATCAGCAGGTGTATTCGGTCAGCACCGAACAGGTTTCGGCGTTGACCAAGGTGCCGCTGGCGGGTTCGTATCTGCAGCTGGTGGAGGACCAGCCCGGTGGCCTGGGGGTGATCGGGCTGCCGCATCTGGATGCCGGGCCGTTCCTGTCCTACGGGATCCAGTGGATTCTGTTCGGCGTGGTGGCGCCCAGCGCGCTGGGGTATTTCGTCTACGCCGAATTGCGGGCGCGGCGCCAGGAGAAGCAACAACGATCGGCTACCGCACCTGGTGACCAGGGGCGCGCGTCGGCGCCGGCGGCGAAGACTGTCGAGGACAAGTTGGCCGACCGGTACGGTCGCCGGCGTTAGGGCCGCAGCGCCCCCGCCAGCACTAATACGGCGGCAGCCTGTACGGCCCGCGACAGCGTCACGGCGCGACGCAGGTCGTCGACGGTGGGCTGCCGTCCGTCACCCAGGGTCGGCCGGATCTGCAGCTCGTGCCGGTATTGGGTCGGGCCGCCCAGGCTGAGGCCCAGGGCACCGGCGAATGCCGCCTCGACGACACCGGCGTTGGGACTCGGATGCCGGACGGCGTCGCGGCGCCAGGCCCTGATCGCGCCCAGCGGCGAACCGCCGACCAGCGGCGCGCACCCGACCACTAGCACCGCCGCGAACCGCGCCGCCACGAAGTTCACCAGATCGTCCAATCGTGCTGCGGCCCAACCGAATCGCAGGTAGCGCGGCGAGCGGTAGCCGACCATCGCGTCCAGGGTGTTCACCGCCCGATAGGCCAGTACCGCGGGCGCACCGCCGACCGCCGCCCACAGCAGTGGCGCCACCTGGGCATCCGAGGTGTTCTCGGCCACCGACTCCAGCGTCGCGCGGTTCAGCCCGATCTCGTCCAGCACCGCCGGATCCCGCCCGCACACCGACGGCAGCAGCCGTCGGGCGGCCTCGACATCGCCGGCATCCAGTAGATCGGCCATCCGAGACCCGGTGCGCGCCAGCGTCGTTCCGCCCAGGGCCACCCAGGTGGCGATCGCGATGGCCAACACCCGGCCGACCGCGCGCTGCAGCACCGCACCCAGCACGCCCGCCGCGCCGACCAGCAGACTCACGTGCAGCGCGCCGGCCATCCGGGCGTCGCGGTAGGTGAACCGTTCCAGTGCCGCGGCAGCCGTACCGAACAGCGCCACCGGGTGGCCGCGTCGTGGATCGGCGAACACCAGATCGGCGAGGTAGCCCGCCGCAAGACCGGCCATCCGGGACTGCCGTACCGACAACACTTCGGCAGCGTCTCATATCGGAGGCGTATTCACTGACCGGCCCATCCGTGATCTACTCGGTTGATGGGGAAAGGATCCGCAAGGAGGCGGCCCGCGACCAGGGTCGCCGACCTGTTGAACCCGGCAGCGATGCTGATGCCGGCGGCCAATGTCATCATGCAACTGTCCCTGCCGGGCGTCGGGTATGGCGTGCTGGAGAGTCCTGTGGACAGCGGCAACGTCTACAAGCACCCGTTCAAGCGGGCCCGCACCACGGGCACGTACCTGGCGGTGGCGACCGTCGGGACCGAGTCCGACCGCAAACTCATCCGCGGTGCCGTCGACACGGCGCACCGCCAGGTGCGGTCCACCGCGTCAAGCCCGGTGTCCTACAACGCTTTCGACCCGAAATTGCAGCTGTGGGTGGCGGCCTGCCTGTACCGCTACTTCGTCGAACAACACGAATACCTGCACGGCCCGCTCGACGACGCCAGCGCCGACGCCGTCTACCAGGACGCCAAGAAGCTGGGCACCACACTGCAGGTGCCCGACCGCATGTGGCCACCGGACCGGATCGCCTTCGACGAGTACTGGAAGCGGTCCCTGGACGAGCTGCACATCGATCCGCCGGTGCGCGAGCATCTGCGCGGGGTGGCCTCGATGGCGTTCCTGCCGTGGCCGGTGCACGCGTCGGCCGGGCGCTTCAATCTGTTTGCGACGGCGGGGTTCTTGGCCCCGGAGTTCCGGGCCATGATGAACTTCGACTGGTCGGAGACCCAGCAGCGCCGGTTCGAGCTGCTCTTGACGGCGCTGCGGCTGGCCGACCGGCTGATCCCGAACGGCTTCTGGGTATTTCTGTATCAGATCTACTTGTGGGACATGAGGTTTCGCGCTCGGCGCGGCTGGCGAATCGTCTAGGCCGGCTGCACCCCGCGCGCGGCCCAGCTGAAGCTGCGCATCTCGGGCAGCCGGGGGGCGAGTTCGTCGGCGACCCGCCGGCCGATGCGGTCGGCATCGACGACGGTGAGGTTGGGGTCGACCCAGCCTTCGACTTCGACCCGCAGGGTACGACCGGTCCACCGGGCCCGCGCGTGCGCGTGGCGCACGCCCTCGGTTTCCGCGGCGACCTGTTCGGCGGTGGTGATGACCTGCGGGTCCACCCCGTCGAGTAGCCGGTGGCCGATCTCCGAACTGACCTCCCAGCCGACGTGGCAGATGAACCCGGTGACCGCGATGCCGGCCACACCGTCGGCCCAGCCCCAGCCCGCGGCCACCCCACACAGCCCCACCAGGGCGCCCGCCGAGGACAGCGCGTCCAGCCAGGAGTGCCGGGCATCGGCGATCAGCGTCGCCGACTGGATGCGGCGGCCGACCACCAATTTGTAGCGGGCCACCCACTGGTTTCCGGCGATGGCCACCAATGCCGCGGCGATGCCCCATCCGACATTGCGAGTTTCGCCGTGCCGCAACAGCTTTTCCACGCTCTGCATTCCGGCCACTGTGGCGCTGGCCCAGATAACCAGCGCGACACCTATGCCCGCGAGGTCCTCGGCGCGTTCGAATCCGTACGGGTGACGTTCGGAGGGCAGTCGTCGCGACGCCCGGAATCCGACGAACACCACCACGCTGGTCAATACGTCGGACAGGTTGTGCAGCGCGTCTCCCAGCAGAGCCACCGAGCCGGAGATCGCAGCGATCGCCAGCTCGATGAGGCCTGTCACGGCCAAGCCGACTGCACTGAGCGCAACGGCACGGTTGGCGCCGCGGCGCTCCGCCACGTCGTCGACGGCGTTGTCCAGGGGAAAGCTGGTGGCGGGATCCCGGGTCCCGGTGATCTGATGCATGGGCTAAGCGTGCCACGCTCCACGGCCCCCAACTACCTGGCACCGACCGTGAAATCCACGATGCCGACGCGGCGTGTCGCGTCGTGCCGTTCACGCTCGACGCAGCGTTCTCAGCGCACGGTGGCGAAGAACTTGCGCACGTCCTCGACGAACAGCTCGGGCTGCTCGAGGGCGGCGAAGTGCCCGCCGCGCGGCATCGTGGTCCAGTGCGTGATGTGGTAGTTCGGCTCGCACCAGGACCGCGGCGCGGGCAGCACCTCTTTCGGGAAAGACGCAACGCCGGTGGGCAATTCGACGCGGCTGGTGTCGCCCCACACTTTGAAGCTCTCCCAGTACAGCCGCGCCGAGGACGCCGCGGTCTCGGTCACCCAGTACACCATCACGTTGTCCAGCAACTCGTCTCGCGTCAAAACGTTCTCCGGGTGGCCGTCGCAGTCCATCCATGCCCAGAACTTCTCCACGATCCAGGCCAGCTGCCCCACCGGAGAATCGACCAGGCCGTAGCCGAGCGTCTGCGGTCGCGTCGACTGCTGCTTGGAGTAGCCGGTGCCGCTTTTGCGATGCTCAGCCAACGCGGCCAGCGCCGCCTGGTCCTCCGGGGTGGGGCTGGCCAGCGTCTCGCGGGTCGGCATGCCCAGCGGCATGTTCAGGTGGATCGCCGCGCAATTGCCACCGTTGCGTCCGATCTGGGTGGTGACGGCCGCACCCCAGTCGCCACCCTGCGCGCCGTAGCGGTCATAGCCCAGTCGGCCCATCAGCTCTTCCCACACCAGCGCGATCTTCGGCACGCCCCACCCGGTGCGGCCGGGCTTTCCGGAAAATCCGTAACCGGGTAGCGACGGGCACACCACGTGAAAGGCGTCCTCGGCGCGGCCGCCGTGGGCGGTGGGGTTGGTCAGCGGTTCGATGACTTTGTGGAACTCCACGATCGAGCCGGGCCAGCCGTGGGTGATCACCAGTGGGAAGGCGTCCTGGTGCGGGGATCGCTGATGGATGAAGTGGATGTCCAGGCCGTCGAATTGGTCGACGAAGTGGTCGAACCGGTTCAGCGCGGATTCCCTTGTGCGCCAGTCGTAGTCGTTGGCCCAGTAGGCGGCGAGGTCGCGGGTGTAGCGCAGCGGGATGCCCTGACTCCAGTCGTCCACGCATTCGGCTTCCGGCCAGCGGGTGCGGGCCAGTCGGGATTGCAGATCGTCGAGAACGGTGTCGGGGACGTCGATGCGGAACGGTTTCACCCGTCCGACCCTACTTCTGGGCGGCCAGCCAGTCGTCAATACGGGCCATGGTGACCGGCAGCGCCGCGCCGTCGAAGACGAGGTGATCGGCGCGGGGAATCTCCACGAAGGTCCCCTTTGCATACCGACCCGCGGTGATCGGAGCGATCTGTGGCGGCACGACTCGGTCGCATTCGCCTCGGATCAGCAGGACCGGTGTGGTGACTGCGGCGAAGTCGACCGTGGTGGCCTTGCCCCGGTCCAGGAACGGGAAGACCATCTCGCAGTAGGCTCGCCCCGACTCGTAGACGAATTCGCCGTACATCTCGCGGGCGCCCGCCTCGGTCTGCGCATTGGCGACCCACCGCCGAAACCGTTGCCATGTCGGAGGATTCAGCGGCTTTGCCCAGGGCCTGGGGTGCAGAAAGTGTCTGCCGAAGAGGCCGCCGAAGCTGCGCACGGTCGGCGGAGTGGCAGCGACGATACCGGCGGCCGGTGAGGGGCAGGCGGCGACGACGCCGGCATGACGCGTCCGTGCGGCCACCAATTGCGCCAGCAAGCCGTCCAGCGACAATCCCACCAGGAGTGGAGGCGAGTCCAGCGAGTCGACCAGCGCGGCGAGATCGTCGGTGTAGTCGCGCATGCTCAGCGACGCGATCTTCGTCGCGCCCTCTTGCGGAGGCAGTTCATGATGGCGCAGCGTCGGCGTGTGCACGGTGTAACCGCGCTCCTCGAAGGCACCCGCGCCGGACCCCACATGTCGCCGCGGCCCCACGTCCCGTGGATCAGGACGACATGCTCGATGTCGGGCATCCGCGCTACTTCTGAGCGTCCTTGATCAGAGTGCTGATCTGCTCGAGCAGTTGGCGCATGTCGGCGCGCATCGCGTCCACCGCCGCATACAGGTCGGCTTTGGTCGCCGGTTGCTGGTCCGACGACAGCGGCCGCACCGGCGGCCCCGACGTCTGACGTGCGCTGCTGCTGAAAGAGCCAGGTAGGTCGCTCACGCCAACGAGCGTGCCATACCCGCTCGGACTCGTCCACGAGACCGGCTCGCCGAGCGCGGGACTATGGCTGAAAAGCGCTGCCGATCAGTGCGTAGGCCACACGCTCGGCGCCACTCGCGGCTCAGCCGAGCAGGAAGTCCGCGCAGCGTTCGCCGATCATGATCGACGGCGCGTTGGTGTTGGCCCGCGGGATCCTGGGCAGTGCCGAGGCGTCGGCGACCCGCAATCCCGCCACGCCCCGCACCCGCAACTGTTCGTCCAGCGCGCTGTCGGACGCACTGCCCATCGCGACGCTGCACGCCGGATGTGCCGTGGTGATCGCCGTCTGCCTGACCGACTCCTCGATATCCATGCCGGGCCCCGGTAGCCGCTCGGCGCCGACGGCGGACGCGATGGGCTCGGTGCCGATGATCTCCCGGGACCGCTGCACCGCCCGGGTCAGCGCGTCGACGTCCTCGCGCTCGGAGAGCAGATTCAGCCGGATCACCGGTGGCGCCAAAGGATCGGACGAGCGGATCGAGACGCTGCCGCGGCTCTTGGGTGTCCAGTACGAATGCAGCATCGTGACGGTGGGAACCAGCTTCTTGGACTGCGGATCGGCCAGGGCATCGGCGGGGCTGAACACCAATTGGAAGTCGCAGGCCGGCAGGTCGGGCTGGGAGCGGATATGCGCCACCGCTTCGCATCCGTTGCTGGTGAGCTTGCCGCGCCGATGTAACAGCCACTGCAGCAACCACTTTGGATTCGCGGCGTCGGCCAGCCCGACATGGCCGGGGGCCAGCGACCAGATTGCGAACGCATTGGGGTGATCGGTCAGGCCCTGTCCGACGTTCGGGCTGTCGGCAACGGGTGCGACTCCGAGGCTGCGCAGCCGGTCGGCGGGCCCGATGCCGGAGAGCTGCAGCAGTTGCGGTGTGCCGAACGCTCCGGCGCTCAGCACCACCTCGCGCGCGGCGAACGCCTGCTGGGCGCGACCGCGGCGGCGGTATTCGACGCCGACCGCGCGGCCGCCCCGGATGAGCACGCGGCCGACGTCGGCCCGGGTGACGACGGTCAGGTTACGCTGGTTGCGCAGGTAGGCGCGCGCGGTGGTCCAGCGCTGGCCCCGGTAGATGGTGACCGGGGTGATCGCCGCGCCGTCGAGTCCGGGGCCGCTGACGTCGTCGACGGCGGCGACGCCGGCGGCGCGTGCCGCCTCGACGAAGCGCATCGACAGCTCGTCGGGCTCGGCCACCCGGGTGACCCGCATGGGTCCGTCCTCGATGCGCTTGAACACCGGTTCCACGTCGTTCCAGGTCCAGCCGGACAACCCCCAGCCGTCGTAGTCGAGGTTGCTGCCCTTGACCCACACCATCGCGTTCATCGCGCTGGTGCCGCCGAGCACCCGGCCACGCGGCTGCGGGATCGGCCGGCCTGCACAACCTGCTTCCGGTTCGCTCTCGTAGGCCCAGTCCAGTGAAGTCCCGAGCTGACGCGGAAAGGCCAGCGGCGCACGGACTGTCAGCCGCCGATCCGAACCGCCGGCTTCGATCAGCAGCACCTTGGCCGACGACTCATCGGCCAGTCGGCCGGCAACCGCGCATCCGGCTGAGCCGGCCCCGATCACGATGAAGTCGTAAGTAGTCATCGCCGTCCCTCACCTCGTGGTCAGGCCGCGAGCCTAACCCCACCGCGAAATCCCCCGCGGCAAATCGCAGCCCGTCGCGCCCGCGCGGA
Organism: Mycobacterium sp. 20KCMC460; assembly: GCF_022179425.1. NCBI lineage: Bacteria > Bacillati > Actinomycetota > Actinomycetes > Mycobacteriales > Mycobacteriaceae > Mycobacterium > Mycobacterium sp. 20KCMC460. The sequence goes on from NZ_AP025524.1 coordinate 3,862,661, forward strand.
AAAGCGTCAGTCAGGTGCAGAGGCTGGGTGCGTCGCAGACGTTGCCCGGGCAGTAGATGGAATGGGCGGCGTTGACCATGGTTCCGACGTCCAACAACGTCACGCCGCGGGCATTCATGTGCGCATGGATGTCATCGGCAATCTGTTGAGGCTCCCAGCCCCAGGTGAGGTCGTAGCAGATCAGGTGCGCCTCCCCGATCAGTGCCTCGTCCGCGTTGGGTGGCCAGGTGAGGCCGGCGGCGCGCAGTTGGGCCAGATAGGCGTCGTCGGCGGGCGTGGCGCCTGCGGTCCCGGCGCTGCCCAGCAGAGCAGTTCCGGCCAACAGGGGGATGCCGCCAAGGAGAATCAGCCGGCGGAGTAAGGACGTCGGGGTCCCTTTCCCGGCAGTCGTACGAGCCCGAGTCGCACGGTTCTTACGCGTCATGATGCGCCTTTCTGCTGGCACCAGTGCGTTTGTGCAGACTAATTGAGCGGACCGGGCCGCGAAAGGTCCCGTCCGCGCGCCAAGGCCCAGATCGTGTCGAAGCAGCTGCCCGGCCGCGAGGAGTTCCGCAGCGAAACCCATTCATTGACTAAACGTTCAATCAAATATAGGCTGCTGGCATGACCACACGACAGGAGCAGGCCCAGCGACGTCGCGAGCAGCTCATCGAGGCGGCGTTGAATGTGTTTGCCCGCAAGGGCGTTGACGGGACGTCGATCAAAGACATCGCCCAGGCCGCGGGTGTGGCGCCGGGGCTGCTCTACCACTATTTCGACAGCAAAGAAGTCTTGGTGGCGGCCGTGCTCGAGGAGCGCGGTTTCCTTCCGCAGTTACGCGAGTTGCTCATCGAGCACGCCGATCAACCGGCGACTACGGTGTTGCCGCCCCTGATTCGGGCATTCGACGAAACCCTTTCCGCCAACGCCGATTTGGTGTCGGTGTTCTTCTCGGCCAGCCATGCCGATGCGGCATTGCGCGACTTCGTCGCAACCGGGAAGGACGTGTTGGCGTCCTACCTGACTTCTCGAGCCAAGGCCGGCGAACTCCGGCCGGAGCTGATAGGGGCAGCTGCGGACGCACTTTTCGCGGCGGTCGCGATCGGCCACAAAACGGGTCATCGAGTCAACGCCGACGAGCTTGTCGAACTCGTCCTGCGCGGACTGGCCACCCAATCACCTTCGGAGGTTCACCATGTCGTATCTGTATAGCGATCACCAGCGTGCCCTTGCACCCCTGCTCTATCGCGACGCCGGTGCAGGGTCCGATGCACCGCGCCGGTCAGCCGAACTGCCCCACTTCGATGCACCGACAATGGTGCCGGTGCACAAACCCGTGCCGGAACTGACCGTGGGGCTGCTGGTCAGTCTCGGCGCACACGCGCCGGGACAGGAACCACTGCAGCGCACCAATGACCTGTCCTACCGCCTCATCCCCCGCACCGTGCCCAATGACCAGATCGTGTTCGATCACGCCACCCCGGCACGCTTCTGGGCCGACGAGGACCTCAACGTGGCCTTTCCGCGCGACCGCATGGCCGAACTCGAGGCCGAGGGCACCATTGGTGCGCTGGCGCCGGATGCGGTCAGCATTCTGGGCTCGATCACCAAATGGAAGCAGCTGGCCACCGAAACCGCGCCGCGCATCCACGACGAATTCCGCCGCCAGAACGTCGATCTCGTTCTCGTCGTACCGTTCTGCCCGCAATGCCACCAGGCCACCGCAGTGCTGGCACGGGCGTTGGAGGCCGGTGGACTGCCCACCCTGATGCTGTCCACCCTGCGTGACATCTCCGAGGCCTACCGACCGCCGCGCACTGCGCTGGTCGACTACCCCATCGGTTCACCGTGCGGACGCGTCGGAGACCCCGAACACCAGCGGGCCACGCTGCGCGCCGCCCTGAGCTGTCCACTGGACACCACCACACCCCAGCTCCACACCGTCGATCTGCCCTATCAGGCCGACGGCGGCCGGGACTGGATCGAAACCGTCCAGGCGGCGTATCGCGCCAACATCGCCGACGTCAGGCAGAACATTCGCCTGCACAGTGACTCCGAATCCCTTGCCGGACAGGAAAAGGAGTTCACCATCAGATGCAACTGCTAGCCCGGCCGCGGACGCCAGGGCCGCTGTCTGACGAATTCCACCGATTAGAAGGGAACGAACAATGACCGCCGACGTCGCACCACCACTGGTGAGCAGGCTCGAAGAGCCCGAGGTGAACCTGCCCAGGCTCGCCGGTGCCCCAAATCACTTGGGAAACAACAAAAAGCCGGTCTTCCACTTCCCGGTCAAAGTCTCGTTGAAAACCGACGAGGGATTGCGCAAGCATGCAGACGTCAAACCGGGGGTCAAAGGCTATGGCGCCTACCAACTGTGGGCCGACGAAGGCACCGGCCTTCCGCCTGGCGCCGACAGCGCACCGGCACCGCTGGTGTATTTCGCCGCCGGAGCGGCGTTCTGCCTGGCCAGTCATCTGACGACACTGGCCAACGACCGCGACCTCGACGTGCGCAACATCGAAGTCGAAAGCGAACTGTCCTTCGGCTACGTCAAGGGCGACACAGGTCAGCGCGGAGTCTGCCTCGGTCTGCGCTACCTGGTCGATATCGACTCCGACGAGCCGCAGGAACGGCTGCGTCAACTCATCCAGGAAGCCAAGGGGATGTGCCTGGCCGAGGCCGCGCTCGCAGAGCCCGTCACGATCCAGACGCTGCTCGCCGTCAAGGGTGATGTGGTGGATCCCGACGTGGCGGCCGAAGGCGGCGACATGAAACACGCCTTCCCCACCGCGTCAAGCTAGCGGGCATCGCCGCTCAACCCAACGGGAAAACAACTCCCGTCAGCTCTTCGGATATCGCCCACAACCGACGTTGGGCCGCGACGTCGTGTGACGTCGCGCTCGAGGCCACCACCTTGGGATAGCCGCGCTGTTCGGCGAAGCCACCGGGGCCGTAGTACTGCCCGCCCAGCACGCTTGGATCGGTCGCCGCGCGCAACGTCGGCAGGGCACCCATCTCGGCGCTCTGGAAGAGCGGCCCCATGAAGCGCACCAGGGGCGGCGAGTTGCGCACAATCTCGGTTTTGGAACCTCCGGGATGGGCGGCAACGGCGATGGTGTTCGTGCCCTGCAGGCGTCGCTGTAACTCGTAGGTGAACATCAGATTGGCGAGCTTGGACTGGCCGTATGCGTCAAGGGGTTTGTAGTCACGTTCCCACTGCAGGTCGTTGAAGCGGATGCCGCTGCGGGGGAAGCGATGACCCGGGCTGCTGACGGTGACGATCCGCGAGCCTGGGGCCCTGAGCACCCGCTCTACCAGCAAGCCGGTCAACGCGAAGTGGCCCAAATGATTGGTGCCGAACTGCAATTCGAAGCCGTCCTTGGTCGTCGACTTCGTTCGCGTCATCACGCCTGCATTGTTGATCAGCAAGTCGATGGAGTCGTGCTTGGACTTCAACTCGTCGGCCGCTGTGCGGATGGAGTCCAACGAGGCCAGGTCAAGCACTTGGATAGCCACGATCGCACCGGGGTGAGCCCTGGCGATCAGGTCTGCGGCAGCCCTTCCTTTTTCGAGATTGCGGACGGCTAGCACGACATGTGCGCCCTTCGCCGCGAGCGCCGCGGCCGTCTGGTAGCCCACTCCGGTGTTGGCGCCGGTGACGACGGCGGTGCGACCTGTCTGGTCGGGTATGTCGGCGGCCGTCCACTTGCTCATGGGGTACTCCTATGACCTTTCAAACGAGGCGGACGCTCCGTTCATCTGGCCCCCGATCGGCGCGGGGTGCCTGAGAAACCGGCCCCGGCGATCTGAGCGCAACCGGCAGTGTGGTGATGGCGGGTTCCTCGGAAGCGAACCGACTGCTGACCATGGTCTCGTCGGCGGGCACCTCACACCAATGGCAACACTGCTCAATATCGGCCCGTGGATGATGCACTATGCACCTCTGTCTGCCACGTGGCGACGTGTGCGCGCTCTACGCTCCACGTATCCGACGACGCGCTGGATTCGGCGAGTAGACACCTGCCGGGTCGGTCACGGGCGACCGATGCTGAAGCCTGACCTCAAAACCGGTATCTGATCGGCTTTGGATGGTGGGCGCGGACGGTATCGAACCGCCGACCGCTGGTGTGTAAATCCGATCCCGGTTGTCTACGGCGTATCGCGCAGTATCGACCAGTCTCGGAAACCCGCAGCCCGGCAGCCGGTTACGGGCCGCTTCTGTCTACCGCGTGCGGTGCCGTGGCTGCGAGTCTTGGCACACTTGCGGCACAACGGGGGGTCGCTCCCGAACGGGTGTTCGCATCAGGCGGCGCGAATGGGCGGCACCTCGCGGCAGCGAGACCGGATGGCGGCGAGCTGCACGGAGGTCATGCCGCCGCCGTCAGTGATGCCCAGCGCGGCGAGCACGTCGGCCTGGTACACCTCGCCGGTTCGGTGAAGCTGCGTCGCGGTCCGCGCCACCGCCGGCCAACACCAGGTCAACAGCGGCACGACATCGGCACCGGTATGCATGCCGCCGCTGGCGGTCAGCACTCGGCTGTCCTTGTGGCCGGTGGTGTCCAACACGGCATAGAACTCCCGCTGCGTAGGTCGCCGGCCGGCAAGCCAACGCGCCTGCGCCCACGGCCCCGCATGAGCTATCAGCGCATCGGTCCCGTGCGGGCGGTCGCTGAATGTGGTCAGCCCTTCGGTGCCAGTGACCTTGCTCGACACGACGACGGCGTTGCGCAGCTCCGCACCTAGCACCACGCCAGCGACGGCATGGCCGGCCTCGTGGATGCACGTTTCTAGATGCGCGCGTTGGCCGGCGGTGATGTCGGCCAGGGTCAAAGGCATTGTGCTGGTCGTCCTTTCGATTCAGTGACCGACGCCGGGACGGGGTGCGGTACATAACGCGGGACCACCACCGTCCCGGCGTCGATCTTCCGAGTGAGCCGGGGTGTCGTGGCCAAACACTCGGCGCAGCGTTTGGGCGCGGTCCGCGCGGTCGCGTTCGGCACCTCGGGCCGCACCAGCGTCGAGGTAGGCGGTCAGGCACGCTGAGCAGGTGTAACCGTGCACGCTGCCCTTCCACAGCCAGCACGGCCCGCCGCAGGACTGGCAGCGGGGTCCGGCGTAGGAATCGGGCCGGTCGGGCGCAAGGGTTGCGGTGCTCACGGCGTCACCGTCGCCGCGCCGATCACGGCCTCGTATCCGACCAGCACGGTGCGCTCAGCGATGGCGGCGAAGATGTTGTGTCTCTCGTCAATGGCCGTGCGCAGCACCGTTTCGTCCCGCCATCCGAACGGCTGCGAGGTCGCTACCAGGGTGTCTTCCAACCCCTCGACGTAGCCGCCGCCGAAGACGAACGTGTGCCCGAGCGGGCTGACCAGTCGGGTGCCTGACTTGCCGATGAGATGGGACGCCGCCGCCACCGCCGCCCACTGCGCCCCGACGTGGACGTATCCGGTGGTGTTGGTGCGGGCGAACTCGGCTTCCAGGTAGCCCACGGCCACCGTGAAGCTGTCGACCTGCTCGGGTGTGCCGGCGTCAGTCAACAGCCGGTTGGAAAACTCGCGCTCCACGGAGACCTGTTCCCGCAACCGGAAAATCTGCGCTGCCCGCTGCTGGACCTCGGTACGCGACGGCGCGGTCAGGTCGCACTCGTCATATGCCCAGATGGTCACAGGTGCGAACGGGTCCAACCCCTCGGGTCGGGTGCCTTCCTTGCGCTCGGCGTTGTTCATCGGCGGCGCACCGCACCAGTCGGTTTCCCACACACCCGAGGCGTCGTCGCCGCCGTAGTTGCCCGCCGGCCGGATTTCGACGCCGGCCAGGTGCCGCGACGGTCCAGTGACCTCGGTCCAGGTGGTCGCGGCGTACAGCCCTTGTGGTGAGGGGTTGACCGGCGGCACCGCGAACGGCACCGGTAACAAACTGCCGTAGGTCTGCACAGGTGGGGCGGTCATAGCACTCCTAGTTCGTGAAGTTCGGCGCGGGCACGGTCGGCGGGCGACGGGGTGCGATTGCCGGCACGGTTTGCCTGGTACACCCGCTCGCGGTCGAGCCGCCGGCTCAGCGCACCCGCTGCGGCGTCTACCTCGACCAGCGCGGTGAGCAGCCGGTCGCTGACGGTCGGCGTTGCTGCACCGCCCAACAGCCGCGCCAGAGCGGCGCTGTACGGCTCGGCCAGCACGACCAGGGTCGCCGGCCAGGTGCCCTCGACCAGCGCGAGGCTGTCGACCTCGGGCGCGGCGGGCCGCTCGGCGAGGTCCACCACGGCACGAATCGACCGGCCGCGCTCGTCGGTCCCGAGGTGCCGTGTCCGGCGCTCGGCATCGGCCTGCGCGATCAACCCGACCACGACATGCACGGCCTGGTGCACCGCGTCGGCCAGCTCGGTGACCGCGCGCAGATAGGCAGCCGGATTGGTTGCGGCGGCGACACGTTCGGCCAGCGGGTCGCAGATGGCGGCGACCTCGGCCGTGAGCGACCAGTCGCCCGGCCACGCATAGATCGGCAGCAGCTTGCGACGCCGGTCCCGGCCCTGTTCTTGGGTCGGGGTCGGACGCTGCTGCGGCAGCTGAGCGGCGAGGAAAGCCGGGGTGCCGTATTTCGCGCCGGGGATCATCCGGCCACCGCCTCGCGCAGCCGAGCCGTCAGCGCGTCGAGGTGGTCGGGTGCGATCTGGCCGGCCTCGGCGTCGATCACTCGACGGCAACGCCAGAAGCTGAGCGCCTGCCGGCAAGCGACCACCTCGGGGTCATCGTTGCCACGGCCACGGCTCAGGTACGCGGCCAGGCGAGCCGACCACTGGCTTGGGGTGAGCGCAGCCGGATCAATCAGCGGATGCGGGACAACGGCGGTCATGGACCTATCAGAGCACAGCACCGTGCAGCCGGGCTGCCACGCTGTGACGGTCGGCGTGTCGCGAAAACTGCTGCGGCACAACGTCTTACCCGTAAGAGTCGGGTAACTCGCGCCTACGGACGCCACCCCGAGGTCGGGTTATAGCCGTCGCCGCCGATGTTGCGTCGCATCCATGCCGGCGGTGCGGCCGGCTGCTGAGACTGGACCGGCTGCGGGGCGGGCAGCGGCTCAGGTTCCGGCTCGGGCACCGGAGCTATTGCGGGTGGTGCGGCAGGATCGGCCGGCGCGGGCATTGGATCACCGATGTTGGACCAACCGGCCAAGTCATCGGGAGGCAATTCGCCGCTGTGAGCCGCGCTGCGCGCGTCGAGCTGCGCGCCGGGATAATCGCCATCGGCCACGGCCGTTTCGCTGTCCACGTCTGCCACGGCCTGCGCCCGCAGCCCGGCGACGAACTCGCCCAGCTCTCCCTGCGCCTGCAAGCGCTCGATGAGTTGTGCAGCTTCGTTCGCGTAGTCGACCTCGCTGACCGGCGGGCCGAGTGCGACCTTGGTCGGTGCGTCGAGGCCGAACAGTTTCGCGAGGCTGTCGAGCGCACGCAGCACGATCTTGGCGGCGTCGGCGTCACCGGACACCATGCCCGACCAGAAGCTCGACAGCACCGTCTCAAGCCTCGCGCTATGCACCGCGCGCAGTTCGTCGATGGATTCAGCCTCGCGACGCGCGAGCGAACGCGACACCGCGTGCCGTGCTCCGCTCTCGTCGGCGTAACCGAGCTGCGCGGCGATATGGGCGAACGGGTGCCCTTGGACCCGCAGCTCCACCGCCGCGCGTGCACGCTCGCGCTCGGCGGCGTCGGGCCGGTTCTGGGTCGGATCGCTCATCGTTTCGTTCCTCTCGGTATTCGGGTGGTCGGACAGGCCAGAGCGGACAGCTCGGCCGGTTCATAGCGCCAGGGGGGCGCGGGCACGGTGGGCCTCGGCCAAACGCACGTCGTCGGCGTCGCCCAACGCGACGTAGTTGCGGCCTCGGACCTTGCACGTCCAGACGCGGCCGGCGTGCCACAGCGCGATCAGGCGTTCGTTCGCACGATCCAGTGAGCCGGGTAGACGCTGCCGGATCGCAGCCCAGCTGTGCAGTTCCTCGCCGCTGCTCGCCTGCGCTTCGGTGAGTGCGGCCAGGATCGCGGCGTCTATCTGGTCATCGGTCGGTTGGGTCGATTGGGTGTTGCTGTTGTTGACGGTCATCTCGGTTTCCTCGGTTGCAGTTAGCTCGGCGTCGGTCGCCGGGCAGTCGATGAATTGGGTCGATGGACGCCGCCTCTCCCGAGGTCAACCAAAGGCGGCGTCGGCGGTCATCAGGTCAAGGCTCGCCGCCTCTCGCGGCCAATGCGGCACCGTGCGGCACCGTGCGGCGTCGACCTAACGTGTCCTGACCAGCGGCAACACCCGCGCTCTGACCCGCTGCTCGCCCAGATGCCGCATGATGCCGCATAGGTGCCGCACGCAATGCCGCATTGGTTGGACGCCGCCCCACCTGCGGAAACGATGAAATGCCGCATATGCCGCACGATTTCGTACGATCTGCCGCCGCCTCGCAGCTCAACGACGCACAAACACGCTGGTCAGACAGACAGATAGGTCGGTTTCGCAGTAGTAACGATCCGCTCTTTGCGGTGATTCGCGCCAAATCGTGCGGCATATGCGGCACGGTGGCGTTTTCCCAGCTCAGAATGCCTAGCGTTGATGCGGCATTGCGTGCGGCATCCATGCGGCACCGTGCGGCATTTGGCGGCGTCACAGCAGCCCCGAACCGTGAGGCGGCGCGGCGAGCGGATGCAGATAAACCACCTTCACGCGGTCAATGACCCTGACGCGAATGATGTTGAAATCGTCGAGCACGTCTAGCAGTGGATCGCGAGTGCTTTTGCGACGCAACACAATCGGGCCGTTCTTGCTTAGCTCCCGCAGCCGTATCGGATACATCGGCATCACCTGGTGTCGCTCGCGGAGGTAGTCGAGCGCGGCGGCGAGGTCAGACAGCTTCACGCCGCTGGTGTCGGCGACGCCGAATGCGGCGCGTGTGTGGGCGGCGAAGAATTCCCCGATGCGCCACGCGGCGGCGACCGTTTCGGCGGAGACCAGCTTGTCGGCACCGCCGGCACCGTGCTCGGCCATATGCCGCAGCAGCGCCGCGCGGATCACGCGGCCTACGTGCTTGCCGCCCCACGCTTCCATGTCGCCGCTCAGATCGCCGCCGCCGGTCAGCCGCCGTTCCACGCGGCGCTGTATGTCGGCGATTTCCTCTCGCGCAGCCGGGCTGAATTTGACCGCGACCGGCCCGCCCGCGCGTTCGTGCAGCCGCCTCGCCAGGTCGGTCAGCGCGGCGGTGTATGCGGTGCTGACATGCTCGGGCGTCGGCACAGCGGCGTCAGGGTCGCGGTGGCCGGCCATTGAGCGCGGTTGCGCGATGGACAGGCGCGAGAGCAGCCCGAAGCCGTCGAACCGCTGATCGGCGCGCACCTCGGCCAGCACGGCGGGTTGCACCGCCAAACAGACGGTCAGAGCCGGCCGGTCAATCACCTCGCCGGTTCGGCCGGCACGATCCACGATGATCTGATCGCCGACGTAACCCTTGAGCCAGGTGTCCAGATTCGCCATCCCGCGCGAGTACCGGCCCGCGAGCGTGCCCAAAACACCGCCCTCGGCCGACACCACGGCCAAGCGACCGCTGTTCGCCGCCAGGCGCGCGGTCAGCGCCTCGGGTGTCGCGTCGTCGGCGAGCAGGCGCGGCAGCTCGGGCACCACGATTTCGGCAGCCGCAGCGGCCAGCCTGACCGCGCGTTCCACGGGGTCGAGGCTGGCTCCCGCATAGCCGCTGTCATCGCTGCTGCTCCGCTTGGTCGCGTCGAGCTTGGACGCTTCACGCTCGGCGTTGTCGGCGCGCTGCTTGGCGATACGTTGGCGTGCCAGCGCCTCGGCCCGGCGCGGCGCGATCACCTCGGCCATTTGCCGCTCAGCGGCCCGCAGCGGCTCGACCGCGCGAGACAGTACCGGACTCTTGCGCTCGCTCGGCCCGGCGACGATGAGCAGGTGAAACACGGCGACCTCGTGCCAGTCGTGGTGCACCTCGGCCTCGACGCAGCCGCCGCACGCCGCCGACAACGCACCGAGCACCATCGGGCCAACCATCGCGGTATCGACCTGTAGCGCAGCGGCGGTCGCCGCGATCATCGCGGCATAGGGTTCCGGCAGCGCGTCGGCGGGAAACGGCGGCAGGCTCCCAGCGCGCAGCGGCACCGGGTCGGCGTCGAACAGGGCCGCGATGTCGCGTTGGCGCTGCTCGTAGTCGTCGGCATCGCGCTTGCCAAACGGACCCTTCCCCGCGCCGTCAGCGGCGTTATCCTGGTGGCGTTGGCTCACTCGGCCTCATTTCGGTAAGTCGCCCCGCTCGGGTATCGGTGCCCGGCGGGGCGCTCGTTTCTTCGCAGCGTGAATTGCGCTGCGGTGCAATTGCTTTCGGTTACGCCTCGCCGCCGAGCATCTTTAGCAACGCCAGCGCCGGGACGCGCACCCGGCGCTCACCGAGCTTGATCGTTGGCAACCGCCCCTCGCGCGCCATCTGGTAGCCGTACGCGCGGCTGCATCCGAGGTACCGCACTGCCTGTTCGACGCTCAGTGTCGGTGGCCCGCTGCGCAATTCGTCCAGCGTTGGAACAGATTTGGTGGTTGTTGGTGTCTGCATTACTTCAATCTAAGACTTGTGTGGTGAATGTCTAGTACGTAGAGTCACCTAGTATGAGTTCGCGCAAAGGTGACTCCCCGAAACCGCAGCGCGGCGATGTCGATTCGGTCGACTACGCCGACCCGGCGACCCCCGACACCCGCATCGGCCCGCTTGGGCGCATCCCCGAGCCGAGGGAGCGCGTGGCTGTCCGACTGGTCGGCCACCCCTTTACCTACGTGGTGCGCGTGCAGACCGCGAAGGACAGCGGTCCCAGAATCACCGAACTGACGATTACGGCCGGCGACGGTGGTGCGGTCGACTACGAGGCAGTGCGCGCGGTGCCGGTGCGCAGACTCGCCTACACCGCCGCGCAGTGGATCGCGCGAAAAGGCGGTCAGGTGTGGTTCTTCGGCGAGACCGTCGAAGCATGGACCCAACCGGATGTCGCGGCCCCTCCGGTCTATCAGGCAGCGAAGATCGCCGAGGAAGCCCTTGCCCTCGGGCTGCCGGTGCGCCCAACCGTCGCCGCACGACTGAATGTCAGCAAGACCACCGTTGACCGCCTGCTCAAGCGCGCGAAGGCCGAAGGATGGTTCGACGACAAACCACTACCGAAACGGCCACAACCCCCGCAACGCGACATCGAGATAACCAAGGAGACGAACCGCCGATGAGCACCGAGAACACCGCCGATCAGCAGCCCAAGCGCACCCGGCGCTCCGAGCCGATCACCAGGCGCAAGGCCAAAAGCGGCGCAACCACCTACACATTCCAGGTCGACATCGGCACTCGGCCGGACGGGACGCGCGACCGGCAGCGGTTCACCTACTCCACGCTCGCCGAAGCTCGCCGCGAGTACCGGCGCGTCACAACCGAGGTCGCGGCCGGCACGTTCGTCAAGCGCGACCGCACGACCGTCGCCGAGTTCCTGACCGAATGGCTCGACGGTCGGCGCGACGTGCGGCCAAACACGCTGGCCGGGTACCGCGACCACCTCAAACCGGTCATCGAACACCTTGGCGCGACCCCGCTGCAGCACCTGCGGACAGCCGACCTCGACGCGCTGGTGACACTGCGGCTCGCGGGCACGCCGGTTGCCCAGCGCGACAAGCGCGGTCAGCGATCCTCCGAGGTGTTGAATTACCTGCGTGAGCGGCCCGCCGGGGCGAGCTACGCCGAGCTTCACGCCGCCTTCGGCAACCCCGGCATGAAAGCGCTCGACCGCCTGGTGGCCGGCGGCGACGTGCTGCGGCCCGAGCGCGGCCGGTACATCGCAGCGCGGCCCGGTGACCCCGAGCGGCCCAAGATCGCAGGCGGCGTCAGCAACCGCACCGTGGTCACCATGCTCGGCGTTCTATCTCACGCGCTCGATGACGCGATGGCGCGCGGCCTGGTCGCCCGCAACGTCGCGCGCCTGGTCGAGCGGCCCAAGGTCGCCAACAGGGATATGTCGACGTGGACACCCGAGCAGGCCACGCGCTTTCGCGAGCACATCGCCGACGACCGCCTCGCCGCCTGCTGGCTGCTCACGCTGGCCGGTCTACGCCGCTCCGAGGTACTCGGGCTGCGCTGGACCGATGTCGATTTCGACGCCGGCACCGTGAGCATCGCTCAGGGCCGCGTCGTGGTCGCAGGTCAGGGAACGGTGACCGGCGATCCGAAGTCGCGCCGGTCCCGCCGCGTGCTGCCGATGCCGGGCGACGTGCTCGCCGCGCTGCGCACACTCAAGGCGGCGCAGGCGTCCGAACGGCTGCGGATCGGTAAGCGGTGGCCGGACACCGGCCTGGTCGCGGTCAGCGCGGACGGCTCGCCAGTGCGGCCCGAGACCTACTCGAAGATGTTCCGCAGCCATTGCGAGGTCGCGGCCGTCCCGACAATCCGGCTGCACGACGCTCGGCACACCGCCGCAACGATGCTGCTCGACGGCGGCACGACGGTAGCGGCGACCGCGAAATGGCTCGGCCACGATCCCGCGATGACGCTGCGGGTCTACGGCCACGTCTACGACGACGCGTTGGCATCGGCGGGCGACGCGCTGCTCGGTCGATCACGCGCCGGCAGCGGGCAGTGATGCGCCGCGAAATAGGCCATTCTGTCGGCCTCTTGACTCACTCTCGGCACAACGGGGGGTCGGCCTCGAATGACCCCAACGCCGTTGACCTGCAATAACACTGGTGGGCGCGGACGGTATCGAACCGCCGACCGCTGGTGTGTAAAACCAGAGCTCTACCACTGAGCTACGCGCCCTATGCCCCGGCGCAGCAGGCTACACGCCGAACCGCCCGGCACCCAAAACGCTCACTCCCGCAACGCCGCCAGCGCCGACGTCCACACCGCCCGGTCGCGCGCCTCGCCGGGCTGCTTCATCTCGGCGAACCGGATGATCCCCGCCTTATCGACCACGAACGTGCCGCGGTTGGAGATGCCGGCCGCGTCGTTGAACACCCCGTAGGCCTGGCTGACCGCGCCGTGCGGCCAGAAGTCCGACAGCACCGGAAACAGGAACCCGCTCTGCACCGCCCAGATCTTGTGGGTGGGCGGCGGACCCACCGAAATGGCCAGCACCGCGGTGTCGTCGTTCTCGAATTCCGGCAGGTTGTCCCGCACGGCGTCCAGTTCGCCCTGACAGATCCCGGTGAACGCCAGCGGGAAGAACACCAGCAGCACGTTCTTGGCGCCGCGGTAAGCCCCGAGCGAGACGGGCTGGTTGTTCTGGTCGCGCAGGGTGAAGTCGGGGGCGGTGGCTCCGACGTCGAGCATCAGCGCTTACCGGTCCGCGACTTCGGCTGGACCAGTCGACTCGCGCTCCAGTTGCCCAGGTTCACCGAGGAGGTCGGCATCAGGCCGGCGGTGGGCGCCGCCTCGGCGATGTCAGCGGGCTGCACATGTCCGGGCCGGCCGGTCTTGGGCGTCAGCACCCAGATCACGCCGTCCTCGGCCAGTGGGCTGATGGCGTCCATCAGGATGTCCACCAGGTCGCCATCGTTGTCGCGGTACCAGAGCAGCACGACGTCGACGACCTCGTCGGTGTCCTCATCGAGCAGCTCGCTGCCGCAGGCATCCTCGATGTCGGCACGGATGTCGTCGTCGGTGTCCTCGTCCCAGCCCCACTCCTGGACAACCTGGTCCCGTTGGATGCCCAACTTGCGAGCGTGATCCGCCGCGACCACCGTGGAACCTCCCTCTACCAACCACACGAGAAGCAATCGACGCTATCGTCGCACAGGCACCGTCGAGTTCATACGGCTAGCCCACGCACAGTTTCCGCAGCCCGGCCGAGCCCCGATCGGCCACCCGGTTCAGATGAAGCCCTTGCAGGAATCCACCGCCCGCGACTTCGCCTTGTTGAAGGCATCCACCCGCCGGTTGAACTCCGACGGCCCTACGTGGGTGGAGATGGCGTTGGCCACCGCGCGGGCCGCATCGCTGTAGGCCTTGAAGGCGTCGCGCTGCTCGGGCGACAGCGCGTTGTTGATGCTGCTGGTCACGGTGTTGGCGCCGTTGTTGAGGGCGTCGATCGCCGGACCCTCGGTCGGGCCGGTGTTCTTCCCGGCGTTGAGCGCCGCGACGTAGGCGTTGACTTTGTCGATGGTGTCCGAGACCGCGTTGCCCAGGGTGCCGCACGAGGTGCGGATCATGCTGGTCGTCACGGATTGCTGCCGCTGGGATTCCCGCACGCTCGAGGTCACCGACGACGCCGACACCGACGCCGACACCGAGGACCGGTATGCCGGTGCCACATTGGTGTCGGCCACGCCGCTTCCGTCGGCGATCTTCGTGCAGCCGACGACTCCGATCGTCATCACCGCAACACATCCCAGAGCCAGGGCGCCTCGCCTGGGGAACTCCCCCACGTGCCTGCGAGGGACGGCACGCCATCCAGTGAGCACGGCATGGACGTTACCGCGTCCCGATCCCAAATGCCCCACTAGCACCTACTTCGGGGTCTGCCAGCGGTCACCCACGGCAAGTACCCGCGCTCGGCTCCGGTGCGGCACGATAGAGGGGCGGCCACCCAAGCCGATCCCCCGCCAACTACAGGAGCGGAAGTTGACCACCGAGTTCGCCCGCAACGATCTAGCCAAAACCTCAAGCAGCACAAGCGAACCCGATCGAGTTCGGGTGATCCGCGAAGGCGTGGCCTCCTATCTGCCCGACATCGACCCCGAGGAAACCTCGGAGTGGCTGGAGTCCTTCGACGAATTGCTGGAGCGCTCCGGCCCGGCGCGGGCCCGCTATCTGATGCTGCGGATGCTGGAACGGGCCGGTGAACAGCGGGTGTCCATCCCGGCGCTGACCTCCACCGACTACGTCAACACCATCCCGACCGAGTTGGAGCCCTGGTTCCCCGGCGACGAGGACGTCGAGCGGCGCTACCGGACCTGGATCCGGTGGAATGCGGCGATCATGGTGCACCGCGCGCAACGGCCCGGTGTGGGCGTCGGGGGCCACATCTCGACCTACGCCTCCTCCGCTGCGCTCTACGAGGTCGGGTTCAACCACTTCTTCCGCGGCAAGTCGCACCCCGGCGGCGGGGATCAGGTGTTCATCCAGGGGCACGCCTCGCCGGGGATCTACGCCCGCGCGTTTCTCGAAGGCCGGCTGTCCGAGGACCGCCTCGACGGTTTCCGGCAGGAACACAGCCATTCCGGCGGCGGGTTGCCGTCCTACCCGCACCCGCGGTTGATGAGCGACTTCTGGGAATTCCCGACGGTGTCGATGGGTCTGGGCCCACTCAACGCCATCTACCAGGCGCGGTTCAACCATTACCTGCACGACCGCGGCATCAAGGACACCTCCGACCAGCACGTGTGGTGCTTTTTGGGCGACGGCGAGATGGACGAGCCGGAGAGCCGCGGGTTGGCGCACGTCGGCGCGCTCGAGGGGCTGGACAACCTGACCTTCGTGATCAACTGCAACCTGCAGCGCCTGGACGGCCCGGTGCGCGGCAACGGCAAGATCATCCAGGAGTTGGAGTCGTTCTTCCGCGGCGCCGGCTGGAACGTCATCAAGGTGGTGTGGGGCCGCGAGTGGGACGCCCTGCTGCACGCCGACCGCGACGGCGCGCTGGTGAACCTGATGAACAGCACCCCCGACGGCGACTACCAGACCTACAAGGCCAACGACGGCGCCTACGTGCGCGATCACTTCTTCGGCCGCGACCCGCGCACCAAGGCGCTGGTGGCCGACATGAGCGACTCGGAGATCTGGAATCTCAAGCGCGGCGGCCACGACTACCGCAAGGTCTACGCCGCCTACCACGCCGCGCTGGCCCACAAGGGGCAGCCGACGGTGATCCTGGCCAAGACCATCAAGGGCTACTCGCTGGGCGCGCACTTCCAGGGCCGCAACGCCACGCACCAGATGAAAAAGCTTGCGCTGGAAGACCTCAAGCGGTTTAGGGACTCGATGCGTATCCCGGTCAGCGACGCCCAGCTGGAAGAAAACCCCTACCTGCCGCCCTACTACCACCCCGGCGCCGACGCCCCGGAGATCCGCTACCTGCTGGACCGACGCCGCACCCTGGGCGGGTTCTTGCCCGAGCGCCGCACCAAGGCCAAGGCGCTCAAGTTGCCCGGCCGCGACGCCTACAAAGCGCTGAAGAAGGGGTCGGGCAACCAGGAGGTCGCCACCACCATGGCGTTGGTGCGCACCTTTAAGGAATTGTTGCGCGACAAGGAGATTGGGCCGCGGATCGTCCCGATCATTCCCGACGAGGCCCGCACGTTCGGGATGGACTCCTGGTTCCCGTCGCTGAAGATCTACAACCGCAACGGCCAGTTGTACACCGCTGTCGACGCCGAGTTGATGCTGGCTTATAAGGAGAGCGAAGTCGGCCAGATCCTGCACGAAGGCATCAACGAGGCCGGGTCGGTGGGGTCGTTCACCGCGGCGGGCACCTCGTACGCCACGCACAACGAGCCGATGATCCCGCTCTACATCTTCTATTCGATGTTCGGGTTCCAGCGCACCGGCGACGGGCTGTGGGCCGCGGCCGACCAGATGGCCCGCGGGTTCGTGCTGGGCGCGACGGCGGGGCGCACCACGCTGGTCGGCGAGGGTCTGCAGCACGCCGACGGGCATTCGCTGCTGCTAGCGGCCACCAATCCGGCGGTGGTCGCCTATGACCCGGCATTCGCCTACGAGATCGCCTACATCGTCGAGAGCGGCCTGGAGCGGATGTTCGGTAAGAACCCGGAGAACGTCTACTTCTACATCACTCTCTACAACGAGCCGTATGCGCAGCCGCCCGAGCCGGAGAACTTCGACCCCGAGGGCTTGCTGCGCGGCATCTACCGGTACCGCGCGGCCAAGGAGAAGCGGTCCAGCACCGCGCAGATCCTGGTTTCCGGGGTGGCGATGCCCTCGGCGCTGAAGGCCGCCGACATGCTGGCCGAGGAGTGGGACGTGGCCGCAGACGTCTGGTCGGTGACCAGCTGGGGCGAGCTCAACCGTGACGGCGTGGCGGTGGAGAAGCACCGCCTGCGGCATCCCGACGAGCCGGCCGGGACCGCATACGTGACGAAGGCCCTGAAGGACACCCGCGGGCCGGTGGTGGCGGTGTCCGACTGGATGCGGGCAGTGCCCGAGCAGATCCGGCCGTGGGTGCCCGGAACCTATGTCACGTTGGGTACCGACGGGTTCGGGTTCTCCGACACCCGGCCCGCCGCGCGGCGTTATTTCAACACCGACGCCGAATCCACGGTGGTCGCGGTGCTCGAGGCGCTGGCCCGCGACGGCGAGATCGACCCGTCGGTGGCCGTGGCGGCCGCCCGTCAATACAAGATTGACGACGTCGAGGCCGCCCCCGAGCAGACCTCCGATCCGGGCGTCGCCTGACGCACGTCGCATCTCCCCACCGATCCCCTCCTCTCCGCCGAGCGTCACGCTGGCGTGACACCCGACGCCCAACGTCACGCTGGCGCTCCCCCAGGCACGCGGGTACCACGCCCCCGCCCCCACCCCGGCGTCGCTCCCGCCCCCACCCCCCGCCGAGCGTCACGCTGGCGTGACACTCGACGCCCAACATCACGCTGGCGCACCCCCCGGCACGCGGGTACCAAAGCCCCCGCCAGCCGCCCCACATTTAGCGGAACCTTCCAGAAAACAGGCGTAGCTTTTAGGTGTGAATGACAACGCCTTCGCGGGACCGTTTGCCAACCTGCCCAAACCCAGGTCCCCGCTGGAGCTGCTGGACACCGTCCCCGACTCGCTGCTGCGGCGGTTGAAGCAGTATTCGGGCCGGCTGGCCACCGAGGCGGTCTCGGCCATGCACGAGCGGTTGCCGTTCTTCGCCGACCTGGAAGCCTCCCAACGGGCCAGCGTCGCGCTGGTGGTGCAGACCGCGGTGGTCAACTTCGTGGAGTGGATGCAGGACCCGCACAGCAACGTCAGCTACACCGCACAGGCCTTCGAGCTGGTGCCGCAGGACCTGACCCGGCGTATCGCGCTGCGCCACACCGTGGACATGGTGCGGGTCACCATGGAGTTCTTCGAGGAGGTCGTGCCGCTGCTGGCCCGCTCCGAGGAGCAGCTGACCGCGCTGACGGTGGGAATCCTGAAGTACAGCCGCGATCTGGCGTTCACCGCGGCCAGCGCCTACGCGGATGCCGCCGAGGCGCGGGGCGCCTGGGACAGCCGGATGGAGGCCAGCGTCGTGGACGCGATAGTCCGCGGCGACGCCGGCCCGGAGCTGCTCTCCAGGGCGGCCGCGCTGAACTGGGACACCACCGCGCCGGCCACGGTGGTGGTGGGAACCCCGGCGCCCGGCCGCGACGGCGCCGAAGACCCGGGCCCCAGCCGCGCCAGTCAGGACGTGCGCGACGCCGCCATCCGGCACGGCCGGGCTGCCCTGACCGACGTGCACGGCACCTGGCTGGTCGCCATCGTCTCGGGCCAGCTGTCGCCGACCGACAAGTTCTTCAAGGAGCTGATGGAGGCGTTCTCCGACGGCCCGGTGGTGATCGGCCCGACGGCGCCGATGTTGACGGCGGCCTATCACAGCGCCTCCGAGGCGATCTCGGGGATGAACGCGGTCGCCGGCTGGCGGGGTGCGCCGCGGCCGGTCCTGGCCCGCGAGCTGCTTCCTGAGCGGGCTCTGATGGGCGATGCGTCGGCCATCGTGGCGCTGCACACCGATGTGATGCGGCCGCTGGCGGACGCCGGCCCGACACTCGTCGAAACCTTGGACGCTTTCTTAGATTCTGGCGGTGCGATTGAGGCTTGTGCCAGGAAGTTGTTCGTTCATCCAAACACCGTGCGCTACCGACTGAAGCGGATCACCGACTTCACCGGGCGCGATCCCACCCAGCCACGCGACGCTTACGTGCTGCGCGTGGCCGCGACGGTGGGCCAGCTCAACTACCCCACGACTCCGCCCGCCGCCGCCAACATTTCGGTCCCGCCGCTTCCCTCCCCGGTCAGAGGGGGTATTGGCGGCGTATCCGGCAGATAGTGATTTAGACGACAGATCGCGGCCGTATCTCAAACATGTAGCTTAAGAGGCTATTTTGTGGGATGTATACAAAAACCTAAGACGAGGTTCATAATCTGTTACACCCCGCAAAACCGTCTTCACAGTGTTCTCTTAGACACGTGATTGCGTTGCTTGCACCCGGACAGGGTTCCCAGACCGAGGGGATGCTGTCGCCGTGGCTGGAACTGCCCGGCGCAGCAGACCAGGTTGCCGCATGGTCCCAGGCCAGTGGCCTGGACCTGGCCCGATTGGGCACCACGGCGTCGATGGAGGAGATCACCGACACCGCCGTCGCCCAACCGCTGATCGTGGCCGCCACGCTGCTCGCCCATCAGGAGCTGACCAGGCGCGGAGCCCTCGCCGGCCGGGAAATGGTGGTCGCGGGTCACTCTGTCGGCGAGATCGCGGCTTACGCCATCGCCGGGGTGCTGGCCTCCGACGACGCGGTCATGCTGGCCGCCACCCGTGGCGCCGAGATGGCCAAGGCATGTGCCGCCGAGCCCACCGGCATGTCCGCCGTGCTCGGCGGTGACGAGGCCGAGGTGCTGACCCGCCTCGAGCAGCTCGACCTGGTTCCGGCCAACCGCAACGCCGCCGGCCAGATCGTGGCCGCCGGCCGGTTGACCGCCCTGGAGAAGCTCGCCGAGGATCCGCCGGCCAAGGCCCGGGTGCGCGCGCTGGGTGTGGCCGGGGCCTTCCACACCGAGTTCATGGCGCCCGCCCTGGAGGGCTACGCCGCCGCCGCGGCCGGCATCGCGACCGCCGAGCCCACCGCCACGCTGCTGTCCAACTTCGACGGCCGGCCGGTGGCCAGCGCCGCCGCGGCGATGCAGGCCCTGGTTTCCCAGCTGACCCGGCCGGTGCGCTGGGATCTGTGCACCGCATATCTGCGTGAGCAGAATGTGACGGCGATCGTGGAGTTCCCGCCCGCGGGCACTCTGACCGGCATCGCCAAACGTGAACTTCGGGGGGTTCCGACGCGTGCCGTCAAGTCACCCGCAGATCTGGACGAACTGGCAAGCCTGTAACCGCCGGGTTCCGTCCAGAACCAAGAAAGCACGTCAAATCGGTTTACACACAACATATTACGAAGGGAACTAACTGTGGCCGTCAGTCAGGAAGAAATCATCGCCGGTATCGCCGAGATCATCGAAGAGGTCACCGGCATCGAGCCCTCCGAGGTCACCCCGGAGAAGTCGTTCGTCGACGACCTGGACATCGACTCGCTGTCGATGGTCGAGATCGCCGTGCAGACCGAGGACAAGTACGGCGTGAAGATCCCCGACGAGGACCTCGCCGGTCTGCGCACCGTCGGTGACGTCGTCGCCTACATCCAGAAGCTCGAGGAAGAGAACCCCGAGGCTGCCGAGGCGCTGCGCGCGAAGCTCGAGACCGAGAACCCCGAGGCCGTCGCGAACGTCAAGTCGAGGCTGGAAGCAGAGAGCAAGTGACCAAGCCTTCCACTGCTAATGGCGGTTACCCCAGCGTTGTGGTAACCGCCGTCGCGGCGACGACGTCGATCGCGCCGGACATCGAGAGCACGTGGAAGGGATTGTTGGCCGGCGAGAGCGGCATCCACGTCCTCGAAGACGAATTCGTCACCAAGTGGGACCTACCGGCGAAGATCGGTGGGCACCTCAAGGAACCCGTCGACGTCCACATGGGCCGCCTCGACTTACGGCGCATGTCCTACGTCCAGCGGCTGGCCAAACTGCTGAGCGGGCAACTGTGGGAGACCGCAGGAGCCCCGGAGGTCGATCCCGACCGCTTCAGCGTCGTGGTCGGCACTGGTCTGGGTGGCGCCGAGCGGATCGTGGAGAGCTACGACCTGATGAACGAGGGCGGCCCCCGCAAGGTGTCGCCGCTGGCCGTTCAGATGATCATGCCCAACGGCGCCGCGGCGGTGGTGGGCCTGCAGCTCGGGGCACGCGCCGGGGTCATCACCCCGGTGTCGGCCTGTTCTTCGGGCTCGGAGGCCATCGCCCACGCGTGGCGTCAGATCGTGATGGGCGACGCGGACTTCGCGGTCTGCGGCGGGGTCGAAGGCCCGATCGAGGCGCTGCCCATTGCGGCGTTCTCGATGATGCGGGCCATGTCGACGCGTAACGACGAGCCCGAGCGCGCGTCGCGACCGTTCGACAAGGACCGCGACGGCTTCGTGTTCGGCGAGGCCGGGGCGCTGATGATCATCGAGACCGAGGAGCATGCGAAGGCCCGTGGCGCCAAGCCGTTGGCCCGGCTGATGGGTGCCGGCATCACCTCGGACGCTTTCCACATGGTGGCTCCCGCCGCCGACGGTGTGCGGGCCGGCCGGGCGATGCAGCGCTCGATGGAGTTGGCGGGTCTGTCCGCCCGCGACATCGACCATGTCAACGCGCACGGAACCGCGACGCCGATCGGCGACGCGGCTGAAGCAAATGCAATCAGAGTGGCGGGCTGTGAGAATGCCGCTGTCTACGCGCCGAAGTCGGCGCTTGGGCACTCGATCGGCGCCGTCGGCGCGCTCGAGTCTGTTCTAACGGTGCTGACCCTTCGGGACGGAGTCATTCCACCGACACTGAATTACGAGACCCCGGACCCTGAGATCGAACTTGATGTGGTTGCCGGCGAGCCTCGCTACGGCGAGTACCGCTACGCGATCAACAACTCGTTCGGGTTCGGCGGCCACAATGTGGCGCTCGCGTTCGGGCGTTACTAAGCATGGCGTTTGGCGACGAGGCGGGCCGTTACCGGCCCGAGGAGAAGCCGGACAAGCACGGAAGGAACGTTCTCTAGAGCCATGACAGAGCTGGTCACCGGGAAGGCATTCCCGAATGTGGTCGTCACCGGCATTGCCATGACGACGGCGTTGGCAACTGACGCCGAAAACACCTGGAAGTTGTTGCTGGACGGCCAAAGTGGGATTCGGACCCTCGACGACCCGTTCGTCGAGGAGTTCGACCTGCCGGTCCGGATCGGCGGGCACCTGCTCGAAGAGTTCGACAGTCAGCTGACTCGGGTCGAACTGCGACGCACCGCATACCTGCAGCGAATGTCGACCGTCATCGGCCGGCGGGTGTGGGAGAACGCCGGCAACCCCGAGGTCGACACCAACCGGTTGGCGGTGTCCATCGGCACCGGTCTGGGGTCGGCCGAGGAGCTGGTCTTCGGTTACGACGACATGCGGGCCCGCGGATTCCGCGCGATCTCGCCGCTGGCTGTGCAGAAGTACATGCCCAACGGCGCCGCGGCGGCCGTCGGGCTGGAACGCCACGCCAAGGCCGGGGTGATGACGCCGGTCTCCGCGTGCGCGTCGGGGTCCGAGGGCATCGCCCGGGCCTGGCAGCAGATCGTGCTCGGCGAGGCCGACATGGCGATCTGCGGCGGCGTGGAGACGCGGATCGAGGCGGTGCCGATCGCCGGGTTCGCCAACATGCGCATCGTGATGTCCACCAACAACGACGACCCGGCCGGTGCCTGTCGCCCGTTCGACAAGGACCGCGACGGCTTCGTGTTCGGTGAGGCCGGCGCATTGATGGTGATCGAGACCGAGGAGCACGCCAAGGCTCGCGGCGCCAACATCCTGGCCCGGATCATGGGGGCCAGCATCACCTCCGACGGTTTCCACATGGTGGCGCCGGACCCCAACGGCGAGCGCGCCGGGCACGCGATGTCCCGCGCGATCCAGCTGGCGGGCCTGACCCCCAACGACATCGACCACGTCAACGCGCACGCCACCGGCACCCAGGTGGGTGACGTGGCCGAAGGCAGGGCCATCAACAACGCGCTGGGCAGCAACAAGCCGGCGGTGTACGCGCCGAAGTCCGCGCTGGGCCACTCGGTGGGTGCGGTAGGCGCGGTGGAGTCGATCCTGACCGTGCTCGCGTTGCGCGACCAGGTCGTGCCGCCGACACTGAACCTGGTCAACCTGGATCCCGAGATCGATCTGGACGTGGTGGCCGGCAAGCCTCGGCCGGGCAATTACCGCTACGCGATCAACAACTCGTTCGGATTCGGCGGTCACAACGTGGCGATCGCGTTTGGACGCTATTAGGCGGCGCACCAAGAAAAAGCCAAGCTTCATCGGATAAACCCGGAACATACCTGGCGAACTTAGGAGATCTGCGATGACAATCATGGCCCCCGAGGCAGTTGGCGAGTCGCTCGACCCCCGCGATCCGCTGTTGCGTCTGAGCAACTTCTTCGACGACGGCAGTGTGGAACTGCTGCACGAGCGGGACCGTTCCGGGTTGCTGGCCGCCGCCGGCACCGTCAACGGGGTGCGCACCATCGCGTTCTGCACCGACGGCACCGTGATGGGCGGCGCCATGGGGACCGAGGGTTGCCAGCACATCGTCAACGCCTACGACACCGCCATCGAGGAGCAGTGCCCCATCGTGGGGATCTGGCACTCCGGCGGTGCCCGGCTGGCCGAGGGGGTGCGTGCGCTGCACGCGGTCGGCACGGTGTTCGAGGCGATGATCCGGGCCTCGGGCTACATCCCGCAGATCTCGGTGGTGGTCGGTTTCGCCGCCGGCGGCGCCGCCTACGGGCCGGCGCTGACCGACGTCATCGTGATGGCCCCGGAGAGCCGGGTGTTCGTCACCGGGCCCGACGTGGTCCGCAGCGTCACCGGCGAGGACGTGGACATGGCGTCGCTGGGTGGTCCCGAGACCCACCACAAGAAGTCCGGGGTGTGCCACATCGTCGCCGACGACGAACTCGACGCCTACGAGCGCGGCCGCGAGTTGGTCCGGTTGTTCTGCCAGCAAGGGCATTTCGACCGCAGCAAGGCCGAGGCCGGGGACACCGACATCAAGGCGCTGCTGCCCGAGTCGGCTCGACGGGCCTATGACGTGCACCCCATCGTGACCGCGATCCTGGACGCCGACGCGCCGTTCACCGAGTTTCAGGCCAAGTGGGCACCGTCCATGGTGGTCGGTCTGGGCCGGCTCTCGGGCCGCACGGTCGGCGTGCTGGCCAACAACCCGCTGCGCCTCGGCGGCTGCTTGAACTCCGAAAGTGCCGAGAAGGCAGCGCGTTTCGTGCGCCTGTGCGACGCGTTCGGCATCCCCCTGGTGGTGATCGTCGACGTGCCCGGCTACCTGCCCGGTGTCGACCAGGAGTGGGGCGGGGTGGTACGACGCGGCGCCAAGCTGCTGCACGCCTTCGGTGAGTGCACCGTGCCGCGGGTCACCCTGGTCACCCGAAAGATCTACGGCGGGGCCTACATTGCGATGAACTCGCGTTCACTCAACGCGACCAAGGTGTTCGCCTGGCCGGACGCCGAGGTGGCCGTGATGGGCGCCAAGGCCGCGGTCGGCATCCTGCACAAGCGCAAGCTGGCGGCCGCGCCCGAGCACGAGCGCGAAGCGCTGCACAACGAGCTGGCCGCCGAGCACGAGCGGATCGCCGGTGGGGTGGACAGCGCCATCGACATCGGTGTGGTCGACGAGAAGATCGACCCGGCGCACACTCGCAGCAAGCTCACCGAGGCGTTGGCTCAGGCGCCCGCTCGCCGTGGCCGCCACAAGAACATCCCGCTGTAGATCTCTCTGTCGCGAGCGCGAAATGCCAAGCAGTGGCGTTACACTCGCGGGTCTCGTTCCGCACCGACCAGCGCGTCGGCCTCCGCCTGGGTTTCCACTGACGGACCGGATCCCGGCAGTGGCTTGCGCGCGACTTCGGGCATGAAGCGCAGCGTGATCACCCCGACCAGGCCCGCCACGATCAGCATATAGGCCGGCACCATCGGGTTGCCGGTGCTCGAGATCAGCGCTTGTGCGATCAACGGCGTGGTGCCGCCCACCGCGGAGATCGCGACGTTGTAGGAGATCGCCAAGGCGCCGTAGCGCACTCGGGTGGGAAACAACGCCGGCAGCGCCGAGGGGGTGGTGCTGTCGAAGCACAGTTCCATCAAGCCCACCAACAGCACACCGAGGAACACCACCGGGTAGAGGCCGCCGGAGCGGATCAGCAGGAACGCCGGGACCGACGCCGCCAGCAGCAGGCCGCAGCCCGTCCACATGATCGGTTTGACCCCGATGCGGTCGGACAGTTTGGCGACGAACACCACCGCCGCCATCAGGATCGCCAGCACGATGACGATCATCACCAGCCCGACATTCTCAACGCCCACAACCACTTTCAGGTATGTCGGCAGATATCCGGTCATCATGAAGTCGGCGACCTGGGAGGTCAGCACCAACGCCGCGCAGATCAGCATCGGCCGCCACTGCTCCACGATGGTGTCCCGAAACTGTTGCGGCACATCCTCTTCGGTGGCGCCGTGATCCAGATGGGTGAAGGCGGGCGACTCTTCCAGCTGCAGCCGCATGTAGAGCGCGATCAGCCCCAGCGGCGCACCCAGCAGCAGCGGCAGCCGCCAGCCCCACGCCAGCCAGTCGTCGTCGGGCAGCCAGGCCTGCAGGCCGGTGACCAGAAACCCGGCCACCACGAAGCCGACCAGGTTGCCCAGCGGCAGGAACCCGACCATCATGCCGCGTTTGCGGTCGGGCGCCTGTTCCACCAGATAGGTCATCGCTCCGGTGAACTCGCCACCGGTCGACAAACCCTGGAAGATGCGGGCGATCACCAGCAGGATCGGCGCCCAGATGCCGATCGCGCTGTAGCCGGGTAGCAGACCGCTCAGGGTGGTGCCGGTGGTCATCAGCAGGATGGTGATCACCAGCACCCGCTTGCGTCCGATCCGGTCGCCGAGCGGGCCGAAGATGAATCCGCCCAGCGGTCGCACCACGAACGCGGCGGCCAGCGTGCCGAAGGTGGCGATCAGGTGCACCGCGCTGACGCTGTGACCGGGGTAGAAGACCTGCGCAATCGTGGTGGCGATGTAGCCGTAGACGCCGAAGTCGTACCACTCCATGAAGTTGCCAATCGCGGTGCCCGCGATGGTTCGCGCGACCGTTTCCGGGTGGGTGACCGTGATCTGGTCGCGCGTCCAGCGCTGCGGCTGGCTTTGGGTGTCCACCGGTGGTTTCTTACCCCAACTGCAGGGGGTCGAACCCACTGCCCCGCTCAGCTGACCCCGGCCAGGAACTCCGCGGCGACCGCGACCACTTTCGCGCGGTCGCGTGGCACCAGGCCGATGCGGGTCCGGCGGTCCAGAATGTCGGCTACATCCAGCGCACCCTCGTGGGTGACGGCGTACTCGAATTCGGCCCGGGTGACGTCGATGCCTTCGGCCACGGGTTCGGTGGGCCGCGGGCAGCTGGCGGTGGTCACCACGCTGGCCGCCTCGGCGCCGTAGCGGGCCACCAGGGACGACGGCAGGCTGGCCGGGCTGGCGGCCGGACCAGGGTTGGCCGGCGCGCCGATCAACGGCAGGTTGCGGGTCCGGCACGCCCCCGCGCGCAGGTTTCGCAGGCTGATCGCCCGGTTCAGCACGTCTTCGGCCATGTAGCGGTATTCGGTCAGCTTGCCGCCGACCACGCTGATCACCCCGGTGGGTGACTCGACGACGGCGTGATCGCGCGACACGTCGGCGGTGCGGCCCGCTCCGGTGTCGATCAGCGGGCGCAGACCCGCGTAGCAGCCGATCACGTCGGCAGCCGTGACGGTGGTGCCCAGCGCGGTGTTCACGGTGTCCAGCAGGAAGGTGATCTCCTGCGACGACGGTTGCGGCACATCGGGAATGGGGCCCGGGGCGTCTTCGTCGGTCAACCCGAGGTAGATCCGGCCGAGTTGTTCGGGCATCGCGAACACGAATCTGTTGATCTCCCCGGGAATCGGAATGGTCAGTGCCGCAGTCGGATTGCCGAAAGCGGCGGCGTCGAACACCAGATGCGTTCCGCGGCTCGGCCGCAACTTCAGCGCCGGGTCGATCTCGCCGCCCCACACGCCCGCTGCGTTGATCACGGCCGCGGCCGTCAGGTCGAACGATTGCCCGGTGCGCTGGTCGGTCAGCGTCGCCGAGGTGCCGGTGGCCGCCGAGGCGGCCACGTAGGTCAGGATGCGGGCGCCGTGCTGAGCGGCGGTACGCGCGACCGCCGTCACCAACCGGGCGTCGTCGATCAGTTGACCGTCGTAGTTCAGCAATCCGCCGGCCAGACCGTCCCGCTTGACGGTGGGCGCCATCGCGATCACGCGCCGGGCCGGGATCCGCCGCGACCGCGGCAAGGTCGAGGACGACGTACCGGCCAGCACCCGCAACGCGTCGCCGGCCAGGAAGCCGAACCGCACCAGCGCCCGGTTGGCGTGACTCATCGACGGCAGCAGCGGAACGAGTTGGGGCATCGCGTGGACCAGGTGAGGGGCGTTGCGCGACATCAGGATTCCGCGTTCGATGGCGCTGCGCCGGGCGATGCCCACGTTGCCGCTGGCCAGGTAGCGCAGGCCGCCGTGCACCAGTTTCGAGCTCCAGCGGCTGGTGCCGAAGGCCAGATCGTGTTTTTCCACCAGCGCGGTCCGCAGCCCGCGGGAGGCGGCGTCCAGCGCGATCCCGGCGCCGGTGATGCCGCCTCCGATCACCAGCACGTCGACCGGCTCGCCGTCGGCCAGGGCGGTCAGGTCGGCGGTGCGGCGCGCAGCGTTGAGCGCGGTGGAGTGTTCCATCAGGACAGGTATCCGTTCAGCGTGTAGGTGAGTTGTTCGGCCAGCGCGTCGTCGTCGAGGATCGGTTTGACGATGTCGGCGGATTGGATGGTCGACTGCGCGATGAGCAGGATCATGGTCGCGAGTTGGCGCGGGTCGCCGTCGCGGACGCTGCCGTGGCGCTGGGCAAGCTCGAGCCGGGTGGCCAGGCCGTCGATCAGGAACTGCTGGCTGGTGCCCAGCCGCTCGGTGAGGTAGACGCGGGCCAGCTCCGAATGCATGACCGATTTGATCAGTTCGTCGCGGCGCAGCCGGTCGGTGACTGCCACGACCTGTTTGACCAGGCCCTGCCGGTCGTCGCCGTCGAACGGCGCGTCCTGCATCACGGCTTTGATGTGGTTGGTCAGCAGGGTCGACATGATCGACTGCGTGTCGGGCCAGCGCCGGTAGACGGTGGGACGGCTGACGCCGGCGCGGCGGGCGATCTCGGCGAGGGTGACGCGGTCGGCGCCGTAGTTGACGACGCAGCTCGCGGCCGCGGCCAGGATCCGGTCCCCGGTGTCCGCATGCGTGGCGTTACTGATTGACACCATGTGTAATACTGTAACGCATGACGCACGCCGAGGAACTCCTTCCGCCGATGAAATGGAACGCCTGGGGAGATCCCGCCGCGGCCAAGCCGCTCTCCGACGGCATCCGCGGCTTGCTCGAGCAGGTGGTGGGCCTTGCGGATTCCGACGAGGTCGAACTCGAAGCCGATCGGGTGCGACTGCGTCCCTGCGTCCTCACCCAGCAGGATCAGGATGCGCTGACCAAGATCGTCGGCGCGGAATACTTTCGCACCGGCGACCGCGACCGGTTGCTGCGAGCCGGCGGTAAGTCCACTCCGGACATGTTGCGCCGCAAGAACACCGGCGTCCAAGATGCGCCGGACGCGGTGCTGATTCCCGGCGACGACCAGACGGTGCTGGAGATCCTGCGCTACTGCTCCGAGCACGGCATCGCGGTCGTGCCGTTCGGCGGCGGCACCAACGTCACCGGCGGCCTCGATCCCGTCCGCGGCCGGTTCGGCGCCGTGGTCTCGCTGGACCTGCGTCGCTTCGACGAATTGCATTCGCTCGACGAGGTTTCCGGCATCGCCGAACTCGGGGCCGGGGTCACCGGCCCGAACGCCGAGCGCCTGCTCGGCGAGCACGGCTTCTCGCTGGGGCACTTCCCGCAGAGCTTCGAGTACGCGACCATCGGCGGCTTCGCGGCGACGCGCTCGTCGGGCCAGGATTCGGCCGGCTACGGCCGGTTCAACGACATGATCATCGGGCTGCGCATGATCACCCCGGTCGGCGTATGGGACCTGGGCCGGGTGGCGGCGTCGGCGGCCGGACCCGACCTGCGCCAGCTGGCGATCGGCTCGGAAGGCGTGCTCGGCGTCATCACCAAAGTGCGCCTGCGGGTGCACCGCAAGCCCGAGACGACCCGTTACGAGGCATGGTCGTTCCCCGACTTCGCGACCGGAGTGGCGGCGCTGCGCGCCATCACCCAGATCGGCACCGGCCCCACCGTGGTGCGGCTTTCCGACGAGACCGAGACCGGCGTCAACCTGGCCACCCACGAGTCGATCGGCGAAGAACAGTCCGCCGGCGGGTGTTTGGGGCTGACGCTGTTCGAGGGCACCACCGAGCACGCCGAGAGCAGGCACGCCGAGACGCGCGCCGTGCTGGAAGCCCGCGGCGGAAAGTCGCTGGGCGAAGGTCCGGCCCGGGCCTGGGAGCACGGCAGGTTCGGCGCGCCCTATCTGCGCGACTCGCTGCTGGCCGCCGGAGCCCTGTGCGAGACGCTGGAAACGGCCACCGACTGGTCCAACATCCCGGCGCTGAAGGCCGCGGTCACCGAAGCGCTGACCACCTCGCTGGGCGAATCGGGCACACCCGCCCTGGTGATGTGCCACGTATCGCACGTCTACCCGACCGGGGCGTCGCTGTATTTCACCGTGGTGGCCGGGCAGCGCGGCAACCCGATCGAGCAGTGGTTCGCAGCCAAGCGGGCCGCCTGTGACGCCATCATGGCCACCGGCGGAACGATCACCCATCACCACGCGGTCGGCGCCGATCACCGCGCCTGGATGCCTGAGGAGATCGGCGAGCTGGGTGTGCAGGTGCTGCGCGCGGTCAAGGCGACACTGGACCCGGCGGGAATCCTCAACCCCGGCAAGCTGATTCCGTGAGCGCAGAGCCGGCCACCGGGCCGCTGGGCCGTCGCGAAATCGGCAGGGTGACCGCACTGACCAATCCGCTGTCCGGGCACGGGGCCGCGATCGAGGCGGCCCGGCGCGCGATCGCCCGGCTGCACCACCGCGGGGTGGAGGTCGTCGAGATCATCGGCGACGACGCACAGGATGCCCGTTATCTCGTTGCCGCTGCGCTGGAGAAGGGCACCGACGCGGTGATGGTCACCGGCGGCGACGGCGCCATCTCCAACGCGCTGCAGGTGCTGGCGGGCACCGAGGTCCCACTCGGCGTCATCCCGGCCGGGACCGGCAACGACCATGCCCGCGAATTCGGCATTCCCACCAAGGATCCCGAGGCCGCCGCGGACATCGTGGTGGACGGCTGCACCGAGACGATCGACCTGGGCCGGATCACCGGCAGCGACGGTTTCCAGAAGTGGTTCGGCACCGTGGCGGCCACCGGCTTCGACTCGCTGGTCACCGACCGGGCCAACCGGATGAGCTGGCCGCACGGCCGGATGCGGTACTACATCGCGATGCTGGCCGAGTTGTCACAGCTGCGGCTGCTGCCGTTCCGGCTGGTGCTCGACGGCAAGCGCGAGATCGAGGCCGATCTGACGATGACGGCGTTCGGCAACACCCGCAGTTACGGCGGCGGAATGCTGATCTGCCCCAACGCCGATCGCGCCGACGGCCTGCTGGACCTGACCATGGTGAAGTCGCAGTCGCGGACCAAGCTGATCCGCTTCTTCCCCACCGCGCTGAAGGGCACGCACGTCCACCTCGACGAGGTGACCACCGCGCGCGCCAAAACCGTCGAAGTCGAGTGCCCCGGAATCAACGTGTACGCCGACGGCGACTTCGCGTGTCCGCTGCCCGCCGAGATCTCGGCGGTGCCGGCCGCGCTGCGGGTACTGCGACCCCAGCGGCTGTAACGGTAGGGTCACCGCGACCGACATGTTCGGCATGTCCGGTTTCGGCAAGGCCTTGACGACCGCGGCGGTGGCCGCGGTTTCGCTGTGCGTGGCGCCGGCGGCCTCCGCCGGTGACGTGGCGTCCTGGAACGGCGAGTACGTGATGGTGCTGGAGGCCAACGCGAAGTCGGGCACCAGCGTGGCGGCCGGTCAGCCCGAATTCGCCCACCGCACAACCGCGGTCCTGAGCTCCAGCTGCTCGGCGGGCAGCTGCGTGGCTACCGTGACCAATCCTGCTCCGCCCAAGAACGAATCCATGCCGCGCACAGTCGAATTCACCTGGAACGGTGCCCAGTGGGTGCGTGAGATGACCTGGCAGTGGGATTGCCTGCTACCCGACGGCAGCGTCGAATACGACCCGGCCCGGTCGATAACCGTTTACACACCAGGGCAATACGGCATCCTCACCGGGGTGTTCCACACCGACATCGCCAGTGGCGCCTGCAAGGGCAACGTCGACATGCCGGTCTCGGCCAAGCCAGCGGGCTAGCCGACACCGCGGCTGAGCCAGGTCACCTCGCCGGCGTCGCCGCCGTCGCGATACGGCTCCAGCGCCTCGTCCCACGCGGTGCCCAGCACCGAATCCAGCTCAGCGGCAAGGGTGTCGGCGCCCTGGGCCATCAGCGTGCGCAGCCGCATCTCCCCGACCATGATGTCGCCGTTGGCGCTCATCGCCCCGCTCCACAGACCCAGTTGCGGGGTGTGGCAGAAGCGGTGGCCGTCGACGCCGGGACTGGGGTCCTCGGTGACTTCGAACCGCAGGACCGACCATGAGCGCAACGCGTTCGCCAACCGGGCACCGGTCCCGACCGGACCCACCCAGTTGGTGACCGCGCGCAACTGCCCGGGCATGGCCGGCTGCGGGGTCCACACCAAATTCGCCTTGGCTTGCAAGGTCGACGACAACGCCCACTCGACATGCGGGCACACCGCGGCCGGCGAAGCGTGGACGTACACCACGCCTGCCGTCACGTCGGCAAACTGATTCGACGCACGCATCTTCTTGCTCCTTCGGTTCCACGAGGGACGTCTTCCCCAACGACCTGGTGGACCCAGCGAGCAACGTGCCTGAGATGCCTACGCAACTATTTGTGTGTCGTGCGTGTCTATTGTGCCCTGTGAGACCTGTGTTGCGCTAGTGTGCGTTTTCCTTTTGCTCCCGCCCGGGCGCTCTAACCCAGGTATTCGCCCAGCACCGCGTCGGAAAGTGCAGGCCAGGGCGCCAGCGCCCAGTCGCCGAAATCGCGGTCGGTCAGCACCACCAACGCCAGATCCGCGGCCGGATCCGCCCAGAGGAAACCGCCCGACTGGCCGAAATGACCGAAAGTGCGCACCGAGTTGTGCGCCCCCGTCCAGTGCGGCGACTTCGAATCCCGCAGCTCGAAGCCCAGGCCCCAGTCGTTGGGCCGCTGGGCACCGTATCCGGGCAGCACCCCGTTGAGGCCGGGAAACTGGACGTCGATGGCCTGGGCGTGCATCTGCGCCGACACCGTGACCGGACGCAGCAGATCCCCGGCGAACAGCGCCAGGTCGTCGACGGTCGAGGTGGCCCCGTAGCCGGCCTGGGCGGCGCCGCCGTCGAGGCGGGTGGTCGTCATGCCCAACGGCTCGCACACCGCTTCGGTGAAGTAGCGGCCGAACTCGATGCCGGACTCCCGCTCGAGGGTCTGCGCCAGCACGGCGAACCCGTAGTTGGAGTAGATCCGGCGGGTGCCCGGTTTGGCCAGCACGTCCCCGGTGAGCATGGCCAGTCCCGACGCGTGCGCCAGTAGGTGGCGGACGGTGGACCCGGGCGGCCCGGCTGCGGTGTCGAGTTCGACGACGCCCTCTTCGACGGCGATCTGCGCGGCGCGCGCCACCAACGGCTTGGTCACCGACGCCAGCGGGAACACCCGGGCCGTCTCGCCGTGGCTGGCCAGTACCCCGTCCGGCCCGACGACCGCCGCGGCGGCATTCGGGACGGGCCAGTCGTCGAGGGCTTCCAAGGCCCTCATTTGCGGGCGATGTAGAAGTAGTTGAACGGGTCCGAGTCGATCTCGGCGACCTGCACGTCGTCGAAGCCGGCGTCGGCCAGCATCGAGGTGGCCAGCTGTCGCCCCCACACCGCGCCCAGGCCGGCGCCGTCGAGCGCCAGCGACACCGTCATGCAGTGCATCAGCGAGGTCGTGTACAGATAGGTGCCCATCGGGTGGCCGATGTTGTCCTCCACCTGGCTGGACGCCTTGACGTCCGCCATCAGCAGCACCCCGCCGGGACGCAGCGCGCGGTGGATGTTCGCCAAGACCCGCGCGGGCTGCGCCTGGTCGTGGATGGTGTCGAACGCGGTGATCACGTCGTAGCTGCCGACCTTGTCCAGCCGGGCCAGGTCGTGGCTCTCGAAGGTCGAGTTGCCCAGCCCCAGCCGCGCGGCCTCCGCGCCGCCGGCGGCGACGGCTTCCGCGGAGAAGTCGATCCCGGTGAAGCGGCTGGCCGGAAACGCCTGTGCCATCAGGTTGCTCGCGTGTCCGCTGCCGCAACCTACGTCGGCCACGTCCACTCCGGCGCGCAGCCGGTCGACGAGTCCGTCGACGATGGGCAGCACGACGTCGATCAGGCCGCCGTCGAACACCATGCCGCTCATCTCGGCCATCAGCGCGTGGAAGCGCGGATATTCGCGGTAGTGCAGGCCGCCGCCGGCGCGGAAGCACTCGATGATCTGCTGCTCGACCCCGCTGAGCAACGGCACGAACTGGGCCACCACGGCCAGGTTGCGCGGACCCGCGGCCTGCGTCAGCACAGCGGCCCGGTGGGCGGGCAGCGAGTACGTCGCGGCGGCAGGGTCGTAGTCGAGGATGCGTCCGGTTGTCATGCCGCCCAACCACTCCCGCACGTAGCGCTCGTTGAGACCGGCCGCCTCGGCGATCTGCTCGCTGGTCGAGGGCGGCAGCTCGGCCATCGTCTGCAACAGACCGGTCTGGTGCCCGACGCTCAGCAGGATCGCCAAACTGGCCCCGTTGATGGCCGCGACCATGCGCTCGGTGAACGCCTCGGTGGTTTCGGGTGCCGTCATGCTCAGCGACGCTACACCGGCTGGCTGCACGGTCGACGGCGGCGAACAGTAGGTTGGTTAACCATGAGTCAGACAGTGCGCGGTGTGATTTCACGGGCCAAGGGCAAGCCGGTCGAGGTGGTCGACATCGTCATCCCGGACCCGGGACCGGGCGAGGTCGTCGTCGACATCACCGCCTGCGGCGTGTGCCACACCGATCTGACCTACCGCGACGGCGGCATCAACGACGAATACCCGTTCCTGCTCGGCCACGAGGCGGCGGGCACCGTCGAGGCCGTCGGCCCAGGTGTCACCAGTGTCGAACCGGGCGACTTCGTGATCTTGAACTGGCGCGCGGTGTGCGGGCAGTGCCGGGCCTGCAAACGCGGCCGGCCACACCTGTGCTTCGACACGTTCAACGCCGAGCAGAAGATGACGCTGACCGACGGCACCGAGCTCACCCCGGCGCTGGGTATCGGTGCGTTCGCCGACAAGACGCTGGTCGCCGCGGGCCAATGCACGAAGGTCAATCCCGAAGCCGACCCGGCCGTCGCGGGCCTGCTGGGCTGCGGGGTAATGGCCGGGCTGGGCGCGGCGATCAACACCGGCGCGGTGACCCGCGACGACACGGTCGCCGTGATCGGCTGCGGCGGCGTGGGCGATGCGGCCATCGCCGGGGCCGCGCTGGTGGGTGCGAAGCAGATCATCGCCGTGGACACCGACAACACGAAGTTGCAGTGGGCCCGCAAGTTCGGCGCCACCCACACCGTCAACGCCCGCGAATTCGATGTGGTGGCGACCATTCAGGACCTCACCGGGGGCTTCGGGGTGGACGTGGTGGTCGACGCCGTCGGCCGCCCGGAGACCTGGAAGCAGGCGTTCTACGCCCGCGACCTGGCCGGGACGGTGGTGCTGGTGGGGGTGCCGACGCCGGACATGCGGTTGGACATGCCCCTGGTGGATTTCTTCTCCCGCGGCGGTTCGCTGAAGTCGTCGTGGTACGGCGACTGCCTGCCCGAGCGCGACTTCCCCACCCTGATCGACCTCTACCTGCAGGGCCGGCTGCCGCTGGAGAAGTTTGTCTCCGAGAAAATCGGGCTAGACGACATCGAGGAGGCCTTTCACAAGATGCATGACGGTAAGGTGCTGCGCTCGGTGGTGGTGTTGTAAATGGTGGACATCGACCGGGTGGTCACGCACGGCACCTTCGAACTCGACGGCGGCAGTTGGGAAGTCGACAACAACATCTGGCTGGTCGGGGACAACTCCAACGTGGTGGTGTTCGACGCCGCCCACTCCGCGGAACCGATCATCGAGGCGGTCGGGGGCCGGCATGTCGTCGCGGTGGTGTGCACGCACGGGCACAACGACCACGTGACGGTGGCCCCCGAGCTTGGTAAGGCGCTCGATGCGCCGGTGCTGTTGCATCCTGCTGACAAGGTTTTGTGGCGAATGACGCACCCGGACAGCGACTTTCGAGCTATCGCCGACGACGAGACGGTAAAGGTGGGTGGCACCGAGCTGAGGGCGTTGCACACTCCGGGGCACTCCCCCGGCTCGGTGTGCTGGTACGCCCACGACCTGGGTGTGGTGTTCAGCGGCGACACGTTGTTCTCCGGCGGCCCCGGGGCCACCGGGCGGTCCTATTCGGATTTTCCGACGATCCTGGAGTCGATCTCCGGGCGGCTCGGCAAGCTGCCCGGCGAGACCGTCGTGCACACCGGCCACGGCGACAGCACCACCATCGGCGAGGAGATCGTGCATTACGAGGAGTGGGTGGCCCGGGGGCACTGACGGCCTTCGCTCTTCGCCGCGAGCGTCCTCAACATGCCGGTCCGCACCGGCGTGTCGACGCACATTTGAGGACGCTCGACGCCGCAGAGCCCGTGCCCGGGCCTAGCCGCGAACCTTCAGCGCTACCGCTCGTCGAGGATGCGGCGTTTCTCGGCCTGAAATTCCGCTTCGGTCAGCGCCCCCGAATCACGCAGCGCAGCAAGAGTTTTCAGCCGCTCGACCCGCACCCCCTCGCCGGTCGGCTCATACGCCGTCGGGAAGGGTGCAGTGGGCGCAGTGGGCGCAGCAGCCACCAGCGGCACCGCTTTACGCCCGGCCCGGCCCACCCATACGATCGACACCACCAGATCGACCAGCGCGAAAACGAACAACGCCACGAACACCCACACCAGGTATCCGTAGGAACTCTGGTGACCGAAGGCCAGGCGCGGGTTGATGTATCCGCCGGTCTGCCCTTCGGTCGTCACCCGGTAGTCACCTTCGGTGTGCACCCGGATGTTCCACACCCGCACGTGTGCGTCGTTGTTGACTGTCGTTGTGCTGCCGATGCTTTCGGTCACATCGGGCTGTGGCGCGCCCTCGGGCGGCGAAAAGGTGATGCCCAGTGGGGGGACCGGCAGGCCGCTTCCGTTGGTGCCGCCGGCGACCAGGGCGTGCAGGCTGATGGTGGCATCACCGGCGGGCAGGTGCACGCTGCCGGTTCCCGGGACGGGCACCTCCCCGTACGCGTTGTACTTGTCCAGGAAGAACGCGTTGAGCACCAGGGTGATGACGAATCCGGCCACCGATGCGATCAACATGACGATGGCTAGGGCCAACGAAATTTTTGCGACCCGTCTGCTGTTCATCCCCGCAGTGTGACACGGTAGCCGGTGCAGATCGACGGGCCGACGAGCGAAAACCCGCGGCGACGGGGGACACTGGTGGCGATCGCAGACGAAAACCGGAGAAGGAGCGTTTACATGGCCAGCGGTCTCGTCGCCACGGTGCCCGATCTGTCCGGCAAGCTCGCCGTCGTCACCGGAGCCAACAGCGGACTCGGGTTCGGCCTGGCCAAGCGGCTCTCGGCGGCCGGGGCCGACGTGGTGATGGCGATCCGCAACCAGGCCAAGGGCGAGGCGGCCATCGAGCAGATCCGCGCCGTGGTGCCCGACGCCAAGCTGACCATCAAGTCGCTGGACCTGTCGTCGCTGGCGTCGGTTGCGGCGCTGGGCGAGCACCTGAATTCGCTGGGCCGCCCGATCGACATCCTGATCAACAACGCGGGCGTGATGACCCCGCCGGAGCGTGACACCACCGCCGACGGCTTCGAATTGCAGTTCGGCAGTAACCATCTGGGGCATTTCGCGCTCACGGGGCACCTGCTGCCGCTGCTGCGTGCCGCGGCGAAAGCCAGGGTCGTCTCGCTGAGCAGCATCGCCGCCCGCCGCGGCCGCATCCACTTCGACGATCTGCAGTTCGAGAAGTCCTACGCGCCGATGGCGGCATACTGTCAGTCGAAGCTGGCGGTGCTGATGTTCGCCCTGGAACTGGACCGTCGCAGCCGTGCCGCCGGCTGGGGCATCGTGTCCAACGCCGCGCATCCGGGGCTGACCAAGACCAACCTGCAGATCAGCGGCCCTTCGCACGGTCGCGAAAAGCCGACGTTGATGCAGCGCTTCTACACCGCGTCGTGGCGTTTCACCCCGTTCCTCTGGCAGGAGGTCGACGAGGGCATCCTGCCCGCGCTGTACGCCGCCGCCACCCCGGCCGCCGACGGTGGGGCGTTCTACGGGCCGCGCGGGGTGTACGAGGCCGCCGGCGGCGGCGTGACCGAAGCCAAGATTCCCGCCCGTGCTGCCAATGCCGAAGACTGCCAACGTCTTTGGGAGATCTCTGAGCGGCTCACCGGCGTCAGCTTCCGCACCGGGAACTGACATGAAACCAGTCCGCCTTCCCGAGTCGAGCATCGTGGTCCGGCCCGAGCCGATGGAGAGCGCGACGTACTCGCAGTCCTCGCGCCTGCAGGCCGCCGGACTGCTGCCCGCCGTCGCGCTGTTCGAGCAGGCCGCGCATCAGGTGCCGCTACCCCGGCCACCGCAACCGGTGGTCATCGCCGACTACGGCGCCGCCACCGGCTACAACTCGCTGAAGCCGATGGCTGCCGCAATCGAAGTGCTGCGCGGCCGCACCCGCCACGACCACGCAATCATGGTGGCGCACACCGACGTACCGAACAACGACTTCTCCACTCTGTTCCGCACCATGGCCGACGACCCGGACAGCTACCTGCTCCGCGACCCGGCGAGCTTCACCTCGGCCATCGGTCGTTCCTTCTACGGCCAGATCCTGCCGACCGGCACGGTCAATCTGGGTTGGACGTCGTGGGCCATCCAGTGGCTGAGTCGCGTACCGGCGGGTGCCCCGGAGTTCACCGACCACGTGCAGGTCGCGTTCAGCAAGAACAGCGAAGCCCGCAGGGCGTTCGAACATCAGTCCGCGCTGGATTGGAACGATTTCGTGGCGTTCCGCGGCCGCGAACTGTGTCCCGGCGGCCGGTTGGTGGTGCTGACCATGGCCCTGGACGAGGACGGTGAATTCGGCTATCGGCCGCTGAACGAGGCTCTCATCGCGGGGCTGCACGAGTTGGCCGCCGACGGCCTGCTGCGCTTCGACGAGGTACGGCGCATGGTGATCCCGGTGGTTGCCCGCAGCGAGAAGGATTTTCGCGCTCCGTTCGCTCCGCGCGGCTGGTTCGAAGGTTTGACGATCGATCATCTGGAAATCTTCAACGCCGACGACCGGTTCTGGGCTCGCTACCAAACCGACGGCGACGCAACAACTTTCGGCCGGCAGTGGGCCGCTTTTGCGCGCGCGGCCCTGTTTCCGACCCTGACCGCCGGACTCGACGGCGGCACCGCCGACCCGCGCGCAACCGAATTCGTCGCCTGCCTCGAGGACACTATCGCCGACCGGTTGGCGCGTGCGCCGGAGCCGATGCGCATTCCGCTGGCCTCGATCGTGCTGGTCAAGCGCTCCGCACCGGAATAGTTTCGGCCCGACGCCTGTGTGGGTAACCCCTGCGGATACATACCGCAACCGCCTAGGGGGCAAACATCATGAGCGCGAACGACGACGAGGCCGCCGACCAGGCCAAGGCCGACGACGAATCCACCGACCGGGCGGAGTCGGACAGCAAAGACCGGACCAGCGAGGTTCCCGAGCCCGACGAAGAAGACAAAGAAGAAGCCGCCAAGATGATGACGGCCTACGAGGACCGTCCCACGCTGGTCCTGCCCGGTTCGGGCGGCACGATCACCGGCACCGCGGTCAACGACTGGATCGACGACGACGGCAACCCCAAGTACGGTAACGAGGACGATTCCCCGGCGGCCAAGGCCGCGGCCGAGCGCGGCGAGGATGACGGCGACACCGCCAAAGACGCGGCCCCGAAAGAGTCCGCGGACGACGCGCCCAAGGCGCACTCAGCCAAGGCCGACAGCGGCGAGGACAACGAGGGCAAGGGTTCCAAAGAGAAGGATCTCAACGCCACCAGCGACCGCGGCGCCAACGCAGACCAGACGGCCGAGAACAAGTCGGACGAAGAACTCGACCGCGAAGCCCGGGAAGCCGCCGAGGAAAACCTGGAAAAAGACAAGGCTTTCAACGAAGAGATCATCAAGGCGACCAAAGAAGACCGGGCCGAGCAGGAGAAGCAGGCCGAGAGCAACGACGAGGCCGAGTCCACGGACGAGACCGCGCCCAAGGACGAAGCCGACCAGGAAGACCGGGCCGAGCAGAAAGACCGGGAGACGGCAAAAACGTAGGCCGGTTCAGCCGATCCTGATACCCGATAGCGGTCCGCCGGGGATCTTGATCCCCGGCACGTGCGGCAGGCCGGGAATTCGCGGTATCGGCGGAAGTTGCGGCGCCGCAGGGGGATTCGGAATAGGTGGCGCCGGAGGCTGCGCGGCGGGGGGCGGAACTTCGGCGGGGGGCGGAGCTTCGGCGGTGGGCTGTGCGGCCGGTGGCGGTGCCTCGGTGGCTGGCGCCTGCGGGGGTTCGGAGGCCGGGGCGGGAGCCGGAGAGGCCGGGGCGGGAACTTGGGAGGCCGGTGCCGTTTCCTGCGCCGATCCCGGTGCGCTCGGTTGCGGACTTGCGGACGGCGGCGGTGCGGAGGTGCCCGGCGTCGCTGGCACCGTGCGCGGCGACTGGGTGCCGGGGCCCTGACCGGACAACCCGATCGCCACCGCGGTTCCCACCAGCAGCACTGCCACGACCGTGCCGACAAGGATCACCGCCGGGAGTCGATACCAGGGCAGTACCGGTGCCTTGCGCTCCGGGTCGGGACGGTCGTCGTGCTCGAACGACATCTGCGGGCGGGCTGCGGTAAACCCCGAGCCGCCGCGCTCGCCGGAGGCCGCCTTGGACACTGCGGCGGCGGCCGGCAGGGCGCGGGACTCCGGGTCGGCCTCCGACCAGGCCAGCGCGGGCTGCATCACCGAGACCGGCGCATCGGTGTGCAGATCGGGTCCCACGTCTTCGAAGGGGGGCGGCGGCGCCGACGCCGCGACGGCGCCTGCCATGGCCGCTGGCGCGGCCGGCGTCAATGCCGTGGCGATGTTGTCGCCTGGGCCGCGCGCGGCGCGCAACGCCGCCCCGATGGCCGCGGTCAGTTGCGGGCGGGGGGTGGTGACCACCGGCACGCCGAACCGCCCGGAGAGTGACGTGGTCACCGCCGGGATGCCGGCGCCGCCGCCCACGGTTGCGATCGCAACCAGGCTCGTGGGGTGAATTCCGTTGCGCCCCAGCATGTTTTCCAGGGCCTGTAAGAATCCGTCCAGCGGGCCGCGAATCGTCTCCTCGAGTTCGGTGCGGGTCAGCCGGACGTCGCCGCGCATCCCGGGCACCTCGTCGGACAGGCTGGTCACCGTCGTGGCCGAGAGGCGTTCCTTGGCGCGGCGGCATTCCATGCGTAACCGGCTCAGCGAGCCGATCGCGGCGGTGCCGGTCGGATCGAACGACCCGGTGGCCGGCATCTCGGACATCACGTAGGTCAGCAGCGCCTGGTCGACCAGGTCGCCGGAGAAGTCGTGGTACCGCACGGTCGGGGCCACCGGCTGGTAGTCGCCGCTGGCGTCGATCAGGGTGATGCTGGTGCCGCTGCCCCCGAAGTCGCACATCGCGACGATCCCGCGGGCTGGGATGCCCGGGTTGGCGCGGACCGCGAACAGCGCTGCCGCCGCGTCGGGGATCAGCGCCGGCGGTTTTCCGGCGCTCGACCATTCCGACACCCGGCCCAGCGCGGCACCCAGCGCGTCGACCGCCGGCGCACCCCAGTGGGCCGGATACGTCACGGCGACGTGGTCGGGCAGGGCGCGACCACCGGTGGCCGCGTACGCCAGTGCCCGCAACCCGTCGGCCACCAGCGCTTCGCTGCGGTGCACCGAACCGTCGGCGGCCACGATCCCGACGCGGTCCCCGACCCGATCCACGAAATCGCTGATCACCAGTCCGGGCTGGTCAAGCCGGGGGTTCTCGGAGGGCACCCCCACCTCGGGCGGGCGCTGCCGGAACAGGGTCAACACGGGTCTGCGGGTGATGGAATGGTCAGGGGTCACGGCAGCCAGGTTGGTGGCGCCGATCGACAGGCCCAGCGCGGGCCTAGCTCCGTCTGCCATCTGGTCCAATCCCCGTGTTCCGCCGAATCTTCAGCATCGCCTCCCCGGCCCCCGACAATGCTTTCGCTAAAACATATAGCCAATCTCTGCATCGGCTATGCGTGCGCTGTGCAGCGCATCCGACGCCGAACTGTTTGCGCTGGTCAGCGAATGGTGCCGGCGCCGGGAATCAGCGGCAGATCCAGTGCGGTCACCCAGCCCGGCGACAGGTCGTTGACCGCCGGGACGGCGTTGAGGGCCCGCAGGCCGGTCGCCAGGCAGCCGGCCGCGGCCGCGTCTCGGCCGGTGCCATCGGTGAA
Organism: Mycobacterium sp. 20KCMC460; assembly: GCF_022179425.1. Taxonomy (NCBI): domain Bacteria; kingdom Bacillati; phylum Actinomycetota; class Actinomycetes; order Mycobacteriales; family Mycobacteriaceae; genus Mycobacterium; species Mycobacterium sp. 20KCMC460. The sequence goes on from NZ_AP025524.1 coordinate 3,904,202, forward strand.
CCGGAACGCGGTTTCCTGGAAGATGCTCGGGGTTCCTTCGATGTCGACGCGGTAGACGTCGTTGTCGTGGCCGGTCGGCCAGTCCGGGGCGGCGTCGAGCCCGATGCGGTTGACATGCTCGAGCTGGATGCGTGTCTCGCCCCGGTAGAGCCCGTTGATGGTGAACCGGACCGCGGCCACCTGACCCGCCTTGATGACGCCCTTGGCGGACTTGCGGTCGGTAGGGGTGACCCACTTGTCCCAGGTGGTGGTCATCTCGTCGAGCATGATGCCCGCGGCGTGGGCGATCATCGGCACGGTGGCACCCCAGGCGAAGATCAGCACGTCGGAATTCTCCAGCATCGGGCTGTACTCGGGTTCGCGCCCGATGCCCATCTCCCGTTCGTAGTCGCCTTCGTAGTTGGTGTAGTCGAGCAGTTCCGACGCGCGCACCTTCTTCACCTCGGAGCACAGCCCCATCAGGGTCATCGGGAACAGGTCGTTGGCGAATCCGGGGTCGATGCCGGTGGTGAAGCAGGACGCCTCACCCAGCTCGCACGCTTGGGTGATCGGCTCGATCCAGTTGGGCGGATTGAGGTGCATGGTCGGCCAGATCCACGGCGTCATCGCCGTCGAGCACACGTCGATGCCGGCCCGCAGGAAGCGGGTGATCAGCGAGATGTTGTCCTTGGCGTGCATGGCGGTGGGGCCATAGTGCACCAGAGCGTCGGGCTTCAGTGCGATCAGGGCGTCGACGTCGTCGGTGGCGGTGACGCCCACCGGTTCGGCCAGCCCGCAGATGTCACCGACGTCGCGGCCGACCTTGTCCGGGTTGCTGACGCCGACGCCCACCAATTCGAACAACGGATGCTTGACGATCTCGGGAATCACCATCCTGCCCACGAACCCGGTGCCCCATACGACGACTCTCTTTGCGCTCTGCGACATCAGACCTCCAGGTTCGCCCCGCCCGGGTTCACCCTAAGTTGCTTGGCGAAAGGGTCTCGTAATCACCCCGGGGTGATGACAACATGAACATTTATGAACAGTCGTCGCCTAGCCACGTTCCTGTTGGTCAGCGGTACCGCGTTCGCGGCTTCCACGGTTGTCGCGCACGCCACGCCCATGCCGGGCGAATTCCCCCAAGTGCGCTACGAAGTCAGCGGACCCGGTGTCGCCGAATACATTTCGTGGCAGGACGAGAAGGGCCAGCAGCACGCGGTGAACGTGGCGCTGCCGTGGTCGACTCAGTTCCAGGCGTTCGGCGGCGAGGTCTTCGTGCTCAGTGCGCAGGGTCAGGGCACCATCGCCTGCAAGATCGTGGTTGATGGCAACGTGGTCAACGACGCGCATTCCACCGGTACGCCCGGCCGGGCGGTCTGTTCGCACTGACGCGAAACCGAAGAGGAGAAGCGCATGGACCTCAAGACCGAGTCCGGCCTGACGCCGCGATTGAACGGCGCGCCGCCACCTCGGGTGGCGCTGGCCGATATCCAGCTGGGCTCGCTGGATTTCTGGGCTCGCGACGACGACTATCGCGACGGCGCCTTCGCCACTTTGCGGCGTGAGGCGCCTATCTCGTTCTGGCCCGCGGTCGACTATGAGGGATTCGACTCCGGCGCCGGGCATTGGGCACTGACCAGGCTGGACGACGTGTTCTTCGCCAGCCGCCATCCGGAGGTTTTCAGCTCGAGTCCCAGCATCACGATCAACGACCAAACACCGGAGCTGGCCGAGTATTTCGGATCGATGATCGTGCTGGACGACCCGCGTCATCAGCGGCTGCGTTCGATCGTCAGCCGGGCCTTCACGCCCCGCGTGGTGGCCCGAATCGAGGCCTCGGTGCGGGATCGGGCGCACCGGTTGGTGACGTCGATGATCGCCGGGCATCCCGACGGGCACGCCGATCTGGTCAGCGAACTGGCCGGACCGCTGCCGCTGCAGATCATCTGCGACATGATGGGCATCCCCGAGGAGGACCATCAGCGGATATTCCATTGGACCAACGTGATTCTCGGATTCGGCGACCCGGATCTGACCACCGATTTCGCGGAGTTCTTTCAGGTTTCGATGGACATCGGCGCCTACGCCACCGCGTTGGCCGACGACCGCCGGGTCCACCACCACGACGACTTGACCACCGCGCTGGTCGAATCCGAGGTGAACGGCGAGCGGCTGTCGTCGTCGGAGATCGCGATGTTCTTCATCCTGCTGGTGGTGGCCGGCAACGAGACCACCCGCAACGCCATCAGTCACGGCGTGCTGGCGCTGTCCCGCTACCCGGCCGAGCGGGAGAAGTGGTGGTCAAATTACGACGGGCTGGCGCACAGCGCGGTCGAGGAGATCGTGCGCTGGGCCTCACCGGTGATCTACATGCGCCGCACCCTTACCCAGGATTTCGAACTGTCCGGCACCAAAATGGCTGCCGGCGACAAGGTTTCGATGTGGTACTGCTCGGCCAACCGGGACGAGTCGAAGTTCGCCGACCCGTGGACTTTCGACGTGACCCGCGACCCCAACCCGCATGTCGGCTTCGGCGGTGGCGGCGCACACTTCTGCCTGGGCGCCAACCTGGCGCGCCGCGAGATCCGGGTGGTGTTCGACGAATTGCGTCGCGAGATCCCCGACATCACCGCGACGGCGGAGCCGGCTCGGCTGCTGTCGCAGTTCATCCACGGCATCAAACGCCTGCCGGTCACCTGGAGTTAGGCGCAGCCCTAACTGGGCTTCATCGCGACTTCGAGCGAGGGAGCCGGCCCGGCGTGTTCCCCCGCGAGGCAGCCCCAAAACTGTTGAGCCACTGGGGCAAGCAATCGCGGCCCGAGTTCCCGGATCATCACGGCCATCGCCTGTAGATAATCGGGCGTCTCGGTGCCGGCAAGGCCGCGCGACCGAAGGCTGCGAACCTCGGCGAGGGTGAAGTCGGCCAGCATGGCGACGAGTTCCGGATCGGATTCGACCGGGTCCAGCATCGCCCGGCGCAGGTAGGTCATCAGCGCCGGCTTGGCGGTCAGTAGTCGGTCCACGCTGCTGTCGCGGGCATGGCGGATCTGCTGGGCGCCGCCTTCGGCCGGCACCGATTCCAGCGCCTGCCGGAGCAATTCGAAGACATGCTGGCGGACCGCGCGGCGCAGCCCGTCCTTGTTGGAGAAATGGTGGACCACCAGTCCGTGGGTGATTCCCGCCTCGGCGGCCACCTCCCGGATGCTGGTGTTGGCCGCGCCCTTCTCGGCGAACAGTTCCAGAGCCGCGTTGCGGATCCGCGCCTTGGCCGTCAGATCCGCCGGGACGTCGACTGCCCCATCGATGGTCATGGGCTGACTATACGCCAGGAAAGGTCATTGACCAATTGGATAGTCAACATTACATTTGGAAAGCATGGCTACCCTCGCAGGTGTTCTGGCAACCAACGCGGGACGCTGCCCCGCCCGTCCGGCGCTGATCTTCGGCGATCGCAAGTTGAGCTACCGCGAGGTCGACGCGAAAGTGAACCAGACGGCCAGGGCGCTGGCGACGACTGGGCTGCGCAAGGGCGATCGCATGGTGCTGATGTCGGCTAACAGCGACAGCTTCTATCTCGCGTCGTATGCCGCGTGGCGCCTGGGCGCCCTGGTGGTCCCGGCGAACCCGGCGGCCACTGCCGCCGAGCTGCAGTACCTGCTCGACGACTCGCAGGCGGCCGTGCTGGTTTTCGGCCCTACCGCGGCGGAGGCCGCCGGCAGGTGCGCAGCCGCACCGTCGCTGGTATATCCGCCGATCGCACTGGATCCGGAGCTGGCGAGACTTGCTGCCGCACAACCGGATACCGCACCGGACGTCGAGGTATCCGAAAGTGACGATGCGGCCATCCTGTACACCTCGGGCACCACTGGGCGCCCGAAAGGCGCGCTGTTCGACCATCACCGCGTCCTCTGGGTGGGCCTGAACGCCGCGGCGGTACTCGGGCTGCGGGACGGCGATCGGGTGCTGCATGTCGCGCCGATGTATCACGCCGCCGACCTCACCATTCTGGTTGTGGGAGGCACTCAACTGGGCGCCACGCACGTGATCCTGCCGGCCTTCAGCCCGGACGCAGTACTCGATGCCCTCGAAAAGCATTCGGTCAACGCATTTTTCGGCGTCCCGACGATGTATCAGCTACTGCTGCGTCATCCCGAGCTCGCCACCAGGGACCTGTCCGCGTGGCGCGTCGGCCTGTTCGGTGCCGCACCCATGCCGGCCTCAGCGGTGCAGGAAGCGCTCGAAGCGCTGCCACACCTCGAGTTGATTCAGGCATGCGGGCAGACCGAGGGCGGCCCGGGCGGCATCTACAGCAGCGCCCAGGAGGTCCGCGAGCGCCCTGATGCCAGCGGGCGACATGCGCTGTTCAACACCGAGGCCCGGATCGTCGACCCGGACGGCAATGACGTCGGCCCCGGTGGCACGGGCGAGCTCGTTTTGCGCGGCGAGACCGTCATGAAGGGGTACTGGCGCAATCCGGAGGCCACCGCCGAGACCATCCGCGACGGCTGGCTGCACACCGGCGACGTCGCCACGATCGACGCCGACGGTTACATCACCCTGGTCGACCGCCTCAAGGACATGATCATCTCCGGTGGACGCAACATCTACTCCGTCGAAGTGGAAAACGAACTCGCCGCGCACCCGGCAATCGCCGATATCGCGGTGGTCTCCCGCGAGCACCCCGACTACGGCGAAACGGTCGTCGCCGTCATCACCCCGCACCCCGGTCACTCGCTGACGCTCGAAGAACTCCGCTCCTTCGGTGCCGAACGCCTCAGTGCCTACAAGCTGCCCCGCGAGCTCATCGTGCGGGACATCCCGCGCAACCCGTCCGGCAAAATCCTCAAACACCTGCTGCGCGCCGACCTGACCGCGACGGACCGGGCAGCGGCGACGACGGGCTGAACAGCTACAGAAACGAATTCTCGGCGCTGAGGCCACGTTCGGGGAAGGCGCCCAGCGCGAACGTCTCGGCGTTGCCCAGCCCCACCCCCCCGCCGGCGGGATCTTCCACCCGCACCAACAGGTCCCGCAACTGGTGTACCTGGCGGGCGATCTCGGGCTGGTCGCAGTCCGGGACGTGGTACCCCTCGACCTTCAATTCGCCGACCCACTGGCCGTACACCCAGTCGTTCCAGCCGTAATAGCCGGCCGTGCCCAGGTGAAAGCCGGTGGGTCCGGCCGCGGTGATGGTCAACGGCCTTGTGCTGCCGTCGGTTTCGGTCAGCGTGATGGTGCCGTGGGTGAGCCGGCGGTTGCCGTCCTCGAAGTGCAGGTCCTGGTCGACGGCCGCGAACCGGTAGGCGGTGCCGTCCTCGTTCTGCTGTTCGGCCTGGAATCTGGTGGCCTCGAAACCCTCGCCGCGCTCCTGCTGGAAGAAGACGAACAGCGAGTAGGCCGATCCGTCCGGACGCACCATCGTCATCGGGCACCAGGTCATCAACATCTGGTTGATCCGCCGGCCCCCGCGCGGCAGGCCGGGGATCGGCTTGCCGACGCCGGGCCGCAGACCCCACGAGTGGTCACGGATCGAGATCCACGTCGCAGGCGTGACCTCGGTGCGCTCCCCCTCGACCTCCACCCAGCCGGATGCGACGCCAATCTGGTGGTAGCGCAACACGTTATGGCTCACCCGGTAGCCGTCCGGGCTACGGTCCGGCCAGGGGTCTTCCAGTGCCGCGTCGAAGCTGCCCCGCACGGTGACGTCGAAGGCGATGGGTGCGTGCTCGGTCTTGTCCAAGGTGACGCGAACGGCTTTGAGTGGTTCGACGACGCGGTAGTGCACGGGTCCGACGTCGGTTCCCGACGGGTCCGACGACAGCCGCCGGCCGGCACGCACCGTCCACTGCTCGGTACCGCGGCACACCCCGCCCGCGCCGTCGAACACTCCCCTGTTGGTGTACTTGCCGACGCCGAGCACCAGTTGCAGCGAGTTGTCGCGGGCGTGCGCGATGGTCCAGATCTTCTCGGTCCAGGACGGATCCGACTGGCTGACCGTGGCGAACGTGTCGACGATCTGATGCGTCAGGGATTCGTCCTCGGGCACCAGCCCGCCATAGTTGGTGGACAGCAAGCTGAATCGCCTTTCTCGGGGTTTCCAACGGCCTCAGCCGCCGGCGTATGTCGTCATATCGGTGCCGCGGTCGTACTCGGCCATCCAGGTTGCCGCCCACTGCGGCAGCGGCTGGTCGGCCGGGTCGTGGTACGGCGTCTGCGACAACGCCAACCGCCACAGCATCTTGATCAGGTGCGTGTCGGGTACGGCATGAAACACCGGGCGTACGCCCCGTCTGCCGATGCGGTAGCCGAACTCGCTGCGCAACGGATCGGCCATCACCTGCTCGGCCGACGTCCCGCGGTCGGGCAGCGGGATGCATTCGTCGAAGGCCCGGGCGACTGTGTTCGCGATGTAGCCGACATGCCGGAACGTGTGCCGGATGCGTTTGACCCGATACCAGGGATCGGGCATCAGGTGCCGATACAGCCGCAGCCCGGAGCTGCGGTGTTCGATCTCCTCGACGAAGTGCCACATCATCAGCGCCGCGACCCGCTGGTCCGCACCGCCGAATAGCGAATCCCGATGATCCAGAATCACTTTGAACATCGGAGTGAAGGTGGCTTCCAGGTTGGCGATGTAGGCGGCGTGGAACTCGACCGGGTGCGCGGCGATCAACTCCTGATACGACGCCATGGTCTGGTCGTAGCAGCGCTGCAGGCCGGGGTACTGCTCGATCAGGGCCAGCATGTGCTTGCGGTGCGCCGCGGAGTGCTGGGCTTCCTGCCGCAGGAAGGCGTCGGCTTCCGCGGCGACCTCCGGGTCTTCGGCCAGCCGATCCTGCGCCTGGCGCAGTGCGGCGATGATGTATTTCTCGAACGGCACCGCGATGAAGGTGAACGCGTTGCAGAAGATCGCGAAATGCGGATTAGCCGGCTGCCACAGGAACGGCACCTCGGACACCGACGTGTCGAACTCGAACGACATCTTCCGGACGACCAGGTCCGTCATCACCACTTGCCTTACGTCAGATCACCGTGTGTCTCGATTCGCAGTGTGACATTTGACGGCACAGATGTAAAGTACTCAGGGTGTCCACCCGTGTGCCGCCTGCTGCCGAATCCTCGACTCGCCGCCGGATTCTGGCCGCCACGTTCGTGGTACTCGCCCGCAGCGGGCGCAAACGGTTGATGCTCTCGGAGGTGGCCGCCGAGGCGAAGGTGTCCCGGCCCACGCTGTACCGGTATTTCCCGTCCAAAGACGAGTTACTGGCCGCCTTCGGCCTCTATGAGCAGGACAACTTCGACGCCGGGATCGCCTCGGCGATGGCCGGTCTGCGTGGCCGCGAAAGATTGGACGCGGCTTTACAATTCGTCGTCGATTTCCAGCACACTTATTCGCTGGGATTCCTGGTCGACACCGAGCCGGAACATGTTCTTGCGCAGATGAAACGGGTGATGCCGATTCTGCACGAGCGGATCGCCCGGCTGATCCCCGGCGAGAACGCCGACCTGGCGGCGGCGACGGTGGTCCGGGTTGCGGTGTGCCACTATCTGGTGGGCGGGGACGACCGTCAGCGCTTTCTCGACGAATTACGTTATGCCGCGGGCATCGACCGCCGGGCGGCGCGCACGGCCTAGCCGGCCAGCCATCCGCAGATGCGGGCGTTGACCAACTCGGGTTGTTCCAGATGCAGGAAATGACCAGTGCCGTCGATCATTTCGAATGCCGAGCCGGGCACCGGTAGATGGCGGGCGGCGCCGGCGACCACCTCGGCGCCGAGTCCACCGTCCTGGGAGCCGTGCAGGTACAGGGTGGGGATCGGCGGTGGCGTGAACGTGGCCATCGCCTCGGCTTCCGCGTCGGGGTCGGCGAACGCTGGGTTGAAGGTGGCGCGGTACGGGGCGATGACACTCGCGATGTTCTCGGCGGTGACGTGTTCGCGCAGCCACGAAATATCCTGTTGCGGATCGTATCCCGGCGACCAATCGGCCCAGAGCTGCTCCCAGAAGCCCGGCTGGGTCAGTGCCGTCTCGGCTAGGCCTACCTGCTGGATCAACCAGATGTAGAACGATCGCTTGAGTTGCCGGTAGCCCAACATCGTCTCCCCCAGCGCCGCGCTGGGCGGCACGGCCAGCGTCACCAGCCGGCGGAACGCGTCGGGCTGGAAGCCGACGGTGCCGTAGCCGGTGTGGGCACCCCAGTCGTGGCCGATCAGCACGGAGCGCTCGTCACCGCCACGGCTGGACCGTACCGAAAGAATGTGTCGCACATAGGTTCCCACGCTGATCGGTCCGCTGGCCGGGGCGTCGTAACCCGGTAGCCAGGGTGCCACCACCCGGTATCCCAGGTCGGCCAGGGCGGGACCCAGATGGCGCCAGGTGTGCGGGGTGTCAGGGAAGCCGTGTACCGCGACGGCCAACGGCTTCGCCGTGTCGTGGATATCGCCGAAGGTCAGTGGCTCAGGTCGCGCCATCAGTTACCCCTTTACGTCAGTCACCGGGTATGTAACCCTCTGCTATTTACATCTGTTACGCAATATGTAAATGTCTGTCCATGGCTGGACTGTCCCTCCTCCAACGAGACCTTGCCACGACTCGTCGCCAGCTCGCGGCGTGGTTCGAGCACAGGTTCGGCACACCCATGGACGTCGGCGAACTGCGGCCGGCCAACCGGGCCGCGGGATGGTCGAGTGTGAGCCTGCTGTTCAGCGTCCACGGCGCCGGCAAAGACGCCCGGGAATACGTGGTGCGGATCCCGCCCACCGGCGGTGGGGTCTATGCCGAGTACGACCTGGCCGGCCAGACCCGCACCCAGCAGTTCCTGCACACCCACGGCATCGCCACACCATCGCCGATCCACTACGAACCCGACACGCACTGGCTCGACGCGCCCTTCCTGGTGATGCCGCGCATCGTCGGGCACACCCCGTCGGACACGTCGTATGCATCCCGTGGCTGGCTGCACGGCGCCGCGATCGAGGTGCAACGGAGGGTGCACGACTCGTTTCTGGACACACTTGTTGCGCTGCAACGGGTTCCGGTCGACCAGGCGCCGTGGCTGCGACGCCCGCAGGGCGTGGGCAACACCGCCGAACTCGCATGGTGGCGCGACTATGTCGAGTGGGCCACCGACACGCAGGTGCCCGAACTGATCGTCGACGCGTTCGCCTGGCTGCACCGTCACCGGCCCGAGGACCCCGCCGAATTGGCGGTGTGCTGGGGCGATGCCCGCCTGTCCAACGCGATCTTCGACGACAGCGGCGCGATCGTCGGGGCGCTGGACTGGGAGCAGGCCTGCCTGTGCCCGGCCGAAACCGACTTCGCGTGGTGGCTGGCCACACGACGCCAGACCATGGAGGTCAACGGCATCACAGCCGATCCGGAATTGCCCGGCTTCGACACGCGGCAGCGGGTCGTCGCCCGATTCGAGGAGATGATCGGCCGCCCCCTTCAGGCGCTGTGGTGGTATGAGATTTTCGCCATGGTGCGGATGGGTTGCTGCATTCTGCGCGTGCAATGGCTGCTGCGCAGCATCGGTCAGGCCGGTCACGGCCTCACCCGCGCGCCGGTGATGCCCGCCTGGGCGGTCGAGGCAATCAGGTCGTGACGTCGTAGACGAACAGCACGCGCGGATAGACGCTCAGCCACTCCGGCGGTTGCGGGATGCGCGCGACATTCGCTGCGGTAGTGGCCAGCCAGGCCAGTGCCTGACGGTACTCGTCGAAACGCGCTGGCGCGTAAGGGTAGCGGTGGTAGCGGGCGAACGCGTGCACGTGGGCGTACAGCGCGGCTTTGCCGATCACCCCGTCGGGCATGTCTTCGAAGACGAAGATGCGCCGGCGTGCCACCCGGTGGCATTCGGTTGTCAACCGCACCGGGTCGTGGCTGTGATGCAGCACCTCGCTGAGCACGACATGGTCGAATGAGTTGTCCGGGAACGGGATCGAGGTGCCGTCGAATTCGACGAACGCAATGTCGGTCACGCGTGCGTCCGTCACGTCGATGCCGGTCGGGTCCGCGCCGTACATGTCGCGTAGATAGGCCGACAGATACCCGGTTCCGCACCCGACGTCCAGCACGGTGTCGCCGCGTTCGATGTATCCGGCGAGCGCCTCGGCCTGGTCGCGCAACCGCAGGGCGGGTTGCATGACGTGCTGGGCTTCGGAGAGTCGGCGGCGAAACATCTCGGCCGAAACTAGCACGGTCCGACGGGAACTTGCCCGAATGAGCCGCCGCTGGCCGGCGCGGTGCTTAGACTCCCCCGCAAGCCGATTCGGTGTTGCAGGAGGCTGCCGATCCCAACCCCAGCACCGTGATCTGTCTGCTGCAAGGCGCCGACGGCCAGCAGCTGACCGGGTCGGCGCGTCGCTGACCGCACCGGGCTACGAGTCTGCTACAGCCATCTGGCTTCCCGGGGCTGCAGCTGGTCGGTCAAGGCCCGGATCTCCTCGCGAAGCTCGTCGATCTGGGCGGCGGTCGCCGCCTGGTTGGCGGTGTCGGTCTCCTCGACGCGTTGCACGATCCAGGACGCCAGTGATGCCGTCACCACACCGACCAGGCCGATGCCGCCCATCATCAGGACCACGGCGATGACCCGTCCGGTGACGGTGACCGGATACAGGTTTCCGTAGCCGACGGTGGTGACGGTGGTGATCGCCCACCAGACGGCCGTGCCGAACGAGTCGATGGTGGCGTGTGGCACGCCGCGTTCGGTGTTGAGCACGGCGAGGGAGCCCACATAGATCAACAGCAGTACCCCAGAGATGGTGTACAGCAGAATCCGGCCGCGCACCGCGTCACCCACGGCCCGCTGCAGCGCTCCCATCAGCACCACCAGCCGCACCAATTGCAGTGGCCGGATCAGCGGCAGCACCACGATCAAGAAGTCGAACCAGTGCCGCAGGAACCATTGCCAACGGTCTGTCGCCAACAGCAGGCGGACGAGGTAGTCGATGACGAACAGGCTCCACGCGATCCAGCACGCCACCTGCAGCGAGTGCGACAACTCTGCTCCGGGCCGGGTCAGCACCTGTATCGAGTACATGGTGAGAAAGGCGGCGGCAATCAGGGCCAGCGGCCACTCGGTGCGCTGCTTCCACAGCTGTTCCTTGGAGAGGTCAGACATATGGCTCAGCGTATCCGGGCCACCGGCAAAGGCTTTCGCCGTCGGCGTCAGTCGGCGGATCCGGCCGAGCGTGACGCTGCCGACGTTGGGCTGACCGGCCGCTCGAAGATGGCCCGCACAGCGGCCTGGTCGCCGTCGATGTGCACCGCGGCCGCGACGTCGTCGAGGGTGAGCATCCCCACCGCGAGACCCAGCACCATCGCGGCCTCGGCGTGCAGCACGGCGTCCAACTCACGACCATCCGGCAAGCTCACCTCGACACCCGACTGCGTCATCCGCAGCTGCACCATCTCACCCGCCACGGATATGCCCACCGTCACCGACCGATCCCCGGGCACTCGGTCGGCCAGCAGTGCCGGCAGCGCCACCAGCAGCCACTCGGCGCGGAAGACGTCGTTTTCTGGGCCCCGGATCATCAGCGGTGTGGACCAGCGGATCAACCCTTCGATCGGTTCGCGCAGCTGCGCCCCCCAAGGGGTGAGCGCGTAGGTGACGGCCGCGCCATCGGCCAGCCGTCGTTCGATCACTCCGGCCGCCTCGAGTTCACGCAGGCGGCCGGCCAGCAGGTTGGTGGCTACACCCGGCAGACCGTCGAGCAGCTCGCGGTAACGGGCGGGCGCCACCAGGAGTTGTCGCACGATCAATAGGTTCCAGCGGTCGCCGACCACGTCGAGCGCGCGGGCCAGGCCGCAGTACTGACCGAAGTTCTTTCCCATCTCACCCTGCTTTATAAAATGAAGTGTGCTTTAGTATATCAAGCAGGATCCGTAGGAAGGGGTTAGGCATGACCGTCACCGATCGACCCGCCTGGGTCGACGAGACGTTGTTCCCGTTTCAGAGCCGCTTCGTCGAGATCGACGGGCACACCATCCACTATGTGGACGAAGGGTCGGGGCCCACGCTGCTGTTCCTGCACGGCAACCCCACCTGGTCGTTCGTGTACCGGGACACCATCCGCGCCCTGCGTGATGAATTCCGTTGTGTGGCAATCGATTATCCAGGATTTGGATTGTCCGAGGCCGCGCCGGGCTACCGGTATGTGCCCGAGGAGCACGCCGAGGTGGTCGCCGCTTTCGTCGACAGGCTCGGCTTGAGCGGGGTGACGGTCGTCGTCCACGACTGGGGTGGGCCGATCGGGCTGGCTACGGTCGCGCGTAATCCCGACGCCTTCGATCGGGTGGTGGTGGCCAATACCTGGGCCTGGCCGGTGAGCGGCCCACACTTCGAGATTTTCTCGCGCCTGATGGGCGGACCGCTCGGACGGTTGCTGATAAGGCAGTTCAACCTCTTCGTCAACGCCATGATCCCGGCGGGGCACCGGTGGCGGAAGCCCAGCGGCACCGAGATGGCGCACTACCGCAAGGCCCTGGACAGCCCGGAGCGGCGGTACGCCTCGGCGGTCTTTCCCCGCCGCATCACCGGCTCTCGGACGTTCCTGGCTGAGATCGAGGCCGCCCTGCCGGGCCTGGCATCGATGCCGGCTCTCATCATCTGGGCCACCGGCGACATCGCGTTCGGCGACAACGAGTTGCGCCGGTGGGAACAGGTCTTCCCCGATCACCGCACCGAGATCATCGACGGCGCAGGGCATTACGTGCAGTCGGATGCCCCGGAGCGGTTCGCCGCGGCGATCCGGGATTGGTTGGCGTGATGCCATCCTGCTACCAGAGGTAGACGACCGCTTCCTTACCGCCCGTGCACCGGATCCACGGGTTCGGGCCGTCGCCCGCGCACCGCATGACGAAGTTCGCCCCGTTGCATTCCGCGCCCGGAATCGTCGGGCAGGCAACCGAACCCGGCGCCGACACCGTCCGCGCATCGGTGGTCGCATTTCCGTAGGCACTCCAGTACGAGTCCAGCACGGACTGCGCGAAGAAGCACGACGTCTGCGGCGAGCCCCGGCCGCTGCGTGAGCCGAATGCGGTGCTGTCGTTGCGGTGATAACCGAAGTCGCAGCTTTGGTGCGCGGCGCTTTGATCCGGGCCGGCCACCAGCGGAGGGGTGACGTTGGCGGGTCGCGACGGGCTCGGCTGCGGCGAATTGGACGAGTCGGTCGGCTCGCCCGAGTACGGCGGAATCGTGGGCGGGACGCTCACCGACGATGCGGCACCGCTCTGCGGCGAATCCGGCTTCCTCAGCAGGCTCACCACCATGCCGATCACTCCGAGCACCAGCACCACGCAGGCGCCGATCACCACGGGCAGCACCCAACGCCGATCTTGTTGATCCGCAACCTGATTGGTGATCACCGGCTGCGGCCCTGACGGCGGGTACGTCTGCGGGTAGACCTGCTGATACGGCGGCGGCGCGGGCGGCGACGGTGGAGACGGGGGGTAAGCCCGCGGCAGGGTGGGTGGCGCCGGCGCCCAGGACAGCTGCCGGGTCGGCTCGTCCGTCGGATCCACCACGGTGCGCACACCACTGCGCAGCGCCCGTTCGGCGGCGCGACCCAGCGCCCCGGCGCTGCCGTAGCGGTCGTCGGGTTCCTTGGCCATGCCGCGGGCGATGACGTCGTCCAACGTCGCGGGAACCCGCGGGTTGGTCTGGCTGGGCCGCGGCGGCGGCGTGGACATGTGTGCCGCGATCAACCCGCCCTGGGTCTTGCCCGGGAAAGGCAGTTCACCGGTCAACGCTTCGTACAGCACGCAAGCCAGTGAGTAGATGTCGGCGGCCGGAGTGATCTCGGTGCCGGCGAATCGTTCCGGCGCCATGTAGGCCCACGACCCGACGCGCATGTCGGTCGCGGTGAGCCGGGTGTTCTCCCCCACCACCTCGGCGATCCCGAAGTCCACCAGGTACGCGAAGTCGGCCGGGGTGACCAGGATGTTCTGCGGCTTGACGTCGCGATGGACCAGGCCCTCGGCGTGCGCGGCGTCCAGCGCGGCGGCGATCTGGTTGACGATGGCGACGGCCCGCGGCGCATCCAGCGGTCCTTTGGCCAGCAGAGCTTCCAGGTCTTTGCCACGGACCAGCCGCATGTCGATGAACAGCGAGCCGTCGATTTCGCCGAAACCGTGGATCGGGATGACGTGCGGCTCCTGCAGCGTCGCCGCCGCGTGCGATTCCCGCTCGAAGCGAGTGCGGAACTTGCGGTCGTGGGCGTACTGGCTCTTGATGATCTTCAGGGCGACCGACCGGCCGATCTGGTTGTCGTAGGCCTCGTAGACCTCGCCCATGCCGCCTTTACCGAGGACGCCGGTGATCGTGTATTTGCCGAAGGTCGTGCCGACTCGCTGATCTCCCGCTGACACCGTCATCGCCTCCCGTAGGGATTATGCGGCACGGCGCCGGCTTGTCTAGCCTTTGCCCGGGCACTTTCCGGCGGGCAGCTGGGCGAGGTGGCTGGTCAGCCAGGTGGCGGCTTCGTCGAGGGCGTGCCTTCCGTCGTCGAAGGATCCCGAAATCGGTTGCGCGGCAATGGCGACGGCGGTTTTCCCGGCCGGTGTGTCGATCACGCCGAGCTGGCGGACCAGGTATATGCCGGATTCCGAGGGGCCCCAGCCGCCTTTGAATCGGGCTCCGGCCATGGTGCCGATTCCCCAGGTCTGCTGCTGCTGGATTTGCGCCATCAGATCGAAGATCGGGTCATTGCGCTTGTCGCAGAACGCGTTAGCGGTGAAGTGCGCCTGATTGGCCAGCGACCAGATGGTCTGGCCGAAAGCGGTGTATTCGGGCCGGACTTTGCGGGACTGGACTGTCGTCGGGTCGCCGGTTTCCTGCAGGCTTTGCTGCACCTTGCGGGCGGCGGTGGCCGGCTCACCCAACTGCTGCCACAGCGCCTCGGCGGCGGCGTTGTCGGATTCGGTGATCGCGGCCCTCATCTTGTCGGTGATGTGGCCCTGCTCGCGGTAGGCGGCGATCACCAACGGCACCTTGCTGGTCGACCAGGCCGGGCCCTGCTCCCAGCTGCCCCACGTCGCGGGCGGCTCGGCGCTGCCGACGGCGGCGACCGCCAGGCCCATGGTCGCGTTCAGTCGGGCCGCCAATTGGGCGAATTCGCTTGCCAGGTCGGGTTGGCCGGGCGGTGCGGTTCGGGTGGTGGACGGCAGCGGCGGTGCGGCGGTCCGGTGGGGTGTTGGCGCGTCGCGATTGAGGTAGACGACGCCGAGCGCCACGACCGCGGCTGCCACCACCAGGGTTGCGGCAACCGCGATCACGCGTCGGATGCTACCCCGCTTTGGCTTGGAGATAGGCGACGATCCCTTGGGTGACGGCGTTGGCGTACCGGGCGCGCCCGTCGGGGCTTTCCATGGTGGCGGCGTCGTCGGCGTTCTTCATGTTGCCGAGTTCGACCAGGACGGCCGGGTACTTCGCCAGGTTCAGGCCGGCCAGGTCGGCGCGACCATAGAGGCCGTCGGATCCGATGTAATTCGACGGCGCAAAACCCGCTTGCAGCAGCGCCGAGCGCATCGCGTTGGCCAATTGCATGGTCTGCTCGGGCTGGTTGTCGCTCAGCGGGGGGCTGGAGTAGTTGACGTGGAAGCCGTGCCCGGACGGCGGGCCGCCGTCGGCGTGGATGCTGACGATCGCGTCGGGATGGGCCGCGTTGGCGCGGTCGGCACGCTCGTCGATGCAGGGTCCGACGGAGTTGTCGTCGCCCCGGGACAGGCCGACCTTGACGCCCATCCCGCGCAGATTGTCGGCGACCATATTGGTGACGGCCCAGGTGAACGCGTGCTCGGGATACCCGTCATTGGCCGCGGTGCCCGAGGTGTTGCACGGCTTGGTGCCGCCCCGACCGTTGGGGACCGGCCGGTTGATGGAGGCGTCGGCGACGCCGTTGTGGCCGGGGTCGAGGAAGACGGTCATATCGGCGAGCCCAGCGGCCTTCGAGTGCGGCGCGCTGAGGGCTGCGGCGACGACCAGCGGTGCGGCGGCGGCGTATTTGAGCACGTCGCGCCGGGAAACTCGGGTCACCGCGCGATGGTAACAACCGGGCCCGGTCGCGCGCCCCTCACCTTGTTTGGTCCTTCTTTGGTCCCCCAGTGCTGACTTCCTTTTTCCGCAACCTTCCCCACGAGTGCTATCGCACCGTCATTTCGGGCCGCTTTCTTCGCTGTGGCGTTACGCTCGCGGCATGCGCACCTTCAAGCTCGGGCTGGTCGCGACCGTCGGGGCGGCCGCCGCCATCGCTGTTCCGGCCGTCGCACACGCGGACTCGAAGTATTTTCAGTCGCCGTCGGGGAACATCGTCTGCATGCTCGGCGCTGACGGCGCCGCCTGCGACATCCACGAGTACACCTTCACCCCGCCGCCACCACCGGAATGTGCCCAGCACATCAAGTGGGGCAACCGATTCGCGGTGGAACCCGGTAAGCCCGGCCACGGGAGTTGCCACGGCGACACCCTGGCCATGCCCGGCGAGCCGACGCTGAACTACGGCCAGACCATCAGCGCCGGCACCATCACCTGTGCCAGTAGCGAGCAGGCGGGCATCAAGTGCACCGAGTCCGGCGGTGGGCATTTCTTCCAGGTTTCGCGGGATTCCTTTCAGCTGGGATAGCTGGGCTGGCTGGCTGGGCTGGCTGGCTGGGCTGGCGATGTCGCCGTCGCGGCGGGCAAACAGCGGTCTCGGTCGGGGCTTCCGGCGGAGGTTGGCGAACAACTGGTTAACAGCGTCTTGCGCGGACGTGGCCTAGCGGCGTGGCCGGGCATGGGAGCATGATGGTCTGGCAGTAGCTGGCGAAGATCGAAGGAGGGCTTGTTGGAGGGAACTTCGTTCGGGAAATACCGGTTGATCGAGTTGCTGGGTCGCGGCGGCATGGGCGAGGTGTGGCGGGCGTTCGACACCGCCACCGACCGGGTCGTCGCGCTCAAGATTCTGCCGTCGGAGATTTCCAATGACGAGGTTTTCCAGCAAAGGTTCCGCCGCGAAGCCCACTCGGCCGCGCGGTTGAGCAGCCCGCACCTGATCCCGATCCATACCTACGGCGAGATCGACGGACGGCTGTTCGTCGACATGCAATTGATCCAGGGGCGCGACCTGCAGACGGTGCTGAACAACGGGCCGCTGCCGCCGGAGCGCGCGGTCGCCATCATCGACCAGGTCGCCAAAGCGCTGCATGCCGCGCACCGGAACGGGCTGCTGCACCGCGACGTCAAGCCGTCCAACATCCTGCTCGACGCCGACGACTTCGCGTACCTGTTCGATTTCGGAATCGCCCGTGCAACAGACGATTT
Organism: Mycobacterium sp. 20KCMC460; assembly: GCF_022179425.1. Taxonomy (NCBI): domain Bacteria; kingdom Bacillati; phylum Actinomycetota; class Actinomycetes; order Mycobacteriales; family Mycobacteriaceae; genus Mycobacterium; species Mycobacterium sp. 20KCMC460. The sequence goes on from NZ_AP025524.1 coordinate 3,921,486, forward strand.
GGCGTTGACCGCGGCGGGAGACTTCGTGGGAACCTGGCACTACATGGCTCCCGAGAGGTTCAGCACCAAACCCATCGACTCGCGATCGGACATCTACTCGCTGTCGTGTGTCCTCTACGAGTGTTTGACCGCCCAGCACCCGTTTCCGGGAAACACGTTGGAGCGACAGATCACCGGGCATCTCACCAGTCCGCCGCCGCGGCCGTCGAACACCAATCCCGCTCTGCCGCCGGGGTTGGACACCGTAATCGCCAAGGGCATGGCCAAGCATCCCGGCGACCGGTATGACACCGCGGTGGATTTGGCGCGGGCTGCCCGCGAGGCGCTCACCGCACCGCCGGCCGCGCCGCCGGAACCGCCCACCCTGATGCGACCGGCCATCCCCGAACACGTTCACTACGGCGCCCGGCCCGGGAATCGTGCGCCGGTCCCGATGCCGCAGGCCCCGCCCAGGCAGACCGGCCCACACGCCACGGCACCCCAGACCGGACCACCGCGCACTGCCTTGCCGCAGCACGCGTCGCCGCAGCATGTGCACGGCCCACCGACCCTCGCCCGGCCCCTGCCGACCCTGCCGCCCACTCCCGCGCGAGAGCCGGCTCCGGCACGAGGGAGCGCGCCCACACCGTCGCGGCCGTGGTGGCGTCGCAAAGCCGCCGCCCTTTCGGTGGCCGCGTTGGTCGCCGTGGCTGCAACTGTCGCGGGCCTCGTCGTCTTCGGCAGGTCGGACTCCGCCCACGACGAGTTCCAGCAGGTGACCCTGCCGTTCACCGGACTTCGTGACCCACAGGGACTGTCGGTGGACTACGGCGGCACGGTGTACGTCGCCGACACCGAGCACAACCGGATCCTGGCGTTGCACCCCGGCTCGAAGACGCCCGACCAGCTGCCATTCGAGGGACTGAGCTTTCCCACTGGGGTGACGGCCGACCCCAACGGATCGATCTACGTCAACGACGCCGGCAACAAGCGTGTACTGGTCCTTCGCTACGGTGCGAGCGCCCCGATCACGCTGCCCTTCACCGACCTCGGCAATCCGACCGGTCTGACGGTGGACAGCAGTCGCACCGTCTACGTCACCGACACGGCCCGCAACCGTGTGGTGGCGCTGACCGACGGCTCCAACACCCAGACCGAGGTGCCCTTCACCGGCCTCAACGGCCCGACGGGTTTGGTGGTCAGCGGCAACGGTACGATCTACGTCTCCGACGGCGGAAACAATCGGATCCTGATGCTGCCGACGGACACGAAAAAGCAAGTGCCCGTACCGTTCAAGGGCCTCAAGCAGCCCGGCGGTGTCACCCTGGACAGCCAGGGCGCTGTGTACGTTACCGACAGCGGCAACAACCGCGCCCTGAAGTTACCCGCGGGGTCCTCGGACCAGATCGAGCTGCCCTTCACCGGTCTCAACTATCCCTGGGGGTTGTCCGTCGACAATCGCGGCAACATCTACGTCGGCGGCCGCAACGACCAAATCCTGGAGTTGCAGCGCAAGTAGGCCCCCCACCCTGGGCCGCGTCGAGTTTTCTTGGAGCGCAACATCTTCAGTGCATGCGCATCCGAGCTCGTCTCGGCGGGACGGCGGTCTTTTCACGAAAGCGCTATCGCCGGTGATATCAACGTTCTGCAAAGGTCATGGCTCCATGGCTCCCCTTCCGTTGTCATGGTGACGCCGCTAGTCGTCGGCTTTGCGGCAACGTCAAGGGGGGCAGGTACTTTCGGCGACAGACTTGTCCCGCTGGGTGACCGTGAGCCGATACTTGACGGCCACGCTCAGGTAGATCTCAATGAAGCGGCAGGCGAACTGCCGATTGGGCGGCAACCACTCATCTGGGCCGGAGTCCGATTTGCGCCGATTCTCGGCGCCGGAGACTGCGAGCAGATTGTCGGTGTCGTTGGCGAACAGGAGTCGCTGGTCGGCGGTCCATTGCGCGGCGCCGGCGTCCCATGCCCGGTTCAGCGCAAAGACGTGGTCGATCTCGATGTCGTCGTGCGTGGGGCCGCCGTACTCGAGCGTGGCCCCGGTGTACGGGTCGTTGAGGATGCCGCGGATCACTTTGCAGTCCCGGGTGCCGGGTTTGAAGACGACGTTGGTCAACTGTGCGGCCAGCACCCGATTGCGGGTGTCGCATCCGGTGTGTTGGGTGTCCGTCCACGCGGGCCCGAACACGCAGCCCTGGCCGGGTTTACAGCCGCGTTGGTATCCCGGGAGCTTTGGCAGGTGTTCCACGACTGGCACGGAGGTGAGAAGTTGCGCGATGTGGTGGGCCGTATCGGGTGCCGTGGTCGATGTTGCGGGCGATGGCACCGAAGACGCAGGCGCCTGAGATACGCGGGTGGACACCGCGGTGCCCGGCGGGGCGGCGGGCGCGCTGCATCCGACGGCCGTAGCCGACATCAGCGCAGCGAGGACCACGACCGCGGCGGCCATGAAACGATTCACACCGTCACTTCTATCGCGGTGCACCGACACATTTAGGTGAGCTGCGCCGCAACAGGTTCCACGTGGACCCCGGCAGATCGGTTCGAGCAACACCCACCCCGGCGAAACTCGACTTGCGCCGAGCCTCGGCAAACGCGTAGAGACTAGCCTGAGTTCCAGGGGTTCGCGAAGGAGTTCGATGAGGGGCGTCAAGACGTGAGGTGCGACGAGCGGTACGCGCACACGTGAAGGTCTCGCGCCAGCGCTCACGATTCCGCCGTCACCGTAATCACCTGCGAGCACCCCGGCTGACCCGGCCGGGTCGATAGGGGCACGCGTGGAATTGCGCATTTTCTGGCCGTCGATTGCGGTCACGATCGGTTCGCTGGTCGCCGCGTACCTCTACCGGGGAATTCACGCGCTCATCCTGTGCGCGATCCTGGGCGTGCTGGAAGTGTCGCTGTCCTTCGACAACGCGGTGATCAACGCGACGGTGCTGCGGCGAATGGACGCGTTCTGGCAGCGGATCTTCATGACCGTCGGGATCCTGGTCGCGGTGTTCGGCATGCGGATCTTTTTCCCGCTGCTGGTGGTGTGGATGACCGCGGGCCTCGCACCACGCCAGGCTATGCAGCTCGCGCTCAATCCCCCACCCAACGATGCCGCGTACTTCCCCGATGGCAGTCCCAGCTACGAAACCGCGCTGACCACAGCGCATCCGCAGATCGCCGCCTTCGGAGGCACTTTCCTGCTGTTGTTGTTCCTGGACTTCATCTTCTGTGAGCGCGAGATCACCTGGCTTTCGTGGTTGGAGCGCCCGCTTGGCAAAGCGGGCAAACGCGGCCACCTGTCCGTGGCGGCTGCGGCGCTGGCGTTGGTCCTGACCTCCGAATTCCTTTCAGACAACGAACAACGCCACTCGGTGCTGCTGTCCGGCCTGCTCGGCATGGTCGTCTACATGGTGGTCGACAGCCTGGGGTCGATGTTCGCGGTCGACGACGACGCCACCGATCCGGGCGCCGGCGGACCCTCCCAACTCGTCAAGGCATCCGGCAAGGCCGGGTTCTTCCTGTTCCTCCAGCTCGAGGTGCTGGATGCGTCGTTCTCGTTCGACGGGGTAATCGGTGCGTTCGCCATCACGGCCGATCCCATTCTGATCGCGTTGGGGCTTGGTTTCATCGGAGCGATGTTCGTCCGGTCGATCACCATTTTCCTGGTGCGTAAGGGGACCCTCTCGGAATACGTGTACCTCGAACACGGTGCGCACTGGGCGATCGGCGCGCTGGCGGTGATCTTGCTGATTTCGATCAGATTCCACGTCAACGAGATCGTGACCGGCATGATCGGAGTGGTCCTCATCGGTGCGTCATTGCTCAGCAGCATGGTGCGTAATCGTAGGAAGAGACCCGACGTAGCGGGCACTGCCTGACGGGTCGGGCGGTAGATTCAGCAAACCTGGTACCGCACGGCTCAGGTGTCACATCAGTCTCATCCGTCTCGGATCACTGTGCCCGATCATGCCGTTCTTACAGCACCTTGTCGGCGGGAGTCGCCGCACACCAGCCTTCCGACCACGCGCCGCGCGCCGCAGGTAAGCCTTTCGCGGCAAACGCCTGCCGTCTGTCGTACCCCCGTCGCATACTGACTGTCGGGAGGAAGGCGGACACGATGAAGACACTCGTGGGCGGGACGTTCGGGAAGTACGAAGTCAACCGGCTGCTCGGCAAGGGCGGCATGGGTGAGGTGTACGAGGCGTTCGATACCGACAAGCGAAGGGCTGTCGCGCTCAAGGTGCTCACCGACCAGTTCGCCGACGACGCGACGTTCCGGGAGCGGTTCCTGCGCGAGTCGCACGCGGCGGCGATTCTGCAAGAGCCGCATGTCATTCCGATTCACGACTGGGGCGAGATCGACCACACGCTTTATATCGACATGCGACTGGTGCAGGGCGAGACCCTGCACGACATCCTCGCCAAGCGGATGCTCACGCCGGAGCGGGCGGTCGAGATCATCAGCCAGGTCGCGGCGGCGCTGGATGCCGCGCACGCCAAAGCGTTGATCCACCGCGACGTCAAGCCGCAGAACATCATGGTCACGCCCGACGATTTCGCCTACCTGGTCGACTTCGGCATCGCCGAGGCGCCGGGCGAGAGCCATCTGACCATGACGGGCTACCAGGTGGGCAGCTTCGCCTACATGGCACCCGAGCGGCTCAACAGCGATGCGCCCGCCACGCCGGCCGTGGACATCTACGCACTGGCCTGCGTCCTCTACGAGACGTTGACCGGCCGTCAGCCGTTCGTCGGTACCGCCCAGCAGGTCATCGCGGCTCACCTGTCCGCGCCGCCGCCGCGACCCAGTATGGCCAGGTCGGCGGTTCCGGCGGCACTCGACGAGGTGATCGCGCGCGGGATGGCCAAGCATCCCGACGACCGCTACGGCAGCGCCGGGGCGTTGGCCCGGGCAGCCAAGCGGGCGCTGACGGCGCCGCGGCCGACCTCGGCGGCCGAGGACACGGTGTACGCCTCGCAGTACCAGCCGCCACCGCCACCGCCGCGTGATCACCAGCACTTCAACGCGCAGTTCAATTCTGCGCCAACGCTTTTAACGATGCCGCCGCAGCAGGATTCACGACGTTATCTGGTGCCAGCGTTGGTCGCGGTCGCAGCCACACTTGTAGTGGTCGTGATCGTGCTCGCGGTCGCCGTGGTCGCGAATCAGAACTCTGGTTCGGATAATCCCTCGCCTGCTGTTGCCTATCCCCCCTCGACGCAACCTGCTCTTCAGTCCACCTCTGAGACGACGGCTCAGCCGAGTTACCAGACGACGCCGCCGACGACGACGCGTTCGGTCGCGGTTCCAACGACCACCGCCGCGCAGGTTCAGGATGCCGAAGTGCAGCTGAGGCAGTACGTGAATCTCGATCGCTCGGTCGTCGCGTCGGATGCGATGAATAGGTGGGTTCCCCAGCTCAGCTCCAAGCGTCCCGGGACGATCGAAGGCGGCGTCGCGTGGGACAACGCGATGGCGCTGCGGGAGCACGAGCGGCTGCGGAGCCTGTACAACGCCAAGCTGCTGTGGTCCGGTGACTGGTCGACCTTCTCCGAGTCCAACTACTGGGTGACGATTGCGGGCTATACGTTCGGCGATGCCCAGGGCGCGTTGAGTTGGTGCAGCAGTAGAGGATTCGACCGGGATCACTGTATCGCGAAGCTGATCAGCACGACGCATCCGGTGGCGGGGAGCACGGCGTACAACTGAGTTGGCTCGGTGCCCTATCGCTCCACTCGTTCTCGGTCTCCGCCACCCAGCGTCGCTGTTCAAGGGGTTTGACCACGGATGAGTTGCAGCGTCGTTGCCGGCGCGGATTCGACCATCACATCCTCAAACTGAGCGAGCAGCGCACAGACGAAGGCTGATCGCTTCACATTGAGGTCGTTGAGCAACTCGTCCTGAGTCAGCTCACCATGAGCGCAGAGATGCTCCCATGCCCCAACAACCATCCACGCTGGGACGAGTTGGGGGCCGGTCCCCAGACGATCTGAACGGTCGGTTGCAACGAACACGCCGGAACGATCGACGGCGACGATCCTGTTTCATTCGCTTCTGGCTCAAGGTGGGAATTTCACCACCCCCCTTTTACACCGAGCAGATGCGTCCGAGCAGTGCGTTGTCGAGCTCGGCAGCACGTGAGGGTGGATGCGTCACGGCAGCTCCAGAAATCAGCAATTGTTAGATCAGCCCTCTCAGGCCTGCTCCATTCTAGGCTGTCGATGGGTAGCAATGAGAATGATTCCCCTAGATTCGCTGTGCACCAACGTATCCAGCGGACTGGCCTGCGACGAAGCTGCAGCAAAATCAATCTACGGCCCACTGTTCACTCCTTCCGGCAGCAACGAAGCGACCAGCCCGCAGAGGTGTTCCACCTCCGTCAGCGACGGCTGCATCTCGTACGCGTGCAGATGACAGGCGTTGCTAAGCCGACTCCAGGCAACGGCGGCCGCATCAGCTACTGCGGGCTCGTCGAGTGCGCGCAGCACGAGCAACTTGCTGCGCATATTCGCAGCGGGTGACACGACTCCCAGCGCACTACACCGTTGGGCCACAATGTCTTCGAGTGCCTGTCGGGCAATGAATGCAGCCATGCGCGGTGACAGCCCTCCAACGCTTCGCGTGTTCAACAGCCGCCGCGCTTGGCCGAGCAGTTCGGCCGCGCTCATCGCAGCGCTAGCACTTCCTCGACGGTGCGTTCCAGGTCGCGTGCGTCAGCCATGGACACGGTCGCCTTGTTGTGAACGGCGTTGCACAGTCGCGTCGAACGCCGTCGTTCCGGTTTCTGGTCCAGCCACTTGGTCAGATCGGCTGAGGCATCACCCAGCACCGCCAACGCCACCCGTGGAATGGTCTTCTTCGTCGCCAGCCACGCGTCCTCGCACTCCGATCGCGGACATCCGGCCAGTGACTGCTTGGTGTAATACGTTTGCTTGGCAGCCGATTCCAAAGCCATCCGGAACAGCCCCGGCAGCACGCGCGCCTTGACGTCATCGGCAAGGCCGTCGTCCTTGATCAGTGCGAACACATCGCGGACCTGACGAATGGCCGGGTTAATGTTATCGCGCACAGTCACTTTCGACTCGCTCTCGCGCACCACCTCGACCAGTCGTGCGTCGACACCGGTTTCGCGAATCACCGAGGCCAGCCGATCGTCGTGGGAGAACACGATCACCTGATGGGTCTGGGCGATCTCACCCAGCACCTGCACGAAGCCGTCGATCTTGGCGGGATCCATTGCCTGGATCGGATCGTCGAGCACAACGAACCGGAACGGGCTGGCCGCGGCAGTTGCTCGCGGCAGGAACAACGCCAGCGCGAGCGCGTGTAGCTCACCTTGGCTCATGACCGACAGCGCTTTGGTGGGTTGTCCATCCACAGATCCACTGAGCTCTGCGCGCCGGCGATTCGCGCTACCCTGCAGGGTGATCTCGCCAAGGTCGACGTTGCTTTCCTGCCTGAGCTGCGCCCATATCTTGCGTGCCTGCGCGGCAACGGGTTTCAAACGCAAATTTCGGAAAGCCTCGCCGTTCTTATTCATCCAGCTCTTAGCCGCCGTCATGGTCTTCAAGGTGTCGTCGAGCGAGCGCGCATCCTCCTCGAGCCCGACCCATCCGCCGAGCTTCGCGGCTAGCGGAGCCCAGCCACTTTCTCGATCTGTCAACGCTTCTGCAGCCTGCGAGCGCAAACTCTCAGCTGCTTCGCCGACGGCGATCAGGGCAGATTCCAGGTGGGACGCCAAGTCCACATCACCGGTGGGCGTAGCTACAGCCGCAGAAACCGCGGCGTTGTACGCCGCCAACCCGGCCAATTCGGTGGCCGGCACTTTGCTGACTTGTTCAAGGCCCACCAGCAGCCTGCGCGCGGAACTTCGCGCTTGATTGAGTTCGTTGGTCGCGGCGCGATATTCGGCCAGTGTGGACTCGGTACTAGAGACATCCGCGCGCGCCTGCGTCGCCCAGTCGCCGTCGAGCCTGCCCTTGCCGCAAACCGGGCAGTCCGTGTCGCCGGCGTGGGCGTGGAATGTTAACGCGGCCTCGAGCAGGTCGAGCCGTTGGCGAGTCGTGTCGACGACGGTGGTGGCGAGCTGCGCAACGGCCTGGGCAGCGGTACGCAAACGGCTTGCAGCGGAGTCAATCTCATCGAGCGACGGAGTTTCGAGCTGAGTCAACGCCCGAAGCGCGGGGACGACCTTGAGATCTGAATCATCGGAACCAGTCGCCAGCCCCCTTACTTCATCCAGCGGAACAGGTCGCTTCTTCAGCAGTTTCGTTGCGCGCTCAGCGCGTTCGTCGCTCGACTCGGCGAGCATGCCGAGCAGACGTTTGCGCTCGTCATCCGCCTGATCGCGTGCAGCCTTTGTGGACTTCAGTTTGGCGGCGAGCCATTTCTCGGCATCCGCGAGCACGTCCAGGCCCAACAACTTGTTCAGCGCGTCATACAACGCGGCAGGCCCGTCGTCGAATACGCGGCCGAGTTCGTCATAGGAAAGCACGGGACGCCACAGTTCTAACGGGCGAGCCCAACCCAGACCATCGGTGCCCTCCGCCCGTTGGGCCGATCCGAATTGTGTCCACGCGCTGCGCTCAGCCAGCGTTGCGTCGTCTTTCCAGTCCACGCCGAGCGTGAAGGGCCCAGTACCCTCCGCAGCGAAGTGGATCCGGATTGCGCACGGGTCGTGATGGTGCAGGTTCCGCCAGGACTCCGCCCACATCTTTTCTTTCTTCTCGTGCCAGCGATAGCTGGTTCCGGTCAGGGTCAGTTCGAGTGCTTCGGCGAAGCTGGATTTACCGGAGCCGTTGCGGCCACTGACCACCATCAGGCCCGGGGCAGGGTAGAGGTCGAGCTTCGCCTGCCGCCCAATACCGCGGAACCCCGCCACCGAGATACTCGTCAGAAATGTGGGCGACGTGCGCTGCTGGACATCTCCATTGGTTGGGTCACCGACCGTGGCCAGTGCGTCGAGCACGGCGTTCTTGATCGCATCGTCGGTCTCGGAATCGTCGGCGAGCATCTGCAGGATGACGTCCCGGGTGGACTGCTCGCTGGGCGCAGGCGCTAGCTCTTCGTGCATGACCCGATTGAACTACGGCCCGGTGACAGACGTGCCCTTTTGGTCTTAGAGAACGATTGGAATGAAAGCCCGGCTCCGTTGTCGATTCGGACTTCATTTTTGCTCCGGTTGCGGCTTCGCCTTGGCGTTCCTCAGGCGGCCTAACTTCGGTTTGAGCTACTCGATCGTCAGGATGCGCCAGACTTCAGTCCCGTCGGCGTCTGGGCCGCACTTGCACTCCCAACGCTCGGGATTTTCGGCAGTGGCAGCAGCATAAGGATGGTGGCCCAGCTCTCGATGGCGGGTGATCCACTGCTCACGAAGATCTTCATCGAAGACCCCGGTTCGCCGATCCAACCGCGCTCAGCGCTCATGGCTGCACCTCCTCAAGCGCCGCAACGCGTTCCGGAAGTCAGCGTTGGGATGCGCATTGGGCAACACCGCCGTGACATCACGCAGCGCCGTGTCGACGGCCACGCTGCGCAGGCGCGCTCCGTACAGCGCCCCGATGGTCGGGGTGCGGCTGTAGGCCCCGACGCAGTGCACCAGCACCGTGCGGCCCTCGGCCCGTAACTGCTCGACGGCGCGCACTGCGTCCAGCAGCACGTAATCCAAGTGCGGATTTTCGTCGCGACCGACCCGGTCGATCAGGCGCACCTCGACGTGCGGCATGTCGTTGCGGACGTCGTCGTCGGCCAGCAGGCACAGCGAGACAACCGCATCGACCTCCGAACGCAGCTGACGCAAGGCCCCGATCCCGCCGAGCAGGACTCGGTCGTCGTACGGGTGCCGGGCGAACGTGTCGACGGGCGAGCCCGGGTAGGTGTAGTCGAAAGTGTCTGGCTTCCCTTGGCGCTTAATCGCATTGGCGAGCTTGACCAAGCCACGCGCGTCGAGGCTCGGCCAGCCGTTGAGCAGCTGGCGCCACTCGAGCGGAACCGCGGACGCACCGTAGGCCGCCCCTAGCAGTGCTCCTGCGATCGCCGCGACGGTGTCGGTGTCATGACCCGCCCGTACCGCGGCATCGATTCCGCGGCGGAGATGGTCGGCCCGAAACACACCGGCGCCAGGGTCGTCGGCCGGCACCGGCGTGGTGCTGATGGCCGACCACGCGGCCTGCAGCGCCGACACCACCCACCCGTTATTGGCGAAGAACGACGGCGGTGCCGCCTCAGCCGCATCGAGTCGTTGTGCCCAAAGCTCATGCCGTGCGGGCTCGAGGTGGCGCAGCCCGATGCGGGCATCGAGTTCGCCGGTGAGCACCGCGTGGCGGATGGCCGCGCACCAAATGATGCAGGCTTCGCCCGCATCCGGCTCCCAGTGGGTGAGCTGGCTGATCGCTGTTGCGGCGTGCACCATCGCGTCCTCGTCGTCGATGTGGGCCAGGGCGACCGGTGCGGTGCGCATCAGCGAACCGTTGCCGCCGCTGCGGCCGGTTCGCGCATGTAGTGCCTGCGACTGGGTTCGGGCACGCTCAGCCGTGATCGCGCCATCCCGGGTGGCGGCGCGCAGAACCGAAGAAGTCTGGAGCCCAATGTCTTTGGTGTTCCTCGACCATTGCAGCCAGCGGGTGACGATCGCGTCCTGCGCGGACTCCTCGCGCAGATCTGCGCCGGTCGCGGCGACTTCTGCAATGGCGATCGCCATCGCGGTGTCGTCGGTCCACTCCCCGACCTCCCAGCCGCGGCCGCCGACCATCGCGACCTCCTTGTCGAGCCCGCGCGGTGGCCCGAATTCGTAAGGCGCACCCAGGGCGTCGCCCGCTGCCATGCCCAGCAGTGCACCTTCAAACCTGTCGTCATATGCAGCCATGGCCACCATCTCCTTCTACGCCGGTCCGATTTTACGCGCGATCCGCAATAATCATACACCATTTATTGCGCTAAGCGCTCTATATACCTGCACTGTACTCTGAGGCACCGACATGACCGATCACAAGTACATCGACTCCCACGGCAAGGCGCTGGAGGACTATCCCCAGCCGTCCGTCGCCGTGGACACCGCCGTGCTCAGCCTGGACGCCGACAACGAGTTAGTGGTTCTGCTGGTCCGTCGACCTAGCGGTCGTGGGTGGGCGCTGCCAGGAACTTTTCTCCACGACAGGGAGCGACTCGCGCATGCTGTCGACCGTTGCCTGCAGGACAAGGCCAACATCCGCGGGTTGCGGCCGCGCCAACTCCAGGTGTTTGACAAGCCGGGTCGCGACAAACGCGGCTGGGTGCTGTCGGTCGCGCATATCCAGGTCGTGCAGCCGCATCAACTGGAGTCGCGTTCGTCGGAGCGCACTACCTTGGCCCTGGCGCGCGACCCGGGGAAACTCCCCTACGACCACCCGGAGATAGTGGAGTACGCCCTGGCAGACCTGCGGGCCCGCTACGTCGATCGACCCGACCCGGACGGACTGCTCGGCGAGGAATTCACCTTGCGCGAGCTGCGCAGCGCGCATGAAGCGGTGGCCGGGCACAACCTGGACCGCGATGCATTCCGGCGCCTGATGGAGCCCCTGATCCAACCTACGGGCACTTTCGTCAACGAGGGCAGAGGTCGACCCGCTCAGAAGTTCCGGCGCGGCTCACCGCCGGCCCGACGTCGCCGGAGAGGTCAACTGACCATGCCTCGCGATACCGACTGAACCACCCGGCCCCACGCCGCATCTCCGCCGCAGTGGCTACGTACGCTTGACGCTCTTGATGGTGATGTCTTCCGCCGAACACAGCCGGCACGTCAGTGGTCGCACCTTGAGCCGGATCTTGGAGATTTGTAACGCCTTCTTGCAGAACGGGTATCGGCACCCGCAGGACAGCGTGACCCACCAGTCCGCCCGGTGCTCTGCTTCATCGCAGAACTTCTGGCAGATGCATGGGATCTCGGTGTCGAAATCCAGCGCCGACAAAATCTCGAGCTCTGGCAGTAGCGAGCTCCCCCGGACCGTCATGGTTCGAAAGGGTAAAGCTCTAGTTGAGAGTTATGGGTGAGGCGCGCGCACCGAAATCCAAAATGTCGTCGACTATGCACCCCCCTAGCTGGATGGGACACCTAGTCGGCGGGCGAGATCCGGTCCACCGACTTCGCGGATGAAGTCCGGGTCGCCGCAGACCACGAGTTGGTCGCGTGCGCGGGACAGCCCCACGTAGAGCCGTTCGCGGGAGCGCTCGAACGCCGCAGCCTCGTTGACGACGAGGACCACCGCTCGCCGCTCCAAGCCCTTGAAGCCCAGGACGTGGCCGTAGAACACCTGCTCGGCATCCCAGAAGCTGTCCCAGTAGGCGGCGTTGCCGGCAGCCTGGCGTTCCTTTTGCTCGGGATGTCGGCTGCCGGTGGTCAGCAGGGCGACGTCTTCGGGGCGCCATCCTTCCTCTAGGAGTAGCTCGACTTCGTCGTCGCCGGCGTTCAGGGCGTCCTCCCGTGTGCAGGCCACGAACTTCACGGCAGGTCCGTCGCCGCCGAGGAAGCGCATCGGGTGATCGACCAGCGGCTGGAATGCGGTGGCGATCTGTCTGGTGTTGCGCACGTTGTGGTCGAGAATCAACGGCACCAGCGGAACGGGCGGCGAGCCATGGCGGTTGAACACCCGCTGACCCTCGTCGCTGAAGACGTACAGCCCACCCGTCTCGTCGTCTTTCAGGGCGGCCAGCAGCGGGTCCCACCACGCGTCGGCGAAGTCCTGGGCTTCGTCGACGACGATCGAGTCGTAGCGGTGGCCCGGCTCCAATTGTGCTGCGAGATCAGCCATCTGCTGCGGCAGGTCGTGCTCCCAGAACTGGACGGTCTGCTCGTTGCGCAGCGATTCGTCGGGCCCCTCGGGCGCACCCCACAGGACGCCGAGGGCGTGGAACTCCCCGACGTAGGCCGGCTGCTGGCGGCGGGGCCAGGCGGCGCTGATGCGCTCGAGGTAGGACGCCAGGCCGTGGGAGTAGCAGACCAGCGCGACGCGCTGACCTTGTTGCGCGAGCCGGCGCGCCTGCTCGATGGCCAGGAAGGTCTTGCCGCTGCCGGCACCGCCGCGCACCTCGACACGATTGATGAGTCGGATGGCATCGAGGATGACGGACTGATGCCCGGTGAGCGTGTCGGCGGCGTCCTCGTGAGCCAGGGCGCGGGCCACGACGTCGCGCTGCGGCAGTCCCCTGCCGATGAGCACGGTGGTCAGCTGGCCGATCCCGTCCTGGGTGAGCAGTGGCCGATCGAGCTCTTGGCGGATGAGGATGTGGCGAAGCTGGTGGGCGAGGCTGGGTAGGTCGGTGCGGTCGAAGATCTTCCACCGCGGGCACTCCGGCAGCGAAAAGTCTTTCGGGAGCTCGGTATTGGGTAGGACGACGAAATGATCCCAGCGCAGCCGCCCCTGGGTCCATCGAGGGTCGCTCTCGACGTAGTTTCTGAGCGCGTAGCAGGCTTCGCGGGCTTGGCGGATCGGTTCGATGCGCACTTGTTTGCCGCCGCGGTATTGGCACCAACCGTCACCGTCGTGCCACACCTCACCGCCCTTGACCTCCAAGCAGGCGATGCCGGCGCCCTCGATGGCCACCACGAAGTCGACCTCGTGGTCTTTGAGATGGTCGGTGACACGCTGGTTGGCGACGACTAGGTCGTCGGGCTGCAGCTGATCGAGCAGGGTGTGATAGATGCAGCGTTCGGCGCCGTTGTTCAGGCGTGGCGTTTCGGTGGTGGTCATGTAACCCCCTTAGAAGCATCGCAGCGTACCGATTCAGTGGGCGCCATCGCACGATTGAACAACGAGAAGGTGACATTAATTCGCGAACAACAGAGTCGTTACCGGCCAATGCAGCATACGGACAGATGGCCACTATCACATCTCAGTCTTGTTGTCCCGCAATTTAGGTCGGCACATCTGATATTCAAAGAACGCTCCCAACTCGTACCAAGAGCCTTCGTCAAACACCCAACGGAGCGCTGCGAACATCTTCAAAATATGTCGGTGGTCCAAAGTAGGTTCGCCCGCAGCACGTGCGACCCAGAGTGAAAGGAGCTGTCATAGAAGCCTTGGACTTCGGTGTCCTAAATAGGGTCTTCGTCAACAATGGCGAGTTTCCGAGATTGAAGGACGAGCAGATCCGGAGCGAGACTGAGCTGCAGCGACCCTGCTCTCTGCCCTCTTCCAACATGCGACTCGCTCCCAACACATCATTCAAGTTGGGCCAGACACTCTGCGACGTGGGCAGCGAAAGCTTTCTTGCCTCTGTAGCGCTCAACATCTTCAGAGGTGTGCAGCCAACCAGAACGCTAGCCAAGATCGACACACTGAGACCGTTACGAATCCCAGCGGCTGCCAGACTTACAGTTGCACCACGGATCCACAACTCCGCCGAGCCGGTGTCATACCCTGTGGCTGGACATAGTGTCGCCGTCAACGGCTGGATACCTTCCGGGCAACGAAGAATCGCTGACGGTTCAGTCCACGTAATGGGGTGTCACGTTTGAGAAAGCACCCCATGGTGCGCCGGGAGCCGCATTGACGGAACCGCGGCGCACACTGCATCCGGCAGCCGAGGCAGCCCATCAAATACTCGCCGACCACGGACCTTTGTCCGCGGTCGAGCTTCGTGAACGGCTCCGCAAAGAGGGCTTCGCTCAGCCTCTTGAACGGATTCAGCAATGGCCCGATCGCTTCCCGCAACACTTTGGTGTGACTTCCGGGGGGCTCCTGCACTGCGCAGAGCCTAGAGGCGTCGAATCGCACTCAGTCGACATAGACGACAATGACGCAGCCAGTGATGACTGGTATGTCGCCCAACCCGTGCGGGTTCCGCGCGACCGAGTCGCGGTGCTGGATTTGGAAACGAGCGGCCTAAATCGCACTACCGACTTTATTACCGAACTAGCCCTCGTGGGGCTCGACGGCACAATCCTCCTGGACGTCGTAATTGCTCACCCGGGTAACGTCTCTAGCTCAGCAGACGCACTCCTGCTTGCCGATGCGGTACGCGTCCTTACTACCCGGTTACAGGACGTGGACTTGCTTATTGGCCACAATCTGCTTGCCTTCGACCTGCCGTTCCTCAAGCGCGCTGCGGATCGCGAGGGACTTCAATACCCACCATTCCCCCAGAGCGCCGACAGCATCGACCTTTCGCTATTGGTCGATATCTCGCTTCCGAACCGTCAGCTTGCCGACCTCGCACAGCGGTATGGGGTCACTAATGAGGCACCCCACCTTGCCGTATCCAACGCCATGACGACGGCAGCGGTCGTCACCAGACTTCTTGACGAAGTCGACATGGCTGAGGCTAGCTGGCAGCTAGCTGTCGCGATCCTCGAAACGCACCATCATCCTTTGGCATTGCTTTTACCGAGACTCCAATCAGCACCCGACCTGTCCCAACTGACTCGACCTCTTGACCCTCTGCTGACCCCGACCGCTCCCCCATCCTCCGATGCGTGGTCAGGGACTCGCGACACTTTTCCGCTGCTCCGACAGCGTCGCGGACTCCGGCCCCGCCCGAGTCAACAGGAGATGGCCCAAGCGGTAGCTGAGGTGCTTGACGGCGGCGGAAGACTCGCTGTCGAAGCACCGACTGGCACGGGCAAATCACTGGCTTACCTTCTGCCGGCTCTCGGGCGGGCATCTAGACCGCGACAACCGGTCGTAATCGCGACCGCAACAAGAGCGCTCCAGGGACAGCTTCGAGAGGAGGCCGCGGCCCTGCAGAAAGAGGGTCTGCTAAGCGCCCCATTCCGACAGCTCCAAGGGGTCAACAACTATGTCTGCGCACGTGAGCTCGAGGACGTGTTGCCGGACCAGGAAGCCTCGGGGTTCAGCATCGCCGTCGCGATGCGGGCAATAGCCCAGTCTCCCAACGGCACCTGGGATGACGTTACCGACGACGTCATTCGACGCGCGGACATCCGTTACGCGCGCACACGTGCTCGGTTACGGACCACCGCCGCGGGCTGCGAACGCTCCCACTGCAAGTGGGCCACTGTATGTCCTCTCGTCCAGCAGATCAACGACATCAGCGGATCCCCGGGTGTCGTGTCGGTGAACCACGCACTAATCGCAGCGTGGGTCAAGGTAAGTCAGGCTCCAGGCGACGTTCTCGCTGAGGGGCGCGCCGATCTGGTCTTTGACGAGGCTCACGCTCTAGAGGACTCTTTGACAGCTGCGTGGACAGAACGAGTCGATGCCGTGGAGCTCGAGATCCTTGTCAACTCTCTATCTCCCCGGTCGAAACTGATTCGTGAAATCCGTTGCCGCACTGGTAGAGATCAGTCAACAGACCATGCCATTCAACAACTTGCCACGGGCTCCAGCGCCGTCCGATTGAGCGCTGCCGACCTTGCGTCCGCAATCAACACATATCTACATGAATACGGCGGAAAGACCGATACGGCGGTCCTCCGTTCCGGACTTGTCGATAGTCGCCCCGAGTTCAGAGCACTTCGGCAGGCCGCATCCTCGGTTCGATACAACCTGATTCAATTCGCGAAAGCCATTACTTCTCTTCGCCACTCGCTGGACCAAGTGGCCGGTGCCGCGTCAGCCAAACGACGGCTTGATGGATACTCGGAGCGAGTCGACGCCGCCATCAATCTCCTTTACACGTTGGGGCCGCTACCTGACGGACACCTGTGGGTTTATCGGCTCAGCACAGACGAGGATGATTCCGCCGCTTGGAGTTTCGAACGGCTGCCGATTCACGTATTCCCCGCGTTTCAACAGTCAGTGGTCGACAGGACGCATTCGACGGTGCTTTGTTCGGCGACGTTGACCGTCGAGCGCCGCTTCGACTACATCGCCTCAAGATTGGGTATCCGCATCGACCCGCAACCCGCTGACGGCGTGTTTCGTGCACTTCGGCTCGCGTCTCCGTTCGATTATCAGCAGCAATCGGTCGTCATACTGACCAACCACCTGCCCATCCCGATACCGGTCAATGAACGTGAGTTCTGTGAGGAGATGGCCGCCGACCAGACCGGTTTTCTGTCGCTGTCCGGTGGAAAGACCCTCACACTCTTCGCGGCGCGAGTACGCATGGAGGCGGTGGCCGATGCCGTTCGGACCAAATCCGCCGAACTTGCCGAACGGGGGGTCGAACTACTCGTCCAAGGTGAGCAGGGACGCAGCCAGATTGCACAGCGGTTCAAAGCCGAGCCGGGCACAGTGCTGTACGGGTTAAAGTCGTATTGGGAAGGATTCGACGCACCGGGCGAAACATTGTCGTATCTCTTCATCGAGAAGCCCCCATATCCACACCCGGATGATCCTCTGGTATCCGCACGCCAACGCGCAATCGCCGAGCGGGGCGATGACCCCTTCCTCGACTACGTCCTCCCCCTGACAGCGATGCAGTTCACTCAGGGATTCGGACGTCTGATCAGATCCGAAACCGACCGAGGTGCCGCACTTGTGTGCGACCGCCGACTGCACTCACCGACACAAGCACAGCGCGTCCTCCTCGGCTCACTACCCGACCCTACGATCCACGAGGCGGTCGACCGCGACGACGCATGGACGCGCGCGATCGAATTCGTCACTGGCGCTGCACCTGACCTGACTGCGGCAATTTCGTTCGGACGCGACGACGTCAGTCAGCTGTTGGAAAGCCTGCGCCTCGTTGAGGGAGAGGACCCTGTGCCGAAATTCATCGAGGCTGCCGAGAAACTATTTGGCATCACTGATCTCCACGCCAAGCAGCTGGAGGTGATGTGCGCGATCGCTGCAGGCAACGATGTTCTCGCCGTTCTGCCAACCGGCTTCGGCAAATCCGTCTGCTTCCAACTGCCGGCCTTGCTGGCCCCCCAAGCACGGGCCACTGTCGTCGTCTCACCGCTGGTCGCGCTGATCAAAGACCAAGTCAATGAGCTGCGCGGCCGCCGAGGTATCAGGCCGGTGCAAGGAATCATCGGCTCCACTTCACGGGTAGTCCAGATAGAAATACTCCGTGACACCGCCAGTGGTCAGGTTCGTCTTCTCTATGTCTCACCTGAACGACTGGCCCGTGATCCGGTCCTGCGTGGCGCGCTCGGACGCCAGCAACTCAACGGAGTCGTAGTGGACGAGGCGCATTGTGTTTCGGTATGGGGTCACGATTTTCGGCCCGAATTCCGGCAGGTACCGGCGTCAGTCGCGACTTTCGAGACACGCCCATCACGTATTGGATTGACTGCAACGGCCACTCCTGAGGTGGAGGTCGACATCGTAGCGGCCATGGACATGCACAATCCTCTCACGGTGCGCGAACCCAGCGACCGGCCTAATTTGCGGTTCCGAGTCCACGAATGCGCCGACGGGAGGGACCGACTTCGAGAACTTCTGCGGTTCGTCACGTGGTCGGGCAGCAATCCCGGCATCGTTTATGTCTCGAAACGTGCACTCGCCGAGGAAGTCGCAGCCGTTCTACGGCGGGCGGGTCACGCCGCGAGGGCGTACCACGCAGGCATGGTCCCCGAACAGCGAGACGCTGTCCAGGAAGACTTCGACTCAGACACCACCCGAATCATCGTTGCTACCAAAGCATTCGGCATGGGCATCAACAAGCCCAATATTGCGTGGGTGGTTCACTACGACCTGCCGGACTCACTCGATGGCTACGCGCAGGAGGCCGGGAGGGCGGCACGAGCCCGCGATGTCATCGGCGAGTGCTTACTGCTGTACACGAGAGCTGATATTGCTCGTCGACGCAGTTTGGTCGATGGGCATGAATCGAAGTCAGACGCAGCCATCACCCAACAACTGCTGAGCGAACTTTGGCGATGTCCGCAACGTGGTGAGAGCAGGGTATTTGACATCGACGAGGTTGCCGACAAGCTCGGCATCAGTGACGACGAAATCAACGTCCACTTAGCCCAACTCGAACGCGTCAACGCACTGCGCCTGGGCCTCGATTGTTCAGCGCGGGGCACCGTCGAAGTCGGTTCACGAGAGCCAACGGAAGAAAGTGATAGAAGGCTGTTCCGCGAACTGTTCTATAAGGCGAATCGAGCCCGCCCTAATGTCCGCGTTCAACTGGACTTCCAACAGCTCTATGATCAGCGTGGTTATGAGCCAGACACGTTAGAACGAAAGCTGATTGACTGGTCCCTCGACCGCCTCGTGACGTTCTCGAGTTCTCGTCGGCTTCGCCGGGTCCATCTGCTGGCTAGAGTTGCATCCCGCCCCGCACTGGAACGAGAGTCTGCCAGGTGGAAGCTGTGGCAGCAGCGTCGCCTCAAAGCGATGATCGCCTACGCCACAAATCAGTCGGATTGCCGACGGGTCGTCATCGGAACGCACTTCGGAGACCAGATCGCCGATTGCACAAGCCGGAACATCGCACGGGTCTGCTGCACGATCAGGTGACAGTTTCGGTCACGCGGCCTGACTGGCCGGTGTGGTCATGATTGCTTCGAATTCGATCGGGGTCAACCGCCCGAGGCCGGACTGGCGGCGGCGCCGGTGGTAGGTGCGCTCGATCCAGGTGACGATCGCGATGCGGAGTTGTTCTCGGGTGTCCCAGCGGCGGCGGTCGAGCACGTTCTTCTGCAGCAGGCTAAAGAAGCTCTCGATGGCGGCGTTGTCGCCGGCGGCTCCGACACGGCCCATAGAGCCGACCATCTCGTGTTGATTCAAGGCGTGTACGAATTTCCTTGACCGGAACTGAGATCCGCGATCCGAGTGCAGAATGCACCCCGCGACATCTCCGCGTCGGGCTACCGCGCTGTGTAGTGCCCGGATGGCCAGTTGTGACTTCATTCGGAGTCGATGCTGTAGCCGACGATCCGGTTGGAGAACACGTCCTTAATCGCACAGAGGTAGAGCTTGCCCTCACCGGTGCGGTGCTCAGTGATGTCACTGAGCCACAACTGATTTGGCCCTTCAGCGGTGAAGTCACGCTCGACAAGATCGTCGTGCACCGGCGGCCCGACTTTGCCGTTCTTGCCGCGTTTCTTACCAAACACGCTCCACAGTCGATTCTGCGAGCAGATCCGCCATGCGGTGCGCTCGGCCATCGGCTCGCCGGCATCGCGCGCCTCCTCCACGAGGTAGCGGTAGCCGAACTCCGGATCGTCTGCGTGCGCGTCGAACAGCGCATTGGCGCGGTAGGCCTCGATGAGTTCGGCCTCGGTGATGGGGTCGGCCAGCCAGCGGTAATACGGTTGGCGGGAGAGCTGCAGTACCCGGCACGTCACCGCGACGGGGATCCCGTCGGCGGCGAGCTCTTTCACGAGCGGGTAGACCCTTTTCCCGGCAGATTGGCCTGCGATAAATACGCTGCGGCCCGGCGCAGCACCTCGTTCTCTTGCTCTAGCAGTTTGATCCGCCGTCGGGCTTCGCGCAGCTCACCGGACTCGCTGGCGCTCTTGCCGGGCTTGGTGCCTTCGTCGATGTCGGCCTGACGGAGCCATTTCTGCAGCGTCATCGGGTGCACTCCGAAATCGGTGGCGATCTGCTCGATCGTTACACCGTCATCGCGGTTGCGAGCGACCCGGACGACGTCGTCGCGGAACTCGCGGGGGTAGGGCCTTGCCATGGGGACATCCTTCCAGCCCGCCCATGCTGGGCAAGCCAACTCAGATGTCACCTATTCGTGCAGCAGACCCCACCCTGCGACCGCTGCAGTCAAGAGTCACCGCCATGGACGACCCTTGCCGACCACTTGGTCCCCGACCCCGAGTTGCTGGTGAACGCTGAACTCACTGTGCTTCAGGCCATCGCCTGGGCCTCGTCGTACCGGCGCGGATCCTATGGCGAAGCGAGCCTACGCGCTGCGGTCCTTGGCAAGGAATCCTTGGGCGAAGGACGCCCTCTCGGTGCAGGTGTACTCAGTTGCCCTCAGTTCGGCGCCTTGCGTCACGTACGAAATGGGGAGAAGCGCTGGCACGAGGCACTGAACAAGCTGCTGTCGGATGGTCTTGTAGAACGTCGCATCGTCGAACGCGAAAGCTCGCGAAGTTCCTACGACACCCTGTCTCTGACTTCGACTGGGGCTCAAACACTAGGAATCGCGGTGTCACACAATGATTGAGAAAAGAATTACTCATCAACTGCTGGAGACTGGCGAACTTACTCTGACTGAGCGTGAATCCGTCGCGCTTACCCTGCCAGCCCACAGCTCCTCCGTCGTCCTGGAGCTCGACGGAGAGGCCTTTCACGCCCAATGGAGTGGGCGGGGTCGCCAGCTCACAGGGGACATTCTTATCGAGCGACTGCAAGATTACGGGCAAGACGGTGGGCTACTCCGGCTTCGAAAAGTGGACGACGTATACCGTTTGGAGTTGCTCCCGCCCGGAACTCCTATCCGGATCACCCAAACCAAGCCAAACACTTTAACCACAAAAACGAGCAGATCCAAAGCGGCTCGTAGACGCACGGTCGATCGTCAGTTCCACGCGGACACTGAATATGACTGGACTGCAAACCAAACAATAGGATTTCTCAAGGAAGCCCGTGCACTCCTCGGCGATCAACTGAAAGCGGCAGGATTCGACCCTTTAGAGATTGTGGAACTCCGCCTTCAAGGCGAGGAACTCGCGACTCTCGATGATTTCGAGGAGCTTCTTGCCGTCGATGTCGCCAATGTCGACCGCATGCCACACCAGGAGGCTGTGGCTCGCCACGCATTGTCGCGCCTTCGAGGGCGTGCAGTCCTAGCCGATGAAGTTGGTCTCGGCAAGACAATCGAAGCTGGGCTGGCAATCAAGGAACTCACGCTGCGCGGTCTGGCTAGGCGTGTCCTCATCCTGTGTCCGGCTCCCCTTCGCGACCAATGGCGCGAGGAGATGCAGCAGAAATTCGACATATCTTTCGAGGTGGCATACCGAGGATCTGAGGTACAGAAACAGGAAAAACTGATCTTAAGCCTGACGCTGGGCCGCAACGTCGCCGACAGGCTAACGGAAAAGCCTTGGGACATAGTCATTATCGATGAAGCTCATCGCGCCGCGAGCGCGGGGGCGCGTAAGACTCGCGACCTCATTACCTCCCTTACCACGGCGTGCAGGTACGCCTTTTTCCTAACGGCCACGCCCGTGCAGAACGACTTGCTCGAGCTCTACCGTCTTATCGAGCTGCTTCGACCTGGCACCTTTACCTCACTCAATGAGTTCAAACGACAGTTCATGCGCTCTTACGACCCGCGCACCCCAGATGATCCTGCGGCGCTTCGTCGCCTGATAAGCAGCGCGATGATACGAACTACGCGCGCGCAAGCCGGAGTAGATCGGGTGGTGCGGCGTGCCGTGGACGTACCAGTCGACCTCGGACCGCGCGAGCGCGAGCTGTACACACTGAGCACCGATCTGCTGCGCAATGTCATGCGCGATCCGGGTGACGCCATGCGTCGGCGCAGTCTGGCGCTCCGGCTGACTGCGAGCCCGTTCTCGATGGGCACATCCGCGTTGCGGATGGCAGAACGACATCGTGATGCACGAGTTCGTTCCGTCCTGAACGAAGTCGGCCATTTCGCGATGGACATCGTGGGCTCTGCGCGCGAAAACAAAGCTCTTGAAATAACGCGTAATTGGCTCCGTGAACACGGTCGCGTACTCATCTTCACCCAACACACAGACACCGTCACCGGTTTGCTCCGGCGCATGGAAGCCGAGGGACTGAAGGCGCGTTCGTTTCATGGGGCCATGTCGGCCGGCGAGCGCGCCACCACCATCGCTGCCTTCAGGTCGGGAGACGCACCGATTATGATCTCCACGGATGCCGGCGCAGAGGGACAGAACCTGCAGTTCTGCAACTGCGTGCTGAACTTTGACCTGCCCTGGAATCCCATGCGGATCGAGCAGCGCATCGGACGTGTCGACCGGTTAACTCAGCCCAAAGATGAAGTGTTTATTGCGAACCTCTACGCACAGCGCACAATCGACGAAAGTGTGTATCGCCTATTAGCCGAAAAGCTGCGGATGTTCGAGCTGTTGTTCGGACAGGTCACCACAATCCTCGGTGAACTGGACGATGCCAAGTCTGCGACGTTCGAAGCCCGTGTACTAGAAGCGCTGTTCGCAAACACCGACAGCAAGATGGAAGGACTCCTCAACCAGCTCGGTGCCGAGTTGGAACAGGCACGCAAAAGCGCGTCCACTCTGATAGCCGCCGACAGCGGCCTAAGCAGCTGGATGAATTCGGCTTTCGAGCATCGCAAGGGGCTTTCAAAGGCTGGCACCACCGAACTTGCCCCTGAAGTGAGTGAGCGGTCGCGAAGGCGACAACGGCGCGTGCAGAAGTGGACAAGGAGTGTGCTGCAAGCCCTGGATGCCGAGCTGGTACACGACACAGGCGCAGGTGAAGGCGCCTTCCTCACAGCGCAATTCGGTGAGGAGTTTACAGACGAGCTAGGTGGTCGAACATTGTTGCATCTGGCATTCGACCGGCTTGGACTCGAACAACATCCTGATGCCGAGCTCTGCGCTGTCGGCTCCCCTGTATTCGATGAACTTCTTGGGCTGTTACGTATGCGCGGTGACATGCATGCGACCGTCCCTGTAATTCCAGATGACATCGGCCCGACCCCGTTCGAGCATGCGCCCACCATGACCCTTCGAGGACGTCGGCTGGTGCCGTCGGGATCGTGGAGCGGGCAGGCGACGTTCCGGTCGACGATCGGCGAGGCCGAGACAACGGAGCATCTCATCACCGCAGAGGTGAACGGACACAACGAAAGACGGTTGCCTCGCCGACCCCTCCAAGACGGAGAAACTTTGCCACCCGCGTTCGATATCCCGGCCAAGATTATCGTGGACTTCGAGAAGGCCGCTGCAAGGCAGCTTGAAGCGCTACGCGGCGAGAGGGTTAAGCAAGTCGAAGCCGTTCAAGCAGCAGAGTTCAAGAGGATCCGTAAAGGTTACACGGCGCAGATCGCCGAAGCTGCTCCCGACGACCGGGCCCGTTTGGAACGAGCGTTACGCTCCGAGGAGAAGCGACTCAGCCGACGCCCTGACATTCGTGCTCGGGCCAAGCTGCTCGCTGTCGTCCTCGACGAGGACGACTGGTTAGTCGAGGAATGCTGGTCGGGACCGAACGGCGCTGAGGGAACGCTCACTTATGAGTGGGACCAGAGCTGCCGGGAAGCACCCCTAGTGATTAGTGATGCTAGCTCGGAAAGTATTAGCGTACTGGCATTGTGCTCAGATTCCCATTGGGTGGACGCTTCCGAGACGGCCCACTGCCAGTCCTGCGATCAGTATCTGTGCAGCGCGTGCGGCGATGACGCACTCTTCAAAGAATGTCCTCTCTGTAGCCTGACTTGCTGTAACGGCTGCCGACGAGTGAGCGGCGGGTTGTGCCGGAACTGTGCCGCTGCGCAACGTGCTCCCGAATTAGATGACGAGTCAGCGATAGCTTGGCGGATTAACGCCGGAGCTGTTTTGCTGGTCGGCGAACGAGTTGCGACATTGCATCGCAACGGATCGCAGCCGATAAATCTTGTTCGTGACGAGGATGCGAATGACCACTATCGGGCCCAAATGCGTTCATACGCAGCAGCAAATGGTCTCACACTCGATGCGGGATTGGTTTTGCGCGATTATACCGAGCGCTCCGATGTGGGAGATCCCTCGCGCACGCGACTGGCAACGGCGGCGGCGGTGTCCGTTGAGTATGCGGTTATTCCGGCGCACTCCACGTCCATCGAACCCGCGGCACTGAACGAGCTGCCACACCACCCCGAAGTAAGAGTGTCCTCCGAGCGGGAGTTTAATGCGAATTCGTTTCTCCGAAAACTCCGCACTGAAGTCCCCCCACCACCACCACCGGCAGTCATAGTCACTCGCCGCTCCAAATTCGTCGACATCTACTTGGAGGCCGACCGAGTAGTCAGAGAGACAGTCACGGTTGCAGACGGTGGCGGAATGATACTGAACAATCGGCAAGAAGCTCACCTTGTTTGGCGCGAACCCTCTCTTGATAGCGACGTGCTTGCCGAGGTGGTGATAAGTGATGCGCTCGTCGCTCTGCAACGCCGGAATGATGCGGTAGTTGTATCCACATATGTGGAAGGGCAAATTGACTCTGATCCCCCTGCTCAATGGCACTCTTGCCCCGACGCACGGTCGCTTGCGCTACAACTTGCGTGCTTTGACCGCCTCCAATCACTAGGCATGCCCGGGGGGCGCCTCGCAAAGCGAGCCGACGAAGCCTTGAATATCACTGGTCACTTCCCGTCTCCGTCAGAGTGCCAACTCGCCAGCCGAAAAATCGAGCCAATCTCGGTCCTGGCCGAACCCGATTCGACCACGGTATTGATGCCAGCCGATGTTGCCTCACTCAAGAAGCTAGGATTGTCTCTCGATATCACTGCCGCTCAAGCGTTTTCACCACTTCTTCCCTCGTTGGGCCGGGCATTACAGAAGCATGCCGTGCGGTCTTTCACCGCAGTGGTGCTCAACGGGTTCGAAGTCGTCGAGCGATGGCGCGGACACGGCACTGCGGTTCATTCGTACCGAACATTCAACGGCGAGCCGCATCCCCCTGTATTGAGCGACAGCGGGACCCCCTCAATGGATTTCGGCGTGTGCCGAGATGGACACTTCTATGAGGTAGGCACGGCTGCATTCTGCGACGCGTGCCAAACCTGGGCGTGCCGGGCCTGTGACGGTGTCGAACATTTAGCGACCATGCCATGCCTCAGCTGCTCAGCATCCGTTTGCCGACGATGCTTATCGTCTGAGCACACAGCACCGCCGAGCATCTGCGTGCTGTGCGGTGATCACGCCTGCTCAGACTGTGGACGTGATCCTTCTGTTGTCCCTTGCGCCAGGTGCCAACGCGTCATGTGCGCGTTCTGCCGTCGCGGAGACATTTGTGGCGCATGCGACGAACTACGTCCGGCTACGGACAACGAATTGGCCAACCTACCAAAGGACCTGGTAGCTCGCGGCGCCCGCGCCCTCATCGGCAAAGACAGTGACGCCCTTGTGGTCCTCGTCAACAGGGGAGAAGTCTTCGAGAAGGCAATCGTACGCAACGGATCCATCGACAGCTGGATTGCTTACGGCAGGAACAACATTGACGCCAGCTATCGACTGCGCCTCGCCGCAAGTGCGCTGTTCGGAGTTCAGATCGCACCTATAGTCACTCCACTTCGACCGGAACAACCCATCGCTGAATCTTACTTAGATATTCAGTCGGAACGATCCTTCAGGCCGGGGTGGTCAGTCGAGGAGCTCGAAGTTTCGGGCTGCAGTCCAAAGTCATTCAAGACTCCCGATGGAGAACTCTGCGCAATCCTTGCCGACGAGTTCCCTCCGCTCGGACAATTGCCGGAGCCTGCGCACACTGTGCCTCAGCCGGTCGGCGCAATCTTTAACGGCATGCGAAGGCCCAAAATCTTTCCGCTGGTCGCGAGATGGGATCGCTTCGGATATTCATTGGCAGTCACGTCTGCAGGCATCTATAGCGCTACCTTCGAAGGATCTTCCGAGCGTCAAGGTCTAGCAACCTGGGCACTTCCCGGCAGTACATTTGAGTGGATTGCGGATGAATGGGAACCCGTCCCGGTAGTTAGAGCGCATGCAGCGCTTGGTGATACCGACGCCGTGATTGTGACCATGGCATCGCTTGCCGCTCTTGGCATTCGCACGATCGATCACACCGAGTGGTACGCGATCGTCGCGTCCCCAGACGCTCCCGCCTCCACCGCACTGTCACGGTCGATTGCCCTTGGCGACGCTGACCAGATCGGCATATTCACTGATCCCGCGGAAATCAGAATTTCGACGGTGGCAAACGCAGCCAAGATTTCTCTTAGCGTGAAGCCACTCGGAGTTCTGAAGACGGCGCCGCGCGCCACAGGTGATGCCAGCGCCGGCGCTTTGTCTGCCTGGGGGATATCGGACATCACTCGCATTCCTAAGCTACGTGCGCTCCCCAATGCATTCCGCGCCGAGCTGCAGCAACTGCACGTCCCTGTATCCGACTGGACGCGTCTCGACATTGGAGCTCATATCCAACAATTGGCGACGATGATTAGTGGCCAAACTTGGCTTTACGAGAGCAAGCTCGCCCCCGGCGAGGTCGAAGGCCGCCGCAGCGACTTCGGCACAGGTGCTCTGCTGGACTCCGGATTCATCGATCGCGAGGGACATTTCGGGCTGGAAATCACAGAATGCAGTTACTGCAGCGACGTAACCTGTGCGCTGTGCGTCGATAAGGTCGTGCTATGCGATTGCTGCGCAGTCCCGATCTGCAAGCGTTGCATTCGCGAACCGTACAGAAATCTGTGGCTTTGCCCAGCATGTATGTCGTCTCGCCCGCCTACGCGCAGTGAAGCTCGCGATAACGGCCGAATCTTGTTAACGCGCAGAATGTTGATCGGCACGGACCCAAGGCACACTGTGGTGTTCGAACGGTCCAATCATCACTGGGCGCGCCGAGCGGCCGACGGCGAGAAGCAGATTGTGGCGAACCCATCGGTCGCAGATTTTCTCGATGCGCAGCTGAAGACCGCCAAGAGATCGGCTGAAAGAAGAGGACGAGGGGCTGCTGGTTGTTGACGGAACGCATCACCGCCGTCAACCCCCGAAACAACATACAAATCACAACCTCCCATACCGCGACAGCACCTCAGCCCCGCCAGCGGAAACCAGCACCGTCGCCCGCTCCAGGCACCCCCCGACGCCGGCCTGAACAACCCAGGACTGCACGCTCAACACCATCCCCTCCTCCAGCACTGCCCCAAGCCCGCGCCCCAACCCGATCACCGGCGGCTCCGCCCCCAGCCCAAGTCCGTGCGCCAACAGCACCGACGCCGCCCCGAAACCCAAACGCTCCCAAGCCTTATACAGATCCGCACCTAAAGCCCCCGGCCGGCACGCCGCCACCAGCGCATCCATCCCCGCCGCGCACCGCCCAGCCAGCGCGGTCGAGCGCACCGACCGGGATCCCCCCACCATCCGCGTACACGCCAGCCCCGCCTCATATCCGGCATATAAAGCAGAGGGCGCCAACACCACCAGCTCCCCCTCGCGAACAGCCCGAGACCGAGGCACATGCCGAAACGGCACCGACCCCCGCAACGGCGTTGCAAAACAAACACTTTCAGTAGGCGCCACCGGCACGCCCAGCCCCGCCACCGTCGAGTAGTACACCGCCAGCAGCTCCCGCTCGGTGACCCCGGGCTGCAACGCCGACTCCATGACACTCAATGCCGACTCCGAAATCGCGGCCGCCACAGTCAGACACGTGATCTCCTCGGCCGTCTTCACCCGCCGCGCCACATCCAGAACCGGCCCGGCGTCCACGAATTCCGACACACCCAACGACGCGGCCAGCAACGCGAAGGACGGCGTCATCCCGTCGGTCCCGATCCGGCGTGCCTCCCGCAGCCCGGGCACGGCCGCCAGCGAGGCCATCAAATTCATCGGGTTCCAACTCAGCGGATACAGATCCTCGCGGTCGATCTCCGGCGGCACGCCCTCGTCCCACGTCGACAGCAGGTGCACGCGCCCGGACGAGCGCACCACCACCGCATACGGCCCGAACGGCAAGACCCCGGCCCGCCCCAACAGCCGCGCCCCCGACACGTAGTGCACATTGCCCGCACCACCCAGGATCAGCGCATCCAGACCCTGGGTGTCCATGCCGGACAACACTTTCAGCCGCCGCTCCCCGCGCAGCCAGCTGAAGTCGACCCGAGCCCCGTCCTCGAGGCTCATCGTCCCGATCCGCACCCCGGGATCACGCGGCGCCGGACTCACGAGAAGCTCCCGAAAGGATCGTAATTAGACCCGCTCAGCTTGACCCAGCCCCGATCGGTCACCGCCACAATGTCTTCGGCGCGATACCCGCCCTCACCGTCGTCCCAGATCACCGGCTCCAGCACCAGCACCGTCCCCGGCTGCATCACCAGCTGCGCATCGAAATCATCACCGAGGTCGGTCCCGATCAGCGGCATCTCGGCACTGTCGACACCCACCCCGTGCGCCAGATAGAAATGCGTCATCCAGGGCCGCACCCCGCCGTTGGTCTCCACGGCCTTGCGCGTGAGCTCCGCACCGGTCACCCCGGGCGCCAAGATGTCCAGGCACGCGTCGACCACCGTCCGCCATCGGCGAAACTGCTTACGCTCCACGGCATTCGGCCCCCGGCCCACCAACCAGGTGCGTCCGTAATCCGAGGCGTACCCCTCCCACATGATCCCGGCATCCACCCACACCACGTCGCCGTACCGCAAAAATCGATCCGTGGTGACCGTCGGATAAGCCAGATCGCCGTGTGAGGTCCACGGTCCCGCGGCCTGCGAAGGTGCCATCACCTGCCAGATCGGGTCGATCCCGCCCGCCGACGCCCCGAGCTCGAACACCCGCCGCAGAAACACCGCACTCAGGTCGGTCTGGCGCACCCCAACCCGCAAGGCCCGCAACGCATCTTCCATCGCCAGCTCGTTGAGCAGCTGCGCCTGCCGGATGCAGGCAACCTCATCCACCGTCTTGAGCAACTTCACCGCACCCATCACCCCGGACGCGTCCGCCCACGAAACACCCTGCAAACCACGGATCATCGGGTGCGAGAAGTGGTCAATCCCCACCCGCGCACCCTTCTTGAAATGCTCCGACAACTCCGACGCGAACTCCGAGATACCGTCGTCCAGATCCGGGAACAGCGGCGGATGCAGATGCACGCCCAGCGGCACCGCGTCGGCGACCATCGAGTACAGGTGCACCATCGCCTCACCGCGCACCACGATCGCCACCGCACGGAACAACGCCGCCCGGTCGCCGTCCATCGCCGGCATCGCGACCCCGGTCGCATACGTCACCGCACTCGACGTCACCAACACCAGGCCGTCCAGACCCTGCGTCGCCATCTCGGTCTGCAGCCGCGCGAACCGCTCCCGGCGCATCCGGGTCAGGTCCGGCTTGTCCGGGATCGCCACGCCGCCGATGGTGGCCCCTGCCGCCCAGTCCTTGATGTCACCCACCTACTTTTCCGAGCGGCCCCCGAGCCGAGCCGAGCGAACCCGAACAGACCCGAGCGAGCCCGAGCGATTCCGATCGGCCCAGAGCGTATTAGTGCAAAGATAGCCCAGTACGCCCACGCGCCGCGGCCTCAGGCAGCGCACGGCGCGGCAGGGTAGTCGACGAATAAGGCGTCGACTACCACCTGAGCAACCCGCGCATGACCGGGGCTGGCCAAGCTGCCGGTCACCTTCACACCGCGGCGCGGGGCTTGGTGCGCCGCTTGACCCGCAGGGCGTGGGTGATCTCGACCAGCCGCGCCACCCCCTGCTCGATTCCCGAGGCCAGCGCCGTCACATCGGGTGCGTTCTCGTAGTCGCCGGTGATGCCGAAGATGAAGCTATCGGCGTAACTGACCATCGCGACACCGGTGCGCAGGTTCAGCGCGATCGGCGGGATCGGCAGCATCTCCAGCACCCGACGGCCCAGCAGCTTCTGTTCGGTCCTCGGGCCCGGCACATTCGTCGCCAGCGCCACCACCGCCCGCTGCGGCAGCCGGCTCAGCAACCGAACCATCCACGCGGACAACACAAACGGCACGTTCTTGGCCAGCGAGATGACCGCGTTGCCACCCTCGCGCTGCCCGCTGCCCTTGGCCGCGGTAAGCCGGTCGTGCACCAGCTCCAGCTGGGTGACCGGGTCGTCCTCGTCGACGGGCAGCAGCGGCAGCATCGCCGAGACCTGGTTGTCGGTCATGTTGAAGTGGTTCATCCCACGCACCGACACCGGGACCAGTGTGCGCAGCGAGTTGCGGCTGGGCTTCTCTCCGCGCTCGAGCAGCAGGCGCCGGTAACTGGACGTGATCGCGGCCAGCGCGACGTCGTTGAGTGTCACGTCGAAGGCGTCGGCGACCTCGTGCAGATCGGCCAGCTTCACCCGCGCGACGGCGTAACGCCGCATTTTGGTGACCGGCCCGCTCAACGACGTGGACGGCGCCGGGCTGAACAGGCTGGCGGTCAGTCCGGCGGCACCCCACGCCGCGTGCTCGACGGCGCGGCCGGCGCTGACGGCGCTGCGGGCCCAGCTCAGCGGATTGAGATTCATCGTCAGGCGCCAGCGCTGCTCGGGTTCGGTGGCGGCGTGGATGTGGGTGGCGAATGATTCGCCACCGCCGTCGTCGCTGAATTGCGCCAGCATCTGGGTGGTGGCAATGCCGTCGGCGATGCAGTGATGCAGCTTGGTCAGCACCGCCCAGCGCCCGTCGCTGAGCCCTTCGATGACGAAGCAGTCCCACAGCGGGCGTTCCCGGTCCAGCCGGCGTTCCATGATGGCGGCGACCAACTCGAACAGCTCGGCATCCCCGCCGGGCGCCGGCACCGCCCGGTGGTGCAGGTGCCGGCTGATGTCGAAGTGCGGGTCCTCCACCCATTCCGGGGATCCGATGTCGAGCGAATGCCGGTGCAGCATCTGGGTGCAACGGGGAATGTTCTGCACCCGTTCGCTGAAGGCGGCGACGAACTCGTCGAAACCCGGTGCGGGCCCTTCCATGATCGACACGCCGCCGATCGCCAGGCTCACGTGCGGATCGGAGTCTTCGACTTCGAGGAAAGCTGCGTCCAATGCTGACAAACGCTCCATAATTTTCACTATTCGCCGCGGTACGCCCACGGGTGAGAGTCGGAAGTCCCAACTTGGCGGGACGAAGATAGATTGAGTCGCTGTGAGCGACATAGCGGCGCGGCTGGCGCATATCGTCGGAGAGCACCACCTGGTGACCGGCGACGCGATTCCCGACGACTACGCACACGACGAGGAGTTGACGCTGGCGCCGGTCAAGCCGGCCTACGTCGCCAAGCCCGCCAGTGCGGAGGAAGTGGCGGCGTTGTTGGTGGCCGCCGGGGAGCACGGCATTCCAGTGACCGCGCGCGGATCGGGATCCGGACTGTCGGGTGCGGCCCGGCCGCAGCCCGGCGGGCTGCTGATCTCGTTCGAACGGATGAACGCCGTGCTGGAGGTCGACACCACCAACCAGGTCGCCGTCGTGCAGCCCGGCGTGACGCTGACCGAACTCGACGCCGCGACCGACCCGCACGGGCTGCGCTACATGGTGCACCCGGGTGAGCTGTCGTCCAGCGTGGGCGGAAACGTCGGCACCAACGCCGGCGGGATGCAGGCGGTCAAGTACGGGGTGGCCCGGCACAACATCCTCGGGTTGCAGGCGGTGTTGCCGACGGGCGAGATCATCCGCACCGGCGGTCGGATCGCCAAGGTCTCGACGGGCTACGACCTGACGCAATTGATCGTCGGCTCCGAGGGGACGCTGGCGCTGGCCACCGAGGTGATCGTCAAGCTGTATCCGCGGCTGGAGCACAGCGCCACCGTGCTGGCGCCGTTCGCCGACTTCGACCAGGTGATGACGGCGGTGCCGGCCGTGCTGGCGCAGGGTCTTTCCCCCTACATCCTGGAATACGTCGACAACATGACGATGGCCGCGATCGTCTACACCCAGCACCTGGAGCTGGGCATCCCCGAACAGGTCCGCGACAGCTGTCAGGCGTATCTTGTTGTGGCTCTGGAGAATCGGAATGAAGGTCGCCTAGACGAAGATGTCGAGCAGGTCGCCGAGCTGCTCGCCGAGTTGGGCGCGGTCGACTGCTATGTGCTGGAAGGCGGTGCCGCGCGCAAACTTATCGAGGCGCGCGAAAAAGCGTTCTGGACGGCGAAGGCGATCGGCGCCGACGACATCGTCGACACCGTGGTACCGCGCGCCGCGATGCCGCAATTCCTTGCCGCCGTGCGGGAGATGGCCACCTCGGCCGGCGGCGGGGTGGCCGGTTGTGGGCACGCCGGCGACGGCAACGTGCATCTGGCGGTGTTGTGCAAGGATCCGGTGGCCCGCAAGAAACTGATGACCGATATCTTCGCGCTGGCAATGGAATTGGGTGGCGCGATCTCCGGCGAGCATGGGCTCGGCCGGGCCAAGGCGGCGTATTTCGCCGAACTCGAAGACCCGGCCAAGGTCGCGTTGCTCCGTCGCATCAAGGAAAGCTTCGACCCGGCCGGAATCCTCAACCCGGGAGTGGTGTTCGGCGAGGGATGATTTTCGGCTCCCTCAGCCGGCCAGGGCGCTACTGTCGCCGTACTCCAAGTCAGGCTGCCGACGCGTACTGCAACACCGGCTCAGCCGAGTCGACGTGCCGGCCGCTAAGGATGGTCAGCTGATTCGGGCGCACCTCGTAGCGGACACCGTTGGCCGGATTGGTCACGTCGAATCCCCCCGCCGACCGCACCGCGTTGGAGATCTCGATGTTGGCGCCGTCCCGAATCCGTTCACCGCGGTAGTAATAGCCGGCGCTGGTTTGGCACACCACCGCCAGCGACTTGGCCGTGCGCACCACCGCGGCGGGCGGGTTCCCAGGATCGCAGCGCGCCGAATGCCCGATGAATCCCAGGGCGTCGGCGCCCTGCACCGGGTGCGACAGGAACGGCGCTGAAGGTGTCGATGTCACCGGCGGCGCCGCCGAGGGCGCCGATGCGACGGTGGTCGGCGCGTGCCGGTGGTTGGTGAAAGCCAGCACCCCCGCCAATGTCACGGCGACGACGAACAGCACGGCCGTCACCCCGCTCAGCACGACCCGGCTCACCGTCGGCGGCCTCCGCGAGGGCTCCCGCACCACCTCGAACGGCCGCGTCTTGGGCGGCTCACTCGGCGGCGGGCTCAGCCGGGGCTCACTCAGCGGCGGCCCGCTGACCAGCGCCGGCTGGTCCCACAGCGCGGCCTCCCCGGCGGCGCTGGCCAACTCGGCGGCGCAAACAAACCGTGCCGCAGGCTGTTTGGCCATCCCCTGGGCAATGATGCCGTCGAACTCGCGGTTGATCGCCCGGCCCATGATGCTGGGCCGTGGCGGCGCCCCGAACATGTGTGCGTTGAGCACCTCCCGCTCGTCGTCGTCCTCGAACGGCGGCCTGCCGGTGAGGCACTCGTACAGCACGCACGTCAGCGAATAGATGTCACTCGGGGGCCCAATTCGGCCGCCGCCCAAGCGTTCCGGTGCCAGATACACCGGGGATCCGGCCGGATCAACAGCAAAGTCGAGATAGGCGAAGTCCTCCGAGGTGAGCAACACGTTCTCCGGCCGGACGTCACCGTGCACCAAACCCAGGGCATGCGCAGCGTCCAGCGCGGCAGCCACCTGCGCGACAATGCGCGCCGCGCGTGGCGGTTCCAGCGTGCCCTGCTCACGCAGCAAGTCCCGCAGCGTGCCGCCATCGATCAGACGGGTGTCCAGGTAAGGCACGCCGGAGATCTCACCGAAGTGGTACACCGGCAAGACGTGCGGATCGCGCAGCGCCGCCACCCGGGACAACCGTTGCTGGAAGCGCGGATTCGCGGCGAACTCGGTGGGCAACAGCTTGACCGCCACCGCCTGGTCCTTGCGGGTGTCGTATGCCTCGTAGACCTCGCCCGCTGCGCCCTCGCCGATCAGCGAGCGCAGTTCGTACGGCCCGAACTGGGTTCCGGCACGTGAGCGGTGATCCGGTGAGGACAAAACGGAAATCCTTTCGCTGGAACGATAATCGCCTCCCAGTGTGCCCAAAAGATCCGCACGCGTAACGTGCGAAACAACACAATCCGGCGCCGACCCAGGTCAGGACGTCAGGAAGCCCCGCCAGCCAACCGCTCGACGTCGACAACCTCACCGCGGTTGATGCTCACCCAGTCGCGACCGTCCAGATACGGTCTCAGGCTGCGGCCGATCAACTCGGCGTCCGCGGCCGACTTGGGCCGCTGCAGCTCGTAGACGTGCGGCAGTTCCGCCATGCCGGTGACCACATTCCACAACTTCACGGCGTCGGCACCCGACGGCGGGTCCACCAGCACCGGACCAAACAGGCACTGCCCGTTGAGAAATAGCGTCGGCACCCCGAAGCCGCCCGCCTCGACGACTCGCTGGTGCTCGGCACGCACGTCGTCGTGGGTGGTCGAATCGGCAAGTGCCGCATCCAGAGTCGACTCGTCCACGCCGATCGAGGCCAACAGTCCGCGCGCCACCAAGGGATCGTGCGGTTTGCCGCCGAGCGTGTGCAGCTCGTGACCGATCGCGCCGTACCAGCGGTCGAGCAGGTCCATGTCGGTGCGGCGCAGCAACGCGCCGATCCGCATCAGCGACCAGCCGTAGGACCAGTCGCGCTGCCACGGGTGCTTCTTGCCCTCGACCCGGTTGACCTCCTCCAGGCTGAAGAACCGCCAGTCGATCGTGATGCCCAGTTGCGCGCGGACCTCGCGGATCCACAGCGAAGTCTGATAGGCGAACGGGCACATCGGGTCGAAGTGGAAATCGACGGTCGTCATCGGCGTCTCCCCTGTCGGACCTATTGGACTGTCACGTTTGCGGTGAACGTGCACGACGGCGCGGCGTCACCGACGATCGGGCCATAGCTGGCGACGATCGTCGTCTTGCCCGACCGTAACGCGGTAAACGTCCACACCTCGGTGCCGGGCGAGCCCACCCGGCCGGTGTCGCCGTGGAAGTACTCGTGGCTGGCCTGCCGCAGGATGGTACCGTCGGCGATCTTCGGGTCGGCGGTCCAGCGGTACGGGGTGCTGTGGTTGGCGCCCAGCGACAGCTTGAGCGTGTCGCCGACGGCCAGCGTGCCGTCGCGGGTGATGACGTTCTGCTGCAACACGTCGTCGATGGAGACCTCGATGGTCTTGGTCGACGACTTGCTCGGGCTCGAACAACGCCGCCAGCATCAGCAGCGCGGCGGCCAGCGCCAGGAGTCGGGTCTGCACAGCATCGACCCTATGCCGCGAACGCGAGACGGCTAAGGCTTTCGGCGCCGCGGATCGCAGTAAAGTTCTGCTGGCTCGGCTACCGACACCGCGTTCTGCGCGCAAAAGCCCAGTTGGTCGGGTAGCTTCAGTCCGTGTTTGGCATCATTCGGCCCTGCCGTCACCGGCTCGGCAGCGAACTCTCCGCGGCCTGGCGGGCCCAACTGTGCGGCCTGTGCCTGGCGCTGCGCGACGACTACGGTCAGGCCGCCCGGATCGCCACCAATTACGACGGCCTGATCGTCTCGCTGCTCGTCGAAGCGCAGTCCGCGGCGAAGCCGGGCCGCCGCACCGCCGGGCCGTGCCCGCTGCGTGGCATGAGGCGCGCGGACGTGGCGACCGGTGAATGCGTGAAGCTGGCCGCGGTGGTGTCGTTGGCGCTGGCCGCGGCCAAGGTGCGCGACCACGTCGACGACCGCGACGGACTGGTCGGCGCGGCGGCCATCCGGCCCGCGGCGCGTCGCATTGCCGAACGCTGGGTGCGTCGCGGCACCGACACCGGCCACACGCTGGGTTTCGACGCCGACGTGCTGGTGGCCGCGATGGACCGGCAGGTCGAGCTCGAGGCGACGGCCGGAACGGGCAGCTCACTGCTGGCCGTGACCGAGCCGACCGAGACCGCGGTGGCCGCCGCGTTCGCCCACACCGCGGTGCTGGCCGGACGCCCGGCCAACGAGGCGCCGCTGCGTGAGGTCGGGCAGCTGTTCGGGCGGGTGGCGCATCTGCTCGACGCGGTCGAGGACTACCGCGACGACCTGGTCCGGGGAAAGTGGAACCCGTTGGCCGCGACCGCAACGTCGCTGCCTGAAGTCCGGGCGCTGTGTGACGACGCGGTGCTGGGCATCGAACTGGCTCTGGCCGAGGTCGACTTCACCGACGGGCGGCTACCCCGCCGGCTGCTGACCAAGGAGCTGCGCCGCGCCGTCACACGCACCTTCGGTCAGCCCAGCCGCAACGCCAATTACCCCCACGGGTCGCCGCATGGGGAGCAGGAGGGGATCAACTTCGGCAACGAGCCGTTTGGGAACTTTCCGCCCGGCGAGATTCCGCCCGGCCAGCTGCCACCCGAGCAACAGCGCAAGGAAACCTGGTGGAGCAACTGCACCGACGCGTGTTGCTGCGACTGCGAATGTGACTGCTGCTGCGACTCCTGCTGCGGCGAGGGCGACTCGTGCTGCTGCGACTGCGGGGATTGCTGCGACTGCAGCTAGCGGGCGCGCCGAGCGCCCTCCGGGCGGGCGGTGGCCGCTGGCGTGCGGCACGATGGGCTGGTGTTCGGCCTCGTCGTCATCGTCACGCTGGTCACCACCGTGGTCGTCGGAACGCTCCTCGGGCGGCGCTATCGGGTAGGTCCGCCCGTCCTGCTGATCGTGCTGGGCACGCTGCTTGGGCTGATCCCGCGTTTCGGCAACGTCGAGATCGACGGCGAGATCGTCCTGTTGCTGTTCCTGCCGGCGATCCTGTACTGGGAGAGCCTGAACACCAGCTTCCGGGAAATGCGCACCAACCTGCGCATCATCATCATGTCCAGCATCGGCCTGGTGATCGCGACCGCCTTCGCCGTCTCGTGGACGGCCCGCGCGCTGGGCATGGAGCCGCACACCGCCGCCGTGCTGGGTGCGGTGCTGTCGCCCACCGACGCGGCCGCCGTCGCCGGCCTGGCCAAACGGCTGCCGCGGCGCGCGCTGACCGTGCTGCGCGGCGAGAGTCTGATCAACGACGGCACCGCACTGGTGCTGTTCGCGGTGACCGTGGCGGTCGCCGAGGGCGCTCGCGAGGTCGGGCCCGCCGCGCTGGTCGTCCGGTTCGTGCTGTCCTACCTCGGTGGGATCGTGGCCGGGCTGCTGGTCGGCGGGCTGGTCACGCTGCTGCGCCGGCGCATCGACGAGCCGCTCGAGGAGGGGGCGCTGAGCCTGCTGACCCCGTTCGCGGCGTTCCTGCTCGCCCAGTCGCTGGATTGCAGCGGTGTGGTCGCGGTGCTGGTGTCGGCGCTGGTGCTCACCTACACCGGGCCGAGGGTGATCCGGGCGCGGTCGCGGCTGCAGTCCTACGCGTTCTGGGACATCACCACGTTCCTGATCAACGGCTCGCTGTGGGTGTTCGTCGGCGTGCAGATCCCCGGCGCAATC
This sequence comes from Mycobacterium sp. 20KCMC460, assembly GCF_022179425.1. Lineage (NCBI taxonomy): Bacteria > Bacillati > Actinomycetota > Actinomycetes > Mycobacteriales > Mycobacteriaceae > Mycobacterium > Mycobacterium sp. 20KCMC460. Next base: position 3,959,312 of record NZ_AP025524.1, read on the forward strand.
CGCCACATCACCGACGTCGACAGCGGCGGCCTGCCGCGCGCCACCTACCTGGCGCTGGCCGTCACCGGGGTGGTGGTGGCGACGCGGATCGCCTGGGTGGAGTTCTCCACGGTGTTGGGCCGCATCACCGACGCGCTGGCGAAGCGGCCCCCACGGCACGTCCCGTTCCGGCAACGCTGCGTCACCAGCTGGGCCGGCTTCCGCGGGGCGGTGTCGCTGGCCGCCGCACTGGCGGTCCCGTTGACCGTGCACCAGGGCGCCCCGTTCCCGGACCGCAACCTGCTGATCTACGTGGTGGTCGTCGTCATCCTGGTCACCGTGCTGGTGCAGGGCAGCACGCTGCCCGCCGTAGTGCGGTGGGCCCGGCTGCCCGAGGACGTCGCCCAAGCCGACGAATTGCAGCTGGCCCGCACCCGCAGCGTCGAAACCGCCCGCGAGGCACTGCCGCAGATCGCCGCGGAGCTGGGGGTCGGCCCCGAACTGTTCAAGCGGCTCAGCATGGAGTACGAGGAGCGGGCCGCGATCGTGCTGGCCGACCCCGACGACGACTGCGCCAACCACTTGGCCGAACGCTCCGCCCTGGCCCGCAAGGTGCGGTTGGCCGTATTGGACCGCCAACGTCAGGCCGTCACCGCGTTGCGCAACCAGAACTTGATCGACGACATCGTGTTGCGTGAGGTGCAGGCGGCGATGGACCTGGAAGAAGTGCAGCTGCTCGACCCCGCCGACCCCGAATAGCTGTTGGCGCCGCGCGCCGAATAGGCGGAGGACACAGGCTAGCCCGTGCTGCACGGAAGTCGTTTGATCCCATGGAAGAACGACGACCTCAACCGGTCGGGCTCACCGGTGACGGTGAGTTCGGGCACGTTCGGGTACAGCTCCTCGAGCAGCACCCGCAGCTCCAGCCGCGCCAGCTGAGCGCCGAGGCAGAAGTGCACCCCGCCCCCGCCGAAGGCGGCGTGCCCGGCATCCACCCGGGTCACGTCGAACTCGTCGGGCCGCTCGAAAACGTCCTCGTCGCGGTTGGCCGAAAGATAGTGCATCAGCACCCAGTCGCCCTTCGGGATCCGCTGCCCGCGGATCTCCACGTCGCGGGTGACGGTGCGGCGGAAGTGCATCACCGGCGTGGCCCAACGCAGCAGTTCTTCGACCGCGGGCTTGACGGCTGCGGGGTCGCGCGCGAGCAGGGCGCGTTGGTCGGGATGCTCCGACAGCGCTAAAATACCGTGGCTCAACGTGTTTCGGGTGGTCTCGTTGCCGGCGATGGCCAGTAGCAGAAAGAACTCGTTGAGCTGGTCGCGGTTGAGTTTCTCACCGTCGACCTCCGCGGCCAGCAGAGCCGAGAGGATGTCGTCGGTGAGCCCGTGCGTGCGCCGGTGTTTCACCAATTCACCGCAGTACCGGAACATCTCGGCCGCGGCCTGCCCGAGCGCCTCGGGTGTGGGCGCGTAGTCGGGGTCCTCGATGCCCAGGGTGCCGATGGCGTTGCTCCAGCGGAACACCTCCATCCGGTCTTCAGCCGGAACGCCGAGCACGCCGGCGATCACCTGCAGCGACATCTCCGCGGAAATGTCCGGCACGGCATCGAATTCGCCCTTCGCCAGGATGTCGGCGACGATGTTGCGGGCGACCTGGCGCATGTGTGGTTCCAGTCGCAGCACGTTGCGGGCGGTGAACCCCTGGTTGATCAGCTTGCGGTAGTGGACATGTCGCGGCGGGTCGATTCCCGGCAGCATCGCCGAGGTGGGCCCGGCCTCGACCTCGACCAGCGTGTTGCCCCTCGAGGAGGTGAAGGTGTCGGTGTCGCGGCTGACGGTCCGGATGTCGGCGTGCTTGGTCAGCAGCCACGCCCGGGGCAGACCCGCCATCCGGACCGGATGCACCGGGCTGTCCGCACGCAACCTCCTCAGCGCATCGAACGGCGCGCCGACGACGTAGGTGTCCGGGTCCAGCACCGCCGCGGCGTCGCGATCCGCCGGGGTGTCCTGGTTCTCCACGGTCAACGACCCCAGATTCGGAACGGTCATGACTCCTCCATTGCCTTGACGCCGGCGATGATCACGTCCAGGCCCGCGCGGAACCGCTTGGTGGGCTGACGACGGCCGCGGGACTCCTCCAGGCTGACCGAGCCCAGCAGGTAGGTGTACAGCACGGTATGAGCGGCCGCCACAACGGCTTTGGAAACCCCGGATTCGGCCAGCAGCGAGCGGCTCAGCCGGTCTAACCGGCGGGCCCGCTCTCCGCCGCCGCTGGTCTGCAGCAGACCCGCCACCCCCGGGACGCCGAGCATCACCTCGCGGGCCGAACAGAACAGCTCGGCCAGCCGGGTCTCCCACGGCCCGTCCTGCGGCACCGGAATGTCGGCCAGCACCGACTCGGCGAGCAGATTCAGCGCGGCCTGTTTGCCCGGCACGTGGTAGTACACCGACGGCACTGCGGCGCCGAGTTCGGCGGCCAACGATCGCATCGTCACCTGTTGCACACCGACCCGACGGGCCAGCGCGTGCATGGCGGACACCACCTGCGCGCGGTCCAGTTCGCCATAGGCGCGACGCACCGCCGACGTCATTCGACCTTCGTTCGAATCAATTCGAGCACTGTTAGAATCTAGCGCGATGAGCAACCCCGCCGCAAAGTTGTCTGTCGCCACCCCGGTAGTGACGATGTTCCCCGACGCCAGCTCCGACTGGGAGATCGACGCCTCCATCGGCGACGTCGCCCGCGTCGCCGAGGCCGCCGACCGACTCGGATACCACCACCTGACCTGCAGCGAACACATCGCGCTGCCCGCAGCCGAGCAGGCCCGCCGCGGCGCCCGCTATTGGGATCCGCTGCCCACCTTCGGCTACCTGGCCGCCCGCACCCAGCGAATCAAGTTGGCCACCAACGTGTTGGTGCTGGGTTACCACCATCCGCTGGAGATCGCCAAGCGCTACGGCACCCTGGACGTGGTCAGCAACGGCCGGCTCATCCTCGGTGTCGGTGTCGGCTCACTCAAAGAGGAGTTCGACCTGCTCGGCGCCGCATTCGACGACCGCGGCGCCCGCGGTGACGACGCGCTGCGAGCGTTGCGCGCGTCGTTGTCGGTTCGCAAGCCCGAATACCGTGGCGAGTTCTACTCCTATGGCGGCATGATCGTCGACCCGTGCGCCGTTCAGGACCGCGTGCCGCTGTGGGTCGGCGGACGGACCCTGCGGTCGCTGCGGCGCGCCGTCACGCTGGCCGACGGGTGGGCACCGTTCGCCGTGTCGAACGCCCAGGCCCGAGACTGGTTGCGCCGCTTCGAGACTCCGGCGTCGTTCGACGTGGTGCTGGCGCCCTCGGCACGACTGGATCCGATCGGTGCACCCGACCGGGCCCGGGAGCTGATCGCGGAGACGCTCGCACACGGCGCGACCATTGTCAGCGCCAACTTCGCGCATGCTTCGCTGCAGCACTTCCTGGAGAATCTGCAGGCACTGGCGGAGTTGAACGTCTCGTGAACCGGGTCAGGGCGGGCATTTTCAGCCTCACCGCGGCATCACCGGACGACGCCGGCAGCTACCTGCGCTGGCACCTGCTCGACCACATGCCCGAGCAGTATCAACTGCCCGGCATCGTGTCAGGGCTGCGCTGGATCGCCGACGGCGACTACCCTGCGGCGAGGTTGGCCTCCACGGTCCACTCGGCGAGATCGCCAATGTGGTGCACTACCTGGTCGGCGACCCGGTGCAGCAGACCTTCGACGACTTCGTCGAGCTGGGCCGGGTGCTGCGGGAGAACGGCCGGATGCCGAGCATCCGGCCGTTGCTGCAGATCAGCGGGCTGCGTCTGCTGCAGTGGCAGGCCGCGCCGCGGGCCCTGGTGTCGGCGGAGGTGGTGCCGTTCCGGCCGCACCGCGGTGTGCTGTTGCTCATCGAGGAACCGGCCGGTGCCCGCCCCGACGCCTGGCTGGAATGGCTTGCCGCCGAACACTATCCGGAACTGCTCGGCACCCACGGGGTAGCCGGGGTCTGGACATTCGGGGCGACCTGGGCTCCGCTGCCCCGCGGCTGGCGCACCGATCCGCAGTACATCACCGTCGTCTATCTCGACGAAGACCCGCTGGCCGTCACCTCTGCGCTGGCGCCTCTCGTCGAACAGCGGTGGCGATCTGAAACGGTTCGACCGGTCTTCGCCGGACCGCTGCGCAGCATGATCAGCTGGGAAGCCTGGGTATGAGCTCGGCTTTCCCCGCCGCGGCCACCACCCGTATGTCGTCGACATCCCGGAGCTGTACGCCTGGCTAAGGTGAACCGGTGAGCACGCGCGAACAAGTATTGATCAGCCCCGCCGAGCTGGCCGGGCTCATCGATGCCGGGGAACCGGTCAGCATCCTCGACGTGCGCTGGCGACTGGACACCCCGGACGGCCGGCCTGCCTACCTGGACGGTCACCTCCCCGGTGCAGTGTATGTGTCGCTGGAAGACGATCTCAGCGACCACACCGTCTCCGGGCGCGGACGCCATCCGCTGCCGTCCGGCAGCAGTCTGCAGGAGTCGCTGCGCCGCTGCGGGGTATGTGACGGGGTGCCGATCGTGGTCTACGACGACTGGAATCGCGCTGGCTCCGCACGCGCCTGGTGGGTGCTGACCGCGGCAGGGCTGACCGACGTGCGCATTCTGGACGGCGGCCTCTCCGCCTGGCGCGCCTCCGATGGCCAACTGGAGAGCGGACCCGTCGCACCCCCGACCGGGAATGTGACTGTGCCGCAACCGAACCTGTACGCAGGCAGCCAGCCCACCTTGACCGCCGACGAGGCCGGCGCCGCGCGCATGCCGCTGTTCGACGCGCGAGCGCCCGAACGCTACCGGGGCGAAGTCGAGCCCGTCGATGCCGTCGCCGGCCACATCCCCGGCGCGAAGAACCTTCCCTTCGGCAGTTTGCTGACCGCCGACGGAACGCTCCTCGGTACCGCAGAGCTGCATGATCTGTTGTCGGCGAACGGTATTGAGCCTGATTCCCCGGTCGGGACGTACTGCGGTTCGGGAGTCACGGCCGCCGTCGTGGTCGCCGCTCTCGCCGCGGCCGGTCAACGCGCTGCCCTATTCCCCGGGTCGTGGTCGGAGTGGAGTTCGGATCCGGCACGCCCCGTCGAGCGGGGCTGAGCTCAGCGCCTTTAGGCCCCGGCCCACGTCGCCAAGAACGCGGCGACCACCCGCGCCGCGTTCTCCGCGGCGATCTGCTTGTAGAAGAAGAACTGAAAGGGGAACCCGGGCAGCCCCAGCGGATCTCCGGGTCCGTCCGACATGCCGCGAACACCCAGGAACGGGACACCGTGCGCCACCGCGACTGCCTGCGCGGCGGCGGTCTCCTGATCCACCGCGTCAAAGGCGGGATTCTGCGCTGTGGAGATGTTCAGATTGCTCAGCAGCCCCTTGGCCAGAAACGGCCCGATCGCCTGGAAGAAATTCCCGGTGTACAACAGCGACCGGCCCGGCGCACTGCATGGTTGGCAGCCGAAGACATCGCCGCCGTTGGGAACACAGGGAAACGCTTGGCCATTGTTGGAGTCGGTGCTGAAGCCGTCGCCGCCGACGAACAGCCGCGGCGCTCGCTGCAGATCGATCAGCTTGACGGTTGGAACGTTGCGACACAGGCAGAACGGGTTACCCAGGTTATTGACACCGCTGAGGCTCACATCGAGTGTCTGGGCGGTCGCGAGCATCCCGGGGTCGACGGCGGTGAACGTGGCACCGTTGTCCAGGGTCCACCGGCCCGGCACCGCGACATCGCCCACGCTGGTGCGCCCGGCCCCACCCGCGACGCCCGAAAACATCACTGCCCCAACGGTAGTGCCGGAGGCGCAGGTGAAGTGGTTCAGCGCGGCTTCGGTCACACGCGTCGCGTTGACCAGACCGATGCCGGTCATCGCCACGATCACCTTCTTGCCGGCGATCGAACCCCGGTAGAAGTACTGTCGGTCAACCATTTCCACGGCATTGGGGTCCAGCTGGGTGTGTGCGAGCACCGCGTCGGCCTCGGCCGGGAAAGCCGTCAGCACCAACGTGCGTTGCTCGCAGGCCGGCGTCGTCACCTCGGCAATCCCTTCCGGTGCAGCACCGGGCAAACATAGCGCCGCCACCACGGCGAGCGCAGCACGGAGTCGCTTGGGCACGGTCCCCCATCTCTGCCGAGGCTTCACCGGCAATTTGCTGCGCACTATTTTCCCGCAAACCGGCACACAGCTGGGAAATCGTTATCGTTTCTGTTGTCCAGCGCGTTCGAGTCGTGATCCGAAGTCCGGGCACCCCTGGGCGTGGACTGGCACATCCGACCTGCCAAGCTGGCAGCATGGACCTCTTCGTCGAATGGCACAGCAGCGGGACGGAACTGACTTGGCGATCGACGACCGACGCCAACGCCGGGCAAACGGTCTCGATCTTCCTGCGCCGGTTCGGCAAGCCGGGGGCGCCCGCGCTGGTGTGTGTGCACGGCTTCCCGACGTCGAGCATCGACTATTTTGCGCTGGCGCGTGAGTTGGGTGAGGAATTCGAGATCTTCGCGCTGGACTTCCCCGGCTACGGTGCCTCCGACAAACCACCGGAGCCCTACGTCTACTCGCTCTACGACGACGCGCGTCTGCTCGTGCACGCCATCACCCACGTGTGGAAACTGACCGAATACCGGATGATCACCCACGATCGCGGCAGCAGCGTCGGCATGATCGCACTGGGGATGCTCGCCGAAAAGGATTTACTGCCAACTGATCTCATCCTCACCAACGCCAACATCTACCTGCCGTTATCGAACCTGACCCCGTTCCAGACCGCGCTGCTCGACACTGCGACGGGCCGGGCTACCGCGGCGGAGACGACGCCGGAGCTGTTGGCCGCCGGCCTGGGGGTCACCACGTTCATGCCGCGTCGCAAGCCCACCGACCCCGAGATCTCGGCATTGGCAGAGTGTTTCGCCTACAACGACGGCATCCGGGTGCTGCCGGACACCATTCAGTACCTGCATGAGCGCGCCGCCGACGAAAAGCGCTGGCTGGAAGAGCTTTCCAAGCTCCCGGTCGACACCACGCTGATCTGGGGCCTGCACGACGCGGTCGCGCCGCTGCGTGTTGCCAACCACGTATGGCAGAAATATCTGCGGGCCAAGCCGGGTCGGAGCCGCTACTGGGTGGTCCCGACAGGCGATCATTACGTGCAATGCGACGCCCCGCGCGAGTTGGCGCAGATCATCCGGCTGACCGCACAGGGCAAGGCCATCGCGCTGCAACTGCAGACCCTCGGCGACAAACCTGAGGGACCGGTGCTGGTGGATCAGCTGAACAGCGACTGACCGATGTAGTGACCCTTGTCGGGCGCCGGCGGTATCGCGAAGATCGCCGACCCGATGTGGCGGATGTACTCGTTGAGCAGATCGCTGGCGCCCAACCGGTTCTGCAGCCGAATGAAGTTGCGCGGATCGTTCTGATACGAGATGAACAGCAGGCCGGCGTCGAGCTGACCGGCGCCGTCCAGCCCGTCGGTGTAGTTGTACGAGCGTCTTCGGATCATCACGCCGTCGTTGTTTTCCCGTGCCGCCAATCCGATGTGGGACAGCGGGTCGATGATCGGTTTGCCGTCATGGCCTCTGGCGCCGAAGTCGGGGGTGTCGAATTCGTCCTTGCCGCCCAGCGGTGCGCCGCTTTGTTTGTTGCGGCCGAAAGTCTGTTGCTGGTCGCCGATGCGGTCGGTGTCCCAGGTTTCGAGCAGCATCCTTATCTTGCGGACGACCTGGTAGCTGCCGCCGTTCAGCCAGGCCTGGTCGCTGTTGTCGATCCACACGAATCGGCGGTACTGCTCGTCGGTGATGACATTGCGGGTTCCGTCCTTGAATCCCATCAGGTTTCGCGGCGTAACCTGGCCGGGCCCTGCCGACGCGCGACCGAAACCCAGCACCTGCCATGACGGCGCGACCACGTCGCGCCCCAGCCGGGTCAAGTTGCGGGTGGCGTGATAGCACACCTGCGGGTCGTCCGCGCACGCCTGCACCGACACGTCGCCGCCGCGCAGCCGCGGATCGAGGTTGTCTCCGTTGAGCGCAGGCAGATCGGCGAACAGCGCGGGTTTGCGGCCCGCCAGTCCGAAGCGATCGCCGAACAGCGAAGGACCCAACCCGATGGTTACGGTCAGGCCGGCCGGACTCAGGCCCTGCGCTTCGCCGGTATCGGCCGGCGGCTGCACCTCCACCGCGGGCTGCACCGCCCCCACCGGATTGCCCTGCTGCAAAACCGCGGCCGCCGCCGACCACCGGGCCAGCAACCCCTGTAGGTCGGCTCGCCCCGCTCCGGCTGCCAGCGAGAAGGACATGAACACGCAGTACCGCTGGGGTGGTGTGGCGATTCCGCCTTGGTGACTGCCCTCACGGGATTGCCCGTAGAAGGGGTAGCTGCGGCGCAGGTCTACGGCGTCGTTCTGGTCGCCCCTGTCCTGCCCGGCCGCGACCGCGTAGCCGGTGAGTCCGCCTGCGGCTGCGCCGGCCAGCCCGGCCAGCATGGTGCCGCCGAGCAGCCGGCGCCGCGAAACCGGTGTGCTGTCAACTGGTTCGGTGATCGCCGAAGTGTCGTCGGTCATGTCATCCCACCGCGACGACTTTCTGGGCAACCATGGACAGGCTCTGGTGCAGCGGCTGGATGACGGCGGTCAGCTTCGGTGCATCGCGGGCCCGCAGTTCCGGGGTGTAGGTCCGATAACCGCCCAGGGCCGCCGGATCGCGGTAGCCGTTCAGCACAGCCAGCACGTCTTGAAATTGCCGGTCGATCTGGTTGACGAGGTAGTCGTCGATCTTTTCCAGTCCCGGCCGCAGCGCAGCGTACGCCTGCTGCGCGCCCTCCACGTTGGCCGCGAAGTCGACGAGGTCCAAGTGGCTGAACGACTCTTCTTCGCCGGTGATCTTGGTGTTCTGCACTTCCTCGATCAGGTCGGCCGCGCCGTTGGCCAAGTCCTCGGGCCGGTACTGCAGGTTGGCCACGGTGCCCTTCAATTTGCCTACGTTGTCGACCAATTCGGCGCTCAGCGCCTTGGTGGCGGAGGTGATGGCGCCGACCTGCCACAGATCGCGTTCGATCGCGTGGAAACCCTTCCAGCCGATCTTGGCGTCGACCGGAGTCGACTCACGCATGTCGATCAAGTAGTCGAGGTTGCCTTCGTTGTCACCGACCGCAAAGCCTGGCAGCACAAAGCCTGCGACACTGGTTTCGGCGCGCTCGTAGAACGGCCGCGCTTTCGCGTAGGCCTGTTTCGCGCCCGCCACATCGCCGGATTGCACGGCGTCGTCAAGCAGCTTGACCGCGTCGTAAAGTTGACCGATTTGGGCGACGACGTACGTCGCGTAGTCCTTCGTGCCTTGACTGAGGTCGGTTGCCACCGTGCCGGTGGGCGGCGCGGGTGCCCGCCCGGTCACCGTCAGCGTTTGGTACTCGATATCCGCTCCTGGGCAATAGATTTGATAGGCGCCACCGTCGAGAGTGACGGTGAACGAGACGGGATCCAGACCTGGCGCGAGGTTCTCCTTCTCACCGAGGATGCGCTGATCCTTGAGCAACTCGACTTCGGTGATGCCGGGCGCGTTTGCGTTTGCCGCGATGAATTTCACCGGGCCGGCCGGCACCGTGGTGGTGCTCAGCACGCAGCGGTCCTTGCCGCCGTCGTTGCTCATCGTCACCTTGACGTCGTTTGCTCCGCTTTTCGGCGGCTCAGTGCCTCCGCGACTGCAGGCGGCGACAGCCAATGCGGCGCCGACCACTACCCATCGGTTAAACCGCCTGGTGCGCTTCGACATTGGCTACTCGCCTCCTCTCCGGTGCTTGGCTGCGGCCAACACGACCGGCGGCGACGACACAGAGGGCCGCGACCTGCCAGACCCGCACCGTAACACCGTCGATGTATTCCGCACCCGCGGCGGTGAGGTCGCGGAGTTCGGTGGGCCGTCGGCGGGTGCGAAGGACAGCACCTGCGCGTGGGGTGCAGCGGCCGGCACCGGCGAACCGCGGCGGCTGATGGCGTGCCGAGCTGCACGTTCGAGGTCGCGCCGGAGGCGGCCGTCGTCGCGGTTCATCCAGCGGATCATCGAGGTCACGAAGACAACGGCGATCACCCCGACGACGACGGCAAGGGCCACGCCGGCGCGCATCGGAGGCGTCGACCGGCCATTTCGGGTCAGGAACGCGGCGGCGATGCTCGCGATGAGCGTCGCCGCCGAGCCTTCTCGAAGGCCGCTCGAGAAGGTCCCGATGAATACGCCCTGCATGTAGCCCGATTCCCGTCTGATCCAATCAGCTCAGACTAACGAATGCGGGGCCTTGATCCCCCACAAGCGGTCGACAACGGCCGCTCCCCGCGGGCCTACCCAGTGACGACCGGAAGTTTCGCCCATCCCCGCACACTGCTGGTGTGCGCCTTTTCGGCGGCCGAATAGTCGACTTCCCAGGCCGGCCACCGCTTGATGACCTCCTCGAGTGCCACCCGCGCCTGCATCCGTGCCAAGGCCGATCCCAGGCAGAAGTGCAGTCCGTGCCCGAAGCTCAGATGGCCCCCGCCGCGGTGGATGTCGAAACGCTCGCCGTCGACGAACCTGCGCTCGTCGCGGTTGGCAGATCCGTTGAGCAGCAACATGATCGACCCCTCCTGGATCAGGGTGCCGTGGCAGGAGACGTCGCGGGCGACGTAGCGGGCCTGCACCGGGGACGGCGCCTCGAAGCGCAGCACCTCCTCGATCGCCATCGGGATCAGCGAGGGGTCGGCCACGATCTGCGCCAACTGGTCGGGATGGTCGGCCAGCAACTGCCCGATGAAGCCGATCAGGCGCGTCGTCGTCTCGTTGCCGGCGCCGGCGATTATGCTGGTGTACATCAGCACCTCGGTGCGTTCCAGGCGCCGCACCACTCCGTTGTCTTCGATCTCGGCGTTGAGCAACTGCGTCATCAGGTCGTCGGAGGGGTGCTCGATCCGCCAGTCGATGTAGTCGGAGAACACCTCGTAGCTCTTTTCGAACAGGTCCTCGTCGACCGCCCGGAAGGTGCCCTCACGCAGATTGATCGCGCGGCCCCCGCGGTCGCGGATGTCGGCCTGGTTCTCCTCGGGAATGCCCAACAGATAACCGATGGTGCGCATCGGGATCATCGCCCCGAGATTCTCGATGAAAACGAACCGGCCCGAACCGACCAGTGGGTCCAGCGCACGTACGCAGAAGTCCCGCGTCAGCGGCTCGATCGCCTCCATCCGCCGGGGCGTGAAAACCCTTGACAACAAACGACGATGCAGATCGTGCAGCGGGGGGTCCTCGAACAGGATGACGCCGGGCGGCACCTCGATGCCGCTCATGATGATGTCCATCGTGGTGCCGCGACCGGACCGGTAGGTCTCCCAGTTCGTCAGCTCCGGGGCGACGTCCTCGTACCGGCTCAGCGCGTAGAAGTTGTATTTCTCGTTGTAGTACAACGGGATTTCGTCACGCATCCGCTTCCAGATGGGATACGGATTGTCGTCGATGTCGAAATCGAAGGGGTCGTAGTAGATCTCGGTCGTCGTCATGCGGTCTCCGCAGCAACAGGCTGGGCGGCGGTCGCTACCACCTCACCCACCCGTTTGAGATAGGGCCACGCCACCTCGGGCGGCACCCCGCCGCACAGCGGCGACAACGCCAGCATCTTGCCGGCGCGCACCCGCGAAACCGCTTCGTCCACCGTGATGATCACGTGCGACTTACCCGTCTCGCGCAACTCCTCGACGGTGTCCACGTGGGAGAAACCCGCCGTCGTCTGGTCACCGGGGTTCCATGACGCATACGTGCGCGCGTCATGCAGCAGGTGCTCACCGAGTTCCGCCCACGCTTGCTCCACGTCGTCGGCGACGAAAACCACCGAAGGGTTGTTGCGGTCGGGGAAGAACGCCGCCCCCGGTTTGTAGCCGTGCTTGCGGGCGGAGGCCTCGTAAGCCTCGCGCATCCCGGGGATGTTCGCGTTGGCCAGCATCCCCAGGCCGTACCGACCCGCCCGCCGGGCCGCCGCCAGGCTCCCGCCGCCCCACATCATCCCCGGCCCCCCGGAGCTCACCGGCCGCGGCGTCACGAAGATCCGCCGGTCCCCGTCCAGCACGGTCTCACCGGCCAGCAGCTTGCGCAGCAATGCCAGCTTCTCGTCGGCCAACCGCCCCCGATCGGCCAGGTCCAGCCCGTAGATCTCGTACTCCTCCGGCCGGTACCCCAGCGCGAAGATGTAGGACGCCCGGCCCTTGCTGATGAGGTCGAGCACCGCGATGTCCTCGGCCAGGCGTACCGCGTCGTAGAACGGCAGGATCAGGATCAGGCTCAGTGCCAACCGCTCGGTGCGCGAGGCGATCGCGGAGGCCAGCAGCAGCGGCGATGGCAGGTAGCCGTCCTCGGAGCCGTGGTGCTCGCAGACCACGGCGGCCAGCGCCCCGTGGTTCTCCGCCCAGGCGCACATCTCTGGAACGGCGGCGTACAGCGCCGTCGGGTCGGCGCCGAATCCCGGCGCACGCATGTCGAAGCGCAGCGTGTACACGCCTTCTCCTATGCAACCTAATATTTGTGCCACGTACGCTACGTGGGACCCGCGATCGTGGTCAACCGCCCGGACGGCCAGGTTTGTAACTTACATCTCGTCCGGATATTGTAACGTCGGCGGACCGAACCACCAGGAAAAAAGGGGAAGCGATGACGACGGCGTCAGAGTTACTAGGTTATGAGGGCAAGAACGTTCTGGTGGTCGGCGGTGCGACCGGTATGGGCGCGGCCGCGGCACAGATCGCCAAGGACCTCGGTGCCCATGTCACGGTGATGGACTTCGCGCCGGTCGAGTTCGACGTCGACCGCGTGATCTCGCTGGACCTCAGCGACCAGGATTCCATCGACCGGGCGGTCGACGCACTCGACGGTCCCGTCCACTCGCTGTTTTCGGCCGCCGGCGTCGCCGACGGGCCAAAGTTGATGCAGGTCAACTTCATCGGGCATCGCCACCTCATCGAGCGGCTCTTCGAGAAGGACCTGCTGCAGCGCGGCGCCGCCATCTGCTTCATCTCCTCGGTCGCCGGGATGGGCTGGGAGAACGACCTGGAACTGGTGCAGGATTTCCTGGCCACTCCGGACTACAAGTCGGCGCTGGCCTGGTCGCAGGAGCGCGAGCCGCAGGGCATCATCCACTACGGGTTCAGTAAGAAGGCGATCAACGGATATGTGGCCTGGCAGGGCTACCACTTCCAGAAGAAGGGCGTGCGGATCAACGCGGTCTGCCCCGGCCCCACCGACACCCCGCTGGCCCGCGCCAACGCCGACCTGTGGCTGACCTTCGCCCAGGACTACCGCGACGACACCGGCAGCGCCACCCTGACGCCCGAGGACATCGGCAAGGCGATGATCATGCTCAACAGCGCCGCCGCGGCATCGATCAACGGCATCACGCTCAATGTCGACCAGGGCCATGCCATGGCGTCGATCACCGGGTCGTTCGCCCCCGGCAAGCCGATCATGGACCTCATCACCGGGCGGGTCCAGCTCGCCTGACCGGCACTCGTCGAGCTAGTCGAACACGCACCGCGGCAACGTCATCGGCACGTCCAGTGAGCTGAGCAGACCGGGCTCCGCGGCGACGACGTAAGGGACGGCGTTGACGACCCGCATGGCGGTGGCCGCCATCGCCGCGCGCCCGGCGCCGTGTCCTTCGGCATCGCCCAGGGTCAGCATGCAGTGGATGTCGGGATCACCCTCGATCTCCACCCGGTAGGTGGCGTCGAAATCCGAAGCCGGCCAGTCGGGTGCGACGTGACGCGCCATCCGGATGACGTGTTCGAGGACGATGGCCTCACCACCGTTCACCACTGCGGCAGCCCGGGTGCGCACGGCGCCACAGGTACCGGCCGCGATGGTGCCGAACGCAACCTCGATGTCGCGGTCGGTGAGCTGGCGGTCCAGCGTGCCGCGCACCTGCTCGACCTCGACGCCCAACCCGGCGGCAATCAGGTTCAGCGGTGCCTGCCAGGCCATTTCGATGAAGCCCGGCGTCTTCATCATCGGCTCGAAATCCAGCGGCCGACCGAAACCCAGCCCGTCCATCATCACGTCGGCCACCGGATAGTGGTCGTTGAGCGCCACCTCGCTCACGGTGATGCGGCGGATGCTCTTGGACTGGGTGGTCATCAGCAGCGCCAACTCATCGGAGGCGAAGCCGGGGAAGATGCCCGAAGCATAGAACGATGATCCGCCGGATAGCGCGGCTTGCTGCAGCTGGTCTCGCCAGTCCGGCGCGTAATACGAAGGCGGATAGATCAACCCGGTCGACGTCGTCGACACCACATTGACGCCGGCCGAAAGCAGGCGCAGGTAGTCGGGCACGGCGGCACCATCGCGTTCGGGCCCGCTGGCCGCATACACCACACAGTCGGGCCGCAACGCGATCAGCGCCTCGGCGTCGTGGGTCGCCGCCACCCCGATCGGCCCGATACCGGCCAGCTCGCCGGCATCCTTTCCGACCTTGTCGGGCGAATGCACCCACACACCAACCAGATCCAGGTCTGACCGACGACAGGTCGCGTCGATCGCGATGGACCCGACTCCCCCGGTGGACCACACGACGACGCGCATGCACTGCTCCTCTACTGATCGGACGATACGGCTGCCGCTTGTTCGAGATACGGCCACGCCACCTGCGGCGGCACCCCGCCGCACAGCGGGTGCAACGGAAGCGGCCGCCCGCTGCGCACATAGGCGGCGGCTTGCTGTGGCGTGAAGATCCGGTAAGGGCCGGCCTCGGCGCGCAATTCGGCCACACTCGCCGCGCGGGTGATGCTGGCCACCGAATCGTCCTGTGGGCGATACGACGCCGCGGTCAACGCGTCGTGCAGTAGATACGGGCCGAGTTCCTGCCACGCCTGATCGAGGTCCTCGGCAACGAAAACCGTTGTGGGAGTGCCGGAAACCGGACCCTGAAACATCCCGGGAGGGTGGCCGTGCGAGCGGCACTGGGCTTCGTAGTAGTCCTGCAAGCCGGCGGACTCGGTCTGGGCGATGAAACCCAGGCCGTGGCGGCCCGCGCGGCGGGCCGCCGCCTTGCTGCCCCCGGCGATCAACATCATCGGCCCGTGCTCCGATCCGCAGCGCGGCGTCACCCGGACGGCGCGGCCACGGTACTCGACGGCCTCGCCGCGCAGCATCTGCCCGAGGACCGCGACGATCTCGTCGGCCACCCGCCCCCGGGTGGCCATGTCGAGGCCGAAATGTTCGTATTCCTGCCGGCGATGCCCCACCCCCAGTGCGTAGGACACCCGACCCCGGCTGATCAGGTCCAGCACCGCGATCTCTTCGGCCAGCCGCACCGGATCCCACAACGGAATCGGCACCGCGGCAACAAGAATCGCCAGATTGCGGGTGCGTGCGGCGATGGCGGAGGCCAGTATAAGGGGCACCGGCAGATGGCCGTCGTCGGCGCCGTGGTGTTCGGACAGCAGCGCCAGCACCGCGCCCCGGGTCTCGGCCCACCCGCACATGTCGATGGCGGCGGCGTACAGGTCCGCCGCGGGCGCCGCCCAATCGGGTGCCCGCATGTCGAACCTGAGCGTGAACACCCCAGCACTCTAACCTAACGTTTGTTCCGGCCATCGGCTCGGCACGGGCCTATCTGGCTCCCGGTTAGAATCCAGGCGTGGCGCGTAACCCTCTCGAGGAGCTCACCCTCGAGCAGCTGCGCACCCGCACCAGCATGAAGTGGCGTGCGCACCCGGCGGATGTATTGCCGTTGTGGGTCGCGGAGATGGACGTCCACCTCGCCCCCACCGTCGCGGAGGCCATCCATCGCGCCGTCGACGCCGGCGACACCGGCTACCCGCACGGCAAAAGCTACGCGCAGGCAGTCAGCGAATTCGCCGCGCAGCGCTGGCGGTGGGACTTTTCGGTAGGCCATACCCGGGTGGTCCCCGACGTGATGCTCGGTGTGGTCGAGATGCTGCGACTGGTCACCGACCGCGGCGATAACGTCATCGTCAATTCGCCCGTGTACGCGCCGTTTTACGCGTTCGTCTCGCACGACGGCCGGCGCGTGGTCGAGGCGCCGCTCGGCCCGGACGGACGAATCGATCTGGCCACGCTTGACGATTCGTTCGCGCAAGCCCGCAAGCACGCCGGGCGGTCCGGCGCCGTGGCCTACCTGTTGTGCAACCCGCACAACCCCACCGGCGCGGTGCATACCGGCGACGAATTGCTCGCGGTTGCCGATCTTGCCCGCCGCCATGGCGTCCGGGTGGTGTCCGACGAGATCCACGCTCCACTGGTGCTGGCCGGTACGCACTTCACGCCTTACCTCAGCGTGCCCGGCGCCGAGAACGCGCTGGCCTTGACCTCGGCGTCAAAAGCGTGGAATCTGGCCGGCCTCAAGGCGGCTCTGGCGATCGCGGGTCCCGAGGCCGCCGCGGACCTGAGCCGGATGCCCGAGGAAGTCGGCCACGGCGCCAGCCACCTCGGCCTGATCGCCCACACCGCAGCCTTCCGCACCGGCGGCGACTGGCTCGACGCCCTGCTCACCGGCCTCGACGAAAACCGCACGCTGCTTACTGATCTCGTCGGCGAGCACCTTCCCGGGGTGCAGCTGCTGCGGCCCCAGGGCACCTATCTGGCGTGGCTGGACTGTGGCGAGCTCGGTTTCGACGACGCGCACACCGAGGGCCCCAAAGTGGTCTCCGAGCTGTCCGGGCCGGCCCGGTGGTTCCTCGACCACGCCCGCGTCGCGCTCAGCTCCGGACACATCTTCGGCACCGGCGGCGCCGGTCACGTGCGAGTGAATTTCGCTACCTCGCAAGCGATCTTGACCGAGGCGGTCACCCGCATGGGCGGGGCGCTGCGTGACAGATTTGACAGCACTACACTGACCGTATGATCAGCTTGCCCCGGGTTCGGTAACGATGGGCCGGAAGGGTTGGGGCGGAACCCCACCCGCCGACGATGAGGAGGCCCGCAAGCGTGTCGTCGATGCGGCCATCCGCAGCCTGGAACGACGCGGCCGGCAGCAGACCAGCCTTTCCGTCATCGCCGCCGACCTCGGCGTCACCCGCCCCACCGTGTACCGCTACTTCGCGACGATCGACGATCTGCTCACCGCCGCGGGCGAAGTCGCGCTCGCGGGCTGGACGGGACGGATCATCGAACTCACGTCCGGCCTCAGCGACCCGGTCGACCTGCTGGTCGACGCCGTCGCCTACCTGGTCGAGCGACTACCGGACGACCCGCTGCTGACGACGCTGCTCGATGCGGACCGGACACGTCTGACCAGCCGACAGATGGTGATGGGCACCGCATTGACCCGGTCAAGGACGATGCTCGAGCACACCGGAATCGATTGGGCCGCACTGGGATACCGGGGTAGGGAGTTCGACGACCTGGTGGAGTACCTGCTGCGGCTGATCCAGTCCCTGGTGTTGACGCCGCCGGATCCGCCGCGCTCGCCCGCACAGTTGCGAAAGGTGTTGCGGCACTGGATCGGCCCGGTGGTGACGACACCTCCCCTGCCGAGCAGACGCAAGGGCGCCCGAAAGTGCGCCATTTAGGCGACTTTTGCGTCTGCTCGCGCGGAATCAAGTGACAGCACGGGGAACTTCGGCGGCAGGCACCAGCGTGGCGACCGGCGGTTCGGGCAACTCGTCGGCGTGGAACCAGCGAAACGACAGCAGTCCCTCGGGGTGGTCCTTGGTCGACAGAGCGTTGGGGTGCTCGAGGAGCGAACGGCTGACCACGATCGTGACGGTGCCGTCGCTGTTGGGCACCGCGGTTCCGGAATTGATTCCACCGCGGCCGTATTCGAGATCCGGAGCGGCCATGTACTGATTCCACAGCGTCAGATTCCAGAACCGGCACGCCGGATGCGTCGAGGTGATCACCAGCGCCTCGTCGGGTTCCAGCGCATAGGCACCCAACGCGTAGCACGCGTTCTGCATCGAGTAGCCATGCGTGGCCGCACCGGCGCGGTACGGCGGGGCGAAGGTGTTCTGGAACAGATTCTGCCCGTCGGCCAGTTCGGCGGGCTTGCGTTCCTGCAGTACCAGCGGCACGATCGCGAACATGTCCTGGGCACAGCGCAACACCGCTCGTAGCGACTGAGCAACTGCCGCATCACTTTTCAGCGGCTGCACGTCTAAGCCGCCGTGCTCGATCACCTCGATCGCCCAGTCGACGCGGCGCGTCAGCCGGGGATCGACGTGATAGTCGCGGGTCAGCACCCCGCGTGCGTCGCCGTCCAGCGCGATGAACGGGCCGTCGTACCCGGCCGGTCGCACCGGACCCAGCACACAGCTGAACCGTCCGTCGGCGTCCAACGGCATCTGCTCGTCGTAGAGCACGCCGATGGTGCGGTTGGGCCAGGCACCGGGTTCGGGTTCGTTGTAGACGGCGACCGAGTACATGGCGCTGCCGTTGGGTGCGCCGCTGACCCGGTAGGTGCGGCGCGGGTCGACGACGGCGTAGCTGTAGTAGGCGTCGGTGTTGTCGCCGCCCCAGCGGCGGTCGTGCCGAAACGGGGTCAGCAGATCGGCGAACCGGGGCGCCACCGGGTCTGCGAAGAAGTTCACGTCGAACGCCATCCCGAGCATGGTGGCCAGGAATTGGTAGCCCTCGGCGACGGCCGGTTCACCGCGCACCGCCTTGGCACCCTCCAGGAACAGTGCGTCGAAATCGGCGAAGGCACTGAGGAGTTCACGCCACGCCGCCGAGCTTTCGGGTGCACCCATCCGGATACCATACATCAATACATCTATTGTAAAATGTGTAATCCACCGGGTAGGGTCCGTCGGGTGACCGACGCCGTGCACATCACCGACCTGGCCCGGCCGACCTTCACCCCCGAAGCCCAGGCGATCATCGACGGCATGGCAGCCATGGCCGAGTACTGCCCGCTGACCCCGGATGCTCTGCACGAGCAGGCGTCCGCGCAGACCGGCCTGACCGACTTCGGCGACCAGGGCTACCGCGAGCGAATGGCGGTGCTGCTGGAAGCTTTCGAAGAGCTACCGCATTTCACCGCATTCGGCCGTACCTACGCGTTCTCGCTGATGCTGACCTTCCTCAAGGGCCGGTTGCGGGTGATCGACCACCTCAAGAAGCATCCGGAGGTCTTCGACGTCGACATCGCGGCGCCGCTGGTCATCGCCGGCCTGCCGCGCACCGGCACCACGCACCTGCACAGCCTGCTCGCCGCCGACCCGGCGCTGCGGTCGCTGCCGTACTGGGAAGCCCAGGAGCCGCTGCCGGCGCCCGGCGAGGACGGCAGCATCGAGCCGCGCCGCCAGCGCACCGGCGATGCGCTGAACATCTCCAACACCTTGATGCCGCACTTCCAGCTGATGCACGAGATGACGATCGACCACATCCACGAAGACATCGGGCTGATGGTCCAGGACTTCTCCAGCGGGTTCTTCACCACACTGACGCACCTGCCGCGGTGGTCGGACTACCTGCGCGATCACGACCAGACGCCCGGCTACCAGTTCCTGCGGATGATGCTGCAGGTGCTGCAACATCAGGATGGGTACGACCGGCGCTGGGTGCTCAAGTCGCCGCAGCATCTCGAACAATTCATCCCTATTCTCAACGTCTTTCCCGATGCGACGTTCATCATCACCCACCGCGACCCGGTCGACGTGTCGGTGTCGATGGCCACCATGATGACCTACACCATGCGGATGTCGGTCGATCGGGTCGACGTGCCCACCGTCGCCGAGTATTGGATCACCCGCATCGACGAGTTGCTCAGCGCGTGTCTGCGCGACCACGACCGGTTGCCGCCCGAACGCACCATCGACGTCCGGTTCGACGAGTTCATGGCCGACGATCTGGCGATGGTGCAACGGGTTTGGGACGTCGCCGGCTACGCGCCGTCGGCCGAATCGCGACAGGCGGTGGCGGCGTATCTGGCCGGTCACCGGCGCGGACGGCTCGGACGCGTCGAGTACCACCCCGAAGATCTCGGGCTCGACAAGGAGCAGCTGCGAAAGCGCTTCGCGCCCTACGTCGAACGGTTCGTCACGACTGGCGGGTGACGGCCAGCACCGCCTCGGCCAACTCGGGTCGGCACACCACCAGGTCGGGCAGCTTGGGATCGGGCTGGTTGTAAGCCAGGGCGGATCCGTCGATGCGGGAGGTGTACAGACCTGCGGCGCGGGCCACCGCGACGGGCGCGGCCGAGTCCCATTCGAACTGGCCGCCGGCATGCACGTAGACGTCGGACAACCCCTGCACGATCGAGGCGACTTTGGCTCCGGCGGAACCCATTTCGACCAGGGTGCCATCCAGCGCGTCGCGGACGGCCAGCGCGATCGCCGGCGGGCGGGTGCGCGAGACCACGATGCGCGGTTTGCCGGCGGCGGCGGGCGGGGGCTCGACATTCGGGGTGGCCAGGGTGATTCCCTGCGCCGGCAGCGCTACCGCACCGGCGACGAGTTCGCCCGACTGCCAGAGTGCGACGTGCACCGCCCAGTCGGTGCGCCCGAATTCGGAGAACTCCCGGGTGCCGTCCAGCGGATCGACGATCCACACCCGCTCGCAGCGCAGCCGTACCGGGTCGTCGGCGCCCTCTTCGGACAGCACGGCGTCCTGCGGCCGCTCGCGGCCGAACGCCTCCATCAGGAAGTCGTGCGATCGCTTGTCCCCCGCCGCTTTTCGTTCAGCTGCCGCGGCGTCGGCGAACTCCTCGCGGACCTGCAGCAGCAATCGGCCCGCGTCGGTGGCCAACTGCGCGGCCAGTGCGTGGTCATCCATGACACGTCCCCCAATACATGGGTAATCTAGGTAAGTTAGCCGACTTTACCCGGCTATGGTAGTCGATGCCCTTGTCCTTTTTCGCCGCGCGTGAAACCAGGGCGGAAAATCGACCGGAAAACCGCCACCATTTCACGCCCGGCCACGACAATGCCAAGCGCCGCAACGAAATTCAGAGCCCGAACTGGTCGTCGATGATGCCCAGCCAGATCTGCGCGCAGTCCATGGCCACCTTCTCGCTGATGAACGCGTGCTGCGTACCGGTGTAGATATCGCGGAACGCCCGCTCAAGCCGACTGCCCTCCCGGATCGAACTGGTGCCGGCCACCAGATGCGCCCACTCCGCGCACTCGCGAGAGACATCCGTGGCGAAGACCGCCGCCGCCCGCATGTCCGCTCGCAGCGTGGGGGTCAGATCCGAGCCGTCGGCGACCGCGGCTTCGGCGGCCCCGAACGCGTCCAGCACCAGCAACCGCGCCGCCCGCCACGCCGAAACGTGGTGCGCCAGACCCTTTTGGAAGGTTGGCCGGCTGGCCAGCGAGGCCATGTCGCTCATCCGGAACTTCGTCGCCGCCAGTTCGGAGACGTCGTCGAGCATGCTCTTGGCGACTCCGAGCGCCCAGGACGCGTGCCCGGCCGCGGTCACCGGCATCAATCCCATCCGCGCGGCCGGCGAGGTCCCGCGGAACGGCACGCGGTCGAACAGACCGAACGTGCGACACTGCGGGACGAACACATCCGCGGCGCTGTAGTCGTAGGACCCGGTACCTTTCAGGCCCTGCACATGCCAGCCGTCGTTGAACTGGATCTCCTGCCGCGGCACCACCGCCACCTGCATGTCGGGAATGCCTTCGCTGATCCAGCGCATCTCCCCGTTGTCCATCGGGAAGAACCCGGCCGCGATGTATTGCGAGTGCCCGGTGCCCGATCCGAAACTCCACGACCCGCTGAGCCGGTAGCCGCCGTCGACGACGGTCCCCTGCCCGTTGGGAAAGAACTGTCCGCCCATGGTGACGTGGTTGTCATGGGCGGTGAACACCTCGGCGAAACCGTCGTCGGGCAGATAGCTGGCCGCGGCGAACCGTGACGGCATGTTCGCGATCCCAATCCAGCCGAAAGAGCCGTCCTGCCAAGCCATCTCGATCCAGGTGTCGATCATCTCGGCCAGCGACGGCTCGATGCCGCCGGCCTGCATCGGGCCCAACGCGGTCATCAGCCCGCTGGTCCACATTTGCTCGACGACCGCGGCGGTCAAGGTGCGGGCCGCCTCACACCCAGCCGCTTCGGCGCGCACCAGCTCGCGCATTCCAGACGCCTGCCCCAGCATGCTGATGGTCCCGGTCATCGTTGTTTCCTCACTGTGGGAAGCCGAACATCTGCACCACGCCATGATCGCGGCCGGCGGTGTATCCGCCGTCGACCGCGATCGCCTGACCCGTCACGAACGACGCGTCCGGCGACACCAGGAACGCCGCCATCGCCGCGACCTCCTCGGGCCGGCCCAACCGCTGCAGGGCATGCTCCTGGGTTATCGACGCACGCGGCCCCTCCATTCCCGGCATGCCGAATACGCTTTCCGCCAACGGTGTTTCGATGAAGCCCGGGCAGATCGCGTTGGCCCGGATCCCGCTGGGCCCGTAGTCGAGCGCGATGTTCTTCGTCAGCAGCACCACCCCGGCCTTGGCGGCGTTGTACGAGCTGCCGCCGGCCGTACCTTCGAGCCCCTCGACACTGGCCAGCGTCACGATCGAGCCCCGTTCACCGTCGACACGGGGTTGCTCGATCATTCGCGCCAGCGCCGCTTTGGCAACCAGGAACGTGCCGGTGAGGTTGACCCCGATCACCCGGTCCCACTCGGATCGGGGCAGCAGATGCACCGGGCCGCCGCCGGCCACCCCGGCGGAATGCACGACGCCGTCCAGCCGGTCGGGCACCGCGGCGAACACCGCCTCGACGCCCTCGTCGTCGCTGATATCGGCCGTCACGAAGTGGAACGCGGGGCCCAGGTCGGGCGGCGAGGCCAGGTCGGCGCCGATTACGGTCCCGCCTTCGTCGAGCAGGCGCTGGGCGGTGGCCAGCCCGATGCCCGAGGCGGCGCCGGTCACCACGAAGGTGCGCGAGCGGGCCCGGTCGGAATGCATGCTCAGTTCTCCAGGGCTTTCGCGCAGGCGTCCAGGATCGCCAGGAAGCTGGACCGCAGCAGCGGGCGGCTGATCTTTTCCATCACCTTGCCGCCGGCGTACAGCGGATGCGTGTAGTTGGTCAGCCAGTCGACATGGGTGCCGTTGCCCGACGGGGTGAACGTCAGGGTGCCGCCGTCGTGAGCGAGCGCGGGAAACGACCGCAGGATCAGGTAGGAGTAGCTGTGCGGCCGGTCGTAGGCGGTGATCTCCTCGCGAAACCAGGTGCCGGCGCCCACCACCTGTCGCAGCGCGCCCGCCCCGGTGCCCGGAGAGTCTTTGGCCCACCCGGCTTTGAAGGCCAACGGCGCCGCCGCCAGATTCGCGGGATCGGCCAGCCAGTCGAAGACTTGCTCCACGGGCGCGGCGATGGTTCGTTCCAAGTGAATCTCGACCATGAGATCTCCTGCCTGGCGGAGGCGCGTACCCGCTCATGCTAAACGGCAGCGTTTCCGTGCTGTCAGCGAGATCTAAAACAATTGCCGATCAGTGTATTTCGCGCCCGAGCGGAGAAGCCGAACATTCATCCGGCCGCCGATGGCACGAAGGCCTGTGGGCAGTGCGAAACATTGACGACCGCGCGACGTTTCTGCGACGTTCTATGCGGGCAACCGTGACCATGAAAACCGTCGCCATCACCGGTGCGACAGCGGGAATCGGCCGGGCCACGGCCCTTCGTTTCGACCGCGCGGGTTACCGGGTGGCCGCCTACGGCCGCAACCCGCAGGCACTCGACGAGCTGCGTCGAGCGCTGCGACCCGAAGCCGTCGTCGACTCCCTCGAAGTCCAAGACGCCGACGCGTGGACCACCCGGCTGAGCGAGCTGGCCGGGCACACCGGCGGGCGGCTCGACGTGCTGATCAACAACGCCGGCATCCTCAGCTCGGGCCGCTTCGCCGAGATTCCGCTGCAGCAGCAGCGCAGCATCATCGACGTCAACGTGGGCGGCACGCTCAACGGCTGTCATTCGGCCTACCCGTACCTGCGGGCGACGCCCGACGCCCAGGTGATCAACGTGTCGTCGGCGTCGGCCATGTACGGCCAGGCCGAGCTGGCGACATACTCGGCGTCGAAGTTCGCCATCCGCGGGCTCACCGAAGCACTCGAACTGGAGTGGGCCGACGCCGGTATCCGGGTGTGTGCCGTGTGGCCGCTCTTCGTCGACACCGGGATGGTGGACGGCGTCGAAACCGGAAGCACGCGCACCATGGGCGTCCATCTCACGCCCGAGGACGTCGCCGAGTCCATCTTCGACATCGCCCAGACCCGGCCCCGACTACCGCACGGCCCGCACTACGCCGTGGGCCGGCAGGGCAAGGCGCTGATGACGATCGCCGACATCGCACCCACCTGGGTGTTACGGGCGATCAACCGTCGCGCCAACCGGCAATGAAAAACGTTGCACCGCAACAGAATCAGCAAACCACTTGACCTTCCCGAGCGGCTCGGGCCGTCCGAACACGCCGCGACGAGCACCCTCGTCGACGGTCGGCATACCGGTGACCATCGTCGAGCAGGTAACAATGGGACGATGACCTCCACCGAGATAGCACAGCGTGACTCTGCCCAAAAGACCGCGACCCGGATGGGAGCTGGACTGGTTGGGATGGGCATCCTTCACTTTGCGGCGCCCAAACCGTTCGACGAGATCATCCCCGTCGAGCTGCCCGGCACCGCGCGGTTCTACACCCTGGCCTCCGGGGTCGCCGAGGTCGGCGTCGGCGCGTTGCTGCTCGCGCCGGCCACCCGCCGGCTGGGCGCGCTGGCCGCGGTCGCACTGTTTCTCGGGGTCTATCCCGGCAACCTCAACATGGTCCGGCTGTGGTGGGACAAGCCCTGGTACATGCGGGCGGTTGCCATTGCCCGGCTGCCGCTGCAGATTCCGATGATCACCACCGCGCTGAAGGTCTACCGGAATAGTTGAACTCCTGCCGCGAACGTATCCCCACCGGGAAGCCCGCCGGCCAGATTCGCGGCCTGGTGATACTCGTGGACGCGCGGCTGCGGTAACGTGCAGCGACCGCACGAACAGGAGAAACAACAGTGGCACTAACGACGAAGTTCACCGAGGCCTTCGGTGTCGAGCACCCGATCGCCCAAGGCGGTATGCAGTGGGTCGGGCGCGCGGAACTGGTTGCCGCCGTTGCCAATGCGGGCGCGTTGGGGTTCATCACCGCCCTCACCCAGCCGACCCCGGCCGAGCTGGCCAACGAGATCGCCCGCACCCGCGACCTGACCGATAAGCCGTTCGGGGTGAACCTGACCATTCTGCCGGCGATCAACCCGCCGCCCTACGACGAGTACCGCAAGGTGATCGTCGACGCGGGCATCAAGATCGTCGAGACCGCGGGCTCCAACCCGGCCCCGCACCTGCCGATGTTCCACGACAACGGCATCAAGGTGCTGCACAAGTGCACCTCGGTGCGCCACGCGGTCAAGGCGCAGAGCCTGGGCGTGGACGGCATCAGCATCGACGGCTTCGAATGCGCCGGCCACCCCGGTGAGGACGACATCCCGGGTCTGGTGTTGATCCCCGCCGCAGCGGACAAGATCGAGATCCCGATGATCGCCTCCGGCGGATTCGCCGACGCCCGCGGCCTGGTCGCGGCGCTGGCGCTGGGCGCCGACGGCATCAACATGGGTTCGCGGTTCATGTGCACCGTCGAGTCCTGCATTCACCAGAACGTCAAGGAAGCCATCGTGGCCGGCGACGAACGCGGCACCGAGTTGATCTTCCGCAGCCTGCACAACACCGCGCGGGTGGCCTCCAACGTGGTGTCCCGCGAAGTCGTCGAGATCCTCAACAAGGGCGGTCAGTTCGAGGACATCAAGGACCTGGTGGCCGGCGTCCGCGGCCGGCGGGTGTTCGACGACGGCGACGTCGACGCCGGCATCTGGAGCGTCAGCACCGCCATGGGCCTGATCAACGACATCCCCACTGTCGGTGAGTTGGTGTCGCGGATCGTCAGCGAGGCCGAGGAGCTGATCACCGGGCGCCTGGCCGCCATGACGAGTGCGGTGGCAGCTGCCCCGGCCTGACCGCGCGGCCGCCGCTGCAGCGCGCGAATGTAACCGGGTTGCGAACATTCGGCCTGAGATTGACGGCCAGGTTACGTTCGCGGCCAACAGACCGGCGGGCCAAAGATTCGGGTAAACCTGTTGGGTATGCACGACCAAGACCTATCCCCAGCCGAACGACGTCGCCTCCCCTTCTCGCCCCGCATCCTCGCGGTACTGGCTGCGCTGGTAATCGCCGGCCTGGTCGTCACGGTCGTGCAACTGACCAGGTCAACAGCGGAAAAGCCGTCGCCGCCCACCTCGACGGCCCCCCAACCGCCGCCTTATCTCGCCATTCCCGGTTGCTATAACCACACGGTCCCGCCCGCCGGGCGTCCCGACAAGCTCAACGTGGTCGGCTGCGCCAGTGTCGCCGTGGCGCTGCAGAACATGACCTGGCGCAGCTGGGGACCGCAGGAAGCCGACGGCACCGGCACGGCGGTCTTCAAGATCTGCGACCCGAACTGCGCCGCGGGCTACCAGGTCACCGACCGGGTCGTGGTGCACGCTTGGAACCCGCAGCCGGCCCGCCCCGACTCCACCTGTCCGGACGGGCTGAAGATCTTCGCCGACATGATCCTGGCCTTCCCCGAACAGGTTCCGCCGCCCACCGCCGAGAAGATGAACACCCAATACCAGGGCATGCCCGCGGTGCACCTGACCAACTACTCAGGCGATGCGCCGGACCGGCAGTTCATCGGCAACACGTTCTGCAACTGACCGGCGTTCCAAGAATCCGCCAAGAATCCGCCAAGGATCTGTAGAGGCCCCGAGTAGAGCGTTGCCATCACAACGGCAACGAAATCATCACGGCGGCCGCTCCGGCTGCCAAGCCGGGACTCTGGCGGATCTCAAGGGGATCAGGACATGACCGACATCGCGCACCACCCAACTGCCACCGGGCGCGAGCAACTCGACGAGGTGTCAGCACTGCTGGACGCGCTGGCCGAGGTCGCCGTGCGCGGCGAAGTCCCCGGTTCCGACCTGCTCGCCCGTACGACGGCGGCCCGGCCGCTGCTGGCGGCGCTGGCGAAATACCCCAACGACAACGACCCTTATTCGCGGTCGATTCTGCGGGTCGACGACCGGGTGGAGATCATGCTCGCCCGCTGGCGCCCGGGACACGGCTGCGCCCCGCACGACCACGGCGGCTCAGGGGGCTTCGTGGTGCCCCTGACGGGACGATTCCACGAACGTCGATTCGGTTGGCGGGGAACGCAACTCGCCGTCACCGAACAAATCAGCCGGGATGAGGGCGTCCCGATCCCGATCTCGCCGGCCGACATCCACGACATGACCGCCGAAGCCGACGGCCTCACCCTGCACCTGTACAGCCCGCCGGCGGCCGGGATGCGGGTCTTCGACCTGGACCGCGCAGAAGTGCTCGAGCTCGTCGGCAACTACGGCGCATGGATCCCGGCGGGCAGCCACTCGCGGATCCCCTTCGCCGACGTCGCACCCAGAAGCCAAGGAAAGCCGGTGATTTGGGTCGGACACACCACCCACTACCGGGGCGGCTCGTCCGAGTTCGCGGTGGCCGCGGCCACCATGGGTCGCGAGCTTGCCGCCGCACGCCCCGACGCCGAGGTGATCGTCTCCGGCCTGCACCACAAGGGCGACTTCGAAACCGAGCTGGCCTGGCTGGCCCTGTCCGGCCGGGTCATCAGCGAACTCCACTTGATCGGTCATGCGGGAATGTACGGCCCCATGTTCGGTTCCACCGATTGGCCCGAACAGTTTTCGCCGCACGAGTGGCGCGCCATGACGATCCCTTTCGCCCCGAACGGACGCGCCTACTTTCACGCCTGCCGGACCGCCCGCTGGTTCGCACCCTTTTTCGCCGACGTCTTCGGCGTGGCGACCTACGGCAACCACAACTACACGACCGTGTCCACTCGCAAGGACCGGTTTGCCTGGGCGGGCCGCCAACCGGCGGCTCGCCCCAAGCTTTATCTGATCGCGGCGCCCGGGAAGAAGTCGCACGGGTGGGCCGGCAGCCTACGCAAGTACCTGGGCGCGGCTGCCGAACCGATGACCGAAAGCCAGCCCGCCGCAACGCAACCCGAGCGATCCTACGATCGCGTGGCCGAACTGTACGACCGCGCCTACGCCGACATCCGCGTCCGCGATACCGAGTGGCGGTGGGTCGCCAACCGACTGACCGCCGTGCACGCCGACCTCGGGCGCCGGGTGCGGGTGCTGGAAATCGGTTGCGGCAACGGCGCTTTGCTGCGCGCCCTGGACGACAACGGCGACATCGACTTCGCCGTCGGGCTGGACAGTTCCGCCGGCATGCTGGACCGGGCGCGCGAGCGCAGCCACGGCCGGACGCGGCTGCGCTTCGGCCAGGTCAGCGGACCGACGCTGGACGTACCCGACAATCACGTCGACGTGGTCATCTCGTTTTTGTCCTTCCGCTACCTGGACTGGGATCCGGTGATGGCCGAGATCCGCCGGGTGCTGGCGCCGGGCGGACGGCTATGGGTGGTCGACATGGTCGAGCAACCGGTGCGACTGCGCGAGTTGCCGCTGCTGGCCCACTCGGCGCGCGCGCACCTGCGCACCCGTTATCGCAGGCCGCAGTTCGCCGCCGACCTGGCCGCCTTGACCTCACATCCGGACTGGCGGAATATGTTGCGGCACAATCCGATCCGTGCCGAACACGAGTACCGCTGGTATTTCGGCAGTCGCTTCCCCGGCACCCGGCTGGAGACGCTGACGACGACGCTGCAGGCGCGGGTACTGGCCTTCGACTCCGGGCCCTTGGACAAGGGGCAGACCGCCCCGCTGTCCTACCCGTGACCGCCATGCCCGCCGAACCGTGCCTGGGCATCGTCGACTGGGGCATCGGCGGCGTCGGACTGCTCACCCACCTGGACCGCCTCGCCCCGGGGTTGCCGGTGCTGTACTGGTCGGACGCCGGCGTCACACCCTACGGCCGGATGGGCGCCGACGAACTGGCCGGTCGCCTGACTTCGGTGGTCGCCGCCCTCGCCCGGCGCGGCGCCACCGAGGTGGTGCTGGCGTGCAACGCGGCCAGCACGGTGGCCGATCGACTCAATACCGCAGTGCCGGTGGAGGGCATCATCGGCCACGGCGTCGCCTCGGTTCCCGACGACGCGGTCTGCGTCGCCGTGGTCGGTGGGCGGCGCACCATCGCCGCCGGTCACTACCGGCGCGGCCTGGCCCGGCCCGGCCGGACGGTGGTGTCCCGGGTCGCGCAGCCGCTGTCGGCGCACATCGAGGCCGGCCGCACCGGCTCGCCGCGATTTCAGGCCGATCTGGACAGGATCATCGCGCCTCTGCGACAAGCCGACGCGCTGGTGCTGGCCTGCACCCACTACCCCGCGGCCGCGCGCTGGTTCGCGGCGGCACTACCGCACGCCCGACTGGTCGACCCGGCCGCGCAGCTGGCCGCGGCCGTCGCGGCGCGCTATCCGCGGCTGCGTCAGCCCGGCCCGGCGCCCCGCCATTTCGTCACCACCGGGGATCCGCAGGCGATGCGGCGCAGCGCCGCGCACGCCTGGGGCACGGTGTTGACCGCCACCGCCGTCGAGCGTCTGCAACCCCCGGCGCGGGCTTCCTGACCGGCGTAATTACGCCGGGCGCGCCACGATGACCGGCGTGTGCACGGAGTGCACGACGGCGTTGCTGACCGAGCCCAGCAGCTTGCCGATCGCCCCGCGGCCGTGACTGCCTACCACCAGCAATTGAGCCGATTTCGCCTGCTCGATCAGCTCCTGCGCCGGGCGGTCGCGGACGACGATGCGGTGCACGGTGACATCGGGGTAGCGTTCCTGCCATCCCGCCAGCCGCTCGGCCAGGATCTGTTCGGCTTCGGTCTGCAGTGCCTCCCAGTCGATGCCGGTGAAATCGAGCACTTCGGCGTCGCTCCAGGCGTGCACCGCCTTCAGGTCGACCCCGCGACGCGACGCTTCGTCGAACGCGATGGCGGTGGCGAGCTCGGAGGCCTCGGACCCGTCGATGCCGACCACCACCGGCGCGTCCTCGCCCACCGCGGGTGCGTCGTCGCGCACGACGACGACGGGAGACTTGGCACTGCGCAACACACCCGAGCTCACCGATCCCAGCAGGACGCGCCCGACCAGGCCTCGTCCGTTGCTGCCGACGACCACCAGCTCGGCCTCTTCGGACAGCTCCACCATGGTCGGGACCGGCGGGGAGACCTTGACCTCGCTGGTGATCTCGATCGGGCTGGACGCCGACTCCCGCGCCAGCTTGACGGCCTCCTCGAGGATCAGCCGGCCGTCGTCATCCTGCCAGACCGCCGCGCCGCCGGCCATCGGAATCTGCGGGAAGGTCGCCACGTAGCTCTTGAACATGTGGACCAGGTGCAGCGGCACATTGCGTAGCGCCGCGTCCCGCGCCGCCCAGACCACGGCAGCGTTTGACGGCGCGGAGCCGTCGACTCCCACCACCACACCGCGACGTTGCACGGATGCGTTCATGTCGTTCCTTTCCCGGACACCCCTTGACGCCCTGTGACATCCCTTGACACCCGAAGGGTATTGCCCGGGCCCACCCCGGTCGCGGGGCTTTAGTCCTCAACTCGATGAATAAGGGGCTTACGTCAGGTGAACGAGCGATCCCCGACGGCCTCCGGTGGCCGCCGATACAGGGCGGCACCCGCGGTCACGCCGGCACCGGCGGCGACGAACAGCACCCGGGCCCCGGCCCGCAGGTGCGGCAGCAGTTCGTCGTAGGCCGCCGCCAGCGCCGCGGTGTGCACGCGCTGGTCCCCGGCCACGGCGATCATCTCGCTCGGCACACCGAGGTGTTCGGCCAGCGCCGAGTGGAAGCCGTCGCGGGCCGGAGCGGCGACGATCCGGTCGAGTTCGGCGAGCCGCAGCGACTCCGCGGCCAGGCAGTCCCGCACTGCCTGCGCGGCCGCGGCGGCGAAGTTCTCGTCCATCGCCGGCGACTGGCCGAACCGCAGCACGTTGCGGCCGTCCGCGAATCCGACTGTGGCGACCAATGATTCGGCCTGCTCGGGGTTCTCGGTCGCGTTCACCCAGGACACCGGTCCCAGCCCGTAGCCGTCGTCACGCCAGCCGCACAACAGCGCGGCACCGGTCGGTGAGAACGGGAAATGCTCGCTCATGCCGTGGCCCGGATCGGCGTCGCCGGCCACCACCAGGGCGCGCCGGATGGCGCGGCTGCGCAGGAACCCGTCCACGATCTGCAGCGCGGTGAGCACGCCGCAGGAGCCGTTGGCGATGTCGAAGGAGAAGGTGCCGTGCGCACCGGCGTGCGGGTCCTCCGGGTTGGCGCCGATGTCGTCCTGGATCAGCGCGGCCAGCGCCGGTTCGCCCAGGTTGCGGTCGCGGTAGATGCCGGCATTGACCACCAGGTCCAACTCGGATGGGTCGCACCGGGCATGGTGCAGGCACTTGTTGGCCGCCGCGACAGCCAGATGCAGGGAGCTGTGCCGTCCGCGCAACCGGGGCCGCGCGATGTCGACCCGATCAATGACTGTGCCCATAGCGCTTCACCAGATCCTCGTCGAGAGTCACCAACACCACACCGATCTCCAGCCCGGAGGCCAGCGCCAGCAACGCGATCCGTTCCCCGGCCGCGATGTGCCCGGCCTCGAGTTCCTCCACCAGGGCCACCGTGTGGGTGGTCGAGGCCGTGTTGCCGTACCGGTCGACAGTGATCACCGCGTCGTGTCGAGGGCTGTCGCCGAACTCCTCGGTCAGCCGCGTCATCCCCTTGCGGATCGCCCGGGCCGACGTCTGGTGGGTGATCACGTGGTCGATGTCGTGCACCGAAATACCCACGGCGTCAAGGACTTCGTGCAGCAGCAGTGGGGTGTTGGCGATCGCCGCCTGCTGTATCCCGCGGGAGTTGGTGAACATCCGCGCGCCGGGGTCGTGCCCCTGCGGATACGCCAGGCACAGCCGGCTGTAGTCGGCGACGGTGGTGAACCCGGCGAGCGCGATGCCCGCCGAGCCGGCCGGTGCCCGTTCCAGCAGCAGCGCGGCGCCGGCGTCGCCGAGGGTCAGGCAGGCCAACTCCTTGCTCATGATGTTGCGGATGTGCCGGGCGGCGTTGTCGCTGAGTTGGGAGATGTACTCACCACTGACCACCAGGCCCCGCTCGACCACCCCCTGGCGGATCCAGTTGTTCAGAATCGTTACGCCGGTGAGCATTCCGGCACACGCGTTGGACACGTCGAAGGTCATCGCGCCGTGCGCGCCGATCCCGCGGGCGATCGCACCACTCATGGTCGGTTCCAGCCATTGGGTGAGGCCGCCCTGGAACTTGGTGATGCTGCAGCTGATCACCACGTCGAGTGACGCCGGGTCCTGCTGCGCGGTGGCCAGGCAGTTCAGCGCCGCCGACACCGCCAGGGTGTAGGAATCCTGGTCGCCCGCCGCCACCCGGCGTTCGCGGATGCCGGTCAGCCGCTCCAGGTCGATGTGCGTGTGGTGGCGGGTGGTCGCCATCAATTCGTCGGTGGTGAGCCGGGTTTCGGGCAGATACCGCCCGGCGCCCGCCACCCGGGCGACGTACGGTGCGGGTGCGCCCTGCCCGTCGGGCTCCATCACCAGCCAGTGCTTGGTCATCGGGGCATCTCCTTCCCGCGATCCCACGAGGGTTCAGTCGGCGAATTCGAGGATGTCGGCCACCGGGCGGCGGGCGGTAGCTTCGACGTGTTGTTCGTGCGCCGGCGATCTACCGACCCGGATCAGCAGCTGCGGCCGGCCGTGGCGGCCGGTCATCTCGGCGATGATGTCGCGGCTCTGTTCCAGTTCGGTCAGGTGCGTCAGCGTGCAGGTCGCCATGCCGGCCGCGGTGCATTCGAGCAGAACCGCCGAAAGCGCTTCGCCGCAACGCAACACGTCCAGGGTGTCGTCGCCGGCCGTGGACAGCACCAGAATCTTGGAGTGGTCGTGGTCGATGCCGGCACGGCGGTGGCCACCGCCGGCCGGCGGGAATGCGCGGGCGACGTCCACTCGGGCGGCCTCGGCCGTGGACACCAGCGAGCTGTCCGGAACCCGGGTGCTGTCCGAGTCGAACGGCGATGTCCACCAACGGAGTTCGGTCAGGTAGGTGGTGTCGTAGCGACGCAGGGTCTCGGTGAGGCGGGAGACTTCGGCCAAGCGGGGGCGCTCGTCGTCGGCGATCACGTCCAGACCCACCTGGTAGGGCTGCACGACATCGCGGAGGTTGGAGGCCAGCGCCGGCCAGGGGGCGGGTGCGGCGTAGGGCAACCGGTCGGTACGTCGCCGGCCGATCGCCTCCACCAGGCGCTGGGCGCCCGCCGAGGCCGCGGACAACGGATGAAACGTCAAGGTCGCCAGTAGTTCCGAATCGTGTGGATCGGGCAGCCGCTCGGTGCTGGTATCCCAACCGACGGCGGCCAGCGCGACCCGCAGGTGGTCCAGCGCCGCCCCGCAGCTCAATGTCAGTTCCCGGCCGCTGTGGTCGGTGCCCGGCATCGACATCCGCGGGTCGGCCCACAGCTGTAGCGTCCCGGCCCGGGCTACCCAACGCCAGGGCTGGCTGTTGTGCAGCGAAGGCGCCCGGCCGGCCAGACCTACCGCATATTCGATGACCCCACGGTCGGGCACTGCGGTCGGCATCTCAGCCGCCTGCCCGAGTCAATGCCGGCATGCCGCCGGAGTAGCTCGCCAAATCGGTGCTTGTCGACATCTTCCTCTCCTGCTGAACCGGGTCCCTAGACGGCGCGTCGCCAAACTTCTTGTGCCGCTTGCTTTGCCTGCTCCACCGTGCCCGAGGTGTCGACGACGTGCGCGGTGGCCCAGCCGTCGCGGCGCTGCGCCATCGCCCCCGCGATCGGAGCGGTCACCTCCGAAGCGCCCGGCTTCCTGGTCCGGATGCGTTCGGCGGCGACGTCCGAAGTTGCGCTACACATGATTTCGATCAACGTCGAATGTGTTTGTGCGGCAATATCATTGGCTTGCTGCCGATGCCGGGGATCGCCCCAGGTGCCGTCCAGGATCACCGATTGCCCGTGGCCGGCCAAGGTGTGCGCGCGGCGCATCACCTCCGAGTAGACGGCCGCGACGTTGTCCGCGCTGTACAGGCCCTCGTTCAGCACGCCCGATTCACCGGCGATCGCACCGGATTCCCGGAGCTCGCGGCGCACGTCATCGGTGGAGATGACCCGCGCCCCCACGGCCTGCGCCAGGTTGCGCGCCACCGTCGACTTCCCGGTGCCCGGGTTTCCGCCGACCAGGGCCAACCGAACGGCGCCGGCCCGCAGATGTTCCACGGCGATGGCGAGGTGGCGGACCGCCTCCGCTGCGGACTCGGCGTGACCCTGCGCCCGACGCACACAATCAACCTTGGCGCGCACGCCCGCACGATAGGCGATGTAGAAGTCCCGCAACGAGGCCGGCGCGGTGTCGGCGGCGTAGGAGCGGTAACACTCCAGGAAGAATTCACCAAGATCCTTGCGCCCCAAGAATTCCAGGTCCATGGCCAGAAAGGCGGCGTCGTCGATGCGGTCGACGTAGCGCAGTTGGTCGTCGAACTCCAGGCAGTCCAGCAACGCCGGTTGGCCGTCGGTCCAGAAGATGTCGCCGGCCAGCAGGTCGCCGTGACCGTCGACCACGGCACCTTCGTCGACCCGGCGGTCGATCAGCGCGGCACGGCCGGCAAGGTACTGCTCAGCCAGTCGCCGCACCCGGTCCACCGACTCGGGCGATATCGGCGAACGCGGTTCGCGTGCAAAGCGATCGAGTTCGTTGAGGTTGTCGGACCAGCGGCGGCCGATAGCCGGGACACCGCCCTGCACGCTGATCGCCGGGCCGCGCTCGGCGCGGTCGTGGAAGCGGGCGAGCACCCCGGCGATCGTGTCCAGGATGGATTCGACGTCCTCCCCGCGCGCGACCCTGGTCGCCAGGCGGTCGTCGTCGCTGTAGCGGCGCATGACGACCACCGGTTCGGCGGGGCCGCCGGTCGGGTCGCTGAGCCGCGCGATGCCGAGGTAGCTGTGCGGGGACAACCGGCTGTTCAGTTCGACTTCCCGCCGGCAGGCGTGCTCACGCTGCTCGGGTGCCCGGAAGTCCAGGAAGTCGGTCAGCACCGGCTTCTTGGCCTTGTATGCCCGCTCACCGGCGAGAATCACCACACCCGTGTGGGTTTCATGAACGTCGACAAAGGGCTGCGCGGCCATCTTTGCCGACTCTGCCAGCCCCTCACCGGTGATCGCAACCGTCATGGCATGCGCCGCCCTAGGTGGGCCGGGCGACGATGATCGGCGTGTGGGTGGAATGCACCACGGCGTGGCTGACCGAGCCCAACAGCATCCGTTTCAGCCCGCCCCGGCCGTGGCTCCCCAGCACCACCAGCTGGGCCGAGTTCGCGTGCTCCAGGAGTGCCTGGGCAGGCCGCCCGCAACTGACGACGCGGTGGACGGTGACGTCAGGATAACGTTCCTGCCAACCTGCCAGCCGCTCGGCAAGCACCTCCTCGACTTCTGACCTGATCGCCGGCCAGTCCAGCCCCGGCAGGTCGGCCGCGTCGAGATCGGTCCATGCGTGCACCGCCACCAGATCGACACCGCGGCACGCTGCCTCGTCGAACGCGATCGCTGTCGCCAGTTCGGACACCGGTGAGCCGTCGATACCGACCACTACCGGCGCCGCGACGCGCCGCAACTCGTGGGCCGACCGTTGGTCGTAGTCACGGATGACGGCTACCGGACACGCGGCGCCGTGCAGCACGCCCGAGCTGACCGAACCCAGCACGGCTCGTCCGGCAGCGCCGCGCCCGTGGCTGCCGACCACCACCATTGCGGCGTCTTCGGACATGTCGATCAGCGTCGGCGCGGCCGGGGCGCACCTCATATCCATTGAGATGGCGATGTTCCGGTCCCCCTCCACGACGTCCTGGGCGAGCTTGGCAGCGTCCTCCAGCACCCGTTGGGCGTCTTCCTCCTGCCACACGGCCACCCCGGCCGGCAGCGGAACCTGCGGGAAGGTCGGCACGAAAGCATTCAACGTGTGGACCAAGGTCAGTGGGAGGTTCCGCATCGCGGCCTCCTGCGCTGCCCACCCGACGGCAGCGCACGATTCAGCCGACCCGTCAACCCCGACGACGATTCCGTGTTGCTTCAGTGAGGTTGACATCTGCGTTCTCCTTCGACACCTATGACGCTATTGGCCGAACGGCCGCGGGTCGTGGGGCTTTAGTCCTCAACCGGGTGGACGTGCGGCCTTGGTTCCGGATTAGGTGGGGGAATGCTCAATACAGTTGCGGTCGTCGTGACCGTCGTGCTCGGGGTGCACATCCTGGTGAAGTTCATCTTCTTCGCGTTGCCGTACCGCCGGCGTCGGGCGGCGCTGGACAAACAGTACGGCGCCAAGCCCTCGGCCACCTCGGTGTCCGACCTCGTGGCCATGATCTTGACCGTCGCGATCGCGGCGCTGATCGTATGGCGCGGCATCGAACCGGTCAGCTTCCTGGCCGGCCTGTGGATCGGGGCCACTCTCATTCAGCTGTATTTCCACCAGTTCCATACACCGGTGCCCGCCGATCGCGCCGCCCCCCCGCAGACATCACCGCTCAAGGAGATGTCCTACGCCATTCAGGCCACGCCGTGGCGACCGTGGCCGCAGATGCTGACCCTGACCGCACTGGTGGTGATCAGTCTCGTCTCGCTGTTGCGGTGACCCCGACGATCAGTGCCGCACCAGTAGTACCGAGCAGTCCGGGTAGCCCAGGATCGGATGACAGTTCGGCGTCGCCAGGCCCGGCAACGCATCGGCATCGTTCTGGCCTATGACAGCGAGATCTATTGCGCCGCCATGTTTTCCGCTGACCTCATGCCCGGTTCCCGATGCCACCACCTGAACGGGGACGTCGGGATAACGGCGGACCCAACTGTCCAGCCGACGGTCGATCTGGCGCACCATCGCGTGCCGGCGCCGCCCTTCCTCCATCGCCGCACGCACCACTTCGTCGTTGTCGGCCTCGTCGTTGAGCACCACCGCGATCACCCCCAGCCGGGTCGGGGAGCCGTCGTAGTTGGTGCGGATGACCGCCACCGGGCAGTGCGCCCGCGCCACCAGCGCGGCGGCGGTGGGACCCAGCGACCCGTCGGTCGCCCAGCCCCGCCTGGCGGTGCCCACGCAGACCAAGGCCGTGTCCAGCGATTCGTCGACCAGGACCTGGGCCGGGTCCCCGGACAGTACCACCGTGTCGACCTCGACGAACTTCCCTTCACTGCGTGCGGTGCTCAGCACGGCGCATTCCGCTTGAGACAGCGCCGTTTCGGCGCGCTCGAGATCCCAATCGGATGCGGCGGAAAGCCCGTGGTTGGCGATGACGTACACCAGCCGAAGTGGCACCTGCCGGCTGACCGCCTCATCGATCGCCCACTTTGCGGCATTGACCGCGGCTTGCGAACCGTTCACGCCCACGGTCACCGACTTGGCGTCAAGTGGGTTCATAGTCGGCTCCTGCTTGCGATCGTTGCCTCTCAGGCTAAGGCGTGCGTGGTCATTTGGGCAGGGGCCGTTCGGCCCCACCTGAGACGCCAACGCGGGCGATGTCGAAAGGCTGCGCGGCCAGCTCGAGCAACCGGTTCACGTCCGCGGCCGAGCAGGGTGCCGTGCCGGGGGTCAACAACATCGCCGCGCCCGCGGCGATCCCGAGCCGCACCGCCTCGGGCAGCGCACAGCCCCGGCTCAAGCCCACCGTGATGCCGGCGACCATCGCATCGCCGGCGCCCACCCCGCTGCCGGCCGCCATGGGAACCGCCGCAAATCGCAGGCCTTCCCGAGCGGTCGCGAGCAATGCGCCGTGCGAGCCGAGCGACACCACCACGGCCTGCGCGCGCCCGAGTGCGATCAGCTCTTGCGCCGCCTCCAATTGATCTGTCTCGGTGAGCAATTCGCGTCCGACGCATTCCCGTAGTTCGCGCACGCTCACCTTCAGCAGAAACACCCCGGACGAGACACACTCGAGGGCCGCACCCGAGGTGTCCAGAATGAGCGAGGCACCCACGCCGTGGCACAGCTCGGCGACCCTGTCGTAGAAGTCGTCGGGCACCCCGGGAGGCAGGCTGCCACTGGCCACCACAAACTGCGCCGAGCGGGCCGCCATCCGCAACTCCTGCAGACATCTGGCCTGTTCCCGGTCGCTCAGCTGGGGTCCGGGAAGCACGAACCGGTATTGGCGGCCGGTACTGGATTCATTGACGGTGAAGCTTTCCCGGATGGCAGCCGTGATCGGAATCTCGGCGAACGGCACCTCCTCCTCGCTGAGTAGCGACGTCAGCAGGCCACCGGTCGAGCCGCCCGCGGGGAAAACCGCAAACACCGAACCGCCCAGGACCCTGGCGATCCGGGCGACGTTGACGCCACCCCCTCCGGGGTCGTAGCGGGTAGAGCTGCAGCGAAGTTTCTCGGTCGGACGCACCACCCCCACGGCGGTGGTGACGTCGATCGCCGGATTCATCGTCAGTGTGACGATCTGCGGCAGTCCCGCGAGCGGCCCGGCCGGCATTCCCATGTTCCCCTGCCCGTTTCTCGACTGGCTTAGGTGAAGTTACTCGGCGTTGGTCTACCGGCGGGAACGCGGCTACAGACCGCTCGGATAGGTTTCTGGTGTCTCGCCCGCGATCCACCGGCTGGTGCGCTCGAGGGGTTCCAGCGCGCGGGTGTGGTCGATATGGATCATCGCGTCGAACTGCCCGAGCGGGCGCACGTGGAAATAGTGGCTCTGCCGTTCGGTGGCCGGTTGGTAGATCACTCCGATGGCGCGCCCCAGCCGCACGTCGGCCAGCGGCGCCCCGGCCCGTTGGTCGACGAGCGCGGACACCAGGAACGCCTCCCGCCCGGTCTCGTGGAACATCTCTTCGACGCTGCCCGCCAGTGCCGGCCGGACCACCTTCCGCTCGGCGATGCCACCCCACTCGCTGGCGGCGGTCACGGTACCCGAGTAGGTGCTCAACCCGATCAACCGCGCCTGCTCGCCGTAGCGCTGACGCACCAGCTGCCCGAGCGTGAGCTGCCCGTCGGCCCAAACTTCGGTGGCCGTCGCATCGCCGACGTGAGAGTTGTGCGCCCACACCACGATTCGGGCGGGCGAGTCACTGCGCCGGTCCAGGTGCGTCAGCAGCGCCTCGAGGGTTTGCGCCATGTGCTGATCGCGCAGGTTCCAGGAGGTGACCCGTCCGCTGAACATCGCCCGGTAGTACTCCTCGGCGTTGCGCACAGTTTGCGCGTTCTGCTGGGCATAGAACAGTTCGTCCTCGGCGAGCTGTCCGTCGGTGCGCAGATAGGCGAACGCGTTGCGCTGCAACTCAACCAGTTGATCGATCGCTTCCTGCTCACACCTGGGGCCGGCACCGAAGGCCGCCGCGAAGCCATAGGCCTGGCCGTCGTCGGCGGAGTTGTGGTCGAAGCAGGCGTAGCGGTTACGGGCCCGCGCGGCCGCGACCGGGTCGACCTTCTCGAGGTAGCTGACCACTTCGGCCATCGACCGATGCAGGCTGTACAGATCCAGCCCGTAGAAACCGGCTTGGTGGCCGCCTGCGGCCGCGTGCCGCGTGTTGTGTCCGCGCAACCACTCGGCGAAGTCGCGAACCACGGTGTTGCGCCACATCCAAGCCGGGAAGCGCTCGAACCCGCGCAGCGCCTCCTCCGCGTTGGCGTCCTCACCCAGGCCGCGAACGTAGCGATTCACCCGGTAGGCATCCGGCCAGTCCGCCTCGGCCGCGACCCCGCTGAACCCCTTCTCCTCGATCAGCCACTTGGTGATCTCGGCGCGCGCCTCGTAGAACTCGTGGGTGCCGTGCGAGCTCTCCCCGATCAGCACCACCCGCGCGTCCCCGATGATCTCCTCCAGCACCTCACGCGGCGGAATGCCCTGCGGCGCGTTGATCGCCGCGACGTTGAGCACCTCCGCGGGTGTCGGCGTCGCGGGCCTGATCACCGGGATGCCGGTCGTGGGGGTAGCCAGCAGTCGGCGCACCTCCTCGTCGCTGACCTGGCTGAAGTCCCAATACGACTCCCCCACCGCCATGAACGGGGTGGGCATCGACGCGCACACCACGTCGTCGACCAAGGCGGCGAACTCCCGGCAGGTCGATTCCGGGGCGGCCGGCACCGCGATCACCAACTCGGCCGGCTCGGCCTCCCGCAATGCCTGCACCGCCGCGAACATGCTTGCACCGGTGGCTAATCCGTCGTCGACGAGCAGCACGGTCTTGCCCGCCACCTCCACCGGCGGGCGGCCATCCCGGTAGGCCGCTTCGCGGCGAGCCAACTCGCGGCCCTCACGTTCGGCGACGTCACGCAGCTGCTGCGGGGTGACCCGCAGGCCGCGCACGATGTCGTCGTTGATGACGACCCGGCCGCCGCTAGCCAGCGCTCCCAGAGCGAACTCCTCGTGCCCAGGTGCGCCCAGCTTTCGGACGATGAACGCGTCCAGCGGAACGCGCAAGCCCGCGGCCACCTCCCACGCGACGGGCACGCCGCCGCGGGCCAAGCCGAGTACGAGTACGTCGGGGCGGTCGCGGTAGGCGCTCAACAACCCGGCCAGCACC
This sequence comes from Mycobacterium sp. 20KCMC460, assembly GCF_022179425.1. Classification (NCBI taxonomy): domain Bacteria; kingdom Bacillati; phylum Actinomycetota; class Actinomycetes; order Mycobacteriales; family Mycobacteriaceae; genus Mycobacterium; species Mycobacterium sp. 20KCMC460. The sequence continues at coordinate 3,999,854 of NZ_AP025524.1, forward strand.
TTGCCGGCCTCACGCCGGTCACGGAAAACACGCCTCGGGGAGGCCGACGCTGCACTGGTCATGATCTGCACTCTCTAGATTTCGAAGTCACTTTTGGGCCGATGTCTATTCGACCGGTCCCGGTTGACCACTGCAAGGGACGGAAGTCCCTGCCCTTCGTCGGCGTCCTCGGCCCCGGCCGCCGTCGACTGATATCCCAAACCGATGTAGGACATGACGCGTTCCAGGATGAGCCGGAACGCGTCCCCGTCCTCGGCGATCCTCGTCAAATCCCTACGACGCAGGAACCCCTCGAGACGCCGGTCCAGTGACCAGCTCGAGTACACGGCCTGATCGGCATAGGGCGAGTTCAGGAATCTGCAGGCCAGCGCATCGACGTCGGCGTCAGTCAGCTGCATGGAACCGCTTTGTTCTGGCAGCATTGCGCATCCGCGCGACACCAGTCGAGCGATCGGCCGCACCTCGGCCCTCCGGTGGGCACCGCTCGGAACATGGCAAATACCCAACTCTCTGCTGCCGGCCACCAATGCCGATCAACGCCCATCGAACTCCAGGCTGCAGCACACTGTCATCCGGCAATAGAGTCCTTCGTCACAGGTGCCCGATGCCTGACGCACTTGCGCCGGTGGCCGCCACGCGGACTACCGTCGTCGGTGACGACGCACCACGACTCGAAGGGGGCGGATCGATGCCGGTGTCCGGCGAGGGAGTCACGATCCTCTCAGAGCACGAATGCTGGGACCTGCTGGGCAGTGTCCCGATCGGGCGGCTGGTCACCAGTGTCGACGCCCGGCCCGAGATCTTCCCGGTCAACTTCGCCGTCCAGCGCCGAACCGTGCTCTTCCGCACCGCCGAGGGCACCAAGCTGATCAGCACGGCGATCAACAACCATGTTGTGTTCGAGGCCGACGACTACTCGCTCGCCGAGGGATGGAGCGTGATCGTCAAGGGCGTCGCGCGCTCGGTGCGCGACGAACAGGATCTCGAGGAGGCCGAGCGGGCGCAGCTGCTGTCGTGGACCGCGGCGACGAAAACGCACTACGTGCGGGTGCTTCCCGAACTGGTCACCGGCCGGCGGTTCCGGTTCACCTCGCAGTGAGCGAGATCGGCAAGGTTGGGGCACGACGCTGAAAGTTGGGACTTCCGTCCCTCGCGCGCAACCGGGTCCAGTGCTCGAATGAAGGTACCGGACGAAAGGTCTCGGTCGCCGGAGGTACCACCATGAACACCACACACGTCCAGCCCAGAACGTACGCGTTCGCACGCGTCCTGGGTCCGTTCCTCGCAATCCTGGGTACCGCGACCGTGGCACGCGGATCGGAGATGCGCGCACTGCTCGACGGGTTCGAGTCCAACCCGGCCTGGGCCTGGATGAGCGGCACCATCGTGCTGCTGATCGGCATCGTAATTGTGGCCCTGCACCCCTATTGGCGGGGCGCGCCGGCCGCCACCGTGTCCGCGCTGGGGTGGATGCTCACGGCGCGCGGGCTGCTGCTGGTGGCCTTCCCCGGCGTTTTCATGAAAGCCGCCGACGCCACGATCGGTATGAGTTCGGCATGGATGAGCGCGAGCATCTTGGTGGCCGCGGCGGGGGCGTATCTGACCTACGTCGGCTGGCGGCCTGCGCCGGCTCAGCCGGTCAGGTCCGACGCAACCAGTCGGGATCTGCCTAGCGCTGCGTAGCCGACGATCGCCGATTGATCTCGCGCACAGCCAGATTGACCATTAGCGGCACCGCGCCCGCGACCGCTGGGGTCAGCTCCGTGCCGTGCCCGGTGTCGGCCACCTCGACCGTCACCGCCACCACCGAATCGGGCACCCGGCCCAGCGCCATTCCGAGGGCGTATGTGCCGGCGACGTCGACGGCATGCGAACTCAGCCCACCGGCCGCGGCCACATCCGTCACCGCGCAGCAGCGGACCCGGCCCGGCCGAGTCGCCGCAGTGACGGCGGCGTCGATCAGCACGGCCCGGCGCGCACCGGACCACGCCTCCAACAGGCTCATCGGATCGCAGATGTCGGTGATCACCCGGACGCCGGGCAGTGTCAGCTCGCCGATCGCTTCGGCGGCAAGGATGCCGACGGCGTCGTCGCGCCGGAACCGGTTGCCCAGTCCGACGACGACGGTGTCCGCGGTCACCGGCCGTCCACGGTGAGGGTCAAGAAGTGGGTGGCACACGAGATGCACGGGTCGTAGTTACGAATCACCCTCTCGCACAACAGGGTCAGTGCCGCGTCGTCGATATCCAGATTGGTCGAGACGACGCGGGCCAGGTCGGCTTCGATCGCACCCTGATTCTGTGAGGTGGGCGGGACGATGGTCGCCGCGGAAATCAGTCCCTCAGCGTCGATTCGGTACCGGTGGTAGAGCAGACCGCGGGGCGCCTCACTGACGCCGTGCCCCACCCCGGGCCGGGCTTCGACGTCCACGTACGGGCGGGATGGGCGTTGGTATTCGTCGATGATGCGCAATGCTTCCTCGATCGCGTAGACCACCTCGACGGATCGAACGACGATGCTGCGGAACGGGTTTCGGCATTGCACGCCCAGCCCGGCGCGGGCGGCGGCCTGCGCCGCGATCGGTGACAGCGCCGCGGAGTTCAGCGAATAGCGGGCCAGCGGCCCGGTGAGGTGACGCCCGCCGTCCAGCGTCGCCTGCAGTGCCGAGGAGTGCGGCACCTGGTGCTCGCGTACCCGCTCGGTGAAATCGGCCACCGGGAAGGACGGGCCGGCGCTGCGCACGATGGTGCCGTTCTCGATCGGGTAGCGCCCCGGGGTGCTCAACGCCAGGAACTCGTGGTCCATCTCGAATTCGGGAAACTCGAAGCCCGACACCCACTCCACCGTTTCCAGCGCTTCGTCCAGGGCGCGGCGCAGCCGTTCGGCCATCGGTGCGAGTTCGGCTTTGGTCGGCACCGAGTAGAAGCCGCCGACGCGCACGTTGATGGGGTGTATCGCGCGTCCGCCGACGAACTCCATCAGCGCGTTGCCGGCCTTCTTCAGCGACAGGCCCCGCTGCACCGCGGCGCCATGATTTCGCGACATGGCGATGATGTCGGGGCAGCCCAGGAAGTCCGGGGCGTTCAGCAGGTAGATGTGCAGCACGTGACTGTGCATCCACTCGCCGCAGTACAACAACCGGCGCAGCGCGACGAGCTCGTCGTCCAGGGTCGCCCCGCAGGCGTCTTCGATCGCGTTGCACGCGCTGAATTGGTAAGCGACCGGACAGATTCCGCAAATCCGTGCGGTCAGGTCGGGCGGTTCGGTGTAGGCGCGGCCGCGCAGAAAGGCTTCGAAGAACCGCGGCGGCTCGTAGATGTTGAGCTCCACCCTTTCCAGCACGCCGTCTCTCACCGTGACATGCAGCGCCCCTTCGCCTTCCACTCGCGCCAGGGTGCCGACACTGAGGGTGCGGGTGCTCACCGCGGCTGCCGTTCGGCGGCGAAACTGGTCACGTTGAACGTCGAGAACACCCGTTCGACGTCGCCGTCGGACATGCCGTCGCGGCGCAACAACGGAATCAGCGTCGCGGTCTGTGGCGCCGCCGACGGGCCGAAACAGCCGAAGCAGCCGCGATGATGCTTGGGGCACAGCGCACCGCAGCCGGCGTGGGTGACGGGCCCCAGGCACGGCGTGCCGTCGGCGACGACCAGGCAGGTGACGCCACGCATCTTGCATTCGGTGCACACCGTCTTGGCCGGCAGCCGCGGTTTGCGGCCGATCAGCAACGCGGCCAGGGTGTCGAGCAGCTGTCCGCGGTCGATCGGGCAGCCGTGCAGCTGGTAGTCGACCTCGACGTGCGCGGAGGCGGGCGTGGAGGTCGCCAGGGTCTGGATGTAGTCGGGTCGGGCGTACACCACCGAGGTGAATTCGGTGACGTCGGCGAAGTTGCGCAGTGCTTGCACTCCCCCGGCCGTCGCACACGCACCGATGGTGACCAATACCCGAGACTGCTTGCGGATGTCACGGATCCGTTGCTCGTCGTGCGGCGTGGTGACCGAACCTTCGACCAGCGACACGTCGTACGGGCCGTCGACGGTCGCGCTGGATGCCTCCGCGAAGTTGGCGATCGTGACCTGACCGGCCAGGGTGAGCAACTCGTCCTCGCAATCCAGCAGCGTCAGCTGACAACCGTCGCACGAGGCGAACTTCCACACGGCCAGTTTGGGTGGGCTCATCTACAGCTCCTTCACCCGCAGCAACGGGCCGGCGACGTCGTAGCTCACCACGGGTCCGTCGCGGCACAGCAGCAGCGGACCCAGTTGGCAGTGCCCGCATAAACCGATGCCGCACTGCATATTCCGTTCCAGCGAAACCTTGATATCTTGCGCGGCAACACCTTTGGCGATCAATTCCTCGGCGCCGAAATGCAGCATGGCTTCCGGTCCGCAGAGGAACGCGGTGGTGCAGCCCGGGTCCAGCGTCAAGCGCCGCAGCGGCGCGGTGACCAGCCCGACCTCACCGGTCCAGCCCTGCGTGGCGGCGTCGACGATCAGGTGCAAATCGATCTGCGGGTCGTTGGCCCACCTCTTGAGTTGGTCGGCGAACACGAAGTCGGACTTCGAGCGGGCGCCCACCACCAGCGTCAGCGTTCCATAGCGGGCCCGCAACGCCACCGCCTGCAGGATCGCCGGACGCAACGGGCACAGCCCCACGCCGCCGGCGACCATCACCAGATCCCGCCCGACGGCCTCGGCCAAACCCCAGGTGGTCCCGAATGGCCCGCGGACGCCGATGACACTGCCCGGCTGGGCGTCGTGCAGCGCGCGACTGACCGCACCGACCGATCGCACGGTGTGGGTGATGGAACCGTCGGTGACGGTCGGGTCACCGGAGACCGAGATCGCGACCTCGCCGACGCCGAAGGCGTAGAGCATCATGAACTCGCCCGGCTCGGGCGAGCGCAGCGCCTCACCGACCGGCTCGAGGCACAGGGTCGCCGAATCCGGGCTCTCCACAACGCGACTGCGTACCCGGTAGGGAACGGGCGCCATCGAATGCAGCGCAGGCAGCACGCGGGTCGCTTCAGTCATCGCCGGTCCGCTCCGGCGTTCCGGCCATCTTGTTCATCTCCTCGGTGATGTCGATGCCGGTGGGACACCAGGCGATGCAGCGGCCGCAGCCGACGCAGCCGGACATGCCGAACTGGTCGTGCCAGGTGCCCAGTTTGTGGGTGATCCAGTGCCGGTAGCGCGACGCCCCGGACTGCCGGACGCTGCCGCCGCCGTGGACGTAGGTGAAGTCGAATTCGAAGCAGGAAGCCCAGTTTCGCCACCGCTCGGCGTGCTCGCCGGTGAGGTCGCTGACGTCCTCGGTGCTGGTGCAGAAACAGGTCGGGCACACCATGGTGCAGTTGCCGCAGGTCAGGCAGCGCCCGGCCACGTCCTCCCACTGCGGCGACTCGCGTGCGTCGATCAGCAGGTTACGCAGGTCGGTCTCGGGCATCCGGCGGCCCATGTGTTGCGCGGCGGCGTCGACTTCACCACGGGCGCAATCGATTTCGCTCCGGGTTGGTTCGCGCTGCGGTAGGCCGGCCAGCACCTCGGCGCCTTCGGGGGATCCCACGTCGACCAGATAGCTGGGTGCGGCACCGTCGTCGAGGAGCTCGGTGAGCGCGAGATCGTAGCCGGGTCCGACGGCAGGGCCGGTACCCATCGACGCACAGAAGCACAGCCCACCGGGCTCGGTGCAGTTCACCGCCACGACGAACAGGTTTCGGCGGCGGCCGACATAGGAGCCGTCGGGATAGTCGGCATTGCCGAGCACGCGGTCCAGGGTCGCGATAGCGGCCAGGTCGCAACCATGCACGCCGAGCAGCGCGTAACGCGGCGGTTCTGGCTCGGATTGGACTGTCCCGTCCCGGGTTCCGGCCCACAGCCGCAACCGCGGCGGGTGCAGGAACTGCTTCCACGACTGCGCTCCGGCCGAATGCCCGAATACCGCCTCGTCGTCGCGGCGCCGGACCCGGTAGTGCCCCGGGCCCACGTCCACGCCCCAGCCGCGCGGGAGATCGGCCGCGGAATCGAGTTCGGCGAGCACAATCGCGTTGTCCCGCAACGTCGGGCCGACCACCCGGTAACCGCGTTCGATCAGCGACTCGACCAGTTCGTGCAGCCCGCCCACATCCAGCAACGCGCAGTCTTCGGCCCGCCCGGTCATCGACATATCATTGCCCGCGCGGGGTTGCGCTGTAAACCGCCGGCTATTGGCCGACAGCTTGTTGTTGCTCGGCACTCCACTCGACGAAGTCCTCGAGTTCACGACGCGGCGTCGACGGCAATGGATCGGCGTCGATGGGCGCCCAGCCCACTCGCAGCAGCATCTGCGGGTAGCCGTTGGCGCCGAAGACGTCTGTGCGCACCGCTTCCCGGGTCTCGGCGATCTCCAGTGGCTCGGTGATGGGGCAGCTGGACAGGCCCAACGCGGTCGCGGTGAGCAACACGACGCTGGTGGCCTCGCCGGTCCGCAGCCAGGCCAACTTGTCGTCGGTCATGGTGCCCAGCGCCAGCACCGCAGCGTTCTCCACGTCCGGTGTGGCGCCGGAAGGCATCCGCAATTCGGGACGGGCGAACAGCCGGTTGGGCATCGCCGCGCTCAGGTCCGGCGCCGGAGTGCTGTGCGCCGGTATACCGTCGGCGGACGCGTGCCGACCGCTCCACGCGGAGAGTTCGGCCAGGTAGTCCGGATCGGCGGCGTGGTTCCAGACCGATTCGGCCACAATCCTGTTCAGCTTGTCGGTGGCGTCCACCCGGCGCAGGGCCACCCCGGCGCGCGCGGCGCGGGCGGCCATCAGGGCGATGTCGCCACCCGCCACCGGCCAGAAGCTGTAGTAGCGGCGGTCGGTTCGCCGCCGCGGTATCGCCGCGGCCAGCATGATGTCGAGCTGGCCGGCCGGGTGCGGAACCACCTCGATGGCGGCGAGGTGGCTGGGGTCGTGCGGATTGGGCAGCCGGACCACCTTGGCCTGCCATCCGGTCGCGGCCAAACCGATGATGCAGTGGTTGAGCGCCGCGCCACAGCTCAGGATCAGGTCTCGGCCCTCGGGGTCGGTGTGGGCAAGCTGCAGGGTCGCGTCGGAGTACAGGTGCAGGCTCGTCTCCCCTACCCGCCAGCGCCACGGTTGGGTGTTGTGGACCGACGGCGCCCGCGACGCCAGCCGCAGTACGGTCTCGGCGGTGCCGCGGTCGGGAAAATGTGCGTTCATCGGAGGTGCCCTCATTCGTGCCGTCGTGCTGCTTACCTCCAAGATGGCGCTGCGCAGGCCGCGGCACGAGAGCACGGTGTCCCCTGCAGTGAGGACTTTGTGCCATTGCTCGGTGCGCGACCCGCTATTCCGGCGCCAACCCCGGCGATTCGGGACCGAGACGTCGGGCGGCCACCGAACCCGCGATCGAGGTGGCGGCAATGGTGAGCAGGGCGCCGAACATCATTGCCGACGGCTCGCCGGCGCGCAGCAGGTGTTGCTGGGTGCCGATGGTGGCCGCCGCCACCGGTACGCCCAACTGGGCGGAGGAGCACACGGCCAGCGTCAAGGGTTGCCCGAACAGTCGCCCTACGGCGTGCACCAGCACGGCACCCAGTCCGAGCCCCGCGCCGAGCAGGACGAATTCGGGGTAGGCAGCCAGGTCCCGGACCTGCAGCGAGGCGCCCAGCCAGACGAAGAACAGCGGGCCGAAGAAACCTTCGGTGATACCGAACAGCTGCCGGGCCAACCGCCGCGGCTCCCCGACGGCGGCGATCGCCAGTCCGAGCGCGAACCCCGCCAGCATGATCGACACCTGAGTCTGCAGTGCCAACGTCGCCAGCGCGAACAACAACAGCAAATTGGTGCGCAGCTCCAGCGCTAAACGCTGCCTGCCGGAGTACTTCCGAACCCGCTTGAGCCAGCCCCTGCGGTCGGCTGCCCGCAATGCGAGGAAAAGTGCCAGTGCGCATCCGGCGATCGCGAGCGCGCCCAGCGCTGCCACCGGTGCGCGTTTGACGTCGATCACCAAGGGCAGCAGCACGATACATGCGGTATCGGCGATGGCGATCTGGGCGGTGACCGAGAGCACCTGCGGACCTTGCAACCGCAGCGAATCGAGCACCGGCAGCGCGACCGCGGCCGATGACGAGGCGATCAGCACGGCATAGACGGCGCCGTGGCCGGTTCCGAACGCAGCCGCCAGGGCGACCCCGACGCCGGCCGCCAGGACACCGGCCGCAACCGCCCTTGCCAGCGCCATCGGCAGCGCCGTGCGCACCGCGCTGTCGCGGACCGGGACGTGAGTGCCCACCACGAACATGATCAGCGCGAACCCGATGTCGGCCAGCAGCTTCAGCGTCGGATTGGTCATGTCGACCACGTCGAAGCCGGTTTTGCCGACCACCAGCCCGGCGAGCAACTCCCCGATGACGGCCGGAATGCGCAGCCGCGGTACCGATGCGAGCAACGGGCCGGCGAAGCCGACCGCGGTCAGCAATGCCAGTGTGTCGAAGCCGAATTCCGGCACGTCAGCGCCCCGTCAGCACGGTGTCATCCCGATTCTCCGTTCCACGTCACGTCGACTGTAATAGCGCGCGGCCCAGTCACCGGAACGTCGCTGTCATCGATGCGGGCCGTCATGACAGGGTGGCTGACGTGTCCGACACCTCTGCATCAGACCTGCGCGAGATCAGCACGCCGGCCGGCACGCTGCGCTACTACGACACTGCCGCCGACCGGGCGGCGACCCTGTTGTTCCTGCACGGCTCGGGTCCCGGCGTCACCGGCTGGCGAAATTTCCGCGGCGTGCTGCCCGTCTTCGCCGAGCGCTTCCGTTGCCTGATCTTGGAATTCCCCGGCTTCGGTGTCACCGACGACTTCGGTGGCCACCCGATGCTCACCGCCCAAGGCGTGGTGGCGCCGTTCCTGGACGCGCTGGGCGTGCACCGGGTACACATCGTCGGCAACTCGATGGGCGGCGGGGTCGGCATCAACTTCGCGATCCGCTATCCCGATCGCATCGACCGGTTGGTGACGATCGGCGGCATCGGCACCAACACCTTCAGCCCCGGGCCCAGCGAAGGCATCCGACTGCTGCAGGAGTTCACCGAGGACCCGACCCGGCAGCGGTTGGTCGACTGGCTCAAGTCAATGGTGTACGACCAGGCGCTGGTCACCGACGAACTCATCGAGGAACGCTGGCAGCTGGCCACCGACCCGCAGACGCTGGCTGCCGCGCGCCGAATGTACGGCAAGGCTGCGTATTCGGCGATGATGACGGCGATGAGCGCCACCGACCGGCCGATGCCGTGGGCGGTTATGCACAAGGTGGCCGCACCGACGCTGCTGACCTGGGGCCGCGACGACCGGGTGAGCCCGCTCGACATGGCGCTGATACCGATGCGCACCATCCCGAACGCGGAACTGCACGTGTTCCCCAACTGCGGGCACTGGGCGATGATCGAGGCCAAAGCGGCGTTCGAGAGCACCGTGCTGGCATTCCTCTCGCGGACATGACCGGGGCCCCCAGCGTCACGCCAGCGCAGCTGCCGCCACCGCGCGTTGCGCCAGCGTGACGTTCGGCAACCGCGGCCTGCCCTACACCCCGCCCGCAATGCCCGAGCGTCACGCCAGCGCAGCTGCCGCCGCCGCGCGTTGCGCCAGCGTGACGTTCGGCAACCGCGGCCTGCCCTACACCCCGCCCGCAATGCCCCCAGCGTCACGCCAGCGCAGCTGCCGCCGCCGCGCGTTGCGCCAGCGTGACGTTCGGCAACCGCGGCGCGGGTTAGAGCGCGGTCACGACGTCTTCTGGGTGAGGCCGGCGTCGACGACGAGTTTGGTGCCGGTGATGTAGCGCCCCTGCTCGGAGGCCAGGAAGATCGCCGCGTTGGCGATGTCGACCGGCTGCACCCAGGGCACCGGCAACAGGTTGCGCGCCTTGAGCACTTCGGCGGCGTCGGCTTCGGTCGGGTTGTCCAGGTCCGGCCGCAGCCGCCGGAACGTCTTCTCGTTGAGCACCATCGGGGTGGCGACCGCCCCGGGGTGCACGGTGTTGACCCTGACGTTGCGGGGGCCGAGCTCGTTGGCCAGCGCGCGGGCCAGGCCCACCACAGCGTGCTTGCTCGCGGTGTAGTGGGCGGAGTTGGCGGTGCCGCGAATCCCGTTGGTGGAGCTGATGATAACCACCGATCCGCCCTCCGGGCCGAGGTGCGGCACCGCGGCGCGCACCGTGTGCCACACCCCGGTGAGATTGATGTCCAGGGTGCGCTGCCACACCTGCGGGTCCAGCTCCCAGGACGGCGCGCCCGCGGAGTGGATGCCGGCGTTGGCGATCACCACGTCCAGGCGTCCCAGCGCGGTGACACCGGCGTCGACGGCGGCGGTGACCGCCGCCAGGTCGGAGACGTCGGCCAGGCCGGTTGCGCAGCGGCGCCCCCGGTTTTCGACTTCGGTTGCGGTGTCCCGCAATTCGACGGCCGCCGCCGGGAAGTCCAGTGCGATCACGTCGGCGCCCTCGTCGGCGAACCGCTGGCAGTGCACCCGTCCGGTGCCGCCGGACGCGCCGGTGACCAGGACGACTTTGTCGCGCAGGCCGGTACTCACGGCTGCTTGACCAACTCGAATCCCTTGTAGCCGGCCTCGGCCACCTCCGCGCAGATCTGGTTGTAGGTGGCGAATCCGCCGACGAACAACATGAAACCCCTTGGCTTTCCAGGGACATTGGCGCCCATGTACCAGGAGTCGGCCTTGGTGAACAGGGTGGCCTCGGCCAGTCGGGCGCATTCGGCGCCCCAGGCGTCCACCTCGTCCTTGATGGCTTCGATGGCAGCGTAGCCGTGGCTGTCCAGGTAGCCGATGGTCTGCGCGATCCAGTTCACCTGCGCCTCGGCGTGCAACACCATGTTCGCCAACACCGCCGGAGCACCGGGACCCGAGATGACGAACAGGTTGGGGAACCCGTCGATACCCAGGCCGAGGTAGGTGCGAGGTCCGTGCGCCCAGCTGTCACGCAGGGACAGGCCGTCGCGTCCCACGATGTCGATCTTGGCCAGCGCGCCGGTCAGCGCGTCGAAACCCGTTGCAAAAACGATCATGTCGAGGTCATAGTGCGATTCGGTGGTGTTGATGCCGGTCGCGTCGACCGACTCGATGGGCGTATCGCGCACACTCACCAGCGTCACGTTGGGCTTGTTGAAGGTCTGAAAGTAGTTGCTGTCGGTGCAGATTCGCTTGGTGCCGATCGGATGGTCGTTGGGGATCAACTTGTCCGCGAGGGCCGGGTCGTCGATCACCGCCCGCACCTTCTCCTCGTAGAACCGGCGCGCCTCCTCGTTGGCCACCAAGTCGGTCATCTGGTCGGGGAAGGTCTTGGAGTACAGCACTCCGCCCAATTGCCAGCGCTTCTCGAATGCGGCGCGGCGCTCGTCAGCGCTGAACTCCATGGTGGGCCGGTCCGCGGTGATGTGGGGGGACCCGCCGCCACTGCGCCACGACAGCCGGCGCCGTTCGCCGTAATCGGCCTTGATCTCGGCCAACTCCTGCGGGGTCAGCGGCTTGTTGCCGGCCGGCACACTGAAGTTCGGCGTGCGCTGGAAGACGTAGAGCTGCGCGGCCTGCTCGCCGATGATCGGAATCGATTGAATGCCCGAGGATCCGGTGCCGATCACCGCGACCCGCTTGCCGGCGAAGTCGACGGGCTCGTGCGGCCAGTGAGCGGTGTGGTAGACCTCGCCGGCGAAGGTGTCCAGTCCCGGGAAGTCGGGAATCATCGCATCCGACAGCGGTCCGGTCGCCATCAGACAGAACCGCGCGGTGAACACCTCGCCGGTGTCGGTGCTGACCGTCCAGCGCAGCGCCGCCTCGTCGAAGACCGCCGAGACGACCCGGGTGTTGAAAACGATGTCGCGGCGCAGGTCGAGCCGGTCGGCGACCCAGTTCAGGTAGCGCAGGATCTCGGCCTGGGTGGCGTACTTCTCGGTCCAATCCCACTCCTGCTGCAACTCCTCGGAGAACGAGTAGCAGTAGTCGACGCTCTCGACGTCGCAGCGCGCGCCGGGATAACGGTTGTAGTACCAGGTGCCGCCCGGCTCGGGCGCAGCCTCGACCACCCGCACCGCGAGCCCTTGGTCGCGCAGCTTGTGCAGGGCATACAGGCCGGCGAAGCCTGCGCCGACGACCAGTACGTCCAGGGGTTGCTCAGCGTTCACAAGCATCCACGGTAGAACCTCGCGGGCGCGCAACCGAGACCCGTTCCCAATCAGCGGACGCCGACACATCCTGGTTTTCAGTCCATTCATCGGGATCCCCGGTGAGTCCGGGCGCCTGGTGCGGTAAACCGGACACAGGCCCACACAGGTAAAGGACGTCAGGATGAGCGAGCGGGTTTTGGACCGAGTTGTCGAGATGGCCGACCAACTGCGCGAGCAGGCTCCCGAAGCCGAGCGCATCGGCCGGCTCACCGACCAGACGGTCAAGGCGATGAAGTCGGCCGGGTTGATCCGGCTGCTGCAGACCAAGCAGTACCAGGGATTCGAGGCGCACCCGCGCGAATTCGCCGAGACGACCATGGCCACGGCGGCGCTGGATCCGGCGGCCGGCTGGATCGTCGGCGTGGTCGGTGTGCACCCATACCAGTTGGCGTACGCGGACCCGAAGGTCGCCGCGGAGATCTGGGCCGACGACGTCGACACCTGGATGGCGTCCCCGTACGCGCCGCAAGGCGTGGCGACACCGGTCGACGGTGGCTACCTCTTCAACGGGCGCTGGCAATTCAGCTCGGGCACCGACCACTGCGACTGGATCATCCTGGGCGCCATGCTCGGTGACGAGAAGGGCATACCGCTGATGCCGCCGCAGATGCTGCACATGATCCTGCCGCGTAAGGACTACGAGATCGTCGAGGACTCGTGGAATGTGGTGGGGCTGCGCGGAACCGGCTCCAAGGACGTCATCGTCAAGGATGCGTTCGTGCCGACCTACCGCACCATGGACGCGACGAAGGTGATGGACGGCACCGCCCAGCGGGAGGCCGGAATGACCGAGCCGCTCTACCTGATGCCGTGGTCGACAATGTTCCCGCTGGGCATCTCGGCGGCCACCATCGGCATCGCCGAGGGCGCGCTGGCCGCACATCTGGATTATCAGCGTGAGCGGGTCGGCGCCACCGGAACCGCGATCAAGGACGACCCGTACGTCATGTACGCGATCGGGGAGGCCGCCGCCGACATCAACGCCGCCCGCCAGGAACTGCTGGCCAACGCCGATCGCATCTATGACATGGTCGCCGCCGGCAAGGAGGTGTCGTTCGCCGATCGCGCGGCCGGCCGGCGCACCCAGGTCCGCGCGGTGTGGCGGGCGGTATCGGCCGTCGACGAGATCTTCGCCCGTTCCGGCGGCAATGCCTCGCGGATGGACAAACCGCTGCAACGGTATTGGCGCGACGTGCACGTCGGCCAGATGCACGCCATCCACGTCCCGGGCACGATCTACCACGCATCGGCACTGAGCTCGCTCGGCGTCGAGCCCCCGATGGGACCGCTGCGTGCGCTGATCTGAGGAGCCTGCCGTGAGTGACCTGAAAAGCCTTGGCTACATCACTGTTTCGACCAACAACATGGAACGCTGGCGGCATTTCGCGTTCGATGTGCTGGGCTTCGCCAAGGGCTCCGGACCCGACCCCGACGCGCTGTATCTCCGGATGGACGAACGCGCGGCCCGGATCATCTTCGTGCCCGGCGACAGCGAACGGGTGCGCACCGTTGGCTGGGAGGTAAGAGATCGCCGCGCCCTGCAGCGGGTCAAGGCGACCCTGGACAGCGCCGGTGTGGCCTTCAAAGAACTGTCCCAGCAGGACGCCGACGCCCGTCGCGTCGAAGAGGTGATCACCTTCGAGGATCCGGCCGGCACCACACTCGAGGTGTTCCACGGCGCAGTGCTCGACCACAGCCCGGTGATCACGCCGTTCGGCGCGAGATTTGTGACGGGCGATCAGGGCCTGGGCCATGTCGTCATGCCGGCCACCGACCCCGGCGGGCTGTTCGACTTCTACGCCGACGTCCTGGGTTTCCGTTCCCGCGGCGCTTTCCGGATTCCGGCCCCACCGGAATTCGGCCCGATCCGGGTGCGCTTCCTCGGCATCAACGCACGCCATCACAGCCTGGCGATCTGCCCGGCCATGCACCAGCGCGACCCGGGCGTCGTGCACGTCATGGTGGAGGTCGACACCCTCGACGCGGTCGGGCAGGCGCTGGACCGGATCAATGCCGAGGGCATTCAGTTGTCGTCCACCCTGGGCCGGCACACCAACGACAAGATGGTCTCGTTCTACGTCCGCACGCCTGGGGACTGGGACATCGAATTCGGCACCGACGGTATGCGCGTCGACGAAACCTATTACACCGCAGAGGAAATCACCGCTGACAGCTACTGGGGTCACCAGTGGGTGAGCGACCTGCCGGCGGCCATGCGGCCCTGACCCTGCTGGGCCCTCGAGCGTAACCACACCGAGAAATCCGGCGCCGAAATCGCATCCGGGTGCCGTTCGCGAGTCCTGGGGCCCGCGCGAGTCCCGGGTGGCTCGCACAGCCCGCGGTCCCCTGCGCATTGCCGATTTGTGTGACAACGCACACAGCGTGTGGTAGAAACAGCTATTCCTAATAGGAATATGCCAGCTAGATACACAGCCCTTTGGAGGACCGATGGCAGGGACCGCGACGGCCGAAGCAACCACACCGAGCGCCGTGATCGACCGCATCTCGCTGGTCCTCGATGCGTTCGACGGACCCGGACGGCTCACCCTCGCCCAGATCGTCCGGCGCACCGGGCTGCCGCGTTCCTCGGCGCACCGGATGCTCGAACGGCTGGTGCAGCTACGTTGGCTGCGCCGCAGCGGCCGCGACTACGAGCTGGGCATGCGACTGGTCGAACTGGGGTCGCTCGCCGTGCACCAGGACCGGCTGGTCCGCGCCGCCAAACCACAGCTGGCCGAATTGCATCGGGCGACAGGACTTGTCGTGCATCTCGCGGTTCTGGACGGTTCGGACGTGGTGTATCTGGACAAGGTCGGCGACCGCGTGTGCGACGGCCTGCCCACCCGGGTCGGCGGTCGTCAGCCTGCGCACTGCACCGCGGTCGGCAAGGCGATGCTGGCCTACCGCGATGCGGACGCCGAGGTGGACCTGCACACCCGCAAGACCCGCTACTCGATTGCCGGCAGCGCTCAACTGGCCGTCGAATTGGCCAAGGTCCGGGCACACGGCGTCGCCTTCGAGCGGGAGGAATCGCTGCTCGGCTTCGGTTGCGTCGCGGCCCCGATCGGCGGTCCGGGTGAGGCCGTGGCGGCGGTGTCGGTGTGCGGCCCGATGAATCGCATGGCCTTCGACCAGCGACTCGCCGCGCCGGTACGCATGACGGCCATGAACATCTGGCGCAATGCCGAGGACGGCCCGCAGCGGGTGGCTCCCACGCTGCAACCGTTGCGGCCCTTGGCACCCCGCCGGCCGGCCGCCGCCCTGCAATACGCGTGAACCTCGACCCGCAGATCGCCGCGCTGCTCGACACATTGGACGCCGGCTTCCCGCCGGTGCACACCATGACCGGCGCACAGGCCAGGGCGGTGATCCGGTCGCGGTTCGTCCCGGCGGCCGAACCCGAACCCGTTGGGGAGGTCCGCGACGACGTGGTGCCCGGCCCCGGCGGCGACATCCCGGTCCGCATCTACCGGCCCCCCGGCGACGATTTACCGGTGCTGGTGTACGCCCACGGCGGCGGGTTCGTGTTCTGCGACTTGGACAGCCACGATGCCTTATGCCGGAATATCGTCAATCACGTTGGTGTGATTGTGGTTTCGGTGGAGTATCGGCTGGCCCCCGAACACCGGTGGCCCGCGGCGGCCGAGGATGTCTATGCCGTCGCCCGGGCAGCGGTCAACGGCGTGTTCGGCGGCGACGCGGGCCGGGTCGCCGTCGGCGGTGACAGTGCGGGTGGGAACCTGGCCGCCGTCACCGCACTGATGGCCCGGGACCGCGGCGGCCCGGACCTGGTCGCGCAGTTGCTGATCTACCCGGTGATCGCAGCCGATTTCCACACCGAGTCCTACCGGAGGTACGGCCGCGGCTACTACAACCCGAAGACCGCCATGCAGTGGTATTGGGACCAGTACGTGCCGGTGCCGGGCGACCGCACCCATCCCTACGCCGCGCCGCTACACGCCGACCTGACCGGATTGCCTCCGGCCGTCATGGTGATCGCCGGCCACGATCCGCTGCGCGACGAGGGTCTGGCCTACGCCGCGGCGCTCGAGTCAGCGGGAGTGTCGGTGGTGCTACTCCAATTCGACGGCGGCATCCACGGTTTCATGAGCATGCCGATGCTGGACATCGCCCTGCAAGCGTACGGCCAGGCATGTGCTGCCCTGTCCGCGCTGGTGTCGCGAACGTGACGGCGCCGCTGTCGTCCCGCCGGAGATTCGCGCCGGCGCGCCAATTCGCGACCGCGGGTTGCCGATGACTGAGGGCAAGGTGTACGTAATCGACCGGGTGGTGACCCGACCGGGGTGCGCGCGCCGGTTCGTCGACACCTATCTGGCCGAGTACGCACCAGGTGCGCGGCAGCGCGGCATGACGTTGCGTGAGGTGCTGGTCAGCCCACCGATCTGGTTCGACGACGACGTCAACACCGTCACCATCACCTGGACGCTGCCCAGCGTGCCGGCGTGGTGGGAGATGACCTGGCAAGGCAGACCGGATCCGGCGCTGGGTGAATGGTGGTCTCGCAACGCCGAATTGGTGATGGAGCGAACCCGGTCGTTCGCCGCAGCGGCCGACGCCGTGGACGGCCTGTGCGATGTATAGCGTCACCCGTCTGCTCGACGTAAACGCCGGCGACAGGGACCGGATCCTTGCCGAGGTCCGTGCCCGCACCGCCCACGCGCCCCGTCGTATCGTGGCACCGACCATGCCCGGGTCCCGCAACGGTGGCGACGTACTGGTGCACTTGCGGTTCCCCTCCGAAAGCCAATGGCGTTCGCTGCAAGAAGATTTCGACGCGGCACTGACCGATTCGGCGATCACCCGGGTCAACGGGGTCGACTACACCGGCGACCTGACCCACACCGGCAGCACCCGCGGCAGCGTGTACCGCACCCTGTTGCTCCGGGTCATGCCGGCAACCGGCGCCGCCACGCTGGCGCGGTTCGAAGACGAGTTACGCTCGATACCGCGCCATGTGCACACCATCACCGCCTGGCAGCTGAGCCGGGCCGCCGCAACGGTAGGTGCTACACCCTGGACGCACGTCTTCGAGCAGGAGTTCACCGACGTCGACGGTCTGGCCGGCCCCTACCTGATGCACCCGATCCACTGGGCGGTGGTGGACCGTTGGTTCGACCCGGAATGTCCCGACGTCATCGTCCGGGACCGGGTTTGTCACAGCTTCTGTGCGCTGCCCGCCCGCTGAACCGGGGTGCTAGGCGTCTATTCGCGCATCCGGCGGGGGACGCAACGGCGCCAAGATCGTGGTGCCGTCCAGCGAATGAACGTCGATGCGCTGCGACCACGGATAGTGCAGGCTGAAGGCCAGCTGCCCGGTGCGTTGCGCGGCGGGCAGCTGACACATCGCCAGCACCGTCTCGGCCAGATACTCCACCGGCTCGGTGGGGAAAGTGTCCGGAATCAGTTGCGCCGCACCGGGAGTACGGACGGCCGTCGATGGACCGACGCAGTTGACCGCGATGTTGTCGTCGAGTAGTTCGGCGGCCACACCCTGGGTGAACCGGTGCAGCGCGGCTTTGCAGGATGCATAGATCACATCGCCGGCGGTCTTGTTGTAGTCCCGGTAGGGACGGCTCGGTGGGAGTCCGGTGACCGATCCGATGTTGACGATCCAGCCGCCACCGTGGTCGCGCATGGTCGGGACTACGGCTTTGGTGAGGACGAACGGGATCCGCAGGTAGTGCTCGACGGTCCGGTCGAAGGTCTGCAGTGTCATGTCCTCGACCGGTGCGTAGTCGGCGAAACCGGCGTTGTTGACCAGGATGTCGATGCGGCCGGCGCGGTCGATCACCTGGTCGAACAGCGAGTCGCGCTGCGCGGGGTCGTCGAGGTCGGCCGCGACGCCGATCGCGCGACCACCGGCAGCCTCGATCATCGCGATCGTCTCGCCGATGGTGCCGGGCAGTACCGTGCCCGCACCGGACCGCGTCGATGACGACGGCGACCAGGACCGCGCTGTCACCACCACGGTGGCGCCTTCGGCGGCCAGCCGCTGTGCGATCGCCCGGCCGATGCCGCGGCTGCTGCCGGTCACCAAAGCCGTTCTGCCGTGCAGCAATCGGGTCATCGCAGGTCGAAGTGTTCTTCGATGGGCGCGCGGTGCTGGTGCCACAGGTCGACCAGGCGGTACGGGGTGGCGACCACCACCCGTCCCGATCCGGAACGGTAGTAGGTGTGCGCGCTGGGGGTGTGGCACCACACGGTGCCGGCCATCGTCTGATCGATGCCTGCGACGTAGTCGTCGTAGGCCTGCCGGGTGACTTCCATCACCGATGCGCCGCGCAGCGCCATCAATTGCAGGCATTCGATGACGTAGTGCGCCATCACCTCCATCGAGAAGTTGGCGCCCGCGCCGTGGCCGGGGCTGTAGTTGGGTGCTGAGTTGACGAACAGGTTCGGGAATCCGGGCACGGTGCCGCCGCGGTAGGCGGCCGGGCTGTCACCCCACTCGTCGGCGAGCTTGCGGCCGTCGCGGCCACGAATGTCGATAGTGGACAGGAAGTCCAGATGATACCCGGTGGCGTAAATGATGACGTCCAGGTCGATCTGCCGACCGTCTTGGGTGACAATGCCTTTCGCGTTGACCGCGGCCGGTTCGCTGGCCTCGACATCGACGTGATCGCGGGTCAGCGCCGCGTAGTAACCACCGGGGTCGCGAATGATCCGCTTGCCGTAGGGCGCGAAGTCGGGGGTGACCTTCTTCGCCAATTCGCTTCCCGCACCGAAAGTCCGGTCGATGTAGTCCAGGCACATCTGCAGCAGCACGTCATTGGCCGCCGAGATGGACAGGTGGTTTTCGGCCCATTGCGGGTCCCGCAGGATGACCGGATAGTTGTTGTCCGCGGTACCCCAGTACGACTTCAGCCGGTTCCAGTTCGCGTAGTACGGCAGGTGCCGGCCGAGGTAGCGGCGATGTTCGGGAACGTCGTCGGTCAGCCGCTTGCGTGGTGCGACCCAGTGCGGCTGCCGTTGGAATACGGTCAGGTGCGCGACCTCGTCGACGCAGGCGTCGACGATCTGCACCGCCGTGCACCCGGCGCCGATCACCGCGACCCGGCGTCCGCCCAGATCCAGCGCAGGATCCCACTGCGCCGAGTGAATACTGTTGCCGGCGAACGTTTCTCGTCCGGGCAGGTCCGGCCAGCGCGGGCGGTTGAGGTAGCCGGCCGCGGTGATCACGACGCGCGCGTAGCTGACGTCGCGGTTGCCGTCGCGGTCGACCGCGTGGATCTGCCACTGCGCGCGTTCCTCGTCCCACCACAGGGCTTCGACTTCGGTGCGGAACCGGGTGCGGTCGCGCAGGCCATGCTTATCGGCCAGCGCCACCAGGTAGGCCTGGTATTCGGCGCCCTGCGGGTAGTAGCTGGTCCAATCCGGGTTCACCTCGCGTGACAGCGAGTAGTAGGCCGACGGGGTGTCCACGCCGATTCCGGGATAGGTGGTGGTCAGCCAGGTCCCGCCGACCTCGTCGTTGCGATCGAAGATCCGGTAGTCGACCCCGGCATCGGCGGCGGCCAGCGCGGCGATGATGCCGGCCAGGCCGGCGCCGATGATCGCCACGTTGGTGGTCCGCGGAATCGGCACGGTGCGTGGCAGGGTCGGCTGGGACAGCTGAAAGCCGCCCTGCTCGAGCAGCAATGGCACGAACTCGTCGTCTACCTGGCCGCCCAGCGCCACCGGCAGCAGCCGCCGAAACATCGCCGGATCGTCGGCGGCGAGCGCACCCGCCGACCGCTCGGCGCCGAGGGCGGCCACCACCGCGTCGACCAAAGCTTCGGCAGTGGCCGGATCGGTGACCCCGGCGCGCTCGGGCGGATCGGGCACGTGGGAGATCCGCGGCCCGAAGGTGTCAACCACCGACGGGTCGCCGGTGAGTTGGGCCAGCACCGCGACCAGGACGCCCGGATCGGCGGCGCGCAGGTTGGCCCGGAGTTCGTCGAGGCACACGGTCATGTGGCTCAGTATCGGAGGCACCAGGTGCAGTTGCGGCGGTCGTTTCCTCTCAGCGGGACACCTAACTCGGTGTCGCGGCAACCGCCAAAAAGCCAGTCCCTACAGTTGCCAGCATGAGCAACCCCCTGGAAATCACCGACTCCGGACCGATCCGGACCTGGACGATCAACCTGCCCTCAGTCGGCAACGCGATCACCGGCAAGGATGTGATCGCCGCGTTCGAAGCCGCGGTGGACTCCGCCAACCTCGACACCGAGATCCGGGCGGTGATCCTGACCGGTGAGGGCAAGATCTTCTCGGCCGGCGGCAACGTCAAGGAGATGGCCGACAAGACGAGCATCTTCGGCCTCGACGCGCTCGACCAGCGCTACGCCTACGTGGACGGAATTCAGCGCATTCCGCGGGCGCTGGGGCGCCTCGAAGTACCGCTGATCGCCGCCGTCAACGGCGCCGCGATCGGCGCCGGCTGCGACGTCGCGATGATGTGCGACATCCGAATCGCTTCCGAGCGTGCGTCTTTCGCGGAGAGCTTCGTTCAGCTCGGCCTCATTCCCGGGGACGGCGGCACCTGGTTTCTGCAGCGCGCCGCCGGCTACGAGCGGGCCGCGGAGATGACCTTCTCCGGTGACCGCGTCGACGCGGCGACGGCCCTGGAGTGGGGTCTGGTCAGCCGGGTGGTGCCGCACGACGACCTGCTGCCGGCGGCGCGGGAACTCGCCGAGCGGATCGCCAAGAACCCCCCGCACGCGCTGCGGATGGCCAAGCGGTTGTTGCAGGAGTCGCGCACCGGTTCCCTGGAGACGACACTGGCCATGGCCGCCGCCATGCAACCACTGGCCCACCGCGATCCCGAGCACGAGCAACGCATCGCCAAGTGGCGGACACGGCAGTGATCAGGCTGGTGCCGCCCGCCGGAATCGACGACGCAGCGACCCGGGAATTACGCGCCGAGGTGCGCATGTTCGTCGCCGAGCAGATCGCGGCGGGCGCGTTCACCCCGTCCGTCGACGCGTGGCTGACCCGCTGGGACGAGAACTTCACCGCGGCGTTGGCCGAGCGCGGTTGGCTCGGTATGACCGTGCCGGCCGAGTACGGCGGGCACGGTCGCTCGTTTCTGGAGCGATTCGTGGTCACCGAGGAGCTACTGGCCGCCGGCGCCCCGGTGGCCGCGCACTGGATCGCCGACCGCCAGATCGTGCCGTCGCTGCTCAAATACGGCACCGAAGCGCAGAAGCGGCACTTCTTGCCGCGGATCGTGCGCGGCGAGTGCTTCTTCGGCATCGGGATGAGCGAACCGGACTCCGGCTCCGACCTGGCCAGCGTCCGCACCAAGGCCGAGCAGGTGGAGGGCGGCTGGACGCTGTCGGGCACCAAGGTGTGGACCTCGGGGGCACACCTGGCGCACGCCTTCATCGCGCTGGCCCGCACCGCGCCGGTAGACCCGTCGAACCGCCATGCCGGGCTCAGCCAGTTCCTCGTCGACCTGCACGGCCCCGGGATCGAGGTGCGTCCGATCATCTCGATGAACGGCGCGCACCACTTCAACGAGGTCATCTTCGACAACGCGTTCGTGCCCGACAACATGGTGTTCGGCGAGATCGGCGACGGCTGGAAGCAGGTCACCTCCGAGCTGAGCTTCGAACGCAGCGGGCCCGAACGATTCCTGTCCACGTTCGGATTGCTGGCGGCCTGCGCCGACCGGATGGCCGCCAACACCATCCCCCGCGACGCCGGTCTGGGAAGACTGGTGGCGCGGGTCGCGGGCCTGCACCAGATGTCCACCGCGGTGGCCGGGGCGCTGGAGCGCCACGAGCCGGCCGACGTGCCTGCGGCGGTCGTCAAAGTGCTGGGCACCACCACCGAGGGTGACATCGCCGAATTCGCCGACCTGCAGGACTCCCCCGACGCGATCTTCACGGAGTTGACGCGGGCAGCGGTGGATCAGCGGCCCGGCTTCACCCTGCGCGGCGGCACCAACGAGGTGCTGCGCGGGGTCATCGCGCGCGGATTGGGGATGCGATGAGTGTCGACCCGGACCTGGTGGACATGATGGGCGCCGTCTTCGCCGAGTACGCCCACGACCCGAAGCTGTGGCAGCGGCTCGATGAGCTGGGGCTGGTGCGGTTGACCGGCGCCGAAGAACACGGCGGCAGCGGAGCCGGCTGGTTCGAAGCCGCCGAACTGCTCAGTGCCGCGGCCCGTCATGGAGCACGAATCCCGTTGGCGGAACACGACTTATTGGCATGCTGGCTGCTGGAGTCCAGCGGGCTGGCGGTCGACGGCGCGGTGCGCACGGTGTGCATGCTCGACAAGCAGGGGCGCGCTCGTGACGTGCCTTGGGCGGACACGGCCGACCGTGTGGTGGTCGTATGGCGCGGTGACGGCGGATTCCAGGTCGCCGATGTCGCCGCCGAGGAGCTCACGATCACCCCGGGCGCCAACCTGATCGGCGAACCCCGCGACGAAGTGGCCGCCTCTTTGACCGGGCTGCAGGGCGTGCAGGTGGGTTTACCGCTGGTCACCCAGCTGCGGCTGAAGTCCGGGCTGGTGCGCGCCATTCAGGTGTGTGCCGCACTCGATCAGATTCTGCAACTGTCCATCGAGCATGTGAGTTCGCGCATCCAGTTCGGCCGTCCGCTGTCGAAATTCCAGGCCGTGCAGAACCTGGTCTCCGATATCGCCGCCGAGGCCGCACTCGCCCGGGCTGCCACCGAGGCCGCGCTGGCCGTCGGGGTCACCAGCGACTGGGCGGCGGAAAATCTGGAATTCCTTGTCGCCGTGGCACGTTCGTGCGCAGGGCATGCGGCTTCGGTGGTGGTGCGCAACGCGCATCAGGTGCACGGGGCGATCGGCACCACCCGTGAGCACCGGTTGCACGAATTCACCCGGGCCGCTCTGGCGTGGCGGTCGGAGTTCGGTTCGGTGCGGTACTGGGACGACCAGGTCACCGACTCGGCGATGTACGCGAGCGCCGGAGGACTGTGGGGGCTGATCACCGGATCCTGATCACTGTTCCACTCACCGGACAACTGCGGTGCCGCCACGACCGGGCCGGGGTTGACTGCCCATCATGAACACCGACATCAGCCTGCCCGAACTACAGGAGTTCATTGGCGAATTCTGGTACCACTACGACGAAGCGCACTACGACGAGCTGGCCGCGCGCTACGCGCAGGACGTCCGCTACATCAGCCGAAGTGACAGCGGCGCAAGCCCATTCGAAGAATTGATGTCACCGGAATTGCACGGCCGTGCCGCGGTGCTGGAATGGCTTGCGGAGCACCGCGAGCAGAGCCCCTACCCGCTGCGCCACCACGCCACCAACCTGCACCGCATCAGCAGCGACGGTGTGGTGACGCGGGCACGGTTCTACATCCTGGTCAACCAGATCGCCGACTTCGTGCCGTTCGCGGTGTCCAGCGGTATCAGCGAAGTCGGGGTACGCCGCGACGGTGACGGACTGCAGATCACTGACATGGAGGTTGTACTGGACACCACCAACTCGGTGCTGCTGGCCGAGCGGCACGCAGCAAGCACCGCCGGGTCGTGAGCGTCCGCGACGCGTTCTGCGGCGGTGTGGCCGTGATCACCGGCGCCGGCGCGGGGATCGGTGCGGGACTGGCGCGGTACGCGAACCGGTTGGGCATGACCGTCGTCCTGGCCGACATCGATGCCGACGCCGTCGCGGCGCTGCACGACGAACTCGGTGGCGGGGCCGTCGATGTGGTGTGCGACGTGCGTGACCCGGATGCGGTGCAGGACTTGGCCGACCGTACCTACCGCGATATCGGTCCGGTGCGGTTACTGGTCAACAACGCCGGAGTCGAGCAGTTCGGGTACTTGTGGGACACCCCGCTGGACAACTGGCAACGCGTGGTCGACGTCAATATCAGCGGCGTCTTCCACGGGGTCCGGGCGTTTCTGCCGAAGATGATGGCTACCGACGATCCGGCGTGGGTGTGTGGAATCTGTCCTCGGTCGGCGGCGTGGTGGCGATCCCGTTGCAGGCGCCCTACATCATGAGCAAGCACGCGGTGCTCGCGATGACCGAGTGCCTGCGCCTCGACGTCGAGAAAGCCGGGCACGGCAACCACATTCACGTGCAGGCGGTGCTGCCCGGCGCCGTGGTTTCCAACATCTTCGAGTCGGCGGGCGGGGTCGATGGGGGCGGTGACACCGCTTCGGCCGAGGCGCAGCGCGCGGCCATGCTGGACATTAAGGCCGCGGCCATGGATCCGCTGGCGGCCGCGCAGACGTTGTTCGAGCAAGCAGCGAAGGGCCGGTTCTATCTGGTGACCCAGGATTCGGTCACCTCGGCCATGAAGCAGCGAGCCGAAGTGCTTGCCGCGCAAAGTCCTCCGGCTCTGAAATGACGCTGGATCCCGACGCCGCGGCACGGGTCGCCTCATTTGGTGATCTCCCGCCGATGCGGGTGCGCGGTCTGGCCGCGGTGCGGGCGGCGATCGAAGGCGCTCCCCTGCCCGAAAACATGCCGGCGATGTGCGACGTGACCGAGACTCTCGCGGATTCCGTTCCGGTCCGGATCTATCGTCCGACAACCGATTCCGTCGGTCCGGTGTTGGTGTACTTCCACGGCGGCGGGCTGGTGATGGGGTCCAATCACTCCTTCGAACCGCTGGCCCGCGCGCTGGCGGCAGCATCGGGAGCGATCGTCGTCGCCGTCGACTATCGATTGGCGCCCGAATCGCCGCCACCGGCACAGTTCGACGACGCTTACGCCGCCACCGAGTGGGCCGCCCGACAACCCTGGACCGACGACCTCGTCGTCGTGGGCGACAGCGCGGGCGGCGCCTTGGCGGCCGGGGTGGCGCTGGCCGCGCGTGATCGCCACGGTCCGGGCATTTGCTTGCAGGTGTTGTTGTATCCCGGTCTGGATCGCGACATGACCGCTCCGTCGATCATTTACCTGGCCGATGCCCCGATGCTGTGCCGCGACGATATCGACTACCTGCACGGCCTCGCCCACTGCGATGCCGACCCCTATCTCGTCCCGGCCTACGCCGAGGATCTCAGCGGGCTGCCGCCGGCCATCGTGGTGACGGCGGGCTGCGACCCGATCAGGGATTGGGGCGAACGCTACGCCGACCGGCTGCGCGAGGCGGGCGTGCAGACCACCCTCACCCGCTATCCGGGGATGTACCACGGGTTCCTGATGCGGCCCGAGGCGACGGCACGCGGCCGGCTGGCGATCGCCGAACTCGGCGGCCTGCTGCGCGCCAAATTCGCTCATCCGCTGCCCTTTTGCGACAAGACATCGTCATTGCCAACCCCATAAGGAGACGACAGATGCTCACCGACGAGCGGCGCCGCGAACTTTCCGACGTGTTACGCCCGGCCGCCCCGCCGCGCGAGGTCGACGACGTCTACACCGACGACCAACGCGAACGACTGCTGGACGTGGTGCGCACCGAAGGGCCGTGGCGGTTGATTATCGCCCAGCACTTCGCCTCGGCCGACGAATTGATCGCGACGATGAGCGGACTGTTCCCCGACGGCTACACGCCGTCGCTGGATCTTTTCCTCACCCCGACGTTCCGCGGATATTTAGCCAACTACGGCGCGGTGCTCTATCCGCAGCTGCACGACTGCTTCTACAACGAGCGGTTCCTGCAACTGGCCAAGGATTACTGGAACGCCGAGTACGCCAAGCCGGAAATGATGCTGTTCAACATCAACGGGCCGTGCGCCAATCGCGATCCGGGACATCTGGATGCGCCGAGTTTCCGCGGCGTGCGGCACGAGAACGCACCGACCTGGCTCACCAGCGTGATGGGCAAGTCCGGCCTGTTTCGCGACTATCTGATCAAGATGGCTCAGGTGATCACCTGGTTCTCTTTGGACGGCACCAGCGGCTTCACCTATTGGCCCGATGGTCCACTCAAGGCGCCGCGGCGGGTGCTGCCGCCGATCTACAACCGCGGCGTGCTGGTGCAGAACGAGATGATGGTGCATCGCGGGGAGGCCAACGGGCCACTGGAACAACAGATTCCGTCGGGCCTCGGCTTCGACACCGTGTTCACCGGTGATCCGGACGAAAAAGATTGCTGGCTATTGAAGAACGACGAGCAGGTGATCGCCCGCCACCGCACCGACGAACTGCGTTTCCTGGTGCACTGGTCGGCCGAGGTGTTCACCGACCGAGACGAGCTGAAGAAGAACATGGAAGGCTGCGACGACCTGACCATCGAGAAGGCCATCGACATCATGGTCGACGACATCAACGCCCGCGGCGGCAAGCTCGACATCCCGAGCGAGCCATTGCATGATCCTGCGTTCATCGCCGCGCTGAACGCCGCCTATGACATCGGCGGGCCGACGGTCTATCCCGAGGACGCACCGATCAGCGCATTTTCCATTTGATCCTGCGGTGAGGGCACAGAAGTTCGAGTGCACCGCGCCGCCAGCGCAGTGTCAACGAAGCGCTACCGCACCACTACCGTGCTCGGCACCCGGGGCTCGGCCAGGTGCCGGTGCGACGGCGGCCGCCGGCCACCCTCGTCGGTGATGCCGTAGCGTTCGGCCAGTTCGGCGCCGATGAACGTCTGCCCGCTGAGCTCATCCAGCGCCGGGTCGCCGTACAGCGCATCGATCAAATAACCGGTGAACTCCGGGGTTTCGGCATGTTCGGCGGTCTTCGCCAGCGCTGCTGCGTTGCCGGCGAACGCGCCGCGCAGTCGCTCGGTGAGCAGGATGCCCATCCAGATCGAAGCCGTCGCGACACCCGTGCCGCGGAAGTCGACGGCCATGTCGGCAACCATTTTGTCCACCCCGGCCTTCTGAGCCCCGTAGGCCGGCCCGTGCATGTAGCACACCGACCCCGGGGACGAGGTGAAGGCGATCAGGCCCCGCTGCTGCGCGACGAGCAGCGGCGCGGCGTACCACGACGCCACATAAGAAGACCGCAGCCCGACATTCAGCACGTCGGCGAGAGCAAGGGGCTTCTCCCAGAACGGTTTTGGGCTCACCAGTTCGTCGGAGATGACGGCGGCATTGTTGACCAGCAGATCCAGCCGCCCCTCAGCGGATGCCACCTGCCCGAACAGCGCGGCGACGGCATCGTCGTCGCTGTGGTCGACGCGAACGGCAACGCCCCCAGCGGGCGCCTCAGTGATGCTGCGTCCCGTCCCATACACCCGCCACCCTTGCGCACTCAATGCCGTGGCGATACCAAGGCCCGCACCGCGACTGGCCCCGGTTACCACCGCGACCCTGGCCGAGTCAGTCATCTTGTGCGACCTGCGGTTGGCGGGGCCCGATGAGGGCTGCGCAGACGAACAACACCGACGTGGCGGCAGCCACGGCCACCAGCACCCCCGAATTGAGCAGATATCGGTCGTCGACAGCAGAGAAGCCGACCGCGTCCCTCACTTCGCGAACCGCCAGCGCCGGAAAGGTAAGGCATAACACCGGGGTAGCAACAGCGATGACAGCACATCCACAGGCCAGAAACCACAGCCGTCGCAGGTGCGTGCCTCCGATGAGGGCAAGGACCGCTAGGACGGAACTGATCAGGACGATCCACCCGGCCGCACCGACGGTGTCGATTTCTCCGCCGTAATACCGTGCGTGCTCGCCGACGTAGTTGCCCAGACCGTTCCACCGCAGCGACACTTGCGGACCGTCGAAAACGACCCACGGCAGCAGTGTCAGAGCGGCCGCCGTAACGCCTGCCATCGCGGCAGCCAGCAACAGGGCGTAGGTTGCGCGCCCGCTGTGAATTCGGTTGCCGCTCATCAAAATTCATAACCTTCGTCGTCGTTCTCGCGGTCGAGTCCATCGCGTTTTCGGATGAACATCCGCCACTGATGCTGGATCTGACGCTCGCAGTATTCCTCGATACGCAACCGTTCGTCGGTCGGGATTTGACCGCCGTTACCAGGGTTGTCGTCAAGCCAGTCCTCGATCGCTTCATTGACCATGGCCTGATACTTGCGTCGGAAGTCGTCGGCATCGGGGTCATCCGGCGACTCTTCGACCTCAGTGACGACATCGGGGTGCGCCTCGAGCAGGTGCGGCGGAAGCTTGCCCGTCCGCAGGGCATAGAGCACCTCCGGAGGCAGATGCGAGGTATCAGCCACAGCTAAGTCCCGAGGTGATCCGGCCAACCCGGCGAGGAAACCGGACCCTTGTCCACAGGGGGCGGATCGGCCGCACACTCAGGATCCCATGGCGGGTACATCGAGAGGAACTTACTCGTATACCAATCGCCGAACACTGACGCGACCGGCGCACGCGCTGGACCTTTCTGATTCGAGGGCGGAGCGACCCCAGTCCGTTGAAAAGTAATGGTGCGCTTGAAAATTCCGTAGTTGTCCGGGAACGAACCGTTGAGCGAGACTTCACCGGCGTAGCAGACGGTTGCCGTCGCCGAACCATCGGGTGCCACCGCGAAGTTGAGCACCCAGTTGGTATAGAAGCCTTTAGCCGGGAGGCCCGTTCCCAACCAGTCATAGCTCCGATCCCGGGCGGCTTTGGCAAAACCTGGATACGAACCTTCGGCTCGGTCGACGTTGTCGTCGGCGACGTGATTGGCTTCGGTGTAGGCGCGAATGTAGGTGCCCTCCGAGCTCATCAAATCGACCGCCGGTGTTACCACCCAATGCTCGGCATACAGCACATTGCGCGGTATCTGGTAGCCGGCCGGCGCGGCGATCGAAGTAGTCGGCACCTTGGAAGTGGCCGGGGTGTGCGCGCAAGAGCAGCTGACCAACACCAGCACACCCGCCACCGCGCAGGTAATGCTCGCAAAGGCGCGGCCAATTACTGAATCGACGAGCACGTCAGCGCCCGGGCGGCGTGGACACGTTTCCAGGATCGGGCAGCCCGACCGGATCGATCACGGTATTGTCCGTGCCGTACGCATAGGATTCGCGCCAGCCGCCAACCTTCAGCTGGCCGCCTTGTTCGAGGTTCGAGTAAATCTGTATAAAATCGTCCCTGTTTTTTGTGACAGCGTTCCAGTCCAGTTTCCAGCCATTGTTACCGTCCGGCACGAAGAAATTCACCGGGCCGTTGCGCGTCTGCACATTCTGAAAAGCGCCGACCACCGACGGGTCGCGAACCTCATAGCCTTCGACAATGCTGTAGTCGTGATAGATCTGGTCGGTGAGAACCTTGAACTGGCGGTCGTTGGCAGCCAGCGCTGCTGCGACGGGATCCACCGGCGCATTGCCTGGCGTTACCGGGGGGATCTCGTCGAGTTTCAAGTACGGGTTGTATCCGTCGATGACCATTTTGCCGAGGAATGACAAAGCGTCACCGCCGGGGAGCTTACTCAAGGGCAACGCCCCGAAAACATCGCTGAGCATACCTTTCCTGCTGTCCCAGTCGGCCGATCTCTGGTTGTAGTCCAAGATCCGGGCGGTGTCGCCGTTGCGTTTCATGTCTTCGAGTTCCGCCTGGTAACCATTGTGCAGTGCCGTTTCCAGCTGGCCGGCGGCACGCGCATACTCGACTCTGCCGGTCTCGCCGAAACGCTCGGCATAGTAGTGATCCCACGATGCGCCCGCAGCTTGCAGCGCCACCGCCGAGGCTTTGTCCGACGACAGCACTTCGAAGAGATTCTGAAACTCAGTCGAGTTCTTAAAACCGGGAATACCGGACGTGTCGATACCCGGCACCTCGACACCGCCGAGATTGCCGAAGTAGGGAGTGAGGTTGCGCGTCAACGCCTGAACCAGCTCCGGATCGCGCTGTCCCAGACTTTCGAAGCGGCCGCTCGGATGGTCTCCGTAGTCGAAGATCGGGATTCGTCCGCCCAATAATTCATGATTGTTTGCGGTCAGGTGAGCCAGCGAATCAGCGGCCACGGCCGCCTCGTGTCCCTCGAAACCGGGGGTGTGCGCGTTGGGACCAATCCAATCCAGCATGTCTTTCCAGCCATGGTCATTCGGGCCGAATTTCGCGGTTGCCAGAGAAGTAAATGCTTGGTTGTTGTCGAAGTGGCCACCATTGACCCGATCCATTGCCGGTCCGGCATGCAGGAAGTCGGTCACCGCTTGGTGATCGATGGAAGCGTTCGACATCATCGCGCTGACCGTGTTGTTGATTTGGCCTTCGGTGAGGTAATTGCCGGCATTCCGCTTAGGCGCATCGGGATCAGAAACCAAAGAAACCTTCGAATGCTCGCCCGCGGCGATTCGCGACGCCTGATTCAGCATTGCCCGGTCCACGTCCGACCCCAGGCCCAATGCTCTGTTGCCCCTGCCCAGCATGTCATTCATCGCGTTGAACTGCGTGATCGGAATCGACTTGGCCGCCACCTCCGGGTTGGTCCCGAGCACTGTCACCGGGTCTTTGGTGAGCAATTCCCGCACCTTGGCGGGAAGCGTATTCAGACCTCCGTTGCCACCCAGCGCCGTGTGGATATTGGGGTTGCCCATCATCCGCATGCCGTCGCCCATTGCCCCCTGCAAGCCATATTTGCCCATCGCCGCGTCGATGGCTGCCGGCGATTGGCCATCCATCGCTTGCATCAACGACGTCAGGTAGTCGAACTGGCCCTGGGGCATATTGGCCGGCCTGCCACTCGCCAACGCCGCCAATTCCTCTGGCGTCCACGATGTCAACGCGGCACGCACCCGAGCTACCTGCTGGGGTGTCGCATTTCCGGCCAGCACGGCACTTGCGTCGTCGCGAGCCTGTTGTCCGCCCACCAAGCCCGCCGCCAGCGGGGCGGCGGCACCGATGTCGTTCTTCGCCGCGTTGATCGCGTTCTTGGTGTTGGTATCGGCGACCCCCAGTTCGCCCGCGAGCTTCTGCAGGTTCGTGGTCGCGGTCTTGGCTTCCTCGCCGCGCTTAGCCTTGAGATCGTCCATCGCGTGCTGGGCGTCCTGCTCGGTGCTACCCGTCAGAACCATGGCCAGCTTGCCCATGCCGTAGTTGTAGTTGTCGGTGACAACCCAGTCCTCGGAGACGTTGAAAGAGTCGTTTTCCAGGCCCTTGGCCTGATTGCGCAGACTGTCGATCATCGGCTGCATCGTCGTCTTGCCGTTTTCGTACGCCGTGGCCAGCGCTTCGTAGCCCGCGGCGACTTTGCGATCCTGGGCCAGCTCCCGGTCGGCCCGCCCGTCACACGCGTTCTGGGTGTCGCCCTTCCAGTCCAACCCGTGCACGGAGTTACGGACGCTTTCGGCGGCCTCCAACATCTTGCGGCCCACCTCGCGCGTCGGAGCGGCGAGATCACCCAGCGCGTTGGCGTTTGCCTTATATACGACTGATTTCTGCGGACGCGTCAAGAATCAACCCCCCGGACGTCCTCGGCTATGAAGGAAATGATCCGGAACTAGGCAGCCGGGTTCATATCACCCAGCGCTGTCATCGCCTTTCCGACTGTCCTGGTCAGCAACTCCTGCCTCGCCTGCGCGGGTAATACTTGATCAAGTACATCCATCAAGGTCACCGACGTGCGGATCATATCGGCCAACTTCTCGTATCGTCCTGCGACGACCCGCAGCGAGTCGTCCACCGCTTCCTGCACACCACCCAGAGCGCCTGCGGTCTCGAAGCCGGCCAAACCACCAGCAGCACTTCCCGTATCCGGTGCGTGGATCGCGGCCACAGTTGTCTTGGCTGCGGCGATGGTTTTCACCCCGGCCAGCACGTTTTGCACGTTCACCTCGAGTAATGGCGCCACTCGCCTCCCCCTCCGCACGATCGCAGCGATCCAAATCGAACCCTAATGCACGGCGTAGGACAATATCCGCACGAGATTCAGCAGCAGGTGTGTACTCAGTCGGCAGAATTCGGCCGCGTCCGCCCCTACGAGCCGTCGACGACGACGAGTTCTCCAGCCGCAACGGCATCCTCGATCGATGCACGCAGCGCCGAGCAGACCAGGAACGGGGCCCGATGATGCCCGGCGATCCGGTCGGCCTCGCGGCGTTCCAGGCACGCGTCTGACGCCGCCGCGTTCCATTGCACGCTGGTCTGGTTCCAGCTGCTCTTGCGGACCAGCACCCGCGCACCGCATCGGCGGCACCCGACAGGTGCCATCGGCATGTCGTCGAGCCGGTTGTCGGTCCGCATCGCTGCAGAGGTTAACGGCTGGCTGAGCCCGCGCGGGCAGCCAAGTTCGCCTCGATCTCCTTCATCCATGCCTCGTGCGGTCGCGTGGTGTCCAGCTCAAATTCGAAGCGGTCCACCATGTCTGGCTGCACGTCGGCGACATCGACGTAGAACTGGTCGTACCAGCGCCGCAGTTGGTAGACCGGTCCGTCCTCCTCGACCAGCAACGGGTTGTCGATGCGCGCCTTGTGCCGCCAGATCTCGACGTCTTGCTCGAAGCCCATCTTCACGTAGTCGCCGAGGCTGATCGCGGTCTGCATAGCCTGCTCGTCGGGCAGCCTCGACGACTTCTTGACGATAATTCCGTATTGCAGCACAAAGGAACTCGCGTCGATCGGATAGTGGCAGTTGATCAGGATGGTCCGCTGGTCGCCGTCGTCGTAGTGGTAGGTCAGGTCGTCGATCATGAACGACGGCCCGAAATACGATGCCACCGACGTGGTGCCGAGCAGCGCCACACCTCCGGACCCCATGTCGGGCCGGCCCTCCCCGTTCATGTACTGGGTGGCCACGTGGCCTTCGAAGATGTTCTTGAAGTAGGTGGGCAGCGAGCCGTGGATGTAGAAGAAGTGGGCCATGTCGACAACGTTGTCGATGATCTCGCGGCAGTTGCTGCCGACCACGGTGGTGTACCAGTGCCAATCGGTCCATTCGTCGCTGGTTGCTCCGTCGATGCGCGGAATGGTGACCTCGGGCGGCGGCGGGTGGTGCTCCGGGTCGTTCCAGACGAACAGCATGCCGTCCTGTTCCAGCGTGGTCCAGGTCGCGGTGCGGGCCAGTCGCGGCGTGCGTTTGGCGTAGGGGACCTTCTTGCAGCGGCCGTCACCGCCCCAGCGCCAATCGTGGAACGGGCAGGCGATCTCGTTGCCCTTGACGGTCCCCTCCGCCAGGTTCCCGCCCATGTGCCGGCAAAAGCCGTCCAGCACATTGATTTTGCCGTCTGCGCTGCGGAACACGACGAGCTGCTGACCGAACGCTTTGACCGCGTGCGGCTTGCCGTCCCCGTAATCCCGGACCAGCCCCAGGCAGTGCCAGCCGCGGGCGAACCGCGTCGGGGCGGCCTGCGCTTCGATGAGCCGGATCTCGTCGGCATCGGATTGCGACATCATGGGTTCCATTCAACGCCTCCGGCCGCTCAGACGGCAGCGAGATGTCCCGGTGACCAGGATGCATCTTCCAATCCGGCACCGCGCGGGCCTATGTCGCTCGGTCAGCGGTTGCTCGACCTCGAGCGCCACGCCAGCCCTGTCGAGTCGATGTGGATCATCTTCGACCAGCACTACCGCAACAGCTATGTCTTTGGCGCCGCACTGTTTCCGCGGATGAAAGTACCGCAGGCATGGTATGACGCCGGCATCGCCCAATCCCAATCTTCGCGCTCTGGTCGGCGCGCCGTTCTACGCGGTGAAGATGGTGCTGTCCGACCTGGGCGGGTGCTGCGCGAGGACGGCAGCACGATTGCCGACACCCTGCTACTCGCGGGTGCCGACGACCATTACGTCCCGTTGCACCAACTGCAGCGCCAGGCCGCCAATCTCACCTCGGCACGCTCGCCGGTCACCACCCGATTGTTCACTGCCGCCGAACAAGCCGGCAATCACTGTCAGATCGGCAACATCGGCGCGTGCGTATCCGAAATACTGGCCTGGGTGGACAGCAAATGCGCTGTCAAGCAACCGGTTTGACCTACTCGGCAGCGCGCTTGGCCTCGACCTGCTTCTCCACCTCGCGCCAGAAACCAGGGGTGGGACGCGGTTGGCCGAACCCGCCTTTGCCGGCTTTGCTGATGATCGCGTCGGCTTCGTCGATCTCTTTCATCAGCTCCAAGGCGAATTCCCGCTCGGCGGCGTAGTACTTGGCCGCCCATCGCAGCGCGATCACCGAATACGCCCAAGCGGGTTCGACTTCCGCACCCTCAGCGTCCTCGACCGCTTTGCGATGCCTGGCTTCGGCGTAGGCCACGTAATCCTGCAGCTGCTCCTTGAGCCGGGTCGGGTTGCTCAGATGCCCGAACGTCACCCGCAGCAGCATGCTGTGCTTGAGCACCGGCGGGTCCAAGGGGGCGTTGTTGGTCCAGTCGGTGATCGCGGCCATCCCCGTCGGGGTGATCTTGTAGAGCCGCCTGCTGCGGGTGCCTTCGTCGCGCTCGACGCGCGAGGTGACCAGGCCGAGACTCTCCAGCTTCTTCAACTCGGTGTAGATCTGGCTGTAGGACGGACTCCAGTAGTAGAGGTCGACGCTCCAGTCGATCCACTTCTTGAGGTCGTAGCCGGAGACTTCTTCTTCGTAGGACATCATGCCCAGCAGCGCCCAGCTGGTCGCGGCGAGCGCCGCCTTGACCTTGTCGCTGGGCTGGTCCATCGCGCCAGATTAACAATTCGGCGCGGAGATGCGCCCTAGCCTGACCACTGGCCGGGACACCAAGTCGCGGCACAGGGCCGCGCCGACTGGTCACCGGTGCTGCTCTATGGTGACGGACATGGTGGATTCGTTTGCGTCGATGACAGATTC
Organism: Mycobacterium sp. 20KCMC460; assembly: GCF_022179425.1. Taxonomy (NCBI): domain Bacteria; kingdom Bacillati; phylum Actinomycetota; class Actinomycetes; order Mycobacteriales; family Mycobacteriaceae; genus Mycobacterium; species Mycobacterium sp. 20KCMC460. The sequence goes on from NZ_AP025524.1 coordinate 4,034,639, forward strand.
GCTGCCGGTGTACGAGTCACTGGCGGTGTCGGTGCGGCGGTTGATCGACGCGACAATCCGTACCGAGGTCAGCCACGACGTCATCGCTGCCGCGCGAGCCAAGATCGACAGCGTCACAAGCGAACTCAGCGCTGAGTTGATGCCCGGCACGTTCGGTGAACGCAGAGTCCAGGACGGCCAGGGCGTCGCATCGGGCAATGTCGTTATCGGCGTTCGCAACCCGTCTGCTCCCCCGTTGGTCGTCCACTACGAGAGCGACGGGTCGGCGTGGACCGAGTTCACGCTGGGGGCCGCCTTCGAAGGGCCAATGGGACATGTGCACGGCGGCGTTTCAGCCATGATCCTGGACCACGTGCTCGGGGCCACCGCGCACCAACCGGGACGGCCCGCCTACACCGGGACGCTGACCCTGCGCTATCACCGACGCACTCCGCTGCGGCAGCCGTTGCGCGCCGAGGCCTGGGTCGAAAGTCGGCAAGGTGTCAAGACTTTCGCGGCCGGCCAGATCAGCGACGCCGAGGGCGTCACGGTATCCGCCGAAGGTATCTTCATCCACCCGCGTGACAGCTGAACCGCAGACGAAGATGGTCGGGCCGGGCGGCTACGACTTCTGGCCGTTGGACAGCACCGCTCCCGCGGCGGCCGGCGCACCCCGGGCGACGACCACCGGCATCGACGTGCAGGCGTCGGTGCGCAGGATCGTGTGCACGACGTCGACGAGATCTTCCACGGGCATCAATTTGCCTGGCATGCAGCCTCGTGACACCCACAGCGGGTAGGCCTGCATCGTCAGCTCGCGGTCCCAGCCGGCGTTCATGCCGGTTTGCGCGTCGCCCTCGCCACCGGCGCACTCGCCCACGATCAAGTTGGTGAAGCCGATGTCGGGATGCTCGGCACGCCACGCCTCGACGAGCCGCTCCAAGGCCGCTTTGCTGACACCGTAGGCGCCCAGTCCCGGCCAGGGCGGACCGAACGTGCCCGCGTCCGAGGATAGAAATATGACTTTGCCTGCTGCTTTCTCGGCAGAAGCGGTGAGATGTGGCACGGCGGCCGCGGTGGCCAGCGCCGCACCGATGACGTTGGTGTCGAACACGCGCCGCCAGGTTGCGGCGTCGGTGTCAGCCAAGGGCACCAGCGGGCTGATCGCGGGTGTGTAGACGACGTTGTCGATGCCGCCCAGCGCATCGGCGGCAGCGTCGATGCCTGCGCGGGCCGATGCCTGGTCGGTCACGTCGCACTCCACGGCGACCGCCGCCGATCCGGCTTCATGCGCGGCGGTTTCGATGCGTTCACGCCGCCGGGCGAGCAACGCGACCTGATCGCCGCGCTTTGCCAAGCCGACACCAATACAGCGCCCCAACCCGCTCGAGGCTCCGATCACCACTGTTCTCGCCATATCGACCTCCGCAGCGAAGTGTGACACACCGGCCCAAGCGGCGGAGAACGGGGTTACCGTTTTCGGAGCATGCCGTTGCCCTAAACCCGGGGTCGACGCCGCACTCGCACTGCCCCGCGGGCACCGGCTCGCGTTTAACACCTGCGCCGTCGGGGTAAATCGTGTTGATACGCATGCGGGCCGACCATCTTAAGATCGCCACGCGAACGGCGTTGGCTGACAACATTTCTCGACACGGAGTGACGTTGGACGAATCCGAGACGGACCCGGTGGACCACTATCGGACCACCCGTAAGCACGCCGGCGAAGCCATCAAGAACGGCGCGAACGGGCCCGGAATCGCCGGGGTCGCCATCGGTGTCATCGCATTGGTCATCGGTTTGGCCGCCTTCGCCACCGGCCACGTCGCACCCGGAGCCGCGTCAGTCGCGCTGGCCCTGGTCGCCGGTGCCGCGGGGCTGATCTGGCTGCGACACACCCACCGCAAGGTTCGTGCCGCCGAACTTCGTTGGCACCAGGCACATTCCGACCGGCCGGCTCCCCCACCAGCCAGCTAAGTAGGCTGCAGCGTCCGGGTATACGGTGGGCCCATGAAATACCTACAGGTCGACGGAGTCGGACAGGTCAGCCGGATCGGTCTCGGGACGTGGCAGTTCGGCTCCCGCGAATGGGGTTACGGCGACGACTACGCCTCCGGCGCCGCCCGCGACATCGTCAAGCGCGCCCGCGCCCTCGGCGTGACACTGTTCGACACCGCCGAGGTATACGGGCTGGGCAAGAGCGAACGCATCCTGGGCGAAGCACTGGGCGACGAACGCGCCGACGTCGCGGTGGCCAGCAAGGTCTTCCCGGTCGCGCCGTTCCCCGCGATCATCAAGCAACGCGAACGCGCCAGCGCGCGCCGCCTGCAACTGGACCGCATCCCGCTGTACCAGATCCACCAACCCAACCCGCTGGTCCCCGACACGGTCATCATGCCCGGCATGCGCGACCTCCTCGACGACGGCAAGATCGGCGCGGCCGGCGTTTCGAACTATTCGCTGTCCCGCTGGCAGCAGGCCGACGCCGCCCTCGGCCGGCCCGTCATCAGCAACCAGGTGGAATTCTCGCTGGCCCGCCCGCGCGCGCTGGACCACATGGTGCCCTTCGCCGAGCGGGAGAACCGCATCGTGATCGCCTACAGCCCGCTGGCCCAAGGACTGCTCGGCGGCAAGTACGGCGTGGACAACCGGCCCGGCGGTGTGCGCTCGGTCAACCCGCTGTTCGGCACCGAGAACCTGCGCCGGATCGAGCCGCTGCTGCAGACGCTGCGCGACGTGGCCACCGAAGCCGGCGCCAAACCCGCGCAGGTCGCTCTGGCGTGGCCGATCAGCCTGCCCGGTGTGGTCGCCATCCCGGGTGCCTCCAGCGTGGAGCAGCTGGAGTTCAATGTGGCCGCCGCGGAGGTGGAGCTGAGCAACGAAGCGCGCGACGCGCTGACCGCCGCGGCCCGCGCGTTCCAGCCGGTCTCCGCGGGCCGGTTTCTCACCGAGCTGGTCCGTGAAAAGATCGGGCGTTAGCGCGAATTCGTCAGCGGCGCACGGTGCTGCAACTAGCGGCGCATGGCGCCGCGACTCAGCGGCGCCGTGAAGCCGCCGGTGTCGTCGAAGCCCGCCCAGTACCCGTCGTCGTCGACTTCCATGCGCCAGCCCGGCGCGTAACGACCCTCGATCACATCGGCGAACCAGCGGTGCGCCGCCTCAGCGGTATCGAAGTCACTGCACGCCACGACCGCTCCCCGCGGATCAATGGCCCGAAACACAGTCATTGTTGGCGGATAACCACTCGGCACGGCTTTCAACCACCGTGTCGACGGCCTACACCGTGCGCGCCAACCGGTCTGCCAGCAGTTCGGCGAAGCGTGCCGGGTCCTCCAAGGCGCCGCCCTCGGCAAGGAGCGCGGTGCCGTAGAGAAGTTCGGCGGTTTCGGCGACCGTGGCATCCTCAGGCCGGTCGGCGTGCGCCTGGCGCAGCCCGGTGACCAGCGGATGGTTCGGATTGAGTTCCAGGATCCGCTTGCCGACCGGGACCTCCTGCCCGGAGGCTTTGTAGAGCCGGGCGAGCGCCGGGGTGATGCCGAACGCGTCGGTGATCAGGCAGGCCGGCGACTCGGTGAGGCGGGTGGACAACCGCACTTCCTTGACGTGCTCGCTCAGCGTCTCCTTCAGCCAGCTCAGCAGGTCGGCGAATTCTTTCTGCTGCTCCTCCCGCTCGGCGGTCGAGGACTCTTCGTCACCGTCCAGATCGACCTCGCCCTTGGCCACCGACTGCAGCGGCTTGCCGTCGAACTCGGTGACCACGCCAACCCAGACCTCGTCGACCGGGTCGGTCAGCAGCAGCACTTCGTAGCCCTTGGCCTTGAACGCCTCCAGGTGCGGCGACTTGAGCAACTGCTGGCGCGACTCCCCGGTGGCGTAGAAGATCTGGGTCTGGCCTTCCTTCATCCGCGCGACATACTCGGCCAGCGTGGTGGGTTCCTCCTCGCTGTGCGTCGAGGCGAACGAGGACACCGCCAGCAGCGTCTCCTGGTTGTCGAAGTCCGACAGCAGGCCCTCCTTTAGGACCTTGCCGAATTGCGTCCAGAAGGTGCGGTAGTCCTCGGGCCGCTGCGCCTGAATCTCCTTGATCGTGGACAGCACCTTCTTGGTCAACCGCCGCCGGATCGCGTTGATCTGCCGGTCCTTCTGCAGAATTTCCCGAGACACGTTGAGCGACAAGTCCTGTGCGTCGACGACACCCTTGACGAAGCGCAGGTACTCCGGCATCAGTTCGTCGCAGTCGCCCATGATGAAGACGCGTTTGACGTACAGCTGCACCCCGGTCTTGGCGTCCCGGTTGAACAGGTCGAACGGCGCCTGGGACGGGATGAACAGCAGCGCCTGGTACTCGAAGGTGCCCTCCGCCTTCATCGCGATGACCTCGAGCGGGTCGTCCCAGGCATGCGCGATGTGCTTGTAGAACTCCTTGTACTCCTCCTCGGAGACCTCCTCTTTCGGGCGCGCCCACAGCGCCTTCATCGAGTTCAGCGTCTCGGTTTCGGTGACGACCTTTTCGGTGGTCTCCACGGGCTCCTCTTCGGAGCCCTCCCCCTCGGCACCCTCGACGGGCACCTGGATGCGGCGCTCGACCTCCATCCGGATGGGCCAGGCGATGAAGTCGGAGTACTGCTTGACCAGGCTTTTGAGCTTCCAGGGGGAGGTGTAGTCGTGCAGCTCGTCCTCGGCGTCTTCGGGCTTGAGGTGCAGGGTGACCGAGGTACCTTGCGGGGCGCCTTCGACGGCTTCGATGGTGTAGGTGCCCTCGCCGCTCGACTCCCACTTGGTGGCTTCGCTCTCGCCGGCCTTGCGGGTGAGCAGCTGGACCTTGTCGGCGACCATGAACGACGAGTAGAACCCGATGCCGAACTGGCCGATCAGCTCCTCGGATGCCTGCTCGTTCTGGGCGTTCTTGGCCTCCCGAAGCTGTTGGCGCAGTTCGGCGGTGCCCGACTTGGCCAGCGTTCCGATCAGGTCCACCACTTCGGCGCGGGTCATCCCGATGCCGTTGTCGCGGATGGTCAGCGTCCTGGCCTCTTTGTCAACCTCGATCTCGATGTGCAGATCCGAGGTGTCGACGTCTAAGTCCTTGTTACGCAAGGCTTCCAGCCGCAGCTTGTCCAACGCATCGGAGGCGTTGGAGATCAGTTCCCGTAGGAACGAGTCTTTGTTCGAATAAACCGAGTGGACCATCAAGTCCAGCAATTGCCGGGCCTCTGCCTGGAACTCCAGCTGCTCGACCTGCGCGTTCATGATTTTCCTTCCGACGAATCCGATCGCGTCCGAATTTAGACGAGACATCGATCGCGTTCACTACGGGGCGGGTTTTGGTTTGACAGCCACCAGGTCGGCGATGTGCGGGCAGTGGACGCCCTGGCGGTCGCGATGATCGATGCACCCGTGATCGGCGGATCTGGCGCGGTCTGCTGGTTATCGGCTCACGCCGCCGAGCATCGCGACGAGCGCGAACCGGTTTGGGTCACGGTGCGCCCGGACTGACCGGCGCCTGGATGAGCTGCAATGGCGTCGCGCTCCTTGCGTGGCGGTTCGCATCTGGTGGCCGGCTTCGGGGCATCCCCCGGCGCTCCCCGTCACGCGGCGCAGTCAGCAGATTCGTGGAAGTTGTTCACCCAGTTGGCGTTCGATGACCTGGGTGGTGCCGAAGGCGGTTCTGCCGACCACCATGCCCGGGTGCTCGGTGACCACGCGACCGATGATCGCGGCATCGGCGCCCTCCGGGCGTGACCGCATCGCCGCCAGCGCTGCTTCGCTGCTGTCCGGGTCGACGAACGCCACCATCTTGCCCTCGTTGGCAACCTGCAGCGGGTCCAGTCCCAAGAATGAGCAGGCCGACGAAACCGTCTCGGGAATAGGGATCTTCGCCAGTTCCAGCTCGACACCCACCGATGCCGCGCGGGCGAGCTCGACCAGCGATGCCACCAGTCCGCCCCGGGTGGGGTCGCGCAGCACGTGCACCGCGCTTCCGGCCGCGTCCAGGGTGGCGGCGACCAGCCGATGCAGCGGGGTGCTGTCGGTGGTGACCACGGTGCCGAAATCGATGCCCTCGCGCACACTCATGATCGCCACACCGTGCTCGCCGAGATTGCCCGAGACGATGATGTGATCGCCGGGACGTGCCCGCTCGGGCCCGATCTGCAGGCCCGGCGGGACCAGGCCGACACCGGCGGTATTGACGAAAAGCTGGTCCGCGCCACCCTTGGCCACCACCTTGGTGTCGCCGGTGACGATGTTCACCCCGGCCTGCGCCGCTGCCCTGCCCATGGTTTCGGCGACCACGCCGAGTACGTCGAGTTCCAGACCTTCTTCCAGGATGAACCCGGCGGTCAAACCGATTGGTTGCGCTCCGCTGCACGCCAAGTCGTTGATCGTGCCGTTGACCGCCAGGTTGCCGATGTTGCCGCCGGGAAAGAACAACGGTTGCACCACATAGGAATCCGTGGTCAGCGCGATACGTCCGCCCGCGACGTCGAGCAGGGCCGAGTCGCGCGTCGCACCCCGCGTACCACCGAACGCCGGCAGGAAGAGGTTCTCGATCAGTTCTTCCGACAGCACCCCGCCGCCACCATGGCCCAGGACGATGCGCCGGGTTTCGCGCAGCGGCAATGGACACACCCAGTCCGCGGGGTCGATCGCCACCGGGAATTCAGGCATGAGCCGAGGCTTCCAGCCGGCGGAACTGGTAGTAGGCCGCGCAGGCGCCTTCGCTGGACACCATGGTCGCCCCCAGCGGAGTACGGGGCGTGCAGGCAGTGCCGAATGCCGGGCACTGGTTGGGTTTGAGTAGACCCTGCAGCACTTCGCCGCTGTGGCAATCCGCGGACTCGGACACCCGCAGGTGGCCCACACCGAATTTGAGTTCGGCGTCGAATTGCGCGTAACGGGGCGACAGAGTCCAGCCGGACTTCGGGATCATGCCGATGCCCCGCCATTGCCGATCGGTCACCACGAACACGTCGGCGAGCGTCTGCTGCGCGACGGTGTTGCCCGCGGCGGTCACCGCGCGCGGGTAGGCGTTGCGCAACTCGGGGGTTCCGGCCTCGAGCAGGTCGACCACCTGGCGGACACCTTCCAGCAGGTCCAGGGGTTCGAATCCAGTGACCACAATCGGCACCCGGTATTGCTCGACCAGTGGGCCGTATTCGCCGGTGCCCATCACCGTGCAGACGTGCCCGGCGGCCAGGAAACCTTCGACCCGGTTGGTGGGCGAGCTCAGGATCGCCGTCATGGCCGGCGGTACCAGAACATGGGAGACCAGCATCGAGAAGTTGGCCAGCCCGAGCCGCTGGGCGTGCACCACGGCCATCGCGTTCGCCGGCGCCGTGGTCTCGAAGCCGACCCCGAAGAACACCACCTGTTTGTCGGGGTTGTCGACGGCTACCCGGGTGGCGTCCAGCGGTGAGTAGACGACTCGAACGTCGCCGCCGCGGGCGCGAACGCTGAACAGATCGTGGTGGCTGCCAGGCACCCGAAGCATGTCCCCGAACGAACAGAAGATCACGTCCTCGCGGGCGGCGATCTCCAGCGCGCGATCGATCATCTCCAGCGGCGTCACACAGACCGGACATCCCGGACCGTGGATGAATTCGACTGCCCCGTCCAGCAATTGGTCGATGCCGTTGCGGATGATCGAATGCGTCTGTCCACCGCAGACTTCCATGATGGTCCAGGTCCTGGTGGCCCGCTTCTTGATGTGGTCGACCAGGGTGCGGGCAGCGGCCGGATCCCGAAACTCGTCGAGGTATTTCATGCTGGCTCCCTGCTGCTTTGTCCTTGGTCTCCGGCCAACTCCTCGTCGAGCACCCCGAGTCCCTGGAACATCCGCAGGGTTTCGTTGGCCGATGCTTCGTCGAGCCGAGTGATGGCGAATCCGGCGTGCACGATCGCGTATTCACCGATCTGCAGGTCGGGCAAATAGGCCAGGCAGACCGTCTTGGTGGTGCCACCGAAGTCGACGGTGCACATGCGTGTTCCCGCCTCCTCCCAGGTGCGGACTACCCTGCCGGGAATTCCGAGACACATCGGCCGGCCCCCCTTTCCTGTCGCTGCGCCGCGATCACGGCCTGCCCGAGAGCCAGCCCGCCGTCGTTGCAGGGCAACACCGCATGCGTCAGCACGTCGAAACCATCGCTGACCAATCGGTCGCGCAGCCCCTCCCGCAGTAATCGGTTCACGAACACCCCGCCGGTCAGGCCGATGGTGCGGATTCCCGCTGCGGCCTGCTCGATCGCCCGCACCGTCGCTGCGATCACGGCGGTGTGGAATCCCGCGGCCAGATCGGCTGGTGCGACGCCGGCACGCAGTCCGGCGACCAACTCGGCGACCAACGGCCGCGGATCCAAAACGCCTGCCGTCACTGCGAATTCCATCGGTACCGGACTGCCGCGACGGGCCAGGTGCTCGAGTTCGATGGCCGCCTGTCCCTCGTAGGTCACCTCTTGGCAGACACCGAGCAGGCTAGCCACGGCGTCGAACAGCCGGCCCATGCTGCTGGTCGGGATGCACCCGATGCCGCGCGGAATCTGTTGAGCCAGCACATGCCGGGACGCATCGCTCATCTCGTGGACGGCCGGAATGTCCGGCGCCCAGTCGATCCCGGCCCGGTGCAGCAGATCCAGTGCGATCCGGCCGGGCCGACGTACCGCGCCGTCGGCGCCCGGCAGTGCGAACGGCAGCAGGTGGCCGACCCGGGTGAACGACGCCGGATCGGTGATCATCAGCAGTTCACCGCCCCAGACGCTGCCATCGGTGCCGTAGCCGGTGCCGTCGAAGGCGACGGCGAGCATCGCGGTGCCGAGTAGGCCGTGTTCGGCCAGCAGCGACACCGCATGGGCGTGGTGATGCTGCACCTGCACGACCGGCTTATCTTGGCGCCGCGCCCAACTGGTGGTCGCGTAGCCAGGGTGCAGGTCGCACGCGATCAGCTCGGGACGGCGTTCGGTCATGAAAGACAGGTGATCCAAAGCCGATTCGAAGCAGCTCTGGGTCCGTGGGTCGGCCATGTCCCCCAAATGCGACGACAGGTGCGCGTGCCCGTCGGGGGACATCAGACAGAACGTGGTCTTGAGGTCGCCGCCGGTGGCCAGGATCGTTGCCCCGGCAGCCGCCGCGGGCGTCGCCACCGGTAGCGGGGCGTAGCCGCGGGAACGCCGGATCGGCACCATTGCGCCGTTGCCGTCCAGCGTCAGCACTGAATCCTCGCAGGGCACGTGGATGGGACGATCATGGGTGAGCACCGCGTCGGCCAGCCCGTCGATCCAATCCAGGTCAGCGTCGCGGAAGACGATGGGTGACCCGGAGTTGTTGGCGGAGGTCATCACCAGCGGCACCGAGCCGAGCCGGTCGAACAGCAGGTGGTGCAGTGGCGAATACGCCAGCATCACGCCGATTTCGGACAGCCCGGGCGCCACCCCGACCAGCATCACGTCGTCGTGGGCGGGCAACAACACGAGGGGTGCGGCCGGAGACCCCAGTAAGCTGGCCGCCTGCTCATCGACCCGGCAGATCCGTCGCGCGCCGGCGATATCGGCAACCATCACCGCAAAAGGCTTGGCGGGCCGGTTTTTCCGACGCCGCAGCGTTGCGACCGCGGCGGCATCGTTGGCGCGGCAGGCCAGATGAAACCCGCCGATCCCCTTGAGTGCGACGATCAATCCGTTGTCGATCGCCGTTGCGGCGGCCTGCAGTGGATCGTCCGCGCCCGGCCCGTGCCAGGACAGGGTGGGGCCGCAGTCCGGGCACGCGATGGTCTGCGCGTGGAATCGGCGGTCGGTGGGGTCGCGGTATTCGGTCGCACACCGCGCGCACATGGGAAACTGCGCCATGGTGGTCATCGGCCGGTCGTAGGGCAGGTCGGTGATCACGGTGTAGCGCGGACCGCAGTTGGTGCAGGTGATGAAGGGATGGCCGTAGCGGCGATCGGCGGGATCGCGCAGTTCACGCAGGCAGTCGTCGCACACGGCGATGTCGGGCGGCACCAAGGTGCGGCGCTCATCGCCGCTCTGGCTGCCCAGGATCCGGAATCCGGATTCCCCCATCGGCGGCAGCGCGGTGGTCCGGATCGCGTCGATGCGCGCCATCGGCGGATGGTCGACCGTGATCGCACGCAGCGCAGCGTCGACCCGTTCGGGCGGGCCTTCGAACTCGCAATGCACCGACCCCGCGTCGTTGTAGACACACCCGGATAAGCCATGACGTGCGGCGATGCGCGCGACGGCGGGGCGGAAGCCGACGCCTTGAACCACGCCGAGAATGTCGAGCCGCAACCGCACGCCACGCACCGTGTCACTTCGACTGCCCATCCGAACCTCCTGAGCAGTGACAGACTTCCGCGCTTTCAGGGCTGTCGGCGCGGGTTGTCTACTTCAGGCTAGACCTGGCCCGGAGGCGCCGACAATCATGATCGCGTGCAAAAAGTCTGCGCTACTTCGCGACACCACCGGCTCTGTGCGGGCAGCATTGTGTGGTGCCCGAATCGTCGTTGCTGTCCGGCGGGCGGCAGTCAGCGGTCAGGGGTCCAGGTGTCAGGAAAGAAGGTTGAGCAATGGGTAGATTCCATCGGCACGACGACGGCACGGTGCACAGTCACGCCGACGCCGACCACGACCACCATGATGGCCACGGCGACCACAGTGGCTATGCGACCGGCGCGCAGCGTATCGAAGTGCTGGAGTCGATCTTCGCCGAGAACGACACCCGGGCCGATATCAATCGGAAAGCTTTCGAACACAACGGAATTCGGGCGCTCAACCTGATGAGCTCGCCGGGTTCCGGCAAAACCACGGTGCTGGCCGCCACCCTCGACGAACTGGCCGGCGACCTGTCTGTCGGCATCATCGAGGGCGACATCGCCACCGATCTGGACGCCGCCAAACTCGGCGGCCGGGGCGCGCAGATCTCGCTACTGAACACCGACAACGGATTCGGCGGCGAGTGTCACCTGGATGCCCCGATGGTCAACCGCGCACTGCAGGGGCTGGACCTGACGCAGCTGGACCTGGTGATCATCGAGAACGTCGGAAACCTGGTCTGCCCCGCCGAGTTCGACGTCGGCGAACACGCCAAGGCGATGGTGTACTCGATCGCCGAAGGTGAGGACAAGCCGCTGAAATATCCGGTGATGTTCCGAGCCGTCGACGTGGTATTGCTGAACAAGATCGACCTGGTACCCCACCTCGACGCCGACGTGGCCACCTACATCGGGCACATCCGGCAGGTCAACCCGACGGCGACAATACTGCCGGTGAGCGCACGCACCGGCGAAGGGATGGCTTCGTGGTTCGAATGGGTGCGACAATTCGCGAGTTAGCAGGCTTGCTCGCGCTTTTGCTCCATCAGCTGCAGACTTTGCGGCGCACTGCTGTGCACGGCCACCAGATCGTCGAGCCCGCACGCCGTGACGACACGGCGAACCGATGGCAGCTGACTGACCAGACAAAGGTCGATACCGCGTTCACGGCAGCTGACCGCCTCGTCTGCCAGAGCCAGATATGAGGAGCACGACATGAAGTCCACGCCGTTCACATCGACGATGAAAAGCTGAGGGGCGGTGGCGAACGACGCCGCCTCCGCCAGCAGCACCCGCCAGGTCTCGTCGTTGTAGGCATCGATCTCGCCGCCGACGTAAACGATCACCGCCGAGCTGAAACCCTGGACAGCAGCGCGCAGCGTGCTTTGCTCTGCGCCGAGTTCGGCGACCAAGCGCGGGCTCAGTCGCAATGGCGCTGCAAACACTTCGCTCGCGGCAAGGCTCATGCTGCGCTCCTCATCGACTTGATTCTGCGGAAACCGCATCGGAAACCTGACGGGGTTTAGCCACAATCAGGATGGTTGAAACAACTTGACAACGCTTCGGCCACCGCGTCGTCACGCGGGGCCGGGCTGCGAGTCAGCTGGCCTGGCTTAATACGTAGCTGTTGGGCGGGCAGTCGTCGAAGCGCAGGCAGACTGTGGTGCCGTCGGGCCGTCCATCGATGGTGCACTTGTCCGCCAGCGCACGCATCAACAGAATGCCCCGACCGCGCACCGCGTTCGGAGCGGGAGCGGTGTTGCTGGGCTCAATCCAGCGCCCGTGGTCGCTGATGTAGATCCCGAGCTGGGTCGTCGCCGGTCGATAAGTGATTCGTAACGTCATGGACCCCACCTGACCGACCACCCGGTAGGCGTGGTCGGCGCAATTGGAAAGCGCTTCGTCGGTCGCCAGCAGAATGTCGGCGGCACGGTCTTCGTCGAGTTCCAGATGGAGGTTCAGCCAGTCGCTGAGATCTTGGCGGAACTTCGCCACGGTGTAGGCGTCGGCATTTCCGGTATGCATCACCCCGAGTTCGCCGGCTTCAGCAAAGCCGACTTGATCGTAGGATGTCATACCGCTCACGCGCTTTCGGCTACCCGATTGCTCGTTCGGATACACCTGGATGTGACCAGTGCCCTACCAACCGTTACGTAGCCGCGCCATTTCGGGCTCCGGTACGCCTCAGCTCTTGACGCCGACCGTCAGTAGATCTGAGATCAGCTGGGTCCACAGCGGCCGCCGGATGCGGTGCTGGTCGCTGACGGTGAAACCGGCATCCTCGAACATCTTGCGCATCTTGGCCGGGGACGGATTGTGCTGCGGCATCCAGCGGTCGGGCGGCTGGAACGGCTGCCGACTGCTCAGGGTGGCTACTGCCACCAAGCCCCCGGGCGCCAGCACGCGGTGGAATTCGCTCAGGGCCGCCGGCTGGTCGAAGAAATGAAACGCCGAGGTGGATACGACGGCGTCCAGAGCACCGTCCTGAAACGGCAGCTGTTCAGCGGGGGCTCGCTTCCACTGCACCCGGGTGGACTTGGCGCGAGCCTGGTTGAGCATGCCTTCGGACATGTCGATGCCGTAGATCTCGTCGGGTTGCAGTTCCCGCTCGATCCGGCCGCTGAGAATGCCGGTGCCGCAGGCGACGTCCGCGATCCGGCGCGCGCCGTGGGCGCGCAGTTGCGCGATTACCTCGTCGTGCGGCGGCCGATACACCCAGCGCTGCAGGAATGGCAGGTCATAGGCCGGCGAGAGGAAGCTCCACAGCGACGTCACCGCGCCGTTGAGCGTGCGTCGTGGTGCGCTCACTGGCCCAGGATCGAGGTGTAGTAGATGGTGTCGGCCATCGTCACTGAATCGTGGGTGGGCGGGACAACTCCAAGACCGCTGTCGGCCAGCAACTGGCTCATCTCGGTGCCCTCCGAGCGCCAACCCAGAGTTTCCAGGTAGTCAGCAACGTCCTTGCGCTCGCCCTCGAAGCCGAGTTCGCCCCAATCCAGATCGAATCCGTGCTCACGCCACTTCGCGGTGGACCTGCGCATCATCTCCCGCGCCTGTTCGGCGTCGCGCTGCGGCCGGCGCGGGATGGCTTCCAGCGCCAATCGGCTGCCCGGGGCGCTGAGCGAGGTGATGTTGTCCATCAGCTGGTCCTGTGCCTCTGGCGGCAGGTAGCCCAGCAGCCCCTCGGCGATCCAAGCGGTCGGGCGCTCGGTGTCCAGGCCCGCCCGGCGCAGGGCCGTCGGCCAGTCCTGACGCAGGTCGATGGCGACGGTGCGCAGGTCAGCGGTGGGAGTGGCGCCCAGACCCGCCAAGGTCACGGTCTTGAACTCGATGACCTCCGGCTGGTCGATCTCGAACACTTTCGTGTCGGCGGGCCACTCCAACCGGTATGCGCGGGCGTCCAGTCCGGAGGCCAGGATGACGGCTTGGCGGATACCGGCCTGCGCGGCTTTCTGGAAGAACGAGTCGAAGAACCGGGTTCGCGCGGCCATGGCGTCGGGCATGTGCGCGAGTTTCCAGCTCGACTCGTCGTCGTCGACGTCGTCGGCCCGGAGTTCACCGGTGACCCAGCGAGTGAAGAAATCCACTCCGACGGCGCGGACCAGCGGCTCGGCGAATTGGTCGTTGATGACTGCGTGATCGGACTTGGTCGCAATTGCGCGGGCCGCGGCCACCAGGGTCGCGGTTGCGCCCACGCTGGTAGCTAGATCCCAGGTGTCGTTTTCGGTGCGTGGCACGGCAACTCTCCAAAATCGGAAATAGAATACTTAGCTAGTTTAACACTTAGCTAGATTAATGACCGTGCCGTCAAGCCGGCTCCCACCGGTTCACCCCTCCCACCCATCGTCGCCGCGCCGAGCCCCGGGCGACGAGGTCGATTGTGCTACCGGCGCATCCCGGATGCGGAATCCGGGAAAGTGCCTGAAACAACGTCCGTTGACTTCGCCGGCAGCGCGCTTACCTGAACCGCAATCCTCGCCTGCGCTCCCACAGAACGGCCAGCATGGTTCCCCCGATCCACACCATCGTGGCGAACCCGAGATGCACGAAACTCTTTGTGTCACGGCCTAATACCGGTCCGATCGCGGCGGGCAACTTCGTCCACAACACCCGGTGTTCGACGCCGCCCATCGGGTCGGCCACGTAGTAGAGCGCGTACGGCAACGTGATCGCCGCCAGCCAGGCGGTGGTGCGACGCGGATTACTGCGATGGCGCCAACGCCGCAGCAGCGGCTCGGCCGGCACTGGATTGAGCACCGATACCACGTTCCCCACCCCCAGCCACGACACGATGGGCACCGCGACATTGGGAATGGTCATGGCCAACTGCGGCACCCCTTCCTTGGATACCGTCAGCACAGCCGCCACCGCCAAGGTGGGCAACCCGACGATCACGATCAGGGCCAGGTTCTTGATCAGCAGAATCCGCCACAGCGGCACTCCGTCGGAGAGACCCCGCGCGACTCGGTAGTGGTCGGCACCGAGCATGTTCGTAGTGGTGACGTCGGCGAGGATGAACGACGAAAAATAGGTACTGACCAGCACCACCCAATCGAGTTGGTGGTGGTGGAAGTGCCGGCCGGGCGGGTGACCGTGGCCAACCGTCAGTGGCTGCACCGACAACCAGACGACGGCCAGGACCAGATTGGCCACGACACCGGACAGCCAGGTCCACGGCGGGTGAAAGGCCCAGCGGACCTCGGCGCCCACCGCCGGCAGCAGGGGCCGCGCGAAGTCCTTGGCCGCTCGCCGCGCCGCGTCGGGACGCGGCGCGGCGGCACGGGCAAGTGCCCGCAAAGCCATGCGGGTGCGTTCGCCCGATTCGGTCATTTCGGAGGTCTCCCAGTCAGCGGTGGGTGGGGTTCGCGAGCAATGATGCCTCGATTGTGTACGCCGGGCGCTCCAAAAACGCTGATTCGGTTGATATTTGGCACTCGCACCGGCCCCCGACGGCGGTTCAAAAGTTACACCTCGCGCAGTCACACGCGATTCATAGCCAAGCTAACTAGATTGCGAATGTGAGCCGGATTCCACGGCTTTCACCAAGAGAACAGGCGAGGGACCATGAACCTGAAACAGCTGGCAGCAGGGCTGACCATCGCCGGGGCGCTGAGCGCAGCGGCAATGGGAGGAGCGGGTTTGGCAAGCGCTGACCCGCCGCCGAATCACGGAGGCCAGGGTGCGCCGGGCGCACCGGGCGGCGCTCCCGGCGCACACGGCGGGGGTCCGGGCGGGCAATTCGCCGGGCACGGCCCAGGCGGCCCCGGCGGACAGCCGCCGGCCAACCACGGGCCCGGCGGTCCGGGCGGACCCGGCGGCCCGGGTGGTCCCGGCGGTCCGGGCGGACCCGGTGGCCCGGGTGGCCCCGCACCGTGGCGCGGCGACGCCCAGCGCGGTTACTTCCACGGGGCACCGTGGGGCAACGGGGCCGCACCCTGGGGTTTCGGCGCTCCACCGCGCCCAGCCTGGGGCGGACCCCTTCCGCCGCCCGGCGGGCGATGGATGGGCGGACCCATCAACTACTGGGGTTTCCAGGAGACGCCGATCTGGAATCCCGGGTTCAACCAGTGGGGTTTCTGGCTCTTCGGGGTATGGATTCCGCTGTAGCACCCGGTAGGGGCTCGAGTTGGTGAGCGTGCCGCGGCGTTCTCGTGGATGCTTGGGGGTGCAAGCCATCGCCTCCGCCGAAGGAGACCATCGTGCCGTTCGCCGGCGGTGAGGAACATCGCAGTGCACCTGGCGGTCGCACGATCAGGCCTGGACGATCCTCGCCGCGCAGACGGTGCGGATTCGCCATCGTGCTGTGCGCCGTGCTCTGCGGATGCAACCACATCGTCGCCGGTACCCCTACGGTCGCGGCACGAGGCGGGGCCGGCCCCACCGGACCGATCCAACCGTCGCAACTGGTGGATCTGCTGACGGCATCCGGTGCCATCTCGGTGGTCAACAACAGCCCGCTGACCGAAGACGACATGCAGTCCGCACTCTTCGTCGGCGCCGACCCTGCGCAATGCCACGGCGCGGTGGCGTTTGGCCGCTATCCCTTATTTCCCTCGAACTACACCGGCCGCGAAGCGCGCACGCAGCAGGACCACCAACCGGATCAGCACCAACTGCTGGAGGCATCCGCGACCTATCCGGCCAACTTCGACGCCCCCGGGTTTCTCAACTCGGTGCGCAAGACGGTGTCCGGGTGCCAGCGCCCCGTCACCGCCTGGGGCGACGACGGCCGCAAGATGACCGTGAACCCGGGACCGTTGGCCGCGACCTCCCCCGAAGTCGCCCAGTGGACCACCGATCTTTCCGGTCAGCGGTGGGTCTGCGAATTCGCGGTGATCGCCAAGGCCAACGTGGTCTCGCAGATCGTCGGCTGCTCGCCCGACCGTACCGTCGATGTCACAGCACTGGTCCTCAAGCGGCTCAAGAAGATCGACGAGCTGCTGAAGTCCACATCGTGACGGCCGCACCCGTCAGCGGGCACCGCGTCCCGTCTGCTGCTGTAACTCGTCGATGAGTTCCGAGGCTTTCGCCTTGGTCAAATCGCCGGGGACGTCGCGTCCAGCCTCCTGCGCCAACGTCTCCAGATAGCTGCGCTGCGGTCCGGTCATCGGCTCGTCGCCGGTGACCCACTCGGACGTGTCCTTCTCCGGGTTTTCTCGCGGCGCCTGCCGCCGGTCGTCATTCACGTCATCCACCTCACCACGAGTAGATAACCGTCGCACATCCGTTCGAAACATTGGGCTCAGAGCCCGGCTAATCCGACCGCAAGCAGAACGCAGCCCACTCCGGCAAGCAGCGCGGCCACCTCGATCCGGCGGCGCGACCCGACCCAGTTGTTCAGCGCAGTCATCGTCCGGCGGGTGGTCTCCGGCGCCAGCAGGCACGCCACGAACGAGATCTCGACCATCGCGAACGCGGTGATGTTGAACACCAGGAGCGCCGCGACCTGGGTCATCGCCGCTGCACCGGAGGTCAGGATGACAGCCAGCGCGGCCAGGTAATCCACCGATGGCAACGCGATACCGAGCCCGGCCACCGCCGCCACCCACAGCGACGGTCCGGTCAGCAGGTGCCGAAACCGCGCCGGCAACTTCTGGATAGGACTGGCCCGTTCGGCGTCGCCGGGTTTCCCCGGGAAACCACCGCGAACGCGGCCCACCGCGACGGTGACGACCAGCACCGCAGCGACAAGCACAGCCAGCGCACCAATCAGGATCTGGACTCTGGGACCGGTCAGCTGACCGGAGGCGACCAAGCGTCTGCGCAGCACGAAAATCACCGACAGACCCACCGTCATCCCCATCGCGAACCCCCCGCTGAGGAACGCGAGCAGCTGCAGCGCCGGACGGCGCCGGTTGAGCATGAGTACCGTCATGGCGATCCGGAACGGTTCGAGGCTCACCGCGACAGCCATCACCAGAATAGGAACCCACATGCCAGTCTCGACCCTAGGCGACCGGTCGCACTGCCTACCCGGGGGCCTCCCGGGACGGCAGCCACCACGCGTCGGCGATCAGTTTTTCGTTGCGGGACTTGACTTCTGACCGCTGACCGGAGAGACGGCCTGGCTGCGCGCCAGCGCCACGGCCGCGGCCACCATCGCCAGCACCGAGACCGCCAGCGCCACGCGACCGACGCCCGAGGTCCGCAGTGTCTCGCCCAGCACGGTGATACCGAGCACCGATCCGACGACCGGCTCGGCGATGGTGACCGCCGGCAGCGACGCGGTGAGGGGCCCGGCCCGAAACGCCGACTGCTCCCAGGCCGTCGCGGCGATCGCCAGCACCACCCACGCATAGAACTCCGGCATCCGCATCAGCGCCGCAACTCCGCGGCCGAGTTCGTCGACGACACCCTTGGTCAGGACCGTGAACACTCCCCACAGCGCACCGGACAACAGCCCCAGCAGCAGTGCACCGACCGTACCGGGGAACATCCGCGCACCGATCAGACACAACGCCAACGCCGTGCCGACAATTATCGTAACGAGAGCCCAGGTTTGCGGCGAACCTCGAGAGTTGCCGGACTGAGGGTTGCCCACCGTCACCACCACACCCACCGCCGCGGCCAACAGCACCGCCCAAAAACCTTGGCCGACAGTGATTCTGCGATGTTCAACCCTGGCACTGACGAGCATCGCGAACAACAACGACGTCACCAGCAGCGCCTGCACCAGCACCACCGAACCCATGGAGAGGGCCGCAGCCTGTAACCCGAACCCGGCGCCGGCCACCAAGCTGCCGGCCCACCAGCGGCCGTCGCGCAGGAGTCGGCCGAACAGCGCTGCCGTGCCGACCGGTTCGTCGGTGACCTGGTGGGCGGACCGTTGCTGCAGGACGTCGCCGACGCCGACCATCAGCGCAGACCCCAGCGCGAGCCCTGCCGCGAACCCTGTGTTGCCCACCGATCTCAGTTAGATTCCGTTGCCGCAGAGGCGTTTTCGATGTTAACGAGCTCGGCCAGGCCGCTCACGGTGAGGGCGGACAGCAGCAGCGGATGAGCAATGAGACGAATGCCGTCAGCGTGCGCGAACAACGCGTTGATCGCGGCGCTGTCCAGGTATTCCACCGCACTGAGGTCGACCGTGAGCGGACTGCCGGTGTTCGCGGCCTCGGCGGTGGCCGAGGCCAGAGCGTTCTTGAACGCGTCGATATTGCTCAGGTCGATTTCCCCGGCCGCGATCAGCAGGTGTTTGCCGTCTTCGGAATGCGCCGTGTCAAGGGTGAGCAACGTGGGCATCAGGTGATCCTCGCCGATAGGTGAACGGTGGTGCCGTTGGTCTCCGTATTGATGGTGACATCGTGCATGAGCCGTCGCATCAGGGCGATACCCCGTCCCCGCGTGGTGGTTGGCTGCGGCGGCTTCCACGAACCGGTGTCGGTGATCGTCAATTGCACTTCGTCGACAAGTGCCACCGCGCCCAGGCTGATCGTGCCGCCCGGCTGGTCGCGGTGGCCGTGCTCGATGGCGTTGGACATCGCTTCACCCGCGGCGATCAGCATGTTCGTCGTCTGCTCAGGACGCACTCGGACTTGGGACAGCCAACGGCGCAACGCCGTTCGGGTGGATGCCAGGTGGCTGGCATCGGGGGGGAACGTCAACTCCAGCGGGGCGGGATGGCGGTGCAGCAGGAGCACGACGTCGTCCTGATAGCCGCCGGCCGGCTCGACCCGGGCCATGATTTCGTCGGCAAGACCGTCCAGCGAGACGGTTTCGGCTTCCCCCACGACCGCCGCGACCCGAAAGATACCGTCCTCCAACAAGGTACGACGACGCTCGACCAGACCATCGGTGTAGAGGACCAGCGTGGACCGGGCCGGCAGGATCACACGTGCCTCCGGACGAGCCCAATCGCGCCGCACGCCGAGCGCGATGGTGTGACCTTCGTCGAGTATCTGAACAGTGCCGTCGGCGAGGACCAGGATAGGCGGCGGGTGCCCGGCGCTGGAATACACCAGTTCGCCGGTGGCGGGGTCGAGCACGCCGCAGACAGCGGTGGTGCACTGGGCGCCGGGCAGCCGCGCCGCGAAGCGGTCCATCCCGGACAAAGCCGCGGCGGGACTGTGGTTTTCGAACAACAGTGCGCGGCAGGCGCTGCGCACCTGTCCCATGACGGTGGCAGCGGCGAGGTCGTGCCCGACGCAGTCGCCTACCACCATCGCGATGCGTCCATCCTCCAAGTCGACGACGTCATACCAATCCCCGCCGACCTGCAGGGGGTGGCTGGCCGCCTGATAGCGCACCGAGAACCCGCCGGGCAGTTTGGCGGGACCCAGGATCGAATGCTGCAGGGCCAAAGCGGTTTCGCGCTGCTGGTCGACCTGGTACACCCGCTGCAAGCCTTGCCCGAGGCGGCCCGCAAGCACGGTCAGCAGAGTTTGGTCTTCCAGGGTGAATGGCCGTTGCTCGGGCAGATCGATCCAGACGACCACGACGCCTTCGGGATGCTGCAGCGCGATCCCCGCGGTCCCGGGCTCTGCGGTGCAGGGGGTGAGTAGGTCTCCGTCGCACAACGAGACGAGCTGCTGCCGGGTGCGGGACGGCAGCTCGTTCCACTGCGTGGACTCGCCGACCGACACCACCTGTGGCGCGTTGCTCAACGTTGTTGCGTGACTGCCCCTTCGGAAGGTCACTGCCAGTACGCGACGTGCTCGCCATTGCCGGCGCAGCTCCTCGGCGGCGCCCTGCAGCGCCTCGTCGACGGTGTCTGCCAGGGCCAGTTCCTGGTTGAGCGCATGTTCGCGGCCGGCCGCCAGCGCCAATGCAATGGCTGCGTGCCGCGCGAAGTCACTCACCAGCTCGAGATAGTCGGTGCCGAACTGGGGCTGCTGCGGGTGACGCGCGACGGCGATCACGCCGAGCACCGAATCGTGGGCGATAAGCGGCATCACGATTGCCGGGCGCGCACCGACGTCGGTGAACCCTTCGATCGGATATTCGAAGGAATCGGTGATCAGGGGCAGACCGCGCCGCGCGACACCACCTGTGGTGGAACCGTCCATAGGCACTTGTCGGCCGATCACCTCCGACGCGTAGCGCCCCGCGGTGGCGGCCACGACCAAGGTATCGACCTGGTGGGCGGGTAGATCCGGTTCCCGTGGAACCAACAGGATGGCCTGTTCAGCGTTCGCCAGTTCCAGTGCCCGATTCACGATGAGCTGCAGCGGTCCGGTCTGCGGGTCACCGGACAGCAGCGCCGTGGTGATCTCGCGGCTGGCCTTCGTCCACTTCGCGTTCTCGCGTTCGCGCTCGAACAGCCGCGCGTTGTCGATGGCGGCCGCCGCGGCCGTCGCCAGCGCCCAGACAGCGCCTTCATGAGCGTCCGAGAACACACGACCGGGCCGATCGTCGGCCAGGTAAAGGCTGCCGAAATCGGCTCCCCGCACCGCGATTGGGATTCCGAGCAATGCCCGCAGCGGCAGACCGTGCGGTTGCGATGGGATCGCCCCGGGGTGAGTGCTCAGGTCGTCGATGCGCAGGCCCTCCCCTACCGGCAGGTCGCCGAATCTGCGGGCCAACTCGTCGTCGATTCCGCTGTGCACGAAGGAAACCAGGCTGCCATCGGTTGAGCGGATCCCCAGCACCCCGTAGCCGGCCCCGGTCAGCTCGGTCGCGGCGTCGACGATTCGGTGCAGCGTCACATTCAGGTCGAGGTCGGAACCGATCTCGACGATGACCCGTACCAATTTCTCCATCAGGTCGCGGGCCGCCACGAGCTCGTCGAGCTGTTCGTGCATGCGACTCACCGGCTCCCGCCGGCCCAATCGGTTGAACGCGGACTCGCCGCGGTCAGTGGTCATTAAGACAACCTAACCCGCGGGACACGCAGTTCGGCGCAGAACTTGGTCAGGGTGACGTCGCCGGGTTTCTCGGCGGGTGCGTCGGTCTCATTCCAGCGGCTCCTCACCAGCAAGGATGGTCCGGTGCATGAGCCGACCGCTGTCGGCGGCATACGGCAGCACCCGGTGCATCGTTCCGGTGTTATCCCAGATCAGCAGATCACCCGGCTGCCAGTCGTGCCGGTAGACGTACCGGGGCTGGGTGGCCCAATCGCGCAGGCGCGCAAGTAATGCACGGCTGTCCCCTACCGACATCCCCAAGACGTAGTCGGCGGTGGCGCCCAGCAGCAGCGATTTGCGGCCGGACTGGTGGGTCCACACGATCGGGCACACCTTGGTCGGCGACTTCTGCCACATCGCGATCTCGGCGTAACTCATCTCCGGGGTGACGTAATACTGTGACCGTTCGGCACTGTGCACTACGCGCAGCTCTGCCAGTGCTTTCTTGTCGGCATCGGAAAGGTCCTCGTAAGCCGCATAGGTGTTGCAGAATTCGGTCTGACCGCCGGTCCGGGAAAGCTGTACCGCGCGCAACAACGTGGCCAAATTCGGTAGCGGCTGCAGCGACCCGTCGAAATGCCAAAACATCGATCCCTGAAGATATTTGGCGCGGGCGTTCACGTTCTCGTCCAGCGAGATCTTGTTGATGCCGCCGGCGCCCTCGTTGGCGACCACGGTACCCAGCGTCTTGGCGATGGCGACCTGCTGCTCGTCGCCGATGTCCAATCCGCGAAAGAACACCACACCACGCCGCTCCAGGATGTCGCGGATAGCCGGGGCCTGCGCGCCGCTGAGCAGCGTGTCGAGGTCGGTTCTGATTTCGCTACCGATAGTCGTTGTGAGGTCGACGATTTCCAGCTGCGCCGAGCCGAGTCCCATGGTTTCAACTCACCCTGGTGAGGATCGTGTTGGCCGAATGCTTCACCCGAGGCTGATTCCACAGCTCGACCGCCAGCGAGACGGTGATCAGCGAGTAGAGCAGGTTGCGCAGATTCGCGACGTCGTCGGGCAGCGGTTCGGAGTAGTCGAACTTGTCGATGTAGGCGACCGCTTCCTGGGCGCAAGGAAAAACCTGATCGTAGAATTCGCGGATCTGGTCCATGGAACTGTTGACCCGCTTCACGTAACGCTGGTGGCCGTCCTCGATCGCCCACTCGGGCACCAGGTGTTCCAGATGTGAAAACTCTTGCGGCAGAACCGTGGTCACTGTTGCCCCGCTTTCTCCCGCTCTCCGGCCGCGACGTAGTCGGCGACCACCTTGTGTAGATGGCGCAGCAGGATCTCTTCGTCATTCATCGTAAAGTGTGTGAGGACACCGCTGTTGAGCATCGCCTGCAGGCCCTCGGACGGACTCGCGTCTTCGAGGATGATGTCGTTGAGGAACGTCACGGTGAGTTCCTGGCCCAGTCGCTCCTTGTGCGTCTTGGGAGGCTGATAGAACATTTCGACTTCGAACAGGTGCGAGTGCGGGCCGGTCGGCCAGTGCGCGTGGGTGGTGAAACCCGACGAGCCGAAGATGAGCACGAAGTTGGGGAAGAACTGGAACGAATCGAACCCGTACTTTTCGGCGCGCGTCGGATTGATTCCGGGGGGCATCGGACCCCGATCGAGCCTCTTGTTCCAGGGGCCTGCGGCGCTTGCCTCCATCACGCACTCGATCGGCTTCGAATACGGCGTCCGCCGCGACGGCTCACCGGCGAACGAGAACATCCGGTGCGGGCCGCTGAGCTGGTAGGCCAGCGCATCGGTGAACGGGTTCGGCTTGTCCAGCGCCTCTTTGGCCTCAGCGGTGAGGTTGCCGAACGAGGACGCGTGCAGATACGGGCCGTGGTAACTCTCGGCGAAGCTGTCGACGAATATCTTCCAGTTGCACTGCAATTCGGCCGAAAA
This sequence comes from Mycobacterium sp. 20KCMC460, assembly GCF_022179425.1. NCBI lineage: Bacteria > Bacillati > Actinomycetota > Actinomycetes > Mycobacteriales > Mycobacteriaceae > Mycobacterium > Mycobacterium sp. 20KCMC460. The sequence continues at coordinate 4,058,144 of NZ_AP025524.1, forward strand.
CCGGTAGATCTGATGCGGCCCGTCAAACGGGTAGCCCTCGATGCCGTGGGCCAGCGCCCCGAGGAACGACCGCAGCGGTTCGGTGTTGTGCGGGTCGAGGTTGATGAAGATGAATCCTTGCCACACCTCGCATTGCACCGCGGGCACCCGGCAGCTGTCGGCGTCGAAGTCCAGCAGCAAGTCTTTACGAGTGGCGGCGTGCAGGGTGCCGTCCAGCTTGTACCGCCAGCCGTGGAAGCGGCAGTACAGCAGTGGCGCACGACCGGAGACCTCTTTGAAGGGATCGTCTTCCCACAGCATCTTGTTGCCGCGGTGCGGGCAGATGTTGTGGAAGGCGCGAATCACATCGTCCTTGCCGCGCACGATGATGATCGAAGTGTTCAACACCTTGAGTTCGCGGGTGAAGTAGCTTCCCGTCCGAGGGACCCGCTCGACCCGGCCGACGTAAAGCCAGCTCTTCTTGAAGACGTGCTCGCGTTCCTTCTCGTAGAAATCCTCGGATACGCAGTCCTGAAGCGACACCGGACCGCGGCCGAGCTCGGGATACGCGTCGGTCCAGTGTCCGCTGTCGGGTTTGGTCACCAGGCTGTCGTGACTCATCGGACCCTCCTCGCAGCCGACGCTAACAGCTGCCGAAATGGTCCAAACAGATGCAGAACCGCAACACCCTGTTGCATAGTTGGAACAAGCTCATGGACCAGAACCCGCCCTTCGACCTCGGCGCCCTGCTGATCTTCGGCAAGGTTGTCGAGAGCCGCAGCCTTTCGAAGGCGGCGGCGCTGCTGGGCATGCCCAAATCCACCGTCAGCCGCAAACTGGCGAAGCTGGAGGCTGACCTGGGCATCAAGCTGTTGCGTAAGAACACCCACCAGCTCACCGTCACCGACCTTGGCGAGAAGGTCTACCGGCACACGGTCAACATCCTCAACGAGGCCAACAGTGTGCGCGCGCTGGCGGAGGCCAGCCGACAAGAACCGCAGGGCGAGCTGCGCGTGGCGATGCCGGTGTTCCTCGGTATCGACTACGCATCTCGAGTGGGCGCCACATTTCTGCGGCGCTATCCGCACTCGCGCTTGGACATCCGGTTGGTCGACAGCATGGTCGACCCCGTCAAGGATGGCTTCGACGTGGTGTTCGGTCCTGGGCCACTGCAGGATTCGACGTTGATCGCCCGAAAAGTGTTCGACCTCAACCTGTTTCTGTGCGCCTCAGCAAAGTTCGTGCAGGGCCTGGGAGAGCCCATCACCGCGCCGTCACAGTTGAACGACCTGCCCTTCATCGACTTCGGCTTCGGCGGTCCGCGCAAGCTCACGGTCACCCGGGGTAGAAGACGACACGAGTTGTCGCCGCCGGTGCGCGCACGCGCCAACAACTTTCAGGTCTGCAAGCAGTACATCCTGCAGGGGCTGGGGTTCGGCGCAATGCCCACCCAGATCATCTGCGCCGACGAACTGCACGAGGGCACCATCGTCCCAGTCCTGCCGGACTGGGACGTCGAACCGGTGGCGGTGCACATGATCTACCCCTTCGAGCTCTCGTTCTCGACCTTGATCAGCGCCTTCTACGACACGGCTTGCCAGATCATCGCCGAGAACATCGCCCGGAGCCAGGACCTGGAAAGCGGGGCAAGCTAAATTCGTTCGAAATCGCCTGGGCGCCAATGACCGTTGAAGGCGGCCGCTTGCGGCCCGTAGATGCGGAAGTAGGTGAACCAGTTCTTGCCGGAGATGGTCTGGATCCAAGCGTGTTCGTGGCCCGCCGGCGCAGCGGGACCGAAATAGAGGTCGACGGCGCCGCCGGTGAGGCCCTGAAGTTCGAACAATGACCGCAGCGCCGCCTTGTTCTGCGGAGTCTGGATCTGGGAACGCGTGCCGACGTCGTAGACCGTGACAGACCAGAACAATCTGGCCGGCACTGGCAGCGGCACGGTCAGCCGGTAGGTGTTGGCGCCTTCCAGCGGGGCGCCGGTGTGGTCGTGGTGCCCCAGCCAGTACAACGAGCCTGCCTGGGTGTCGCGGCGGAACATGGCCGGCGAGGCTCCGATCGCCTGGTAGAACCATTTCTCGCGGGCCACCAGATCGACATGCGTGGTGGCGTTGAAGTCGCCGTCCTCGAAACGCAGTGCGGCGTGCTCCCATTGGCGGTCATCCCAGACGTGACGGTCGGCAGAGCGGTCGGCGAACGACTGGGCACGCAGCTGGGCGTTGCCGTGCTGGGCGGCGGCGGTGAGGATGTCGATCATTCGCTGGTCGGGGTCGAACGGTTGCCCCTTGGCGATACCGAGCGCGGCCAGCTCTCCGTAGTGGGTTCGGTAACCCTCGAATGCCGGTTCAGCGTCGACGGTTTCGTGCAAGACCCGCCAGAACTCGATGCCGTTCTCGACGCCTAAAGGCGTGGTGTCCTGGAATTTGCCGGTCAGGTCGAACCACTGCGGCGGGGTCCACTCGACGTCGGAATGCAGTGGGTAGACCTTGATGGTCTTGAGGCGCCGCATGGCGCCGTCGACATCGCCGTCGACGGGTAGTGATCGTGCGCCGACGATCTGCTGGTTACTACTAGCTCGGTGTAGGTAGTAACCGGTGTCGGGTAGTTCGCCGACAAAGTCGGGCCCGACGAGCAGGTGCTTGCCACCATTGCCCGCGTCGGGGCCCGGTAGTCCCATATCGGCGACCCACCGCTGGTTGACGTCCATCGCCACGACGATCAAGGGCCCCGGTTCGAGTTCGACCACCAGCGGCCCGATTCCCAAGTCCAGCTGTAACGGTCCGTACGGTGTGTCGGAGTTGGCGGTGAACACCAATTGAGTTGGCCCGCAGTCGAGAACGCCGAAAACTTTGTTGGCCACCAGACCCGCCGCCTCGTTACCGCGGATGATCCGCGCGCCGGAGACCGTCGGATAGAAGAACTTGTACGCCGTGATCGCCCTGGCCAGGTCGGCTTCGTCGTAAGCCCGCTGGATCGTGGCGCCGTCATCGGTGGTCATGGGGTAACTCCTCGATGTCGGTGAGGACCCAGGTGCCGTCGACCGCTTGCTTTTTCGGTCCGTAGATGCGGAACAGGACGAAGAACGGATCACCATCGCGGGTGTGCACCCAGTTGGTTTCGCGGTCCGGCGGCGGCGCCGGGGAGAAGTACACGTCGACCGAACCGTCGGGGTTGACGTCGACGTCGTTGCGGTAGGAGTCCAACCCGACTACCGGGGATTCACGGATGAACGCGCCGGTCGCGGCGTCATAGACGTCCACGGCCCAGAATTGCGTCGTCGGCACATCGGGCGGCACCCGCAGCCGGTAGGACCCAGCGCCGTTGAGCCTGCTGCCGTCATCGGACTCGTAGGTCTTCAGGTAGAGCTGCGGCGGTGGGGGCACCACCGGCCCGAACATCGCGAACCAGGCGAAGGCGCGCACGTCGACGCGCAGATCACGACCCGGCTCGACGAACGTCAGTCGGGTGCCCTCAGCCAGCGGAACGTCCAGCAGGAAGCGCCATCTGCGGCCGGTGTGCGGCCAGACCGGAGTGCCGGTGCTGGCGTAGCCCTCCATCATCCACTGATGCGCCTCCTCGGCTGCGCGGTCAAGCACGTCGACGCCCAGCGCTTCGGGATCGAAGGTGAGGTCTTTACCGATGCCGAGCAGGTGCAGTTGGCCCAGTAGCGCCAAGTCGCGGTCCTGGACTGGCTCCTGCGCTACCATCGCCGACAGCGAAGCGAACAAGCTCGCGTCGTAGCGTGGGACGGCCTCGAACGGTTGCCCCGCCACATCGATGAATTGGATCGCTGAGCCGGCCTCCCCGAGCGGATAAATCTTCAGCGTGTGCAGATAGTCGATGCCGTCGCGGCGGTCCTGCTCCGATTGGGTCGCGATGATGATGCGCAGCAAACAGTACGCGGTGTAGGTCGTGCACGGGACCGCCACATGACCGTCGGGGACCGGGCGGTCGAATCCCGGCGGCAACACGACATACTTGGCGCCGGCGCCCTTGTCGAAACCGGTGTTTCCGACGTTGCGCAACGGCTCGTTCCAGACGTTGATGATCGTCCCGTACAGCGCCTGCTCGGTAGCTGCCGGGACCTCGACCACGATTGGGCCCGCAGCGAGATTCATGAAGAACATCACGTAGCTCGTGGAATGGTTGGGTGTCGTGGTCTGGTTCATCCACGTGTTGGGGTTCGACCAGAAGATGCAGTCGTTGTAGTGCGCGCCGGCCCGAAAATAGGCCTGCCGCATGGCGTCCACGTTGACCAGCGGCATGCCCCACAGCGCCGCCTCGACCGCGCGGCGCTCTACGGCGCGCGCGTGCAGTTCCTGCGCGGTGAACCGCATGGTGATCCCTCCCGGTGCCCGTCACTGAGCCGACTCGCCGCACAACATCACCGACGAACACCTGTGGGTACAGCTAGCAGCGTAGCCCCGGATCATTCTTGAGTCACCGCTCTGGCTCCGATGCGGGCGACTGGGTTTCGCCTCGCCCCGCTAGGCGCGATATTTCGCTATGAGGTCCGCGAATTCGTCCAGGCGCCGCAGCGAGTCGTCCCGCGGTTTGGTGGGCAGCAGCAACCCCAGCTGACCGAATCCCAGCTCTTCGGCGGCCTGCCAATAATCGGGGTCTTTCGGTGTGCCGAACATCGCCATCGGCACGTCGTGCCCGGCGGCGTCGCGCAACTGCGGCACCCGGCGGGTGACGTGCTCGATCGGGAACGGGTTGGAGAGCCAACCGGCCTGATGCCGCACCACCCGCTTGAACGTCGCGGCCGAATCTCCGCCGAAAAAGATCGGTGGATGCGGTTTGCGAACGGGTTTGGGCCGGCTGTACGACGGGGGGAAATCGACATAGGTGCCGTGATATTCGGCGGGCTCGTCAGCCCACAGCGCCTTGATGGCCTCGATGCGCTCGTCCAGCAGCGCCCCGCGCGTCTTCGGGTCGGTGCCGTGGTCGCGCATTTCCTCGATATTCCAGCCGGCCCCGACGCCGAACACGAACCGGCCCCCAGAGATCACATCGATGCTCGCCGCTTCCTTGGCAGTGATGATCGGGTCACGCTGAATGAGCAGGGCGATGCCGGTGAACAACTCGATCTTCGACGTCACGGCCGCGGCGGCGGCGAGCGTGACGAAGGGGTCCAGGGTGCGGTAGTAGATCTTCGGCAGCTCACCGCCCAGCGGATACGGCGATTCCCGACTGGCCGGAATGTGGGTGTGCTCGGCGACCATCAACGACTCGAATCCGCGCTCTTCGATCGCACGCGCCAGCGTCACCGTGTCGATGCTGTCGTCGTTGACGAACGTTGCGATCCCGAACTTCATTGCCGTTCCCCTGCCTGTAGGTGTCGCTTCGTCAGACATCCCTCACCCTGCAGATATTCCCGCACATTCGGAATATCTTGCCGTGCAAGAGAATTCGCGAGGTTACCGGGTCTCATCGGCGCGGCGTGCGGTGCGCCGCCACCACGTCGGCGTTGGCCAGTTCCTGGGCCCGCGCCGCCAGTACCGACGCCCTGTTGGCGTAGGCGATGGCTTCGGCTTCGTTGCTGGCCTGCTTGCCGTGCGCCGCTGCCAGATGCCGCTTGGCGTCTTCGAGCTGGGCCTGGGCCTGGTCGCCGACGGCCTTGCGGTGCTTGGCGACGTAGTCGGAGATCTGCCGCAGCCGGGCGTCCGCGGTGGACAGCGCCTGCTCCAGGGAATCAACGCGCCCGCCTGCGTCGGAATGTCCCCGCGCCGCGCGGCGGCGGCGACGCCGTCGAATCAGCAGAATCAGCGCCACGATGACGACCACCGCGATGCCGATGCAGGTCGCGATCAACAGCCAGTTCGGCGATGACGAATTCGTCGAACTGGCGGATTTGTTCAGCCCGTCGGCGGCGGCGACCGCGGCGCCCCCCCAGTCTTTGGCGTTCACCTCGGGATCGATTTTCGTGCTCCGCAGGCTGCTCAACTCGGATACCGAAAGACCCGGAACGGAGAACGCGTACAACTTGGTGTTCGTAGCCACGGCCAGCAGCGCGTCCTGGGCGCCCATTTTGCTGGCGGCGCGGGTGTTCTCCGCCCAGTTGTCGGGCTTGAACCGGGAGAAATTGTCGACGTAGACCACCCACAGTTGGAGGCGCCGGTCCCGGTAGAGCCGGTCGATCGCCGAGCTGACCGCCGCCCGGTCGGAGTCCGTCAACGCGCCGGTGGTGTCGGTGATGTGCTCGGTGAGCTTGGACGGCGGTTGCGCGCCGACCGGGGTTGCAAGCAGCAGGCCAGCTGTGAGGACCGTCAGGAGTGCAGCGAGCGAGCGGGCAATGCGCATGCGGGTAATCTAGCTCGCCGTTGCGCTGTTGCCGTGTGATGCGGCCCAGCTTCTCTCGTAAACCCACGGACCGCGCCGCATCGTCAAGCGGTGCCGCGGACCGGGCAGGTCGGCGTCGCGGGTGTCGTAGCCGGCGTCGCCGTGCCAGAGGATGACCATGCCTGTCGGTGCGGTGACGAGGTGACTTTCGAAGTGCTCGAACGGCATTGACTCGACCCCGGCCGTCGCGGCGGCGCAATCGCGGTACGCCGACAACTGGTGCAGCGTCACCCAGGTCGGGGGCAGCAGCACCATTCGGCCGTGCCCGTGCTCTTCGAGGGCGTCGGCCGGGCTGATCCACCGGTGATCGACGATCTCGCTGCCGTCGACAACCACCTCGCCGGCGTCGATCGCGACACTGAACAACATCCAGGTGCGGAAACGTTTAGGGGCCTCGGGACCCGGACTCCACTGCGAGATCACCGACAACGTGTTCCCGTCAAGGTGAATTCCGGCCTCCTCCAAGGTTTCTCGCGCCGCCGCGCGGCGGGCCGCCTCGATGCTGTCGAGCGAGTCCGTCCCGGCGTCGGCCGGGTCCACCCGACCTCCGGGAAAGACCCAAGCTCCCCCGGCGAACGACGTCGTCGTGGCCCGCTTGAGCATCAGCACCTCGAAGCCGTCGGCGCCGTCGCGGCCCAGGACGACGGTGGCCGCGGCAACCTCTGGCGTCTCGGCGTTCATGGTGGCAGCTCCTCGGTTCGGGCATCCGTCACGTTGCCTTGCCGAGGCCGGCACGTCAACGCAGTGTTAGCGTCGTCGGCGTGACCCTCAACGACATCGCCCTGACCACCCTCGACGGAAAGCAGGCCACGCTGGCCGAATTGTCCGGCGGCGCAACGCTGGTCGTGAATGTTGCGTCCAAGTGCGGGCTTACCCCGCAGTACACGGCACTGGAGAAGCTGGCCAGGGACTACCGCGACCGTGGTCTGACGGTCGTGGGCGTTCCCTGCAATCAGTTCATGGGCCAGGAGCCGGGCACGGCCGAGGAGATTCAGGAGTTCTGCTCGACGACGTACGGGGTGACGTTTCCGTTGCTGGCCAAAACCGACGTCAACGGCGACAACCGCCATCCGCTGTACGCCGAGCTGACCAAGGCCCCCGACGCCGACGGCAAGGCGGGTGACATTCAGTGGAACTTCGAGAAGTTCCTCGTCGCGCCCGACGGCGAGGTGGTCAACCGGTTTCGGCCGCGGACCGAACCGGACGCACCGGAGGTGATCAGCGCGATCGAGGCCGTGCTGTCCCGGTAAGCGGCGCCGGCGTCAGAGCAAGCGGGCGTCAGAGCCCGGAGACCGCCTGCACCAGCTCCGTTGCGGAGGGGCTGGACAGCACCCAGTTGCCGTTCTGGTTGACGAACATCAGGTTCTTGGTGACCGGCGCCGGCAGCTTGGGGCCCGAGACGGCCACGTCGGCGGTCGCCGTCGTCGGACCGTTCGATTGAATGTTCGTCACGGCGAAGGACAGCGGCAGCTGACCGTTGCGGTAGGCCTTTCTCAGCTCGTGATCCATCACGTGGCCCTCGCCCGAACCGATGCCGCCTTCGACCAGGCTGTCCTTGGTGTGGTACGACACGCCAGGATCGGACAAATTGGTGAGGATAGAGGTGATCTGGTCCGCGGTCGGCACGTTTTGATCGGGGGCGGGCGACGGCGTCGGTGAGGGCGCGGGATCCAGCGGCAGCGGCGCGCCGGCGGAGGCCAGCTGAACCTGGGCGGCGAGCGGGACACCGGATGCACCGGAGCCCAATGCTGCCGCACCACCGACAGCGGCCAGCGCGGCAACGCTCACGGCAATGGATTTCATGGACTTCACGGTTCCCCCTGTGCTGGGTGTGGACGTGCGGACTGTCTCCACTCGACGCCGACACCGTATCCGCGCCGCGGCTGGTTTTCCTGCATTGCGCGTGTGTCTGCGCGTCGGCTCAAGCTACGCCATATGTTGCGCGATTACCCTGCGGAAAAGCTGTGGAGTGACTCCGAGTAGCCCGGGCAGTTGCCCGCCGCATCCAACTGCCCGTGCTATCGACAACCAAGCGCGCATTCGCTCCGCGTCATTAATTGCTGGTAGATCCTGCGCCCGGCCTGCGACCTACCCCCTGTTGGAGGCGGGGCGGCACCAGGTCGGCCGGCACCAACGGGGCCGCAAGCAATGGGAAAAGCCCGCAGAGAGCCCATGCCAGCGGATAGGCCGTAGTACTGATCAACGCCCCAAACGCCGGAGGCCCCACGGAGGCGATCACTCGTTGGGTGGTGTTCTGCGCGCCCAGCGCTCGTCCACTCCAAAAGGGGCCCGCGAACTCGGTGATCGCTGTCGCCTCCAAACCATTGTCGAGCACCGCGAGGATCGTGATCGCTGCCATGAACCACACGTCGAGCCGTGAGCCTAGGTGATCGGTGAGGGCCAACAAGAAAAGCGTCAGCGCGGCAGCAAGGGCGATGACGCGCACGGGCTGCATCCGCGAGCCGAGGCGATCAGACAATCGGCCAACCACGATGCGGCCCAACGCACCCAACAATTGGCAGGCAGTCACCAAGGCGCCCGCCATCGCGGACGACCAACCCCGGTGGTCCATCAACCAGACAAGCATGAACGTCACGGTCACCGCCTGGGGCATCATCATCAATCCCGACACCGCATGTATCCGCCACAACACCGAGGACTCTCGATACGGATTGGCCAGTTCTTCGATGCTGGCGCATTGTCGGGCTCTCCGCCCGGGATCGGCGATACCAATGGCGGCGATCACGGCGGCGATAGTGCAGCACACAGCGGGAAACCACAGCGCGGAAATTGCGTCCTGCTCGGCCAGTTCCGGCATCACCAACGCTCCCAACGCGATTCCCACCGGCTGAGCAGTTTGACGGATTCCCATCGCCACACCACGTTGATGCGGCGGGAACCACGCTGACACCAGTCGACCACCTGCGGTGTTGCAGCCGGCTGCGGCCATCCCGCCCAGAAACAGCAGGGCACCGATTGCGAAGAACGAATGCTGCGAAGCCAGGGCGAATGCCGCGACGGCAGTCAGCGCGGAGGAGACAGTCAGGACCGTTCGCTCGCCGAGGCGATCGACAGCGTAACCCCACGGAAGCAGAGTGAGCACCATTCCCCAGCTCGGAATCGACGCCAACAGACTGGACTGAGTCAGTGGGATCCCGCCGGCCGATCGCAGGGCAGGAATCAAGAAGGCAAAACCATTGATGAACAAGAAGGAACTTGCAGTGGCCCACAGCGCAATTGCCAGGATCGACCAGCGCGCGCCGGCGCCGAGAAAATCTATATCAGCAGGACCCTCGAGTGTCTGCATTCCCGACATCTCATCCTCCTGCCGGTGAGCGGGGCACAACGCTGAATCTGTTGTAAGAGAGTGCGACTGCAGAGATTCATGCGCGGCGCACTAGTACATGCAGCACCGGGCACGCCTTGCAGGAAGGCGGTATGCCTTGGACGCGATGATTGAGGTGGTTCCGAGCGCCACCGACTCGATGGCCGATAACGTTTGATCCCAGCACTTTTCATCACACGTTGATGCGTGGAAGAGGGTCCGCGCTCGTTGCGTCTAGCATCAGACCCATTGTCGCCGAGACGCTTTAGAAGACAGCGAGCCAAATCGCGATGTATTGGCAAATCGCCGCAACCGCAGTGCACGCGTGGAAAACTTCGTGATAACCGAAGACGCTCGGCCACGGATCCGGCCGGCGTAACCCGTAGCACACCGCGCCGACGCTGTAGAGCAGTCCGCCGAGCGCCAACAGCACCATGACGGTCACCCCTGCGTTGTAGACGATCAAGTTGGTGTACCAGACCGCTACCCAGCCCAGCAACAGATAAAGTGCGACCCCCACCCATCGCGGGGCCGTCGGCCAGAACAGGCTCAGCGCAATGCCTACCAGCGCACCGCCCCACACGATCCCGAGTACTACGTGCCCTGTGGTACGCGGCATCTCCAGTCTGGCGAAAGGCGTGTAAGTTCCGGCGATGAATACGAAGATCATGGAGTGATCGAGCCGTCGCATCCAGCCACGGGCCGTCGCCGACTGCCAGTAGACGCGATGGTAGATAGCGCTGACCGCAAACATCGCCACGATCGCCAGCGTGTAGGCCAGCGTGGCGTGTCCCGCCAACTTGGAGACCTGCGCCCAGGACATCGTCACCAGCGCTGCGCCGGCGAACAATGCCGCAACAGCGCAGTAAAAATGAATCCAGCCGCGCCAGCGCGGCCTGGCCAACACGGCCGAGCTGGCGGCACCGCCGTCATATTCGGCCACCGGTCCGTCTATTCCGGCACGGTGGATCGAATCAGTATGGCAACTCACGATTTGCCTCCTCACTATGGCAGCGCCCAGCGTAGGTAGGAGGTGCTGAAGAACCGCTGAGAAGTTTGCAACATCCGCTTCGCCGTACACCGGCCGGGCGGCATACTCAGTTAGTTCTCAGCACGGCAGAATGAGACTGTGCGCATGAGGATGGCATGGCTGAGGTGGCTCAGCGCTCGCGTGCGTGCGGTGTGGCCTCCCAAGTTGGGCATCGCTGCGCGCTCAGCCGCAGTGTCGGGATTGGCCGTCTTGTTCGCATTTGCGATTGCGGGCGCGACATTGGATGTAGTCCTGTACAGATCGCTGATTGCAGGCGTCGACGATGCCACCGCCGGCAGAGTCCACGCCATCGTGGATGCGCTGCAGTCCAATTCGCTCGACACCGTTGACAATGCTCTGCTGGCCACGGATCAGCGTGTAGTGGCCGTTCAGTTGATCGACCCGGCCGGCAACGTGGTGCGGCGATCTGGGTCGGCGCCCGGAAAACCGCTGATGCCTGTCACCGCTCTAGGTTACGGCTTGCGCCGCAGCATTTCCGATGACGCGTCGCCCAACGACGACATGCGTCTGAGCGGCCAGCGGGTGAGGACCCCGTCGGGCGATTACACGGTGATTGTGGGTGGGGGCAGCGAAGCGGTCGAGGGCACAGCACGGACAGTCGCGCTGCTACTCACTTGCGGCGCACCGGTCATCGTTGCCGTAGCTGCCTCAGCGAGCTACCGACTCGTGCGACGCTCTCTCCGATCCGTGGACGCAATTCGCGGCAGAGTCGCCGAAATCTCCACATCTGATCTCTCTGAACGCGTACCTATCCCCCGCAGTAACGATGAGATTGCGGCCCTCGCTGTCACCATGAACGAAATGCTTTCGCGCATCGAAGCCGGCCACCAAGCGCAGCGGCGCTTCGTCGGGGACGCCTCCCACGAGCTCCGCAGTCCGCTGTCCACCATCATCTCCGGGCTGGAGCTCGCCGAGGATCACCCGGAACTGCTCGACTCGGATTTCGTTTTGACCACTCTGCTTCCCGAGGCTCAACGCATGCACGCCCTGATCGAAGACCTGCTGATGTTGGCTCGTGCGGATGAACACACCCTGGTACTCCGAAGCGAAGAAATTGCCATCGACGAACTCGCCGAGGCGCAGGCAGCGCGGGCGCGAACGGAATTCACAGGCATCGTCCAAACCGACATCGCCCCGGCACGTCTGAGTGGTGACCCGGCAGCCATCTCACGAGTGATTCGCAACCTAACCGAAAATGCTGTCCGCCACGCCAAGTCGCTTGTATCGATCGACGTCAGCACGCGGAACGGTTCGTCGCTGATCGCCATCGGCGACGACGGCCCCGGCATCGCACCCGCCGAGCGAAACCGCGTATTCGAACGCTTTGTGCGTCTGGACACAGATCGCTCCCGCAGTGGGGGCGGAACCGGCTTGGGGCTGGCGATTGTCGCAGAAGTCGTTGCCGCGCATGGCGGTACAGTCACTATCGACGACCGCACCGGCGGCGGAACGCTGATGATCGTCGCCTTCTCACAACACAAGTCTCAACAGGTCAATCGGTAGCCGACGCCGCGGACCGTCTCGATCGTGTTGGTGCCGAACGGAACGTCGATCTTGCGGCGCAGATACCCGACGTAGACCTCGACCACATTGTCAGGACCCTGGTAGTGGGCGTCCCAAACATTGCCCAAGATTTCGGCTTTCGTCACCACCACATCTTTATTGCGCATCAGAAATTCGAGCAACCCGTACTCGCGGGGGGTTAAGGTGATCGGCGTCGAGCCGCGTTGGACTAGGTGGCGAGCAGGATCCATTGACAGGGATCCCGCAGTCAACACCACCGGCCGTGCAGGTGCGCCACGGCGCACCAGGGCACGCAGTCGCGCCACCAGTACCCGGAAGGGAAACGGCTTCGTCAGGTAATCATCGGCGCCCAGATCGAACGCGTCGGTCTGGTCGTACTCGCCATCCTTGGCAGTCAACATCAATACCGGCGTCCACACACCGCGCGCCCGCATGCGACGCAGCACCTCATACCCGCTGTAGCCCGGGAGCATGATGTCGAGCACCACGACGTCGAAGGCGTTCTCGGTCGCCTCGTGCAAACCCTCGTCGCCGGTGCCAGCGGCCACTACTACGAACCCTTCGGCCTTCAATCCCCTGGACAGCGTCGCCGACAACCTTGCCTCGTCCTCGACGAGCAGGACCCTCATATCTGCACGCTACAGTCGGCGGACCGCGAACCGCCCTGACAACGCGACACCTATTCTCAGCGATCTCTCAGCGCTCGCCTCCTAAGCTCGGCTCGTCCCGTAGTCGTGAACACGCACGGAAACAGTCAAATAAGCCGAGGCCCGAATGTGTACGAAAACCCTTGTCAGCGGTGCCCTCATCATCGGCGGCGCACTATTGACGCCTTCTGCTACAGCTGGACCAAGCCCCTTCGCGGCACTGGGTTGCGCCTGTCGAGCGCCATCGCCAGCCCACACATTGTTCTCTGACAACGAAATTGAACGCGGAATCGCACAGGGACTCCGGTCCGGGCCCTCGGACAGCACGATGGCCATCCTTGGAATGCCGAACGGAAAGAACCGTTCCTGACGGCTGCAACTAGTGGGAGCTGGCTCTCAACGGCGATAATCGAACCACATAACATCAGCTGGTGAGTGCGCTGTTCTGCTTCGAGGGCGTCACCGTCGAGCGCAATGGCGTGCACGCCCTCGTCGATTTCGATGCGACGCTGCCGGACGGTGGAGTCACTGCGGTATCCGGACCGTCCGGCTCGGGAAAATCGACGTTGCTGCGTCTGTGCAATCGACTCGAGGTCCCGACCACCGGGCGGGTGCTGTTCGAGGGTGACGACGTTACGACGCTGGATCCGTTGCAGCTCCGGCGTCGGGTGGGCATGTGCTTTCAGCGGCCGACTCCGTTTCCCGGCTCGGTAGCCGACAATCTTGCGGTCGCTGACCCTGCCGCAACCTCTACGCAAATGGCCGACGTGTTGTCCTGCGTCGGACTCACCGGCAGCTGGCTCGAACGCGACGCGACCGCGTTGTCGGGTGGCGAAGCACAACGAATGTGTCTGGCGCGCATGCTGTTAACGCATCCGCGCGTGCTGCTGTTGGATGAGCCGACGGCTTCGGTGGATGCCGCGGCAGCACAGGTGATCGAGCAGACCGTGCGCAGGCTTGCCAACGAGGGAATGAACGTCCTTTGGGTCAGCCATGACCCGGCGCAAATCCAACGCATCGCCGACCGCGTCCTGCGCGTGGAACACGGCCGCAGCCTGGGCATCGAAGTGGTCGCGCCGTGACCGGCCAGGTGGGCTGGCTGGGTTTGCTAGCCTCGCTGGCGCTGGTCGTGTTGGCCGCCGGGATTTCGCTGTGGCAGCGCCTGGGCCTGCAGCGGTCGATCCTGTGGGCCGCAACCCGAGCACTGGTGCAGTTGCTGCTGGTCGGCGAGGCGCTGGCGCTTTTGCTGCAGCCCGGACGCTCGCTGTGGTGGTCGTGGGCCTGGACCGCCGGCATGGTTCTCTACGCGGGCGACGTGGTGCGCCGGCGGGCTCCGGAGGTGCCTGGGCTGGCACGGCTGGCGACTGCGGCGTTCGCCGCCATGGTGGTGATCACGCTCAGTGTGGTGTTCGGGCTGCGGGTCTTCCCGCTGGGCGGTCGAACGTTGATTCCCATCGTGGGCATGATGATCGGCAATTCCATGACCGCCACCGTGCTGGTAGCGCGACGCCTGGTCGACGAACTGCGCGACAAACGCGAGGAAGTCGAGGCCCGGCTCGCTTTGGGTCAGTCGTCGCGTCAGGCGGCGGCCCCGTATGTGCGGATCGCGCTGCGTTCGGCGGTGTCTCCCCAGATCGAGACCACCAAGGCCACTGGGCTGGTGTTTTTGCCCGGTGCCATGACCGGGCTCATCCTGGCCGGGGTGGCGCCGTTGCAGGCCGTGCTGGTTCAAGCGGTGGTCATGTTCGTCATCCTGGGCGCCGTGGCGATCACGACGGTCATCCTGGCACTGGGGCTGGTGCGCCATTTGTTCACGGCTGACCATCGGTTGATGCCGCTGCCACGGCGGGCCGATACCGGCGCTGCTACGTTGCGGCAGAAGGCTTTTCGTCGCCGCCGTGGATGACCTTGGATCTCCGGATACGGCGATCTCGCCGGTGTGGCATTGGCAGGCCATGCATTCGCTCCCGCGCGCGGCAAAGAAGCTGCCGGCGGCCAGCCACACTGTGGACAGGCCAGAACCCGCGGGCAACGGATTCGAGTGGAACGGCGGAGCGGTGACCCGCAGCAACTGGATATCGTTGGCCAGGCCGGAGCTCAGCCCGCCGGCCTGGCACTATCTGACGGTGTAGCCCGCGTCGACGGGAAGTGTGACACCGGTGATCTAGCGGCCGGCCTGCCCGCACAGATAGACCATTGCTTCGGTCAGGTCGGCTGATTCGATCATCGGGACCGGCAACTCGAACGGGCAGGCACCCTGGCCTGCGCCGGTGCGAATGTCGCTATCGATCCGATGAACCTGCAGCAGCTGCTGGGCGCCTGGGTAGCCCGAGATGACTACCCCGCGCAACGCGCAGCGCGCCCCGCGCTAGCTGAATGGCTTGTGCGCCTTGCCAATTCGCCAGATTCGGAAATAACCAGGGCGGCCAGCGCTCACTGCCTAATCTCAGGCAAGCATCGGGTCGATCGCCGACCGGGGCACCAGCACCTGCACCGCCCCCGCTGAGTCGGGCAGCAGCGCGCCCTGGTCGAAGAAGAAGATCACGCCTTCGTTGACCACCGCGAAATTCTGGTAGTTGGCGGGGTCGTACAGCGCGGTAGGCGAGATCGGCAACGGCGGCGGTGCGGTGGCGGTAGTCGACTGCCCCGGTTGCGCGGGCGGCGTGGCGGGCTGAGGCGGGGCTTGCTGCTTCTGCAACTCAGCCTGGACGATCGGCCCCACGGTCTTCAGCGGATCGTCGACCCGCCACAGCGGCGTGTTTTTCTTATCGTCCGATTTGGCTGTGTAGAGGATTTGCTTGCGATAGGTCTGGTCGTAGTTGAACGCCTTGAAGGTCGTCCTAGGTTGTGCGCCGCTGACGTTTTGGTACACGTTGAACACCACAGTCTGGGTGCCGCGCGGTGGGATCGCCGAGCTGTATTCCGTCGGCTTGATCTTCAGCTCAGAGGGTTTGTCGTGGGGCGCACCTTTGGCCGCATTGATGAACGTGTCACGTGTCTGAGAGATGTAGTCGGCGATCGGCTGCTGGTCGGGGTAATCCAGCGGGATGCTGATGTCGACGGTGTACGCGGGGTCCGAAAGCTGGATCGCACAGGTGGTGCCGGTACTAGTGCCTTTGAGATCGGCGCAGTAATCTTTCGGCGCCGCGCTGGCCACCGCAGCGGAACCGGAGATGGCCGCAGCCGCGACGAGTGCGGCGACGTTGAACAGGCGCATGTGTGTGAATCCCTCCAAGCGAACGCGGCAGCGCGCCGCGGACGCGAGATTAGCGTGCAGTGTTCCGCAAGGTAAAGCGAGCGGAGTTTCCGCTGCCCACGGTAGTCCGAACCGAAAAGGCCGCCACAAGCCGACTCAGCCATACACTTGCCGCGTGAACATCAGCGAGCTCATTGTCGGCGCAGTTAAAGGCCCTGTCCGAGCCGGCGTCAAGGTGGCCGACGCCGGACTCGCCGCTGCGTCCATGGCGCTCGGGGCCGTCAAGCAATCCTTGGGCGAGGACGCCCCCCAGGGGGCAGACCCGATCACCGATCTCTTCCCGCTGCGCGGCGCCATCGTCGGCGCAAACCGGGTTGCGGAATTGACCGAAAGCGACAGGGCGATGGGGCGCGCTCTTGCCCGCGGTGGCCCGGCGGACAAGCTGATGCGTCCGGGTGGGGTTGTCGACATGTTGGACGCCCCGGGCGGGTTGCTGGATCGGGTGACCGCGGGAAGTAGCTCCTCGCTGGAGCGGATCCTGGCGCCCGGCGGGCTCGTAGACCGACTGCTCGCCGAGGATGGGCCGTTAGAGCGCATGTTCGCCGAAGACGGCATCATCGAGCGGATGTTCGTCGAGGACGGCATCATCGACAAGCTGCTGGCCAAGAATGGACCGCTGGAACAACTCACCGAAGCCGCTGAAATCCTGAGTCGGCTCCAGCCCGCCGTCGAGCAATTGACGCCCACCGCCGACACCCTCGAGGCTGCCGTCGACACCCTCAACAGGATGGTCACCTCGCTGAGTGGCCTCAGAGACCGCATTCCGCGGCGGCCGTCGACGCGGCCGGCCGTACGCGCGAAACGCAACCCGGGCCAGGGCGCTCAGAGTGCCATCGAGGAGTGAGCCGACCGGCTCGCCTACTCCCGACCGTTGACCAGCCTGACCCGCCAGATCGGTCGCCTTTCGAACGGCGACCTCGTTCGGCTTGACCGTGCGCTGTTGGTATTCCTCGGGCTCGCGGTGTAGAACCGCTGTCAATTGTGGGGGAGTGGGGCGGGTGGGGCTCGAACCCACGACCAACGGATTATGAGTCCTGCTGACTCGCGGTTTTGAGTCGAAACTGCGTGCCCCGCAACAGGTTTCGGGTATTCTTTTGATCACGTTGAATCCCTTGTCTTCCAATAACTTTCGTTGGATCAGAGCATTCAATCTGAGTACTTGTATCATCGTCGCAGGTCAGAGGGTAGGGTGCAGTCTTGCGTAACGATTGCGTAAGAGCCTCCGCGAAACCGGGTTTGCTGGCGGGTTCGTTAGATTGATTAATGCATTCAAGACGGCAGATCGGACATGCTCGGCGCGTAGCCCGCTTTACACAGCCGCCCTGCGCCTACAATCAACTCCGCCCGATGGACCATCAGTTCGCAGGAAACAGTTGAGGGGGCCGCAAAGTGGCGTCGTTTATCGAAGATCCCCGTGTAGCGCGAGCGGTCAGCAGTATCGCTAGTCGCTCAGAACGCGAACCTGACGTGACAGTGTTGCAGAAGACGTATGGGTCTGCTGCACGAATAGGTGACATCTGAGTTGGCTTGCCCAGCATGGGCGGGCTGGAAGGATGTCCCCATGGCAAGGCCCTACCCCCGCGAGTTCCGCGACGACGTCGTCCGGGTCGCTCGCAACCGCGATGACGGTGTAACGATCGAGCAGATCGCCACCGATTTCGGAGTGCACCCGATGACGCTGCAGAAATGGCTCCGTCAGGCCGACATCGACGAAGGCACCAAGCCCGGCAAGAGCGCCAGCGAGTCCGGTGAGCTGCGCGAAGCCCGACGGCGGATCAAACTGCTAGAGCAAGAGAACGAGGTGCTGCGCCGGGCCGCAGCGTATTTATCGCAGGCCAATCTGCCGGGAAAAGGGTCTACCCGCTCGTGAAAGAGCTCGCCGCCGACGGGATCCCCGTCGCGGTGACGTGCCGGGTACTCAAGCTCTCCCGCCAACCGTATTACCGCTGGCTGGCCGACCCCATCACCGAGGCCGAACTCATCGAGGCCTACCGCGCCAATGCGCTGTTCGACGCGCACGCAGACGATCCGGAGTTCGGCTACCGCTACCTCGTGGAGGAGGCGCGCGATGCCGGCGAGCCGATGGCCGAGCGCACCGCATGGCGGATCTGCTCGCAGAATCGACTGTGGAGCGTGTTTGGTAAGAAACGCGGCAAGAACGGCAAAGTCGGCCGCCGGTGCACGACGATCTTGTCGAGCGTGACTTCACCGCTGAAGGGCCAAATCAGTTGTGGCTCAGTGACATCACTGAGCACCGCACCGGTGAGGGCAAGCTCTACCTCTGTGCGATTAAGGACGTGTTCTCCAACCGGATCGTCGGCTACAGCATCGACTCCGAATGAAGTCACAACTGGCCATCCGGGCACTACACAGCGCGGTAGCCCGACGCGGAGATGTCGCGGGGTGCATTCTGCACTCGGATCGCGGATCTCAGTTCCGGTCAAGGAAATTCGTACACGCCTTGAATCAACACGAGATGGTCGGCTCTATGGGCCGTGTCGGAGCCGCCGGCGACAACGCCGCCATCGAGAGCTTCTTTAGCCTGCTGCAGAAGAACGTGCTCGACCGCCGCCGCTGGGACACCCGAGAACAACTCCGCATCGCGATCGTCACCTGGATCGAGCGCACCTACCACCGGCGCCGCCGCCAGTCCGGCCTCGGGCGGTTGACCCCGATCGAATTCGAAGCAATCATGACCACACCGGCCAGTCAGGCCGCGTGACCGAAACTGTCACCTGATCGTGCAGCAGACCCTATGTCGAAACGGGAATACTGCCGCAGCTCGAAAATCACAACAACCAGATCTTGTATGGTCGACGTGGCACCGGGAAAACACACGTTTTGCAGGTACTAGGGCAAGCTTTCGAACAAAATTCTGGATCTCATTCTATGTATATTGATATCCGTCTACTTGGGAGCTCACACTTATTCACAGATACCACCCGACCGATTGCCGATAGGTGCATTGCCGTATTTAAAGATTTTCTAGGATTGCTCCAAAGTCGATTACTTGATATTGCAACCCATCCAGAAAGTGATGGATCCGGCCTGCAAGAAGTGAGCGACTTTGCCGAATACATTGCCCAAAAATCTGTGGACGTAGCAAAAAGAAACATTAAAGATACCAGCTCTGCGAAGTCGACGGATGGACTTGAAGCCAGCTTAAAAGGTTCAATTAGCGGAAGTCTTGAGGGAGGCTTAAAAGCATCCGATAGTCATGAGAAAGCGACTGCTCGCCAGGTTGAATATGAAGAGGCACTCCGTGAAAGCCTAGTTTTTAGTGAAGTTCACCAAAAGCTGAATATCACGCTCGCCGCAATGAAAGTTGACCATTTGATTCTTTTGATCGACGAATGGACTTCACTTCCCGTCGAAATTCAGCCATTCATTGCAGAATTCATTCGTCGATCTTTGTTTACATCAAATCGCATCACTGTCAAAATCGCCTCATTAGAATATAGGTCGCGGTTCACGCTGACCGATACTGACCGCAATATCATCGGCTTTGAGTTAGGCGCCGACATAGCAGCCAATCTGGACCTAGATGATTTTTACGTCTACGACCGCAACAGAGAAAAGGTGGTAACGGTATTTCACGAGCTGCTTTATAAGCACGTGACATCAGATCTAGACCCTGGAATACTTACCGAACACAACATCAAAGATGCGACATCATTTCGCGTGCGACTGTTCACAGAGCCCGCCACATTTGTGGAACTTGTAAGGGCCGGCGAAGGAGTTGTACGAGACTTTCTGGGGATCTTCAGCGCGGCGTTTTTTAAAGCTCTTACTACTGGCCGTCCCAAAATCGACCTGCATTCGGTCGAAGAAGCTGCCCGGGATTGGTACGAGACTGATAAATCTACTTCTTTATCCACCGATCAGCGCGAGGCTCTCCATCGCATAATTCAAGATGTCATCGGAAGCCGCCAAACAAAAATGTTCATGCTTTCGCGGGCCGATGCGGATCACCCAATGATTCAGACGCTATTTGATTTACGGTTACTCCATTTGATTCTTCGGGGATATAGCGACAAAGAGAATCCCGGCAAAAGATATAACATTTATGCACTTGACTACGGCACCTACATCGACCTGAAACGCACCAAAGCCGAGCCTCAAGGTTTGTTTGAAGTTGATGATGACACTGAATCGAAAGATTCTGATGACGGCAAGCAAGCTCCAGAGGACCGTCTTGTTCCTTTCAAAGACAAGCGTAGTATCCGAAGAGTAATTCTGCATACGAGCGTTTTCGACGGACTGCAATAAAGCCTTTGCCTACCGAGTCATGCATTGCGTCGCTGCATCGGAACTACGTTTGACTGCACCGCAACGGGCCGCGCCAGACCAGCGGGCTGTGAAACGTCCTCATTGATGTGGTCGCCGTACACGTCCAAAGTCAGCGTGAAGGTGCTGTGCCCTAGCCACTTCGAAACCCGCTTAAAATCGACTGGCGGGCTAGCGGAAAGCAGGTTCACGGCAAAAGAATGCCGTAGGTCGTGAAACCGCGCCGACGGTAGCTTGAGGGCGGCTAGCGCTGGCTGCATGAATCGCTTGTAGACGTTGCTAGGGTCAAGCGGCTTGGACCAATCGAATCGGTCTGCGGAATCCTTGACGTTTCTGCCCGCAGCTTTGGCAGCGGCCAGGTCCAATCGGCCAGGGAACAGGGGCGCTGTTGGCTCTAGGCAGGTGCCGTGGTGGTTGGCGATGTAGCTCCGTAGGTCATCGGCTAGCCACCGCTCTAGAGGCACCGTCCGCTCAGATTCATCGGTCTTCGGGCTACCAACATGAAAAAGGGACTGCCCCGACTTCAATTGACTCGCGGGGTTGTGAATTTCAGGCCGCGGTTGCGACTGGTGTGTGGAGCAGTTCGAACTCTATCGGGGTGAGCTTGCCAAGTGCGCGTTGCCGGCGGCGCCGGTGGTAGGTCCGCTCGATCCAACTCACGATTGCCAGGCGCAGTTCGGCTCGGGTCGACCAGCGTCGCCGGTCGAGCACGTTGCGTTGCAGAAGGGCGAAGAACGATTCCATCGCCGCATTGTCCCCGCATTATCCGGCTAATCGGTGGACGGTTTGGTGGTTAACCGGTTAAGACGTCGGATTTGTTGGTCATGGCGGCGGATTTGGTCGGCGAGTTCTTTGATGGCGATGCGGAGGGTTGCGACGTCTTCGTCGAGGCGGTCGAGAGGGCTGGTCGGTGTGCTGGATCGCTGGTGGTGTTCGACGAGGGCGTGGAGGGTGGGGTTGCGGTAGAGGGTGGCGCGGGAGATGTGCGCGGCATCTGCAACGGCGGTGAAGGTGACGGGCTGGTGGTTGTTGGCGAGATCGATGCAGGCTTGCTCGACGCGAGATGGTAGGTCGTTCATCCGGTTTGGGCCTGGGCGATCGCGGCGTCGAGTCGTTCGATGAGTTTGCGGTGGCGATCTGCTTCGCTGATCCAGCCGCGTTGTTCGGCGTCTTTGGCGAGGGTTTCGGTGTCGGTGCGTTGGGCGGCGAGGACGGGCAGGTAGCTGGTGTCGGTGCGGAAGTTGGGACAGTGTTCGCAGATGTTGGCGTAGGTGCAGGCGCCTTGAGCGGGGGCGCGTAGGCAGAAGCCGCCGGCGAGGCGGGACTTGATTGCTGGTGCGTCGGTCCATGTTCCGCCGCCGGTGATGTCGGCCAGCGGCAGGGCTTGGCGTGCTGAGGTGGTCGATGTGGCGGGCAGGGCGGTGAGGTGGTCTTTGGCGAGGGTGAGGGCACGCTCGTATTCGGCGCGGACGGTGGTGTCGAACAGGCGGCCGTAGCGCAGGCTCATCTGCGCGGAGACGTGTCCGAGCAGCGCCATCAGCGATTGCAGGGACACTCCGGCGTTGACCAGTGCGGTGGCGTAGGTGTGTCGCAGTTGGTGTGGGGTGATGTGGTCGAGTCCGGCAGCGGTGGCGGCGCGGTCGAGTTCTTCTCGGATCGCGTTCTGGGACAGGCGGTGTCCGTGTCGGGTGAACAGGAATTGGGCGGGTCGGCCGGTGCGGGGATGGTCCAGCGGCCTGCCGCTGGAACGGATCTCGGCGATCCGGTCGATCAGCTCGACGGTCTCCTCGTCGAGCGGGATCATCCGTTCGGTGTCGAGTTTGCCCACCGGCACCTTCAACCAGGTTCCGTGTCCGGGTATTTCGTGCACGCAGTCCAGTTCGAGGTCGAGCAATTCCCCGATCCGCAGCCCGCAGGACCGCTGCAGCAGCAGCGCGGATGCTGCAAGTTCGTAGTCGCTTGCCCTCAGCGCCTGGGTGAGTCGGCGGTCGGCGTCGACGGGCAGATACCGCGGCAACGGCTGCGGCAGCCGCGGGATGTCACCACGGAACACCAGCCGCCGGGTCGGGGTGTCGGCCCAGCCCCATTCGGCGATGTCGGACAGGAAGTTTCCCAACGCCAGCACCCGGCGGGAACGTTCGGCGGCGGTGATCACACCGTCGGTCTTGGTGTTCACGGTGTCGACGAGCGCGCTCAGATACGGTTCGATGTGGCGACGCCGGTCCAGCTGCGACAGCCGAGTCAGGCCGGGGTCGGTGGCGGTGAGGAACCGGCCGAAGTGCATCAGCCGGGTCGACAGGCTGGAGACGGTCTTGCGGGTGCAGGTCGCTTTCTTGGCGTTGAGGTAGGCGATCATCGCCGTCGCGATCGGTTCGGTGATCCCGGCGAACCGGTCGGCGAAGGGCACCGGTCCGCCGGTGCGTGGCGGTGTGGGCAGGATGGCGAGGTGGAACAGCACCAGGTGGGTGTTGCTCAGCGCAGCCTTGTAGTGTCCCCAACCGGCGCCGGTACGGGCCTGGCGGTCCCGGCATGCCGCGGCGAACTCGTCCAGATCCGCGGCCGTGAGCTGGTCGAGGCGTTTGCCGGTCTGGATCAGCAGCCGCGCCGGCGCCTGCGAGCCGGTCGCCGACCGCACTCGTTCGGTAAACCCCAATTGGGTTGCCGTAGAAGTGAATCGAGTCAAATCGGCGCCGATCGGGGAAACGTCGATCTCACGCCACAGGCTCGAGATCTTGCGTTCGAGCAGATAGTCGTAGCCCGGCCGGACGAACCCATACAGCATCAAGAAGGTAATCATCGGACGAGTGGAACCGTTAGCCGAGCACCGCACCGCCAGCGGCTCATCCGCCCACGCCCGCGGATCGGGCCAGCGCTGCAGAAACGAGCGCGCGGCGCTGTCGTATGCAGTGTTGCCGCGACCGGTGCGGGCTAGATGCGCCTGGTAGGCGTCATACACTTCCTGCGGGTCGGTCGCGGTCGCGGATACGTGCGCGGGCAGCATCGAATTCCTCCTTCACCCGGGTCGGTGCCAAATGGATGTAGCGGGCCGTGGTGTCGATATGCGTGTGTCCGAACAGATCCCGCATCACCGTGAGGTCGACGCCAGCCTCTGCCAAGGCGGTGCCGAACGAATGCCGCAGCGCGTGCGGATGCCCGCCGACGATCCCGGTGACCTGTCGGTGGTAGCGGAAGATCGTGCGCAGCCCGGCCGCGGTCAGCGGCTGCCCGCGACTCGGGCCTTTCGCGACGAGGAACATTCGGCGGCTGTCGGATTCGGGCGTTCGGTCAGCAGATACACCTGGACCGCGCGGGCCACGTCAACATCCAGCGGCACCCGGCGTTCCTTGCTGCCCTTGCCCCACACCCGCAGCCAACGCCCGCCGATGTCGGCGTCAGTCACATCCAGGGCGAGCACCTCGCACGAGCGCAGCCCGCAGTACAGCATCAACCCGGCGATTGCCCGATCCCGCCACGTACGAAGACTTTCCAGTAGTTCGCCTGCCTGCGCGCTGGTCAGCGGCCGCGGCAGCCGTTTGGGCTCCCGCAGCCGCAGCGTGGACCGGGGCCGCGGCTTGCGCACCGTATGACCCAGCAATCCGGTCTTCTCTCCGGGCACCACCCGCCGCGCCTCCCGGCCTTTGGGGACCGGATTGGGCTGGTCGGGGTCCCGCATCGCCCGAAACGCGAACATGCCCGAGATCGCCGCCAACCGGCGGTTGATCGTTGTGGCCGCATACGCATCCGCCGGCCGACCCGCCATGGTGACAACATTCGGGCCCGGCCGCCCAGGCAGCCGCGCCTCCCGGCACGCCGCCAAGAACCGCAGCAACATATCCGTGTTCACCTCACCGAGCGCGGCATCCTCGCTTTCCAACCAGCGGCAGAACGCCAACAGGTCGAACCCGTACGCGCGCACCGTTTTCGGCGAGTAGTTCCGATCCGCGAGATACCCCAGGTACTCGTTCACCAGTCCGTACCGACCCGCGGCAGGACCGGCCAGTCGCCAGCCGACCGAGCCTTCGAGCCTCAGGTCGGAAGCCGCGGGTTTCATAGCGA
Organism: Mycobacterium sp. 20KCMC460; assembly: GCF_022179425.1. Lineage (NCBI taxonomy): Bacteria > Bacillati > Actinomycetota > Actinomycetes > Mycobacteriales > Mycobacteriaceae > Mycobacterium > Mycobacterium sp. 20KCMC460. Next base: position 4,082,617 of record NZ_AP025524.1, read on the forward strand.
CAGATGTATCCGTCATGTCGCAGCGACGCAAGCATCAACACACCGCGTGTCGCATCTCCCACCAGCCGATTCTCTACGATTAGCCGGTTAAGAGGCACGCTCCCACGCGGGCCCATCGAGCCATGTAACCCGTTGCGCGACAGTGCGTGGACGAACTTTCTCGACCTGAATTGGGCGGATTCAACTGGTCGTTGCAACACCTCGAATTGGAGGTGTGCGAGTGCGGGTGCGAGATCGGCAGCGGGCGGTCCAGTTATATCGGGGGCAGATTCCCTCGCCGGGACGGCCTACGGTGGCCTGGCGTCAGGACAGGGTCAGGTTCTGGGCGGCCATCGCTGCTGGGGCGATGACTGAAGACGCCTCGGCCCAAGCGGGCGTGTCGTCCCCGGTCGGGTTCCGTTGGTTCCGTCACGCTGGCGGTGTGAATCCACGCTTACCAGAGACTGTTTCGGGTCGTTACCTGTCATCGGATGAGCGTGAAGATATCGCGTTGTGGCGGGCCCAAGGTGCCGGGATTCGCGAGATCGCTCGCCGGTTGGGCAGGGCGCCGTCGACGGTATCGCGTGAACTGCGCCGCAATGCATCGACGCGCACCTATCGACTGGAATACAAAGCCTCGGTGGCGCAGTGGCACGCTGAACGGCGTGCCCGTCGCCCGAAGACGGCCAAGCTCGTCGCCAATGAGCGGCTGCGCCTCTACGTCCAGGACAAGCTGTCCGGCGTCGTTCGCGGCGCTGACGGGCAGGTTGTCGCCGGCCCCGCCAGTACCCCGTGGAAGGGCCGCAACAAGCCCCACCGAGGTGATCGGGCCTGGGTTCAGGCGTGGAGTCCCGAGCAGATCGCCCGCCGTTTGCCGGTGGATTTCCCCGATGATCAGACGATGCGGATCAGCCCCGAGGCCATCTATCAGGCGTTGTATGTCGAGACCCGGGGCGCGCTCAAACGGGATCTGGTCAGCTGTCTGCGCCGCGGTCGCGCGTTGCGGGTGCCGCGGGCACGGACCCGGCAGAAAGCATGGGCCCATGTCACCCCGGAGACTTTGATCAGCCAGCGTCCGCCGGAAGTCGCCGACCGTGCCGTACCAGGCCATTGGGAAGGCGATCTTCTGATTGGGTTGCAGCGCAGCGTGATCGGTACCTTGGTGGAGCGGAGCAGTCGTTTTACCATGCTGGTCCATCTGCCACGCGAGATTGGCTACGGCGTGATACCACGGACCAAGAACGGTCCAGCGCTGGCCGGCTATGGCGCGATCACGATGGCAGGCGCGTTGGAGCAGACGATCACCACGCTGCCCGCAGAATTGCGTCGGTCCTTGACATGGGACCGAGGCAAGGAACTCTCGGCGCATGCTCAGTTCTCGATCGCTTCGGGGGTGCAGGTGTACTTCGCTGATCCGAAGAGCCCGTGGCAGCGTGGCACCAATGAAAACACCAATGGGCTGCTGCGCCAATACTTTCCGAAAGGAACTGACTTATCCCGGTGGACCGCAGACGATATCGCCGCGATCGCCCACACCCTCAACACCCGACCACGCAAAACGCTCGGCTGGCGCACCCCCGCCGAAGCCTTCAACGACCACCTACACTCGGTTCATCAAACCGGTGTTGCGACCACCGATTGAATCCGCCTTGGCTGCCCTTGTCGGAATGGACGATCGTCGCAAACGGTGAGCGCAATGCCACGGCATGATCCAGGGCAGCCACCGCGAGCGAGGACTTCATCCGCGAGTCGATCGAGTAGCCCACAATCCGGTTGGAGTACACGTCTTTGATGGCGCAGAGGTAGAGCTTGCCCTCGTCAAGCAACCTGAAGAACTCTTCCTTCTGCTCCTTGCTGTACTTCCGGCCAGCCATCGCCATCACCTCCGATAGGTGTTGCGACGATTGCTGGAATCCAAGCAGTGCGGTGCTCGGTGATGTCGGCCAGCCACACCTGGTTGGCGGCCTGGGCGATGAACTGACGCTGCACGAGGTCGTCATGGACCGGTGGGCCGGATCGACGATTCAGTCCTCGCTTCTTAGCGAAGATCGACCAGATGCGCTCCTGGGAGCACAACCGTGCGACACGGTTTTCGCCGGCGGTGATCCCGTGCCGGAGCAATTCGTCAGCGATGAACCGGTAGCCGAAGGTAGGGTCATCGGCGTGGATGTCGCGGGCCGCGTTGATCAGGTGAGCATCGTCCCAATCGCGCTGTGACAACGGCGCTTTGCGCCATTTGTAGAACCCCTGGGTGGAGAACCCCAGGACCCGGCAGGTCACCGTGACGGGTACGCCGTCATCGGCAAGGTCGAGGACCAGCGGGTACATCTGTAATGAGGGTGGCTGGCCCGAGGCCGGCTGGCAGTGTTGACGTTCGGCTCGGCTCGTGTGACTCCGGGTATATTCGACCCGCTCATCGCGGTGTCTTCAAAATGACCTGTCCGCGAGGGGAGCTGGCGTCGACACCGTCCGCACAGATGGCTTGATCAGAAGCTTGTCCACCACCATTGGCGGCGTGACTCATTACAGATGTGTCTCTGCGCGAACAACATTCATCGGCGCCGACTCAGAAAGGTAAATAGACAAAGTAGAGGAGAACTCATCGATGGCAATCATCGCCGACACCTACGACCACATCGTGGGTGTGGACACCCACGCGCGAACACATACCTACTGCGTGGTTTCCACCAAGACTGGGGCAGTGATCGACACGGCGACCTTCCCGGCATCACCGGCCGGAATCAACAGGGCCCTGACCTGGGTCACCCGCCGCGCTCCCGGCACAGTTTTCGCCGCCGTCGAAGGCACGTCCTCCTACGGTTCGACACTCACCGCAGCTCTCGCAGCTCAGGGCGTTCCCATCGGCGAAGTGCGCCCACAACCACGATCCGCGCACGCCCACGCCCACGCCGGCAAGTCCGACCCCCTCGACGCCGAGGCAGCCGCGCGCTCAGTGCTCGGCAAGGAATGTTCGCGGGTTCCCCACCCGCGCGGCGCCGGTGATCGTGCTGCCCTGCGGGTGCTCTTGAGTGCCCGTTCACTCATCGACCAACAACGCACTGCCAACCGCAACGCACTGACCGCGCTGCTACGCACTGTCGACCTCGGTGTCGACGCCCGCTCACCCTTGACCGATAAGCAGATCGCCATCATCGAATCCTGGCGAAATAGCCGCTGCACCAACAAAGTTGATCTCATTGCCCGCGCCGAAGCCAAGCGACTGGCGACCGTTGTCAATGAGCAAACCCGCCAGTTGCGCCACAACCACGCCCAACTCGCCGAGCATGCGCAACGCCTGGCTCCCGGGCTACAACAAACCCCAGGGGTCGGTCCCGTCACCGCCGCAATCCTGATCTGCGCCTACTCCCACCACGGACGGGTCCGCTCAGAAGCCGCATTCGCCGCACTCGGGGGAATCGCGCCCCTGCCCGCATCATCGGGAAACACCACACGACACCGCCTCAGCCGATCCGGCGACCGACAACTCAACCGTGCCATCGACATCATCGTCCGAACCCGCATGAGCTTCGACCCCGCGACCCGCGCCTACCTACGCCGGGGACTGGAAACCGGCAAAACCAAGCGAGAGATCCGGCGCAACCTCAAACGCTACGTCTGCCGCTCACTGTTCCGGCAACTCCAGGCCGCCATGGCTTGACAGCCCCCATAGAAGCGTCATTTTGGGTTGGCGTCCCGGGACAGGTAGCCGACCGCGCGGCGCATCACCTCGGCCTCCTGCTCGAGGAGCTTGATGCGCTTGTGCGCTTCGCGCAGCTGCGCGGCCACGTCGTCAGCAGCGGCCGGCGATCCGGGCTGGTCATTACCGTCCTCGCGATCGGCGATCTTGAGCCAGCGATGCAGGCAAGCCTCCGAGATCCCGAAATCCTTCGCGATCTGACGCAACGACGCCTCGCCCTTGCGGGCCACCGCAATGACATCAGCACGGAACTCCGTAGGAAACGGTTTCGGCACGAGATTGATCCTTCCAGTGAAGACGAATCCTCACAGGGTCAGGAGTCAACCAAACCGGGGGCAATCCCTTTTCGACCTACCTAGCCGCTGTATTGCGAACTAACACCAGCGATTACGAAAGCTATTCGAAAGCACCGAAACCCGTTGCCATTGAGAATGATTGGCACGCTGAACTAGAGCGGCATTGGCCGATGATTAGTGTAATCGCGAAAAGGCTCTACACCGAATACAGGGACCGAAAACTCAGGCAGGCAAACAAACAACGCTGGCGCGCACGTCGGCGCACTACGGCGAAGCTGCATCGTCAGGGTCTGTGACCTCGATATCGTCGGCACTGCTGCCTTTAATTCGCTTGAGCGGCTTATCATCTGGCCCATAAATGGTTACGTCTTTTGTCACAGGTTGGTCGGATATCTCTGCGCTGGCACGCTTAAATGGATTCTTGATCCAATTCATTACGGCTGTGACGGTGGTACTGGTAACGGTGCTGATAGTGGCATCGGCAGCTTTAAGGGCTATGTAGATGCCGATGACTTCAACGACGCCAGGTCCCTTGCCGCCAGATGGGCGGTACGCAATCTCGCCGTCAACGCCGTTTCGGCGGAGTTCATCAATCATCACTTCTAGTGACTCCAGGTGGTTCGCGAGCACGCCATTGAAACGCACAGTGGCGAACGCCGGGTATGTGGACATAGCGACATACGTTAGATGGTCTTTCGGGTGAGAGATGCAATCTCGCGTTTTGAATCGAGGTGCGTCCCGGTCTGCGAGCGCAAATCGGCCACCAGTAGCCGATTGTCTGGCGCTGGCCGGTGTGGCAACTCCTGGCAGGCGCGTTCGTGACTGTGCGTGGCGCTCAGGGGGTCAATACATCCATTGCCAGTGCTCAGCGCGGGGTCAGCGAGACCGGCACATATCGAACGGGTGTTCGGGTAGTGGGGGTCATCGCGGGTGCCGTGGGGCGGGTTTGCTGGGACGACTTTGTACCGCTGATTGTGCCACTTGATTGCGTAAGAATTGCGTAAATCTGAGCCATTTTGGCCGTTTGAATTCGACGCTGCGAACCTTCAAAATTCGATCTAGCTGCAGAAAAACTTAGTGGGGCGGGTGGGGCTCGAACCCACGACCAACGGATTATGAGTCCGCGGCTCTAACCGACTGAGCTACCGCCCCCGGTGCTGACTACTATCTGCGCGACCTTGAGATTAGCGCCCGCGCCGATCGCCAAAGACGCCGTGGTATGCCGTTTGGGTCGTACGGCGCCAGAGGGCAGACGACCACCCAGCCCACTCAGTGCAGCTCCGGCCGTGGCGATCGGACCACCAGCTATCCATGCGTCTCGCTGTGCAGATTGGACAGCTAAGTTTCCAGCCCCCACTGGCTCAGGATCTGCAGCAGCGCGTGTGACGTCGCGTCGGGTGCATCCCAAGTGACGATGTGGCCGGCGTCGCGAATGACGTGCTCGGTGATGCCCTCGGCTCGCGCCCAACGGGGCATGGCGGTCGCGATATTGCCGGTGCGGTCCTGCGCACCCCGCACCAACCCGAGCGGCACCGTGGGGTGGTAGCCCGGTTCCGGGGCGACGAACGAGACGGTAGCCCGCCAGACATCCAAGAAAGTCCGCTTCGGCATTCGCGCGAAGACCGCCGCTGCCCGTGCGATCGCGTGCGGAGTGACGGCAGACGCGCGGGCCATCTGGCTGGGCAGTACGCGCGCGGGAATCAGGGCCAGCGCCGGTGCGGCGAGACGCAGCGCAAGTCGCTCTCGCCCGGTCAAAGAACCGGCGTTCCACGTCGAATCCACGACGATATGGCCGCTGACTCGGTCGGCGTGGGCGCGCACGAAGGCTTGGGTGAGATTTCCCCCAAGTGAGTGCCCCACCAGCACCGGCCCGTCGACCTGGCACTCGTCCATCAGCGCCGCGAGGTCGTCGAGAGCGTCGGAGGCGGTGAACCGCGTGCCCGGCGCCAGCGTGGATTGCCCATGTCCGCGCATATCCCACACGATCGTCCGGTAGCCGTGTTGGGTGAGCGCAGCGGCCTGGGCGTCGAACATGGTGTGGTCGAGGCCCGCCCCGTGTGTGAGTAGGACCGCGCGGGCGCCCGACCCGGTATTGGCGAAAGCGATGTCGGCGCCCGGACGCACCAGCCGCCGCGCCACTGTCACCATTTTCCGACCACAGGCAAGAAGATAGGCAATTGGCGACGTGGTCGACTCCACACTCCCCGGTTCCCGCACGCCCGACGAGCACCACGCGCGTGTCGTCACCGACCTCACGGCGGCACCCCGTAACGTTCGCAACGACTGGAAATGGGGGCGTCGGGTAGGTTGGTGGTCGATCAGGACACAAAGCTGACGCTTAGCTGGGATCAAGCCGCACCTCATCGCGCGGTGTTGTTCTGGATACATCAGCAAACAGTGGTGAATGCGCAGACCCAGATTGCGCAGCGGAACCGTTCCACAACGTGCGTCCGCGACGAGTGAGAAATCGCAAGCGTCGACGATCGAGTACAGCTGCTCGATCGCGCCGACCGGGCACCGCCCTGGGCGTCGGACGCTGAGAGACAACGGGGGAGCAACCTATGGCGATCACCGACGTATCGGCCTTCGCCCATCTGACCGAAGCCGACATCGAAAACCTGGGCTTCGAGCTCGACGCCATCCGCCGAGACATCGAGGACTCCCTCGGCGAACGCGATGCCCGCTACATCCGCCGCACCATCGCCGCGCAGCGTGCCCTTGAGGTGACCGGCCGGGCCCTGCTGGCCGCCAGCTCCAAGCGCTCGGCATGGTGGGCGGGAACGCTGACCCTGGCCGTGGCCAAGATCGTCGAGAACATGGAGATCGGCCACAACGTCATGCACGGGCAGTGGAACTGGATGAACGACCCCGAGATCCACTCCAGCACCTGGGAGTGGGACATGAATGCGGTCTCGAAACACTGGGTCGCCGCCCACAACGTGCAGCACCACAAGTACACCAACATCCTCGACATGGACGACGACGTCGGCTACTTCATCCTGCGCGTCACCCGCGACCAGCCGTGGCAGCCCTACAACATCGGCAATATCCTCTACAACGCCATCCTCTCGCTGGGGTTCGAGTGGGGAATCGGTTTGCAGACAATCGATCTCGAGAAACTCCTGAAGGCCGGCCCGGAGCGCGACACCACCTGGGTGCAGACCCGCGAGTTCTCGACGAAGATCGGCCGCCAACTCGCCAAGGACTACGTGGCGTTCCCCGCGCTGACCTCGTTGTCGCCGGCGGCCACCTTCAAGTCGACCCTGAAGGCCAACGCGGTGGCCAACGTGCTGCGCAACATCTGGGCCAACGCGGTGATCTTCTGTGGCCATTTCCCCGATGGCGCAGAGAAATTCACCAAGACGGACATGATCGGCGAAACGAAGGGCGAGTGGTATCTGCGACAGATGCTGGGCAGCGCCAACTTCGAGGGCGGGCCAACGCTGCGCTTCATGAGCGGCAACCTGTGCCATCAGATCGAGCACCATCTGTTCCCGGATCTGCCCAGCAACCGGCTGCACGAGGTCTCGCTGCGGGTGCGCGCGCTGTGCGACAAGTACGACTTGCCTTACACCACAGGCCCTTTCCTGGTGCAGTACGGCAAGACGTGGCGGACCATTGCCAAACTGTCGCTGCCGAACCGGTATTTGCGCGACACCGCCGACAACGCCCCGGAGACCCGCAGCGAGCGAATGTTCGCCGAACTGGAACCGGGCTTCGTCGGCAACGTCCACGCCGGCCGACGCCGCGGACTCAAGACGGCGCTAGCCTCGGTTCGCCCCTGGCGGCAAAAGTCTCAGAGCGGCCGTAACCGGAAGACCCGGATCTCGCGCGGCGCACAGTTGACCCGGTAGTTCTCGTACCCGGGGTAATAGTCCACAGCTGCCGCCCACGCCTTGGCACGCTCGTCACCGGTGAGCAGCTCGGCCCGATACGGCAGCGTCTGCCCCTTGAACTGCACGCTGCAGTCCGGATTTTTGAGCAGGTTGGCGCTCCACCCCGGGTGCTCGGGCCGCCCGTAGTTCGACCCGATCGCCAGCAGGCCGTCCGCGTCGTGAATCAGCACCAGCGGATGGGATCGCGGCTGACCGGACTTGGCGCCGGTCGTGTTGAGCAGGCCGACCATGTCCAGCCCCGCGGTGCTGAACCGGCCGTTGGTCCGCGGCAGCAGAAACCGGTCGACGCTGGGCGCCACGTGGACGGCGAGCTGGTAGCCGAACCGGCTCATCGCGATCCGCTCACCCACTGCCTCGGCGAACCCCAACCGTCGTCCACGCACCGCGCTGTACCGTCGAAATGCCACGGACAAGAAGGTACCCGCACAGCGCGCTAGTACACGTAGACGACTGCGCCGTTGCCGCCGTTACACACCACCAGCGCACCGTTGGCCGCGCAGGTCATCGCGTAGTGCTGGCCGGTCACCGGACTGACCGCATCGACTTGCCGCGGTGTGACGCTGGCCGGGCCACCGGCTCCGTAGGCCAGCCGGACCTGTTCGGCGAACGGGCAGGTGGTGTCGGCCGAGCCCACCGCCGAGGAGGCGAACCCGCCCGCCGGACCGGAGGTGGCAGGGCAGGCCTGGGCACCGGGCGGCAGCGTCACCGGCGCCTTGGACGTGGTCGTCGTAGTCGTGTTCGTGGTCGAAGACGTGTCCGTCGCCGACATCGGCGACCAGGTCGGGCAGCCCTGCGTCCGGAACGCCAGATCCGACGGAGCGATTTTCACCACCTGCGGCCAGTCACCGGCCCCGTTGGCGATGACGTCCTCGAAGTTGCCCGACAAGCCGCGCAGCCGCTCCCAATAGCAGGAATGCCCGCCCAGCGACCGATAAGTACCGGGCTGGATCTCGCTTCCTACTTTGAAGGTGCCGTCCCCGGGAAAGGTGTGCGGGGTTGCGGCGGCAGAGGTGGTCGACGCCGGAGTGGACGACGAGGTGGTGCTCGACCCGGGGGGCGGAATCGACACCGTCGTCCCCGGGTAGATGGGCGCCAGCCGCGAGGTCGCGGTGTCGTGCGGCGTCACCATCGGCCGCGCCGTCTTTCCGCCGCCCGAGCAGCCGCTCACCGCGCACGCGAGCACCACGACCGCGACCACGCTCCCGGCGAATCTCATGGCGGCCGCCGTCAGCTGAAGACCGTCTGGCCGTCGACGTCGATCAGATATCGCTCGGTCCCCGCTTCCACTCGCGGCGCATCGGCTCCCAACGACACCGCGATCTTGTTGCTGGCGTTGCGCATGATGTCGAGGGTGAGCTCGACGGCTTCCTCCGGCGAGAACCCGGAGCGCACCTCGACGGCATCGTCGACGGCGAGGTGCGCAGGGGTCCAAATTAACGCATCGGCATACCGCAGCGCTGCCTTAGCGCGCCCATCCAGCAAGATCGACGTCTCAAATTGCGAAATCTCGTCGTACAACGACTCCGAACCGCCGGCGTCCAGTGCGTGTCCTTCGCGCAGCGACTTGCACAGCCGGCAGTTGTGCGCCGCCGCCCCGCGCAGCCGGACCAGCTCCGAGGTCACCGGATCCAGCGCACGCATCCGGGCGACTCCGGGCAGGAAACGTTTGAACAATTCACCGGCAGGATTGGTGCCACGGACCCACTCGATGGGCCCGTCCACCCAGCCCAGATACTCCGAGCCGACGCCCAACGCCTCCAGACCCGCGCGCACCCGCGGCACGAAGTCGGCAATGAACATCGCGACGACGACACGAAAAGCGTTGTCCCCCAGCTGCTCGAGCAATCGAGTTCGTTGTTCGACGGTGATCGTCGAGACATCCGCGCTGAACTGCTCGGCGAATTCGGCCACCGCCACTTCGGCTTCGGACTGCGGCTCCCCGACCCGGTCTTCGACGGGCAACGGCGGTAGCGACACCGTCTGCGCACACACGCGGCGCACCAAACCGGTGAGCCGCCCGTCGGAGAAAGCAACCAACCGCGTCAGTGCATCGCTGCGAACGGGAGCCGACATCCGTATCACGTTAGGGCCGTCCCGAATAACCGGCAATCGTCTACTGCGCCTGACTCACCGACGACATGTGGAAATCGGGGATCCGCAGCGACGGCATCGCCGCGCGGGTGGCCCAGTCGCCCCACTCCCGGGGCAGCGTCTTCTCGCTGGCACCGGCTTCGGTGGCGCGCCGCAGCAGATCCAGCGGGCTCTCGTTGAACCGGAAGTTGTTGACCGCCCCGGTCACCTCGCCGTCCTCGACCAGGTACACCCCGTCGCGCGTCAGACCGGTCAGCAGCAACGTCGTCGGGTCGACCTCGCGGATGTACCACAGGGTGGTCAGCAGCAGACCCCGCTCGGTGGCCGCGATCATGTCCGCCAGGTCGGCCGATCCGCCGGTCATGACCAGGTTGTCGCAGGCGACGGCGACCGGGGCGTCGAACCTGGCGGCGCTGGCACGCGAATAGGCCAGCTGATTGATCACGCCCTCGCGGATCCAGTCGACATGACCGATCTCCATGCCGTTGTCGAACACCGACGTGGTCTCGCTGGAACTGCTCACCGCGACGAACGGCGCACACGCCAGGCCCGGCGCCATCGGGTCGGAGAACAGGGTCAGCGGCAGATTAGTGAGCCGCTCCCCCACCCGGGTGCCGCCGCCGGGTGCCGAAAGCGCCGTGCGGCCCTCTTGGGCGCCTCGCCCGCCCATCGTCCAGGCCAGGTAGATCATCATGTCCGCCACTGTCGAGGGCGGCATGATCGTCTCGTACCGCCCGGCGGGCAATTCGACGGAACGCGCGGCCCAACCAAGCCGCGTCGACAAGTCCGACAGCAGCGAATCAATAGGCACGTCAACGAAATCGGCGCTGCCGATGCCGGCCCAGGCGCTGGCGTCACCGCGTTTGGCGTTGACCTCGATCGCCCCGGTGGGCTGGGTGTAGCGCCGCCGCAACCCCGTGGACGACGCCAACAAAGTCGTCGAAACACTGTGGTGCGCATAGCCGTACAACCGGTCCGCGGCCCGGAACCCCTTACTCAGCGGACCGGTGATACCGCTGAACACTGCGACCCCCGTCCCGGGCACCGGGGCGTCCCAGTCCGCGGGCTCGCCGGAGTCGGCGAGCAGCGGCGCGGCATCGCCGGCCTCCGGCGCCGACCGGGCCGCATCCTGCGACGAAACCACCAGCCCGGGCAGCACCCTCGGGTCCACCTCACCGGAGACCACCGAGCCCACCTGCACGCTGTCACCTTGGCGCACAACCGAAATCACCGTCACCGTACGGGTGACCGTGACACCGTTGGTGGTCATCGAATTGTTCGCCCAGCGCAGCGTGGCCTCGGACTTGTCGGTCACCAGAACCATGGTTTCGTCGGCGCGGCCGTTCTTGGCCGCCTCGTCCAGGACGATGTTGACGACGTGCTGAGGTGTGATCATCGGCCGCCCTCGGTCCGGGTGTTGAGCACGTTGATGCCGCGGAACAGCGCCGACGGACAGCCATGGCTGACCGCGGCGATCTGGCCGGGCTGGGCTTTACCGCAGTTGAGTGCCCCGCCAAGCCGCCACGTCGAGGGTCCGCCCACGGCCTCCATCGCATTCCAGAAATCGGTGGTGGTCGCCTGGTAGGCGACGTCGCGCAGCTGGCCGTAGATGCGGCCGTCCCGGATCCGGTAGAACCGCTGCCCGGTGAACTGAAAGTTGTACCGCTGCATGTCGATCGACCAGGACTTGTCCCCGACGATGTAGATGCCGTCGTCAACCCTTTCGATCAGATCCGCGGTACTGCGGTCCTCGGGCCCGGGTTGCAGTGACACGTTGGCCATCCGCTGGATCGGGACGTGATGCGCGGAGTCGGCGTAGGAGCAGCCATTGGACCGCGGCTCCCCCAGCCGCGGCGCGAACACCCGGTCCAGCTGGTAGCCGACGAACACCCCGTCGCGCACCAGATCCCAGCTCTGGGCGGCCACCCCTTCGTCGTCGTAACCGATTGTCGCCAAACCGTATTGGACGGTCCGGTCGGCGGTGACGTTCATCACCGGTGAGCCGTACTGCATCGAACCGAGTTTGTCGGGGGTAGCGAAAGACGTGCCGGCATAGGCCGCCTCGTAGCCGATGGCCCGGTCGTATTCGGTTGCATGGCCGATGGACTCGTGGATGGTCAGCCACAGGTTCGACGGGTCGATGACCAGATCGGTGGGCCCGGGCACCACCGACGGCGCCCGTACCTTCTCATACAGCAGATCCGGCAGCTCGGCCAGCTCCGCCGACCAGTTCCACACCTCGTCGCCGGCCACGGCTTCCCACCCCCGCGCCGTCGGCGGTGCCAGGGTGCGCATCGAGTCGAAGCTGCCCGCCTTGGCGTCGATGCTCACGGCCTCCAGCGACGGCTGTAGCCGCACCCGCTGCTGGGTGATCGACGAACCGAACGTGTCGGCGTAGAAGGTCTGCTCCTTGACCACGGTCAGGCTGGCCGAGACATGGTCGATGCCTTCGGCGTCCAGCAGCCGCCCGGAATAGTCCTGCAGCACCTGAATTTTCTCTGCCGCCGGAACCCCGAACGGGTCTATCTCGTAGTCCGAAACCCACGAGGCGTCGGGATAGACCGGCTCGGGCGCCAAGCGCACCCGCTCGGTGTTCAACGCCGCCAGCAGCGTCGCCACCTGCACCGCGTGCCGTGCGGTGCGCGCCGCCACATCCTGCGCCAGCTCCGAATGGGAGGCGAATCCCCAGGTACCCGCCACGATCACCCGCACCGCCAAACCGACCTCGCGGCTGAGCACGGCCGTCTCCAGCTCGCCGTCCCGTAACTGGATGTGCTCGGTGCTGAGGCGGTGAATCCGCAGGTCTGCATAACTGGCCCCGGCCGCTCTGGCCGCCGCCAACGCGGCGTCCGCCAACTGGTGGCGCGGCAGGTCCAGGAAGTCGGCGTCGATCTCCCGGTTCGCTGTCACGGCTACACCGTAACGAGAGGCTTTAATACATTCATGTCCGACGCGCCACGCCGCACCACCGCGCTGGCGTATGCCCTGCTGGCGCCCAGCCTGTTCGGGGTGACCGCCTTCCTGTTGCTGCCGATTCTGGTGGTGGTGTGGCTGAGCCTGTACCGGTGGGACCTGCTGGGGCCGCTGCACTACGTGGGCCTGGCGAACTGGGACTCGGTGCTGCACGACGGCGGTTTCGTCGACTCGCTGGTGGTGACGGCGGTCTTCGTGGCGATCGTTGTTCCGGCGCAGACGGTGCTGGGTCTGGTGGCCGCGATGATGCTGGCCCGGCAGATGCCGGGGACCGGGCTGTTCCGCACCCTCTACGTGCTGCCGTGGATCTGCGCCCCGTTGGCGATCGCGGTGCTGTGGCGCTGGATCCTGGCCCCCACCGACGGGGCGGTCAGCACCTTGCTGGGCCGCCGCATCGAATGGCTGACCGACCCCGACCTGGCGCTGCCGGTCGTATCCGCGGTCGTCATCTGGACCAACGTCGGCTACGTCTCGTTGTCGTTCCTGGCCGGGTTGCTGGCCATCCCCGAAGACGTCCACCACGCCGCCCGCACCGACGGCGCCAACGCCTGGCAGCGGTTCTGGCGGATCACCCTGCCGATGCTGCGGCCCACCACCTTCTTCGTGATGGTCACCGGGATCGTCAGCACGGCGCAGGTTTTCGACACCGTCTACGCGTTGACCGGTGGCGGCCCGGGCGGCAGCACCGATCTGGTGGCCCACCGCATCTACGCCGAGGCGTTCGGCGCCGCGGCGATCGGGCGGGCGGCGGTGATGGCGGTGGTGCTGTTCGTCATTCTGGTCGGCGTCACCTTCGTGCAGCATCTGTACTTCCGGCGGCGGATCACCTATGACCTTGTCTAAACAGCGATCTCGCCGGGCGACCAACGCCGTCATCTACACCGGCTTGGTCTTCGGCGCGCTGATCACCCTGGCGCCGTTCGTGCTTGGCCTGCTGACGTCGTTCACTTCCTCGCACCAGTTCGAGACCGGGTCGCCGCTGCAGTGGCCACGTCCGCCCACGCTGGCCAACTACACCGACCTGGCCGGTACCGGGTTCGGCCGGGCGGCCGCGGTGACCGCGTTGACGACTGCGGTGATCCTGCTGGGCCAGCTGACCTTTTCGATCCTGGCCGGTTACGCGTTCGCGCGGCTGCAGTTTCCCGGCCGCGACGCGCTGTTCTGGGTCTATATCGCCACACTGATGGTGCCGGGCACGGTGACCGTGGTGCCGCTGTATCTAATGATGGCGCAGGTGGGGTTGCGTAATACGTTCTGGGCGTTGGTGCTTCCGTTCATGTTCGGCTCGCCCTATGCGATCTTTCTGCTGCGCGAGCATTTTCGGCTGGTTCCCGACGACCTGATCAACGCCGCGCGCCTGGACGGCGCCAACACCCTGGATGTGCTGGTGCACGTGATCCTGCCGTCCAGCAAGCCGGTGCTGGCGGCGTTGACCATGATCACCGTCGTCTCGCAGTGGAACAACTTCATGTGGCCGTTGGTGATCACCAGCGGCCGCAAGTGGCGGGTGCTGACGGTCGCCACCGCAGATCTGCAGTCCCGGTTCAATTCGCAGTGGACGCTGGTGATGGCGGCGACGACGGTCGCGATCGTCCCGTTGATCGCGTTGTTCGTGGTTTTCCAGCGGCACATCGTCTCCTCGATCCTGGTTTCGGGGCTCAAGTGAGCCGGCCGCGTTTCTCGACGCTGTGCGCCACGGCGCTGGTGCTGGTCGCCGCGCTGTTGTTGACGACGGCAGTCCTGATGGGCCGATCCAGCGACCACGGCAAGATCGTGGTGACGGTGCGACTGTGGGCCGAGCCGATTGCGTCGGCGTATAAGCAGTCGTTCGAGGCATTTACCCGCAGCCACCCCGGCATCGAGGTGCACACCAACATGGTGGCGTTCTCGAACTACTTCAACACCCTGCGCACCGACGTGGCCGGCGGCAGCGCCGACGACATCTTCTGGCTGTCCAACGCCTACCTGGACGCCTACGCCGACAGCGGCCGGCTGATGAAGATCGAAAAGGGCAGTGCGGATTGGGAACCCGCGGTGGTCGACCAATTCACCCGCAACGGGTCGCTGTGGGGGGTCCCGCAGCTGACCGATGCGGGGATCGCGCTGTTCTACAACGCCGACCTGCTGGCCGCCGCCGGGGTCGATCCCGCCGAGCTGGACACCTTGCGCTGGAGTCCGGCCAGCGACGACACCCTGCGACCGCTGTTGGCCCGCGTCACCGTCGACGCCGCTGGACATCGGGCCGACACAACGGACTTCGACTTCGAGCGGGTTCGGCAGTGGGGCTACAACGCCGCCAACGACCCGCAGGGCATCTACCTCAACTACATCGGATCGGCCGGCGGGGTGTTCCAGCGCGGCGACGCCTTCGCGTTCGACAATCCCGAAGCGCGGCAAGCCTTTCGCTACCTCGTCGACCTGATCAACCGCGACCATGTCGCTCCCCCGGCGTCGGACACCAACGACAACGGCGACTTCTCCCGTAACCAGTTCCTGGCCGGCCGGATGGCGCTCTTCCAGTCCGGGACCTACAGCCTGGCCGCGATCACCCGCGACGCCGCCTTCCGCTGGGGCATCGCGATGATGCCGGCCGGGCCGAAGGGCCGCGTGAGTGTCACCAATGGAATTGCCGCGGCTGGTAATTCGGCGACCAGGCACCCGGAGGCCGTCCGTCAGGTGCTGGCCTGGATGGGCAGCGGCCAGGGCAACGCCTATCTGGGTCGCGAAGGTGTGGCCATTCCCGCGGTACTCTCGGCGCAGCCCGGGTATTTCGCGTACTGGAAGGCCAAGGGTGTGGACGTGACGCCGTTCTTCGCGGTGCTCGACGGCCCTCGCATACCGGCGCCGGGCGGCGCCGGATTCGCCGCGGGTAACGAGGCGCTGCAGCCGTACTTCGACCAGATGTTTCTGGGCCGAGGCGATGTCGCAGCCACGCTGCGGCAGGCTCAGGACGCGGCGAACGCCGCCGCCCGGCGCTGAGCACGCGCCGCCGGCCCCAAACCCCCAAACCCCCAGGCCCCCCGCCGCCGCGTGGCCCCCGCCGCCGCGGGGCCCCCCGCTCGTCACGCTGGCGTGACGCTCGGCGCCGACAGCCACGCTGGCGTGACGCTCGGCGCGAAGAGAGGGGCGAAAGCGGTATGCGGCCGGCCGCCGGGGCCCCCGCTCGTCACGCTGGCGTGACGCTCGGCGCCGACAGCCACGCTGGCGTGACGCTCGGCGCCGAAGAGAGGGACGAGAAGTGGGCGCGTCGGGCTACCCGGGCAACACCAGCACCGGGACCGGGCTGTGCCGGATGATCTTGCCGCTGCGCGCCCCCAGGAATACCCGCCGGATGTCGCCGCGCGGCGAGGTGCCGATCACCAGGATCTCGCCGTCTATCCACTCAGTGCCTTCCAGCGCTTCGGCCCAATTGTGGCCGGTGACGACCTGCAGCGTGACGTCGTCGCCGACGATGCCGTCCGATTTGAGACCGTCCAGGATGTCGCGCGCCTGCGACGCCCAGGCTTCAAGCACCACGTCTTCGGCGTCCAGCCCCACCTCGGGCGGATACATGGTCTTGCCGCGAACGGCGAACGTGACCACCCGCAGCGGCACATGAAAGCGCTCGGAGTACTCCACACAGCGACGCACTACGTCCGCCGACTGCGGCGTGGCCGAGTAGGCACACGTCAGCCGCGTCAAACCACCTGGGTGCGAACGGTATTCGGGTGGACTGATCGCGACCGGCACCGGCGAGGAATGCAGCAGCCAGTCGGCGGTGGTGCCGACGACAACCTGCGCCCGCCCGCCGCTGGGCAGCGAGCCGAGCACCAGGATCTCCCCGCCGACCTCCTCGACCACCTCGATCAAACCGCCGGACACCGATCGGTGCGCCCGGTGGCGATAGTTGATCTCGAGACCCTCGCCCAGTGCGAATAGAGCACGCTCGGCTTCTCGGACGGACTTTTGGACGAGGTCCGCGGCCCACTGCTCGTACTCCGCCTCGCCACGCCCGAGCGACAGCCACGGCTTGGGCACGATGGTGGCCACCGTCAACGACGTCTTGAGGGTGCGCGCGGCCCCAGCGGCCAGGTTCAATCCCGACAACCCGATGTTGCCGGCCCGGTACCCGACGACGACGCTCACTGCACCTCCTTGTCGAGTGCCGATTGCTCGTTCAGGGCACTGCGATGTCGACCCCACACCAGGTAGTAGATCAAGGCCACGGTAATCCACGCCCCGAACGCCAACCAGGTGTACCAGTGCAGGCTGAGCAGGATGTAGCCGCACGCCAGCACCGAAAGCACCGGTGTCACAGGGTATCCGGGCACCCGGAAGGCGCGCGGCAGATCGGGTTCGCGTACCCGCAGGATGATCACGCCGGCGGACACCACGATGAACGCGGTCAGGGTACCGATCGACACCATGTCGGCGAGTTTGTCCAGCGGGACCGCAGCTGCCATCAGCGATGCGGCGATCGCGACGATCACCGTGTTGTTCACCGGCGTCATGGTGCGTGGATGCACCCTGGCGAACCGGGGTGGTAGCAACCCGTCCCGGCCCATCGCGAACAGGATGCGCGTCATCCCGTACAGGGTGACCAGCGTGACCGTGAAGATGGAGATCACCGCCCCCGCCGCCAGGATCGTGCCGGCCCAACTGCCGTGTGTCACGTTGTCCAACACGGTGGCCAGCCCGGCGTTTTCCTGCGCGGCGAAGTTCTGCCACGGCTGGGTCCCCAGGGCTGCGAGCGCGACCAGAATGTAGACGCCGGTGACCACGAACAACGCCGACACCAGGGCGCGCGGCATTGTCTTCTGCGGATCCTTCACCTCGTCCCCGGCCGTCGAGACGGCGTCCAATCCGATGTAGGAGAAGAAGATGGTGCCCGCCGCCGTGCCGATACCCCCGACGCCGAACGGGGCGAAGTCGCGCAAGTGGGTGTCGTCGAACGCGGTGAAGGCGAGAATCACGAACATGCCCAGCACACCCAGCTTGATCAGCACCATGACGGTGTTGACTTTCGCCGATTCGCTAGCGCCGCGGATTAACAGCAGGGCGCACATGGCGATGAGGAACACCGCCGGCAGGTTCACCCAGCCGTGCGCCGTGCCCGGCGGCGTGGAATCCCACGGCGCCGCCGACAGCGCGTGCGGTAATTCGGCTCCGAACAGGTTGTGCAGCAGCTTGTTGAGGTATCCGCTCCACCCGACCGCGACCGCCGCGGTGGCCACACCATATTCCAGCAGCAGGCACGCCGCCACCACGATCGCCACTCCCTCCCCCAGGGTGGTGTAGGCGTAGGAGTAGGACGAACCCGAAACCGGTACGGCCGAGGCTAATTCGGCGTAGCAGATGGCGGCCAATCCGGCTGCGACGCCGGCGATGACGAACGAGACCAGCACACCGGGTCCGGCCTCGGGCACCGCCTGGGACAACACGAAGAAGATGCCGGTACCGACCGTCGACCCGACCCCGAACAAGGTCAGCTGGAACGCACCGAAGCTGCGTTTGAGGCCGGGATCGGCCCCGTCGGCGACGGGGGCACCACCTACCGGGCGGCGACGCAGCATCTGCTCTTTGAGGCCGATCGAATTAGCCGGCAACTGCGCCTCCCGTCGGTAGCTCAGCTAATTATGAGCCTCCCGCAGCGCAGCGGCGAACTGCCCCACCACCCAATCGATCTCCTCGGCGGTGATCACCAGCGGTGGCGCGAACCGCAGGGTCCAATCGTGGGTGTCTTTGACCAGGACGCCGCGCTCGGCCAGTCGCCGGCTCAGCTGCTTTCCCGAACCCAGCGCCGGGTCGATGTCGACCCCGGCCCAAAGCCCCAGCCCTCGTACCGCCGTCACGCCATGGCCGAGCAGCCCACCCAGTCCCCGGTGCAAACGCGCGCCTAATTCTGCTGAGCGACATTGGAATTCACCCCGAGCCAGGATGGCGACGACGGTGGTGCCGATCGCGGCGGCCAGCGGATTGCCGCCGAACGTCGATCCGTGCTCGCCGGGATGCAGCACGCCCAGGATGTCGCGGTCGGCGACCACCGCCGACAGC
Organism: Mycobacterium sp. 20KCMC460; assembly: GCF_022179425.1. Taxonomy (NCBI): domain Bacteria; kingdom Bacillati; phylum Actinomycetota; class Actinomycetes; order Mycobacteriales; family Mycobacteriaceae; genus Mycobacterium; species Mycobacterium sp. 20KCMC460. Next base: position 4,101,582 of record NZ_AP025524.1, read on the forward strand.
GGCACGACTCCCCCGCCCAGCGCCTTACCGAGCAGGTAGACGTCGGGCACCACGCCCCAGTGGTCACAGGCGAAGGTGTGGCCGGTGCGGGCCAGGCCGGACTGTATCTCGTCGGCGATCATCAGCACGTTGCGCTCACGACACAATGCCCGCACGGCGGGCAGATAGTCGTCGGGCGGCACGATGATGCCCGCCTCGCCCTGGATCGGCTCCAGCAGGACGGCGACGGTGTCGTCGTCGATCGCCGCGGCCAGTGCGGCGGCGTCACCGAAGGGCACCGAACAGAACCCCGGGGTGAACGGACCGAAGCCACCGCGCGCCACCGGGTCGGAGGAGAAGCTGACGATACTGATTGTGCGACCGTGAAAGTTGTTGTCCGCCACTATGATTTTGGCCCGATCCGGGGCGACGCCCTTGACATCCACCCCCCATTTGCGGGCGACCTTCAAAGCACTTTCGACCGCTTCGGCACCCGAGTTCATCGGCAAGACCATGTCTTTGCCACACAGTTCGGCCAGTTCCGCGCAGAACGGTCCGAGTCGATCCGAGTGGAAAGCGCGACTTACCAGGGTGACCGAATCCAGTTGGGCGTGCGCGGTGGCGATGATCTCGGGGTGACGATGACCGAAGTTGACCGCCGAGTAGGCGGCCAGGCAGTCGAGGTAGCGCCGGCCGTCGACGTCGGTGATCCACGCTCCCTCGGCGCTGGCCGCCACCACCGGCAGCGGCGAATAGTTGTGCGCCGCATGCTTTTCGGCCAGGGCAATGGCGGTGTCGGTGAGGTCCGCCAGAATTGTCACGGATGTATCTCCAGCGTGCAGCACTTGACCGAGCCGCCGCCCTTGAGCAACTCGGACAGCTCGACGCCGATCGGCTCGAAACCCGCGGCGCGCAGTTGCTCGGCGAATCCCGTTGCGCCAGCTGGATGGACGACATGACGACCGTCGGAGACGGCGTTGAGCCCGAACAGGTAGGCGTCCGCGGTGCCGACGATGATCGCGTCACCGAACAAGGCGCGCAATTGCGTCTGCGCGGTCGGACTGAACGCCGGCGGATAGTAGGCGACGGTCTGATCGTCGAGCACGGCCAGCGCGGTGTCCAGGTGGTAGAAGCGCGGATCCACCAATTCCAGCGAGACCACCGGCATCCGCAGCGCGGAAGCGATCTCGGCGTGGGCGCGACGATCGGTGCGAAAACCGTATCCCGCCAACACCATGTCGCCGACCATCAACAGGTCGCCCTGCCCCTCGTTGACGTGGCGGGTGGAGACCGGCCGATATCCCATCGCCGACATCCACTCGGCATAGGCTTTGGATTCCGCGGCCCGCTCGGCGAAGCGGAACTTGGCGACCACGGCGATGTCGTTGACGATGAAACCGGCGTTGGCGGCATAAACCATGTCGGGCAGCCCGGGTATCGGCTCGATCAGTTCCACCTGGTGGCCGAGGCGAAGGTAGGTGTCCCGCAGCTGCGCCCACTGACGGGTCGCGCGCGCCACGTCGACCGGCGTGCTGGTGTCCATCCAGGGATTGATCGCGTACTCGACGGCGAAGAACGTGGGCGGAGTCATCGCGTAGCGCCGCAGGGTGGGAGTGCGCGTTGGCGGCGGTTTGGCATCCTGCCGGGCCGGGGCATCGACATAGTAATCCGTCATTGACCAACTATATTTGCGTAGTTTTACGCAAGCAAACGATGACACTTGCGTACTCAGCGTTGATATGTTGCTCTAGATCATCATTAACGATGATTTGTTGCGTCGAGGATTGGCGAGCGCGGATGGAACGACTGGACGACACCGACGAGCGGATCCTGGTCGAGCTGGCCGAGCATGCCCGCGCCACCTACGCCGAGATCGGGCAGCAGGTGAACCTCTCCGCGCCCGCCGTCAAACGGCGCGTCGACCGGATGCTCGACAGCGGCGTCATCAAGGCCTTCACCACCGTCATCGACCGCAACGCGCTGGGCTGGAACACCGAGGCCTACGTCCAGGTGTTCTGCCACGGCCGGATCGCCCCCGAAGAGCTACGGGCTGCCTGGGTGGACATTCCCGAGGTGGTCAGCGCGGCGACCGTGACCGGAACGTCCGACGCCATCCTGCACGTGCTGGCCCGCGACATGCGCCACCTGGAGACCGCGCTCGAGCGGATCAGGTCCAGCGCCGACATCGAACGCAGCGAGAGCGTCGTGGTGTTGTCGAACCTGATCGACCGGATGCGCTGAAATCAGTTCGCGCTGAGCAGCGTTTGAATCGCCACCCCGGCGCCACCGGCCGCGGCGGTGATCGCCAGGGTCACCCAGTCGGCGACCTTCGGACGCTGCGGGTTCGCCGATAGCTGGCCGGTGCCGCCGCGTGCGGTGATCGCGTCGCCCATCTCGTCGGCACGTCGCAGCGTCACGGTGATGGCAGCGGCCAGCAGGTCGATCACTTCGAGCCGGCGTTGCTGCCGTCTTTCCTTGCGGCTCTTCGGGATCTGCTTGGGGCGCAACCGCCGCGCGGCGTTGAGCACCTGAAACTCGTCGATCAACATCGGAAAGGCGCGCAGGGCAAGCGCCAGCGCCACCGCCCATTCGTCCACCGGCAGCCGCAACGGCCGCAGCGGCCGGCCCAAAGTCGCCAGAGCCGGGCCGATTTCGGCGACATTGGTGGTGAACGACACCAGCGCACCCAGCGCCAACAGCAGCACCGTCAGCGTGGTGATCCGCAGAAAGTTCAACAATCCGCCGAGTCCCAGTTGCACGCCGCCCACCGAGATCAGCGGACTGCCGCCGGCCAGCGCGGCGGTGATACCGCCGAGTGCCAACGCAATCCACAACCAGCGCGGTATCGACGGCAGCGCGCCCCGCGGAATGCGCGCGATCCAGATCGCCGCCAGCACCAGGGCCGACATGAAGCCGATCGTCACCCACCCCGGGTAGAACGCCAGCAGCGCCGAAATACCGAAAACCACAAGGAGTTTGGTGCCGGCCCACAAGTCGTGGATGGGCGAGCCACCCGGTATCGGAACCAGCAGCACGACGGGCCGGCCGGCCTTCCGCGGCTGGCGTCTTTCCGAGGTTGACTTGACGGTCATGACACCGACCCCGGTCCGGGCACCGCGGTGGCCGAGGCCGACTCCAGCACCCCACCGCGTAGATGCAGCGTGCGCGGACACAGGGTTTCCATTCCGGCGAAGTCGTGGGAGATGACCACCACGGTCAGGCCGCGCTCGCGGCGCAAGTCCTCCAGCAGTCGCAGCAGGCCGCTCTGGCTGGCCGCGTCCAGGCCGGCCAGCGGCTCGTCGAGGATCAGCGCCTTGGGTGAACACGCCAGCAGTCCGGCCAGCACGACTCGACGCATCTGGCCGCCGCTGAGTTGGTCGATGCTGCGCCTGGCCAAGGCGGGGTCCAGTCCGACGACACCGAGCGCGGCGATCACGCGGTCCTCGTCCTTATGCGAAAAGCCGGCCGCCGAGGCCACTTCGAGGTCCACCCGGCTGCGCATCAGCTGCAACCGGGCCGCCTGGAAGGACAGCGCGACCGCACCGACCTGCTCGTGGGTGGGCCGGCCGTCGAGCAGGCAGACGCCGCTGGTCGGCGTCGTCAACCCGGCCATGATCCAGGCCAGGGTGGACTTGCCGGAGCCGTTGCCGCCGTGGATCAGCACCCCGTCACCCTGCTCGACGACAAAGTTGATGTCGCGCAGCGCGGTTTTCGCCCACGGCGTCCCGATGCCGTATTCGTGGCCGACGCCGATCAGCTCGAGGGCCGGCGCGTGCCGGGTGTCGCCCACCCCGGCCTGCGGCATCGGGGCGTCGACGGCTTGGACCATGCCGGTGTTGTCCGGCGAGTCGCTGAGTTTGATTGTGCGGTCGGCGGATTCGGCCTCGTTGCTGTAATGCGTGATATGCACCAGGGCGGTCCGGTGCCGTTTGGTCAACCCGGACAGCACCTCCAGCAGGCCTTCGCGGCCCTGCTGGTCGACCATCGTGGTCACCTCGTCGGCGATCAGCACCGCCGGTTCACGCGCCAGCGCGGCCGCCAGCGCCAGCCGCTGCAGTTCACCGCCGGACAGGCTGCCGGTGTCGCGTTCGGCGAGTTCCTCGAGCCCGACCTCGCGCAGCAACTTGGCGACATCGGTCTTGGTGCCCGGCGGCAGACCCCACACCACGTCGTCGGCGACCCGGGTCCCCAGCACCTGACTCTCCGGATGCTGCAACACAATCGCCGTTCCACCCAGCTGGCCCAGACCCACCCGGCCGGGACGTTGCACGGTGCCCGACGTCGGTTCGCGGCCGGCCAGGATCAGCATCAGCGTCGTCTTGCCCGAACCGTTGGCACCGGTGATGGCCACGTGCTCGCCGACCCGGATATCCATGCTGAGCTCACGCAACGCGTCCTGGTCGGCGCCCGGGTAGCGGAACCGCACCTTGTCCAGCCGCACCGGAACCGGCCCGATCGGAGTCTCACTGTCGTGATCACCGGCGGGCGCGTCGAGCTTGTGCACGTCGGGGATGCCGCGCATCCGCTCCAGCAGCCGCGATAGCGCCCACCAGCCGATCAGCGACATCCCCATCACGCTGATCGTGACGATGCCCAGCAACACCGGCTGCCAGTAGCGCAGCGACCAGGCGAAGATCCATTTCAGCCAGAAGCCGACGCTCTGCATGTGTACGCGGCCCAGAAATGAGGCCATCCCGTCGACGTTCGCGGTGATCGCGTCGCGCATCAGGTGCCGCAGCCGCACCAGTGCCATCAACGCCCCCACATTCCCGGCGGCGAACACCACCCCGGCGATGAAGGAGGTGACCACGACCGTGGGCGTGCCCCGCCCCCGGCGTTTGACCACGCCCGTCAGCCCACCGATGTAAGCGCTTTGGATGACGCCCATGAATGCGCCCATCCCGGCGATGAGGAAGGCGATCACGCCGGCGGCCACGGTCATGGTGATCAGCACCCGCAGCCGGTACCGGTAGGCCAGCAGGCCCGCGGGCACGGTGCCCAGCAGCACAATGCCGCCGGCAAAGGGCACCGCGACAGAGATGATCGCGGTCACCGCACACAACGCGGCCATGACCGACGCCTGCGCCAACTCGCTCGGTCGCAGCGGTCCACCCCGAGGGTGCGCAGACGGCCGGCCGGGTGGGGTCACTTCATTGATTCTGCCAGGCACAGAACCCATGCCGATGCAGCACATCACCGTATTCAGCTTTTTACGCCACCGTCACCGCAACTGGTCTCGCATAGCAAAGCTATGCAACGATGAGTGCATGAGTTCGCCCGCCACGGCAAATGACGCCGGGCTCCCCCACGGCCTCGGCGCCGATCTGCTGGCGGTGGTCGCGCGGCTGAATCGGCTGGCCACCCAGCGCATCCAGATGCCGCTGCCCGCCGCGCAGGCCCGCCTGCTCGCCACCATCGACTCCCAGGGCGAAGCACGCATCGGCGACCTGGCCTCCGTCGACCACTGCTCGCAACCGACGATGACCACCCAGGTCCGCCGGCTCGAGGAAGCCGGCCTGGTGTCGCGCACCACCGACCCTTGCGATGCCCGCGCGGTGCGGATCCGGATCACCCCGGACGGACTGCACATGCTCAACGCGGTGCGCCGAGACCGCGCCGCGGCCATCGAACCGCAACTGGCCCGGCTGGAACCCGCCGAACGCCAGGTACTGGCCGACGCCGTGGACGTGCTGCGGCGCCTGCTGGAGAACGCGGCGACCACCCCGGGCCGCCACACGCTGTGATCCCGGCCTGACCGGAGCCAACTGCAGGTGGATAGACCGCCGCAGTGGGTAGACACTTGACGCAGGTCGCGCACCCAGGCGTCGCGGCCCGATATCCGAGACGTGAAAGGCGGCGGCCATACCCGATGCTTCCCCGCTGACCGTTTGGGTCGGATCGTTGCGGTACTTCTTCACGCCGGGCCGCGACGTGATCGTGGGCCACGGCGGGCATTGCGATATCCGGCTGGACCGAGATGGGCTCCCCGGGGCCGATGGCGCGTCACAGCCGATTCCCGATTTGGTGTTGCGCTTCGCCGGCACCCACTGGCTGGCCGTCGACCAGAGCCAGCACGGCTTGTTCGTGGATGGCGCCCGGATGACGACGGTCGACATCCGGGACGGCCTTTCGATCGTGATCGGGGACCCTGCGCGGGGGCCACGGTTGACCTTCGAGGTGTCCGCTGCCGACGACCAGCCCCCGTCCGCCACCGATCCGCTGGGACGCCGGCCCTTGCCGCAACAGCCCGCCAGGGGGCCGGAGCACTCGGCGTCGGATCCGCAGACCACACGCATCCCGGCACAGCCGGTGGCCCTACCTGCGGAGCCGGAGACGACGCGCATTCCGGCGCAGCCGCCGGTTACCGACGAGCCGGCCACCAGCCGCATCACGGTAGAACCGGAGACGGCTCATATCCCCGCGATCCCGCTCGAACAATTCCCGGTGGAGCCGTCCCCCCTGGAGCGGCCCACCAGGCCGTTCCGGTACATCTCCACGCAGCCAACCGCGCCGCCCGCCTCACCACCCCCGCCGGCCCCGCCGCCCCCCGCACCTGCAGCATCGCGGCCGGCCGCGACGGATCCGCAGCCCAAGGGCCTGCTGGCGCGGGTGGCCGAGGGGATGCGCTCACCGCGACCCGCCGACACCGGACCCGACGAACTCCCACCACAAACCAACCGCCTGCCACTGCAACCGGATGCCCGGACCATCGGCGTGGCCGCCTACCGGCTCGGCCTCACCGTCGACGGCCGCGACGTGCTCGCGGACGTGTCGTTCACCAGCCGCCCGGGAGCGCTGATCGCCGTCGCCGGCCCGTCGGGGGCGCACAACTTCGCGCTGACAAGCCTGCTCTCCGGAACCCGCGCCCCCAGCACCGGCGTGTTGAGCGTCGACGGCCACGACGTGTACGCCCAGCCCGAGGACATCCGGTTCCGGATCGGGTCGGTTCCCCGCGACAACCGTGTGCACCCGAACCTCACCGTGGCACACGCCCTGCGATACTCGGCGGAGCTGAGGCTGCCGGCCAACACGTCCGCCGAGCATCGCGAACGCACCCTCGACCAGATCCTCGACGAGCTCGAGCTGACCGCGCACCGCAAGACCAAGGTGTCCAAGCTGCCGCCCGACCTGCGTCGATGCGTCGCGCTGGCATCCGAACTACTGGCCCGGCCGTCGCTGCTCGTGGTCGACGAACCCGGCGCGGGATTGGACCCGCGGCAGGAAAGTCACGTGATCCGGCTGCTGCGGCGCCAGGCCGACCTCGGCTGCGTGGTCGTGATGGCCGTGACCTCACCCGCATCGCTGCCCCACCTCAACATGTGCGACCAGGTGCTGGTGCTCACCCCCGCCGGGCGGCTGGCGTTCGCCGGGCCCCCCTCGGACACCGAGTCGGCACTGGGCACCACCGACTGGCGCGAGATATTCGCGCGTGTCGGCAACGACCCGCACGGCGCCCATCACGCGTTCCTGGCCCGCCAGCAGGCCTCGGTGTCGCCGACGCCGCCGTCGGTCACGGCCGTGCAGCGGACCCCCCCGACCCGCACTTCCGGGCAGCAGTTCCAGATGGTGGCCCGCCGCCAGCTCCGCATGCTGCTGACCAGCCCTTTACACCTCCTCGTGCTGGTGGTGCTGCCGTTCGCGCTGGGCGCCTTGACGTTGCTGATCCCGGGCCATGCCGGATTCGGCCGGGCGGCACCGTCGTCGACCAACACCCACGAAGCCATCGAGATCCTGGCCGCGCTCAACTTCGCCGCGGTCCTGCTGGGGACGACGGCATCCGTCGGCGCCCTGGTCGGCGAACGTCGCGTTTTCCGCCGCGAACAGCAACTCGGGCTGTCGGCCACCGCGTACCTGCTGGCCAAGATCGCCGTGTTCGCCGTCATCGCGGCCGCGCAGGCCGCGATCGTCACCACCATCGTCATCGCCGGCAAGGGCGGCCCCCGGCATGGTGCCGTGCTACTCGGCAACGCCGATGTCGAGCTGTACGTCAGCGTGGCCGCGACGGCCGTCGCCTCGGCGATCGTGGGGTTGGCGCTGTCCTCGCTCGGCAGGTCGCTGACCGAAGTCCTGCCGCTACTAGTGCCCGCTCTGCTCGCGTCGCTGCTGTTCGCCGGGGGGCTGGTGTCACTGGTCGGCACCTGGGGGTACGACCAGATCTCCTGGTTCATCCCGGCGCAGTGGGGGTTCGCGGCCGCAGCGTCCACCGTCGACCTGCGCCGGGTGGACAGGTTGGCCGAGCAGAACGCGCTGTGGACCCACTACTCGGGCTGGTGGGTGTTCGACATGCTCATCCTGGCCGGGTTGACCGCGGCGTGGGCCGGATTCACCGGGTACCGGTTGCGGCCGCGGATTGCGACTCAGACGTAACGCCGGACCCGTTTGCAGTACTCCTCGAACTCCCGGCGGTAGTGCCGGCGCAGGAACGCCTCTTCGCGCAACACCTGCCGGTGGAACAACCAGGTGCCGGCGGCCAGGTAAAACAGCGGAACCCAGTTGGGGAACACCAGGAGCTGGCCGAGCAGGAACACAAAGAAGCCCACATAGATCGGATTGCGGCTAACCGCGAAGACGCCCGTGGTGACTAGCCGTCCGGGCTTGTCGACGTCGATGCCCACCCGGAAGCTTCGGCCGAACGACACCAGGCTGATCGCCAGCACCGCGATGCCGACCGCACACAGCGCCACGCCGACCCAGGCGACAACGGTGGAGTGGAAGAACCTCTGCCGGCTGACCATCGGCCAGCCGAATGCCGCGGCGAAGATCGTATAGAAGTAGAACAGCGCGACCGGCGGGATCGCGAAGTCACTGTTGTCGAGTTTCCCGAAATGCATTGCCCGGGTTCCGGTTCGTTTGAGCACCAGGACTCTGCCCACCACGGTGCCGATCAAAAGCACCACCATGAGTGCGGCCAGGTATTGCGGCATTGCTGCTCTCTCCGTCGCCGTGCTGCCCCAATGATTCCACGACACAGCCGAGTCGATGGACCCACTTTGTTTCGGCGGCGCGCGTAACGGGTTACCGTCGGAGAATGGCGCCACAGAACAAAAGCACTGCCGAGCATCTGCGCGACGCGTTGGACGGGCGTTGGCGGGACGTGAAGAACCAGACGCGGAAAACCCTCAGCGGTGAGGCGTTCCGCCCGCACTACACGCCCAACACGGTGATCGCCCGCGCGAAGGTGGCCGAACAGATGCAGCTGATGGCAGCGGCGGGCATCTCCGACGAAGGCTTCCGTAAGGAGCACGGCGGCACCGGCGACGTCGGCGCGGCGGTCACCATGATCGAGATGCTGGCGATGTCGGATCTGTCGCTGATGGTCAAGGCCGGCGTGCAGTGGGGACTGTTCGGCGGCGCCGTCGAAAATCTGGGTACCGAACGACACGGCCGCTACATCCAGGACATCATCACCCTCGACCTGCTGGGCTGTTTCGCCATGACCGAGACCGGGCACGGCAGCGACGTTCAGTCACTCGAGACGACGGCAACCTATGACGTCGAGACCCAAGAGTTCGTGGTGCACTCCGAAACCCCGACCGCACGCAAGGACTACATCGGCGGGGCCGCCGAAACCGCCACCATCGCAGCGGTTTTCGCGCAGTTGATCACCCACCAGGACGGCGAGCCGGTCAACCACGGGGTGCACTGCCTGCTGGTGCCGATCCGCGACGCCGACGGCAACGACCTGCCGGGGGTGACCACGTCGGACTGCCACTACAAAGGTGGCCTGCCCGGCGTCGACAACGGACGCATCATGTTCGACCACGTCCGGGTTCCGCGGGTGAACCTGCTGAACAAGTACGGCGACGTCGCCGAGGACGGTACCTACAGCTCGCCGATCGAAAACCCCAACCGGCGATTTTTCACGATGATCGGCACGCTGATCCGCGGCCGAGTGACGGTCGGCGGCAGCGCCGGCAACGCGGCCCGCGTCGCGTTGGACATCGCCACGCGATATGCGTTGCAGCGCAGGCAGTTCGAGGCGCCCGACGGCGCCGGCGAAGTGCTGATCATGGACTACCTGGTGCACCAGCGCCGGCTGTTTCCATTGATCGCGCGCTCCTATGCGCTGCAGTTCGCGCAGAACGAACTGGTCTCCAAATGCCATGACCTGCAAACCTCCGACGTCGTGGACGCCGACGAACAACGTGAGCTGGAGGCGCGTGCGGCGGGCCTCAAGGCGGCCAACACCTGGCATGCCTCGCGGGCTATCCAGGAGGCTCGTGAAGCGTGTGGCGGCGCGGGTTACATGGCCGACAACCGGCTGATCGCGCTGCGCGCCGACACCGATGTGTTCACCACTTTCGAGGGAGACAACCACGTCCTGACCCAGCTGGTGGCCAAGGAGTTGCTCACCGCCTACGCCGACGACATCAAGAGCATGAGCCCGGTGGAATGGGTCCGGTTCGCGGCCAACACCGTCGGCGACCGGGTCATGAAACGCACTGCGGCCGAGGCGATCATGCAGCGGATCATCGACGCACGCCAGGACAGTGAAGAGGAAGGCAGCCTGTTCAACCGCGGTACTCAGGTCAAGATGTTCGAGGATCGTGAGGACTATCTGCTGTCCTCGGTGGCGCGGCGACTGCAGGGCAAGTCCAAGGAGATGTCGGAGTTCGACGCGTTCAACGCGGTGCAGGATCACGTGCTGCACGCCGCGCAGGCGCACATCGACCGGGTGGTGCTGGAAGCTTTCGTCGCAGGCATCGACGCCTGCCCCGATGAAGACGCCCGCGAACTGCTCGAAGTGGTGTGCGACTTGTACGCGTTGTCGGTGATCGAGGAAGACAAAGCCTGGTTCATCGAGCACACGTACCTGTCGACCGAACGGGCCAAGGCCGTCACCCGCGGCATCAACGACCGCTGCCGGGTGCTACGCCCGCACGCCAAGACCCTGGTCGACGGGTTCGGCATCCCGGAGCCGCTGCGTTACGCCGAGATGCTGCATCCGGAGAACCTGCCCGACTGAGTTTCCGCGCCCTATTCGCCTGTCCCCCAACGTGATCGGCGCTGCGGGGCTACTGGTGCGGGATCGGCCCCAGTGCCTTGAGGTTGCCGTCTGGCCCGATCTGGAACTTCACGGTGCCGCTACCACTCGGGCAGCATTCCTCGTCATTGCCGACGCGCCAACGGTATTGGACGGTGACGGTGTCGTCGGCGGGAGCCAGCACCGAGATGTAGGGCTTCGGGTTCGGGGTCGGCGAACCCAGCGGTCGGTCGTGGTCGAAGAACGACAGCTGCTGCGGCGTCGATTCGGCGGCGATGGTGGGGATGATCTGCACCCAATACAGTCGGCACTTGCGCGTGTGGCCGCGCGCGATCTCCACCCAACTCGACCCAGGCACCTCGACCGGGACGGCGGCGATCGCCCCGCGCACCGTCTCAGCGGTCGGGCCGTCAGACTCCTTGCAGGTGTCCGGCTTGGCCGGCGCAGCAGCCCGCGGCTTGTCGCCGCAACCGGCGACCACCAAACCCAGGATCACCCACACCGTGACGAACCGACGACGCACGTCGCGAGCTTAGCGAAGCGCGTCACGACGGCCGTGCCGGTGGGCGACAGCCCGCCTGGATGGGGCCTGTGAATGTCCGTCAGGTTTCGCTGAAACCGCAGGTGGGAGCTTTGCAGGGGCCGAACCGCGGGTAGGTTCGGCAGTGCTGGCAACGCAGGCAGCGACCATCGCGCCCGAGTGGCGGGAACCGCGCTGTTGCCCGCCGGTTTCCGGCCCCGCACAGCCGTAGCACCTGCGCTGGGAGCAGACCGTAAAGCGGATGAAACCTCGTGCGCGGTGAGCCGAAACATCGTCGGCGCAGCATTGCCCGCGATACAGCCGAGCGACCGAAAAGGACATCCGGCGTGAGCAGGGGGCAGTAGTGACGGACAGCACCGGCGCCGTCAACACCGTCTGCGCCTACTGCGGCGTCGGATGCGGACTGGTGCTGCAGGTCACAACGGGCCCGCAAAGCGCTTCGAATCATACTCGAACCATCACGAAAACGGTTGGCCGCGAAGACCATCCGGCAAATCACGGCCGGTTGTGCACCAAGGGCGCGACCACCGCCGACGTCCTAAACGCATCCGGTCGCGCGGAGTCGGGCTACCTGCGAGCCGAGCGCGGCCAACCGCTGGAACGCGTGGACACCGACGCGGCGATAACTCACGCCGCCCAACGGTTACGAGACGTCATCGACGAGCACGGCCCGGACGCCGTGGCCCTGTACGTGTCAGGGCAGCTCTCGCTGGAGGCGCAGTATCTGGCCAACAAGCTGACCAAAGGATTCATCGGCACCAACCAGATCGAGTCGAACTCGCGGCTGTGCATGGCGGGCGCGAGTTCCGGCTACAAACTCTCGCTGGGCGCCGACGGCCCCCCGGGCAGCTACCAGGATTTCGACCTCGCCGACGTCTTCTTCGTCATCGGCGCCAACATGGCCGACTGCCACCCGATTCTGTACCTGCGCATGATGGAACGGGTCAAGGCCGGCGCCAAGCTGATCGTCGTCGACCCGCGGCGCACCGCAACCGCCGCCAAGGCCGACCTGTTCCTGCAGATCGCCCCCGGCACCGATCTTGCGCTGCTGAACGGACTGCTGCAGCTGATCGTCCAAAACGGGGACATAGACCATGAATTCATCTCCGAGTTCACCACCGGCTGGGAGACCATGCCGAGTTTTCTCGAACAGTTCACCGTCGACAGAGTCAGCGAGATCACCGCCATCCCGGCCGAGGACATCCGCACCGCGGCACGCTGGATCGGTGCGGCCGCCAACTGGATGACCTGCTGGACCATGGGACTCAACCAGAGCACCCACGGCACCTGGAACACCAACGCGGTCTGCAATCTGCACCTGGCCACCGGCGCGATCTGCAGGACCGGCAGCGGCCCCTTCTCGCTGACCGGGCAACCCAACGCGATGGGCGGGCGCGAAATGGGTTACATGGGACCGGGTCTGCCCGGTCAGCGCACGATCACCAGCGCCGAAGACCGCGAATTCACCGAGGATCGGTGGGGCATCCCACGCGGGTCGCTGCGCACCGACGTCGGCGCCGGCGTCGTCGACATGTTCTCCCGCATGGCCGACGGCCAGATCAAGGCATGCTGGATCATCTGCACCAATCCCGTTGCCACCGTTGCCAACCGCAAGACGGTGCTGGCCGGCCTGGACAAGGCCGAACTGGTGATCACCCAGGACGCGTTTCTGCGGACCGAGACCAACGAGTACGCCGACGTGGTGCTGCCGGCCGCGTTGTGGACCGAATCCGAAGGGGTGATGGTCAATTCCGAACGCAACCTGACCCTGTTCGAGCAGGCGGTCGACCCGCCCGGACAGGCACTGCCCGATTGGCGGATCATCGACCGAATCGCCTGCGCAATGGGTTATTCCGACGCCTTCGGGTACTCCTGCGCCGAGCAGGTGTTCGAAGAGATCAAGGCATTCTGGAATCCGCAGACCGGCTACGACATTCGCGGCGTCAGTTACCAAAGGCTGCGCCGCACGCCGGTGCAATGGCCCTGCCCACCCGATGCGGAGACCGACAGAAACCCGATCCGCTACCTCAACGACGGCATCAGCCAGAACCGGCACCTCCGCGACGACGGTCACGCACCGCGACTGGCGTTCCCGACGCCGGACGGTCGCGCGGTGTTCTACGCCCGTCCGCACCTGCTGCCCGAGGAGATGCCCGACGCCGACTACCCGTTGCTGCTGAATACCGGGCGACTGCCGCACCAGTGGCACACCATGACCAAGACGGGCAAGGTCGCCAGACTGAACAAACTCAACCCGGGCCCGTTCGTCGAAATCCATCCGGAAGACGCGGCCCGCCTGCAGATCTGCGACGGAGACCAGGTGGAAGTCGCCTCCCGTCGCGGTCGCGCCGTGCTGCCCGCCGTCTGCACCGATCGCGTGCGCCCCGGAAACTGCTTTGCGCCGTTCCACTGGAATGACGTCTTCGGCGAATACCTTTCGATCAACGCCGTCACCAACGATGCCGTCGATCCGGTGTCCCGTCAGCCGGAATACAAGGCCTGCGCGGTCACGCTGACCAAGGTCGAAGCCGCGGCGCAGCGACCGGCACCCCGGCCTGCGGCGACCGACTCACCCCAGGAACAGCAACGGGCCTCGACCGTGGTGTTGTGGGCGTCCCAGACCGGCAACGCCGAGGACCTCGCCGCCGACGTCGCCGCGCGGCTGCGGGACGCCGCCGTGCCGGTCACCCTGCACGCCATGGACGAATTCCCGGTGGGTCGGCTGCCGGACACACCGGAACTGCTGCTGATCACCAGCACCACCGGTGACGGCGACCCCCCGGACAACGGCGTCGGACTGTGGCGCGCGCTGTCGGCGGCCGACGCGCCGCGCCTGACCGCAACCCGGTACGCCGTGTTGGCGCTCGGCGACTCCAACTACGACGACTTCTGTGGATACGGGCGAAAACTCGATGCCCGCCTCGCCGAACTCGGCGCGACCCGCATCGCAGCCCGCGTAGACTGCGAGCCCGACTACGAGCAAGCCGCCACCCATTGGCTCGAGGACGTGCGAGAAAAGCTGACCTCGATGCCCACCGAGACGGCCGCCGCGCCGCCGGCCGTCGGGACGTCGCCGAGCCCGGCCGTCGGCGAGACCCCGCAGTATTCCAAGCAGCGCCCGCTGGTGACCGACGTGATCCGCAACACCACCCTGAGCCGTCCCCAATCAGCAAAAGACGTGCGGCAGTTGGTGTTCGACCTTCCCGAGGAATCGGTCAGATACGAAGCCGGTGACGCGCTCGGCGTCTGGCCGCACAACAACGACGAGTTCGTCGACGAATGGCTGACCGTGAACAGGTTGGACGGCGACACCGAAGTGCACGTCGCCGGCCACGGGTCCATGTCGTTGCGCAACGCGCTCACCGACCGGTTCGAGATCGCCCACATCAGCCCCGATCTGCTGCGGTTCGTCCGCGAACGGACTGTCGACGCGGATGCCGCAGACCAACTCGACGAGCTGATGAAGCCGGAAAACAAAGCGCGGCTGGCGGATTGGTCGTGGGGACGCCAATCGGTGGACCTGCTCGCCGAGGCGCCCGTCGCCGCGTCGGCCGACGAATGGCTGGCCATCCTCAAACCGCTTCAGCCACGGCTCTATTCAATTTCGTCCAGCCCCAAGCAACACCCCGGCGAAGTGCACCTCACCGTCTCGCCGGTGCGGTACAACTTCCGCGGGGTCGCGCGGCGCGGCGTGTGTTCGACCTACCTCGCCGACCGCTCCCCCAGCGACCGCATCGCCGTCTACGTGCGGACCTCGAAGAACTTCCGGCCCCCCAGTGATCCGCAGACAGCGATGATCATGATCGGCCCGGGTACCGGGATCGCACCGTTTCGGGGTTTCCTGCAGGAACGACGTGCGCTCGGCCACACCGGGCCCAACTGGCTGTTCTTCGGCGAGCAGCACGCCGCCACCGATTTCTACTACCGCGAAGAAATTCAGGCGATGCACGCCGACGGCCTGCTCACCGAACTGGATCTGGCGTTTTCCCGGGATCAGCGGGACAAGATCTATGTGCAGCACCTGATGCGCAACCGCGGCGCGCACCTGTGGCGGTGGCTGCAGGACGGCGCTCACCTGTACGTTTGCGGCAGCGCGAACCCGATGGCCAAGGATGTCGAGCAGGCGATCCGCGACATCGCCGCCGAGCACGGCAATCTCGGCCCCGAGGCGGCCGGCGACTTCGTCCGGAGCCTGCGCGCCGACAAGCGCTACCACCGCGACGTCTACTGACAGCCTGACCGGGATCTGTAATACGGCGGAAACGTCGAGCGACGTCTGCTGAAACATGGCAGTCGCACGATGCACCCAATGGAATACGCACTCGCCGGAAGGGGCGTTTTTCGTGGGTCGCAATCAGGACGGTTCTAACGGGACCGCGCAGAAGCCCGCTTGTCCGCTGCACTGCCGATCGCGCCAGGGCAACGACAGCACTACCGCCGACCAGGTCTCCTGGGCCGGCTTGCCGGTGAACCTCGACCTGGCCTTCTCGCAGAATCAGCGCGACAAGGTGTACGCGCAGTATCTCAAGCGCAGGCGCGAAACCGCATTACGGCGCTGGACCAACGATGTCTCGCAATTGTGCGTCTGTGATGCCACCGAATACGGCCACTCCAACCCCGACGTAGACAAGTCGGTCTCTGGTCTCTGACCAACCGTTTCCGGGCATCTGATGGGCTGATCGCGCCCGATGGGCGATACCGTGACGTGGTTACGCCCAGTCACGGACGGAGCTTGCCCATGAGCGATGCCTGCGTGCCACGATTCCCGGCCGCCTTGTCCACACCGAGCCTGAACCGCGGGGTGGGATTCACCCATGAAGAGCGCCGTCGGCTGGGGCTCACCGGCCGGCTGCCGTCGGCGGTGCTCACCCTGGACCAGCAGGCCGACCGGGTGTGGCACCAACTGCAGAGCATGGCCACCGATCTGGGCCGCAACCTGCTGCTCGAGCAGTTGCACTACCGCCACGAACTGCTGTACTTCAAAGTGCTGACCGACCATCTGCCAGAGCTGATGCCGGTGGTCTACACGCCAACCGTGGGCGAAGCGATCCAGCGGTTCTCCGACGAATACCGCGGGCAGCGCGGCCTGTTTCTGAGCATCGACGAACCCGACGACATCGCCCCAGCGTTCGAGACACTCGGGCAGGGCCCCGACGACATCGACCTGATCGTGTGCACCGATGCCGAGGCGATCCTGGGCATCGGCGACTGGGGTGTCGGCGGCATCCAGATCGCGGTCGGCAAGCTGGCGCTCTACACCGCCGGCGGCGGCGTGGACCCCCGCCGGACACTGGCGGTGTCACTGGACGTCGGTACCGACAACGAACAGCTGCTGCACGACCCGTTCTACCTGGGCAACCGGCACGCCCGCCGGCGCGGCGACGAGTACTTCGACTTCATCCGGGGCTACGTCGAGACGGCCCACCGCATGTTCCCCAGGGCGATACTGCATTTCGAGGATTTCGGGCCGGCCAACGCGCGCAAGATCCTGGCCACCTACGGCGCCGATTACTGCGTGTTCAACGACGACATGCAGGGCACCGGCGCGGTAGTGCTGGCGGCCGTCTACGGCGGGTCGAAGATCACCGGGATTCCGCTGCGCGAGCAACGGATCGTGGTGTTCGGCGCCGGAACCGCGGGTCTGGGTGTGGCCGACCAGATTCGGGACGCGATGATCGCCGACGGCGCTACCGCCGAGCAGGCCACCGCACAGATCTGGCCCATCGATCGGCAGGGGCTGCTGTTCGACGACATGGACGACCTGCGGGACTTTCAGGTGCCGTACGCCAAGAACCGCGCCCGCCTCGGCGTGGGCGCCGACCAGCGAGTAGGACTGGTCGAGACGATCGAACTGGCCGCACCCACCGTCCTGCTCGGCTGTTCGGCGGTGTCCGGAGCGTTCAACCGCGCAGTCATAGCGGCGATGACCAAATCGTGTGAGCGGCCGATGATCTTCCCGCTGTCCAACCCGACGTCGCGGATGGAGGCCATGCCCGCAGACCTGGTGCAGTGGTCGGCGGGCAAGGCGTTGGTGGCGACCGGAAGTCCGATGGCACCCGTCGAGTACCAAGGGACCACCTACACCATCGGGCAGGCCAACAATGTGCTGGTCTTCCCGGGTATCGGACTGGGCACCATCGTCGCCGGGGCCCGGCGGATCACTCAGCCGATGCTGCATGCTTCGGCGAAAGCCGTTGCCCACCAAGCGAATCCGATCGCACCCGGTGATTCGCTGCTGCCCGACGTACGGAATTTGCGGGACATCTCAGCGCAGGTGGCCGAGGCGGTCTACCAGGCCGCCGTCGACGACGGGGTGGCAACCAAGACCTACCAGGATGTGCGCCAAGCGATTCGCGACAGCATGTGGGCTCCGGTCTACGACTGATCCGCGGCACCGGCCACCGGCAAACCGGCCGCCTGCCAGGCACCGAACCCACCGACCAGGTCCGCCACCTCAACGAAACCCGACGCCTGCAACAGGCTGGCCGCGATCATGGAGCGCGTCCCGCTCGCGCAATAGGTGACCACCGGCGCTGACTTGTCGAGTTCGTCCCGCGACTCGGCCAGAGCGGGCAGCGGGATGTGCCGGGCGCCGGGAATCATCCCGTCCGCCACTTCGGCTTTTCCGCGCACATCGATGATCTGTAGCCAGCCGGTAGATCGGCGGAGTTCATCGGTGGTGTAGCGGGTGGTTCGCTCGACGAGCTCAGGCTGTTCCCGCAGCACGGCATCCAAGTCGTGCAATTGGCCGATCACCCGGTCCAAGCCCACCCGAGCGAGGCGGATTCTGCTCTCCCGCGCCTGCGTGGGATCGCCCACCAGAACGATGTCCCGATCGAGGTCCAAGACCCCGCCGGCCCACTCGGCGAAACGCCCCTGCAGGCTGACGTTCACGGCGCCACGAAAATGACCCGCCGCAAACTTCTCCGGCTCGCGGCCGTCGAGCAGGCCGGCGCCCCCGGCGGCGAGCCTGACCACCGCGCCGGGGTCCAATGGGCTTGGCGGATCTTGGTTCAACAGTGGACGCCGCTGCCGATTGCGGTGCGAGTCGTATTCGAAGTACCGCGGCTGCACCGCCTGGTCCGACGTCAGCGAGGCGACGAACTCGTCGACGTCGGAGATCTGGGCGGCGTAGTTGGTCTCGCGCTGCTCGCCGATGGTGGAACTGGTTTCGCTGGACAACTGCTTGCCGCAGGTCGACCCGGCCCCGTGCGCCGGGAACACCCTGGTGGCGTCGGGCAGCTTGAGCAGTTTGTCGTGCAGCGTCCGGAAGAGGGTTCGAGCGAGATCGTCGGCGCAGATTCCTTCCTGGGAGAGCAGATCCGGGCGGCCCACATCGCCGACGAACAATGCGTCGCCGGTCAGCACACCGTAGGGAATCTCGTCGTCCGGGTGCTCGTACACCACGACGGAGATGGACTCCGGCGTGTGGCCGGGGGTCGACAGGATCTCGAAAGTGACCTGCCCCAGACAGATCCGCTGCCGGTCGTGCAGCGGATCGATCGCGAATTCGACGTTCGCGTCCTTCCCGTAGGAGATCACCGCGCCGGTCGCGGCCGCCAGTTCCAGGTGACCGCTCAGGAAGTCGGCGTGGATGTGGGTCTCGATGACCCGCTCGATCCACAGACCGTGTTCGGCCGCCTGCTCGAGGTAGGGCTCGACGTCACGGCGCGGATCGACGACCACGGCACGGCCCGTGGTCTCGTCCCCGATGAAATACGAGGCTTGAGAAAGGCAGTCCAGGTAGTGCTGTGTGAAGATCATCCGGTCTTTACTCCCTGCGCCTTGGTTACGTGCTGCCTTGGGTTCCCACGATCCGCGCGGGCTTAACGAGGGCCGGATTCAATCACGGTGAGTTTAATCTGGTGCACCCGCCGGGTCAGCGTCGCCGCTGCTCGGGCTGGCCGTACAAGGCGACCACGACGCTGCGGTCCAGGCTGTTGTTCGACCAGACACCCATCGCGGTGTTCGTGCAATCCCGCATGATCGCAAGATAATCCGGGTTGTCGGTCCACTGCCGCATCACTTCGAGGCCGCTGATGGCCAGCGCCGGGTTGATCGCCACGGTCTCGGCGACACGGCCGCGAAACCCGGCGGCCTCAGCCCTGCCCTGCGGGGTCGAACCGTCGGATCCCATGTCGTCGTTGATGTTTCGGTTGTTGATCATGTCGTCGGCGTGCCACTGTGCGGCCAGGTACAGCGAGTTGTTCATCACGACGTCGTTCGTGCAGCCGTTTCGGTGCTGAATCGTGTAGACGCCGGACACGACACTGTCGTTGAGCCGCTTGTTGTCGGCGCCGGCGATAGGTGCCACCCATCCCGCTGCCGCCGCGAGCGCGACGACAGCCGCCGAGCGGGTTGCGCATCGGATCAAACCGGTCATGGGGTCCCTCGCTCACACCGGATCGAAGCGCGACACGAGCCAGCGCCCGCCGACCTTGTCCAGCGTCACCCGGATCACCGGCTGAGTGTCGGTGGGGGTGCCGCCGTCGCCGACGGTGACGGTCTGATTCACGAACAACAGCACGACGGCGTGATTCTGGGTCGCCGAAACCGACGACGCCGCAGTCACTTTGGCCGCAGCCATGATGTGCTTCTGCTTGGCGCCGGGGATCACGACCTGACGGGTCAACGACGTGTAGGCATCCTTGAATTCTCCGGTCAGCCGCTCGCGCGCCGCATCGAGTTCTTTCTCCGCCGAGTCCGGACCGTAGGACAACAGCGCGACCGCGTCGTCGCTGGCGGCCCGCACCGATTCGGCGCGCGCCTGCGATTCGTCGGCCCCGGACAGGTCCACCCATTTGAAATAACCGGCCGTCAGCGCAAGCAACAGCGCGATCCCCGGCAGCAGGCCGAAGGCCAGCACCCGCACCCACGCGATCGGCGTCGGATGCCGGTTGGTCTGGGCATCACCGTCGGAGTCATCGGACACGTCCTCGGCGGAGTGTTCGTCCGCCTCTTCGGCTGCTGCCGCTGTTTCGAGTTCGGCAGCCGGCGTGGTCTCGTCGAACGGCGAATCCTCTTCGTGCGTCGATGTTTCGGCGGTATGTTCGCGCAGCGTTGTCATGGCACGAACACCACGTTCGACATCTTGACATCGTTGCCGACGGCTTGGACCTCGATTCGCATCCGCCACTCCCGTGGCGCCTCCTCACCGGCCGCGGTCCGCGACTTCACCGCCACCGCCACCATTACCCTGGCCGAGTCCCCCTGCTGGGATTCCAGTCCGGCTTCGGTGACGGTGCCCTCCGATTTCGACTGCGCGGCTTTGACGAGTTCGATGAACGGTTTGGCCCGATGCTCGAAATCGTCGCGGAACGCGCCGGTGGCCGAATCGAGGATTCGCTGTACGTCGGCGTCGATCTCGGTGTAGTTGAGCGTCGTGAGATTCACGGCGCCCTGTCGGGCCGTCTGGATGAACAACTGGCGCTGAACCCGGGCCTGGTGCCGCTCGTAGCCGCGGTAGCCGAGCCAACCGGTCAGGCCGGCGAGCGCGGCCACGACGAGCCCGCTGGCCACTAGGGCGCGCCCGGCATGGGTAAGGCGGCCAAGCGGATTCGGCACCCGCCACAGCCTCCGGCGCGCGGACGTCTCGGCGTCCGGCTGCTCGACATCAGCGTCGGTCACCTGCGGGGCCTGGCCGGATTCACCGGTGTCGTCGGTGTCACCGGTGGCCCCGGCGTGGTCGGACGGCTCGTCGGTCATATTGCTCCTTACCTTTCACGGTGTGGGCACCAGCAGCGACTGCCAGTTTTTGGCACGTGGATGCGCCAGATCGGATTCGGTGTAGCGGTGCCCGTCGGGTCCCACGTAGTCGCCGGTGGCCGGGTCGTAGGTGGCCACCGCCACCGGCGCCGGCGGCGGCACCGGTGCCGGTGCGGTGCCGCGGGGCGGTGGCAGCCGCGGGTCCTGGCCCGGCGGATACTGCGGCACCCCCTGGCCGGTGGTGGTGGCATTGGGGTCGCCCTTCCAGTTGTAGCCGTCGTTGAGTGGCACGTACTCCTCGTCGCTTTCACACATTTCGACGGTCGGGGCCCGCTTCCACGGCTTGGTCTCGCACGGAATGTTGCGCGCGCCACGGACATTGAGTTCGGAATCCTGCGGCAGCCGGCAGTACAGTTCGGCCGCCGGGCGGTCGGGCGCGTCCACGCTGGCCGGCGAACGTCGCTGTGTCGGCGGTAGGAAGCCGGTCGTGCAGGGTGGCGGCAGGTTCATGTTGAGATTGAAGTCCAGATAGAAACCGCGATAGTCCTGCTTGGTGGCGGTGTTGGGGACCAACGACCCGGCCATCACGGCGATGCCCTGCGGCGCCAGCACCAGAATCTGTTCGATGTCATGGCGGTAGACGACGGCGATGTCACCCAGGCTCACCAGGTTGGCGAACAACACCGGTACCGCGGGCGCCACGCGGTCGAGCATCGTCCGGCCTTCTTCCAGCCCGGAACTGCCCTGCCGCAAGAGATCCCGCAGGGCCGCATCCTGGGCCTGGAACTGCGCCGTGATCGCGGCGGTCCGGTGTGCCCACGTCGCGATCGCGTCAGCGGTCTGCACCTGGGAGTTCAGCACCGGCGGCGCCTGGTCGATCAGCGTGGTCAGCGGGCCGACGTTCTGTCCCGCCGCGATCGCCAATGCCGTTGACCCGTCCACAATCCGGGACAGTTCCGGGCCCAGTCCAGCGACCGCGCGATCGGACTCGTTGATCACCGTGCGCAGGTTCTCCCGCGGAATCGCTTGCAGCGCACGGTTGGTCATGTCCAGCAGTCGGCCGATGTCGACAGGTACGTCGACGTGACCCGCGGAGATGACGTCCCCGTTGCCCAGCGACCGGGCGTGGCCTGACTGCGTCCCGGATTCCGGCTGCTGACCCGACAGCGGGGTCAACTCGATGTACTGCTCCCCGATCGCCGAGCGGCTGTGCACGGATGCCTGAACGTCGGCGGGCACCTTGACCCCGGACCGCAAAGCCAGCACGGCGCGTACGCCGGTGGCGGTGACGTTCACCGACTTGACCTGGCCCACATCGGTGCCGCGGTAGGTGACGACCGAGTTCTCGTACAACCCGCCGGACTGCGGCAAGTCGACGCTGACGGTGTACTCCCCGATCCCGAACAACGTCTCGGGCAGCTTCATGTAGTTGAATGCCATTGCGCCACAGGAAACTATGGTCACCACGAACAGCACGGCCAATTGAATCCAGGTTTTGCGGTTCAGGCGCAGCATTCAGTACCCCCCGTCGTGGTACGGGAAGGTCAGCGGGTTGCCCGCGGTGGCCGGGCTGGGCTGCATGCCGATGGTGCGGCCCCACTGCAGTTCGAGCTGGGTGAGGTTGCCTTCCCAGCGGGAGCCGGTGAAGATGCCGGTGTCGATGCGGCTCAACGTCAAGTCGACGATCATCGTGAGATTGGCGTAGTCACCACGGAACCAGTTGCGGACCGTGGAGGTCGGCCACGGGTAGGTCGCCAGCCCGTCCAAACCCTTGGTGAGCGACGGGCCGGCGTCGGCCAGCCTGCGCAGCACCGGGGCGATGTTGCGCAGGTTCTCGACCAGCGACTGCTTGCTCTGGCGGACGGTGTCGGCCGCGATGGCACTGAACTTGCCGAGTTGGTCGATCGCGTCGGCGATGGCGGCGCGCTCCTGGGCCAGGACCGCAAGCGCTTTCGGCACGGTGGTCACAGCCCGGTCGACGACCTGGTCCTTGGCGGCGAACTGGCCCGTCAGCGCGTTGAGATTCTCTGCGGCGGCGATGATGTCGTCGGTTTGCGCATTCGTGCCGGCAATGAACTCGTCGAGTTGGTGCAGCAGGCTTCGCATGTCGTTCTCGCGGCCGGCGAACGCCTTGGCCACCGCCTGGGTGATTTCCTGCAGCTGACCCAGTCCCCCACCGTTGAGCAGCACCGACACCGAGGCCAGGGTCTGCTCGGTGGTGGGATACATGCCGGCATGCGACAGCGGGATGACCGATCCGTTGACCAGCTGGCCGACCGGCGGGGCGTCCTTGGGCGGCGCCAGTTCGATGTGCATCGAACCGAGCAGGCTGGTCTGCCCGAGCTTGGCGGTGGCATTGGCCGGCAGGCGGACGTCCCCATCGATGCGCATGGTGACCAGCGCGTGCCATTCCTGGACCTCGACCTTGGTGACGTTGCCGACGGTGACGTCGTCCACGCGGACCCGGGTGTTCTCCTGGATGTTCACCACGTCGGGCAGCTGCGCCTGGATCGTGTACGAGCCCGGTCCCCCACCGGCGGTGCCAGGCAGCTTCAGCGAGTTCAGCCCATGCCAGTCACAGCCGGTCAGCGACACAAAGCAGGCGGCAGCGAGCCCGACGAGCGCGGTCCGCCTGATCATCCGGGCCCCTGCGGAACCATCAGGCCGGCCAGGCCCAGCGCCGGGTCGGGCAGGGTCGGCCCCGGCCGAGGCGGCGGGGCGGGACCCGGTGGCACGGCCGGCGCCGCGTCCGGAGACGGGACCGCCTCGGGCGGTGGGGGCGCATCGGGCCGCAGCCGGTCCTCGCTGTAGGTGATCTCGTTGGGACGGGCCTGCGGCCCCACGAACGGGTTGAGCCCGGCCGGAATGTAGTTGTAGATGCGGTTCTTGATGATCGGCTCGACGTACTGCAGGCACAGCTTCGACACCCGGTCCAGGCCGCGCCGGGAGGCTGCCTCGATCGAGCTGCAGATCCACTGGGGGATGTCGGCGAAGTTGTTCAATGCGATGATTCCGGTCATTGCGCCCTGCGCGGGTTGGTAGATGTTCACGAAGTTCTGGAACACCGTCGGGGCCACATGCAGTATCTGTTTGATGTCGGCGCGGCTGTCGTTGAGCGCGGTGGTGATGGAACCCAGCCGGTCGAACGTCATACCGATCGATTCGCGGTTCTCGGTGAGAAACCCGCGCAGATCGACCAGCGCCCCGTCCAAACCTCTTACCGCATTGGCGATTTCGTTGGGCGTGTTGGTCAGCACTGTCGTCACGCCGGCCAGATTCTGGTTGAACGACGCCAACAGATCACTGCTGGAGTACAGCGCCGACACCAGCAACTGCAGATTGCGCACCGTGCTGAAGATGTCGTCGGCGTGGTCACCGAGCGCCGAAATCGCCTCGGACAGCTTGATTATGGTGTCGCGCGCGGTGTCGCCCTCGCCGCGCAGGTTGTCCGCCGCGGAGTTGACGAAGGTGCCCAGCGAGTTCACCCCGCCCGGCGCCGCCGGCTGCAACGACTCGGTCAGCTTCTCCAGCTGGCGGCGGAAATCGTCCCATTCCACCGGCACCGCGGTGCGGTTCAGCGGGATCGACGCTCCGGCAGCCAGTTTCGGACCGCCGGAATAGGCCGGCACGAGTTGAATCGCCCGCGAAGTCACCAGCGACGGCGACAAGATCGCGGCGCGGGCGTCGGCCGGGACCGAATATTGCTTCTCGACGGAGAAAGTCACCTTGGAGCTGTTCGGCTGCGGCTCGATCTTGTCCACCACGCCCACCGCGACGCCGAGAATGCGGATCTCGTCCCCGACGAAAAGGCCGTTGGCGTTGGCGAAGTACGCCGAATAGGTGTTCTTGTCGACCTCTTTCCACAGTTGCCGGCCGACCAGGAACGAGGCGACGGTCAAGGTGAGGACCAGGCTGACGGCGGTCACCTGCCGGAGCACCCGGCGATTGACGTTCACGGCGCCCCCGCTGCGGCGGGCGCGGGCTCGGGCTCAGCAGGGGGTCCCGGCGCCGGCCCGGGCGAGGGGGGCTGGGACCACAGAGGCTGCGGCGCGGCTTCGGGTGGTACGGGCGCAGACCCGGTGGGCGGGTCCACCGACTCCGACGGCAGGTGCTGGTTGGGATCGAGATACCGGTCATACATGCGGGAGTCGAGGATCGGCCCGCTCAGCTGGCCGGGGACCAGGTTCGCGACATACGCCTTGAAGAAGGGGCCGGATCCCAGGACCTCGCCGAAAGACATTGCGTACCGCTTGAATTTGGGCAGGGTGCGCTGCAGGTCTTCCTTGCGATTGTCGAGGATCTCCAGTACGCCGTTGAGTTTGTCCAGCGCCGGCTTGAGTTGGGTGCGGTTGTCGTCGACGAGTCCGGAGATCTGGTGCGAGACGGCGGTCAGACTGGTCATCAGGGCGTCGATCGAATCCCGTTCCTGCAGCAGCGCCACCAGCAGCGCGTTGGAATTGGACACCAGGGTGGCGATCTGCTGGCTGCGCCGACCCAGCACGCCGGCGACGTTATTGGCATTGCTCAGCAAGTTGCGCAGCTGGGCGTCACGGTTGTTCAGGGTGTCCGAGAACCGTGCCACCCCCTCCAGGGCCGGCCGCAGATTCGGCGGTGTCTCTTTGAAGGTGTCCGCCAATGTTGTTAGCGCCGTGGATAATTGGGCGGTGTCCAGCCCGCTGATCTGGGTTGTCAGGTCGCCCAGGGCATCGGGTAGGTCGTAGGGCGACGTGGTGCGTTCCAGCGGAATGACGCCCGCCAGCCGGCCCCCGCCCCGCGGTGTCAGCTCCAGCATCTTGGAGCCGAGGATCGTTTCGGTTTTGATCGCCGCTTCGGTCCGGTCCCCGAGTTCGACCTTCTTGCGGACCGTGAACCCGACGCGGACCTTGGTGCCTTCCAGGCGGATATCGGAGACCCTGCCGACACCCACGCCGGACACCCGGACCTGATTGCCCGGCTTGATGCCGCCGGCCTCAGCGAAGTAGGCCGCATAGTTGTCGTAGTCGTTGACGAACGGCAGCTTGTTGTACTGGAACGCGACGATCACCAGGCAGGCCACCAGTACAGTGCCCATCACCCCGAGCTGAAACGGGCTGCGCTTCCTGCCGGGCTTGCCCCCGAATCGGTTGTTGAAGAAACTCATTGCGGCGTGCACCGCCCGGTGGGCTGACCGACCAACTTGATGTAGACCGGGTTGCCGCCCTTGCCGTTCATCTTGAGCAGCACCTCGCAGAAATAGAAGCCGAAATAGTCGCCGTTGAGTCCCTGCCGGGACAACACCTGATACACGTCGGGAAGGCTGTGCAGCAGGCTGTCGACGTACTCCCGGTCGGCAAGCACCTGAGCCGACATGCGGTCCGTCTCGTGCACCACGTCGCGAATCGGTTGGCGCGCCTGGACCAGCAGGTCGGAGATCGAGCCGGCGGCCGCGTTGACGTAGGCGAGTCCGGTGGAGATGTCGGTCTTGCGCTGGGCGAGGCCGTCGACGAATTCCGCGAGTTTGTCCAGGCCGTCGGAGAATTCATGATCGCGCGCGGCGAAAGTGTGCAGCACGGTGTTCAAGTTGGTGATCAGCTGCCCGATCAGCTCACTGCGGCCGGCCAGGGTCGAGGTCAGCGTCGAGGTCTGGGCCAGCACCGAGGCCAGCGTGCCGCCCTGCCCCTGGAAGATGCGCAGCAGTTGGCCGGACAGCGCATTGACCTGGTCGGGGTCCAGGGCGCGGAACAACGGGCGGAAGCCGCCGATCAGGGCGTCGATATCCAGCGCCGGCGACGTCTGCGCCAGCGGTATCGTCGCGCCGGCAGCCAGCCGGCGGGTTGATCCGGCGCCCTCCTCCAGGGCGAGAAACCGGTCGCCGATCAGGTTTTCGTAGCGCACTGCGGCTTTGGTGCCCTCGGTCAGTCGCAAACCACGGTCGACCGCGAAGTCGACCGTCACGGTGCCGTCGCGGTGCAGGGTGATGTCGCCGACCTTGCCGACCTCGGCCCCGGCGATACGCACGAAGTTGCCGGACTTGAGCCCGGATACGTTGCTGAACAACGCCCGATAGTTGGTGCGGTCGTCGAACCGCAACTGGCCGAACACCGTGATCAACGCGAAGGTGAACAGCAGGCACACCACCGTGAACAGCGCGACCCGGGCCGCGATCTTCGCGGTGCCCGGCCTTCCAGCTTGACTCATGGTGGCGGCTGTCCTCCGCGGTAGAAGTAACGCGGCGGCTCCGGGGGGTTCTTGGTGGTCGGAAAGTAGTTCGACCACCAGGGATTTCCGACGGCCAGGTTGGTGCGGATCTCGTTCGGCGCAGCACCCCACCCGGTATCGGTGACCAGCGCCCGCACCGGGTAATTCGCGCTCGGGTCGGGCAGCGACCCACAACTGGGCCGGCCGCCGGGGCCACCGGTCGCGTTGACCTTCGGCAGGTTCTTCGGGTATCGGTACGGATCGTCACCGAAGAGCATCCCGGCGTCCATGATGAATGAATATCCGTTACCCCCGAGGGTTTCCCGGCCGCCGTGCTCGACATACCACTGGGCGCCCTGGAACAGACACGTGTAGGTGGGCGAATACATCTGCAGCAGCGCCATTGTCGGGTCGAGCAGGTTGATCGCCCGGACGATGTTCGCTTCGCTGCGGCCGATGACGCTGATCCCGGTCTGGCTGAAACCTATGGCGGACAACAGCATTGCGTCCAGTGACCGCTGATTGTCGGTGAGGGTGGCGCTGGTGGTCGCCGCCGAGTCGAGTATCGACAGAATATCCTGCGCCGCGGTCGAGTACGCGGCGGTCGTCCTGCCGAACAACTTCCAGTCCCGGTGCATGGTGTCCAGACGCGGATTGACGGCCTGCAAAACATGATTCGAGTCGGTGATGGCCTGCCCGATCCGATCGCCCTTGCCGCGAACCGACTGCGCGAACGCGGACAGGATGGCGTTCAGCTTCGCCGGGTCGATGGCCTGGAGCACCGACTGCAGGTTCTCGAAGACC
The DNA here is from genome assembly GCF_022179425.1 of Mycobacterium sp. 20KCMC460. NCBI lineage: Bacteria > Bacillati > Actinomycetota > Actinomycetes > Mycobacteriales > Mycobacteriaceae > Mycobacterium > Mycobacterium sp. 20KCMC460. The sequence goes on from NZ_AP025524.1 coordinate 4,129,772, forward strand.
GTGTTGACTTCCACCGTCACATTGCGGGAGTGCAGCACGGCGCCGGGTTTCAGTTTCGCGGGGCTGGGATGTTCGGGCACGGTCAGCTCGACGTATTTGGACCCGAACGCGGTGGTCGACTTGATTTCGGCCTCGACGTTGCTCGGCAGGAACTTGAATGCGTCCGGCTGCATCTTCAGTTGCAGCCGAGCGGCTTTGCTGTCGGTGCCGATCGAGGCCACCTGGCCGACCTGCACGCCGCGCAACTTGACCTTGGCGCCCGACTCCATCACCAGCCCGGCCCGCTCGGACACCAGGGTCAGCGGCACGAAGGCGTCGAATTTACCGGTGAAGGCGCCCGCGGTCAGGGCGATCAGCAGCGCGACCGCGATGAACAAGGTCGGCGCATACCAGATCGGATCGACCCTGTTCGCCCGGACCCTGTTCGTCCGGAATGCTCCCCTGTCGCTGCTGTCGCGGTGGTTGCCCATGGGTCAGCCCGACAGGTTGAAGTTGCCGTGCTGGCCGTACACGGACAGCGAAATCAACAGGCAGACAAAGGCGGTGACGATCATCGAGGATCGCACCGAGCGGCCGACCGCCTCGCCGACACCCGCCGGGCCACCGGTCGCGGTGAACCCGTAGTAGGTGTGGACCACCATCACTCCGGTGGCCATCGCCAGTGCCGACCCGAACGACCACAGTAGGTCGGTGGGATGCAGGAAGGTGCCGAAGTAGTGCTCGTAGACGCCGCGGGACTGGCCGTAGACGAAGATGGTGAGGAACTTGGCCGCGATGAACGACATCAGCACCGCCACGGCGTAGAGCGGGATCACCACCAGGACACCGGCAATGATGCGGGTGGAGGCCAGATAGGTCACCGCGCGGATGCCCATCACTTCCAGCGCGTCGATCTCCTCGTTGATGCGCATGGCACCCAGTTGGGCGGTCGCGCCGGCACCGATGGTGGCCGCCAGCGCCAACCCGGCCGTGCAGGGCGCGATCATGCGGACGTTCAGGAACGCGGACAGGAAGCCGGTGAGGGCTTCGACGCCGACGTTGGACAGCGTGTCGTAACCCTGCACCGCCACCAGGGCGCCGGTGGTCAGCGTGAGGAAGCCGATGATGCCGACGGTGCCCCCGATCACCGCGAGAGCGCCTGTGCCCATACCCATTTCGGCGATCAACCGCAGCAGCTCGCCGGGATAGCGGCGCACCGCCTCGCCGATGTTGAGCAGCGAGCGACCGTAGAACGCGGTCTGTTCGCCAATCTTGCGCGTGGCCGACACCAGCCTGGGTCCGGTGGCGGCGAATCGTGACGGGCCGCTCAGCGTCGCGTCGCTCACAGCACGGCCAGACTCATTTGGCGGTGACCTTCACGCCGAGCGCGGTGGTCAGGATGTTGATGAAGAACAACGCCATGAACGAGAACACCACTGTCTCGTTGACCGCGCTGCCGACGCCGGCCGGGCCGCCGCCCACCGAAAGTCCTTTGTAGCAGGCGATCAGGCCCGCGGAGATGCCGAACAGAGTTGCCTTGATCAGTGAGATCACCACCTGGGGCAGCCCGGTGAGCAGGGTCATCCCCGCGACGAAGGCGCCCGGCGTGACGTGCTGGACGTAGACGACGAAGACGTAGCTGCCGACCAGGCCGGTGACGGCAACCACCGAATACAACAGCACCGCAACGAAGGTGGCCGCAATGAGACGCGGAACCACCAGTGCCTGAATGGGATTGACGCCGATCACTTTCATCGCGTCGATTTCCTCACGGATGGTGCGCGCACCCAAATCGGCGCACATGGCCGTCGAACCGGCACCCGAGACGACCATCGCGGTGACAACCGGTCCCACCTGCGTCACCGACGCGAGTCCTGCGCCGGCACCGGACAGGTCGCCGGCACCAATCTCGACGAGCAGAATGTTCAACACGAACACGATCAGCACCGTGTACGGGATCGACAACATGATGGTCGGGAAGATCGAAACGCGGGCTACGAACCAGATCTGCTCCAAGATCTCGCGCCAGGCCCACGGCCGTCGCACCAGCACCACGAATGTGTCCGCGCAGAATTGGAAGAACCCGCCCAGCGCGTTCATGGGCTTGGCCATGGTCGTAGCAATAGTCATCGGACCGCTTCAACCCCCGGGGTTGTCGAAGAATACGCACCGCTCATCTCAGATCCTCGTTACGCTTACGCGGCAACGGGATTCGCGGCTGGCCGTATTACCTTGCGCGACAAGGGTTTAGTAATATCCGCAACAGAATTCAGGCCGCGTCGCCTGGTTGCAGATAGAAACACGACGCCAGCTTACGAGCACTGCCGAGCACAACCGAGGTTTGCAATCAGGCGGAAGACAAGTGTGGAAAGCGCCCGTCGCTCAGCCTACGGTGGCGCCGCCCTCGGCGATGCGGCGCACTGCCCGAAGGAAGACGTCGATCTCCTCGAAGGTGTTGTAGAACGCGAACGACGGGCGAACCGTAGCCTCCAGTCCGTACCGGCGCAGAATCGGCTGCGCGCAGTGATGGCCCGCCCGGACCGCGATTCCCTCGGCGTTGAGCGCCTTGCCGACCTCGAGCGGCTCATGACCGGCCAGCACGAACGACAACACGCTGGCCTTCTCGGTCGCGGTGCCCACCAGCCGCACACCCGGAATGTCGGCCAGCCGTGGCGTGGCGTATTCGAGCAGTTCGTGCTCGTAGGCGGCGATCCGCTCGATGCCCACCTTCTCCACGTAGCGCAGCGCTTCGCCGAGCCCGACCGCGTCGGCGATGTTTCCGGTGCCGGCCTCGAACTTGTTGGGCAGGCCCTGATACAGCGACCGCTCCAAGGTGACATCGGCGATCATGTTGCCGCCGCCCTGCCACGGCGGCGTCTCGGCGAGCGCCTCCTCGCTGCCGTAGAGCACGCCGATCCCGGTGGGGCCGTAAATCTTGTGCCCGGAGAACACGAAGAAGTCCACACCCAGCTCGGCGACGTCGATCGGCAGGTGCGGAATCGACTGCGCACCGTCGATCAGCACCCGCGCGCCGTAGCGGTGTCCGAGCTGCACGATCTTCTCGACCGGAGTCACCGTGCCCAACGCATTCGAAACCTGGGTGGCCGCAACCAGTTTGGTCTTCGGCCCGAGCAGATCCTCGAATTCCGACAGCAGCAGATTGCCCGCCTCGTCCACCGGCGCCACTTTCAGCACGGCGCCGGTCTTCTGCGAAATCAGTTGCCAGGGAACGATGTTCGCGTGGTGTTCGAGGTGGGTGATGACGATCTCGTCGCCGGGTTTGAGATGCTTACCGCCCCACGCGTAGGCCACCAGGTTGATGGCTTCGGTGGTGCCGCGCACGAAGATGTTCTGTTCGGACTTGGGTGCGCCGATGAACCGGCGCACCGTGTCGCGGGCCTCTTCGTAGGCGTCGGTGGCCCGGGCGGCCAGTTCGTGCGCCGCACGGTGGATGTTGGAGTTCTCGTGGGCGTAGAAGTACGCCAGCCGGTCGATCACCACCTGCGGCTTCTGCGTGGTGGCGGCGTTGTCGAACCAGATCAGCGGCTTGCCGTTGACGGTCTCGCGCAGAATCGGGAAATCGGCCCGCACCGTGGCGACGTCGAAGACCTCGTGCTCGTCCGGCAACTGCGGGACCGGCTCGGGCCGGGTCAGGAAGTTGTAGCTGGCTTCATCGCCGGGCCCGCCCCGGCCCGGTGCGGCCACAGGCGCGCCGGACCAGCCCAGATCGGTGACCGACGGGGCCTCGGGCAGCCAACCCGGCGCCGAGCCGGGTACCGAACCGCGCGGCGCCACCGGAGCCGCAGGTGCCGCACCGGCCAGCACACCGGGCACGGTCGGGACGATGCCCGACATCGGTACGGCGAATGCCGTCAGGTCGACCACTCCGGGCGGCAGGAACGGATCGGCCACCGCGGCCGCAGTCTCACCGCTCGACGGCGCTGCCGTCGAGTCCGGCACATTGCCGCGCGGCGCCACCGGCACCGTCTGCGGCGGGGCAGCCTCCGGCCCGGGCGAGCTCGGGGCCGGCACGTAGACGTCCGACAAACCGACCAGGGGCACCGGGGCCGGGAACGGATCGGAGGTACCCGCCGCCGTCCGTCCGGCCGACGTCGCGGCCGTCGTGTCCGGCACGTTTCCGCGCGGCGCGACGGGCGTGGTCTGCGGGGGGCTGTCCGGCCCCGGTCGGATGCTGGCCGCGTAGATCTGGCTGGCCAGGGCGGCGAGTTCGCCGGCGCTGACCGGTAAGTCGCTTTCGGCGTCTACCGACCGGTACTCACTTGTACTCATGGAACTGGTCCACGGCGACGTTGTCGAGCACGGCAAGCGCGTCGTCGGTGAGGACAGCCAGCGAGGTGTACAAGGTGACCAGGTAGGTGGCGATCGCCGACTTGTTGATGCCGGTGAAGCGCACCGACAGGCCGGGCGCCTGCTCCCCGACCAGCCCCGGCTGGAACAGACCCACCACGCCTTGGCGCTCCTCGCCGGTGCGGACCAGGATGAACTTCGTCTTACCGTCCTCGACCGGAACCTTGTCCGACGGGATCAACGGGATGCCCCGCCAGGTGATGAACTGCGCGCCGAACAGGCTCACGACTGGCGGCGGCACACCGCGGTAGGTGGCTTCGCGGCCGAACGCGGCAATGCCGAGCGGGTGGGTCAGGAAGAAGCTGGGCGTCTTCCACACCTTGGTGATCAGGGCGTCCAGGTCGTCGGGAGTGGGCGCGCCGACCAGCGTCTGGATGGTCTGCTCCGGGGTGGCCTGGGCCAGCAGCCCGTACTCGGGGCTGTTGACCAGCTCGAACTCCTGGCGTTCCTTGATGGTCTCGATGGTCAGCCGCAGTTGCTGTGCGATCTGGTCGTGCGGGCTGGAATACAGGTCGGAGACCCTGGTGTGGATGTCGAGCAGGGTCGAGATGGTGCGCAGCGTGTACTCGCGCGGACTGGTCTCGTAGTCCACGTAGGTCTCCGGCAGCGGCTCGTCGACACTGGCGCCGGCCTCGGCTTTGATGGCGACCTGGTCCGGGTTCACCACCCGGTTGACCCGGTAGATGCCGGCTTCCACGGGCACCCAACTCAGCAGGTGCAGCAGCCAGCGCGGCGTGATCGTCGACAGCTGCGGGACGGTCTTGGTGGCGTTGGCGAGCTGCCTGGCGGCAAGGTCGCCGAGCGCCTGGGATTCGTTCTGCGCCCCCTGAGATGAAGTGGCCATCGTCGTCCTTTCCGTGCGTATTCCGACTACGCTGAAGCACCGGCCTGGGTTACTGGCAGAGCAATCATGCCCTACCGAATGCGCGACTGCCCGCCGAGGGTAGCCAGACGGTCGCGCCGGGATAAAGCGTTTAACCGCAGCTGAGTCGAACTGGCAGACCTCTCCCAGATTCTTCCCAGCACCGGCCCATTCCTCCGATGCCCTATAGTGGTCCCATGCCACAGCCGGTCCAGCTGCGTCTTGTCCGCACGCGCTGCTTTGCCGTGGCCTGTTGTTGTTGTTCCTGTTGATTCCTGACGCCATCTGACCGTTCAGCAATCGCCGCGCTCCCACCGATCCCGGTGTAGTGATGCGCGCCACCATTTCAGGAAGAGCAACCGTCCCATGACAGTTCTGTCCATACCCACCGCACTGCCACGCGTGGCGACCCGCAGCAGAGTCCGCGTCCGCCCGGCCGTCGAACCGACACGCATGACCCGGTACCGGGGCGGCACCTATTCCCACACCGTGGACAAGGTCGTGTTCACCGACGGCACCTCCGCGCGCACAGACCTGATCAGGCTCAATCCCAACCTGCAGGCTTACTCGCTGGACTTCGCCGGGATCGCCCCGCACCACCCGTCCCCCTACCGGCTGGGATCCTGGTCGGCGCTGCCGCATCTGCACACCCGAGGGTGCGAAGCCGAAGTGGAGTGGATCCTGCGGCACTCGTATCCGATGCGCTCCATCGCGCAGGTGAGCGACCAGCTGCGCCGGGCCGGCTACCCGCTCGGCCGGGCAAACATCAGCGAACACGAAGCCATCGCGGCGACCCAGGCCGCCATCTGGCACTTCACCAACGGCATGGCACTGGACACGCGGCCGCTGAATGCGCCCGTCGCCGTGCACCGCGGCCCCGGATCGGTGCTCACCTTCGAGTTCCACGGAAAGCCACAACTCGGCGGATACGCGCTGTGGACCGCGTCGGAGTCCCCCGTCGCGGTGCGGCTGCAGAAATCCACCGACGGCATCGACTGGCACGACGTGTCCGGTTCCCGGCTGGTCACCAATCCGGGCAAGGGCCAGCACCGGCGCACGCTGGGCGTGGGCAGCACGCTGTCGTCCAACAGCCACGGACGCGGCGCCCGCGGCTACCGCTTCTACCGGCTACTCACCGCCGCACCGGACGGCTCGCCCCACACCGGGCCCGCGATCGACCACGTCGACTTCTGGCTCACCGGCTCCGGGCACTACCGCAACGCCGACCGCGTCGTGCACCTCTACAACTATCTGCTCTCCGGGGCGTACACCGCGCTGCGGACGGCCCCGCAACCGCTGATCGACAGCGCGGCCGTGGCCGACTCCGGGCTGGTGGGCCCGTTCCAGGTGAGCGTCCCGATGACGCTGAGTGCCGGCGGCGACCACCACATCGTCGACGCTTTCGGCGCGCTCCTCGACGGGACGGTCCGGCCGGGCACCGATTTCTATGTGCGTTTCACGCCGGGCAGCCTGGGCACCAAGGGAATAAGGCTGACCGGATCCGCGTCGCACCAGCTGACTGGTCGGGTGTTGACGGGAGTGGCGCTGGCGGACCCGGCGCGGGGGTCGGTTGCCGGGCTCACACCGGTTGCGCTGACCACCCCCGTGCACGCGACAATTGAGTTCGACATCACCTGGCAGACCAACCGGGCCCGCACCGACATCGTTGGAGAATGTGGATGACCATCGCCGAGAACATCACGCAGCTCATCGGGAACACCCCGCTGGTCCGGCTGCGCCGGGTCACCGACGGCGCGGTGGCCGATGTCGTCGCCAAGCTGGAGTCGTTCAACCCGGCGGGCAGCGTGAAGGACCGCATCGGGGTCGCGATGATCGATGCGGCCGAGAAGGCGGGCCTGATCAATCCGGACACCATCATCGTCGAGCCGACCAGCGGCAACACCGGTATCGCGCTGGCGATGGTGGCCGCCGCGCGCGGCTACAAGTTGGTGCTGACCATGCCGGACACCATGAGCATCGAACGGCGGATGCTGCTGCGGGCCTACGGGGCGGAGCTGATCCTGACTCCCGGCTCCGAAGGCATGCCAGGCGCCATCGCCAAGGCCGAAGAGCTGGTCAAATCCGACGACCGCTACTTCATGCCCCAACAGTTCGAGAACCCGGCCAACCCGGCCGTGCACGCCGTTACCACCGCCGAGGAGGTGTGGCGCGACACCGACGGCAAGATCGACTTCTTCGTCGCCGGTGTCGGCACCGGCGGCACCATCACCGGTGTCGCCCAGGTGATCAAGGAACGCAAGCCGACGACGCAGTTCATCGCCGTCGAGCCGGCCGCGTCGCCGGTGCTGTCCGGCGGCCAGAAAGGACCGCACCCCATCCAGGGCATCGGAGCCGGGTTCATCCCGCCCGTGCTGGACCTGGGCCTGGTCGACGAGATCATCACCGTGGAAAACGAGGACGCGCTCACCTTGGCCCGCCGGCTGGCCAAGGAAGAGGGACTCTTGGTAGGCATCTCCTCGGGCGCCGCGGTGGCGGCCGCCCTGGAGGTCGCCCGCCGGCCCGAGAACGCCGGAAAGCTCGTCGTCGTCGTGCTGCCGTCGTTCGGCGAACGCTATCTCAGCACCGTCCTGTTCTCCGATCTGGCGGATTGACCGTGCTCACCGCCATCCGACGCGACATCCGAGCGGCCCGGGAACGCGACCCGGCCGAACCGACCGTGCTCGAAGTCGTCTTCGCCTACCCGGGCGTGCACGCCGTCTGGGGACACCGGATCAGCCACTGGTTGTGGCTGCGCGGCGCGCGGCTGCTGGCGCGGACGCTGGCGGAGCTGACCCGGATCCTGACCGGCGTGGAGATCCACCCCGGCGCCACCCTGGGGCCCGGCCTGTTCATCGACCACGCCACCGGGGTGGTGATCGGGGAGACCGCGGAGATAGGTGAGGACGTCACCATCTTCCACGGCGTCACTCTCGGCGGCACCGGCCGCGACCGCGGCAAAAGGCACCCCACCATCGGCGACCGGGTGGTCATTGGAGCGGGAGCCAAGGTGCTGGGCGCGATCAAGATCGGCGACGACAGCCGGATCGGCGCCAACTCCGTGGTGGTCAAGGAAGTTCCGGCCAGCTCCGTGGTGGTCGGTGTGCCCGGACAGGTCGTGAGCCGTCCGGGACCGGCCAGCGAGGACGAATCCAAGCTGCCCGACCTGGTCGGCGTCAGCCTCAAGTCGCTGCTCACCCGGGTGGCTCGGCTGGAGGGCCGAGGCGACGGTCACCCGCAGGGCCAGCAGAACGGCCAGCCGGCCGAGCGGGTGATCCGACCACCAGAGGCCGGGGTATGGAACGGCGAGGACTTCTCCATCTAGGGGAATAGCGCGCTGAAGAAGGTGTTGGTGTACTGGTGAGTTCTGTTGTGATCGCAGGGATCGCGATCGTCGCGGCGTTGGGCGCGGCGTGTGTTCTCGGCTGTGTGGTGAACAGGCGTTCAGGCGTGTTGCGACCCGCGGCGCAGTCGTCCGCGGCCGAGCAGGACAACTCCGATCTTCCCCTGTCCGACACCGGACCCACGGTGGTGCATTTCAGCGCCGACTGGTGCGGACCGTGCGCGGCGGTACGACGGGTGGTCGACCAGGTGTGTGCCCAGCTGCCCGAAGTCGCACACGTCGAGCTGGACATCGACGACAACCCGGTCGCGGCCAAGCGGTTGTCGGTGCTGTCGCTGCCGACCACCTTCATCTTCGACGCCGAAGGCCGCCAGCAGTACCGCACCTCAGGCGTACCGAAAGCCGTTGACCTGCAGAACGCGCTGCAGCCGCTGCTGGTGTCAGCGGTCGAGTCAGGCGAGTGAGAGGAACAAAGCCGATGTCATCCGATATCAGCCAGGTAGACGTCCGGGGACCGCGATTCGCGGCGTGGATCACCACCACCGTGCTGGTGCTCACCCTGGTGGTCTCGGTGGTCAGCCCCGCTGCGGCCGCGGCGATTCTGGCAGCTCAGGCGGTGGTCTTCGCCGTCAGCGCGGTGCGCGGCCCACGCAACAGCCCGTACGGGTTGCTGTTCGCCAAGCTCGCGGCACCCCGGCTGAGTCCGGTGACCGAACGCGAACCGGTGCCGCCGCTGAAGTTCGCCCAGCTGGTCGGTCTGATCTTCGCCGTCTTCGGAGTGGTGGGATTCGCCGCGGGAATCCCGCTGCTCGGGCCCATCGCGACCGGATTTGCGCTGTTCGCCGCCTTCCTCAACGCGGCGTTCGGCATTTGCCTGGGCTGCCAGATGTACCCGCTGGTGGCGCGCTTCCGCCGGGCACCCGCCGCGTAGCTGTCCTGACCTCCCGGGTTCGAAGCGGTTTCGCCCCGGCGCCGCGTGGGTGCGCGCAGTTCGCGGATCAGATCGAATCGCCGCGAGCCGATCACGCCGAATCCGCCCCTGGCCTGTGCCGATGTCTTAGAGTTGTGCCATGCCACGGTTCTTCAGGCCGCGCTCAGTCGCTCCGCGCCGCGCCCGCGATCGCTATCGCTGATTACCTTATTGCACTTGATGTTTCGCATCGTCACAGCGAGTTCTACGGGACGCGACGGCAGGCGGAGCGATTCGACGGGAGGTCGAAACGGATGACCGATAGTCTGCAGACGCGCCCGAAACACGACCATGGCCCCGCGGAGAACACCCGGGCTCTCGACACGGCGGTCGGCATCCTGGTCGGCCTGCGTCGCTGCGACACCTACGCCTCGTTCCGAGAACTGCTGTCTGCCAGCGAGCGGCATGCGGTTCCGGTTTTCGCACTGGCCGGGGCGCTGGTGAAGCTGGCCAGCCGCGACACCGACAGTCGGCCCGCCAGCACGGCCGCACAGTCGGCCGCGGAACGCGAGTGGGGCGACTACTACCTGCCCTAGACGTGCCGTGTCAGAGCCCCGCCGCGCGGGTGACTCGAGCGAAATGACCGTCGGGATCGCAGGTTTCACGCACGACCGCGACATCGTCGATGACGTCGAAGTCGCTCAGCACGTCTGCCGCCGCAACCTGGATTCCCTTGTCGTGCAATGCTTTCAAAGTCAGCTCTGCGGTATCGGGCCGGGACATGGGCACGCCGCGCAGGCATTCGGCCACCGTCGGGGTCTGCAGTCCCAGCACCCACCAACCCCCGTCGCGGGCCCGGCCCAGCAGCGCCTGCGTGTCGAGCAGCCGACGCGCACAGTCGGCCAGCAGCTCGGCGGTCACCTGGGGGGTGTCCATCCCGATCTGCAACACGGCTTGGCCGCCCGATCCCGCGTCCGCGTGCGCGTTGGCCAGCCGGTCGGCGAAGTCGTCACCGCGCTGCGCAATCACCCGGAACGACGCCAGCCGGCGGCGCAGCGCGGCGCCCTCGGCCGCGCCGTCCAGATCGCCGGTGAGCGCCACCACCCGCGACGACACCGGCGCGCCGGCCACCGCATCGAGAGTGTCCAACAGCGCCGCGGCCGCGATCTGCGCGGCGACCTGTTCGCCGACCGTCGCGGCCAGCCGGGTCTTGGCGCGACCGGGCTCGGGGGCCTTGGCGACCACCAGCAACGTCACCGGCAACTCGGTCACGAGATGACCTTCCAGAAATCCAGCACCGCGGTGATGCTGCCGCGCAGCGAGCCGCTGACCTTCGATTTGCCGCCGGTCCGGGGACCGTAGCTGACGTCGAACTCGACCACCCGCCAGCCGGCGGCGGCCGCTCGCACCAGCAGTTCCAGCGGGTAACCCGACCGCCGGTCGACGACACCGAGATCCAGCAGCGCTTGGCGCCGGGCCACCCGCATCGGGGCGATGTCGTGGACCGGCAAGCCGTGCCGAGTGCGCAACCGCCAGCTCATCACCACGGTGCCCACCCGGGCCACCCACGGCCAGTGCAGCCCCGGCACCGGGCGCCGCCGGCCGATCGCCAGGTCGGCTCCCCCGCTCAGCGCGTCGACCAAGCGGGGCAGGTCACCGGCATCCATCGAACCGTCGGCGTCGATGACGGCCACGATCGGGGTGCTCGCGGCGACCACACCGGCGTGCACCGCCGAGCCGTAGCCGGGCCGCGGCTCGTGCACGACGGCCGCGCCGTGCCGGGCGGCGACCCCGGCGGTGTCGTCGGTGCTGCCGTTGTCCACCACAAGCGCGCGGTAGCCGGCGGGGATGGCCGCCAGCACCGCCGGCAGCGACTCCTGCTCGTTGCGGCAGGGCAGCACTACGGTCACGTCGTCGGCCATCTGTCCTTCCTATCGCAGCTATCGCAGCGGCGCGAAAGCGAATTCGCGCAGGCCCACGCGCGGGTCGACGACCGCCCGGAAACCCAGCACCTCGGCGGCGCGGGCCGGGTCGGCGACGATGTGCCGCACGTCGCCACTGCGGTACTGCCCGGTCACTTCTGGAGTCAGTGTCGCCTCGCGCGCGTCGCACAGCGCGGTGGCCACCTCGAGGATCGAGATGGGCCGTCCTGAGCAGACGTTGACGGCGGTGAAGCCGTCGCGTTCCACGGTGGCCGCGACGTTCGCCGCCGCCACGTCGTCCACGTGCACGAAGTCGCGCATCTGCCCACCGTCCTCGAAAACCTTTGGCGGCAAACCTTTTTCGAGCGAAGAACGAAAGATCGCGGCGACCCCGGAATAGGGCGTGTCCCGCGGCATGCCGGGGCCGTACACATTGTGATAGCGCAGTGCGACCACCGAACCACCGGTGGCCTCCGACCAGGCCAGCGCGTAATGCTCCTGCGCGGTCTTGCTGGCCGCGTAGAGGCTGCGCGGGCGCAGCGGCGTGTCCTCGTCGACGAGACGCCACTGCAACTCCTCGCCGCCGACCGGGCAACGATGCTCGAAGGCCCCGGCGTCCAGGTCGGCGCGCCGCCGTGGCAGCGGATCGACCGATCCGTGTACCGGGCAGGTGTAGCTGCCCTGTCCGTACACGACCATCGACGACGCCAGCACCAAACGGTGCACTCCGGCCTCGAACATCTGCGCGAGCAGCACGGTGGTGGCCAGATCGTTGTGCCCGCCGTAGGCCGGCGCGTCGGCGGCGTTTACCCCGGCGCCCACCATCGCAGCCTGATGGCACACCAGGTCGACCCCGGCCAGCAGCGGGGCCAGGGCCGCGCCGTCCCGGACGTCCACGCGATGGCATCCGGGCGGCAGTTGCGCGTCGGGTCCGTGGGCCGCCGGCAACAGCAGGTCGACGCCCACCACCTCGTGTCCGGCGCCGCGCAGCGCGGCCCAGACCCGCGAACCGATGAATCCGGCCGCTCCGGTCAGCAGCACCCTCACGACAAATCACCCGGCGGCTCTGTGCACAACTTCATGTTCCTTTCGACTTGCCCTTAACACCGTAATGCCACCACGAAAGCGGTTGCCGCATGCCGAGATTCGATATCGTCGCCTCAACCTGTGGGCAACAGCTCGGCGCCGATGAGCTGTAACGTACCGCCCCCGTCGGGACGACTGCCGGTGACCACCACGTTGCCCGAATGCGGTTCCACCGCAACCGAATTCGGCTGTTGCACGGTGGCCAGGTCGCCTTGTACGCGGGGCTTGCCGGGGTCCGACAGGTCGATCACCCGAACCAGGTTGGTCGCGGTCAACGTGACATACAGGCGACCACGCCCCCCGTCGTACGCCAGACCGTAGGGCTTGCCCGGCGCGTCGACCCTGGCGACCTGGGAAAGCTGCGGATCGACCCGCTCGATCAGCACCGCGCCGCCATCGGTGTCGGCGAAGGCCGCCAGGTCACCGGCCAGCGCAACCGCGTGAGTGAGCTTGACCCCGACGGGTCCCTGCGCCACCTGCCGGCCGGCCGACCCGTCGTACACCCAGACCCCGTTGCCCTGCACATCGGCCACCGCGGCGTAGTCGCCGATCGCCGCGACACCGCCCGGTTGTACCGGTCCGGCCGGTAGCGAGGCGGCCACCGCGCCGCCCCGCACCAGTACCACCCCGCCGCCGTGTTCGTTGGTGACGACGATCGTGCCGCCGGCCGTGCGCGCCGCGTCATGCGGTTGCCGGCCGACTCCCGTCACGACGGAGAGCACCCGGCCGTCGGCAAGGCCCACCTCCCATAATTCGTTGGCCGCCTCCAGCGGGACCAGCACGGGCCCATCCGGTCCGGCCAGGCTCAGGTGCCGGGCCGCCCCCCGGGTCGGGACCATTTGACGCCGCACGCCCGTCGCGGCGTCGAACAGCTCGACCCCATCCGGGTTGCGCACCGCCACGGCGCCGATTCCCGAGGCTCCGATGACGACGCCTTCGGGGACATCGCCGACCGGGACCACCGTGCCCACCGGTGGCACCACCGGAACCCCGGCGATCGCGGGCTCGGCCGCGGGCTTTCCGGTGAGCGTCGGGCCGGTCGGCGTCGGGCCATGCGCCCCGGGGCGGCCCGCGCACCCGGCAACCAGGGCCAGCGTCACCAGCACGACCGCCCCGAGCCGCGTCATCGGCGCCGCCGGTGTCTCTGAGGTAGTCCATGGACGCATCACGGCACACCGGGTACCCGCGCCGGACGCAAACTACCAAATCTTGCATCTAGCAGCGCGTATACGACTACGCCGACCGCGCCGAGGAAACCGGAAGTTTTGAAATCAGCGTGAGGGCAATCCAACGCGCTACCCGCACCGAATAGCGGGTAGGGCACCGCGGGTGTCCCGGGGCCGGTGAGGGAGGGGTTGAACATCGTTCCGAGCAGAGTCTCTTCCGTAGCCGATGACGATCTGCGCTCAGGTCCTGCAGTCGATCAAGCAGTCCCCCCCTGGCGCGCTTCCACGGTGCGCGACAGCTGCGATTCGGCGATGTCGAGGTCGGCGGATCTGATCTATCGCTCGGCTGCCGCGGGCAAGTCCTGTTGGTCGCGCAACCACCACGGTGACCGTCGTGATCTACCGATCGCCCGATGGATGGGCGGTCCGCAGAGCACGCCGCAGGATCGGTCCGCCGACGAGCACGTCCTGGCGCTCTGCTCATCCCGGCCCACCCTGGATGTGGGGTGCGGTCCGGGACGCTTCGCCGCGGCGCTGCAGCAACGCGGACTGCCCGCACTGGGCATCGACAGCTCTTCGGCAGCGGTGGAGATGACTCGCCGCCGGGGCGCGGCAGCCATCCGCCGCGACCTGTTCGCGCCGTTACCCGCGGAGGGCAGCTGGGATCAGGTGCTGCTCACCGACGGCAACATCGGCATCGGCGGCGACCCGGTCCACACGTTGCGGCGGGCCGCGGAACTGCTCGCGCCCGGCGGGACGGTGATCGCCGAGATCGATTGTCCCGCAACGTCATTGTGTCACGAGATGATCCGGTGGGAGACCGATCACCACTTCGGGCACTGGTTTCCGTGGTCGCGGGTGGGCCTCGGCGCGCTGGCTGGTGTGGCGCTGGCGGCCGGACTGCTGGTTACCCAGGCCGTCGACATTCACAACCGGGTGATCGCCGTGCTGAAGGCCGACACCGGGCGGCCTCGCGGCATCCGAGACGGCGCACTCGCCTGAACGTCCCGCGGCGCGACACCGAACGCCCGAGGGGAGCGCCGCGATGGCGAAGCCCGTTGCGCGGGCCTTGGCTGACGTCGGTACTGGGCTTGGCGCTGCTGGTCGCGCTGCCAGTGGTGATCCTGACCGGGCTGTTGTCCTACCTCGCGTACGGGCCGAGCCTCGGTCAGGCCATCCCGGCCGAGGTGGGCTGGCTCAAGCTGCCCACCTTCGACTGGCCGACCCGACCCTCGTGGCTGTACCGGCTCACCCAGGGCATGCACGTCGGGCTGGGGCTCGTACTGATTCCGGTGGTGTTGGCCAAACTCTGGTCGGTGATTCCGCGGCTGTTCGTCTGGCCGCCGGCGCGCTCACCCGCGCAACTGCTGGAGCGGCTGTCGCTGGTGATGCTGGTGGGCGGGATCCTGTTCGAGATCGCCACCGGCGTGCTCAACATCCAGTACGACTACATTTTCGGCTTCGACTTCTACACCGCGCACTACTTCGGGGCGTGGATCTTCATCGCGGGCTTCGCCCTGCACGTGCTGCTGAAGTTTCCAAAGATGTTGAGCAGCTTGCGTTCTCGATCATTCAGCGCCGTGCTGCGCACCTCGCGTGCCGACACCCGGCCCGAGCCTTCAGACCCCGACGGGCTAGTCGCCGCCAACCCCGCACCGCCCACGGTGAGTCGCCGCGGTGCGCTCGGAATGGTCGCGGGAGGAGCGCTGTTCGTCGGGGTGCTGACCGCCGGCCAGACAGTGGGGGGCGCCACCCGCCGAGCGGCCCTACTGATGCCGCGGGGCCGCAGCCGGGGCGACGGCCCCAACGACTTCCAGGTCAACCGGACCGCCGCGGCTGCCGCGGTCACACTGGGTGACGCGGGTCCGGCCTGGCGGCTGACGCTGATCGGACCGTCCGGGCGGACACAGCTGGAGCGAGCCGCGCTCGAGTCGATGCCGCAACACACCGCCGAACTGCCCATCGCGTGCGTCGAAGGGTGGTCGACCACCCAGACCTGGAGCGGGGTACGGCTCGCGGATCTGGCGGCGCTGGCCGGCATGCCCGGATCCGCCCGGGCCACCGTGCGCTCGCTGGAACGGGCCGGCGCTTTCAACCGCGCCGTGCTGGCGGCCAACCAGGTGGGCGATCCCGACTCGCTGCTGGCACTGCGGGTCAACGGTGCCGACCTGTCGCTGGATCACGGCTACCCCGCGCGCATCATCGTCCCCGCGTTGCCGGGGGTGCACAACACCAAATGGGTGCGCTCCATCGAGTTCGGAACACCCTGAGATGGGCGCGTTGGCCCGCCGTTTCACCGCGTGCTACGGCGCTGATCCGTTGCACCTGCTGGGCACCGTCGCCGCCTCGGCGCTGGCCGGCTATGCCGTCACCGTGCTGGGCCCGGAGGCGCTGTGGAATCCCAGGGTCTGGTGGCAGTCGATCGGGGTTTGGTTCCTGGCCGCGGTGATCGCGCACGACCTGGTGCTGTTCCCGCTGTATGCCCTGGCCGACCGCTCCCTGGTGCGGGCCCTGAGCGCCCTGCGTGGGCGCCGCACTACGGGGATGCCGGGGGTGTCCCCGCTGAATTATCTGCGGGTTCCGACGCTGGCGACGGGTTTGTCGCTACTGCTGTTCTTTCCCGGGATTTTCCGGCAGGGGCACGCCAGCTACATGGCGGCTACCGGGCAGACGCAGGAACCGTTCCTGGCTCGCTGGCTGCTGCTGGTCGCGGCGCTGTACGGCCTCAGCGCGGTTGCCTACGCCGCCCGCCTTGCTGCGGCCCGGCACTGCGAACGCTCGCCCGGCACCGGCGGGCGGGGGCAACCGCAGCTCCCGGACGGGCCGCGGTGAAGATCGGATGCCGCGACGCGGTCGCGGTGTCCGTCGGCGCCGCGCTGGTGGTGGCGGCGTTCGTGGTGCCGCACCTGCATCTGGGCGTGGTGACGCCGCTCATCCGCAGCACGCCGCAGGCCATCCACGACTTGGCCGACACCGCACCGATTTTCGGCTGGTGGGACGCACACGTCGGGTGGGGCAGCATCGCCGCCGTCGTCATCGGAATCTGCGCGGTGGTCTGGGGACCGGGTCTCTCCCGGCAACTGTCCTGGCGGGTCCTGACGTTGGTGACGTGGGCGACGTCGGCCGGGTGGGCGTTTGCGCTGGCGATGGTCGACGGCTGGCAACTGGGGTTCGCCGGCCGGCTCGTGGCCCGCCACGAGTACCTGCGGCAGGTGCCGACGATCACCGACATCCCCGAGATGCTGCGCAGCTTCGCGGGCCGCATCCTCGACTTCCAGCACGACTCGTGGATCACCCATGTGTCCGGGCATCCGCCCGGTGCCCTGTTGACGTTCGTGTGGCTGGACCGGCTCGGACTGGGGGGCGGCGCGTGGGCAGGCGCGTTCTGCCTGCTGGTGGGCTCGAGCGCGGCCACCGCGGTGATCGTCGCGGTGCGGGCGGTGGCCGACGAAACCACCGCCCGGCTGGCCGCGCCGTTCGTCGCGGTCGCACCGACCGCGATCTGGATCGCCGTCTCCGCGGACGGCTACTTCGCCGGCGCCGCCGCGTGGGGTATCGCGCTGCTGGCGCTGGCAGCAAACCGGGTTGCGCACCGGCCGATCCTGGTTGCGGCCGGCGCCGGCCTGCTGCTCGGCTGGGCGGTTTTCTTGAACTACGGGCTCGTCTTGATGGGTCTGCCCGCGCTCGCTGTCCTGCTAGCCGTCCGAAAGCCCCGAGCGACGCTGACCACGATGGCGGTCGCGCTGCCCGCTGCGGCGGCCGTGGCGGCGACGTTCGGTTGGGCGGGATTTTGCTGGTTTGACGGTTACACCCTTGTGCAGCAACGCTATTGGCAGGGCATTGCAGCGATCCGGCCGTTCCAGTACTGGGGCTGGGCCAATTTCGCCTCGGTCGTCTGTGCGATCGGATTGGGTAGTGTCGCGGGCTTGAGCCGGGTTTTCGACGTCGCCGCAATCCGCCGTCGCTCCGGCCTGCACCTGCTGCTGCTCGCCGTGCTGGTGGCGATCCTGTGCGCCGACCTGACCATGCTCAGCAAAGCCGAGACGGAGCGCATCTGGCTGCCGTTCACGGTGTGGTTGACCGCGGCCGGAGCGCTGCTACCTCGCTCGTCGCAGCGCTGGTGGCTGGCGGTCAATGTGGTCGGCGCGCTCGCGATCAACCACTTGATCCTGACGAACTGGTGACCGCTGGCGCGGGAACTGCTCCCCCGGAAGGACTCGAACCTTCAACCCTTCGGTTAACAGCCGAATGCTCTGCCAGTTGAGCTACAGGGGACTATCAGTCCAACGAATGCTGGGTGCTGATCGCGGGACGACTCTAGCGTACTGGCGCCCACTCCCCAACCGGCGGCCCCGACAGATCGCGAGGTTTACCGGGCATTGCGGCCCGCCCACGGTTCGGGCGCGCCGAACATCGGCCCGATGAGGCAGGATGGACCTATTCGCACGTCTTCTCGGAGGGATCGCTTTGATCGGGTATGTCGCCGTGTTGGGGGTGGGCTACGTGCTGGGCACGAAGGCCGGACGTCGCCGCTACGAGCAGATCGCCGGCACTTATCGCGCCGTCACCGGCAGCCCGGTGACCAGATCGCTGATCGAAGGGGGCCGACGCAAGATCGCCAACCGGATCTCCCCCGACACCGGGTTCGTGACGCTGACCCAGATCGATGCACAGACTTCCGTCGTCGAACGAGCGGCCGAGCCGCAGGTGGACGATCTCGAACCGGAGGTGCAACCCCAAGTCACGCGGTGAGATCGTCGCCGCTGGCCTGCTCCAGCAGGCTGCGGCGATACGCCTCCATCGCGACCAGGTCGCCGAACAGTGCGTGGTATTCCTCGCCTTGTTCGATCGGCGACATGCGCTGCAGCTTCGACTTCACCTCGGCGATCTGCCGGCCCATCCAGACCTCCTGCAGCCGGGCCAGCACGCCGCCGATATACCGGGGCAACTGCTCATCCTCGGCGCGGATCACCTCGACACCCAGCTCGGTGACCAGACCGGCGGTCAAGCCCGAGTTGGTGTGCTGACGCACCATGTCCAGCCATTGCGCCCCACTGACGCCGCTCGACGTCCCACCGGCCGCATCGATGGCCGCGCGCACCGCTGCGTAGCCGGGATGCGTGAAACTCTCCACGGTCAAGGTGTCGAACACCGGGCCGGCCAGCGCCGGAAATTGCAGCGCGGACTTGAGCGCCTCACGCTGCGGCCACAGCGTCGGGTCGCGCGGATCAGGTCGGGCAGCCGCCGCGGCGACACCGGTAGCGGACACCGGGGCCGGGTCCGGCACCGCTCGGCGCGACGGTTTGCTCCCCGAACCGCCCTGACCCGGACCCTTGGCAGTCTTGGCCGTGGCCCGGACCCGGTCGATCACCTGCGCGACGTCGTCCCAACCGACCCAGCCGGCGAGCTGGCGAGCGTACTCGTCGCGCAGCGTGGGGTCCTTGATCTGGCTCACCATCGGTACACAGCGGCGCAGCGCGGCCACCCGGCCCTCGGCGCTGTCCAGGTCCATCTCACCCAGCGCGGTGCGAATCGCGAACTCGAACAACGGGGTTCGCCGGGCCACCAGGTCGCGCAGCGCACCGTCACCGGCTTTGAGCCGTAAATCGCACGGGTCCATGCCGTCGGGGGCTACCGCCACAAACGACTGGCCGGCCAGTTGCTGCTCGCCGGCGAACGCCTTGAGCGCGGCCGCCTTGCCGGCCTCGTCGCCGTCGAAGACGTAGATCAGCTCTCCGCGAAAGAAGCTGTCGTCCATCATCAGCCTGCGCAGCATGGCAAGGTGCTCGTCGCCGAAGGCGGTGCCGCAGGAGGCGACCGCGGTAGTGACCCCGGCCAGGTGCATGGCCATCACGTCGGTGTAGCCCTCGACCACCACCGCTTGGTGTCCCCGGGCGATGTCGCGTTTGGCGAGGTCGATGCCGAACAGCACCGACGACTTCTTGTACAACACCGTTTCGGGGGTGTTGACGTACTTGGCTTCCATCGTGTCGTCGTCGAACAGTCGCCGGGCGCCGAACCCGATCACCTCGCCCGCAGAGCTGCGGATCGGCCACAACAGCCGCCGGTTGAACCGATCCATCGGCCCGCGACGACCTTGCCTGGAAAGACCTGCCGCTTCCAGCTCTTTGAACTCAAAGCCCTTGCGCTGCAAGTGCTTTGTCAACGTGTCCCAACCCGACGGCGCGAATCCGCAGCCGAACCGGCGGGCGGCCTCGGCATCGAAGCTGCGCTCGGTCAGGTACTGCCGGGCCGGGGCTGCCTCGTCGGATTGCAGCGCCTGAGCGTAGAACTCGGCCGCCGCGGCGTTGGCGGCGGCCAGCCTGCTGCGGCTACCGCGGTCGCGTTGCACGTTGGTGGCCGCGGCGCCGGTATAGGTAAGGGTGTGGCCGACGCGGTCGGCCAGCATCTCCACCGCCTCCACGAAGCTGACGTGCTCGATCTTCTGGATGAACGCGTACACGTCGCCACCCTCGCCACAGCCGAAGCAGTGGAAGTGGCCGTGGTTCGGACGCACGTGAAACGACGGCGATTTCTCGTTGTGAAAGGGGCACAGCCCCTTCATCGAATCGGCGCCGGCGCGCTTGAGCTGAACGTAGTCGCCGACGACATCCTCGATCCGTGCCGCTTCCCGGATGGCGGCGATGTCGCGATCGGAAATCCTGGACCGTCCGCCGGAACGGCCCCCGTCCCTGGAACCCGCCGGACTCGACACGGGCTCAGTCTAAGCCGTTGGCCTGACGGTGATCAGAGGCGATGCGCTCCAACCGGCCCTCGGTGTAGGAGGCGATCTGGTCGACGACGACGCGCAACCGGGCACCGTCGTCGGCCGCGGTGTTGAAGGCCGCGGCGAACAGCGGATCGAGCGTTTGAGGCGCGCCAGCGAGCAGCCAGTGCGCCACCCGATGAATCCGTTCGCGTTGACCGGCCTGGGTCTGCAGGTGCCTCGGGTCGGACATGATGAACTGCAGCGCCAGCATTTTCAGTAGCGCCACCTCGGCCCGGACCAGGTCCGGCACGTGCAGATCGGCCTGGTAGCGCACCAACGGGCCGGGCCCGGCCGCGGCGCGGGTGGTGGCGATCGCGGCGGTGGCGAAGCGGCCCACCAACTCGCTGGTCAGCCGCTTCAGCGCGACCGACGCCGTCAGGGTGGCGTCGAACTTTCCGACCGCGGCAACCACCGGCAGGCCCGACAATCGCCGTGCGGCCTCCGCCAAGTCGTCGGCGCTGACCCGCTGGAATTCGCTCTCCCCCAACTTGGCCAGCGCGGCGGCCTCGTCCTCGTCGGCCAGCACCCGCAGATCAATGCGTTCGGAGACCACGCCGTCCTCGACGTCGTGCACGGAGTAGGCGACGTCGTCGGCCCAATCCATCACCTGCGCTTCCAGGCAGGTGCGGCGCGGTGGCGCGCCCGCGCGGGCCCAGGCGGCAGCGGCTTGGTCCTCGGCGTAGAAACCGAACTTGCGTTCACCGCCCGCACCGCGCGGCCACGGATACTTGGTCACCGCATCCAGCGCGGCGCGGGTCAGGTTCAGCCCAGCGCTACGCCCTTGTGCGTCAAGGACTTTGGGCTCGAGGCTGGTCAGAATGCGGAAGTTCTGCGCATTGCCCTCGAAACCCCCGTAGCCGGCCGCGAACTCGTCGAGCGCCCGCTCACCGTTGTGGCCGTACGGCGGATGGCCGATGTCGTGCGCCAGACCCGCCAACTCGACGAGGTCCAGGTCGCAGCCCAAGCCGACCGCCATGCCGCGGCCGATCTGGGCAACCTCCAACGAATGCGTCAGCCGGGTGCGCGGCGTATCGCCCTCACGCGGGCCCACCACCTGAGTCTTGTCGGCCAGCCGGCGCAGCGCTGCGCTGTGCAACACCCGTGCCCGATCGCGGGCGAAGTCGGTCCGGTGCTGGCCCTCGGTGCCCGGCAGACCGGCCGTCTTCGGCCCTTCGGGGACGCGCCGCTCCCGGTCGGCGTCGCCGTAGGGGTCTTGCTGATCTGTATTCACCGCCCCACAGTCTGCCAGCGGCTGCCGTCACCGGATCGGCCGACCGAATGACGGTTGAGCCGGCGCTGTCGGGGTATCAACAGGCTCACTGGGTCGGATCCAGGGTTGACGAATTAGCGGGCGGATGTCGACGAGCTCGTTGGCGCACAGTCACCAAGCTTTGGCCTCACTCGATCTCCCGCTCCGGTGGCACGACCACCGATTGCAGGGCCGCCCGCCCGCGCAGATCCCTGAGGCCAAGTTCAGGAGTGGATTCAAAGTGGAGAAGCACGCGCACAACAGGCGCTGGACGCGCCGACTCGTGACCGCCGCGGTCGCGGCCGCCGCACTACCGGCACTCCTCGGAGTGGTGGGCAGTGAGCCGGCCGCGCGAGCGGCAGCGCCGGAGTTCCTGCAGGTCCCCTCAGCAGCGATGGGCCGCAACATCACCGTGGAGTTCCAGCAGGGCGGCGCCCCCGCGGTCTACCTGCTCGACGGGTTGCGCGCCCGCGACGATCGCAACGGCTGGGACATCGAAACGAACGCTTTCGACGAGTACCAGGGGTCCGGCATCTCGGTGGTCATGCCGGTCGGGGGACGCTCCAGCTTTTACGCCGACTGGTACGGATCGGCGAACGGGGCCACCTACAAATGGGAGACCTTCCTGACCAGCGAGCTGCCGGCATACCTGCAAGGCAAGGGTGTCCGCACCACGCGCAACGCCGTCGTGGGAGTGTCGATGTCCGGGTCATCGGCGTTGATCCTGGCGGCCTACCATCCCGGCCAATTCGCCTACGCCAGTTCGCTGTCCGCGTACCTCACGCCGTCCAGCGGCAACGGCCCCACCTTGATCAAGTTCGCGATGAACGACGAAGGCGGTTTCAATCCCGAAGACATGTGGGGCCCCTCGGGTGGACCCGGCTGGCAGCGCCACGACCCAACCGTCCAGGCCGGCCGGCTGGCGGGTAACAACACCCGCCTGTGGGTCTACAGCGGTAACGGAACCCCGTCGGAGCTGGGCCAGAACAGCTTGCCGGGCTCGGTCATCGAGCAGGTCGTGTTACAGAGCAACGTCGACTTCAAGAACGCCTACAACGCCGCCGGCGGCCACAACGCGACGTTCAACATCGACGGCAGTGGAGTACACGGTTGGGGCTACTGGAATGCACAGTTGGTGGCCATGAAGCCGGACATGCAGCGGACGCTGGGCGCCGGGGGCGGGCAGGCCTGACCCCTGTTGCGCCGCGGGAGGGGGCTGGGATGGCCTGCCGGAGCGGACCCCAGCCTCCAGCCCGCCAATGGCGCGCAGTTGCCCGAGACCACGCTCGCCGCGGCGACGGTCGGCGACGTTTAATAGCGAGATGCGCATCACCCGCCTGCTCGGCGTGTTCCTGACCGTTGTCGGCCTGGCGGCGGGGCCGCTGCTGCTGGCACCCGCCGCCGGCGCGCAGGCGCCGTTCCGATTGCCGGGCTACATCACCGACAACGCTGGCGCACTGTCCGAATCCGGCCGGGCCGCGGTGACCTCGGCCACCATCAAGCTCTACGCCGACCGGCGCATCCGGCTCTGGGTGGTCTACGTCGACACTTTCTCCGGCCAGAGCGCCGAGAACTGGGCCCAGCAGACCTACCGGGTCAGCGATCTGCACAACTACGACGCCCTGCTGGCGGTGGCCACCACCGACCGCGCCTACGCATTCCTGGTTCCCAACGGTGTGCAGGGGGTCAGCTCAAGCCAGGTCGACAACTTGCGCCGCAACCAGATCGAGCCCGCACTGGGCAACGACGATTGGAGCGGCGCGGCCGTCGCGGCGGCCAACGGACTCAACGTGACGCCCCGCTCGACCAATCCCGTCTGGGTGGTGGGAGCGCTCGCGGTCATCGCACTGCTGGTGCTGGTGCTGGTGCTGCTGATGCGCCGGCGCGCACGCCGGCGGCACGCCAACGCCCTGGCCGCGGCCCGCAGGATCGACCCCGCCGACGCGACCGCACTGGCGGCGGTGCCAGTGGACATCCTCGACGAGCTGTCCCGCGCCAAAGTGGTGGAAGTCGACAACGCCGTGCGCACCAGCGCCAACGAGCTGGCGCTGGCGATCGAAGAATTCGGCGAACAACGCACCGCACCCTTCACCCAGGCCGTGAACAACGCCAAAGCTGCTCTGTCCCAAGCGTTCACGGTGCGCCAACAGCTCGACGACAGCATTCCGGAGACGCCGGCGCAGCGGCGCGAGCTGCTCACCCGGGTGATCGTCGCGGCGGCCAACGCCGACCGCGAACTGGAGGCGCAGACCGAGGCGTTCGAGCAACTACGCGACCTGGTCATCAACGCCCCTGCCCGGCTCGATGCGCTGACCCAGCAATACGTGGAGCTCACCAGCCGTATCGACCCGGCCGCACAACACCTCGTCGAGCTGCATAAGGAATTCGGCGGGGCGGCGCTGGCCTCGGTGTCGGGCAACGTCACCACCGCCAAGGAGCGGCTGGACTTCGCCGACCGCAACATCGGCATCGCGCGCGATCTGGCCGACCGCGCAGTGAGCGGGCAGCAGTCGCCGCTGGTGGACGCGGTACGCGCCGCCGAATCCGCACTGGGACAGGCCCGTTCATTGCTGGACGCGGTGGACAGCGCGGCCGGTGACATCCGGCATGCGGTCGCCAATCTGCCGGCCCTGCTCAATGAGGTTCAGGCGGCGATCAAACGCGCCAACGAGCAGCTGCAGCACACCAAGGGCAACAGCGCCGCTCACCTCAGCGAGCTGATCGCTGCCCGCGACGCGGCGGCCCGCGCGCTGGACACCGCCGGGGGTCCCGCTGGCTCCGGGGATCCACTGAGCGCGTTCGCTCAGCTGACCAAGGCCGACGCCGAACTCAACCAGATGCTGACCACAGTGGCTCAGGAGCAGGCGAACACCGAACGACTCAACCGCTCCCTCGAGCAGGCGCTGTTCACCGCGGAGTCGCGGGTGCGGGCCGTCTCGGAGTACATCGACACCCGCCGCGGCAGTATCGGCCCCGAAGCCCGGACGCGGCTGGCCGAGGCAAAACGCCAGCTCGACGCCGCGCACGCCCGCAAGGCATCGCAGCTGACCGACGCGATCACCTACGCCAACGCCGCCTCGGCGCTGGCCGCTCAGGCGCAATCGCTGGCCAACGCCGATGTCCAGTCGGCGCAACGCGCCTACGTGCGCGGCGGGGACAGCGACACCGGCGCCGTGCTGGGCGGCATCATCATCGGCGATCTGCTCAGCGGCGGAATGCGTGGTGGGTTCGGCGGCTGGAGTCCGACGTCGTTCGGCGGCTCGTCTGGGGGTTCATCCGGCGGCGGTTTCATGGGCGGCGGCGGTCGGTTCTGAACGCGGGCGCCGCCGAGACGCTGCGCGGTAGCGACAAAAAGAACTGCGCACGTCTACCTGCTTGCCGCGGGTAGACGTGCGCAGTCGACGGCCGCGGCGGACGCACCGGCCAGCGGTGCGCCGCCCCGAACCGTACTTCTCTCAGGCCCAGCTGGACCCGACGGCGCTGTCGGTCTGCGCCATGTTGCTGCCGGCGCTCTGGACCTTCTGGCCGTGAGCGTTGGCCTGCTCGTAGATCACCTGGAAGTTGCGACCCAACTGGGTGATGAACTCCTGGCAAGCCACCGAACCGGCGCCGCCCCAGAAGTCACCGGCAGCCAGCACATCGCGAACGATGGCCTGGTGCTCGGCCTCCAGGTTGGCGGCCTGCGCGCGGATGAGCGCGCCGTGAGCGTCGACGTCGCCGAACTGGTAATTGATCGTCATCGAACCTGTTCTCCTTTGTCTGTGGAAGTTGTTGGGCTGCAGCGATTTTCGCTGCAGTCGGACTAGCTGCTCAGAATCTGCTGCGACGCCTGCTCTTGCTGCTCGTAGTTGTTGGCGTCACGGATCAGACCGTCGCGAACGCCGTGCAGCATGTTCACGATGTTGCGGAAGGCCTGGTTCATCTGGGTCATCGTGTCCATCGAGGTGGCCTCGGCCAGACCACTCCAGCCCGCGCCGGAGATGTTCTGCGAGGACGCCATCATCCGGCGAGCCTCGTCTTCCACCGTCTGAGCGTGAGTCTCGAAACGACCCGCCATCGCCCGCATCGAGTGCGGGTCGGTCATAAAGCGAGTTGCCATGTTGCATGTCTCCTTTTTGCTTACGTGGATGTGTTACTTGGATTTCTCAACCAGTTTTGATTGATGTGATCGCCGCCTTCGGGAGCTCCGAAGCGGTCAATCACCCCTAGACAACGACAGTCTTGACCCTTTCTCTCATCCGGCTGCCGGCGAATGCGGGACCACGCTGCTACCGCGTGGCATCTCGAAACGAGGTTCAGCGTTCTCCGCTTCCCACTGTTTCCACTCAGCCCACTCATCCCACTCGTCGTTGCTCGGTTCGATCGGTTCCGGATCGACCGCACCGGGCACTACGACGACGTCTTCGACACCAGCTTCAGACTCCTTCGCCCAATGGTCGTAGTCATCTGGCGGAACAGCCGTACCCCAGCTGAGCGGAACCGACAATCCGCCGAGCATGCCTGACTCGCCCCGTTTCGCCGCCACTGAGTCTGGCGGCAAGGGCGGACCAAGAGGCAAAAGCACGGTGTCCCCTTTCAGTGCCGATGTCATAACACCTTTGCTTGACGGCGAGTGCACACCACCAAGCCCTCGAATCGTAAGCCAAATTGCGCCCACAAGTGAGGTGAATCCAGGATTTTTTCTGGCAAAACTCTGCGGTGACGCTCCGGGTCGGCGGGGCCGCAGAGCGCAGCCGGGCCGGCCACCTTCCCCGACGCCCCTACTTGAGGACAGCAACTTTGCATCTTCCGGAGCCGAACCCGGATAGGCGATGCGGGTGACCCGTCGTAAAAGCGTTGGACGCCAGACACTTTCGGCTGTCCGCACCCTGTAGCAGGCAGGTGGGGGCGCGGCGCAGCCAAGCCCGCTGGGGGTGCCCCGGTGGGCTGCGTTTGCCGGGTGGGCAAGGCTTGCGGGACAACACTCGATAGCGAATCGAGGTGTTCGTTGTGGCACCCAAAAAAAGCGTTGGGCACACACCGCGGAAATTTTGGGCAGTGCGACCGGCGGGGTGGTCCAGATTCGGTTTGAATGCATCCGGTGCAACCGCGAAATCGTTGCGCCGCCGAATCGAATCGGAATCAGCGCCGTGTTGTCGCCGCGGCCGCGGGCTGTGGGTCCGCTGCTCGCATTCTGGCTGGGCGGTATGGCGGTGAGTACCGCGTTGGCTTTCGTGGAACTTCCCCTGCCGAGTCAGTTCGCGGCACCGGCCAGGACCGATCAGATCATGGCCGCGATGAATCGGTCGGCCCAGCCCGCCGGGAGCAGATCTTCGCCTGCGTCGTCACCCTGCTCGGCGCGTTCCTGATGACCCGCGGACTCGGCAGCACCTGAGCGCCGACGCGGCGTATTACTTTGCGGGACAAGCTAAAACAAAGGCGCGGGCGACGCGCACCCCTGGCGTCACCCGCTGCGGCACCCGCGCCTTTGCAGAGTCGTTATCCGACGCCGGTCCGCGGGATCACGCTGGGCCGGTTCTGCACCACGTGCGGGCTGGCGCCGCCGCGGCCCAGCGGGCCGCCGGGCATGCCCGCACCGGCGCCGCCGCCCATACCCATCGGCATCGGCATCATCGGCATGCCGCCCCCGCCCGCTGCGCCGGCGGCCTGAGCCATCTCCGCGGCGTTGGCGCCCAGGCCTGTCATCGCCGAACTGATCATTCCCTTGGGTACCGAGCCCTGCCAGGTCGGCGGCACGGACATCGCGCCGACCAGCCTTGCGTTGCCCAGACTCCCCGCCATGCCGGCGCCCAGGCCGGCACCACCGGCTCCCATGCCTTTCATCGGGTTGACGTCGCCGACGAACTTCGGCACGTCCGCCAAGTCAGCCGCGGTGGTGGCTCCGACCAGGCCGGCGGTGCCGGCGTTAGCGGTCTGTCCCAGTTGCATCATCGGACCGATCAGCATGCTGGCCGGCATCGCACCGGCCTGTGCCACCGACATCAGCGTTTCCACCGGAACGCCCGCGGCCACCGATTGCACACCTGCCACCAGCGACGACGCGCCCGCGGCAGCTTGGGTCGCCACCGGGCTCAGCGCCGCCGATGCCGAGGTCGCCAAACCGACGACGTTCGCGTTGACCGTCGAGGCCAGGCCCGCCAGGTCCAAGGGCGGCACGCTGAACGGGGTCAAACTCTCCGCCACCGCCGTGGCACCGGTGTGATAACCGAGCATGGCGGCGACATCCTGCGCCCACATCTCCACGTAGTCGAACTCAGTGGCAAAGATCGCCGGGGTGTTCAACCCCAGAAAGTTCGTCGCGATCAAGGTCGCCAATGACACCCGATTGGCTTCCACCGCCAACGGATGCACCGTCGCCGTCAGCGCCGCCTCGAACGACGTCGCCGCCGCCCGCGCCTGCAAGGCCGCCGCCGTCGCCTGTGCGGCAGCCGCGCTCAACCAGCCCACGTACGGAGTGGCCGCAGCCACCATCGCCGCCGACGCCGGACCCGCCCACGGCCCACCCGCCAACGCGGTGATCACCGAATCGAACGAACTCGCCGACCCGTACAGGTCCGCGGCCAGACTCTCCCAGGCCGCCGCCGCCACGTGCAACGGCCCCGAGCCGGCACCGGCGAAAATCCGCGCCGAGTTGATCTCCGGCGGCAACCACGCAAAGTCCAAAATCATCTACAACCCCAACCCAGCCAGCCGCGTCAACGGCGCCAACGAAGACAGATCACTGCGACTCGACACACACCAGCCCATGGCCGAATCGTAAAACAATCGGAACCAGAAATCCGGGCATTCGCAAAATAGGCTGATACCGGAGTTTTGTGAACCGAAGCGAGACAGTTACTCGTTCATCATATTCGCGCCGGAACGTGCGCCGTGCACAAATTTCGCACTAACCGACACCGGTCCGCGGAATAACGCTCGGCCGGTTCTGCAGTACGTGCGGGCTGGCGCCGCCGCGGCCCAACGGGCCGCCAGGCATGCCGCCACCGGCGCCGCCGCCCATCGGCATCGGCATCGGCATCATGCCCGTTCCGGAACCGCCGGCGGCCTGGGCCATCGCCGCCGGATTGGGCATCGCACCGAAGCCGGTCATCGCCGAGCTGGCCATGCCCTTGGGCACCGAACCCTCCCAGGCCGGCGGCACCGACATCGCGCCAACCAGGTGAGCCTTGCCCAGATCTCCGGCCATGCCCGCGCCGATTCCGGCACCGCCACCCAGTCCGCTGAGGGCTGGCGCCGTCTCTCCGACGAACTTGGGCACGTCTGCCAGGCCTTCCGTGGCACTGGCCAGGCTGGCGGCGGTACTGGTGCTGGCCGTCTGTCCGAGCTGGGTCAGCGGACCGATGAGCATGCTGGCCGGCATGGCCCCGGCCTGAACCACCGACATCAGCGTTGACACGGGTACCGCGGCGGCGAACGATTGGGCTCCCGCGACCAGCTCCGAGGCTCCTTCGGCGACACCCTGTGCCACTGGGCTCAGCGCCGCCGACGCCGACGTGGCGAACCCGACGACGTTCGCGTTGACCGTCGACGCCAGGCCCGCCAGATCGAGCGGCGGCACGCTGAACGGGGTCAAACTCTCCGCCACCGCCGTGGCACCCGAGTGATACCCCAGCATCGCGGCCACATCCTGCGCCCACATCTCCACATAATCGAACTCGTTGGCAAAGATCGCCGGCGTGTTCAACCCCAGAAAATTCGTCGCCACCAGCGTCGCCAACGACACCCGATTGGCTTCCACCGCCAACGGATGCACCGTCGCCGTCAGCGCCGCCTCGAACGACGTCGCCGCCGCCCGCGCCTGCAACGCCGCCGCCGTCGCCTGCGCCGCCGCCGCACTCAACCAGCCCACATACGGCGTCGCCGCAGCCACCATCGCCGCCGACGCCGGACCCGCCCACGGCCCACCCGCCAACGCGGTGATCACCGAATCGAACGAACTCGCCGACCCCGACAGGTCCGCGGCCAGACTCTCCCAGGCCGCCGCCGCCACATGCAACGGGCCCGAACCGGCACCGGCGAAAATCCGCGCCGAGTTGATCTCCGGCGGCAACCACGCAAAGTCCAAAATCATCGCAACCCCAACCCAGCCAGCCGCGTCAACGGCGCCAACCCGGATGTGGCGACCCGTCGCGAGAGCCAGTCCACGGGCGGATTTTAAGGCATACGTCGGCTGGTGTCTTGACTTTCGCCGGGATAGTTCCCGAGGGATTCAGGATTCTGTTCTGACCGGCGATACGCTCCGCCTACCGGGCTCCGGCAGATGCCCCGGCAGGCGCTGCAGTCCCGCCGCGGCCTGCTGCCGAGACGACAACGCCGTAACCGCGGCCGCCAACATGAACCGACACGCTTTAGAAATTGTCCGCAACGAATTCATCTCCGGCGGCCGACACGGGAAATTCATAAATTGAAATTCCCTTCCAGAAAGAAATTGCAGCGGAAGCAGCGAATCAGCTGCCCTTCAGCCGCACCGCCAGGTAATCGGCGACGCTGTCCATCGCGACCCGCTCCTGGCTCATCGCGTCGCGCTCACGGATGGTGACGGCGTTGTCCTGCAGCGAGTCGAAGTCGACGGTCACGCAGTACGGCGTACCGATCTCGTCCTGTCGGCGGTAGCGGCGGCCGATGGCGCCGGCGTCGTCGAACTCGATGTTCCAGGACTTGCGCAGCTCAGCAGCCAGGTCGCGGGCTTTGGGGCTCAGGTCGCCGTGCCGCGACAGCGGCAGCACCGCGGCCTTGACCGGCGCCAGTCGCGGATCGATCCGCAGCACGGTGCGCTTGTCCATACCGCCCTTGGCGTTCGGCGCTTCGTCTTCGGTGTAGGCGTCGATCAGGAACGCCATGAACGACCGGGTCAGGCCGGCCGCCGGTTCGATCACGTACGGCGTGTAGCGGGTGTCGCTGCCCTGGTCGTAGTACGTCAGCTCGGTACCGGAATGCTTGCTGTGCGTCGAGAGGTCGAAGTCGGTGCGGTTCGCGATGCCCTCCAGCTCGCCCCACGGGTTGCCGGCGAAGCCGAATTTGTACTCGATGTCGACGGTGCGGTCGGAGTAGTGCGACAGCTTCTCTTTCGGGTGCTCGTAGAGTCGCAGGTTCTCCGGGTCGATGCCGAGGTCGACGTACCACTGGCGGCGGGTGTCGATCCAGTACTGGTGCCACTCCCGGGCCGTCGAAGGTTCGACGAAGAACTCCATCTCCATCTGCTCGAACTCCCGGGTGCGGAAGATGAAGTTGCCCGGAGTGATCTCGTTGCGGAAGCTCTTGCCGATCTGCCCGATGCCGAACGGCGGCTTCTTGCGGGAGGTCGTCAGCACGTTGGCGAAGTTGACGAAGATGCCCTGCGCGGTCTCCGGACGCAGATAGTGCAGTCCCTCTTCGGTTTCGATGGGGCCGAGGTAGGTCTTGAGCATCATGTTGAACTCGCGCGGCTCGGTCCACTGACCCTTGGTGCCGCAGTCTGGGCAGACGATCTCGGCCATCGGCACGGCCTCGGGGTCGTCCAGGCCCTTCTTGAGGGCGTAGGCCTCCTGCATATGGTCCTGACGATGCCGCTTGTGACAGTTCAGGCACTCCACCAGCGGGTCGTGGAAGACCTCCACGTGGCCGGACGCCACCCACACCTCGCGCGGCAGGATGATCGACGAATCGAGGCCCACCACGTCGTCGCGGCCGGTGACGACCGCCCGCCACCACTGCCGTTTGATGTTCTCCTTGAGTTCCACGCCCAGCGGACCGTAGTCCCACGCCGACTTGGTGCCACCGTAGATCTCGCCGGCGGGAAAGACGAAGCCGCGCCGTTTGGCAAGGTTGACAACGGTGTCGATAACAGACGCCACGGGCCGTGGGCTCCCTTCGGAGAGTCAGCCGAACGCGGGGCCCGAGGGGGCGGCCCGCAAAACCTCAGTCATGGTAGCGACCGTTGCCACGGTCTTTGACATGCATCATCATGCATGTGACAGTGGAGGGCAGCCGCGGACGGATGTCGACGAGTCCTCGGTACACAAGCAGCAGCCAGTTGCGCGGAACCTCAAGAGGTGGTGACTCCAAACGGTGACGTCGCCCTGGACGCCTACGCCCCCGTCCTCCGCCGCCGATGAGGATCTGGTCGGTCCGCATGACCACGTCGTCGATGCCTTTGCCCCAGCCGCCGCCTATCCGACGCCGCCGTCGCGGGAAATCCTCGACGCCGCCGGCGAACTGCTGCGTGCGCTGGCCGCCCCGGTGCGGATCGCCATCGTGCTGCAGCTCCGCGAATCCCAGCGCTGCGTACACGAGCTGGTGGACGCGCTGGGCGTGCCGCAGCCGCTGGTCAGCCAGCATCTGAAGATCCTCAAGGCGGCCGGGGTGGTGTCCGGCGAACGCTCCGGACGGGAAGTGCTGTACCGGCTCGCCGACCATCACCTGGCGCACATCGTGGTCGACGCGGTGGCGCACGCGAGCGAGGACAATCCGTGAGATCCGCCGGCGACGGTGCAGAGCGACGCGATGAGGAGGAGCGGCATAGATGACCGGGACGAGCGTCCGTTCCACCCGCCAACGGGCGGCCATCTCGACGCTGCTGGAAACGCTCGACGAATTCCGCTCCGCGCAGGAGCTGCACGACGAGTTGCGTCGCCGCGGTGAGAACATCGGCCTGACCACGGTCTATCGCACCCTGCAGTCGATGGCGACCGCCGGCCTGGTGGACATGTTACGCACCGATACCGGCGAATCGGTGTATCGGCGGTGCTCGGATCATCATCACCACCACCTGGTGTGCCGTAGCTGCGGCTCCACCATCGAAGTGGGCGACCACGAGGTCGAGACCTGGGCCGCGGAGGTGGCCAGCAAGTACGGCTACTCCGACGTCAGCCACACCATCGAGATCTTCGGCACCTGCTCGGACTGCCGCGGCTGACCGCTGCGCTAACCGATCAGCTCATCGCGAATCTGCGCGCCGCTGTCGAGCACCAGCAGGATCAGCGTGCGCAGCGCGTCGTCGGACAGGCCGGCACCGGGAAAGTTGTACCGCAGCATCACGTCACCGGTTTTCCTCTTGCCGGGGTCCTTGTCCAGCACGGTGACCGAGCCGAAGTTCAGCTCCCGCCCCTGACGCGCCACCTGGTCACTGACCTTGCGGGTCAACGGCAGATCCCAGGCGATCACCTGGGTCAGCGAGATCATGTCGAGGCCCTCGACGATGTTGACCACCCGCAGCGATGCGAACGTTCCGTGGTGCCGGACGGTGATGGCGCCGTCGGCCTCCTCCGCCACCGGAAGTACGTCGCTCAGGAGCGGTTTCAGGCGCTGCTGCAGGGATGACATCTAGGCGCTCCCGAATCGTCGATTGCGCGAGGCGTACTCCTCGCAGGCCGCCCACAGATCGCGACGGTCGTAGTCCGGCCACAACTTGTCCTGGAAGACGAACTCGGCATAGGCGGCTTGCCACAACATGAAGTTGCTGGACCGGTGTTCGCCCGAGGTCCGCAGAAAAAGGTCGACGTCGGGGATGTCGGGCCGCTGCAGGTGGCGCGAGATCGTCGCCTCGGTGACGCGGTCCGGGTTGAGCCGGCCGGCCACAGCCTCGTCGGCGATCCGGCGGGCGGCCTCGGCGATCTCGGCGCGGCCACCGTAGTTGACGCAGTAATTGACGGTGATGACGTCGTTGCGGGCGGTCATCTGCTCCGCGATCGCCAGTTCGTTGATCACGCTGCGCCACAGGCGCGGACGGGAACCGACCCAGCGGATTCGGACCCCGATGTCGTTGAGGTTCACCCGGCGCATGCGCACCACGTCCCGGTTGAAGCCCATCAGGAAGCGGACCTCCTCGGGTGAGCGCTTCCAGTTCTCCGTGGAGAAGGCATACAGGCTGAGCCATTTGATCCCGAGTTCGATTGCGCCGCAAACGATGTCGATGACAACCGCTTCGCCCATCTTGTGCCCCTCGGTGCGGCTGAGGCCGCGTTGGGTGGCCCAGCGGCCGTTGCCGTCCATCACGATGGCGACGTGGTTGGGTAACTGGGCGGCCGGGATCCGGGGCGCGACGGCCCTCGAGGTGTGCTGCGGCGGCCGCCGCGGTCCGCCGTCGGGTGACGGCGGCAGCGCCGGGAAGACGACCGGCCACGTCGAGGTGTCGGGAAACGTCGGATAGTCGTGCGGCGCCGGGGACAGTTGCGGGAAGTCGGCGGACCTCAGCTTGCGCTCGGCCTTGCTAGCCACACTCGCTATCCTGCCCGATCAGCGCGGCGCGGCGGTCGGCCAGGGTGCGATCAGCCTGGTAGTTGCGCTCCACCAACGGCAGCGTCTTGAGTTGCCGTTCCAGATGCCATTGCAGATGCGCGGCCACCAGTCCACTGACGTGGCTGCGGTGCGCCTGCGGCGAGCGCTCGGCGCATTCCCAGTCGCCGTCGCGCAGGGCCGACATCAGGTCCAGCACGCCTAGCGGTGGCGTCGTCGCACCGGCCGGCCGGCAGTGCGTGCAGACGCTGCCGCCGGCCGCGATGTGGAACGCCCGGTGCGGACCGGGGGTGGCGCAGCGGGCACATTCGGTCAGCGCCGGGGCCCAGCCGGCGGTGTCCATGGCGCGCAACAGATAGGCGTCCAGCAGCAGATCGCGGGGCCGGCGCCCGTCGGCCACCGCCCGCAGCGCACTGACGGTGAGCTTGTGCAGCGCCGGGGCGGGCGCCCGCTCCTCACCGGCCAGCCGCTCTGCGGTCTCCAGCATCGCGCACCCGCAGGTGTAGCGGCCGTAGTCGCTGACGATGTCGGTGGCGAACGCGTCGATCGAGACGACCTGGGTGACGATGTCGAGGTTGCGGCCCGGATGCAGCTGGGCGTCGATGTGCGCGAACGGCTCCAGCCGCGCCCCGAATTTGCTGCGGGTGCGGCGTACGCCCTTGGCCACCGCGCGCACCAGCCCGTGATCACGGGTCAACAGGGTGACGATCCGGTCGGCCTCGCCGAGCTTGTGCTGGCGCAGCACAACAGCCCGGTCTCGATATAGCCGCATCACAATAGTTTTGCACCCCGCCGCGACATCTCGGGTATCCGCGCCGTTAGTCTCGTACCCCGTGGTTGGCGCTTCTGGGTCTGGTTCTGGGGCCGTATCCGGCTCCGGCCAGCAGCGCTTGCCCACCCTGACCGACCTGCTCTACCAGCTGGCCACCCGGAAGGTGACCTCCGCGGAGCTGACCCGGCGGTCGCTGCATGCCATAGATGTGAGCCAGTCCACCCTGAACGCCTTCCGGGTGGTGCTCACCGAGTCCGCGTTGACCGACGCCGCGGCGGCCGACCGACGCCGGGCCGCCGGGGACACCGCACCCCTGCTGGGCATCCCGATCGCGGTCAAGGACGACGTCGACGTGGCCGGGGTACCGACCGCCTACGGCACCGACGGCTACGTCCGGCCCGCCGCTTCGGACAGTGAGGTGGTGCGCCGCCTCAAAGCGGCCGGCGCGGTGATCGTCGGCAAGACCAACACCTGCGAACTGGGCCAGTGGCCGTTCACCAGCGGGCCGGGTTTCGGGCACACCCGAAACCCGTGGTCCCGCCGGCACACGCCGGGGGGCTCCTCGGGCGGTAGTGCGGCCGCGGTGGCGGCGGGACTGGTGACCGCCGCCATCGGGTCCGACGGCGCCGGCAGCGTCCGCATCCCGGCCGCGTGGACGCATCTGGTGGGCATCAAGCCCCAACGCGGCCGCATCTCCACCTGGCCCGAACCCGAGTCGTTCAACGGCCTGACCGTCAACGGCGTGCTGGCCCGCACGGTGGCCGACGCCGCGCTGGTGCTGGACGCGGCGTCCGGCAACGTCGAGGGCGACCTGCACCAGCCGCCCCCACTGACCGCGTCCGATTACGTGAGCCGCGCGCCCGGCCCACTGCGGATCGCGCTGTCGACCGGGTTTCCGTACACCTTCTTCCGGGCCAAACTGCATCCCGAGATCCTGGCCGCCATCCAGCAGGTGGGCGAACGACTCGAGCTGCTCGGCCACACCGTGGTCAAGGGGAACCCGGATTACGGCATGCGGCTGTCCTGGGATTTCCTGGCCAGATCCACTTCCGCGTTGTGGGCGTGGCAGGACCGCATGGGTGACGGCGTCAACTGGGACCCCCGCACGTTGTCCAACATGCGCACCGGCCACATGCTGTCGCAGGCGACGCTGCGCGCAGCGCGCCGCCACGAGGCCGCAGACCAGCGCCGGGTGGGATCGATCTTCGACATCGTCGACGTGGTGCTGGCGCCGACCACCGCGCAGCCCCCGCCGCAGGCCCGGGCCTTCGACCGGTTGAGCAGCCTGGGCACCGACCGTGCCATCATCGCCGCCTGCCCCTACACCTGGCCGTGGAACGTGCTGGGCTGGCCGGCGATCAATGTGCCGGCCGGTTTCACCGCTGAGGGGTTACCCATCGGTGTGCAGTTGATGGGACCGGCCAACAGCGAGGGCATGCTGATTTCGCTGGCCGCCGAATTGGAGGCGTTCAGCGGATGGGCGGCCAAGCAACCGACGGCGTGGTGGAGCGCCGGCAACAGCACGCCGCCGATGCACAGCGTGCCGTCCGTGTCGAAAAGACGCTAGCTGTCAGCGGTGGCCGACTAAAAGCCAAGGCGGCCAAGCTGTTTGGGGTCGCGTTGCCAGTTCTTGGCGACTTTGACCCGCAGGTCCAGGTACACCTTGGTGCCGAGCAGCTTCTCGATCTGACTGCGCGCGGCGCTGCCCACTTCGCGCAGTCGGGCGCCGCCCTTGCCGATCACGATGCCCTTCTGGCTATCCCGCTCGACGTAGAGCACCGCGTGCACGTCGATCAGGTCGTCACGGTCCTCACGCGGGCTGACCTCGTCGATCACCACCGCCAGCGAGTGCGGCAACTCGTCGCGCACACCCTCGAGCGCGGCCTCGCGGATCAGCTCGGCCATCAGCACCTCTTCGGGCTCGTCGGTCAGCTCGCCGTCGGGATAATAGGCCGGCCCGGGTGGCAGTGCCGCGGCGAACACGTCGGTCAGGACGTCCACCTGCGCCCCGGAAACCGCTGACACCGGGACGATCTCGGCGGCCTGCGGGACCAGTTCGCTGACCGCGACCAACTGTGCGGCCACCCGGTCCTTGGGTACTTTGTCGATCTTGGTCACAATGGCCACCAACGTGGTCTTCGGGGCGACCGAACCGATCTGCTCGACAATCCAGCGGTCGCCGGGACCGATCGCCTCGTCCGCAGGTATGCACAACCCGATGACGTCGACCTCGGTGTAGGTGTCGCGGACCAGGTCGTTGAGGCGCTTACCGAGCAGGGTGCGTGGCCGGTGCAGGCCGGGGGTGTCGACCAGGATGATCTGGAAGTTCTCCCGGTGCACGATGCCGCGGATGGTGTGCCGGGTGGTCTGCGGGCGCATCGAGGTGATCGCCACTTTGGCGCCGACCAGTGCGTTGGTCAGGGTCGACTTACCGGTGTTGGGCCGGCCCACCAAACACACGAAGCCCGAGCGGAACTCGCTCACCGCGCCCCCTGCGCCCAGCGTGCGTCCACGGCTGGTTTCGGCGCCGCTTCGCGCCGTGACTGCACTCTGCGCGTCACTTATCTTCCTCTGTCTCGGCCGGGCTGAGCAGGACGGTGCCGATCCGGACCCGGCCCCGATGGTCACGGCCACCTTCGGCGTGCAGCCGCAAGCCGTGCGACACCACCTCGGCGCCGGGCAGCGGGACACGACCGAGTTCCAGGGCCAGCAGCCCACCCACCGTGTCGACGTCGAGATCGTCGTCGAACTGCACGCCGTACAGTTCGCCGACGTCTTCGATGGGCAGCCGGGCCGAGACCCGGAACCGGTTGTCCCCCAGTTCCTCCACCGGCGCGGTTTCGGCTTCGTCGTACTCGTCGGCGATCTCGCCGACGATCTCCTCGAGCACGTCCTCGATGCTCACCAGGCCGGCGATGGCGCCGTACTCGTCGACCAGCAGCACCAGGTGGATGCGGTCGCGCTGCATCTCGCGCAACAGCGTGTCCAGCGGCTTGGAGTCCGGCACGAAAACCGCCGGACGCATCACCTTGGACACCAGGATGTCGCGACCCCCGTCGGCGGAGAAGAATGCTTGTTGCACAAGGTCTTTGAGGTAGACGACACCCAGAACGTCGTCGACGTTCTCGCCGATCACCGGCAGCCGCGAGTGACCGCTGCGCACCGCCAGCGCGATCCCCTGCCCGGCTGTCTTGTCGCCCTCGATCCACACCATCTCGGTGCGCGGCACCATCACCTCCCGCGCGGGGGTGTCGCCGAGCTCGAAGACCGACTCGATCATCCGGCGTTCGTCGGCGGCGACCACGCCGCGCTGCTGGGCCAGGTCGACGACTTCGCGCAACTCGATTTCGGAGGCGAACGGCCCGTTGCGGAAACCGCGGCCAGGAGTCAGCGCGTTACCCAGTACCACGAGCAACCGGCTGATCGGCATCAGCAGCCACGAGAGCACTTGCAGCGGAAGGGCAGTCGCCAGCGAGATGGAATACGCGTGCTGCCGCCCGAGGGTGCGCGGGCCGACACCGATGACGACGAAGCTGGTGACCACCATGATCGTGGACGCGTAGAAAAGCCCCCAGCCCAGGCTGTGACCGAACTGGAAGAAGACCACCAGCAGCGCGGTCGCGGTGATCTCGCACACGATCCGCAGCAGCACCACCAGGTTGATGTAGCGGGGGCGGTCGGTCATGACTTTGAGCAGCGACCGCGCGCCGGGCCGCTCGTCGCGCACCAATTCCTGCACCCGGGCCAGCGACACCGTGCTGACGGCGGCGTCGACCATCGCGAAGATGCCGCCCAGCGCCACCAACACGACCGCACCGAGCAGCTGGGACAGACCGGTCAATTGTCGAAGTACCTCGACTTGTCCAGCAGCCGGCGGTCGCGCTCCTCCTGCCGGTCCTGGCGGTAGGCCTCGACCTGTTCGGCGACCCACTCCTCGAGCAGGCGGTCCTGCAGCGCGAACATCTCCCGCTCCTCGTCGGGCTCGCCGTGGTCGTAGCCGAGCAGGTGCAGGACACCGTGGATGGTGAGCAGCGCGAGTTCGTGCCCGAGGGTGTGGCCCGCCGCGGCGGCCTGCTGGGCGGCGAATTCCGGGCACAGCACGATGTCGCCCAGCATGGCCGGGCCCGGTTCGGGTGCGTCGGGCCGGCCACCGGGTTCGAGCTCGTCCATCGGGAAGCTCATCACGTCGGTCGGGCCGGGCAGGTCCATCCACCGCATGTGCAGGTCGGCCATGGCCGGGATGTCCAGCAGCACCATCGACAGCTCGGCCGCGGGGTTGACGTCCATTTTGGTGATGACGAAACGCGCGACGCTGACCAGTTCGACTTCGGAGACGTCGATGCCCGACTCGTTGGATACCTCGATGCTCATAACACCCTCACGCACTCATCATCGACGATTGCGGCCGCCCGAAGCGCGCCGAGCCGCCCGGTTCAGTCCGGCGCCGGGCTCCTCGTACCGCGCGTAGGCGTCGACGATCTCCCCCACCAGGCGGTGACGGACCACGTCCTGGCTGGTCAGCTCGGCGATATGGATGTCGTCGATGTCGTCGAGGATGTCGACGGCGGCCCGCAGGCCCGAGCGGGCGCCGCCGGGCAGGTCGATCTGCGTGATGTCGCCGGTGACCACGATCTTGGAGCCGAAACCCAACCGGGTGAGGAACATCTTCATCTGCTCTGCGGTGGTGTTCTGCGCTTCGTCGAGGACGATGAACGCGTCGTTGAGCGTTCTGCCGCGCATATACGCCAGCGGAGCCACCTCGATCACCCCGGACGACATCAGCTTCGGGATCAGCTCGGGATCCATCATGTCGTAGAGCGCGTCGTAAAGCGGCCGCAGGTAAGGGTCGATCTTCTCGCTCAGCGTGCCGGGCAGAAAGCCCAG
Organism: Mycobacterium sp. 20KCMC460; assembly: GCF_022179425.1. NCBI lineage: Bacteria > Bacillati > Actinomycetota > Actinomycetes > Mycobacteriales > Mycobacteriaceae > Mycobacterium > Mycobacterium sp. 20KCMC460. The sequence continues at coordinate 4,169,292 of NZ_AP025524.1, forward strand.
GCGCTCACCGGCTTCCACCGCGGGGCGAGTGAGGATGATGCGGGTGACCTGCTTGGTCTGCAACGCGTGCACGGCCTTTGCCATCGCCAGGTAGGTCTTACCGGTGCCGGCCGGGCCGATGCCGAACACGATGGTGTGGGCGTCGATCGCGTCGACGTAGTGCTTCTGGTTGAGCGTCTTGGGCCGGATCGTCTTGCCGCGCCGGGACAAGATGTCCAGCGTGAGTACCTCGGCCGGCGATTCGTTGCCGGCCCCGACCAGCATGGCGACGCCGCGGCGCACCACCTCGGGCGTCAGCGTCTGGCCGCCGGCCACGATCGCGACCAGCTCGGAGAGCGCGCGTTCGGCCAGGGCGACATCGGCCGGTTCGCCGGACAGGCTCACCGTGTTGCCGCGCACGTGCAGGTCGGCACTGAGCGCGCGTTCCAGAGCACGGAGGTTTTCGTCGGCCGAACCCAGTAGGCCCACGACGAGGTCGGACGGAACATCGATACTGCTGCGCACCTGGGCGTTGGCCTGTTGAGCGGAGTCGGCAGCGCGGGTCTCGCGTGGCGTCACGTGGCTTCTGGTGCCTGCTTCCTGGGATATCGGACGGGGCTTCTCAGTCTAACGCCGGTCCGCCACCGTTATGTGCCGTCGTCGAAGTCACAATCGGCAAGGCGATCCCACCGCGACGTGAGCACCCCCAGCGCTCCCAGCGCCACCGCGGCCGCGGTGGAGGTGCGCAGCACGGTCGGGCCCAGCCGGACCGCGACGGCACCGGCTTCGGTCAGCGCTGCGATTTCCTCCGGGGCGATACCGCCCTCGGGACCCACCACCAGCCACACCGAATCAGCTTGCGCCCCAGCAAAATTCGCCAACGGTTCGACGGCCGACTCGTGCAGCGCGAAAACCATTCCGCCCGCGGCGACCTGGTCGCGAACCCGCGCTGTCAGCGCCTTGGTGGACACCACGCCGTCGACCGGCGGGATGTACGCGCGCCGGGACTGGCGCGCGGCCGAACGGGCCACCGCCCGCCACCGCCGCAGCCCCTTGTCCGCGCGGGCGCCTTCCCAGTTGGCCACGCACCGCGCCGCCTGCCAGGCCAGAAATGCATCGGCGCCCGCCTCGGTGGCGAGTTCGACGGCCAGTTCGGAACGCTCGGACTTGGGCAGCGCCTGCGCCACCGTCACCGCAGGCACCACCGGTGCGACGGTCCACCGCTGCTGCACCCGGGCGGCGAGGCCGTCGCGCCCCGCCTGCTCGACCACACAGCGGGCCAGCGCGCCGGCGCCGTCACCGAGCACCAGTTCCTCGCCCGGCCGGATGCGCCGCACGGTGGCGGCGTGGAAGCCTTCGTCGCCGGCTACCTCGACCAGCGCGCCGGCGTCCGGCAGCGCATCGACGTAGAACAGCGTGGCCACCATACGAGGCCCGACCCGGCTAGCGGCCGGTGAAGGTTTCGCGCAACCTGCTGAACAGTCCGCCGCCACCGGCATGTGCCGAGCGGACTTCGGCCACATCGCGGGTGCGGCGGTTCTTCAGCTCACGCAGCAGTTCGGTGTCGTGGTGGTCCAGCCGGGTGGGCACCACCACCTCGACGTGCACGTGCAGGTCGCCGCGGGTGTTGGAACGCAGTTGCGGCATCCCGCGGCCCCGCAGGGTGATGGTGGCGCCGGGCTGGGTGCCGGCCGGAATGACGATCTCGCTGGGGCCGTCCAGGATCGCGTCCAGGGTGACGGTGGCGCCCAGCGCCGCGTCGACCATCGGCACCGAGACGGTGCAGTGCAGGTCGTCGCCCTGCCGGGCGAAGATGTCGTGCGCCTGTTCGTGCACCTCGACGTACAGGTCGCCGGCCGGACCACCGCCCGGCCCCACCTCGCCCTGGGCGGCGAGCCGGACCCGCATGCCTTCGGCGACGCCGGCCGGGATCTTGACGCTGATGTCGCGACGGGCGCGCACCCGCCCGTCGCCCATGCACTGGTAGCAGGGGTCGGGAATGGTGACGCCCACGCCGCGGCAGGTGGGACACGGCCGCGAGGTCAACATCTGGCCGAGCAGCGAACGCTGCACGCTCTGCACCTCGCCGCGACCTCCGCAGGTGTCACACGGGACGGGCGCCGAATCGCCATTGGTGCCTTTGCCCTGGCAGCGGTCGCACAACACCGCGGTGTCGACGGTGACCTGCTTGGTGACCCCGGTCGCGCATTCCTCGAGGTCCAGGCGCAGCCGCAGCAGCGAATCCGAACCCGGGCGTACCCGGCCGATCGGTCCCCGGCCGCCGCCGCCGGCGAAACCGCCGCCGAAAAACGCCTCGAACACGTCGCCCAAGCCGCCGAAGCCGGCGAAGCCGTTGCCGGCGGCGGCGTTTTCCAGCGGGTCACCGCCCAGGTCGACGATGCGGCGCTTCTCCGGGTCGCTCAACACCTCGTAGGCGGCGCTGATCTCCTGAAACTTGGCCTGTGCCGCCTCATCGGGGTTGACGTCGGGATGCAACTCCCGCGCCAGCTTGCGGTAGGCGCGCTTGATCTCCGCGTCGCTGGCGCCCTTGCTGACGCCGAGCAGTCCGTAATAGTCGCGTGCCACGTCTGACCTCTCTTAGCCGCCCAGGCGGCAGCTGTCTAAAAAACCGGTCGGTGCGCAGTCATCGCGCACCGAGTACTTCGCCGATATACATGGCAACCGCCGCGACACTCGCCATAGTTCCCGGATAATCCATCCGGGTGGGCCCCAGCACCCCCATGCCGCCGTAGACGGTGTCATTGGTCCCGTAGGCGGTGGACACCATCGAGGTGCCCGCCATCTGTTCGGCCTCCGTCTCGTGGCCGATGCGTACCGTCACCTTGCCGGCCTCCTGTTGAGCAGCCAGCAGCCGTAACACCACGACCTGTTCCTCGAGGGCTTCCAGGATGGAGCGCAGGGAGCCGCCGAAATCGGCGGCGTTGCGGGTCAGGTTGGCGGTACCGCCCAGCAGCAGCCGCTCCTCGGTGTGCTCGACCAGCGATTCCAGCAGTACCGTCGCCGAACGCCCCACCGCGTCGCCGAGACCGTCGCCGCCGTGCAGCCGTCCGGCCAGATCGGCCACCGCGACCGAGGCCGCGGACAGCCGCTTGCCGACCAGCGCCTGACCGAGCATCTCGCGCAGCTGGGACAGCTGGTGCTCGTCGATGACGTCGCCGAGTTCGACGATGCGCTGGTCCACCCGGCCGGTGTCGGTGATGACCACCATCAGCAGCCGCGCCGGGGTCAGCGCGATCACTTCCAGGTGTCGCACCGTCGAGGTCGACAGCGTCGGGTACTGCACCACGGCGACCTGACGGGTCAGTTGGGCCAGCAAGCGCACCGCGCGACGCAGCACGTCGTCGAGGTCGACGCCGGATTCCAGAAAACCCTGGATCGCGCGGCGCTCCGCCGCGGACAACGGTTTGACGTCGTCGAGGCGGTCGACGAATTCGCGGTAGCCCTTTTCGGTGGGAACCCGCCCGGAGCTGGTGTGCGGCTGGGTGATGTAGCCTTCCGCCTCCAGCACTGCCATGTCGTTGCGCACGGTCGCGCTGGAGACGCCCAGATTGTGCCGTTCCACCAGGGATTTGGAGCCGATCGGTTCATGCGTGGCGACGAAGTCGGCGACGATCGCGTGCAAAACCTGAAAGCGACGCTCGTCCGCGCTTCCCATCGACTGCTCACCTCCCTGGATACCTGCCGGCCGCGTTCATTTTACGGTCTGCGCAGCAACCGGCATGCCGGCGTCGGCGATGCGTGGTCAATACCTCACCGGCCCGGCGCGGCGACTAGCCTTTGCACGTGGTCCCGTCGAGGGTTGCGTCGGGCCGGTATCCAGGCGAAAAGCGACCGGGAGCGACGACGATGATCTTCAAGGGCGTGCGCGAGGGCAAACCGTACCCGGAACACGGTCTGTCGTACCGGGACTGGTCCCAGATCCCGCCACAACAGATCCGGCTGGACGAACTGGTCACCACAACGCGGGTGCTCGAACTGGATCGTCTGCTGTCGGAGGACTCCACCTTCTACGGCGATCTGTTCCCGCATGCGGTGCGGTGGCGCGGGATCATCTACCTCGAGGACGGTCTGCACCGGGCCGTGCGTGCGGCGCTGCGAAACCGCACCGTCCTGCACGCCCGGGTGTACGACATGGATATGGCGCCCGACGCGCCGCGATAGCCGGTCACGTTTCGGTGGTCCCAGGTGTCGAACCTTTGACGACACATTCACCGGAGGTAATGCCCTGTCACGACTCACCGGCGTCAGCGATCGCGACGCCGGGCTAGGCACCCGGATCGCCTTCCGGCTCCCAGATTGCGCGGGGATTGGGGTTCTCCGACGAGGAGTTGCGGGCGCTGTCCGACGAGTGCCTCACCGCGATCGACGTGCTGGCCGACCCGGACCGCCTGGCCAGGCTCGGCCTGGGCGGTCGGGGCGGCTAGCCGGGTCAGTGCGAGGCGGCCTGCAACAGCTCCATCGCGGAGCTGCGGGACAGCACCCAGCCGCCCTGGTTGACGAAGGTGACGCTCTGGGTGACCGGCGGCGACAACTTGGGACCGGAGACGGAGACGTCGGCGGTGGCCGCCCCGTTGGCGGCCGGCTGGATGTTGGCGATGCTGAACGCCAGCGGCAACTGGCCGTTCTTCTGCGCCTTCTTCAGCTGGTGGTCGGCCAGGTGGGCCTCGGTCCCGCCGATGCCGCCTTCGACCAGAGCGCTTTTGTTCGCGAACGGAACGCTGGGGTCGGCGAGGTTGTTCAGCAGGCCGGTGAGCTGCGCGGCGGTCGGTACGGCGGTGGCCGGGGCCGGCGCCGGGTCCTGGGGCAGCGGTGCACCGTAGACGACCGGCTGCACGTGGAAGCCGGCCGGCTCGGCCGCGGCGGTCAGTCCGGCGGCGGCAGCGCCCACCCCGACGACGGCGGCTGCGCCGAAGGCCAGTTTCTTGATGGTCAGCATTGGGTGTCCCCCTCGATTCTCACGTGCACAGCTTTGCATGGTGTGACTGATGTTTCGGTTGGTGGCTTAGTTGCGTTACACACACCGTAGCGATTCCCGCCGACACCGATGCTGTGCCTCAGCTGTGTAGCAGGCATGAATGGCTGTGCGGTGCCAGGGTTCTGCAGGTCAGCCCTCGGCGAGCACCTCTTCGTCGGTCAACGCGGCGATCTCGAGGTAATGGCGTGCGATCACGGCCAGCCGCTCCGGCGTCCCTCGTTGGGCCTCGCGCTTTTCCAGCCGATCGGCCAGACCGGCGACCGTTCGGGTCGCGAAGAGATCGGTCACCACGGCGTGGTCGATGTCGAGCCAGTCCCGGATCCGGGCGATGACCGTGGTGGCGAGCACCGAGTCGCCGCCGTGGGCGAAGAAGTCGTCGTGCACGCCGATCGACGCGCGGCCCAGCACCTCGGCGACGATGTCGGCGAGCGCCGTCTCCACGTCGCTGGCCGGTGCACCGGAGCCGGCCACCGAAGCAGCTGAGGCGTGCGACTCGAGTAACGCGACCACCGCGCGCCGGTCCAGTTTGGCGTTGGCGGTCAACGGCATCTGCGCCAGCACGACGGTGCGACTCGGAACCATGTAGCTCGGTAGCAACTCGCCCACGGCCCCGGCGACCCGGGCGGGGTCGCCAATCTCGGCCCGGTCACCGGCGACGGCAGCGACCAGCTTGGGCGCCCCGGCGCCGACGACCGCTGCGACGGCATGACGTACCCCGGGCAAGGTGCGCAGTGCACTCTCCACCTCGCCGAGCTCGACCCGGTACCCGCGGATCTGCACCTGATGGTCGGCCCGGCCCAGGAACTCGATGGTGCCGTCGGGCCAGTACCGGGCCAGATCGCCGGTCTTGTACCAACGGATACCGTCGTGCTCGACGAACCGCTGCGCGGTGCGTTCGGGGTCGTTGCGGTAGCCGGCGGCCACGTTGACGCCGCCGACCCAGAGCTCCCCGGGCACCCAGTCCAGGCAGTCGCGGCCCGAGGGGCCGACCACCCGGCACCGGACGTTGCGCAGCGGCACGCCGAACGGCACCGTGGCCCAGTGCTCCGGCGGCGCGCCGGTCACCTCGCAGATGGTGCTGTGGATGGCCGTCTCGGTCGCCCCGCCCAAACCGGAGAACCGGCAACCGGGAACCTGGCGGGCCAGCTGCCGGGCCAGATCCGTGCTGACCCAGTCACCGCCCAGCATCACCGCGCGCAGCGAGTCCCCCAGCCGGTCACCACCGATCTGCAGAATCATGTCGAGCATGCTGGGCACGCAATTGAGGATCGAAACACGGTGTCGGCGAATCAGTTCCACCCACGACGCGGCCGCGGCGCGGTCTCCGGAATCGACCGCGACCACCGCCCCGCCGACCGAGAACATACCGAAGATGTCGTAGACGGAAAGGTCGAATTCGAGGGCCGACAACGCCAGCGCGCGGTCCCGGCTGCCCACCGAGAACCAGTCGTTGAGGGCGTCGATGGTGTTCATCGCTGCGCGGTGCGGTACCTCGACGCCTTTGGGTTCGCCGGTGGAGCCGGAGGTAAACAGCACGTAGGCGATCGCGCCGGTGTTCGGGAGCAGCGGCGCCGCCAGGGGTTTGGTGTAGGTGCGCGCGGCGTCCAGGGACAGGCAGGGCACCCCGGCATCCAGGTCGGCCCCATCCGACGTCAGTGCCGCCACCACGTCGGCGCCGTGCAGGATCTTGGCGCGGCGGGCGGGCGGCTGGTCGAATCCGATCGGCACGTACGCCGCACCGGCCGCCAGTACGCCCAAAACGGCGACGATCTGGTCGCGCCCCTTGGGCAATTGCACGGCGACCGCGTCGCCGGGCTGCACACCCTGGCCGCACAGCGCACCCGCAACGGCCAGAGCCGATTCGGCGAGTTGGCGGTAACTCCACGACCCGGCGGTGTCGCCGCTGCCCCACAGCACGGCCGGCGCTTCCGGATCTGCCGTAGCGTGATCGAAAAATCCTTGGTGCAAACATCTTTCGGAGACCGGGCCGTCGGTGGCGTTGGTCGCGGCGCGCACCGTCGCCTGCGCGCTCGGCAACCGTACCGCGGCCTCGGCCGCCCAGCCGGTGTCGCCCTCGCCGAGGCGTTCGACTGCCTCGACGAACCGGCCGAACATGGCCTCGATCAGTCCGTCCGGGAACGCCGACTCGCGGACGTCCCAGTTGATCAGCAATCCGCCCCGCAACTCGGTGATCTGGGCGTCCAGCAGCACCTGCGGGCCTTGCGAGATGATCCAGACCGGCTCGCCGAACGTCTCGATCACCTGGTCGGTGAACAACTCACCCAGGTCCAGGGCGCTGGTGAACACGATGGGCGCCAGCACCGGCTCGCCGCGCTGCCGACCCAGGTCGCGCAGCACCTCCAGGCCGGAATAGGCGGTGTGCGAGCCGCTTTCGTACATGCGTCGCTGGATGTCGCGGGCCCGCTCGGCCACCGACACGTTCTTGGCGACGTCGACCTCCAGCATGATCGAGGAGGTGAAGTCACCGACCACCCGATCGATGTCGGGGTGCACCGGTTCGCGTTGGAACAACGGAATGTTCAGCAGGAACCTGCTCTGCGCGGACCACCCGCCGATGGTGTCGGCGAAGACGGCGGCCAGTGCCGTGGCCGGGGTGACGCCGCGCGCGTGCGCGCCGCTCACCAGTGTCCGCTTGGCGTCCGGCCCCAACCAGTGGTCGTAGCGGACGGTGCGGTGCTGCGCGCGGCGTTCGCCCACCGGCACGGTTGGGAGCTCGGGCGCACCGGGCAGTTCGGGTAGCCGTTGCTGCCACCACTGCCGGTCGCGCTCGCGCGCGGTGGTGTCGTCGCGCCGTTCGGTGCGGTATCGCCGGTAGCTGTAGCCCGGGGTGCACAGCGTCGCACCTCGGTACGCCGCGGCCAGATCCGCGACCAGGATCCGGTAGCTCATCGCGTCCCCGGCCAGCATGTCGATGTCCAGGTGCAGTCTGCTGCGGTCGCCGTCCCGCAGCGTCAGGGTGACGTCGAAGACCTGTCCGTCTTCGATTGCCAAGCGCTGGTGGGTCTTTCGGTCGCGCAGCCCGGCCAGTGCCGACTCACCATGTTCGGGGTCCTGGCCGCGCAGGTCGACGACGGCGAAGACGGGCCGGCCCGGCTCGGGCATCGTCTGCTGCGTCCCGTCCGGCAGGAAGCGGGTGCGCAGCATCGGGTGTGCCGCCAGCAGCGCGCTCACCGCGCGTTCCAGCCGCACCGGGTCCACCCCGGAACCGTCGAACTCCACGTAGAGGTGCGCGGCCACGCCGCCGAGCTGCTGCTCATCTTGGCGGCCGATCCAATACGCGTGCTGCATGGGCGCCAACGGGAACGGCTCGAATTCGCCGGCCGGCTGCTGAGCCGGTGCCGGAACGACCGACTGGGCCGCTCGGTCGGCTTCCTCGACGGCCAGCAGCCCGTACCAGGAGTCGACGGTCGGGTTGGCCGCCAGCTGGGCGAAGGTGATGTCGGCGCCGCGCTTGCGCCACCCGCCCGCCATCGCCATCATCCGGATCGAGTTCAGCCCAAGCTGGATCAGGTCGTCGTGATCGGCGAATTCATCTGCGGTGCAGCCTAATTGGGCTGCGATCGTCGCCTTGATCTCGTCCCTGGTGATACTGCGTTCGGCGTCGCGCACGCCGTGCGGCAGCTCCATGCTCATCCCCTCTCGGCCTCGACCGTGCGGTCAGGCCAGACTTCTCTGCAGGCCGGCTGCCAGAGCGGCGATTGCGCGCAGCCAGAATTCGGTCAGACGCTCGATGTCGGCGGGCGTGAACAGTACGTCACTCCAGCGCCAGTTGCTGATCAGTTGGGTACCTTCCGGCGTTTTAGCTACGAACGCACTGATGTTCAGCGCGAACCGCAGCGGCAGATCCGGTTCCGGGGCGTTTGGCAGCGCCTCGAGGTAGGGACCGGTCAGTAGCGACCACGGCTGGTCGGTGCTGCCGCCGAGATCCAGCCGGCCCAGGTAGCTGAACTGGATCTGCGGTTCGGCGGCCTCCTGCAATTCGGGTAGCCGGTCGACATAGTGCAGCAGGCCGTAATCCATGCCGTCGGTGGGCACCTCGCCCAGGTGCTCGACCACCGAGTCGACCAGGCCGACCGCGGCTGCCGGATCCCGCTCGGCCCGTTCGACGTCGACCGCCGCTTCGCCGACACCGAACCGGACCGGGAAGGCGGTGGTGAACCAACCCACGGTGTTGGTTGTGTCGGTGTCCAGTACGGCATCCGCGCGACCGTGGCCTTCCAGCGCGACCAGGGTACCCACCGCGGGGTCCTGGCCCCTGGCCCGCCGCCAGCTGGCTATCGTCATCGTCGTTGCAGCCAAAAGGAATTCGCGCACGCCCTCGTCGCGACGCAGCGTGTGCAGCACCTGCGCGGTGACGTCGGCCGGGCTCACCACCTGGGTGACCTGCAGCGTGGACCAGCTGTCGCGGGTCGGGTCGGGATGGCGGGCGCCGAGCGCGGCGTCGGGCCTGCACACCTGGTCCATCCAGTAGTCGCGCTGCGCCTGAACCTCGGGTTCGGCGGCGCGGCGCCACATCAGCTCACACCAGCGCCGGTAGGAGGTGAACTCCGGCAACACCTTCGGCGCCGTGCCGGCTTGCACACACCGCCACGCCTCGGCAAGGTCGCCGACGATGATGTGCCACGACACCACATCCACTGTCAGGTGGTGGGCGGCCAGCAGCAGCGCGTCTCCTTGCTCAGCGCCGGAGAACCAGACCGCCCGCACCATCGAGCCCGCGTAGGGGTCCATCTGGTCCATCACCCGTGGCGCGGAATCGGCTATCGCAGCGACCAATTCGTCGCTGCTGCGCCCGACCTCGACCTGAGTGAGGATGTCGGCCGCGCTGAGCACACCCGGCTCCCGGGTGACCAGCCGGGGACCCGCCGAGGTGTCGGTCAGAATCGACCGCAACGTGTCGTGGCCGTCGAGCATCGACTGCAGCAGCGACTGCAGCGCCGCGCGGTCGATACCGTCGGGCAGTCGCAGCAACACAGTGTGGGTAAACCGCCGGAAGTTGCCGTGCTCGTAGAGCCAGGACACCATCGGCAACGGCGGCACCTCGCCGTATTCGGCGGTGTGCGCCGACATCCCGGTGTCCCCCACCGAGTCGATGACGGCGGCGAGCTCGCGAATGGTGGGAGCGGAGAACACCATGCGCGGACTCAGCGTCAAACCGCGTCGTCTCGCCTTGTGCACCAACGAGATCGCGACGATGCTGTCCAGCCCGAACGCGAAGAAGTCGTCGTCCAGATGCGGCACCAGGCCGTTGAACTGTTCGGCGAACAATTCACCCAACGCCTTTTCGGTGTCCGTCCCGGCAGCCGTCGCCGAGGAGTCCCCGGCCGGCCGCGACAGCGTGTCCTCGGCGATGGCGTCCAGGGCGTGGCCGTCGAGTTTGCCGTTGGGATTCACCGGCAGCCGCGGCAGCGCCACGATCCGCGCCGGAACCATGTACGACGGCAACCGATCGGCCAGCGCGGCGCGCAACCGGCCCGCATCACCGTCGTCGCCTTGCCAGACGACGAAACCCACCAGGGTGGCGCCGCTGTCCCGGCGCAACACCGAGACGGCCGCGTCGTGCACCTCGGGCAGGCCGCGCAACGCGGCCTCGATCTCGCCGATCTCCACCCGGTAGCCGCGGATCTTCACCTGGGTGTCACCGCGCCCCAGGTAGGCGTAGCCGCCGTGCGGCAAGCGCCGCACCAGATCACCGGTGCGGTACATGCGCTCGCCCGGCCGGAACGGATCGGCGACGAAGCGGGTGGCGGTCAACCCGGCACGGCCGATGTAGCCGCGAGCCAGCTGCACACCCGACAGATACAGCTCACCCACCACACCGTCGGGCACCTGCCGCAATGCCGAATCCAGCACGTAGCCGAAGGTGCCGGCATTGGGCGTGCCGATGGTCGGTGTCGGGTAGTCGGTGACCGCGGCCACCACCGCCTCCACGGTCATTTCGGTTGGGCCGTAGCAGTTGTAGACGGCGTTGGACAACCCGCGCAGGTAGCTCCACTGGGAGCTGTCGATCGCCTCGCCACCGAGCGCCAGCACCGCCAGCGCGTGATCGAGCAGCCCCGCTGCGCTGAGTTGAGTGAACATCGACGGTGTCGTGTCGATCATGTCCAACCGGTGTTGGGCCATCCCCTTGACCAGCCGATCGGCGTCCCGCATCTCCTCGGCGTCGAACAGGTGCACCGCATGCCCGTCGAGCAGGCCGACCATCGGCTGCCAGGAGGCGTCGAAGCTCAACGACCAGGCGTGGGCGATGCGCAGCGGGCGGCCCAGGCGCGCGACGGCCGGGCGGTAGACGCGGTCGCGGTGGTCGGCGAAGTAGCCGAGGATCGCCGCATGGGTGCCGATCACACCTTTGGGTTCGCCGGTGGAGCCGGAGGTGAAGATGACGTAAGCCCGCTGGCCGGGGTGGCGACGGACCGCTGGGGCAATGTCGGGGCGCCGCGAAATCCGTTTGGCCACAGCCGGATCGTCGAGTAGCAGGGTTGGCAGCGCGGATCCGGCGAGGCCGGCATTTTCGGCGTCGGCGATCGCCAGGATCGGCTCGGCCTGGCGGAGGATTGATTCGATCCGAACCTCGGGCAGCGTGATGTCCACCGGCAGATAGGCGCCCCCGGCCGCCAGCACACCGAGGATGGCGACGACGGACCGCGACGAGCGCGGCAGCAGCAACGCCACCACCGTCTCGGGTCCGACGCCCCGCTCGGCCAGCTCTGACGCCAATCGCGTTGCCTGGCCGTGCAATTCAGCGTAGGTGTGGCGCTCGCCGGCGCCGGTGGTCAGTGCGACGGCATCCGGTGTGGCGGTGGCTTGCCGCGCGAAGACGTCCCACACGGTGTCAACGGGCCGGGCCGGCGCCGCGGCGGCGACGTGGGCGAAGGCGGCGTGCTCGGCCGCGGTGAGCACGTCGAGCGCTTCCGGGGTTTCGTCGCCGATGTCGGGCAGTTGCAGCAGCACCTGGACCAGTCGCCGGCAGATGTCGGCGGCCGGAAGATGCGGCAGCGCAGCCGCAATCGCCTCCACCACCACCACCAGTTCGTCGCCGCTGAGGTGGGAGACCACGGTCAGCGGATAGTGGGTGAGGCTGTCCATTTCGACTGGGCTGAAGCTGGCGCCGTCGGGCGTGGTCACCGTGCGGATCGAGTCCTCGATCGGTGCGTTCTCGAATACGAACAGACTGTCGAACAGGGCTCCGCGGCCGTGTGCCCGCTGCAGTTCCGACAGGCTGAGGTAACCGATCTCGCGCATGGCCGACGACTCGCGTTGCAGCCGCGCGCACTGCTCCACGATCGGGGTGCCGGCACTGATCTGGTGCACCACCGGCACGGTGTTGATGAACAGCCCGACCATGCTTTCCACGCCGGTCAGGTGTTCGGGGCGCCCGGACACGACGGTGCCGAATACCAGATCGCGCCGGTCGGTGAGCCTGCTGAGCAGCACCGCCCAGGCGAACAGCACCGCGGTGTTCAGCGTCAGGCCGTTGCGGCCGGCCCAGCCGCGCAGCCGGGCGGTGTCGGTGGCCGACAGCAGCGATTTCGTCTGCTCCGGCACCGCGGCCCGGATGTCGACGGTGCCGTCGGCCACCATCAGCGGGGCGGACACCGCGCTCAGGTACCGCGTCCACCTGTCCAGTGCGGCCGTGGCGTCCTGGGTGGCCAGCCAGGCGATGTAGTCGCGGTACGGACGTGGGGCGGGCAGTGCGTCCGCGGATCCGCCGGCCCGGTATACGGCCAGCATCTCGGTGAAGAAGATCGCCAGCGCCCAGCCGTCCATCAGGATGTGGTGCGCGGTGAAGACCATCCGGCGGCGCGTCTGGCCCGGCACCGAGATCAGCACCACGCGCAATGCCGGACCGCGACTCAGGTCGAACGGCCGGCGTCGTTCCGAGCGGGCGATCGCGTCGAATTCGGCCGGCGTTCCGGTGCGTTCGTGCCAGGGCAGCTCGGCGTGCGAGGGCACGATCTGCACCGGTTTGGGCACATCCTGATCCCAGAAGGCGGCGCGCAGGTTGGGGTGCCGCGCCAGCATCACCGCGGCGCTGCGGCGCAGCAGTTCCAAGTCGACCGGTCCGTCGATGTCCACCCGCAGTTGCATGGTGTAGAGGTCGACGCTGTCCTCGGCCATCCGGTACAGCGCGAACAGCCCCTCCTGCAGGGGGCTGAGCGCCAGGACGTCCTCGATCTGCGGTGGTGCCGTGGTCACCGGTGCCTCACGAGCGGCTCTGCCATGCCGCGGACAGCGCCGCCAGCGCGTCCGCGTCCAGACCCGACGCGCTCATCGGCGCGGACTGTGGTTGCGCCTCGGGATCCGATGTGGCCGTGGGCTGCTCGCCGGCAGCATCGACAGCCGCGGCCAGCTCCGCAAGCGTCAGGTACTCGAACACCATGGCCGGCGTCAGCGCCAGTCCCAGCGCGTTGGCGCGGGCCGCGAGCTGCACCGAGATGATGCTGTCGCCGCCGATCGCGAAGAAGTTGTCCTCGCGGTCCACGCCGGTGATGTCGAGCAACTCCTCCAGCAGGGCGATCAGGGTCTGCTCGGTCTCCGCCGAAGCTTCGCCGAGCTCCGAGCGGCTGATCACCGCGGGGGTGGCCGGGGCGAGCAACTGCTCCATCACCTCCGCCGGCAGCAACTGCACCTGCGACAGCGGCCGGTCCGGTTGGGTCGCGAACAACTCGAGCGCGGTGCAGAAAGCCGTACCGATCGACGAAACCGTTTGCGGTTCAAACAGATCCGCGTTGGCAACCACGCGCACGTTCAGCTCGGCATCCGGCATCACGTCCAGTGAGACGTTGAGGTCCAGCAGTGAGATTTCGAAGTCCATCGGGACCGGCACCACCGTCGTCGCCCCGTCAGGGGTCAGGTCCCGCGGCAGCAGTGCCCAGTCCTCGCCGCGGAAGTGGATCGAATGCTGGAACAACGGGTGGTTGCGGGACGGGGAGCGCGGCGGGTTGAGCTCCTCGACCAGCCGCTCGATGGGCAGTTCCTGATGCGCCAGCGCGTCGAGCACGGTGTCGCGGCTGCGGGAAACGGTGTCCCGCAGGCTCGGATCGCCGGACAGGTCGTTGCGTAGCACCATCACGTTGGCGCACGGACCCACCATGTTGGTGGTGGCCAGATCGACGCGGGCCGCGACCGGGCTTCCGATGCCGATGTCGGTGCCGCCGCCGAGCTTGTGCAGCAGGACCGCGAGCGCGGCCTGGTACACCATGAACTCGCTGGCCCCGACTTCTTCGGCGAGCCGGACCAATGCCGCCCGCCGAGCCGCTGACACCGTGAAATCGACCAGCTCGCCGCGCTTTCCGAGGACCGGCGGCCGGGTGTGGTCGGCGACCGTCGGGATCTCGTAGGGCATCCCCGCGACGGCGGAGTGCCAGTGCCGCAGCGCAGCTTGCCCCCAGTCGGTGTCGGCTTCGAAGGTATTGCGTTGCCACAGCGCGTGTTCGGCGAACTGGGCGGCCACGGTCCGCCACTGCGGCGGGTGCCCGTCCAGCCGCGCCCGGTACGCGGTGAGCAGGTCTTCGAAGATGATGCCCATCGACGAGTGGTCGGTGACGGTGTGGTGGACGAGCAGCAGCAGCACGTGCGAAGCCGGGTCGATCCGCAGCAGGGTGGGCCGCACCAGGGACTCGGAGTCCAGGGCGAAGACGTGCCGGCGCAACTCGGCGATCGCCCGGTCCACGCCGTCGGCGCTGACGTCGGTGACCTCGAGTGGCACCTGCCGGGCCGGGTGGATGTGCTGATACGGAACACCTTCGTGTTCGACGAAGTTGGTGCGCAGCACTTCGTGTCGGGCGATGACGTCGTTGAGGGCGGCACCGAGCGCCGCGATGTCCAGCGGGCCGTTCACCCGAAGTGTCAGCGCCATGTTGAAGACGTCGTTGGCGCCCCTCATCTTCTGCTGGAACCACATCGCCAGCTGCGAGTAGGACAGCGGCGGACGTTCCGGGCGCACTGCCGTCAACTCTGGACGGGCCGGGCCGGCCGAGCCAGAACCGTTGCGCCGGGCGATCATCGCGTCGCTGTCGGCGCTCGACTGCTCCAGTCGCGCCGCAAGCCCGGCCGGGGTGGGGGTGTCGAACACGGCGCGCACCGTCAGTTCCACGCCGAACTCGGCGCGGATCGCTGCCACCAGCCGGGCAGCCAGCAGCGAGTGGCCGCCGAGGCCGAAGAACGAGTCCTCCGCGCCGACCTTCTCCCAGCCGAACAGCCGCGCGAAGATCGCGCACATCCGTCGTTCGGTCTCGGTGGCCGGCTGCCGGTAACTGCGCACCGCGACCGGTGTCGGCGCGGGCAGCGCCCGCTTGTCCAGCTTGCCGCTGACCGTCAGCGGAATCTCCGGGATGACCGCGAACGCGGTGGGCACCATGTATTCGGGCAGCGTCGCCGCCGCGTGGGTGCGCACCTCGTCCAGGTTCAGCTCACCGGAAACCCCGTCGCCGGTGGCCGGGACCAGGTAGGCGGCGAGCATCGGCCCGGCCTCGGTGTCCTCGGTCACCACCAGGCAGTGCCGGACCGCGGGATGGGTCGCGATCACCGATTCGACCTCGCCGAGTTCGATGCGGTAGCCGCGGACCTTGACCTGCTCGTCGGCGCGGCCGACGAACTCCAGCTGACCGGAGATGTTGCGGCGGACCAGATCTCCGGTGCGGTAGAGCCGTTCGCCGGGATTGAACGGGTCGGCGACGAAGCGTGCCGCGGTCAGTCCGGGACGACCCAGATAGCAGCGGGCCAGCTGTGCGCCGCCGAGGTAGAGCTCCCCGATCACCTCGGCGGGCACCGGTTGCAGTTCCTCGTCGAGCACGTAGGCGTAGACGTTGCGGTTGGGCAGGCCGATGGGAACCACGCGTGCCCCGTGCGACCCGTCGACCACCATGTGCGTGGCGCAGACCACCGCCTCGGTGGGCCCGTAGTGGTTGCGCAGTTGCGCGTCGAAATAGCCGGCGAACTTGTCGGCCACCTCCCCGGCCAGCGCCTCGCCACCTACCGGTACGTGCCGCAGCTGCCGCCATTCCTCGGCCTGCGGCAACAGCAGCAGGGTGCTCAGCATCGACGGCACCATGTGCAGCACGGTGATGCGGTGCCGGCTGATCAGGTCGGCAAGGTAACTCAGGTCGCTGAACGCACCGGTGTCCGACGGTTTGGGCACCACCAGTTGCGCGCCCAGCGAGAGCGTGACGAAGATGTCCAGCAGCGAGGCGTCGAAGCTCACCGAAGACGACTGCAGCAGCCGGTCTTCGGCGGTCATGCTCCACTCCGCCACGAAACCCTGGACATGCTCGGCGATCGCGTGATGCGACACCGCGACGCCCTTGGGCTGACCGGTGGAACCGGAGGTGTAGATGACGTACGCCAAATGCCCTGGGCGCAAAGCGGTTCGGCGGTCGGCGTCGGTGACCGCAGCGTCGGACAGCTGTGCCGCGGCCCGTTCGGCGTCCGCGAGTTCTCGTTGCCCGAGCACCAGGTGTGGCCGTGCATCGCCGATCAGATAGTCGATCCGCTCGTCCGGATAGGCCGGGTCGATGGGCAGGTAGGCCGCGCCGGCTTTGAGCACGGCCAGCATCGCGACGATGAATTCGACGGACGTGCTCAGCCGCAGCCCCACGATGTCCTCGGCGCCGATGCCCTGCCCGATCAGCCAGCGCGCCAGGCGATTTGCCCGGCCGTGTAGCTCGGCGTAGGTCAACTCGTCGTCGTCGCAGACCAGCGCCGTGGCGTCCGGGCGGGCGGCGGCCGCCGCTTCGAGCACCGCGACCATGGTGGTGGGCGGAGTCGGGACCAGGTCGCCGTGCGAGGCGTCCAGCACCGCGTCGCGCTCATCGGCGTCCAACATGTCCAGGCTGGTGAGGCGACGGTCGGGCTCGGTGATCGCGTTGTCCAACAGCTGGATGTAGTGCGCCGCCAACTGTTCGACGAGGGCCGGGCTGAGTACGTCGGTCTGGTATTCGAACTCGGCCAGGGCACCCTCGGGCTCCAGCACGATGGCCAGGGCCAGGGGCAGGTGTGCGGTCACCGCGCCCAGCCCCAGCTGTTGCACGGCCACGCCGTCCAGTGCGAATCCGCTCACACTCTTGCGCATGCTGAATCCCAGCCGCACCAGCTGGTCCATGCCGTCGTGGCCCATCCGCTCGGGGTTGGCTTCCCGCACCACCCGGTCGATGCCGACCGACTGGTGGGCGAAGCCGTCCAGGCAGGTGTCGCGTACCGCGTCGACGTAGGCGCCGAAAGTGACGTTCGGCCGTGCGGTCAGGCGCAGCAGCAGGGTGTTGCCGAAATAGCCGATCACCCTCTGGGCCAGGGCTTTCCGGTCGGTTACCGGTACCGACACCAAGAAGTCCGGGCTGCCGGTGTAACGCCGGATCAACACGCCGTAGGCGGCCAGCAGCACCATGAACGGCGAGGCGGAGTGTTCGCGGGCGAATTCTTCCAGCCGGCCGAACAGACCCTCGGGCAGCGGCCGGGTCACCCGCTCGGCCCGCCGCGACGGGTGCGCGGCCCGGACACCGGGCAACTCCAGCGGCTCGGGGGCCGGCCGCAGCTTGTCGGCCCAGTAGCCGACGTCGGCCATACCGGGTTCGGTTGCGCCGTCGAGCACTTCGACGGCGACGAACTGCGGCGCCGGTTCGCCCAGCGGCTGAGAGTTGTAGGCCGCGCTGAGTTCTGCGAAGAACACCGCCCAGGCGTCGTCGTCCCAGCAGATGTGGTGCACGACGAGCAGCAACACGAATTCTGCTGGGCGGGTCCGGATCAGGGTGATCCGCAGCGGCATGTCGTCGGCCAGGTTGAACGGTCGCCCGAACTCCCGGCGCGCCAGGTCTTCCACCCGCCGGTCGCGATCGTCGCGATCGTCCAGATCGGTGAAATCGTGTTCCTGCCAAGGTGTCTCGACGTGATCCCGAAAGACCTGGTACGGCTCACCTTCGCTGTCCACTCCGTAGTTGGTGCGCAACACGGCGTGTCGTGCCACCACCGCACCGACGGCGTCGCGCAGCCGGGCCGGGTCAAGCTGTCCGGTCAGCCGGTAGGCGACGCAGATGTTCAGCGTGGTGTCGTCGGCGTCCATGGCCTGCAGGAACCACATGCGGCGCTGGCCGGAAGAAAGGCGGTAGCGTTGCCCCGCTCGAAGCTCGACCGCCTCGGCCGATTTCCCTGCCGCCACACCGCTTTCGGCGATTCGCCGGCGCAGCAACTCGCGACGGCGTTCCTGCAGGGTCTTGGCATCGTCTGCCATGGATTGTCCCAACTCCTAGGTTTGGCTCGCTACGCTTGGTCGGTCAGATAGCCGCCGCGCACGAAGAACTCGTCGCCGCGACGTTCTACCCCGTCGGCGTCGCGGACCAGGGTGATCACCAACCCGTGGTTGCCGCCGCGATAGGCGCTGGGCCCGGACACCACCGCGCCGCCCCCCTCCTGCACGATCACCCGCCCCGGCGTTCCACCGTAGCGAGCTTCGGACACCCGGGCCTGCAGCACTTCGATGCGTTCGCCGCGGTAATGGGTGAACGGGCGCGGATAGGGGTCCGACAGGGCCCGCACGAACCGTTCCAGGTCTTCGGCCGGCCAATTCCAGTCGATCAGGCTGTCACGTTCGGAACGCTTGTGGAAGTAGGTCCGCTCGGCCTTGTGCTGCGGCCGCCAGCGCGCGGTGCCGGACTCCAGCGCGTCCAGCGCCTCCCGCAACGCGCCCGGGATCAGCTCCATGCCCTTGACCACCAAATCGGTGCCGGTGTCGCTCGCGCCGATGGGTAACGACCGCTGCACCAGGATGTCTCCGGTGTCCAGGCCCTCGTCCATCCGGTGCACCGTCAGCCCGAATTCGGTTTCGCCGCTGATCAACGCCCACAGCACCGGGGAGAACCCGGTGAACTTGGGGAGCAGCGAATCGTGCAGGTTCAGGGTGCCGTGCGGCGGCAGCGTGTACAGCTCGGGCGGCATCCAGCTGTACCAGCTGTTGACGACGATGACGTCGGGTTCGGCGCGCTTGACGACGTCGATGGTCTCGGCGTCGGCACGGGTGGTGACATGGACCGGAATGCCGTGTTCGCGGGCGAGTTCCTCGACCGAGGCCGACCAGATGGCTTTGTAGGACTCGGCACTGGCCGGGTGGGTGACCGCGAGAACGACATCGTGCCCGAGCTCGATCAGCGCCTGCAGGGTCTTGTGTCCCCAGGTCTGGAAGCCGAACGACACGACGCGCATCAGCCTCAACCCCCTTCGTACGTCGTCTTCCGATCGGCCCGATCCGGCCTCAGCAGATTATGTTAGCCTTCGCTAAGTTACGAAGTTCCTGGGGGACTGACGTGCGACAAGGCCGGCTCGACGTCTTCGGGACCCGCCGAACAGGTGACCGGTCGGCGCCAGGCGCCCGGCCAGTCAGCAGCGAGCGAAAGGTGACGATGCATGCCGCGCACCCTTGGGTGGATCAGGCAGTTCCACAAACCTGAATCCCCGGGCAGCCCCACGCTGTTGGTCTTCCCCCACGCCGGCGCCGGCGCATCGGCCTACCGCGCCTTCTCCAAGGCGCTGAGCAGCAAGTTCGACGTCATCGTGTTCCAGTACCCCGGACGCCAGGACCGGGCCGCCGAACCACCGCTGGGTTCACTGCCCGAGATCGCCGCCGGAGCATTCGAGGAGTTCGCCCGCTCGGACCACAATCGCGGTGTCCCGGTCGCGGCCTTCGGGCACAGCATGGGCGGCTGGGTGGCGTTCGAGTTCGCCCGGATCGCCGAAGCCAACGGCGTCGACGTCGCACACCTCACCGTCTCGGCCGCGGTCGCGCCGTGCAACGCGGCGAACAAGCCGTCGCACCCCGAAACCGACGAGGAGATCCTCACCCACCTCGCGGCGCTGGAGGGCACCAACTCCGACGTCTTCGGCAACCGTGACCTGATGCGACTGGCACTGCCGGTGATCAAGGCCGACTACCGCGCCTGCGACGCGTACGCGTGCGACGAGGACGTCAGGATCTCCGCGCCCATCCACGCACTGGGCGGCGACCAGGATCCGATCGTCACACTGGGCGACCTTTACGGATGGGGCAAGCACACCGACTCCGTCGAGGTGACGATGTTCGACGGCGGACACTTCTTCCTCAACGAACACACCGAGGCGATCGCCGAGCTGCTGGCCGGCGAACTGCGGCAGTCCGAGTCGAGATCATGACCTACGGCCGGACCGTGACAGCCGGGTCGACCGAAGATCACATCGTCATCTCCGGGTTGGCCGTCGAGGCGCCCGGCGGCATCGACACCCCGGCCGCACTGTGGCAGGCGCTCACCGAATCCAGGGAACTGATCGGCCCGTTCCCGCGCGACCGCGGCTGGCCGTTGGACGAGCTGTTCTCGGTATCGGAGATGGACGGCTGGGGCCCGGTCCACGATGCGGGCGGGTTCCTGGACAGCGCAACCACTTTCGACCCCACATTGTTCGGGATCACCCACCGCGAAGCACTGGTGATGCACCCCCAGCAGCGCGTCGCGATGCGCGTGGCGTGGAAAGCGCTGGAGAACACCGGGATCAACCCCGGGACGCTGGACGGCGAATTCGTGGGCTGCTTCGTCGGGATGTCACCGATGGAGTACGGGCCGCGCGCCTCGGTGGCCGATGCCTTCACCGGACACCGCATCGCCAGCCTGGGCCAATTGGGCGGGGCTGCAAGGATTTCGCACAGTCTGGGGCTGACCGGTCCGTCCATCAGCCTCGACACCGCCTGTGCGTCCTCGCTGACCGCGGTACACCTGGCCGCTACCGCCGTCGCCTTCGACGAATGCGACTGGGCGCTGGCCGGCGGGGTGTGCGTAATGGGTTCCCCGGGCGCCTTCTACGAATTCTCCCGGCTGAACGCGCTTTCCGACGACGGGCACTGCCGCGCCTACTCCGACGACGCCAGCGGCACCGTATGGGGCGAAGGCGCGGGCATGGTGGTCATCGAACGCGAATCGCGGGCAAAACAATTGGGCCACCACATCTACGGGCGCATCCTGGCCATCCGCACCAATCACAACGGTAAAGGCAAGCCGATCCTGGTCCCCCGGGTCCGGGCGCAGGAACAAGTCGTGCGCAAGACGCTCGACGTGGTGGGCATCGACCCCGCCGATGTCGGGATGATCGAGGGGCACGGCACCGCAACCCAGGCCGGCGACCCGGTGGAGCTGCTCGCCTTGTTCAAGACCTACGGCGCAGCGGGCAGCCAGGCGCTGCTGGGCTCGATCAAGTCCAACCTCGGCCACCCGCAGGCCGCGTCCGGCATCCTCGGCCTGATCAAGCTGCTGCTGGCCGGCCACCACGGTCAGATTCCGCCGACCCTCTACGCCGACAACCCGACCAAGATGCTGGACTGGGACCTGGTCGGACTGCGCCTGGCCACCAAGGTTCACCCGTGGCCGGCCAAGGACGGGATTCGCTACGGCGCGACGTCGTCGTTCGGCGCGGGGGGCGCCAACGCCCACGCCATCATCGAAATGCCCGCAGCGGCAGGGGAAGTGACGAAGTGACAGTTGCCCACCACGGCGTGACCTACCGGCTTCCGGACGGCTCGATCCCGGTCCTGCTGACCTCGGAGACACCGGAGTTGCTGCGTGGCGAAGCCGCCGCCGTGCTGTCCTACGCGGCATCGCACCCGAGCGTGACACCACCGGCCATCGCGCAGATGCTGTTCGGCACCCGGGTGGCCCGCAAGCACCGTGCGCTGGCCATGGTCAACGACCGTGACGAGCTGCTGGCGGCGCTGGGCGCGATCGCCGAGGGTCGTGACCACCCTTCGGTGGTGGGCGCCGCGGGGGCGGCGGCCCGTCGGCTCGCCTACGTCTTTCCGGGCCAGGGCAGTCAGCGTCCCGGGATGGGGCGGTTGTTCTACGAGCTGATTCCGGCCTTTCGTGCGGAGGCGGACCGCTGTGCGCAAGCTTTCGTGGAGTACTCGGGCCAGTCGCCGCTGCCCTATCTGCTCGACGACCAATTGACCGCCGAGAGCGACGCCGGCACGGTGCAACCGGCTCTGTTCACGCAGATGGCGGGCCTGGCCGCGGCGTGGCGATCGGTCGGGGTCGTCCCGCAGGTCACCGTCGGACACAGCCAGGGCGAGATCGCCGCCGCCTACGTTTCGGGGCTGATCACGTTGGCGGATGCGGTGCGCGTCATCGGTATTCGTGCGCTGGCCGCCCGCGAGATCGAGTCGGGTGACTACTCGATGGCCGTGGTGGCGACCGACCGGGACAGCTGCGAAGAGCTGTTGGCCCGCTGTACCGGCTGGGCGGAGCTGTCGGTGGTGAATTCGCCCAATATGACCGGCATCTCGGGCGACCGGGAGACGGTGCAGGACCTCGTGGCCGCGCTGTCCGAGCGCGGTGTGTTCGCCCGGGTCATCGGTGTCCGGTATCCGGCGCACACCAGCCTGATCAACGGACTCGGCGACACGGTACGCGCGGCCTCGCAGCGGCAGCTGGCGAATCCCAAGTTCCTGGACAGCGAGATCGACTGTTTCGGTTCCACTCTCGGCGCCGCGATCACCCCGGACCTGCCGGTCGACCAGTACTGGTTTTGGAACCTGCGTAACACGGTGCGGTTCGACAAGGCGGTCGCGGCCGCCGCCGAACTGAATGTCGACACGTTCGTCGAACTGGCCGAGCATCCGACCCTGCAACTGGCGATCCACGAGAACCTCGCCGCCCGCGGCGGCGACGAAATGGCTTCCCGGGTGGTCAGCACCTCCGTCCGGACCGCGACCGATCTGCGCGAATTCACCACAAACCTCGCGCAGTTGGCCGTTCATGACCTGAACTACCGGTGGGATCTCCTGCGCGTCGACTCCGAGCACCCGGCCGCTGAACCGCTTCCCGACTTCCCGAACACCCTGATGAACGAGACCACCCTGTGGCTGCCCTACGACGAGGTACTACCGCGGCGTAAGACCGCCACACCGACCAGCCGACCGGCAGTGCCCGAGGTTGGCGCGGCTTCGCCGTCGGCACAGCCGCGGCTGCTCGCCGAGGAATGGGTTCGCCTGACGCGCCGGTCGCTGACCCGGCCGCGGTCCATCGGGCTCATCGATCACACCGGAGACTGCGCCGAGCTGGTTGAGGCACTGTGTGCCGCAGCCGCCGAACTGGGCGCAACGGCCCGGTCGATCGACAGCGAGAGTGCCGCCGCCCAAGACGATTTGGACACCCACGTCATCCTGCTGCCGGCATCGCCGAAGCTGGACGCCGTCGCCGCGGCGGATCGTGTCGCCGCTTTCTTCGCCGAGCGCGCGTGGTGGCCCGGGGTGCACGGCGGGGTCACCGACTGCTGGCTGGTGACGGTGGCCGGCGAGGCCGTCGTCACCGACGACGGGCCGCCGGACCTCGTGCACGCGGCGGCCAGCGCGGGATTCCGCAGCATCGGCGCGAAATATCCCGGCGTGCGGTTCCGCCACCTCGACCTGCCGGCCGGCGCATCGGCGGCAACCGCGGCGCCGGTGCTCAAGGCGCTGCACACGGCCGGGGAATCCGAACTCGCGCTGCGCGACGG
This sequence comes from Mycobacterium sp. 20KCMC460, assembly GCF_022179425.1. Taxonomy (NCBI): domain Bacteria; kingdom Bacillati; phylum Actinomycetota; class Actinomycetes; order Mycobacteriales; family Mycobacteriaceae; genus Mycobacterium; species Mycobacterium sp. 20KCMC460. Next base: position 4,192,783 of record NZ_AP025524.1, read on the forward strand.
CGGCCTGTACGCCAAGCGTGTCGTGCCGGGCGAGAAATGCGCCGCCGGCACGGCCGCCGCGCGTCCCGGGCACGTCCTGATCGTCGGCGGCACCGGGAAACTCGGACTCGAGTTCTGCGGGCACTTCGCCCAGCAGGGCGCCCAGCGCATCACGCTGGTCAGCAGAACCGGCGAGACCACCGCCGTCGGGGAGCGGCTGCGCCAGATCCGTTCCGCCACAACGACTCACATCGAGGTCGCCAGGTGTGACCTGAGCGATCCGGCTTCGGTGGCGCAGCTGGCCGAGCGGCACCGGGACGCTCCTGCCGACGTGATCATCCATGGCGCGGTCGAGTATTCGGGTGTCGAACTCGAAGACATCACCACCGACAAGGTGCATGCCGCGCTGAGCGCCAAGGTGGTGGGAATCGCACGCATCCTGCGCAGCTTCCCCAGAACCGACGACTGCCGCGTGGTCCTGTGCTCGTCGGTGTCGGCCACCGTCGGGGGTCGCGGCCTGGCGCTGTACGCCGCCGGCAACCGTATGCTCGACGCCCTGGCACACCACGTTCGGGCCGAGGGCCTGGACTGCGTGTCGGTGCAATGGGGGCATTGGAAGGTGCACCTCGACGACTCGGGACTGGCCATGCTGTCCGGTCTCGGCGTTGTCCCGATGGCGCCCGCTGATGCGCTGGCGGTCGGGATGACCAGACTTGCCACCAACGCCGCCGTCGCCGCGTTCGACCTGGATCGTGCCCGGTCGGTGCTTGCGACCTGTGGCCGCGACTCGCTGCTGGCGCAGCTTTCCGAGCCCGAACCCGCGGCCGCACCCGCGGCCGGACCTGCCCCTTCCGTGGCGGTCGAGGCACCCGCCGGCGCGTCGCACCGGTTGATGAGCCTGCTGGCCGGGGCCATCGGGGTGGACAGTGTGGAGGCGATCGACACCACCATCCCGATGGTGGCGATCGGCCTGGATTCGTTGCAGGCGCTCGAGTTTCGCCGTCGCGTCAAGAAGGAGTTCGACCACGAGCTCGATGTCGCGGACCTACTGGGCGGGGCGTCGATCGCCGACGTGCTGGCCAAGCTGGACGCCTGAGGCGGGAACGGGACACCGCGCCGGCCCTAGTCGGCGGGCATCCTCAACCGGCGGCGTCAGTCGGCGGGCGTCAGTCGGCGGCCATTGCGTCGCGAAGAGTCTTGGGCCGCATATCCGTCCAGTGCTGCTCGACGTAGGCCAGGCAGTTGGCGCGGCTGTCCGCACCGAACACCACCCGCCAGCCGGCCGGCCGGCCGATGGACTCCGGCCACAGGCTGTGCTGTTCCTCGTCGTTGGTCAACACGTAGAAGGTGCCGTCTTCGTCGTCAAACGGATTGATACTCACCGGATCTCCCCATCGAGGTTGTGGCAGCGGCACGCTGAATCTCGGCGCCGAGCACCCGGTCCGACAGCAGTCCCAGGCAACTCAGGTTGGGAAATCCGGGACCCTCGTTGACGCCGGACAGGTTGGGCAGGAACAGTTTCGGATTGACACCGGCGATCGCCAGATCGGGACCGATGCACTCTTCGAGTCGCTCACCGGACAGCGGCGCACCGACCTCCGACTCCAGCAGTCCCACCGCGTCCGGTTGCAGCAGCGGCAAAAACCACAGCGGGTCGGCGCCGGACCCGTCGATGACGAGGTCGTAGCGGTGCAGCGTCTCCTGCGGTTCACCGCAGTTGTCGGTGCGCAGCGTGATCCAGATCTTGTTGTCCTGGTCGAAGACCCGCGCGACGCGGCCACGCAGGTGGGTGATCCGCTCGTCGGCCAGCAGCGACTCCTGGACCCGTGCGGAGAAGACCCCGCGGTCGGTGCGGGCGATGCAGTTGCGGCGTTCGGCGTGGCTGAGGCTGCGCCATCCGGCGGGATCGGAGAACAGCGAGTTCTCGAAGAAGCCCTCGCCGCGGGTGAACAGCGTCGCCTGCGGCGAGATCGCGGTGATCGACGAAACCCGATGGTGGAACAGCTCGTTGAGGATCGACGCAGCGGTCTCGCCGCCGCCGATCACCGCGACACTGTCGGCCACGATGCGCTCGTGCTGCCCGGCGCGGGCCCAGAACTGCGCTATCGACAACACCCGGGGATCACCGGAGAGCATCGATCGCTCCGGCTGTCCGGGCCCGGTGACCATCAGCGCGTCAGCGCAGACGGTGGATCCGGATGTGTGGACGGCCCAGCGGGATTGCTCGACGGCGATCTTGCGCGCTTCGCCCTGAACGACTTTCAGGCCGGCGACCTCGGCGACCCACCGCAGGTAGCGGGCCCAGGTGTCGTGGGCCGGCGCCGGCCTGCCCCGGTCCACCCAGCCCACGAACTGGTCGGAGGCAACCAGATACGACTGCCAGCTGAACCGCATCATCTGTTCGTCGACCTCGGACTCGCGCCCGGCCACCAGCGTCGACCGGTACGGGAACCCGACGTCTTTCTCCGGGCTGGTGCCCAGCCGCTGCCGACCGTCGGTCCAGCCGCCCCCCGGCAGCCAGTTGGCCGCCACCTCGGTGCGTTCGATGGCCACCACGTCAGGCGTCTCGACACCCATCTCGCGCAGCACCGCGGCTTTTGCCGCCACCGCGACCGCCTTGGCGCCCGCGCCGATGACCGCCAGCGTCCGGCTCACCAGTCACCCGCCCCACGATCGTCGCTCCGGCCGAGGTGGCCCGGGTGGCATTCTGCGTTCGCCGGTGATCCGGCGAATGACGCGCCGCCCACGACCCCCACCTCCCGTATTAGCTCAGGCTGTCCTAACTTTCTGTACGCTACCCTATGCTCGCAGTGCCGACACGCTCACCCCGAGGAGCTCGCGAGTGCCGCCACGTTCTACCCACGGCCCGTCCCACCCGTCTGAAAGCCCCGCTCTGGACGGCTTCGTCCCGTTTCCGCCCGAGCGGGCCGCCGCCTACCGGGCCGCCGGCTATTGGACCGACCGGACGGTGGACGACCTGCTCACCCAGGCCGCGGAGACCTGGCCGCACCACCCCGCCGTCGTCGATGCGCACCACCGCCATACCTACGCTGAGCTGGACCGGCTCGCCGACCGTGCGGCGGCCGGCCTGGCGGCGCTGGGCATCGAACCCGGCGACCGGGTGCTGCTCGCGCTACCCAATTCATGCCGGTTCGCCGAGGCGCTGTTCGGAGTGCTGCGCGCCGGCGCCATCCCGGTGATGTGCCTGCCGGGACACCGGCTGGCCGAGCTGAGTCATTTCGCGGAGGTCAGCGACGCGGTAGCGCTGATCGTCGCCGACACCGTGGGCGGGTTCGACTACCGACCGATGGCCCAGACGCTCGTCGCCACCCAGCCGTCGCTGCGGCACGTCGTGGTCGACGGGCATCCCGGCCCGTTCCTGGCCTGGGCGACGCTGCCGGACGGGGACGTTCCGCAGGTCGTCCCCGACCCTGGCTCCCCGGCGCTGCTGCTGGTGTCCGGCGGCACCACCGGCACCCCGAAACTGATCCCACGCACCCACCACGACTACGTGTACAACGCCACCGCCAGCGCGGCACTCTGCCGGCTCACCCACGACGACGTCTATCTGGTCGCGCTACCGGCGGCACACAACTTTCCGTTGGCCTGCCCCGGCCTCCTCGGCGCGCTAAGCGCCGGCGCCACAATCGTTTTCGCCGACGACCCCAGCCCCGAAGCCGCGTTCGCCACCATCGACCGGCACGGCGTCACCGTCACCGCGCTGGTGCCGGCACTGGCCAGACTCTGGGCGCAGGCCTGCGACTGGGAACCCGTCACACCACAAACGTTGCGGCTGTTGCAGGTCGGCGGTTCCAAGCTGGAACCCGAGGACGCCGCCGAAGTGCGCGCGAGGCTGACCGCGGGCCTGCAGCAGGTGTTCGGGATGGCCGAGGGACTGCTCAACTTCACCCGCCTCGACGACCCGCCCGAAACGCTCGAGCGCACCCAGGGCCGGCCGTTGAGCCCTGCCGACGAACTGCGCATCGTCGATGCCGACGGAGCGCCCGTGGCCGCCGGCGCCGAAGGCGAACTGTTGGTGCGCGGCCCGTACACCATCAACGGCTACTTCCGTGCCGGGCGAGACAACGAACGTTCCTTCGACCCGGACGGCTTCTACCGCAGCGGCGACCTGGTTCGGCTCCGCGCCGACGGCAACCTGGTGGTCACCGGGCGGGTCAAAGACGTAATCTGCCGCGCCGGTGAGACCATTTCGGCGCTGGACCTCGAAGAGCACCTGCTCAGCCACCCGGCCGTCTGGTCGGTCGCGGCGGTGCCGCTGCCCGACCCGGCTCTCGGTGAAAAAATCTGCGCCGCAGTTGTTTTCGCAGGCGCTCCGGTGACGAAGTCGGAGCTCAACGCCCACCTCGAGCAGCGCGGCGTCGCTTCGCACGTACGAATCGACCAGCTGGCCGCGCTACCGGCGCTGCCCACCACCGCGATCGGCAAGGTCGACAAGAAGGCGATCATCCGCACCGTGGGCTGAGCCGCTGGCGTGACCTCACGACGGCGCCGTCTGCCAATTCCCGACGCGCGCCCGCCACGTGTGTCGGGTACCTTCTTGAGGAATTCAGATAGCAGACGGTAGTGTTCACTAAATTCGGTCGGCGGCACGGGAGGAGATCATGACGCCGGGTCTGTACGGCTATTTGACCATTGCCTCTCTGGCAATGATGTTGACTTTCGCCACCGTCGCCTTCACATATGTGAGACGACTCCGCAGCCGGGACTTGCCGCCGATCAGCCGGGAGGTGGGCAGCGCCACGACGGTGGTGCGCAAGCTGCGCAAACGCGAACCCATGACGGCCGAGGAACTGAACTACGCCAGACAGGTGGTCACCGACCGCGGATCGCCGATGGCGCTCGCCATTCCCGGGATGATCTTCATGCTGGGCTGCTTCTATGTGTTCGGCAGCCTCGAACACCTACACGGTGCCAGGCCGTCGGAACGGACCTTCCTCGGGGTGATCCCGATGCTGACCTCCACCAACCTCGCGCTTCGGCTGCTCGCCGGCGCCAGGTTGAAAAAGCTGCTGCCAAAAGCAGTTTGAGTGCGGATGGAGAATCGGGTGAGTAGTCGACCGACCGGCAGGACCTTGTTGGCGCGAGCCTGGATGCCGTTGGTCGCCGTCGTCGCGATCGGCGTCGGGGCGCTGTGCATGTGGAAGGTGCACGAATTCTCCGCTCCCCCTCCGGTCATCACCGTCCTGGGGCAGCAAGCGCCGGAGCAGACCACCCGCAAGGAAATGACCTACGAGTTGTTCGGCAACGTCGGCGACGGCGGAATGCTCGTCTATGTCGACGTCGAAAGCCACCCGCACCGGCTTGACCTGAATACGCTGCCCTGGTCGCACACCGAGACGACGACGCTGACCGTCGTTTCCGGCAGCATCTCGGCACAGGTTCGTGGCGGTCAGATCGGGTGCCGAATAAGGGTGAACGACGTCGTGCGCGACGAACAGTCCGATACCCACCAGGACGCCCATGTCACCTGCCGGGTGAAATCCGCATGAGTGAGCACCGGGCGCCTCGGCCGTTCCTGCCGCGGGCGGTCCGGGCACTGGCGATCCCGATCATCGTCTTCTGGGCGCTGATCGCCGTCACCACCAATACCTTTGTGCCCCAGGTCGAACGGGTCGCCGAAGAACTCGCCGGGCCGATGGTCCCGCATTACGCGCCGTCGCAACGGGCGATGCTGCGCATCGGTGAAAAGTTCCACGAATCCACCTCGACCAGTATGACCATGATCGTCTTAGAAGCCGACCGGCCGCTGGGCGACGTGGACCACCACTACTACGACGACTTGATGCGCCGTCTCAAGCAGGACACCAGCCATGTGCAGTACGTGATGGACCTGTGGGGCAAGCCGATCACCGCGGCGGGCGCCCAGAGCGTGGACGGCAAAGCGGCTTACGTGTTGCTGCGCCTCGCCGGCGACATCGGGCAGATGCAAGCAAATCAGTCGGTCTCCGCGGTGAAACAGATTGTCGCGCACGATACTCCGCCGCCCGGGCTCAAGGTCTACGTCAGTGGCCCGGCCCCGCTGGCTTCCGACACCGTGACGATCGCGAATGCCAGCCTGAACGACATCACCATCGTGACGATCATCCTGATCATCGTGATGCTGTTGCTGGTGTACCGGTCGGTGTCCACGCTGCTGGTCCCGCTGGCCGGCGTGCTGATCGAGATGCTGGTCGCCAAGGGGGTGGTCGCGACGCTCGGCCATCTCGGATACATCGAACTGTCCTCGTTCGCGGTGAACATCGTCGTCGCGCTGACCCTGGGCGCGGGCACCGACTACGGCATCTTCCTGATGGGCCGCTATCACGAGGCACGGCGCGCCGGCGAAGACCGGGAAGAGGCGTTCTACACGGCCTACCGGGGTGTCACACCCATCATCATCGGCTCCGGGCTGACGATCGCCGGGGCGTGTTTCTGCCTGAGTTTCGCCCGGCTCAACTACTTTCACACCATGGGCCCGGCGGTGGCCATCTCGATGCTGCTGACCATCGCGGCGGCGCTGACCCTGGGCCCGGCCGTGTTGACGGTAGGCAGCCTGTTCGGGCTGTTCGATCCGCGGCGCCAGGCTCAGGCGAAACTGTATCGGCGGATCGGGACCAGTGTGGTGCGGTGGCCGGTGCCGATCCTGGTGGCCAGCACCGCTGTTGTCATGTTCGGGGCGGTGTTCGTGCCGACCTACCGGGTCAACTACGACGACCGCCAATACCAGCCGTCCGACGGCCCTGCCAACCAGGGCTTCGCCGCGGCGGATCGGCACTTCTCCAAGAGCAAACTGTTCTCCGAGATGTTGATGGTCGAGACGGATCACGACATGCGGAACTCGGCCGATTTCATCTCACTGGACCGGGTGGCCAAGAGCCTGATCCGACTGCCCGGCGTGGCCATGGTGCAGAGCATCACCCGGCCGATGGGACGTCCGCTCGAGCACGCGACGCTGCCCTACCTGTTCACCACCCAAGGCAGCGGCAACGGCCAACAGCTGCCATTCAACCGTCAGCAGAACGCGAATACCGATCAGCAGGCCCAAATCCAGGCGAACACCGTCGAAGTGCTGGACCGCACCATCGGGCTGCTGCAGAAGATGGCCGACGAGATGCACTCGACCGTGCTCACCATGGAGGACATGAAGAAGGTCACCGAACAGCTCAACCAGGAGCTGTCCAACCTCGACGACTTCTTCCGGCCTCTTCGCTCGTATTTCTATTGGGAGCGGCACTGTTTCGACATTCCGGTGTGCTGGGCGTTCAGGTCGCTGTTCGACGCGCTCGACGGCATCGACAAGATGGCCGCCGATATCAAGGACGCCGTGGCTTCCCTGGAGGTCATCGATAAGCTGCTGCCACAGATGATCTCGCAGATGAAGATCATGCGCGACGACACCGAGGCGCTGCAGGCGCTGCTGGTCAACAGCTACGGATCGGCGGATCTGCAAGCCATCCAGACCGACCAGACCTTCGACGACATGATCAACGTCGGAATCGACTTCGACCGGGCCCGCAGCGACGACTTCTTCTACATCCCCCGGGAGGGATTCGACAACGAAGACGTCAAAACCGGTATGACGCTGATGATGTCGCCCGACGGCAAGGCCGCCCGGTTCATCGTCACCCACGAGGGCAACGCGATGGGCCCCGAAGGGGTACAGCACGTCGAACAGTTCGCCGGGGCCATCACCACGGTGCTCAAAGAGACTTCGCTGGCCGGAGCGCGGGTCTACATCGGCGGCTCGGGCTCCAACGACAAGGACATCAAGCAGTACGCCGCGTCGGATCTGCTGATCGCGGCGATCGCCGCCTTCGTGCTGATCTTCTTGATCATGATGTTTCTGACGCGAAGTCTGGTGGCCGCCTTGGTGATTCCCGGTACCGTCGCCTTCTCCTACGCCGGGGCGTTCGGGCTGTCGGTGTTGGTCTGGCAGCACCTGATCGGGCTGCACCTGCACTGGCTGGTGTTGCCGCTGACGTTCATCATCCTGGTCGCGGTGGGTTCGGACTACAACCTGTTGCTGATCGCCCGCGTCAAGGAGGAGGTGCACGCCGGGTTGAACACCGGCCTGATCCGCGCGCTGGGCAGTACCGGTGCGGTGGTGACGTCGGCGGGACTGGTGTTCGCGTTCACCATGCTCGCGATGCTCAGCAGCGATCTGCGCAGCATCGGCCAGGTGGGTTCCACGGTGTGTATCGGCCTGCTGCTCGACACGCTGGTGGTGCGCTCGTTCGTGGTGCCGTGCCTGCTGCGGATCATGGGGCCGTGGTTCTGGTGGCCCACCCTGGTGCGGTCCCGGCCCGCCCGTCCCGCCTCTTCCACCCAGCCACCCACCTCCGCCTCGGCCTCGGCCTCGGCCGTGAACTAGGCACGCTCCCGCGGCGGGTCGCGTCGTGCGAGTCACGCTGGGCGGATGGGATGGGCGGCGGCGGAAACAGAGTCCCGCCCGAAGCTGCCATTGACTAATGTCACCATTTGGTATTGACTCGCTTCCCATGGACGACGATGTTCCAGCCCGCGGGTCGCTGCGCTCCCGGACCGCGATCACGGTCAGCTCGCTGATGCTGCGACCGATCACCGGCGCGATCCGCCCCGATCAGGCATGGGGAGTCTGGACATCACGACAACTCGTCGCCCGGGTGATGGACACCTTCGGCCCGTCGCTGGCCGGCGCCCGGGTCAGACCGGTCGACACCGTCCTTGCCGACGGGCGCCGCGTGGTCGGCGAATGGGTGTACGGGCGTGGTATCCGGCAACATTCATCACACGGCGTCATCTACTACGTGCACGGCAGCGGCTACACGATGTGCTCGCCGCGCACCCATCGCCGGCTGACCTCCTGGCTGTCCGCACTCACCGGGCTGCCGGTGTTCTGCATCGACTACCGGCTGGCACCCCGGCACCGCTTCCCCGCCGCCGCCGACGACGTGCGCGCCGGCTGGGACTGGCTACCGCAGGCCAGCGGAGTGCCGCCGGAAAACATTGTGGTCGTTGCGGATTCGGCCGGCGGCCACCTCTCGGTGGACCTGCTGCTGCAACCCGACGTCGCGCAGAACCCGGCCGCGGCGATGGTGCTGTTCTCGCCGCTGATCGATCTCACCTTCGGACTGTGCGCCGCACGCGAACTGCGACGCCCCGACCCGGCGATACGCGCGGCGGCCGCGGCGAAGTTGGTGGCCCTCTATCACGCCGGGGTGGATCCCACCCACCATCGGCTGACGCTCGACGTGGCGGGTGGCCCGACGCTGCCGCCTGCGCTGATCCAGGCCGGTGGCGCCGAGATGCTGCAGGACGACGCTCGGCAACTCGCCGCCGACATCAGCGCCGCCGGCGGTAGTTGTGAATTGCAGGTCTGGCCCGACCAGATGCATGTGTTCCAGGCACTGCCCCGGATATCACCGGAGGCCCCCAAAGCCATGGCGCACGTACAGCGGTTCATCGCAAAGTCGCTGCGGGACGACATAACTGAGAAAAGTATCGAGCAGGAGGCCGGCTGACCATGTTCGGACCACTGGACAAACTGCGCAACAAGCCGACCACCAGTCGCGACTCGCTGGCAGTGGTGACCGGAGCGGGCAGCGGCATCGGCGCCGCCTTCGCCGTCGAACTCGGCCGTCGCGGTGGCTCGGTGGTGTGCAGCGACATCGACGAGGCGGCCGCGCAACGTACCGCCGAGACCATCAACGAGCTGGGCGCCAAGGCAACGGCGGTGCGCTGCGACGTGTCCGAGTACGAGGAGGTGGCCGTCCTGGCCGAACAGGCGCAGGCCTGGTTCGGCGCGCCACCCACCCTGGTGATCAACAACGCCGGCGTCGGCGCCGGGGGTGCCCCCATCGGCGAAGTGCCGCTTGAGGATTGGCAGCTGACACTGGGGATCAACCTGTGGGGACCCATCTACGGCTGCCAGGTGTTCACTCCGATCCTGCGTGAAGCCGGCCCGTCACACGCGCCCCGCGGGATCATCAATGTCGCCTCGGCAGCTGCGTTCGGCGCGGCTCCCGGAATGGCCGCCTACAACGTCAGCAAGGCCGGGGTGCTCTCGTTGTCGGAGACGCTGGCGGCCGAATTATCCGGCACCGCAGTCAGAGTCACCGTGCTGTGCCCCACCTTCGTCAAGACCAACATCGTCGGTTCGGGCCTCGAAGCCGGACGCATCAGCGAGGAGTCCAGCAACCTGGCCGACCGGTTGATGCGCTGGACCGGCCTGTCGGCGGAGAAGGTCGCCAGGGTCTGCCTGGACACCAACGACCGCGGCGATCTGTACTGCATGCCCCAGCTCGACGCCAAGATCGGCTGGAACATCAAACGCCTTGCCCCCGGGGCTTATACCCGTGGAGTCGGCCTGGTAATGCGGGTGACCAGTCACTGAAACACCCGTCCACCTGAAAGGAGGGCCTGGTGGCCATCGAAATGGAAGCCATGCTCGCCAAGATCAAAGATCGGCAGTGGGCGCTCGCCGACATCGACTGGGATGCACCGGGTGCCGAAACCATCCGGCCCGAGTTCCGGCCGAAACTCAAGGCGTTCATGGCCGACTTGTGCTGGATCGAGAACATCGGCGCCCGCGGGTTCGCGGCGCTGGCCAAGAAGGCGCCCAACCCGACGATCGCCGAAATCTACCGGTACTTCCACGCCGAGGAGCAACGGCACGCCAACGCAGAACTGGCCCTGATGAAGCGTTGGGGCATGCTCGAGGACGGTGAGGTCCCCAAACCCAACGTCAATATCCGGCTGGCCATCGAGTGGCTGGACGCCTACTCCGACGACATGCCGCTGTCGGTGCTGGGCACCGTGATCCCGATGCTGGAGGTGGCGCTGGACGGCGCACTGCTCAAGTTCCTGCTGGACACTGTCGAGGACCCGGTCTGTCACCAGGTGTTCGAGAAGATCAACAACGACGAATCACGCCACATCGCAGTTGATTTCGCGGTGCTGGAGATGATCGGGCACGCCACCGCGCGGCGGCTGGCCATCGAATTCGTCGGCACCGTCGCGACTCCGGGCCTGATCCTGGGCGCGCTGATGTACGTACCGCTGCTCAACCGCATCCGCAACGAGATGGCCGGCATGGGCATGGAGGCCGAGCGACTCTTCAACGCCGTCAAGCGGTTCCGCCAACTCGGCGAGCGCGGTGATCGCACTCCGCGGGTGCCGGCCTACAAACTGCTCAAGCGCCATGCCGGGTGGGTGGTCAACCCACGGCACCCCTACCAGCTGCTGGCCAATTCCATGGTGTGGCTGTCCGACTTCTACCCCAAGCCGTTGCTGCGCCCGATGCCGAGCTGGTCGCGGGAGCTCACCCACGAGCCGGCGGCGTAGCACATGGCGACCGAACGCACTTATCAGACGCTGATCATCGGAGCCGGCTTCACCGGGCTCGGGGCGGCAATCCGGTTGGCCGAAGCCGGAATCGACGACGTCGTGATCCTGGAACGATCCGACCGGGTGGGCGGCACCTGGCGCGACACCCGCTATCCGGGGGCCAGCTGCGACGTCCCGTCGCTGCTGTACTCGTACTCGTTCGTCACGAACCCGAAGTGGTCGCGGACCTATTCCCCGGCCCCGGAGATCTATCGCCACATCGAGGAGATGGCCACCCGGTTCGGGACCCGCGACAAGATCCGGTTCGGCCACCAGGTCAGCGGCCTGACGTTCGACGAAGAGGCCGGCGTCTGGACCGCGAAGACCAAGAACCGCAAGCGGTTTCGGGCGCGCACCGTGGTGCTGGCGTCCGGGCCGCTGTCCGATGCCAGCTTCCCGGACATCCGCGGGCTGGACAGCTACCAGGGCCACAAGATTCACAGCGCCCGTTGGGACTGCGACTACGACTTCACCGGCAAGAAGGTGGCCGTCATCGGCACTGGCGCCAGCGCGATCCAGATCGTCCCGGAACTGGTCAAGCAGGCCGGGTTCGTCAAGGTGTTCCAGCGCACGCCCGGCTGGGTATTGCCGCGGCTGGACGTCGCCACCCCGCCCGCGGTGCAGGCGTTGTTCGCCAAACTTCCTGCCACCCAACAGCTCGCCCGCCAGGTGCTGTTCTGGGGCCACGAAGCCACCGCGACGGCGATGGTGTGGAACACCCCGCTGACCGCACTGGTGGCCCGGCTCGGCAAGGCCCACATCCGCGCGCAGGTCAAAGACCCCTGGCTGCGTCGCCAGCTGACACCGGACTTCGCGCCCGGCTGCAAACGGATGCTGATCTCCAGCGACTACTACCCGGCCCTGCAGCGCGAGAACTGCAAACTGATCGACTGGCCGATCGCGACGCTGAGCCCGGCCGGGATCCGCACCAGCGACGGCGTCGAACACCACCTGGACTGCATCGTGTTCGCCACCGGCTACGACGTCCACCTGAGCGGGCCGCCGTTCCCGGTCACCGGACTCGGCGGGCGCGCACTGGCCGCGGAATGGGCCGGTGGCGCACAGGCTTACAAGAGCATCAACGCGCACGGCTACCCGAATCTGTTCTTCATGACCGGCCCGAACTCCGGGCCCGGCCACAACTCGCTGCTGGTCTACATCGAAGGCCAGCTCGACTACGCGGTGCGGGGCATCAAAACCATCCTCGATGACGACCTGCGCTACCTCGACGTGCGCGAAGACGTCCAACGCCGGCACAACCAGCGCATCCAGCGCCGGTTGACCAAGACGACGTGGAACTCGGGCTGCCAGAGCTGGTATCTGACCAAGGACGGGTTCAACGGGTCGATGTACCCGGGGACGGCCACGCAGTATCTTCGCCAGATGCACAACTTCCGGTACGAGCACTACGACGCGATCGCCAACAATGCCCACGACACCCGGGACCGCGTCAGCGCACCGGCGTGACGCAACGCAGCGGCGGGGCGGCGGATCGACCGCCCCGTCCCGAGCCCGGCACCATCGCCAGCGTGCTGTACAACGTGCGCCGCACGCCGAAACGCGTGCGGCGCCAGTCCCGTGACTTCGTCGAAGCGGCGGTGACTCAGCTGTTCGACGCCGCGGTCCGCAATCCGCACGGCGCCGGCGAATCCGGGGAGTATCGGATCGAGGAGCTGGCCCGACTGGTCGGCACCACCACCCGCAACATCCGGGTCTACCGCGACCGCGGTCTGTTGCCACCGCCGCTGCGCGTCGGGCGCATCGCGTTGTTCAACGACACCCACCTGACCCGGCTGCGGCTGATCACCTCGATGCTGGACCGCGGCTACACCATCGCCCACGTGCGGGAGATGGTCAGCGCGTGGGAAGAAGGCAAAAACCTCGGCGACGTGCTGGGCCTGGAATCGGCCATCGTGGGGACCTGGACGACCGAGAAGCCCCAGACCATGCCGCTGACCGAAGCGCGCGAACTCGTGGACGACCCAAGCTCTTTCGACCGCATAGTGGGGCTGGGGTTGATCCGCATCGAAGGCGACCAGGCCACGCTGACCCGACCCAAACTCATCGAGGCCTTCAACGAGGTCCGCGGCTACGGGATCAGCACACACCGGCTCATCGACCTGCACGAGCAGATCGTGCCGAAGATCGATGAGATCAGCGACCTGCTGGTGCAAGCCGGTTTCGAACACGTCGCGGACCGCATCAAGCCCGGTGAGGCGCTGCCGGCGGACGCCGAAGTGGCCGAGCTGATCACCATGCTGGTGCGGTTCCGGACTCAAGCGGTCGCCACCGTCACCGCGACCCTGGCATCGTCGATCGAAGCCAACATCGAATCTCTGGTCAGCCGACTGCTGGCGGAATACCTGGAGAAGTCGGCCGCCGCCGAGACCGGAACCTGAGCGCGTTCCCTCAGTGCCTGCTCAGCGTCAGCGTCCCGTCGGTCTTGAGCACCTTGCTGGCCGTGATCCGCTCGGCTTTGCGCGCCTCGCGATCGAGGTATCGCTGCTTGGACTCGTCGAACTTGTCGGAGGCCTGCTCGAGCTCTTTGATCAGCACGGCCAGGTCGTCGCGCATCCACGCGGCCTCGCCGGTGAAGTCCTCGCGTTCGAAGATCCGCCACTTGCGCAGCACCGGCATGACCACCTCTTCGAGGTGGATACGCGGGTCGTAGACGCCGCCGACGGCGATGATCACCGCCTTGCGCCGGAACTCAGGCACGGTGAATCCGGGCATCTTGAAGTTGCGCAGGATCCGGTGCACCGAACGCATGGCCTGGTTGGGCGCGATGTCCAGGCCGGCCTCGCTGACGTCGCGGTAGAAGATCATGTGCAGGTTCTCGTCGTGAGAGACCCGGGCGAGCAGCTGGTCGGCGATGCTGTCGTTGCAGGCTTTGCCGGTGTTGCGGTGCGAGACGCGAGTCGCCAGCTCCTGGAACGAGACGTACATGACCGAGTCGAAGATGCTCTCGGCAAACAGGTCGCCCTGCTGGTTCTGGCCCGGGCTGAAGCCTCTGGTCATTTGCTCCACGCGCAGTTTCTCCAGCTCCACCGGATCGACCGCGCGGGTCACCACCAGGTAGTCGCGCAACGCGGTGCTGTGCCGGTTCTCTTCGGCGGTCCAGCGGTTGACCCACTGCCCCCAGGGCCCGTCCATGCTGAAGTTCATCGCGATCTCGCGGTGGTAGGACGGTAAGTTGTCCTCTGTCAACAGGTTCTGCACCATTGCGACCTGTGCCACGTCGGACAGCTGACTCTGCCCCGGCTCCCAGTCCTGGCCGTCCAGGGTGTAGTAATTCCTGCCGTCCGACCACGGGATGTAGTCGTGCGGACTCCACTCCTTGAACACCGACAGGTGGCGGTTGAGCAGTCGCTCCACCACCGGTTCCAGCTCTTCGAGTAGCTGCAGGTTGGTCATTTCTTTGGACACAGCAATCTCCCAGTTATCGATGTGCGGGGGTTATCAGCCCCAGGTTGCCGTCGTGGCGCGGGTACAGCAGCCCTCCGCGCCCGGTGGTCGCGTCGGTGTAGAACAGGTGCCGCAGCCCGTGGTCGCGTGCGCGGCGCACCGCGGCATCCTCGGAAAGCACCGGTGCGGCAAGGGGATTGACGATCAGCGGCACGGGTGGGCCGGAGTCCTCCGGTGACCACACCCAGCCCGGGGGACGCACGTGCTGCTGGCGGGCCAGGCGCAATCCGGACGGGCCGGCCCGATACACCACCGCGTCCTCACCCGTCTCGGCGTCGGTGAACAGATGCACGTCGTAGTCCATCGCGTCCATCACCTGGACGGCATCCAGTGGTGCGGTGCGTTGCAGCACAACCGTTTTACGACGGGTAAGCGTGGCGTCCGGGGCGACGGTCATCGGCCTGCGGGTCTGGTCCGGCCACGGGCGGGGCCGCCACGGCGCACAGAGCCGGGCCACCTGGCGGTCCAGCCTGGCCAGGGCCGGCGCCAGATCGTCGACGCCGCTGGTGACGGCCGCCACACGGGCCGGCAGGTCGCCGATCCGCAGGTTCACCTGCACCACCATCGGACCGCGCCCGCACCGCCCCGTCTTGACCCGCACCCGGGCACCACCGGTGAGCCCGCGACGATCCAGAATGCACTTGACTGCCCGGGCAATCTGTTCGGCGCGGGCAGTCGACAGGTTTCCACCGGAGAAAACGGTGACCTCGGGTGATTCCTGCACGAACTCGGGTGCACCCATTCCCTGCGACCCCGCTTTCCTGTTATTCGTGACGATTCACGTTCAGCGACACCGAATGTCACCGTTAACCAGGGTCGCTGGCAGGCACCTGCACCGAATAGGGACCAAAGTCCCGCGCGGACATGCCGTCGGTCACCTCATGGTGGCGTCGACAGGGGACGCCCGAATGGCGTGGATGCCGCCGATTTCGTCGGTGTGGACCCGCGCCCACGGCGGTCCGGGCAGCCTCAGCCCGTCAGTGCCGCTCGACAAGGTAGGGCGTCAAGGTGGAGAGCTTCTCGCAGGTCTCTTCGAATTCACGCTCGGGGTCGGACGCCTCGATGATGCCCGCGCCGGCCCGCAGCCAGCCACGCCCTTCGCATTCGTACGCGGCTCGCAGCGCCAGGGCGGCGTCGAGTCCCCCGTCCGACGAGAAGGTCACCACCGCACCCGAATACAACCCGCGTGGGCCCTCGTCCAGACGCAGGATTGCTTCCACACCACTGGCTTTCGGGATACCTGAGGCGGTGACGGCCGGGAACAGCGCTTCCAGCGCGTCCATTCGGTCACTGGCCGGGTCCAGCCGCCCGGTGACGGTCGACCCCAGGTGCTGCACGCTGCCTCGTTCGCGCACCGCCATGAAGTCGACGACGGCCGCGGTTCCCGGCTCGGCGATCTCGCTGATCTCCTGAAGCGAGGTGCGTACCGAAATGGCGTGCTCGACAATCTCTTTGGAATTCGACTCCAGATCGTCGCGGGCCTGCCGGTCGGGTACGGCACCGCGGCCCAGCGCACGTGTTCCGGCCAACGGCTCGGTGACCACCACACCGTCGGGCAGTACCGCGGTGACCAGTTCCGGGCTATAACCCAGCGCGCGGATACCCCCGAGCCGCAACAGGAACGACCGCACGGGCGTGTTGTGGCGCCGGCCCAGCCGGTAGGTCGCCGGAAAGTCCAGCGCGAAGGGTATTTCCAGCGAGCGCGACAGGATCACCTTGTCGTAGTTTCCGGCGACGATCTCGCCGACGGCCACCGCCACCCGATCGCGATAACCCGAGGGGTCCGCCGACAGGTCCACCGTCGTGGGCCGGGGCACCGCGCGCACTCCGTCGGCAAGCAACCGCTCCACGGTTTCCCGGTGCTTGGCGTCGGCGCTGAACAGGCGGATCTCCTCCGCGGTGACCACGATGCGGGTGCGCGGCCAGAACAGCCGGGCCAGCGGCGTGTGCGGCGCCAGCCGTTGTTGCAGACCGAAGCGATAGACGCCGAATTCGAAAGCAACCCAGCCGAAGAGATGGTCGGTTTCCAGCAGCAAGCGGTCGATGGCCTCGCCCAGCACCGCCGCCGGGCGCCCCGTCCACCGCTGGCGCCGGGTCACGCCGTCACGCACGACCCGCAGCTCGTCGCTGTCCAGTTCCACCATCGCCTGCACGCCGGCAGCCAGCACCCATTGCCCGTTCTGCTCGTAGAGCAGGTATTCGTCGCCCACCGGCTCAGCGAGCCGGGCGGCCAGTTCGGCAGCTACGTCAGCGGGGTCGACCCCGCCCGGCAGCGGGATGGCCGGCGACTCGGTGCTGGAAGAACTCGTCTCGACACTGGCCTCCATCATAATTAGTAAATGTAGCCTAACCTATCCACTAAGGCGGGGGGCGCCCCCGGGAGCGCGCCGGCCGTCCCCGGTACGGCCCGGCGGCGCGGTGCCGAGGGTCGCGTCGACGTCAAGCCGACTGCGCTGGCGCCTGTGCGCCGACCCGACACGGGGCTCCCAGCAAACTGACAGGTAATTGGTACTCGATCCACACCCTGCACCGACAAACGGCGCCAGCCTGCGAAATTGCGATTTCCGCTGGTTACAAGCAGATTTCGGCGAGGGTACCGGCACGAAAACTGGGCTAAATCGGCAGCTTGTCCGCTCCAGCTGAGTGGCGGGTGGACATCGGCGCGGTTACGTTCGCAGCGATATCTCGCGGTCGCCCACCGACGGCCGGTTGTTCTCGAATCGCGATGAGCGCGGAGGGTGTCGGATGCTGCACGAGTTCTGGGAGAACTTCACCCACAACCTGTTCAAGCCGCTACTGCTGTTCTTCTACTTCGGGTTTCTGATCCCAATCCTCAAGGTTCGCTTCGAATTTCCCTACGTCATCTACCAAGGCCTGACGATGTACCTGCTGCTGGCCATCGGCTGGCACGGCGGCGAGGAACTGGCCAAGATCAAGCCCTCAAGCATCGGCGTCATCGTCGGCTTCATGGTGGTCGGCTTCGTGTTGAATTTCGTGATCGGCAGCTTGGCCTACTTCCTGCTCGGTCGCATGACCCGAATGCGGCGCGTCGACCGAGCCACGGTCGCCGGCTATTACGGATCGGACTCGGCCGGCACCTTCGCCACCTGCGTCGCGGTGCTGACCAGTGTCGGACTCGTCTTCAACGCCTACATGCCTGTCATGTTGGCGGTCATGGAGATCCCGGGCTGTCTGGTGGCGCTGTACCTGGTGGCTCGTCTGCGGCACCGCGGCATGGACCAGGCGGGTTATCTGCCCGACGAGCCCGGCTACACCGCACCCGCCCGGGTCAGCATCGGCCCCGGCACCGTGGCCCGGCCCGCCAGTGGCCAGAGCGTCGAGAGCGAAGAACGCGCCATCGAGCAGGAGCTCGAGCTGTCGATGGAAAAGAACGAACACGGCGGCTGGGACGACACCGTTACCAAACCGGGCACCAGTGCCAAGAAGGCGTCGCTGTTCTCCCGCGATCTGCTGCAGGAGGTGTTCCTGAATCCGGGGCTGTGCCTGCTGCTCGGCGGCATCGTCATCGGCCTGATCAGCGGGCTGCAGGGCGAGAAAGTCGTCCACGACGACGACACCTTCTTCGTCACCGCCTTTCAGGGCGTGCTGGCGCTGTTCCTGCTGGAAATGGGCATGACGGCGTCACGCAAGCTGCGCGACCTGCGCAGCGCGGGGAAGGGCTTCATCGTCTTCGGGCTGCTGGCCCCGAATGTCTTTGCCGCACTTGGCATCGTCGTCGCGCACAGCTACGCGGCACTGACCGGCGCGGACTTCAAACCAGGCACCTACGTGTTGTTCGCCGTGCTGTGCGGTGCGGCCTCCTACATCGCCGTTCCCGCCGTCCAGCGCCTCGCGATCCCCGAAGCCAGCCCGACACTGCCGCTGGCGGCATCACTGGGCCTGACGTTCTCCTACAACGTGACGATCGGGATCCCGCTGTACATCGAATTCGCCCGCCTGGTCGGACACTGGTTCCATACCAGCTGAAACCCGGGTCAGCCCAGCAGCGTCCGCACCACACCGTCGGCCAGTAGCCGCCCCCGGTCGGTGAGCACCAGGCGGTCGCCGGCGGATTCCAGCAGCCCGTCGGCCCGCGCCGTCTCGGCCCGCTGACGTTCGGCTGCGTCCAGCAGATCAAGCGAAAGACCTTGTCGCAGCCGGATTCCCAGCAACACCTCCTCGGTGTGCAGCGCATCCGGGCCGAGTTCTTCGAAACCGGCTACCGGCAACGCACCATCCGCCAGTAGCTCGGCATAAGCGTTGGGATGCTTGACATTCCACCATCGGGTGGTGCCGACGTAGCCGTGCGCGCCCGGTCCCGCACCCCACCACTGACCACCGTTCCAGTAACCGAGGTTGTGCCGGCACTCACCTCCGGGCCGAGACCAGTTCGACACCTCGTACCAGTTCATCCCTGCCGCCGAAAGACGTTCGTCGACCAGTTCGTAGCGATGCGCGAGCACGTCGTCGTCGGGGGCGGTGAGTTCACCGGCACGGACCCGCCTGGCCATCGCGGTGCCCTGCTCGACCACCAGCGCGTAGGCCGAGACGTGATCGACCCCGGTCTGCACCGCCGTGTCCACCGAGCGCAGCAGATCGTCGTCGCTCTCCCCCGGAGTTCCGTAGATCAGGTCCAGGCTGACGTGCTCGAAACCCACCGCCAGCGCCTCGCGGGCGGCCGCCGCCGACCGGTTGGGAGTGTGCACCCGGTCCAGCACACCGAGTACGTGCGGAACCACCGACTGCATGCCGAGCGATACCCGCGTATAGCCGGCCGCGCGGATCGTCTCGAAGAACTCCGGCCACGTCGACTCCGGGTTGGCCTCGGTGGTGATCTCGGCGTCCGGCGCCAGGGCGAAGTGTTCGCGCACCTGGTTCAGCAGGGTGGTCAAGCGGGCAGCGCCCAGCAGCGACGGCGTCCCCCCGCCGACGAAGACGGTCTGCACCGTCGGGCCGTCCAGCCGGGCGGCCGCCAACTCCAGCTCGGTGCGCAACGCCGCCAGCCAGGCGTCCGGGTTCACCCCGCCCAGTTCAGCCGGGGTGTAGGTGTTGAAGTCGCAGTATCCGCACCGGGTGATGCAGAACGGGACGTGTACGTACAGCCCGAACGGTCGTCCCGCAGTGGGCCGCGCCGCCGGTAGCTCCGCGTGGGGGGCTGACCCGGTCTCGCTCCGGGTCTCGCTGAGGGCCATGCCCGAAATTCTGGCACGAAGCCCCTGTATATGACGTTTTCCCAGGCTGTTCCCGGTTTTCTTGGCCTGATCACTCAGGTTTGGGACCTAGTTTTAATCACTGTGATGAGAAATTTGACCTGGTAGCACGGCACGTCGGGATTCATGGCAGAATGGCACCCGTGACTGTCGCCGAATCGAACCTGCGGGTAGCGCTGGTGGTGCGACGGCATATCGACCTCAAGCGCGTTTGCAGCTGCTGCTGTCTGTCTTGATGTCGTAGACCCAGCCCATCTGTACCCCTGGCTGCCGGATCTGCGCCGCCGGAAGCAACGGTGCGCTGCGCGGATTCCAGCCGGTCTCGTTCGTGAAGGAGTCCCCGTATGACCACAGCACGCCCCGCGAAGGCGCCCCGCAATGAGGGACAGTGGGCGCTGGGCAATCGCGAGCCGCTGAACCCCAACGAGGAGATGAAGAAAGCCGGCGCGCCCCTCGAGGTCCGCGAGCGCATCGAGAACATCTACTCCAAGCAGGGCTTCGACAGCATCGACAAGAGCGACCTGCGCGGCCGTTTCCGCTGGTGGGGCCTGTACACCCAGCGCGAGCAGGGCTACGACGGCTCGTTCACCGGCGACGACAACATGGACATGCTCGAGGCCAAGTACTTCATGATGCGGGTGCGCTGCGACGGCGGTGCCATCTCGGCGACCGCGTTGCGCGTATTGGGCCAGATCTCGACGGAGTTCGCCCGCGACACCGCCGACATCTCCGACCGGGAGAACATCCAGTACCACTGGATCCGGGTCGAGGACGTCCCGGAGATCTGGCGCCGGCTCGACGAGGTGGGGTTGCAGACCACCGAGGCCTGCGGCGACTGCCCCCGCGTGGTGCTCGGTTCGCCGCTGGCCGGTGAATCGCTGGACGAGGTGCTCGACCCCACCTGGGCGATCGACGAGATCGTCAAGCGCTACATCGGCAAGCCCGAGTACGCCGACCTGCCGCGCAAGTACAAGACCGCCATCTCCGGGCTGCAGGACGTCGCCCACGAGATCAACGACATCGCGTTCATCGGAGTCAACCACCCCGAGCACGGGCCCGGGCTGGACCTGTGGGTCGGCGGCGGGCTCTCCACCAACCCGATGCTGGCCCAGCGGCTCGGGGCGTGGGTTCCGCTGGACGAGGTGCCCGAGGTGTGGGAGGCGGTGACGTCGATCTTCCGGGACTACGGTTACCGGCGACTGCGCGCCAAGGCGCGGCTGAAGTTCCTGGTCAAGGACTGGGGCGTGCAGAAGTTCCGGGAGGTCCTGGAGACCGAGTACCTCAAGCGTCCACTGATCGACGGCCCGGCGCCCGACCAGATCGCGCACCCGATCGACCACGTGGGCGTGCAGCGACTCAAGAACGGGCTCAACGCCATCGGCGTCTCCCCCATCGCCGGACGGGTCTCCGGCACCATCCTGAGCGCGGTCGCGGACCTGGCCGACAACGCCGGATCCAACCGGATCCGGCTCACCCCTTACCAGAAGCTGGTCATGCTCGACGTGCCCGACGATAAAGTCGACGAGACGGTCGCTGGACTGGAAAGCCTGGGCCTGCAATCGAAGCCGTCGCGCTGGCGCCGAAACCTGATGGCGTGCAGCGGAATCGAATTCTGCAAACTGTCATTCGCCGAAACACGGGTGCGGGCACAGTCTTTGGCGCCCGAGCTGGAAGCCCGGCTGGAGGACATCAACGGCGAACTCGACGTGCCGATCACGGTCAACATCAACGGCTGCCCCAACTCGTGCGCCCGCATCCAGATCGCCGACATCGGGTTCAAGGGCCAGATGGTCGACGACGGCAACGGCGGCTCGGTCGAAGGCTTCCAGGTTCACCTCGGCGGCGGCCTCGGCCTGGACAGCGGCTTCGGGCGCAAACTGCGCCAGCACAAGGTCACCAGCGAAGAGCTGGGCGATTACATCGACCGGGTGACCCGCAACTTCCTCAAACACCGCAACGACGGTGAACGCTTCGCGCAGTGGGCCATCCGCGCGGAGGAGGACGACTTGCGATGAGCGAGGCGCCCAAACTGAACGAGGACCAACTGCGCGAGCTGGCGGCCCGCGGCGCTGCCGAACTCGACGGTGCCGACGCCATGGAGCTGTTGCGGTGGACCGAGCAGCACTTCGGCAACATCAACGGACCGCGCGGCTGGGCGACGTGCAACTACGTGGTGGCCTCCAACATGCAGGACGCGGTGCTGGTGGATCTGGCCGCCAAGGTGCGCCCGGGTGTTCCGGTGATGTTCCTGGACACCGGCTATCACTTCGTGGAGACCATCGGCACCCGCGACGCGATCGAATCCGTCTACGACATCCGGGTGGTCAATGTCACCCCGGAGCACTCGGTGGCAGAGCAGGACAAGCTGCTGGGCAAGGACCTGTTCAGCCGGGACCCCGGCGAGTGCTGCCGGCTGCGCAAGGTCGTTCCGCTGGGCAAGGCGTTGCGCGGGTATTCCGCGTGGGTGACCGGCATCCGCCGGGTCGAGGCGCCGACCCGTGCCAATGCCCCGCTGATCAGCTTCGACGAGGCGTTCAAGCTGGTGAAGATCAACCCGCTGGCCGCCTGGTCAGACCAGGACATGCAGGACTACATCGACAAGCACGATGTGTTGGTCAATCCCCTTGTCTACGAAGGATATCCGTCAATCGGTTGCGCCCCGTGCACGGCCAAGCCGATCGAAGGCGCCGATCCGCGCAGCGGGCGCTGGCAGGGGCAGGCCAAGACCGAATGCGGGCTGCACGCGTCGTGACCCCTCTCATATTGACCGCGCACGGCAGCGCCGACCCGCGGTCGGCGGCCAACGCCCGCGCCGTCGCGGCCCGGGTGGCCCGGCTGCGCCCCGGCCTCGACGTGCGGGTTGCGTTCTGCGAGCACAACTCTCCGGGCCTGGGCGAGGTGCTGGACTCGTGTGCCGGTGCGGCGATTGTGACGCCGCTGCTACTGGCCGACGCCTACCACGCACGCGTGGACATTCCGGGCCAGATCGCAGCGTGCGGTGTCGGCGACCTGGTCCGGCAGGCCGGCGTGTTGGGCGAGGACGACCGGCTGGTGTCGGTGCTGCGGCACCGGGTCGTCGAACTGGGGGTGTCGCGGCTCGACGACAGCGTCGGCGTGCTGGTGGTGGCGATCGGTTCGTCGAACCCGGTCGCGAATGCGCGTACAGCCGCGGTGGCCCCCAGGCTGGCAGCCGGAACCCGTTGGGCCGCAGTGGCAACGGCGTTCGCCACGCACACCGAACCGTCGCTGGACGAAGCGGTCGATGAGTTGCGCAGCCAGGGCGCCGGCCGGGTGGTCATCGCGCCGTGGTTCCTGGCGCCGGGCCGCATCCCGGACCGGGTCGAGCGGTTCGCGCGCGGCGCCGGGGCGGCGATGGCCGCGCCGCTGGGCGCGCACCGCCTGGTGGCCGCGACGGTGCTGGACCGCTTCGATCAAGCTGCGGCGCAACGCATCGCGGCCTGACCCGGGCGTCGGCTCAGGCCGATGTGAGCGTGGGCTCGTCCTCGTCGTTTGCCGCACCGTTTAACGACACGTCGCCCGGGTCGACAATCGGCGGCACCCGGGTTGCGCGCACGTAGACGGTGTCGCCCTCCTTCAGCGCCAGAGCCTCGGCGTCACCTCGGGTGATCTGTGCGGTGAACGGGCCTCCGCTGACCGCGCTGGTCAGTTCGACCCGGACCTCGAATCCGAGCGTCACTACCCGGTCGACGGTGGCGCGCACGACGCCGATCGACTCCGCCGTGCCGTCACCGCCGGCGACCGCCATGTCGGGGTTGCGGCCCACCCGAATGTCGTGCGGACGGACCAGAGCACCGTTCAGCACGGACACCGCGCCCAGGAAGGACATCACGAACGCGTTCGCGGGCGCGTCGTAGACCTCCGTCGGGGAACCGACCTGCTCGATGCGGCCCTTGTTCAGCACGGCGATCCGGTCGGCCACGTCCAGCGCCTCGGCCTGATCGTGGGTGACCAGCACGGTGGTGACATGGACCTCGTCGTGCAGGCGACGCAGCCAGGACCGCAGGTCTTCGCGGACCTTGGCGTCCAGGGCGCCGAACGGTTCGTCGAGCAGCAGCACCTGCGGGTCGACGGCCAGCGCCCGGGCCAGCGCCATACGCTGCCGCTGCCCGCCGGAGAGCTGGTTGGGGTAGCGGTTCTGGAATCCGCTCAGCCCCACCACCTCCAGCAGATGGTCTACCTTCTCCTTGATCTCGGCCTTGGGCCGCTTACGGATCTTCAACCCGTAAGCCACGTTGTTGCGCACGGTCAGATGCTTGAACGCCGCATAGTGCTGGAACACGAATCCGATCCCACGACGTTGGGTCGGCACCCGGGTGACGTCGCGCCCCTTGATGGTGACCGTTCCCGAATCAGGTTGGTCGAGACCGGCGATGGTACGCAGCAGCGTCGACTTGCCCGACCCGCTGGGCCCCAGCAACGCCGTCAACGAGCCGGTGGGCACCACGAAGTCCACGTGATCCAGCGCCACGAAATCGCCGTACTGCTTGAAAGCGTCCTGCACCACGATCGCGTGCTCACGCGGGGCGGCTGCGGTATCGGTCATCGTCGAATCTCCTTGTCCGGCTTACTTACTTACCCGTGCCCGGCGTACATCCAGCACCACCTGGACGACCAGCACCAAAACGGCGACGGCCATCAACAACGTCGACAGCGCGTAGGCGCCGTACTCTGCCCCGCGGTTGTAGCGGTCCGACACCAGCAGTGTCAGTGTCTGCGACTCGCCGGGCAGGTTGGACGACACCATGATGACCGCGCCGTACTCACCGAGGGTTCGGGCGATGGTCAGCACGATGCCGTAGGTCAGGCCCCACCGGATGGACGGCAGCGTGATCCGCCAGAATGTCTGCCACCAACCAGAACCCAGGGTCGCGGCGGCCTGCTCCTGATCGGTTCCCAGTTCGTGCAGCACCGGTTCCACCTCGCGCACGACGAACGGCAGCGTGACGAAGATGCTGGCCAGCACGATGCCCGGCAGCCCGAAGATGATCTTGAACCCGAAGTCTCGCTCCACGAACCCCAGCGCACCGCCGGCCCCCCACAGCACGATCAGCGAGACACCCACAATCACCGGCGACACGGCGAACGGCAGGTCGATGACCGCCTGCAGAATGCCTTTGCCACGAAACCGGTTGCGCGCCAACACCAAAGCCGTCGGAATGCCGAACACCACGTTCAGCGGGACCACGATGGCCACCACCAGCAGGGAGAGGTTCAGCGCAGCGACCGCGGCCGGTGTGCTGATCCAGTCGTAGAACTGCCCCAACCCGGGCCGGAAGGTGCGCCACAGGATGAGCATCACCGGAATGATCAGCAGCACAGCGATATACGCCAGCGCGGTGTAGCGCAGCAGGTAGCGGACCGGACGCGAGGAAGTCGCGGCGGTCGGGGAAGTCGCGGCGGTCAATGTCCCAACTCCTCGCGTTTGGCCGCCCGCCCCCCGACGACGCGCAGGAGCAGCAGTACGACGAACGAAATAGACAGCAGCACAATGGATATCGCGGCAGCACCGGTGCGGTCGTCGTTCTCGATCAAGGTCCGGATCCACTGCGAGGAGACCTCGGTCTTGCCCGGCACCGCACCGCCGATCAGAACCACCGACCCGAACTCGCCGATCGCCCGCGAAAACGCCAGGCCCGCACCGGACAACAACGCGGGCAGCAACGACGGCAGCACGATGGAGACGAAGATCTTGGGACCGTTGGCGCCCAGCGACGCCGCCGCTTCCTCGGCTTCCCGGTCGACCTCGAGCAGCACCGGCTGCACGGCGCGCACCACGAACGGCAGGGTGACGAACGCCAGCGCGACCCCGACACCCCACTCGGTGTGTTGCAGGTGCAGTCCCACCGGGCTGTGGTTCCCGTACAGCGCCAGCATCACCAGGCTGGCGACGATGGTCGGCAGCGCGAACGGCAGGTCGATCACGGCGTCCACCAGGCGCTTGCCGAAGAAGTTGTCGCGCACCAGTACCCAGGCGATCAGCAGGCCGAACAACGTATTCAGCAGCGTCACCCCGGCCGAAATGGTGAGCGTCACCCGAAACGACTCGATCGCCGCGTTCGAGGTGACCGCCAGCCGGAAGGCGTCCCAGCCGCCGCCGACCGCCTGCCACAGGATGGCCGCCAGCGGCAGCAGCACGATCACCGACAGCCACACGGTCGCCACGCCGACGCGCAGTGAGGTGGTGCCGGCCCGCCCGCGGGCAACCGCGACCACGCCGGGGGCGTCGCCGCCGGGCTGGTCGATTTCGGGGCGGATCGCCTCCGGATCTGGGGTTATCGTCACGGTCATCCGGTGGCCTGCGTATAGATCTTGGTGATGCTGCCGGCGTTCTTGTCGAACAGTTGCGGATCGACGACGTCCCAGCCGCCGAGGTCGGCGATGGTCCACAGTTTCGCCGGCAACGGGAACTGGTCGCGGAACGCGGCGGCAACCGAGGGGTCGACCGGCCGGAACCCGGCCTGTGCCCACAGCTTCTGCGCCGCTGCGGTGTACTGGAAGTTCTTGAAGGCGTTTGCCGCGGCCAAGTGCGGGCTGGTGGTGATCACCGCCATGGGGTTCTCGATCTTGAATGTCTGCGGCGGGGTGACGTGCTCGACCGGCTTGCCCGCGCGTTCGGCGGCGATGGCCTCGTTCTCGTAGCTGATCAGCACATCTCCACTGCCTTGAACGAAGACGTCCGTGGCTTCACGGCCCGAGCCCGGACGCAGTTTCACGTGTTCCCTCACCAATCGGCTGACAAACTCGATGCCCGCCTGGCTGTTGTGGCCGCCTTCGCTCTTGACCGCGTAGGGGGCCAACAGGTTCCATTTGGCCGATCCGGAGCTCAGCGGGCTCGGGGTGATCACTTCGATTCCGGGCCGCAGTAAGTCGTCCCAGTCCCTGATGTTCTTCGGGTTGCCCTTGCGCACCACCAGCGTCACCACCGATCCGAACGGAATGCCTTTGGTGGCGTCGGTATTCCAATCCTTGGCGACCTTGCCGGACTTGATCAGCCGGGTGATGTCGGGCTCCACCGAAAAGTTGACCAGGTCGGCCGGCTTGCCCTCGGCGACGCCGCGTGACTGGTCACCCGAGGCGCCGTAGGTGGCGATCACCTGCACCCCCTTGCCTTCCTCGGAGGCGTTGAACGCCGGACCCACCTTGGCCCAACCGGGTTCGGCGACCGAATACGCAACCAGCGTCACGCTGGTTTTCGCGTTAGCCAGGCCCCCGCCGCCGACGACGTCGCTGGGACCCCCGCGGCAGGCCGCCACCGTCCCGATCGTCAAGACGAGCGCCACCAGCGCTTGCCAGCGCGGTGCACCCCTGTACTCCAACATCTACGGTCATCAGCCTTCCGGTGCGGGACTTATTCAATGGGTTCATCTGTCCCGTAGCTGCGGATGGGCGATCAATCAGAATCGATACGATTCACCGACTCCACACCAACCGCGCACGGGGTTAGGGAGTCAGCGACAACAGCGCACGCCGGCCGCGGCGCAGACCACGGCCGCAGGGTGGCAACCGGGCGCGACGACGTCGCGCTGCAAAACCTCGGTTGCTGCGTGCATGTCGCGAAGCGTAACAGAGTTCAGCGGACTGGCAATTCGACGGGCTGATCAGTGGGTGAGCAGCCAAGCGACGATCACCAGAACCACCAGAGCGGCCAGCACCAGCGACACGTGCGAACGCGGCATCGGAGCGTTATCCGGAGACTTCGGAGTGGCGAATGCGACGCAGCATCCGGGTGGCCCGGCCCAGCACCGCGTCCAGCGTCGCGGCCAGGAAGTACGCCAGCGCCAACACGATCGGCATGACCGCCAGCGCCTGAAGCACGAAGGGCAGCCCGGAGAGCCAAAGCTCCACGCTGTCCCACCAATTCAGGAAGCCGTTCACCGAGCCCACCCTATGCGGCGGAGACCCGCGAGACCAATGGGATTCGGTCAGCCTTGTTGCCGCCGGTAACACCTCGGTAGCGAAGGTGGACGACGGACAGGTGAACGGTCGATGATGTCGGGATGGTCCTGCACGCCGACTCCGCCGACTCAACTGACGACCGGGTGGTCCCCCTTGACGAACCCGAGTTGCACGCGCTCGACGGCACTTCGGTGGCATTCGAGTCGAGCGGGCCGTATGAGTCCAGCTCGCCGTCACGCAACCCGTTCCCGCCGATCGCCGACTACTCGTTCCTGTCGGACTGGGAGACGACCTGCCTGATCTCGCCGGCGGGTTCGGTGGAGTGGCTGTGTGTGCCGCGGCCGGACTCCCCCAGCGTGTTCGGCGCGATATTGGACCGCAGCGCCGGCCACTTCCGGCTCGGCCCCTACGGCGTATCGGTGCCCTCGGCGCGGCGGTACCTGCCCGGCAGTCTGATCATGGAAACCACCTGGCAGACCCACACCGGTTGGCTGATCGTGCGCGACGCGCTGGTGATGGGGCCGTGGCACGACATCGAGCGGCGCTCGCGTACCCACCGCCGGACCCCGATGGACTGGGACGCCGAGCACATTCTGCTGCGCACGGTGCGCTGTGTCAGCGGCACCGTCGAGTTGATGATGAGCTGCGAACCCGCCTTCGACTATCACCGCACCGACTGTACCTGGGAATATTCGGCGAACGCCTACGGCGAGGCGATCGCGCGCGCCAGCCGGCAACCCGACGCGCACCCCACGTTGCGGCTGACCACCAACCTCAACATCGGGCTGGAGGGCCGGGAAGCGCGCGCCCGAACCCGGATGAAGGAGGGCGACAACATCTTCGTCGCGCTGAGCTGGACCAAGCACCCGGCGCCGCAGACCTACGAAGAGGCCGCACACAAGATGTGGCAGACCACCGAGTGCTGGCGGCAGTGGATCAACATCGGCAACTTCCCCGACCACCCGTGGCGGGCTTACCTGCAGCGCAGTGCGCTGACCCTGAAGGGCCTGACCTACTCCCCGACCGGCGCGCTGCTGGCCGCGAGCACCACGTCGCTGCCCGAGACACCGCACGGCGAACGCAACTGGGACTACCGCTACGCCTGGATCCGCGACTCCACCTTCGCGTTGTGGGGGCTTTACACACTGGGCCTGGACCGCGAGGCCGACGACTTCTTCGCCTTCATCGCCGACGTGTCCGGCGCCAACAGCAACGAGCGGCATCCGCTGCAGGTGATGTACGGCGTCGGCGGGGAGCGCAGCCTGGTCGAAGAGGAGCTCAACCATCTGTCCGGCTACGACCATGCCCGACCGGTGCGGATCGGCAACGGCGCCTACGACCAGGTCCAGCACGACATCTGGGGTTCGGTGCTGGACTCGTTCTACCTGCACGCCAAGTCGCGCGAGCAGGTCCCGGAGACGCTGTGGCCGGTGCTGAAGAAGCAGGTCGAGGAGGCGATCACGCACTGGCGCGAGCCGGACCGCGGGATCTGGGAGGTGCGCGGTGAGCCGCAGCATTTCACTTCGTCGAAGGTGATGTGCTGGGTGGCGCTGGACCGGGGCGCCAAGCTGGCTGAGAAGCAGGGTGAGCGGAGTTACGCGCAGCGATGGCGCGAGATCGCCGAGGAGATCAAGGCGGACATCCTTCAGCATGGGGTGGACTCGCGCGGGGTGTTCACCCAGCGCTATGGAGACGATGCCCTCGACGCTTCGCTGTTGCTGGTGGTGCTGACGCGGTTCCTGCCGCCGGATGACCCGCGGGTGCGCAACACCGTGCTGGCGATCGCCGACGAGCTCACCGAGGAAGGCCTGGTGCTGCGCTACCGGGTCGAGGAGACCGACGACGGGCTCTCCGGCGAGGAGGGCACCTTCACCATCTGCTCGTTCTGGCTGGTTTCGGCGCTGGTGGAGATCGGCGAGGTGGCCCGCGCCAAGCGGCTGTGTGAGCGGCTGCTGTCTTTCGCCAGTCCGCTGCACCTGTACGCCGAGGAGATCGAGCCGCGCACCGGGCGCCACCTGGGCAACTTCCCGCAGGCGTTCACGCACCTGGCGCTGATCAATGCGGTGGTACACGTGATCCGGGCCGAGGAGGAAGCCGACGGCTCCGGTGCGTTCCAGCCGGCCAACGCGCCGGTCTGAGTCACCTACCAGATAGGTCAGTTCGCGCCGACGAGCTTGTGCAACAAGAGCTTTGACGAGGTCGATTGTCCTGCTGCCGACACCGGCGTGCGGCCGAACGGTGCCGTCCCGCCCGGTACGGTTCGCCTTATTTCTTGCCCTTGTCCCCGGCGGCATCGGTGGACAGCGCCGCGACGAACGCCTCCTGCGGGACATCGACGCGGCCGATGGTCTTCATCCGCTTCTTGCCCTCTTTCTGC
Source organism: Mycobacterium sp. 20KCMC460 (assembly GCF_022179425.1). Classification (NCBI taxonomy): domain Bacteria; kingdom Bacillati; phylum Actinomycetota; class Actinomycetes; order Mycobacteriales; family Mycobacteriaceae; genus Mycobacterium; species Mycobacterium sp. 20KCMC460. The sequence goes on from NZ_AP025524.1 coordinate 4,223,095, forward strand.
TTCTCCAGCAGCTTGCGCTTACGGGTGATGTCACCGCCGTAGCACTTGGACAGCACGTCCTTGCGGATGGCCCGAATATTTTCCCGCGCAATGATTTTCGATCCGATCGCAGCCTGCACCGGAACCTCGAACTGTTGGCGCGGGATCAGCTCTTTGAGTTTGGTCGTCATCTTGTTGCCGTAGGCGAACGCCGAATCCTTGTGCACGATCGCGCTGAACGCGTCGACGGCCTCGCCCTGCAGCAGGATGTCGACCTTGACCAGTTGGGCTTCCTGTTCACCGGCCTCTTCGTAGTCGAGGCTGGCGTAGCCGCGGGTGCGCGACTTCAGCGAGTCGAAGAAGTCGAAGATGATCTCGCCCAACGGCATTGTGTAGCGCAGCTCCACCCGCTCCGGCGACAGGTAGTCCATGCCGCCGAGCTCGCCGCGGCGTGACTGGCACAGTTCCATGATGGTGCCGATGAATTCGCTGGGTGCGATGATGGTGGTCTTGACCACCGGCTCGTAGACGGTACGGACCTTGCCTTCGGGCCAGTCCGACGGATTCGTCACCACGATCTCGGTGTTGTCCTCTTTCTCGACGCGGTACACGACGTTGGGCGAGGTGGAGATCAGGTCCAGGTCGAATTCGCGCTCCAGCCGCTCGCGGGTGATCTCCATGTGCAGCAGGCCCAGGAAGCCACAGCGGAAGCCGAAACCCAGCGCCACCGACGTTTCCGGCTCGTAGGTCAGGGCGGCGTCGTTGAGTTGCAACTTGTCCAGGGCGTCGCGCAGATTCGGGTAGTCGCTGCCGTCGACCGGGTAGAGGCCCGAATAGACCATCGGCTTGGGCTCGCGATAACCGGTCAGCGCTTCGGTGGCACCGTGACGCGCCGTGGTCACGGTGTCGCCGACCTTGGACTGACGGACGTCTTTCACCCCGGTGATGAGGTAGCCCACCTCGCCGACACCCAGACCGTCACTGGGCTTGGGCTCGGGCGAGACGATGCCGACCTCGAGCAGCTCGTGGGTGGCGCCGGTGGACATCATCGCGATTCGCTCGCGCGGTTTGATCTTGCCGTCGACCACCCGGACGTAGGTCACCACGCCGCGGTAGATGTCGTAGACGGAGTCGAAGATCATCGCGCGGGTGGGGGCGTCGGCGTCGCCCTGCGGGGGCGGCACCTCGCGCACCACATGGTCGAGCAGATCGGCGACGCCCGCACCGGTTTTGCCGGAAACCCTCAGCACGTCGCCCGGTTCGCAGCCGATGATGTGAGCGATCTCACCGGCGTAGCGGTCGGGGTCGGCGGCGGGCAGGTCGATCTTGTTGAGCACCGGGATGATGTGCAGGTCGCGGTCCAGGGCCAGGTAGAGGTTGGCCAGCGTCTGCGCCTCGATCCCCTGGGCGGCGTCGACCAGCAGTACCGCGCCCTCGCAGGCTTCCAGGGCGCGGGACACCTCGTAGGTGAAGTCGACGTGACCGGGGGTGTCGATCAGGTGCAGGACGTAGTTTTCGTTGTCGACCTGCCAGGGCAACCGGACGTTCTGCGCCTTGATGGTGATGCCACGCTCGCGCTCGATGTCCATCCGGTCCAGGTACTGCGCGCGCATCGAACGCTCGTCGACCACACCGGTCAGCTGCAGCATCCGGTCGGCCAGCGTCGACTTGCCGTGGTCGATGTGAGCGATGATGCAGAAGTTCCGAATCTGCGCCGGCGGCGTGAACGTCTTGTCGGCGAAACTGCTGATGGGAAATCTCCTGGTTGAGCGGTGTGCGAGTAGGCCCAGCGTATCCGTGCAGAACACCCCGGACACAATCACGCAGTTAAACTGCGACCATGGCCCCGGGTAAGAAGTCGTCCGGCAAGTCACAGTGGAAAACGTTTCAGCGCTTTGCGGAGAACCTCGTCGCCGAGGCCCCGAGGGTGGTGCAGCGCCTGCAGAACACGCAGGAGACACTGCGGACCCTGCAGCACGCCGTGAAGATCACCGCGAACATCGTGGCGATGGGTCTGCCGGCCGCTCCGGTCGAGATCGCCGCGGGCCGCCCAGTGACGAACACCAGCTCTCCCACCGCGCAGCGGGCCCGCAAAGTGGTTTATGCACCCGACCTGGACGGCAAGGCCGATCCGGGCGAGATCGTCTGGACCTGGGTGGTTTACGAGGATGACCCGACCCGCGGAAAAGACCGGCCGGTGCTGGTGGTGGGCCGGGAGCGCACCGTGCTGCTCGGGCTGATGCTGTCCAGCCAGGAGCATCACGCCGGAGAGCGGGAGTGGGTCGGAATCGGTTCGGGTGACTGGGATTACGAGGGTCGCGAGAGCTGGGTGCGGCTGGACCGGGTGCTCGACGTGCCCGAGGAAGGCATCCGCCGCGAGGGCGCGATCCTGGACCGCGAGACCTTCGACGTGGTGGCCGCCCGGCTACGCGCGGAATACTCGTGGCGCTGAGTGGTCTCCACGACCGCCGGGGCCGAGTCGTTCAGCCCTGGGTGATGTAGGACTGCAGCTGCTGCTGCTCGGCCTCCAGTTCGCCCATCCGCGTCTTGACCACATCGCCGATGCTGACGATGCCGACCAGCTTCTTGCCTTCCAGCACCGGCACATGGCGCACCCGGTTCTGAGTCATCAGCACACTGACGCTGTCGACGGTGTCCGATTTGGTGCAGGTGGCAACGGCGCTGGTCATGATCTTGGAGACGGGCCGGGACAGCACGCTGGCGCCGTGTACGTGCAGCTGACGCACCACGTCGCGTTCGGAGACGATGCCGGCCACGCCGTCGTCACCCACCACCACCATGGCGCCGATGTTCTGCTCCGCCAAGCCGGCCAACAGTTCCCGGACTGTCGCGTCGGGGTGGATCGTCGTCACCGCCGCACCCTTATTCCGCAAGACGTCCACGATCCGCATCTGGCCTCCCATGCCTTGTGATCCAATTCACTCAGGCTACGACTTAGTGGCGCGGCGGGAAAGACGCCCCCGCCATCCGTACCCGCGTCGAATCAACCGGATGGTGGATACGCAATTCCCAGCCGACTTGCAAAGATGTTGCCCATGATCGAGGTCACGCTACTTGGCACCGGAAGTCCCGTCCCCGACCCGAACCGGGCCGGGCCCGCGACCCTGGTGCGCGCCGGCGAGCAGGTGTTCCTGGTGGACTGCGGGCGGGGCGTGCTGCAACGCGCGGCGGCGGTCGGGGTGGCAGCCGCCGGATTATCCGGCCTGTTGCTCACCCACCTGCACAGCGACCACATCGCCGAACTGGGCGATCTGCTGATCACGAATTGGATCACCACCTTCACCCCCGATCCCCCGCCGCTGCAGATCATCGGCCCGCCGGGCACCGCGGAGGTGGTGGAGCTGACGCTCAAGGCGTTCGGCCACGACATCAGCTACCGGATCGCCCACCACGCCGACCTGAACGCCCCGCCGTCGGTCGAGGTCCACGAGCACACCGACGGCGTGGTGTGGGACCGTGACGGCGTCACCATCCGGGTCGCGCCCACCGATCACCGCCCGGTGGCGCCGACGATCGGCTTCCGCGTCGAGTTCGACGGTGCGTCGGTGGTGCTGGCCGGCGACACGGTGCCGTGCGCGAGTCTGGACGCACTGGCTGCCGGCGCAGACGGGTTGGTGCACACCGCGATCCGCAAAGACATCCTGACCCACGTGCCGCAGCAGCGGGTCAAGGACGTCTGCGACTACCACTCATCGGTGGCGGAGGCGGCCGCGACGGCGGCCCGTGCCGGGGTGGCGACGCTGATCCTGACGCATTACGTACCGCCGCTGGTGGCAGGCCAGGAGGACCAGTGGCGAGCGCTGGCGGCCACCGAGTTCAGCGGGCAGATCGAACTCGGCGACGACCTGCACCGGGTCGAGGTGTCGGCGCGCCCCTAGCGGCGGTCGAGTCGTGCCGAATTTCTGGCCGGCGACGATCTGGACGTGCAAACGCGGGTCTTGGGGCTCGCAGCGAGGTACGATCCGCTTCTGCCGTTCTCGAATCAGAGGTGCTGGATGTCGTACGTCGTCGCGGGCCCCGGGGCGCTGGCGGCTGCGGCCGCTGACTTGGCCGGCATCGGTTCGGCGATCGACGCCTCCAACACCGGGGCGGCCCAGCAGACCGCTGGTGTGCCGGCAGCGGCCGCTGACCAGGTGTCGGCGGTCGTGGCGGCGTTCTGGGGTGCCCACGCGCAGGGTTATCTGCAGATCAGCGCTGCGATGTCGGCCGTCCACGAGCAGCTGGTGCAGCGGCTGGCCGGCGCGGCTGCCAGTTACGCCGACGCCGACGCCGACGCGGCCGCGCCGCTGCGGGACCTGCTCAGCTAGGCCAGCCGGGTGATCTCGACGTCCACGTCGAGGTCGGTGGCGCCCATCCCGGAGTAGATACCCTTCAGCGGCGACACGTCGGCGTAGTCGCGGCCGACGCCCACGCTGATGTACTGCTCGGAGATGTCGGTGTCGTTGGTGGGGTCGTAATTCCACCAGCCGCCCGTCCAGGCCTGAACCCAGGCGTGGCTGCGGCCCTCGACAGTCTTGCCGATCGCCGCCTTGGGTTTGGGATGCAGGTATCCGGACACGTATCGCCCGGGAATTCCCATGCTGCGCAACACGATCAATGTCAGGTGCGCGAAGTCCTGGCACACGCCCTTACCCTGCTCCAGCGCATCAAGCCCCGACGAGTGCACTCCGGTGGTGCCCGGCAGGTAGTCCAGCTCGCTGCGCGCCCACCGGGCCGCGGCCACCACCGCCTCCTGCGGGTCGTGGTTCTTCATGATCCGCTTGCCGACGGCCTCAACGCGTTTGCTGGTCGGGGTGTAGGCGGTGGGGCGCAGCACTTCGTCGAAGCGGTCGATCACGGCCATCGACTTCAGTTCGTCCCAGCCGGCCTTCTCCTCCGGCAACTCCGGGCATTCGGTCTCGACCACCGAGGACGACGTCACCGTCAGTTCGGTGTGCGGCGCGTGCAGGTCGAACGCGGTGACCGCGGTCCCCCAGTAGTCGATGTAGCGGTAGGACCGGGTCGCCGGGATGGTTTCGACGCGGTTGAGGACGACGTTCTGCCGGGTGTTGGAGCGCGGTGTCAGCCGTGCCTCGTTGTAGGACGCCGTCACCGGCGACTGATACGCATAACCAGTGGTGTGCACCACCCGCATCCGCCACATCAGGATTCTCCTCGGCTGTCCAGCGTCTCGACCAGTTCCCCGCGCTGCCGGGCGTCCGTCCACGCCACCCAGGGCGCAGCGTGGAAGTACTGCAGCGCCAACGCATCCCCGACGTCCCGGCAGGTCCGCTGCAGCGCCCCCAGCCTGTTCTCCAGCGTCTCGAGCAGCACCCCGGGCTGGACGAATTCCAGCTCGCTGCGCGCCTTGCCGAGCAGACGCTGCGCTTCGGTGGTGGCCCCGATCCGGCTCTGCGGGTTGTGCAGCAGTTCCTCGAGGTTGTGTTCGGCCAGCTTCAGCGAGTAGAAGACCGAACGCGGGAACAGCCGGTCGAGCAGCATGAACTCGACCACCCGGGCCGCGTCCAGCGCGCCGCGGTAGGTACGCAGATAGGTGTCGTGGGCACCCGCCGAACGCAACAGCGTCACCCAGGCCGGCGACGAGGCGCTGTCCCCGACGCGGGACAGCAACAGCCGCACCGTCATGTCGACCCGTTCGATCGCGCGGCCCAACACCATGAACCGGTAGCCGTCGTCGCGCGACAGGGTGGAGTCGGCCAAGCCGGCGAACATCGCCGCGCGTCCCTCGATGAACGACAAAAACTCATGCGGCCCAAGGCGTTTGGCGGCCCGCTCCCGTTCGGGCAGCGCATGATAGGTGGTGTTGATGCATTCCCAGATCTCGCTGGACGTGACTTCCCTTGCCGACCTTGCATTTTCGCGCGCCGCCGAGATGGCCTCGACGATCGAGCAACCACCGTCGGTGTTGGGGTTGAACGCAACCAGGTCGGTCAGCGACCAGACGTCGAGGCGGTGCTCGGGAGGCTCGATGCCCAGCACCTTGAGCAGCAGGCGGGAGGCCTGGTCGGGGTCGACGCTGGAATCCTCCAGCAAGTGGTGCACCGCCACGTCCAGGATGCGCGCCGTGTCGTCGGCACGCTCGACGTAACGGCCGATCCAGAACAGCGCCTCGGCGTTACGGGCCAGCATCAGTCGCTCGCTTTCTGCTGTTGTTGCTGCTGCGGCTGTTCGTCCTGGGGCGGGTTGATCGGCTGAGCGTGGGTGGTAGCCGGACGAACAGCCTCGGGAGCCTGCTCGGGCACGGCCCGCGGCAGCGACCGCACCACCTGGGCGCGACCCAGCTCACGACCGGCCCCCGAGGCCCGCGACGCCAGCACCCAGGTGTCCTTGGAGCCGCCGCCCTGGCTGGAGTTCACCACCCGCGAGCCCTCGACCAGCGCGGTTCGGGTCAATCCGCCGGGCAGCACCCACACCTCGTTGCCGTCGTTGACCGCGAACGGCCGCAGGTCCACGTAACGCGGCGCCAGCGAGTCGCCGATCCGGGTCGGCACCGTCGAGAGCTCCATGACCGGTTGGGCGATCCACGATCGCGGATCTTCGCGGATCTTCTTGGCCAGCGCGGTCAATTCCTTCTCCGAGGCCTCCGGGCCGAACACGATGCCGTACCCGCCGGAGCCTTCCACCGGCTTGATCACCAATTCGTGGATCCGGTCGAGCACCTCCTCGCGCTCGTCGTCCAGCCAACAGCGGTACGTTTCCACATTGGCCAGCAGCGGCTTTTCGCCCAGGTAGTACTCGATGATGGTGGGCACGTAGGTGTAGACCAGCTTGTCGTCGCCCACGCCGTTGCCGATCGAGCTGGAGATCACCACGTTGCCGGCGCGGGCGGCGTTGACCAGCCCGGCCACCCCCAGCACCGAGTCGGCGCGGAACTGCAGCGGATCCAGGAACGTGTCGTCGATGCGCCGGTAGATGACGTCGACCTGCCGCTCCCCCGCGGTGGTGCGCATGTAGACCTGGTTGTCCCGGCAGAACAGGTCGCGGCCCTCGACCAGCTCCACACCCATCTGCCGGGCCAGCAGCGAGTGCTCGAAATACGCCGAGTTGTAGACGCCGGGAGTCAGCACCACCACGGTCGGGTCGGCTTCGTTGGTGGCCGCCGAGTTGCGCAGCGCCCGCAGCAGGTGGGCGGCGTAGTCGTCGACGGTGCGCACCCGGTGGGTGGCGAACAGGTTCGGGAAGACCCGGGCCATGGTGCGCCGGTTCTCCATGACGTAGGACACACCCGACGGCGACCGCAGGTTGTCTTCCAGGACCCGGAAGTCGCCTTTCTCGTCGCGGATCAGGTCGATGCCGGCGACGTGGATGCGTACTCCGTTGGGCGGGACGATCCCGACAGCCTCGCGGTGGAAGTGCTCGCACGAGGTGATCAGCCGGCGCGGGATGACGCCGTCGCGCAGGATCTCCTGGTCACCGTAGATGTCGTCGAGGTACATCTCGAGGGCCTTGACCCGCTGGGTGATGCCGCGCTCCAGACGCGTCCATTCGGCGGCCGAGATCACCCGCGGCACCAGATCCAGCGGGAACGGCCGCTCCTGGCCCGACAGCGAGAACGTGATGCCCTGGTCGATGAACGCCCGGCCCAGTGCGTCGGCCCGGGCCTTCAGCTCCGAGGCGTCGGTGGGCGCCAGCTCGGCGTAGATGCCCTTGTAGGGGCCGCGCACGTTGCCCTGGGCGTCGAACATCTCGTCGAAAGCCAACGAATAGACCGGATCACAGGTGTTATAGCCCTCGAAAATGCGCTCGGAACGGGCGCGTGACCGGTGCGGGGTTGCTTCGATCTGATTCGAAAGGCTCACCTGTGTCACTCTGCCTCAAATCCCCTATTCCAGCAGGCCCAGAGTTCGTCTTTTGGGCGAAAACGTAACCGACTGCTAACCTGAGCAGTCGCTGTCGGGTTGCAGGCATACCCCGGGCAAAGCCAAATCGAAACGGACTAAGGAACTACACGCGTGGCCAACATCAAGTCGCAGCAGAAGCGCAACCGGACTAACGAGCGCGCCCGGCTGCGCAACAAGTCGGTGAAGTCTTCGCTCCGTACCGCCATTCGCGCGTTCCGGGAAGCCACCCACGCCGGTGAGAAGGACAAGGCCGCTGAGCTGCTGGTGTCGACCAGCCGCAAGCTGGACAAGGCCGCGAGCAAGGGCGTGATCCATAAGAACCAGGCCGCCAACAAGAAGTCGGCGCTGGCGCAGGCGTTCAACAAGCTCGGCTGAGCTTTCCGCCCCTTTTTAGACCATTCGTTCCCAAAGCCGATCCGACGGTCAATCCGAGACCAGTTCGGCCACCTGTCGCACCGCCGCTTCCAGCGCGTAGTCGGCGTCCGCCACGGCACCTTTGACGTTGGCGTTGAGTGTTGCGACCACTCGCATCGCGGTCGCCAGCCGCTCCCGTGACCAGCGACGGGCCTGCCGCTGCGCCTTCTGCACCCGCCAGGGCGGCAACTTGAGCTGACCGGCCAGCCGGTACGGGTCACCCGACTGCGCCTGCACCAGGCCGATGGTGTGGATGGCTTCGGCGAGGGCATCGGCCAGCACCACCAACGGTTCGCCGCGCATCATCGCCCAGCGCAGTGCTTCGGCCGCGCCCGAGACGTCCCCGGCCACCGCCTTGTCGGCGATGTCGAAGCCCTTCACCTCGGCTTTGCCGCTGTGGTAGCGCCGGACCGCCGGTTCGTCGACGTCGCCGCCGGTGTCGGCGACCAGCTGCGAGCAGGCCGACGCCAGCTCCCGGATGTCGGAGCCGACGGCGTCGAGCAAGGCCGTCACGGTGTCGTCGTCGACCCTGACCTTCAACGAGCGAAACTCGGCCCGGACGAAGTCGGCGCGCTCGCCGGCTTTGGTGATCCGGGCGCACGGATGCACTTGGGCGCCCAGCGACTTCAGCTCCGCCGCCAGCGCCTTGGCGCGTCCACCCCCGGAGTGCACGACGACCAGCACAGTGCCCGGCGGCAGATCCGCGGCGGCCGCGGCGATCAACGTGGCCGCGTCTTTACCGGCTTCGGCGGCGGCTTCGAGTACCACGATCCGCTCCTCGGCGAACAGCGAGGGGCTCAGCAACTCGGTCAGCTCGTAGGTGCTGACGTCGCCGGCGCGCATCCGGTTGACCGGGATGTCCGCTATTCCCGATTCGGCACCCAATGCCGTGCCCGTGCGCTGGCGGGCCGACCGCAGAATCTGCGCGACGGCCCGCTCGATCAGCAGGTCCTCTTCCCCCAGGACCAGGTGCAAAGACGAAACCTCGCTCACGACACGATGGTGTCACGGCGCCACGACGGCCCGGCTCCGGAGGTGACGCTCACCGCCCCGCCAATCCGGACAGCGACCACGCCGCCAGGCAGATCACGCCGGTGACCGCCGCCGAGCCCAAGGCGACGCGGAACCAGTGCCATCGCCACATCGCCGCGGCCAGCACGGTGGTGCAGCCGACTGTGAGCAGGCCGGCGACCCCGGAGGGCACCGGCACACTGGCCGCGGGCACCCCGGCTGCCCACCGTGCGATCCGCAAGACCCACCACACCTCCGGCCCGGTGAATCGGATCAGTAGCTGCGCGCCGGCCGGCCAGCACCCGGCCAACACCGCCGCCGCGGTGCCCAGCACGGTGATCGGGGCGATGGCCGGCGCCGCCAGTAGGTTGGCGGCGACGGCCACCAGACTGAACCGTCCCGAGATGGCGGCGACCAGCGGCGCCGTCACCAGCTGGGCGGCCCCGGCGACCGCGACCGCGTCCGCGAGTGGCTTGGGCCAGCCCCGATCGGCCAGGCGGCGCGACCATCCGGGCGCGACGACCACCAGCGCGGCCGTCGCGACCACCGACAGGGCGAAACCCAGGTCGACCGCCAGCTGCGGCGCCGCGACCAGCAGCACCAACACCGTTGCCGCCAGTGCCGGTATCGCCTGACGGCGCCGCGAGGTCAGCATCGCCAGCAGCGTGATCGCGGCCATCACCGCCGCCCGCAACACGCTGGCCGTCGGCTGCACCACGATCACGAACCCCACCAGCGCCAAGCCGGCCAGCGCTACGGCGGCCCGCGGTCCGACCAGCCGCGCCGAGAACAGCACCGCCGCGCACACGATCGTCACGTTGGCGCCCGAGACCGCGGTCAGGTGCGTCATCCCGGCGGTGCGGAACTCGGCGCTGGTCCCCGCGGGGACCAGCGTGCTGTCGCCGAGTACCAGCGCGGGCAGCATCGCCGCCTGGTCGGCCGGCAGCACCGTACGAACCGCCGCGGCGAATCGGCTACGCACGGCGTGCGCGGCACGCTGTACCGACCCGGCCTCACCCAGGGCCGGCGGACCTGTCGCGGTCAGCACCGCGACGGTGAGGTCGTGGCGGGTCGGGCGGGTGATGCGTGCGGTGAAGCGGACCGGCCGGCCCACGGCGAGCTCCCCGTATCCCTGCTCAGCGGCGCGGGCGAAAACCACGACCCGGCCCGATATTTCGTCGTCACGCAGCCGCAGCAACGTCGCCCGGAACATCAGCCGGCCGCTGCCCAGCGTCAGCGGGCTTTCGCTGGGCATGACCGTCACCGGAGCGACGGTGCCGAAAGTCGCGGTGATCGGGTGGTGCGCGACCGCATCCGCCCGCAATGCGACCGCCAGGCCGTAGCCCGCACCCACCACGCCGATCGCCAGCAGACCGGCGCCGACCGCGGCCAGCCGAGCGCCCGGACGGCCCCGCGCCCGCCACCACAGCAGGCCCGACCCGACGGCCAGCACCGCGCAGCACCCGGCCAATACGGCGCCGATCGGCCAGACGATCCCCGCCGCGGTGACCGCCCAGCAGGCCAGCGCGGCCGGGACCAGGCGCACGTCCAGGTCCACCACCGGACTGGTCTCCGGGCCGGCCACCGGGGTCAGACACGGACCAGGGCGCGCAGCTTGTCCAGCCGCGCCGGGCCGATACCCTCGACCTCCCCCAGCTGGTCGACGGTGGTGAATCGGCCGTTGGCCTGTCGCCACGCCACGATCGCGGCCGCGGTGACCGGGCCCACGCCGGGCAGGGCGTCGAGCTGCTCGACGGTCGCGGTGTTCAGGTCCAGCGGCTCCTTGGGCGCCGGCCTCGGCCTACCCGAAGTGGGCGCCGCGGTCGCCGGCGCGGTGGGCGCGCCGGTGCCCACCGAACTGCCCAACACCGGCGGTTTGCCCGACGGCGACGCCAGACCGACCACGATCTGCTCACCATCACCGACCGGGCGGGCCATATTCAGCCCCACCATGTCCGCACCGTCGACCGCCCCACCGGCCGCCTGCACCGCATCGGCGACGCGTGCGCCCGGCGCCAGCGTCACCACCCCGGGTTTGTGCACCAGACCCACCACGCTGACCACCACCGGACCGGCCGGCGGGGCGACAGTCGTGGACGATCTGGCGGACGAAACCCGTTCTACCGGTGGCAGTTTGGCCGAGCTGACCGGGGCCGGGCGGTCGCGCACCAGGGTGAACACGGTGATCAGCACCGCCAGCGCGGCGATCACCGCCAGTGCGAAGGCCCCGGCCCGGCCCGGATCGGCGCGCACCCGGTCGACCAGACCGCGCCCGCGTGAGCTCTCGGGCAGCCAGCGCGGCAGCAGGGAGTTCGGGTCGTCCTGCTCCTCGTCCCGGCCGTCGCCCGCGACCGGGTCGTCGGGCCCGGAGTCCGGGCCGTCGCTGTCTGGTTCGGCACCCAACCGGCGGTGCAGTCTCTCGGCAGGAAGTTCCGTTCGCATGAGCCGACGGTAGGCGCGCGGACCGTCGCAGCGACCCGCCGAAGGCGCCGCTCACCGCCCCGCTGTGGATTAACCCGAGGCTGTGCACGAGCGCTCGGTCGGATCAGTCAAGATGGAACCGGCGCGCACGACCACAGGAGGCTGCAATGAAGCTGGCGCTCACCCCCGACGAAGCCGCGTTCCGCGACGAACTTCGTACCTTTTTCACCACCAAGGTCCCCGCCGACGTCCGCGAGCGGGTACGCAACGGCCAATCGCTGACCCGCGAGCAGATCGTCGACAATCACAAGTTGCTGCACGAGAACGGGCTGGCCGTACCCGGTTGGCCCGTCGAATGGGGCGGCAAGGATTGGACACCCACCCAGTCGCAGATCTACAACGACGAGATGCAGCTGGCCAGTGTGCCCGAGCCGCTGAACTTCAACACCAAGATGGTCGGGCCGGTGATCGCCGAGTTCGGGTCGCAGGAGATCAAGGAGCGGTTCCTACCGCCGACCGCCGCCCTGGACATCTGGTGGTGCCAGGGCTTCTCCGAGCCCGAAGCCGGCTCGGACCTGGCCTCGTTGCGCACCACCGCGGTCCGCGACGGCGACAGCTATGTGGTCAACGGGCAGAAGACGTGGACGACGCTGGGCCAGTACGCGGACTGGATCTTCTGCCTGGTGCGCACCGACCCGCAGGCGCCCAAGCGTCAGGCCGGCATCTCGTTCCTGCTGATGGAGATGGACACCCCGGGCATCACGTGGCGACCGATCAAGCTGATCGACGGCGGCGTCGAGGTCAACGAAGTCTTCTTCTCCGACGTCCGAGTGCCCGCCAATCAGCTTGTCGGAGAAGAGAATCAGGGCTGGACGTATGCGAAGTTCCTGTTGGGCAACGAACGCACCGGCATCGCGCAGGTCGGCCGCACCAAGGTGCGGCTGGCCGAGGTGAAGCGGCACGCGAAAGCGAACGGGCTGATCGACGACCCGCTTTTCGCCGCCCGGCTGGCTGAGGCCGAGAACGAGATCCTGGCACTGGAACTCACTCAGGCCCGGGTGGTTTCGGGGTCCTCGGGCGGTAAACCGAACCCGGCGTCCTCAGTGCTCAAACTGCGCGGCAGCCAGCTGCAGCAGCTTTCCACCGAGTTGATGGTCGAGGTCGCCGGCGCCGACGCGCTACCGGTCAACGGTGACGGGATCGCCTCACCGGCCTGGGCGCAAAGCAGTGCCCCGCACTACCTCAACTACCGCAAAACCTCAATCTACGGCGGCAGCAACGAGGTTCAGCGCAACATCATCGCGTCCACCATTCTCGGATTGTGAGGCAGTCATGGACTTTCAGTTGAGCGAAGAGCAGACGCTGCTGCGCGACACCACCCGCGAATTGCTGTCGCGCAGCTACGACCCGGAGAGCCGCAATAAGGTGATCGACACCGAACTCGGCTGGAGCCGCGAGGTGTGGAATCAGTTGGCCGAGACCGGGATTCTGGGCCTCGGCTTCGACCCCGACGAGGCCGGGCAGATCGAGATCATGGTGGTGCTCACCGAATTCGGCCGCCGGCTGGCGCCCGAGCCCATCGTGCATGCTGCGTTGGCGCCCGGCGCGCTGATCGCCGAGCTGGGCAACGACCGGCAGCGGGAAATCCTCGACGAGGTGTCCGCGGGGCAACGGTTGCTGGCGTTCGCCCACCTAGAGCCCGGCCAGCGTGGCGCCGCCGCTGAGATCACCACTAAAGCTGTGCAACAAGGCGATTCGTGGGCCATCAGCGGACGCAAGAACCCGGTACCGGCGGGCGACAGCGCCCAGACGCTGGTGGTCAGCGCGGCGCTGCCCGACGGCGGCACCGGCCTGTTCCTGGTCGACGCGGGCGCGGCGACGCGCAAATCCTATGCCACCTTCGACGGTCAGCGCGGCGCCCAAATCGACTTCGACGCAACCGCCGCCGAGCCGCTCGGGTCGGCGGGACAGGACGCTTCCGAAGCCGTCCGCAACGCCGTCATCCGCATCCAGTCGGCGCTGTGCGCCGAGGCGCTGGGTGCAATGGAGGAAGCGCTGCGGCTGACCACCGAATACCTCAAGACCCGCAAGCAGTTCGGGGTGACTCTCAACAAATTCCAGGCGCTGACCCAACGCGCCGCTGACATGTACGTGTCGCTGGAACTGGCGCGCAGCATGACCCTCTACGCCGCCATGTCGATCGCCGACGGCAACTACGATCCGCTGATCGCCGCGCGCGCCAAGCTGCAGATCGGCCGCTCCGGCCGGCACATCGGCCAGGAGGCCATCCAACTACACGGCGGCATCGGCATGACCGCGGAGTACCCGGTGGGCCATTACACCGCGCGTCTCACCGCGATCGACAACACGCTCGGTACCGCCGGAGATCAGCTGCGGGTGCTCATCGACCACGTCGGCGATTACGACCTGGCCAAGCTGTAGGCGGCCGTGGCCGAGCTGTCCGACCGAGTGGTCGCCTTCCTGTCGGAGGGCACCCGCACCGGGATGCTGGGCTTCGCAGCCTCGGACGGACGCCCGCTGGTGGCGCCGGTGTGGTTCGTCGTCGACGACGGGGCCCTGGTGTTCACCACCGACAGCCGGACCGCGAAAGGCCGTGCACTGCAACGTGATCCGCGGACCACGATCTGCGTCGACGACCCGCACCCGCCCTACTCGTTCGTGCAGGTGCAGGGCCTGGCCTCGCTGAGCGAGGACCCCGGGCAGCTGTTGGACATCGCGACCCGGACCGGCGCCCGGTACATGGGCGCCGACCGGGCCGAGGAGTTCGGCCGCCGCAATGCCGTGCCCGGCGAGCTGGTGGTGCGGCTGCGGCCCACCAAGGTGATCGCCGGTTTCGACATCAGCGACTGACGCGCGCCCGCCTCAGTCAACCGGCGCCGGTTCGGGCTCCGGTTCGGCCGCACCGACGGGTTCGGCCTGGCCGGCGGCTTCCGGTGCCCCGTCCTGCTGAACAGGAACGGCCTCGCCGTCGGCCTCCGGCAACTGCTCGGCCAGATACTCCGCCAGCGACCTGATCGTCGGGTAGTCGAAGACCGCGGTGGCGCTGATCGTGAACGCGCCACCGAACTGGGCGTGCAGCCGGTTGCGCAGCTCCACCGCCATCAGCGAGTCGGTGCCCAGGTCCAGGAACCGGCTGGTGGCTGCGGGCGGCTGAGCCAGTCGCAGGAACTGTTGCACCTCCTGCTGCAGATACTCGGTGATGAAGTCGGCGCGCTGGGCCTCGGGCACCTCGTAGAGCTGCCGCAGCAGCTCGCTGTCGCCCGTCGTCACGGTGGCGTCGCTGGGCAGCAGGTGGTCCAGAATCGGTGGGCGTGAACCCCCGAGCATCTTCGCCGCCCGCTGCCAGTTGGCCTTGATGACGGTGACCTGCCCGGTCCCGTGCGCGACGATTTCGCCGAGCGCGCTGAGCGCTGCCGAGGGTTCCAGCGGAAGCAGGCCCTGCGCACCGAGATTGGCGCGCGCGGCCTGCGAGGCCGCCATCCCGCCCTTGCCCCAGGGACCCCAGTTGACCGCGGCCACCGGCAGCCCGCGCGCCTTGCGGTAGGCGGCGAGCCCGTCGAGCACGGCGTTGGCGGCCGCGTAGTTGGCCTGGCCAGGTGAACCCAGCACGCTGGACGCCGAGGAATACAGCAGGAAGAAGTCCAGCTCGTCGGCCGCGGTCAACCGGTGTAAATGCCACGCCGCCAAAGCTTTCGGCTGCAACGTCGTCTGGAAGTGTGCCCAGTCCTGCGTAGTCAGCAGCGCGTCGTCGAGCACGCCCGCCAAATGCGCCACCCCCGCCAGCGGAGGCAATTCCGCCCGGATCCGCTCCAGCAGTTCCGCGGCCGCCGACTCCTCGCCGACATCGGCGGCGAAGATGTGGACCCGGCACCGGTAGCGCTCACTGATGTCGGCGATGGCCCGCTGCGCGTCGGCATCGGGTGCGCGCCGACTGGTCAGCACGATGTCACCGGCCCCGAGTTGGGCGAAGTGGGCGGCCGTGTGCAGACCGAGGGCACCCAGACCACCGGTGATCAGGTAGGTCCGATCACCGTGCAGCTGCAGCGGTTTGGGCATCTGCAACACGATCTTGCCGATGTGCCGTGCCTGCTGCATGCGGCGGAACGCGGTCTTGGCCTCGGTCAGCGGGTAGATCTCCACCGGCAGCGGTGACCACTCGCCGCGGGCCAGCCCGTCGGACACCTCGACCAGCAGCCGCTGGATGTGCGCGGGGTCGGACATGATGGTGCCGTCCAGCGCGACGATCTCGTAGCCGATGTCGGGACGTTCGGCCGCCATCTGCTCCGGCGACCAGATGTCGCGCTTGGCGATCTCGGCGAACCGGCCGTTGCGGGCGGTGGCCCGCACGGTCGCCGCGACGAAGCCCTCATTCGTCAAGCTGTTGAGCACCACGTCGACACCGGCGCCGTCGGTATCGGCCAGGATCTGATCGGCGAAATCCGTACTGCGCGAATCGTAGACGTACTTCACACCCAACTTGCGCAGCATCGCGCGCTTGTAGGTGCTGGCGGTGGCGAAGACCGTGGCGCCGTGCTGCTGTGCCAACTGGACCGCGGCCAGTCCCACGCCACCGCTGGCCGCGTGCACCAGCACCCGGTCACCGGGACGCAGCTGGGCCCAGTCGAACGCCAGCCGCGCGGTCAGGGCGGCGGCCGGGATACTGGCCGCGTCGACCGCGCTCAGCCCGTCGGGCACCGGCGCCAGCAACTGCGCCGGCACGTTCACCCGGCTGGCGAACGCGCCCTGCATGAAGCCCATGACGCGCTGCCCGACCTCGAATCCTGTTACCCCGCTGCCCAACTCGGTGACGATGCCGGAGAAGTCGCCGCCGATCAGCCCCGGGTCGCCTGGATAGAGGCCGAGCACGTTGAGCACATCGCGGAAGTTCAGGCCGGCGGCCTCCACCCGGATCTGCACCTGACCCCCGCTGGGCGGCGAGACCTCAGACTCGACCAGGCGCAAGTTGTCGATCGCGCCGCGTTCGGTCGGCGCCAGCACGTAGTCGGTCGCGCGCGGCACCGCGAGTTGGCCGCTGCGGGCCCACGGCATCAGTCGCGACACCAGGTATTTGCCCTGCCGCAGCGCAAGTTCGGGCTCCTCGACCGGTGCGCCGAGCAGCCCCGCCAGCGCGCGCACGGCCTCGTCGGATCCGTCGTGGTCGACGAGCCGGCAGCGCAGGATCGGTTGTTCGGCGATGATGGTGCGGCCCAGCCCCCACAGCGCCGACTGCACCGGATCGACGGGTTCGCCGGGTTCGGCGGCCACGGCCCGTTCGGTGACGATCCACAGTCCGTTGACCAGCTTGACCGTGTCGTCGGCGAGTAAGGGTTGCACGACGTCGAGCACGTTGCCGATCTGGGTCTGCAGCCGGGCGGCGAACTCGGCGCTGGACTCCTCGGTGGCCGGACTTCCGCTGGCGCGCAGCACGATACCGGTGATCGGCATGCCACGCTCCTGCGCCTGGGCGATCAGCTCACTCCACTGCTGGGCGTCGGCATCCCGGTCGACGCGCAGACAGCCCGGCAGCTCGGCCGCCAGCTCGTCGAACCCGGCGACAACCCAAGTGCCGCTTGTGCTCTGGGCACCGTCGGCGGCCGGCGGGGGGATCTCGTGCCAGCCGAGGGTGTAGAGCAGCCGGGTCGCGTCGCCACCCAGCCCGCGCAACAGCGCCTCGCGCGGCGCGCGCTTGACCGTGAAGTCGCGGATGCCGCCCAACAGTCGACCGTCCCGGTCGACGAAATCGAGGTCGAACACCTGCGTTTCGCTGTCGAGTGCGCCCGGGGCCTGAGCGTCGCCGTGCCACTTCGCGCGGCAGAAGAACCGCCGTGGCATCCGCTCGCGCAGCATCACCCGGCCGTACCGCAACGGCAGGAACAGGTCGGCCACTCCGTGTTCGGCGGCCAGCAGCGCCGGGAACGCAGGGAAGGCGACCCCGGTGCACAGGTCCAGCAACACCGGGTGGATCGGCTCGATGCCGAGTTGCTCGGAGAGCTCGTCGCCCACCACGACGTCGCCGATCGCTTCGCCCTCACCGACCCACAGTGATTTCAACGACGTCGACCAGGTGGGCCCCCAGGCCAGTTCCATGTCGGCGAAGGTCTCGAACAGCTGTTGCGGTCGAGTGCGGTTCAACCGCTCGGTTGCCGCGTCGACGGAATCCTCGGGATCCAGCGCCGTCTCGTCGTCCAGGCCGGTGACCACGGTGCCGTCGGCGTTGAGCGACCAGTCGGCATCGCGCACCCCGTAGGGGCGACTGTGCACCCGGAAGGTGAACCCGCTGCCATCCTCGGTCGGACTCAGCGTCAGCTGTACCTCTCGAGAACTCTTCTCCGGCAGGATGATCGGTTCATAGAAGAAAACGTCTTGCACCCGAGCCGGCGGTCCGACGGCGGCAAGCGCCATGGCCGCGTACGTCGCGCCCGGCACGACCACGGTGCCGTAGATGACGTGATCGGACAGCCAGGGCTGGGACTTGACCGACAGCTTGCTGGTGTAGACGGCATCTCCGGAAGCGAGATCCTTTGCGCTACCGAGGATTCCGGAAACCGCCCCACCGTCGCCGCCGCCGATGATGCCCGATGCCTTGGGCCAGAAGTGACGGCGCTGGAACGGATAGGTCGGCAGTTCGAGCCGGTTGCGGGCACCGTGATGCAGCTTGCCGAAATCGGGACGATGCCCCGAAACATATGCGGCGGCAACTGCTTCGGCGATCTGGCGGCGCGCGTCGGCGCCTTTGCGCAGGGAGACGATCGCACGCGGAGCCGGCGAGTGCTCGGGCCAGACCTGCACCGCAGCCGCGGTCAGGATGGGTTGCGGACCGAGTTCCATCAGCACCGTGCAGCCCAGCTGCGCGACGGTGCGCACACTTTCGGCGAACTGCACCGGCTGCCGGGAATGGCGCCGCCAGTATTGGGCGTTGAGCGGCGTCTCCGCGGTGAGCACCGCGCCGGTGCGGTTGCAGACCAGCGGCCGGGTGGGGATCCCGAACTGGAACCCTGCGGCGTACGACTCGAATTCGTCCAGCGCCGGTTCCAGCAGCTCGGAGTGGAAAGCGTGACTGGTTTCCAGCCAGTTGCAGCGGATCCCTTCGTCGCTGAAGGCGGCGACGACCTGCTCGAGATCCTCGCCCGGACCCGAGAGCACCGTGTTGGGCCCGTTGTAGGCGGCGACCGAGACCCGCGGGTACTTGTCGGCGACGGACTCCACGTGCCCGGGGTCGGCGAAGACGGCGACCATCCGGCCGCCCGCGGGCAGCTCGCCGAACAGCCGGCCGCGTTCGGCGATCAGCCGGGCACCGTCCTCGAGGCTGAACACCTCGGCCACGCACGCGGCCGCGTACTGGCCCACGCTGTGCCCGAGCACCACGTCGGGCTCGATCCCCCAGGACTGCCACAACCGCGCCAGGCCCATCTCCACGGCGAACAGCGCCGGCTGCGCAAAAGAGGTGTGCCGCAAGGTTTCTGCGCTGTCCCGATCGGTGGCGAACACGGTCTCCAGCAACGGACGCGGCAGCAGCCCGTCGACCGCCGCCGCGCAGCGCCGCAGCACGTCGGCGAAGACCGGTTCGGCGTCGAACAATTCGCGCGCCATCCCCGGGTACTGGCTGCCCTGGCCGGTGAACAACCATGCCGTGGTCGGCGGATCGCCGCACTCACCGCGCAGCACGCCCGGCCGCAGCCGGTTCTCGGTCAGCTCGACCAGCAGGTCGCGGGCGTTCTGCACCGTTGCGGCACCCGGTTCGAAGACCAGGGCGGCCCGGTGCTCGAACTGCGAGCGGCCGACCCCGGCGGTGAAGCAGACGTCGGCGACGTCGACGTCGGGGTGGGCGTCCAGCCATTCCAGGTACCGGTGCGCCAGCGCTGTGAGCGCCTGCGGCGAACGCGCCGACAGCGGCAGAATGTTGACCGTCTCGACGACGTCCTGGGGCGCTGCGAGATCGGCTGACTCGCCGGCCGAGATGTCCGACTCGACCTCCTCGGTGACCGGCGCCGGCGCCTCCTCGATCAGCACGTGCGCATTCGTCCCGGTGAACCCGAAGGAACTCACTCCGGCGCGGCGCGGCCTGCCGTTGGTGTGCCACGGGGTGGGCGTGTCCACCACCCGCACCGGCAACGAGTTCCACGGAATGTGCGGCGACGGCTTCTCGAAATGCAGTATCTGCGGCAGCATTTCGTGCTGCAACGACAGCACGACCTTGATCAGCCCGGCGATCCCCGCGGCGGATTCCAGGTGGCCGATGTTGGTCTTGACCGATCCCAGCAGCAGCGGGCGATCCGGGTCGCGGCCGTCACCGTAGACCGCGGCGGCGGCCTGCACTTCGATCGGGTCGCCCAGCGCGGTGCCGGTGCCGTGCGCCTCGAGGTAGTCGACGTCGCCGCCGACGAATCCGGCACGTGCCAGCGCCGCGGCGATCAGGCGTTGCTGCGCGCCACCGTTGGGCACCGTCAGACCGCTGGAGGCACCGTCCTGGTTGACCGCGCTGCCCCGGATGACGGCACAGACCCGGTCGCCGTCACGCTGGGCATCGCTGAGCCTCTTGAGCACCAGGATGCCGCAGCCTTCGCTGCGCACGTAGCCGTCGGCTGCGGCGTCGAAGGTCTTGCAGCGCCCGTCCGGCGAGAGCATGCGCGCCCGGGAAGCCGCCACGATGGAGGCCGGACTCAGCAGGACGTTGACCCCACCGGCGAGCGCCAGATCGCAGTCGTTGGAGTGCAGCGCCTGACAGGCCTGGTGCACGGCCACCAACGACGAACTGCAGGCGGTGTCCACCGCGACCGCCGGCCCCTCCAGACCGAGCGCGAAAGCGACCCGACCGGCGATGGCGTTGAGCGCATTGCCGGTGATGAAGTGGGCTTCGATGCTCTCGACGGAGTCCCGGGACAGCAGGTGTGAGTACTCGTTGGCGGCTACGCCCACGAAGATGCCGCTGCGGCTGCCGCGCAGTGCCGCCGGCGAATATCCGGCGCGTTCCAGGCCCTCCCAGACGATCTCCAGCATCAACCGCTGCTGGGGATCTATCCATACGGCTTCGCGCGGTGAGATGCCGAAGAACTCGGGGTCGAATCCGTCGATGCCTTCCAGGTATCCGCCGTTGCGGCTGTAGATCTTGCCCGGTGCCTCCGGATCCGGGTCGTAGAACTCGTCGATGTCGAAGCGGTCGTCGGGGATCTCGCGGATCGCGTCGACGGCGCCGGACAGCAGATCCCAATAAGCGTCGGGGTCCGGTGATCCCGGGAATCGGCAGGCCACCGCGACGATCGCGATCGGCTCGTCGGTGGCGCCGGGCCGCACCGAGGCCGGCCGGGCCGGGGCCGCGGTGGCCGACGCCTGAACGCCCAGCTTCAACACGTCACCGAGCAGGTAGTCGGCCACGTCGACGAGGCGCGGATGATCCATCGCCAGGGTGGCGGGCAGTTCGCGGCCGACGGCCTGCTCGACGCGGCGCCGTAGCTCGACGGCCATCAGCGAGTCCATGCCGAGGTCGAAGAACCCGGCCTCTTCCCGGATCTCCGCCCCGTCGGTGCGGGTCACCTCTGCGACGACGTCGCGCAGGAACTCCACCAGGATCTTCTTGCGCTGCTGCACCGGGGCGGCGGTCAGCTGCTCCACCAATCGGGTAGTCCCCGACGACCCGAACGTCGCCGGCGCCACCGCCGACTCGGGCACCTCGCGCTCCAGGTCGGCGAGGAACGAACGTTTGCCGCCCAGCTGGTACAGCGGCAGGAAGCGGGCCCAATCGATGCGGGCCACCACGCCGTTGGCGCCGTTGGCGCCGTTGCCGCCGGATGCCGCCATGACCTCGGCCATCCCGGCCAATGCGTCCGCGGGCGAGAGGGCCTTGACCCCGCGCTGCTCCAGCCGGGTCCGGGCGTCCTCGTCCGCCATCCCGGTCGTGCCGGCCAGCCAAGGACCGAAGTTCACACTGATCGCGGGCACGCCCTGCTCGCGCAGCCGGTACACCAGCCCGTCGAGGAAGGCGTTGGCCGCGCTGTAGGCGGTCTGCCCGAAACTTCCCCAGACCGCGGCGATCGAGGAGGTGCACAGGAAGAAGTCCAGCTGCAAATCAGCGGTGGCTTCGCTCAAATGCCATGCGCCCCAGACCTTTCCAGCGAACACCCGTTCCACTTCGGCGTCGTCGAGGGTTTGCAGCGGGGTGGTGCCCATCTCGCCTGCGGCATGCACGATGCCGGCCAGCGGCGGCAACTCGGCCGCCACCGTGGCCAGCAGCCGGGCCACGTCGTGCGGATTGGCGACATCGGCTGCGACGACCCGGGTTTGGCAGCCGTGCTGCTGCAGAATCGCGTCGATGCGCGCGCGGGCCGCTTCGCTCGGTGCGCGCCGGCTGGTCAGCACCAGCTGTCGCGCACCTTGGGCAGCCAGGTAGCCGGCGATCTCCAGTCCGACCGCGCCCAGCCCGCCGGTCACCAGATACGTTGCCTCCGAACGCAATTGAAGCGGAATCGCGGTGGGCAGACCGGGCCGGCGCTGCAATCGGGGAACGTAGACGGCCTGCCCCCGCAGCGCGATCTGGTCTTCGCGGGCGCCCGAGTCACGCGGCGCTGCAACGAGTTGGCCGATCAGCCGGGACCATTCGTCGGCACCGCAGTCGGACAGGTCCACCAGTCCGCCCCACACTTGCGGATGCTCCAGTGCGGCGGCGCGACCGAAACCCCACAGGCAGCTCTGCACCGGCGAGACCGCGTCGGTGTCGGTGACCCGTTGTGCGCCACGGGTTATCAGCCAGATGGGGGCACGCAACTCGGCGGCGGCGGCCGCGCGGAACAGGTGCTTGGCGCCGCTCATGACCCGGTGCTGCATGTGCAGCAGCGAGCGCATCGACGGTGCGGTGGACGGCGGCGATGCGGCGCCACCGCCACGTTCGAGAGCCGCGAGGCACAGGATGCGCAGCGACGGCTCCTCGGCGACCGCGGCGCGCAGGGCCACCTCGAGCCGCTCGCAGTCCGCGTCGGACGTGGGCAGACCGAGGACCCGGTAGCGGTGGCCGCGCGCGGTCAGCGCGTCGGTCAGCGGCTGGGACAGATCGGCGTCGTCACCGATCAGCAGCCACGCCGAGCCCTCGCCGGAGTCGGCGCCGGAAACCGCGGACTTCTCCCATCGAATCTCGTACCGGGCATCGGCGATGGACTGCACCGAGCGTTGCCGGTTATGTTGCGCGGCAAGCTTTTTCAAGACATCGGCGGTCTGCTGGTTGGCGGTGTCTCCGTCGAGCAGCGCGACGAGTTCGTCGATCCGGCCGTCTTCGAGCAACCGGACGGCCTCGGTGCGCGCGGCGAGGTCGGCCTGATCACCGTGGTGGCCGGCCGGAGCCCGGTTGTCCCGGAACCAGTAGGAGCGGTGCTGGAACGGATAGGTGGGCAGGTCGAGTTTGTCGGCGGGCCGGTGCTGCAGCGCACCGAAGTCGGGCAGATGCCCGACGGTGTACGCGGTGGCGAGGGCTTCGGTGATCTGGCGGTGATCGGCACCGTTGCGGCGCAACGACGCGATCGCGCGCGGCGCGGTCGCCGGGTCCGGCCAGGCCCGCAGGGCTGCCGCGGTCAACACCGGTTGCGGCCCGACCTCCAGCAGTGCCGCGCAGCCGAGACCGGCAAGCGTGGCAACGCTCTTGGCGAACTCGATCGGCTGGCGGGCATGGCGCCGCCAGTAGCGGGCGTCCAGCTTCACCGTTCTGCCCAGGGCGGCACCGGTGCGGTTGCACACCAAAATCCGTTGCGGCGACCGATATTCGAACCGGCCCGCGTACGACTCGAATTCGTCGAGGGCCGGATCCAGCAGCGCCGAATGGAACGCGTGGCTGGTGTCCAGCCACTCACACCGGACCGCGTCGGCGGTCAACGCGGCCACCGCCCGGTCCAGATCCTCCGCCGGCCCCGACAGCACGGTGTTGGCCCCGTTGTAGGCAGCCACCGACAGCCGCGGGAACTCGTCGGTGAAGCTCTCCACCCGCTCGGCGGCGGCGAAGACGGCGACCATCCGGCCACCGGCCGGCAGGTTGCCGAACAGGCGGCCACGTTCGGCGAGCAGCAACGCGCCGTCCTCGAGGCCGAAGACTCCGGCGACGCAGGCCGCCGAGTACTGGCCGACGCTGTGCCCGAGCACCACGTCGGGTTGCAGTCCCCACGACTGCCAGAGCCGCGCCAGGCCCATCTCGACGGCGAACAGGGCGGGCTGGGCGAAACTGGTCTGCCGCAGCGTCTCGTCGCCGTCGGCGTCGAAGATGACGTCGAGCATCGGCTTGCCGAGCACGTCGTCGACCACCGCCGCGCAACGGGTCATCGTCTCGGCGAACACCGGTTCGGTGTCGAACAACTCGCGGGCCATCCCGGCGAACTGGCTGCCCTGGCCGGGGAACAGCCACGCCGTTTTCGGGACGTCGGCGGACTCGCCGCGCACCAGCCCGGGCGCCGGGCGGTCGTCGGCGAGCGCGGCGAGCAGCTCACTGGCGGACTCGGTGGAATTGACCACCAGCGCCGCACGGTGCTCGAAGTGGGTTCGACCGACGCCGGCGGTGAAACACAGGTCCGCCAAATCGGTTTCGGGATGCGCGCCCAACCACTCGCGGTACCGCTGCGCGAGCTGCACCAACGCCGCCGGCGTGCGCGCTGACAGCGGCAGCAAGCTGTACCGCCGGTCCTCGCGCACCTCGGCCCGAGCAGTGCCGGCCCGGGCCGGTGCCACGGGGGCTTCCTCGATGATCACGTGGGCGTTGGTCCCGGAGAACCCGAACGAGCTGACCCCGGCGATGCGGGGTCTGCCGTTGCGCTCCCACGCGGTGGGTTCCTGCACCACCTTCACCGCGAAGCGGTCCCAGGGAATGTGCGGTGAGGGGGTCCGGAAATTCAGGTGCTGGGGCAGCGCCTCGTGTTCCAGGGCGAGGATGACCTTCATCACGCCCGCGATTCCCGCGGCGGCCTCCAAGTGTCCGATGTTCGTCTTCACCGAACCGATCAGCAGCGGCCGGCCCGGGTCGCGGCCCTGGCCGAGAACGGCCCCGGCGGCCTGCACTTCGATCGGGTCTCCCAGCGAGGTCCCGGTGCCGTGCGCCTCGAGGTAGCCGACATCGCCGGCCGCGACGCCGGCCCGCTGCAGCGCCTCGGTGATCACCCGCTGCTGGGCCACCCCGTTGGGCACCGTCAAACCGCCGGACGCGCCGTCCTGGTTGATCGCGCTGCCACGGATCACCGCCCGAATCCGGTCGCCGTCGCGGATGGCGTCGTCGAGTCGCTTGATGACGATGACGCCGCAGCCCTCGCCGCGCACGTAGCCGTCCGCGGCGGCGTCGAACGTCTTGCACCGGCCGTCCGGCGCGAGCATGTGCGCGTGCGAGAACGTGATCATGGTCGCGGGACTGAGCAGCGCGTTCGCGCCGCCGGCCAGCGCCAGGTCGCACTCGCCGAACCGCAACGCCTGGCATGCCTGGTGGATGGCCACCAGTGAGGAACTGCACGCGGTGTCGACGGTGACCGCCGGGCCCTGCAATCCGAGCCGGTAACTGATCCGGCCGGCCGCCGCGGCGGCCGCCGTCCCGATCGCCATGTACGCCTCGATCTCGGCGTAGTCCAGCTCGTCCGAGGCCATGCCCAGGTAGTCGTGTGTCGACAGGCCGACGAACACACCGGTATTGGAGTTCGCCAGGGTCATCGGCGCGATGCCGGAATGCTCCACCGCCTGCCAGGCCGTCTCCAACAGGAGGCGGTGCTGGGGATCCATCAACCTGACCTCGCGGGCAGACATCCCGAAGAACGGCGCGTCGAACCCCGTCACGTCGTCGACGAAGCCGGCCCGGCGGGCGACCATCTTGCCGGGCGCGTCCGGGTCCGGGTCGAAGAACTCCTCGACGTCCCACCGGTCGCGGGGAATGTCCGACACCGCGTCGCGGCCCTGCCGCAGCATGTCCCAGAACTCGTTCGCGTCGGCAGCGCCCGGGAATCGTGCGGCGTAACCGACGATCGCGAATCCCGATGTCGGAGCCGTCAGATCCTCGACGTCTGCCATGCATTGCCCTCCCTGGTCGGCCGGCCCGGTTGCGCCGCAGTGTGAATCTCCCCCGGCACAGTATGGCAAGCGACACCGACGGCGACAGGGACGCCAAGGATTGTCACAGGATGCCGGTACCGTTCCGGGCGACCGGGACCGGCGGCTGCCTCGCCCACGACAACGGCCACAGCCGGAGCGGTTATCTTGATCTGGGTCGCAGCGCGGCCGCACCGCGGCAGCGCGAACCCCGGGAGGAAATATTGCGCATCGGGAAGATCACGATCGGCACAATCGACCAATGGACCCTTCGGCCGGGCACGGTTATCTCCTGGCATCCGACCGATGCGTCCCGGGAGAAGGCGCGGCAGGCTCCCGTCAGCTCCGTGCCGGTCAGCTACATGCAGGCACAACATCTTCGGAATTATCACGAACGAACGGCTTCAGGTCTCGATTTTTCGCGTCTTATTCTCGCGGGCTGCGAAGTGGCCGGTCACTGCGATATCGACGTGATGGATCGCGC
Source organism: Mycobacterium sp. 20KCMC460 (assembly GCF_022179425.1). Lineage (NCBI taxonomy): Bacteria > Bacillati > Actinomycetota > Actinomycetes > Mycobacteriales > Mycobacteriaceae > Mycobacterium > Mycobacterium sp. 20KCMC460. Next base: position 4,249,318 of record NZ_AP025524.1, read on the forward strand.
ACTCAACGCATACCTGCGCCGCCACGACACTTACCGCAGCTGGTTTGCCCACCACGACGGCGAGTTCGTTCGGCACACCTTGCTCGATCCCGCCGATATCGAATTCATGCCGATAAACCACGGCGAGATGAGCGCCGAGGAAATTCGCGACCACGTAATCGGGACACCCAATCCGCTGGAATGGGGTTGCTTCAGCTTCGGCATCATTCAAAGCCAGGACCACTTCACGTTCTACGCCAGCATCGACCACGTTCACGGCGACGCGACGTTGATCGGCATCACGATGCTGGAATCCCACGCCATGTATCAGTCGCTGACGGCCGGGCACGGCCCGCTCGCCCTGCCCGACACCGGCAGCTATGACGAGTACTGCGTCCAGCAACGCGAGCTCACCTCGCAGTTGACCGTCGACTCGCCGCAGGTGCGGGCCTGGATCGAATTCGCCGAGAACAACGGGGGCAGCTTCCCGGAGTTCCCGCTGCCGCTCGGCAACCCGCTCAAGCCGTCCGGCAGCGACATGCTGACCGAGGTCCTGATGAATCCGGACCAGACGGCCCGGTTCGAAGCGGCCTGCGAGGGTGCCGGCGCCCGCTTCATCGGCGGCCTGTTCGCCTGTATGGCGCTGGTGGAACACGAATTCACCGGTGCCCTGACGTACTACGGCTTGACGCCCCGCGACACCCGCCGCACCTCGGAGAATTTCATGACCCAGGGCTGGTTCACCGGCCTGGTTCCGATCACCGTTCCTATCGTCGCAGCGTCATTCGGTGACGCCGCGTGGGCAGCGCAGAATTCTTTCGACACGGGACTCGAGCTGGCCAAAGTGCCGTACTACCGCGTCCTGGAATTGGCGCCGTGGCTGAACTGGCCCCGACCGAACTTTCCGGTGTCGAATTTCTTGCACGGCGACGCCGCCCCACTCAACGCGGTCCTCGGGGCCGCCGAGATGGGTTATGCGGACAACATCGGCATCTATTCCGACGGCCGGTTCTCATATCAGTTGACTATCTATATCTTCCGGTACGGCGAAGGCACCTCGATGGCGGTGATGTACCCCGACAACCCGGTTGCGCAGAAATCTGTCACTCGTTACGTGGAGGCGATGAAGTCCGTGTGCACCCGCGTCGCGGAGAGCGGCGACTGGGGGCGCGTTGCGTAGTGTGGGGTAGTTCGATGGCTGCTGTACCGACATGCTCGACTTCCGATCAGGCCTCGGCTTTGGCACGGACCGGATCTCCGCGCCACGCAGCACACGGTGTCGCCGGGGGGCGCACGCTGGGACCGGAGGTGGGGACGCTGTGCGACGCCTAGCCGATTTCGTGGTGCGGTGGCCGTGGGTGGTGATCGGGTTCTGGGTCGCGATCGCGGTCGCCCTGCCGCTGACGATGCCGTCGCTGAACGAGATGTCGCAGCAGCACCCGCTTTCCATCCTGCCCAGCGACGCACCGTCGGCCGTCACCGCCCGCAAGATGACCGAGGCGTTTCACGAGTCGAGTTCGGAAAATCTGCTGCTGGTGGTCCTGACCAACGACAAGGGGCTGGGACCGGCCGACGAGGGCGTCTACCGCAAGCTGGCGACTGCGCTGCACGACGACACCCGCGACGTGGTGATGGTGCAGGACTTCATCGCCACGCCGCCCCTTCGACCGGTGTTGACCAGCAAGGACAACAGGTCCTGGGTGCTGCCGGTCGGATTGACCGGTGAGCTGGGGACCCCTCGGTCCTACGCCGCGTTCGGCCGGGTCTCCGAAATTGTCAAACACCACGTCGCCGGAACACCGTTGACCGCCAACCTGACCGGCCCCGCGGCCACCGTCGCCGATCTCACCGCCGCCGGGGAGCACGACCGGATGCCGATCGAGATCGCAATCGCAGTCCTGGTGCTTGCCGTGCTGCTGATGGTCTACCGCAATCCGATCACCATGTTGTTGCCGCTGACCGCGATCGGGATGTCGCTGCTGGTCGCGCAGGCGTTGGTGGCCGGCTTCTCAAAATTGACCGGCTTCGGGGTCTCGAATCAGTCGATTGTGTTCCTCAGCGCCATGATCGCCGGCGCCGGGACGGACTATGCCGTGTTCCTGATCAGCAGATATCACGACTATCTGCGCGACGGAACCGATTTCGACGACGCGGTGCGGCGCGCTTTGATCTCGATCGGAAAAGTGATCGCCGCTTCCGCCGCCACGGTGGGCGTCACTTTCCTGGGCATCAGTTTCGCCCGGATGGGTGTGTTCTCGACGGTCGGCGCGTCGTCGGCGATCGGAATCGGTGTCGCGTTCCTGGCCGCGGTGACGCTGCTGCCGGCCATCCTGGTGATCGCCGGGCCCCGCGGGTGGGTTAAGCCACGGCGCGAACTCACCGCCCGGTTCTGGCGGCGGTCGGGAATCCGGATCGTGCGCCGCCCGAAATCTCATCTGGTGGCCAGCGTGCTGGTGTTGGCCGCGCTGGCCAGCTGCGCGGGACTGGTGCGGTACAACTACGACGACCGCAAGGTGGTGCCGCCGTCGGCGCCGAGCTCGATCGGTTACGCCGCCCTCGAGCGGCATTTCCCGGTCAACCAGTCCGTTCCCGAGTACATCCTTATCCAGTCTCCGCACGACCTGCGCACACCGAAGGCGCTGGCCGCCCTGGAACAGATGGCAGAACGGGTCAGCCAGTTGCCGGATATCGCCAGGGTCAGTGGCATCACCCGGCCCACCGGCGTGGTCCCGCAGGAGTTCCGTGCCACCTATCAGGCGGGTGCTGTCGGCGCCCGCCTCGGCGGGGCGTCCGACGTTATCAACGATCACAACGACGACCTCAGCAAATTGGTCGGCGGCGCCAATACGCTTGCCACCAACCTGAGCGACGTGCGCGGGCAGGTCAACCAGATCGTCGCCAGCATGCAGGGCCTGACCGACGCGTTCGCCTCGATGCGGACCCAATACGGCGGCGACAAGCTGGTCCGGGAGGTGGTGACCGCGGCCAAGCTGGTGAACAGCATCAACGCCCTGGGCAATTCCATGGGCGTGAACTTCGCAGCGGTCAAGGACATGTTCGGCTGGATCGGGCCGGTGCTGGCGGCGTTGCAGGCCAACCCGATCTGTGACGCCGACCTGTCGTGCAGCGACACCCGCGCCCAGTTTCAGCGGCTGGTCGCCGCCCGCGGTGACGGCAGCCTCGACCAGATCAACGAGTTGGCCGGGCAGTTGGAGACATTTCAGGACCGGCAGACCCTGAACGCGTCGGTGGATCGGCTGCGGGCGGTGCTCACCGGGTTCACCAGAGCAATGCACTCGCTGGGGCTCGACGGCCCCGGCGGCCTGCAGTCCGGCCTGAACAAACTGCAGAGCGGAGCCGACCGCTTCGCCGGCGGCAGCCGCCAAGTGGCCGACGGCGTGGAACAACTGGTCGAACAGGTCAGAGCGCTGGGCGCGGGACTCGGCGACGCGTCGGCGTTCCTGCTGGAGATGAAGAACGAAGCGGCCGACCCCTCGATGGCGGGCTTCAACATCCCCGCCCAACTGCTGCATCTGGAGGAGTTCAAGAAGGCCGCCAAGATGTTCATCTCGCCGGACGGACGCTCGGTGCGTTACCTCGTGCAGACCAAGTTGAATCCATTCAGCGCCGAGGCGATGGATCAGGTCAACGCGATCACCGATGCCGCCCGAAGCGCACAACCGAACACCTCGTTGGCGGACGCCACCATTTCGATGGCCGGATATCCGGTCACCCTGCGCGACACGCGCAACTACTACCAGCGCGACATCCGCTACATCATCTTCGTGACCGTCGTCGTCGTGTTGCTGACCTTGATGGCACTGCTGCGTGCAGTGGTCGCGCCGCTGTATCTGGTCGGATCGGTCGTCGTCTCCTATCTGTCCGCGGTCGGCATCGGGGTGCTGGTGTTCCAATTCCTGCTCGGGCAGCATTTGCATTGGAGCGTGCCACCGTTGGCGTTCGTGGTGCTGGTCGCCGTGGGCGCCGACTACAACATGCTGTTCGTCTCCCGCATGCGTGACGAGTCGCCGCACGGCATGCGTTACGGCGTCATCCGCACCCTGACCTCCACCGGCGGGGTGATCACCGCAGCGGGATTGATCTTTGCCGCGTCGATGTTCGGGCTGCTGTTCTCCAGCATCGGCACCGTCATCCAGGCCGGGTTGGTGATCGGCGTCGGCATCCTGCTGGACACCTTCCTGGTGCGCACCATCACGGTGCCCGCGATCGCTACGCTGGTCGGCAAGGCGAGTTGGTGGCCGTCCCGCCCGAGACCGCAAGCACTACCGGCCCAACCGGCCGACTAGGACCGGCACATGCAACACCACCCAACCGAGCCGAACGAGCGGGGAAGAGCCATGAAGAAAGTACTCGCCGGAGTCACGGCAGCGGTAACTCTCGGCGCCACCGGGTATTTCGGTGCCGGGCTGGCGAAAGCCGACGACCCGCCGCCGGTCGACCCGACCGCACCCGGCGCCAACGCCTACGCGTTGGGTGGCGCACACGTGCTGGGCATCCCCTACGACGAGTACATCCGCAGGGAAGGCGACGAGTGGTTCCCGGGGCTGCGGCGCCAGATCGTCGACTACCCGGCCGGCCAGGTTCAGGGCCACGTGCTGGGACGGCTCTTCCCGGGCGTCCGGCAACTGGACGAAGCATTCCCCGGCATCGGCGCCGACGGTCCCAGCATCGGCGAGTCGGTCGAGGTCGGGCAGGAGAACTTGTACTCGGCGATCCGTGCGGGCGGCCCGGGGACCGCGATCGGTTTGTCCGAGGGCGCTCTGGTGCTCGAGGCGCTGCAGGCCCGGCTGGCCACCGACCCAACCGCTCCCCCGCCGGATCAGTTGACGTTCGCCACCTTTGGCGATCCGGTTGCACGGCACGCTTTCGGTCAGAGTTTCCTCACCGCGGTGTTCCCGGTCGGCGCCACCGTCCCCGCCCTTGACTACGTCGTCCCGCCTCCGGTGGAAAGTCAGTACAACACAAAGCAATTCATCTCCGCGTACGACTCGATCGCCGACTTTCCCGACCGGCCGGACAACTGGATGTCGCTGGCCAACACCCTGGCCGGACTGCTGACCGGCCACACGGCGGTGGCCTTCACCAACCCGAGCATGGTGCCGCCGCAGAACATCCGGACGACCGTCAACTCGCGCGGAGCGACGACCACGACGTACCTGATCCCCGAACGGCACCTGCCGCTGGTACTGCCGTTCCAATACGCCGGGGTACCCGAAGATCAGCTGAACCAGCTCGATGCGGAACTGACGCCGATGGTCAACGCGGGCTACTCGCGCAATGACGATCCGGCGACCGCACCGATCCAGGTGGATCCGGTACACGGCTATGACCCGGCGGCGGTGACCGCACCGGCGACGCAGGCCACCTTCGGCGGCGGCGCGGACCCGCTCTCGCAGATTCTGTCCGGGGCGATGTACGCGCTGAATAACCAGGGCCACCACTGACCCCAGCCCGCTCGACAGCGGCGCAAAGGAGCACCGATGAACACGACGAGCACTGAGCGTCCCCTGCGCGTAATCCAGTGGACCACCGGCAACATCGGGCGGCGCTCGTTGCACGCCATCATCGGCAGGCCCGACCTGGAGCTGGTCGGGGTGTACGCGCACGGCGCCGACAAGGTCGGCGTCGACGCCGCCGAGCTGTCGGGCTGGCCCGAGCCGACCGGCGTGCAGGCCACCAACGACATCGACGCACTGTTGGCTCTGGGAGCCGACGCGTGTTGCTATAACCCGTTGTGGCCCAACATCGATGAGCTGGTGCGGCTGCTGGAGTCGGGGGTCAACGTGTGCACCAGCGCGGCCTGGATCACCGGCGGCAAGCAGACCCCACCGGATCGCGAGCGGATTCTGCACGCCTGCGAACGCGGCAACTCGACGATCTTCGGCAGCGGTGCGCATCCCGGTATGACGAACATGGTCGGCATGGTGCTGTCCGCCTCCTGCGAGCGGGTCGACGAGATCCGCATCACTGAGTCGGTGGACTGCTCGACCTACGAATCGGCCGGAACGCAGACGGCGATGGGGTTCTCCCAGGACCCCGAGACGCCCGGGTTGGCCGAGAGCGTGCGGCGGGAAAGCGAGGTGTTCGCCGAGTCGGCCGCGATGATGGCCGACGCGATCGGCGCCCGTCTGGACCGGATGACCTTCGACGTCACCTTCACCGCGGCGACCGGCGACACCGATCTGGGCTTCATGAAAATTCCCGCCGGGACGGTCGGCGGTGTCTACGGCTACCACCGCGGCTGGGAAGGTGACCGCAACGTCGTCAGCGTCGGATTCAACTGGACCATGGGCGACCACGTGGACCCACCCAAGCCGCTGGAGCACGGCCACGTCATCCAGGTGTTCGGCCTGCCCAACATGCGTACGGTGCTGCACTGCCTGCCGCCCAAGGATTGGAAAGAGCCCGGGTTCATGGGCCTGGGGATGATCTACACGGCGATGCCGGTCACCAACGCGGTGCCCGCGGTGGTCGCCGCCAAACCCGGCATCGTGACCCTGGCCGACCTGCCGCCGGTCACCGGACGCGTGGCTCGCTAGCCGCGGCTGTGCCGTCCGGCACACTCTGGCCACCCCGAGGAACGCTGGCGTCCACTAAGAGTTAGCATACTTAGCCGAGCAAAGGTTCTCCCTTCGACGGCTGTCTGGACGGGGAAGCCGGCGCTGCGGCGGGGCGTTGCAACGCAGGTTGGTGCGCGAAAGGCGGTGGCAGGCGGTGGCGGTGCAGACTGGTTCACTCGCGGGGCGCGGAGGCCGCCTCCTGAAAAAGGCGTGGATACCTCTGGTCCTGATTGTCGTGCTCGCCGTGTCCGCCCTCGTCGTGTCGAGGCTGCACAAGATCTTCGGCTCCCAGGACCTCAACGCCAGTGCCGGCCAAGGCATTGAGATCGTGCAGTTCAACCCCAAAGTGGTGGTCTATGAGATCTCCGGCTCACCCGGGGCCACTGCCAACATCAACTACTGGGACGCCGAGGCCAACACTCACCAGGTCGATGCGGCGCCGCTGCCGTGGTCGTTCACGATCTCAACGACGCTTCCCGCGGTGAGCGCCAACATCATGGCCCAAACCGACGGCAGCCAGATCCACTGCCGCATCACGGTCGACGGTGTCGTGCGGGAAGAGAAGACATCCGAAGGAGTGAATCCGCAGACATTCTGTCTGGTGAAGTCGGCATGAGCGACCACCACGACGCGGCGACCGGCCCGATCCGGGTCCACGAGCCGCCCCGCCCCGCCGACCATCCACCGGGCACCGAGCGCCCGCACCGGCCCGCCATCCCACACGCCATCCGGATCTTCGCGATACCGATCATCCTGGCCTGGGTGTTCATCGCGGCGCTGGTGAACGTCGTCGTCCCGTCGCTGGAGGTGGTGGGCGAAGCACACTCGGCGCCGATGGCCCCGCTGGATGCGCCGTCGATGAAGGCGATGATGCTGCTGGGCCATAACTTCAAGGAGTTCGACTCCAACGCCACGGTCATGATCGTGCTGGAGAGCGATCAGCCATTGGGCGAGCCGGCGCACCACTACTACGACAACCTGATCCGCCAGCTGCGTCAGCAACCGGACCACATCCAGCACATTCAGGACTTCTGGGGCGACCGGCTGACGGCCGCCGGGGCCCAGAGCGCCGACGGCAAGGCTGCGTACGTCATGTTGAACCTGGCCGGAAACCAGGGCACCACCACGGCCAACAACTCGGTCGAGGCGGTCCGCAAGACGATCGACAAGAACCCACCGCCGGCCGGGCTGAAGGTTTACGTCACCGGACCTGCCGCACTCAGTGACGACATGCATGTCATCGGCAATGCCAGCCTGGCCAAGATCACCCTGTTCACCCTCGGTGCGATCGCCATCATGCTGCTGCTGGTCTATCGATCGATCGTGACCACGCTGGTGCAGTTGTTCATGACGTTCATCGCGTTGTTGTCGGCGCGTGGTGTCGTCGCGATTCTGGCCTACAACAACGCCTTCGGGCTCACCACGTTCGCCGCGAACATCTTGACCATGCTGGCCATCGCGGCCGGTACCGACTACGGCATCTTCCTGGTCGGCCGATATCAAGAGGCGTTGCGAGCGGGCGAAGACCGGGAAACGGCCTACTACACCACTTTTCGCGGCGTCACCCCGGTGATTTTGGGATCCGGCTTGACGATCGCGGGCGCGACCTACTGCTTGAGCTTTGCCCGGCTGCCCTGGTTCAGCACCATGGGCCCGCCGGTGGCGATCGGCATGGTGGTCGTGGTGCTGGCCGGGGTCACCCTGGGCCCCGCGGTCGTATTCGCGGGCAGCAAGTTGCACCTGTTCGAATCCAAGCGGGCGGCCAAGCAGGGCCGGCTGTGGCGCCGGGTCGGCACCGCCGTAGTGCGTTGGCCCGCACCAATTCTCGCGGTGAGTACGGCAGTGGTGCTGATCGGCATGGTCGCCCTACCGAGCTTCAAGACCAGTTACAACGACCGCTACTACCTGCCCACCTCGGCGCAGTCCAACCTCGGGCAGGCGGCCGCAGATCGGCACTTCTCCCAGGCCCGGATGAACCCGGACATGCTGATGATCGAGGCCGACCACGACATGCGAAACCCGGCCGACATGCTGGTGCTCGACCGGGTGGCCAAGAACGTGATGCGCACCGTCGGCATCGCCATGGTGCAGGACATCACCCGGCCGCTGGGCATCCCAATTCAGCACAGTTCCATACCTTTTCAGAACAGCATGCAGAGTCAGACCACCATGCAGAACATGGCTTTCCTGCAGGACCGGATGGCCGACATCACCAAGATGGCCGACGAGATGCAGTTCATGATCGAGAACATGGAGCGCATGTACACGGTGACCCAGCATCTTTCCCACGCCGCCGACGACAGCGCCAAGACCACCGCGGAGACCGCCGAGATCACCAATCGGCTGCGCGACCACATCGCCGACTTCGACGATTTCTGGCGGCCGATCCGTTCCTACTTCTACTGGGAGAAGCACTGCTTCGACATCCCGATCTGCTGGTCGCTGCGTTCGCTGTTCGAGTCACTGGACGGCTTCGACCAGTTGGCCGGCCAATTCGACGAACTCACCAAGGACATCCAGGCCACCGCGGCGGCCACCCACGAGATGCTGGTTCTGATTCCGCCGATGATCACCACGATGAAGACCACCAAGGCGTTGACGCTGACGATGCAGTCGACCTTCAAGGCGATGCTCGACCAGATGAAAGCGCTCAGCGACACCGCGATCGTGATGGGGCAGAGCTTCGACGCCTCCAAGAACGACGACATGTTCTACCTGCCGCCCGAGGCCTTCGACAACCCGGACTTCCAGACCGGCCTGAAGATGTTCCTCTCCCCGGACGGGAAGTCGGCCCGCTTCTTCATCACCCATCAGGGCGATCCGATGACGCCGGAAGGGATTTCGCGTGTCGATTCGGAGCGCACCGCCGCGCAGGAGGGCCTCAAGCAGTCGTCACTGGCCGACGCGAAGGTGTATCTCGGCGGCACCGCGGCGACGTTCAAGGACATGCACGACGGCGCCAAGTTCGACCTGATGATCGCGGTGGTGTCCGCGCTGACGCTGATCTTCATGATCATGCTGTTGCTGACCCGCAGCGTGGTGGCCGCCCTGGTGATCGTGGGCACCGCGGCCAGTTCGATCGCGGCGTCGTTCGGGTTGTCGGTGCTGATCTGGCAGGACCTGTTCGGCATCAAGGTGCACTGGATCGTGTTGGCGCTGTCGGTGATCATCCTGTTGGCCGTGGGGTCCGACTACAACCTGCTGCTGGTGTCCCGCTTCAAGGAAGAGATCCACGCCGGGCTCAAGACCGGCATCATCCGGTCGATGGCCGGCACGGGTGGCGTGGTGACCGCCGCGGGCCTGGTGTTCGCGTTCACCATGGCATCCATGCTGGGCAGTGATCTGCGGGTGCTGGGCCAGTTCGGGTCGACGGTGTGTATCGGTCTGCTGCTCGACACGCTGATCGTGCGCACGTTGCTGATGCCGTCCGTGGCGACGCTGCTCGGCCGCTGGTTCTGGTGGCCGAAAGTGGTGCATCCGCGCGGCGACAACGCCCGACGGACCTTCGCGCGGACGTAGCCGGGCGGGGTAACTCCGGAAAAAGCAAGTAATCGAATACGCTGTGCCCCCCCGAAACAGGGTGGGACACTCGCCGCATGGCGATCGATTGCGATGTCTGCATTGTCGGAGCCGGCATTGCCGGGCTCAACGCACTGTTCAGCGCAAGCCGGTACTTATCGCCGGACCAAAAGGTCGTCCTGGTCGACCGCCGGGCACGCGTGGGCGGCATGTGGGTCGACACCTACCCGTACGTACGGCTGCACCAACCACACCCGATGTTCACCGCCGGAAACATCAAGTGGACCCTCGGCAAGGACCCCTCGTATCTCGCGACCAAGGGTGAGGTGCTCGACCACCTCCGATACTGCCTCGACGTCATCAAACAGCGAGTGCAGGTAGCGGAATACTTCGGCTGGGATTTCGAGTCCGGCGCAGAGACCGACGGACTCGTCCGGGTCACCTGCCGAAACGCGAACGGTGACGTTGCGGTCATCAACGCGAAGCGACTGATCAAGGCATACGGTTTGGCAGCCACACCGAACGCCCCGTTGGCGATTTCCAGTTCCCGGTTGAATTCGGTGTCCCCGGACTACTGCGATATCCGATCGGGCGCCCTGCGCGACAGCGACGCCCCGGTGTGGATCATCGGCGGCGGCAAGACGGCGATGGACACCGCGTACACACTGATTACCGAATACCCCGGTCGGGAGGTGAATCTCGTCGCCGGCCGAGGAACATTCTTCGGGACGCGTGAGCAAATCTTTCCGGTCGGTGCACGGCGGTGGTGGGATGGCGTGTTGCTGGCCAAGGTGGCCTCGGAGATGGGCCGCCGATTCGACGGCACCAACGAAACCGAGGTCCAATCGTGGTACCGCGGCGCCTACACGAATTCCGTTACTCCCGACGCGAACAATTACGTGCTGGGCGTGCTGTCGCAGGCGGAGAACAAGACGATCGCCGCGGGCTTGAACGAGGTGGTGATGGACTACTTTGCCGACGCCGTCGACCGCAACGGTACGACGGAGCTGGTATTCCGCAGTGGTGCGACGACGACAATTGAGCCGGGTAGCTGGGTCATCAACTGCACCGGATACGTTGGCCTCAACGATTACCCCTACGAGCCTTACGTTTCCGGCAGCGGAGCGGTGGTTTCGATGAATTTGCGTTCAGCGGTACTGCACCTTCCGGCATTCATGGGTTACTTCCTGACCCACCTGATGTTCTCGGACAAGATCCGCGACCTGCCACTGTACGAATTGGACTGGAAGGGTCTGCGGGATAAGTCGCCAATCGCTTTCCCGTACACCGTCTTTGCGCTTGTGCAGCACAACCTCAGCCTCATCTACGAATCGCTGCCGAGCCGGGTTTTCAATGACAACGGGCTCGACTTCGACAGGTGGTACCCGCTGCCACGCCGCTTACCGGCCATGGCCCGCTTCATGTTCACGCACCGCCGGGAGCGCGAACGCCAACGCCGCGTATTGGACACCGTGCGGGAACGCTTCGACGTTCGCTGTGGGCCGCTGAGGGCTTGCGGACCATCCGACCTCCAGCCGCAGGGCGCGTCATAACGTGGATCGCCACACTCCGACATGACGCGCGTCCGCCGCCTTTGGCTACCATCCTGCGTCCGCCTCTCGGTACTCTCTGAGCACACGGTCCGGGGCAATAGCGGTATCACGACCGTGCTAGTGATCGCAAAAGGAGGCCGGCGTGCCAGCTCTGCTCGTCTCGCCTGACTTGTTGGTCTCGGCGACAACGGATTTGGAGATGATCGGCACCTCGCTGGTCTCGGCCAACACCGCGGCCGCCGTTGGCACCACTGGCCTCGTCGCCGCCAGCGCCGACGAGATCTCGGTGGCGTTGGCCACGCTGTTCACCGACTACGGCCGCCAGTATCAAGCACTGGCGCAACAGGTCGCCACGTCCTACCAACAATTCCTACCCCGACTGCTGGAAGCCGCGCAGGCGTATGCGACCGCCGAAGCCGCCATCGCCAACCACCTGGCCTCGACCGCGTCGCACCTCGTCAACGATCCCGTGCTGCAGGTGACGGGGCGTCCGCTCTACGGCGACGGTGCCAATGGCTATACCAACGCGCAAGGCGTGGGTACCGCCGGCGGGGCCGGAGGCTGGTTGTTCGGCAACGGCGGGACCGGCGGCGTCAGCGTCCAATACGGAGTGGCCGGGGGCGCCGGCGGCGCGGGTGGCGTGTTGTTGGGCAACGGCGGCACCGGCGGTCGCAGCCTTTACGGCGGCATGCCCGGCGGTCCCGGCGGCTCGGCGGGCCTGATCGGCATCGGCGGTAGCGGCGGGGCCAGCGGTCCCGGCGGCGTGGGCGGCGCCGGCGGGAGTGGCGGTCTGCTGGGACTGCCCGGCACCGCCGGATTGAGTACGCCGCTGGGCGCCAACCAGACGCTGATCCATCCGGGCCAGTACGGCAGCCCGATCCTTAATATCTCGGTCGGCGGCGGGCCGAGCTTGCCCGTCACCGTCGACTCCGGCGCCTCCGGCCTGGTGGTGCCGCCGCAGTACGTTAACCTGGCGACACTCGGCACATCCACCGGGTCGGGCAGCGTCAGCTACGGCGGCACCGTCATCGTCAACTACAACACCTATCTGACGACGTTGAACTTCGGAAACGGAATCGTCAGCCAGCCAACGACGGTCGGCGTCGCCACCTCGGCTCAGTACACCACCGGGCAGTCCATCCCACTGTTGTCGCTGACGGCCTATCTTGGCGTGGGACCGAACAACGACTATCCGTTCCCCAATCCGGTGACCGCCGCGCTGCCGGGCACCATGAACCAGGGTGTGCTGATCAATCTGCCGCGCGGCCTGCTGGAGTTCGGCCCCAATCCGCTGCCACCGATCCTGGAAATGGATGGCTCGCCGAGAACCGTTGTGCAAGTGCAGATCAACAACCAGTTGCCGCAGACCGTCGGGACCTTCTTCGACTCCGGTGGTGAATTGGGTGCCGTCCCACAGTCGTTGGTGCCGGGGCTTGCGATCGGTAACCACCTGCCGGCGGGCACGGTCATTACCGTGACCACGATCAACGGAGTGCCGCTCTACACGCAGACGGTGACCGCGGCCAGCACCCCCTACGTGGTGGCGTCGGCGACGCCGACCAATTACTACGTGTTCAACACCGGGTCGTTCCCCTTCTCGCAGTTGCCCGTCTACATCTGGAACAACGACGCGGTCGGCACCACGGTCATCGACCGGCAGATCTGATCCGAGGTCTACCCGGTCAGCTGCAGGCAGACCGCCAGGGCTCCGGCGCCGACATGCACTGCCAGCACCGGCCCCAGCGGCGTGACGATCGCGGGCTCGGCCGCCGGTAGCCGGTCGGCCAGCATCGCGGCCACCTCGGCCGCACCGTCCGGGTTGGCGACGTGGTGCACCGCAAGCGCGGCGGGACGCTCCCCGGCCACCTCGCAGACCTGGTCGACCATCGCGGCGACAGCGCCCTTGGCGGTCCGTATGCGTTGGGCCAGAACAAGTTTGCCGTCGTCGATGTGCAGCAGCGGTTTGAGGGCCAGGGCGGTGCCCAACCACGCCTTGGCGCCGCCGATCCGTCCGCTGCGGCGCAGGTTGTCCAACCGCTGCACAACCATGTAGGCGTGCGTGCGGTGCACGGCGGCTTCAGCAGCTGCTGCCACGGCATCGAGATCACCCCCGGCCGCCGCAACTCGTGCCGCGGCCAGCGTGACGAAACCGGACCCCATTGCGGTGGACTTGGAATCGACAACCCTTACCGCCGAACCCAATTCAGCGGCGGTCAATTCTGCGGCGCGGCAGGTGCCCGACAGCTCGGAGGAAATGTGCACCGCCAGCACGCCCTCGCCGTCGCTGTCCGCCAACGCCTGTCGATAGGACGTGCACAACTCGGCGGGAGTGGCCGCCGCGGTGGTGGCGTGGCGCTTGTGGATGTCGTCGGGAATCTCATCGATACCGTCGCGTAGATCGGTACCGTCCAGCAGGATGTGCAGCGGCACTTCACGGATGGCCCACTTGGTGCGCAACTCGGCGGGCAGTCGCGCGGCGCTGTCGGTGACCACGCGGACCGTCATCGACCCCGCACCCCGGCTTCGTCCAGCGCCTTGAGCATCAACTCGGCGACCGCCCGGTGCGCCTCGAAGTTCCAGTGGATCCCGTCGGGATTGCCACGGCCGCTGAAGATCTCGTCGGCGACCGCGGCTTTGAGGTCGACCAGCGGAATATCGTGCTGCTGCGCCCATTCGGTGATCGCCGCGACCGTCCCGGCCCGGCCGTGGTGGGCGTTGCCGTAGGTCTCGGCGACATGCACCGACGGCAGCGACGCCACCATCGGGATCCCCGGCCGATTGAAATCGATTGCGCCGCGGGTCTGTTCGAGATAATCCGCGGTCAGGTGCGGCGGCAGCGCGGGCCGGGCGACCGGCGACAGCCGGGGCTGCAGCCAACCGTAGCCGTCGCGCACCCACCGCCGCAGCCACGGCGGCCGCACGTAACGGATGAGTTCGCGCAGCGCGGTCGGCAGCACCGACGGCAGCGAGTCCATGCCGCTGGTGGCGAAGATCACCGCGCCGGCCTTGGGCAGCGCCGCCCAGGCTCGCGGGTCCTGGGTCGCCGCCCACCACACGTCGCGGCATGTCCAGCCGATCCGGCCGATCAGCTCGACATTCCAACCCAGTTGGGCACCAACGATGTTGGGCCAGATGCGGGGATCATCGGCGGGTAGGCCGCCGGTGGGCCCGTAGTAGGACAGCGAGTCGGCGAAGATCAGCAGCGTGGGCGTGGCGCCTTCAGAGGACGTCATTGGACACCTGCGCCGAAGCGTTCCACACGTCCAGCCGCCACCGGATCGCCTCGAAGTCGGCGGTGTCCTCGGCATGTCCGCTCAACTGCACCCAACTGCAGTTGCCCATGCCACCCAACACCGGCCAGTTGGCGACCGGCAATCCCAGCAGCGCGGCCGACAAGGCGGCGATCAGCCCACCGTGGGCGACCAGTACGACCGGCCGTTCCGGCTGACCGGGCCCGCCCCAGTCGGGTTCACCGGCGACCAACTCGGATACCACCGGCAGACTGCGGTGCGCCACGTCGACCCTGCTCTCGCCGCCGTGCGGAGCCCAGGCAGCGTCCTCGCGCCAGGCCAGCCGCGCACCCGGGACCTCGGCGTCGATCTGCGTGTGAGTCATCCCCTGCCAGTCGCCCAGATGCGTCTCGCGCAGCCGGGAATCCACCCGGACCGGTAGGCCGGTGCGCTCACCCAGCGTGACCGCGGTGTCGAAGGCCCGCCGTAGATCCGACGACACGATCAGCAGCGGCTGCAGCTTGCCCAGTACCTCGGCGGCGGCCACCGCTTGGGCCCGGCCCAACTCGCTCAGATCGGTCTCCAGCTGACCCTGCATCCGGCTGCCCAGGTTGTAATCGGTCTGCCCGTGCCGCAGCATCACCAGCCGGCGCACACTCATTCGGCGTCCGTTTCGGCCTCAGGCGCTGAGTCCAAGTCCACCGGAATCACTGGGCAGTCGCTCCACAACCGGTCCAGCGCATAGAAATTGCGGTCGTCCTGATGCTGGATGTGCACCACGATGTCGCGGTAGTCCAGCAGCGTCCAGCGACCTTCGCGGGCCCCCTCCCGGCGGGCCGGCTTGTAACCGGCCCGGCGCATCTTCTCCTCGACCTCGTCGACGATCGCGTTGACCTGTCGTTCGTTGGACGCCGAGGCGATCACGAAGCAGTCGGTGATGACCAGCTGCCCGGAGACGTCGATGACGAGGACGTCGTCGGCCAGTTTTGCGGCCGCCGCGGTGGCGGCCACCGTGGCCATGTCGATCGCTTCCTGGTTTGCGCTCATGCGCTGCTCCCGGTGACCAGGCCGGAGGGCGACGGGATCGGCTCGCCCTCCGGCTTTCGGTAGAGCCGGCGCTTGGAGACGTACTGGACCACGCCGTCGGGCATCAGGTACCACAGCGGCCGGCGCTCCGCGGCGCGTCGCCGGCAGTCGGTCGAGGAGATCGCCAGTGCGGGGATTTCGAACAGCGTCAAGGTGTCCTTGGCCAGTTCGCCGACCGCCTCGGTGATGTGGTCGTGGTGCAGTTCGTAACCGGGCCGACTCACCCCGACGAAGCGCGCCAGCTCGAACAGTTCCTCCCAGCCGTGCCAGGACAGGATGGAGGCCAGCGCGTCGGCACCGGTGATGAAGTACAACTGCGCATCCGGGTTCAGCGCATGGAGGTCATGCAGGGTGTCGCGGGTGTACGTCGGCCCGGCGCGGTCGATGTCGACTCGGCTGACCGAGAACCGCGGATTGGATGCGGTGGCGATCACCGTCATCAGGTACCGGTCCTCCGCGGCCGACACGTGACGCTCCTTCTGCCACGGCTGACCGCTGGGCACGAAGACGACCTCGTCGAGTTCGAAGTTATGGGCTACTTCGCTGGCGGCTACCAGGTGGCCGTAATGGATGGGATCGAACGTCCCGCCCATCACCCCCAGCCTGCGCTGCCGCTTTTGCATGGTTTGCCAGCTTACTGGAGGGCCTGCCGACCAGCGAAAACAGTAGCGTGTGGGCGGCGCCACACGCAGCGCCCAGACGTCCGCAGAATCGGCGGGCGGGGCTGCGCCACAGCTGGGATGCCCGCGCCGTGCGCTTGTCCGCCTCGGTAAGCAGATCTGATGGCGTTGCGCCAATCCGCAGCAACAAGCGGGGCGATCGTGTAGAAGAAGTCTGTGGAAAACTCGACGACCGCCCCGGTCAATCAGGCGCAAGAGTGGAAAGACGCCATGACCCGGCGCTTCCTCAGTCGATCGGTGGTCACCGGCGAGATCTCCCTGCCGGCCGTGCCCAGCCTGCTCGACACGTACGTCGAGATGTGCAGCAACATTTTCGCCAGCGTCGGCCGACGGTTCAACGACGAGGAGCTGGACCAGCTGCGCAACATCCTCAAGGAGCAGCTGGCCGAGGCCTACTCCATCTCCCAGCGGTCCAACATCGTCATCTCCTACAACGCCCCCATCGGCCCGACCCTGCACTACCAGGTCAACGCGCGCTGGTTCACCGTGGCCGAGTCCTATGAGAACTGGGTCGCCACCCGCGAACCACCGCTGTTCGGCACCGAACCCGACGCCCGGGTATGGGCCCTGGCGAACGAGGCCGCCGAGCCCACGACGTACCGGGTGCTCGACATCGGCGCCGGCACCGGACGCAACGCCCTTCCGCTGGCACGACGCGGGCACCCCGTCGACGTGGTGGAGCTGACCCCGAAGTTCGCCGAGATCATCCGGTCGGAGGCACAGCGCGACGGCTTGGACGTGCGGGTGATCGTGCGCAACGTCTTCGAGACCACCGAGGACCTGCGTCAGGACTATCAGCTGATCGTGCTCTCGGAGGTGGTGCCCGATTTCCGCACCACCCAGCAGTTGCGTGGGCTGTTCGAGCTGGCCGCCCATTGCCTGGCCCCCGGCGGCCGGCTGGTGTTCAACACGTTCCTGCCCCGGTTCGGCTACGAGATCGACGACGCCGCACGCGAATTCGGGCAGCAGGCCTACACGGGCATGTTCTCGCGCGAGGAGCTCTCGGACGCTTCGGCGGGACTGCCGCTGGAGCTGATCTCCGATGAGTCGGTGTTCGACTACGAGCAGACCCATCTGCCGCCGGGCGCGTGGCCGCAGACCAGTTGGTACGCGGCGTGGGTCAGTGGTTTGGACGTGTTTCCGGTCGAGCGGGAGCAGAGCCCGATCGAGATGCGCTGGCTGGTGTTCCGCAAGACCCGCTGACGGTCGCGCATCGCTTGCCCTTGCCCGCTCGTCACTGCCCGTTCGTCCCCGCCACATCCCCTCGGCGCCGAACGTCACGCCAGCGCAACCATCAACGTCGAGCGTCACGCCAGCGCAACGCTCGACGCCAAGACTCGAGGCGCGGCAAGACTCGAGGCGCGGCAAGACTCGAGGCGTGGCAAGACTCGAGGCGCGGCAGGACTGAGGCGCCTAGGAAGCTCAGACCGGCAGCAACTGGTCGATCACGCCAGCCAGCTGCTTGGCTGACCGGCATTCGTGCATGGTGATGACTTCCTCGTACCGGGGCACCGCCGAATCGCCGCTGCCCCAGAGGTGTCTGGGCTCCGGGTTGAGCCAGTGCGCGTGCCGCGCGGCCTTCACCATGTCCTCCAGCACGTCCACGGCCGGGTTGCGGTAGTTGGTGCGCCCGTCGCCCAGGATCAGCAGCGAGCTGCGCGGCGACAGCACATTGGGGTTGGCCTGCTGGAACGTGACGAAGGCGTTGCCGTAGTCGGAGTGGCCGTCACGGGCATACACGCCCGCTTCGCGGGTGATCCGCTGAATCGCCACGGCCAGGTCGGCCTCGGGGCCGAACATGTGCGTCACCTCGTCGGTGGTGTCGATGAAGGCGAACACCCGGACCCGGGAGAACTGTTGGCGCAGAGCGTGAACCAGCAGCAGGGTGAAGTGGCTGAAGCCGGCGACCGAACCGGACACGTCGCACAACACCACCAGCTCCGGGCGCGCGGGACGCGGCTTCTTGAGCACCACGTCGATCGGCACACCCCCGGTGGACATCGACTTGCGCAGGGTCTTGCGCAAGTCGATGGTTCCGGCTCGGGCGCGGCGGCGGCGCGCGGCCAGCCGAGTCGCCAGGGTGCGCGCCAGCGGCGCCACCACGCGGCGCATCTGCCGGAGCTGATCGCCCGAGGCGCGCAGGAATTCGACGTTCTCCGAAAGCTGTGGGATACCGTACATCTGGACGTGCTCGCGGCCCAGCTGTTCGGCGGTGCGCCGCTTGGTCTCGGCGTCGACCATCTTGCGAAGTTGTGTTATTCGTTGCGCGGCAAGGGCTTTGGCGATCTGCTCCTGGCTGGGCGTGGGCTCGTCGCCATACGGCGCGAGTAGGCCGGCCAGCAGTTTGCCTTCCAGCTCGTCCAGCGCCATCGCCTTGAGCGCCTGGTACGAGGAGAACGACGGGCCGCGGCTGGAGTTGTATTTGCCGTAGGCCTCCACGATCCGCGCGATCATCTGCACCAGTCGCTCGTCCATGTCGGCCAGATCGGGGTTGTCATTGAGCAGATCGAGCAACATCTGCCGCATTGCCTCGACGTCGTCGGGCGGCAACGAACCGTCGGGGTCACCGCCGTCTTCCTCGTCGAGGACCACGGCGCGGGCCCCCAGGGCGGCGGGGAACCACAGGTCGAACATCGCGTCGTAGGTCTCGCGATGATCGGGCCGGCGCAGCACCGCACACGCCAGGCCGGCCCGCAGCACCTCCCGGTCACCCAGGCCCAACGTGGCCATCACCCGCCCGGCGTCCACCGTCTCCGAGGGGCCCACCGAAATGCCGCTCGCCCGAAGCGCTTCCACGAATCCGACCAGGTGCCCGGGCAGCCCGTGCGGGGCGAGCGGGCGGCTGGGGCGCAGGCGTCGGGCGGCCATCAGTTCAGCCGTAACTCGCCGGTGGCGCGTTGCTGATCGGACTGATGCTTGAGCACGACACCCAGTGTGGCGGCGACGACGGAGTCGTCGATGGTGTCCATCCCCAGGGCCAGCAGGGTGCGGCCCCAGTCGATGGTTTCGGCGATGGACGGCACCTTCTTCAGCTGCATCCCGCGCAGCACACCGATGATGCGCACCAGTTCCTCGGCAAGGTGCTGGGGCAGTTCGGGAACCCGCGACAACAGGATGCGCCGCTCCAGCTCCGGTGTGGGGAAGTCGATGTGCAGGAACAGGCAACGACGTTTGAGCGCCTCGGACAGCTCTCGGGTGGCATTTGATGTCAGCACCACCAGCGGGGTGCGGGTGGCGGTGATGGTGCCGAGTTCGGGAACGGTCACCGCGAAGTCGGACAACACCTCCAGCAGCAGGCCCTCGATCTCGATGTCGGCCTTGTCGGTTTCGTCGATCAGCAGCACGGTCGGGTCGGTGCGCCGGATCGCGGTCAGCAGCGGACGCTGCAGCAGGAACTCCTCGCTGAACACGTCGTCCTTGGTGGCCTGCCAGTCGCCGGAGCCGGCCTGGATGCGCAGAATCTGCTTGGCGTGGTTCCACTCGTAGAGGGCGCGGGCCTCGTCGACGCCCTCGTAGCACTGCAAACGCACCAACTCCGAGCCGGTGGCCTGGGCGATCGCGCGGGCCAGTTCGGTCTTGCCGACGCCGGCCGGACCCTCCACCAGCAGCGGCTTACCGAGCCGGTCGGCCAGGAAAACCGCTGTCGCGGTGGGGGTGTCGGGCAGGTAGCCGGTTTCGGCCAGGCGTCGCGAGACGTCGGCGATGTCGGCGAACAGCGGCACGGGCCGCGCGGGCACGCTCATAGCGGGATTCTCCTAGGGAGGGCGGGTCAGGCCGGTCGGGTGTGGCCGTCCCCCCAGACGATCCACTTGGTCGAGGTCAGTTCCGGCAAGCCCATCGGACCGCGGGCGTGCAGCTTCTGGGTGGAGATGCCGATCTCGGCGCCGAAGCCGAACTGCTCGCCGTCGGTGAACGCGGTGGACGCGTTGACCATCACCGCGGCGGCGTCGACTTGCTCGGTGAACCGTTGGGCCGCAGCAAGATTGGTGGTGACGATGGCTTCGGTGTGGCCGGTGCCGTACTCGTTGATGTGTGCGATAGCGCCGTCCACGCCGTCGACCACCGCCACCGCGATGTCCATCGCCAGGTATTCGCGGCGCAGGTCGTCCTCTCCCGCGTCGAGATGCACTGTGACACCAGCGTTCTGCAACGCATCGAGCAGCCTGGGCATCGCCTCGGCGGCGATCGCGGAGTCGACCAGCAGGGTTTCGGCGGCATTGCAGACACTGGGCCGGCGGGTCTTGGAGTTCAGCAGGATGCGTTCGGCGATATCGAGGTCGGCGGCTTCGTGCACATAGACATGGCAGTTGCCGACCCCGGTCTCGATAGTCGGTATCTGCGCGTCGCGCACCACCGCCTCGATCAGACCGGCTCCCCCGCGCGGAATCGCGACGTCCACCAAGCCGCGAGCCTGGATGAGGTGGGTGACGGTGGCCCGGTCGGCCGCCGAGAGCAGCTGCACGGCGTCGGCGGGTAACTCCTGGGCGACCAGGGCTCTGCGCAGCACCGTGACCAGTGCCTCGTTGGACTTGGCGGCGGAGGAACTGCCGCGCAGCAGGGCCGCGTTGCCGGACTTGAGGGTCAGGCCGAAGGCGTCGACGGTGACGTTGGGGCGGCCCTCGTAGATCATTCCGACCACGCCGAGCGGAACCCGCTGCTGACGCAGTTGCAGCCCGTTGGGCAGGGTGGAGCCGCGCAGCACCTGGCCGACCGGGTCGGGCAGTCCGGCGACCTGGCGCAGTCCGGCGGCGATGCCGTCGACGCGCTGCGGGTTGAGCGCCAGCCGGTCGAGCAGCGCGGCCGGGGTGTCGGCCGCCCGCGCAGCCTCCAGGTCTTCGGCATTGGCGGCCAAGATCGCCGGGGCACTGGCCAGGATCTCGTCGGCGGCGGCGTGCAGCGCACGGTCTTTGACGGCGGTGGGTGTGGTGGCCAGAATCCGGGCGGCCACCCGGGCGCGCCGGGCGGCGTCGTGCACCTCTTGACGCAGGTCGGGCAGCGCCGGCGCTTGCAGACTCATTACCACAGGGTATCCGGCCTGCTCCGATGGGGCGCGGCCGCCCGTTGCCGCGGCGGCACCCTGCCGCGACTCAGCCGACTCGCTCGCGGCGCGTCACCCGCCGGGCCGTGCTCTGCCGCTCGTCGATGATCCGGCCCAGGTCCTGCAGCAACATCGGTTTGTTCATAACGATCTTCTCCAGGTGCTCACGTTCAATCTCGACCGCGGTCACCTCGTCGAGAGCGTAGGCGCCGGCGAGATTGGGCTGGCGGGTCAGCGCGGTGATCCCGAGGAACGAGCCCTGGTGCAGCGTGGTGACGGGTACGACGTCGCCGACCTCGTCGATCACGGTCAGCCGGACGCTGCCGGCGACCAGAAACGTCATCACCGCGGGAACCTCCCCGGCGTACTGGACGATCTCGTCGGCGCCGTACCGCACAACCCTGGCGTACGGGGCCAGCAACTGTTGATCGGCGAGGGTCAGCCGCAGTTCCGGGGCGACCACCGTGCGCAGCGCCTTGCTGACCCGTTCGGGCGTCGAGAAGTCGTCGTCGTCGCCGTCCAGATGCAGTTCTTCGCGGCGCGCTGCGTACCAGACCCAGCGCGCGAAGGTCGACTGCGTCGCCCCCTCGTCGGCGGGCGAGTTGACCCTGATGGTGGTCTTGTACTCACCGCCGCCCAAAGCCACCGAACTCGGCGCGGTACCCGGCTTGATCAAGGGCAGCCCACCGGCTACCAGGTTCAGCATCGCGCAGACCTTGTCGGGCGGGTCAGAGGTGGCGAACCTGGTGGTGATCGAGCACTTGTGCGGCCCGGCGGGGCGGCTCAGATTGGTGAACGCGGTGGTGGCCAGCATCGAGTTCGGCATGATCCGCAGCCCACTGCCGGTCTGGATGTGCACGGCGCGCCAGTTCACCTCGACGACCCGCCCGCGCGCCGTCTGCGTATCCAGCCAGTCGTTGATCCGGAAAGGCTGCTCGAACAGCATGAACAGGCCGGAGACGATCTGACCGACGGAGTTCTGCAGCATCAGCCCGATGACCACCGAGGTGATTCCCAATGCGGTGAACACCCCGCCAACCCGAACGCCCCAGACGAAGGACAGGATCACCGCCAGACCGACGCCGATCAACGCGATGCGGCCGACGTCGAGGAAGATCGCCGGGAATCGTTTGCGCCAACTGTCCTCCGGGGCTCCCTCGAACACCGTGGTGCTCAGCCCGGACAGCAACAGCACCAGCACCAGGAAGCCGAACAGGGTGGTCAGAATGCGCACCGGGACATCGCTGGCCGAGATCTCCGACGCCTTGACCAACAGCAGCAACAACGCGCCGAGCGGCAGCAGCCAGTTTCGCAATACACCGACCTGGCGGGCCAACCGGTTGTTTCTGCGGAGCAGGGCGTGCTGCAACTCGGTCAGTAGGAGTAGGCCGACCGGAAATCCGGTCGCGATGCCGACGGCCCAGTGAAACCACGACATGTGGAATGCGCTCATCACCGCTCCGACAACCGGTAGATGGCCTGCTCTTCGCCGCCAACCGAAATCGTCCCGGCGGGCGTGAACTGCCGCGAATCCCGCATCGCCTCGTATACCTGCGCCGACACATAGATTCCGGCTTGCGGTGTGCCGCTGTGCATTTGGTAGGCCAAGCTGACCGCGGCACCCCACATGTCGAAGACCAGCCCGGATTGGCCCACCAGGCCGCTGGTCACGTTGCCGGTGTTGATACCCACCCGAAGACCCAGGTCGTGTGGACTGCGGCTGTTGAAGCGTTCGATGATGCGACGCATCTCCAGGGCGAACTCCAGGCTGCGATGGATGCTGTCCAGTCGTGGTGTGATGACTCCGCAACTGGCCAGATATCCGTTGTGGAACGTGCGGATGTTCTCCACGCCAAGGGCTTCCGCTGCCGAGTCGAACTGGCCGAACAACTCGTCGACAATCCCGACCAGCTCGTTGCCGGGCAGATCGTTGGAGATCTCGTCCAGCCCGATGATGTCGGCGAAGATGATCGCGACGTCTTGATGCTTCTGCGCAATGGTGGGCTCGCCTTCGCGGTAACGCTGGACGACCGACTCGGGCATCAGCGCCAGCAGCATTCGGTCGTTCTCCCTGCGCTGCTCATTGAGGAGTTCTTCCTTGATCGCCAGATTTCGGCTCATTTCGTTGAAAGCGACTGTGAGATCGCCGATTTCGTCGCGTGAGGTGACCGGTATGTTGACCTCGTAGTCACCGGAGCTGATCTGCTGGGTGCCCTTTTCCAGACGCCGGACCGGGCGCACCGCCGCCTGCGCGACAAGCATCGAGACCACGCAGACGGCAAAGATCATCCCCGTGACCGCGATCGCCAGGGTCTTGCTGAATCTGCCTAGCCTGGCGAACGCGTCGGAGTCATCCCGAGTCGCCAGGATCGACCAGTGCAGGTCCGAGTTGGGGATATTCAGCGGGGCATAGGCTTCCAGTTCCCGGTTACCCGTGTAGTCGGTGCCGGCGACGACGCCGGTCTCCCCGCGTTGCGCCGCGCGCAGACCCGCGCTGCGCACCGGTTGCACCAGTGTGGTGCCACCCAACCGGATAGCCCGGTCCGCGACGCTGGGCGCGGTGCCGGCCGCAATAGCCTGGCGCCGATATTCCTGCGGATCTTCCAGGAAAAGCCTTGAATCAGAGCGCATCAGATCGTCTGGACCGGCCAGAAAGGTCTCGGTCGCCGCACCCATTCCGGCGCCCTTCCAGTTCTTGTCGGCGGTCATGATGCTGTTGATCTTGGCGATCGGCACCGGCAGGGCCATCACCCCGTCGATTTTGTTCACGCCGATCGGCGACACCACCCAGGCCGTGGGGGCGGCGAGGTGGGGCTGGTAGGGCTCGAAATCGGTGATCCAGATGAAATCGATATCGTTGGAGCGCAACGCTTTTTGGTAAGCCTCGCGCAGATTCGACTCTCGGTACGGTCCGGTGAGGATATTGGTGCCGAGGTCCGGCCCTTTCTTCACCGAGTAGACGACATTGCCGTCCAGATCGAACAGCAGCGCGTCCTGGTAGTCGAAGCGGGTGACGATGTCACGCATGTAGAAGTCGTACCGGGCGTTGGCGGCCGACCATGCGCTGCCGTCGCCGGCGTCGGTGACCGGTAATGCATCGGTCTTTGTCGAGGCCGTGTAGTACGCCTGCAGGTACTTCTGGGCGTTGGAGTTCGGCAGCACCGCATTGAGATCGATGTCGTCGCCGGTCGCCTGTTTGATGGGCTTGATCATCTGGTTCTTGTAGTAGTCGACGATCGCCTGCTGCTGGGCGCCGCTGATGTTGGCGTTGGCCAACTCGCTCATCCCGGCGGCCATTGCGGTCACCGCTTGGTCGACGCTGAACCCTCCGCTGTAAACGTCCAGCGAATTGGTCACCTCCCGGAACAGCGCCTCGATCTGTCGCTTCTGGGACTGGCGCAGCTCGATCAGCCGCTCGGACTCGACTTCGCGCATCGCGCTGCGCCCCGAAAGCGCTCCGATCAGGCCGACGACGGCGACCGACAAGATGCTCGAAAGCAGCAGTGCCACCAGGATCTTGGATTGGATGCTGACCCGGAAGCGTATCCCCGGAAACCGGCGCCGGGCGCGCTGTGCGACCGGAGACGTACTGTTGTCGCTCTCCGGCGCCGGCTTTGTTGGCTCACCCGATGTCAATCGGCTTCCCTTCTGCCACCGGTTTGTAACGGGTCCCCGATCACGCTGCACATTAGCCCGCTCAGTACGGCTTGTCGGGCTTTGCCGGAAAGTGACACCTGGCTGTGTCCTCGCTTTCACCGAAAGGTGATGCCCGCCCGCCGGTGTCGTTAGCCTCGACGCTATGGCGAAGCGAGTGACGGTCGTCGGCAGCGTGAATCTCGACCTGACGTTACAGGTCACCTCGCTGCCGGCGCCGGGCCAGACGGTGCTGGCATCGTCGCTGTCGTATGCGCCCGGAGGCAAGGGCGCCAATCAGGCGATCGCAGCGGCGCGTGCGGGTGCGCGCGTACAGTTCGTCGGCGCCGTCGGAGACGACCCGGCGGCCGAGCAGTTGCGGGAGCACCTGCGCGGCAACGGTGTCGGGTTGGATCACCTGGTCGCAGTGTCCGGCCCCAGTGGAACGGCGATCGTCGTCGTCGATGCCGGCGCCGAGAATCTGATCGTGGTCGTACCGGGCGCCAACGCACAGGTGTCGCTTGGCCCCGCCGTCACCTTCGACTGCGATGTGTTGTTGACCCAGTTAGAGATTCCGGTGCCGACGGTGGTGTCCGCGGCGCGACGGGCGCAATCTGCGGGGGCGGTCGTGATGGTCAACGCCGCACCGGCGCATCGGGAATCACTGGCCGCATTGGCATCCGTCACCGACGTGGTGATCGCCAATGAGGGTGAGGCCGCCCAATGGCATTGGCCGACCGCGCACTTCGTGACGACTCTGGGAGCACGCGGCGCGCGCTACGCCGGCGTCGACGGCGAGTTCGAGGTGGCCGCGCCGACGGTTACGGCGGTCGACACCACCGGCGCCGGTGACGTGTTCGCCGGGGTGCTCGCCGCGAACTGGCCGCGCGCACCGGGCTCTGCCGCCCAGCGGCGAAGTGCGATTCGGCGTGCCTGCGCGGCCGGCGCCCTGGCCACGTTGACTCCCGGAGCGGGTGACTGTGCGCCCACCGCGGCGGCGATCTACGCGGCCATGCTCGACTGAGCTCGACGAAGAATTCAGTCCTCGGGCACGTGACGTTCGATCTCGTCCAGCCAGATCCGCGCGGACATGTCCGAGGGGGCCCGCCAATCCCCGCGCGGCGACAGCGCACCGCCATGGGAAACCTTGGGACCGTTGGGCAGTGCCGAACGTTTGAACTGGCTGAACGAGTAGAACCGCTGCGCGAAGACCTTCAGCCAGTGCCGGATCTCGGCCAGCGAGTAGACCGGTCGCTTGTCTTCGGGGAAACCGGGCGGCCAGCTGCCGCGCTCGGCATCGCTCCAGGCATGCCGGGCCAGAAAGGCGATCTTGGACGGGCGGAAGCCGTAGCGCAGCACGTAGAACAGTGAAAAGTCCTGCAGGGCATAGGGTCCGACCTTGGCCTCGCTGCTCTGCAATTCCTCCTCTTCGCCGGAGGGAACCAGCTCGGGGGTGATCTCGGTGTCCAGCACCGACTGCAGGATCTCGCCGACCTGCTCGTCGAACTCGTCGGCGGAGATGACCCAGCGAATCAGGTGCTGGATCAACGTTTTCGGCACGCCGCCGTTGACGTTGTAGTGCGACATCTGGTCGCCGACACCGTAGGTCGACCAGCCCAGCCCCAGTTCGGAGAGGTCGCCGGTGCCCAGCACGATGCCGCCGCGCTGGTTGGCCAACCGGAAGAGGTAGTCGGTGCGCAGGCCGGCCTGCACATTCTCGAACGTGACGTCGTAGACCTTCTCGCCCCGCGCGAACGGATGGCCCATCTCGGCGAGCATCCCCTTGGCCGTGTCCCGGATGTCGATTTCCTCGAAGTTGACTCCCAGCGCACGGGACAACTTGACCGCGTTGGCCTTGGTGCGATCGCCGGTGGCGAACCCCGGCAGTGTGAAGGCCAGGATGTCGCTGCGCGGCCGGCCTTCCCGGTCCATCGCCCGAGCGGCGACGATCAACGCGTGCGTCGAATCCAGCCCGCCGGAAACACCGATGACCACCTTCGGGTAGTCCAATGCCCGCAACCGCTGCTCGAGACCCGACACCTGGATGTTGTACGCCTCATAGCAATCCTGCTGCAGCCGTTGCGGATCGGCGGGCACGAAGGGGAAGCGCTCCACAGTGCGCAGCAGACCGATGTCGCCGTCGGGCGGGTCGAGCCGAAACTCGATGCGCCGGAACGCGTCCGTCACGGCGGCGTGGTGACGCCGGTTGTCGTCGAAGGTGCCCATCCGCAACCGTTCCGAGCGCAGCAGCTCGGTGTCGACGTCGGCCACCGAGCGGCGCCCGCCTTTCGGGAAGCGTTCGGATTGTGCCAGCAGCGCACCGTTCTCCCAGATCATCGTCTGGCCGTCCCAGGCCAGATCGGTCGTCGACTCGCCCTCCCCCGCAGCCGCGTATATGTACGCGGCCAGGCAGCGCGCCGACGCCGACCGCGCCAGCAGTGACCGGTCCTCGGCGCGGCCCACCGTGATCGGGCTGCCGGACAGGTTGGCCAGCACCGTCGCACCAGCCAGGGCGGCCTCGGCGCTGGGCGGCACCGGAACGAACATGTCCTCGCAGATCTCCACGTGCAGCACGAAACCGGGCAGGTCGGCCGCGGCGAACAACAGGTCCGGCCCGAACGGCGCGTCCCGGCCCGCCACCCGAATGGTGCCGCGCTCGTCGTCCCCGGCGGCCATTTGGCGTCGCTCGTAGAACTCCCGATAGTTCGGCAGGTAGGACTTGGGGATCACCCCGAGCACCGCACCACGGTGCACCACCAGCGCGGTGTTGTAGACGCGGTGCCGATGCCGCAGCGGCGCACCCACCACCAGGACCGGCAGCAGGCCGGCCGATTCGGCGACCAGGTCAGCCAGCGCATCCTCGACCGCGTCGAGCAGGGCGTCGGCGAGCAGAATGTCCTCGATCGAGTAGCCGGACAGTGTCAGTTCGGGGAACACCGCCAATCCGACACCCTCGTCGTGACATTCGCGGGCCACCTGCAGCACCGACGCGGCGTTGGCCGCCGGGTCGGCGATGGTGGTGTGGTGCGTGCATGCGGCGACGCGCAGGAACCCGTGCTGGTAGGCCGAATAGAAGTTCATCGCCCACCATTGTGGCGTGCGGCGCCCGTGACGCCCGAAGCCCGTCCCGCAAAGGTGCCTACTCTCGAATGCATGGAATCTCCCGAGCTCGTCGCGATGCTGTCCGGCCGGCGAATTGCGGTGCTCACCGGTGCAGGCATTTCCACGGACTCCGGCATACCCGATTATCGGGGACCCGACTCGCCGCCCAGCAATCCGATGACGATCCGCCAGTTCACCTCAGATCCGGTGTTCCGGCAGCGGTACTGGGCCCGCAATCATCTCGGCTGGCGGCACATGGACGACACCCGGCCCAATGCGGGCCATTACGCGCTGGCTGCCCTGGAACAGGCGGGAGTGGTCTGCGGGGTGATCACGCAGAACGTCGACCTGCTGCACACCAAGGCCGGCAGCGCCAACGTGGTGAATCTGCACGGCACCTACGCGCAGGTCGCCTGCCTGGGCTGTGGTCACGCCATGAGCCGCGCCGCCCTCGCCGAGCAACTGGAGGCGCTCAACCCCGGGTTCGTCGAGCGCGCCGAGTCCGTCGGCGGGCTGGCGGTGGCGCCGGATGCGGACGCCGTCGTCGCCGAAACCGAGTCGTTCCGCTATCTCGACTGCCCGCACTGCGGGGGCATGCTCAAACCCGACATCGTCTACTTCGGCGAGAGTGTCCCCAAAGGGGTTGTAGCCGAAGCATATTCATTGGTGGACCAGGCGGAGGCGCTGCTGGTCGCCGGCTCGTCGCTGACGGTGTTCTCCGGCTACCGGTTCGTCCGACACGCAGCGGCCCACGGTATCCCGGTAGCGATCGTCAACCGGGGCGCGACCCGCGGCGACGACCTGTCCACCGTCAAGGTCGACGGCGGTTGTTCGGAAATTCTGACGCTGCTGACCGCGGAACTGGTTGTCAGCGCGCCTTTCTGACCTCGGCGACGAACTGCCGTCCCTGGTTGTCCACGACCTGCCAGGAGTACGGGCCGATGGCTCGCGGGTAACCCAGGTTGTGCACGGCCATTCTGGCGTCGCGCTCGAACCGGATGTTGTCGACCCGCAGTCCGTTGGAAGTTGTCAAAGCCCACATGATCTCTCCGAATCTCTGTCGTAGCGACCCGGCCGGGTTCGCTGATACGACGAGTTTTTCGGAGACGACTAGGTGGATCCTCAACGATTTCTTGACGATTTCTTGAAGCGACCGCGCACGCGGTCACTTCAAGACAGTCGCGCGGTCGCGACAGTACCGCCGAAATCTCAGAAGGTGCAGGGCATGCTGCGGATCGCGTGGATGAAGTTGCCGACGACGTACGACGGTTCGCCGGCCTGGATTTCGGGAACCTGGCGGAGCAACTCGCCGAACAGGGCCCGCAGTTGCGCCCTGGCCACGTGCGCGCCCAGGCAGAAGTGCACGCCGCCGCCACCGAATCCCAGGTGCGGGTTGGGATTTCGGGCCAGGTCCAGGCGTTCTGGATGGTCGAACGCATCGCGGTCCCAGTTGCCGGAGGCGTAGAACATCGCCACCTTCTCACCGGCGCGGATCTGCTGGCCGCCCAGCTCGCAATCCGTTGCGGCGGTGCGGCGGAACGTCATCACCGGAGTGGCGTATCGGATGAACTCCTCGACGGCCGTGCCGATCCGGTTGTCGAAATCCTCTTGCAACCAAGCCTTCTGGTCGGGAAAGTCGGTCAGCGCTTTCAGCGCGTGGCTCGCGGTCTGGCGAGTGGTGTCGTTACCGGCCACCGCGAGCAGCACGAAGAAGGCGGCCACATCGGCGTCGGTGAGCCGGTCGCCGTCCACCTCGGCGTTCACCAACTCGCTGAACAGGTCGTCGCCGGGCTCCTCGCGGCGCTGTGCGGCCAGCACCCCGGCCACCTGGTGCAGATACATCTGATTCTGGACCAGCAGCTCGAGCGGGTTACGCCCGGCGAGGTATTCGGGGTCCGCCCAGGACACCACCGCATCGGCGGCGCTGGCCACCTGGTGCTCCTCGGACGCCGGAATGCCGGCGATTTCGGACAGGGTGCGGATGGGCAGTTCTTTGGCACACAGGTCGACGAAGTCGGCGCCGCTGCCGGCCGCCCGCAACTCCTCGACGATGGTGCGGGCGTTGCGCTGGATGGATTCCTCGATGCGGCGGACCTGACGCGGGGTGAACGCGGCGCTGACCAGCTTGCGCAACTTGGTGTGTCGCGGCGGATCCATGGCGAGGAAGGACTGCGAGGCTTCCAGGAGTTCTTCGGGGATGTCGGCGAACATCACCCCCTTGCCGGACAGGAACACCTCGTTGTTGCGGCTGACGGTGACGATGTCGGCGCGCCGGGTGACGGCCCAGTAACCGGGGTCGGCGGGGTTCTCGATCAGGTCGCCTTCGACGGGCGGCTGCCAGCTCACCGGGCGTTCGGCACGCAGCGCAGCGAACGATCGCTCTCGTTCGGCGGCCGTCGAGGTCCAGAACGCTTTCGACGAGAGGTCGATCGCGTCGTAGGGACGGGTGGTGGCATCGGTCGGGGACGAAGTGCTCGCAGAGCTGGTCATCGGGGCGATCCTCACGTCGACTATGGCGTCGGTCACAACGGGCTTTTCCTGACGATATGCCTAGACATAACGTCTAGTCAACACGTCAGAGCATCCGTTATGCTCGGACGATGCCGACCGTGACCCGCAAATCCCCGGGCAATCGCGAACAGGGCCGCCGGCAACGACAAGAGCAGATGGAAGCCCGGCTGCTGGAAGCCACCGAACGGCTGATGCGCGACGGCACCAGCTTCACCGAGCTCAGCGTCGACCGGTTGGCGACCGAGGCAGGCATCTCCCGCGCCAGCTTCTACATCTATTTCGAGGACAAGGGCCACCTGCTGCGCCGGCTGGCCGGTCAGGTGTTCCACGATCTGGCCAGCAACGGGCGCCGCTGGTGGGATGTGGCCTCGCGGCGCAATCCCGACGACGTCCGCGCCGCGATCTCCGGCATTATCGCCAGCTACCGTCGCCACCAGCCGGTGCTGATCGCCCTCAACGAGGTTTCCGGCTACGACCCCACCACCGCCCACGCCTACCGGGAACTGTTGGGCGCCGTCATCGAGCAGGTAACCCAGGTCATCGAGGAAGGCCAGGCCGACGGCTCCATCCGCAGTACGCTGCCCGCGGTCACCACCGCTTCGGCCCTGACCTGGATGGTGGAACGGGCCTGCCAGCAGAACCTTCCTGCCCAGCCCCGCGAATATGACATCGAACTCGCCGCGACGTTGGTCGAAATCATCTGGGGTGCACTGTATCTGGAGCCGGCCAAGTAGGTCCGCACCCGCCAGCTCAGACGGCCACCAGGTCGTCGGCGTGCACGGCGGGCCGCCGCAGTTCATCGGGTAGCGCCGAGGTGGACCGGCCCATCATGGTGGCCAGTTCGGCAGCGTCGTAGGCCACCACGCCGCGCGCCACCACCGTTCCGTCGGGCCCGCACAATTCGACGACGTCGCCGCCGAAGAACTTGCCCGACACCGCGGTGATGCCCGCGGGCAACAGCGAGCGACGCTGGGAGACGACGGCGCGCACCGCGCCGGCGTCCAGCGCTAGCGACCCGGCCGACTCGGCCGCATAACGCACCCAGAACCGGCGCGCCGACATCCGCTCGGCCCGCGGCGCGAACACGGTGCCCACCGAGGCATCGGTGAGTGCGGACGCGGCATCGTTCGCCGGGGCCAGCAGCACCGGCACCCCGGCGTCGGCGGCCAGCAGCGCCGAGGACATCTTCGACGCCATCCCGCCGGTGCCCAGGTGGCTGCCCTGGCCGGCGATCACCCCGTCCAAGTCCTGCGGGCCGGTCACCTCGGGAATGAACTTGGCGCCCTTGACTTTTCGCGGATCCGCATCGTAGAGGCCGTCGATGTCGGAGAGCAGCACCAGCGCCTCGGCGCCCACCAGGTGCGCGACCAGCGCGGAGAGCCGGTCGTTGTCGCCGAACCGGATCTCGTTGGTAGCCACCGTGTCGTTCTCGTTGACGATCGCCACCGCGTGCAGCGCGCGCAGCCGGTCCAGGGTGCGCTGGGCGTTGGTGTGCTGGACCCGCATGGAGATGTCGTGCGCGGTCAGCAGTACCTGCCCCACGGTTCGGCCGTACCGGGCGAACGCCGCACTCCACGAGTTCACCAACGCGACCTGCCCAACGCTGGCCGCCGCCTGCTTGGTCGCCAAATCCTTTGGCCGACGCGCCAACCCGAGTGGCTCGATACCGGCGGCGATGGCCCCCGAGGACACGATGACGACGTCGGTGCCCGCTTTCATCCGCGCCTCGATGGCATCGGCCAGATCGGCCAGCCGACCGGCGTCGAACATGCCCGACTCGGTGGTCAGCGCCGTGGTGCCGACTTTGACGACCAGACTGCGCGCGGTACGGATGGCGTCGCGATGCGGGCTTCTCATCCGGGTTCGCCAGGTTGCGCATCGCGTTCGCGGCGCTGCCGCCGGGCCGCCTTGCGCTCCGAAGCACCCATCCGGTCGGTGCGCTCCAACCGCGCGTCGGTGCCCCGCCCGGTCAACGGAACATCAATTCCCGCAGGGGTTTGCGGCTCCCAGTCGAAAGTCATGTCACCGATGGTCACCGCGCAACCGGGTTGCGCGCCCAGGCGCAGCAGTTCATCCTCCACGCCGAGACGGGCCAACCGGTCGGCCAGGTATCCGACGGCCTCGTCGTTGTCGAAGTTGGTCTGGCCGATCCAGCGCTCGGGCCGGGCGCCGGTCACCACGAAACCGCCCTGCCCATCCGGTTCCACGGTGAAACCACTGTCGTCCACCGGAACCGGGCGGATCACCGGTCGCCGCGGCACCACCGCAGGACGCGCCGCGTGGTACTCCGATACCATCTGCCACAGCCCGAAGATCAACGGCTGCAACCCTTCTCGGGTCACCGTCGACACCAGGAACACCGGCCAGCCGCGCTGCGCGATCTCGTCGCGGACGAACTCGGCCAACTCACGGGCCTCGGGCACGTCGATCTTGTTGAGCACCACCGCCCGTGGCCGCTCGGCCAGGTCGCCCAGCACCGCGTCGCCCTGCAGTGTGGGCGTGTAGGCGGCGAGTTCGGCTTCCAGAGCATCGATATCGGAGATGGGGTCGCGACCGGGCTCGGCAGTGGCGCAGTCCACCACGTGCACCAGCACCGCGCACCGCTCGATGTGCCGCAGGAAATCCAGGCCCAGACCGCGGCCTTCCGACGCACCCGGAATCAGACCCGGCACGTCGGCCACCGTGAAGGAATTCTCGCCGGCCGAGACCACACCCAGGTTGGGAACCAGCGTGGTGAAGGGATAGTCGGCGATCTTGGGCTTGGCCGCCGAGATGACCGACACCAGCGAGGACTTGCCCGCCGACGGGAAGCCGACCAGCCCGACGTCGGCGACCGTCTTGAGCTCCAGGGTGAGGTCGCGGGCCTGCCCGGGCTCGCCCAGCAGTGCGAAACCCGGGGCCTTGCGGGCTCGGGAAGCCAGCGCGGCATTACCCAGGCCGCCGCGACCGCCGGCGGCCGCCTCGAATCGGGTGCCCGCGCCGACCAGGTCGGCCAGCAGCCGGCCGTTCTCGTCCAGCACGACGGTGCCGTCGGGAACCTTGACCTCCAGGTCCGCGCCGGCCGCACCGTCACGGTTGTTGCCCATCCCCTGCTTGCCCGACGGCGCGGTCACGTGCGGGCGGAAATGGAAGTCCAGCAGCGTGTGGACCTGCGGGTCGACGACGAAGACGATGCTGCCGCCGCGGCCGCCGTTGCCCCCGTCGGGGCCGCCCAGCGGCTTGAACTTCTCGCGGTGAACCGATGCGCAGCCGTTGCCGCCGGAACCCGCCCGCGCATGTATGACGACCCGATCGACGAATCGAGGCATCGGGCTATCCCCTTAATTGGTCGCGGGCGCACCCGCGGCGCTCAGGCCCGGACTAGTCCGAGCTGGGCCCGACGATGCTCACGGTCTTGCGGCCGCCCTTGACGCCGAACTGGACCGCCCCGGCCGCCTTGGCGAACAGGGTGTCGTCGCCGCCGCGGCCCACGTTGACTCCGGGGTGGAACTTGGTGCCGCGCTGGCGGACCAGGATCTCACCGGCCTTGACTACCTGACCGCCGAACCGCTTGACGCCAAGTCGCTGAGCTGCCGAGTCCCGACCATTGCGTGAGCTGGAAGCGCCCTTCTTGTGTGCCATGTCTGTCGCCCCTAGTCGCTACTTGATGCCGGTGACCTTGAGCACCGTCAGCTGCTGACGGTGTCCCTGCCGCTTGTGGTAGCCGGTCTTGTTCTTGAACTTGTGGATGCGGATCTTGGGCCCCTTGGTGTGCTCGAGCACTTCACCGGTGACGGCGACCTTTTCCAGGGCCTTGGCGTCGGTGGTGACGTCGGCGCCGTCGACGACCAGGGCGACCGGCAGCGACACGCTGGCGCCCGGCTCCGACTCCAGCTTCTCGACCTTGACGACGTCGCCGACGGCGACCTTGTACTGCTTACCGCCGGTCTTGACGATTGCGTAGGTCGCCATCGGTTCTCCTGCCTCTTCGTCCTCGTGCTTCGCGCGCGTGCTAGCGACGGTGCGCGGTGGGTGGTCTTGTGCGGGTTCAGTGCGAGATCTGTGCCCCACTGTCACCGGCCAGCATCTGCCCGGCCTGACGACAACTGTCCAAGGGTACGTGACCAGCGGCTACAGGGTCAAACCGGGCATGCGGCCCAGCGTGTGCTGCTGTTATCCCTCTTCACCTAGTCAGCGTGGATCGGCGGCCCGGCCGGCCGGCCGGCCGCGCGCCGGCGGCGTGGGCCGATAACGGAGACCTGCTCGACCACCACGACAGATGCTCTGGTGTCGGTGGTGTCGTCCTCGTCGCCCTCGTCCTCGTCGTCGTCGGAGTCCTCGTCGTCCTCGTCCTCGTCGGAGTCGTCGTCCTCGTCGGAATCCTCGTCGTCCTCGTCCTCGTCCTCGGTGTCGGCGATCTCGTCGGACTCGTCGTCCTCGACGTCTTCGTCTTCGTCCTCGTCCTCGAGGTCGTCATCCGCCAGGTCCTCGTCGTCGAGGTCATCCTCGTCATCGGAGTCCTCCTCGTCATCGGAGTCCTCCTCGTCGGTGTCCTCGTCATCGGAGTCGTCGGAGTCCTCGAAGTCCGCATCGTCGGCGTCGTCCGCGGCAACCAGGTCGGCGGGCAGTAGCTCTTCGCCCGCACCTGCCGAATCCTCTTCCGACTCATCGGATTCGTCGTCGTCACGGGCGGACGCGGCCATCGCCTTGAACATCGGGTGCTCACCCGGGGCGTGCACCCGCACCTTGGCCACCACGGCCTTTTCACCGTTCTCGTCGGAGCGGTTCTTCTTGGACCGCCGATTGCGCCGGCTGGTGGACTCGGACTTGCGGCCGGTCGCCGGTGCCGAGTCGACCGGGTCGGCGTGCAGCAGAATCCCCCGGCCCGCGCACTGCGGACAGGAACTCGAAAACGCCTCGATCAGGCCGGTACCCAGCCGCTTGCGGGTCAACTGCACCAGGCCCAGCGACGTCACCTCCGACACCTGGTGACGGGTGCGGTCGCGGGCCAGCGCCTCGGTCAATCGGCGCAGCACCAGGTCCCGGTTGGACTCCAGCACCATGTCGATGAAGTCGATCACGATGATGCCGCCGATGTCGCGCAACCGCAGTTGGCGCACGATCTCCTCGGCGGCCTCGATGTTGTTCTTGGTGACGGTCTGTTCCAGGTTGCCCCCGGAGCCGGTGAACTTGCCGGTGTTGACGTCGATCACCGTCATGGCTTCGGTCCGATCGATCACCAGGGTGCCGCCGGACGGCAGCCACACCTTGCGGTCCATCGCCTTGGCCAGCTGCTCGTCGATGCGGTGCACCGCGAACACGTCCGGAGCGTTCTCACTGGCGGGCTCATACTTGGTGAGCTTTGAAACCAGGTCGGGAGCAACGGAATTCACGTAGTCGTTGATAGTCGTCCAGGCTTCGTCGCCGGACACGATCAGCCCGGAGAAGTCTTCGTTGAATAGGTCCCGGATGACCTTGACCAACACGTCGGGCTCTTCGTAGAGCGCCACCGCGGCGCCCGCGGCCTTCTGCTTGGTCTCGGCGGCCTTGGCATCGATCTGGTTCCAGCGTTCCTGCAACC
This sequence comes from Mycobacterium sp. 20KCMC460, assembly GCF_022179425.1. Taxonomy (NCBI): domain Bacteria; kingdom Bacillati; phylum Actinomycetota; class Actinomycetes; order Mycobacteriales; family Mycobacteriaceae; genus Mycobacterium; species Mycobacterium sp. 20KCMC460. The sequence goes on from NZ_AP025524.1 coordinate 4,285,790, forward strand.
GGGTGACATCGCCGCGGATGTCCTCCTCTTTGACGCCCTCGGATGCGGTGCGGATGATGACGCCCGCATTAGACGGAACGACCTCGCGCAGGATCTCCTTGAGCCGTTGCCGCTCGGTGTCGGGCAGCTTGCGGCTGATCCCGGTCGACGATGCGCCCGGCACGTACACCAGATAGCGCCCGGCCAGGGAAACCTGCGTGGTCAACCGCGCGCCCTTGTGACCGACCGGGTCCTTGCTGACCTGCACCACCACGTAGTCGCCCGGCTTGAGCGCCTGCTCGATCCTGCGGTCTGCCCCGCCCAGGCCGGCGGCCTCCCAGTTCACCTCACCCGCGTAGAGCACGCCGTTGCGGCCGCGGCCGATGTCGACGAACGCGGCCTCCATCGAGGGCAACACATTCTGCACAATGCCCAGGTAAATGTTGCCGACCAGCGATGCCGAGGCGGCCGACGTCACAAAGTGCTCCACGACGATGCCGTCTTCGAGCACCGCGATCTGGGTGTATCGGGCACCTGGGTGCGGAGGTTCGGTGCGCACCCGGTCCCGGACCACCATCACCCGTTCCACGGCTTCGCGGCGGGCCAGGAATTCCGCCTCGCTCAGTACCGGCGGCCGGCGCCGGCCGGCGTCGCGTCCGTCCCGGCGGCGCTGACGCTTGGCTTCCAGCCGCGTCGAACCGTCGATGCCCTTGATCTCACCGGAACCGGACGAGTCGCCGTTGTCCGAACCCGACTTCCCGCCGCGCGGTGCGCGCTCGTGTACGACGGTGTTGGGCGGGTCGTCCGGCGACGGGCTGTCGTCACCGTCTTCACTGGCACCCGACTTGCGCCGCCGGCGCCGCCGGCGACGGCGACTGGCGCCGTCACCCGAACCGTTGTCGTCGTCGCCGTTGTCGCTGCCGTCGGCGTCGTCGCCGTCGCCGTCGTCGGATTCTTGGTCCTGATCGGAATCGGTGCCGTCCTCGCCGGTTTGGCTCTGGTTCTCCCCGGGCCCGTCCGGACCGCCCTGTTCCCCGCGACCGCGGCCACGTCCCCGGCGACCCCGCCGACGTCGCTTGTTGGCCGGGCGGTCGGCCTGATCGTCCTCGTCGTCATCGGCGATGTCGGCGACCTCGTCCTCGGCGTCCTCGTCTACCTCCTCGACGGCGGGGGCAGCAGCCGTAGGTTCGGTGCGCTCGGGCAGCGGCTGCGGTGCGACGAACAGCGGCATGTACGGCGGCCGCTCGGGGGCGGGCCCGGGCGTCTCCGGCGTCTCCGGCGTCTCGAGCAGCAGCCGCGACTCGGGCTCGGCGGGCTGCGCCTCAGCGGCCTCGGCGGCGGCCTCGGGCTGGGTGTCGGGTTGCGCCGCGATCAGGTCGCGCACCCGCACCGCGTCGACCTGATCGACGCTGGAGTGCGCGCTGCGGACCCGCCCGTCCAGCGCGGCCAGCGCATCCAGGACCCGCCTGCTGGTGGTCCCCAGGGTGCGCGCGAGCGAATGGACTCTCAAGCGGTCCGGCAGTTCCTCGTGCGGTGTCGGCTCGTTTGCTGTGTCTGAAGGTGGGGCACCGTCTACCACGTATTCTCCTCAAGCCCCCGGGCGCGTCGTCCTAGTCGACGCGGCCACGCGAGGGCTTCGCTATGAGTCCGGGTCACTTCTCCCGGACTTGTGATGGTCTCGCCCCGAGCGGCCCAGATCGAACCCACTCGGCGCCGTACTGAATGACGGCCCGACCTGCTGCGCCGCACCGCGGACTGGCGATGGTCGCGCTTGTCGAAGTCTTCATTCGGGTGACCGACGCCAGTTCGACGACGTTCACCCGAGAGTCAGTATCCCACACCCAGAAAGCGAGTTGGTCACCCCTGAGCCGGAGGCCCGCACCGCACTACCGGCGCGCCGAGGTCAGAGGCCGGGAAACCAGAGCCCGATCTCGCGCTGGGCCGACTCGGCCGAATCGGACCCGTGCACCAGGTTGTACTGCGTTTCCAGGCCGAAATCGCCCCGGATGGTTCCGGGCGTGGCCTTGTCCACCGGGTCGGTCCCGCCGGCCAGTTGCCGGAATGCCGCGATCGCCCGCGGTCCCTCCACTACAGCGGCCACCACCGGCCCCGAAGTGATGAACTCCAGCAGCGACCCGAAGAACGGCTTGCCGTCGTGTTCGGCGTAGTGCTGGCGGGCCAGCGCGTCGTCGACGGTCCGCAGCTGCAGGGCCGCCAGGGTGAGCCCCTTGCGCTCGATGCGGCTGAGAATCTCCCCGGTCAACCGGCGTTGCACGCCGTCGGGCTTGATCAGTACCAGGGTCCGTTCGGTCACGGTGGCTAAGACTAAAGGTCCGACGGGCTGCACCCAAACCGCTACGCTGCCGGCGGCCCTTCCTGGCGGCGCCGGACCTCGGCCCGCAGATAGGCGATCAGCGCCCACACCGCGGCGAACAACACCCCGATGAACCCCACCGCCGGGTACACCAGGAAGCCCGCGACCAGCGGCAGCTGTGCGGCCAGATTGACCCAGATCGCCCAGGGTTTGCGCTGGACACCGGACAGTGCCACCAACACCACGGCCAGCCCGATCAGGTAGCTCAGCGAACCCGCACCCAGGCCGCCCCCGACCACACCCACCACCGGTATCGCCAGCAGCACCACGATCGCCTCGAGGATGAGCGTGCCCGCCATCACCCCGGCGAAGCTTTTCCACGGGTCCGGCGCGGCGTTGGTAGGCGGCGACTGCCCGGTCATGCCGGATCACGTCCGAACAAGGTGCGGGCTGCGCCGGCGGTGACGACCGATCCGGTGATGACGATTCCGGCGCCGGAAGACAGGTCCTCTGCTTGGGCCGCGTCCACCAGGGCGGTCGCGGCGTCGATGGCGTCGCGCATGTTCTCGGCGGTGACCACCCGGTCGGGTCCGAACCGCTGCTGGGCCGCCAGCGCCAACCCCTCGACGTCGAGAGCTCGCGGCGATCCGTTGTGGGTCACCACGATCGAGTCGAACACCGGTTCCAGCGCGGCCAGGATTCCGTCGACGTCTTTGTCGGCCATCACGCTGAGCACGCCGACCAAGGTCGCGAAGTCGAACTCGTCGGTCAGCGTCCGGGCCAGCGCGGCCGCCCCGGCCGGATTGTGCGCGGCGTCGATGAAAACCGTTGGGGCGCTGCGCATCCGCTCCATCCGTCCGGGGCTGGCGACGGCGGCGAAGCCGGCCCGCACCGCGTCCACGTCGAGTTGGCGCTGGGCCCCTGCGCCGAAGAAGGCCTCGACCGCGGCCAACGCCACCGCCGCGTTGTGCGCCTGATGTTCCCCGTGCAACGGCAGATAGATGTCGGTGTACACCCCACCCAGGCCCTGCAGCTCGAGCACCTGACCCCCGATCGCGACCTGGCGCCCCAGCACCGCGAACTCCGAATCCTCGCGGGCCACCGCGGCATCGGCGCGCACCGTCTGGCTCAGCAGCACCTCCATCGCCTCCGGCTGCTGCCGGCCGATCACCGCGACGGTGTCCGGCGAGCCGTCGGGCGCCCGGGTGATGATGCCCGCCTTCTCGCCCGCGATCCCACCGATGTCGTGACCGAGATACTCCACGTGGTCGACTCCGATCGGGGTGATGACGGCCACCGGTGCATTGATCACGTTGGTGGCGTCCCAGCGTCCGCCCATCCCCACCTCGACGACGGCGACGTCCACCGGTGCGTCCGCGAACGCCGCGAACGCCATCGCGGTCAGCACCTCGAACTTGCTCATCGCCGGGGCCCCGCCAGCAATTGCCTGTTCGTCGATCATCTGCACGAACGGCTCGATCTCCCGGTAGGTCGCCACATACCGGGCCGGACTGATCGGCTTGCCGTCGATCGAAATCCGCTCGACCGCGGCCTGCAGGTGCGGGCTGGTGGTACGTCCGGTACGCATCTGCAGGGCGGTGAGCAACGCGTCGACCATCCGGGCCACCGAAGTCTTGCCGTTGGTGCCCGCGATGTGGATCGACGGGTAACTCAACTGTGGCGAGCCCAGCAGGTCCAGCAGCGCGCTGATCCGGGTCAGGCTCGGCTCGATCTTGGTTTCCGGCCACCGCTGGTCCAGCAGATGCTCGACCTGCAGCAGTGCGGCGATCTCGTCCGGCGTGGGCGCGGCGTCGGTGACCTGTTCGGACCAGTCAGGCTCGGGATTCACTGCAGCGCAGCCAGTCTGGCGGTGATGCGGTCAAATTCCTCTTGCGCGAGCTGCTGACGCCCGCGGATCTTGCCGACGACCGCTTCGGGCGCCTTCGCCAGAAAGTCCGCGTTGGCCAGTTTGGCCGCGGTCGAGGCCAGCTCCTTTTGCGCTGCGGCCAAATCCTTTTCCAGACGCCGGCGTTCGGCGGCCACGTCGATGGTGCCGGAGGTGTCGAGCTCGACCACCACCGTTGCGGTGCTCAGTCGCACTTCCAGCGACACCGACGCACCGAAGTCGTCGCCCGCAGCGGTGAGCCAGGCCAGCGACGTCACCGCGGGTACCTGTCCGGTCAGGTCGGCGTCGTCCACGCCGGTCAGCCGCGCCGGCACCTTCTGCCGGTCGGCCAGGCCCTGGTCGCTGCGGAACCGGCGGATCTCTGTCACCAGCCGCTGCATGTCGGTGATCCGTTGCGCCGCAACAGGATCCAGGGAGATACCGGAGGGCCTGGGCCAGTCGGCGACCACCAACGACTCCTGCCCGGTGAGGGCCTGCCAGAGCGCTTCGGTGATGAACGGAATCACCGGATGCAGCAGCCGCAGCAGCGCGTCCAGGCCGGCGGCCAGCACTGCGGTGGTGTGGGTAAGACCTTGGGCGAGTTGGGTTTTGGCCAGCTCGACGTACCAGTCGCAGAACTCGTCCCAGGCGAAATGATACAGCGACTCACACGCCCGGCTGAACTCGTAGCTGTCGAAAGCCGAATCCACCTCGGCCCGAACCTGTTCCAACCGGCCCAGAATCCACCGGTCGGCGTCGGTCAACTGCTCCGGCGGCGGCAGCGGAGCCAAAGCGGCACCGTTCATCAGTGCATAACGGGTGGCGTTGAACAACTTGGTGCCGAAGTTGCGCGAGGCCCGCACGGCGTCCTCGCCGATGGCCAGGTCGCCACCGGGGTTGGCACCGCGGGCCAAGGTGAACCGCAACGCGTCGGCGCCGTATTTGTCCATCCAGTCCAACGGGTCGATGACGTTGCCCTTGGACTTGCTCATCTTGCGGCCGAACTCGTCGCGGATCAGGCCGTGCAGGAACACGTCGGTGAACGGCACCTGCGGACCGCGCGCACCGTCCAGGGTGATCGCGTCGTCACCGCCGACGTAGGTACCGAACATCATCATCCTGGCCACCCAGAAGAACAGAATGTCGTATCCGGTGACCAGAACGCTGGTGGGATAGAACTTTTCCAGTTCCCGGGTCTTCGACGGCCAGCCCAGGGTGGAGAACGGCCACAGCGCCGAGGAGAACCAGGTGTCCAGCACGTCGGGGTCCTGTTTCCAGCCGTCCGGCGGCGTGTCATCGGGACCCACGCACACCATCTCGCCGTTGGGCCCGTACCAGATCGGGATGCGATGGCCCCACCACAACTGGCGCGAAATGCACCAGTCGTGCATGTCGTCGACCCAGGCGAACCAGCGCGGTTCCAAACTTGCGGGGTGAATCACCGTGTCGCCGTTGCGAACCGCGTCGCCGGCCGCCTTGGCCATCGACTCCACCCGAACCCACCACTGCAGCGACAGCCGCGGCTCGATCGGCTCGCCGCTGCGCTCGGAGTGTCCGACACTGTGCAGATAGGGGCGTTTCTCCTCGACCACCCGGCCTTGCGCGGCCAGCGCCTCGCGCACCGCGACCCGCGCCTCGAACCGGTCCATGCCGTCGAATTGCGTCCCGGTGTAAGCGATTCGACCCCTGGTGTCCATGATCGAGGGCATCGGCAACTGGTGACGCAACCCGATCTCGAAGTCGTTCGGGTCGTGAGCCGGGGTGACTTTGACTGCGCCAGTGCCGAATTCGGGGTCGACGTGTTCGTCGGCGACGACGATCATGTCCCGGTCCACGAAGGGGTGCGGCAGCCTGGTGCCCACCAGGTGCCGGTAGCGCTCGTCGTCGGGGTGCACCGCGATCGCGGTGTCGCCCAGCATGGTCTCCACCCGCGTGGTCGCGACCACGATGTGCGGTTGGGAGTCGTCCAGTGAGCCGTACCGGAACGACACCAGCTCGCCTTCGACGTCCTGGTAGTTGACCTCGAGGTCGGAGATCGCGGTCTGCAGCACCGGCGACCAGTTGACCAGGCGCTCGGCCTGATAGATCAGTCCGGCGTCGTAGAGGCGCTTGAAGATCGTCCGCACCGCCCGCGACAGACCTTCGTCCATGGTGAACCGGTCGCGGCTCCAGTCGACCCCGTCGCCGAGCCGGCGCATCTGGCCACCGATCGCACCGCCGGACTCACGCTTCCAGTCCCACACCTTCTCGACGAACAGCTCGCGGCCGAAGTCTTCCTTCGTCTTCCCGTCGACGGCAAGCTGCTTTTCCACCACGCTCTGGGTGGCGATGCCGGCGTGATCCATGCCCGGTTGCCACAGCACCTCGTAGCCCTGCATGCGCTTGCGCCTGGTCAGGGCGTCCATCATGGTGTGCTCGAGCGCGTGGCCCATGTGCAGGGTGCCGGTCACGTTGGGTGGCGGCAGGACGATCGAGTACGCCGGTTTGGTGCTATTCGGGTCGGCGGTGAAGTAGCCGCCGTCGAGCCACTTCTGATAGATCGTGCCCTCCATCGCGGCCGGATCCCACGACTTGGGCAGCTGGTCGTCGGCGGGGCGGGGGCTGGCGGTCACCGGTCAATTCTAGGAACCGCCAGCCACGCCACCGCTTATGGGCCTGAAACCGCAGCGCAAACGCCCGATTACGGGATGGTGAGCTCCTGGCCGGGGTGGATCAGGTCGGGGTTCGGGATGCCGCTGGCATCCGCGATCACCTGGTACTTGCTGCCGTCTCCGTAGAAACGCTCGGCGATGGCCCACAGGGTGTCACCGGACTCCACGGTGTAGGTCCGCGCGGCGGGCGGAGCGGGCTCGGCCGGCTCTTCGGCAACCGCCTCGGACACCACTTCTTCGGCCGGCGCGCTGTCGTCGGCGCTCTTGTCGTCGGCACCGGCGGCTTCGGCATTCGGGTTGGCCGGCGGCGGCGCGTCGGTCTCGGTCTTGGTGGACCACGCCGGACCGTCACCGGAGTAGAGCACCAGGTTGCGGTCGTCCTGCAGAACCAGTCGGACGTTCTTCTTGCCCTTGGTGTCGGTGTGCCACACCGGCTTGTCGGCGGTGTAGAGCACGAAGTTGCCGTCGCGCTGCACCTCGGCACGCACCACATCCTGACCGTTGGTCGAGGTAGACCACAGCGGCTTGCCCCACACGGCGAGGACCAGGTTGCCGTCGTCCTGCAGGGTCAGCGTGTACGCCCCGTTGTTGGAGACCAGCGACTCCCCCCGCACCAGTTTCTGTCCCTCGGTGAGTGTGTCTGACATGACTTTCCCTCTCAATCTCGTTTGGCCGGTCGACAGACGTCGACCGTGCTACCTACACCCCTGAATTCGAACTACTGACCTCAAGACGGCCCAGACCTGATTCCGATCAACGCAATCCTGTTGTCGCGCTGGCTATTTCTTGCCGCCCAGCAGGCCGCCCAGGATGTCGCCCAGACCGCCCCCCTTGGCGCCCAGCACACTGCCGAGGATGCCGCCGAGAGACTTGTCGTTGCCGCCCCCGAGGATGCTGCCCAGGATGTCACCGAGCCCACCGCCGGAGGTGCGCTGCTGCGCGGCGCTGGTCTCCGGCGCCCCGCCGGAACCGAGCTGTTTTCCTATGTAGGCCAACACAATTGGCAGGATGACCGGCAACAGCTGCTTGAGCAGGTCGCTGTTGCCGGCTCCGCCACTGGCCAATGCCGCTGCGACCTGGTCGGTGTCCTTGCCGCCGAACAGGGTCGCGACGGCCTGATGCCCGGCTGCTTCGTCGACCTGGGCCACACCGCCGCCGGCGTCGAGCAGGCCGCGGGCGGCTTGACCGCTGGCCGCAGACTCGATCTTGCTGGCATTCTCGGGGTCCTGCGAGGTGTGCTGCAATCCGCTCAGTAGCACCGGCACCAGCGTATGTACCGCTTTTTCCACCTCGCCTTGATCGGCACCCAGCTTGGACGCGATGTCCGAGGTGGAGATTTGCGCGTACAGGTCATCGAGCCCGGCCATTGGCTATCCACCTTCGTTGCGGTTGGGTAAAGGCGCGTCACTTACGACACTAGACTCGCGCGATCTGGTTCGACACCCCTAGACGCAGCCCAATTCCAACCCGTGCGTCAATTTAACCGCTCGGTCCGCAGGGATACACCCGCGCTTGGGAAACGCGCCAGCAGCGCATCGCCCATCGCGGCCGCGGGGGTCAGCACGCCGTGCAGGTCGGAGAGCTTGTCGCGGTCTTTAGCCAGCGCGAGCCCGCACTCGCCCAGCAGAACCGAGGTCGCCTGGTAGCCGGGGTCGCCGCGCTGCTCCATCCGCGCCACATAACGCGCACCGGTGCTGGTCGTGGTGTAGGTGTCGATCTTGTAGTAACCGCGCTGCCGACTCTCGGCGCTGGGCCCGGTGCCCGGCTTCGGGACCACCCGTTCCACCAGTCGCGGCGGCAGCAGCCGGAAGTAGCGGCTGCCCAGACCCATCATCACATTGCCCAGTCCGGTCACCACCGCCGAGGCCAACGGCGCCACCGGCGAGGATCCCACGCTCATGGTCTCGCTGTAGCGGAACCGTCGCCCGTACGCCCAATCCAGCAATGCGTTGCTACGCCGCACAATTCGAGTGTTGTAGGGCGCCATCAAGAAACCCGCCGTCCATACACCGTCCAGTTCCGGAGCGATGTGACGACCCCGGCGCAGCGGCAGGTCGGGCTGCGAACCCAGCTCGGGTTCCGCGCTGCGGTCGGTGCTCAGGGTGTAGGGGTCGGTCATCTGGCGGCGCGCTTCGGGATCCTCTGATGCGGTACGCAGCACCTCCAGCACGGACGCGATGGTGCCCCCAGAGGCGCCGCCTCGCATCGAGCGCACCACCAGGTTGGTGTCGTCCAGCTCACCGGTGCCGTCGCGCTGGGCGGCACGATACAGCGCGAACACGGAGAGGTCGGACGGGATCGAGTCGAAGCCGCAGGCATGCACGATGCGGGCACCGGTGTCGGCGGCCTGCTTGTGGTAGAGGTCGATGCTCTCGCGGACGAACATCGCCTCGCCGGTCAAGTCGGCATAGTCGGTGCCCGCCGCAGCACACGCGGCCACCAGCGGCGGCCCGTAGCGGGTGTACGGCCCGACGGTGGTGATGACGACCCGGGTGCGGGCTGCCATCTCCTCGAGGGTGGCCGGTCTCGTGGCGTCCGCGCACACCAGCGGCCAGGACTGGGCGGGCTCCCCCAAATTCTCGCGCACCGCTTTGAGCTTGTCGCTGGACCTGCCGGCCAACGCGATGCGCGCGTCGCCGCCGGCCCGGGCAAGGTATTCAGCGGTCAGCTTCCCCACGAAGCTCGTTGCGCCGTAGAGGATGATGTCGAATTCGCGTGGTGTTTCAGTCACCCGCCCGACGCTACTCGCGGGGTGCCGCGGTTCTGAGCGTGGCCCGGACCGACGAACGGACGCAAAAGCACCCGACACGCCGAAGCGTGCGGGTGCTTTTGCGTCTGTCGCTACTCAGGTCAGCCGCGGCGGCCGCAGACCGGCCATGCGCCGATCCCCTGCGAATGCAGCACGTTCTCGGCCACCCGGATCTGCTCCTCGCGGCTGGCGCCGGCCGGAGAGCCCGCGCCGCCGTTGGCATGCCAGGTGCTGGAGGTGAACTGCAGGCCACCGGCGTAGCCGTTGCCGGTACTGATCCCCCAGTTACCACCGGACTCGCACTGCGCGATCGCGTCCCAGTTCACGCTGTAGGCCCGGACCGGGGCGGGCGCGGGGACCTCGCCGACCGGCGGCGCGTCCGGAGCCGGCTGGCTCGGGTCGAACCCGGCGTTCTCCGGGGCCGGTGGCGCGTCCGGGGCGGGCGGCGCGTCGGGCGCAGGGGGCGCGTCGGGCGCCGGCAGAGCGTCCGGGGCAGGCGGCGCGTCCGGAGCCGGCTGGCTCGGGTCGAAGCCCGCGTTCTCCGTGGCCGCCGGCGCGTCGGGCGCCGGGGCGCCGGGGTCGAAACCCGGGGCGACGTTGGGGTCGACGCCGGGGACATCCGCATGAGCGATGCCGGCGGTCGGCACGGTCACGAGTGTTCCGGTAATCGCGGCGACGATGAGCGTCTTGCGGACGTTCTTCAAGGATTGTTCCTTTCGTTGCGCGCGCGCCGAAGCCAGCCCACAGCTGTGGGTTGGGTTGTGCTTGGTGCGTCAACAGGACGCTGATCGCTTCGAGGTGTGCCGTCTCTTTTCGGCACAACAGCGGAGGGCTAGATCTACCGGGGTGGCTGGACGCCATCACCCGCGGGGCGACCCCAAATTTTCGGGCGCCATCCCAGCTCCGCTCACACGCGTATCCGTGGATTCAGTTTTGGTTTATTACGACCCGCTTTCGGGCTACAGGGACCGTACGATAACGATTTGGATTCGTCATCTCGGCCGCAAAGAAGTGTCGGTTCGATAACGGGCGGATCACAGCGCGGCCAACCGATGGTTCCCGCAGGTCAGATACTCGTTTCGGCGTAAAGACGATCCGTTGTCGCAGAACCCGTTTGGTGAGCCGAATCACGCATAAATTGTGAGCTGCACCACCGAATTTCGTTATCCGACACACGATCAAATCAACGGCCGCAGGTTAGTCGAAGTGACCTGCCCCACAAAGAACTTCGTCAAATGTCGTCGGTACCTATTGCAATCCTGCGGTGGATCACACGAGTCCCATTGGCACCTCGGGACATTCGAAAAGCCGTAACACCCGGCAATGCACGAAACCCCGAAAACCCTTACCAAACCTAGTATTTAGCCATAGATCAAGTGAATGTTGTTGTGAGAAAAAATTTTTCAAACGGTAGCCCGATGGCTGACCAACGGTGGGCTACCCCAAAACGCCTGTCGCAGTTGACGTTTGGCGTCAGCGACCCGAGCGCGCCGGTGCGAGCAAGTCATCCTCGGTGTTGACGTTGGTCAACACTCCTGAGGAGGCCAGCACGATCTGCTGGGAATCCGACGCGTCGATCAGGTCACGCATACTGCGCTTCCCGGCAGCGACCAGCTCCTCGATCCGGTCAGCCAGATCCGTGCGGTACACCGCGGCCAGGTAGTGGCTGCGGCCGTCCCACGGCATCACCACCTCGGCGCCGGTCTCGACCGCCAAGCGCATCAGATCGTCGATCAAATCGGGTGTGAGAGAAGGCATGTCGACGGCAGCGACAAACGCCAGCTGAGCCCCCGCCGCGGCAGCGGCCCGTAGCCCACGCCCGGCCGCCGGCAGCGGCCCCAGCCCCCGCACCTCGTCACGCAGAATCGCAGCCGACAACGCCGGCAGCGGTTGCCCCGGCGCAGCCATCACGTAGACCGGCGAACAACGCTGGCTCACCACGCCCACGACGTGCTCGACCAGCGTGCCCGTCCCGCCCGGCACGGGCAGGGTGGCCTTGTCTCGACCCATGCGTCGGGATTCACCGCCGGCGAGCACGATACCGGCCAGTGCGCCGGTCTGGGCAGTGTCCTCAGGCACCTGCGTACTCACCTCAGTCCACGGTCCAGGTGTCGCGTCCCCGCAGCAACGACTGCAGCGCTGCCTGGTCGGACGCGCTGGCCTCCTGCGCGGCCCGGACCTGGGAGCGAGCCGCGTCGTCGTAGGTGGGCCGACTAACGTCCCGGAAAATGCCCATCACCATGTGATCGAGGTTCTGATCCGACAGTCGCGACAACGCGAACGCGTAGGCCGAGTCGTCGTCGTACGCGTCGTGCACGACGATCTCGTCGGCCGACACGTCCGCCGTCTTGGCCACGTCGAGGCCGAATCCCGACTTCACCACGCAGTATTCGCCGTCGGCGCCGAAGACGATCGGTTCGCCGTGGCTCACCTTGATCAATCGCTCTTCGGAGCCCTCCTTGCGCAGTGCGTCGAAGGAACCGTCGTTGAAGATCGGGCAGTCCTGCATGATCTCGACCAGCGCCGCGCCACGGTGCTGGGCCGCGGCGCGCAGCACCTCGGTCAATCCGGCACGGTCGGAGTCCAGCGCGCGGCCGACGAACGTCGCCTCGGCGCCCAAAGCCAGCGAGACCGGGTTGAAGGGGTGGTCCAGCGAACCCATCGGAGTCGACTTGGTGATCTTGCCGACTTCCGAGGTAGGCGAATACTGCCCCTTGGTCAGGCCGTAGATCCGGTTGTTGAACAACAAAATGGTGATGTTCACGTTGCGGCGCAGCGCGTGGATCAGGTGGTTACCGCCGATCGACAGGGCGTCGCCGTCGCCGGTGACCACCCACACCGACAGATCTTCCCGGGCCAGTGCCAACCCGGTGGCGATGGCCGGCGCCCGGCCGTGGATCGAGTGGAAGCCGTAGGTCTCCAGGTAGTAGGGGAACCGGCTCGAACACCCGATGCCGCTGATGAACACGATGTTCTCGCGACGCAGCCCCAGTTCCGGCAGGAAGTTGCGGATGGTGTTGAGGATGACGTAGTCGCCGCAACCCGGGCACCAGCGCACCTCCTGGTCGCTGGTGAAGTCCTTGCCCTTCTGCGGCTGGTCCGTGACGGGCACGCCATCGTGCTTGGCCGGCCGATGGTGGGGTGCCGCCTCGGTCAGACCGAGATCAGTGCCGGCCAAATTGCTCATCACGTTTGTCACGAGCGCCGCTCCTCCTTATTGCTTCGCTCCGAACGAGTCATGCGTCCGCACCCGCTCCGACCGTGGCCGCCGACAAGCGGGCGACCATCGCCTTGTCCTGTTCGATCTCGGCCAGCGTCCCGCCCAGCGCGGCACGGATGATCCGGCCCACCTCGTCGGCCAGGAACGACAGACCATGCACCTTGCTGACCGACTGCACGTCGACCAGATATTTCGCCCGCAACAGCATCGCCAACTGACCCAGGTTCATCTCCGGACACACCACCTGCGGGTAGCGCCTCAGCACCGAACCGAGGTTGGCCGGGAACGGGTTGAGGTAGCGCAGGTGGGCGTGGGCGACCTTGATGCCCTTGCGCCGCGCGCGTCGGCAGGCTTCCCCGATCGGCCCGTAGGAACTGCCCCAGCCGATCAACAGCAACTCGGCATCGTTGGTGGGGTCGTCGACCTCGAGATCCGGAACGCTGATGCCGTCGATCTTCGCTTGGCGGATACGGACCATCAGATCGTGGTTGACCGGCTCGTAGGAGATGGCACCCGAGCCGTTGGCGGCCTCCAGACCACCGATGCGGTGTTCCAAACCGGGTGTCCCGGGGACGGCGAACTGCCGGGCCAGGGTCTCCGGGTCGCGGGCATACGGTTGGAACGGCTCGCCCGGCTTGGCGAACTTATGGATGATCGGCGGGAGCGAGCTGATGTCCGGAATGCGCCACGGCTCCGAGCCGTTGGCGATCGCTCCGTCGGACAGCACGATCACCGGAGTGTGGTAGGACACCGCGATCCGCACCGCCTCGATGGCGGTCTCGAAGCAGTCCGACGGCGACCGGGGAGCCACCACCGCGACCGGCGACTCGCCGTTGCGCCCGAACAGCGCCTGCAGCAGGTCGGCCTGCTCGGTCTTGGTGGGCAGACCCGTCGACGGGCCGCCGCGCTGAACGTCGATGACGATCAACGGCAGCTCGGTCATCACGGCCAGGCCCATGGCTTCCGACTTGAGCGAGACGCCGGGGCCCGACGTGCTGGTGACACCCAGCGCGCCGCCGTAGGACGCGCCGATGGCCGAGCAGATGCCGCCGATCTCGTCCTCGGCCTGGAAGGTGATCACGTTGAAGTTCTTGTGCTTGGACAGCTCGTGCAGGATGTCCGACGCCGGGGTGATCGGGTAGCTGCCGAGCATGACCTGCTTGTCGGCCAATCGGCCGGCGGTGACGATGCCGTACGCCATCGCGGTGTTGCCTGAGATCTGGCGGTACTCGCCGGCCGGTAGGGAAGCCTTGGACACCTCATAGGTGGTGCCGAAAGCTTCGGTGGTTTCGCCGTAGTTCCACCCCGCTTTGAGCGCCAACACGTTGGCCTCGGCGACGTCGGGTTTGCGGACGAACTTTTCCCGGATGAAGTTCTCACTGGTCTGGATCGGCCGCCCGTACATCCACGACAGCAGGCCCAGCGCGAACATGTTCTTGGCGCGCTGGCCATCCTTCTTCGTCGCGCCGATCGCCTCGACTGCGCCCAGGGTGAGCGTCGTCATGGGGACGGCATGGACGACGTATTCCTCGAGTTCGTCGCTCTCCAGCGGATTGGTGATGTAACCGACCTTCGTCAAGTTGCGTTTGGTGAATTCGTCGGAATTCGCGATCACCATTCCGCCGCGCGGCAGGTCGCCGAGATTGGCTTTCAGTGCCGCCGGGTTCATCGCCACCAGCACGTCGGGCCGGTCACCGGCGGTCAGGATGTCGTAGTCGGCGATCTGGATCTGGAAGGACGAGACGCCGGGTAGGGTCCCCGCGGGTGCGCGGATCTCGGCCGGGTAGTTCGGCTGGGTAGCCAGGTCATTGCCGAAAAGTGCAGCCTCCGAGGTGAATCGGTCGCCGGTGAGCTGCATGCCGTCGCCGGAGTCTCCGGCGAACCGGATAACGACGTTCTCCAGCCGTTGCCTGCTGGATCCGTTATGAGACTCAGTCCCGGCACCGTTGCCGTTCGGATTCACGTCTCCGCCTTCCATTAGCCACCGGATATGCACTCCGCGGCAGCTTGTAGATTACGCGCGCCGAAGTGCCTTACCGCCATCACGTTTTTGGTGTCACTGCAAGTACCAATTATGACACTTCTCTAAGGATTGCTGGTCAACTCCACGTCGCCGTTACCGGCGAGTATGCGGGCAAAAGCACATGTCAGGGTGGCGGCGGCGGGCAGCACAGACAAAACTGTGGTTTTCGTCACTTTCGGTGGAATTTTGCACCGAATTTGCGGTCCGTCGGATCAAGCGGCGGCCGCGTCAGCGGGCGCGCGGGCGAGCTGCGGTGCCTGGCCCTGTCGCCAACGCGCAGGTCTAGATCGCGGCGAGCGCGCACAAATGCACGGTCGCAGCACCGTTTTGCCGCGCCTTCGTGGACCTTCGCGCAACGCGTTTCTACCTGCCGGCGCGCACACGGCGCCGCAGCTCGCAGGCTAGGCGGACTTGTCGCGTCGCTCGCTACGCGACTGCTTGCGCGGCACGATCGTCGGGAGCACGTTGTCCTGCACGGTTTCCTTCGTGACCACCACCTTGGCGACGTCGTCCCGGCTCGGGATGTCGTACATCACCGGCAGCAGCACTTCTTCCATGATCGCGCGCAGCCCGCGGGCGCCGGTGCCACGGTGGATCGCCTGGTCGGCGATCGCCTCGAGCGCGTCGTCGGTGAACTCCAGCTCCACGTTGTCCATCTCGAACAAACGGGTGTACTGCTTGACCAACGCGTTCTTGGGTTCGGACAGGATCTTGACCAACGACTCCTTGTCCAGGTTGGTGACCGAGGCGACCACCGGAAGCCGGCCGATGAACTCCGGGATCAGGCCGAACTTGATCAAGTCCTCGGGCATCACTTCGGCGAAGTGGTCGGTGGTGTCGATCTCGGCCTTGGAGCGCACCTCGGCGCCGAAGCCCAGCCCGCGCTTGCCGACCCGCTCGTAAATGATCTTTTCCAGACCCGCGAACGCGCCCGCAACGATGAACAGCACGTTGGTGGTGTCGATCTGGATGAACTCCTGGTGCGGATGCTTGCGACCGCCCTGCGGCGGAACCGACGCCTGGGTGCCTTCCAGGATCTTCAGCAGCGCCTGCTGAACGCCCTCGCCCGAGACGTCGCGGGTGATCGACGGGTTCTCGCTCTTGCGGGCGATCTTGTCCACCTCGTCGATGTAGATGATGCCGGTCTCGGCGCGCTTGACGTCGTAGTCCGCGGCCTGGATGAGTTTGAGCAGGATGTTCTCGACGTCTTCACCGACGTACCCGGCCTCGGTCAGCGCGGTGGCGTCGGCGATGGCGAACGGAACGTTGAGCATCTTGGCCAGCGTCTGGGCCAGGTAGGTTTTGCCACAGCCGGTGGGCCCCAACATCAGGATGTTGGACTTGGTCAGCTCGACCGGTTCGTAGCGCGAGTCGCGGCCCTTCTCGCCGGCCTGGATGCGCTTGTAGTGGTTGTAGACGGCCACCGCCAAGGTCCGCTTGGCCGTGTCCTGCCCGATGACGTAACCCTCCAGGAAGTCCCGGATCTCGATGGGCTTGGGCAGCTCGTCCAGCTTCACATCGTCGGCGTCGGCGAGTTCTTCTTCGATGATCTCGTTGCACAGGTCGATGCATTCATCGCAGATGTACACCCCGGGACCCGCGATGAGTTTCTTGACCTGCTTTTGACTCTTCCCGCAGAACGAGCACTTCAGCAAGTCACCGCCGTCTCCGATGCGCGCCATGATGCTTCAGGGCCTACTTCCTGTTATCGCCGTATCGTCTTGCCTGCCGCGTGTATCCCACGACGCTACCCGTTAGCTCCGGCCCCTCGCGACCGTTAACGCCGAATAGCTTCCTTGGTATTCGCTGTAATCACTTGGTCGGTACTTCTACCGCGTGCAGAAAGAACATATCGCCAGACCACGTCGGTCACTTGTCGGGACGCGCAATACGTGTCTCTGGCGTGTCGCGGTCGTGATGCCATCGAGGCTAGCGGACGCTGCGTGTCTAGCGGCCAAGTCGACCGGCAGGAGGCGGACCGGCCGCCGTCGGCGGCTGACATCCGTCGTCGGATCGACCGAGACTGTTCAGTGCTCGCCACGCTCATCGATGTTACGGAGTCGACTGCACCTTCTCAGCGCCCGCCGAAATCTCAGGCGTTCTGGGCGGACAGCTTCCGGTATTCGAGAACGGTGTCGATGATCCCGTACTCCTTGGCGTCCTCGGCGGTCAGGATCTTGTCCCGGTCGGTGTCCTTGCGGATCACCTCGGGGTCCTTATTGGTATGGCGGGCCAGCGTGGTCTCCATCAGGGTCCGCATCCGCTCGATCTCGGCGGCCTGGATCTCCAGGTCGGAGAACTGTCCCTGGATCACACCCGACAGCGACGGCTGGTGGATCAGCACCCGCGCGTTGGGCAGCGCCATCCGCTTACCCGGAGTTCCGGCGGCCAGCAGCACCGCGGCCGCGGACGCGGCCTGACCCAGGCACACGGTCTGGATGTCGGCACGCACGTACTGCATGGTGTCGTAGATCGCCATCAGCGAAGTGAAACCACCGCCCGGCGAGTTGATGTACATGGTGATGTCGCGGTCGGGATCCAGCGACTCGAGCACCAACAGCTGCGCCATGATGTCGTTGGCCGAAGCGTCGTCCACCTGGACGCCGAGGAAGATGATGCGTTCCTCGAACAGCTTGTTGTACGGGTTGGACTCTTTGACACCGAAGCTGGAGTGCTCGATGAACGACGGCAGGATGTAGCGCGCCTGAGGCTGGATCTGAGGGTTCACTGGGCTTCTCCGTTGGTGATGTGGGCGGCGCGGGTGATGATGTGGTCGACGAACCCGTATTCCAGGGCCTCCGGTGCGGTGAACCAGCGGTCGCGGTCCGAATCCGCCTCGATGCGCTCGATCGACTGCCCGGTGAATTCCGCGTTGAGGCGGAACATTTCCTTCTTGATGACCGCGAACTGCTCGGCCTGAATGGCGATGTCGGCAGCGCTACCTGTCACGCCACCAAGCGGCTGGTGCATCAGGATGCGGGCGTGCGGCAGCGCGTAACGCTTGCCCTTGGTGCCCGCGGCGAGCAGGAACTCACCCATCGACGCTGCCATGCCCATCGCGTAGGTGGCGATGTCGCACGGAGCCAGCACCATGGTGTCGTAGATCGCCATTCCGGCGCTGATCGATCCGCCCGGTGAGTTGATGTAGAGGTTGATGTCTTTGTCGGCGTCCTCGGCGGCGAGCAGCAGGATCTGTGCGCACAACCGGTTGGCGACCTCATCGTTCACCTCCGAACCCAAGAAGATGATGCGCTCGGAGAGCAAGCGCTCATAGACGGAGTCCGTGAGGTTCAGACCCATCGAGTTGGAACGCATATCAGACGCTTTGCTCACAGCGGGGACACCTGCTTTCTTCGCGTTGCTTGTTTCACCGACACTAACCAACCAGACCCGTCCTTTGACCACCTGAGACGGGCGCGTTCGCTCACAGCGTCATGCGGTGGGTGCGTCGGCTTCGTCATCGGCCACGTCGTCGGCCGCGTCGTCGGCATCCTCGTCCGAGTCGACGACGCTGTCATGGTCATGGTCATGGTCATGGTCATGGTCGTGCTCGTGGTCATGGTCGTGCTCGTGGTCCGTGTGGCGCCTGCCGAACAACTCGCCGGTGTCGATCGCGTTGCCGTCGCTGTCGGTGACCGTCGCCTTCTCCACCACCGCCGCAACCGCCAGGCCCCGCCGCACGTCGGCGAACATGGCGGCCAGCTGATTGTTCTCCTGCAGATAGGCGAACAGCTGCTGCGGCTCGATGCCGTACTGCCGCGACGTCAACACCAGCCGTTCGGTCAGGTCCTCCTGACCCACCTGCACGTCGAGTTCGTCGGCGATGGCGTCGAGCAGCAATTGCCGCTTGACGTTCTTCTCCGCGGCGGCGCGGGTCTCGGCGTCGAACTCCGACCGCGAACTGCCTTGCTGTTCGAGCAGTTCGTTGAACTTGCTCTCGTCGTTGTTCAAGCCGCCCATCGCCGCCTGCAGGGTCTCTTCGATCTGCGACCGCACCACGGCGTCCGGCACCGGCACCTCGACCTGCTCGAGCAGGGCGTCGAGCGCGGCATTGCGGATCTGATCGGCCTGCTTGGCCTTCTTGACGTTGCGCACCTGCTCGCGCAGGCTGGTGCGGAGCTCCTCGATGGTGTCGAACTCGCTGGCGAGCTGGGCGAATTCGTCGTCGGGATCGGGCAGTTCGCGTTCTTTGATCGACTTGACCGTGACGGTGACCTCAGCATCCTTGCCGGCGTGCTCACCGCTCGCCAGCTGCGCCGTGAAAACCTTCGACTCGTCCACGGCCAGACCGACCAGCGCGTCGTCCAGACCGGCGATCAGCCGACCGGAGCCGACCTCATGGGACAGCCCCTCGGCGGCGGCGTTGGGCACCTCTTCGCCGTCAACGGTGGCCGACAGGTCGATCGAGACGAAGTCGCCGGTTTGCACGGGCCGGTCCACCCCGGTCAGGGTGCCGAACCGGGCGCGCAGGGACTCCAGTTCGGCGTCGACCTCTTCGTCGGTGACCTCGATCGGGTCGACGGAGACCGTCAACGCGTCCAGGTCGGGAATCTCCAGCTTGGGACGAACGTCGACCTCGGCGAAGAACTGCAGTTCCTCGCCGTACTCCTTCTTGGTCACCTGGATGTTGGGGCGACCGATCGGCTGCACGTCGGACTCGGTGAGCGCCTGACCGTAACGGCTGGGTACGGCATCCTCGACGACCTGGTCGAGCAGCGCTTCACGGCCGAAGCGCGCCTCGAGCAACCGCGCCGGGGCCTTGCCGGGCCGGAAACCGGGCAGCCTGACCTGCTTGGCCAGCTCCTTGTAGGCCCGCTGGAAGTCGGGTTCGAGTTCGGTGAACGGCACCTCCACGTTGATGCGAACCCGGGTGGGGCTCAACTGCTTGACGGTGCTTTTCACGGCATGCTCCTCGATGTGTAGTTCCGGCGCGCGGCGGTGCGCTTGTCGGGCGGGTCGGGGTGACAGGATTTGAACCTGCGGCCTTCCGCTCCCAAAGCGGATGCGCTACCAAGCTGCGCTACACCCCGCGGTGACCTCGCGATCCTACGGCCCGGCCACACCGGACCCGCATCGACCTCCAGGCTGTCCGCAACCTCACAGAGCGGTCACGCATCAGCGTCGATTAGATTTGATCTGCAGCACCACGTACAGTCTCGCTCGACTAATACATGCGGGCGTAGCTCAATGGTAGAGCCCTAGTCTTCCAAACTAGCTACGCGGGTTCGATTCCCGTCGCCCGCTCTGGGCGACCATTTGCTCGACAGAGAGGCGCCATGAGCGACGTTCAAAGCGTCAGCATCCAGGGCTCATGCGCGCCGCGATTCGCCGGTGTGCGTGACGCGTTCGAGCGCAATTTCACGCTGCGCCACGAGGTCGGCGCCGCGGTCGCAGTCTGGGTCGACGGCGATCTCGTCGTCAACCTGTGGGGTGGCTCAGCCGACGCCGCCGGCACCCGGCCCTGGCGGGAAGACACCCTGACCACGGTGCTCTCCGGCACCAAAGGGCTGTCCTCCACCTGTGTGCACCAGCTCGCCGACCGCGGCGAGCTGGACCTGCATGCCCCGGTCGCCCGCTACTGGCCCGAGTTCGGCCAGGCGGGCAAAGCAGACATCACGCTGGCCATGGTGATGAGCCACCGCTCCGGCGTCATCGGCCCGCGTACCCGGCTGACCACCGAGCAACTGCTGGACTGGGATTTCGTCTGCGAGCAGCTGGCCGTCGCCGAACCGTGGTGGGAACCCGGCACCGCACAGGGCTACCACATGACCACGTTCGGCTTCATTGTCGGCGAAGTGTTTCGTCGCATCACCGGCCGCACCATCGGCCAGTATCTGCGCACCGAGATCGCCGAGCCGATCGGCGCCGAAGTTCACATCGGCCTCTCACCCGCCGAACAGCGACGCTGCGCCGAGCGGGTGAATAAGCCGACCGGTCGCCAGCTGCTGGCCGAACTGCAGGCACCGGGTTACCCGACCAGCCTTGACGAGCATCCCAAGGCGGGCATGGCGATCTCGATGGGTTTCCTCGCCGACGACGACCTGGACACCGAGAATCTGCAGCTGTGGCGTCAGCTCGAGTTCCCCGGTACCAACGGCCAGGTGTCCGCGCTGGGAATGGCGACGTTCTACAACGCCCTGGCCCAGGAGAAGCTGCTCAGCCGCGAGCACATGGATCTGGTCCGCGAGTGCCAGGGCGGCTTCGAACCCGATCTGGTGCTGGGTCCCCGGGTGGCCGATCACGGCTGGGGCCTGGGCTACATGCTCAATCAGCGCTGCATCAATGGCCCCAACCCGAAGATGTTCGGGCATGGCGGGCTGGGTGGTTCGTTCGCGTTCGTCGACCTGGAACATCGGATCGGCTATGGGTACGTGTCCAACCGGTTCGACGCCAGCAAAGCCAACGCCGACCCGCGCAGCGTCGCCCTGAGCAACGAGGTGTACCGCGCGCTCGGGGTCATTCCGGGCGACGACTGAAAACGCACCCTGCCGGACGATGCCGACAGGGTGCGCCTGGTTGATCGGACGCTGCTAGCGGGGACCACCTGGCCCGCCAGGCCCACCTGGTCCGCCCGGTCCGGGACCGCCAGGTCCGCCGGGACCACCCGGGCCACCGGGCCCGCCGGGTCCGCCGGGGCCGTCCGGGCCGTGGAATTCGCCGGGCCCGCCGGGTCCCCCGGGCCCTCCCGGGTGGTCGAAGCGCGCGTTGTCATGGCAGTGCCATGCGTCCCAGTTGTCGCCCCAACCGGGGTCCCAGAAGTCACCCGGGCACCATTGCGGGAACGATGTCGGCGCCGCCGCGGCGTCTGCCGCGGTGCCAAGACCGGCGACCCCCAAGCCGATGGCGAGCGCGAAACCTGTTGCAACCAAGCGTGATGATGAAGTTTTCATAATCTTTAGACCTACTAGGCAAACCTGTAGCCAACCTGAAGCGCGCGGGCCAATTTTCTGCCAGTTCCCTGTCAACCACGGCGACCTGAGGTTTCGTCTAAAGCTTGATCGAATCCGTCACACACCTTGTGATCGATGTCATGTCTGGCAGGTCGGGCACCAGAACAGATTTCGGCCGTCCAACACCGCGGTACGCACGGTGTCGCCGCACACCCGGCACGGATCGCCGGCGCGGCGGTAGACGTAGGTACGGGGTCGTCCAGGGCCGTACGAGGGGGCGCCGTGGTCGTGTTCGGGGCGCACCACGATGATCTTGCCGCGGCGCAGGCCCACCTTCATCAGAGCGACCAGGTCGGTCCATGCGGCGCCGAATTCCTGCTCGGAGATCTGCTGGCCGGGCCGGTACGGGTCGATGCGGTGCCGGAACAACAACTCATTGCGGTAGACGTTGCCCACCCCGGCGATCACGCTCTGGTCCATCAGCAGCGCACCGATCGGCCTGCGCGACTTGCTGATTCGCTGCCACGGCCAGGCCGGGTCGGCATCGGCGCGCAGTGGGTCGGGACCCAGCCGGGCCACCACGTCGTCAACCTGGCTGATGTCGAGGAGTTCGCAGACCGTGGGACCACGCAAGTCCGTGCCGTATGCCGCGCCGATCATCCGCATCCGCACCTGACCTACCGGTTCCGGAACCGTCCCGTCGGCTGGTCGCTCCCACTCGGTGAAGGTGCCGTAGAGGCCGAGGTGGACGTGCACCACCGGTCCGCCGGCGTAGTGGTGGAAAAGGTGTTTACCCCAGGCGCTGGCGCGGCGCAGCACCTTTCCGTTGACAACTGCGGCCGCGTCGTCGAAGCGGCCCTGAGGGCTCGACACCGCCACCGGAGCACCGGCGAAGCGACGCTGGTGCAGCCGGGCCAGCCGGTGCAGGGTATGCCCTTCGGGCACGCCGTCTCAGTCCCCCGCCCCGGGTACCGGCGGTGCCTGGTGGGTGCGCTCGTACTCGGCCAGGATGTCGATACGGCGTTGGTGGCGTTGGGCTTTCGACCACGGTGTGGACACGAATGCGTCGACGATGGCCAGCGCCTCGTCGGCGGTGTGCATGCGTCCGCCGATACCGATCAGCTGGGCGTTGTTGTGTTCGCGAGCCAGGGCCGCCGTCTCGACGCTCCACGCAAGTGCGCACCGGGCCCCGGGAACCTTGTTGGCGGCAATCTGTTCACCGTTGCCGGAGCCGCCCAGCACGATGCCCAGGCTGCCCGGGTCGGCCACCGTGCGGGTCGCCGCGGCGATGCAGAACGCCGGGTAGTCGTCCTCGGCGTCGTAGCTGAAGGCCCCGCAGTCGACCGGCTCGTGGCCGGTCTGCTTCAGATGCTCGATGATCTGCTGCTTGAGCTCGAAACCGGCATGGTCGGACCCCAGGTAGACGCGCATGCCCGACATTGTGCACCACGCCTCGCCCGCCACTCGGCGAGAGTGAGATCCGCGACGGATCGCCCGCGTGTCGTGTCGCGTCGTGTCGTACACACTCGGCGCGACGTTCGACTCTCAGTCGAACTGCGGCGGCTCGGTGCGAGTTCGCTTGAGCTCGAAGAAGTGTGGATACGCCGCAAAGGTCACCGAGGCATCCCACAGCTTGCCGGCCTCTTCGCCGCGCGGGATCCGGGACAGCACCGGACCGAAGAACGCCACGCCGTTGACGTGGATGGTCGGGGTGCCGACGTCGTCGCCGACGGCGTCCATGCCGGCGTGATGGCTCTTGCGCAGCGCTTCGTCGTAGGTGTCGCTGGTGGCCGCCCCGGCCAGGTCGGCGGGCAGGCCGGCATCGGCCAACGCCAGCTTGATCACCTCGGGCAGATCCTTGTTGCCCTCATTGTGGATTCGGGTGCCCATCGCGGTGTAGAGCGGGTCCAGCACCTTGGCGCCGTGGGCCTGCTCGGCGGCGATCGCCACCCGCACCGGCCCCCACGCCTTGGCCATCATCTCCCGGTACTGCTCGGGCAGACCTTCCCGGTTCTCGTTGAGCACCGCAAGGCTCATCACGTGGAAGTTCACCTCGATATCGCGGACCTTCTCGACCTCGAGAATCCAGCGCGAGGTGATCCAGCACCACGGGCACAGCGGGTCGAACCAGAAATCTGCGACGTCTTTACCAGCCATGCTGCGACCCTCTCCTCGGTGCTCAGAATCATCCGCTCACAGACAACCGTAGCCGCGGTGCAACTGTTCCCCGTCGCGGTCAGCCGGGCAGCCCCGGATCGCCGTCGTGGCCGGAGCCACCCCCGGCGCCGCCGTTGCCGCCGTTGCCCCACAGCAACCCGCCGTCACCACCGGCCTGACCGGGTGCACCGTTGGTGCCGTTGCCGACCAGTGGGCGTCCCAGCAGGGCTTGGGCGGGCGCGTTGACCGCGTTCAGTGCCTGCTGCATCGGGGACGCGTTGGCCGCCTCCGCGGTCGCGTAAGAGCTGCCGGCGCCCTGCAGCGCACGGACGAACTGGGCGTGGAAGTCGGCGGCTTGCGCGCTGAGGGCCCGATACGCCTGACCGTGCGCCGCGAAGATCTCGGCGATCGCCGTCGACACCTCGTCCGCCCCGGCGGCCAGCAGCGTGGTGGTCGATGCCGCCGCGGCGGCGCTGGCCGCGCCCACGCTTTCTCTCAGAACGGCCAGTTCCGAAGCGGCCGTCACCACCAACTCCGGCGCCACAATCAAGCGGACATCGCGCGTAACCTCCTGCCGCACATGCGAGTTCGGAGGATGCGCCGACCCGCCCTGAAGTACGAGTCATACCTGCCGAGGTAGAGGCCCGCGCTGTTTCGGGTTTTTTTCATCCTTTTGGGGGAGGGACGTGCTCAACCGCGCTGCGACGCCAGCCGATATGTTGGAGCCCGTGGCTCTCCCCAACCTCACCCGCGACCAGGCAATCGAACGCGCGGCGCTGGTCACCGTGCACAGTTACCAGATCGCCCTCGACCTCACCGACGGCTCCGGCGCGCCGGGCTCCGGAACATTCCACTCCGTCACCACCGTGGTGTTCGACGCGCTCGCCGGAGCCGACACCGTCCTCGACATCGCCGCCGGCACTGTGCGCAGCGCCACCCTCAACGGCCAGCCCATCGACGTCTCCGGTTACGACGAATCAACCGGGATCCCGCTGCGCGGGCTCGCCGACCGCAACGTCGTCGTGGTCGACGCGGACTGCCGCTACTCGAACACCGGTGAGGGCCTGCACCGCTTTGTCGACCCGGTCGACGACGAGGTCTACCTGTACTCGCAATTCGAAACCGCCGATGCCAAGCGGATGTTCGCCTGTTTCGACCAGCCCGACCTCAAGGCCACTTTCGACATCCAGGTGACCGCGCCCGCACACTGGCAGGTCGTATCCAACGGCGCGACCGCCGAGGTCGCAGTCGCCGGCCAGGCCAAAGTGCACACGTTCGCGACCACCCCGCGGATGAGCACCTATCTGGTGGCGCTGATCGCCGGCCCGTATGCGGTGTGGAACGACACCTACCGCGACGAGCACGGCGAGATCCCGCTGGGCATCTACTGCCGGGCGTCGCTGGCGCCGTTCATGGACGCCGACCGGTTGTTCACCGAGACCAAGCAGGGCTTCGGTTTCTACCACGCCAACTTCGGCTCGCCCTACGCTTTCGGCAAGTACGACCAGCTGTTCGTTCCCGAATTCAATGCCGGCGCAATGGAAAACGCGGGCGCGGTGACGTTCCTGGAAGACTACGTCTTCCGCAGCAAGGTCACCCGGGCCTCCTACGAGCGGCGCGCCGAGACGGTTCTGCACGAGATGGCGCACATGTGGTTCGGCGACCTGGTCACCATGACGTGGTGGGATGATCTGTGGCTCAACGAATCCTTCGCCACCTTTGCGTCGGTGCTGTGCCAGGCCGAGTCGACCGAGTACACCCAGGCGTGGACAACCTTTGCGACAGTGGAGAAGTCGTGGGCGTACCGCCAGGACCAGATGCCCTCCACACACCCGATCGCCGCGGACATCCCCGACCTGCACGCGGTCGAGGTCAACTTCGACGGAATCACCTACGCCAAGGGCGCCTCGGTGCTCAAGCAGCTGGTCGCCTATGTGGGGCTGGAGCATTTCCTGGCCGGGTTGCGGGACTATTTCGCTGCCCACGCATTCGGCAACGCCACCTTCAGCGATCTGCTCGGCGCGCTGGAGAAGGCCTCGGGACGAGACCTGTCGAACTGGGGGCAGCAGTGGCTGAAAACGACCGGGCTCAACACGTTACGCCCGGACTTCGACATCGACGGTGACGGCAACTTCACCCGGTTCGCGGTGACGCAGAGCGGGGCGGCGCCCGGCGCGGGTGAGACCCGGGTGCACCGGATCGCGATCGGCATCTACGACGACGATCCGGCGTCGGGCAAATTGGTGCGGGTGCATCGCGAGGAAATCGACGTCGACGGTTCCAGCACGGAAGTGCCTGCGCTGGTAGGTGTTTCGCGGGGCAAGCTGGTTCTGGTCAACGACGACGACCTGACCTACTGCTCGCTACGGCTGGACCCGGAGTCGCTGCAGACCGCGCTGAAGCGCATCGCCGACATCGCCGAGCCGCTGCCCCGGTCGCTGGCCTGGTCGGCCGCCTGGGAGATGACGCGGGAGGCCGAGCTGCGGGCCCGCGACTTCGTGGCACTGGTGTCCGGAGGCGTTCAGGCCGAGACCGAGGTGACGGTGTTGCAGCGGTTGCTGCTGCAGGCGCAGACGGCGGTCGGTTCGTATGCCGAACCGGGGTGGGCACGCGAGCAGGGCGGGCCGCAGCTGGCCGACCGGCTGCTGGAGTTGGCGCGCGGCGCCGAACCCGGATCCGACCACCAGCTCGCCTTCGTCAACGCGCTGTGTTCGTCGGTGCTCTCACCGCGGCACGTGGAGGTGTTGAGCGCGTTGCTCGACGGTGACCCCGCCGAGCAGGGGCTGGCCGGCCTGGACGTCGACGCCGATCTGCGTTGGCGGGTGGTGATCGCGCTGGCCGCTGCCGGCGCGATCGACGCCGAGGGCCCGGACACGCCACGCATCGACGCCGAGGTCAACAAAGACCCCACTGCCGCGGGCAAGCGGCACGGCGCTCAGGCGGCGGCGGCGCGCCCCCAGCTCGAGGTCAAGGAGGCCGCGTTCACCTCAGTGGTCGAGGACGACACGCTGGCCAATGCCCTCAGCCGGGCCATCATCGCGGGTATCGGCGCGCCGGGGCAGGGTGAGCTGCTCAAACCGTTCACCGCACGCTACTTCAAAGCGATTCCGGGGGTGTGGGCGCGGCGGTCCAGCGAGGTCGCGCAGTCGGTGGTGATCGGCCTGTACCCGTACTGGGACATCAGCGAGGAGGCCATCGCTACCGCCGACGAGTTCCTGAGCGATCCCGACGTGCCGCCGGCGTTGCGCCGACTGGTGCTCGAGGGCCAAGCCGGGGTGAAGCGGTCGCTGCGGGCGCGCAAGTTCGACGCCGAGGACCCGAACTGACCGGACGGCCGGCCTACAGATAGCCGCCGTCGTGCAGGCCGGCGTCCTGCTCGAGTCGATTGGTCTTGCGAAAGATCAACTCGCGCACCAACTCCCAGCCATAGGCTCGCAGCATGCCGGAATAGCCGAGCGCGGCCCACTGAGCACTGTGTCGTTCCTCGTGATGCAACAGGCGGTCCAGATCCAGGCCGCCGACCACGACCTCGCCGTCGGGTTCGGCGCGCCAGATCCGCCGCGACGCGATGATGTCGCGCAGCACTCGGGCGGGCTCGACTCCGGCGGTGGTGTTGACCATGAAGATGTCTCCCCAGGTGGTCCCGCCGCGTTGGCTGTACAGCCGCTGGACCCAGCTGCCGCCCGCACCCATCAGGATGCCGTTCGGGGTGGTCGCCAGCCGGCCGCCGTTTCGGTCGACGAATCGGACGTCGCGGCCGTAACTCCAGCCGTTGGCGCGCTGCCGGTCCATGATGCGCCGCACCTCGGCCACCGAGTACGGCGTCGCGGCGAAGTCGTGGACGACGCCGCGACCCGCCGCGCCATAGTCGGTGCCCGCGTTGAGGATGTAGGTCAGCAACACCGCCCGGCGCGCGTCGTCCCCGCTGATACCCGGCGGGAGCAGAAAGAACGACTTACCGCGCGGGTCGTTGACCTCTTCGTAGTCGCCGAGCAGGTGCAGTTCATCCCCGTCGATGCCCGAGCTCCGGGCGATCTCGAGAATCGTTTCGGGGGTTACTGCGCGGCGCGCGGCATTCGCCAGCCATGTCGCGGGGTAGCCGGTGCGGCGCGGGCCGGTGAGCAGGCCCGCCTCGCGCAGCGCCCGCTCGTGGTGGTGACCCGGCAACTGCGGGCGGCTAGGCCGGCGAGATCCCCGAGCTGAGTACCCGGATGGCGCTGACCAGTCCGTCGATCAGGTTGCCCTGCTCGAACGCCGACGACGCGGCGGCCACCCCGAGCGGCGCCGCGGACTCGGCGCCGCGACCGCGCACCTCCGAGCCGTACACCACTTCGATGGCGCTCTGGTTCGGCGACACCGCCAGCAGCACCGCGTTGTTGGGGGTCGGCACCTTGGCCAGGATCTCCCGGGCCCGGGCCGCGGTGTCGCCGCCCAGGTCACCCAGGTAGACGGCGAACCGCGCCTTGGACGCGCGCGAGGCGTACTTCAGGGCGTCGTCGACGGCGACGAGGTCCTTGATCGGGAAGGGGTAGTGCGAGGAGAGCTCGCCCGGTTCGGTAACGCCGGAAACCCGTCCACTGCTGGTGATCACCGAGCCGCGGGGCAGGTCGGCGGGATCGATGGTCGCGACTTCACCATGTGCCACTTGCGCCACCTCCCACCGTGAACTCCGAGCCGTGCCCGCCGTGGTGACCGCCGACGTTCTCGTCGGTGGCCGCCCACAGGATCGACGGGTGGGTCCACTCTTGCGACAGATCGTAGGTCGCCGGGTGCGGGCTCTTGCGGCTCATGAACACCAGCAAGAGGAGACCGACCAGCAACAGTGGTATTCCGAGAAACATCCCGTGTAATGCCATCGTGTTCACGAGGCAAACCGTATCCCACGACCGCGCGAAGCGGTGCACTCAGGACGCAGGAATGTCAGGCCGCGCCCTCACCCAGATACCGCACCCAGGACGGGTCGAGCTCCTTGACCGTCGACAGCAGCCGCCAGTGCTGGCCGGTCGGCGGCAGCGGCGCACGCCGCAACGACCAGCCGAGTTCGGTGAGCAGCTTGTCGCCCTTGCGGTGGTTGCAGGTCGCGCAGCACGCGACACAGTTCTCCCAGGAATGTTCGCCGCCGCGACTGCGGGGCACCACGTGGTCGACGGTGTCGGCCTTCGCGCCGCAGTACGCGCAACAGAACCGGTCGCGGTGCATCAACGCCGCGCGGGTCATCGGGACCCGCGCCCGGTACGGCACCCGGACATAGGTGCGCAACTGGATCACCGAGGGCACCGCAATCGAATGGGTGGCCGAGTGGATGACCGGACCGGCCGGGTCGTGGTGCACGACGTCAGCTTTTCCGCAGATCAGCATCACGATGGCGCGTCGCATCGGCAGTGCGGTCAACGGCTCGTAGGTGGAGTTCAGCAGCAGCACCCGGCGGCGGTTCCAGATCGAGGCGCTGTCGGTGCGGTTGGGGGGATGGGTTTCAGCGACACTGTGCAGGCATGGGGCGGTTGCTGGCCCGGTTCCTTTTGCCGCGACACCCGTGCTGCGGTGGCCACGGCGTTTATTGCGCTGCGCCATAAATCCTCCGCGGACAGTCCACCACGATTTGCTGCCAATCGCACGCCATTTGTCTGAGCCGCGCCGTGTCGATCCGGTGAACAACGGGCGCTCTGGGCGCCGTGGGCCGACGGTGGCCCACAATGGTGGGCGATGGATCAAACAACTGAGTCTTTCTACGACGCCGTCGGTGGCGGGAAAACCTTCGAGGCGATCGTCGGGCGCTTCTACGAGCAGGTCGCCGAGGACGAGATACTGCGCCCGCTGTATCCCGAAGAGGACCTCACCGGCGCCGAGGAACGGTTACGGATGTTCCTTGAGCAATATTGGGGCGGTCCGCGCACCTACTCCGATCAGCGCGGGCATCCGCGGCTGCGGATGCGTCACGTGCCGTTCCGGATCACCCCGATCGAGCGCGACGCCTGGTTGCGGTGCATGCATACCGCCGTCGCCTCGATCGACGCGCAAACGCTGGACGACGATCATCGGCGGCAGCTGTTGCAGTATCTGGAAATGGCCGCCCACTCGCTGGTGAACTCGGCGTTCTGATGGCCGGCGATCGGTGGTGGCAGTCCGCGGTGTTCTATCAGATCTATCCGCGCTCGTTCGCCGACAGCAACGGTGACGGCGTCGGTGATCTCGACGGTTTGGCCGACCGGTTGGACTATCTCAAACAGCTTGGTGTAGACGGGATTTGGATCAACCCGGTCACCGTGTCACCGATGGCCGACCACGGCTACGACGTGTCCGACCCGCGTGACATCGACCCGTTGTTCGGCGGGATGGCCGCGTTCGAGCGGCTGATCGACGCGGCACACGCCCGCGGCATCAAGGTCACGATGGACGTGGTGCCCAATCATTCCAGCTCTCAGCATCCGTGGTTTCAGGCGGCGTTGGCAGCCGGCCCGGGCACCGAGGCGCGCGATCGCTACTTCTTCCGCGACGGCCGGGGACCCGACGGTGTGTTGCCACCCAACAACTGGGAGTCGGTCTTCGGCGGACCGGCCTGGACACGCGTCGTCGAGCCCGACGGCAACCCCGGCCAGTGGTATCTGCACCTGTTCGACACCGAGCAGCCGGACCTCAACTGGGACAACCCGGAGATCTTCGACGATTTCGAGAAGACGCTGCGATTCTGGCTGGAGCGCGGGGTGGACGGGTTCCGCATCGACGTCGCGCACGGCATGGCCAAGCCGGAGGGTCTGCCCGATTCGCCGGACACCTCCGAGGTGCTACGGCACACCGACGACGATCCGCGGTTCAACCGACCCAACGTGCACGCCATCCATCGCGATATCCGCGCCGTCATGGACGACTATCCCGACGCGGTCACCGTCGGCGAGGTCTGGGTGCAGGACAACTCTCAGTGGGCGCAGTACGTCCGCGCCGACGAGTTGCACCTGGGTTTCAACTTCCGGCTGACCCGCACCGAGTTCGACGCCGGCGAGATCCGCGAAGCCGTGCAGAACTCGTTGGACGCGGCTGCGCTGGAGAACGCCACCCCCACCTGGACGCTGTCCAATCACGACGTCGGCCGCGAGGTCACCCGCTACGGCGGCGGCGAAGTGGGGCTGCTGCGGGCGAAGTCGATGGCGATGTTGATGCTCGCGCTGCCCGGCGCGGTGTTCGTCTACAACGGCGAAGAACTGGGCCTGCCTGACGTGGATCTACCCGACGAGGTGCTGCAGGACCCGACCTGGGAACGTTCCGGGCGCACCGAACGCGGCCGGGACCGGTGCCGGGTGCCGATGCCGTGGTCGGGCGAGGCTCCCCCGTTCGGGTTCTCGACCAATCCCGACACCTGGTTGCCGATGCCGACGGACTGGGCGGCGCTGACCGTCGAAAAGCAGTCGGCTGACCCCGATTCGACGTTGTGGTTCTTCCGGCGGATGATCGAATTGCGCCGTGATCGTGCGGAATTCGACGGTAACCCGTTGGATTGGGTGCCCCTGTCGGGTGACGCGGTGGCGTTCCGGCGCGGCGGGCTGCTGTGTGCGCTCAACGCCGGGGATGTGCCGCTGGAGTTGCCGCCGGGTGAGCTGATCCTGTCGAGCGCGCCGCTTCGGGATGGGTTGCTGGCGCCGGGCGCCGCGGCATGGTTGGCCTGACCCGCGTTTCGCGTTTCCCGGCGCGCTGCTCTATATGTGGTGCATGGCGTCCTACGCGTGGACAGTGATCGGAGCCGGTCCGGCCGGAATCGCGGCGGTGGGCAGACTGATCGATCAGGGTGTTCCGCCGAAGGAGATCGCCTGGGTCGACCCCGCTTTCTGCGCCGGCGATCTCGGCGCGAAATGGCGGCCGGTGTCGAGCAACACCATCGCCGGGACTTTCTTGGAATACCTCGCCGGCGCGTCGTCTTTTCGGTTCGCGGCGTCTCCCCCGATGCCGCTGAAGGAGGTCGACCCGGACGAGACGTGCGCCCTTGCGCTGGTTGCGGATCCGCTGTTGTGGGTCACCGGGCAGCTGCGGGAGCGGGTCGCGGCTTTCCAGACAACGGCCACCGCCCTGCGTTTGGAGCGGCGCAAATGGCTCATCGAAACGGAAGACGGGACCATCGTCTCGTCCAATGTGGTGATGGCCGTTGGTGCGGTACCCAGGAAGCTTGATTACCCTCAGCTGCAAGAGATTCCGGTCGAAGTCGTACTTGATCCCGAACAGCTGCGGGAACTGCCGCTGGACGGTGCGACCGTCGCCGTGTTCGGCTCGTCGCACTCGTCGATGATCGCGTTGCCGCATCTGCTGCGGCATCCGGTCGCCAGGGTAATCAATTTTTATCGCAGCCCACTCAAATATGCTGTCTACCTAGATGATTGGATTCTGTTCGACGATACCGGCTTGAAAGGCCGAGCGGCGCAATGGGCGCGGGAAAATATTGACGGGGTGTATCCGGAAAAACTTGAGCGGTGCTTGGTTTCGGCCCCAGAGTTCGAAGAGAAGCTCAGCGAGTGCGATCGGGTGGTTTATACCGTCGGATTCCAGCGACGCGCGCTGCCCGCGACGCCACAGTGGGGGCCGCTGGATTACAACCCGCAGAACGGGATCATCGCGCCGGGCCTGTTCGGGCTGGGCATCGCGTTTCCCGAATATGCGGAGGATCCTTACGGATACGGTCAGTACCGGGTGGGACTCAAGAAATTCATGGACTACCTCAGCGCGGTACTACCGTTGTGGATGGTCTACGGCACCTGAAGGGTGCTTGTGAAACGTGTTGGACTCATTGCGATCGCAATCCCGGCGAAGCGACCGCTCAGTGCACCAGCAGCGCGGCATGCGCCCGGCGCCGATACACCGAGCCGAACCGGGCGTCGACACGTAACCAGGCCGGCGTGATCCGGACTCGTACGATCTCGTCGTCGCCGGAGCCGGCCGGTTGAGGTAGGAAACCCATTGCGGTCAACGCGAACACGCACCGCATCGGCAAGCCCACCATCTCCCCACCCGCGCTGACTTCGATGACCTCCTGGTCCAGCAACGAGGTGGGCGGACCGTGCGCCGAGCCGTGCTCCCTGGCCAATGCGGCGCCCTGCTGGGAGAGTTCTTGCAGGACGCGCGCCGGTATGTCGTCAAGGTGGGTGAATCCGGACTCCGGGGGCAATCCGCCCCGCCACGCCGAGTCCATCGCGAATCCCGGCTCCACGTAGCCGGATTCGGTCATGGCCGCCAGACCACGCAGCAACGCGTCCGCCCCGACCGACATGTCGTCGGGTCGCACTCTACCGACTACCACGCGACTAGCCAAGACATCGAAACCCGTTGCTGCCCAAGCCGTCAGCAGCCCTTCGGAGCGGGCGCGAATGCGGATGACCGCGGCGTCGTCGAGGCGCAGTGCATGCTCGACGAAGGTGGTCAGGTCCGCGCGATGTGCCGCCGCGCCTTCTGGACCCAGCCACAGTCCACGTTCGGCGTTCACTCCCGGAGCCACCGCTGCAGATACTCCCGGTGCGTAGGTGTCAGCCGTACCAGTCGCTGCTCTTCGATGTGCACCGCAGCCAGCTGCGACTCGGCGATCACCGCCGGTCGCGACTGCGGATCTGCGTTGACCGAACGCACCTCGTAACCCAGCGTGAAGTCCACCGCCCGCAACCGCTTGGTCCAGATGGTCACTTGCAGCGGCGAATCGACAAGGCGCAGTTGATCCTTGTAGGTGACCCGGACGTCGGCGATCAACAGACCGATGGTGGTGATGTCGGCACCGAACGGCTCTTTGAGAAAAGGGACCCGCGACTCTTCGAGAATCGTGACCATGGTGGCGTGATTGACGTGCTGGTACATGTCGATATCCGACCAGCGCACCGGTACGGCTGCGACGAAACCGATACTCACCCCGAAGATCCCCGTCCGCTGGTGCGTGTCATGCGGCGGATCTGTCGGGCCGCCACCGACAGCGTCGCGAGATCCTTCGCGCCGCTGTCGCGGATCTCGTTGAGCGTCCGATGCGCCCGTTCCACCCGCGATGCGCTGATGTGCTCCCACTCGGCGATCTTCTGCTCGCCGCTCTCGTCAGGCTCCCCCACCGCCAATACGTCGAAGCACAGCGAGCGCAGCGAAGCGTAGATGTCATCGCGAATCGCCAAGCGCGCCAATGAATGCCAGCGATCGTTGCGCTCCAGCTCGGACACCGCCGTCAGCAGCGAGTCGGTGCCGAGGTGGTCCATCAGCGCGAAGTAGGTGTCGGCCACCTCCGCGGTCTCGATTTCGGTGATGTCGGCGATGTCGATGATGTCGAGCAGGCTGTAGCGGTACAGGCCGACCGCGACCCGGTAGGCCAGATCGGGCGGGGCGCCCAGCGCGGTGAACTCGGCGGCCTCCTTCTCCACGATGGCTTTGTCGTCTCCGCGCAGCCATTCCGACATGCGCGGTGTCAGCGCCTTGACCTTCGCGGCGAAGCGGTTGATCTCGGCGCCCACGGCCAGCGGCTGCGGACGGTAGTTGAGCAACCAGCGCCCGGCCCGGTCGATCAGCCGGCGGTTGTCCAGGGTCAACCGGTCGGACAGCGCAACCGGCAGGTTGGCAGCACGGATGCGGCGCCAGATGTGTCCCACCCCGAAAATCGCGTCGGTGGCCGCATAGGTGCGCACCGCGTCGAGGTGACTCACGCCGACGTCCTCGGTGATCCGGAAGGCGTAGCTGATGCCGGCCGTGTCCACCAGATCGTTGATCAGCATGGTGGTGACGATCTCGCGGCGCAGCTGGTGGTTGCGGATTTCCGGGGTGAACCGGTCGCGCAGCGGTCTGGGGAAGTACTGCGGCAGCCGGGAGGCGAACACATCCTGGTCGGGCAGCTCGGTGGTCAGCATCTGTTCTTTGAGGTCCAGCTTGACGTGCGCCATCAGCGTCGCCAGCTCGGGCGAGGTGAGGCCGATGCCTATCTCCGAGCGGCGCACGATCTCCTTTTCGGACGGCAGCGCTTCCAGTTCACGGTTGAGGCCGCGCTCGGCGACCAGATACTTGATCTGGTCGGCGTGCACCGGCAGCAGGCTGGGCGCGTTGGCGCGGCTGGTGCCCATCAGGTCGTTCTGGTCCTCGTTGTCGGTGAGCACCAGCTGGGCGACCTCGTCGGTCATCGACTCCAGCAGCGCGGTCCGCTCCTCGGCGCGGACCTTGCCCGCGGTGACCAGCGAGTCGATCAGGATCTTGATGTTGACCTCGTGGTCGGAGCAGTCGACGCCGGCGGAGTTGTCCAGCGCGTCGGTGTTGATCCGGCCGCCGGACAGGTCGAACTCGACGCGGCCCAATGCCGTCACGCCAAGGTTGCCGCCTTCACCGATCACCTTGGCGCGCACCTGGTTTCCGTTGACCCGTACCGGATCATTGGCGCGGTCGCCGACGTCGGCGTCGGATTCGTTCTCGGCCTTGATGTAGGTGCCGATCCCGCCGTTGAACAACAGGTCGACCGGGGCTTGCAGAATCGCGCGAACCAGGTTGGGCGGGGCCATCTCTGAGACTTCACCCTCAATTCCGAGGGCGACGCGGACCTGAGGGCTGACCGGGATCGTCTTCTGGTCGCGGCTGTACACGCCGCCGCCCTCGCTGATCAGCGTCTTGTCGTAGTCGTCCCAACTGGACCGGGGCAGTTCGAACAAGCGGCGGCGCTCGGCCCAGGACGTCGCGGCGTCGGGTTCCGGGTCGAGGAACACGTGCCGGTGGTCGAACGCCGCGATCAGCCGGATGTGTTTGGACAGCAGCATGCCGTTGCCGAACACGTCGCCGCTCATGTCGCCGACGCCGACGACGGTGAAGTCCTCGGACTGGGTGTCGACGCCGATCTCGCGGAAGTGGCGTTTGACGGCCTCCCAGGCGCCTTTGGCGGTGATGCCCATCGCCTTGTGGTCGTAGCCGACCGAGCCGCCGGAGGCGAAGGCGTCGCCCAGCCAGAAGCCGTAGGACTTGGCGACGTCGTTGGCGATGTCGGAGAAGGTGGCGGTGCCTTTGTCGGCGGCGACTACCAGGTAGGCGTCGTCGCCGTCGCGGCGCACCACCCCCGGTGGTGGGTTCACCGCGCCGGTGCGCTGGTCGACGTTGTCGGTGACGTCGAGCAGCCCGGAGATGAACAACTGGTAGCAAGCGACGCCTTCGACTCGGGTGGCGTCGCGATCTGCGGCGGCGTCCCCGGTGGGCAGCGGCGGCCGTTTCAGCACGAACCCGCCTTTGGCCCCCACCGGCACGATGACGGCGTTCTTCACCGCCTGCGCCTTGACCAGGCCCAGGATTTCGGTCCGGAAGTCGTCGCGGCGGTCCGACCAGCGCAACCCGCCGCGCGCCACCGGGCCGAACCGCAGGTGCACTCCTTCCACTCGCGGCGAGTAGACGAAGATCTCGTACTTGGGGCGCGGCAGCGGCAGCTCGTCGATGAGCTGAGCATTGAGCTTGAGCGCCAGCACATTTCGGGACCGGGCCGAACCCTCGCGCGTGACGAAGTAATTGGTGCGCAGGGTGGCCTGCACCAGGGAGGCGAATGCGCGCAGGATCCGGTCGGTGTCCAGGCTCACCAGCGCGTCGATGTCGGCGGCTACGGCCGCGGCGGCGGCTTGCGCCTCACGCCCGGAGGGCGACCCGTGCGCGGGGTTGAACAGCGCCTCGAACAATGCCACCAACGACTTTGCGGTAGAAGCGTGTTCGTTGAGCACCGATTCGATGTAGGACTGGCTGTAGGGAAAGTTGGCCTGCCGCAGATATTTTGCGTAGGCGCGCAGCAGCGCGACCTGCTGCCAGCTCAGCCCGGCGCGCATGACCAGCTCGTTGAACCGGTCGATCTCGACGCGGCCGTGCCAGATCGCGGTGACCGCGTCGGCGAAGCGCTGCGCGGTGGCGTCCCGCTCGGCCTGGCTCAGCGCCGGCGCGATGGTGGGATGCGGCGACATCTTGAACTGGTAGATCCACACCGGCAGCCCGTCGGGGCGGGTGACGGTGAACGGCCGCTCCTCGAGCACCACAACGCCCATGCTCTGCAGCATCGGCAGTAGCTGGCTCAACGATGCGCTGCGCCCGCCCAAGAACCAGGTCAGCTGGGCCAGGCCCTGTTCGTCGTCCTCGGCGAACACCAATTTGACGGTGTCGTCGGCCAATTCGTTGATGACGGCGATGTCGTCGATGGCCTGGTCCGGGCTGACGGCCTGTTTGTAGGCCTCGGAGAACGCGTTGGCATAGTGCTCGGCGTCGGTTGCTGTGACGGTGCTCTGGGCAAGGTTGGCGGCCGCCGCGATCAACCGGTCCGACCAGGTGCGCGCGGCCTCGCTGAGCAGCGCCTGGATGCGGACCCGGTTGGCTTCGGAGACGTCGACCGGAGCCAACTGGGTGCCGGGCTCCCCCGCCATGCCCTCCGGGCCGTCGGGACTTTCTTGGGGCAGCCGCACCATGAAATGCATGAGTGCCCATGGTGATTCGCTGACTCGCGCCGTGAATTCCAGCCGGGTCCCACCGAATTCACGGACCAGGATGTCCTCGATCTGCAGCCGCACCGGTGTGGTGTAGCGGTCGCGCGGCACGTACACCAGGCACGAGACGAAGAATTGGAGCCGGTCGGCGCGTAGGAACAGTAGGGCACGGCGCTGTGAGCCCATGTCGACCACGGCCTTGGCCATGCTCAGCAAGCGATGCGCACTGAGCGTGAAAAGCTCTGGGCGCGGAACGGTTTGGATGACGTCGAGCAGCAGCTGGCCGGGGTGGCTGGGGTCGCTGCCGGCCAGGGTGAGGGCGTCACGGACGCGGTGCGAAATCATCGGGATTTCCAGCACGTCGGCGTTCATGGCGGCGACGGTGAACAGCCCGACGAAGCGGTGCTCGATCACGCCGTCGTCGACGTTCTCGCGGACCGCGATCGCATACGGGTAGGCGCCGTAGCGCAGGTAGCTGCCGACGGCGGCCTGCGCCAGCACGATCAACTTGTCGTCGTCGGTGAGGCGGGGTCTGGTGCCGCTGCGGGCGCGCAGCACGCCCAGGCCGCTGGATCCGTCGCCGATGACCAGGCCGTTCTGCACTCGGCAGGGTTGATAGCCAAGTAGCAGGAAGTTGCCGTCGTCCAACCAGCGCAGCAGTTCGGCGACCTCGTGACGGTCGGGCGCCGCATAGTGACCTTCGGGGTCTTCGTCGACCACCGCGGCCAGTTCGCCGAGCGTGGCGATCATGGCTGTCGCATCGGTGGCCACGCGCTGGACGTCGGCGAGCACCTTGGGCAGCAGCCGCTCGACCTCCGCGAGCGCCTTGCGGTCGACGGTGGGCGAGAGCTGGACGTGGATCCACGCTTCGCCGTGGTAGGGCGATTTGTCCGGCGACTTCGGCGCAATGCTGAGCAGCTCGCCCGTCGGGCTGCGCTGCACCTCGAACACCGGAGTCATGATCGCTGCGTAGTAGACGCCCAATCGGTGCAGCAGCACCGTCACCGAATCCATCAGCATGCTGCCGTGCTCGGTAACCACTTGCAGCGCCGGCCCGAACCCGCCCGGGTCGTCCACCGGGTACACCGCGACGCGGCTCTCGCCGGGTGGGCGGTGCTCGCCGAGGCGGTACTGGGCGGCCAGCAGGGCCGGTGTCACCGCCGAGGCGGGTGCGGGGGTGGGTTGGGATCCGTCCTCCTGCGAGGACCGGTAGCTATCGGCGTAAGCCTTGAATATCCAGTCCGGA
Source organism: Mycobacterium sp. 20KCMC460 (assembly GCF_022179425.1). Classification (NCBI taxonomy): domain Bacteria; kingdom Bacillati; phylum Actinomycetota; class Actinomycetes; order Mycobacteriales; family Mycobacteriaceae; genus Mycobacterium; species Mycobacterium sp. 20KCMC460. The sequence continues at coordinate 4,324,328 of NZ_AP025524.1, forward strand.
ACATCGCCGGCCTGCGGGAAAGTGGTCCACGGCGCGACCTGCTCTCTGGCTTCGGGATCGATCGTCATGCCGATTGCTCCCCACTCGCGACGGATACCTTGCGGTTGGCAGAGCTGACACTAGTCCCGTGTCAGCTTGCGGTGAGTGACCCGGTGCGGCCGCGCCGCTTCGGCGCCGAGGCGCTCCACCTTGTTCTCCTCGTATGCGCCGAAGTTGCCCTCGAACCAGAACCATTTGGCCTCGTTGTCGGCGTCGCCTTCCCAGGCCAGGATGTGCGTGCAGGTCCGGTCCAGGAACCAGCGGTCGTGGGAGATCACCACCGCACAGCCCGGGAAGTTGACCAGCGCGTTTTCCAGCGAGCTCAACGTTTCGACGTCCAGGTCGTTGGTCGGCTCGTCGAGCAGGATCAGGTTGCCGCCCTGCTTGAGGGTCAGGGCCAGATTGAGCCGGTTGCGCTCGCCCCCGGACAGCACGCCCGCCGGCTTCTGCTGGTCGGGGCCCTTGAACCCGAATGCCGACACGTAAGCCCGCGACGGCACCTCGGTCTGGCCGACCTCGATGTAGTCCAGCCCGTCGGAGACGACCTGCCATACGGTTTTCTTCGGGTCGATGCCGGAGCGGGTCTGGTCGACGTAGCTGAGCTTGACGGTTTCGCCGACCTTGACCGTGCCGCTGTCGGGCTGCTCGAGTCCGACGATGGTCTTGAACAGCGTGGTCTTGCCGACACCGTTGGGACCGATGACGCCGACGATGCCGTTTCGCGGCAGTGTGAACGACAGGTCCTTGATCAGGGTGCGGCCTTCGAAGCCCTTGTCGAGGTGCTCGACCTCGACAACCAGCGAGCCCAGCCGCGGTCCGACCGGGATCTGGATCTCCTCGAAGTCGAGCTTGCGTGTCTTCTCCGCCTCGGCAGCCATCTCCTCGTAGCGCTGCAGCCGCGCCTTGCTCTTGGCTTGGCGCGCCTTGGCACCCGACCGCACCCAGGCCAGCTCCTCCTGGAGACGTTTCTGCAGCTTGGCGTCCTTGCGGCCCTGCACCGCGATCCGCTCGGCCTTCTTCTCCAGGTAGGTGGAGTAGTTGCCCTCGTACGGGTAGGCGCGGCCGCGGTCGAGCTCCAAGATCCACTCGGCGACGTTGTCCAGGAAATAGCGGTCGTGAGTGACGGCCAGGATGGCGCCGGCGTAGCTGGCCAGGTGTTGCTCGAGCCACTGCACGCTCTCGGCGTCCAGATGGTTGGTCGGTTCGTCGAGCAGCAGCAGGTCGGGTTTGGACAGCAGCAGCTTGCACAGCGCGACGCGGCGTCGCTCACCGCCGGACAGGTTGGTGACCGGTTCGTCCGGCGGTGGGCAGCGCAGCGCGTCCATGGCCTGCTCCAGCTGAGAATCCAGATCCCACGCGTCGGCGTGGTCGAGGTCCTCCTGCAGCCTGCCCATCTCCTCCATCAGTTCGTCGGAGTAGTCGGTTGCCATCAGCTCGGCGACTTCATTGAAACGGTCGAGCTTGACTTTGATCTCGCCCAACCCCTCCTCGACGTTGCCCCGGACGGTCTTCTCCTCGTTGAGCGGCGGCTCCTGCAGCAGGATGCCCACCGTCGCGTTGTTGGCCAGAAAGGCGTCACCGTTGTTCGGCTTGTCCAATCCGGCCATGATCCGCAAGACGCTCGACTTTCCGGCCCCGTTGGGGCCGACGACGCCGATCTTGGCGCCCGGGTAGAAGCTCAACGTGACGTCGTCGAGGATCACCTTGTCGCCGTGCGCCTTGCGGACCTTCTTCATCGTGTAGATGAACTCAGCCATGCCGCGGTGTTGCCTTTCTGGTCTTTGGAGATATCCGCGGACCATCCTATGCACGGCCGCGCAACGCTAGGCCGACAGTGGCAGCGGGCTCCCCGCTTCGGCATCGGCGGGCACCTCGAACCCGGCCGCGTCCGCGCCGACGAGGTCGCTGTCGATTGCGCCTGCCTCGGTGGTCGCGGGCTTGGCGGCGTCCACCCCGGTCCGGCCCGGCGTCTCGATACGCAGCCGCGACAGGTCCGGCCCCACCGACGTGGCCCGCATCTCCACCGAGGAACGCCGATTGCCGTCCTTGTCGTCGTATTCGCTGGTGTAGACATGGCCCACCACGATCACCGGCGAACCTTTGCCCAGCGTGGCACCCACCCCGGTGACCAGCCGGCCCCAGCAGTTGACGGTGATGAACAAGGAGTTGCCCGGCTCCCACCCGCCCTCATTGGTCCGGCGGCGCGAATTGCTGGCCACCCGGAATTTGATCAGCTCTTGGTCGCCGACCTTGCGGCGCTGCAGATCGTTGACGATGTGACCCACGACGGTCAACGGCGTTTCGAACATTGCTCAATTCCTTCCCAGTTCGCCGGGCGGTGTTCCCGGCGGCGCTTTCACTGAAGCCCATTCAGCTCGCCGGCCCTGACAATCCGGTGCCGGACACGCGCCGGGGCGGGCAATCTGTGCAGCAATCGGCGACTGTGGACAAGCAGGGCCGATCTGCGGGAGCCGCGAGAGTAAAGCCACTGCGAAACTTCGCGCCGAACGACGCGGGCCAGCTACGTTCGCGAACCAAGACGCTGTCGGCGCGCCTCGATCTCCCGCTCGATGAACCGGTTGCGGGCAATCTGACCGACGTGGTTGAAGTCGCGCAGGATGTTGCGCAACTCGCGCCGGAACGCTTCCCGGCGCGCCGCGAGGCCCGGCCCGGGCGCGATCAGGTCCTGGTCGGCGACGACCTGCCGCGCGGTCGCGAACAGCAGCGTGGACACCGATTCGCTGCTGCGCACGCGGCCCTGCGCCACCAGTTGTCGACCCACCCCGAGCGCGAGGTCGGTCAACTCCTTCTGGCCGATGTCCGGCGGCGCGTCACGCAGGACGTCGGCGACGATCTCGTAGGCCTCGAAGAACACCCGCAGCATCGAATCGGAGATCAACGGCCGCTTGGCGTAGAGGATCTTCTCGATCTCGTCGCCACCGGCCGCGACCTGGGATTCCCAATCCTGATGCCACGCCATTTCTTCGGCGATATTGGCCCGGAAGGCGGCCGAGTCGGCGAAGTAAAAGTCGAACTTCAGCAGATCGCGTAGCCGCATCACTTGCGCCCAGAACGCCTCCACCCGATCCCCGTCGGTGTGCCGGGCGTGCGCCAGGGCCAGTTCGACGATCGAGGTTTCCAGGAACGCGTGAATCACCGAGTTGCGATAGAAGGCCGCGGCGTGTTCGTCCTCAGGTGCGATGTACCACACCGGTTCTCGGCCGCTGTCGACTCTGGTCACCGGATGCCGGTTGGACAGTGCGTCCACCGCCGCGCGCACACCGTCGCGCGAGCGCAACCGCAACGCACTGGTGGACACGGGTGTGTGCTTGCGATCGAGGTAGTCCAGCGAGTCCTGCAAGGTACGGTGCAGCTGATCCAGGGTCAACGCCGTTCCGCGGGCGGTCAGCAGCAGCGCCGACACCAGCCCGGTCGCCGTCACCGGGGTGGACTGCAGGATGCGCCAAGCGACCTCGAACGACATCTTCTGCAGCGCAAGACGTTTAGCGGCCTCGTCATGGGCCAGCGGGCCGTTCGGCTCGCCGAGGTACTGCCGCATGGAGACCGCCTCGGGAAAACGGACGTAGATCTTGCCGTAGTTCCGCTCGCCCTGGGCTTTGATGAAGTTGTAGAGCCAGCTGAAACCCTCGGGGGTCTTCTCGGCGCCCTGGGCGTAGGCCGCATACTCGGCGATCTCGTGCAACTGGTCGAAACAGATCGAAACACCTTGCAGCAGAATGTCCTCGCTGCGCCCGTCGAGGTAGGCGTCGGCCACATAACTCATCAGACCGAGCTTGGGCGGCAACATCTTTCCGGTACGCGAGCGGGTGCCCTCGATGGACCAGCTGAGATTGAATCGTTTCTCGACGAGGTAGCCGACGTATTCCTTGAGGACGTACTTGTACAGCTTGTTGTCCCCGATGTTGCGCCTGATGAAGATCGTGCCCGAGCGCCGCATCAGCGGACCCATCACCCCGAACGAGAGATTGATGCCACCGAACATGTGCACCGGCGGTAGTCGGTTGTCCTGCATCGCTACCGGCACCACCGCGCCGTCGATGTAGGAGCGATGCGAGAACAGCAACACCGCGGGGTGGGCTTCCAGCGCGGAGCGCATGGCTGCGACCTGATACTCGTCGTAGTCGAACTCGGGGTCGAATCCGCGGCTGAGCATTTTGCCCAGCACCGAGATGACGTCCACCGATGCCTGGCTCCACCCCGTCGCCAACTCGTCGAGCATCTTGCCGGCTTCCTCGACGGTGGCGCCGGGGATCGCTTTGAGCCCGGCACGAAAGCGGGCAGACGCCAACATTTCCGGCTTGACCAGACGAGGAGATCTGTATTGCGGGCCGAGGATCCGGTATTCGGCCCGGGCCAGGGCCAGCAGCGCCCGGCGGGTGACGAAATGGGCGAATTCCTGGGCACTCTCGGCCGTCGTGGTTTCGTGCCATTGCCGGCGCAGTTCGGACATCTTGGCCGACTCGCCGGCCACCACCCGCGCCCGCCACGGTTCGGTACGCATGATGTGGCGCTGCTGACGAGGGCTGGGCCGGTAGGGATCTTGGCCCGGCAGCAGGGCGGCCACCTTGGCCAGCTTGCCGCGGTTGGCGGCCGGCAGCCAGAACACCCGTACCGGCACGATCTCGCGGTCTTCGTTTTGTCGCGCACCGGTTTCGAGCTTTTCCACCAGAGCGGTCAGCGCCCCCGGTGACGCGCTGCCGGCCGGCAGCTTCAAGACGTCGAATGTGGTCCCCGGGCAGCGGACGCGTTGCTGGTCCAGCCACTCCATGACCAGCTCCATCTCGACCGGAGTGTCCATGGAGGCCAGGACCAGAGTGTCCTCATCGGTCAGGACTGCGCTGGTGTCGGCGGCCGGCTTGGTCACGGCCGCCCTCAGGGCCTAGTACCCGACGCGTCGGCGGCCGGCTGCTGTTCTGCGTTGTGCTGTTGTGGCTCAGCACTTTTCGGCGTGACGGTGGACTCGTGCGGAGTAGCGTCCGGTGTGGCCCTGGCTTCAGCCTTCTTGGCTGGAACCCTCTTGGCCGGAGCTTTCTTCGCCGCAGCCTTTTTCGCGGGAGCCTTCTTGGCCGCAGCCTTTTTCGCCGGAGCCTTCTTGGCCGCAGCCTTTTTCGCGGGAGCCTTCTTGGCCGGCTTCTCCCTCGTGTACAACTCAGCCTCGGGCAGCTCACCGACCGGCCAGTCGGCCAGCGTGTCGAGGTAGAGCTGGCGTATCTCGGCGATGCGGTCGGGCAGCGTGTCCAGCGTCCAGTCGTCGACCGGGATCGGCGGGAACACCGCCACGTCGACCGTGCCCGGGTTCAGCGTTGTCGAGTTGCGCGACGCGATGATCTCGGCGTTGCGAATCACGATGGGAACTATGGGGATTCCCACCGACATCGCAATCCGGAACGGCCCCTTCTTGAAGGGCCCGACTTCGTTGGTGTCCAACCGGGTGCCCTCGGGTGCGATCACGATGGACAGGCCGTTGCGGGCACGGTCTTCGACGGTGTGCAGCGTCTCCACCGCGGAGTTCACGTCGTCGCGGTCGATGAACACCCCGTCGAGCAGCTTGCCCAGGGGGCCCATGACCGGGTCGCGCTCCAGTTCCTTCTTGCCCACGCCGACCCAGTTGTCCTTCACCAGCGCACCGGAGATGATCGGGTCGACCTGGTTGCGGTGGTTGAAGATGAAGACGGCCGGACGCTGCGCGGTCAGATTCTCTCTGCCCAGCACGTTCAGGCGGACGCCGCAGGTCGTCAACAACAGCTGCGAGAAGTTCGAGGTGAAGAAGTTGACGCCGCGCCGGCGGTTGCGGGTCAGCAGCCCCAACCCCACCGCGCCGGCGGCGACCGGCACCATCGAACTGAATCCGGCCAGGGTGCGAATCTGCCGTCGCAGCCCCACCCCGCCGCGGCTGTCGAATTTCAGGATCGGCCAGCCGCGCTTCTTGGCGACGGCGGCCATCTTGCCCTCAGGGTTGGTTGGCCGTGGATTGCCCACCAGATACATCAGGGCCACGTCCTCGTCGCCGTCGGCGTAGAAGTAGCTCTCTTTCAGGTCGATGTCGTGCTCGGCGGCAAACCGTTGCACCGCAGCGGCTTTGCCGGGTCCCCACAGGATCGGCTTCAGAACGCCTCCGGTGAGGATTCCGTCTTCGGTGGTCTCGAACTTGTTGGTCAGCGTGTTGGTGATGCCGAGGAATCGGGCTACGGGGTTGACCTGGATGGTCAACGCCGACGAGCTGAGCACCACGGTGTGGCCCCGAGCCACGTGCGCGCGCACCAGTTCCCGCATCTCCGGGTAGATCCGGGACTCGATGCGCTGATTGAACAACCGCTCGCCGATCTCGTCCAGGTCACTCAGCAACCGACCCGCCAAGGCCATCGACGCCTTGCTGATCAGGTCCTCGAACTCGATGCGGCCCAGGGAGTGGTTCAGGGCGCCCTGCACCATGCTGAGAAGTTCGCCCACCCCCATGTCGCGGCGGCGCAGCCGCTCCTGGGTGAGGATGACCGCGGTGAAGCCGGCTACCAGCGTGCCGTCCAGGTCGAAGAACGCACCGACCTTCGGGCCCGGCGGGCTGGCCATGATCTCGGCCACCGAACCCGGCAGCCGCAGATCTTTGGGCTGTGAACCCGCGTCCGGCTCGTCAGCGCTGCTCATGAGCCCGATACCGATCGAGAAGCCTCGGCCGCGGCCTTGGCCTCGAAGGACGCGGGCACCGCACGCGCCGGCGGATCACCGGCAAGCGCGAGGATCTCGTCGAACCCATCCAGTAGGCACTGCGCGAACAAGTCGTCCTTTCGCACCGACGCCCGGTCATAGCGCGCGGTGATGGTGCACCACCCACCGCGGGAGATCAACACGACCATCATGGCGACACCGGGCAGCGGTCCGATACCGTACTGCCGCAACACCTTTGCGCCAGCGATGTAGGTGTCGCCCGGGTAGACCGGGATGTTGCTTGCCTGTACGTCGGAGCCGACGACCGAGCCGGTGATGCCCTCGAGCACCGCCGTCGGCAGCACGCTCAGCACCGGCGCAATAGACCCGATGATGTTCATCGCCGGCTCGTCCCGGCGTTGGGTCATCTGCGCGCGGATCTTCTTGATCCGGGCCACCGGGTCGACGGTGCCGACCGGTGCGGCCAGATTGACTCCGGTGAAATTGTTGCCGCCGCCCGCATCGCCTTCGGCCCGCAGATTCACCGGCACCGCCATCGGCAGGGTCCTGATCGGCACCCCGAGCGCCTCGTGGTAGCGACGCAGCGCCCCGCACAGACCAGCCAGGTAGGCGTCGTTGATGGAGCCGCCGGCGGCCTTGGCCGCCTTGTGCAGATCGGACAGCCGGATGTCGATCGCCTCGGTGCGACTTGTCAGGCTGCGCCGGCGCAGCAGCGGTGACGGCTCGGCGGCCCGGTTGAGCACGCGGGCACCAGAAGTGGCGTAGCCGACGATTCCCGAGACGGTGGACACCGGATCCAGCACTGCGCGCCCGGCCGCCGACACCGCACCGGTCAGCACGCCCAGGGCACCCCCGACGATCGCGAGAGGCAGGTGGTTGATGCCCTCGCGCATCAGGTCGTTAGGGGTCAGATCCTCCGGGATGGGTTGCGGCGGCACCGGACGCGCCGGCGGTTCTCGCTCCCCGTCGTAGATCTCGGCGAACATCTCGACGCTGCCCACCCCATCGGTGACCGCATGGCTCAGGTGCAGCAGCGTGGCCGCCTTACCGTCGGGCAGGCCCTCGACCAGGGTGGCCGTCCACAGCGGGCGTGAGATGTCCATTGGCGACTGCAGCATCACCTCGGCCAGATCGAACACTTCGCGCAACGTGCCGGGTTCGGCCACCCGTACCCGACGCACGTGGAAGTCGAGGTTGAAATCGGGGTCGACCACCCACCGCGGCGCGGCCGTCGGGAGGGTGGGCACCACCACCTTTTGCCGCAGCCGCAACACTTTTCGGGATGCGTGCTCGAAGCGGGTGCGGAAGCGGTTCCAGTCTGGGGTGGTGTCCAGCAGCTCCAGCGCCATGATTCCCGAACGCGTCCGTGGATGCGCCTCGCCCCGGTGCAACAGATAGTCCACAGGTCCGAGTTCGTCGGACGACCCGAGCGCACCGCCGGACTCAGCCATGCTCACAACCCCCAGCGGACCGGATACCTCGACACCTCACCGCTGATCGACCCTCCTGCTCTCAGCCCAGCGACCATAATGCCCACCCAACGCTAGTCCGGTTCATGCGGTGGTGAAAGTGAGGATCGGCGGACCGGACCGGACCGGCCGTGCGACGCGACCCGGGTCAGCTGGCCGGCGAGGCCGACAACGCGAACGAACTGAGTTCTGCGCTCTCCCGACGTCCATAGACGACGCCGAGGAAGTCGGCGACGGCGTCGGCGGCCAGCCTGGACCGCACGGTCGGGGTGATGTCGAATGCGTGATGCGCGTTGGCCAGTTCGGCGTAGGACACCGTGGCGGCCCCGGCGCCGCGCAGCGCCGCGCAGAAAGCTCTGGCCTGGCCGCTGGGCACCAGTTCGTCGCGCTCACCGTGCAGCACGAAGAACGGCGGCGCCTCGCTGTGCACGTAGGAAATCGGCGAGGCGGCGACGAAGCGGTCCGGATGCTTGTCGAAACGGGCCTTCAGCACGAACTGCTCCAGGAACGGCAGCATCATTTCGTGCATATTGTCGAAGTCGGTGAAGTCGTAGACGCCGTAGTAGGGCGCAACAGCCTGGACCGTGGTGTCGGCGCGCTCGAAGCCCGGCTGGAACGTCGGGTCGTTAGGGGTGAGCGCGGCCAGCGAGGCAAGGTGTCCACCCGCTGAGCCGCCGGTGATGGCGATGAAGTCGGAGTCGCCGCCGTAGTCGCCGATGTTCTCGCGAACCCAGGCGATGGCCCGCTTGACATCGACGATGTGGGCCGGAAACTTGGCCCGCGGGCTCTTGCTGTAGTTGATCGACACGCAGATCCAGCCGAGTTCGACCATCCGGCTCATCAGCGTGTAGGCCTGCGGACGCTTGCCGTTGACGCTCCACGCGCCGCCGGGCACCTGGATCAGCACCGGCGCCCGATGCCCGGGCGCCAGGTCGGGACGGCGCCAGATGTCCAGCAGATGCTCGTTGCCGCCCGGACCGTAGGAGATGTTGGAGGTTTTGGCCGCGTAGCGGCGATGCGGGCCGGGCTTGGGCTTGGGCAGCAAGCCGCGCCGCGGCAAGACCGACCGGTTGGTGGTCGGGTGGTACACCAGGTCGCGGAAATCAGGACCGAACGCGTGCTCGAGCGCAGCGTTGAGCGCCTCGCCGGCGCGCTGCGCGGCCCAGTTGGCGCCCACCCGGTTGATCGAGGGCGGAGCGATCCGGGTCAGCGCGTGCCCGGTCACCACGTGCGGCGGAAATTCGGTGGCCAGCCAGCCGGCCACCCAACCCACCGCGAAAGGCGATCCACGCAGCAACAAAGCACCAGCCCGGTAGGTGTCCTTGGCGTCCGCAGCCAGATGAGCACCCTGTCGTAGCGCCTCAGCACCGACCCGCGAGCACCGCGAAGTCACACTGGACAAGCACATAACGAAGTCCACCCCTCGACGTCAGGCACACGCCTCGTTGCGGTTGACGGCCGATGACCGGCCGATGTTGTACGTGTGTCGAGGCTCACACCATAGCCGATCTAAAGCCTGGCTAAACACATATCCGTTCGGTTGTGTCGTCTGTGCCGCTTCATTTTTCGCGGTTGGATAGACTGACCTGCGCATTGCCCCCGTAGCTCAGGTGGATAGAGCAAGGGCCTTCTAATCCCTAGGTCGCACGTTCGAGTCGTGCCGGGGGCGCAACAAAAGCGCCAGATCAGAGTGGGTAACTAGCCGAGCTAACAGACGCACTTGCGCCGTCCGCCGGTCGTTACGTCCACACTTTGTCCACACTTTGCGCGGATAGGTTCACTTGGGCGTAGGTGGTGCCGTGGCCGACACGGAAGCCGCGACGGGCACACTCACACCGGCATGCCGAGACTGCACGTGGGTGGCGCACCGGTTGGCTCCGGTGATGTCTACAGCGGTGCGCGGGAGGTTCGGCCCGCAACTTTTCGGGCCGGGCGGGCGGCCTAGGACGAACAGTCGCCCTCCCCGCCGCGACTCTTGGCCTGGTTTGTCGGCGGCACAGCACCTCGCCAGCAGCTAGCCGTGTGGTAAACCGTCCACCCACAACAGGTGTGATATGCATCACACACCACCCTTGGACCGCCCGCTCGACCATGGCGCAAAGCGGGCCGTAATCGCGTTGCCCGCTCAATATAGCCGCTACTTACCGCCGATTGCCGGTTCCGCCGCTGCTGCGAATGATGCAACAGAACAGCTAATAGCTGTGGTAACCACATTCCGTAGAGAAACGCAGTTCACGGCTCCAGGCTCTTACGTGAAGCCCTTGCACAGCTAACTCTCTGGTGCTTACCGTTACGACGGCCCGTAACAACGTGGTCCATCTTCACAATCGGTGAGGATGCCGTGTTTCCATCCGAGAGGAATAGCTGTGTCCTACACCGAGATACCGACCGCGTTACTTGTCGAGGCGGGCAACTTGCTGCCTCACATGGGTTACCTGTTCGAGCAGGCTGAATTCGGCGATATCGAGCTAACGGTTGATCAAGACCAGATGGTTCGGCTATTGCCGTTGATTAGGTGGCTGGAGTACATCGAGGCGAAGTGGAGCGCCGAGGAAATCCTGGACGAAGAGCGCCAGAAGCTTCCTCCCCTTGCGCGGCGGTAGAAAGCTCTGGCCGCACACCGCCGGGACGGTCGTCGCGCATCTTGCTGCCCGAATCGCGGTTCGACTCCGCGACTGGCACTGCTGACCCGCACAACGGTCACGAACATTGATAACTACATAGCGGCAGGATCACACCACCCCGGCCCCTGCCTACGCCGAGATACCACTTGGCCGCCCAGGCGGAATGGAGGAACCCAGGCGGCCAAGTGCGGCGCGCGTCGGGTTACAGGCAGAACCGCGCGCAGCCGGTCTGTTAGGACTTCTTGCGTTGCCTTGCGGAACTTTTAGCGCGGCGGCCGATCTTGCTGCTGCCCTTGGCCTTAGCCTGGCGGGTGAACCTGAGGCGAGCTGCCGCCTGTTTCTTGGTAGCCATTGATGCCTCCTACCGCCGTTCCACGCGGACTTGTGGCGTGCAGTCGGGGGTCAGACCCGAGTACATGCCGCCCTCTGACACCGGTGCCGACTCGAAGCCTCTCGGCACCAGACCCGGTCCCCAGGAGAATTCGCTAGCCTCAGCGTCAAGCTCGTCCATGTCCAGCGGACGGCGAATGTCGTCGCTGCCGCAACCGGAGATGCGGGAACCGGTGCTAGACATCTTGCGAACCTGCTGGCGGGTGAGCATTCGTCTGTGCTGCAACAGGTTCGGAAGTTGAGCCGGCAAGCGCTGCACCGGCCTGTGCCACGGCAACCAGGACATGAGCCAGGTTGCTGCTCAGCCACTCTGACGGGGTCACTTCGGGATCACCGGAACGGTGTATTCACCAGCGACTGCGATCTGGGTGACGCAGGCCTGGCCGCGACGGCGCACACCAACACCGAAGCTACGTTGGAAGTAAGCCCCGGCCAGGGGATATCCAGGCTGCAGTCCGGGAATCGTACGCAGGCCTTGATACTGACGCTGAACGTGCTCGCGGAAACCGATCACGTTGTTGGGGCTATTGGCTCCGTAAGTGGCAACCACCGCGAAGTACCCGGCCGGGATGAAGTCAGACTGGATCACCCACACCGGGCCGTAGGAGCCTTGAACCTTCAGACCGTTGTAGGACTCCGGCGCCACCTGGCCCACGATCTCGTCGGGAGAGAAGTAGGCCGGTGCTCCCTGGGACGGAATGTAATCATGCTTGGCGAAAATGCCGGTCGCGTTTTCTACGCCAGCTTTGAATGTAGACACCACTTCTGCTTCGGCCGGGTTCATCAGCGCCAGCAGCTTGGAGTTGGACTCCACTCCGTAGCCGTGTTCGGTGACCTTGCGAACGGCTGTCTCAAGGTCTGCAGAGTCGATTACCGCGCTCTCACTGACGAGGTAGTGCTGGTGTGGTACCGCAAATTCCTTCCCCAAGTAGGCCGGAGGTTGCAGGCCGTCGCCGTTAAAGAGCCCGAAGACTGGATGGCCCCAGTTGTTTTCGCGCTGCGTTGGGTCAAATAGACGCTCAAGAATGGTGCCGGTGGTGAGCTTGTTGTCGGCATCCAACGCGTAGTTGGCAACCGCGCGGACCTGTTCAGCGGTGCTGTCTCGCAAAAACTTCCACGTCCAGCGGGTCGCCAGGTCGAAGTCCTTGAAGGTGTACCCCATGAGGTGGTAGTTGCTAGGCGGCCGGATGCCCTCTGGCTCACCAAATTCCGACGCTTCCTCGAAGCTGTCGCTGGACCGGCTCTGCGGAATGGCCGATGCAGCATCGGTGGTGTTGAAGGCCATAAGGCTAGTCAAGGCTGACCGTTCGGCGTTCCACGCCTTGATGACTGCGGCTACTTCGGCCCAGATGACATTGAGGTCAACACCATCGGCGGTCACATTGACCAACACATCGCCTTCAGTGCCGTAACCGCCCTCACCGCCAAACGGCGGAAGGCGAAGCGACTGCAAGTCAGTCAGATTGGTTCGTGCGGTGGTGAGAGTGGTCATTGTTGTCTCCGTACAAGTTCGGTGGGGAACCGTGGAACGAAGACGCAAGCGCTGAAGGGACCACTCGCGTCTTCGCGACGGCGGCCTAGCTGACTGCGCTAGCTCTCCTGTAAGGGAGCCGGCCAGATGCCTGGGGACTTGCGCGGCGCGTGTGTCCAATGCCCGTTAACTCGTTATACCCCATCGCGTTTCGGGCCGCGGCCCCCATCTGAGGGTGCGCACGCGCGGGCTAGAGTCGGTTAGAATTTGCCCCAGTGGCCATGTGTCACGGCCGATTTCGTAAAGCAGAGTCAGAGAGCGCATTACAGCCATGACAAGAACCGCGTCGTTTCCCAAGTTCCTCAACCTGCAAGAGGCCGCGCGTTACCTCAATTCGCTGGGGTTCGCAGCGGCCACGGTGGAGACCGTGAAGTACCACGCCTACTACACCGGCAAACTGTCGCGGCCGAAGATCGTTGGTCGCAAGGCCTATTGGAGCCGAGAAGCCCTGGACGCCCTAATCGAGGCGCTGTGATCACCGGGTACCGACCTGGACCGAATGTAAAGGAACACAATGCTTGACGACGACGAGTTCGACGCTGATTTGCAGAATCGCGTGGACGCCGCGCTGCGGGCCGGTGTGAGGGCTTCCGGCATACCCTGGCAGCCGTTTACCGACGTCCAGAAACGCGAAGCAAACGCCTACGGTGCGGCCATGGCGGCTGTGGCAGCAATCCACATCTGCGGCATTCTGGACGCCAACGGCGATTACGACGACCTGTCGGCATACGACACCTGCGACACTAGAAATCCCGACACCGGCAAGCTTGTGCCCCAGGGTGACCAGATCCCGCAGATGTTGGCCTCTGAGCGGTTCCGCCAATACCTGGAAGACTGCGAAGAAACGGGCGAACGACTCCTCGATACGCGCCGAGCACCCGGCTACGTCGAAACCGATCCACTCACCGCGAACCGCCTGTATGTGCTCACCACTCGCAGCAACCACGCTGTGGCACTGGAGATCCCTTACGACTGGCCGGGTTACCTGCGTCAAGAGCTCGGCAAAGTCACCAAATGCAATGTCCATCTGCTGCACCGCTGCTACGACCACCAGGTCACCGAAGCCGTAAAGACGCTGGTATACAAGCGCGGCGAATATGTGTACGCGTGGAAGATCTGCGATGAGTGCCTAGATGCCTTGAGCTGGGTGAGCTTCACTCATCCCGACTACGCGGGTCCGCTGCACAAGTGGGTCGACAACCGCAAAGGGGAGCCGCGTGAAGACCCCTGGCTTGTCTAGTGTTCGAGAAGGAACGAATCGTGCACCTACACAATCGGGGCTACTGCACCGGGTACATCAGCCTGCGCCTGGACGTGTCGAGCGATTTGGTGCGGGCCGTGGTTGCTAAGCACGCGGCACTTGTGGCAATTGCGGCCATGAAGCCCGATGCCGTTCGAGCAGCACGGCGCGCCAAGGCCGAAAGTAAGCGCGCGAAAGCTTTACGGCTGCTCGCCGAAGCCGACTCAGTACTGAGGTGATGAAGTGTCGCTGTCGTTTCCGGATACCACCGGCCTGGACGTGTTTGACGCCGCCGTGGAGTACGCTGCCCACGGTATCCCGGTGGCACCGTTTGACCCGGCCAAAGGCAAGGGCAAATCGTGCTGGAACCTGGTCGGCTACCGCGACATCACTACCGACGCAGCCCGGCTGCTGCGGTGGCGAGAACAGTTCGGCCCCTTCAAAGCTCTTGCCACCTCTCCTGGCCAGTTCGGCTGTGTGGTGATCGACGTTGACCGGCCGCACTCCACTCCCCGGCACCTGCGTGGACATCTGGCCGCTGCTGTGTATGTCAACACCCGGCCGGATGAGAGTCCGAACCGGGGACACTATTGGTTTCGTCTGCCGCCCGGCCTGCACCTAGGCAACCCAACGCTGCCGTTCGGAGAGGTCCGCTGCTTGGGCGGCGGTGTTGTACTGCCTCCCTATGGCAACCGCCGCATTGTTCGTGTTGGTGAACCGCCGGCTGTGCCTGACCAGCTGACCGATTACCTAGCAGCACATACGGTTCAGGCAGGGGCTGGGGTGGTGGGTGGCGACACCAGGACCACCGTGGGCCAGTTCTGCACCCGCTACACCGGCAACGCCAGACCCCACAAGATTGCCGCCCTGGTGAAGCTGCACGCCGTGTTGCTGCGGCGCGGCAGAAGTCCCCACGACGCTATGCGGGAAGCGCTCAAGGTGGGGCTGTCGGAAGCGCGCATTGGCTATGTACCCGCCAGAACCGTGATCCGCACGCTGCGGGAGCACTGGGACCGCGACCGGCAAGAATTCACCCGCTTAGTCCACTGGGCCATTGGAGTGGCAGAAAGCAGCAACGCCGACCGTCTACAGCTGAAAAGTGACCGGTGCTCCGGCACCGACTCCCGAGAGTATGCCTAACAAGCGGCTGCTCTAGCGACCGTCTGGCTGTTCACAGGTGCTGTGATGGCCGGGCTGTGTCACAGGAATCTGGGGCCATCCGAGTGATTGCAGATGCTGTAACAGCGATAATTCGCAATAGAGGCACCGTAAAGCGTTGGAGCACAATAGCTTACGGCGAGAAACTGCTGCTTCCTGCGCGTTCGTCGGCTAACGTCTGATTTACCACGGGGTTCCTGGGCAACCGGCCCGGCCCGGTAAGTCATTGGAGAGTAGTAATGTCTGCGCCAGCACAGCAGTTCTATGACCGCGCGGAAGTAGTCGCCATTGCACACGCGCGCGGCCTCAAGCACATCACTGAGAAGTCCGTCATTACGGCCGCCTACGAAGGGCGCAAGCCACTCAAGCGTACCAAGGTCAACGGCCGGATCTACTACGCCCACAACGATGTTGAGGCGTGGCTAGCTGGTGACCGGATCGTGGACTGACTGCCATGCCAAGGGACATCGACGGCCTAATCGACGCCATCGATCAGTTGGTTGACAACCAATTGACGCACGACCAAGACGATTATCACGCCCCGTATGCGTTGCAGTGTCTACTCTGTCGTGACGAATGGCATGGTCTTCCGGACAGTTCGGGCTGTCCCGGCAGCGAAGGCTACGCCAAAACCGTTGAGGTGGACGGTGGAACGTCGTGCGAAGACTTACGGTTACAGGTTGAACACCAATTCACCGAAGCATTCGCACACCTGAACGCACTGAATGACGAGGTGCACAGCGGATCTGGATCTGCCGAAGATCTCCAAGCGCTACTCACGGACATGCAAGCTCACGGTGTCTACAGAGTCGCCGGATGCACGGTAAGTGCTGATTCCCAGTGCTATTGGAAGTTCGTCGCATTGCCCGACCAACGGAGGCGCGCTCACAGCTAGTGGCCGATGAAACCCATCCGCATGTTGCTTGAAATTTTACGCCGAGGAAGGCGAGGAAATGAAAGACGTTCGTACTTAACGCAATAGTGTGCCCCGCTCCAATCTTGCTGGAAGAGAACGGGGCACACCGAATCGAAGGTAGAAGCGATTATGCCAGACCCGACCGCCAGTGTCGCCGCCGATGACGGCGCTGGGCAGCCTACTAATACGGAAGTTTGGCCCGAGGCCGGTATCGACGAAGACGGCGACGACGACGATCAAGGTCCGCACCTAGGTGGTGGAAAGCCTAATCAGGCAACGTTGCTCGTCCAGATGGCAGAGGACAAGTACGGATTCGGTGTGACGCCGGACGGTAAACCCTTCGCCTACAGCTTGGACGCGCAGCACGTTGCGCTGAACCTCAAAGGCAACCAGCTGGGTCTGCGTCAACGGTTGTCGGCCGAGTACTACGACAAGTTCGGCGTTGCGGCCGCGCAGGCATCGTTGGCGGCGGCGATGAACGTCATGGAAGGCAAGGCGTTTAACGAGAAGCCGACTCAGCTATACGTGCGGGTGGCCGGTGACCGCAAGGCCGTCTATATCGACATGGCCGACAAGCACAACCGGGTGATCAAAGTCAGCGGTGGGCGGTGGGAGGTTGTCACCGAGTGTCCCTACACCTTCCGTCGCACCCAGAACACCGGCGCTATGGAGGAACCGCAGCGCGGCGGCAAGGTGGGGACATTGTTCCGGTATCTGCACGTAGCCAAGGAAGACCGAAAGCTGGTGCTAGGCCTTCTGGTTGACGCCTTAATCAACCCCAATACCGCCAAGCCCATCACCCACTTTTGCGGGGAGCACGGCACCGCCAAGTCCGGCAGCACCACATGTTTCGCCTCCCTGATCGACCCGACAGTGCTGCCACACCACGGCCCACCCAAAGACCTAATCACCTGGGCCACTACCGCATCCGCGAGCTGGGTGGTGGCGTTAGACAACATCTCTGCCGTGCCGGATTGGTTGTCGGACGCGATGTGTCGCACCGCAACCGGCAGCGGCCTGTCCAAGCGCTCGCTGTATACCGACGATGATCTGTCCATCCTGGTGTTCCGCCGCGCCATTGTCATGAATGGCATAGCGCTGGACAAAGTCCGCGGCGACTTCGCCGACCGCCTAGTGTCGTTTGAGTTGCAAGTCATCCCGGAAGAACAGCGCCTGTCCGAAGAAGAAATCGCCGAGCGCTGGCCGACAGATGCACCGGCAATCTTGGGCGCGGTACTGGATATCGCGGCCGAAGTGCAACAAGCTTTGCCGCACCTTGAGCCGCAGCCCCTTCCGCGTATGGCTGACTTTGCCCGTGTCCTGGCGTGCCTGGACAAGCTCAAGAACAGCAACTGCCTGACGCTGTACCGCGCCAGGGTCAGCCGAGCGCTGAGCGACACCATCGGCGATAACCCGTTTATCGCCTTCCTGGTCGACAAGCGCTACACCACACCGAACAGCGGTGCCACCTCCAGTGAGATCCGCAAACAACTGGACAGCCGGTACCCGATCAACCCTCGGCCCAGCGAGTGGCCACGGTCACCCAAAAGCGTCACGGCGCTGCTGAAACGCAACGCCCCGGGACTGCGTGCTGCGGGCTGGACCGTGGAAGACGATGGCGCACAGAACGAAAGCAAGGTGACACGGTGGTTCATCATCCCGCCAGCAGCAGCCGAAACCGGTACGGACGGCAAGGAGAACGGCTAATGCGACCGACGCGCAACCAGATGCTGCTACACGGGCAAACGGGGGAAAATTTTCCCCGTGACACTTTAACTCTGACGCCGCCCTGCCTGCCCTCTCCCTTTTCAGAGCTAAGCCGTGACGGGGAAAAATTTCCCCCGTGTCCCCGTGAAGCACTAGAGAAACGGCCTGCAAGGAGCAAAGGGCATGCGTAATAACGATCAACCCGAAATCATCGATGTAGAGGCGGAAGAGCTTCCAGAGGACAGAAACCTCCCGGCAGTCATAGAGACGCCGGTACGGACCTATCGAAGCGATGAACCAATACGGGAACAGCGAGATTGGCCGCAGGGCCCCTCTCCGGAAAGACGCTGCGGAGCGCATCGGAAGAACGGCGACAGATGCAAGAACGCCGCTATCAAAGGCGGTACCGTCTGCCGCTATCACGGCGGTGCTGCCAAACACGTCAAAGCTGCTGCCAGAGCACGTATCGAGAACGCTGCCGATCTGATGGCCCGCGAGCTTCTCGGTATCGCTCTCACCGCCGACAACGAGTCCGTCAAGCTGGCCGCCATCCGCGACGCCCTGGACCGCGCTGGCCTGAAGGCACCTGCCGAAGTCGTGCTGTCCCAGGGCGAAACCAAACCCTATGAGACAGTATTCGACTCTATCGGCGGTGATCCCCAGACGGCCGGATACCCTAGTGCCGCAGTGCCAGAAGGCAGTTCAGCCGGCGTCGATGCCTCCCCAGCCCCTGCCTACGACCCATACGCCGACAGCAGTCAGGCAGGTGCCGGGGCAGGTGTATCCCCAGACGCCACTACGGGATACGGTTCGGCCGGTTACGAAGCTGACGAGCACGCGCAGCCGTCTTCTGACACCGGGCCGCAACAACAGGGCAGGCCGCGCTCCAGCGACCGCGACAGGCGCAACCAGCGGGCCGAGCGGCACATCACCGGCGAGGCTGCCATCCGCGCCGCCAACTGGGCAAACGCCGCGATGGCAGAAAGCCACGGCCTGCCGTGGGGAGAGTCGGCCCGGCCACGCCGGTAGTGACGAGTTTGCCCAGGTCGGACATTGTAGCCACGGTTGTACCAGTCGGCTAAAACTTAAGGCGTAAGGCGCAACCGCTCGGTTACGCCCCACATCAGGAAGGGACAGGCAACATGCCGACGAAGGCAGGAACACCAGAACCGATGCAGCCGTTAATGTTTGGCTACACACGGGTGAGCACCGACGAGCAAGCCGACAGGCGTAACGGATTAGAGGCACAGGCCGAAACCATCGGTGCTGAGGCCACTCGACGCGGCTGGAACGTAGAGCACTTCGCCGACGAGGGGGTATCCGGAAAGGCAATCGGCCCGAAGCTCGCGGAAGTGTTGCAGCTGTTGGCTTCTGGGCAGGGAGACGGTCTGGTGGTTGCCAAGCTGGACCGGCTTAGCCGATCAATCGTCAACGCCGCCAACATCATCGAAGCAGCACAGGCACAAGGGTGGTCGCTGGTGATTCTGGATCTGGGCGTGGACCTGACCACAGCAGCAGGCCGGATGATGGCCATGAACCTGGTCAACTTCGCCCAGTACGAACGCGAGTTGATATCGGAACGAACGAAATCCGCTCTTGCCGCCAAGAAGCGCAGAGGCGAACGAATCGGAAGGCCTAGAGCTGCATCGGCTTCGGTGGTGCGGCGAATAGTGCAGGACCGCAACGCCGGCTGGACTTATGACGCTATCGCTTCCGCGCTCACCGCTGAGAAAGTCCTATCACCACTAGGCAATCCGGTGTGGCAACCGTCTACTGTGCGGCGCATCTACGCCAGCGCCACGGCATCAACGGCGGTGTCGGCATGAAGCGCAAACGTCGGCAGGACGGCCAGGAAGACCCGGAACGCCAACAGCCAGAGCCGACGTGCTGGGGCATGGCGGACATACCCGATGAACTGCTGGAAGCCCTTACAGACGAGGACTCGTCATCAGAAGAGGGGACTCGGTAATGGCCGCGACGATCCGTAAGCGCGAAACCGGCAAGCTGGACAAGCGTGGCAACCCCCTACTGACGTATCAAGTCCGGTGGCGCGAACCGGTACGAGACCAATTCGGCGTTCCGACAGGCAAGCACCGTCACCGTGGCGAAGCCTTCCCCACTGAGGAACAGGCCAATGCCCGAAAGGCCAAAGTCGATCAGGCTCTAGCCGAGATGCGGCTGGACCCCGGTGAAGCGCGAGACCTGGCCGCTAAGCCGCTGGGACAGTACGCGAGCCAGTTCTTCGACGGCCTTGCCGGAACTATCGACGCCGACACCGTGGCCAAGTACCGCGCGAACTATCTGCTGTACGTAGCGCCGACTCTGGGTCCCCGCCCGGTTGCCTCCATTCGGGTGGCAGACGTCAAGAAGCTGCGTTCCGAACTGGCCTCTACTACGTCCGCCAGGACCAAGCGGCCCTTGAGCGCCGGAACGATCAAGCACGCAGTTTCGGTGCTGCGGATGATCCTGGACACCGCAGTGGAGAACGAAGCCATCGCCACTAATCCGGCCGCTGTGCGGCTTCCTAGTCTGCGGCGGCACCGTGACTTCACCGAGGGCAAGCGTTACACCCGCCTCACGGTGGAACAGGTAGCAACCGTTGCCCAGTGGATCGCTACCGAGCACCGCACCACCGGCGTTCGCAAAAACGGCCGCAAGTTCGTGGCGATCAAGCCCGCCAACCCGGTGTACGCGCTGGCCGTGCTGTTTAGCGTTGCTACAGGAGTGCGCGCCAGCGAATTGCAAGGCCTGGAGGTTGGCGACCTGGTCTTGAGCACCCTCCCCGGCACCTGCGGAACCGCGACGGTGGCTCGCAAGAAACGGGCACCTGCCTGGACAGCGGAGCCGCTGAAGACCGAGAACGCCTATCGGACAGTGCCGCTGGACCCGTGGTTAGCCGACGATATGCGGGACTATCTGGCGAAGGTACACCAGGACGCCGATAACCCGCGCGCTCCCCTGTTCCCTGGCCGCTTCGCAAAGGCCGCTGCATCTACGGCTGGCCGCAATACCGGTGACAGCGCCGACCGGTTCGATTGGACCCGGCCGATAGACGAGCAGAACGTGTACAGGCGGTTCTGGCTGCCCGCCCTAGACGCCCTAGGGTTTCCGCACTCCCGGTGGCACGATCTGCGGCATAGCGCAGCCGTGTCCACATTGGCCACAGAGCACGTTCGGGACGTGAGCCGATGGTTGGGTCACGCCAAGATCAGCACGACCATGGACATCTACGCGGCGGTGCTCAAGACCGAGACCGGCGGAAAATCTAGCCCCACTACCCGGCCGGTGCCGCTGCCAGCGGACAACGTAGTGCCGCTACAGCGGAAAGCACAGTAGAGGTCTCAGTCGTCTGGGTCAGGATCATCTTGAATGACCCCTAGATCCCTCATGAACTCTTCGTTTTCCTGTACCGCCTCACGGTATTCCTGTTCCCGTCGGCGACGCTCGTCATCGCCAGTGGCCGTATATACCCAAACACCTTTGTCGTCGCGGCTGTAGCTCTGGAGCGTGCCCGCGATCTCATACAATGCCTTCTCGACCGTTTTGCCCTTGTTCTCCGTGATCCACGTTGTGTTCCAGAACATTTTGATGTCCAACGAGATTGGATTGCGGAAGCTAGGTTTGTCCGGACTCATCTTGTCGTCGAATTCCACGTGACCGACAAACTGATCTTGCAGCGTTCCCTTATGCTTTGCTCTCCGCTCGGCGGAATCCCACACTGTCCGCCATTCTTGGCCAGGAGCGAGCACCGCAATGCTTTCCGGTACGTAAAGGTTTTTCACCTCCTCACCGGTGTGCAGGTTAGTGTATGGCGCCACCTGTAACGGCGGGATTTTCAACCGGATGTTGTAGGCCGTCGTCTGTCCAAAGTTCTTGATTACCAAATCCATATAGCGCCGTACTTCGTGGCGGTCGACGTACACAACGACATCCGGTTGTGCAATGCGTTCGCGGGTTAGACGAGCTTGTTGTAGCTGGCCACGGGCGTAGATCAATGCCCAACTCGCCACGACAACTGTTGCAAATTGGTTTACAGCAGCTACTGCGGCCCAATTCGGTGCGGCAGTCACGCCGGAACCTTATCGGTCCGCACCGGTTGGCTAGTGTCGGTACGTCGCCACTGATAGCCGGCCTCATCTTCATATTCAATCGTTATGCGTAACTTGAACATTGGGTCGGTGGTCGTGTAGGCCATTAGAGCGCTCTGGTTCGGCCCAAGTGTCCGTTGCCACTCCGTAACGAAATGACCGACCATGGCTTCTTGCATCGCCTGTTTCACAGCGGGCGCAAGCTGGTTCGTTAGTTGTTGAGCGGCACCCTGCGGAATTATGCGGCCGATGCCGGACTGCTGGAAAGCGCCCTGCAGTGATCCAGACATCGCACCGCGAATCGCCTTTTCGAAAGCTTGGTCGGCTGGCAGGGTGTTGTTGGATTGCTGACAGGCATTCGGCACGACATCGCCGTTGTTATCCACAGCATCTACGTCAACGGACAAGATGGTTGCTGCAGCGTTGCTAACGTTTTCGATCTTGACCGTCCACCAGGTGTTGCCAAACATCGGCGTTCGTACACAACCAGGGACAATTTTGCGCGCCTGCGCTGCAACGCGTTCTGTCTCTGCCCGATTAAGCGCATCCATCTGCGCTTCATGCCGCTTACGCTCTTCAGCGGCCTTTTTCGGTTCTCGACGAACTGCCACGTACAACGCGATCAGCACACCGACCGTAGTCGAAATTGCGCCAACGGCTTGTGCGATCGATAGCCAGATAGGTGGGTTGCTCATGGGGACCTCCGGTGTCGAGACGCACCCTAGCCCGCAGGTACGACACTCTTTGGAGGGAAACGCCGCAAGCGCCAGAAGACTCCCAGCACGCAGCCCTCAGTAGTTCTCCGGAAGGGAGAAGCCGTTGCACATGGGGTTATCGTGATACCGGACAGAGCCGAACGCCTTTTTCACCAGGTCATTGGCCTGGTTGTATGTCATGTTCGGATACCGCTGAAGCATGTTGAGGGCGTAGTGGTCGCTCGGATCATAGGGATTGATGCTGTAAGCCATCACGGCTTCGCAGACTTCGGCGTTAATGTCAGCGTGTGCCGTTGGCGCGAGCCCCACGGCCATACCAGCACTCACCACGGCTCCAATGATCAGCTTCTTGCTCATATCCCGTTCCCGTCTGCTGCACTGGCCCCCAAGAATCGTGCAGGCCGTTGTGGCGTGTCAATGGCCCGCCGTCGCCATTTGCGGCCCTGTACCGGGCGCACCGCTAGCTTTCCGAGACACCAGCAAACCCGCCGTGGACACACCGCGTCCACACGGCCCGCAAAGTTGCTGGGGTTTCCCGCCACCTGGTGTTTTGCGGATAGCTCTTCAGCACCGGTTTGCTGGCATTACAGCAGCCTAGAAACGCAGGCCAATACAGCCTCTGCAACGCGAGCGGCAGGCATTGCAGCGGTTGCTAGGAGCTCGCCAGCAAACGCCGAAAAGTGCTTCTAATCCCTAGGTCGCACGTTCGAGTCGTGCCGGGGGCGCTCGCCAGGTGTGGTGTCTAGTCATACTGAATAACCGCAGTCGACGTTTACAGCGGACCTGAGCTGGGTGACGGTCCATCGCCCAGGCCAGCCGGCGGTAAGCGCGGACGCGACGGCTTCTTGCATTGCTCGAATTGCGTCGGCGTCCCGCACCTTGTTACCGCCACCGGGCAGTGAGCCGAATCTCGCGTGACAGCCGGGCCGCCCGATGGCGGCGGCAAGGGGGCTTGCTCAGCCTCGTCGGCCGGCGCGTTCGGCGAAAGCATCAAGCGCAGCAAGCACCTCGGTTGCGCGCCACGCGCGATTTCGTGACTGGTCCGTGAATTCGACGATGATCCCTGCCTTGATCAACGGGTCCAGATAGCGGTAGACGTTGCTCATCGGGATGTTCAGTTCACGGGTCACTAGTTTCGCGTTGATGACAGGACGTTTGATCAGCAGGTCGGGAATACGGTGGACGGCGGAATCCCGGCGAGCGGTGATCTTCGATGCCCAGGATTCCCTGATGGTTCGTAAGTCGCTCACGAGGTGGCGGCCGTTGTCGACTGCGAGGATCGATGCGGCAGAGAGCCTTTCGACGATCGGGCTGGGGTCACCCTCGCGGTATGCGGTCAGCGCCTGGAAGTAGGAATCGGTGTCAGTGAGCAACCCCGCCGAGACGGGGACGGTGACCTGGCGAGTCAGTCGCTTGTTGCGCAACATCGCCTGGATCAGCGCTCTGCCGGTGCGGCCATTTCCGTCCGGAAACGGGTGAATTGTCTCGAACTGCGCATGCGCAATAGCGATCTGGGGAAGAACGGGGATGTCGTCGCGTCCGGCGAACCGGATCAAGTCGTCGATGGCGCCCGGGACCCGACTGTGCTGCGGTGCGATGAAGTCTGCGCCACGGGGACCGAAATCGCCGCCACCAATCCACACCTGCTCGGTTCGCCACCTGCCGGCGATGTCCGGATTGCTGGCGTTCATCAGCGCAGCGTGCATCGCAAGGATGGCGGCACCGTCGATGCGATCAGCTAGTGCGACGGCGGCTTGCATGGCCTCGGTGTTGGCGACGATCACCGAGGCGTTGCGGCGGCTGGAATGTCCGAGAGTCTCGGCCTCGGCGATGGCGCGCGCTGAAGCGGTCAGGTTCTCTATCTTGGAGCTGGCCGCCGATTCCGACCGGAGCAGCACCGAGGCAAAGGGTGCAATCTCGTCACCGAGTTCCGCGTCGAAGCGGGCGATCTCCTGGCTGGCCTCCTCTGCATCGGCAAGGATGCGGGAGGGAAGGGAGACCCCCAGATTTTCGACCTCTGCAGGAATCGCTGCCTGGTAATCACCGGACTGCCGTTGCGCTGCCCGCACATTCTGACGCCCGTATCCGGCCTCGGTTGGCATGCCCCATGTCAAGGTCTCGTACGCAACGGCGGTCGTAGCGGGATGTGATGACACCCGAGCAGAGTATCATCACTTAGATAATTAACTGATAATAAGAAGTCCGGGTAGATCAGTCGGCGCCGACACGCTGCGGCCATGGCGACCAGCGTCTCTCGTCCCCGCCGAATGCCCGCCGCAGCGCGTCGCGCTGCGGCACGTCGACCGGCGTGGGGTTCCAACTCGTGCCGGTGGGAAACGCGTACCAACGCTCGTGCCACCATCCTTGCGCCTGCACGATTCGCTCGCCGAAGTCGCCGGCAGCGCACACCTCGGCGTAGTCATGAAGCTGTTCCGCGCATCGCTCGACTGCCTCGTCGCAAGCGTCACATCCACACGCTGGCAGACCCACGCTGCAGTCATCGCCCATCCGAACGAGCAGCCCCGGAAAATCGTCGAACACGACGGTCAACGGTGACGCTGCCGCATCGGCCGGCACCAGTCGAACGACGGGCACTGCTGAAGCGCTGTGCTGATCGGCCTCCGTGCTCACCTCGCGGGCCACCTCGAAACGCCGCTCCAGGTCATCCAGCAGGGCCCGCGCGATGTCGTGCAGAACCCGGTAACGCTCTGCATTGGTGACCCGGCCATAAGCCTCCTGAGGCGGCCCCTGGTTTGCCGACCGATCGTCCACCGGGCCATTCTCCTCGAGTCAACCGAGTATGCACACCCGACCCGCAACACCACTTGACCCTATCGGGGCCGAGCTGTTCGTCGCGCAATGTGCCTGGAAGCGTCGCCCAACGCGACGTGCCTCTTGCTGTCTCCGGTCGATCCGTGAACAATCCCCTGCCCGCCGGGTATCCCGAGCCGGCACCAGCCCGCCAACCCGGATTCACGCCGACCTGTCAGACATCCCACAGCGTAAATACCCTGTGTATCAGCTAGATTCAGCATGCGACTGGTGGTCGAGGTAGCACGACAGTGAACGCTGGGGGTGTCTCAGATGATCAGGTCGTGGCGGTCGATCAAAATTCGGCGGATCCGCTCCTGGCTGGCGGTCAGCGCGGCCGCGGCGCTGATCCCGTGGATCACCTATCTCGCATTCACCCTGCCGCAGAACTACGCGGCCCGTAACTGGGGGACGACGTGGGTGGGCTTCGACATCCTGCTGCTGGCCTTCATGGTCGCAACCGCCGTGACCGGCTTCATCCGCCATCAGCTACTGACACTTTTCGCGTTCACCACCGGGGTTCTGCTGATCTGCGACGCCTGGTTCGACGTCATGACCGCCGAGGACACCGACCGGCTGATCGCGGTGCTTGCTGCCACGCTGGGTGAGCTGCCGCTGGCGACGATCCTGATCGGTGGCACGTTGCGGATCATGCGGCTGCAGCTTCCCCCGTCGTCCCGAAAGTTTCTGCGTTACCGGGCTTTACGACCGAAACGGCCCCGGGTTGGGAGCAAGGTCCGGAAGCCGAGCATGACAGGCAGCTGACTGCCAGAACATTCACAGCAGTTTGGCACTCTTTCCGCAACAAAGGCAGCCGGCGCCGACCCGCCGCATCGAGACACCGAAGTCAATCCCGAAGCGCCACAATCGGAAAGCCTCAGACCGCCGCCGAAGCCCTCGATCCGCGAAGGTGTCCACCCGGTGAACTCTGGCGGCCTTCGATGCCGCTCGCTTGACTCGCCAACCGGACAGTGCCACCATGGCCTACGCAAGCACCTCGCTAGGTGAGGCGTCTGCACGGACACAGGCCACTGACCTCGAACGTCGAAAGACGCCCCGGGTCAGGACAGCTCTTCCCGGCTTAAGGGTTGAGCCCAAGTGGCTTCCGGCTCGACCAGTCGGATACGCCGTGTGGTGCCAAAGCTCTGACGAGAGGGGTGCCGCACCTGGGCTTTTCGGGCCTGGGAGCATCTCCCCGTCGTGCAAGATATGGCATCCCCGCATGCCGCGGCCGTGAGGAGGTGAGGCGGAATGAGTCCCGACGATAGTCCGTATCCGAGACCGGCGACCACCTTCCTTCGCCCATCTCGGTTCTTCCCACACTCGTAATCGGCTGGCCCCGAGGGATTCTTCCGCACGCCGGTGCGTCGACGGACTGTGTCGGCGTGCGCGGAAAAGCTCGATGTCGCCTGCCCTTTGGCAATCTGACGCGCCGGCTACGCGCGCCGCTCACTTGAGTGGAGTTGCATTCGTTACACACCTGGATTGATCGACCCCGAAGCACTTCAGATCTGTTCTATTGCACTAAATTTCGTTAGGAGAAATCCAATGGCCTTTGTCACTGCACGGCCGGAGTCGTTGGCCGCCGCCGCCAGTCGTCTGCAGCAGATCGGCTCGGCGCTGGAAGCCCAGCACGCCGCCACGGCGACCCCGATGACCGGGGTGGTACCCGCCGCAGCCGATGAGGTGTCGCTGTTGACGGCAGCCAAATTCGCCACCCACGCGCAGACTTTTCAGTCGATGAGCGCGCAGGCCGCAGCGATGCATCAGCTGTTCGTGTCCACGTTGCAGACCAGCGCCGGATCGTATGCAGCCACCGAATCGGCCAACGCGGCAGCGGCTCGCTGAAGCATATGAGGGGGACAAATGTACGACTTCGCGGCGTTGCCGCCGGAAATCAATTCGGCCAGAATCTATTCCGGCCCCGGGTCCGGGCCGATGCTGGCCGCAGCCTCGGCATGGAGCACTATCGCCGCTGAAATGCGTTCCGCGGCGGCCTCCTACGGCTCGGTGGTCGACGAGCTCACCAGCGTCGGTTGGTTCGGTCCCACGTCGGTGTCGATGCTGGCGGCGGCCCTGCCGTACGTAGACTGGCTCAGCACCACGGCGACCCAGGCCGAGCAGGCCGGTAGCCAAGCCGCCGCGGCAGCGACCGCTTACGAGACCGCATTCGCCACCACTGTGCCGCCGGTGGCCGTCGCGGCCAACCGCACCGAGCTCGCGATGCTGGTGGCTACCAACGTCTTCGGACAGAACACGCCGGCCATCGCTGCCGCCGAAGCACAGTACGCGGAGATGTGGGCTCAAGACGCCGCCACCATGAACGGTTACGCCACCGCATCCGATGTCGCGTCGTTGTTAGCGCCGTTCACCGCGCCGCAGTCCACCAGCACGCCCGACGGTACGTCGCAGCAAGCCGACGCCGTCGCCCAAGCAGCCCAGACGCCGGCGGGCACGGCACAGTCAGTGGTTTCCTCGGCCACGTCGAGTACGGGTCAGGCAACGTCCGTCGGATCAGTCGCGTCGTATCTCACCGGCCTGCTGAACGGCTCGGACAACTCGGCAGTGGGCACCTTCCTGGGCGGGAACTTCGCCAGTACCGGCCTCCTCAACGGTGCGATCGCGGGCGGACCGTTCAACCCGGAGTTCCTGCTGCAAACCATCGCGGGGTTCTACCCGCAGGCTTGCGTCGACTCCGGAATTGCCGAAGTGGCTCCGCACCTGGCGGAGTTGAAGTCGGCGACGCTCGTCTCGCCGGAACTGGGCATGGGTGCCGCCGCCGGCATGGGCCACGCCCGCTTGGTGGGCAACCTGTCGGTGCCGTCCGGCTGGACGTCGGCGGCCAACGTCTCACCTGCCGGAACCGCTTTGCCGGCAACCGGTCTCGGCGACATCGGGTCGAGTGCAGGCGGCGCGGGCGGACCGGGAGCCTATCCCGGGCCGCTGGTGGGCGCCGGCCGGCGGGCTCGTCGCGCCATACCCAAATACGGTTTCCGACCGGTCGTGATGCCACGTCCACCGGCCGCCGGATAACGAGACGTCAGGAGACCGTCATGATCGACTTTGCGGCACTACCGCCGGAAATCAATTCAGCACGCATGTACGCGGGTCCCGGGTCGGCATCGATGCTGGGCGCGAGTTCGTCGTGGAACACAATGGCCGCTGAAATGCGCTCCGCTGCAGCCTCATACGGCTCGGTGATCGCGACCCTGACCGATGATGGCTGGATCGGCCCGTCCTCGACGCTGATGGCGGCCGCGGTAGGGCCCTTCATCGAGTGGCTGAGCACCACCGCCGTTCAGGCCGAACAGGCAGGTAGCCAGGCTACTGCCGCCGCGGCCGCCTACGAGACGGCGTTTGCTATGACGGTACCGCTGGCTGCGATCACAGCCAACCGTGCCCAATTGTCAAACCTCATGGCTACGAACCTTTTCGGGCAGAACACCGCGGCGATCGCGACCACCGAGGCCCAGTACGCCGAGATGTGGGCCCAAGACGCCGCGGCGATGAACGGCTACGCAGCTGCGGCGAATGCGGCGACACAACTGACACCGTTCACCTCGCCGCAGTCCACCACGACCACCGATGGCCTCACCAGCCAGACGAACGCGGTTGCGCAGGCAACCAGTAGCTCGACCGCGTCGAGCACGTCGGCCGACACGGTGTCCGGCCTGGCCGAGTGGCTCGGACTGGCTCCCAACACCAACACGTCCACCACCGGTCTCGCCGGGGTGCTCAACTTCCTGGACGGAAGCGACGGGTCGCTGGTGGGAAGCTTCCTCAACAACGCCTCGGTGGCCAACATCTCGAATGGATTCACCACCAGCGGGCTGACGAATCCGACATCCATGATCGACAGCGTCACCGCCTTCAGCTATCTGACCAACCCGCCCGGCCTCGGCGCCGGAACCGCCGCGGAGGCGGCTGGAACCGCGATGGCACAGACAGCCGGTGCCGAATTGCCAACGGCAACAGCCTAGCTGGGGGGCGCAAATCTGGTCGGGGCGATGTCGGTACCCCAAGCCTGGGCCGCATCCGGAGCGACGGTCAACCCCGTCCCGCTGGCGACCACCCAGATGGGGGCCGGCGCCTACCGAAGTCTGGGCGCCACCCCGATGGTGCTGGAGGACACGGGGCCGATGGGCTTACCCGGTATGCCGTTGGGCGGGATCGGGGACGCGGCGGACGAAGAATTCGCCAGCATGCCCAGCTACGGTTTCCGCCCCCGCATCCTGGGCCGCCCCCCGGCCGCCGGCTGAGACACGCCTAAAAGCCAACCCCCGCAGCACTATTCAGGAGACAACAGTGAGCACACCGGACACCACACCCGCGCCTGGCAGCGGGCGCCCCAGCATTCACCTCTCGGAGCTGCTGCGCGGACCCGTCCTGGCCCGCTCCGGCGAGGTGGTGGGCCGAGTAGAGGACGTCATCGTGCGGCTCCGCGGCGCCGACGATTATCCGCTGGTGACCGGCATCGTGGCCGGGGTCGGCGGCCGGTCGGTGTTCATCGGCCGCAAGGCCATTCACGAGTTCGCTCCGGGCCAGGTGGTGTTGGCCAAGAACAAGGTCGACCTTCGCCGTTTCGAGCGCCGCGACGGCGAGGTGCTGCTGCGCGCCGACGTGCTGGGTCATCGGTTGATCGACGTGGCCGCGGTGGAACTGGTACACGCATACGACGCGTCTCTGGAGGATGCCGGCGGAGATTGGGTGCTGACCCGGCTGGACACCCGGCGCCCGCCGAGGCTGTTCGGATTGATCAAGAGCACCGGCGGCCACGCGGCCCGGGATTGGAAGGCATTCGAACCGCTGATCGGCCACGTCCGCACGGATGCGATACGCCGTCATTGGGGGCGGGTCGGGGGCTTCAAGCCGGCGGAGATCGCCGACCTGCTCGAGGACGCCGACAAGGCCGAGGGCGGCGAAATTCTCGACCGGGTCCGCAGCGACCCGGAACTGGAAGCCGACGTGTTCGAGGAGCTGGACCCCGAGAAGGCAAGCCGGCTGCTCAACGACATGCGGGACGACGAGGTGGCCGCCCTGCTGGGCCGGATGCGCGCCGACGACGCCGCCGACGCGATCGCCGACCTGCGCCAGTCCCGGCGCCGGCGCGTGCTGGACCTGATGCCCGGCCCGCAGCGCACCAAGGTCATCACTTTGATGGGGTTCAATCCCGACAGCGCCGGCGGGTTGATGAACGTCGACTTCGTCTCGTGCGTTGCCACCGCAACCGCAGGCTCGGCGCTGGCGCTGATCGCGACCGCGCGCACCATCCAGCCGGAGGCACTGGTCAAGGTCCACGTCCTCGACGAGGACGGCCGGCTGATCGGTGTGGTGTCGGTGATCACTCTGCTGCAGAGCGAGGCCAGTGAAAGCGTTGGCGCACTGATGGATTCGGATCCAGTATGCGTCAGCGCCGAAGCCGACCTGACCGATATCGCGCTGTTGATGGCCGACTTCAACCTCTACTCCATCCCGGTCGTCGACGAGCAGGACCGCGTGC
Source organism: Mycobacterium sp. 20KCMC460 (assembly GCF_022179425.1). Taxonomy (NCBI): domain Bacteria; kingdom Bacillati; phylum Actinomycetota; class Actinomycetes; order Mycobacteriales; family Mycobacteriaceae; genus Mycobacterium; species Mycobacterium sp. 20KCMC460. The sequence continues at coordinate 4,355,201 of NZ_AP025524.1, forward strand.
TCGGAGTGGTCACCGTGGACGACGTGCTGGAGGCGACCATCCCCGAAGATTGGCGCCGACGTGAACCCGCCCCCCGTCCGGTGCGCGACAGCACCGACGACGCGACAGTCCGGGGAGGTGACCTGTGACCTCGATGCCCGACAAGATCGCAAGCGCCGAGACGCCTGCCGGTCAGGTCGAAGACGTCTCGCGCAGCGCGGTGTTGGACTCAGCACATCTGGGCGATATCGAGGGCGCCTTCGGGCGTATCAGCCTCAGTGACGCCAACCTGCCCCGAACCTGGAAAACACGGTTGCTGACGCTGCTGGCAATCGTCGGCCCCGGCATCATCGTGATGGTCGGCGACAACGACGCCGGCGGAGTGGCCACCTACGCGCAGGCGGGTCAGAACTATGGCTATTCGCTGCTGTGGGTGCTGCTGCTGCTCATTCCGGTGCTGATCGTCAACCAGGAGATGGTGGTCCGACTCGGTGCGGTCACCGGGGTGGGCCACGCCCGGTTGATCAACGAACGCTTCGGCCGTGGCTGGGGCTGGTTTTCGGTCGGCGACCTGTTCCTGCTGAACTTCCTGACGATCGTCACCGAGTTCATCGGCATCAGCCTGGCCGCCGACTACATCGGTGTCTCCAAATACGTTGCGGTGCCGATATCGGCCGTGCTGTTGGTCGTCATCATGGCCACCGGCAGCTTCCGGCGCTGGGAGCGAGCCATGTTCGTCTTCATAGCGATCACCCTGCTGCAGATACCGATGCTGTTGATGTCCCACCCGCAGTGGGCACATGCTGCCAAATCTTTTGTGGTGCCGAGCATTTCGGGTGGCGCAAGCTCGGACGCGGTGTTGCTGATCATCGCCATGGTGGGAACCACGGTGGCGCCGTGGCAGCTGTTCTTCCAGCAGTCCAATGTCGTCGACAAACGGATCACCCCCAGGTTCATGGCCTACGAGCGCGCCGACACCGTGCTGGGAGCGTTCGTCGTCATCGTCGGGGCCGCGGCTTTGGTGATGACCGGCGACTGGGCAGCGCGCTCTACCGGCACGGTCGGCAATTTCACCGACGCCGGTGCCATCGCGCACCTGCTCGGCCAGCACAGCGAGTTGCTCGGCTCGTTCTTCGCCATCGTGCTGATGGACGCCTCGATCATCGGTGCCGCCGCGGTGACCCTGGCCACCAGCTACGCCTTCGGTGACGTGTTCGGACTGAAGCATTCGCTGCACCGCGGATTCGCCGACGCCAAACAGTTCTACCTGTCCTACACCGCGATGGTGGTGCTGGCCGCGGCGATCGTGCTCATTCCGAACGCTCCGCTCGGGTTGATCACCACCGCCGTGCAGGCCCTTGCCGGCCTGTTGCTGCCCAGCGCCAGCGTCTTCCTGCTGTTGTTGTGCAACGACCGCCAAGTGCTGGGGCCATGGGTGAATCGGCCCTGGCTCAACTGGGTGGCTGGTCTGATCGTCGGCACACTGCTGCTGCTGTCGGGGATCCTGATGGCCACCACCATGTTCCGCGACCTCGACGTCGTCGCGGTCACCGGCTATCTGACCGTGGCACTGCTCGTGCTCGCCGCCGTCGCGGTCCCGACGCTGCGCTGGATGGGTCGCCGTCATCCCGCTCCCACGCCGTCGCCGGCGCCGGTGCGTCCCGTCGACCGGGCCACTTGGCGCATGCCGCCGCTGACGCTGCTGGAACCGGTGACCTGGTCCCCCGGCACCCGACTCGGGATGGTCGCGCTGCGTTCGTATCTGGTGATCGGGGCGCTGTTGTTGATCGTGAAGGCCGTCCAGCTCAGCGGTCGGTGAACCTAGGCGGCGGGTCACAATTCGTCACCAATACTGCGACACGGCAGGCAGCCGACCGGATTTTCCCGCTGCTTAACACACACTGCGGGCATGACGGTACCCGGACCACCACGGCGCGAGCTCACGCGGCAGGCATTCCTGCGGGGCGCTGTCGGCGCTGTGGCGGCGGGCGCGTTGTTCGGGACCGGCCGGGTCAGCGCAGCCCCGACCGCCACCGACTGGAACACCTTGTCGGGCTCCATAGGTGGGCAGGTGATCGGACCGGACAGCGGTCAATTCGGCTCGGCCAAGCAGGTTTTCAACACCAACTACAACGGTTCGACTCCGGCGGCCGTCGTCACCGTGACCTCGGTGCCCGACGTGCAGAAAGCGATGGCGTTCGCCGCCGCCCGTAACCTCAAGGTGGCCGCGCGCAGCGGCGGGCACTCCTACACGGGCGCGTCCACGGCCGACGGCGCATTGGTGCTCGACCTTCGTGGGCTGCCCGGGGACATCAAGTACGACGCCGCCAGTGGGCAGGTCACGGTGACGCCGGCGACGCACCTGTTGGCCATGCATGAGGCGCTGGCCGCCAACGGGCGGGGGGTGCCAACGGGCACCTGCCCGTCGGTCGGGGCCGGCGGCCACACGTTGGGCGGCGGTATCGGCGCCCATTCCCGGCACGCGGGTCTACTTTGTGACCAGCTGACGTCGGCGAACGTGGTGCTGCCGAACGGCCAGGCCGTCACCGCCTCCAACAGCAGCAACCCCGACTTGTTCTGGGCGTTGCGCGGCGGTGGTGGCGGCAATTTCGGAGTGACGACGTCACTGACGTACGCCACCTTCCCGACCGAAGACGTCGACGTCGTCAACCTCTTCTTCCCGCCGCAGCAGTTCGCCCAGGTTCTCGTCGGTTGGCAGAACTGGCTGCGCACCGTCGACAAGAGATTCTGGGCGCTGGCCGATGCGACCGTCGATTCGATGGGCACCCAGTGCCGCATCATGGCGACCTCCCCGGCCGGATCGGGCAACAACGTCGCGGGCGCCATCACTTCCGCCGTCGGCGTGCAACCGACCAGCACCGACCACCACACGTTCAACTACCTCGACCTGGTCAAGTACCTGGCGGTGGAAAACCTCAACCCGTCGCCGCTGGGTTACGTGGGCGGGTCCGACGTGTTCCCGACGCTCGACGCGGGCGCTGCCAAAGCCATCGCCGCGGCGCTGGATGCGTTCCCGCGTGCGGCCGGCCGTGGACTGGTGATCATGCATGCGATGGACGGCGCGTTGGCCACCGTGGCGCCCAATGCCACCGCGTTCCCCTACCGGCGGCACGCTGCGATGGTGCAGTGGTACGTCGAGACCTCCGGTTCTCCGTCGGCCGCCACCGGCTGGCTCACCACCGCACACCAAGCGGTGCAACGATATTCGGCCGGTGGCTACGTGAACTACATCGAAGCCGGCCAGCCGCCCGCACGGTACTTCGGCGCGAACCTGTCCCGGCTCAGCACGGTGCGGCAGAAGTACGATCCGGGCCGGGTCATGTACTCGGGCATGAATTTCTGAAGCGAGGGTTCCGGCACCGACTTCCAACCGGTCGGTCAGCGACGGCACTTCGTCAGGTTCGTCCCCCGGCGCGGTTCAGGCTGACACCAACTCGGCGTCACGAACGCTGGCGGAGTTCGTCAGCCGCAGTGCCGGATCGACAACGGCGTCGTTACGCAGCAGCTTCACATCGGCGTGGTAGCTCATCGACGTCAGCCAGGGCCGCCCCGCCCCCTGCCGCGGCAGCTGGTCCACCGCGCGCTGCACGTAACCGGCCGAGAAGTCAAGCAGCGGGCGGGTTTCCATGCCGGGATCGTCGAAGACCGGGCACGCGGTGTCGTAGCCGTGGGCGTCCATGTGGGAGAGCAGCCGGCAGAAGTGTTCACACAGCAGGCCGACTTTCAGCGTCCACGACGAGTTGGTGTAGCCGATCGCGTACGCGAAGTTCGGCACACCGGACAGCATCATCCCCTTGTAGGCGACCCGGTCGGGCAGGCGGACCGCCTCGCCGTCCACCGAGAGCGACATACCGCCGAACGCCTGCAGGTTCAAACCCGTTGCGGTGATGATGATGTCGGCGTCCAACTCGCGACCGGACTCCAGCAGGATGCCGGTCTCGGTGAAGGTGGCGATGCGGTCGGTCACCACCGAGGCGCTGCCATTGCGGATCGCTTTGAACAGATCGGAATCGGGCACCGCGCACAACCGCTGATCCCACGGGTTGTAGGTGGGGCTGAAGTGCTCGTCGACAGGGTAATCCTTGGGCAGCCTCTTGGCGTTGACGTTTCGGATGATCCGCTTGGCCAGGGCCGGATACTTCTGGCAGAACTGGTACACCGCGCGCTGCTGGGCGATGTTCTTGCGCCGCGCCAACGCGTATCCGCGCTTGGCGCCCAGCAGTTTCTGCGCCGTGTTGGCGAAGGCGTCCTTGGACGGCACCGGCATGATGTAGGTCGGCGACCGTTGCAGCATGGTCACGTGGGCGGCACGCCCGGCCATCGCCGGTAGCAGGGTCACCGCGGTGGCGCCGCTGCCGATGATGACCACCTTCTTGCCGGTGTAGTCCAGGTCCTCGGGCCAGTGCTGGGGGTGCACGATCTGCCCGGTGAAGCGCTCCCGGCCCTCGAAGTGCGGCGTGTAGCCCTCGTCGTAGCGGTAATAGCCGCCCGCGCAGAACAGCCAGTTGGCGCTGATCTGGGTCCGTGCTCCGATATCGGTCCGCTCGATGTCGACGACCCAGCGTGCTTGGCTGCTCGACCAGGCCGCGCCGTGCACCTTGTGGTGGAAGCGCACCTTGGCGTCGATGCCGTTCTCCGACGCCGTCTCGCGCAGGTAGGTCAGGATCTTGTCGGCGGTGGCGATGGCGTCCTCGTCACGCCACGGCTTGAATTCGTAACCGAAGGTGTGCAGATCGGAGTCCGAACGAATGCCGGGGTAGCGGAACAGATCCCAGGTGCCGCCGGTGGCTCCGCGCGCCTCGAGGATGGCGTAGCTGCGGCCGGGGTGTTCGCGCTGCAGGTAGTAGGCGGCGCCGATGCCGGAGATTCCGGCCCCGACGATCAACACGTCGACGTGCTCGACGGCGGTGGCTGCGGGTGCTGATGTGCGGGACATGGGTAGCTCCTGACGCGGATGGCGTTTGATGGGTTCAATACTCGCCAGCCGCCAGCCGCTAACCAAGGGCATATATGCCCATTTAGGTGCTTATCATGGTGCAAACTGCACCAATATATTATTGTGGCTAAATGTCTTGGAAACGTCCGTCTGAGCCGGTCAGAGAGCTGATTCGGCAGTGCGCACAGATCAGCCTGAATCCGCGTGCGGAATGGCTCGACGAACTCGACGCGGAAGTCCTGGCGGCCAGTCCCGTCATTGCGGGGGATCCCGAGCTGGCGGCCGCGGTCGGGCGCAGCAACCGGGCCAACATGTACTTCTGGGGTGCGGCCAACGTGCGTGATCCGGGTGCGCCGGTGCCACCGAACACCGGGCCCGAACCCATCAACATCTCGCGCGAGGTGGCCCGCCGCGGCCTGACGCCCTACACGCTGGATGCGTACCGCATCGGGCAGGGCGTGGCGTGGCGCCGGCTGATGCAGATCGCGTTCGAGTTGACGTCGGATCCCGCCGAGCTGCAGGAGATGCTCGACGTGTGCTCGCGCTCGATCAGCGCATTCATCGACGCGACGCTGGCCGACATCGCGTCGCGGATCGAGTCGGAGCGTGACGATCTGACCCGTGGCACCCACGCCGAACGACGCGAGACGGTCGCGCTGATCCTGGACGGCGCTCCCATCGCCCGCACCCGGGCCGAGGCCCGCCTCGGACACGCCCTGACCGGGCCGCACATTGCGGCGGTCATCTGGAGTGACGACCCGGCCGCCGACATGGCCCGCCTCGACGCCGCCGCCGAGGCGCTCGGGCAGGCCGCAGCGGCACGGCCACTGACCATTCTGGCCAGCACGGCGACCCGCTGGGTGTGGATACCGAGCAGATCGATAGATACTGCGACACTGCGTAATTCGATCGAGAACACGCCTGATGTCCGGGTCGCGATCGGCCCGTGCGGGGAAGGCATCGACGGATTCCGCCGCAGCCATTTCGACGCCATCACCACCCAGCAGATGATGGCTCGGCTGCGATCACCGCAACGCGTGGCGCAATTCGCCGACGTCGAACTGGTCGCGTTGCTCACCGCCGACCCCGATCGAGCCACCGAATTCGTCCAACACACACTTGGCGGACTCGAAACCGCAGGCAGCGAATTACAAGACTCCGTGCGGGTTTTCGTCGACGAACAGTGCAACGTCTCACGCGCGGCGGCGCGGCTCTACACGCATCGCAACACGTTGCTGCGACGGCTGGCCCGCGCCGACGAATTGCTACCCTGTCCGCTTTCAGAATGCAGCGTCAAGGTGGCCGTCGCTTTGGACGTGCTGCGCTGGCGCGGCAAGTAGGCGTTCTCACCTCGCCGAGAGCGTGCCCGATCCGGCAACTCCCCTAGTCCGGGGCCGCCACGACCACCGGATACAGCTGGTGGCTGCCGCGAAAGCCCTTGAGCTCGACTGCGCGTGGCGTGCCCAACTCGATATCAGGGGATCCGGATACTGCGTCGCACACCGACTCGCTGACCAAAATCTCCCCGCCATCGGCCTGACCGGCCACCCGCGCGGCCATCGCGACGTTGCGCCCGAACAGGTCGTCTCCGCGCCGCACCGAGCTGCCCATGTGCAAGCCGATGCGCACCCGAATCTGGTCCCAGCGCACCGGATCTGACTGCAGCGCGCGCTGCACGGCGATAGCGCAACGCACCGCCTGCACCGGATCCGGGAATGCGATCATGAAGCCGTCGCCCTGCGTCTTCACGACGTGGCCGCCGTGCTCCTCGACCTGTTTGCTGATCAGCTTGTTGTGCCGTTCGAGCAGTTTCACCCAGCCCCTGTCGCCGAGTTCCTCGTTGAGCTCGGTCGAACCCTCGATGTCGGAAAAGGCGATCACCACATTGCCGTCGGCCGTCATCCTGGCCAGATCGGGGCGCTCCACCCTGGCCCATCCCGCGAGGTCCTCCACCGAGTTGCGCACGGTGGCGCCGAGTCCCTTGTTGATCAACGAATCCGCGGTCCGCCACACGGTTTTGATGGCCAGCGGCGCCACTCCCGGTGGCCTGGAACGACGCCGCGGCCGTGGCTCTCGGAGCCGCTGCAGTGCGGCCCGCGCTCCGCTCAGCTGCCGGCGCGACACGATGAGCAGAACCCCCACGGCGATCAGGCCGCCGAACTCGACCAGGGCCGCGATTGCCCAGACCCATGCCGCGTTCACGTCACTCGGGGACCGATTCCCCCGCCCGGCGCAACATCACTTCCGCATGCCGCAGCACCGGCGAGTCCACCATCTGCCCCTCGAACGCGAACACCCCGCGCTCGGTCTTCGCGGCGGCCAGGACCCGACGCGCCCAGTCCAGCTTGTCGTCGCTGGGCCGATATGCGTTGCGCACCACCGGCACCTGGCTGGGATGAATCGACACGGTCGCATCGAAGCCGACCGTCACGGCGTCGACGGCCTCTTCCCGCAGGCCGTCGACGTCACGGATATCCAGGTGGACCGCGTCGAGGGCGAGACGGCCGAACGCGGACGCCGCGAGCAGGATGGTCGAGCGCACATGCCGGTCCACGTCGCGATAACGGCCGTCGGGACGCCGGCTGGAGCTGCCGCCGAGCGAGACTGTGAGATCCTCAGCACCCCACATCATGCCGACCACACCATCCGCGGCGGCGATCTCGGTGGCGAACACCACACCGCGTGCGCTCTCCACCAACGCAATCACGTCGAGCGGTGCGAGCGCGGCCACCTGAGCAGCCGACTCGGTCTTGGGCAGCATCACCGTCGTGTACGAAGTCTCGGCCAGGATCTCCAGATCGCGGGCATACTCGCCGGTGCCTGCGGCGTTGATGCGCACCACCGTTCGCGCCGGGTCAAGTGGGTTGTCCCGCAACGCGGTACGAGCGGCAGGCTTATCCGACTCGGCTACCCCGTCCTCGAGGTCCAGGATCACCACGTCGGCGGCAGCGGCGGCCTTGGCGAAGCGCTCCGGCCGATCCGCCGGGCAGAACAGCCAGCCCGGCCCGGCCTCCCGCAGGCTCACGACGACGCCCCCGCCGGCCGTTTCAGCACCAACGTCTTGCGCACCGCCCGCGCGACGACATCACCGTGCTGGTTGCGTCCGGTGTGCTCCAGCGTCACAATGCCTTCGCCGGGGCGGCTTTTCGACTCCCGCTTGTCGGTGCACACCGTCTCGGCGTAAAGAGTGTCGCCGTGGAACATCGGCTTTGGAAACGACACCTCGGAGAAGCCGAGGTTGGCGACGATGGTCCCCAGCGTCAGCTGGGCCACCGACAGCCCTACCAGAGTCGAGAGGGTGAACATCGAATTCACCAGCCGCTCACCACGAAAGCCCGGCTGCTCAGCGGCCCACGCCGCATCCAGGTGCAGCGACTGGGTATTCATCGTCAGTGTGGTGAACAGGACGTTGTCGGCCTCGGTGACGGTGCGGCCGGGCCGGTGCAGGTAGGTGGTGCCGACCTGGTATTCCTCGAACCACAGCCCACGCTGGAGAACCCGCTTGCCTTCGCCGCTCCCCTCGCCGGGAGTGAACCCTGCGGCGCGACTCGCCGGTTTCCCGTCGCCGGATTCACTCCCGGCGGGGTCAGCAGGGGTGGCGGCAGCAGCGGGGTGGCTCATGACAGCCCCAGCGATCGCGCGATCAACATCAACTGCACCTCCGTTGTGCCCTCACCGATCTCGAGGATCTTACTGTCCCGGTAGTGGCGCGCCACCGGGTACTCGTTCATGAAGCCGTATCCGCCGTGGATCTGGGTGGCGTCACGGGCGTTGTCCATCGCGGCCTCCGAGGACACCATCTTCGCGATCGCCGCCTCTTTCTTGAACGGCCTGCCCGCCAACATCTTTGCCGCCGCCTCGTAGTACGCGGTGCGCGCCACGTGGGCCCGAGCCTCCATCCGCGCGATCTTGAAGCTGATCGCCTGATACGACCCGATCGGCTGGCCGAACGACTGCCGCTCCTTGGCGTATTTCACGCTTTCGTCGACGCAGCCCTGCGCCACCCCGGTGGCCAGCGCGGCGATTGCAATGCGGCCTTCGTCGAGGATGGACAGGAAGTTCGCGTAGCCTTTGCCGCGGACCCCGAGCAGGTTCTCTTCCGGCACGCGTGCGTCATCGAAGGTCAGCGGATGGGTGTCGGAAGCATTCCAGCCGACCTTGTTGTAGACCGGCTCCACAATGAATCCCGGTGTGCCGTTGGGAACGACGATCGTCGAGATTTCCTTCTTACCGTCGGCGATGTTGCCGGTGACGGCGGTGACGGTGACCAGTGTGGTGATGTCGGTACCCGAATTGGTGATGAACTGCTTGCTGCCGTTGACGATCCACTCGCCGTTCTCCAGCCGGGCGGTGGTACGGGTGCCACCGGCGTCCGATCCCGCCCCCGGCTCGGTGAGCCCGAAGCCGGCCAGCGCGCGCCCGGCCACCAGATCGGGCAGCCACTTGTTCTTCTGCTCCTCGGTGCCGAACCGGTAGATCGGCATCGCCCCTAGTCCCACACCGGCTTCCAGCGTGATCGCCACCGACTGGTCGACCTTGCCCAACTCCTCGAGCGCGAGCGCCAGCGCGAAGTAGTCGCCACCCATGCCGCCAAATTCCTCCGGGAATGGCAGGCCGAAGAGGCCCATCTCGCCCATCTTGGCGACAACCTCATACGGGAAGCTGTGTTCCTCATCGTGTTTGGCTGACACCGGCGCGACCACGGAGCGCGCGAAATCTGCGACGGTGTCGCGTAGGTCCTCGTACTCCTTGGGTAAGGTTCCCCCAGCAGGTCCGGTAATCGTCGTCATGATCCTTTAACCCTTGCCCTCTTCTTGTTCCGTCTCCGGTATCAGTCGCGCCAGCACCTGCTCGACCTTGACCTGATCGCCGACACCGACCAGCACCTCCACGCGGCCCGAAATCGGTGCGGCCAGCGAGTGTTCCATCTTCATCGCCTCGACGACCACCACCACGTCACCTTCGGACACCCGGGCACCGGATTCGGCCTGCACCGCGATGACGCTGCCCGGCATCGGGCTGACCACCTCTGCCGGTCGCTCCGCCGCCGCGCGATGGATCTTTTGCTCCTCGGCCTCCCGGATGTGCCAGGTGCCGCGTTCGTCGGCGATCCACAGGTGCCGGTCGGCCTCGGCCCAGCGATAATCGCGTCGCACGCCGTCCAGCGTCACGGTGAGTTCATCGGGCTTGAGTTGCACACTGGCACTGATGGTTTCGCCGTCGCCCACCTGCACCGTGGCCGCGGAGGGCAGGCCGCGCACGGACACGGTCTCAGTTCGCAATGCGGTCTGCATCGCGGTACGTACCGGAGCCGTGGCCCCACCGACCCGCCAACCGCTCGGCGCTGCCCACAGATCCGCGCCGGCCCGCCGCGCAAGCACCGCTTGGACATAGAGCCCAGCCGCAGCGAACACATCGTCGGATGCGGGCAGCGGCGCGAAATCGGCCAGTCGTTCGTCCAGCAGCGCGGTATCGAGGTCACCCGCCTGCACCCGCTCGTCGGCCAGCAGGAAACGCAGGAACTCGACGTTGGTCTGAACACCCAGCACCGCGGTGTGCGACAGCGCCTGGTCCAGACGGGCCAGCGCCTGGGCACGGTCGGCGCCGTGGGCGATCACCTTGCTCAGCATCGGGTCGTAATCGCTGCCGACCACCGTGCCCGACTGCAGCGAAGAGTCAACCCGCACACCGGGTCCGGACGGTTCGATCACCTGCAGCACCCGGCCACCGGTCGGCAGGAATCCACGGGCGGGATCCTCCGCGTACACCCGTGCCTCGATCGCATGACCACTCAATTCGATGTCGCCCTGGGCGAAGGCCAACTTCTCCCGGGCCGCCACCCGTAACTGCCACTCGACGAGGTCCAGACCCGTAACCGCTTCGGTGACCGGGTGCTCCACCTGAAGCCGCGTGTTCATCTCCATAAAGAAGAACTCGTCCGGGCGGTCGCCGGAAACGATGAACTCGACCGTGCCGGCACCGACGTAGTCGACGCTGCGGGCGGTGTCGCAGGCCGCGGCGCCGATGCGGGTTCGGGTTGCGGCGTCCAACAGCGGCGAGGGCGCCTCTTCGATCACCTTCTGATGACGGCGTTGCAGGCTGCATTCGCGCTCGCCGAGATGCACGACGCCGCCGTGCTTGTCGGCGATGATCTGCACCTCGATGTGCCTGGGCCGCAACACGAAACGCTCCAGGAACAGCGTGTCGTCGCCGAAGGCGGATCCGGCTTCGCGGCGGGCACTGACCAGCGCATCGCGCAGGCGCGCCGGATCGTCCACCATCCGCATGCCCTTACCGCCTCCGCCGGCCGACGGCTTGACCAGCACCGGGTAACCCACCTCGTCGGCAGCCTCGACGAGGTCGTCATCGGTCAACCCGGGCCGCGCGACGCCCGGGACCACCGGCACGTCGAAGGCGGCGACCGCGTTCTTGGCGGCGATCTTGTCGCCCATCACTTCGATGGCGCGGGCGGGCGGGCCCAGAAACACCACCCCGGCTCGGTCGCACGCCGCGGCGAATTCAGCGTTCTCGGAGAGGAACCCGTATCCGGGATGGATCGCCTGCGCACCGGTGCGCTGCGCGGCCCCGATCACCTTGGCGATGTCGAGATAACTTTCCCGGGCCGGTGCGGGACCCAACCGCACGGCGGTGTCGGCTTCGGCGAAGTGCCGGGCGCCGGCGTCGGCGTCGCTGTACACGGCGACCGACCGGATACCCAGCCGACGCAGAGTCCGGATCACCCGTACCGCGATCTCACCGCGGTTGGCCACTAAGACGGTGTCAAACATCAGTCACATCCGGAACACGCCGTAGGAAACCGATTCCAGCGGGGCATGCGCGCACACTGAAAGTGCTAGTCCCACAACGGTTCTGGTATCAGCAGGGTCGATGATCCCGTCGTCCCACAACCGGGCGGTGGAATAGTAGGGGTTGCCCTGGTTCTCGTACTGCGCGCGGATCGGCGCCTTGAAGGTCTCCTCGTCCTCGGGCGACCACGGCTTGCCGGACGCGGACAGTTGCTCGCCACGTACGGTGGCCAGCACCGAGGCCGCCTGCTCACCACCCATCACCGAGATTCTGGCGTTGGGCCACATCCACAGGAAGCGCGGTGAGTACGCGCGCCCGCACATCGAATAGTTACCCGCCCCATACGATCCGCCGATCACCACGGTCAGCTTCGGCACGCGCGCGCAGGCGACGGCGGTGACCATCTTGGCGCCGTTCTTGGCAATGCCGCCCGCCTCGTAGTCGCGGCCGACCATGAAGCCGGCGATGTTCTGCAGGAACAGCAGCGGGATCTTGCGCTTGTCGCACAATTCGATGAAATGCGCTCCCTTGAGCGCGGATTCGCTGAACAGCACGCCGTTGTTGGCGATGATTCCCACCGGATGACCGTGGATCCGGGCAAAGGCGGTCACCAGCGACTTGCCGTAATTGGTTTTGAACTCGCTGAATTCACCGCCGTCGACCAGCCGCACGATCACCTCGTGCACGTCGTAGGGCACCCGCGGATCCGGGGGCACCACGTCATACAGCTCGCTCTGGGCGTAGGGCGGCTCTGCGTAAGGGCCGATGTCCCACTGCGCCGGTGCACGGGGCCCGAAGGTGGCAGCGATCTTGCGCACGATCAGCAGCGCGTCCTCGTCGTCCTCGGCCAGATGGTCGGTGACACCGGACACCCGGGAATGCAGGTCACCACCGCCGAGTTCTTCGGCCGTGACGACTTCACCGGTGGCCGCCTTCACCAGTGGCGGCCCGCCCAGGAAAATCGTGCCCTGCTCGCGGACGATGACGGCTTCGTCACTCATCGCCGGCACGTAAGCGCCGCCGGCCGTGCATGACCCGAGCACCGCCGCCACTTGCGGAATTCCCTTGGCGCTCATGGTCGCCTGGTTGTAGAAGATCCGTCCGAAGTGTTCGCGGTCCGGGAACACTTCGTCCTGCTTCGGCAGAAAAGCACCGCCGGAGTCGACCAGATAGATGCAGGGCAGCAGGTTTTGCAGCGCAATCTCCTGCGCGCGCAGATGCTTCTTCACCGTGACCGGGTAGTAGGTGCCGCCCTTGACCGTTGCGTCGTTGGCGACGATCACGCATTCGCGCCCCGAGACGCGCCCGATCCCGGTGATGATCCCCGCGCCGGGAGATTCGTCGTCGTACATTCCATCCGCGGCCAACGCCGACAATTCCAGAAACGGGCTACCCGGATCGAGCAGCCGGTCGACGCGCTCACGGGGCAGCAACTTGCCGCGGCTGATGTGGCGCTCGCGGGCTTTAGCGTTGCCGCCGAGTGCGGCGGTGGCCAGCTTGTCGTTGAGTTCGGCGACCAGCCGGCGGTGCTCGTCGGCGAACGACGCGGCGATCGTTGCGGTCACCGGGTCACCAGGTTCGAAAGATTCAGTGGTGGCTGGGTTTTCGCCAGCACCTCTTCCACCGATACGTCGGGGGCGGTCTCGATCAAATGCAGTCCGTCGTCGCGGACGTCCATTACCGCCAACTCGGTCACGATCCGGTTGACGCAACCCACCCCGGTCAGCGGCAGCGTGCACCGCTCGAGGATCTTCGGGCTGCCGTCCTTGGCCGCGTGCTCCATCATCACGATCACTTTACGCGCACCATGCACCAGGTCCATCGCACCGCCCATGCCTTTGACCATCTTGCCCGGGATCATCCAGTTGGCGAGATCGCCGGTGACCGAAACCTGCATGGCGCCAAGGACTGCCACGTCGAGATGGCCTCCGCGGATGATGCCGAACGAGGTCGAGGACCCGAAGAACGACGCACCCGGTAGCGTGGTGACCGTCTCCTTGCCGGCGTTGATCAGGTCGGCGTCGACGTCTTCGCGACGCGGGTACGGACCGACGCCCAGTATGCCGTTCTCGGAGTGCAGGACCACCTGAATGCCCTCGGGAAGATGGTTGGGGATCAGGGTGGGCATGCCGATGCCGAGGTTGACGTACTGGCCGTCCTCGAACTCTGACGCCACCCGGGCAGCCATCCCGTCTCTAGACCAGGTCATCAGCGGCACTCCCTTCAGTCACCACACCGAGAGTCACGCTGGCGTGACGCTCGGCGCCCGACGTCACGCTGGCGTGACGCTCGGCGCGAAGAGGACTCGCGTGACGCTCGGCGCCCGACGTCACGCTGGCGTGACGCTCGGCGCGAAGAGGACTGGCGTGACGCTCGGCGCCCGACGTCACGCTGGCGTGACGCTCGGCGCGAAGAGGACTCGCGTGACGCTTGCTCATCGAACCGTCTCCTTCTCAATTCGCTTCTGCGGGTTCGGCACATGCACGACGCGCTGCACGAAAACACCCGGTGTGTGCACCGTGGCCGGGTCGATCTCGCCGGGCTCGACCAACTCCTCGACCTCGGCGATGGTGATCCGGCCGGCCGGCGCGCACTCGGGGTTGAAATTGCCGGCGGCGTAGCGGTACACGAGGTTGCCGTGCCGGTCCCCCTTCCACGCGTGCACCAGCGCGAAGTCGGTGCGGATTCCCCGCTCCAGAACGTAAGTGACGCCATCGAACTCGCGCGTCTCCTTGGGCGGCGATACCACGGCTACCTCGCCGGAGGCGTCGTACCGCCACGGCAGCCCGCCGTCGGCGATCTGGGTGCCTACCCCGGCCGGGGTGTAGAAGCCGGGAATGCCCATCCCGCCGGCCCGCAGACGTTCGGCCAGCGTGCCCTGCGGGGTCAGCTCGACCTCGAGTTCGCCGGACAGGAATTGCCGGGCGAATTCCTTGTTCTCCCCCACATACGACGACACGGTCCGCCGAATCCGCTTGTGCGCCAGAAGTACTCCTAGTCCGATCCCGTCGACGCCACAGTTGTTGGACACCGTCTCCAGGTCGGTCACCCCGCTGTCGGCCACGGCCGCAATCAACGCCTCGGGGATGCCGCACAGCCCGAATCCCCCGACGGCCAGTGACGACCCGTCGGTAATGTCCGCGACTGCTTCCGCCGCGGTCGCCACCACTTTGTCCATTGCCGCAGCGCCTCCGATTTCAGTTAATAATCATTAACTGGACAGTGAGAATACCATTTCCACAACAACCGGTCCAGGATCGCCCCGGCGAACCTATTGCCCACCGGTCAGGTACTCGATCGCGCGCGCCCGCATCTCCACCTTGCGCACCTTGCCGGTGACCGTCATCGGAAACTCGTCGACGATCCAGAGATACCGCGGGATCTTGAACCCCGCGATGCGGCCGACACAGTATTCGCGCAACATCTGCACGGTCAGCTCGGCCGCCCCGTCGCGCAGCTTGACCACCGCCATGAGTTCCTCTCCGTAGCGTTCGTCGGGCACGCCGATGACGTGGCCGTCGACGATGTCGGGGTGGGTGTGCAGGAACTCCTCGACCTCGCGCGGCGAGATGTTCTCTCCACCACGCACGACGATGTCCTTGATCCGGCCGGTGATGCGCACGTAACCGTCCGCATCCATCGACGCCAGGTCGCCGGTGTGCATCCAGCCCTGCGCGTCAATCACCTCGGCGGTCTTGTCCGGCTCGTTCCAGTAGCCCGACATCACCGAGTACCCGCGGGTGCAGAACTCGCCGGCCACACCTCGAGGCACCGTCGCTCCCGCCGGATCCACCACCTTGATCTCCAGGTGCGGACCCACCCGGCCGACAGTTCCCACCCGCTGCTCCAGCGAGTCGCCGGTGCGGGTTTGGGTGGACACCGGAGATGTCTCGGTCATGCCGTAACAGATGGACACCCCGGGCATGTGCATGCGTTCGATCACCTTGCGCATCACCTCGACCGGACACGCCGAGCCGGCCATGATCCCGGTACGCAGACTGTCCAGTCGATAGGTGGCGAAGTCAGCCAGGCCCAGTTCGGCGATGAACATCGTCGGCACACCGTAAAGGCTGGTGCAGCGTTCGACCTGGACCGCACGCAGGGTGGCGCCCGGATCGAAACCCGGCGCGGGGATGACCATGCAGGCGCCGTGGCTGGTGGCCGCCAGGTTGGCCATTACCAAGCCGAAGCAGTGGTAGAACGGCACCGGAATGCAGATCCGATCGCTTTCGGTGTACTCGAGCAGCTCGCCGACCAGATAGCCGTTGTTGAGGATGTTGCGGTGGGTGAGCGTGACGCCCTTCGGGTATCCCGTTGTGCCGGAGGTGTATTGGATGTTGACCGGGTCGGCCGGTGCCAGGGATGCGGCCCTGGTGCGCAAAGCGGCGGGGTCGGTATCGGTGCCGGCCAGCGCGGCCCAGCGCTGCCCGCCCATGATCACCACATCGCGTAGTTGCGGACACTCGGGCGCCACCTCGGCCAGCATCGCCGGGTAGTCCGCATCCTTGAATCCGGGCGCCGCTACCACCATCGTCACGCCGGATTGCCTTAGCGCATAACTTAATTCGCGGGAACGGTAGGAGGGATTGATGCTCACCAGGATCGCGCCGATCTCGGCGGATGCGTATTGGACCAGCACCCACTCCCAGCGGTTGGGCGCCCAGATGCCGACCCGGTCGCCCTTGCCGATGCCCGCCCGCAGCAGCCCCGTCGCCAACCGTCGCACATCGGTCAGGAGTTCGGCGTATGTCCACCGCCGGCCCGCGACGACGTCGACGAGTGCGTCGCGATTCGCGAATGTGGTTGCGGTGTGGGCGAAGTTGGCGCCGATGGTGACCTCGAGCAGCCGAGGCGTATCGGGGCCGCGTTCGTAGGAGAGCGGAGTTGCCACGGTTCCTCCGACGGGCGGTTGAGTGCTACGTTAGTGACGATTAACCGACATGTCCAGGAGGCCGTCATGCCAGCGTCCGTCCCGGACGAGGAGCCCGGGCAGCCGGAATCGCCGAATCGCCGCAGCCAGCTGAAGTCCGACCGTCGGCTGCAGCTACTCTCGGCCGCCGAACGGTTGATCGCCGAACGCGGTTTCCTCGCGGTGCGTCTCGATGACATCGGTGCCGCGGCCGGCGTCAGCGGTCCGGCGATCTACCGCCACTTCCCGAACAAGGAGTCGATGCTCGTCGAGTTGCTGGTGGGGATCAGCGCGCGGCTGCTCGCCGGAGCCCGGGCCGTGGCCGACCGCGGCGACGACGCGGCCGCCACGCTGGACGGGCTGATCGACTTCCACCTCGACTTCGCACTCGGCGAGCCGAACCTCATCCGTATCCAGGATCGTGACCTTGCCCACTTGCCCGCGACCGCCGAACGACAGGTGCGCAAGGCGCAGCGCCAATACGTGGAGATCTGGGTGGCAGTACTGCGCCGACTGAACCCCGATCTGGCCGAAGCCGACGCGCGGCTGATGGCGCACGCCGTGTTCGGCCTGCTGAACTCCACGCCGCACAGCATGAAATCGGCAGACACCAAACCGGCGCGGGCGGCCCGGTCCCGCGCTGTCATGAAGGCGATGACCATCGCCGCGCTGACGGCCTCGGATCAATAGCCCAGCGCCCGGCGCGATCCGCCTTCGGCGCCCCCGCAACGCGCACAGGTACCCTGCGAAGTGGACATGAACGATCCACGCAGACCCCAGAATTTCGGTCCCCCGCAACAGGGGTCTCGTTCGGCATGGCCGCAGGACCCGCAGGATTCCGTTGTCGACTACCCGGCCTACGCCGACGACATGCCGTATTCCTACGGCGGGGGTACCTCCCCGTGGGCCTCGGGCAGCTACCAGCCACCCCCAACCCAACAGTTGCCGCCACAGTACTGGCAACAAGACGGACCACCGCCGGAGGAGAAGCCGCCGGAGGACTCCCCACCCCCGCGGTCGCCGCGATGGCTGTGGCTCACCGCAGGCGCGTTGGTCCTGTTCGTCATCGGGCTGGTGATCGCCCTGGTCATCGCCAACCAATCGGGCCGACAGCAGACCGCCTTCGAGCCGCTGCCGCCGATGTCCAGCCCCACCACCACTTTCGCGCCTCCGACGACCCGGGTACCTCCGCCCTCCACCACCCGTAGGCCGCCGCGCACCACCGCCCCGCCGAGCACCACGCCGCCGGACACCTCGACGGTGCCGGGCACGATGCAGTCGGTGGTCTACAGCGTCACCGGGGAGGGCCGTGCGATCAGCGTGGTCTATCTGGACACCGGCGACCTGATTCAGACCGAGTTCAACGTGACGCTGCCGTGGTCCAGGCAGGTTAGTTTGTCGACGTCGTCGACTCATCCGGCCAGCGTCACCGTCGTCAACATCGGCCACAACGTCACGTGCTCGGTCACGGTGGGCGGAATTCAGGTGCGTCAGCGCACCGGCCAGGGCTTAACCATCTGCGACGCTCCGCTCTGAGTCGGTGCTCGGCACCCGCACGACCAAGGTCACCAGCAATCCGGCCAGCAGCACCACGATGACTCCGCCCAGTCCGGCCCTGTCCGCCTTGAACACGTCGACGAAGACGGAGAACAACCACGGCGCCAGGAACGCCACCGCCCGGCCCGTCATCGTGTACAGGCCGAAGGCCACGCCCTCCTTGCCGTGCTGCGCCATCCGCAGCAGCAACGCGCGCGACGAGGACTGCGACGGTCCGATGAACAGGCACAGCGTCAGCCCGCACACCCAGAAAGCCCGCGGGCCGGACAGCACCAACAGGGCCACCCCGGCGCCGAGAATAGCGGTCAGCGACGCGACGATGACGGGTTTGGATCCCACCCGATGGTCGACGAAGCCGCCCAGTACCGCGCCGATCGCCGCCACGACGCACGCGGCCGCGCCGAATATCAGCACGTCGTCGGCGGCGAGGCCGTACACGTTGACACCCAGCACGGCGCCGACACCGAATATCGTGGCCAGCGCGTCCCGGAAGAGCGCACTGCCCACCAGGAAATAGACCAGGTTGCGGTCACGGCGCCATTCCGAGGTGATGTCGGCCCACAGCTTGCGGTAGCCGCCCAGCAACGTGGTGGTGGGGTGCGTCACCGCACCGGCATCGGGCAGGTGGTGGGCCACCAGCAACAGCGGCAGCGCCATGGCCGCCATCCACGCGGCGGCCAGCAGCATTGCAACGCGAACGTTCATTCCCCCCGCAGTGGGAAGATGCAGCAGACCCCTGTCGTCGCCCTTGCCCGTCATGAAACCCAGATAGACGACCAACAGCAGCCCGACGGTGCCGATATATCCCGCCGCGTAACCGAAGCCCGAGATCCGGCCGGCCGTTGCCGGCGTCGACACCTGACGCAGCATCGCGTTGTACGGGACGCTGGCCAGATCACCACAGGCCGCGGTCGCCGCCAGCAATGCCAGACCGGCGAAGAAATAGCCGGGTTCGTTGCGGATGAGGAACATCGAGCAGGTCAGCGCCACCGCCAAACTGGTCAGCAGGGCCAAGGCCACCCGCCGCCGATGCGGTGATTGCACCCATACCCCGACCAGGGGCGCCAGGATCGCGATCGTCACCCCGGCGGCGGCCGCGGCCCGCTCCAGCCAGCTGATCGGCGTAGCGCCCAGCGGGGTGCCGACGCCCACGCTGTGGGTCAGATACACCGAGAACACGAAGGTAGCCGTGATGGCGCTGAGGCCGGTTTGGCCGCAGTCCCACAACGCCCAGGCCCATACCCGAGAGCGCGTGGGAGTACCGAGCCCCGGGTCTGCCATGCCCGGCAGCCTATTCACTTCTGCACCGACCCGCCTCGCCTGGCCATCCCGGCGGACTGTCTACCATCGTCGTCATGCCGATTCCCGCTCCCAGTCCCGACGCGCGCGCCGTAGTCACCGGAGCGTCGCAGAACATCGGCGAAGCGCTGGCCACCGAGTTGGCCGCGCGTGGCCACAGCCTGATCATCACCGCGCGGCGCGAAGAACTGCTCACCGCCCTGGCCGCCCGGCTGGTGGACAAGTACCGTGTCGCAGTCGAGGTGCGCCCGGCCGACCTCGCCGACCCGGCCGAACGCGCGAAGCTGTGCGACGAGCTGGCCACCCGGCCGATCTCGATCCTGTGCGCCAACGCCGGTACGGCGACCTTCGGGCCGGTCGCGCAGCTGGACCCGGCCGGCGAGAAGGCGCAAGTGCAATTGAATGCCGTTGCGGTGCATGACCTTACGCTCGCAGTGCTGCCCGGCATGATCGAGCGCAAAGCCGGCGGCATCCTGATTTCCGGTTCGGCGGCCGGGAATTCGCCGATCCCCTACAACGCGACCTATGCCGCCACCAAGGCGTTCGCCAACACCTTCAGCGAGTCGCTGCGCGGCGAAGTCCGCAAGCACGGCGTGCACGTCACGCTGCTGGCTCCCGGACCGGTGCGTACCGACCTGCCCGAAGGCGACGAACGCTCACTGGTGGAGAAGCTGGTGCCCGATTTCCTGTGGATCTCCACCGAGCACACCGCCCAGGTATCCCTGGACGCGTTGGAGCGCAACAAGATGCGGATTGTTCCGGGCCTGACGTCCAAGGCGATGTCGGTGGCAAGCGGCTACGCCCCCCGTGCCATCGTGGCGCCGATCGTCGGGGCCTTCTACAAGAAGCTGGGCGGCGGATAGCGCCTACGCTTCCCGCTTGCGCGTGAAACCTGACGCGCCATTCGCGGCCGCTTTTCACACTGCCATTACAGTCGCGGAGCCCCTAACGCTTCCGGCGGCCACCACCGCCGAAGATGTTCTTCACCACTTCGCGGATCGCGGTGTTGATGCCACTCTTCACCGTCGGGTTCTTCAGCACCTCTTCCCACACGGCAGGCCCCTTGGGCTCGGCGGGGGGCGGCATCGGCGGCAGCTCGTAATCCGTTGGCACCGGCGGTAACTCAGAGCCGGCAACTGAAGGTGGTGGCGCACCCGACGCAATTGCGGGAGCCTCGGAAGGCTGCTCCACCGTCTGGCCGTATTTAGCCTGCAGCGGACTCTGCTTGGCCGCGGCGGTGACCGCGTCGGTGCCGATGGCGGCCATCAGCGACCGGGGCACCCGCATGCGTGTCCACGCGACCGGGGTGGGGGCGCCCTTCTCCGAGAGCACCGTGACGACGGCCTCGCCGATCCCCAACGACGTCAACGCCGACTCCAGGTCGTAGACATCGGTTTTCGGATAGGTGCGCACCGTCTTGCTCAGTGCCTTCTGGTCATCGGGGGTGAATGCCCGCAGCGCGTGCTGGATGCGGGCGCCCAGCTGGGACAGCACGTCGTTGGGCAGGTCGGTGGGCAGCTGGGTGCAGAAGAACACCCCGACGCCCTTGGAACGGATCAGCTTGACGGTCTGCTCGACCTGTTCGAGGAAAGCCTTCGAGGCGTCGGAGAACAACAGATGCGCTTCGTCGAAGAAGAACACCAGTTTGGGTTTGTCGATGTCTCCGACCTCGTCGAGCTGGGTGAACAGGTCGGCAAGCAACCACATCAGGAACGTCGAGAAGATGACCGGACGCACGGACTGACCGCTGAATTCGAGCAACGAGATGATGCCGTGGCCTTGACTATCGGTGCGCAGCAGATCTTGCGGATCGAGCTTGGGCTCGCCGAAGAACGTGTCGCCGCCCTCGCCTTCCAGATTGACCAACGCCCGCAGGATGACGCCCGCCGTCGTCGACGACACCCCGCCCAGCGACTTCAGGTCGGCCTTGCCCTGCTCACTGGTCAGGTAGCTGATGGTGTCGCGCAACTGGCCCAGGGTGACCAAGGGCCGCTTGTCTTTGGCCCAGTGGAATATCAGCCCGAGGGTCGATTCCTGGGTCGCATTGAGCCCCAACACCTTTGACAACAAAACCGGGCCGAAGCTTTCGACGGTGGCACGCACCGGCACGCCGATCCCTTCGGTCCCGAGGGAGAGGAACTCGACCGGGTACCCCGTCGGCTCCCAATTGTCGCCGGTGTCCTTGGCGCGCGCGGCAGTCCTGTCATTGCTCTCCCCGGGCCGCGAGAGTCCGGACAGGTCGCCCTTCACGTCGGCCATGAACACCGGCACGCCTGCCGCGCTGAGCTGTTCGGCGATCAGTTGCAGGGTCTTCGTCTTGCCGGTTCCGGTGGCCCCGGCCACCAGGCCGTGCCGGTTGACCGTGGCCAGCGGGATGCGGACCTGGGCGGTCGGGTCGGCTTGGCCGTCGACGACGACCGTGCCCAACTCCAGGGCCTGACCTTGGAGGGCATAGCCTGCGGCGATTCTCTTGGCGGGGGTCTCCGCCGATTCGGTGCTCATCGTGCCGCGTCCTTCCCGTGCCGTTGAAAGCGTCGAAAGCAACGCGGCTCACACTACTTGCCTGGTACCGGGACGGGTCGGGCGCGCGCGGGCGTGAGGTGGGCTTAGTGTGTGCGCTGTGCGCGACGAAATGGTCTGGATCGACTGCGAGATGACCGGGCTCGATCTGGGCTCGGACAAGTTGATCGAAATTGCCGCCCTGGTCACCGACGCCGATCTGAACATTCTGGGCGAGGGCATCGACGTGGTGATCCATGCCGAGGACGCGGCATTGTCCTCGATGATCGACGTGGTCAAGGAGATGCACGCCCGATCCGGGCTTACCGACGAGGTCAGGGCCTCGGCCGTGGACGTCCCTACCGCCGAGGCGATGGTGCTCGACTACATCCACGAGCACGTCAAGCAGCCCAAGACCGCACCGCTGGCCGGCAACTCGATCGCCACCGACCGCTCCTTCATCGCCCGCGACATGCCGACCCTGGATTCGTTCCTGCACTACCGGATGATCGACGTCAGCTCCATCAAGGAATTGTGCCGGCGCTGGTACCCGCGGATCTACTTCGGGCAGCCGCCCAAGGGGTTGGCCCACCGGGCACTGGCCGATATCCACGAATCCATCCGGGAATTGCAGTACTACCGTCGCACCGCTTTCGTACCCCAGCCCGGGCCCTCTACCAGCGAGATCGCGATGGCGGTCGCCAATCTTGCGGGCGCGGGCGACGCACCGGAGAGAAACGATTCGGCCCAAGAGCGTCCGAGCGGTTAATATCGACGTCGCCGCTTGTTAGTCCCCACGGGGACGGCTGGCGGTCGTGGTGGGTGTAGTTCAGTTGGTAGAGCGTCAGGTTGTGATCCTGAATGTCGCGGGTTCGAGTCCCGTCACTCACCCCACAGGTCAGAGGTGGGTTTTCACCCCCTCTGACCTTTTTGTTTCCGATGTCACGGTGGCCGAACTCGCCGCGGGCGTACACCTGGCAGTGGGACAACGCACAGGCCGCCGAGGAGCGAGCTCGTCGCGCCGACGTGCTGCAGCGGGCCGAGAACGAGTTCGATTCAACTCCCGGCATCATCCGGGTCATCCCGGTACGTCGGGCCATGTAACGGAAATCCCGGCATGAACACCGCCAACAACGTTGCGGCACAACATCCTCCGAGCGTCTCGTCGAGACGAATCGCTGCTGTACCCGTCGCCGGTCAGATTTCCAGCAGTCCTGCCATGACCGTGGCACCGCCCGGATTGCCAGTGCGGGAACAACACGATGTACGTGGAAGCCGAATGGGGCTAGCGTGAAAACGGGTCGGCACTGTCAATCAAAGGAGATGGCGATGGCTGGCAAGTTCGAGATCTACCAAGACAGGCAGGGCGAGTTCCGCTTCCGGCTCAAGGCCGCCAACGGAGAAGTGATCGCCGCCAGCGAGGGCTACAAAACGAAGGCGGCGGCCCAGCACGGCGTCGAATCGGTCCGCACCAACGCACCCGCCGCGACACTGGTCGATCAAACCGCATAACGGTGGATCGACACCGCCGGGCGGTCGCCCAAACCGCTTGCGGGACAAGCTAATACCTAGTGAAACCCGGCCAGGGTCAAGCGCAGCGCGATCTCCATCTCGATGTGGATCGGCGAGGTCGGGATATCGTGCCGGTTCAGCCAGCGATCGATGACGAACCGGATGGTCGCCAAACTCGTGTGGACCAGCAGAGCCGGGCGGATATCGGCCGACGCGTCGACCCCCATCCGGGTGGCGACGTGCTCGACGAACTTGCGGTAGTCGTCCTCACTGACCAGCGCGGTCTTCTTCAGCAGATGCGGCGCCGTCGCCACCGCCCGCTGCCAGGTGTCCAGATTGATTTCGTCGGCAATCTTGGCGTGCTCGACGAAGATGTCGATCAGCGCTTCGACCGCCGACTGTCCCGCCGGACGGGAACTGTAAGACGTGACGATCTCGCTGATGGCATCCCGGACCGGACCGATCAGCAGACCTTCTTTTGTCGGTGCGTGCCGAAAGTACGTGCTGATCGAAATCCCGGCGGCAGCCGCGATGTCCTCGGTGGTCACCGCGTCGAAACCACGCTCGGCGAACAGTTCGTGTGCGGTGTGCTGAATCTGTAGGAGCAACTCGGCGCGGCGCCGGTCCCGCAATGACTCAGTATTTGCTGAGGGCATGCCGCCACCTTCGTGCGTCTAATAGCGAGCACGCCTTCGCGATCTCCGAATGCTCGTCAGATGGGTGACTCTACACTATTGAAAGTGGCTATCAAGTAGGCTAGCGTCATACCGCGAAACTCAACTAACCTGCAGAATTACGGGTTCGTAGGCGGTCATGTAAATGGTGGTTCCGCCAGCGATATCAATCGTTCTGCTCGGCACTGATCGAATTCGATGGTGGGGGGAGCGTCGATGAGAATCGGTTTCGGGTTGCGATGAATACATTTTGCGTTTGCTCGCTCGCCGTCCCGGCCATAGGACGCCGGTCGCACTGACATGCCGCTGATATGACCGTGCACCCGGAGACCGCCGTGGGCGAGGAACACCGAGACCAACCTCGCGACGAGGGCGTCGAAGCCATCAAGGACTGGGGAGTCGGCTACGTCGACCGGCACCCCGTCGCCTCGCTGCGCACCGTCGGCGAACAATTCGTGCTCGGGATGCGAACCATCGAATGGTTCTTCAGAGATCTGTTCGGCCGCCGGTTCCAATGGCAGGAGTTCGTCCGGCAAGGCGCGTTCATGGCCGGCACCGCGGTGCTGCCGACGATTCTGGTGTCGCTGCCCATCAGCGTCACGCTGTCCATCCAGTTCGCCTTGCTGGCCGGGCAGGTCGGCGCCACCTCGCTGGCCGGCGCGGCCAGTGGTCTGGCAGTCATCCGCCAAGGCGCTTCCCTGGTGGCGGCGGTGCTGATGGCCGCGGCCGTCGGCTCCGCCATCACCGCCGACCTGGGCTCCCGAACGATGCGCGAAGAGACCGACGCCATGGAGGTGATGGGCGTATCGGTGATCCGCCGCCTGGTGGTGCCCCGATTCGCCGCCGCCATCATGATCGGGGTCGCGCTCACCGGCGTCGTCTGCTTCGTCGGCTTCTTCGCCAGCTACCTGTTCAACGTGTACTTCCAGAACGGCGCACCCGGCAGTTTCGTGGCCACCTTCGCCGCGTTCGCGACCACCGGCGACATGATCCTGGCACTGCTCAAGGCGGTGATCTTCGGCGCCATCGTGGCTATCGTGTCGGCGCAGAAAGGGCTGTCCACCAAGGGCGGCCCGACGGGTGTCGCCAACTCGGTGAACGCGGCCGTCGTCGAGTCGATTCTGCTGCTGATGATCGTCAACGTCGCGATCAGCCAGCTCTACATCATGTTGTCGCCCCGGACGGGGCTGTGAGGTGACAGCTTCCCCCTATCTGCCCCTGGCACCGGTCAGCGCCAGGCTGTTGCGGCTCTACCGCAGGTCGATCAAGCCGATCGAGCGGTTGGGCCACATGCTGGTCTTCTTCATCCGGGCGCTGGCTGCGGTTCCGCTCACCCTGCGCCACTACAACGGCGAGTTCCTGCGGTTGCTGTCGAACATCACCTGGGGAAACGGATCGATCGTGGTGGGTGGCGGAACCGCCGGGGTGGCCGTCGTGCTCGGTGTGACCGTCGGCGCGCTGGTCGGCATCGAAGGCTACAACTTTCTCGACCTGCTGGGCTTGGGACCGGCGACCGGATTCATCTCGTCGTTGGTCAACACCCGGGAGCTGGCCCCGCTGATGGCCGCGATGGCATTCGCGATGCAGGGCGGTTGCCGATTCACCGCGCAACTGGGCTCCATGCGTATCGCCGAAGAGATCGACGCGATGGAATCGATTGCGATCCGGCCGATTCCGTACCTGGTGACCACGCGGTTGATCGCCTCGGTGATCGCGATGATCCCGCTGTACGCCGCGTGTCTGGCGATCGGGTACCTGACCACCCAGCTCGTGGTGCAGATCAGCAGCGGCGGATCCACCGGCTCCTACCTGCACTACTTCGCGTTGATGCTGGACGGCCAGGACATCGTCTATTCGTTGTTCAAAGCGATCATCTTCGTCTGGATCGCCTCGACCATCCAGTGCTACTACGGCTTCTACGCCAGTGGCGGCCCGGAGGGCGTCGGCGTGGCCGCCGGGCACGGCATGCGGGCCAGCATCACCGTGATGATCATGGTCAACATGCTGCTCACCATGGCGCTGTGGGGAGTCGACTCCGGCGCCAGGTTCGGTGGTTAGCTTGAACGCCAACTCTTTTGACGTCGACGGACGAGGACCAACGGATCGGCAGCTGTTCGGCTGCGGCCTGGCGGTGGTCCTGGTCGCCGCGCTGCTCACCACCGGGCTGCTGTTCAAGTCCACCGGTCGCCTCGACGACTACGTCCCGGTGGTCGCCGATCTGGTCAACGTGGGCGACGGCCTGCCGCAGAAATCCGACGTCAAATACCACGGCGTGCTCGTCGGCACGGTCGACGACGTGGTGCCGGCCGAACGCGGCAAACCCAACTTCGTCCACATCAACCTGAAACCAGTTACGCCAAGTCGATTCCGGCCGCGGTGACCGCACGCGTGGTGCCCAGCAACGTGTTCGCCGTGTCGTCGGTGCAGCTGATCGGTGGCGGTCCGGGAGCGGCGATCCGCCCCGGCGCCCACATCCAGGAGGACCGGAACCTGCCGACGGTGCTGTTCCAAACCACCATCAGCAAGTTGCGCGACTTGCTCGCCGCCACCGGGCGTGGCCGCGAGGACAAGTCGGTGGGCATCCTCGCGGCACTCGGAGCGGCTACCGACCACCGTCGTCCCGTCCTGCTGCGCAGCGGCAAACAGCTGACTCGTGCTATCGACGAACTGAATTCGATTGTCAGCACCGACCCCGGCCCGTCGACGGTCTCGGCGCTGCTCGACGCGACGGAGGGGTTGCAGGCGACCGCGCCCGATCTGCTCGACGCGCTGCACGAGGCGGTCGGGCCGATGCAGACATTCGCCGAGACGCGCGGCCAACTCACCGGGCTGCTCACCGACGCGCAATCCACCCTCGGGACCGTGCACGACTCCTTCGATCACCATATGGATCAACTCATCAGGATCTCCTCCGAACTCACCCCGGTGGTGGGCGTGCTGGCGATGCACTCCAACAACCTGGTGCCCGCGGTGGTCAAGCTGGACAACCTGGCCAAGAAATTCCAGGAGGAGGTCTGGGACTCGGAGTTGGGGGTGGGCAACATGCGGGCCCGGTTGTCGTTCAGTCAGACGTTCGCCTACTCCCGCGCCGACTGTCCCCGCTACGGGGAGCTCAAGGGCCCCAGTTGCTTCACCGCGCCGCTGGTGCCCAACAAGCCCGATCTGCCGGAATCGCTTCTCCCGCAGAACTATCAACCGCCCAAGAGTCTGGCTCCCCCGCCGGGGACGGTGGTCGGTCCCGACGGCAATCTGGTGGTGGTGGGCCCGCCGATGACCAACCCCAGTCCCAGTCTGGAAGACCGTAATCCGCCGCTGCCGCCGTTCACGCCCCCCTCGCCGCCGATTCGGACCGGCGCCAATCCCGACGACCCCGACCCGGCGCCGCCGGCGCACGGACCCGTCGCGCCGCCGCCGCTGTTGGGACCGCCGGCGCCGGGATCGGTTGCGCCGTCGTCCTTCGGCGGCAACGTCGGGCCGGTCGGTAGCGACTACGAGCGGACGATCCTGGGCGTGATCACCGGTCGACCCGCCACCGCCGCCACCGAACTGCTGCTCGGACCCGTCGCCCGCGGCACTACCGTGTCACTGGTTCATCCGCCGGCCAGCGGGGAGGCCAAGTGAAATTCCGCGGTTCCCTGATCGGACTCTCCCTGTTCATGGTCGTCGCCGTGGTGCTGACGTGGCTGGTGTACTCGAGCCTGCGCCGCGACGTCGCCGGCCGCACCCAACCGTATTCGGCGATGTTCAGCGACGTGTACGGGCTCCGCGAGGGCGACGACGTGCGGATGGCCGGCGTACGAGTGGGCCGGGTCGAAAAGATAGAACTGACTGGCAAATTCGCGAAGGTTTCGTTTGTGGTGCAGCAGGAGCAGCACCTGTTCGGCAACACCGTGGCATCGGTGACCTATCAGAACATCGTCGGTCAGCGGTATCTGGGACTGTCGCTGGGCAAGGAAGGTAACCGGGCCCAGCTGTCACCGGGAAGCACCATCCCGGTGGAGCGCACCGACCCGTCGTTCGACGTGACCGCGCTGCTCAACGGCTACGAACCGTTGTTCAGCCTGCTCAACCCGCGCGATGCGGACAACCTCACCAAGGGGGTCCTCGAGTCGCTGCAGGGCGACACCGCCTCGATCACCACGTTGATCACTCAAACGTCAACGCTCACTGAAGCTTTCGCTGGACGGGATCAAGCACTTGGTGACGTGATCACCAACCTCAACAAGGTGGTCGGCAACCTCGCCGTGCAGAATGACGACCTCGACGGTGTCATCACGCAGACCCGTGAGGTGGTCGCGGCCCTCGACCAGCGGCGCCCGGAGTTGCAGGCCTCGATGGGTGCGCTGGCACGGATGTCAGGCAACCTGGCCAAAGCCGCCCGGGACGACTACCCCGCGCTGCGGCAATTCATCGATCGGCAGCCGGGCACGACCCGGCATGTGCTCGACATCGAACCTCAAGTGGCCTTCTTGGGTGACAACCTGCCGCTGGCACTCAAGGGCCTGACGCGCATTGGCAACCAGGGCGCCTACGGCAACGCCTACGTATGCGACCTCAACATCTTCGGGTTCTTCCCCGGTCTCAACGACGTCGTCCCGATCATCGTCAACGCCGCCACCCCCGGCAACCGGGCCTGGCACACCCCGAGATGCAGGAACGTCGGCGATGAGTGACCTGACCAGGTGGCAGCGGATCCGCAAGCGGCCGCTGGAGAGCTACAGCAAGACGTGGCTAGGATCGATCGCCGTCGCGGTGGTCGCGGTGCTGATCGGCACCATGCTGGCGATCCACGCATTCGGCGCCGGCTATCGGCACTACACGGCCGAATTCCTGCAGGCCGCATCACTGCGGCCGGGCAATCCCATCACGGTGGCCGGCATCCCGGTGGGCGAGGTCACCAGTATGGAGCTGGTCGGCGACCACGTCGAGGCCGGCCTGAAGATCAAGAATGACGTTGCACTGGGCAAGGATTCGAAAGCCTCCATCAGGGTGACAACCATTCTGGGATCCCGCTATCTTGCCTTGTACCCCGACGGCAACGGATCGCTGGCCAACAACACGTTCGACCTGTCGCATACCGACGTTCCCTACGACCTGCAAGCCGCATTGCAGGACGCCACAACCACTTTCGAGCAGGTCGACTCCGACCGGTTCGCGCAGTCGCTGACCGTGCTCGGCAAGCAGATGCAGGGACTGCCCGAGGTGGTGCCGCAGGCCATAGCCAACATCGACTCGTTGTCGTCGATCATCGCGCAGCGCCGCGACCAACTCGGTCAGTTACTCAAGAGCACCGAGCAGGTGAGCAACACCCTGCGGCGTCAGCAGGCCGGCATCGGCAACCTGGTCAACCAATCCCAAGATCTGTTGGGCCACTTCGCCGCTCGGCGCGCCGTCTTCCATTCCCTGATGCGGTCGATCACCACTCTGGTCGAGACGATGAACGACATCGTGGTCAACGACCGGGCCGGGGTGGACGGGCTGCTCAAAGACGTGCACGAGTTCACCGATCTGATGGCAAGACACGACGATCTGCTGCGCAGCCTGCTACAGGTCACCCCGGTCTTCGCGCGTCAAGCGGCCAACCTCACCGGCGACGCCGACGCGGTCAGCTTCAACGCGCCCAATGCCCTGCTCGTCGATTCGTGGATGTGCGCGCTGAGCGGCCGCGCCAAACAGTTCGGCATGATCCCCTACTTCAAGGACTGCAAGTGAGACGCCTCAAGACCCGGGTCAGCGGCAAGATCATCGCGGTGACCGCCGTCGTGGCCTGCGTGGCCGCTGCGATCGGCCTCGGCTGGTGGTATCTGAGCTCGCGTTCCCAACCGATGACGGTGACCGCCCAGTTCGACAGTGCCACCGGCCTGTACGAGAACAATGTGGTTGCGGTACTGGGCATGCCGGTCGGCAAGGTCGTCAAGATCGCCCCGAAGGGCGGCTACGTGGAGGTCCAATTCACCGTCGACCGCAAGGTGAAGGTGCCGGCCGATGTCCAAGCGGTCACCGTGTCCACCTCCATCCTCACCGATCGTCAGATCGAACTCACTCCGGCCTACCACGGCGGGCCGACCCTGCAGAACCACGACACCATCGGCCTGACCCGCACCAAGACCCCGGTCGAATTCAGTCGCGTCCTCGCGGTGCTCAACAAGGTGACCAAATCGCTGCAGGGCGACGGCCACGGCGGTGGGCCCGTCGGCGACGTGATCAACGCCGGAGCCGACGTGGTAAACGGCAACGGAGCCAAGATCAAAGAGGCCCTCAACGAGTTGTCCAACGCCTTGCGGCTCAGCAGCGACGGCGGCGCCCAGACCCGCCAGCAGATCACCACGATCGTCAGAAACCTGAGCTCGTTGTTCGATGCCGCCGCCAACAACGACGCCAAGCTGCGCGAGTTCGCCTCGACCATCCACCAGGTCAGCCAGATACTGGCCGACGAGGACTTCGGCACCGGCACCACCGGAAAGAAACTGGACCAGCTGGTGCAGCGCGCCGGCGACCTGCTCGACGCCAACCGCGACATCATCAAACAAGCTCTGCTGGGCGGCAACTCGCTGGCCAAGACACTGGTCGACGAACGTCGCGGCCTGGCCGAGACGCTGGACATCGCTCCAATGCTGGCCGACAACGTCTACAACGTAATCGACCGGGAGAACGGCGCCGTGCGGGCGCACTTCCTCACCGACCGACTGGTTTTCGACAGCCAGTTCACCAAGGAGATCTGCAACCTGATGGGGCTGCGGCAACTCGGCTGCAGCACCGGGACCATCCAGGACTTCGGACCCGACTTCGGGTTGACCTACGTGCTGGACGGCCTGGCCGCAATGGGTCAGAGATGACGGATAAGCGCGGGAGGACAGCCGCAGCCATCGCCGCAGTCGCGATAGCCAGTTCCGGATGTGCCACCAACGGCCTTGCCAGCCTTCCCCTTCCGGCGCCGGGACTGGGCTCGGGCGGGTACACGCTGACGGCGGTGTTCTCGAATGCGCTCAACCTGCCGATGAACGCCAAGGTCAAGCTCGCCGGCGCCGATGTGGGTCAGGTCGAGTCGATGGTGGCGCGAAACTACACCGCGGTCACCACCATTCGCATCCGTGACGGCGTTCTGCTGCCGCGGGGCAGCACCGCCGAGTTGCGCACCGCCACTCCGCTGGGCGACGTATTCGTCTCGGTCCGGCCGCCGTCCGAGACCGACGCCAACACACCGATGCTGAAAAACGGAGACACCATCGGCCTGGAATCGACAGCCGCGGCCGCAACCGTCGAATCGGTGCTCAGTTCGGCCGCAATCCTGGTGAACGGTGGCGCGGTACGCAACTTCACCAACATCATCAACGGTTTCGGCCGGGCGACCGGCGACCAGGGCCACGCGTTCGGACAACTGATCAGTAAATCCAACCAACTCCTGCACACCATGGACGCCCGCTCGGGACAGATCTCGCAGGGCCTGACCGAACTGTCCCGGCTGAGTCAACAGATCGACGCCAAGAACCAGAATCTGACCGATCTGATGGCGGCGGCCAACCCCGGCACCAGTGCCATCGCCGCCAACACGACCGAAATCTCCAACCTGATCCTGCAATTCGGCGACACCAGCCGGATGCTGTCGAGGTTCCCGTCGCTGGGCGGCACCGACACCAGCGGCCGCAGCGTGATCCAGGACCTCAACACCCTCGCCGGAGCCGCCAACGACGTCGCCGTCAGTCCCGACACCAGCCTGCTGACCCTGAACCGAATGTTGCCTCTGATCATCAAAGCAACTGCGGGGAACTCGATTTCGGTGCACGCGAGCATCGACCAACTGATCCTGGGAGCGATTCCCGACATCGGTTTCCCCGGCGACCGGGGCATGCACGGACCAACCAGGTTCACCTGGAACGAATTCGTCGGCTCCCTGAAGTACATGCTCTTCCGCCTGCAGGAACGGGTGGTCGGGCGGGGGCCCAACTCGGTGCAGGTGCCGGTGATGCCCGACCCGAACGTCCCCGGCGGACTGATCGTCGGATCGGCCCCTGGCTCGCCCCCGCCGGCCCCGGAGCTGCCGGGCCTGCTGACGCCGGGACCACCGCCATGACCGAGTCGCTTGCCGGCACCATCGTCCGACTGGTGCGGGCCGCCCACCGCCGGCAGGTCTGGCTGTCGGTGGCGGGACTGGTGCTCACCCTGGTTGTCGCCACCACCTACCTGCTGGTGGGCGCACTTCGGGTCAAGCCGTTCGCGTCGTCGTATCGGGTAATCGTGCATTTGACGGAATCCGGTGGCCTGCTACCGAATCAGGACGTATCGTTGCGCGGCGTGCGCATCGGGCGCGTCGATTCGCTGAGTATCACCGACCGGGGTGTCGACGCTATCGCCAGTATCGACGCCACGGTGAAGGTGCCGGCGTCGGCCGTCGCGCACGTGTCGGGGTTGTCTCCGGCCGGCGAGCAGTTCATCGACTTCCAGGCCGAAACCGATGCCGGCCCCTATCTGCACGACGGCAGCTTCATCGCGCTCGATCACACCACGGTCCCGGTGAGCCTGGCGCAGTTGCTCGGTGACGCCGACGGCATGCTGGCCCAGGTCGATCCGCACAAGATCGAGCTGATCAAGAAAGAACTCAGCATGAGCAAGGAGGGCCCCGCGAAGCTGACCGCCATCGTGGACGGCGGGACTTTTCTGCTGTCCACGCTTGATTCGGTGCTGCCGGAGACCACCAGCGTGCTGCGCACCAGCCGGGTGGTGCTCACCTTGGCCGCCGACAAGAACGCCGGACTGGCCGCCGCCACGGTCGACCTGAACCGCACGCTGGCCGGAGTCGCCAGGATGCAGGGGGGCTACCGACGACTGACCGAGCGCTCACCGCAAGCACTTTCGATGGTCGACAGCCTGTTCACCGACAACTCCGACACGATGGTCCAGCTGCTGGCCAGCCTGGCTACCGCTTCCCCGATGCTGTATGTACGAGTGCCGGCGCTCAACGCGCTCTTCCCCAACTACCGCGGATCGATGCTGGACGCGCTGGCCAGCGCCTTCCACGACCACGGCGTATGGGCGACAGCCGAGCTATATCCGCGCTATGCCTGCGATTACGGGACACCGAGCCACCCGCCTTCGGCTGCCGACTACTACGAGCCGTTCATGTACACCTACTGCCGTGACGACGACCCGGGAGTGGGGATCCGCGGAGCCAAGAACGCGCCGCGTCCGGGCGGCGACGACACCGCCGGCCCGCCGCCGGGTGCAAACCTGGGTCAACGGACCGATCCGACACCACGCGGCCGGTACACAATCCCCACGCCCTATGGCGGCCCGACCCTGCCCATCGAACCGCCGCACTGAGCCCAGCCCAAGGAGATGATGATGACCGCGACAACTGAGAAAGACATCGACACCGAGAGCGAAAAGCCGGACGCCACAACCGAAAAGGTTGATCTCGTCAAGGCAGCTGAAGCCGGCCCGGTCGATGGCGATGCCGATGGTGATGCCGATGGCGAAGACCAGGTCGACGACGAATCGCCGACCGAGTCGGACACCGAAGCGACGGCCGAGTCGCAGGAAGCAGCCGCCGACGACACCGAGGATGGGTCCGCCGAGGATGACGAGCCGTTGCTCGGCAAACGCGCCAAGAAGAAGGAAGACAAGAAGACTCGCACCAAACGCCCGTGGCGCAGTTACCTGCGGCGCAGCATCATGCCGGTGTTACTCGTTGCCTCCCTTGCGGTTTCGGGTTTCCTGGGCTGGAAGCAGTGGCAGAGCCACCAGATCCAGCTGGCGGGCCAGCAGGCCCAGCAAGCCGCCGTCAAGTACGCCCAGGTCCTGACCAGCATCGACTCCAACAACGTCGACGAAAACTTCCGCCAGGTGCTCGACGGCGCTACCGGCGAATTCAAGGACATGTACAGCCAGTCCAGCGTGCAACTGCGACAGTTGCTGATCGACAACAAAGCCACCGCGCATGGGGTGGTGGTGGACTCGGCGATCGCCTCCGAGAGCGCCAACAAAGTGGTGGTCCTGGTATTCGTCGACCAGACCGTGGCCAACATGGCGGTACCTGACCCACGCATCGACCGCAGCCGCATCAAGATGACGATGGAGCACGTGGACGGACGCTGGCGGGCAGCCAAAGTCCAGCTGCTCTAGACGAATCGGAGCCACCGGTGATCAACAGAATCCTCGCGACAACGCTGCTGGCGGCGGCCGCGGCACTCTCGGGCGGCCCGCACCTGGCGACCGTGCATGCGTCGGCGGATTCGTTCTGCGGCGAACTCGGCGGCGGTTGGGACGGGCAATACTGCCACACCGCGGTCACCTCGGAGCGCAACGCCGTGCGCGACATCAAGGTCGCGGTACCCGTCGACCTCATCGACAACCCCACCACGGGTCCGGTGATCCGCGACTACCTCCGAACGCTGGTCGGCAACTGGCGAAAAGCCAACTCGCTGATGGCCGCTGACAGCTACGGCGAGGAGAACTACCAGGTCTTCCAGCACGGCAACCTGCTCAGCGCGGTCTTCCACGAGGACTACCACGCCGACGGGCCCAAGCCGAACAACGCCTACCGCACCTTCACCTTCGACATGGCGGGCGGCCGGCGAGTCCAACTCGCGGACCTGACGAACGGCTCGACGGCTGCAATCGCGGCACCGGCTCAGCCGTTCATCCAAACTGCGCTCGATCAGGCCGCGCCACCGCACGACCCGGGCAGCTATCCGTTTTCGGCGGACCGGTGGACACCCGACAAGGTCTACTCGGGCGGCTACCGGGCTTGGGCGCTGACCCCGGACGAGTTGATCATCTATATGCCCGACTACCCGGTGGGACACGACGAGCCGATCGACTTCTCGCCGGGGATGCCGCAGTGGTACATGGACGGGGGCACCGTCGAAGCGCATGTCCCGTTGTCGGCGCTGGGTTCGGTGCTGCGGGTGTAACGCGGGTCAGGTGTTGGCGTTACCGGCGCGCCACTGATCCCAGGGGATGTTCCAGTCACCGAGGCCTTCGGTCCCCGGCAAGATGCCCCCGACGGTGTTCAACACCTCGACGATGTCACCGCGCTTGACATGGTCGTAGAACCATTGCGCGTTGCTCGGGCTGACGTTCAGGCAGCCGTGGCTGGTGTTGGAATGGCCTTGAGCGCCCACCGACCACGGGGCCGAGTGCACGAAAATTCCGCTGTAGGAGATCTGGGTGGCCCAGTCGACATCGGTGCGATATCCATTGGGCGAGTTGACCGGTACGCCGTAGGTCGACGAGTCCATGATGATGTGCTTGAAGCGTCCGCCGACGGTGTAGATGCCGTTGTTGGTCGGGGTGCTGTCCTTGCCCATCGACGTCGGCATGGTCTTGACGACTTCGCCGTTGATCCGCACCGTCACCATTTTGGTGCTGTCGTCGGCGGTCGCGATCAGCTCGTCGCCGATGGTGAAGTGCATTTTGACGTTGTCCTCGCCGAACATTCCTTCGCCCAGGTTCACGCCGTAGGTGTTGACGGCCACGTCGACGGTGGTCCCGGGCTTCCAGAAATGTTCTGGGCGCCAACGCACTTCGCGCCTGTTGAGCCAGTAGAAGGCGCCCTCGACGGGCGGGTTGGTGGTGATCTTGATGGCCTTCTCGGCGGCGACTCGGTCGGCGATGTTCTCGTCGAACCGGATCGCTACGGGTTGACCCACGCCCACCACTTCACCGTCGCTCGGTACGACGTAGGGCATGGTCAGGTGCGCCGGGGAGCTGGTCTGGAACGTCATCTGACGGTTCGCCGCGCCACCGAGCCCGGTCGCCTTCGCGTTCAGCGTGTACCGGCGGTTGTAGCCGAGCTGCTCGGCGGTCTGCCAGTGCAGCCCGTCCGGGCTGAGTTGTCCCGTGATCTGCCGTCCGTTGTCGTTGACCAGGGTGACCGATGCCAGCACGCCGTCGGCGACGCTGACGGTGACCGGCGTGTCCACGGTGACCCCCACGGCGCCGTCGGCGACCGAGGCGGTGAGCTTGGGTACCAGCAAATCGGCGAACGGCGTGCCCTTGTTCTCGATGACCTTGGCCGCAACCGGGCCACTGGGCGCACTGCTGCAGGCAACACCACACACAGCAACCAGGACCATGGCCACAACCAGCCACGATCGACGTCTGCGCAAAGGCGCCATCAAGTGACCTTCCCAAATTCCGTTGCTGATTCTGGTCACCGCTGACCTTGGATTGTTTCGGCTATTGTAGTGCCTCGCCACCCCCAGCCGTGGACGTGCGACCGTATTGGATCGGCGCGGTTCTGCGCAACCCATTTCGGGCCGGAGCGCGGATTTCCCTCTGCGCCGTGCCGCCTGTTATTGTCGAAAGCCGGTCTGAGGCCGAGCACGCGCCGTTAGCTCAGTTGGTAGAGCAGCTGACTCTTAATCAGCGGGTCCGGGGTTCGAAACCCTGACGGCGCACTCTAGCGGGGTTCATCGACGCCGGTACTGCACGCATGATGCGCTGCAGTCCGACTCACCGACTCACCGCCCGCCCCGAATGTGTTGCCCCGGGCGACGGTTGGCGCAGTTCGGCTCGCACTTCCAGATTGTCGCCGGCAGGTTCGGCGCGGCCGCGCCCCGGTTGGCGCAGCTTGGCAGTCCGCCGCTCGACGGCGGGACTACTGTTTTGACGTGACCCCAGACCGCGACCACCCCGAGTCGACGCGCTCGGCGGACGGCGTGGCGGCCGCAGCATTTCAACTCGGGCTTCGGCTGTCCGGCGAAGGTGATACCGAAGGGGCCGCGGCGGCCTACCAGCAGGCCATCGATTCCGGTCATCCACACTGGGCCTCGGCGGCCGCCTTCAGCCTCGGGTTCCTACACGCCGAGCAGGGTGATCCGGGCGGCGCGGCGGCGGCGTATCGGCTGGCGATCGACTCGGAGCACGCCGAGCACGCCCCGATGGCGGCGCTGAACCTGGGCAATCTGCTCGACGAGCAGGGCGACACCGACGCCGCCGTGGCCGCCTACCGGGTAGCCATCGAGTCGGGCCATGAAGAGTCGATTCGGATCGCGCTGCTGCAGTTGGGCGGGCTACGAGCCAGGCGTGGTGATGCCGCCGGAGCGGAGGTCGCGTACCGGATCGCGGTCGCTTCCGGGCATCCCGACGTGCTGCCGACGGCGGCGTTCAACCTGGCGTTG
Source organism: Mycobacterium sp. 20KCMC460 (assembly GCF_022179425.1). Classification (NCBI taxonomy): domain Bacteria; kingdom Bacillati; phylum Actinomycetota; class Actinomycetes; order Mycobacteriales; family Mycobacteriaceae; genus Mycobacterium; species Mycobacterium sp. 20KCMC460. Next base: position 4,392,515 of record NZ_AP025524.1, read on the forward strand.
ACCCGAGAAGCGCTGGGCGATGCCGGCGGAGCGGTTGAGGCGTACGAGATCGTCGTCGCCTCCGATCACCCGCAGCTTGCGCCGATGGCCGTGTTCAACCTGGCTCTCCTGCAGGACAAGGAGGGCGACCTCGATGAAGCGGCGGCGGGCTACCAGGCCGCGATCGACTCGGGCAATGCCGAGCACATGCCCAAAGCGGCGGTCAACCTCGGGCTGCTGCGGGAGAAACTCGGCGATTTCGCCGGCGCCGCGGCGGCCTATCAGCAGGCGATGGACACCGGGGACGTCGACGCGACACCGGTGGCCACCATCAACATGGCCAAACTGCACGAAAAACAGGGTGATGCCACCGGGGCGGCCGCTTGCTATCAGGCCGCGATCGACTCCGGCCATCCCGAGCATGCTCCGGAGGCGGCCAATGCGCTGGGGATGTTACGGGCCGGGCAGGGCGACGCGGACGGGGCCGCAGCCGCCTATCAGATCGCGCTCGACTCGGGGCATGCCGACCACGCGCCCGCGGCCGCGCTGCGATTCGGGATCCTGTGGGCCGGACAGGGCGAGGTCGCACGCGCTGCGTCCGCATTTCAGGTGGCAGTCGACGCGCGAAATAGCGAGGTGGCCTCGGCCGCAGCCTTCGGCCTCGGCACCCTGCGGGCCGAGCACGGCGACATCGCCGCCGCGCGGGCGGCCTTCCAACGCGCGGTCGAGGCGGGCGACCCCGTCTGGGCCCTGCGGGCACAGCAGCGGTTGCAGACCCTTCCGCCGGACGCACGTCGCCGGTCGATCTTCCGCTTTCGCCGCGACTGAATCTGGCTGCGCGCGAAGGTAACCGGGCTGCGGGGGGCTGCGGGTCAGCGGCCCGTCGGAGCGACGATCCGCCGGGCGGCCTCCACCACGTCCGCGCGGCGCCGGGCAACGACCTCGGGATCGCTGGTCCGCGCATCCGGATGCGGCGACAGCGCCCACGACAGCCCGACCCCGAACAGCAGCACCAATAACTCCATCGGCTGCCAGCACGGATCGACATACCCGGCGGCCTGCGCTGCTTCGATGGCGTGAACGTCGCGAGCCGGTACCGAATCCCACTCGTCGGCCGGCGGCGGGTCCAGAGCCAGGCCCTCCAAGTTGGCCCAGGTGATCATGCGCAGATGCTCCGGACGCCGGCGGGCCAGGTCGTAGATGTCGCCGACGAATTCCGGCACCGCGTCCGGGCGCAGGCTGACGGCCGCGAAGAACTCGGCGCTGTCGGCCGCCACCACACTGCGAAACAGCGACTCTTTGTCACCGAAATGCGCGTAGAGCCGCTCCTTACTGGCGTTCGCAGCCCGGGCGATGCGGTCGATCCGGGCGCCAGCCAGCCCGTAGTGGGCGAACTCAGAGCGCGCGGCATCCAGGATGGTGCCGCGGAGTTCATCGGTGCTGCGCACGTCACAACCATAACAGACGAACTAGTTCGTTCGGTATAGTGGGCGGCATGGCTCCTTTTCCGCCCCCACGACGCAAAGACATCGAAACCCGGCCCATAGACATCGACGCGGTGATGAATCATCCACCGCGGGTAGCGAAGTTACGCACCGCGCTGGACAAGCTGCAGGGCGGCATCGCACCGCTGATCGACCTCTACCGTCCCTACGTCGACGGACTGGACACCCTGCCCGCCGACGGCCGATTCCTGTTGGTGGGCAACCACACTCAATTCATCGGCGGCGAGGTGCTGCTGGTCCCACACTTCGTGCGGCGCGCCATCGGCGCCCGGGTACGGCCCCTTGCCGACCGCCGCTTCGCCCAGCAACCCGGGTTCGGCCACGACGTGATGACGGCCTACGGGGGCGTCATCGGTGATCCCGAAACGGCGCGAGAACTGATGCGGCACAACGAAACCATCCTGGTGTTCCCCGGCGGCGGCCGTGAGATCGCCAAGTTCAAAGGCGAGGAATACACCCTCAGATGGGGCACCCGCGCCGGGTTCGCGCGCCTGGCGGTGGAGAACGACTACCCGATCGTCCCGGTCGGATTGGTCGGCGGCGACGACGTGTACAAGAGCATGGTCACCCGCGACAGCCTGCTGGGCCGGATCAGCCGGGCCGTCAGCGCCCGGATGTCCGGCGACGCCGACATGGCGATGCCGTTGATGCGCGGTGTCGGGCCCACCTTCATTCCCCGCCCCCAGCGGATGTATCTGCGCTTCGGCAAACCCATCGTCACCACCACGCCCGACGGCGTGTCGAACGAATATTGGGTGGCCTCGGTACGGGAGCAGACCCGGCAGGCGCTGGAGGCCATCCTGGCCGACCTGCTGGACCTCCGCGCCAAAGACCCATTCCGCGAACTGAATCCGCTGGCCTGGACCAGCGCCGTCGCGGCGAGCTGAGCCGCGCCGACCCGCGGTCCTACGGCTCAGCGTGCGCCGCGGCCGGCGCTCACGATGGCCGTCAGCTCCTCGCGGGACTGGGCTCCCACCCGCTGACAAGCGTGATAGACGTGGCCCTCGACGGTGCGCACTGAGACCACCAGTCGTTCGGCGATCTCGCGGTTGGACAGGCCGGCGACCACGAGCTCGATGACGTCACGCTGGCGGCCGGAGAGCGGCAGACCTACCCGGCTGCGCAACGCCGGCGTGTCCAGGCCGCCACATTCGTCGGCCAGTTCCCGCGCCAGGGCCGCCGCGTACAGGCCACGTTTGCTTCGTTCATCGCGGGTGAACACCGCGGCGGCCTGCGCCGCGGCATCGGCGGCCGCAGCCCGATCACCGATGGCCCGGTATTCGTTCGACGCCGCCAGTAACCCGTCGCCATCGTTGGCGCGCAGCGATTCCGCATGCCGCGCAACCACATCGGCGATCGGTAACGACAACACCTCGGCCAGTTCGCGGGCGCGTTCGGCACCGCAGCCGTCACCCCACTGGGCCGCCGCCTGGATACAAGCCAGCTCGTGGGTCGGCTGGCCACGCTCACGCGCCTGCGCGGCCGCGGCACGCGCGGTCTCGACGGCGTCGGTCAGGCAACCGCCGGCCGCAGATGCCCAACCCGATGCCAGCGCCAACCCGGTGTGCATGAACAAATAGTCGGGCGGCACACACGACCGGGCTTGGGCCGCCGCATCATTGGCGGGTGCGGGCTGGCCGAGCTTGGCGTGCGCCTCTGCCAACGCGAAACAGCTGGCCGGATGCAGTCCCGTGGTGACGCCGTGCCGCTGCACCCCGGCCTGCGCCTCGTGCAGGAGCCTGGCCGCGTCGGCGGCGGCACCGCGAACCAGTTCGGCCTGACCCAACAGGAACGCCAGGTTCGCATAGGCAAGGCCGGGAACGTCGCGGGCTGACTCGGCGAGCTGTTCTGCGGCGCTGATGAATTCATCGATGCGGCCGGTCAACCGGCAGGCCCGGCCGTATACGGCACCGAACCAGAACCGCATATGCGATGCCTGAAACGAGGTGGTGGCGCGACGCAGTGCCGCGTCGGCAACGGCTTCGAGGTCCTCGACGTCGCCGAGCGCCCCCATCGCCATGATCAACGCAAGCGATGCCATCATGGCGTGAAAATCCGGCAGTTCCGCAGAACCCAGTGCGGCCCTGGCCTTCTCGACGGCTGCCGCGCACCGCGCCGATACCACGTCGACGCAGGCCTGCACCGCGATGCGCTCGGCCCGTTGCGACGGCGTCTCCGGTGTCCGCGCCAGGCCATCGAGGATCGCCGCGGCGTCCTTCGGGCCGCCCAGCATCCAGACCAGGTTGGCCGCCCGCACCGTCGCCCAGTGATGAGCATCCTCGTGGCCCGCGCCGATCTCGCGTAAGGCCGTCTCCGCCTGCTCGCCGCGACCGAGCAATACCAGGTTCATCGCCCGAACGCCGACCGCATCGGCCAGCCCCGCTTCGGCGGCGGCGGTCGCGAAACGGTCGGCCAAGGTGAGGTCGAGCAGCGTCATCGCATGCCGTGCCGCTTCCAGATAGAGCTTCGGGTCGGGGTCGAGATCGGACTCGAGGGTGAGCAGCGCCCGGCGCACGGTCGCGCGCATGTCGGCGTCAGTATCCTTCGACAGCCGTCGGGCCAACTGGCCCCGAATTCTGGACAGGTACATCTCGCCCGCCGTGGCGCGGCGGAGTTCGCCGAACAGCGGGTGTGCCAGCCGCGCCATCAGCCTGTCGGCGGTGCGCTCGATGCTCACCAGTTGCATCTGCTCGGCAGTCTCCAGTTCGTCGCGACCCACCAGGCCACACAACACGTCGACCGGCAGTGGCTCACACTGCGACAGGGTATCGACAACTAACGCCAATTGCGTTGTAAGACAACTTAACTGCCGACCCACCGCGTCGTGCAGGCTGGCCGAGACCGCCACGTCGTCATCCCACATCCACACCCCGGCCGCCTGCCGAATCCGGCCGGCCGCGACCTGGGCGCTCAGCAGCTGGCGCAAGAACAACGCGTTTCCCGCGGTGAGTTTCCAAAGCCGATGGGCGCTGCGGGAATCGACCGGTCCGCCCAGCGTGTTCTCGATCAGGCCGCGCGTCGACTCATCGGTCAGCGGTGCAAGCTCCAGTCGAGCCAACAGACCGTCTTTCCATAGGGCGGTGACCGCGTCGGGCTCCTCGCCTCCCGTGCGCACGGTTACCACCAGGCGGGTCCCACGCGACTGCGCCAGCTGGTGCACCACGAGCGCGGACAACCCGTCGAGCAGGTGCGCGTCGTCGACCCCCACCAGCGTGCGGCCCTGCCGCTGTTGGGCGACAAACGAATTCGTGACACGACGCACGTTGGTCAGGGGGTCGCCGATCCCGTCGCCGAGCGACCCGATGAACGCCCCGAGCGGCAGCGGGCGCGCTGACTCTGTGCCGACAATCCAGTTCGTGCGCTGGCCGCTTGCCTCGGCTCGGCGAAGGACTTCACGGGCAAGGGCGGTCTTGCCGACACCAGCGGCGCCGGCGATCACCACGCCGCAGTATTTTCCCGCCCCGCCCAACGCACGGTTGATGGCGGCCAGCTCGCTGTCCCGCCCTGTCAACGGATCTCCGCTGATCACACGGCGACTATAACCGTGCGTTCCTCACCAGACGAGACAATTCATGGACAATTTCGCGCCTTGCGCCCAGGGCTGCCCCCTCTCCAGTCCTGGGCACGGCGCCGAAACTCCTACAGCCGATCCATTTCGCGCGACATGGAGGCGGATTCCAGGAAGGAATAGCGCTTCGGGTAGACCCGCCGGGGAGCGGGGTTGTCAGGTGTCGCCGACACCATCATCCTGCGCACCGCCATCGCGACCACGGAGGGCGCCGCGTACCACCGCCGCGCCGTTGTCGGCTCCGGCGACAGCACCGTCGCGGTGCTGAAGGCAACCTCTTGCACGGTGATCAGCACCGGCGTCGACGCCACGACCTCACTGGTTTCGGTCTCGGGTGCGCCGCCGGCCACGGGTTCAACTGCTGCGGTCATTTCGGGCCTCCTGGGTATTCGAATCAGCTGTCTGGCCGGCGGTCGTTGCTGGCGTCCCACCCTCCAGTGCGTTCAGCTTCGCCTGCAGTGGCCGTCATGAACCGCGTAGTGGACTACGCGTACCGCCGGAATGCCGTTACGCGGCGGGCATCCGGGCGCTACGAAAGGCGACGGCGGATGGGGCGCTCAACTCTGCCGGTCGGTGCGCGACCCAGACAACAACCGGCGCGCCGCCAGATCCAGCACGTAGCCGATCACACCGATGACCACGATCACCGCGACCACCTGGCCGTACGCCAATTGGTCTCGGGCATTGAGGATCTGGTAGCCCAGACCCGAACGCACGCCCAGCATTTCGGCGGGAACCAGCACCACCCAGGCGATGCCCAGCGCGACGCGCAGCCCGGTCTGCAGGTGCCCGCGGATGGCCGGCAACACCACGACCCGGAGTTGTTCGACCCGGGTGGCGCCGAGCGAGCGGGCCACCTGCAGATAACCCGGCTCGACGGCGTGCACACCGGCAGCGGTGTTGATCAGGATCGGCCACACCGATGCCGCGGCGATCAGGAAGATCACCGGCTCGTTGCCGATTCCAAAGAGCGCCACCGATATCGGCGCCCAGGATAGCGGCGAGATCATCCGCAGAAACTGCACGACGGGGCGGGTGGCGCGCTCGGCGGTATCGTTGAGCCCGATCAGCAATCCGGCCGGAACGCCGAGCACCACGCCGACCAGCAAGCCGATCAGCAGCCGCCACAGGCTGACCCCGGTGTCTGGCAGCAGCACACCGCGGTTGAACAGATCGGCCAGCGATCGGATCACCCGGTCCGGAGTGGTCTCACGAAGCAGGGACTGCGCCGGGGCCAGGACCGCGGTCGCCAGCCACCACAATGCGACCGCCGCCCCGATCGCCAGCGCGGGCGGCCACCAGCGGCGCACAATCGCACCGGCGAAGGCATGGGCCGAGGCGGTCGCAGTATCCAGGGTCATCGCGGCTGCACCTGTTCGTTTCGGGTCAAATCGGAAGGCAGACCGAAGGATTCGGGTCCGCCGTGGGTGGCCAGCGCAGCCCGTACGAAGGTGTCGTCCACCAGTTCGGCATGCACGGCCGCGGGGTCAAGTCGGTCCAGGAAACCACGATCGCCGTCGACGACGGTGTCGTGCATGGCCTCCACCAGCCGGCGGGTAAAGCTCGGGAACGGAAATGGCTGATAGCCCAACCGCTGTGGTTGCCATTCGGGGTGGACGATTCGGTAATCCTGGGGCCGGTAGGTCAGGGCGGTCTTGATCGCGGGCAACGGTTGGGGCAGGTACGCCCCTGTCGACAAGGCCGTCGCGGCGGCGGGCCGGTCGGTGTTGATACGTTGCTGTGCAACGACTATCGAGTCGACCAGTGCGGCGGCCGCTTGCGGACGATGCTCGATCAGGTCGTCGTGGGCCAGCACGACACAGCAGGCGTGATCGCGCCACACGTCGCCGAGGAAAGTGTGGATGCGGCCGATCTTGCGCACCTGCGCCATCGCGTTGAACGGGTCGGCTACCACGTAGCCGCTGATGGAACGGTTCGCCAGCGCCGGCACCATGTCCGACGGGCTCATCACGATCAGCTCGACGGTGCGGGCGCTGCGCGAGGCGCTGCTGCGCACCACCGGCACCAGGTCGTGGGCGCGCAGCAGTTGCTGCAGGATGATGTTGTGGATCGACCACCAAAACGGTATCGCCACTTGGGTTCCGGCCAGCTGCCCGAGGTCGGTGATGTGCGGTGCGACGGTGAACGCCGACCCGTTGGTGTGGTTCCAGCTCAACATCTTCACCGGACGACGCAACAGGAAGCGCAGTTGGATCGCGGTCGGCATCAGCATGTGCACCGCGTCGACCTGACGGGTGACGAACGCTTCGGCCAGCGACGCCCAGCTGCGGAACAACACCGGTTTGGCCGCACTGACCACGCCGGGCTGATACAGCCCGGCAGCGTGCGCGATCAGCAGCGGCGCCGCGTCCGTGATGGGTAGATAGCCGATGCGGAGCTGCCCGGTGGTGTTGGTGCGGTCGGCGGCGGCGGCGTGGGCCAGGTCGGCGATCCCGGCCAGCCCGCCGGCCGCGGCCAGCGCGCCGGTCAACAACGACCGCCGCGAAAGCGCACTCGTCACTGTTCGACCAGGCGATACTGGTCGAGAATTTCTTGCCGCAGCGCCTCGTTGCCAGGTCGCCACTCGCGTCGGATCCGTCCATCGGCGCCGAGCAGCACCACCCGGCTGGCCAGCAGCAGCGCCTCGTCCACATCGTGGGTGACCAGGACGACGGTGATGGCAAGTTCGGCCGCCAGCGCACCCAGCCAGGCCTGCAGGTCGGCGCGGATGGCGGGGTCCAGGGCGCTGAACGGCTCGTCGAGCAACAGCAGCCGGGGCCGGGTCGCGACCGCACGGATGATCGCGACGCGCTGCGCCTGGCCACCGGAGAGCTGATCGGGGTAACGGTCGGCGACGCGCTCGAGGTCGAACCGGCGCAGCAGTTCTTCGGCGTACTCGCGCTCAAACGACGCCTTCTGCGCGGCGAACCGCCCCGCGAGCAGCACGTTCTCGCCGGCGGTCAGCCAAGGCAGCAGCAGCGCCTGCTGGAACACCACCCCGGTGTGAGGCCGCGTGACGCCGTGCGCGTCCGACCACTCGACCGTTCCCGACGTCAGCTCCTCCAGTCCGGCGATCACCCGCAGCAGGGTGGACTTGCCGCTTCCGCTTCGCCCCAGGATCGCCAGGAACTCGCCCTCGTCGATGGCCAGGTCGACGTCGGCCAGTGCGAGGCTGCCGGCGTCAAAGCGCTTGTGGCCGCCGATGATTCGCACCGTGGCAGCTCCCACGTCACATTCCTTTCCGACGCCCGTCCCCGGGCTGGTCTGCGGCCCGGTCCTCGGGCACGGCACAGGCTGCACGGTGCCAGTGCGGGCCTGCGCTTGTCCACGCGCGCCGGCGCGGCCGGACCCGCTGAACCCCAGCCTCCTGGCCGGCCGGAGCGGCTCTCCCCCGTCGGCACAATCCGGTTAAAGACTCTGTGTCACAACGTATTTGAGCAACGTTCCACATGGTGGCGATCGATCGCAGACGACTCCGGCCGGGTCGGCCCGGCCAATGGGATCGCGCTGATCGCAACATGGTCTTTCCCGGCTGGTCTCGCCCACCGAAAACTATCCCACTGAGTCGGCAAAGGACCTGTCGCGCCCGCCTCGCAGCAGGTACTTTTTCCTGGCACCCGTCGAAGGAGCCGCAATGGGATTCATCCAGCCCAATCTGCCCGTCGTCGACATCCCCGAGTGGAGCAACGGCACTCGCTCCGAGCGGGTGATACCGATGCAGCGGCACATCGCCGAGAACGGGTTCGGCACCCCGCTGATCATGCCGGTGATGTACGGCGTGAAGATCGTGCTCTACATTCTGGGCGCCTGGATGTGCGCGTGGTCGACGCCGGGCATCGGCGGCTTCACCGACGTCACCGCGTGGTGGACCGAGCCGATCGTCTTCCAGAAGGTTGTGCTCTACACAATGCTGTTCGAGGTCGTCGGCCTCGGCTGCTGCTTCGGACCGATGGCTGGGCGCTACTTCCCGCCGATGGGCTCGATCCTGTACTGGCTGCGGCCCGACACCATCCGGCTGCCACCGTGGCCCGACCGGATCCCGCTGACCAAGGGCAGCAACCGGACCCTGCTGGAGGTGGTGCTCTACGCCGCCCTGCTGATGCTGCTCTTCGTCGCTCTGCTCTCCGGCGGTACCGGCCCGATTCCGGCTCTGGACACCACCATTGGCGTACTCCCGAAGTGGCAGCCGGTCGCGGTCTTGGGCGTGCTGGCCCTGCTGGGCCTGCGCGACAAGATCATCTTCCTGGCCGCCCGCGGCGAGGTGTACGCGCCGCTGACGCTGGCGTTCCTGTTCACCGGGGCCGACATCGTCGTCGGCGCCAAGGTGGTGTTCATGGTGATCTGGCTGGGTGCGGCGACGTCGAAGCTGAACAAGCACTTCCCGTTCGTGATCTCGACGATGCTGGCCAACAATCCGTTCATTCCCTCGGGGATCTTGAAGCGGTCGTTGTTCAGGCGCTTCCCGGATGATCTGCGGCCCAGCGCATTATCGGGTTTCATCGCGCACTTCTCCACCGCGGTCGAGGGGTTGGTGCCGCTGGTGCTGTTGTTCTCGCACGGCGGCTGGCCGACGGCCATCGCGGCGTTCGTGATGGTCGTGTTCCACCTCAACATCCTGTTGGCGTTTCCGATGGGGGTGCCGTTGGAGTGGAACGTGTTCATGATCTTCGGCGTGCTGTGGCTGTTCGTGGCGCACGCCCATGTGGGGCTGTCCGACACCGGCAACCCGTGGCCCGTCGTGCTGCTGTTCGCGGTGGTGGCCGGGACCGTCGTGATCGGAAACCTGTTCCCGCGCAAGGTTTCCTTCCTGCCCGGGATGCGGTACTACGCCGGCAACTGGGACACCACGGTGTGGTGCGTCAAGCCGTCGGCGGACGAGAAGATCCGGATCGGGTCCAAGGCGCTCGGCCCCATGCAGCATCTGCAGCTGGAGCGGCTGTACAAGAGCAAAGAGGATGCCCTGATTCCCATCCATCTGGCGTATGCGTTCCGCGGCATGAACACCCACGGTCGCGCGCTGTTCACCCTGGTGCACCGGGCGTTGGCCGGTTACGACGAGGACGACTACAACCTGTGCGAGGGCGAGGTGTTGTGCTCGATGGTGCTCGGGTGGAACTTCGGCGACGGGCACCTGCACAACGAGTGCCTCATCGAGGCGCTGCAGCAGCGTTGCGGCTTCGAGCCAGGTGAGGTACGAGTGATCATCCTCGACTCCCAGCCGATTCAGACTCAGCGTCAGGAGTACCGCCTCGTCGACGCCGCGACGGGTGAGTTCGAGCGCGGCTACGTCGAGGTCGCCGACATGGCCGAGGCGCAGCCGTGGGCCGACGACATCCCGATCCACGTGACCAGCGACTCAGGATTGCACGCATGAACAGCGCATTGGTCACCGGCGCCTCCACCGGGCTGGGCCGCGAACTGGCGGCCTTGTTCGCCGCCGACGGCGTCGATCTGGTCGTGGTCTCCAGCGAGCGCAGTGCCACCGAGCTCGCCGCGCTGGCCGACGAACTGCGTTCTGGCCACGGGGTGCGCGCCGACCCGATCACGATGGACCTGTCGGCACCGGGTGCCGGAGCCGACCTGGTGTCCCGCGTCGACGACCTCGGCGTCGACGTCGAGTACCTGGTCAACAATGCCGGGGTAGGGATCCTCGGGCTCAAGATCCAGGAGTGCGACCCGGCTGCGGTGTCGAGAATGGTCCAGCTGAACGTGGTGACGCTGACCGATCTGACGACGCTGTATGCGGCGCGGATGGTGAAGGCCGGCCACGGCGCGATTCTCAATATCAGCTCGATCGCCGCCTACGTCATCCCACACGGTCTAGAGGCCGGTTACTCGGCCAGCAAGGCCTATGTCCGCAGCTTTTCTGAGGCGGTGGCCTCCGACCTGCACGGCACCGGGGTCACCTGCACCCACCTCGCCCCCGGCCCGACCCGCACCGAATTCGGGCGGACTGCCGGGGTGGGCGATTGGGCACGTCTGGACCGCTTCATCATGGACGCCGCGCCGGTGGCCAAGGCCGGATACGAGGCGATGCGGGCGGGCAAGGTCACTGTGATGCCCGGTCTGGGGAACAAGGTGATGCGGGTGGCGGCGCCGCTGTCACCGTCGCGGCGGATGAAAGCGCTGATCTCGGGCTATTTCGTGGCGCGCCACTGACTGCCCGGGTCAGCGGTTGCGGATCCGGTGGATCACCACGATGACCGCGACGACGCTCACCCCGGTCAGCGATACCGTCACGATGGGCTTGTTCAGGAACTCGAACACCTTGGCCTTGACGTCATCGGCTAGGCGGCGAGGATTCGCACGCTCAGCAAGCGAGTCGACGGTTGCCGCCAGCTGGTTGCGGGCTTGGTCGATCTCCTGCTTGATGGTGTCGGGATCGCGGTCCGCCACGTGTCTGTCCTCCAAGTCAGGCTGGTGCACTGACGAACTACCCTAGTGCCGACGCTCCGGTGACGAGAAAGGGATGCACCTTGACCGAGAACACCCGCTTGGCGCCCGGCGACAAAGCGCCCGCGTTCAGCCTGCCCGATGCCGACGGCAACAAGGTTTCGCTGTCGGATTTCAAGGGACGCCGCGTCGTCGTGTATTTCTATCCGGCGGCCTCGACACCCGGCTGCACCAAGCAGGCCTGCGATTTCCGGGACAGTCTGAATGAGCTGAACGAGGCCGGTATCGACGTGGTCGGCATCTCCCCCGACAAGCCGGAGAAGTTGGCGAAGTTCCGCGATGCGGAAGGATTGAATTTTCCGCTGCTGTCGGATCCGGACAAGAAGGTGCTGGCGGCCTACGGCGCGTTCGGCGAAAAGATGATGTACGGCAAGAAGGTCACCGGGGTGATCCGCTCGACGTTCGTGATCGACGAGAAGGGCAAGATCGAGGTCGCGCAGTACAACGTCAAGGCGACCGGACACGTCGCCAAGCTGCGGCGCGACTTGTCGGTTTAGGGACCAGTCACGCACGTCGCTACCGGTCCCCGTTGTGGTGCTGAGGCCCCAGCGCTAGCGCGCCGACTACGCCAATTTGGCCAATCAGCCTGTGCCGCTGCATAAATAACGCGTTCACGCTTCCAGCTCAGGTTGGACAGCCGAGACTTGTCGGACCCCGCTGCTTTGATGGGGTCATGTCTTCGAGCGCATCGCCTGCCGTGGCGGTAACTCCCGCTGAGCGCCTTGAGGTGCTGTTTGAGGAGTTGGCGGAGCTGACCGGTCAGCGTAATGCGATCGATGGTCGGATCGTGGCGATCGTCGCCGAGATCGAGCGCGACGAACTGTGGGGGTCCACCGGCGCACGGTCGGTCTCGGCGTTGGTGGCCTGGCGTACCGGCGTGTCCCCGCGCAACGCCAAGACCATCGCCGCGGTGGCGCATCGCGCGCAGGAGTTCCCGCGCTGCGTGGCCGGTCTGCGCGAGGGCCGGCTCTCGCTGGATCAGGTCGGGGTCATTGCCGAACGCGCCGCCGACGGCTCCGATGAGCACTACGCCGAGCTGGCCGCGGTAGCCACCGTCTCCCAGTTGTGCACCGCGATCAAGCTGGAGCCGCGACCGGAGGACCCCTGCCCCGAGCCACGCCCGGGTCCGCAGCGCTCGATCTCCAAGACCGGCGACGAGCAATCCACCACCTGGCGGATCACCCTGCCCCATGCTGAAGCCGCCCTGTTCGATACCGCCCTGCAGGCGCACCTGGATGCGCTGGTGACCGACTGGAAACGCGACCACGCCGCCGCCGCAGCATCCCAGTGCCCCCCGCTGCCCGACACCGTGGATGCGTTCCTGAGTCTGGTGACCGCCGGCTGGGACACCGAAGTCGCGCGCCGGCTGCACGCCCAGCACACGACCGTGATCGTGCACCTCGACCTCGACAAACCCGCCGCCGCCCTGCACCTGGGGCCACTCCTGTCGGCGGCCGAACGCCGGTACCTGACCTGCGATGCCACCTGGGAAGCCTGGTTTGAGCGCGACGGGCAGGTCATCGGCGCCGGCCGCGAGACCCGCCAGATCAGCCGCCGGCTGCGCCGCGCCCTAGAACACCGCGACCGCTGCTGCGTGGTGCCCGGCTGCGGCGCCACCCGCGGCCTACACGCCCACCACCTGCAGCACTGGGAGGACGGCGGGCCCACCGAACTGCACAATCTGGCCCTGGTCTGCCCCTACCACCACCGCGCACATCACCGCGGCCTGATCACCCTCACCGGCCCCGCCGACCAACTCACCGTCACCGACAGCAACGGCCGACCCCTGCCCACCGGCTCACTGGCCCGACCCCCCACCACCGCACCACCCGACGTCAAACCCTGCACCGGCCCCACCGGCGAACGCGCCCAATGGTGGTGGTACACACCCTTCGAGCCGTCGGACAATCCGAGCCGCGGATCGAAACTCAAACAGGGCAAAACCTAGACGCTATGTGGCCAGGTTTGCCAGCAGCAGCGCCTCGGCTATCGCCGCACGCTCCAGCACCCCCAGGTGCAGGCTCTCGTTGATGCTGTGCGCCTGCGTCCCGGGATCCTCCACCCCGGTGACCAAGATCTTCGCCTGCGGGAACGCCTCGGCGAACTCGGCGATGAACGGGATCGATCCGCCCATGCCCATGTCGATCGGCTCGGTCCCCCACGCCTGGCGGAACGCTGCCCGCGCCGCGTCGTAGACCGGACCGCTGGCCTCGATCGCATACGGTTGGCCGACTTCACCGCGGATGACTTCGAGGTGGGCACCCCATGGGACGTGGCGGCGCAGGTGGGCTTCGACGGCGTCCAGGTGCCGTGCCGCATCCCCGCCGGGCGCCACCCGGATGCTGATCTTGGCCCGCGCCCGCGGGATCAGCGTATTCGATGCCGCTGCCACGGAAGTGGTGTCGATGCCGATCACCGTGATGGCCGGCTTGGCCCACAGCCGCTGGGGCACCGAACCCGACCCGATTTCGCTCACGCCATCCAGCAGCCCGGAGTCGGTGCGCGCCCGCTCGGGTGGATAGTCGGGGTAGTTCAGGCCGGCGATATCGGACTCGTGCAGGCCCGGCACGGCCACGTTGCCGTCGTCGTCGTGCAGGCTGGCCAGCAGCCGCACCAGCACAGTCAACGCATCGGGCACCACGCCGCCCCACAAACCGGAGTGCAAGCCGTGATCGAGGGTGGCGACCTCCACCACGCAGTCGGCCATCCCCCGCAGCGACACCGTCAGCGCCGGTATCTCCGTGCTCCAGTTGTCGGAGTCGGCGATCACGATCACGTCGGCGGCCAGTGCGTCGCGGTGCGCAGCCAGCAACCGTCCCAGCGACGGCGACCCCGACTCCTCTTCGCCTTCGACGAACACCGTCACACCCACCGGCGGCTGCCCGTCGTGCGCCAGGAACGCGGCCAAATGTGTTGCGATGCCTGCCTTGTCGTCGGCGGTGCCGCGACCGTAGAGCCGCCCGTCCCGTTCGGTCGGCTCGAACGGCGGCGAGTGCCACTGGCCGCGGTCGCCCTCGGGTTGCACGTCGTGGTGGGCGTAGAGCAGCACGGTCGGCGCGCCGGGTGGTGCCGGGTGGTGCGCGATCACCGCTGGAGCCCCGCCCTCGCTGACGATCTTCGCGTCGTGAAAACCGGCCTGAGTCAACAGGTCTGCAACCCTTTGCGCGCTGCGGTGCACCTGATCGCGCCGGGCCGGATCGGCCCACACCGAATCGATGCGCACCAGATCCTCGAGATCACGCCGCACCGACGGCAACACCGCACGCACCCGCTCCACCAGATCAGTCATGGTTCCGAGGCTAGCCAGAGCCGTAACCGGCGAATCACCCGCCAACAGTTCCTGACGCGGCGCGACTGATTGAGGCCCGCGGTCCGCTCTAAGCTGACCGGGTGACCACCGAAGGTCCCGATCCCACCACACCGCTGTGGCGGGCCGCGCAACTGTTCCGGCTGTTGAGCTGCCTGTACGCGCTGGGTTTCCACATCGCAGTCAGCGCGGATCTGCGCCATCCCGCGCTGGGTTGGACGCTATTCGCGGTGCTGATCGGGTGGAGCGTGGCATGTGCGGTCGCCTACCTGCGCGGGTTCGGCCGCCGCCCGGCCTGGGTGATCGCCGAACTCGTAGTGGTCGTGTTGCTGATGTTGTCCACCGAAGTCGTCGCGTCCGGCCAGTGGGCGCACAACAACCAGACCTGGCCCACGACATTGTGGGCCAGCAACGCCACTATCTCGGCGGCCCTGCAGTTCGGGCCGGCCGGCGGGCTGCTGACGGGCGCAGCCGTCACCGCCACCAGCGAATACGTCAAGGGCTATCTCAATGTCAACCTGGGGCGCAACGCCACCGTCATCGTCGAGTTGGCCGTCGGTCTGGCGGTGGGCATCGCCGCCAGTACCGCGCGGCGCGCACATGCCGAACTGCAGCGTGCCGCCCGGTTGACGGCAGCGGTCGAGGAACGTGAGCGGCTATCCCGGCAGGTGCACGACGGCGTCATACAAGTGCTGGCCCTGGTGGCCCGCCGCGGCAATGAAATAGGCGGTGCCACAGCCGAACTCGCGAAGCTGGCCGGGGAACAGGAACGCGCGCTGCGCAAGTGGGTCACCTCGACGGACATGGAGACCGATCAGCATGACGCCACGATCGACCTGAGGGCGCTGCTGCGTCGCCGGGAATCCGATCGGGTGTCGATGAGCCTGCCCGGAACTGCGGTGCCTCTGCAGATCGACGTCGCCACCGAATTGGACGCCGCGGTGGGCAATGCGCTGGACAACGTCCGCCTGCACGCCGGACCGAACGCCCACGCATTCGTGCTCCTGGAGGACCTCGGCGACGCGGTCACGGTCAGCGTCCGCGACGACGGCGTCGGGATCGCGCCCGGCCGGCTCGAGCAGGCCGCCGACCAGGGACACGTGGGTGTTTCGAAGTCGATTGTGGGACGGTTGAGCTCATTGGGCGGCAGCGCCGTACTGACCACCGGCGAGGGCGAGGGCACCGAATGGGAGTTGCAGGTGCCACGAGGTAAGGGGGCATCGTGACCGAGCAATCCGAGCCGACGGTGATGGTGGTCGACGATCACCCCATCTGGCGGGACGCCGTCGCCCGAGACCTCGCCGACGACGGGTTCCACGTGGTCGCCACGGCCGAAGGTGTCGCGGCCGCGCGCCGGCGGGCGGCCGTGGTCAAACCGGACGTGGTGGTGATGGATATGCGCCTGTCCGACGGCGACGGTGTGCAGGCGACGATGGAAGTCCTCGAGGTCTCACCCGACAGCCGGATACTGGTGCTTTCGGCATCAGACGAACGTGACGACGTGTTGGAGGCGGTCAAAGCCGGCGCGACGGGATACCTGGTCAAAAGCGCGTCGAAAGCCGAACTGGCCGACGCCGTGCGGGCCACCGCGGCCGGACGGGCGGTCTTCACTCCGAGCCTGGCCGGGCTGGTGCTGGGTGAATACCGGCGCATCGCCCAGAACCCGAGCCCGGGCCCGGCAACCCCCAGCCTCACCGAGCGTGAGACCGAGGTGTTGCGCTACGTCGCAAAGGGTATGTCCGCCAAGCAGATCGCCGAGAAGCTGTCGCTGAGCCACCGCACTGTCGAGAACCATGTGCAGGCGACGTTCCGCAAGCTGCAGGTGGCCAATCGGGTCGAGTTGACCCGCTACGCCATCGAGCACGGGCTGGACGAATGACGGACTTCGGGTAGTCCTACTCATCCATCACCCGCATCTCACCCGGCAGGGTGGACCACTATGACCCAATCCCACCAGCCGGACCGTGCTGTCCTGACGCGGCTGACCCAAGAATTCGACGCGTTGGCCCGTCAGATGTCTCGGGTATCCGGCGAGCTCAGCCAACTGGACCGACTCTTCACCGCTACCGCCGCGACCGCTGCGACTACGGCGCCGGTCACGCCACCAGGAGCGCCGGGCCAGCACGCCGCGCCACCACAGCCTGTTCCGCAGCAGCCAGTGCCGTACTGGCAGAACTACTGGCAGTACTGGACGCCCGCCTCGGCGACCCCGCAGCCGCCGCGGCCGCCACGCCAACGGGCGCCGCGTCCCGCGCCGGTACCGTCAGTGCGGCCGCATCCCACTCCCCCAGCGCCGCATCCCGCTCCCCCAGCGCCGCCGGCACCGACCGAATCCCGTTGGATCGGCAAGCTTCTCGCCGTCGCGGGCGTGGCCGTGACGCTGATCGGCGTGGTGCTGCTGCTGGTGCTCGCCGCAAAGGCCGGGCTGCTCCGGCCGGAGATCCGGGTGGCGGGCGGTGGCGCGCTGTCGGCCGGCCTGGTGGCGGTGGCCACTCGGTTGCGTGGCCGCCCGGGCGGACACGTTGGCGCAATCGCGCTGGCCGCCACCGGTATTGCCGCCGCGTACCTGGATGTCATCGCGGTCGTGACCATCTACGAATGGATCCCGGCGCCATTTGGTTTGGCGCTGGCTGCCGCGGTAGGCGGCGCGGGCCTGGCTTTGGCCCGCCGATGGGATTCCGAACACCTGGCGTTGTTGGTGCTGGTGCCTCTGATCGGACTGGCACCCGCGCTGACCCACGGCGTGGACCTGCTGCTCGTCAGCTTCATGCTGGCGTTGTCGGCGGCCGCCTTGCCGGTACAACTCGGCAAAGACTGGATCTGGATGCACGCTGCCCGGATCGCCGCGCCGACGCTGCCACTGCTGTTCGCGTTGATTGCGATCAGCGATCACGACAACGCCTGGTTGCTCGGTGGTGCTTGCGGGGTGGCGGCGATCCTGTCCATCGCCGGCGGTCTGATCCTGCTGCCGACCACGACCGATAAGGGCGCGCTTGCGCTGCTGACCGTCGCCGGTACGGTACCCATTCTGGTCAGCGCGATCGGAGTCAATCACGCTCTGGCAGCAGCTCTTTCGGCCGCATTGGCCGCAGCCATGCTGGCGGTCGCGCTGGTCGGTAAGCACCCCCGGACCGTCGCCCGCATCTGGTCGTCATGGTCGGCGACCTCGGCGCTGGTTGCGCTCACCGTCGCGTTCGACGGCTATGTCGAAGGTCCCCTACTACTTGCGCTGGCGATCGTGGTGGCCTTCGCCGGGCGGCGCGACATCGTAGCGCGCTGGGCCGCAGCCGGATTCGGTGTCGTCGGCACCGGCTTGTTCATCAGGTACGCCCCGCTGCATGCACTGGTGCGGGCGACCACGGTGCCGACGTCGGTTGCCGTGTCCACGTTGGCGGCCAGCCTGCTCATCATCGCGCTTGCGGTCGTCGTGACGCGGACTTGGACGGGCGTCGCCAAGCAGAACCCCGACCTGGTCCGCTTCTGGTTCGCCGCGGCGGGCGCCCTGGTGACCTACGCGGTCACCGCGTTCACGGTGACAACCGGAGTCCTGATCGCCGGCACCGGCGGCGGCTTCCTGGCCGGCCAGATGGCGGCCACCATCATCTGGATCGGCGTGGCGGCGGCACTGTTCGTCTATGCGCTGCGGGTGGCCGGGCAGGAGCGCCACCAGGCGATCACCGCCGGGCTGGCTCTCACTGCGGCCGCGACCGCCAAGCTGTTCCTGTTCGACCTCGCGACGCTGGACGGCATATTCCGGGTGGCGGCGTTCATCGTGGTGGGGCTGGTGCTGCTGGGCATGGGCGCGGGGTATGCCCGCAGCCTGGCCTCCGGAGATCAACGCAGCTGAAACTGACGGGGCCCCGCCGAACAGAGCGCAGTTCGGCGGGGTCTGTCGCACCTACGTGAGCGAAGCCTTCCCGTCGCGGCACGGCTCCCTCAGCGAGACTTTCGCAGTACGGCGATCAATCGACGCTCCGCCGCATGCCGGGCCGCCGAGAGCGCCGCGTCCTGCGCCGGCGGATCAGCCACAAGCAAGCTGCCGCCGCCGGGAGTTCCGGCCGAGCCCAGCTTGTTCATCTTCTTCGGCACTGGCGCACCTTGATATTCCAGCGGGAGGGGCCCCAACGGCTGGTGCAATTCGACGTAGGCGCCGTGCGGCAGACGCTTGATGATGCCGGTCTCCACACCGTGCTCGAGCACCGCGCGGTCGCTGCGCTGCAGCCCGACGGCCCACCGGTAGGTGATGAAGTAGACCAGCGGCGGCAGGACCACCATGCCGATGCGGCCGATCCAGGTGGTGGCGTTGAGCGAGATGTGGAACTTGAACGCGATGATGTCGTTCATCGCGGCCAAAGTCAGCACCGCATAGAACGAAATCGCCATGGCGCCAACGGAAGTGCGCACCGGCACGTCACGCGGCCGCTGCAGCAGGTTGTGGTGGGCGTAGTCGCCGGTGAACCGCTTCTCCAGGAACGGATAGATGATCAGCAGGATGAAGACCAGCCCCATGATCAGTGCGACACCGACGGTGGCCGGCACCGTGTGATGGCCGAGGTAGATCTCCCAGGCCGGCCACAGCCGCTGCAGGCCATCCGGCCACATCATGTAGAAGTCGGGCTGCGAGCCGGCCGACACCTGAGAGGGCTTGTAAGGGCCCAGGTTCCAGATCGGGTTGATCTGCAACAGCCCGCCCATCAGGCCCAGCACACCGACGATGCAGGCGAAGTAAGCGCCGGACTTCACCGCGAAGCCCGGCATCACCCGAACACCTACCACGTTGTGCTCGGTGCGACGCGGACCAGGGAATTGCGTGTGCTTCTGGAACCACACCAGCGCCACATGCACACCGATCAGCGCCAGGATGACGCCCGGCAGCAACAGCACGTGCAGCGCATACAGGCGAGGAATAAGCACGGTGCCGGGGAAGTCGCCGCCGAACAGCGCCCAGTGCAGCCAGGTCCCGATCACCGGTAGCCCCAACGTGATTGACGACAGTGCGGCGCGCAGCCCGATACCGGAGAGCAGGTCGTCGGGCAGCGAGTAACCGAAATAGCCCTCGAACATCGACAGGATCAGCAGCAGCGACCCGATCACCCAGTTCGCCTCACGCGGCCGGCGGAACGCGCCGGTGAAAAACACCCGCGCCAGATGCACCATGATCGACGCGGAGAACATCAGCGCCGCCCAGTGGTGAACCTGGCGCACGAACAGGCCGCCGCGCACCTCGAAGGAGATGTTGAGCGCCGTCTCGTAGGCCCGCGACATCTCCACCCCGCGCAGCGGCTGGTAGACGCCGTTGTAGGTGACCTCGGCCATCGACGGGTCGAAGAACAGGGTCAGATACACACCGGTGAGCAGCAGCACAATGAAGCTGTACAGCGCGATCTCACCGAGCAGGAACGACCAGTGCGTCGGGAACACCTTGTTGAGCTGGCGACGCACCGCGGCCGACGGGTGATACCGGGCGTCGACCTCAATCGCTTGTCGCGCAACGGTATTCGTCAAATTCAGGTCCACGGCGACCATCCCCTCACGCCCGGCCCGCGCCGTTGCGAGTCGGTAGTTCGCCACGTATTACTACGCGACGTAGTACCACCGAATGTAGTACTTATCCGTGCCGATGTAAACGAATCTTTTGACGCGCAGCGCTAACCACAGCGCGCACCGCTCGAAAGGTGTTCCGCGCCAGCGTGATACGGATATCAGAGTGGGCTAGGACGTCTCCAGGATCGCCACGGCTGCGGCGGTGTCCGCCTCATGAGTGAGCGAGACGTGAATCGTCACGTCGGCCAGATGCTTGGCGATCTCGCCACTGAGCCGGACCCTCGGGCGACCCCACATGTCGGTGACCACCTCGATGTCGCGGTGAATGTCCTCCGGCAACACCGGGCGCTGTGCGAAGCGTGATCCCGACCAGGCCTTGATTACCGCCTCCTTGGCCGCCCATCGGGCAGCCAGGTGCCGTGCCGCCGAGGAACTCTTGTCGGAGGCGTCGCGGCGCTCGCCGGGGGTGAAAGTTTCGGCGAACACCGTGCCCGGTTGATCGACCTGCTCGGCGAAATCCGGGATGGAGACAAGGTCGATCCCGATTCCGACGATGCCCATGGGTGGCCAGGTTAACCGATCGTCCGGATCAGCCCGCAGACACCTGGTCGGCCCGGTAGGTGTCGCCGTCGCCCAGCCGGGAGTCGGGGTTCAGCAGCATCCTCGCCTCCTGCGGCTTCTCCGGCCCGTCGTGGTCGAAGCGACGATCCGGCGGCCGCTGGTACATCGGCTCGCCGCCGGCGATCGCCGACATCAACCGGCGCTGACCGGCCAGCAGGCGAGCGTCCGCGCGGCGCTGGTAGTCCGCGCGCTGCGCGGGGTCCAGCGCAGCGATGAACGCTTGGGGATGCACCAGCGCTACCAGACCCGACACGTGACCGAACCCGAGACTGGTCAACATGCCGGCCTTCAGCGGGAACCTGCCGCTCAAGCGCAGCGTGTCGCGCAGCCAGACGAAGTGCGAGGAATTGGCCAGCTCGTCGTCGACACAATCCAGGCTGCGGTTGGGCGGAATGACCCCGTCGCGGAGTATCTGGCACAGACCCATCATCTGGAACACCGCCGCACCACCCTTGGCGTGACCGGTCAGGCTCTTCTGCGACACCACGAACAGCGGGGCGCCCTCGGAGCGACCCAGCGAGTCGGCGAGCCGCTCGTGCAGTTCGGTCTCGTTGGGATCGTTGGCCAGCGTCGACGTGTCGTGCTTGGAGATCACCGCGATGTCGTCGGCGGTGACGCCCAGCTTGGCCAGCGCGCGCGCCAGCGCAGAGTCCTTACCCCCGCGGCCCGCACCCAACGCGCCCAGCCCGGGGGCCGGGATCGAGGTGTGCACCCCGTCACCGAAGGACTGCGCGTAGGCGACCACCGCCAGCACCGGCAACCCCATCCGCAGGGCCAGGTCGCCGCGGGCCAGCAGGATGGTGCCGCCGCCCTGGGCCTCGACGAAGCCCAGCCGGCGCCGGTCGTTGGGCCGCGAGAACTTCGCGTCGTCGATGCCCCGACCGCGCATCATCGAGGTGTCCGCGGTGGCGGCCATGTCACCGAAGCCGATGATGGCCTCCAGCGTGAGGTCGTCCAGACCACCGGCCACTACCAGCTCCGCTTTGCCCAGCCGGATCTTGTCGACGCCCTCCTCGACCGAGACCGCCGCCGTCGCGCACGCGGCGACCGGGTGGATCATCGAGCCGTAGCTGCCCACGTAGGACTGAATCACGTGCGCGGCAACGACATTCGGCAGAACTTCCTGCAAGATGTCGTTCGGCTTGTTACGGCCGAGCAGGTTGCCGTGGTACATGGTCTGCATCGAGGTCATGCCGCCCATCCCGGTGCCCTGCGTGCTGGCCACCAGGCTCGGGTGCACGTAACGCATCACCTCGGCCGGCGAGAACCCGGCGGACAGGAACGCGTCGACGGTGGTGACGATGTTCCACAGCGCCACGCGGTCGATCGAGTTGGCCATATCCGGGCTGATGCCCCACACCGTCGGGTCGAATCCGGTCGGGATCTGCGCCCCGACTACCCGGGACAGCTTGGTCTTACGAGGCACCCGGACCTCGGTACCGGCTCTGCGGGTGACCTGCCAGTCACCCGAGTCGGGCGCCGGCCGGATGACCGTGTGCTCGGGATCGAACTCGGCGAACGACCGCGCCTCGGCCTCGGAGGACACCACGAAGGTGAAGTCCTTGTCCAGGAAGACCGACACCAACAACGGCGACGCGTGGTCGGGGTCGATCGCACCGTCGTCGACGAACTCCCGAATCCCACAGCGCTGGACGACCGCGTCGTGGTAACGCTCGACGAGCTCGGATTCGTCCACCAGATCACCGGATTGCGTGTCATACCAACCCGGTTGGGGGTCGTCCTCCCAGCGGACCAGCCCGGTGGTCCAAGCCAGCTCGAGCACGCCGGCGGCCGACAGTTCGTTCTCGACCTCCATCTCGAAGCGGGTACGTGACGAGCCGTACGGCCCGATTTCGGCACCGCCGACGATCACCACCAGGTCGGCCGGGTCGACATCCAGGTCGTCCCATTCCGGCGGCGGCGCGGGCGTGTAGCCGCGGGGCGGCGACGGCAACGCCGCGATGGTGCCTTCGGCCGGAGTGTCATCCTCGTCCGCCGCCTCGGACGTCATCTCCGCGCGGGCCTTGGCGGCCAGCTCGGCCATGTCCAGTTCGACGTCGGCCAATCCACCGGTGAAGTCGGCCTTGATCGGCGAACTCGACGCGGCCACTTTGGATTCCACGTCGCACAGGCCCAGCAGCATCGCCGCCATCTCGTCGGTCGAGTAGGTCCTGACACCGGCTTCCTCGACGGCGGTGACGATGGCGTCGTTGTGACCCATCAGCCCCGTCCCGCGGGTCCAGCCGATCAGCGCGTGCGCCAAGCTGACTCGTTCCGCCCACGAGGATTCGGCGTGCCAACGACTGACCACCGCGTCCAGCGCCGACTTCGCCTCCCCGTAGGCGCCGTCACCGCCGAACATGCCGCGGTTGGGCGAGCCGGGCAGCACCACGTGCAGCCGTGAGGCGATGTCGCGCTCAGCGCCGATCTTCGACAGCCCGCTGATCAGCCGTTGCGCGGCCCACAGCAGTACCTTCATCTCCATCTCGGCGCGCGCCCCGACTTCGGACATGTCGCCGACCACCCGCGGTGCGGCGAACGGGAACAACAGCGTTGGGGTCTGCGCGTCCTTGATGTGAATCGATTGCGGCCCAAGGCTCTCGCTCTGCTCGGAACCGACCCAGTCGACCAGGGCGTCGATGTCGGAGTAGGACGCCATGTTGGCCGGCACCACCCACAACGCCGCACCGAAGCGGGCGTGATCGCGGTAGAGCTCGCGGTAGAACGCCAGTCGCTCGTCATTGAGCTTGGAGGTGGTGGCGACGACGGTGGCGCCGCCGTCGAGCAGGCGCGCGACCACCGATGCGGCAATGGAGCCCTTGGAAGCACCTGTCACGACCGCGATTTCGGCGCTGTAGGGGCCGGGGTCGGGGTTCTCGGCGCCGGCGGCGATCCGGCCGTACAGGGCGGCGTGGATCTGCCGGCCCGCGGCCAGCGACTTGCCCTGCCACCAGGTGGCCTGCGTGGCGACGACGTGGCCGGCCCCCTCGAACCGCTCCGAGAGCCGCAGCCAGTCGGCGTCGATGTCACCTTCGTCGGCCAGCCACAGCTTGACCAGGTCCTCGCGGGCGCTGGCCCAGCGGTCGTCGAAGACGACAGCCTTCTTGCCGTCGAACACCGGCGCCACCAAACGCGGCCAGTCCGAGCCCAATTCGGCAGTCACCAGGTCGATGAGCTCTGCGTCGGTGGCCGCCGGCGGCACGCTCGCGGGTTCGTCGAGGCCCAGCTGACCCAGCACCAGGCGGGCGGCCGAGGCCAACACGCCGTCGCGGCCGGTGATCTGGTCGGTGAATTCACTGAGCGCGGCCGCGTCGACGGTCGCGCCGCCACCGCCACCGGCCGAGGGCAGCGACACCGAAACCCCATGGCGCGCAGCCACCGCGGCGACAGCGCCATCGATCACCTTGTCGACCGACGCGGCGTCGGCCAGGGCGCCCTCGTGCAGATGACCCATTGCGCCACCACGGACGCTGGTGCCCTCCCGGGTGCCCAGCGCCACCTCGACGGTGACGTGCTTGACCCAACCCTCGCCGAGTTCCCAGGTCTTCGTCACCCGCTCGGCGATGGCAGCGGGCCGCTTGCCGGACGGGCCGAACACCGTACGCAACTGGTCGTTGATCGCATCGGAAAGCACCGGACCGTAAGGCTTGTAGGTGCGGGCCAGTTTGGTCACCTGCGCGCGCAGCCCGGCCAGGTCGGCCTCGGCGGCGCCGTCGATGGCACCCAGGTTCAGCTCCGAGCCCAGGTCGACCAACAACTGGTTGCGCCGCGAGGAGGCGCCGTCGGTGATCGACTCGATGGAGTCCAACGGCTCGATCTGGTCCAGGCGCATCTTCGCCGAGATCGCGATCAGGGCCAGCGTGGCATCGGCGGCGTCGAACGGGATGTCGTCGGGACGCGGACCACCTGAGGGCGCGGCCGCGGGAACCGGCGCGGGAGCGGCGGCGGCTTGCGGTTCAGCGGCGGAATCAGCAACCGGCTCTTCGACTTCCGGTTCCGGCTCGGGATCGGTGTCGGTGGCGAACAACACCGCGGCATCGCGCTCGGCGTTGAGCACCTCCACCGTGCTGTGCGCGTATTCGGGCAGTTTGAGAGTGTTGGTGGCCAGGCCCGCGACCGTCGGTGCCGTCTTCACGCCGATCTCGACGAACCGCTCCACCCCCAGGCCGCCGGCGGCCTCCTCGATGAACAGCAGGTCCTGCGTCTCGATCCAGCGCACCGGGCTGGCGAACTGCCAGGCCAACAGCTCGATCAGGATCTTGCGTGCCAGGTCGCGTGGCCGTTCGTTGAGCCAGGTGTCGTAGTCGGCCAGCACCTCGTCGAGCGGTTCGGCGGGCACCAGGTCCCGGATCTCCTGGATGAAGTCACGGTCCAGCGTGAAAGGCCGCGGCACCAGGTTCGGGATGTAGCGCCCCAGGATCAGTTCGGGGTCCTTGTCGCGCGGCATCAGTCGTTCCAGCGAGCGACGGAACTCGGCGACGCCGACCCGCAGCACCCGGGAGTGGAACGGCACGTCGATGCCCGGCACCAGGATGAAAGAGCGCTTGCCGCCGGTGATCTCGCGACGCCGCTCGACTTCTTCCTCCAAAGCCTCCAGACCGCGCACCGTGCCGGCGATCGCGTACTGCGACCCACGCAGGTTGAAGTTCACGATCTCCAGGAATTCACCGGTGCGCTCGGCGATGCCGGCCACGAAGTCGGTGACTTCCTCGTCGGGCAAGTCGATTTGGGAGGGTCGGATGGCGGCCAGCCGGTAGTTGGAGCGGCCCAGCTCGTCGCGCGGCACGATGTCGTGCATGTTGGAGCCACGGTGGAACACGGCTTCGAGCAGTGCGTCGAGCTCGAAAACCCCACTCACACAAGCCAATGCGGTGTATTCACCCACCGAGTGGCCGCAGGTGATGGCATTTTCGACGAAGGCGCCCTGCTCGCGCATCTCGGCGACCTGCGCGGCCGCCACCGTGGCCATCGCGACCTGGGTGAACTGGGTGAGGAACAGCACACCGTCGGGGTGGTGGTAGTGCACTCCGCTGGCGATGATGCTGGTCGGGTTGTCGCGGACCACGTGCAGCACCGAGAAGCCCAGGGTGTCCCTGGTGAACCTGTCCGCCTCGTCCCACACCTTGCGGGCCGCCTTCGAGCGGGCCCGCACATCCATGCCCATACCCTTGTGCTGGATGCCCTGACCGGGGAAGGCGTAGACCGTCTTGGGCGAGGCCAACCGAGCGGTCGCCGACATGACCAGGTCGGTGCCGATCTTGGCGGTCACCTCCAAAACCTCTGCGCCCTGGTCTATTCCGACCCGTTCGACCCGGAAGTCGACCTCGTCGCCGGGCAGCACCATGCCGAGGAATCGTGCGGTCCAGCCGACCAGTCGCGCCGGTGGGCGGGCTTGGCCGTCGGTGGCGGTAACCGCGTGCTGGGCGGCCGCCGACAGCCACATGCCGTGCACGATCGGCGATCCCAGCCCGGCCAGCAGGGCCGCGGCCTTGTCGGTGTGGATGGGGTTGTGGTCGCCGGACACCACGGCGAACGGTCGCATGTCCACCGGCGCAGCGATTTTGACGTCGCGGCGGCGCCGCCGCGGGGTGTCGGTGGCGTTCTCGGAGACCGCACCGCCGGCCCGGACCGGGTCGGCAAGTTCGGCCGTACCGGTGCGGCCCAGGATCGCGAACCGCTCTTCCAGGGTCGCGACGAGGGACCCGGTCTGCGAGGTCACCGTGACCGTGACGGGAACGACGCGGCCCATGTCGGTATCGGTTGCCCCGGTAGCCGTTGCGACGACGGTCAATTCGGTCGGCACCGTGGGCAGCTGCTCGGCTAGCCGGACGGCGTGGTCTAAGTGCACCAGGCTGAGCAGGCCCTCCACCACCGGCACCCCGGTGTCGGTGACCGCTGCACCGATCGCGGCGAAAACCGCGGGCCAGCAATGCCCGACGAGCGCGTCGGGCACCGTGGTCAGGCTCGGTGCCAGCGACTCACCGAAAGTCGCCGTGACCCCGGTGTGGTCGGCAACCCGCTCGGGATCCCATGCCACCGTCACCCTGGCGGAGCCGTCCGTGACCGTCGGCAGCGACTCCGGCCCGTCCACACCGGCGGCGATGGCCAGCACGGAACGCATTGCCGTGGTGGCGTTTTCAGTGGTGACCACCGGGACGCCGCCGTCGGCGGTGTTGGCGGGCAGGCTGAACGGTATGTCGATCCAGGTTCCCGACACCGGCACGCTGAGCACCACCTCGCCCTGCGGGGTGACCTGCAGCCGCGCCCCGGTGGAGGTGTGCGTGGCGGTGCGGTTTTCGTGTACCTGCCAGTCGGCGGGCTCGGCGATCCGGTGCACCGGGTTGGTGGTGGTCCGGCCCGCCCACACCACGTCGGGCGCATCCAGCACCACGGCGAGCGGCCCGCGCACGTCGGCGCGGCCCAACCGGCGGCACGTAACGTCGGCGGGCTCGGCGCCGGCGCCGATCACCTCGTCGATGGCGGCCTGCTCGAACCGGTCCAGCAGTTCCCCGACCGGTTCGTCCAGTCGGGTGATGCCGGCCACCGCGGCGGGGCCGGGGATGATGCACACCTGGTCGGCGTCGTAGCGGGCGTCGTGCGCCTGCCACAGGGAGTCGCTGCGCCACCAGCGCCGCACGTCCTTGTCGATCACCGGCACGAAGTTCACCGGCTTGCCCGGCGTCTTGCACAGGCTCACGAAGAACGGCACGTCGGCGGGATGCAGCTGCACCGTCTCGGCATCCGGGTAGCCACCCAGCAGCAACTCGATCGCAGCGGCCGGATCCTCCAGCAGTGCCGCGTCGTTGAACAGGGTGTCGATCGGCCCGAAATCCTTTGCATGCAAACGGGCTTCGGTGCGCTTGAGCATCTGCTCGAACCGTTCCCGCCAGGTGTCGGCCAGCCACGGGCTACCCGGCGCGGCGGTGTCTGCGGTCGAGTCGCCATCTCCGATGGCCAATTCCACGTAGCGGCGCAGCCACTGCAGGTAGGTCATCTCCGCGACGTCGCCGAAGTAGGGCTTGGCGGTCCTGGCCATCGCGGCGATGATCTCGTCGCGACGCTCCGCCACGGCGTCGGCGTCACCGGCCACCTCGTCGAGCAGCTGCCCGCACCGGGAGGCGCTGTTGTCGATCTCGTGGATGTCGGCGCCCAGCTGGCTACGGCTGGAAGCCATGCCGCCCTGGGCTTTTCCGGCGCCGATCCAGCCATCGGTGCCCTGGGTGTCGACCAGCAGCTGCTTGACCGACGGCGACGTGGTGGCTTCCAGCGTCGCCATCGCGGCGGTGCCGACCAGGATGCCGTCGATCGGCATCAACGGGAAGCCGTAGGCCTGTGCCCAGCGACCGGACAGGTACTCCGCGGCACGCTCGGGGGTGCCGATCCCGCCACCGACGCAGACCGTGATGTTGGGTCGAGAGCGCAGCTCGGAGTAGGTGGCCAGGAGCAGGTCGTCGAGGTCTTCCCAGGAGTGGTGACCGCCGGCGCGGCCGCCTTCGATGTGCATGATCACCGGCTTGGTGGGCGCCTCGGTGGCGATGCGGATCACCGAGCGGATCTGCTCGATGGTGCCCGGCTTGAACACCACGTGGCTGATCCCGACGTCGTTGAGCTCGTCGATCAGCTCGACGGCCTCTTCGAGTTCCGGGATGCCGGCACTGACCACCACGCCGTCGATCGCCGCGCCGGACTGCCGGGCCTTCTGGACCAGACGCTTACCGCCCAGTTGCAGCTTCCACAGGTAGGGGTCCAGGAACAGCGCGTTGAACTGGTAGGTGCGGCCGGGCTCGAGCAGCCCGGCCAATTCCTTGACGCGGGCCGCGAAGATCTCCTCGGTGACCTGTCCGCCGCCGGCCAACTCGGCCCAGTGCCCGGCGTTGGCCGCGGCCGCCACGATCTTGGCGTCGACGGTGGTCGGGGTCATGCCGGCGAGCAGGATCGGCGACCGCCCGGTCAGCCGGGTGAACTTGGTCGACAGCTTGACCCTGCCGTCGGGCAGGCGGACCACCGTCGGTGCGTAGCTGGACCACGCGCGGGCCACCTCCGGGGTGGCCCCGACGGTGAACAGGTTGCGCTGGCCGCCGCGGGTGGCCGCCGGCACGATGCCGATGCCCAGACCTCGGATGACCGGCGCGGTCAGCCGGGTCAGGATGTCACCGGGACCCAGGTCGAGGATCCACCGGGCTCCGGCCTCGTTGACCCGGGTGATCTCGTCGACCCAGTCGACTTTGCGGACCAGAATGGCCTCGGCCAGGTCGCGGGCCAGCGCGACGTCCAGGCCCACCTGCTCGGCCCAGCGACCGACGATGTCGACGCCGTCGGACAGCCGCGGGGTATGGAACCCGACCTCGACCCGCACCGGGTCGAAGACCGGCGCGAAGACATCGCCGCCGCGCAGCTTGTTCTTGCGCTCGGCCTCTTCCTTCTCCGAGATCTGGTTGCAGTACAGCTCGAAGCGGGACAGTTGCTCGGGAGTGCCGGTGATGACCACCGAGCGACGCCCGTTGCGGATGGACAGCACCGGCGGCAACACGGTGCGCACGTCCTGGGCGAACTCGTCGAGCAGTTGCCCGATGCGCTGCGGGTCGGCGTTGGTGACCGACACCATCGGCGGCCGGTCGCCCAGCACAGAGATGCCGCGGCGGCGCGCCACCAGCGTGCCGGCCGCGCCGATCAGCTGTGCCAGCGCCAGTAATTGCACGTCACGCGATCCGCCGGCTTTGAGGGCCTCGACCGCGAGCAGGCCCTGCGAGTGTCCGGCCAGTGCCACCGGCGGGGTCTCGATCAGGTCCATGCCCTGGCGGGCCAATGCGCGAATGGCGGCGATCTGCGTCAGCAGTACACCGGGAAGTGAGACGGCGGCCGAGGTCAGGTGCTTGTCGGACGGCACGGTGTCCTCGGCGGCCAGCGCGCGCACCCACTGCAACGGCTCGAAACCGATCGGGCGCACCACGATCAGCTCCCGCGCGACGGGCTCGAGCAGCAGATCGGCCTCGCCGACCAGGGTCGCCAGCTCGGATTCGATCCCGGCCCCGGACACCAGCTCTTCCAGGGTCTCCAACCACGCGCTGCCCTGGCCCCCGAACGCGACCGCGTAGGGCTCGCCTGCGGTCAGCCGGTCCACCAGTGCATGCGCGCTGTGCGGTCCACTGCCGTCGCGATCTGCGGACAACCTGTCGTGCTCGTGGATCGTCACCTTGGTATCTCCCTCAAGCGTCGCTATGCATCTATGCGTCTCGGTTCGTTCGGCCGGCCCCGCAGCCCCGGGGCGGTCCGGCGTCCTGCCGGTGCCGCTCCGGGCGATTCCGCATCGAATCGCGGCCGATAATCGTCTGACCGGTGCTTTGTCGGGCAGCCGGAACGTCGTCGAGCGGCGCCCTGTACTGCAGCGGTCCCAATAAGAGTGTCATGAGGATCTCCTCGAATTCTTGGAGGTGATTGGTTACTGGCGAGTTCTACGCACCGGTAACCGTGTCGTGGGTAACACCGCCGGAAACCGCGGGCGCGGGCGCCGCTGACAAACGTCCTGCATGCAGGTGGTTACGGTCGAGTAGCTATAACTTCGCTGATCAAAGCAGTATTGTTACCAAATCGTTATGTTAAAAATTTCGCCTCCCGCGGCCGCGTATCGTCACGCCTGCCACATACGCAACGATTCATCAATGTCGTCGACGGAGGCGACTGAGCGAACGAGTGTTTGCTGGAACGAGACGCAGATTCTTAGAAAGCGGGCGAGGTCACGCCCACTGCCCGTACTGCGGCTTGAGGATTTCGTTGACGTCGACCCCGACGCCCCCCACCTGTCGCTTGTCGATCTCGACTTGATGCAGATTCGCGGCCGGGTGCGTATACCCCTTCGGCGAGCCCCAATTGTGCTGCCAGAAGTAGGACCCGAGACCGTCGTTCACCGCCCAGTCGATGGTCTTGGAGTTGGCGTACACGCCGGTGCGCTGGTGACCGACCACCGACTCCCAAGACCGCAGGTACGGGACGATTTGATTCTTGTACTGGTCGTGCGAGGGGTCGTCGTCGATCGAGGCGTAGATGGGAGCACTGGCCGGGCCGCCGGCCGCGGCATGCAGTTCCATTCCCCGCTTGGCGTGCTGGATGCCGGCGGCGGCACCGCCCAGCCAGTCCGAGGTACTGCCTTTTCCGAACTGATAGCACGAGACGATCTTCAGACCGCTTCCGTGCAGGTCCTGCGCCTCGGCGAGCTGGATGGGCTTGCCGAGCATCCACGCTCCCCCGGGCCGCCGATCCGAGACATACCGGATCGCCCCCACCGCGCCGGCCGCTCTGATCTGGCTGGCCGGGATGACGCCGGCCGCGTAGTCGAGCAGGGTGCCGAGCGACGCGGACGCCGCCGGCGCAGTCAGCGAAGCCGTCGCGGCACCCAGGCCCACCAGGGCCGGTGCCACCGCGGCGAATTTCAGCACGTCACGTCGGGAAACGGACATGAGTCAGAGGGTACGACAGGAATCCCATGAAGATCATCAGACACAGCAGTCACATCTGCATCACTTCGCCGCAACACCAGTTCGGGTCGACAGATCCGTAGCCGATCGATCTTTGGTCGATTCTTCTTGTCACTATAAAGTTAGTAAAGTTAGGCTCGGGATGCGGCAGCCCCGCAGCAGCCGCTGAGGGGACCGCACGCGATGCGATGGGGGTTGTGATGGATCACGACCAGCTGATCGATCTGACGCGGCGCGCTTTGAAACTGGCGCGCGACAAGACAACTGACCTCGCACCACACACCCACCAGGTTGACGCGGCCGCCTACACCTCTCTCGAGCGGCACGCCAGAGACCGGGCTATGGTGCTGGGCTGCCCGCAGCTGGTCGGCTACGCCTCCGAACTGCCCCGGCCCGGGTCCTACTGCACCAAGACGGTGATGGGCCGATCGATCTTGCTGACACGCACCGCCGACGGCTCGGTCAAGGCATTTGACAATGTCTGCTTGCACCGGCAGGCGCAGGTGGCATCGGGATGTGGTGTGGCCAAACGGTTCACCTGTCCCTACCACGCTTGGACATATGACAACAACGGCCGGCTGACTGCGGTGCCGGGCCGCGAGGGCTTCCCGGACACCACCCCGCGCTCGGACGGGTTGACCGAGCTCCCTGCCGCCGAATTCGCCGGATTTCTCTGGGTGGCAATGCAACCCGTGAAAAGCGGGACGACCTTGGATGTGGCGGACCACCTGGGGCCGCTGGCCGCAGAACTCGACTCCTGGGGCATCGGCCGATGGGCGCCGTTGGGCGAGAAGGTGCTGGACTCGCCCATCAACTGGAAGCTGGCGGTGGACACCTTCGCCGAGAACTACCACTTCGCCACCGTGCACGAAAACACGTTCGCCACCATCGCCCGCAGCAACTGCACGGTCTTCGACGCCTTCGGGCCGCACCACCGATTGATCTTCCCGCTCAATACGATCCTGGATCTGGAGAACGTTCCCGAGGACCAGTGGGTGCCGCTGAACAACCTGGTGGTCATCTACGCGCTGTTCCCCAACATCGTGATCTCGGCGACGATCGCCAACGGCGAACTGTTCCGTGTCTACCCGGGCGACCGACCGGGCCGGTCGGTCACGGTGCACCAGAACTCCACCCCGCTGGATATGTCCGATGAATCCGTCGCCGCCGGCGCGCAGGCGGTGTTCGAATACGCCCACGCCACGGTGCGCGACGAGGACTACCGGCTAGTCCAGGGGTTGCAGGCGAACCTGGAATCCGGAGCGCGGGAGAAACTTCTGTTCGGCCGCAACGAGCCGGGCTTGCAGCACCGCCACCTCGCCTGGGAGCGGGCGCTAACCTGACAGTGCGGTGATCAGGTCGTCCAAAATTGTTGCCAGGAACTCTGTTTGATCGGTGCGCAGCTCTGCGGCCAGTTGTAACGCCGCGTCTGCGGCGCCGTCGTGCACCAGTTTCGCGAGCCGGTCCACGGCGGCGTGTAGCTCGGCGTCAGCGGTTTCGGCGGCTGTGGTGGCCAGCACCTGGACCAGCTCCCAGTCCCGATAGAGCGCCAGTGATCGCTCGTTGAACGCAAACGCCGTCACCGGCCGGCCGGCCAGAGTTCCGCGGTAGCGATACGGCCCTTCCATGTATTCGATCGGCAGACCGTGGGCCGGGGCAGCCACCAAAGGTTCCCCCACGATGTCCAATTGTAGTGCGGCGCAGGTGATCCGATGCCGGTCGGGCAGGTAGCGCGCCTTGGCGGGGGGACGGATCAGCGATCGGATCGATTCGGGCCACCGGACGTAGCTGCTGATCGTGACGTCGAAGTCTTCGACGCACTCCGACGGCCTGGCGTCGGGGTAGCTGGTGGTGATACCGGTAAACGGTTGCAGCGCATTACCTTCGGTGCGCAGAAACTGCCGCCAGATGCTCATGTCGACGCCGTTGTCGAAGTTGATGGTGCGCCACTCATGCGACCTGGTTCGCGGCGGCTCGCCGCTCCCGCCGCCCGCGTACTTGGGAAACCATTGCCGGTCGACGTGCCCGCTGCTCCCACTGACCCGCTCGGTCGCCTCGCCCCAGCGCAGCGCGCCGGTCATCACCATCCCGGTCTGGAAGTAGGAGTAGGTGTCGTCCTGACCGAAGCAGGCGATCTTGCCGTTGTACGCCGAGGCGCCCAACGCGGTAGGCGCGCGGGTGGGGGTGACGGCAAGTTCCAACCGCATGGGCTGCCCGTGCTGGTCGGTACCCACCAAGTCGACGTCATAGGTGTAGGGCACCGGATTGCCGCCGGCGTCGGTACGGGCGGTCCATCGCGCGGTGCCGTCGCCGGTGTCGTACTCGAGGTCCAATAGCCCCACGGCACTGGACAATCGAGGGATGGCGCCCGGCTCCATGCTGGCCGGCGGCATGTCGTAGTCGGTGTAAGTGCCGTATTCCCCGGTATCCAGATCGAACAGTGCCATGGTGTAGAAGTCGGCGACGATCGATCCACCCGGCCGGTTCCGGTTGAAGATGGTCAGGAATGCGAACGACCGGCCGGTCTCCGGTGCGTCGAGTTCACCGGCGATGAACCAGGTGTCGGACTCCTGGTCGGCGTGCTGGCCCTCGGCGGCGGGAAAGTTCAATTGGCTGTCGCCGGGTACCAATTCGAACGGGTAACTGCGCCAGTCGTTCGCCACTGCTGCCTCGCCTTGGGAGAATTTTTGCTATGTTAGCATCAATAGCGAAATTACCGTCGCCCTGAGGTGGTGCCCCGATGACGGCAACCCGTTCGTACGACCGGCTTTTCATCGGCGGCCGATGGTGCGAGCCGGCCACGTCGCAGCGCCTCACCGTCATCTCTCCGCACACCGAGGAACCGATCGCCGAGGTACCTGCCGCCGATCAGCGCGACCTCGATGACGCCGTGTCCACGGCCCGGCGCGCCTTCGACGACGGCCCCTGGCCGCGACTCCCCCCGGCTGAGCGGATGCGCAAAGTCTCCGAACTGGCCGCCGTCTACGGGCGCCACATCGACGAGATGGCCGACCTGATCACCGCGCAGATGGGCTCCCCGCGCAGCTTCAGCCGACTCGGCCAAGCCGCCGGGGCCGCCTCGATGATCCACCTCACACTGGCCGCCGCCCGCGACTTCCCGTGGGTGGAACGCCGCCAGGGCGTGCTCGGCGAGGCGCACCTGAACCGGGCACCGGTCGGCGTGGTCGGGGCGATCGTGCCGTGGAACGTGCCGCAGTGCCTGATCATGCCCAAGCTGATTCCGGCGCTGATCGCCGGCTGCACCGTGATCGTCAAGCCGGCTCCCGAAACCCCTTTGGACGCTTTGTGGTTGGCCGAGATGATCGAGCAGCTCGACCTGCCCGAAGGCGTGGTGTCGGTGCTTCCGGGCGGACCGCAGCTCGGTGAGGCGCTGGTGCGACACCCCGGCGTGGACAAGATCGCCTTCACCGGATCCAGCGCCACCGGCCGTCGTATCGCAGCACTGTGTGGCGAACAACTCAAGCGGGTGAGCCTGGAACTGGGTGGCAAGTCGGCGGCGATCGTGCTCGACGACGCCGACATCGTCAAGACGGTCGCGGGATTGAAGTCGGCCAGTCTGATGAACAACGGTCAGGCTTGCGTCGCGCAGACCCGTATTCTGGTCAGCCGCCGCCGGCACGACGAATTCGTCGAGGCGCTGGCCGACATGATGTCGGGGCTTAGCGTCGGCGACCCCGCCGACGAGAAGACCGACATCGGACCCCTTGTCGCACAACGACAACAGGCGCGGGTCCAAGATCTCATCCGATCCGGACAGCAGCAAGGCGCCCGGCTGGTACTCGGCGGCGCCGACAGCCCGGAACCACGCGGCTGGTACGTGCGGCCCACCCTGTTCACCGATGCCAACAACGAGATGCGCATCGCCCGCGAGGAGATTTTCGGCCCGGTGCTGACGGTGCTCCGGTACGACGACGAGGACGACGCGGTACGGATCGCCAACGACAGCGACTACGGCCTGGCCGGCTCGGTGTGGACGGCCGACGTCGCGCACGGCCTGGACATCGCCGGGCGGGTGCGCACCGGTACCTACGGCATCAACATGTACATGCTCGACATCAGCACCCCGTTCGGCGGCTTCAAGCATTCGGGCATCGGGCGCGAGTTCGGCCCCGAGGGCCTGCACGAATACGTCGAACTGCAGTCGGTGGCCTGCAACGGAAAGCTGCCGCCGCTGTGAGATCTCGCTAACGCCACAACGGGTCGCGGCCAAGCTGTGCGAGCAGCTTCGTCTGCACATCCGCGTCGTCGGGCACGCACACCGGGCGTCCGAACATGCCCGATGCGCTCAGATCTTGCCAATCCGCCGCTGTTTGAGCGTAACTAAGCTCACACCAGCCGGGATCCAGCCGATCGTCGGCCCCCACCGCACGTGCGAGGTCCCAGGTGTGGATCAGGACGTCGCGGGTCAATTTGGGAATCACCTCGAACGCTTGCCGAAGTGTCGGCGGCTCGGGTCCCGCGCCATTCGAAAAGGCAAGCGTCAGCGCGTCGTAGGTCAACAACCAACGCGCCTGCGGATCGTCGCGGGGTCGGTCGGGTTTGCGCGATAAGGGCCGCAACACCAGTACGTCGTGGAAGCCGATCACGTGCTCAAGCACTCCGCGGGCAGTCCAGGCGTCGCACGGTGACGGCCGCTCCCACCTGCCGGCCGCCGCGGCCACCGCCGCGCCGAAGCGCCGGCACACCGCCAGATGAAATTCGGCCGCCTCATGCACTGCCGTCAGGCCCGGAATCCGGTAGCTGCAGGGTGATCTGCACCGGACAGCACAGTGCACCGTGCTGGTTGAGGACCCGGATCTCCACGTCGACCAGGTGGCGCGGTGGGTCGGCGGTGGTGTCGATGCGTTTGCCGACCGCACGGCCGCGGCCGACCATGGTGTCGCCGGCATAGATCGAACCCACCAGCCGCATCGAGCGGCGCACCACCCGACTTCGTGGTCCCGCCCAATCGGTCGCAACCCGGTCGGCGAATCCCGCCAGGTGCATGGTGTTCACGAAAATCGTTGGATTACCCTGGCTTTGGGCATAAGCGGGGTCGAAATGGCCCGGGAAATAATCCCAGGTGGCACCCGCGTTCTCGATGACCCGCTGGTAGGTGATCTCGTCGACGATCTCGGGCAGCTCCGTCGGAACGATGATGTCGTGCCAATCCAGATCGGTCACGTCGCCGGCTCTGGGGTGAAGCGGAACAACGTATTGCGCGATCTGGCAACGACAGTGCCGTCCTGGCGGCGGTAAGTCTCCAGGGTTTCGACGAAATGGCCGACGCCAAGCCGGGTTCGCTTCTCCGGCGACACCGACACCAGCTGTTCGACCGCGGTCAGCAGGTCACCCGCCACGATGGGTTCCAGAAACTCGACGTCGTTGGCCGCGTTGATGAACGTGGTGCCCGGCAGCGGAACTCGCAGCGCAAGCGCCGCGGTCGGCCGGGCCGCACCGGACGTCTGGCCGGGCAGCCACGGCGGCGGTATCAGCCACCCCATCAACAACGCGGGTGGCGCCAGCAGGCCGCCCCACTGGTCGCCGGCGAACTCGTCGTCCCAGTAGGAGCGGTTGGCGTCGCGGACCATCGCGGCGAACAGCTGGATGCGCGCGCCGCCGACCGGATGGGCCGCGGTGCGGGCTTCGGTTGTGCTGCCCACCATCTGCAACGCGTCTTCGTAAGTGCCGAAGACCATTTGGTAGCTCAGGCGGCCGGAGGGATTCTGGTCCACGGGATCACATGACGAGCTGGCGACTCGGCACCGCGTCCCATCTGAGTTCGCGGGAAGTGAAATACCAGCCGCCGCGCTCGTAGATGAGTTCGTCGCGGTAGGTGCCGGTGGCCCGCAAAGTGGTGGTGCCGAGCACGGTGGCGAACAGGATTGCCACACAGTGCTGCGTCGCGTTGACACCGTCGACGTGGATTTCATGGTCGACGGTCACCAGCCGCTGCCCCTCGCCGCCGTCGAAGGCCGCGCGCAGATCGCTGAACGACTCGCCGTCTCGACGGTACGTTGCCCCCGAATGGCGGAACGTCGCGATCCACGCGTTCCGGTTGCCATCGGAGTAGGCCCGGTTGTGTCTGGCGGTCAGATCCTGGATCGCTCCGCGGCCGGTCGCGCCCTGCAGCAGTTGCTGTTCCTGGTAGGTCAGTGGCATGTCTGTTCCTTCGCTCTCCCATTCACCGGCGCACGGTGTATCCGTGGCTTTCACGGTCCCACGCCCCCGCCGTCAACCCGCGAGCGCGTAGTAAGTCTTTACGTATCCGTCCGATCGCGTTCTTGGGCAGTTCATCAAGCTCTTCGATGTAACGCGGCACGCAGAAGTAGGGCATCCGGGCGGCGCAGAAGTCCAACAGCTCGGCGTGATCGATTGCCGTTCCGGGCCGTAACACGACCGCCAGCAGGATGTCGTCCTCGCCCAGGTCGCTGGGGACCGCCACCGCGGCGGCTTCGGCGACGGCCGGGTGGCCCAGCACCACCGCCTCCACTTCCACCGACGAGACGTTCTCGCCGCGCCGGCGCAACGAGTCCTTGGCGCGGTCGACGTAGGTGAGGTTGCGGTCGCTGTCGAACCTGCCCAGGTCGCCGGTGCGAAACCAGTCCGGATGCGGCTGCACCCGCAGTTGGCGGGGCTCCCCCGCGACCACGTAGCCTTCGCTCATCACATGCGGGAAGCGGGGCCGGCAGGCGATCTCGCCCACCACCCCGGCGGGCAGCTCGTTGCCCTCGGTATCGACGACACGCACCTCGAAGTTGGGGTTGGGCTGACCCGAGGTGCCCGGAACTCCGTGGTCGGCAACGCCCTTCACCGCAAGCGGAAACGCCTCGGTCAGGCCGTACATGGTGACCACGCGGCAGCCGTAGCGTTGCTCGATCGACCGATAGCAGCCGGCATCGATCGGCGCCGCCGAGATGAACCGCAGCGGCAGCTGCGCATCCCGCGGATCGGCAGGCAGGTTGTACAGCATGGACACCATGGCTCCGGCGCCTACGAAACCTACCGCGCTGGGCACACGCACGTCGTCCCACACCTGGCCGGGATGAAAGGCGCCTGCCAGCACCGTTTTCCCGCCGACCAGCAGCGGAGCCAGCACACTGGGCGCCGCGCTCAGGTGAAACAGCGGCATCGCCGTCCACAACGCCTCCCCCGCGGCGAACTGCCACGCAGCGGCGGCAGTGGCGGCCACCGTGAACAGGTACTGCCAGGACGTGGCAACGGCTTTGGACGGCCCGGTGGTGCCCGAGGTGAAGAACAGTGCCGCGGTGTCGCCCGGGGCGGCGGGACTGTCGGGTACCGTGCCACCGCCGTTCAGCGCCACCGCCAGCGAATCACCTTGCACCACAACGTCGCTCACCAAGTCCAGCCGGCCGGCCACCTCGTCGACACGGGAGCGCCGGTCGGTGTCGGTGAAAACGACCTTGGCCCGCGACAGCGCAAGGTTGTGCAGCAGGAAGTCGCCCTTGTTAGCGGCATTGACCGCGGCGCTGACCGCGCCGATCCGCGCCGTGCCCAACCAGAAGTAGATCCATTCCGGGCACGTGGCGCTGAACAATGCCACGCAATCACCTTGTCGCACACCAAGATCAGTCAATAGTCGGGCCGCCGCGCGGGACCGTTGCCGCAGCTGCGCGAAGGTGATGTCGACACCGGCAACCGTCAGCACCACCCGGTCGGGGAACTGCTCGGCGCGACGATCCAGTACCGCCGGAACGGTGAATTCGTCGACGCCGAAATCGGCGGGCCCCAGCGACACGGTCCGGGTCAGGCCGGCGCCGCCGCCGGGTCCGGCGCACCGTCGGCGGTGTAGCCGAAGTCGGTGGGCGACGGTTCGGCGCCCGGGTAGAAGCGGTGCGCCCAGCGACGCAGGGCCGCATAGTCGCGTGCCTCTTCCGGCGCCAGGTTCGGCTTCTCCAGATACTTCATGTTCTCCCAGGTGAAGAAGTCTTGCTTGATGACTTCCTGTTGCAGCGCAAGGAATTTGGCGGCGCGGCCGGTGGGAACGTCGCCGGTGTCGCCGGGCTCGCGGATGGAGGCCTGGGTGTAGAAGTAGTCGGTGTAGTCCTCGTCGACCGGAGTCTGACCGGTGACCTGGACGGTGTTCACCAGATCGCTGGGGAATCGCACGATGCCCAGGCCCAGCGAATAGTTGTCGTAGATGATTTTCGCGTCGACCGGTCCGTTGGGCGTCAACCAGGTCTTGGCCCGGCCCCCACCGAAGTGCGCGTTCACCGTCGCGTGCAGGTGGTAACCGGATACCTGGAACGAGGCGGTGTTGGCCGGGTTGGCGGCCTTGTGCACATACTGCACGTGATACGGGTCGGCGGCGTTTTCGATGATCATCTGCGCGTGCACTTTGACCCGGTTCACCATCCGGGTGTGGGGGTGCAACGGGTAGTACTCGTCGGTCTCGAGTTCGGGCAGCACCGGCGGCTGCCAGTACGGTGGCCGGCCATGGCGCTCGTGCCAGACGAGGATGAATCCGTACCACTCGGTGACGGGGTAGGCGCGGATGCGGACGTTGTTCTTGCACCCGATCTTGCTGTACGGGATGAGCGCATTGGTGCCGTCACCGCGCCACTGCCAGCCGTGCCAGGGGCACACGATGTGCTCGCCCTCCACCGTGCCGCCGACGCCCATGTTGGCGCCCAGGTGCTGACAGTAGGCGTCGAGCACGTGCACCTTGCCCGACTTGGTGCGGAAGAGCACCAGTTCCTCGCCGAAGTAGTGCACCCGCTTGACCTCGCCGGGGGCCAGCTCGGAGGCGAAGGAGACGATGAACCAGCCGGTGGGGAAGCGGTAGGTCGACAGCGCGATGCCCGAGGGACCGAACTCCCGTTCCGAGGGATCCGAGTCCGACGCCAGGTCGGTGAAAGTGTCCGTCACGAGTTCTCCGTTTCCCACGCGGGCTGCGCGGCTTGGATACGGCATGTTGCCGCCCACGCTGCACCGCGGTTCGACGACTATGTCTATTTTTACTATTTTAAGCATTGAACGTCAACGAGTGCGCCTGCGCCCGGTCCCGCTCCTGTCGATTGGCACCCGCCGAGCGGCGGTCGATGCGGCTTGCCCACGCGCAGTGCATCATTGGCCGATACGCCGGGGCGGATCGGCGGGCCGGCGGCCTGGCGCCTGGACCGGCGCCGAGCGCCGAGCGCCGAGCGCCGCACTGGCGTGACGTTCGGCGCCGAGCGCTGCACCAGCGTGACGTCCGCGAGAAAGCAACAGGCGCAAGGCGCGCGAGCGCCCAGCGATTCAGTCGACGATCTTCAGCGCCGCCCGGGGACATTGATCCACCGCGGCGCGCACGTCGATCTCCCGGTCGGGCGGTACCGGGCCGTCGGCGATCTGCACCACGTCCTCGTCGCCCAACTCGAAAATGTCCGCCGCGATCGACTCACAGAAGCCGTTGGCCTCGCACATGTCGGCATCGACGATCACTCGCATCGGATGCTCCTTCCCTACTCAGAGCCCCACCGGTCGGGTCCCGATCACCCCGTCGGCAGCAAGGCGGGCGAGTTCTCCCTCGGCGAGCCCGCACTGACCGCGCAGGACTTCTTCATTGTGCTCGCCCAACGTCGGCGGCGGGCGCAGCAGCCACTTGTGTTGCCCGGCGAGGCGGGCGAACGGCGGCGTGGGGTAAAGGCCGGATCCGGTCCGCGGGTGGTCCAGCGACTCGAAAAACCCCCGCGCCAGTAGCTGCGGATTATGCGTGACCAGCGACGGCGAGACCACCGGCGCCGCCGGAATCCCCGCCGCCACCAGCCGATCGACCGTGCTATCCCGCGGCTGACCGGCGAACCAGGCCCGTAACCGGTCGTCGAGGTCGTCGGCCCGCTCGCGCCGGCCCGCGCCGGTGGCAAGTCCCTGGTCCGCCCAGCAGGGCCGGCCCAGCACGTCGACCAGGGCCGCCCACTGCCCGTCGTCGCACACACTGACCGCGATCCATTCGTCGTCGCCGGCGCACTGGTAGAGGTTCTGGATCGCCCCGCCGTGTCCGCGGTTGCCCCGCCTGCTCAGGGTTTTGCCGAACACCTCGTACTCGATCGGCTGAATGGCCGTGGTGTTCAACACCGTTTCGATCATCGGCAGCTCGACCTGTTGACCCTGTCCGGTACGTGCGGCGAACTGCAGCGCGGCCAGCACCGCGAATGCGGCATGCACGCCGGCCAGCGGGTCGCAGGCCCCGCGTGGGGTCACCGGCGGCGTTTCCGGCAGGCCGGTAACCCACGCCAACCCGGCGATCTGTTCCATGGTGGGTGCGAACCCGACCCGATCGCGCCACGGCCCGTCCAGCCCGAACGCCGGCATCCGCGCAACGACGAGCTTGGGGTTGATCCGCAGCAGCACCTCGGCGGTGAGCCCGAAGTGGTCCATCACCCGCGGTGAGAAATTCTCGATCACCACGTTTGCCTCGGCGACCAGCGTGCGAAAGTGCTCCCGGCCTTGTTCGGAGCCCAAATCCAGTGTGACCGAACGCTTATTGGTGTTCATCGCGTGGAATACCCAGCCGTATTCCCACCAGTCGTCGATATCGGTGCGCATGCCGCCCGAATAGCGGATGCCGTCGGGACGCTGAATCGACTCCACCTTGATCACGTCGGCGCCGAACGCGGCCAGCAGATGGGTGGCGGCCGGGCCGGCCCAGAACGCGGTCAGGTCGACGATCCGCACCCCCTGCAGCGGCAGCCCGCCGTCCACCGGCGCACTACCGGATTCTCTTCTGGGCCAGGGTGATTCACTGTTGCCCGCGCCGATCCCGGCCGTTTCGGCGGGTGCTGCCGGGGCACACCCCGACATCAGCCACGGCGCGCGCGGCTGGTGGAATCCGGCCCGGTTCTGCACGAACACCCCGCGCTGCGTCATGTAGTCCATGTCGCGGACCGTGGCGCCGTTGCCCAGCGGCGCGATCGGCAACCGGAACAGCTGACCCAGTTCGACGATCTCGGCGACGGTTCGCTCGGCGAACCACGGACCGATCGACTCGTAGATGAAGTCGCGGTACTCCCAGCGGCCGATCTGGAAACGCAGCTGCGGAATCTCTTCGAACGCAGGGCATTCCACCATGGCCGCGAAGTCCAGCCACTGCTGCCCGGTGACCATGGTGATGCCGACGTAGCCGTCCTTGGCGGTGATGATCGAGGGAACTTCCAGAGTGCGCCGGATGGGGGGCACCTGCAGCAACTGGGAGTGCAGCCATTCGCTGCTCTGCATCGCGGTGATCGCCTCGAGCATGGACAGGTCCAGATGCTCACCGGCGCCGCCCCGCACCACGCGGCGGCGCACGGCCAGCGCACCGAACGCGGCGTAAACACCGCCCATGTACTCGCCGAGGTCGCCGCCGATGGAGATGGGTGGTCCGGCGGGATCGCCCCGGAACCCGGTGCAGCCGGACCAGGCCTGCAGGGTGAACTCGGTGGCCGGCCGGTCGGCGAACGGACCGCTCCAACCGAAGTCGGAGATGGTGACGACGACCGTGCGTGGGGACTGCCGCAGCAACAGCTGCGGGTCGACGCCCAGCGCGGCGGCGCCGGTCCGTCCCGCGGTCACGACGACGACGTCGGCGCCGGCGAGTTCGGCGCGGTACTGATCCGAATCCGGCGACACGCTCAGGCTGCTCTTGCCGGCGTTGAGGTAGCAGTAGAGCGGACCGGCCACACCGTCCGGTACCGCCGAGCCGGTGGCCGAGTACTGCCGCAACGGATCTCCCTGCGGCGGTTCGATTTTGCGGACCTGCGCACCCGCATCCACCAACAGCTTCCCGCAATAGCTGCCGGCCAGGCGGTCACTGATCTCGACGACTCGCAGTCCGTCGAGCGGCGTCGGCCGGTGATCGGCCTCGTGACTCACGCGGCTATTTATACCATTACTGCTAAAATAGCTAAGCCAATGGAGTTCGCGGGCCAGCGACCGTGCGCTCTTTCCTGCTGTAGGTTGCGAGGACTCGGATGAGCGCCCCTCTGGGAATCGGACCCGACGCCCGTCGCCGGTTGTCGGCGCCGAGGATCGCCGAAATCGTAGCCGACGAGCTGCGCCGTCAGATCATCGACGGTGAGCTTGCCGACGGCGACCTGTTGCCCCGCCAGGAAGTTCTCGTCGACCAGTTCAAGGTCAGCCTGGTCTCGTTGCGCGAAGCGCTGCGGATTCTGGAGACCGAGGGCCTGGTCTCGGTGCGGCGCGGCAACCGCGGCGGCGCGGTGGTGCACGCTCCGGCCAAGACCAGTGCCGCCTACATGCTGGGTCTGTTGCTGCAGAGCGAGTCCGTCGTGATCAGCGACCTCGGTGCGGCGTTGCAGGAACTCGAACCCGCCTGCGCGGCGCTGGCCGCCCAGCGCCCCGACCGCGCCGACACGCTGGTGCCAGAACTCAAGCGTACCAACGAGGCGATGGCCGAAAACCTGGAAGACGGACGGCAATTCACCGAAATCGGGCGCCAGTTCCACAATCTCATCGTGCGCGGTTGCGGCAACCACACCATCATCGCGGTCGTCGGCAGCCTGGAAACGCTGTGGTCCAGCCACGAGCAGCAGTGGGCCGACGAAAGTGCGGCCAGCGGCACCTACCCGTCGCTGGCCAGGCGGCGTGCGGCGCTCAACACCCACATCAAGCTGACCGAGACGATCGCCGAGGGCGATGTCGACCGGGCACGGCGGATCGCGGGCCGGCACTTGGCCGATACCCAGACCTACGTGCTGTCCGGCCGTGCCGAGCAGCGGATCTACGCGTTGTCTCCGCAGGCATTGTCCCGCCCGCGCGACATCCGGCGACCGTAGCGGCCGCAGGTGGGCACTCCCAGAACCGCGTTGGTCACCGGTGGCAGCGGTGGTATCGGCAAGGCCTGCGCGGCCAAGTTGTGCGAGCTGGGCTAC
Organism: Mycobacterium sp. 20KCMC460; assembly: GCF_022179425.1. Taxonomy (NCBI): domain Bacteria; kingdom Bacillati; phylum Actinomycetota; class Actinomycetes; order Mycobacteriales; family Mycobacteriaceae; genus Mycobacterium; species Mycobacterium sp. 20KCMC460. The sequence goes on from NZ_AP025524.1 coordinate 4,436,836, forward strand.
GACGTGCTGGTGATGGCGCGCCGGGAGGGCCCGCTGCGGGCGGTAGCAGAGCAGATCGGCGCACGGGCCGTCGTCGCCGACGCCTCCGATCCGGACGGGTTCGCCGCTGCGATAAGCCCTTTCGAGCGTATCGACCTGGTCGTGCACGCTTCCGGCGCGCTCGGCGGGACCTATGCGCGCAAGCAGACTTTCGCCCAGTGGCGCGCCGTCATCTCGGCCAACCTGGACTCGTGTTTCGTGGTCACCTCGGCGGTGCTGCCCCGGATGCGGCCCGGCTCGCGGCTGATCTTCATCTCGTCTTCGGCCGCCCACGAACCGATGATGGCGCGCACCGCATACTCCGCGTCCAAGGCCGGCATGAACGCCTTCGCCCGGGCGCTGGCCATGGAGGTCGACCGCGACGGCATCGCCGTGCACCTCATCACCCCCGGGCCGGTGGAAACCGAGATGCTGCAGGATGTTCCGTTCGAGATGTACGCGATCCAGGTTTCCGACATCGCCAACACGGTCGCCTGGCTGGACACCGTCGACCCGTCGGTCGACCTGCCCGAGATCCGGCTCAGCGCGGTGCAGCGGGGACCCTACGCCCGGCCGCCGGTGGTACCCACCGAGGCGCGCCGGCGCGCGACGGCGGTCAAGCAGCAGGACGCGGAAAGTTCTTGATCACCGTTTCGCCGAACTCGCTCACCGACTGCGGGGCGGCGAAATCGGCGAACCAGACGTAGCTACGTGCCACCCGCTGGGCCGCCAGGCCGGCGAAATGCCCGATCAGCTCGTCGGCGTCGCCGCAGACCAGACCCGAACCGAGATGACCGAACCGCCGGGTGCTGACCTCGTGCACCGCGGCGGGGTCGGCGCCGGCCCGCACGAACCCCACCATCTGTTGCACCGAGATCCGGGCCGAGCCGGCGGACCCGACCAGCCGGGGTAGCCGCTCGAGGTGGTTGGCCTGCAGATTCCACCAATCCGCATGTTCGGCAACAAGTTTCATCATGCGCGGGCCGCTGCCACCCAGAACCAGCGGTATCGGGTAGGTGGGCTTGGGTTGCTGCCCACCGGTCCAGTATTGCTTGATCAGCTCGAGGTGGCCCCCGAGCTGCTTGACACGGGCCAGCGGATCCTGCTGACCGACATCGAATCTGGTGAACTCGGCGGGCCAGGATCCCGAGCCCAGGCCGAGTTCGAAGCGGCCCTCGCTGGCCTCCGACAGGGTGACGGCCTGCTTGGCGAGCACGGCCGGGTGCCGGAACGCGTCGCACAGCACCAGGTGTCCGACGCGCAGTCGTTGCGTCCGGGCTGCGACCCAGGATGCGATGCTCATTGCCTCCCAGATGTTTTCGTCGGGTTGTCCCGGCGCCTCGAGGTGGTCGATGAACGCGATGCCGTCGAATCCGGCGGCCTCGGCGTGCAGTGCCCGATCCACGATGTCGGACACCGCCAGCCGCACCTGCGGTACGAACAGATACCACTCCACCGTCAACCCCTCACTTCGTTTGCGCGCGGCCCGCTAGTTTACTATTTTTATTATGTTAGGGGTCTTATGAATGTTGGTCTGACGTCGGAGCAGCTGGCGCTGCGCGACACCGTGCGCGGCATCCTGCGCACCGAGTGTCCACCCGAGGTCGCGCGGCAGGCCCTCGACGATCCCGAACGCTGGCGCACCCTGTGGAAGACGGTCGTCGACCTGGGCTGGACCGAGTTGGCGGCCAACGACGCCGACGGCGAGTTCGGCCCCGTCGAACTGGCCCTGGTGCTCGAGGAATGCGGCGCGGTGCTGGCACCCGTCCCGCTGCTGAGCAGCATCGGCCTGGCCGCCGGCGCACTGCGCGCCACCGTCGGCGCGGGCTGCGCAGAGGTGCTAGACCAGATCGCCTCCGGTGCGGTGGCGACGCTGGCCGTGCACTCCCCCGGTGCTCGGCTGCCGGGCACCCCGATGACGCTGCGCGACGGCCGGCTGCGCGGCCGGGCGGTCGCGGTCCCACATGCCAGCCGCGCCGACTTGATCGTCGCCCTGGCCCGCTCCAATGACGGACCGGTGGCCGCCGTGCTGCGCGCCGGCGACGGCGTCGCTGTCTCGCCCAGCGAATCCACCGACCCCGCGCACCCATTCGACGACGTCGACGTCAATGCCGCTCCGGTGGCCGTCGCTCCCATCGCCACGCTGGACGCGGCCGTTGCGGCTCCGCTGGTGGCCGCGGCCGCGGACCTGCTCGGGGTGGCGGGCGCGGCCCTGCAGCGATCCGTCGAACACGCCAAGACACGTCGGCAGTTCGGCACCCCGATCGGCGCCTTCCAGGGCGTCAAACATGCCCTGGCGGACAACTACGTCGGCCTGGAACGCGCCCGCAGCCTCACCTATGCCGCGGCCCACCAACTCGACGCGCCATCATCAACGGCCTGGACGGCGGCGGCCATGGCCAAAGCGGCGGCCGCGGATGCGGCCACCGACTGCGCGCGCACCGCGGTCCAGGTGTTCGGCGCACTCGGCCAGACCTGGGAACACGACGCGCACCTCTACGTGCGGCACGCCTGGCAGGGCGGGGCGCTGCTGGGCGACAGCCGCGCGCTCTACAACGAAGTGGGCCGGCGCTTCGCGGGGGGCCGGGCATGACGGTCGTCGACGAGTACATCGGGTGGCTCACCGAGTTCCTGCCGCGCGACTATCACCAGCGCTACCGGGAATACCGCTGGGACATCGCGATGCGGCGCGAGCACCAGCGGGCCGCCTTCGAAGCCGGCTGGCTGCAACCCACCTGGCCGCGCCAGCACGGCGGCCGCTCGCTGGGGTTACGGGACGCGATGGAAATCCGCATCGCGGGTGCCCTTCGGTCGGCGCCCAAACTGCCCAACGTCCAGGGTCCCGGCGTCGCCGCACCCGGCCTCCGCCAGTTCGGCACGCCCGAGCAGATCGACCGTCTGCTGGTTCCCCTGTTGCGCGGCGACGAGTGGTGGGCGCTGGGGATGTCCGAGCCGGAAGCCGGGTCGGATTTCGCCGGGTTGCGCACCCGCGCCGAACGCGACGGTGACATCTTCCGGGTCAACGGCCACAAAATCTGGACCACGCAGGCGCATCTGTCGCAGTGGTGCACGTTGTATGCGCGCACCGACCCCGATGCCCCCAAGCACCGCGGCATCTCCTGCCTGATCCTGGATCTGCAGTCCCCCGGAGTGCGGATCGAACCCATCCGGATGGCGTCGATCTCCGACGAGACGTTCTGCGAGGTCTTCCTCGACGACGTCGAGGTGCCGGCGGCCAATCTGCTGGGGCCGTTGCACGGCGGATGGACCGTCGCCCTGTCCTCGCTGCACCATGAACGCCAGATGATCTGGATCATGAACTGGGTCGAAATCATGCGGGGCCTGGATTCGGTCACCGACGACCCGGACGTCTACACCGAACTGGGCACGCTGCTCACCGACGCCGAGGCCCTGCGCACCACCGGCTACCGCGCCCTGGACAACGAACTCGCCGGCCGGCCCACCCCGGAGGCCGACACCATGAAGCTGCTCGGATCGCTCACCTTGCAACGGGTCTGGGAACTGAGCGCGGCGGCCGCCGGGCCCTCCTCGTGCACCGACCCCGACCTGCTGTTCGAACGCCAGGACGCATTGGCCGCGACCATCTACGGCGGAACCTCCGAGGTTCAGCGCAACATCATCGCCGAGCGGGTGCTCGGGCTGCCGAAGGGATGACCACCATGGACTACGATCTCGGCGACGACGCCGGCGAACTGCGAAACCGGTTGCGGCAGTTGATCGCCGAACACATCCCGGCCGACTTCCTGGGAGCCTGCACCGACGACCCCGACGACCTGGCCACCACCGAGTCGTTCTGCAAACTGCTGGCCGCGGAGGGACTGTTGGCGCTGGCCTGGCCGAAAGAGCATGGCGGCGGCGGTGGTTCGATCTGGCAGCAGACCGTGCTGCGCGAGGAGATGTGGGCCAACTACGAACCGCGCGGTCCGCAGTACATGGGCATCAACTGGGTCGGACCGGCCATCATGCGATACGGCACCGCCGAACAGAAGGCCAAGCATCTGTCCGGCATCGCCGCCGGCGAGGTGATCTGGTGCCAGGGATTCTCCGAACCGGAGGCCGGCACCGACCTGGCGTCGTTGCGCACCCGCGCGGTCCGGGACGGGGAAGGCTGGCGTATCGACGGCCAGAAGGTGTGGACCTCCTACGCGCGGATGGCATCCTGGTGCGTGCTGGCCGCCTGCACCCATCCCGACGCGCCGAAGTCCAAGCGGCTCAGCCTGTTTCTGATCCCGATGGACCGTCCGGGCTTCACCGTGCGCGGCATCCCGTCGATGCTGGGGCCGCACCACCTCAACGAGGTGTTCCTCGACGGCGTGCCGGCATCCGACGACGACATCCTGGGCGAGCCCGGCGACGGCTGGCGGGTGATGCGCGAGGCGTTGGCCTTCGAGCGCGTCGGCATCGCGCGCTATGCCCGCTGCGAAGCGTTGCTGCACCGCATGCAGGACGCCCTCGGCGACGACTGGGACCGGCTGCCCGAATCGCTGCGCAGTCGCTGGGTGCGGGCGCTGGTCGACCTGCGGGTGGCCCGGCTGATGGCCTACCGGGCCGTGTCGCTGCAGGACGATCCGCAGGCCGGCGCGGCGGCCAGCGCGGCCCGCATCGCGACCACCACCTGTGACCAGCTGGTCGCCGAGCTGCTCTTCGACGTGCTGGGCCCCACCGCACTGGACAGCGGCTCCACCGCAGCGCTGCACGGCGCCGTCGACGACCACTGGCGCTACGCGCAGGCCGCCACCGTCGCCTCGGGCACCATCGAGGTCCAGCGCATGATGGTGGCCCGCGACGTACTGGGAGAACACCGATGAATACCGAACTGCCACAAGACATCACCGACTTCGCGGCCGTCGCCGCCAAGCGCCTGGCCCGGCTCGGCGGGCCGCAGGCGGCGATCCGCGCCGAGACCGACGACACCGTGCGGCAGTCGGCGCGCGACGCCCTGACCGAGCTCGGCGCGTTCGAACTCGACGTCCGCTCCGGTTCGGACGATCTGCTGGCCGCGGCGGCGCTGTGCCGAGCCGCGGGTGCCGCGGCCCTGCCTTATCCGCTCGTCGAGGAACTGCTGGCGATCGACGGCGCCCGGCTGGCGTTGGTGAACCCCGCCGCCCCCCGCATCGACCACGGCGATCTGCCCGGCGGCTGGATCGCCGCCGACCTGGACGGCATCCGCTACCCGGTACAGCCCGGCGTGCGCCCCGGCGCCAAGCTGGGGCCTTTCCTGACGCCGGCCACTCTGGGCGCCCCCGACGGAGCCGTTGCAGCGGCCGACGTTAATCTTCATCTCGTGCTGGGATCATGGCGGATTCTGGGTGCGGTGCAGCGGGCGCTGGACATCGCCACCGAGCATGTACAGGCGCGGGTGCAGTTCGGCAGGCCGCTGGCCGACTTCCAGGCCGTCAGATTCTCCGTCGCCGACGCGTCGGTCGCGGTGCGCGGCCTCCACGAACTGGCCAAATACACCCTTTGCCGTCCGGAATCGGTTGCGCTGCAAGTTCTTTCGGCTGACGCCCTGGTGTTACGGCTGAAAGCGGCCGAGACTGCGCGGCAGGTGTTGCGCACCGCCCACCAGCTGCTGGGCGCACTCGGGTTCTGCGACGAGTCCGACGTCAGCGTGCTGGACCGGCACACCCAGCCGCTGATCCGGCTGCCCCTGGGTCCCGAAGCGCTGAGCCTGCGGCTGATCCCCGACGTGCGCAAGGGACATCTGGAGACGCTGTTCAGCGGGCGCGTATCGGCATGAGCACCCAACCCGTCAGCGCGGGTACCGCCCCCAACCCGTTCGCCAACGGAATCCCGTTCGGCGACAAGCTGCGCGAGCTCGCCGGGGAGCGGGGCGACGACACCGCGGTGACCATTGTCGCGCTGGACGGTACCGCCGAGTCGCTGACCTTCGGCGAACTCGAGGCCCGCGCCAACCAATGGGGACGCGCCCTGGCCGGACACGGTGCGCAGACGGGTTCGCTTGTTGCCCTTGCCATCCCGAACTCGATCCACCTGGTGCTGGCCGCGCTCGGGTGCTGGAAGATCGGGGCGGTACCGATACCGATGCACTGGGACCTGCCGGAGTGGGAACGGGGCCGGGTGCGCGCGGTCATCGACCCCGTGGTGGTGGTCGACGAGACCACCCGCTGGGAGCTGGACGAACTGGCCGCCGCCTCGTCCCGAAGTCCTTTGCCCACAGCGGTTTCCCCGACCGCCAACGGTATCTGCAGCAGCGGGTCCACCGGCGTGCCGAAGGTGATCCTGAACCTGGCGCCCTCGCTGTGGATACCCGAACAGGGCGAACCCTTCCTGTCGAACTGGACGCCGGTGGCCAAGCCGCAGCGGATCATGGTGCCCGCGCCGATGTATCACACCAACGGTTTCGCCACCTTCCTGATGCTGCTCAGCGGCGACCACCTGGTGATCCTGGAGAAATTCGACGCCCACCTGTTCGTCGACACCATCGAGCGCTACCGGATCACCAATTTCACGGCCACGCCGACGATGCTGGCGCGGGTGGCCGCGCTGCCCGACATCCGGCAGCGCGACCTGTCCAGCATCGTGTTCATCCTGCAGGGAGCCGCGGTGATGCCGCCGTCGCTGCTGCGCACTTGGTTCGAACTACTCAGCCCCGAACAGATCGTGACCGCCTACGGCATGACCGAGAACCTCGGGCTGACCGCGCTGCGCGGCGACGAGTGGCTGACCCATCCGGGCAGCGTCGGCCGCGGCTTCCGAGACACCGAGATCCGCATCCTGGACGCCGACAAGAACCCGTTGGGCCCGGGCGAAGAAGGCGACATCTATCTGCGCGCGCCGATGAGCGCCGGCTACCGCTATCTGGGCGGGGCGCCGCCGCTGCCGTCCACCGAGGACGGGTTCCGCTCGGCCGGCGACATCGGCCGTCTCGACGAGGACGGCTTCCTCTACATCACCGACCGGCGCGCCGACATGATCGTCAGCGGCGGCGCCAATGTGTTTCCCGCCGAGGTGGAGTCCGCGCTGTCCGGACACCCTGACATCGCCGACGTCGTCGTCATCGGCCTGTCCGACCCGCAATGGGGCCGCCGGGTGCACGCCGTGGTTCAGGTGTCGGCGCACGCCGCGCAACCGCCGACCGAACAACAGCTGATCGACTACGCCAAGAGCCGCCTGGCCCACTACAAAGCGCCCAAAACGGTCGAGTTCGTCGACCACATCCCGCGCACGGCGGCGACCAAGGTCAACCGGTCGGCGATGATCGCCGCGCGAGAGGGCTCGAACACCGGCTCGAAAACCAGCTAGGTCCAGCGGCGCTGAGCGATGTAGTGCGGAAAGAACGTCTCCCACATCACCAGGCAGGCCAGGAACCACGCCGCCGGCGTATCGATGTTGATCGAACCGTAGGACGAGACGATGGGGCGGCCGCGCCCGGCGTGCGCGCGGGCATCCAGATACACCCACGTCGCCGTGGCGAAGACGATCGCCAACAGTTCGACAACTGCAACTACCACCGCTTCTCTCACGGCACCCCCTGCTCCTTAAGGCGATCTGAAACGTATATCAGAGAACACCCGAGCCGATGACCGATCACGGGAATCGGCGTCGGGCATGCTCAGTGGCGCGACGCCGCGCGCTTGGTGTCGGCGAACCCGTCGGCGATGGACGCAGCCAACTCCAGGAACGCCTGGCGGGTGCGGTTGGCCATCAGGTCCAACACGATCTCCGAACCCTGGGCCAGGTGGTCGTCGAACGGAATGACGTGTACCGACCGGATCCGGGTCAGGAACTGCGCGGCCAGCTTGTCCAGGTCCACCGAGGCCTTGCCGGGGCGGGCGGCGCTGATCACCACCGTCGCGTTGGGCACCAGGTGACCCCGCCCGTGATGCTCGAGCCAGTCCAGCGTCGCGAACGCGCTGCGCGCCGCGTCGATGGCCGGGGAGGCGACCAGCACGATCGCGTCGGCCTCGTCGAGGATGGCCGACATCGCCGAATGCACCAGCCCGGTGCCGCAGTCGGTGAGGATCAGGTTGTAGAACCGCTGCAGCAGCCGGATCACCACCCGATAGTCGGCATCGGAGAACGCCTCGGAGGTCGCCGGATCGCGTTCGGAGGCCAGGATTTCCAGCCGGCTGGTGCTCTGCGACGTGTGCCTGCGGATGTCGGAGTAACGAAAGATGTTGTCGTCCAACAACAAGTCCCGCACCGTGGACCGACTTTGATCGGGGCCGCGCTGGGCCAGGGTGCCGAAGTCGGGATTGGCGTCGACGGCGATCACCCGGTCACCGCGGATCGCCGCGAAGGTGGATCCCAGCCCCACCGTGGTGGTGGTCTTGCCGACACCACCCTTCATCGACAGCACGGCGATGCTGTAGTCACCGCGCACCGGTTGGCTCACCCTGGCCACCAACTTCTGCCGGGTGTTCTCCAGCTCGGACTCGCCGGGGTTGAGGCCGGTGAGCCGGTGCACGGCCCGGCGCCATCCGCGCTGCGGCAGCGGCCGGGCCCGCACCAGCCCGAGATCGGTGTGCGACGGAATGCGCGGATCCTGATAGCCGGGCGGAGGCTGGGGCGCGCTCGGGGCCGCCCGGGTGAACGGCGTCGCCACCGGCGCAGCGGGCGGGTTGAAGCGGGGGTCCGGTTGCGGCGGCGCCGGGGCGGGCGGCCGGATGCCTGCCGAGGTGCGACGACCGGCGGCGCCGCGGCCGGCGGCGGCGCGGCCGGGTGGGCCGCGGAGCGGGACGCACCGGCGGCTTATCGGGGGCGGGCGGCTGGCGCGGCGGGGCCGCAGGGCGCGCCTGGGAGTGGGCCCGGGGGTGAGGGGGTAACTGGAAGACGGCCGTGCCCTCGGACATCGGACCCAGCCCCTCACGGGCTGGTCGCGGCGGCTCTGCGGGCGCCGGCGGCTCGGGTGCCGCAGGCGCCGGAAGTGGGGGCAGCGCCATGACGCGGGTGCCCTCCGTGGTGGGGGCGGGGCGCGCCGGCTGCGGCTCGGGTTCCGGCTGGGGTGGCGCGTCGGCTCCAACCGCCGCGTCCGGCTCGGGTTCGGCCGCGGGTACCGGCGGCAGGTTGATGACCTGGGTGCCGGCGGTCATCGGACCCGCAGGGCCCGCGTCGGCGGCGGGCGCCGGCTCTTCGGCAACAGGTGCTGCCTCGTGGGCTGCCGGTTCGGCCGCCTCCTCGGCAAGCTTGGCCTGAATCAGGGCAACGGGTATCGGATTGGTGTCCGCGCCGCTGCTGCCCTTGAACCCGGGGGTGTCTGGATTGCCCACTAGAACGTTCTCGAAGTCAGCCGGTTGGACATGCCGAGCACGTTTTCCAGGGCGGTCCGCATGTCGGAGAGTTCGATGCGCATCAACTCGGTTTCGTCGAGATCCTCCACGCTGACGTCCTGGCGCTCACTGAGCCGGAACTCCCGTTCCTCCTCGGCCGTCTCGATCACGTTGCGCACGAAACGTCCGTTGCCGACCAAGTCGATGTCGCGGCGCAACTGGCCGGTGTCGTCGACCGACTGGTTCTCGTAGAGGCGCTTGCACGCCGCGACCAGTTCCTCGTAGGCGCCGTCGGTGAGTTCGGAGTCGCGGGTCTTGGCGATCAACCGGCCGATGTCGCCCAATTCCGTGGGGTTGTAGGAGGCGAACCGGATCCGCTTGGTGAATCGCGACGCCATGCCCTCGTTGGACGCCAGGAAGCGGTCGATCTCCGCGTCGTACCCGGCGATGATCACCACCAGCCGGTCGCGGTCGTTTTCCATCCGCGCCAGCAGGGTGTCGACCGCTTCGCGGCCGAACGCGTCACCACCGGCCAGACCGGTCTGGATCAGCGTGTAGGCCTCGTCGATGAACAGCACCCCGTCCATCGCGGTGTCGATCAGCGCCGACGTCTTGATCGCGGTGCTGCCCAAGTGCTCCCCGACGAAATCGGCACGCTTGGCTTCGACCACGGCCGGCGTCTTGAGCAGGCCCAGCCCGCAGTAGACCTGTGCGACCACCCGGGCGATGGTCGTCTTGCCGGTTCCGGGCGGACCGGTGAAGGCCAGGTGCAGGCTGCGCGCGGCGGCGCTGAGCCCCTTGCCCTCGCGCACCTTGGCCAGCTGAGCCGCCGAGCGCAGCTTGGCCACCTGCAGCTTGACGTCGGCCAGGCCGATCTGGCGGTCCAGCTCCAGCTGCGCGGCGCGCAGGTACTCGTTGCCGCGCTCGTTCATGGCCTCGGCGTCGACCTCGCGGGCGCTGCGCGCGGTTGTCGGATCCCACTTGTCGGTGCGCGAGTCGATGTCGTTTTTGGTGCTGATGATCAGCCGGAATTTCGGGTCGTGCAGCGCCGCCGCGTTGGCTTCGAACCCAGGCTCTTCGCTGTAGATCCGCTCGAAGATGGTCCGGGCCTCGGGCTCCTTGCCCATCTCGCGCAAGGTCAGGCCCTTGCAGAATTCGGCGGCCCGGCTCGCGGCCGGGATCGGGCCGTCGATCGCCAGGTCGAGCCGGCGAATACCTTCCCCGAACAAGCCCATCTGAGCGCACGCCGAGCCCACCATCAGGTTGGCCCCCGCGGCAATGTACTCGTCGGTGAACGATGTCGAATTGGCAAGTGCGGTAAGCACATCCGGCCAGCGCTGGGTAGTGAAGTGCAGCACCGCGCGGATGTAGGCACAGATCTCGGCATTCTCGGCGTCGCAGTCGGGCATCGACCGGCGCATGGTGTCCAGTTCGTCGAGCACCCGCTCGGCCTCGTCAAAGTCCTTGCCGGCGATCATGCTGGCCGCGTACGCCAGCCACACCTCGGTGAGCGTGCTCAGCGTGTAGTCCAGGTACAACCCCGTCTGAAAGCGGCCGCACAGCGCCCGTCGCGGCAGCCCGAGCCGCCGCTGCTCGCGGTTCAGGTTCTCCTTGCTGGTACGCCACAGGTTGTAGAGCACTTCGCTGCTGGTGTCACCGGCTGCGGCCCGTCCCAGCCAGGCGTCACACATCTGCGGGTCGTGCTCGGTGGCGCGTTTGAACGCCAACGCCGCGTACTGAACGTCGCGATCGGTCTCCAGCCCATCGATGGGGATGCCCAGTGACAACACCCCGGCGTCGAAGACCCGCTGAGCGTCCCTGGTGCCAGGCATCTACTCGGTGTCCTCACTACTAGTGACTGCAAGCGTCCGCGATCGCAGCTTGCCGGGCGGGGCAAGCACAAAGCGTTCTTTAATCCGGACATATAGCGGTAGAAAAGTATTGTACCGATCTGAAGAGTGTCATTGTCGCGCTAAAAATCCGGGCCGTAATCCGGCCGGACCGGCGCGGAGAGCGAGGCGGGAAGTGGTAGAGGTGCCACCGGAAAAACGGCAGCGACGCCAGCCACCGGTCCGGTCCCGTACCGGCACCATCGCCGTCGTCACCACCGAGCGCGGGCTGCCGACGGCGCTAAAAATCGACCGCAGCGAGCTGGCCCGGCCACCGCAGGACCTGGCGGCCGAGATCCTGGCGTTGTGCAAGTACTCGGCACTGCGCGCCCAGGTGGCCTTCCGCCGGGAACTGCTGGGCAAGGGATTCACGCCGTCGTCGATCCGTGAGATCGGCCTGCCCACCGAGGAGGATCTGGCCCGGGCGGAGGCCGAATTGTTCGCCGATGACGACGACGATCCGCCGGCCACCTGGATGAGGTCGGTATGACCAGCCTGGCGCAGTCGGTGATCGCGCGAGCCAAGAAGCAGCGTGATCTGCTGCAGTCGATGACCGAGCAGACCAAGACCATCAGCGCCCGGGTGACCAGCCGCAACCGGGCGGTGAGCGCGGAGGTCGACGGCCTCGGCCAACTGACCGGCTTGTGGCTGGGCCCGCCGGCCAGCCGGCTGGAACCCGACGTGCTGGCAGACCTCATCGTCGAGACCGCTCAGGCCGCGGCAAAGGTGGCCGCCGAGCGGTACAGCTTTCTTCTCAAAGAGTTCATGACCCGCATGGACGAGCTGCAGAAGTCACCGCTGGCCAGGTCCGACGGCACCATCGTGGAACCTCGGTAACCCGCAATTTCAACTTATTGCACATGCGCAAATAACGATCACGGTCTTATTACACACGTGTGAATCGCGCACCCGACACAAACCTGCTAAAAATTGGTGCAAATTAATGCTGCCGGGGGCGCTTATGGTTAGCAAAGCAGCACAAACCGCCGACTCAGCGAAAATCCTGGGGGAAAGAGGCCGACGATGACATTTTCAATGCAGCCTGAGTTCATGGAAGGACTCATCGACGCGCAGGACGGCGCTTCGGCCACCATCAGCAGTGCGTTCGGCGCGGTCACGCCCGCGGTCCTCGCTTCTTTCTCCGTGGCCCTGGGTCCGATCGCGGTGGCCAACATGATCCCGGCGATGTACGAGTCGACGGGGAACAACGTCATGAGCGGAATGATGACGGCCGCAAATCACGCGGCACTGGGCGCGGCAACGCACATCTCGCAAGGGGCATACGTCGCGACCGACACCCCCGCAAACGTCACCGAAGTCTAGGAACACTGCGATGGGGGACGTCGACACCGGCGCGCCGGCAGGCCCCCCCGGGCAGGGCGGCCCGGGGCCCGACTTCGACCATCTGCCGGTGGTCAACCAGATCGAGAACGATCTGCAAGCCTGGCTGAACCGGCCGGTGCAGGACATTTTAAGCCAGTTCAACCTCGGACAACTGCCCACCGGCGGTCCCGAGCTGCCCGGACTGCCCGGCGACGCCATTCCCGCCGACCTGACCGGAGCCACCGGCGGCATGGGCAACAACTTCGCCGGCGGGCTGCTCAAACCCGTCACCGACATGCTCGGCACCCTCGGTTCCGGCGTCTTCCAGGGCCTGAACCCCACGCAGATGTTCGGCGGAATCACCCAAGCCTTCCAGCAAGCGGCCGGCGGCGTACAGCAGGCCCTCGGCCAGATGATGGGCGGCATGGGCGGCCAGGGCTGGTCGGGCGCCGGCGCCGGCGCCGCCGCCGCGAAAACCGGAGAGACGCTGGCCAATGGCGCCGCCGTGGCAGCCCAGGGCACGGCGCTGGGCGGCCAGTACAGCGCGGCCGGGGCCAATGTCGCGCAGGGTCAGGCACGGCTCCTGGAGATCCTCATGCAGTGCCAGCACGAGCTGGAGGGCCTTTCGGCCGGGCTGCCGTGGACCGCACCGGAGATGGTCGAGTCGGCTTCGCGGGCCAGTGCGTTGGCAACTGAGTGCATCACCGAACTGGAGAGCACGCTGACCTCCCAGGCGGCAGCCACCACCGCGACCGGCGCACCGGTGGCCATCGCCCAAGGTCCCGAGATGGCCATGCAGATGATGGGTCCGCTGCTGTCGGTGGGCATGAGCATGATCGGACCCGCGATCCAGATGGGCACCATGCCCCTGTCGATGGGCATGCAAGTCGGCACACAGGTACTACAAGCAGGCATGCAGGCCGGTACCGGGCTGATGTCCAGCCTGGGCCAGGCCGGGCCGGCAACCGGCGCGGCCGCGGCCAACGCGCTGAGCCACCCCGCCCGGATGGTGAGCGCCACTCACCCCACGGGCGCCGGCGGGCACGGAGGCGGCGGCGCCGGTGCCACCACCCCGGCCCGAGCGACCGCGTCGTCCCCGATGGTGCAGAACGAGAACGGCGCCGCAGCCGCGGCGCGATCCGCCTCCGTGCGGCCCACCGTGATCGCCGCCGGCGCCGCCGGCATGGGGATGGGTGGTGGCGGCGGAATGATGGGCGCCGGCGCGGCCGGCGCACACGGCGGCAAGGCCGGCAGCGGTAGCCACACTGCGGCGTCCTTCCTGCACACGACCGATCAGGGCGGCGAGATCGTGGGCGACCTGGGCACGGCCAGCCCCGCAGTGCTCGGCGATGCCGCAGCCAACCTCGACGACGACCCCGACATCAAACTCCGGCTCTAGCAGAAAGCAACGACATGACTGACCACAATCACCTGTCCGCCCGGCCCGACGAGGTCACCGAGGTCACCCGGCAGCTCGACGAACTCGCCAGCCGGATGCAACACGTCATCCAGACCGAGACGCCAAACCTCACCACCGTCGCCTCGGGCACCGACGAGGTGTCGCAGCGGGTCGCCCACACCCTCAACGAGGTGCTCGGGTCGTTCCGGAAAGCCTCCGACCAGGGAACCAACGAGATGCAGGAAGTCGCTGCGACGCTGCGCGCGCACTCCGGGCGTATCACCGAAGCCGACCTCGCGGACTGACACGTCCGACCAACCGGCACATCCAACTTGATCCGTCGCCCTGAGGCGACGTCGGCACAGCCTGAGAAAGGGGGGCCAAGGCATGGGATTCACCAACGTGGTGTGGGAATCGCGGGACACCGAGCAACTCGCGCGCGACCTGACCGAAGGCCCCGGCCCCTCCTCGGTGGGAGAAGCGGGTGCAGCGTGGATCCGGGTGGCCAACGAGTTCGCCAAGATCTCCGCGGATTACGACCGGATCCTGGAGCGCTACCAGGCGTCGTACGACAGCAGCAACTCCGAAACCGTCGTCCGCAAGCTCGAGACCTTCGGAAAGTGGCTGCAAGCGGCCAGCCTCAGCGCCGCGGCGAACGGGCGGCGAGCCGAAGAGGCGGCGGTGGCCAACACGGTCGCGATCCTGTCGATGCCCAGCGTCTCGGAAGCCGTCGAGGCCAAGGCGGCCCAGGACATGATGGCGTCGTTGTCGGCTTATAACGGGGCCGTCCTGCAGGGCAGCTTCGCCGAGTTCGACGAAGCCGCGTCGTCGCAGCAGGCGGACGCCGCGGCGGTGATGCACCGATACGAAGACGCCTGTGCAGAGCTGGCCCAGCCGTGGGAGCAGCCGGTTCCCCCGCAGGTCACCACCGGTGCGGCGATGAAGGCTGAGAAAGAGGGCAAAGGCAAGGGCGGTGGCCATGGCGGCGGCGGAGGCGGCGGGGGCGGCGGTGCCGCCCGGCAATTGTCGCCGATGCTGGCCAGCCCCATCAGCCCCAGCAAGGAGCCGCAGGAGCTGAAGAAGACGCCGTTCAGCAACGCCGGGTCCAATGGCAGCGGCGGCGGGCTGGGCCGCGGCGCGGGATACGGCC
Organism: Mycobacterium sp. 20KCMC460; assembly: GCF_022179425.1. Taxonomy (NCBI): domain Bacteria; kingdom Bacillati; phylum Actinomycetota; class Actinomycetes; order Mycobacteriales; family Mycobacteriaceae; genus Mycobacterium; species Mycobacterium sp. 20KCMC460. The sequence continues at coordinate 4,451,869 of NZ_AP025524.1, forward strand.
CGATGGGGGCGATGGGCCGCAGCAACGACAGTCGGGAGCACGACTCCATCCGGCCGGCGGCCGCGCTGGAGGGCGGTGGCGAACCGGGCGCGGCCCTCTCCGATGGGGGCCAGTCCTGGCTGCCGGCCGCACAGCAGAACGATGCGCCGTTCGAGGTGTCCAACGTCAGTTGGGGCCCCAACACCGCGATATTCGACGATCTGGCGATGCCGGAGCCGGAGCCCGTCGAAGGTTTCGCCGAGGAGCCCGAGCGAACCCTGCAGCAGGTCTCCGATCGGTGGGTATCGCCGCCGGTGATCGGCGCTGAACACGAGGTGTCACTGTGACGACCGCCCTGAACGCCGCATTCACCCTGACCCAGGACGAGCTGCAGGTCCTCGCGGCGCGGGTCAACATCCAGGGCTTCCCCGCGGTACTGGGTGTGCGGACCCGGCACGCCACCATCGATGCCCTGCTGGCCGCACAGGATGCCGCGACACGGCGGCTGGCAGCGCGGGGACTGATCAGCGACGGCGCCGTCGAACCCGATCTGATCCCGCTGCTGCAGGCGCTGCAGCGCCCCCACCGCGAGCTGGCGATGCGGCTGGTGACACCCGACGGGATGAGCCGGGTGGCGATCGTCCGTCGCGGCGATCTGCAGCTGGCCGCGCGCCGCGTCGGCGACCAGTTCACGCTGCGGGTGCTCGACGGTTGCGCCGAGCTGCCCGAAGTCACCCGCGCGCTGGTCGGCGAACTTCCGCGCGCGCAAGCGGCCCAGTTCACCCCGCTGCCGGCGCCACTGGATGCGGTCGGCCGTTACCTGGCGGGCACTCACGACGCCGCGCAGCTGGCGGACCGGGTACGCGCGCTGGGCGCTGATCAGCGCACCGCGCTGACCCTGGGCGCGGCGCTGGCGACCCGGGCCGCGTTCGCCGAAATCGTCTATTACGCACTGTGTTCCGATCAGGACCGCATCGCGCGCCAACCCGCGGCGGTCGGGGTGTTCTACACGCGGCAGGGCCGAATCGTCGGCTCCCCCACCGTCTCCCCGAGCGGGCAGTTGTGGACCACGCTCAAACCAGGTTCGGAACACGCGCTGGCGCAGGCCATCGGCCAGCTCGTCGAGTTGTCCGCGGAACGATGGGAGAGGCATTAGGGAACAGTTGAATGCCAGCTACTCCGGAAGCACACCACGCAAACGAATTATCAGATAACTCAGCAGATTGGAGACTCAAATGACTGTTGCACTATCACCAGAAGAGGCAGCACGAACTCTGCAGAACATCGAGGAAATGGTCGCCCAGATCAAGCGGCGGCAGACCGACATGCGACTGCGGGCCGAGGAAATGGTCCAGAGTTCGTGGCACGGTGGCCAGGCCCGCCGGTTCGGCGAGGCCATGCAGGCCCACGATTCGGATCTGACTGCCGTCAACAACGACTTGGACAACGTCGTACAAGAGGCGCGGCAGAAAGCGAACCAGATCGAGCAGCAGGCATCGTAGGAAGGGAAATCAAATGGCAACCGATAGCGACATTCTGTACAACTTCGCCGAGAACCACGATGGGTTGGACCACATCGGCCGAGTCGTGACCGACATCCACACCATCGCCAACGATGTGCACAAGGTCTTCCAGGGCATTGCGGACCTGTGGTCGGGCCAGACGCCTGAGGCCCTGCAGGCCGCCCACCAGCGGATCAACACGCAGCTGGAGGACTACCTGCATGCGATTCAGGCGACCGGTGCCGCGGCCGGCAACCAGCAAGACGAAATGCAGGCACTGGACTCACAGCTGGCCGGCGGTTTCTGACTCCGGACGGAGGCATCAGCTCGACTCGCAGGCCCGGACTCCGCACCAGCGGAGTCCGGGTCTTCTTGTTTGCCCGCCGTTCGCTGATCTCTCCGTTCGCTGATGTCTCCGCTCGCACAGCGACACGGGCTCCGCCGAACGACTACGCCTGTTCCCTCGCTCCGCGCAACCGCCCGAAATTCTCCGACACCGAACCAGCCAATTCCAGATAAGCCTGCCTGGTGGCGGGCCGCAGCCTGTCGAAATCGACGTCGGCCCCCTCAGCGAGATGCGGGTCGAACGGAATCAGATGAATTGACCGGCAGCGCGTCTGGAAATGTTCGTACACCTTGTCCAGCTTGAGCGCCGCCGACCCGGGCCGCGAGGCACTCAGGACTACGTGCGCCTCCCGGACCAGACCCGAATGCCCGTGCTGCATAAGCCAATCCAGTGTCGCCGAGGCGCTACGGGCGGCGTCGATGGCCGGTGAACTGACCAGCACGATGGTGTGAGCCAGGTCCAGCACCGCCGACATGGCCGAGTGCATGATGCCGGTGCCGCAGTCGGTCAGGATGATGTTGTAGAAGTGCCGCAGAATATCGATGGTGCGCCGGTAGTCGTCGGCGCCGAAGACCTCCGATACCGCCGGATCCTGTTCACTGGCAAGCACTTCCAGTCGGCTGGTGGCCATCAAGGTGTGGTTGCGGACGTCGGCGTAACGGTTGATGTTCGGGTCGGCCAGCAGGTCACGCACCGTTGACCGGGTGGACATGTCACCGACGCGTTCCCCCAGCGTGCCGCGGTCGGGGTTGGCGTCGACGGCGATGACGCGGTCGTGCCGCACCGTCGCCAGTGCTGATCCCAATCCGAACGTGGTGGTGGTCTTGCCGACTCCGCCCTTGATCGACAGCACCGCGATGCGGAAGTCACCGACAATGGGCTGTCGGATCTCGGCGAGCAGATGCTCGTGCCGGCGTTGCTTGCGTGACGCTCCGGGGTTGAGGTGCCCCCCGGTCGCCCTGTGTACTGCGCGGCGCCAGCCCGACGGCGGGGCGAAGCGGTCCAGGTTGTCCACCTCGGCCTCGTCGATCGGGGGCGGCACCTGGAACGGTTGGTAACTCGGGGGCGGCCCCACGGGCGCTGGCGGCCCGCCCGGCGGTGCGGCCCGGCGTGCACGCACCGGTTGTCCGGCGACCGGCCGCGGCGTCGCCGGTGGCACGCGCTGCCCGGCGGGGGCCGGCCACCAGGGCGGCGGCGGAAACGGGCCCGGCGGGGGCGGCGGCGGGAACGGCGGGAGAGCGCCGGGCCGGCGGCGAGGGCCCGGTGTCGGGCGCCCGGACGGCGCTGACGTCGTGGGCGATTCCTGCGCAGCGGTCGCATCGTGCGCTGCCTCGTCGCGGCCCGCGGTGGCCGTCGATCCCGGCACCTGCCACGGCGGAATCACCGGCCGATGGGTGACCGACGGATCCGGGCCGTTCTCGGCGGAACTCGCGCCGGGCGGGACCCGGTGATCGGCCGGCTGGTCCTCAGCGGCCGGCTGCGGTGCCGACTCGGCACCCGGCATGAAATCGGTCCATCGCCATTCGGCCGCGGGCGCGACTACTTCCGCAGGTTCTTCGACCGCGGGTTCTTCGACCGCGGTCGGGGAAGATTCCTCCTCCGGCGCAACGCTTTTCGGTGTCACCGGCGGGCTGACCGAGTCCGACGGCGCCCAGTCATCGGCGCTCTGCTGCGGCGCGGACTCCTGGCTCTCGACGGCGACGGGCGCTGCCTCCGGCTCCGCCGGGGCAGTCTCCTCTTGCGCCCGCTTGGCGTGCATCTGCTCGAGCAGCGCCGCCGCTCTCAACTCGATGTCGTCGAGTTCGCCCGCCGCCGAGACTGTCGGCTGCTCGGGCACCGTCGGGGTCTCGGGTTCCACCGGGGACTGCGGCTCCCATCCGGTCTGTGTCGAAACCTCAACGCGGGCATCGGTTTCCGCCCCATGATCGGTGGGCGGCACCGCGGGCGCCGCGCCCCACTCGCGTTCCGTCGAAACCTCTACCGGCGCTTCGGATTCCACCGTGGCATCGGGTTGCTCAGAAATTTCCGGTGGCGCCGTCGATACCCACCACCCGGTATCCGGTGCGGATGCGCCGGCCGGAGCCGAAATCCCCGATTCCGGTGGTGCGATGCTTTCCTCGTCGATCTCCTCACCGCCCCGGCTCGGCGGGCCGGACGAATCAGTCCGGTAATCCGGCGACGAATCATCGGCGTGCTCGTCAGCCGGCGGCACCGGACGGTCGGCAGGTCGGCGCTCGCTGTCGTGACCGGCCCGCAAAGCCACTCGGTTTCGAGAACCCGCAGCGCCTTCGTGCTCGTCGTCGCGAACCGCCTCCGGCCCGGCCGACGACTGGACCGCTCCCGAAACGTCGTCGCCACCACGCGCGTGACTCTCGGCGTCGTCGGCACGTTCTTGCTTCCCGCGACCCAGCGGGGTGCGCTTCCGCTGCGGGTCGCCGGTCAGCCAGGGAGGATGCGCCAGCGATCCGCGTTCGTCCCCAGGCGTTTGCTTGGGCGTTTGCTTCGGCACCGTCATCCCCCCTTTCGATCGCAAATCGGTCGGCACGCCGTCTTCAATCCTACGTACGGGGACACGGATAATTTGCAGTACGACAGTCGCACACATTCGACACGGCACACGAACGGCAATTCCGCCGGAAGCCAGGGGTGCGGCGCCTTACTCCAGCAGGTCCGTGGCCTCGGATTGCACCGCTGCCGAAGCGCGGCGGCGCCGGGCCAGCGAAACCGCGCCCGCCACTCCCGCCAGCGCAACCGCGCCCACTGTGACCGACAACACGATGATCTGCGCGCGCTGGCTGGCCGGGTCGCGACGCGGCCGGCCGGCAATCGGCGTCGCCTGGTCCGGATTAGGCAGCTGGTTCGCCGCTGGAAGTCGATAGGTCAGCGCCGCGACCGGGTCGACCACCCCGTATCCGGTGGCCTCGTTCGGCCCCGCGCCCGGCGTGTGGGCGGTGCGCTTGACCAGCTCGATCACCTGGCCGGCGGTCAACTCGGGAAACCTGGACCGGATCAACGCCACCACGCCGGAGACGAACGGCGCCGCGAAACTCGTGCCGTTGATCGGCGCCAACCCTTGCTGGCTGAGCACGGCGTTGATCAGACCCGGGCCGTTGGAGTCCAGCGACGTGATCCGTTCACCGGGCGCGGCTACGCCGACCCAGGGTCCGCGCAGGCTGAAATCCGCGGGCTCGCCGGAGGTGGTCAGCGCGCCGACGGTCAGCACGTAGTCGCTGAACCAGGCGGGGCTGGCGATGGTCCGCACCGAATCCCAACCGCTGCGCAGTGGCATATTCGGGTCTGGCATCGCGTTCTGCGTCTTGCACAGGCCCTGGTTGTTGAAGTTGCCCGCCGCGGCCACCACCACCACGTTGCGTTCGAACGCGTAGCGCACCGCGCGGCCCAACTGGGCGTCGTCGAGTCCGGCGCCGACCGGGCTGCAGGCCACCTCGGACAGGTTGATGACGGTGGCGCCCAGATCGACCGCGCGGGTGATCGCGTAAGCCAGCGTCAGGGTGTTGCCGTATCCCGGCGAGGTGGCATTGGGATCGTTGGTCTGCGCGGAACCACCTTCCCTGACCGCGTAGACCGCGCTGTTCTGCCGGATCGACAAGATCGTCGCGTCGGGCGCCACCCCGAAGAAGCGGTCGGCCGGGCTGGGTTGCGCGGCGATGATCCCCGCCACCAGCGTGCCGTGGGCGTCGCAGTCCTGCAGACCGTCGGTGCTGGACACATAGTCGCCGCCGCCCTGCAACGCGGGCAGCCGTGGATGCCGGTTGACGCCGGTGTCGATCACCGCGACCTTCTGCCCGGCACCGCGCGAGAGCCGCCACGCGTCGGTGAAGTTCAGCATCGCCTCGGCGCTGGTCTGCACGGTGAAGTCGGTCTGCGGCAGTACCCCGGTGGGAACGCCGCAGATCGCCTTCAGATCGGTCGGCTCCGGCGGACCGACCGGCCCACTGGGCGGCGGACCCGGTTCCACCACCGGCGGTCTAATCGCCAGCGCGGGAGCGGCATCCACCGCACCGGTCACCAGTAAGACGGACAGAACCGCGACCAGGCGCCGCATCAGAATCCCAGCCGCTGGTAGATGCCCACCACCCACAGCGCTAGCGGTATCAGCGACCCGACAGCCAGGTAATCCAGATACGCGAGCAAAGTCGCCGTTCGCGAAGGCGACCCGTCGCCGGCATCGACCAACCCGGCCGCCGCGGCGCCGAGCGCCACGACCAGCAGCACGCCGAGCGCCACCTGCGGCATCGGTCGCATCCCGTCCTGCGCCGTCACGCAGGTAAACACCATGATCGTGACAGCCGGCACCTCCAACGCGGCGCGCTCCAACCAGCTGCCGAAGACTCTGCTGTGCAAGGCCAGCACCGTCGCGGCCGTCAACGCGAACGCGAACGTGGGCCAGTCCAGCGGCACACCGCTGCGCAACAGCAGTGCCAGCAGCACCGTCGCAGCGCCCGCCGCGCCGGCCAGCAGTGCAGCGCGGGTCACCGCCGCCGACTTGGCCCTGGTCCACACCTCCTCGGCGGTCGGCATGGTCACGCCCGGACCACCATCTGCGGCCGGAGCGGACGGCTCGAACGGATTCTCGAAATCCCAGTCCTCGCGCCGGGTTTCGACAGCGACGGACGGGGTCTCGAATCGACCCCACCTCGCCGTCAGCCGGCGCACCGCCAGGCAGATCAAGAGCGTGGTCACCGCCGCGGTCACGTACACGATGTCGGCGCGGCCATGCAGCGCCCGGGCCGGCATCACCAGACCGACCAGACCGAACAACACAGCGTTGGCCAAAAACGCCCCGTGCCCGGTGCCGATCACCCGGTCATACACGACGCAGAGCAGCAGCACCGCCGCGCAGGCGCCGGCCAAGCCGTAATAGCCGTACCGCCCCCCCACCGCGAAGGCGACACCGGCGGTGACCGGGATCGCCGCCCAGCCCAGCGCCGCCGCGACGTCGCTCAGCCGATAGGACCGGTGCGCCATGGCGGCCCCGCCCACCAGGGCCAGCACCACGGCCACCGCCAGGGCGACGATCACGAGGTGGTGCGCCGCGGCAATCCTGCCGACGACGCAATAGGTGATGGCCAACGCGGCGAGATGAACTCCGGCGAACGCCATCCAGCGTGCAGACCCGGCATCCCAGGCGGCGTAGGCCACCTTGTTCAGCCGACCGACGGCGTCCACCACGTCGTCGTAGAGGGTGGGCGGCGACAGTGCCCGTTGCGACGCGAGGCGCAGCAGTTCACCACCACCCACACCGGCCTGGCGCAGCGTCTGTTCCGGCTTCAACGCGACGCCGCCGTCGACTCGGCTGAGCACCCAGAAGTTGCGCCGCTGGTCCCTGGCGGCCTCGTCGTCGCGGTCGAAATCCCGGGACCGGACCAGCCGGGCCAGGTCGGGAACGATGTTCGAAATCGGAATGTCCAGTGGCAACGCGATATCCAGCTGGGTGTTCCCGCCCAACACCGACACCCGGATGTGCTCCGGTGCGGCCGACACCACCCGGAGCTGGCTGAGCTCGCTGATGCCGGTCACAGGTCCGGCATCCTGGACAGCTGGATCACGCCGCTCTTTGTGGTCCGCGAAACCAACATGCCTCGGCCCGGGGGCATTTCGGTGGCTTTGTAGCCGAACAGTGCACCTTCGTCCTTGGTGCCGCTCATCACCAAACCGTTGCACGACAGATCCTTGAGCCGTCCCAGGAACTGGTCCAGCATGGCGCGCCCGGCACCGCCGATCCGGCGGGTGACGACGACCCGCAGGCCGATGTCACGGGCCTGGGGCAGAAATTCGATCAGCGGAGTCAACGGGCTGCTCAGCGATCCGGTGGCGACCAGGTCGTAGTCGTCGATCATCACGAAGATGTCCGGACCCGACCACCAGGACCTTTCCTTGAGCTGCTGCTGGGTGATGTCGCTGGGCGGCAACCGGCCCTTCAGGGTGGTGGCCAGCGCTGTCATCAGCTCGGTACACGACTGCGACGCCGTGGCATAGCCCGCCAGGTACTCGTTGTCCACCACACCGAGCATCGAACGACGGTAGTCGACCAGGATGATCTTGCACTGATCGGCCGTTGCGTTCTCCATCAACCCGGTGGCGACGTTACGCAGCAGGCTGGTCTTGCCGCACTCCGTGTCACCCAGCGCCACAAAATGCGGCTGCGCATCGAAATCGATTATCACGGGTGCTAATTCGGATTCGTTGATCCCCACGGCAACGCGGGATGGGCCCAGCATCCCGGCCGTGCGGGCCGCGCGGACCACGGCCTTGCGATCCAGATTGTGCGGCAGCATCCGCACCCGGGGCGCCTGCCGTTTGCCGTAGTGCGCGCGCATCGCGCTGACCGCGCCGGCAACACCCTCCGGCAGATCCTCGACGCCGGAACTGGAATCCAGCCGCGGCAGTGCGATCAGGATGTGCAACCGTTCGCTGTTGATACCCCGGCCCGGGCGGCCGACCGGCACCAATTCGTTGTATCGGCGGCCCACGTCGCTGTCCAGCGCGTCGCCCAGCTTCAGTTCGATGCGGGTACCCAACATGTCCTTGACGGCCGCACGCATCTCCATCCAACGCGTCGCGGAGACCACCAGGTGCACCCCGTATGAAAGCCCTTGCACCGCAAGCGAAGTCAGAACAGGCTCGAGCATTTCAAAGTCGCTGCGGATCGAGGCCCAGCCGTCGACCACGAGGAAAAGGTCGCCGAACTTGTCCTGGCTCAACGGATCCTGCGCGGCCACCTCCGGCGCCAGCGTCGCCAGGCGGGCCTTGCGGGCGCGGAAGTCCCGCATCGACTCGATGCCCAGCTCGCGGAACCGCATCTCGCGGGCGCGCAGCACTCCCGACACCTCGGCGACGGTGCGACGGATACCGTCGGCATCCATCCGGCCGGCAACCCCGCCCACATGCGGCAGGTTGGCCAGGCTGGCCAGCGTCCCGCCGCCGAAGTCCAGGCAGAAGAACTGCACCTGCTCGGGAGTGTGCGTGGCCGCCGCCGACATGATCAGCGTGCGCAGCGCCGTCGACTTGCCCGACTGTGGGCCGCCGACCACCGCGACATTGCCCTGGGCGCCACTCAAATCGACCATCAACACGTCGCGGCGCTGATCGTATGGTCGGTCCACCACTCCCATGGGCAGCCACAGCCGGCCGTCGAGATTCTCCGGCGCGGCCCAATTGCTGTCCGGCAGAAGTTGATTGACCGCCGGGCTCTCGTCCAGCGGCGGCAGCCACACCTCGTGCGCCGGGCGTCCGTGGCCCCGCAGCCGGGACACCACGACGTCGAGCAGTGTCGTCTTGGCCGGACCGGCAGGCACGCTGATCTGCGGCTCGTCCACTTCGACCGGGGCGGCGCGCTCGGAGGCCACGGTTTCCTTTTTCACCGGCGTGGCGGTGAAAAGCTTGGGCGCCAACGCGCCCAGCTGCCGGCCCCTGCTGCCCTGAGCGGCCCGGCGGGGCCGGACGTATTCGCCCGACACGTAGCACGTGTTGAACCGAATCGGTTCGGAGGCATCACATTTCAGAAACGCCGAGCCTGGCACACTGGGCAGGTGATAGGCGTCCGGGACACCGAGCACGCTGCGCGACTCACCGGCCGAGAACGTCTTGAGCCCGATCCGGTAGGACAGATGCGAGTCCAGGCCGCGTAGTTTTCCTTCTTCCAGGCGTTGCGACGCCAGCAGCAGGTGTACGTGCAGCGACCGGCCCAGTCGGCCGATCATCACGAAGAGCTCCGCGAAATCCGGTTTCTGCGAGAGCAATTCGGAGAATTCGTCGACGATGATGAACAACGCCGGCAGCGGGTCCAGCTCGGCGCCGTTGGCGCGGGCGCGTTCGTATTCGTTGACGTTGGGGAAGTTGCCCGCCGCGCGCAACAGTTCCTGGCGGCGGTTCAGCTCACCGGCCAGCGCATCGCGCATCCGGTCGACCAGGATGAGCTCGTCCTCCAGGTTGGTGATGATCGCCGCGATATGCGGCACCCCCTCGAGCCCGAGAAACGTTGCGCCACCTTTGAAGTCGACCAGCACCATGTTCAACACATCGGGCGAGTGCGAGGTGATCATCGACAACACCAGCGTGCGCAGGAACTCCGACTTGCCCGACCCGGTGGCGCCGATGCACAGGCCATGCGGGCCCATGCCGGACTCGGCGGACTCCTTGATGTCCAGCTCCAGCGGTTGGCCGTTGGGGGTGTAGCCGATCGGCACCCGCAACCGCTCGCGGGGCGAGCGTTTCCGCCACACCTGCTCGGGGACGATCTCGGCTGCGTCGGGGATCTTCAGCAGCGTCATCAAACCCGGGTCGGTGGCGCGCGAATCGGCCTCCAGGTTGACGATGTGCGCGGCGCTGGCCAACCGGTAGCGGCCGATGCGGCGGGCCGTCGCCTCCGCCTCGGCGATGGTGATCGCGTCGGGCGTCGCGAACCGCTCGACCCCGACCGCGGTGCGGGCACCGACGTGCTCGCCTTCGGCGTCGGCTTCCAGCACCAGCGCCAGCCCGCGCCGGCTCGCCGCGGTGTCGGAGCCGTTGAGGTCCAGCAACACGACACTGTCCAATCCGGCGTCGGTGACCAGACGTTCGGTTCCGGTGACGTAGCCGTCGTCGACGACCACCACCAGCTGCTTGAGCCCCTTGGTGGGTTCCGCGTTGCGGGTGAACCGGCCCCGCTCGCCCAGGTCGGCGGCCAGCGACCGCTCGAGCAGATCGAGGCTGGGAAACAGCATGCGCATCGGACCCAGGCCGTCGCGGGCCGTGGCGTGCTGCGCGTGCGGCAACCACTTGACCCAGCTCCAGTTCTCGCCGTCGGGGTTTGCCGTCACCACCGCCACCTGTACCTGGTCCGGGCCGTGGAACGTGCACAACTCCAGCACCATGGACCGCACCAACTGCCGCGCCAGCTTGCGGTCGCCTTCGAAACTGATGGCGGGGAAAGCGCGCAGGGACACCGCGGTGGGCAGGGCGTGTACCACCGAATGCGTTTTGACGAACCGACGCAACGCCACCGTCGAGACCGGCTCGAGGTCCTCCGGTGGGCCGGTCTCGGGTGCCAGCAGCCGGGTCGCCAGCCGGTGGGTGCCGATGCCCACCCGCACGTGGCACCAGTCGTTGTCGGTGGTTCGACGTTCCCACATCCGCCGGCTGCCCACCACGTCACCCAGGGCGCGCGGGTCGGGGTGACTCCACTCCAGCGCCGTGCGCTGACCCTCGCCGGTTTCCTCGGCGTCGTCACGCAGGTTCGCCAGGTAACTGAAGTAGTCCTTGCGTTCCTCGTTGAGTTCCGCGGCCGCCTTGCCGGAACGTCCGCCGCCGCCCATGAACATGCCGGCCATCGACATGATCATCATCATCGGGAAGATCAGGAACATCGGATTGCGCGCCAGATCCCGGCCGCCGACCGTCACCATCAGCGCGATCATCCCGACGACGGCGACGATCATCACGAACGGCAGCAGCTTCACCACCAGGTTGCCGGGAACCACCCGCGGCACTTCCGGCGGCGGCTGCAAGTTGACTTCACCACCGGGCATGCGCGGCGGCGACGCCCGCTGCCGGCGCACGAAACCCTGCGTACTCAAAAGGCCTTTTCCCCGAAACTCGCGACAGATTCTCCACCCGCCCCTGGGTAATGTGACCAGCGAAATGCCACAACACGCAGGAGGCCGACAGCGATGACTCTACCGCCGTCGCTGTCGGAATTAGACGCCGAATCCGAGGCCGAACCCACCCTCAGCCGCGTCACTTTGGTGGTCGGTGACCTGCGGCTGGACTTCGGGCTACCGGCCGACACCAGCATCGGTGCGTTCATCGACGACGTCATCGACATCGCCAACGAGCAGATCGCCGCACACCCCGGCCCGGACGCCGAACTCGAACAGGTCGTCTTCGACACCACGGAGGGCAAGTGGACGCTGGCCCGGCTCGGTGACGATGCGATCGACCCGAGCCGTTCACTGCGCGAGGCCGGCATTTACGACGGCGAGTTGCTGACCATTCGGGAAATCGACCAGCCGGCCCGGCCGATGTTGTTCGACGACGTGCTGGACACCGACGGGCAGCCGGACAGCTCGATACTCGGCATGGGTGCCCGCCACGCGCGACTGATCACCAGCTTCGGTGTGGGCCTGACCGCTTCGGTGACCATCGCTTTCCTGCTGCCGCGGCACGCCACCGTGATCTACCTTCCCGCTACTGCGCTGGGTATCGGATGCCTGGCGGTACTCCTCGCCTGCGTCGTCGCTCACCGCTGCGGCGGTGCGCGACGCTCGGAGTGGCTCGCGGCGGTCGCCACGCCGCTGTTGTTCGGCGGCGCCCTGTACGTGGTGCCCGACGGCTGGGGAGCCAAATCGCTGCCGATGGCGTTCGCGCTGACCGGACTGGCGTCGCTGCTGGTGTTGCTGGTCACCGGCCGCGGCCGGGCGCTGCACACCGCGGTGATCGCGTTGGCGGTGATCGGTGGCGCCGCCGCGGTGGCCGGGCTGCTGTGGAGTCCGCCGCCGCGCGCCACCGGCGCGGTGCTGGCCACGGTGTCGGTGATCGTCGTGTACCTGTCACCACGGGTGACGATCCTGCTGGCGAAACTGCCCGTCCCGCGGGTGCCCACGGCCGGCGAGCCGCTCGACGACATCGAAACGCAGGGCGGGACGACCGTCGAGGGGGTCAACGCCGTCGGCAAACAGGTGATCCCGACCGAGGAAGGCATGATCGTGCGGGTGCGGCGGGCAAGTCAGTACCTGACCGGCATCCTGACCGCCACCGCCGTCACCGCAACGGTCGGCTGTTACCTGGCGGTCGACGTCAGCGACGGATTTTATTGGCAGGGAACGGTTTTCGCGACCGCGGTGGCGACCGTGCTGTGCCTGCGCGGACGCAGCCACCACGATCTGCGCCAGTCGGCGACGCTGATCGCAGCGGGTTTGACGATCGCGCTGTTGACCATCGTCAAAACTGCTGTCGGCCTGGACAATTGGGAGTTCAACGGCACCGCGGCGCTGGTGGTGCTGATGGTGTTGGTGGTCGCCTGCGGCATCATCGCCCCCCGGTTGGAGTTCTCGCCGGTGCTGCGGCGGCAGGTGGAGCTCCTGGAATACCTGGCGATCGTGCTGATCTTCCCGCTGTGCTGCTGGATGGTGCGTCTGTACGCGATGTTCCGCGAGCTCCGGATCTGACGGCTAGGACCTGGGCTGCTCGACCTTGGAGCCACGCGGGTCGGCGGCCATCCCGTCGTGCGCGACCAGCGCCGCTTCCTGGGACAGTTCCGGTCCGGCCGGCAACAACGACACGACCGGCCACGGAGCCAGTTGCGGCACCTCGCTGTCGTCTCCCGGCTTGCGCACGCCGGTGACACCCAGCGCCGCGGCGGTGGGCAGATCCTTGATGTGATAGCGCACGCCGGCGTCGGAGATGTAGAAGAGCTGCCCCTTGGCCCGGCTGTCCGGCTCCGCCCCGGTGGCTTGCACGTACTCGCCGGTGCCGGGTTTGAGGTACACCGAGTCGACGCCGGGCCCGTTGCCGTCGGCGGTGGCCAGACCGACCGGCTGCGCCCCGTCCGGAATCGGCAGCCGGTGCCCGACCAGCACCCGCACCGTGGCCTGCGCGGCGGAGTTCGCCCGTTCCCAGGCCATGCACACCACCCGGTCCGGCTCCACGGGCACCACCTGCGGCGACACTTTCGGGTAGTGATCCACCGGCAGGGTGTGCGCAATCGGGATGTGACTGACCACCGCCGGCGACACCTCGTGGGTCGCCTGGGACACGACATCGTTGGGATTGCTGTACCGGATGATGTCGGCCGCCGCCGCGGACACCGGTTGCAAACCATTGGGCAGTACGACGTAGAGCTGCTCGCCGCGCGAATCGACGGTCTTGACGATCGATCCGACCGGATAGCTGGCAGGCACGCCGGGTACGACACTGCCGGCCCCCTCGATGACCACCGGGCGGATCGGCGGGACCAGCGGGAAAGTGTTGAGTAGTGAGGCCGAGATGGGCCGCGTCGGCTCGTTCTGCAGATGCAGGGCGTTGACGACGACGGTGTCGCCGGGGTCGATCAGCGCGCGGACGCCATCGAAGATCAGGTAGACCGAGTCGCCGGCCCGGACCAGCAGCATCTGCGCCGGCGCCGCCGCGCCGATGTCGTCGCCCAAAGTGAGGTCGCCCGCGACGACCGTGGTCAGCACGCTGGCCGTCCCGATGCTTCTCGACACGTCGGGGGTGGTGACGGTGTCACACACCGTCCAATGCGAGCTGCGCATGTCGGCGCCACCGTGAATGGCGTTGGGCGCGCCGATGATCCCCACCATCGGCCCGCGCGGCACTTGATTGAGCCACTTGTCGCTGACCGATTTGGGGAGATCGGGCTTGCCGGTGATCATCCGGGCCGACGCCAGGTTCAGGACGGGATGCAGGCGCTCGCCGATGCGCACGTAGAGGCCGCCGCCGTTGCTGAGCAAAATCTGGGCATTACCGATGTTCGGCGACGGTTTGAAGAAGGCCAGCACCCCGGCCGCCCCGGTGATGAGGATCGCGATCACCAAACCCACCAGCAACGACCGCATCTGCCCGCGCATGGGGTCGTGAATCATCCGCGAGTCGGCCCGGATCAGCGCGTGCTCGAGCCGGCGGATCAGGAACCGATAGCCGTTGACTTGCGCGCGCGTCGTGACTTGCGCGGGCATATGTGCACCCCCATCAACGTCGGTCCAGCACCGAGCCTCGGTAGCGTATAACAGCGCGACCGCGGAAATGCGCGCCAGTTTTCGCTGCGCACACTGGTTAGGATTTCGTCTGTGCCGCGTCGTGCAGCAACGTCCCGGGAGCGGGGCGCGCCTTCTGACCCCCCCGAGTTGCGCTCGACGATCGACATCGGGGCGCAGCGCGTATTGCCGCTGCCCGATCTGCTGGTGCTGCAATTACTGGTGGCCGCGGGGACGGTCACAGCGCCGCTGCTCGGGTTCCCGGGATGGCAGGGCAGCGCGGTCGGCTTGGCGGCCGCTCTGATTCTGGTCGTGCGGGTTCGCGGCATGACTCTGCCCAGGTTGGTCGCGCTGCGGACGGGTTTTCGGCGGCAACGCCGCAAGAGGGCCAAGAAGCGGACCCTGGCCGAACCTTTCGACGTCCCGACGGCCGATGGCGCCCTGATCGGCTTCCGTTGGGACGGAAGCACTCTGATGTCGTTGTTGAAGATCGAAGAGAACCCGCAGGCGATGACCATCATGGAGCCGGGGACGACGGTTTCCGGAGAAACCGTGCCGGTGCAGGCGTTGGTGGAATGCCTGCAGCAGTTCGACATCACCCTGGACTCCATCGACGTGATCAGCCAGGGCGCCCGGTCGCAGGGCCACAGCCAGGTGGCCGCGGTGTACGACGCCGTGCTGGGGCCGCTGCCGGCGATCGCCCAGCGCAATGTATGGATCGCCGTCCGGTTCGACCCGTCGCGCTGCGCGGCGGCGGTACGCCGGCGCGGCGGCGGCCGCGACGGCATCCTGCGGGCCGCCACGACTGCGACTCGCCGGGTGGCCAACCGGCTGACCGAGGGCGGGCTGCGCACCCGGGTGCTGACCGCCGGGGAGATCGGCCAGGCCACCCACCAGCTCACCGACGGGGTGGATCTGGCCACCGTCGAGGAGACCTGGCGGACCTGCCGGGAAGGCAGGTTCAGGTTGCGCAGCTTCGCCGTCGCACCGCGCATGCTGACCACGGCCGGACTCGGGCTGTTGTGGACCATCCCCAGCTACTCGACCACCATGAGCCTGTCGTTGCGGCGCGACCACCCGCGCGGCCCCGTCGCGATCCGGGGCCTGGCCCGCTTCGACACCCACGGCCGGTCGCGGGTCAACCTGCGCGGCCTGACCCATCTGCGGGGACATCAGTATTCGGCGCTGGCCGCCAGTCTGCCGGTGCCGGCCCCGGCCCGGCCGATCGAAAAGTGGGCCTACTCGACCGCGGATCCGATCGGGGATTTCGCGTCGCTACGCGTTCCCGCCTCGGGCTGCGGGCAGGTGATCGGCGCCGACGAGCATGGTCGCGCGGTGGCGCTGGCCCTGTTCGGCCCGCAGATCCGGCGCGTCGAAATCGCCGGCACGCTGCACCTGGCCCAGCAGGTGGTGCTGCGGTCGCTGGCGTTGGGGGCGCACGTGCTGGTACACACCCGTCGGCCGGCCAAGTGGCGCACCATGGTCGACGAGGTCGACGACCACGACCTGCTGTGGGTCGCCGACTTCAATCGAGGCTCGATGCAGGCCGGCGCGGACCGGAACTATTCGGTGGAGATGTTCGACGGGGTGGCCGAGCAGGCGGTGCGGGTGGGAGTGACCGCGATCGTGGTGATACCGCCGGAGTCGGCGGTCACGGCAAACGCCGACGTGGCCCTGGAACTGCTGGACTTCGCCAGCGACACGGTCAGGGTGAGCACGCGGGCGGGGTCGTCGGTGGTCACCATGGTCGCGACCGACGAGGAGATGCGCTACCTCAAGGCCTCGTTCGCCGACGAAGAGTGAAATGCGGCGCAGGGTGCCGATTTGCCTGACCGGGGTGCGCTAGCGTGAATCGAGGTCACCCCGATCGGGGCGGTTTGAAGGAGTGATCATGGCTTACCCCACGGGCCCGTCGGGCGGTTACTACGGCGACCACTCGCAGTGGGTCGCCGATTCCAAATCCGGTGCCAAGTCGCACCGCCATCTGACGCTGGCCGTGGCATTGCTGGGTATGGGTTCCTACCTGGTCAGTTTCGGGCCGATGCTCGGCGTGGGCGGGATCGACTGGGACGTCCGCTTCGCCGCGCTGGCGGGCCTGCTTGCGGTGTTCGGGCTGCTGCCCGGGCAGACGCCCACCGGCAAGGTCATCGCAGCGCTGGCCGCGATCGGTTTCCTCGATGCCCTGTCGAGGGCGATCGTGGTCCCCGACGGCGTCGAGCCGGGGTGGGCGCTGTGGGTGGTCGTGGTGCTCAACGCGCTGCAGGCGGCGGCCGCGGTGGGCGCATTGCTCAATCAGCCGACCGAAGCCGACGCGCAGCAGGCGTGGTATGCGGCCTACGCCGAACAGTATGCGCAGGCCGCAGCCCAGTACTACGGCCAGTACGAGCAGGAGGAACAGGCCGAGGATCGGTATGAAAGCGGTACCGCGCACGCCCAGCAGACCCAGCAGGTCTCGGCACCGGCGCCCGGACGCGCCGCCAGCCCGCAGGGCGCCAGCTACGCGGAGTTCATCGGCGACCAAGCCGCCGCGGACACCCGCGCGCCGCAGACCCAGGCGCCGGCGCCCGCCACCGGTGTGCCCAACGCGGCGCATTCCCCGACTCCGGCGCAGCAGCAGACCGTCGCGTTTCAGACGCCCTACCGAACGTCGCCGCAGTAGGGCTCAGCTGATCGACAGCTGTCCGATCAGGGTGCTCAGCGCCGCGGCGACATCGTTGGGGATGGGCCGTTCCGCCTCCGCGTCGGCCAGGAACGATGCGGGCAGGCCCGCAGCGGCAGCCGCCTCCTCGATGCTGAGTTCCGCGCGGTGCCGCGCCCCGTACAGCCGTTGACCCAACGTCGCGTGCGGTGATCGCGCAGCCCGCGCCATCACGTCGTTGTACGCGCGTCGCACGCTGCTCAGCGCCAACACCACCGCCGGTGTGCCCTTGGCGTTACGCGCGGCGCTGGCGGCCACGTTCTCGAGTTTGCGCAGATCAGCGAGGATGCTGGTGACCCGCGGGGTGAAATCCGGATGGGTCGGTTCCGGCAGCAGCCTGGTGGCCGCGTTGATGCTGTGCATGGCCAGTTCGACGGCCTCGGCCATCAGCGGGGCGCGCACGGTGTCGGTGAGCACCTCGGTGGTGTCGTCCCCGACCGCCGGAGCGGGAGCGCCCGGTAGTGACGCTTCACCGCTGCGAATCCGCGTGATCGTGCCGGGCGACCATTGCAGCGCCTTTTCCAGTTTGGCCAGGGTGGCGCGGCGCGGCCAGCTGCGCCCCTTCTCGAAGGCGATGAGGGTACCGGCGTTGATGACTTTGTCCTTGGCCAGACCTCGCTGAGTGATCTCGAGTTCGGCACGCCGGGCAGCAACCGCGCGGCCGGCGCGTGCGACGCCCGGGTCGCTGTCGGCCCCCCACCATTCGTCGTCCTCGTCACCCTCGGGCAGTTCGATCACGCCGGTCGCTTCGGTCGAGGGGTCGACCTGCGCGCCCGGGTCACCCGGTGCGCCGGCCACGCTCGGCGTCAGCGAGACCGGGATGCCTTCGGGTGCGCCCAGGTGCAAGGTGGTGGGCCCGGTGATCAGCACCGAGCTGCGCCGCACGCCGTCGAGATACATGCCGTTGGTGCTGGTGTCGATCGCTTGCCAGGCGTCCTGGCCCGGCTCGAGACGCACGTGTGACCGGGAAATGCGCTCATCGGCCAGATGTACTGCCGCGGCGCTGTCCCGGCCGATCACCGCGACTCCGGCGTGCGGATCCAGGGTATGCACTTGATCGCCGAGTCGCACCGCGATGGCGGGCGTGGCCACCGCGCGACCCGCGTGATCAACGGTCACCGCGTCACTCCCCCGGTCACTTCCGCACGCGTCGGCTCCGAATGGTTGAGCATCCTTGCTACAGCCTTTCTCAAGCACTGCGGTTACTGATGCTACATGTTTCCTGGCACATATCTCCGCGTCAGATGTCACGGATTCGCAGCACCCAGCGTTCCCACTGGCGGAGCGGTTGCCGCCGACACGCCGCTGATCAGGCATTTCATCGTGCTCCCCTAACGGCGCTTGTACGTTTTCGTAGATCGCTTCGATTTAGTTGTTGCACTAGCGCTGCAACTTTGGTTAAAGTCGTCGCATCGGCGCCCTGCGGGGCCCAGACAGCCAGACACGGAGGGGGCAGTGATGACTGCAACGGCGGTACCGCTGGTCACACGGTTGGACGAATACGTTCCGGTGTGCGCCGCCCAACCACAGCGATGGACGACCACCGAGCCCGACGACGAAGCCAAAGCGTTGTGCCAGGCCTGCCCGCGGCGCTGGCTCTGCGCGCGTGAGGCGTGCCAGGACCCCGCTGTCGAGGGCCTGTGGGCCGGCGTGGTGATCCCAGAATCGGGACGGCCGCGAGACTTCGCTTTGCGACAGCTACGCGCACTGGCCGAACGCGGCGGTTACCAGGTTGCGCCGCGACGGCGCGGGCGACCGCGGAAGTATCTGCCGTAGCCGTGCGGCGCCCGGTCTATCGATTGGCGGTCGCGGACAGACCACGGCGTCGTGGTCGCGCCGCTCGGATTACGGGACCGGTGCTGAACCGATCTGGCACACCAACAGCTCCCCGTTACGCACCTGCAAGGTGAATGTCCCCACCCCACCGTCCGGGCGGATGGCGTCGACCGTCCACACCGGACCACTGCGGGTGAACCTGACCACCTTGTCAACCGGCGACAGCACCGTAAAGAAGTCCTCACCTTTGATACCGGCGATCTCGGCGGCAAGGACCCCGTCATGGGTATCTGGACACGACAGTGCGAGCACGTTGGCCAGATGCCGTTCGTTTCGTTCCCGCATCCACACCCGTACCGTGTTCGCGGCAACGGCGAATGCCCGTTCGTCGGACATCGATTCGCTAGCGGCCATCGGCCGCAGCGTCGGAAGACTCGGGCCAGGCTTGTCCTCGGGATGGCCGCGGGTGCGGCCCACGATCGCAACGACCAGCACGACGATCGAAATAAGTGCCGCTACGCCCCACCCGGCAACCCACCGCCACCGCCGGCCCGTGCCGAATTGCGGATCAGCGGCTTCGGTAGCCACGATCACACCCGCGGCGGCGTGTCGGCGTCACATACCTTCAATTGGCCACCTTCTGATACCAGCGTGTACTCGTCGGAGAAATAGCCACCGTGCTGCTGTGCCTGCTCGACCAGCTGTTTGTCGCGCTCGGTGAGCGGATGCACCCGCAGCATGAACTTGCCCCAGACCCCGTCCCCCTCGTCCCGGAATCCCACCACCGCTTCCAAGTAGCTGATCCCTTGGACGGTCTTGGTCTGTTCGAATCCTTCGATCTCGTCCTCGACGTTCTTGCCCGGATGCGCACACGCCAGCGCGCGCAACGCCGCACCGTCCGCCCGATTCTCCGCGTCGTACCAGCGCTTCAACACTTCGAAGGCTTCCTGTTCACGCGGCGAGGGCGGCGGCACGTCGATCATCGCCGCACGGGGCGGCGGCGGCGGCACCGGCGGCGGCACCGGTGTCCGCCATCCCACCGCGAACACCACCGCCGCGGCCACCGAGCACCCTGCGGTGATCGTCGCCAGCACCCAGGTGTACCACCGCTTGGGCTCGTGCACAGGGCCGGCCGGGTCCGTCTGCATCGACAGCCGCCCGTCTGGACGGCAGTCGATCACCAGCCTGCGCCACGCTGCTCCGGCGGCCCTTGACCGCACCTGGTATTCGTTCAGCGCCTCGTATGCCTCGGCAGGCACTGTCAACGGCGTCCGCACCGAATCGGCCCCGGTCACCGATGCGGTGGCTACCGGCGGCAGCGCAGCGGAGTCGAACTCCAGTCCAAGGCGCGTCCATCCCGCGGGCGCCCGTTCGATCAGCATCGCCACGGCATCCTCGATACAACGACGATCGTCGGCACCCGAAGTCATGAAGTCAGATTAACGAAACGCCCCCGCAGACCCCGACGGCGTGAAATCGGCCCGCCGCTGATCAAGCGGGTGGTCGCAGCCAGGTCATCGCATTGTGGGTTTGATCGCTTTGCAGCAAACCGGTGCCAACCTTCCAGAGGTTGACCCGCACATCAGCGGGGGTTTTCCACAGGATCTGACACGTGGTCCTGTTCATCGCGGCGTATTGCCCAACAAACACGCCACCCGTTTTACCGATAACGGTCGTGCCATCGGAGGCGACGTATTCTCCCGAAGGCGCGGTCTCTTCGAGATTCTGACCGGCGCACGTCGCACCGGATTGTCCGGTATGCAGATCCCACTGCTGCCACGCGTGGTCGATGACATCACCCCGCTGCACATACAGCTTGGACCCGATCATCCGCAGTATTGGAACCATCTCGGGGGCTGCGATCTCGGTCACCGGCTTGCCCACCGCGGTGAACACCTGCCACTGACCATCAACGGCCACCACCGGCATCGCCGGGTTATCCAGCAGCTTCACCGTCGACGGGCCCATCGGGCGCTGCGCCAGTACCTTCCCCGACACGTCATAAAACATCACCCCGTTCTGGCCGGTCTGCCCCTCACGGTAGGCATAGGCAAACCCGCCGTTATAGACCACCGCACGGGTCAACGACGTTCCCGCCGGAGCCGCCGGGGTGACCTCATGACCATCAGCCGGCGAAAACACCCGATCCGCCACATCGTTCAACCCACTGGGCGAGACCGCCAACACCGGCGCCGGAATATCGTCGGCCACCCGAGCATCGGTCGGATTGAAATACCCCGTCCCCGGCACAAACCAGGTCCGCTCCCCATGCGACCCCACCCCATACACACCCCGACCATTAACCGAGGCGACCAACCACGACTGCCCCAAATACGTACCCACGGCATGCGCCTCAGGGCCGGGAAACGCAGAAACCGCCACGTCGGTCGGGCCGGTGAAACTCAACACACCGTGAACAAGGTCGATCACCGACGCCGTCGGCGGCTTTATCTCAGCCAGACACACCGCCACCCCCGGCCCGTTCCCGTAACACGTCACCCCCCACCTGGGTAACACCACCGGATCGAACAACTTCTTCCCGGTCGTGGTGTCGATGCCATACACCCACGCCTGCGGTGGGCGACAAGCGTTCCCACAGTCGTTGTCATGGAATTCCGACAGAAAGTACGCCCGGTCACCGTCGCTGGCGAACAGGTTCCCGATCGGCGCGTAATCGGGCAGCCCCACATCGGTCGGACGCACCTGCCAGCCCGCCACCGGTTGCCGATCCAACGAAAACGACACCAACAACTCCTGCGGCGTCCCTATCGGCGGCACCCACGGCCGCTGCGCCTGGGCATTACCGGGACCTTTGCTGGCACCGAGCACGCCCGAACGCCACACCCACAACCCCCCCACCAACACCACAACCACCACCAACACCGCCACCACCCACCACCGGCGCCGCCCACGCCTCGGCGGCGAGCCTTCCCCGCTGGGCGACTCCACCCAGCGAAAACCACCTGAAGAAAGCTCCGGTTCAGCCACGATTTGCCCCCTTACGATTCGCGTAGGTCGCGAGGCCAGGCACGCCTGCACGTTGGACCATGGCGATGACAAGCGATTCTCCGCGCACAATAAGCCAAGTGATGTCTTAGGCTTAAATGCGAGAAACGACGGAGCCAAGATATCTCGGTGCGTACGTTTCCCAGGGGGATCGACGAGGAGCGGCGATCGGCGTCAATTCTCGTTCGTGGCCAGCGAGCGCGACAGGTAAGGGACGCGCATCGCTGCCGTCGCCCACAAGTCGGCGACGATTTGCGAGGAGTGACCACATGAGCAACGACGACCGAAACCTTCTCGATCTGACGACGCAGATGAGCGCGTGGAGATCGGCGGGCAACGACCTGTGGACGGCGGATCAACTCCGTCTCGAAGCGGGCGCAGCGACCCGCTTCATAGGCAACATTGACGCCGCGTTAGACACCCTTCGTTCTCAACTCGCCGGAGCCCAGGGGCTACAAAGTTGGCTCGCGAACGCCGATGTGGGGCAATTCGTCTCGGCTACGACAACCCGTGGCCATCTGCAGCAGGACATCACTGAGTTCCTCGAAGCGGTGAACAAATACGCGAACTACCTTCAGGCGCTCAAGACAGCAACAGCCGGCGCTGCGCGTCTCATCACCACCGCCGACCAACCCCGCTGATGAATGGTGCGACGTCGTCTCAATACCGGCGCTTCTGCACAAGATTGATTTAGGACGCAACCGTGGCTACCGGCGCCGATATACAAGCCATGCTCGATGCAATACACAGAGTCGCTCCGCAGTGGCAACCGTCGTTATTTCTGCAAAGCTCCCTGTCCGTGGGGGCAAATCTGCCCTTGGTGCCGAACTCGGTTGTGGACGCGATCCGGAGGGAAGCTCCGCCTGGGGTCTTCGACGCCAACGGGCAAATCGTCAACCCGGCGCCAAACGCGCCCACTTTGCCTCGCCCCAGCTCCCCGACCCGACCGAACCGACCCCCGCCGCCGAATATCCCGGGTCCGGCAACTGGTACACCAATTGATAGAGACCTCGCGCGGCCACCGAATCACTTGCACGAACTGAGTGGGCGCGGCCACCCCTGTAAATCCGCGAAAAATGTTCCCCATGATGATGTCAAGAAATACATTGACGGCTACAACGCGATCGTCAATGCAACCGAGCAAGGCCCACAAAATCCTGGTTGGGATGCAACCATAAGAGCGATAAATACCGAGCTACAAAATGGCTTGCGCCTGCTTGGTGACGGCTTTACCGGCCAAGCCGCCGGCGCGATGAAGGCGAACCTGGATCGGTCTTTTCAAGTGCTCGAACAGATGAGACAGCACGCAGAGACTATGGAAACCTTGTTTCAAGCATTTTTTGACGACCTCAGCACCACAAAGCAGAACTTCGCCCAATACATGCCTCAATATAATGAAGCCGCAGCTCACCCGGATGAGCCATCAAGCCAAGAAACGCTGAATCAACTGAACGATCTTGTGGTGGGCATCATGAACGTCTACCGAGGCCCTATCGACGAAATCTCGACAAATCATCCGAGCGTCAACAGCGCGGTGCCCGACGTCAGCCCGCCCACGGACGGACCGTCCAGAGCGGGGTCCGGCACACCCAGCGGCACTGGCGGAGGCACACCGCAGACCCTTCCCCAACAGGGCCTGAACACAGGTGAACCTGCCCGCCTGACCGGACCGGACAATGCACAGCCGGACAACACAGGTGGAAAATCGGCGCCCACCTCGCCGGCCGGCGGCCAGGACGGCGGGGGCGACTCGGGCAAAGGTGGTGCCGACGGCTCAGGAAAAGCCGGCAGCCAGGGAAGCGACCCCGCTTCCAAGACGTTGGGCGGCGCAGGGCAGGGCGATCCGAAAGCCGGGGTGGGCGGTCCGACCGGTTTGCTGGGACCAGGCGCCAAGGGGCTGTCCAGCGCCTTGAAGGCGGGCTCCGGCGGCAGCGGGGCTGGTGGTGCGGGTGGACGCGGCGCCATTAACGCAAAGCCGGCGGCCAACGTCCCCGCGACACCCAAGGTCGCGAACAGCGCAGCCCCGGTCTCGCGTGCCGGAGTCAGCAGTGCCGGACAGGGCACCGGCGGCACCCCGGTTGCTGGTCATCAGGGCAACAAAGCCGACAAAACCCACAAGGCCAGCAAGGCGTTGCGCCTTCCCAAGAACGGCGAAGAGGTGGCCGGTGAGGCCGACGCGGTCGCGCCGGTGATCGGCGGCGCGCCACCGAAGGCAACTCCCCCGACTCCGAAGAAGACCTAGCCGGCGCAGCTATGAGCGACCGCACGGTGGACTTGAAGCGACTGAGCCGCCTCGACGTGCTGGATCTGGGCATGATCAGCAATTACCTGGGCCGCGAGTTCCTGCCGTTCCCGTTCGTCCCGACGCTGCCGAATCGTTTTGCCGACTTCGGCGCCTACAACGCCCATGCCAGAACCCTGCCGGATCGGGTGAACCACGGCGACCTGAAGGTGTTCAAGACGTGGTTCGCGACCTATGCCGAGGCCGATGTCCGCGTCGAGTGCCGGGTGCAGTATTTCCCCGTGCACCTTCCCAGCACTCGGTTGCTGGCGCACCGTTGCGGCGACCGCGGCTTTCTGGCGAGCCAACATTCGGACGACGTCGTCGAATTATTCGCCCTCTCCCCCTACGACCTGGGGCCGGCTATCGCGGGCATGGTGGAGCTGACGAGGCCAGGCCCACGTCCGAGGGTTGTGATTCCCGAATACGTACCGCAGTCCCTGCGTGACAGCAAAGAGGTTGCAGCACAACCTAACTGGGGTTCAGGTCCGGTGATCGACGTGCCGAGTGCGGAGGTCACCGCCTACGCCACGGTGCAGAGCCACCGTCTGCCGGCACGTGCGTGGGGATTGGATCAGGACACGGATGCCGTGGTATGGGTTCGCATCAAAGATGACGGCGAATACATCTACAACCCTGACTACCGCTGGGCCCAACCGATGACCCGGCGTTACCTCAGCGAGCGGATCGATAACCTGATCGCGGCCGACATTGCGGCGGTACGGCGACAACGAGAATGACTGATTACCAACGTTTTACAAGATCAAGCGTAAGCAGCGGGTCGTCGACTCCCGGGCGACGAGCCAGCTTGCCTACGATGGTCGACAGTGGATCGGAAACGGGGGTGGGCATGAGCGGGTCGGTCGGCAAGCGCAGCTTCGGAGGCAACCGGTTCATCGCTTGGCTCGCCCTGCTCGTGACCGCCATCGCAGCCTGCCGCGCACCCGAAGGTCCACGGGCCGGCACGACGCCAGGGTCCGGTACCACCACCCCTCAGACGAGCAGCGCAGCCGCGAGCCCGCAGATTGTGCTGCCCCTGCCCGGACTTGAGCATCCGCGCAAGCTGGCAGTCGATGCCGAGGGCGCCCTGTACATCACCGACAGCTCCGAAAAGCCGCGGGTAGTCAAGTTTCCGCCTGGGACGAGCGATCCGACCGCGTTGCCCTTCACCGATGTGCAGACTCCGAACTTCGTAGCGGTAGATCGGTCTGGCGGTGTCTACGTCAGCGACTACACGCAGAACAAGGTACTCGCGCTGGCTGCTGGAGCGGCACTCCCGAAGACTCTGCCGTTCAATGGATTACAACTTCCGTCTGGTGTCGCCACAGACGCCGCTGGTGCCCTCTACGTCGCCGACACCGGCAACGACCGCGTCCTGAAACTGCCGGCCGGCGCTGACAATCCGATCGTGCTGCCGTTCAGCGGTCTCTTCCGCCCGGTCGGCGTGGCAGTCGACAGCGCGGGTGCTGTGTACGTGTCCGACATGCGCCAGTTCGTGCTCAAATTGCCGCCCGGCGCAGACGTTTCGACCGATGTGCCCTTCTCGGGTCTGACGAACCCCTCCGGTGTCGCCGTCGACGGCGCCGGATCGGTCTTCGTCGCCGACAGCAGCAACAATCGCGTTCTCAAGATGGTGGCTGGGTCCACGACGCAGATCGAGCTGCCGTTCAACGGATTACGCAATCCAGAAGGCCTCGCCGTCGACCCCGGCGGGAACCTCTACGTGGTCGATGCCGGCAACAATCGAGTGCTCAAGCTTGCCGCGGCATGACGAAGGATCACAGCGGTATCCACTGATCACGCTGCTGGGAGTTGTAGCTGGCGACATTGGGTGTCGGCCAGTCCCCCTGGGCATCCAGCGCTCGCTGCAATGCATTGGCTTGATCGCTTTGTGCATTCTCGACTGAGACGAACCCGGCGATAATCGCAGCAGCACTGGCAAGGAAGGTGGCGATCGTGGTCAGGACAAAGGCGAGCGTCGCCGGCAGGCCGACAACCGTTACCGCCGTCGCGATCGCACCGGCAATGGACAGCAGCAGGCCGGCCACGCCGGGAATGATCGTGTACCCGGCCGTGTCCAACGCACTTGCTACTGCTTCCAACGAAGTTTGGATCGCTTGTGCTGCCGTACTCAAACCGGTAACCGCCGTCTTCTGGTGACCCACAGATACCCCGTATGCATTGGCCGCGGCACCCGTCCAATGCACTTGGCCGCGGATTCCGTTGACTTCGTCGTCCAATTTGTCCGAGATGCCTCGGGCCCCGGAATCGATTGTCTGCCAACCGTTTTTATGGTCGCGCAGCACATCAGACATGGACAGGGTGTCGGCGATCTTCTTGACGGTGGGAATCACCTGGTTTCGTAGCGCACCGATGACCAGCTTTCCGGCGGCACGGATCTCCTCGTCCAGATCCAGCGTTCGGGCCAGCCAGCTGTCAGCGGCTTCGTTGATCGCCCGCTCGAGCTCGTCGGTTCGCTTCACCAGATCTCGGTAATACTGTTGCAATTCGTCGCCGATACTCACATATCCCCCTGCCTCGACAACCGCGCGGTCAACGTGGTGTGTCAGTCGAATGAAACGCGTTCGCGACACCCACCAGCGTGGTGCTCATGGCTTCCATCCCTTCTCGACCCTTACTGGCCCGGCTGGAAAACGCCTCGCTGAACTTGTTGTAGGCAGTCAAGAATTCCTTGATCAGGGCGTACGGGTCGTAAGGCATTTCACCTGCCGATGGTTGACCGAAGGGGCTGCTGATCTTCGCCCCTGCCGCCGTGCTCGCGAACTCGCCTAATTTATCGGCGCTGCCCGACCAGAGCCGGGCATCCTTCCGCAGCCATTCGAGGTCGACCTTCAGATTGGGTGCCATTTGCTATCGCTTTCTCGCAGGAGCCGGTGACATCAGCGCTCACCCAGGTATTGCAGCGCAGCAATCCCCTCGCGGGTCAGATTGCTCAATTGAGCCAGCAGTGCCTGCTTTTCAGCTTCCAGCGCCGGCCCGCCGGCTTGGTTGTCCTTCGCCTGCTGCAGTGCAACTGCGAACTCGTTCATGATCCGGGCCGCGGCGGCTTGCTCCGCCCATTCGGCGTTGATCTGGCATCCGACCAACCAGGCACCGTCGAGCTGTACTGCGATCGTTCGGGGTTCAGCGGGCGCACCGCCGGCTTTGCGGGCTGCGGCCGCCGATGCCAGCGCAGTGGACAACCGGTTGGCTTGATCGCAGGCCGCGTACACATCCTCCCGGAATCGGGCCAGCGGTCTCGGCGGGTCGCGGTAGTCGTCCAGCGGCCCAACCAAGTCCTGCAGCGTCGCCGGCTTCGGCGGCGGCTCGTCGCTCGCGGCCTGGCGAGCCTGCTGGTATTGGATATCCAGGGCAGCCCTATAAGCGCCGAAAATGGCCGTCGGCAGCGCTTGCGCCGGTACCGCATCAGTCCAGTCGTTGCGCAGGTCCAGACGTAGAGGTGTGTGCATTTCGTCGACGGTGAGCGCGACCATCCCTGTGGTGTCGCGGCCGATCGCCGGTCCGGGCGCCGGCCCGGTGCGCAGGCGGAGGTCCTGCAAGGTGTCGGCGAACGCCGCGGCCGCTGCGGGTGCCAGTCCGATTTCGGCCGCGGTCTCCGGCGAGAGGGCGGTGAATGCCTGCAGCGGCGGCGCGACAAAGCGATGCCGCGGCTCGTGCGACTGCCCGGCAGCCTCGTCGACTGCATCCGTATCGGCCGCATCCGCGTCTGCCCAAGCCCGAGCCGTCGCGGGATCCACACCTTGCGAGAGGTACTCGTCGTAGGTCCCCATGGCGCGTTAGGTTCGCCCGCCCAGGTCACCTGCGCGTTCCGGCTCCAACGGAGTCGACACCATGACCAAAACCCCCAGGTGGATCGCTGTGCGAATAGCGTAACTAGCGTCACCAACGATAAACAGCGCAGATCTTCGGCGGGGTGGGGGCATCGGCGCGCCCACGGCGATGGCTGTGCGCCGCCGAGGCCCGCCAGAACCCCACATCGGGCGACTGTGGGCGGGTGTAGCGGTCCCGAATCACGGCACGCTGCGCGGCCCATGCACATCACCAACCGGACGGGCATCCTCGCACCGGTGTCGACCATGTTGGGTCCGGCACCAGCGGTAGCGGCTTCTCGGAACGGCTCAGCGGCAGAAAGATTCAGCAGAAAGCGATCTCGTCCCACCACAAGTCGACCGGATGTCGGCTGGTCACCAAGTCAAAAGCATTGTCGGCGAAGGGAAGTGGCCGCTGGGCGCACACGACGACGACCCCCAGCGGATGCAGCAGTTGCGTGGCCAAAGCCAGATTCGGCGGCCACGACTCGGTCGCCACCATGGCCGGCGGGAAAGGCCCGGCGCGGCCAGAACTTCGCCGCCGCCGGTCTGGATGTCCAGCGCGGACGTCACCCCCGCTAATCGGTCGCGCAGCAACCTCTGGTAGCCCCAGGACGGGCGCTGCTCGGTGGCCCTGCCGTCGAGCCAGGAGAAATCCCAGCCGTCTACCGATACCGCATCAGCCTCTGCAACCAGCTGGTCGAATCTCTTTCGCAACCCTTCCATCTTCGACTACGTACTCCACAAAGGCGAAGCGCACCATACTGATACACCACAGTGACGATGTCTCAGCGCCGCTGAACCGTCACGACAGTCCACGCGGTAACCTGATTCTCAAAGCGTCGTCGCAGCGCTCTCGCAGAGGAGAATCCGCCCATGGCCGACCCCACCGACGAAGCCGAAGTCACCCGCGCCGACCGCTTCATCAAGACCGCCGTCGAGATTCTGGGCGAAACCGGACGCACCGACTTCACCGTCCAGGAGGTGGTCGCCCGCTCCAAGACCTCACTGCGCGCCTTCTACCAGCACTTCGCCAGCAAGGACGAACTCCTGCTGGCTCTGTTCGACCGGACCATGGCCCAGGCGGCCCAGCAGTGGCGCGCCGAAATCAACGGCCTGGACAGCACCGCGGCGCTCAAGCTGGTCATCGACCGCGTCACCGCACAGCCGGAATCGACCACCCAGGACAGCCTCAACCGCGCGCTCAGCCTCTACAACCAGCACCTGGCCGAGACGCGGCCGCGCGACTATGCCCGGGTGCTGTCCCCCTTGCATCGGTTGATGCGCGACATCGTCGGGCAGGGCATCACGGAGGGGCTGTTCGATCCCTCGCTCGATGTCGGGGCGGCATCGGCGATCGCCATGCAGACGATCATCGGCGCGATGCGACTGCATTGGTTGGGCACCGAATTGAACGGCACGCCGATCGAGTCCGGCCAGATCTACGACTTCTGCAGCCGCGCGCTGGGCATCCGCGACACCGGTGACGATGCATCCGAGGCCACCCTGGCCGAACTGTTTGCCCGAATCGGCCTGCGTCCGGCCAGCGCGCCCGACGGTGAGTTGGCCATGACGATGCCGGTCAGCCCGCAGGTGGTCAACACTTCCGGCGCCTTGCAGGGCGGCCTGATCGCCACGCTGGCCGACGTCGCCGGCGGCCAGCTCGGGCTGGAATACCTGCAGCCCGGTACCGCGATGACAACCTCTGATCTGGTCATCCGCTACCTGCGCCCGATTCGGCACGGATCGGCGCGTGCCGTCCCGAAGGTACTGCGCGCCGGTCGGCGCTCACTGGTCATGCAGATCGACATCTTCGGCGACAGCGACAGCGAACTGGCGGCCATCGCGACGGTCAACTTCGCCATCGTCGGGCACCCGACCGAACCCGAAGGTGCCGCGGGGATTCGCTGAACGACCGCCGCGAAACCCCCTATCGCTTACCGCCCGTCATCGCGTGCTGTGCGGATCATTCACCGGGATCGTCGGGGTACGCGGTACCACCCTGGGAACTTACGGTTCGAACTGACCGCATTGCACGGCAACGAGATACCCGTCCCGGCGGCGAATCGACGCCGAAAGATGCTGCGCCGCAACGCATGAAAGCCGATCATTCGATCGCGGCCGGCTCGCTCCCGCCGCCGACGGCACCAGATTCTGTGAGGCACCTGTCGGATATGCACAAACGGCCGAATCCGCTGCTGGTCTCTGCTATATAAAAGGCACCACGTTTTGTCCCGGCCCGCAGCTGATATCCATCGGGGAGATATTCCAGTGCGGCCTCAATGGGGGTGCCTGATGAACATTGGACCATCCGAGTCGTTCTCGATTCCGCTGCCGTTCAGCAGCCGGTTGGCATCGGAGTTGGGTGGCCCGACGAGCACCTTGCGGGCCACCACGCTGCGCAACGGCTCCGCGGTGGTCGTCCAGGCCGGCGGCGAGGTCGACGCCGCCAACGAACACACCTGGCAGGGCCTGCTGC
The DNA here is from genome assembly GCF_022179425.1 of Mycobacterium sp. 20KCMC460. Lineage (NCBI taxonomy): Bacteria > Bacillati > Actinomycetota > Actinomycetes > Mycobacteriales > Mycobacteriaceae > Mycobacterium > Mycobacterium sp. 20KCMC460. The sequence continues at coordinate 4,482,461 of NZ_AP025524.1, forward strand.
GCGAGGCGGCGGCCGTTGCCGTCGCACCCGGCCCCCTGGTGGTCGACGTCAGCGGGCTGGACTTCATGGGTTGCTGCGCGTTCACCGTGTTGGCCGACGAGGCCGAGCGCTGCCGTCGCCGCGGCATCACGCTGCGCATGGTCAGCGACGACCCGGGACTGGGTCGCATCGTCCACGCTTGCGCACTGAGCGGCGTACTGCCCGTTCACCCGACGACGGAAGCCGCCTTGGCAGCGGCATAACCCGGGGACCCGCACGGGGGGGTGCCGACGAAATTTTGGTGAGGCGTTCCGGCGCCGCGGATTGCTAATGTGTTTGATGTTGCTGGACTGTCGCGTCAGCGCATTCTTTGCTACTTCGGTCCGCGGGAGGTACGTCAGATGGCGGCCGAAATGGACTGGGACCAAGCGGTGGGCGCGGCGCACGACGTGCGGCGGGTCTTCGAGAACATCCCAGCCATGGCGGTCGGCTTACAGGGGCCTGAGCATCGCTTTATCGCCGCCAACGCCGCTTTTCGCGCCTTGAATCCCTCGAACGAGGTGGTGGGCAAGCCCGTCAGGGAGGTCTATCCGGAGCTGGCGGGTCAGCAGATCTTCGACATGTTCGACCGCGTTTATCACACCGGCGAGCCGCAGACCGGCACCGAGTGGCGCCTTCAGGCCGACCTCGAGGGGTCGGGTTACCGGGAACATTTCTTCGACTTTCTGGTTACGCCGCGGCGCGCTGCCGACGGATCGATCGAGGGCGTGCAACTGATCTTCGACGACGTCACCGCCCGGGTCGAGGCACGGGAAGCCGCCGAAGCACGAGTCGAGGAACTCTCCGAGCGCTACCGCAATGTCCGGGATTCGGCGACGGTGATGCCGCAGGCGTTGTTGGCGGCCACCGTGCCGATCGTGCCGGGGGCCGACGTCGCCGCCGAGTACCTGGTCGCGGCCGTGGACACCGCGGCCGGCGGGGACTGGTTCGACGCCATAGCGCTGGGCGACCGCCTGGTGCTCGTCGTCGGCGACGTCGTGGGCCACGGCGTGCAAGCAGCGGCGGTGATGTCGCAGCTGCGCACCGCGCTGCGGATGCAGATCACCGCCGGACACACGATCGTGGAATCGCTGGCGGCGGTGGACCGCTTCCACGAGCAGGTGCCCGGGTCCAGGTCGGCCACCATTTGCGTGGGCGCACTGGACCTTGCGACCGGCGAGTTTCAATACTGCACCGCCGGACACCCACCGCCCCTGGTGGTGACGGCCGCGGCGGAATCGCGTTACCTGGAGCCATCCGGCGGCGGTCCGCTCGGTGGCGGCACCGGATTCCCGATGCGCACCGAGATGCTCGACGTCGGCGATGCCGTCCTGCCTCTCTTAACCGGCTAATCGGGATAATCGATTTCGCGCGACACGCCGTTTTCCTGCGGTTCTAGACCGTGGTGGTGCGAGATGAGATATGTACATCTCATGACGAAGGAACTCTCTGCGGCTGTGGACGACGATGGCGTCTGGCAGTTGCGCGGGACGGCCGCGGAGAAGTTCGGGTTGGTGAATGAATTCCTGGGGTTTCTGGCTGACCGTAATTTCTCCCCTCGGACCTGCCGTGCTTACGCCTATGACCTGTTGGCGTTCGCGCGGTGGCTGAGTGGCGAGCAGTTGGTTCTGGCGGAGGTGAATGTTGATGTGCTGCTGCGGTTCTTGACGGCATGTCGGGAGGCGACGTTGCCGGGTCGGCCGGGTGGCAACGTGTATTCGATCCGTGATGGCCGTAATCAGGGGTATGCGCCGGCGACGATCAATCGGCGGTTGGCGGCGATTTCGAGCTTGTTTGCGTTTCGGGAGATGCGTGACCCGGATGCGCGTAACCCGGTCGGTAGCGGTCGGGCGGCCCGATTGCGTTCGCGCAGTGAGCGTTCCGGGCTATTGGCGCACACGGCGAAACCGAAGTCTCGGTCGCAGCTGCGGGTCCGTGAGCCGCGCCGGTTGCCACGCGGATTGTCGCGGGAGGAATCTGCGGCGCTGCTGGGCAGCTTCCGTAGCTGGCGTGACCGCGCGATCGGCGGGTTGATGCTGTTGTCGGGTCTGCGTTCGGCGGAAGTACTTTCGCTGCGGGTCAGCGATATCGACATTGCGCGGCGCTGGGTTCGGGTGCTCGGTAAGGGCGGCAAGGAACGCTCGGTGCCGATTGATACCGACGTGGCTGGTGCGATCCAAACCTATCTGCTGGCTGAACGCCCCGAAACTGACGCTGATGCACTGTTCGTTGTCGCCAAAGGCGCCCATCGCGGACAGCCGCTGACCCCTGCGGGGCTGCGCACGGTGTTCCGGTATCACCGCGAGCGCTCCGGTGTCGCTGCAGGGCATCCACACGCGTTACGGCATTCGTTTGGCACCGCACTGGCCGAGGCTGGGGTCGACCTGTCGGTGATCCAAGCGCTGATGGGCCACGACCACGTCGATTCCGCTGCCGCCTACATCCATTTGGCCCCAACGTTTCTGCGTGAGGAGTTCGATGCCGCCCGTGCTCGCCTACGCACCCGCACCTGAGGTCGACCTGCTCGCCGCCTACGACGAACACTGCGCTCGGCTCGGTTTGACCAGTGTGAACCTTGGCTCGGCCGCGCGAACGTTCCTGCGGCGCTGGCCTGATCCGCAGCGGTGGGCCGGTGAGCCGCTCGAAGTGCGGTTGACCGTTTCTCATCCCACCCGCTCGTTCGTCACGTTTCTGATGTTGGCCCGCTATCTGCGGCCCGGCTATGACTACCTGATCCACCGCAAACTGGCCGTGTTCTGGCGGCATCTGCCACCGGGGCCGTTCAGCGGAGGACCTGGCCGAGTTCTTGGGCGCCGCGCAAGAACTCGGCTTCAGCCGAACGCACCCGCAGCGCGGCCGCATCACAGGTGATCGGCAGGCTACTCATCCAGACCGGCCGACGGTTGGATACGTTGACCGACAACAATTTCGACGACTTGCTGGCCGCAAGCGCAGCCCGCCACGGCCTAGGGAAAGCCAGTCGTCACTACAGCAGCGCCACCCACACCGCCCGGCAGGTCATGTTTCACCTCGGTGTGTTCACCGAACAGCCGGTCAACGCGACCAGCCTGCTACGGCAGAGCTTTGCGCAACGGATGCGGGATGCCACCCCGGCGCTGCGCGGCTCGTTTGTGGCCTACCTCGATCGGTTGACCGCCACCCACAGCCGCAGCACGGTCACCGGCACCGCAACCCGGCTCAACCACTTCGCCGCGCATCTGGCCTCGGTCGACCCGACGCTAACGAGCTTGACCGACCTGGACCGCCGCCGCCACATTGAGACCTACCTGACCGCGACTGCCGAGGCGACCAACACCCGCACCGGTGCACCGATCCAGGCATCTGAGCGCCGCGGCCGGATCCTGGCAGTGCACTGCCTGCTCAACAACATCGCCGAATGGGGCTGGCCCGAAGCACCGCAGCGGCGCCTGGTGTTTCGCTCCGATATCCCAAGCTGCCCCGACCGTTGCCGCGCTACCTGACCCCCGATCTGGACCGGCGCCTGACTCAAGCGCTGCAGGCCTGGCCCGAGCGGCTGCCCGCTGATGCGTTGCTGCTGCAACGAGCGACCGGTTTGCGCATCGGTGAGCTCGTCGACCTGGAACTGGACAGCGTGCACGAGATCCCCGGCCAAGGCGCCTGGCTGAAGGTTCCGCTGGGCAAGCTGAACACCGAACGCATGGTGCCGCTAGACGAGGAAACCGTCGCGCTGATCGACCGCATCGTCGCCCACCGCTCACCCGGACGGCCGTTGCCCCACCCGCGCACGGCTCGACCCACCGACTACCTGCTCACCCACCACGGTCGGCGCCTGACCGCCGATCACCTTCGCGACGTCCTGACCCGCGTTACTGCCGACGCCGGCCTGCCGCACATCACCCCACACCAGCTGCGCCACACCTACGCCACCGCACTGGTCAACGCTGGCGTATCCCTGCAGAGCCTGATGGCCTTGCTCGGCCATCTCTCGGCGGAGATGAGCCTGCGCTACGGACGGCTGTTCGACTCGACCGTGCGCACCGAATACGAGCGAGCCTTGGCCGCCGCGAAAGCCCACCTGGGCACCCTGCCCACCGAGCCACCCCACGGGCGCACCCAATTGCCGATCTTCGACGGCGACTGGAGACAGGCGCCCGCGGTCAAGGCCCGCCTGGCAGGTGGCTTCTGCATCCGCGCCCAAGTCCAAGGCCCGTGCGCCTACGCCAATATTTGCGAACACTGCCCCAACTTCCGCACCGATACCGGCTACCTGCCCGTCCTGGCCGCTCAGCGCGCCGACACCGAAACCCTGGCCCGTGACGCCGAAGCCCGCGGCTGGACCGGTGAAGCCGAACGCCACCGCCGACTCATCGAACGCCTCGACGCCCACATCAGTCAGACACAGACCGGATGACACCCCAACAGCGCCGACAACACGTCGAAGACGCTTGCGCGGCAATCATTCTCGAAGGACAACAAGTGACCTTCGATGACGTCGCGGCACGCACCGGACTCGGCCGAGCCACTCTCTACCGCAACTCCGAGCTACGCAGAATCATCGAAGAACACCGCACCCGCGGCAAGGAAGCCCACACCCTGTCCGGACTCACCACCGAGATCGCCCACCTACGCATCGCGCTGGACACCATCGCCACCACCGTGCGCCGCCACGAAGAAGAACTCCGCCGCCTACGAAAACCAAAAGCCGACTAACACACCGCCCAACAGCTGAAACCGCGCCAAGATTAGCCGGATAACTCTACAGCGACGGCCTGATCGAACGCCCGGGCCGGCCGCTGCAGGCCAGCACCGCGGAATTCGCCGATCTGGCCGCCGGTATCGCCGCGGGCACGAACGGCTTCGTGATTGATGCGCCCGCCCGGCCCATCGACCGGCTCTGCTCGGAAACACTCGAATTGCTTTTGCGCTCAACCGGTTACAACGACGACGTCACGCTGCTGGCCGCTCAGCGCCGCCCCGCGATCCCACCGCTGCACATCACCACCGATGCGACCATCCAGGCCGCCCGCAAGGTGCGCGCCGCGATGCGGGAATGGTTGACCGCGATCGGCGCCGAAGCCGGTGACATCTCCGACGTGGTGCACGCGATCTCCGAATTCGTGGAGAACACCGTCGAACATGGTTACAGCACAGACGTTCCCGACGGTGTCGTCGTCAGCGCGGAGCTGGGCGGCGACGGAATGCTGCGGGCGTCGGTGACCGATCGCGGCACCTGGAAGGACCACCGTGCAGGCGAGCGCGGCCGCGGTCGCGGGCTGGCGATGGCCGAAGCCCTGGTCACCGAATCGCATGTCACACACGGATCCGAGGGCACCACGGCCACCCTCACCCACCGCCTTTCCCGCCCGGCGACCTTCGTCAGCGACTCGGTGGTCAGCCGCGTTTCCTTCCAGCGGGCGGTGGACAGCGAGTTCGTGTCGCTGGTCGCCGACAACGGCCGCATCGTGGTGCGCGGCGAAGTCGACTCGCATACCGCGTCCACCCTGGATCGGCAGATCGCCGTCGAAAGCCGTTCGGGCGTAGCGTCTTTGACGATCGACCTCAGCGCGGTCACACATCTCGGGTCCGCCGGTGTGAGCGCTTTGGCTGCCGCCCGCGACCGGGCCCGCAGGCAGGGCGCCGACTGCGTGCTGGTGGCGCCTCCGGGCAGCCCGGCGCACCACGTCTTGTCGCTGGTTCAGATCCCGGTCAGCGGCGGCGAGGCCCAGGACATCCTGGTCGAGGACTGATCTTCGACGCTCAGCGTGACCGGCCGTGCCGCACCTGGTTGAAGGGCACGCCGCGGTCGGCGGCGTATTCGCGCGGGAAGTTCAGCACCCGCTCGCCGATGACGTTGCGGGCCATCTCGGTGGTGCCGCCGCCGATGGCGACCGACTGCCGCGACAGATAGCGCAGTCCGGCCTGCAGCCCTTCGCCGACCTCTCCGACCACCCCGGCCGCACCGGCGATCGACAGCGCGGTGTCCATCTCCAGCATCACCGTCTCGGCGTGGAAAAGCCGGATCAGTGATCCCGCGGCCGGCGGCAAAGCGCCATGGCGGACGTGGTGGGACACGTGGCTGATGAGTTGCTGGGCGACGGCGCGATGCACCAGCGCCCGGCCGGCCATCTCCTGCACTCGCTCGCTGTCGGACTGCCCGGTCGCGGCCGCGAGATCGTGGTAGTCCACCGGGATGGTGTGGCCGCCCTCGTTGCCGGAGCCGCTGGCGAATTCCGAACCCTGACCGACCGCGCGCCGCTCGTGGTAGAGCTGCCGCGACGCCACCGCCCATCCGCCGTTGACCTCGCCGACCACGGCGTCGTCGCCGACGTCCACGCCGTCGAGGAATTCCTCGCAGAACTCGGCGCCGCCGTTGACCTGGGTGATGCGCCGCAGCGTGATGCCGGGGTGGTGGATCGGCACCAGGAACATGGTCAGCCCGTCGTGCTTGGGTACATCCCAGTCGGTGCGGGCCAGGCAGAGCCCGTAGTCGGCGGCGAACGCGCTGGTGCTCCAGGTCTTGGCGCCGTTGATCACCCACCGGTCACCTCGGCGTTCGGCCCGGGTGATGACGCCGGCCAGGTCGGATCCACCGCTGGGTTCGGAGAGCAGTTGCACCAGAATCTCGTCGCCGCGCAGTGCGCCGGCGATGTGCTGTCGCTTCTGCTCCTCGCTGCCGGTGTCCAGCAGGGTGGCGCAGCAGATCGTGAAGGTGGGCACGTTGAGGATCAGCGGCATCTCGTAGCCGAGGGATTCGACGTTGAATGCGCGCTGGTATTCGGGATCCAGGCCCAGGCCGCCGTATTCGCGGGGGAAGCAGATACCGGCAAACCCGCCGTCCCACAATCGCTTCTGCAGCTCCCGGGCGCGTTGCCAGGACCGTTCGTCGTCGCGGGGCGCCGCCGGCGGCGAATCGGGGTCGATGGCGGGCATGTTGGCGGCCAGCCAGGCCCGGGCCCGGACGGCGAATTCGGCGACCGATTCGGCACCTGTCATCGGCTCTCCATCTGGTAGACCCGCAGGTTGTGTTCCTCGGGGGTGCCGAACATCGCGCGATACAACGTGACTCGCCGCAGGTAGAGGTGCAGGTCGTGCTCCCAGGTCACCCCGATGCCGCCGTGCATCTGCACACAGCGCTGGACGATCTGGCCGGCCAGTTCGCCCACGTAGGATTTGGCGATGCCGGCCGAGAGTGCGGCTGTGGGCGCGCCGACCGAGACGTCGGCGACCGCGGCGGCGGTGGTCGCCCGGCAGGCTTCGAGCCACATTTTCATGTCGGCGAACGCGTGTTTGAGCGCCTGGTAGGACGCCAGCGGACGGCCGAAGGAGTGCCGGTCCAGCGCCCACTGGACGGTGAAGTCGAAGACGGTCTGCAGGATTCCGACGGTTTCGGCGCAGACCAGCACCTGGGCGATCTGACTCTGCCGCTCGATCAGCGCGGGCGTCTCGGCGGCACTCCCGACCGCGCGGTCACCGTCGATGAGCACGCCGTCGAACTCCACTTTGGCGTACTGCTTGACCAGGTCAACGGAGTCCTGCGGCGTGATCCGGACACCTGGTGCGTCCGTGGGCACCAGGTACTGGCAAACCTCGTCCCCGCTACGCGCGACGACCAACAGAACCGCGCTCTGCGCCGCCGCTTCCACCCGGTCCTTTACGCCGTCGATCCGGAAGCCGCCGTCGGTCTCGGCAACGGTGACCTGCGGATGCAGCGGCACCCACCCGCGCCGCGGCTCGCAGACCGCCCACGACGCCACCGTCTCGCCCGACATCAGCGCTTCGACCAGCTCGCTGTGGCGCTCCCGTTCGGCGCAGGCCACCAAGCCGGCGAGCACGGTACTGACCGGGTACAGCGGTCCCGGCGCCACGGTCTTGCCGAGAAATTCGGCGACCATGGCCAGGTCGGCGAGCCCATCCCCGGAAGCGCTGCCACCGCCGAGTTCCTCGGGAACCAGCAGGGCCGTCCAGCCGAGTTCGGCGGCTCGCCGCCACCAGGCGGGGTCGAACGACTGTCCCGCGGCGTGCAGTTCCCGGACGTGACGCAAGGACGCTTCTTTGGACAGAAACGCTTGGGTGGTGGAGCTGAAGAGTATCTTTTCGGGAGAGTCGACAGCGGTCATGACGACAGCCGGACTTTTCTCGGTTTTCCCGCGCTGGCGCGCCGGGGCTCGGGGGAAAAATTCGGGTGGCTGGTCATCCGCCTGATCGGTCCTCGTCGGGGTTCGCTGGCGACTCCGATGTTAGCAATGGGCGATACCGTAAGAGATACCGGAGTTCAGTCGATAATGACGAGCGGTGGCTGTAATGGCTGACACGACCGACGATGCCGTGCCATCGAAAGCCGACGTGCTGGCGCTTGCCGCGGAGGCCGAAGCCGAGGCAGCCGAGGCCGAAGCGCTGGCCGCCGCGGCACGCGCCAAGGCCCGCGCGGCCCGGTTGAAGCGCGAGGCGCTCGCCGCCGCCGATCGCGATGACGACGACGAGTACGACGAGTACGACGAGTACGACGAGTACGAAGACGACGGCGAAGAAGAGGACGAGTACGAATACGAGTACGAGGACGACTCGGACGAGTACGAAGCAGCCGGCGAGTACGAGTCCGAGGATTACGACGAGTCGCAGAATTACAGCGAGTCCGAGTCGGCTTCCGAAGCAGCTCCGGCGGTCACACTGTCGCGACGGCAGCGGTTGCGCAACGCGATTCGATTGCCGAAGCTGTCCACTGTCGCCGCTGTCGCAGCGGTGCTTCTGACCGTCGTGTTCACGGTTTTCAGCATCCTTTTCGTCTGGTGGCACCACCAGGCCACCGACAAACACCATCGCGAAGAGGCGTTCCTCGCCGGCGCGAAGCAGGGCGTGGTCAACATGACCTCGCTGGACTTCAACCGGGCCAAGCAAGACGTGCAGCGTGTGATCGACAGCTCCACCGGCGAGTTCCGCGACGACTTCCAGCAGCGCGCAACCGATTTCACCAAGGTGGTAGAGCAGTCCAAGGTGGTGACCGAGGGCACGGTGAACGCGGCAGCCATCGAGTCGATCGACGGGAACACCGCTCACGTGTTGATCTCGGCCACCTCCCGTGTCACCAATTCCGCGGGCGCAAAGAACGAGCCTCGCACGTGGCGGCTGCGGGTGACCGTGACCGAGGAGGACGGACAGTACAAGATGTCGAAAGTCGAGTTCGTGCCGTGACCGACGACGTGGACGGGATCAACCTGACCAATAAAGGCTCCGGTGCACAGGCCGCCGCGGACGGCGACACCGAGACGGCAGTGATCCAGACGCCGACGAGCGACACACCTGACCCGCACGCCGATGCTGATGCGCACGCCGACGCTGATGCGGACGCCGACGTTGATGCGCACGCCGATGCTGATGCGCACGCCGATGCCCAATTCGCCGAGGCGGCCGAGGCGGACGATGCCGCCTGGTCACTGGACGGCGACTTCGCGGACGGACTGGTGGAGCACGGCGTGACAGCGGACGGCCTGGTGGCTGACGACGCCGAGGGCGTAGCCGCCGACTCGACGGACGTCGACGACTCCGCCGCCGCTGCCAAACCGAAGCGGAACTGGCGCGGACTCTGGCAACGCCAGATCACCGTCAAACCCGTTGCCGTGATCCTGACCCTGCTGGTGCTGATCTCCGGCGGCATCGCGACCTGGCTCTACTTCTTGTATTACCGCCCCGACGAGCAGACCAGCCAGCGCGTCGCGCGGGCAGCGATCAACGCGGCCACCGACGGAACGGTGGCGTTGCTGTCCTACTCACCGGACAGCCTCGACAAGGATTTCGCCAGCGCGAGGTCGCATCTGTCCGGCGATTTCCTGTCGTACTACGACCAGTTCACCCAGCAGATCATCGGTCCGGCGGCAAAGCAGAAGTCGCTGAAGACCACCGCCCGCGTAGTCCGTGCCGCGGTGCAGGAATTGCACCCCACGTCGGCGGTCGTGCTGGTCTTCGTCGATCAGAACACCAGCAGTAAGGAGAGCCCGGAGCCGTCGATGACCGCCAGCAGCGTGCTGGTGAACCTGGCGCTGCTCGACGGGAAGTGGCTGATCACCAAGTTCACCCCGGTCTGAGCGCAGCTCGCGCTACACCGCGAACGCGCGTCGCAACGACTGCGCATGCAGTGCCCGGTTCTCTTGGGACACAACCCAATCCGGCACCACCGAGTCGAAGCCGTTGAATGTCGCCGCGATGACGTGCAGCCCGGTCGGCACGTAGGCGTGCAGCAGCCGGTTCGCGTAGTCGATGGCCTCGTCGCGGCAGGGATCGACGTCGGCGCAGCTGACGAAGGTCGGCGGCAACCCCTCCAAGTTGGCCCGATGCGCGGGCACGTGCTGGCCGTTGGCAGTGGCGTGGCCCAGGTAGTGGCCCCAGGCCCGGCTGACCGCCTGACCGTTGAGACCCGGGGTGCGCTGGAACTCCCGCCGCGACGGCGTGGCATCGGAGTCCAGCATCGGCTGATGCAGGATCTGCACCAGAATCTTGGGGCCTTCGTCGTCGAAGGTCCGCTGAGCCAGGCCGGCCACCAGTGCGGCGCCCGCGTCGCGGCCCATCACGGCGATGCGACTGGCGTCGGCATCGAGTTCGGCGGCGTGCTCGACGGCGTAGTACAGCGCGGCCTCGACGTCGTCCAGGGCCGCCGGGGCGGGGTGCTCGGGTGCCAGCCGGTAGCCGACGGAGACCACCAGGGTGCCCGAGTCCCGAGCCAGCTCGACGCAGTGCGCGTGATCGGTGTCCAGGTTTCCGGTCACGAAAGCGCCGCCGTGGGCGTAGATCACCAGTGGCAGCGCGGCGGCGCCGGCGCCCCGGTACAACCGGATGGCCAGTTGACCGCCATCCGGACCCGCAATCGTGCGTGTTTCGACGCTGACGCCGGTGGTGTCGGCGGCCGCGGCCCGCTCGGCGGCGGCGCGGTCGGCCCGCTCCCGTTCGTCGGGCAGGCTCTCGGTGCTGAATTCGACTACACCCAGCGCTTCGGCGGTGGCCCGCAAAGCCGGGTCGATACGGCTGAGGCCTTGCGGCCGTGTGACATTCGTTTGCGTCATGCCCTCTTGTCTTCCGTTTCGATGGCCCGGCCCCGGGAGCCGAAAACCCTCTCCAAGGTAGACCTGCGCTGATCAGCGCCTCAATCGAGGGCATCCCGCCAGTCGCGCGCTCGCCGGACAACGCCTCGACGGTCGCCGGCTGACCATACGGTGCGATCGCGTTGCCGTGAGCGTCCAGTCCGACCAGAAAGTCATGACATCAGACGATTGCCGCTGCCCTACTATATAAATGTCAAATATCGGTGGTTCATGTGTACCCGTTCGGAGAAAATTATGTCTTTTGCATTTGCGGCACCTGAGCATATGGCGGCGGAGGCGACGGACTTAGCAAAACTCGGTTCGGCGATCGAATCAGCCAACTCGGCGGTAAATCTCCCTACTACCAGCGTCCCGGCCGCAGCGGCCGACGAGGTTTCTGCGGCCATCGCCGCCGTGTTTGGCGCCCATGGTCAGGCGTATCAAGCCCTCAGCGGGGAGGCTGCTTCTTTCCACCAGCAATTTGTCACGTTGCTGAATGGGAGCGCGGCACAATATCTCGGTACCGAATTCGCCAACGCGCAGCAAACCATTCTGGGCGCTGTCAATACGCGTACCGAAATGTTGCTGGGACGCCCGCTGATCGGAAACGGAGCCGCTGGCTCGGCCGCGAATCCCAACGGCGGCGCCGCCGGGATTCTGTACGGCAACGGCGGCAACGGCTATTCCGAAGCGGCTAACGGCGGTGTGGCCGGCGGCAACGGCGGCGCGGCGGGACTGATCGGGTTCGGCGGCAACGGCGGCGCGGGCGGTGCGGGAGCTGCGGGCGGCGCCGGCGGTCACGGCGGGTGGCTCGATGGCGGAGGTGGACAGGGCGGCGCCGGCGGGGCCGCCACGGCGGTGGGGGCTTCGGGCGGTAATGGCGGCGCTGGCGGCGCTGCCGGATTGTGGGGCGGCGGCGGAATCGGCGGGGCCGGCGGGGCCGGGGCGGCCAACAACTCCAACAGCGGCGCCCCGACCGGCGGCAACGGCGGTAGCGGTGGTGTCGGCGGGGCCGGAGGGCTGCTCGCCGGCAGCGGCGGAGCCGGCGGGCAAGGTGGCGCGGGCGGGAACTCCCACAACGGCCCCCAAACCGGCAACGGCGGGCAGGGTGGCGCGGGCGGTAACGGTGGCGCCGCCGGCCTGCTGGGCAATGGTGGTGCCGGCGGGGCCGGTGGGCAAGCTGGAATCGGCGATGAGGGCGGCGGCGGCGTCAACGGTGTCGGCGGCGTCGGCGGCAACGGCGGCACCGTCGCCGGGATCGGCAACGGCGGTGCCGGAGGCGCCGGCGCGGGCAACTCCACGTACGTCGACACCGGCTCGAACGGCGGGAACGGCGGTGCGGCCGGGCTGTGGGGCGCCGGCGGGGCCGGCGGGCAGGGCGGGTTGGGCTACGGCAACGGCGGCGCCGGCGGCACCGGCGGGTTCTTCGGCAACGGCGGTGCCGGTGGTGCCGGCGGGGCAGGCGGCGACGGCAGCCACGCCGCGGGCAATGGCGGTGCCGGCGGCGCGGCGAGGATGTTCGGTGACGGCGGCGCCGGTGGTGCCGGCGGGGCCGGCAATTCGATCTCCGGCAACGGGGGCGCCGGCGGTCGCGGAGGCTCGTTCGTCGGCAACGGTGGGGCGGGCGGCGCCGGCGGGTCCGCCGGTGGTTCTACCCCTATCGGTGACGCAGGCAACGGCGGCCGCGGCGGCGATGCGGGCCTGCTCGGGAGCGGCGGAAGGGGTGGCGCCGGCGGGGCCGGGGGCGGCACGAACAGCTTCGGCGGCCCCGGTGGCGACGGCGGCGACGGCGGGTCCGGCGGGGCCGGCGGTTTGTGGATCGGTGACGGTGGGGCCGGCGGCGCCGGTGGCGCCGGCGGAGCGGGAAACGAGTTTCAGTTCGGTAGCGGCGGCGGTGATGGTGGGATGGGCGGTCACGGCGGAGCGGCCAGAGGAATCGGCAACGGCGGCGCCGGTGGTGTAGGCGGGGCCGGGGGAATCGGCAACACCAACAACGTCGGCGGCGTCGGTGGAGCCGGCGGGACCGGTGGGTCGGCCGCGACGATCGGCGACGGTGGCGACGGCGGTAACGGTGGCGCCGGCGGCGACGGTGGTGCGGGAGCCGCCGGCGGGGCCGGCGGGCCCGGGGGCGGAAATGGGACCGGCGGGACACGTTTCGGGGCGGCCGGGGCGCCTGGCCAGCAGGGTGCGTCGGGCGCGAACGGCTAGCAACTGCACGAGTGGTCGGTGCCAGTGCGCGCCGCGCCGGGGCCGACTGCCGAAATCCCAACCGTCCGAGAGCTATCGACCAGGTTGCGGCCGGTGGAGATGTCGAATTTCGCATTGCGCCAACGGCATCGAGGCATCACGTACCCGGCGCAAGCCGTCGGGCTGGGGTGGGGTCGGGTTCGTTAGTGCCGTCCCGCAGACCCAGGCACCGGGGCCACCCGGACCGGCCGTTGGGCTTCGTTGCTATTTATATTATGATAGCGATATTCCGCTTTCCAAGCCCGCGCCCTCGGGCTCACTCGGTTGCTCAGAGAGGAGCGCTGATGACGCTCAGCACCGACCAGGAGGACGCCCCGGTCCTCGACTTCACCGGTGAAACCAGCCCGTATCCGTTCTTCGAGCACATGCGGCACACCGACCCGGTGTGGCATGGCGGTCTTTCGGACCAGGACCAGATGCCCGACGAACTCAAGCCGAGCGACGAGTGGACCTTGTTCGGCTACGACGATGTATTCACGGCTTTCCGGGACGACCAGACGTTCACCTCGGCCAAGTACGACGAGACCATCGGGCTGGTGATGGGCCACACCATCCTGGCGATGGGCGGCAAAGAACACCACGACCACCGCAATCTGGTGGCCAAGGCTTTTCGGGCCACCGCGCTGGAGCGCTGGGAACCGTCGGTGATCGGGCCGGTGTGCGATCAGCTGGTCGACGAGATCAAAGACCAGGGCGAGGCGGACCTGGTCAAGGCGGTGACCTTCGAATTTCCCACCCGGATAATTTCCGCGCTGCTGGGGTTGCCGCCCGAAGATCTCGACATGTTCCGCCGGCTGTCGCTGGACCTCATCTCCATCCCGACCGACATCATGGCAGGCCTAACGGCGGCGGCCGAGTTGCACGGCTACTTCCTCAACCAGGTCGAACAGCGTCGCCGCAAGCCGACCGACGACATCATCGGCGACCTGGTCGCCGCGGAGATCGACGGCGAAAAACTCGACGACGAGGCGATCATCGCGTTCCTGCGCCTGCTGTTGCCGGCCGGCTTGGAGACCACCTACCGTTCGTCGGGCAACTTGCTGCACTCGCTGCTGACCCACCCCGAGCAACTGGAAATGGTGCGGCAGGACCGGTCGTTGATCCCGCTGGCGATGGAGGAGGGTCTGCGTTACGAGACTCCGCTCACGATGGTCATGCGGACTACCACCCGCGAGATCGAATTCGGCGGCAAGACAATTCCCGCGGACGCGCAGATCGACATGTGCATGGGCTCGGCGAATCGCGACGAAACCCGCTGGACAGATCCGAACACCTTCGATATCCGCCGCCCCCGCCAGCCCCATATCGCCTTCGCCGGCGGCATCCACATGTGCCTGGGCATGCACCTGGCCCGGCTGGAGACGAGGGTGATGCTCAACAGCCTCTTCGACCGCGTCAAGGACCTCAAGCTCGTCGAAGACGACGGCACCGGGGTGGAGTCCAAGATCGTCGGACTCGTGTTCCGCTCCCCCAACAAGCTTCCCGTCACCTTCAGCCCGGTCGCATGACAAGTCCGTGGCGTCCTCGATTACGGGCTGGCCTCAGGCCTGCGCCTCCACCGCCGAATGTAAAGCGCACGACGCGACACGCCGGTGGAGCGTCGTCGACTTCACAGTCGACGTGTTAGGCCTCGTTGGCTTTTTGCTTCGCGGCGTGTAGCTCCTTTAGCCTTTTCAGCCGCATCAGCTTCTCGACCTGGCCGTAGGCGTCGATCGGGCTGTGCAGCGACAGCCCGCCGTCGGCATGCAGCACTTGGCCTGTCACCCAAGACATTTCGAGAACACCGACAATCGCCTCGGCGATGTCGCCGGGCTCCCCCAACCGACGCAGCGCCGTCCGCTTGGACATGCCTTCCACCCAGGCGGGCCACTTCTCGGCATCAGGCAGCATCGGGGTGCGGGTGACGCCGGGCCCGACGGCATTGACCCGGATGCCATGGCTGCCCCACTCCACCGCGGCGACCTTCACCAGCATGTCCAGGCCGGCCTTCGACACGCAGTAGGCACCCATGTCCCGGTCGGCGAGGGTGCCGCTGATGCTGGAGACTACGACGATCGAGCCGTCCAATTCGGCGTCGATCATGGCCTGGGCGGCGGCCCGGATCGTGTACCAGGTGCCGGTGAGGTTGACCGACAGCACTCGCTGCCACTCCGCGGGTGGCAATTGCAGCAGCAGGCCCGACGACCCGATGCCGGCCGATGTCACCACTCGCGTGGGTACCCCGTGCTCGCGGATGGTCTGTTCCATCGCCGCCGACACCGCGTCGAGATCGCTGACATCGCAGTCGATATCGCCGCCGGCGATATCCCACACCACGACGTCGTGGCCGGCCTCGCGCAGCATCGATGCCGCCGCCCAGCCGATGCCCGAGCCGCCGCCGGTCACCAGCGCGACGGAGGCGCTCATATCGCAGGCCCGATCAGCTGTACCGGCACACCACCGGGGGCGGTGACGACCGCCATCGTCACGGTCTTGTCGCGCACCAATTCCACGATCCCCCCGTCGGGTATTTGCGAATCTCCCAGAGCTACCGATCTCGACCAATCCGTCTCGGCGCCGGACAACTCCGGGCGGTCACCGGTGCACGTATGGTCGAACAGCTCGGTCGGCCCGCGCCCGTCACGCCAGAACCGCAGCTGAGGTCCGACGTTGCGCAGCGCGCTTTGAGGAACACCCGGCATGCTCAGACCGCGACCTTGGCCAGCGTGCTCTCCCACAGCTCGGCGGCCAGCCGGGGATCCTTCGCCAAGCGGTTCACCCGGGCGATCTTGTGCCGCGAATAGTATTGCCCCGGAACCCAATCCAGCCCGGGACGACTCGACGCCAACCAGATCAGCTGCTCGGCACCCTGTTCCGGTGTGGCGGTGTATCGCTCGGTCGGCAGGTATCGCTTCGAGAACGCGAGCACCTTGGATCCCGACGCCGGGCCGAAGTTGGAGTTGACGTAACCCGGGTGGACCGTCGCGACGTTGAGGCCGCAGCCGTGGTAGCGCCGATGTAATTCCTTGGTGAACAACACGATAGCCAGCTTGGACAACGCATAGGCGGTGCTGGGCCGGCGCCGTCCGGTGTTCTCCAGGTCCGCCACGGTAGCCCGCAGTATCAGCAGATGCGACGAACTGGTGGTGTTGACCACGCTGGCCCGGGATTCGACGAGCACTTCCATCAGCTGCGTGGTCAGCAGGAACGGCGAGAGGTAGTTGACCTGGTAGGTGTGCTCGTAGCCGTCAGGCGTGAAATGGATCTTCGTGCCCATGCCGCCGGCATTGTTGACCAGGACGTCGATGCGCGGATACTGCGTTCGCAACTTCTCCGACAGCGCGCGAACCTGCGCCAGGTCGGCGAAGTCGACGACGAAATGGTCGGCGTCCAATTCCGCGGCGACCGCTTCGGTCTTGGTTTGCGACCGGCCGATCACGACGACGTTGGCGCCGCTGCGGCGTAACCGTCGTGCGGCCGCCGCTCCGATACCGTCGCTGGCACCGGTGATGATGATCGTCCTAGGGCTCATGTGGCTGCTGTCCTCCGGGTGGGAGTCTATGGCCTGCGCCACACGCGCCGAGCGCTCGGGTGCCCAAGGGGGTTCATCCCAACGAGTAGCGCACCGGCAGGTGTTTGAGGCCGCCGACGAACGTGGTCGCCATATACTCTGGATCACCGGCCAGCTCAATGGATTTCAGCCTGGGCAATAACTCGGTGAAGAAGCTGCTGACCTCCATGCGGGCCAGTGCCGCCCCCATGCAGAAGTGCACCCCGTAGCCGAAGGCCACGTGCTTGTTCGGCTCCCTGCCGACGTCGAAACGGAACGGGTCGTCGAACACCTCTTCGTCCCGGTTGCCCGATACGTAGGACAACAGCACGGATTCGCCTGCCGCAATCGGGATTCCGCGTACCACGGTGTCCTGGGCTGCAGTGCGCATGAACTGTTTGACGGGGGTGACCCAGCGGATCATCTCCTCGGTCGCCTTGGGCATCAGGCCCAGATCGGCACGCAGTCGCTGCAACTGGTCCGGATTCTCGGCCAGCGCGTGCAAGCCACCGGAGATGGTGGCGCTGGTGGTGTCGTGGCCGGCGGTCGCCACGATCAGGTAGTAAGACACCGTCTCGATGTCGGACAACGGTTCGCCGTCGATGCGGGCGTTGGCGATCGCCGAGGCGAGGTCTTCGGTCGGCTGCTCGCGGCGCGCGGCGGTCACTTCGTTGAAGTAGCCGAACATGTCCAGCAGCACCGGCAACTGGTCCTCGATCGTGCTGCCGCGTTTGAATTCGTTGTCGTCGCTGCCGAACAGCTCCTGGGTCAGCTTGAGCATTCGCGGAAAGTCGGCCTCCGGGATACCCAGCAGCGACATGATCACGTACAGCGGGTAATTGACCGCAACCTCCTGCACGAAGTCGCACTCCGGACCCACCTGCATCATCTTGTCGACGTAGATTTTGGCCAGCTCGTCGACGCGTTGCTTCAGCGCGCGCATCGCCTTGGGCCGGAACCAGTCCGAGCCGATCGCGCGTACCACCCGGTGCTGCGGGTCGTCGAGGTGGATCAGCGTCTTGACGCCGATCGCGGCCTGCTGCTCGTCGCCGGCGGCGGTGGTCAGCACGGGTCGCGGCCAGTTGGTGAACAGGGTGTTGTCCCGCTCGATGTCCATGATGTCGGTGTGTTTGGTGATCGCCCAGAACGGCCGGTAATTCTCCACGTCCACCCAGGACACCGGAGCGTTGGCGCGCAGGTGGGTCAGCGTCGCATGCAGTCGGGCCTCGTCGGCGTAAGTCTGCGGGTCGGCGAGCAGCTTGGCGGCCTCGTCCATCACCGGGGTGCTCATCGTCGAAACTCCTTCAGTGCCTGGTCGATACAGTCTTGCGAGGCGGCGTAGAAGATCGGCCATACCCGGTCGGCGAGACCTTCGCAGCGGCTGCGCAGCGCTGCGGCGACCTCGTGCACCGGACCGACCACTACGAAGGCGTGCAGGATCTCGTCGTCGACCAGCGAGGCCATCGCCTCCCACTGGCCTTCCTTGGACAGCCGGTGCAGCTCGGTGTGCAGGTCGCCCCAGCCGTGCAGGTCGAGCACCCGGCGGTAGGCGGGCGTGGACCCGTAGAACGCGATCTGCTTGCGGGCAGCCGCGATCGAGGTCGCCAGCTCCTCTTCGGTGCTGCCGGTGGCCACCATCACCTCCGCGGCGACCTCGAACTCCGAGCGGTCCCGGCCCGACCGTTGCAGGCCTTGCTGCAACAACGGCAACGTCACCTCGGTGAGATAGCGCTGGGAGACCATGGGGTGACCGAGGTGGCCGTCGGCGACTTCGCCGCACATCTGGGTCATCGCCGCACCGACGGCGGCCAGGAACACCTTTGGAGCCGGGTACGGCATCGGCTCCGGAGTGAACATCGGTGTCATGATCTTGTGGGTGTAGAACTCGCCCTCGAACCGCAGCCGCTCGCCGTCTTTCCAATTCGCCCAGATCGCGTGCAGCGCCGCGACGAATTCACGCATGCGCCGGGCCGGGTGACTCCACGGCATGCTGAACCGTTTCTCGATGTGGGGCGCAATCTGGGTGCCCAGACCGAGGATGAACCGGCCGCCGGAATAGGCCTGCAGGTCCCAGCCCAGGTTGGCCACGATCATCGGATTACGCGCGAACGCGACCGCGATGTTGGTGCCCAGTTCGATGCGCGAGGTGTGTTCGGCCGCCAGCAACAACGGCAGAAAAGGATCATGACTGGTTTCGGCGGTCCAGCCGCCGTCCAAGCCCAATCGTTCCAAGCTGCCGGCCGCCTCGGCAGCCTGGTCGAGCCTGTTCGGGATGCCTCCGTCGATTTTGAGGCCCGGCACTGGACCTCCACCCACCATGACGGAAAAGCTACAGTAAGCGATTCGGTAGGGTCAACGTCTGCCCGCCTCCGGGCAGTGCTTGGCCACCGTCCGCACCCGCTACAGTAAGCAATTCAGTATGTATCCATCCGGCGAACGAGGACGAGGACGACGATGGGCAAGCCCGAGGACTGGGAAGAAACCCTCGACGACCTCGACCGGCGCCGCCGGCATTCCCGGGGCATGGGCGGCCCGGAGCGGCTCGACAAGCACCGGGGCAAGGGCAAATTGGACGCCCGTGGCCGGATCGCGCATCTGCTCGATCCGGGGACGTTCCGCGAGATCGGCACCCTGGTCGGCGGTGAGGTCGCCGCCGACGCGATCGTCACCGGCTCCGGGCTGATCAACGGCGAGCCGGTGCTGGTGGGCGCCGAAGACTTCACCACGCTGGCCGGCAGCATCGGTCCGGGCGGCAATTCCAAGCGCTACCGGATCGCCGAATTGGCGGTGCGCAACAAGGTTCCGCTGGTGATGTTGCTCGACGGCGCCGGCTTCCGCCCGACCGGTGGCCACTACGGACGCTCGCCCACCGATCTACTCGCCCAGACCCGGTGCTCGGGTCGGGTGCCCACCGTCGCCGCGGTGCTGGGACCGTCGGCCGGACACGGCGCCCTGGTCGCGCCGGTGTGCGACTTCCGGATCATGAGCCGCAACGGCACCATCTTCACCGCTGGCCCGCCGGTGGTCAAAGAGTCGACGGGCGAAGAGATTTCGAAGCACGACCTGGGCGGACCGGACGTCGCCCTGCCCAGCGGAGTGATCCACAACGTCGGCGAGGACGACGAGTCGGTGCTCGACGAGATCCGCCGCTATCTGTCCTATTTTCCGGCCAGCGCATGGTCCTACCCGCCGTCGCGGGAGCCGGATCACACCGCGGGGCCGCGCCCGACGCCGGAGCTGCTGGGCATCGTCTCCCGCGACAACCGCCGCGTCTACGACATGCGGCAGGTGCTCGACGTGGTGTTCGACCGCCCGGACTGGTTCGAGGTCCAGCCGTCCTTCGGCAAGGCCATCATCTGCGCCCTGGCGCATCTGGGCGGCCACCCGGTCGCCGTGGTGGCCAACCAGCCGCAGGTGCTGGCCGGGTCCATCGACTCCGACGCGGCCGACAAGGCGGCGCATTTCATCATGGTGGCCGACTCCTTCCATCTGCCCCTGGTCTTCCTGGCCGACAACCCGGGCATGCTGCCGGGCAGCCGCTCCGAGCGACAGGGCGTATTACGTAGCGGTGCAAGGATGTTCGCCGCACAGACCGCTGCGACCACGATCAAGTTGCATGTGACGCTGCGCAAGGCCTACGGCTTCGGGTCCATGGTCATGTCGCTGCTCAGCTTCGATCATCAGACCGCGACGTTCGCCTATCCGGGGGCCACCATGGGGGCCATGAGCGCCGCGGCGCTCAGCCGGGCTTCCCACGCCGGTGAGGATCTGGCCGCGCGGCTGCGTAAAGCGGAGTTGGAGGCGTCCTACCGGTCGGCCGAGGGGATGGGGTTCGACGAGCTGATCGATCCACGCGAGACGCGGGATGCGCTGCTGGCCGCTCTGCAGCGCGGCCTGTCCGCCCGGCAGGCCGCCGCCGAACCGGTGACGCGCACCGTCATCCTGCCGTAGTCCCCTGCCGCGAGCAGACGCTCGCGCTACGTCCGGTAGGCGGCCACGACGGGTTCGAGCTCGTCGGGGGTGGCACCGTGCAGGATCACCGCGTCCGCCCCGTAGTCGAACTCGCGCCGGATCCGGTCCACGCACTGCTGCGCCGATCCGGTGGCCGACGGTTCCAGCCATTCGTCGGGGATCAGCGTCGCGATGTGCTCGATCTGCTCGGGCGTGGCCTTGTGGTCGATGCCGCCGGCGATCGACGTCACCACCGAGTCTTCCCGGAACCGTTGCAGCACAGCGGGATCCCAGCCGTTGGTGCTGACCAGCAGGTCCCCGTAGCCCTGCAGGTAGGTGGCCAGTCGCGCCACCGTCTTCTTCAGCCGCAACTGCTCGGGCAGGTGGTCGCCGACGGTGGCGAAACACGACCACACCCGCACGCTGTCGGGGTCGCGACCGGCTTTCTCCGCGGCCGTCTTGACCGTTGCCACGCAGCGCTGCAGCGTTTCAGGCGTGAAGTAGGTGTGCAGGATGACGTCGTCGAAGGCGCGGCCGCCCAGTGCCAGCGTGTTGGGCCCGAACGCGACCAGGGCCAGTCGGATGTCCTCGTCGAAGTCGGGGTCGAGGAACAGCACGGGATACTTGCCCATCGGCCCGTCGTGGTTGAAGATCAGCTCGCCGTGCCACAGCCGGCGCATCACGTTGGCCCAGTCCTCCATCTGGGCGGTGGTCACCGCCGGGATGCCGAATGCCCCGTAGATCGCGGCGATGCCGCGGCCGATGCCCAGCGTGAACCGGCCTCCGGAGAGCCGGTGCATGGTGGTGGCCCAGGAGCCGGTGATCAAGGGATGGCGGGTGTTGTGATTGGTTGCGGCGGTGGCGATCTGCATCCGGTTGGTCACCGCGCAGGCGGCGCCGACGAGGGACGACGCCTCCTTGACGTTCCAGCGTTCGGAGATGAACGCGGTACCGAAGCCGAGCGCCTCGCCACGGCGCGCCTCGTCCATCAGCGTGGCCGGTCCCTCACCTCCGGCGCCGGCCAGCAGGTAGTAGCCCAGCTCGTCGAGAACGCGTTCAGCCAATTCCGAACTCCTTGCTAGTCATCGTCATTCGGCCACCCGGAGCGCGGCGTCCTCGCTGACCTCGCGCAGGAACCGCTCCGAGACAGCCAGGACCCGGCGGGAGAATACGTGACTGACGTGGCCGCCGGCATACCAGTACAGCTGGCCGCCCCACTTCTGCTGCAGTGCCAGCGTCGGCTCCAGCATCGCCATCCGGTCGTGACGCGCGCCGATGATCAGCCGTCGGTGCGGCGGGGGCGCCGGGTCGGCCTGCAGCGGGTCGATCACCGTGGTCAGTTGGGCCACCACGTCGGACCGCAGCAGCGTGCGGTAGTCGCTGTGCGAGGCGCCCGACCTGCCGAGGTGGCGCGCGATCATCGTGTTCAGCCCGAGGATCGGCGTGTACAGCGCGACGGCGTGCACCTGCCGCTCCAGATGCGAGACCAGGGCGGCCACCGGGCTGCCCATCGAAACTCCCGCTACCACAACCGGGGTGCCCTGCCGCTGCGCCCAGCGGACCACAGCGCGGATCTCCGACACCGAACGCATCATGCCGGCGACGTTGCCCAGTGGATCCATGTCCGGGTAGGTCGGCCAGTACTTGCGCCGGCTGCCGTGGCCCGGCTGCACCGGCATCGCGACGTTGAATCCCAGGCCGTGATGGATCCGGTCGATCCGCGACATCAGCATGTCTTGCGCGCCGCCCTGACCGGCACCGTGGATCCAGATCAGCCAAGGCCGCGGACGGTCCCGGTGCCGGCACAGGTGCACCACCGCCCGCGACGGGCCGCCGAACCCTTCATCCAGCAGTGACTCGGGCAACTGCGGATCGTGCTCGAACGTCATGCGCTCGTAGGACAAGCCGCCGATGCGCCGCCGTCGGATGCCGTGCACCCGCAGCGGGGCGGGATCCGCGTACGCGCCGTCCAGACCGAGCGCCGACAACTCCTCGGCGGCCGCCACGCACGCCGCCGGCGACCGGACAGTCACCGGGCCACCACCGCCGAGTACCGAAAAGCCGGTCAGCACCAGCTCATCCAGCAGCACTTCACCGAATTGACGCACTCCGCACGGGCCTGGCCCGTCGGCCTGGGAACCGGCCCGCACCCCGGCCACGGTCCGCGGCAGCAGCATGCCCACCTCCCGGGTGACGCCCAGCCCGCGGGTAGCAAACGACACGATCGATCACCTACCTCAGCTTGAAACCGGTATAGCCGGTGGCGGCGATCTCGTCGCAGCGTCGCCGGTATTCGGGGATTCCGCCGGTATAGCCCATGTACATCCGTTTCTTGCCGGGTACGTTGCCACCGTTGTACCAAGAGTTGCAGGACGGATGGACCAGGACCGTCGCCGCCACCAGCGAGGTGGCGTGGTCGATCCATTCCCGTTGTGCGCTCTCGAGGGCTTCGATGGTGCGAATCCCGTTGCCGCGCAGATAAGCAACGCAGTCGGCTATCCATTCGACGTGTTGCTCGAGGGCGGCCACGTAGTTGGTCGCTGCGCTGGGGCTGCCGGGCCCCTGGATGGTGAACAGGTTCGGGAAGCCGGCGACCGCCAAACCCAGATACGACAACGGTCCCTCCTCGGCCCAATACCGGCCCAGGGACATCCCGTCGCGGCCGCGGATGTCGATGCGGCTCAACGCCCCGGTCATCGCGTCGAATCCGGTGGCGTAGACGATCACGTCGAGTTGGTACTCGTTGCGCTGGGTGCGGATGCCGGTTCGGGTGACCGTTCGGATCGGGTCGGCGCGCAGGTCGACCAGGGTGACGTTGTCCCGGTTGAACGTCTGGTAATAGCCCTGGTCGATGATCGGACGCTTGCAGGCGAACGGGTGCCGAGGTACCAGCGCGGCCGCCGTCGCCGGATCCTTGACAATTCGCGCGACCGCTTCGCCGTAGAGCTCCGCGGCCATCCGGTTGGCCTCGATATCGAAGAAGACGTCGCTCCAATTCAATGCTCCCAGAACGCCTTTCTCCTCGATTGCGCGTAGTTGCTCGTCCCGGGTCGCCGTCTTCAGCGCCGGGCTGGCCAGCATCTCCAACAGCACCGAGAACGCGCTCAGCCGGGCCGCGCCGATCGGGTGCTCGCGTTGCGCGGCGCGTATCTCGCCGTAGCGGGCCTTCATCGCGTCGAGTTCGCCCGGTTCGAACCGGTGCACCCGCCACGGCAGGGTGTAGGGGGCCGAACGCTGGAACACGACGAGCTGCTGAGCTTCCCGGGCCACCACCGGGATGAGCTGGACGCCGGTGGAGCCGGTCCCGATCACACCGACCCGCTTTCCGCTCAGCTCGAAACCCTCGCGTGGCCAGCGGCTGGTGTACAGCGATGTCCCGGCGAACGACTCCCGGCCGGGGATGTCGGGTTCCAGCGGCACCGACAGGATGCCGGAGGCGGCCACGACGAACGCGGCGGTGTAGGTCTGTCCGGCCTGCGTCCGCACCTGCCAAACCGCGGCGTCTTCGTCGAAGGTCATCGCGACCACCTGGGCGCCGAAGGTGATGTCGCGGCGCAGGTCCAGGCGGTCGGCGACGAAGTTCAGGTAGGCCTCGATCTCGGGCTGGGCCGGCATGGACTCGGTCCATACCCACTCCTGCTGAATATCTTCGGAGAAGCTGTAGGAGTATTCGATGCTCTCGATGTCGCAGCGCGCACCCGGGTAGCGGTTCACCAGCCAGGTGCCACCGACACTGTCGGCCATCTCCAGAACCAGGGTGCGCAGCCCGAGTTCGCGCAGCCGGTGCAGCATGTACAGGCCGGCGAATCCGGCCCCGATGACGAGTACGTCGAGAACGTCGCAGTCAGGATCCACCGAAAACCCGCACTGTGGTCCCGGCGGTGAGCCGGCGTATCGCCTCGAGTTCGTCCGCCGCTGCGGTCATGTCACTCCTCGCCCACACCGGACGGTCTGTCAGTTGCCGTCCAGCTGAAATCTATACTGTAATGGATTAAGTATCAGCCCACACGCGAAAGGTGCCGCCGTGAAGGTCCCTTTCACCTGGAAAGTCACCGGGTGGTTCATGGTCGGGTGGTCGCCCGAATTCCCGGTCGGCGAGGTGCGCCCGTTGCAGTACTTCGGCGAAGACCTGGTCGCTTACCGCGACGAGGCCGGCACGCTGCACGTGCTGGAAGCTCACTGCAAGCACCTCGGTGCCCACCTCGGTCACGGCGGCACGGTGATCGGCGACTGCGTGCAATGCCCGTTCCACGGGTGGCGCTGGGGGCCGGACGGCACCAACCGGTACATCCCCTACCAGCCGGACCGCCCCAACAAGGCGCTGACGCTGCGGGCATATCCCGTCCACGAACAGTACGACTGCGTATTCGTCTGGCACCACCCCGACGGTAAGGAACCGCAGTGGGAGATGCCCGACATCTTCACCAAGTTCCCGCAGTTCGAGACGGACCCGTCGGCCTACTACCGGGCCTACCCGGAGTTCTCCCGGCGCGCCGAACGCGAGCCGGTGCATCCGCAGATCGTGGCCGAAAACGCACCGGACAGCGCGCATTTCGAATACGTGCACCACGCGACCGTGACGCCGCGGGTGCTGGACTGGCGCATCGTCGACCACGAATGGCAGTTCACCGCCGGCTGGCCGGACGCACGCAGCGACGATCCCGACGATTTGGCGCTGGTGTTCCACAGCCACCTGTTCGGGCTCGGCGGCGCTATCAGCGTGTTCGAGGGCGCCCAGAACCACCGGCTGATCTTCACCTGCACGCCGGTCGACGACCAGTGTTCGGACCTGTTCTACTCGATCTGGTGGCCGCGGGTGCCGGGCGACGAGGCCCCGGTGCCCGAGGGCAAGCTACGCGAGCTGATCGAAAAGCAGTTCCTGTCAACCGTTTTCGACGACCTGCAGATCTGGCGCTACCAGAAGTACGTGGAGCGTCCGCCGCTGTCCAAGGTGGACGCGAAAGGCTATATGGCGCTGCGGAAATGGGCGACACAGTTCTACGATGTCCCGGCCGGCGTCGGGGCTCCGGCATGACGAGCCGGCTCGTCGGCCTCGTCGAGCCGGGGCGCACCGCGGTCGTCACCCAGGAATGCCAGGGCGCAGTGATGGGCGCCGACGCCGGGCTGGGGATGCTGGCCGCCGAGGCACGCCGGGTGGCGCTGCCCAATATCGTCCGGCTGCTTCCGGCGGCGCGGGCCGCCGGCGTGCACGTGGTGCACTGCCTGGTGCAGAAGCGGCCGGACGGGCTGGGATCCAACCACAACGCCAAGATCTTCGCCCTGGACCGTGGCGAAGTGGACATCACTCCCGGCACCCCCGGCGCGAAACTGTTGCCCGAATTAGGTCCGGAGCCAACGGATCTGGTGCTGGCCCGCTGGCACGGCGTCGGGCCGATGGGCGGCACCGACCTGGACGCGGTGCTGCGCAACCTCGGCGTGTCCACCGTCGTGGTGGTGGGCGTTTCGCTCAACATCGCGATCCCCAACTTCGTGATGGACGCCGTCAACGCCGCTTACCGGGTGGTGCTGCCCCGCGACGCGGTGGCCGGCATCCCCACCGAATACGGCGAAGCCATGATCGCCAACACCCTGTCGCTGCTGGCCACCATCACCACCACCGACGACCTGCTGCACACCTGGCAGGCGGCATGACCGAGACCGCATCGCCGAGCCGCGGCGGCTTTCCCGACCTCAGACCGGTCCAGGATGCGCCCCCGGAACTGAACCGCTACGTGGCCGCACTGCACCGGCTGCAGGATCTGACCGTCTCCACCCGCCCGGACCCCGCACTCTGGACCGCCGCCGCCGAACACCTCGAACAGGCGTGTGCGCTGCTGGACGGCCATCAGGTTGCGGAGGTCGAGGCCGTGGCCGGCCGGGTCCTCACCATCCCCGGTCTGGGACATCCGCTGCTGCCGCCGTGGACGGTCGCCGAGTCCGGCCGCGACGGGGTGACCATGGCCGGGCACTTCAGACAGGCCCACGTCGGCGGTAATCACGCCGTGCACGGGGGCATGATTCCGCTGCTCTACGACTGGCTGTTCGGCATGGTGGTCACCGCCGCCGAGATCCGCCCGACCCGCACCGCCTACCTGCATGTGGACTACCGCAAGATCACCCCGATCGACGAGCCACTGACCGCCCGCGGCAGGATCAGCGACGTCGACGGCCGGAAGGTTTTCATTGCGGCTACCATGACGTCGGCCGACGGAACGGTGCTGACCGAAGCCCGTGGGCTGATGGTCCGCTTGTTACCCCACCAGCCGTGAGAGAGATAATGACAGACAGCACAACGCAATTCACGGTACCGGAGGTCATGGCCGCCGTGGTGGCCGCAATACCCGACCGGGAGCTGGTCATCCACGGCGACCGGCGGTTCAGCTATGCGCAGATCTTCGAGCGATCCAACCGGCTGGCCAACTACCTGCATTCGCGCGGGCTGGGCTGCCACACCGAACGCTCCGACATCGCCGGGCACGAGACCGGACAGGACCTGCTCGGCATCTACGCCTACAACGGCAGCGAGTACGTCGAGACGCTGCTCGGCTGCTTCGCCGCCCGGGTGGCTCCGTTCAACGTCAACTTCCGCTATGTCAAGAACGAGTTGCAGTACCTGCTGGCCGACGCCGGTGCCACCGCGCTGGTGTACCACGCCACCTTCGCGCCGCGGGTCGCCGAGATCCTGCCCGACCTGCCCCAGCTGCGGGTCCTGATCCAGATCGCCGACGACTCCGGCAACGAATTGCTGGACGGCGCAGTCGATTATGAAGAGGCACTGGCATCGGCCAGCCCCGAGGTGCCGCCGGTGCAACACTCGCCCGACGACCTCTACGTCCTCTACACCGGCGGCACCACCGGGATGCCCAAGGGCGTGCTGTGGCGCCAGGCCGACATCTTCATGACCTCCTTCGGCGGCCGTGACCTGGTCACCGGTCAGCCGGTCGCCGCCGTGGAGGACGTGGTGGCGCGGGTGACCGCCGGCCCCGGCGCCAAGATGATGGTGCTGCCGCCGTTGATGCACGGCGCCGCGCAGTGGAGTGTGATGACGGCGATCACCACCGGCCAGTCGGTGGTGTTCCCGACGGTGGTCGACCGGATGGACGCCGACGACGTGGTCCGCACCATCGAGCGGGAAAAGGTCATGGTGGTCACCGTGGTCGGCGACGCGATCGCGCGGCCGCTGGTCGCCGCCATCGACAAGGGCATCGCCGATGTGTCGTCGCTGGCCGTGATCGCCAACGGCGGGGCGCTGCTGACGCCCTACGTCAAGCAGCGACTGATCGAGGTGCTGCCCAACGCCATCATCATCGACGGTGTCGGGTCGTCGGAGACCGGCGCGCAGATGCACCACATGTCCATGTCCGGGTCGGTGTCCACCGGCACCTTCAACGCCGGGCCGGACACCTTCGTGGCCGCCGAGGACCTGTCCTCGATCCTGGCGCCCGGTCACGAAGGTCTCGGCTGGCTGGCGCAGCGCGGCTACGTGCCGCTGGGTTACAAGGGCGATGCCACCAAGACCGCCGCGACCTTCCCGGTCATCGATGGGGTGCGCTACGCCATCCCCGGCGACCGGGCCCGGCACCGCGACGAGGGCAACATCGAACTGCTCGGCCGCGACTCGGTGACCATCAACTCCGGCGGCGAGAAGATCTTCGCCGAGGAGGTCGAGACCGCGATCGCCTCGCATCCCGCGGTGGCCGACGTGGTGGTCGCCGGACGGCCCAGTGAGCGCTGGGGCCAGGAGGTGGTGGCCGTCGTCGCGCTGGCCGAAGGCGCCAGCGCCGAGGCCGACGAGTTGATCGCGCACACCGCAAATTCGTTGGCGCGCTACAAACTTCCCAAGGCGATCGTGTTCCGCGACGTCATCCAGCGCAGCCCGTCGGGCAAGGCGGACTACCGCTGGGCCAAGGAGCAGGCCCTCAACCCGTGAGCCGGCCGGTCGGTCGCGCGACGCGGCGCCCGCTTAACCCGCTCACGCGCTTACCCGCTTAACCGCTTACGCCGCTTACCCGCTCACGCCGAGCGTCACGCTGGCGTGACGCTCGACCGTCCAGCGTTGCACTAGCGTGACGTTGAGCGGCCCGAAGGTTCGGCGATCGGCGTATCGGGGGCGGCGCGCATCTGCTGCAGGATCGAGATGACCGTTTCGGCGGGCAGTGCCGCTGGCAGTGCCGGCATCACCCGGTCCACCGCGCCCACGCAACGAGCACGCAGCGCGGCGGCCAGTTCGTCGACAGGTGCCACGACGGCGAAGGCGTCCAGCACGTCGTCGTCGATCAACTCGGCCATCGCATCCCATTCACCCTGCCGGGACAGCCGATGTAGCTCGGTGTGCAGGTCTGCCCAGCCGTGCAGGTCGAGCACCTTCAGGTACGCCGGCGTGGACCCGTAGAAGGCGATCTGCTTACGCACTCCGGCGGCCGCGGCGGCCATCTCGGCTTCGGTTCGACCCGTCACCACGAACACCGGACACGCCACCGCGACCTCACCGGGATCCCGTCCGGCGCGCGTGATTCCGCGCCGCAACGCCGGCAGCGTCACCTCGTCCAGATACCGGCGGGTGGTGAAGGCGTGGGCGATCAGACCGTCGGTGACCTCACCGCACAGCTGCGTCATCGCCTCGCCGACCGCGGAGACGAAAACCTTTGGCACCGAACAGGTCAGGCGTTCCGGGGTGAACATCGGCGTCATGATCTTGTGGGTGTAGAACTCCCCTTCGAAGCTTAACCGGGTCCCGTGCTGCCAGCAGTCCCAGATCGCCCGGACCGCCGCGATGAACTCGCGCATCCTGGCCACCGGCCGGCTCCACGGCATGCTGAACCGCTTCTCGATGTGCGGCTGGATCTGGGTGCCCAACCCCAGGATGAACCGGCCGCCGGAGTAGGACTGCAGGTCCCAGGCGACGTTGGCGACGATCATCGGGTTACGGGCGAAGGCCACCGCAATGCTGGTGCCTATCTCGATCGTGGCGGTGTGTTCGGCTGCGAGCAGCATGGGCAGGAACGGATCGTGGTTGATCTCTCCGGTCCATCCGCCGTCATAGCCACGACGCTGCAGCTCGGCCGCGACCGCGGGCACGCGCGCCAGTTCCATGGGGATGCCCCCATCGATTTTGATCGCGGCGCCGGACTGGTCATTCATCGCTACGCCAGCACTCCGCTCATGCGGGTGGACGTTACTGTAATTGATTCGATAGGTTCAACCGGATGAGTGGGTTAGCTGAAGCGCTGCTGGGCGGCTGGCTGCTGGAATCGTTCGTGTCCCGTCATGACGGCACCGACGAGGTCCGGCACCCGTTCGGGGACAACCCGTCCGGGTTGATCCTCTACACCGCCGACGGCCACATGTCGGCCCAGTTGACGCCCGGCGGCGACGGCGAATTCGTCTCCTACGGCGGCAGGTTCGACGTCGACGAAGCCGCGGCGACGGTGTGCCACCACGTGGTCATCTCGACACTGCCGGAGTTGTTGCGCCAGCCGCAGATTCGGCACGCCAAGATCGACGGGGACCGGTTGACCCTGTCGGTGACCCAAACCTCCGCGAAAGGCCGCGTCGTACACAGCACCCTGGTCTGGCGCCGCGACACCGGTTAGCGCAGCACCCGCACCGGTACGTTGCTCCACCCGGCCACGTTCTGCATGTTCACCCGCTTGCAGCCGTCCCAGTCGACCTCGTAGTGCGGCATGAAATCCAGCATTCGCTCGAGCGCGATCACGCTCTCCAACCGGGCCAGGGCGGCGCCCAGGCAGCTGTGAATCCCGTAGCCGAGCCCCAGGTTCTGCGCCTCGGTGCGGTCCCGGTCCAGCTCGAAGGTGTCCGCGTCGGTCCAGGCTTGCGGATCCCGATTCGCCGAGGCGCCCACCAGGAACACCGGTTTGCCGGCCGGAATCGTCACCCCGTGCAACGTGACCTCGCGCATCGAACGGCGCACGTTGTACTGCGATGGCGCCTCATAACGCAACAGTTCCTCGACCGCCAGCGGCACCTTGCTGCGGTCGTCCAGCAGTTTCTGCCACTGGCCCGGGTTTCGTGCGAACACCACTGCCGCATTGCCCAGCAACTTGGTCACGGTCTCGGCGCCCGCACCACCCAACAATGTTGCGAATTCCGTGATCTCGAGATTGTTCAGCGGCACCAGTTGGCCGTCGTCGCGCTCGATCTCGGACTCGATCAGCTTGCTCAGCAGGTCGTCGCCCAGGTCCTCACGACGTGCCTTGATCAGCCGGTAGTAATAGATGGACATGTCGATGGCCGATTTGATGCCGCCCTCGCTGGCCTCGACCTGGCCGGGTTCGCGGTGCAACAGGTCGTCGATCCAGATCCGGATCTGTTGGCGATCCGGTTCGGGTACGCCCTGCAATGTGGTCATCACATCGACCGGGAACAGCGCGGAGAAGTCCTGGACGAAGTCGAAGCCGTCCGGGTTCAGCGCGGCGAGGTGCTTGTCGACGGACTCGGTCACCAGTGGCCGGAACGCCTGAATGGCGCGCGGGGTGAACACCTTGTTGAGCAGGCCCCGCATGCGCCGGTGCGCCGGCGGATCCATTGCGATGATCGACCCGTGCTCGGCGACCTGACCGGTGCGCACCTGGGCGAGGTCCACGCCGTAGGCCGACGAGAAGGTCTGGTGATCCTTGAACGCCGCCGCGACGTCTTCGTGGCGCGTCAGTGCGTAGAAGTCGTATTCCGCGCTGTAGTAGACGGGCGCTTCCGCCCGCATCCGGCGGTAGGTCTGGTAGGGGTCGGTGAAAAACTCCTCAGAGAACGGGTCGAACACCACCGTGGCTGTGGTCATGAAATCGCCCTTCTAGCAATGACTTTCGCTCTGCGGACCCGAATCCGATCCGGCGCGGGCCGATACACACCGGCGACTTCCACCAACCTGCCCACGGGGCGCGACCCCTCCCTGCTGACGGCACCTTCGGAACGCTCAACGGTAATGGTTACAGTAGTATAGACAAGTCTGTCCGTACAGCATGCACCGAACCTCGACCGGAAGGCGTTGCTCCGTGAATGATGTGGCCATCGTCGGCGTGGGTCTGCACCCCTTCGGCCGGTTCGACGGGAAGTCCGCAATGCAGATGGGTGTCGAGGCCATCGTCGCCGCCGTCGCGGACGCCGGCGTGCAGTGGAGCGACATCCAGGCGGCCACCGGAGGCAGTTGGACGGTGGCCAACCCGGACGCCATCGTGGGGATGGTCGGGCTGTCCGGCATACCGTTCACCAACGTCTTCAACGCCTGCGCCACCGCGGCCAGTGCCGCCAAGGCCTGTGCCGACGGGATCAGGTTGGGCGACTACGACATCGGCATCGCCGTCGGTCTGGACAAGCACCCCCGCGGCGCGTTCACCGAGGATCCCGCGCTGGTCGGGATGCCTCGCTGGTACGCCGAGAACGGTCAGTACCTCACCACCCAGTTCTTCGGTATGAAAGCCAACCGGTACCTACACGACCACGGCATCTCTCAGCGCACCCTGGCGCGCGTGGCCGCCAAGAACTTCCGCAACGGCGCGCTCAACCCGAATGCGTTTCGGCGCAAGCCGATCTCCGAGGAGGACATCCTCAACTCGACGATGCTGAACTACCCACTCACCCAGTACATGTTCTGCGCGCCGGACGAGGGCGCGGCCGCGGTGGTGATGTGCCGCGCCGAAATGGCACACCGCTACACCGACAAGCCGGTCTACCTCAAGGCTGTCGAGGTCCGCACCCGCAGGTACGGCGCCTACGAGGTCAACACCACCTTCGCCCCGGTCGAAGAGGACGTGGCGCCCACGGTGTACGCCGCCCGTGCCGCATTCGAGAAGGCCGGCGTCGGCCCCGACGAGGTCGACGTGATCCAGTTGCAGGACACCGACGCCGGCGCCGAAATCATCCATCTGGCCGAGTGCGGTTTCTGCGCACACGGCGACCAGGAGAAGCTGCTGGCCGAGGGCGCCACCGAGATCGGCGGGCCGATGCCGGTCAACACCGACGGTGGTCTGATCGCCAACGGCGAGCCGATCGGGGCCTCAGGGCTGCGCCAGATCCACGAGGTCGTCCGACAGCTGCGCGGCCAGGCCGGCGACCGCCAGGTACCCGGTGCGCCCAGAGTCGGTTTCACCCAGTTGTACGGTGCGCCCGGCACGGCGGCGGCGTGCGTGCTCACCACCTGAGCCTCGACCAGACCGGCGGCCGTCCGCCGCGCTATCGCATATTCTCCACGGCGCGGCGCGAGAACCCGAATCGGGCAGCCCTACAGCCCATTCGCCGCGGCCACCGCCACGCAGATCGAGGCCGGAACCACCAGTGCGTATCCACCGACCAGGTGCCCGCGACGATCCCCGTCACCGCGCCCGCGAGGAACAGCAGCGCGCGGGCACGTACGCCGCCCCGGCGTTGCACGGTTGACCGACTGGCGCGGGTCAGGAAACCTTCTGCACCGGCGGCGAGTAGTTCGGCTTGCCGAGTCCGAGCACATGCTGGGCGATCATGTTGCGGAACACTTCCAGTGTGCCGCCGTAGATCCCGGCCAGCGGGGCGAATCGGTAGAGATACTCCGATGTTCCGTTATCCGCTGCACCTTCGGTCTCGATCGGCAGCACCGATGCCGGCCCGGCGATGTCCATCAGGTCGGGCCCGATGTCGCGCATCGTCTGTGCCTGCGCGACCCGACCGAAGATGCTCGGAGTCGACAATGCCGCCTCCAACCGGGCTGTGCTGCGGCCCAGCCGGTAGGCGACCGATCCGTCGTCGATGCGCCGCGACCCGTCCGGTCCGCGGCGGCCCACCGAGGCCGCGACGGCATCCACGGCCGCCGACATGAACCCGGTCTGGTGCTGCATGATCGCGACATCCTGCAGGCCGTCCGACGCGGCGGCGACCGCGCCGTGTTCGGCGTCCAACGGCCCGCGCAGCACGGTCCAACCGCCGTTGACCTCGCCCAGCAGGTACTTGTCGTCGACCCGGACGTCACTGTAATAGACGATGTTGGTCCGGTCGCCGTCGACGGTGCGGATGCCCTGGATCTCGATGCCCGGCAGATCCAGCGGAACCAGAAACATGGTGAGGCTCTTGTGTTTCCGCGCGCTCGGGTCGGTGTTGGTGATCAGGAAGACGTACTGGCAGTTGTGCGCGCCGGTGGTGAACATCTTGGCGCCATTGACGATCCAGCTCGATCCATCCGCCTCCCGGACAGCCCGGGTCTTGCAGGTCGCCACGTCGGAACCACCCTCGGGTTCGGTGTAGCCCAGGCACATCCGGACTTCGCCGGTGAAGACTTTGGGCATCACTTCCTCGACGAGCTCGGGTTTGCCGAACGCGGCCACGGCGCGCGCCACCATCGCGGTGGTGCCCCAGGTGACCCAGGGTGTGTGCACCCGGCGCTTCTCCAGTTCCCAGATTCGCCGTCGTACCCGGGTGAACCCGCCGTCGGCCAACGGCTTCCACTCTTTCTCCAGGTATCCGGCGGCGCCCATCGCCAGGTGGACGGCCTCGTCGAAGTTGTCGCCGGTCTCGCGGTCGCGGCGACGCACCTCGTCGGTGACGTGTTCGGCGAGAAAGGCGCGGACTTCGGCCAGGAAAGCCTGATCTTCTTCGTCAAGCTCGACGCGGGTGAAATCCATTGCCTTATGCGCTTTCCCGCTCGGCGACGAGTTGTCCGACCTGTTTGGCGGTGAGGCCCGGATCACCACCGGCCAGCGCCCAGCCACGGGCCCGCACCAGATACGCCGTCGCGGCAGCCTCCACGGAAACTCCGAGTCCACCCTGGATATGCACCGCCATGGTTGCCGCTTTGGGCGCCTCCTCGGCCATGAAGACGAAGGCGCAGCCGGGCAGTTCGGGTCGCTCGTCGGGTTCGTTGTCCAGGAACCAGGCGGCCCGCCGGGCCAGGTTGCGTCCGCCCTGCACGGTGATGGCCATGTTGGCCAGCGGATGCGAGATCGCCTGCAGTGTCGAGATCGGGACGCCCAGGGTGTAGCGGGTCTTGGCGAATTCGGCGGCGATGGTCATGGTCTGCTCGACCAGTCCGGCCAGCGCGGCCGCGGTCAGCACCCGCCATTCGTCGAAGGCCCGACGGTAGGCGGCAAGCGCCTCCGGACCCGAACCCAGCACCGTCCGTGAATCCGCCGCCGCGGGGTCCACCCAGGCCATCGGCAGCTGCCCGAGATTGGGCACCCGCGCCGGTCTGGTGGCAAACGTCAGGAGCACCACCTCGTCGCCGTCGGCGACCACCAGGGCGTCGGCGATCGCCGCCGAGGCGACAAGCCTTGACCCGGTGGTCGATTCCGGCGCGACGTCGAGTCCCAGGATGCGGCTGCCCTTGACCACGTCGGCAAGATCGGCCTCGGCGACGCCGAGCCGTTCGGCCAGCCGCGCCGCGCAGACGTGCTCGATCCACGGCACCGGGGCCAGCGCCCGACCCAATTCCTCGGCCACCAGTGCGAGATCCACCAGCGTCGCGCCGTCGCCGCCCGAGTCCTCCCCCACCGCCATCGACGTCGCGCCGGTCGCGCACAATCGCTCCCACAAGCTCTTGTCGAACCCGGTTTCCTGTGCTGCCCAGACGGTTTCGATCGGGCAGTGGGTTTCCAGCAGCTGCCGATAGGCGGACTGAAGAGCCTTGTGGTCGTCGGTCAGGCTGTAGTCGACTCGGCGTAATTCGTAGCGATCCATCAGGGCTCCTGATCCTCGTCCGCGTTGAAGAAGAATGTGTCGGCATTGTTGTACAGGTAGTTGTCCAGGACTTCCGCGGGCAGGTCCAGGGCGTTGGCCTCCGGCACCACCCGGTGCTGGCGCAGCACCGGCCAGTCCGAGGCGAAGATCACCTTCTCGGCACCGCGGCTGCGCATGTAGTGAATCAGGCTGTCCGGCAACCGCTTCGGTGACCACGCTGAGGTCATCAGCCGCAGGTTGCGGTACTTGATCAGCATCCGGATCG
This sequence comes from Mycobacterium sp. 20KCMC460, assembly GCF_022179425.1. Lineage (NCBI taxonomy): Bacteria > Bacillati > Actinomycetota > Actinomycetes > Mycobacteriales > Mycobacteriaceae > Mycobacterium > Mycobacterium sp. 20KCMC460. Next base: position 4,518,177 of record NZ_AP025524.1, read on the forward strand.
CGATCTCCCACCACGGGTCTGCACCGTGAATCATGCACAACTTGAGTTCCGGGAAACGCACGCACACCCGGTCCAGATGGATCGGGTTCTGTACCTCGCCGGGGATCGGTGGGCCCGGGATGCCGGTGTTGACGCAGAGCGGCAGCCCGATCTCGGCGCATTTGGCATACAGCGGGTAGTAGACGGCGTCACTCGGCGGGTATTGCCCGTCTGCCCAGAAGCTGGGCCCCACAACGGTATAGGCGACCGGAAGGTCGGCCACCGTGGCGGCCAACTCGCGCAGCGACGCCACCGGGCGCAACAGGTTGACGCCCCCCATGGCGAGCGCGAAGCGGTCCGGGCGGGCTTCGACGAACTTGCGGGCGGTGACCGAAGGCTTGGCCAGGTTGTCCATCAGGATGGCCTTGCGCACCCCGTGCTGGTCCATCTCGTCGAGCAACTCAGGAAGCTCCACCGGGTCGAACATCGACTTGGGGCCCTTGAAGTAGTCGTCGCGGACTCTCTTCATGAATTCCGGTTGGGTCTCGGTCTCGCCGAAGTGGACGTTGACCAGGCAGTCGATGACTCGGCGGGGTCCGGACGGCGTCATCGGTGCATCCTTGCCGTGTCCGTGGCCTGTCGTCGGGCCCAGCGGTAGTCGGCCTTGCCGTTGCCCAGCCGGCGCACCTTGTCCACCACGATGAAGGCTTTCGGCGTCTTGAATCGCGCCAGCTCGGCGTTGCAGTGCTCCCGCAGCTCTTCCTCGGGCGCCTCGGCCCCGTCGCGTAACTCGACGAGCGCCACCACCTCCTGCCCCCAGCGTTCGCTGTCGCGGCCGATGACCAACGCGTCGGCGATGGCGGGATGGGCGCGCAGCACCTCTTCGACCTCCTCGACGAACACCTTCTCGCCACCGGTGTTGACCACCAGGGAATCGCGGCCGAACAGCCGCAACGTGCCGTCGGCGTCGACGGCGGCCCGGTCACCGGAGATCACCACCCGCTGTCCCTGCACCACCGGGAACGTCTTTGCGGTCGCGGCCTCGTCCTCGAAGTAGCCCAACGGGATTCGGCCGGTGCGGGCCACCCACCCGACGTGTGGTTCGCCCGGCCGCAGGAAGCGGGCGTAGTCCTCCGACAGCACCAGGCCGCCGGGCCGGATGGTGAAGGTGTCGGCCTGGGTGTCCTGCTTGCTGTGCCCGAATCCCATGTTTCCGGTCTCCGAAGATCCGTAGCCGTTGATCACGGTGATGTGCGGCAGGTACTTCAGCAGCGCCCGTTGGTGTTTGACGTTGGTGGCCGCTCCGCCGGTGCCGATGGCGAACAGACTGGACAGGTCGTAGCGGCGCCGGCCGAGTTCCTCGACGATCGGCGCGGCGTATGCGTCACCGACCATCGTCATCAGGCCCACTTTCTCGCGTTCGGCGATCTGCAGCACCGCGGCCGGGTCGAACTTCTGGCGGGTGTCGTAGAGCACGACGGTCTGCCCGTTCAGGATCGCCGAGAAGGCGGTCCACATGCCGGCCGCATGCATCAGTGGGGACACCGCGAACCAGGGCGCCCCGGCGTGTTGCACGCGCTGGTGGATTTCGGCGGCTTCCGCGTGGTCGGCACCGTTCATCGAGGACACATAGATGTCGGCCTGGCGCCACAGCACCCCCTTGGGGCGTCCGGTCGTGCCGCCGGTGCAGATCATCAGCAGATCATCCGGCTGCGGCGTCGTTGGGTGGTCGGAATCACCTTGTGCCAGTGCATCTTCGAGTGGCACAGCACCGGACAGCTCGGGCAGCTCGCTGCCGTCGTCGATCGAGATCAGCAGTTCGGTGCCTGCCCAGGACAGCGCGGGCAGGACGTCGGCGAACTTGGCGCCCAGCGCGCGGTGATAGATGACGCCGCGCGGCTTGACGTAGGCCAGCAGGTCGGCAACCTCGCGCGGGGTGTAGTAGTGATTCACGTTGACCGGAACCACCCGCGCCTTGAGGCACGCGATCACCATTTCTGGATACAGGTCGTTGTGCATGATCAGCGCGACCCGGTCCTGACCACACTCCCAGTTGCCCAGCTGGTCACGCTCGGTGTGCACGCCGAATCCGTTGGCCGCCAGGTAATTGGCCAGCCGGCGGGTCCGGTCCGCGGATTGCGCGAAGGTACTGCGGCGACTGCCACAGATCGTCATCAGCCGATCGGGCACTGCGTCGGCGACCGCGTCGAGGACCGCCCCGATCGTCCATTCGCCCATCGGCTACGCCGACACCGGCACGTTCGCACCGAGCAGGTCAAGTGCGTTGTCGCGCATGACTTTACGGGTATCCTCGGCGCTGAACTCGGGGAACTGCGGTATGTCGGCGGTGAACGCCATCGGGTCGGCCAGTCCCTCCCCGTGCGGCCAGTCCGAGCCGAACAAGATCTTGTCCACCCCGATCGTCTCGGCGAGCAGCTTCACGTCGTCCTCGTAATACGGTGCGATCCAGACGTTGTTACGCAGCTGCGCGACCGGGTCCTCCTTGAAGTGATAGGGCGCGGTGTTGGCGGCCTTCTTGAGACGCTTGATCAACCGGTAGACGAAGTAAGAGCCGTTCTCGATGCTGGCGACCTTCAGCTTGGGATGCCGGGTGAAGACCTGATGCACGATCATCGACGCCATGGTGTCGTGGATCGCACGGTCGTCGAGCAGCACCTGGTCCAACGGATCCTTTTTGCCGAATCCTTCGAAAGTCGCCTTGCCACCCCACAGCGCGTTGATCGCCAGGTAGCCGCTGTCGCTCAGGTGAAAGCCCACCGGCACACCGGCTTCGGCCAGCCGCGCCCATACCGGGTCATGCAATGGGTCGCCCAATGAACGCGGTTTGACCACCCCGGGTACCGGCGCGGGACGCACCAGCACCATTTTCGCTCCCCTACCGAGCACGAATTCCACTTCCCCGACCGCCATTTCGGGATCGGCCAGCGAGATGATGGGCGCCGAGATGATCCGGTGGTCGGGACGGTCGAAGCCCCAGTCGTCGTCGAGCCACTCGTTGAAGGCGTGCACCGACGCCATCGTCGCGGGAATGTCGTGCTTGAGGGCCTCCTCCACGCCGCAGGCGAAGGTCGGCAGCATGAACACGGTCTCGAGGTTCTGGGTGTCCATCACCTTCACCCGGGCGTCCCGGTTCTGGTATTCGGGATGATTCTCCAGCCGGTCCACCTTCATCAGCGAGGCGGGGTCGACGCCTTCGGGGATCTCGCCGCGGAACAACAGATCCAGGCAGCCCGGCTCGATGATCGGGTCGAAGGTGGGGTTCGGGATGAACTGGTTGATCCGCTCACCGATCACCGCCCAGGTGCGCTTGCCGTCCCGCAGCATCTGCACACCGCGGCGCTTGAACTCCTTGGGCAGGTACCGGGTGAACGAGTCGATCGGTTCGTAGTAGTGGTTGTCGACGTCAATCGCTCGGTAGTCCAACGTGGTCATCGTGGACGTCCTCTCAGTCTGCAATCTCTAATCTTCGGGGCTGTGATCTTCGGGGCTGTCGTCTATCTTCGGGGCGGTCAGAGATGGAAAGTTCGGCGCACGCTTCTGGAAGAACGCGGTGATGCCCTCGATGAAATCGCTGCGGGTCATCGATTCGTGCATCAGCTGCTCGGCCTTCTCGCTGGTCTGCACGATCGGCAGCTCGGCGTCGGCGTAGAGCTGCTGTTTCATCACCGCCAGCGAGCTGGGCGCGCAGTTGCGGGCGATGTCCTCGGCGTAGGACAGGGCGCGACCCAGCAACTGCTCACCCGGCACCACTTCTTTGACCAGACCCAGCTCGAGCGCCTCCTCGGCCAGGAAGGTGCGCCCGGACAGCAGCAGGTCGATGGCCGCGCCCCAGCCGACCAATCGTGGCAGGATCCACGAGATCCCGTACTCGGCGACCAGTCCCCGGCGCGCGAACGACGTGGTGAACTTCGCCCCGGCAGCGGCAAAGCGGACATCTGACATCAGCGCCAGCGACAGTCCGATGCCGGCGACCGAGCCGTTGATCGCGGTGATCACCGGCTTGCGCAGCTGAGTCAGGAAATACGGATGCTTTTCGGCGACCAGGGAACGGACATCCGTCTTGCCGGCCGACTCGATGGTGGTCGACGAGATCGAATCCAGGTCCCCCATGTCCGCACCGACGCAGAACGCACCGCCGCTGCCGGTCAGCAGGATGACCCGGACGTTGCTGTCCGCCTCGGCCGTTTCGACATAGCGGAAGAACCGATCCGTCATCCCCCCACCCCAGGCATTGCGGCGCTCGGGACGGTTGAGGGTGATCACCGCGACGCCGGATTCGGAGACTTCGTAGAGCACCGGCTCGCTGGACGCGATCGGCCGCTCGGCGACCGCGCTGCCGTCGGTGGTCATCGGGGCTGTCCCTTCGTCATGCGGCAACCGTCGGGGGATGACCGGTCATAGGTTGGTACATACTGTATACCTATCGGTACTGCTTTCTGCAATGCGGCCCACCGGTGCCACCGACCCGTCGAACGCCTGCTCAGACCGGCAGTTGCGCCGGCCCCAATGCTCTTGCCAGGAAGCCGATCTGGTCGTTGGACGCTTGGTCGAACCAGTCATGACCGGGCCACACGTCGAAGTGATCGCACGGGTAGTGGTGCACCTGCGCCCGGCCGTGCACGGCGGTCTTGGCGATCGAGGACGCCGGCACGAACCGGTCGAAGTCCGCGATTTGGATCAACAGGGCCGCCCGCAGGCTCTTCGCGGCCGCTTTGGTCTTGACCTTGGCCAGTTCGAACCCCACCCCGGAATCCACTTCGTTGCGCCAGGACGGCCCGGCGATCGAGAGGTAGTTCTCGTACGCTCCGTCCAGCGACAGCGCGCCGTGTTCGCCGGGTCGGGAGGTCAGTTTCATCAGCACCGGGGTGCGCCCGCGCGCTACCGCCCAGCGACTGCGCACGCCGTCGACGGTCGTACGCAGCGCCGTACCCAGGGTGTGCTGTTTGAGCACGGCAGCACCGGTGGCCAACGGATCGGTCAGCGGTGTCATGGCGATCACCGCGACGACGTCGTCGCGACCCGCGGCCACCCGCAGCACGTGCCCGCCGGACATCGAAACACCCCAGAGCACAACGCGGTTCGGGTCGACTCCGGGCAGCGCCTTGGCGCAGGCGACAGCTGCTTGGTAGTCCTGCTCCTGTCGCTTGATCGAAATAGACTGCCGCGGAGCGCCTTCGGAGGTGCCGAAGCCACGGTAGTCGAACGCCAGCACGTCGAGGCCGGCGGCGCTGAACTTCTCCGCGAAGGGTTGCAGACCGGAATCCTTGGTGCCGCCGAAGCCGTGCGCCATCACCACCACCGGCCGGGCCGGCGTACCGTCATCGCGGCCGGCAAAGTGCCAACCGCTGCACATGCTGTCCTGCGATCGGAATGTCAGTTCCTGATAGGACATCTCGCACTCCTCATCGTGTCGGTTCCGCGACGATTCCATAAACCGCACCCAGCCATATCGCCGCCGCACCGTCGAGCAGTTCGGTCCGGTTCAGCGGGCCGCCCAAGGTCATCCGTTCCAGCATGCGGTCGTTGACTTCCAGCAGAACGGTGGCCAGAATCGTCGCGTCGATTCCCTCCGGCGCGGTACCCGCGACGCGTTCGGCACGGATCATGCCGGCCACCGATTCGACGAACGTGGCGCGCCCGTCATCCCACATCCGCCTACCCGCCGCGCTGTGTCCGCGGGCTTGCAGGGCGGCCTTGAACATCGACCGATGCCGCTCCCAGGTGTCGAACAACCCCTCGAGCATGCCGCGTACCCGCTCCCGCGGCGGGCAGTCGCTCATCGTGAAGATGTCGTTGACGAACATGGTGTCGTCGACCATCCGCTCCATCAACGCCGCGACAGCCGACGCCTTGCTCTCGAAGTAGAAGTAGAAGGCCGGCCGGGTGACCCCGGCGCGGGCAGCCACCTCGGCGATGTTCACGTCGTCGAAATCGTGCTCCTGCAGCGTCTTTTCGAGCGCGTCGAGGATGGCCTCGCGGCGCTGGTCGCCACGCTGCGGGGCACGGCGGTCGGTGCGCGCCCGGGTCACAGCGCAGCCCCCGCACGGGCTTCGGCACGCTTCATGCCGGCCGGGATCTCGCGGGCCCGCAGGTCGTGCTCGTAGTAGAAGTAGTCGACCTGCTGGGTGTGCCGCGGCCGGTCGACACAATGCCCGGTGTACAGGCGCTGGTCGGCGTCGATCACCCGCTCCATCTCGTCGACGGACGGCAGCGCGTAGCGGCCGACGGCGTATGCGGCGAGTAACCGAGACTGGCATTCCACGAACGGGAACAGCGTGGGAATGGCCTGGGCGAAGCCGATGAACACCAGGTTGTCCACGCCGGGCTTGAACATCCGCTTGTAAAGCCGGATCTGGTTGTCGGGCGCGTCGATGAAGTCGGGGTCGAAGAACGGGAAGGTGATGTTGTAGCCGGTGGCGTACACGATCACGTCGAAGACACCGCTGGAGCCGTCTTCGAAATGTACTGTGTCACCGTCGAGTCGGGTCACATTGGGCTTGGGCGTGATATCACCGGACCCGAGCCGCAGCGGCAGTTCGACCGACTGGGTGGGGTGGGCTTCGAACAGTTTGTGGTTGGCCGGCGGCAGACCGTACAGGGTCGGGTCGATACCCAGCATCGGGGCCATCAGCTGCGCCAGTTTCCGCTGCCAGGACAGCGGCAGATAGGGCGTGGTGCGGAAGAAGCGGTCGCCGGGCTGGCCGGCGAGGTACTTCGGCACAATCCACGCGCTGGACCGGGTGGACAGGGTGACGGTGTTCTGCAGTGTGCGGGAAGACAATTCGACGGCGATGTCCGCGGCGCTGTTGCCGATTCCCACCACCAGGATGCGCTTGCCGGTGAGCTCCAGCGGGGTGTGCGGGTCGATGTAGTGATGCGAATGGATCGACTCCCCGGTGAAGGTACCCGGGAAGTCGGCCAGGCGGGGATCCCAGTGGTGTCCGTTGCCCACCACCAACAGGTCGAATTCGCGCGTCGCACCGCGCTGATCTTCGATCTCCCAGCCGGCACCCACTTTGCGCGCGTGCACTACGCCGTTATTGAACTCGATGTGCTCGAGCAGCCCGAATGCCTGGGCGTAGGAGTCCAGGTAGGCCTTGATGTCGGAGTGATGCGGAAACGACGGGAAGTCCTCGGGGATCGGAAAATCCTTGAACGACAAGCGATGTTTCGAGGTGTCGATGTGCAGCGACCGGTAGGCGCTGCTGTGTCCGTTGGGGTTGCCGAACGCCCAGTTGCCGCCGATTCGGTCGGACAACTCGAAGGTGGTGTAGGGAACGCCGTAATCCTTGAGCATTTTGCCGGCGGTCAGGCCGCTGATGCCGGCGCCGATGACCGCGGTGCGTGGACGCAACATCACCGGAGGCTAACACCCGTTTTTGACGCGGGTCAATGATTTCTGACAGATGTCAAAAGGTCGGGTGATGGCCGCCGGCACTCGGTTACTGTTGGATCAACTGTACTGGATTCGGCTGATCTGCAGTACGCTGCCTAAGGTGACCGCGCCGCGCTGCCGGTCACCTTCGACAAAGGGTACGAATGATCAAAGTAATGCAAGGCTTTCGGGTCCTGGAGGTCGCACAGTTCACCTTCGTCCCGGCGGCCGGCGCCATTCTGGCCGACTGGGGCGCCGACGTCATCAAGGTGGAGCACCCGCTGCGCGGCGACACCCAGCGAGGTTTCATCAACATGGGCGGCATCCAGGTCGACCCGGAACGGCATCCCCTGATGGAGCATCCCAACCGGGGCAAACGCAGCGTCGGAATCGACATCTCCACGCCGGGTGGTCAGGAGGTGATCTACGAACTGGCCAAGACCGCCGACGTGTTCCTGACCAACTACATGCCCCGGGTGCGGCAGAAGAACAAGTTCGACCTGGAACACATCCGCGCGGTCAACCCGGACATCGTCTACGCGCGTGGCACCGCCTACGGCGACAAGGGCGCCGAACGTGACGTCGGCGGGTTCGACGGCACGGTGTTCTGGACGCGCAGCGGCATCGGGTACGCCTGCACCCCGGAGGAGCTGGGTGCGCCACTGTCGCAAGGGATTCCCGCGTTCGGCGATTCCATCGGCGGCATGTTCATCGCCGGTGGCATCTCGGCCGCCCTGCTGCATCGCGAACGGACCGGCGAGGCGCTCGAACTCGACGTCTCGCTGCTCAGTACCGCCTGGTGGGCGGCCGGCGCGAGCGTCACGCAAGGCATGGAGACCGGCGAGGTGATGCGCGCACCGATGCCGGGAACCACCGGCCCACTGGTGAATCCGTTCATGGGCAACTACCAGACCTCCGACGGCGGCACCATCAACCTGTGCATCATCAGCCCGACCGGGCTGATCCGCGACACCTTCGAGCATCTCGGCATCCCCGAGGCCGCCGACGATCCACGCTTCTCCGAGGTGCTCCCACTGATCCAAAATGCCGGCGAGGCAGCCGAATTGATCGCGAAGGCGTTCGCCGGCAAGCCTTTCGACTACTGGCGAGAGCACCTGAGGACGATGCGGGGCCAGTGGGCGCCGTTCCAAAGCCTCGTCGAGCTGGCCAGCGACGAGCAGGCGCTGGCCAACGACATGATCGCCGAGGTCGAACTCGCCGGCGGCGGTGCGCCGTTCAAGGTGGTGCGCGGCCCGGTCCAGTTCAACCACGAACCGCTGGAGACCACCAGAGCCCCGCAAGCCTCCGAGCACACCGAGATCGTGCTGATGGAACTGGGCATGGACTGGGACCGCATCGCCGAGCTCAAAGACTCGGGCGCCATCGCCTGAACGGGTACGGCCACCTCGCGACTAGATCAGGCCCAGCTTCTGGTAGGCGGCTTGCATCTGGATCCTGGCTTCCTCCGGCAACTCGGCCTGCGGCGGCCGGGAATGCGGATAAGCCCCGATCGGCAAGCCCAGCAGCGAGGCCGCGTACTTGAACGCGCCGCCCCAGTGGGTGAAGTACTCAGGTCGTCCCGGGTAGCAGGTGAACCAGGACCCCATGTCGAGCTCGAACTGGTCCAAGCCCGAATCGCGGCCGTAATCCATGGCTTCCAGCAGCTTGCCGCTCTGGATCAGGTCCCAGTACTCGGAGAAGACAGGGCGTGCCGGGGTTTCGTGGAGGTAGCCTGCGGTACCCAGTTGAGCGGGGCACACGATCCCCTCGCGCAGCCAGCCCGCCCGATACACCGTCTTGTCGCATTCCCACAGCACCAGCCCGGGCGCCAACTCGTGCAGTCGCCGGCTGGCCGCGGGACGGAACGCACCCTCCTTGGTGGCACACACCGCCGGTACTTCGTGGTAGATCCGCGCGCTTTCGGCCGGCGTCAACACGTAACCGGAGGACGGCGAATTGAACATGCCCAGCGCGATGTCGGTACGGGCGGCGATGTACTTGATGAACCGCAGCACGCCCTCGCCGCCGTGCGTCTCCATCATCGGCGTCTGGATGTAGGCGATATCGGCGCCCGACCGCTGGGCGTGCAGCGTGAGATCGAGGCAGTCCTTGGCCGTGATGGCCGCCGTGCAGGCTTGCACGACGACGTCGGGGTTGATCGCACGCGCCTCTTCGACGGCGACCTCGAGCAAGCGCTTGCGCTCGTCGAGGGTCAGTGCCCAGAATTCGGCGATCCCGCTGGTGCACCACAACATCGGGTGGCCCAGATCTTTGACGCAGTAACGCACCAATGTGCGATAGGCGTCCCAGTCGATGTCGTCGCCGTCCTCGCCGCGGAACGGCGTGTACAGGGAGTTGCCGATACCGCGTAGCGCACCGTGCGCCCAGGTGCGCGCCTGCGCTGCCGTAGCCATCGTCCACTCCTCCTGCCGGACAACTGTTTTCAGCCAGCTTCACGTAGTTTCCGGGACACCGGTGCCCCACGCCCGCGGAGGCGCCGGCGCAGCGGCAGATCCGGTGCCACCACTACCGCCGCAGGGCGCTCGGAGACGAGATACCAAAATGCCTACGATAGGGATTACAGTAGCAGAGGTAACATCGGATTCAGCGAGCATCGCCAAGGGCTACCGGTAAGCTAGTCGATCAACGAAACGCCCGGAATACGCAGCACGGATCGTCATGGAGGTGCCCGTAGTGGCAAAGCAGGCAACCGCCGAGAAACGTCAGCGACGCGAACGCGGTTCCATCAATCCCGATGACATCATCAGCGGTGCATTTGAACTCGCCGAACAGGTGTCGGTCGACAACCTCAGCATGCCGTTGCTCGGCAAACACCTGGGTGTCGGTGTGACGAGTATCTACTGGTACTTCCGTAAGAAGGACGACCTGCTCAACGCGATGACCGACCGCGCGCTGGGCAAATACGTCTTCGCCACGCCGTACGTCGAAGCCAGCGACTGGCGCGAGACGCTGCGTAACCACGCCCGCTCCATGCGTAAGACGTTCATGGGTAACCCGATTCTGTGCGACCTGATTCTGATTCGTGCGGCGCTGAGCCCCAAGGCGGCGCGGATGGGCGCTCAGGAGATGGAGCGCGCGATCTCCAATCTGGTGGAGGCCGGGCTGTCACCGGAGGACGCGTTCGACACCTATTCGGCCGTCTCCCTGCATGTCCGCGGATCCGTGGTGCTGCAACGACTGTTCGAGAAGAACCAGACCCCGGACAGCGGCCCGCGCTCGATCGAGGACGCGGTGGGTATCGACCCGCAGACCACTCCACTGATCGCTCAGGTCACCGGCAAGGGTCACCGCATCGGCGCCCCCGACGAAACCAATTTCGAATACGGCTTGGACTGCATCCTCGACCATGCCGAGCGACTCATCGAAGAGGGCGCGAAGTCCGCCAAGACCGGGGCACGGCCACGCAAGGCCGCCAAGTCCAGCACGCCGCGCGCCAAGACGAACGGTTAGGTATCCGTCAGGCGTTCCGGCTCCGGCACGTGAAAGTGCTCGTCGCGCAACCGGAAAGCCTCCTTGGTCCCGTGTTCGGCGCGGGTCTTGACGAAATTGAATTCGCCGGGGCCGAACTGCAGATTGGTGCCGTAGGCGTGGAAGAGATAGCTCGCGACTTCCTCGCCGTTGTAGGCCTGGGTCTGCTCGACGAGCCGGAACGCCTCCTTGGCGATCACGATCCCGTCCGCCGGCATCTTGGCGACCTTCTCGGCCCAGTACCGTGCGCGGGCGGTGACCATGCCGGGATCGCAGGTGTCGGTAAAGATTCCGAGGTGCTCGAGCTGGCCCGCCTCGATGATGTCGCCCGTCAGCAGCAGCCGGCGCGCCAGCACCGGTCCGAGCCGATGGAAGAACATGTGCAGGCTGCCCAGCGCGGGACCGAGGAACCGTGTTGCCGGCATCCCGATCTTGGTGTCGCGGCCGATCACCGAGATGTCGGTCATCAGCGCCATTTCGAAGCCGCCGCCGAGGGCGTAGCCGGAAATCTCTCCGACCGTCACCTTCGGAAAGCCCATCAGGTTGTGATAGAAGCCGAATGATTTGCGGTCCACAGTAAGTCGGCGGCGCTGGCTGGGCCGGCTCCGCTGCGGTCGTTGCTCTTTGCCGGCTCCGTACCAGCCGTAGGCATTGTTCATGTCGGCGCCGGTGCTGAAGACGCCGTCGGCGCCGCGCAGAATGACCACGGTGATGTCGTCGTCGTCGGCGACGTCGTCGAGGTGACGGGCGACGGCGTTACGCATCGCGGCGTCATAGGAGTTGCGCTGCTTGGGGTTGTTCAGGGTGATCGTGGCGATGCGCCGGTCCGGGTCGACGTCGTAGCGCACCCGATCGTCGGTGGTGTCGGTGTCTGTCATGCTTGGGTCTCCGTTCTGCGCCTGCCGAACCGGGTGGTGGACAACTGATCCGGTCGCGACGCCAGGGTGCTGACCTCACCGGTGCACAGCACCTCGCCGTCGAGCAGCAACCGCGCCGTCGAGGTGATCCCCCGCTCCACCTGCGAGCGGGCGATGTCGAAGCCTAATTCGGTCAGCAGCGGTGTCGGACGACGGAAGGTGATGTTCAGCGACCTCGTCTTGCCCGAGCGCCCGGTGTGGCAATTATGGTGCTGTATAACGCAATCGAAGAAGACACCGAGAAAGCCACCGTGCACCAGGCCGGGCGGGCCTTCATACAGCACCGGGAACGTGACGCGTCCGGACGCGGCGTCGGGGTCGAGTCGCTCGAACCGGTATTCGGGGAAACAGGGATTGTAGGCCCCGATGTCGGTGGCGTGGTTCAGATAGACCCGGCGGGCGTCGTTCTCGCGCTCACCGATGCGCGGGGCGCTGTCGGCCGGGGCGGCAGCGGCGAGCTCGGCCTCCCACTCGGCGAACTTGGCCACCATGGCGTCCACAGCCGGGTGCGGGGATTCCAGCGACAGCATCAGCGAAGCGAGCCGGCGCATCGCAGCGGCCGCGGCGACGGTCTGGTCCAGCGGCGTCTCGCCGAATCTGACGGAGGCTTCGGACGGATCGTCGGACGGGCGGCGGCTGCTGGTGCCCTCGGCCATTTCCCCTCTTTGGTCGCCGGTTCCACCGGCCCCGTTTCCGCCGGTTGGGTTTCTTGCTAACTTATACACGTCAGCAATCGTATTGCCTACTGTATGGGTAACCGTAGGGCTGGGGAAGGTCGGAGTCCAGCGTGAGCCACGAGGCGCAGACCGCCGCCGGCGACGGTTCGGTGGCGCTCAGCCGTGCCGACGCGGTGTTGCGGATAACCCTGGATCGCCCGTCTCGGCGTAATTCGTTGACGCCGTTGATGATCGACGCCCTGATCGACGCCTTGACCGACGCGGCCGCGGACGATTCGCTGCGCGCGATCCACATCTGCGGCGCCGGGGACGATTTCTGCTCCGGCTCTGACTGGGTGACCGCGAACCGCCCCGGCGCCGCGCGCCCGCGCGCCGGTGACCTGGTGCGCCGGGTGCCGCACGGAGCACACCGCGTCATCGAACTGGTCCACACCATTCAGTTGCCGGTGGTCTGCAGCGTGCGCGGCTGGGCGGTGGGGCTGGGTTGCAACCTGGCGCTGGCCGCCGATTTCACCGTGGCCAGCCGGGATGCCACCTTCTGGGAGCCGTTCGTGGACCGCGGGTTCAGCCCGGACTCGGGCTCGACGTGGCTGGTGTCCCGACTCGTCGGGCTGGCCCGGGCCCGGCGGATGTTGCTGCTCGCCGAGCAGATCAGCGGCGCCGACGCGGCCGACTGGGGCCTGATCCACCAGGCGGTGACGGCGGACGAGCTCGACGACGCCGCCGAGCGCCTGCTCGCGCGGCTGGCCGGCGGAGCGACGGTGGCGATCGGCCTGGCCAAGCAGGCATTGCAGTACGGTCAGCGGGCAACCTTGGCCGAGTCCCTGAACCAGGAGCTCTACAACCTCGAACTGTCTTGCCGCACTGGTGATTTCAAAGAGGGTCTGGCAGCATTTCGGGAGCGCCGCGCGCCGCGGTTCGAGGGCCGCTGAGCGGTGACACGACCATGAAGGGAACCCCTATGCCCGCGTTCGACAACATCCGCTACGAGGTCGACGGGCACACCGCCACCATCACACTGGACCGCCCCGAGGCTCTCAACGCGCTGAGCCCACACATGATCACCGAGCTGCGAGCCGCCTATGAGGAGGCGGAGAACGACGACCAGGTGTGGCTGACCATCGTCACCGGAACCGGCCGCGCCTTCTGCACGGGCGCCGACGTCAAGGAGATTCCCGAAGACGGCAAGGTGATCTACGAGCGGCCCTACCTGTCGACCTACGACCAGTGGGAGGCGCCGCAGGAGGGCACCCCGCCGTTTCGCACCGCGGCCAAGCCGGTGATCACCGCAGTCAACGGATTGTGTTGCGGCGCGGGCATGGACTGGGTCACCACGACCGACATCGTCATCGCGTCCGAACAGGCCACCTTCTTCGATCCGCACGTCAGCATCGGACTGGTGGCCGGCCGCGAGATGGTGCGGGTGTCGCGGGTGCTTCCCCGCTCGATCGCCCTGCGGATGGCCCTGATGGGCAAGCACGAACGGATGAGCGCCCAGCGCGCCTACGAATTGGGGTTGATCAGCGAGGTCGTCGAGCATGAGCGGCTGCTGGACCGGGCCCGCGAAATCGGCGACATCGTCAATTCCAATGCGCCGCTGGCCGTTCGCGGCACCCGGCTGGCGATCCTGAAGGGACTCAACGTCAACCTGCACGAGGCCGAGATCCTCGCCGAGACGTTCCGCGAGCGGGTGCTGCGCACCGAGGACGCCCAGGAGGGACCGAAAGCCTTCGTGGAGAAGCGCAAACCGGACTGGCAGTGCCGCTGATGACCACAGCTTTCCAGACCATCCTGCTCGACGTCGACGCCGCCGACCACGTCGCGACGATCACGCTGAACCGGCCCGAGCAACTCAACGCCTTCAACCGCACCATGTGTGAGGAGATGGCCGAAGCCTGGCGCAGCGTCAAATTCGACGATGCGGTGCACGCGGTCGTGCTGCGCGCCGCCGGTGATCGTGCCTTCAGCGCCGGACTGGACATCAAGACCTCCTATGGGCAGCCCGACAATGTCTGGAATCACGAGGATCCGGGCGAGTTGCTCAGCCCGAAGTGGCAGAAGATGTGGAAACCGGTGGTGTGTGCGGTGCAGGGGATGTGCACCGCGGGCGCGTATTACTTCGTCAACGAGTCCGACGTGGTGATCTGCTCTACCGACGCAACGTTTTTCGACTCGCACGTATCGGCCGGCCTGGTCTGCGCGTTGGAACCGATCGGCCTGATGCGCCGGGTCGGCCTGGGCGAAGCGCTGCGGATCGCGCTGATGGGGAACGACGAGCGGGTCTGCGCCGACACCGCGCTGCGGATCGGCTTGGTAACCGAAGTGGTTGCCCCGGAAAGCCTCTGGGCGCGGGCCCATGAGATCGCCGCGACCATCGCCGCCAAACCGCCCACGGCGACCCAGGGCACCGTGAAGGCCATTTGGGAGTCGCTGGACAAGCCCTACCGCACCGCTATGGAGCAGGGACTGATTTACACCAGGCTGGGCAATCCGCTGGGCACGGCCGAGCTTGCCGCCCAGCCGAAATCGTCCGGCGCGCCCAGGCTGCGGTGATGAGCCGGCATCCCCTCAGCCGGCGCATCGGGCAGGTGCCGGAGCTTGAGCCTGGCGCGCCTGCCATCGAATACGGTGCCGACTGGTATACGTGGGCGTGGGTCGGCGAAAACGCCCGCCGCATAGCGTCGTTGACCTGTGACCATCCGCAGGTCGGCATTCTGCTGCGCAACCGGCCCGGGCACGTGGCTGCATTCCTCGGGGTGCTGCTGGGTGGCGGCACCGTCGTCACCATCAACCCGTCCCGCGGCGACGACCGCACCCGAGCCGACATCGCCGAACTGCGACTGCCGTTGGTGATCGGCGAAACCGACGATCTGGCCCGATTCGTGGCGGCGGGCACGCCCACGGTCACTATCTCCGGGACGTTGGCGGAGCCCGGGGATCTTAGTCAACCCGTCGGCGATGGAGCCGGTTCGGCTGTCGCGGTCCGCATGCTGACCAGCGGGACCACCGGGCCGCCCAAGCGAATCGACCTCAGCTACGACATGCTGGCGCACAGCGTGATGGGCGCCGGGTACGCCGGCGCGGCCGCGCCCACCGAATTGCGGCGTGGGGTCGCTATCGTCAATTCCCCGCTGGTGCACATCGGCGGCGTGTTCCGGGTACTTCAGTGTGTCGTGGAGCCGCGACCCTTCGTGTTGCTGGAAAAGTTCGAGTTGCAGGCGTGGGCCGACGCGGTACGGCGACACCGGCCCCGCGCGGTTTCGCTGGTGCCCGCAGCGCTGCGCACGGTATTGCACTCCGAGATGACGCGTGCCGACCTGGCCGGCATCCGCGCAGTCACCTGCGGTACCGCGCCGTTATCGGCCGACGACGCCGACGCATTCACCGAGAAGTTCGGTATCCCGGTGCTGACCTCCTACGCCGCAACGGAATTCGGCGGTGGCGTGGCCGGCTGGACACTTGCTGACCATCAGCGGTACTGGCGGGAAAAGCGCGGCAGCGTGGGGCGCATCAATCCCGGCGCCAAGCTGCGGGTGGTCGGCGAGGACGGCGAACCACGCGCGTTCGGCCAGCCGGGCCGGCTCGAGGTCAAACCCGCTCAGCTCGGCCCCGCCGCCGACTGGATGCCGACCAACGACATGGCCCGCATCGACGAAGACGGCTTCGTCTGGATTCTGGGGCGCGCCGATCAGGCGATAATCCGCGGCGGATTCAAGGTCATGCCCGACGACGTGCGCGCCGCCCTGGAGGCACACCCCGCCGTCGCGGGCGCGGCGGTGGTCGGCCGGATCGACGACCGTCTCGGCGAAACCCCGGTCGCCATGGTGGAATTGCGCGCCAGCGCCGAACCCGACGAGCTGGTGGATTTCCTGCGAACACGATTGGCCCGCTACGAGATCCCCACCGATATCGCGATCGTCGACGCCATCCCGCGCACTGCGTCCGGCAAAGCGGACCTCAGCGCCGTGCGTGCCTACTTCCGGCCGGCACCCGCAGACCCCGGCAACCATGTCCGGTGAACCCTGCACGGTCGCCGCCACCTTGCGACGACAAGCCACCGCGCGGGCCGAGCACACCCTGTTGGTATGCGACCGCGAGCGGATCTCGTACGCCGAAGCCGACCGGCGCTCCGCGGACCTCGCCCACGGATTGATCGCCCTGGGGGCGGGCAAGGGAACCCATATCGGGCTGCTCTACCCCAACGGCCCCGAGTTCGTGGTCGCGATGCTGGCCGCGGCGCGCATCGGTGCGGTGGTGATCCCGTTCTCGACCTTCGCCACCCCGCGCGAGATCCGCGAGCAACTGGTGCACAGTGACACCGCGATATTGCTGAGCGCCCGGTCGTTCCGTACCCACGACTACGTCGAGCGACTGCGGGACGTGAGTGCGGGTGCGCCGCTGTTGCGCCACGTGGTGTTCGATTGCGATGAGCTGGCCTGCGATGCCGACGCCGCACTGCTGAACGCACTCGAGGCCGATGTCGACGGCTGCGACGTGCTGGCCATCGTCTACACCTCCGGATCCACCAGCGCCCCGAAGGGGGTGGTACACACTCACGCCGGCCTGCTGGGAAACCAGCTCGGCCTCAATATGATTCGCGGTCTCACCGCCGCCGACAGACTATTCTGCAACTCACCGTTCTGCTGGATCGGGGGGTTCGCGTTCGGGCTGCTGGCCACCCTGTCCGCCGGCTCGACCTTGGTGTGTTCCAACGCCGCCGATGCGGGCGTGACACTCGATCTCATCGAGAACGTGAAGCCGACCATGACAAACGGTTTCGTTTCCGGAATCAGGCATCTCATCGAGCACCCCAGCTACCCCGCACGGGATTTCTCCTCGTCGCGGCGGGGCAATCTCTACCCGATCAACGCACCGGACACACGGCCGGCCGATCCGGAATTGCGGCACAACATGTTGGGGATGACCGAAGCCGGGTCCGTGTTGCTGATCAGCGACGACGAGTCCGACCAGCCCGAACATCGGCGCGGATCCTACGGACGCCCGGCCCCGGGTTTCGAGACCAAGGTCCTCGACTCGGGCGAGCTGTGCATCCGCGGGCCCTACGTGATGCAGGGCTACTACAAACGCAGTCGCGAAGAATGCTTCGACGCCGACGGATGGTTCCACACCGGCGATCTGGTGCGTGTCGACGGCGAGGGATACGTGTACTTTCTCGGACGGATGTCCGGCATGATCAAGACCGCCGGCGCCAATGTCTCCGCCGCGGAAGTCGAAACGGCGATTGGCCGTGCGGGTTTGACGGCCCACGTAGTTGGTCTGCCCGACGCCGGGCGCGGTCAGGTGGTGGCGGCGGCGATCGTGCTACCGGACGGCGTGGCCGGCTTCGACGAAGCAGCGCTGCGTGATCGGCTGCGCACCGAACTTTCGGCGTACAAGATCCCGCGCCGATTCGTCGCCGTCCCGCGCGCGGACGTGCCATTGCTGTCCAGCGGAAAAGTCGACCTGGCGCAACTGAAAAAGCTGTTCGATGCCTGACACCGTCGATGGGCTACTACGGCGCCGTGCTCTCGGCGCAGCGGGCAAGCCAGCGGTGATCGACCCGACGACCCGGCTCAGCTACGCCGAACTCGACTCGACGACAACCGAACTGGCCGCTGCGCTGGTCGCGCTGGGGGTGAGCAAGGGCACCCGGGTCGGACTGATCATGCCCAACAGTGTGCGCTGGGTACAGATCGCCCTGGCGGTCACCCGCATAGGTGCGGTGCTGGTGCCGCTGAGCACGCTGCTGCGGCCACGCGAACTCCGGGCGCAGCTGCGAATGGCGGCCGTTCAGGTGCTGATCAGCGTGCAGGAGTTCCGCAGGCACCGCTACATCGACGACGTCCGGGCCGTGCCACGGATGGATCTACCAGCGCTACATAGTGTTTGGTTGGCAGACGAGCTCTCTTCGGCGCCCTTTGGTGACCGTGGGGCCGTCGCAACGATAGCTGCCACCGTCACGCCGGCCGACCCGATGGTGATCATCTTCACCTCGGGCAGCAGCGGAGCGCCCAAGGGGGTCGTGCACTCACACGGCAGCGCGTTGGGCGCGGTGGGCTCCGGCCTCCACGCGCGCTGCATCGATGCCGGCACCCGGCTGTATCTGCCGATGCCGTTCTTCTGGGTAGGCGGGTTCGGTGGCGGCATCCTGTCGGCGCTGCTGGCCGGTGCCACGCTGGTGACCGAAGAGTCCCCACAACCCAATACCACCCTGCGGCTGCTGGAACGCGAACGAGTCACGCTGTTCCGCGGCTGGCCCGACCAGGCCCAGATGCTGGCACGCCACGCGCAGCGGGCACAGACTGACCTGTCCGCACTGCGGCCGGGCAGCCTGGAGGCACTGCTGCCACCGCAGCAGCGAACGCAACCGGGCGCCCGCGCAACGCTGTTCGGCATGACGGAGTCGTTCGGGCCGTACTGCGGCTGGCGCGCTGACACCGACCTGCCGACATCGGCCTGGGGTAGTTGTGGAAAACCGTTCTCCGGCACGGAAGTTCGCATCGTCGATCCCCATACCGGGGTGCCGGTCCCGTCCGGAACTGTCGGGATGATCCAGTTGCGTGGCCCGCATACGCTGCGTGGCATCTGCCGCCGCAGCCGCGAAGAAGTCTTCACCGTCGACGGCTTCTACCCCACCGGCGACCTCGGGCGTCTGGACGCCGAAGGCTTCCTGTTCTACCACGGCCGCTGCGACGACATGTTCAAGGTCAGCGGCGCCACCGTCTACCCCAGCGAAGTCGAGAAGGCACTGCGCACCGTCGCGGGAGTCGAAGCGGTCGTCGTCACCAATGTGCCCGTCGGCGCTGGGCAGCGGGTGGGAGCCGCGGTGGTGTGCCGTGAAGTTGGGGTCGACCAATTGCGTGTTGCGGCACGCGAATTGCTGAGCGCCTTCAAGGTCCCGACCGTGTGGTTGCTGCTGGACTCCGTCGACGATCTGCCCCGCGGCGGCACCGGGAAAGTCGACGTCAGGTTGCTGCGCGAGATGCTGACCGAAGCGGGGTCTTAGCGTCGCTACGGAACCCGCGTCCACGGTTGGCAGTTCTGCGATTCGAAGGCCTTGACCGATGTGTTGATGTTGGCGAACATCGGCCCGACCGAGATATTCGTCTGCAGGACATGCTCTTTGTTCGCATCCGGCGTGCTGTAGGTGAACCAGGCGCACATCGAATCCTGGGTCGGCACATTGTTGATCCAGACGCCGAACGTCGACGCCGACCCGGCCGTACGGTAGAGCCCCGGGACGATGTCGGGTCCCACGACGAAGACACCGTTACCCGGGATGGGATCCAGCGGTTCGGCAACGGCGGGTGGCGCCAGTGGGATCGCCGACAGGCAGGCGAGCGCTGCGGCCGATGCGCGGGAAGCGAACGTGTGCGGCATTTGGTTCTTCCTCTCATGCCACCCCCAGGCACAGTATGCCGTTTCGCGCAAGTCACCACCACGGGCCGATCCGTTGTCTGACCATCACTTTTGGGCACCTCTGGAGGTCGTTGGCCGCTCCCGGACTCGATATTGCGGGCGATATCTGTTGTGCGGCTTGCTTTTTCGGTATCTCCGCCATTCGGCGGCGTGGGCTATCCACAGTTGAGGGTTGATCCACAGGCTTGCTTTTGGGCTGGCGACGGCCGGGGTGGTGTCGCCGCGGGGCGATTTCATTCGAACATGCTTGCGAACACGCGTGCGGAGATCGTCGAGGTCCTCGACGCGTGTGATGCGGCCGTCGAGCGGTTGTGTGAGTTGCGGTTTGAGGTGCTGAGCACCCCGGAGCGGATGGCGATCCTGGAGCGCTTGGAGACGGTGGCGCGGCGGCTGCCGGTGCCGCAGCATCAGCTGCTCAACCAGTTGGGCACCGCCACCAAAGAGGAGCTGGGCGACACCCTGCGCAATACGCTGGCCGACCGGCTGCGCATCACCCGCGCCCAGGCCAGCCGGCGCATCGCCGACGCCGCCGACCTCGGTCCCCGGATGTCGCTGACGGGGGAGCCGCTGCCCCCGAAGCTGGCCGCCACCGCCGCCGCCCAACGCCGCGGCCGCATCGGCAGTGAGCACGTGGCGGAAATCCGCAAATTCTTCACACACCTGCCCGCCGACATCGACGCCGGCACCCGCGAACACGCCGAAGCCGACCTGGCCGACCAAGCCGCCACCACCCGGCCCGACGAGGTCGCCGACTACGCCACCGCACTACTGACCTACCTGCACCCCGACGGGGAATTCTCCGACGACGAACGCGCGAAAAAGCGCGGCCTGAGTCTGGGCAAACAAGACCCCGACGGCATGTCCAAACTCACCGGCTGGATCACCCCCGCGCTGCGCGCCGCCCTGCAAGCCGCCTGGGCCAAGCTGGCCGCCCCCGGCATCGCCAACCCCGACGACCACCTGCCCCACATCGACGAGGGCGAGCCCGACCCCGAGGCGGTCCGCCGCGACACCCGCACCACGGCTCAGCGTCAGCACGATGGGCTGCAGGCCGGGCTGCTGGCGCTGCTGGCCTGCGGCAAACTCGGCCACCATAACGGGTTGCCGGTCACCCTGATCGTCACCACCACCCTGACCGAATTGGAAGCCGGCACCGGCAAAGCCCGCACCGGCGGCGGCAGTCTAGTGCCGATGTCCGATGTGATCCGCTGGTCGGGCGCCGCGCACCCCTACCTCGCCCTGTTCGACGGCGCCACACCGCTGGCCCTCTACCACACCAAGCGGCTGGCCAACCGCGCCCAACGCCTGATCCTGTATGCCCGCGACCGCGGCTGCACCCGCCCCGGCTGCACCACCCCGGCCTACCACTGCCAGGTCCATCACCTCACCGCCTGGCAAACCTGCCACAGCACCCACATCACCAACCTCGCCCTGGCCTGCGGCATCCACAACCGCCTCGCCGACAAAGGCTGGACCACCCACACCACCAGCCGCGGCCTCACCCAATGGCTACCCCCCACCCACCTCGACCACGGCCAACCCCGCATCAACACCTTCCACCACCCCGAACGCCGCTACCCACCCGACGACGACGCCGATCCCTAGGGGCGCAACGACTTCGGCGTACCCGCGGAGCGCGAACGTGCTCCGTGATCGGTGACGCCTCGGCCGCCTGCTGGGTGAAGCAGCCATTGTGGCGCACGGCGCGCCGGGACGTACGACGGGAACTCGAGCGCATGATGGAGCAGCGGCTGTTCAACCGCCGACGTCAGGCATCCGCCGCGGCTACTGCGGCGGCGCCGCAGCATCCGACGCCGGTTGCGCAACCACTCCCCGCTCGATGAGATGCTCGATCAGCGGAATAGCGCTGGCGGCAAGGTGTTCCGACATCGCCCGACGAGCCGACTCCTCGTTGCGCTCAGCCAGCGCGGCGAGCACCCGACGGTGGTCCTTGACGGCCTGGTCGGGCCAGTGCTCGATCATCGGGAACACCGATTCGGGCGCGTACCGGGTGATCTGAGACATCACCTGAGCCAACTTCGGCGAATCCGCGGCGATGTTGATCGCCCGGTGAAACTCGTGGTTGAGCCGGATGGTGCGCTCGTCATCGTGGTCTGCATAGGCCTCCTCCAGCTGCGCCTGAATCTCTTTCAGTTCCCGCAGCTGGGCATCGGTGATGTGCGAGGCGGCCCGAGCCGCCAGCTCGCCACCCACGTGGGCCTGCACATTGGCGACATCGGCGAGGTCGCGCCGGGTCAAGGGCAGCACCTGGAAACCACGTCGGGGCTGTTGCGCGACAAGGCCTTCGGCGCGCAACGCGAACAACGCCTCACGCACCGGCGTGACGCTGACGCCCAGTTCTGCGGCTAACTGGTCCAACCGCACGTACTGACCGGCGGCGTAGGTGCCCTCGAAGATCCGCTTTCGGACAAAGGCCGCGACGTCCTCGGAAAGCTGAGGACGCGCACCGAAATCCGGAACCGTCATCGCCTCACATCCGATACTCGTCGAGCAGGCGTTTGCTGATGATCTGCTTCTGGATTTCGCTGGTTCCCTCGCCGATCAGCAGGAACGGCGCGTCACGCATCAGCCGCTCGATCTCGTACTCCTTGGAGTAACCGTAACCGCCGTGGATCCGGAAGCTCTGCTGCGTCACCTCCGAGCAGAATTCGCTGGCAAGGTATTTCGCCATTCCCGCCGCCACGTCGTTGCGCTCGCCGGAGTCCTTGAGCCGCGCCGCGTTGACCATCATCAGGTGCGCGGCTTCGACTTTGGTGGCCATCTCGGCCAGCTGGAACGCGATGGCCTGGTGCTCGGCGATCGGCTTACCGAACGTCTGGCGCTGCTGGGCATAGCGCACCGCCAACTCGAAGGCGCGGATACCGACGCCGCAGGCCCGCGCCGAAACGTTGACACGACCGACTTCGATGCCGTCCATCATCTGGAAGAAACCCTGCCCCGGCTTGCCGCCGAGAATGTCATCGGCGCTGGCACCGTAGCCGTCGAAGATGAGTTCGGTGGTGTCGATGCCTTTGTAGCCGAGCTTGTCGATCTTGCCGGGAATGATCAGGCCGGGCACGACTTCACCGAAGCCGACCGGCTTTTCGACCAGGAAGGCGGTCAGGTTGCGGTGCGGCTTGTCGGCGCCCTCGTCGGTGCGTACCAATACGGCGACCAGCGTGGAGCTGCCGCCGTTGGTCAGCCACATCTTCTGGCCGTCGATCGTGTAGGTGCCGTCCGCATTGCGGGTCGCGCGGGTCCGGATCGCGGCCACGTCGGAACCCAGCTCCGGCTCCGACATCGAGAAGGCGCCACGGGTTTCGCCGACCGCCATCCGCGGCAGGAAGCGCTGCTTCTGTTCCTCAGTGCCGTGCTGGCGCAACATGTAGGCCACGATGAAGTGGGTGTTGAGCACGCCGGACACGCTCATCCAGCCGCGCGCCAGCTCTTCCACGCACAACGCATAGGTCAGCAGCGACTCCCCCAGACCGCCGTACTCCTCGGGGATCATCAACCCGAACAGGCCCATCTCGCGCAAGCCGTCCACGATCGCCTGCGGGTAGGTGTCGCTGCGCTCGAGTTCGGGCGCGTTCGGAATAATCTCCTTATCGACGAACTGCCTTACCGTGGTGACGATCTCGGTCTGGATCTCGGTCAGGCCGAGGGTCTGGGCGAGTCTTGTCATTGCGTCCCTATCGTTTTCGCGGCCACCAGGCGCGCGATCTCCGCCGCGGTCAGACCCAGTTCGGAGAGCAGGTCGGCGGTGTCGGCCCCCAGCCCCGGCGCGGCGATGCTGGCCGGATGTTCACCGTCGAACGCCACCGGCAGGGCGGGAGCCAAATACTCCCCCACACCCGGCTGTTGCAACCGGGAAAACAGCGGATTCGCAGTCACTTTCGGGTCGGCGGCCACTTCGGCGAAGGTACGGTACCGCTCGAAGAGCACGGTGCTGCCCGAGAGCCCGGCCTCGATCTCTTCGGCGGTGTGGTCGGCGAACC
Organism: Mycobacterium sp. 20KCMC460; assembly: GCF_022179425.1. Classification (NCBI taxonomy): domain Bacteria; kingdom Bacillati; phylum Actinomycetota; class Actinomycetes; order Mycobacteriales; family Mycobacteriaceae; genus Mycobacterium; species Mycobacterium sp. 20KCMC460. The sequence goes on from NZ_AP025524.1 coordinate 4,542,052, forward strand.
AGGTGCCGAAAAGCCCGGAGAGTACGTCGCGGTAGCGGTATCGGTCACCCTCCGTGCCGAAGTCCGCACCCAGCGCGTCGGCCAGTGCGGCCATCGCCGCCCCGGTGCCGGTCACCTCGACCAGATCGCGAAAGTGCCTGCGCGTCAACAGCACCACCATGAACCTGGCTCCGTCGCGGCTGACGAAGTCCTGACCGTACTGGCCGAAAATGGAATTGCCGACCCGCGGTCGCTGGGTTCCGAGTATCTGCGGTTCGGTGAGCAGCCCGAGGTTGCCCGCGGTGGCCAGCGCAACGTCTTCCAGCGCCAGGGTGATTCGCGCACCCGATCCGGACTGGTCGCGGCGGTGCACCGCGGCGACCACGGCGAGTGCAGCGTACAGACCACAGCTGACGTCCCACGCCGGCAGCACGTGGTTGATCGGACCTGCGTAGTCAGCCGGACCGGTGACCAACGGGAATCCAATGGCCGCGTTCACGGTGTAGTCCACCCCGGTGGATCCGTCACCGCGCCCCAGCAATTGGAGGTGGATGACGTCGGATCGCTTGGCCGCCAATGCTTCATGGCTCAGCCAGGACAGCCCGGCCGAGTTGGTGACGACGATTCCGTCGCCTTCCACGATCAGCCGCTGCACCAGATCCTGTCCCTCGGGTGAGCGCAGATCGATGGTGGCCGAACGCTTTCCCTTGTTCAGTCCGGTCCAGTAGATCGAGGTGCCGTCCTCGGCCAGCGGCCACCGTTGGGTATCGGAGGCACCGCCGATCGGATCGACGCGGATCACCTGCGCACCGAGTTGACTCAGCGTCATGCCGCACAGCGGCGCGGCGACGAAGCTGGACACCTCGACGATGCGCACACCGGTCAGTGGCAGCGTCACAGCGCCCCGACCCGCTCGAAGATGGCAGCCAACCCCTGACCGCCGCCGATGCACATGGTCTCCAGGCCGTAGCGCGCCTGGCGCCGGTAGAGTTCACGCGCCAGAGTGGCCAGCATCCGGCCGCCGGTCGCCCCGACCGGGTGGCCCAGCGAGATGCCGGAGCCCAGCACATTGGTCCGGTCATGGTCGGCGGCGCCGAAGTTCCACTCCCGCATCACCGCGAGCGCCTGGGCGGCGAACGCCTCATTGAGCTCGATGAGGTCGATGTCGCTCAGCTTCAGGCCGGCCTTGGCCAGCGCGGCTTCGGTAGCGGGCACCGGCCCGATTCCCATGACGTTCGGCGCCACCCCGGCTTGCGCCCAGGACACCAACCGCACCAATGGCGTCAACCCGAGTTGGGCGGCCTTCTCCGGTGTGGTCACCACGCACATGGCGGCCGCGTCGTTCTGGCCACTGGCATTGCCGGCGGTCACCGTCGCATCCGGATCGTCTTTGCCGAGAACGGGTTTGAGCCTGCTCAACGACTCCACCGAGGTGTCGGCGCGGGGATGCTCGTCGGTGTCGATCCGCTCGTCGCCCGAGCGGGTGCGGACCGTGACCGGGATGATCTCTTCGGCTAGCAGGCCGTCCTTCTGCGCGGCCACCGCACGCTGGTGTGAGCGCACCGCGAGCTCGTCCTGTTCCTGCCGGGAGATGCCGTACTGCCGGCGCAGGTTCTCGGCGGTCTCCAGCATGCCGCCGGGCACCGGGTAGTTGCGGCCGCCGGCGGTGCTGCGGCCGCGGGCCAGGGCGTCGTGGATGCGCACCCCGGATCGCGCTCCGCCCCAACGCATATCGGTGGAATAGAACGTGACGTTGCTCATGCTCTCGCAGCCACCGGCAATCACCAGGTCGTCGTTGCCGGTGCTCACCTGCAGGCATGCCTGGATCACCGCCTGCAACCCCGAGCCGCAGCGACGGTCGACCTGCATGCCAGGCACCGTCACTGGCAGCCCGGCATCCAGCGCCACCACCCGACCGATGGCCGGGGCCTCGGCGCTGGGATAGCAGTGCCCCAGGATGACATCCCGGACCGCCTCGGGAGCGATGCCGGTGCGGTCGAGCAGACCCTGCAGGGCAGCGACGCCCAGCTCAACGGCGGACAGCGACTTGAACATTCCGCCGTAGCGGCCGATCGGAGTGCGGACCGGTTCGCAGATCACGGCCTCGTGCCGAGCGGTCACAGGTGTCGGCCCCCGGTGATCTCCATCACGGTCCCGGTCATGTAGGACGAGAGGTCAGAGGCCAGGAACAGGGCGACACTGGCCACTTCGCTGGGTTCACCGGCGCGGCCCATCGGCACCTCGGCGACCTTGGAGTCCCAAATCCGCTGCGGCATCGCTTCGGTCATCGCTGAACGAATCAGACCGGGCTGGATCGCGTTGACCCGAATACCCAGGTAGGCAAGCTCTTTGGCGGCGGCCTTGGTCATGCCGACGATGCCGGCCTTGGCCGCGGAGTAGTTGGTCTGCCCGATCATGCCGACCTTGCCCGAGATCGAGGACATGTTGATGATGACGCCGCGCTTCGTCTCGCGCATAACTGCGGCGGCCAACCGCGTGCCGTTCCAGGTGCCCTTCAGGTGCACTGCGATCACCTGGTCGAACTGTTCTTCGGTCATCTTGCGCATGGTCGCGTCGCGGGTGATGCCGGCGTTGTTGACCATGATGTCCAGCGCGCCGAAACGGTCGATCGCGGTCTGGATCAGGTTCTGCACCTCGTCCGCTTTCGTGACGTCGCAGCGGACCGCGACGGCCACCTGCTCGCCGCCCAGTTTCTCGGCCGCGGCCTGCGTCGCTTCGAGGTTGACATCACCGAGCACCACTCGCGCACCCTCGGCGATGAACCGCTCGGCAATGGCGAAACCAAGGCCTTGCGCACCCCCGGTGACCACCGCGGTCTGACCCTCCAGCAACGACATCTCGCTCCCTTTCCTGGCCCGAACCGGGCACTTCGGTCGTAAATCATATTTCATATATGATATTGGTTCACCCTATCAAGCCGGTCGAAGGAGCACCGAACGATGTCCGTTGCCGAGGTCTCCGACGAGGACTTCCGCGAGATCCTGGCGCAGACGCGCCATTTCGTGCGCACCGCGGTGATACCGCGCGAGCAGCAGATCCTCGACGACGATCAGGTGCCCGACGACCTGCGCGACCAGGCCAAGAAGATGGGCCTGTTCGGCTACGCGATCCCCCAGGAGTGGGGCGGGCTGGGCTTGAACCTGATCCAGGACGTCGAATTGGCCATGGAGTTGGGCTACACCTCGCTGGCGCTGCGGTCGATGTTCGGCACCAACAACGGCATCGCCGGGCAGGTGCTCGTCGGCTTCGGCACCGACGAACAGAAGGCGCGCTGGCTGGAGTCCATCGCATCAGGTGAAACCGTCGCCTCCTTCGCCCTCACCGAACCCGGCGCTGGCTCCAACCCGGCCGGCCTGAAGACCAAAGCCGTTCGCGATCAACAGGATTGGGTGATCGACGGCCAGAAGTGCTTCATCACCAACGCACCCGTCGCGAACCTGTTCATCGTCTTCGCCCGCACCCGGCCCGCCGACGAACGGGGGCCGGGCATCGCCGTCTTCCTGGTCCCGGCCGATACTCCCGGCGTCCAGGTCGGTGTCAAGGACGCCAAGATGGGCCAGGAGGGCGCCTGGACGGCCGACGTCACCTTCACCAATGTCCGGGTCGACGACAGCGCGTTGATCGGCGGCGCCGAGGACATCGGTTACCGGGCGGCCATGACCTCGCTGGCGCGCGGCCGCGTGCACATCGCCGCGCTGGCGGTCGGCGCGGCACAGCGTGCGCTGGACGAATCCGTGGCCTACGCCGCGACCGCGACACAGGGCGGCACGCCCATCGGGAAGTTCCAGTTGGTGCAGGCGATGCTGGCCGACCAGCAGACCGGGGTGCTCGCCGGGCGTGCGCTGGTCCGCGATACCGCACGCGCGTGGGTCGCAAACGAGGACCGGCGCATCGCGCCGTCGGCGGCCAAACTGTTCTGCACCGAGATGGCCGGCAAGGTCGCCGATCTGGCGGTGCAAGTGCACGGCGGCAGTGGCTACATGCGCGGCGTACCGGTGGAACGGATCTATCGCGACGTGCGGTTGCTGCGACTCTACGAGGGCACCAGCGAGATTCAGCGGTTGATCATCGGCGGCAACCTGGTCAAGGGAGCCCAGCGCTAAGCGGCAAGCTGGCACTTTCGCAGCAAGGCCGCGTTGACTCTGCGCCCAGGGCTTCGAAACGCGAGTGCGATGCGCCCTCAGCGCAGGATCGACCGCGCTGGGCAAGGACATCGGCGCCCGGCTGTTCATCTCGCCGCGCACCGTGCAAACGCATCTAACCCACGTCTACAGCAAGCTTGGGCTCACTTCGCGCATGCAACTGGTTCACGAAGCGGGGCGCCACAATTGACTGTCCGGCTCAGCCGATCAATTCCAGCGTGCCCAGATCGCGAACCGCCTGGCAGCCGCGAGCGAGCATGGTCAGCACCATGTCGTCGCCGCGCTCGGTGGAGCTGGCGAAGGCGAACCCGAACGCCGAGATCAGCAAGGCCTGCGGCACCCCGAGCCGGTAGTCCCGCCAACAGGTTTCACGGTCGTAGCCGCTCACCCCGTAATCACACAACGCCCGGTGATACTGCTCGACCAGCGATTCCTCGATGGCCGGCCGCAGTTGCGAATCCAGGCTGGTCGCGGTGAAGTAGGCGAGGTCGCGCGCCGGCAGCCCGACACCGAGCGTCTGCCAGTCCACTACGCTCACCCGGGTCCGTTGCGGGTCGAACAGCAGATTGTCCAGCCGGTAGTCGCCGTGCAGCAGCGCGAACCGGTCGTATTCGGACATCAGCCACGGCGCCACCAAACTCATTGTCGTGGAGAAGGTCTCGCGATCGGCTGCGGTCATCCGGTCGCCGAGTTTCTGCAGCGTGATATCCACGCTCATTTTCGCGACCTCGCCCATGCCCTTGGCGCCCTCGGCGTCCGGGCGCGCAAAAGCGATGCCCTGGAAGTCCAGCCAGACCGGATCACACCAGCTGGGTGCGTGCAGCCCGGCCAGCGCGGTGACCGCCAGCCGCGCCTCCTGCTCGCCGCAGCCGGCGAGTTGATCGCCCTGAACCGCGGGCGCCTGGTCGGCCAGCAACAAAGCGAAATTCGCTGCGTCCTCGCTGATTTCGCTGTAGAAGCAGTCCGGTGTCGGCACCTGTACCCGGTCGGCCACCGAGGCGTAGAACGCACACTCGCTGCGGTAGCCGAAGACCACCCGGTCGCGCACCGCGTCGTCCTGGGCCGGCAACTTGATCACGAACGTGGTGGGCAGCTCACCCTGATCCGAACCGTAACCGGCCGTCACCCGGTAGGTGGCGCCGGTCTGCCCGGTGCCGATCGGTTCGACGCGGGTCTCGCTCACCTCGACCGGGGTGCCGCGTTGGCTGAGCACCCGCGACAGCCATTCGGCGGTCACGTCGGTGGGATACCGGGGAATCGACATCAGGGCACTCACAACACGCCTCCCGCTACAGCCAGCTGAACTCCCCGACTGTAAGCCATACGGAAAGAGTTACGGCAGTCGTCCCCTCGCGAGGCTGACGGCACAGTGACAAATCCTGCCGAGGTTCGCAGCAGGGTCACCACGGCGGAACCGAAGCCAGCCGCCTACTCCGCGGCGATCCGCCATTCGGCCGCCTCGTGCTGCTGGCGCCAGAACTCGCTGAACCGGCCGCCCGCGGCCAGCAACTCGTCGACCGGCCCGTCCTCGACGACCCGTCCGTTCTCGACGAACAGGACCCGGTCGGCGTGCCGGATGCTGGCCAACCGGTGCGCCACGATCACCCTGGTGTGCGACTCCGGTTCGGCGGTCAGCGCTTCGACCACCGCGACCTCGTTCTCGTTGTCCAGGGCGCTGGTTGCCTCGTCGACCAGCAGGATCGGCGACCCTTTGAGCAGGGCACGGGCGATGCTCACCCGCTGGCGCTCGCCGCCGGACAGCGCCGAGCCCGCCTCGCCGACGACCGCGTCGACCCCGTCCGGCAGCCTGCCGGTCAGTTCGTCGACCCGGGCCAGCCGGATCGCCCGGGTGAACCGGTCTTCGTCGGCTCCCGGATCGCCGGCCAGCACGTTCTCCCGAATGGTCCCGTGAAACAGGTACGGATGCTGGAACACCACGCTGCTCGCGGCGCGACGGGCATCGGCGGTCAGTGCGGCGGCGTCGACACCGTCGATCAGGACGCGGCCGCGGGTCGGCTGATGCAGTCCGGCGATCAGCGCCAGCACCGTGCTCTTGCCGGATCCCGACGGACCGACGATCGCGGTCGCAGTACCCGGCTCCAGCGCGAAGCTGACACCGTCCAGCACCGGATGGCTGCCCCCGTCGTAACCGAAAGTGACACCGTCGAACTCGATGCGTGGCGCGGATTGGGAAGGCAGCGATTCGGCGCCGGCCGCAACCCTCGGCGCGGTCAGCACCGACCGGATGCGGTCGAGGGTGGCGCGGGTGCTCTCCAGAGCCGGCGCCAGTTCGCTGACGGTAGTGAAGGGCTCCAGGTAGCGGGCGATCACCACGATCAGCGCAATGGCCTCCGGCACGGTGAGCGTGCCGCCGACCGTCAAGGCCGTGGTGGCGCCGGCGAGCAGGATCAGCGCCACCTGGCTGGCGATGCTGAACAGCAACTGTCCCGGAATCTGCATACCCAGCAGCCGGATCGTCGCACTGTGCTGCCTGCTCAACGCGTCGCCGACCATGCTGCGGGCCGGCTCGACACGGCGCGCGGCACGCAACGCCTGCTGGGTACGGGCGAATTCGATGATCCGCTCGGTCAGCGCGCTGTTGGCCGCACCGGCCGCGGCGTCGGCTTTGCGCGACAGCCGCACCGACGCCCACAGCGCGGCCAGCATCAGCGGCACCCCGGCCAGCGCGGCCGCACCGAGTTGCCAGGAGATCGGCAACAGCACCAGGGCGATGACCGCGGGCAGCAGCACCGCGCTGATCAGTGGCGTCAGCAGGTTGACCACCAGGCCGACCAGTTCGGGACCGGTCGAGGCGATGGCTTGCCGTGTGGTCGCGGTGTTTTCGGCGGTGAACCAGTCCAGCCGGACATCGGGGAGCCGGTCGGCCACGTCGTGCTGGGTGTGGTCCAATACGGCGAAGCCCAAGTCGAATCCGAGGCGCGCGGTGGTGGTGTCGATCAACCAGCCGAGCACGGTCGCCGCGGTCAGCCAGCCCAGCCACACCAGCGCCTGCCGCGGGGTGTCGCCGAACAACGCGGCAACCAACGGGACCAGTAGCACGGTGCCGACCGCCCGAACGACCACCGAGACGAAAGTCAGTGTCGCATAAGCGATCACCTTGCTCCGGCGCTCGGCCGGTACCAGGCTGAGCCAGGCGCGGATCATCGGGCACCCTCCTGACCGGCGCTGACAGCCGCCCGGGGCCGGCCGGTATCCCAGAGGCGGCGGTAGCGGCCATCGGCGGCCAGCAACTCGTCGTGGGTGCCGCGCTCGACGATGCGTCCGTGGTCGAGCACGACGATCTGGTCCGCACCGGTGACGGTGTGCAGCCGGTGCGCGATCACCAACACGGTTCGGTCCTGAGTCAGCCGGTTGAGCGCTTGCTGCACAAGGTATTCCGATTCCGGGTCGGCGTAGGCGGTGGCTTCGTCGAGAATCAGCACCGGGGTGTCGGCCAGGATCGCGCGGGCGATCGTCAGGCGTTGGCGTTCCCCACCGGACAGCGCGGCCGCGGCGCCCAGCACGGTGTCATAGCCCTGCGGCAGCCGCAGGATGCGGTCGTGGATCTGCGCCTGCGTGGCCGCGGACTGAATCTGCTCACGGGTGGCGTCGGGCACGGCCAGCGCGATGTTCTCGGCGACGGTGCCGTGCACCAGCTGGGTCTCCTGCAGCACGAATCCGACGCGGGTGTAGAGTTCGTCGGCGGTCAACGACCGAATGTCTTGTCCGCCAACCCGGATGGACCCGGCCTGGATGTCGTGGAACCTGGCCAGCAGCGCGGCCAGCGTGGACTTTCCGGAACCGGACGGACCGACCAGGGCGGTCACGGTGCCGGGCCGCAACTGCAGCGACACGTCGCGGATCACCGGCACGTCCGGGCGGTAGCCGAAGCTGACGGCGTCGAACACCACACCCGCGGCGGAGTGGGAAACCGGCAGCTCTTCGACGGTGAGCTCCGGTTCGGCGAGCGCGATCTGCAGGCGCCGTGCGGCCAGCATGCCGCCCCTGATGCCGCCGAGCCCGTAGCCGATGCCGAGCAGCCGGGCCCCGAAGGTGGTGCCCAGCAACAAGAACGGCAGCAGATCGACCGGATTCATCCGGTGGGTGACCACCAGCAGCGTGCCGGTGGTCGCGATCAGCCACAGGAACGTCGCGGGACGGGTGGCCAGATCCATCAGCGTCTTCTTGCCGGTGAACGGCCGCTGCCAGGCGACGAGGAAGCCGACGTACTGGTCGAGCAGCCGCCGGAAGTTCGAGGCGGCGGCGCCCCCGAACACCCGGATCACCGGCTGGCCTTCCAGGTAGGCGCCGGCTTCGGTGTTCATCCGCTCCGCCCACCGCTGGGCCTGCGCGATGCGTGGCCCGGACTGGACCATCATCACCGACATCGTCACCAGGTAGACCAGCACGGGCACGAACAGCACCAGCCCCACTCGCCAGTCGACGACGAACAGATACAGCAGCACCGCCACCGGGGCCACCACGGCGTTGACCGCGTCCGGGATGGCGTGGGTGACCAGATAGTGCAGGGACAGCGTGTCGTCGCTCACCAACTGCTTGATCGCCCCCGACCCGCGGGCGGTGAACCAGCCCAGCGGCAGCCGGGACAGCTTGGCGAGCAGCCGGGAACGCAGGTCGGTGGCGAACCGCGCGTCGACCACGTGCAGCCACAGCGTCAGCGCCGAACCGAGCAGCACGCCCAATCCCAACAGCGACACCGCCCACAGCCCGAGATTCCACAACCGGGACTCCTCAGCGCCGGCGGCCAGCAACCGGGCAAGCTCGACCAGCAGCACGAACGGCGCCAACTGCACCAGCGTGACGATGGCCTGCAGCACCCCGGAGACGATCAGCGCCGAGCGCAACGGCGCCAGCAACTGGCCGGCGGCCTGCGCGCGCCAGCTGCCCCGGGTGGCCGGCACGGCTGGCGCCTCGACGGATTCCGGTTGCGCCGCAACAACTTCCGGTTCAGCCGCGGGCGCCTCAGCGGGCTCGTCGCCGCGCCGGGTACCCATCTCCTTGCCGGCGCTCCAATACGCCTGCGCGTGAATCTCGGACTTGGGGAACCCGAACTCGTCGCGTAGCCGTTTGCGGACGTGCTTGAGCGCGTTGGCTTCCGGGGTCGCCCAGCAGTACCAGTTCGACCAGTCGCGACTCTCGATCGCGTTGGCCAGTGCCTTCTCGTCCCGTCGGGGCACCCAGTGCACCCGCACCCGGGGATGCGGCGTGATCGGGATCAGCGGGTCGTTGTCGTGGTGCTGTTCGAGGTACGTCTCGATCGGGATGTCATCCGGGACGGTTTCGATGATCCCGTTGATCCCGGGAATGGACGCCGAGTCACCGATCAGCAGGTATCCGGCCGGCTGTTCCTCGGGCACGTCGAAGCGCGTGGAGCCCATCAGCACCATCACCGCGATGCTGGCGCCGGGTGCGACGTTGCGGGCCCAGGTCGATGCGGGTCCGGCCGGCTCGTGCAGCACCACGTCGACGGCGAACCGACCGGTGGCCGGGTCGGCTTCGGAAAGGGTGTAGCCGCGCTGGAATTCGGTCTTGGATCCTTTCGGATCCGGGAACCAGAACCGCAACCACGCCGCCGGCTCGGGCTCGACCTCGTCGAACAGCGTCGTCGACTCCATCCGGACCCGCACCATATGCGGTGCGATCAGCTGGGTTTCAAGCACCGTCGCCATATGGTCGCGCGCGCCGTAGCCCCTCATCACCACGCCGGAAAATCCGCGTGCCATCAACGGTCCTCTCCCGCGGCGGTGTGGCCGCCACGACTTCGGTGATCGGACGCCCGGGCGGGATCTCCCCGACCAGCCCCTTGATCGACGCGGCCAGCAACAGCCGCACGTACTCCGCACTCGCCAACTCCGGGAGCACACCGTGTGCGGCGCCCAGCCGCGGGTGCCCGGCCAGCCGCTGCGCCACGGCGTCGCGTTCCGCCGCGAACCTGTCGGCCTGGTCGCCACCGGTAGTGCTGGTGTTGCTTTCTTCGCGGGCGGCCAGGCTGATCGCCAGGGTGGCGACGGCGCTGCTCAACACGATCGCCGCCTCTTCGGCGTAGCCGCGCCGACTCAGCGCATCGACCTCGGTGACCAGCAACCGCACCCCGGCGTCGCCGCGTGGGAACAGCACCTGCAGATAGGACGCCAGACCGGGATGCTCGACGGTGTAGTGCCACAGCTGCAGCCCGAAGGACAGCAGGTGGCCTTCGATGCCGTCGTCGGGGTCGTCGCGCAGTTCGAGCTCGGCGAGCAGACTCTCGCCGACCAGTCGCTCCAACTCCCAGCGACTCTCCACGTGCCGGTACAGCGCGGTCGCCGAGACCCCGAGTCGTGCGGCGACCGCGTTGACGCTCAGCCGCCGCAGACCCAACTCGCGACCGACGCGGACCACGTCGTCCACCGCGATCAGCGCTGGACGGCCGCCTACCCGCGACGTCACGGTGCTCATATCCAGGCCCACCCCGAGCTAGTAAGTTACCCCCACAAACTAAGGGTTGCCTTACTGCAGGTCAACTCCGGGTGCTCTGCGGCACTACAGGCCCTTGGGCGCATCCTTGACGGCTTGCACCGCGGACTCGTCGCCCTCGAAGTCCACCCGGGCGGTCCGGCCGACGGCGAACAGCAGCAATTCCTCGGGATTGCCAGTGACGGTAACGGCCGGGCCGTGGCCGGCGATCAGGATCGTCTTGCCGTCGTTGGTGCGCAGGGCCACCCGGCCCGGCACCTTCGACAGGGTCAGCCGGCCCATCAGCGGCACGGTTTTGCGCAGCCGCTCGACGAGCTTCGGCTCCAGTTCGCGCGGCTCCCAGCCGGGCTGGGCGCGGCGGACGTCCTCGTTGTGGATGAACATCTCGGCGACGTTGGCCACCGCGTCGAGCAGTTTGAACGGCGAGTAGGCGGGCGGGCCGGAGGCGACCTTGTCCACCAGCGTCTCCCAGTCCGTCTCCTGAGCGACCTTGTTCTGCAGCTTATCGGTGTGGCCGGCGAAGTACGGGATGAGGATGCCCGGCGCGGCGTCCGGGCGGTACTCCCTGATCACCAGGTGGGCCGCCAGATCTCGGGTGTCCCAGCCCTCGCAGAGGGTGGGGGCGTCGGGGCCGGCGCTGCGCATGGTCTCTACCAGAGCGGCACGCTCGCGTCGTGCGACGGACAATTCCGCCCTCCCTTCATTCGTCGGGGCGTTCGGAGGATCGTATCCCGGCCCGCCGGGCGGCTCACGCCGCCCGCAGCTCCCGCAGTGCGGTGCGCAGACCGCGCCGCTTTCCGGTCTCCGGGTCGACGAAGCTGTCCCGGACGCCCTTGCGGATCGCGAACTTGCGTTCCGAGCGGGTCTCCGGCGCGTCGTCGGAGGAGGCCTTGAGGTACTTGTCCGGCAACGCCAGCTTCAGGATCGTCCAGAACGACTGGAAGTACTGTCGCCCAAGCGATCCCGTGGTGTAGGGCAGGTCGTACTTGTCGCACAGTTCGCGCACCCGCACTGCGATCTCCGCGTACCGGTTGCTGGGCAGGTCCGGGAACAGGTGATGCTCGATCTGGTAGCACAGGTTCCCGCTGACGAACGCCATGATCGGTCCGGCGTTGAAGTTCGCCGATCCGAGCATCTGCCGCAGGTACCACTCGCCCTTGGTCTCGTTCTCGAACTCCTCGACGGTGAATTTCTCGGCGCCGTCCGGGAAGTGGCCGCAGAAGATCACCATGTACGCCCAGTAGTTGCGAATCAGGTTGGCCGTCATATTGGCCTTGATGGTGTGCTTCCAGTTGCGTCCGGTCAGCGCCGGGAAGACCACGTAGTCCTTGCCGGCCTGCTTGGCGACCTTCTTGCCGATGATGCGCAGATCCTTGCGGGCCTCGGCCCAGGTCTTCTCCTTCTTGCGCAGCTTCTTGGACTCGATGTGGTGCAGCGCCACCCCCCATTCGAACAGGGTGCCCAGCAGCATGTTGTAGATCGGGTTGCCGAGATAGTAAGGCTCCCAAGGCTCGTCGCGGGTGACGCGCATGATGCCGTACCCGACATCGGCGTCCAGGTCCACGACGTTGGTGTACTTGTGGTGCACGAAATTGTGCGAGTGCTTCCACTGCACGCTCGGGCAGGTGGTATCCCACTCCCATTCGGTGGAGTGGATCTCTGGGTCGTTCATCCAGTCCCATTGCCCGTGGGTGATGTTGTGGCCCAGTTCCATGTTCTCGATGATCTTGGCCATCGCGAGCATTCCCGTGCCGGCCAGCCACGCGTAGCGGTTCCGGCTGGCGAACAACGCAGCTCGGCCGCCGGCGGCCAGCGCCCGCTGCAACTGGATGGAGCGCCGGATGTAGCGTGCGTCGCGTTCGCCGCGGGACTCCTCGATGTCGGCGCGGATCGCGTCCAATTCTTGAGCGAGTTGCTCGATGTCCTCGGTGGTGAGGTGGGCGTATTCCTTGATGTCGGTGATAGCCATGTAATTTCTCCTAGATCTTGAGCGTGCAGTCGCCGGAGGCGGTGGAGATGCAGGTCTGGATGCGGTCACCTTCGCGGTGCTCGATTCCCGACCGGATGTCGCGCACGTGACCCGCCTCCAACGGGAGCACACAGGATTGGCAGATACCCATCCGGCAGCCGAACGGCATCTGGATTCCGGCTTCTTCACCGGCTTCCAAAAGCGTTGTGGCACCGTCGATCTCCAGCGTCTTGTCGGAGATCGCGAAGGTTACGGTGCCGCCTTCACCGCCCTTGTCGGTGGCGGCGATGGTGAACCGCTCCATATGTAGCTGATCGTCGAGATCTGCTTCTTTCCAGCATTTCTCGGCCTCGTCCAGCAACGCCGGCGGCCCGCACACCCACGCCGGACGTTCCTGCCAGTCGGCCACGATGTCATTGAGGTCCCCGAACTCCAAATGTCCCTGACTCTCGGTGAGCTGCAGGTGCAGCCGGTAGCCCTCTTGCTTCTTCTCCAATTCCCGCAATTCGTCACAGAAGATGACGTCGTCGATGGTCGGTGCGGAATGGATGTGCACCACGTCGGCTTGTTGTCCGCGGGAATTCAGGGTGCGCAACATCGCCATCACCGGGGTGATACCGCTGCCGGCGGTGATGAACAGGATCTTCTCCGGCGGCGGATCGGGCAGCGCGAAATCGCCTTTCGGACTTGCCAATCGCACGATGGTTCCCGGTTTCACACCTTTGACCAGGTGCGTCGACAGAAAGCCTTCGGGGGTGGCCTTGACGGTGATGGTGATGTTCTTGTTGTCGCGCTTGGGAACTGACGTCAGCGAGTAGGAGCGCCAGTGCCAGCGCCCGTCCACCCGCAGCCCGATGCCGACGTACTGTCCCGGGTCGTACTTGCCGGAGAAACCCCAGCCAGGTTTGATCGTGACCGTCGCCGAATCGGAGGTTTCCGATTTGACGTCCACGACGCGCCCGCGCAGCTCCCGCGCCGACCAGAGCGGATTGAGCAGCTTGAGATAGTCGTCGGGAAGCAACGGGGTGGTGGCCCGGGCGGCCAGGCCCCGGGGAATGTTGACCCAGGGTTTCGATGCCGTCTCGACGCCTTTGGCGGGAGCCGAGCTCCACCGGGTGAGGCTGCGAAGAGTCGAACTCATAGTTCTTCTTCCAATGTTGGATCGGGCTCGGATCGGGTACGCCGCGCGAGAGGCTTGAATGCGCGGTCCCTAACGGCTTCCCAGGCCTCCGGTTCGCTAAACACTTGTTCGCCCAAACTCGGGCACCAGCCTCGCGGCCGGCCCCCGATACCACCCGGGTCAGCTCGGCACCCTGCGGCGATAGCCGAATACGAGAACAGCCAGCGGGCACGTGTTCAGTCAGGAGGGTCGGTGCACACCCGGGACCGCCGAGTGCGGGCTCAGCGCCAACGCTCGAACAGGCGGCGAGGCTTGCGTCCCTGCTGCCCCAGCTCGGCGCAACAGGGTCCGTAGAAGTTGCCTTGCGGCGTCCGCCGCGACTGCCATAACGGCACATTTCGTTCGCAGAAAAAGCAGGTGACCGACCAGACGCTCCAACTGCCCATGCGCTCACCCTACGGCTTCAAAGCGCCAGCGCCGATGCTCACCGGTGCGGGCGGTGGGACTCGAACCCACACGCTCTCTCGAGCACCGGCACCTAAAGCCGGCATGTATGCCAATTTCATCACGCCCGCGCGCTCAGCGATCCTACCGCCGCACGCGGCGGATCCGTCGGCCGCGCGCGACTCGGTGGGTTCGTCCGGCACCAGCCATGACCGCCACCGCGGTACCGTCATGGGGTGTCCAAGCAGGCCAACACCCGGCACCACCGGCTCGCGGCGATCGCCTTGGTGATCGCCGCGGCATGCGGCTGCCTGGCACTGGGCTGGTGGCAGTGGACGCGGTTCCAGTCCGTGTCGGGCAGCTACCAGAACCTCGGATACGCGCTGCAGTGGCCGATGTTCGCCGCGTTCTGCGTCTACGCCTACCGGAAATTCGTCCGATACGAGCAAGCACCGCCGCAGCCCAGCGGCACCGTCACCGAGATACCGGCCGGGCTGTTACCGGAGCGGCCGCAACCCGCAGCAGAACAGACCGATGACCCGGCTCTGCGCGAGTACAACGCTTACCTGGCCGAGCTCGCCCAGCACGACGCCGAGAAACAGAACAGGACCACCGCATGAGTACATCCGAGACACCCCCCGAAGCGACGGGCGTCGAGCGCGGCGCCTCGGTATTCCCCGTCGAGAAGATCCGCACCGCGTTGCTCGCGTACCGGGTGATGGCGTGGGTGACGGGTATCTGGCTGATCGCGCTGTGCGGGGAGATCGTCTCGCACCTGGTCTTCCACCGCGAGATCCGCTGGATCGAGGTGGTGCACGGCTGGGTCTACTTCATCTACATGCTGGCCGCATTCAATCTGGCGATCAAAGTCCGCTGGCCGATCGGCAAGACCGTCGGTGTGCTGCTGGCCGGCACCATCCCGCTGCTGGGCATCCTGGTCGAGCAGCGACAGACCCGCGCCGTCAAAGCGCAGTTCCCCGTCTAGCCGTCGACAGCGCCCGCAGGGCCGGCAGCAGCAGCTGCAGCGCCCGCCCGCGGTGCGAGACCGTGTCCTTCTCGGCCGGACTGAGCTCGGCCGCGGTCCGGCCGCCGGCGTCATCGGGAAGAAATACCGGGTCGTAGCCGAAGCCGCCGTCGCCGCGCGGCTCCCGGCCGATGGCGCCGGTCCACTCCCCGCGCACCACCACCTCGTCCGTGGGAGAGACCAGCGCGCACGCCGAGACGAACGCGGCGCCGCGGCGCCCGTCGGGCACGTCGCGAAGTTGCGCCAGCAGCAGAGCCGTGTTGGCCGCATCGTCGCCGTGCCGGCCCGACCAGCGTGCCGACAACACCCCGGGCATCCCGTTCAACGCGGCCACTTCCAACCCGGAATCGTCGGCGACGCTCGGCAACCCGGTCGCGGCGAATGCGTCGCGCGCCTTGGCCAACGCGTTGTCCTCGAACGTCGCGCCGGTCTCGGGGGCCTCGTCGAACGGCTCGACGTCGTCCAAGGACACCAACGTCATCCCGGACAACCCCGCAGCGTCCAACACCCGCTGCAACTCGGCCAGCTTCTTGCGGTTACGGCTGGCCACGAGTAACCGGCTCAGCTTCCGAACGCCTTCGGTTGCGGCTTGCGCTCGGGCAGCTCACCCGGGTAGGGCAGCGCCAGCGCCTCGCGCTGGGCGGCGAACAGCTTGTCGCAACCCGCCAGCGCCACGTCGAGCAACTTGTCCAAAGTCGACCGCGGAAACGTCGCACCTTCGCCGGTGCCCTGCACCTCGACCAGCGTCCCGGTGTCGGTCGCGACGACGTTCATGTCGACCTCGGCGCGCGAGTCCTCCTCGTAGGGCAGGTCGGCGCGGACCCGACCGTCGACCACCCCGACACTGATCGCGGCGATGGCGCACGACAACGGTCGGGGATCGGACAGCTTGCCCAGTGCGGACAGGTAGGTCACCGCGTCGGCCAGCGCCACGTACGCGCCGGTGATGGCGGCGGTCCGGGTGCCGCCATCCGCCTGCAACACATCGCAGTCGACGGCGATGGTGTTCTCCCCCAGCGCCCCGAGATCGATACACGCCCGCAACGAGCGACCGACCAACCGGCTGATCTCCTGGGTGCGGCCACTGGGCCGGCCCTTCACCGACTCACGGTCCGACCGGGTGTGGGTGGCCGACGGCAGCATCGCGTACTCGGCGGTCAGCCAACCCAGGCCCGATCCCTTACGCCAACGGGGCACGCCTTCGGTGACGCTGGCGGTGCACAGTACCTTGGTGCGGCCGAATTCGATCAACACCGAACCCGCTGGATTCTCGGTGAAACCCCGGGTGATGACCACTGGACGTAGCTCGTCGTCGAGGCGGCCGTCTTCTCGTTTTGACACGACGCCTACCCTATCGGTCGCACCGCGAGCGCATCGGCGGCGCGGGATTTCGGCACGATGTTGGCAGCCGGTCACATCCGCGGCGGACTAGGAGTTGCGGACCTCGAACGTCTCACCGGGCACCACTGCGTGCACCGGACCCTCGAACTCGGCCTTGGCCTCGCTGATCACGTCCTCCCGCGACGTCCACGGCGGAATGTGGGTCAGCAGCAACTCGCGCACTCCCGCCTGAGCCGCGGCCCGGCCGGCCTCGGTGCCGGAAAGATGCAGCGCCGGCGGATGTTTCGGCGAATGCGTCCAGGACGCCTCGCACAGGAAGGCGTCGGCGCCGCGGGCGAGCTCGACCAATTGTTCGCACGCGCCGGTGTCGCCGCTGTACACCAGCGACGCCCCGGTGGGGTCGGTGAAGCGCAGACCGAACGACTCGGTGGGATGCGCGACCACCCGGGGCACAATGGTCAGCGCGCCGATCGTCACCGCTTCGCCGTCAACCCAGTGGCGAACGTCGAAAATGTCCGAGCAGTCATCGATTTCGCCACCGTAGGGCGACGACGCCGCCCCCATCCGGGACCAGGTGTCGCTGGGCCCGTAGAGCAACGCCTTGCCACTGGGCCGCGACGTCGGGTGGTACCGGCGCCAGACGAACAGTCCCGGCAGATCCAGACAGTGATCGGCATGTAGATGCGACAGCAGCACGTGCACCGAGCCCGGGTCGGCGTGGCGCTGCAACGCTCCGAGCACGCCCCCGCCGAAATCGATGACAAGCGGCGGCGTGTCCGGCGCCCGAAGCAGGTAACCCGACGCGGGCGAGTCCGGGCCCACGACGCTACCGGAGCATCCGAGCACGGTTAGTCGCACGGACACCACTGTGCCATGCCCGCTACCACGATGGGGAAAACATCGCCGCATTTTGAGGTCGGAATCATCGGCATTCCTAGTGGACACGTGTATGACGAACGGGTTCGACGCCCGTCACGGCGGGACCCAGGAACCGGGCCGCCAGCCGGGTGAACGCCTCCGGGTCGCCGGTGGCCTCGAACACCCGTGACGGCGGGGCTGCGCCGTCGGATTCGACCGGGTGGGGCCGCAGCAGTTCCCGTTCGGTGAGAACGCGCAGCACCTGCTTGGCCGTCTCCTCGGCACTGGAGACGAGTGTGACCTCGTCCCCCATCACCAGTTGGATCAACCCGGACAACAGCGGGTAGTGCGTGCAGCCCAGCACCAGCGTGTCCACTTCGGCGCGTTGCAGCGGCTCCAGGTAACCCTCGGCCAGGCCGAGTACCTGACGACCGCTGGTGACGCCCCGCTCGACGAAGTCGACGAACCGCGGGCAGGCCACCGCGGTGATCTCGGTGTCGCGGGCCGCAGCGAACGCATCCTGGTAGGCGTGTGAGGTGATGGTGGCCCGGGTGCCGATCACCCCGATCCGCCCATTGCGGGTGGCGGCCACCGCGCGGCGCACCGCCGGCAGGATCACCTCGACGACGGGCACGTCGTAACGTTCCCGCGCATCCCGCAGGCAGGCGGCCGAGGCCGAGTTGCAGGCGATCACCAGGACCTTCACCCCGCGGCCGACCAGGTCGTCACCGATGGCCAGCGCGTGGGCACGGATCTGCGGGATGGTCAGCGGACCATACGGACCATTGCCGGTGTCGCCGACGTAGATGATCTCCTCATCCGGCAACTGGTCGATGATCGCCCGCGCGACCGTCAAGCCGCCCACGCCGGAGTCGAATATCCCGACCGGCGACAGCGGCGTACTCATGGCTCAACGGGAAGCACGGATGGACCGCTTCCGTTCCCGGGCTTTGCGTTCCGGCGATGACAGCAGATACGCCGCCACCACTCCGGCCAGTGCGCCGCACAGGTGCCCCTGCCAGGACACGCCGCCACACACCCCGAGCACCGGCAGTGCGCCCAGCAGCACACCGCCGTACACGAACAGCACCGCCAGCCCGATGACGATGTTCCACAGCTTGCGCACGAAGATCCCGAACACCAGCAGGAACGCCAGCCAGCCGAAGATCAGGCCGGAGGCTCCGATGTGGTCGGTCGGACGGCAGCTGCTGCCCATATCGCCGATCAGCCAGGTGCCGAAGCCACCCAGGATCCAGATGATCGCGGTGGCCCAGACGAATCGGGACAATCCGGCCAGCGTCATCAGAAAGCCCAGCACCAGCACCGGCACGGTGTTGGCGATCAGGTGCCCCCAGTTCGCGTGCAGCAGCGGCGCGAACAGGATGCCCCACAAGCCGTCGGTGGTCTGCGGCCTGATGCCGTTGCGATCCAGCCGGCCCCCGGTGAGTTGGTCGATCAATTCGACGAGGTAGAGGAGCGCGACGAACGTGCCGATCGTCGTTGCCCCGATAACCCAGGCCGGCTTCTTGTCCTGCGCCGCCGGCGGGCGCGACCCGCTTCTGCCCATAGCTGCCCTTCCAGCGCGTCCCCCGCATCGACCAGGCTACCGGCGCAACCGCGATCGGCGGCGCATCGCCTCGACCAGGTGGACGCGGATCACCAGCACGCTAACCGGTGTGCTTGGCGAACGCGCCCGGCACCACGTCACGGTAAGCCGGTATCCCGGCCACCGACTCGGCGGCGATCACCCCGGACACCACCGCCCGCGCCAGGCAGTCGGCCGCGGCGGCACCAACCGCGGTGATCACGGCCGTTTCCGGCGACAACGCGGCGGGGGTATTGGGTGACGGCGGCACCTCGATTGCGCCCGTCGCCAGCGCGAAGACGGTGTCACCGTCCAGCGGCGTGTGCGCCGGACGCAGGGTGCGCGCCAGACCGTCGTGCGCGGCGACCGCCACCCTGCGGCAGGCCGCCGGGCTCAGCACCGCGTCGGTGGCCACGACGGCGATGGTCGTGTTCAGCTGGCTCAGCGGCGACGGCAGTTCCGCCAGCGCCGCGACCTGGTCGTGCGGCGGTGGCGTCAGCGCGAACTCGCCGATCAGTTCCGCCATCCACGGCAGGCCGGTAGCCCGGTCGACGGCGTCACCGGCGGCGTTCACAATGGCCAGCGCGCCGACAGTCACTCCGGACGGCAGCGTGCGAGACGCGGTTCCCACGCCGCCCTTGAGCACCCCGGCACGCGCACCCACGCCGGCCCCGGCGATGCCCAGCGGGACGGGCGCCGCGTCGCCGGCTGTATCGGCGGCTTGGCATGCGGCATAACCGAATTCGGCGGTCGGCCGACAATCCCAGGCCCCGACCGGCAGGTCGAACACCACCGCGGCCGGCACGATCGGCACCACACCGCCGCCCATCGCCACCCCGCGCTGGTGTTCCTCCAGCCAGCGCATCACGCCGTCGGCGGCGGCCAATCCGTAGGCGCTGCCGCCGGACAGCACCACCGCGTCCACGTAGCGGACGCTGTTGATCGGGTCGAGCAGGTCGGTCTCCCGGGTGCCGGGCGCGCCGCCGCGGCAGTCGACGGCACCCACGGTCCCGGGCGGCGTCAACACCACCGTGGTGCCACAGGCCCAGCCGCCGCCGAGGAACGCGTCGGGGTCCAGCCGGTGGTAATGGCCGACGCGGATTCCGCCGACGTCGGTGAGCGAGTTCATCGGGCCCGCCACCGGGGTTACCGGTGGCCCATCAGCACCAGCACCAGATACTCCTGCAGCACCGTCAGCCATTGGTAGACGTCGAAGTGCGCGGCCAGCGGGTGGTCGGCCGGCAGGCGTTCGGGCCCGTTCGGCCCGACCTCGAGCATCACGCCCAACGTCAGGCGCAGGTCGTTGACCGCCGAAATCCAGGCGTTGGCCGCGTCCTCGGTCAATTCGAACCGGCCGCCGTTCTGCGGCACCGTATCCAACAACTGCTGCGCCGCAGCACGTTTGGCGTCGATGATGTCGGGCTCGTGCAGACTGCGCAGTGCCGAGTTGAGCGTCTCGGAGGCGTCGAGGTCCAGCGGATCCCCCTCACGCCGGCGATAGAAGTCCGGCAGCAGCCGGCCCAGCGTCGGGTCGGCCGGGCGCTGCGAGTGCCCGGTCTTGATGCCGGTGATCTCTTCGAGTTCGTCCGACGGCGAGGATGACTGCCGCTCGTCCAGCAGGCCGACCATCGCACCGACCAGGTTCTGCAGCAGGGCCGCTTCGTGCGGGGCCAGCGACGACCGAAAACGGGGACCGTTACGGGTCTCGACGCGCTTCCATTTGCGCACTATGACTACCGGCTACCCGCGGATCTCATTTGTCCTGCTGCATCGTCGCCCACAACCCGGCGGCATGCAGTTTGGACACGTCGACCTCCATCGACTCCCGACTGCCCGAGGACACCACGGCCTTGCCTTCGTTGTGCACCTGCAGCATCAGCTTGGTGGCCTGCGGCTCGCTGTAGCCGAACAATTTCTGGAACACGTAGGTCACGTAAGTCATCAGGTTGACCGGGTCGTCCCAGACGATCGTCACCCACGGACTCGTCGTAGCGTCGACCGGAGCGGATTCGCGCTGCCCCGTACTGCCCGGCTTGGCCGGCGCTTTCGCTACCACCATGGGGGTAAGGATACCGAGAGCGCACCGTCGCAGTCAGCCGATACCGTTGGCGAGGTGAATGCGCCGTGAATGACATTGCATCAGCTGGGTTGTTGACCGACAAATACGAGTTGACCATGCTGGCGGCGGCCCTGCGCGACGGCACCGCGCAGCGACAGACCAGCTGGGAGGTGTTCGCGCGCCGGCTGCCCGCCGGCCGGCGGTACGGGGTGGTCGCCGGCACCGGCCGGCTGCTGGAGCTGTTGCCGCAGTTCAGGTTCGACGACGCCGCATGCGATCTGGTGGCCGAATTCCTCGATCCCGACACGGTGGATTATCTGCGCAACTTCCGGTTCGGTGGCGACATCGACGGTTACGCCGAGGGCGAGCTGTACTTCCCCAACTCCCCGGTCCTGTCGGTGCACGGCAGCTTCGCCGAGTGCGTGCTGCTGGAAACGCTGGTGCTGTCGATCTTCAATCACGACACCGCGATCGCTTCGGCGGCCGCGCGCATGGTCAGCGCCGCCCGCGGCCGTCCGGTCATCGAAATGGGCACCCGCCGCACCCACGAGCGTGCCGCGGTCGCCGCGGCGCGGGCCGCCTACATCGCCGGCTTCGCCGGCACGTCGAACCTGGAGGCCCAACGGTTGTACGGGGTGCCCACGGTGGGCACCGCCGCGCACGCCTTCACCATGGTGCACACCCAGCAGAGCGGCACCGAGGAATTGGCCGCCTTCCGGGCACAGGTCGCCGCGCTGGGCCCAGGCACCACGCTGCTGGTGGACACCTACGACGTGACGACGGGGGTCGCCAACGCGATCGCCGCCGCCGGCCCGGAGCTGGGTGCGGTCCGCATCGACTCCGGCGACCTCGAGGCGCTGGCCCACCAGGTGCGTACCCAGCTCGACGAGCTGGGCGCCAGACACACCCGCATCGTGCTGACCGGTGACCTCGACGAGTTCTCCATCGCCGGGCTGGCCGCCGCGCCGGTCGACCGCTACGGCGTCGGCACGTCTCTGGTCACCGGGTCGGGCGCACCGACGGCGAGCATGGTCTACAAACTCGTCGAGGTGGACGGCATCCCGGTGCAGAAACGCAGCAGCCAGAAGCAGTCCCGCGGTGGCCGAAAAGCGGCGCTGCGGCTGGCCCGGCCGACCGGCACCGTCACCGAGGAGGTCGTGCACCCCGCCGCCCGCCCGCCGGACGTCACCGAGCCGCACCGCGTGTTGACGACGCCCTTGGTGCGCGCCGGGCGCGCCGTCTTCCAGACCGATCTGTCCGCGGCACGGGAACTGGTGGCGGCGGGGTTACGCAGCCTGCCGTGGGAGGGGCTGAGCTTGTCCCCCGGCGAACCGGCGATCCCGACGCAGACCATCCCTACCTGACCGAAGGGGCAGCTGGTGTCCGAGGCTGAATCCGTCAGGGCGCTGCTTGGCAAGGCGGTCGCCGCGCTCGGCGGCAGCGAGCGCAGCGGCCAGCAGCAGATGGCCCACGCGGTCGCCCGGGCCTTCGAAACCCGCCAACACCTGGTGGTGCAGGCCGGCACCGGCACCGGCAAGTCGTTGGCGTACCTGGTTCCCTCGATCGTGCGCGCGGTCAACGACGACGCACCGGTGGTGGTGTCGACGGCGACGATCGCCCTGCAGCGCCAGCTCGTCGACCGCGACCTGCCCCGCCTGGCCGACTCGCTGGCTGACGCACTGCCTCGCCGGCCCACCTTCGCGTTGCTCAAAGGGCGACGAAACTATCTGTGCCTGAACAAGATTCACGGCGCCGTCACCGACGACCCGGACGAGCCGCCGCAAGAGGAACTATTCAACCCGATGGCGGCCAGCGCCCTGGGTCGCGACGTGCAACGCCTCACCGAGTGGGCGTCGAGCACCGAAACCGGGGATCGTGACGACCTCAAACCCGGTGTGCCGGAACGATCCTGGTCACAGGTCAGCGTGTCGGCACGCGAATGCATCGGGGTGGCCCGCTGCCCGTACGGCAGCGAGTGCTTCTCGGAAAGGGCGCGGGCGCGGGCCGGCGGCGCCGATATCGTCGTCACCAATCACGCGCTGCTGGCCATCGACGCGGTGTCCGACTCCGCGGTGCTGCCCGAACACGAACTCCTGGTCGTCGACGAAGCGCACGAGTTGGCCGATCGGGTGACGTCGGTGGCCACCGCGGAGTTGACGGCCGCGTCGTTGGGGGTGGCGGCGCGGCGCATCACCAGATTGGTGAAGCCGGAGCTGGTCCAGCGTCTGGAAGCGGCATCGACGACCTTCTCCTCGGCCATCCACGACGCTCAGGCCGGGCGCATCGACTACCTCGACGACGAGCTCGCCACCTACCTCGCCGCGCTCCGGGACGCTGCCAACGCGGCTCGCTCGGCGATCGAGGGCACCAGCGACACGCGGGCCGCGGCCGCGCGGGCGGAGGCGGCCGCGACGCTGATCGAGATCGCCGACACGGCCGCGCGGATCCTCGAGTCGTTCGGGCCGGCCATCCCGGACCGCACCGACATCGTCTGGCTCGACCACGAAGACAACCGCGGGACCCCACGTGCGGTGCTGCGGGTGGCTCCGCTGTCGGTGGCCGGGCTGCTGGCCACGCAGGTGTTCGCCCGGTCGACGACGGTGTTGACCTCGGCGACGCTGACGGTGGGCGGGACCTTCGACGCGATGGCCCAGGCCTGGGGCCTTCAGGGTTCGGACCGCGCCTGGTGCGGGCTGGACGTGGGGTCTCCGTTCGAGCACGCCAAGTCCGGGATCTTCTACATCGCCGCCCATCTGCCGCCACCGGGCCGCGACGGTGTCGGGTCGGCCGAGCAGCTCACCGAGATCGCCGAACTGATCACCGCGGCCGGCGGTCGCACGTTGGGCCTGTTCTCCTCGATGCGCGCGGCGCGGGCCACCGCCGAGGCGATGCGCGACCGACTGTCCACCCCGGTGCTGTGCCAGGGCGACGACAGCACCTCCGCGTTGGTCGAGCAGTTCAGCGCCGAGCCGGAGACCTCCCTGTTCGGCACGCTGTCGCTGTGGCAAGGCGTCGACGTCCCGGGGCCGTCGCTGTCGTTGGTGCTGATCGACCGCATCCCGTTTCCGCGGCCCGACGACCCGTTGCTCAGTGCCCGCCAGCGCGCGGTCGCCGCCCGCGGCGGCAACGGCTTCATGGCCGTCGCCGCCAGCCATGCGGCGCTGCTGCTGGCGCAGGGATCGGGCCGGCTGCTGCGCCGGGTGACCGATCGCGGGGTGGTCGCGGTGTTGGACTCACGCCTGGCCACCGCCCGTTACGGCGACTACCTGCGCGCCACGCTGCCGCCGTTCTGGCAGACCACGAATGGCGCGCAGGTCCGGGCGGCGCTGGCCCGGCTGGCACAGAGCTAAGCCAGGGTGACCAGCCCGAGTTCGCTGCTGTCGGCGAGCATCGGATGGCGCGGCAGCACCCGCACCGTGTAGCCCAGCGACCCGGCCAGCGGCAGCGGTGTCGTCGTCGAGAACACCTGGTAGCCCCCCTCGGCGCTGCCGGTGTACGTCATCTCGACGGTGAACGGATCCTGCAACTCGTCGGCCGCGTCGACCCGGCCCAACACCGCCTGCACGGTCACCTCGTCGGGCGACAGGCCGGCCAGGTGCATGGTGGCGGTCAGCGTCAGCTTCGATCCCAGCAGCGGGGTGTCCGGCAGTCCGGTGCTGTCCACATCGGTGATGTCGATCTTCGGCCAGGCCTCTTCGGCGCGACGCCGGTAGGCGGCCAGTTCCCGGGCGGCATCGAATCGGGCGCCACCCTCGTGAGCCGCGACGATCTGCCGCAGCGACCTCGCGGCCGGCGTGTAGTACTGCTCGACGTAGTCGGTGACCATCCGGGAGGCCAGCACCTTGGGCCCCAGGGTCTGCAGCGTGTGCCGCACCATCTCGATCCAGCGCGGTGGCGTCCCGTGCTCGTCGCGCTCGTAGAACTTGGGCGCCACCGCCTCCTCCAACAGCTTGTAGAGGGCGGTGGCCTCCAGGTCGTCGCGCCGGTTCTCGTCGGCCACGCCGTCCGCCGAAGGGATCTCCCAGCCGTTCTCGCCGTCGTACCACTCGTCCCACCAGCCGTCTCGGATGGAGAGGTTCAACCCGCCGTTCAACGCGCTCTTCATCCCCGACGTTCCGCAGGCCTCCAACGGCCGCAACGGGTTGTTCAGCCAGACGTCGCAGCCCCAGTAGAGCAGCCGCGCCATCGACATGTCGTAATTGGGCAGGAAGGCGATCCGGTGCCGCACCTCGGGGCGGTCGGCGAACCGCACCACCTGCTGGATCAGCGCCTTGCCGCCGTCGTCGGCGGGGTGCGACTTACCGGCGACGATCAGCTGCACCGGCCGCTGCTCATCGAGCAGCAGCCGTTCCAGCCGAGCCGGGTCGCGCAACATCAGGGTCAGCCGCTTGTACGTCGGAACCCGCCGGGCGAACCCCACGGTGAGCACATCGGGATCGAATGCTGTTGATATCCAAGTTAATTCGGCTTCCGATGCGCCGCGTTCCAACCAGGACTGGCGCAGCCGCAGCCGGACGTCCTGAACCAGCAGCGCGCGCAACTGGGATCGGATCCACCACAGGTGCCCCGGGTCGACCTGCTGCAGCCGCAGCCACACGGCAGGCTCGCCGAACGAGTCCGACCCGGCCAGCTCGCGCCCCAACTCCAGCCACTGCGGAGCGGCCCAGGTGCGCGCATGAACGCCGTTGGTGATCGATCCGATCGGGACTTCCGCAGGGTCGAAGCCGGGCCACAACTCGTTGAACATGACCCGGCTGACCCGGCCGTGCAACAACGAGACTCCGTTGGCCCGCTGCGCCAGCCGCAGACCCATGTGCGCCATGTTGAACTTGGTCGGGTCGTCCTCGGCGCCCAAGGCCAGCACCCGCGCCGTCGGCACGCCGGGCAGCAGCGTGGACACCTGGTCGCCGGCATCGTCGAAGTAGCGCTGCACCAGCTCCGCGGGGAACCGGTCGATGCCGGCCGGAACCGGGGTGTGGGTGGTGAAGACGGTGGCCGACCGCACCACGGTCAGGGCGGTGTCGAAGTCCAGTCCACCTTCCGTCAGTTCGCGGACACGCTCCACGCCGAGGAATCCGGCGTGGCCCTCGTTCATGTGGAACACCTCGGGGCCGGGGCGCCCCTCGATGGCGGTGAAGGCACGGATCGCCCGCACCCCGCCGATACCGGCCAGCAGTTCCTGCACCATCCGGTGCTCCTGGTCGCCGCCGTACAACCGGTCGGTGACGGTGCGCAGCTCGTGCTCGTTCTCCGGGACATCGGAGTCCAGCAGCAGCAACGGGATGCGCCCGACCTGCGCGACCCAGATCCGCGCCCGCAGCCGCATGGAGTCCGGCAACGCCAACTCCACGAGCGCCGGGCTGCCGTCGGCGTCGGTGAGCAACCGCAACGGCAGCCCCTGCGGGTCCAGCGAGGGGTAGGTCTCGTGCTGCCAACCGTCGGCGGTCAGGGACTGCCGGAAATATCCGGAGCGGTAGTACAGGCCCACCGCGATCAGCGGCAGCCCCAGGTCCGACGCCGATTTCAGATGGTCTCCGGCGAGGATTCCGAGACCACCGGAATAGTTGGGCAACACCTCGGCGACACCGAACTCCATCGAGAAGTAGGCGATGCCGGTGGGCAGGTCGGCGCCGGCAGACTGTTGCTGCTGATACCACAGCGGGCGGTTCAAATAGTCGTTCAAGTCGGCGGCGAGTTCGTCGAGCCTGCGCAGAAACTCCTCGTCGGTCGCCAGTTCGTCGAGCCGCGCCGGCTTCACTGCGCCGAGCACGGCCACCGGGTCCTTGCCGCATTTGTTCCACAGCTCGGGATCGATGGTGGCGAACAGGTCCTGCGTCGGTTTTTCCCACGACCAGCGCAGGTTGGTCGACAGCTGGTCCAGCGCGGCGAGGCGTTGTGGAAGGTGGGCACGCACGGTAAAGCGACGGAGGGCTTTCACGCATTTCAACCTTACTGAGGTTTTCCCAGCTTGCAGCCTTCGGCCACCGCGATTCGGGCAGTCGGCTGCGCCACCTTCGGTGTAGCCGGCCACTAGGGTGGGTATGGGCGCAAGGAGGCGAGCAGACCGGCCTGAGGAATCAAGACCTGTGCAAAACCCCGACGAGGAACGCTGCGGTTTCCGCGGGTGAGAACGTCCAAGAACCCTCCCGCGACGATGCGGTCCGCACCCGCGGACCGAGCAGGAGCCGGAGAATCGGATTGGAGTGATTGGGTGCCCGGTCGTATCGAGATCGACGACGTCCAGCCCGTCGTCTCGTGCGGTACTTATCCCGCAAAAGCTGTCGTCGGTGAGGTGATCCCGGTTCGTGCCGCGGTGTGGCGCGAGGGACACGAAGCGGTGGCGGCAACACTGGTGGTGCGGTACCTGGGTACGCGTTACCCGCAGGTCACCGAGGTCCGCCGGATCAAGGCCGCGCAAGCCACCGAAAGCGAGGTGGCCGGTAGGCCGGACGCCGCAGCCGCCGACGAGCGCGTCAAGCCGCTGCACCTGCCCATGACGATGGGCCTGGAACCCTATGTTTTTCACGGTCTGTTCACACCTGACCGGGTTGGGTTGTGGAGCTACCGGGTCGACGGCTGGGGCGACCCCATTCACACCTGGCGGCACGGTTTGATCGCGAAACTCGATGCGGGCCAAGGCGAGCAGGAGCTCTCCAACGACCTGCTGGTGGGTGCGACGCTGTTCGACAGAGCCGCCGCGGGGATGCCGCGCCAGCAGCGCCAACCACTGCTGGAAGCGGCCGCCGCTTTGCGGTCCCCCGGGGACCCGCTGACCCGCACCGCGCTCGCACTTGCCCCGGAGATCGAGGAGCTGCTGCACGAGTTCCCGTTGCGGGAATTGGTCACCCGCGGTGAGCAATTCGGCGTCTGGGTCGACCGGCCGGCGGCGCGCTTCGGGTCCTGGTACGAGTTTTTCCCCCGCTCGACCGGCGGCTGGGACGCCGACGGCAACCCGGTGCACGGCACTTTCGCCACCGCCGCAGCGGCGCTACCGCGGATCGCCGGCATGGGCTTCGACGTGGTCTATCTGCCGCCGATCCACCCGATCGGCAAGGTGCACCGCAAGGGACGCAACAACAACCCGACCGCCGCGCCCGGAGACGTCGGCTCACCGTGGGCCATCGGCAGCGACGAGGGCGGCCACGACGCGGTACACCCCAGCCTGGGCACCCTCGACGACTTCGATGATTTCGTCTCCACGGCAAGGGAATTGGGGATGGAAGTCGCGCTGGACCTGGCGCTGCAGTGTGCACCGGACCACCCATGGGCGCGTGCGCACCGCAACTGGTTCACCGAGCTCCCCGACGGCACCATCGCCTATGCGGAGAACCCGCCGAAGAAATACCAGGACATCTATCCGCTGAACTTCGACAACGATCCGGCCGGTCTTTACGACGAGGTGCTGCGCGTGGTGCGGCACTGGATCGACCACGGCGTCAAGTTCTTTCGGGTCGACAACCCGCACACCAAGCCACCGGACTTCTGGGCCTGGCTGATCGGCCAGGTCAAGTCCGTCGACCCCGACGTGCTGTTCCTGTCCGAGGCTTTCACTCCGCCGGCGCGCCAGTACGGCCTGGCCAAACTGGGATTCACGCAGTCCTACAGCTACTTCACCTGGCGCACCGCGAAGTGGGAGCTGACCGAGTTCGGCAACGACATCGCTCGCCTCGCCGACTTCCGCACCCCCAACCTGTTCGTCAACACCCCGGACATCCTGCATGCGATCCTGCAGCACAACGGTCCCGGCATGTTCGCCATCCGGGCGGTCCTGGCGGCGACCATGAGCCCGGCCTGGGGGGTGTATTCGGGCTACGAACTGTTCGAGCATCGGGCGGTACGTGAGGGCAGCGAGGAGTACCTGGACTCAGAGAAGTATGAGCTGCGCCCCCGCGACTTCGCGGGCGCGCTGGCCGAAGGAAATTCGTTGGAGCCGTTCATCACCCGGCTCAACGAGATCCGACGATTACATCCCGCACTACAGCAGCTGCGCACCATCGCCTTCCATCACCTGGACAACGACGCCCTGCTGGCCTACAGCAAGTTCGACCCGGCCACCGGCGACTGCGTGCTGGTGGTGGTGACGCTCAACGCATTCGGGCCCGAAGAATCAACCCTGCATCTGGACATGGCGGCGCTGGGCATGGAGCCCTACGACCGGTTCTGGGTGCGCGACGAGATCACCGGCGAGGAATATCAATGGGGACAAGCCAACTACATCCGCATCGACCCGGGCCGCGCCGTGGCCCATGTCGTCAACATGCCCATCGTTCCCGAGGATGCCCGAGTCGCGCTGCTGCGCAGGAGGTGAGGGGAAATGAACCGCACTGAACAACTCGCCACGACACATCTGGCGCCCGATCCCGCCGAGGTGGGCCGCTTGGTCTCCGGCGTACACCACAACCCGCACAGCATCTTGGGCGCTCATGAATACGGTGACCACACCGTGGTACGCGCCTTCCGCCCCCACGCCGCCAGCGTGGTGGCGCTGGTGGGCGAGGACCGGTTCCCGTTGCAGCACGTCGATTCCGGAGTGTTCGCGGTCGCGTTGCCGTTCGTGGACCTGATCGACTACCGGCTCGAGGTGACCTACGAGGGCTCCGGCCCGCACGTCGTCGCCGACGCCTACCGGTTCCTGCCCACGCTGGGCGAGGTGGACCTGCACCTGTTCGCCGAGGGCCGCCACGAGCGACTCTGGGAAGTGCTCGGCGCGCATCCCCGTTCGTTCACCACCCCCGACGGCGAGGTGACCGGGGTGTCGTTTGCGGTGTGGGCTCCGAATGCCAAGGGCGTCAGCCTGATCGGCGAATTCAACGGCTGGACCGGAAACGACGCGCCGATGCGGGTGCTGGGCTCCTCGGGTGTGTGGGAGCTGTTCTGGCCCGACTTCCCGGTCGGAGGTCTCTACAAATTCCGGGTGCACGGCGCCGACGGCGTGGTGACCGACCGCGCCGACCCGCTGGCTTTCGGCACCGAAGTGCCACCCCAGACCGCATCGCGGGTCACGGTCAGCCAGTACACCTGGGGCGATGGCGAGTGGATCGCGCAGCGTGCGCAACGCAACCCGGTGTTCGAGCCGATGAGCACCCTCGAGGTGCACCTCGGCTCCTGGCGGCCCGGGCTGAGCTACCGGCAGCTCGCCGAGCAGCTCACCGAATACGTTGTCCAACAAGGGTTCACCCACGTCGAGCTGTTGCCCGTGGCCGAGCACCCGTTCGGGGGATCCTGGGGGTACCAGGTCACGTCGTACTACGCGCCCTCGTCCCGGTTCGGCACCCCCGACGAATTCCGCAGCGTCGTCGACGCACTGCACCAGGCCGGCATCGGCGTCATCGTCGACTGGGTGCCCGCGCATTTCCCGAAGGACGCCTGGGCGCTGGGCCGCTTCGACGGCACCGCGCTCTACGAGCACTCCGATCCCAACCGCGGAGAGCAGCTGGACTGGGGCACTTACGTATTCGACTTCGGCCGCCCCGAGGTGCGTAACTTCCTGGTGGCCAACGCGCTGTACTGGATCGAGCAGTTCCACGTCGACGGCCTGCGCGTGGACGCGGTGGCCTCGATGCTCTACCTGGACTATTCCCGCCCGGAGGGCGGTTGGACGCCGAACATCTACGGCGGACGGGAGAATCTGGAAGCGGTGCAGTTCCTGCAGGAGATGAACGCCACCGCACACAAGGCCGCGCCGGGCATCGTCACCATCGCCGAGGAGTCTACGTCTTGGCCGGGTGTCACGCGCCCGACCAACCTTGGCGGCCTTGGCTTTTCGATGAAATGGAACATGGGCTGGATGCACGACACGCTCGACTACGTCAGCCGCGACCCGATCTACCGCAGTTTCCACCACCATGAGATGACGTTCTCGCTGCTGTATGCGTTCAGTGAGAACTACGTGCTGCCGCTGAGCCACGACGAGGTGGTGCACGGCAAGGGCACGCTGTGGAGCCGGATGCCCGGTGACAACCACGCCAAGGCGGCCGGGCTGCGCAGTCTGCTCGCGTATCAGTGGGCACATCCGGGCAAGCAACTGCTGTTCATGGGCCAGGAGTTCGGCCAGCGTGCCGAGTGGTCGGAGGAACGCGGCCTGGACTGGTGGCAACTCGACGAACAGGGCTTCTCCAACGGAACCCTGCGCCTGGTGCGCGACATCAACGCCATCTACTCCAGCCATCCGGCGCTGTGGAGTCAGGACAACACCCCCGAGGGCTATTCCTGGATCGACGCCAACGACTCGGCCAACAACGTGCTGAGCTTCCTGCGGTACGGCAGCGACGGCTCGGTGCTGGCGTGTGTGTTCAACTTCGCCGGCGCCGAGCACAGCAACTACCGACTTGGACTGCCGCTAGCCGGCCGCTGGCGGGAGGTGCTCAACACCGATGCCACGGTCTACAACGGTTCGGGAATCGGCAATCTCGGCGGCGTGGACGCCACCGAGGACGCCTGGCACGGCCGTCCGGCCTCGGCGGTGATGGTGTTGCCGCCGATGTCCGCGCTGTGGCTGGAACCGGAGTAGCAGACGCTCAGTACAGCGCGTTGGCAAGGTTGCGGCGGCCGGCGACGACTTCCGGGTCGGCGGGATCGAAAAGCTCGAAGAGCTCGATCAGGCGGGTTCGCACCTTGGTCCGGTCGTCCCCGGCGGTGCGACGCACCAACGCAATCAGCCGGTCGAACGCGCCGCTGACATCCTGGTTCAACAATTGGAGATCCGCGGCGGCGAAGGCCGCGTCGATGTCGTCGGGCGCGGCGTCGGCGACCAGCACCGCATCCGGGCGTTGCGCCGTTGCGCGGGTGAGGAAGTCGATCTGGCGGATTGCCGCCTGCGCTTCGACGTTGCCCGGGTTGGCGTCCAGGACCTCCTGATAGGACGTTTTGGCCGCTTCGAAGTCGCCGGCCTCGAGTTCCTGGCGGGCCCGCGCCACCGTCGGGTCGACCTGCGCCGGCTCACCGGAGCCGGACGGACCCCTGAGCTTTCCTTCGGTCGCCTCGAGCAGCTTGTCGATCCAGAGCCGCAGCTGATCGCCGGGCTGTGCACCCTGAAAGCTGGAAATGGGTTGCGCCGCGGCCAACGCCACCACGGTCGGAACTGCCTGCACGCCGAATACCCGTGCCAGCCCCGGCGCGGCGTCGACATTGGCCGCTGCCAGCGCCCACTTGCCGTTGTCCTCGGCGACCAGCCCGGACAGCGTCTCGAGCAACTCGACACAGACCTCGCTGCGCGGTGACCACAACAGCACCACCACCGGCACCTCGTCGGAGCGGTTGATCACCGCGTCTTCGAAGTTGGCCTCGGTGACCTGAATGATCTGCCCGGCGTCGGGTCCACCCGGTTGCCCCGCCGGTCCACTGCCCGCTGCGGAACCCGACGCCGCGGTGGACTGCTGAGCGCGTTGTTTGAGGCCGGACAGGTCGACCGCACCGGCCAACGCCGGCCCGATCGAGGGACGGGGACGAGTCACGCCGTCAATTTTGGCACGCCGCTTTCGACCCGGCCGACCCGGTGGCGCCGACTGCGTATCCGCCCGGTACCGGCCGGTAACTTATCGATATGAGCAATCTCACAAATACGGCGAGGCGGCCGCGCGCCGAGCCAGCCAGCAAACTCCGGCGCCACACCCCCTGAATCGCTACGGGGCCCGCAGAACGAGCGCGTCGCCCTGGCCGCCGGCGCCGCACAGCGCCGCTACGCCATAGCCCGAACCGCGGCGCGCCAACTCCAGCGCCACGTGCAAGGTGATGCGCGCTCCCGACATGCCGATCGGGTGCCCGACGGCGATCGCGCCACCGTTGACGTTGACGATCTCCGGGTTCACCCCGAGCTCCCTGGTGGAGGCCAGCGCCACCGCCGCGAAGGCCTCGTTGATCTCGACGACGTCGAGCTGATCGACGGTGATGCCCTCCCGGTCGAGCGCTTTCTTGATCGCGTTGGCCGGCTGGGACTGCAGAGTGGAGTCCGGCCCGGCCACCACACCGTGAGCACCGATCTCGGCGAGCCAGCTCAGCCCCAGCTCCTGGGCCTTTTCCTTGTTCATCACCACCACGGCGGCCGCCCCGTCGGAGATCTGCGAGGCCGAACCCGCGGTGATGGTGCCGTCCTTGCGAAACGCAGGTTTGAGGCCGGACAGCGAGTCGGCGGTGGTGTTGGCGCGGATACCTTCGTCCTCGCTGAACTGCAGCGGGTCGCCCTTGCGCTGCGGAATGCTGACCGGCACGACTTCGTCGGCGAAGACGCCGTCCTTCCACGCGGCGGCGGCCTTCTGGTGCGAGGCGGCGGCGTATTCGTCCTGCTGCTGGCGGGTGAACTGGTCGACGTCGTTGCGCTGTTCGGTCAGCGCGCCCATCGGCTGATCGGTGAACACGTCGTGCAGCCCGTCGTAAGCCAGATGGTCGAGCACGGTGACGTCGCCGTACTTGTAACCCGATCGGCTGTCCATCAGCAGGTGCGGCGCCTTGGTCATGGACTCCTGCCCACCGGCGACCACCACGTCGAACTCGCCGGCCCGAATCAGCTGGTCGGCCAGCGCGATGGCGTCGATACCGGACAGGCACATCTTGTTGATCGTCAGCGCTGGAACGTCCCAGCCGATACCGGCCGCGATCGCGGACTGCCGCGCCGGCATCTGCCCCGCACCCGCGGTCAGCACCTGGCCCATGATCACGTACTCGACCGCAGATGCAGGCACGTTGGCTTTTTCCAGCGCCGCCTTGATCGCGATACCACCGAGATCGCTGGCGCTGAAATCCTTCAGCGAACCCATCAACTTGCCGATGGGTGTCCGTGCCCCAGCAACGATCACCGACGTCGTCATGAAACCTCCTACATGCATGAGAGCGGGCGATTGTGCCAACCCGGAGAAGCAGATTCTTCGCTATGAGGTTACCGTTATGAGATGACGACCGATCAAGTTGACGCCCGTCGCAGTTTGGCTACTTCCCTGGTGACTGGACTCGATCACGTCGGCATCGCAGTCGCCGACCTCGATGCCTCGATCGAGTGGTACAACGACCACTTGGGCATGATCCTGGTGCACGAGGAGATCAACGACGACCAGGGGATTCGCGAGGCCATGCTGGCGGTGCCGGGCACTAGTGCGCAGATCCAGCTGATGGCTCCGCTCAACGAGGACTCGGTGATCGCGAAGTTCATCGACAAGCGCGGACCGGGCATCCAGCAGCTGGCCTGCCGGATCAGCGACCTCGACGCCATGTGCGCGCAGTTGCGCGAACAGGGCGTGCGGCTGGTCTACGAGAACCCCCGTCGCGGCACGGCTAACTCGCGGATCAACTTCATCCACCCCAAGGATGCCGGCGGGGTGTTGATCGAACTGGTCGAGCCGGCTCCTCGCTGAGCTAGGACCTAGGACCACTTCCGCGTCGGACCGCGGTTGCCGCGATTGGCCCAGCACGGCGTATGCCAGTGCCGCCGATCCTGCACCGCCTCCGCCGAATCTGCCCGCCACGCCACTACATGCGCTGTGCCGGAACGGATTTCGTGATCACATCCGGGGCAGCGATAAGTCTTGACCGCGCGCGCGGCCGCCACCGGCCGGACCTGGTACTCGTAGCCGTCCGGTCCGGTCTCCACCCGTTGCGCCAGCCTCGGCGGCGCGGCGGCGCGTTGTGGCCGAGTGCGGCGCCGGGCCATCAGAACAGCCGGTACTCGTCGCTGTCCATCCCCCGCATTTTGTCGTAATCCAATGTCAGACAACGGATTCCGCGGTCGGCGGCGAGGGTACGGGCCTGCGGTTTGATCTGCTGGGCGGCGAAAACGCCCTTCACCGGTGCCAGCACGGTGTCGCGGTTGAGCAGTTCGAGATAACGGGTGAGCTGTTCCACCCCGTCGATCTCACCGCGCCGCTTGATCTCCACGGCCACCGAGCCGCCGTTCTCGTCCCGGCACAGCAGGTCGACGGGCCCGATCGCGGTCATGTATTCGCGGCGCACCAGCGTGTACCCGTCGCCTAGCAGCCCGACGTGCTCGGCGAGCAGCGCCTGCAGGTGGGCTTCCACGCCGTCCTTCACCAACCCGGGATCGACACCCAGGTCGTGACTGGAGTCGTGCTCGACGGCCTCGACGGTGATGCGTAACTGTTCGCCGGCCTTGTTCTCCACCACCCAGATCGGTCCCGGTTCCTCGGTCAGCCAGCACGGCGGGCTCATCCAGTTCAGCGGCTTGTAGGCGCGGTCGTCGGCGTGGACGCTGACCGAGCCGTCCGCCTTGAAAAGCAGCAACCGGCGTGCGGAGGGCAGATGCGCGGTGAGGCGACCGACGTAGTCGACGGTGCACTGGGCGATAACGAGACGCACCCGCATCACCTTAGAGGCTTCGTCGCAGAGCGTGTGCGAAGGAATCAGCGGCCCACGAATTAGGCTGGGCGCAACCATGTCGTCCAAACAGCCGTCCAGGCGGTCGTCCCAGCAGAGTTTCGCGCAGCGGCTTGGCCGCATGCTGGAGAGGTTGACCCGGCAGAGCGGGCGACTGCCGGCCACCCCCGCTTACGGCTCCTGGCTGCTGGGGCGCGTATCGGAGGATCAGCAGCGCCGGCGAGTCCGCATCCAGGTCATCATGACCGTGCTGATCCTGGGTGCGAACCTGATCGGCATCGCCGTGGCGGTACTGCTGGTGACGGTCGCGGTGCCGGTGCCGGACGTGTTCGAGGACGCCCCGTACTGGGTTTCCTTCGTGGCGGCCCCGGCCTACATCCTCGCGGCGTTGGCCGTGGGGACGTTCTCGATCACCCGTGGCACCGTCGAGGCGCTGCGCTGGGCGATCGAGGAACGCGAACCCTCCCCCCGCGACGAGCGCAATACGTTCATGGCGCCGTGGCGGGTAGCCGTCGGCCACCTCGTCCTGTGGGGCATCGGCACGGTGTTGCTGACCGTGCTGTACGGCATGGCCAACACCATGTTCATTCCCCGGTTTCTGATCGCGGTCAGCTTCTGTGGGCTGCTGG
This sequence comes from Mycobacterium sp. 20KCMC460, assembly GCF_022179425.1. Classification (NCBI taxonomy): domain Bacteria; kingdom Bacillati; phylum Actinomycetota; class Actinomycetes; order Mycobacteriales; family Mycobacteriaceae; genus Mycobacterium; species Mycobacterium sp. 20KCMC460. Next base: position 4,578,016 of record NZ_AP025524.1, read on the forward strand.
TGGCCACCAGCAGCTACCTGCTCACCGAGTTCGCGCTGCGCCCGGTGGCCGCCCAGGCCCTCGAAGCGGGGCCACCGCCGCGGCGACTGGCGCCGGGAATCCTGGGCCGCACCATGATGGTCTGGCTGCTCGGCTCGGGCGTGCCCGTCGTCGGAATCGGCTTGATGGCCATCTTCGAGATGGCCATGCAGAACCTGACTCAGACGCAGTTCGCGGTCGGCGTGCTGATCGCCGCGGCGGCCACGCTGATCTTCGGATTCACGCTGATGTGGATCCTGGCCTGGCTGACGGCCACCCCGGTTCGGGTGGTGCGTGCGGCGCTCAAACGCGTCGAACAGGGCGACCTTCGCGGTGACCTGTTGGTGTTCGACGGGACCGAACTCGGCGAGCTGCAACGGGGTTTCAACGCGATGGTCGACGGGCTGCGGGAACGCGAACGGGTGCGCGACTTGTTCGGCCGGCACGTCGGACGAGAGGTAGCGCTGGCGGCCGAGCGCGAACGCCCGAAGCTGGGTGGCGAGGAGCGCCACGTCGCCGTCGTCTTCATCGACATCGTCGGGTCCACCCAGCTGGTAACCAGCCGTCCGCCCGCTGACGTGGTGCAACTGCTCAATCAGTTCTTCACCATCGTTGTCGAAGAGGTCGACCGCCATCACGGGCTGGTGAACAAGTTCGAGGGCGACGCCTCGCTGGCTATCTTCGGTGCGCCCAACCACCTGGACAGTCCCGAGGACGCCGCGCTGGCGGCCGCCCGGGCCATCGCCGAGCGGCTCGCCCACGAAATGCCGGACCTCAGGGCCGGCATCGGGGTGGCGGCCGGGCAGGTGGTCGCCGGCAATGTGGGGGCCAAGGAGCGCTTCGAGTACACGGTGATCGGTGAGCCGGTCAACGAGGCGGCCCGCCTGTGCGAGCTGGCCAAATCACGCCCGGGCCGGTTGCTGGCCTCCGCGCAGACGCTGCAGGGGGCCGGCGAGGAGGAGCAGGCCCGATGGCAGTTGGGCAGGCACGTCCGGCTGCGCGGCCACGATCAGCGCATTCGGCTGGCCGCACCGGCTGAGCCGGCCAGACGGGCCAAGTAGTGCCTTGGACGTAATCTCTTTGCATGGGTACCGGCAGCTGGGTGTTTCTCGTGTACGGATCGGTACTCCTGGTCTTTCTCGGGATCATCGCTTACAGCATCAAGGTGACCCGCGGCGACGGTAGATTCCGCAACAGCGACGTGCCGGACACCGGAAGTGACCGCAAGCCGCGCGACCGGCACCGCGCCGGCGAGGAATGACGTCCTGTCTCATGCGCAACGGACCCCGGGCGGGCGCGGCCATTAGGGCCCGACGCGTCGGGGCAGCGTTCGCGGTCGTCGCGGCGTTGTCGACAACGGTTCCGGCGGCGGCAGATCCTCCGTCCGGCGCTGATGCGATCGATGCTTACCCGTTGGCACAAGGGCATTTTTCCTCGGCCGGTGACTTCTACTGGAAGTTCTTCAAGACCCCAGACGGCCGCTCCTGTGCGATCGCCCCCAACGGCGGCGTCTCCGGATGCGACGCGGTTCCCATTGTCGCTCCGGCCGGCACCAACCAGACCGTGGTCAGTAGCTGGGCGGCAGCACAGTACCGGCACGCCGACCCACCCGGATTCGCCCGCGACGTCGACGTGCTGCCCGAAGGTCAGCGGCTGGAGAACTGGGGCACCACCTGCGGTGTCGGATACCAAGGCACGGTCACCTGCAAGGCTCCCGGGTCGCACGGCTTCATTCTGGCCAGCACCTATGCGGCGCTCTGGTAGCGCAGGTTGTGGCCTGTCGACATTGATGTCGCTTTTCCGCCAGTCATGGCGGCCCGACGGTGTAACTGTTGAGGGGTGCACGAAGATTTCGAACGCTGTTACCGGGCGGTCCAGGCCAAGGACGCCCGGTTCGACGGCTGGTTCGTCATCGCGGTGCTGACCACCCGGATCTACTGTCGGCCCAGCTGCCCGGTCCGGCCTCCGCTGGCCCGCAACGTGCGCTTCCTCCCGACGGCCGCCGCGGCCCAGCACGAAGGCTTCCGGGCCTGCAAACGCTGCCGTCCGGACGCCTCACCGGGGTCTCCGGAATGGAACGTACGCGGTGACGCCGTAGCGCGCGCCATGCGACTGATCGCCGACGGCACGGTGGACCGCGAGGGCGTGACCGGTCTGGCCGGTCGCCTGGGTTACACAACACGGCAATTGGAGCGGTTGCTGCAGGCCGAGGTGGGCGCCGGCCCGCTCGCGCTAGCCCGTGCGCAGCGCATGCAGGCCGCCCGGGTGCTGATCGAGACGACGGACTTGCCGTTCGGCGACGTGGCGTTCGCCGCCGGGTTTTCCAGCATCCGTCAGTTCAACGACACGGTTCGGCTGGTGTGCGACAGCACCCCGACGCAGTTACGCAGCAAGGCGGCCGCCCGCTTCGGCGCCCTGACCAGCTCGCCCGGTGCGATATCGCTGCGACTGCCGGTACGGACTCCGTTCGCGTACGAGGGCGTGTTCGGCCACCTGGCCGCCACCGCGGTACCGGGTTGCGAGGAGGTCCGTGACGGCGCCTACCGGCGCACTCTGCGGCTGACCCGGGGAAACGGTGTAGCGACGCTGACGCCCGCCCCCGATCATGTGCGCTGCCTGCTGGTCCTCGACGATTTCCGCGATCTGGCGACCGCGACCGCCAGGTGCCGCCGCCTGTTGGACCTGGACGCCGACCCTGAAGCCGTGGTCGATGCGCTCCGCGCGGACCCGGATCTGGCGCCGGTGGTCGCCAAGGCGCCGGGCCAACGGATCCCGCGCACCGTCGACGAGGCCGAACTGGCGATACGGGCGGTGCTGGGTCAGCAGGTGTCCACCAAGGCCGCACGCACCCACGCGGCCCGGCTGGTCACCGCGTATGGTCGGCCGGTACCAGATGCCGCGGGCGGGTTGACCCACACCTTCCCCTCGGTGCCCGACCTCGCGGACATCGACCCGATGCATCTGGCCGTGCCGCAGTCGCGGCGACGTACGTTGACCGTGCTGCTGTCCGCCCTCGCCGACGGCAGTGTCACCCTTGATCCCGGATGCGACTGGACGCGTGCTCGACGGCAGCTGCTGAACCTGCCGGGAATCGGACCCTGGACCGCGGAGGTGATCGCCATGCGCGCCCTCGGCGACCCGGACGCATTCCCGTCCGGCGATCTCGGCCTTCGACTGGCGGCCAACCAGCTGGGCTTGCCCGATCAGGAACGGAGCCTGACCGAGCACAGCGCCCGCTGGCGTCCGTGGCGGTCGTATGCCACCCAGCACCTGTGGACCACCCTCGAACATCCGGTCAACCAATGGCCACCGGCAGAGGCACCGAAAGGAGCGGCATGATTGTCTACCGCACCATTGACAGCCCCATCGGGCCACTGACTCTGGCGGGCCGGGACGGGATTCTGACGAATCTGCGGATGGTCGATCAGACATATGAGCCGAGCCGTGCCGACTGGACCCGGGACGACACCGCGTTCGGTGCCGCGGTCGACCAACTCGACGCCTACTTCGCCGGCGAACTCTGCGACTTCGACGTCGAAATCGACATGCGCGGCACGGGATTTCAGCAGCGCGTGTGGAACGCCCTGCTGACCATTCCCTACAGCGAGACCCGCTCCTACGGAGAAATCGCGGCCCAGGTCGGGGCTCCCGGAGCGGCTCGCGCCGTCGGATTGGCCAACGGCCACAATCCGATCGCGATCATCGTTCCCTGTCACCGGGTCATCGGCGCCAGCGGGAAGTTGACCGGGTACGGCGGGGGCCTGGACCGCAAGCAGACGTTGCTGCAATTGGAGAAGCGGCGAGCAGCGCTGACGCTCTTCGACTGACCCGATTCGCACGGAGTAACCCCGAGTCCGATTTCCGGTTGGTTCTTTCACCGGGCGGTTGCATTCGCCGACGACTGAACCCGGAATACAAAAACACCCCCAAATGAATGGGGGTGTTTTTGTATATGTTCGGCGGTGTCCTACTTTTCCACCCGAATTGGGCAGTATCATCGGCGCTGACAGGCTTAGCTTCCGGGTTCGGGATGGGACCGGGCGTTTCCCTGTCGCTGTGGCCGCCGTAACTCTATTTAATTGGTGCATTCAAGTTGTATTGATGGGGGGTGTGGTGTCCGCGCAATTAAGCCGGCGAACAGATAGTGGTTGCGATTGGTTGTGTTGGTAAGTTTTCGGCCGGTTAGTGCCAGTCCCCTGCACTCATTACTGAGCTTCCAGGTCTGGCCTATCAATCCCGTGGTCTGCGGGGGGCCTTATCCCTCCTAGAGGGTGAGAAACCTGATCTTGGAGAAGGTTTCCCGCTTAGATGCTTTCAGCGGTTATCCTGTCCGAACGTAGCTATCCAGCGGTGCCCCTGGTGGGACAACTGGTGCACTAGAGGTTCGTCCGTCCCGGTCCTCTCGTACTAGGGACAGGTTTCCTCAAGTTTCTGACGCGCGCGGCGGATAGAGACCGAACTGTCTCACGACGTTCTAAACCCAGCTCGCGTGCCGCTTTAATGGGCGAACAGCCCAACCCTTGGGACCTGCTCCAGCCCCAGGATGCGACGAGCCGACATCGAGGTGCCAAACCATCCCGTCGATATGGACTCTTGGGGAAGATCAGCCTGTTATCCCCGGGGTACCTTTTATCCGTTGAGCGACACCCCTTCCACTCAGAGGTGCCGGATCACTAATCCCGACTTTCGTCCCTGCTTGACTTGTAAGTCTCGCAGTCAAGCTCCCTTGTGCATTTACACTCAACACCTGATTGCCGTCCAGGTTGAGGGAACCTTTGGGCGCCTCCGTTACATTTTAGGAGGCAACCGCCCCAGTTAAACTACCCACCAGGCACTGTCCGTGAACCGGATATACGGTTCGACGTTAGGTGTCCAATACGATCAGAGTGGTATTTCAACAACGACTCCGCCCTAACTGGCGTTAGAGTTTCACAGTCTCCCACCTATCCTACACAAACCGTACCGAACAACAATACCAAGCTATAGTGAAGGTCCCGGGGTCTTTTCGTCCTGCCGCGCGTAACGAGCATCTTTACTCGTAGTGCAATTTCGCCGAGTCTATGGTTGAGACAGTTGAGAAGTCGTTACGCCATTCGTGCAGGTCGGAACTTACCCGACAAGGAATTTCGCTACCTTAGGATGGTTATAGTTACCACCGCCGTTTACTGGGGCTTAAATTCTCCGCTTCACCCTTACGAGTTAACGGGTCCTCTTAACCTTCCAGCACCGGGCAGGCGTCAGTCCGTATACATCGTCTTGCGACTTCGCACGGACCTGTGTTTTTAGTAAACAGTCGCTTCTCACTGGTTTCTGCGACCGGCTTCCGCTCCCACCGCAAGGGTGTTCACGACATGCCGGCCCCCCTTCTCCCGAAGTTACGGGGGTATTTTGCCGAGTTCCTTAACCATAGTTATCTCGTACGCCTTGGTATTCTCTACCTGACCACCTGTGTTGGTTTGGGGTACGGGCCGTGTGTGAACTCGCTAGAGGCTTTTCTTGGCAGCAGAGGATCACCGAATTCGCCTCAATCGGCTATGCGTCACCTCTCAGGATTAATGAGCGACGGATTTGCCTATCGCTCTCCCTACGGGCTTGCCCCAGTATTACCACTGACTGGTACGGCTACCTTCCTGCGTCACCCCTTCGCTTGACTACTACCAACCGGGGTCCCACGCAGCCGGTCACCGTCGCACCCCGAAGGGATTGATCAGCAACCATTTGGGTGGTTAGCACAATTGATTCATCACGGGCGCGCACACACGGGTACGGGAATATCAACCCGTTGTCCATCGACTACGCCTGTCGGCCTCGCCTTAGGTCCCGACTCACCCTGGGCGGACTGGCCTGGCCCAGGAACCCTTGGTCTTTCGGCGGGCAAGGTTCTCACTTGCCTATTCGCTACTCATGCCTGCATTCTCACTCCCCCACCCTCCACCGGCGGTTACCCGACGGCTTCGCTGAATGAGGGACGCTCCCCTACCCACACCTACTTACGTAGATGTGCCGCGGCTTCGGCGGTGTGCTTGAGCCCCGCTACATTATCGGCGCACAATCACTTGACCAGTGAGCTATTACGCACTCTTTCAAGGGTGGCTGCTTCTAAGCCAACCTCCTGGTTGTCTTTGCGACTGCACATCCTTTCCCACTTAGCACACGCTTTGGGGCCTTAGCCGGCGATCTGGGCTGTTTCCCTTTCGACGTACGGAGCTTATCCCCCGCCGTCTCACTGCCACGCTTGACACCACGGCATTCGGAGTTTGGCTGACGTCAGTAACCTAGTAGGGCCCATCGGCCATCCAGTAGCTCTACCTCCGCGGTGAACCACGCAACGCTGCACCTAAATGCATTTCGGGGAGAACCAGCTATCACGGAGTTTGATTGGCCTTTCACCCCTACCCACAGCTCATCCCCTCAGTCTTCAACCTAAGTGGGTTCGGGCCTCCACGCGGTCTTACCCGCGCTTCACCCTGGCCATGGGTAGATCACTCCGCTTCGGGTCCAGAACATGCCACTACACCCCTTACGGGGATACGCCCTATTCAGACTCGCTTTCGCTGCGGCTACCCCACACGGGTTAACCTCGCGACATGTCCCTGACTCGCAGGCTCATTCTTCAAAAGGCACGCCATCACCCCACAAGGAGGCTCTGACGGATTGTAGGCACACGGTTTCAGGTACTCTTTCACTCCCCTCCCGGGGTACTTTTCACCATTCCCTCACGGTACTAATCCGCTATCGGTCATCGAGAAGTATTTAGGCTTACCGGGTGGTCCCGGCAGATTCACAGCAAATTCCACGGGCTCGCTGCTACTCGGGAAATTGATACGAGGCAGGTGCCGAGTTTTCGCGTACCGGGCTCTCACCGTCTATGGCGGACCATCCCAGGCCACTTCCGCTAACTACGACACTTTTTGACTGCCCCTCAGCCAGGTAGAACTGAGAAGTATCACTCCCACAACCCCGCACACACAACCCCTACCCGGTATCACATGCATGCGGTTTAGCCATTTTCCGCGTTCGCTCGCCACTACTAGCGGAATCACAATTGTTTTCTCTTCCTACGGGTACTGAGATGTTTCACTTCCCCGCGTTCCCCCCCGCACCCTATATATTCAGGTACGGGTAACACGACATCACTCGTGCTGGGTTTCCCCATTCGGAAATCCTCGGATCAACGCTCGGTTGACAGCTCCCCGAGGCATATCGCAGCCTCCCACGTCCTTCATCGGCTCTCGATGCCAAGGCATCCACCATGCGCCCTTAGACACTTACAAACACTACAAAAACCAAAGAATAAAATTGCACAAAAAAGAACGCGCTACCGCGAACGGCAACGCATCTGTTTTGATGCTCGCAACCACTATCCAATTCTCAAACACCACACCCCACCACCAAGGTGGCGGGACAACACCTGGACAAACTCAAGTGTTGCCTCAGGACCCAATAGTGTGTCTGGCTTGCTTGTTGTTGTGCACCCGGCTCCCGTCCACTACAGACAGGAACCCCTCACGGCTCGCACCCCACCAATTGGAGTGCTTTTCGTGGTGCTCCTTAGAAAGGAGGTGATCCAGCCGCACCTTCCGGTACGGCTACCTTGTTACGACTTCGTCCCAATCGCCGATCCCACCTTCGACAGCTCCCTCCCAAAGGGTTAGGCCACTGGCTTCGGGTGTTACCGACTTTCATGACGTGACGGGCGGTGTGTACAAGGCCCGGGAACGTATTCACCGCAGCGTTGCTGATCTGCGATTACTAGCGACTCCGACTTCACGGGGTCGAGTTGCAGACCCCGATCCGAACTGAGACCGGCTTTAAAAGGATTCGCTTAACCTCGCGGCATCGCAGCCCTTTGTACCGGCCATTGTAGCATGTGTGAAGCCCTGGACATAAGGGGCATGATGACTTGACGTCATCCCCACCTTCCTCCGAGTTGACCCCGGCAGTCTCTCACGAGTCCCCGGCATTACCCGCTGGCAACATGAGACAAGGGTTGCGCTCGTTGCGGGACTTAACCCAACATCTCACGACACGAGCTGACGACAGCCATGCACCACCTGCACACAGGCCACAAGGGAACCGACATCTCTGCCGGCGTCCTGTGCATGTCAAACCCAGGTAAGGTTCTTCGCGTTGCATCGAATTAATCCACATGCTCCGCCGCTTGTGCGGGCCCCCGTCAATTCCTTTGAGTTTTAGCCTTGCGGCCGTACTCCCCAGGCGGGGTACTTAATGCGTTAGCTACGGCACGGATCCCAAGGAAGGAAACCCACACCTAGTACCCACCGTTTACGGCGTGGACTACCAGGGTATCTAATCCTGTTCGCTCCCCACGCTTTCGCTCCTCAGCGTCAGTTACTGCCCAGAGACCCGCCTTCGCCACCGGTGTTCCTCCTGATATCTGCGCATTCCACCGCTACACCAGGAATTCCAGTCTCCCCTGCAGTACTCAAGTCTGCCCGTATCGCTCGCACGCTCACAGTTAAGCCGTGAGATTTCACGAACAACGCGACAAACCACCTACGAGCTCTTTACGCCCAGTAATTCCGGACAACGCTCGCACCCTACGTATTACCGCGGCTGCTGGCACGTAGTTGGCCGGTGCTTCTTCTCCACCTACCGTCAATCCGAGAAAACCCGAACCTTCGTCGATGGTGAAAGAGGTTTACAACCCGAAGGCCGTCATCCCCCACGCGGCGTCGCTGCATCAGGCTTGCGCCCATTGTGCAATATTCCCCACTGCTGCCTCCCGTAGGAGTCTGGGCCGTATCTCAGTCCCAGTGTGGCCGGACACCCTCTCAGGCCGGCTACCCGTCGTCGCCTTGGTAGGCCGTCACCCCACCAACAAGCTGATAGGCCGCGGGCCCATCCCACACCGCAAAAGCTTTCCACCACAGGACATGCATCCCGTGGTCCTATCCGGTATTAGACCCAGTTTCCCAGGCTTATCCCGATGTGCAGGGCAGATTACCCACGTGTTACTCACCCGTTCGCCACTCGAGTACCCCGAAGGGCCTTTCCGTTCGACTTGCATGTGTTAAGCACGCCGCCAGCGTTCGTCCTGAGCCAGGATCAAACTCTCCAAACAAAAACCCCTCGCTAACGAGGTGAATTTACAATCAGAGAAAATCTGACCTAACAAGTGACACCAAAACTGGCATCTTAAATTGCGACCACACCCACACACGGGGGGTGCTAGGTGTAGTCAAAAAAACAACAACAAACAAAACACCAAACACACTATTGAGTTCTCAAACAACACTTTTCGATCTTGTTTCGCCCGTTTCGGGGCAACCCTGCCAGCTTAATACAGATCCGGCTGGGGTGTCAAGTCCTGGTTTCGATCTTCTTCTTGGGAAGTTGTCTTCGCTTGGAAGTTGATCGCGCCGATCGGGCGTGACTCGGCTACTGTACCCGCTCGATCTCCGCTCCCAAAATCGCCAGGTTCTCGACGAAAAGTGGGTAGCCGCGGTCGATGTGGAACACGTCGTGGACCTCGGTGTCACCGTCGGCGACGAGCCCGGCCAGCACCAGCCCGGCGCCGGCCCGGATGTCCGAACACCACACCGGCGCGCTGGACAGTTGAGGCAGTCCGCGCACCACGGCGTGATGCCCGTCGGTGCGGGCGTCCGCACCGAGCCGGATCATCTCCTCAACGAACCGAAACCGCGCTTCGAAAACGTTCTCCGTGATCATCGAGGTTCCGTCGGCGATCGAGGCCAAGGCAATCGCCATCGGCTGCAGATCCGTCGGAAACCCGGGAAAAGGCAAGGTCGCGACGTTGACGGCTTTCGGACGCTCATATTGAGCAACCCGGAAACTATCGTCGGTCTGGGTGACCGTCGCACCGGCATCGTGCAACTTATGCAGCACCAACTGCAGATGCGCGGGATCTATTCCCGTGACCGTGATGTCGCCGCGCGTCATGGCAGCGGCAATCCCCCAGGTGGCCGCGACGATGCGGTCCCCGATTACCCGATGTTCGGTGGGGTGCAGTCTCGGCACCCCGGTGATGGTCATGGTCGGCGAGCCGGCGCCTTCGATCTGGGCGCCCATCTGGTTGAGCATCGTGCACAGGTCGACCACGTCGGGTTCGCGCGCGGCGTTGTGAATAGTGGTGACGCCCTCGGCCACGACGGCCGCCATCAGGATGTTCTCGGTGGCCCCCACGGACGGGAACTCGAGCTGAATCTCCGCGCCGCGCAACGTTTCTGCGTGTGCCACCACACAACCGTGCTCGATGTTGCACTGCGCGCCGAGTTGGCGCAGACCGGCCTGGTGCATGTCCAGCGGCCGCGATCCGATCGCGTCGCCGCCCGGCAGCGCCACCTTGGCCCGTTTGCACCGGCCCACCAGCGGGCCCAGCACACAGACGGAAGCGCGGAACTGGCGCACCGCGGCGAAATCGGCGTCGTACTTGGGTTCGTCGGGTGAGGTGATGCGGGCGACGTCACCGTCGAGTTCCACGGTGGCGCCCAAACCGCGCAATACCTCGGCCATCAACGGGACGTCGAGGATGTCAGGACAGTTGGTGATGGTGCTGGTGCCCTCGGCCAGCAGCGTCGCGGCCATCAGCTTCAGCACGCTGTTCTTGGCGCCCCCAACAGCGACTTCGCCTGCCAACCGGTTGCCACCAGTCACCACGAATCGCTCCGCCACCCGCGTCAGTCTAGTGGGGGGCCATCGCCTTGTCAGTTAGGTGAGAGGGTCGCGCCCGGTAGCGTCTTGTGCATGGCTGTCCATCTGACCCGCATCTACACCCGCACCGGCGACGACGGCACGACGGGATTGAGCGATTTCTCACGCGTCGCCAAGACCGACGCACGCTTGGTCGCCTACGCCGACTGCGACGAAGCGAACTCGGCGATCGGCGTCGCGGTGGCGCTGGGCAACCCGGACGACGCGCTGCGCGAGGTGCTGCGGCAGATCCAGAACGATCTGTTCGACGCCGGCGCGGACCTGTCGACACCAGTTGTCGCCGACCCCGAGCATCCGCCGCTACGCATCACCCAGCCCTACATCGATCGGCTGGAGAGTTGGTGCGACAGCTACAACGAGAACCTGCCGGCGCTGAATTCCTTTGTGCTGCCGGGTGGTTCGGCTCTCTCGGCGCTGCTGCACGTCGCCCGGACGGTAGTTCGCCGCGCCGAGCGATCCGCCTGGGCCGCGGTCGACACGCATCCGGACGGGGTCAGCGTGCTGCCGGCGAAGTACCTAAACCGGCTCTCGGATCTGTTGTTCATCCTGTCCCGGGTGGCAAATCCGGAGGGCGACGTGCTGTGGCGCCCGGGCGGCGGCGCGCGTTGATCAGTCGCGCAGGGTGCGCCCCTGCGCGTCGGGAACGTTGCCCATCAGGATCATGATCCCGTCGACCAGTGGCCAGATGGCGCCGACGCCACACGTGCAGATGGTCACGGCGATCTGGATCAGGGCGATGTTCGTGTAGCCGAGGTAGAACCGGCCGACCGCGAAGGTGGACAGGAAGATCTGCATGAGTCCGGCCGCAACCTTGCTTTTATCGGACAGCGGTCGGCCGTAGGCATCCACTCCGTACGGGGCGCCGCCATAGGCCGGACCGCCATAGGAGGCCGGAACGGCCGCGGCGGCGTCGTGGCGCCACTGCCCGCCGTCCCAATACGCCTGACCGGGTTGGCCGCTGGGGTCGGGGTACCAGCCGGGGGCCGGTGAGCCGCTGGTCATAGTCGTTTACCTCTTCCTGTCGGTGGCCGAACCGGAAAGGCTCAACGCGGCTCGGTCGCTGGTTACGGGCCTGGATATCAGAATTGAAGCAGACCGGTGTGAATACTGCCCGAGTCTTCTTGGAAGATTCTTGGCTCAGCTGCTGCGACGACGGGCGCGTGGCGACGGCCGCGATTCCAGCCAGGACTGGAATGCCGTCAAAGCGCCTCTGTCCAAAGCGATTTCGTAACCCATCCGCCGCTCCTGGGTGGTGTCGCGCAGCTCCAGGATGGTGATCTCGTCGGTCATGATGTCGAACTCGTCACCACGCGGGGCGCGCCGGGTGACAACCTCCACCCCTCGTCGACTCAGTCTGCGGTCGGGCCACAGCCGCACGCTGGACAAGCGGTAGAAGGCAGCCTCTCCGCCGCGGTACCGGATCACGCCGTGCCGCCAGCCGTGGCCGCCTACCGCCGGGATGTCGCGCATGATGGCCGCGGTCCCGCCCTGACGCAGCTTCCACAGCCGATAACTCAGACCGAGCACCGCCGCGCCCAGCACGACGACGAGCACGACCATGCCGACCATGGGCGCGCTCATTTTGCGAATCAGTCGAGCGCGCCGACGGCGCGCAGTCTGGCGCGGCCCCTGGCGGCAGTTTGCGGATCATCCGATTCGGCGTCCTGCCGGGCGGATTCTTCGTTGATCTCCGACTCGAACTCGGCGGACTCGGCGAGGATGGTCACGCTCTCCTCGGTCACCGAGAGGAAGCCGCCGTCGACGGCGACCCGAAGGTCGTCGTCGCCTTCTCGTTCCACGCGCACCATGGCGTCGTCAACCAACTGAGCCACCAGCGGAATGTGGTGAGGCATGATGCCGATCTCGCCGACGGTGGTGCGGGTGAAGAGGAATTTCGCCTCGCCGGACCAAATCTTCCGGTCGACGGCAACGATCTCAACGTTCATTTCCGCCATGCCACACCTCCTTTCGTGCCAGCCGGACTCTCATCACAGCTTCGCGCCGAGGCTCTCGGCCTTCTTGGCCAGGTCGTCAAGGCCACCGATCAGGAAGAACGCCTGCTCGGGGACGTGGTCGAACTCACCCTTGCTCAGCCGGTCGAATGCCTCGATGGTCTCCTTCACCGGCACCGTCGAACCGGGCTGGCCGGTGAACTGCTCGGCCGCCATCATGTTCTGCGAGAGGAACCGTTCGATGCGACGTGCGCGCTGCACAAGCTGCTTGTCCTCCTCGGACAGTTCGTCGATACCGAGAATCGCGATGATGTCCTGAAGGTCCTTGTAGCGCTGCAGGATTCGAATGACTTCCTGAGCCACCCGGTAGTGCTCGTCGCCGACCACACTGGGGTCAAGAATGGTCGAGCTGGAGGCCAGCGGGTCCACCGCCGGGAAGATGCCCTTGGAGAACACCGACCGGGACAACTCGGTGGTGGCGTCCAGGTGGGCGAAGGTGGTCGCGGGCGCCGGGTCGGTGTAGTCGTCGGCGGGCACGTAGACGGCCTGCATGGAGGTGATCGAGCGGCCACGCGTCGAGGTGATGCGCTCCTGCAGTTCACCCATCTCGTCGGCCAGCGTCGGCTGGTAACCCACCGCGGACGGCATACGACCGAGCAGCGTCGACACCTCGGATCCGGCCTGGGTGAACCGGAAGATGTTGTCGATGAACAGCAGCACGTCCTGGCCGGCCTCGTCGCGGAACCACTCGGCCATGGTCAGCGCGGACAGGGCCACCCGCATACGAGTGCCGGGCGGCTCGTCCATCTGACCGAACACCAACGCGGTGTCCTTGAGCACGTCGGCTTCCTTGAGCTCGACCCAGAGGTCGTTACCCTCTCGGGTGCGCTCCCCCACCCCGGCGAAAACCGAAGTGCCACCGAAGTTTCGGGCGATACGGTTGATCATCTCCTGGATGAGCACGGTCTTGCCCACGCCGGCACCACCGAACAGGGCGATTTTGCCGCCACGCACGTACGGTGTCAGCAGGTCGACGACCTTGAGACCGGTTTCCAGCATCTCGGTGCGGGGCTCGAGGTCTTCGAACTTCGGCGGTTTGCGGTGAATCGACCAGTGGTCGAAGTCCTCACCGTATCCGGGCTTGTCCAGGCAGTATCCCAACGCGTTGAAGACGTGGCCCTTGACCTCCTCGCCGACCGGCACCGAGATCGACGCTCCGGTGTCTTTGACCTCGACGCCGCGCACCAGACCATCGGTGGGCTGCATCGAGATGGCGCGCACCAGGTTGTCGCCCAAGTGCTGAGCAACTTCGAGGGTCAGGGTCTTCTTCATCGCCTCGAAGGTGATCTCGGCGTGCAGCGCGTTGAACAGCTCAGGAACCGAACCGCGCGGGAACTCGACGTCGACGACGGGCCCGGTGATCCGGACGATGCGGCCGTTGGTGTCGGAGCTTCCCGACTTCTTGTCGGTCTTCTCGGTGGTGTCTGAAGTGGCAGCCATAACCTTTTCGCTTCCTCGTCGGCCTATTTGGCGGCGTCGGCGAGCGCGTTTGCGCCACCGACGATTTCGCTGATCTCTTGGGTGATTTGGGCCTGCCGCTCACGGTTGGCTTGCAACGTCAGGTCCTTGATGAGGTCGTCGGCGTTGTCGGTGGCCGACTTCATCGCACGTTGGCGGGAGGCCAGCTCGGAGGCGGCCGATTCCAGCAGCGCCGCGTACACCCTGGTGGTCAGGTACCGCGGCAGCAGCTCGTCGAACAACGTCGTCGCGTCCGGCTCGAAGGAGTACAGGGTGTGTGGCCCGGTGTCTTCCTCGACATATTCGACCAGCATCGGAGCAATGCGGTGTGCCACCGCGGTCTGCGACATCATCGACTTGAACTCGGAATAGAGGATGTGCAATTCGTCGACACCCTGCACCCCGTCCGAGTCGTCGGATTGGTGGTCGGACTCGTCGTCGCCGGTGCCGGCCATGAACGCGTCCACCAGTGTGGCGCCGATCTCGGCGGCATTCTCGTACTTGGGCTGCTCGGAGAACCCCGTCCAGGACTGCTGAATGTCCCAGTTACGGAATGTGTAGTAGTTCTGCGCCTTTCGGCCGACCGTGTAGAGGATCGGCTCCTTGCCTTCCTCGCGCAGCAACGAGAAGAGCTCCTCCGAGCGACGGAAGATGCTGGAGTTGTAGGCACCACACAGACCGCGGTCCGATGACACCACCAACACGCCGGCCCGCTTGGGGTTCGGCCGTTCCACCAGCAACGGATGGTCCAGCGCGGCCTCAGCGGAGAGCGTGGTGAGCATCGCGGTGATCTGAAACGCGTAAGGCCGGGCGGATTCCAGCCTGGCCTGCGCCTTGCCGATGCGCGAGGTGGCGATCAGCTCCTGGGCTTTGGTGATCTTCTTGATCGACCCGGCCGAGCGGATCCGCCCACGCAGTTCGCGAAGTGTTGCAGCCATTGTTAGCTACTTCTTGTCCTTCTTGTTGTCCTTCTTGGGCTTTTCCTTCTTGACCTGTACCGACTCCTTGGCCAGGTCGCTTTCGTCCAACGGCTCGACGTGCTCGTCGGGCACCACCGAGCCGCCGCCGGTGGCCGCGAAGCCCTTCTTGAACTTGTTGATGATGTCGGTGAGCTTCTCTTCTTCTTCCTCACCGAGTTTCTTGGTCTTGCGGATTCCCTCGAGGAAGCCCTCCTCCGACGCCTTCATGTGGTCCAGAAGTTCGGCCTCGAACCGCTTGACGTCCTCCACCGGCACCGAGTCCAGGTGACCGGCAGTGCCCAGGAAGATCGAAACCACCTGCTCCTCAACCGGCATCGGCGCGAACTGCGGCTGCTTGAGCAGTTCGACCAAGCGCTCCCCGCGCTCCAGCTGCTTCTTCGACGTCTCGTCGAGGTCGGAGGCGAACGCCGCGAAGGATTCCAGCTCGCGGTACTGCGACAGATCCAGCCGCAGCGACCCGGCCACCTCTTTCATCGCCTTGATCTGCGCGGCACCACCGACACGGGACACCGATACACCGACGTTGATGGCGGGCCGGACACCCTGGTTGAACAGGTCGCTCTCCAGGAAGCACTGTCCGTCGGTGATCGAGATGACGTTGGTGGGGATGTAGGCCGAAATGTCGTTGGCCTTGGTCTCGATGATCGGCAGGCCGGTCAGCGAACCGCCGCCGAGTTCGTCCGAGAGCTTGGCGCACCGCTCGAGCAGCCGCGAGTGCAGGTAGAACACGTCACCGGGGTAGGCCTCGCGGCCGGGCGGACGGCGCAGCAGCAGCGAGATGGCACGGTACGCCTCGGCCTGCTTGGTCAGGTCGTCGAACACGATCAGCACGTGCTTGCCCTCGTACATCCAGTGCTGGGCGATCGCCGAACCCGTATACGGCGCAAGCCATTTGAAGCCGGCGGAGTCCGAAGCCGGTGCGGCGACGATGGTGGTGTAGTCCATGGCGCCGCCCTCGTCCAGCGCGCGCCGCACCGAGGCGATGGTGGTGCCCTTCTGGCCGATCGCGACGTAGACGCAGCGGACCTGCAACTTCTCGTCACCGCTCTCCCAGTTCTGCCGCTGGTTGAGGATGGTGTCGACGCAGACCGCGGTCTTGCCGGTCTTGCGGTCGCCGATGATCAGCTGGCGCTGGCCACGCCCGATGGGGGTCATCGCGTCGATGGCCTTGATGCCGGTCTGCAGCGGCTCCGACACCGACTGCCGCTCGACCACGGAAGGGGCCTGCAGTTCCAGGGCGCGACGGGTATCGGTCTCGATGTCGCCGCCACCGTCGATGGGCTGGCCGAGCGGGTTGACCACCCGACCCAGGAATGCGTCGCCGACCGGCACCGACAGGACGTCGCCGGTGCGCTTGACCTGCTGGCCCTCTTCGATGGTCTCGAAGTCACCCAGGATGACCGTGCCGACGCTGTGCTCGTCGAGGTTCAGGGCCACACCGAGCACCCCACCCGGGAACTCCAGCAGCTCCTGGGTCATCACCGACGGCAACCCCTCGACGTGCGCGATGCCGTCACCGGCGTCCACGACGGTGCCGACCTCCTCGCGGGAGGTGTCGGCGGTGAAAGACTCCACGTACTCTTCGATGGCGCTCTGAATGGCATCAGCGGAGATTGTCAACTCGGCCATGTCTTTTCGTCTTCCTACTTCGATTTGTGCTGACTAGTTTGTGTTCGGTGGAGCGGTTCAGTCGGGCAACTGCGCTTCGGCGGCGGCCAGTCGAGACTTGAGCGTGCCGTCGATCACCTCGTCGCCCACCGAGATCAAGAGCCCACCGAGTAGTTCGGGATCGATTTGCAGCTGGACCGCCACCGGATGTCCGTAGATCCGGCCCAGCACCTCGCTGAGGCGAGTCCGCTGGGAGTCGCTGAGCTCGGCCGCGGCGCTGACCTGTGCGACAACCTCACCGCGTCGAGCGACCGCCACCTGGGCCAGGAACAGTACGGCCTCCTCGGCCGGCTGACCCCGCAACAACTCGACGGTCTGGGACAGCAGCGACACGGCGACCGGGTTGACTTTTCCGCTCGAACTCTCGAGCACCTTGCGCAGCAACCCGACTCGGCCCTCGGCCGGCGCGGTGTCGGAACCGAGCAGGACGGCCAGTCGCGGCTGCGCATCGAGGATGCGCGAAAACCGGAACAACTGGTCCTCCACCTCGTCGGTGGTCCCGTCCTGTTCAGCCACCTCCAGCAGGGCTTGGCGCGACACATGCTCGATCGCGTCGATCAGGTCGGCGTTGGCCGACCAGCGCTCCGCGACCGCGGCCCGCAGCACCTCGAGGGTGGGGGCGCCGACCTTGCCCTCCAGGATGCGTTCGATCAACCGGACCCGGGGCGCCGAATCTTCGGCCGGCACAGTGAGATACCGGGTGGCAACGGTCTCCCGGTGCAGGAGCGCAGCCACCGATGCCAATTCCTCGGCCAGGGTGTTCAGGCCCTGCTTGTCGAGGTCCTTGATGATGTCCTTGAACCGTTCGACCAGGTCGTCCAGCGCGTGGCGACTGGCCGCACGCATCTTGGCCAGCAGCGGGTACTCGACGTCGACCGCTTCGGGCGCCATGTCGTCGAGTTCGTCCAGGAAGCGATCGACGGTGGCTGCCTGCTGGTCGGCGTCGGCGACGTAGTTGCGCACCAGTTCGCCTGCCTGGCGCACGGATTCGTGGCCGAGCTCCAACCGCAGCTGACGGGTCATTTGAGCACGCAGCAGCTCAGACTGGCGACCACCTTGTGCCCTGATGCGTTCGGCTTCGGATTCGGCCTGCGACCGCATCTGTTCCTCGATGCGCGCGGAATCCGCCTTGGCGTCCTCGACGAGGCGCTTCGCCTCTTTCTTCGCCGCTTCCACGGCCTTGCTGTGCGCGGTGGTCGACTCCTCGAGACGCCGAGCGGCCTCCTTGGAGTCCTTCAACTGCTGGCGCACAGCCTCCTGCCGCGCGGTCATCATGTTGCGCACCGGCGGCACCACGAAGCGCCAGACCAGCAGCGCGATGGCCACGAAACCGACCAGCTGTCCGATAAAGGTGTCCATATTTGGGGCTACCTCGCCGTGGCGGTAGGGGCGACGTCGACGCCGAGGATCCGACTGGCCAGGGTGGCTGACATGGTCCCGACGTTGGCACGCAGATCCAATTCCACGGCGTCGCGCTCCCGCTTCAACTGTTCGTTGGCTTGCGCCAACGTCTCTGCCACCTGCTGCTCGGCTTCGGCGCGCGCGTCGTCGATGGCCTTACGACCCTCGTTGCGGGCGTTGTCGCGGAACGACGACGCCTGGACCCGGGCTTCCTTCAGCGCTTCCTCGTAGTCGGCTTCGGCGGCGGCGAACTGCTCGGACGACTTCTTGTTGTCGGCCTGCGTCTTAGCGACCATGGCGTCGCGTTCCTTGAGTACCTTCAGGATCGGCGGTACGACGAACGTGCCGATCACTCCGAGCACCACCAGGAAGATGGCCAGCACGAAGAAGAAGGTGCCGTTGGGAATGAGGAAGTTGTTACCTTCCGCCACTGCCTGGCTGGACGCCAGAACATTCATGGTCGTGTCACCCACCACGACGAACTAGGACGCGCCGGGTGTGGCGAAGACGAACAACGCCATGAACGCCAAGTTGATGAAGTAGGCCGCCTCGACCAGACCGACGGTGATGAAGAACGGCGTGAACAGCCGTCCCTGCGCCTCGGGCTGGCGTGCGACGCCGGAGATCAGGGCGTTACCGGCGATACCGTCACCGATACCGGCGCCGATGGCGCCACCACCCATGATGATTCCACCGCCGATCAGGGCCCCGGAAAGAATTTGGGGGTCGAGAGCCATCGTTATCCTCCTTGATAATTGGGTTTGCAAGCACTGACAGTGTTAGTGGTGGTCTTCTTCTAGCTCCATGGCCTGGCTGAAGTACAGGATCGTCAGCAGCGAGAAGATGAAAGCCTGAATCGCGCCGACGAACAGGTCGAAGGATTTCCAGATCGCGTTCGGCAGCCACAGGATGTAGGGCGGGAACATCGCGATCAGTGCGACGAGGATGCCGCCGGCGAAGATGTTGCCGAACAGTCGCAGCGACAGCGAGATCGGCTTGGCCAGCTCTTCGACGATGTTGATCGGCGCCAGGATGGCGACGTGACCCTTGAGGACCCTGAGCGGGTGGCCGATGATGCCGCGGCGCCAGATCCCGGCGGCGTGGTAGCAGACGAAGACGAACAAGGCCAGCGCCAGTACGTAGTTGATGTCGGCGGCGGCCGAGGACAACAACTCGCTGGTCTTGCCTTCTTTGTCCTTGTACTGCAGCGGCAGTACCGACAGCCAGTTGGAGATCAAGATGAACACGAAGATGGTCACCGCGAGCGGCAGCACGAACGGCGCGATGCGCATCCCGATGGCGCTTTCGATCTGGCCGCGCATCTGGATGGTGACCGCCTCGAAGAACAGCTGCACCCCGCCCGGCACATCGCTGGACGTGACCTTAGATTTCAGCCAGAAGGCCAGCGCGATCACGATGACGGCGGCGATCGCGGTCGAATAGATCGTGTCGGTGTTGACGGTCAGCCCCAGCCACTTGGCCGTGTGGTGCTCGCCGACCTCGATCTGGCCGGCCAGGATCGACTTAGTCATCGCCGGCGCTCCTCACTTCCGTCCCTTCCGATACCGCCACTACCCCGCTCGCCGCACTCTCGGAGTCCCCGGCCCGCAGCTTCTTCCACACCGGCAAGGCCGTCGAGGCCACCAAGAGCACCTGGAAGATCGCCAAACCGAACACCACGCCCAGGCCTTCCGGCTTGAAGATGAAGGCGATGATCAGCGCCAGGATGGTGATGATCGCGATGCGCGACGCCGAATTGACGGCCATCGACCGCTTCAGCGGATGCTCGCGTCCGGTGATCGACTCGACCGACCGCTTGACCATGACGGCGTTGAGCAAACCCAGCAGCAAACCGACGCCCAGGAACAGCCCGACCATCGGATGGCCGGTGAAACCGGCTGCCAGGGTTCCCGCCGCGGTCAGCGCGAGGCTGATGACCAACAACCGCACGGGGCGGAAGGCAACAGCGGGAAACACCAACGGCGCGTCCTGCGCTGGTGTCGTCACTGCAGCACCTCAATCCCGGGTTGTTGGAGCGGAAACGCCGGATCGCCCGATCCGTGGCCCGCCGAGCGTATCGCAAGGCTCGAGCTGGACTTACCCAAGGGGTAGCTCCCTGTGTCGGTCGTTGTTCGGCACCGCCGGATGCGCGTCCGCCGAGCCGGGAAGGCCACAACCCGCGAAGTTCGTTTTCGGGGTTCTACCAGCACCTTACCATAACTACGACCGACCTACTACCGATCGTCGTAGTCCTCGTCCCAGTAGTCGTCGCGGCGCCGGAGTAGCGGAATGGCCGTCGCGACGCCCGCCACGACGATCGCACCCAGCATCACCGCCGCGGTGTGCCGCGGGTCGAAAAAGATGGTGCTGGCCGCCCCGAACGCGACGATGCCCACCCACAGATAGATGAGCAGCACCACTCGTCGATGCGAATGGCCGATCTGTAGCAGCCGGTGGTGCAGGTGCATCTTGTCCGGCGTGAAGGCGCTGCGGCCCGCGCGGGTGCGCCGCACGATCGCCAGCAACAGGTCGAGCATCGGCACGAACATCACCGCGACCACCAGCAGGAAGGGCGACAACAGAGCAAACACGTCGCGGGCGCCGTAGGCGTTCTGCGAAATGGGTCCCGCCGCCGTCGTTGACGCCGCCGCCAGCATCAGGCCGATCAGCATCGAACCCGAATCGCCCATGAAGATGCGGGCGCGGTGAAAGTTGTGCGGCAGAAAACCCAGACAGGCGCCGGCCAGCACCACCGAGATGACCGCGGGCGGGTAATACAACACGTCGCCGCCGTGGTCGCGGAGCAGACCCACCGAGAACATGCAGATGGCCAGCGCGGTGATCAGGCCCAGCCCGGCGGCCAGCCCGTCCAGCCCGTCGACGAAGTTCATCGCGTTGACGATCGAGACGGTCAGCGCCAGCGTGAGCAGGATCGAGGAGGCCTGGTCCAGCACGATGGTTCCCACCCCGCCGACCGGGATGTACAGCACGCTCCAGGCCACGCCCATGGTCACCAGCACGCTGGCCGCGGTGATCTGACCAGCGAACTTCGTCAGCGCATCCAGGCCCCAGCGATCGTCGATCAGGCCGATGCCCATGATCACCGCCCCCGCCACCAGCACCGCGGGCATCCCGGTGGAATAGACGAACCCGCGGGTGAGGGCCGGCAGCTGCGAGGCCAGGAAAACGGCGGAGACCACGCCCAGGAACATCGCCAGCCCGCCCATCCGCGGGGTCGGCGTCACGTGCACGTCGCGTTCGCGCGGGTAGGCGACCGCGCCCAGGCGGGTCGCCAGCACGCGCACCGGCCCGGTGGCGAAATAGGTGATGATCGCCGCGGTCAGGCCCACCAGGGCGAGCTCGCGCAAGGGAACGCCCGCGCTGCGATCCGAGAGTGCGAGCACACCACCGGCAAGGCTGGTCACATCGCTGGACACCTCGAGACCCTATCAACGTCCCCTGTCAGCTACCTGAGCCGCGGACCGTCGTGTGCGCTAAGCGATCAGCGAGGCGGGGTCGACGCCCAGTACTTCGGCGACCCGCTGGGTGCTCACCGGCCCTTCCCGCAGGATGCGCGGGGTGCTGCCGCTCAGGTCGACGATCGTCGACGCGGCCTGCTGCGCGGACGGGCCGGCGTCGAGATAGACGTCGACGCGCGGCCCGAGTTGGCGGCGCGCCTCGTCGGCGTCGACGGCGGCGGGCTGGCCCGAGACGTTGGCGCTGGACACTGCCATCGGCCCCACCTCGCGCAGCAACTCGAGGGCGACCGGGTGCAGCGGCATCCGCAGCATCACCGTGCCGTGCGCGTCGCCCAGATCCCACTGCAGCGACGGCGCCTGCACCACCACCAAGCTCAGCGCACCCGGCCAGAACGCCCGGACCAGGTCGCGGGCGCCGTCCGGCATCCCGTACACCAGCCCTTCGATGGTGTGCCAGGAACCGACCAGGACGCCTACCGGCATGTCGCGCCCGCGCCCTTTGGCCGCCAGCAGCGCGTCCACCGCGGAGCTGTCGAACGCGTCGGCGCCCACACCGTAGACGGTGTCGGTCGGCATGACGACCAGTCGTCCGGCCTTGAGCGCACCCGCCGCGGCGGCGATTCCGCGCGACCGCTGATCGGGGTCGGCGCAGTCGAAGGTGTCAGTCATCGGCACTCTTTCTGCGGGCCGTCACGAACCTCGGCCGGCCGGCGAGATCCGTTCGGGCCACGATGTCATCGAATAATCCTGTCTTGTCCAAGAATTCGACGGTAGGCCCCGATGTCGTGTCGTCGTGCTCGACGGCGAAGAATCCGCCGGGCCGCAACCAACGTCCGGCCACTTCGACGACGGCCGCGATCACCGCCATCCCGTCCGGGCCGCCGAACACCGCATGATGCGGATCATGCTGTGCCACTTCGGGTTCCAACACCGCGCCGTCGGGAACATACGGCGGATTGGAAACCAGCAGATCCACCTGACCGTCGAGTTCGGGCAGCAACCCAGGCGTACCCACGTCGGCGCGCACCAGTTCCACCGCGGTGCCCGCGGCGTTTCGTCGCGCGTAGTCCAGTGCCGCCGCGGAGTCGTCGATGCCGACGACCCGGGCCTGCGGGCGGTGCCCGGCCAGCGCCACGGCCAGTGCGCCCGATCCGGTGCATGCGTCGACGATCACCGGACGCACCGGAAGTGGTTGTGCCCTAGCCCATTCCAGCATGGCCTCGGTCTCCGGGCGCGGTATGAAGACACCCGGGCCGACCTGCAGCAGCACCGGACCGAACGCGACGGTCCCGACCAGGTGCTGCAGCGGGACCCGTCGAGCGCGGGCACAGACGGCGTCGTGGTAGCGCCCGTAGAACTCTTCGGCGGGCGCGTCGAGCAGCGCGAGGCGACCGCGGTCGACACCGGCCACATGCGCGGCGAGCAGTTCAGCGTCGTGGCGGGCGGAATCGATACCCGCTTCGGCCAGCAGCGCCGCCGCGGAGGCGATCGCCTGCCGCAGGCCGTGCGTCGCCGGACGGGTCATGTCGCCTGTTGCAGCCGGGCTTGTTTGTCGGCTTCGCTCAACGCGTCGAAGAGCGCGTCGAGGTCACCGTCGAGAACCTGGTCGAGGTTGTGCGACTTGTAACCGATGCGGTGATCGGTGATCCGGTTCTCGGGGAAGTTGTAGGTGCGGATTCGTTCGCTGCGGTCCACGGTGCGGATCTGGCTGGCCCGATCGGCCGAGGCGTCGGCCAGTGCCTGCTCTTCGGCCAGCACCTGCAGGCGCGCCGCGAGCACCTGCAGGGCGCGGGTCTTGTTCTGCAGCTGTGACCGTTCGTTCTGGCAGGTCACCACGATCCCGGTGGGCAGGTGGGTGATCCGTACCGCCGAGTCGGTGGTGTTGACTCCCTGGCCGCCTTTACCCGAAGACCGGTAGACGTCGATGCGCAGGTCGGATTCGTCGATCTGGACCTCGCCGACCTCCTCGGGCTCGGGATAGACCAGCACCCCGGCCGCCGAAGTATGTACCCGCCCTTGGGATTCCGTCACCGGGACGCGCTGCACCCGATGCACGCCACCCTCGAACTTCATCCGCGACCACACGCCGTCGGCGCTGTCGCCCTTGGAGGCGATGGCCAGGGTGGCGTCCTTGTAGCCGCCGAGATCCGATGTCGTCTCCCCCAGCACCGTCACCGTCCAGCCGTGCCGCTCGGCGTAGCGGATGTACATCCTGGCCAGGTCGGCAGCGAACAACGCCGATTCCTCGCCGCCCTCACCGGATTTCACCTCGAGCAGGATGTCGTCGGCATCGTGGGGGTCGCGCGGCGCCAGCATGTCGGTGAGCTGGGTGTCCAGTTCGGCGACCCGCGCCTCCAGCTCGGTGACCTCCTCGGCGAACGACGCGTCGTCGGCGGACAGTTCGCGGGCCGTCTCCAGGTCCTCCCGGGCGGTCACCAGCTTGCGGTGGGTGGCCACGATAGGGGCCAACCGGGCGAAGCGGCGGCCCACCTTGCGCGCCTCGTCGGGATTGCTGTGCAGGTCGGGGTCGGCCAGCTTGCGCTCCAGCTCGGCGTGCTCGGCGAGCAGGACGTCGATCGTCTGCACCGGTTGCGTCATGTCTGCACCTCCCTACCGCCTTGCCGCGAGCCCTACCCCCGAACGCGAACCGACGCCCGGCCTGCGCGTTGCTGCGCAGTTCGGGCGTCGGTGAGCCGGCTACTTGTCGGCCTCGGCCTTGTCGGCAACCTTGCGCTTGCCGTAACGCTTCTCGAACCGGGCCACCCGGCCACCGCTGTCCAGAATCTTCTGCTTACCGGTGTAGAAGGGGTGGCACTGCGAGCAGACCTCGGCCACGATGCGGCCACCCGGCTTGGTGCTGCGGGTGGTGAAGGTGTTCCCGCAACCGCAGACCACGGTGGTCTCCTCGTAGGCGGGGTGAATGTCAGTCTTCATGTTGTCCTCTTCGATGCTGAAGTCGCGGGCCGATTATGCCAGCTCAATCACTGCCATCCCAAAACGCGGGGATGGCGTCGGGCATTCCCGGGTCAGTCCCCGTCCATGTTGCCCGGTGTCGTCTTGGACACCTGGACCAGGAACTCGTAGTTGGTCTTGGTCTTGCGCAGCTGCGACATCAACAGGTCGATGGCCTGGTGGGAGTCCAGACCCGACAGCACGCGACGCAGTTTGTGCACGATGCCGAACTCGTCGGGCGACAGCAGCAACTCGTCCTTGCGGGTGCCGGACGGGTTGACGTCGACCGCCGGGAACACCCGCCGCTCGGCGATCTTGCGGTCCAGCTTGAGCTCGGCGTTACCGGTGCCCTTGAACTCCTCGAAGATGACCGTGTCACCGGTCGACCCGGTCTCGACCATCGCGGTGGCGATGATGGTCAGCGACCCGCCCTCCTCGATGTTGCGTGCCGCGCCGAGGAACCGCTTGGGCGGGTACAGCGCGGTGGAGTCGACACCACCGGACAGGATGCGGCCCGACGCCGGCGAGGCGTTGTTGTAAGCACGACCGAGTCGGGTGATGGAGTCGAGCAGCACTACGACGTCCTTGCCCTGCTCGACCAGACGCTTGGCGCGTTCGATGGCCAGTTCGGCGGCCTGGGTGTGGTCCGACGGCGGCCGGTCGAAGGTCGAGGCGATAACTTCGCCCTTGACCGAGCGCTGCATGTCGGTGACCTCTTCGGGTCGCTCGTCGACGAGCACCACCATCAGGTGACATTCGGGGTTGTTGCGGGTGATCGCGTTGGCGATGTCTTGCATGATCGTGGTCTTACCGGCCTTGGGCGGCGACACGATCAGCGCACGCTGGCCCTTACCGATCGGCATGATCAGGTCGATCACGCGGGTGGTCAGCCGGTCGGGAGTGGTCTCCAAGCGCAGCCGCTGGTTGGGGTACAGCGGGGTCAACTTGCTGAATTCGGGCCGCTTCTTGGCGTCCTCGATGGAGCCACCGTTGATGGTGTCCAGGCGCACCAGCGGGTTGAACTTCTGCCGGGGGTTCTTGTCGCCCCCTTCGCCCTCGCGGGGCACCCGCACGGCACCGGTCACGGCGTCGCCGCGGCGCAGACCGTTCTTGCGGACCATGTTCATGGAGACGTAGACGTCGTGGGGTCCGGCCAGGTAGCCGGAGGTGCGTACGAAGGCATAGTTGTCCAGGACATCGAGAATCCCGGCGACCGGCTGCACGACGTCGTCCTCGCGCAATTCGGCCTCGCCGCCACCCTCACCGGTGCGTTCGCCGCGACGCCGGCGGTCACGGAAGCGCCGGCCACGCCGGCCCTGGCGGCCGTCGCCGTCGTCGTCCTGCTGATTCGAGCCGCCGCGCTGTTGACCGCCTTGCTGGTCACCGCCCTGGTCGCCGCCCGAGTCGCCGGAGCGCTCGTTCTTAGCCTGCTTCTGGTCGCGCTGCCCGTCGCCGCTGTCGTCGCCGCCGTTCTTCTCGGCGCCGGCGGCGCCGGCATCCCGGGAGGCACCGCGACGTTCGCGACGCGGCGTGTCGTTCTTCTGCGTGTCGTTTTTCTGTTGCGTGTCGTTCTGCTGCTGCGCGTCGGCCGGGGCGCCTTCCTGAGCCGCGGCGCCTTCCTGAGCCGAGGCGTCCGCAGTGGCGTCCGATCGCTTCTGGGCGCGCGCCTCCTGCGCGGAGTCCTTCTGCGGCGGCGTGTCGGCCTTGGAGGCGTCCTGCGCCGTCTTCGCCGACGCCGACCCTCCGTTGGCCTGTCCGCGGCTTTCCTGGATCGCGGCGATCAATTCGTTTTTGCGCATGCCCGATGTCCCTTTGACACCGGCCTGGTTAGCCAGGGCACGAAGTTCGGGCAGCACCATGGTGGCCAGCGAGCCGGTATTGCTCTTGACGTCGGAGACGACGGCAGAGTCTGTCCTCACGGCGTTCGACAGCTTCTCGCTGTCGGTGCTTTCGCCAGCCGTGATGAGGTCCGTATCAGTCACGGATTTCCTTTCTTGCCCCGCTGATCACGTCAAACGGGGGATTCCTGCATCGGACGAATATTCAGGCAAAGTCCCGAGGGCGCCCAATCATCGACTCTGAAACGGTGATCGCCGGTTGGGCGACGAAACAGCGAACCTCGTCCACGAGAAGAATTTGGTTTGTCCTAGCTTCAAGCAGTATGGATGCAGATGCAGATGCTGCGGTTGCTGGACGGCTCCGAGAATAACCCGCTTCCTGGCGGGAAGCAAGAAACCCCGCCGCCACGCTGTGGATCAGCCCGCGACGGCGACTCCCGGCCTCCAGCGAACTCCGCCGCCGGCCGCCATCGGCCGGATCGCGAATCCATTCGCGGTTCCGTACTCGACCGCTTCACCTGGCAACTCCGGCTCGGTGCTCATCGCTATCAGCGAGGGTCCCGCCCCGGAAAGCGTTGCCGCAACGTTATGACGCCGCAGCAGCCGCAAATATTCCGCCGAGGCCGGCATCGCCGGCGCCCGTTGCGGCTGGTGCAAAACATCTTCGGTGGCGGCCGGCAACAGGTCGGGCCGCTGGGTGAGCGCGACGACCAATAACGCGGCGCGGCTGAGGTTGAATCGCGCGTCCTCGTGGCTGACCTGGGCGGGCAACAGAACTCGCGTCTCGGCGGTCGACGACCGCTCCTCGGGGATTGCAACGAACAAGTGGATGTCGGGGTGCAGGGCCAGGGGAACTGCACGGTAGTCGGCTTGAGTGCCGCGGTGGTCGACGTGATGTTCTGTCCACGCAACCACCGCACCGCCGAGCACCGCGGCCGCCGCGTTGTCCGGGTGGCCCTCGAACTCCGACGCCAGCTGGATCAGCTCGGCTGCACTGAATGGTTCCGAATCGGTCTGCGCGACAAGGCCGTTGACGGCGGCGAGCCCACTCACCACGGCCGCCGCCGAGGAGCCCAGGCCTCGGGAGTGCGGGATGTCGTTGCGGCAGCGCACCACCAGACCCGCAGCCTGGAAGCCCGCGGCCTGCAGACCGCGCTGGATGGCACGCACCACCAAGTGATCGGGGCCCAGCGGCACCTGGCCGGCCCCTTCGCCCTCGACCATCACCACCAGACCGGAACCCGTTGTCTCGACCACGATCTCGTCGCACAAATTCAGCGCCATGCCGAGGCTGTCGAAGCCGGGACCCAGGTTGGCGCTGGACGCCGATACCACGGCAGAGGCGATGAGCCCGGCAGGCAGCGTCTGAGTCACCGCTACTCGAGCCCGAGTTGCTCGACGACCAGAACCGGATCGACCGGCAGCGCAGCCACTTCCGGCATATCCCGCAGTGCGGTGTCGGGATCCTTCAGGCCGTTGCCGGTCACGGTGCACACCACCGTCGAGCCGCGCGGCACCCAGCCGTCCTCGACGGACTTGAGCAGACCCGCGATGCTGGCCGCCGACGCAGGTTCGACAAAGACGCCTTCAAGGCTGGCCACCAGATGATAGGCAGCCAGGATCTCCTCGTCGGTGGCCGCCAAGAACTTTCCGTTGGACTGCTGTTGGGCTTCGACGGCCGCAGTCCACGACGCGGGGGCGCCGATGCGGATCGCGGTGGCGATGGTCTCCGGGTTGGGGACGGGTTCGCCGTGCACCAACGGCGCGGCGCCGGCCGCCTGGGTGCCGAGCATCCGGGGCAGCTTGTCGATCACGCCGTCGCGGTGATATTCGGTGTAGCCCTTCCAGTACGCGGTGATGTTGCCGGCGTTGCCCACCGGCAGCGCATGGATGTCCGGTGCGGCGCCCAGCGCGTCGACGATCTCGAACGCCGCCGTCTTCTGCCCCTCGATACGCACCGGGTTGACCGAGTTGACCAGTGAGATCTTCGGGAAGTCGGCGGTCATCTTGCGGGCCAGTTCCAGGCAGTCGTCGAAGTTGCCGTCGATCTGAATGATCTTCGCGCCGTGCATGACAGCCTGCGCCAACTTGCCCATCGCTATCTTGCCCTGTGGAATCAACACCGCACAGGTGATGCCGGCGCGAGCGGCGTAAGCGGCCGCGGAAGCCGAGGTGTTGCCCGTCGATGCGCACAACACCGCCTGCTGGCCGCGGGCCAGCGCATCGGTGACGGCCATGGTCATGCCGCGGTCCTTGAAAGAACCGGTGGGGTTGAGACCCTCGACCTTCAAATGGATTGTGCAACCGGTCTTCTCGGACAGCCGGGCCGCGGAGATCAGCGGGGTTCCCCCCTCGAGCAGGGTGACCGGCGTCCAGTCGTCACCCACCGGCAACCGATCCCGGTATGCCGCGATCAACCCCGGCCAGGGTTGGTGGACCACCGTGCGGCTCATAGATCGGTTCCTTCCAGTCTCAGCACGCTCGCCACGCTCTGCACGACGTCCAGGTCGGCGAGCGCTTCGACGGTCTCCGACAGCGCGGCGTCTGTGGCGCGGTGGGTGACCACCACGATGCGGGCCCCTACCCGCTGGCCACCCTGGTCTGTCACACCCTCCTGACGGACCTCGGCGATGCTCACTTCACGTTTGGCGAATTCGGCTGCCACCGCCGACAGTACGCCGGGCTTGTCCGCGACATTCATGCTCACGTAGTAACGGGTCTCGATGAAACCCATTGGCGCGACCGGCAGTTGGGCGTACTTCGACTCGCGCGGGCCACGGCTGCCCAGCACCCGGTTGCGGGCGGCCATCACCAGGTCGCCGGTGACCGCCGAGGCGGTGGGGGCACCGCCGGCGCCCTGACCGTAGAACATCAGCCGTCCGGCCGCCTCGGCCTCTACCACCACGGCGTTGAATGCGCCGTTGACCGTGGCGAGCGGATGCGACAAGGGCACCAGTGCTGGGTACACCCGGGCCGAAACCCGTTGCTGCCCTTCGTCGGTGGTGATGCGCTCGCAGATGGACAGCAGTTTGATGGTGCAGCCCAGCGATTTCGCCGACTCGAAGTCCGCCGGGGTGATCTTGGTGATGCCTTCGCGGTACACGTCGTCGGCGGTCACCCGGGTGTGGAAAGCGATGGACGCCAGAATCGCGGCTTTGGCGGCGGCGTCATAGCCTTCCACGTCGGCGGTGGGGTCGGCCTCGGCGTAGCCCAGCGCGCTGGCATCGGCCAGCGCCTTCTCGTAGTCGGCGCCGGTGCTGCCCATCTCCGAGAGGATGTAGTTGGTGGTGCCGTTGACGATTCCGGCCACCCGTAACACCGTGTCGCCGGCCAGCGACTGGGTCAGCGGGCGGATCACCGGGATCGCGCCCGCGACCGCCGCCTCGAAGTAGAGGTCCACGGCTTCGCTTTCGGCAGCCGCCGCCAACTCCCCACTGGACGTGGACAACAACGCCTTATTGGCCGTGACGACGGACTTGCCGTGCTCAAGCGCGGCCAGGATCGCCTTGCGCGCCGGCTCGACCGGGCCCATCACCTCCACGACGATGTCGACGTCGTCGCGGGTGACGAGTTCATCGATGTCGTCGGTGAGCAACTCGATCGGCACCCCGCGGTCGGCGGCAACGCGACGCACCCCGACACCGCGCAGTTCCAGCGGTGCGCCGATGCGGCCGGCCAGATCTTCGGCACTGCGCTCGATGATGCGCACGACCTCGCTGCCCACGACACCCAACCCGAGTACCGCTACGCCCACAGCTTTTTCGTTATCGGGCACAGCTCACCTCACTTCCAAACTCAGCAGATCGTCGAACGTCTCGCGGCGCAGGATCAACCGGGACTGTCCCCCGCGCACGGCCACCACGGCGGGACGGCCAACCATGTTGTAACGGCTCGACAGTGAATAGCAGTAGGCCCCGGTGGCGGCGACCGCCACCAGGTCGCCGGGGTGGATGTCGTCGGGCACCCAGGTGTCACGGACGATGATGTCGCCGCTCTCGCAATGCTTTCCGACCAGGCGGGCCTGCGCGGCGGGGGCGTCGGACAACCGCGAGACCAGACGCACGTCGTACTGTGCGTCGTAGAGCGCGGTACGGATGTTGTCGCTGATGCCGCCGTCGACGCTGACGTAGCGGCGCACCGCGGTGGCGCTCACGTCCACATCTTTGACGGTGCCGACTTCGTAGAGCGTGACGGTGCCCGGGCCGGCGATGGCGCGGCCGGGTTCGACCACCAGCCGCGGTGCGGGCAGCCCGACCGCTGCCGATTCGGCGCTGACGATGGCGCTCAACTTGGCGGCCAGCTCGTGGATCGGCGGGGGGTCGTCCGAGGGCTGATACGAAATGCCCAGTCCGCCACCGAGATCGATGGTCGACACTTGCGCGGTCTTCTCGACGCCGAATTCGGCGACGATATCGCGCAGCAGGCCGATCACCCGGTGCGCGGCGATCTCGAAGCCCGCGACGTCGAAGATCTGCGAACCGATGTGGCTGTGCAGGCCGACCAGACGCAGGTGGTCGGTTTCGAACACGCGGCGCACCGCGGCCATTGCCGCGCCGCTGGCCACCGACAGCCCGAACTTCTGATCCTCGTGCGCGGTGGAGATGAACTCGTGGGTGTGCGCTTCGACGCCGACGGTGAGGCGCACATATACGTCCTGCACGATCCCGGCTTCGCCGGCGATGGAGTCGAGGCGCTCGATCTCGATCATCGAGTCCAGAACGATATGGCCTACACCGGATTTCACCGCAGCGGTCAGTTCGGCGACCGATTTGTTGTTGCCGTGCAGCGCAATTCGCTCCGGCGGGAAGTTCGCGTGCAGCGCGACGGCGAGTTCGCCGCCGGTGCAGACGTCCAGGGACAGACCCTCTTCGGCGATCCAGCGGGCGATCTCGCTGCACAGGAAAGCCTTGGCGGCGTAGTGCACGTTGGCTCCCCCACCGAAGGCGGTGGCCGTCTCCTGGCAGCGGGAGCGGAAGTCGTCCTCGTCGACGACGAACAACGGGGTGCCGTACTGCCGGGCCAGTTCGGTGACGGCGACTCCGGCGATGGTGGCCACCCCGCCCTCGTCACGAGTGGTGTTGCGGGGCCACACATTCGGGGCCAGACGCAGCAGTTCGTCAGCCGACTGCGGGCGCGGCGGGCTGCTGACTTGCCGGGCGTCCTCGGCGTACCGGGGGCCGGCGGGGTGCACGTTCACATTCTCTCCGGGGCGCTGACTCCGAGGATGGCCAGTCCGTTGGCGATGACCTGGCGCGCGGCCTGGCACAACGCCAGCCGGGCGGTGTTCAGATCGGTGGGCTGTTCGTCGCCCTGGGGCAGGATCCGGCACGCGTCGTAGAACCTGTGGTAGTCGCCGGCGAGGTCTTCCAGGTACCGGCAGACCCGGTGCGGTTCGCGCAGCGACGCAGCGGTTTTCAGCACCCGCGGGAACTCGCCGATGGTGCGCAGCAGAGTGCCCTCTTTGTCGTGGCTGAGCAACTCGAGGTGCCCGGTGTCGGGGATCAGGCCCAGCTCGGCGGCGTTGCGGGCCAGGGCCGACAACCGGGCGTGCGCGTATTGCACGTAGTAGACCGGGTTTTCGTTGGACGCCGAGGACCACAGCGCCAGGTCGATGTCGATCGGGGTGTCCACCGAGGAGCGAATCAGGCTGTAGCGGGCGGCGTCCACGCCGATGGCCTCGACCAGGTCGTCGAGCGTGATCACGGTGCCAGCCCGCTTGCTCATCTTGACCGGCTGGCCGTCGCGGACCAGGTTGACCATCTGCCCGATCAGCACCTCGACGGTGGCGGGGTCTTCGCCGAAGGCGGCCGCTGCGGCCTTGAGCCGGGCGATGTAGCCGTGATGGTCGGCCCCGAGCATGTAGATGCACAGGTCGAATCCGCGCTGCCGCTTGTCCAGGTAGTAGGCGAGGTCTCCGGCGATGTAAGCGGGCTTGCCGTCGCTTTTGACCACGACGCGGTCTTTATCGTCACCAAAGGCGCTGCTGCGCAACCAGGTTGCGCCGTCCTTCTCGTAGATGTTGCCGGTGTCGCGGAGTTTGGCGATCGCTTCGTCAACCCGGCCGCTGGTGTGCATGGAGTCTTCGTGGGTGTAGACGTCGAAATCGGTGCCGAATTCGTGCAGCGATTCCTTGATGTGGGCGAACATCAGGTCCACGCCGATCTCACGGAACGTCTCGTGCATCTCGGCGTCCGGCAGGCTCAGCGCGTCGGGCTCCTTCTGCAGCACCTGCGCGGCGATGTCGCTGATGTAGGTGCCCGCGTAACCGTCCTCGGGGGCCGGCTCGCCCTTGGCCGCGGCGACCAGGGAGTTGGCGAAGCGGTCGATCTGCGCGCCGTGGTCGTTGAAGTAGTACTCGCGGACCACCTCGGCGCCCTGTGTGGTGAGGAGCCGGCCCAGTGCGTCGCCGACGGCGGCCCAGCGAGTACCACCGATGTGGATGGGCCCGGTGGGGTTGGCCGAGACGAACTCCAAGTTGATCTTCTGGGCGTCGAGGTCGTTGGAGTGCCCGTATGCCGCGCCGGCGTCGATGACGCTGTTGACGACCTTGGCCTGGGCCGAAGTCTCCAGCCGCAGGTTGATGAAGCCGGGTCCGGCGGTTTCTGCCGCGGCGATGCCGTCGGCGTTGGCGAGCGCCTCGGCCAGCCATCCGGCCAGCTCACGGGGGTTTGCGCCGACCTTCTTGCCCAGCTGCAGGGCCAGGTTGGAAGCGTAATCGCCGTGCTCGGGGTTGCGTGGACGCTCGACGGTGACCGTGGACGGCAGCGCGGACACGTCGAGGCCATGCTCGGCCAGCACCGCCATGGCGGTGATTTTGAGCAGCTCAGCGAGGTCGGCGGGGGTCACGAGCGTCCATCCTATTGGCTGACCTGCCTCGGCCCCGAATCCATTACCGGTGCTCGGGCGGTCACCGGGATGCGCTACTCTGGCGGGGCTTGTTCATGCCCTATGGCGCATGCTGTTGGTGCGCCCCCGTAGCTCAGGGGATAGAGCGTCTGCCTCCGGAGCAGAAGGCCGCAGGTTCGAATCCTGCCGGGGGCACCAAGCGTTTGCGCAGCTCAGAGTCTATTTTTGAGCTGGTCGCGAGAACGCTGTGCAACATCCGGACTATTCGTCGTCGGCCGCCCCCGGTTCCCAGCTAACTGCGGTCTGAGGAGGGCAAATGGGCGGACACCTACTGCTATTCAGCCGGACGCGGACGCTCACGCCGGGCGGCCACCCGGGCGCCGGCATCACGGTCCACTCGCGCGGCGACGGGATCATCGTGCACATCACCGACCAGGAGGGGGCCTGGTACGAGGTCTTCCTCGACACGACCGCGACGACGAACCTCGTCGAGATGCTGACGGACGACCCGACCGTGTGGGGCTGGCGGCCACCGCCGAGGCCCTAGCGAGACCAGGACGCCAAACGCGCGGTCCCCCACCGGATTGCCCGCGTCGGGGGCCCTCGTCGTCTCTGGGCGGTACCTATTTCTGCTTCATCATGTGAGACTCGATGACGTCCACTAGCACTACCTCCAGCAGGAGCGGATCGATCAGCTCGAAGAGTTGCGTCGCGTCTATCGTGATGATGCGGTCGCCGTTGTCGTCGGTCAGCTCCAATCGCGCCATGTCCGAAGTCCACCACAGACGTCCGTCAGCGGTGGCGCACCTTGGCTGACCTCGACGGACGCGCCTTGCGGACCGCCTCCTCGATGCGGACGGCGGCCTGCGTCAGGTCCTCGTGCTCCCAGAAGCGCATGACGGTCCACCCCTCGGCAGCCAGCTGTTCGTCGGTCTGGCGATCGCGCTCCTGATTGCGTTGAATCTTCGCCCGCCAAAAGTCCGCGTTGGCCCGTGGCGCCGTGTAGTGAGTCGTGCAGCCATGCCAAAAGCAGCCATCGACGAACACGGCAATGCGCGCTGGCCTGA
This sequence comes from Mycobacterium sp. 20KCMC460, assembly GCF_022179425.1. Classification (NCBI taxonomy): domain Bacteria; kingdom Bacillati; phylum Actinomycetota; class Actinomycetes; order Mycobacteriales; family Mycobacteriaceae; genus Mycobacterium; species Mycobacterium sp. 20KCMC460. Next base: position 4,612,430 of record NZ_AP025524.1, read on the forward strand.
AGACGATGTCGGCGGTGCGGTTGAGAGACGGAATCGGCCGGGCCGAAACACGAAAGCGGAGCCCCAGCGCGTGGAGTGCCGACCTCAGCAGCTTCTCTGGCGTCGTGTCTCGGCTGCGATTCGCGCGCATCGTGGCGCGCGCGATGTGCGAGCTTGCCCACGACTCACTGCTGACGATCCCCGGCTGCAGACCCTTCGCCACCACCCAACCGTACGTTCACGCCGTGTCGCCGGTCGCGATCCCGGAGCCCGCTGCGAGAATCGAGGGCGTGCCGGCCCAAGACGATGCCCGCGAAAACCAGATGGTCTGGATGTTCAACCTGTCGGTGCCGCCGGACCGGGGGCGTTCCGACATTGACGCATACCTCGACCTGGAGGGGCATCCCGAGCCGATACCGTTCGAGCTGAAGTCAGCGACCAGTGACTCGGTGTCAACCGTCCGAGACTTCGGGCCGGAGCACATCGCGAAGTGGGCCCACCTGCATTGGCTGTTCGCGTTTTACGAGGCCGATGCTACAACACTGCGTCACTGCTACTACGCGTCGCCAGCGGACATGGCCGCGTGGATCGCGGACAAGCAGCAGTACGTGCGACCTGACGAGGTGCTGGCGCAACGCGTGCCCCAGCGAATCACCGACGAAGACCTCACGGAGGTAATGGGCCCGGAGGCTGACTTTTCCATATCGGACGCGAAGCGCATCATGAAGAAACAGTGGAAGGCTGCGCAGTACCGCGAGCGCGCCGACCTTCCCAACCAGCGCTACTCACGCAGCGCGATGCTGGAGGTCCTCCGTGAGCGATGTGGATACGTCATCCGCCGAGGGGCGACGCTCAACAATCCACATATCGCAGAGAGTTACCTCATTGACCAAGGGCTGCAGCCCATTACGAAGGACCACGCCGCTCGACTTCGGGAGCTCGTGCGCGAATACCTCGCGAATCGCGCGGAACAGCTAAAGGAAGGCGCCGTCCCCGCCGAGGACGTGGTCGACCCCGTGATTCTCGATCAGGCGGCCAAAGCGGCGGATACCGACGACGCAAGCGCGTAGGCCATCGGCGGCGGCACCGCATTGCCAAGTTGCCCTAGCTGCATATACGTTGCGCCGACCAGTGGCCAATCCTGCGGGAATCCCTGCAGCACAGCGACATCGGGCACAGCCAGTCTGAAATGGCCGTTCGCAGGCACGAAGGCTCTCGCCTCTTCGCGAGTACGCGCTACTCCGTTCGGCCAAATCTCGAGCTGTTCGAAGACTCGCTGTGCCGCAACACTATTGAGGATGCTGGTCGTGTGTCGCGGGCCGGTCAGTGTGCTGCGAATGGTCGGCGAGAGCGCATCAAAGCCGATATCGGAAAGCCCAAGAGCCTCGCGCGCTCCAAGGCACCGTTCCAACCCCTGGTCTTCGATCGACCACAAGCCGCCCTCATCGGTTTGCCTCGTATGGGTTGGTGCGGGCGGCACATAGCGCTGCGCGTCCTTCTTACGCGCGAATCCAACGAAGACGACGCGACGCCTAATCTGTGGCACCCCGTAGTCCTCTGCGCGAAGACACAACATCCGGACGTGATACCGACTGCCAAGCGGCTCAAGTATCTGAGTTCGTACGTAGCCCTCAAACTTCTTGGATGCGAGAGCTGGGACATTCTCGGCGACGAACGCCTGCGGCTTAGTCGTGTTGACGCAGCGGACGAACTCCGGCCACATATCGCGAACGTCGGCGGCGCCAGCTTGACGGCCAGCGATAGAGAACGGCTGACACGGAGGCCCGCCATGGACAACGGCTACTTCGCTTCGCAAAGGCGACCAATCCGCCTTGGTGACGTCACCGTCGATGCCACCGTTCACAGTCCAATCGGGACGCGCGGTCCGCAGCGTTTGCGCCGCGTGTTCAAGAATCTCGAAAGAGGCCGTGTGGTTGAACCCTGCCCGGTCGAAGCCAAGATCGAGGCCACCGCCGCCACTGAACAAGGACAGTGTCGGCAGGCCATTGGGCTCCAACTGTGGCATCAAGTCCCACGGGTCGAGCTTCGGCACGTTCACGTCGTGCAGGGGGGTAGTCACACCCCGCATTGCATCGAGCTTTGCTTGGCGCGACTTGACCGCGATATTGCGGAACTGTGCGCGTTGGCGGGCCGTAAGGTCGCGCGGCTGATGATGCGGATTCGTCGACTTGATACGTGAAGGCACGATCTCGTCGGAGTCGTCGTCTGGCAGATCCGACGTCAAATCGTTAGTCATGCGGAACCACCGACGAGAACCAAAGCGATACCTCTCCTTGAGACCGCAGTCTGTTGCCGTGATCGTAGTGTGACCCGACGACACTGCCGCGGATTCCAGAGGTTGTGTCGTCCTCGGCCCGAGCGCCCGACGGAAAAGTCCCAGACTCCGGCGACATCAGAGCCTCAATGCCATCCGTGGGTCGGTATGCCGTGCCGGGGGGGTATACCGGTGCCCCCGACCGGGGCACGGCCGGACCGGCACGGGCTGGCTGCTCAACCCGTCCGGCTCCCGGCCCGGCCGTCGCTCGGTTACGAGGTGGCGAGCCTCAGCTGCGCGATCGCCGCGGGGTGCGGGAAGCCGAAGCCCACGCGGAGCGTGCAGCGGATCGCCGTGCGGTCGCTCGTGAAGAACGCCGAGGAGTCCACCTGCACGTCGGCGTCCTGCCTCAGGACGAACAGTGAGTACTCCTTCGTGATGCCCCACATGACGGCGCTGGCGATGTCCGGGGTGTGGAGCACCGGCACGCCGCCGACGACGCGGCGGTACTGCTGGCTCGGGTCCGGCCCGAGCAGCGGCTTGTTCGATCCGGTGGCCTCCTTGATCTTGCCGAGCAGCGCGCCGTAGAACGGGTTGACCGCCCACGCGGTGAGCTTGCCGCCCGCGATCTCGACCTGGCTGGCGAGGTCGCCGAACACGTCGAGGTTCGAGCCGAAGGCGTTAGCCGTGCCGGTGAAGCCGTTGGTCACGCCGTTGCCGACCAGCGACGGGACGCCGCTCGGGCCGTTGGGCGTGGACGCGCTGAAGTACGCGGCGTCGACCTTGCGGCGCAGGCTGTTCACCAGTCGGCTGCCGACGAGCTTCGCCGCGTCCTCGGACGAGTCGGCCAGCAGCTCGTTGGAGACCACGGTCAGGCCCGCGACCTTCTTCGGCGTGATGACCAGCTCGGCCAGGTCGAGGTCGTCGGCGGTGATCTCGGTGCCCTCCGGCGTCCAAGAGGTGTCGGGGTCAGCGGCCACGATCGGCACGCGGTACTGGTTGCTGTCGGTGCGTACGACCGTCGAGACCTGTGCGGCGACGCTCTGCGCGAGCAGCGGCTTGATGACGAGTTCGCCCACCTGCTCGGGCGTGAGGATCGAGGTCGAGTTGACTGTCGTGTTAGTCACGACGGAACTCCTTCCCTGAGTAGCGAATAGGAACGACCGCGGGCGTGATCGCCTGCGGGTGAACCTGATTCGCCGCCGCGTCGGCGGACCCCTCAGGGGTGCCCCACTTTCCGCTGGGGTCAGCGGGCGGGCGGCGCGTCGGCTGCGGTCGCCCTTCCCGCCGATTCTATCGCTACCTGCGCAGGTACTTGGAGTGCTCGCGCAGCACCTCGCCGAACGTCGCGGGCTTCTCCGGCGGCACCCCGCCTGCCCTGCCCGCGGTGCGGACCGGCCTGGGCCTGCGCGGAACCCCGGCCTCGGACCGCGCGCCTTCCAGCGCAGTGGCCAGGCCTTCGGCGTCGACGGCGCCGTGCTCGTCGAGGTGGTCCTCGACCCTCACGCCCTTGGCAGTCGCGACGTCGGCGTCGAGGCCCGCGGCCCGGCACGCCTCCATGAAGGCCACCTGGCGCGACCATGACAGCTGCGAGCGCAGCTCGTCGCGCTCGGCCTCGGCGTCCTTGAGCCGCTGTCGGACACCCGGCTTTTTGGGCTGCTCGCCCTCGTCGTCGGCGTCGTGCTCGTCGTCGCCGGGCTCGGCGTCCGTGTCGGTATCCTCGACCCACTCGGCGGTGTCGTCGTCTGCGGTGCCGGCATTGTCGGCGGTGTGGTCGTCGGTGACGGTCATTGTGCTCACTCTCCCTGTGTCGCTTGATCTTTAAGCTGCGGCCAGCTCCGGTGCCGGACGCCCTCAGTGTGGAACTGGACTCGCGTCCTGAGGTCTGCGGGCAGCGCGTAACCGAGGTGCTCCAGCAGGATTCGCTCGGTCGGCGTCGCCGGTCTGCTCCACTGGCCCCAGTGGTCGCCGCGGGCTCGCGTGATGTCGCAGTCCTGCGTGCTGTCCTCAGACCGCTGTAGGTCGTCCGGCAGCCAGTCGAACGCCAGCCAGCCGCGGGGGTCAGGCTGGGGCTTCTGCGGCCCGATGTCGGTGTCGCTCATGGTGTTTCCTCCTCGGTGTGCGATTCGTCGCCCAGCTCGGCGAGCTGGCCCATGATGTGGGTCGTGATCCCGTCGAGGCGCTCGCCGACGTCCTGGTCGGCGAACGGCGCGGTCAGGAACGCGACCAGCTCGGCCGCGACCGTGACGACATCGAGCCCGTCGAGCAGCCCGTGGGTCCCGAGCCGTCGCCTGGCGAGGTCGTACAGGTGCGCCCAGGAGCTCCCCGGCTGGGCCAGCTGCAGGACCGCCATGCCGACCTCGGCCTCGGCGCGGGTGCTCGTGCCGCTCTGCAGGCCGTAGATGAGCCCGCGCCGGGCCTCGCCGAGCACGAAGTCCGCCGTCGCGGCGTCGCCGTCCCAGTCGTCGCTGCCGATACGCGCGGCCGCCATCCAGGACAAGCCGCCCGCCGCCGCCAGCAGCAGCGCCGGGTCGTGGCCCTCGGCGGCCAGCGCCGCCCCCGCGACCCGCTTCGCGCGCGGGGCGTCGCCGCAGGCGTGGCGCGCCACCGCGAGCATGTCCAGCATCGCGGCGCCCATCGCCTCCGTGGGCGGTGCCTCGGTTGTCATGGTGTCTCCCTTCTCTCTGTCCGCCGCCGGGCGACGGCGTAGCTGGCCTGGGCCCAGGCGCGGCCGATGCGCGCCACCTCGCGGCCCCTTGTGTGCCACTCGCCCTCCGCGTGGCCGCACGGCCGGGCGATCGGGCTGCCCAGGTCCGAGTGCAGGGCGAGCCGCCCGCAGGTCCAGCAGCGCATCCAGGCCGCCGCGGACCACGTCCAGCCGGACCCGTTGTGCTCGCCGATCAGCCCGGCCGCGGGGTCGTCTGTGCACAAGCGCTTGACGGCGGGCAGCGGGTTGGCGCCGACCAACAACAAGTCCCCGTCCCAGGCCCGCTCTGCGGCGTCGCGCTCGAGGCCGGGCGCGTGGGCCTCGAGGGAGGAGCCCGTGAGCCCGAGCGTGACGCGCATCAGCAGCGGGCGGCCGCCGTAGACGGTGAACCACCGCCGCCTGTGCGAGTAGGTCGTCGGCCAGTCCAGCCGCCGCGCGAACTCGCCCCACAGGGCGTCGTTGGGCCTCATGCGGTGCTCCCGGCGGTTTTCGGCCCCTGGTCGCCCAGCTCTCGCCTGGGGCGTCGTTTCGGGCGGTCCGGGCGCGGCGTCCGCTCGGGGCGGCGGTTCAGTCGGCCCGCCACGACGCCGGGCGGCCGCTGCGACCTCGGCAGCGACGCGAGCCAGTCCGAGCAGTCGCGCAGCGCCGGGCAGGTCCGGCACCCGGCCATCGCCTGGCGGACGCGCCAGGACGTCGGGTCCTCCTCGTCCCAGACATCGGCGCGGCCCTTGCAGTTCGCGCGGTCCAGCCGCGGGATCTCGCCCAGGACCGATGAGATGCTCTCGACGGGGCTCACGCGGGCCACCCGTCTGTGGTGCGGCATCCGAATCCCCGTGTACTAAGTACACGGTGGGTTTCGTGAATGCCCTGGGCGTGAATGCCAGTGATTGCCAACGTGATTGCTCTGCCAGCGGTTTTGCCGGAAACGTGAATGGCGTGAATGCCCCCGTGAATGCTTTGGGCGCGTGAATGCTCTGCCAGCGGTTTTCCAAAAAACGTGAATGGGGCGTGAATGCTCACAGCGTCACCGCCCCGCTCGCCGGGAACCAGGTGGTCGGCTGCTTTTCGCCGCCGCCGACGATACCGGCCACGCGGGCCAGAACGCCAGCGTCGGTGAGCTTGTCGAGCTTGCGCCGAGCCTTCTCCTCCTGCGCCCGCGTGGGCTTGCCCTCGACCGCGAACATGGCGATCGCGGCGTCGTGTGCGGTCATGCCGTCGGGCCCGCTGGCGGCGACGAGCGCCGCGAGGTCGGTCGCGTGGTGGACGGCGATCTGCCCGGCCTCCTGGTCGTGCAGGAGCTGGAACGGCCCGACCTCACTGGCCGGTTGGCGGATATGGCGGAACCCGACGATCGGGTCGCCGGGGGCGCCGCTGAGCATCACGATCGAGCCGGTGCCGTTGGCGATCCACGCCGAGCCGTAGACGTCGGCCGCGGTCGTCGGCGGCCCTCCGTTGGCGCCGCGCTTGGTCGTGTGGTGAAGCTCGCACAGCTCCACCCCGACGCGCAGTAGCATCTGCCGCGCTCGGTTGTACCCCGCGCCGACCTCGTCCTCGCTGAGCCCGATCGCCGCGTCCTTGACGGAGTCGACGAACAGCGTTGAGGCGTCGGCCGTCTCCGCCAGCAGGGTCAGCAGCTCGGGCCGCTTTGCCACGTCGGCGGGCGGCGGGCCCTGCCAGATCAGCAGTCGGTCGTCGAGTACCGCGCGATCGTCTTCGGTGAACTGCCGTGCCATCGCCCGCGCGATCTGCTGCGGCCGGTCCATCGCGAGGTACAGGATCTTGCCCCCGCGCGGCTTGACAGGGAGCCCGAGGAGGGTGCCGCCGCCCAGGCCGAGCTGGTTGCGGACGAGCAGGCCCGCGACGGTGGTCTTTCCCAGACCCATCGGCCCGGCGATCATCAGCGACTCCCCGGGTGCCCAGAGCACGTCGTTTCCGTCGCCCCACAGCGCGTCTGGCGTCTTCGGGACGTCGAGGATGAACGGTCCGCCGTGAGAGAACAGCGGTGCCTGCTGGTCGCCAGTGTCGGGCTCCAAACTGTCGGGCTCGAAACTGTATGCGTCGCCGTAGGTCTCGCCGCCGACGTGCGAGAGGTCGGCCGGCCCGGCCTGCTCGGCGCCGTCGAGCGCGGACGCGACGGTTGCGCCGACGCCGCGACCGGTTAGGCCCGAGCGCGCCCCAGCGTCCTCCATCGTGGCCCGCACGATCGCCAAGTCCAGGCCGGCGGCGAGCGCGACCCTCGCGGCGCGGTACGTCGCCGCGTTCAGGGTGTCGTTGCGGGCGCCCTCGGGCGTCCCGGCGACCTCAGTGGCGCAGCTGTCCAGCGTCGCCAGCGCGTAACGGCGCAGCCGGTCGGGCTCCGCGCCGGGCCTCACCACGGTGAGCGGCGGCCGCCGCTGCGGCAGCGGCGGGAACTGCTCGGGGAAGTGCCTGCGGGCCCAGGCGCGCAGGTAGTGCCCGCCGTGGTCCGGGTCATCGTCGTCGGGTTCCGTTACGCCACTGGTGATCTCGTCCTCGTCGGCGATAGACTGCTCTGCAGGCCTTCGCGGGTCGTTAAGTGGTGGGTCGCCCCCGGTCTGGTCGCCGGGGGCCTCTCCATATTCGGTGCCGCCCATGGTCTGGGCTCCTTCGCGGGGTTCCTTAGCCGGGCTCCCTTGCGGACCTACTTGCTGGTCTGGTGGATCACGCTGTACGAGTGCGTGTTTCGGCTTACGCTGCGCCGCCTACCGGGGCGGTGAGCCTCTCGATGTCGGCCACGCGGATTCGGATCAGCCTCGGGCCGACGCGCTGCGCGGGCAGGCGACCCTGCGCGATCCAGCGCCGGACGGTGATCGGGTGGACGTCGAGGTACTCGGCGGCGGTGTCGACGCCGACCATTTCCGGTGCGCGGGATTGCGATTGCTTCTTCATGAGCACGGACGCTATGCCGAGTGTCGGTCAGCCGCTCGGCCCGTTGAGCCGTTTCTGCACCACCAACAGACGTAAGCGCTGGTCGGCCCGGCGTTTCTCCCGCGTGCGGAAACGCCAGGGGCGCAACGGTTCCCGTAGACCCCCTCTACACGCTTCGCGGCGTGTTGCCCCCGTTCGCGAGCCCGGACAGCGCCTCGGCCACCTCGGCGTCGCGGCCGCTGGCGATCTGCTGGTAGATCAGCGAGGCGCGGACTGTCGAGTGGCCGAGGCGCCCCATGGTCTCGACGAGGTTGCCGACGCGGGCGGCCTGGGTGCCGCTGAAGTGGCGCAGGTCGTGGACGCGCACGCCCTCGACGTCGATCGCCTCCTGCGCGTCGACGAAGTAGTCGCGGAAGACCCGGTCGTTGAGGTGGCAGCCGCCCATCGCAGCCGGGAACAGAAGGGCGTCAGGGCCTTTCGCGACGTTCTCGTCCAGGTGCGCCCTGAGGTCGTCCCGGATGTGCGGCGGTACAACGACCTTGCGGCCCTTGCCCGACTTCGGGGTGTCCACGTGGCACTCGCCGTTGCGGTGGGTGGCGCCCCGCGCAATGGTGAGGACCGAGCAGTCTGCGCTCACGTCCTTGCGGCGCAGCTCGATCGCCTCGCCCCATCGCGGCGCGCACCAGGCCATCACCAGCACCATGGCCCGCAGCCGCTTGGGCTCGATCGCGTCGGCCAGCGCGGCGACCTGGCCGGGCTCGAGAATCGTCGCCTGCCGCTTGGTGGCGGCCGCCATCGCCTTGGTGATGTTGCACGGGTTGGCGGGCAGCAGGCCGTCGGTGACCGCGGTCGCGCACACCGCGTGGAGGATCTGGTAGGCGCGGGCGGTCGGCTTGTCCTTATCCATCGCGGCGTGCCACGCGCGGACCGCCTGGGGCGTCAGGTTGCGCAGCGGCACCGCACCGATCAGCGAGCCCTCGACGCGGCGCTCCAGGAGCGACTCGTAGCCCGCCTTGGTGCGCGGCTTGAGCGGCCGCTCCTCGACCCACGTCCTCGCGTAGTCGGCCACCGTGAGCGACCCGGCCAGCCGCTCGGCCTCGCGCCGCGCGGGCGGCGTCCACACGTTGAGCTCGACGAGGCGGCGCTCGTCGACCAGCCACCCTTCGGCGTCCATCTTCGCGGTGTAGGTGCGGGGCGCGTAGTGCCGCACGCAGTCGGGCCCGACGTAGCTGGCCTGCCACCGGGCAGACTTGTTGGGCAGCTGCCGGATCGAGCCCCAGCTCCGCCGCGCCGCATTCGCCTTCTTTCTCGCCACCTGGCTACCTCCGGGTCCGTGCGTCATCTGTGCGACCAGTGTGCTCTATTGTGCTTATAAGAGCTAACGCGATGGGTGTAGACTGGGTCTACAGTATCGGCTGGTCAGCGCGACTTTCCGCTAGTCACGGACGGTGCGGGGCAAACCGCGGGCGGCGTTTTCGAATCCTGCCGGGGGCACCCTCTAACTGCTGGTTTCACTAATGCCGGGACTACTTCTGGGCCATGGCGAGAGCGAAAGTGACGACCGACGACGAAATTGTCGAGTTCCGGTTCCAAGCACCGTCTGGTCAACAATCAAAGAGGTAGTGCTCGGCCAAACGGGTGGAGTAACCAGCAGAGGCGGGACGGATGAGATCGCGTGGAGTGAGTCACGTCGAGTTTGCAGTGCTGGACTACCAGGAGTCCGTCGAGTTCTACGACGCGATGTTCGGCTGGTTGGGGTTCAGCAGCTTCTCGACACTCGACATGGAGTATGAGTCCACCTACTACATGACGCGGTACCTAAACCCTCACAGCTACATCGGTATCCAACCCGCCGACACCGGCTCGCGGCTTGTCCATGCAGATCAATCGGTCGGGATCAATCACATCGCGTTGTGGGCGCGGAGTCGATCCGAGGTGGACCTTTTCCACCGAGAGTTCTTGGTTGGACGCGGAATTGAAGTCACCGACGATCCACGGGACTATCCCCAGTACCATCCCGGCTATTACGCCGTCTTCTTTGATGATCCGGTCAACGGCATTCATTGGGAACTGGCATGGGTGCCCAGAATCCCGAGCCCCCGCCAGGTCGCGGCCTACTACCGAGCGCTCCGTGGGTTCGCAAGACAACGCCGCGATCTGGCGAATACCGTGCCTGGCCTCGCCTGGCAGGCGAAGCGTCGCCTACCGAGACGGCGATAGGCTGGGAGATGACTGAGGTCGGCGGCGTGGTCGAGTTCGGGTTCAACGGCTGACACCGTCGGCGACACGACATGGACCCCGTCAGATTGCGGCCAGAATTTTGTCTCAGCGAACGCGTTATGCACCAATGCCTTCCGGATCGGCGTTGGTAGCCTCAGCGGGCAGTCTTCGACTCCGTCCCATGGATCGGCGCATGGCCAAGTTCGCGGCTGCGCGCTCACCCCAGGCGACCGCGGTGTTCTGCCCGGTCTGGGACAGGTAGTCACCCGCGAACTGGATGGGATCGGATTCGTCGATGCCGGCCACGAAATCGCCAATGGCGCGATAAACGCCCTGCTGAGTGTGGGGAAGGGCGATCGGCCAGCGGCGAACATAGGTGTAGTCGATCTCGCCCAGGTCGGGAAAGAGGCGACGCAGAGTTTCGACCGAACGTTCGATGATCGCGTCGTCGGTTGCGTCGAACCACGCGGCCGCGGCAGACATCTCCCACGAGATCGTGAACAACCCGTGGCCCGCCGGCGCGCGATCCGGAGCCTTTCGGTTCTCGACGATGATCATGGCGATGTTTCGGTCCTCGCTACGCGGTAGCTGCACCAGGAATGAAGGGTCCGAGGGCGCCCGGGTCGACCCGATGGCCACGTTGATGCCTCGAGTGAAGGTCAGCTTTGCAGCGAAAAGTTCCAGTCGCGCCCGATGATCGGGACAGATCCGGGCCGCCACGGGCAGGGGTGTGGCGACGACCGCGGCATCGAATTCCTCGACCCGGGGTTCACCGGAGGCGTCGCGGTAGCTGATCAGCACGCCGGCTGCGGTCTTAGCGACCTGATCGACGGGCGACGAGGTGCGTACCTCGCCAATCCTGTCGACCATGCGGTTGATGATGTCGGCTTGGCCGCCGATGGTCGTTCCGAGCGTGCCGGCGACTGCGTTGATCAGACCCGACATCAGCTCGACCCGGCTGACCTGGTCTGAGTTGGCCAGCAATAGTGCCCGGGTAACCGGCTCGGCAAAGAACTGATCCGCCTCCGCGCCGGCGACGCGCCGAACGTACGACTGAGCGGTCTCGTCGTCGAGAATGGCTGCCTTGCTGAGGTTGTCGTAGTCGAGCCGGCCGCGGGCTTTCGCTGTCACGATCTCGGCCACCAGTCGCGTCATCCGCAGTTTCGTCGGCCACGACAGGAGTTTGGTCCGCAGGCCCGAACGCACCAGATCGTCGAGCTTGAGAGAGTGTATCCGGCCATCGCGGACAACTCCGAGATACGGTGCGGTGGAAACGATTTCGCAGCCCAACTCCTCGGCGAGCGCGGTAAAGATCGGGTAGCGGGCCGCGATCGCGGTGGCGCCGGTGTCGACGATGTAGCCCTGATCCTTGATCGTCTCGACTCGTCCGCCGGCGTGGTCGGCGGCCTCGAGAACGACGACCTGCCAACCAGCCTGCTTGAGCCGAAGGGCCGCGGTGAGTCCGGCGATTCCACCGCCGACCACGGCTGCGCGCGGATGTGTGTCTGTCATGAGGCTCCTCAGCGGGCTATCGGTAGCGGTAGGAACGCCCGGGTTCGGGCCATCAGGGCTTGGTATTCGGGACGATCACCCATGACCTTGTCCTGGTAGGCGCTGCCCAGCACTTTGGTCAGCATCAAGGTGTTGACCGCGGGCCCGGCGACGGTCCACCAGATGTCGGGGTTGCCTGCGACGGCGACAATCCAAATGCCCCACCAGACCAGCGTGTTGCCGAAATAGTTCGGATGACGCGAGTATGTCCAGACGCCGGTGTTGAGGTAGCGGGGGCGCGTGGACAGCGCGAGGAACGACTGAAGCTGGCCGTCGGCGACCGTCTCGAAGTAGTAGCCGATCCCGAACACCGCTAGACCGACGGCGGTCAGGATCCCGATCTGACCGTTGATCTCGCGGTTACCGAGGATCCCCGCGGTCGACGGCAGCCCGACCAGAATGATCACCAGGGCTTGTGGCTCCATTACTCGGAAGAAGCTCTTCCACCAGTAGCCGTCGGCGTAGTCCTTGCGCCACTGCAGGTAGCGTGGGTCACCACCGTGGGTTGTGACGAACCGGCGCCATCGTGAGCCGAGGTACCAGCCGAGCCGGCAGCCGTGCAGTGCCACCATCAGGAGCAGCAATGCGGCCGTCTGTGAATGCGCGCCGCCGGAAGACCAGAAGCAAATCGCCGCGGGCAGGACGAAGCCGAATCCGTACCAGCCGTCCATGACCGAATGCTCACCCCTGATCAGGCCAAGCACCCAGATCGCAGTCACGATCGCAATCGTCACACCCGAAGCCAAGAGGAAGACCTCCACCTCGGCCGTCGTCAGATTCAGCACTGAATCCTCCCCATTTCCGTGATAGCACTTCGTTCCATTCGGAACGGTGTCATTTTTGACACGAGGTGTCAAACATGACTAGTATCACTCTTCGGGAGGCGACGCGTGAAGCATGAATTTCAGCGGCAACAGTCCGCGTGGCGCGATCGGAAGAAGGCGATGCTGCGCGCCAACATCGTGCGAAACGCGCTGGACCTCTTCGCCCGACACGGCTACGACGAGGTGTCTCTCGACGAGATCGTCGAGGCCTCGCATTGCTCGCGCAGTACCTTCCACCGGCACTTCGGAACGAAAGAAGACCTGCTCTTCCCGGGAGCCGACGAATACCTGACTGCGTTCGAACATGAGCTCGCCCAGGTCGACGACGGCGACGACCCGTGGGTTGCCGCACGTGCGGGTGCCATCCGCGGCCTGCACGGCTTCACCGAATCACTCGATCCCGACCTGAAGGCGAGCTTCGCCCGACTCTGGATGAGCGGCCCGATCCCACGACGTCGATACCAGGAGATCGTCATGTCATGGGAGGCAGTGCTGGTCGTCCATTTTGCTCGTTTCTTGGGTTCCGGCTCCAGCGACGGGCTGGAGTGTCAGCTGCTGGCCTCCATGGTCACGGCCGCGTTGAGGGCGGCCCTGAACGTGGCGGTGACGACGGGTGACGACGTCGACATCACCGCGGCCCGGGCCTTCGATCTCGTCGAATCAAGTCTTCTCGTCCATCAACTGCGCGCAGCCGCGCGTCCCGCCGTCTGAACCAGGAGACGACAATGTTCCCTCGCGGATCCATTCCGGTAACCAGTTTCGGTGACGATCGGGCCGTCAATGCCACCGCGGAGATGGTCGCGATCGTCGCGACCAGCGTTCTCGCCGTCGTGGTCATTGGGCTGGTCATCAAGCTCTGTATGCGTGAGCGAATCACGTGGCCGTTGTTCGTACTCGTCGGCGGCACGGTAACGGCTTTCCAGGAGCCGCTGTTCGATCACCTCTACGGCCTCTGGTTTTACACCGCAGGGCAGACCACTGCCTTCCAGACCTACGGCGTCCACGTGCCGGTGTGGTTGCCGATCATCTACATCTCGTACTACGGCGGACTGACCATTTTCTTCACTCGCCTGTTCTCGCGGGGCATCCCGCAGAAAAACATCGTGAAGTTCTTTCTGATGTCGGTCGCTCTGGCCGCGACGGCGGAGATCTTCTACATCAATATCTGCAACCTCTACGGCTATCAGGACCACCAGGCATTCGTAGTGTGGACCTATCCGGTGTGGGTGGCGTTCGTCAACGGGGTACCGCCGTTCTTGGCGGCGATCGCGCTGGCCCGCCTGGTACCCATTGCGCGTGGCTGGGCACAGCTGGGCTTGATGTTTGTCGTGCCAATTGCGTTCGCGGCGGACTCCTTTGGCACCGGGTTCATCTACCTATCGATCCGGCACGGAGCTTGGGAGAACGGACCAAACATGGGATTGGTGCATGTCGCGGCTCTTCTGACGGCGGCGTTGACCTTCGCGACTGTGCTCACCGCCGCCAAGATGGCCGACCTGAAAACGCCACGGCCAATCAACCCACCGCGACCCTCCGTTGCCGACCAGCCCAATCACGTACACGCATGACCAACACGACAGTGGAAATCGCCGGCACGTCGGCACTGAGCGAGAAGCACCAACGCCTCTGCGTGTGGGCCGGCCTTGCCTTCGTCCCCGTGTTCGGTGCGGTATTCATCTTCATGGGATGGCTACCGCCGCCGTCTCCAAACCTCGGTGCCGCCGAGATCGCTCAAATATTCAGCGACGACCGAATTCGCATCCGAATCGGGATGTACTTGCTCACCTTTGTCGCGCCACTCCTCGCCTTCTTTGGCGCGGCTCTGACGCACCAATGCCGAATGATCGTCGGCAACTCCCCATTAGTGTGGGTGCAGGCGTTGTCTGCCGCGGTGCTGACGCTGGAGTTTCTCATTCCCCAAATGGTTTGGCAGACAGCGCTGTTTCGGACTGAACGCACACCGGCGATGGTGCAGATGCTCAACGACCAGGCCTGGTTGCTGTATCTGGGCGTCGTCGGAACGGTGATGGTGCAACTCATCGTTCTTGCGATCTGCATCTTCCACGACCCGCGCGCGGAGCCGCTGATTCCGCGCTGGGCAGCCTACCTGTGTTTGTGGGTGGCGCTGGGCGTATCAGCCGGCGGATTGATTGTGTTCACCCACACCGGACCGGTCGCGTGGAACGGCATCATTTCATGGTGGATCGTGGTGATCTCATTCTTCGTCTGGATCGCCTCGATGTCGACTCTGATGCTGCGGGCCAGTCACCGGATCGAAGATGAACTCGCAGTGAGTATCACGACCGACGGCTGAGGCAGCGAGCCGCATCGGCCAGCTCGGCCTCGCTGGGCATCAGCAACAGGTCAACACGGGTACGACGCCCGTCGATGTCACGCACGTTGACCGGATTCAGGTTCGGCGCGCTGGGCGGTGCGGGACGATCGTTCGAGTATGCCGCTGCGACGACGGGTACCGACACGGCCCAACTCAATTTCAAGTCCGCAGGTCGTTTCCTTGCACCCAACCGACGTGATCCGATGTTTTCAAATGTACGGAATAGACTTTGCAAAAGGTGGTGGAGTTGAGATTGCAATCGCGGCCTACGCCGACTGCTTGCCCCTTGAACAGCGTGCCGGCCCACTGAAAGTTGCTATCCAACATTGGGGTATTGCGAATCGCTTCTGCTCTTACGCCGAGGTCGGCGAGGGCGGGTCCCGCCGAGAAGATCGCGGCTGCAACAGCTGTGCCTACGATGCTGCCCGCGACGGTGACGCGAGCGACCTTGGAACTGATCATTTTGTTGCCTTTCTCTTGGTTTGCACTATCGAGATGACGGCGGATTCCGCCTTGATTGGCAGAAGCTATTGCAGCTGACTTGGAGTTTTCTTGGCGAATCCGGCTGGCACGCCGCACGCGTTGTTGCCGTGAATACTGGCTTCTACGAACAGCTTTGCAATCGGCCCGGGGGCGTCGTCATTCGGTTCTGTTGTCACAGTTGCCGTTTCGACATAAACAACCCTAAGCGTTGGCTACCCAATCTGCCGTTTCCTCGGGGTTCGAACGTTGAGCATCGCCGCGAGGCGCCGCGCCATTTCTACTGGGCGCGCGATGCGTTCGGCCGTAATTCGCGAGCGATCAGAAAGAGCGGAAAGGTCACGCTAATTCCATGTCAGACTGTGGGCAGCCGCATCACGTACCCCGCTTCCAGCGCAGCCCACAGGGCGCCGTCCGGCCCGAGCGCGAGTCCGTGCGGCTCGCTGCCGGATGGCAGGTCGATCAACGTGACCTCACCGTCGGCGCTTACGCCGGCAATTTGATCGGAGCCCCACAAGCTCACCCACACCCCACCGATCGGATTGGCAATCACCGCGTGCGGCTTTCCGGGTAGCTCGAGCTCCTGTATGGCGTCGTCGATCGGGATGCGGCCCAGCTTGCCGGCCAGGATCTCGGTGAACCACACCGCGTCGTCGTGCGTCGCGGCGATGCCGACGGGCCCGGCGCGCGGCGTAGGCACATCGCGCACGGTCATCTCACCCGACGGCGTCAGCCTTCCGATTGCATTGCGCTGGTTCAGCGTGAACCACAGCGCGCCGTCGGGACCGGCAGCGATCATCGACGGCATGCCGCCCGGCGCAGCCACCTCCGTGACTACGCCGTCGACGCTGATGCGGCCCACCACGCCCGACGTCATGGCGGTGAACCACAGCGCCCCCTCCGGTCCCACAGTGAGTCCCAAAGGTGCACTGTCGCTGGGCAATTCGAATGAACTGAGGTCACCGTGAGTGGTGATCCGCCCGATCCGGTCGTCACCGGCACAGGTGAACCACAGCGCGCCATCCGGCCCGGCGACAATGATCGACGGCTTGCATTGCGGCGCAACCGGGTACACGTCTATGCCGCCGCCGTCGGTTACTCGGGCGATCGCGCCGCCGTGTATCAGCGTCACCCACATTGCGCCGTCCGGCCCGGTGGTGAGCGCGTACGGGCCGCCCGCGACGGGGACTTCCTGAATGCGACTCATGTCGACGTGGTCGGTAACAACTCGTCTCCCCCTCTTCGACCAGGGCACGATGCTCACTTACCATGGACGCCCCGGCGGGAACGTGGAGTTTCGCATCCCGCGAATAGCCGCCACCATACAAGTCCCGACCCGACACGTTGTAGTCGACCGAAGCCGCAACCGCGCAGCAAGTACGTGCCACGACTAGCGATCCCAACCGAGTCCACCGCCGGCGCGGCGCGCCCAACAGCGGCGAAGACGCCCGCTCCGACCGGTCCACGCGGCATGATGGATTCATGGCAGTGCAGCCACCCGCCGACCTGGTGGAAGGCACCGATCCCGAGCGCGGTGCGCTGCTGACGATGCTGCGCTGGGTCGCCGTCATCGGTCTCATCGCCGGTGCCGTGCTGTATTCGAACTGGCTTCTCGAGATGGTCTACACCCGCACGTTGCCCGACCCCGACCTTTACATCAGCGAACTCTCGGCGGCAGATCAGCCGCACGGCGGATGGTTCCGCGGCGGCGACCAGGCCTCGGCGGTCGTACTGCTCTTCGCCGCAGCCGCAGCGTTGATCGGCGTTCCGAGCTGCCGGTGGGGCCGCAGAGGATGGTGGGCACTGGGCGTCTTTGCCGTCGCGACCCTGCTGGACAGCACTGTGTGGCGACTGGTGTGCGCACCGAGCTCGGATGCGGTGTGCAAGGCCCGCGAAGCCTCGGGCACTGTGCCGATCGGCCATCAGCTGCATTGGCTCAGTAGCGGAATGGGCCTGGCCGCCGCGATCGCGTCGTTGCTGGCGTTCGTCCTAGCGGACCGCCGTGCTGTTGCCGCTGCGCCGGTGCGCCGGCTCGGGATATTCATGCTGGCGGCGCTGGTGGGTACCGCGATGTTGACCGGCGTCGCGATCGTCATCGACAGCACCGACCACGTGGGAGTGATCGGGATCGCCCAGCGAGCCGAGCTGGTGGCCTTCGCCGGGTGGTTGATCTATGTCGCGCTGCGCACCGCACTCACCTCGGCTGCCATCGATCCATGACAGCGCACGTCGATGTCGAAATCGGCGGCTATCGCGTGCGGATCCTCGTCGACGGGGGCACCGGTCCAGTCGTGGTGCTCTGCAGCGGACTCGGCGGCCGCGCACTGCACTGGACCGACACCGTCGAATACCTCAAGAACGACCACACGGTCGTGCGCTTCGACCGGCCCGGAACGGCCCAGACGCCGGCGGTGACCTGGCGTCCAACGCTCCGGGGCGAGGCCGATCGCATCGCTGCGGTACTGGACGCACTACGCAGGCCCGAGCCTGCGATCGTGGTGGGGCATTCGGTGGGCGGCTTTTACGCGGAGGGATTCGCCCGCCTGCACCCGCAGCGGGCCCGCGCACTATTGCTGCTGGATTCCAGCATCGCCTACGATAAACCGCGAATTCCGTTGCGGCCCAAGCTTGCCGCCGTTGAGGCGGCGGCGAGGTTGCTCGACACGGCGCACCTACAAGGCCCGCTTGCCCGCGCGGCCATCACGCTGGTGCAGCGACGCCGTCCCGACGGGCTC
Source organism: Mycobacterium sp. 20KCMC460 (assembly GCF_022179425.1). Taxonomy (NCBI): domain Bacteria; kingdom Bacillati; phylum Actinomycetota; class Actinomycetes; order Mycobacteriales; family Mycobacteriaceae; genus Mycobacterium; species Mycobacterium sp. 20KCMC460. The sequence goes on from NZ_AP025524.1 coordinate 4,630,422, forward strand.
GACAGCCAAACGCGGTCACAAGTGCACAGCGCCGCGGCCGAGCCGGGACTCGCGCACACGGTGCTGGCCGAATATGTCGCCTACCCCGAGCTCGGGGCCGAGCTGTGCGCGCTACGGGCCGCCCATCCGCTGCCGCCCCTGCGATGCGTGGTCGCGACCGCTCACACCGGCTGGCGCTCCCGCGGCTGGCGCAACCGCCAGATCAGACTGGCCAGATCGCTCGGAGCCCAGCACGTCACCATCGCACCCGCCGGACACCTGGTCATGGTGGAACAGCCGCTGCGCACCGCCGGGCTCATCCGCGCACTTACCACCTGAGCGTCCACCGAGCGCATTTCTACGCAGCCTGAACATAACTCCTCGAACCCGGTTCCCGGTGCCCCGCTGAACCTCTTGGAATCTCCTATGAAAAGCCTGAATACGGCATCAAGCTGGATTTTTACCGATGCACTTCGTATATATTGCCCATAGTCAACGATGTCTTCGGCGCAAGGTGGCACATGAAACTCGACTTGCGAGTTGCCGGGGTTGCATTATCATCTCTTGCTTTTTGTGGCGTGGAAGCGCCCCCGGCCAGGGCAGATGGCCCCACCACCGAAGGTGTCTACGCCTACCAGGAACAGGACGGCGCCGCCGCGACGTGGACCATCAACACCACCTGCGCCCCGAACTGCATCGCGAATGTCACGACGTCACCCGGGCATGGTTTTGCCGCGCCGCTGGTCAACGGCCGTCCTACCGTCACCCGACTCGTGCCGGACGGGGTGAGCTGCCCCACCTACCAACTCGGGGTAGACATCATGGGTGGCGGCAACTGGCCGGTCACCGTGCGTCAGTCGTGGGACCCGCGTCGCCTCGTCGGCCAAGTGGACTTCCTCGACACCCCGGCACCGTGCGGCATTGCCGACCCCCACCAGAGCTTCACGCTCACGAAGATCGGCTGACGACCGCCCCCGGGCGGGCTGCGCCAAGAATTCTCCAAGCCCTCCCCCGCAAGCTTCTTCCCAATACCCCGCTTCGGCGGTGGAAGCGCACCAGGGAGGAACAGCACCATGTCGAACCGATCGCACCGCCACCTGCGGCCCGTCCGGGACGTGACCGCGCCGTCGCTGCAATTCCGCACCATCCACGGCCATCGGCGCGCCTTCCGGATCGCCGGCTCCGGCCCCGTCGTCGTGCTGCTGCACGGTGTCGGTGACAGCTCCACGACCTGGGAGCCGGTGCACGCCAAACTCGCCCAACGATTCACCGTGATCGCCCCCGACCTGTTGGGCCACGGCGAGTCGGACAAGCCACGCGCCGACTACTCGCTGGCGTCGTTCGCCAACGGCCTGCGCGACCTGCTCACCGCACTCGACATCGACCGGGTCACCCTCGTCGGTCATTCCCTGGGGGGTGGCATCGCCGCCCAGTTCGCCTACCAGTACCCACAATTCGTCGAACGCATCGTACTGGTCAGCGCCGGCGGCGTAACGAAGGACGTGAGCGCCGCATTGCGCTTCGCGGCCATGCCGCTGGGCGCCGAGGCGCTTGCCATACTGCGCGTACCCGGCGCCGTTCCGGCGCTGCAGCTCGCCAGCCGCGCGGTTGCAAACGTCGTAGGCTCAACGAGATTCACCCGTGACGTGACCAGCCTGCCGCGCCTGGTCAACGGCTTGCGCAAACCCGGTGCCGTGGAGGCTTTCGCCCGGACCCTGCGAGGGGTCGTCGACACGCGCGGCCAGTACGTCACGATGCTGGACCGCACCTACCTGATGCACGGCCTTCCGGTGCAGATCGTCTGGGGTGAGGACGATTTGATCATCCCGGTGAGCCACGCCCGGCTGGCCCATCAGCAGATTCCCGGGTCGCGCCTGGAGATCTTCGAGAAGTCCGGCCACATGCCGCACGGCGACCATCCGGACCGTTTCGTGCAGATCGTGCAGAAGTTCATCGACTCGACCGAAGCGTTCGACTCCGACCCCGAGTTGATCCGGCAGGCACTCAAGACCGGCGAACGTCAGTACGCCGACTACGAGCCCGCCGACAGCGCGTCGGACCTGGCGTAATGACCGCCATGTACCTTCAATTCGCTGCGCTGTGGCTGGTCCCGATGCTATCGATAACCGTAATCCACTGTGCCGCTTCAGGATTGCTTCCGCGTAACCAGATCGCAGGGATTCGCATCCCGAGTGTGATGGCATCCGACACGGCTTGGCGCGCCGGTCATCGGGCTGCCATTCCCGTCATCTGGCTGACCGCACCGGTGGCCCTGGCCGGCACCGTGGTGGCCGCCATGATCCCCAACCCCGGCCTGGCCGGCCTGCCCGTCCTGGCCTCGTGCGCGCTGTCCATCGCAATTCTGATCCGATCCGCCGTCGTGGCCAACAGGGCCGCCCGACGGGCCGGCGGTGCGTGAGGACGCGCCACCGAAACGACAGAGCCGCACCAGAGAGGAAACATCGTTGCCAGCACACCGACGACGTGTCATCCGACAGCGTCAAAGCCACATCGCGGGCACCCGCGCCGCGTATTATTCGCCGAGAAATCCGCAGATCGAGCTCGCTGAGCGATGCCCGACATTTTGGCAGAGCTCTGCCGGGGAGGGGACGTAAAGCATGGGCATGCGAGACATGATCCGGGGCGAGTTCGTCGACATCATCGAATGGCTCGACGACACCAACACGACGTTGGCGTGGCGGTTCCCGCGCTATGACAACGAGATCAAGAACGGCGCGCAGCTGATCGTCCGCGAGGGCCAGCGGGCCATGTTCGTCTATCGGGGGCAGCTGGCCGACCAATTCACCCCCGGTCACTACCGGCTGACCACCGAGAACATGCCGATCCTGGGCACGCTGCAGGGCTGGAGGTACGGGTTCAACAGCCCGTTCCGGTCCGAGGTCTATTACGTCAATACCCGCCCCTACCCCGATTTGCGTTGGGGCACACCGCAACCGGTGACCGTACGGGACCCTGACTTCAAGATGGTGCAGGTGCGCGCCAACGGCACCACAGTCGTGCGGGTCACCGATCCGACGGTCTTCTTGCGCCAGGTGCTCGGCACCCAGAGCGTGGTCGACATGGAGCAGATCACCGAGTTGATCCGTCGCAACATCGCGCTTGCGTTCAACGACATGGTGATGGGCAGCGGCCTGGGCGCCATCGACTTGCAGGGCCGCCAGGTGGAGTTGTCGGACAAGCTTCGCGAGTTCGTCGCTCAGCGTGTCCAGGCGTTCGGCCTGGGCATCGACGCCGTCACCATGACCATCTCGTTGCCGGAAGAGATTCAGCAGGCGATGACCCGCGGTGTAGCGCGCGGGCTCGAGGAGAGCAGCTTCTTGAACAACGTCGGCGACCTTGACCGCTACACCCAGGCCCGCCGCGCCGACGCGATGTTGGCAGCCGCACAGAACGAGGGCGGAGGCGCCGCCGGAGCCGCGATCCAGGCCGGACTCGGTGTCGCCCTGGGCAGCCAGATGGCTGGCGCGGCCCAAGGCGGATACGCCCAGCCGCAGCAGCCGCAACACTTCATGCCGCAGGGCGGCGCGGCGCAAGGTGCGCCGCCACCGCTGCCGACCCAGCAACAGTTCCACTTCGAACAGGCGGGCCAGCCGGCCGGCCCGTACCCGCTGAGCGCGCTACGGCCGTTCGTCGCCAGCGGTCAGCTCACCCGCGACACCGTGGTGTGGACTGAGGGCATGGCCGGCTGGGCGCCGGCCTCGACAGTGCCGGCGCTGGCCCCCCTGTTCAGCACACCGCCGCCGTTGCCCGGCACTCCACCGCCACTTCCGCAGCAATGACCTACCCACCAAGCGATCCCGGTCGGTACCAGGGTCCGCCGCCCGTGCAGCCGCCGCCGCTGCCACGGCGCCCCGCGGGCCCGCCCCCGCTGCCTCGCCCGCCGAGCGGGCCGCCGCCGCTGCCGCGACAGCCCGGCCCCCAACCCCCGTCGCCGCCGCCCACCGTCCACACGTTCGCAGGGCCACCGGCCGGTCCGGCGATGTTCCACCAGACCGAGCGCACTCGCACCTATCCCTGCGCAGCGTGCGGCGGACAACTCAACTTCGACATCGCCAGCCAGAAGCTGCGTTGTCCCAACTGCGGCAACTATTCGGAAATCGCCGCGCCCAACACGCCGGTCAGATCACGCGAATTGCGCACCGCGATGCAGCAACTCAGGGAGGTGCAGCAGCGCCAGCAGGGCCCCAACGTTTCCGGAATGCGTGAAGTTGCTTGCCAAAATTGCGGCGGTACAACGGAATTCGCGGGCAGCTTGACCGCCACGAAGTGTCCGTACTGCGCGACCCCGATTCAGCGCGACGACGTGCACAATGCCCCGGCCCGGCTGCCGGTGGACGGACTGCTGCCGTTCCGGGTCGACGAGAAACAGGCGCGCCAGCTCATCGAGAGGTGGGTTACCAAACGCTGGTTCGCACCAAGCGATTTCAAGAAATATCGGGAGATCGGCGCCTTCTCCAGCCTGTACACCGCGTACTTCACCTACGACGCCGATACCGACACCCAATACGAGGGTGAACGCGGTGAGGATCACCAGGTTCGGGTCGGGACCGACAACGAGGGCAACGCGATCTACGAAACTCGGACGTACTGGTACCGCGTCTCCGGACAGGTCCACAACAACTTCGTCGACCTGCCCGTGCTGGCCAACGACGGCGAAACCCTCAACCGCAAACGGATCAAATCCCTAGAGCCGTGGCCACTCGAGCAGGCCAGGGCCTTCTTGCCGGAGTACGTCGCAGGCCATCTGTGCCGCACCTACGACAAGGACGCCGAACAGGCGCTCCCCGAGGCGAAGCAGGAGATGGAGAGCAGCGTCGAGCACACCGTGCGGTCCGCCATCGGCGGCGATCACCAGCGGATCCACGGACTCCGCACAACGTGGAACTATCTGGGGTTCAAACACATCCTGCTCCCGCTGTGGCTGTTGACAATCATGTACAGCGACAAGCCGTTTCAGGTGTGCATCAACGGGCTCACCGGCGAGGTGGCCGGCGATCGGCCCTGGAGCAAGGTCAAGCTGGCAATCGCGATCACCGTCGCGGTCCTGGTGGTGATCCTGGCGATCGCGATCTTTGCCTACCTCCGTTCCCACGGCCATCATTCGGGCTCGTCGCAGCGCATCAAGCACCGGAGGTAGCCGATGGACATCGCCCTACTGGTTATCGCAGCGCTGATCGTCGCTGTCATAGGTGCGACGGTTGCCGTCGTCGCCGTGGTCAACCGCAACCAACAACGAGCTATCACCCGCGACAGTCAGCTGATCCCCGGCCAGCCGACCGCGGCCCCCCGGTCCTGGGCGAGGTCGCATGACCCCGAAGCACGTCTGCATCGCCGACTGCGGGACGCGATGACGGCCCTGCACGCGGCTAACGCGTTCGACACCGGCTCCACAGTGGTGCTACGCGCCGACCTGGAACAGACGGCGCTTGCGGTCGACAATCAGCTCATCGCGGTGGCGGGGCTCGCACCGGCTCAGCGTGACGAGTTGCTGCAATCCATCGCCCGAACGGTCGAGTCCATCGAGGCCGCGGTCGGGCGCTATGCAGCGGCCGCGACGAAACCCGACACCGCCGCTCTGGAAGCAGATCTCGCCGCGGTCCAAGACCAGCTCGACGTCACCGTGCAGCTGCAGCGGCGGCCGCCGGAGAGCAGAAACGCCCAATTCGAGTGAGGGGTGCTGCGGCGGGGCCTTGACAGGGAATTGCCGCGGCCGGCGACAAGAATCCTTCAAGGATTCGTGCAGGATCCGACCAGCTCTCTGCGTGATCGTGAGTGTCACATTCCACGAAACGCGGAAAGGCGGTCACCATGAGAATGTTCTGCTTTCACCACGCCGGCGGCGGCGGGTTGGCGTTCAAGGCCTGGGTCAAGGCGCTGCAGCCCACCGTCGAGGTGGTTCCGGTCGAGATCCCCAACCGCGAACGCTTCGCCACCATGCGGGATCTGGTCGACGAGGTGATCGCGCAACTCGGCCCCCTGCTCGACGAACCGCACATGTTCTTCGGCCACAGCTTCGGCGCCCTGCTGGCCTACCGGGTGGCCAGCGCGCGCGCCGCAGCCGGCGCCGAGCAGCCGCGCGCGGTGTTCCTGTCGGCCTACGCCCCTCCCCACCTACAGCTGCCCCTGCACGTGGTTGACCAGCTCGACAACAAGCAACTCGCCGAATTCCTCGCCGAGATGGGTTTGATGCCCGCCGAGCTGACGCGGTGGCCGTCCCTGCACGCCCAGGCCCTCACGATCACCCGCCACGACCTGAAGCTGCTCATGACCGACGAGGAGAGCGACACCCCCGAGCTGTCTTGCCCGATCCACGTCTTCGGGGGCAGCGAGGACCCGATCGTCAAGGAGTCGGAGCTGCGCGAATGGCGGTCCCGGACCCGTGCCGAGTTCTCGTTGCAGATGTTGCGCGGCGGCCACTTCTACCTACGTGACCGCAAGCCCCTGTTCGAGTCGCTGCGGCCGCTGATGTCGACGCTCGCGGCCGCGTAACGGGTGGCGCGCCAGCTTTGCAAGACTGGGCGGATGGACAGTGCCGGCCGACGTGGACGTCGACGACAAGAAGCACCCGCTCGCAGGACCTGGCTGACGGCGACGGCAGCAATGCTGCTGCTCGGCGTCTGCACACCGGCGACGGCCACGGCCGCCCCCGGTGACGACCAGCGCCTGAGCCCGTTCGACCTGTCTTATCCCACGGTGAGCCGGCTCGACCCCGCACTGCTCGACGCGCTGCAGCGGGCCACCCGTGCCGCTGGCGCCGAGGGGATCACCGTCGGCCTCAACTCCGGCTGGCGCTCACCGGAATATCAGCAGCAGCTGTTCGACGACGCCGTCGCGACCTACGGCAGCGCCGAAATCGCCAGCCAGTACGTCGCCTCGCCGCAGACTTCCAAACACGTACTCGGCAAAGCGATCGACGTCGGCCCCGCCACCGCCGACAACTGGCTCATTGCCAACGGCCCGCGCTTCGGGTTGTGCCAGATCTACGCCAACGAGGTCTGGCATTTCGAGCTGGCTTCAGACTACGGCGGCGCCTGCCCGCCGCTGCGGCCCAACGCCGCCGGCTGACGCCGTTGCGTCGAGCGGGTGGAATGTTCGATTTCGTCCGTGACACCCATATTCGGCGAAATAACGCCGACACTGCATTCGAGCTGCGCTCCTAGAAGCGGTGCGTGGTGAGCCAGTTGTCGATCCGTTCGGCTACCGCCTGCCATCCGGTTTCCAGCATCATGTCGCGCCCCATATCCCGGAATAGTTCCGGCTCGACTCCGAAAAGCGTTGCTGTGTAGCCGATTTCGTGCGGCAAGAATGGTGTTGATTTCAGCGCCGAGGACCAGCGCGGGGACCCGATCAACCCGTTCGGGTTTGACCAAGTTGACGGCGAGCATGCGCCGTGCCCGCGCACGCTGAGGGCATGGCACGCGTACCCGCGGTCGGCGAGGTAGCCGAGGAAGTGCTCGTCCCAGCACCAAGCCCCGTGCCACGAGCCGTGTAACAGCAACGGAATCCGATGATGCTCGGTCGCCGATCCCCGGGCGATGAGTTCGAGCACGAGGAGTCTCCTTCTGCCCCCGGGCGAACCATAACGTGCCGACTAACGCTTGCGCAGCGACATAGCCGGCGGTACGCGCAAGGACGGGGTCCCAGCAGGTCTCGATCACGCCAAGAATTCGTCAAGAATCCAGACAGTGCCGGTGCCGAATATTTGGTTCAACGCACCCAGCGTCCACCACCACAACCAATACAACAGGAGTTCTGAAATGTTCACTCGCCGCTTTACCGCTTCGCTGGCCGGCACCACCCTGACCGCCGCGACCCTCGGCCTGGCCGCTCTCGGTTTCGCCGGCAGCGCCGGCGCGACCTCAGTCGACGACGCGTTCCTAGCCCAGATCGAGGCCGACGGGATCAAGCCGCCCAGCGCGGCCCGCGCCATCAGCGAGGCCCAGACCGTCTGCAGCGAGCTCAATGCCGGCAAGACCAGCAAGCAGGTCATCAGCGGGGTGGCCACCCGGACCGGCCTGAGCAACAGCGGCGCCAACACCTTCGCCGTCGACGCCGCGAAGGCCTACTGCCCGCAATACGTCAGGACCACCAACGCCTGATTCGACCGCCCAATCATCATCCGAAAAATGCGGGGATCCAGCCGGATCCCCGCATTTGCGCGTGCCGGCCGTCAGCGCCGAAACGCGGCAACCGGCATTTCGACGCTGCCCCGGCAGGGACCACCGGCGATGTCGGTGTGCCAGGTGCCGCGCAGCGAACCGTCCGGCTGGGGTGTGTAGAACGCCCACGACTTCGCGGGCGCCCATACCTTCGGAACCCCTTCTCCCATATAGCAATCCCACTGGAAGTCGAATCGTTCCACCCATCTGTTGCCGTCCCAGGTGTAGTGCGACGGCACCGAGATCGTGGGATTGTTCGGCTTGGGCCCGTTGTTGGCGGTGGCGACACAGGAGGCCGCCGAGCACACGGTGGAGAACACGTAATCGGCGCTGAAGGTGGCTTCGGACTGGCCGGCGGCCACACTGGTGCCGGTCTTGTCGACGGCATATCGCACCAGCGAGTACGGGCCGTTCCAGGCCGGCGTCGCCGCCTGGGCCGCGGGGGCACTGCACACCGCGATCCCGAGGGCAACGAACGTGGCGAGTACCGGACGCATCCGATCCATGTTGGCTCATCGATGACGCGACGAGGTTTCGCCGCGGACACGATCAACGACGAGTTTCCCGCATCAGCAACAGTCCGTACGCCGCGATGGACTGCGCATCGGTGATGACGCCGTCGCGGATCATCTCCTCGAATCGTGTTCGTGAGAACCAGGCGCTGCGCATGTCCTGCTCCTCGTGCTCCCGCTCGGCGGCTCCCGGCGTTATTCCGGTGGCCAAGAACACCCAGCCGCGCTGACTGCTCATGCCCGGCGCGACGTCCAGCTGACCCAACGCCTCGAAAGTGGCTGCACGCAAGCCGGTTTCCTCGCGCAACTCACGCTCGGCGAGAGCCGCGGGCTCGAGGTCGGCCAGATCCGGAGCGGTGCCCTGGGGGAACTCCCAGCGGCGCGCCCCCACCGGATAGCGAAACTGTTCGACCAGCCGGAAACGCGCGCCGTCATAGGGCATCACGAGCGCGTAGGTCGGCTTGTCCACCACCGCATAGACGCCGGGACTGCCGTCCGGCCGGCGGATGTCGTCCTCGCGCAACACCATCCACGGGTTGCGGTAGACCTCACGGGACGCGACGGTTTCGATGAAGGGCACCTGTCCAGTATCCCGGCCGGACAACCTCGCACGCGTGCGCTGGGCCGGTGACCAGCTCGCGTCGAGCGCGATTGTGCTGCTCGCCGCGGCGGTGCGCCTCATCGGGCGCCCTGGACGCGACGAGCGGGATGACGGGCAACCCGCTGCGGCCGGGCCCCCTAGCGGCCCGCCGGACGGCCCAGGCTTCCGACCCGGATTCGGCGGCCCTATCATCGCGCCGAGTAAAGCCGGTGCCACCAGAGGGGATTTGATGACCGACAGTTCACGCCACGGCGGCCGACATGTGGTACGTCACATCATTGTCAGCGGCGACAACGCACTGGCGACGACCATCATCGAGGAACTGAACAAGGTCGGCGCCAATGTGGCCATGCTGCCCGACGACAACGTCGCCGACATCGGGCCCGCCGATGCGGTGGTGTGTGTCGGCGACGACGACGCTCGAAACCTCGAAATCGCCTTGCTGGCAAGGAAAGTCAACCCTCGTGTGCGGGTGGTGGCACGGTTGGCCAACGACGTGCTGCGCGAAGCCGTCGCCGCCGGCAACGGTCCCGGGGCCATTCTCGACGTTGCCGACCTCGCCGCGCCCTCGGTGGTCGAGGCCTGCCTGGCGCACACGGCGCACCCGTTCGGAGCGGCCGGCATCGAATTCGTCGTGTCGGGATCCGAGGCGCCGCGCGAGGCGACGCTGCGCGAAATCTACGGCGACCTGGCACCGGTGGCGGTGATCCACGGCAAGAACTCCCCCAGCCCCGGCCAGGTGGTGGCCTGCCCCGGACGCGACCATCGGGTGCACGCCGGTGACTGGACGGCGATGATCGGCAGCACCGACGAGCTGGCCGAGCGCGGCATGAAGGTCCGGGAAGCGACGGTGACGCGGGTCCGACGTTCCCGCATCAGCCGAATCGCCGACGCGGCAAGGGCTTTGCGCAACGATGTGCACCCGATGTTCTACCGCGCGCTGATCGCTCTGCTGTTCTTGCTGATTGGTTCGACGGTCCTGTTGCGCTACGCCTATCGGCTCCCACCGGGCATGACGTGGGTCGACGCGCTGTACTTCAGCACCGAGACCGTCGCGACCGTGGGCTACGGTGACTTCAGCTTCATCAACCAGCCCACCTGGCTGCGGCTGTTCAGCATCCTGTTGATGTTCGCCGGGGTGATCAGTACCGCCGTGCTGGTCGCGTTCCTCGCCGAGCTGATGATCAGCCGTCGCCTGCTGAACTCGGCCGGCCAGCGCAAGGCACGCATTCTGCGCAACCACGTGATCGTCGTCGGCCTGGGCTCTTTCGGTATCCGGGTAGCCACCGACCTGACCGCCGCCGGGTACGACGTCGCGGTGATCGAGCGTGACGAGAACAACCGGTACCTGTCGACCGCCGCCGAACTGGACGTGCCGGTGATTCTCGGGGACTGCACGTTGCGTCAGACCCTGAAGTCGGCCGGTATCGACCGGGCCCGGGCAGTGGCGTTGCTCACCGAGAACGACATGGTCAATATCGAGACCGGCATCATCCTGCGCGAGATGCTGGGTGCTGGCGCGCGACCGGAGCGCAACCGGCCCCACGTTCCGTTGGTACTGCGGGTCTACGACCGAGCGCTGGGAGCGGCGGTGGCGCAACGGTTCGGCTTCGACAACGTCCGCTCCACCGTCGACCTGGCGGCGCCATGGTTCATCGGCGCCGCGATGGGGCTGCAGGTGCTCGGGACGTTCTCGGTGGGACAACATTCGTTCATGGTGGGCGGTATGCACGTCGCGACGGGCAGTGAACTCGACGGCATGCCCATGCTGCAGCTGTCCACTCAGACCCGCGTCATCGCCATCACCGAGCCGGACGGACAGGTGAAGCTGCATCCGCGGCGCGATGCGCGACTGCAGGGCGGCGACACGGTTTATCTGGTCGGCCCGTACCGTGAGCTGCTGGCCACGCTGAGCAAGGGTGAGGTTTCGGCAGCGTCCGACCACACTCCGGAGGCGGCCGCGGGCTGAGTCACAGCGCGGCAACGACGTCGGCCGCGCGCCGAAGCTGCCCGATGTCCGAGCTGGTGGGGATCAGTTGCACCTCGTCGGTGCCGGCGTCGGCGAACCGGCGCAGCACAACGAGCAGATCGTCCTCGGTACCCGCCCAGCCGGTGGCCGGCGCCATGGCGTCGACGTACTCGGCCGGAATCCAGTTCATGTATCGCCGCAGATGGCGGTGGACCTGCGTGCGTGCCGCCCCGGGCTCCGAGTCCGCTCCGAACGCGAACCAGAACGAGGTCGCCAGGTGAGGTGCGGGCTTGCCCGCCTGCGCCCAGGCCCTTCGCGCTACGTCGAACAGTTCGCTCTGCTTGCCGACGTCGAGATCGAGGGTGATTCCGGCGACTCCGTCAGCCCAGGCTGCGGCATTGCGGATGGTCTTGGGACCGATGGTGCCGACGTGCAGCGGCGGCCCGCCGGACTGAACGGGCAGCGGCCCCACCGGACGTACCGAATCGGTGGTCTTTTCACCGGCCCACACCCGCTTCATCACCGCCACCCGCTCGGCCATGCCGCGCATCGTCTGCGTCTTCGGGTCGGCGCCCACCGCGTTGTAGTCCTCGCGCCGACCGCCGACGCCGATGCCGACGGTGAGCCGACCGCCGCTGAGCATGTCGCCGGTCGCCAATCCCTTGGCCAGCATCACCGGGTCGTGCAGCTGCGGCACGATCACGGTCGTCACCAGCCGAACCCGGTCGGTCCAGGCCGAAAGCGCCCCGAGCAAGGTCAGGCTGTCTGGATTGTCGAACGCGATGCGTTCCCCCCAACACAGTGACGAGAACGGGCCGGCGTCGACCGCGCGCGCCCAATCCCTGAGCAGGCCGGCGTCGAGGTCGGGTTCCATCACCGGCATGGTCATACCTACGTGCACACAGCGATTCTGGCAGCATGGGTCGGATGGCCTTAACCAGCACGTCGATTGCGCATGTCCGGCTCACCGTGACCGACATCGAACGATCCCGGCAGTTCTACGAGAGCGTGTTCGGCTGGCCGGTTCTCGTCGAGATACCCGACAACGCCGACGAAGCGACCCGGCGCCGGCTGGACTTCCTGTTCGGCGGGGTCATCTACGACATGGGCGGCGCTTTGTTGGGGCTGCGGCCAGTGGCCGACGACCGGTTCGACGAGAACCGCACCGGCCTGGACCACATCGCGTTCCGGCTCAGCAGCAAAGACGAAATCGATTCTGCTGCAGAGCATTTGGATGAACTCGGGATCGGCCACGAGCCGATCAAGGATATCGGGCCGTCCTTCATCCTGGAGTTCCGCGACCCCGACAACATCGCGCTGGAGCTCACCGCACCGAAGTAGCGCAACACAAGATAACCGTCCCGCCCGTACGATTCCGGTGCTTGAGGGTCAGCCGTGCCGTTTGCTCTCCTGATCGCGGTAGTCGTCGGCCATTCTCGCGACGTGGTCGGGCAGCGTGCCGGTGGCCACGTCGGCCAACGTCGTCTCCTCCAGCACCGAACGCATGGCGGCGCGCAATGCTCGCCATACGTCGGTCAGCGGTAGCGTCGGACCAGAGTAAGGAAGATCACCCAGCCCGATGTCGCGGACGCTGGCCAGCGGACCGTCGATGCAACGCAGCACGTCGGCGATGCTGATTTCGCTGCCGGGACGCGCCAACTCGTAACCGCCGTCGCGCCCCCGCTGGCTTCGCACCAGCCGATCGGTGCGCAGGTTGGTCAAGATGTCCACCAGAAACTGTGCCGGAATGCCTTGGGCCTGCGCTAAATCCTCGGTCTTGACCAGGGTCCCGCTGGGGACCGTGGCGAGTTGGACCATCGCCCGCACCGCGTATTCCGCTTTGGCCGACATCCGCATGGTTCAGGATTGTCTCATCCGGCCCGGGTTCCGGCGCGCGAGCGTAACGCACCGCGAGTTCGCGCGCCTATCATCGCGGGCTGGTCCCACTCGCGGGGGTCAGGACAGCTGCAGCATCTGGATGACACTTTCGGCCTGCTCCTCGATGCTGCGATCGGCGGACAGCCGCAGATCCGGTTTCTTCGGCCGCTGGTAGGGGCTGTCGATACCGGTGAAGTGGGTGATCTCCCCGGCGCGCGCTTTGGCGTACAGTCCCTTGGGATCGCGCCGCTCGCACTCTTGCAACGGGGTGTCACAGAACACCTCGAAGAACTGGAACCCCGCGTCGGCGTGCACTTTTCGGGCCATCTCCCGATGCTCGGCCAGCGGACTGATCGCCGGCACCAGCACGATCTGGCCGGAATCGGCCAGCAGCGTGGCCACGTGCGCCAGGCGGCGCAGGTTCTCGGCCCGGTCGGCCATGGAGAAGCCGAGGTCGGCGTTCAGCCCGTGCCGCAGGTTGTCGCCGTCCAGAACGTATGCGGGAACGCCTCTTTCGAGCAATTTCTGCTCGACCAGCATGGCCACCGACGACTTACCGGCCCCCGACAGACCGGTGAGCCACACCGTCTTGCCGTGGATCGCCCGGTCGGAGGCGGTGACCAACGACTTGTGCCGCACCGTGTTCGGGCTGGCTTTCTGCGCCGTGACATCGCGCAGCACCATGCCGGCGGCCACCGTGCCGTTGGTGTCGGGGTCGATCAGGATGAAGGACCCGGTGCTGGCGTTGCGGGTGTATTCGTCGAGTAGCAGCGGCACCTGGGTGCGTAGCGAGATGCGGCCGAGTTCGTTGAGCTTCAACGCCGTCGCCGTCTTGTCTCGGTGCAGGGTGTTGACGTCGAGCCGGTAGTCCAGTGCGGTCACCCGCGCGCGGGTGGTGCGGGTGGTGTGTTTGATGACGTAGTCCCGGCCGGGTTCGAGCGCCGCCGTGTCCGCCATCCAGCAGACGGTCGCGTCGAACTCCTGCGAGATCCGGGGCTGGTTGTTGGTGCGGGCGAGCATGTCGCCGCGGGAGATGTCGATGTCGTCGGCCAGGCTGATCGACACCGCCATCGGCGGAAAGGCTTCTGTCACAGGCCCGTTGGGGCCGTCGATCGTGGTGATCTGGGTGGTCTTGCCGATGGGCAGCACCACCACCTCGTCCCCGGGACGCATCACGCCGCTGGCCACCGTGCCCGCGTAACTACGGTGATCCTGGTGCTCGCGGGTGTGCGGCCGGATGACGTACTGGACCGGGAACCGCACGTCGACCAGGTTGCGGTCGCCGGCGATGTAGACCTCTTCGAGGTGCGAAAGCAGCGCGGGTCCCTCATACCACGGCGCCTGGTCGGATTTGGTCACCACGTTGTCGCCGTGCAGCGCCGACATCGGGATGGTGGCGACGTCCTGAACGTCCAGGCGCGCGGCGAAGGCGTGGAAGTCGTCCCGGATCGCCTCGAATTTCTCCTTGTCCCAGCCGATCAGGTCCATCTTGTTCACGGCGAGCACGATGTGCTGGATGCCCAGCAGGGAGGCCAGGAAGGCGTGCCGGCGGGATTGTTCGAGCAGGCCGTGGCGCGCGTCGACGAGCACGATCACCAACTGCGCGGTGGACGCGCCGGTCACCATGTTGCGGGTGTACTGGATGTGGCCGGGGGTGTCGGCGATGATGAATTTCCGCTTGGGGGTCGCGAAGTAGCGGTAGGCGACGTCGATCGTGATGCCCTGCTCGCGCTCGGCGCGCAGACCGTCGGTGACCAGGGCCAGGTCGGTGTACTCGTGGCCGCGGTCCTTGGACGTCTGCTCGACGGCGGCCCACTGGTCCTCCATCACGGCTTTGGAGTCGTACAGCAGGCGCCCGATCAGCGTGGACTTTCCGTCGTCGACCGAACCGGCGGTCGCGAGTCGCAACAGTGTAGTCATCAGAAGTACCCCTGCCGCTTGCGGTCTTCCATCCCGGCCTCGGAGATCCGGTCGTCCGCGCGGGTCGCGCCGCGCTCGGTGAGCCGCGACACCGCGGTCTCGGCGATGACCTCCGAGACCGTGGCCGCCTTGGATTCCACGCAGCCGGTGCAGGTGACGTCGCCGACGGTACGGAACCGCACCGAGGCTTCGAACACCCGCTCGTCGGCCCGGGGCTGCAGGTGGCGGTCCACCGCCAGCAGCATGCCGTCGCGCTGAAACACCTTGCGGCGGTGGGCGAAATAGATCGACGGCAACTTGACCTTCTCGGCGCCGATGTAGGACCAGATGTCGAACTCGGTCCAGTTGGACAGCGGGAACACCCGGATGTGCTCGCCCTTGTGGTGGCGCCCGTTGTAGAGATTCCACAGCTCCGGCCGCTGCGCCTTGGGGTCCCATTGGCCGAACTCGTCGCGAAAGCTGAACACCCGTTCCTTGGCGCGCGCCTTCTCCTCGTCGCGCCGGGCGCCGCCGAATGCCGCGTCGAACTTGTTCTCGCGGATCGCGCGCAACAACGTGACCGTCTGCAACGGGTTGCGCGAGGGGATGGTCTCCACGACGCGGCCCGCGTCGATGTCGTCCTGAACCGAGGCCACCACCAGACGCACCCCCGCCTCGGCGACCAGCTCGTCACGGGTGGCGATGACCTCCTCGAAGTTGTGGCCGGTGTCGACGTGCATCACCGGAAACGGCAGCCGTCCGGGGCGAAATGCCTTGAGCGCCAGATGCAGCATCACGATGGAGTCCTTGCCGCCGGAGAACAGCAGCACCGGCCTCTCGAACTCGGCGGCGACCTCGCGAATGATATGGATCGCTTCGGCTTCCAGCGAGCGCAGATGGCTCAATTCATATTGCCCGGGAACCGGGCGGTGGTCGTTTGGGCCTGCCGCGGGGCCGGCCTGGACATCGGTGGTCATCGTCATCATTCCCGGTAAAGTTGGTCGAATTGACCATATTAATGATTATTACCTGGCATGTAACCAGCCGTGCGCCCCGGTGTCAATACCGCCTCGGTGTCAATACATGGTGCTGGCGCAAGCTATTGCTCGCGCTCCACAGGCACGTACGCTCCTTTGGTGCGCTTGTCGTGGCCACTGGTAGGTCGCTCGCAGGAGATGCGAACCATCGAGGTTGCCATCGGAGCCCCGGATAGTTGCGGCATCGTGGTCCGGGGCGCGGCTGGGGTAGGCAAGAGCCGCATCGCCCGCGAGGCATTGTCGGCCGCCGCGTCAAAGGGATTCGACGGCCGGTGGTCGGTCGGCACATCGGCGGCGCGGGCAATTCCCCTGGGGGCCTTTACCGCGTGGGCGCAGTCAGGTGTCGTCGACACCGTTCAATTGCTGCGGGGCGTGATCGAGTCGCTGACTTCCGCATCCCCCGGCACCACGGTGGTGGTGTGTGTCGACGACGCGCATCTACTCGACGATCTTTCGACATTCGTCGTGCATCAAATCGTTCAGCGTGGCGCGGCGAAAGTGATCCTGACGGTTCTCGACGGTGAACCCACTCCCGCCGCAGTGCAGGAGTTATGGAGGGTAAACCAGTTCGACCGGCTCGACCTGCAGCCGCTGTCGCTCACCGACAGCACCTCGCTGCTGACGGCGACCCTCGACGGAATAGTCGACCCGGACGCCGCGCAGCGGCTATGGAAGCTGACCGGCGGCAACGTTCTCTACCTACGCAACATCGTCGAGCAGGAGGCCGCCGACGGTCGACTCGTGCGTCAAGACGGATACTGGCGCTGGCTCGGTGACCCCGTCGTGCCGCCCGGGCTGGTCGAGCTGATCGAATGCCGCTTCGGCGCCCTGCCCGCCCCGGTCAGCGACGTGCTCGACACGGTAGCCGTCGGGCAGCCCATCGACCTGGCGTGCCTGAGGCGCATCGCCGACCCGGCGGCGATCGAAGAGGCCGACACCCGCGGCCTGATCGCGCTCGCGCCCGTGGCCGGCGGCGTCGAGGTGCGAGCGGCACACCCGCTCTATGGCGAGGTGCGACGCAGGACCGCGGCACCGAGCCGGCTGCGGCGGTTACGAGGGCTTATCGCGACCGGGTTCGCCGCAGCCGATAACCGCGACGACATCCCGGTCGTGGTGCGCCGGGCGGCGTTGAGTCTCGACTCCGACCTCGCGCCCGACACCGACCTACTCATGCGGGCAGCCCACGGGACCGTCTGGCTGGCGGACCTGGCCCTTGCCGATCGGCTCGCCGAGGCGGCAGCCCGCGCGGGAGCGGGTCCGGAGCCGAATTTTGTTCGTGCGCATGCGCTTTCGTGGTCAGGCCGGGGCGAGGATGCCGACGGGGTGCTGGCCGGAATCCGCACCGATGAGTTGACGGACATCCAGCGTGCCAGACTCGCGTTTCTGCGCGCCAGCAATATGCTGTGGGCTCTTGGGGAGCCGGCTCGCGCGAAAGAAATCATCGACAATGCCGAGCGCACCGAGTCACCCGAAACCTGCAGTTACATCGACGCCTTCCTCACGGTGTATTGGTTTGCGACGGACGAGCCGGTCGCGGCGCGGCGCGCATCGAAAAGCCTCGCTTTGGACGAGCTGCCCGGCGTCGTCGGCGCCGAAATCGCCTGGGTGCTGGCAACCATATTCGCGGATGCGGGGCGCGCCACCGAAGCCGTCGCCTCCGCCGAGGCGGGATATCGCGCGATGGCACGCTCCTTCGATGCGCCGCACATGAGGTTCAACATCGCGGACTCACATGCCAGCGCACTGTTGTTGGCCGGCCGGGTAGCGGAAGCCCTTGATGTGGTCGAGCGGGTGCGCCGCCAGTCGGCCGACATGCCGGGTGCCGCTCATTTGCTCGGTGCCGCGGTTGCGGGTCGGGCCGCCGTCGGTGCCGGACAGCTTCAGTCCGCGGTTGCATTGCTCGACCACGCAACGGTGGGACTCTCCGCCACTCATGCATTGGGCTGGGGATATCGGTATCGCATTTCCCGCGTAACCGCGCTCGCGATCAGCGGTTCCATTGGGGAGGCCGCCAATGCGCTGGCCGCCCTTGACGAACAGCGACGCCCTTTTCGGTCGCTGGACTACGAGCGTAGTCTGGCACGCGCGTGGGTTGCCGCGGGCCAAGGCGCCGTCAGTGAAGCGATCACTGTTTTGTTGGCGGCGGGCGAAAGGGCCGGGGCCAAAGGTCAATTCGCCGCTGAAGTGCTTTGCCTGCAGGTCGCCGCGCAGTTCGGTGACCACTCCGGGACACCGAGATTGCGCGAACTGGAAGCGATTGTGGAGGGGCCGCGCGTTGGTATCGCGGCGCGGTTCTCGGCCGCCCTGGCTAACGGGGACGCCGCGGAATTGGCCGCGTTGTCAGAGGAATTCGAGCGAATGGGTGACCTCGTGGCCGCGGTCGATGCGGCCGCCCATGCCGCCGTTACCTATCGCGACAAGGGCCTGCGGGGATCGGCGCTGGGATGCGCGGCCCGCGCAGATGCGCTGGCCGAACAATGCGGCGGCGCATGGACTCCGGCCCGTCGTCAAGCCAGCGAGCCTTTGCCGTTCACCGACCGCGAACGGGAGATCGTGCAACTGATAGGTGCGGGGTTGTCGAACCGTGCAGTCGCCGAGCGATTGACCCTGTCGGTGCGCACCGTCGAAAGCCACATCTACCGGGCGATGGCCAAAACCGGAACCAGCAGCCGCGACGAACTCGCCGCGCTGCTACCCGGCCGCGGGGCGCAGACAGAGTGATGTCGCCGCGCGTGACTCGGTAGCCCCGCGCCCATGCCGGGCGAGATTGCAGTAGCGCACTACTGCGCTCGTCGCGCCGCAGTCGAGTGACGATTTTCATCGCGAAGCGCGACACCCTAACGGTGCTCGTCAGCTTCGCGCGCGGACGCGGGCGGAGGCACGACGATGACTACCGCAAAATTCGGCGGTCGCGGTGACACGATGACGAGAACCGCGCCGCCCGCGACCGCCCACGCACGGGTCGACCAAGATGATCCGTTGGCAGAGCGTGCGACCGACCTCTATCGCCGGGAATTCGTCACGGATTTCGCGGACAAGTGGGACGAACTGATCGATTGGGATGCTCGGGCGAAATCCGAAGGTCAATTTTTCATCGAAATCCTCCGCACCCACCGGAAGATGAGCATCCTTGACGTCGCCACGGGCACCGGCTTTCATTCCATTCGTCTGCTGGAATCGGGTTTCGACGTGACCAGTGTCGACGGCTCAGCACCCATGCTCGGCAAGGCTTTTGAAAACGGCCAGAAACGTGGACTCATCCTCAAGACCGCCCAAGCCGACTGGCGCGAACTCAACCGAACCATCCGTGGCAAATATGACGCCATCATCTGCCTCGGCAACTCGTTCACACACCTACACAGCGAGCACGATCGCCGGAAAACGCTGGCCGAGTTCTACGCGGCGCTGCACCACGACGGGATTCTGATCCTCGACCACAGAAACTACGACGAAATGCTCGACCACGGCTTCACATCGACGCACAGGTACTACTACTGCGGCGATCAGGTCACGGCGGAGCCGGAATACCTCGACGAAGGCCTCGCACGCTTCAGATACGCGTTTCCCGACGGGTGCGAATACACGCTCAACATGTTCCCGTTACGCAAAGCCTATGTCCGGCGCCTCATCCATGAAGCGGCTTTCGAGCTTGTGCGCACCTACGGCGACTTCCAGGAAACCTACCGGGAAAACACGGCCGAGTTCTTTGTCCACGTGGCGCACAAGTCCATGACCTCGAACCGCCCGCTCCGTGACCGCCGCTCCCCTGGCTTCGGCGCGGCGCACAGTGCACCAGAAACAAAAGGCCGATGAGAAATGGCCACTGAGCGCAGGCCGTCCGCTGCAGACAGCAGGCGGTCGAACGAGCCGATCGCGATCTTGGGTATGGGATGTCGATTCCCGGGCGGCGTCGAATCGCCAGATGATCTGTGGCAGTTACTATCCGAGGAACGCGACACGACCTCGGAGTTTCCGACCGACCGCGGTTGGAATCTGGAGGCGCTCTTACGTCCCGAGCCCGACGCACGCGGTGCGACCTACGTGCGCGGAGGTTCTTTCCTGGACAACGCGGGTGATTTCGACGCGGCATTCTTCGGGATCAGTCCGCGTGAAGGCCGAGCCATGGACCCGCAGCAACGACTGCTGCTCGAGGTGACCTGGGAGGCACTGGAGCGGGCAACGATCGATCCGATTTCGCTGCACGGCAGCAACACCGGCGTGTTCATCGGCGCGGCCGCTCAGGAGTACGGCCCGCGCCTATATCAGGAGACGGACGGATTTGCCGGCTATCTGGCTACCGGTGTCCCCGCTTGCATCGCCTCGGGCCGAATTGCTTACACACTCGGGCTGCAAGGTCCGGCACTGACGATCGACACCGGCTGCTCGTCATCTCTGGCTGCGGTGCACCTTGGCACGCGGTCGCTGCGTTCTGGTGAATGTGACTTGGCGGTAGTCGGTGGCGCCACCGTGATGTGCTCACCCAGCGTCTACATCGGCCTCGGCCGGCAGGGCGCGCTGTCTGCGGACGGCCGATCCAAGCCGTTTGCTGCCGCAGCGGACGGGTTCGGCGCTGCCGAAGGGGTCGGCGTGCTGGTACTAGCCAGACTTTCGCACGCCCGAACCGCGGGTTACCCGTTGCTCGCCCTGATCCGCGGCAGCGCCCTCGGACAGGACGGGGCTACCGAGGTACTGTCCGCACCCAGCAATTCGGCTCAGCAGCAGGTGATTTGGCAGGCGCTATGGGATGCGGGCCTGAGTGCAGGTGACGTCGACGTGGTCGAGGCGCACGGCACGGGCACGAGGATCGGTGACCCGGTCGAAGCAAAAGCCTTGCACGCAACGTACGGCAAGGCCCACTCGCCGGAACGCCCACTACTGGTCGGCTCGGTCAAGTCGAACATCGGCCACACCCAGTACGCCGCCGGCGCCGCCGGCCTGATCAAGACCGTACAGTCGATTCGAAACGGGGTGGTGTCCGCGACGCTGCACCTGGATTCGCCTACACCACAGGTGGATTGGTCGTCTGGAACAGTCGAGGTGGTCGCCAGTGCACGTCCCTGGCCCGAGTCACCGGACCAGACCGAACGACCGCGGCGAGCCGGGATATCGTCGTTCGGCCTCAGCGGAACCAACGCTCACGTGATTCTCGAGCAGGCGCCGCCAGAGTCTGTGAGGGCGACGTCAACTCGTAAGCCTCTGCCGGTGACACCGTGGGTGCTGTCCGCAAAGTCGGCGCCTGCGTTGGCTGAGCAGGCGGCGCGGTTGCGGCGGTTCGTCGAGCAGCGCCCAGACGCCGATGCGATCGATATTGCCTACTCGTTGAGCGCGACTCGGTCGCTGTTCGACTATCGCGCGGTTGCGGTAGGAGCCGAACGCGACGAGTTGTTGAGCGGATTGGCCGCGATCGCCTCCTGCGCCCCCGCACCCAATGTGGCAGCTGGAAAGGCCACTACCGCAGGCGGAACGGTCTTCGTCTTTCCAGGCCAAGGAACGCAATGGGCCGGCATGGCCGCCGAACTTCTGGACACGGCAACGGCGTTCGCCGACCAGATGCGGCTCTGCGAAGCCGCTTTCGCCGAATTTGTCGACTGGTCGCTACTCGAGGCCGTACGGACCGCCGTTGGGTCTGCGAGCCTCGATCGTGTCGATGTGGTTCAGCCGGTGCTGTTTGCGGTGATGGTCTCGCTGGCCGCGCAGTGGCGAGCGGTGGGAATTCAGCCCGACGCCGTCCTCGGCCATTCACAGGGTGAGATTGCAGCGGCCTACGTCGCTGGTGCGCTGTCGTTGGGGGACGCGGCGAGGGTCGTCACGTCGCGGAGCAAGGCAATCAAGGCAATCGCGGGAACCGGCGGCATGGTTTCGATCTCCCGGCCTGTCGAACTGGTTCACGCACTCATCGGACCATGGGCTCCATCGATTTCCGTTGCCGCACAAAATGGTCCGTCATCGACGGTCGTGACCGGGAACGCGGCGGCGTTGGACGAGCTGATGGTCAGGTGCGAGCGCGACGAGGTGCCGGCCACCCGGATTCCTGTCGACTACGCTTCGCACTCGGCCCAGGTGGAGACGCTGCGTGACTCATTGCGCGAGTCGCTTTTCGGGCTGCAGCCACAAACCACCGAGATCACGTTCATCTCAACGGTCACCGGCGCCGGACTCGACACCAAGATCCTCGACGCCGACTACTGGTTCGCCAATCTGCGGCAACCGGTGCTCTTCGAACAGGCTGCGCGTTGGTCATACGAACATGGCTTTCGCACGTTCCTGGAATCCAGTCCGCATCCGGTGTTGATTGCCGGTATCCAGGAATCGCTGGAAGACGGTGGTGACCTCAATGTGGTTGGGACGCTGCGCCGCAACGAAGGTGGCATGCGGCGGTTCTTGCTGTCGGCCGCCGAGGTACACGTGCACGGGAAATCACCCAACTGGGAGGGCATGTTCCATGCCACCGGCACGCGTCGGGTCGACTTACCCACGTATGCGTTTCAACGCAAGCGCTACTGGATGGGCCCCGGGACCGATTTGGTCGACCCGAGCGGTCTCGGTGTCAGCGCCGCCGAACACCCCCTGCTCGGTGCCGTTGTGGACCACGCTGATTCAGCAGAGACCATTTTCACCGGTCGCCTCTCGCTCACGTCCCACCCGTGGCTCGCCGACCACAAAGTACACGGGGCAGTGCTCGTCCCGGGTGCGGCCATGGTGGAGCTGGTGCTATACGCCGGTGATCGTGCGGGGTGCCCGCGGGTAGACCAGCTCGTTTTGCAGGCCCCCTTGATCGTCGGCGAACGCGGTGGTGTCGCAGTGCAAGTCGTCGTCGGCGCGCAGGATGCGTCGGGTGAACGCGCGGTGCGGATCTACTCCCGGATCGACGGCGATGGTGCGGAACGAACTTGGACGCGTCATGCCGAAGGCATCCTTTCCCCAACCCCGGATGCCAGCTCCGGACAGGACTGCCACCGTTGGCCGCCGGAGGG
Organism: Mycobacterium sp. 20KCMC460; assembly: GCF_022179425.1. NCBI lineage: Bacteria > Bacillati > Actinomycetota > Actinomycetes > Mycobacteriales > Mycobacteriaceae > Mycobacterium > Mycobacterium sp. 20KCMC460. Next base: position 4,653,451 of record NZ_AP025524.1, read on the forward strand.
GGCAATACCGATCGATATTTCGCAGGCCTACCCGAAGCTGGCCGCAGCTGGATACGACTACGGTCCCGCATTCCGCGGCCTGCGGTCGGTGTGGCGCCGTGGCACGGAGGTGTTCGTGGAGGCGGCGTTGCCGGAACAGGCAATGGCCGAAGCGAGCCGTTTTTGTCTGCACCCGGTACTGCTTGACACGATCCTGCACGGCATCGGCGCCGGCGGCATCCTTGCCGAATCGGAGTTGACCAGGCTGCCGTTCGAATGGGAAGGCCTGTCGCTGCATTCTGTTGGCGCGTCTCGGGTCCGCGCCCGAATCAGTCTAGTGGGCGACGATACGGTCGCCGTCAATCTGATGGACAGTCATGGGGACCTGGTTGGTCGCATCGATTCCCTTGCCCTGCGTGGTGTTTCGCCCAATAAGCTGCTGATGAGCACTGTCACCGACGATGCTGTGTACGGACTCGATTGGGTCGATTGTGCGCCAGGTGACGCTGGCGCGGGCCACGACCCGATGCGGAACGTCACGGTACTACGCTGCCCACCGACCATTTCGGATAGCGCAGCGTTTACCGATGGCGTCCGGCGAACGCTGGTGTATGTGCTGGCGCGAGTACAGAACTGGTTGTCGAGCGATCGTCGCGACGATGCGTGCCTGGTGGTGCTCACCCGCGGGGCGGTCGCGGTGGACTCGTCCGAAGACGTCACGGATCTCGGTCAGGCGGCCGTGTGGGGACTGCTGCGAAGCGCGCAGACCGAGCATCCGGGCCTGATCTTCTTGGCCGACGTCGATGACTGGGACCGTGCCGACGTCGCGGTCGCCGAACTGGCCAGCCGTAACGAATCCCAACTCGCAATCCGTCACGGCGGGAGCTTTGCCCCACGGCTGGTACGCACCGAGCGAATCGATGGCGCCGAATACACCGAGATGGGCAATTGGCGCCTTGCCACCCTCGGCACCGGCACCCTGGACTCCGGTAACTTCGCACTGCGGGCGTGGCCCGAAGCCACGCGTCCCCTTGCGCCCGGCCAGGTACGTCTGGGTTTGCGCTGCAGCGGCGTGAATTTCCATGATGTCCTGACGGCACTGGGTCACCCGTCGGACTACGACGTCGGCCTCGAAGGATCCGGCGTTGTTCTCCAGGTCGCCGACGATGTGCTCGATTTTGCGCCAGGCGACCGCGTGATGGGTCAGTTCTTCGGCGCTGGACCCGTTGTCATCGTGGATCACCGGAGGATCGTCTGCATCCCGCCCGGGTGGTCGTACGGACAAGCGGCGACGGTGCCGGCGGTTTTCCTGACCGCGTACTACGCGTTGGCGCATGCCGCGCGCAGCTGTGCGGGCGAGCGGTTGTTGGTGCACGCCGCCACCGGCGGTGTCGGCATGGCTGCGGTACAGCTGGCCAGACACTGGGGACTCGATGTGTACGCGACGGCAAGCCCAGGCAAATGGGAAGTGTTGCGCAGCATGGGGTTCGACGCCAGTCACATGGCGAATTCCCGCACGCTCGAGTTCGAGCAGCATTTTTTCGCGGCGACCGGCGGCGCCGGTATGGACGTCGTAATCGACTGCCTGAAAGGCGAATTCGTCGATGCATCGCTGCGGCTCTTGTCGCGCGGCGGGCGTTTTGTCGAGCTGGGCAAAGCGGACATCCGAGATGCGGCCGAGGTGGCGACGCGGTACCCGCATGTTCAGTATCGAGCGTTCGATCTCGTCGACGACGTTTCTCCCGAGCTGATGAGCGGGATGCTCGGTGAACTGGTGAAGCTCTTCGAGACGGGTGAACTGAGTCCGCTTCCGCTCCGTTCGTGGGATATCAGGCAGGCATCGGATGCGTTCCGCTTCTTAAGCCGCGCACGTCACGTCGGCAAGCTGGTGCTCACCGTGCCCACACCACTCGATCCTGAAGGCACGGTACTGATCACGGGCGGTACGGGAGTGCTGGGGGCGCTGCTCGCCCGGCACCTGGTGACACGTCACGGTGTGCGAAACCTGCTGCTTATCAGCCGAAAAGGTCGCGCCGCCGAAAACGCTGCCAGGATCGAATCGGACCTGCTGGAACTCGGCGCCAGGGTGCGGATCGAATCGTGCGACGCGGCGCACCGACCTTCGTTGCAGGAGGTCTTGGCCGGGATATCAGCCGAACATCCGCTGACGGCGGTCATCCATGCCGCCGGAGTGCTCGACGACGCCGTGTTCGCGGCTCAGACCCCGCAGCACCTGGACGCGGTGCTGCGCCCGAAAATCGATGCGTCGTGGAATCTGCACGACCTAACCGCGTCTACCGAACTCGCGCTTTTTGTGCTGTTTTCGTCGGCGGCGGGTGTCCTCGGTTCCCCCGGGCAGGCCAACTATGCGGCCGCCAACGCATTTCTCGACGGGCTCGCGCAGCATCGCCGCCAGCTTGGGCTGCCGGCTGTGTCCGTGGCGTGGGGATGGTGGGCCCAGGAGACCGGGATGACCGGTCATCTCGACGAACGCGATCGGACGCGCATGAGCCGCAGCGGCTATATCCCGATGTCTTCGGCCGAGGGCCTCGCGCTTTTCGATGCGGCGCTGTTGCAGCCGCGCTCGTTCGTCGTGCCGGCACAGTTCAATCTCGCCACCATCCGTTCGCACTCGACGGTCGGCGGGCCGCCACCCATTTTCCGCGGGCTGGTCCGTGCGCCACGGCGCACCGCCGAGTCTGCCGCGACCGAGCCGCCTGCCGACTTTCGACGGCGGTTCGCGGCGATGAGTACCTCGGAACGGGAACAAGAGCTGCTCGCCGTCGTCCTCACCAACGTTGCCGCGGTGCTTGGGCACGAGGCCGGCTATGCGGTGGACGCGAGCCAGGAGTTCAAGGAGCTGGGCTTCGATTCGCTTGGTGCGGTGGAGCTTCGGAATCGGCTCAAATCGGCGACCGGTTTGAAGTTGCCCACCACCGCCGTCTTCGATCATCCGACATCGACAGCGCTGGCCCGGTATCTGGCGAGTGCGCTCGATACCGCGGGGTCCCGAGCGGAAGAAGAAAGCGAATCGGCCGAACCGGATTGCTGGCCGTTGACGGCTTATCAACGCGACATCGTCGTGCTCGGTGCACGCTATCCGGATCTTCCGATCGCACAGGTAGTTGCCCACACCCGCCTGGACGGCAGCGTGAATCCGCAGCGCATGCGCGGGTGCGTGCGGCGCGCAGGTCTGCGAAACGACGCACTGCGATTGCGTTTTGAACTTCGCGGTGGCGAGTTCGTCCAGGTCGTCGGGGCCGAGCTGCCCGAGCTCGAGGTCATCGATTTCACCGGTGACGCGGACCCGGCGGCGGCGTGCCGGCGCTGGATCGAGGAGGCGACCGAACGCGTGCTTCCGCTCGAGGGGCCGCTGATCCGCGCCGCGGTGCTCATTGATCGGACTGATTCGTTTCTGGTGTACGCGTGTCTCCATCACGCCGTAGGCGATGCGTGGGGCATCAATCTCGCGCTGAGCCAGGTGTTGAAAGAGTATGTGTCGCGGACCGACACGAGCAGCGACAGCGACGTCGAGATGCCGAGGTACGTGGACTTCGTACGCACGGAACGCGAATACCGCGCTTCTCCGGAGTGGGCGGCCGATCGAGAATTCTTTCTTCAGAAGTACCGCGACATTGAGCCGGCGCTGTTCGCCCGCAACGGATCTCTATGCAGCCGCCGTCGATGCCACCACTCCCTGCGGGTGGATCCGGAGACAGTCCAACGTGTTCGAGACACAGGTTGCACGATCTTTGCTTTCACCGCGGCCGCCGTCGGTGAGTACCTGGGCCGGATACATCGCGGCCGGGACGTCGTCATCGGGGTCCCGTTCCTCAACCGGTCATCGGATGCCGAACTGCGCATGGTCGGCTGCATGACGAACATGCTGCCGCTGCGAATTCCGGGTGACGGCAAGTCGTCGATGGTCGAACTGGCCGGACGGATTAGCGCGCAGGTATGGGAACTGCAGGCCCGGCAGCGCTTCGCGTATGGAGACATCGTCGCGGCGGTGCAGAACGGGTCTGAGAACCCGTTGTTCGACGTCACCTACTCGTACATCTCGATACCTGACACCGGACATGAGTGGATCTGGAAAGACGTCAGCGTGCTCGCGTCCGGGTATTCACTCGATGCGGTCAATATCGTGGTTCGTGACCATGAGCGGGATGGATCGCTCGAGGTGGACCTGTTCTACGCCGACGATGTCTTCGACGCGAACTATCCGTTCGCAGACGCCGTGCGTCACGTAGTGACTTTGATCAGGCGGGCACTGGACGCACCCGAGATGCCGCTCAGCGGAATCGACATGCTGTCGGTCGCCGATCGAGTCGCGCTCGACGAGTTCGCGTGCGGAGGGCCGACTCATGCTTGATATCGATCCTGGGAAGATCATGACGCTGGACCGGTTTGCCGCCGACGTTCCGGGTGGGCGGTCCGCGGTGGTGTCGACCGGCGGAACGCTCAGTTACGCGGAGTTCGACGGCGCCGTCAATCACGTCGCGGAAGTGTTGCGCGGCAAGGGGGTCGAGCGCGACGAATGCGTCGGGGTCATCATGCCGCGTTCACCCGAATTGCTCGTTGCGATCCATGGGATCTTGCGTGCGGGCGCCGCGTACGTGCCGATCGACCCGGCATATCCGAAGTTACGTATTCGTTCGATCGTTGCGGAGTGTGGGGCTCGAGTACTGATAACCGGAACCGAATTCGCGCAAATGGCCCATGAACTCAGAGTTGACCGCGTGGCGCCGAGCATGGTGGCGGCGGCTCCGGTCGAGCCAATCGCCTCGCCGGAGGACTTGGCTTACGTGATCTACACGTCCGGATCAACCGGCCGCCCCAAGGGCGTGATGATCGAGCACCGCTCGGTGGTCAACCGACTGCGCTGGATGCAGCAACGGTATCCCCTCGGTGCCGACGACGTCATTCTTCATAAGACGCCGGTGACTTTCGACGTGTCGGTGTGGGAGTTGATGTGGTGGGCGATCGCGGGTGCCAGCGTCGCGCTGCTCGAGCCGGGCGGCGAACGCGATCCGCGCAAGATGATCGCGGCGATCGAGCGCCATCGGGTTACGGTCATACATTTCGTGCCGTCGATGCTCGGCCCGTTCTTGGATCAACTGGAAGACCAGCCTGATTCGATACGCGGGCTCACGTCATTGCACACGGTGTTCTGCAGTGGGGAAGCGCTAAGGCCCGCGCTGGTTGAGCGGTTCAACCAGGTATTCGGCTCCATCGGTGTGCCGCGGCTGGTGAATCTCTACGGACCGACCGAAGCGACGGTGGACGTGAGTTACTTCGACTGCCCGTCCTGCGGGCCAGTCGACGCCGTTCCGATCGGAAAGCCAATCTCCAACACGACATTGGTGGTTCTCGACGAGCGCGGCAACCGCTGTCCGATGGGAGTGGCGGGGAATTGAACATCGCCGGTGTGGGTCTGGCCCGCGGCTACCGCGGCCGCCCAGACTTGACGGCGGCGGCATTCCTCGCCGATGATCGCGTACCGGGGGGCCGGCGCTACCGTACCGGCGATCTGGCCCGTTGGCGAGCGGACGGCAACCTGGAGTTTCTCGGCCGCATCGACGACGAGGTCAAAGTCCGGGGCAATCGGGTAAGCCTGGGCGAAGTGCAGACCGTGGCGCAGGCATGCCCGGGCGTGCGATCGGTGGTGGTGATCGCCGAGCCGTCAGACACCCACGGAACTAATCTGATCGGTTATTTCGTCGGCGAGTTCGTCTCCGTTGATCAACTCCGAGAGCACCTGGCGCGGCGGCTGCCCGCCTATATGGTTCCCACCGCCTTCGTCGAGTTGAACGCGTTGCCCCGCACGGCCAGCGGCAAGGTGGATCGTCGGGCGCTGCCCCCGCCCGGCGGGGCGGATCACTGCGCCGCGACACCCCGTACCCCGACCGAGGCGGCTCTAGCCGCCGCCTTCGCGTCGGTTCTCAAGGTCGAATCCGTTGGTATTTACGACAATTTCTTTGCCGGTGGCGGTGACTCGATTCTTGCGCTCGCGGTACGCAGCGACGCGGAGAAGCGCGGAATCGCCTTCGATGTCGACGACCTCTTCGCCCGGCCCACGGTCGCCGAACTGGCCGAGTCAACTTGGCCGACGGCGCCGGAGCCAGACGGCGTCACGGCTGCATTCGCGTTGGTTCCGCTGATCGATCGTGCTGCGCTGCGTGACGCCGAGGATGCGTTTCCCGCTACCGCGTTGCAACTCGGCATGCTCTTCCACAGCCTCAACCGCGCCGAATCGACGATGTATAAGGATGTCTTTCGCTATCGCGTGGTGATGCCTTGGCAAGAACGAGAGTTCACCGAGGCGTTTGACCGGTTGGTTGCCCGGCATCCCGCCCTGCGGTCCTCGTTCGACCTCGGCCTGCATTCGGTGCCGCTGCAGGTTGTCTGGTCACGGGTGCCGCGTGCGTTCGACTCCGTGACCGGAGCCGACGATGTGCTTGTCTGGGACTACCTGGCTGCCCGCCACGCGTACCGCTACGACGTGGAGCGAGCTCCGCTGTACAGCCTGCACGCGTTCGTACGGGACGAAGGCGTGGATCTCGTCTTCGCGTTCCATCACGCCATCCTGGACGGCTGGAGCGTCGCGAATCTGATGCGGGAGTTGTTGCAGGACTATTTGTTTCACGTTGGGATCGATGTCGCGCCGATCAACACCGAGGTGCACGCGGCGACCATGCTCGCCGAATATGCCCGTCTGGAAAGAGAGGCGCTCGAAGAACCTGCCGCGCGGGACTTCTGGCGAAATACTCTGGATGGAGCGCAGGCCACGTCGCTGTCAACCTGTGTCGCCGGTGAAGCGGCGGTGACGGTCGATCCGGTTGTGACGGCTCCGATTCCGCCGCGGCTGCAGGATGCCGTTGGACTATTGGCAAAGTCTCGTGGGCTGCCGTTGAAGTCGCTGCTGCTGGCCGCGCATTGCGTCACCCTGCAAAGACTCTCGGGCCAGCGGGACGTCACCACGGGACTCGTCACGCACGGGCGGCCCGGTCGTGCCGGAGCCGAGATGGCCGCCGGACTGTTTCTCAACACGATACCGGTCCGGCTTGACGACACACCGGCGACCTGGCTCGACGTCGTCGGCCAGATTGCACGTACGGAGCGCGCGAGCTATCGCTACCGACGTTATCCTTTGCAGGCCATGCAATCCGATGCCGGCCGCCCACTCTTCAACGTGGTGTTCAACTACGTCAACTACCACCCCCTTGCCGAACTGGCCGGAACCACCGACATCGAACTGCTCGACTTTGAAGTACACGAACAAACGAACTTCTCGCTACTCGCGACCGTCGGCATCGATCCGCGCACCGGGCAGCTGGTGTTGCGCGTCACAGGTGATCCGAAAGGCGTCACCTTTGCGCAAGCCAACGAATTTGCAACCACATTCATGCGTGTGTTGGCCACAATCGCACGCGAACCCGAGCAGACCGTCGATAGTGTCGCCGACGTGCCGCTCGCTCAATGCGTCACACAACGGGTCGCCGAACAGCCCGAAACGGCCGCGGATGGATCGCCGGTGGCTCCTCGCAACCGGGTCGAGGCGGCGCTGGTCGATGTGTTCGCCTCGGTGCTCGGCGTGAAATCCGTGGGTGTACACGACAATTTCTTCACCGTGGGCGGAGACTCGATCCTTGCCCTCGTCGTGCGCAGTAAGGCCGAAAAGCGGGGCATTGCTTTCGATATCGAGGAATTATATGCGCGGCCCACGGTCGCCGAACTGGCTGAATCCGGTTCAGCGCCGCCGCCGCAGGGTGTCACGGACGCGTTCGCATTGCTTCCGCTGATCGATCGTGCTGCGCTGCACGACGCCGAGGACGCATTTCCCGTCAACGCGTTGCAACTCGGAATGCTCTTCCACAGCGCCGAGCGGGTCGATTCGACGATGTACAAGGACGTCTTCCGTTACCGCCTGGCGATGCCGTGGCGCGAAGAGCAGTTCACCTACGCGTTCGATCACTTGGTGGCAAGGCATCCCGCGCTACGTTCGTCGTTTGAACTGAGCCGGTATTCCGCACCGGTGCAGATTGTCAGGTCGCGGGTGTCGCGTGCGTTCGACGTCGTGACCGGAGCCGCGGACATCGAAGGCTACATCACCGCCCGACAGAGCCAACGGTACGACGTCAACCACGCACCGCTCTACAGCTTGCGCGCGTTCGTCTGCGAGGACAGCGTGGATCTGGTATTCGCCTTCCATCACGCAGTGCTGGATGGCTGGAGCGCCGCCAACCTGGTACGCGAATTGTTGCAGGACTATCTATTCCACGTCGGCGTCGTTGGCGTCCCTCCGATCGACGCCACGGTTGAATCGGCAACCATGCTCGCTGAGCATGTCCGGCTAGAAAGGGAGGCGCTGCATAACCCTGAGGTGAAAAAGTTCTGGCAGCATGCGATGGACGGCTCCCGTCCGACGACGCCGCAATCCTACGTCGCCCACCAGCCACCGGCGACCGCCGATCCGGTTGCGACGGTGCTGATTCCCGAGTGGCTGCAGGATGCTGCGGGACAACTTGCCAAGTCTCGTGGGTGGCCGATGAAGTCGGTGCTGCTGGCCGCGCATTGTGTGACCCTACAAAGACTCTCGGGCGAAGCGGATGTTACGACGGGGCTGGTCACGCACGGGCGCCCCGGTCGTGTCGGCGCCGAAGTGGCCGCCGGGTTGTTTCTCAACACGATCCCGGTCCGACTCGATGACAAAGCGCAGACCTGGCTCGGTGCCGTCGAACATCTAGCGCGATTTGAGCGCGCAAGCCATCCCTATCGGCGTTATCCGTTGCAGGCCATGCAATCTGATGCAAATCGTCCCCTGTTTGAGGTGGTGTTCGACTACGTGAACTATCACCTGTCCGGGCAGTGGACCGGTGGCGCCGGGATCGAACTGCTCGACTTCGAGGTGCACGAACAAACAAATTTCGCACTGTGGGTCACCGCCGCGACGGATCCACGGACCGGCCGGCTGTCGCTGCGGGTGACTGGCGATCGCGCGGTGCTGACCGGTATGCAGGCACGCGAATATGCAAATTGCCTTGTTCGCGTGCTGACGGCAATGGTGCGCTCACCCGAGCAGGTCATCGATCCTGTTGCCGCTGAGCTGGATGCCCGCGACGTCATACAACTCGTCTCCGAGCAGGCCGCGGCAATCCCGGATACAGCCGCGATCATCACCGACACCGAAAGCTGGTCCTACAGCGAATTAGACTGTGGTGCTGTACGAATCGCGGCAGGGTTGCTTGCGGCGGGTATGCCGCCGGGAGCACGCGTGGGCGTGATGCTGGAACGGTCGCCGGAACTGATCGCGGCCATGATTGGCGTCCTCAAGGCCGGCGCCGCGATTGTCCCGTTGGACGTCAGCTACCCGCGCGCGCGGATCGACTTGATGATCGAGCGTGCCCGGCCCTTCCGCGTCATCTCCGACATCGCAGAAATCCGGGCGCTGATGGAAACACCGGCGACAATGCCGTTGCCGGCCATCGACCCGGAAAGCGCGGCCTACGTGTTGTTCACCTCTGGTTCGACCGGCGAACCCAAGGGTGTCACGATGCCACACCGGGCCCTGCACAATGTCATCACCTGGCAGAACCGCCGCCCGTCCGGCTGCGTCGGCGGTTCCACGCTGCAGTTCTTCCCGTTGTCCTTCGACGTAGCGTTTCAGGAAATCTTTTCGACACTGTGCGGCGGCGGCACCCTGCGATTGGTTTCCGACACGCGGCGAAAAGATTTCGCGGCGCTGCTGCAACTCGTGGCAAGCGAGAAGATCGAACGCGTTTTTTTGAGCTGCGTTGCCCTGCAGGCATTCGCCGAGGCGGCGCACGTCACCCAAACAGGGCTGCAGTCGTTGCGCATCGTGATCAATGTGGGCGAGCAGCTACGGGTGACGCCGGAGATCCGTCAGCTGTGCGCGGCGAATACCGGCCTTGTGCTGGAGAACCATTACGGCCCAACCGAGACGCACGAGGTAGCCAGCTACACCATGAGTGGCTCACCCGACGACTTTCCCGCTTTGCCACCCATCGGCAGGGCGATCGACGGCGCCACCATCCGTCTCCTCGGCGCCGACCGTCGTCCGGTGCCGCCAGGAACGAAGGGCGAGATCTACATCGGAGGACGTTGTCTCGCAATCGGTTACGAGGGGCGCCCCGACCTCACAGCGGAGCGGTTCGTGATGATCAGCGGTGAGCGAATGTATCGCACCGGCGATCTGGCGGTCCAACTACCCAGCGGCGACCTCGCCTATCTCGGACGGACGGATACCCAGGTGAAAGTGCGCGGCTTCCGCATCGAATGCGCGGAGATAGAACTCGCCCTGATGAAACTCAACGACAAGGCGATCCGAGCGGTAGCGGTGGTGGCGCGAAACCTCGACTCGGTGGATTCGATGCTGGTGGCCTACCTCGTCGGGGACAGGGCAGCCGCCGACGTCAACGCGATCCGAGGCCGCCTGCGAGCGGCGCTACCGGCGTACATGATCCCGGCGCACTTCCGATGGCTTGACGAGTTTCCGCTCACGCCGAGCGGCAAGCGGGACGACAAGGTTTTGCGTGAGCTGCCACTAGCCACACCCGGTGCGCCATCAACCGGCACCGCTCCGGTCAACGCACACGAGCGCGCGGTCGCCGACATCATGGCGGAGTTCGCGGGTGGCGCTGGGTTTGCCACCGATACCAATTTCTTCGACGCCGGCGGCACGTCGATCGGCGCCATGCGCGTGGTGATGGCGATCGCGCGAACATGGGACGTCGAGATTCCATTGGACGCGTTCCTCGCCACGCCCACGCCCGCGCACCTGGCCAGCCTGATCGCGGCTGGCGGACCGGTGCGCGCGTTCGATCCCGTTGTCGCGCTGCGTATCGCGGGCGATCGCCCGCCGCTGTTCTTGGTTCACCCGATTGGCGGGAATGTCCTGTGCTATCTCGATCTTGTCAAACACCTTCCCATCGATCAGTCGGTCTACGCGTTGCAAGCCCCGGGTGCCGAGCCGGGCGCTACGCCACTGCAAACGATGAGCGACCTGGCCGCGTCCTACATAGCGGCGATTCGCCGGATTCGCCCCCACGGGCCGTACCACATCGGCGGGTGGTCCTTCGGCGGTTATGTCGCTGTCGAGATGGCGCGGCAGCTGGGTGAGGAGGAACTGGCGCGGCTGATCCTGCTCGATACGACCGCACTCGGCGACGGACCTCATCCCGTAGTCGCTGAAAGCGAATTGATCACATGGTTTTTCGGAGAGCTGCTGTTGGAGGCGTATGGCATGAAGGCCGCGCAGCTGAGGTTCGAGCCCGACGTGTCGAATCGTGACGCTTTGTTCGACTCGACCTTCCGTTACGCGGTCGAGGCGGGAATCGTTCCCGCCGAGAGCTCGCCACACTTGATCCGGCGGCTCTACGAGATATTCCGCGCCAACTATGTCGCCACGCTGAACTATCGCCACGAACCATTGGATCGTGACATCACCCTGCTGAGGTCGACCGAAGGCCTTCCGGCCGGACTCGCGGGACCCCACCGCCTGGTGGGCAGCATGTTCGCCAGTCCCACAAACGGTTGGGAGATACTGTCGCCGCGCAGCCTGACGGTGATCGACGTTGCGGGCGATCACTTGTCGATGATGTCGGAGCCGCACGTCGCGGACGTCGCGACCAAACTGTCCGCGGAGCTCGTCGTCAGGGACCTTGTCGGCGGGGGTCGGCGATGAGCGCGCCGACAGTGGCGGTGGTCGGTGCCGGAATCGGCGGTCTGACCGCCGCCGTCGCCCTGCGGGCCAAGGGGATCGACGTCGAAATCTACGAGGCCGCACCCGAACCGCGGGTCACCGGCACGGCATTGGGGCTGGCCAGCAACGCCACGAAAGTGCTGCTCTCGCTGGGCGTCGACTTGGTCACGGACGCCTCCTGCCGCGCACTGGAGCGCTTTGAATTTCGAACGGCCCGAGGGAGACTCATTCGGGGGTTGCCGGGCGCGGCCATCACCGCCGAACTAGGCCATCCGTTCGTCAGCATTCACCGCAACGAGTTGATCCGCGCGCTGCGCAATGCGGCCGACGCACCCATCCATTACGGCGCCGAGGTCGCCGCCGTCGGAATCGACCGAGGTGGGGCACGTGCCGCACTCGTCGACGGCACCGACGTGCGCGCTAGCGTGCTGGTCGGCGCCGACGGCATCCGATCGGTCGTCCGGTCGACGGTCGCCGGTGAGCGGCCGCCCAGCGAGTACGGCTATGTCTGCTGGCTTGCCACCGTGCCCTTTAGCCACCCACGCATGACCCCCGGATACACCGGCCATTACTGGGGCAGAGGGCAGCGGTTCGGCCTCGTCGACATCGGCGGCGGGATGGCCTATTGGTGGGGAACAAAGAACATGCCCGCCGCCCAGGCACGTGACTGGCGTGGAGGTAAGGCGGACGTCCTCTCCGCATTCCACGGTTGGGCTCCCGAAGTAATCGAGGTGATTGAGCAAACACCGGCGCAGGCCATCGTCAGTGTGCCCGGACAGGATCGGCCGGTCCTCAAGCGTTGGGGCAGGGGTCCGATCACCCTGCTGGGTGATGCCGCGCATCCGATGCTGACCAGCAGGTCCCAAGGGGCCAGCTCCGCCGTGGAGGACGGTTATGTGTTGGCGGAGGCGATTGCCCGCATACCCGACGCGGTCGAGGCCCTGCGCGCCTACGAGGACCGGCGCCGCAACCGCGCAGGAATGCTGGTGCGGAGTTCGCGGCGGCTGAACAGCCTGGAGCAGGCGCAGAATCCCCTCGCTTGTGCGGTGCGGAACTTGGGCGTGCGTTGTGTGCCGATGCGATCACTGACCCGGAACACGATCCGCCCCATGCGATTCGACTTGGGGTGGACAGCGTGAGGGCGTTGCCGGTGACGCCGGCACGGTCGAAGTCGGTCGTCATCACCGGCGCATCGAGCGGGCTCGGCAAAGCCGCGGCCATCCACCTCAGCGCACTCGGCTATCGCGTGTTCGCCGGGGTGCGTTCCGAGTCGAGCGTGGCTGAACTTTCCGGGTTGTCAACGTCGCCGGGCGAACTCATCCCGGTGCTGCTGGACGTCACCAGTGCAGCCTCGATCGCGCAAGCCGGTGAAATCCTCGAACACGCATGCCTCGACACCGGGTTGTGGGCGGTGGTTAACAACGCGGGCCTGTGCATCAGCGCGCCGCTCGAATGCGTCCCGATGGACCTGGTGCGCAGCCAGCTGGAGACGAATCTTGTTGGCGCACTTGCAGTCACCCAGCGCTTCCTGCCACTGCTGCGCGCATCCGGCGGCCGCATCGTCAACGTCAGCTCTGGCATCGCCAACCACGTGCCACCGTACGCGGGGGCGTATGCAGCAGCCAAGTTCGGCATGGAGGGGCTCAGCGATGCGTTGCGGCGCGAGCTGCACCCTCTCGGGGTAAGCGTCTCGGTTGTCCAGCCAGGTGTGGTCTGTACACCAATCTGGGGCAAGATCCGCGAATCCGCGGACGACATTCTTGCCGCGGCCCCCGTCGACGTCGTCGACGTGTACCGCTCGCGATTTGTCACGATCCTGAGCACGAGTGAGGCTGTCGCACAGGTGAGCAAGACCACGACCACGGACTTCGCCGATGCCGTCGCCGCCGCCCTGGCAGCCAAGCGCCCGAAGATCCGATATCGAGTCGGTCTCGATTCGCGCGGCGCCGCCCTTGCTCGCCGTGCGCTGCCGGACCGGATGATGGACACCCTGATCAGTTTCGAATTCAAGGCCGTCAAGGGCCTGCTTGATGCAAACGGGCAATCGATGGTGGGGATCACGGCCGCCGCCAAGCACGCGGAAAATATCCGTCGTCGCACGAAAAGGCTTGTCCTCAAGGGCGGTACGGTGCTCGCCCGCCGACAGTTGCACCGAAAACCGGTCCGGCCCGGCCCTTTCCCGACACCGAAAGAAAGTGAATTGCAACCGATTCCGGGCGACAAGGGTCTGCCCATTCTCGGTCACGCCCTGGCCGCGGCGACGCTGCCCGTCGAATTTCTGGAAAGTCGGGCGACAACCTACGGTCCAGTGTCGTGGATGCGCGGCTTCGCGCTGCCGTTCGTGCTCGCGCTGGGGCCGGACGCCTCGCAGGAAGTGTTCGCCAACAGCGACCGTGTCTTCTCGCAGCAGGGCCAGGAATTCTTTTCCGGGCGCTTCTTCAATCGGGGACTGATGTTCCTGGACTTCGCGGAACACCACTTCCACCGTCGAATCATGCAAGCGGCGTTCACCCGAGAACGTCTGAGCGGCTATCTGCAATCGATGAACACGATCTGTCGCGCCGCCGCGGCGGAGGTGCCCGAGCACGAATTGCTGGTTTATCCATACCTGAAACGGACATTGCTCGACATCGCCACCGTCGCGTTCATGGGCGACGAGCCCGGACCGCAGAGCGACCTGATGAACCAGGCTTTCACCCAGTGTCTGCACGCCGCCACGGCCGTGGTTCGGGTTCCGGTTCCCGGCTTGCGCTGGTGGGCGGGTATCCGCGGTCGGCGCACGCTCGAGCAGCATTTCCGCACCAACATCGACGCGCGGCGCAGTTCCGACGGTGACGACCTCTTCGCGGCACTGTGCCGCGCCCGCGACGAGGACGGCAATCAGTTCACCGATGACGACGCGATCAACCACATGATCTTCTTGATGTCAGCCGCGACCGATACTAGCGCGGCCGCAGCGACCGCCACCCTGCATCAGCTGGCGCTGCATCCCGAGTGGCAGGACCGGGTGCGGGCAGAGGCTGCTGAGATTGCCGACGGGCCACTTGACCTGGACACGCTGGATCGCATGCAGTCGCTTGGGATGGTGATCAACGAGTCGATGCGGCTGTTTGCCCCGGTGCCGGTGATCTTCCGGAAAACACTGGCGGACACCTCGATTCAGGGTTACTTCGTGCCCGCAGACACCATGGTGGTCGTCGCTCCGTTACTCAACCACTACTGGCCGGGGCTGTGGAGCGACCCGCACACATTCGATCCCGAACGGTTCAGCGAGGCGCGTCGCGAGGACAGATCGCACCGGCTTGCCTTCGTGCCATTCGGCGCAGGTGCACACAAATGCATCGGTATGCATTTCGCGACAGTGGTCGTGAAGCTGGTGATCCACCATCTGCTTCGAGAACATCGCATCGAGCTGCGGTCCGGCTACACGCTGGAGTGGGACATGACGGCACTGCCGGCTCCTACCGACGGCTTCCCGGTGCTGATCCGGCGCATCGACGACGCGAAAACATAACTGCGGCTACGTGAATTGGAGTTCTCTGATGGACGTTACCTATTTCTTGGCATTCAACCGATTTGTCTCAAAGTACTTCTACCGCATCCAAACCCGGTTGTTCGCCACCGATGACGTGGTATTCCTCAACATCGGCTACGAGGAAGAACCGCCGATGGCACTCTCCCTCTCGGAAGGCGACGAGCCCGACCGGTTCTACATCCAGCTCTACCACCGCATGACGGCCCAGGCCGACCTCGGGGGCCAACGGGTGCTCGAAGTCGGGTGCGGGCACGGCGGCGGAGCCTCTTACCTGACGCGCACCTTGCACCCGGCCTCCTTCACCGGGCTGGATCTCAACCCGGCAGCCATCGCCTTTTGCCGGAAACGGCACAAGTTGCCCGGCGTGGACTTCGTGCACGGCGACGCGGAGCGGCTGCCCTTTCCCGACCAATCCTTCGACACTGTAATCAATCTCGAATCCTCCGCTGCCTACCCGCACTTTTCCCGGTTCCTCGCCGAAGTCGCGCGGGTGCTTCGCCCGGGAGGACATTTCCTCTACGCCGATCTCCGCCCCCGCGACGGCATCGCCGAGTGGGATGCTGCGCTGGACGAGGCTCCACTGAGGATGCTTTCGCAGCAGCTCATCAATGCGCAGGTGCTCTGCGCGCTGCAACAGAATTCGCCGCGGATCTCCGACCTGCTCAGCCGTTTGCCGGCGGGCCTGCGCGGCATTGGCCGCGAATACTCCGGCATGGAAGGCACTCGGTTCTATCGTGCGATGCAACGCGAGAAGTATCTGTACCGGATGTACTGCTTCACCAAAGCCGAGGCGGTGTCTGAGTCCGCCTAGTCCCGGTTACTCCTGCGTTGCAATCTGTTTGGGCGCACCCAGAAGTTCTGCCGCCTCCGGCCGGATCTCGAGCACGCACTCCACTCCTTTTTCGCCCGACGTGACGAAGCGACGCACTGCCGGGAGAAGCCGAGCGTGCGCGAACGAGTTCCTCAATCCCCGCCGGCTCAGGATGTACTTGCGCAAGTCGCGGCGTACGTACCATCGGCACAATCCGGGGTCGGTGCGCACCGTCGCATCCCCCTGAATCCTCAGGATTCTCCGATCGTCGGGTTCGCTCTCGATGTCGAACAGGATGGTGACCCGCGGGTTGGCCTTGACATTCAGCGCTGCCAAGGTTCGGTCCGTTGTGCCAAGGTAGATTTTCCCGTTCCCACACACGAAGTAGAGGGGGTTGACATGGGGTCGTCCGTTGCGCGACACGGTCGCAATCCGCGCTACCATCGCGCGACGGAGGAAGTCCATCACCACCGGGTCGTCAGCAACCATCGTCGACTTCCCTGATGCGGGCATAATCCCAGGCAACGGCTCGCGTCGGCTCGATTGCGAACCAGAAGAAGTCGCCCGCCAAACCCGCCAACCCACCCAGCGGCCGGACTTGGCCGCGCAGGTAAATCGCACGGAGATCAAAGAACTGGACACCGTCGTCGACGAGCAGCACCACTTCGTCGTGAACAGCCGGCCGATGTGCGCCGCTCGAGGGCATCCCGACCAGGTAGCGATCATCCTCGAAGACAAGGGTGACGGGCTCAACCCGCGGACCCCCGTCGCCGATGAAGGCTACGCACGCGCGCGGCACCCGCTGCAGAAGATCGCGCGCTTCAATCAGAGCGACGTTCAACGTAATTCGCTTCACTCGGACACCTTCAAACGTCATTCCTGTCGCGCTGCCGCGGCGAATGACAGCCGCCGGACCAGTTGCTATTCTCGCTTCGGTGCGCTGCGTCGAACTCAGTAGCGGGCCACTGAATACCCCCGACACCGGCGCGCGGTACTACTTAGCGACCGATACGTCGGCCTTCACGTCATCGCCTCGGCCCAGGCGATATGTCCTTCAAAGCCAAGCGATTTCGCCCTCTCGCGATAGCGCTGCACCATGTCCCGGTAGGCGACCTCGTCGCCGCGGGCGCGGGATTGCAGCGTGCGCAGGCGTAGCAGCAGGACGTCGAGGGCCGCCGAGCCTTGGGCTGCCGGCAGCTTCGCCAACCGATTAATCGCCTCCTGGGCTTCGACCACGTCACCCTCGGTGCCACGCTCCAGCAGCGTCTCTACCAAAACTCCAACACCCCAGATGCCATAGAAGACCTGGTCTTGCTGATGCAGCTGGTCGACAGCCTGGCGCAGCACTGGAATGGCACCATCGCGGTCGCCACGCCTGGCCCTTGCCCAACTGGCCCAGACATCAACCACGGGCAGCAGGAAGAGAACACCCTCGCGCAGCCAAAGTTCGCGGGCGCGAATCATCAGTTCCAGCCCACGATGACCATCGCCCGCGGCGTTGCGATTCAGCAGCGCGACGGCCAACACGTACTCGGCCAAGCACAGCGCGAGATCATTGCTGGCCGCCGCGGCGGCGTGCACCGCCTCCTCGCTCGCGCGCACCGCCGAGTTCTCAGCCCGGAGCACCCCGTATTGGATCGCGAAACCATACGTCCAGGCGACGATGCCGGCGCGGGCGGTCGGATCGCTGTGCCGGACCATCGCGAGGGCGTCGTGGATGTCTTGACGCCAGCCGGGACGGTCCAACCACCACCGAGCAGCGCCCCGAAATGCGATTGCGGCCGCCAGCGGTGATCCCATCCCGAACTCGGCGCCCTTGGCGGGGTCGCCGGCGGCAAGATCGATAATGGTCTGGGACCATCGCAACGTCTTGCCGAATTCACCAGCATCGAACCAGATGCAGAACGTTGAGAACGCCAACCCCACAGTCGGGCCGGGATCGCCGATTGACTCGAGCAGCGCCACTTGTTCGGATGCCAGGCGCGACGCTTCACGCGTGTGCCCACCGTAGAGGAACTTGGCAAGCAGTCCGCTCATGCCGATGGCCAGCGAGATCGTGTCGCCGGCCGCGTTGCACAACTCGCGTAGCTCCGAGTAGCGGGCCGCGCTTTCCTCGAGTTCTCGCCCTCGCCATGCGATGGCACACAGCATGGTGCGAGGGGCGATGCGCATGGGCAACTTGCTGGGGTCGTCGGCGGGCAGTCCGTCGGCGATGCGGCGGGCCCGTTCCCAGCTGCCTGCGGCGGCGTTGAGATCTCGGTTCATTGACCAGGCGCCGGCGCGCATGTGCCAGCCACAGGCTGCGTGCGGCGCGTCGGCGGCCTCCCAATGTTCGGCGATCAGCGTTGCGTTCTCTTCAATCGATCCCGGTTCACCCTCTTCGATCGCGGCGGCCAGACGCCGATGCCATTGGGCGCGATCGGATTTCAGCTGCGATTCGTAGGCCACCGCGTGGATTAGCGGATGGTGAAAGGCGTACTCCGCGCTCGGGGTGAATCGCACCTGATCGATCAGCTCCGCGGCCAGCAGCTCATCGAACACCGGATCGATTCCCAGCGCAGTCAGCAACCACGTCTCGAAGCGCGCCCCGATCACCGACGCCGCCTGCAACGTCTGCCTGGCCGGGCCGCTCAGCCGGTCGACGCGCGCCGCGATGGCCGCCTGCACCGTGGCCGGCACACTCAGTTCGGCGACACCCGCGGAACAGACGTAGCCACCGCGTTCGCCGGCGAGCACGCCGCGCTGGGCCATCTCGCGCACCATCTCCTCGGCGAAAAACGGATTACCGGCACTCCGCTCGGCGATGATCGCCGCCAGCTCGGCAACCGAGGGATCCGCACCCAGCAGCTCGCGTACTAACGCCGCGGTAGCCGAATCATCCAGTGGGGCAAGCGCTATCGTCTGCGCTGCGGGCACCCTGCTAAGCGCTCCCTGATATTCGGGACGATAGGTGATCAGCGCCATCGACGGACTGCGCGGGAAGACTTTGAGGAAGTCGGCGATCATCGACTCGCTGGTCGCATCGATCCAGTGCGCATCTTCGATGATGTACAACGCCGGCTTGATGCGCGCCGACGCCACCGTATTGATCAGCGCGGTCAACCGGCGCCGCCGCGCATCCGGGTCGATCTGCGGCAGCGCCACCTCGGGGTCGCCGATAGCGAGCAGATCCTCGAGTAGCAGCAGATCTTGCGGGTCGGCATCCGGGACGTGGTCCCGGATCCGGGCGCGGGCGGTGTGGCCGTCCAGCTCGGCCACACCCATGGCCGCCCGCAACAGTCCGGTCACCACTGCGAAGGGGATGTCGCTGGCATGCGACTCGCAGAAGCCCCAGAACACCTCCACCCCTCGATTGGCGGCCTGTGCCGCAACCTCGCGGGCCGCCCGGCTCTTGCCGATCCCCGGCGGACCCACCACACCAACGACACCACCGCGGCCAGCAATTGCGCGCTCGACCATGGCCTCGAGTGCCGCCATTTCCCAACGTCGACCGACCAGGATCGCCTCGTCGCGCCCGGCCACCCTCTGCCGCGGGCGAATCGCCACCAGCCGGCGCCCGCCCACCGGTTCGTCGCCCCCCTTGATGCGCACCCACTCCAGTTCGCCCAGCAGCGCGGCGTGTTCAATGAGCCGGGCGGTGGACTCCGACAACATCACCCCGCCGGGTGGTGCCGCCGATTCCATTCGCTGGGCAAACCCGACCGCCTCCCCGGTCGCGGCATACCGTGGCGTCCTCGAACCGATGTCACCGGCGATCACCCGACCCGAATTCAGACCCACCCGCAATTGCAACGCCACGCCGTCCCGGCGACCCACCTCGGCCGCCAACCGGCTGGCCTCCTCCTGGATCGCCAACGCAGCTAAACAAGCACGAAAAGCATGATCCTCCAACGCAACCGGGGCACCGAACAGCGCCATCACCCCGTCGCCGTTGTATTCGACCGTCCCGCCGTAACGCTGCACCACCCCCGCCGAACGCTCCACGACGTCGGTCATGATCTCGCGCAACCGCTCGATATCCACGGCGGCAGCGAGGTCCATCGACCGCACCACGTCGGCGAACAACACGGTGACCTGCTTGTACTCCGGCGTGTCACCCGATACCGACGTGGGCGCACCGCACTCGTCACAGAACTTGGCATCTCGCCGCAGGCCAGTGCCGCACGACCCGCACGCAGTCATCCGAGCACCGCCGATCTAGGGTCCCGAACCCTCTGTTTGCCCAAGGATAGGGTGCGAGCAGACGCAAACGCACCCGTTTCGGCACGAAATGGGGAGAGCTTTTGCGTCTGCTCGCGCTAGAGGGTGACCTCTTCGAGTTTGCCGGTCGCCACGTCGAAGACGAATCCGCGCAGCGAGACATGCTTGGTGACGAACGGGCTGTTCTCGATGCGGCGCAACGACTGCCGGACGTCTTCGGCCACATCGGGGAAGGCCTCGGCCGCCCACGGCGGTTTGACCCCGATCTCGTCTTGGATGCCGCGCTTGAAGTCGTCGTCGGTGAAGGTGAGCATGCCGCAGTCGGTGTGGTGGATCAGGATGATCTCCTGCGTGCCGAGCAGCCGCTGGCTGATGGCCAGCGACCGGATCGCGTCGTCGGTGGCCACCCCGCCGGCGTTGCGGATGACGTGCGACTCCCCCTCGTTGATGCCCAGCACCCGGTAGACGTCGATCCGGGCATCCATGCAGGCCAGCACCGCGATGTGTTTGCTGGGCGGCAACGGCAGCGGCCCTTTGAAGGAGCTCGCGTATTGAGCGTTGTTAGCCAGGTAGTCGTCGGTAACCGTCACGCAAGTCTCCCTCGGGTTTGCCAGGCGGATCGCTGCCGGGCTGGAGGCTAACAATTGGGGGCCCGAAATTCACTAGTGCGGCTCAGTGGGATCGCAATGTCGTAAGGCGCCGTTACCGCCACGCCGCGCCCGCATCGCTACCCTGTCCCAATGCGACACGGTGCTACGGCATGACGCGGTTCCTGCTGCGCCGGGTGCTGAAGTACCTCGTGCTGCTGGCGCTGGCGTCCTTCCTGACGTTCTGCCTCACCTCGGTCGCGTTCTCGCCCTTGGAAAGTCTGATGCAGCGCAACCCGAGGCCACCGAAGGCCGTCATCGACGCCAAGGTCCACGACCTCGGGCTGGATCGCCCCATCCCGATCCGCTACGTGAACTGGGTCTCGCACGCGGCCCACGGCGACTTCGGCAAGACGGTCACCGGCCAGCCCGTGGCGACCGAGCTGTGGCGCCGCATCGCCGTCACGCTGCGGCTGCTGGTCATCGGCTCGGTACTGGGCACCCTGCTGGGCGTGACGCTCGGCGCGTGGGGCGCCATCCGGCAGTACCGGGCCAGCGACCGCCTGGTCACCGTATTCGCGCTACTGCTGCTGAGCACGCCGACGTTCGTGCTGGCCAACCTGCTGATCATGGGCGCGTTGCGGACCAACTGGGCGTTGGGTTTCCAGCTGTTCGACTACACCGGGGAGACCTCCCCCGGTGTGGCCGAGGGGTCGTGGGCCGCCGTGGCCGACCGGTTGAAACACCTGGTGCTGCCCACGCTCACGCTGCTGTTGTTCAGCGCCGCCGGCTACAGCCGCTACCAGCGCAACGCGATGCTTGACGTGCTGGGACAGGATTTCATCCGCACCGCCCGCGCCAAGGGGCTGACCCGGCGCCGGGCATTGGTCAAGCACGGGTTGCGGACGGCGTTGATTCCGATGGCGACGTTGTTCGCCTACAGCGTGGCCGGCCTGTTCGGCGGCGCCGTCTTCGTCGAGAAGATCTTCGGCTGGCACGGCATGGGGGAATGGACGATCCGGGGGGTGGCCACCCAGGACACCAACATCATCGCCGCCATCACGCTGTTCTCGGCGACCGTCACCTTGTTGGCCGGCCTGCTCTCCGACATCTTCTACGCGGCACTGGATCCCCGGGTGCGGGTGTGATGGCGGCCACCGTGCAATTCACCTCCCGCCGCACCCTGGTGCTGCGCCGATTCCTGCGCAACCGGTCTGCGGTCGTGGCACTGACCCTGCTGGTGTTGTTGTTCATCGGCTGTTACGCACTGCCGCCACTGCTGCCCTACTCCTATCGCGACCTCGACTTCAACGCTTTGTTGCAGCCGCCCAACACCCGGCATTGGTGGGGCACCAACGCGATCGGCCAGGACGTGTTGGCCCAGACGTTGCGGGGCATGCAGAAGTCAATGCTGATCGGCGTCTGCGTCGCGGTGATCTCGACCGGCATTGCCGCCACCGTGGGGTCGATCGCCGGCTACTTCCGGGACTGGCGCGACGGGATGCTGATGTTCGTGGTCGACCTGATGCTGGTGGTGCCCAGCTTCATCCTGATCGCCATCGTCTCACCGCGAACCAAGAACTCGGCCAACATCTTTGCCCTCGTGCTGCTGCTGGCCGCCTTCAGCTGGATGGTCAGCTCCCGCATGGTGCGCGGCCTGACCATGAGCTTGCGGGAGCGCGAATTCATCCGCGCGGCAAGGTATATGGGCGTATCCAGCCGGCGGATCATCACCAACCACATTCTGCCGAACGTGGCGTCCATCCTGATCATCGACGCCACGTTGAACGTCGGATTCGCCATTCTGGCCGAAACCGGATTGAGCTTCCTCGGTTTCGGTGTGCAGCCTCCCGACGTGTCGCTGGGCACCCTGATCGCCGACGGCACCCAGGCGGCCACCACCTTCCCGTGGGTGTTCCTGTTTCCCGCCGGGGTGTTGGTGTCGATCGTGTTGTGCGCCAACCTGACCGGCGACGGGCTGCGAGACGCGCTCGATCCGGGCGCGAGAACCCTGCGGCGCGGTACGCAATGAGTCCGCTGCTCGAGGTGACCGACCTGGCCGTCACTTTCCCCACCGACGGCGCACCCGTGACCGCGGTCCGGGGTATCAGCTACCACGTCAGTCCCGGCGAAGTGGTCGCCATGGTCGGCGAATCGGGGTCGGGTAAATCCGCTGCGGCGATGGCTGTGGTTGGCCTGCTTCCCGAGTACGCCAGAGTCGGCGGCTCGGTGCGGCTGCACGGAAACGAGCTGCTGGGCCTGGGCGATGAGGCGATGTCGCGCTTTCGCGGCAGGTCGATCGGCACGGTGTTCCAGGACCCGATGTCGGCCCTGACGCCGGTCTACACAGTGGGCGATCAGATCGCCGAGGCAATCCGGGTGCACCAGCCCACCGTCGGGAAGAAAGCCGCTCGCGCGCGGGCCGTGGAACTACTCGAGCTGGTCGGTATCGCCCGGCCCGACGAGCGCGCCCGCGCATTTCCGCACGAGCTTTCCGGCGGTGAACGCCAACGAGTGGTGATCGCCATCGCGATCGCCAACGACCCCGACCTGTTGATCTGTGACGAGCCCACCACCGCGCTGGACGTGACCGTGCAGGCCCAGGTCCTCGACGTCCTGAAGAAGGCCCGCGACGTCACCGGTGCCGGGGTGTTGATCATCACCCACGACCTGGGCGTGGTCGCCGAGTTCGCCGACCGGGCGCTGGTCATGTACGCGGGCCGGGTGATCGAGTCGGCCGGTGTCGACGACCTTTATCGCGACCGTCAAATGCCTTACACCATCGGCTTGTTGGGTTCCGTTCCGCGCCTGGACGCCCCACAGGGCACCCGGCTGGTGCCGATACCGGGTGCTCCCCCGTCGCTGGCCGGGCTGGACCCGGGGTGCCCGTTCGCGCCGCGCTGCCCACTGGTCATCGACGATTGCCGTAGCGCCGAACCGGTGCTGGTGGAGGTCGCACCCGATCACCGAGCCGCCTGCATTCGCACCGATGCGGCCGCCGGGCGCAGCGCCGCGCAGATCTACGGCGTCGAAACCGCCAAAGGCGAGGCGGTGTCCGATCATTCGACCGTGGTGGTGCGGGTGCGTGATCTGGTCAAGACCTACCCGCTGACCAAAGGCGTGCTGTTGCGCCGCACCGTCGGCGAGGTCCGCGCCGTCGACGGCGTCAGCTTCGAGCTGCAACAAGGCCGCACGCTGGGCATCGTCGGCGAGTCCGGGTCGGGCAAATCGACCACGCTGCAACAGATCATGGAGCTCGCCGCGCCACAGTCGGGTTCGATCGAGGTGCTCGGCACCGATGTCACAACTCTTGGTGCAGCGGGCCGGCGGTCATTGCGGCGCGACATCCAGATCGTGTTCCAGGACCCGGTGGCCTCGCTGGATCCGCGGCTTCCGGTCTTCGAGCTGCTAGCGGAACCGTTGCGGGCCAACGGTTCCGACAAGGGCAGCACCAACGCCCGGGTCGGGGAGCTGCTCGACATCGTGGGCCTGCGCCGCGCCGACGCCAACCGCTATCCCGCCGAGTTCTCCGGCGGCCAGAAGCAACGTATCGGCATCGCGCGGGCCTTGGCCCTGCAGCCCAAGATCCTCGCCCTCGACGAGCCGGTGTCCGCACTCGACGTCTCCATCCAGGCCGGCATCATCAACCTGCTACTGGACCTCCAAGACCAGTTCGGATTGTCCTATCTTTTTGTCTCCCACGACCTTTCGGTGGTCAAACACCTCGCCCACCAGGTGGTGGTGATGCTGCGGGGCGCCGTCGTCGAGCAGGGCGACAGCCAGCAGGTGTTCGGCAATCCGCGACACGAATACACCAAACGACTGCTGGGCGCCGTGCCGGGAGCAAGCCATGGGTAGCCGCGCAGGTGCGCCGCCCGGGACGCCGGGCCGCCGAAGCACGCCGCTCCTGAAAATGTTGTGCGCTCTGCTGGCCGGCGCCTTGCTGCTGTCCGGATGCGCGACCGGCGGCCAACTGACGCCGGCCGGTCACGGCGCCATCGGCACCGCCAGCGACGTCAACCCGCAGGATCCCGCCACCCTGCGCGAGGGTGGAAACCTGCGGCTCGCGCTCATCGACTTCCCGCCGAATTTCAACATCCTGCATATCGACGGCAACTCGTCGGAAGTCTCCGGGATGATGAAGGCCACTCTGCCCAGCGCGTTCATCATCGGAGCCGACGGCTCCACGCGAGTCAACACCGACTACTTCACCAGCGTCGAACTCACCGGAACCGACCCGCAGGTGATCACCTACACCATCAACCCCAAAGCGGTGTGGTCCGACGGGAGTCCGATCACCTGGCAGGACATCGCCAGTCAGATACACGCCACCAGCGGATCCGATGAGGCATTCGCCATCGCGACCACCAACGGCGCCGAGCGAGTCGCGTCGGTGACCCGCGGGGTGGACGATCGGCAGGCGATCATGACCTTCGCCAAGCCCTACGCCGAATGGCGGGGCATGTTCGCCGGCAACGGCATGCTGTTGCCGGCCACCCTCACCTCGACTCCCGACGCTTTCAACAAGGGCTGGCTCGACGCGCCGGGCCTGTCTGCCGGCCCGTTCATCATCTCGACACTGGATCGGGCCAAACAGCGAATCGTGTTGACCCGCAACCCGAGATGGTGGGGCCGGACGCCGCGCCTGGATTCCATCACCTATCTGGTGCTCGACGACACGGCGCGGCTGCCGGCGCTGCAGAACAACACGATCGACGCGACCGGACTCGCCTCGCTCGACCAGCTGATCATCGCCGAACGCACCAAGGGCATCGCCATCCGGCAGGCACCCGCGCCGGTCTGGACACACTTCACCATGAACGGCGCCAACGGATCGATCCTGCAGGACCCGGCGCTGCGCCTGGCCGTCTGCAAGGGCATCGACCGCAAGACCATCGCCACCGTCGCGTTGCACGGCCTCACCGCCGAACCGGTGCCGTTGAACAATCACGTGTTCGTCGCCGGCCAGGAAGGCTATCAGGACAACAGCCTGCCCTATGACCCCGAACAGGCCAAACGAGATCTCGACGCGCTGGGCTGGCGACTGAATCCCGATACGGGCATCCGGGAGAAGGACGGTCGGCAGCTGGTGGTGCGGATGCTGTTCTACGAGGCGCAGAGCACCAAGGTGTTCACCCAGATCGCCCAGCACAGCCTCGGTGAGATCGGCGTGAAGCTGGACCTGCAATCCCGTTCCGGCAGTGGGTTTTTCCGTGACTACGTCAATGTCGGGGCGTTCGATATCGCGCTGTTCGGCTGGGTGGGCGACGCGTTCCCGTTGTCCGGGCTCACCCAGATCTACGCATCCCACGGCGAGAGCAACTTCGGCAAGATCGGCAGCCGGGAGATCGACGACGCAATAGAACAGACGCTCGGTGAGCTCGATCCCGGTAAGGCGCGCGCGCTGGCCAATAAGGTCGACCAGCTGATCTGGGCCGAGGGGTTCAGCCTGCCGCTGACCCAATCGCCGGGCCCGGTGGCCGTGCGCAGCGACCTGGCGAATTTCGGTGCCCGCGGCCTGGCCGACCCGGACTTCACCGCGATCGGCTTCACGCGCTGACGCGCCTGCGCCCGTCAGCCCCGGATCAGGTCGGCGGCCTTCTCCCCGATCAGCACCGACGGGGCGTGCGTGTGCCCGCGGATCGTGCTCGGCATCACCGACGCGTCGGCGATGCGCAGCCCGTCGACTCCGCGGACCCGCAGTTGCGGATCGACCACGCTGGCGTCGTCGCTGCCCATCCGGCAGGTGCCCATCGGGTGATAGAGGGTGTGCGAGCAGGTGTTGAGGGCCAATTCGAGGGTGGCGTCATCGAGTTCGGTGCTGTTGCGTGGTCGCACGACGGACCCGAGGACGTCTCGCAGCGACGGGGCCTGCGCAATCTCGGCGCATATCCGCAGCCCAGCCATCATCGCCGCCCGGTCCACGCCGCCCGGATCCGACAGGTAGCGCGGGTCGATGACGGGCTTGTCGTGGGGGTCGGCGGAGCGCAGCGTGATCTGGCCCCGGCTCTGCGGTGCCACCAGAATCGGGCCGAACGCCACACCGTGCCCGGCCGGCGGCACCAGCGCCTCGTCGTAGAACGGCGCCGGGGCGAAGATCAATTCCAGGTCGGGCAGGTCCAGGTCGGCGCGGCTCCGGACGAATCCATATGCCTCCCCGACGTTGGAGGTGAGCATCCCGCGCCGCCGCAGCAGATAGCTGATCAGCTGCCGGGGCTTTTCGGCGGCGAACAGGCTGCCGTCGGCGACGTCGAAGCCCAACGGCGTCACCAGGTGGTCGATCAGGTTCTGGCCGACTTCCGGTGCGTGCCGGACGATCTCGATGCCGTGCTCGTCGAGATGATCACGGTCGCCGATCCCGGACAGCATGAGCAGTTGCGGGGTGTTGACGGCACCGCCGCACAACACCACTTCGCGCCGGGCGCGGATTACCGACGTGTGACCGGCCCGCTGGTATTCCACGCCCACGGCGCGGTTGCCGTCGAACAGGATTCGCGTCGCGGCGGCTTCGGTGAGCAGGGTCAGATTCTTGCGGCTCATCGCCGGCTTGAGGTAGGCGTCGGCCGTGCTGCACCGGGCGCCCCGGTGCTGCGTGACGACTGTCTCGCAAAATCCTTCCGGTGCAATGGAATTCGGCTGGGCAGCCGGGTAGCCGCACTCACGGACGGCGGACAGCCAGGCCGCGGTCAGCGGTCGCGGGCTGCGTTGGCGGGAGATGTGCAGCGGGCCGATGACGCCGCTGTCCTCGCCGCTGACGAAGTGCCACGCCGCGCTGACGTTCTCGATGCGACGGTAGTACTCGAGCACCTGAGCCGCCGACCATTGCGGATCGGCGAGTCTGCCCCACTCGTCATAATCGGCGCCGAAGCCGCGCACCCACATCATCGCGTTCATCGACGAGCAGCCGCCGAGCACTTTGCCTCGCGGCCAATAGATTTCGCGTCCGTCCAACTCGGGCTGCGGCTCGGTGAGGTAGTCCCAGTCGACCTCGCTGCGGAACAGCTTGGAGAACGCCGCCGGGATCCCGATGAACCGGTTGGTGTTGCCGGGTCCGGCCTCCAGTGCCGCCACCTCGGTGGCCGGGTCGGAACTGAGCCGATCGATCAGCGCGGCACCGGCCGAGCCGGTGCCGACCACCACGTAGTCGCGCTGCATCTCCATCGCAGGGCCGAGTCTAGGCCGGTCAACCCCGAAGCACTATGCGCTGAGATCGATGCGATGCGCGCCCGTGACACCGGCGTACCGGGCGGGGCTGCAGGTCAGCACGATCACCTGCCCGTGCGCGCCCACGG
Organism: Mycobacterium sp. 20KCMC460; assembly: GCF_022179425.1. NCBI lineage: Bacteria > Bacillati > Actinomycetota > Actinomycetes > Mycobacteriales > Mycobacteriaceae > Mycobacterium > Mycobacterium sp. 20KCMC460. The sequence continues at coordinate 4,681,577 of NZ_AP025524.1, forward strand.
TGTCGAAGACCTCACTCATCTTGGCCAGCCGGTCCGGGTCGGTGAAACCGAGCGCGTCATCGACCACCACTGGAACGGTGTCCTCCTTGGCGACCAGGGCCGCGCCGGCCAACCGCGCGAGGATGCCGAGTTGTTCCTTGGCCCCGCCGGACAATGACTCGTACGGCACGGTGACGCCGTTCAAGGTCCGGCTCTGGATGCGCAGCGCGCTGTCGACCTCAACCTCGAACGTCGGCCCGAACACTGGACGGCCGAGTCGTTGCAGTTCGGTGCGGTAGGGCTGTACATAACGCAGCCGGCTGGTGTCGCGGTGGCGCGTCATCACCGAGCGCAGCAGCTGAGCAGCCCGGGCGCGATCGCCGATCCGCGCGTGCTGCCCGGCGGCGTGCTCGAGTTCGATCTGTGCAGCGTCGAGCTTGCCTTTGCGTCCCTCGCTGCGCAGCACCGCAAGCTCGATGCCGATTTGGTTGAGCGCGGCGACGGACTCGCAGTGGCGCTGGTGCAGCGACTCGGCGGCCTCGGTCGCCGCGGCGAGCTCGGCGGCGATCGAGTCCGGTGCCGCAGCGGCCAGCGCCTGGTTCAGCTCGGCCACGCGTAACTCAGCGACCCGCGCCGCGTGGCCCTGCGCCTCGGCGGTGGCGGCGAGCGCATCGTCGGAGACCGCGGCCCGTTCGGCCGCCAACTTATCAGCGGCCGCCTCGAGCTCGGCGCGCCGGGTGGCCACGCTGCTGCTCAAAACCGTTGCACGGGTGGTTGTCTCGGCGTGCCGGCGAGCAGCTTCGGCGGCGAGCCGGCGCTGGGTCTCGCACGCCGCCTGCGCTGCGATCCGGTCCGCCTCGGCGGCGTCGCGTTCGGCACGAGCGGCGTTGGCATCGGTGGTGAACAGATCCGGTGCGGCCGGTTCGCGGGCGTGCAGCTGGCCCAGCCGGGCGCGCAGCGCGTCTGGTTGCTCGTCACCACACAACGCGGCCAGGGTCGCCGTCAGCCGGTCGCGCTCGCCCCGCAGTTCGTGGCGTCGTCGCTCGACCGCGCGTGCCGCGGTGAGGTCGGCGACCCCGGCCGCTGCCAGGGCTTCGGTCAAGTCACCTTGAGCAGCAACGTGTTCGGCATGGATATCGAGCGTGGTCGCGCCCGGTGTGACGCGGGCGCTGAGCACCCCGGGCACTTCGACGTCGGTGGGGCCGGTGGCAGTGATCTGCCACATCTGCCCCGCCGACAGCGTTACGTGCCGGCCGCCCACGGCAATCTCGATATCGGCGGCCGCAGTGAATTCGACGACGGCGGAGAGCAACTCCAGCTGGCCGCCGATCCGGTCGACGGCGGCTGCGGCCGCTTCTATCCGGCGGGACAACTCGTCGGTCAGCGCGATGCCGGACAGCTCGGTGCAGACCCCGTCGAGCTGGCGCTGCGCCTCGCCGATCCGGTTGAGCCGCCCACTCAGCCGGTCGGCCTCTTCGCGTTCGGCGATCTGGTCGAGAGTGCGCTGCGCGGCTTCCGCGCGTTGCTGCGCCGCCGCCAGGACGGCCGCGGCCTGCTTGGCCGCCTCGTCCTGGGCGTCGGCCTCGGCGGCCGCCACCGCCTGCTGCCGTGTCGCCTCCTGCGCTTCGACCGCCTCCGCGGAGACCGCCGTTGCGCGACTGTCGATTTCAGCGATCAGCGCCAGCCTCGCGGTGTGCGCATCGTGCGATGTGGCGCTGGTGGCCACCGCGGCCGCGGCAACCAGCCTGGCGTCCTTGAGCTGGTCGCGAAGTGCTGCTACCCGGTCCGCGGCAGCCTGCGCGGCGGCCAGGCGCGGGGCGGCGGCACTGCGCTGCCGCGCCAACTCCGCGCTCTGAGCGACCAACTGCGCATGCCGCGCCACCCGGTCATCCACCTCGGCCATCGCCTTGGTGCACTCGTCCACGGCGAGCTTGGCGGCGTCGAGCCGAGAGATCGCGGCGGCCCACTCCCCCGTCGGACGGCCGGTCGGGGTGAAGTAGCGCGCGAACTCGGCATCGATGCGCTCGATGAGCAGCGGCTCGGTACCGCACAGCGCCGCGTCGCCGGCCGAGTCGGCGGCGACGTCGAGTGCCCGCGACAGCGCGTCGCAGCCGGCGAGGTCGACCGCACACGTCGACGCGGCCTGCAAGACCCGTTGGGCGTGCCACAATTCGGTGTCGACCGTCTCGGCCAGCATCGCTCGGACCCGCTCGTGCGCTTCGTCGCCGGTCAGCTGCTCGCGGCGCGGCGCCAGCACCGTCAACTCGGTCTCGGGCCGCTTGTGGAACCGCTTGCGATAGACGAAACGGTAAGGGCCGCTGCTGATCTCGGCGCTGACCTCCGCTCCGACGTCGGCATTGGTCGGCTTGACCTGCTTGACGTCCTTCTTCGTCGAGCGGTCCTTGGACTCCAGCAGCAGGTCCAGCGCCTCGATCATCGACGATTTGCCGATCTCGTTGGCGCCGTGGATGATCACCACGCCCTGGTCTGGTAACTCGATCTCGCGGTGCGTGACGCCACGGTAGTTAGTCATGACCAGCCGGTGCAGCTTCATGCCGCACCCCGATCCGTCAGCCGCAGCAACAGCGCCAGCGCCGCTTGCGCATCGACGGCGTCCGGCGAGTCACCCGCGCGTGCGGTCTCGACCAGTTCGTCGACCGCCGCAGCGGCGAACCCGCCGATCCCGAGGTCGGCGAACTCTCCATCGGCGGGCACCACCGCCAGGTCGGTGTGGCTGTCCCACAGTCCCACCCACGCGAAAAGCCGGGCGTAACGGTCAAGGCACGCGTCAAGTTTCGCGCGATCGGTGACCGTCACCGAACCGGTGAGCGCCAGCCGCACCACGGTGCGTTCCTTGTCGCTCAGCAGATCCAAGTTCACGTCCAGGTCCGCGATGTCACGGTCGTTGTCGACGTGACTGTGCAGCGTGACGAACCGCCAGCGGCCGACATGACGGGCCTCGACCGTCACCGGGCGGCTCGGGTCGGTTTCGTCGATGTCGACGACCAGGACGTGACCGGGGTCGGACTCGACGTCGTCGTAATTGGTGACCTCCGGTGCGCCCGAATACCAGACCCGCCCGCTGGCGCCGACCTGGGTGAGCGAATGCTTGTCGCCCAACGCCACATAGTGGATCACGTTGTCGGACAGCGCTTTTTCTATGCAGTCGAGACGGATCAGCGACGGCTTGTCGCGATCGGGGTCCAACGCGTCGACGCCGCCGTGCGCGACCAGCACCCGGGTGACGTCGGCGCCGGAGAGTCCGTCGAGCGCCTCGGCGACCAAGTCTGTGGTGGGCGCTTTGGACCGCCACGGAGCCGCGACGATTTCCAATCCCGGCCGGACCTCGTGCACACCGGCGCGGTCCAGGACCACAACGTTGGCCGGGCATTCCGTGCTGAACAGCGGACCGCTGTAGACCGACGCCGCGTCCAGCGGATCGTGGTTCCCCGGTAGCAGGTAGACCGGAATCCCGATGGCGCGCATGGCTTCCAGGGATTGACCGATCACTTGCGGGGCCAGCTGGTTGTGCTCGAAGACGTCGCCGGCCACGACAACGAATTCCGCACCGACCTCGGCGGCCAGCGCTCCCAGCCCGGCCACCGCGTCGCGGCGGGCCGCCGAATATCGCGGCTGGGCGTCGCCGGCAAGAAAGTGCCGCGTCATGCCCAGTTGCCAGTCGGCGGTGTGCAGGAACCGCATGGCGTGGACCCCCTTCCGGAATGGTGAAAGCCGATGCCCGGGAGTGTAGGGCGGGGCGCCGACAAGTCCGGGGACGCCGATCGGAGGTTCGGTCCGCAGTCCCACGCGCGGTGAGGTCGCCGGTCACACCAACCTCGTGTGCCACTTTGGCCTCTGTCGTGTCACCCGATCGGCCGGTTCGGCGACCGAGACCGGCTGCACGTGGATGCTCGACGAACTGCCCTCGGACTACGGAGCGGGCCCCCCGCGGCCGCGGCATCGCAGCCCGCGCCGGCACGCCCGCCTGGCCAGGGTGACCGACCACGGACGGGACGCTCGGGCGGGGCGGACTGCGCGGTGACCATCGACAGTGGTTAACGTGAGCCCGTGAACGAGCGGCACACCCTGGTACTGATGCGGCACGCGAAGTCGGACTATCCCAGCGGGGTGGCCGACCACGATCGGCCGTTGGCCGCGCGGGGCCGCCGCGAGGCCGCGCTGGGCGGCGAATGGCTGTCCGCCAACGTGCCCGCCATCGACGCGGTGCTCTGCTCGACGGCCGCCCGCGCCCGGGAAACGTTGGCGCGCACCGGAATCGATGCACCGGTCAGCTACGTCGGGCGACTCTACGGCGCGACTCCCGGCGCGCTGATCGCGGAAGTCAACAAGGTCGACGACGGCATCGGCACCGTGCTGGTCGTCGGGCACGAACCGACGATCTCCTCGGTCGCACTCATCCTCGCCGACGGCCGCACGAATATCGCTGCGGCCGAGCGCATCTCACAGAAGTATCCGACATCGGGCATCGCGGTGCTACGCGTTCCCGATCGCTGGGCAGAGCTGGAACCGGGTAGCGCCGAATTGGTGGAATTCCACGTCCCGCGCCAAGGCACCCGAGGTTAGGCGTTGGTGGCCAGCGTCAGTTCCATCAATTTGATCGCCTGACCACAGGCATCGATGCCGGGCGCCTGGGGATTTACCCACCAGCCGACCACCCCGGCCGCGTCGCTGGCGACACCACAGGAGCCGTTGGGATCGTTGGGCCGCATCACGATCGAGTCGATGCCCTGGATCGAGCGGGTCTCGATCTGGTACTTCAAGCCCTCGGCAACCTTCCGCTCGTTGCTCAGGCTGCCCTGCTCGAACCAGAACCGGGTGATGTCGATCAGACCGGCCGGGTTCGCCGCCTGCCAGCGGCAGATCGCGCCCACGAACGTGCTCTGGATGTCCAACGGGTCGGCCCCCACCGTCTTCGCCAGGATGTCGGTGGTCAGGACTTCGCATTCCTTGAGCAGGTTCGGATACTGCTTCTCGGAGTTGTCGTTGCGCGGGACTCCGCCCCCGCCCGCCTTGACCGCCGCCCCGTTGACCGTCTTCGTACAACCGGTCAAGACCAGCAGAGCGGCAACAACGGCCACCGTCAGGGCTGCCAGGCTACGCATCCACCTGTTCATTTCGCATTCGCAATCGACTGCCGGGCCAATTCCTTGGCGATGTCACAGGGCGGCGGAAACGGCTTCTGGGCGAAACTGATCGACCATTCGATGAAGTCGTCCTGGAACTGGATGCCGACCTCACACAGCGACTCGCCGAGGTTGGCCTCGCTGTTGACCGCGATGAATCCGCTGTGACCGTTGATGTTGATGTCGTCGACGCTGGCGCGCGACACCTCCTCGGTCTTGCGTTCCCGCCCGATGGGGCTGCCGCGGTACCAGGAGAAAGAGAAGTGCGGGCCGGAGATACCACCGCCGGCCAGCCATTGGCAGCCCACGGAGTTCTTGGCGGTGTTGACCAGGCCGGTGATTCTGGTCAGCTGCGTGACCGTTTCGTCGCTGATGCCGCCGCACTGCGGGAAGAACGGCCCGTGCTTGCCCTCGGCGTTCCCAGGCGTCGACGGCACCGTCCCGCCGCTCGGCTTGTTGTCTCCGGAACCGCCGCAACCCGCAACCCCGAGCAGCATTGCCGCCAGGGTCAGCGCGGCCACGACCCGCGCCGCCAAATTACGCCGCACTGCAACCTCTTCTACTGCCCGTCACACGATGCACTGTAGCGGCACCGTTGCAGGTCAACCACCGACACGCCACCTGATCAGGCATTTCAGCCATGCAGGTCGGCGCGGTACCGGCGCGAGTGGGTGTGCGACAGTTACCCCATGCTCCTGGCACTGCTGCGCCAGTACATCCGGCCGTACCGCCGGCTGGTCGGGGCGTTGATGGCGCTGCAATCGATAAGCACGTTGGCGTCGCTGTACCTGCCGACGGTCAACGCCGCGATCATCGACGACGGCGTCGCCAAGGGCGACACGCTCACGATCGCGCGGTTGGGCGTAGTGATGCTGGTGGTCACCGGTCTGCAGGTGCTGTGTGCGGTGGGGGCGACCTTTTTCGGTTCGCGGATCGGGACGGGTTTCGGCCGCGACCTGCGGGCCGCGATGTTCGAGCACATCCTCACCTTCTCCGAGCACGAGACGGCCCGATTCGGCACACCGACGCTGCTGACCCGCAGCACCAACGACGTTCGCCAGATCGTGTTCCTGGTTCAGACCACGGCGACCGTGCTGGTCACCGCCCCGATCATGTGCATCGGCGGCGTCGTCATGGCCATCCACCAGGAGGCCGCGCTGACCTGGCTGCTGCTGGTCAGCGTCCCCGTCATGGCCGTCGCGAACTATTGGATCATCGGCCACATGCTGCCGATGTTCCGCAGCATGCAACGCCTGATCGACAACATCAACCGGGTGCTGCGCGACCAGCTGTCCGGGGTGCGGGTGGTCCGGGCTTTCACCCGCGAGGACTTCGAACGGGACAGGTTCGCGCACGCCAACCAGGCGCTGTCCGATGCCGCGCTGGGTGCGGGCAACTGGCAGGCGCTGATGCTGCCGGTCACCACCTTGACCATCAACCTGTCCAGCGTGGCACTGATCTGGTTCGGCGGCCTGCGCATCGACGCAGGGCGCATGCAGGTGGGTTCGCTGATCGCGTTCCTGTCCTACTTCGCCCAGATCCTGATGGCGGTGCTGATGGCGACGATGACGCTGGTGGTGCTGCCGCGTGCGTCGGTGTGCGCCGAACGCATCACCGAGGTGCTGGCCACCACCGCGGCCGTCGGCGACCCCGACCAACCACTGTTCCCGCCACACGGAATCACCGGGGCGGTCCGGCTGGACCAGGTCACCTTCACCTATCCCGGTGCGGACTGCCCGGTGCTGCAGGATATTTCGCTGACCGCGGCGCCGGGTTCCACGACCGCCATCATCGGCAGCACCGGCTCGGGCAAGTCGACGCTGGTGTCGCTGATCTGCCGGCTCTACGACGTCACCGCCGGCGCGGTGTCCATCGACGGCGTCGACGTCCGCGACTACCGCACCGAGCGGTTGTGGTCGGCGATCGGGCTGGTGCCGCAGCGCGGCTTCCTGTTCACCGGGACCGTCGCGGACAACCTGCGCTACGGTGCGGCCGAGGCGACCGACGAGCAGATGTGGGACGCGCTGCGCGTCGCCGCGGCCGAGGACTTCGTGCGACCGCACGGCCTGCAGATGCGGGTTGCGCAGGGTGGCATCAATTTCTCCGGTGGGCAGCGCCAGCGACTCGCGATCGCGCGCGCCGTCATCCGCCGCCCTGCCGTCTACCTTTTTGATGACGCGTTCTCCGCACTCGACGTACACACCGACGCTCGAGTCCGCACCAGCCTGCGCGAGGAAGCCAAAGAAGCGACGATCATCGTTGTCACCCAACGTATTTCGACCGCATCGCAGGCCGACCAGATTATTGTCGTCGACAAGGGCGGCATCGTCGGGGCCGGCACGCACGAATCCCTGCTGGCCGGGTGCCCGACCTACGCCGAGTTCGCGGCGTCGCAAGCGGTGGGGGCGATGCGGTGACCGCACCGATGAACGCGCGTCCCCGCGGCGCCGCCCCCGCCCCGCCTAACATGCGCTCCCGGGACTTCTGGGGATCGGCTGGCCGCCTGATCCGGCGACTGGCCCCGCACCGCGGGCTCAGTGTCGCCGTCATGGTGCTCGGTGTGTCCGGTACCGCCGTCGGAGTTGCCGTGCCGCGAATCCTCGGACACGCCACCGATCTGCTGTTCGACGGCGTGGTCGGACGCCGACTGCCGGCAGGCATCAGCAAAGCACAGGCCGTCGCGGCCGCCCGGGCCCGTGGCGACCACGCCTTCGCCGACTTGTTGTCGGGGATGAATGTGACACCCGGCCGAGGCGTGGACTTCGGTGCGGTCATCCGCACGCTGACGCTGGCATTGCTGCTGTATCTGGTTGCCGCCCTGCTGCTTTGGGGCCAGGCCCGGCTGCTGAACGTCACCGTGCAGAAGACCGTCACCAGACTGCGCAGCGACGTCGAGGACAAGCTGCACCGGCTGCCGCTGTCCTATTTCGACCGGCACCAGCGTGGCGAACTGCTCAGCCGCGTCACCAACGACATCGACAACATGCAGACGTCGTTGTCGATGACGATCAGCCAACTGGTGACGTCGGTGCTGACGGTCGTCGGCGTGTTCGCGATGATGCTGTGGATCTCACCACTGCTGGCGCTCATCACCGTGCTGACGGTACCGCTGTCGCTGCTGGCCACCCGGACGATCACCCGCCGGTCGCGGCGGCTGTTCCTGGCGCATTGGACCAGCACCGGGCGGCTCAACGCGCATATCGAGGAGACCTACAGCGGGTTCACCGTGGTCAAGACGTTCGGTCACCAGGCCAGCGCGCAAGCGCAGTTCCGCCAGCTCAACGACGACGTCTATCACGCCAGTTTCGGCTCGCAGTTCTTCTCCGGCCTGGTAGGGCCCGCAACGGGTTTCATCGGCAACCTCGGCTACGTCGCGGTCGCGGTGATCGGCGGCTTGCAGGTGGCCGCGGGACAGATCACCCTGGGCAGCATTCAGGCGTTCATCCAGTACGTGCGCCAATTCAACACCCCGGTCGGCCAGGTCGCCGCCATGTACAACACCCTGCAGTCGGGGGTGGCCAGCGCCGAGCGGGTGTTCGATCTGCTCGACGAGCCCGAGGACAGCTCGGACCGCCACCCCGGGCTGCCGGTCGCCGCCGACCGGCCCGGCCGGGTCGAGTTCCAGCACGTGAGTTTCGCCTACCTCCCGGGACACCCGGTGATCCACGATCTGTCGCTGATCGCCGAACCGGGCAGCACGGTGGCCATCGTCGGGCCGACCGGCGCCGGCAAGACGACCCTGGTGAATCTGCTGATGCGCTTCTACGAGGTGCAATTCGGCCGAATCCTGATCGACGGGGTGGACATCGCCTCCCTGGACCGGCACGCACTGCGCTCCCGGATCGGCATGGTGCTGCAGGACACCTGGCTGTTCGACGGCACGATCGAGGAGAACATTGCCTACGGCCGGCCGGACGCCAGCCCGGAGGAAGTGGTGGCGGCGGCCAGGGCGGCCTACGTGGACCGGTTCGTGCATACGCTCCCGGCCGGATATCAGACCAGGATCAGCGGCGACGGCGGCAACATCAGCGTCGGCGAGAAGCAACTCATCACGATCGCCCGCGCCTTCCTGGCCCGCCCGCAACTACTGATCCTGGACGAGGCGACCAGTTCGGTGGACACCCGAACCGAACTGCTGATAGCCCGCGCCACCCGCGAACTTCGCCGCGATCGGACCAGCTTCATCATTGCGCATCGCCTCTCGACGATCCGGGATGCCGACCGCATTGTGGTCGTCCAGGAGGGGCGCGCGGTCGAACAAGGCAGCCACGCCGAACTGCTGGCGCGCCGCGGTGCTTATTACGAAATGACCCGGGCATGAATCTGGCTGGGGTCGGACGCGGGCTGTTGACTGTCGTGCGCGCCGATGGTTATGCAGGAAGAGCTGGAGGCCACCGTTAGGAGATGTCGATGAAGCTCCCACCGCGTGCCGACCGCCGGGGTCTGGTCGCCGCCGCGCTGGCCGTGGCGCTGGTGCTCGCCGGCTGCGGCAGCAACGGGTCGACCGGCGCGAGAACATCCACCGGCACCACCGCGGCCACCAGGGCCGAGGCGGCGACGCTGCTCAAATCGGCCGCTGAGGTGATGCGCAAAGTCACTGGCACGCACCTCAAGGTCGCGGTGCAGGGTGAGGTGCCCAACATCGGCGTGCGCAAATTCGACGGCGACGTCTCCAACACACCCCAAACCGCGGCCACCGGCATTGCGACGGTGCCGCTGGGCGGTGACAGTCAAGAGGCCCGATTCGTCTTCGTCGACGGGCATCTCTACTGCGATCTGGGCCAGCCCGGCTCATACACCGATTTCGGCACCGGCGCCTCGATCTACAACGTCTCGGTACTGCTGGATCCGGGCAAGGGATTGGCCAATCTGCTGACCAACCTGAAGAACGGTTCGGTGGCCGGCAGCCAGCAGCTCGACGGGGTCGCCACCACCAAGATCACCGGTGACTCGTCGGCCGACGACATCGCCACGCTGGCTGGCGTCCGTCTGACCGAAGCGAACGTCTCGACCGTGCCGACCACCGTTTGGACCGCGTCGGACGGGTCGTCCCACCTCGTGCAGGTCCAGATCTCCCCCACCGCGAACGCATCGGTAACGCTGAGCATGTCCGACTGGGGCAAACAGGTCACCGTGACCAAACCCGGCTAGAGAGTAGGAATTCTTGATGACGAGCAGCTCCCGGCGGCGGCTGACGGTTACCGTCGCCCGGTTGGTGGGCGGTGCGGCGATCGCGGTCGCCCTGGCGCCCGCCGTCCAGGCCGCCGACTCCTACGGCGCCATCGCGTACGCCCCTAACGGCATGTGGGGACGCTCGCACGGCACTCCCGCCAAGGAGGACGCCGAGGCTGCAGCAGTGAAATCCTGCGGGTCCACCGAATGCAAGGTGATGATCAGCTTCACCGGGTGTGGCGCCGTCGCCACCAAAGGCGGCGGCGGAGATACCGAATATCAGGCCGGGACCGGTCCGGATCTGCGCACTGCGATGAAAGAAGCCCTGGGCAAGCTCCCCGGCGGCTATATCGACACCTGGTCCTGCAACTGACGCCGGTCGCCGACTATCCGGTCAGATAAACATGATTCGCGCAGTCATCGGGTCGGCAGCAGCGCCGGCCGGTCACGCCAAGAAATCGTAGAGATAACCAGAAGACCGACGCCGCAGCCTTTTCTCAAGCACTCCGCACCGCGGACCAACAACCCGGAGAAAAGGCAGCACCGATGACCGGCATCAAGATCACCAGCATCGCAAAGACCGCCAAGTTCGCTCTGGTCGCCACTGCGGCCGCCGGCGCTCTTGCGCTCGGACTCGCCGGACCCGCCCAGGCTTCCGGGAACGGTCCCATGTACGGCGACCCGGTTGCCGCCGAGAAGTACTGGCAGCACCAGAAGTACGACGACTGCGCCATCATGTCCAGCGCCGAGGTGGTCGGCCAGATCACCGGCAAGCTGCCCTCGGAACGTTCCATCGTCAAAGTCGCCCAATCCACCCCGAGCGCCTCGCACTCCGGCTCCGTCTACGTCAAGCCGGCCGACAAGAACGACCCCAACTCCGGTATGGGAACCGACCCGTACGACCTGCCGACGCTGTTGGCGCACTATGGGATTCACGCGGACAACAGCCACGCATCTGGAATCGAGGCCCTCGAACAGAACCTGGGCAGCGGACACGCCGTGATCGTCGTACTCAACGCGGAGATGATCTGGAACAAGCCGATCGAGAAGAAGGGCAGCAACGGCCAGCCCCGCGCCGACCACGCCGTGGCGGTCACCGGCATCGACGCCGCGAACGGCGTCGTCCACCTCAACGACAGCGGCACCGAGAAAGGCAAGAACGAACAGATCCCGATGGCCGTGTTTGTCAAGGCCTGGGCCACCGGCCGCAACTTCATGACGGTCACCCGGGAGACCCACAAGTGACGTGAGGCCCGGGCGTCTGGGCGGGCGGGCAGCCACCGGTGTGACACCGGACCGGCTGCCCGCCTTCGTTGTGTGCGCGGCGCAGTCGAGTGCCCCAAGAATTCGCCCAGATTCCAAGAAGGCCGCTGCCCCAACCTTTTCTCGACGACGACACAGAAGGGGACAGACCATGCGCGGCAGGCTTCTCATCCACGCCAAGAGCATCCTGGTGGTCTTGGCGGTCACGGTCTTTGGCGCCACCGGACTGGGCCTGGCCGCCCCGGCTGGCGCGGCCGCCGGCATCACATACGGCAACCCTGCCGCGGCCGCCAAGTGGTGGCGCTACCAGAAGTACGACGACTGCGTCCTGATGGCCAGCGCTGACGTGGTCGGCCAAATGACCGGTAGCGAACCCGAGGAAGAGGCGATCATCCGCGTCGCGCAATCCACGCCGAGCACCATGCATCCCGGCTCGATCTACATCAAACCCGTCGACGAGAAGAACCCGAACTCGGGCAACGGAACCAGCCGGATGGACATCCCGACGTTACTGGGGCACTACGGCATCGGCGCTCAGATGACCGACGAGAGCAAGGCGGAGAAGACGGGCCTCGCGACCGGAGTGAAGGCCCTGGAACATTACCTGGGCGCCGGACACGCGGTGATAGTCAGCGTCAACGCCGAAATGATCTGGGGTGAGCCGGTCGAGAGCAAAGACGACGACGGTAACCCGGTATCCGACCACGCCGTGGTGGTGACCGGCGTCGACACCGCCCGTGCGGTCGTACACCTCAACGACAGCGGCACCCGAACAGGCCGCGACGAGCAGATCCCGCTGGAGCTGTTCCTCAGGGCGTGGGCCACCAGCCACTATTTCCTGGTTTTCACCGGCGGAACGGTGAGGTGACGCGGCGCAATTTCGCGATCTGTGCCCCAATTCATCGCGAACCCGGCATTGGGCCTCGCTCTGCATGCTCCTGCGTCGTCCGGCCTCGGGTTACGGCAGGGCAATCAGTAGCGCGATGATCCACGAACTTCCTGGTGCGATGCCCCACAATGACAGGACCCGCAGTGAAACGATTCGTAGAGGTCGAGAGACAATAACGAGGTCTCGGTACGGTGCCCGGCCCGGGCATCGATAGCCGCGTAGGACCCGGAATGGCTGGTAGCGCGATGGACGTAAGTCTCGAGTTCGGTGTGCTCGGACCACTTGAAATGAGCATCGGCGGCACGCTGGTGCCATTGGGCACCCCCAAACAACGGGCGGTGCTGGCCATGCTCGTCATCAATCGCAACAGGCCTGTCGGGGTCGACTCGCTGATCACCGCGCTCTGGGAGGAATGGCCGCCGTCGGGGGCGCGGGCCAGCATCCACTCCTACGTGTCCAACCTGCGCAAGCTGGTCAGCGGCGCCGGGGTGGACTCTCGCGTGGTGTTGGCCGCGGCCCCACCCGGTTACCGGCTCACCATTGCCGAGAACACTTGCGATCTGGGCAGGTTCATCGCGGAGAAGACGGCGGGCGTGCACGCCGCCGCCGCGGGCCGGTTCGAACAGGCCAGTCAGCATCTGTCGGCGGCGCTGAAGGAATGGCGCGGGCCGGTCCTCGACGATCTGCGCGACTTTCAATTCGTCGATTCGTTCGCCACCGCGTTGGTGGAGGACAAGATCATCGCCCACACCGCCAAGGCGGAAGCCGAGATCGCCTGTGGCCGGGCCTCGGCGGTGATCTCCGAGCTGGAGGCGCTGACGAACGAGCACCCCTACCGGGAACCGCTGTGGGCGCAGCTGATCACCGCCTATTACCTCACCGACCGTCAGTCCGACGCCCTGAACGCCTATCGCCGGGTGAAGACGACGCTCGCCGACGACTTGGGCATCGACCCGGGGCCGAACCTGCGCGCGCTCAACGAGCGGGTGCTCCGCCAGGAACCACTCGACGCCAAGCAGACCGCGAAGGTCACCGCCGTCGGCACCGTCACGGCGCTCGACCAGCGCACCATGGCTGCCAGCCAGCAGGTCACCGCCTACCTGCATGACCTCGCCACCGGGCGGGACTACCAGCTGCACGGGGCCGCGACCCGGATCGGCCGGCTGAGTGACAACGACATCGTCCTGGACAGCGCGAACGTCAGCCGGCACCACGCCGTCATCGTGGACACCGGAACCAACTTCATCATCAACGACCAACGCTCGTCCAACGGTGTGCATGTGCGCCACCAGCGGATCCGCGTCGCCGCCACCATCAACGACGGCGACCATATCCGGATCTGCGATCACGAATTCACGTTCCGGGTCACCGCGCGCACCGAGGCCTGACGGGGGCGCCGGGACAGCCGTGAATGTAGCTGTCGCACAATACTTTCGTTGCGCTCTAGGGTAATTGCGCCGCGTACTCGAGCCGGCCGATCGGCAATCCGGCATGGCCTTTCAGGGATTGGCCGAGGTGGCTTTCGTTCCAGCACACCGCGACCGCCCTTATTTATCCTGGATCCAAAACCACGTCTACGATATGCGTGTGCCTAGAAAATCTGTGGCGGCCTCCACTCGCGGAACGGCCATCGACGCTGATTCCAAATCCGCCCGCACACGGGCCCGAATCCTCGATGCCGCGGCACACGTCTTGAGTGCGAAAGGTTTTGCCGGTACCAGACTTTCAGATGTCGCCGAGTATGCCGAGCTGCAAGCGCCCGCGATCTACTACTACTTCGGCTCCCGCGAGGAACTCATCGAAGAGGTGATGTATTGCGGCATCGCCGATCTACGCCAACACGTGCAGGAGTCGCTGAACAACCTGCCGCCGGAGACCTCGCCGTTGGATCGGATCATGACTGCCGTCGAGGCCCACTTACGTCATGAACTCGAGATCTCCGACTATGCCACCGCCTCGATCCGCAATTCCGGACAGATCCCCCAGCATCTGCGCGCTCGACAGCTCAAAGAGGAGGCGAGCTACGGACGGGTGTGGCGCCGGCTGTTCGACAACGCCAAAGCCGACGGGCAAATCCGGTCGGATATCGATCTGCGTTTCGCGCAACTGCTGGTGCTCGGGGCTCTCAACTGGGCAGCAGAATGGCGCGATCCTCGACGCGACTCCGTCGACAATATCGTGGCCACTGCCCAATCGTTGATCCGCCACGGACTGAACATGCAGGAAAGTCCGCAGGTGCGCGGGGCCCGCAAGGCACGTACATCGACCGCTAAGCGGTGAGATCACCACCACTGGCGACAGAAGCCCCAGCTTTTTGATTCTATGTTAAATTATGTAGGTGACTGAAGCCTTCATCGTCGATGCGGTTCGGACAGCGGTGGGTAAACGCGGAGGGGGATTCGCCGAAGAGCACCCCGCGGACATGGCCGCCCATGTCATTCGTACCGTCGTCGAGCGACACGACCTGGATCCCGAAGCCATTGACGACGTCATTCTCGGCTGCCTGGACAACATCGGCTCCCAGGCCGGCGATATCGCACGGACAGCCGCCCTGGCCGCAGGCCTGCCCGAATCCGTACCCGGCGTGACGATCGACCGGCAGTGCGGATCGGCGCAACAGGCGGTGCATTTCGCCGCACAGGCCGTGATGAGCGGCACCGCGGACCTGATCGTCGCCGGCGGGGTACAGAAGATGAGCCAGTACCCCATTCTGAGCGCGTTCGCCGCCGGCGAACCGTTCGGCTCGGTCGATCCGTGGACCGGATGTCGCGGCTGGGAGGCCCGGTACGGCAACCAGGAGATCTCGCAGTTCCGCGGCGCAGAATTGATCGCCAGCCAATGGAAACTGAGCCGTGAGGACAACGAAAGATTTGCGCTGACCAGCCACCAGCGCGCCGCTGCCGCGATCGCCGAAGGTCGATTCACCCGCGAGATCACCCCCTATGCCGGCGTCGTGAACGACGAAGGCCCGCGACCCGACACCTCCCTGGCCAAAATGGCCAAGCTGCCCCCGCTGACCGAGGGCGGCGTACTGACCGCGGCGGTGGCCAGCCAGATCTCTGACGGCGCCGCAGCACTGCTGATCGCATCCGGTGAGACCGTCGAGCGCTTCGGACTGACGCCGCGGGCCAGGATTCACCACATGTCGGTGCTCGGCTCCGATCCGGTGATGATGCTGACTGCGCCGATCCCAGCCACCCGCCACGCGCTCAAGCGAACTGGGCTGTCGATCGACGATATCGACCTGGTCGAAATCAACGAGGCGTTCGCACCGGTGGTCCTGGCCTGGCAGGCCGAACTCGAAGCCGACCCCGCTCGGGTCAACGTCAATGGTGGGGCGATCGCCCTCGGGCACCCCATCGGATGCACCGGTGCCCGCCTGATGACCTCACTACTGCATGAACTCGAACGAACCGGTGGCCGCTACGGCCTGCAGACCATGTGCGAAGGCGGGGGGCAAGCCAACGTTACGATCATCGAGAGGATCTAACGGTGCGCCGCGCTCTGTACGGTCCCGACCACGAGGCGTACCGCGAGACTGTCCAAGAGTTCCTAGCTCGAGAAGTGGTTCCCTACCAGACTGATTGGGACCGCAATCACCAGATCGACCGCAACGTGTTCGCCAGTGCGGCGAAGGCGGGCGTCTACGCCCTCGAGGTCGACGAACGCTACGGCGGCGCCGGAGAACACGACTACCGCTACCGGATGGTGGTCTGCGAGGAGATCGCCAAAGTCAACGCTTTGTCGTTCGGCCTGACCGTAAGCCTCCAGGACGACCTGGTGCTGCACTACCTGCTCGACCTCACCACCGAAGAGCAGAAGCAACGTTGGCTGCCCGCTTTCGCCGCCGGCGAACTGATCGGCGCCCTCGCCATGACCGAACCGGGCACCGGAAGCGATCTCAGGGGTATCCGGACCACCGCGCGCCGCGACGGCGAGAATTGGATCCTCAACGGCCAGAAGACGTTTATCTCCAGCGGCATCATGGCCGACCTGGTCGTGGTCGCCGCACGCACCAACCCAGAGGCCGGTTCTCGCGGCTTCAGCTTGTTCGTCGTCGAGCGCGACACACCTGGGTTCCGGCGCGGACGTCAGCTCGAGAAAATCGGACTTCCCGCGCAGGACACCGCCGAACTGTTCTTCGACGACGCGTTGTTGCCCGCCGAGAACCTGCTCGGAGAAGAAGGCCGCGGACTGCAGTACCTGATGAGTCACCTGCCTCGCGAGCGGCTCGGCGTCGTTGCGCAAGCAATTGCGACCACGCGCGCAATCTTCACGCAGACGGTCGAGTACTGCCGACAGCGCAACGCATTCGGCCAGCCACTCACCGCCAATCAACACATCCGCTTCGAACTCGCCGACATGGCCACTGAAATCGACGTCACCGAGGCGTACGTCGACAAGTCGGTCGAGGCCTTCAACGCCGGGGAACTCTCCCCCGTCGACGCCGCGAAGGGCAAATGGTATGTCAGCGAACTCCAACGCCGAGTGCTCGACCGCTGCCTGCAACTACACGGGGGCTACGGCTACATGGTCGAGTACCCGGTCGCCCGAGCCTATCTCGACACCCGTGCCCAAACCATCTACGGCGGGACGACGGAAATCATGAAGGAACTCATCGGCCGCGAGCTCGCCGGCTGACCACGCGACTTTCCGGAAACGACTACTAACGAAATCTTAATATTTAATATATATTAGACTCTGCGCTCGAGTTGTCCGGGCCACGGCGAGTTTGCAGCGGCGGGCTCTAGGCCACGTGTCGCAGAGGCGCATCGACGACGATGCGCCGCCAAGGCGAAAGCTGGCCGCGGCCGTCCTGGTAACCACCCGAACTTGCCGTGGCGGGGTGAATTCATCCCCCGCCACGGCATCGCCCACCCCATCCCGTCGATTGCGTTTAACACCGCATAGAAATCGTGCGACGTTGCCTGCCATCTCCGCGCTTCAGGCGTATATGGAAGCCTTCAAATGCCGCCTAGAAATTTGTTCGGACACGCAGCGGTGCGACGGCGATAACTGGCTAGAATCAGTTGATGACCAGGTCGGCTGAGGTGGCTCCGGGATCAGCCAACAACACCGCGTCCAAGTCAGCGCAGACCCGACGCCGGATCCTCGACGCCGCCGCGCACGTGTTGAGCGCCAAGGGCTACGCAGGATTGCGCCTCAACGACGTCGCCGCACAGGCCGAACTGCAGGCACCGGCGATCTACTACTACTACCCCTCCCGCGATGACCTCATCGAGGAGGTGATGTGGGCCGGCATCGCCGACATGCGAGAGCACGTCGTCACGGTGCTCGACGCCTTGCCCGACGACGTCGGCGCGCTGGATCGTCTGCTCGCCGCCGTCGAAGCGCATCTGCGACATGAACTCGAGATATCGGATTACACCACCGCTGCGATCCGCAACGCAGGCCAAGTGCCGCAGGCGATCCGGAAGCGCCAGATCCTCGAAGAGCAACGCTACGGCGAAGTGTGGCGACGACTGATCAACGACATGGCGCGCTCGGGAGCATTGCGCGCCGATCTCGACTTGTACCTGGCGCAGATGCTGGTCCTGGGTGCCCTCAATTGGGCAGTCGAATGGTGGGATCCGCGGCGCGGTTCGCTGGATATCGTGGTCGCCAACGCCCAGTCATTCGTCCGTCACGGGCTTTCCGAGCCGTCGGTCGACTGAGCGGACGCAGTTTTCGCCCAGCCGATTTCAGCGTGCTACTCAGGGAGCGCCAGGTGAGTGATGCGCAAAGATCTTGTCCGTCACCAGCAGAGCCGTCTCTGCGCACGCCGTCGTGCCGCCGTTGGCGTATTCCTTGACGCCGTCCCCGACATTCCACAGCCCGGCGAACGGGGTGTCGTGCGGCAGGTCGAATCCGGCCACCGCTCGTTGCGGCGGCCAGTCGTCCCGGGTGACGGCGACACTCAGCACCCGCGCACGCTCGTCGAAACCGTCGACGTTATCGCGCAGATCCTCGAAAAGCAGCTCGGTTTCCGCGGTTTCGTCGAAGTCACCGATGGACGGCTTGGGCACCGAGGTCCCGACGTACAGGTGCCACCCCGGCGGCGCCATCTCGGGGCAGATGTCGGTGAAGTTCGCGATATAAGCCAGTCGCCGTGTGGTGGCGAAGCTGAGCATCCCGGGAACATCGACCAGGCGATCGCGGCTGGCGAAGTTCACCGAGATCATTGCTGTCGGGCGATCTCCCTTCTTGACCAGGTCGAGATAGTCGGCTGGAACGTTCTCCTGTCCGAGCAGCTCGACGGTCGCGGCGGGCCCCACATCGCTCACCACGATCGGTGCATCGATGGTGAGGGCCTGGCCGTCGCGGATCACTTCGACGCCGGTCACCCGGCCGTCGCGCAGCACGATCCGGCTGGCCGGTGTCGAAAGCCACACCTCCCCGTTGGACTCCACCACCTCGGCCAGACCGCGCCACAGGCCGATCGTGCCCTGCGGATGAAAGCCGAATCGCTTGAACGCACTCTTGCGGGTGAAGTAGGTGAGAAACACCCGGGCCGGTAGGTCCTCGGAACCGACGGCGAAGATCGATGCGCACATGTTGCGGAAGATCCCATGTACGCGTTCGTTTTTGGTGAAACGTGACACCCACTCGGCGGTGCTGATCTGATCTTCGGGCAGGCCGGTGTCGTTGCGGGCGGCGCCGATTCCGGCCACCAGCTTGGCACCCTGCCGGGTGAGCTTGCCCAGCAGCAGACCCCACCCACCGCCCGTCACGTCGACGTTTTTGCCGCCGATCCGGTACAGGAGTGCGGGTTTGGGTTCACGGATGTCAAACGGTGCACCGACCTCGGCGCAGATCTGCTCGGTGGTGCCCCCCACCTCGATCACGATGGCGCCGGTATTGACCTTGAAGCCGTCGATGTCGTCGGTGGAGGCCCGTCCCCCCACCTTGTCCAGGCGCTCCACCACGAGTGTGCGGTAGCCATGGTGGGCGAGCCGGGCGGCGGTGAACAAACCGCCGGCGCCCGCGCCGATGACCACGGCATCGAATTGTGTTGAATTCATTCCGGTTTCCCTCCTCAGTAGGATCGGGGCAGGCCAAGCGACGTTTGGGCGACGTAGTTGAGCACCATTTCGCGGCTCACCGGCGCGGTGCGCATCAGCCGGGTCACGAACCACAGCTCGGAAAGCCCGTATTCGTGCGACAATCCGTTGCCCCCGTGGGTCTGAATCGACTGGTCGAGCGCCTTCAGCGCGGCTTCGGAGGCAGCGAATTTGGCGATGTTGGCGGCCTCACCGGCAGGCTCGCCGGCGTCGAACAGCTCCGCGCTGCGCTGAGTTGCCATCCGACCCAATTCGACCGCGATATGGCATTCGGCCAGCGGATGAGCGATGCCCTGATGGGCGCCGATCGGTGCCGACCACACGCTGCGCTGCTGGGCGTAGTCCACTGCCTTGCCGATCGCGTATCGTCCGATCCCGCTGGACAGCGCGCCCACCAGGATCCGTTCCGGGTTCAGGCCGTCGAAGACCTGCCGAAGACCGTTGCCGGCCAGACCGATCAGCGCCTCTTCGCCGACCTCGACCTCGTCGAGGTACACGGTGAATTGTTTGTCCGGCGAGACGATCGACGTGTCGATCGGCGCATAAGTCAGCCCCGGGCTGTCAGTCGGAACCACGAACAGCGATAGCCGGTTGCGCTGTGCGGTCGAATGATCCGCGTCCCGGGCCACCAGCAGGATTGCCTCGGACTGGTCCACCGCGGAGATGTAGTACTTCGACCCCGAAATCACCCAGCCGGTATCGGTGCGGCGGGCGGTGGTCTTGACGTTGTGACTGTTGGAGCCGGCGTCGGGTTCGGTGAGGCCGAACGCCATCTTCGTGCTGCCGTCCGCGATCGGCGGTAACCATCGCCGCTTCATGTCCTCCGAAGCGTGGCAGGCCAGGATGCTGCCGCAGATCGCCGGCGATATGACCCAGATCAATAGCGGCATTCCTTGTGCGGCAAGCTCTTCCACCACCACAACCGCTTCGGCCATTCCTCCCCCGCCACCGCCGTAGTCCTCGGGTAGATGCAGGCCGAGCAGTCCGGCGGCGCCGAGGTCGTTCCACAACTCCTCGATTCCCGCGCCGGTGCGCCCGCGCTCCAGAAAGTACTCGGGACCATATCGCTTGGCGATACCGGCAACGCTCTCCCGGATGGCCTTATGCTCAGCTGAATCGTTGATCAGTCCCATGTCCTACCTTCCGGTGAAGCGCGGGGCACGCTTTGATCTGAAGGCCGACAGCGCTGCTGCGGCATCAGTGGTTTCGGCGGTGGCCTGCAGTGCCCCGATCTCGTGCTCGAGTTGGGTGCTCAGGTCGTTGTGCCACGAGTCACGCAGCAGTGCCCGCATCCGGGCGAATGCGCTGGTGGGTCCCTGCGCCAAATCGGTGGCCAGCGCCAGCGCCCGGGTTCTCAGCTCGTCGGCCGGGACGATCTCGTTGATCAGCCCCCACTCGAGCGCCTCGGCGGCTTCGATCGGCGTATTCCGCAAGTAGGCCTGCGCGGCCCGGCGTGCGCCGATCAGTCGCGGCAGGTGCCAGGTTCCACCGCCGTCGCCCGAAAGCCCAAGCGCGGCAAACGCTGTCAGGAACCGGGTGCCCTCAGCCGCCAACACCAGATCGGCGACGTAGACGAAGCCGAGCGCACCGCCGGCGACGCCACCGTGGGCGGCGGTGACGATCGGCACGTCAACGCGGCTGAGCATCCGCAAGGCCTCATGAAAGGGCTTGGTCATTCGCGCCAGCTGTTCGCCGTACGCTGAGCCGTTCGAGTCGAAGCTGTCGATGTCGCCGCCGACCGACAACGACGGCCCGTCGCCACAGATCAGTACCGCGCGAAGGGATCGGTCGTCGGCAATTCGTCGGGCCACGACCAGCGATTCGTCTGCCATGCGCGGGTCGATCGCGTTGCGAACTTCGGGCCGGTTCAGGCGGACGGTCGCCACGGCGTCGGTCACGCGATAGTCGATCGTCGCCAGCGGCTCGCCGAGCGCCTCGACCCACGCGGCGCTGTCGGTCAGTTGTTCCAGCGACGTCATCCGCCCGTCGTCGGCGAAGCCGATCACGTGATGAAAGGCCGCGTCCAGCTTGTTGCCCGACCGCCGCGCCGTTCCCAGGTAGCGACCGACGACAAGCAGGCGGCCGTCGTCGAGCAGATGGAACGCGTCGGCATGGGCCATCACGTCGTAGTGGCGACCGAGCTGCCACCAGAGTTCGCGGCGCATCGCGTCGGGGCCAACGTGCTCGCCCCCCACCCCCAACGGCAGGCCCGCGGTAGCGCGTCCGATGAACTCCGGATGCAGCAGCACCGCGAGTGTTTCGCGGTCGCCGGCGGCCAGCGCGTCGTAGAGCCGCCGAACAGCGCCGACCTTGGCGTCGTAAGGCGGCGATGCATCGGATGCGTCGGCCACTGCTGGGAACCTCCCGTTCCGAACGAGCATCACTCGACAACTTATTTAATATCTGTTAGGCGACTCAGTGACCAGCTTATCGGCCTATCCAACCCAGGCTAGCAGATTTTTCTATTATCTGTTAAATTCTTTTCACCGGCTGGACGCGGCGTGGCCCGAGGAGGCTCTGTGACAACGACAACACGACGGACGACGGCCGCAGGCGGGCGAAACAGGAGCTCGGACTACACAACTCTTCGGCTTGGCCTGTGGTCCGTGTGTCTGTACGCGGGCCTCGGCTTGCTGGGCTTCGCAGTGCTCGCCGGCTTCTGGCCACCGCCGGGACAAGACCTGGACGCCTCGGCCATTTCGCGCTACTTCCACGCCCACCACACCGGCATCCAGCTGGGGATGGTGCTGATGGTTGTCGGCGCTCCCTGTTACTACACCTGGAGCGCTGCGGTCTCGAAGATCATCGGCCGGATGGAAGGTCCGATGGGTGTGCTGTCGACCACGGAACTACTGGGTGGCCTGATGACGGGTGTGGTCACCGCGGTGCCTGCCGTCGTATGGCAGGCGGCGGCATTCCGGGCTGAAGTGCGCTCACCCGAATCCGTGCAGACGCTGTACGACCTCGGCTGGCTGTTCTTCGACCTCACGTTCATGTTCTCGCTGCTGCAGAGCGTGGCGCTGGGTGTCGCCATCCTGCTCGACCGGCGCGCACGTCCCCTATTTCCGCGCTGGGTGGGTTACCTGTGCTTTCTCACCGCGGCGCTCTACGTTCCGCTGAGCCTCGTGCCGTTTGTCCGAACCGGCCCGTTCGCCTGGCATGGGTTGCTGAACTTCTGGGCCGTTTTCGTGATGTTCTTCGTACTGATCGCCGTCGTGACGCCGTACGCGTTGCGCGCGGTGGGCCGGCTCGAACAAGAAGACTCCGCCGCTGCGAAATAGCCTGTGGCTCAACGCCGTCGCGAGGTGGCAGCTTGACCGACGATGCGGTTGGTGGGACTGTCCTTGGTCGCAATCGGGGAATGGCCGTCGGGGCAGTTGTAGGCGCTGCCGGGACCGCAGACCCCGCCGGTGCGCCATTCGCGGTCGACGAATGGCTTGGCCATTACCGCGTGCATACCCCAGTACGAGTACGGGATGTTGTACGTGACCAGCATCGCGAGCTGGCATGCGCCCATGATCGCCAGGAAGCGCGCGAAGGTGCGCAACCGGCCGCTGCGGATGCGCAGCGCGTTCAGGCCTCGTTCGGGCAGACTGCGGCCGTGGTCGTCGCGGAAGAAGTGCAGGCTCGCCAGAGCGGTGTAGGTGCCCGCCCAGCTGATCGTCTCGTAAACCGGGAACTGGTGGTCGGTGCCGGCCCACAGACTCAGCGCCGGCACCACGCTGCCGTAGTTGAACAATTGCGTACGGGTGATGAAGCTCTCCAGCACGATGTCGAAGACGCTAAACGCCAAGTAGGAATACCCGACGAGCCGCAGCCACGACATCGTGGCGTTCTTGCTACGCAACCGGGCCATGAAACGAGAGCCGGCGTAGGCGGGAATGCCGACCAACCAGAAGTAGGCCGACAGCGCCCACAACGACAACGGAACCAGCTCACTGTTCGGACTCGACCAGCCGGGGATATGACTGGTCCAGCTGCCGAAGTTTATCGACGTTGTGCTGTAAAGGAATTGGACGGAGTTCCAGTTGATCCAGGGTTCTTGAAAACACAACGTGACACAAGCCAGGAAGAAGAGGCCGTCGAAGGTGAAGCGGCCAGTCTTGATCTTGGGCCGGATCACGAACCACCACAGGATGGCCACCGAGACAACCAGCGCGAAGATCTCCCAGCCGCGGATCAATACGACGTACCAGTCGGGTTCTGACCCCCGGCCCCTGGTGTTAGTGCGAAAGTCGCCGCTGACTATCCACGCGGTCCACACGTAGAGCATGAGTCCGAGCCAGAGCGCGCCGTTGAGAACCCACAGTCTGGCGGCTGAGCCGCGGTCGGCAGGACGCTCGTCGACGGTCTGCTTGGCCGCTGTGCCGAGTGTCATCGCACGCTTCTCTCAGCCCCGGCGCTACGGACGGGGAATCGAAACACCCGGACCGGGGCACGGATTGAGGCCGCGAGACGCCTCGTCGCCCGGATAGGCGCACATCTGGTTGATCATGTGCGACGGATATCCGTCCGGGAACGGCCCGGAATGCAGTGCCAGGAATTGATTCGGCACGAAATAGAAGATCGCGAACGCCGCATGTACGCCGCCGAAGATGGCCAGGAACTTGACCCATTGGCGCTTCGCCGGACCGGCTCGCAAACCGTCGATTCCGCGTTCGACGATGGTCCGGTTGCGGTCGTCGCGAAAGTAGCTGAGCGCGGCGATCGCGCCCAGCCCGAATCCCGCGAAGAAGATTGGTTCGGTCAAGGGCAGCTGATATGTTTTGCCGGAATACAAACTCAGCCAACGGATTCCGCCAGGATAGGCGTAGATGCCCAGCCGCAGCAGGATCGATTCGATGATCGTGTCGATGACGATCAGTCCGAGGAACAGGATGGCCCACACCGCCCACGCTGACAGCGCCGGACGACGGGCCTTGATCTTGCGGACGATGAAGAGAATCAGCATCACCTGGGAGAACACCAGAGCGGTGTAACCGGGTAGGCACACGAAGATGGGTTCGGGTAGTCGATCGGCGTGCGGGCTCACCCATCCGGGCCAGGATCCGGTGGCCCAGGCGCCGAAGTTGACCAGGCCGGAGTTGTAGAGCAGCGTCACCGATGTGTAGTTCATACACATGTCCCAGAAGAAGATCATCGCGCCCGACAGTGCGAGCATGCCGTCGGTGGTCAGCCGGCCCTCGCGGCGCCAGGGCCGAATTACCCAGGCCCACAGTCCTATTGCCGCTCCGATTGGAATGGCGATCTGCAGCACCAGGAACAGGCCCTGTTGGCCGCCGCTGATCGGATCGACACCGGGGTGGCTGGGCCGGAAGTTCGGGCCGAGGATCCAGCGCGCGAGGACATAGAACTCGAAGGCCAGCAATGCGGCTCCGATGACTGCCCATACCACGACGGCCGGAACGCTCCGCCGCGATTCGGGCGCGGGATCGGCGGCCAGTCCGCGGGCCGGTGCCACATGCGTCGTGATTCGCGTCATTGGCTCGCACTCCTTCGGCGCCGCGGTGGCGATCTCTGGCGAGCCTAGCTTTCGGAGTAACCACTCACAATAGTTGAATGACTATTTACTTTGATTGACTTGGGCGGCTGACCGCAGCCGTTCCAGTTCGATCGCCTGATCCGCGACAATCCGACGCAGTGTCTCGTTCTCGGCCCTCACCTGATCCAAGTGCTCGTCCCGGCGACGCGCGGCAGTAGCTCGCGCCGCCCAGTAGTGGTCCCAGCTCTCTTCGCTGACCACGGATGGCTTGTCCGCGGGTGGCCCGTCGGCAGAGTGCTGCAACACTTCAATGCCGGCCAGGATGTCGAGCAGGTCGTCGGCACCGGCGCCACCCAGCGCTGCGGCGACAAACGACCGCACGACCTCTGCCGTGTGGACCGTGTCCTCGGGAGTGGAGGCCGCGGCCGGTTCTCGGTATGCAGCGTCGAGCGTGATCAAGAAGATGATCCCGATAACCGCACGCGAGAGGAAGGAAGCGCTGACCCCGTGCCCGGGCATTCCGTCGAGCGCGACGCCCACCTTGTTCTCGAACCGGTCGAACAGCGGCACGATCTTGTCGTTGTAAAAACGCCGGCCCTCGCGGGCGTCGCTGAACAGTGCGACGCCCAGCAGCGGCAATACCGCCGCCATTGTCTCGAGGAACGATTCGTAAAAGGCCCGACTGCCCGGCCCCTCCCAGTCCAGTAGTCCGTCGGCCCCGCTGATCACCCCTTCGACGAACTCGGCAACCGGTTCCACGACGGCGACCTCGAAAAGTTCCTGCTTGGAGGTGAAGTGGCGGTAGAGCATGCTCTCGGCCACACCGGCGGCGTCGGCGATGGTCGATGTCCGCGCCCCGGCCAGTCCGCTCGAGGCGAAAACCGACTGCGCCGCGGCGATGATCTCGCGGCGACGTTGCGCGCCGGTGAGTCTGCCCCGCCCGGTTCTTGACCCCGGTGCAGCTGCCCGCGGTGGCGTCTGCCGTGTTGTCACCAGCGCTCCCTTCGGCCAACCGTGTTGGTCAGTGCAAGCCACTCGAGACAATAGACTAGATATTCACATTTTGTGAGTGCGCAATCACTACAGTACGGTTCGGACTGGAAACCTGAGCCGCTCGGCGACCAGCCAGAGAGAGAATAAGCCAGCAACGTCGTGTATGGCGGCCAGGCAGAGGTCTTCAAGATCCTGCTCAGAAATGTTTCGTGGCAAGGGTTTCGACGCTGTGCGTGTGAACTGGGCAGCGCGGGGGAGAAAGTCGCGTCGACCGTTAGCGGAATCGGCGCACGGTGCGCTCGGTTAACCCCCAACCTTCGTCGCCGCCCCAGGTGAAGCGTGTGGTCGCCTCGGCCAGCCAGTGCGACGCGGTCGGCTCGGGGTCACGTCCGATCACCATTTCGCTGGTTCCGGCCATCGAGAGCGTCGCCGCCTGACCCGGCTCGGCCGTGATATCGACGATCCCGCGCTCGGTTTCGAACCGGAGCAGGTACGGGTCCTGCCCCTGCTCGAGCACATCGATGAGCGGTGCGTCGGAAACGATTTGGGCATTGATCCGGCCACGACCGTCGTCGACGGTGACGTGAGACAACACCTGTCCCTGCATCGTGAGCAGATGAAAGATCATAAAGCTGCGACCGTCGGACCACTGGCCGTGGATCCAGCAGTGGTGATCGATCGGGGCGAAATCGCGTGGGCCCCAAGAGTGGTCGCGCAGTCCCGTACCGGCCAAGTCGATGCGTTCGTCTCCAAAGGAGATGAACCCGGACAGGTCGCAGTTCTGCTCGTAGTGGGTGTGTCCCCAGGACTGGCCGCTCATGTCCATGTCGAATGCCGGACCGCGAGCGGTCCAGGTGACCTCCATGTCGACCCCGATGCCAAGCCCATCGGTCAGCGATCCGGCGCGCAGCTGGTCACCGGTCACCAGCCGTGCCAGACCGTGGAAATTCTTGGTCCATTGGGTGAATGGTTCATCGCAGCGATAGGTCAGCGCGGGGCCCTGCGGACCGCGGTCATCCGGTAATCGGGCCGTGCCTTTGGCGCAGAGGTATCGGTCGTCCGGCAGGTAAAAGACGTAGAAGTCCTGCCACGTCCTCGGATCGAATGCGGTACGACCCTGATGCAGCCAATGGGCGCAGCCAACCTCCGGAAACACGGCGTGGCTCAGGTAGTTCTCGGACCACAACGGCTCGTCGACGATCGCGTGTGGCAGGTCGTCTTCGTCCGACAGAAACTCGGGCCGCAGCCTGTCAGAAGTCCGGCGAAGCTCGGATGGTTGCGCAGCGGTCATTGATCGGTCCTCCAAGACCATTCGGTGATTCCATAACCGACTTCACCGTCCCATTCGAATCGGCTCGCGCCCTCGAACAGGTGATGCGAAGCGGTCGCCCCCGGCGCCCCGAGGATCAGTTCGCTGCCATTGTCCAAGGCCAGCGGAACGGCGGTGAGGATTCGGCCGCGCAGCTTCCCGACATCGCCGTCGGTGCGTCTGAACTCGACCTCGTAAGCATCGCTCCAATGCGCGGGCGGTCGTGGGACGGGCAGCTCGCCGACCTTCGTGATCGGCCGCAACTCGCGGTCTAGTTCATGACCGTGCTCGAGCAATCCCCCGCCGGCCGGGGTGACGTGATGGAAATACATGATCCGTCGCCCGCTGGGGAACTCTCCATAGATCCATACGTGATTACCCAGCTGCGTGAGGTCGCGTGGCCCCCACGAGTGGTCGCGGATGCCGAATCCACTCAATTCGAGTTGCTCATCTCCGAAGACCAAATGGCCTCGAACCCGGCAGTGTTGCTGATAGTGAGCCTTGACTTCGGCCCACACTTGCTCACTCATATCCATGTCGAAGGTGGGACCAGCACCTTCCCAGACGAGGTCCATGTCGACCGCGAGATGCGGCCCGTCCGGTAGCGGGCCGCTTCGCAACTGATCGCCCGATACGAGTTGTGCGAGCCCATGAAAGGACTTGCGCCAGCGCTGAAATGGCTCCAGGCACTCA
This sequence comes from Mycobacterium sp. 20KCMC460, assembly GCF_022179425.1. Lineage (NCBI taxonomy): Bacteria > Bacillati > Actinomycetota > Actinomycetes > Mycobacteriales > Mycobacteriaceae > Mycobacterium > Mycobacterium sp. 20KCMC460. Next base: position 4,709,562 of record NZ_AP025524.1, read on the forward strand.
TACGTCAGACCGGCGCCGAACACCGATGCCTGCGCGTCGGCGGGGACTGCCCCCTTGGCGACGAGGAAGCGGTCCCCGGGAAGCATGAAGGTGAATATCGATTCCCAGAAGCGTGGGTCGTGCTGCGGGCGGGACTGATGAAACCAGGCTCCCGCCTTCGCCGACGGAAAGCACACGCCGCTGAGATAATTTTCCGACCACATCGCGACGTCGGTGGGCGCCTGATGAAATCCTTCGTCGGCGTCGCGGAGATAGACGGGCCGGTCCGGTGATGCAAGCCGCTGACTCATCCCACTTTCGCTTCCGGTCCGACGGTCCTAGCCTGGCTTGTCACCTGCCCGTTTCCGGACGACTGCGGCGCCCGATTGACAGCCGGGCTTGCAGTGGCGGGCGCCATGGGCCGGCGCCGGTACAGAATCCGGTCGACCAGTTTGCTTACGGGCCCACCGTCGGTGTTGCGCAACACTTCTCGCGCACTATTACGACCTGGCCAGCCGCTCAGGAAGGCCATGGGGAAGGCGCCGGCGGCACTGTGCCACAAGCCTCGGACCGGCGTCCGGTACGCCGATAGCGACGGGACGGGCCGGAACGGACCCATGTTCGCCATCGTGCAGTCGACGTGCTCGTAATTGCCGACGTTGTAGCGGGTGACGAAATCGTCTGGGCTGGTGAGGTCGACGTCGATGATCGCGTCGCGAATGTCGGGGCAGTACCGGGCGAAATTGTCCAGCATCAGGTCCGCGTAGCGCTGGCGCTCCTCGGCCCAGCTGCGCCCGTCCGACAGTCGTACCGGCGTGTTGAACGCGTACATATAGCAGGTGTCCCCGTCGCTTCCGGGCGGTACGAGCGTGCGGTCGTAGATCGAGGACGTGATGTGTTGGATCGGGATGTCGGGGCTGAACTCTCCGCACGTGGCGAGGTTGGCCGAGCGGTTCATGTACTCCATGTCGTCGCAGATCGTGATGGCCGAGAGTGCCTCGTCTTCGCGGCCCGCGCCGTGAAACGGGAACCGGAGCCGGCGGTCCAGCGCGGCGTCGAGTTTGAACGTGTAGATGTTGGCGTGCAGGTCCTGGATGCCGCGCATCTCATCCTTGACCTCGTCCGGCACGATCGCCGGATCCAGTAGGCGGTTGACGAGATGATGAGGCGGGATCGCGGCGATGACCTGAGGCGCGGCAAACTGGCGTCCGTCGGCCAGTCGCACGCCGCGGGCTCGTCCGGCGTGGGTGAGGATCTCCTCGGCGCGGGCGTTGGTGAGGATCTCCCCGCCATGGGCTGTCACGCACCGCGCCAGAGCCTGCGTGAAGGCTCCGGTTCCCCCGACCGGGTGACGCACTCCCCACTCGTGCAAGCCGCAGATCAGCGAAAGGTGCAGCCCTGTCCCCTGCTCCCAGGCGGGGGCGAAGCTGGCCAGCGAGTAGCAAGCAAGAGGGACCTTGATCTCGTCGCGCTCGAAGTATTCCTCGCAGACGGCCTCGATCGAAGAGATCATCGCCCGTGCGCCCCGCGCAATGTGCTTGCGGCCCTTGGCTGCAACCGTCAGCATCTCCCACAGGGCCTGTGGACGCACTCGGAACGGATGGCCCTGGAGATAGGGCAGCGCCGCCTTCAGGGTCACCGTGATTTCATCGACCAGCCGGCCGTAGTTCCTGGCGTCCTTCTTGGAGTAGCGCGCGATCTCCTCCACGAGCCGGGCTCGGTCGCGCCAGATCGGCATCACTTGCCCATGCGGCCCCAACCAGGTCAGCAATGTGTCCGGGTAAACCCAGTTGAGCCCGTACTTGTGCAGCTCGAGCTCCTTGTCCACCGACGGCTGGACACCGGTCAGCAGAAATTCGACCGAACAGGGATTCACGAAATACCCTGGCGCATTGGGCATTTCCATCGTCCATGCCAGGCCACCGACGACATCGCGCGCTTCGAGCACGAGCACCTTCTTGCCCGCTTTCGCCAAGTACGCGGCACTCGTCAACCCATTGTGTCCGGCGCCCACGACGATCACGTCATACATGTGGAACCTCCCGCTCGAAATCTGCCCACCCCATCGCGATGCTTAAGCTACTAGCCATCGAACTCAATGTCTAGATGCGAAGTATTCGGACACGCCGTCGTCCCTCAAGCACGGGCACCGTTCGGCGTGCATTGCGCTCGGATCTGTCGGATCTGGTTCGTCGGAGCGGCAAGATGGTTGCGACGGTGCCGACGCCAGCAACAACCACCAGACCGATGGTCTAGATGTAAAGTTTGGTGGTGGTTTCTGAGCCCGCGACTTCGACTCCAAAGCGCCACCGGTGCGATCGGTGACTGACGAACAGCCTAAACCCCAGGCAGAGCTGCTTGACCGGCTCAGCGATGCCGTGGAGCGGCTGCTGCGCCAAGGCGCCACGTTCGAGGAGATCAAAATCAACGACCTGGTGCGGGAGGGCGGCCTCGCAAAGTCGACTTTCTACGTCTACTTCGCCGACAAGACGGCATTGCTGAGCGCGCTGGCCCAGCGTGTCATGTCGGATCTGGTCGGCTTCGACGCCGCCTGGTGGCACCTGCCGCCATCTGCGAGTAAGCATGAGATCGCGCTCGCCCTGTCGGCCATGTTCGAGGACTACCGCGCGCACGGCCTGCTCCTGGATGCGATCACCGCCGCGACGGTCTACGACCAGGCGTTACGTACTCAGTTCGGCGCACTCATGGGCGTTGCGGTAGAGGCGACGGCCGAGTTCCTACGCACATCGCAAGCCGCCGGCCTCACCCCCGCGGAGCTCGACCCGACCTACATCGCGTTTTCGCTGGTGTGGATGCTCGAGCGAGGATTCAACCGGCTGCTGGTTCGTTCGACGCCCCAGGAGCTGCGGACTCGTCTGGCTTCCCTCACCGAGATCATTTGGTGGACCGTCCGAGGGCACGAGTGATGTCGCGCCGCGCCAGCCGTTCCCCGCGTGACCGACCGAGCCGCCGCGAAGCCGTGGAGTCACGCCTGTTGGCGGTCCTGCAGCGCCGGCTGGAAGAGGGCCAAAGCCTTGCCTCGATCACAGTCGACAGCCTCGTCGCCGAAGCCGGCGTCTCACGCGCCAACTTCTACATCCACTTCCAAGACAAGGTCGACCTGCTGGAAGGGTGGCTGCTCGAAACCCGGCAAGTCTTGTTTGAAGTCAGCAACGCCTGGTATTCCGCAGCGGCATCCCAGCTTTCGCAGCCGCGAATTCACGAGCTACTCGGCGAGATCTTCGGCGTTTATCGGGCTCGGATGACCCTGATGCGGGCCATGTACGAGACCGTCCTGCACGATCCAACCGTGCGCGAGGAGTTCGCCGAGGCTTTCGAGCTGCACTTCGTCGCCTTGACCGAGCACATCCGCAACGGCCAGCGCGATGGGGCGATTCGCCCGGAACTTGATCCACGGGCAACCGCCGAATGGCTCATTTGTTTGGTAGAACGCGTACCCATGCAGATCGACCGTAACGCTGCGCCCCGCGAGCTCGAGGGCCACACCGCCGCGATCGCGCAAATCATTTACCGGACACTCTATGATCTCGGTAATCACTAGGCGGGACAAGGCCTTTCGACGCGGCCGCGCGAACTAGCCTTAGGGCCGCACGGCGAGAAGGTCGAGCGCGCCAGTCGTTTCGATCGCGTCCGAGGTCCGACGCAGCATCTCCACCAGCAACTGCTTGCCGTAGTCATCGGTGTTTTCGTACTGCATGAATGCGAGCCCGGGAAGCATCAAGTTGAAAGCCAGAGCAATCCGGTACTGGCGCCAGGCGCGCTCGTAGTCGTAATCTGTGACGCCGAGCGCGGCGAGCGTGTCGACATAGCGGCGCACCAGCATTTCATCGTTTCCCCGGCGCGCTTCCACCGGAAGGCTTTGCGCCACAAGGTAAGCGACATCCACAATCCCCGCCTGCTGCGCAACGGTCTGGAAGTCGATCATCAAAAGCCCGCCGTCCGGCAGCAGAAAAAGATTGTCGGCCCGCAGCTCACCGTGAACTATCGTGCGTGGCGTCGCCAGCTCGGTGACGAAAGTCGGCAACATCTCACCCCAGCTGTCGCCGAATTGCTTGACATCATCGGCCACGACCGAGAGCTCGCGCGCGGATTGCCAGGATAGGCCGAAGAATTGCGCGAACTGCCCGTAGACGCCGGCTGCCCGCTCGCTGTCGAGCGGCGGAAAGCGCTCGGCCAGTCCTGGCAGCCGCTCGTGGTTCCACGACCAGGCGTGGAATTTCGCCAACTCAACGACGGCCGTCTCGGCCAACTCGAGGGTCAGGCCCTTGAGTTGGTTCGCGGGTTCAAGCCCGGACAGGTCCTCGAGCACGAGGACGAAGTCGGTTGATTCGCAAGCGATCTCGGCAACGTAGCACGTCGGGACGCGGACGGGGACGTCCTTGGCGAGTTCGGAGTAGAACGTGACCTCGCGAACGTAGGCGCCGATGCCCTCGAGCAGCTGCCGTACCGGCCCCCCGACGGGCAGCTTGACGACGACCGAGTCGGGTATCGGACCCGCTCCCGCCAACTCGAGGCGGTACATAGCGGTCGAGTAGCCCAGCGGTACCGGGGCGCACGACGTGATGGTGACCTCTTGGCCTAGTGCGGCCGACAACCAGCCGCTGTCGAGTTCGTCGATTGTCCGCGGGACGTCCATCCGCGAGACCATAGAAGATAGCGCGTCTAGACGTCAAGTTCGACAGGCCTTATGGCTCTGCCTGCGACCGCTAGATAGCTCATGGCCCTGGCTGGGAACTGGCACCAGGCGACCAAGTCATGCGGCGCTTTAACCTGACCCAACGCCGGCCGCGACCTACGAACCTTAGTTCTAGACAGTGAGTATGACAAGCTGTTACCGTGGCTCCCGCCGCGTCGAGAATTCAGACCGCACCGATGTTGACCCCGCCCCGGCCATCGCCGGTGCGATGGCGGCCTATGCACGGGACTGGCCGGCTAAACCAAGGAGACGCAGATGAGCAAGACGGTCGAGACGGCACTACCCTGTGACAACCACCGCGACATGCCCATGCCGCTGGTCGCTGAATTCACCAAGGCCATCGGCGAGACCCAAGTCGTCGACTACCTCTGGCTGTGGGACGAACTATCAGGGTGGTTCCCCGGCAATTTGTGGCGGCCGGAAAACACGCCTGCTGCGTCGTTCATCGACGCGAACTCCACGTACGACCCCTTCGTGCAGGCCGCCTACGCTTTGGCAGCAAACCCCACGATGGGAGTTCGGCTCTCCACAGACGCGATCCGCTCGGCGCCCGCTGAGCTGCTACGCAAGCTCATCAGCTTGGCCAACTGCACCGACGGCAAAGTCGTAATCGCAGTCGGCGCAGGCGAACTCCGCCAGTCCAAGCCGTTCGGCTACAAACGCGTGGAGGGCCTCAAACGCCTGGAAGATCTGCTCAAATTCATGCGGCGCCTCTACGACGAGCCTGAACCGTGGACCGAGGAGGGCAACTTCTGGCATTACAAGAACGCCACGATCGGCACGCAGCGCCCGGTCAAACGACCGGAGTTCTGGGCGCTCGGCGGCGGTCCGACCCTGCTTGACATCGCGGCGCGATATGCGGACGGCTTCGAAGCGGCTACGCCGCAATCCATTACAACTCCCGAGGAGTTCGCCGACACGGTCAAGACAATGCGCGACAAGGTCGCAGGCTACGGCCGCGACCCTGACGCCTTCGGGTTCGGCATCTGGAACATCTGCGTCTGCCACGACGACGAGGACGGCATCAGCGAGGTCCTCTCCAATCCGCTGGTGAAATACTTTGCGGGGCAGTTCGGACGCGTCGACTCCGACAGGTGGGCGGAGGAGGGCGAGTCGTCGGTCATGCCCGCAGGCTGGAACTACGCGATGAAGTGGGCGCCGTTCGAGCAGGGCGACGAAGAGGTCCAGCGAATCGTCGATCAGGTGTCGCCGTCGTTGGTGCGAAAGTCCTTTCACGTCGGCACGCCCGCGCAGCTACGTGAGCTCAACGAGCGCTTCGTGGAAGCCGGCGCGAATTTCGTCGGGATGCTCGACATGACTCCGCTGGCCCTGGGGCCCGAGCAAGCGCAGGAATCCGTGCGCCGCCACGTCGAGATGTTCAAGGGCCTGAAGAACCGGGAATCTTGACGGCGTGGTGCTCGCGGCACGGAAAGGCCAGACCGAGCAAGAAGAACCCGTATCCGCTCCCCGAACCGATCAGCTCATTCTGTGTCGTCGTCTCAAGCGCCATCGGGCGGATATTCGGCGGATGCCGGAAAGCAATTCAGCAACGCGGGGTCCTCGGCGAGGAGCTTGCGCCAGTAGCGGCGATAGTGCCGGAAGGACATGAAGTCCTGATCGTTGCCGTAAACGGTTTGGCCGTCGTATTGCCATCGGACCAGCGACCACCAGTTGAGGATGTCGCTGTTGATGGGCCACTTGAGCCAATTCAGGCTCTGCCCTTCGGCATGCAGCTCCCGGCCGAGCTCGTCGACGGCATCGATCACCTGCGTGAGCACCCGTCCGTCTCGACCACGTTCGGCGCGACGGGTGCCCCCCAGGACGCGGGCCTTCACCCCGTCGCGAATGTAGAAGCCCGTCGTAACCGTCTCGGTGGTACCTGCGATCGGGTCTTCGTCAAAGGACAACTCGGTCTGGGGATCGTAGAGATGCCACGCGCTGTCAGGACTCGCGAAGACATAGGGCCACCCGGCTCGCAGCGGGTCGGCGACGTCAGCGTGCCGGGGCCCCCAGCCACGGTCGCGTAGTGCCCCACAGTCGATCCTGATTCGCTCACCACCAATCTCGAGATATCCGGCGAACCAGCCGGATTGCTCGTAGTGACCAACAGAGAAATCGCCGTCCTTCTTCACCCAGTTCTTGATGCCGGGGTCCTCATCGCCGCTTCTGGCCAGCTTCATGTAGTGCGGCTCGGCCATGGCCGTCCAGGTGAGATCGAACTTGACACCATGGCGGTCGTAGCGAAACCGATATTCCTGTTGAGGCTCTATCATGCTACAGCTCAACGAGTTTGAGAGTTCGAAATCGAACATCTCGGCACCGTTCGGGATGGCCAAGTGTTGATCCCAGCCGTAGTACAGACAGTTGTACACATCCTCGCCGGAGTTGTCCCACACAGCCGGGCCGGCAACCACCAGATTCATGTTGGGACGCCAGTAGAAGTAGATGAAGCCGGACAGATTTCGATCGGGGACGTTGAAGCCGAGCAGGCTGTTCTCGCTCCAATAGGGGTCGTCGCTATGGGGGTGAAATCGCTCGTCGGAGACGTCGATCGTGTCCGTCCAGCCCATGTCGTTCCTCCTCGTCGAGGTCTACGTCTCGCTCCCGTCGAGCGCGCGACGCGATTGACACCATTTTTCGAATCGTACATTATGTTCGAATGATATGTTCGATTAAAGTCCTCGCTGCCGGATGTGGGGCGGCACGACGACTCCAGCCGCGGCGAGGAGGCCGTCGGTGACGGCCGGCTCGCTGTCGCGAAGCCAGACGACACTCACCGAGCGTGAGATCCCGCTCATCACCAATGCCGCAGAGCTTCAAGTGGATTGGTTCAGGCGGGTGTTGTCCGCCGCGAGTGTCTCCGCCGGGGCCGATCTATCGGAAGTGATTCTGGAACCGGTCACCGGCGGCCTGATGGCCCGCATGGTCCGCGCGACGCTGACCTACCCGGGACCCGAATCGACCCCGGGGTCGCTGCTGGTGAAGTTCCCGACCGACGATCCGGGCAGCCTGGGCGTCGCCCACGCCATGAGCATGTACGAATTAGAAACCCGCTTCTATTCGGACATCGCGCCGCTTGTCCCCGATATGGGGCTGCCAGGGTGTTACCTGGCAAAACTGTCGGATGGCGCCAAGAACTTCACTCTGGTCCTGGAGGATCTGAGCAGCGAGTTGCAGGCAGGGGACGTACTCAGGCCGAGCAGCGTCGACGATTGCTCACGCGCCCTCGGTGAACTAGCGAAATTTCAAGCACCGCTGTGGAATTCAGACAAGATTTCCGGACTTAACTGGATCGCCTGCCCGGCGCGCACCATCGCGGTGTTCGATGCGATACCCAGCGGACTGCCGCCGTTTCTCTCCCGATTCGGCGATCACCTCGACGCGGACCACGTCACACTGTTCGAGCGCGTCATTCCACAGGCAGGAGCCTGGGTGCGCAGCTGGAAAGCCCCAACAGTGGTGCAGCACGGGGACTTCCGCAGCGACAACATCATGTTTTCAATCGATCCGAATAGCCAGCGTGTTGCAGTGATCGACTTCCAAACGGTTCGGCTCGGCCCCCCGGGAGTCGATCCGGCCTACTACCTTGGCTCTGCCCTGGCGACCGAGAATCGACGCTCCTCGGAACGCGACCTGATCTCCGAGTACCACGAACAACTCTTGCGTGGTGGGGTAAGGGATTTCGACTTCGATGCCTGCTGGGACAGCTACCGCGAGGGCGCCATGTATGGGGTCCTGCTTTTCGTGGGCATGGCCGGGCAAGTGGCCTCGACCGAACGCGGTGACCAGCTGATCGTTGACCAAATCCGCCGCTACGCCGAGATGGCGCTCGACCTCGACGCGCCCGCAGCAGCTGCCCTGATCTGAAAACGGAAGGCGCACTTCATGACCGAGACTGCGCAGGATCAACCGACGATGATGGACGCGTTTCGCAGTACATGGGACACGTGCGAACTCTTCGCACAGTTGCGCCACCACGCCCCCATCATGCATGTTCCCGAGCTCGACGCGTGGGTCCTGAGTCGATACGACGACATCCTGCCGATCATTCAGGACGTCGACCGCTTCGGCTGCATGCCCGACGACCTCGTCGGCGATGTGCCCGACGAGCTCAAGGACGCCTTGCCGCACGGCTACGCCCCCTGGCAACCGGCACTGGTCAACACCGATCCGCCACAACACACCCGAATCCGAAAATTGGCGACCAAAGCATTGACGCCGAATGCGGTTCGGGCACGCGAGGGCGCGATCAAGGAAGCCTCCGACCGCCTTCTCGATGCCATCCGGCCCGAGGGGCGCGGCGACCTCATGGACCGATTCGCGACCCCGATGCCCGTTCACGTGCTGATCAGCATCCTCGGCGTACCGGCCGAGGACCACCAGAAATTCCACGAGTGGACGCTGGGCATCACCGAGCTGTTCGTCCCGTCCATTTCCGATGCTCGCCGGAGGTATCTGGCCCGCGAGCAAGTCGACTTCAGCGATTACCTGATGGAAGCGATCACACAGCGTCGCAAGTCACCGAACGACGATCTGATCAGCGGTCTGATTCTTGCCCAGGACGGCAGCGAGAAAAGCTTGACCGATCGCGAAATCCTCGGTGTCGTGGGACAACTCGTCATCGCCGGATTCGAGACGAGCGCAGGAGGTATCGGCTTTGCGCTCTATAAACTCTGCGAGGACCGGGATCTGATCAACCGCGTTCGGTCCGACTTGTCATTGGTGCCTAAAGTCGTGGAGGAGTCGCTGCGGCGACTAACCCCCGCACGCGGCATTGTGCGTCGCGTCAAAGAGGACGTCGAGATCCGCGGCCAGCAAATCACCAAGGGCTCCAACCTCTTTCTGCTCGTGCAGTCGGCCAACAACGACGACAGCGAGTTCGAAGATCCCGCGAAATTCGATATCGACCGCGATGCCGCCGAAATGCGCAAGAGCGTGCATTTCGGTCTCGGCCCGCACAACTGCATCGGGAAGTGGGTGGCCAGACTCGACATGCGAGTGGCCATCGAGACCGCGCTTACCCGCCTGCCCAACCTGCGCGTTGCACCCGACCAGGAGATCCGGGTACAGCAGGGCATGATCTTTCATCGCCCCGAGCACCTGCACTTCGAATGGGACTGACACGCACTTCGTTCAGAGGAGATTGCCTGGCATGAGACCGAATTCACGTCTGATCGGGGTATGGAGCGCCGCGGCTTTCTTTGTCATCTGGGCTGTCGGGTACCTGGGATTCGCCCATTGGGTGCCGCCGCTCGCCCCCTCACTGACCGCACCACAGGTTGCCCAGCTGTTTCACGAAAGCTCCGTCCCGATTCGGGTGGGCATGGTGCTCATGAGCCTCGGCGCTGTCTTATACCTGCCGTGGACCGTCACACTCTCCACACTCATCAAGGAGATCGAAGGAAAGTCGTTCTTCTGGGCCGCAACTCAACTGGCAGCGGGAATCGTCTCGATGCTCACATTTATGCTGCCGGCATTCGCGTGGGCGGCCGCAGCCTTCAGACCCGAGAGGAATCCCGAGATCACCCAGGCACTCAGTGATTTGGGCTGGCTGCTCTTCATTACACCCATCGCCCCGTTCATGGTGCAGTACATTATTTTGGGTATCGCAATCCTCAAGGACTCGCGGCCGCGCCCCGCTTTCCCGCGCTGGGCGGCGTATCTTCAGTTCTGGGTCAGCCTTTCGTTCATCCCTGCGGTCATCGCATTCTTCGCCAAGAGCGGTCCGTTCGCCTGGAACGGGCTTCTCGTCTGGTGGATCCCGTTGACCAGCTTCACGGGTTGGTTCGTGTTGATGATCGTTCTGGCGCGACGGGCTGTCCTGATGCCCGAGGCAGCAGCTGCGCAATACGGAGCACCCGCAGGGCTCCGTAGCTGAAGACTGCCGTCGACCCTCAGCGAGTGCCTTCGTACAACGTCTGCCATATCACCGAAGTGGCGCCGTCGAGCGCAGACTCGGTCATGACGCCGTCGCGCCCCGCCAACTGGTTGAAGCCCCTTTCGAACATCCACGCCAGCCACGGAGTCACGGCCACCAGATCGATGTCCCCACGAATGGACCCGTCGCGCTGTTGGGGAATGAAGTTCCGGTTCATGTCGTCACACCGGCGTGCCATGACCGCGGCGTACTCCTCTTGTACCCGAGGGTCGTACGCGGCGGCCTCAATGACCGCCGACATCATGCGACCGTGCTGTCGATACGCCGCGGCCAGGCGAGCGAGCGCTTTGCGCAGATCCGCGCGAGTCGCTCCGGGCGGCAACTGAAACCAGTCGTTGGCCGCATCTCCCACCGCCTTCGTGACGCGCTCCATCAGTTCGATCATGAGCGCGCCCTTGTCCTCGAAATACACGTAGAAAGTCGATCGGGCGATGTCGGCCTCGGTGATCAACTGTTCGACGCTGATCTCGGAAAAAACGGCACCCTCCGCAAGCAAGCGTTCGACGATCGTGAACAACCGGTTGCCGATCGCCTCTCGGCGTTCTGCCCGGCTTTGCTTCGCCCTGCGGGTCACCGTTGGCATATCTGACAGAATCCTCGTCGCTTCGTATCGAAGCGTAAGTCTAGCTCCGGCGACGGCGATTCATCGCGCGCAAACTCGGATTCAGTCGCGAGTCCTGAACAGACTGAGGCGCTTGCCGACTCAGCCGGGCAGCAGGTACGACGGCAGGTGCGCGTGCGAAGCACCCACGATGCCCAGCCAGTTGAACGGCAGATGGTAGATCAATATCGTTGCAGCACAGCAGAAACCGATCACCGCCAGGGTACGCACCATCGGCTGAAGTGAGGGCCTCCAACGCTCGAAGCCGCGTTCCACCGGTGACAGCCCATCAGGGGACGAGACGGCCTGTATCCGCATCCAGGTGTAGAATAATCCCAGCGTGGCCACCAGGAACGACTCGTAGAGCGGGAACTGGAATTGGCTGCCCGCCCACAAGGTAAGCGGCCCGTAGGTTTGCGCGAACGAATAGCCGTGCGTCAACCGGATCGCCAAATTCTCCACCACGAAATCGAACACGAACTCGCCGGCGAAGATGATCGACAGCAGGGCCACATTCGACTGGTGCGGAAAGCGGGACCGCAGCGCGAAATACGCGGGACAGCCGACCACGGCCACGCCGGCGCAGAAGTACACGTACATCGGCGGGCCCCACAACAGCGACTCCGCGTACCGGGAGGATGCCGCCGGGTTGTGGAACGGCAGATACGCCGTCCAGACGCCCATGTTGACGTTGTGCGCATTCCACGCGAACAGGTAGGTGTAGCAGTTCAGGAAGGCGTCGGCGACAAAAGCGGCCATCCCGCCCAGGACGAACTTGCCGTCCAGGCTCAACGCACCGGTCCGGCGCCAGGGGGTCACCACGTAGGCCCATACGAGGTACACCAGCAGCGCCATGCTGAGTCCCTCGAAGATGCGCAACGCCACCACGTTCCACGCCGGCATCTGATCGTGGCCGTCCAGGGGTGCCGGCGCGAAATCGCTCGATGCCATCCATCGCACCAGGGCCTGCACGGCGATCAACAGCCAGACGACAGCGATTGCCGCCCATACCGTCACCCCTCCCGAGCGTGACGGCTCCACGGCAGTCGCACCCCGGCGCGGGCCGCTTCGGTGCAGCGTTGATTCGGACACCACGGCAATCACCACCCTTTCTTTGAATATAAATTAAACACCGTGCTCGCCCGGGGTGGCAATATGCCATAGACACCGCATACGTACTCGCTGTCAGGCAGCCTCAGCTCAACTGGGGGATGACCTCGGCGCCAATGAGTTCCACCATGTCGCGGTATTCGCCGGCCGGCTGGCCGCCCATGTCGACGTAGATCAAGTTCGTGTCACTGGTCAGGACTTCCGACCAGGAGTTGAGCCGATCGGCCACTTCTGCCGCACTGCCGACGATGGCGGGACCGCGGGTGGTGAGGAACTCGAAGTCGAACGGCTTGGTGACGAACGGTGGCGGGTCGGGATTCACCCGCGGGATGACGGTATTCATCAGCTCGAAGTAGGCCCGGTAGCGCGGTTCCCAGCGCTCCCGGGCCGCCTGGCTCGTCCTGGCGACGTTGACGTGCCAGCAGGCGCCGACCCGCGGATCACGGGGATGCCCATAAGAAGCGAACCTCTCCCGATAGTTCTCGACCACGGGTTTGAACATCTGGGGGTTACCGAACGCCGAGGGCAGCATCAGATCCAGTCCCAGGCGCGCCGCCAGTTCGAGCGACGATTCCGAGGCTCCGCCGCCTACCCATAGCGGCATCGTGCCCACCGGCGCAGGCTGCAGCACGAACTCATTGATCGCGGCGCGATGACGCGATCCCGCCCAGCTCACCTCCTTGCCCGCCCACAACTGGGCGAGCAGCTCGACGTTCTGGGCGAACAGCTCGTGGGAGTCCTCCAAACGCTGCCCGAACAGCGTGTAGGTGGAGACGAAGAAATTGCCCCGGCCCACCACGACTTCGCAGCGTCCATCAGAGAGCGCATCGACGGTCGCGTAGTCCTCGGCGACGCGGATCGGGTCGAGGTTCGCCGCCAACGTAACGGCGGTGGACAACCGCAGCCGCGACGTGCGTTCCCCGATCGCGGCGAGGATCACCGGCGGCGCCGATGTCGTGTACTCAAGCCCGTGGTGTTCGCCGATGTGCACGCCCTCGAAGCCTGCTTGGTCGGCGACTGCGGCGGCCTCCACGATGGCTCGGTGCCGCTCGGCAGCCGTGGCGACCTGCCCGGTGACCGGATCGGCTACCACGTCCCCCAGGGTCATCAGGCTCAGCTTCATTTGTCGGGCTCCTTCTTTGGCGGATATCAATCTTTGTTTGGTTATTTGCCGGCGCTGACAGCCAGGCCGTCCTGGCGTCAGGGTTAGTCGAGGTCGAAACCGTGGCGGTGCAGCCAGTCGTGGACGTGATCGGCTGCCTGTGACAGCTGCGATCGCTGATCCTCGCCGGTGAAATAGTGGTTGGCGCCCGGCAGGTCTACCCGCTCCTTCTCCTGGTGACCTATCGCATCGAACACCTGCGCCTGATGGCTGGTCGGCACCGCGTCGTCACAGCCGTTGACGACCATGAGCACCGGCACCGACACCCGCGGCGCCGCGTCGCCGGCGTCCACCTGCGCAGTGTCCAACCCCCACTGCGACAACCAACTCCGCGCAGTGGTGAAGCGCATCAGTGCACCGGGGCTGGTGTTGGCCACCTCGGGGTCGCCCAGATAACTCCACCGCGGCCGGCGGCCGTTGGGTTCGATGGTCGGGTCCAGCCAACGCGGATCGGCCATCGTCCCGTGGACGACGAACGAGTGCTCGGCGTGTGGCCGGCCGGCGTCTCGGAAGTCCTGCAACCTCTGCTGGGCCATGGCGGTGATCCGGCGGTTGCGTTCGCGTTGTCGGTCGCGGTAGGCGGCAAGGAAGTCCGCCGGGTAAGGCGGCTGGTTGGGGTTCGCGGGGTCGTACAGGTCGAATTCGGCAGCCCGGTTGCGCTCGGGCTGCAGTTCGTCGGTGATCGAGGCGTCGAGGAACTCGGTCAGCAACCGGTGACGGCTGCGCGGAGCCGCCAACAACATCACCGCGTCAGCCGGCGGGAGTGCGGTCTCGGCGAGCAACGACGGCTCCCCCGCCGCGGTCTGAGTGATTGTGGGCTTCTCCGCTTCCGCCTGATAACCCATCATCGGCGATCCGCCGCCACTCCAGCCGGCCAGCACCACGCGCTGGTAGCCGAGCCTTTCGCGCGCGTCTCGCACGCAGGCGCCGAGATCGAGCAGATGGTTCTCCATCTGCAGTGCGGAGTCACCAACCGAATATCGGTTGGCGCAACCGATCACATGCAGCCCAGTACGCGCCAGTTCGGAGAACAGCGGCAGGTAGGCCGGCGACCCGATCGGATGAGACGCGACGATGACCGTGTCCGACTCACGATCACCGCGGAGCAACTGCGCGTACCGCACCACGTGATCGGCGACGGTGCCGTAGACATCCTTGCGGACCGAATGCTCTTGGGAAACAACAAGATACGGGGTACGGCGATACTTGCCACGGGTGACGGCCGGTGCGGAATTCATGACCGGCGCACCTCACGCCATGGGATGTCCCGGTCAACCCTGGGTTCACCAGGCAACCCGAGCACTCGCTCACCGAGGATGTTGCGCATCACTTCCGACGTACCACCCTCGATCGAATTCGCCAGCGACCGCAGGTACGACTTACGCACGTCGGCCCCGCCGTAGGCAGCCGACGACGTGGGCGCATGCTCGTCGTAACCGTCGATGAGCAACTGGTCCACGCCGGACATGTCCACGCACAGCTCGTATATCGCCTTGTTCAACTCGGCCATCTGCAGCTTGGCGATCGAGCCTTCCGGCCCCGGCGCCCGGCCCGTCTGGGCGGCCCGGACATTGGTCAGCCGGGCTGCCTCGGCCTGCGTCCACAGCAGCATCAACCGCTCCGTCACCACGGCGTCCACCCGCCCTGAACTCGCTGCCTCGCAGTAGATTTCCACGGCACGACCGATTGGGCCCTCGCCCCGCTGCGCCGGCCGGGCGCCGATCGAGATCCGCTCGTTGGCCAGCGTGGTCATCGCCACTGCCCAACCCTGGCCCACCTCGCCCAGGACGTCGGCCTTCGGGATCCGCACGTCGGTGAGAAAGACTTCGTTGAACTCGGCCTCGCCGGTGAGCTGCCGCAGGGGGCGCACTTCGACGCCGGGGCTGCGCATGTCGAGCAGGAAGTAGGTCAAACCCTTGTGCTTGGGCACGTCGGGGTCGGTGCGGGCCAGCAGCAACCCGAATCGAGCGAGGTGTGCCAGCGACGTCCAGATCTTCTGCCCGTTGACGACGAATGTGTCACCGTCGGCAACGGCACGGGTGGCCAGCGCGGCCAGGTCCGAGCCCGCGCCCGGCTCGGAGAACAGCTGACACCAGATGTCCTCGCCCGAGAAGCACGACCGCAGGTAGCGCCGCTTCTGCTCGCCAGTACCGTGTGCGTGGATCGTCGGCATCGCCATCCCGAGGCCGATCACGTTGCTGGCCATATGATCTCGGCATCCTGCAGCCGCGAACCGGCGCTCGACGACGCCCTGCAGTGACGGGTCCAACCCACGCCCCCCGCATCCCTCGGCGAAATGCACGACGGCCAGTCCAGCGTCGAATCGTGCCTCCCGAAGCGCACGGTCGGCCGCGGCATCGTCGGGCTGGGCAACCGGGTGGTCGCGCAGGAACTGCGCTATCTCAGCCTCGATCGGCTCTCCGCCGGTAGGCTGGTCCTCGGCAGCGCGCCGCGCGGTAACAGGCACCGGTGCCACAGTGGCCACCATCTCGGCCAACCGCGCCCGATGAGCGGTTGCCGAACCGAAAAGCAGGGCAGAGCTTTTCGCCCGCTTGAGATACAAGTGCGCGGGATGTTCCCAGGTGAACCCGATGCCACCATGGATTTGAATGTTGTGCGCCGCCAGCTTGCTGTAGGCATCCGAGCACACCGCACGGGCCAGGCTCGCCGACAGGGCCAGGTTGTCCCGGTCGTGCACGGCGGTCCACAGTCCGTGATAAACCACTGATCGGGCCGACTCGACGTCGACGAGCATATCGGCACAGCGGTGCTTGATGGGCCCGAAAGACCCGATGGGCCTTCCGAATTGGTATCTGGTGCGGGCGTGGGCCACCGCCATTTCCAGCACGCGGGCCGCCCCGCCGAGTTGTTCGGCGGCCAGGTATAAAGCGGCCAGATCGGCGGTGTCGCGCAGCGCGTCGCTGGCGCCGCCGTCCGAACCCAGCAACCGCGCCGGACACCGGTCGAGATTCACAGCGGCAAGCCTGCGCGTGGAATCCATTGCGACCAGCGGTGTGCGGCTGAGCCCGGGTGCACCGCCTTCGACGGCCAGCAGGCAGCAGCCCGCCGGACTGCGAGCGACCACCAGCAGCAGATCGGCAGCGCCGCCGTCGACGACGATGTCGGCGGTGCCCGAGACGGTCCAGCCGTCGCCCTGCTCGCACGCGGTCAGCGTGCTGGCTCCCGGGGACGGCCCCGACCAGACCAGTGCCGCGACGGTATCTCCGGCCACAATGCCGGGTAGGTAGCGTGCCGCGGCATCCTCGTCGCCGAGTTCGACAAGCGCGGTGACTGCCAAGCCCACTGTCGCCAGGAACGGACCGCAGAACAGTGCTGCGCCCATCTCCTCGAACACCACGCCTAGCTCGATCGCACTCGCCTCGGCGCCGCCGTACCGTGCCGGCGCTACCAAACCGGGCAGGCCCAACTCGTCGGCGGCTTGACGCCACACGGTCGGGTCGTAGCCGCGCTCGCTCTCCATCTGGGCGCGTACCGCGGCCTCATCGGAGCGTTTGGCGAGGAATTCGCGCACGACTGCGCGCAGTTGCTCGGCTTCCTCACCCGGTATGAAGCTCACCTGTTCCTCGTCTCAGTCGCGTCGGTCCCGCCGATCCCAGCGCTCGGCTGGTTCAGTTCTGCCGACGATGGCGGAAGCGGGGTTACCGGCATCGTCTGCTCAACCGATCTTGTCGAACAGCAGATCCAGCCGCTCCGGACCGTTGGCAATGCCTGGGGCCCAACGCACTTCGGCGTCGGGATCGGCAAACCGCAACTTCGTCACCCGCTTGAACAGCTCGTCGAAGGCGATCGCAATCTGGATGCGGGCGAAATGCGAACCCAGGCAGCGATGGATTCCCAGTCCGAAGCCGGCGGAGCTGGGGCGCCGCACATCGAACCGCAAGCGTGCGGCATCCTCGAACCGTGCCTCGTCGCGATTCGCCGAATCGAAGCGGATCAGCAACTGCTCGCCCTGCCGAATCTTCACACCGCCGAGTTCGACATCCCGGGTCGCCCTTCTCCCCAGACAGCCCACCGGCGACTCCAGGCGGATGAACTCGTCCATGTCCTGTCGAATCCAGGCCGGATCACGAAGGCGCTGTTCGAGTTCGGGATCCTTGGCCAGGTGATAGGCGATCGAGCCCATCGCACCACGGGTGGTGTCGAGGCCACCCAGGAATAGCACGGTGACGACACCGAGTCGTTCGACGTCGGTCAAGGGCCTGCCGGATTCGAGGACGCCGGTCGCGATCGCGTTCAGCACATCGGTGCGCTCGACCGGGTTCGCCTCCCGCTCGGCGATGTATTGCCCTGCGAGCATGGCGAGTTCGAAGAATGCCTCGTCGGTGGCCTCGACAGCAACCCGGATCACGACGTCGGCCGCCCGGTCCATCTTCTCGGGGTCCTCTTCATTGAAGACGACCCTGGACAAGGCGTTGCCCACGAACGGACCGGCGAACTCCCGAATGAAGTCGCACCGCCCGTTGTCGATGAAGCGCCCGATCAGGTCGACGGCGTTCTTGCGCAGTTCGGGTTCGAACCGGAGCAAAAAGTTACGGGTGAACAGCGGGTTGAGGAGCTTGCGCAGTTCCACCTGATAGGGGGGATCAGCGTCGAGCGGGTTGAGTTGTACCGGCGATGGGCGCGGTGAGACACCGGCAGACGAGAAGGTCTGCGGGTCTTCCAGGACCCGGCGAACGTCTTCGTATCGGGTCACGACGTATTGGCCGCCGCCGTCGGCATCGGTATGGGCCACTGGACAATTCCGCCGCGCGTAGGCGAACACATCCCACTTGGCCTTCTCGTGCCCGGGATCCCACATGTTGTAGTGCGGCAGAATCGCCGCGGCCGCCGTCTCGGATTCGGCCTGCGCCTCGCCCATATCGTCGCACACTAATCCATCATTGTTTGGTTAGTCAATGTCTGCAAGCGGCCGACCAGTGGAATCAGACATCATGTGTTGACGGGATGTCGGATCCTTCCCGGGTTCTAGCTGGATAAACTCTTCCAATGGCGCAGCGGACCCGCAACACGGCAGCGCTACGAGCGCGCCGGAAGGCCGCCCTTCGGGAGAAGTTACTCGCCGCAGTCGAGGTGTTGCACAACCAGGGCTTCGCCTACGGCGACATGAGCGTTGAGAGGTTGATCAACGAGGCGGGCGTGACGCGCTCGACTTTCTACTCGTACTTCGACGATAAGGACGCGTTGCTGCGCGACTTGGCGGGCTCCGTCCTCGACGAGCTGCTGCAACCGTGGTTCGCCATTCGGCCAGACGGCTCCAAAGCCGATCTGCGCCGCGGTATCGACGGAATCTTCGCCAGATATCGGGCGCATCGCGTGATTATGGCCGCAATCGACGAGCCGCCGCCGGGCGGCAGCGCGGAACGCGAGTTCGTCGGGCTGATGACACGCGGCGCCAGCGCGGTCGCGTCGTACATCAGGTCAGGCCAGGCGTCTGGCGCCATTGACCGCAGCCTGGACGCCGCCACCACGTCGACCCTGTTGATGTGGATGAGCGAACGTGGTCTGGCGAAGATGGTGGCCGGCGCAGGAGCACACGAACTCGACGCCCTGGCCGAGGGACTCACCGAGATCTTCTGGCGCACGCTCCGTGAAAACTGCGAGCCATGATCGCAAAGGGCCCGGGGCCGGTGGACCGACGTGAGCACGGCCGCCGCCGCCGTAAACGCGATCAAACGCGGGATGATCTACTGCGCGCGATGCAGGAACTACTGGAATCCGGAGAACCCTTCACCAAGATCAGCGTGGAGCGCCTGGCGGCCCAGACCGGCATGTCACGGACCCGGTTCTACATGTACTTCGAGGACCTCGGCGACCTGCTCTTTTCCGCATACGCCCGAATCGTCGCTGACGGCAAGCAGATCGTGGCCAAGTGGTGGGACGAGACCGGCTTCATCGAGCGACACCAGATGAGACTCATCCTCGGCGAATTCGTTCGGTATCGCGCCAAACACATCATGGTTTCCCGCGCTATGCACGCGTGCGCGGTCACCGATCCGATTGCGCGGGGATCAGTCGACGCCCTGCGGAGTCAGTCGATCGACGAACTGGGAGCGGTCATCTCGGCCGCACAGTCCGCGGGTTCGGTGGACGATTCGCTGGACCCTGTGGTGATCTCGGGCTGGCTGGGATGGTTACTGGAGCGGGGGGTCGATCAGCTGGTCCAAGACGCGCGCCCGTCGAATTTGCGAAAGGTCGCGGACTCGCTGACCAACATCGTCTGGAATACGCTTTATCGCCCTAATTGAATTCCACGAGCGTGCGCCGAAGGCGCACCAGCGCATCAGTATCCAACCCGTGCCGTGTGAGATACGCCGCGACCGTGCCGTTGGCGGCCCGCACCTGGTCGAGTACGTCCATCATCAGCTGGGGCGGGCTGCCCATCATGACAGCTAACTGTTGAGCGGGTATTCCAGCCTCGATCGCGCGCTGGAGCACCCTGGCCCTCGCCTCCTCTCCGAGGTTGACTTCGGTGACGGCGTAGTCGTCTGCAACTGCCGAATCGGGTACGCCGATGGCTGCCAGCAGCAGCCCGACGGCCATTCCGGTGCGATCCTTGCCGGCCGTGCAATGGACGAGGGCTGGTAGCGCGTCGGGACGGCTCAAGCATTCGATCACCGCCGCGAATTCTGGTCCGGCGACGCCGATGACGGCGGCGTACAAATCTGCGATGTCCGCGAGGTGGCCGTATGTCAGGCGATCACGCAGAATCGGAATCTGTTCACACCGAACGCCATTGCCCAGATCCGGTGGCGCCTCTCGCCGCTCCCGGGGCTCCCGCAGGTCGATCACGGTTCGAAGGTTGAGGTCTCGCAGCGATCGGCGCCCCGCCTCGCTGATCGCGTCAATCGCGTCGCTGCGGTACAGGAGGTTGCAACGGAGGCGTCCGCCCCCTTGTACCGGCAACCCCCCGACGTCACGCAGATTGAAGGTGCCGTCGATCTCGAGGCGCACCTCACGACTGCCGGTATCCGCGGACTGCGGCCTCACCCGATTAGGCTTCTCAAGCACTCCCGCCAACCTCGACAAGGGTCGGGCTGTGCGCGTCGGGGGCGGGCGGTAAACCCGATGCGCCCTCGTCGCCCACGATTACCGAACCGGTGTTTCCGTCGACGGTGATGGTGGCACCGTCTTCGATCAGCTTCATCGCCTCGGGCAGGTACACAGCAGGAAACCCTATCTCGCGCGCCAGGCACGAGGCGTGCGAGAGCATTCCACCGGTCTCCACCACGACAGCTTTGATCACGGTGAAAACAGGATTCCAGCCGGGATCGGTTGAGTGCGTGACCAATACCTCGCCGGGCCGGACCCGGCCCATCTCGCTGTGGTCGCGCACCACCCTGGCAATTCCGGTGTAGGTGCCTGGGCTCGTTGCGGTGCCCACGTAGACGCCATCTTGGCCCTCGGCCCGCGGATGATCGAGATCGACCGCTCGGTTGCGGATGAGGTATTTCGGTGGGTCCGCCTCTTTGCGCAGTGCCGCGTCGATATGCCGGCGGCGGGCAGCGATCTTGACTTTCAGCAGGTCTGGCCGTTCTTCCAGGCCACGGAAGAACTGGTACAGCTCGATCTCGGACAGGCAGTTGTGGTCTCGGGGATCTTCGATCATGCCGCGTTCGAAGAGTCGCCGGCCGATCTCGTCGAAGCCGCGCTTCCAGGCGTACATCAGCACATCGGTCGGACGACAACGCTCGTTATCGCGGATGATCAGATACTCGTGACACAGCGGGAGCACGGCCTTGAGTATCTCGACCTTGAATTGGCCGTCCGGCTTGGTGGCAACGTTGGTGATGACCTGCTGGAATGTTTCCTCGCGCTGTCGCGCCAGCGCTCGCTCCGCGGCTTGGGGATCGTGGTCGGCGTCGGCGTTGAGCATGAGCTTGAACGCGCGGTAATCCAGGGTTGGGTCATCGGCTCGACGCGGGTGCAGGAAGTCCCGATCCGCCTGTCCGCGGAAACCCCAGTTGGCGATCCACCGGTCGTAGTGCTCGAGGAAATGCCGCCCCTCGAGAAAGGTGTGGCAGTGCTCGAAAAATGCACGGTCTTCGTTCTCCTGCAAGGCTTTTGATAGTGCTGGCGACCGACGGATCATCGTGACGAGTTCCAGCAATTCGGAGTTCTCGCGCTGCGTGTCGGTCCGGCGGGTGGCTCCCGCGACCAGCGTGGCGAACGTCGCCATGGGATCGGCGCCGTCGTACCAGGTGCTGAGCATCCACGCCAGGCCCGCCATTGCGAAACGCAGGGTGAAGAAGTACGGCAGGAAGATGCAGTCGCCCCACTCACCTTCGAGAGCGGTGATGTGCTGACAGTACGAGACGAGTTCTTCGTCGTTGAGCGTGCGGAGTTCCTCGGTCGTCTTGCCTTCGTAATCGGTGCGGGCTCGCCATGCTTCGAACGTCCGGGGGAACTGGCCGGGTGTGGTGTCCGGGTCCAGCATGTGCCAGCGCATGAGCGCGCGTGCCAGGGTGGCCTTGTCGAACGGCGCGTTGAGCACCTGCTCGTGCATCGTCGGCGGGATGAAGTCCAGGAACATCGGTCGAAGCGCGGGGGGCACTAGTCGCTCGATCGGCAGGCGTTCGGTGTCAACGTTGAAGTACCACTGGCCCTTCCAGTACTTGAATGCTCGCATCTCGGCGAGATCCGGAAAACCAAAGATCTCCCACATGCGGCGCATGTGCCGGTTGGAGAACTGTGGGGTCCGGCAGGCGTACTGCAGCGCACCGGGCGACCCGGTCATGATCGCGTCCGCGTAGGCGCGGGTCCAGACGGTGTCGACAGCCGCAGCCTGCAGATGGCCCCGATCGACATCCGCATCCCAGGTGAAGTCGACTCCGGTGACGGGTCGGGACTGCAGTAGGTACAAGGTGCCGCCTTCGATGGCCCATTCGATGTCCTGCGGGTAGCCGCCGTAGTACTCCTGCACCGTCTGGCCGAGACGCGCGAGGTCGACGATCTGCCGAGAGTTCAGACTGGCGCGAGCCCGCTCCTGCGCGGGCACGTCCTGCTCGATCACGCCGCGACCCTGGCTGCGGTCGCGTACGATCCGGGATTCCTTGGCTCCGAGCAACTCTTCGACCACGGTGTATTGCGGTACCTGCACGACGAACTGGTCCGGTGTGATGATGCCTTGCACCAACGCCTCGCCCAGCCCCCATGTCGCGTTGATGACCGTCTCGTCCGTCGCTGTGGTCAACGGGTTGCCGGTGAACATCACCCCCGAGACCTCGGAGGTGACCATCTTCTGGACCACAACCGCGATCGCCACCGCGGCATGGTCGAAGTCGTGGTGCTTGCGATACCCGGTTGCGCGCGTGGTCCACAGCGATGCCCAACACCGGCGCACCGCATCGATGACCTCCTCGGCGCCCACTACGTCGAGATACGTGTCGTGCTGTCCGGCGAACGACGCGTCGGCCAGATCCTCCGCGGTCCCCGAGGAGCGCACCGCTACGAATGCTCCGTCCCCCAAACCCGCGTAGGCCGTTGCGATTTGCGTCGAAATCTCAGCGGGCATCGGAGCGGCCACAATGAACTGCCTGATCGCGGCGGTTTGGCGATCAAGGGCGTCCGGATCGTCGTAGCAAAGCTCTGCGACCAGCTCGACGATCCGCTCGGTCAGACCGTCGGCGGCCATGAAGCAGCGGTAGGCATCCGCGGTGACACAGAAGCCTGGTGGCACCGGAAAGCCTGCTTGAAACAGCCGACTCAGGTTGACTCCTTTGCCGCCCGTCTGCTCTTGGAACAACGCGGCGTGATCGGAGAAATCGAGGATGTGGCTCATGACTTCGTTCCTTGTCTGAGTAGTGCGGCGTCTAGCTGGTGCGCCCGGATTCCTTCTTGAATACGCGCAGCATGGTGTTGGCGGCGTTCCTGCCGGGCAGGCCGCTGATGCCCGCGACCGGATGAGTCCCCGAGCCGGTGAGGAACAGGCCTGGCACCGGGGTGGAATAGCCGGCGAACCCAGGTGCCGGCTTCCGCGGCCCGAATCGGGTGATCACCGGACGACGTGATAGACACTGCCGTCGATTGCGTGGAAGCGGTCTTCGATATCGGGCAAAACCAAAGTGCGAACACCGATCCGGAGTTCGTCGACGCCGACGTAGAACTTGTCGACGTGTTTGATCGCGGCGTTCTGCAGTTGTGCCCGCACGGTGTCCCAATCAGCGTCGGGGTCAGCTGGTGTGAGCCCGCACCACATCCAGAACGTGTCGTGTCCCTTCGGCGCCAGTTCGGGAGCCATCGCAGTGGTGACCTGCCCCAGACCGCACACGTGTTCTGGAATGTCTCCTCGCCGGCAGGCCCGCTCGGCACCCAGCACCTCTTGCCACGTATTGAATGAATTTGCGCCCAGCCGCAAATCGACTCCGTCCCCCCGCCAACGCTCGTGTCGAGAGGTGTCCAGGCGACCTTTCACCGCCACGTCCATCTTGAAGTCCGCGATACCCCGAACTCGGGTGGGGATGTTGTCCGCACGCGCCTGCATTTTCCACGGCAGCACACCCCGGGGCAGCAACCGCGTCAAAGTGGTCTTGGGGCTGCATGCGGTCAACACGCCACGTCGCGCGTAGACCTCCTCACCATCCACGAGGCGCACGCCCGTCACTCGACCGCCATGCACGATCAGTTCATCCACCTCCGCCGAACACCGCACCCGGCCTCGAAAGTCGTTGAGGCACTCGATCAGCGCTCGGGGGAAGTTGCCGGTGCCGCCCTCGAACATGGCGGTACCGTATTTGCTCATGATGCCGAGGTAGATCATTCCCCAGCCGCCGCCGTCTGTGGCGAATGGTGTGAAAGGCAGATTGATCGCCAGCTGCGCCTTGATGATGTCGGATTCGAATGTCTCGTCGAGAGTCTCACTGAAAGAGCCTGCGGCCCAACGGCCGATCGCGGCGAGTCGGCGTCGGTGGACGCCGGTCGCCTTCAGCATTTTGAGGATCGTCTGGATTCCGGGTCGCAACGGGTTTGCCATCATGAAAGGCAAGCCGATATCGACTGCGGCACGGATGGTTTCGAACATCTCGAGGTACTCCGCGGCGTCGCGCGGTGAAAAGTAGCTGAGCTCATCGGCGGTCTTGCGGGGATCACGCCAGAGAGCCAACGAGCTACCGTCCTCTTGCATGTGCACGTGCGGCGGGTCGATCACTCTCATGCGCAGCCCGTATTTACTCTCCAAGCCCAGCTCGCGCGAGATCGGCGTCGTGCGGAAGAGCGACGGCTGGATGGACGCGTCGTTGGCGAAGTGCTCCGGCGCCTCGGGCATCGGATTGGTGGCCGTCATGCCGCCGGGAGTGTGGTGCGCCTCCAGTACGAGCACGTCCAGTCCCGCCTTGGCCAGATAACAGGCGGCCACCAATCCGTTGTGTCCTGACCCGACGACGACCACGTCGGCATTGCGTTCGGTCATGTCACTCCTCTCGTTCGTGCGACTTTATATCAAACACTCTGTCACTACAATAAGTCTGCAAATTCGAGCAGCTCCGACAGCGAACTCGGCATCGGCCAGTGAGTTGTGCGGTTCTGACAGGATGTGCAGACGACGTCGACCGGAGTTCCATCAGGCGTTAAAGCTTTGCAGCACAACATAAGCAAGTCGCGGCGATGCCGCGGCACGGCGGCTGTCTTCACGCGTGCCGCGGCATGGCGCACACAGCCCGGCTCACCGGGCCAACTCTTGCAACAACCGAGCACTCAGCGATCTCGATGGCTGCGCGGTGCGCATCGGACGCCAGGACGGCGCCACCGGTTGAACCCTCGGCCGGCCGGGACCCGGATAGGCATCGCGCAGCACCGGGCGGTACCACCACGAGATAACCGTTTGCAGTCTGCGAAAAGTTGTTTACAAGGCCTCGGGGCGGCACTACGTTATCTAACAATGATCGGTTAATGCGCATGCGTCGCGTCGAACAGGAGATCCAAATGGGAGCGTTGGACGGCAAAGTTGCCTTCATCAGCGGTGGAGCACGAGGCCAGGGGCGCTCACACTCCGTGCGATTGGCCAAGGAGGGTGCCGACATCGTCACGTTCGACATCTGCGAACAGCTGGACTCGGTCCCCTACCCGCTGGGCACCGAGGAAGAACTCGCCCAAACCGTCGAACTGGTCCGAGGGCTCGGTCGTCGAATCGTGGCCGCCAAAGCCGACGTTCGCGACGAGGCGGCGGTCAACAAAGTCTTCGACGAGGGATTGGCGGAGTTCGGCCGGGTGGACATCGTGATCGCCAACGCAGGCATCATGCCGGTACTCGGCCCCACCTCAAAGGTGATCCAAGCCTGGCACGACTGCATCGACGTCATGCTCACCGGGGTGGTCCACACCATCGAAGCGGCCATCCCGACGCTGGTCGACCAGAACCAGGGTGGCGCCGTGGTCATCACCAGCTCGGCGGCGGGCCTGAAGGGGACCACACGTAGCCTGCGGTCCAAGACGTACGGGATGCTGGGCTACACCGCGGCCAAGCACGGCGTCGTAGGGTTGATGCGCGCCTACGCGAACGCGTTGGGCAGCTACAACATCCGGGTGAACTCCTTGCACCCCACCGGGGCCGACACTCCCATGGTGAACAACGAAGCGTTCCTGGGTGCCGCACCCGAGGTGCCCGAGCTGTTCGAGGCGATGACCAATATCCTTCCCGTGCAACTCATCCAGGCCGAAGACATCTCCAACGCGGTCGCCTGGTTGGTCTCTGACGAAGCCCGGTACATCACCGGCGCGGCCATCCCCGTCGACGCCGGTGCAACCGCCCGCTGATACCTGAGTCAGTGCCGAATTCCGCCGACGCCGTACCTTGGTGGCCAACGGTTTTCGCCCTGCAGGAGGCCGCGGCCGATAGCTATCACGCCGCACCGGTCTGTTCGGGTCTGCCGCGTCTCTACGGCGGCCAGGTTGGGGCGCAGAGCCTGCTCGCCGCAGCCGCAACGGTCGACAACACTCGAGTGCCGCATTCGTCGCAGACCTCGTTCCTGCACGCCGGCGACGACACGCGTGCCATCAGCTACGACGTCGACCGGGTCCGTGATTCCCGTTCGATGTCCACCCGGGTGGTCACCGCGCGGCAGGACGGACGAATGCTGGCCACCACCGTCGTCTCGTTTCACACCGCGGCCTCGAGCGACAGCCAGGCATCGATCGAACATGAATGGGCGGCGGACCACGGTGACCATGTCGACCCGGCGCCCGACCCCGATACGCTGCCCTCGCGCCGGGCAGCACTGGCGGACCGATACGGGACCGACATTCCCGTTCAAGCCGGCCCGCAGTGGCCGGTCGACCTGCGATACGTCGACCACGTGCCGTGGAGCGATTCGGTTGCTCCACCGCGAAACCGCATCTGGCTGAAGGCTATTGACTATCCGCGGCAGCTTCCCGGGGCCGACGTCGCGGCCGTGGTATTCGCCACGGATCTGCCCATGTTCGAGCCGGTATACTTTCCGACCGGGATAGCGTGGCTCGACATGGTCAGCCACACGACCCTGCTGGGAGCGACGCTCAATCATTCGGTCTGGTTCCACCGTCCAGCCCGCCTGGACGATTGGCTGCTGCTCGAGCAGTTCGCGCCCATCGCGCACGGCTACCGCGCGTACTGCCGCGGCGAATTACGCTCCCGGGCAAGTCGGCTCGTGGCGAGCGTCGCCCAGGAGATGGTATTCGTGACGCCGCGCAAGGCCGAGAACGCTCAACTGTCCCAATGATCCTGTTTGAGCTGCTCGCGGGATAACTTGCCGGTGACATTACGAGGAAGTTCCTCGACCAGTACCAGCCGCTTGGGCAGCTTGTAGCGCGCCAGACGTTGTGCCGCAAAGGCATTCAAATCCGTCAGGGTAACCACCACCCCGGCTTCGGGCACCACCACGGCCAGGCCCACCTCACCCCACTGGTCGTCGGCCACCCCCACAACACCGACATCACGGACATCGGGATGCAGCGCGAGCACCTGTTCGACTTCGGCCGGGTAGATGTTCTCCCCGCCGGACTTGAACATCTCCTTCACACGCCCAACCGGGTAGTAGAAGCCGTCGCCGTCTCGGTATGCCGAATCTCCGGTCCGAAACCAGCCGTCGTCGGTGAAGTAATCGGCGTTGTCGCGATCCCAATATCCGACGGTGACACTTGGACCCCGCAACCAGATTTCGCCCGTAACACCGTCCTCGACGTCCTTGCCTGCCGAGTCGACCAGCCTTATCCGCGTATGCAGCGCGGCACGCCCGGTTGAACCATTCTTCGCATAGGCAAGATTGTTCGCTTCGTCGTCCAGAGCTGTTGCCATCGGACCCATTTCGGTTCCACCGTACTGAGGCTGAAGCGGGAAACCACGGTCTGCCCACAGCTGCAACAACTCTGGCGATGCGATTGCGCCGGCGATGATCCCATGGCGCATCCGCGACAGGTCCGCCGCCGCAAAGTCGGCCGTTTCGGCGATGCGCTGATAGAACATCGGGATGGCGGCGAAGTGGGTGATCGGCGGGTCCTGGTTCACCATCTGGTGCAGAACGGCATCGGGATCGAAGCGGGCCATGGTGGTGACCGCGCCGCCGAAGTACAGGATCGAATTGGCCATCACGTTCAGGCCGCCCGCGTGAAACAACGGCATCGGATTGAGTTGATGGCATCCGGGCTGTGAGTACCCGGTGGTGTGGGCGGTGTTGAGAGCCTGCCACACCAGCGTCGCATTGGTCGACAAAGCACCTTTGGGCCGCCCGGTCGTCCCCGACGTGTACAGAATGTGCGTGGGCTGGTCCATCGGGATCGCGCCGCCGGCACGCAGCGGGTTCACCGTCGAAATGGCCGACTCGTAATCGGTCCGATTGTGCTCCCGGCCGAACGACAGCCGCTGGGCGATACCGGTTTTCACGGCAGCGGCGTCCGCGACCTCTGCCCAGCGTTCGTCGTGCACGATGACACCCGGCCGGGCGTCGAGGCAGATGTCCTGAATTTCGCTGACGTGCAGTCGCCAGTTGAGCGGCACGAAGAGCGCGCCGAGGCGCATGCAGGCGAACTGGACCTCGAACACGCGCGGGTCGTTCTCGCTCACCAATGCCACCCGGTCGCCGGGCCCGACGCCGAGTTCGCGCAAGGTAGCGGCCGCGCCGGCGACCCGATCCTCCAGCTGTGCCCACGTTGTTCGCCGGCCGTCCTCCGCGCATCCGAGTGCAAGGGACCCACCACGGTGCCGCGCGTGGTAGGCCACCCAGTCAGTTGCGGCAAACACCAATCTGCACTCCGATCTCCGCCTTAACCGTGATTAAAGTTGCGGGCCCTGCTCTGTCAGCTAGGGATGCGGCAGACGCCGTAGCGGCGCCGTGAAGCCCGGGGTACCCGGGCATGGACCGTAGGCGCTGCCTTGTACCGGGCCAATGTCGCACTGCCCGTTGAGGATATGGGCTGGGTAGGTCGGCGAGTTGTTGGCGTACAGCCCCACCGGGGCGATGGTGAGCAGAATGGTCACCGCCACCATCAACTGCATGTAGCCAACCAAGGACAGAAACGACAGGGCTTTGCGGCTGCGCGGCCGCAGGTGATCGAGCCCGCGCTCGAAGATCGTTCTCCCTCGGTCGTCACGCAAGTATCGAGCCAGGGTCGGGGCCCCGAAAAACAGTATCGCCGACAGCGGCAGGGTCGCCGGGAAGGGACGCACGGCATTGGCGATATTGAGGCCGGCGGGGATGAACTGATTCCACAGATTCAACTGGCTCGAGACACCATCGATCAACAGGTCGGCGACGATGGCGAAAACCGCAAGCGCAATCAAGCCCCGCGCCATCGAGGCGCCCGGATACCGGTTTTTGACCGCCCGCAGCAGCCGACACCCCAACATTGCGCAGACCAGAAACCCCACCAGGTAGATACTGCCGATGACCAGGATCGGCTCGGGCGAGCCGCCACACGCCTTGTTGAGCACGAATGGCGCATGACTGCACCAGCTGCCCACGTTCACGAAGTTCGAGCTGTACAGGTTCATCGGAACGAAGAAGTTGTAGAACGGATCGAGCCAGTACGCCAACAGCCCGGCAATGCAGAGCTGCGCGTCGAAGGTGAAGCGCCGTTGTCGCAGACACCCGCGAACGACATAAGTACCCACGCCCAGAACCAGCAGCACGGCGACAATTTCGTAGGCCTTCGCGATCGTGTAGGTGGACGCCGTGGGATCTCGATAGGCGGTCACCGGCCGAGGGCCCGCCGCCAACCAGGCCCCGATCGTCCACCCACCCCAGACCAGGAATAACCCCGCGATCACGGCCAGGTAATGCTGCCAGCGCCAACCCGCTCTGGTCGCGGGCACTATCTCACGACGAACCGAGTGAGCCGCCGGGTGCATCACATCCAGCTTGTCCAAACCGCTTGACATAGGGCGCCTTCCACGTCGGCAACCATCGCTGTGAGCTCCGCTGCGCTCCAAGGCAAGCGGTTCAATCGGCCGCAGACCCACTCTATTTGAACGACGTTTGGTTAGGAAGGGGGCCCAGAGCGGCGAATTCGCGCCCAGACTGCTCCGAGACGCTTGACCTGGGCCGCCCTGCCTGGCACGGTAACTCACCAAATAACCGAACATCGTTTGGCGGTGCGTGGGATAAGGGTGTGGTTATGACGACGTTCGTCCTCGTCCACGGCGGGCTACACGGCGCCTGGTGCTGGCAGCGGATCGTCGGTCCGCTCAGCGAGCGTCACGCGGTGGTGACGGTCGACCTGCCGGGGCGCCGGCCGGGGAGCCGGCCCGAGCTCAGTGCGTACCTCGACGCCGTCGCCGCCGCTGTAGACCGCGCCGGACCCCCAGTGGTGCTGGTCGGGCACAGTCTGGGCGGAGTGGTCGTCAGCCAGTTCGTGGAGCAGCGACCCGATGCGGTCACGGGACTGATACTGGTCAATGCGTTGCTGGTCGAGGACGGCGAGGCTCCGCTGCCGAAGATGCAGAGCATCGGCGAGGACTGGTTGTTCGCCCGCCCGGGGGCACTCACCTTCGAGCCAGACGGCAGCGCGTTTGCGGTGGCGCCAGAGCTCGTCGTCGAAGGCTTCTACAACCGCTGCACACCCGCGGACGCCGAGTGGGCCGCCGGCCAACTGTGCCCCGAGCCGCTGGGCTTGGTGACCACGCCCTTGCGCATAACCGCCGAGGGTTTCGGATCGGTGCCGAAGGTCTACCTGGGCGGTCGTCACGATCGCGTGTTGCCGTGGTGGTTTCAGCAGAAAATGAGCACCGCGGCCGACGCCCGACTCGTCGACCTGGGCGGGGATCATTCGCCGTTTCTCTCGGTTCCGGACAAGCTGGTCGAACATTTGCTTGCCAGTGGCGTCGACGGCCCGCGCTGATCGCGGTGA
The DNA here is from genome assembly GCF_022179425.1 of Mycobacterium sp. 20KCMC460. Taxonomy (NCBI): domain Bacteria; kingdom Bacillati; phylum Actinomycetota; class Actinomycetes; order Mycobacteriales; family Mycobacteriaceae; genus Mycobacterium; species Mycobacterium sp. 20KCMC460. Next base: position 4,740,400 of record NZ_AP025524.1, read on the forward strand.
GCGAAAGCCCAGCGCCGGCTCGTAGAGTCTTTCCGGTGACCTCTCCCGTCGGCCGCCGCCGGCCAGGCCGACCGTTAGGCGCAGACGGCGCCGAGACACGGCAGAAAATCCTGCACGCTGCCCGGCAGGTGTTCGCCTCCACCGGTTACGAGCGAGCCAGCCTCAAACAGATCGCCGAGGAAGCCGGCATCACCCGCAACGCGGTGGCCAATTACTACTCGGGCAAGATCGAGCTCTACGCCGCCGCGCTGGCATCGGTCCGCGATGTTGTGGCCGACAAGATCCTTGCCGACGCCAACGGTGTGACCGGCTCCGCGCATCGACGCGTCATGGCGGTGTTCGAAAGCGCGGTCGGATTCAGCCAAACCGACGAGACATTCGTCCGGTTCTTCGTCATCTCGACCGCCGACGCCATCACTCACCCGGAGCTCCGCGAAAAAGCGCTGCTGCCAATCGACTCCGTGCGCCGTTACGTCGGCGACCTGCTCGCTGCTGCGGCACGGACCGGTGAGATCGACGCCGAGATGGACACCGAAGCCACCACGCAGGTGTGCATGGATCTGTTGTGGGGCTTGGCCATGGACATCGGCTTCTACTCCGACGAAGAACGAACCCGGCGGACGATGCGGGCCGTCGATCGAATCGTCGCCGCAACGCTGGCTCCCGGCCGACCCTGACCGGACAAGGGCCGCGGCGTTCATCGCATGCCCGATGGTGTCTTGCGGTCGGCCAGTGCGGCGAGTAGCTCGCTCAGCCGTTGCTGTTCAGCGGGTTGGAGTTCGGCGAACCAGGCACGTTCCCGGTCCCCCTGCTCACGCATCGCCTCGCGCAAGGCGGCAGCACCGTGCTCGGTCAACTCGATTCGGACCAGTCGACGGTCGGCGCTGTCACGGCTGCGGAGCACCAGCCCATCGCGTTCAAGTGTGTTCAGCGCGCTGGAGACAGCGGCCCGGGACGCTCCCGAAAGGCGTGCGATATCGCGCAATTCGGCGGGACCCACTGCCCACAACACATTCATGATGCGAAAGCCGGCCCAGGTCCAGCCCCGCCGGCGATGCATTCCCTCGAAATCGCGAGCCAGTCGATGGTGCAGGCGGGTCAGGTTGAACACCAGTTCGGCGTGCTCGGCGGCGTCCACGCCGACGACACCGTCCGCGCGCAGGCGGCTGGCCAACAGTTCCCGATACTGCTCGACGGTGATCGCTCGAGTCGGCGGGTGGTCAGTGGCCATGTCCGATTATGAGCTGCCGCTCGGGCACCCGGGCGCCGCGTCAGCGGGTGTGTCCTGCCCCGCCGCGCGCCACTCGCCCCAATTCGCCCCCCCGACCCGGGCCGGACTCCACGGGGTAACGATCGTTTACGTATCGCCGACGTGGTCCAGCAGTCTTGTGCTATGCCGAACTAGAATGGCGCACGTCGCCAGCATTGAGGCGCGCAGAAGAACTGCAGCTTAATGTATGTCACATCGCACTTCCCCAGCCACTTCCGGCGGCGCCGACCCCACCGCCGACCGCCACCGGCCTGCGCCGTGTAGACTACGTAAGTGCTCGTTTACAAGTTGAGGTTTCGGCGCTAACATCTCCGGTACCGCAGCCCTCGCGTAAGCGCTGCTGCCCAGAACAAGAACCAGGGAGCTGAAAATGGGTTACTCCATTCCCGACACGGTCACCACCAAGGGGCCGTTCCAACCGATGCGCTTCGAGGCCACCGTCGAGGAGTGCATCGTCACCCACGGTGAGATCCCCCGCGATCTCTCCGGTGGGATTTACCGCACCGGGCCATGCTGGAAGCGGCCGACCAGCCAGGGCACAACGCCGCTGCTGGCGATGGACGGCATGGTGCAGGGACTGGTGTTCGAGAACGGCCGCGCCGACTTTCGGAACCGCTGGGTTCGCACGCCGAAATACATGCTCGAAGACAGGTACGGCCGCGGGATGTTCGAGTACTCCGACGGTGGGTTCGGCGATTACCGCGACTATGGCTACGGCGAGGTGTTGCGCACGACCGAAAACGCCCACACCCCGCAGGGCACGGCCAGCATCAACATCTTTCCGTTCGCCGGCGAGCTGATTGTTTCGGGCGAACTGGGCGCCCCACCCCAGATCATCGATCCGATCACGTTGGAGACCAAGGGAATCGTACCGTGGGCACCGGAATTGTCCCGAGGCCCGCACGAGCCGGTGTGCTTCGGCGACGGCACCTTCTGCGCTCACCCGAAATGGGATGAGGACACGGGCATTCTCTACGGGTGGTCATACAGCGACACCGCGCCCTATGTGTCGATGAAATACGTACACCCGAACGGGACGGTGGAATCCCGCGACCTGTGGGATGCCCCGTACAACACGGTGGCACATGATATCTGGCTCACACCCGAGTGGGTGGTCATGCCTTTCCAGCCGTTCATCATCGACTTGAAGCGGAATAGCAAGGGGTACGCGGTCTTCGGCTGGGAGCCGGAATTGCCGATCACCATCGCGCTGATCCCGCGGCACGATCTGCAGGGCGAGATCCGTTGGGTCAAGACCGAACTGCCCGCGCAATACGTCATGCATACGATGACGGCCAACGTCAAGGGAGACCAGCTCGTCCTGGACGCACCCATCTTCAACACGCCGCCGTTCCCGATGGAAAACGAGTTCAAAGAAGGCGACCAGGCTGCGTTGTTCTTCAGCAACGCCGCAAGCTACCTGGGACGCTGGACCGTCAACCTCACCACCGGCGTCACCAAGGCCGAGCAACTCTCCGAGCTGCCGTCCGAAATCTGCAAGGTCGACCAACGCTTCTACGGCAAGGGACACCGCTACGGGTTCCAGATCGGCGGCCAGCCCAAGAAGCGCGGCATGCGCATGGACAGCCTCATCCGCAACGACGTGGACAAGCTCACCGAGGAGATCTACCAGATCCGTGGTCCGGGCGAGCTGGCCGCGGTCCTGGAAGCGTCGTTCGCACCGCGCAGCATCGACGCTCCCGAGGGCGACGGCTACATCATCGTGCCGGTGTCGTGGTGGGCCGATCGGCGTGGCGAATTCCAGATCTTCGATACCGACGACATCACCGCCGGCCCGATCTGCAAGATCGAACTGCCGTTCCACATGGGTTGGACCCCGCACGGACATTGGATGGACTTCCGCTGAGGCAATGATCACCCGTGACGCCGCTACTCGCCGGAAACCCGACGGGTGGCGGCGTCACGCGGGATCGGGGAGCTCGCAGGGGGCGAACTCCATTCGACCCGAACGGTCGTTTCCGTAGGACGGCGTGACAGGTTCAGGCTATGCGGGACGAACCCCTCCTGCCTGGCCCGGACAGCGCCGCCCGGTCGCGGCAGGTTGTCCGAGCGGTGCGGTGGGGCGCGTACTCATCACTGCTGAGCTGCAATTTCTTCGACATTACATTGACAATTTGGTACATGACGTCTCAGTATCGAATTCATGATGTCAACCCGCGCCACAGCCACCAAAGCTCGGCCCTCGGCGGGCTCGGGGAATGTGAACGATCTCTCGCAGGAACCGCACCGTCTGGTTCCGGTGAAGTGGTGGGCCGGCCTCGGAGCGTTGATCGTTGCCTTCATCGCCTACGTGTTGATCGATTGGGTGACCGGCCCGTTCTTTCAACGGGTGCCCACCGGCCCCAACGATCCACCGACCTACATGAAAGTGGCGATGGTCTTCTTCCAGGCCGTGTCGATTCCGGTCGGGCTGATCCTGATTGGGTGGTTCGTGGTGCGCCCAATCGTCCGGCAACGCCGGCTGACCCTGGACGGCATGCTGGTGCTCGCCTTCTCGACGCTATGGTTTCAAGATCCGTTGTCGGCCTACGGCGGCCACTGGTTCACCTACAACTCGTGGACCTTCAACTACGGCTCGTGGGTGCACAGCGTCCCGGGTTGGCTGTCCAACGGAAAGCCCGGCGCCATGGTGGTCGAGCCGATTCTGATCATGCCGGGGTTGTACGTCTACGTTTTCGTCATCACCATGTTCCTGGGTTGCGCGGTGATGCGGCGGGCGAAAGCCAGGTGGCCACAGATCGGCACCCTCGGACTGATCGTCTGCTGCTTCGTCGCCATGGTCGGTTTCGACATCATCCTCGAGGGCGTGATATTCATGCCCCTCGGCATTTGGGAATACCCTGGCGGACGCGGCTTCTCGATCTTCAGCGGGACCTACCATGCCTTCCCGCTCAACGAGGTGGTCACCGTCTCGGCGACCTTCACCGCCGTTGCCTGCCTACGATACTTCCGCAATGACCGTGGCCAGACGCTGGTCGAGCGCGGCGCCGAGAATCTCCGGTTGTCCGACCGCAGCCAGGCGGTGGTTCGCGCACTCGCGGTCCTGGCCGGCGTACACGTGGCGTTGTTCCTCACCTACAACGTGCCGAACTACTGGATCGGGACCCACTCCAAAGAATGGCAGCGCGACCTCCTGGAAAGGTCATACTTCACCGACGGATTGTGCGGCCAGGGCACGGATCGCGCCTGCCCGGGCCCGGGTGTTCCGTTGAGCCGCAACGACAACACCGGCTCAGGTGGGGGGTCGGGCTACCTCACACCTGACGGCAAGGCCGTCATCCCGCCCCACACCCAACTCCCGGCTCAGTTCCCGTTTGCCAATTGAGGCCGATTGGCCTTGCGCAATTGCTGACAGCGCTGACGTCAGCCGGCGGAAACACCCACCTCGTCCCGGCTCGCCGGCCCGAATTGCTTGCAGTGCCAGTCCGGTAGTGACTGCAGCACGGGCATGAACTTCGCGAAAGTCCAGAGGGTCAGCATCGTGATAGCCGCGGAAACGAGCGCTGCGAAGTGTTTCACCGCCGACGACGTGTCGAAGTTGAGAGCGGCATAGACGGGCCAGCCCGCCCATAGCTCCCATGCCCCGAATGCCGCCGGCACGATGAAGATTGCAGCAGCGGCAGCCTTATTGCCGAATCTCTTGATCAGCAGGTACAGCACGACGGCGCCGAGTAGCTCACCAAAATTCGTGAAGACCCACCACAGCGGGAACCCGAACAGCCGGAAGGGCTGATCGCCGTAGTACTGGTAGACCTTGGCATTGATGAGTGGTATCTCGATGAGCCCATTGACGATGACCTGCCACCCTGCCACCATCCAGAACGTCCGGCGGCCGGCGCCGCGTTTGAGCATCAAATAGAAGACCCAACACTGGAATCCGCCGAACTGGATGTAGAGCAGCACCGCCCACAAGGGATAGTCCACCGGGAACGCGGTCTGGGCGAACGCTTGAAAGACAACGGTGTTGCCACGATTGAAGTTCAGGTGGCCCATGACATCCCAGAACGGCTCGATGGCGTTGCAGAAGATGCCACCGATACAGCAGAACAGCAGTACCGCGGTGCGCTTGAGCAAGATTTCCCCGACGGCGGCGATCACGCAGGCAGCCGCGGTGACCACGCAGATCCACGTCACCACAGTGCTCGTGGTAGCACCGAGAGTGATTGAAAAGTCAGGCACGGGAACGGGATTGACCCAGGACGCGCTTGCCGTCATGGCAATCAGCTCCTTTGCGCGGGCAGGCTGGTTGACGAGCGTGGGCGCCGCGTCACGCAACCAAAGTGATACAAGAATATTATCTGCGTATCATTAGGTCAACATGTCGGCGCCGACAGCGGCGAGAACTCTACGGCCGCGACAGCACGGGCGGAACGATGAAATCGGCGAAGAACTCGCGAGCGTCACGGGCTACATGGTCGAGCAACTCGGTGCGGGTGGACAGTTGCACCTGCGACGCCAGGAACCAACGGATTATGCGCTCATCGCTGAGGCGGTCGTTGATTTCGCCGCGCGAACGGCCGTAGCTCAGTACGGGATACCAATAGTCACTCTCCGCGGACATGATCAACTCGTCGCCGGCGACTATCGAGGCGGTGATCTCGACCATCTCCTTCACGACCACCAACTGCGTCATTTCTTCGGTGCGGTGAATCTCATAACCGAGCACCAGCGACTCCACCAACACCCCGCCACGGGGCCGTCCAGCGGAATCTTCTCCCGCCGGATGCCATTGGTGATCTCGATTTCCCGCTCCAGAGCCGCGGCAATCAACGCCTCTCGACTGGGGAAGTAGCGGTACAGGTTGGGGCGCAACAACTGGGCCTCGTCGGCGATTTCATCCATCCGCGTGGCCATTACGCCGCTGCGCCGGAAGCACACTCGGGCCGCATTGAGTACACGCTCGCGCACGCCATCCGGGGAGCGTCGCCGAATCGGATTGGGTTGAGCCACGGTTATCAGTCTGCCAAACCCAACCCGCCGCGCAGAAGACCCTATTGATACGGATATTCTATGTCTGTATCGTAAGTGATCGGGTGACCGCCCATCCACCGTCAGGTGAGTCCCGCGTATGCGGCTCGTGCGGACAGGAGAATGCCCCGATGTCCGAGTTCAGCCCCTTCGCTGACTTCGACTACCGCACGGTGGTCGGTGCGTTTCGGCCCACGGTGGCGTCGATGCTGCCGACGAAGACCTATTACGGGCTCGGCATGCAGGTGCAGTACATCTACGGATTTCTCCAGGACGACACCGGCAATTCCTATGTGGTGGAACGAAAGTTCATGGGCTCGATGACCGGTGGTTGTTACGTGATGTCGACCGAGCACGGTTCACTTCAAGTGCTGCCGGCCACCAGGCGCAGTGCACGGGGAGAACTGCGCCGCAGCTCGACTGCCAACCAGCGCCGCTGGGCCGAACCCGTCATGCAACGCCTCGCACCAGGGGTGGCACCTGCCGATGAGGCGCCGCTGACCATCGACCTCACCGACAGCCGGGTCACCTGGGACGAAGGTGACATCCTGCATTTGGAAGGCCAGACCGGGGCACTGGGCGTGCAGGCATTCGCCCCGATGCCCGACCAGCCGTGGTTCTATTCGCAAGTCCCGCACCGAGCTGAAGGCACGATTCTGGGTAGACCGGCGCGCGGAATCGTGGTCTTGGAACAGGGTTTTTGGCCACACGGCATCGAACCGAAGGAGTTCGCGTTCTATGCCGACCTGGAGATCAGCTTCAATGCGTTCGGCAACCTCCTCGAGGACGGCGCGATGCAGTGGGGAATGATCGTCAACGGCAAGCGGGGCCTGTCCTGCGCGGTCGTCGTCGAAGACCTCGACGGTGAGGGCACCGTACTGACCGCCGCCACCGAGCACGCCCAGCACTACGTATTCGACGCGGGCGGCCATGTCGACAGCTCGACAATGGCGACCGGCGGTGTAATATGGGAGTTCCGTGGCGACAAGACCGGCTGGATGGACGAATTCGCCAGTTCCCGCTGGGGCGGCTACGGGTCGCAAGCCGGGTCGACCACCCGTCGAGGCGACCCTCGCACACCGACCTTCAGCTACGGGTGGTTCGAGTACTTCGCCGATCGCATTCCCGCCGACAGCCGTACCAATTGATGACCCTCTCGGGACGTCGGTTCACCGATCCCGTAGCGGGAGTCAGTGAGCCAGAACGCTTCTGGACCACTACCAATGTGGCCGAGGCCACGCCCGATCTGTTGTCACCACTGTGCTGGGACATCTGGAGTGACGGCCTGGAACGCGCTTGGCTGCAATCGATGTTCGACTTCGGACTGTTGTCCCGCCGCGAAACCGCGATCCACGCCGATCCCAACAAGCGCTCCACCGCAGCCATTTACGGCCGTCAAGTAGCAAATGTCGCGGTGATCCGGACCGTCATGGGCCGGCTCCCCGGAGTCAGCCCCGACGACGTCGAGCGGGACCTCCTCGGCAGCGTCCGTCCGGGTCTACCCCCAGAACCAGGGGCCGGTCGGCGGCTGCCCGTCATCGCGGTACGCCTGCCGGCGGCGATGCTGCGCACCAACGCCCTAGTGTGCGCCATGCACACCCGCAACCGTCAATGGTGGCGTGAGGACGTACTCGGCAATGCCTCTCACGCTTCGCCTTTGCAGCGTCTGGAGATGTCCCGCAGCAAATTCGCCGAAGCCATGAACCTTCACTCCCGTGTCCGGTTCCTCGTTCCGGTGGCAGTCGGTGCGGTTACCGCAATTGCCGCTCCGGCGTCCGGCGCCGGCCCGGAACAGACGCGAAACCTGTTGAGCGGCTTCGGCAATGTCGCCGAAACCACGCTGGCAGACGATATCTGGCGAGTGAGCCGCGACGAAATGACGATCGAGGCTTTCCTGGCCGAGTACGGATTTCACGGACCGAACGAAGGCAACGTCTACACGAAATCTTGGCGGGAACAACCCGAACGGGTACACGCGTTGGTGTCCGCCTACCGCACTCGCGTAGATATGCCCCGGGCCCGCGACCGCGAACGCGACGCGATGCGCACCCGAATTGAAACTGAAACCCGTGTCCTGGCTGAACTTCCCCGTCTCCGGCGGCTCGCGCTGCGATTTGCACTGCGCCGCGCAGCCAACCTGATCCGAAATCTGGAGCTGACCAAAGCGTCGTACCTCCGGGCACTCGACGGCGCCCGAGCTGCCGCACGCGACCTCGGGCGGCAACTGGTGGCGCAGCAACTCATCGACGACGTCGACGACGCGTTCTTTCTCACCATCAGCGAGCATCACGATCTCGCCAACGGGCGACTGTGTGACGCCAAGGAGCTGATCGCCTATCGACGGGACCAACGCTCCCGCTACGCGAGCATCGACCTCCCAGTGAGTTTCACTGGAATGCCGGCCACCGTCGCGTCCGCTGCGCCAGCCCGAAATGACCAGCCTGTCGAGGCCGCCAAAGGCGTCGCCGGTGGCGGTGGGACGGTACAGGGCCGGGCCCGTGTGGTGCTCGATCCCAATGACGACGTCGAACTGGAGCCGGGCGACATTCTGGTGTGCCGATACACCGATCCGAGCTGGGCGCCACTGTTCGGGACCGCCAGTGCACTGGTCATCGACGTCGGATCGGCGTCGAGCCACGGTGCCGTGGTGGCTCGGGAACTGGGCATCCCCTACGTGATCGGCACCGGCAACGGCACCACTGTCATTTGCGACGGTGACCAGATCCTTGTCGACGGTGCCACGGCGACAGTGCAGGTACTGGCTGACAACCGACACCAGCTCGATGACGCATCCAGCTTTCCGTGACCTAGGAGATCCACTCAATGGACGCCAACCATCCCACTTTTCCCGAGATCGACGGATGGAGCGAGACACGCTGGATCGGTACCTGGAGCCCGGAATCGCAGTGCGGCCTGTGGCTGCATGTCGGTCGTTGCCGCGAAGACCTCGATCTCTGGTGGGTGCAGACGAACGTCTACCTACCCGGCGGGCGTCTCATCGTGAGCCGATCCTGGTGCCGTACCGGTCAGGGTCCTCTCGTGCTCGACGGCAACCTTCGGCTCAGCACCGATGAGGAATTCCAACGCTTTTCGCTCGCATTCGACGGTGCTGGGGAACTGTGCACAACTGCCGAACTCGCCGAGAAGACCGCGGGCGCAGGGATCGCCGTGCCATTTCGCGTCGAGCTGTCGGCCGAGGCCGCGGCTCCACCGTTCGATCCGTTCGGCGGCCATGGCAACGGCGAGGCGTGGGCATCCCGACACACGCAACAGACCTACACCACCACCGGCACAGTGACATTCGAGGGCACGTCGCTCGAGCTCGACGGAGTCGGCTACATCGACCACTCCAGCGGACCACGCTCGTTCGCGGGTGTGGGCAGCCATGTCTTCGTCAATGCTGTTCTCCCCGACATGTCGGTGCACGCCATGGCGGTGCGAGGACACGATGGAGAGCAGCAGATGGTGGCCGGCGCGGTGTTCACTGACAGTGCGGAATCAAAGATCGTCGCCGTCGATATGCCGAATCTCACCGATCTCGTCGGCGGACCGCACTCGTTCCAACTTCGGATCGACAGTGTCGACGGCCAAAGCACCACGCTGGACGTCGAGATCATTCACACACTCCCCGTGACGATCACCGACCGCAACGACAATCTCAACGGGATCGGCTGGGACCTGCCCGAGGACACGCTGATCCTCACCGAATGCGTGGCCCGGGTCACCGCCGCCGACGGGTCGGTCGGCTATGGTCAGGTCGAGCGGAGCATGCGCCGCAAAGATTATCTATCGTGAACAACCAAGTGGCGCAACGACAATAAGCGGTCCATAAGTGGCCGCGCAGGTGCGGCGCCTGCTAACGGTCGAGACCTTCGTCGACGAGACGGTCCACAAACCCTTCCAGCCAGGACAGGCCGGCAACCAGCTTGCGGTCGTCGCCGACCTTGCGCAGGTGGCCGTACTGGGCGCGATAGTTGGCCCAGCGGGATTCGGAGAACTCCGTCATGCGACCGGTGACCGGACCCTCGAATTCGTACTTCTCACCGGCGACGTCATAGACCGCCGCGAGCGGCCACCCGGCGGAATCCAACTCGAATTTCGCGCTGACCGTCGGTGTCATCGCCGCAACCTCCGTGCCGCGGATCACGACACCCGGGGTGAAGCCGTCCTTACCGTTGACGAGGTGGCCCCACTCGAAGGTGCCGTCATCAAACTTGTTACAGAACACCTGCCACATGATCTGCAGATCGTTGAAGTAGCCGTATTCTTTCCACTCCAGGCCATGGCGCCAGTAGGCGTTGTCATACCACATCGGGCCTTGCACGGTCTTGCCCTGGATGGTGCCCTTCGTCCAGTAGCAGGTACTGGTGTAGATCAAGGGCTCATGGAACGAGGGCACGAAGAACTGCATTCCGTTGCCAACCGACGGACCTTCGATCGACAGGATGTCGCCCTCGTCGTAGGCCAGTTTGGCACCGTTCCAGTACAGCGTCATCGGCTGTTCCCCTTCGGGGAGAGTGCCTTTCGGCAGCCGCTGGAACACCGGATCCGACCACTTGCGTTCGACACCGCCGATAACCCGGCGCAGTTCTCCGCGGGCCGACCGGCCGGAGTCCTTATGCACGTTGAGTTCCTGGCCGGGGTCACCATCCTGCGTCATGATGAATCCCCCGCTGGTCAGGGAACCAACGAACTTCCGCTCGACGCCATAGGTGAGGTCCTCGTCATCACGCAGAAATCCGTAGAGCCAAGTCGCCTGGATGTTCAACCCGTGCAACGACTGATCTACCTGCATGTGGGCCGGGTTGGGATCGAACGATCCCACCACCACGCGGTGCCCAAAGTCCCCGAATGTCTGTCGCGCCATGTTGCTTCAACCTTCCTTTCGATCAGCGTGCTGCGAGGTCCCTGTTGGCGCGCGCCACGACGGTGACGGTGCCATCGGTGCCGTTGACCCGGACCCGGTCGCCGTCGTGCAGCACCGCGGTGGCGTTACCGACGTTGATCACGCACGGAATGCCCATCTCTCGGGCGATGATCGGACCGTGGCTGTTGGGTCCACCGATGTCGAGTACGAGAGCATCGGCCATGCCGAACAAGGGTGTCCAACTGGGATTCGTGGTGCGGCACACCAACACCACACCGGGCTCGATATCGCCGTCGGGGCCATCGGCGACACACACCACCCCCACCACGGTGCCCGGGCTGCCGGGAATGCCGCAGAGTTCGTCGACATCTGCCGTCGGTGTGGCGGCGGCACGCGGGATCGTCTGGGGCACACCGTGGAAGGTCATCGGGATGTCGAAAGACAGGTATTCGGCCCGCCGAGCTTTGCGGAATTCGACGATGTCCCTGGCGGCTACGGGTGGTCGCTGCTCGAGTTCGCTGATGGTGAAAAAGAAGACGTCCTCGGGGTCATCGATGATGTCGCGTTCGGCGAGATCGAGCCCGACGCGCCGCGCCGCCGCGCGGCAGCCGTCAATGGCCATGTGGTATGTGCTCTTGGCCAGTTCAAGGTTGCGCACCTGCGTGGCGGCGTGGGCGAAGAGTTGCTTGGCCAGTAGCCGTTGCAGGGGCCCGCACGCGGCCAGGATCTGACGTTCCGCATCGAGTCGCGCCTCGGTCGCCGCGCGGGATCGCACGTCAGGATCTTCACGCTCGGCCAAGGCCCGTGCGCGTGGTAGCAGCGCCTCGGGATCCTCGCGCCACGCACGCGTCCACACTAGGCCTTCATTCGGGCCGTAGTAGCCGTAGCGCTCGACGAAGTCCGCGGCGCTGATCTCACCGGCACCAAGGCGGCGCATGTCACGTGCCAGCGACAACTCCGTGATGTCCCCATAACCGGCGAACACCGGTAACGCAAGGTCAGGGCGGCCGACCTTGTCGGCCAGGCTGACCAGCGCGCCTTGGACGCCGGTGATGAAGGTCCGCACCCGGATATGCAGTCGCATGGTCTGCCGGAAACGCACGCTGGCAGCCCGCAGATCAGCGACCGGGTCAGTGGAACCGTTGCCGTGCAGAACTTCTCGTGTCCACCAGCGTTTGGTCTCAGCGTTGGATTCGATCAACTCCGCGCCGGTGCGGCGATAGCAGCGCGGCAGTCGCCAGGCCATTGCGGGCACGCGACGATACGATTTCGGCTGCGGCGGCAGGCCCTTTCGGACGCTGCCGCAGGTATCGCGCTCGAAATCATCGGGAGAGCCGCCGGGGACCGTGCCCATCCTGGCACGGACATAATCGACGTTCATCGCATGGCGACCGAAGAACACCGCAGTTTGGCGCACATTGGGATCCAGTGGCAGGAAAATCTCGGACTTCGCCATGATGCCGAGGTCGTACCACCCTTCGCGGGTGGCGAGTTCGAAGCTGTCCCACACACTCCAGTCCAGCGGGGACAGCACTCCCGGCGTGACTTCACCGGTGTTGGCCAGTGTCCAGAAGCGGCCCGGTTCCGAGGTCCCCCGGACCGGGTCCGTGATCAGCGTCAAGAGAACTCCCTCGTCCCCAGCGGCCGCATGGTGTGCCTCGCACTCTGGAATATAACGATACGAGAATATGATATTCGTATCGTTACGTCAACGGCTCGACTGACCACTACCACCATGCCGAGGCGGGCCGTCACCCCGGAGTCGAAGCCGGGTTACATTCGGGTGGGTAGCCGACCCGTACGGTCGGACGAATATGTCAACAGTGCGGCACGAAGCACCAATCATGCTCTAGCACTTGATTTTTCGCCGGGACGTTACTGGATTGCGCGGGTTGCGTTGCCGTTCAGCAGCTCCGGTGCCCGCGCCACTCTTGCCGACATGCGCTCCGCGTGGTTGATCAGCAGATCCAGCGTGGCGAGACCGATCGCGATGGTCAGCGCCGCGGCCAGCCATCGCAGCGGCGCGCAAGCGTGCGCATTGAGTGCACTGAAGATCGGCCACCCGACCGCGACGCTGCCGGCGGCGTCGAACATCATGGGCAGGAACGGCAGATACAACGTGCGCCAGCCGGTGAAGGTGTCACCGGCGGCCAACAGCAGCACCGCCAGCGCCAGCGGCCCCACCGGGTTGATGACGATCCAATACGCGGGAAAGCCGGCAATCTTCATGGGTGCATCGCCGTAGTAGCTGTAGATGCCGCTGGCCAAGACCGGCAGCTCCACCGCGACATCAATCACCGCCAACACGCCAACCCAGGCCCACAGTTGACGACGTGTCATACCCCGGCGCAACGCCTGCAGAATCAGATAGGGCATTCCGCCGAAGAACACGATGTAGATGCCCAAGCCCCACATCGGAACCCGCGAGAAGGTGTCGAGCACGGTCCATTGACCAGCGACCGGATGCCACACCAGGCCCAGCACATCGTCGATGGGTTCGTTGAAGTACGCCCCCGCTCCCCCGAGGAGGAGCAGCGCCAGCATGACCGATCGGGTTCGGGCGATCTCCCGTATTGCGTACCCGGCGAAGCCGACCACCAGCACCGCCATGGCGACCGTCGCGACGAGCTGCGCCGTTGCAGGCATCGTCGTGCCGTCGGGGGTCGCCGGCAAATCGAAATGCCCGCGGATCCAAGTCATTGTTGCTGAAGTTCGCGCGTCGAGGCCAGGTCTCGCCGCAGCTTAAGGGTGTGCGTGTAGATCCAGCGCGCCGACGCATCGAGTATTGCCAAACCGATTGCGCAGGAGGCGACTGCCCCCGTCCAGCTGACCCAGCCGGAGGCACCGGGCACGTGCAGCGCGTTGTACACCGGCAGACCTACCGCGGCGCTGCAGCCGGCGTCGGTGACCAGGGGCAGAAACAGCACCAGCACTTTACGCCAGCCGGTGAAGTAGCCGGGCGCCGCAAACAGGATGGCGGCGCACAGGATTGGGCCCGTGGTGTTGATGAACAGCCAGTACAACGGAAATCCGCCGATGCTCATCGGAACCTGGCCGTAGCCGAAATAGGTGTAGAGCCGAAAGTGCAGCAGCGGCAACTCGATCAGCAGATCAGCCACGAAGGTGATCGCGATCCCCGTCCAGAATGCGCGCGGCGTGAAGTTGAGCCTGCGCAGCTCCAACAGCAGCACATACGCGATGCCGCCGAAGAAGATGATGTAGGTGGGCAGTCCCCAATGCGGTATCGGCCCCATCGTCTCGAACACCACATCCTGGCCTGGTCGAGGATGGTGCACCAATCCCAGGATGTCGTCGAGCGGTTCGTTGAGGAGCGCGATGCCGCCACCTGCCAGCATCACCAATCCCAGCGGCGACCCGGTCCGCCGCCACTGGCGCACCGCAAAGATCACGAATCCGACGACCACCAGCCAGAGCACGATTTCGGCGACCGTCTGAGGCGTCCGCGGGAACACCATCGACGGCGGTGTCGGGATGTTGAATTGGCCCATTTTCGTCAGACCGCCAGCGCGGCCGGCGAAAGTGCTTGTAACAGTTCACGTGCGGCACGTTCGCCGGCTGTCGTAGCCGTGTTGACATTGCCCGAGGAGTTGTAGGAACCCGCGAGATGGATGCGACTTTTCAGATCCCGGGAGGCATGGAAACGGCCCAGAGCGCGATACAGCCCGGGGTGGCTGTAGACAAGCACGGGATACCACCGGTTGACTCGTACGAACTCGATCGCGTCACCCAAACCGGGTATCGCCTTCTCGGCGTCGGGCAGGACGTCGGCCAGGATCTGCTCATCGCTGGCGTCCATGTGGTCAACGGCCCATTGGTTCATCATGAACAGCGACACCAGGCCTTTGCCCGCCGGCGCCCGGCCCGGCGCCTTGTTGTGTTCCAGAATGACCGCGAACAAGCCCTCGGATACCGGCCGTGGAACCACGACGAAGGAAGCCGGACAGTCGGGAACCCGATTCAATGCCAGGTTTATCGACATTGTCGAGGTGTAATTCAGCTCCCGCAAGAACTTCGCCCGCTCCGGATCCAGCTGCGGCACGAGGTCGGGAACCCGGTTGCCCATCGAGCTGACGATGGCCCCGGCGCCACGCTCGGTGTACTGCTTGCCGTCGGGTCCGACACACGTGACCGTCA
This sequence comes from Mycobacterium sp. 20KCMC460, assembly GCF_022179425.1. Taxonomy (NCBI): domain Bacteria; kingdom Bacillati; phylum Actinomycetota; class Actinomycetes; order Mycobacteriales; family Mycobacteriaceae; genus Mycobacterium; species Mycobacterium sp. 20KCMC460. The sequence continues at coordinate 4,755,681 of NZ_AP025524.1, forward strand.
CGCCGCCTGCGTCTTCGACCACCTCGACCACTTCGGTGTTCAAGCGAACGTCGGGTATGGCTGCGGCCAGCCGTTCGGGAAACGACGAATATCCGTCGCGGAAGGCATACAGCTTGGTGCCCAACACCTTCTGCCAGAGGAAGAAGAACTCCACGACAGAGATGACGCTGGCCGGAACTCCAGCCCCGCCACGCACCGTCGGCTCGATCAAGTAGTCGTACAACTCCCCGTCGAGACCGCGGCGCCGGCAGTACTGCTCGGGTGTTTCGATGTCGTAGGCACCGGCGATGGACAAGTCCTCGTAGCTGAGCAGGTTGCGTAGCCTGAACGAGTCGGCGGCCAGCCGGGCAACCTTGAGCTTCGAACCCAGCGACAGCAACTTGGTCCGGGCGGCATCCAGGACGAGCCGATTCGCTCGTAGGTAGTGCATCTGATCCCCGCGCATAAAACCCATCAGCGAGTTCGCCGGTATCAATTCGTCCGCCATGCCGATGTCGTGGACGAGCCGCATCACGCTGTCGTAGGCGGCGGGCAAGATCGTCGTGCCGGCTTCCATCAGATAACCGTCGCGCTTGATCGAAAGCAGTTGTCCACCAACACGATCGCGGGATTCCATCACCACGACAGGGCGACCTGCTTCGTGCAGCCGCCACGCCGCCGCCAGGCCGGACGGTCCGGCTCCGACGATGTACACCTTCGAGGGATCAGACATGGTGTGCATGTTATCAAACAGTGAATACGTTAAACAGACACTCTGTATGAGTGCGCGTACAGGGCATATACTTCGCGCGTGGCCGCATCACCTCCCCGCCCGCTGCAACTGTCCCGGGCCCAACGCCGAAGCATGCTCGGCCGCCATTTCGTCGGCGTCGTCGAAGAACTAGTGGCGAACGGGGTGAGATATGCCGACCTGAGCGTCGAAGCGATAATCACCGCGGGCGGGATCTCGCGATCCACTTTCTATGTCTATTTCGATGACAAGGGCGATCTTCTCGTCGCCATGGCGCAAGACGTCATCGGCGAGCTGATCGCCGATGGCTCCTCGTGGTGGGACCTACCGGTCAACGCAACCCGCGAGGATCTGCACAAAGCCATGCGAGTGCCGATCGACACCTATCGCAGACACCGCACGATTCTGGGCACGATTGCCGAGACCGCCGCCTACGATCCGCGCGCACAAGAACAGCAGCAGCATCTGATCGGTCAGGTGGTGCGCGCGCTGACTGCCTATATCGGCGACGCACAGCGCGCCGGGGTGGCCGATACCGAGCTGGATTCCGCACGCACTGCGCAGTGGCTCATCTGGATGATCGAACGCGGGCTCTATCAGCTTGTCGGCTCCGCCGGCGACGAGGAGGTCGAGCTCCAGCTCGATGCCCTCGTCGAAATCGTCTGGCGGGTGGTGTATCTCAGCGGCCGCGGCGCGGCACCCCGGCGCGCTAAGGCGCCGACCACCAAACCGACCCGCGCGACCGGGCGGCAGTCGTCTACCTAGGTCGACGAGGCTAATGGCCTACCGGCAGATCACTTTGGGCCCTAGGGCCCCCGGTGACACCGTAGAGCAGCATCCGAGTCAGTTCGTTGATCTGGCGGGTCTTGCCGGGGCGACGCTGATCGGGCGGGAACACCCAGTCGTCGAGCAGCACCAGGGCCAGGACGGATCCCACCGATACGGCCACACTCACCGGCGCGTCGAGGCTGCGGAAGTTGCGAGCTTCGCTGTGTTCCAGCAGCACTCGCCGTGGCGTGCTGAGATTGTTGGCCAGCCTCTCGCTGACCCTGGTGGCGACTGCGGCCAACCCCGGGTCGGTGCCGCTGATCCGGGCCGCGACCAGGGTGCTCAGCAGTCCACGGTGCTGGTCGACGAGTCCGTAGAACCCTTTCACGAAGGCCTCAGCCACCTGCATCGGGTCGGCGGAGGCTGTCGTCTTCGCATCCCACGTCGTCGCCCAGTTGTCGACGAACTCGTTGAACGGGGCCAGGATCGTCGTCTCGAACAGTTCGGCCTTGGAGCCGAAGTTGCGGAAGATGACCGATTCACCGACGCCGGCTTTCTCGGCGATCTGCCGGGTCAGGGTGCCGTGGTAGCCGTGCGCCGAGAAAAGGTCATGCGCGGCCTTGAGGATGAGTTCCTTGACCGTGTCAGGTGCGCGGCGGGCGCCCCGCCGCACGACGGTTGATTCGGTCGACAGCCTCGCTCACCCCTCTCGCATGCCGGCAATCTCAGCCATGACAGGTTGCCGTGCAAAAGCCTAGCGTGGCCGGCCCGCGTACTGGTTGAGCCTCGAGCAACGGCATCACGGGAGGACCCGAGGATCACCGACGCGTATCAGTGCCCGGCGGCGGGGATGAAGGTGTTGGCGACCGGCATCCGGAAGCCGGGGCTGCCAGGGCACGGCCCGTAGGTGGTGGGCGCGGTCGAATGCGGGTTGCCCGGGATGTTGCACAGCCCATTGACGAGGTGGGCCGGGTAGTCCGTCGGGTAGGGCGATGCGTGCAGTCCGGCGGGGATCTGCACCAGCAGCAGTGCCCACATCGACATGGCGAACACGGCGATGGTGGCCAAGACGCTCACGGTGGTCCGGGCGGCCGGATGGAAAGACTCCAGCCCACGCTCGGTGATCGTTTGGCCCTTGTCGTCGCGGAAGTAACGCACCGCGGCGAAGGTGGTGAAAACTATTCCGGTGGTGAGATATTCAGCCCAGGCGTAGCGCTGTCCGTTGGCGAACAGTGAGAACGACGCGGGCGCGCCGGGCAGGCCCCAGAGGTTGAACAGGAAAGTAGGCGCCTCCAGGCAGAAGCCCAGGAAAAGTCCGTAGGCATAGGCGAATGCCAGTAACGCGACGGTGCTGATCTGGGGAACGCGTCGCTGCACGACCCGCATGCCGTGGTTGAGGATTATCGAGAAACCCAACAGCCCGAACGGGTAGATGAACATGATGAACACCGGTTGTGGCATCAGACCGGCGGTCGGGTTGACCACCCCCGGGGCCTGGGCAACCCAGGTGTTGAGGTTGAGCCATTGCGAGCTGTACATGAAGTTGGGCTGCATCCAGTTGACCATCGGGTCCCAGAACAGCGTGAAAAACCCGGCTATGACCACGATGCCGTCGAAGACCAGACGCCGTTGCTGAAGGCATTGGCGCACAACATGAATGCTGATCACCACCACGGCCACCGCCATGATCGTCTCGTAGCCACGTGCGACCCACCAGGACGCATCGCCGGGGTCGCGGGTGGCAGTGATCTGAGTGGGGCCCGAGGCCAGCCAGGCTCCCCACGTCCAGAGCGCATAGCCGGCCACCAGGGCACCGATCACCGCAAGAATGACCGGGGCCGGCACTTGTCGGGGCGGTGCCGACACCGGAAGCGGCCGGCGGTGATCCGCTGCGACGGCGGACATGGTGCCTCCCATCGGGGCAACTCGAAAACACTGGCTCGAACTCAGCGTACAGCTTAGGGCGACATGCCGACAAGTATTGTCGTGGTGTCGCCTAGCAGTCGACGAACACGGACGGCACGGCGTAGGTGCGAAACTCCCTGCGCAGGGCCGCGGCGTCGAGGTTTTCCCGCAGCAGGGCGAAGCTGATCACCCCGAGCAACCACTGACTGGCTTCGTCGACCACCACACCGGGACGCAGTTGCCCGGCGGCCGCCGCCTCCTCGAGCACCGGTCGCAGACTCTTGGCCAGCAGTGCCTGAACGGCGGTGGCGCCACCGATGATCCGATCGACGGTCTCGGGCGGCAATGCCTCGGCCAGTGCGCCGAATTCCTCGTCTCCGCTGGCGATTTCGACAGCCCGGGCAAGTACTTCGACGAAACGTTCGCGCAGGCCGGCCGGCGCGTCGACCAACGCTGCGTCCAAGCGCTGTTGCAATTCACCGCAACATGCCACCAGAGCGAGTTCGATGAGTTCGTCGCGACCGCTGACGAAGTCGTACAGCGTCTGGCGCGCCAACTTGGCTTCCTTGGCGATGTCGGCCATTCGCGTGCGCGCCACGCCGTAGCGGGCGAACACCGCCCGGGCAGCGCTGACGATTCCTGCAGTTGTGGCGTCCATCGACGGTCCTGTCTGACGGCAGGTCGCGGCTCCTGCCCGACCTGATATGCGGCGATTCTATGACCGGCGCCGAGGTCTCACCGCCGGGAACCGCGCCGGCCGAAGCGTTGACATCGTTGCGACGATGTGGATATTTTGAGACTGATATTCCAATTAATTCAGGTGTGCGGATCCGGCGGCTCGCATCGACGCGGGGTTCCGTCTCGGCATCTCAGGGAACGGAATGACCGGATCCGTTGATGCCCTTGAGGTTTCACTCAGCGTCTCAACCCGCTGATCGCCGGCGACGATGGAGTACAAGGATGACGACGCCCGAACTCTGCGACGACTACCACTACATCGTGGTCGGCGGTGGCCACAACGGACTCAGCGCGGCGTGCACCCTGGCCGGTTCCGGAGCCACCGTGCTGGTCCTGGAGCAGCGTCCCCACCTGGGCGGATTGGCCAATAGTGGGGCGTTTGTGGCCGAGGCGCCACACCACATTCTGAGCCTGGGCGCGATGGACGACATGTTCATGTCGTGTACGACGTTCATCTCCGATCTCGGCCTGCATCGCTACGGCTACCGCAGCACGCCGGTGCAGGCCCCGTACGGCTGGATCGGTGCGGACGGGTCCACGCTGCTGCTGTTCCACGACCTGAACCGCACGCTGGCCGAGGTGCGGCGATTCTCGGCCAAAGACGCCCGCACCTACGCCGATCTACAACCGGCGCTGTCCTGGATTTTCCAGGCGCTGACCACCGTCATGCCACATCATCCCGCGCAGTTACCGAAAGCGGAGCTGGGCAAACTGCTGCTCAAACTCGCTCCCAGTCGGGCGATTCGGCGCCAGCTGGGCCGAATAATGTCGCACAACCTGATCGACCTGATGGCCGATACCTTCGACAGCGACCAGATGCGATCGCTGGCCACGTACTGGGGCAGCATGATCGGGCCGATCGATCACGACGGCGGTGGCTTCTACTGCGTCGGCCTGGCCGCGGTGCACCGCAAACCCGGCGTGATCCGGCCCCTCGGGGGTATGGGTGCGGTGATGGAGGCGATGGCGGCGTACGCGACTCAACGCGGCGCTCACGTCCGCACCGGTACCCCGGTGCAAAAGGTGATGGTCACCGATAATCGCACCACCGGAGTCGTCCTCGGCGACGGTTCAGAGATCCGTGCTACCCGCGGCGTACTCGCGGCGGTACCTCCACAGCTGGCCTACGGCGGGCTGCTCGAGGACGGCGTGCTGGACTCGGCAACCCGGGCTAAGGTCGCGATCTTGCCGGCCAGTGGCAACAACTCGGCCACCTTCAAAATCGATGTCGCCCTGTCCGGGCGCGCCACCTACCCGAGGGGTGCCTTGCAGCGCCGCAAGATCGACGACTTCGACATCCGCAAGACGGCGCTGATGACCGGGACGTTCGAGCAGAACATCCGCCAGCTGCAGGCCATCCGGGCTGGTGAGTCGCTTGAAAGTCCGCCGGTCTACATGGCCGTGCTTTCGGCCAACGACTCGGGATTGGCGCCGGAGGGCCAGGACGTCGTTTATCTGGCCGCCAACGTCCCCGCCCAACCGCGCGACGGCTGGGAGAAGACGAAAGCGGGAATGTCGGACGCGATCATGGGCTCGGTGCGTCAGCACCTGGACGGTTTCGACGGCGAGATTGGCCGAATCGAAACCAGCCCGGCCGATTTCGGCGATCAGTTCGCCACCCCGAACGGGTCCTACTTCCACGTCGACATGACCCCGCTCCGGCTGGCCATGAACCGGCCTGCGCCAGGCCTGGGCGGCTACCGCTCACCGGTGCGCAATTATTTCCACGCCGGAGCGGGCTCGCATCCCGGCGGCGGGGTCAGCGGCTGGCCTGGCCGACTCGCTGCCCAGACCGCGCTCGGGCAGCACGGCGCTTGACCGCCCACTGCACGGATCAGCGATGAATGTACTGCCGCACAACGCAGTTGACTAAGGCCGCGGCATCGGCACGCCCGGGCCGGGGCATGTCTTGCCGTCGGCTCCACCGGTACACATGCCGTTGATCAAGTACGACGGGTATCCGGCCGGGAACGGGTCGGCATGCGTGGCGAACCACTGTTGCGGAACCATGTACAACACCACGAAACCGATGTGGACAGCGCCGTAGATGGCGAAGAACTTCAGTGTCTGCCTGGCCTTGTCGCCGGCCTTGAGCCGGTCGAGGCCACGCTCGACGATGGTGCGCCCGCGGTCGTCCCGGAAGTAGCTCAGGCAGGCGATGGCTCCCAACGCCAGGCCGCCGAACAACACGGTCTCCGACATCGGAATCTGATACGTCCGGCCGGCGAACAACGTGATCGCCTTGATACCACCGGGATAGGCATACGCTCCGGTGCGCAGGACGAGCCCTTCGATGATGGTGTCGGTGAGGACCAGTCCGACGAAGATGAGCGCGACGATGCCAGGAACCCCGAGCTGCGGCCGGCGCGCTTTGAGCTTACGCACCGCCCACAACACGATGATCACCTGGGAGAACACCAGCGCCGTGTAGGCCGGCGGCACGATCAGTAGGGGTTCGGGTAGCCGGTTTGCGTTGGGGCTGGTCCACGTCGGCCAAGAGCCGTTGGCCCACGCCCCGCGGTTGATCAGATGGGAGTTGTAGAGCAACGACACCGACGTGTAGTTCATGACCATGTCCCAGAAGAAGACCGTCGAGGCGCTCAGCGCGATCATCGCATCGGTGGTCAGCTTGCGATGGCGCCACCATGGGCGGATCACCCACAGATAGAACAACACCACCGCTGCCACCGGGACCCCGATCTGCAGCGCCGTGAACAGAACGTGCTGCCAGCCCGGCAGTGCGTCCGGACCAGGCGGTGTCGAGGTGAAATGCGGACCGAAAACCCAGCGCGCCAACACGATTACCTGAAACATCAGCAGCACGACACCGAGCGCAACCCAGAACAGCACCGGCCGGGACCGCTTCGGCGCCACCTGGGTCGGCAGTGGCCCGCCGGCTGGGATGTCGCTCGCAGACCGATCCAGAACAGCCATCGATGCCCCTCGTCTCAGCGTTGCCCAACAGTCACTCTAATTTGAGATTCAGTATCTCCACAAGATGTTTTCGCACTTCTGACGGTTTCTGTTAATAAGTAGAGGTAGCTAAAGCCGTTGACAGGCCTGGGTCGGGGTCGATACCGTTCAGCTCACCACCGCCTTATCGGCTAGAGGTTTCACGCCGGTCATCATGAGGATTGGAGCGCACCCATGCGCAGTGACGGTTTCCACCCGCTCATCCTGAAGGTCTGCGCTTGCACAGGCTTCGCGTTCGCGTTCCTCTGGCCGTTCGCGGCGACCGTGGTGTCAGGGTTTCAGTACATCCTGCCGCCGTCAGCGGCCGACCCGGCGCCCAAAGTGGTGGCCGAATACCTGGCCAACACCACCGGAATACGAATTGCCACAGTCATTTTCATCTTTTCCAGCATTCTGTACACGACCTGGAGCATGAGCATCATCCAGCTGGTGCGGCGCCGGGAACGACAGTGGCCCATCCTGTTCAACATCATGGTGGTCGCGGTCGCCTGCGAGGTCGTCGTGGTGATGTTCATCGGCTTCTTCTTCGGGGCGGCGTCGTGGCGCCCGGGCGAGACCTCCCCCGAGGTCACCCAAGCCCTCAACGACCTGGGCTGGCTCGGTGTGTTGTTCACCGGTGCCCCATTCGCGCTCTTTCAGATCTGCCTGGCCGTCACCACCCTGCTCGACAAGAGCGTGCAACCCGCCTTTCCGCGGTGGTCGGCCTATTACAACCTGTTCGCGTCGTTCTTCATGTGCGAGGCGTCTCTGCTGTTGTTCTTCAAGACGGGCCCGTTCTCGCAGGACGGGGTGCTGGTCTTCTATGTCCCGATGATCGTGTTCTTCGTCTGGATCGTCATGTTCTCGGTGCTGACGTTGCGCGCCATCAACGCCGAAGCCCAGCGGCCCGTCAGCGATCCGCCCCTGATGGACCGCCTGCGTACCCCCGCCGCCGCGGCAAGCTAGAACCGCCGCCCGACGCTCGGGGGCGCCCGTGTCAATGCGTGGTTGAAGCGGCCTTATCCCTCAGCTCGCCGACTTGTGCTTGCAACTGGGCGATTTGGGCGGCCAGTTCCGCGTGCGTCGGGGTGCCCCGGTCGCGCGCACGCGATCCGGTGGCGACGTTCTTTTCGACGTTCTCCTCGGCGCCCACTTCCGCGAGGTGGCTTTGCACCGCACGGATCAGATACACCGAGACAAGCACCAACCAGACGCCGAACACCACCACCGGCAACCACCACGCCAGCAGCCCGTTCCAGGCCAGCGGCCCGCGCTTGAAGAACACGTTGAAGGTGCCCGCGCAGAAGATCATGGCGGTCCACAGGTTGACGTAGCCGAGCCAGCGCGGAAACACCGGCGTCGGGCGGCGATCAATCAGGATAGCGACACCGAAAGCCGCCACCTGGGCCGCGGCCGTTCCAGTCAAGCCGACGAAGGGAATCCAGGCCATGTCGTTGAGCAACTCGACGAGTTTGGGATCGCGATCGGCGCGGAATGTCGCAGTCTGCCAGAAGAAAAGCAGATACAAGAATTCGAGCACGAACAACATGCCGAAACCGAATTCGATCATTGCCAGCGCGGGGAACCGTCCTTCGATGCGACGCATCTGAACCGCGATCTCGACAGCGAGCACCCCCAGAAACACGGCGGCGGCCATCGTCACCACCATTCCCCACCTGATCGTGGTGGTGTGATCGAGGATGAAACGCGTGGTCTCGGCCGTCGTCAAGGCCGGCGACGGCGGCGGAAAGAACCGTGCCAGCCCGATGAATCCCGCGACCATCAGGACCAGACAGACGATGCCACTCCAAGCGCAGAATTTATGCACCGCTCTATTCATCAGAACCCCTTCACTCGCTGCCATTGCCATCCGAAGCACGCGGGCTCAAACCCGCTCTCAATAACTGCTTTTGGACCTTCCCAGCGCCATTGCGCGGGATTGCCGCGAAGATGATCTCGCGCGGAATCTTGTAGTCCGCGATCCGCGCGGTGCAGTGCTGCTTCAGCGAGGCGGGCGTGAGGTCTGCTCCAGCCGCGGCGGTGATGAAAGCCACCACCGTTTCGCCCCATTCGGGGTCGGGCCGGCCGATCACCGCCACGTCGGTCACATCGGGGTGGTCGGCGATGGCTTGTTCGACCTCGGCGGAGTAAACGTTGCGCCCACCCGTGATGATCACGTCTCGCAACCGGTCCACCAGACGCACGGCGCCGTCGTCGTACACCTGCATCAAGTCGCCGGTGTGTAGCCAGCCGTCGCGGATCACCTCTTGGGTGGCCTTGGGTTGATTCCAGTAACCCTTGGTGATCGTCTCGCCGCGAAACACCAGTTCGCCGACTTGCCCCGGCGGCGTGTCGTTTCCTTGCGCGTCGACGACTCGGGCCTCGACAAAGGGCTGTGCCAGATGGCCGGACGACGCCGGCCGCGACCGGACCTGTTGCATCGTCGAATAAATCCCGGTGGGTCCGGCTTCAGTCTGGCCGCACTGCTGGAAGAACGCGACGTGCCTAAACGCGGCCAACAGCCGCTCGACAGTGGCCGCCGGCATCGGGGCCGCGCCGAAAATGCCGATCCGCCATGAACTCAGGTCGGCGCGGTCGTCCCGGTAGCAGTCCAGGATCTGTTGGTACATGGTGGGAACGGCGAATAGCCATGTGGCGCGGTGTCGTTCGACCAGTTCCAGCACACTGCGGGCATCGAACTTCGGCACGACGATGTGGGTGCCCCCCAGCAGTGTCGTCGCGTTCAGGAACGTCATTCCGCCCGAGTGGTACATCGGCGCCAAGTGCAGGTAGCGATCGCCGTCGCGCAGTCCCAGCGAGACAATCTGGGCCATCGCCGCCCATACGGCGCGGTGGTGATCGAGTAGGACACCCTTGGGCTTCCCGGTGGTACCCGAGGTGTACAGAATGAACGCGTCGTCCCGTTCGCCGGCACGATCTTCATGAACCGGATCGCCGTACCCACCGGCGAGCAGGTCGGGATAGCGGTTCGACGGTCCCAGTGACAGCAAGGTGGTCGACGTGGCGGTCCGACTCGCAGCCTCGGCCAGATGTGCTTGGGCGGGGCTGAACCCCAACACGGTGCTGCCGGAGTCGTTCAGGATGTAGGCGATTTCCGGTGCGGCCAACCTGGTGTTCACGGGCACCACGATCGCCCCGAGACGCGACGCGGCGTGCGAAGCGATGATGAATTCCGCGGAGTTCGGCGACAGGATGGCAACCCGGTCGTGTTTGCATACCCCGAATGCCTCGAGCGCCGCCGCGGTCTTCGCGATGTGGGATTCCAAATCGCGCCATGTCCACGCCCGCTCCGCCGTGACGATGGCCTCGCGCCCACCGACCCGATTCGCGTTGAGCAGCGCAGTTCCACCTATGGTCGGCATTACCTGCCTTCGCACCAGTCCTAATATTGAGCTCAGCTATATCAATATATTGACCCCGGCGGCGCCAGGTCAACGACGTTATGCTCACCAGCCGACGTAACTTGGGCGGGCTCAGTACGAGCGCGGCAGGCCCAAACTGTGCTCGGCCACGAAGTTGAGGATCATCTCCTTCGACACCGGCCCCATATTGAGCATGCGCACCAACCAGAAATACGGCGCGAGTTGATATTCGTATGTCACGCCGTTGCCCCCGTGCACCGCGACCGCAGCGTCCAGCGCTTCCAAACCCGCTGACGCGCCAAGGTATTTCGCCATATTGGCCAGCTCTCCCACCTCAGCCCCGGTGTCGTAGAGGGAGCATGCGCGGTCGGTGACAAGTTCGGCGGCCTGCAGGTGAATGTGGGCGGCCGCCAGCGGATGCGCCACAGCTTGATGCGCACCGATCGGCACGTTCCACACTCGACGGTCGTTGGCGTAGTTCACCGCCTTGCCCAGCGCGTAACGCCCGATCCCGGTACACAGCGAACTGGTCAGGATGCGTTCGGTGTTCAGCCCGGTGAAGGCGACGGCGAGGCCCTTGTTTTCCACCCCGATCAGATTCTCGGCCGGCACCAGGACATCGTCGAAGAAAACTTGGTGACTCTTGTCGGGCTGGTTCATCACGGTGCGGATCGGGGTCCAGGAAAGCCCTGGCGAATCCCTGTCGACCATGAACACCGACAGCCGGCCGCGCCCAGTTGCGTCGTCCAGCATGGTACGGGCAACCACCATCACCAACTCGGCCGACTCCATGCCGGTGATGAACACTTTCTGTCCGTTCAGGACATAGTGGTCGGCTTCACGCCGGGCGGTCGTCGAGATGCGGTGCGCGTTGGAGCCCGCGTCGGGCTCGGTGATTGCGAACGAAAGCCGGATGTCGCCACTGGCGACGCCGGGCAGCCAGCGCGCCTTCTGTTCCTCGTTGGCGCTGCGGTCCAGGATGGTGCCGGTCACCCCGGAGGAGAACAGCATCGACTGCATCGGACAACCCGCGACCGCCGCCTCATGGACCACGATCGACAGCTCACTGACGCCCAGCCCGCCACCGCCGTACTGCTCGGGCAGGTGCACTCCCAGATAACCGTTGGCGCCCAATGTCTTCCACAGTTCCGCACAGCTACCACCGTCATCGACTTGTCGCTGGTAGTAGTCCGGCCCGAACGCGGTGACGATACCGCGTACGGCCTCACGCATCGCGCGATGCTCGACGGTGTCCTCCATGACAGTGTTGGTTTGAACCGCCATCGTCACCCTCCTATTCTCGTTGCCCGGCAGGCCCTTTCGTGCCAGCCTGCACCCTAGAGATCTCTGACGATCGGTAATACGCGACCCGCAAGAGTTTCGACGATCCTGGATCGGTCCTCGGTCGACTTGGCGGCGACCTGGATCAGCACGGTATCCACTCCCGCCGCGGAGAACTCAGCCAGCCGCTCCACGACTGCATCGGGCCCACCGATGAGCAGGTACCTATCGGCCAGCTTCGAAAAATCCTGGTGGTATGCGGCGCTGACGGTTCGGATACCGGTATCGCGCGCCCACGACGAGTCGGCGTCGACGGCCGTCCAGGCGAACAGCGCCGCCGACACGGAGTCCGCACTGCGCTCATGTCGTGCGGCCGCGGTCCGGACCGCCGCCAATCCGCTCCGCACCTGTCCGGGGTCGACCATATAGGGCATCCACACATCGGCGTATCGGCCGGCGCGGCGAAGGGCACCATTCTTCCGGCCCCCCAGCCAGATCGGTAAACCGCTGGACCGAAGCGGCGGCGGGTCCAATGCGACCTCGGAAAGCGTCGCATAGCTGCCCTCGTACGTCGCCGATCCGCCGGCGAAGAGCCTGCGGATGACCTCCAGGCCTTCGTCGAGGCGCCGGAATCGGGTGCGTGGATCGATACCCGCCGCGGCGAACTCGGGCGGGTATTCGCCGCCCGCGCCAACTCCCAACTCGAATCGGCCGCCCGAGATGCGGTCGATGACGCTCGCCATCTTGGCCACCATGGCCGCGGGGTATAGGGGCAACAGCGCGATCGACGTCACCAGGCGGATGCGTGACGTGACCGCCGCCGCGGCGGCCAGCATCGCGAACGAATTCGGTGTGGGTCCGTGAAAGAACAGGTGCTCACCACAGCCGAGATAGTCGAAGCCGAGCGTTTCGGCACGACGCGCCTCGGCCACGACCGTTTCCGGATCGTCGACGGTGATTCCAACTTTCACCCTGACCGCGTCCTTTCGTCCCGCCTCCGGACCGTCGAGCCGTCGTTCCAGGAACGATCGTTATCGCAATCTCTACGATAGAGACGGTAACATTCGCTGGATTCTGCAGTACTCATACCTGCATACTCGAACTCGATTGCGAACGATTGTTATCCCCAGGAGGCCCCGTGACCGCCCTGTCCACCAGCGAGACCGGCGGCCCGATTCCGGCCCGGTCGGAGATCGACGTACTCTCCCCGGCCGATGGGCGTCTGGTGGGCAAGGTGGCGGACATGAGCGCCCCCGAGGTCGAAGCAGTCGCGCACCGGCTGCGGGGAGCCCAGCCGGCGTGGGCGGCGATCGGCTTCACCGGCCGCCGCATCTGGCTCGAGCGCTTCCGAGACTGGATCCTGGACAACGAAGACCGGCTGCTGCGCCTCGTGCAGGACGAGACCGGCAAGACCTGGGGGGACCTGCCGATCGGCGAGATCGTCGCGTCGGTGGATGTGCTCAACTACTGGGCACGCAACGCCGAGAGGTTCCTGGCGCCCCAGAAAGCCAGGCCGCACAACGTGATGATGGCGACCAAGCGAATGCGGGTCACATATCAGCCGTATCAGCTGGTCGGTTCGATCACGCCGTGGAACGCCCAGCTCGCAATGCAAATGCTCGACATCCCCGCCGCACTGATGGCCGGCTGCGCCGTCCTCACCAAAGCCTCCGAGGTGACGCCGCTGGCCTGGGCCGCGACGGTGAAGGGCTGGAAGGAGATCGGCGCTCCAGATGTCCTCGACGCGGTGACCGGGCGCGGTCCCGCCGGCGCCGCCGTCGTCGACAACGTGGACATGATCCAGTTCACCGGCAGCGTCGGTACCGGCCGGCGGATCGGAATCCGCGCCGCCGAACGGATGATCCCGTGTTGCCTGGAGTTGGGCGGCAAGGACGCGATGATCGTGCTGGCCGACGCCGACCTCGATCGCGCGGCCAAGGCCGCGGTTTGGGGTGGCTTCTACAACGCCGGCCAGATCTGCGTGTCGGTCGAGCGCGTGTACGTCGAAGCTCCCGTCTATGACGAGTTCGTCGGCAAGGTCGTCGATCTGACCAGGAAACTTCGCGTTGGCACCGATGCTCCCGGCAGTTACGACGCCGACGTCGGCGCCGTCGCCACGCCCCAGCAGCTGTCCATCATCGAACGCCACGTTGCCGATGCGGTAGCCAAGGGGGCTACGGTCGCCGTCGGTGGTCACCGGGTGCCCGGTCCAGGTTTGTTTCATCAACCCACCGTGCTGCTCGATGTCGACGAGTCGATGGCCTGCATGGCCGAAGAGACATTCGGGCCGACCCTGCCGATCGTCAAAGTGGCCGATGCCGACGAAGCCGTGCGACGCACCAACGACTCGGATTTCGGGCTTGCCGCCAGCGTGTTCACCCGCAACCATGCCAACGGCCGGGCGATCGCCGCGCGGATCGATTCCGGCTCGGTCAACGTCAACAACGTCATGACCAACGTCTTCCAGCTACCGGTGCCGTTCGGCGGCCGGCGCAACTCCGGCCTAGGCGCCCGGCACGGTGGCGCCGAGGGAATTCGCAAGTACTGCTGGGCTAAGTCGGTCATCGAAGAGCGGTTCAACCTGCCGACTGAAATCTATTGGTACCCAACGAAAGCACGCCGAATTCGGTTGATGACACGGGCGGCTCGTTTGCTCTCCGCGGGAGATTGGCGCCGCCGGCTCCGGCTACGTCGGTAGCCTTCATCGGAGGCCTCATCGTCGGCCCAGAACGTCTCGGTTGCGAGATGGAAACCCGATCTCCACGATGAGGTCCTATCGAAACCCCGCCCGTGTGCGAGACGATCCCTGCATGGCCACAACGAACCAGGCGAACCACCAGACCCGCACCCGGCGCCGCTCGACCGACCTGCGGGCGATGGTGGTGCAGGCCGCCGAGTATTCGTTCAGCCAACTGGGCTACAAGGGCGCCACGATGGCAGGCATCGCGGATCGGGCCGGGGTCACCCGATCGGTACTGACCCGTCATTTCGCCACCAAGGCAGAGCTGTTCGCCGAGGTGATGACGAAGCCTCTGCTGCAGTTCATCGACGAGTGGACCCAGCGGTGGACCGGCAGACTCGACGGGCAGCCCACCGAGCCCGAGTTGGTCCACGAGTTCGTCTCCGACCTGTACCGCAACAGCCGTGCCCATGTCGGCGCGCTGCGGCTGTTGATGTTCTCCGATGAACACCTGGAACCCGCAGTCCGGCAACAGGTCTGGCAGAAGCTTAATCAGGGTCTAACCGCCGTGCTGGACATTGCGGACCGCGAGATCGGTTCGCACGGCTATCCCACCCGCCACGTCGACGTGACCGTGCGGGCGATCATCAGCATGGTGATGGGCTACGTGACGCTGGACCCCGCGCTGTTGCGCACGGCCACCACCGACGAGGACGAACTGGTAACACATCTGGCTTCACTGATCCTGTACGGCCTCGCGCTCCAGCCGAGTTCTCCGGGCACCTAAGGGACAATATTGTCCCTTGACAATCTGCAGGCGCGCGCTCCACACTGAGGTCGAATCGGCGGCCCCGCTAAGTGTTGCCGCCGACATGATCAACGAGGAGTGCGAGATGACCACCGACATCGTTTCGGATGTGACGCCAACCGATGGCGGCCGCGGCACTCATACCGGAGTACGGAGCCGCCCGCAGGGACCTATCACCAAAAGTGTTCTCAACCCGCAATACCCGATGTCGTACTGGCAGATCGCCTTCTCCGAAGACGTTGCCAAAGAGTCGGTCATTCCGCTGCGAATTCTCGAACGCGACGTGGTCCTATGGCGGGACGCGGGAGGGGTGCTGCACTGCGCGGCTGCCCACTGCCTCCATTTGGGCGCCCACCTCGGCTACGGCGGCGAAGTGGTCGACAACACGTTGCGCTGCCCCTTTCACGCCTGGCGCTACAACGCCGATGGCAAAGTCGTGCACGTCCCGGGCCTCACCGAAGCGCCGAAGACGAAAGCGTGTCTGCCGACATATCGTGTGATCGAGCGCTATGGCACCGTTTTCTTGTGGAACGGGCCCAAACCACCCGACCACGAACTGCCCGACTTTCTCGCCGACGAAGGCATCGACGAGCACTCGATCATTTTCGAGCATGTTCGCTACAAGTTGCCTTTCCCGGCGAAGTGGTTCGTCGAGAATCTGCCCGACTCAGCACATTTCGCGGGCCTGCATCGACTGGGATCGTGGGGTGACACCGAGATCATTTCGAAGTCGGACACCAGGCTCGAATACATCTGCCATTTCTACGGCCGGGCGCCCTACGTCGGCTGGGAGGATCTCAAGCGCAGCTACCGGCGCGGCGAAATGTGGGGGGTGTCCGACGCCGCCGGTGGGGACTTCCATGCCACGACGTACGGTGGTGGCCTGCACCTGATCGACCTAACCGCCTCGCCGCCGGAGCTGGTGGAAAGCCGCGCCAAGGTGACCGCGCGTCTACCGCGGGCCGTCATCGCGCTCACCGAGAAAGTCAACGAGCTCAGCGACAGCGCACGGCTGATTCTCAGCTTCACGCCGGTCGAGGCCGACAGTCACATCGTTTACCTGACGATGATCGTCCCCAAAATCACGAACCCGGCATTGCGCGTGCTCGGCCGCCCGATCGTGCGGTCGCTGCTGGTGCGACGCAACTGGTTTGCGATCATGCAGGACACCGCGTTGATGATCCATCGGCAGGAGCCCGAACACCCCGCGTACAACAAGTTCGACCGCGGCCTGGTGAAGTTCCGGCGATTCTGGGATAGCCGGCTGCTCGATCGCGGCCTCTGGGCCGGCGACAACGTGCACAGCGCCGGCGCCCGGGCGGGCTGCGACTGGCCGGACGACCCCACCAGGGTGACCACCGGCAATGGCTCGGCCGGCGGTGTGCGGTGAGCCGCGACGCCGTCGCCAAGCTCGCTGTCCCGTTGGCGACGGGCCTCGCCGGTTGGCAGGTGTACCGCCGGCACCGCCGCCGTCAGCTGGCGTTGATGCCCAAGGGAATCAACGCGGCACACGGGATCACGATGCGCAGCACCATCAAAGCGGCGCGGCCGACCGCCCGCTGAGCGGTTTCGAGGTCACCGGCATGTCCGCGACGTATTCACCCGCGTTATGGACGAGCTGCCGGGGTAATTAACATCTTCCTCAGAACGAGCGACCGTTCACGCTGAGTTGGTAGGGCACGGGATAGCACGTCCAATTGCCTTATTCTGTCTCACGCGGCTTGTCGGTGGCCAACGTCGACAACCCTTGGACCGATGGTGAACGTACGTTGTCCATGACAGAGCATTAACGCGTACAGCAGGATAGCTCCAGAGTCACGCCACGAGCCGACAGGAGGGAGCCCTGATATGGACGCAGGACGTCCGTGGGTGACCGGGCCTACGGCAGCGCCGGTTCCCACCGATCCGGCCGAATGGATCACCTGGTTCGCTGAATCGGCTGACCCGGAACGGCTTGCGGAGTTCGTCGCCCAGGCCGTCGACGCGGCAGCGGCGGGCACACCCGAGATCGCATCTGATCCTGCACTGCGAAGTGATCTGCTGGCAATGGCCTCGGACAGCTTGAACTCTTTCCTGCGACTTCTCGCCACCGGCGGATCGGAGGCCGCCCACGTTCCGCCGGCCGGAGCCGCGTTCGCCCGGACGCTGGCGCGCCGCGGGCTCGATGTGGCGGTGCTGCTGAAGCTCTATCGCCTTGGGCAGTCATTCTTTTGGCGAGTCACGATGGAAGAGTCAGAACGCTTCATCGCCGACCCGGTCCTGCGTAACCGGGTGCTCACGCTGATGTGGGAGCGGCTGAACCTGTGGCTGGAATTCCTGCTCGACAAGTTGTCAACGGCCTACGACGAGGAACGCAGGCACTGGCTGCAGGGGGCTTCCGCCCGACGATCGCAGACCATCCAAACCATCGTGGCCGGCACCGAAGTCGACAGTGACCGGGCCAGCCGCCAACTCGGATACGAGCTGCGGCGCTGCCACACCGCGATGATCCTGTGGACGGACGTGTCCGCACCGCAAGAAGAGTCGATTCCCCGGCTCGAGCGACTCGCGCAGATGGTGGCGCGCACGTTGGGATCATCGCCGGCGCTGACGATGCCGGCCGGATCGAGAGAAATCTACGCGTGGATCGGTATGGCCGACCCGCTCGACGCGCGCCAAGCCGGACATGCGGTTCCCGTACGGGGGCACGATCGGGTGGCGATCGGCCGGAGCGGTCGCCATGTCACCGGTTTTCGCCAAAGTCATCTCGAGGCGCTGGCCGCCCAACGCATCGCGCTCGCCGATCCGCGGCAGCCGGCGTGCACGAGCTACGACGACGTGGAGGTCGTCTCGCTGTTGTCGCGCGATGAGCGGGCAATGCGGGCACTCATCGCTCACGAGTTGGCCGGGCTGGGCACCGATCACCCGGGACTCGATGTGCTGCGCGCCACCGCGCTGGCGTATTTGTGCTCTGGCAGCGCCACGGCCGCGGCACGCCAGCTCGGCACCCACAAGAACACTATTCGCCACCGGCTGGAGCGCATCGAACAGCTGATCGGCCATCCCATCGACGAACGCCGGCTCCAGCTGCAACTTGCGCTGATGCTCACCGAGATCTTCGGCGCCACCTGAGCGAGACCACAGAGCACATTCGGAACGTCGAAATTGTCCTGCTGGACACAAGACATGTGGTTGCGCGCAGAACCACCATCAGGACATGCATTCAGAAGCCGACGTCGCACCAGCGGTCCTCAGCCCGCTTGACCTGGTGGTGGAGCACCCCTTCCCCTGGGACCGAGTGCTGGAACGGTCATCATGACCTTCGACGTCCTGAGTCCCGAGGTGTACGCCAAGGGCGACCCCGCGCAGAACGGGCTGCCCCTGGACGCGATGGACCGCATGCGCGTGGAAGCACCGTGCTACCGGCAGCGGCTTGACGACCCGATGATGGTCAACGAAATCTGGGTCCTCACCCGCCATGAAGACATCGATCGGGTCAGCCGCGACCCAGCCACGTTCTCGTCGAGACGGGGCCTCACCGCACGGCTATGGACACCGTTCGAGACCGAACTAGGTGGCAAACCCGCCATGATCGGCCTGGACGGGCAAGATCATCTGCGCAACCGGCGGGTGGTCACCAAGGCCTTCACTCCCAATGTGGTCAAACACTTCGAAGCCGAGTTCCGTGTGATGTGCCGGCGGATCGTCAAAAAGGCGCTGCAGAAAGGAACATTCAACTTCGTCGAGGAGATCGCGGTGGAAATGCCGCTGCACGCGATCTGTGAGTTGATGGGGGTTCCGGAAAAGGATCGGCGCACCTTCCTGTCGTGGGTGAATGCCTATGCGGTGCCGACCGACCCCGACTACGCCCCGTCGCCCGAGGCAGCGCTCGGCGCGGTCGCCGCAATCTGGCAGTACGCACTCGAACTCGCCGAGCACCGGCGAACGCAACCCGGCGAGGACTTGATGTCGAAGATTGTGCGGGCACGCGACGAGGAAACGCTCGATGACGACGAACTACAGGGTCTCGTGCTGCTACTCGCGGGCGGAGGGGCCGACACCACCCGTAACGCTTTCTCGCACGGGATGCACGCTCTGATCCGCAACCCCGAGCAGATGGCATGGCTGCGCGAACGTGCCGACGACATCCCGCTCAGCGCCGTCCAGGAAATCGTCCGGTGGGCGACGCCGGTAATCCACATCGCGCGGACGGCGACGACGGACACCGAGATCGCGGGGCAGCCCGTCGCGGCTGGTGAGCGAGTCGCAATGCTCTTGCCGGGTGCCAACTTCGACCCAACCGTTATCGAAGACCCGCGCACGTTCGACCTGTCCCGCGAACCGAACCGCCACCTCTCGTTCGGGATGGGACCACACGCCTGCATCGGCCGACACATTGCCGCGCTGGAAATAAAATTACTGTTCGAAGAACTGCTCAGGGAGACCGCGGTGATCGAGATGGCCGGCGAGATCGGTTATGTCCGTGACAATTTCCTGCGCGGCGTGCACAGCCTCCCCATCAAAGTCAGCTAGCACTTCCCTGCAGAGCGACAACCCTTTTGCAACTTTACGGAAGGACCAAGCCAACATGTCCGCGGTCTCGTCAAACACCCAACAACCGATGCTACCGCTCGTCCCCTCCGACGAAGACCGGATGCTGCGGGAGACCGTGTTCACCATCGCGTCCGGCTTCGGCCCGGCCTACTACAAGAAGGTCAACGACCAAGGGCGTTCACCGATCGAGCTCTGGAATGCTCTCGGAGACAAAGGATTTCTCGGCGTCCACCTGCCCGAGGAATACGGCGGTGCGGGCCAGGGCCTGTTGCAGCTGACTGCCGTGCTCGAGGAGACGGCGGCCGCGGGCTGCCCCCTGCTGCGCCTGCTGGTCTCCCCCGGCATCATCGGCACGATCCTCAACCGGCACGCCACACCGGAGCAGAAAAACCGTTGGCTGCGCGGCATCGCCTCGGCGCAAATGCGATTCTCATTCGGGCTCACCGAGCCCGGAGCGGGGTCGAACTCGCACAACATCTCCACCACCGCCCGCAAGGAAGGCGACAGATACATCGTCAACGGTCAGAAGTACTACATCTCCGGGGTTGACGAGTGCGATGAGCTTCTGCTGGTCACCAAGACCGGCACAGATCAGAAGGGCAGGGGGCAGCTCACCCTGCTCATGGTGGATCCGCGCAGCCCAGGATTGACCATGCAGCCGATCGAAACCGCCCTCGAGGAACCGGAGAAGCAATTCACGCTGTTCTTCGACAATGTCGAGGTGCCCGTCGATCGCCTGATCGGCCAGGAGGGCCGCGGGCTGCAGGCAGCGTTCGACGGTCTGAATCCGGAGCGGATTCTCTCCGCGGCCGTCTCGGTCGGCATCGGCCGTTACGCACTGGACAAGGCCGCCGCGTACGCGCGCACCCGCACGGTGTGGGACGGTCCGATAGGCGCGCATCAGGCGATCGCGCACCCGCTGGCCGAGGGCAAGATCAAGTTGGAGTCGGCGGCGCTGATGACGCAACGCGCGGCGGCGCTCTACGACGCGGGGTTGCCGGCAGGAGAGGCCAGCAACATCGCAAAACTCGCGGCCGCCGAGGCCGGTGTGTTCTGTCTGGATCACGCGATCCAGACCCACGGCGGCAACGGTGTCGCGCGTGACTACAACCTCACCAACTATTGGTTCCTGGCCAGGCTCTTGCTGATCGCACCCGTGTCGCGCGAGATGGTTCTCAACTTCGTCGCCGAACATTCCCTCGGTTTGCCCCGCTCATACTAACGGGCCGCGCGACCTAGCGGTCGCCCTCACGCGGGTGTGATGGTGACCGGCAGCTGATATACACCGCGCGAGAACGCATCTCGCACATAGCTGATGTCGCCGGCGGGGGTGATGTCCTTGGTGCGTCGCAGCAGTTCTTCGAGCAGGATCTTCATCTCCAGGCCCGCGACGTGCTTGCCGAGGCACTGATGCGGACCGCGGCCGAAGCTGACGTGCGGATTCTTCTCGCGAGTCAAGTCAAAGACGTTGGGACTGTCGATGGCACGTTCGTCGAAGTTGCCCGAGGTGAACAGCATCAGCACGATGTCACCTTCTTTGATCTGTTGGCCGTACAACTCGTGATCGGCGGTGGCGGTGCGCACCAGGTGGGTGAACGGGGTGGCGATGCGCACGATCTCCTGGATGGCGGTGTTCGGGATGTCGTCGGCGTGCGCGCGCAGCCAGGCCATCTGCTCGGGGTTGCGCATCAGCTCGTGCATACCGTGGCTGAGCGCGGTACGGGTGCTCTCGGCGGCCCCGCTGGCCAGCAGGGCGACATTGCCCAACAGCTCGTCCTGGGAGATCACCTCGGCTCCCGCCTGCACCAGCTGAGTGATCACGTCATCGCCGGGCTCGGCGCGCTTGATCTCAGCCAATTCGACCGCGTAGCCGAGTAAGTCGAAGATCGCCTGCAGCACGAATTCGAAGGAGGGGGTGATGCGGGTGTCGAATGGTGCCGCGAAGGTGTCCACCCAAGCGAAGAACTTCGCCCGGTCCCCCGACGGCACGCCCAGCACGTCACCCAGGGCCTCCATCGGCATGGTGTGCCCGATGTCGGTGACGAAGTTGAAGGTGCCCTTCTCCAAAGCGGCGTCGACGATGTTGACCGCGTATCCGCGGAACTTCTCCTCCAGCTTCTTGACCATGCCCGGAGTGAACGCCTTACTCATCACCCCGCGCTGGGTGCGGTGCTTGGCCCCGTCCATCGTCAACATCGCCGGCTTACCGCCGACGCTCGGGTCGAGTGGGCTGAACTTCCACATCAGCACGTGACCACGATCGGCCGCATACAGCTCCGAATTCTTGTCCACGGCCCAGATATCGGCATTGCGGCTGACCACCCAGGCGCGCTCGATGAGCATCGGATCGTTGAATTCGTAGAGGTAACAAGGTTGCTCGTCGCGCAGGTACTTATACTGCTCCAACGGCAGCCCGAATGTTGTCGGGTCGCCGTTGGCGTAGGTGTCCGCTTCCAGAACGCGGATGTCGGGCTTGGCTGTCGTCATCGGTGATTTCCTTGCCGTTCAGTAAGACTCAGTAGGATCGAGGCAGTCCCAGCGTGTGCTCGGCGACATAGTTGAGCACCATTTCATGCGAAACCGGCGCGAACTTGATCATGCGTGCCAGCCAGTACATGTCGGTCAAACCGTATTCGAGTGCAACACCGTTGCCGCCGTGGACCTGGATGGCGTGGTCGAGGCAATTCACACCGGCCTCGGCGGCGGCGTATTTCGCCATGTTGGCCACTTCACCGACACCGGGATCCCCGACGTCGTACATCATGCACGCCTTCTGGACGAACAGACGCGCGGCCTCGAGTTCGATCTTCGCCTTGGCCAGCGGGTGCGCCACGGCCTGATGCGCGCCGATCGGCACACCCCACACATTGCGTTCCCGGGCGTACCGCACCGCCTTGTCGAGGGCGTAGCGGCCGATGCCGATGGTTTGGATCGCGCCGAGAATGCGCTCCGGGTTGAGCCCGTCGAACACCGCGCGCAGACCCTCGTGCTCGTTTCCGATAAGGCGTTCGGCGCCGACGGAGACGCCGTCGAAGAACAGGGTCCACTGCTGATCGGGAACCTCCACCGCGGTCGGAACATGTTGGCGGGCCAACCCTTCCGCGTTGGGATCAACGACGAATAACGACAACAATCCCCGCCCGTCCGGCCGCTTACCCGTGCGCGCCACCACCACGATCTGGTCGGCGCTCTCCACGCCGGAGATGAACGTCTTGGTTCCGCGCAGCACCCACTGGTCGCCGACCTTTTCCGCCACCGTGCTGATGTTGTGGGAGTTCGAGCCGGCGTCGGGCTCGGTGATCGCGAACGAGAACTTCATTGCGCCGCTGGCGATTCCCTCCAGCCAGGCATCCTTTTGCCCGGTTGTCCCGTACTTCGCGATCAACTGCCCGCAAATCGCCTGGGAGAACACCAACGGCACCATGGGACAACCCGCCGCCGCAAGCTCCTCGGCTACGATCATCAGCGTCCACAGGCTCTGGCCACCGCCGCCATACTCGACCGGCAGACACACCCCAAGGAATCCCTGCTCCCCCAGGGCATTCCACAGCTCCGACGCCGACCCGCCGTTACGCACCTGCTGCATGAAGTACGAGTGCCCGAAGCTCTGCGCGATCTGCGCGACGCTGTCCCGGAGCATCTTTTCTTCGTCCGACGGCACCAACCGCATAACCGGTTCGGCGCCGAGAGCGTCTTGGGTGATTCCCGTCATGTCTTCCTCGCTTCTTGTCTCATCGATTGTTGTGTCTCACCGGCTGGAATTCGTTGAGCCCCTTCGAAGTCCCACACGTTCTCGTCGACTGGTCGTTCCCGCAGCCGGTATTTCATGACCCGCCCGACGGCGGTTCGCGGAAGATCGTCGAGAAACTCGACGTAGCGTGGTATTGCGTAGGACGGCACCTGCTCGCAGAAGAACGCGAAGAGTTCCTCGGGCGTGATCGCGGCCCCTTCGGCCAGCACGATGCACGCCTTGACGTCGTCTTCGCTCAACGCGGATGCCACACCGTGCACGGCGACGTCAACCACCTTGGGATGCGCCCGGATGGCTGCTTCCACCTGCATGCTCGAGATGTTCTCTCCGCGGCGGCGCAGCGCGTCCTTCCTGCGGTCGATGAACTCGAGTTGCCCGCTGGGCAGGAAGCGGCCGGAGTCGCCCGTGTGGTACCACAGGTTGCGGAAAGCCCGCAGCGTGGCATCCGGTTGATCCCAGTAGCCGTCGAACATGACGAAGCGGTCCCTAGGCCGGATCGCGATCTCCCCGACCTGCCCTCGCGGCACCGGACGGTCATCGTCGTCAAGCAATGCAAGTTCCAGGTCGTCCACGGGAGCGCCGCAACCGGCCATGTCACGTGCGTCGGACAGACGCGTGCAGGTGATCGGCATGCATTCGGTCTGTCCGTACATCTGCCCATGCGGAATGATTCCGAACCGGTCCCGAAATGCCTGCTGCGACTGCGGCGCCAATGGCGCGACGACCATGGTCCTCAGTCGGTGCGCCCGGTCCGCTGGGCTCGGCGGTGTTGCCAACAGCGCGTTACCCATGGCCCCGACGGCGAAGGCAACCGTCGCGTTCACCTCGGCCGCGCGGGTCATGAAGTTCCGGGCACTGAACGCAGGTTCGATCACTGCCGGGATCGCGTAGACCAATCCCCCGATGAGGCTGCTGAACATTGCTGCGGCATGAAACATCGGCAGTGTCGTGAACAGCACGTCGTGTTCGGTCACCTCCACACCGCGTCCGACGGCCAGCGCGGCGCGTTGGTAGTAGCCGTGGCTGAGCAGGCAGCCCTTCGGGAATCCGGTGGTCCCCGAGGTGTACATGATCGTCATGGTGTCGCTCGGATTCACCGTTACCCGAGGAGTTTTCGCGCTCGTCGTGACGAACTCCGAATAGCTGGTCCACTCGATGCCGACCAGTTCGCCTCCGCCCCGCCCGCCGTCGAGCAGAACGCACAGCCGAAGGTCGGTCAGCCCGGGCAGAACCGGAGCGAGGGCGCAGGCGCATTCAGCGTCCACCACAACGATCGAAGCCCCCGACTGGCTGAGCTGATAGCGCAGGAAATCACCCTTCAACGCCGCGTTAAGTGGCACCTGGATCGCGCCGAGCTTGGCCAATCCGAAGAACAGTTCCGCGACCTCCGGCCTGTTCGGCGTCAACAGTGCCACCCGGTCACCGGCACGCACACCATTGGCATGCAGAGCCGAGGCAACCGCGTCCGAGCGGGCATCGAGTTCGGCGAACGTGAACCCGCGTCCGCTCACGGTCAGGTACGCCCGATCGGGAAGTTCCGCCGCCCTGACCCGCAGTAGCTCGCCGAGCGAAAGCATCTGCCCGGTTCCAGGTACGGCTCGCACGGCCGTGTGCTGCTCCACGTCCGGCTTCCTCCTCGATGATCGCGACTCGCATGAAGCGACAAATTTATATGCTCATATAATTTGGGTTACCATATAAGCATGGCGACGGAGAAGCAACAAGGCAGCGCGGACGACCGCCGAGATGTACTGGTGGAGCGCCATAACACCACGATCGTGGCCCGGCTGAATCGTCCCCAGCACGGCAATTCCGTTCAGGGAACCCTGATGCGGGATCTGCTCGACGCATTCGAGACCGCCGATGGCGACGACAGCGTGCGAGCGATCGTCACCATCGGCGAGGGATCCACCTATTGCGTCGGCGCGGACCGCGACGTGCTCGGGCGCGTCACTTCCGAGGGCGGAATCGATTTCCAGGAGCTCGGATACCAGGGCGACCTCGGTGGAGATTGGGGGATGCCGGCACTCTCGGCAGTGCAACGGCGCTCCGACACTCTCGGATTCGGACGCTGGGTCACCCGCATTCTCGATGTCTCGACCCCGACCATCGCGGCGATCAACGGCGGCACAGCAGGCGGCGGCCTGGCACTTGCGCTGTTGCACGACATCCGAATTGCATCGAGAACTGCCAAGTTTGCTCCGGTCTTCGTGGCGCTCGGCGTTTCTCCGGAGCTGGGAGTGAGCTGGCTGCTGCCCCGGATCGTGGGCTGGCCCAAGGCTTTTGACCTGCTCACCCGGGTTCGTCCGATTGATGCCGACGAAGCGCTCGAAATCGGACTTGTCGAGGCAGTCGTCGAGCCGCACGAGTTGCTCGACGCCGCGCTGGCCCGTGCGGCGCACTTCGCCCAGCTGCCGAAGGTCTCGGTCCGGATGGTCAAGCGACTGCTGCGGCAATCGACGGAATCCACCCTTCAGACGCAGCTCGAGCGTGAATGGCATAATCAGACGAACCTTTTCAGCTCGCCGGAAATCGGCGCCGCCGCGAAAGCCTACCTTGACCGCCTCTAGAACCCGGGTCGGACTGTCATGAGCCAAGCGGACCTCGCCGCTGGCGAGAACGGTCGCGAACGAGGGAAACGGCTACGCGCTCAACGTATTCTCAGTGCGGCCCGAGATCTGATTCACGAACGGCCCGACGACAGCCCCACCATTCCCGAAGTCGCGGCGCGTGCCGGCGTGGCCCCGATGACCATCTTCAACCTGATCGGAACCCGGGACGACCTGTGGGCCGCATTGGCCAACGAGTCACTGGCCGAATGGCAGGATGTCGCGTCTGAGGTAGCGGATCCACACCAGCGCGCCCGCAAGATCGTCGACGAGGTGATGCGCATCATCAGCGCCGAAGCTCCCGTCTGGCGTGCGCTGGTTTCAGGGTGGCGCGACAGCGGTCGCGTCCTGGAGCGCGAACCCAGCGGTGCACTCGTCGCGTGCCTGCGACAGGCGGCCGATGAGGGCCACCTCGCGCCCGGCGTCGACGTGCGCCGCCTCGGCGCGATGATCTTCAGCGGCCTGGTCGGAATCGTTCATCAGTGGGCCGCCGGCCTGATCGGTGATCGGGCGATGCGCAGACGTGCCCGCGATCTCGTCGACATCGCCTTCGCCGCCGGTCGTCCCGACCACACTTCGCCGAGCTGGGACCTGAGCTCCGGCCGAGCAGTAGAGTAACGCCGGATCCAACAGACGGCGCCACCATCGAGCCCTGGACGAGCGGTCGCGCAACATCCGCAACGCACCCGTTGGTTAACGTTTCCTCACTCCTTTCGGTCAGGCCTGCACCGACGGATCTTGCTCACCACTAATCATTCATCAGGAGGCATAGATCTGATGAGAGAACTTTCGTTCACACCGAGGAGTGCGAATATCCGAGGCGCAAGTTAGTAGACATTATGTCCTGTAGTGCCTAGAGTAACTGCTATGCGCGCGCCGCAGTCCGAGGCCGCAGTCCGAGGCCGCAGGCCGAGCGCTCGATAACGCCGCGACGCATCGGAAAGAGCCCCCCTACGAACCGATTTCAGCGCTTAGCATCGCCGGAGGTGGCTTCGGCACAGCTGAGACTTCGGAGCGCCCATGCCGAACAAGTTGCGCAGAAAGGACGTCGCGATGACCGAGACTCTCACCACCGAGTGGGGGCAGCTGGCCCACCCCATCCGGACCGACCACCCCGGCGCGGGCAAGCCGCCGTGGAAAGACAACGCGTACCTTGCGTTCTGGGATCCGGTCAACGGTATCAACGGTGTGGTCCATGCCTCGACTTCGCCGAATGCCGAGGGCCGGCGGGTACGCGCGAGCATCGCCATCGGCGGCGTCAGCGCCGAGGTGGCCGAGGATCCCCCAGCTGGGTCTTACGAGACACCGTCGATCGCCTTCGACCTCGACGGTAAGGTCACCGTGCGGTCCAAAGACCTCGAGGCAGACCTGCGACTCGTCCCGCGCGGTGTTCCTGCGGACTACACGGCCGGCAAGATCATTCCCGAGCTGGTGCCCGGAGAACCACTACAGCATTTCCAGCAGGCGGCGATTGTCACCGGAAGTGTGACGGTCTGCGGAACCGAATCGGTTGTCGCGGGCGTCGGATTGCGCGACCGAACATGGGGCTACCGCGACGAATCAGCAATGTTCCCAGAGTATATCGGCCTGATCGCGGACTTGGACGGCGAGATGCTGACGGTGATGAAGTTCGCCCACGCCGACGGCTCGGCCCGGGCCGAAGGGTTCCTGCTCGGCGAACACGCCCGTACGGTGACCGATCTGTCCCAGATCGCCCGCGACGCCTCAGGGCTGTTCGCCGCCGCCGAGATCACGATCGAAGGCGGCGAGCATGTGACACTTCGGGCGACGCGCCGTACCGGTGGATTCTGGGTGCCGATGGGTTGGGAGCGGGTAGGTCCGACCATGAGCGCCTACGACGAGTTCCTCGAACTCACCACCGGAAACGGTGGCACCGGACGGGGCCTGGTCGAGCAGGGAATCATCCGCAGGCTCGCATAGCCGCCAATTCGACCCGGTGCCCGGATCAGCGTTGGTCGATGGCGAACTGCGGCAACGCCTTATGGCGCCGCCTAATCGAACCGTGTCGAGGACTCAGGGAACCGGCACGGCGGTGACCGGAACCTTGTCGCGTTCTTGGGCACCGAAGATCGCTGCCTTGATGATGCCGACCTTGGATTTGATGAACACCTCGTCCTCGGGCCGGGCGACCACGAACGACAGAATCCACACCGAGGTCAACGCCAAACCCAGCGTGACCAACCACGCCAGATGCGTGAACACCAAGTGCGCGTTGAGGTTCAGGGCCGTCCACATCGGCCAGGCGGCGGCACCGTTCGCTATCCCGTCGGACATCGGAATAAACGCGATGACAAGGGCCAACCGCCACCGCTGAAGATAGGGGCTCATCCGGTAGATCAACGCGCCGGCCGTCATGGGCATCAACGGATTGACGCAGACCCACCACAACGGCAGCCCCCAGAAGTTGAGCGGTTGCGGACCGTAGTACTCGTAGGCACCCATCAACACACCGGGGCTTTCCAGCCAGATGTTGATGAAGACGTCGATCAAGTACAGCTGAAAAACTGCTTTGCGGGTTACGCCAGTCTGGTAGATGCGAAAAGCCAGGTACGCCAGTCCCCCGACGTACCAGATGTAAACAAAGTTGATGAACAAGGGAAAGTCTCTGCCCATCGACGAGAACGTCTTCGTCACGGCCTGCTGACGTATGTAGCACAAACCCAACGTGTCGACGATCGGCTCGAACAGGCAGGCGATCCCTCCGCCGATCAGGCAATAGGCCAGCAGCGGGCCACGGCCCGTCACGAGATGTTTGACTGCGAAGAAGACACCGAAAAGCACCGGAATCCCGAGGAAGATCGTGAACAACACCTCAGGCACAAAGGGAATCGGCGTCGTCGGGTGCGCCGGGATCGGTGGGGCTGCGAGCACAGTGTTGAACGCCGTCATCTCTTCCCTTCGCCGCGAACGGGAACGCGCACCCTGCGCGCCACTCGAAGAGCCTATCGAGCTATGAATGACTTTTCAATAATGAACATATCTTCATTCTCTGGCCCGGCCGCAACAAGTGTCCTCTGCTCCACCGTGGTCGCCACTGATCCCCCAAATCCGCCGCCAGTGCATGCTTCGACGACAAACGATCTGCGATCGAGTTTCAGGACTGATTGTTGAGCAGCACAACAGCTTTCAAGGTGCGCAGACGTAAGATCAAGCGCCGGAGCCAGGCGACACGGCTACACCGCGACGAAGCGTCTGCGCGGCGTCCGCAACTGGGCGACCAGCTCTGCCGCCGCACGCTCACCGGAGACGGTTGCGGTGCACATGTTCGACGAGGAACGAAATACCCCGGCGAGCTGAATACGGGAGGTGACTGCGGCCTGCCGCGCCTGGAACTGCCCGAGTTGCTTGTAGAGGCCCGGCCTGCTGTACACGATCACTTCGTTCCACCGCGCAATTCGTGTGTAGTCGACGGTGTCACTGACCCCGGGGATCAACTTTTCCATCCGGCGCAGGATCTCGGTGCGGATGGTGTCGTCATCCTCGTCGATGATCTGTTCGGCGAATTCGGTCATGGTCAGAATGTCAAGCAGGCCATGGCCTTCCGGCGCACGACCGGGCGCCTTGTTGTGCTCGCAGGTGAAGCCCATCAGATCGGGATCGACCGGCTCGGGGATGTTGATGACCGATGCCACAATGCCTTTGGGTTTACGGGTGACCCCGGTGTTCATCACCACGCATTTGGTGTAACGCAGGCCACGCAGGAACGCCTGCGACGCCGCGTCGAAATGGCCCGGCACGAGATCGGGAATGGTATCGCCGCGGGCGGTGACCACGGCGCCCGAACCGGACTCGGTATGGGTCTTGCCCTCGCCGTCCGTCCACGTGACGGTCACGCCGTCGGCCTCTTCCCGGATCTCATGGACGGTGGCCTTCAGCCGGATGTCCATGCCTTCGGAGAGCCGGTCGACGTACGTCGAGTACCCCTCACGGAACGCGTAGAGCTTGCTGCCCAGGATGTTGTACAGCATGAAGAACAGCTCGAGGTTCGAAATGGCGTCACCACGCACGCCCAGCACCCCACGAACCGTCGAGTTGATGACGTAGTCGTAGACCTCCCCGGACAGGCCGAGGTGCAGCGAGCAGTATTCACGTGGTGTCATGGTGTCGAATGCCGAAGCGCGAGAGAGGTCTTCGTAGTTGAGCAGCTTGCTTGCGCGGGTCGCATCGACACCGAATCGGGCCATCAGCGCCTTGGACTTCAGCGACACGAGCGGTGTCTTGAGGACGTCGAGGAACAGGTGGTCCGAGCGCAGGTTGTAGATGGTGTCGTCGCGGGCAAAGCCGATGATGGACCCGGCCGGGATCAGATCTTGACCGCTACCGATCTCGTGGGCGAGTTTGACTACCGGCTCGTAGGCACTCGGCAATATCGTGGCCCCCTCCTCCATCAGGTAACCCTGTTCGCGGTGGGTGTGGATCATCCCACCCGTACGGTCGCGCTTCTCCAGAACGACAGCCGGGATGCCCTGCTGCCGAAGCCGATACGCCGCGGTGAGGCCGGACGGCCCGGCACCGACGATGAAGACGGGTCCGCGATCGGCCAGTCCGTCCTGAGTGTGGGGTGTCATCTCTTAGCTCTCTTTCTCGGGGTATCAGGGTGTGCGACCAGGGAGGGCAACACGAAGTCTGTGACGAGCGCTTTTTCGGCGTCGGCGTCGAGGTCTTCACGCAACATCAACATCAGGTAGACACCACGCAGCCACTCGACGGCGCGGTCGTCGCTGACTTCGGGCCGGATCTCGCCGCGTTCGCGGGCACGCCGCAGCATTGGCCCCAACACGTCCAAAACGATTCCCTGCATGGCGGATTCGTGACCGGTGATCAACCGGTGCAAGGACACGGTGGTTGTCGTGTCCAGCAGGTGGCCCAGTTCCGGGTCGGAGCGGGCCGCGTCCACCGTGGCGATCGAGGTCTGCAGTAGCAGTTCGTCAAACGGGGCATTGCGGTCGGCGATCGGGCGGATGCCCTCCCCCAGTTCGCGCAGTCTGGTCACGATCGCGGCTTCGGTGATCTCGCGCCGGGTCAGGCCCAGCCGGTAGACACCGGTGCGCCCGATACCTGATTCCTTCGCGATGTCCTGCATCGTGGTCCGGTCGACGCCGTAACGGGCGAAGCAGCGGCGCGCAGCGGCGATTACCCGCTCCGGCGGCCCAAGTGTCTGGTTCTCGGTGACCATCGCGACCATCTAACCGCCTCCACTCGCGTCGCTCTGCGATTGCTTGAGGCGATTGAGATATTGATTGGGGCACAACGGCTTTCCAGGTTGGCCACAGTAGAGGCTGCCCTGCTGATAGGACGGCAGCACCGGGATGCTGTTCACACCGCCGGTCATCGCTACCCAGTCGTTGGGGATCTGGTAAGCCACCACGGTGGTGAAGCCTGCCCATCCGCAGACCGCCAGGGTGGACAACAGCGTCTTGACGGCGGAGTTTACGGTCAACGCGTCGACGTCACGGTCCACCGCGCACCGCCCGTTCGCATCGCGTCCGTCGCGCAGCCAGGTGAACATCAGGCAATACGAGGAGATGAACAACAACTCGGTCAGCGGTAACCGGTGCGTCGTGCCGGCCCACAGCGTCAGCGCGTCCGGCGAGGACACGTAGCTGTAGACACCGGTCCGGTTCCATACGGTGGCCAGGCATCCGAAGGCCACCATGAACGTCCCTAAGACGACCGCGTAGAGCGCGACCGTGCTCGCTCGCGGGAACTGTCGGCGCAAAGCATCCAGATAGGCACAGCCCACGATCGCGGCTCCCACTCCCAGCCAGATATAGGCCGGCATGCACCAGCCCAGGCTCCACGCCCACCGATCGGCCTGCGGTGCAGCGAAGCCCGGGAACTGCCCGGCCCACGTGCCCAGATTCAGCGAGTGGGCGTTCAAGGCCCAGGTGGGGTTGAACATCTGGCACAACACGTCGAGCACGGACGCGAACAAGCCGCCCAAGAACAGCTTCCCGTCCAGGGTGACGGTGCGCTGCCGGTACGCCGGGCGCAACAGCGTGTACCAGAACAGGAATGCGAACACCGAGAGGCTGAGCGTCTCCGTCAGCCGGATGACCCAGCCGTAGCGGTACGGATCCGGGCCGGGGTCGACGGGTTTGGCACTCCCGGACAGCAACCACCGGGTCCAACAGGTCACCGCCAGGCCAACCAGCGCCAAGCCCGCAGCGGCCCACAACCACACCTTCCCGGACGGCCGCGCGCTGGCACCGGACGTCGCGGGCGTGTCCCGGTCGATCAGAACCGCATCGAAACCGGCGTTCATTGCTGGAACATAACACATGGAACGGCTTACGTACCTCGTTCCAATGTCGTACATTGTCCCCGATGAGTAACCCAACCGTGCCGATGGTCGAGCAGCCGAACCTGCTCCACATGGTCAGCTCGCCGAACACGTTCTTTTCGACAGGCAACGTCGCCGAGGCGGCTCCCGGCGTGCACACACCGCTGGGCTGGAGCATCTGGGGCGGCCTGACCGAACAGGTCCTCTCCGAGGTCGTCGTCGCCCTCGGCGCATGGCCGCGCCCGCCCGATGTCTCCGATGTCAACAGACGGTTCGGTTGCATCTTCTACGGCCGATATGCGGCCAATGTCAATACTTTTCGCGCCTTCGGCGATCGGATGCCGGGCACGTCGGGCGATGCGGTGGAGGCCCAGTTTTTCGGGGCCAAGATGTCGCACGAGCACAATCGGCCGGTACGTCACCGGTATCCGATCGTGGCCGCGAAGATGCCCCGGAATGTGATTCAGACTCCCCGGCAGGTGGCTGCGTACCGGGCCGACAACTATGCGTGGTGGACGAGTCAGGTCTGTGACCGTGCACCGGTCGGAGTGGAGGCAGGCGTTGCGGTGCTCTCCGAGGGCCGCCGCCGCTACGTCCCGGTGATGCGTGCCCACTGCATTGTCACCCTGCTGGCCCAGGCCTTCTACGACCAACTCACCAAGTTGTGCGACGCAGCCGGAATGGACGGCGCGGAAAGGACTTTGGTCAGTGGATACGGCGGCATGGAGGAGTCCGCCGTGGTCGCCGATGTGCGGGAGCTGGCCGCAGGGCGACTTACCGAGTCGGAGTTCGTCCACCGGCACGGGTACCACGGCCGGGGCGAGGGCGACGTGTCAAGCCGTTCCTGGCGCGAGGACCTGACCCCGATTCGGGCCTTGGCCAAGTCGTACCGCAAGTCCGGTGCCGATCCGCTGGCCAATGCCGCGTCCACCCGATTGGCCCGGCAATCTGCCGAACGTCAACTGCGGGAACAACTTCCACGATCACGACGGCCTTT
The DNA here is from genome assembly GCF_022179425.1 of Mycobacterium sp. 20KCMC460. Taxonomy (NCBI): domain Bacteria; kingdom Bacillati; phylum Actinomycetota; class Actinomycetes; order Mycobacteriales; family Mycobacteriaceae; genus Mycobacterium; species Mycobacterium sp. 20KCMC460. Next base: position 4,789,120 of record NZ_AP025524.1, read on the forward strand.
GGTTGGACCAACCCTGGCATTGACGCGACGATTTGTGCTCGGCCGTGAAGTCGGCAAGGCCGGCTTTCTGCTGGCCATGGACGGGATGCGCGCCGGCGCGCGAGCGATCGGGGCCGCGTTGGCCGCCGAGGACGTTCTGGACGATGAGGAGGACGTGTTCTTCTTGACCCTCGACGAACTCCTCGGCGACCCCCACGCTGATCGCGGTGACCTGATCGCCGAGCGTCGCGCCCTCTACGCCCGCTACCGAGCCTTGGACCTGCCGCCGACGTGGCAGGGCAACCCGACACCGGTGCCGTTGGACGGCGGCGAGCAGCCAGCCGAGCGCGTCGACGTCGTCTCAGGCATGGGCGTGAGTCCCGGCGTAGTCGAAGGAACGGCCCGGGTCATTCATGACGCCGACAGCGACCAGGCTGACGATTTCGAACCCGGCGACATCCTGGTGTGCCGCATCACCGACCCGTCCTGGGCTCCGCTGCTATCGGTTGCCGCGGCGGTCGTCATTGACATCGGCGGGTCGCTGTCCCACGGCGCCATTGTCGCCCGCGAACTCGGAATCCCCTGTGTCATCAACACTGTGGACGGCAGCCGCACGTTGCGCACCGGAGACCGAGTGACCGTCGACGGCGGCGCGGGCACGGTGCGAGTGCAGCCGGCCTAACTTCGGCCGGCCTTGGCTTTCGGAGCGGCGCTTCGGACGTGCGCACCTTTCGCTGGCGGTTGCCTTGCGGCGTCGCGAGATTCGATGCCACGCAAGGTGAGCGCGACCGCCTCGTCGAGTAACCGGTCGTCTGCCGGCTTGTCGTCGGGGGGGAACAGAAAATCGTCGTACAGCACCGTCGACATCAACATGCCGGTGACGCAACGGACCGTGACGGGCACGTCGACACCGACCAAGCCTTGTCCCTCGATAGCGGTGCGTACCCGGTCGACCACATTGCCCAGCTCGCGGCTGAGCGCGGACTCCTCCACCGCACGCCCCGCGCGTCCCTGCAGATACGCGGCGAACAGTTCGCGGTTGTCCCGCAACAGGGCTACGACACTTTTCATGAACAGGCGCGCGGCGGCCTCGTTGTTGCGCTGGTCGGAGCCGATGAACTCCCAGTCGTTGAGAAACCCGTCGACGGTGGCGTGCAGGGGTTCTTCCACCGCCGCCTCGAAAAGGCCCTCCTTATTGCCGAAATGCCGATAGATCGCCGCGGCGGTCACTCCGGCAGCGCTTGCGACGTCGCGGGTGCTGGTGCCCCGGTAACCGTGGATAGAGAAGAGCTTGCGCGCGGAGGCCAGTATCAGCGTGCGGACTTCCGCGGTGCTACGACGTGTCGGGGTGGGGCGCGCGGCACCCCCGTTCCGCTTCACTCCGGCCGACGCCATCTGTACCCTTCTTCCGCGCTGGACCGCGCTGATGACTGACACAGTAGCGGCCGGCCACCGCTACTCCCCGACCTGATCGCGGCCGCGCCTCACCACACGGTTTTGCGCCCGTCGATCAGCGCAGGTTTGGGGGCGAACTTACGGACGAGGTTGAGGTTGTAGATCGCGTAGGCGGTCGCGACGAGCCCGCTGAGCGTGAACCACGGGGTGTCGAAGTAAGACGAGGCGGTGGTCCACATGCCATATCCGCGCGGCAGATAGGTCGCGATGATCGACAGCAGCACCATGATCGCGAGGCCCATAGACGTGCCCTCCCGCGTCCTACGGACGGCCCACAGGTATCCGGGACCTACGGCGACGATGAGGTTCGTCCAGACATACCATTTGAACATCGCGGCGTCGTGTAGGCCGCCGAAGAAGTAGTTGGTCAGGTTGACCACGCAGAGGAACCACAGGGTCTGCGCCGCAATCCGATTCACCGCCTGCCGCGGTGTGACCGGCTGGTCGTAGTACCGACCCCAGATTTCTTGGCGCTCATAGCAAACCGCCATGTATAACGACCACAGCTCACAGAACACCCAGATCAACATGGCTGCGGAGCTGGCACTGAAGAACCAGAACCAATGATGTTCTTTGGCGAGCAGGAACCAGAACACCGTCCCGGTGGCATCGCAGGCGAGGTAGAACGTATGCATCCAGACCGGGTACGGGCTCTTGCGCTCCCGCACCAATAGCAGGATGCAGTAGACGTACACCCCGTAGCCGAATCCGAACGCGACCGCCGACACGATCAGCACACGCACGATATCGGGATTGCTGAAATCGTAGTTGCGCAACAGATCTTCGAGTACCAACGGGCGAACTCCTTTTCACGGCAGGATCGAGCGCTCAGCGAGCCGGCGACAGCGCGTCCAGGCGGGCGCGCAGGTCGGCAATCTCCTGTTCGAGCCGTCCATCGCCCTGGGCCGGCTCGGTGTCGGCACGCACGGCGCGCAGCAGGCAGACGAAGTTCGGCAGGAACCACAGCAGGAATGCGGCGACGGGCACCCACCACACCAGCACGCCGTTCCATGCCAGCGGCCCGGTCTTGAAGAACACCAGGAAGCTGGCCGGCGTGAATGTTATTGCGAGCCAGATGTTCACATAGCCCAGCCAGCGGGGAAAGATCGGCGCGGTGCGGCGGTCGATCAGCACCGCCACACCGAACAACACGAGCTGTAAGACGAATGTCGAGATGACGCCGAGGAAGAAGAACCACCCGAGGTCGTACAGCGCCCGCGTCACGTCCGGGTTCTGATCGGCCCGGTAGGTGGACGCCAGCATGAACACGTACGGGATGACGAATTCGATGGTGGCCAGCGCTCCCAGCGCAAGCTGGGTGTAGGCCATGATCGGACGGACACCCTCAATGCGCTTCATCTGAATGGTGAACGAGGCCAGGAACGGCATCAGTAACGGGCATGACGCCAGGCAGATGACGATACCGATCCGGATCGCGGTGCGATGCGCGTCGATCATCGCCGCCACCTCGGCAGAGCTCTTGTTCGGCGACGGCGGCGGGAAGAACCCCGCGACCGTGAAGCCCACGACGAACAAGACGCCCATCGCGGGACCCGCCCAGATACAGGCCTGCTGAATCCGACGGCTGATCGCCAATTCGGCCATCTCATATCTCCTTTCGGGCGGCCGGTCGCGCAACCACAACCGGGTCGGCGGTCAAAGGCGCGGTCGCCCGGGACTCCACGGGGTACCGGCGCAGTAGCAGGTTGTAGGCAAGCGCGGTGACAAAACACGCCGCCGCGGCGAGATAGGTGATCGCGGTGTCGAACTGCGGGGCCACCGCCGGCAGGAACAACGTCAGAAACGCCGCGGGTGCCACCAGCATCGCCCGAGCCGCAGCCGTCGAAATCCCGCGACGATGTCCACGGCCGAGCAGCATCGGAATCGCGAATGCGACAGAGGTGAATTGGGTCGAAACGATAGCCAACAACAGGATGGGATCGTCGACAAGGTTGATGAAGAAGATCATCAGGACGAACATGGCGAGCTGGGCGCCGAGATAGAGCGCAACAGCCGGACCTCGTCCCAGCGTTGGAATCAATTCCGCCAGAGAGTATTTGATTGTCTGATAGTGCGTCATCAGCTCGAGACTGACCCAGATCGCCATGCCGAACCACAGCGCGATGGTGAACCAGTGGCTGTACGGGTTACGACCGAACCAGCGGGCGAACAAGCACAAGTAGATGAAGTCGTCGGCGAAATTCCACATGTTGCAGGCAACGGGTGTCCCGTGTATTCGGTCCCGAAAGCCTTTACGCACGCTCGACACGTACTGCACGTAGTAGCCGGTACTGGCCAGCGCCAGCCCGATGAAGGCACGTGGGTCCAGGTTGTCGAGGGTCCCGAAGACCTGATCGACCGAGTATTGCATCATCAGCCGGCCGCGGCCGCTTCGAGCTTGGGGATGGGCATCATCACGCCCATGCCGCCGTCGACATTGATGCACTGGCCGGTGACGAAGAACGATTCGTTTTCGGAGGCAAGGAATACCGCCGCACCCACGAAGTCACGGGGTTCTGCGATGCGAGTGGTCAGTACGCACCCGGCGAGCGCGGGTCCGATGACTGGGTCGTGCACCATTCCCTCGATCGCACCTGTCGCGACCAGACCCGCGACGATGGTGTTGCACCGGATCTGTGGGGCGTATTCGACCGCAATGGAGCGGGTCAGCGCGTTCATTGCGCCCTTGGTGGCGGTGTGTACGTCCACGCCGGCCAGGCCCTGGTTGGACACCATGCTGGAAATATTGATGATGGTCCCAGTACCACCCTGTTTGGTGAACTGTTTGATCGCCTCGCGCAGCGCCCAGAAGAGCCCGTCGAAGGTGGGCAGCGTGATCTTTCGCCATGCTTCGGTCGTGAGCTCTCCGATGGGGTTGTCGATCTTGTCCTCGAGGCCCGCTGCGCCCCCGGCGGTGTGTTCGGTCGGGTGGGCGTTGTTGACGATGATGTCAAGCCTGCCGTAATGCGCCGCGGTCTCGCGCATCAGATTGGCCACGCTCGCTTCGTCGCTCAGGTCGAACCGGATGAAATGGGCTGTGCCGCCATCGGCATTGATCTGGTCGGCCAGTTCGGCGCCACGCTGGGCGCTGCGGCCGCACACCACGACTTTGGCTCCCTCTTGGGCGAATCCTCTGACCAGGGCCTCCCCGATCCCCTTGGTCGAGCCCGTGACGATCGCGACCTTGTCCTGTAGGCGGCCTCTGCTCATTGCGACGTATCTCCCTGCGGCTCAGTTCAATCGATGATCCGATGCGACGAAGTCGATCGTCAGGACGGTGACTACTAGATATCGTTCGATCTCTTATTAGAGATCAATTGTTATCTTATGAATGGTACGAAGTCAACCCCCAGCCCCACTCGTGCAGGGCTTGTGACTACGGCAGCTTTCGCCGGGCAATCTCCCGCGCGGACGCCGGGTCCACCCCGAAGCCGCGCAACATCATCTCCGCCCCGCGCGACTCCGTCTTCGGCCCCGCCGGAAGCCGCCCGGCCAGGATCGCCCGGATAGCCGCCAACGCGGCACCCACGATCGAGATGAGGGCCAGATTCAGGTCGTCGATCTCGAACCGGTCGGCTTTGCGGCCACGGGTCAGGGTCTCCATTGCCCATGGCGTCACCGCGTCCTCGAAAATCGCGTTCACGCGGTCGAGTTCGACGAGAACCCGAGCCAATTCGGGTTCGTCCCGGCTGAAGCGCAGGAAACGCCGATACGACGCCGACGCCGCCTCAGCAGGATCGGTGAACTCCAGAGCATCCGCACCGATCCGTGCCGCAAGGCCGGCAAGCACGTCGGCTACCACCGCCTCAATGAGCGCGTCTTTGGACTGGAAGTACGTGTAGAAGGTGCCGAAGCCGAGGTCCGCGTGATCGGTGACATCGCTGATTCGAAGTTCCGACACACCGTTCTCGGCGATCAGCTGGTGGGCTGCGGCCAGCAGTCGTTGCCGGGCTTCGGCCTTGCGCCGATCGCGGCGTCCCATCGGGGCAGGAGACACAGTCACGACAGCAGTATCGCATCCGATCCACATCTCAATCTTGATTTTACAATCGAGTTCGATGAAGATCGCAGGTATGACGGAAAATGCTCTCCCCGCTGAAGCCGACTACGTGGTCATCGGAGCCGGACACAACGGATTGACCGCCGCCTGCTACCTGGCCCGCGCTGGACACCGCGTAGCCGTCCTGGAGGCGTCGCCCACGGTGGGCGGCATGACCTCCACCAACGCCACCTTGGCCAAGGCGCCCGGCCACTTCTTCAACGAAGGCGCGATCCAGCTGACCGGAATCTTCCGGCTCTCCGGAGTCGCCGAGGACCTCGAGCTGCACAAGTATGGTCTCAAGCAGATATCGGTGGACCCCGCGCATATCCAATTGGCTCCGGACGGAAGCTCGCTGGCGATCTGGAAGGACGCCAGTCGCACGGCAGACGAGCTGCGGCGGTTTTCCCCCAAAGATGCTCGGGCCTGGCTGGACCTGGCCAACTCGCTGGATCCGATCATGGATGTGGTGGTGGCCTACATGAAGTCGCACCCACTGCGGCCGTTCAACCGGGAGATGGGCAGCTCGCTGTTCGGCGCCACCCGCCACATCAAGGACGTGTGGAAGCTGCGGAACATGGTCTACGCGTCGCACACCGAATTCCTCGAAGAGACCTTCGAATCCGAGTTACCCAAGGGCGCACTGGCGGCGATGGCCGCGTTTTCGCAAATGCAATTAGACGTGACCGCGTGGGCGATGATCTATCTCGGTGTCGTACAGAAGGTTTCGAACGCGATGCCGGTCGGGGGCACCGGCGCGCTGCCCGCCGCACTGCACCGCTGCCTCACCGCACACGGCGGCACGGTGCACACCGACAGCCGGGTTCAACAGCTCACCGTGTCCAACGACCGGGTGACCGGGGTGCTACTGGAATCCGGTCAGCTGGTCCGGGCCCGCAATGGCGTGCTGACCACCTGTAACCCCGTCGTCACTCTCAACGAGCTGCTACCGGCCGGCACGCTGGACACCAAACTGTCGGTGCGCGCCAAGGACATTCCGATCCGCAAGACCCACGCCACGTCCCTCAAGATCAACGTCGCCCTCGAGGGCCACGTGACGATGAAGAAACACGAGGACTGGCGTGGCGACGGCCTGGACCTGCGCAAGTACCTCATTGCCTGGCACACCCTCAAAGAACAAGATGCTGCCTGGAATGCCGTTGTTCGCGGCCAATGGCCCGACCCGGTTCCGGTGAGCTGCGCCATCATCCCAAGCGCGGTCGATCCCACCCAAGCCCCCGAAGGCCGAGCCAACCTGTGGCTGTGGTCGGGCGTCATCCCGGTGACACCCGAAGAGCCGTGGGACGACGTGCGTGACAAGGTCGGTGACGCCGTGTTGCGCGACTCCGCCCAGTATTACGAGGGACTGGACAGGCTCGAAATCGATCGGGCCGTACTCGGCGGGCCGGATATCGAAGCCAGATTCAACGCACCGGCGGGCAACGTCTACCACGTCGACCCGCTCATCTCCCGATTCGGGCCCCTCAAGCCGGCAGCCGGGCTGGCCGGCTACCGCACGCCAGTCAAAGGTCTCTACCTCAGTGGAGCCGGCACCCATCCCGTCGGCGGCGTGTGCGCCTTGCCTGGAAAGCTCGCTGCCCAGACTGCGTTGCGCGACAACAAGAGGCGATGACGGCGCTCGATTCGCCGCTGCGGGCCATCCGTGCGCCGCGGTAGCCGACGAGCATGCGGCACGTTCCAGTCAATCCTGAATCGCCCACTACTCGAACGGAATCGAGAAGTACTCCTGATAGCGGGCGAACGCGCGACGGTCGCGGGAGTTCATCTCCTCGGTGCCGAGGTTGAGCTTGTGCACCGGACGCGCGCCCCGGGGGTGTGCGTCGACGTAGTCTTGCATCGCCGCACGGCCCGCCTCGGTCAGTTCCAGACCGAACGCGCCGTACATGGCGGCGATCGCCGCGATCGGATCATCGACTAGGTCTGCGTAGTACACGTGATGGAGTCTGTCTTTGGGAATGGCGCCCGATTCGATCTGGTCGATGACGGCGTTGAACCGTGCGGCGGACAGGTCGGGATTGGTGACGTAGTCGAACGCGCCGAATTGGAACGGATGGTCGGTCCGCCCCCATTGGACGGTACCCAGCAGGCTGACGGCCGACGCCAGCGCTCGGGTCGGGTCGCGATGAGGCCAGACGAACCGCGCGTCCGGGTAAACCTCGAGCATCTCGGGTATGCGGTCGAGATGCATGGGGTCCTTGAGAATCCAGTGCTCACGCGGGTTCCGCCATTGCAGAAGCTTCAGGACGCGCCGGTGATACGCCAGCGCGATGCGGACGTCCTGTCCGGCCAGCCACATCTGGTAGCTGGGAACCTGGCCGAGGCTGTCGAACCACGTCGAGGAACGGAAGCCGAATCCGAGGATCTGGCAACACTCCATCGGTAGTCTGCCGGCGAATTCGTGCAGGGACACCATCGTCGGCGTGACGCGGTTCCATTGGTCGATCAATTGATGACCGCGCTCGATCCGGGGATCGGTCTCGTAGGTGGCCGCCTCCGGCGGCGGGCAGGGAAAGATGATCTCCCAGTGTTTTGGCGCGCAGTTGTCGGGGTGAGCATCCAGGATGTTGGCTAGCATCGTGGTTCCCGAACGGCCCTGCCCGATCACGAAGATGGGTGCGCTGACGACCTCGTCGTCGATCTCCGGGTGGCGGGTGTACCAGTCCTCGATCTGCAGCCGGCCCTCCAGTAGTTGCAGAATCTCGGACCGGGTCCGGATCCGGCCCATCAGGTTGAGGTCAGCCTCCTCTTCCATTGCTTTGCAGAGGATTTCAAATGGTTCGCGCCAGTTATCATCGCCGAAGTCGGTCAGCCCGGTGCTGCGCTGGGCTGCCGAGATCAGCGACTCGGGGTCCAAGGGCACCACCGCGCTGATGTTCATGTGCGCGCCTTCTTCGTTGATCCGCTGGACCCATTCGGGTCGTGGCGGCGGTTCCCACAGCGCGGTGCGTTCGGTCATGATGCTCCTTCGGTGGCGAATCTCAGTTGAAACGTCTCCTGGCGTTCCCGGAGTTGTCGGGCCCGCTGCTCTTTGGTGACGCGCGGAACGTCAAGGGGCAGTGCGGATTCCAGATCTGCGATCGGTACCAGGTGTCCAGCGGCGGTGGGCTCGGAACCACCGCGCATGCCCTGCCAGCGGTTGACGACCAGCAGATGCTCGAAGCCGCAGGGGTCCAGCCAGTTCGCCACACCGGGATCTTCGTGAGACACGACGTAGGTGATGCTGCCGTCAGGATTCGGTGTCGACTGACCGTTGTTCAGACAACTCTGACGCTTCCAGTAGTCGATGGTACGAAACCAGTAGTCGTGCAACACGATGTTGCGGTATGGCGCGTCCCCGTCCCCGATGGTGAATACGAACGCGTGCGACTCGTCGACCTGCAGTCGGGCGAACATGATCATCTGCGACACCAGACCTCCGACCCATCCGGTGCCGAACAGCGGCGACACGGAGTTGGGTTCCATCGCGGCGAACAGGCTCATGAACCAGTGCATCGCCGGCACGTCCTCGATCATCGTGGCTGCCGCACGATTGGCCACCTGGTCCTCGGTCCAGGGTGCGGCGGCCGGCGGATCGAGGCGTCGAACAGTCCAACTGCTGGGCACTTGCCGCCAGTCCGAACGACATTCCCGGTTGAACAGATACAAGGCGCCGGGCGGCACCTGCACATGGTTCGGATCGCCGTCGGCGGCTTCGGGTCCGACCGTGAGCCGGTAGTGACCGTCGTCGGAGACCGTGATCTGCAACAGATCCAGGCTCCCCAGGGTCATCGTGAGCGACGGGTTACCCACGATCGTCAACGGAATGTTGGCCGGCACCGGGTCGAACCTTCGACCCTCGATTTCATAGTGCGCTCCGTAGCTGACCGGAACGAGCACGTAATGCTGATCCGGGCCGTCACCCCCCGAGCCCCGCGAGCCCGGCACATCCACGCCGAACCACCGATGCGGCGGACAGTAGTGCATGCCCAGGACCCTCGGGTGGTTGGCGTCGCCCGCAGCGGCCTTGAGGCAGTAATTGAACGCGAACTCCTCGACGAGTTCGTCGAACCGAGTCCCTAGCGCCTCTTGCGGGGCGCCCCGTCCGGCGAGGGTTTTCCACCGCATGGCGACCAGTTCACGCGCCCGTTCGACGACCGGAGATGCCAAGGCGCGCATGGCCAGTGCCTCGCCTTCACGCTGCTCGGTGGTGGCGAGTGGATTGCCGGCGGCGGTGGGGAGCATGGCCACAACCTAGCAATAAAGAGACATAGTGTCTATTAACTTTGGTAAGCCGCTAAGCTTGGCGGGTGCCGACGCGCAAGGTTTCCAGCGGCCGGACTCGCCGCAACGGCGTTACCCGGGACGTCATCGATGCGACGGTGCGCTGCCTCTCGGCCGGCGAGAGCGTCACCAGCCTGGGTGTCCAGCGGATCTGTGCGGAGGCCGGCGTAGCCAGGTCGGCGTTCTATAAGAACTTCACCGACAAGACCGATCTGCTGCGCAGAGTCGTCGCCGACGCCACGGCCGATTTGTTCGACACCGCCCGCGCCTGGGCCGCGGGCACCGGCGGACGGGAATCGATGGTCACCGCGCACCTGAACACCGTGCGCGTGTGGCGCGAACACGCACCGCTGCTGCGGGCTTATTTCGAGGCCGCCGCATACGATCCCGAACTGGCGGCGATCTGGGACGACCGGATGAAAGAGGTCGCCACCGTGATGCGGGAACGGATCAGCAACGGCCAGCTCGAGGGTTCGGTGCCCGATGACCTCGATGCGCAGATGGTCGCGAATTTCGTCGTCTACGGCTTTGAGCGCCTCACCGCCCAGCACATAGCCACCGCGCCCGCCTCGGCCGATAGGAAGTTCGCGCGGTCAATCTCGGAGGTCGGCTGGCGGCTGATCTACGGACCGACCGGCGGCAACGCGTGAGCGCGGACGTGGGACAGCGAGGGTAGACACGATATTCGCCGCATGAAACATTTCTTCTTGCCAGCTACCAACGCCAGCCATCGCTCTTATCCCCATATACGTTCGGAACCAACGTATTCACTCGTTGTGAAGCGCTTGTTCGCGGCGCAGCAGCTCGACTTCGGCGGCGAGCTCGTCCAGCGTCTTGGCCGGGGCGTCCGGGTGTGTCTGCTGATGCCGGACGGCTCCCAGCAGCAGCACTGTGTCAACCAGGATCCAGGTGGCGAACACGAACACGATCAGCCACCAGGCGAGCAGTCCGTTCCAAGCAAAGGGACCGTTCTTGAAGAAGTAGATGAAGGCGGCGGGGAAGAACATCATCACGATCCAGAAGTTGAAGTAGCCGGCCCAGCGGGGAAACACCGGTGCCGACCGAGTGTCCTTCAAGATCGCGGCACCCATCACAAAGCCTTGAATAACCGCGGTCGACAGAATCCC